>NZ_JAOVZN010000001.1 GCF_025717045.1 Flavobacterium sp. SH_e
GACTGCGGAAACACTTCTGACACTTTCACTCAGGTGATCACTATTCAGGATACTGCTGCCCCAAGCTGGACAACCGCTGCGGGTTCATTGAACGTGACTTTGGAATGCAGCGATGCTTCAGGGCTTGCAAATGCTCAGGCAATGTTCCCATCTGCTTCTGACCTATGCGATGCCGATGTTTCAAATATTATAAAAGTAAGCGGACAGTTTACGGCTTCTGAAGGATGCTCAAATGCTGGAACCTACACCAACACATGGACTGTAAAAGACGACTGCGGAAACACTTCTGACACTTTCACTCAGGTGATCACTATTCAGGATACTGCTGCGCCAAGCTGGACAACTGCTGCGGGTTCATTGAACGTGACTTTGGAATGCAGCGATGCTTCAGGGCTTGCAAATGCTCAGGCAATGTTCCCATCTGCTTCTGACCTATGCGATGCCGATGTTTCAAATATCGTAAAAGCAAGCGGACAGTTTACCGCTTCTGAAGGATGCGCAAATGCTGGAACCTACACCAACACTTGGACTGTAAAAGACGACTGCGGAAACACTTCCGACACTTTCACTCAAATAATCACTATTCAGGATACTGCTGCCCCAACTTGGACTACTGCTGCGGGTTCATTGAACGTGACTTTAGAATGCAGCGATGCTTCAGGACTTGCAAATGCTCAGGCTTTATTCCCATCTGCTTCTGACTTGTGCGATGCCGATGTTTCAAATATTATAAAAGTAAGCGGACAGTTTACGGCTTCTGAAGGATGCGCAAATGCTGGAACCTACACCAACACATGGACTGTGAAAGATGACTGCGGAAACACTTCTGACACTTTCACTCAGGTGATCACTATTCAGGATACTGCTGCGCCAAGCTTTACTGGTGATCTACCTTTAGATATTGAGGTATCGTGTGATGCAGTTCCTCAACCAGCAGAAATGAATGCTTCTGATAATTGCAATGGAGATTTGCCAATCGTATTCTCAGAAGTAAAATCTAATGAACAAGAAGGATGCGATTCTAACTATACATTGACTCGTACATGGAGAACCAGTGATTGTGGAGGAAACACAGCTACCCATACTCAAGTTATTACAGTAAGAGATAAAACTGCTCCAACAGGAACTGCTCCTGCTGATGTAACTAATTTGGCAAGTATTGATTTGATTCCTACCGGAACTCCAGCAGATATTACAGACGCTGCTGATAATTGCAGTCCGACAGTAAATATTTCTATTACAGACACAAATAATGGAGGAAGTGGCTGCGATGGAACACCATATATCTTAACAAGAACTTACACTTTAACAGATTGTGCTGGAAATAAAACTGAATTAGTACAAACTTTTACAGTTGAAAATAAAGTTTCTGTAAGCGGAATTGCTACAAATGTAAGCTGTTTTGGAGGTACAGATGGTGCAATCATTGTAACCAATAGTCCAGGGTCAACTGTGGTAATTACAAATGAAAGAAATGAGATTGTAGGCAACACCAATTTACCTGCAGGAACTTATACACTTACTGCTACTGCACAATTAAATGGCGAAAATCAAATTTGTTCGGCTACAGCTACAGTTGTAATCTCACAGCCTACTTACACTATAAAAATTTCTGGACAAATTATTAATGTAGATACAAATACTCCAATTGCAAATGTACCTGTTACTTTAATTCCTCAAGGAACAACTACAGGACCAATACAAATGCGTATTACTGGTGCAGACGGAATGTACAATTTCGTTGGAATGCCAGCCGGAAGTTATTTGGTACAGGTTCAAGATGCTAATTTAAATAGTGCATATCAATTGTATCCTGTCGATTCTAGCTTGTTCTTTACTACTCTTGAAGATTGTGTTTTCCAAACTCATAACTTCGAATATGGAGCATCAAAACTTCCTGTTCTTGGTGATTATGTTTGGTATGATACAAATAGTAATGGAATCCAAGATGAATGGTACGATGCAAACAATGATGGTGCTGTTACCAAAAATATTCCAGACGCTAATGGAGCTGTTGATTACAGCCAATGGGAATGGATAGATCTTAACGGAGATGGAAGCTACACTGGACCTCAAAACAATGGAGAATTAAATGCAGGAGGTTTCGGAAATGCACTTAACGCCAATGTTATTATTGACGGACCAAATGGATATCACGAAGAAGTTATCGTTGGTATCGAAGGATTCTGGAGAGATCGTCCAAATACAGCAAATCCGTATGGGCAATATGCTATTAAGTTAGTAAGAGATGCTAATTTCGATAATGTGGCTGCAAACTTAGGTTTTACTGGTTTAGTAAAAGTACTTCCTTCAGTATCTGCTAAAAACATTGCTGGTAAAACAAGCAAAACACAATTGCATACAGTTTGTAAAACAACAACAGAAAGCGGTTATATTGTTAATGTAACGCCAGAGGATTTAGTTCACTTAAATGCTGACTTCGGTGTAAGCTGTAAAGAGTACAGAGACATTGTTGCTAATGATGACAACGGAGGTCCTATTGTAGGAGTAAATCATACAACAACTAATGTATTAAATGTATTAACAAACGACACCTTAGAAGGAAATCCTGTAACTGCATCAGATGTTATTATAACAACAGTAACACCAAATGAATTTTTACAATTAAATCCTGATGGATCTGTAGATGTATTACCAAATGCACCAGTAGGTACATTAACAATGGTATATCAAATTTGCGAAGCAGATCAAACAGATAATTGTGATACGGCAACCGTTACAATTACAATTGAGGCTCCTGTTATGACTGTTACAGCAACAGCAATATGTGTAAATGATGTTCCATACATTGATTATGTAGTAACACCAACAAACTTCACTCCTGTAGATGGTGTGACCATTGCTTGGGCAGACAACGATAATAATGTAATAACAACAATGACTGATCTTCCATTAAGTGGTCGTGTATTGTGGCCTGGAGCTATTGTTGATGAAAATGGAAAAGGAATTGACTGGCCAGGTTGGATTTTTGAAAACAATAAATGGATTGAAGGTGCTGATGGATTCGAGAAATTACGTCCGACAGCTAATTTGACAATATCTTTAAATCCAAGCCAGACTATCACAGTTAATTATCCACCTGCAGATCCATATTGTACTGCCAGACCAACATTCGCAATTGTTGCAAATGATGACAGCGCTGGTCCTATAAATGGAGTTCCTGGAGCCACTAACATCATAAATGTTTTAACTAATGATACATTAAACGGATCTACAGTAAACATAAATGACGTTACATTAACTATCGTAACACCTGATCCTACTGGCACATTGGTGATAAACCCTGACGGATCAATAAATATTCCGCCAAACACACCAGCTGGCACATATACATTGACTTACCAAATTTGTGAAAATGCTGATTTTGGAAACTGTGATACTGCTATCGTTACAGTAATTGTAACTGCACCAGCTACACCAGCAACGATAGTCGCAAACGATGACAGCTTCAGTAATATTGGATGTAATTCATTCGGATTAGTTGGTAATGTATTAACAAATGATCTAGTACGAACAAATCCTGCGACGTTAGAGCTAGTAAACTTCACACTTCTTGTTGAAGGCAATAATTCTAAAACAGATCCTAACATCACGATTGATGGTTCTGGAAATGTAAACGTTTCAAGCTCGACACCTGCTGGCACTTATACTTACAGTTACAGAATCTGCGATAAGCTAAACGCTGAAAACTGTGATACTGCAACAATTACAATTACTGTAGTTCCAAACGGTGTCACTGAAATTACAAGCACAGCATGTACTGATGATTCAACTCTGATCAATTTAACCAGTTTACTTCCAGAAGGAAGTCCAAATACAGGAACTTGGATTGATAAAAGTAATACTAATGCTCTTCAAGGAAATGTTCTTAATCCGTTTGGTCTAGCACTTGGAAATTATGCTTTTGAATATTTAATAGCCGATGAAAATTGTCCAAGAACAATTGCACTGAACATGGAAGTAAATGATGATTGTAGAGTTTTACCATGTGGAAAAGTATTAGTACATAATTCATTCTCTCCAAATGGCGACCAAATAAATGATGTATTCAAAATTGACAATATTGATGATTTAACTTGTTACCCAGGTAATACTGTTGAAATATATAATCGTTGGGGAATATTAGTTTTTGAAACTACAAACTATAATAATACAACGAATGCTTTCGACGGAATTTCAAGAGGAAGAACAACTGTTAAACAATCTGATGGACTACCAACAGGAACTTATTTTTACATCATAAACTATAAGTCTCTAGATGGAAACAACAATCTTCAAGATAACAAATTAGATGGATATCTATATCTATCCAAATAACAGAAACCATAACCCATTGTAAAGTAGTATTTTACAGTGGGTTATTCAAAAATTGTTAAGAATTTTAGTTAACTTTGAATAAATCAACACATTGATTTTCAATGTCTTAAAAATCAATAGTAATTATTAAAATAATAAAAATCTACTATGAGAACAAAATTATTTTTCTTCGTCATTCTGTTGGTTACATATTCAGCACGTGCGCAGCAAGATGCACAGTTCACACAATATATGTACAACACAATAAACATAAATCCTGCTTATGCTGGTTCTCGTGGTGTTTTAAGCGTTTTTGCTTTACATCGTGATCAATGGATAGGATTAGATGGTGCTCCTAAAACTAATGCTATTTCTATTAATACACCAATAAACAATAGCAATGTTGGACTTGGAGTATCTTTAGTTAATGATAAAATTGGTCCTACAACAGAAAATCAATTTTCTGTAGACCTTTCCTATACAATTCCAACTTCAGAAACATGGAAACTTTCTTTTGGAATAAAAGGTACTGCAGATATATTCAATCTGGATGTAACTAAATTAAATCCTGAAACTGCTGGAGATCCACAATTTCAAAACTTAGATAATGACTTTTCACCTAATGTTGGCGCTGGAGTTTACTGGCATTCTGATAAAGCCTATATCGGCTTATCAGTTCCTAACTTCATCCAAACCAATCGTTATGATGATAATGATGTTGCCATTTACAAAGACAAAATCAATTATTATTTAATGGGAGGTTATGTTTTCCAATTTTCGCAAGAACTAAAATTTAAACCAGCTGTTTTAACTAAAATGGTTGAAGGAGCTCCACTTCAAGTAGACGTTTCTGCAAACTTTTTATTCTTTGAAAAATTAACCTTGGGTGTTGCTTACCGATGGGATGCTGCAATAAGTGCAATGGCAGGATTTCAGATTACTGACGGACTATATATTGGTTATGGATATGACAATGAAACAACCAATTTGAAAAACTACAATTCTGGCTCGCACGAAATCTTTCTGCGCTATGAATTCTTCACAAACAATGGTAAAATGACAACTCCTCGTTTCTTCTAAAAAAAAGTATTATGAAAAACTATACACTTCTTTTCCTTTCAATAATAAGTGCTTTTTCATTTAGCAGTTATGCACAACAGTCAAAAGTAAATTCTGGAGATAAGAAATATAACAATTACGCTTATGTTGATGCCATAAAAACCTACGAAAAAGTTGCTAATAAAGGTTACAAATCTGAAGATATGTTCAAAAAGCTGGGAAACTCTTACTACTTCAATTCTGATTTTGCAGGAGCGGCAAAATGGTATGGTGAATTATTTGCAATGAACACGACAACCGTTGAACCAGAATATTATTTTCGATATGCACAATCATTAAAATCGATTGGCGAAACCAGCAAAGCCAATAAGTTTTTGGATGATTTTTATGCTAAATCAAAAAATGATAATAGAGGTAAGCTTTATAAAAATGATGTAAATTACATGAATCAGATTAAAGCAAATTCTGGAAGATATAAAATAGAAGATGCTGGCGTAAATAGCAAATATTCGGATTACGGATCATTTGTATATAACAATAAACTTTATTTTGCGTCTGCGAGGGATACAGGAAATTTTTCACAGCGCAAACACAAATGGACTGGAGAATATTTTACAAATATATACAATGCTGATCTTGATCCAGAAACAGGAAGCACCACAAAAGTGAACAAGTTTAAATCTGCTATTAATACAAAATTCCATGAAGCATCTCCTGTTTTTACGAAAGATGGAAAAACGGTTTACTTTACGAGAAACAATTTCATAAATGGTAAAAAAGGAAAAGATGATAATAAAATTACTTTAATCAAAATCTACAAAGCAGAATTAGGCAGCGATAATAAATGGACTAACATTGCAGAACTACCTTTCAACAGTGATAATTATAGTACAGCACATCCTTCATTAAGTCCAGACGAAAAAACATTATATTTTGCTTCAGATATGCCAGGATCTTTCGGACAATCTGATTTATACAAAGTAAGTATTAATTCGAATGGCGGATATGGAACACCTGAAAATCTAGGAAATACGATCAATACTGAAGGAAAAGAAACCTTTCCTTATGTAACCAGCGAAAATGAAATCTATTTTTCATCAGATGGACATCCAGGACTAGGAGGTTTAGATGTTTTTGTTGCTGGTATTGATAACGATGGTAAGTTTTCCGATATTCAAAATGTTGGAGCAGATGTAAATTCACCAAAAGATGATTTTGCTTACATCATCGATCCTGTTTCCAGAAGAGGATATTTTACCTCTAACAAAGATGGAGGTCAAGGTTCTGATGATATTTATAAATTCTTAGAAACAAGAAAACTAAGATGCATTCAAGAACTGGAAGGAATTATAACTGATGCAGAAACCGGAATAACTTTACCTGGTACAAAAGTGACTTTATACGACAGTGAAATGTCGCTTAAAAACTCAGTAATTGCAGATGCATCAGGAAAATACAGCTTCTCTGTTGAATGCGGAAAAAGCTATTATGTAAGAGCCGAAAAACCAGAATATACAACCAAAGAAGTAAGTATTACAATTCCAAAATCTAGCGGTAAGACCGATTTGCCAATTGCATTAGAAAAAGCAACCTGTAAAGTCACTGTTGGCGATGATTTAGGTGTTTGTTTCGGAATTAAAATGATTTATTTTGATTTGGATAAATCTAACATAAGACCTGAAGCTGCTTTAGATTTAGAAAAAATATTAGTGGTTTTAAACGACAATCCAACTATGAAACTAGATATTCGTTCGCATACAGATAGTAGAGCTTCACATCAATACAATGAAGCATTGTCTAACAGAAGAGCAAAATCAACTATTCAATGGCTTATTAAAAATGGTATTTCTGCCAACCGTTTAACTGGAAAAGGTTATGGCGAAACCCAATTAGTCAATAAATGTTCTGATGGAGTTCAATGTACAGAAGAAGAACATCAAGCAAATAGACGAAGCGAATTCATAATCACTGCACTGTAATTGATTTACTAACATAACCAACCTAGAAAAAGCTGTCCAACTCGGATGGCTTTTTTTCTAATTAAAAAGCCGTTGCAATTCTATGAATTGCAACGGCTTCTAAAAAACCAACCTGTTCAATATACGTTTAAATTTTAGCAAAAATATTAGTGTAATATTTTTTGCCTGTAGCAGCATCTGTAGTAACAGATATTCCGAAGTGCGTAAAATCGCCCTCGATATTTTCTTTGTGGCCTGGACTATCAAGCCAGGCTCTCAAAGCCGCTTCAGGAGTTTTATAGTTGTAGGCAACGTTCTCACCAACTTTTTTAGCTCCTAAAACATTAGTAATATTTTGAGATCTTTCGACAAAATCATTATGATTCACAACATTATTCGCAATCATATACTCATTATGTTCTTCACATTTATAAGATATATGATTGATTCTCTCCAAAGCATTTAAACCAACACTAGCTCGGTGTTCGTTTATAAGCTTCATCGTTTGGAGTTCCGTATCGTTGTACGTATAATTAGAAACGATAATTTTTGTAGTAGTATCCGCGTTTCCTTCAGCTGTATCGGCAGAACATGAGTTCATTGCGATGAGAATCGCAATGAACAACATGATGCGCTTAATCTTTTTCATAATCATCAGCATTTTAGCGAGTTTAAAGTAAATGTTGGGGCAAATCCTTTAAATTTATTGTTGAATAAATATCGTCTGTTTTTTCTATACCAAACATATTCAATTCATCGCTAAACTACAAAAATAATCGATGAAATACACTTAATTTTTATTGATAACTGTAAAAATCTTACAAAACTAAGAAGAAAGTCGCTCAATCTTCCAAGAAAAGTCAGATTGGCCTGTATAACGTATCCTGTCATGAAGCCTATTTGCTCTTCCTTGCCAGAATTCAACTTGTAACGGTGTGACAATATATCCTCCCCAGTTTTCAGGTCTCGGAATAGATTTTCCTTCATAATCCGTTTCGAGTTTTTTTAGGTTTTCTTCTAAAAAATCTCTTGATGGAATCACCTCGCTTTGATTAGAAACGATAGCGCCAAGCTTGCTTCCATCTGGACGTGAATCAAAATAATTATCTGAAATGATTTCAGAAGTTTTCTGGGCAATTCCTTTAATAATTACCTGACGTTCCATTTCCTGCCAAAAAAATGACAAACAAACATGCGGATTCACTTCTATTGCTTTTCCTTTTTCTGAATTATAATTGGTATAAAATATAAATCCCTCTTCCGAGAATTTCTTTAAGAGAACAACACGAGATTTCGGAAATCCGTCCAAACCAATCGTAGAAACAGTCATTGCGTTTACTTCACCGCTTCCGCCAAAATCTTCCACTTCATGAAACCATCGGTTAAAAAGATTAATTGGGTCTTCAGGAATAGTATTTTCTAGCAATTCACTTTTCTCGTATGATCTTCTATAATTACTTAAATCACTCATCTTTTTTTGTTTTAAGTTTATTTTGTTTCAGATTTAAAGTTTTAATTATAAAAAAACTTAGAACCTCAGCATCTCAGAACCTTTTAAATTATAATTCAAAACTTACGCCATCATCTCCTAAAAGCACATTTGGAAACACAGTTTCTGCCTCTTTCTTAAATGGCTCTATTCCATCATAACGTGTTGAATAATGTCCCAAGATTAATTGTTTCACATTCGCTTTTAAAGCAATATTTGCAGCTTCTTTTGCAGTCGAATGCAATGTTTTTTCAGCCAATCTCGCTTCCGACTCTAAAAAGGTAGATTCATGGTATAAAACATCCACATTCTGAATAATTGGAATTACTTCTTCGTTGTAAACCGTATCAGAACAGAATGCATAACTTTTTGTTGGCGGAGGATCAAAAGTAAGTTTTTGGTTTTCAACAACAGTTCCGTCGTCAAGCGTAATATCACTTCCGTTTTTTATTTTTTGGTAATAAGCCACATGAATGTTATAACGTTGGACTGCTTCAACATCAAGTTTTCTTTCGTCTGGTTTTTCCTGAAACAGAAAACCATTTGTATAAACACGATGCTTTAACGGAATCGTTTTTACAATCACCTTTTTATCTTCAAAAACAACTTCGCTTTCTTTTGATTCTAATTCGTGAAAAAACAAAGAATAAGTTGTCCAAGATTCAGTCAATTTCAATTGAAGTAAAATCAATTCCTTAATTCCTTTTGGGCCATAAACATGCAAATCGGTTGTCCTTCCTAAAAGAGAAAAAGTAGAAATCGTTCCAATTAATCCGTACAAATGATCACCATGAAGATGGGAAATAAAAATGTGATTGATTTTTGAGAATTTAATCTTATTCTTTCGAAGCTGAACTTGAGTACCTTCTCCGCAATCAATCAAAAACAGTCGATTTTTAATTTCTAGAACCTGCGAAGTCGGATTAGTAAGTGTTCTCGGAGTTGCGGCGTAACAGCCAAGTATAGTTAATTTCAATTTATTGTTTATTCGTTTATTTGGTAAATCGTTTAATCGTCTAAAATTACATCAAATCTATTAAACGGTTAAACGAATAAACAATTAAATCAATTTTAGAATCCTAAATCTCTTTCGATTTCTTCCATTTCGATAATATCATGTGCTTCCAAAAGTGAAGGAACGACTGCTAATTTATCTGAAATAGCATTAAAATCAAGGTCTGTTGCAACAATTACAAACGATTTTTTTGCTTTTTTCTGAAGCTTAGAAAGCGGTAAAAAAGCTTTTAAATCTTTTTCTGTAATCGTAGTATCTGCTGATAAATCGATTATGACATTTTGTTTTTCAAAGGTTTTAAACTGTTGCGTTACTTTTTCCAAGAAAGCGTTTACATCTCCTTGAGTATCTTTAATAGTAACGGTATGTCCTTTTTGATCTACTTTCATTTTATAATTTTATGGGGCTTATATTTGTTTATGCTAATTTACTAAGTTTTTTTTGTTGTTTCAAGTTTCAGGTTTCAGGTTCTTTACTTAAAGTTTGATTTTAACGCAAAGCACGCTAAGTTTTTTTATCAGTTACTTCTAGAACCTGCAAAGTTCGCAAAGCTAAATCTACACAAAGCTTTGCGAACTTTACATATTTATTAAGTTTCGCTTGTTATAAAACTTAGCGTGCTTTGCGGTAAAAAAATATCATGTCCAACAATAACTTGAAACATTAAACTTGAAACAAAACTATTGAATTTTAGAAGCCAATAAATAAATAACCGCCATTCTAATCGCAACCCCATTCTCCACCTGATTCAAAATAACCGAATGATCAGAATCGGCCACTTCAGAAGTAATTTCTACTCCTCTATTAATTGGTCCTGGGTGCATGATTACGATTTCTTTTCCAAGAGAATCTAATAATGGTTTATCAACTCCGTATTGCTGTGCGTACTCACGTGTCGATGGGAAGAAATTCACATCCATACGTTCGTTTTGTACACGAAGCATATTCGCAACGTCGCACCATTCTAAAGCTTTTCGCAAATTTGGTTCAACCGTAACTCCAAGCGATTCAATATATCTCGGAATCAACGTTTTTGGTCCGCAAACTTTTACTTCTGCGCCTTGCATCTGCAAAGCATATATATTTGAAAGCGCTACACGCGAGTGCAGAATATCGCCTACAATAACTACTTTTTTTCCAGCAACATCACCCAATTTTTCTCTGATAGAATAACTGTCCAATAAAGCTTGAGTTGGATGCTCATGTGCTCCGTCTCCTGCGTTTACGATGCTTGCTTTGACATTTTTAGATAAAAAATAAGCCGCTCCGGGATTAGAGTGGCGCATTACAACCATATCTACTTTCATCGAAAGGATATTGTTTACAGTATCAATCAAGGTTTCTCCTTTTTTAACCGATGACTGAGCTGCAGAAAAACTGATCACATCAGCAGATAAACGTTTCTGCGCTAATTCGAAAGAGAGTTTGGTTCTGGTACTGTTTTCGAAGAAAATATTGGCAATGGTAATATCTCGTAATGAAGGAACTTTTTTAATTGGTCTATTAATGACTTCTTTAAAATGATCTGCCGTTTCAAAAATCAGGTTAATATCATTCTCGTTGATATATTTGATTCCTAATAAATGATCTACGCTTAATTCTTTCATTGTGTGTGTTTATATGTTTAATCGTTGAATTGTTTAATCGTTTTTTTAATGTTTAACCGTTTATTTGTTTAATTGTTTAATCGTCTGCTTTGCGATTTAACGGTTCAACTAATTTTAAAATTTGTTAAATTATTTAATCGAAATAAATCGATTAAACAATTAACCGATTACACGATTAACCAAATTTAATTCGTCACTAGGTGAACAACATCTTCACCATCATTTTCTTTCCAGCTTACAATTACTTTTTCACCATTAATAGCATCTACCTGACGGCCTCTATAATCGGGTTGAATTGGTAAATGACGGCTGAAACGTCTGTCTATTAAAACTAACAATTCAATTTCTGAAGGTCTTCCAAAAGATTGAATGGCTGTTAGCGCCGAACGAATGCTTCTTCCAGTAAACAAAACGTCATCAATAAAAATGACTTTTTTGTCTTCGACTATAAAATTGATTTGGGTTTTATTGGCTTCAAGCGGTTTATCAGTACGACGGAAATCATCTCTAAAAAAAGTGATGTCCAGATATCCTAAAGAGATTTCAGGAACCTTGTATTCGTTTTCTAATATTTGTTTTAAACGTTCAGCTAAAAAAACACCTCTCGGCTGAATTCCAACTAAAATAGTTTCAGAGAAATCAAGATGTTTTTCGATTAACTGACAAGCCAAACGATGGAGTATGATAGTAACTTCTTTCGAATTAAGTAATACTTTTTGACTCATAAGTGATTGTAATGTTTGGTTGCGCAAATATACGGAATCTGATTTTATTTGTTGGGGTGTTGGGGTTGGAAATATTTTTTGAATAATTTAGAAATCAATCTAGACATTTTTTTATTTCTAAACAAAATCTTACTTTTCTTGTTTTGTTCTTTAATTTAAAGACATATTTTAGCAAAAGAAAATAACTGGAGAAATCTAAAATATAATTTAAAAGATTAATCCATCATTTTAAATTTTACATGAATAACGAAATACAATTAGAAATAGATCGTCATAACAAAATTTGCAACTCTTTCTCTGATAGCATCATTTTTTCAATTTTCAACTACCAAAGAGGTCCTCTTGATTTCAAAGATAATTTCTTTCTAAGAGTAAGTGATGAATTTATTGAAACATTATCAGCTATTGAAATTTTAATGAAAAATGGATATAGAAATCAATGTAGAAGAGAATGCCGTTTTATTATTGAGCTAGCAATAAAAGCAGCATATATCAACCAACAAAATAGCAACTTAGATTTTGAAATTCAAATCAAAAACTTTCAAGATTTACTAAAAGATCCTGGAATTACAATAATAAAAAAACTAAAATATCCCTTCTTTCAAAATGATCAAAATCTAATTGATGAATTTTCTTTAGAAGTCAGACGTATGTACGGAAATCTTTGTAAATATGTTCACACCTCACCTGATCAGTTAAAAGAAAAAATACAAATTGCACAAGACCGAACGGAATTAGGAAAATTAACTCTTGAAGAATATAAAATACTAAATGACGAACTTGGAAAAACCTTTTCATACATAACGGTTTTATTATTTAATTCTATGCCTCAATATGTTGTGGGAGATTATTTAGAACCGAGAAAAGATGATTATTATTTTAATAAATCTAAATTCGTTATGAAAATAGATGAAGAGTTTGATTACAAACACGAAAGAAAAGCCAATCTTGAAAAACTCAAAGAAAAAAGAAAAAAAGAGATTGAATTTTAAATAAAAATATTAAGAAAGAAAAAAAATGGAAACTACTAGAGCAAAGGTTATAGAAACAGCAGTAGGATTTGAAGAATCAATATCTCAATTACTTTCTTTATTATTAGAAATTGAGAAAGATAAATCTATATCATTTGGAAATAAAAACATGGCTTTAAGTTTTACTTCTAAAATAAATTTATTAGTAGATTTAAAATTCATTCCTAAGGAAATTTCTTCAGATTTTCAAATATTTGCAGAAATAAGAAACAAATTCGCCCATGTAGCTTATGTTGACAGCTTTATAAAATGTTTTGAATTAATACCAGATAAGAAAAATAACTTTTTAAAAAAAATGTCAGACGACATTTCACAGTTAGATAAAAACGATGAAGCCATTTATGAATCTTGTTTTGATCTCCTATGCTGGCAACTAAGCATCTGGCTAAGAGTTACTTTAAAAATGATATCAAACAAACAATCACAAGACTTAAAAAGAGTTGGTGCCATAGAAATGATAAGAAGCTTTTTACAATCTGACAAAGCAAAAAGAGAAAAAGAATTAGAAAGTTTTACGAAAACAATTCAGCCAATAATTGATCAAATTATACCTGATGAAGATTTTATGAATGAATACAATAAATTAGTAGAAGAAAATAAACAATCAAATGTCAAACCAGAAATTAATCAAAATCAAAAAACTAATTAAAGAATTAGACAAAGGTGAAAAGTCTGGATTTCTAAAAAATTTTGACCGCAATACCTTCATTAAAATTTTAAACGAAAAACATTCTAAATCCAAATCCTAAAACATTTCCAAAAAATTCTATAACACATTTTGCCTATTCCTGAAGTAATTTTAAGTATCAATTTAAAACATCAGAATCATGCAAAATAAAATACTAAGATTGTTAATGGTATTTGTTATACTGTTTTCATTTTCAAGCTGTGAAGTTATTGGAGACATTTTTAAAGCCGGAATGGGATTCGGAATTTTTATCGTAATCTTTATCATTGCGATTATTATCTGGATTTTCGCTAAAATGTTCGGTAGCAAATAGTAGCAAAATAAACAAATAAAAGATCCCAAATTCCAATTTAAAACTTGGAGTTTGGGATTTTTTTATCATTTAAAACAAAGTCCAATCTTTGTCGAGCTACTTGCGAAGATTTCTCCCTTCGGTCGAAATGACAAACTATGCTTGAAAGATATAGAATAGAAAATCCCAAACTCCAATTTTAATTTGGAATTTGGGATTTTAATATATTGGAATTTAAAGATTAAAGATTGTACATCTTTTTTCTTTGTTCTTGAATTTTTTCATCATCAAGATATTCGTCAAATGTCATGTAACGGTCGATAACTCCGTTTGGCGTCAACTCTACGATTCTGTTACCAACTGTTTGCGCGAACTCGTGGTCATGCGTTGTGAAAATTACAGAACCTTTAAAGTTTTTCAATGAGTTGTTGAAAGCTGTAATAGACTCCAAATCTAAGTGGTTTGTTGGCTCATCTAGCATTAAAACGTTAGCACGCTCCATCATCATTCTAGACAACATACAACGTACTTTTTCTCCTCCAGATAAAACTCTAGAAGTTTTAAGAGCTTCTTCTCCAGAGAAAATCATTTTACCAAGGAAACCTCTAATGAATACCTCATCACGCTCTTCTTCTGTTTTTGCGTACTGACGTAACCAGTCAACCAAAGTCAAATCGTTTTCAAAATATTTATGGTTTTCAGCTGGCAAATACGCTTGATTGGTTGTAATTCCCCAATCAAAAGTTCCTGCGTCTGCTTTTTGTTCTCCGTTTAAGATTTCGTAGAAAGCAGTTGTAGCACGTGAATCTTTAGAGAAAAGAACGATTTTATCGCCTTTCGCCATATTCAAGTTAATATCTTTAAATAAAACTTCTCCGTCTACAGAAGCTGCTAAGTTTTCTACATTTAAAATCTGATCTCCCGCTTCACGATCCTGATCGAAAATAATCGCTGGGTAACGACGACTAGAAGGTTTAATTTCAGAAATATTTAATTTCGAAATCATTTTTTTACGAGAAGTTGCTTGTTTCGATTTCGCCACGTTTGCACTAAAACGACGAATAAATTCTTCCAACTCTTGTTTCTTCTCTTCTGCTTTTTTGTTTTGCTGTGCACGCTGTTTTGCCGCTAATTGGCTAGACTCGTACCAGAACGTATAGTTTCCTGAGTAGTGATTGATTTTTCCGAAATCAATATCAGAAATATGCGTACAAACCGCATCCAAAAAGTGACGGTCGTGAGATACAACGATTACAGTGTTTTCGTAGTTTGCCAAGAAGTTTTCTAACCAAGCGATTGTCTCGAAATCCAAATCGTTGGTAGGCTCATCCATAATCAGCAAGTCAGGATTTCCAAAAAGTGCCTGCGCCAAAAGCACACGTACTTTCATTTTTCCTTCCATATCTGCCATTAAAGTATAATGATCTGCTTCTGTGATTCCTAAGTTAGATAACATCGCAGCTGCATCAGAATCGGCGTTCCATCCGTTCATTTCTTCAAACTGAACTTGTAATTCCCCTATTCTGTCTGCATTAGCATCATTATAATCTAAATAAAGTTCATCCATTTCTTTTTTAACAGCGTACAGAACTTTATTTCCCATTAAAACGGTTTCCAAAACAGTATGTTCGTCGAACATGTTGTGGTTCTGGTTTAAAACCGACATACGTTTTCCCGGCTCTAAATGAATGTGTCCAGAAGTTGGGTCGATATCGCCCGAAATAACTTTTAAGAAAGTAGATTTTCCTGCACCATTTGCTCCAATAACGCCGTAAATATTTCCGTGAGTAAACGTAGTATTTACTTCGTCGAATAAAATTCTTTTACCAAACTGAACTGATAAATTATTGACTGTTAACATGAATGTCTTTTTAATTAATTTGGTGCAAAAGTACGGAAAAAGGTTCAGAGTTGCAAAGGCGCAAAGGTTCAAAGTTATTTATGCTGATGATGGGTTCTCGCAGAGTCGCAAAAGCGCAGAGAAGGAACTTTACATAGAAAATAAAACCATATAAGTGATATAAGTTCATTTAAAACTAAACTTATAATTTCTGCTATAAGAAAAAAAACTTATAATCTCTTACATGAGCTTATATGGTTAAAAAAACTACATTTTACTTTCTTTCGCCAAAGCCACTTCAAGACTCTCAAAATTAGGAAGCACTTTTGCAATCATTCCTTCTTTGTTTAAAATAAAATGTGTTGGAAATGAATTCAACTGCAAAGCATTATTCATATATTCTTTCATATCTGGAATTACAGAATATGAAAGTGGTTTTCTGGCTAAGAATGTTTTTAATTGTTCTGCTGAATCTTCGGCTAAACTCATAAAAACGATATCTTTTCTGTCTTTATATTCTTCAACTAGTTTGTTGACTTGAGGAAATTCTCTGATGCACGGCGTGCAGTGAATGTACCAGCATTTTATCACGATAATTTTCCCTTTCATGGATTCGTTGGTTACCAAATTTCCGTCTAAATCTTTAAATGAAAATTGCGGAAATGCTGTTCCTTCCATTTTATAATTTTTATAAGCATCAAATCCAATTTGATTGATTGTCGCTTTTATGCTTGTATCTGTTTTTGGCAGTATTTTGAAGAGTTTATAAACGTAAATATCAGCTTCAGATTTTAATCGAATTGGTATGAAATTTCCGTTTGCTAATTGATCCAAAAAAGATTCTTTTGAGATTTCTTTTGAAGAAAAATCCAAAGCTGTAAAATCTCTGGAAAGCATAATGTTTTTACTTTGATAAGCAGACCAGTCTGTATATGATTTCTGAATTTGAACAGGATCTACTTCTGCTTTTCCGAATTTGTTTTGACTGAAAGAAGTAACAAAAATTAAAAATACGATTAAAATAGTGAATGATTTCTTCATGAAGTTTTATGCAATAATTCTGGGGTCAAAAGTACAATTTTTAACCGCAAAGAACGCAAAGGGTTTTCGCAAAGAACACAAAGTTTAAATTTTGTATTTGTCATCTCGACGAAGGAGAGATCACACAAAAAAGTCCGCAAAGAAAATTTCCAATCTTTGTCCATTCGCTAGTGTGATCTCTCCTTCGTCGAGATGACAAAATTGTGTTTACTTTAATACAAAAAAAACCCGACAATAAAATTGTCGGGTTCATAATGCGCTACCTGAGGCAAAAACCAAATAACAAATTACCTCAGTTCACAGCATTTGTTCGAAATAAAAATAGATTAAAACATAAATAACCAAACTCAATTTTAACCATCCCAATTTTCTATTTCTAAGTTTTCAATCATTTTATATTAGTTCAAAAAGTTCATTACTTTCAATGACTTTTTGTGACCTGATTTATCTGTTACTATTACAACAAAAATCTGTTTACTAGCAAAACTTGGGCTATTAAGCAATACTTCTTTATTGTTTTGAATATTTCTATGGCTTGTAACATTCTGTCCTATTGTATTGAATACATCAACCTGAGCAATCTCTTCTGTTTCGTTAGATACTGATAAAGTATTGTTTCTAAAATAAGCCACAGTTGTATTGCTTTCAGCCGTTATATCTCCTACAGCCAATGTTTTTGCTGTGCCTTGCGATGCAAAATAAGCCGCGTACGCTTTAGACAATTCAGACGAATTACCGCAAGAAGAGGCATCCCAGTTTACAGACCAAGTCATTAAACCTCTTAAAGAAGGATATGGTCCGCCTGGCTGCATAGTGTATGTTCTTCCAGAGAAATTGGTTCCGTTTCTTAAATAATCCATAGCATTAATTCCTTCTGTCGGAGTTAAATAACCACTACCTGCCGCACTCGGACAAGCTGGTAATGCAATAAGAACTTTTGAAGCTGGCAAACCATCAAAATGCATTCCTGTTGAAGCAATGTTATATCCTTTTATGATCATATCAGTCAAGGCAGTAACCATGTTTGCTTTCTTAGCTGTACCATAATACTGGCCGTCTAATCCGTTTTCTCCTCCTGTGTTATACAATTGCACTGCTAACAAATCCAATTCGTTACGCAAGTTTTGAATGATTGGCAAGAACGAACCGAAAGTATCTGTGTAAGTAGTATATCCACCTTGTACATATTGTGTTTCTGGAGCTGCAGTTAACAAGAATCCAGGGCCATAGTATGCTTTTAATTCTTTAAATGCATCAACTACGTTTTTCAATCTCGGATAAGCAGAAATACCCGCATAAGAAATATCTCTTAAACCTCCAGCGCTAAAATTCATAGATCCACCTTCAAAATCAATATCAACTCCATCAAATTGGTATTCGTCAATAATAGCTTTCAAACCATTAACGAAAATATTTTTCTGAGTTACGTTTTCTAAAACAACATGACCATTTTGACCTCCAATAGAAACAATAACTGGAACACCACTATCTCTTAAAGTTTTGATATCATTTTTCAATAATTGCTTATCAAAAACGCCATTGGTCAAATATCTAGCGTCATTTGTAGTTAGTATTGGCGTATAACCATCGCGATTAACGGTTTCTACGAAAGAATAATCCACTACATTAAATTTACTTCCTTTTATTTGAGAAAAATATAAGAATGGCGCAGAAGTATTTTCCCACGAATGCGCATACCCTAAAATAATTTTAGATGGAAGCGGTATGAATCTATTACCACTTATTGTAGCAATTTTAATAGTATTGTTTAAAGTAGTCACAGCAGCTTTATTATCCGTTGCTTTGATTACAATTGGATAATCCTGATAAGCAGTTGGCGTAAAATTATACGTATAAGTATTATTTGTACCTGCCGTCATATTAAATGTTCCGCCATTTATGGTAATAGTAACACCTGAAACCGTTCCGTCGCTATCAACCGCTGTAACTGAAATTGGCACAGCTTGAAAAGAACTTTGATATACAGTAGTATTCGATGGTGAATTCCAAGTAATTGTTGGTAATGAATTTGGACAGTTTGCACCTGAACAAGTTAATGTAAAACTATATGTTTTTGAATCTGTTGTTCCGTTTGATGCAGTAGCCGTAACCGTTAATGTATGACTTTGCGAAAACTGATTTGCCGCTGGTATCCAACTCGCTGTATAAGTTCCAGAAGAATTGGTCGCACTTATGGTTTGTCCGTCTAAACTAAATACGACAGATGATATTGTAGTGGCATCTGTAGCACTTAATCCAACACTTGCAACAAAATTAATTGCTGATCCTAAATTTATAGCAATCGCTGTAGCCGTTGGTGCTGTAATCGTAACCACTGGCTTAGTAGCAACCACCGCTTGTCTATTAAAATCATAAACCGTTGGAGTTGTTGGAACTGCGAAGTTGGCTAAGTTATTTGGATAATAAGTCACTTCACCATTTTCCCATGAATTTAATTTTAAACTTAAAATTTGGTTATAACCCGCTACAACTGAATTATCAAAAGTGTAATTTCCTGATGCGTCTGTTGTTGCTAAAACACTTTTCCAGTTATGTGTATTATCTGTCCAAGGTAAAACGATTTCTACTTTTGCACCAGAAACTGGAGTTGTTCCGTTTTTAACTGTTCCACTGATTAAGTTTGTAGCTGCTGCCAATGCTGCTTTAGCCGTTGAACTTGTATTAAAATTATAAACAGTTGGAGTTGTAGGAATTGCGAAGTTTGCTAAATTATTTGGATAATAAGCTACTTCCCCATTTTGCCATGAGTTTAGTTTTAAACTTAAAGCTTGTGTATAACCGTCTATAACTGAATTATCAAAACTGTATTTTCCTTGTGCATCTGTTGTTGCCAAAACACTTTTCCAGTTGTGATTATTATCTGTCCAAGGTAAAACCAATTCTACTTTTGCACCTGCTACTGGAGTTGTTCCGTTTTTAACTGTTCCGCTGATTTTACTTGTAGTTGTTGCGACATCTTGAGTAAAATTCAACGTTTTATTAGCATTCAAATTAGAATAAACTGTTGAAGCTGGAGTAAATGTTTGTCCTGTTAAAGCTGCAATAACAGTATAATTTCCGCCAGAAGCTAAAGTTAGCGAATAAGCTCCGCTAGAATTAGTTGTTGCAGAAACATTTCCTGCTGTAGAAGATGCTGTAACTGTTACACCAGAAACTGGAGTTGTTCCGTTAAGAACTGTTCCGCTTACAGTATAATTTGCAACTGCCGCGCCCTGCGTGAAATTCAACGTTTTATTGGCATCAATTGCATTGTAAACAGTTGAAGCTGGTGTATAAGAAAATCCAGATTTTGCAGCTGAAACTGTAAAGTTTAATCCCGCTGTTAAACCTGCAACGCTGTAAACTCCGCTTGCATTTGAAACCGCTGTTAATGTTGTGCTTCCAGAAACTGCCGAAATTGTTACACCAGAAACTCCTGTTGTTCCGTCAAGAACTGTTCCGCTTACAGTGTACGTTGGCTGAGTTCCATTGATTACAATTGCTGTCTGATTAGTTGTAACATTTGTTAACGATACTGGAACAAATGTATAACTCGCTTTTACTGCTGTAAGAGAATAGTTTTGTCCTGAAGTTAAATTATTGAAAGCAAAGTTTCCTGTAGCAGAAACTACTGTTTGAATTACGGCATTGCTTGCATTTCGCAATTCAACCGTAACATTGGTAACCAAAGCTGATCCGTTTTTTACAGAACCTGAAATACTAACTGTTCCCGGAACAACGCTTCCAAAAGAAGTATCAACTTGGTTTAATAATGAATTCGGAATTGAGCCTCTTGTATCTTGAGATAATTCCCAAATCATACCTCCAGCCAAGTTTCTAGATTTTATATATTGAACTTTTAAATCCATTGACTGTTTATCTTCATAAGAAATAAATTCTTTTGAAGTAGCATTATATAAATAAGGAACTTTTGTTGTGTTATCCCAATATCTCACCCAGCCTGCTGAAGCTGCACTTGCAGTAACCTGCATAGTATTTGGATCTAAATAAGCGTGTGAATTGGTAACTGGATTTCCAACTAAATCACAGATTTCGATACTTCCAGATTTTTCACAAGCTCCAGAACCATCCCATGTTCCTGTTGGGTTTTGCGGATTTGTACATCCAGGAACAACATATCTTGGTGCTGAAACAAATAATCCGTTTGTTGAATTTGCAGCAACGTTATCGAATTTTTTTCCGTAAAAAGGCAATCCCATAATTAATTTATTCGCAGGAAAACCAATCACATTCAAATATTGATTTGTTAATTCGTCTAATGATTCTGATTGCGTTGCGCCATACAACGGGTCATTAGGGTTTCCGCTTGCATATAAAGGTGCGTTGTAACAAGTTTTATCGTACCAGTTACCGCCAAAATCGTATCCGAAATAAGTGATATAGTCACAATAAGTCGAAATATCTTCTGTCATTCCGTATTGTGCTCTGTTGTTTGGCCCTAAATACTGTTTAGAAACATTTCTAACATTGTTTCCAGCAGCAATTGTAACCAGTTTATTTGGCATTGCCTGACGCATCGCTTTCAATAAAAGCACTAAATTTTTATTATCGTCAGGACTATATTTTTGTGGAGGAACAGGCGAACCATTTACTATTTCAGTACCGTCAGTTCCGCCCGAAAGAGGATATTCCCAATCGATGTCGAAACCGTCTATAAATGGATATGTAGTAATAAAGTTTGCCATATCTGCTGCTAAAGCCGCTCTTGCTACAGGACTTGCAGCAATTGGAGAAAGATCTTGTCCTTTTGTCCAACCTCCAACAGAAATTAAAATTTTTAAATGAGGATACTTTTCTTTTAATTTCATTAAATCATAAAAGTTTCCTTTTACTGGCGCATCCCAGGGAATGCCTCCTTCCATATGCTCAAAATCAGCATAGGTGTCCAAACATTTTAACTTTGTATTCTCTGGATGGGCAGGATCATAAGTTGTCCCATAAAAAGAATAATTCAAATGCGTTATTTTACTTCCATCAATTTTCGGAACATTGAAATCCCGAGCATAAATAGACCATTGCGCATAATACCCTACTACTTTTTTTCCGTGGGCCGGTTGTGCCAACGCAAGTAAGGGAAACAGTAACAAAAAGAGCAATCTGTAATAATGTTTCATAATTAATAAATATTAGTTAATAGAAAATAAGTAATTGGGCCACAGAAGTATAAAAACTTCTGGGTTTCGCTCAACTGCAGATTGGAAGCCCGCCGTCGATTGGAAATAAACTCAAATTAAATTCTATAGATAAATATTACTATTACCGATTCATACATAATCATTAGCCAATAGTAGTGATTGATATTTATTTATAATTTTAAAAAAAAATTAATGTCAAATACAAATGATAAATTTGGGACTACTCATCAATCTATACTCTTTTTTGTCATGTTTTATTCTATTCTCTTTATTTGGTTTTTTAAAGGTTAATACTCCGTTATTGGTTATTTTTTATCGTTATTTATTATTTATTATACTTGATATAGTACTATTTAAAAAGAGATCTCAACATTATAATTACCCCTGCCATAGAATCATGGCAGAAGTAATTAACTCTCTAAAAAAACATTAGCAGTCTTAAAAACGTACTAAATACTAATTCAAACCAAACCTTAAAGTAATTTTTTTAAACTCTCATAAACAGATAGTTCAACATCTGCATGATCTTTTGTATTACATTGATCTATCAATTTTTTTAGATCTTCTGATTTTAAAGTCGATTTATTATCTAAAACCAATAATAATTCTTGAGAAGCATCATTTAGTTTTTTAGATAATGGTAATATTGGCTGTACTAATGGTGCATTTGCACTTAGTGCAGTTAAATCTTTATGAACAGTAATCCACTTATTGAAAAATGAAGCTACTCTGGATTTATTATCTGCTGATTTATTAGCTAAATATTGAGTTACTGCAGCATCAAATGCTAAAGCGTCTTTCGCATCTGGCCCGCAAGCATCTGCAAACAATGTAAATGGAGAATACATTTGGTACTCTGTTCCTCCTTTGTTACGAGTATATCCTTTTAATGGTTCGCTTACTTTAGAAAATTCTTCTAGCGATTGAATACTTTGATTGTTTGCTATATTTCTTAAAATCACATCTTTGTTGCGAATGTGCGTAATACCTAATTCTTCTAATCTAAAAGAAACAGTCTCTAAACGTTTACGCATATTTTCAACATCAACTATATCTTCTGCTGACCATAGTCTTTCAGCAATTGCAGCTGTTCTTGGCCAAATTCTTGAATCTATTGTTGCAGGTGTAACTAATTCTGTCCACATTGTCGCTTCGCCACCCAAAATTCTTGCTTTTTCATCGCTTGTCAAGTTCGCTCCTTTTGGCATCGGATCATTTAGGTAATGACTTGCAATTGGATACATCAAATCAATATAGTAGCCGTTTGATAAAACTGTTTTGTATCCTTTTTTAACTGCATCTACTAAAGATTGTCCTGCCGCCATTCCTTCATTTGGACCTCTCCAAGAATGCACAATGGCTTCTTTAGACAAATCTTTGGTCAAAATTTCTTCCCAACCCATTAATTGTTTTCCATGTTTCTTTAACATTGGTGCCAATTGCATCGTGAAATAAGTTTGCAATTCATGATTGGTCCTTAAATTATGTTTCTTTTTGAATTCTTGAATTTTTGGATTTGCATCCCAATCTTTTCCTTCGTTTTCATCCCCTCCAATATGGAAATAGGCACCAGGAAATAATGGGCAAACCTCATCAAAAACTTCACTTAATAATTGGTATGTTTTAGGATTTGAAGGATCTAATGTTGGAGTAAAAATTCCAGCATTTCTTTCAACTCCATAGGTAGCGATTGCTGTACCTTGAATATTTTTTTCGGATGTTCCACCATTCAGTGTAATTACTTTACTTCCAATTTCTGGATAAGCTGTTAAAATTGCAGATCCGTGACCAGGAACATCTATTTCAGGAACAATTAAAATACCGCGCTCATCAGCATATTTTACGATATTTTTAATTTCCTCTTGTGTGTAATACATTCCATCCGAAGCCAATTCTGTAAACTTTGGATGTTTTTTCATTTCGATTCTCCAGCCTTGATCATCAACCAAATGCCAGTGAAAAACATTCATTTTCATTGCTGCCAATGCATCAATATTTCTTTTGATTACGTCAATTGGCTGAAAATGTCTGGAAGCATCAACCATTAAACCTCTCCAAGTGAATCTTGGAAAATCTGAAATTTTTGAAGTTGGAAAATAAAAAGAAGTTGAGTTGTTTTGAAGCATTTGCAGTAATGTCTCCAAACCATGTAAAGCACCTAAATCACTTGATGCATTTAAAGTGATTTTGCCTGAAGTAATATCTAAATGATAACTTTCATCTTCATACAAACCAATTTTACCACTTTTAGTACAATTGATTTGTAATTCTGCATTTGGAACTTCATTTAATTTGGTTATAAAACCTTGCTCAAAAAATATACCTGTTCTACCATCTAAACGGCGCAAAAAACGAGTTACTCCACCAAATATTCTTGGATTGGGATTACCTGTAATGTTTACTTTAAAATTTTTAGTTAAATTAAAATTACCTTCATTAATAACAACATTCTGAGGCCAAGGCATAAGATTCAATTGCTCTTTTTGGACTTGAGCACCTGCCGATATACCTGCAAATAATAGTACAAATAAATATTTCATTTTTCTTTTTTTTGGTTGGATAGTTTTTAATAAGTATCCCAATTTATATAAAAAAAGACAAAATTCAGAATGACTTCTGCATTACCTCACTTTTATCAGTAATCAACTGAATTTTGTCATTTGATTCATTCAAAAACAAATCATAAACACTTAGTAATCAAAACGTTTAAAGGCTTCAATTGCTTCATATTCTGCCAAACCTAATTCATCATATAAGATGGCTGTATTCTTGTTTCGATCCTCTGCTCTAACCCAAAATTCTCGAGAATCATTACCTTGAAACATTACTCTATCTTTTTGAGATTGGTGATGTAAAATGGCATGACGTTTTAATAAAACCTCTGAAGGACTCAACGGAACTGCCATATCAATTTCATGAATATCCCATTCGTGCCAAGCTCCTCTATAAAGCCATAACCAACAGTCCTTCATGTAAGGTTCTGGTTTAAGTTCTTTTAGTGCTGCAAAAATGGCATTCAAGCAAACTTCATGTGTTCCATGTGGATCTGCAAGATCTCCAGCAGCAAAAACTTGATGTGGTTTTATTTTTGCAATAATATTTTTTACAATAGCAATATCTTCTGGTCCTAACGGATTCTTTTTAACTTGTCCTGTTTCATAAAAAGGAAGATCTAAAAAGTGTGTGTTTTCATCTTTCAAACCAATATATCTAGTTGCTCCGTAAGATTCTCTTCTTCTAATCAATCCTTTTAATTTTCGAACTTCCAAAGAATCAATTTGGTTTTCTGATTTATTGTTTAAAAATTCGATAACCGATTTGAAATTGATATCAGCTTTTTCATTTCCAACAAAATCACTTGCCACTTCTGCAAATTTTAATGCTTCATCATCTGAAACAGCGATATTTCCCGAAGTCTGGTACACCACATGAACATCGTGTCCTTGTTTGATTAATTTTGAAAATGTTCCTCCCATAGAAATAACATCGTCAT
This sequence comes from Flavobacterium sp. SH_e, assembly GCF_025717045.1. Lineage (GTDB taxonomy): Bacteria > Bacteroidota > Bacteroidia > Flavobacteriales > Flavobacteriaceae > Flavobacterium. Next base: position 25,712 of record NZ_JAOVZN010000001.1, read on the forward strand.
CTGGATGTGGACTAAAAAGAATTACTCTCTTTTTTGCCGGATTTGCCCTTTCTGGACGATGAGAATCATCTGTGTTTGGTTTTCCTCCTGGCCATCCAGTAATAGTATGCTGTAAAATATTAAACATATTGATGTTCATATCGTAAGCAGAACCTTCTTGAGCCAAAAGATCTGACATTCCGTTGTTGTTGTAATCACGGTCTGTCAATTTTAAAATTGATTGTTTTGTTTTTTGGCAGAGCCAAACAATCGCCTTACTTTTCATTTCAGGCGTCCAAAGACATTCTCCAACTAACCAAGGAGTTTTAAAACGAGTTAATTCGGTAGCAGCTGACTGATCTAAAACGAAAGTTGCATTTGGATGATTTTGTAAAAATGTAGCTGGTATTTCTGAACTGATATCACCTTGAATAGTTCTTTTAATGATATCTGCTTTATTTTGTCCCCAAGCCATCAAAACAATACGTTTTGATCTCATAATAGTTGAAACTCCCATTGTTATGGCGCGTTTCGGCACATTATCAATACCATTAAAAGCAGATGAAGCATCGACTCTTGTAATGTGATCTAATGTAATAATTCGAGTTCCAGAATTGATGTGAGAACCTGGTTCGTTAAAACCAACGTGTCCTGTACGGCCAATTCCTAATAATTGAAAATCAAGTCCTCCTGCATTTTTAATATTCATTTCATAATCGATACAGTATTGATTTATTTCATCAATTGCTATTGTACCGTCTGGAATATTAATATTTTCAGGTTTGATATCAATATGATTAAAAAGATGTTCATGCATGAAATAATGATAGCTCTGATTGTTCTCTTTAGTCATCGGATAATATTCATCCAAATTAAAAGTGATTACATTGCTAAAACTTAGTCCTTCTTCTCTGTACATTCTCACTAGTTCCTCATAAACTTTTATCGGAGAAGAACCTGTTGCCAAACCTAAAACACAAGCTTTATTTTTTTCCTGCTTAGATCTAATTAGCTGCGCAATTTCCTGTGCTACAATTACAGAGGCTTCAATAGAACTTTTGAAGATCTCATTATGAATTTTTTCAAATCGAGTTTCTTCAAATTTTCCCGCGCTTTTGTAACTGATATCAGGTTTTATTTCTAAAGCACTTTTCATTTCTTTTCTTTTTTTGTAGTAATTACCATTTTGATTTTAAGAATGGTATAGACCACTTTCGCAATCTATACCATACTACTAACCAAACTTAATATCGTTGTTTTTTCTCTTAGAAGTTTGCTTTATTAACATCCCACCAAAGTCTAGTGCCTCCGTTATCTAACCCTCCTAATGCTGCAACTCCAGACTCAACCCCACTAGGGTTATTTGCAACTTCAGATTGTGCAAATGGTAATCTTCTTACTCCAAATTCTGTAGTAATTAGGCCTCCACTTCTATTGTTTGCAATTCTGAATAATTTTGGATAACCTGTTCTTCTATACTCAGACCAAGCCTCTTGTCCATCAGGGTATGTAGCAATCCATTTCTGAGTAATAATTTTTTCAAGGTTCTCTTCATTAGTAGTTCCCCATGCAACTGTAACTTTAGAAACTGCAGGAGTATTATTTGCTGGAAATAACGGATCTACATAATCAAGAGGTTTTTTAGTATTGTCTGCCGCGTAAGCAGATGCTCCATTAACACCATTTTCTTCAAAAGATGCCGCAATACCTGCTTCATACAATTCTTTACCAGTTCCACCCATGTTCCAACCTCTTAAAGCACCTTCTGCTCTTAAGAAATAAACCTCCGCAGTAGTCATCCAAGTAACTTCACCAGTTTTAGTTCTAGGTCCTGTTTGTGAAAATTTCGCATAAGTAGTACCTGTAGGATAGGTAACTCCATTTCTAATAGACGCGTACTGACCAGGTGTAATTTCTGCCGTATTCCAATATTTAGCAATACGAGGATCTTCATAACCGCCTAAGATAGACTGCATATCTGCTCCCATAAATAAACCAACCCATGAATGGCTCATTACATCAATAACGTCAAGGTTTACGGTTGGTTTTACTTTCATGACGTCTGCATTCGTTTTGAAAACACCAATTGAATGCGAAACTGCTTTTTCTGCTTCCGTTTTAGCTAAAGCAGGATCTACTTTTACAACACGCATAGCCATTCTCAAACGAAGTGAATTTGCAAATTTAACCCACTGATCATATTTCCCATCATACACCGATTGATCTGTTCCTATGAAAGCTGATGCTTCATTTGCTTCTACTCTCTTAGTCAACTCAGCTACTGCAAAGTCCAAATCTTTAAACATTTGCGTATAAATATCTTTTTGAGAATCATAAAGAACTGCTCCTAAATCACCAAATTTAGAATAAACTGCAGGACCATACATGTCTGTGATTCTCTGCATCTGCGCCACTTTAATAATTAGAGACCATGCATAAAATTGATCAAATTTACCTTCGGTTCTTTGCTTTACTTTGTACATATTAGACACAATATCTAAGTAAGCTACATCCCATGCATAACCATTCCATCCTGGATTTAAAGCATAATCGTAATTATTCTGAGTTCCAAAAGGAACAGGAGTAATCATGTAACCTGACCAACCATCTGCTTGTAAACTTTGCTGAATTTGATATTGCCAAGTAACATCAGAAATAAAAATTCTACTAAAAGAAGGTTTAAATAAACTTTTAATATTGTTATAGTCTTGTTCGATTTGACCTGTCGTAGCCCCTTCTGGGTTTGTATTTATCTCCTCAAATTTATCTGTACAACTAAACGCTGCAAGTAAAGAGAAGCATAATGCTGTTCTTTTTAATTTATTTATTGTCATGATTGTAAGATTAGAAAGTTACGTTTAAATTAAGACCAATACTTCTTGTAGATGGTAAACCAAATACATCAACTCCTTGTAAACCTTCTCCTGTACTTAATGCTACGTTTGGATCAAATGGAGCATCTTTGTAGATAAAGAATAAGTTTCTTGCAATTAATGAGATAGTTGCAGATTGTACGAATGGTAATTTATCTTTCTTGAAAGTGTATCCTATAGATACCTCTCTAACACTAACGTTGGTAGCATCGTAAACATATTCACCACTAACCCCATTTCTACCTCCAACTTGGTTGTAGTAATCTTTAGCATCCATAGTAGTTATTGGTGCTCCTGTTACTTCATTCACTGCGTTAATTTTAACTCCACCTGCATTTCTAGCATCTCCAGAAGCTTTAGAAACTCCATTTTGATCATTAATAGCTTGAGTTAAACTTAGAACTTCTCCTCCAAAACGTCCATCTAATAATACATTAGCTGTAAATGCTCCGAGTTTAAATGTGTTAGACCATCCTAACATAAAGTCAGGATTTGAATTACCAACTTCTTCCCAATCTGTTCTTTGAATAACACCATCATTAATTAATATTCTTCCTTGTGCATCTTTCTTTAAATTAACACCTTCAATAACTCCAAAAGGTCTTCCTTCAATTAATGCATATCTGTAAGTATTTGATCCTGGATCTGTAAGTGTAATTCTTCCTCCTTCTCCTTGATCAGCAGGAATATCATTTACAGTGTTCTTATTTTGAGAGTAATTTAAGCTTGTATTCCAAGTAAATTTATCTCCTCTAATAACATCAGCAAATACAACAGCTTCAAACCCTTTGTTAGTAATACTACCAGCATTGATCACATAATTGATATAACCATTTTGATTTGTTGATGGAGCAGGAACTGTCATTAATTGATTTTTTGTCTCTGAATTGTAATAAGAAAATTCAAATCCGAATCTATTATTAGAGAATCTCCACTCCGTACCTAATTCAACCTCAGATTTTAATTCTGGTTTCAAAGTAGTTCCTGGAATTGGTCCATTTGCTCCCACAATATTTCCTGCCACAATAGTGACAGTAGGATTTGTAATGAATGCAGAGATATCGTTACCAACTTGTGCATAAGTAGCTCTAACTTTTCCAAAGCTAATAGCCTCTGGCATAGTAAACATATCACTAAGAATACCAGTAAGACCAACAGAAGGATAAAAATAACTTGGTGTATCTGTATTACTTAAAGTAGAAGACCAATCATTTCTTGCAGCAACATCTAAGAATAAATAATCTTTATAGCCAAAAGTTGTAGCAGCAAATACAGATTGTACTTCTCTTTGATATGCTGTCTGTACATTAGCGTTGTTATTAACAAAATTTCCTAAAGTAAAAATATTCGCAAAAACCAATCCTCCTCCAATTCCAGAATCAAGAGTTACACCGGCAGTTTTACCGTTATTAATACTCGCACCAATTGTTCCATTAAATGAAAAATCGTCTGAAATTTTTGTATTGATAAGACCTAATATATCAGCATAATTTTGCGTAACTATAGAAGTTGTATTAAGAAATCTACCATTTGTATGTACTAATGAAGTTGCTGAAGTAGCAAACATTTCTTTTTGGAAATTACTCTCGCTTCTATTATAGCTATATCTTCCAGTTAAATGAAACCAATCTGTTAATTTATAATCTAAAGCAATTGAACCATTGAAGAAATTATTAGCATCTACAGATTTTTGTCTGTTTATCTGCCAATATGGATTTTCATTACTTTCATTTACAGTAGCAAAACCAGGATAATTTTGTACCATCATGTTTCTTGTTGGATCATAAACCTCATAATTTTTTAAATCATTCAAGCTAAAAGCTCTTGGATGACTATAAACCCCAGCAATTGGGTTAAAATACAAACCGTTTACTGGTCTATTATCAATTTCTTGAACAACATAATTTCCAGTTACAGCTACGCTAAGTCTATCATCAAAAAATTTACCTGTCTGACGAACTCCAAAATTGTTTTTCTTTAAATGATTTCCAGGAATAATTCCAGAAGCATCTGTATTAGCGTAAGTTAAACTTGTAGAATTACCATCAGTAGCTTTAGAGAAAGACATTGATGTAATTTGAGTTACCCCTGTAGTAAAGAAATCTTTAACACCACCTTGAACTTTTTGTTTAGCTCCCCAAGATCTTGAATCTCCAGGATCTGATGTATAATCTGATTGAAATTCTGGCAAATATGCAGCAGAATCAAAATTTGTTACAGAGTTCACATTAAAAGTTTCCGAACCTGCTTTTGCTTTTTTAGAAGAAAGTAAAACTACACCATTTGCTCCTTGAGAACCATATAAAACAGAAGCTGCAGCACCTTTAAGAACTGTCATTCCATCATAATCATCAGGATTGATTAATGAAGTGATGTCTCCTCCATCACGGTTACCCCCAGCTAAATCCCCAAATGTTCCATTTGGCTGCGCAGCTCCAGAGCTAACTAATGGAATACCATCGATAACGTACAAAGGCTGATTATTTACGAAAGATGAATTTCCACGAATTACAACTTTTGTAGATCCACCAAGTCCAGATGAACTTTTTGTTACAGCTACACCAGCAATCTTACCAGCAACAGTATTAATTAAGTTAGCATCTTTAACACGAGTCAACTCTTCCCCTTTAAGTTCCTGAGCTGCATAAGTCAAAGATTTTCTTGTTTTCTTAACACCTAAAGAAGTTACAACTACCTCATTTAATGCGTTAGATACTGCCTGAACCATTTTCACATTAATTGTTGCCACATCTCCTACAACGATAGTCTGAGTTTCTAGCCCTACATATGTGAAAACTAAACTTTGACCTTTTTGAACTTCAATTGTATACAATCCGTCAAAATCGGTAGTTGTTCCCTTTTGACCTCCTTGTACAGCAACAGAAGCTCCTGGTAATGGCATACCCTCAGAATCTGTAATCACACCCTTGACACTTTTTACTTGTGCAAGCGAAACTTGCGCAGTAAAAACAATCATAAAGATTAAGAAAATTTTTTTCATGTTTATTTTATTTTGTTAGTTATGAGGTAAAATTATTCTTAAGGCATTGTTAAAAAAAATAAATTAAACCAACGACAACAAAATTTAAACGAACGACATAAATCATTCAATAATACGTTTTACGAAAACGTTCTACACGAAAAATAAAGCACCAATATCCTTTTTTTGCGAAATTTTATTCAAAAAAATTGTCACTTTGCAGTTAATTGTTTAAAGTTGCACTTTATTTACATATTGTTAAGAAAAACTAAAATTGCTAAATATCTTAAAACCAATTGAAAGAAATTAAGAAAGTTAAATTTGATATTAAACTGCGAAACCATATATGGTTTTGGGGAGTATATTTTACTTTGAATTTTTTAAGATGGGGAGCTTATTTCAATGATTATCCTTATGCATTCAAATCCAATTTAATCGAATTTTCACTTGTTATACCTTTAGTATATCTTAATTTATTCGTTTTAGTTCCAAAGTATGTATTAAAGCAAAAATATATTACCTATACATTTTTATTACTTCTGAGTTTATTTGCAATTTATTTAGCGAAGACTGCTCTCACCTATTATATTATTTCCGAAAATATCTGGCCAGAAGCCAATAGAGAATATCATCCGTTTGAAATCAATCATATTGTTGCAGTTTGTATTGGAGAGTTGTATGTTTTGGCAATGGCTTCTTCAGTTTATCTTACTTTAACTTGGTTGAGAGAACGCGAAAGAAATAGGTCTTTACGAGAAAATCAGTTTAAGATTAAATTGAAATACCTTGAAAATCAAATTCAGCCACATTTCTTTTTCAATACCTTAAACAATTTATATGCGCTGTCGTTAGAGTCTTCAAAGAAAGTTCCAGATGTAATAATTAAACTTTCCAACTTAATGGAATATGTCTTATATGATGTAAAAGGAACCAAGTTTGTTCCATTAATTAAAGAAATTGATTATATTCAAAATTATATTGAAATAGAAAAACTTCGTTTTGAAAATGTCGAAGTGACAATAAATCTAGAATCAAATATTGAAGATGTAGTTGTTCCTCCACTAATTTTTATTTCATTGGTAGAAAATGCCTTTAAACATGGGGGAGTAAATAATAAAAATTTAAAAATAAAAATCAATTGTAAAGTTATCGACAACAAAATACTCGATTTTGAAATCTTAAATAATTTTGTAATTTCACAAAATGATAGTTCAAAAAAAGGTATTGGTTTAACAAATACCAAAAAAAGGCTAAAGCTCATTTATAAAAGCAATTTTAGTCTTAAACAAAAAACCAAATTAAATTTCTACATAATTAGATTACAAATACCTACTCAGAATGAAGATTAAATGCGTGTTAATTGATGATGAGCCTTTAGCTATTAAAGTCCTGCAAAATTATTTTACCAATTTTACAGATTTTGAAGTTATAGCAACATTCAATAACTCTTTAGAGGCGCTAGATTTTATCAATAGTACCGCTGTTGATGCTGTCTTTTTAGATATCAACATGCCAATGATGACAGGTTTTGAACTTATAAGTCTAATTGAAAGCAAAACCAAAGTAATTATCACAACCGCTTTTAGAGAATTTGCTGCCGAAAGTTATGATCTCGATGTATTAGATTATTTGGTAAAACCAATTCCGCTTCCAAGATTTATAAAATGCATCAATAAAATTACAACTGAGTACAATCTCAAAAACAATATTAAAGTAGAAACCACAAAAGGAGATTCTCATATTTTTATTAAAGTCGATAAAAAAATGATGAAAATTAATATTGAAGAAATTCTATTTGTTGAAGGAATGAAGGAATATATAAAAGTCGTTACTCCTGATAAAACCTATATTACGCATAAATCTCTTACATCATTATCTGAAGAATTACCTGCAGATCGCTTCCTTAGAATTCATAAATCTTATGTAATTGCACTAAATAAGGTGAAATCTATTGAAGGAAACCGTGTGCAAATACAATCTTATAACATTCCAATAGGCCGAAACTACAGCAAAGAGGTCAAAAATAAGATACTCGAATAAAATATAATTGCGAATTACATTTTCTAAGTAGGTTAAAATTAACACTTTGTTGAAAAAACACTGTCGTTGGTTTAAATTTAACATTATTTATGCCTTTTTATTTTTTTTTGATAATCCTAACAAATATATTTACGGTCTTCAAAAAACAAATAATAAAAAATTAACCTCATTATTATGACTTCAGAAAATGTACAAACCAAATGGGGACAATTTATCTCTTTGATAATTGTTTTCTTCTTTTGGGGTTTCGTTGGATCTGCCAATGATATCCTGATTCCAGTATTCAAAAAAGTATTTACGTTATCGCAAGTACAATCACAATTAGTAGCATGGGCTTTCTATGCAGCTTACTTTGTGGGATCAATTATATTCTTCATCGTTTCATTAAAAGTAGACGTTTTACAAAAATACGGCTACAAAAGAACATTGTCTGCAGGATTAATTTTATCTGCTGTAGGTTCATTTTTATTCGTACCAGCTGCTACAATTCAAAGTTTCCCTTTCTTCTTAACAGCTTTATTTACAGTAGGACTAGGATTCTCGATTCAGCAAATTGTAGCAAATCCATTAGCAATTAAAATGGGAAGTCCAGAAACTGGAGCGCACCGTTTAACTCTTGCTGGAGGAATCAACTCTTTCGGAACAACAATCGGTGCGATTTTATTAGGTATCGCTTTGTTTGGAATGGGAGACAATAAAAAAACAGCTCTTTCTTTAGAAGATATTAAATTACCTTTTATTATTTTAGGATTGGCTTTTATTGCGGTTGCTGTATTTATGAATTTCTCAAAAATCGAAGATCCAGTAAAAGAGGAAGAAGCAGTAATTAAAGACAAACACAGTAGTTTTAACATTCTTGACTATCCACAATTATATTTGGGTATGTTAGGGATTTTTATTTATGTAGGTACTGAGGTAACTATCATTAGTAATTTACCAGCTTTATTACACACATCTGAGTTCGGAAATGTACTAGAAGACGCTGTTGCACCATTTATTGCATTGTACTGGGGAAGTTTAATGATCGGTCGTTGGAATGGTGGAGCAAACGTATTCAACACTTCAAACCTAGTAAATACTGCACTTAAATTTATCGTTCCAGCTGTAGCTTTTGGAGTAATTATTGGAGCAAATATCTTTGCTGCACACGATGTTTCTTCATTCTATATCTACCCAATCTGGATTTTATTATTTATCGCTGTAAGTTTTGTTGGTGGTAAAAACGCTGGAAAAACATTAATGCTTTTCGGAATTTCAGGATTAACAATGATGGTATTAGGATTAGCTTGGCCAAACCCAGAAATTGCTAAATTCTTCTTTATCTCAGGAGGTTTATTCTTGTCTATCATGTGGCCATCAATCTTCGATTTAGCAATTGCTGGTTTAGGAAAAAACACAGGAAAAGCATCTTCTTTCTTAATCATGATGATTCTTGGAGGTGGAGTTATTCCATTAGTTCAAGGAAGTATCTGTGATTTAGACGCAACAAATCCAAACGGAATTTTTGGTATCACTTACACTCACTTCTCTTACATTGTACCACTTATTGGTTTTGCATATTTGGGATTCTACGGCTTCTACTGCCCTAAAATCTTGAAAAAACAAGGAATCAGCCACGTACAAAGCGAAGGTGGCGGACACTAAAAATTAGAAAAATCCAATATAAAAATCCAAATTCCAATTACTCCAATAGGAATTTGGATTTTTTATTTCCAAAAAAGCAAAGACCTTTAAACCTTGCTACTCTCAACCTTTTATTTAGCATTAATTATATTGCTCAAATTCTTCTTAAAGACAGCTTTATTTTGTGCCGTTAAAGAGTAAACAACATCTTTATCAGCATGAATAATTACTTTATCAATATCTGCGTTTAAAAGCGCTTGAGGATCTTTAATCTTAAGTGTGCAAGCGCCATCAAAAAAGCCATCATCTTCAATAGTTTTTCTAGCTTCTATAACAGTTCCATCACTTAAAACTGCAGAAATAGTCATTTCACTATTTAATGTTTTCGAATAAAAACCGTCCATAACCAACAAAAGTCGATACGAGTTTTTTAATTCAGGGCCTTTAAACTCATGTCTGGTAATATTATAGCGAAGACCTTTGGCAAGAGTTTGAAATTTAACCGAACAATCTAATTCAAAAGTAGCAACATCACCCGCTTCATTTACTGAAGTAATAACTTTAGCAGCTTGGGCGTTTACAGAAAAACTCGCTACAAAAAAAGACAATATAAGCACTATAACTTTCATATCTAATGGTTTAAGATTCAATATAAAAGTAAAAAAAATCGTCTCTTCTCGTTAGAAAAAAGACGATTTTTATTTTGTAAGTATCTAAAGATTACTTGTTTCCTTTCTCGAAGTCAGCAACAAACTGAGCTAAACCGATATCTGTTAATGGGTGTTTCAACAATCCGTAAATTGCAGAAAGCGGTCCAGTCATAACATCAGCACCAATTTTAGCACAGTTAACAATGTGCATTGTGTGACGTACAGAAGCTGCTAAAATTTGAGTTTCGTAACCGTAGTTATCGTAAACCTCTCTAATTTCTTGAATCAAGTTTAATCCGTCAGTAGAAACATCATCTAAACGTCCAACGAATGGAGAAACGTAAGTAGCTCCAGCTTTAGCAGCCAATAAAGCTTGTCCTACAGAGAAAACAAGAGTTACGTTAGTTTTAATTCCTTTATCAGAAAAGTATTTTGCTGCCATAACTCCTTCTTTAGTCATAGGAAGTTTTACAACAATCTGCTCATGCAATTCAGCTAACTCCTCGCCTTCCTTAACCATACCTTCAAAGTCAAGAGCGTTAACTTCAGCACTTACGTCACCATCTACTAGGTTGCAAATGTCAACATAATGCTTAAGGATATTGTTTTTTCCGGTAATACCTTCTTTTGCCATTAATGACGGATTAGTCGTTACTCCATCCAAAACTCCTAAAGCTTGTGCTTCTTTAATTTGAGCTAAATTAGCTGTGTCTATAAAAAATTTCATAATTTGTTTAATTAAAAATGGTTTGTTCGTAATTATATCTTTGAAAAAATTTTCTTCAAATAAATTCTTTTAAAGAAATCTAGCTGCAAAATTACAAAATCAATATCAATAAAGATTTTAAAATTAAAACCATTTTAAAATTATATGTTAAAAATAAGTGTATTTTTTACATTTTTAACAAACCTTACACTATTAGAAAGTTTTTTCTTATATGTTTTTATAAAACTAAGAATCAAAAAATACAATTTGATTAAACTAAGATGATCTAAAGAAACTTAATTCTAAGATTATTTTGAATTATTTCTATTTAATTCCTTTAATTCATCTCTAATTTCTTCAAGAACTTTCAAAGTATCTTCTTTATAAGCTTCAGAATTATTGATTTTATCACTTACCGAACCCAAAATTCTTCGAATTACAAACCAAATAACAACTAAAAATAAAACTCCTAAAATAGTCGGTAAAAATTCATTAAACTTATCCATAATATTAAAGTTTATAGTGATTCATTAACATTTTCTCGTAAACTTTATCTGGAAGCGCTCGTTTCAAAACAATTGAAAACTTTTGCATAAAAGCTCCCACTTTATAATGCACATTTGGTTTTTTTGTTTGAATGATTTTATAAACCGCTTCTGCCATTTCATTTGGATTACTTCCTGCATCCACGTGATCATTCATTGTTGCTAGAACTTCGCCATAAACCTTTTCATAAGCCGAATCTTTAATCACTGGTGCGTGATAACGTCCTGCAGCAATATTGGTTGCGAAATCTCCAGGCGCCACATTCGTAATTTCGATTCCAAAAGCCTTTACCTCCATTCTTAAAGCTTCTGTAATCAATTCCAAAGCGCCTTTTGATGCAGAATAAACACTTCTATAAGGAAGTCCCATATAACCTGCAATCGAAGTAATATTGATAATAAGTCCCGAATTTTGCTTACGCATTTGCGGTAGTGAAGCTTTCATAACTTCAATTGGTCCAAAAAAGTTAGTCTCAAAATTATTTCTAATTTCTTCTGTTGGAATTTCTTCTAAAGGTCCTGTAATTCCAACTCCAGCGTTATTAATTACAATATCTAATCTTCCAGAAGTTTCGATAATTTTGTTTACCGCTGTTTTAATAGAATCAGAATTTCGAACATCTAAAGCAACCAAAGGAAAAACTGAATTTAAAACTTTCTCAGGATTTCTGCTTGTTCCGTACACAACGAAACCCTTTTGATGTAAAAATTCACCAATAGATTTTCCAATTCCTGATGATCCTCCGGTAATTAAAACGACTTTGCTCATTTTTTAAGTTATAAGTTTTTAATGGTCTAACCAGTATTTAAATTCAAGTTTAGATTCTAACTCTTTTATCAATATTGAATCTTTAATTTCCTTAGAAAAATCCACAATAATCTTATTCGGATTAATGGTGGAATAATCTACTAGATAATATTTATTTAAAGCAGATTTGCTGTTTTCTGGACATCCACCTGGGCTATTTCTATACAATTTACCATCAACACAATATTTCACAAATGCCTCAGTAGATTTTGGAAATTGTTTACAGAACGTATATTTACAAATTGTTTGCCCTCGATTTTCTTTAATTTCTTTTTTATAATTAAAACCTCTAATAAAAAGATATCCAAAGCCAACAACTAGAATAATTAAAACTATTTTTGAAAGTTTCTCGCTCATATTAAGTTTACAGATGTCCAAAAATAAAAAAATCTTCCAGAAGGAAGATTACAAATTAATTAATTCTAAAAAATAAAAAATGGCAAGCGACCTACATCGCACCGCTCAACCACGTACCCTTGCTATGTTCCCATCCTGGGGGAGTCTGCAGGAGCTGGTCGTGTAGGACTTGCCGGTGCAAATATACAACCTTTTTATATTTTTGCAAGACCTTTGTTGCTATAAAAATATCGTCGTATATTGCCTTATTCAAATTTTAAACTATGAAAAAATATAACTTCCTAGCTGTCATTTTATTAGGAATCACATTAATCGGATGTGGAGATACAAAAAAAGGTGAAAATTCTTTATTTACTATCGATGAATCAGCTTTTCCGGCTCATTTTACGCAAAAAGAAGCGCTTACAATTGGAATTTTAAACCCAAATTCGAAAGAAATCGACAGCGTTGCCTACTTCATAAACGATAAAAAAGTTGGAAGCAAAAAGGGTACTGAAGAATTTAGATTTGAATTAATAGATCAAAAATTAGGTTATCAATACCTAAAAGCTACGGTTTATTTTGGTGGAGATTCTTCTGATGCAACTAAAAGAATTGAGGTTGTTTCTGACATCGAACCTAAATTATTAAACTATAAAATTGTAAACACTTTTGCACATGATACGACAGCTTTTACAGAAGGATTAGAATTTCATGACGGAAGGCTTTTTGAAAGTACAGGACAAAAAGGTGATTCTTACTTTAGAGAAGTAGATTATAAAACAGGAAAAGTGATCAAACAAGTTGATCTTCCAAAAGAATATTTTGGTGAAGGAATCACTTTTTTTGGTGGCAAAATATACCAATTAACGTGGCAGGAAAAAACGGGCTATATTTATGATGCCAACACATTCAAATTAGAAAAAACATTTAAATACGATAAAGACATTGAAGGCTGGGGAATGACACACGATGACAAATACATCTATCATTCTGATGGGACAGAGAAAATTTGGAAAATGGATCCTGCAACTCAAAAATTAATTGATTACATCAATGTATATTCTGGAACTTCAAAAATCAAAGCTATTAATGAATTAGAATTAATTGACGGCAAATTCTACGCTAATGTTTGGCAGAAAGATGCTATTGCGGTTGTAAATCCAGAATCTGGAGCGGTTGAAAAAATCTTAAATCTTTCAGGTTTACGTAAATCTTTAAAAGCTAAAAATGCTGAAGTTTTAAACGGTATTGCTTACAATCCAGCTACAAAAACTATTTTCGTTACAGGTAAATACTGGGATAAAATATTTGAAATTACAGTTTCGGAATAATTCAAATACAAAAACAATTTTACGAATTTCACAAATTTTCACTTATTCATAAGGGAAAATTTGTGAAATTTGTGTTTTATAACAAATTCATTTAATGATCACTTTAATCACAAACATACAAGAACTGCTACAAGTTCGTGAAACTTCAATTACTAAAGTTTCGGGTTCTGAAATGGCGAAACTTCCAACAATTAAAAATGCTTTTTTAGTATTAAAAGACAATTTGATTGAAGATTTCGGATCAATGGAAAATCTTCCTGAAATCAAAGCAGATAAAACAATTGATGCCACTAGAAAAGTTGTTCTTCCGTCTTGGTGTGACAGCCACACACATATTGTTTATGCAGGAAATCGTGAACAAGAATTTGTAGACCGAATCAACGGACTTTCTTATGAAGAAATCGCTAATCGTGGTGGTGGAATTTTAAATTCGGCTAAAAAACTAAACGAAACTTCTGAAGAAGAGATTTACGAACAATCTAAAATCCGTTTAGAAGAAGTAATGCATTTGGGAACTGGAGCAGTTGAAATTAAATCTGGTTACGGATTAACGATTGAAGGCGAGCTGAAAATGCTTCGCGTCATTAAAAAACTAGCAGAAAATTATCCAATTTCAATCAAAGCTACTTTTTTGGGCGCTCATGCTTTTCCAACTCATTATAAAGAAAATAAAGCTGGTTATATTGACGAAATCATTACTAAAATGATTCCTGAAATTGCTAAAAACAGACTAGCAGATTATGTAGATGTTTTCTGCGAAAGCGGTTATTTTTCTGTAGAAGAAACAGAAAAAATCATGCAGGCAGGAATTGAATTCGGCTTAAAGCCAAAAATTCACGTTAATCAATTTAATTCTATTGGCGGAATTCAGGCTGGAGTTAAGTTTAATGCGCTTTCTGTAGATCATCTTGAAGTTATGAATCCAGAAGACATTGAAGCTTTAAAAGAAACAGAAACAATGCCTGTCGCTTTACCTTCTTGTTCTTATTTTTTAAGCATTCCGTACACGCCAGCTCGAGAAATGATAAAAGCTGGATTACCTTTAGCATTGGCAACAGATTTCAACCCTGGCTCTACTCCATCTGGAAATATGAATTTTGTCGTTGCAACGGCTTGCATCAAAATGAAAATGACTCCAGAAGAAGCAATAAATGCTGCTACAATAAATGGAGCATACGCAATGGGACTTTCAGAAACACATGGAAGTATTACAAAAGGCAAAAAAGCCAATTTAATTTTAACCAAACCTATTTCTTCATATTATCAAATTCCTTACGCTTTTGGAAGCAATTTAATCGAATCTGTTTTTGTTGAGGGAAAAATTTTAGAATAATGGCAACGATTTAAACATAACCCATGGTTTCAATAACGGGAAACATATTGTTTAGCCCGTTTCTTTATAAAAGCAACAATAAAACCATTCAGATTAGTCCATAAAAAAGGTCTGTGAAATCACAGACCTTTAATATCTTAAGTGGTATTTTTCCTTCGGCTGATTATCTTAAGCTGAAACTAGTTTTAGAAACCAATTCGTCGTTATCAAAGATATTGATGAAGTAAGTTCCTTTTGCGAAATCTTTTCCAGGAAGATCTTCACTTACATTAACGCTTTTGTTTTCGTATTTTACTGTAGTTTTAAAGCTGTAAGTTAATGAATTATCTCCAAAGCTTTCTGTTTTCTTTTCGCCTAAAACATTGTTTTTAGCATCAATTACCTGTACATAATAAGTTTTATCACCAGATTTTGCAATTTGGTTTTCAGCAATTGTAAAACTAACTTTTAAGATGTCTGCACGACTTGCTTTATCTGTTTCAACTTGTTTTCCTGAGCTTTTCAATTTGTAAGCTGAAGTTTTAGTATTTAAAACTGATAATTTAGAACCTCTTTCTACAGTTTTAGCTAACTCTTCGTTTTGACCAACTAATACTTCATTGTATTTTTTTGATTCTCCTAAAACCACAATAGTACTATCTCTTTGAGTTGTTAAAACACCATTTTGTTTTTTCAACTCGTCATTTTCAGCAACTAAAGTTTTCATTTTGCTTTGCATTGCCTGAACTTGAGATCTGTATTTAGAAACATCTCCTTTAGACTTGTTCAAATCATCCATTAAAGCAACTACTTTGTCTCTCTCTTGGATTAATTCGTCTGACATCGAAGTGTTTTCAGCGATTGCAGCGTCATAAGTCGCTTTTAACTCCTGCAAATCTTTCATCACAGATTCTTTCTCTGTCAAAGTTGTCGTAAGTTCTGTTTTAACTACCTCTGTATCAGAAGATAATTTAAAAATATACACTAAGCTACCAATAAGTAGGACTGCTAAAACCGCGATTACCGCCTTTAGACTTGAATTGTTGTTCTTTGGGTTTTCCATATTTTAAAAAATTTTCTTTAATAACAAATTTAAGAATTAATATAAGGTAATAACGTAAGTTTCTACAATTATATTATTTTTGGAAAATAAATTTTTTTCATGGAAAAATTAATCCCTTTCACTATAAATGATTTAGCAAAAATCACAAATCACAGAAGTGGTGAAATAAAGTTTGGAGAAAAAATGATTGTCATTCCTCCAGGGGCTGATAAAATCGATTTTCTTAAAGAAAGTGAAGCTAAATATGTGCTTTTAGGAATTCCTGAAGATATTGGCGTCCGCGCTAATTACGGAAGACCTGGAGCGGCTTCTGCATGGCAATGTGCGATCAAAAGTATTGCAAACATTCAGCATAACCGCTTTTGTAAAGGAAGCAATATTATTATTCTAGGACATATTGATGTTGCTGATGAAATGCGTGAGGTAGAAAACCTAGATTTTAACGACGTTGACGATCGATCAAAATTAAGCCAACTTGTCGAAAAAATAGATAAAGAAGTATCTCACATTATTTTTACAATTATTAAAGCTGGAAAAACACCAATTATTATTGGTGGAGGACATAATAATGCTTACGGAAATATTAAAGGTGCCGCTTTAGCGAAAGGAAAACCTGTAAATGCTATCAATTTTGATGCACATTCTGATTTTAGAATTTTAGAAGGCCGCCATAGCGGAAACGGATTTTCGTATGCATACGAGGAAGGTTTCCTGAAAAAATACTTCATTTTTGGTCTTCACGAAAATTATACTTCAAAAAGCGTTTTAGATATTATCAAAAAACTAGAAGACCGCGTTCGCTACAATACTTACGATAGCGTTAATATCAGAAAGGAAAAAGATTTTAATCGCGAAATGATTACTGCTTTAGATTTTATTAAGAATGATGCTTTTGGAATTGAAATTGACTTAGATGCCATTCCAAACATTGCAAGCAGCGCTATGACAATAAGCGGTTTTTCTGTAGAAGAATTGAGGCAATTTGTTTCTTTTTTCGCAGAACACAAAAACGCGGCTTATTTGCATATTTGCGAAGGAGCTCCAGATTTAGACAATTCTCCAAACAACAATTTAATTGGAAAATTAATTGGTTATTTAGTAACCGATTTTATTAAAGCAAACATAGAACAAACTCGAATTTAGAGCTTCTAACAGAATAAGTTCTAAAGCTTGTTTGCCAAATAAAAGCAAATTCAAACAAACGATTGAACGAATAAACATATCTTTGCACAGCATTTTAGTAATTAAAACTAAAATACTTAATACCAAAGATATGTTATTCGAAGATCTATCCCTTTCAAAAAGTATACAAAGAGCCGTATTTGAAGAAGGCTATTTAAATCCGACTCCGATTCAGGAAAAATCAATTCCTGTTGTTTTAGAAGGCCGTGATTTAATTGGCTGCGCGCAGACAGGAACAGGAAAAACGGCTGCATTTGCCATTCCAATTATACATCAATTACACCGCATTGTAGGTTCATCAAAAAAAGCAAAAGTAATTCGTGCACTTGTAGTAACGCCTACTCGCGAACTTGCAGTACAAATTGGCCAGAGCTTTGATACTTACGCAAAATATACCAATTTAACACAACTGACTATTTTTGGAGGTGTTTCCCAAAATCCGCAAGTTGACGCTTTAAAAAATGGCGTTGATATTTTAGTTGCGACTCCTGGACGTTTGCTTGACCTTCATAAACAAGGTTTTCTTGATTTGAATCATCTGCATACTTTAGTTCTTGACGAAGCCGATCAAATGCTGGATATGGGTTTTATAAACGATGTAAAAAAAATCGTAAAACTGACTCCTAAAAACAGACAAACTTTACTTTTTTCTGCAACAATGCCAATTGCAATCCGCGAACTTGCAGAAATGTTTCTTCAAGATCCAGAAAAAGTAGAAGTTTCTCCCGTCTCATCTACTGCCGAAAATGTAGAACAACGTGTATATTTTGTTGATAAAACCGAAAAAAGAAACTTATTATACACTTTAATTAAAGAACAAAATTTATCAAACGTACTTGTTTTTTCGAGAACAAAACATGGTGCTGATAATGTCGTAAAAGCACTTCGAAAGAAAGATATTCCTGCTGAAGCGATTCACGGAGACAAATCGCAAAACGCCAGACAGCGTGTTTTGGATGCTTTTAAAAATAAAGAAGTTGGAGTTTTGGTTGCAACTGATATTGCAGCGCGAGGAATTGATATTGAACAATTGCCTTATGTAATCAATTTTGATTTGCCGAATATTCCTGAAACTTACGTCCACCGTATTGGCCGTACAGGTCGCGCTGGAAATGGCGGTATTGCAATTTCTTTCTGCGGAAAAGATGAAGAACCATACTGGAAAGATATTAAGAAATTAATAAAAGTAGATGTAAAAATCATTTCAGATCATCCGTATCCATGGCATTCTGGAAGCCCAGAAGCTGGAGAAAAACCGAAAAATTCAAACAGAAGCGGTGGAGCTCATAAATCGAGAAAATCAACAAACGCTAAGAAAAACAAAAAACGCTGGTACTAAACAGCGTTTTTTTCGTTTATTAAAAAATTAATTATTTTAAATAATTTAACCGGTTCAAAAGGCTTAATAATAATATCATTCATACCTGATGAAATAGCTTCGTCTGTAATTTCATCTTTATCAAAAGCCGTTAAAGCTACAATTGGAGTTTCAATTCCGAGAAGGCGAATTCTTTTTGTTGTTTCAAATCCGTTTATTAATGGCATATTGATATCCATTAAAATCAAATCAAATTCTTCGTTTTCAAGGATTTTTAATGCCTCATATCCATCATCAACCACTTTACAAGTGTAATTATTCTTTTCAATAATTTTCTTTGTTACAAGCTGATTAATAAGATTATCTTCAACCACTAAAATTTTATAAATCTCACTTGAAGTTAAATCAACTTCAATTTCATCGATAATACTTTTTGTTTTGGCTAAATCATGCTCAAAAGCTATTGTAAACGAAAAAGAAGTTCCTTTTCCAAGATCACTGTCTAAGGTAATTGTACTTCCAAAAAGGCCAAGCAATCTTTTTACGATACTAAGACCTAAACCAGTTCCTTGATAATCTTCATCTTTTCTTCCAACCTGAACAAATTTTTCGAAAATTTTACTTTGATCTACAACTGCAATTCCAACGCCATTGTCTTTTATTAAGAAATCTAGATAATAAAGTTTCCCTTCTACTTTGCTCAAATTCACGATAATTTCAACTTGTCCGTCTTTGGTAAATTTCAATGCATTACTTACCAAGTTCATTAAAATTTGAGCCAGACGAAGCTTATCTCCAATCAAATATTCAGGAATTTCAGGATCAATATCGATCGAAATTCTGTTGTTATTTTTCTGAGAAAGAAATGAAAGCGAGTTTTTGATGACGGTAATTTCGTCTGAAATATTAAAAGTTAAATTTTCAAGTACTATTTTATTTTCCTCGATTTTATTAATTTGAAGAATATCATTTACAAGAGATAATAAATATCTCGCAGAGAATTTTAAAGAACTTAAATGCTGGCTTCTAGAAATTTCCTTATGTTCTTCTAAAAGCATATTGGTAATTCCAACAACTCCATAAAGCGGTGTGCGTAATTCGTGGCTTATCGTTGAAATAAACTGAGTTTTAAGAAGAGAAGCTTCTTCTGCTATTTCTTTTGCTTCAAGAAGCTCCAAATTGTGTTTTTTCTTGTATCGAATGTTCTTTACTAAAGTGATAATTAAAATCAAAAGGATTAAAGAAATCAAAACAAACAGAATTACAATAATTTTAGATTTTCTAAGACTTTGAGATTGTTCTACTTTTTCGCCTTCTACTTTATCAATTTGTCGTTTGTATTCGTCTAATTCAAGACTCACTCCTGCCAAAGATGCTTTTTTAAGTTTTCTAACATTATAAAGCTCCTCTAATAGATTGTAATGATTAACAAGAGCATCATAAGCTTCTCTATGCTTATTAATTTTATTCAAAAATTTTGAATACTCTAAATAGGCATTAGACAAATCTGTCTTTTCCTGGCATCTTTTCCCTGATTCTATAGCACTTAAAAAGTAAGCATTTGCTGCTTTATCATCATTTTGAGAACTTGCATAAATACCATTAAGCATATCCACAATAACCTCTGTAGATCCGTCGCTGTATTTTTTCTTAGTACTATTTACATATTTCAGAAAAAGGTAACCCTGTTTATAATTTTTAATATCGAAGTATGCCCAAGCAATATTTACATTGGTAAAATAAACCTCTTTCAAATCATTGATTTTTAAACTATAAGCAACTGATTTCTTATAATACCTAATCCCAATATCAAATTGTTTCTTTTCAAAACAATACATATTCCCTAAATTATTGTAGAGATTGCATTTTAAAGAATCATTATTGGTTTTATCTGCATAATACAATGCTTTCTTATAGAAGAAAATGGCTTTATCAATATCTGACAACTCATTGAAATTAGCCGCGATTATATTGTATGATCTTGAAATTAAGCAGTAATCTTTTATTGCTGTTGCTGCATTTAATGCATTTCTCGAAATTACAAGTGATTTTTCGAAATTTGCTTCTCTAAAGTTTAAAAGTGCTTTTTTAACAAGCTTATCAATTTTTGGATCCTCATTACATTTAGATGACGATATTGCTGAACTGTCATAGCAATTCAGACCAAAAAATAGAAGTAAAAAAATCCGTATTTGGGGCATTAATCGGCTAGTTTTATCAAATATACACTTTAAAATAAAAAAAAGCTGTATTTCATAAAAAAACACAGCTTGTCAATTGTTATTTAGGCGTCTAAGATAAAAAATTAAACCATCTTAGCAACTAAATCTATTCTTTATTTTCCTCCCATTGTCCGACAACAGAAGTAGCTAGAGCATTTCCTAAAACATTGGTTGCACTTCTAAACATGTCACAAAAGTGATCAATTGGTAAGATCAAAGCAATACCTTCAATTGGAATATCGAACATACCACATGTTGCGGCTACCACAACCAAACTTGCTCTTGGCACACCAGCAATACCTTTACTAGTTAACATTAAAACCAAAAGCATTGCCATTTGAGTCCCTAAATCCAAATGTACATTGTAAAACTGAGCAATAAAAATACTTGCAAAAGTCATGTACATCATACTTCCGTCAAGGTTAAACGAATAACCAAGAGGCAACATAAATGAAACGATTTTATCTTTTACTCCAAAACCTTCCAATTCTTCTGTTAATTTAGGAAATACAGCTTCACTACTTGTTGTTCCAAAAGCAATTGCTAAAGGTCCAGTAATGCGTCTTAATAATTCTGTCATTCTTCCCTTAAGGAAAATATACCCTATTGCGATCAAAATTATCCACAACGTACTGATTCCAATTAAAAATGAACCGAAAAATTTAAAGTACGTAATAACCAATTCTTCAGCATCACGTATAGCAAAAACACCTGCAATTGCACCAAATACTCCAATTGGAGCAAATTTCATTACATAGTTTACCATTTTCAAAACGATATGCGAAAGTTTATCGAAAGCACCTATGATTGGTTTTACAGTTGGTCCTAAAGAAGCTGCTGCTAATCCGAAGAAAATAGAAAAAACTACAATCTGTAGAATTTCATTAGTAGCCATTGCTTCAACAATACTTTTTGGCACAATATGCTCAACGAAATTGTCAAAAGAAAGATTTTGTGTTTTACCTGTAACTTCAGAAGCTGCCGCCATATCAACGTGATCTAATTTTAGACCAACACCTGGCTGTAAAATATTTACGTAAAATAATCCGATTAAAAGAGAAATGAATGAAGCCGTAAAAAACCACCCAATAGCTTTTCCTCCAATTCTTCCAACAGTTTTAATATCTCCTAATTTTGCAATTCCCACAACTAAAGTGGTAAAAACTAGAGGAGAAATAATCATTTGCACCAAACGAATAAAAATGGTTGCTAACATTTTTATTTTGCCACTAAATAACTGAGCCGCTTCAGGTGAAATGGTATTATGCAATATAATTCCTAAAATGGCTCCAAGAACCATTGCAATTATAATTTGCCCTGTTAATCCCGAAAGAAATGATTGTTTTTTAGTTTCTGTAACTTCTTGCATTAATTTTTGTTTTAATTATTAAAATATAAGACCCTCACTGTCTTACCTTTTATTAATATGTTTTGTTGATTAAGTAAAAATCAGCCAAAACAATTGCTGCCATCGCTTCTACGATTGGCACTGCGCGAGGCACTACACATGGATCATGACGTCCTTTTCCTGTCATTGGTGTAATGTTACCTTTATTATCTAATGAATCCTGAGTCTGCATAATTGTTGCCACAGGTTTAAAAGCTACTCTGAAATAAATATCCATTCCGTTGCTGATTCCTCCTTGAATTCCACCAGAAAGATTAGTTTTTGTAGTTCCGTCAGGATTGTATAAATCATTATGTTCACTTCCTTTCATTTCAGAACCTGAAAAACCACTTCCGTATTCAAAACCTTTTACAGCATTAATAGAAAGCATTGCTTTTCCTAACTCTGCATGAAGTTTATCGAAAACTGGTTCTCCCAAACCAACTGGAACATTTTGAATTACACAAGTTACAACACCTCCAACGGTATCACCTTGTTTACGAATATCACGAATATATTCTTCCATAATCGCCGCCGACTTTTCATCTGGACAACGAACAGGATTACTTTCTATCTTAGAAAAATCCAATTCTTGATAAGGCGTATCTAAATGAATTGGACCAACAGAAGAAACATAAGCATTGATTTTAATTTCTGGCAACATTTGCTTTGCAATTGCACCCGCTACTACTCTACTTGCAGTTTCTCTTGCAGAACTTCTTCCTCCGCCGCGGTAATCACGCAAACCGTATTTTTGATCGTAAACATAATCAGCATGGCTTGGTCTGTAATTATCTTTTATATGAGAATAATCGTCTGATTTCTGATTGGTATTTGGAATAATAAAACCAATTGGAGTTCCAGTAGTTTTTCCTTCGAAAATTCCAGACAAAAACTGAACACTGTCTGGTTCTTTTCTTTGTGTAACAATTGCTGACTGACCAGGCTTTCTACGAGCCATATCTACTTCAATTGCTTCAAAATCTAGTTGTATTCCTGGAGGACACCCATCAATAATTCCGCCTAAAGCTTCACCGTGAGATTCTCCAAATGTTGTTACTTTATATAGTGTGCCGAAGCTATTTCCTGCCATTGTATTTTGTTTTGAGCAAATGTAAGTTTTATGAATTAAATTAAAAAATTTAAAACTGGTATTATTAACGAAACATTAAATGGAATAAAAATTACAATTTGGTAAAATTATCCTCTTTTTGATAACCTTTTAATAAAATCAAACCTCTCAAATTTTCTTTCATTTGTAAAACTTCAAATCAAGAAAAATTGAAAAAAAGAAATGTCGAATTGGTCATTCTTTCTGATGTCCATTTGGGAACCTACGGAAGTCACGCAAAAGAATTAAACAACTATCTTTCAAGCATTAAACCTAAAACTTTAGTCTTAAATGGCGATATAATTGATGCTTGGCAATTTCGTAAATCTTACTTCCCAAAAGCACATTTGCGAGTTATTCAACGCATAATCGGAATGGCTTCTAAAGGAACAAAAGTCTATTATATTACTGGAAATCATGACGAAATACTTAGGAAATTCAGTGATATGAATATGGGAAATTTTGCTCTGGTTGATAAATTAGTTTTAGAATTAGACGATAAAAAAGCCTGGATTTTTCACGGAGATGTTTTTGACGCATCTGTTCAGCATTCAAAATGGATTGCAAAACTGGGCGGTTTAGGTTACGATTACTTAATTTTAATGAACCGATTTGCAAATTGGTGTTTGGCAAAATTGGGTCGAGAACCTTATTCTTTTTCTAAAAAAATCAAAGCAAGCGTAAAAAAAGCAGTAAAATTCATTTCTGATTTCGAAACTACAGCAACCGATTTGGCAATTGAAAAAAACTACGACTATGTAATCTGCGGGCATATCCATGAACCAAAAATCGTGACCAAAGAAAACAAACATGGTTCAACATTATATCTTAATTCTGGAGATTGGGTAGAAAATTTAACTGCATTGGAATACCATAAAAAACGTTGGAAGTTATTTTCTTACAAAGCCAGTAATTTTTCTGAAGAAGAAAATCTTTTTGAAATGGAGGATACTCTTAGTAATCAGCTCATTTCATCCATAATTCTGAAATAAAACAGCATTTAAAGGGCTTGTAATGACATATTTTTCTAAAAAATGTGAATTATATAACAATTTCTAATAATGTTATACGTTCTTAATTTAAGAACGATTATACATTTGAATAAAATTAATTTTAACCATTTTTATGAAAAAAATAATATTATCTGCCATTATGCTTATTGGTTTAGCATTTACGGCTCAATCACAGGAAATCTCGAAACATGCTTTAGGATTACGTCTTGGAGACAATAACGGATTTGGAGGAGAAGTATCTTACCAATTAGGATTAAATCAAAAAAACAGACTTGAATTCGATTTAGGATGGAGAAACAGCAGAGATGTCGATGCTGTAAAAGGAGTTGCTCTTTACCAATGGGTTTGGAACATCGATGGAGGTTTTAACTGGTACGCCGGTGTCGGTGGAGGTTTAGCCGCTTGGGATTACGATTACTACAATAACGGTTACAGATATAATGATAGCGGAACTTATGTGTTTGCTGCTGGAGATATCGGTATCGAATATAGATTTAAAGAAGTGCCAATTACATTATCTTTGGATGCAAGACCTGAAATTGGTTCAGGATATTATGATGATGATAATTTTGGTTTTGACGTTGGTTTAGGCGTTAAATTCAGATTCTAATAAAAATAAAAAATAATTGTAAGAAGAAACCTGTCGTTGAAAAGCGACAGGTTTTTTTTATGTCTTAATTTTTGAAAATTAAATTTTATCAGACTGAGCGAAGTCGAAATCCTAATTTATAACAATTGGTTTCTTGGAATGAATTTTCACTACAGTATAAGGATATGAAATAACCTGCATAGTCATGGCGTCTTTTGCAGGACTGTTTTCTTTTACTGTGATAATAATATTTTTATCCGTTTCTTCTACTTTTTCAACATCAATAGAATAACCGCTTGTGTTTTTTTCGCCCATATTCAAAATCACATAATTATATTCCTGAACATCTGGATCTTTCATCTTATGAGCTAAAAGCGGATCGTTTTCAAGCATTTTTATTTCGTTTGGCTCCGTTAAAATCTCAAAAAACTTAATATTTCCGCCTCCATCAGATTGTTTCGTTAGAACTTCATACAATGCGTTTGAATTTTCAACTTTCTTCACTCCACACGAAACCATAACAAAAACTGCTAAAACAGAAATTACTTTTTTCATTTATCGTTTTTTAAAAATTAGTGTTTTTCATACTTATAATCATCAACTGCTTTTTGATATAAAGCTTCATATTTAGGAAGGATATTTTTAATATCAAACTTTCTAGCCACTTCCAAAGCATTTGCTTTAAACTGACTTAAAACAACATCATCTCTTAAAATTTTAAGCGCATTTTCAGCCATTTCCTCTACATTTCCAACGTTACTCAAATAACCTGAGAAACCATCAAAATTAACTTCAGGCAAACCGCCAGAATTACTCGAAATTACTGGAACACCGCATGCCATTGCTTCCAAAGCTGCTAAACCAAAACTTTCTGTTTCAGAAGGCAACAAAAACAAATCGGTCATGCATAAGATTTTATCAATCTCATGGCTGTTTCCAAAGAAAATGACTTTGTCTAAAATTCCCAATTCCTGACACATAATTTCAGCTTTTTCTTTTTCAGGTCCATCTCCTACCATCATCAGTTTAGCTGGGATTTCTTTCTGAACATTATAAAAAATCTTAATAATATCTGGAATACGTTTTACTTTTCTAAAGTTACTAATATGAGTAATAATACGTTCATTTTCGTTTGCCATTACATAACGATGGCAAGGTGCATTGGGATCTTTTTTGACTTTATCTAATTCAATAAAATTTGGGATTACTTTAATTTTATTCTTGATTTTGAATAACTTTAAAGTATCATCTTTTAAACTCTGAGAAACTGAAGTTACATAATCCGACTTATTGATACTGAAAGTTACAGCAGGTTTATAAAACGGATGATTTCCTACAAGCGTAATATCTGTACCGTGAAGCGTTGTAATCATTGGAAGATTAATTCCTTCATTCTTCAGCATTTGTTTTGCCATATATCCCGCATAAGCGTGCGGAATAGCATAATGAACGTGCAGAAGCTCAATTTTGTACAGTTTAACCATATCGACCAATTTACTCGATAAAGCTAATTCGTAAGGCTGATAATGAAACAATGGATATTCCGGAACATTTACTTCATGGTAATGAACATTCGGGTTTAAAAGTGCCAATCTAACTGGCTGACTATATGTGATAAAATGTATTTCGTGTCCTCTTCTGGCTAATTCGAGACCTAACTCTGTGGCTACTACACCACTACCTCCAAAAGTAGGATAACAAACAATTGCTATTTTCATGGATTAAATTTAATTCTACGAAAATACTCAAAAATCACGTTTAAATAAGCTTTTAAATTGTTAGATTTTTGACAAAATTACATTAATTCCAGTTAATAAATATTTATAGAAGCAAGACAAACGAAACCCTACATGTCTTAAAAAAACTGTCGGATTTAATTTAGAAAAGTATTAAAACCACAAAAGGCATAAAATCTAAATTTCATGCCTTTTAAATAATTTATAAATCTTTTTAGAAAAATCTGCTGTGCCAACTGTCAGCAGCGGGAACTTCCCATGATTCGTTGAATTCTTCGATATTGTTTACCAAATTATTGAAAACAATAGTATTCTCAGAAACTGATTTATCTTTTACCATTTTCTTGAAATCAATTAATGGTTTGTGTGCGATATGTTCTCCAAGTTTAAAAGTAACGTTCATTTTGTCTAATAAATCGACATTGTACTTTTTCTCTAAACTTTGTATAAATTCTACCGAACTATCAATAGAACATCCTGTAGCAGCCTGAACATCTTGATTTACGGCTAATATTATAAAACGATTGTATTTAAGCAAAAATGAAGCTTCAAGACTTGTTCCATGCGCCGCCCATTGCTCTACAAAAGCTTTTAAATCTGTTTCGATTTCAGAAAACTCTTCCTCAGAAAATTTTCTGTTCGATTGGTAAATCCAGACTCTAGATTCACCTGGTAAATTTTCAAAAGGTATATACATTTTTTCTCTTTTTGTTTTTTTGTTTCAGGTTTAAAGTTTCAAGTTAATAATCTTTGAAACTTTGCATTTTTGTCTCTTTGAACCTCAAATTATAAATCTTGCGCATTCGCTATTAATTCAGCGATATCCAAAACTTTAACCTGTCCTTCTTTTTCTTGATGTTTAATTCCATCTGTTAACATCGTATTACAGAACGGACAACCAGCTGCAATAATATCTGGTTTTACTTCTAGTGCATCTTCTGTACGTAAAACGTTTACTTCTTTGTTTCCAGGTTCAGCATCTTTAAACATTTGCGCTCCACCAGCTCCACAACATAAACCATTTGCTTTAGAGCGTTTCATTTCAACTAATTCAACGTCTAATTTCTGAATTAAATCTCTTGGTGCTTCGTAAACTTTATTTGCTCTTCCTAAATAACAAGGATCATGGAAAGTAATTTTTTTACCTTTAAATTGTCCGCCTTCAACAGTTAATCTTCCATCATCAATTAATGATTTCAAAAATTCTGTATGATGAATAACTTCGTAATTACCTCCTAATTCAGGATATTCATTTTTTAAAGTATTAAAACAGTGCGGACAAGCTGTAACAATTTTTTTTGCTTCATAAGCGTTCAAAACCTCGATATTCATCATGGCTTGCATTTGAAACAAAAATTCATTTCCAGCTCTTTTTGCAGGATCTCCAGTACAACTCTCTTCTGTACCTAAAACTGCAAAAGAAACATTAGTACGATTTAAGATTCGTACAAATGCTTTAGTAATTTTTTTTGCTCTATCATCAAAACTTCCTGCGCAACCTACCCAAAACAAAACTTCTGGTTGTTTTCCTTCGGCAAGCATTTCTGCCATTGTTGGCACCACTAAACTTTCTGACATCTCTCTCCTTGTTTAAAGTTTAAAGTTCAAAGTTTCAAATTTTATTCTGAAATCTGAATTTTTAATATTTTTTTGAATTAAAATTAATTCTCGTTTTTCCAATTTAAACGGTCTTGTTGGCTATATTGCCAAGGCGCACCATTGTTTTCAATATTAGTCATCATCGCGTTTAATGACATTGGAGCAGCGCTTTGTTCCATAACCAAATAACGACGCATATCCATAATAATAGATAACGGACTAATATTTACTGGACATTCCTCAACACAAGCATTACAAGAAGTACAAGCCCATAATTCTTCAGGAGTAATATAATCGTTTAAAAGTGTTTTGTTGTCTGGAACAAAAACACCTTTATTAGCATCGATATTTTTACCAACCTCTGTTAAACGATCTCTTGTGTCCATCATAATTTTACGTGGAGACAATTTTTTACCTGTTTGATTCGCAGGACAAGAAGACGTACAACGTCCACATTCTGTACACGTATAAGCATTTAACAACTGAACCCAGTTTAAATCCTGAACATCACTTGCACCAAACTTAGAAGGATGCGCATTTTCATCAGCTGGAGCTGCCGCAAATGGATCTGCATTTGGATCCATCATTAATTTTACTTCTTTTGTTACAGAAGCCAAATTATCAAATTGCCCTTCTGGTTTTAAATTCGCAAAATAAGTATTTGGGAAAGCCAAAAGAATATGCAAATGTTTTGAGAAGTATAAATAGTTCATAAAAACTAAAATACCTGCGATATGCAACCACCAAAAAACTTCAAACAATAATCCAACAGCTTCATTAGATGTACCATTAAAAATTGGTGCTATAAATTGGCTTATTGGATAGCTTCCTGCCTTATGAAAATGAGAATATCCTCCTGGCACATTTTGCAAATGCAAATCGGATGCGTTCATTAATAAGAACAGAATCATCAAAACTGTTTCAAAATACAGAATGTAATTGGCATCATTTCTTGGAAATCCGTTTAAATCAGAATTAATAAAACGTTTCAAACGAATTACATTTCTTCTGATCCAAAAAGTAACAACAGCTATAATAACAAGTATTGCTAATATTTCGAATGAAGCAATTAAAACATCATAAACTACACCTAAATAAGGAGCAAAAACTCTATGAGTCCCAAAAAGTCCATCGATAATGATTTCAAGCAATTCAATATTGATAATTATAAAACCAACATATACAAAGATATGCAGTATTCCAGCAACAGGGCGTCTCACCATTTTTGATTGCCCCAAAGCAATCAATGCCATGTTTTTCCAACGAGCTTTAGGATTATCTTTTCGATCTACGTCAACTCCTAAATTAATATTTCGGATGATTTTTTTTACGCTCGCTGTAAAAAAACCGAAACCTACTACAAGAAGTATTGCGAATAAAATATTATCTAAATAACTCATTTATAATTATTTTTTATCAGTTGAGTTTGTTTCTTCAGTTGGTGCTACGTATGGTTTATTTTTCTTTCCAAAAAGAGAAACGTTTACGTAACGAGTTGGGTAAAGGCGAAGATCTTGCAACAACAATTCTAGCTCTTTTGAAGTTTTAGCCAAGTTATTATATAACGCATCATCATTTAACAATTTGCCAGCCGTACCTTTTCCTGAGTTTAAATTGCCCATTAAAACATCTACTTTTGCTAAAGTCTGGTTCAAGTTACGAACTGTTTTACCTAAATCAGCTTTATTTAAAGAATCAGATATTTTATTGAAATTGCTTGACATTTTATTGAAGTTTGCAACCGCTCCATTAATCTGTCCTTTATTAGTATCCAAAATACTGTTAAGGCTTCCAGAAGCTTTATGAAACTGTGCCATTGTCTGGCTTAGTTCTGCAATTGTTTTCTTTAAATTTTCTTGAGTGTTCTTATCTAAAGTATTATTTAATCCTGTAACCAAAACATCAATATTCACCAGCATTTTATCAAGCTTTTGCTGAATTGGTTCAATTTTTCCTCCTAATGATTCTGTCAATCCTAGCTCAACAGTAGAAGCCAATTTTTGTCCGTCTTCTGCTAATTCTTTATCTGCAAAATTTGGAACAATTTTAATTTGTTTTCCACCAATTAAACTTGGAGAATAAATTGCTGCTGTACTTGTTTTCGAAATTGGAAAATCTGTTTTAAGTTGAAGTTCGACTAATAATTTACCAGTTACTTCATCAATTGTTATCTTATTTACTTTACCAATCGCAAGTCCATTAAGAGTTACTGGCGCTGATGGTGATAAATCCTCAACATTATCATATTCAGCATATAATATTGTATAATTAGTAAAAAGGTCTCTTCCCTTTAAAAAACTATATCCCCAGATAAATAATAAAATAGATGCGATGACTAAAATAGCCGTTTTAATTTCTCTTGTTAGTTTCAAAATTCTAAGTGTTTGTTACAAAATTAATATAAATATTCGAACTTGCGCTTATTATTTAATTGCGTCCTGAATATTGATTTTTTCTCCATCTTTAGTTGCTACTAAAAATGCTGCTCCATATCCTTTGCTTTTAGCCTCTTGCAAAAATTTCTGGGCTGTTTCGTAACTTGAAGTTTCTTCGTAGAAATATTTATAAATGTTATTTTCATAAATCATAGTCACATTTTTAAGTCCTTTGAAATTTTTAGGCTCTAAAGGTGTTTTCTTAATACTTGCGATAAGCTGCACTTTAAAGAATGTTCCTTTTGGAGCACTTTTTGCCACTGCAACTGGAGTGGTTGTTTTTGGCTTTGCGGGAGTAGTATCTCTTACGGGCCGACTCTCAGTAGCTTCTGCTCCTGACCCAAAATATTCGCGTTTATAACTTAAGATTGCTTCTGCAATTGCTCTAGCAATATCATCCTGACCTTCTTCTGAATTTAAAATATTTCCTTCTGTTGGATTTGATACAAATCCAGTTTCAACCAAAACTCTTGGCATATATGCTTTGTGAAGCACCATAAACGGAGCTTGTTTTACACCGCCATGTCGAAGTTTTTTTCCTAATTTCTCAAAATTTTCTTCGATTTTGGTTGCAAGCGTAATACTATTATCCAAATATTCTTCCTGCATCAAAGTCATACCAATCATAGATTCTGGAGAATTTGGATCATATCCTTCATATTTACGTTTATAATCTTTCTCTAATGTAATTACCGAGTTCTCTTTTTTCGCTGCTTCAAGATTCGAAGCAACTTTACTTAAACCCATTACATAAGTTTCGGTTCCATCGGCAGCTGTATTTTTATTGGCATTACAGTGTATAGAAACAAAAATATTTGAATTGGCTCTGTTAGCAATATTAGCTCTTTCTACCAAATCTATAAAAACATCTGTTTTACGAGTGTAAATTACATTAACATTAGGATTAAGTTCCAAAATCTTCCCCACTTTCAAAACAATAGCTAAAGCAATATTCTTTTCAATTCTTCCACTATAAACCGCTCCAAAGTCATGATCTCCATGTCCAGCATCAAGAGTTACCTTAAATACATTTGACTGACTATGAGCATAAAAGGACGATATTATTAGAAATAAAGTAAAGATTACCTTAATTTTGTTAATTCTATTCATAAATCTAAAAGTTAATTTTAATAAAATGCAGCTGTTATAATTTTCAGAATTGATTATTTTTGCCAAAAAATTATATGTAAGTTTGACATGTCAAAAAACAAGCCATAATTTTACAAAAATAGCATTTAAACCTTTGCATACAAACTTATTTAATATCGTTTTAATATCATTTTTCCTAACTATAGGATGTGGTAATTTATATTCGCAAGAAATAAAAAACAAAAAAAAGCCTTTACCTGCTGTAAAACAAACAGATAAAGAAAATCCTGCAATTACAGATACTATTAAACTTGACACTGTTAGACCTAAAAAGACTTTTTTGGATGGAAAAGTAAGATACAGGGCTAAAGATTATGCTAAGATTGACCAAAAGAACAAACTGATCACTTTATATAATGAAGCTGAGTTATACTATAAAGATGTTGAATTAAAATCTGGTATAATTGTACTTAATTATGAAAAAGATGAAGTTTATGCTGGAAGAATCAAAGATTCTGCTGGTGTTTTAACGCAGTATCCAAACTTTAAACAAGGAGCAAGCGAAGTACAGCCAGATTCTATCCGATTTAATTTCAAAACTAAAAAAGCTTTAATTTATAATTCAAGAACAGAACAGGGTGAATTTAAAATTAAAGCCGCAGTTACTAAAAAAGAAAATGATTCTGTTTACTTTTTGAGAGGAGCTCGTTTCACTACTTCGACAGATGTAGATCATCCTGAATATTATTTCCAAACTAGTAAGGTGAAATTTATTCCTGGAAAAAAAGTAATTACTGGTTTAACTAATATGGTAATTGCTGATGTTCCAACTCCTCTGGCATTACCTTTCGCTTATTTCCCAATGAGTCAGGAGAAAAGCGTTTCTGGTATTATTATTCCAAGTTATAATGATTCTAACACAAGAGGTTTTTCATTACAAAATGGAGGTTACTATTTTGCTTTAAGCGATAATTACGATTTAACTGTACTTGGAGATTATTACACCAACGGAAGTTACGCGATGCGCTTCGAATCGTCGTATGCCACAAGATATAAGTATCGAGGAAATGTGAATATTCGTTTTGAAAACTTAATTAGCAGCGAACGTGGTTATCCTGATTACTCAAAGCAAGGAATTTACAATATTCAGTGGTCACATTCAAAAGATTCAAAATCAAACCCAAATTCAACCTTTTCTGCATCGGTTAACATGGGTAGCAGTAAATACTTCAAACAATCTATAAACCAAGCAAACATTGGTTCGAACTTAAATAACACATTAAGCTCTTCTATTTCATACAATAGAACTTTTAACACTATTCCAGGTTCTCGTATTTCGTTATCTGCGACACACAGTCAGAATACACAGACAGAAGACATTATTATGACCCTTCCTTCTTTACAAGGTAGTATTGACCGTGTATATCCATTTGTTGGAAAAGATGGTGTAAAAAAGGGATTAATCAAGAACATTAATTTACAATATAGTGTAAGCGGTAAAAACTATTTCAAAACAAAAGATTCTTTGTTTTTCAAACCTCAAATGTTTGATGACGCTCAGTTAGGAATGCAACATACCATTCCGCTTAGTACAAACTTTAAGTTATTTAAATATTTTAGTGCAGGAGCTTCCACAACTTACCAAGAAACATGGGTCAACAAAACAATTCAAAAAGTTTATGATCCAACTGAAGCAAAAGCAGTCAATGAAACTGTAAACGGATTCGATTCTTATAGAACATACAATTTCAGCACCAATTTAGGTACAACTATTTACGGAACTTTTAATTTTGGTGACGACAAAAAAATCCAGTCTATTAGACACGTTATGCGTCCAAGTGTAACTTATGCTTATACACCAAGTTTTGAGCGCTATTACGACACGTATTCAGTCGACGCAACAGGAAAGATCGTTTCTGAATATACAAGGTTTGAAAACGGTTTATATGGAGCGCCTGGAAAAGACAATTCAAACATTGTTGGTTTTGCATTAAGCAACACTTTTGAAGCTAAAGTTAGAGATCGTGACAGCACAAAAACAGAGCCTAAAAAGATAATGCTGTTAAACAATTTAAACTTCAGCACAAGCTACAACTTCAATGCTGACGGAAAATCGACATTTGGATGGCAACCCGTATTAGTTAGTGGTGGAACACAGTTTTTTGACAACAAAATGAATATGAATTTTGGTGCTACATTAGATCCGTATGCGATTGATAATGGTGGTAACAAAATTGATAAATTCAACATTGACAACGGTGGAAGTTTATTTAGAATGACCAGTGCTAACGTAACAGTAAACTATTCCTTCTCCAATAAAGGAACCAGCGAAAAAGACAAAAACACTCAAAGCCAGCGGAACGGTGGACGAAGCGATGATTTATTTGGTACAAATACCGATTTAAATGATAGTCGCAACAGCCAGTTTGCAAATGAACCGGAAAAAGAAGACGCTATTACAGAATTCTTCAATTCGAAAGTTCCGTGGGATATGACGCTTGCGTACTCTTTAACATACTCAAACGTAAAAAGAGAAAACACTATTTCTGGAAACTCTATTATGATTTCTGTAAATACAGATCTTACTCCTAAATGGAAAGCGGGAGTTTCTACTGGATACGATTTTGTTCAAAAAGGAGTTACTTTTACGCAATTCCGTTTTGAAAGAGACTTATTAAGCTGGAGAATGGCATTTAACTGGCAGCCTCTTGGAACGAACTCTAACTGGAATTTCTTCATCGGAATTAAATCTGGTATGCTTAGCGATATCAAATGGAACAAACGAAGCGTTTCAAATAGATAAACCATTTTCGAATCAAAATAAATTCATTATGAAAAAAATCATCTTTACCGAGAAAGCTCCAGCTCCAATCGGACCGTATAATCAAGCCGTATTATCTGGAAATACACTTTATGCTTCTGGACAAATTGCAATCAATCCTGAGTCAGGAGAATTGGTTACAGACAACATTCATGATGAAACGAATCAAGTTATGAAAAACATTGCTGCGATTCTTGAAGCAGCAGATATGACTTTTGAAAACGTAGTAAAGTCAACTATTTTCATCATGGACATGAACAACTTTGGTGCAATAAACACTGTTTACGGTTCTTATTTTAACGAAAAAACCGCTCCAGCTCGTGAAACGGTTCAAGTGGCTTGTTTGCCAAAAAATGTTAATGTAGAAATATCTATAATTGCAGTGCAATAGCATTTAATAATAATTGTGCCGTTGCTTCATTCGTGGCCAGCGGCACATTATGCACATCACAAACACGAATCAGCATATTAATATCGGCTTCATGCGGATGACTTGATAGAGGATCTTTAAAAAAGAAAACCATCTGCGTAATTCCTTCCGCTACTCTACCTGCAATTTGTGCATCGCCTCCAAGAGGTCCAGAAAGCATTCTTTGAGTTTTAAACCCT
Organism: Flavobacterium sp. SH_e; assembly: GCF_025717045.1. Taxonomy (GTDB): domain Bacteria; phylum Bacteroidota; class Bacteroidia; order Flavobacteriales; family Flavobacteriaceae; genus Flavobacterium. The sequence goes on from NZ_JAOVZN010000001.1 coordinate 61,072, forward strand.
GCAGCTTCAGCTTTTCCTCCAGTAGTTCCAGTACCAATTAGCCTTATTTTTTCATTGTGCAAAATAGCTTCATTTTTGATTAAAAAATCAATTAAATCAGCTTTTTTCCCATCATGAGCAATAATGGCAATTTCCATAAAACCAGAACTATTGATTAGCGACATGGTATGCAATTAATCCATCAATAGGTCTCCTTAAAACATTCCCTAATTGAAGCTCATATTTATTGAATGTCTCTTGTAATTCATCTTTCAAATAAAATGCAATAGAACCAACAAAATGCACAGGAACTTCTTTACAGTTGTCGAATTGTTTAATGTAATTCTTAACGAAAGATTTCATTCCTTTAAAGATAATTTTTCTGCAGAACTCAGTGTCTTTGTGCTTAATTAAGAACTTTGCATAAGTAGCTAAATAAGCATTTGGATTTGGTTCTTTATATAATTTATTTTTAATAAAATCTGGATCAACGTCGTACTCTTTTTCAAGTTCAACTGCTAATTCTTTTGGCATTTTATTAAAATAGTATTTTCTAATTAATTCTTTTCCAAAAACATTTCCACTACAATCATCCATAACAATGTATCCTAATGATTGTACTTTTTGATGCAATACTTTTCCATCAAAATAACTGCAGTTAGAACCTGTTCCTAAGATAGAAACGATAGCCTCTTGTCCTTTTGGAGTTGTAGCATAAACAGCTGCATAAGTATCTTCTTGAACGTCTACAATTGCATTAGTAAAGTATCCTTGGAAAATTTGTGATAATGCCGTTTTCATTCTGTCAGTACCACATCCAGCACCGTAAAAGAATAAATGTGTAGCATTTTTTTTGTTTTGTAAGATATCAAAACGGTCATTTAATCTTTCGATAATTTCTGGTCCGTCAAGAATTTCAGGATTCAATCCTAAAGTTTGTGTTGTGAATAATACTTTTCCATTATCATCAATTGCAATCCAATCGGCTTTCGTAGATCCACTGTCAACTATTAATTTCATTGTTGTTTCGTTTTTGGGATTAGGTTTCTCTATTTTTAATTTAAAAGTGTGTTTTTTACATTAATTATAGAGCTAACAAAATAAGAAAATCCCGTTATTTTAAAGTAACGGGATTTTGCAAAAATATATATTATTATTTTAAACCTGCAATATGTACAGATAAATCAATTAATTTGCTTGAGTATCCGTACTCATTGTCATACCAAGAAACTAATTTGAAGAAAGTTGAATTTAAACCGATTCCCGCAGTAGCGTCAACGATAGAAGTTCTTTTATCTGAGATAAAATCTTGAGAAACAACTGCATCTTCAGTATATCCTAAGATACCTTTTAATTCGTTTTCTGAAGCTTTTTTCAAAACAGCCATAATTTCCTCATAAGAAGTTTCTTTAGCTAGTTTTACAGTTAAATCTACTGTAGAAACGTCAGCAGTAGGAACACGGAAAGCCATACCTGTTAATTTTCCATTCAAAGAAGGGATAACTTTTCCAACCGCTTTAGCAGCACCTGTTGAAGAAGGAATGATGTTGATTGCAGCAGCACGTCCACCTCTCCAGTCTTTTCTAGAAGGTCCGTCAGCAGTCATTTGAGTTGAAGTAGTTGCGTGAACTGTAGTCATTAAACCTTCAACAATTCCGAAGTTATCGTTGATTACTTTAGCTAAAGGAGCTAAACAGTTTGTAGTACAAGAAGCGTTAGAAACAACTAAATCAGAAGCTTTTGCAGTTTCGTGGTTAACTCCCATTACAAACATTGGAGCATCAGCAGAAGGAGCAGAAATAATTACTTTCTTAGCACCACCTTTTAAGTGCTCACTTGCTGTTTCAATAGTTGTGAAGATACCAGTACATTCTGCAACAACATCTACATCAACTTCGTTCCATTTTAAATCAGCTGGATTTCTTTCAGCAGTGATACGGATATTTCTTCCGTTTACATAAAGTTTTCCTTCTTTAACTTCTACAGTTCCGTTGAAACGACCGTGAACTGAATCATATTTTAATAAATAAGCTAAGTGGTCTACATCTAATAAGTCATTGATTGCAACAACTTCTACATTATCTCTATTGAAAGATTCTCTGAAAACGATTCTTCCAATACGTCCAAATCCGTTTATTCCTAATTTTACTTTTGACATTTTACTAAATTTTTTGCTTTTGTTTTTATTACACTAATTCAAAGTCTAATTTCCTCACAATAAACTTCTCTTCTTTTTTTAAACTTTTTATATTGATTATGTCGACATAATGTCTGACACTCTTAATAACTCTCTATCAATTTCTGATTTACCTTTTATTGCTTGTTCAAGCGGAGTTAAAATCACTTTATCTTCACGAAGACCTACCATATAGTTTGATTTTCCTTCTAATAAAGATTCTACAGCTTTTACTCCTAAACGGCTTGCCAAAACACGGTCAAAGCAAGATGGAGAACCTCCACGCTGCATGTGCCCTAATACAGAAACACGCACATCGTATTCAGGTAAATTAGCTTCAACATAATCTTTTAATTCGAATACGTTTTTACCAATTTTATCTCCTTCAGCAATTACAACAATACTTGATGATTTTCCTGAAGCTTTACTTTTTTGAAGTGAATCTAATAAACGATCTAAACCTAGATCTTCTTCAGGAATAAGAATTTCTTCTGCTCCTGCACCAATACCAGCGTTAAGAGCAATGTGACCAGCATCTCTACCCATAACCTCTACAAAGAAAAGACGATTATGCGAACTCGCTGTATCTCTAATTTTATCTATACAGTCAACAACAGTATTTAAAGCAGTATCATACCCTAAAGTAAAACTTGTACCATAAATATCATTATCAATTGTACCTGGAATTCCCATTACAGGGAAATCAAATTCTGAATTAAAAATTAATCCTCCAGTAAAACTTCCATCACCTCCAATAACAACCAAAGCATCAACACCAGCCTTCACAAGGTTCTCGTGTGCCTTTTTTCTACCTTCAGGGGTTCTAAACTCAACTGAACGAGCTGATTTTAAGATCGTTCCACCTTTGTTTACAATATTATTTACGCTACGAGGCCCCATTTCTTTGAAGTCTCCTTCAATCATTCCTTGATACCCTCTATAAATTCCGATGCATTCTATATTGTGATATGCGCAAGTTCGAACTACCGATCGTATTGCCGCATTCATTCCAGGTGAATCTCCTCCTGAGGTAAGAACACCTACTTTTTTTATTGTTTTTGGCATTATTTAAGTATTAAAGTGTAAAATTAGCAAACATTCAGCACTTTTCAGGTTATGATTATTATAAATTAATAAAATATGTTAAATTCAAACGTTTTCGTTAATAAGTTTTTTCTAGGAAAAAATTTCATTAAAAATAATAAAACGCTATTTTTTTAATTAAATCGTCAAAATTAACAATACCCTGATGAAGTGTTATAAAAATCGGATTTCTCGCTCGCATGGAAAATTTTTATTAGAGCGCCTAAATTTAGCACAAAAAAAACCATTATGAGAATAATGGTTTTATAAATGTCTTTTTTTAACAAAGTGTTAATAATCGCTGTCTGGAATTAATCCCTGATTATTGGTTGGCTCTTGATGTTGCTGTTTTTTCTTCTTTTCTTCTTCTTTTTTCTTTTCTTCTTCTTTTTTCTTTTTCTCTTCTTCCTCTTTTGCTTTCTTTTTATTTTTCTCCGAATCTTTTTTGCTCGTGAAATTCACATAATCAGGATTTAGATAAGAATCTTGCAATTCATCAGACGATGAACCTTTTACTGCTTTTTCGATCTTATGATCTTTAAAGAGCTTATTTACTAATTCGCTAAAAGTATCAAAATCTACTTCATACGAAATACCAACTCCTTGAGTGTATCCAATTCCTTGTCCTACATAATTAATATCGTTTTCTTTATTAAACAAGCGAAGGTTCATTGTGCCATCTTCATTTACCCTATATAAGATTTCTATATCTCCTACAATTGCAGATTCGTTTACTCCACCAACAGGAACTCCCAATTTACCATTGATTGTTATTCTTTCATTTACCTGCGAGGATATATTTGCTACAAACTGACCATCGACCTCCTGCCCTGTTCTTCTATCTGCAGCAATGTAATTTAAGTCAATATTTACTTTATCATTATCCGATTTGATAATTCCACCCAACAAACTTGAAGCAGTTTCTGTTAGTGTACCAGAAAAATCTCCTTGGCTAAAACCGTCCGTACTCATGAAAGAACCAGTCGATAATAAATATAGCGCTTGTGTCTGACGAATATCTTTATCGTCTAATTTATATTGTATCTCAGATTTTAAAACATTACTTACCGAAGGGAACTGAATATCAAAATTTGGCTCTGGACTTGCTAAATCTCCTCTCAACCCGATAACAACTTCTACAGGAACTTTTTTATTGAACGAAGAAGTATTATCTAAAAGAACTGCTGGATTGGCTTGGGTTTTATAAACTGCTTCTAAATTTAACTGAGCACGCATTGGGTTTCCTTCCCAAATAATAGAACCTCCCTTTTTAACAGCAAACTTTTTATCGATAAGTCCACCGTATTTAAAATTATAAGTTCCTTCGTATGCCTGGAAATCTCCCCACATATTAAATTTACCTAAAGTATTGATTTTAAATAAAAGCGATCCATATCCTTTCCCTTTCATACCGTGACCTGAATTTCGATCCAGAATAACTTCTACTTCAGCATCTGGCGTAATATCAAAATCGAATTCCAGCTCAAGTCCATTATAATCCCTTGTTTTTTCAACAATACCATTAGCAAGATTGAACTTTTCTTTTGGTGTTACAAAATGAATCCAGCTACTTTCTCCAACGCTTTGTACATTATTAATAGGAATCTTTACTTCGGTGCCTTTTTCAGACTTAGCATCTACCTTAATAAACAAACTTTCAACAGGACCTTTTATACTTGCAGAACCATTTATAAATGCGGTACCGAAATAAGCTGCATCCTCACTGTCTTTTGTATCAAGTGCAACTAATCTTTTAGATGTGATATTTAAATCCAATTTCCAATCACCAAAATTATTATGCTCAATTGTACCATTCAGCAAACCTTTTGTTCCGTATTTAGTATCTGTTAACTGATTATTCCTAAATAAGAACTTTTCGTTAGTTAAATCAATTACCGTTCGATCACTTAATTCATAATCTGTGTTTAGATACGGAATTGTCATTCCTGCTTTTTCTACATATAAACGTCCGTTGATTTCTGGCTTTTTCAAATTCCCGACAACAGCAGCGTTTCCAGAAACAGAACCACGAACATTAGACAAAACATCTCCGCCAATAGTTCCTAAAGTTGCAAGATTGAATCCTTCCAATTTCAGATTCATATCCATAATTGTTTCTTTATTCTCTACCGCAAAAGTTCCGTTTGCTCTAAATGATTCCGTAAAACCATTTTGAATCGATGAATTAACAGTAAATTTCCTAAAAGATTCGTCACCAGAAATATCAAAATTAAGCGTACCAAGTTCCGTCTTGTTCATCACAAGATGATCAATCTTTATGGATGCCGTGGGCTGATAAACGTTTTTATTCTGCTTATAATTGACATTTCCATTCAAGTTACCATTAAATACAAACTTGGAATTGACGGGAGTTATTTTATTAATATCAACATCTTCAAAAGTCAGTTCGAGATCTTTATAATCTGTTCCTTTTATAACTCCATTTAAATCCATTTTCTGATTTTCGTGTGATAAAACGATATTATCAAACGTGAAATTCTTAAAATATTGATCAATTAAGATTTGGTTATCATCATCACTTTTTTCATTTAAGTACCAGATGTAATCTTTAAACTTCATTTCGGATTTTTTGATTCCTACAATGTTATTTTTATTCTTATCTATGGTATGGTACAAATCCAGATTGAAATAATCTTCTCCTTGATTCCCTCCCTTAAACTCAGAACGGACAAACAGCGTATCATTTGCTGTAACATTAATTAAATTAAAATCACGAATCTTATAATAAGGTGTTTTAATACTATCTAATTCAACATACGCATTATAAAGCGGGTTTTTATTATCAATATTAATTCGAATGTTATCAAATGTATTTTTGTCTGCTGTAATCTGTTTTGATCTGAAACGAAATTTAAATTCCTGTAAATCCGAATCAATTTTTCCTCTTACAACGGTCGATGAATCAATGTTTATTTCAGGATAAAGCATTTCAACCACTTTATCATAAACTCGGAAATTGAAACGCAAGAACTGTCCCTTTCTAACTTTGTAAGGTTTATAATTGGTATACAAACTACCAACAGAATTCATTACCAATTTATCTAATTGATCAAATCTAAATTTCCCAACAATTTTTCCATCCACAACATCATTCGAACTAATTGTAATCGTTCTCAAACGATCGGCATCAAAACTCGAATTTAAAGTTACTTGATCAAAAACATAAGTCGATTTCGGGTTTTGATATTCTGCATCTTTTATAAAGATATTTCCTTGAAGGTTTTCAATAGAATTTCCAGTTAACTGAACAACAACATCTCCTTTAAAATTAGAAATAGAATCACTTACGAATTTAAGTTTTCGCAAATCTGAATTTTCAACATTTATATGAAAATCGTAACGATTCTCTCTTTTGCTTAAATCCAGCAATCCATCAAAACTTAAATTTAAGTTTGGATCATTAATAGCAATTTGTCCTTTATAATAAGGAAGCTTAAAATTTCCGTTTACTACTATATTATTATAGGTGTATTTATTGTAATCCAATTTTGCAATATCTCCTTTAATAACCGTATTCAAATATTTTTCAGTAAAACCAACTCCATCAACATCAAGATTTAAAGTAGTTTTACCAATATCTTTTCTGTTTAAAGCTGCACCTACATCAAAATTGGTTAAAATAATATTTCCAGAATAAGAAGCTTTATCTATAAAATCCATATTATTCATATGAAGATCAACTTGTCCATTTCCAAGATCAGTTGCCATCTTAAAGTCGGTTTCTAAGTCTGTTGTCGAAACTTTTGCTTTTCCAACAATATTAAACTTCCCGATTCTCTTCATTTCTTTTGGAAGTTTTTTACCCAAAACTTCTGGAAGTAAAATCACTAAATCATCATAACTAGAAAGCAATTTATCGAATTTTCCATCCATAGAAAACTTCTGAGTTTTGCTTCCCAAAAGATTTCTAAAATTGATAGTTCCGTTAATTTTTGATCCGTGATTATCGCTTAATCTTAATTTTGTAAGCAACATATTATTAAGCGGACCGTCTAATTTTGTCTTTAATTTAAAATGCTGATTTTTTCCTAAACCATCATAAAAATGACGAATATCGTTTGTTGCAATAGAAGACGAATCTATTACAACATTAAATCTAACTTTATCTGTAAAATCAAGAAAATCTTCAGGCTTATAATTCAAAATTGCTACACCATAAATAGAAGATCTTTTAGTTTTAATAGCCAGATTTTCAACTTTAATCTGTTTTTTGGTATAACTGAATTTCCCTGCAAAATTTGAAACATACAAACCACGATGATCCATAAATGAAAATCTGTGAATGGTAGTATTCACGTCTGGCCCATACAATTTAAACTCACTTATATAAGCGTTTAATTTTGTAAAATCTAAAAACTTAGGCGTCGTTTTATTTTCATCAATGACAGAAAATCTTCCTTTTTCTATATAAGCATTCTTGGCCGTCAGCAAAAAGTGTTTAGTTGACTTTTTCTTAGGAGTATTTTCAACTTCAAAAGCCTTAATAAATTTATTGATATTATTTTCATTTTCACCTTTATAGGTTTTTAGATTGAAAATCAAACCCGTAAGACGCAAATCTCCAAAAATCAAATCTCCGTCCAACAATCTGCTGAAACTGGCAATATCAGTTGTGATAATATCCGAATAAATCATCGTTTTTTTGTGATGATCTAAAATCGTCACGTTCTTCAATTTTACTCCACCAAAAATATTGATTGCCGTTTTTTCAACGTTAATATTAACCTTATAATCTTCATTCAAAGAATTAGTAAGATAATTGGCAATCTGTGTCTGAACGACAGGAAGAGATAGTATGATAGCCAATGCTAACAAAAGTAAAATCAACCCAATTAGGGTTCGTGATATTATTTTCTTTACTTTTTTGATAGCTTCTTTAATTTTAGTTTTTCTTTTAATTTATTTTGAACAGACAAAGAGCGACTGTTTTTGATAAAAATTCTTTAATTTTGGGGCACTGCTTAAATCAAAGAAATTTAATAATTTGATTTGTCAAATATAATTCAAAATTTGTGCCTTTATATGCAAAATCCAGAGGTTTTTATTCTAGCCATCGAAAGTTCATGCGATGATACTGCTGCCGCGGTTTTACATAACGACAAAGTATTGTCAAATGTTGTAGCCAATCAATTAATTCATAATCAATACGGAGGTGTTGTTCCTGAATTGGCTTCCCGAGCGCATCAGCAGAATATTGTACCCGTGATAGATGCTGCACTTCGTAAAGCAAATGTACAAAAAGAACAATTAAGCGCAATCGCATTTACGCAAGGTCCAGGCTTAATGGGCTCTTTATTGGTAGGAACTTCTTTTAGCAAATCATTATCATTAGCCTTAAATGTTCCATTAATTGCTGTGAATCATATGCATGCGCATATTTTAGCTCATTTTATTGATGAAGAAGGCTACGATAAACCAGAATTTCCTTTTTTAGCTTTAACGATAAGTGGCGGGCATACTCAAATTGTTAAAGTGAATAGCTTTTTTGATATGGAAATTATCGGAGAAACTACTGATGACGCTGTGGGTGAAGCATTTGATAAAAGTGCAAAAATTCTTGGACTTCCTTATCCCGGAGGACCTTTGATTGATAAATACGCAAAAGAGGGAAATCCGAAAGCATTTCCTTTTACCAAACCTAAAGTTCCAGGATTAGATTTTAGTTTCTCTGGATTGAAAACTGCTATTTTATATTTCATCCAAAAAAACAAACAGGCAAATCCTAATTTTATTGAAGAAAATCTGAATGATATTTGTGCTTCTATTCAGCATACGATTATCGAAATTCTGATGGATAAAATTAAACTGGCGGTAAAAGAAACCGGAATTACACAAATCGCAATTGGCGGCGGAGTTTCTGCAAATTCAGGAATCAGAAATACACTGAAAGAAACAGAAAGCAAATACGGCTGGAAAACTTTCATTCCGAAATTTGAATATACAACAGACAATGCTGCAATGATTGGAATTGTAGGTTATCAAAAATACTTATCTAATCGTTTTGAAACTTCTGCTGTGGTTTCTAAAGCAAGAATCGAATTTTAAATCATGCAGTTATTTTTTAATCCGAATATAGACGAAACAACTCAAAGTTTTTCTTTTGATAAAGAAGAAAGCCGTCACATTATAAAAGTTCTTCGAAAGAAAGATTCAGATATTCTGCAAGTTACCAATGGTTTTGGATTATTGTTTGAAACTCAGATAACTCTTGCTTCAGATAATAAATGTACCGTTGAAGTGCTTTCTATAAAAAATGCCGAAAAACCAAAATTTCATTTGCATTTGGCTGTTGCCCCAACCAAAATGAATGATCGTTTTGAATGGTTTCTAGAAAAAGCTACCGAAATTGGTATTCAGGAAATTACACCTATTTTCTGCGATCGTTCTGAACGAAAAGTAATTAATCGAGATCGTTTCGAAAAAATTATTCTTTCGGCAATGAAACAATGCAATGAGACTTTTTTGCCAAAATTAAATGAAGCTATTTCGTTTAAAGAATTCATTAAACAACAAAAAAAGGGTTTACAATTAATTGCACATTGCGAAGAAACCGATAAAAAATCGCTAAAAGAGGTTTTAAAACCAAATGAGGATACTATAATCTTAATTGGACCCGAAGGTGATTTTTCTGAAAAAGAAATCGCTTTGGCATTAGAAAACAATTACAAACCTGTAACTTTAGGAAACACACGTTTAAGAACAGAAACAGCCGCAGTTGTGGCTTGTCATAGTGTTGTTTTTTTTAATGAATAAATTAGTCATTAAGTTTGTCATCCTGAGGAACCAAGGATCTCACGCGTAACTCAACAACAATTGGCGACAAACTATGCGGAATTTCTGGTGTGATTTCTCCTTCGTCGAAATGACAAAAAATGTGAAAACAAGATATTTAAAACTTACATGAAAAAAATATTCTATCTATTATTACTAATTTCAATCTCTTCTTTTTCACAAGAAATTGCTTTGCTTAAATACAGCGGAGGTGGTGACTGGTACGCAAATCCAACTTCTTTACCGAATTTGATTAATTTTTGCAATGCTAATATTTATACCCGAATTAAAAACAAGCCTTCAACCGTCGAACCAAGTAATCCCGATTTGTTTTCGTATCCTTTCGTACACATGACAGGTCACGGAAATGTTGTTTTCAGTGATGCAGACGTAACAAATTTGAGAAATTATTTAACTGCTGGCGGTTTTCTTCACATTGATGACAACTACGGAATGGATCAATTTATTAGAAAAGAAATTAAAAAGATATTTCCGAATAATAATTTAGTTGAACTTCCTGCAAATCATCCAATTTTTCAGAAACCATTTCCTTTTCCAAACGGATTACCTAAAATTCACGAACACGACGGAACTCGTCCTCAAGCTTTTGGAATTTTCATAGACAATAAACTGGTTCTGCTTTATACTTACGAATGCGATTTAGGCGACGGCTGGGAAGATCCCGAAGTTCACAATGATCCTGCTAACGTACGAGACAAAGCCTTAAAAATGGGCGCAAACATTATCAATTATATTTTTACTAATTAGTGACTAGTAATTCATCATTCAAAAGCAACAACGTCACCTCTCAAAACTATTCACTTATTACTATTCACTAATCACTTTCCACTTTTCACTAACAAAAAATGCAACTGACACACGAAGAAAATCAATTTGAAAGAAAAACATTTCCCATTACTTTAGTTTGCGATCATATTTACTTTCAGCAGAATATTGGTTCTTTATTTAGAATTTCTGAAGCTTTCGGAGTCGAAAACATTATCTTTTTTGGAAAAGATATTCCGCTTACACCTCGTAAAATAAATAAAACTTCACGAAGCACGCATCTTCATGTAGCCCATTCTGTTATTGAAGATTTTAATGAACTTCAATCTTTTCTATTGAATAATGATTTTGAAATTATCTCTCTAGAAATTGCTTCTAATAGCAAACCTTTAAAAGAAGTTACTATTCCGAAAAATAAAAAAATAGCACTTTTAATTGGAAGCGAAATCAACGGAATATCTGAAGAACTTCTAAAACTTTCTCACCAAATCGTACACATTAATATGTTTGGAAAAAACAGCAGTATGAATGTTGTTCAGGCTGCGAGTATTGCGCTTTATGAGATTACTTCGTTATAAAAAATCTTTTTTTTTTAATTTTTAACTGTAAATATTTTACTCCAAAAATACGTTACTGTAATTTTGTTGTTTAATTTTTAATCATTTTAAAATGAAGTTGATTGATAATAAATTTTACGGTCTAAGAAAAAGCATTGTTTTTTATTTTTATCAGGATCCCAAGAAAGATATTATCAAAGAACTAATAAATGATTTTGTAGATTTTGTTAATCCTAGTTATTCCTCTTATAGATATTTAACTCACGATTTAAAAAATATTAATGGTAAGTGGCACGAACTTTTTAACAGCATAATAGATAAACATGATTTTGATAACGTTTGTACGTTATCTTTTACCGATTCTAACAAAAATCAATTACAAAAAAATTCTGTAAATTTTTTAATTCGAAATATTAAGAAAGAATTCCCAAATAAAACTCCTAATATAATTTACTTTGAGTTTGAAGAAAACATCTCATGGGAAGAAATTTATCATTTTATAAGCCATTCTTTCTATTCACTAACTTATTACTATGTAAGTGCTGGATACTCTTTGGCAGTAAATGATTATTTATATCCTAAAAGTACATCTTTAAGTGTAAAAGAATTACAACGTTCTAAAATTCTGAATAGTTTACATTCAACTTGGCGAAACAGTTCTTTTTTAGTTAATCTAAAAAATGGGATAGACGGTCCTAACATTATTCAAGCGCTCTGCAAAGAGTTATATCATAAACTCGGATTTAATACAATAAATGATGCTAACAAACAAAATATCCTGAATTATCATGTTGGGGAAGATTACATCATAATAAATCTTCCTGAAACATTTGATTTACAAGAAGCCTATGATGATAAACAAATTTATAATATTGAGTTTAACGGAGAATTAATTGAAAAATATAAAAATCTAAATAAATTTTTAGAACCGATTTTAGTCCAATTTTCTAAACCTCAAATGTTTTGGAAAGAAGAGGAATGGTTGCTTTGGCAGAGTAGATTTTAAATATATCTAAATCGAAAAGTCATTCTAAAAATTCTCTTCTAAAGATTTATTTCGATTTTCCCACCAATTTAATTGTCTGAATTTATCGTTAAACTACAGATAATCACGACAAAATACATTAAAAAAACAAAAACGAAAGAAAAAACTTATTAATATTTTTCATGTATTTTTTGTAGGAATCAGTGTTTGTAAGGGTTTGTAAAATTTCTGACAAAATAATCTTTGTAATATTTTTCTACAATAATTTTTTGTTATAAAATTGCTGCAATGTTTAACTAATCAACATTTTTATAACAAAAACCCAGATTATTATGAAAAAAGTTATTATTACCGCATTTACAGCATTAGTGCTATTTGCTTGTCAAAACGAACAATCTGAATCTGCTAATGCAGATGCAACTGTTGCTTCTCGTAGAGGATGTGCAACACAAGAAGTTCTTGAGGCGCAATTAAAAGCTGATCCATCATTGGCAATTAAAATGAATGAAATTGAAGCATTTACGGCAAAGCACGCTGGTTCAAATTTTACAGGACGTTTGGTTAATGGCAAAATCGAAATTCCTGTAGTAGTGAATGTTTTATACAGAACAACAGCGCAAAACATTTCGGATGCACAAATTCAATCACAAATCGATGTTTTAAACAAAGATTTTAATGCTTTAAACTCTGACTACAATAATGTACCAGCGTTATTCTCAGGAGTTAAAGCAAACATCGGAATTACATTTGTTTTAGATCAGATTATTAGAAAATCTACAACTAAAACTTCTTGGGGAACAAATGACGCGATGAAAAAAACTGCTCAAGGCGGAATCGCTCCTACTTCTCCAACAACTAAATTAAACATTTGGTCTTGCAACATTGGAGGCGGAATTTTAGGTTATGCACAATTTCCTGGAGGTGCTTCTGCAACTGATGGAGTGGTTATCGACTCACGTTATTTCGGATTGTCTGGAACTGCAAATGCTCCATTCAACTTAGGAAGAACGGCTACTCACGAAGTTGGACACTGGATGAATTTACGTCACATTTGGGGAGATGCAACTTGCGGAAGCGATCTTGTTGCTGATACTCCTACTCACAACACAGCAAACTACGGAGTTCCTGCTTACCCTCACTACAGTACTTGTTCAGGTACACCAGTAGAGATGACAATGAACTACATGGATTATGTTGATGATGCTGCAATGTATATGTTCTCAACAGGACAAAAAAGCAGAATATCAGCTATTTTTACAACTGGAGGAGCAAGAGCTTCTTTTGCACAATAGTTGAATCGAAAATGATAGACAAAGCGAGGTGTTTACATCTCGCTTTTTTTGTTTAAGCCTAAATTTTAAAATGCTTTTTCCTATATTTATGGTCTAAAACTCAATCAATGGTAACATCAAAAACTATCGCAAACGGAATTTTACGAGCGTTGGCTGTGATCTTAATTATCGGAGCAATTTTATACTTTTTATATGAAATTCAGACTGTTATTGTCTATTTATGCATCTCATTGATTTTATGTTTAATTGCAAATCCTTTAGTATTATTTCTAAAAAACAAACTTAAGTTTAGCAATTCTCTTGCCGCAACTACAACCATAATCTTTTTTATTTTCTTGATTGTTGGTTTTATTTTATTGTTTGTTCCATTAATCATTTCTCAGGCCAATAATTTATCTCTTTTAGATACGGCACATCTCCAGACACAATTCATTGAAGCAGAACAAAGTATCGAGCAATATTTTAATATTCAGCATGTTGATTTAAATAAAGTGATAAAAGATTCTAAAATTACTTCTGTACTAGATTTTGGATATTTTACTGGTTTTATTAATTCGATATTCAATTTTATGGCCGATATGGGAATGGGATTGGTTTCTGTTTTCTTCATCACCTTTTTCTTTATAAAGGATCAAGAAATATTTAAAAGTCAAGCTCGCAGAATTCTACCAGATACAAACGAAGACAAAATCTTGAATTCAATTACCAAAATAAATCATCTTTTAACACGCTATTTTATCGGATTGCTTCTTCAGCTTACAGTTGTTTTTATTTTGTATTTGATTGTTTTAATGATTTTCGGAAATAAAAATGCCTTTGTTATTGCATTCTTGTGTGCTATTTTGAATGTTATTCCGTACATCGGACCAATTATCGGAACCATTTTAGCTGCACTGTTAACAATGATTAGTTTAATTGGACAAGATTTTCAATCTGAAATTCTTCCAACTACAATTTATGTTGTAATCGGGTTTTTATTGGTTCAGGCAATTGATAATAATATTAGCCAGCCAATAATTTCTTCAAAAAGTGTAAATTCGCATCCGCTGGAAATTTTTCTTATTACTATAATTAGCGGAATTACTTTTGGAATTGTCGGAATGATTATCGCTGTCCCTTTATTCACGATGATAAAAGTTATTTTAAAAGAATTTTTTCCTGATAACAAAATTGTCTCTACATTAACCGAAAGAATTTAGCTTTGAATACTTCTATTTTGCATCATGATATACAGAAATTTATAATTCAAAATACTGGTGCAGATATAACAAAATTAGCGCTTCAAAAAAATCCGTTTCCAGAAACAGACTGGATTCTCATTTTAAATCAAATTGAAGCCCGAACTAAAGCTAAAGAAAAACTCCCGACTTGGTTTACGGCGGAAAATATTATTTACCCAAATAAAATATCGGTTGAACAAACTTCTTCAGAAAAAACAGCGACATATAAAGCTTCTTTAATTTCTGGTAAAACTTTAATTGATTTAACAGGCGGTTTTGGTGTTGATGATTATTATTTTTCGAAGAAATTCAAATCGATAACACATTGCGAAATAAATGAAGAATTATCGGCAATTGTAGCACACAATTTCAAACAATTAAAAGTTGAAAATTGTACTTTTTATGCTGGAGATTCTATTCATTTATTAGAAGAAACAAATCATAAATTTGATTGGATTTATATTGATCCATCAAGAAGAAATGACAGTAAAGGAAAAGTTTTCATGCTGAAAGACTGTTTGCCAAATGTTCCTGAACTGCTTGATTTTTATTTCGAAAAATCAGATTCTATTTTAATTAAAACGGCTCCGCTTTTAGATATTTCAGCGGGATTATCAGAATTAAAAAATGTCAAAAACATTCATATCATAGCGCTTGAAAACGAAGTAAAAGAATTGCTTTTCGAAATTCATAAAAATTATTCGGGCGAAATAACATTAAAAACAGCCAACATTCTAAAAGAAAAAACAGAAATTTTTGAGTTTGTTTTGGGTAACGAAACATCTTTTTCGTCTTACGGATTACCGCTGAAATATCTTTACGAACCAAATTCTGCCATTATGAAATCAGGTGGTTTTGACGAAGTAAGTATCGCTTTTCAAATTGATAAATTACATAAGCATTCGCATTTATATACTTCAGAAGATTTAATTGACTTTCCTGGAAGAAAATTTGAGATTCAAAAAATCATTCCATATAACAAAAACGACATGAAAAATGAGCTTGCAAATAAGCAGGCTAATATTACAACTCGCAATTTTCCAGAGACTGTAGAAAACATTAGAAAAAAATGGAAAATAAAAAATGGCGGAAATTTGTACTGTTTTTTTACAACTGATGTAAAAGATAACAAAATAGTTTTAATTTGCACCAAAATAATCTAACACAATGAAGCAACTATTTATTTTAACCATTTTTCTATTAACATTTACCGCTTTTGCACAAAAACCTTGTGAATACAGTGCAAACGTAACCGATTCTATTGGTACTTACAAAGTTACAAATGAGTACTTAATGAGTGAAAAATATTTTGGAGGAAACTTTAATTATATCTTCTTTTCACTGGCTCAAACTGACGGATTGCCTACTTTAAATATGCAAGCAATCCAGAAAAGTAAAGATTTCATCAAAGCCAATTGTTTTGATAAAAATTCAAAGATTTTTTTACAATTAGAAAATGGAAAAATTGTAACCTTAATGCACATCAATCAAGAAACTTGCGGAACATTAATTCGTGACGAAAAAGGTTTTGACAATCGCGTTAATACAGGGATTTTCATGTTCATGAAAGACAATTATGAAGAACTGAAAAAGTCCCCTATTTCGCTTATGCGTGTAAAATATCTAACTAACACAGAAGATTATATCGTAAAAAGCGAACTTACTTCTGAGTTAACAGGAAAGGTAACGCATCCAAATACTTATTTCATGGAAAATATCAGATGTGTTGAGTAATTAATCACATTTCCATTTCTGATTGGAAACTTTATCTTTTAAACCAGCTTTTAAATTATAATGCCACCATTCAGAATCAAATGAATTAAAGCCATTTTTAATCATTGTTTTTTTCAGATAAGCCCTTTTTGAAAGAATCTCTTTTGAAAGCTGTTTAAAATTATGACTGGCCATACTTCCAAAAAAATCAAAAGAAGTTCCCATATCGACTTCTTTACCTGTTATATCCACTAAAGAAATATCAACGGCTCCTCCTCTATTATGGATGGAGCCTTTTTTTGGATCTGCAACATATTCCGGATTCGACACAATCTCCCACATTTTTTTCTGAATATCCAATGGTCTGTAACAATCGAAAATTTTGATTCTATAACCTTTCTTCAAAAAATCATTATTTGCAGCAATTAAGGCTTTTACGGTCTTTAAACGAAGCATGCACTCAGCACAATCATATACTTTTGCTTTTAAGAAATTATCTTCGGTTGCATATTTCATATCATATACAAAATCGTTACTATAATCTCTAAGCTTAACAAATGTAGTATCTGAAGTTTCAGCTTCTGCGGTACTTATATAAGCTTCATTTTGAGCCTGCAAAGAGGTAAAACAAAAAATAAAAACGATTAAAATTTTTGAAAAGTGATCCATTGCCTGATAATTTTAAAAATTGAAGTTAAACAAAAAAACTGAAAACTGCTTCTTTAACTATTTTCTTTAGAGCTCAAATTTACTTTATTGAGTTTACAATTACGTCTTAATTTACTTTCAAAACAGATATTATTTTAATATCTTTATGAATATTAGATCATTACGACTTTGTAAATTAAATTATTAATTCTAAAAAATCAGTTATTATGAATTACAGAGCCAAAAACATTTCTCTAGTTATTTTGGGCAGTTTAATCTTCTTTTCATGCAAAAAAGAAATCATAAAAAGTGTGCCTACCACCGACTCTACTTCCATAAAAACAGAAGCTTTAAAAACAGATAGCACTGTCTTAAATCCAACAGATTCTTTATACAATTTGGTCGATAAAAGTGTTATTGGAACTCAGTTTTTATCTAAAAGCAGTTTAGCGCCAAGATTAAAAAAATTATTGGGAACAGATTACGATCAAATGGTGAAAGATTGGAATACAGAAACTCCTTTTGAAAAACAAGAAAATGTTCTACATGCTTGGGGCTGTAAACAACATGATTGCAGTTCTTATTCCTATGATCTTTTTATTGACGTTAAAAACAATAAAATTAATGTTTACAAGTTTGCCGAATCAAAACTGACGGTTTTTAAAGAAGATAATTTTGATATTGAAATCAAAGATAATTTCCTAAAAGACTTGAACATTAAAAAGCAAAATGCTGAAATAAAAGAATAAAATATGGTCACAAAAAAAGCGGTTTTAAAAACCGCTTTTTTATTCTATAAAAATAACTTTCAATAGCTATATCTCGCCTGTAATTAAAATATTTTCTTTTACTCCTTTGTTTTTCAGCATTCTAAAATGAGAACGAACAGCATGATAAAACGGATATGAAGTATATGGCAAATTATATTCTTCTGCATAACGTCTTATTATTGGCGTAATATAAGGATAATAGGTGTGTCCAACAGCAGGAAAAAGATGATGCGCTACATGATGCGTAAATCCTCCGTATAAGAAATTAGCAAGTTTACTTTCTGTACTAAAATCCTTAGTTACAATCATTTGATGCATTACCCAAGTATCCGAAAGATTTCCTTCTTCGTCAGTATTGGGGAAATGAGCATCTTCGTCAACGTGAGTCGAAACCAACGCCACAACTCCAATTGCACTGCCGCATAAATGCATAGACAGCCAAGCAAAAAGAACAATATGCCACGGCTGATTTAAAAGCATCATAGGTATAAAAAGCAGATAAATAAGATTAATAATCTTCGCTACAAAAAGTCTAAAAACTTCTTGTCTCGGAATCTTGTCGACAACTTTCTTTACATAATTATCCTTTGTACCAAAAAAGTCTTTAAAATCTCTAATATAAAGCCAGTTAAGACTATAAAGAGGATAAATAAACCACATATAAATGTGCTGGTACTTGTGGTAATTAAACAGCGGACTATTTGGAAATATTCGAATAATATCGCTCTGTTTGATGTCTACATCCCAATCTGGCACGTTTGGGTAAGCATGATGCAAACTTATATGACGTCGCATCCAGAGCCAATGATTACTTCCAAAGAGTTCTAAAACATATAAAAACCATTCATTGTGCTTTGGCTTTTTAAATAAGGCTCCATGTGCAGCATCATGAAAAGCATTTATAAACAAAACGATCATAGTAATTCCAGACAAAATATAAAAGAGAAAAAGTAAGGGGGTCTGGTTACCAAAAATTAAGATACAGGCGTAGAATAAAAAGAAAATTGCCAGAAGCCCTAAAGACTTCACAACATTTAATACATACAACGACGAGTTTTTTAAGACCGTTTCTTCTACTTCTAAACGCATCTTTTTAAAAAAATCATCGGCTCCAGGTTTAACATAAACCGGTCGTTTTAATTTTTCCATATGGTTATTGCTAGAAATTGTTTAACCAAATTTAGCAAAAAAAAACTTAAATAATTAGCTTACATATAATTAAAAAATAAACATCTTAAACAAAAAACCACTCTAATTAAGAGTGGTTTAATAAATACGGTTACAAGTTATAATTGTTAGATATTTTTTGGAAAATTTTTAATCTATTCCTCAAATTTTTTCTCTGCTAGCCGTAGCCGAATATTATGAATTCGATCTTCAATTTCTTCCAAATCATTCAAAATATTCTCTTTTTCGTACACCGCACTAGCTTCATTAACCATATTTTGCTCAATTTCTGGAGCAAAAAGATAATTCAAATCTACATCCGGAAAATTTTTACTCAAACTAATAATAAATTCAGAACCTATATTAGCCGTACCGTGTAAATATCTTCCAATCATTGCAGGGCTAAATCCTAAAATTGCCCCAACCTCCTTTTGCTTTAATCCTTTAGCCTTAAAGAATTTGCTCAACTTCTCGTTATACATCATTAATAAATTTTAATACAAAATATAGCGACAATATATTTTTAACATTAAAAAGAATGGTAAATATAATATTATTCCTACATTTACATAAAATATGAACACATTAAATTATAATTAGCAAATATATGTCAAAATTAATCAATAATAGCAATTTTAAAGAAGATAATTCTCACAATAAAAAAGCTTATGAGTTTATTGATAAGCATTTACCTTCAACCTATGTTGATCTTACTATTAACTGTATAATTAAAAAAGGCCAGCCTGCTCCAAGCAAAGCATTAATAAGAAATGTTAGAAATAAAACCATTTTTAGAAATGATATTTTGCTTGCATTAGTTGAAGTTGCATATGAAAACAAAAAAGCTATTGAAAAGATTAAACTTCTTATTTCTTAAACGTAAATCTTACCAAAATTCTTCAGCCAAAAACTTAATTTTATGACAAACCGGAATATCAATAAAAACGCAGAACCACAATTAGATTCAATTAACAATCAATTCGAAATTACATCTTCAAGCCAAAACGATTTACAAAACACACCTCATTTATACGGAATGACTCTTGAACAATATAAAGAAGGCGTTGAAATTCATTCCATATGTTTTGGTCAGCTTGAAAAAATAATCAATAGCTGAAAGTTTTGTATTCTTTTTTTATAAAAATCACATCAAATACACATCATTAATTTTTCAGTTTTAGCATAAACTCCTATAAAAACTAGTTTCATTATAATTCTTATAATTCTAGAATTTTAGGTCAAAAACATTTAGCTAAAGTAAATTTTCAGTTTTTTGTAATTTGCTTTCTATTAGCTAAAAAAACTAAACCATGCTAAAATTCAGAAAACAATTAAAATATGCCTTAATAGTTTTATTTCTTTCTGTTACGGCTTATAGCTCCCCAATTATTTATGTGAACCAAGTTGGTTTTGACCCGAAAAGTCCAAAGATTGCTATTATTGGATATGAAGGCAAACTTCCTAGTACAACTTTCGCTATTGTGGATTCCGAATCTGGCAAAACTGTTTTTACTTCTAAAATAGGAAACGCGGAAAGTGTTGAGGACTGGAAATTGGGAAAATTATATTATAAAGCAGACTTTTCCTCATTTCAAAAACCAGGAAATTATAAAATCAGTGTAAAAATTGAAGATCAAAATTATACTTCTGCACGCTTTTCGATTGAAGAAAATATATTAGCCAAAAGAACTATTTCTTCAATTGTTCATTATTATAATAAGCAAAGGGCAAATACCACTGAAGAACTTCAAGCTGACAAAAATATGCTATTGTTTGGAAGCTCTAAAAAAGTAGACGTGCATGGAGGATGGTGTGATGCGTCTGGAGATGTAAGCAAATATTTTTCGCATTTAGCTTACGCCAATTTCGTCTCTCCGCAACAAACACCTTTAGTAACTTGGTCACTAATAAATACCTCTGAAACGATCCCGAAACAGCTAACACAATGGAAAATAAAAGATTCTTTAGATAACGAAGCCATTTGGGGAGCCGATTATATGATGCGCTGTCTTTCTGATGAAGACTATTTTTATATGATTGTTTTCAGTTATTTCGATAAAAATCCAGCCGCAAGAAGAATTGTTGGACTTCATGCCAATAGCGTTACCACAGATGAATATCAAAGTGCTTTTCGCGAAGGCGCTGGAATGGCAATAGCTTCGCTTGCAAGAATTTCTCAGTGGAATAAGAACGGAGATTTTACTTCAAAACAATATTTAGACGGTGCAAAACGAGCTTATGCCCATCTTTTAATCAATAATACAAAATATGACGATGACGGAAAAGAAAACATCATTGATGATTATTGCGCTTTAATGGCATCGACAGAATTATGGATTGTGACCAATGATAATTTCTATAAAGAAGAAGCCAGAAAATGGGCTCATAAACTTGAAAACCGAATGACGGATAAAGGTTGGTTTAGAAGCAACGGTGGAAATCGTCCGTTTTGGCATGCTGCAGATGCTGGTTTGCCTATTGTAGCATTAACAAGATATCTAAAGAAAGAAACGGATAGTAAAGAAATAGCTTTGGCTAAAAATGTGATCGAAAAGGCTTTGGAGTATAATTTGGCTGTTACAAATAATGTCCCTAATCCGTTTGGTTATGCAAGGCAAAGTTTTTTATTTAAAGATAAAATTCAGGATGGCTTTTTTATTCCACACGAAAATGAAACTGGCTGGTGGTGGCAAGGCGAAAACGCTAGATTAGCTTCTTTGGCAACAGCAGCAATTGAAGGCGGAAAAAGTATTTCGCTTCAAAAAAATAGCAAAATAAAAAAATCAATTGATTTGTACGCTTCCCAGCAATTATCTTGGATTTTAGGATGCAATCCGTATTCGATGTGCTTTTTATATCAATTTGGAGAATATAATGTTCCATACATGCATTCTAATTATGGACACGGTTCTGAAAAAGGCGGAATTTCTAACGGAATTACAGGTAAAGATGAAAATGGAGATGGTTCTGGAATTGACTTTAAAATAGAAGACAAAGGAAACGAATGGCGCTGGACAGAACAATGGATTCCGCATTCAGCATGGTTTCTACAAGCTATAACGGCAATGGTTAAACCATAATTTTGGTACTTCAAACAAATCGCTTTCATGAAAAATTCAATAGTATATATTTTATTTATTTTAAGCTGTTTTATTCAGCCAAATTGTCTAGCTCAAAAACAAAAAAAATCACGTTTTAAAGCGTTGGTTTTGTATGAAAATGGCGGGCATCATCTTGATTTTACAAAAGCAGCAAAACCTTGGCTGAACAAATTGGCAATCGATAGCAGTTTTACAATTGATTATATCGAAAATACCAAAACTATTAACGAAGCATTTTTAAAACAATATCAAGTTTTTATTCAATTAGATTATCCTCCTTACACTTGGAGTGAAGAATCCATGAAGGCGTTTCAGAAATATATGGACAATGGAAAAGGCGGATGGGTAGGTTTACATCATGCAACTTTGTTAGGAGAATTTGACGGATATCCAATGTGGAAATGGTTCTCAGATTTTATGGGCGGAATTCAGTTTGTCAATTATATTCCAGATTTTGCAAGTGCGAAAGTAAATATGGAAGATAAATCTCATCCCGTAACCAAAGGAATTTCAACCGGTTTCTTGATCAAAAAAGAAGAATGGTATATTTATGATAAAAGCCCGAGGCCAAATGTTCATGTTCTGGCTTCAGTTGATGAATCTACATACGAACCAGATTCAAAAATAAAAATGGGAGATCATCCTGTAGTTTGGACAAATGATCATTTCAAATCAAGAAATGTGTACATTTTTATGGGACATGCTCCAGAATTATTTGAAAATGAAGCTTACACTACTCTACTCCGAAATTCTATTTTTTGGGCAGCTGGAAGAAACTAAAGATGTTTCTTTATCTAAAGCATAATAAAAGAGCCGCTCAAATGAGCGGCTCTTTTATTATTTTTTCCAGTTACTTACAAACAAGTCATATAATCTATTTGCATCAATATCAATTTCTGACGCTGAGTACATAATATTCAATTTAGAATTTTGTTCATCATAAGCCATTTTCCAAAGAAACTTAGAAACACGACCGTCATATTTATCTAAATTGTCAATTGTAACAGCAACCAAAGTATCTCCACCAACTTTTTGCAATTGCACATTGGTAACATCTTGCCACTCTATTCTTCCAAAAGCTTTAGCTACTGGGGTTGTTCTTCCGGAAAAACCATTTGCATCAATATGGATTAATGGAGATTTATCTTTTATACTTGCAAAAACTTTAAATTTTAAAACAAGCATCATTACAAGAATAGCGCCTGAAATAATAGATAGTTTTATTTTAAACACTCCATCAAAAGTTCCTATTCCGTATAAAACTGCAATTGCTAATAAAATACTAATTGCAATAGCGTATAAAAGTAAGTTTCTGGTTTTCTTTGTGTTTCGGTATAAATTTATTTCTTCATTCATGGGGCGTAGTAAAATTTTTATTTGTTATTAGAATTAAAAACGAAGAAGCAATTTACTACAAAATATTTAAGAACCCTAGAAACGCCCATAAACATTGGCCTTGTTTAAAGTAATCTCAAAATATTATAAAAGAATTAAATTTTTAAGCTGTTATAAATCAATTTTTTAACGGCTGGGAATTGTATAACTTCTACCTGAAATTAAATACTTCTATAGGCCATCCTCATTTGTACCTTTATTTAAAATTAAATATTTATAATAAAAATATAAGGTTATGGCAGAAATTAAAATTGAGAAAAAAAAGCCAATCTGGCCGTGGATTGTAGCAGTCCTATTGATCTCAGCACTTGTATACTATGTTTTTTTGAGAGATGATCAAGTGCAAAACGAAAACAGAATGGAAATCGAAAACAATTCAAGTGCAGACAGCACAGCAAATTACTGAGAAATTATGGAAAATAAAGATAGAAACTTATACAGACTAGACGAACTTTCTGATTATAAAGTTGCTTCCAACTATTCTGATGTAAGAGGTTGGAAAATTGTAGATGCAGACAACCGTACAATAGGAAAAATTGATAACCTCTGGGTTAACAAAGACATGCAACGTGTTGTTTATCTTGATGTTAATCTAGACAAAGGATTAATTGACGATAGTCGTAATGAAGTGCACGATGCAATATTGAATGACAACGGAAAAGAGTTTGTTTACAAGGATGGAGACAGCCACATTATCATTCCAATTGGTTCTGTAAGCATAAATAAAGACACTAAAATTGTCATGGCCAACAGCATAGGGTATGATACCTTTAGAAAAACAAGCAGATACAACTGGCAAAATAATTTTGATAGGGAATACGAAAGAAGAGTATTGAATTCTTATTACCCTACTGAAGAATCTCGTCTTGCGTCTGAAAGCAATGATGATACTTTTTACCAAAGAAGAGAATTTGATAATTATTAATTTAAAAAGAACTTCATCAATAAATAAAGATCAAATGTTTTAAGAATGTTTGATCTTTTTTTGTTTAAGCAATTTTTTAAGAAAGATACACAAAATAAAAAAGCCACTCGATTTGAGTGGCTTTTTGTGACCCCAGAAGGATTGCAACTATAGGCTACAAACCCGCATCAATTCTATGTTTTCATTATTTCAAAAACCGTTTGCCACGGTTTTGCCACGCTTTTTTCATCGATTTTAAAAACTGCAAAATTGTAGAAAACAAAAAGACCCACTCGGTATGAGTGGGTCTTCTGTGAACGCAGAAGGATTCGAACCTTCGACCGCCTGCTTAGAAGGCAGGTGCTCTATCCAGCTGAGCTATGCGTCCATTATTTCAATTGTAGTCGGGGTGGCAGGATTCGAACCTGCGGCCTCCTGCTCCCAAAGCAGGCGCGATAACCGGGCTACGCTACACCCCGAGGCAAAATTTAAGCGGAGAGACAGGGACTCGAACCCTGGCGACGGTTACCCGTCGACAGATTAGCAATCTGCTCCATTACCGCTCTGGCACCTCTCCTTGCTAGTGGAATTGCTTCCGTTTTGCGAGTGCAAATGTATAACAACATTCCTTTTCTCACAAGCTTTTTTTTGAGTTTTTTTAGTTTTTTTTTATCTTTTTTCAAAAACACTTCACAATCAAACAAATAGAATTAACAAAAATTTCACCTTAAATTTAAAATTAGCCCTATTCAATACAAAATTTGAATTTATTCAAATAAACAGTAAATTTGCTTACTAACTATTATTAAACAGAAAATGAACAAAAGAGTTGTTATCGTTTCTGCCGTTAGAACACCTATCGGAAGTTTCATGGGCGGGTTATCTACTGTACCTGCACCAAAATTAGGCGCTACTGCCATAAAAGGAGCGCTTTCAAAAATTAACCTTGACCCAAAATTAGTCGATGAAGTTTTCATGGGGAATGTAATTCAAGCGGGTGTTGGACAAGCGCCAGCTCGCCAGGCTGCATTATTTGCTGGATTATCAGAAGAAGTTGCTGCTACAACAGTAAACAAAGTATGCGCCTCTGGAATGAAAGCCGTAATGTTTGCTGCTCAAGCAATCGCATGTGGTGACGCTGAAATCGTAGTAGCGGGCGGAATGGAAAGTATGAGCTTGATTCCTCACTATGTACAAATGCGTGCTGGAAACAAATTTGGTCCTGCAACTATGCTTGACGGAATGCAGAAAGATGGTTTGACAGATGCTTACGACAACAACGCAATGGGAGTTTGCGCTGATTTGTGTGCTTCTGAATATAAAATCACTCGTGAAGAACAAGACGCTTTCGCAATTCAGTCTTATGAAAGAAGTGCAAAAGCTTGGGACGCTGGAAAATTCGACAATGAAGTTGTTCCTGTTGAAGTTCCTCAAAGACGTGGTGAGCCAATTATCTTTTCAAAAGATGAAGAATATACTAATGTGAAATTAGATAAAATTCCATCTTTAGCACCCGTTTTTACAAAAGACGGAACTGTAACTGCTGCAAATGCTTCAACAATCAACGACGGAGCAGCAGCTTTAGTTTTAATGTCTGAAGAAAAAGCAAACGAATTAGGAATTAAACCTCTTGCTTACGTAAAAGGATATGCAGATGCTGCGCAAGAACCAAAATGGTTTACCACAAGTCCAGCAAAAGCACTTCCAAAAGCTTTAAATAAAGCTAGAATTTCAATCTCAGATGTAGATTATTTCGAATTCAACGAAGCATTTTCTGTGGTCGGATTAGCCAATTCAAAAATATTAAACCTTGATAACAATAAAGTTAACATAAATGGTGGAGCTGTTTCACTTGGACATCCGCTGGGTTGTTCAGGAGCTAGAATTATTGTAACTTTACTAAATGTCTTAGAACAAAACAATGCTAAAACTGGAGCTGCTGCAATTTGCAATGGCGGTGGTGGTGCATCTGCAATTGTTATCGAGAGAGCTTAAAAACAATATCATAAAAAATCAGGAGTTTATAAATTGTAACTCCTGATTTTCAACTTATAATTTGCCTTAAATGTTCGGAATTTGCAATCTTGCCATAGTACCCGTTCGATCTGAACCAAGTGACAGAAGTGAAATTGTTACACAACTTTTGTTTGGAGAGCATATCGAAATTTTAGAACGCCATAATCAATGGGCTAAAATCAGAATTCAATTTGATGATTACGAAGGCTGGGTAGATTCTAAACAATATCAGGTTATCACCGAACAGCAATTTAATCAATTAAGCAAAGAAGCAATTATCTTAAATGCCGATTTAATTGATTATATCACTGCTCCAGATAATTTGTTACTTCCCATTCCGCTTGGTGCTTCATTATCCTTTTTAAATAACAACGAAATCAATATTTCCAACTTTGATTTTGAAGGAACTAAAACCAGTGGCATAAAACCCAAAAGTGCTTTAATAAAAACTGCTTTTATGTATTTGAATGCACCGTATTTATGGGGCGGAAAAACACCTTTTGGAATTGATTGTTCAGGTTTTACTCAAATGGTATACAAATTAAACGGTTATAAAATTCATCGTGATGCTTCGCAGCAAGCGCTTGAAGGAGATCCATTAAGTTTTATTGAAGAAAGTGAAGCGGGCGATTTAGCTTTCTTTGATAATGACGAAGGAAACATTACGCACGTTGGTATTATAATGGAAAACAATTACATTATTCACGCAAGTGGAAAAGTTCGTATTGATCGTTTAGACCACACTGGAATTTATAATCCTGAATTAAAAAAACATACACATAAACTTCGTGTAATCAAGAAGATTATCTAGTTTCTCTTTTCCTTTAAACCCCATAAAAAAGCAAATGACTAAACTCGAATTATCCAAAACAGGCTTTCAGATTAATAATGTAAACATCGAATTCCCAATTGATATAACAGTTTTAAAACAAGCTTTAGGAGACTGCAGATACATCAAAAAACAATACAATCATGTTTACACTTGGGACAAACTTGGTATTATGGCCTTTTCTAAAGAAGGAAATAAAGCTGAAAGTTTGGCTATTGAATTTGAAGTTAGAGAATATGATTATTGCGCAAAAAGCATCTTTACCGGAGAATTTATTTTTGATGGAGAAGAATTATTTCAATACTACGAAAGCAATAAAAGTCAACTTGTAAAACTTTTTAAAGGTGACAGAAGCGGTGCTTTTATTTTAAATGGAACAAGTGTTTGGTTTGATAAAGAAAATGGTAAAATCACAAGTTTAAGCATTTCATCTTCTGAAGAAAAAGAAAAGAAAATCACAGCGCCTCTTGATCCTGAATACAAATCGTTTGAGCCTTTATGGCAGGAATGGATTTTAGAAATCAATAAAATCGTTTCAACAAACAATGATTACTACAATCTTGCAGATGGAATTTCCGAAGGCGATATTCAAGAACATCTTGAACTTGAAGACGATATTACAATTCCGCCAGCATTAATTAACTTTTACAAAGTTCAAAATGTAGATTACGACCCTGTAACAGCTGTTTTTCAATTTGGAGTTAACAATTGGAGCTATGATTTAATTCCGTTTGAAGATATCGCAGAAGAATGGAATTCGATACAAGATTTACAATTTGACGAAGAAGATCTGCCAGAACAAGAAATTGATTTCGAAAAAATCCAAACCAATAACTACGCTAACCCAAAATGGATTCCGTTTGCGACAGGACGAAACGGTGATTATTTACTTTATGACACTGATCCTGCTTCAAAAGGAAAATTTGGACAGATTATCGAGCTTCAAAATGAATCTTGGGACAGAAACATTGTTGCCGATTCATTAGAAGAACTAATCAAAAATGAAATAAAAAATTTAAAAGCTGGTAAAACTGATCATTTTGATTTTATAATTGGAAAAGAAAATTAAAGTACGCTGATAAAACAGATTCTCTTTGCAAAAACGGGGATTTACAGGGATTTTTTTTCTCTCGCAGATTTAATAAGCCAAAGAAAAACCTTTTTAATCCTCTTAATCTGTGGCTAAAAATAAATTAGCAGAAATTTGTGAAATTTGTAGCCCAAAAAAACTCACGCACTTAATCGAATCGTTTTTCTAAACTCAGAAGGACTATATCCTTTCTGTTTTCTGAAAAACTTATTAAAGTGGCTTTCATCCGTAAAACCAAATTCATACGCAATTTCATTAATACGCTTATCACTAAACTGCAAACGGTGCTCAATCAATTTCGTTTTATAATTACTGATATACTGTTGCATCGTTTCGCTCGCATGTTTCTTAAAATAACGTCCTAAATACGTATTCGAAATTCCGAAATAATCACTAATTGATTCTGCTTTAATTTTTTCAGGATAGTAAATATTATTCTGAATGTATTGCAGAATATCCATTGCTTTAGCTTCAGTATTTATAGTTACTTGTTCAGGAAGATATTTTGCAATATTTCTCGCCACGATAATAATCAAGGTATTCACCAATTGCTGAATCAATTCCTGATTGTAAACATCTTTATCCTGATGTTCACGGCAGATTGCTTCAATCATTACTTTGACCAAACATTTATCGGGATCATTTTTAAGAATACAGCCTGGCTGATGATTCGCATTTTGAAGAATATATTCTAATCGCTGAATATTCTCATTCTGCAAACTCGAATTTTTCAAATAAATATCATTAAATCTCAAAAAGAAAAATTTCGTTTTGGTTTCAATAGTAAAATTGTGACAATCCTCAGGCGTCAATAAAAACAAATGCCCTGGATCATATTCAAAAATATTCTTATTAATACACTGTCTTCCTGTTCCTTCCAGAATGTAAACCAGTTCGAAAAAATTATGACGATCTCCAACATCTGGATATTCATTAAGCGTTTCAAAAGAGACTGTAAAAGGTTCGTATAAGTTTTCTTTTTTCATAATTCCATTTATTTGGAGATGCAAATATACCTAAAAAAGACAAATATATACCAAATAAGAATCATAAAAACAGTATAATTTTGCCTCATCAATTTTAAACATAAAAAATCACAATCATGGAATATAGAAAACTAGGCAACTCAGAACTTGAATTATCAGCTATTACATACGGTGCATTTGCCATTGGTGGAACCATGTGGGGCGGTACAGAAAAGAAAGATTCAATCGAATCTGTTCAAGCTTCTATTGACCACGGAGTTACCACAATTGACACTGCTCCTTTTTACGGATTTGGTCTAAGCGAAGAAATGATCGGAGAAGCAATAAAACCTTACGATCGTTCTAAAGTTCAGCTACTTACAAAATTTGGTTTGGTTTGGGACGGAAGCAATAACGGAAAAGGCGATTTCTTTTTCGACGCTGATGACAACGGTAAAAAAGTTCCGATTTACAAATATTCATCAAAAGCAAACATAATTAAAGAAGTCGAAGAAAGCTTAAAACGTCTTCAGACTGATTATATCGATTTACTGCAAATTCACTGGCCAGATTCAACAACTCCAATTTCCGAAACAATGGAAGCTGCTGAAAGCTTAATTCAACAAGGAAAAATCAGAGCTTTTGGAGTAAGCAATTATAATGTAGCACAAATTCAAGAAGCACAGAAAACAATTCAAGTGGCTTCAAATCAAGTGGCATACAGCATGCTGAATCGCAAAATTGAGGAAGAACTAATTCCTTTCACAGTTGCAGAAAACATCGGAATCATCGCTTACAGCCCAATGGAAAGAGGTTTATTGACTGGGAAATATTTCACTGACAGCAAACTAAAAGAAAACGACCATAGAAATGGTTATTTCAGCCAATTTGATCTTCAAAAAGTAAAAACTTTAGTTGAAGAATTAACTTCTTTAGCACTCGCAAAAGAAGCAAGTTTATCACAATTAGTTTTACGCTGGACCTCTTTACAAAAAGGAATTTCAATTGTATTAGCTGGAGCTAGAAATGCAGAACAAGCCATTTCAAACGCCAAAACAATGGATTTCGATTTATCAGCTTCAGAATTGGAATTTATCAATCAGGCAATTGCTAAAATTAAATAATTCACTTTTTTAAACACATAGAAACAATATTCTTTAGTTGTGATCAAAGGCGTTTCACTCATGTAAATGCACATAGTCAACGCAATCTTGTCATTTCGACTGAAAGGAGAAATCACACTAGAAACTCTGCAAACTAAGTCGCCAATCTTTGGCGAGTAACGTGTGTGATTTATCGTTCCTCGAAATGACAAGCTTTGAGAGCTATGTATCAAAAAAATCTCAAACAATTAAATAATTAAAATGAAAAAGATATTTATAATTAACGGCGGACAAAAATTCGCACATTCAGGAGGACAATTCAATAAAACCGTTCAGGATTGGACAGTTGAATATCTTTCTAAAAACAATGATTACGAAATAAAAACAACCCACATTGAAGACGAAATAGATCTTCAAAAAGAAGTAGAAAAATTTGTTTGGGCAGATTTAATTATCTATCATACACCAGTTTGGTGGTTTCAAATTCCGAATCTTTTCAAAAAATATATCGATGACGTTTTCACGCAAGGACACAACAACGGAATCTATAAAAGTGATGGAAGAAGTCGTGTAAATCCAGACATAAACTACGGAACTGGCGGACTTCTACACGGACGTAAATACATGCTTACTACAAGCTGGAACGCACCTGCAACAGCATTCACAATTCCGGGCGAATTCTTCGAAGAAACTTCTGTTGATGATGGCGTAATGTTTGGTTTTCACAAAATGAACAAATTCACAGGAATGGAACGCCTAGACGGATTTCATTTCCATGATGTAGAAAAAGGTGCTACACCAGAAAATATCATTATCTTTAAAGAGAATTACACGAAACATTTAGAGCAAACTTTTAAAAACTTATAATTATGATTTCTATTACAGCAATTTTAAAAAGTAAACCAGAACATTTAATTGAAGTTCAAAGCCTGCTAACACATCTAGTAACCGAGACTAGAAAAGAAGCTGCTTGTATTCGTTACGATTTACACACTTCAGAAAATGTTTTTATTCTTTGGGAAGAATGGAAAGATCAACCTGGTTTAGATTTACATAACAACCAATCTTACTTAAAAGATTTTATCAAAAAAACCGAGACTCTAGTTTCAAGTCCAATTCAAGTTTACAAAACTGCTCAGATTTTATAAGTTGTTTGCCACGAATTACACAAATCTTAGCGAATTCTTTTTTATTTAGAATATAAAATTAGTGCAATTCGTGTAATTTGTGGCGAAAAAATAATCCTACATATTATTCAGAAACATAAACCTTTATGAGTCATTATCATCTTGCCGAAATTAATATTGCCAAAATGAAAGGCGTCGATATCAACGACCCAATAATGAAAGAATTTGTAGATAATTTAGATGCTGTAAACACTTTAGCCGAAGAAAGCGAAGGTTTTGTTTGGAGATTAAAAGACGAAACTGACAGTTACAATGCCAAAAGTCTGAATCCGTACAATGATGAGCAAATTATAATTAATGTATCGGTTTGGGAAAGCATTGAAACTTTAGAGCATTATATGTACAAAACTTTTCACAGCGAATTTTTAAGACGCCGAAAAGAATGGTTTCAAAAATTCGGAAAAGCGCATACAGCCATGTGGTGGATTCCAAAAGGAGAAATTCCAACTATGGAAGAAGCCGTAGAAAAGTTAGATTATCTACAGAGAAACGGCCCTTCAGAATTAGTTTTCGATCTTAGAAACAAATATCAAGCACCAAATAAAAACAAAACAACAGCGAAATAAAGAATTTTATTTCGCTGTTGTTTTGTTTACAAATAATCTTTGACAGATTAAGATCTTTTCGTCGCAATATCAAATATTCGACAATAATTTCCACCGCCGATTTTAGCAATCTCTTCTTCTTTAAAACCTGCCTTCAGTAAAGATTCAACAACGGTATAATAAAATCCCTGCTTCTCAATTCCCCAAGACTGATTAGTTCCTTGAGGCCCTTGCTTTTTGTTATCATTTTGCCCTTTTTGATCGTTTTGCTTTTTAGGTTCTTCCTTTTTATCTTCTGGCTTTTTATTATCTCCTTGTCCCCATCCTTTATCATTTGGAGAACGATAAGCTGGAGTCAATTTAGTATCAGTTCCAATGCAAACATGATCGACGCCAACTACGTCAACCATAGCTTTAATATTATCTGCAAATTCAGCTGGTGAATCAGCAAGATGTGTCCAAACCCCAATTACACTACCATGATCTGCTACAATTTTAGCCTGCTCTTTGCTTATAAGTCTTGGCATCATCATCTTTGCCATTCCTTCATTTGCACCAAGACGGGTATTTAAACCTGTGTGCGAAACTAAAACAGGTTTTTTAGCAATTTTTAAAGCTCCGTTTACCGTATTATCATCGCAATGCGATAAATCGACTAAAATACCTAGTCTTTCACATTCCTTAATTGTTTCAACGCCAAAAGAAGTAAGTCCGCCCCATTGAGGCGTTTTTGTAAAAATATCACCTAACGGAACAGAAGCATCATTGTCATGAAGCAATCCTAGATGTCTTAAACCTCTATCATAAGCAATCTGCAAACGCTCAATTTTGCCTTCTAGAAAATGTCCTCCCTCTACAGATTGAATTACTATAGGCTTTTTATTCTTATGAGCCCATTCTAAATCAGTATAATCAAGAGCACGTTTCATATCATTTGCAATCAATATTTCGTCCATAGCGGTTAATCCGTTTAGAAATCTTTCGTAAGCATCTCCAGGATTAATTAATTTCTGATAATCAACGGCAAAAGTCATGCAAATTGCAGATAAACCAGATTTCTTTATTTCACCAAACAAATCAACTTTTGGACCCGGCAGTTCTGATTTTATCAAAGGAACATCAATGTGATTGTGTGTATCGATTCCGAATGTTCTTGCAACAATAGCAGCAATCCTTGGATCTTGCTCAATTGCAGCCCAAGACAAAAGCGGATTTAACATTAAAGCTGCTCCCGCTCCACCCATTGTAAACAGAAAACCTCTGCGATTCCATTGTTGATTATTGCTCATTTTAAATATTTAAGTTGTGAAATAAAAATAAAACTTGATTACACAAAAAAACACTTTTTTTCAATTCGCCAATCAATTATTATACAGACAGAAACATAGAACCGACCAAAAACAAAAATCAAACGATTAAACTTTTATTTAATTCCTCCAAAAGCTCCAAAGCACATATTTTTATGTAAAATTTCAACTTTTGAAAAGCCTACTTTTTTCATCAAATCCAATTGATAATTCATAGATCTTGGCGAATCTTCTTTTTCGATATAATCTAAAACTTTCTGGCGGTACTCTGTCCCTCCGATTCCTTCCAAATATTCTCCGTAACGTTGCCAAGTATATTTATTCAACAATTCTGTATCTTGCGTGATTAAATCTGAAATCATCAAACATCCGCCTGGTTTCAATAATTTAAATAATTTAGCGAAAGTCGTTTCCCAATCGTTATCATCTCTCAAATGATGCAAAACCGCACCCGCCAAAATAATATCAAAACTATTTTCTTCTAAATCTACTTCACGAATATCGCCTTGTTTTATCTTAACATTTCCTTTCGTTTCTGCCGAAACTCTTTCAAAAGCACGATCTAACATTGGCAAACTCAAATCTACCAAAGTGCAATTTAAATTTGGCACTTTAGATAACATCATTAAAGTATAATTTCCGGCTCCACAACCAACATCTAAAATGTTTTTAGCATTCGGAACAATTCGTTTTGAAGCTTCGGTTATTAATTCTAAAGAAATAGTAGCGTCAATTGTTGCCACTTGTCCTGTTTCTAAGTTTGAAAATCGTTCCACATCATTGTCAAATCGTTCTTTGATTTCTGCAATAGTTGATTTTTTCATGGTTTTTGTTTTTTAATCTCTCGCAGATGAAGCAGATTGAGCTAATCTTTTTTGCTATTATATGATTGGGATATTATTATGATTAAGATGATCTATCTAAAATTAATAATCTGCTTTATCTGCTAAATCTGCGAGAGACTTATTTTGTTTTAAAAAGTTATAAGTTTTTTGTTATTGGTTATTCGTTACAACTCTCACTTTTAACGTTTCACTTCTAACATTTAACTTAAAATCAAAACTATTCCTTTCGTAAATACTTTAAAAATACTATTTTTATCAATTAATAATACTTTTAAAGTATCATGGAATTACGTCACTTAAAATATTTTTTGGCTGTAGCCGAAGAACTGAACTTTACCAAAGCTTCAGAGAAACTCTTTATTTCACAACCGCCATTAAGTCGGCAAATAGCTGAATTGGAAGAAGAACTTCAAGCAAAACTTTTCATCAGAAACAATAAAAAAGTAGAATTGACCGAAGCCGGAAAATACTTTAAAGAAGAAGTAATAACAGTTTTTCAGAATCTGGAACGTATTTCTGTGAAAACCAAAAAGATTGCAGAGAACGTTTCGGGTGAATTCAGAATCGCGTATATCAGTTCAATATATTCTGCTGTAATTTCAGATTTGATAAAACATCTGAAAGCACAATTTCCATACGTAAATTTCAAATTATTTGAGGTTTCTACCACCAAGCAAATCGATGCTTTAGAACAAGGAAAAATCGAAATGGGAATTATCAGATCACCCATTCATTCTCCTAAAATAAAATCACATTTATGGTTTAAAGATGGATTTTCATTGGTTTACAACAAAAAAACAGTTCAGATAAAATCAGAAAATGAAATCACAAATTTGAAAGACGAAACATTTGTGTTTTTCAATAAAGATTACGCACCGCATTATCATGAAGTTTTACTAGAACTTTGCGCTTTTTATGGCTTTACGCCGAAGATTATTCATGAAGCGAATAACATCAACTCGATTGTGCAATTAGTCAAAAACGGATTGGGAATTTCGATTGTTCCTTCGAATATTGCAAAAAACAATCAGGATTCAGAGATTGGTTTTATTGAATTGAAAAAAGTGAATCTTTTCACAAATGTCTCCATAATAATTTCAAAAGATGATCTTTCTGAAATTACGCAATCTGCTGTTGAGTTTTTGTTGAAGAAAATTGGTTCACGCTGAAAATAATTTTAAGTTTATTCATGCATTTTGTCATTTCGACTGAAAGGAGAAATCACACTCGGGATTCGACAAAGATTGGCGACATTCTGTGTGGAGTTTCCAGTGTGATTTCTCCTTTCAGTCGAAATGACAAAAATTAGAAAAATCCTTTTTAATCATTATAATCTGTGGCAAAAAAACTTTGCGTCTTAGCGCCTTCGTGGCCATAATAAAAATTCGTTACAATTTAGTACAGAAATCCATATTATAAAAAGAGAACTTTTAAATATCTTAGCAAATTCAAATTCTACAATAAAATTTCAATATAAAATGGCCGAGCAATCTTCAATTCAGTGTCCAAACTGCGGAACTCCTATCGACGTAAATGATGTTTTAAAACATCAATTGGAAGACAGCATCCGTAAAGAATTTCAACAAAAGGCTACTATTCAAAATAAAGAATTAGAGCTTAAAAATGAACAATTGGATAAAGCCAAAGCCGAATTTGAAGCGAAGAAAAAACAGGAAAATGAACTTTTTGCTGAACGTTTAGAACGCGAGAAAAAAACAGCCGAAAAAGAAATTTCAGAAAAACTAAAAGCAAAACTTGAAGAGGAAAACAAAGATCGTTTGTTATTGATGGAAAAAGAACTCTCTGAAAAATCTGAAAAAATCAGAGAATTAAATAAAATGGAAGGTGAAATCGCCAAATTACAGCGCGAAAAACTGGAAATGAAAGATGCCATTCAAGCAGAAGCCGAAAAGCAGTTAAACGCGCAATTGGCTTTGGAACGAGAAAAAATCAGAAAACAGGAAGACGATAAAAACGAGCTGAAATTCAAAGAACTTCAGAAACAGCTGGAAGAACAAAAAAAGCTGACGGAAGAAATGAAACGTAAGCAAGAACAAGGTTCGATGCAATTGCAAGGCGAAGTAATGGAATTAGCGATTGAAGAATGGCTGGCCAATAACTTCCCTCTTGACAGTATTGACGAAGTTAAAAAAGGTGCCAATGGCGCTGATTGTCTTCAAGTTGTAAATACAAGAGAACATCAAAACTGCGGTTCGATTTATTACGAAAGTAAAAGAACTAAAGCATTTCAACCTTCTTGGATTGAGAAATTCAAAAACGATATTCGTACCAAAAGAGCGAATATTGGAGTTTTGGTTACCGAAGTAATGCCAAATGGAATGGACCGTATGGGAATGCGCGATGGAATCTGGATTTGTACTTATGAAGAATTTAAAGGTTTAAGCGCTGTGTTGCGTCAATCTCTAATTCAAATTAATCAAGCGGTTCAGGCTCAGGAAAACAAAGGCGATAAAATGTCTATGTTATATGATTTCCTAACAAGCAATGAGTTCCGTTTACAGATTGAAGGAATTGTAGAAGGTTTCACGCAAATGCAAAGCGATCTTGATTCTGAAAAAAGAGCGATGCAGAGAATCTGGAAACAGCGCGAAAAACAAATCGAAAAAGTAGTTCATAATACTTTAGGAATGTACGGTTCAATTCGTGGAATTGCTGGAAATGCGGTTCAAAGTGTTAAAGCCCTAGAATTAGATTTTATTGAAGAAGAACCAGAGGATGAAGAACCTAAGGAATTGTTTGAATAAAACTAAAAAAACTCTCGCAGATTTTACAGATTAGGTAGAAAAAAATCCATCTAATCTGTAGAATATTTGGCCGTAAAAAATATCAGCTCAATCTGCAAAATTTGCGGGAAAACAATAATAATCAATCCACTTTCTTAAAAACAGCCAATTTATTCGAAGGATTCGACAAAGTCAATTGATTATTTCCAATAGAATATGTTGTTGTGCTTTGCAAAGCTTTCAAAAATTCTCCTTCTTTATTTCCTTGTGGGCAAGCCATTAATGTTGAAATTACCTTTGTGAAACGTAAAACATCTTTTTCAAAAAAGATTTGTCCCGTTATCGAATTACAGCCACCAAAACCAGAGAATCTATTTTCTGTTGAATTAATTTCGAGTCTCGGAAATTCCTTTTGAAAATCGGTTGCAAAAACTTTATATCCATTTAATTCTTCTAAAACCCAAATATCATGAAGTCGATAATCGGTAAGATATTTTCCGCATCCGCTTAATTTCTTCGCTTCTAATTCTGAATTATTTCTAATTTCGACTTTTACACTATAAGGAGAAATCGCACCAGACATAGAATCTTGACAATCCAATTGCTGAATGGTAATTGTTGCCGAAGTATTTTCATTAGTTACTTGATACATTTTCACATTGGCATCCATTGCTCTAATTGCATCAACAGCTGGAAAAGTGATTTTTTCCTTTCCAGGAATTAATGATGTAAAAACGATTTCTTCATTTCCTATTTTGATTCCCCAAAACGGTTCGTTTCCTGTTGCTTTAAAATAATATTTTAAATCTTCCTCTGTAGAACTAGTCGAAATATTTCCATCAGCTGTTTTATTTGCCACTGTCTTACAGCTTATCATTAAAATTGATAACAATAATATTGAAAGTATTTTTTTCATGAGATTTTGGTTTAAGAAAGCGCTTCTTTTTCAAAACACCTATAAAATTCTTACGAATTTACGACATTTTTTTGAAACGCTTATTTAGAATGCTTTCAAATTTAAAAAAACTAAATAGGCAAAAAATCATTCAAAATCCGCACTACGTAAAAGATTAAGACAAAATACGTAGTCATCAAAACCTACTTACTACTTAAAAAATAATTTATTTACGTATTTTTATAAGTATAAATACTTATATTTGCGTAGTAATACTTAATTAAAGAAATCATGATTAGAGTAATAGTAGTTGGAAACGGCATGGTTGGTTATAAATTTTGCGAAAAGTTTGTTGCAAAATCAGGACAAGAAAAGTATCAAATCACAGTATTTGGAGAAGAACCAAGACGCGCCTACGATCGCGTTCACTTAAGCGAGTACTTTGGAGGAAAAACAGCTGATGACCTATCATTGTCAACAACTGATTGGTACGCAGAAAACAATATTATTCTAAACACATCTGAACTGATTACAGATATCAATCGTGATTCAAAAACAATTCATACGCATTTAGGCAAAACACATACTTACGACTACTTAGTTTTAGCAACAGGTTCATCTGCTTTTGTTCCTCCAATAGAAGGTGTCGAAAAAGAAGGTGTTTTTGTTTACAGAACAATAGAAGATCTTGACGCGATTATGGCTTACGCCAGAAAAATAAAACAAAAAGGCGCGACAGAAGCAGCAGTTTTAGGCGGAGGATTATTAGGTCTTGAAGCTGCAAAAGCCGTTAGAGATTTAGGATTGAATCCGCATGTGGTGGAATTTGCTCCGCGTTTGATGCCGAGACAATTAGATCAAGGCGCAAGTGATATGCTTCAATCTAAAATTGAAGAACTAAATATAGGAATTCATCTCAACAAAGCAACACAATATATTGACGGAAAAGAAAGCATAACGGGAATGATGTTTGCCAACGAGGAATTACTAAAAGTCGATATGCTGGTTATTTCTGCCGGAATTAAACCGCGAGACGAACTGGCAAGAGTTTCGGGACTTGAAGTTGGCGTAAGAGGCGGAATTGTGGTAAACAATCAAATGCGAACATCAGATCCTTCTATTTATGCGATTGGTGAAGCAGCACTTTATAACCAAAACATTTACGGATTGGTTGCGCCAGGCTACGAAATGGCCGATGTTGCCGCTGAGCAAATCTTAAATGGTGATAAAACCATGAGAGAAACCATCGATATGTCAACACAATTGAAATTAATTGGTGTTGAAGTTGCGAGTTTTGGTGATCCTTTTATTGAAAACGAAAATGTGACTGCCATTATTTATGAGAATAAATTAAGTGGTGTTTACAAAAGAATCAACGTTACCAAAGATTCTAAAACGCTTTTAGGCGGAATTTTAGTCGGAGATTCCAGCGATTACAATTCTCTTTTCCAGATTTATATCAACGAAATGGCATTGCCTAAAAATCCTGAAGATTTGATATTAGGTTCTCGCGATGGTTCTGAAGGTTCTTCTTTAGGAAGCGTAATGGATTTGCCAGATACAGCTGTAATCTGTTCTTGCGAAAATGTGACAAAAGGTTCTATTTGCTGTAAAATTTTAGATGAAAGCTGTCCTTCACTTTCAGATGTTGTCAAAGCAACTAAAGCAACTTCAGGTTGTGGAGGCTGTAAACCAATGGTTTCTGATTTGGTTAAAGCAACTCAAAAATCTTTAGGAAAAGAAGTAAAAGAAGTTATTTGCGAGCATTTCAGCTACACACGTCAGGAATTATTCGATTTGGTAAAAATCAATAAATATGAGAATTTCTATGATGTTTTAGATCATCATGGAAAAGGCGACGGATGCGAAATTTGCAAACCAGTTGTCGCTTCTATTTTCTCAAGTATTTATAATGACACCGCAAACAAACACGTAACTGCTCAAGATACAAACGATAGATTTTTAGCGAATATTCAAAGAAACGGAACTTATTCTGTCGTTCCAAGGGTTGCTGGAGGAGAAATTACTGCCGAGAAATTAATTGTAATTGGCGAAGTGGCAAAACAATTCGATTTATATACTAAAATCACTGGAGCACAAAGAGTCGATTTATTCGGAGCACATTTGAGCGATTTGCCTAAAATCTGGAAAATCTTAATCGACAATGGTTTTGAAAGCGGTCACGCTTACGGAAAATCACTTCGCGCCGTAAAAAGCTGTGTTGGAAATGCTTGGTGCCGTTACGGAATGGACGACAGTGCAGGATTTGCAATCGAACTTGAAAACAGATACAAAGGAATCCGTTCTCCTCATAAACTAAAAGGCGGTGTTTCGGCCTGCATTCGTGAATGTGCTGAAGCCCGTGGAAAAGATTTCGGATTAATTGCTGTTGAAGGTGGATGGAATTTATACATCGCAGGAAATGGTGGTGCAAATCCGAAACATGCGGTTTTATTAGCGGAGAAAATCGACAAAGAAACCGTTATCAAATACATGGACAGATTCCTAATGTATTACATCCGAACAGCTGGCCCACTGATTAGAACTTCAACTTGGTTAGAAAAACTAGATGGTGGTTTGGAATACTTAAAACAAGTAATTATCGAAGACAGCTTAGGAATCTGTGAAACGCTTGAAGCTGAAATGCAAACTCTTGTAAACACTTTTGAATGCGAATGGAAACAAGTGTTAGAAAAACCAAGATTATTGAAACGCTTCAATCATTTTGTAAACTCAGACGAGAAAGACGAAAATGCGGTTTTTGTTCCGTTAAGAGATCAAAAAGCGCCGAAAGCTTGGTCGTAAATAAATTTATTTAAACACATAGAGACATAGAATTACTAAACCTTAAAAGGCGTTTCACTTGCATAAATACACATAGCTATGTGTTAGAAACTAGTTTCTTTTAATTTTCTATTTCTCAAACAAAAAACAAAAAAATCTATATTTCTATGTGTTTCAAAAAATAATAAGCTCCAAAAAAAAGAAAAAAATCATTAAACGTTTGCTGTCCTTCTTACCCTCTTTTTTACTGCGCCATCAAAACTCTCTTGATTGTAAAAAGAGGGCTAAGAAACAGGAAATCAAAACTTAATCAAAATGGAAGAAATCTTAAATCAATACGAAACGGTTCACGCAAGCGATGCTACAATTTGGTTCAAAGCAGGTAAAGTTGAAGATTTCCCAACCAACCGAGGCGGATGCATTAAATACAAAAACAAACAAATTGCGATTTTCAATTTTACTCGCCGTAATGAATGGTACGCTTGCCAAAATGCCTGTCCGCACAAAATGGAAATGGTACTTTCAAGAGGAATGACAGGATCTGCCGACGATATTCCGAAAATCGCATGCCCGATGCATAAAAAGACTTTTTCGCTTATAGACGGTTCAAACTTAAATGGAGACGATTATAAAATTGCAACGTATCCGATTAAAGTAGTTGAAAACGAAGTTTTTGTTGGATTTGTAGATTAATTCAACTCAATCTTGTCATTTCGAGGAACGAGAAATCACACTCGGGAGTCGACAAAGATTGGCGATTTTCTATACGGAGCTTCGAGTGTGATTTCTCGTTCCTCGAAATGACAAAACTGACGTCATATTTTTCACACTGCAACAAAATCCAAAAAAACCTTTAATCTGTGGCAAAAAACAAAACAATAATTCGTGGACATTCGTGAATTCGTGGCGAAAAAAAAAACTTAATTCCGTATCTTTGAAATTCTATTATCAAACCAAAAAATGACTACACCTTTTCAAAAAGCAAGCGAATGGATTGATGCTGAAAACGCACAAGATCCAAATATCGAGTTAGACCAAAACAAAGAGTATCCAAAAGAATTATTGTATTCTGACAGGATGTATAAAAAACTAATGCAGTTTGAACCGAATGCATCAGAAGAAATTCAGATTGCTTCAAAGGCACAACATATTTGCCGATGGAAAGTCGCTCGTGAATCTTATCCAATGGATCGTGTAGGTTATTTGAAATGGAGAGAAGAATTGAAAAAATTCCATGCAAAAACTACCGCTGAAATTCTGGTAAAA
Source organism: Flavobacterium sp. SH_e (assembly GCF_025717045.1). Taxonomy (GTDB): domain Bacteria; phylum Bacteroidota; class Bacteroidia; order Flavobacteriales; family Flavobacteriaceae; genus Flavobacterium. Next base: position 103,216 of record NZ_JAOVZN010000001.1, read on the forward strand.
GCAGGTTATGATCAAACTTTTATTGATCGTGTTTCGTTTTTAATCGAAAAAAAACTACTTAAAAAAGATACTGAAACTCAATTACTAGAAGATGTAATTTGTTTGGTGTTTTTAGATTATTACTTAGAACCTTTCGTTCATAAACATGACGAAGAAAAGCTGAAAAACATCATTAAAAAAACCTGGGATAAAATGTCGGACAAAGGTCATCAGGAAGCTTTAAAAATTAATTATTCTGAAGAAAACTTAAACCTAATAAAAGCTTCTTTAGGATTATAATTTCATATGAAAAAAAGCAATCAGGAAGCAGCAGAAAAAATCACTTTCAAAAATTTACGACGACTGTATTTTTTTGCGCTTCTTACTATTGCCTTAACCATAATCGTTAGTCAGTTTTTAGTACAATATAATCTGAATCAACAATTAAGCGATTCTAAAATCATTAACTTTTCTGGTAAACAAAGAATGTTGAGCCAGAAAATTGTCAAAGAAGTGCTGATTTTACATTACGTTTCTGATTCGGCTACAGCCAAAAAAACTTCACATCTAAATGAGGTTTTAGCACTTTGGAAGAAAAACCAAGAAGCTTTAGAAAGTGGAAATGACAGCCTAGCTTTTCCAAAAGAAAAATCAGAAACACTTTCTAAATTATATCTTGAAATCAATCCGATTTTCAATAAAATTGCACAAACTACAGATGCCTTTTTGTTGAATTTACAACAGAAAAAACAACCGACTGAAAACCAAAAACTAGTTCAGATTATTCTTGAAAACGAAGGTATTTTCCTTTCGAAAATGAATCAAATTGTAACACAGTACGATCTTGAAGCGCATGAAAAAGTAACTGAACAACGCAAAATTGAATATTGGATTTTTGGTTTTACGCTTCTGGTTCTGCTTTTGGAATTCTTCTTCATTTTCAAACCAACAAACAAAAAAATCGAAAAGTTAATTGCCCAGCTTTTATCTTCTGAAAAGAAAGCATTGAAACTGGCATACGACACCGAAATCATCAGTGAAATAAAAGAAAACTCCGTAAAAGAATTGAAATCGCTTAATTATGCGATGGAAAACACTTTGCTTTATTGCCGAATTTCACCTGATGGTTCCATCATCCACATCGGAGAAAAATTCGCCAAACTTCTCAATTACACTAAATTTTCATCTAACAAAAAATTCTCTGAAGTACTTACTGAAGATGAAAAAGAACAGGTAAATTTTGATCGCTTGATTTTCGAAAAACAACGCAGCGGCTGGCAAGGCGAAATCAAAATTATAAATAAAGACGAAAAAGAAATCTGGCTCGATTTGTCAATGGTTCCCGTGATGATCAAAAAAGATGAACTTGAACTTTTAATTGTTTGTTTCAACATCACCGAACGCAAAAAAGCGCAACGTGAAGTCGAACGTTTGAATCTTGAAAACACAACAGAAAAAATCAATCAGCAAAAGATTATTTCGAGTAAAATCGTTGAAAATCAAGAAAACGAGCAAAACCGAATTGCCAAAGAAATTCACGACGGAATTGGTCAAATGCTAACAGGCTTAAAGTTCAGTCTGGAAAGCATTAATCTTGACGACAGAGAAAAATCAGAGCAAAAAATTGAGTATTTAAAGAAACTTTCTTTGGATATTATAAAAGGTGTCCGCACGGCAACATTCAACTTAATGCCACCAGAATTAAGCGATCACGGAATCGTTTCGTCATTGTCAAAACTCACGCAGGAACTTTCAAAATTAACTGGTAAAGAAATCCTGTTTTACAACAAAACCGATTTTGACCAGCGTTTAGATTCCTTAATCGAAATCAACATTTATCGTCTTACGCAAGAAGCAATCAACAACGCCATTAAATATGCTGAATCGTCACATATTATTGTACAGCTTTCGCACAGCGAAACACTTCTAAGCATTATCGTTGACGATAACGGAAAAGGTTTCGACGTGAATTCAGTCGACAAAAAGCGCAACAGCGAATCCGGAATGGGACTTTTATTCATGAAAGAAAGAATCCAATACATCAACGGTCGCGTTTTCATGAACTCCATACCAGGCGAAGGAACGAGAATTACTTTTAACATTCCTATTCTTAAATGAGATAATGTGTCAATTTGATAATTAGATAATTTTTCCATTGCAAAATAAAATTTTCTAATTGCCACATTAACTAATTATCTAATTAATTTGGGCGAGCCACCATCCCGATAAGAGGGCAAATATACTTTGTCTTTATTCGCCCTCTTATCGGGATGCTGTCGGGCTATCCGCGCTACTTCGGTAGCCTGCTCCTATCCCTCTCGCGGGCAATCGTTTTCAAAAGATAATTTATTTTCTTAACTTTTGTCATCTCGACGAAGGAGAGATCACACGAGAAACTCCACAATCTAAATCGCCAATCTTTGTCGAATCCCGCGTGAGATTTCTCGTTCCTCGAAATGACAAACTTGATGTAAAACTTTCTCAGAGTTTACAATTTTGTCCTTAAAATTCTAAATTCCCAACATTAGAAATTTTAATGTTAGAATTTAAAATCTAAAAAATTACGTATATTAGCATCTTCTTTATAGATGAATATACGTAAAAATTCAGAATCAAAATTAAGTAAACTATGAGCAATATCATTCGTGTAGTATTGGCAGATGACCATGTTTTTGTTAGAGACGGAATCAAATCATTACTAGAAAACGAAGCAAACATCGAGGTTGTAGGAGAAGCAATTGATGGTGCAGATGCGCTTGAAGTTGTTGCGTCAACAAAACCAGACTTACTTATAGTAGATATTCGTATGCCTAACTTAACTGGTATCGAGGTAGTAGAAAAACTTAGAAGCGAGAATAACAACGTGAAAATTATTATGCTTTCGATGCACGAATCGGAAGAATATGTATTGAAATCTATAAAAGCTGGAGCCGATGGTTATTTACTAAAAGGTTCAAGCAAAGAAGAATTCTTAAAAGCATTACATAGTGTCTCTTCTGGAGGAAAATATTTCAGCGGTGATATTTCTTCTATTTTAATTAGTCAATTAACAAATTCTTCAGCATCATTAGAACCTAAACAAACTTTAGGCGAAGAAATGATGATTACCAAAAGAGAAAAAGAAATACTTACTCTTCTTTTATCTGGCAAAGGAAACAAAGAAATCGCTGAAGCTTTAGATATTAGCAAAAGAACTGCCGAAGTGCACCGTTTCAACTTAATGAAAAAGCTGAAAGTAAAAAACCTTATGGAACTTTCTAATAAAGCGGCCGAGTATTCTTTAATCTAAAAAAATACGTATAAATACGTAATTATTTTTCAAAAACTGCGTTTTAGCAGGTTTTAACTAAGTTATAGTACTTACTTTTACATAAAAATAATAAGTACTATGAAAAATACAAACTCACTATCGCAATCTCACAAAATTTTATTTTTGAACACATTGGCATTTACAGTGTGTTTTGCCTGCTGGACATTAAACGGGGTTTTAGTAACCTTTTTAGTTGATAATGGAATTTTCCATTGGGACGTTATTCAAGTAGGATGGCTTTTAGGTATTCCAATCTTAACTGGATCAATCATGCGTCTGCCAATCGGAATCTTGACGGATAAATTTGGCGGAAAATATGTTTTTTCCCTTTTATTATTACTCTGTTCAATTCCACTATTCCTCCTTCCTTATGCTGACAGTTTCGCTATGTTTGCTTTATTAAGCTTTTTATTTGGAATGGTTGGAACTAGCTTTGCCGTCGGAATTGGCTACACCTCAATCTGGTACCCAAAAGAATGGCAAGGTCGCGCTTTAGGAATCTTCGGAATGGGAAATGCCGGCGCAGCTATCACTACCTTTTTAGCTCCTTCATTATTAAACCATTTTTCAATTGACGATCCACAAAACGGATGGAAAGTTCTTCCTGTTATTTATGCTATTTCATTAGTAGTGATTGGCGTTGCCTTTTTAATTTTCGCTCAAAACAAAAAATTAGAAAGCAATAGTAAAACCATTTCACAAATGCTTACTCCTTTAAAATCAGAAAGAGTTTGGCGTTTTGGAGCATATTACTTCTTAGTTTTTGGATGTTTTGTAGCTTATTCTCAATGGTTATTGCCAAACTTCATGAACGTGTACCAAACAAGTTTAGTTATGGGTGGTTTATTTGCCACGATGTTCAGTTTACCTTCTGGTGTCATTAGAGCTTTCGGAGGATATTTATCTGATAAATTCGGAGCGAGAAAAGTAATGTATTGGGTTTTAAGTTCTTCAGTAATTTTAAGTGCTTTATTATCCATTCCAAAAATGGAAATCACGACTTCTGGCCCAGGAATCTTAGCTGCTAAAAAAGGTGTCGTAAACGAAATCAATGACAAAACCGTGAAAATTGGAGATAAAGAATATCCTATTACACAAAAAACTGCCAATACAAATGAAAACGCTATTTTTCCAACTTCTACAAGCTGGCAAGATGTTGTTGTTGCCCACAATCAAAGCGTTGCTAAAAAAGAATTGATTGCTAAAGGTGTTACGGTTATTAAATTTGATGCCAATATGTGGGTGTTTCTGGTTTTAGTAATTCTAATCGGAATTTCTTGGGGAATCGGAAAAGCTGCCGTTTACAAACATATTCCTGAATACTTCCCAAATGAAGTTGGAGTTGTCGGCGGAATGGTCGGAATGATTGGCGGTCTAGGCGGATTCTTTGGTCCAATTATCTTTGGATATTTATTAACTGCAACGGGAATCTGGTCAAGTTCATGGATTTTCATTTTAATCTTTTCAACTGTTTGCTTAGTTTGGATGCATTACACTATTACACAACTATCTAAGAAAAAAGAAGTTAAAGTAAGTAAAGCAAAATTAGAGCCTGCATATTAGACTTAGATTAAAAAAAAATTAGAAATATGACCGTGATCATATTATACGACGGCATTTTCTTATAAATTTACCTCCGATAAAAACACAAGAATTTTATGAAAAAACTTAAACTAATTTTAATACTTATCGTAGGATTAAGCTTCGAAATCCAAGCACAGGAATTAGATGTTAATCTACAAATTAGACCACGTTTTGAATATCGTAACGGTTACAAAACCCTTCTTCCAGAAGGACAAAAAGGAACTTCACAAATTTCACAGCGTTCTCGTCTAAATATTAATTTCAAACAGGAAGATTTAATCGTAAAATTGACTTTTCAAAATACCAGAACTTGGGGAGATGTTCCAAGCACAGCTGCTGCAGATAAAAATGGAGTTGCTGTTTTTGAGGCTTGGGCACAATATAATTTCACTGAAAAATGGAGCGCAAGAATGGGACGTCAAGTACTTTCTTATGATAATCAGCGTATTTTAGGAGAGCAAGATTGGGGGCAGCAAGCACAAAGTCATGATGCGTTAACGGTTTCTTTTCATGACGAAACTCAAAAATTAGATTTTGGAGGCGCTTACAATTCAACTGCCGAAAATGTAATCCAGACTCCTTACACGGTTGCAAATTATAAAGCTTTACAATATGCTTGGTATCACAATCAATTCAACGAAAATTTAGGCGCAAGCTTTTTATTACTAAATACAGGTTATGAATACGCTAACGCAGACGCGAAATTATTAGTTGATTACAAACAGACTTTTGGACCATATTTAACTTATAAAACAAGCAAAATAGACAGTAATTTTTGGGTTTACGGACAAACAGGAAAAAGCACAGACTTAAAAGTAAGTGCTTGGAATGCCGCAGCAAATTTCGGATATCAAATAACAGAAGCTTTTAAAGCTGGTTTAGGTTATGAATTTTTATCAGGAAAAGCTTCAGATGATGGAAGTACAGTAATCAAATCGTTCAACCCCATTTTTGGAACCAACCACGGATTCAACGGTTACATGGATTACTTTTATGTTGGAAATCACTTAAACAATGTTGGTTTACAAGATGCTTTCTTAAAATTGAATTACAATGTAAACAAATGGCAATTTGCTTTGATTCCGCACGTATTCTTATCTGCTGCTGATGTAGTGAATGTTCCTCTTAACGAAAAAATGGATTCTTATTTAGGAACTGAGGTCGATGCAACTTTTGGATACAATTTCAAAAAAGACATTACAGTTACAGGAGGTTACTCTCAAATGTTTGGTTCTAGTACTTTAGAATTTATTAAAAACGGAGACGCAAATCATACCAACAATTGGGCTTGGTTAATGATTTCTGTGAATCCTAGAATTTTTAGCTGGAAAAAATAATTTTTATTTAAAATTAACTTATAATTTTTACCCTTTTCTTATTTTGGAAAAGGGTATTTTTTTTGTTCTATAAAAATGTATTATATGAATTAATTATCTATATTTGAATCGATTAAGAACCCCAAATTCTATCCTAATGAAACCATTTCTAAAATTATCTATGTTAACCTTTTTGGTTACCCAAACTGGTATTGCCCAAAAATTTAATGATGCCTTGATTTCAAAAGGCTCAGAAATAAATTTTGCTAAAACGCAAAAAAGAGGCATTAAGAAAAACAACATTGTTTACTATGTTGAAAATGATTTACAAACCATTTCTGCCTACAAAAGGAAGAAATTGAAATGGCAAACCAATGTCATTTCTGTTTGTGGAAAACCTAAAAATGGAAATCCTGAAATAAGATATATTGGATATAATACAGACAAACTTCTTATTGTAATGGGAAAACATCATTTTGCAGAAATTGATGTTGATAGTGGCTTAACAAGACTTGTTGGTTAATCTCATAAAACAATATTTAAAATATATTATAACTTACCCTTTTTCAGTTTTGGAAAAGGGTATTTTTTTGAGTTTTATTTGGGTATATTTGGATTAAATTTTAAATCTAATTACATTTAAAATGAAACTAATCGCTTGGAATTGCAATATGGCGTTCAGAAAAAAAGCTCAATATATTCAAGCTTTCAATCCTGATATTGCTGTAATTTCTGAGTGTGAAAATCCTGAAAAATTACAATTTACAGACGGAACAAAACTACCTACGGATATTCTTTGGTATGGCACAAATCCACATAAAGGAATTGGTGTTTTTTCGTTTGGAAATTATAAATTTCAGTTATTAGAATGTCATAACCCAGCTTTCAAAAATATCCTTCCAATTGCCGTTACAGGCGGAAAAATTGACTTTACTTTGTTTGCCATTTGGGCAAATAATCCAGCGGATAAAGATGGCGCTTATGTAACTCAGATTTGGAAAGCGATTCATTTTTATGAAGATTTGATCAAAGAAACCAAAACCATTTTAATTGGAGATTTTAACAGCAATACGATTTGGGATAAACCGCGTCGAGAAGGAAATCATACAACGGTTGTAAATAAATTAGCCAAAAAGAATATTTTCAGTACTTATCATAAATACTTCAATCAGATTCAAGGCAAAGAAGAACATGCGACTTGGTATTTGTATCGTCATGAAAACAAACCTTATCATCTTGATTATTGTTTTGCTTCAAATGATTTTATAGAAGTTTTAGAAAACGTCGAAGTCGGAAGTTATAAAGATTGGACTTTGTACAGCGATCACAAACCTTTAATCATTAAATTCAATATATAAACCATGAACAACTGGACTCAACGTTGGGACGATCGTTACAAAAGCGAAGAATTTGCATACGGCGAAAAACCCAACAATTACCTTAAAGAACAAATTGAAAAACTAGAACCTGGCAAAATTCTTTTTCCTGCTGAGGGCGAAGGACGAAATGCCATTTTCGCAGCAAAATTAGACTGGGAAGTTTCCGCTTTTGATATTAGTGAAGAAGGCAGAAATAAAGCTTTAAAACTTGCAGAAGCAAGTGATGTTTCAATTGATTATCAAGTTGGTGAATTAGAAACTTTAGATTTTCAGGAACAACGCTTTGATGCGATTGCTTTGATTTATGCACATTTTCCAGCTACGATAAAATTTGAAATTCACAAACAGTTGAATCAACTTTTACGAAAAGATGGTATTATAATTTTTGAAGCTTTCAGTAAAAAGCATTTGGAATATGTAACCAAAAATGAAAAAGTTGGCGGACCAAAAGACATCGAATCTTTATTTTCAATAGAAGAAATCAAAACCGATTTTCCTAACTTCGAAATCATCGAATTAGAAGAAAAAGAAATCGAACTAAACGAAGGTTTATTTCATAACGGAACTGGTTCGGTAATTAGATTTGTGGGAAGAAAAAAATAAAACACGGCGTGGAGACGCACTGAAGTGCGTCTCCACAAAAAAATCTTAAAAAAATATTCCCTTGGAAGATAATTCGTAAATTTGAAAAAATATTCAATGTCATGGATTTACAAACTAGAAAAATAGAATTTGTACAAGAATTTTTAAAAATTCAAAGCGAAGAATTAATTTCTCAGCTGGAAAATTTATTAAAAAACAAAAGCAATGTAGATGATAATGATTATTTCAATCCAATGTCTATTGAAGAATTTAATAGTAGAATAGACCAATCTGAAGATGATTTTAAAAATGGAAGATATAAAACAACTTCTCAGCTTTTAGAAAAATACAAATAATGAAATTAAAAATTGTCTGGTCGCAGTTCGCAGAAAATGAAATTGCTAAAATCTACGACTATTATCTTCAAAAGGCAGGAATCAGGGTCGCTAAAAAAATCATCCAAGAAATAATTTCTGAACCAAATAAACTCATTTCCAACAATCTTTCAACTCAAATCGAAGAACTTTTGCTTGACAGGGAAAGAGAGTATCATTACTTAGTTTGTAAAAATTACAAAATTATTTATAGTATAAATAAGGAAAATAAGCAAATTCAAATTGCTGATGTTTTTGATACAAGACAAAACCCTGTAAAACTGAAACGCACAAAATAGACCCTGCAATAAGTCATTAACGCACTGTTCAAAAGATCAAAATTTTTCCAAACACAACAAAACCTTAACATCTTAGAATCTTAGCAACTTAGAACCTCAAACTAAAAATACTTATGCTCCATAATTTCAGCTCGCAAGGTTGAAACTTCCAAAATCCCAACACGCTTTCCTTCCGTTTTAATTAATGATTCTTTTTTAAGACTTGACAAAATTCGAATTGCTTGTTCTTCTGTAGTTCCTGCAAAATCTGCGATTTCCTTTCGCGAAAGATCAATATCAATCAAACCATTCGTTTGTCCGAATTTGCGATGAATATAAAGCAACAAATCAATAACACGCTCGCGAACATTCATGTGCGCAATCTTACGGATGTTATTTTCACTTTTGTTTAATTCTTCGGCATAAAACAACATTAAAGCATACGTAAATTCAGGAACGTGCTGTAAAATTTCCTGCATGGTTTCGTTGCTAAAATTACACAAAACAGTATCTTCCAATGCATAAGCTCCAATTAAATAACGTTTGCTAGTTCCAAACCCACGGAAACCGATAATATCTCCGTTTGTGGTTAAACGAACGATTTGTTCTCGACCGTTAATTCCCGTTTTTACCGTTTTGGCTTTTCCTTTACAAATAAAATAAAGTCCTTGCAAAGGCGCACCTTCCGTAATAAACTGATCCGATTTTTTACAGATTATATTCTGTTTTTTAGAAATATAATCCGCCATCTGCTCTAAATGCAAGTGTTTCTTGATAAAACAATTCTCATTCGTACAGTAATAACATACAGCTTGCTCTTCTTTCATGAGTTCTAATTTTTAGCAGATTAAAAACTAATTTGTTGTTCCTCATTTATTTTCATCAAAAATAAAAAAATAAATTCAAAAATTAAGTATTAATACGTAAAAAGTACTTATTTTTGCATAAGTACTTATCTAAAGTCAGAACATTCAATAAAAGTAGTATCTCTAAATAGAACTCCAATGCAAACTACGAAGATCAAAACTACCTGTTCCTACTGCGGCGTTGGCTGTGGCATAATCGTGACCAACGATGCTAAAAATGGTGTAATGGTCGAAGGCGATAAAGATCATCCTGTAAACAAAGGAATGTTGTGTTCTAAAGGAATGAACCTACATTACGTAGTAAATGATACTTCAGACAGAATTTTGTATCCAGAAATGCGCGGAAGCAAAAATTATCCATTAGAACGCGTTAGCTGGGATAAGGCTCTTGACCGAGCCGCTGCTGTTTTTTCTTCTATCATAAAAAAACATGGACCAGATAGCGTTGGATTTTATATTTCTGGACAATGTTTAACAGAAGAATATTACTTAGTCAATAAATTGGTAAAAGGGTTTCTGAAAACCAACAATATAGATACCAATTCCAGACTTTGCATGAGTTCGGCGGTTGTGGGTTATAAAAAGACTTTCGGAGAAGATTCTGTTCCAATTGCTTATGACGATATTGAACTAGCGGACACGTTTTTAATTACAGGAGCAAATCCTGCTTGGTGCCACCCTATTCTTTTCAGAAGATTGGAAAAACACAAAGAGAAAAATCCGAAAACAAAAATAATCTGTATCGATCCAAGACGAACAGATACGGCAGCTTTCGCCGATTTACATTTGCAGATTATTCCAGGATCAGATATTATTTTATATCATGCCATTGCAAGACGTATTATCGAGAAAGGCTACGTCGATCATGATTTCGTTAAAAATCACGCGGAAAATTTCAAACAATATAAAGACTTAGTTTTAGGAACTTCTCTTGAAAAAGCTTCTAAACTTTGCGGAATTTCGGTAAACGACATAAAACTTGCTGCCGATATTATCGGGAAAGCAAAAGGATTTATTTCGCTTTGGGCGATGGGATTAAATCAAAGTGCTGTTGGCGTTGATAAAAATACCGCATTATTGAATTTATCTTTATTAACAGGACAAGTTGGAAAACCAGGTTCCGGTCCATTTTCATTAACAGGTCAGCCGAATGCGATGGGCGGACGAGAAGTTGGTGGAATGGCAACGCTTTTGGCAGCACATAAAGACATTGCAAATCCAACACATCGAAAAGAAGTTGCTGATTTTTGGGGCGTTGACGAAATTTCAGACAAACCAGGTTTAACGGCAACAGAAATGTTTGAAGCTTTAGAATCTGGAAAAATGAAAGCGGTTTGGATTATTTGTACGAATCCATTGGTGAGTTTGCCCGATTCTAGAAGAGCCGAAAAAGCGCTTCAAAATGCCAAATTTGTAGTCGTTCAGGACATTTCGCATAATGCTGATACAGCTAAATTTGCCGATTTATTATTGCCTGCCGCTGGTTGGCTTGAAAAAGAAGGAACTATGACCAATTCTGAGCGTCGTATTTCTTATTTGCCAAAAGGAATAAATGCACCTGGCGAAGCACTTCCAGATATTGAAATCTTAATTCGTTTTGCTAAAAAAATGAATTTCAACGGATTCAATTTCAACAGCGCCGAAGAAATCTACAAAGAACATTGTGCACTTACCAAAAACACCAATATTGATATTTCGTTCTTAAATTATAATCGTTTAAAAAACGAAGGGACTTTTCAGTGGCCGGTTCCTGATTATAATCACCCTGGAACTCCGAGATTATTTACGGATAAAAAATTCTATACGCCTTCTGGAAAAGCGATTTTTAATTTACCAGTTTCGATCGAAAATACATCGGTTCAGCCAAATGATGAATTTCCATTTATTTTGACAACCGGAAGAATTCGCGATCAATGGCATACGATGACCAAAACAGGAAAAGTTTCAAGATTATTGACTCATATTCCGAGTCCAGTTTTAGAAATAAATCCAATTGATGCCTTTAAAAATGATATTAAAAATGGAGATATTGTCGTCGTTTCAAGCAAAAACGGAGAAGTTCGTGTAAAAGCTAAAGTCACTGATTCTATCAAGGAAAAAGTGGTTTTCCTTCCAATGCATTGGGGAAAACAACTTGAAAATGATTTAAACAGAACGAATAATTTAACGAATACTGTTGTAGATCCAATTTCAAAAGAACCCGATTTTAAGTTCACAACCGTTTCGATTAAAAAATATGTAAAACCATTTCAGAAAATTGCAATCGTTGGCGCTGGAGCTGCTTCATTCCGATTCATTCAAAATTATCGTGAATTCAATTCAACTGATGAAATTATTGTTTTTTCTAATGAAGTAAATCCGTTTTACAATCGTGTTTTACTTCCCGAATATATGACGGGAGAATTTACTTGGGAACAGCTTTTAAAAGTTAAAGACGGTGAAGCTTTCAATAAGTTGAAAATCACAATGAAAGCTGGAGTGGCAATTGAAAAATTAGATCCAAAACAAAAAACAATTATTGACAGTCAAGGCGAAATTCACACTTTCGATTCGTTGATTATGGCAACTGGAAGCCGTCCTTTCGTTCCTGAAAATGCACAGCTTCATCTTTCTGGACGTTTCACCGTTAGAAGAAAAGAAGATGCCGATCGTTTGAAAAAACATTTGGATAGCACTAATCTTCCGCCAGAAGAACAACACGTTGTCATTATCGGTGGTGGTTTATTAGGGTTAGAATTGGCCGCGGCTTTAAAGCATAAAAAAGTAAAAACTACTATTATTCAGCGTGCTTCGCGTTTAATGGAGCGCCAGTTAGACCGAATTTCAAGCAAATTATTGGCCGAAGAAGTACAGCTTCGTGATATTCAAATTTATTTTGATAATGAAGTCAGCACTGTTTTCGAAACCGATAATCCGAATGAAATTGAGATTGCTTTAAAAAGCGGCAAAATCATAACGGCAAATGCCATTGTATATACAATTGGAACTATTCCGAATATTGAAATTGCTCGCGAGAGCGGTTTAGCCTGCGGACGAGGTGTAAAAGTAAATCAGTATTTACAGACTTCAAATCCTGATATTTTTGCGATAGGAGAAATAGCAGAATTCGATAATAAGTTGTTCGGAATTACTTCTGCCGCTGAAGAACAAGCTGATATTCTGGCTAATTTCCTTGCAGGAGATATTAGCAGTTATTACAAAGGCTCGATTTTAATGAATATTTTAAAATTAGAAGATATTAACCTTTGCAGTATTGGCGATCTTACAATTCCAGAGAATGATGATTCATACGAAGAAATTGTTTTCACCGATTTGAAAAAACGCTATTACAAAAAGTGCATCGTCAAAGATGATCTTTTGGTTGGTGCAATTTTAATGGGAGATAAAAACGAGTTTGCCGAATTCAAAACGATGATCGAAAGCAAAATCGAATTATCCGATAAACGAAATACGCTTTTGAGAGGAAGTTCAAACGCAAAACCTGTGTTAGGAAAATTAGTTTGCTCGTGCAGTCAAGTTGGAGCTGGAAACATCGAAGAAACCATTAAAAGTGGCGTAAATGACTTTACGGAATTATGCAAAAATACAGGAGCTGGTTTAGGTTGCGGAAGCTGTAAAACGGAGGTTAAAGAGATTCTTGCGAAATATAAAGTTTAGTTTCTTTTGTTTCAGTTTTCACGTTTCAAGTTATTGGAACCTAAAACCTGAAACTTGAAACAACGCAATGTCACCCTGAGCAGAGTCGAAGGGCACTCCAATTGGAATCGGGCTTAGACTCTGCTCAGCCTGACAAACTTGAAACCTGAAACAAAGAAAACCTGAAACAACAACAAAAATGGAACTAACAAGATTAATAGTAAAAGGAGGCGTTATTTCGCCAGGAGAATTACGAGAAGTAGTAAATATTGCTTTGGACGAAGGTTTAGATTCCATTTCGTTTGGTTCAAGGCAGGATATTATTTTCCCGAAAGGATTTAAATCTTTGGACAAAACTACTTTGGGAAAACATCATTTTGTTTATCCTGATCAAAAAAGCGGTAACAATATTGTTTCTTCTTATGTTTCGACTGATATTTTTAGAAACACAAATTGGCTTACAGGAAACCGTTTTTTATATATTTTGGAAGAATTTAAAGAACAGCCAAAACTTAAAGTCAATATAACCGATCCGAAACAGCAATTGGTTCCTTTGTTTACAGGACATTTGAATTTCATTGCTTCAGAACATGAAGATTATTGGTATTTATATATTCGTCTTCCAAAATGGGAAAAAATAGAAGTTTATCCTGTTTTGATTTACAGTTGGGATTTGGCTAAAATTTATTATGAAATCGAAAAAATTGTAGAGGAAGATTCAGTTGATATTGAAACACTTTTCGCTTTGGTAAGTGAAGCTTTAGACACTAATAATCGAACAATCGACAAACCATTAAATATTCCATTTTATCCATTTCCTTATTATGAAGGAATGAACCGAATGGGAATTGATCAATATTGGCTGGGTTTATATTGGAGAAATAATTTATACGATTTGGATTTCCTAAAAGAAATGTGCGATTTGTGTTTTGAATGCAAAATCGGAAAAATCTGTATTACGCCTTGGAAATCTTTCATTATAAAAGGAATTCCGAAAGACCGAAAACTGGAATGGGAAAAATTCCTAGGAAAACGTGGCATAAACGTTCGCCATTCGCTATTAGAACTAAACTGGCATTTACCCGTTGCAATGGAATGGGCTTTAAATCTTAAAACTTTTCTAGTTAGAACATTAGATCAATTCGATATCAGTACTTACGGATTGAATTTTGGAATTTCAGAATACAATCGCGACGGACATTATTTTACTTCGATTGTAATCGAAAAAAATGAACTTCCTATAGCTTTAGAATCCATCAAAATCAGAGATACTTATAATGTATTATTTGCAAAGAATTTTGACCCAAATACGCGCGAATATATCGTGCATTCACAAGATATTGATAAACTTGAACTTCCGACAATTTTAATTGAGTTAAGCCGAAAATATTTCGATGAACTCGGAAATTCGACTTCAGAGACAACTGAAAATCCTCAGAAAAAAGAAAAACCACAATTAGACATTTATCAATGTCAGGAATGTTTAACGCTTTACAATTCGGAATACGGAGATGAAACCCAAGGAGTTCCAAAAGGTATTTTATTTGAAAATCTACCTGAAAATTATTGCTGTTCTCTTTGTGAAGCACCAAAAAGCAATTTCAAAATATTGGAAGCAGTTGAAAATTAATGAGTTCTAAAAAAAGTGGCCTATTTTGTATTCAAAAATTGTGTATATTTAACTTAACTAAGAATTTACATTAAAGCACTATACTTCAAAAGCTTTAATCTGCTTAGTTAGAATCTATTTTACTCAATAAAAAATACAGTTATGATAAAAAGAACACCACCACCTTCTGCTGAAAAAACCACAGATGTTCCAGCAGAAACAACTGTAGAAAGTACTACAGAAAAACAACCTGAAACAAAGACAACAATTAGAAGAACTACTACGAGAACTGCTACAAAATCACCCGCTACAAAAACAGCAGCGACAAGAACAGCGACCACAAAAGCGCCTGCTGCCACTGTCAAACCTGCAGCAAAAACCCCAGTAAGAGCTGCTTCTAAAACAGCACCAAGAGCTACGGTGAAAAAACCTGCAGCAACATCTGCAAAAACAGAACCTATCGTTTCTGAGATTGTAGAAATTAAAACCAATGAAGCTGCAGAAACCAAACCTGTTGTAACTGTTGAAAAAATTGGTAAAGACAAAAACGATATAAAATCAAAGCTAAAAGCTAAACTTAAAGCAAAAAAAGAAAAAGAAAAGAAAAGAGAAAAAGCTATTAAAGCTGTTATCAAAAAATTAGAAAAAGCTAAAAAAGCAAAATTAAAAGCAGCTGAAAAGAAAAAAGAAAAGGCTAAAAAAGCGAAAGAAAAAGCTAAAGCTAAAAAAATTGCTGATAAAAAAGCGAAAGCTCAGAAAAAGGCAAAGGCTAAAAAGAAAAAATAGTTTTGAGAAGGGTTTGACTTTGAAAAAGTTGAACCTTTTTATATTTCCATTAGCAATGTAAATAAAGTTTGTCATTCTGAGGAGCGAAGAATCACACTAGAAACTCCGCACAGTAATTTGTCAATCTTTGTCGATTTGCGAGTGTGATTCTTCGTTCCTCAGAATGACAAAACTCTGTAGCTAAGACTTCAACTTCGCTCAGCCTGACAATTTACAATTAACCATTCACAATTAATATTACCCCCCAATCGCAATCATACTACGATTATCAAAATGTTTTTTCGGATCGTCCATTTCATCCATCGTAACCATTCCTGCTCTCACTTTCTTTTTACTCAGGATCGATTCTGAAATTAAATCAGTAATTGATTCACCGTTTCTAAAAACAGTTAATAAGTCAGTTTCTGAATTGGAGAAAAGGCAGTTTTTTATTTTTCCGTCAGCCGTCAAGCGAATGCGGTTGCAGCTGTCACAAAACGGATTTGTAATCGAACTTATAATTCCGAAATCGCCTTGAAAACCTTTAATTTTATAGTTTCTAGAAGTAAAGTTTTTTTCGTCTTCTAATTTCAGAATTTCTTCTGACGAAAATCGAGTTCCAACTAAAGCTAAAATTTCTTGTTGCGAAACCATTTTGCTTCTGTCCCACTCATTTCCTGCAAACGGCATAAATTCAATAAAACGGACAGAAATTGGCAGAAACTGTGTTAGTTTTACAAAATCAACTATTTCATTGTCATTGAAACCTTTCATTAAAACGACATTTACTTTTACTTGAAAATCATTATTCAAAAGCAAATGCAAATTATCGATTACTTTCTCAAACTGATTTCTAAGCGTTATCGTATGAAATTTAGATGCAACTAAGGTATCTAAACTCAAATTGATTTTTTTGACATTAAATTGCTTTAAAACCTCAATATGGCGATCAATTAAAATTCCGTTTGTTGTTATGGAAAGTGAGACATTTAAATCCGCTAATTTTGAAACTATTTCAGGAAAATCTTTTCTAAGTAAAGGTTCTCCGCCTGTAAGCCTTATTTTATCAACACCATTTTTTACGAAAGTCTGAGCAATTGCAAAAATCTCTTCGGCAGTCATTAAACTAGCTTTTGGAGAGAGCGTAATTCCGTCGGCTGGCATGCAATACGTACAACGCAGATTGCATTTTTCCAGCAACGAAATGCGCAGATAATTGTGTTTGCGCCCAAAACCATCCGTCAAAATAGTGTTAGAGGCTGTCATGATTTTTTCCTTTTAAAATATGAAAAACGTGCAGCAAATGCGGAAAAACAGCATCCATCGATTCTCTTACTCCATTTGTTGAACCTGGCAAAGCCAAAACCAGACTTTTGCCTAAAGTTCCTGCAACGCTCCTAGAAAGCATGGCATACGGCATTCTTTGCTGACCATAACTGCGAATTGCTTCTTCGATTCCAGGAATTCTGCTTTCTAATAATGGCTCTAAAGCTTCTGGCGTAACATCTCTTGGAGATAATCCAGTTCCTCCTGTAAAAATTACCAGCTGATTTTCTTTGGCGAAAGCCTTAGTTTTTTCCTGAATAATATCCAATTCGTCTGGAATGATTTCATAATGTGAAGTTTCAACTCCATACGAATCCAGTTTTTCTACAATCGTTTTACCAGAGCGATCTTCTTTATCGCCCGCAAAAATCGAATCGGAACAAACGAAAACTGCCGCTTTAATTACATTTGGGAATTTATTTTTGAAAGACGATTTTCCGCCTTCTTTATTGATTAATTTGATAGTCGAAATTTCGATTTCTTTATCAATCGGTTTCAACATATCATACATTGTCAGCGCTACGATTGATGCGCCGTGCATGGCTTCAACCTCAACTCCCGTTTTGTAAACGGTTTTTACTTTGAAAATAATATGAATATCTAAACCTTCTATATTGTATTCTACAGAAGTAAATTCAATTGGAAGCGGATGACAATCAGGAATGGATAAATGTGTGTTTTTTACCGCAAACAGTCCAGCCGTTTTTGCCATTTCAAACACGTTTCCTTTTGGCACTAAATTATTGACAACAGCATCAATTGTTTCTTGCTTGCTGACTTTTACAATTGCGGTTGCTGTTGCGACTCTTAAAGTGCTTATTTTATGCGTAATATCTACCATTATAATTTCTTAGGTATTTTGTTTCCAAGTGAATGTATCGTTTTCAAACATTTCTTTTCCAAAAATGGGAACATCAGTTTTAATCCAATTTACGATGGCTTCTGTGGCTTCATAAACTTGTTTACGTCGTGTTGCCGAAACAAACACAAACAAACAAATTTCGCCCGCTTTTACAACGCCTAAACTGTGGTAAATGTGCATGCAGGTTAAATCGAATTTGGCGAAAGCTTTTTCTCGAATTGCGTACAAAGCTTCATTTGCCATGTCTTTATATGCCGAATAATCGATTGCTACGACGGTATTGTCATGAATAACATCGGCACGGACTTGTCCTAGAAAAATATTGTGTGCGCCAATTGTATGCTTTGATTGGTGTTTGGCGATAGATTCTGCTATAAATTCAGGAGCAATTGGCCCTTCTACAAATACATTTTTACTCATTTTTATGTTTTTTAATAAGGACTTTAAAAGCCATTCATCAAACTTTTCAATTCCTTCGTTCTGCTAATGGTAAGCTGCATTCTACAATCTGCGTACATTTTGTTTGCTATAACACCACCGTAACCTTCTGGATAGCTTTTAAATTTACAATTTGAATCTCTAAACTTTATCCAGTCTTTTTGAGAAACGACTAAAGCTGCCTGATCTTTTGTTTCTAATTTCTTTTTCAGCTGATTATAAACTTTATTCAATTCTTTATCAGCTTTATCATAAGCTTCATAAAGCTCTGTTTCACCAGTAGCATCAACATGAGTTTGTGAAAACCCAAATTGAGAAAAACAAAAGAACAAAAACAATCCGAAAATGACTTTTTTCATAGTAGCCGTTATTAATTAGTTTTACTGGATTTTTTCATGCAATGATTGTTTCATTGCTAAAGCACCACCAGAAATACTTTTTATATTTTTAAATTGATGTTCTTGAAGCAATTCAGCTGCAATTTTACTTCTTATTCCAGATTGGCAAAAAACGTAAATAGTTTGTTTTGCATTCAGTTTTTTAATTTCATTTTCTAAATTCATCAACGGAATTTGAATGCTGTTTTTCAATTTGATTTTTGGCGCTTCATCTTCATTTCGAACATCTAAAAAAAGAACCTCATCGTTTTCTATTTCATCCAAAAGCAATTCAAATTTTATTTCTTCAATTTGATTTTCAGTAGAATTGTATTTTCGTTCAAAATCTTCTTTAGTCATTTCTAAAGTCGAAGCTTTTTCGAAATCATATTTCTGCTGTTCATTCTTCAAAATATTGTAAACCAATATTTTTCCGCTTAAAACTTCTCCGATTCCGAGAATCATTTTTATGACTTCATTCGCTTGCAACATTCCAATAATTCCAACCGAAATTCCAATTACGCCTGCATCTTCACAATTTAAAGTATTCGAATTTTCGTCAGGATACAAACATCTGTAAGTTGGTCCATTTTGATAGTTGAAAACCGAAACTTGTCCTTGGAATCTAAAAATAGATCCGTAAACCATTGGCTTATTGGTTGTCAAACAAGCATCGTTTATTAAATATTTAATCGAAATATTATCTGTTGCGTCAACAATAATATCATATTTTTCGAATAACGAAATAGCATTTTTACCTGATAATTTTTCAGAAAAAGCATGAACTTCAATTTCAGGATTCAACTCTGAAATCATTACTTTTGCTTCTTCACCTTTCGATTTTCCAACAGCTAAAGTTTTGTAAATTACCTGCCTATGAAGATTCGAAATTTCAATAAGATCATCATCTACAATTCCGATTTCGCCAACTCCCACCGCAGCCAAATAAGGCAGAATTGCTGCGCCTAAACCTCCCGCTCCAATTACCAAAACTTTTGATTTGGATAATTTTTGCTGGCCTTCCGATCCTATTTCAGGAAGAATGGTTTGTCGGTTATATCGGTTTGATGCACTCATAAATTAATTTTTATCCTCCAGCAAACGGCGGCAATAAAGCAACAATATCGCTAGTTTGCAAAGTATAATCTGTTGATTTTGAAACTATTTTTTGATTTACTGCAACGCTGAAAGTCAGTGATTCAAACTCATATTTTTCGTTTAAATCCTGCAACAGTTTTTGCAATGACAGTTCTTCCGAAAAAGACAATTTTTCGAATTCACATTTTGTTTTTTCAGCAACAGCTCCAAAATATTTAACCTCGATCATTTTTATAAATTTAAATTTTGGAAAATGAATTCATCATCAAAATGCTCTTGAAAATATTCTGTCAGTTTTGATGTGTTTTTCACCACTTCACCAATCACGATAATCGCTGGTGATGAAATATTTTTTTCGGATACCAATTTAGTAATTGTACTTATAGTTCCTATCACTTTTTGTTCTGAATTTTTCGTACCGTTTTGAATAATTGCAATTGGGAGATCATCTGTTCTATTTTGTTGATAAATAGCAATGATTTCTTCTAACTTATGCATTCCCATCAAAATTACCACCGTAGCAGCCGATTGTGAAGCCAAATGAACATCTTTAGACAATTTATGATCTGAAGTCGTTCCTGTAATTACCCAAAAACTTTCTGCGATTTTACGTTGCGTCAAACTAATTCCTGCCGAAGCTGGAACGCCTAAAGCAGATGAAATTCCTGGAACAACAGCCGTTTCCAATCCAAATTTTACAGCATAATCAATCTCTTCGCTTCCTCTTCCAAAAACAAAAGAATCGCCACCTTTTAAACGAACCACATGGCCGTAACGATTTGCCATTGAAACAATCAATTCGTTAATCTGATCTTGTGTATAAGCGTGACAGCCCAAACGTTTCCCAACAAAAACAATTTCTGCATTTGATGCATAATCTAGCAATTCTTCGTTTACCAAAGCATCGTACAAAACCACATCGGCACTTTCTAAAGCTTTAATTGCTTTTAGCGTAATCAATTCAACGTCGCCTGGACCTGCGCCTACAATCGTCAATTTTGGTGTTTTTAAATTTCGCATAGCCTTTTATGTTAAATTGATATTCAGGTCGTTTAATTCATCGGCTGAATTAATATTAGTCAAGTGATAATTTTCGCTTTCTTCTATATTGATAATCTGATGCGGAAGTTTGGCCAGCAAATCCATCATTTTTAACTCATTCGAATCAATTGCTTCTTTAATAACAGGAACAATATTTTTGGAATAAATCCCAATCAACGGATGTGTTTTACTTTCTGATGCAAAAACTGTAATTCCTGCTTCTTGAGTATGTTTTGAAATTAATTCCTGCAATAATTCGGTTGAAATTAACGGAATATCACAGCTTAAAATCAGATTGAATTCAGTTTCAGAATGCGATAATGCCGTGTAAATTCCGCCCAATGGGCCTTTATCTACAATTAAATCGGGAATTTTTTCATATTCCAAATAGTCGTATTCTTTTGATGCTGTAATCAGTTTAATTCGATCTGTTATTGGTAAAATTGCCTGAATGATGTGCTCAATAAATGGCCTATCTTGAAACAAAACCAATCCTTTTTCTGACTGCATTCTGGTGCTTTTTCCTCCGCAAAGAATAAATACTGTTAGTGTTTCCATGATATTTTTGTTTCAAGTTTTCTTTGTTTCAGGTTGCGATGAGTTTTTTACCGCAAAGTGCGCTAAGTTTTTTGCTCATTGCTACCTTTAAAATTAAGTTCGCAAAGCTCAATCTGCACAAAGCTTTGCGTGCTTTACTATTTCTACAACCGCTTTTATAAAAGTTTGCGTGCTTTGCGTAAATCTTTGCGTGCTTTGCGGTTAAATTCACTTTATTTTCAAGGAAAAATCAATTTAACGCTTGCCATTAAAATTACTATTCCTAATACCATTTTTAATGTTCTGTTCGAAAAAGAACCGCTTCCGTAAAATCCTCCTAGTATCCCGCCAATAACTGCAATTGGAACTAAGTAAAAGCTTTCCATTGGGATTGTTTTTCCTCCCAAAAAGAATCCTAACATTCCAGCGAAAGAATTCACAAAAATGAATAAACTCGAAATTGCTGCTGATTCTTTCACCGAAGCCCATCCTAAAAACAATAGAATCGGACTTAAAATAATTCCGCCGCCAATTCCTAACATTCCAGATAATAATCCGATGGCAAAACCAATTGTTAGTGCAAACGGAAGATTAATTTTTACTTCTTCTTTTTCTTTAAAATTAAATACTCCAAACAGCCTCAACGCTGCAAAGACTAATACAATTCCTAAAACAATTTTATAAATCGCATTATCCAAAGTGATAAAACCTCCAATAAACGCTGCCGGAATTGATGCAATTGCAAACGGATAAAAGAGCTTTGGCTTGAAATAATTATTCTTATAATAAAACAAAAATGAAATGCTCGAAACGAACAAATTCAATAGCAAAGCCGATGGTTTCATAATCGAAACCGGAAAAGCAAAAATGCTCATCAAAGCTAAATATCCCGAAGCTCCGCCGTGCCCAACGCTTGAATATAAAAATGCAATTACAATTAAGGCAAAACTGAATAATAATATATTTTCGGAACTTAGAAGACTCATTTTTTGTTTAATTGGTTAACTTTTTAATCGTTTTTTATTTGCTGTGTG
Source organism: Flavobacterium sp. SH_e (assembly GCF_025717045.1). Taxonomy (GTDB): domain Bacteria; phylum Bacteroidota; class Bacteroidia; order Flavobacteriales; family Flavobacteriaceae; genus Flavobacterium. The sequence goes on from NZ_JAOVZN010000001.1 coordinate 125,607, forward strand.
TTTTTATTTATACAGCGCTTTTTGCTTTTTTCCGTAAAATCTACTTTCTAAAAAACTCTAATCAATGGGCAGAATCGTTACTGACTCTCCTTTTTTTATATTTTCGACATCCTGTGGTACGATCACTAATCCATTTGCTATAGCAAAAGAATTCAGCATTGAAGAGGCTTGTCCGTCTAAAATCTCAACACTGGTTTCATTATATAACGCTTTTAAGAAAAGTGTTTTTCCAGTTGTATTAGTTATTTGATTGTCTAATTTTCGGACAATCTTTGGCAGATGCGTAGTAGAAAATCCCATTCTATTTTTGACTGCAGGATATACGTAAATATAAAAATTAGTCAATGACGAAGCTGGATTTCCAGGAAGCGCAAATACCAATGTATCTTTTTTAGCACCAAAAAACATTGGTTTTCCAGGTTTCTGATTGATCTTGTAAAAAAGTTCTTGCATTCCATTTTTCAATAATGCTTCTTTTACAAAATCATAATCTCCAACTGAAATTCCGCCAGAAATCAATACAATATCATTCTTTTTAAGTATTGACTGCAATGCTTTTTTAGTCGCTTTTAAATTATCTTTAACCGTATGAACTTTACTTTTACTAATTCCGATAGTCTGCAATGCAGCTTGAAGCATTACTGAATTACTTTCGTAAATCTTTCCTTTAGAAAGTTTTTTACCGGGTTTTACCAATTCATTTCCTGTCACTAAAATGGCAACTTTCGGTTTTTTGTAAACTGTTATTTCAGTAATTCCTAAACACGTTAAAAAACCAATAGCAGCAGGCGTAATCAAAGTATTGGCATCAAAAACAACATCTTCTTCGTTAATTTGTTCCCCTTTAGCTCTCACATTAGCAAAAGGTTCAGGCTTTGTAGCGATTAAAATCGAATTTCCATTTACCATTACATGTTCCTGCATAACTACAGTATCTGCACTATTAGGAACATACGCTCCCGTAAAAATTCGTATTGCTTCATTTTCTTTTAGTTTTATATTGGCATAATCTCCAGCTTGCGAAATTCCTACCACATCAAACTGATGTCTTTCTGAATGAATAAATGCATAACCATCCATTGCTGATTGTCTAAAAGGAGGCATTGAAATTGGCGAATAGATCGTTTCTGCTAAAACATATCCCAAAGCTTTATTTACAGAAATTTTCTGAGTTGATAAACTTGAGCTATTTGCTGCAACAATTTCTAAGGCTTCTTTTACTTCTATCATTTTGTTTTTGTTATAAAACTAAGTAAAAATACTTAATACAAATATAAGTATTTATCATTAGGTTGGTTAAAAAAATTCTATTTTCTTTTTACTATTTATAAAATTACTCTAATTTATTCAAAATCAACTTTAAATTCTTGTTTAGATTTTGCAAAATAAATTACTCAAGACCACTTTTTGACGTTTTTTTAGCTCTTTAAATAGTTTAAAGGCTTTTTATAATCTATTTTTTAATTAAAATTTAAGTATAAAATACTACAATTCTAATTAGCAAATAAAATTTATTTTAACATTTGTTCGAATTAAAAATACTTTGCGAAGTCTTTTAAAATAAGGAACTAGCAAAATAAATCTTTCTCAAAACACAGATTTAAATGTAGAATTTTCAAAAAAAAGTCAACAAATTTTTGGTTTTTATTATATAAAATTTAACTTTGTCTATAGGATTAGTAGAGTTTAAGATAATATTTCAAACCATAAAAAACTATTATTGTGAAAACAACAGAAAGCATATCACATTACATTCTTCCTAAAAAGTACACTTATAACACTTTTTGTTATATGTGTTTCTGTTGTTAATACCTACTTATTTTGTTTGCCTCTAGAATTCATATTGAAGCAAATCTTTTAAAAAAACACCATCAAAAATATTTACTGAATTTAACCAAAAATCTCTCCAATGCATTTATTTGTATGGGTCAGATTCTTGAAACAATACCTATTATTCAATAAATTAAATAACTAACAATTAAAAAAAACTAAAATGAAAACAATGCAAACCTGTTGCTGTAAATAAAAAAAGCCATTTCTGCGGCAACAGAAATGGCGAGGCTTAAAGAACATTTATCACTAAATCAAGAACACTTTTAGAGTGCTGTATAAACAGTGCTCAGGGCGTCTTGTTAATTACTTAAAACCAATACAAAGAAATGAAAAAAAAGTTAAACATATATATACTGCTGTTTCTACTCTTCATAACGGCAGGAATACAAGCCCAGAATACTACACCGCTTATTCAATCAAAATTAGATGGAACTGTCGTAGATGACATTACAAATCAACCCATTATAGGTGCGTCGGTTACAATTAAAGGAACAACTCACGGTGTTGTTACAGATGCAGAAGGAAAATTTTATTTTCAAACAGGACAGAAATTTCCTTACACTTTGATCGTAAGCTACATCGGATATAAAAAACTGGAAGTAGTTGTAGAGAAAAATCCAGTAATTATTAATCTTAAGGAAGAACGCCAAGAACTAGACGAATTGGTAGTTGTGGGTTATGGAACTCAAAAGAGAAAAGATATTACAGGATCTGTAGCTTCGGTTCCAAAAGCCAATTTATCTCAAGTAACTTCTTCTGCCGATAACTTATTAAGAGGCGCAGTTGCGGGAGTTGTAGTTACGCAAAGTTCAGGACGTCCTGGCGCTTCTTCAAGTGTTCGTATTCGTGGAGGAAACTCTATTACCGCAGGTAATGAACCACTTTATGTTGTTGACGGAATTTTAATTTATAATGACAATGCAAATAGCTCTGCAGGAGTTACTTATGCAGGAGCAAGCGTAAACGTTTTATCAACAATAAATCCAGCTGATATTGAATCTATTGAAGTTCTTAAAGATGCTTCTGCGACGGCAATTTATGGCTCGCGTGGTGCTAATGGGGTTGTTATTATTACAACTAAAAAAGGAACAAAAGGACAAGATAATATTTCGTACCAAGGTTATTTCGGATTTCAGAATATCTCAAAGAAATTGAAGTTAATGAATGCAAGCGAATGGGCAAGTTTACGAAACGACGTTCAGGCAAGTATTGGTCAAGCTCCTTCTTTTTCTGCTGAACAAATCGAAGCTTTAAAAACTTCTGGAAATTACGATTGGCAGTCGGCCGCATTTGTAACTGCGGCTCCTATTCAAAATCATAATTTATCTTTTTCTGGTGGTGACGAAAGATCTAGATATGCTGTTTCTGCAGGATATTTTGATCAAGACGGTATCGTTTTAGGATCTGATTTTAAACGTATTTCTCTTCGTGCAAACTATGAAAGAAATTATTCTCAGAAATTCAAATTTGGTGTGAATGCAAATTACACTTATTCTCTTGCTAATGGCGTAGGAACTTCTGGAAGCGGTAGAACTCCAAACCCTTTAGTAGCTGCTGTATTAACTGCACCGGTGGTTCCAATTAAAAATGAAGATGGAAGTTATAATGTGACTAATAATCCATACGCAACTTCTGTAAATGGTTATGTTCCAAACCCGATTAACGATTTGGAAAACACAACAAACCAAACTAATCTAAATAGAATTCTAACCAGTTTATTTGGTGAATATAAATTCAACAAAGAATTAACTGCAAAAGTTGCTGTAAGCGGTGATGTTTTAAATACAAAACAAAATTATTATGCTCCGTCAAACACAACTACAGGTGCTGGAACAAAAGGATTGGCTTCTGTTGGAGAAAGATTAGTAAGTTCTGTTTTAAATGAAAACACACTTACTTATAACACTAATTTCGGTGAAAATAATAAATTCTCAGCCTTAGGAGGTTATACACTTCAATATACAAAAGGTGAAGTTGTAAATGCTGGAGCTCAAACTTTTGTAAATGATGCCAATACTTACAATGCACTTCAAGATGGTGTTGCAGTAAAACCATACAGTGAAGCATACGAAAGTGTTTTAAAATCTTGGCTGGCGAGAGTTAATTATTCTTATAAAGGAAAATACAACTTTACAGTTTCTGGACGCGCAGATGGTTCTTCTAGATTTGGCGCTGAATCACTTTGGGGCTACTTCCCTTCTGCTGGTTTTTCTTGGAATATTACTGACGAAGAATTTGCAAACAACATTAAAGGAGTAACCGAAGCTAAACTTAGAATTACAGCAGGAACAACAGGAAATCAAGAAATTGGAAATTACCTTTCTCTTGCTTCAATGGGGTCTGTTAATTATTCTTTTGGCGGAACTTTATACACAGGAATAGCTCCTACTCGATTAGCAAATCCTGATTTGAGATGGGAAAAAACGAATCAATATAATGTTGGATTGGATTTATCCTTATTAGATCGAAAAATCAACTTTGTTTTTGATGTGTATTACAAAAAAACAAAAGATCTTTTAATTAGTGTTCCAGTTCCGTTGAGTTCTGGTTATGCGACAGTGCTTCAAAATATTGGAGGAGTTGAAAATAAAGGTTTTGAAGTTGGTTTAACAACCGAAAATGTAAAAACAGAAAACTTCGCTTGGAACTCAAACGTCGTATTTTCTTTAAACAGAAATAAAGTTACAGAGATTGGAAACGGTGTTGATCAGTTTTTCCCTGTAGTGCCAAATGGTTCTTTATTACAACAGCAGCCAGTTACTGTAAAAGTGGGTCTGCCATTAGGAACTTTCTGGGGATATAAAACCAACGGAATTTTTCAAACCCAAGAAGAAGTTAATACTCAGCCAAAAATCAACAGTTTAGCGAATACAAAAGTTGGAGACAGAAAATATGTTGACACAAACGGAGATGGAGTTATTACAGCACTTGACAAAGGAAATTTAGGTACCTCTCAACCAAAATTTGTTGGAAGTTTCAGTAATACGATTTCATACAATGATTTTGATTTGAATTTCTCTTTCCAAGGAGCATACGGCGGAAAAATCTTCAATGCTTTAAATCAGCAGTTAGAAATTTCTACACTTGGAACTAATGCTGCGTCAACTTTAAATGACCGTTGGACAACAACAAACCCAAGTAATGAAATTCCAAGAGCTTCTAGTTCACCGTTAGGCATTGTTTCTGAGCGCTATGTTGAAGATGCATCTTTCTTAAGATTGAAATTAATCACTTTAGGATATACTTTACCTAAAAGCATTTCAAAAAAATTGGGAACGAAAAGCGTAAAAGTTTACATCTCTGCAGAAAACTTAATTACATGGACGAAATACACTGGCTACGATCCAGAGGTAAGTTCATACGAACAAAACAACTTATATCCGGGAATTGATTTTGGTTCTTATCCAAACTCAAAAACATTCATCTCGGGCTTGAACGTAACATTCTAAGTAAAAAAACATCAAAATGAAAAAAATCATTATAACATTCCTTTTAAGTGCCGGTCTATTTGTATCGTGCACGGAGCTTGAGGTAACGCCAAACTCTTTTGTAACCGAAGACAATTATTTTAATACCCAAGATGATGCTGTTGCAAGTGTAACTGCAGTTTACGCTTCGTTAAGCCTTGATCCAGGTGAGCAAAGTTTGTTTGGAAGAAATCTTTATTTCCTGACCGATATGGGTTCAGATTACGCAGCTGCAGGAGTTTCTGCAACGAACCCTCAAGTTAGAGCAATGAGCAGTTTAACGCACGATGCTACTAATGACCGCGTCCAAGTGGCATGGAGACAAATTTATAACGGAATCAATAGAGCCAATGTTTCTATTGACAATATTCCGAAAGTTTCTGGTTCTGAGGTAATCAAAACACGATTGATCAACGAAGCAAAATTCATCAGAGCCCTGCTTTATTTTCAAGCGGTTCGTCTTTGGGGTGGAGTTCCAATTGTTTTGCACGAAGCAACTTCTATCAATTTAGGAGATTTAAAAACAAATCGCTCTACAGTTGACGAAGTTTACGCTCAAATCGTTAAAGATTTAACTGATGCTGAAGCTTTACCCAAAACGTATACCGCAGCAGATGCTGGTCGCGCAACTTCTGGCGCTGCAAAAGCAATTTTAGCTAAAGTTTATTTGACTAGAAAAGACTGGCCAAATGCTATTTCAAAAGCAAGAGAAGTTATTGACGGTGGTTACGGATATGCTTTGTTTGAAGATTTTCAAGATATTTTCACTAAAACAAAAAAGAACGGAAAAGAGCATATTTTCTCTGTTCAATTTGAACCAAATCAGGCAGGAAATGGTTCTAGCGGAAGTACTTTTCAGGCCACTTCTTTTACAGGATTTACAGCAACTGAACCAGCAGATATTATCTCAGATGTTACATTGTTTTATGACATCTATGCACCTGGCGATAAAAGAAGAGATGTGAGTTATGCGAAACAATTGCTTAATCCGTCAACGGGAACGCTTTATACTTTTCCTAAGCCAATTTTCAAAAAATATCTGGATTTAACCAATCTGGCAACTCCTTCAAATGTCGCTATCAACTTTCCGGTTATTCGTTACGCAGACATCCTTTTGTCTCTAGCGGAAGCGATAAATGAACAAGGCGGACCAACTGCTGAATCTTACGAATTGATTAATCAAGTTAGAAGAAGAGCCTTCGGAAAAGCGATTACAACGCCTGATGCAGAAGTAGATTTAGTTGGATTAGATCAAACTTCTTTTAGAGCTGCAATTCAAGAAGAACGTAAAAAAGAATTTGTTCAAGAAGGACAACGCTGGTACGATTTGGTAAGATGGGGAACATTGGTTACTGAAGTGAAAAAAGTAACGGCTAAAAACTCAGTTTCGGAAAGAAATAATCTTTATCCAATTCCGCAAAGCGAAAGAAATATCAACCCAGATGGTTTACCTCAAAATCCTGGGTATTAATTAGAACCACAAACCAAAAAACTATTAAAAGATGAAAAAAATTAAAAATACCACAATAATCAAGAGCTCTGGAAAAGGGCTTTTGATTACGGCATTGCTGGTTGCTCAATTTGGCTTTGCACAAGAACAACAAGAGTTTAAAGGAACAATTGGTAAGACTTTGGCTGATTCTAAAGAATATTGGCCAGAACCTGTAACGGCTCCAAAAGGTGCTCCAAATATTGTTTGGATTTTATTGGATGATGTTGGATTTGGAGCTTCAAGTACTTTTGGAGGCTTAATCAATACGCCAACTTTTGATAATCTGGCAAACAACGGACTTCGTTATACCAACTTTCACACCACGGCGATTTGTGCTCCTACCCGCGCTGCTTTATTAACTGGAAGAAATTCTGGAAGAGTTCATGTTAGCGGATTTTCGCATACAGTTTTATCAGCTGGTTTCCCAGGTTGGGACGGAAGAATTCCTTCTGATAAAGGAACAATTGCAGAAATTTTACGTGAAAACGGCTACAACACTTTTGCAGTTGGAAAATATGGTGTTACACCAGATGAAGATGCTACAGATGCTGGTCCGTTTGACAGATGGCCAACTGGAAAAGGTTTCGATCATTTCTACGGATTCTTAGGTTCGCAAACAGATCAATACAATCCTGATTTAGTGGAAGATCAAGTTCATATTAAACCAGACGGACGTCACTTAAATGAATTGATTACAGACAAAGCAATCAGTTATATTCAGAAACAACAAAAAGCAGCGCCTGGAAAACCATTCTTCTTGTACTATGCGCCAGGAGCTGTTCACGCACCTCATCAAGTGGCTGAAAAATGGGTTGAACCATACAAAGGAAAATTTGACGAAGGCTGGGATGTTTACCGTGAAAAAGTATTGGCTAACCAAAAGAAATTAGGAATCTTTCCTCAAAATGTTGGACTGCCAGATCGTAACGCTTTAATCACAGAATGGAAAAAATTAACTCCAGACCAAAAGAAAGTCTATGCAAGATTCATGGAAGTTTACGCTGGGTTCCTAACTTATACAGATTATGAAATTGGAAGAGTTGTGGATTACTTAAAACAAAGCGGACAGCTTGATAATACTTTAATCTTTGTTGCTATTGGTGACAACGGAGCTAGTAAAGAAGGAACTTTACAAGGAACAATCAATCAAAGTTTGTTTTCTCAAGGAAAATCGGATGAAGAAAATCTTCAAAGCAACTTAAATAACATTGGTGAAATCGGAACTGCAAAAGGTTTAAACACGAATTATCCTTTAGGATGGGCGCAGGCAACAAATGCTCCTTTTAAAAACTGGAAACAAGATGCACATTCAGAAGGTGGAACTCGTAATCCGTTGATTGTTTTTTATCCAAACGGAATTAAAGACAAAGGCGGAATTAGAAATCAATACAGCCATGTAACAGATCTTTTGCCAACGACTTTAGATATTGCTGGAATTAAAGCGCCAGAATACATCAAAAATATCAAACAAGATATTATTCAGGGTTCAACTTTCAAAGCTTCTTTAGACAATCCAAAAGCAGAATCATTGCACAAAGTACAGTATTACTACATTTTTGGAAACAGAGCAATCTATAAAGACGGATGGAAAGCTTCGGCTGCACATTTACCAGATTCATTTGCTGTAAAACAGTCTTTAGGAAAAAGCGAAAAACCAGCGGCAAGTAACTTCGATACCGATGTTTGGGAATTATATAACCTAAATGAAGATTTCAACGAACGCAATAATTTGGCTAAAAAATATCCTGAAAAACTAGCTGAACTTCAAAAATTATTTGACGAACAAGCAAAAGAAAACAATGTTTATCCGTTGATTGACTGGCAAGATGTTTACAATAGAAGAATTCATAACACTGCAGCTGATAAAGGAAAAACACTGCAAGATTTAGTAAAACAAGTAACTAAACCCGCAGATACAGAAACTACAAAATAATGATTACGCAACCTGCAAGGTTTTTAAAAACTTTGCAGGTTTTAAATCGTATCAAAAAGTGAAGTGGAAAGATATTTTATAACAAAAAACTAAAAATTACAGCAATTTAATTCTACTAAATCCATAGAATTAAAAGATATTTTATTTAGTTTTACATTAACTATTAAAAATCAGAGAGATGAAACGAGTAGATTATGAAATTATAGGGAAAAAGATTGTCGTTGGGATAATCTTGTTTTTAGTTCCGCTGGCAATTTTAGCTGGAGGATTAACCATTATTAATCAATTTTTAAAATAAGAAATCATGGCAATAGTTCAAAAAGAAAAATTAGTAAGAGACTTAACAATAAGCTTCTTTATTTATTCATTGCCGGTACTGGCAATTTACCTTTACTTTAAATTAAGCGGTGGAGCTGTAAGTGAATCTCATCTTACATTGCCTTCATTTTTAGAATTTGCAAAACCAGCTTTTGAAAACATCCGCACTTGGGGATTAACAGTTTTCATGCTTGTTTTGGGAGTTATAGAATTTGCAGCAGGTCTTTATGATGATGAATGGACAGGTGAAGAACGTAAAATTGACATTGTTTGTTTCTTAGCACCAAAATTACTTTTACCGCCAATCATTGCATTTTTCAGTTTAAATGCTTTGCCTTATTTATTACCAAATTCGGCAAACGTTTTATCGTGGGTTCCGTTTTGGGGAGGTTTTTTCCTGATCGCAATTGCTGATGATTTAACGCAATATTGGTACCACAGATTACACCATCAAGTTCCGTTTTTATGGCGTTTTCATAGAACGCACCACTCCGCTCCTTACATGGGAATGGCGATGGCATCTAGACAAAACTTTATTTATACGGTTTTCTTTTCTCAAATTTATTTGACAGCAACTTTAACTTATTTAGGTCTAGGATTACCTGCTTTATTTGTTTTAGTAATTAAAAGTATTATCACTCTAGGTGCTCATTCAAGTATTCCTTGGGACAAACCGTTTTACAAATACAAAGTGTTGCACCCAATTGCATGGGTTTTAGAAAGGTTGATTTCTACTCCAGCAACGCATCACGCGCACCACGCAGACACAAGCGGAGACGGTGTTGGACATTTTAAAGGAAACTTCGGAAATATGTTTTTTATCTGGGATGTTATTTTTGGTACAGGATTAATTACTCGAAAATACCCAAAATCATTTGGTACAAAATCATACAAACAAGAAGAATGGTACGCGCAGTTTCTTTGGCCAATTTTTAAATCTAAAAAAGAAGGAAGTTCTCTTGCCGAAGGCGTATTAGCATTTCCTTTAAAAGCCAAACCTGTAGAAAACACAATACAAACGGAAGAACCAACTCCAGTTCTGGAGCAGGTTTAATTTTAAATCAAAAATAGAAATTAAGCCAACTTACATTTAATCTAACTTAAATTGAATGTAAGCTGGCTTTTTAAATAAAATTATATGAAAAATAAAATACTTAAAAAGACTTTTACAGCTGTATTTCTGCTTTTTACGATTGTAAATTTTTCACAGGGAAATAGTGCAAATGTATTACTGGATGCTTTTTATTCTAAAATTAAAGACCAAAAAAATCCGCAGATAATTGATGCCAGAGGTGCAGATGAATTTGCGTTAAACCATATTGAAGGCGCTCTAAATTTTAACCTGAAATCTGAAGATTACGAAAAACACGTTGCTGCTTTAAATCCTTCAAAACCTGTATTTATTTACTCCATTGCAGCTTACCGAAGCGGGCTTTTATCAACCGATTTAGCCAAAAGAGGATTCTCTGAAGTATATATTCTAGAAGGCGGAATTGCAAGCTGGATTGGCGGTGGAAAACCTTTTTACAGCAATTTAAAAAGTAAATTATCATTGCCTGAATACAAAAAAATATTGGCTAATAATAATTATGTATTAGTAGATATTGGTTCAAAATACTGCGCTACTTGCAAAACAGTAAAACCTATTTTAGAATCGATCAGATCTCAATATGGAGAAAAATTAAAAATCATTGAAATAGAATTAGAAGAAAGTCCGCAGGTAATTGCCGATCTAAAAACAGTAAAAGTCTTCCCTACCCTAATTCTTTATGAAAATGGTAAAATCGTTTTCAAAAAAGATGGATTAGGAGATCTCAAAAATGATGTTGATTTGGCCTTGGCTTCTAAGTGATTAATTATAAATAACGAAAAATCCACTCGATTTGTCATTTCGACGAAGGAAAAATCACACTCGTAATTCGACATGCAAAATCACCAATCTTTGTAGAGTTTCTCATGTGATTTTTCCTTCGTCGAAATGACAAAACTTACCAAAATTTCAATATAAATTAAACTAATCCATAATGGCAACCTATAAAAAAATAACCAAAATTGTTACCCCCATTTTAATTGCGTTTTTCATTCTCGCAGCCTTTTTATTCTGGCCTATTAATACCTATGGAACCTTAATCAAAGAAGATCCTAAATTAGCCGAAGGAAAAAAAGAATTTTTAGCTTCAAAACCTAAAGATTCTATTTCTGGAAAAAAGACCAATATCATTATACTTCTGGCAGATGATTTAGGAAAATATGATATTTCGCTCTACGGCGGAAAATCGACTCCAACTCCACAAATCGATTCGTTAGCGGCTTCAGGCGCAACTTTTACAGACGGCTACGCTTCGGCATCAATTTGTTCACCATCAAGAGCGGGATTAATTACAGGAAGATATCAGGAGCGCTTTGGACATGAATATCAGCCAGGCGATCGCTATCCTAAAAACAATCTAGAATATTATGCTTTTAATTATTTAATTGAAACAGATAATTGGAAATTGAACGACAAAATCGATTATCCAAATGATGCTTCTATAGCAACGCAAGGACTTCCAAAATCGGAAATCACTTTTGCAGATTTGGCAAAAAGACAAGGTTACAGCACAGGAATAATCGGAAAATGGCATTTGGGTCACAACAAAGGTTTTTTCCCTTTAGATCGCGGTTTCGATTACCATTACGGATTTTATCAGGCTTTCTCGCTGTATACTCCAGAAGATGATAATCCAGATATTATTAATCACCATCACAAAGATTTTACCGATAAAACCATTTGGGGAAAAGGTCGAGTTGGAATTGGACAAATTCGTCGAGATACCACAATTATTGATGAAAAAGCTTATTTAACCGAAAAATTTGCTGAAGAAGCAGAGGCATTTATTGATAAAAATAAGAACAAGCCTTTTTTACTTTATATCCCGTTTAATGCGCCTCACACGCCATTTCAGGTTCGCAAAAAATATTACGATCGTTTCCCAAATGTTAAAGACGAAAACAAACGCGTTTATTTTGCTATGATTAGTGCTTTGGATGATGCTATTGGAAGAATTCGCGAAAAAGTTAAAAAAGAAGGATTAGAAGATAATACTTTAATCATTTTTGCAAGTGACAATGGCGGTGCCGATTATACTTTTGCGACAACAAATGCTCCTCTTAAAGGCGGGAAATTTTCTCATTTCGAAGGCGGAATCAATGTTCCTTTTGCACTTTCGTGGAAAGGAAAAATTAAACCTCATACTGTTTACAAAACTCCTGTGAGTACTTTGGATATTTTTACAACAATTGCGGCGGCGATTGGTTCTGATTTGCCAAAAGATAGAATTTATGATGGTGTTGATTTGGTTAAAACATTAAATGAAAATAAAGTTGCTCATAACGATTTGTATTGGCGTTCTGGCGATGCAAAAGCGGTTCGAAGTGGTGACTGGAAATTAATCATTAGCGGAAAAACGCATGAAAAATGGCTTTATAATCTTGCCAAAGACAGATCTGAAACTACAGATCTGGCGTCTAAAAATCCTGAAAAAGTAAAAGAATTAGAAACTGCTTTACAAACTTGGGAAAAAGGCTTAATCAAACCGCTTTGGCCTAATTTAACGTATTATGAATTCGACTTTGGAAAACAAAAGTACTTTGTTGATTTGTAATTATAAAAAACAGATTATAATCCGATTTAACAAATTTAGATATCCTAACAGGTTTTAAAAACCTGTTAGGTATTTATTCATAAAGTATTCCCTAGCATAACAAAAAGTTCTCTTGATCTAAAATCAATTACATACTGGTTGTGATTTTAGCAACCTAAAACCATACCCAAAAGGTTTTAAAAACCTGTTAGGATAAGAACATTAATTAAACAAAAATGCCAACTCAACTCAAACAATTTAATATTCACGAAGATTGGACCGTCGTAATTCTCGGTTTTTTAATCATCGGAATTTCGCTTTTTATATTTCTTCCTGAAGTGCCCGTTTTCAATTGGTCAAACACTTCTGATTTATTAAAAAATATATTTGCTTTCACTAATCTAAAAATCCTTTTCATCCAATTTTTATATCTGATTGCTATCGGAACTTTTGGTATTTTTCTAATTGGAAAATCAATCAAATATTTTCTGTTTACTTTTCCAATTGTTTATCTATTAACATTAATTGCTCTCATTCTGGCTGGAAATTCGGCAATAAAATCCATCAATTTAGAAGCCGTAATTTTTAGTTTGATAATTGGTTTAGGAATTGGAAACTTTTTCAAACTTCCCGACTGGTTTCGATCGGCGCTTTCTACAGAAGTTTTTGTCAAAATCGGATTGGTTTTATTGGGAACCAATGTTATTTTCTCTGACATTTTAAAAGCAGGTTCATTGGGTTTAATTCAGGCTTTAATCGTAGTTTTATCAGTTTGGTATTTTGCCTTCTGGCTTTGCAAGAAATTAAAAGTCGACGATGAATTAACTATGATGATTTCAAGTGCCGTTTCTATCTGTGGCGTTTCGGCTGCGATTGCAACTTCTGGTGCGATTAAAGGCGACTCAAAAAAATTATCTTATGTAATTTCGATCGTTTTGGTGACCGCCATTCCAATGATGATTTTCATGCCCATCATTGCTAAATATTTCAATTTTCCAGAAGAAGTTACAGGAGCTTGGCTTGGAGGAAGCATTGATACTTCTGGCGCTGTGGTTGCTTCTGGAACTTTGGTTGGAGAAACGGCATTAAAAATTAGTACGATTGTAAAATTTTCACAAAATGTATTATTAGGAATTGCTGCTTTTGCCATTTCTGTTTATTGGACATACACGCACAACAAATCTGAAGAAGCTTTAGAATCAAAAACAACACTTAGCGTCATTTGGGAACGTTTTCCAAAATTTGTAATAGGTTTTATAGCAGCTTCGATTGTTTTTTCTTTTTTCATTGCGCCAGAAACTCGCGACTCAGTAAAAGAAAGTTTTAAAAATCTGCAGGGGCTTTGGTTTGCATTAGCTTTTACAAGTATTGGTTTAGAAACCAATTTTAAAGATCTGCTTCAAAACAACAGTAAAAAACCTTTGATCGCTTTTTTAATTGCACAATTATTCAATATCATCATTACCCTTATTATCGCTTTTTTACTTTTCAGTAAATAATTCAAAGTGATTCGAATTAAAAACAAAAATATAATACCATGAATACCAAAATTAAAAACATTCTACTTGCCTTTCTTTTATTTGGAACGGCGAATATTTATGAATCGAATGCACAGACTAATTCATCAAAACCAAATATCATTTTGATTATGGTAGACGATATGGGATATTCCGATTTAGGAAATTACGGCTCCGAAATTAGTACTCCAAATCTAGATCGATTGGCAAAAGAAGGAACGCGCCTTCGCGAATTTTATAATAATTCTATCTGTGCGCCAACAAGAGCCTCTTTATTAACTGGACAATATCAACATAAAGCTGGTGTTGGCTTTTTTGATGTCAATCTCGGATTACCAGCTTATCAAGGTTATTTAAACAAAGAATCTCTGACTTTAGGTGAAGTTTTTCGTTCAGGCGGATACAGCACACTTTTATCAGGAAAATGGCATGTTGGTTCTGAAGATCAGTCGCAGTGGCCTAATCAAAGAGGTTTTGATAAATTTTATGGCATTTTAAAAGGTGCTTCTAATTATTTCGACACCAAACCTTTGCCTTTCGGAAAAACACCTTATCCTGTAAAATTAATTCGCAATAACGAAGAACTGCATCCAAAAGATGATTCTTATTATTTTACAGATGAAATTGGCAATAATGCTGTTACTTTCTTAGATGAACAAAATAAAGAAAACAAACCTTTCTTTTTGTATTTAGCTTTTACAGCTCCACATTGGCCATTACAAGCAAAACCTGTTGATATTGCAAAATATAGAGGCAAATTTGATGAAGGCTGGGATGTTTTAAGAGAAAAACGAATTGAGAAATTAAAAGCTAGTGGTATCTTGCCAGCAAATCAAACTGTTTCGGCAAGAGATCCCGAAGTCCCAGAATGGAGTAAATTGACTTACGATGAGAAACAATTCTGGAAAGCAAAAATGGAAGTTTATGCTGCAATGGTAGATAATATGGATCAGAATGTAGGCAAAGTATTGAATAAGCTAAAAGAACTGAAAAAAGACAAAAACACACTAATTATTTTTATTTCTGATAATGGCGCTCAAGGCGGATTTAACACTTACAATCCGTTAGGGAGAGGTTTAGTTCGAAATGACGGACCTGTGGGTTCTTCTGGCTCTTTTGATTATCAGGAACAAAACTGGGCATATTTATCAAATACTCCTTTGCAGCAATACAAAAACAATATGCACGAAGGCGGTTTCAGCTCGCCGTTTATTGCTTGGTTTCCATCCAAAATTAAAGCGGGAAGAATCGATAAAGGAACTGGACATATTATTGACCTTGCCCCTACTTTTTACGAATTGGCCGGAATTGAATATCCTAAAAATTTGAATGGTGTAAATTCTAATCCGCTTCCTGGTAAAAGTTTGTTGCCTGTTTTATTCGACAATGCTTCAGAAGTAAACCGTGGCACACCTTTATTTTGGGAAAGAGCTGGAAACAGAGCTGTTCGTGAAGGAAAATGGAAACTGGTTTCTATTTATCCATCTTATGAATGGGAACTTTACAATCTTGAAACAGACCGAGGGGAAACTATAAATGTGGCAGCTCAAAATCCTGGAATTGTAAATGAGCTTTCG
Organism: Flavobacterium sp. SH_e; assembly: GCF_025717045.1. GTDB lineage: Bacteria > Bacteroidota > Bacteroidia > Flavobacteriales > Flavobacteriaceae > Flavobacterium. The sequence goes on from NZ_JAOVZN010000001.1 coordinate 141,367, forward strand.
GCGAAATATTTTGACTGGGCAGATAAAACAGGAGTTGTAGAATACAGTAAATTCAAATTAAAACCTGAAACTATGCCTGGCGGAGCAGCTTTAAAAAAGTAATATAAATTTCCTAAAATTCGAATTTTTAAAGACTGAAAAACAAGTGTCACGCTTATAATCACACTTGTTTTTCGGTCTTTTTCAATTTAAACAAAAAGCTAGTAATCAAACAATTAAAACACATCAAACAAAAAATATCGTTTCTGTTTTAAATAAAAATATCATTTCGTTTGGTTTTTAATATAATAAATATAACTTTGTCTATAGAATTAGTAGAATTTAAATAATTAAAGAACTACATTTTGAAAACAGCAGAAAAAATATCGTCTTACATTTTTCCTAAAAACTATACATATAACACACTTTGTTGTATGTGTTTCTGTTGTTAATTCTTCCAAAAACCTTCGTGTAGCCGATTTTCCATTTCATAAAATCGGATTGCAAAACGAATTTCTTTCATTCAAACATTTTCTTACTGAACATTATAGATTGCTTTGAGGCATTTCTGCGTCAAAATGATATCTCTTGTCAGAAAGATTTTAAGTTGATCTCCATAAGATTTAATTACCAACCAACAACATTCTGACATGAATTTATTTTACCAGAAAATAGCAAAGCAGCATCAAGAATTGGCGATTCTTCCTGAGAAAAAATTAATACATGAGTTTATAGATAATCTGTTTGCCATATTGTTTTCAAATACATCAAAATCATTTGAATTTGAAGAAACAATAAAGTTTAAATTCAATGAACTCGAAAAACAGTTTGATGGATTGGTTTCGAATTTCTCATCCAAAAAAGATCAAAAACAGCAGACAAAAATATTTTTTAACGCAATTCCGCATTTACATCATACAGCATTAAGTGACGCACAAACCATTTTTGCCAAAGATCCTGCTGCAAAATCAATAGAAGAAGTATTGTATTCTTATCCAGGATTTTTTGCTATTTCGATGTACCGATTTTCAAATCAGCTATGGAAACAAAACTTAAGAATATTAGCAAGAACACTTTCAGAATACGCTCATATTAAAACAAGCATTGATATTCATCCTGGAGCTCAAATAGGAAATGACTTTGCAATTGACCACGGAACAGGAGTTGTAATTGGAGAAACTACAATTATTGGCAATAATGTACAAATTTATCATGGTGTTACACTCGGCGCATTAACCGTGAAAAAAGAAGATGCATTTACCAAAAGGCATCCTTCAATTGAGGACAACGTAATAATTTATGCCAATAGCACCATTCTTGGCGGTCAGACAATAGTTGGAAAAGATTCCATTATTGGCGGAAACGTCTGGCTGACGTACAGCATTCCTCCTAATTCTGTTGTTTATAATAAAAACGAAATTAAAATTAAACCTTTATCAAAAAAGCTAAAAGAAATACCTAAAAACACCGCAATTCTAACTCTTAATTATGGAACAACAGAAAGATATTTATCTGTAAACGAGTCATTTGATTAAAATTTATGAATAACTTTAAGGTATCAAAAAAATAAATTATTAAAATCAATTTAAAAACCAAAAAAATGGCAGAAACAAAACCACAACAGACCGCATTAGGCGATGTTGCCGCAAGACAACTCGCAATAGCAACTCGTACCGTTCCTCAAATTGGAACTGTAACCCCAAGATGGCTAACACATCTATTGCATTGGACACCGGTAGAATCGGGTGTTTTTCGTTTAAATAAAGTAAAAAACGCCAACCATATCGAAGTAGATTGTTCTGCTCGTGACGAAAGAGTTTTACCTAACACTTTTGTCGATTATATTGATAATCCAAGAGAATATAATCTTGCTGCCGTACAAACTATTGTTGATGTTCATACTCGTGTTTCTGACTTATATAGCAAACCTTACAATCAAATTTCGGAACAGTTGCGATTGGCTATCGAAACGATTAAAGAACGTCAGGAAAGCGAATTAATTAACAACAAAGATTATGGTTTATTAAGCAATGTTGTGCCTTCACAAATTATAAAAACACGAACAGGTGCTCCAACTCCAGACGATTTAGATGAATTATTGACTAAAGTTTGGAAAGAACCTGGATTCTTTTTACTGCATCCTTTAGCAATTGCTGCTTTTGGACGCGAGTGTACACGTCGCGGCGTTCCTCCTCCTACTACCTCTTTATTTGGATCTCAATTTTTAACTTGGAGAGGAATTCCACTTATTCCTTCAGATAAACTGCCAATTAAAAACGGAAAATCAAAAATCATCTTGCTACGTACAGGCGAAAGCCGTCAAGGTGTAATTGGATTAATTCAGCCGGGATTACAAGGCGAACAATCACCAGGATTATCTGTTCGTTTTATGGGAATTAACGAAAAAGCAATTGCCTCTTATTTAGTTTCACTTTATTGCTCGTTGGCTATTTTAGTTGATGATGCTATAGCAGTTTTAGAAGACGTTGAAATAGGAAAGTATCATGAGTATAAATACTAACATAAACGGTTTACCAAACATTGACGATTTGCAAAATTTAGCAAATGAACTGTTCAGTGCCTTACCCAACGAATTTCCAAAAGAAATTTCGCTGAGTCCAGACAAAAGCGAACATCCTCGTGCAACTAAAATTGCAGAAACGCTGCTGAATGCCGGAAATGGAGAACCTTTATCTTCATTTTCCGAGCAAAGTCCGTTACAGGTATTATCAGTTCCGCAATCTTCTTTTAGTGGTTTTGGAGCATCTCCAACTGTTGCTAATTATGGAAATACAGCTTCATCTTCAGCTTTGTATCCAAATGCTGGTGCAGGATTTTCTCCACAAAATGAAAAGCTTTCATACGAAGTTCCAAAAGAAGAGACACTCAACATTGATGATCCGCATACAGGTTTTCATGATATTAATTTAAACAAGAACAGCGTACCACAGCTTAATGAAGAATCTTTCTTTTCACAATTCTTTTTAAACAATAATTATCTTCCTTTTCAAGGTGGAAATTCTTCTTTTGAAGCAGAACTCAAAGCTGCATTAGAAAGTGTTGATACTCATTTTAAAAAACGAATTGACTTTCCGTCAAGCGGAAGTGATCTTCAAAACTCTTATTATTTTTTAGAACAGAATCCGTTTGCTTTTGATCAAAAAAATAGTAGTCCAATTGTTGGAAACTCTTTTAATCCTAAAGGAATTTACGGCACTTCAGGACCACATTTTAATGCGGATTTAGTGAAAAGAGATTTTCCGATTTTAAGAGAAACTGTAAACGGAAAACCTTTAGTTTGGTTTGATAATGCTGCAACAACTCAAAAGCCTCAATCGGTAATTGACAGAATTGCTTATTTCTACGAACATGAAAATTCGAACATTCACCGTGCCGCACATGAATTGGCTGCAAGAGCATCAGATGCTTACGAAGCGGCCCGCGAAAAAGTAAAAGCATTTTTGAATGCCAAATCGGTAAACGAAATTGTTTTTGTTCGAGGAGCTACTGAAGGAATCAATCTCGTTGCACAAAGCTGGGGAGAAAATAATTTAGTTGCTGGCGATGAAATCATTGTGAGTAATCTCGAGCATCATGCGAATATTGTGCCTTGGAAACGTCTGGCAGATCGAAAAGGTTTAAAACTTCGTGTTATTCCTGTTGATGACGACGGTCAAATTTTGTTAGATGAATATGCAAAACTGCTAAATCCAAAAACACGTTTGGTTGCTTTTACACAAGTTTCAAATGCTCTTGGAACAATTACACCTGCTAAAAAAATAGTAGAACTAGCACACTCAGCCGGAGCCAAAGTTTTGATTGATGGCGCACAATCTGTTTCGCATATGAAAGTAGATGTTCAGCATTTAAATCCAGACTGGCTTGTTTTTTCTGGGCATAAACTTTTTGGACCTACAGGAATTGGCGCTTTATACGGTAAAGAAGATTTACTGAATGAAATGGAGCCTTATCAATCTGGCGGAAATATGATTCAGGATGTGACTTTTGAAGAAATAAAATACCACAAAGCTCCGAATCGCTTCGAAGCTGGAACGGGAAACATTGCAGACGCTATCGGACTTGGAGCAGCAATTGATTATGTAACCAAACTAGGAATCGAAGCTATTGGACAATATGAGCATTATCTATTAGAATATGCTACAAGTCTTTTAAAGGAAATTCCGGGCGTTCGTTTGATTGGGACTGCAAAAGATAAAGCCAGCGTTTTATCGTTTACCTTACAAGGTTATACTAACGATCAAGTTGGGCAAGCTTTAAATAAAGAAGGCATTGCAGTACGAACAGGCCATCATTGCGCGCAACCCATTTTACGAAGAATGGGAGTTGAAACAACAGTTCGTCCCTCTTTAGCTTTTTACAACACTACGCAAGACGTTGATACTTTTATCAAAACATTGTGGGAATTGAAAAAAGTTAGATTCTAAAATAAAATGAGTCAATGCTTAGAAAAACATTGACTCAAAGAAATAGTTACTTTTTTTGATATTTTAAGTAATTATAACCAGAAGGCGGTTGTGTTTATACAATCGCCTTTTTATATGATTAAAGTTACGCAGAAATAATTAATTTTTAAACTCATTCAGCGATTTCTCGATAATCTCAAGACATTCCTGAATTTGCTCTTCTGTCATTACTAAAGGCGGTGCCAATCTGATTTTATTTCCGTGAGTTGGTTTTGCCAATAATCCGTTGTCTCTAAATTTCAAGCAGATTTCCCAAGCTAAATCAGACTCTTCATCTGTATTGATTACAATTGCGTTCAATAAACCTTTTCCGCGAACTAAAGTAATTAGAGAATTTTTAGCCGCAATTTCATTTAATCCTTTTCTTAAAATTACTCCCAGACGTTCTGCGTTTTCAGCCAGTTTTTCGTCTTTAATAACCTCAAGAGCTGCAATCGCAACAGCTGCCGCAACAGGATTTCCGCCAAAAGTAGATCCGTGTTGTCCTGGTTTAATTACGTTCATGATCTCATCATTACATAAAACCGCAGAAACTGGATAAACGCCACCCGAAATTGCTTTTCCTAAAATCAGAACATCTGGCTGTACATTTTCGTGATGAACGGCTAATAATTTTCCTGTACGTGCAATTCCTGTTTGAACCTCATCGGCAATAAAAAGTACATTATGCTTTTCACAAAGTGCTTTAGCTTTCGCTAAATAACCTTCAGACGGAACATATACTCCCGCTTCACCTTGAATTGGTTCAACCAAAAATCCAGCGATATTTTTCGATGAATTTAAAGCATTTTCTAAAGCCTCTAAATTGTCGTATTCAATTTTGATAAAACCATCTGTAAAAGGTCCGAAGTTTTTGCGCGCCGTTTCATCATTTGAAAATGAGATAATTGTAGTGGTTCTTCCATGAAAATTATTTTCGCAAACAATAATCTGTGCCTGATTTTCTGGAATTCCTTTTACTTCATAAGCCCATTTTCTAGAAATTTTTAAAGCAGTTTCTACAGCTTCAGCACCAGTATTCATTGGAAGAACTTTATCAAAACCAAAATATTTAGTTACGTATTCTTCGTAGTTTCCTAATTTATCATTGTAAAAAGCGCGAGAAGTCAAAGTCAGTTTTTGAGCCTGTTCTACCATTGCATTTACAATTTTCGGGTGACAGTGCCCTTGATTTACTGCAGAATAAGCAGATAAAAAATCGTAATATTTCTTTCCATCAACATCCCAAACATATACTCCTTCTCCTCGTTCTAAAACAACAGGAAGCGGATGATAATTATGAGCTCCATATTTATTCTCTTTTTCAATCAAAACTTCTGATTTTGACGAAAGTGTTTTTTCTGTACTTATCATAATATGCTTTTTATTTCCACAAAAATATTAAAATTAAACAAATAACAATTTAAAAAATAAAGTTTTGACTTAAAAATAACAAAATAAAAGTCAAAATTTATATTTTAAATCTTTAAAAAAGGTATTTTTATTTTTTTGAGAATTTTAAATTCATGTCTGTTTTTTAAAAAAAAGAAGTACTTTTATGAATCGCAAAAAACTGAATTTTAAACGATTTTTACTGAATGGAATTATTAGACGAATTTGATATTAGCATCCTTAAAGAATTAGAAAAAGATGGAAGAATGGCTTTTTCTGCAATTGCCACTAATCTGAAAATATCAAATACGATGGTGCATCAGCGTATTAACAGAATGATTGAACAAGGTGTAATTGGCGGAATAAAACCTATTATTCAAGAAAAGAATATTGGTTATGATTGGGCTTCTTTTACCGGAATTACATTAAACAAAGATTCTGATTCTGACCGTATTATTGAAGCGCTTAAAGAAATTCCTGAAATTACAGAATGTTATTATGTAACGGGTTCTTTTACGCTTTACATCAAAATAATAGCTAAAAACCACGAACATATGCGCCGTATTCTTTATGAAAAAATTGATGGAATACCAGGAATTGCAAAGACCGATTCGATTGTAGAATTAGGCTGCGCTTTTAAAAGAAACATATCTTTATAAAAAATATATTTTACGTATAAATATTCGTTACAAACCTCACAACAATTTACTTGTGAGGTTTTTTTGTAACATAATATTTCTGATATTTGTTAAAAATTGAAGAAATCATGAAAAACTCCATAATCATTTTATTCAGTGCAATCTTATTTTCTAACCTTATGAGCGCGCAATTAAAACCTGTAAAATACACTGAAGGAAGCCAGCAACTAAATGGCTTATTTATAAAATCTGCTAAAAAAAGCAGCAACAATCCTGGAATCTTACTTTTACCTGCATGGCTAGGAATTGACAATGCATCAAAAGGAATTGCAGAAGAATTATCTAAACTTGGCTATAACGTGTTTATTGCTGATATCTATGGCGAAGGAAATTATCCGAAAAATACTGGAGAAGCTGGAAAACAAGCCGGTTTTTATAAAACAAATTATGAAGCTTACCAAAAACGCATTGACGCTGCTTTGAAAGAATTAGTAAAGGCAGGAGGTAATGCGGATAACATTGTCGCTATCGGATATTGTTTTGGAGGAACTGGAGTTTTGGAAGCGGCACGCGGACATTTGAATGTAAAAGGTGTAGCTTCATTTCATGGTGGTTTAGGAAAAGATGCCAGCAGAAAAACAGAAACGATCAATACAAAAGTTCTAATCTGTCATGGTGCTGATGATCCGTTTGTGCCAAAAGATGAAATTGCATCATTTCAACAAGAAATGCGTGATTCTAAAGCCGATTGGCAAATGATTTATTATGCAAATTCTGTTCACTCTTTTACAAATCCTGAAGCAGGAAACGATAATTCTAAAGGTGCTGCATATAATCCTGTTGCTGCAAAAAGATCTTTTGACCATTTACAGCTTTTCTTAAATGAAGTTCTGAAGAAATAATACCACATAACTCAACCCTACCAAAAACAAATTAATTAAACCAGCTCAATGTCACATAATAAAATTAGAGAGGATAAAACTTGTTTAAACTGCAGACATGTTGTAGAACAAAAATTCTGTCCAAATTGCGGACAGGAAAACAGCGACAGCCGAAAGACTTTTCATCATTTATTTATTCATTTCTTTGAAGATTTAACACATTATGAAAATGCGTTTTGGAAAACAATAAAAAATCTGCTGTTCAAACCTTCAACGCTTACAAAAGAATATCTTTCAGGAAAACGTTTGTCTTATCTTGCGCCAGTTCGTTTATATATTTTCATCAGTTTTATTACTTTTTTATTGATTGCAATGTTTCCAAACAATATAAACGAACAAATTGATAAAAGTGAAGAAGCGCTGAACAAAGAAATTTCTAAAGCTACAGATAGCATAAGTAAAAAGGAAGACAAAAGATACTTTCATTTTAAAACGATAAAAGAACTTGATTCGATTCAAAAATATGGAAAAGAAAGTGAGAAGTTAAATGCTTCTTCTTATTGGATTTCTGAAAAAGCAATACACGTAACGGAAAAATACACCAAAAAAGAGATTTACGAAAAATTCGTTGAATCGTTTTTTCACAATCTCCCTAAAATTCTCTTTATAATCATGCCGTTTTTTGCTTTTTTCTTATGGATTTTTCATAATAAAAAAAGATGGTATTATTTTGATCACGGAATTTTCACACTCCACTATTTCTCTTTCCTCTTACTGATTTTCCTCATTATGTTTATCATTGAAAGGGTTATAGGGCTTTTTGGAGAAGATAGCCCACTATCTTTTATATCATCAATTACAACGTTTGTTGGAACAATTTGGATGTGTTATTATTTTTATCCTGCACACCACCGTTTCTATGGCGAGTCAAGAATAGTTTCTTTTATAAAAAGTTTTTTACTGTTTATAATTAACTCTCTTTTTATTCTATTTTTACTGACCTTTTACGTTCTTTACACATTTATTAATTTACACTAACTATAGGAATGAAAAAATTACTCCTTTTATTATTAGTTGTCTCTGCGTATTCTTGTAAAACTGCGCAATCAACTGCATCCAAAGACAATTCTGATCCGTCAAAATATGTTAAAGCTATCAGCGAAAAAGATCTTAAGAAAATGCTTTACACTGTTGCTTCTGACGAAATGGAAGGCCGCGAAACAGGTTCAGCAGGACAAAAAAAAGCAGGTCTTTACATGATTGAGCAATACAAAAAAAACGGAATTTCTTTTCCAAAAGGAGCTTCAGACTTCTACCAGCCAGTTCCAGCTGCATTTATGAATGCAAGACGCAATCAAAACCTTCCAGATTCTGAAAACATCTGGGCTTATATTGAAGGTTCAGAAAAACCAAATGAAATATTAGTAATTTCTGCTCATTACGATCACGTTGGAATTAAAGATGGTGAAGTTTACAACGGTGCTGATGATGATGGTTCTGGAACTGTAGCAGTTATAGAAATGGCTAAAGCTTTTGCTAAAGCTAAAAAAGAGGGACACGGACCAAAACGTTCTATTTTGTTTCTTCACGTAACTGGTGAAGAGCATGGCTTACACGGATCACGATATTATTCTGAAAATCCATTATTCCCAATTGCGAATACAATTGCTGATATCAACATCGACATGATCGGACGTCGCGATGTTGAGCATTCAAACACAAACAACTACGTTTATGTAATTGGTGCTGACAGATTATCTTCTGATTTACACAACGCGGTTGTAGCTCAAAACGAAAAATACATCAAAATGGATTTAGATTTTAAATTTAATGATCCAAAAGATCCAAACCATTTCTACGAGCGTTCTGACCACTATAACTTCGCAAAAAACGGTATTCCAGCTGTTTTCTTCTTCAACGGTGTTCATGAAGATTACCACGGAAAAGGCGACGAACCTCAAAAAATTGAATATGACGCTTTAACTAAAAGAACAAAATTGGCTTTTGTTGTAGCATGGGATTTAGCAAATAGAGAGAATAGACCGGTAGTTGATAAAAAATAATTCTTTTTAAGATGCTAAGGTTCTGAGATGCTAAGACACTAAGGTTCTAAGGTTTTAAGGTTTCTTTTAAAACGGCATAAAAAAAGGATGAGTAAAACTCATCCTTTTTTGTTATATCTTGATTTACTAATTTACTCAAAGCTAAAAACCTTAGAATCTTAGCATCTCAGAACCTTAGCAACTTTTATTAGTCATTCATCGAAATCAAAAACTCCTCATTATTCTTCGTTTTCTTGAAACGATCGTTTACGAAATCCATTGATTCTACTGGGTTCATATCTGATAGATATTTACGCATGATCCACATTCTTTGTAATGTTTTTTCATCTAATAACAAGTCATCACGACGTGTACTAGATGAAGTAAGATCGATTGCTGGGAAAATACGTTTATTAGCTATCTTACGATCTAATTGTAATTCCATATTACCTGTTCCTTTAAATTCTTCGAAGATAACTTCGTCCATTTTAGAACCAGTTTCTGTTAATGCCGTTGCGATAATACTTAAAGAACCACCATTTTCTACATTTCTAGCCGCTCCGAAGAAACGTTTTGGCTTTTGTAATGCATTTGCATCAACACCTCCACTTAATACTTTTCCAGATGCTGGCTGAACTGTGTTATAAGCTCTTGCTAAACGCGTAATAGAGTCTAATAAAATCACAACATCATGACCGCATTCTACTAAACGTTTTGCTTTTTCCAGTACAATATTAGCGATTTTTACGTGTTCTTGCGGTTCTCTATCAAAAGTAGAAGCGATAACTTCACCACGAACACTTCTTTGCATATCTGTAACCTCCTCAGGACGTTCGTCAATAAGAAGAACAATCAAATAAACTTCTGGATGGTTAGCAGCAATTGCATTTGCAATATCTTTAAGAAGCATTGTTTTACCAGTTTTAGGCTGTGCAACGATCATACCACGCTGACCTTTACCTATTGGTGAAAACAAATCTATAATTCTTGTTGAAATAGAACTGCCTTTTTCGGCTAGTTTGAATTTTTCTGAAGGAAAAACTGGTGTCAAGTGTTCGAAAGAAACTCTGTCGCGAACAACTTGCGGATCATGTCCATTGATTTTTAATACTCGAACCAAAGGAAAAAACTTCTCTCCTTCTTTTGGAGGACGAACCACTCCTTTTACAGTATCTCCGGTTTTTAAACCAAATAATCTAATTTGTGAAGTTGATAAATAAATATCATCTGGAGAAGCTAAATAATTATAATCTGATGAACGTAAAAATCCATAACCATCTGGCATCATTTCTAAAACACCTTCACTTTCAATAATTCCGTCAAATTCAAAATCTGAATCTCTAAAGTTATTGTTATTCTTTTTATTCTTGTGATTAGGGTTTTGGTTGTTGTGATTTCCGTTTCCATTGCCATTCCCGTTTTGATTTTGGTTCTGATTCGGGTTTTGGTTTTGATTTTTATTCTGATTCGGATTGATCTTTTTTGCAGGAGCAGATTGTGGAGTTTTTTCAGCTGTTTCGGCTGTTACTTCAGAAACAATTGATTCTGACGGAGTTGACTCTATAGCTTCTTCAGCAGTAATTTCTTTTACAGCTTCTTTTTCCTTTTTAAGAGCTACTTTCTTCTCGTATGCCGATTTATTAAATTTTACAACTTTAGGCTCTTTTTTTGCTGCTGGTCCATTGTTTTCCTGTGCTTCTACAGTCGCCACTTCTGCAATTGGCTGTGCTGTTTCAGCAGTATCGTTTTTCTGAACAGTTTCCTCTACTTTATCAAATTCTAAAACGGGTGTATTTTTGGTATTTGCTGCTTTTGTTTTTGCCGGTGCAATTCTAGCGCGTTTCGGTTTTTCATCTTTAACTTCAGAAACTGCTTCTGTTTGAGGAGCTTCAGCAGGCGCAAGAGTACTTTCTTGATGTGCTAAAATCTGACTAATTAAAGTCTCTTTTTTGACACCATTAATCTTTATTGTTTTAGCTAACTTAGCTATTTCTTGAAGCTCAGCAAGCTTCATTTCTTTTAATGCAGAAATATCAAACATGAATGTTCTATGAATTTAATTATTTTAAGGAATACTGTAAAAAGAATAGGTAGATAATTAATTTGAATTGACCGCAGTATGAAGTGCTTACGGTATTATGATGCAATAATACGAATAAAATTTTATCATACAATAGTATTTTAAAAAAAGAAAATATATTTTTGTAAAACATTTTTAGACCATGATACAAAGAATTCAGACTGTATATTTATTTCTAGCTTTTGCTGCAACTGGCATTTTAATGCTTTTTGTTCCGCTTTGGACAACTAGTGCAGGAAAGCCGTTCTTTTTTATGCAGGATCAGCTTTATACTGTTTTATTAGGCTTAACAACTATGCTTAGTATTATCAGTATAATTTCATTTAAAAAAAGACAAAATCAGTTTGTGTTAAACAGACTGAACATAATATTAAATTTAATTTTATTAGGATTATTTGTATATCGCTCACTAAATTTATCTGGAGGGACTGAGGTCTCTGAGAAAGGTATTGGGATGTTCATGCCAATTGTTGCTATCGTGTTATTAGTTTTAGCTAATAAGGCCATCAAAAAGGACGAAGATCTTGTAAAATCTGTTGATCGTTTGAGGTAAACCTATAAACTTAGTTTATTTGTGCGAAGAAGAACCCGAATTTTGATTCGGGTTTTTTTTTGCCCTATTATAGCATAAATCAGACCTAAAGAGCCTAATAAAATTTGATTTGCGTGATAAATTTGTATTTTTCAAATTCAAATAATCATGATACCAAAAATAAGGATTCATCTTGCAGATGATCATCAGGTTTTAATTGATGGCCTCTCCAACTTATTAAAAACAGTTCCAAATTTTGAAGTCGTAGGCTGCTCACTTGATGGCACCAATGTATATAACGATGTTTTAATGGATAATGCTGATGTTTTAATTCTTGACATTAGTATGCCTAAAAAAGATGGAATTGAGACTTTAAAAGAATTCAATACAAATCAATCTTCTTGCAAAGTCATTATTTTATCTAGTTACGATGATTTGAAGATTATTAAAGAAGTTATGAAATTGGGCGCAAAAGGCTACTTGACAAAAAACTGCGCAGGAGAAAATATTATCGAAGCTGTTGAAGCCGTTCATCAAGGACAGGAGTATTTTAGTGATGCGGTGCGAGAAAAAATATTTAACACCTTTAAAGACAATCCGAAATTAAACCAAAATGCTGTTATAGAAAATCCGATTTTAAGCCCGCGCGAAATTGAAATCATAACTTTAATTGCTTTAGAATACAGCGGAAAAGAAATCAGTGAAAAACTTTTTATTAGTTCGCATACTGTTGAAACCCATCGTAAAAACATTATGAAAAAACTAAATATTAAAAGTACTATTGGTTTGGTAAAATACTCCCTTAAAAACAATTTGATTAATTCCTAAAAATTGCTTTTATGTTTGGTTTTAAATTCTTCACCTCTCTGCTGTTACTTTTTGCCATTGAAGGAACTGTCATTACTAACTCAAAAAACAACATAAATGCTAAAGCGCTTCAAACACAAATTGATAGTAAAACGGCACTTAATCAAGTAAGTAAATCAGATCAGTTACGAAATAAAAAAATCGTCAGTTTATCTATTATACTTGTCGTAATCATTTTTCTTTTATTTTACTTTTTGTACCAAAACAATAAACTAAAACAGAAAATAAAACGAAAAGATACCAAGCAGAAAATTCTTCTCAATATTATTAATTCCAGTATAGATTCTCAAGAAGTCGAACGTAAAAAAATTGCCTCTTTCCTGCACGACAATATCAATTCACTGCTGTCATCTGCTGGATTACATCTAAATACTTTTACAGCACAGCATGACATCAAATCCAACGAGATCCAGAAGGCAAAAAGCATTTTATCAGAAGTTCACGAGCTCTTACGAGATATGTCTCACGATCTTGTTCCGTCACTTTTGGTTCGTTTTGGATTGATTTATGCCTTAGAAGATTTATGCGAGAAAAACTCTAATTCTGCGATTGAATTTGAATTTTCAAGTTCGATTCCAGCAAATAGAAGATATGTTGAAAAATTTGAAATGAAAATCTATTTCATTGTCAGTGAATTATTCAGCAATATCATAAAACACAGTAATTCTAAAAAAGCAAAACTCGCTGTCTCTGAAAAAAACAACCAACTGATTTTGCAAATTCAAGATGACGGAATTGGCTTTAAAACCAGAAAACTAAAAGACGTAGAAGGTTTTGGTTTAAATCGAATTCGAGCCCAAATAAAAAAATACAAAGGATCTTTATCTATTGTTTCAAAAGAAAATGAGGGAACTAAAATAAAAATTCAGATTCCTTTGCCACATTAATTACTTCGCTCCTATTTCGACGATTTCCAAATCTTTGATTTTGTCATTATCAATTACAAATCGAAGCATAGTTCTTACTTTATGAAAACCACTTTTTCCTGCCGCGCCGGGATTCATGTGCAGTAAATTATTCTTTTTATCAAACATGACTTTCAAAATGTGAGAATGTCCACAAATAAATAATTTTGGCGGATTCAGAGCCAATTCTTCTCTAACATTTTGATTGTACTTTCCAGGATAACCTCCAATATGCGTAATCCAAACCGATACATTTTCACATGAAAAACGGTTGTTTAACGGAAATTCTAATCTTGCTTTTGCATCATCGATATTTCCGTAAACCGCTCTTAAAGGCTTTAGTTTTTTAATGGTATCGGTAACCGTCAAATCTCCAATATCTCCCGCATGCCAAACTTCATCTGCCTGAGCAACGTATTTTAAAATTGTATCATCAATATGGCTGTGAGTATCTGAGAGAAGGAGAATTTTAGTCAATTTTTTTGAGGTTCAAAGGTTCATAGCAGCAAAGGTACAAAGGTTTTTTTAAAAGACGCTAAGATTCTGAGTTGCTAAGATTCTGAGTTTTTCTAGCTAAATGATATATTTCCTCAAACAAAAAAATCCGATCTACTTTCGCAAATCGGATTTCTATTATAGTATAAAATGATTATTGTTTTTTAGGATTTTTAGTTTCTTTTAAATCTTTGGTATCCATCATTTCCATTAATTTCAATCCTAACAAACCACTGATTGAACCGTCAGAACCGCCGTTTCCTGAAATTAATACATCTGGAATTACTTTGATATTTCCTTTACCAATTTCTTCTGTTACTTTATAACGGGTAAAGTTATCTCCGCCCATCGCACTAACTTGTAATTGATAAGCTTCAGCGGTCGATTTACCAATTGCCATAATTTTCTCTGCTTCAGCCAAACCTGTTTTTGAGATTTTTTCAGCTTCTGCGCTCGCATTCAGTCTTGTTGCTTCAGCCTGTGCTCCTGCTCTAGCTTTTGTCGCTTCTGCTTCAGCATTTGCACGCATTTTTGTTGCTTCTGCTTCGGCATTTACATTCAATTTCAAACTTGTCGCATCTCCTTCAGCTTTCTTTACTGTTGCATCTGCGGTTCTTTGTGCGATTTCAACACTTTGAGAAGCGCGAACAATTTCTTTCTGCATATCTGCAATTGCGGTCTCTTTTTCCATCCCCTGACGCTGTTCTTGAGCCATTCTTTGCGTTTGATACGTTTTTTGCTCTTCTTCCGCCAATTTTCTGTCTGTCAAGGTTTTCATTAGCGAATCTGGTGGCACAATATCTCCAATCAAAGTATCAACTGCATTTACGTTATACTCATCAAGAACTAATTTAATATGATTTTTAGCCGATTCTTGACGTTCTTTCCTTGTTGTTAAGAACGAAATCACATCGCTGTCCTGAGCTGAGTTTCTGAAATAGTTACCAATTGTCGGCTCTAAAACTTGAGAAACCAAATTATTCATGCTTCCAAAACGAGCAATTACTTTTGGCGCTTCGGCAGCTGGAACGTGAATGATTTGCGCCACATCTAAATTAAATGGGAAACCGTCTTTTGAACGCACTGTTATTGTAGATAAATTTTTATCCAAATCATGCGATTCGCTTCTTGCATTAGCCCAGTTTAAAACCAAATTTGTCGTCGGAACAGGTTCTAACTTAGTTGTATATTTATTTAAAGCATATTTTCCAGGTCCAAAAGGCTCCATCCAAACACCTCGCTGTCCTTTTGAAACAATATTTCCGTGTTTGAAAGTATCACCTGTAACATCCTGACCATCTTCTCCAATATACGAAATCACAACTCCAACATAACCAATTGGCACATCTGTCATTGGATTTTGTTCGATTAAGATTCCCCACGTATTAATATAATAAGAACCTGCCAGCATAACTTGTGGCTGTAAACCACGATTTCCGCCGTGCTCTAAAAACTTATCGAAGTCCTGAAAATTATTATGATCATCAACAAATTTTCCTGCTATCTGACCTTGCGGAATCGGTTCTCCATCAAGCGCAGTTACGATGCCAATCATATTTTCATAAATCTTGATTTGATCTGCAATAACAATTTCAAACAAGAACGTATTAATACGATATGATCCCGTCGTAATAAATGCAGTCTGACGACCTTTTTGCCCACCATTGTTTAAGAAAGAGGTAGCATCTTGAAAATTGTCACATTCTACTTTTCTTGCTAAGATTCGTCCAGTTGGAATTTCTTTTCCGTCTTTACTTAAAACCAACCCAATTTTACCTTCAGGAATAATTGTAAATCCAGTCATATCGATTGAATATTGCCAAATCCACATTCCCCAATATAAACCTGGAGCAAGCGTTTGTGCTTGAAAACCAGCTTCGCCTTTTGTCGCTATAATACGCCCATCAGGCAATGACCTGTCTGTGCCAAACAGAACGAATTTTTTGGTAACTAAACCAATTTTATCCTCAGGAACCATGACCATTCCGAAGAAAACGCGTAAAATAAATTTGTAAAAAAGAATGGCAAATACAATTAAAATTATCCACCAATAAGAAGTAATTTCATTCATAGTTTTTGTTTTTAGTGATACAAACATAGGAGAAATATGAAATGTTAAAATGAAAAATTTAAAAAATTAACATTTTGAATTTTCTGACTAAAAATGTTAAAAATTTATTTTAATTAAATCGTTGGAATTGTCAATTTCTGACACGATTTTTAGTTGAACAAACTATGATTTGCATTTTGGGTTTTAAAGGGTTTTAACAAAGTTTCTGAGATTCTGAGATACAAAAGGACTAAGTTTTTGTTTTTAGATTTTATTGAAATAGACATTTATTGATTTTAAAATATACCTATATATTATGTACAATTTTTCCGTTCTGGCGTTAGACGCATTGCAGTGCGTCTCTACAGATATACAGAACAAAAAAAACTTTGCAACTCTGAACCTTTGTAACTTTGCTCCTAAAAAGAAAAAACTTAGAACCTTAGCATCTCAGAACCTTAGCATCTTCAAAAAAACCTTTGTACCTTTGCCCCTCAGAACCTCTGTCCCTTAAAATGAGATATTTTATTCAATTCGCTTATAACGGAACACATTATCATGGCTGGCAAATACAGCCAAATGCTTCTTCAGTTCAAGAAACTTTAAATAAAGCTTTTTCGGTTTTATTAAATGAAACCATTAGCATTATGGGTGCTGGGCGAACAGATACTGGTGTTCATGCAAGCGAAATGTACGGTCATTTTGACACAGAAAAGAGCTTAGATATTCCAGTTTTAGTTCATAAACTGAATTCTTATTTACCAAAAGACATCGCGATTTTTGAGATCATTTTAGTTCATGATGATGCGCATTGTAGATTTGATGCAACAAAACGAACTTACGAATATCATATCAATACAGTAAAAAATCCGTTTTTACAGGAATTGAGCTGGTATGTTACGCAAAAATTGGATGTGAATTTAATGAATGAAGCCGCGCAATTATTATTGAAACATACCGATTTTCAATGTTTTTCAAAAGTTAATACCGACGTAAACACATTTGATTGCACGATTTTTGAAGCATATTGGAAACAAGAAAACGGAAAACTGATTTTTACCATTTCGGCAAATCGTTTTTTAAGGAATATGGTTCGCGCAATTGTAGGTACTTTGATAAATATTGGTTTAAAGAAAATTTCTTTAATTGATTTTGAAAACATCATTGCCAGCAAAAGCAGAGAAAAAGCAGGATTTTCGGTTCCTGCACATGGTTTATATTTAACCAAAATAGATTACGATTATTTATAGCTATAAGCGATAAGCTGTAGGCTTTAAGCCTATTGCCTAGAGCCTAAAGCTTAAAGCTTGAAAAAACAAATGAAAGCAAAAGCATTCGATACAGGATTATTCAAAAGAATATTAAAATATACGCGTCCTTATAAATGGCGTTATTATGGCGTAATCATATTTGCCATTTCGCTATCTATTTTCGCAGCACTTCGCCCTTACTTACTTAAAGAAACGGTCGATGGCTACATCAAAACTCATGATAAAATGGGATTGCTGATGTACATCATCTTAATGGGAGTAGTTTTATTGATGGAGGTTTTTTCTCAATTTTACTTTGTTTATTGGGCAAACTGGCTCGGACAAGATATTGTAAAAGATATTAGAACCAAACTTTTTCAGCACATTTTGAGTTTCAGAATGAAGTATTTTGATTTGGTTCCTGTTGGTCAATTGGTTACGAGAGCCGTTTCAGATATTGAATCGATTGCTCGTATTTTCAGTCAAGGTTTATTTATGATTATAAGCGATTTGATGAAAATGGTTGTGGTCTTAATTTTTATGTTTTACATGAACTGGAAACTGACTTGGATTGTCGTGATTGCAATGCCGATTCTGGTTTACATTACAAGAATTTTTCAGCGTAAAATGCAGGTTGCTTTTGAAGAAGTAAGAACTCAAATTGCCAATATGAACTCGTTTGTTCAGGAACGTGTGACGGGTATGAAAATCGTACAGCTTTTTAACCGTGAAAAAATCGAAGCAGAAAACTTTAAAGAAATCAATAATAAACACAGAGTTGCTTGGATTAAGACGATTTTGTACAACTCGATCTTTTTCCCGATTGCAGATATTATTTCATCCATAACTTTAGGTTTGGTTGTTGTTTATGGTGGTTTCAGAATTTTAAACGGAGATCATTTTACAACTTTTGGAGATTTATTTTCATATACCATGTTTATTGGAATGCTTTTTAATCCATTGCGTCAAATTGCGGATAAATTTAACGAGATGCAATTAGGAATGATCGCAGCCAATCGTGTTTTTGATATTATTGATACACAAGATCATATTCAAGATACCGGAACAATTAAAGCGCCAGTTTTTGATGGAAGAATTGATTTTAAAGACGTCCGTTTCAGCTACATTCCAGAGGAAGAAGTTATAAAAGGAATTGATTTATCGGTTTCAGCTGGACAAACTATTGCAATTGTAGGTTCGACAGGTGCTGGAAAATCTACCATTATTAATTTATTGAATCGTTTTTACGAAATCAACAGCGGAACAATCTGTATTGATGGAGAAAATATCGAAAACTATACTTTGGCTTCTTTAAGAAAACAAATTGCCGTTGTTTTGCAAGATGTGTTTTTGTTTGCCGATACGATTTATAATAATATCACTTTGCATAATCCAGAAATTACTCGAGATAAAGTAATTGATGCTGCGAAGAAAATTGGTGTTCATGATTTTATTATGAATCTGCCAGATAATTATGATTTTGATGTAAAAGAGCGAGGTGTCATGCTTTCTTCGGGACAGCGTCAGCTTATTGCTTTTTTACGTTCTTATGTGAGTAATCCAAGTATTTTGATTTTGGACGAAGCTACTTCTTCGATCGATACATATTCTGAAGAAATGATTCAGCGTGCGACCGAAACGATTACAAAAGGAAGAACTTCGATTATTATTGCACATAGATTAGCAACAATTGTAAATGCAGATAAGATTGTGGTGATGGATAAAGGATTGATTGTTGAACAGGGAACGCATCAGGAATTACTGCTTAAAACTGATGGTTACTATAAAAATTTATATGACTCACAATTCGCCGTAGCGAACTAAGTCATAATGGTACTTCTTGAAATTTAGATTAAAAAAAATAAAATCTCAACGCGCTTTCGTAATTTACGTTATCGTCTCTATTCTTATTACGGTTTCTTCTGTATATATATTAAGTAATTTAATTACTGATCTTACAGAAAAAGCAAATGAAGATCTAGCACAACGTAATTTTATTAAAAAGCACGAATTCTTGTCGCAAGAATTTTTGAAACTTCTCGAACAGGAAAACAGAATTAAACATGTTTTAAAAATTAGTAAGCCAGAGAATCTAGCTTCTAACTTACAAGTCTTGTCTTCAGTTCAAGGCATCAATTTATTAGTCGATAACAATTGGTTTCAGATTAATGATGGTGAAATTCAGTTTGGAATTGACTCTATTTCGCATGTCATGAAAAAAGAAGCGAAAGATTTTATTCTTAAAAATAAAAATAAAGACCATATCAAAACGGTTATTTCGCTGGGAAAAGAACAGATTTGGAGAATTTATTTCAAAATCGCTTCAAAAAATTTAACCGTGCGTTATGGTTACGACATCAATTTAAAGAAACTTCACGATTATATATCTACCGCCGACAAAACAACTGGTAATTATGCTTTTGTTTTTGATCAATCTGGAAGATGTGTTTATCATCCAGAATCTGATCTTATTGGAAAAAACGTTTATGAATTTTCTTCTACTCAACCTTTTGATACTATATTCAGCAAAAAGAAGGATTATGTAAAAACAGTTACAATGTCTGAATATTTGAAAATGGATGTTATTCGTTTTACAAAAAAAATAGACATACAAAATCTGTCGTGGTATATATGTGTAGATTTTCCAAAAATATTTGTTGATGAAAATGCGACGTTAATCAAAAAATATTCAACTTGGATTTATTCGATTACAACTGTAATGTTGTTGTTGATTTTCTATTTATTCTCTTATGCAAACAGACGTGCCTATCGAGAAAAAGGAATTGCGATTAAAGAAAAAAACCGACTTTTAGTTGAGAATGAAAAAATTGTAAAAGAAAAAGCACTTATTCAGCTTCAGCATTTAAAAGAGCAGATAAATCCGCACTTTTTATTTAATTCGTTGAACTCGCTTTATATGTTAGTTGGAAGCGATGTGAAAACGGCGCAGAAATTCACACTAAACTTATCTCGTATTTATCGTTATTTAATTGATCCGCCAGAAAAGAACATAGTTCCTTTAAAGGATGAACTTTTATTTATCGAAAAATATATCTTTTTACAGCAGACTCGTTTTAAAGAAGAATTATTCTTTTCTATAGAAATCGAAAACCAAACTGCTTTAAACAAACACATCCCCTATCTAGCCTTTCAGATTGCGGTAGAAAATGCTATTAAGCATAATGCAGCCACTCAAGAAAGTCCTTTAACTACAAAAATCCTAATTAGAGAAGATCAGGTCATCATTAGCAACAATCTTCAAAAGAAATTGACTGCTGAACCAAGTACTAAATTTGGGTTAAATTACCTGAAAAGTATTTACAATTATTATTTAAAAACCGATTTTAAAACATCAGAAAAAGACGGCGTTTTTATCTGTATTCTTCCATTAATATCCATTCACTCCTAAAAAAAAGCCACTCACTCCTTTTTGTTTTTTTGCTGACCTAAATTCGAATAGTTTCGGCCAAAAATTAACCTAAACTTAACATCTGATGAAGGAAAAGGCATTCCTGCATAATTTGATAACATTTTGCATATTCCTATTATTATTAGCACCTCTTAGTGTTCATTCTCAAAAGAAAAAGAAAGACAAAAAAGAGACTACTGAAATTAAAAAAGATTCTACCGATTCTAAAAAAGGTAAAAAATATGATGACCTTGTAAAAAAAGGTTCTGTAAAAAAAGGACTGTTCAATGTAATTCAAGTTAAAACTGATGTTTATTTCGAAATTCAAGACAGTTTATTTAAAAGAGAATTTCTGGTTGTAAACAAATTATCTCAAGTTCCTTTTCAGGTAAACGAATATGGTTTAAACAAAGGAATAAATTATGAAAACAAGGTTATTAGTTTTTATAAAGACACAATCGCAAAGAAAGTCTGGGTAAAATCATACGTTCCTCAGGTTTCTTCACCAAAAGAAGATGCGATTACCGAATCTGTTCAAAATAATTTTGCCGAATCTATTATTGAAGTTTTTGATATTGAAACTAAAAACAACGATTCGACAGCAGTTGTAATTAAAGTAAATAAGATTTTTGACGGAAAACAAAAAAGCTTCAACGATGTTTTGAGTAACACTGGTATAGGCGGTTCTGTTAAATCTGAGCTTTCTTATATTGAAGGCTTAAAATCTTTCCCAAAAAATATTGTTGTCAAATCTCAACTGACAACTTCTGTAAGCGAAGGCGGTCCAGCGTTGTCTGTGACTCTTGGCGTAACAAGTAATATTATTTTATTGGATAAAACTCCAATGAAACCTCGTTTTTCTGACAAACGAATTGGCTTTTTTACTGAAAAACATTGGTATTTTGCCGATGCACAGCAGGCAATGCTTGAAAAAGAATTGATTACTCGCTGGCGTTTAGAACCAAAGAAAGAAGATGAAGAACGATATTTGAAAGGTGAATTAGTAGAGCCGAAAAAACCAATCGTTTATTACATTGATCCCTCTACTCCAAAACAGTGGAGAAAGTATATTATTGATGGCGTACACGATTGGCAGGCAGCTTTTGAAAAGGCAGGTTTTAAAAATGCCATTATTGCAAAAGAACCTACTGAACAAGATTTAGATTTTGATATTGATGACGTTCGTTATTCTGTAATTACGTATGCAGCCTCTGCAAAATCGAATGCTATGGGACCATCTGTGGTTGACCCAAGAAGTGGTGAAATTATTGAAGCCGATATTATCTGGTGGCATAATGTAATGACTTCGCTTCAAAGCTGGATGCGTATTCAGACTGGACCAATCGATCCTAAAGCTAGAGGAAACAAATTTAGTGACGAACATATGGGACAAGCAATTCGCTTTGTTTCTTCTCATGAAGTGGGCCATACTTTTGGTTTGAAACATAATATGGGTTCTTCTTTTGCTTATGATGTGGAGTCTTTACGTTCTAAAGAATTCACAGCAAAAATGGGCGGAACTGCTCCGTCAATTATGGATTATGCAAGATATAATTATGTAGCACAGCCAGAAGATAATGTAACTGTAATTACTCCAAAAATTGGAGAATATGACAAATATGCTATCGAATGGGGTTACAGATGGTACGGTCCAAATGACAATGAAACTTTAAAGCTAAATACTTTAATCACACAGCATCAGAATGATCCAATTTATTTCTATGGAGAGCAACAAGCTACTATTATAGATCCTCGTTCACAATCAGAAGACTTAGGAAATGATGCAGTTAAAGCAAGTGAATACGGTTTAAAAAACCTAAAACGTGTTGTTGATAATATCATAAACTGGACTTACGATAAAGATCAGTCTTATTACGAAACTGGAAAATTATACATCGGAACTATTGGCCAATGGCAAATGTATAACCGTCATGTAATGAATAATATTGGTGGTGTTTATTTGAATGAAACGGTTCACGGAGACAACAAGCAAAGTTACATTCCAGTTCCCGCTGCAATGCAGAAAAGAGCTGCTGATTATTTAGCTAAAAATGTACTTACGATTCCGCAATGGCTGTTTTTCAATGACATTTTAGACAAAACAAATCCGTTGAAAGATTCGCCTGTTGGCCCTTACGAATATACTCCATATACACTTTCAAGAGAATTACAATGCGGTATTCTGTATGATTTATTAAGTGATGAGCGTTTACTTCGAATGACTGAAAACGAATTATACCAGCGAAATAAAACCAAAGATCCTGTTTTTACCGTAAATGACTTGTTTAAAAAAATACATCAAAGTGTTTTTGCAGGAACGATTGCTAATAAATCATTATCAATCTTGGAGCGTATGGCGCAAAAGAACTATGTAGATGTTTTGATCGTTTCGACCAATAAAATATTTGAAAAAACAGATCCAAAAAAAATACTAGATATTCAGCAAACTTTAAATATGCCTCATTTGTGCACTTATTTAGACGATGCTCACATGGTAAAAAACATTAATCAATCTTCTTTAAAAAGAGTTACAGAAGTGACTTCAGATAAAAAAGGAGAGTTATATAAAATTCTTCAATTATTAAAAACAAAAAAGAGTACAGGAGATCAATCTACCCAAAACCATTACCGCGATTTGATACAACGAATCGATAAAGCCCTAAATAATACAACCTTTTAATACACAACCCAAAACATGAAGAAAATTTTACATGCCTTACTGCTGTTCCTGGCCATCGCAGGATACTCGCAGGAATCCCGAACTATTACGGGTATCATTCAAGATGAAGCAGACTTGGCGCCAATTCCTGGTGCGTCAATCTTCGTTGAGAATAATTCTATTTCAAACAAAACTGCTATGGCAGGTATTATTCATAGTGAAGCTATTGGAACTACATCAGATTTCGATGGTAAATTCACTTTGAAAATCGGAAAAAACGTTACTTCTTTGAGAGTTACTTTCATGGGATACAAATCGTACACTCTTGAATTAGATGCTCAAAAAAATTATACTGTTAACTTAACATCTGAAACAGCAAAACTTCAAGAGGTTGTTGTAACGGGTTACCAAAAAATTGAGAAAAGAAAACTTACTGCAGCCGTTTCTAAAATAGATATGTCCGCTATTCAGCAAACTGGGGTTTCTAGTATTGACCAATTATTGGTAGGACAAATTGCAGGGGTTGCTGTTTCTACTCCATCTGGAGCACCTGGAGCACCAGCTAAAATTAGAATTAGAGGTACAGCTTCTTTAAGTGGAACTCAAGATCCTTTATGGGTATTAGATGGTTTACCATTAGAAGGAAATGACGTTCCTAAAAACTACGACAAAGACAATATCGACCAATTGAACAACTTTTCTATTGCAGGTTTAAATCCAGATGATATTAAAGATATTACAATCTTAAAAGATGCTGCTGCAACTGCTATTTACGGTGCTCGTGCTGCAAATGGTGTAATTGTGGTAACTACTAAAAAAGGTAAAGCTGGTAAAATGGTGATTAATTTCAACACCAATACTTTTATCACTCAAAGACCAGATTTCGACAAATTAAACTTAATGAATGCAAGTCAAAAAGTTGATTTCGAACTTGACCTTGCAAGCCGCGCTGATTTAACATACAGAGACAATGTTGGAGAAATTTCTCGTATCCTAAACGGATCAAATGAGTTGGCAGCTTATAGAGCGGGAGGATTTTCTGCGTTAAGCCCTGCTACACAACAATCAATTAATGATTTAAGAAAAAACAATACAAACTGGGGTAATTTAATTTACCAAACTGCAATCAACACGCAACACGGTTTAAGTTTATCTGGCGGTGGAGAAAAATCTGACTACTATTTCTCTTTAGGATATTATGATGAAAAAGGAACTACTATTGGAACTGGTTTCAAACGTTACAATTTAACTTTGAAAAACAATTTCGAAATTACAGATAAATTCAAAGTTGGAGTTGGAATCTTTGGTTCTGAAAACAAAACTACTTCTTACTTATCAGATACAGATGCTTATACAAGCCCAAGTAACTATTCAAGAAACGTAAATCCATATTTGACTCCTTATAATGCAGACGGAAGTTACAAATATGATCAAGATATTGTGGGTTACTCAGAACGTTATGTTCCATTTAATATTTTAGAAGAAAGAGCAAACACGTCTTACGATTTAAAAACAAGAGCCGTAAAAGCTTTATTAGATGCTGAATATAAAATCACTAGAGATTTAAAAGTAACCTCTCAATTAGGTTTACAATTGGACAATACTTCTAGCGAAAAATTTGCTGATAAAGACACTTATTATACTAGAAAAGAAAAAGAAAGATCTCGTTACTTTACAAACGGAGCTTATAATTATTTCTTACCTGAAGGCGGTATTATCCAAAACGCAAACACTGACTTTTTCCAATACAATCTAAAAACAATGGTGAATTACTCTAAAACTTTTGGAGAAAAACACGAAGTTGAAGCGATGGTTGGTAATGAGTTAAGAAGAAATTATACAACTACTGTTGCTACAAAAGGTTTTGGATTTGATAAAAACACTTTGACTACTAAGCCAATTATGTTCCCAAATAGCTCTTTTGCTAATGATGCGATATACAGAACATATCAGAAATCTGAAAACGAAAATGCTTTTGCTTCATTTTTTGCTACAGCTTCTTATACTTACAATAGAAAATACAGTGTATTTGGAAGTGTGAGATATGATGGTTCAGATTTATTTGGTGTAGATCCAAAATACAAATACTTGCCACTTTGGTCAACTTCTGCTTCATGGGCAGTTTCTGAAGAAGATTTCTTAAAAGACAACTTAACACTTTCTAACTTAAGATTACGTGCTTCTTACGGTTTACAAGGTAATATTGATAAAAACACTTCTCCTTTTGTAATGGGAAGATACAGCAATACAACCATTTTACCTGGACAGACAGAACAAACTATTTCTGTTGAAACTCCACCAAACGACAAATTACGTTGGGAAAAAACTACCAATACTAACTTAGGTATGGATCTTGGCTTATTCAACAACCGTATCAGCATTGTTACTGATTTATACGGAAGAAAAAGTACTGACTTAATTGGTTTGAGAGCAGTTCCATTCGAAAATGGTTTTGAGTACAGCAACATGAACTGGGCACAAGTAAGCAATAAAGGTTATGAAATTACTTTGTCTACAAGAAACATTGACCGTCCAAACTTCAAATGGAATACAAGCATTAACTTTTCTCATAACAAAAGTAATGTAGATAGAATTGAAGTGCGTGATACTGATTTACTTCCAAGCAGAGAAGGTCGTCCTGTAAATGCAGTTTTTGGATTAAAAACAAACGGTATAGATGAAAATGGTTATCCTTTATTTGTTAATAAAAACGGTGAAACAGTAAATGCTCAGACTTTCTTCAAATTGTACGATCCTTATGCTGATTTCTTCCCTGGAGAACTTACAGAATCTTCTTTAACGCCAGCAGAGTATAGAGATTTATTTGTTTACTTAGGTGATAGAGATCCTAAATTCACTGGAGGTATTACTAATACAATTCAAGTACATAATTTTGATTTTACAGTTGCTGCCGCATTCAATTTGAAACAAACTGTTGTAAAAACACCTCCATACAGCGGAACTGAAGTAGACAGAGGACAGAATTACTCTACTGATATTTTGAATGCATGGTCACCAACCAATACTTCTTCTAATTTACCAGGAATTACAGGTAAAGATTCTGGAACAGGAGATTCTTGGATGGCTTATCAATGGTTCTCATCAGCTACTCCATTAAACTGGAACAATTACTTAGATACATGGGTTAGCGAAATGAGTTATATGAGATTGAGCAGTATGCGTTTAGGCTATACATTCCCTAAAGCATTTACAGATCACATCAACATTCAAAGCATCAGACTTAATGTTGAAGCAAGAAACTTATTTGTAATCAGTTCTGACTTTAAAGGATATTTTGATCCTGAAACTTACGGAAACATTTATGCACAGCCAGTTCCTAAATCATTCACTATTGGATGTAATGTAACTTTCTAATACAATTAAAGATGAAAAAAATCTCAAAATATATATTACTTTTTACTGCAGCAATTGCAGTAACAAGCTGCGATGATTATCTGGACATAACACCTGTTGGGCGTGTTATACCAGAAACACAAGAACAATTTCGTGCGGTATTAACAACTGGATATTCAAAATATCCAGAACACAAAACATTGACAACACTTCGTACAGATGAACTGAAATTGGATGACTTTAGTGAAGATCTCAATATTTACAAAGATATTTTTATATGGAAAGATGCCAATCCTGACCGTATTACAAGAGATTTCCAATATCAGGATTTATACAATGTAATTTTCTATACAAATGTAGTAATCAATGAAGCATCAAAAAAAGTAGCAGCTTCTGAAGAAAGAAATCAATTAATTGGAGAAGCTTACGCTTTAAGAGCAATGGCTTATTTTGATTTGGTTAACCTTTTCGGAAAACCATACAACGCTTCAACAGCTGCTTCAGACAAAGGAGTTCCATTGGCATTAGAAATTGACTTAGAGCAGGTTTACGTTCCTCAAAGTGTTGAAGTAATTTACAATCAAATTATTTCTGATACTCAGGAAGCTGAAAAACTAATCAATTTAGATTCACAGACAAAAGGTTTAAATTATCGTTTCTCAAAAGTTGCATTGTACACTTTAGAAAGCCGTGTTTACTTACACCAACAGCAATGGCAGAAATCTTTAGATGCTGCAAATAAAGCATTGGCAATCAACAACAATTTGGTTGATTTAAAAGCTACTTCTGTATTTGCAACAAAATACGATTCAAAAGAATCTATTTTAGCTTTAGAAGATGGATACATTAACAGAATGAAGGCAGCTTCATATGCTTCGCCTGAGTTAATTGCTGCTTACAATACAACAACAGATTTACGTTTTCCTCTTTACTTCCTAGCAAGCGGAAGCCGTTTCAGAATTCAAAAAGGTGGTAACGATGACCAAAAATGTACGTTTAGAACTTCTGAATTGTATTTGACAAAAGCAGAAACACAAGTTAAGTCAAATAATATCGCTGATGCAAAAACTACTGTTTTAGCTTTCGTTAAAAACAGATATACGCAAGCAGGATATATAGAGCTTGAGATTGCAGTTAATGCTATGAACGCAACAGATCTAACAAACTTCATTTTGGCAGAAAGACAACGTGAATTTGCAGTTGAAGGACACCGTTGGTTCGATTTAAGAAGAACAACTCAAAAACAAATCGTACACACTATCAATGGTACCGATTATACTTTGATACAAAATGATCCGCGTTATACAATCATTTACCCTGCAAATGCGAGATTGAACAATCCCAATCTATAATTTTTACCTAAATTGTTTTTTTTTAAAAGGTCCAGTTTTTTTTAAGCTGGGCCTTTTTTTATATAAATCCCAATAACAAAATGCTCACTTTATTGCGAATAATAATTACTGAATTATCTTTGCCGCATAATTGAATACCAAAATGTTTATAAAATGAGAATTGCTATTGTCGAAGACGAACACTTAGCTTCTAGCTATCTAAAATCTATTTTAGAACAGCAAGATATTTTAAAGATTGCAGAAATCAGCGTTTTAAAATCTGTAAAAGAAGCGGTTGTTTTTTTTAGCGAAAACAAAGTTGACTTAGCATTTATGGATATTCATTTAGGTGACGGGAAAAGTCTCGACATTTTCGAAAAAACCATTATCGCCTGCCCTGTTATTTTCATCACGGCTTATGATTCTTACGCCATTTCTGTTTTCAAACATTTTACGATCGATTATCTTTTAAAACCATTTGAAGAAGAAGAATTATTAGAAGCGCTTCAGAAATTCAGAAATATAAAAGAAAGTTTTAATAACGATTCTACGCTTCAATCTTTAGTCGCAATAGAAAATCCAGAATCAAATAAAATACAACGTCATTTCTTGGTAAATCACGGCTATAAATTGATTTCTATTAACGAAAGTGAAATCACTTATTTTTCGGCCACAGGAAAGCATCTTTTTATCCATGTAAAATCTGGAAATAGCTATTTATACAATAACACCTTAACAGAAATTATAAACAGTTTAGATGCTTTTAATTTCTTTAAAATAAATCGAAAATATATCGTTCATCGAAATACGATTAAAGAAGTTGTAAAACATTCCAATCAGAAAGTAGAATTAATTTTAACGGTTCCTGCAGCCGAATCTGACGCTATTTTTATCAGTAAAAAAGAAATAAATAATTTCAAAAATTGGCTTGACCAATAAATTAATAATTATTTAGCTATAAATTCATGCAGTTTTCAAAAATTAAAAAACTGCATTTTTGATAAATTGTGATTTAAAATCCGACTAAAAACTGTCAAAAACACGTTAAAACGTTAAAATAGCGTTATAGAAATCATAAAATTGCCCGTTCACTATCAATAAGATAGCAGAAATTTTTGGTTTATTATTTATCTTTGAGAGTATAGAAATCAAATGTAAAAGAAAATGCCACAAAATAGATTTTATCCAAATGAACAGTTTAAAGAAATAGAAATAAATGCCTCATTACAATTACGATACGCCATTTCAAACAGAGGTCGACTAATAAGTTTTACAGACGAAATTGAAAACGGACGCATCTTAAAAGGCGGATTAAGCGATGGTTACCCAACTTTCCGTTTTAAGGTTAAAAAAGACGATAAAATCGTAAACAAATATCTCTTCTTATATAAATTAGTTGCCCAATATTTTATTCCAAAAGATTCCGAAGATCAAACTTATGTTCTGCATTTAGATTACAACAGAGCTAACGATGATGTGAGTAATTTGCGCTGGGCAACCAAACAAGAAATGATGGCGCACAGCCGAAAAAGTCCTCGCGTTATTCAAGCAAAAAAGAATCTGATCGAACACAATCTTAAAGCCGACGGACGAAAATTGACCACTACAAAAGTGATGTTAATCAAAAAAATCCTTGCAAGACCTGAACAAAAAACACGTCTTAAAATGATTGCAAAACAATTCGGCGTAAGCGAAATGCAAATTAGAAGAATTGCCAGCGGAGAAAACTGGGGACATGTGAAAATTTAATGGTGGTTGTAAAATGTTAAAGGTAAAATGTGAGATGTATGATATTGAAATCAACATTTCACATTTTACTTTTTTACAACTAACCTTTTTTTAAAATAAATCCTTAAATTCGCAATCACAAATAACAAAAGAATAAATCGAAAGATGAGTTTCGGAATTTTAAAATTCATTTTTCGATAGTTAATACTAAAAACAAAAAAAATGAAATACGACGTTATTGTTTTAGGAAGTGGTCCTGGAGGATATGTAACAGCAATTAGAGCTTCACAATTAGGCTTTAAAACTGCTGTAGTAGAAAAAGAAAATCTTGGTGGAGTTTGCCTTAACTGGGGATGTATCCCAACAAAAGCGCTTCTAAAATCTGCTCAAGTTTTTGATTACCTTAAACATGCTTCTGACTACGGATTGAAAGTTTCTGAATTCGATAAAGATTTCCCAGCAGTTATTCAACGCAGCCGTGGTGTTGCTGAAGGAATGAGCAAAGGGGTTCAATTCTTAATGAAAAAAAACAAAATTGACGTTATTGAAGGTTTTGGAAAACTAAAACCTGGAAAAAAACTTGACGTTACTGATAAAGACAATAAAGTTACAGAATATAGCGCTGACCACATTATCATCGCAACTGGTGCTCGTTCTCGTGAGTTACCAAACTTACCTCAAGATGGTGTAAAAGTAATTGGATACCGTCAGGCAATGACTTTGCCAACACAGCCAAAATCTATGATTATTGTTGGTTCTGGAGCAATTGGAGTTGAGTTCGCTCACTTCTACAACTCAATGGGAACTGATGTTACTATCGTAGAATTTATGCCAAACGTAGTTCCTGTAGAAGACGAAGATATCTCAAAACAATTTGAGCGTTCTTTGAAAAAATCAGGAATTAAAGTAATGACTAACTCTTCTGTTGAGCGTATCGACACAACAGGTGCAGGAGTTAAAGCTTTCGTTAAAACTGCTAAAGGAGAAGAAGTTCTTGAAGCTGACATCGTACTTTCTGCGGTTGGAATTAAAACAAACATTGAAAATATCGGATTAGAAGAAGTTGGAATCGCTGTTGACAGAGATAAAATCTTAGTAAACGCTTACAACGAAACTAATATTCCAGGATATTACGCAATTGGAGACGTTACTCCAGGCCAAGCTTTAGCGCACGTAGCTTCTGCTGAAGGAATTAACTGCGTTGAAAAAATTAAAGGTCTTCACGTAGACCCAATCGATTACGGAAACGTTCCTGGTTGTACTTATGCAACTCCAGAAATCGCTTCTGTAGGTTTAACTGAAAAACAAGCAAAAGAAAAAGGTTACGAATTAAAAATTGGTAAATTCCCATTCTCAGCTTCTGGAAAAGCAAAAGCTGCTGGAAATGCTGACGGATTCGTAAAAGTAATTTTCGATGCTAAATACGGAGAATGGTTAGGATGCCACATGATTGGTGCTGGTGTTACAGATATGATTGCTGAAGCAGTTGTAGCTCGTAAACTAGAAACTACAGGTCACGAAATCCTTAAATCTATCCACCCTCACCCAACAATGAGCGAGGCTGTTATGGAAGCTGTTGCTGATGCTTACGGCGAAGTAATTCACTTGTAAAAATACACCGTTTTACGGTTATATATAATTCTCAATTTATAAAATCCGATTTGTGAAAACAGATCGGATTTTTTTATTAAATAAATATTGATTTTTCATAACAAATTGAGCATTAATTTTTAATAATAAAGACTTACTTTTGCCGTGCCCAAAACTATAAGCCATGAAAAAATCATTGTTCCTATTAACAATTGTTCTTCTAATATCTAGTTCTCTTTCTGCGCAAACAAAACCAGAAACAAAAACTATTTTTGCACCTTCTTACGATTATGTAAATGATTTTGAAAAAATCATGACTCCAAGTCAGGTAAAAACTTTAAGCGATTTTTTAAAAACTAGTGAAGCTAAAACAAAAAGTAAAATTCTTATTGTAACTACTTCTTCAATAAGTCCACATACAGATCTAACCGATTATTCTTTAGAACTGGACAAATACTTATTGACTAAATTAAAAATCGACACTTCAATTCTTATTGTAATAAGCAAGCAATTAAGACAAATTCAAGTTCAAGGCGTTGATAAAATACGTGTCAAAATGAGCGATCAGGAAATGAAAGATATCATTTCAACTTATGTAGTTCCAGAACTTAAAAAAGGCGATTATTACAAAGGTCTACTTGTAGGCTCACAGCAATTAGTAAAAAAAATAGAATAAAACGACAACATCCGATTTGTACAAACAGGTCGGATGTTTTGGTATTCAAAATAAATTCTTTGCGATAAAAACAATAATCTTGACTTCTTAACCAGTAGTAAAATGATCAATTACAATAACAAAATATTCAAACCTGTAAGCAACAGCGAAAACGGAGAAACTTCTAATGAAACCGCTTTTCTTTATAAACAAGAAGGAAATATTCTAAGTGCAGAATATTCAGGCGGAAAAATCATAAAAGGTCATTTAATAGGCATAGTAGACAACGAAGGAAATATCGAAATGAGATACCATCAAGTAAATGAAAAAGGTGAATTAATGACTGGAATCTGTCATTCTAAACCTGAAATTTTAGAAAATGGAAAAATCAGACTTCATGAAATCTGGCAATGGACATCAGGCGACCAATCAAAAGGAAAATCTGTAATTGAAGAACAATAAAAATAATCCTAAGATCTTTTATAACTTTATCAAAAATCAGTAACTCATTAAAAATCAATTATTATGAAATCAGAAATTCAGAATTATAATAATTCACAGACAGCTGAAGATAAAGAAATCTGCGATCTTCTTTATAATATAATAGATCAAAACTTAACTGAAGCCGAAAACAAAATCTGGCATGCGCATCCTGTTTGGTTTCTAGACGGAAATCCGATCGTAGGTTACAGTAAATTAAAAGATTCTGTCAGATTGCTTTTCTGGAGCGGACAATCTTTTGAAGAAAAACTACAAAACGAAGGTTCGTTTAAAGCAGCCGAAATTCGTTATACAAACATTGATCAAATTAACGAAGAAGACTTGAAACGCTGGCTTGAAAAAAGTATTGAAATTCAATGGGATTATAAAAATATTGTCAAAAGAAAAGGAGTTCTGCTTCGACTAAAATAACCAATTAACCAAAAAACAAATACAACCCAAAAATGAAATTTTTTCCCTTAATCGCCTTTATTTTTTTAACCGCTACAACCTTTTCACAAACAAAAATGAGACCAGTAAACGAACTCATCGATCAAACAGATTCTGGATGGAAATTAGTAAAAGAATGGACAAATACTGCTAAAAACAAAGTAGAAATTCTTCCTGCAGATCCTCAAAAAGCCAAAGACGCTTTGTATCACACCCAAGTTACAACCAGCTCGCCAATGGGTGCTATTGTATATAAAACTGGCGGAATTTTAATCGACAATGGCTGGATTAGAATCCTAGGTTCTGGAAGTGCCAAACTTAACCGAAGTCTTCCTGATTGGAACAAAGGAAAATCTTTTAAAGAATTTGGAGAAGCTCCTTCTTTCTTTTTAATTGCCGACGATGCTTTGGGCGGTTTTTATATTTTGAATGGTGGCGCTCTGGGAACCGATCTTGGAAAAGTATATTATTTTGCACCAGATAATTTAGAATACGAACAGCTGGATATTACCTATTCTGAGTTTTTAGAATTTTGTTTTAATAACGATTTAGATAAATATTATTCTGGCAGCCGTTGGGAAAGCTGGAAAAAAGATCTTGCTGCATTACATGGAGATCAGGTTTTCAATTTTTATCCGTTTCTATGGACCGAAGAAGGAAGCGATATCAACAAAGTTCAAAGAAAAATGATTTCTGTTGAAGAACAATACAGCCTTAATTTAGATTTAAGAAAACAGCTTGGGCATTAATTCCAAACACATAATGGTTTAATTTATATGGCGTGTTCTTTCGGGTCAGGCTGTCCGCTAAATTCCCGATTTAGAAAAACTAAGACTAAAAAGCTTTTTTTTCTAATTGGGAGATGCCGCTCCTAATCCTTAACGCACCTGTTTCATAAGAACAGTTTTGTTGTAATATAATTTGTATTTTAGTAAGATCAAAACTACAACCAAAACACTCTAAATCATGCTAAAACAAATTTTTATCCTTTTCATTTTTTGTCTCGGAATTCAATTGCATTCACAAGAAATTGGCTTTACAACTCCAGATTACAAAGCCATCGAAAAAGAAATCAACGACAAAAATTCAAAGTTTTTCTATCCAAAATTAATGGAAAGGCTCATGAAAAATGATACCCTTTTATCACATGACGAATACCGTCATTTGTATTTAGGCTACGTTTTTCAACCTAAATACAATGCATTTTGGATTTCGCCCGACGAAGAGAAACTTCGTAAATATTACGATAAAGAAAAACTCGAAACTTCAGATTATGATGAAATCATTAAATTGTCTAATCATTCCTTAATCGATTTTCCGTTTGACTTAAAACAGCTTAATTTCCTTGCTTACATTTATCATTTAAAAGGTGACGAAACAGCAGCAAAAATTACTTCTTTCAAATTCCATAGTATTATGAATGTTATTCTTTCTTCTGGAGACGGAAAGAAATGTGAAACTGGTTTTCATGTCTTAATGGTAGATCATGAATATATTTTACTCAGTCTTTTCGAAATCGATTCTAAAGAACAATCTCTTGTAGGAAACTGTGATTATCTAAGTTTTGAAAAAGGCGCTTATAATGTAGATGGCATTTATTTTAATATTGAAAAAATGCTAGAAAACGAAAGGAAAGCTCTCAAATAATCTAATTTTCAAACATAAAACAGCAACTCCAACAAATTTAATGTTGGAGTTTTTTTTTTGATAAAAACTATTTATTTATTGTTTATCAATAAATTTTTATTATTTTAGCAGCATAACTTTTAATCTTAATTACAATGGAAATTAAAATTGGAACACCGCAGATCCTAAAAATTTTGAATATTTTATCAAGGATTATTTTTATTGGCTTATGCGTAGAAGCTGGTATGTATCTTTTCAACGGAATTTATACAATGACTATAAATTCATACAATGCACGTTTTCTTGATTTACTTGATTTGTACAATTATAGTCCCACTTATTACATTCAAGAAATTTGTTTTATCAGTATTGTAGCAATACTAAAAGCAATTATGTTTTATTTTATTGTAAAAATGCTGCATTACAAAAAATTAGACATTGCTCAGCCTTTCACTGCCGAAATGGGACGTTTTATTTCTAATCTTTCTTACTTGGCTTTCGGAATCGGATTGTTTTCTTTTTGGGCTTTCAAATTCAATAATTGGCTAGCTTCAAATGGCGTAAAACTCCCGACTTTAGAATCTCTAAATCTTGAAGGTCACAGCATCTGGATTTTTATGGCAATTATAATGTTTGTAATTGGACAGATTTTTAAAAGAGGAATCGAAATTCAATCTGAAATTGACTTAACTATTTAAACGAAACATTATGCCTATTATAGTAAACTTAGACGTCATGATGGCAAAAAGAAAAATGTCATTAAATGAACTTTCAGAAAAAGTAGATTTAACTTTATCAAATCTTTCCATTCTAAAAACCGGAAAAGCAAAAGCCATTCGTTTCAGCACGCTCGAAGCAATTTGCAAAGTTTTGGATTGCCAGCCTGGTGATATTTTAGAATTTTCGGAAGAATAATTTCATTTCGATTTAATTTGTATTTTCGTACAGAACTGATTTAAACTTTGAAACGATTAGAAATCTAAAAAGTCTAAAAATGAATATTTTAATTGTTTACTCGCATCCCAGTAAAAAGTCATACACTTTTCAAGTTTTGGAAAGATTAAAATCTGTTTTGGCTAATGAAAATTGGAATATCGAAATCTCAGATTTGTATGCTTCCAATTTCGAAAGTGATATGTCTGAAGCAGAATATGAACGTGAAGGTTTTGCAAAAACTCAACTTCCGATTCTGCAAGATGTTTTGAGCGAACAAGAAAAAATAGAAAAAGCAGACTGCATTATTTTCCTTTATCCCGTTTGGTGGAGCGATTGTCCTGCAAAATTAAAAGGCTGGTTCGATCGTGTTTATTCTGTTGGATATGCTTACGGGCAAAATGAAAATTCAAGAAAAATGAAAACCATTCCACTAGGACTTGTAATTTGTACAGCTGGCCATCCGAATGATTTTCTTAACGAAATTGAAATTGCCCAAAGCATGGAAAAAATAATGCTCGAAGACCGACTTGGAAAACGTTTCATTCAAAAGGAAATGATTATTCTAGGCGGAACTTTGGAACTCGAAAACGTAATGGCAAAACATTTTCAACTGATTAATCAAATTCCTGAAAAAATTAAAGCAATAAAATAATCCCTAAATATAAACTAACTTCAAATGATACAAGACGATACAACAGAAAAATCAGTTTTTGAAGAAATTCCAACCGAGAAAATTTATTCTAAAAAAGCAATAAGCACCGCAACTTTTTTTGGAGGTCCGCTGGTTGCTGGATATTGCATCGCAGAAAATTTCAAAGCATTTAACGAATCTGAAAAAGCTAGAAATACTTGGCTTATTACTGGAGCTTTTACGATCGTTATTATCGCTATTGCTTTCAATCTTCCTGAAAACTTCCCAACAATTATTTTCCCTGTAATTTATTCAGGTGTAGCTTCTTATCTAATTCATACCTACCAAGAAAAAGAAATTCAAAAGCACATGGATAATGGCGGAAGCACTTTTGGCGGATGGAGAGTTTTTTTTATTTCTATATTAAGTGTCATAATCTTACTTGGCTTAATTTTAAGTTCCGCTTATCTTTTTTTAGGAGAATAACTTAGCACATTAATTCTGTCCGAAAAGTACCTTAAAATTGTCTTTAAAATACCTTAACTAATTAATTTTTAGATTGTAAATTTACTTTACTAATTTAAAAATCAATTAATTATGAAAAGTCAAGATTTTACCACAACAATAATTGTCAATCAATCGCCAGAAGAAGTTTTCAAAGCCATACAAAATGTTCGTGGCTGGTGGTCTGAAGAAATTGAAGGAAAAACAGCAAACGAAAGAGACGAATTTAAATACCATTATGAAGACGTTCACCGCTGTAAAATAAAATTGATTGAAGTCATTCCAAATCAGAAAATCGTCTGGCTGATTGAAGAAAATTATTTCAGTTTTACCAAAGACGATACGGAATGGACTAATACAACTGCGATTTTTGATATTTCGAATGAAGACAACAAAACCAAGCTCACTTTTACACACGTTGGTTTAGTGCCAGAATACGAATGTTTTGAAGTTTGCAAAGCGGGCTGGACCAATTATATCGAGAACAGTTTGAAAAAACTAATTGAAACTGGAAAAGGACTGCCTAATGCAACTGGAAAACCTCAAATAGAAACAGAAAGAGCATTATCATCAAAAGAATAATTTTCTTACTTTCGTTATAGTAATTAAAACGAAAGCTATGAATCCATTTTTA
The DNA here is from genome assembly GCF_025717045.1 of Flavobacterium sp. SH_e. Taxonomy (GTDB): domain Bacteria; phylum Bacteroidota; class Bacteroidia; order Flavobacteriales; family Flavobacteriaceae; genus Flavobacterium. The sequence continues at coordinate 178,928 of NZ_JAOVZN010000001.1, forward strand.
AGAAATACTTTGGCCGTAATTGCAGGTCTTGTTATCGGAAGCGTTGTCAATATGAGCATCATTTTAATTAGTGGTTCTATAATTCCAGCGCCAAATGGTGCAGACGTTACTACTACTGAAGGCTTAAAAGCATCAATGCATTTATTTGAGCCAAAGCATTTTCTTTTTCCATTTTTAGCCCACGCATTAGGAACTTTTGCTGGCGCATTAACGACAGCTTTAACCGCAATTCATCATAAAACAAAATTAGCTTTTGGTATTGGAGCTTTCTTTTTATTTGGCGGTATTGTGACCATGTTTACACTGCCATCGCCAATTTGGTTTGGTTTTGTCGATTTAATTTTCGCTTATATTCCAATGGCTTATTTAGCTTCTAGAATTGCTGTAAAAAAGAAAACAAATGGGCGATAAAACAACAATAAAACCAGCAAAAAAATGCTACGAGCATATCGGTGGCAAATTGGGCGAACTTCTTTTGGAAACATTTGCCGATAAAAAATGGATTGCCAAAAATAGTCCTGAAGAAAAGCATTTTTATATAACTGAATTAGGCGAAAAAGAGTTTACCAAATTAGGTTTAGATCTTTCAAAAATTAAATCGGAAGCCATTTAATTTTATAAAATTCCAAGCCTTTTCTACAAAATTTTTAGCACTTAATTTCATAACTTAGTTTGTTTTTAAATCTGGAATTATGACTAAGAAAGAAATCGCTAAAAACTTCCTGAAATTGGCAGCAAAAGGACATCCTCATGAAGGTTTTCGATTATATGTCGGAAAGAATTTCAAACATCACAATGCCTATTTCAAAGGTGATGCAGACACTTTAATGCTTGCTATGGAAGAATCTGCCAGAACAAATCCGAATAAGATTTTTAAAATCCATCATATTTTAGAAGACGGGAATTTAGTTGCGGTGCATTCGCATCTCAAACAAACTCCTGTAGACGTAGGTTTTGCAGTTGTGCATATTCTCAAATTCGAATCGGATAAAATCATAGAACTTTGGGATTTAGGCCAGCCAGTTCCTAAAGATTCTATTAATGAAAATGGAATGTTTTAGTTAATTGTGAATTGTTAATGGTAAATTATTAATTCAAAAACTAAATCTATAAACAACAGATAAACGCATTCGCAACATTTTACAATTCATAATTAACAATTCACCATTAAAAACCAATGAACTTCATCGCCAAAATCTCTTTACTCTTAGTTTTAATTTTTGCTTCTTGCAATTCATCAGCTCAGAAAAAAGAGGATTATAAAAAAAGTATTGATAGTATAATTCAAAACTCAAACCCAAAATTTACTGGTGTAGTTTTAATTTCTAAAAATGGGAAAGCGCTGTATTCAAAAGTTGAAGGTCTTTCGAATTTCGAAACCAAAATACCTTTAAAAATGGATACCCAATTTGAAATCATGTCCAACAGTAAATTAATTGCTGCCGTTTTAATTTTATTGGAAGTCGAAAAAGGAAAAGTCGATTTGAATGCGCCAATCAAAAAATATCTGCCAGAACTAAATCAAACTTGGGCTGATTCAGTAACGGTTCATCAACTTTTAAATCATTCTCACGGAATTATCGATTTACAAAAACCATTGGCTTTTAAACCTGGAACCGATTTTAAATACGGAAATCTCAGTTTTAATCTAGTTGCAAAAATTGTCGAATTCAGCTCTAAAAAAAGTTATAGAGATGTTGCTGAATCGCTTTTTAAGAAATTAAAAATGAATCACACTTTTTGTTATTCTAAAGATAAAGAGCAAAATCTGGCAACGGGTTATTATAATGTAAAAAATCAGTTGGAACCTGATACTTCAAGACAAATCACAGATGAAAGTTTAGGTGCAGACGGCATTATTTCAACCGTTTCTGATCTAGCTATTTGGAACAATAATCTTCATAAAGGAAAAATATTAAACCCCGAATCATATCAGTTATTAACTAAAAACACCATTTTATCTCAGCATAATTTCTTTGGAAAAGAAAAACAACCTTATGGATACGGAATTCGAATTGTAGAAGAAGAATCAGTTAAATATCTTGGACATACAGGTTTAGGTGACGGATTTTCTGCCGTAAATTTGTATTTCCCAGAAAGTGATGTGAGCCTGATTGTTTCAGAAAATCAAATGCCGGAAGATTCTAATTTGTTTTATGCTTCTGAATTCAAAATCAAAAACATCCTTTTAAAAAGTGATTTATTAAGTAAAAAATAAACAAAATGGCAAAAAATAAAACTACAGAAACTCAAGGCAGTGTTACTGATTTTATTAACGCTGTCGAAAATGAAGTTAAAAGAAACGATGCTTTTGAACTTCTAAAAATAATACAGGAAACATCAGGTTTTGAACCCAAAATGTGGGGACCAAGCATTATTGGATTTGGAAGTTATCATTATAAATATGACAGCGGACATGAAGGTGATGCACCATTAGCCGGATTTTCACCAAGAAAAGCCGCATTGACCGTTTATTTCTATTTGCCAGAAGAAAAAAGAGAAGAACTTTTATCGAAATTAGGAAAACATACTTCGTCGAAAGCCTGCATTTACATCAAAAAATTAGCTGATGTTGATATCGAAATCTTAAAAAAGATAATTTTGCTTTCTATTCAATACACTCAAAATTTATATCCCTCAAAATAAAATGATTACATTCTTAATTCTAGTATTTTTAATATTATTTGCCATTTACAGATTTCTTCAGCATCCAAAATTCGGAAAAGCTCCTTCTGGCGAAAGACTAACTTTGATTCAAAATTCGCCTCAATATAAAAACGGAAAATTCGAAAATCAATCTTTTACACCCGACCTTGCAGAAGGAGAAAGTATGGCGGGAGTTTTGTTTGAATTTTTCTTCAAAAAAGTAGAAAGAAAAACGCCAACCGATTTGATTCCGTCAATAAAAACCAATTTACACGAACTTCCTCTCGATCAAGATATTTTAGTTTGGTTTGGACATTCGTCTTATTTTATTCAGTTGGAAGGAAAACGATTTTTAATCGATCCTGTTTTCAGCGGAAACGCCTCTCCTATTCCTGGCACAACAAAATCATTTAAAGGCTCTGATATTTATTCAGTTGAAGATCTTCCAGAAATTGATTATTTATTGATCACGCACGATCATTATGATCATTTAGATTATGATACGATTTTAAAATTAAAACCCAAAACTAAAAAAATCATCACGGCTCTCGGAGTTGGTTCGCATTTTGAGTTTTGGGGATTTCCATCAGAAAATATTATCGAAAAAGATTGGTACAGCAGGATCCAATTAGATGAAAATCTGACGATTCACACAACGCCTTCAAGACATTTTTCTGGCAGAAGTTTTAAAAGATGTAACACACTTTGGACTTCTTTTGTTTTGGAAACTAAAGATTTTAAAATGTATTTGGGTGGCGACAGCGGTTACGATTCTCATTTTACTGAAATCGGAGAAAAATATGGTCCATTTGACATCGCTTTACTTGATAACGGCCAATACAATGAGAAATGGAAATACATTCATAATATGCCCGAAGATGTGATAAAAGCCATGAAAGATTTGAAAGCAAAAAGAGTATTCCCTGTGCACTCTTCTAAGTTTTCATTGTCTCTTCATTCTTGGGACGAACCTTTGAAAAAAGTAACAGAATTGAATAGTTTGTCTGAAAATCCGATTTCTTTAATTACTCCAATGATTGGTGAAGCTGTTGAATTGAAAAATGATAAACAAGAGTTTAAACAATGGTGGGAAGGAGTTCTTTAATTGTAAATTATTAATGGTTAATAATGAAACCTGAGACTGAGACTGAAAACTTGAAACAAACTCAAAACCGTGAAAAACAAAATATCCTTTCTAGCGCTTTTATTGCTCGTAACATCTAACATTTTTTCTCAGAATACTTACGTCTTTTTAGGATCTTACAATCGAGATAAAACGGCAGAAGCCATTCAGGTTTATCAATTGGATACTTTGAGCGGAAAATTGACCAAATTTACTTCGGTTAAAAATGTTGTCAATCCCTCCTATTTAACGGTTTCTCCAAATGGAAAATATGTTTACGCATGCACGGATACCAAAACTCCAAATGCGGGAAGCGTGAGCAGTTTTGAATTTAATACATCGTCAAAAACATTGACTTTTTTGAATAGTCAGCGAAGTGGCGGTGAAAACCCAGTTTATGTTTCTGTTCATAAAAATGGAAAATGGCTTGCCAATGCCAATTATACTGAAGGAAGCGTTTCGGTTTTTCCAATTTTAGAAAATGGAAAAATCGATTCGATTGCACAGAATTTTCAATACATGGATGGAAGTGTAAATAAAGAAAGACAAACCAGATCTCACGTACACTCTGCAGTATTTTCTCCACAATGCGATTATTTGTTTTTACCCGATTTAGGCGCCGATAAAATTCGCTGTTATGCATTTGATGAAAATGTGAAAAAGCCTTTAGTAGAAACTAAAAATCCATTTACAAAAACCGATTTAGAAGCTGGACCGAGACATTTTACTTTTCATCCAAATCAAAAATGGGGATATTGTATAGAAGAAATGGCAGGACAAATAAGCGTTTACAATTTTGAAAATGGTGTTTTGAATAAAATTCAGCGCATTGCAACGCATCCGGATAAAATAAAAGAAGGCTTTGAAAGCTCGGATATTCATATTTCTCCTGACGGAAAATTTCTTTACGCCACCAATCGCGGCAAGGAAAATAATATTGCTATTTTCTCTATTGATGAAAATGGATTTCTTAAAAACATTGGTTATCAATCTACTTTAGGAAAACATCCACGAATTTTTGCCATTGACGAAAGCGGGAAATTTTTAGTTGCATCAAATGTACAAACTGGGAATGTTGTGGTTTTTAAAAGAGATTTTAAAACTGGATTACTTAAAAAAGTAGGAAAACAGATTAAAATGGAAAATGTCTCTTGTGTACATATTAAGTGTATTTGATATTTGTCTAAGAATTTTTTAGGCCAACATACTATTAAATAACAATACTATTCTTACTTTTGCAACATAGACAGAATTAACCATCCTAAAAAAAGCAAACCATAAAATGCAAATATCAAACTTCAATTTACAGCCCGATTTCTTAGAAAACGAAATTACAAAGTTAATTCCGCTAGAAGAAAATCATTTTGAAGCATTATTTGAAGTCGCTTCCGATCCTTTGATTTGGGAACAAAATCCAGCTAAGGATCGATACACAAAAGAAGGTTTTAAAACTTTTTTTAATATTATAATTACAAAAAGTCCGTTCTTAATTCTCGATAAACAAACTGGCGAAATTATGGGAACAACGAGTTTTTACGATCACAATCCCGAAAAATCGAATGTGGGAATTGGTTACACTTTTATTACAAGAAAATATTGGGGAGGCCCATACAATAAATCAAACAAAAAATTAATGATCGATTATGCATTTCAGTATGTTGATTCGGTACTTTTTCACATCGGAGCAGAAAATTTCCGTTCTCAAAAAGCCGTTTTAAAACTTGGAGCAGAAAAAATCAATGAGCTGACATTTACTATTAATGGTGCTGATGTGCCTTATTTTGAATATGAGTTGAAGAAAAAAGAATAAATGAAAGAAGAAAGAGGCAAGAGAAAAGATATTGAATTTAATACATCGTCTTGCTTCTTTCATCTTTCCCTTCTTAAAAAAATAAAACAATGAAAAGAATAACAGTATTCTGTGCTTCAAGTTTTGGTACAGAAAAAATTTACGAAGAACAAGCGGGTCTAGTTGGAAAAACTTTAGCTGAGCAAAATATAGAATTAGTTTACGGCGGTGCAAATGTAGGTTTAATGGGCGCTGTTGCAGACGGAGCTTTAAATGCTGGAGGAAAAGTAATTGGCGTTCTTCCAAACTTTCTGAGATCAAAAGAAATTGCGCATTTAGGTTTAACCGAATTGATTTTGGTAGAAAGTATGCACGAAAGAAAAACTAAAATGAATGAATTATGTGATGGCGTAATTGCGTTACCAGGAAGTTTTGGAACTTTAGAAGAACTTTTTGAAATGCTGACTTGGGAACAATTGGGTCTACATAAGAAACCTATTGCAATTCTTAACATAAACGGCTTTTACGATTCTTTAATCCAACTAACTAAAATTATGGTTGAAAAAGGTTTCTTAAAAAGTGAATACCAACAAATGTTAATCGTTGGTGAAACTATTGAAGATCTTCTGTATAAAATGAAAAACTATATCGCGCCAACTGTTGTAAAATGGATTAATAAAGAAGAGTTGTAAATTCTGAATTATAAATTCAAAATCATTCGTTATGAATTGAAAATGAAGAGTTAGAAGTAAAAAATTTAGAGTTATATTTACATTTCCTTCTAACTTTAACAAACAACTTCTAACCTCAAAAAAAATGAAAACAGAAAACAACAAATTTGCAAAGGCCGAAATGCTGATTAGAAAACCTGTTTCAGAAGTTTTCAAGGCTTTTATTGATCCGCAGATAACTAGTAATTTCTGGTTTACAAAAGGATCAGGAAAATTAGAAGAAAATCAGAAAACGGAATGGACTTGGGAAATGTATGGTTTTTCGCTTTCTGTTAAAACGGTTGTTTTGCAGGAAAATAAAAAGATTGTGATCGAATGGGGAAATCCAGACGAAATTACTCTTGTCGAATGGATTTTTAGTCCATTAAACGAAAATGAAACTTTTGTGAGTATTACTAATTCTGGTTTTCATGGTGATACAGATAAAATAATCGATCAGGTTCGAAATTCAACCGAAGGTTTTACTTTGGTTCTGGCCGGAGCAAAAGCTTATTTAGAACATAATTTACGATTGAATTTAGTTTTAGATCGCTTTCCTAAAGGACTTGCTTAGTGGTGATTTTAACTGCGGAAAAAGCGTATTATTTTGTAGCGAAGAGCTCGCAAAGATTTTACGCAAAGATCACAAAGTTTTTTGAAAATCATTAAAAATGGAACGTTCACAAAGCTTTGCTTATAATTAAAATATCTCATCGAACTCTGCGTAAAATCTTTGCGAGCTCTGCGTTTCAAAACATTAACCGCAAAGAAAGACAACCTGAAACTTTAAACGAAAAACTAAAAGTTATGGAAGTAAAAAAAACCGAAAATATAGACGAATACATTGGCGGATTTCCGAATGATGTTCAGGAGATTTTAGAGAAAGTTCGAATGACAATTCAGAAAGCGGCGCCAGATTCTAAGGAAAAAATCAGTTATTCGATGCCGGCTTTTGAACAAAATGGAATTGTAGTTTATTTTGCTGCTTTTAAAAACCATATCGGACTTTATGCTCTGCCTTCTGGACATGAAGCTTTTGCTGAAAGACTTTCAAAATACAAATCCGGAAAAGGTTCTGTTCAATTTCCTTTAAAAGACCCAATGCCTTACGATTTGATTGCTGAAATTGTCAAATTTAGAGTTAAAGAAAATCTGGAAAAAGCAAAAAAGAAATAAATATACAAATGAATTTAACCGAACATTACAACCAACTTTATAAAACTTCTTCTGAAGCGATTTCGACAGGAAAATATGCTATAGATACTGAACTTAAAAACGAATCTGATTCTCGTTTTGGAATTACGCTTCTTATTCGTCCAAATGATGAAATTAAAGCTAATATTCAAACTTTCATTAACGAATTAAAAAAAGCAGAACCAGAGCAATATTTTTATCCAGATTCAGATATTCATATTACGGTAATATCGATTATTTCTTGTTCGGAAAATTTCACATTAAATCAAATTTCGCCAAATGAATATATCGAAATAATCTGCAGAAGTTTGGTTGATGTAGATAAAATAAAAATTCATTTTAAAGGAATAACTGCTTCTCCTTCAGCTTTAATGATTCAAGGATTTCCGAGCGATGAAACTTTAAATAATTTACGAAACAGACTTCGTGAGAATTTCAAAAATTCAGGATTACAGCAAAGTATAGATAGCCGATATACAATTTCTGCAGCACATTCTACTATCATGCGCTTTCAGGAAAAACTTCAAAATCCGAAGAAATTAATTGAAATTGCAGAAAAATTCCGTGATTATGATTTCGGTGAATTCGACGTCAAAAATTTAGAATTAGTTTACAATGATTGGTATCAGCGTAAAAATACAACGAAAGTTTTGGGAGATTTTGGTTTGAGATGATTTTTTTGCTTGCCACTAATTTCACAAATTTCCACTAATTTTATTGAAGTGAATAAAAAAATAATTCGTGAAAATTCGTTGCGAAAAGAGAATCTAAGCTTTATTTGAATTTCCCAAAATGCCATAAAACTCCTGACGGATCGTGCAGAAAACATTCGCTTCCCCAATCCAAATATTTTATCGGAGTTAATTTTACTCCTTCATATTTTTGAGGAAGATTTAAAGCTAAAAGTTCGCTGTAATAAAGTTCAACATTTTCAACTTCGACAAAAATCATGGTATTTTCGATCCAGTTTTTATCGTAATAATCTTGAAGATAAAAAGCGATTTCTTCTGTTTTAAATACAGACATTTTTGCTTCCAAAACGGTTTCTTCAAATCCTAAATCTCTGTAAAAACTTCTCGAAACTTCGAAATTTTTAGAACCAATAAAAGGTCTAATTGATTTTATATTCTTTTCCATTTTACTATAAATTGATGTCGTTATAATAAATTAAAAACCATTTGTTGTTTATCAGTTTAAATTGTCTTTCTACTTCAAAACCACTGTTCGGAATCCAAAATTTTTCTGTGACCAAAGTATCTGTTTTTACTAAAGAATGCTCATATTCTCCTATTTCAGTTTTCTCAGCAACTGAAACAGCCTGAAACTGCCAATTCTTCCTCGTCCAATTGTATTGTTCAAAACCAGAAACGTGTTTTCCTTCAATAGGAAAATCAACTCTCGAAACTTGAAAAAGAGAATCAGAATGAAACTTTTTATTGAATTCATCAAAGTTTTCGGCTATTTCTTTTTTCTTCGATGCAATACTGTTTTTCGTTTGAGAATCTGGCTTTGATTCTTCTATTTTATTTTTATTACAACTTAGAAAAAAGATGCAAAAAGCAGAAAATAAAAACGTTTTATAGCTTTTCATAAAACTAAACATTTATCCTTTCTTCAAAATACTTCCCAAACCACGTCCAATTTGTTCTATAGCTTCAATACCTTTTGCTAAAGGCGATGATGTAAAATCTTCGTAAGCGTCCATTGAACTTTCTTTACGATCATCATGCGGATAAACCAAAATCACATTGTTCTCACTAAAAGTTTTTTCGAACTTCTGTGGCAATTTATCAAAGATAGATTGATAAGAAACAGAGCCTTTTCGAGACAAATTAAAGACCACTAAATCAGTTGGTTTTATTTCTTCTGTAATAAGTTCAAAATCTTCCCAATCGGAAACATTTTTAAATCCAAATTTGCTGTTTAATTTTAAATATGAAGCTATCTGCTGAATTGCATGAAAGGTTTTTTCCTCAGCATGAATTACAACAGGCACACTTAATTCCTGAGACAAACGGCTTACTTTCTGCATTAATAAATGAAAACCAATTCCTCTTTCTGAAAATGGCGGACAGATAAATACCAGTCTTTTTTCTTCAATAAAATTCTTTTGAAACCTGCAGATAAACAAACTCTTATCGACATTATTAATAATCGAATCAACATTTTCTCCAAAGATTTTATCAATAAATCCAGTCTTTCTAGGCCAGCCCACAATCACAATATCTGACATGATTTCTTTTGAAGTTCTGGCAATTCCACTTGCAGGATTATGGTCGATTCTCGCAATAGTATTAATTTTCACTTCAGAAGCCGAACCTTGAATTACAAATTTATCAACTGCTTTTCTGTACTTCAAAATGTTCTTTTCAGCCTGATTGTTATTCGGAACAATCGTTAGTAAAGTAACCGGATTAGACGACTTTTTATCTTTTATCAAAAGTGCAAAATCCAACAAACTTGCTGCAGCAGAAGATTTTGCCAGGGGAATTAAAATATGTTCATCTAAAATCTGATCTTTTTCTGTGTCTTCATGTGAAATTTCTTCTTCGCAAATGGCAATTTTCTTTGCCGCTTTTTCTGTTGCAAATGAAGCTACAATACACGTAATCAGAATCAGGATAATAGTTCCGTTTAAGATATTTTCATCTAAAATTTTAGCTTTGTATCCAACCAAAATTACAGCCAAAGTTGCCGCGGCGTGCGCACTGCTCAATCCAAAAATAAGTTGCCTTTCGGTTCTGGTGTATTTAAAAACAATTTGAGTAAAAAATGCAGCAATCCATTTTCCAAATATGGCCACGACACTTAAAGTTCCTGCCACAATTAAAGCCGTTGGTCCGCTTAAAATAACGCTTACATCAACTAACATTCCCACAGAAATCAAGAAAAACGGAATAAATAACGAATTTCCGATAAACTCAATTCTATTCATCAAAGCAGAAGAATGCGGAATCAATGGATTTAATGCCAAACCTGCAACGAAAGCTCCAATAATAGGCTCCACTCCTGCCACTTCTGCCAAAAAGGCTGCAAAGAAAACTACAGAAAGTACAAAAATATAATGGGCGTGTTTTTCACTTTCTAGTTTCTTGAAAAACCATTTTGCTACGCGCGGAATAATCATAAACATTATGGCAGAAAAAATTGCCAATGAGATAAACAATTTAATCCAAAAAGCTTGATTTAAATTTCCTTGACTGCTTCCCATAATGACAGCTAGAATAATTAAAACGGCTGTATCGGTCAAAATAGTTCCACCGACAGTAATTGCAACGGCTTGATTTTTAGCAATTCCCAATTTACTTACAATCGGATATGCTACAAGCGTGTGCGTCGCAAACATACTTGCGGTTAAGAAACTGGCATTAAAATCATATTTCAATAAATAAAAACAAACTGGAAATCCGATTGAAAGCGGTAGAATAAACGTGAAAAAGCCAAATAATAAACTTTTATTTCTGTTGGCCTTAAACTCATTCATATCCAATTCTAAACCTGCAATAAACATGATATACAAAAGTCCAATTGTTGAAAACAAATCTACAGCAGAGTTTTTTGCCAGAATATTTAATCCGTGTGGACCAATGATAACTCCAGAAATAATAAGTCCGATAATTCCAGGAATATTAATCTTTTTAAGTAAAATTGGCGAAAGCAGAATTATAAAAAGTATTAAAGAAAAAATCAATACTGGATTGCTTAGTGGTAATTCGAATTCTTGTAATAGATGTCTGAAAAATTCTATCATAGGGTAATTTTATCTTCTTGTGGTATTAATATTTGTAAAAAGACATTTCAGAATTAAAACAAAAATCCAAGAGTATTAATATAAAGATTGCGTTTTTTTGCGCTAATCATTCTTTACAAAAATACCTAAAAAACGCGAACTTTTTACGTAAACCGCATATTAAGGATTTAAATTTATTTCGTTGCCGAATTATTAAAATTTAATATTTTTTTTAACAAATACGCAAGATTAACATTCAAATATGAATCATGATTGCATTATTCAATTATCTTTGTCTTAACAAAAAACGAACAATGGAAGAATGTATCTCAGTTTTTGATATGCTTAAAATTGGCGTTGGTCCCTCTAGCTCACATACTTTAGGACCTTGGCGCGCTGCCGAACGCTTTCTGGAAGAGTTGAAAGATGAAGCAATTTTAGATGACATTACGAGAGTAAAAGTCGATTTATACGGTTCGCTTTCTTTGACTGGAAAGGGTCACGCAACAGATCTTGCCGTAATGCTTGGATTGAGCGGACAAGATCCTGAATATATCCCAGTTGAGGATATTGCAGGAATTATTAAAAAAATCGAAACTACTAGCGAAATCAATTTGGGTAACCAAAAAGTGATTCCGTTCTTTTTTCTTCAAGACATTGTTTTCAATAAAGATTTTCTTCCTTTCCATGCAAATGGATTGAAATTTACTGCTTATAAATCTGATGATTCTGAATATGAATCTACTTTTTATTCTATCGGAGGCGGATTTGTGGTAAAAGAAGAACGCACAAATGCTAAACTGAAAGAAGTTATAAAATGTGCATTTCCTTATCCAATTCAAAATGCAGCTGAACTATTGAATTATACAGTTACGGAGAACAAATCGATTTCAGAAATTGTGTATGAAAATGAAATTTCGATGCGTCCTGAAGCAGAAGTGCATTCAGAATTAATGCGTATTTGGCACACGATGCTGGAATGCATGTACATTGGCTGTCATTCTGAAGGAATTCTTCCTGGCGGACTTCATGTTCGAAGAAGAGCTTTTGATATGCATCAAAACTTAATAGGATTATCTAATTATACCGATCCGCAAAGCTGGCTGGAAGAAATTAGAAAAACCGAAGTTAAATTTCGCCAAATCTTAAAGTGGGTTAGCTGTTTTGCACTTGCCGTGAACGAAGTAAATGCATCTTTAGGCCGTGTTGTTACTGCTCCAACCAATGGAAGTTCTGGTGTAATTCCTGCCGTTTTAATGTATTATATGGTGATTGAAAACCACAATGCAGGCGAAAAAGAAATCAAGCAATTTTTGATGGTTGCGGGCGAAATTGGAAGTATCTTCAAAAAAGGTTCTACTATTTCTGCAGCAATGGGCGGATGTCAGGCAGAAATTGGCGTTTCGTCTTCAATGGCCGCTGCAGCTTTATGCGAATTAATGGGCGGAACTCCTGCTCAAGTTTTAATGGCTGCCGAAATTGCGATGGAACATCATTTAGGTTTAACTTGCGATCCAATTGGTGGTTTGGTTCAGATTCCGTGTATCGAAAGAAATACTATGGGAGCCATTAAAGCAATAAACGCGGCTGAATTGGCTTTAGAAACAGATTCTAAAAATGCTAAAGTTCCGTTAGACAAAGTGATCAACACTATGTGGGAAACAGCAAAAGATATGAACTCAAAATACAAAGAAACCTCAGAAGGCGGACTTGCAATTGCTGTAAATATGGCAGATTGTTAAATATTTGTTTGCCACAGATTAAAAAGAATTAAAATGATTTTTTTACACAGATTTGGCAGATTAAAATAAAAAATCTGTATAAATCCTTTTAATCTGTGGCTAAAAAAACAACATCACTTTCATGAAAAAACTTTCCTTTTTACTTTTTTTCTGCTCAGTTCTACTACATTCTCAAGAACGTTATTTTCTAAATTCAGACACAAGGCTTTATATTTCACCAAATTCATCTGCTGATTTCTTAGGCTATTTTAAATATGGCGCAGAAGTTCGATTATTGTCTGAAAATCAAAACGGCTGGTACAAAATACAAGCTGATAATTTGAACGAAGGATATGTTCAAGAGAAATTTGTAGCCAAAAGTTTGAATGCAAAAGATGTGAAAACTAAAGATTCTAAAAATCCAATTATTGAAGGCGGTGATGCTTATTATGGCGGAAATCATCTTTTTATTCTCGCAGCCGGATTGAAAGCGAGAGCTTTACCTGATAAAAATTCAAAAATTAGAGAAATCCAATTTACTGGAGATCCTGTTGCTGTAAATTATATTCCTTTAAATCCAAATGAATGGGTAAATATCAACGGTAGTTTTACAGAAGAATATGCAAAATATACACTAAGAAAATTTCTTGGTCCAAGACCTAACTTTGATGCTTTACTAAAAGATTTTGATAAACTAGACACAAACAATCTAACTGAACGAAAAACAGTAAGTGAGCGAATTGTAGAATTAGCCTGGAACAGCGATTATTCTTCGTTAATTCCTGCTTATCAGCGATATTATGAAGTTGTCAAACAAATCAACGACCCAAAATTAATTACTGAAACCGAATTGAATATGGCTATAGCTAAAGGCTTAGCCAATCATAAATTACCAGAACAGATTATTGCATTTTCACAGAAATCATATTATTCTTTAAAAGATTTTAAAACAAAATCAGTTACTATTTCACAGACTGATCTGATTAAGATAATGGGAAATCCAACCAAGAAAAATCAAATTTCAGACGAATGCGGAATATATTTAAGTGATTTATTTTACTACTATCCAGACTTGGAAGTTTCTGTGGATGAAAAACAAAATAAAGGCGAAATCATTAAAGTCTTTATTAATGAAAACAATAAATTCATTCTAAACTCAAACGCAATTTTAGATCATACGCTGTCTGAAAAAGCTTTCATAGAAAAATATGGAACGTATATCGAAGCTTCTCTAAAATCACCTCATAATTACACTATAGTAATGGAAGACAGTCAGTTTCATTTAGAATTTAAGAACGGAAAAATATATTCTGTCGAAATATTCTATTATTGCTGATTCCCATTTTACAATTATTCAATACTTTTACAATATCAAAAAAACAATAAAATGTCAGTAGCAAAAAAAGATTATAAAAGAATCACAACAAAGTCATTAATTGAAATGAAAAGCAACGGAGAAAAAATCTCTATGCTTACTGCGTATGATTATACAATGGCGAAAATTGTCGACACTGCGGGTGTTGATGTAATTTTAGTTGGTGATTCGGCATCAAACGTAATGGCTGGTCACGAAACGACTCTTCCAATTACTTTAGATCAAATGATCTATCATGCTTCGTCTGTAGTTCGTGCTGTCGAAAGAGCTTTGGTTGTGGTTGACTTGCCTTTTGGAAGTTACCAATCTGACCCTAAAGAAGCTTTGCGTTCTTCTATCAGAATCATGAAAGAAAGCGGTGGACACGCAGTAAAACTAGAAGGCGGAAAAGAAATTAAAGAATCAATCAAAAAAATATTACATGCTGGAATTCCAGTTATGGGACATTTAGGTTTAACGCCTCAATCTATCTACAAATTTGGAACTTACAGTGTTCGTGCAAAAGAAGAAGAAGAAGCTGAAAAATTGATCGAAGATGCTCAAATGCTTGAAAAAGTAGGATGTTTTGCAGTGGTTTTAGAAAAAATTCCTGCAGCTCTTGCTAAAAAAGTAGCAGATAGCATTTCTATTCCAGTAATCGGAATTGGTGCTGGCGGAGGTGTTGACGGTCAAGTTTTAGTAATTCACGATATGTTAGGAATGAATAACGAATTTAGTCCGCGTTTCTTACGTCGTTACTTAAATCTTTACGAAGAAATGACAAAAGCTATTGGACAATATGCTGCAGATGTTAAGTCTAGTGATTTCCCTAACGAAAAAGAACAATATTAATTTTTGAGGTTCTAAGTTGCTAAGACTCTAAGGCACTAAGTTTTCTTTTAGTTTCAAAGTGGCAAAGCGACAGAGGTTCAAAGGTTTTACAATTCAATTGCCTCCAGCTTTAGCTGGAGGTTTATTTTTAAGACATATTATAGGCTTTAGCCAAATTTCATCAAACTAATTGATTGACTTTGAAAATACTATCTGATAAAAATAATTTGCAAATTCTTCACGAAGACAATCACATTATTGTGGTTAACAAACGTGTGGGCGATATTGTACAAGGAGATAAAACAGGTGACAAACCTCTTTCTGATATTGTGAAAGAATACATTAAAGAAAAGTACAATAAACCTGGAGATGTTTTTTTAGGCGTAATTCATCGTTTGGATCGACCTACAACTGGAATTGTGGTTTTTGCCCGAACTAGCAAAGCTTTATCTCGAATGAATGAGTTGTTTAGTAATCGTGAAACTAAAAAAACGTATTGGGCTGTTGTAAAAAATAAACCAAAAGAAGCAAAAGCTAAATTGGTTCATTACTTAAAAAGAAACGAAAAAAATAATACTTCAAAAGCAAATTTAAAAGAAGTTCCAGATAGCAAATTAGCGAGTTTGGATTATACTATAATTAAAGAACTTCAAAATTATACGGCGTTGGAAATCAATTTACATACAGGGCGTCATCATCAAATTCGTGCTCAGCTAACTGCAATTGGATCACCAATTAAAGGTGATTTAAAATACGGCGCAGACCGAAGCAATCCAGATGGCGGAATTCATCTTCATGCTAGAAAACTAACTTTTGTACATCCTGTTTCAAAAGAAAACATTACAATTATTGCCCCTACTCCAGACGATCCTATTTGGAATGCTGTATGATTTTTATGATTTAATTGTTAATTTTTTAAATTTTATCGATTAACTTGCATGGAGTAAAAAACAAGCTAATCGAAAAATGGACTTTAAAAGCGACATCGGATATCGAAAAGAAACTCTAAAAAAGTTATTGTATAATATTCAGAAAAGCGAAGATTTGATTGTAAAAGCTTTGTACGATGACTTTAAAAAACCAGAGTTTGAAGCTGTTTTAACCGAAACAAATTACGTTATTTCGGAACTTAAAGATGTTATTAAAAACATCAATAAATGGACGAAGCCAAAACGTGTTTTCCCATCGATTCTTAATTTTCCTTCTTCCGATTATATTCATAAAGAGCCTTACGGCGATGTCTTAATTATTGCTCCTTGGAACTATCCTTTTCAACTTGCTTTATGTCCGCTTGTTGCTGCCGTTGCTGCTGGAAACCGAGTGGTTTTAAAACCGTCTGAACTTACTCCGCACACATCGGCGATAATTGCTAAAATCATAGAAAAAACTTTTCACATCAATCATGTAGAAGTATTTGAAGGTGGTGTAGAAGTCTCTAATAAATTATTGGAAAAACGCTGGGATTACATCTTTTTCACCGGAAGTGTCGCTGTCGGCAAAATCGTTGCTAAAGCCGCAGCCGAAAATTTAACTCCCGTAACTTTAGAATTAGGCGGAAAAAATCCATGCATTGTTGATGAAACCGCCAATTTAAAACTGGCTGCTAAACGTATTGTCTGGGGAAAGTTTATCAACGCAGGCCAAACTTGCATTGCACCAGATTATATTCTGATTCAGAAAAACATGAAGGTTAATTTTATTTCTTATTTAATAGAAGAAATCATAAAAGCCTACGGAAAAAAGATAGACAAATCGCCTGATTTTGCGAGAATTATAAATACAAAAAATTGGTATCGATTAACCAATATGATTCAAAATGAGCATATTATATTTGGAGGAGAAAGTGATGCCAATAAACTTTATATTGCTCCAACTCTTCTTGAAGAGCCTGATTTGGATAGCGCTGTTATGAAAGAAGAAATTTTTGGACCGATCCTGCCAATTCTAGTTTATGAAAACGAAAATGACATAGAAAAGGTCGTAAGCCGTTATGAGAAACCTCTTTCATTTTACATTTTTAGCGAAAATAATTCATTTGCCAAGAAATTAATTTCAAAATACTCTTTTGGAGGTGGGTGTATCAACGATACAGTTGTTCATTTTTCTAATAATAGACTGCCTTTTGGCGGTGTTGGACACAGCGGAATCGGCGCTTATCACGGTAAACGCAGCTTCGATACTTTTTCTCATCACAAACCAATTGTAAAAAAAGGAAATTGGCTTGATTTACCTATGCGTTATGCGCCATACAAAGACAAATTAGCTTCGATAAAACGAATTTTAGACTGGCTTTAAATCAGTTAAAAACATTTCGCAATGTTTTATAGATTTTGATACGGAATTGATTAAAAATATTATATTTACGTCAAGATACTTATCAAATATTACAAGTCTATAAAACAACTTTACGCAAAAATGAAATCGACACTTAACCAAATTGAGGAGATCAAAAAAAATGGCTATTCCCTTGATTTTGCTACTGTTTTTAATCATGCCTTCGAAAACTATAAAAAAATAGCGCTTTATTCTGGACTCATTATCTTAGTCTTTTCTATTATTGCTTGTATCGCTATTATTGGAGTAGCGGTCGCTTTTTATGGTGTTCAGGTTATGACTAAAGATTTTATTGAGAACTTCGAAAATCAACAATTTACTGCAATTGAACTTGTAATTCAAACCGTTTCTGTTTCTGTACTTGCAGGAATCACGGCTCCATTTGGCGCAGGTTTTTTGAAAATGGCAGATTCTGCAGATAAAGATGTTGAATTTAATGTTTCAACTATTTTTACTTATTATACATCTCCTTATTTTGGACAGATTTTCGTTGCGGCTTTTATTCCTGCCCTTTTAGGAACAGCGCTTGCCAATTTGATTGAGAGTTTAAACATTGTATTTGTAGGGAATGTAATTTCTTTTATGGTTTCTTATTTCATGTTTTTATCAATTCCTTTGATCGTTTTCGGAAACCTGAGAGCTATCGATGCTATAAAATCAAGTATTATTATTGTTACTAAAAATCCGCTTAACATATTTGCATTTTTTATCATAGGTTTTATTGGCTCTATGGTAGGTTTTATTGCCTGCTGTGTAGGAGTTATTTTTACTGTTGTATTCAATAGTTCTATGATTTATGCAACTTATTTTGCGATTTTTGGAACAGAATCAGAAGATGAAGATTCAATTGATTCAATTGGAAAATACAATGTAGATTAAAATAGAAAATTCTTAATTTCAGAGAACCTAACCACTTCTTTTAAGAATTTTCAAAAAGCTATTTACTAAACCAACATACCCCAAATTCTATGGCCGCAGACTATAGTTTTTTCAAATCGGTTATTTCGGGAATTTCCTATTCTGGAAACGCCTTTGAATCAATCATGACTGGTTGGTATGTGTTTAATTCGGACATTATTTTTTATAATAATTCTAAACTTATTGTATTAGGATTATCGCTCTTTGCATTTCTTTCGCTGTTAGTTTATCAGTTTTTTAGAATTAAAGCTAAAATTGGTTATTTCATCGAAAAAAAGAAAGAACAAGATACCATAAGCAGAGAATATCAGCTGTATATTTTATTTTTTGGAATTGCAGTAATTCTGATTGAAATCATCAACGAAATCTTCAAAATTAGGCCTAAAAGTCTTTTAGTTCTAAATGTTTCTATTGGTATATCTGTACTTATTATTTATGCAATTACCGATAAAGTAAAGTGGCTCCGAGATCATATTCAGCAGATTTTTATTTTCTGTTTTTTCATTTACATGAGCTATGTCGCCTACAATATTGTAGCCCTAGCCAGTGATGTTGTCCCGATTATTGTTTTTCTAATTTCTTTTTTCTTTTCGTACAGCATACTTAAACCAATCAAAATATATTGGTTCTTTGTTGCTCTAACTTTTACTTTTTTAATTGTTACGGTAGCTTTTCAGCTCATTCCCATAAAATCTTCGATTTTACTAATAAATTTCTGTATTCTTATTTTCATTATAAATCAGGTAAAATATGCCGTTTTATTAAATAATCGTGACAATTTTAGGTTTGCAAGCGAAATTGTTCATAAAGGAAATTCATTAACAATTGCATCCAATCAAAAAGGAGAAATACTGTTTTGCAGCGAAACCATAATTCCTATCTTAGGTTATCAGCCCGAACAAGTTATGGGATTAAAATTCTGGGAATTAACTCAAGATTCTGAATTTGCAAAAAAATTAAATCCTGTCAAAAATCATGAAAACAAACTTTACATTAGAAAATTAAAAACTGTAAATGGTGATTACAAATACATTCAATGGAAAGACAAAAAATTTTCAGAGGATTTAATTATTAGCATCGGGCAAGATGTTACAGAGCAAATTCTTGTTCAGGATCAATACAAAAATCTAATTCAAACGGCAACCGATATTATTTTCGAAATTGATGCTGAAGGCCATTTTACTTTCATAAACGAATTTGGAATTGCAATTCTTGGTTACGAAGAAAATGAAATTATCAAAAAACATTACTCCAATTTTATTCACGAACATCACATCAAAAGTGCTAGAGATTTTTACAAAAATCTTGTGGTGAATGAGAACAATTATCCAGTAATTGAAATTCCTATTTTAAAGAAAAACGGAGAAGAAATATGGATTTCACAAAAGACTATTGTTCGTAAAAACGATTCAGGCTTAACGGCTGGATTCTCTGGAATTGCAAGGGACATTACTGAAAAAAAGAATATTGAAAACGAGAAAAAAAGACGTCTCAAAAAAATCGAAGCTTATAATAATTCGACAAAAAAATTATCAACTACCGATTTCAGCAGATACGACAAGCTTAATACTGTAATTGATTTAATTCTTAAAGAAGCATCTACAATTAGTCATGCCAATCGCGTAAGTTTCTGGAAATATCACAGAGATTTAATTACCTGTAAAAATCTTTTTAGCCTTGATAATCAAAGCTTAAGCGATAAAAACATTTTAAACAAAGAATCTTATCCTATTTATTTTGAAACGTTAAGCAACAAAGCCATTATCAATGCTCCAGACGTATTCAATAAATTAGAAACATCTGAATTTCAAAGACTTTACTTTACAAAAAACAATATTAAGTCAATGCTAGATGTTCCTATTTTCTTGAGCGGGCAATTGGCTGGAGTAGTTTGTTTTGAAAGTACCGAGCAAAAACGCGAATGGGACAATGAAGACATCAATTATGCGAGAACTATTTCTGATGTGATTTCACTTGCAATTTCATCTCAAATGCGTTTGGAAGCAGAAAGAAAATTAGAATTTAAAAGTCAGCTTTTATCTGCACTTTCTTCTTGTACCGAAAAATTCCTGTTGAGCAAAACGACGCATCAAATGTTTCAAGAAACGTACAATATCATCGGAAAAGCTGCAAAAGTGGATCATATGTATTATTATGAAAAAGACCCAATTTATAATACGGTCAGTCAAAAATACAAATGGTCTCGTGAAGGTGTTGTTCATCAAATCACGCCGCTGAGACATATGACCGAAGAAAATTTAAAGGAAATTTACGAAGCGGCATCACAGAAAAAAATCTTAAATACATTAACTAAAAATTTAAAAGAAGGCTTTTTTAAAACACTTTTGATTGACAATGAAATAAAATCAATTCTAATTTTACCGCTTTACATCAACGATATTTTTACTGGTTTTATTGGTTTTGATGATTGTACGAAAGAGAAAAAATGGTCTGAAGATGAAATCAATATTTTTCAGGTATTAGCTAATAACATTTCTTCTGCCTTAGAAAGAAATCGAAATGAGAGCAAAATATTAGAAAGTGAAGAAAAATTCAAATTAATCGCAAACAATATTCCTGGAACGGTTTATTTGTCCAAATTTGATGCTTTTTCAACTAAAATCTTCTTAAATGACGAAGTTTTAAATCTAACTGGATATTCGAAATCTGAATTTATCGAAAATAATCTCTCTTTTCTTTCGTTAATTCATCCTGATGACAAAGAAGAAGTCATCAATAACCAGATTGATAATTTACAAAAAGGAATGCCTTTGCATAATGTATATCGCATTAGACGCAAATCCGGCGAGTTCATTTGGATAGAAGAATTTGGAGACGTAATTAAGAGAGATGATGAAATCGAATTTGTCGGCGGAATTTACTTTGATATCACAAACAAAAAAGAAATTGAAGACGCCATAAAAGCTAAGCAATTGGCCGAAGCTGCCAACAAATCAAAATCTGATTTCTTGGCAAATATGTCTCACGAAATCAGAACTCCACTCAACGGAATTATAGGCTTCACGCATTTGCTTATGAAAACCGATTTAGAAGAGATTCAGGAAAAATATATGACGACTATTAATCAATCGGCCCATTCGCTGCTTGAAATTATAAATGACATCTTGGATTTCTCTAAAATTGAAGCTGGAAAACTAGAACTCTTTATTGATCTTTATGATATTAAAAAAATTCTTGCACAGGTCTTCGACTTAATTGTTTACGAATCCAATCAAAAGAAATTAAGTCTCGAACTAAATATTGATCCTGACGTACCTAAATATATTTGGACAGATATTGTGCGACTTAAACAAATTTTGATCAATCTGCTTTCAAATGCAGTCAAATTTACAAGCGAAGGTTCAATTAAATTAAATGTTTCAGTTTTAGAAAAGAAGAAAAATAATAATTGCTTAATTCGATTTGCAGTAATAGATACTGGAATTGGTATTTTAGAAAAAAATCAAAAGAAAATTTTCAAAGCGTTTTCTCAGGAAGATAGTTCAACAACAAGAAAATTTGGAGGTACAGGTTTAGGTTTAACTATTTCAAATCAGCTACTCGCTTTAATGGAAAGCCGTTTGCAACTTGAAAGTAAAATCGACGAAGGAAGTACTTTTTTCTTTGATTTAAATTTAAAAACCAGTCACCAAAGCATTAACGACAAATACAATGCTGAACTTAAAAGTTTAAATATCGAACTGGATTCTGAAGACTTAGAACCAAATGAAAACAATATTACATTTTTGATTGTGGAAGACAACAAAGTAAATATGCTTCTTCTTAAAACAATTATTAAAAACCTTTATAATAATGCTTTCATATACGAGTGCGAAAACGGATATGAAGCGATCCAACAATTCGAACAAATCAATCCAACGATTGTTTTCATGGACATTCAAATGCCTATTATGAATGGTTACGAAACCGCAAAAGCAATTAGAAACACTAGAAAAGGTCGAGATATTCCAATTATTGCTGTTACCGCTGGCGCAGAAAAAGATGAAAGAAACAAATGTATTTCTGCTGGAATGGATGATTATATTTCGAAACCAATCATGAAAGGAACAGTAGAAGAAGCTTTAATTAAATGGCTTGGATGATTTTTTTATTAGTTTTCAGTCACAGTCTCAGTTAGCAGTTTGAACTAAACTTCACTGGTATTGCGACTGAGACTGAAAACTGCGACTATATCACAATCTTTTTAAAAACTTAAATGTTCCAATTGCAAAATTTATCATAAAAAATCTATAAATTCGTATATCATTTTAGATAATAAGTTTAAAAACAATTCAATATGAAATGGCAAGGCAGAAGACAAAGTGATAATGTCGAAGATCGCAGATCAATTTCTGGCGGTGGTAAAGCACTCGTTGGCGGTGGTGTTATTGGTATTATTATCTTACTGCTTAATGTTTTTGGTGGAGAAACTGGTCAGCAAATCGCCCCAATTCTAGAACAAATGCAAGGCGGACAAGGTCAGCAAACCGAAGCTGCGGCTCCATTAAGCAAGGAAGACGAAGAAATGGGAAATTTTGTGAGAGTTGTCTTGGCTGATAATGAAGACATCTGGAGTAAAATTTTTGCCGAAAATGGCATGACATATGAAAAACCTAAATTAGTTCTTTTTAAAGGTGCTGTGCAAACTGCCTGCGGAGGCGCATCATCTGCTTCTGGTCCGTTTTATTGTCCAGGCGATCGAAAAGTCTATATGGATTTAGATTTCTTTGAAGAACTGAAAACTAAATTTGGTGCAAAAGGAGGCGATTTTGCCATTGCGTATGTAATTGCACATGAAATTGGACATCATATTCAGACTTTGTTAGGAACCTCTTCTAAAATGCGTCAAATGCAGCAAGGAAAAAGTGATGCCGAAGCGAATAAATTATCTGTAGCATTAGAGCTACAAGCCGATTTTTATGCTGGGGTTTGGGCACATTACAATCAAACTAATTTAGATACTGGAGACATCGAAGAAGCGTTAAGCGCTGCAAATGCAGTTGGAGACGATGCCATTCAAAGTAAAATGCAAGGCCATGTTGTTCCAGATTCTTTCACTCACGGAACATCAGAACAAAGAATGTATTGGTTTAATAAAGGTTTTAAAACCGGCGATATTAAGCAAGGCACTACATTTGAAGAAATTCGATAATACACAAACCAAATATAATAACCATTAGAAAAGCCCGACTTTGCAGTTGGGCTTTTTTTTATGAAATTCAATTAAAAAAAATTCCAAATTCCAAGTTGATATACTTTGGAATTTGGAATTTCAAAAAATTGGAATTTTACTTTTTTGTTTTCCTCAGAAAACAAAAAAAGCCTTGAATTTCTTCAAGGCTTTCTATCTGGGTGGCTGACCGGGTTCGAACCGGCGACCCGCGGCACCACAAACCGCTACTCTAACCAGCTGAGCTACAACCACCATTTTTCTGCTTAGCGAGTGCAAATATAGAACAAAGGTTGAGTTCTACAAAGAAAAAAATGAAAAATTTTCATAAAAATTAAATCAAATTTTCTAAGCTATTGACTGCCAAACATCTTTCAACTGTAAAACCTTCAGCAAAATCTTTCCCAACTAGTCTTCCTAAGTCTTTTGCACGATAATTTAAGCTTTCAAAGAAGTTTTTACTTGTAATTGGCGTTGCAGGTTCATTTGAATTCGGGTCATAAAATTGAGTTTTATAGGCCATAATTGCTTCTACTTTCTTTTCTTCAAATCCTGTGATATCCACAACGAAGTCTGGAGTAATATTTTTCCATTGAATATAATGGTAAACTACTTTTGGTCTCCAAGCTTCTTGCTTCTCTCCATCAACAATAGTTTCGATTCTCATTAGACCAGATAAAAAACAAGCATCAGAAACTAATTTACTTCCTTTTCCGTGATCAATATGACGATCGTCAATTGCATTACACAATACAATTTCTGGTTTGTATTTACGAATCATTTTAATCACTTCTAATTGATGTTTTTCATCATTAACAAAAAATCCGTCACGCATTGCTAAATTTTCACGAACAAGAACCCCTAAAATCTTCGCCGCATCTTTTGCTTCCTGATCTCTAATTTCTGCTGTCCCGCGCGTTCCTAATTCACCACGTGTTAAATCTACAATCCCTACTTTTTTTCCAAGGGAAACTTCTTTTAAAATTGTTCCAGCACAACCTAATTCTACGTCGTCTGGATGTGCGCCAAAGGCTAATATGTCTAGTTTCATTTCTTTTTTTGTTTGTTTCATGTTTCATGTTTCAAGTTACGTACAGAACGTGAAACCTGAAACTCTAAACTTGAAACTATTTTTAAGCTATTTTCAAAACTCTCTTCATTGTCATTGATTTATTAACGCTTTCTTCCCATTCTCTTTCAGGAACGCTTTCTTTTGTAATACCACAGCCCATGTATAAAATCGCTTTTTCGTCCTGAATCTGCATACATCGTAAATTTACAAATAAATCAGAACTTGCATTATTTCCTGCAAAAGTGCTGTTTAATTCACCTAAAAAACCTGTATAAAATGTTCTATCGTAGTTTTCATTTTCGATAATAAATGCTTTTGATTTCTTTTTTGGAAGCCCACATACAGCTGGTGTAGGATGCAAAGTATCAATTACTTCTTCTAAAGTCGAATTTTCTTTTAAAACTCCAGAAATATCCGTTTTAATATGCCAAATCGATCCTGCTTTTAAACTATAAGGTTCAGAAACGACAACCGAAGCCGTAAACTCTCGAAGTCTTTTTACGATAAAATCGGTTACAAATTGCTGTTCGTCTTTTTCTTTTTGCTGCCAAACAATTTCTGCTTCCTGATTATCTTTTTGCGTTCCCGCCAAAGCCATGGTTTCAAAAACATTTGCGTTTGCTTTCAATAATTTTTCTGGAGTTGCTCCCATCCAAAGTCCAATTTTAGGATGAAAGAAACAATAACAGAATGTTGCAGGATACAATTGAACCAAATGCTGAAAAGTTTCGATAAAATCAAATTCAGCCAAAGGAACTTCTTCACTTCTTGACAAAACTACTTTTTTAAACTCTTCATTTTTTATTGCTTGAATTCCTTGTCCAACCAAATATTCATATTGAAATTTAGCTTCAGGATCAAAACTCAAATCGTCAATTTCAATTGGTTCGAAAGAAGTTTTTTCTTTTTCAGCAGTAATAATTTCAGATTCGTTTTCTGGAATTAGAATTAATTGATTTTCATCAAAAGAAGCAAAAACAAATCCTTTTTCGCTGTAATCCGAAACTTTGTGCAATGTATTATTTTGTTGTAAAATCCCAATAAGATCTGTTGTGTTGGGTTTAGAATAAAGCACAAAAGGTAAATTTTGTGCTTTATGATTTTTAATTTTCAAGAAAAATGCATTCATAATTTATTCACTTTTCTTTCTTTCCAAAACCATATTCGTCAATTTACAAAGTGAAACCAAATTCCCTTCTTCATCAGTAATTTTGATTTCCCAAAGATGAAGGCTTCTTCCTTTGTGAATAATCCTGGCTGTTCCAAAAACATAACCTTCGCGAATACTTTTTAGATGATTTGCCGAGATTTCAATACCTCTTACCTCCTGCTCTTTCGGATTGATAAAAAAGAAAGAAGCCGCACTCCCAACACTTTCTGCTAAAGCTACAGAAGCGCCTCCGTGCAATAACCCCATTGGTTGGTGAACACTCGGATTTACTGGCATTTTTGCAGTTAAAAAATCTTCTCCGGCATCGATATATTCAATTTTTAGCGTTTCCATTAATGTGTTTTTAGAAAACTCATTACAGCGCGCCAAAATCTGCTCTTTTGTATAATTCATTAAAATAAACTTTAAAAACGTAAAATTAAAGAAAGATAAGACATAAATCTAAAATCAGATTCTAAAATTTAAAAATCAACTTCAAACCTGTAGGTTTTTTGTTATTTTTACAAAAACAATCAAAATCAATCTTTGGCTTTTTTTGCCACAGATTACACAGATTAACACAGATTTTATTTTTTTAACGCATTGCGGAAAATCTTTTTAATCCTTTTAATCTGTGGCAAAAAAAAAGAAAAACAACAATGCGTCAATACTTTGCACTTTCCATTATTGCTCTAATTTTAACTTTCAGTTCTTGCCGAACTGATTTTGATACTGTTGCCAGTTCTGGAGATTTAAAGTTCTCAAAAGACACTGTTTATTTAGACACTGTTTTTAAAAATATAGGCTCAAGCACTTATCAATTGAAAGTTTATAACCGAAGTAAAAATGATATTTCGATTCCGACTGTACAATTAAAAAAAGGCTTAAACTCCAAATACAGAATGACTGTTGACGGAATGAGTGGCAATGAAGGAAAGATTTTTAACGACGTTACGCTTTTAGCAAAAGACAGTCTGTACATTTTCATAGAAACCACGGCAGATATTACAGATGCAAATCCTGATGATTTTTTATATACCGATGAAATTCAGTTTGATAGTGGAGCTAATTTACAGGAAGTAGCTTTGGTAACCTTAATTCAAGATGCTGTTTTCTTATATCCGAACCAAAATCCTGACGGAACAAAAGAAAAAATCGAAATTGACGGTAAAGAAGTCGACGGATTTTATTTAAGCGAAAATGATCCAACAAACGGAAACGAACTTCTTTTTACAAACGAAAAGCCATATGTAATTTATGGCTACGCGGGAGTTCCCGAAAATAAAACAGTAACTTTTGAAGCTGGTGCAAGAGTTCATTTTCATGCCAATTCTGGATTGTATATTGGCAATAAAGCTTCTCTAGAAATTAACGGAACAGCTTCTACAACTGATAAACTCGAAAACGAAGTTATTTTTGAAGGCGATCGCTTGGAGTCACTTTATTCTGATATTCCTGGACAATGGAATTCGGTTATTTTTGAGAAAGGAAGCACGAACCATTCTATTAATCATCTAACTTTAAAAAATGCCGTAACTGGTTTAGAATTCAGAAGTCCGTTAAATACAATTGAAATTAAAAATACTCAAGTTTACAATTGTGTTGAGTACGGAATTTTAGCTCAAAATGCACAAATTAACGCTGAAAACATTGTGATCAATTATGCCGGAATGGCAAGTTTATCATGCGTTTACGGCGGAAGTTATAGTTTTGTACACAGCACTTTCAACAATAATTGGTCAGGCGGTTCTCAGCTTGCGGTAAATTTAAGTAATTCTTTGGCTGGAGCAACTCCAGAAACAAATCCACTTACTCAAGCAACTTTTAATAATTGCATTATTTACGGTTCGGCTACAAACGAGTTTAATTTAGATAAGAATGCAAGCGCACCGTTTGTATATCAATTAAATAATTGTTTGTTGAAATTTGGAAGTACATCAAATTCAGATTATCAATTTAAAACCGATACTGAACATTATAATAATATCATTTTGAATGAAAATCCGAAGTTTTATAATGTTTCGCAGAATAAGTTGAATATCGACAATACTTCTTCCGCTTTCGCGAAAGGGAATCAGGCATATATAATTCCAACAGACATTTTAGGAATTACGAGAACTTCTCCTCCAGATTTGGGTGCTTATCAGAGTCAGGATTTCCCTAAATAATGATTTTGCCACGAAGACGCTAAGGCGCAAAGTTTTCTTTTTGCACAAAGTATATTTGTAGACGCACTGCAGTACGTCTAACGAATATTGGAACGAAAATCTTATCTGCCGAAATAAGCTTGCACCTTAGCGCCTTCGTGGCAAACAAAAAAAAAACATCGTAAGAAAATATATCCAAAATTAAACATCACTTAACGTATTGCTTTCATAAAAATAGTAGATTTGTTATAACACATTTTTAAAAACTTAATAATCAAGTTTTTAAAATAGTTTTCTCAACCAAATCTTAAAAACTATTACTTATGAAAAAAAACTACTTTTTACTGTTATTGTTTCTTACTACAATTGGTTTTGCCCAAATTCCTTCTGGATACTACAGCACGGCAACTGGAACGGGTTACACCTTAAAAACACAATTGTATAACATTATTAAAGGTCATACAGATAATGGATATGCTGGATTGTACACTACTTATCAAACTTCTGACGTTGACAATTTCTACGAGAACGACGGAACTATTTTAGATATGTATTCTGAAAATCCATCTGGAACAGATCCGTACACTTATACAACTGGAACCACTCAAAGATGTGGCAATTATTCTGTTGAAGGCGATTGTTACAATAGAGAACATATTATTCCGCAATCTGTTTTTAATGAACAATCACCAATGGTTGCCGATGCGCATTTTATTACGCCAACTGATGGAAAAGTAAACGGAATACGTTCAAACTATCCTCACGGGAATGTAAGCTCTGCAACGTACACTTCTCAAAACGGAAGCAAATTAGGATCAAGTGCTGTTTCTGGATATTCTGGAACTGTTTTCGAACCAATAAATGAATTTAAAGGCGATATTGCCAGAATGTATTTCTATTTTGCAACACGATACGAAAATACAGTTGCAGGTTATTCTTATGCTATGTTTAACGGTTCAAGCAACCAAGTTTTTACAACAGCTTTCTTAAATATGCTTTTGGCTTGGCACGCGCAAGATCCTGTAAGTGCAAGAGAAATTGCTAGAAACAATGCAATTTATACACGTCAAAACAATAGAAATCCATTTATTGATCATCCTGAATATGTAAATCAAATTTGGGGAGGAACATCTTCTGGAGATACTCAAGCACCAACAGCGCCAACAAGTTTGGCTTCGACTGCAAAAACTGCAACTTCGATTACGCTTAGCTGGACAGCTTCAACCGATAATGTGGCCGTAACTGGATATGATATTTATGCGAATAGTGTTTTAAAAACAACTGTCACTGGACTAACTGGAACGATTACAGGTTTAACTGCTTCGACAAGTTATTCTATTTATGTAAAAGCAAAAGATGCTGCAGGAAATGCTTCTGCGTCAAGCAATACAATAAGCGTTACAACAGACAGCAGCGGAACTGGAACTGCAACTGATCTTCTTTTCTCTGAATACATTGAAGGTTCTGGAAACAATAAAGCTTTAGAAATTGCCAATAACACAGGAGCTTCTATTAATTTATCGGCTTATACGATTAAAAAACAAACAAACGGCGCTGGTTCTTGGAGCACAGGCTTAGCTTTAAGCGGAACCTTAACAACAGGCAGTAAATTTGTAATTGTAAACAGTTCAATGCCATCGAGCTGTTTTTCTACAAGTGCTGCCAACATTTCGACCACAGCAACCGAACTGACTTTTAACGGAAATGACGCCGTAGGTTTATTCAAAAATGGTGTTCTAATTGATATTATTGGAACTTTCAACGGCGGAACAGCTAATTTTGCCATCGATGTTACTTTAAGAAGAAAATCGACTGTAACTTCTCCGAGCACCACTTTCAATCTAAGTGCACAATGGGATTCGTATTCACAAGATACCTGCAATAACTTAGCAAGCAAAATGGTTCAAACCGCAGAAATAGAAGAAGAGAAAATTATTGATAATTCTAACGAAATTGTAATTTACCCAAATCCTTCCGATGGAAATTTCGGAATTAAATCAGCCAATTCAGATCTTCCTTATTCAGTTGAAGTTTTCTCATACTCTGGACAGAAAGTTTTCGAAAAACAAAATACAACTTCTCCTGAAATTTCAATCCAAAATCTATCATCGGGAGTCTATATTATTAAAGTTATAAAAGGCGAAAAAATAGCTTTCAAAAAGGTCATTATTAATTAAAAATCAGATTTTCATCAATTAAAAAGCGGCAATTTGCCGCTTTTTTTATTGCAGTTGAGAGAATTTTCTTTAATCACAAACTTTTGACTTATTTTGAAGTTTCGTAAATTTTGCAAGTCTGTTCTTGTAAAAATGGCAAAATTTGATGTTTGAAATTTTGATTTCTTTTCTTCTAAAAGTTTAATATAGCAGAAAATATCAAAGAAGACTTTTTACTAAATCTTTAAATTTTGCAAAAGGTTAAAACCTCTTGATTCTGCGTCTTTTTGGTAGAAAAAATGCAAGAAAAAAGCAATTTCATTTTTTTTGAAAAGAGATGGTTTCCAAATTTGCGCTTACTATTTATTTACATTAAATTTGCAGCTCAATACAACAAACTACACAAATGATCCATTTCTTTGAAAACCAAAGCAAAACTGTTTTTGCGGTACAAACGCAAAACGAAATTTCAGCTCAAGACATTTCAAAATTAAATTGGCTTTTTGCCGACGCGAACAAGATCGAAAAATCTGCATTAGCAGGATTTTTTGTTGGTCCACGCGCTACTATGATTACACCTTGGAGTACAAATGCTGTAGAAATTACTCAAAATATGGGTATTTCAGGTATTATCAGAATCGAAGAATTTCATCCAGCAACGGAAGATTTTACTGATTTTGACCCAATGCTTTCTCAAAAATTCAACGAATTAGATCAAGAAATCTTCACTATCAACATTCAGCCAGAACCAATTCTGGAAATTGATGATATTGCTGCTTATAACAAAGTTGAAGGTTTAGCTTTAAGCGAAGAAGAAGTTGAATACTTAAACAATCTTTCGACTAAACTTGGAAGAAAATTAACTGACTCAGAGATTTTTGCTTTCTCACAAGCAAACTCAGAGCACTGCCGTCACAAAATTTTCAACGGAACTTTTGTGATCGACGGAGAAGAAAAAGAAACTTCTCTTTTCAAATTAATCAAAAAAACATCTCAAGAAAATCCTAACGATATTGTTTCTGCTTACAAAGACAATGTTGCTTTTGTAAAAGGACCAAAAGTGCAGCAATTTGCACCAAAATCGGCTGATAAACCCGATTTTTACGAAATAAAAGAATTCGATTCTGTAATCTCATTAAAAGCAGAAACACACAATTTCCCAACAACGGTTGAACCTTTCAACGGAGCTGCAACTGGTTCTGGGGGAGAAATTCGTGACCGTTTAGCGGGAGGACAAGGATCTTTACCATTAGCTGGAACTGCAGTTTATATGACTTCTTACTCTCGTTTGAAAGAAGACAGAAAATGGGAAAATGCTGTTGAAGAAAGAAAATGGTTGTACCAAACACCAATGGATATTTTGATCAAAGCTTCAAACGGAGCTTCTGATTTTGGAAATAAATTTGGCCAGCCGCTTATTACAGGTTCTGTTTTAACTTTCGAACACGAAGAAGAAAACCGTAAAATTGGTTACGATAAAGTAATCATGCAAGCAGGTGGAATTGGTTACGGAAAATTAGATCAATCTATCAAACACAAACCAAAAGAAGGCGATAAAATCGTAATTCTTGGAGGTGAAAACTATAGAATCGGAATGGGTGGTGCTGCGGTTTCTTCTGCAGACACAGGAGCTTTCGGTTCAGGAATTGAGTTGAATGCAATTCAACGTTCAAATCCGGAAATGCAAAAACGTGCGGCTAATGCGATTCGTGGTTTAGTAGAAAGCGACAATAACCCAATTGTTTCTATTCACGATCACGGAGCTGGAGGACACTTAAACTGTCTTTCTGAATTGGTTGAAGAAACTGGAGGTTTGATTGATTTAGATAAATTGCCTGTTGGTGACCCTACTCTTTCTGCAAAAGAAATTATCGGTAACGAATCTCAAGAAAGAATGGGATTGGTTATTGGTCAAAAAGATATTGATACGTTGCAAAGAATTGCTGACAGAGAGCGTTCGCCAATGTATGAAGTTGGAGATGTAACGGGAGATCACCGTTTTACTTTCCAATCACAAACTAACGGCTCAAAACCGATGGATTATGCTTTAGAAGATTTCTTCGGAAGTTCTCCAAAAACGGTTATGACTGATACTACAGTGGACAGAAAATATGCTGATGTTGCATACAACGCTGCAGATTTTGAAAGCTATTTAAAAGATGTTTTACGTTTAGAAGCTGTTGCTTCAAAAGACTGGTTAACAAACAAAGTTGACCGTTGCGTTGGAGGAAAAGTAGCAAAACAGCAAAATGCAGGTCCGTTACAATTGCCTTTAAACAATGTTGGAGTTATGGCTCTAGATTATTTAGGAAAAGAAGGTATTGCAACTTCTATCGGACACGCTCCTATTGCAGCTTTGATTGATCCTGCCGCTGGTTCTAGAAATGCAATTGCAGAATCTCTATCAAACTTAATTTGGGCTCCAATTATCAACGGAATCAAAGGCGTTTCTCTTTCTGCAAACTGGATGTGGGCTTGTAAAAACGAAGGTGAAGATGCGCGTTTATACGAAGCAGTTCAGGCTTGTTCAGATTTTGCAATCGAATTGGGAATCAATATTCCTACAGGAAAAGATTCGCTTTCAATGAAACAAAAATATCCAAACGACGAAGTAATTGCTCCTGGAACGGTTATTATTTCGGCTGCCGGAAACTGTACAGATATTAGAAGAGTTGTTGAACCAGTTTTACAGAAAAACGGAGATTCAATCTATTATATCAATTTGTCTCAAGATGATTTCAAATTAGGAGGTTCATCTTTTGCACAAATCAGAAACACTATCGGAAACGAAACGTCTACTATTAAAGACGCTTCTTTCTTCAAAAATGCTTTTAATACTATCCAAGAATTAATCGGCGAAAGCCAAATCTTAGCGGGACACGATATTGGAAGCGGTGGTTTAATTACTACTTTATTAGAATTGTGTTTTGCTGATGTGAATTTGGGAGCTAAAATTGATTTCTCTGCATTTGCTGAAAAAGACTTATTGAAAATCCTTTTCGCAGAAAATATCGGAATCGTATTCCAAGCTAAATCTGATGCAGCTGTTGAAGCTAAATTAAAAGCTAATAATATTGAATTTTTCAAAATTGGTTCTGTAACTTCTACAGCTTCTTTAGAAGTTGGAAACTGGAAATTGGATATTCCAACTTACAGAGATACTTGGTTTGAAACTTCGTATTTATTAGATCAAAAACAATCTAAAAACGGAAGAGCTAAGGCACGTTTTGAAAACTATAAAAATCAGGTTTTAAATTATACTTTCCCTGCACACTTTACAGGAAAAAAACCAGAAATCGACAATTCTAAGCCAAGACCAAAAGCAGCGATTATCCGTGAAAAAGGAAGTAATTCTGAGCGTGAAATGGCAAATGCGATGTACTTAGCTGGATTTGACGTAAAAGACGTTCACATGACAGACTTAATTTCTGGTCGTGAAACACTTGAAGATATTCAGTTTATTGGAGCTGTTGGAGGATTCTCTAACTCAGACGTTTTAGGTTCTGCTAAAGGTTGGGCTGGAGCTTTCTTATACAACGAAAAAGCAAAAACTGCTTTAGATAATTTCTTCAAAAGAGAAGATACTTTATCTGTCGGAATCTGTAACGGATGTCAATTGTTTATGGAATTGGAAGTTATTAATCCAGAGCATGAAGTTCACGGAAAAATGCACCATAACGAAAGCCAGAAACACGAAAGTATCTTTACTTCTGTAACAGTTCAAGAAAATAATTCTGTAATGTTATCGACTTTGGCAGGAAGCACTTTAGGAGTTTGGGTTTCTCACGGAGAAGGTAAATTTAAATTGCCTTTAGCTGAAGAAAACTATAACATTGTTTCTAAATATGCTTACGAAGGTTATCCTGCAAACCCTAACGGTTCTGATTACAACACGGCTATGATGTGCGATAAAACTGGAAGACATTTGGTTATGATGCCTCACATTGAGCGTTCGACTTTCCAATGGAACTGGGCGCATTATCCAAAAGATAGAAATGACGAGGTTACACCTTGGCACGAAGCTTTTGTTAATGCAAGAAAATGGATTGAGAAAAACTAATTTTTAGTTTTCATTAAATAAAGAACGCCCGAATTTGTCGGGCGTTTTTTTTGCCATGAAATAATTAATTAATTCATGGCAGGAAAACATCTCGACGCTATCCCCAAATGGCCGAGATATTCTTTATTTTCAGCCTCTAAAAGAGGACGCAATTCCAGTTACAATATTTGCGGTTCCAAAAGCAAACAGTCCGGAAGCGATTGCGGCTTGTCCAGCAAAGAACGGACTGCTACGAACAGCAATACTAAAGATTGTTCCTCCGGCTAATCCGGCAATTAATCCCAGACCAATTGTTGCAATAATCCACCAGGGTTCTGGTTCTGGAAAGGGCGGTTGTTTGAAGAATTTTTTCCACCAGCCTGGATATTTTGTGCCGCACCAGCCCATCGCTAAGAAAAAAGCAGTTTCCATAATTATTTCAATTTAAAACATGCCTACTCGTTTGCTTTTCGGCTTCCGCATTTTGACGGACTAAAAATAGAAATCGTGTTTTGCAAACTGTCTATGAAATTTCCTGTTTTTAAAGGGGAAAAACACCCTTTTTTATTTTCATCTTCCTATTTTCTTAAGTCAATTAATATACCCTAAGTTTAATTTAATAGTATCTTAAGGTAGAATATTATTCCTTTTTTCATTGGATAAATAACTTTGTCTCATGAAAAAATGGAAACAAAATCTAGTCACTGCAATTATCTTATTTACTATAAGCCAATACTCTTTTAGTCAAAAAACAAATTCTATTAACGGAATTGTGTCTGATGGAAAAACTCCAATCGAATTTGTCGATGTGGTTTTAAAACCAGTTACCGATACTACCAAAATATATGCTTATGCGGTTACAGATTCTTCTGGAAAATTCATTCTTGAAAATGTAACGCCAGCAGAATACATTCTAAAATTTCGTCTGATTGGTTTTAAATCTCAGAATCAGAAAATAAAATATACAGGTTCTCCTATTTCGATTAGTGATATTGTTTTGCAGGAAGATGCAAATTTGCTTAATACAGTTGTTGTAAAATCTGAGAAAAAACAAATTCAGAAAACTACTGAAGGTTTTGTTTTTAATGCCGTTTCTAACATTTCACAATCTGGAGGAACAGCAATCGATATGCTGAAAAACATTCCAACTGTCGCTGTAGATGCCGATGATGCTATTTCGTTAAGAGGAAAAACGCCCTTGATTTTGATTAATGGAAAAAATTCTGCTATTACCAATATGAATCAGATTCCTGCGAGCAGTATTGAAAGTATTGAAGTTATTACAAGTCCGACGGCAAAATACGATGCGAATGCAGAAAGCGGTATCATTAATATTAAACTTAAAAAGAATAATCTAAACGGAATAAATGGTGCGGCAGTTCTCGGCGGCGGATTTGGTGCAAAAGGAAGAATAAGCAGTTCTGCGCTTTTAAACTACAAAAATGATAAATGGAATGTTGGAGTTGCTTACGACAATCGATTTGCGGGAAGAACAAAAAGCATTGAAGGCGAAAGAACCAATTATTTTATTGAAGATGAGCATTATATTCGCCAAAATAGACATGACGAACGCACGGAAGGTTTACAGAATTTAAAATTCAATGTTGACTTTTCACCTAACGAAAGAAACACTTTCTCTTTTGAAGCCCTTGGAAACATCGAAAATTTAAAAAATGACGAAACCTTAAGAACAAATGTTTCAAATAGCTCTGATGAATTTTTCTCTAGCAACAAACGTCATTCATTAGAACTGCAAGGTTCAAAAGTAGCAGAATTGGCTTTCAATTATGACCGCAAATTTTCTGATGATCGAAAAAGCTTAAATGCAAGTATTACTTCTTCTTTCAATTTTGATAAAGAAAACACCGATATTGACACTGATAATTATGATGAAAACGGAATGCTAATTGGCGATACTTTTTGGCAAAAAACGCATAATTATGAAAAAGAAAATATCTCAAATGCCATTTTAAATTATGCTTTTCCAATTTCGGAAAAATCAATAATTGAAACTGGATATAAAGGAACTTTCAGGTTCTTCAATTCTGATTTTCAAAGCGCTGATTTAGTAAATGGAGATTATGTAATTAATCCGCTGGCAAGTAATATTTTTGATTTTAACGAACAGATAAATGCCTTTTACGGACTTTTAAATTCTCATTCAGGTACAAAAGACAATCAGAAATGGAAATATAATTTAGGGCTTCGCGCTGAACAAGTTTCAAATAGCGGAAAAACTGAAACTGGAACTGATAATTTTTCTAATAATTATTTAAAACTTTTCCCTTCAGCATCTCTTCAATTAAATTTGAAATCAGATGAATTTCTAAAATTAGGTTATAGCAAACGTATCAATCGCCCAGATTTAGATGATTTGAATCCTTTTATTGATATTACAGATGCGTTGAATCCGCATGGAGGGAATCCTTATTTAAAGCCTGAAATCATTCATATTGTAGAATTAAATTATAATAAAGAATGGGATAATTATTCGTTTTCAGGAAATGCTTTCTATCGAAATGCCAATAATACAATCAGGCAATATGGTACGCTTCAAGACAATGGAGTTGTTTTATTACAGCCTCAAAACATTGGAAACATGATTACTTACGGACTTGAATCTATTTTTAGTTTAAAACCATTTTCATTTTATGATGCCAATATTAGTTTAACAGCTTTTCAGCAGAATATTAGCGCTGGCAATTTAGAACAAGCCGAAGATGTTGTAAAAAGTGCTTTCAGTTGGTACGGAAAAGTGATTAACAACTTTATTCCCTGGAAAGGTGGGAAACTTCAGATTATCGGAAATTATAATTCGGCTGTAGCAACTCCGCAAGGAAAAAGAATTCCAATCTATAATGTTGATATGGGATTTCAGCAAAAATTAGGAAAAGGAAATGCTCGATTAGGATTGGTTGTAACCGATATGTTCAACACTTTAGAAAGCGGTTATAAAAACAATACAGTTTTGTTTAAAAACCAAAGAACATCTAAATCTGATACACGCGCATTGATGATTACATTTGCTTATACTTTTAGATCTGATTTTAAAGAAAAATTACTGGAAAATCAGTTTTCAACAGAGTAAAAACTGATCTGAAATCATTAAAAAATAAAAATTTCATTCTTGTATTTTTAAGTCTCAATTCTATTAAAAAATTGAGTTATATTCGCCAAAAGAAATCTGTTCATCAGATACTTTCAGCCCAAAAACACTTTAATCTACATAAGAATGAAATTTTTACATTTATTAGTGGTAACACTATTTTTTACAGCCTTTCAATCGCATTCGCAAGTTCATGTTGATCAAATTATTCATAATTCAAAAGAACGTTATATTACCACGACAATTGGTTATCCAGTTCCTGGGACTTATGCTCCATTAAACCAAAAAGAACCCATTACTGTTCTAAATCCAGATGGAACAGGTTTTATCCAAGCAGAAGATTTAAGCAAACAAAAAATCAATTGGGGAATTGAATGTACAGACGAAGGTACTCCTATTTTTAAAGAAGGATTTAATAGTGCATCATACACTTTTTGGTACAGACCTAACGATAGTGAAGAATGGTATTATTCTCAATTCTCTATTCATTTTGCCAAGAAAAAAATGTTTTTAATGGGGGAAAGAGTAAAAGTATACGAGGATTATAACGTACAATAATCAATAAAAAAACGTCTTACTTTTAAATTTTTCTTCATTTTTGAGGAAATTTTCTACCAAAAAGAAAACGTTTTCGTAGAATTTTAAAAGTACCCGTAAATTTTCCCATTAAATTTTATAAAATTAAAAATCATACCCAAATTTTATTTAATTTGCAATAAAATTCAATATATTAAACATGGTTTCAATCACACGCCTTTTTGATTTTCCCTATTATCAACAAGAAACTTATAACCTTCCGGTTGCTCTAGCAACAAAAAAAAACGGAGTCTGGGAAAAAACATCTAGCCAAGAATATATTGCAAAAGCAAATGCTATTTCAAGAGCATTATTGCGCATGGGCGTTCAGAAAGATGATAAAATTGCATTAATTACTTCGAATAACAGAACGGAGTGGAATATAATGGATATTGGTATTTTGCAGACTGGTGCTCAAAATGTTCCAATTTATCCAACCATTGCAGAAGAAGATTACGAATATATTTTAAATCATAGTGGCAGTATTTACTGTTTTGTTTCTGATGAAGAAGTTTTACAGAAAGTAAATGCTATTAAAGCCAACGTACCAACTTTAAAAGAGGTTTATTCATTTAATGAAATTCCAGAATGTAAACACTGGTCAGATCTTCTTTTAGTGGGCGAAGACGAAAGTAATCAAAGCGAAGTTGAAGCAAGAAAAGATAGCATCAAAACAGATGATTTGGCAACCATCATTTATACTTCTGGAACAACTGGAAGACCTAAGGGTGTTATGCTTTCGCATAAAAACATTGTGTCGAACGTTTTAGACAGTGCGCCAAGAATTCCGTTTGATCCAGGAAAAAGTACAGCATTAAGCTTCTTGCCTATTTGCCATATTTTCGAAAGAATGATTTTGTACATCTATCAATATTATGGTGTTTCGGTTTATTTTGGAGAATCTATTGATAAAATCAGTGATAACTTAAAAGAAGTTCGTCCCACTGTAATTACAGCTGTACCAAGACTTTTAGAAAAAGTTTACGATAAAATTTATGCTAAAGGCGCAGAATTGACTGGAATTAAGAAAAAACTGTTTTTCTGGGCAATTGATTTAGGTTTAAAATATGAACCTTATGGAGCAAATGGTGCTTGGTATGAATTCCAATTAAAAATTGCCCGCAAATTGATTTTCAGCAAATGGAAAGAAGGTTTGGGCGGAAATTTAGATTTAATGGTTTCTGGAAGTGCAGCATTGCAACCACGTTTAACGAGAGTTTTTGCTGCGGCAGAAATTCCGGTTATGGAAGGTTACGGTTTATCTGAAACTTCTCCAGTAATTGCGGTTAACGATCAAAGAAATAGAGGTTTCAAAATTGGAACTGTTGGAAAACCAATTCGCAATCTTGAAGTTAAAATCGCTGAAGATGGTGAAATCTTATTGAAAGGTCCAAACGTAATGTTAGGTTACTATAAAGATCCTGAAAAAACTGCTGAAGCAATTCAAGACGGTTATTTCCATACAGGAGATATCGGAGAAATTGATAGCGAAGGTTTCTTAAAAATTACAGACCGTAAAAAAGAAATGTTCAAAACTTCAGGAGGTAAATATATTGCACCGCAAATGATCGAAAATGCAATGAAACAATCTCGTTTTATTGAGCAGATTATGGTTATTGGTGAGGGAGAAAAAATGCCTGGAGCTTTTATTCAGCCAAACTTCGAATTTGTAAAAGAATGGGCTAAAATCCATAAAATTACTTTAGGAAGCACTGATGCTGAAATTGCTTCAAATCCAGATGTTATTAAGCGAATTGATGAAGAAGTAGAAGGAATCAACAAAAAATTTGGCCACTGGGAACAAGTGAAACGTTTTGAACTTACGCCAGATGTTTGGTCAATTGATGGCGGACAACTTACTCCTACTTTAAAATTGAAACGTAAAATTATTAAAGAGATTTACAAAGATCTTTATGCTAAAATCTACGGAAACAATTAATAAATCAAGATAATATAACCAAAACGAAAAGGCTGTCTCATTTAAGTCAGCCTTTTTTTATTATTAAAAACAGGTGTTTTTGCTTTAAACAAGAAACCATAAATCGTGTATTTTTAGGTTTTATTTCAACTAAAACTGAAAACTATGTCTTGGACAGTTCTCGAACAATTATGGAAACGTGCTGTAAATCCTGAAAATACAAATCCAGACCTTTATAACTGGGACAGTGAAGTTAAATCGTTGTACCAATTAGGCATTGGCATGGAAGATACTTTACGTTTTTTATATTCTGAAAAACCAAATTTTGAAACTTTCAAAATATGGGTTAATAGCAGAAAACGAGATATTACTCCCGAAATCGAAGATCTAACTGAAAATATATTATCTGCTCAAGATCTTGAATTTTGGAATCAAAATGGTTATGTAGTAGTTAAAAATGCGATTTCAAAAGAAGATTGCGAAGCCACACAAAAAGCCATTTGGGAATATTTAAAAATGGATCCAAATGAAAAAGAAAGTTGGTACAAACGCCATGAAGAACAAAAAGGGCTTATGCTTAATTTTTCGGATCATGAAACTTTAAATCGCAACCGTTTTTCGCCAAGAGTAAAAAAAGCTTATGAACAGCTTTATGGAACTACGAATATTTACAAAACAATAGACAAAGTAAGTTTTAGTCCGCCTGAAACAGAAAATTTCACTTTTCTGGGAAGTCCGCTTCATTGGGATATGAGTTTAAAAAAACCGCTTGTTTTCGATCTTCAAGGATTGCTTTATTTGACAGATTGCGAAGAAAATGATGGAGCTTTTCATTGCGTTCCAGGTTTTCATAATCAAATTAATCAGTGGTTGGACGAACTTGAACCCCATGAAAATCCAAGAGAAAAAGCATTGCAAACGCTGCAACCAAAACCAATTATTGGCAATGCTGGCGATTTTATAATCTGGCATAACGCACTGCCG
Organism: Flavobacterium sp. SH_e; assembly: GCF_025717045.1. Taxonomy (GTDB): domain Bacteria; phylum Bacteroidota; class Bacteroidia; order Flavobacteriales; family Flavobacteriaceae; genus Flavobacterium. The sequence continues at coordinate 219,596 of NZ_JAOVZN010000001.1, forward strand.
CACTGTGCAACGCCAAACAAAGGAAAAACCCCACGAATGGTTCAATATCTTACTTATCTTCCAAACGATTATAATGCAGCAGGAGAATGGATTTAGCTTATTTATGGTAATGGCAGAAACGCGAAAAGCTGTAAATAATTCTATTTACAGCTTTCTACAGTTATCAGCTATCCTTTTGATAACTGCGATTAACAATTAAATTCTAATTTTTAATGCACCAATTCAAAATCTTAGCGATGTTTTTGGCATCGTCAATTCCGCGGTGATGTGTTCCTTCTAACGGAATATTTAGCAATGCAAGCGCGCCGTTCATTCCTGTTGGTTTAACCAAGCCAAACTTTTCGGCAAAATGCGCTTTTACATTGATATGCTCCTCTCCCATTGGATAGGAAACACCAAACGATTTACATTGTTTTTTCAGCATATTCAAATCGTACTGACCGTAACTTGCCCAAGTGTACAAATCGGGATTATATTCGTCAATAAGCTGATTAATGGCCTCCTCGAAACTAACTCCGTTCTTATCAAGTAAATCCTGAGTAATGGTCGTTAATTCTGTACAAAACGGACTAACGCTTGAGCGTTGCGGCTTTATCAAGATTCCTTTATTCTTGGAAATTTCACCTGTTGCAGTATCTAAGACCGCTAATCCGATTTCAATAATTTCATTTTGCTGTCCGCTCGGGACAGCGCCTTGCCAACATGTGGCTTCTAAATCGATAATAATAATTTTATCTGTAGTTTTCATTTTTTTTAATTTTTTAATAAGTGTTTTATTTAACCGCAAGAGTCGCTAAGATTAGTTTCACGCAGATTTTGCCAGATTTGAGCAGATTTTTAATCCTTTTAATCTTTATAATCTGTGGCTAAAAAAACTTTGTGTCTTAGCGCCTTAGTGGCAACTCCCTAGAAAAACATGCTTTTAAAATCTAGAAAGAAACTTCTTTTCTTAGACTTTTTTTCAGGCTTTTCTCTTTTTGTAGCGCTCTTTTTTTCAAAAACAGTTTTAGTTTTTTCAAGCTTTTTAGCTGGTTTTATTTCTCCAGTTTTAGACATTTCATAAAACTTTTTGAAAGGACGTGGCTCAAAATCAACCAAAATAGCTGCCATATTGATAGCGTCAATGTTTGATGGATCTGTTTCTCCTTTTAAGAACGTTTCGATAGGTCTGAACTTATCTTTCTTTTCCTTAAACTTATTCTTTTTCGAATGATCGAAATCTAAGCCCAAAAGATTGCTGAAGACATTCAAATCCTCTTTCGTTGGGTTATTTTCGAAAATCAACCAGCACAAATCACGAAGTTTTCCACGAGAAGGTTTGTACAAATAATCAAAGTATTTCCCTCCTTTTTCGGTCTCGTATTTTTTTCTAATTGCGGTTTTATATTGTTGTAATGTATTGTTTTGCATGGTATTTTGATTTTGTAATTCTTGGGAATCTCAGGAAATCGAAGGCTTTTCTAAGAAATCCAATATCACATAAGTTCAAAAGCACCATTGCTTTACCAGAGAAATATCTCTAAATGATATATAATTTCCTTAAAATTCACCTTTCGATTCCATAGGTTAGTAAGTTCCAAATCCTCTTTTTTACTGGAGGCAAATGGCGGCTCACTAAATTCCACTTTATCTGTTTGACTACTATAGTCTGACCTAAGTCCTATTTTTTGATTCATCCTTAAATTTTTATTGTTTTTATTAAGCTTCTGAGGTGCTAAGATGCTAAGACACTAAGTTTTTTTTACCTCTGTTCCTTTGCTCCTTTGAACCTTTGTCCCTAAGACAAAAAAAAGCACCCGATTAAAGGTGCTTCACAACAAATAGATATAACTATCCTATTGCTTATATTGATGCACCGACATGTAAAAGCATTCACGACCCAAAGTCGAGGCTGCTAATCCTGCGCTGTATATGTATAATTTAAAACTCATTTTATTTATTTTTTATATTGTAATTGCAATTGTCATTGCGATTGTTATTGTAATTGTTTCAATTTTGTTTGGCAAAGATATGATGGAAAAAATCATATTTCCAAATATTTTTTAAGAATAATTTTCTGATTATCAATTAGTTAAGTCAAAAATAAAGACAAAGAAATTCCTGTCCGCAAACTGGTGCAGATCTCAATTTTGTATCAAATGACTGTTACTCATCAGATTACTTTCCAAGACTATATCTTTCTATTTTTATTAATCATTAAACATTTTGGTCAATTATTTTTTTATTTTTTTTTTGTTTATGGTTCGTTTTCAATCATTTTTTGTCCTTTTCTTGTCACACTGAACGATCCCGAGGCTTCGGGAGAAGTGGTTTTAAAACAAAAAAAGCGTCCCGAAATCAGGACGCTTTTATACTTTATGTTGAGTTAAACTCTAAAATCTACATTTCAATTTCATAAAAATACATATTGCATCCAAACACCTCAACTGGAAAATCTCCGGCTAATTGTTCAAAATTTTTGCTTACTGAAAGTATCATATGTATTTTTTCTGTTTATTAATTACAGATACAAATGTAGTATATTTTGTGATAATTTAACAAATTATACTGAAAATATATTTTTTATAACAAATTAGCTTTTATTGAGACAAGCTTTTTTTATCTGCTTCTCTGAAAATGGCGATAACGTTTCTGCCAGATTTCGGCTGGTTCTTAAACAGCTTAGGATTTTTTGCCTTAAATTGATATCGTCGCCAAACTCTGTATGCATTAAGAGCTCGAAGATTTCCTGCAAATACAGGGGCTGTTCTTTGTAATCTCCCTCAAACAATTCGTCTGAAAGGAAATTAATTACGGATGGCACTACATCACGATGTGTTGGTTTTTGATTTTCTTTTGACATTTTCGAAAATATTTAAACGCACGAAGCCCTCATCTTCGGTTGTGTCAAAACACTACAAGGAGTGGAATTAGGGCTATCACTAGCTCCAGCAACGTGAATGAGGGCTCGTTATGTTAACTTAAAATTTTAAGTTTCGGATTTCTCCTTGTATAGTATTTTGACTTTACAAAGATATGCTTTTATTTTAAAAAGAAAGAAAAGACTTACTTTTGTGATTTTAGATTTTTAATCCCGAATTTAGACCGAAAACAAAGATAGAGATTAATCTCATCAACGAAGTTGATTTCTTTAGGGTCGTTTTAGCTTTAAAAGTATTCTTTTTAAGCTTCAATTAAAAACATGACTAATTTTTCTTTACTAATTTCTGTATTCCAAATTCTCTCTTCATTCAAATAAAAACAAAATAACTCTTCCTCATAATGTTCAAAAAAAATCTTTCTAAAAGAGAAAATTGGATCATCAGATTCGCAACTAAAATCGAGAGACGTTGTGCTTATTTTTAATCTTACATTAAACTCTTTAAATCTATCTTTTTCAAATTGCAGGTTATATACAACATCGCATGATATAATTTCATCTGCCTGTTTTATATTGTAAAATGAAATATTATAACCATAATATAATAATTCTGGCAATTTTAGATTAACTTCAGATCTATCTTTTAAAAAGCTCCATTTTTTATATCCATCAAATACATATTTGAGTTTATTATTAGAATTATATAAGCATTTTATTTCTTCAGGCTCAAAAGAATTTTCTTGCTTTTTGAGTTTTAATTTAAAAATAAAAGGTTCATAAATTTTTGCTTCTATTTCAGGAACAAACGGAAAAATTGATTTAAAAAAAGAATTATTAGTTTTATTCAGACTGCTAAACTGTTCTTTTTCAAACTCATCTACTGTATAGGTTGTTTCATTACAATAATAATTTAAAACTTTATTCGGATCTTCAAAATTTACAATTACAGTATCGAAATCATAGCCTAATTCACTTTTAAAATTATCGTAAGAAATCTTTCGGGCATATTTTAAATCCATTTCATCATTCTTAAAAACAACTCGTGTAATTTCTCTACCAAAAAAATCCTGAACCAAAATTCCTTTGTAATGTCCGATTTCTAATGTCTCAACAGCACTTTCAAAAATATCATACACAAAATATCCATTTTGATGCTTCTTATTATGATAAACAATATAATTTCTTGTAGAATAAAATTCGAAATCTTCTGGTTTTTCCTGATCAGAACAATAGTATTCTACAAAAGAACAAGAATTATCTTTATAAGTTTTGATTTCTTTTGTGAGCTGGTTTATTTTTACTTCTTTCTGATATTCATATACTTTTTTAATTTCATTTTCTGAAATAACTTGACCAAGATGATTTTTATAAATGATCTCTATTTCTTCTTTTGAGCTTTCTGGAACCTCTGAAAAAAAAGATTTAAAAAAAGGATCTTCTATCCTTTTAATATAAGTTTCAAATTTTAGGTTTGGCATTTCCCAAACAGTATCCTCCCACATAGAATCAGAACCAAAACCACAATCGTCTATATAAGAGATTGCACCAGAATCATCATACATGTAAATACTTAGTAGCTGAGATTCATAATTGTTTTTGTAACAATACTTAATTAAAGAATGGGATCTAAATTTATTGCTTAGAAGGTAATTAACACTGATCAATTGATCTTGATAATTGTATACCTCATTTCTTTTTTCAATTACCATTCCATTTTCGTCATACTGTACAACTCCCCAATATGTACAATTATTTTTTATTATAGGTTTATGATAATAACAATACTCAATTCCATTTTGCATTTCTCCCAAAAAGTCTTGAATGGTTTCGTCAATACTTAGAAAGTAAGTTTTCGATACAATTTTTCCATACTCAAATTTTTCTATAAAACGTTTCTTTTTATCTAAATACAAAGTTTTATGAAAAAATCGTTCTGTAAAAATTTCTTTAAATTCTATTTTGTTTTTGTAATAATCTGAATATTCAATTAAAATTTCAGGAATGCTAAAATCTGAATTAGGAATTACAGGAAAAAATGATTTAAAAAAATCTTTATCAATATTTAGCTTATATCTTTCTAAAAAAACATTTTTAAATAAAAATTCCTGAAGATTCATTTCTAAATTTTCATTAGAAAAATATGCTGACTTAAAATCTCCGTTTTCAAAATAGTTAACGCTTACAGTCGAATCTTCTTCAACCTTTCTACTCAAAATTGAATATTTAGCATCACTTTTTATTGTTTTGGAAAAATTAAAAAAACTGGAATCCTCATAAGTTTTCAAGCTATTACCAGTTTTTACAACTAAGTTTTCCTCTTTATCTTTTATTATAATCGATTGTTGTTCAAGATTTCTAAAATCATAACTTTGAAACAAATAGACTGTAAAACCAGATTTATCAAATAATTTATAATGGAAACTTCTATTTAAAAATTGATTATTTTCAAGCAATATTTCTTCTATTGACTGATTGCTATTCAAATAGTAAATCGTAAAATTACTATTACTATTAGATGAGATATATTCGGTTCTTATAAGTTCTTCATCAATATAAAAATTCTTGAAAAAGTTTTTCACTGTATGAAGTTCTTCCTTTGAAATAACTTTTTCATTTCTACCTGATTTATATATAATTTTTTCTTCCATTTAAATTTTTCTTCATTGTTTATTCACAAGAAATTAGAGTTTCTTTTGCATTCATTTGCGACAGAGTGTATTTCATCAAATTGAAATTAGCTGAAACATTATCCAAAATCCATGCATCAGAAGTCACAGCAATCCAATTACTTTCTGCTATGACTTTGTCTGGATTATAAACTAGTTCTACTTTCCAATCGTACTGATTTTCTAAAGCTATTTCTTCAATCATTTTTTTTAATCTACCACTATTTGAAACAGGTTTATCGAAAAACCAAAAGATTGTTTTAATCTTTTCTTTTTTGTAGAAATCAGCAATTATTTCTATTGCCTGCGATGTCTGTTTCACTCTCTTATAAGTTCCGTGTACACTTGACAAATCACGAATGAATCCATCTTGTCCTTTAAAAACATAAGCGTTTGACAAAATACTTTCTAATAAAATCAAAGCATTAAAACCATCTACAGCAATTTCTTTTCCTTTTAAATTGGAGCTTTGAATTTCTTTAGATTGTCGGTCTTCAATCTGACTTTGAGAAGCGCTCATTCCCCGAACTGCCTGTTGCTGGCGGGAGTTTAAACGATATCGGTTTCCAACTAAAGCTAATGTTGCTTTTTCGCCATAACCTCTACTCAGAAAATAAGACAAATCTGTATTTTCTCCGTTCCGAATAAAATATCGTCACTTGCTTCTTTTCCTCTATTTTTTAAATCTGCCATATTGCTAATTTATAAAACATATTACGTTTTTGAACAAAATTATACCTAACAGGTTTCCAAAACCTGTTAGGAACAAACCTAAATCCCAAAAAAGCTTTTAGAATTCCTAGTCGTTTCCTCCGCCACTTTATCCAAAGTAATTCCTTTAAACTGTGCAATGGTTCCGGCAACATACGGCAGAAAAGCAGGTTCGCAACGGCGTTCGTGGTATTTCTTCAAAAGGCTGTTCGGGACATTTTTAGGAAGCATAAACGGCGCATCGGTTTCAATCATCATTCGGTCGAGCGGTACGTACTGAATGACTTCTTTTAAATGACTGAAACGCTTGGCATCTGAAATCGCTCCCGTAAAACCCAGATAAAATCCGTTATCGAGATAGGTTTTGGCTTCTTGTAAAGTTCCTGTAAAACAATGCACAACGGCTTTTGGCAATTGCGGCAAATAGTCTTTGGTAATATTCATAAACGAAGTAAAAGCGCTTCTTTCGTGCAAAAACAAAGGTTTCTGTACCTCAATTGCCAATTCTAATTGGGCTTTATAACATTCTTCCTGTTTGTTTCGGGGCGAAAAGTCACGATCAAAATCGAGTCCGCATTCGCCAACGGAAACTACATGTTTCAGTTCTAATAATTTCCTGAGTTTCGAAATACTCTGCGCATCGAAACTCTTCGCATCATGCGGATGTATGCCCGCCGTAGCGTACAACACGCCCGGATATTGTCGCGCAATCTTTGCAGATTCTTCACTATTTCGTACGCTGGTGCCCGTGAGTATCATTTGCGATACATCGGCGTCGAGCGCATCTTGTACGACATCGTCTATGTCGTTTTGGAATTGTTTGTTGGTTAGGTTGATTCCTATGTCTATATAATTCATATTTTTTAAGTTACAAAGGCTCAAAGGGACAGAGGTTTCTTCTCTTTGAGTCTTTTTGTTTGTTTTTTTTAGTTGCAAAGGTTCAAAGGGACAGAGGAACAAAGTTTGTCATTTCGACCGAAGGTAGAAATCACATTAGTAATTCCGCATTGAATATCGCCAATCTTTGTCGAATCCCGCGTGTGATTTCTCGTTCCTCGAAATGACATACAGTACGGAAAAACCTTTGCCCCTTTGTTACTTTGTCCCTTTGAACCTAAAGAAGATTAATCTTCATTACTCCCATCATCTGCCATTCTCACCAATTTCGGTGTAAACTTCGCTACTACATCAACTAAATCCTGTTGCGCTTCCATGACCTGATTGATATCTTTATACGCCATTGGGGCTTCGTCAAGACCTGCACCGATAAGCGTAACGCCATGATCTCTCAGGATCGATTTCATTTCGGTTTGTGTGATGTTTTTTATGGCTTGGGTTCTGCTCATTTGTCTTCCTGCTCCATGCGAAGCCGAATTAATAGCGTTCTCCTCGCCTTTTCCTCTCACCAAAAAACCCGGTGCGGTCATACTTCCCGGAATGATTCCCATAACGCCTTTTCCGGCTGGAGTTGCGCCTTTTCTATGCACGATCACTTCTTCGCCGTTCCAGATTTCTTTCCAAGCAAAATTATGATGGTTTTCAACTTTGGCTAAAATCGTTGCTCCCAAAGCGCGTTCCATTTTGTTATGGATAATCTCGTGACAAGCCGAAGCGTAATCTCCAGCCAAATTCATCGCAAGCCAGTATTCCTGACCCAATTGCGAATTCATATCTAAATACGCCAAGTTTTTGGCTACTTCTGGAAGTCTGCATTCGTCTTTGGCAATTTTAGTATAATGTCCGGCAATGGTTGCTCCCATTCCGCGTGAACCAGAATGCGTTAACAAAGCGACGTATTTTCCTTTTGGGATATTCAAAACCGCATCGTCTTTGGCAAATTCCATGATTCCGAATTCCACAAAGTGATTCCCACCACCCGAAGATCCTAATTGCGACCAGGCTTTATCTTTCAAATTCTTCACAAACGGATTCATATTAAAAGTCTCGTTCTCCAAAACCGCATGATCAGATTTGTACTGACCGTGAAATCCGTGACCTGCTCCAAAAATAGAATTCGCGATTAATTCTCTTTTGAATTTGGCTTCGTTTTCAAAATAAAAAGCTGCAGGAATATCATAAACCGACAACGCCATTCTACACCCAATATCAACTCCAACACCATACGGAATAATGGCATTTTTTGTGGCAAGAACTCCGCCAATCGGTAATCCGTAACCTTGGTGCGCATCTGGCATTAAAGCTCCAGCAACCGTAACAGGCAGTTTCATGGCAACTTCCATTTGTTTTCTGGCTCCGTCTTCGATATGATCTAATCCGTAAGCTGAATACGCATTCGGAGTTTCATTTAAAGCAATAAAATCTTCTGGTTTTTCATTCGATTTTTCGATTAAAGCAACAGCCAATTTGCTGAAGATTTTATCGTCTATATAATTCTCTGGAGTTTCTAAGACGTTTTTGAAATTAGCTATCATTTCGTCTCTTGTGAATCCGTTTCTTTTGCTGTTTATTTTTAAGGCAATTCCAATTATTTTTCCTTCTGGAAATCCTAATTCTAATATATCTGTACCGTTTATTTGTGTTTTCATTTTTTTCTTTTTAAGGGGCAAAGTGCCAGAGGTTCATAGGTGCAAAGGTTTTTCACTGCTACGCAGTTATTTTGCGTAGGTTTTTTCTATTTTTTTTTTGCTCAGCGAAGACATATTTCTCGCAAAGTCGCTAAGACGCAAAGTTTTATTAAAATTGATTAACATACATTTTTTAATTATAAAAGAGGTAACAATTAGGAATGGTTTAATTTTCTTGGAACGAAGTAACCATTTCCTGACGACACTCTTTTTTTTAAGAGCAATATTCTATAAGCGACTTTTAGGATTCGAACCTAATATTATCATGCCGCGAAGTAGCGCTTTATAGACGGCATCTTATTTTTTGAAAAAGTAATAATTTATAAGAGTTGATATTCAACCTAAACGAAGTAGCTCTTATACACGACATTTTTCAGTTTTTAAAAAGAAGTAAAAAGCAATAAGAGAAACGGGGCTTGTCTTGCCAGAGTCGAACTGGATAACCTTGCTGATTTTACAGCTTCGCTATTCCTCCCCTAAATGGTGACGAAGTAACTCTTATTTACGACATTCTATTTTATTTTAAAACAAGGCAATAAACGATAAGTGACATATCCTGCTCTAACCACTGAGCTACATTTCTGTAATTAAACAGAATTGGTGGGGATCGAACCCACGTCCCGGGCGTTATCAATGCGAAGTAACACTTATCTACGACACTTGTTTTTTTATTTTCAATGAACTTATTTCTTTTACAAATATTCAAATCATACTGCGCAGTTATTTTGCGCAGTAGATTCTTTTTTTACAATTCTATTCGGTTAATGTAATTCAAAGCGCTGTTTTTATTTTCTAAAGCATTCAAAACATCAAACACTTTATCTGACCAACCGGCTATTAAATATACATCGTTTTTTTCGATGTTTATTGGCGACTGACCGTAACCTGCCAAATCAAACAAATACAATTTTGCATTTGGAGCGATAGTTTTGTATCTGTTCCAAGAATTTGCAAATGAGTCTTTTGTGTAAGCATTATTCCACATTTGAACATCTGTAAACAACATTACTTTGTCTACAATTTCTTTTCGGCTTATTAAATCTTCTAAAACTAAATGACCGTTTGTAGCGTAACCTACCTCACCTTCACGTTTGTAATATTCGTTAACATTGGCTAATATGCTTCGTTTTGGCATATTGATTATTTTCCAACGATCACCAAACATACCGCTTACCACATTTTTACAACGGCTTTGCATTAACATACCCAACATCAAACCAATATCATAAAGCAATACTTTACTTTTTGGCGAAATTGGCTGTTGCATTGAACCTGAAACGTCACAAGCAATTACAACCGATGTATTTACATCAAAACCTTTTATGTTTTGCGAACTCGCCATAACAGCATCTTCCAAAGCATCTAAAACCATTGAAGTGTATTTGAAATTCAAAGTTTTCACTTCTCGGTACGCAGCTAAAAATCGGAAAGGCAATTGTTTTGAATTGGCAACAGCTTTTTCATTAGCCAAATAATCACACACTTTTTGCATATGAAAACCTGAAACATTTGCCTCTAAGATATTTCGTAAATTACGTAACAAAGCCATGTAACCTACTTTACCGCTATCAATCAATTCTTCCCATTTTTGAGTGAATGCTTTTTGTTTTACATTCTCATCAAAGAATTTCACCTGACCTAATTGCGATAACTCAGTTTCCCAAGTATATGGCGTTTGCAAAGTATTAGTCGCAACTTTATTAAAAATTATTTGTTGCGCTTCGTCTTTTGCTTTTGGATGAACCAAAAACAAAGCATCTTTTAATTTTACAGCACCATCACGATTGTATTTGGCAAATTGATACTCGTCGAATTTGTTGAAAGAAACCGCCAAACCTTTTTGGATTTGTTTTGATAAACGGTTTAATTTCTTAACGTCGTTTCGTTCGTTTGCCATTTGATAGTAAGCCAACAATTCTGTTATTTCGTCTGCACGCTGAATTACGTGAGTAATCATTTTACTGATTAATGAATCTCCAGAATATATTTTGGCCAATTCAACAACCAAAACCAATGGTACAGAACGCATATGCATTTCGTTACGTGCATAAACCGCCAACTTTGCCACAAATACTGGATTGCATTTTTTAATCAAGTTTTTGATTCGCTCTAAACGAGTAGTATCTTTTTCATAAAATGAAGCACTTAAGCTTGTTGTTACAACTGCTGCGTACAATTCGTATTCTGATGTTAAAGAAAAAGCTGGTGCATTTTCGTGATTAACTATATTGTTTTTCTCTTTTGCTAAAAAATTGAATTTCATAATTTCTAGTTTTTAAAATTTGACAATGTTTATTGTTTTATTTCTTGAGCAAAGATTTCAAAACTACTACGCAATTATTTTGCGCAGTAAAAAAAGAATTTTAAATTTGAGTAAAAAACAAGATGAATTTAAAGGAAATTTATTCTGATTTGCTTTCGAATATTGGCTTTTCAGCAAATGATATTCAGCAGAACTGGCTGGATTTAGAAAAGGCATATTCCAAAAAATCAAGGCATTATCATAATCTCATACATTTAAAAGAAATGATTGAAAGCTTTGAAATTTATAAAGACAAACTTCAAAATCCTGACGAAATATTATTTTCAATCTTTTATCATGATTTTGTGTATTCGGCTTCCAAAAAAGATAACGAACTTAAAAGTGCTGAATATGCAGTATCTATTTTTACAGATATTAAACCCGACAGGTTTTTGAAACCTGTCGGGTTTGCTAAACTGGATAAACAATTGGTCTTTGATGCAATTTGTGCTACTCAGCAGCATCAACAAAATGCAATTGAAGATATTAATTGGCTAATCGATTTTGATTTGAAAATCCTTGCTAAAGATTGGGACGATTATAAAATCTATTTCGAACAAATTCGGAAAGAATATCGCATTTATCCTGATTTTCTCTACAAACCCGGACGAGCAAAAGCGTTGAAGCATTTTTTGGAAAACAATTTCATTTTTCAAACCAATGAATTTAGGAATTTATATGAAGAAAAAGCAAGAATTAATATTGAAAAAGAGATTTCATTATTAACGTAGAGACGCAATTCATTGCGTCTACACAACGAATATATCCACAATGTGTTAGAACGCAAAGCCAATGATGATCCGCAATGAATATCCAAAACGAATATCCACAATGTTTAGACGCAATGAATTGCGTCTCTACGTTTAAATAACGCAAAAATGTCACAAAACAAAAACGCCTTAATTCGGTACAAGACAATCGATAAATGCCTTCAGAATAAATACCGGCAATGGACACTCGAAGATTTAATCGAAGAATGTTCAGAGGCTTTATTTGAATATGAAGGACGACAAAATCCAATAAGTAAACGAACGATCCAAATGGATATTCAGCTGATGCGAAGTGAAAAATTGGGTTATAATGCACCAATCGTGGTTTACGATAAAAAGTATTATAAATACGAAGACGAAGATTTTTCGATAACCGATATTCCGCTTACAGAAACCGATATGAATGTTTTGACAGAAACGGTTTCGATGTTGAAACAGTTTAAAGATTTCTCACTATTTAATGATGTATCAGATATTTTACAGCGATTGGAGGATAAAATCTATGCCGAGAAATCGCATACTAAACCAGTTATTTATTTGGATAAAAATGAGAAACTGAAAGGACTGCATTATCTGGACGAAATATATCAGGCAATTATCAAAAAGATGGTTCTGATTATTACTTATAAATCTTTTAAATCTGCTGAAGAGACGAGATTCCATTTTCATCCTTTTATATTGAAGGAATTTAATAATCGTTGGTTTTTAGTCGGAAAGAAAAAAGCTTCACAACCGATTACCAATTTAGCACTCGACAGAATCATTTCAATCGACTACGATTTTAATCATCCATATTTAGAAGAAGATTTTGATGCCGATATCTATTATAAAGATGTCATTGGTGTTACAGTAAATTCAGGATTGAATGCAAGACGCATTGAATTGTGGGTCGACGCTTCGAACGCACCTTATGTACTAACAAAACCTTTGCATACTTCTCAGCGTGTTATTAAAGAAAATGAAGACGGAAGCATTATTGTGCATTTATTCGTGATTCCAAACTACGAAATGGAACGTCTTCTCTTAGGTTTTGGAAATTGTCTTGAAATTTTAAGACCAGAAGGACTTAGAAATCGTATGAAAAAAACTCTAAAAGATGCTCTTTTGCGTTATGATCATGAAAACAAAACTGAATTAAATGCATAATTTTTTAAAGAATACGAAATTAAATGCGTTTTAAAAACTAAAAAGAGATTTTTACAGCATTGAAAATGTTAAAATCTAAAAAAAGAATAGTATATTACACTTAAAATAAACAACCAAAACCCTCTAAATCAGGGATATTTTATAACTAACCAAAAAATTATTAAAAAATTATATGCACGCATAGTATTTTTTAATTATATTTGAAATCGATATAGTTACCTATGAAAGACAAAACGATAGATTATATTTTGAGAGCAACATGGCAGGCTGTTTCAAGAATGTATAATGAAGAGGCTGCTAAATATGATGCAACAATGGCAACAGGATTTGCTCTTTTAAGTATGGACAAGGAAGAAGGAACTCCGTCAACGGCTCTTGGCCCAAGAATGGGAATGGAAGCCACCAGCTTAACAAGAACCTTAAAATCTATGGAAGAAAAAGGTTTGATTGTTCGCAAAAAAAACCCAAGCGACGGAAGAGGCGTTTTGATCTATCTAACCGACTTTGGCAAAGAAAAAAGAGATTTATCTAAAAATACAGTTCTAAAGTTTAATGAAACCGTTAGAAAGCATGTTTCAGAAGAAAAGCTGAATCATTTTATCGAAGTTTCTGAAATCATCAATGAACTGATTCACGATAAAAACATATTTAATCAAACAGAAAACACAGAAAAAGAATAACATTCTTTTCCTCCTACAAACAAATAATAACAAGTATGAAACGCACAATTAAAAAAGTTGCTGTAATTGGATCCGGAATTATGGGTTCAGGTATAGCTTGTCATTTTGCTAACATCGGTGTCGAAGTTTTACTTTTGGACATTGTACCGCGTGAACTGACCGAAGCTGAAGCTAAAAAAGGATTAACACTTGAAAGTAAAGCCGTTCGCAACCGTGTGGTAAACGAACATTTGGCGAATTCATTAAAATCAAAACCATCTCCTATTTACAGTCAGAAATTCGCAAACCGAATTACAACTGGAAATACAACAGATGATATGGCAAAAATTGCTAATGTTGACTGGATTATCGAGGTTGTTGTGGAGCGTTTAGACATTAAGAAATTAGTTTTTGAACAAATCGAGAAATTCCGTACACCGGGAACTTTGGTTACTTCTAATACTTCTGGTATTCCAATTCACTTTATGAGTGAAGGAAGAAGCGAAGATTTCCAACAACATTTCTGCGGAACTCACTTTTTTAACCCTGCGCGTTACTTAAAATTATTTGAAATTATTCCTGGTCCAAAAACTTCAAAAGAAGTATTGGATTTCTTAAACGAATACGGATCTAAATTCCTAGGAAAAACTTCGGTTGTTGCTAAAGATACTCCGGCGTTTATTGGAAACAGAATTGGGATTTACGGAATCCAAAGTTTATTCCATTTAGTAAAAGAAATGGGATTAACGATTGAAGAAGTTGATAAATTGACTGGTCCGGTTATCGGTCGTCCAAAATCGGCTACTTTCCGTACGGTTGACGTTGTTGGTTTGGATACTTTGGTACACGTTGCCAATGGTATTTATGAAAACTGTCCAACAGACGAACAGCACGAATTGTTCAAACTTCCTGATTTCATCAACAAAATGATGGAAAATAATTGGTTAGGAAGCAAAACTGGGCAAGGTTTCTACAAAAAAGTAGATAAAGATATTCTTTCTTTAGACTTAAATACATTAGAATATAGAGCTGCAAAAAAAGCAAATTTTGCAACTTTAGAATTAACTAAAACTATCGACAAACCTATTAATCGTTTTAAAGTTTTAGTAAAAGGAACAGACAAAGCGGGAGAATTCTACCGTAAGAGTTTCGCTGGAATGTTTGCTTACGTTTCAAACAGAGTTCCTGAAATCACAGACGAATTCTACAAAATTGACGATGCTATGAAAGCTGGTTTTGGATGGGAAAATGGTCCATTCGAAATCTGGGATGCAATTGGTGTTGAAAAAGGAATTGAAATCATGAAAGCGGAAGGTTTAGAGCCTGCTGCATGGGTAAACGAAATGTTGGCTTCTGGAAGCAAAAGTTTCTATTCTGTAAAAGAAGGAGCAACTTATTTCTATAACATTCCAACAAAATCACAAGTTAAAGTTCCTGGACAAGATTCATTCATTATTCTAAACAACATTCGCGAAAGCAAAAAAGTTTGGAGCAATAGTGGTGCAATTATTCAAGATTTAGGAGATGGAATCTTAAACTTAGAATTCCAATCTAAAATGAATACAATTGGCGGCGACGTTCTTGCTGCTATCAATAAAGCAATCGACTTATCTGAAAAAGAATATCAAGGTTTAGTTATTGGAAACCAAGCAGCGAATTTCTCTGTTGGAGCTAATATCGGAATGATTTTCATGATGGCTGTTGAGCAAGAATACGACGAATTGAACATGGCAATTAAATTGTTCCAAGACACTATGATGCGTGTTCGTTACTCTTCTATTCCAGTTGTAGTTGCGCCTCACGGAATGACTTTTGGTGGTGGATGCGAAATGAGCTTACATGCTGATAAAGTAGTTGCTGCTGCAGAAACTTACATGGGATTAGTTGAATTTGGTGTTGGAGTTATCCCTGGTGGTGGTGGTTCTAAAGAAATGACTTTAAGAGCATCTGATTTATTCCGCAAAAATGATGTAGAATTAAACGTTCTTCAAGAGTATTTCTTAACAATCGCTATGGCTAAAGTTTCGACTTCTGGTTATGAAGCTTTTGATACTGGACTTCTTCAACATGGAAAAGACATTATCGTAGTAAACAAAGATCGTCAGATCGCTGAAGCTAAAAAACATGCGTTGTTAATGGCTGAAGCAGGTTATACACAGCCTATCAGAAGAAATGATATTAAAGTTCTAGGAAAACAAGCTTTGGGTATGTTCTTAGTTGGAACCGATCAAATGGAAGCTGGAAAATACATTTCTGAGCACGACAAGAAAATCGCTAACAAACTGGCTTATGTAATGGCTGGTGGTGATTTATCTGAAGCAACTTTAGTATCTGAACAATATTTATTAGATATCGAACGTGAAGCTTTCTTGAGTTTATGTACAGAACGTAAGACTTTAGAAAGAATCCAATACATGTTGACTAAAGGAAAACCGCTTCGTAATTAGAGAATAAGATGAAAGAAGCAAGAAACAAGACTTCAAAACAAAGTTTTGTCTTTTCTCTTGCCTCTTGCCTCTTTCTTCTAATAAATCTTAAAAAAACAAAACAAATGAAAACAGCATATATAGTAAAAGCATATAGAACAGCAGTTGGAAAAGCTCCAAAAGGTGTTTTTAGATTTAAAAGACCTGATGAATTAGCTGCAGAAACCATTCAGTTTATGATGGACGAACTGCCTAATTTCGATAAAAAACGTATCGATGACGTTATGGTAGGAAATGCCATGCCAGAAGCAGAACAAGGTTTGAACGTTGGACGTTTGATCTCTCTAATGGGATTAAAAGTTGAAGATGTTCCTGGAGTAACTGTAAACCGTTATTGTGCATCTGGATTAGAAACTATCGGGATGGCGACTGCTAAAATCCAATCAGGAATGGCAGATTGTATCATTGCGGGTGGTGCAGAAAGTATGAGTTATATTCCGATGGGAGGTTACAAACCAACTCCGGATTATAAAGTCGCTGCTGCAGGTCACGAAGATTACTACTGGGGAATGGGTTTAACTGCTGAAGCGGTGGCTAACCAATACAAAATCTCTAGAGAAGATCAGGATGAGTTTGCTTACAACTCTCACATGAAAGCGTTGAAAGCGCAGGCAGAAGGAAAATTTGACAAACAAATCGTTCCGATTACTGTTGAACAGACTTTCATCAACGAAAATGGTAAAAAAGAAACTAAATCGTACGTTGTAAATAAAGATGAAGGGCCAAGAGCAGGAACTTCTAAAGAGGCTTTAGCGGGTTTAAAACCGGTTTTTGCTGCTGGCGGAAGTGTAACTGCGGGTAACTCTTCTCAAATGAGCGATGGTGCTGCTTTCGTTTTAATCATGAGCGAAGAAATGGTAAAAGAATTAAACCTTGAGCCGATCGCACGTTTGGTAAACTTTGCCTCTTCTGGTGTTGAACCAAGAATTATGGGTATTGGTCCTGTAAAAGCAATTCCGAAAGCTTTGAAACAAGCAGGATTAACATTAAACGATATTGAATTAATTGAGTTAAACGAGGCTTTTGCTTCACAAGCTTTAGCAGTAACTCGTGAGTTAAACATTAACCCAGAAATCGTAAACGTAAATGGTGGAGCGATCGCTTTAGGTCACCCACTGGGATGTACTGGCGCTAAACTTTCTGTTCAGTTATTTGACGAAATGAAACGCAGAGGCAACAAGTACGGAATCGTTTCTATGTGTGTGGGGACTGGGCAAGGAAGCGCTGGAATTTACGAGGTATTATAAAAGAACGTATTCGGTCGGTTTGTCATTTCGAGGAACGAGAAATCGCACTCGGTAATCTACAAAGATTGGCACATTACGTTGCGGAGCTTCTAGTGCGATTTCTCCTTCGTCGAAATGACAAAATTGAGCATAAACAAAAAATAAAAAAACATAAGCAATGGCAGATACAATCGAAAAAAACGTGACTCGTGGTGGTCAGTTTTTAGTTAAAGAAACAAAATGCGAGGATATCTTCACACCAGAAGATTTCTCGGAAGAGCAGTTAATGATGCGTGACTCTGTAAAAGAGTTCGTTGATAAAGAATTATGGGCGCATAAAGATCGTTTTGAGAAAAAAGATTACGCTTATACAGAAGCTTCTATGCGTAAAGCTGGAGAACTAGGACTTCTTGGAGTTGCAGTTCCTGAAGAATACGGCGGATTAGGAATGGGATTTGTTTCGACAATGTTAGTTTGCGACTACATTTCTGGGGCAACAGGTTCGTTCTCAACTGCTTTTGGTGCACATACAGGAATTGGAACTATGCCAATTACTCTTTATGGTACTGAAGAACAAAAGAAAAAATACGTTCCGAAATTAGCTTCTGGAGAATGGTTTGGTGCTTATTGCTTGACTGAGCCAGGTGCAGGATCTGATGCCAACTCAGGAAAAACTAAAGCAGTTTTATCTGAAGATGGAAAATACTACTCTATCACTGGACAAAAAATGTGGATTTCGAATGCAGGTTTCTGTAGCGTTTTCATCGTTTTTGCTAGAATTGGAGATGATAAAAATATCACAGGTTTCATCGTAGAAAACGATCCTTCAAACGGAATTTCTATGAATGAAGAAGAGCATAAATTAGGAATCCGTGCTTCTTCTACTCGTCAGGTTTTCTTTAACGAAACGAAAGTTCCAGTTGAAAACATGCTATCTGAAAGAGGAAACGGTTTCAAAATTGCAATGAACGCTTTAAATGTTGGTCGCATTAAATTGGCGGCTGCTTGTTTAGATGCACAAAGAAGAGTTACTTCTGGAGCTGTAAAATATGCTAACGAAAGAATTCAGTTCAACACTTCTATTTCATCTTTTGGAGCTATCCGTTCAAAATTGGCTGAAATGGCAACTAACGCTTACGCTGGAGAAAGTGCTTCTTACCGTGCTGCAAAAGATATCGAAGACAGAATTGCTGCTCGTGAAGCAGAAGGAACTTCTCACCAAGAAGCAGAATTGAAAGGTGTTGAAGAATATGCTATCGAGTGTTCTATCTTGAAAGTAGCAGTTTCTGAGGACGTTCAAAACTGTTCTGACGAAGGTATTCAAGTTTTTGGTGGAATGGGATTCTCTGAAGATACTCCAATGGAAAGTGCTTGGAGAGATGCTCGTATCGCTCGTATCTACGAAGGAACAAACGAAATCAACAGAATGCTTTCTGTAGGCATGTTGATCAAAAAAGCAATGAAAGGACACGTTGATTTACTTGGACCAGCAATGAAAGTTCAAGAAGAATTAATGGGAATTCCATCTTTTGATACTCCAGATTTCTCTGAATTATTCTCAGAAGAAAAAGTAATCGTAGCTAACTTGAAAAAAGTTTTCTTAATGGTTGCAGGAAGTGCTGTTCAAAAATATGGCCCAGATTTAGATTCTCACCAACAGTTATTAATGGCTGCAGCTGATATCTTAATCGAAATCTACATGGCTGAAAGTACTATATTAAGAACTGAAAAATTAGCAAAAGCTCAAGGCGAAGATAAAGTTCAAGAGCAAATCGCTATGGCAAAATTATATTTATACAAAGCTGTAGACATTGTAAACTTGAGAGGAAAAGAAGGAATTGCGTCATTCTCTGAAGGTGATGAACAACGCATGATGTTAATGGGACTTAAACGTTTTACTAAATATACTAATCTGCCAAATGTTGTGGCACTTAGAGAAAAAATTGCAGAAAAATTAGTGGCAGAAAATTCATACTGCTTCTAATTTCAAAATAGTTTTTAGCTTTTAATTTGTTATAAACCCGCACAAGTCCGAAACTGTGCGGGTTTATTTTTTCCAAATATTTACTTCGAAAGATATCACTTACAAGACGCAATATTTTTGCAACTATTTGCAAAATATTCGTTAAAATTAACTTTTAGAGACGTCTAGGATAGTTAAATATCAAATGTATTGCAGTATATTTATCATTCTAAAAAACGCTAAAAACAAAATAATGAAACAAATTACTCTAATCGCATCATTTTTATTGTGTTTTGGTATCACGACTACCTTCGCGCAAAAAAACAAAAAAATGGACATAATCGCCTATTATACTGGCGACTCAGAACTTATTGACAAATATGAAGTTGGTAAATTAAACCAAATCATTTTTAGTTTTTGTCATTTAAAAGACGGCAAGCTAACTGTCGATTCTGCTAAAGATTCAATTACAATTAAACATTTAGTTTCGCTTAAAGCGAAAAATCCTCAGCTAAAAATCATTTTGTCTCTTGGAGGATGGGGAGGCTGTGAACCTTGCTCTAATGCTTTTTCAACTGCTGAAGGACGTTTAAAATTTGCAAAATCAGTAAAAGAAATAAGTGATTCTTATAAAGTTGACGGATTAGATTTAGACTGGGAATATCCAGCAATTGAAGGTCTTCCTGGACATTTGTATCAACCAGTTGACAAACCAAACTTTACTGAATTGGTAAAAATATTACGTTCTACACTAGGCAAAAAATACGAATTAAGTTTTGCTGCTGGAGGATTCCAAAAGTACTTGGACGAATCAATCGACTGGAAAGCAATAACTCCATTAGTAAATCGCATCAACATTATGAGTTATGATTTAGTAAATGGATATTCTAAAGTTACAGGTCATCATACTCCATTATATAGCACAAATGCAAAAGAAGAATCAACTAATAGAGCTGTTGAGTTTTTATTAAAACAGGGTGTTCCTGCTGAAAAATTAATTATTGGAGGTGCATTTTATTCTAGAACATGGAAAAATGTAGAAAACATCAATAACGGATTGTATCAAGCTGGAGAACATATTGAAGGTGTAAACTTTAAAAACTTTGCAACAACTTATACTGAAGCTAACGGCTGGAAATATTTTTATGATGAAAAAGCTCAAGCACCATATTGGTACAATGCATCAACTAAAACTTTTGCTACATCAGATGATTTAAAATCTATTAAAGCAAAAGCGGAATATGTAAAAGCTAAAAAATTAGGCGGAATAATGTTCTGGGAACTTACTTTGGACAGTTTCCGTGACGGAATGGTAAATGAAATTTACAAAGTCAAAACCGCAAAATAAGAAAAAGGGAATCAAATTGATTCCCTTTTTCTTTTATATATTGTAAAAGGTTATTGCACCTTATTCTTATCCAATTCACCAATAAACGGAATAGCTTCTAAAATTTCGCTTCTAATTATAGTTTGAAGATAAACTTCAAGCTGAATAAATTTTGCAGCATTTATTGAGCCAATTGCTTTCTTTGCCTGATTATAGGTTTTGGAGTAAAGTTTTTCATAGTCGATGTGATTTTTCAAAGTTGCTTTGGCTAATTCATCTGCTTTAGCATCAGTTAAAGTTTCGTAATTCGCAGCATAATCATTTATCAATTGAAACTTTGTCTGGCCTAAAGCTTTTCGCGACGTTTCATAATTATCGTAAATTTTAGTAAAGGCTGTCGCTTGCGCATCAGATAAATTCATGTACTGTTTTACCAGCTCAGCTTTAGATTTTCCATAAACACTTTGTACTACTTCTAAATCTTCTTTGTAAGAGGACTGCGCATAAGATGAAAATGAGGCTACTGCCATGATAAGAATAAGACTTAATTTTTTCATAGTTTTAATTTTAAATTTGTTTTTAAAAAATATATGCATACTCAAATATACTGATTTTTAACACTTTAAAACATAAAACACGTTTTAAAAAAATGAATATTGATAAACTGCTGATAGAGCATAGTAATTTAATCCGTTGTTGGTATAAGCTCCAATATGATATTGTAATCTAACAGACTGACCTTTTGCAATTGGAGTTGAGAATGTACCTCCAACACGCCAGTTATCAATTTGACTGTCTTCGGCAACGCCATCAATAATTGTTTTTCCTCCAAAAAACCAAGTCGTATTAAAACCAAGCCACATTTGATTTTTAAAATAATAACTAGCATGAGCTTGTAAACTATAAGTAGATTTCTGCTCCATTTTTTTACCCATGAAATCATTATTATCAGTATAAAACCAAACTCCAGCGTATGCTTCGGCATAAACATGAGTAAATCGTTTTGAGACTCCAATTTCTGGTTTAAACCCCCAACGGTTTGTACCTATATTAACTTGTTTATCATCGTAATATTTTCCTGTTGGGATAGAAGCTACTAAACTCACTCCTAGAATAGTTTTCTGCTGAAAAGCTCTAAATTCAGACTTATCTAATGCGGGAGAACCGAGAAGATTGATCCCGAATCTTATCTTCGTATCTGCAAAACCGGTTCTGGAACCAGTCAAAACATCTCCACTTGTTCGCGTTACTTCTCCATCCATAAAAGAATAAGGAACTGCCACTTGAATACGCGCTAGTTTATTGTAAACACCAAAAGTTCTAACGTAATTTACAGCCAGATTATGGCTTCGAAGCGTAAAATCTGCAATTGGCAACGAAGGATCTGTAAGCACATTTCCATTCATAAAAACATACCCAGCGGCAATTACATTCAATTTTTTTGGAACATTCGCATAAGCTCGAGGTTCCAAATCCTGACCATAAAGAGTCAACGTACCAAAAGAGAAAAATAAAATCAAACACTTAAATAACAAAAAAAACTTTCCTACCATATATTCAAGTGAATTTGTGACAAGTTTAGCAATGAATTATTCTACATTTTTCTCCGTTGTTTTAGGAGGATTTATTATTCCATCGTAACTAATTGGGGCTCTATTATTGCTAGTAACAGACAATGTTGCTGTACCGTTGTAAAATATTCTAAACATTAAATCATAAACATCATTTTGCCCCCTAACAGTTGCTTTGACATTGATGTTTTTCGATTTATTCTCAATTTTAACGTTCTCTGGCTTCCCTTCAAATTTTATTCCGCCATCAGTGCTATATCCTATATTGTAACCGCGCCCAAAAAAAGGAAGATCACAAGTTGTATGATCTGCATTAAAATTTAAAAAATAAGTATTGTAATCCAGCTGAATTAATCTTCCACCTTGCGGAGTCACTTTTTGAGCTTCAAAAATAAAATTTTGAGAAGCTATAAGTGCTTTAATTTCATTCTGTTTCTGTAATTCTCTTTCTGCTTTAAGTTCTTTTTTAGATTTTTCCTGTGCCAAAGCTGAAAAACTAAAAACACTCAAAAAAATCAACAAAACTGATATTGTAGTTTTCATACTATCATTTTTTAGTAAAACGCATCATTGCAATATCTCCTGAAATAAAATTCAATGTTTTTCCATCATCTGTAATATCATAAGATGTAATTTTCTGCAGCGTACTCATGTAAGTCTGTTCGCCCTGACCATCTAAACACATCATTTTAGTTACCGCCATGGGTTGTGTAAAATCGATTTTGTTTCCTGCCATATTCAGTTTTCCTGTATACGAATTACAGCTATTGTTTCCAGAGACTTGTTTTTCTTTAGTATTAAAAACAATCGTAGGCTTTTTATTTGGATATAATCCATCAAAAGTAATTCGCGGACCAGTGATATAATTCAACTCCCAAGTTCCATCAAGTTTTGAAACAGAATCTGTTTTTTTACACTTAAAAACACTACAAGAAATTAAAAGCAAACTAAAAAAAATGAGGGCAAAAATCTTTTTCATCATAACATTAAGGATTAAATGTGAGCGAATTAGATAAAAATGGTTTTAGAAAGTATTCGTTAAAAACCTCTACGAATTTAAACAATATTTTCCGTCTTTAACTCAATCAGCATTAAATTATAACGTATAGTTTGACTTTTTTTTAACTTTTAGAGTTAATCAATTCCATTATTTTATGTTAAATTTACTTAATCTTTAATTAAAAATGCCCGTAGATATGAAAAAACTAATCGTTTCTTTCGCTATAATTACAGCCTTAATTGTTGGCTGTAAAACAAATAACAAATCAAATGATGCTAAAACTTTGACTGTAGCATTAGAACCAAAAAGCAATAGTAAAGTAGCTGGAACTGCCACTTTTGTCGAGAAAAATGGAAAAGTTACTTTTACTGCAAAAATTACTGGTTTAGAACCTGGAGTTCACGCAATCCACATTCATGAAAAAGCAGATTGCAGTTCTGCAGACGGAAGTTCAGCTGGAGGACACTGGAATCCAACATTCAAAAAACATGGAAAATGGGGAGTTGGCGAATATCACAAAGGAGATATCGGAAACTTTACTGCTGATGCAAAAGGTAATGGATCGATCACTCTAACTACTGATGAATGGTGTATTGGATGTGGAGACACTAACAGAGATGTTCTAGGAAAAGGCTTAATTGTACATGCTGGAACAGATGACTTTACAACTCAGCCAACAGGAAATGCAGGAGGAAGAGTTGCTTGCGCAGGAATCATCAAATAAGAAAAATCATAATAACCACTATTTTTTAACAAAATCTAGTGGTTATTTCATTTAAAATGAATTCTAAAAGAAGAAAAAGATATAGCTTTGCATCAGCAAAATTAAATCAATGATTAACCCATCAGCACCAGGCTGGATCGATAAGTTTTTTAGTGAACAAAAGTTTTCAGAAGCAATTCCTTTTGAAACTGTAGATTCGTTTTACTATAAAGTAAGAGAAACGGGATTTATCTATGGTCATATTATTGCTATAGATTCTCAAATGCCGATTCCGATAAAAGGCTGGTTTAAAACCGAAATTTCGAAAGTAGCTTTACTAAATACTTTATATCATGTTTTTTGTTTAGAGAAAAGAAATTCGGAACCTAAAAATTTTATTTCAGAAGTTTTAAAGTTTTACAAACAAATGAATCCAGAAGGGTTTAATTTGTTTAAAATTTTATTGCCTAAAGATACGCCTGCCCTTTCTCTGGAAAACATTATAGACCAAAGAGTTCAAACCAATGACAGTATAATTAGTAAAAACTTTTCGCATTTAGTAACTAATGCATTGCTATTTATTGATGTTTTAGCTTTCAGACAATATTTAGAGCATGGTGAAATTCCAGAAAAATACCTGAAAAGAATTGAAGAAACTGTTTTAGGAATTGTGGGTTTAGCTTTAAAAACCAAAACTTCAAAATCGCAGCACGACGATTTATTAATCAAGCTTTTTGAAGCTTCTATTCGATATTCTAAATTTTCAAAAGTAACGGTTGATACTTTAGAAACTTTAAATCTTGAATATTTTAAAAACAAACTAGAACAATATTACTTAATCGACATGGCAGGAATGGCGCTGTGGAGTGACGGAATTGTTGAAAATGAAGAATCGTATTTCTTATATGCATTGGGTTCAACAATGGGAGTTGGTGATGATTTTGTAACCAAAAGCATGGATACAACCAATACTTTTATTACAACCCATAAAAAGAAAATTCCTTATTTTAATTATTCTAATCCTGTTAAACATTTTTATGATCAAATGACTCATAGTGTTGTCAAATTAATCATAAGAAATAAAAACAGATTGATTAAAGAAATTGTTCAAAGCAAAGAATTGATGGTTCTCCTTGCCTACTCTACAACAAGAGATTTGGATGCAAAGGAAAAGAAAAAAGTAAAAAAACAGCTTTTGGACATTTGCAAAACCATTCCGTCGCTGACCATATTTTTACTTCCAGGAGGAAGTTTATTACTGCCGATATTAATTAAGTTTATTCCAACCATGCTTCCATCAGCATTTAATGAGAATTTAGACGAAAACGAATAAAAAAAATCGCCCTTTTTTTTACTGGGCGATTTTTATTTCTAACTATTAAAGATCTAATTGGTAAACTTCGTCTAATTCATCATTCGAAGCAATGTTTACATCTAAGTCAGTTACAAAACCTGAATTTAATCCGTAAACCCATCCATGCAGCATTAAATCTTGGCCATTTTTCCAAGCATTTTGCACAATAGATGTTTTTGCTAAGTTGTAAACTTGTTCTTTAGTATTGATTTCTACAAAAGCATTAAAACGCTCTTCTTCGTTCTCAATAGAGTTTAAATATTTATCATGAAGACGGTATTCATCTTTAATATGACGTAACCAGTTGTCTATAATTCCAACAGATTGATGCCCCATTGCTGCCTTTACACCTCCGCAACCGTAGTGCCCACATACAATGATATGTTTTATTTTCAAAACATTTACTGCATAATCAAGAACACTTAACATATTCATATCAGAGTGAACAACCATATTAGCGATGTTTCTGTGTACAAAAACTTCACCTGGTTTTGCACCAACAATTTCGTTTGCAGGAACACGGCTATCAGAACATCCAATCCATAATAGTGGCGGCTGTTGTCCTTTTGCCAAATCAGCAAAATAATTAGGGTCTTTTGCTAATGAAGTTTCAACCCACTTTTTATTATTTTCTAATAACTGCTCATAAAATTTTCTCATTTTTTTATTTTTTGTGTGGTAATTTCTAATTCTAGGAATGTCTCAAAAAAGAACTTAAATGTAAAGTTACCTAAAATTTGACATTTCTACGGCCTTAAAAATACCTAAATTTAATTATTCTTATCTAACAACCTCTTTTTTAACCAGTTCTCTTTTTGCCACATCATAATAATGTTCGATTGTAACATGATTATGGTTTTCTGGCGTATTTTCTAGTTCGTAAGCTTCTTTAAAGCCTTTAAGCTTTACTTTTATGTTCTCATCAATTGCTCTGGTTTCTTTAAACTCGCGAATCAAATCCAATACATCATGCGAAATATATTCTGTATCGTGCGCATTGATTATAACTTTAGAGTTTTCTGGAATTTCAGCCAATGTTTGTTTGATTGCCGCTTTATTCAAGAACGAAACTTCCTGAGCTAAATCAATATGAATGATATCGCCATCTTCATATTCTTCTTTCTTGAAAACATAAGCTCTTTTTAAGTTTCCTCGCAAAACGAAAATAATACTAATAACGATTCCCAACGCAACACCTTTTAGCAAATCTGTCGCAACGACAAAGACCAAAGTTGCAATAAAAGGGACAAACTGGTATTTACCCTTTTTCCAGAAATGCATAAAGGCTGCTGGTTTTGCTAATTTATATCCTACCAAAATCAAAACAGTCGCCAATGTTGCTAATGGAATTTTGTTTAAAATTACTGGTATAGACAATACACTTAATAATAAAAGTACGCCATGAATAATGGCCGACATTTTAGATTTTGCTCCTGCATTATTATTCGCAGAAGATCTTACTACTACAGAAGTCATTGGCAAACCTCCTAAAAGAGAACTCACAATATTACCAATACCTTGAGCTCTAAGCTCAACATTAGTATTTGTGTAACGTTTTTGCACATCCATTCTATCAGTAGCTTCTATACATAAAAGCGTTTCAATAGAAGCGACAATGGCAATTGTAATAGCAACTACCCAAACCTGCGGATTTGTAACAGCAGTAAAATCTGGGGTAATTATAATTGATTTAAAATCATCAAAAGATTTTGGAACTGGCAAAGAAACCAAATGTTCTTTTGCAATTGCCAAAGTGCTTCCTGCAGATACAAATATTTCATTCAAAACTACTCCTGCAATTACGGCAACCAAAGCACCTGGAACCAGTTTTATTCTTTTTAAGAAAGGAACTTTATCCCACGCTAATAAAATTACCAATGAAACTGCGGAAACTACCACAGCTCCTAAGTGAATATGATTTAAAACATCAAATAGAAATGAAAATGAATTGCTTCCATCATTTTGAATAAAAGCCTGATCTCCTTCAAAATCTGCGTCATAACCAAAAGCGTGAGGTATTTGTTTTAAAATGATAATAATTCCAATACCCGCTAACATTCCCTCAATTACGTTTGTTGGAAAATAATTCGAAATACTTCCGGCTTTTAAAAATCCTAATGCCAATTGAATTAATCCAGCAATAAAAACAGACATTAAAAATACATCGAAAGCTCCTAAATCGGTAATTGCGGTTAAAATGATAGCTGTTAACCCAGCAGCTGGACCTGATACACTAATATGCGACTGGCTTAAATATCCTACAATGATACCACCCACAACACCAGCAATAATTCCAGAAAATAATGGTGCTCCAGAAGCCATTGCGATACCTAAACACAACGGAAGAGCCACCAAGAAAACCACTAAACCTGAAGCAAAATCAGATTTAAGGTTGGCAAAAAGATTGATTTTTTTTGTCATAATATAATACTAAAAAAAATTATTCATTAAAGATTTACCACATCTCGATAGAAATGTGGCTAAAGTTCAAAATAATCGGAAGTATTATGCTACGTTAGGTGGTGGAGCAAATATGCTCGGAGAAATATTGTCTAGCATGACAATATTTTCAGAAATAATAGTTTTTTTCTCGATGCAAACCGGGATTAAAACTTCATGTTCTAGAATAGTTGGATGAACTACATTTTTAAGTTCTTTATGTACTTCTTCTTCAGTAATACTAAAAGATATAGCCGCACTGTTCCCTTTCTTTAACGCCTGAACAATTGTTGGGGTCGATAAGAAGGCAATAAATATGAATAATAATATGCGGGCTACAAATTTCATCAAAGCAAAAATAGCGTTAAACAAATAAAATCAAAGAGATTTTTATAGAAATTTAACATAAACAAAAAAGCAGAATGCAATTTTTATTACATTCTGCTTTTAATTATTTAAAAAACAATTATTTACAAAGTTTCTTCTAACCAAGCATTCATCATCCAAATTGTTTTTTCTTGCTCTGCAATGAAGTCGCTCATCATAGAATTGGTTCCTTCATCATTAATTTCGTCAGATTTGTTCAAGATTTCTCTTTCAATTTTTAACAAATCTGATAAAGAGTGAACAATCAATTGAACTGCTTTTTCATCGTTAGAAATGTTTTTTCCAACCGTCAATTTATTGTTTTTAATATAATCTTCAAAAGTATGCAAAGGCGTTCCTCCTATTGTTAGTACTCTTTCTGCGATCATATCTATTTTTAATTGTGCATCTGTATATAATTCTTCAAATTTTACATGTAAATCAAAGAAGCGCTTTCCGCGAATATTCCAGTGAATTCCTCTCAAGTTTTGATAATACACTTGAAAATTTGACAATAAAACGTTCAGTTCTTTTACTAACAATTCTGATTCTTTTACAGGTAATCCTAAAATATTTGTCTTCATAATTTAATTTTTTACACTAATTTACTACAAATTTAGAGTAACTTTACTAAAATAAACATAAATAAAAATTATATTTTCTTATTTTTGCATCACAAATTACTATCAACATGACTATAACTCAATTGCAATATGTGTTAGCGGTTGCTGAGCATAAAAACTTCACTCTTGCTGCTGAAAAATGCTTCGTAACACAGCCAACTTTAAGTATGCAAATACAAAAAATTGAAGAAGAACTTAATATTTTAATTTTCGACAGAAGCAAAAAACCGATTCAGCTTACTGATATAGGACAGAAAATTGTAAGTCAGGCAAAAAACATCGTAAACGAGGCTGATCGTATAAAAGATATTGTAGAACAGCAAAAAGGTTTTATTGGCGGAGAATTTCGTTTAGGAATTATTCCAACGATTATGCCTACGCTTCTGCCAATGTTCTTGAATAATTTCATTAAAAAATATCCAAAAGTAAAACTCTTAATTGAAGAGCTTAATACGGAGGAAATAATTTTGAAACTTAAAAACGGACATCTAGATGCTGCAATTGCCGCAACTCCGCTTGAAGACGAAAAAATCAAAGAAATCGTATTGTATTTCGAGCCATTTGTAGCCTACATTCCTGAGCATCATGCTAGTTTCCAGAAAGAAGAAATTGAAGTAGCCGACTTAAACTTGAATGAAATTCTGCTTTTACAAGACGGCCACTGCTTTAGAGACGGTATTTTGAATTTGTGCAAAAATGTCTCAGACGCCGACCAGACTAATTTCCAGATTCAAAGCGGAAGTTTTGAAACTTTAATTAAATTGGCAGACGAAGGCCTTGGCACAACGTTACTTCCGTACTTGCACACCCTAGACTTAAAAGAATCCGACAAACTGAAACTTCGTAATTTTAAGGAACCAAAACCAGCTCGAGAGGTAAGTTTGATTTACCCAAAGAGCGAATTAAAGATGCAAATCATTGATGCACTCAGATCTACAATTGCAGGCGTTGTAAAAGGCGCAATTGTTTTTCAGAATGTTCAAATCATAAGTCCATTACAAAAGAAAGCATAATAAAAAAGGAGCCAATTTGGCTCCTTTTCTTTTTATACTTTAATTAGTTGTAGACTTTGTTTTAATTCTGGTTTTCCGACAACGAAATTCAGTAACCATTCCTGCAATTGTTCCATTTCGTAAGGTAACAGTGTTTTGATAGCTTTTTCTAACTCTTTGCAGAAAAGTACCGGATCGAAACTAACTCTTTCAAGTATTGATTTCGTGTAATCAAACATCATTTTTGACATAATAAAATAAGATTTTCGGGGGTTATCTATTTTTTTAAACTCGAACCAAATTTAAACAAATAACCAACATAAATATTACTTTTAACTTATTTTTTTAAAAACTTTAGCAACGAATACGTTTTCTTAAAACAAATAAATCAATGTAGAATTATTCTAAATTATTCATTTAAACCCTTTTAAAAGCTCGAAACATTTCTCTTTTCCCTGGAGGTCCTGTTAATTTTTCTACTGTAAATCCGACTTCGATCATACTTCTTTTAACAACTCCTCGAGCTGCGTATGTAACCAAAACGCCGTTTGGTTTTAAACTATTGTACATTTTTTGAAAGATCTCAGTACTCCAAAGCTCCGGCTGCACTCTATATCCGAAGGCGTCAAAGTAAATCAAATCAAAAATTTCAAAATCGTTTATTTCGTGAAAAAATTGTTTCCTTTTGGTTAACGAGAACAGATCGCAAATTTCTGCTTTTTCATTCCATTCGCTTTTATGCATTTTCTCAAAAATGTTCTCAAATTCCAATGCCTCAAGTTCAGCGGCATAATTCATCTCCAAGATTTCATCTGCATCAACTGGATACGCTTCTACTCCAACATAATCTATTTTCTGATTTTTTCTAATAGCTTCCAAATACGTGATAAAAGCATTCAAACCAGTCCCAAAACCTATTTCTAATATACTTATAGGATTATCAAATAATGAAAGTCCGTTTTTAATAAAAACATGCTTCGCTTCCTGAATTGCACCATGTTTAGAATGATAGCATTCGTCCCATTCTGGCAAACGAATTGTAGTTGAGCCATCTAGCGTTTTAATTATTTCCCTTTTCACCTTTTTAAGAATTTAGTAATGGCTTTTTATTGATTTTCAAGCCATTTTAATATTCAAAATTAGTCAAAACAAATGCGTAAAGCCTTAAAAAACGATACTTTTTTCATAAAATCTTTATAAAAATCAATTAAATATTTGAGTTTATTATAGGATAAACAAATCTCAGTCAAAACGAGTAAATAATGAATTTTCGCCAAGCATTTTACAGATTTTTACGTAATTTTGCATTCAATAAATTCCATTTTACACGATATCATCACTTTAGAATTTCTGATAGTGAAAAATATCTCACAAAAAACTTACATAACTATGAGTACAACTCAAACGAGCAAAATTGAAATCATTAAAGCTACTTCTACAAAAATAAACGAAGTAGATTTTGACAACTTAAGTTTTGGTGCTGTATTTACAGACCATTTATTCGAATGCGATTTTAAAAACGGGCAATGGCAAAATCCTGTCATTAAGCCTTATGCTCCTATTTTGATGGATCCATCTTCAAAAGTCTTCCACTACGGACAAGCTATTTTTGAAGGAATGAAAGCTTATAAAGACGAAAATAATGACATTTGGTTGTTTAGACCAGATGAAAATTACAAACGTTTCAATAATTCTGCTGTTCGTATGGCAATGCCAGAAATTCCAGAATCTATTTTTATGGATGGTTTAAATGAATTATTGAAAATTGATCAAGAATGGATTCAGAGAGGAAACGGAGCTAGTATGTACATTCGTCCTTTTATGATTGCTACAGGTCCTGGAGTTATCGCAAATCCTTCTGATGAATATAAATTTATGATTTTACTTTCTCCTGCAAAAGCTTATTACGGAGGTGAAGTAAAAGTTATCATTGCTGAGCATTTCAGTAGAGCGGCAAACGGTGGAATCGGAGCTGCAAAAGCTGCTGGAAACTACGCTGCTCAATTTTACCCAACTAACTTGGCAAACAAAGATGGTTTCCAACAAGTTATCTGGACTGATGATGCAACGCATACAAAACTAGAAGAAGCTGGAACAATGAACGTTTTCTTCAGAATCAACGATACTTTATTGACAGCTCCAACAAGCGAAAGAATTTTAGATGGTGTTACTAGAAAAAGTTTGATCGCAATGGCTGAAAAAGAAGGATTAAAAGTAGAAGTTCGCCCAGTAATTGTTTCTGAATTGGTAGAAGCTGCTAAAAACGGATCTTTGAAAGAAATCTTCGGAGCTGGAACTGCTGCAGTAATTAGCGTTATCAAAGGATTCTCTTACAAAGATGAATATTTTGAAATGGCTCCAATCGAGAATTCTTATGCTTCTTTCTTAAAAGAAAAATTAACAAGTCTTCAAAACAAACTTTCTGAAGATACTTTTGGTTGGACAGTTAAAGTTCAATAATCCAAAACCATATTAAAAAAGAAACCCGATAAATTTAGTTTTATCGGGTTTTTTATTTGTAATATAATTATCAGATTTGCAGTATGAGAAATTTAAAATATAGCTTAGAATATTTCTGCTCTCCTATATGGATTGAAGAAGATAATGAAAATCCAATCTACGAAAATATTGAGATTGACATTCTTGAAATTGATTCTTATTTAAAAGACGAAATAAATACATTGAATAATATTTATCAATCAAAATATAACGACAATTATCCCCCAGAGCCTTCCTCATTTTCAATAGCCGAAGAGATAATTTTCATTAGCAGGGTAATTACATCTTCAAAAATATTAATTGAACTTTTAAAAAATCAATATAACGTTATTTTTGACACTATTTATTGGCAACAAAAATTAACGCAATTGATAAAAGAATTAGAAAACTCTTAAATTCAATTTCAAATTTTATCTTTTACAAGAGCTTCGAAAAATCTGGTTTAAAGTAATTTGGACCTTTCATTACTTTTCCATCTTCACGGTAAATTGGCTGACCATCTTCTCCTAATTTACTCATATTACTGCGTTGGATTTCATCAAAAACGGCTTCAATCTTATCTTGAAGTCCATGCTCTATAATTGTTCCGCACAAAATATACATCATATCTCCAAGTGCATCTGCAATTTCAACTAAATCATTATTTTGAACCGCTTCGTAATATTCTTCATTTTCTTCCTTCATTAAATTGTAACGAAGTAATTTTTTCTCTGCTCCCACATCGGCAATTGGAGTTGCGCTGTGGCCAATTTTAAAAGCAGTGTGAAATTCGGTTACGGCGTCAAGTTGTTTTTTCATATAGTAGTTTTCTTTTTTTTGCTAATTTAAGTCACTTTCTTATAAATCTGAAATTTATTGAATGAAATGAAAAGGCAATTTAGCAGCAAATCGTTTACAAATCTTTAAATTTGCCAAAATTTTTTATAACTATGTTTAGTCAAGGTCAAATACAATTTGGAATATGTTTTTTTATCGTTTTTGTAATCATTATGATATTTGCTTATCGAAAAGATTTAAAATTACACAAAGTCTTTTATAAAGGAAATTACAAAGTACTCCTTGCCTTTCTGCTTTTCATTGTCCTTTTGTTCGTAATTAAAATCTTTCTAAAAAGATAAATTATTCCGGTCACAATAAAATAAAACCTAATAATTCTGGGTTATTAGTAAGACTCATAATAAAATTTATAACTTTACCGAAACCAATTAATCTGCCATGAAAATTCTAAAGTATTTATTTCTTTTTGCACTTTTAAGCTTTGTTGCTCTTACTGTTTTTGTTGCTACTCAGAAAGGAGATTTTTCTGTAGAAAGAAGTAAAGTTATCAATTCGCCTCGTGCAACTGTTTATAACTACCTGAACGACTTTAGAAATTACGAAGATTTTGAATCATGGTCGGTTGAAGATCCAACTATTAAAATGACCTACGCTAATAAAACTAGCGGAAATGGAGCTACATTTTATTGGGATGGTACAGACGGAAAAGGAAATTCTATCATCCTTAAAACAAAAGAAGGCGAAAGCATCGACCAGAAAATGCAGTTTGATGGTACAGAAGCTGATATAAATTGGACTCTAAAAGATACTTTGAACGGAAAAACAAAAGTTACTTGGAAAGGAAAAGGAACGATGAGTTTTCTATTTAAAATATACACCGCGCTTCATGGCGGTTCTGACCGAGTTATTGGAACTATCTATGAAAAAAGCTTAGCCAATATTGACAAAAACTTAGATTACGAAACCAAAACTTTTGCTTTTACTGTAGACGGAGTGGTAAAGAAAACAGAAACTCCTTATATCAAACAGACTTTTACTAGCGAAATTGCCAAGGTGAGCAAAAATGCCAGAATTGTAATTCCGAAGCTTATTCATTTTAGTGAAACAAATGGATTGTCTGCAGTAGGAAAACCTTTTATCATTTATCATACTTACGACACTAAAACTGGCTTAGCAAAAATTTCGATCTGTCTTCCTATAAATAAAGAAATTTCAACAAGTTCAGGAAGTGATATTTTAGCAGGAAAATTAAATGGTTTTGATGCTGTAAAAACAACCCTTAATGGAGATTATTCTCACAGAAATGAAGCTATTGCAAAAACAACAGCTTATATCAACAATCAAAAGATTATTCCGGATTTAAGCTGGTCGCATCTTGAAATTTTGACTCTAAGCAAATTGGATGTAAAAGCTTCATCTAAATTGGTGACTGAAATTTATTTCCCAATAAAACCAAAAGTAGTTCCTGCTGCTGCTGTTACCGATCCTGTTTATGCTCCAGAAAATACTGGCGAAACAACAAGTGAACCACGTACTGAACAGCCGCGTACAGAACCTGTAAAACGCAAGCCAGCTGCACCAGCTCCTGCTCCAACGCAAACACCTGCACAAGAAGAAGACTCAGAGTTTTAAATAATTTTCAAAGGTTCATTAAACCTTTTGCATTAAATTCTGTCTAACTTCTATTAAAAAAGTTTACAAAACAAAAAGTTTGATAGACGAGAAAGAATTTATAAAACAACTATTAACCCCTGAAACGCAAAATGTTGCGTTTCAAAAACTCTTGTCTGATTATCAGCGCCCATTGTATTCTCATATTCGAAACATTGTTTTGAATCATGATGATGCTGATGATGTATTACAGAACACTTTTGTAAAAGTCTTTCAAAATCTTAAAAACTTTAAAGGAGAAAGTAAACTTTTTTCCTGGATGTATCGTATTGCTACCAACGAAGCTTTGACTTTTTTATCGCAAAAAGCAAAATTGAGAGGTATTACGTCTGAAGATCTGCAAAATAAAACGATTGATAATTTAAAAGCCGATCTTTATTTTGACGGAGATGAAATTCAAATCAAACTTCAAAAAGCAATTGTAACGCTTCCAGAGAAACAGCAATTAGTTTTCAAAATGAAATATTTTGAAGAATTGAAATATGAAGAAATTGCAGATATTTTAGGAACATCTGTTGGTGCTCTTAAAGCATCTTATCATCACGCAGTAAAAAAAATCGAATTATATGTTACATCAAATTAAACCTTTTGTAACTAAAACTGTCTTATAAGTATTATGAAAACATTTAAATTAGAAAACGAACCCAAAATAAAATCTGGATTTAAAACTCCAGAAAACTATTTTGATAATTTTTCAGATAAGGTTTTACAGCAATTAAACGAAAAAGAGGTTAAGGTAATTCCTTTTTACAAACGTAAAAAAACACTTTGGACAACTGCCGCTGCCATAATTGGCTTTGCATTGTTAATTCCTGTCATAAATAATTACAGAACAAATTCAACAGATCTTGACGAGGCTACTTTAGAAAATTATTTGTCCTATCATTCGAATATAAGCCAATACGATTTAATTCAAAAATTAGATGACAGCGATATCGAAAAATTAGGCAACGACGTTACTTTGGAAGATGAAACGTTAGAAGACATCTTGGCAACAAGTCCAAACCTAGAACACTTAATTTCAGAACAAAATTAAATCAAACTTAACTCAACAACTTAGCTTAACAATGAAAATAAAAAACATTTTACCGCTATTGCTATTTCTGACAAGTTTTTCAATTTTTGCACAAAATGGAAAAATTGATGAAAAGCGAGAAAAAATTAAAGCTTTTAAAGTGTCATTTTTAACGACAGAGTTAGAATTGACTTCAACTGAAGCCGAAAAATTCTGGCCTATTTATAATGCTTACGATGATAAGCAATATGAATTGAAGTATTTAAAAATGAAAACCTATCTGAGACAGCTAAAAGATGACAGTCTTAAAAATCTTTCGGATAAAGAAGCTGCTACATTATTATCTCAAATCGAAAGTACTGATAAAGAAATATACCAGCTTCGCGAAAAATACATGAACAGTCTTAAGAAAGTACTTCCTGCAAAGAAAATATTATTGCTTAAAAAATCTGAAGACGACTTTAATCGAAAATTACTGCAGCAATACCGCGACAAAGCTAATAAAGATTAAGATTAACGAAACAACAGCGATAAGAACCCTATATAATAATACTTACTTTATTATTTAGGGTTCTTATTTTTTATTTAAAATTCAGCCGAACTACTTTATTATGTCCTGCTGCAATTGCAGTATTTCTATTTACAAAACGAATCGTAAAAAATTTGGTGTCTGTAGAAAGCTGCATCCAGTTTTCACCTCCATTTTGAGAATATTGTATTCCTTCTGAACCTACGCAAACAATTTCTCTTCCATTCCCACCAGGAACATATTGTATGCAAGAGGCATAACCAAATCCCATATTCTGACCAATTAATTCCCAAGTTTTACCGCCATCTTTTGTAAAAGCTTTATTATTAGCTTTATTATTGGGAAGATCGTAATCTCCTCCTGCAATAAAACCTTGTTTAGAATCGTAAAAATCGGCAGTAAAAATTCCTGTCATTTGTTTTCCCTGTACGATAGGAGTTTCTACAACTTTCCATGTTTTTGCCTTATCTGAAGAATAAAAAACACGTGCTTTTTTACCGCCTGATACTAGCCATGTATCATTTCCTTTTATAACTATATTAGTGTTACTGGCCGCAAAAGCAGCTTCACCAGTACTATTTGTTGGCAATTTATCAGACAATAATTTTGTCCAAGTTTCTCCTCCGTCTCGTGTAACAATAATCGAAAAAGTATCCTCTGTTGGATCTCCAATAGCAATTCCTTCCTTATCGTTCCAAAACTGCATGCTATCGTAAAAAACTTTCGGATTAATTTCTTTGTAAACCAATTTAACTTTACGGTCTTTTTTAGAAACAGAATAAAGAAGCGCTGGATTTGCCACACTTAGCAAAAAAATATCTTTCGAAGTTTGTGCTATACTTCTAAATTCTAATTTAAGCGTATCACGGTAAATATGTTCTTCAAATTTTTCTTTTTTGTCCAAATCATAATAACCAAAACGAGAATTATCTGCCCCGTACCAAACTTTATTTTTATCAATTAAAATTGCTCTAATACTAATTCTGTCTTTGAATAAGGTGTCTACGGTCATTGATGTAAATCCATTATTGTAAACAGCATCAGTTTTATAATTAAATGTTCTAAAAGACATCAATAAAATAAAAATAACACAAAATAAAGCGAGTTTTTTCATAGGAAACTTAAAATTTGGTTAACGCTAAAATACGATTATTTATAAAATATCAAAATCATTATCTAGTCTTTTTCTGGCACAGTAATTGTTTTCTTACTAAATAAAAATTAACAAGTAAAATATGATAAATATATTGTTTACAGGAATATTTATACTATTAGTAAATGCTCTCAATGCTCAAAGAGTAAACGTATATCCAAAGAACTCTTATGTAAAAGAAAACTTAGATTTAAATGCTGTGGCTTTAATATTTCAAGAATCTGTAGATCTTGCAGACTTTGAACAGAAATTAAATTATCCTTCGGATCGGATTTCTAACCTAGATTTAAACAACGATGGTAAGGTCGATTATTTGCGTGTAACTGAAAAAATTGAAAATAATATTAAACTCATAATAATTCAGTCAGAAATACAATCAAATATATATGAAGATGTAGCAACCATTAATATTGTAATTAAACCCAAAAGCGCTAATTACAGCACAGATTCAGGAATTCGGCCAAAAGATATCATTATTCCATTTGTGTTTACCTTTTTGGATATTCTTTTATCAAGGCATCGTTAAAATCAATTACTTATAAATCAACAAATTAATCACAAATAAAAGAAGCATAAATTTTGTGGCACAGTAATTGAATATCTCAGAATATTAATCTTCAATATGATTTTATCATGAAAGCGAAAATACTTTTACTAGCCCTATTTGCATTAGGAATTAGTTCTTGCCAAGCCCAAGCTGGAGCTACAGTTTATGCAAAAAACTCAGATATAAGCGATAACTTAGATTTAAGAGCTGTTGCTTCAATTTTTGGAGAATCAGCTAACCTTCAAGATTTTGAAAGACGTTTAAATGATCCAAAATATCAAATATCAAACCTTGATCTAAATGGTGATGATGAAGTTGATTACTTACGTGTAATTGAAAGTGTTGAAAACAGAACACACGTTGTTATTATCCAAGCGGTTTTGGACCGTGATGTATATCAAGACATTGCAACCATTGATGTAGAAAGAGACAATTACAATAAAGTAAGCGTCCAGGTCGTAGGAAATACTTATTTGTACGGAGCAAATTATATTTATGAGCCAGTTTATAGTGTAGCCCCTGTTATTTATACTTCATTCTGGGTTACAAATTATGTGCCTTATTGCTCAACTTGGTACTGGGGCTATTACCCAACATATTATAGAGCTTGGGCGCCATATCCAGTGTATAGATATAGAAATAATATCAATGTTTGTATTAACGTTAATAATCATTACAACTATGTTAATGTGAGAAGAAGCTACAGAGCTCCTGCTATCTATGAAACAAGACGTACTTATGGTTATGAAAGAATGCGTCCTAACTATAGTTTCGCTGAAAGACATACTAATACATCAAATAGATATGAATTAGACCAAAAACGTGTAGCTAGCAGAGAAACAAATAGAAACACTTATAACACAAACAGAAATTACACAGGTAGAACTACATCTAACAACGGAATTTCTAATAGAACTTATGCAGACAACAGAAACACAACAAATAGACCTTCTGTAGAAAGAACTAGCAATGGCAACAGTAACAGAGGTTACAGTTCTACTGGTAGAAGCACTGAAAATGTAAACACTGAGAGAAATGCAAATCGTGGTTATTCTAGTAATACCAATAATACTCCAAGAGTTGAAAGCACTCCTAGAGTACAAAACACACAAAGAGTAGATTACGGAAATAATAATTCTTCTAATACGTCAAGAGGTTACTCTAATCGTGAAGCATCAGCTCCAAGAGCAGAAAGAAGTTCAAGAAGTTATTCTGAAAATCAATCTAGCAACAGTAACTCAAACAGAGAGTATTCTGCTAGACCACAACAAGCTCAGCAACGTAGTGAATCTCCAAGAGTAAGCCAAGAATCTAGAGGCGGACAAAGCCAAAGAGAAAATAGTTCAAGTTCTCGAGGAAATGGCAGAAGAGGTTAATTTTAGAAATAAATAACATTAAAAAAGGAAAGCACAATTTTACGATTGTGCTTTTTTTTATCTTTTTAATTATAATTGCTGCTAATTTGTTTTAAAACAGTAAATTTGCAACCGTCTTTTTATAAAATTATACATGAGCGCATCGCATAAAAACTTACATAGTAAGTTGTCTATTGGGGGTTTATTGATTACTTTAGGGATTATTTATGGAGATATTGGTACTTCTCCATTGTATGTAATGAAAGCTATTTTAGGCGAACATACTATTAATGCTGATATTGTTTTAGGCGGTATTTCTTGTGTGTTCTGGACGTTAACATTACAAACTACAATTAAATATGTACTTATCACTTTAAGTGCAGACAACCACGGTGAAGGAGGTATTTTTGCATTATACGCATTAGTCAAGAAAACAAAAATTCAATGGCTTATAGTACCCGCTATTATTGGAGGTAGCGCCTTGCTCGCTGACGGAATCATCACGCCTCCCATTTCGATTTCATCTGCTGTAGAAGGAATTAGAGCATTCTATCCAACAATGCAGACACAAACCATTGTTTACATAGTAATTACAATTCTATTCATTCTATTCACGATTCAGCAATTCGGAACAAAATTGGTTGGTAAATTCTTTGCTCCAATGATGTTAATTTGGTTTGCTATGCTAGGAACTTTAGGAGCAATTCAGGTAATTAATTATCCTGAGGTAATTAAAGCAATTAATCCTTATTATGCTTATCATTTACTATCGATACATCCTGATGGTTTCTTTGTTCTTGGTTTTGTATTCTTATGTACAACTGGAGCAGAAGCTTTATATTCTGACATGGGTCACTGTGGTCGAAAAAACATCAGAATCAGCTGGATGTTTGTAAAAGCAACATTGGTTTTAAATTACTTCGGACAAGCGGCTTATTTAATTCACCATGAAGGAAGCACTTTACAGCAATTAGGCGGAGAAAATGGAAACCCATTTTACTTAATTATGCCACATTGGTTTTTACCATTCGGGATTGTAGTTGCGACTTTAGCAGCCGTAATTGCTTCTCAAGCCCTTATTTCCGGTTCATTTACTTTGATCAACGAAGCAATGCGTCTGAATTTCTGGCCAAAAGTAAAAATCAAATATCCAACAGAAGTAAAAGGTCAATTATACATTCCGTCAATCAACTGGCTATTGTTTTTTGGCTGTGTTGGAATTGTTTTGCACTTTGAAAAATCAGGAAATATGGAGCACGCATATGGTCTTGCCATCATCTTATGTATGATTATGACAACCATTTTGCTAAACTATTACTTAATCATGAAACGTGTAAAACTATATTTCATGGTTCCGTTAATTACCATTTATTTATTGATTGAGTTCAGTTTCCTTTTTGCTAATATTACGAAATTTGCTGAAGGTGGTTACGTAACCTTAATCATTGCCAGTATGCTAATTTCTGTAATGACAATCTGGTATTTAGCTAAGAAAATCAACAAAAACTACACTAAAGTGGTTAAAGTTGACGATTACAAACAAGTTCTTGTAGAGTTAAGCCAAGATTTATCTATTCCGAAATATGCTACGCATTTGGTTTATATGACAAATGCGAATCGCGTTGACGAACTGGAGGAAAAAATCATTTATTCTATCCTTCAAAAACGTCCAAAAAGAGCTGATATTTATTGGTTTGTTCACGTTAATATTTTGACTGAACCTTACAAAACACAATATAAAGTAACAGAAATTGCAAAAGACGATATTTATAGAATTGATTTCAACTTAGGATTTAGAGAACCTACCAAAATCAATCTGATGTTTAGAGAAGTTATCAAAGACATGGTAAAACGTGGCGAAGTAGATATTACGAGCCGTTATGAATCTTTAAACAAAAACAATATTATTGGAGATTTCAAATTTGTATTATCTGAGAAATTCTTATCAAACGACAACGATTTAAGATGGCATGAAAACATTATCATGAATTCTTATTTCTTTATCAAGAAACTGAGTTTATCTGAAGAAAGAGCTTTTGGTTTAGACAGCAGCTCTGTTAAAATAGAAAAATTCCCAATGGTACTTCACGCGCCAGAAAATATTGGATTAACACGTATTACTTCCAAAGAGTAAAACATAAAAATAATTCAAAAAAAACACTCTAAACAAGAGTGTTTTTTTCTTTTAATGAGAGTCAGAATAAGATTCGGTATTAAAAATTTAACTTTCAATCAATTAATAGTACCTTTGCACTTCAAATAAATAAAATGAGATTACACAGAAATTTAGTTTATACGACAATCGATTCTTTGAATGCTATTTTCAATGAAGGAGAATATGCAGACAAAGTTGTAGCTAGAGCATTAAAAAAAGACAAACGTTGGGGAAGTTCTGACCGTAAATTTGTTGCTGAAACCATATACGAGATTGTTCGATGGAAACGATTATACGCTGAAATTGCAGAAGTTAAAGAACCTTATGACAGAGATAATTTATGGAGAATGTTTGCTGTTTGGGCTGTTCTTCGTGGTTATCCAATTCCAGATTGGAGACAATTGGAAGGAACTCCAGAAAGAAAAATCAAAGGACGTTTTGACGAATTATCTAAAACTAGAGCAATTAAAGAATCTATTCCAGATTGGATGGATGAATTAGGCGTAAAAGAACTTGGAGAAAAAGTTTGGGCAAAAGAAATTGCAGCACAAAATCAGCCCGCAAAAGTTATTCTTAGAACTAATACTTTAAAAGGAACTAAAGAAAGCCTTAGAAATACTTTAATGGATTTAAATATTGAAACTGAATATTTAAAAGACCAACCAGAAGCTCTTGTTTTAAAAGAAAGAGCCAATGTATTTTTAACTGATGCTTTTAAACAAGGTTTATTTGAAGTTCAGGATGCAAATTCACAATTAGTTGCAGGATTTTTGGATGTAAAACCAGGAATGCGTGTGGTAGATACTTGTGCAGGAGCAGGCGGAAAAACATTGCACATGGCTTCTTTAATGGAAAATAAAGGGCAATTGATTGCAATGGACTTATACGAAAGCAAATTGAAACAATTGAAATTAAGAGCAAAAAGAAATGGCGCTTTTAATATTGAATACCGAATCATCGATAGCACAAAAGTGATCAAAAAATTACATGAAAAAGCAGACCGTGTTTTAATTGATGCACCTTGTAGCGGATTAGGAGTTTTAAAAAGAAACCCAGATTCTAAATGGAAATTACAGCCTGAATTTATTGACAACATTCGTAAAGTTCAGAGTGAAGTTTTAGAAAGCTATTCTAAAATTGTAAAGCCAGGTGGGAAATTAGTTTATGCAACTTGTTCTGTTTTACCTTCGGAAAATCAGGAGCAAGTTGAGAAGTTCTTAAAAACAGAAATCGGAAAACAATTTACTTTTATTGAAGACCGTAAAATGTTAGCTTCAGAATCTGGTTTTGATGGATTCTATATGGCACTTTTAGAAAGAAAAGCCTAAATAATTCCAAATTCCAATTTTGGATTCAAATAAAAAAAATCCCAAATTTCAATCTTAGTTATTGAAATTTGGGATTTTTATTTTTTCAAAGATTTACTATTCTAGCGCACAACTTTGCCAAAGTTCTAAACCAAGAGTTTTGGAATTTTAACATTGGAGTTTAATCCTGCAAAGTTGGTTTGCGAAGCAATTTTCCGTTTTCGTTTTCCTTGAATTTTGAGACAAAAACGATCTCTTTTGGTTTTTCATATTTCCCTAAAACATCAAAGAAATCAGGTTCAAATTCTTGTTTTTCTCCTTCGATAACCAAAACTAATTTTTCTCCGAGAGTAGTATCTGGAAGTCCAGTTACAAAAAATCTGCTATTAATTTTACCTACCAATTTCGCTTCAATCTGTTCTGGAATTAGCTTCACTCCTCCGCTATTGATTACATTGTCAATTCGTCCTAAAAATTTAAATTGATGTTCGTTCAATAATTCTACTAAATCATTAGTGACAATTGGTTCATCAGAAATTGCAGCAACATTAATTACCAAACACTGACGATCATCTTGAGATATTTTAACGTTTGGAAGAACTGAAAAAACAGAATCTCCAAGGCGTTTTGCTGCAATATGTGTAATTGTTTCAGTCATTCCGTACGTTTCGTAGATTTCTGTTTTTAGATTCAGAAGTTTTTCTTCTAACGAAGAATCTAATTTAGCGCCTCCAATAATCAGTTTACGCACTTTTGAAAGTTGCTCAATAGAGTTTTGAACCTGCAACGGAACCATTGCAACAAAATCGTATGTAGTTTTGTTTAAAGCTAATGGATGCAGACTTGGCGACACCACATCTAATTCTAGTCCTAGAATTAAACTTCTTACCAGCATCATTTTCCCTGCAATAAATTGAGTTGGAAGACATAACAAAGCTTTATCTCCTGGCTGCAAATCAAAAAAGTCGCCTGTAGCCAAAGCAGATTGAATCATAGCTTGTTTTTCTAAACGAACTAATTTTGGAAGACCAGTTGTTCCAGAAGTTGTCATTTCGATATAATTCTTTTTGTCAAACCAATCCAAAAAGAATTCTCCTATTGATTGTTCGTAGGCATCACCTTCTTTAATGTAACTATAGGCCACACGGCACAAATCTTTTGCATTTAAATGATATCCATTTAACTTAAAGTAATTATGAACGTTATTATGAGTTAAGTTTTGCATATTTTTTAAGCTTTTACTTGAACATTAATAATATTTCCTGTTAGTTTTTGTTTCCAATTTGTCCAACTGTATTTTTTACTAAAAATAAAAAGTAAAATTGGATAAATCACTACAACAGGCAGAATTACATCAATTCCTGCTGAAGGTTCTGAAAGATCTTTAAATATAGAATGTGTCTGAAAAACTGACCAATCTGAGGTTACTAATAATGCGCCAACAAGATTGTTTGCTGCGTGAAAACCAAGAGCCAGTTCCATCCCTTCATCCATAAGAGTAATAACTCCTAAAAATAAACCCGTTCCTATAT
The DNA here is from genome assembly GCF_025717045.1 of Flavobacterium sp. SH_e. Lineage (GTDB taxonomy): Bacteria > Bacteroidota > Bacteroidia > Flavobacteriales > Flavobacteriaceae > Flavobacterium. Next base: position 263,885 of record NZ_JAOVZN010000001.1, read on the forward strand.
AGTAAATCATTATGATATTTCCCATTTTAACTACTTCTGGATTTGCCCAGTGCATTGACCCGAAAATAACAGAAGTCATCAAAAGCGGAAACCATTTATTATGAGCCAAATTAGCAAATCCCTGCATCAAATAACCCCTAAAAACATATTCTTCGGTACTGGTTTGAATCGGAATCAAAAGTGTCCCTAATACAACTAAAATTAGAAAAGGAACCAATTTGAAGTTCAGAACAAACTGATCTGGCGATTTTAAATACACAAATAAAAAGCTTAACAACGAAAAGAAAGCCCATAAAATAAAAGAAAACCAAATGCGTTTCCAGTCGACTTTTGATCTTGAAGTCGTTACAGATAATAACGTTTGATGATGAATAAATTTGACTACAAAATAAACACCCGCAAAAGCAAAAACAAATGAAGTCATTACCAAAAAAAGTGTTGTATTGGACTCAAACATTTTCATAACACCTTCGTTAGTAGTTGGAAAAGCTTTATTTTCTGTAAATGTTTTGTAAAATACAGCAGCAGTAAGCGGAATTTGCCCAACAAAAGAAGCTGCTATAATAAAAACAGAACCTAACAGATATTTCCAAAACTTATTTTGAGGTTTAATTCCTTGCTCTAAAAACATAAATCTAAAATTTTAAAAAAATGAGAATTCAAATTTGATAACTTAATCTTACTTTTGGACTGCGAAAATACCTCTTTTTTACGTTACGAATATTTGAAACCATTAAATATAACAAAATGATACAAATTTACCATAATCCGAGATGCGGAAAATCAAGAAACTGCCTTGCTTTTATCGAACAATCAAACCAAGAATTTGAAATCATTCCATATTTAACAGAAACTCCATCTTTTGAAGAATTAAAAAAAATGCTAAAACAGCTTAATTTGGAGCCAATTCAATTAGTAAGAACAAAAGAAAAAATATGGATTGAAAATTTTAAAGGAAAAACTTTAAATGACGATCAGATAATTTCTGCAATGGTAGAAAATCCAATTTTAATAGAGCGTCCGATTGTGGTAAAAGACGGAAAAGCTATTATTGGCCGTGATCCAGAAGTGGTTGCTTCTTTTTTAGATTGATTCTAAAATATTCTATTAACATTTTTTTGTGATTTCTCTCTTTAAACCAAAAACTACATTTGCCGTCTAAAGAGAAAAAGAAACCAGAAAAATGAAAAAAATCAAATTTGCTGTATTACTTGTATTCTTGTTTACAAGTTTTTACAATTACTCACAACAAGGAGCACCCGGTGGTAAGAAAGTAAAGGTCAGCGGAAAAGTTTTCGAAAAAGTAAGCAAACAACCTTTAGAATATGCTACAATTTCTATTACTGCTCCAAATGATACAAAAGTTATTGCCGGAGGTATTACCAATCCAAAAGGAGAATTTGAAGTTGCTGTTGCACCAGGAACTTATGACATAAAAGTTGAATTTATTTCTTTTAAACCAACTGAAATTAAACAAAAAAGTATTCAGGATGATACCAACTTAGGTGTTGTAAATCTATCAGAAGATGCAGCACAATTGAACGAAGTTGTAGTTCGCGCAGAAAAATCAACTGTTGAGATTAAACTGGACAAAAAAGTTTACAACGTTGGTCAAGATATGATTGTAAAAGGCGGAAGTGTGAGCGATGTTTTAGACAACGTTCCTTCTGTTTCAGTTGATACAGAAGGAAATGTTAGCTTAAGAGGTAGCGACAATATTCGTATTTTAATTGACGGAAGACCTTCACAAGCGATAAACATTGCAGAAGCTTTAAGACAACTTCCTGCGGATGCTATTGACAAAGTAGAAGTAATTACTAATCCATCAGCTCGTTATGATGCTGAAGGAGGATCTGGAATCATTAATATTGTTCTTAAAAAAGGTAAAAATCAAGGCTTTAACGGAACTTTCATTGCTTCGACAGGTTTACCAGAAACGTATGGTTTAAGTGCCAATTTGAATTATAAAACTGAAAAGTTAAACTACTTCACAACTGCTGGATATAATTACAGAACTACAGAAGGAGCAGGAAAAACAAATTCAGAATATTTTAATGAAAACGGTACAACAAAAAATTACCTAGACGAAGATCGTGATACAGAACGTCTTAGAAAAGGTTTTAATGGAAGAGCTGGTGTTGAATGGACTATAACTCCAACTACATTTTGGACGAATGCTATCAATTACCAAAAAAACTCTGGTGACGATAGAGATTTAATCAACTATTACAATTACGATGCCGATCGTAATTACACAGGAACATCTTATCGTTTAAACAACGCTGATACTGGAAGTGAAAACTTTGAGTATACTTCTAATCTGATTAAAAATTTCAACGATAAAGGACACAAACTTACCGCAGATTTTTCGATTTCAAGAAATACAGACGACAGCTTCAGTGAAATTACAGCTTCGCCAAATTTCAATAATACCTTAAATGATCAAATACAAAAACAAGTTCTTTTCCAAGCAGATTATGTGTTGCCTTTAGGAAAAGGAGGTCAATTTGAAGCAGGTTACAAAGGAAGTTTTGGTGATCTAAATAACGAATATTACGTAACTGAGAATGATGGAGAAAAAAATCCTAATTTATCAAATACGTTAGAGTACAAAGAAAACATCAATGCACTTTATACCCAATATGGTTTCAAAGTAAATAAATTTTCTTATCTATTTGGTTTAAGATGGGAAGACACAGATATTCATGTAAACTTATTAGACAACAGCGTTTTCAATACTAAAAAATACAACAACTTATTCCCAAGTGCTTTTATTAGTTACGAAATCTCAAATCAGAGTAACTTCACTGCGAGTTATAGCAAACGTTTATCGAGACCAAGAGGGCGTTTCATGAATCCTGCCGTAAACTATTCAAGCAATATTAATATCTTTCAAGGAAACCCAGACTTAGACCCTTCTTTAACAGATAAGTACGATATTGGTTACATCAAAAAATGGGATAAAGTAACTTTCAATACTTCAGCATATTTTGAAGACACAAAAGATGTTTTCAGCTTTGTAAGATCTCCTACCGGTGATGTTGTAACTCCTGACGGTGAAGTAGTAACTCCTGCACCTGGCGAGGTAGTTGATGGTACTCCAGTTATTAAAAGTATGCCTATTAACCTAGGAAAAGAACAAAAATTTGGTTTCGAATTTACATTCAATTACACTCCATACAAATGGTGGAAATTAAATAGTAACTTCAACTTTTTCAACGTAAAAACAACCGGAGAACACAGCTATAAAGACACACAAGGAAATGATATTGTCCAAAATTTAGACAATCAAGCTACTTCTTGGTTTGCAAGAGTAAACTCTAAAGTCACCTTACCATATAAAATTGATTGGCAGTTAACTGCAATGTACAACGGAGAGCAGAAAACAGCTCAAGGTAAAAACCTAGGTCAATTCGGAATGAATACTGCTTTCAGTAAAGACGTTATGAAAGACAAAGCAACTATTGCTTTCAACATTAGCGACGTTTTCAATTCAAGAAAAATGAGATCTTATACTTATTTAGATGATGTAACTTCATATAGCGAATTCCAATTCCGCAAACGTCAATTTAACTTATCTTTCACTTACCGTTTCAACAAACCAAAAGGTGAAAGAGATAAAAACGCACAGCCTAAAAATGATGGTGGCGGAGAAGGTGGTGGAGATTTTCCAGGATAAAATCTTCTAATTCTAATATTAAAAATTCCAAATTCCAATTTTATCATTGGAGTTTGGAATTTTTTATTTTCAAGTCTTTTTGCTTTGCTGTGCAACTTTGACAAAGTTCTAAACTCAACAAATTGAATTGGGAATTTGGAATTTTTGATATTGTAAATTCTTCTTTTTTGGCACAAAAAAAAGAACCTAAAAAGGTTCTTTTCTTATGACATCAATCTATAATTAAATAGATTGTTCTTCTTGTCTTTTTCTGGCTCTTTTTTCTTTAATCATTTCCCAGCTTGCTCCCGTAACCCAGTAAGATACGAAACCAACTAAGAAAAACATTAACCAAAACCCTATAGTTAGAATGGTTAAGAAAAGTAAAAAGCCTAAGTACTGTGAAAATTCAAACATGTTTTCCGGAATTTTTGAATGTTACGACAAATGTAGGGTATATATTTTTTCTCAGCAATAAAATCTAAATCAATTTTCGTTAAATAACATTTATACGTATATTTATACTCATTTTAAATAAGCTTTTTTTGAACTTAAAACCCTTTGAAATAAAGAGCTCACACAATTGCAATAATTTTCAGGAGCTATTCCTGCTGTCCGCTATATCTTTTGTGGCGAACCCCGCCACAAAAGGATGCCGCTCCCATCAGGGCTAAAAGACTCATTTTCAAAAGAAACTTTTCATTTCACATTTAGACATTTCACATTTTACAAATAACATTTTTACAAACAACATAATGAAATATAGAATAGAAAAAGACACCATGGGCGAAGTTCAAGTCCCAGCCGATAAGTATTGGGGTGCACAAACAGAACGTTCGAGAAACAATTTTAAAATCGGGCCTTCAGGTTCAATGCCAAAAGAAATCATAGAAGGTTTTGCTTATCTAAAAAAAGCTGCAGCATATGCCAATTATGATTTAGGTGTTTTACCAATCGAAAAAAGAGATGCCATCTCAGCAGTTTGCGACGAAATTCTGCAAGGAAAATTAGACGATCAGTTTCCATTAGTAATTTGGCAAACAGGCTCTGGAACGCAAAGCAATATGAATGTAAACGAAGTAATTGCTAATCGCGCACAAGTTCTTAAAGGTTTTGAAATTGGCGAAGGCGAACAATTCATTAAAGCCAATGATGATGTAAATAAATCACAATCATCAAACGATACTTTCCCAACAGGAATGCACATTGCAGCTTATAAAATGGTGGTTGAAACAACAATTCCCGGTGTAGAAAAACTTCACGCTACTTTAGCAAAAAAAGCAGCCGAATATGCAGCTGTTGTAAAAATTGGGCGTACGCACTTAATGGATGCAACGCCACTAACTTTAGGTCAAGAAATTTCTGGTTATGCAGCTCAATTAGCATTCGGATTAAAAGCATTAAAAAATACTTTAGCACATTTATCTGAAATAGCTCTTGGAGGAACAGCCGTAGGAACTGGTCTTAATACTCCAAAAGGCTACGACGTAAAAGTGGCTGAATATATTGCTCAATTTACCAATCATCCTTTTGTTACCGCAGAAAACAAATTTGAAGCACTTGCAGCCCACGATGCCATCGTAGAAACTCATGGAGCTTTAAAACAATTAGCTGTTTCGCTAAATAAAATTGCTAATGATGTTAGAATGTTAGCTTCAGGACCACGTTCTGGAATTGGCGAAATTCATATTCCTGAAAACGAACCCGGTTCTTCTATCATGCCAGGAAAAGTAAACCCGACACAATGTGAAGCTTTAACAATGGTTTGCGCTCAAGTAATCGGAAATGATATGGCAATTGCAGTTGGAGGAATGCAGGGACATTACGAATTGAATGTTTTTAAACCCGTAATGGCAGCCAACTTTTTACAATCGGCACAATTATTAGGTGATGCTTGTGTTTCTTTTGACGAACATTGTGCGCAAGGAATCGAACCAAACCATAAAAGAATCAAAGAGTTAGTTGATAATTCTCTAATGCTTGTAACAGCATTAAATACCAAAATTGGATATTACAAAGCCGCTGAAATCGCTCAAACTGCGCACAAAAACGGAACTACGCTTAAAGAAGAAGCTGTTCGTTTAGGTTATGTAACTCCAGAAGATTTTGATGCTTGGGTGAAACCTGAGGATATGGTTTAATTTAATGGTTAATGGTTAATGGTTAATGGTTAATGGTTGATGGTTGATTAACTAATCATTATAAAAAAGAGCTTTCTAAATTAGAAAGCTCTTTTTCAATTAATAATTAACCATTCACAATTAATAATTATTTCCCGTCTACATAATCTTGCAGATAGCTAAATCTTTCCGTCAATTTTCCGTTTTCTGTGATTTTGGCGCGTTTTAGAATTCCATCTTTATCTCCGTTGAAGAAAGCTGGAATTACATGTTGCATGAACTGTTCTCCGAAACCTTCGCTAGCATCTTTCGGAATTTCGCAAGGAAGATTATCTACCGCCATAACTGCAACTGCCGCAGGATGAAAGAAATCTACTTCCTTATCTTCTAAAGGAAAATATCCATACAAAGGATCTTCAATTGTAGAAGAACGAACTGTACAAGCAATAGGCCCATTGACATCGCAAGAAATATCTGCAACGACTTTCAACTTGCAGTCGCTTGCGTTCAGCATTTCTTTCGTTAAGATCATTGGAGCACTGCTAGCATGAAAATGCCCCGCAAAATAAATATCGGATACTTTTGTAAATCTTTCAAAATCAGATTCGTATTCTTCCGGATGATTTACAAAATCTCTAAAATCTAAAACCTGACCATCTTTCCTTTTATTGTATTCCAACACATCAAGCTGAACATAAACCGCTTGAGCATATTTTTTAGTCAAATAATTATCAATCGTAATTTCTTTCACTTTAATAGCATCAAGAATTTCCTTTGCTCCACTCCCAACCTTTCCAGTCCCCGTTACTACAAACTTTAAAGCTGGCATTGTGATACGCCTCAAATGCTTTATCAAATCCTCTTTTCCTGAAAGTGTTTCTGCTTTAGGAAGTTTGAATAATTCGAATTTAATTCCGAAAGCTCTAATTCCGTTATAAACGCCAACCATTCCAGCATATCTTCCAAAACCAATTAGACGATGGTCGTGTTCGTCAACAATTGTTTCGTGATCATATAAATCAATATTTTTTTCTAAAACTGCCTGAAGTAATTTTCTATTATGAGGCTGTTTTTTAATCGTATGAGAAAAAAAGAAATAGGCTTTATTTGGAATCAATTCTTCTACAGGAACTTCTTTTACGCCGAATAAAACATCACAATCAGAAACATCATCTGTAACCGTGATTCCCATATTTTTATAATCGTCATCCGAAAATATTCGAATATCTGAACTTTCTACTTTTACAGAAGCATCATGATAAAGCTGCTTTAATTTTGTCAATTCATTTGGAGAAAATACTACTCTTCTATCTGGCGGATTTTTTCTTTCTTTTATGATTCCAAATTTCATTTAAACTGAATTTAATATTAAATAATATAACTTTTTAAAACGCATTTGTTTCAAATATAACAAATTTAGTTAAAATTTTGTTTTAAAATTTCTATTTAGAATGTTTCAAAACCGTTAAAAGCTGAAAAACAAACGAATATATTTTTAAGGTCTTAAAAAAAAGTTAAAAAACACAAATTAACGCCTCAGAAATGAGAATACAACAAAATTGAATTCGATATATTTGTTTTTAAAGAACGATGCAAATGATTTTCCTTAAAAAAACAAAGATACCACAAATACTTTTTTCTATACTAGTTTTAAGTTCATGTGGTAAAGACAAAAAGACTGACACAGCTACTACCCCTATAATTGAAGATACATTACCTAAAATGAAGCCGTTAGGCGCAGAAAAGAAAGTTTCTCAAGCCTATAAAAATTCTGTTGTTGGCAGAATAAATCACTTTTACAACAAAAACTGGCCAAATAATAACATGAACGGAAGCTTTTTAGTTGCAAAAAATGGACAGATTTTATTTGAAAGATATAATGGTTTTGCGAATAAAAATGAAGGGACAAAAATAACGCCTGAAACTCCTGTACAAATTGCTTCGGTAAGTAAAGTTTTGACTGCTACAGCAGTTTTAAAATTGGTAAACGCAGGTAAAATTGATTTGGATCAAAAAGTAAATACGATTTTAAAAACTTTTCCTTACGAAGAATGTACGATTAGAATGCTTTTAAGTCATCGTACAGGAATGCGTAACTATGCTTATTTCACAGATCACGACAAATCGGTTTGGGATAGACATAACCAATTAACGAATAAAGATATTTTGGATATTTTAGCGACAAAAGATGTTGGTTTAGAATCTAGAACTGGAACACGTTTTAGCTACTGTAATACCAACTATGCAATGTTGGCGCTTATTATTGAAAAAATCACAGGTTTGAGTTATAAAGAAGCGATGTCTGAAATGATTTTTAAACCTCTTGGAATGACACATACTTATGTCTTTGACGATGACAAAGACAGAAAAAAGATTGTTCCTTCTTATAAGGGCAATGGTGTAGAAATTGGTTTTGATTATCTTGATAATGTTTACGGAGATAAAAATGTTTTTTCTACGGCTAGAGATCTTTTAAAATTTGACAGAGCAAGACAATCACCTGATTTCCTGAAACCTGAACTATTAAAACAAGTTTATACGGGTTACAGCAACGAACGCAAAGGAACAAAAAATTATGGTCTTGGAATTAGAATGATTAACTGGGAAACGGGTCAGAACTTCTATTTCCATAATGGATGGTGGCACGGAAATACCTCATCTTATATTACTTTGATGAAAGAAGGTGTAACAATTATTGCGCTATCTAATAAAATGACCCGAAATACTTATGCGGTTCGTAAATTAGCTCCGATCTTTGGAGATTACCCTTTTAATTTTAAAGACGAAGAATAATACAATAGTCAAAAGTCGTAAAGTTTTAAAGTCATAAAGCTTTTGTTATATTTGCTTTTAGATTACACGAACTGGATCAAAATAAAAATAAGCAAAAACAAGTTAAGTATTGGACTTTAAAACTTTACGACTTTTGACTTTCGACTATTAAAGAATAACAAAATTTTTCTAAAAATTTTAGTAGAAAGTAATTTCAAATATTCTACATTTGCAGACTTATTTTTTGGGGTCGACTGGTTTTGACAGCAAGTCGAATTGAACAGTAAGCACGTCGAGCATTGAGACCTTGCTCGTAAATATAAGATCTCAAACTTTTACACGGCGAAAATAATTACGCTTTAGCTGCTTAATCCGAATCATAGTAAGATTGCGCCACGTCTCTACAAGGTAGGGAAGCTGGATTCTCCTGGAAAGCCTTGGTTTGTGGCGTTCCGTTCAGGGGAACCGTAAAAATAAACCTAGATTTCCATGAGCTTCGGGTGGATTTCGAAATTTAAGAAGATAAGTGTTGGGTGGTTGTTTCTGGCCTAGCTCAACATCGAAAATTCAATCAGGAAATAAGCGTGTAGAAAGCTCTTTAGTTGCTTGTTTGGACCCGGGTTCGATTCCCGGCGACTCCACTTAAGGAGACAACTAGTTAATAGTTGTCTCTTTTTTTATACACTAATATGCAGGTAATACATTTTCTGTCACAAAAGCTAAGGCAATTTCAAATAAATTAGTCGTCACGGAACTATCCATACATATTTTTTATCTCCGACATAACAAAGGTACTTTGGGTACTCCCTATACTTTCAACTGATCCTAATTTATTAAACACAAAATCCTGATAATGCTTCATATCTTTGGCAGAAACTTTCATTAAAAAATCGTAATCTCCTGAGATATTATAACATTCTACAACTTCTTCTATTTTCATAATGTCACTAACAAACTGATTTCCAATATTACGATCGTGCTGTTTAAGTTTGATATTACAGAAAACTATAAATCCTCGATTTAATTTTTCTGCATCAAGAAGTGCTATATACTTCTTAATGTAACCATTATTCTCCAATCTTTTAATGCGCTCAAAAACTGGAGATGCTGAAAGATTTACCATCTTTGCTAGTTCTTTTACAGTGTATTTAGAATTATCGTGTAGTATATTTAATAACTGAAGATCAATATCGTCTATTTGTTCCATAAAATATTTTGGTTTAATTTATTTCTAAAACAGAATAAAATTCTTCAAATATAACCAAAAACAATACAAAAATCTCATTTTACACAAGTTAAAAACATAACATACTACAGCGTTTATTTTCACAGCATAAAAATCTAAAAACATTATTTTATAGCAGGGAGCGTTATCCTTTATGTCCTTTATTGAAAAAAGATAAAGGGCTACGCATAAATAAAAATTATAATTCTTTTCGTCGAGCCATACCCTGAGCGATGATACTAGCGGCAATTAATTGTAACGCATGGTAAAGCATGAGTGGCAGCAATATGATGCCGGTAATAGTACTGTGCTGAAAAAGCACTTTTGACATAACGGTGCCGTGTACCAATGACTTTTTAGACCCGCAGAATAAGACTGTAATACGGTCTTCATCTGAAAAACCAAGCAGGCGGCTGAGTAGTCCAACGCAAAAGAATACGGCAAAAAACAATGCCATCATCCCTGCAGCTAGTCCACCAAGTTCAAGGGCGGTGAAGCCTTCAAAAAGATGTTCGGAAAATGACTTGCAAAATGACGTGTAAATAATTGTTAGAATAACTCCCTGATCGAAATATTTGAGCTGTTTCTTGTATTTTTCGGCAAGTGCGCCGAAACGGGAATTAAGGCTTATTCCAATCATGACAGGCAACAAGACTTGAAGAATCAACTTTATGACGATTTGAGTGACATCAAAATCGCCTGTCGCAGAAGCTATAAACAGCCCAACCCAGAGCGGCGTAACCACTACTCCGATCAAACTGGAAATGCTTGCATTGAAAATGGCAGCGGGAATGTTTCCTTTGGCAATAGAAACCATCACCACGGAAGAGGATACTGTGGACGGTAAAGCCGCCAGAAAAAATACACCCAACCAAAGCAGCCCGAAGCCGTTATTGACAAACAACGGGCGAAACGCCAAAACAAGGAGCGGAAAAAACAAAAAGGTTGTCAACTGAACGATAATGTGCATTTTCCAGTTGGAAAGACCAGCTTTTAGTTTCTCAACACTCAGTCGCATGCCATAAAACAAGAAAATCAAAGAAACGCCAGCATTGGCAATCTCCTCCAGCGAAACAGGTTCTTTGACCATGCCTGGCTTTGGTAAAAAATAAGCCATCAGAATCATGGTGGCTATCATTAACAGGAAACCGTCGAAACCTGCTTTTTTTAATACTTGTAATAATTTTTTCAATGTGTTTTAAATATTATTCCTCCGTAGAGACACGGACTCTCTTATCAATATATACTGAGACTAAATCCCAAGTTCTTTTCGTATAATTTCTGCTCCTGCGCTTAAAGCACTTAACTTGCCTCTAGCTACGTTTCGAGATAGCGGAGCCATACCGCAGTTTGTAGAGGGGTAAAGATTTTCGGCATCTACAAACTCAAGAGCTTTACGCAGTGTATCAGCTACTTCTTCTGGTGTTTCGATGGTATTAGTTGCCACATCAATGGCACCAACCATTACCTTTTTACCGCGAACAAGTTCCATTAAATTTAAAGGCACATTGGAGTTGTGACATTCTAAAGACACCACATCAATTTTAGATTTTTGAATTTTCGGGAAAATTTCTTCGTATTGTCGCCACTCAGAACCTAATGTCTTTTTCCAATCGGTATTTGCCTGTATTCCATAACCATAGCAAATATGAACCGCAGTTTGACAGTGTAAACCTTCAATGGCTCTTTCTAATGCTGCCATTCCCCAATCGTTTACTTCATCAAAGAACACATTAAATGCAGGTTCATCAAACTGGATAATATCTACCCCCGCATCTTGAAGTTCTCTTGCTTCTTGATTGAGTGCTTTCGCAAATTCCCACGCCAATTTTTCTCGGCTTTTATAATGGTCGTCGTACAAGGTGTCTACCATTGTCAGCGGACCTGGCAATGCCCATTTTATAGGCTTATTAGTCTGCTTACGTAAAAATTTAGCATCTTCAACAAAAACTGCTTTTTGACGTGCAACCTCACCTACAACCACTGGAACACTCGCATCATAACGATTACGAATTTTTACTGTTTTACGATTTTCAAAATCCACTCCGCTTAAATGCTCGATAAAAGTCGTTACAAAATGCTGGCGTGTCTGCTCGCCGTCACAAATAATATCCAAACCTGCCAATTGTTGTTCCTGCAGAGAAATGCGCAGAGCATCCTGTTTCCCTTCAAGCAGCTGATCCCCTTCTAATTTCCATGGTGACCAAAGTTTTTCAGGTGGTGCGAGCCACGCAGGTTTGGGTAAACTTCCAACAATTGAAGTTGGTAATAGTAATTTCTTCATGATAGTATAATTTTAATGCGTTGTAATCAATTAAAGGGTAAAATTAGCAGACCACTGCTCCAGAACATTTTTATAAGGTTTAATGAAATGTTCCTCTGCATATTTGCCTTGTTCAACAGCCAGTCGGCTGCGCTCTTCGCGGTCATATTCTACACGAGTAAGCGAATAATCTTCGTGTTTAAGACTCGGCTGATAGATTTTCCCAGCCACTGAATTTGCATTGTAAATTTCAGGGCGATAGATCTTCTGGAAAGTCTCCATCGTACTGATTGAGCTGATTAGTCCAAGATCAGTATAATCAGCAAGCAGATCTCCTGAATGGTAAAAAGCCATAGGTGCCACGCTGTTCGGAGGCATGAAAAAACGAACTTTTAAGCCCATTTTAGAGAAATATTCATCAGTAAGAGAATACTCATTCTGCAAATACTCAAAACCCAGAACTGGATGCTGATACTCAGTGCGGGTATAAGTTTTGTTGCTCGATACACTTAGACAAATGATTGGTGACATCTTAAAGTGCTCTTTATAAGTATCTGAATTCACAAAGCACTTATAAAGTTTTCCGTGCAAATCACCAAAATTTTCAGGAATAGAAAAAACAGCTTTATTTTTATTGTGCTCGATCAATAAAATACTGAAATCGTAATCCCGAACATAAGAAGAATAATTATTTCCGGCAACCCCTTCGATTTGCTGGCCAGTCTTACGGTCAATAATATTCGTTTTTAAAACTTCAATCATCGGTAGATCGTTACTCCCATTCTTATCATCAATACTCATCGTTACTGTGAGAATTTCAAGTTCAACATGGTAGCGATCCCCTTTTGGATTATCCAAATGAGCCAATGCATTGAATCGATTGTTAATCATATTTAAGGCATTGCGTAAGTTTTGCTGGCGATTAGCTCCTCTGGCTAAGTTGGCAAAATTGGTTGTCAAACGCGTTTTACTTGAGGGGTGATAATTTTCATCTAAACAAGTACTTTTTAGCGTGAACGCAAAATCATTATTGATTGTATTCTGGGTGTTTTCAATATCCTGATTTTTGTTTCTTAAATCTTCATGTATGTTCGCTTTCATCTGATGACAAGGTTTAGTTTTTTTACCCTGCAAATTTGAAAATAAAAGATTTAATATTTTTTAAAAACAAAAAATTCAGTTAATCATTCTTTTTTAAACTTCATTTAAAGATTATTAATCTTTTTACAAATATAATAATAAGGAAAAACAGATAATTATTCTTTAGAGAGCCAGGATATGGCTGATTTGAAGTTTCCCATAGCCATTCAAGACTCGAAAAAGAAAACAATATAAATTATATTTGCTGAAATTTAAGATCGAAATAGTAATGAATTTGATAGAAAATCTAAAATGGCGCTACGCCGCCAAAGCTTATTCCAACATTAAAGTAGCAGAAGAAAAGGTTGATCAAATCTTAGAGGCTATAAATCTTTCAGCATCTTCTTGTGGTCTGCAATCTTATCGTGTTTTTGTTGTAAGCAATCCAGAAATTCAAAAGAAGTTAGGTACTGATTCGTATAATAGACAAATTGAATCTTGTTCTCATTTGCTGGTATTTGCAGCCTTCAATGACATGACTACGACTTATATTGACGATTACATGGCAATGACAGAAAAACAAAGAGGTCTTGATGCTGGTGCCTTATCAGGATTTAGAAATGGCTTGCATTCCTATTTTGGCGCTATTGATACGGAACAAAAAGCTATTTGGGCCTCTAAACAGGCTTATATTGCACTAGGAACTGCACTTATTGCTGCAGCAGAATTGAAAGTGGATGCCACTCCTATTGAAGGATTTAATGCCTCCATAATCGATGAAGTTTTGGGTTTGAAAGAGAAAGGTCTGCATTCAACAGTTATCCTCGCTTTAGGTTATCGCGATTCGGAAAAAGACTATATTGCAGCTACAAAAAAAGTTCGTTTGCCTTTAGATGAAATGATAACTAAAGTTTATTAATATTATTAAATATTACGGTAAAAGTATACGTTCAACCTTGTAGATTTGATATTTTTTCTGCCACAAAAAGCTCAGGCGAATTATACAGTTTTTATCCCGCATAAGTTTTGTGGCAGAAATCATAAACATTGTACCATGAAAAATTTAAACCCAGCAACATAAAAATCTATTGGATTTAGCTTCGAAACTATATCACTAAATCTATAATACAAAAATTTTCTGATTCTACTAAAGTAGTTTAAAAATCTCATAATACTCTCCAAATTTTGATATGAATAATTCCTCGATTTTATAATTTTACTAAAAACTACCCGTTTTCTTCAGGCAATACTTAGCTTCTCATAAACGACAAATACGGCTTCATAAGAAGACCGCACTTATCAAACTAATTCAAATTAAAAAAAATTATAGACTTGCTTTCACTTCACCGCAAGTCAGCATATTTTTTGGATAGTATGGATTTTTAATTTCTTTACTATCACTTGTCCAAACTGCACCTGTCATTGGGCAAACTTGTAAATATAATGTTTCATCTGCAGGTTTGAATTTTGCAGCCTGATCCCAATATTTCATTGAAAGAGATTCAAAAATCTTACGTTGTTTGTTAATGTTTTTTGTTGCTGTTAATGCTGTTGCCAAATCAATGATTTCTCTTCGCGAAGTGGTAGCCTTATTCATATTTTCCAAGTTTAATTTTTTAAACTTGAAATTCTTTAACGAACTTTTCAAAGCTTCTGCATTTTTAACCACTGCAAGACTGTCTGAAGTTAAAAAGCTATTTTTTAAAGCTAAATAATTCTTTGTGATTTCTTTTTTCTCTGCTTCACGTTTTGCAACTAATTCAGGAACTACTTCTTCTTTTGAAGTTAATTGAGCTTGAACCAAACTGCTAAGAAAAAGGAATGCTATAACTAATAAATTTTTCATGATGTAGGTTTATCTAATTTTGTAATGATTTTATCTATTTCTATTAAAATGCTTTCGTAATGATCTTTATTTATTCCCGTTGAAGCATTCATCAGTTTTGCAACATCTGTTTTTAATTTTAAGAGATGCTGTTTTCCGTACAATCTTACATCACTTCTTTGTGCCGTGTTTGATGCTTTTCCAGGTTCTACTTCTTTTGGCAATAAAAGCATTCCTAGTTTTTCAATATAGCCACGCTGAAAGCTTCTTCTATAATAATCTTGCTTTTCGTCTCCGCTAAATTTCACCCAAACTATTTGCTGCATATCATTTAAGAATTCAGGAACCGTATATGCTTCTTTAGATTGCATTGACTTCATACTAATATTATAAAGCATACCAGAACTCAACAACATAGTCAACACCTGATTCTGTTGATCCGAAATTTGATCTTCTCTTTTTAAGGCAATAAGATCATCTATTTCCTGCGGATACATCCAAAGTGGCGAAACAAACAATTGTCTTCCTAAATAATCTATCGCCGCTTTTACTTTTGCTTTAGGAACTGGTTTATAAACTGCTCCTTTTTCATCAACAGTTCGTTTTGTAACATAATTATTTCCAATATATTTTAACACGTGATACAAATACAAGCCATATTGTCTCACTACTGCTTTGTGCATGTCTGCCAAATTATCGTACGGATCATTTGGCTGATAAGTCCATTCGATAAGATGAGGAACTACACGTTTTAGATTTTTGATTCCGTAATCACTGGCAAGCACCGCATCGTCTCCAAGATCTTCTGCTTGACTACGCGGATCTTCATCTTTACCTTCTCCGCCAAACCATAATTTCGGATTAGCAGTTAAACTGTCTGTAGTTAGTTTTGCTAATAAACTCTCTTCTTCAAACTCATCTTTAGTATTTGGATAATATTTGTATCCCCATTGAACAGCCCATTTATCATAGCTTCCAATACGTGGATAAAGACCTACTGGACTAATATTATCTTCTGGCTGAGCTACATAATTAAAACGGGCATAATCCATAATAGAAACGGTATGTCCGTTTGCTTCTACCCATTTTTTATCACGAAGTTTTTCTACTGGAGTAGCACTGCTCGCTCCCATATTATGACGAAGACCAATTGTATGTCCGATTTCGTGCGAAGAAACAAAACGAATTAATTGTCCCATTAATTCATCGTCTAAGTGCATTTTTCTTGCTCTAGCGTCTAAAGGTCCTGCCTGAATCATGTACCATCTCTGTACCAATTTCATTACATTATGATACCAGCCAACATGGCTTTCCATAATTTCACCGCTTCTTGGATCACTAATTCTTGGACCGTAAGCATTTGGTGTTTCAGAAGCTAAATATCTTACTACAGAATATCGCGCATCTTCCAAACTCATTGTTTTATCATCTTCTGGCCATTCTTTACCGATAATTGCATTTTTAAATCCCGCAGCTTCAAAAGCTTTTTGCCAGTCGTTTATACCTGCAATCAAATAAGGTCTCCATTTTTTTGGTGTTGCAGGATCGATGTAATAAACAATTTGTTTTTTTGGTTCGACCAATTCGCCTCGCAAATATTTTTTAATGTCTTTGTCTTTTGGTTCTAAACGGTAACGCTGTACAATGAATTTCTTTTGAGCGCGCTGTTCATCATCGTCAAACAAAACATATTTATTAGCAAAATATCCTACTCTTTCATCAAAGAAACGTTTGCGCATTGGCGTTTTCGGGAGCAATACTATCGAGGTATTTAATCTCAATGTAATGCTCCCGCTACTTGCAGTTGAACTTGTATAGGTTTTTGTGGTTTTAACTTCAATATTAATCGGATAAGTATCTATAGTATCAACAAAAGATTTATCATCTGCGAGAGAAGTTAATTTTTTTTCTGTTTTTTCAGAACTTCCAATAGAAAACATCGCGTTATCTTTTTTGAAAGCATCGGTTACATCAATAACAATATTTCCGTTATCAGGATTTGTTGTTTTTATTGGAAAAGCCGCTACAATCGGATTTTCGTTACTTCCTGCCAATGCTTTTGCTAGCATAGAATCCGCAGAACGAACATCTTGTCTGTATTGTAATGATCTTAAAAAAACAGTGTTATTTGTTCCTTTTTCAAAATAAACAGTCTGCTCGTTAGCTTTTTCACCGCCAAAAATCCCCATTCCTTCTGGAGTAGACAAATATCGCGTTACAACCAGCATATATCTGTTAAACAAACTATCTGGAATTTGGAAGTAATATTTAGCATCGACTTGGCTAACAGTAAAAAGTCCTGATTTGTTTTTAGCTTTATCCGTAATAATTTTACTATACGCCTGCATACCTTTCGGCTGAGTACTTGTACTGTCGGCTTTTTTTTCTGGAGTTTGGGCAAAACCATGCTGCCAAGAAGACAGCATGATTAGGAATATAATTAATTTTTTCATTGGAATTAAAACGGAACTTGTTCGTCTGTATTTAATGTAAGTTTTGGATTTTTTGTCAAGGCAGACAACGGAAACGGTATAATGTATAATCTTGAATTAGGCTGTAAAGTATACGTTTTCTGCTCAACTGTTTTATTAACAATTGGAAATACTCTCGTAATTGTTTTTGCATATTCTGACTCCGTATTTAATCGTTTTAGATCAAAAAATCGGTTAAAACCAAAAAGCAATTCTTTTCTTCTTTCATTCACAACCAATTCCATTGTCTCTTTTCTGGTAGCTGGAACATCTAAATTCACAGTTCCAGATAAAATACGTTTTGCTCTTAATGTGTTTAAAACATCTACTGCTTCACTAAGCTTATTATCTCTTGCGTAACATTCTGCAAGCATTAAATATACTTCTGTCGTTTTCATACCCACTGTTGGATAAAAAAACTTCGTATACTGAGTTCCCCAGTATGCAGTGTTTGAACCTTGATCTAAATTGGTTGTACTTGTAGTATTAAAAAACAAGTTAAAACGAGCATCATTAATACCAAAAAGAGTTCTCAATTCTGGACTAATAATGTAAAGCTGTCCAAAGTTCATTTCGTTATAACCATTCATATACATATAACTTAGAACTTCTACATTATCTGCAGCAGGCACAAAAACAGTACTTGGTCCGCCTTGCGCATTATAAGCAACCATGTCAAATATTTGGTTGTTATAGCTTAAAGACTTTTCAGCCGCTGCTTGAGCGCTTGCAATTTCACGTTTAAACAAATGAACTTTAGCTTTGAATGCATAAGCAAATGCTAACGACGGATGGTAAACATCTGTTGGTTTTTCCTGAAGATATGGTAATGCTTCTTCAATATCTTTTTGAATAAATTCATAAACCTGTGCTACAGTCGATTTTGCCGGCTGTGCTTCTAAATCGAATTTATCCATGATGCAAATTCCTCCATCAGTAGCTGCAGTAGCTGGATCGTAAGCTTTCGCATAATGATTGACTAATAAAAAGTGATCGTATGCTCTATAAATTTGAGCTTCAGCTTTTGCTAATCGTTTTGTGCTTTCGTCTCCTTTACTATCATCAACTAACGAAATAATAGTATTCCATCTGTTGATATAAGTATAGGCTTGGTTGTAAAAACTTGAACCTGTCATTAAAGAAACTCGGTCTACGCTTTCGTCAAAAGTAAAATTAATGATATCGATGTTTGGCGTTTTTCCAATTACATTTGACTCTTTCATCCATTGATCGTCTGATAAATATTGAAAGTTGCTGATTGGATAACCTCTTCCTGGCAGTGAAACTAATTCTAGGAATTGTTCTGGCGTTTCAATAACTAAAGCTCCTTTTGGCGTAACATCTGTATAATCTTCACAAGATGTTACAGCGAGAATCATAACTGATAGTAGTGTAATATATAAATGTTTCATTTTTTTAAAGAGTAAGATTAAAGCCAAATAAATATGTTTTCGGCAATGGTAGATTACGTGTACCAGAATTTGCGCTATAAACTTCTGGATCTATACGATTGCCAGCGGCACTCCAATACCAAATATTATTCATCTGGAAAGTGAATTTAGCCGAACTCATTTTTATTTTATTTGCAAAGTCTTTAGGTAAATTATAGCTCAATGAAATGTTTCTCAATTTGATGTAATCTCCATCAACAACATTTGCGCTTGAATTTCTCCATTGGCTGCTGATTGTTGATGCATAATTTCGAACACTTTCATCTAAATCTACATATAAACGGGTATTTCCATTTGGATTAGCATCTGTGTAACGATCTGCAATACCAGAAAGGTTCACAGCATCTGAATCCATTGCTAAAACTTCTTTACGCATTACATTTCCTCCAGAGAAAACAAACAAGAAATTTAAATCGAATTGTTTATACGAAAATCGCTGAGACAACGAACCTGTATAAGTTGGTGTCAAACTTCCCATATTTACTAAAGCATCTGGACTTGTAACCGATTTTATACTGGTTGAAATTGGATTTCCATTTTCGTCAAAAGTGATTGACGGATTTCCATCTTCATCCAAAATATAGGGATATCCATTAACAGTTCCGCCGTATTTGTAAGCGTATAAACTATTGTATGCTTCGTTTTCTAAAAAGTAATCAATTGGCGAGCTAACATAAACAGAAGCTGTTGATTGTGCTCTTGTTACTTTTTTTACGGTTGTTTTGTTAAAGGCTAAAACTGCATTTGAAGCTATTTTAAAACTACCATTATTAAACCATTCTGAACCTAAAGTAAATTCAACACCTTTGTTCATTAAAGCTCCTGCATTAATTCTTCTTGATAATGCACCAACTGTAGGATCTAAATCTGTTGTTGCCAATAAATCAGTGCTGTATTTGCGGTAGATGTCAATAGTACCATTTAGCTTAGTTCTGAACAAACTATAATCAATACCAAAATTGGCACTTTGAGTCTTTTCCCATCTTAACATTGGGTTTGGCTGCGATGTAATATTGGTATATTGCAGAGATTGATATAAGTTATCATTTTTGATAGTCGCTGTAATATAAGGAGTTGTGCTCTGATCTATATTTCCGTTAATACCATAAGTAGATCTTAATTTCAGCATACTCACCCATTTTACTTCTCTCATAAAATCTTCATTGCTTACATTCCATCCCAAACCAGCTGACCATAAAGGACGATTTTTGTATTTTGGATCTACTCCAAATAAATCTGCTCGGTCTACACGGTAACTTCCTGTAATGTTATATTTAGATAAATAAGTATAACTCGCCGTACTAAACATTGAAAAATAACGGTGTAATACTTCTGTTTGCGTTCTTGATAAAGCGGCCAAAGTTCTATTGCTTCCATAAATATAACTTGAAACTCCAGTTTGACTAAGCAAAAGGTTATTTAATACTGAAGAACTTAATGTTACAGGATCGTAACCATATCGTAATTGTTCGATAGTTCTTGGAACAAAAGTTTCACGCATTTCAAAACCTGCTAATGCATTAACAGAATGTTTTCCGTCGCCGAATTCCTGATTAAAATCTAATTGATTTCTAAAAGAATAATTACTTGCCTGACTGCTAGATTGTTTGTATCGTCCTCCTGCTGAAAAACCATCCACATAGGTGTAAGTATTTGTAGTTGGATTATAACCAGTTAAAGAATTAATAGCCATACGCATTCTGTACGAGTCAACAGCGTAATATTGTTCGTTATCGTTTCTTCTTAATTCATATTGAAATTGAGAATTAGCACTTAAGCCTTTCCAAATTTTAGCTTTTATATTGGCAAAAGTTCTTAAGCTTAATGAATTTTGTTTTTCAATACCTTCTTGAAGCGCATCTAAAACATTAAATTCTGTTGATTTAAAACCACTTAATCCAGCTAATTTTTCAGCAACGGCAGGATTAATAACACTACCAGAAGTAAAACCATCACTAATACCTACAAATGGCGACATCACAAGGTTTCCGTTATCGTCAGTTATACGCTCGTATCTTTTTTGGATATCATAATTTCCAAAATCACCATCTGTAACATCTTCATTGCTATAAGTTCCGTTTACTCCAAATGTAGCGTTTAGCCAATTATTTATTTGAAAACTGCTTTTAGCATAAAGGTTAAATGCTCGGCTGTTATTGAATTTTATACGATCTTTTGATTCGTCATAATTAAGAGAAACGTAAGTGTTTTGTTTACTTGTACTACCCGAAAATGCAATATTGTAGCGTTGTCTTAACTCGTTTTGCCAAACATTGTCACGATAATCCTTTATGTAATCGTTTTTTCTCCATTGTGCAATAGTGCTGTCGTAAGTCGCATTATCAATTTTTCCTTCTTCTAAATTTCTGTTCAATTGATAAAGCGGACTGTAATATTTCATACTGCTGCTTCCAATATCTCCATAACTGCTAAACATTGTAGATGTGTCTGCAAATCTGGCTCTTTCTCTATCGTAAACTGTCTGCTCAAAATCGATTAATTCGCTTGTAGATGCATAATTCATATCTCTCAAATTTGGCTTTGTAGAAATAAAAAAATCCGAATTGATGCTAACTTTTAATTTACCATTTCCTTTTTTGGTAGTTAAAACAATAATACCGTTCGCCGCTCTCGAACCATAAATAGAAGCCGCCGCCGCATCTTTTAAAACGTCAACACTTTCAATATCATACGGATTAATATCATCCAAACTTAATTCTGTTGGCAAACCATCAATTACCAAAAGCGGAGTGTAACCAACTTGAGAAGAAAAAGTTCCCATACCTCTTAATATAGGCTTATCTGAATCAGATCCAGTTACATTTTTTTGAAACATCAAACCCGCAACGCGCCCTTCAAGTGCACTTGATAAATTTGAATTGATATTTTCGTTTAATGTTTTTTCGTCAACTTTAGAAATTGCTCCAGTAAAATTACTTCTTGCAATAGTTTGGAAACCAGTAACTACAACTTCTTTCATTGTCGAAACTTTGTCATCAACAACAAGCGTCATTTCGCTTCGTCCATTAATTGTAAAAGTTTTTTTCTCAATAGTTAATCCCGAACAATCTAGTACTGCAGTTGGAGAAACTTTATCAAAAGCAAAACTTCCGTCAAAATCTGTTACACTGGTTCTATTTGTTCCCCAAATAGTTACCGTTACACCTGGAAAAGGTTCATTTCTATTATTTACTACTTTTCCTCGTATATCGATTAATCCGTTTCCCCGCTCCTCCTCTTTTGAAGCAGTTACCACAATGGTTTGATTGGCAAGATTATATTTTACACTTTGATTTCTAAAAATTTGATTTAAAGTTTCATTCAGACTAGTATTCTTAACATTAATAGTTACAGGTCTTGAATCCTTAAGCAATTTCTGAGTATAAAAAACTTCATAATTGGCTTGTTTTGCCACTTCTTTTAGAACTTTTTCAAGAGGCGCCTCTTTAAAATTGATGGTAATATTCTGAGCTTGGCCTGTATAACTGCAAAACAACATAAACAAGGCACTTAATAGAGTCAGAAAATTAAATTTAGGAATCTTTTTTTTAGTTTTTTTGTAAGGTTTTTTTGGTTGTAAATTAAATTTCATACATTTACATTTGGTTATAGTTAAACAATAGTGGACAACTTATATTGGCTATAAACTTTTATAACAACCAGAAGCATCGCAACTGCCTCTGGTTTTTTAGTTTATAGACTCAATATAATCGGTTAAACAAAAGATCTTACGGATAAACAATAATCGTTTTTCCTTCAACCTTAAATTTTATATTACTTAGCTCAAGTACTTTTAATACTTCAGACAAATTTTTATTTCTAAATGTTCCTCCGTTAAATCTCACATCTGAAACATCCCCGCGGTATTCGACTTTAATTCCGTACCAGCGTTCTAATTGTTTCATTACTGATTTCAAGTCGGCATTATCAAATTTAAATCGGCCATTTGTCCAAGCAATCGCTGCTTCGGTATCGACTTCTTTAACTGTAATTTTAGTGGAGTTCTCTGTTATATTAGATTGCTGACCTGGTTTTAAAATTGCAGTCTGATTTCTAAAAGCAACCGCAACACTTCCTTCCAACAAAGTTGTTTTTATAACCGCTTCATTGTTATAAGCATGAACATTAAAATGCGTTCCTAAAACTTGTATCTTCTGATTATCTGATTTTACGATGAAAGGTTTGCTTTTATCTTTAGCAACTTCAAAATAAGCTTCTCCTTCTAATTCTACGGTTCTTTCATCTCCATTAAATTGTGTAGGATACTTGATAGAAGAAACTGCATTTAAGAATACTTTAGTTCCATCTGCCAAAACAATATTATATTGTCCGCCTGTTGGAGTAGAAAGTGTGTTAAATGAATTTGCATTTTCTTTTGAAGAATCGGCGTTTGGATTTATCACATAAGTAATTACTCCATTGGCATCCATTTTTATGGTAACTTCATCATCTTCGCCTTCTTTTGCAATAATATCTTTTGCAGATACATCAGATAAAATAATTTGTTTTCCATTAGAAAGCGTTAAAATTCCTCTATTTCCTCCAGGAGCAATTTCTTTTGGTTTTTCAACAACTTGCATGTTTTTTTCTTCTTTTACTTCCGATTTTGTAAAATAGAATATTCCGCTGCCTAATAATAAAGCAACTGATGCTGCGACAGCAACGCGCGGCCAAAGGCTAACTACTTTTGTTTTTTGTGCCAATGGCAACCTCGATCTCAAATGCTCGTAACTATCTTCCAGTTCATACTCGCTAAGCTGTCTGTTACTATTTGAAGCTTTATGTAAATACCATGCCTCAAGTTTGTCCTTATCTTCATTAGATAAAGTTCCTTCTTGGTATTTTTGCAGCAATGCTAAGATTTCTGATTCATTCATAATTACAACACGAAATTTTGTCCCGTTTTAAATAAGACAGTTAGAAATGGGTTTTGTCATAGGCAATGACAAAAAAAAATTAAAAAAATATTATTTTTTAGTTAACAGATTAAAAGACACAAAACCTTTCTCTCTATTAATGAATAAGTTACAATCAGATTGAATCAAAAAAAATTATTAAAAAATTTGCAATAATTTTACCAGATAAAAACATTCAGCGCTGTTTTTAGTTTTTCGCGCAGAATTTTTACCGAATTATAAACCTGCTGTTTCGCCGTTTTATCTGTTATATTCAATTGATTTGAAATTTCGTCATACGAAAGTTCTTCTACTTTTCTTAGCAGAAATACTTCTCGCATTTTTTCAGGAAGTAAAGCAATTTCTTTTGCAATAATGGCTTCTAATTCTTTTTCTCGAAGTTTAGAATCTGCGAAGACATATTCGTTTTCAATAAAATTTGAAATAGAATCTGCATAACGCGAAACCACTTTTTCGTGGGCGATATGATTAAGAATTCTGTTTTTTACAGCTTTGTATAAATAAGAAGAAAGAGATCCTGTTACCGTCAATTCGTAGCGCTTGTTCCAGATGTATAAAAAAACTTCTTGAACAACGTCGTTTGCTTCATCATGACTTCCAAGCATTTTATAAGCATGATTAACGAGAATTCGGGAATACCTTTCGAAGATTTCTGTATAGGCCAATTGATCATCTTCTCGAAGAAGATTTAATAGAATATGATCAGCATATTTACTATAAACAGACATTAATTATTAAAAAGTGAGGATCAAAAACGCAATATTAAACATTTTTTATGTTAAAAGCCAAAACATTATTAAGTTTTAAAAAGCGCAAAGGATTTCGTAAACTTTTTTGCATAAATTTCAATATGATTAATCTTAATAATATTGAATTGCAGCATTATAGTTTTAAAAAAGAAGTTCCATGTTTCGTTTTTTTACCTTTTGCTTTTTTATGATTAAATTTAAGCTTAAATGAAAATTTGACAATACTACAAGAAAATTATATAAGACAGCTAGCGCCCCAAGGCTGTAATTTTAGAATAATCTAATTAGAAAATTAGATATGATTATTCATCCATTAAAAAGTTATTTATATGAGATCAGAAAATTACATGTCAGAAGAGTTTGGATTTGAAATGAATTCTTATGAGGAACAGCTATTATTAAATTATGATGATTATCTAGACGGCGATTATACCAATAGGCTAACGGCTTCTAACCATTACAATTTAGAACTTGGAGAATTAGAAGATAATCTTGAATATGATTTTCATTCAGAGTATGATGAAAATGACTGGGAAGAAGAAGATCTAAATGAAAAACCTGCAGGCGAATACGGTGAGAATGAAGAAGAGCCTGGAAGTTTTGAAATGTTAAGCTAAAAAAATAGTGTTATGAAAAATTTGTCTTTACTTCTAATTTCAATTTTCTTTTTTTCATGTCAGCAGAAGGAAAACAAAGAAGCTTCTGCTGAATCTCCAGTGCCTGTTGTTCAAAAAGAAAAAAAGCAGGAGAATAAGCAAATTGGCGACACTATCATTATGAATTTTAAGGAAGAAAATGCGTTTTTAGCAGAAGGCCATTTAGATTCTCTCAATTCAAAAGTATATGTTCAATTTAAAAATGAAGATTTGGGCGAATTAAAAGCTCAGATTATTCCAGATGCAGGAAAAGGAAATATTCGTTTTAATCAAATTATTTTTCCTGATAAAACCTCAGATGGCCCTTTTGGAATGGACATTCAAATTCCACTCAAACAAAAAGGAAATCATATTTTGGTAATTGGACATTCTTTAATGGCCGACAATCCGTATTACGGCAATTTTAAAGTGCAGTTAAACATTCAAAAAGAATAAACATTAGAATTATGCTTTAATTCTCTTTTTATTTTTTGCCCAATATGTAAGATATACAATCCCAAGAATTAGCACCAAGATATCAAATCTAATGATTTGCGGTATGCGATTGATTTGATCATTATAATAAGTTCCTCCTAAAAGAGCTCCAGAACCGATTCCGAGTTCCATCGAAATATACATCGTGGCAACTGCTTTTCCTCTATGTTCAGGATTACTCATATCAATAGTCCATGCGCTAATTGCTGGCGACAAAATACCGGTACCGACTCCGTAAATTCCAGCTCCAATCAATAACATCTCAATGTCTCTTCCTGCGCTTATTACAAAAAGAGCAATCGAAGTTATAATTAATCCAGCAAAGATCACTTTTGGTCGTCCCTGTCTGTCGGAAACTTTTCCTGCTCCAAAACGAACCATAACCG
This sequence comes from Flavobacterium sp. SH_e, assembly GCF_025717045.1. GTDB lineage: Bacteria > Bacteroidota > Bacteroidia > Flavobacteriales > Flavobacteriaceae > Flavobacterium. The sequence goes on from NZ_JAOVZN010000001.1 coordinate 289,931, forward strand.
AAGCTACCGTAAAGGCCGTAAAAAATATACCTTTATTTGTCGCTCCCAGATGCTCGCTCCAATCTGGAATTAAAGTTAAGATTAATCCGAAAGCGGTATAAGATAAAAAAGTTATAATTCCGGCTGGAAATACATTTTTATCCACAATATCTTTTCTCCCAATAATGAACATTGATTTATTTAATTTCTCTTTTACTTTCAAAGTCTCTTTCATATTCATTACTATAATAATAGATAAAAAAGCCAGAAACGACGAACTGTAAAACATAACATTCATTCCGTAAGCATTTACAATCATACTTCCTACTGCTGGACCAAGTGCTCCTCCAATACTGAAACATAATCCGTGCATTCCGAGTGCTTCTCCCCATCTTTTCTGCGGAATAATATCTGCTACATAAGCCGATGTTGATGTTGGTTTAAATCCAGTTGAAAAACCATGAACCAAACGCAGAAATAAAAATCCAGAAACTGAACTTAAAATTGGGTAAAGAAATCCGCATACCACACATACCGAAGATCCAATTGCCATAACAGGAACACGTCCCCATTTATCTGTTAGCTTACCGCTAAAAGGGCGAGAAATTGCTGCTGTTAATGTGAATAAGGAAATAATAAGTCCTTTGTATTCTGCACCTCCTAAACTGCTTAAATAATTAGGAAGTTCTGGTATCATCATATTAAAGCTTGATGAAAATAATAGGGAACTCAAACAAAGTAAAATGAATTGTAAGGTATAAATTGATTTTTCGTTTTGTGACATTATGGGCAAAAAAATAGAGAATTATAATTTGTAATTTTTAGAATAATTCCAATTGATTATTTGGGTTGTTTGGTTTCTTTTTTGGTGGCTTTGCATCTCCAAAAACGGTCTTTCCTCCATATTTGTATGATTCTGCTCTTTCTCTTTGAATTAAAGCATCAAAATTGGAATTGGGTGTAAAACTTTCTTCTGCTTTCCGCGAAATTTCAGATAATTTATGGATTGCATTTATTTTATCGCTGTTGCCAATTTTGGCACGATTAATTGCTCTTTGCAAAGTATCGATTGTTTCATCATAAATTTTAACGGGAACAGGAAACGGATGTCCGTCTTTTCCTCCATGGGCAAATGAAAAACGTGCAGGATCTTCAAATCTGGTTGGAGTTCCATAAATTATTTCGCTAACCAAAGCTAATGATTGCAAAGCTCTTGGTCCCATTCCTTTTAAAAGTAAAAGTTCTTCAAAATCTTCCGGTTTATTTTCATGAGTTGTCCAAAGCATTGCTCCAAGCCTTTTCATGTTCACATCTTCCATTCTCACATCATGATGCGCTGGCATAGAAAGATGCTGCATTTCTTTTATAATTTTCCTTGGAGATTCTTTTACCAACTCTAAAATTCCTTCTCTAGATTTTGTTGCGGCGTCGGCGGTAAGATTCAAGATATTCCCTTGATTTTCTCCATAAATAAAAGTATGTGGCTCATTTATAAAAGACTTCAAATCTTGTGAATGCCAGTGATATCTTCTTGCTGTTTGAGAATTCGGATTCATTCCCTGCTGAATTACTGCCCATTGTCCTTTATTATCAACAATAAAATTATGCTGATACAACTGGAATCCGTCCTGAATGGCTGTATTATCGACTTTTGCTGTTAGTCGGCTGCAGCTGGCAAGATTAATTCCGTCAAGACCCGTTTTTTCTCCCACAAATAAAAGTTCTTGTGGTGTTAGCATAGAGTGTTTTCCTTTTCCTCCGCAAATATAAATTCCGAGTTCTTTTGAATGCGGATTTACAGCTTTTTTTAATGCGCCTAGCACAGAAGTTGTGATTCCAGATGAATGCCAGTCCATTCCCATAACTGCACCAAAACTCTGAAACCAAAAAGGATTGCTTAATTTACTGATAACTTCAGCAGTAGAAAATTCCATTGCAATGGTTTCTACAATTGCAAAGCCAAGTTTAGACATTCGTTCGGCAAGCCATAATGGAACATGTCCATAATGTAGTGGGAGATCTGCTGTGCCTGAACGTTTCATTTTCTAAGATTTGTATTTTGCAAAAATACGCAAAATACTATAAAGCATTTGTTTCTGCTTAGCAAATAAAAAAAGCCTCAAACAACAGGTGCTTAAGGCTTTTCGCAAAAATGAACTACTTATATTATTACATCATAAAAAACAGAGCTCTCTGAAGCACTTCGAGTTCTTTTTCATGCATTTTATTTTTACCGAATTTCTTTTTAGATAGTTTTGGAAGTAAAGTCGCAGGTTTTCTTAAATACATTTTCAAGTCTTCAAAAATTTCTGTTTTATTTTTTGAAGCATCAATTAATAGTAAGTCCTTGATTTCTTCTATCATAGATAAACCATTATACAGATGTTTACTGAATAAACAAACTATAAAATTTGAATGTAACCCTCCTAGTTCGAAAAAGTCCAACAACTCTGAATATTCATATACTACAAATACAGAATGATCAAAGTTCGTTGCTTTATTTTCATTTTTCAACAAAAAGGAATCTTCAGAAAATTCAAATTCATCTTTAAATTTTCTTTTAAACATCTTTAGAAAAACCCCTTTATTATCGCGAACTAAAACTCTTTCTTTTTTAACCATCACTTAAAAATTAGCATTTATTTTTTCCTACAATCGATTATAACACACATTGTTTGAGCTTCAGCATGATCTCACACCGAAACTCCATAGAAATAAATAATCCCTCTATTCCTTCGAATAAGGAACCAAAAGATATATTTATAACTGAACTTGAACTTTACTCCGTTTTGGAGCAAAATGACCAGATCAGTAAACAAACGCCTATATGTAAACGAACTTTTCAAAAAATTAAATTGATGATTAATCACAAACCGCCGTGATTGAAAATTTTGTAACTAAAGTTTAAAACGAATTAAATAATACAAATCAATAATAAAGGATGATAGAAAAGATTGTCTGCAATAGTTTTAAGACTGCCAAATTGCAGTCAAAAAATGCAAATCAATAATTTAGGAGTATAAAAGAATGTTTTACTACAATCTATAATTTAAAATAAATCCAAAAGTATTGAGCTCGATAACTTAGTCGTGCCCAATACTTCCGAATTTAAATTATAATCGCGTAAACTTTTTAACTACTGTTTATTTTACTTGTTGTAGGTGTTTAAGTAAAAAATGAAAGTAACAAATAGGGTTGGTTTATTTCGTGTAAACAGCAGGCTTATTGGATATAATCCATAAGCAATCAAGAAAAAATCTAACTAAAAATAATAAATTCTAAACGCCAACATTAACATTTGGAGTTTCATTAGAACTCAAAGTTTTTAGCTTTTTAATTTTATCATTCAATTTTAGAACTCTGTCCAATTGTTTTTGTTGAATAGTATATTTAGTATAGTACTTATACCACTCTTTTCCGATAAAAAAGGTTGTCACAGAAACTCCTGTAAGCAAGCCTATTAGGTAATTATTAATGTCCATGATTCTATTAGTTTATTAGTTTAATTTTAAGTTTAATATTTAGTTTATTTTATTAGTTTAAAAAGCATTTTTATCTCCTTTTAGAGTTACAATAACAGTCAAAAAACAAATTTTAATGTCTTTGATTAGGCTCCAGCGCTGCACATATTCGATGTCTGTTGTAACGCGTCGTTTCATATCGGATACTCTTTTGGTTTCTCCTCTAAGACCCGAAACTTGAGCTAAACCTGTAATTCCTGGTTTTACAAAATGGCGTACCATAAAATTATTAATGTGGTCATTGTAATCTGATGTGTGCTTAATCATGTGTGGACGTGGCCCAACAACACTCATATTTCCAATTAAAACATTAAAAAATTGCGGCATTTCATCTAAACTTGTTCTGCGGATAAATTTTCCGATGGGTGTAATTCTGCTGTCTCCTTTTTGAGCTTGCTTACTTTCATCGCCAGAATTCATATACATACTTCTAAATTTATAACACCAGAAATGCTGATTCTTTTTACCTGTTCGCATTTGTCTAAACAGAACCGGTCCTTTGCTTTGTTTTTTAATAATAATGGCCAATAATGGATACAGCCATGACAAGATGAAAACAATCACCAAAATGCTGAAAATAAGATCGAATATTCTTTTTGCCAATCGATTATATGCATTTTGTAAAGGTTCGAAACGGGGCTTTATAACATGAAAATTATTTAAATGTGTCGAGTTGAAATGTTTTTTTGAAATGGAAGAGAAATCTGGAACAAATTTCAAACGCATACAATGTTTGTCTCCAAGCTCAAAAAAATCATTCAAATCTGAAATAAAATCAGGTTTCGAAACGATATATAATTCATTAATGTCATCATTAGATGCTTTGTGGATTGCTGTGCATAAAGCTTCTGTAAAATCTTTGTTGTTTGTGTACTCAACCGAAGAATTTTCGTTAAGAATACCAACAAAATTGATAAAGAAAGAATTGCTTTCTAAATGAGAAGCCAACTCAATACTGGTTTTATTAAATCCCCAGATTGCAACAGTATATTGTTTAAAAACCCACCCTTTTATTTTTCCAATTACCAGCGTAAACAAAATTCTTGACAGCAAAAAATAAGACAACAGAAAACTCAATTGAATTAAATTTGCCTTTGTGCCAAAGAAATACAAAACATCATCCTGAAAAATGAAAATATAACTATGCCATAAAACTCTTTGCGTAAAGAAAGCACGCCAGCTGTTTCGGAAAAATTCATCTAAACTAAAAAGAACGTCTACTCTATACAATTGAAAATAAGTAACTGAAAACAACCAACTTAAAATTGTAATCGGAATCATTTTATTAAGAAACAAAGCATTCCAGCCCACTTTTTCTTCAATCGCAAAATTCAAAAATATCATTGTGCCGAGTACCATCGCAATCATGTCTGCAAAGGCACAACACATTATGAAAGTAAATTTATGTCTGTTTCGCATTTTTTATTTTTTTCAATAAATTATAACCTAATGCTCCAATTAAACTTCCTGCAATTCCATAAAAAACATCCATAAAATCAGGGCTTCTTCTTTCTATTATAAACTGGCCTCCTTCTGCTATACATGCGATCACTCCTGCAATACCAATATTTTGTATAAAACTTAAATTTTTAAAATAATCCACATTGTTTTCTGTATATGCTTCTAACAAAAAACCTACAGCCAAAAAAGGAACAGCAGTACGCAAATTGTAATAATGATTGCTCCAATTTAAAAGCCATCTTGGCAAATAGTGCTCACTAGCAAAACCAGGATCAGGCAGCCACGAAAAATAAAAGACGGCACCAATAACTAAAAGCAGTAAAACCAGAACTATTTTATGAATCATTTTATACTATTTGATTTAGTATATTTTTAGGCTTCTTTTATTTTAAGGCCTCTTTTATACCAAGGTTTCTTTATTCCAGATTCTCGATACTGATAACCATAACTTACGCCATAATTATAGCCATATCCGTAAGCGGTTTTCAGATTTACTCCGTTTATAACAACCCCGACATTTTTTAGCTGACCTTTTTTAATGAAATTGTTTATATGAACTAAATTACTTTTGTCTGTATAATCATATTTTACCACAAATACGGTTACGTCTGCCAAATGGCTGAAATTTAACGTATCAGATACGATTTGAACTGGCGCAGTATCCAAAATGATAAAATCATAAAGTGTTTTTGCTTCTTCAATTAAGGATTCAAAATTTGAATTGGTTATTAATTGAGATGGATTAGGCGGCGCTTCTCCCGCAAATAAAACATCTATATTTTTAGAAAAATTATTCTCTTTATGAAGAAACTCTTTCCAGTCATCTGCTTTATTGGCTAAGAAATTTGAAAGTCCTGGCACGTTTCTGTCAACATTGAAATAATCGTGCAACTGAGGATTTCTTAAATCTACACCAATCAATAATGTTTTCTTGTTCAAATTACTGCTTGTTATCGCACTGTGAAAAGCACAAAAGGATTTTCCTTCGCCTTGAATAGCCGATGTAAAAAGTACTACTCTTCCTCGATTTTCTTCTTTCCTAGGCAGTAAATAGGATATATTAGATGCTAAAGCTCTCGAGGCTTCTGCAATCATAGAACGAGAAGTAGCGGTGTTGTCTAGCTTGTCGTTTGTGCTTATTTTAGGAATATGCCCCAAAATAGGGATATTGCTAATTATTTTTTGGATGTCTTCCTCGTTATGCACTTTGGTATCAAAGAATAAACGAACGTAGGTAATTCCGAAAGGAACCAGCAACCCAAACATAAATGCTCCAAGCATAAATACTTTTGGTTGCGGAAAAATTGCAGAATAATTGGTTTCTGGCGCATTTAGAGTTTTTAAATTTGATTCTAAAATGGCACCGTTTAAAACTGCTTCTTCTTTCTTTTGTAATAATGCTACATACGTTTCTGCTTTTAGACTAAGATTGCTATTGATTCTACCCAATACTTTATCGTTTGTTGGAATGCTTTTTACTTTTGCTTCAGCAATACTTTGCTCTTCTCTATTTACTCTACTGTTTTGATTTAGAAAATTCAAATAACCTTCTAAAGTATTTAAAATTTCTTGTTTTTGAGTTTTCAGTTGCGTCATCAAACTGATGTATGCCGGATTGTTTTTCTGCGCTCTTTCTAAGATTAATTGGCTTTCCATCAGTTTTGCGTTGTAATTAACAAGCATTTGATTAACAGTCGGCGAATCTAAATTATAATCTGTTCCTAAAGTTTGCGTAGGCCCAGATTGTTTAATGTCATTAATTGCAAAAGAGGCTTGTGATATCTGTCTTTCATTAATAGAAGCGGTTTCTTTTTTCTGAGTTCTATCAGCTGTTTTTTCAACAATATAATTGTCCATTACGCCAATATCATTGTTTTGCAGATATCTTTCTTTTTCACTTTCAATAGAATCTTTTTCTTTGGTAAAACTTTTAATTCTTTGATTCAAATAAGAAACTGTATTTCTAAATACTTTCTGTTTATTGAGCACAATATTTTTATCCAATAAAACAATAATTTCATTCAATATTTTTCTAGAACGGTCTGGAGTTGATCCAATATGTTTTAACTCGATGACACCTTTTGCAGTTTGATCAGATGCAACAAGAAGCGATGATTTTAAGTTTTTTAAAGCAATAGCTGTCGGTTCAAGAGTTACTTTATATTCTTTGTCAAAATAAAGCGACGGATTCTTTTTTGCTTTCGCAGATAATTGGATTTTAAATGGCAAACCTTTTACAGCTTCGTTTCCTTTATATCCTTTAACGGTATAGCTGTTTTCTGTATCTGTTTCTGTTACAACAAATCCTTTTTCATTTATTTTAATTTCATAAGAAACTAGCGGAAGCGAATCATTAGAAACAGTTGGTATTAAAGCAAAAGGCAATACATTTATATAATTGTTCTGAACTGTGTAAACCTTTTCGTAATAGCTGTAATTTAAATTCAAATTCTTAACTACGTCCAACAAAAATTCATTAGAAGTCATTAATCTTATTTCGTCTTCTAAATTATCTTCACTACTGGTTTTATCTGTACTGATGGTAATAATTTTTGTTTTGTCTTCTTGTTTTTTGTCAATCAAGATTGTAGCTGAAGTTTCGTATGTTGGCGGAACAATTTTTATAAAAATAAAAGCGGCTCCAACAAATAAAATTAAGCTAAGTAAAAACCAAGGCCAATAACGTAAATACTTTAAAAATTCTTTTTTAAAATCCATAACTATTTATATTAATTCAGTCGCGTTAATAACAATAAGTGTATTTCTAAAATCCTTACTGTTTTTAATTATTTACAATTAATAAAATCACTGCTGTAAGAGAAGCTGCAATACCCAATACTTGTATCGGATCTTTTATTAGACCTCCACTATTTACTTTCAGTTTATTTGCTTCTACGATTATAACATCATTTTGTCTTATTCTATAATTCGGATTTGACATCCAAGAAGCAGTCGTTAAATCAACATGAAAAACCAAACGTTTTCCGTCTACTTCTCTAATCAGTTTAACATCTTTACGAATTGCAGAATAGGTTAAATCTCCAGCCAATCCAATAGCATCAAGCAGACTGATTGATTCTTCACTAAAAGGTTTTACTCCAGGAGCATTTACTTCTCCCAAAATGGTAAACTTGTTGTTCAGCACTCTACATTGAACTGTTGGATTTACCAGATAATTTTCGTTTATAAGACGTTCTTTTATTTTGATTTCTACATTGGCTGGAGTTAAACCTCCAACTTTCACTTCATTCAAAATTGGCATCATAATATTTCCCTGCGGATTAACCAAATAACCTGATAACCTCATCATTTCTACAGATGTTTGTCCATTAGTTGCTGAAGTCATATTAAATGGCGCAGCCACTACTGGATTAATATCACCAATATCTATTTTTAAGATATCGTTAGGCTGTATTTTAGGCGATGTATAATTTAAAGTTGAGTTTGCATAACTGTCCAAATCTTGTAAATACAGCATTTCTTTCTTGGTCGTACAAGATTCAAGCATTAATAAAATCAATAAAATTATAGGAAAGAAAAATTTCTTCATTTTAATCGGTATATATAGTTCATTAATTACTCTAAATTCTATTGGGATAAATAACTAAAATGAATAGTATTTATCTTTTTATTAATGAGCAATGTACTGCCTCAAAGCCATACTCTTTTTAAGAAATACAGCCTGAACTGCAGTTAAACCATGATATTTATAGATTTTATAATCTTCATTCAGTACTTCAAGAGCCGTTTTAAAACTGGTACTCATACCTCCCATTCTCATCTTTACAATATACTTGTCGATGTAACTCATCTTGATTTTATATTTGTACAAGTAGCGAAGCAAAAATTCGGTATCAGACGCTATTTTAAAGTCAAGGTTGTATAAACCATGTTTATCGATTATATCTTTTTTCAAATAAACTGTTGGATGCAGAGGCAGCCATCCGCCTTTTACTTTTTTAAGACTAAAAACGCCACCAATTCTATCACGAACCAAACGTTCGTCTGTATCGTTGGTCACGTAAACACCGTCACCATAAATACCATCTATCGAAGAATCGGCATTAAAACGAGCAGCAATTCTTGAAATAGCTTTTTTATCAAAAAACTCATCGTCAGAATGCATAAGTCCAATTACATCTCCGGTTGCCAGTTTTAATCCTTTGTTTATTGCGTCGTACATACCTTTATCAGGTTCAGAAATAAATTGGCTTATTTTGTCACGATAAGACTCAATAATTTCTTTTGTTCCGTCTTTAGAATTGCCATCAACAATTATGTATTCGATATCAGGATAATTTTGAGACAATACACTTTTGATCGCTTTTTCAATCGTAGCTTTTCTGTTATAACAGACTGTGATTATGGTAATTCTCATAATAATTACATTTTAAGGTGAAAATTTTTCATAATTATAAGGTAAAGCTAAAACAAAAGAATGCCACTAAAAAAAGTTCTCGACGAAGCACCACAATCCTCGTTAAAACCCTAATTTTTGAATATTAATGTCCTTAATAAGGAAATTTTGAAAAAGAAATTTATTGATTTAACAATAACTTTTCGAAATAACTAATTGTCGAAACCAAGCCCTCGCGCAATTGAATTTTAGGTTCCCAGCCGTTCAATTTATTTTTTGCCAAAGAAATATCTGGCTGTCTTTGTTTTGGATCATCTTGCGGAAGATCTAAATAAATAATTTTAGATTTTGAATTGGTCAGGTCAATAATAGCTTGCGCCAATTCTAGCATGGTAAACTCATTTGGATTTCCTAAGTTAACTGGTCCTAAAAAATCTTTTTCAGAATTCATCATTCTTACCATACCTTCAACTAAATCATCAACGTATTGAAAAGATCGTGTTTGCAATCCATCGCCAAAAATTGTAATGTCTTTTCCTTGCAAAGCCTGAACAATAAAATTCGAAACCACTCTTCCGTCTGCTGGATTCATATTTGGCCCGTAGGTATTAAAGATTCTGATAATTTTGATTGCCACTTTATTTTGATTGTGATAATCCATAAATAAAGTTTCTGCGCATCGTTTTCCTTCATCATAACAGGAACGAATACCAATTGGATTAACATGTCCCCAATAATTTTCGGTTTGAGGATGCACCAAAGGATCTCCATAAACTTCACTCGTACTGGCTTGAAGCACTTTAGCATTTACACGTTTTGCCAATCCTAACACATTAATTGCTCCCATTACAGAAGTTTTTATCGTTTTTATCGGATTATATTGGTAATGTACAGGAGACGCAGGACAAGCTAGATTATAAATTTCGTCAACTTCGGCATAGTATGATTCTGTTATGTCATGACGAACCATTTCGAAATAAGGATTATCCAGCAATTCTATGATATTAGATTTTGCACCAGTAAAATAATTGTCTAAACAAATTACTTCATTGCCCTCACTTAATAACCTTTTGCACAAATGAGATCCTACAAAACCAGCTCCTCCTGTTATCAGTATTCTTTTCATTTTTTAATTCTATTTGTTTTTGATTAAATCAATTTTAGTTTGAATTTGAAAAAAGTAATGTGACTTAAAGCGCGCCAGATAAAATCCTTCTTTGCCATCTAAAAAGCCTAATTTTAAAAAGTAAGCGCCCATAAAATACACAACCGGAAGTAATCCTGTATTAAGAAGTCCGTATTTTATTTTTTGATTTAAAGATAAAAGCGTGTTTTTAGATTGCTTAAGCTGTAAATATCTTTGCGCTTCCCAAGTAGAATAAGCGTTGTGCTTATCGATATAATGCTCTAAATTTTTAAAATCCTTATGAATCACTTTTGCCGAAATAAGTCCAACTTTACCTTCAATAATAGGATGTTCGTGCACTTCCATATCTAAATGGCTCCATAAATCTTCTTCGATTTTTTCGTAAGCTCCTTTAGATTTTTTAAAAAGAGCCGACTTTTTAAATCCATAACCATATTTCAGTTTTCGCCCCATAAAGTAGTTTTCAAACTGAATTGTATAGCCGTTATAATTAGGATCTTGGGTTTTTATTGCTATTTCGTTGACAAATTCGTCAGTAACAAATTCATCAGCGTCAAGAAATAAAATCCATTCGTTGAGAAGATTTGCATTTTGAAGCGCCCAATTTCGTTTTTTTGGAAATTTTCCATTCCAATTAAATTGCAGCACTTCTGCTCCCATAGCAGTTGCTATAGTTATAGTATCATCAGTACTTCCAGAATCAACTATAATTACTTGAGAAAATCGCTTTAATTTATCCAAACATGATGGTAAATTCTTAGCTTCGTTCTTAACAGAAACGATTACGGAAATAGGAATTTTATTCAAAGCTTCTAGATTTTATAAATTTTGCAGGATTACCCGCTACAATAGTATTTTTCTCGACATTTTTTGTCACTAAACTTCCCGCGCCTACAATGGCATTTTCGCCAATTGTCACTCCAGGCATGATTATAGCCCTTACACCAATAAAAACACCTTTTTGTATGGTAATTTTCTTTGTTATTAAATTCATTTCAGGCTTATTAAAAGCATGAGTTCCAGTACATAAATATACTTCTTGACCAACAGTGGCGTGTTCAAAAATTTCTACAACTCCAAGTGTGTAAGCATTGGCACGGTCTCCAAGACAGGCAAAATCATGTAAAATTAGATTCCACGGAATTTGAATTCTTGCTCTTTGGTGCACAAATGGTTTTCCGTAAATTTTACATCCAAACAATTTGAGCCAAAATAATCTCCACCGATTAGCGGGTTTTGGTGTCCAACTGCAAAACAATAACCAGACATATTCCCAAAGTATCATTTTAATTCGCTGCGAAAATGTCCAAGGCGAATCGTAAGGGGAATTCTGTGAATATTCTTGTTCCATTGTTTTTATTGTTTGATTTTGATTGACTCGAATTCGTTTAAAAATTCAGCCGCTAACTTTTCATTAGAATGTGTGTCGTTTACCATCAATCCAGCTCTAGCTAAATCATTGATTCGACCTGGATTTTCTATTAGATCTCTCAAATAGCCATTCAAAATTTCTACTCGATTTTCTACTCGATGATCGAAACACAAACCGTTTTGTTCATGAATTAAAAAATCTTTGAAACAATCTAAATTGGAAACAATAGTTGCACAGCCCCAACTCATGGCTTCTAAAGGTGAAACTCCAAATGTTTCTCCTTGTTCTGCTACCGACGGATATACAAAAATTGAGGCTCTTGCATAGATTTCGTTTAATTTCTCGATATCAAAAACAGGCTCAAGAAATCTTACATTGCTGTTTATTGCCAAAACTTTTAATTCATGCAGATAAGATTCTCCGCCTCCTCCCGTTTCTGTAGAATAAGGCCCTACAATAAGTAACTGCCAGCCTTTAGCATCCATAGCAGCAAATGCTTCAATTAAAATATCTAAACCTTTTTCTGGATGAATTCTTCCAGTGTAAAGTATAGTTTTTTCTTTTTTCGAAAAATCAATAGTTTTTGAATTTCTAAAAGGCAATGTATTCGGAATCATTACCACTTTATCAAAATATTCTTGTTTGATTTCGTCTTTTATTGCTTTTGCAACTGGGCTCGAATTAGCTCTTAATCTGGCACTTTTTGTGTAAAATCTCATTTGCCCTTTTGGCATTCTGGCCACATCAATCACGCACTTTTTCTTTTGATTAGAAGGCAGGAGAATTGGCAACCAAAAAGTATTAGAAACAATAATATCTGTGCTTTTTGATATTTTTCGAACTGCTTTTAAAGTGTAAAAAAAATCCAGAACCTTAAGAACAATTCCTGATGATGGCACTTTATAACCTTTAACTCTTATGTGATTGATTCCGCCATCATTTTCAACATCTGAAAACCCTTTATATGATTTGGAAATATAATTTACTTCGTGCCCTTTATTAACAAATTCTTTTGCCAAACCATACCACATTTTTTCTACAGCTCCGCCCAGCAAAGGAGGTACAGGAAAAAAGGCACCTTGAACTATTGTTATTTTCATTCTTTTACATCGTATTATATAGTTCGACCATTTTTTTTCCGACTGTTTTTATATCGTATTTTTTGACAATTAAATCTCGTCCGTGTTTGCCCATCATTTCCAAAAGCATGGTTGGCGAATTGAAAACTTTAAATAAAGCTTTTTCTAAATTTGTAACCGAAAGGTCGATCCACCAGCCACATTTGTGTATTTCTAAATCTTCCCAAGGCGTTCCGTGAGTTGTGATTACAGGTACAGCTACCGCCAAAGCTTCAGCCACAACAATTCCGAAATTTTCACTGTGAGTAGGAAGTACCATTACATCGGCAGAGCGTAAAAAATCCCATTTTTCTTCGCCGTATTTTGGGCCTACAAAATGGACATTTTCTAAATCTACCGTACTCTGAATCAAACTAATTACATACTCTTCTTCTCCGCTTCCTGCAATTTCGAGTGTCCAGCCTTCTGTGTTACTGGTTCTCCAAGCATCTAGCAATAATTCGATTCCTTTTTTAGGATGAATTCGAGACATGAATATCATTTTCTTTGTCCCATAATTTTCCTTTAGTTTTTTAACATCTCTCAAATGAATTCCGTTTGGAATAATATGAATTGGGTTTTTAAAACCAAGAGCCTGAATATTTTCGGCTTCCATTTGAGCTGTTGCATGAAGGCAAAGCGATTTTTTCAAAGCACTTTTTTGGTATAAAAACAATGCAATTTTTTTCTTTATCGGATTATGAGCCAAAATCCAAGGTTCAAGCATTCCGTGTGGAGAAACAATTACTTTGATGCCAAGTTTTTGAGCTTCGTTTTGAAAAGCCCAGTTTTGCGGACTCCAAATCCCATTAATATGAACAATATCTGGACATTCTTCTTCAAGATAAGCGCGATATTCATTGATTAAAGAAAACCAGCGCGTTATTTTGTTGTTGAAAAATTTTACCTGAACGCCTTCAAGAGAAATTGGTTCTTTAGAAAATCCTGTTGCAATACTAAATGATGTAACATCTTTTAATACTTTGCTCAAAAGCCGCATATATTCTGTTGTTCCTCCGCCGCTTTTATCAATACTGGCTATATAATGAATTACTTTCATGGTTATGGTTGTTTTTTGGTTGTGAGAGATTCATTTTAATAAACAAAGCCTGTTTCTCTATTAAAATATTTATATTCTTTGGGTAACTCTTTGATTTCTTTTGCTGGGTTTCCTCCATATAATCGGTATGGAGTAGTAAAGTTTTTGTTTAATAATGCATTTGCACCAAGAACAGAATATGCGGGTAAAACTGCTCCGCCTAGAATCGTTGATGCCGTTCCAACAAAACAATAATCGCCAATTGTGATCGGATTACTGTCTTGAATATTTAACTCGATATTAATGGAATGTGTTAGCAATTGACTAGAATAACCGGCTACTGTAACAAAATTTCCAACTTGAATTATGTTCGTGCAATCTATATGATGATTTTTTGTAATTGCTGAATGTTCGCCAATAATCAAATTTGATTGTCGATCTTTTTGATGCGAAAAATGTTTTGAATCTGTATTGGTTGGAAATCCTGTAATCCAATTGCCGCGAGCAATACTGGAATGTTTTCCTATCTTCAATAAATCTAAATGTACTGCTACATTAAAATTACCGATGTAAGCATTTGAACCCATAATTAGTTTTTTAGGAAAAATCCAAGAAAAACCAATTCTGGATGATCTATCAATTTCATATTTAAAAAATTGGATTAGCATAAATCGCTTTAATGGCCAAGGCAATAAAACGGTTAGTATTTTTAGCACTATCATCCTTAATTTTTTATTAATTCAACATATTGACGAATGGTATTATCAAAATCAAATCGTTTTGCATTTTTATAACCTTTCTGTATGATTTCGTCTCTAAATTTTTTGTCTTCGAATTTTCGAAATTGCATTACAAAAGCAGTAGGATCATCAGGATCGGCATAAAGTGCAGCATTTCCTCCTACCTCATCCATCATAGGCGCTTTGTTTGTTGTAATTACTGGAGATCCACAAGCTTGTGCTTCAATTATTGGCCAACCAAATCCTTCTGAATAAGATGGAAAAATCATTGCTTTTGATATTGAATAAAGTGCTACAATTTCGTCGTCGCTAGGATTTTCTATGTGTAAAACCCGATTTGAAATTTCTAGTTTTTGAATTAACTCTTGCAATTCAGGATTTAATTTTTCTCCAGCTAAAACTAAAATTCCATTCCAGTCATTTTGCAATTCATACATCATGTTGACAAGAAGTTTTCTGTTTTTACGTTCCAAATCAGAACCTACGTGCAGAATAATCTCTTTGTCTTTTAAGTGCTCATATTTTTTAAGCACTTCTTGAATCTTATCTTCCGATAAAGGCAGAAATTTTTCAGATACAGCATTATGAATTGTTATCCATTTTTTGTTTCGATCTGGTTTATTATCGATTTCTAATAATTGATTTAATGTAAATTCAGATACCGTTGCCAGTTTTTTTGCGGTGCATAAAGCATTCAAAATTATCCTTTGTAAAACCTGTCCTGATTTTGTTGCATAACAATAAGTGTCTGCAAAACCAAGTCCAGCTCGTATTGCTAAAACATCATGACAAGTTATTATGGTTTTATTTTTTGGTAAAAAATAAAGATAAAAAGCATTCGAATGATCGCAAATATGATAGTTTACGGGTCTGCGCAAAACAAAATTTAGACTTCTGAAAGATAAAAGCTCAATTGGAAAAACAAAGAATTTATCAATATAAGCCAGCCATTTTTCTAAACTAGGTTTATTGAAACTCAGTTTTCTAAATATTTCACGCGGCCGAATAGCGCTAACATTAATTTTTGATTTACTATACCCTTCCGACATTAGTGATTCAAAAATCTGCATGCTAAACTGCTTGTCAGGTTTATAATTACCAATTAGAATTATTTGAGACATCATAAAACTTCTTTCTGAAATGTATTTTCCTCTTTTTTAAGACTGGCTATAACCAAGCCCGCCATAATAACTGCATACCCTAAAATACTTGGCTGCGCCCATTGTCCTTGAGATATTGCGATACAAGCCGCTCCGCAAAGAATAAAAGGAAGAAGTTTTTTTTCGTGTGGCAATCTAAAAGCGGTAATTGCCATGCTTAGTGCTAAAACTATGCGTAAAACCATTAGTCCGCCTCCAAAAATAATTCCTTGTTCACCACCCAAACGCCCAAACTCAGTTTCTGAAACTAAAAAGGATGTTTTGCCCGTCATCATTTGAGCTCCTGCATTTGTTCCCATTCCTAAATTTCCTGCAAACATTGGCTGGTCAAATAAATCTGAAAGTGGGCCAAGAAATTCATTTAAGGCTCTTAAAAGAATGGAATCTTTTAAACCTCCGCCATTTACTTTATTTACAGTGTCAACACGATCCATAAATACTTCTGTACCTAAACTAAAAATGCTTGAATATTTTTGAAGAAAAACAAATACAAGCGATAAGACCGCAATAATGATTATTAATTTAAATAACATTTTTCCTGTTGTTACTGAAGCTATTACAGCAAATAAACCAACTATGGCTACAGCTACAACGGCGCCTCTAGAGATTGTTAGCGGTAAAGCAATAATTAAAGAAACGGTACTTGCGTAAAGTAAAATTTTGGAACAACGATCTTTTGACAGCCAAAAGTAAAAGACAAAAACAGAGACTGCTGTATAAAAAATCGATAGTCCGGAGATAAACGAAAATGTTCCTGGAGGTCTGCTATATCCCATTGCTCCAGAAAATCCTGCACTTCCTTCTCCTCCAATACCAACATTTATAAAAGCACTCTGTGGGCTTGTAAATTGAAAATAAACGATTATCGTCATTACGATATTCATTACTAAAAGAAACTTGCCTATTTTAAGCACATCTTCTTTTGTAAAAACCTGACCAATTATAAAAATCACAGGAAAATGAAGCAGCATAATTCTGGCTCCATAAATGCCTACAAATATATTTTCGTGACCAAAAGTAAAGGTCAAAGCGAGTCCGAATAATGTAAATATTAGTCCAAAAATGACATAAGAATTTACAAATTTTATACCCTGATATAAAGCTCTGCCAATGATATAAATTGCAATAGGATCGCGTACGACTAATAAAGGCGTAGCCAAGCTAGGTAAAATCCACTTACGCAGAGCACCTTCAAAAATCCAAAGTAAAAAATACATCCAAATAGCTATTTTAATGTATTTATAATCTGATTCTTGTGTTTGTACTTCTACTTGTTCAATAGCTAAATCCATTTTTCCCAATTATTTGTAAAACTTAAAGAAGAAACTGCTTCTGCCATTTCTTGTCCGTAAACCTCCCAAGGTCTGGTTCTAGCTTTGTCCTGAGCTGCGGTTCCGGCTTGTTCTAATATTTCTGGTTTTTCAAGTATCTTGTTAATTACTTCTTTTAGTGCTTCTGAAGAACCTGCTGGAACAATCCAACCATCTTCTCCATTTTTTATTAAATCTGGTCCTGCTGTACGATCTGTTGTAATTACTGGAATTCCTTGTGACATTGCTTCTGTAATTACCAATCCGAAGCCTTCAAAAAGAGAAGGAAAAACAAATACATCATGTTCGCGCATACAAGCTAAAACCTGATCATGAGAAAGCGACGGAATCCAATGGTGTTTTTCTAAAGCCGTATTCAATGCCTGACAATTCGGCACCGATTTTTGCCCAACAATTGTCAATTCTACTTTGTCTTGCATTCCTTCAATGGCATCAAATAGATAGGAAATTCCTTTTCGCTGTGATAATCCGCCGATAAACAAGACTTTTAGCTTTCTATCTTTCAGTGGCTGATATTCTTTTTTTTGTGTGACTTCTGGAAAACCGTACGGAATCACTTTTATTTCTGATAATTTCCCAGAATAATCTTCCAGCGTTTTTTTAGTAAAACTGCTTGCGACAAAAATTACATCTGCCAAAGCCAGTTCTTTATCTTTTTTACGCAATTTTTTTGATGAATCATTAAATCCTGTAAGCGTACTCGACCAATCTGGATTTATTTCAAATTCTTTCTGCATTAAGGAACGTGCGCTTTTCCAATACCCAATTGGGAGATCATAAATACAATAAAGTCCTAATTGTTTCGCTTCTTCAAAAGTAGAAAGCGCGCCATCTTCAAAAGCGTATACTCCAGATAATCCGTTTTTTTTTGCTTTCGCTAAAGTATTAGCCACCCATTTATCGTGTTTTTGATAAACTCTGTCAATGCAGAAAAGACCTTTTTCGTGTGAGATTAAAAAATCCAGTTTAGCCTTTGAAGTCAGCAAACGTCCAAATTCAAAAAAAGATTTTGATTTTGTATAAGGTTTCCAAGTTGTGTCTAAACTTCTTCTTTTTAAATCTTTTAATTTTGGATTACTTCCTAATTTATACAATACTTCTCCCGGAAATATGGCAATAGACGTAAACAACTTAAAAAGCAACTGATCTTTCAATAATCCTGTTACTAAGTTTTTTGAATTTGCATTTAAAGTTGGATGAGACACTATTACTTTCATGTTAATGAAATTGAATTAATAAACTGTGTTGCAATGCTTGGCAAATCAGAAACTTCAACTTTATTTAGAATTATATTCAGATTATTTTTTTCATATTTAATTATTTGCGGTATCACATACTGTCCTTTTGTTGGAGTCCAATTGCGAGAAATTGAAATCGTATTGATTTTATGTTCTTTGTAAGCTGCATAAACACCGCTTTTTTCTGTCTGAAAATAAGGAGTTGTAGAAATTCCAAAATCACTATCTAAAAGCACTTGAGATATTACATCTTCAGACTGAATGCCTAGCACTTCATAAGGTATTTTATAACTTTCTAAAATTGTTTTGTAATTGCCTAATTCTGGACCATTATTGCCAATGAAAACAAATTTTATTGGTTTATTAAAAGTGGTATTTTTAATTAAATCATCAATAAAATCTCTGAAAGGAGCTCCATTGTGGATCGTTCCAAATAAAACAAATTGTGCAAATTCTGCAGCTTCTTTTTTAACTGCCGTTAAAGGTATGTTTCCGCATATTGGCAAAATTTCTGCATTGATATTATGCGATTTAAGAAAGAACTGATAGAGCTTATTTTGAGTATTAACGGAATGAGTTCTTGTATTCTGAACAATTTTTTTAGCAATTAACTGCTGTAATTTCCCAATACATTTGTGTTTCAATGAAGACTCTGCATCAATTCCAAGCCATAATTCGTGAAACATAATGTGCCATTTATGATTTCCTCTTATTTTTTTTAAATAAGAAGGCAGCCAGAAAGGCAAACCTTTTGGATTAAAGCTGTACGGAACATATTGCAATGAAATACAATCGGGTTCAAGATCTTTTAGAATTCGCTGCAAGTACACAAAACGCTGTTTATTATCGGCAGCAATTGGAATTCGGTGCACCATTACAGCTGTATCTTCTACCACTTGATTTTCACTAATAAAAAGAGGAGCCTGATGATCGCATAAAGCTAAAATCTCAGCCTTATGACCTGATCTTATCAGCATACCACATAATCTGCGGGTATAATCACCCACACCATCATTGCCAAGTTCGGCAGATCCGCAAATGAAAAGAATGTCCATTTTTGATTTAATTATTGGTTCTATAGAAAAGTTACTTTTACACAAAATTCAACTATCAGAATTTCTTTTGTTACCAAGAAATTATTTTGATTAATGCTCTTATTTTATTGTGTGATACTTTTTTTATTTTTTTGGTTGTTCGATATGTTTTATTGAAACCTTTATCAATAAAATTGACAAAAGGAAATATGCGAGGATATTGATTTCTAAATAAGTGCAGAAATTTTTCAATTCCCTTTTTATCTCTCCAGCTGCCGTTTATGAGATGAACAGCGTATGATTCTTTGTCTAAATAAATAGAATTTCCGACTAATATATTGGATGGCAGAATAAGCATATTTTCTTTCAAAACTTGTTCTTTATCCTGATAAGTATATCCGTATTTTTCTGCTATTGGGGTAATCACAGAACCGATTATGACTTTTTTTAAATCAATTGTTCCATCCTCTTCAAATAACTTTAGATTCTGGTATGTTTCGAGACAATCTTTTATATAAGGATGATTTGGTATCGAGGCAAAAATGGCGCCTTGAACTGCAAAACCAATAATAGGTTCACCTTGTTTCTTAGGTAAAAAAGAAGCGTTTAAAAGCTCTTTTCCTCCTGCTTCTTCAAAATGTCCCGGATGAATTTCATGAGCACTAAAAAAATCATATTCAAACCATGATTCTTTGAAAGGCCTCAATATTTTCACATCTGAATCTAAATACAATCCGCCTTCTGTATACACTGCATAAAGACGAACGTAATCTGCAGCAAATGCCCATTTCTTAGCCTGAAATGCTTCTTTTACAAAAGCAACAGAATCAAAATCAAAACTATTTTTATCCCAAACCCTAATTTTATAGTCGGGCATATGCACTTTCCAAGTAGCAATACATTCTTTTATAAATGGAGGATATTCTTCTCCACTAAACCAGCAAATGTGTATTGTTTTTGGAATCATGATTCTCTTTATTCCATTAGACTTTATAAAATCTTCCTAAGAACTTGCTTATTTTAATTGCCATTTGTTTTTTTCTTATTTCCTGCTTAGAGTGCGCTAAAATTGGACTTTTTGTATATTCCCAGTAAGCAACGTCTTCTTTTCTTGGAATTCTTCCTTTAAAAAGTCTGATAAAGTGATTTACTTGCCAAGGTTTTGAACTTCCTAATGCGTGAAACATTGTTGCTTCGCCAGGAATAAATCCCATTCCATCTTTTCCAAGATAACTGACATTACCATGATACGCTTCGATTGTTGCATTTAGAGCATCTTGATCTGATTTATCAAAAAACTGAAATCCTTCCATTTTTAAAATACTCGAATTGTGCATTTGATTTTGGAAAATAGATTTATCAAGTCCGCCAATTGCATCTCCCATTCGTTCTTGCAGCTTTACCCACAATTTGAGAAAGAAAATATTTTTTCTAATCACGCCAACAAAGCCACCATTTACATAAATCTGATTTTTAAACTGCAAATCGATATTGTATTTTTTGAAATAATTTCTCCAGCCTTGTCTTCGCGGATGAAATTCCTGCAAAGGCGAATTAATATCTTCACAAACCGCTACACCGCAATTGACCCATTGTTCAAAGCAAGCCCAAGAATCAACCACAACAATATCTGGATCAAAATAAAACAATGCATCTGCTTCTTTTGCTGGACCATCCCACAGCTCCAGCATTAAATCAGGTTTATAGTTCGTTAAGCTATATGTAGTTGTAAGCGGTAAAAAAACAAGCTCAATTCCTTCAACAGGATGAATCGTAATTGCTTCTTTCCAATTGCCAACAGGTTCTTTTTTACCATTTGATATCCAATTTGGTAATGATCCTCGATAACCAACATAAATAGTTCCGCGAAATCCCTGCGTATATAGCGAATTTGAAAGTGTAGCAACTCCATAATGGTAATGACCTTCAAATAAGGTGCAAACTGCTGATATCATATCTTATGTCCTTTTTTTTATAAAATGAGCTGGTACTCCTGCCCAAACTTCATTCGCGGGTATTGATTTATTTACTACTGAACCTGCTGCAACTATAGAACCTGTGCCTATCGTAACTCCTTGAAGTATAACGCAGGAGGTTCCGATCGAGACATCGTCTTCTAAAATTATTGCTTCACTTATGATAGGCTGAGTATTGATGTTTGCCGTGACTTTATACTCGTGCCTAGTATTGTTAATTGTCGTTTTACTTGCAATCAGGCAATTGTTACCAATGATGATTTTTTCGTTACAAACAAATTCGCAGGCATGACCAATAAAAACCTTGTTACCTAATTTTATGTATGAACTTTCGTTGAGAGGATTCAAAATTCTAAAATCGACCCCATTTTCAATATTACATTGATGTCCAACTATTAATTTGTTTGGCCAATTGCAGGTAATTTTTTCTATTCTAGAATCGTCGCCTCCTTGTAAGCCTCTAATCTTTAAAAGATAAAATGATAGCGAATGATTAATACCAATAACTTTACTATAAATCAGCGCTATCTGATTGGGCCGTTTCATGTTGTTTATTTTTTATTACAAGAATATTATAAATACAAAACACAGAAGTCTGGATTAACCCCACTAATCCCAAACCTATATTGAAATACAAAACGCCTCTTAAACTTCCAAGATCTAAAAGGCTGGCAAAAACAATTATCGTTAATAAATTGACTCCGATCATAAGTACTGGAGACATTGCCCATCCTCTGGCGCTATACAAGTAAAAAACTATTCCGCTTAATAAACCAATACAACTGCTTGTAATACTTAGTAATAACTCAAACGGCAATCCTTTGTAAGCATCTCCAAGTAGCCATAAAATTGGAGCTGGGAACAAATAAACTATAAAAATCACAACGCATAAAAGTCCAATTAAAAGTCCCATTATTTGAAAAAAACGCTTCAATAAAAGGTATCTATCCTGTGCTAATTTCGCAAAACGCGGAATAATCAATGTGCTAATTACTGCACTAAAAACAGTTAAGATTACGCTTAATCTTCCTAAAGCTCCCAATTGTGCCAAAGAAGTGGTATTACCAAAAATAGAAATCAGCCAAATTGTAATCTGTCCTGAAAGGCAATAGTAAATTGATGTTGGTAAAATACGTTTAACTAAACTTAATATTTCATTACTAACTTCTGCGTCTGGCACCTGATTTTGGGCAGCCATACCGTAAACAATTTTTCTTAAACCAACATTTCCCCAGATTCGAGAAATTCCTGCGGCTAAAATTGCAACAAACGAAAATGGAAAAATAAACATTGTTAAAAGCAACAATAGCAATCTTCCAACTCCTACTTCAACTTGATTTCTTTGCAATGGTAGAATAGTTTGATTTAGTTTTGGAACAATTTCCAATAACGAATCGGATAAAGCGGCGTAAAAAGCTGGAATCAATGCCAAAGCAATAAGAATTGATGTAATCCAGCTTGCTCCATTGTGAATCAAAAGATAAAATAAAATGGGAACTGATACTGCTAAACTTCCTATTGCAAACTTTTTTCTTAAATCTAATCCTGTTGCTAAAGCAACACCCATTTTTTGTTTGTCTTGCCAAACTTTTCCGCCCTGCGCCATAACGCCAGTTCCTATACCTCCATCGGCAAGTACGGTCATAGTTCCAAGCATTGTATTGGCCAAAGTATAAAAAGCATATTCCTGAACAGGCAATAAACGGATGATTAAAATTCCAGAGGCGAACCCTATAAGCTGCACAATGATTTGAGCACTTCCTATAATAGAAATTAATTTTCCCCAGTTTATGACTGTATCATACTTAGGATGCTGTTTTAGTTTGATTAAAATATTTTTCAAAGAATAGAAATAAAACGATTAAAAAACTGGTTCTCTTTTTAATTGAGGAATATAACCTTTACCAATTCCTTTAACCTGAAAACCAATTGCTGTTAATTCTTCGGCATCCAAAATATTGCGTCCGTCAAAAATGAAAGCAGGCTTGTACATATTAATAAAAATCGAATTCCAATTGTACGTTTTGAATTCGTCCCATTCAGTTAAAACCGCTACCGCATGAGCCTTATGCAGTGCGTCTTCTGCTGAATTATAGACAAAAATCTGTTTTAGTTTGGACTCAATTTTCTGTTCTGTAAATCCTTTTAATTCCCATAAATAGCTCATATCAGCTTTTACTTTTTCTTCAGAAACTTTCGGGTCGTAAACGTGAATTTCTGCGCCGTCTTCGATCAAATGTTCTGCTACATAAATAGCCGCCGATTCTCTAGTGTCATTTGTGTCTTTTTTAAATGCCCATCCTAAAAAAGTTATTTTTTTTCCACTGACAGTATTAAAAAGAGAACTAATGATTTTTTTTGCAAAACGGTATTTTTGATAATCGTTTAGAATAATAATCTGTTCCCAATAATTAGCCACTTCAGGCAGATTAAAATAACGGCACAAATACACTAAGTTTAAAATATCCTTTTGAAAACAAGATCCTCCAAAACCTACTGAAGCTTTAAGAAACTTTGGTCCAATTCGGCTATCAGTTCCAATTGCTGATGCAACCTCATCAACATCGGCTTCTGTAGCTTCACATAAAGCAGATAAAGCATTAATCGAAGAAATTCTTTGTGCTAAAAAAGCGTTGGCTGTTAATTTTGATAATTCTGAAGACCATACGTTTGTGGTTAAAATCTGTTTTGGAGATAACCAATGTGCGTAAACATCAACCAATGCTTGAATTGCTTTTTTACCGCTTTCTGTTTGTTTCCCACCAATTAAAACACGGTCTGCATGCAATAAATCATTGATTGCTGTTCCTTCAGCCAAAAACTCAGGATTAGAAAGAACTTCAAATTTAACTCCGTTTCCAGTATGATCTAAAATTGTCTGTAACGTTTCGGCTGTTCTTACAGGAAGAGTCGATTTTTCTACTATGATTTTGTCATTTTTAGCTATTCTGGCTATTTGTCTGGCGCACAATTCAACAAATTTTAAATCGGCAGCCATTCCTTTGCCTTCTCCATAGTTTTTTGTTGGAGTATTTACTGCTATAAAAATCATATCGGCAGCTTCGATTGCACTATCGACTTCAGTCGAAAAAAATAAATTACGCCCTCTTGCTTCTTCAACCACTTCAGCAAGTCCTGGTTCGTAAACCGGTAATTTATCTAAATCTTCATCGTTCCAAGCTGCAATTCGGCTTTCGTTTAAATCGACAACTGTAACCTTAATTTCCGGACATTTTAACGCGATGACAGACATTGTTGGACCTCCAACGTAACCAGCACCTAAGCAGCAAATATTTTTAATTTTCATCTAGATAATCTTTTGAAACAGAAAACGTTTGATTCTTTTTTATTACTCGTAATAATTCAAAATTGTAAAACCGCATTCTTTTAAAAGCTGTTCTTTTCTCATCAGTTTTAAATCAGATTGCATCATTTCCTGTACTAATTCTGAAAGTTCATATTCGCATTCCCAGCCTAATTTGTTTTTAGCTTTTGTTGGGTCACCAATAAGTAAATCTACTTCTGTTGGTCTAAAATAATGAGGATCTACAGCCAGTACTTCTTGACCAATTGGCAGCTGATAATCTGGATTACTGCAAGACAAAACAAAACCTCTTTCATCCACGCCATGACCTCTAAATTCTAACTCGATACCAACTTCGGCAAAACTCATTCTTACGAATTCGCGAACTGGTGTAGTTTTTCCTGTAGCAATTACCCAGTCTTCTGGTTCATTGGCTTGAAGGATCATCCACATCATACGGACATAATCTTTTGCATGTCCCCAATCGCGCTGTGCGTCTAAGTTTCCTAAGTATAATTTATCTTGTAAACCTAAAGCTATTCTCGAGGCGGCTCTTGTAATTTTACGTGTTACAAAAGTTTCCCCACGAATAGGCGATTCGTGATTAAATAAAATTCCGTTGCAAGCATACATTCCATAAGCTTCTCTATAATTTACTGTAATCCAAAAAGCATACATTTTAGCCACAGCATAAGGCGATCTCGGATAAAAAGGAGTAGTTTCTGACTGAGGAACTTCTTGCACTTTACCATACAATTCTGAAGTTGATGCCTGATAAATTCGAGTCTTTTTTTCTAGTCCAAGCAAACGAACTGCGTCTAGAATTCTTAAAGTTCCTAATGCATCTACATTTCCAGTATATTCGGGAGTTTCGAACGAAACTGCAACGTGGCTCATTGCTGCCAAATTATAGATTTCGTCAGGCTGAATTTCCTGAATCAGACGTGTCAAATTTGTACTGTCACTCATATCTCCATAATGCAAAATGAAATTTCTATTTTCTATGTATGGATCTTGATATAAATGGTCAATTCTATCTGTGTTAAATAAAGATGTACGTCTTTTTAATCCGTGAACTATATAGCCTTTTTCTAGTAAAAATTCACTTAAATAGGCTCCATCTTGTCCGGTCACTCCTGTGATGAATGCTGTTTTTTGTAATTGATTATTCATAATCTAATTATAAAGGCACAAAGGCGTTATGCTGCAATGTTGCAAATTGATAAAGTCTTAACTCTAAAGTTTTTGGGGAGATTTTGAGATTTTGAAATAAGCTTTTAGAAACTCTTCTGTTTTAAGCTTTCAATATTTTTTAGGAACCAATTGTAGGTTTTCTGGATTCCTTCTTCTAAAGTCACTTGGTGTTTCCAGCCAATGCTGTGCATTTTAGAAACATCCATTAATTTTCGTGGTGTTCCATCTGGCTTGCTTTCATCCCAGATAATATTTCCGGTATGTCCCACAACTTTTTGAATTGTAACAGCAAGTTCCTTAATGGTTAAATCTTCTCCTGTTCCAATATTATACAAATGTTCAGGAAGTTTATTTTCTAAAGCAAAAACTACTGCTTCTGCCATATCATCTACAAACAAGAACTCTCGCATTGGCGTACCTGTTCCCCATAATATTACGGGCGAATTATTGCTTTCTTTAGCTTCGTGAAATTTGCGAATCATAGCGGGTAAAACATGCGAACTGGTCAAATCGAAATTGTCATGAATACCGTATAAGTTTGTTGGCATTAAACTCACAAAGTCTCTGTTGTATTGCTTACGAATAGCTTCGCACAATTTTACTCCTGTAATTTTTGCCAAAGCGTACCATTCGTTTGTTTTCTCTAAAGAAGCCGTTAACAGATAATCTTCTTTTAATGGCTGCGGAGCTAATTTTGGATAAATGCAAGAGCTTCCTAGAAAGATGAATTTTTCGACATCTAAACTATGAGCTTCGCTGATAAGGTTATTTTGAATCTGCATGTTTTCCATCAAAAATTGATACGGAAAATCATTATTTGCCAAAATCCCTCCCACTTTTGCCGCGGCATCTATAATAATATCTGGCTTTGTGTTTTGTAAAAATTCTCGAACAGCTTTCTGGTCTCTTAAATCTAATTCTTTGCTTGACGCTCCAATAAGATTTGTATAACCTTTGGCGGTGAGACTTCTCCAAATGGCACTTCCTACCATTCCTTTATGTCCAGCAATATATATTATAGAATTTTTATCAATCATTTTGAGTATATTTTTTACAATTATAATAGTGGCGAAGCAATCGATTCTAATTGTTGGTAAACTTGTTTTACTTCTTGAGAATTTTCTTTTTGCAAAACCATCAAAGCGTCGGCAGTATAGATCAAAATGCAATTTTTGACTCCAATAAAAGTCGTATGCATTGAAGTTCCTATTACAATATTTCTATTTGCATCGATTGGATGATTTTTGTTAACCAAATAATCATAAACCGATTCGAAAGAACCTAAATCTGACCATTCAAAATGAGCTGGAACGACTTTAATATCTTGACTTCGTTCCATCACCGCATAGTCAATACTAATTGAAGGAATTGTCAGAGACATTTCATAATCTAAAAAACCATCTTTATTAGCTTCCCAAACTTCTTTTGCCGTTCTATAAACTTCTGGTTCCTGGCTTTGCAGTTCGCTTAAAAATTTTTCAGATTTGAAACAAAAGAGTCCACTGTTCCAGAAATTATTGCCGTTTTTTAAATAAGCTTTTGCTGTTTTAGAATCTGGCTTTTCATGAAATGCAATTACATTTTCATTTTCAAACTCAATATATCCGTATCCTGTTTCTGGTTTAGTTGGTTTAATTCCGAAAGTAACTAGATAATCTTGATTAGCTAATTCGACCGCTCGTTTTAAGGCTATATCATATTGTTCTGGTCCCGTAATAATATGATCTGACGGAGTAATCAATAAAATATCTTCAGGTTTTGATGCAAATGCCGCAAATGCGATTGCTGCCGCTGTATTACGAGGAACAGCTTCTACAATATGTGTAAATGGTTTCTCGAATTTCGACATAATGGCGTTACTCATTTTGTAATTTTCGATATTTCCAACCACTATTGTTTTATTGGATATATTAAGATTACGTGTCACTGTTTTTTCAAAAAGTGATTCTCCGTCAAAAAGTTCCAAATATTGCTTAGGAAGTGTTTTTCTGGATAATGGCCACAATCTGCTGCCAATTCCTCCAGTTAAAACTACGTGTGTAACAGAACTAATTGCCATTAGAATGCACTAAAACTTCTCTTTGATAAACTTCATGACGAAGATTAGTACTCGAAAAACGGTGGTCTCTTGTATTAAAGTACAATTCGATTCCTTTTTCTTCACAATACTTTCTTCCAGTAAAATCTCTTTCTTTATATTCATCTCCTAGAATACGAACATCAAGAGCAAAAGATTTCAAAATATCTTCTAGATCTTGTTCTGTCGCATACGGAACAATTTCATCTACAAACTTACACGCCTTTAACTGTATGTAACGTTCTACAACTGTTTGAGTCGGTTTATTTTTTGTTGGGCGGTCTAACGTTGGATCTGTCTGAAGGCCAACAATTAAATAATCACAATGTTGTTTTGCTTCTTCAAGCATTTTAACGTGCCCTGCATGTAACAAATCAAAAGCACTAAATGTTATTCCAGTTCTCATCTGCTTAATGTTTTAAATTAAAAATATGTTTGTTAATGTAGTATGATTTTCAAAATTTGTAATTAACCATTTTACTGGGGTTTCGGCGCTTTTTTTTAAATTTTGAAAAAGGGTTCCCCGTGAATAGTTACATTTTAACTACTCAAAAAAGAAAAAATAAATGGTATAAAAACTTAAAAAATTATAGTTCCTGATCGTTATAAAATGAATTAAAATTCTAGTTTCAAATCGAGAAATTCAATTCATTAATTTCAATTTATCCCTTATAATATTTTAAGATAAAATTATGGTAATAGCCTCTATGAGAAATTTCAATTTTGTGACTAAATGTCCTTAATAAGGAAATTTTACTATAAAATGCATCACTATTTTTAGACTCATGGAATTAATTTTACTACTTAGTTTACAGATCAAACATTAGATTTCTAATACTGATTTTCTAAACCTCTTAACTATATCGATTGAAGGCGATTTTTTTTTAAAACACTTTAAAAATTTAAAACGGTATTTTTAAAAAACCTCCTTTTCAAGAAAAATTAAGAGAACGTAAAACACTTTACAACAGCACAATAAACATTTAAAAAACAACTATTTACAAATACATTTAATAAATTCTAGAATTATGAAATGGTATGTAGTGTATACTAAACCTAAATGGGAAAAAAGAGTTGCAGAACAGTTGACTAAGTTTAACATCAATTGTTATTGTCCTGTGATTAAAAAAATTCAACAGAGATCAGATAGGAAAATAAAGGTAGAAGTGCCATTATTTAATCATTACATATTTGTACAATTAGCCGAAAAAGATCGAAATCTGGTTTTTAATTCTCCTGGAGTTGTACGATTCTTATTTTGGCTAGGTAGACACGCTATTGTAAAAGATAGAGAGATAGAAACCATAAAAGAATGGCTTGATAGTGGAGATACCGCTTCAGATATCTCAGTTATGCAATATCAAATTGGCGATAAAGTACATTTAAATTCCGGTATATTTTGTAATCAGAACGCTGTGGTTAAAGATATTACAAAAACACATTATGTCCTGATTTTAGAATCTTTAGGATATGTCTTAAAAGTAAAACATAAATAACAAATGAAAAAAGAAAGAGTTTTTCAAGAAGTGCAATCCTAACTTGCAACTCTTCTTTTTCATGAAAAAAACAAAATAGTTGCGATAAAAAATATTAGTTTTCCAATTGAAAGATTTGGCTTTTTTTAATGCCAAGTATCTTAACTAATTGATCCAGTTTTGATAGTTTAAGATCTACCATTCCTTGTTCAATTTTCTCATATTTTTTTACGCTCATTTCCATTTGAATAGCTACATATTCTGGAGTATGGTTATTCTGTAATCTATACTCTTTAATTTTTAGGTAGTAATTTTCCATGATGCTGTTTTTTTATTACTATTTTATAACTTAATTAGTTTAATTACCTTAATATTCAATAAATTGTGACAGGATATTTTTATCTTGTTTCACTAAAAAAGATCGATACATCGAATTTAAATATGAATTCAATTGAAACCTCTAAGACTTTTGAAATCTCAATTAATTTAGAAACGGTTAAATCAACATCACCTCTTTCAATTTTGCCATAACCACTGGTGCTCATTTTTAATTCAGCCGCTACGTATTCCCTAGTCATATTTTTTAATTCTCTTATCTTTCTAATATTTTCGTATACACTATATTTCATAAAAAATAAAAAATTATAAATAATTCTACTCTGAAGGACTTGCCATAACTATTATTAAAATTATGCGAAAAAGTATTTTCTATCTTTTTAATCTTATTTTAGAAAAAAACTACCTTTTCACACTAACCTTTCAATTATTAACAACGTTTGAAGCTAAATGACTGTTTTTATTTAGCATTCATTTTAAATTTTGATCAAAAATATATAATGTTTAGAGTATATAATAATAAATCTGTTCAACGGATTTTAAAATCCGATAAAATACAACATTCCCGTTTTTAGGTCGTCAGATTTGCTTAAAAAAGCCCGTAAAACCCTTGTTTTATAAGATAATGAGCACGTAATAATACTTACCGTAAAAATCTTACTTTCGACGATCTGCATCAAAAAAGAGGAAAATCGGTATAAAGTTTAAATTATCACAAATGATAGGCGTTGAAAGTTTCAAATGAGATTTTAAACAAAAAAAAATCCGTTAACTAAATTAATAGCCAACGGATTTTTTAAAGTTATATTTAGTTTATTGAGTCACTAAAAGCTGTGGATAAGGAGTTGAAGCTGTATTTATAATTACAGTCGAAGCACCTTCTTTTACATTGACTAACAACTTACTAAGCGTTGTATTTGCTCTAAAAGTGTTATTCATAAATATTCCGTAATACTTACTGTTCCAGTCTCCATCTATTGTTAACGCAGTTACACTTCCCGTAATCGTAGAATTTACTATATAACTATATACCGGATTATATAATACCGACGAAAACATTGGTGCTGAATCTGAAAAAGTACATCCTTCTAAATACGTTGCAATAGCTTTTATTGTTGAGCCAGTA
The DNA here is from genome assembly GCF_025717045.1 of Flavobacterium sp. SH_e. Lineage (GTDB taxonomy): Bacteria > Bacteroidota > Bacteroidia > Flavobacteriales > Flavobacteriaceae > Flavobacterium. The sequence goes on from NZ_JAOVZN010000001.1 coordinate 320,916, forward strand.
TTCGAATTATTATAAAAATTCGAACTATAGAAAGAAATCTCTCCGCTGGAAATAACATTTTTTCCTTTAAAATTAGTAAAGTCACTATTTGCAGCTAAAGGATAGTTATTTGCACTTAAATTAAGCGCTGTATCTCCTCCGTCAAATTTACAATCTACCCAAGCATTTAAATTGTCTGCTCTAGTAGCTAACATCGAAACTGCTGTTGTACAATTAATAAACTGTCCTCTATAAAACATTGTTTTGTCAACAAAACTTGAGTTATCTGAAACACCACCAACAAGCGCATCTTGGTAGAAACCTTTATTACAGTTTACAAAAGAAATATTATCGAAGAAATTATTATCAAATCCCATCATTTTATCTAAATGAAAACCATTCGTTTGATCTCTAAATACTACATATTTCAACCAAACAAAACTCATATGCTGTGTGCCATAGTTTTGTGAAGAATAAACACCAGTGCTTCCGCCTTGCAATGTCAAATGCGCTAATACAAAATTAGCATCTTGACCTCCCGTAAGCGATATTAGAGGAAAATCGTCTGTTAAACCAACAATAACTGTTTTTCCCGTTCCTTTTCCCATAATTCCATGACTTTTATCTAACGGAATTTTTAAAGTCGAACTGATATAATAAACTCCTTCTGGAAGATCTGCAATACCAGAATTATTGATCAAGTTTTGAATATAAGTTGTACTATCTGGCTTACCTACTCTATCTGTTCTCCAGTTTGCTCCTAAAGGATCTGGTAATGTTTCCCAATTTGGTCTCGCCCAAGGCGTATATTTTGTACCTAAAATAGAACTACTCAAGTTTGCCAGTATAGTCGAATTGGTGATCGCCGCAGTTTGTTCTGTACTATTATATTTGACAGAATTACTATTATCTAAATTTCCCCAAAGATCATATCCAGTAACCGTTCCGCTTCCTCTTTTGTATCCTCCTAAAGCACCAACTAAGGTCATATTGCTTCTTGCTGAGATAACATCAAACTCTGTATTCAACTTTTTATTAAGAATCGAAATATTCGCTGCATCTATATCATAAGCTCCAGTTCGTACTGCAGAATAAGAATTTCCTCCACCTAAATCGGTTATTTTGACATTACCCATATTACTAGCTTTAAACATAGCATAGGTACCGTCACCGGTAAGGTTCCATCCTTCTGCATCAATACCAACAAAGGTAGCCGTTTTAAGATTGTCCATATCTGTGGTATTCCCGTGCGGCGTTAAAAAGTTAGTATGCAGATTTACGTTACCATAACTAGGAGTTGTTGAATTTCCTTTCATGGTAAGAACTGTCGACAATCCGCCCGATTGGTGTTTTATAAATTTATTATTTCTAAAATATCCAGACTGACTACAATCTATAAGTATTGGACCTCCAAAATTGATAAAAGAGTTATTCTCAAAAGTTGCATTTGTTGCTTTTAAAGTCGCCCATTTAATCGATTTTAAAGTACAATTAGAAATAACACCTCCCGCTTGAAGCGTAATAGTCTTATCTGCTGGAAGTAAATACTCGATTACAACGCCAGTACTTCCTGCGGCTATGGTAATATTTGAAAATAAATTTAAAGACGGATGCCCATATAATTTCTGATTACTCCTCATGACAATATCCACTCCAGAATAATCTCCTCTTTCTAATCGCACAGAACCATAAGTATCCAATGCTTGCTGAAGAGTTGCTTTTTGTGTAACTGGAACAACATGGGCATTAAAATAATCCGTTTCTTCTGGCTGATTAGCGACAACAGGATTTTCTGGAGTTTTTACAGGAGCTTCATCAATTGCATATTGATAATTCTGAGAAAAAACCGTCGTCGAAAACAGTAAAAAATAAATTAGCTTTTTCATTGTCCCGATATAATATAGGAATTTGTGCCTGTTTTTCTAAGGAATCCAAATCTCACGTTTCCAGCCGTACTAGTAAATTTTGCACTTCCGGCTGATGTATAATTAATGGTAACTCCCGAAGCAGCCTGTACTGTTAGAACAGCACCATTATGAGCTTCTAGATTAATAGTTTCACCAACTGCCATACTTCCAAAATCGGCAGTTAGGGTTAATGTAGACGATGTTGTACATTCAATTGTGTTATTTACGTCGGCTGCAGCAATACTTCTGGAAGAAGTAAATGAAATAACTGTAGCTCTGTATGGAGTGGTAGAAGTTCCTCCTGCTGTTTTTGCATACAATGCATAAGGTACACTTAAAAGTTGTGTAACTCCAACAATGTTATAATTTGTTCCTCCGTTTACATCTACTTGTGTTTCTATATAATAAGGTCCTTTATCCCAGGAAATTTTACTAAAATCCCCCGTAACAATTGTTCCTGTTCCAATTTCAAGAGAAACAAGACCATTACTATTTGTAGTAGGAGAATGCGTTTCTTGATAAACAATAGTTCCTGATGCTGTACTCTGATGCACAACAACTTTAACACCAATTTGTTTAGTTTCTACTAAATTATTGTCCTGTCCTCTGATAATTGCCTGATAACTCATTTTTTCAGGCGATTGCGCAAATACCTTAAACGTAACAGTCACAAATAATAATAAAAGGGTCTGTGCAAATTTCATTCTATCTCTTTTTTAATTTTTAATTATTTTAAATGACTTCAATTTTTTGTTATCTACATATACTACAAGTATATATACAGATGGAGTAAGATTAGCTAAACTAACCTGAGTCTCATCTTGACTAATTGTGTTTTGTTTTAAAAGTCTAGCCTGAATATCATAGAGTCTATACGATCGCTGAGCGCTTTCTAACTCTAATCCTGTCATACTGATATTAACAAAATCTGATGTTGGATTTGGGAAAACAAACATTTCTGCTTTAGCGGGTTCTTCAATTTCTGGATTACCTAGTGTCTCGTCTTTTTCCTGATGCTGAATACCTTGAGCCACATTGAAAACGGGTTCTGTTCCAATATAAGTATAAAATACTTGGCCGATCGAATAAGTAACTGTTCCAGAGCTTCCACTTGCATTATTACCCGATGTAACTATCGTCTCCATTATATCAGTGTTCGACTGAGTGGTTTGACTAATTCCTACAAAAGGAATGAATAACATCGTAATTATCAGTAGGTTTATATTTCTCGTCTTTAGATACTTCACAGTTTAATTATTCTTGCGTTATTTTAATACTGCAAAATTATTTAATTTCAAAAAATAATCGATATAATTAATTTTATTTCCGATAACTGACACAAAATGTAGTATTTTAATGACTATTTACTTACATCGAAAATGTTAAGAAAAGGGGTTTTTAGTTTTATTAACAATAATAATTGCACTAAACTTTACAACTATTAAAAATTAAATGTTTTGGCATTAAAAACCAAAATACAGGTTATAGAATTTAACGGCAATTTGCATCTTAAATTACATCTAAATCTGCTTTTTATTTTATTTTCAATTTAAGCGTACTAAATTTTATTATTTCGCAATTTTCATAGGCGGAAATAATAAATATTTCATTCATCAAAACACATCTAATTGAAAACAAGACAATTACATTTACTTAAAGATAATTATTTTTCTTGAATAAAATAAATCTCCAAAAAAAATCAGCAGAAAAAAGCAGGCAGATTGAGGGAAAAAGCGGTGAATTTGACAAATTTTGGACTCAAGAAATCTTTGCCAATTTTGAATAAATTTTGTCTTCCACAATTTAAAATATGCTTTTCATCGAGAATAATAGCTTTATATGGAATAAGCGAGTTTTAGTGAAAAATTTTTCCTTTTTTTGATCAACTTATTAAACAATAAGCGATAAATGCTATTTATTACAGAGCCAAAATAAAAGCCTAAAACTAATTAAAATTTCTTACACCGTTTTCTATTATTTCAACCGATAATTAAAAAAGGTGTAAACCCATCCCACTAATAAACTATAAGACAAAGATTTACACTTTACTCTTTTTAGTTAACGCTGATATTATCATAATTATTTTGCTCAACTTTAATTTTAATACCCTTAAAATGAAAAGACCCAACAACAATAGTTTAAACAAAGAGACAAATTGGAAAAAAATGGTGTATCCTAACAATGCGCTGCATGAGCTTTTTCTAGCTCAAGCGGAAGCATCACCCAATTCTATGGCACTTGAATTTGAAGATCAGCAAATTTCTTATCAGGAATTAGCAAAAAAAATAAATCAGACAGCAAATTACTTTTTAGCTCAAGGTTTATCTCCCGGGCAATTTGTTGCTGTATCTATGGAAAGAAACCCTAATTTGATTGTTTCTCTCCTAGCAATTTTACAATGTGGAGCTGCTTATTTACCCTTAGATCCAAAATTCCCAACTGAGCGCTTAGAATTTATGCTCGAAGATTCTGAAGCAAGTTTTTTACTGACTACAAAATCACTTTCTACTTCACTGCCAAATAGTTCAAAAACCATATTTATAGAAGATGTATTAGCTTCATTAAACCAATATCCTGATTCGCCAGTTTCTATATCAGTTAATCCAACATCTGTTGCTTATATGATGTACACATCGGGCTCTACGGGGAAACCAAAAGGTGTGACGGTAACTCACAAAAACTTAATAAACTTTCTGTGCAGCATGGCGATTGAACCAGGTATAAATGCAGACGACAAACTTTTATCGATAACTACAATTTCGTTTGATATAGCGGGTCTCGAATTATTCTTACCATTAATAAAAGGTGCAGCGGTAGTTTTTGCCGATTATGAAACTACTCGAGACGGTTTGCTTTTATTTAATCTTTTACAGAAAAAACAAATTACAATATTACAGGCTACACCAACTACATGGCAATTATTACTAGACTCTGGATGGGATACTCCTCTAGCTTTAAAAGCATTGTGTGGTGGCGAAGCAATGCCTCTAAATCTTGCGCGTCAATTAACATCGAGATGTGATTCTCTTTGGAATATGTACGGTCCAACAGAAACCACAATTTGGTCTGCTGTAAAAGAAATTCTCGCAGATGATGAATTAATCACTATTGGTTTTCCTATCGCAAATACAGAGATTTATTTGTTGGACGAACAAGGAAAAATTGTTGAAGAAGGAACAATTGGTGAGATTGTTATAGGCGGAGACGGAGTCGCACAAGGTTATTGGAAACGTCCAGAACTTACTGCAGAAAAATTCATCCCAGATTCATTTTCAACAGAATCAGGCGCTAGACTTTACCGCACAGGAGATTTAGGAAAATTATTGCCGAATGGAGAACTACAATGTTTGGGTCGTATTGATCATCAGGTAAAACTGAGAGGACATCGTATAGAATTGGGTGAAATCGAAGCTACCTTAAACACATTGCCAGGCGTAAAACAATCTGCTGTAATTGTCAGCAATCATTTTGGCAATGAAGATAAACTTGTAGCGTATTTAAAATCGGGCGAAGAATCGCAAGACGAAAAAACGATTCACGATGCGCTTTCGAAAGTTTTACCCGAAATATTATTGCCATCAAAATACATTTGGGTTGATGAATTTCCAATAACTCCAAACGGAAAAATTGACAAAAAGAATTTACCTCTTCCCGAAAATACAAGACCTGACTCTGCTCCTCTTTTCAAAAAACCGACCACACAATTAGAAAAAGATCTTGCAAAAATCTGGAGCGAAGAATTGAAAATAACAGAGATTGGAATAGATGACAATTTCTTTGATATGGGCGGAAGTTCTGTACTTGCTCAAAAAGTAACTACTTTAATAAAACAACGTTTAGCATTAGAAATTCCTGTTTCAAAAATTTATATTCATCCTACAATAAAAGAACTTTCTTCTATTTTAGAAGAACATAATAATAAGGAAGAAAAATTCGAATTTAAAAAACATAAAGAAAATGCTTCTTCTGCAGATATTGCAATCATAGGTATGGCGGGAAGATTTCCTGGTTCTGATACAATAGAAGAATTATGGGAAATTTTAAGAGACGGAAAAGAAACGATTTCTTTATTCAGCAAAGATGAACTAGATATTAGTTTACCTGAAAGTCTTCGCGAAGATCCGCTTTATATAGGTGCAAGAGGGATTTTACCTTCAGCCAAAACATTTGATCCTCAGTTCTTTGGATTAAATCCGCAGCTTGCCGCCGCGATGGATCCACAAATCAGGATATTCTTAGAAATTTCATTCGAAGCATTAGAACAATCTGGGCATCTTCCAAAACATTATAAAGGAAGCATTGGGGTTTATTCTGGAAGCGAAATCAATTCTTACTACGAAAACAATATTTTCTTAAACAAAGAACTCAAAAGTTCAGTAGGAGAATTACAAATTTATACCGTAAACGGAAAAGATTTTATTGCGCCTCGTACTTCTTATCATTTAAACTTAAAAGGACCTTCAGTTACAGTACACTCTGCATGTTCAACATCTTTATTAGCAATTGCCGAAGCGGTAAAAGCCATAAGAGCAGGAATGTGTGATATTGCACTTGCAGGAGGATCAAGCGTTACAGCTCCAATAAAAAGCGGACACCTTTATGATGACGGATTTATTAAAAGTCCAGACGGATCTACACGTTCTTTTGACGCTTCTGGAAAAGGTACTGTTTTTAGTGATGGCGCTGGAGTTGTTGTTCTTAAAAGATTGGAAGAAGCAGAAAAAGACGGCGATATCATTTATGGCGTACTTAAGGGAGTTGGCGTAAATAATGACGGAGGAGACAAAGGCAGTTTTATGGCGCCAAGTCCGCAAGGTCAGGCTGGAGCCATAATCAATGCTTTTAATGATGCACAAATTTCTCCTTCTACAATTAGCTATATGGAGGCGCATGGAACTGCAACTCCAATTGGCGATCCAATAGAAATAGAAGGGCTTAAAATCGCTTATGGCAAACAAGAAAAAAATAATTATTGTGCCTTAGGATCTATAAAAACCAATTTAGGACATACCACAGCTGCTGCTGGTGTGGCAGGTTTGATCAAAATATTGTTGGCTATGCAACACAAACAAATACCACCAATGGTAAATTTTGTTAAACCGAATCCCAATATTGATTTTGACAATAGTCCATTCTACATTAATAACAAATTAATCGAATGGAAAGCTGATGGCATAAGAAGAGCTGGTTTAAGCTCTTTTGGTATTGGAAGCACAAATACGCATGCTATTGTTGAAGAATACGTTGCAAAACCTGTAGTAACATCATCTGGACGACCTCTTGAAATATTAATGTGGTCAGCAAAAAGTCAAAATAGTTTGTTAGGCTACGAAAATGCTTTGGGACATTTTATTGATAAATCAAAAAATACTCCTTTGGCAGATATCGCTTATTCTTTGAATATGACAAGAGATGACTTTAACCACAGAAGTTTTTTAATAGCAAATTCAACCGAAGATGCTGCTGAAAAATTAATTTCTCTAAAAACTAAAAATACTAAATCTTCTATTTTAAAAAGAGTTCCAAGCGAAATAGGATTTCTTTTCCCTGGACAAGGTTCTCAGTACATACAAATGGGTAAAACACTTTACGCCAACGAAAAAGTGTACCGTAATGCCGTTGATAAATGTGCTGAATTATTGATGAAAGATTTAGATTTAGACATTCGTGATATTCTTTTTCCAAAAGACCATTTTGCTGAAGCTGAAGAACTGCTAAGAAATACAAGATTAACACAGCCTTCTTTATTTGTAACAGAATATGCGTTGTCGCAATTATGGATGAGCTGGGGAATAAAACCAACTTTCCTTTGCGGCCATAGTATTGGCGAATTTGCAGCTGCTCATTTAGCTGGAATTCTAACTTTAAAAGACGCTTTACACATTGTTGCAGTCAGAGGGAGATTAATAAGCGAATTACCTGGCGGATCAATGTTGATTGTTCGCATACCAGTAGAACAATTGTATGAATTAGTTCCTAAAACACTTTCAATTGCAGCGATTAATTCAACTCAATTTTGCGTGGTTTCGGGTCAAAAAGAAGACATTGCTCTTTTTAATCAGGAACTTGATGCCAAAGATATTCCAAATAAACTGCTTAATACCAGCCATGCGTTTCACTCTCATATGATGGAACCTATTTTGGATGATTTTAGAAATGAATTAGAAAAAATAAAACTAAGCATTCCGAGATTACCAATTATTTCAAGTGCATCAGGAACTTGGCTGAAAGATACAGAAGCCACAGATCCTACATATTGGGTTAACCAATTAAAAAATACAGTTCGATTTGCCGATGCAATGGATACAGCATTTGAATTGGAAGATCTTTTATTACTTGAAGTTGGTCCAGGATCAACCTTAATTACGTTGGCACGTCAGCAAGCTGCAGGCAAAATTATTCCTGCGTATGCAAGTATAACGCCTCCAAAAGAAGAACAGGAAAATGAATATAACACTTTGTTAAACACATTAGGAGATTTATGGATGAAAGGTCTAAATCCTGATTGGAAAGCATATTTTAGTGAACAACAAAGACAAAAAATAGAATTGCCTAGTTATGTTTTTGATCGAAAACTTTGCTGGATCGAACCTTTGGGAACGCTTGATTCTTTGGTAATTCAAGCTCCGGCAATTTCTGAAGCACCACCAGTTGCTGCACAAGTTGATCATCAAGAAGATAATTCAAATCAATCTCGAAAAGATTCGATACTTGCACAGATTGCTGAAATTATCAAAAATGCATCTGGAATCGTTTACGGAAGTGAGGCATCTGAAAATACTTTTCTAGAATTAGGTTTAGATTCATTATCACTAACTCAATTATCTGGAAAATTGAAGAAAGAATTCGATTTGCCAATTACATTCAGACAACTCAACGAAACGTATTCAACACCAGCTCTTTTAGCAGATTATATAGACGAAAATCTTCCCAAAGAAACTCGCACTGAACCAAAAAAAGAAATCAAAGTGGTTGCAAGTCAAACTGTAGCGCCAACTTTTTTATCAAATGAAACGGCATCGTCATCTCAGAATCAATCTTCATTAGAACAAATTATTAAACAAATTCAACTTTTAAGTCAAAAAGTAGATCAGCTACAAAGTTTTCAGAGTTCTTCAACAAATGGCAGTGCTTCATTTGTTAATCTAACTGTAGAAAGTTTTGATACTAAGTTTAATACCGAAACTAATGGAACCAAAACCAACGGTAATTCTAAAAACGAAAAGTCATTTGATATATCAAAAATTAATAATGAACAACGATTTGAAAATAATGCTGCCGAAAAAAAATATACTATCAATGCAGATGAACCGCCTGTAAAAGGTAGTAAACTAGGAAGAGATGAAAATGGAAATCCAGCTTGGTTTATTGAAGATCCAAATCAGAATGGAAGTTTTGTAAAGATCAAATTATAAGGACAAGATAAGAAGCAGGTAATATTTTAAACTGTCAATTTAAAAACGATACAATTACATTTAAAATAGGGTAATAATGAAAAATCAACCTCAAATACAAACAGAAATGGAAACTGAAACTGCCATTCAATTTAATCCATTTTCACCTGAAATCGAAAGAGTTATACACACCACAAATTCGCAACAGGAAATATGGAGCGATTGCATTTTTGGAGGAAGTGATGCTAACAAAGCTTACAACTTGTCTGTGTCTATCAGGCTTAAAGGTAATTTAATAATAGATCTATTTGAAAAGGCTGTAAATACTTTGGTAGAACGTCATGAAACTTTAAGATCTACATTTAGTCCAGACGGTCGCTTTATGTGTACTTATAGCGATTACAGCATCGAAATTTCACATCATGATTTTTCTAACATAATAGCGATTGAAAAAGAATCTTCAATTGATACGTTTGTTAAGGAAGAAGTGAGTGCTCTTTTTGATCTTGTTCACGGTCCTTTATTTAGAGTTAGCTTAGTTAAAATTGATGATTTTGAACATCTCGTAACCATAACAATCCATCACATTATTGGCGACGGATTAAGTCTTGATGTCATACTAGAAGAATTAGGCACTCTTTATTCTGCTTACGTAGAAAATAAAGAGCCCATACTGCCTGCTCCTGAACTTTTTAGCAAATTTGCTGAAAGAATAAATTCGTTCATGGAAAGCAGTGAATATAAACCGCTAGAAGATTTCTGGATTGATATTTATAAAGAATCTGTTCCTACGATCGAATTGCCTTTAGATTACGTAAGACCTGCATTAAGAACGTATAATAGCAACAGAATTGATTTTCCTTTAGATGATGCTATTATAAATGAATTAAAAAATATAGGAATAAGTACTGGAAGTAGTTTAGTTACTACTTTGCTTTCGGCTTTTGAAGTTTTCTTGTGCAAAATCACTGGCCAAAATGATTTGGTAGTTGGTTTTCCTTCGTCAGGAAACACTTTATACGACATGAGACAGATAATTGGAGATTGCGCCAATCTACTTCCTCTTCGAAGTACTATTAATCCTAATATCAGTTTTTCTGACTATTTAAAAGAAAGAAATTCACAATTATTTGATGCCTATGACAATCAGCAGGTTAGTTTTGGTCATTTACTAAAAAGTTTTCCGATTGTAAGAGATCCTTCAAGAATTCCTTTAGTTCCAGTTATCCTGACGGTTGACTTGAACAGAACAATCGAAAATGAATTCTCATTTGCAGGTCTTACTCATAGTTTCAAACCGAATCCGAGAGAATTTGGAACTTTTGAAATTCAGCTTCATATTTTCAGAGCCAAAAACGGACCTGAATTTCATTGGATGTATAATACCACATTATTCAAACCTGAGACTATTGCTAAAATGATGGCTTCTTATGAAGAAATTATCAGCAAAGTAATCTCAAATCCAAACGATCCGTTATCCACTTTAATTGGAGGAAATTATCTAGCAGATTATGAGACATTAAACAATACAGAAATGCCATATCCTGATGTAACCTTGACCGAATTACTTAGAAAACAATCGGAGTTTACGCCTGATAAAACAGCTTTGGAGTTTCACGATTCTAAAACCAGCTATTTAGAATTGCATAACAAAGTAAACCAAATGGCGCATTATTTAAAAGAGGAAGGTGTTCAATCTGGCGATTTTATTGCGGTTTCGTTTTCGAGAAGCCCAGAATTGGTTTATGCTTTATTGGCCATTATGCAATGTGGCGCAGCTTACCTGCCGCTGGATCCTGAATATCCAAAAGAACGTTTAGAATTTATGTTGCATGATTCTGGAGCAAAAGTTTTATTAACGAGCAAAACTTTATTTGCCTCATTACCATCTTGGCCACAGACACTTTTTATTGAAGATGCGATAGAGGCATTGCATAAATACTCTTCGTTACCGCTTCCATTTATGGTAAGTTCAGAGAATAATGCTTACATATTGTACACTTCAGGATCGACTGGTAATCCAAAAGGCGTGCCTATTACGCATAAAAATTTAGTCAACTTTCTTTGCAGTATGGCGATAGAACCAGGTCTTGACGAAAATGACAGACTGCTTTCTATCACTACAATTTCATTCGATATTGCTGGTTTAGAATTATACTTACCGTTAATTAAAGGCGCGACATTAATTCTAGCCGACCATGAAACTGCCAGAGACGGAAGACTTTTGCTTGATTTAGTCAAAAGCGAAAAAATCAGCTTTTTGCAAGCTACACCAACAACCTGGTCCATGCTTTTGGATTCTGGATGGTCTGAATTTTTGCCAATTAAAGCTTTATGTGGCGGCGAAGCAATGCCTGCAGATCTTGCTAAAGAATTATTGTCAAAATGCGATTCGCTTTGGAATGTTTACGGTCCTACAGAAACGACAGTTTGGTCTTCTGTAAAACAAATAACAGCCGAAGATAAATTGATCACAATCGGAAAACCAATTGGAAATACGCAGATTTATTTGCTGGATAATCAAGGACAGCTTGTCGCGCCCGGAACTATTGGTGAAATTGTTATTGGCGGAGATGGTGTTGCAAAAGGCTACTGGAACAGACCTGAACTTACGGCTGAGAAATTCATTCAAAATAAATTTTCTGCAGATAAAGACGATATTCTTTATCGAACAGGTGATTTAGGAAGAATAACTCCAAATAATGAAATTGAGTGTTTAGGACGTGTAGATCAGCAGGTTAAAATTAGAGGCCATCGTATTGAACCAGGAGAAGTAGAACAAGCACTTTTATTACTAGACGGAGTAAAATCTGCGGTGGTATTAGCCGATGAAAACTTCCTTGTTGCTCATATTGTCCCTGATTCCAGTATTGAAAGTGCTGAAGAAAATATTCCTTCATGGCGCGAAGCTCTAACGGCAAAACTCCCTTCGCAGTTAATTCCGCATGATTTTAATCTTATCGAAAAAATACCGACAACGCTCAACGGAAAAATAGACCGAAAAGCATTGTCGCAATATAAAGTAAACAAAAAAATCGCTTACACTGCTCCTCGAACAGAAGAAGAAAATATCGTAGCAACCATTTGGAAAGAAAGTTTAAATCTTGAGAATATTGATATTTTCAGTGATTTCTTCGAAATGGGCGGACACTCCATTAAAGGAGTAAAAGTGATGATTGAAATTGAAAAACATACTGGTAAACGAATTCCTTTATCAGCATTATTCAAATATTCGACCGTAGAAAAATTCGCCAAGTTATTAAACACTGGAACAGAAATTTACTCTGATTGTCTGGTTCCTATAAAACCTGTTGGAAACAAAGTTCCTCTTTTTATCATTCATGGCGCTGGACTTAATGTTTTAAACTTTATCAATTTAAGTAAACATTTTGATGACAATCAGCCTATTTATGGTATTCAAGGTACAAAGCCTAAAGGTTTTGAAGGTTGGTATGAATCGATCGAAGCTATGGCTGCGCATTATATAGATGCCATTATAAAAGTTAATCCAAAAGGACCTTACGCTTTGGCTGGCTTCTCTTTTGGAGGTATTGTTGCTTTTGAAATGACACGCCAATTAAACGAAATGGGAAAAACAGTAAGCCTTACAGGATTGCTTGACTCTTATGTTGATTCTTCTTATTATTATGGAAACTACAGGCGAAAACAACTTGTAAGATACTTTGACATAACACATAGGAGGCTAGACTTTTTAAAAGAGATGTTGTTGAGCTGGAAAGCTTTTAAAATGCGCATTAACGGAAAAAAAGAATATATTTTAGAAAGATACTTTGGAAAAAAAATTACTATGACAGAACAAGAAGAGTTAGCTCTTCAGGAATTTATCGCAGCCGATCGAATGGTTAAAAAAATCGTTGATCGTTATCATCTTAAACCACAAAATTTTAAAGTCGATTTGTTTCGATCAAAAGATGATATCAATTATAAGCTAGACCCAACGCATTTAGGATGGAAAAAAGCTGCATTAGGAGGCGTTACAATTCATAATATTTCCGGCAATCATCTAGATATTGTAGCCCCGCCAAATGACAAAGTATTAGCGCGATTACTTCAAGATATTTTAGACGAAAACCATGAAAATCTCTAAACTCTTTATTTCATTTTTCAATTTAAAGAGTACAGAATTTGTCCCAAAAAAAGAGTATTCTTTGGATAATAATGATATTGTGATCTATACCGTATATCTGCCTAATTTTAAGGATATACAGGCAGATTTGTCCAAGTTTCTTAATTCTGCTGAATTGAGCAAAACAAAGCGTTTTTATAAAGAAGTAGACCGAAACCGCTTCATTATATACCGATCGATTTTGAAACTTGTTTTAGGAGCCTACACGAAATTAAACGTGAAGAACATTTATCTTGATTATGATTTTAATAAAAAACCATATTTAGCTTCGCATCCGTGGCTGCATTTTAATCTTTCGCATTCAGAAGATTTTGCGGCTATTGCGGTTTCGCGAAGAAAAGTCGGATTGGATATCGAATATATGAGTAAGGATTTTAATTTTACAAGTCTTCTTCCTGATGTTTTTGATGACAATGAAACCACAATTATTCAAAGATCAACTGATAAAAAAAATACTTTTTACACTTTATGGACACGTAAAGAAGCCTTTGTCAAAGCGCTTGGAAAAGGCATAGATGAAGATTTTAAATTCATACCGTGCTTGGATGGAGAGTATAGTGTCGATTTTTCTTTGATAAAAAACAGCCAAGACTGGCAGGTAAAAAGTTTTGATCTTGCAGATGATTACTTAGGCGCGATAGCTCTTGAAGGTTTGGCCACGATTTCTAAGAATATATCAATGTATAATGTACCAAATAACATGAAAGATTTATTAGAAATGGCTCAAAAAAGAGGCAGTTAAAAATAATTTATTTCCACAAAAAATCCCATTTGAGAAAATGGGATTTTTTTGTTTATATTACAATTAAATCCAAATCTAAGCAAGAGGTTCAGCCTCATCTATGGGTGAAACTGCTTCAACTTCAGGCTCTGAGGCATCATCGATCCAAGCAACAAAAAGTTTGTAACCTATTGAAAATACAATTGGACCAACAAACAATCCGATAAATCCTGACATGATAAATCCTCCAATTACACCCAAAAAGATAACTAACATTGGTACAAGAGCTCCTTTTCCTAGTAAAAGAGGTTTTAAAACATTATCCGAAAGTCCGCTGATGATGAAAAATACAGTCCAGAAAATAGCATGTCCCGAATCTCCAGTTGAAAAAAGATAAATAATAACTCCAATATTAATTATGATTGGGCCAATCTGTAAAATTGAAAATATCAGACAGATTAAAGTCAAAATTCCTGCGTATGGAATATCTGCCATAAACAACCCAATTGCCTGAATTATTGTCTGAATAACAGCAACTCCCAATATCCCTTTCACTACCTGATAAATCGTTGAAACAGAAATCGTCATAATTTGTTCTGCTTCACTTCCTGCAATTTTTTTAAGGAATTTCATGAAGAAAGATTTACCACTTGGAGATACTAATAAAACACCTGCAATGATTATAGATAAAATAAATTGAAGAAACGCTGCTCCAGAACTTAAAATACTTGCCATAATTTTAGAAGACAATTCTCTTATCTGATCTTGATATTTTACAACGCTTTGTTCCAAATCTGTTGATAAGGATAATAGAAATTCATAAAGTGGTTTTCCTATTACTGGCCATTCTTTAATATTAGAGCCAGGAGGCGCTACTTTTAAAGTTCCTGCCTCAAAGCTATTTTTTAATTCTAAAAAATTACCCGTTGCAGCCTTCAAAAAATAAATCAGTGGAACCAGCATGACAGCAATAATAAGAATTGTAATTACAACCGAAGCAAGTGCTTTTCGACCTTTTAGGATTTTCTGCAACGCATTAAATAATGGATAAAAAACCACAGAAAGGATTACAGCCCAAAGAATTGGCATAAAAAAAGGCAAAAGCAATTTAAGACAAAATCCAATTATCAGGAAAATGAAAAATAACTGCAAAATAGTTTCAAAGAGTTCTTTCTTTTTATTAGAATTAGTTGTTTTCATGGCTATATTAATTGTTTAATGGTTGATTGTTAATTATTAATTGTGAATTGTGAGTTGTGAGTTGTGAATTGTAAAATGAGATTAGATGTGATTTTCACTTTTTACATTTTACATTTCACTTTTCACTTATTACTTTTTACTTTTTAACTCCAAAATTGGCATCTGAAACCAATCTTCCTATTAAAACGACAGGATATAAAACGCCTGTGAGCACTTCAATCTGGACGAGAGAACGAGCCAAAGGATGAAGTGGCACGATCTCGCCAAAACCTGTTGAAGTAATACATACATAACTGAAATACATAAAACTAGCCTGATCGCTATTACTTTCAAATTTTGATTCTGATATCTGAAAAGATCCTTCAATATGTTCAAAAAGAAATAAATAAAGTGTTGACCAAAATTGCACTAAAAGCATATAGACTACTACCGACCCTATAATTCGATAAATTGTTACAGGTCCTGGTTCTAATACTTTGGCTAAGACCAAAACAATCAAAAGAAGCATAATTGCTACTGAGAGAATAAGATCGGCAAATAAAATAAAGACGTTATGATTTAAATAATTGATCCATTGTATGGCAAGAAACAGTACTGGAATTATGGAAATAATTAAAGCTTGTTTTCTATGTTTTGATACGGCTATAATTCCTGCAAAGATGAATAGCATCCAGAAAATATTAACTGCAATCATAAAATGAGGATAACTGCCAAAAAAAGGAATAGCTATAAAATGCATAATAAATAGCAGTATTAACATTCCGCTAAGCCCTTTTTCTTGGGTCCAAAAACGATACAAGAAGCGATCTTTTTTTATTATCATAATAAAATCAATTTGTTAATTAAACAAGATGCGAACTACTTTTATAATCTATACAATCAAATTGGTATTGGCTCTACTTCTACTCTTCCAATTGGCCTACGCCAAAGTTTGAAAAGCAGAATAATGAAAATGGGCAAAAAACAAATCGCCGACATGACGAGATAAATATCCTTATATGCTAATAATATAGCCGATTGAGAAGTTTGATTGGAAAGACTTTTTTCTGCTTTTTTCTGTGCCTCGGCATCAGACAATCCCATAAATAAAAAATTCCTTTTGTAGTTTTCCAACTGATTTTCTGCCATCTGATTTACAGAAGATAGCTGCTGACTTAAGCCCGTTTTGTGATGGACATTTAGATTAGAAATAAATGTTCCTAAAATGGCTCCGCCTAATAACGATGCAAAAACTGCCTGCGCGATAATTCCCGTCATCATACGTGATGTACTCAAATCCTTTGGCACACCTTCGGAAATATAAAGTAGGGAAACAGGAAACAGAAATCCCATTCCTAATCCTTTAAAAATAAGCGGAAGAAAAAAATCTGATGCATCGATACCTGGATAAAACCTAAAAAAGAGAACAATATGATACAATCCGTAGCAGGCAAAACCAATAACCCAAATCGTTGCCAGATAAATGCGTTTGTACAAAAGATAAGTTGAAAGCGGAATCGAAATACACAAACCAATTAATAATGAAAGATGAGTTACTGCTCCCAAAACTGAATCAAAACCTAAAATATTGGTCATATAACCTGTAATAACGCTTCCCGTTCCATTTATCACACCGATATAAAACATTAAAAATGCACCCGCAATAACATTCTTAAACTTGTAAACATCAGGATTTATAAGCGGTTCAGCAGTAAATCGAACATGAAACAAATAAATTCCTGCCATAATAAATAGAAATGCTGATGCAAGTGTTATTTTTGGATCGCTGAACCAATTTCTAGTCTGCCCTTCGGCACATAAAAAAAGAATGATGGCAAAAAATAAAATCATGATAATCCAGCCTCGCCAATCAAATTGAAATGGCGTTTTCATTGGAGCAACATCAGCTTTATAAAAATACCAAGCCAAAATTATACAGATCAAAAAATTGACATTCAAGAAATAAACTCCAAAAGTCCAATTATGAAAACTGACAAAATACGCTCCCAAATATTGGTATAAATGTTGGCTTCCTTTTTGAATAAACTGAAAAATACCATACATCAGAGCCATATTAAAAGCTGGATTGTATTTTAATAAAATCGGTACCATTGATGCAAATATTCCGATAATCGAAACTATCGCCAAAAGCGATCTGCAAAGAACAAACCATGCAATCGTTGGCACAAAAAGTGATGCTGTATTGAACAACAAGGACAAAAATGAAACAGACAAAATCATTGTTCGCACTTTGATTTGTTTTCCCAATTTTAACCCTAAAGGAAGAAAAGCCAACATTGAAAAAATGGGAATATAAACCGCATAATTAAAAGCAGTCGTTGAAGGTCCAAAATGTCCTAATATCTGTGAGTTATCATAAGTTGTAACATTGAGTCCGTTAAAAAAAGGAATTGTCAGGATATACAATCCTGTAAGTGTAAAAACGCTTCCTTTTTTTCCTGCAAACATCTTTTTATTTTTTTACTTCAACAGTTACATTCATTCCTGGTCTTACTTCATGCAGTTCTTTAGCTGGTGTTTCAAATTCAATTTTAACTGGAATTCTTTGTGTGATTTTCACAAAATTCCCAGTTGAATTATCAGGTTCAACCATGGAGAATTTAGCTCCAGTTGCTGGAGAAAATCCAACGACTTTTCCTTTAAATTCTTTTCCGTCCAATGCATCAATTGTAATGGTAACTTCTTGCCCTTGTTTTATTTTTTCTATTTGAGTTTCTTTAAAATTTGCCGAAACCCATAATTTTTCATTCAGAACAATTGTTGCAATTGTTTGGTTTGCATTGATTAATTCTCCGATCGATAAATTTCTTTCGCCCACAAAACCATTACTGGGAGCTATAATGTAAGTGTAAGACAATTGCAGTTTTGCAGCATCGAGATCAGCTTTCTTTCTCGCAACAGTTGCAGATGACGCTTCAAGATTAATATTGCTTTGTTTGGTTATAGAACTGCTGGCTTCCAATCCTTTTTGACCTGCTTTTACATAAGCTTCTTCCGATTTTAGTTTTGAAATAACCTGATCGTATTGATTTCGCGTTACAGCAGAATCAGCATACATATTTTTGAAACGCTGATAATCTTTTTGGGCTTTCTCCAAATTTGCCATATCCCCAGCCAATTTTTCTTTTCCCGAAGCTTGATTGGATGCCGAAGTAGTTATATTTTGCTGCAGCGAATGAAGATTTCCTTCGGCTATAGCCAAATCTGCTTCCGCCTGTTTGACTTTTATAATGTATTCTGAATCATCCAAAATAACCAGCGTATCTCCTTTATGAACAAACTGATTGGCTTCGAATTTGATTTCTTTAATGTGACCAGTTGCACGCGCCGCAACGTTATTGATATACGCTTCAACCTGCGCATTATTGGTAGTTTCATAAGTGCTGAAATCAAAGAATAAACTTAAAATCCACAATCCTCCAGCAATTAAAAAAACAAAAGACAATACAGTCAGAATGCTGTTTCTCTTTTTTTCATTTTTCTGAATTACTTCATTTTGTGTATCTGCTTCGCTCATAACAAGATTCATTAAAGTTTTCCCATAGCATATTGAAGTGAATAATATTGAATGATTAAATCTAAATTGGCATTTACCAATGATATTCGAGAGTTATTCAGCTGTAATTCGGCATCTACAATTTCGCTAATTAGCGCAAAATCATTATCGTAACGGCTTTTTACAATTTTATAATTGCTCATCGAAAGCTCAACATCTTTCTTGTAGGTTTTGATATTTTCTTTGCTTTCTGCATATCTAACGTAAGCATTTTTAACTTCTGTAGAAATCTGATCTTTAGTCACTTCTAAAGCAATATTACTTTTATCGATTTCCAGTTTATCACCAGATATTCGATGTTTTAAATTATAAAAACTTGAAAGATCCCAGTTCAAAGAAAGTCCTGCAGCCCAATAATTTAGAATATTAACATAATTGGGCCATTGTGCTGGATACTCGGTATTTAGAATAAGATTTGCATTTAAGTTGGGTTTAAATCCGCTTTTGGTCAAACTTAATGATGATTCTGATAATTTGATTCTAACCTCTGCTCTTTTTATTTCTTCTCTGTTTTGAAAAGCTTCTTCTAAACTATCTTGAAGATTAATATTTTCTGTCGGAATCATACTTTCTACTACTTCAGGTTTCAGAATTGTATTCGTTGGAAAACCAATTAAAATATCCAGATAATTACTGATCAGTTGGATTGTATTGGTGCTCCTAAAAACTGAAACTTTAAAATTAGATTGTTGCAATTCTGTTCTTAAAAGATCACTTTTTAGATTTTGACCATTATTGACACGAGATTTAAGCTGACTGATTCGAATATCTGTATTTATAATATTTTGCTTTGTTACCTCGATTTGCCGATACAATTTCTCGAGTGTAAAATACTGTTCTGTAATGGCATTTTTTACGTCAGCTTCCGTCATTTTAACAGCCGATTCCTGCATTTGGGTAATTAATTCCTGCTGATTTATTCTGGTGTTGATTGCGTTTCCGCTATAAATTGGAAGTGTCGAAATAATATTGGCAAATGCCTGATGATTGTAATAATCGACCGTAACCTGACTTTCATAAAATCCATCATAAAGTTTTGGATCTCCAATATAATTGTATCCGCCATTTAAGCTCAATCTTGGCATTTTGGCAATTTTCGCCTGACTGACATTTTCATTGGCAATAGCCAAATCCGTATTTGCCAGTTTTAATTGCCGGTTATTTTTAATTCCTAATAAAATTGCTTCGTCTAACCTTATTTTTTTTGCAGATGCAAGACTGCTGGTATCCTGCTGCGCAAAATTGAAATTACAGCAGCACAATAAGACAAGAGTCAAATGTTTTAAATTTAAAACTCTAAATTGCCAATAACACATCCGATTATATTGATTTAGTTTTTAATTTTTGGGAATTTGTAATCAATATTCTTCAACAAACCTTTCAGTAAAACTTGAAATCTTTATATAAAAAAGTCACGGCGTAAACTCTGAAATTGTTCTTTTACAATAATTATTTTGATATAAATTTAAACAATTATTAATCAATATTTTAGAACACAAACACTCAAAATTGTTTCATTTTATAAATTGGAACAATTTTTAAGCTTTCAAGACTTATTTAAGCAAAAAAAAAATTGCAACAATCAGATGATCATTGCAATTTTAGAAAAAAAATCAAAATGTAGTTATCGGCGTATAATTCTTATTTTTCTGTTTTTGCATCCAATAAAACGGCCAATTGAATGCAAGGCGAATCAGAACGATTGCTCCAAGCATGATTGGTTCCGCGTTGAATTACAATATCTCCAGCTTTCAGTAAAGTTTCTTCTTCATCGACAATCAAATAAATTTCTCCCGAAATGATAATGATATAATCTAAAGTATCTGTCTGATGCATTAAAGGATGCGGTTCTCCTTCTGGAGCTATCACACCTAAATCTTTATCGGGCGGAATCTGGACATAACGAAAATAACTTCCATTTTTTGGTGTGTTTGGAAAAGCGGTATTTTCTATAATTTTTTCTTCAAATTTTGCTGGTGTCGAATCTGTTGACCAAATATCAGAAATAATTAATCCTGGAAAATGTTCTGATACATTGGTAACAATTTCATCTTGTTCTATAATTGATTTTCCGTTTCGTAAACCTGTTACGATTCTTCTCGGAATTGTTTTCATGTTGTATGTGTTTGCATTATTTTTCTACCGAAGAGATATTCCTGCGGAATATTAGTTACTTAATCTAACTTAAACCATTCGTTGACTTCTCTTTCGATATTATCTTTAATTTTCGGATTTTCAAATTCATTTGAAGCAGGATTATATTCGTAATCTTTTTTCCATTTTTTATAATTCAAGGCAACTTTTTCAATGGCATCACAGATATAAAAAAGCTCTTCATTGGTCATTATTGGATGCAATGACAAACGCACCCAGCCCGGTTTATTGGTTTGGTTTTTCTGAAGTAATTCGTTTGTTATTGCTTTAGAACGTTTTTCATCAATATTGAACAAGTAATGCGCATAAGTACTCGCACACGACCAGCCGCCACGAACCTGAATTCCGAAACGATCGTTTAAAAGTCTTACGATTAAATTGTAATGAATATCTTCGATCACAAAAGAAACACAGCCAATTCGGTCGCTTTTTAAATCTCCCAAAAGAGATAAACCTTGAATTTTTTGCAATCTCGAAAAACAAATATCTAGAAGTTCTTTTTCTCTTTTGGCAATCTTATCAACGGTCATTTTTTCTTTTAATTCTAAAGCCAAAGCTGTTCGAATTACCTGAAGAAATCCTGGAGTTCCACCATCTTCCCTAACTTCTATTACATCGCTGTAACAATAATTCCCTAATGGATTTGTCCATTTTACATTTCCGCCTCCTGGATTATCAGGAAAATCAGATTGATATAATTTTTCATCGAAAACCAAAACTCCGCAAGTTCCTGGTCCTCCCAAAAATTTATGTGGCGAAAAGAAAATAGCATCCAATTGCTGTTCTGGATCTTTTGGATGCATATCAATCTCTACATAAGGCGCAGAAGCTGCAAAATCGACAAAACATAAACCATCATTTTGATGCATAATTTTAGCTAATTCGTGATAAGGCGTAATAATTCCTGTAACATTAGAACAAGCTGTAAACGAACCTATTTTTATGCTTCTATCAGCATATTTTTTAATTTCCTGCGAAAGAGCTTTTGGATCTACTAAATTATTTTCGTCAGGAGAAAGAATCACTACTTCAGCATTGGTTTCATACCAAGAAACTTGATTGGAATGATGCTCCATGTGTGTAATAAAAACTACAGGTCTATCCTTTTCATTTTCGTGATTTTTTCTTAAACCAATAATACGCTGTAGTTTTGATAACGCCGCTGTCATTCCTGTTCCTGTTGTAACCAAAACATCAGAACTTTTAGCGTTTACCGATTTTTTAATAATTTCCCTTGAGTGCTGGTAAGCGTATGTAGAAGTTTTTCCTGTCTGACTTGAAAATGAATGCGTGTTGGCAATCATCGGACCAATTTTATTGAGCATTATATCTTCAATCGGAACGTACAACCTTCCGCTGGCAACCCAATCTGCATAAACAAGATTTTGTTCTCCATAAACCGATTCAAAAATATGATCTATTCCTACTGTGTTTTCTCTAAATTTAGAAAAGTAACATTCAGACTCTGTTGGTTTTGTTGTTGACTCAATAGCATTCATTTCCTTATCATTTTTTTAATTAACTAATATTGTATTATTGGCTTTTTTGAAATTAAATTTTATTCTCTAAAAGCGTTTTTAAAGTAGATTGCAATTCTTCTCCGTGAAGATTTTTTGCGACGATTATTCCTTTCGAATCCACTAAATAATTTGCAGGAATAGCTCTTACTCCATAAAGTTTGGCAACAGCACTATTCCAGAAAAGCAAATCAGAAACATGTGTCCATGTCAAGTTATCATCTTGAATTCCTTTAATCCAATTTTCTTTCTTTTTATCTAATGAAATTGCTACAATGTTGAATCCTTTATCATGAAATTCTTTGTACGCAGCAACGATATTTGGATTCTCTTTTCGGCAAGGACCGCACCAAGAAGCCCAAAAATCAACTAAAGTGTAGCCTTTTAAATTTTGGTAAAGACGAACTGGTTTTCCTTCAGGATCATTAGCAGTAAAATCAGGGGCTTTTTTACCAATCGCTAATCCGTCTAAAACGGTAACCAGTTCTTTAAGTTCTTTTACGTAAGTGGTACTTTGAAGGCTTTTGTCCAGTAAAGCAATATTTTGTGTAATCTGTTCTGGAGACAATCTATACGACCAGTTTCTGTATAAAACATAGGCAGAAACCAAAGAATTTGGATGTTCTGTAATGAATTTGCTGATTTCAACATCTTTGGTCTTTTTATAAGTTTCGAACAAATCTTGAGAAGCCGAACCTTCTACAACCGAATTGCTGTAATATTTCTTTGGATTTAATTGAACCGTAATTGGTTTTTTTTCTAAGAAAATATACAGTGGAGAACTTGCTGTATTTACACTCAATCCGTATAATTCTGGTGTTTTTACTTTTGTTTTAAAACTAAAATTTCCGTCTTTTACTTTTACCGAATCAATAGTTGTAAACATTTTATTGTGAAACTTTTGCAGATAAACGTATTGCGCCACAGTATCGACAACTGTTCCTTTTAATTGTAAATTACTTTCCTGCGCCTGAGTTTGAAAAGCTCCAAGAAACAAAGCAAAACCTAATAGTATTTTTTTCATTTTATTTTTAGTTTTAAGATTAGACAAGAGAGTTTCGGGCCAATGCCAAAAAGCATTAGCGAATAAATTTTAAAAAAGAAGATTTAAGAGAAATTATGTTTTCACATTCGAAAAGTGACAAGACTATATTCTTCAAAAATTGAATTCAAAAGTTCGTAACCGGCGTATAATATCAAGTCTGCTTTCATTTAAAAAAAATAAAGATTTAACGTTGATGATCTTATTCAGATTTTGAGGAAATCTTTTCTTATCTGTCCGTCTAACGGAAGGATTTAGCACCTTATTCGGCAACAGGTTGCTAAGACTTCATCGGGCCTATTCCCTCAGTCTTTCTGGATAAGTATCATTTTTAAATTTTCTGTGATACAAATATATATTAATTCTACCGAATTAGTCAAGTTTAAAACTGTTTTTTTTGATTTTTATTTTTAATTGATTCAAAAAAAACCTTCAACATCAATAAAATCAAGGTATTAAAAACCACAAATATTTTTAATGGTAATTTGTTTTATAAAATAAATTCATACGTTTTATCAAAAACAAGGAATATATTTCATTTCTTTTTTAAAGAAAAACATAGAGATATTTGCTAGTTTCGAGACTAGAAAGAGATTCTTTCAACCCGCTTTCTAGATTTAAAGTAATAGAGCGTAAAACATCTTTTAAATCTTTAAAATTGTTTGGCTTTATGAAATAACAGACAGCGCCAAGATTTGCAGCTGTGTCCATATCATTTTTATACGAAGAAGTCGAAATCATAATGACTGGAATATTTTTATAACGATCATCCGATTTTAATTGCTTCAAACATTCCCAACCGTTCATTATAGGCATGTTCAAGTCTAGAAAAACAACTTCAGGAATTTCATTTTGCTTTTCTATCATTTTTAATGCTTCGCTTCCATTTTCTGCACAATGACAAATAATATTTTCATCTATATCGGCCAATGCCTCACAAAACATTTCTGCGTCATCCCTATCATCATCAGCTAATAGAATTATTTTTTTTATCATATTTAAATGTCTTTTTCTTTTTGCTCAAATGGTATTGTTATAATAAAAACAGCTCCTTTATTTGGAACTCCAGAGGCAGTAATACTTCCGCCGTGGCGTTCTGCTATTTTTTTGCAAAGCGATAATCCTAAGCCAGTTCCTTCATAACGGTCTTTAGAATTAAGTCGTGTAAATGTCTCAAATATACGGCCTGTTTGATCAAGATCAAAACCAATTCCGTTATCTTCTACTGTAATAATTGCAAATTTTTTATCCTCTTCAATTTGTTCTTTTGCAGTAATAGTAATTTGCGAAGCGATATCTTCTTTAGCAAATTTAATAGAATTATTAATCAGATTGTAAAACAATTGATATAATAAAACAGAAGCACCTTCCAAAACGGGAAGATCTTGATAATAAATTTTTGCGCCTGTTTTTTGAAGAACAATTTCCAGATCGGTTTCTATGTTTTTGATAGTTTCATTTAAATCGACAATTGTAGCTTTTTGCGAATCGGCATTGATTTTAGAATATGCCAATACGCCATCAATCATGTTAAACATACGATCTGCTGCAACATGAATTCTATCAATAAATTTCGAAGCAGAATCATCTAATTGTCCTTCCAAATGATCTTCAAGACGACTTACAAATGTTTTAATTTTTCTAACCGGTTCTTTTAAATCGTGTGATGCAACATGCGCAAATTGTTGTAAATCGTCATTAGAACGCTGTAATTCTTTCGTTCGTTCGGCTACCAAAATTTCTAGCTTTTCAGTATTTGATTTTTGTTCGTGAATATCGGTGCAAGTTCCAAACCATTTAGTGATTATTCCTTCTTTGTCTTTAATGGGAACTGCTTTACTTAAAAACCATCGATATCCTCCTGTATTTGCATTTCTTAAACGAAATTCAAGCTGATAAGGAGAACCTGCATGAACACTTTCGTGCCAGCCTTTTGACACTAAATAAACATCATCGGGATGCAATTTTGAAATCCAGCTTGAGTCTCCAAATTCATGTTCTTGATAACCCGTGTATTCGTACCAACGGCTGTTATAATAATCTACAAAACCGTCTGGATTGGCTGTCCAAATAATTTGCGGAACTAAATCTGCGAGCTGCCTAAACTTTTCTTCGCTTTCTGTAATTACATTTTGGAGTTCTTTCTGCGAAGTAATATCGCTAGATGCGCCAAACCATTCAATAATCTTTTCTTGATCGTCTAATATTGGAACTACCCTAGAAAAAACCCATCCTATAGAATCGTCTGGATTTATCACTCTGTGTTCCATTTCGAAAATACTTTTTTCTATTATGGATTTAGAAATGAGATCAACCGCTTTGCCTAAATCACTTGGATGAATAAATTTATCCAACCAATTAACACCTCTTTCTCCAGAATTAGATAAACTCCCATCTCCTTCAAGATTTTGCATAATCATCCAATCAGCATCCATTCGATAGACTAAATCAGATGATGCGTTGACTAAAGCTCTAAAACGGCTTTCACTTTCTTCCATTTTCTGACGAGCTACAACTTGTTGTGTAACTTCAACCGCCACTTGTATCATTCCAGTTATCTGACCGTCTTCAATCAGCGGACGATAAGCCAGATTATAGTAGTAATCTTTTAATTTTCCGGTACGATTATGCGGAACTAAAACTTCACTTTGGTCAAAAGGAATTCCTTCATTATAAACTTTTAAAACCTGTTCCCAAACATATTGACCTTCTAATTCTGGCAAAACATCAATCAATCGCATGCCAATAACTTCTTGGCCGCGACCAATCATTTGAAGCATATGCGTGTTTATCTGCTCAATTATGAGATCATCACCTCTAAGTACTAAAGTTGGTGCAGGTGTTTGGTGAATCATTTTTCTGAAACGGCTTTCACTTTGCTGTAGTTTTTCTTCTGCCAGTTTAATTTCAGTAATATCTCTTGTTGTTCCAGCAACAACCTCTACTTCTCCTTTTTCATTAAATACTGGAACTAAAATATAATCATAAATTCTCCTTCCTAATTCTGCGTGCGGAAAAGAAACAGTTCCTCTTATAGCTCTTTTTTCGGCAGCTACGGTGTCTATTTCTTGTTCATGCATTTCGGCATGCCAATCTTCATATCCATTTTCTCTTAGTCCACGCCCGATTGCATCCTCTGCCGTTTTGCCCCACATGCTCAATAAAGCTTTGTTTGCATAAGTGAACTTATAATCAAGATCAAATACATACACTAGATCGGGAGTTGAATTTATGATAGAATTGTAAAGTCTCTTTTGTTTTTCGGCATCAATTAATGCATTATTCAAAGCATTTTCGGCATTTTTCTTTTCAGTGATATCTTCCATCGTCACCACCAATAATTCGCTTTCTTTTACTGTAGTAAATTTGAACCAATGTTTTGCATTTTCATCTTCGTACCAATTTTCAAAATTAGCCGCAATTCCTGTTTCTGCAGTTTCAATAAATTTTTCGAGAATATTAGTTTCTTTTATTTTATAAAAAACTTCACTGAATCTTTTGCCTTTATAATCAGCAATATTGATCCAATTTATAGCGTAAGTATTACACAGCAAAATTGAGAAATCTTCGACCTTGCCTTTTTTATCATATAAAGATTTTAAAACTGCAATACCGTTAGGCGCAGAATTAAAAACAGTTTGAAAAAGGTCTAAATTATTTATTAGCTCCATTATTGTTTTGAGTTAAAATAATTTCTAATGCTGTATGATTTTTTTTCAAAGGCCTTCCGAATTTGTTAAAATTCTTTCTCAAATATAGAGAAAAACCCTGTCACTTAAACATCATTAAAAACGAATTTAAAAATCGAAAAAGCCAAACACTAAGATTTGGCTTTTTCGATTTTTAAATTTTAATTAATTTCTATTTTTTTATAGTGTCTGTAGCAATTGTTTCCGTAGTATCCATATTAATTGTATCTACTTCGGGGCCAACTGTATCCATCGTATTTTGTATGGAATCATTTTCATACGAATCTGTTGTTGGAGTTTCATTCTTTTTACAAGAAAATACCAATCCAATCAAAAGAATGAAAAAAGCGATCTTTGTTTTTAATATCGTTTTCATGATTATATTTTTTAAATGAATGTTTTCTAATATCTTATTCATAAAGATAAAACCCCTATCATAAACTTCTTTATATAATTTTTAAAACCTGTTATAGAAATCAAATGGAATTAATTCGATACCAAATTGAACAAGAAAAAACATTTTAAAAGCAATTGATCTAAGTATAATAGCTGGTAATCATTTTTTCTTTTTTAAACTATCTTTTTTGGCCTTTATACTGTCTTTTTGAACACCTGTAGCGGGTGTATAGAGAGCGCCGTCTTGCGCACTTTCACTAGGTCCGCTTCCTGTTCCAACTGTACTCTCCGACCCGTTTTTTTGTGTCGAATTAATATTGGTAGATATTTTATTTGCGGTTTTTACACTGTCTGTTTTATTTTTTCCGCTGTCTAGAGGCGATATAACAGTTTCTATTTCGTCGCTGTAACCGTCATTTTTTTTACACGAACTTAATACTCCAATTAAACCTATCAGGATCATAATTTTTAATCTCAAAACTGTTTTCATAATTATTTCTTTTTCAATTTATGCTAAGTAACTATTATTAAAATGGTTAGGCTTATACTATTTATTTTTATTGTTACATAAAATCGTAATGGAAATACTATAAAATTTTAGAAATAATGCTGTAAGCAAGCTACAGATTTTAGTTAGTAGCTTTGAAATGAATGTATTGCACATTATAAAACGATTAAAAAATGGATAATTCAAATCAACATATTAATGAAGGAAGTATTACCTCTGGTGACAATGTTTCTTTTTGGATAGATTCTACTGAGATCATTTCTTTTGAAAAACCGAAGCAAGATATTAAAACTGAGGTTCTAATTATTGGCGGCGGTATTGCAGGAATTACAACTGCTTACAAACTTTTAAAAGCAGGAAAAAAAGTAGTTTTAGTAGAAGATGGTTTCATTGGAAGTGGAGAAACAGGACGAACCACTGCACATTTAACTTGCGCATTAGACGACAGATATTATTATTTGCAAAATACTTTTGGTAAAGAAAATGCAAGACTTGCCGCCGAAAGCCATTCCGCTGCAATTGATGAAATAGAGAAAATTGTAAATGATTTACAAATCGATTGTGATTTTAAAAGAGTAAATGGTTATTTATTTCTTCATCCAAATGACAACGAAAAAAATCTAGACAAAGAATTTGAAGCTACTCAAAATGCAGGTTTAGATACTGTTCTCTTAAATCATACCCCTTCATTGGCAGAAGCACAAGATCAAAGATGTCTTGCATTTAAAAATCAGGCGCAATTTCATATTTTACATTATTTGAAAGGACTTACGAAAGCTATTATACAAATGGGCGGAACCATTTATACTGAAGCCCACGCAGAAAATATAACCGATAAAGGTGCAACTGTTAATGGTTTTGATTTTTGTGCCAAATACATCGTCGTAGCAACCAATACTCCTATCAATGATGTTTTGACCATGCACACCAAACAGCATGCTTATAGAACGTATGTTATTGGAGGGAAAATTCCAAAAGATAGTCTTCCTTACGCTTTATGGTGGGACACGGGAGATCCTGAATCTAAATGGGTTGCACAGCCTTACCATTATGTACGTTTAGAAAGTTTTGATGATGAGTATGATTTGCTGATTATTGGCGGAGAAGATCATAAAACAGGACAAGCAGATGAAGAAGGCATTTCTGAATTTTCACGCTATGAACGATTGGAAATTTGGGCGAAAAAATATTTTCCATTATTAGATGAAATCAGCTATAAATGGTCAGGGCAAGTTATGGAACCTTTTGATTCCTTAGGTTTTCTAGGAAGAAATCCAGGCGATCATAATGTTTTTATTATCACTGGAGATTCTGGAAACGGAATGACACACACCACAATAGGAGCAATGATTATTTCGGATATGATTCAGGAAATTGAAAATAAATGGCAAGATTTATATAGTCCCTCTCGAATTACTTTTAAAGCAATTGGCGATTATTTGAAAGAAGCTGGAAATATGGCCTCGCAATATCTCGATTGGATTTCAGCATCAGATCTTAATAATACTGCAGATTTAGAACCAGGAAACGGTGGAATCCTCTCTTTCGGATTACGAAAAGTAGCCGTTTACCGCGATTATGACAAAACACTTCACGCCTTTTCTGCTGTTTGTCCGCATTTGGGCTGTGTCGTGCAATGGAATTCAGACGAAAAATCTTTTGACTGTCCTTGCCACGGTTCAAGATTTGCAGCAGATGGAACAGTATTAAATGGTC
The DNA here is from genome assembly GCF_025717045.1 of Flavobacterium sp. SH_e. Taxonomy (GTDB): domain Bacteria; phylum Bacteroidota; class Bacteroidia; order Flavobacteriales; family Flavobacteriaceae; genus Flavobacterium. Next base: position 350,842 of record NZ_JAOVZN010000001.1, read on the forward strand.
CTGCCGAAACTAACTTAAGTCATATTCATATTAAATAATTATTGTCAAAATTGTTTTAGCACATTTCTTCAAATAAAATCTATGTTTCTCTTATATGTTAAAAATAAATTTTGTTCAATCTCATATAAAAACAGACACTATGGAAATCTTATCAAACTACTTTAGTGAAAACATCTTCCAGAAACGAATTGTAATAACTGGCGGAACAACAGGAATTGGAAAAGCTATTGCAGATTTACTGGTTTCTCTTGGCGGGCGTGTGCTTATTTTTGGAAGAGACGAAAATGACTTTTACAATGCTATGGATGATATTAAAACTAAATCCTCTAAAGGAGAAATCTTTGGCGAAGCTGCCGATATTACGAAAAAAGAAGATATAACAAGAATTTGGGATCGAGTTGATAAGGTTCTCGGCGGAATAGATATTTTAATCAATAATGCCGCTTTGCCTGCACGCGGCATTATTGAAGGTGAATATGAAGATTGGAAATACATTTTAGAAACCAATATTTTAGGTTATATCGCTTTCGCGAAAGAAGCAGTCAACAGGATGACAGATCAAAAATCTGGACATATTGTAAATATTGGTTCTATGAGTGCCGAAGTGAAAGAAAAAACAGGAGTTATTTATGTAGCAACCAAAACCGCGATAAGAGGTTTTAGCACGGCACTTCGTAAAGAAATAAATCCGTTAGGAATTAAAGTTTCGCACATCGAACCTGGCGCCGTTACAAGCGATATGCAACCAGCTCCAAAAGAAGTTCAGAAAGAAGAAATAAAAGAAATGAAAATGCTTAAAGCAGAAGATATTGCCATGAGCGTTTTATTCTGTTTATCACAGCCAAAACGATGTGATATTGTGAGCATGCAGGTGAGACCACATCTTCAAATGATTTAAAAATATACTTCCTACTTTTTCATTTTTTTAACTGGAAAACATCTGTGCAATTATGTGCAGATGTTTTTTTACTGACCAACTCCAACAAAAAAGAGCGGAAAATTTTCCGCTCTTTTTTATTCTTTTAATCCGTTTTGGTTGCATCATTTTCAGAAATGTCTCTATGAAAATTACTTTTATGCCTAAGTTCTTCGTAATCGGCATCATCACCCCAATCTCCTGTATTTTGCTGTTGAATTGGATTGTTTCTTTCTTTCAATTGTTCATCCTTATTTTCATCACTTGGAAAATACATTTGATAACCAAAAATAGGATCCCAATTTGATTCTTGAGTACGATCGATACCATCTTGGAATAAATCGTTTTGTTCATTTCTTGTATCCATTTGTCTAACTATTTATATACCATCAGAAATTGAAAGTATGATTATTACTTCATATCGTAGACTCGTAAAATTCAACAAATTAAGTTAAGGGGCTGTTACATCATTTTGTAGAAATTTTATATGATTCTATTTAACAGTTCACTAAAATTAAGCAAAATATTTCCAAAATTGATTAAGAAATTGTAAAAAAGAATCTTATGTTTTGAATTGTAAAATAAAACTTATTTTTTACTTTTTAGTTTGATTATTCAATTCGTAAGTATTTTCTTTGTGTAAAACCAAAGACAAATTATATTTTTAAATAACCTAAAGGTATGCCAAAAAAAATACAACCACTATTTTATACTTTATTCTTCATTTTTGTAATTCTTGCAAGCTGTAAATCAACAAAAAATCCAAATAATAATCTTGGCCAAACACCTTCAAAAAATCCTAATCTTACTTTAGAACAGACATGGCAATATAAAGATTTGCAAACAGATAGCATTCCAGGGATCTCTCTCGACAAATGGTATCTTCAAAACAAAAAGAAACCCAAAAACAAAAACTTAATTATTGCAGTAATTGATACTCAAATCGATTTGAAACACGAAGATTTACAAGGTGTAATCTGGACCAATACGAAGGAAATTCCAAATAATGGCATCGATGACGACCACAATGGCTATATCGACGATGTTAACGGATGGAGCTTTACAGGAACAAAAAGTGGCGCTTACGTCGTGTGGAATAGATACGAATATGTTCGAATTGTAGAAAAATGGGGACCACTTTTTAAAGATAAAACAGAATCTGAAATTGATGTGAAGGATCTTTATAAATTTAGAGAATATCAGCGAGCAGCAAAAGTATTAAAAGAAAAAAATGAATATTATGCCAATTGGCATAAGTCACTTGTATATTCTGTTGCTGTTTATCCTCTTGCAAAAGATACTTTAAAATATTTTTTCCCTAAAGAAGACTATACCACTAATCAGCTTGATAGCATGTACAAAAAATACAAGATTAATGACAAACGCTATCGTCAAATGAGAGATGACAACGACAAAGATCTTGGAGCGCTTATAAAATGTTTAATGGTATGTATTGAAGTTGGCGAAGAGACTTTTAAAGATGTAAAAGATAAAGAAACGCAATTGGATTCTGTCCTAAACAAAAATCTGAATGTAAATTACAATGAAAGATTATCTATTGCCGATAATCCTGAAATCTTAGAAAAAGGATATGGCAACAATAAAATAAGCAATACCATTGAAGGAATTAGAACCATTCAGAATCATAACACAATGGTATCTGGACTTTTGGCTGCCAATAGATATAACAACAAAGGAATAAAAGGAATGACCGATGCTAAAATTATGCCTCTAAATATTTCCCCATCTGGCGATGAGCATGATAAAGATATTGCAATGGCAATTCGATATGCGGTAGATAATGGAGCAAAAGTTATTAATATGTCTTTTGGAAAAGAATTTTCTCTACATCGTGATTGGGTAATTGATGCTTTTAAATATGCAGATGAACACAATGTTCTTATGGTGCATAGTGCCGGAAATGACGGTGAAGATTCAGACAAAAATATTCATTTTCCTAATGATTTAGACTATGATGAAAAGACAGAAATATGCAATAATTTCATCAATGTTGGATCTACAACTAAAAAATTCGGACCTGCTTTAGTTTCTGATTTTTCAAATTATGGAAAGCAAAATGTAGATTTATTTGCTCCTGGAGAAGATATTTACACCACTTGCGCAGAAAATAAATATGACTTTGATTCTGGCACTTCTTTTTCTGCTCCAATGGTTACAGGAACGGCAGCGTTAATTTGGACTTACTATCCTAAACTTACTGCGAAACAGGTAAAACAAATCATTCTGGATTCAGGAACTCCTTATAATTTTGAAGTTATTCTTCCTGGAACAACAGACAAAAAAGTTCCTTTTGCAGATTTGTCCAAAACTGGAAAAGTTTTAAATCTTTATAACGCGATGCAACTCGCAGAGAAAGTAAGCAAGCAGAAATAATCCATTTTAAAATATACTTTCAATATTACTAAGATTGAAGATTAAATTAACCATAGATCAAATTCTAAGAATAATAATTACCTTTAAAATTCTATAAATTTGATCTATGACTGAGATTTTCAAAATGTTTAAAATTACAACTGCCGAATCTGAAAAAATCATGCAATCGGTAAACGAACCTCATGCTCATGATTATGAAGAACTTATTATTGGGAATAAAGGTCAGCTGGAACATTTTATAGATTTTCAATCCAAATTGATAGACGCGCCTTTTATCAGTTTTGTCACTCAGGGAAAAATTCATCGTGCAAAACCTCTCATAAAAGATGGCGATTGCGATATGTGGGTTTTAAGATTTAAGAGTGAATTTATTGCCGAAACCACTTTCAGCCTTTACGCCTCTTTTCATGACAAGGCAAATATTAGTTTACAAAGCAATCAATGTTTTGAAAAACTGGATATTATCTGCAAAATTATTTTTGATGAATACCAACAAGAAGCTCCTGATCTTGCAGTTATAAAACAATTATTGAGCGCTCTTTTTACGATTATAGAATCTGAAAGACGCAAATTGAATTTGGATAATGATGAATCGAAAAAAATTCAAAGTTCTACTTTTAAAAACTTCCTGAGATTATTAGAAGAACATTATAAAGAATCTAAAGACGTTAATTTCTACGCAGAAAAACTCTTTATGACTTCTCGCAACTTAAATATTATCTGCCAAAACATTTTACAGCAAAGTGTTTCGGAAATTATTGAAACTCGAAAATTGACCGAAGCCAAAAACTTATTAATGACTACAGATAAAAATATTGCTGAAATAGGTTACGAACTCGGATTTAATGAAAAAACCTATTTTACGCATGCTTTCAAACGAAAAGCAGGAATGACTCCAACTGAGTTTAGAGAAGAAATGAAGAAGCTTCTTTCTTAAAAACACAACCTTTCTTCCGAAAATCGTTACCTCTTTCGCTGTAATTAAATGCAATTTTGTATCACAGATAAAAGATACTTTTTAAGCAATTAATTATAAAAAATGAATCGTAAAGATTTTCTAAAAACCATGGCAATTTTACCTATCGGAGCTGCAGCAATGAAACTCAGCTCACTCAAAACGGCTGTAGATACTTTTGGACCAACAGAACGAATGCCGGTTCTTTTTCTAGGACATGGAAATCCGATGAATGCATTGGCAGATAATAATTTCACGCAAGGTTTTCAGCAAGTGGCAAAAACATTACCAAAACCCAGAGCAATACTTTGTATTTCGGCACATTGGGAAACTAAAGGGACTTTTGTAACCGCAATGCAAAAACCGCCAACTATTCATGATTTTGGAGGTTTTCCGCAGGCACTTTTTGATGTGCAATATCCTGCGCCAGGAAGCCCAGAACTAGCATTAGAAACACAGAAACTAATTACTTCAACTTCGGTTGGATTAGATAATAGTTGGGGATTGGATCACGGATGCTGGACGGTTGTAAAATTTCTTTATCCAAACGCCGATATTCCAATTATCGAAATGAGCATCGACTATACACAACCAGCATCTTATCATTATGAATTAGGAAAAGAATTGGCTGCTTTACGCCGAAAAGGTGTTCTAATTGTCGGAAGCGGAAATACGGTTCACAACTTACGTCTTGCAGCTTGGGACAAAATGATGGTTCCAGGTTATGCTTTTGAATGGGCGCATATCGCGAATGAAAAAATGAAAAGTATGATTTTGGACAATGATCACAAATCGCTTATTCACTTTGACAAACAAGGTAGAGAATTTGAATTGGCGGTTCCAACTCCTGAACATTATCTTCCGTTATTGTACATTTTATCGCTTCAAGAAAAAGACGAAAAAGCAACAATTTTCAACGACGAACTTGTAGCTGGATCACTTAACATGATGTCTGTAAAAATAGACAAAGCATGAGTATAAAAAAGTCTTTTGGGATTGCATTTGCATTCCTTATTACAATATCAATTTTCAGTTTTACGATTATGAATTCAACTAAAGAAAAAACTAAACTGCATTATTTAATTAGAGAACCAAAAATAAAAACTGCAAATCCGCCATTAGTAATTTTGCTTCATGGTGTTGGCGGAAACGAGCAAAATCTATTTTCGTTTGCTCCTGAATTTCCAGAAAATTTTGTTGTGGTTTCTGCACGCGGACCACTGACTTTTGGGCCAAATAGTTTTGCTTGGTTTCAGGTAGATTTTTCTACAGGAAAACCTCAAATAAATGCGGAACAAGCAGAAAATTCAAGATTAATGTTGATTGATTTTATTACTGATTTAAAATCTGAAATCAATTTTAATTCTGAAGAAGTTTATTTAATGGGCTTTAGCCAAGGCGGAATTATGAGCTACAGCGTTGCACTAACCGCTCCAGAAAAAGTGAAAGGAATTGCTGTAATGAGCGGAAGACTTTTACCAGAAATTAAACCTTTTATGGCAGATGAAAAACGTCTTGAAAAACTTAAAATCTTTATTTCTCACGGAAAACAAGATGCAGTTTTAAATTATCAGTACGCCCTTGATGCTTTTGATTTTCTGAAAACCAAAAACTTAAATCCTCATTTTCATTCTTATGAAGAAGGTCATACCGTAAATAGACAAATGTTTGATGATGTCAATCTTTGGTTAAAAAACAGCAATCATTAATCTAAAAAAAATAAAGCCTGTAAACATTAAGTTTACAGGCTTTTTTACAACACTCTAATTCCCTAAATAAAGTAATTTAAAAAGTAACTAATTTCACTCCCAATGTGAACCATCTTGAAGGCAATGGCACTGCACCTACTTCATAATAAGTTGCATTGAAGATATTTTGTCCATCTAAGAAAATGGTAAATTTATTGATCGCCTGACTTACTCGAAAATCATTTACCCAGTAAGAAGGCCCTGTAATTCTTTCGTTAAAACGAGTTGCAAACATTACAGACAGATTTTTAAACTGATAATCTATCGTATTGGTAATTTGATGTTTTAATGAAGAAATCGAATATTTTGAATACGTTTCTGTACGCGCTGTTTTGAATTCAGAATCTAAATAAGTATACGCTAAAAGAATAGTCAATCTAGAATCTTTAGAAAAATCAAATCTGTAAGTTCCACGTAAGTTGATTCCGTTTGTGTTCAAATCTCCAGTGTTCTGACTTTGCCAAGGCACCGTTGTTTCGTTACGCATCCAATCGATATAATTGTCAATTTTTCTGTAGAAATAATTCGCATTAAAGCTCAAAGCCCTTTTGTTGTATTTAAATCCAATTTCGCTCTGAAACGCATTTTCTGAATCTAAATCTGGGTTTCCAATATTTCCTGTCTGTTTCAAATACAAATCTGTAAAAGAAGGAATTCTTTGGCTTGTACCCACATTTCCAATAATTTTAAAGGCATCGGTAATCGCATAACTTGCATCAATTCCAGGATAAATCTGCCATTTGTAATCTGAATTATAGTTTAAATATGTCCCGATATTTACATCCAGTTTTTCAGTAAAACTTCTTCTGTATTCAGCGTAAAGACCAACATTTTCGCGATCGTGATCTCCAATGTTTGAAGAGTGAATGTTTTCGTTTCTAAATTCAGCTCCAAAACCAATTTCTCCTTTAGATAATTTAACTGTAGAGTTCAATTCTCCTGCGATTGAATTCGTATAATGCTGACTTCTTCCAACTGCCAAATTTGAGTTTCCTAAATAACGATAATCATCATAATTGTATCTGTAAGTTACTCTCGGCATAATTTTCCAACTGTCCGTAATTTGATGATTGGACTGGATATTAGCAAATGTTGTCTGAACAATTTCGGTAGAATTTTTATCCCCTGGCGCAGCGTAAAATCCGTTTGCACCAAATCCGTTATTGATGTAACCTGCAGAACCTAAAATTTCGTTTTTATCATTGATTTGTACATTTCCTTGATAGAAAATTTTATTGTTTTCGAATGCTGTATTGTAACGGTAACCGTTGCTTTTATCGTGCGAAGCAAAAATCAAATGCTGTTGTTTTTCTTTACCTAAAACAGCTCCAGCCTGAATTCCTGTTCCGTAAAAAGTATCTCCTGTATCTTGCGTATCTTTTTCGAAATTAGAACCTGCATAAGTGCTTACCATAAAACCAGAATCGGTTGGTTTTTTAGTAATAATATTGATTGCTCCCGTTAAGCTGTTAATTCCGTAAATTCTTGCAGCCGGACCTCGAACTACTTCGATTCTTTCAATTGCTTCAACCGGAAGAGGAAGATTCAACATATTATGCGCAGTTTGCGAGTCGATTACTTTTGCTCCGTTCAACAAAACAACAGTCTGCTCAAAACTTCCTCCGTCAACGCTAATGTCGGCTTGAGTTCCAAACGGCCCTCTTTGTCTGATATCTACTCCGTTTGCATATTGCAATACTTCTTGCAATGTTCTTCCTGGCAGTTTTTTAATGGTTTCGCTCGAAATAACATATACATTTCTATTTTGTTTAGAAATAGGTGTATTAAAACGCCCTTCATTAATAATGACTTCATCCATTTGGTTTATGGAATCATTCTTTGTCTGTGCGTAAAAATTGGTACAAATTACTGTAAAAACAGCAAAATAGATTTTTTTCATTTTGGTTTACTATTTTTTTGGCAAAAGTAGCTTCTTACCGTACCAATAAAGTATTCCAGTTTTACAATTATAACTAGTCCGGTTGAAATTCTAATCTATTTTGCTTGAATTTAAAACAACACACAATAAAACTGAAAGATATTACTTATAAATCAAATATTTAGCTCTCAATTTTTTAAACTCAGCTAAACCTTCTTTCCAACTATTTCTGATTTCTTCTTCAGAAATTCCTGCTTCAATTTGCTGTTGCAGTTTTTCATTTCCTGCGCGAATGGCAAATTTTCTTTTATCGAAAAATTTAGATTTATCAGCTGTTGTCTGATAAGCTTTTATCAGCCATTTTATTTCTAATCTATTTATTCTCGGAATCGAAGACAAATCTTCTCCATTGCATTCTACTCCATTATACAAAGGATCTTTATCTCCAAAATTAGGTTTTGGCGTAAAAGCAAAATCACTTTTTGGAAGATCTGGCGAGCCATAAATTTGAAACTGTTTTTCGGTTCCGCGTCCCATGCTCACATTTGTTCCTTCAAAAAGACATAAACTCACGTATAGATTAATTGCCTGATCGTTTGGTAAATTTGGCGAAGGACGAACTGGCAAACTATAAGAACTTTTTCTGGTATAATTCAAACACGGAATCACAGTCAATTTGCACTGAATTCCATCTTTAAGCCATTTTTGCCCGTTGATCATTTTAGCTTCTTCGCCTAAAGTCATTCCGTGAAGCAAAGGCGTTGGATGCATTCCGATTCCGCTTTTAAAAGCAATGTCCAAAACTGGACCGTCAACAATCTCAATATTCGGATTGGGACGATCCAGTACAATCAGTGGAACATTGTTCTCAGCGCAGGCTTCCATAATACGATGCATCGTAGAAACGTACGTATATAATCGCGTTCCGACATCCTGAAGATCAAAAATCATGATGTCGATTCCTTTTAATTGTTCAGTTGTTGGTTTGTTGTTTTTTCCGTAAAGCGAAACGATTGATAATCCCGTTTTAGAATCTATTTCGTCAGATACATGTTCTCCTGCATCGGCAGTTCCTCTAAAACCATGCTCTGGTGCAAAAATAAATTTGATTTTTACTTTTTGTTCTACTAAAAAATCGACTAGATGTTTTTCTTTAGTAATAATTCCCGTTTGATTGGTTACAATTCCAACGGTTTTGCCTTTCAATAAAGGCAAGTATTTTTCAGAATTCTCAGCGCCCGTTTTTATCTGTTGCGCAAAAGAAACTGCCGAAATTAATATGCAGATTATTATATTTTTCATGGTATTTTTTTATTTAGCCACAGATTAAAAAACTTTTTAATATTTATTAATTTGTCTCCAGATTTTAGCACTAAAATCGTCTTTGTACATTAATCGGTTTGTTCTCGTTGGATTTACACGATTCGTCAAAATGATTAAAAATCGATTTGTTTTTCTATTCATAAAGAAAAAAGTTCCTGTAAAACCCGTATGTCCAAAATCGTCTTTTGTAAAAAACTCATCTGGTTTTCTTTTATCAAAACCTAAACCCCGATAAATGCCATTTTTCGCAAGCGGAGAATCTGTAAACTCTTTTACAACATTGGGTTTTAGAATTTGTTTTCCTTTATAATTTCCACTATTCATAAGCATTTTACAGATTACAGCAATCGATTCTGCATTGGCAAATAAACCAGCATTTCCAGAAACACCTCCAAAAATTGCAGCCGCTTCATCGTGCACGTAACCTTTAATCGTGTCTTTTCTGAAAAGATTATCTACTTCAGTCGGCATCACATTATCTATAGAAGTCCATTTTAACGGATTATATCCAATTTTTGAAATGCCTAATTCTGTATAAATCTCATTTGTGAACTGATCGAGTTTTTTTCCGGTTTTGGCTTCAATCATTTGTTTGACCAAAAGCAAGTTTAAATCGCTGTACAGATATTTCCCCCTCGGATTTGTATTCGCCTTCGCAATCCTTTCATAAACCAAAGGATAAAATTCAGGATTCAGCCACATGTTTTTATAAATCTGAACCCAGTTTTCTTTTGGCTCAAAAGCGAGGTATTTTGAATCGTAAATGATATTTTTATTGACAAACATAATATCAAACGGCTCAACATATTGCTCTGATTTTTCCTTGCTCAATAAAGGCGAATTATCTGGTGTAGAAAGCAATGCTTGATAAAAAGTGATACTTGGCGTTAATCCAGAAGTATGCGTTAGCAATTCAAAAAGTGTCAAATCAGAAATCGCTGTGTTTTTGTACATCGGAACAATTTCACCTACTTTATCTGTAAGTTTAATTTTTTCATCTCCAACCAAACGCATTGTTACAAGCGTTGCTCCTAAAACTTTAGACATTGAAGCTAAATCAAAAACATCATCTGACTTTACAGCCTGTTTTTTATAGTAATCATGAAAACCGTAATTTTTAGAAATCACAATCGAGTCTTTTGTCCCAACCATAATCTGTGCTCCAGGAAAAAATCCTTTTTCAAGCGCATTGATCATCATCGAATCGATAAAAACTTCATTTCGTTTAACATCAAAAAACTTCTTGGATTTTTTCTGGGCATAACCATTTATTCCAAAAGAAATCAAGCAAATAATTAAAAACTTGGCCAATATATTTTTCATTTTCTACGGATTAATTTTTAAGTCCTGACCTGCCATCAAAGGCTCATTATTGGTTCCTGTAATTTTAATTCTAACCGCTTTTACAGGCTGTTTCGGATAAATTGAAGCATTTCCGTAATCAAAATTATCACCTTTTATAAAATCAGTTCCGTTGTATGAATACTCTACAAAACCATTATTAACGATAAATCTCGGGTGATGCGGAATTCCAGTTAAAACATCTATTTTAGAAGAAGTTACAGGATTAGTAAAGGTATATAAAATCCAATCGCCGTCTTGGCACGCCACATCAGTACGCAAATACGTTTCTTCATTATAATCTTGCAGATTCGCAATTGGAAACTTCGGATTTTCTGCCATCGAAGAAGTCACTTTCACTTCTGGTTCTTGATAAGGCGAACAATTGAATTTTACATTTGCCGCCGACTTTTTCTCTTCTTTATTTTCAACCGTAAAATCTAGTCGGTATGTATTTTTTTCATTGTAATTATCAATCACAAATCTCAAGCGAGGTTTTGATTTTAACCATTTTTCATCTGAATAGGTCTGCAATAATTTATCATTTTCAAAAAACGAAACATTTTTAATTGTTCCATTTGCACCATCATCAGCGGGATTAAAAGTCAAATACCAAATCCCTTTTTTATCCACATGTTCTGAGATATTTTCAGAAATAGTCAAAACTTCTACTTTTGATGTATTCCAATTCGCAACAGGCAATTTCTCTGCTTTAACCGCAGGACTTGCCGAATATTCGTTAAAAAAAACTCTAAACGTATAGCGTTCGTAATCTTTCGTTTGAATTGGTCCTGTGTACAAAGGCGATTGTCTTGTAGGCTCATTTCCGTCCTTATCAAAACGTACAATAGCGCCTTCATAAGGGGGATTTACTGTAATAATCCCGTTTTTATAGATTGCTGTCGGAGGGAAATCTCTAAAAGCAATTCCCATATCGGCCAATCTTTTCAGATGGCTATTGGTTAATCTTCTATAAAAATCATCCCAGTTTTTATCTTCTTTTTTAGACCATCCAATTTCAGACAATGCACTGATTCTTGGATAACTTTGATATTCCATAATTCTTGCTGGACGATCTAAATATTCGCTCCACAAAGCGCCTTGAACTCCAATGATATTTTTTTGCTCTTCGGGTGTTAAGTCAGCATCTGGAATTGGCTCAAATGAATAGGCTCTTTTTGTATCGGTGATTGCTGCCCAGCGGTGGCCGCGTTCTGTTTCAGATTGCGCCATATCATAATATGTAAATTGTCCCGGCATCATGATGGTTTTATATCCTTTTTTTGCCGATTCAATTCCGTAACTAATTCCCTGCCAAGCAGAAATCAACGTATTTGAATCGATTTCTCCGCCTTTTAGGATTTCATTCCATCCATCTGTTTTTTTATGGTATTTGTCTACAATTTTTTGAACTCTTTTAAAGAAATAATTCTGAAGCTGAAAACTATCTGTGAACCCTTCTTTTGCCATTAAAGCTTGACATTTTGGACAATGTTCCCAATTGGCTCGATTAACTTCGTCTCCTGCAATATGAATATATTCGAAAGGAAATAATCCTGAAACTTCTTTAATAATAGAATCCAAAAGATCGTAGTTTTCTTCTCGCCCAACACACCAAACATTTTTCACTTCGCCCTGAACACTTTTAAGTTCCTGCGTTATCGCACAACCCACTTCTGGATACGAAGCCGTTACAGCACGCGAATGTCCTGGAATTTCGATTTCTGGCATTACTGAAATACCGCGATCCGCAGCATAAGCCACGACTTCTTTAATGTCTTCTTGCGTATAAAAACCTCCGTAACGTTTGTCTCCAGAACCGTAAGATGGCAATAAAACTTCTCCTGGACCTCTCCAAGCACCTTTTAAAGTCAAATCTGGCATCGATTTGATTTCAATTCTCCAACCGTTATCATCAGTTAAATGCCAATGAAAAACATTCATTTTATGTGCAGCCAGCCAATCAATATAATTTTTTACTGTCTCTTTATCGAAAAATTGTCTCGAACAATCAAGCATTATTCCACGCCAGTCAAAACGAGGATAATCTTCAATTTTCAAGAAAGGAGCAGAACCTTTTTTAACTTCTTTAGCAGAACAAATTTGGACTAAAGTCTGAAATCCGTTTAAAATACCTTTATCCGTTTTTCCTTTTACGAAAATTCCTTTTTCATTTATTTCCAATTGATAACCTTCGTTTGGAAGATCCAATTTCTTATCTACTAAAAATGAAATATTATTTTTTCCGTGTTTTTTTCCAATGGAAACAATTGGAGTAATTCCTGTATTTTTTGAAATACTTACTGAAATATAATCGGCACTGTTTTTTAGTTTTTTGTCTACAACAACTTTCAATGACGAAGGCAAAACAAACTGTCCAACAGTTTGCTGAACGGAAACAGGTTTTGGAATTATGTCTAATTTTTGGGCTTGTACAAAACTTATAGAACTCAGAAATATGGCGATTAGAATAATATTTTTTCTCATTTCTTACTATTTTATTTTACTGAAAATTCTATCGGATTGCTTTCTGTCTGGGTTTGACTCAAAGCGGTGAGCGCATAAATGTAGTTTTCCAAATCGGCATTTGGCACTTCTAGTTTTTGAGCCGTTGTCACGTAATAAATATTCTGAGGATTTGAGAAATCGGTTATTTTTCCTTTCGGAAATCTGTAAATCACATATTTCTTGTCGTTAAACGCAGCTTTCCAAGTCAAAACTGCATTATTACCTTTTTTAGCAATAAATACGTTTGTTGGCGGTTCTGGTTTTAATCTTGTAATTCTGTTTGCTTCTGGCGTTAAAGCTATGTATTTATATTCTTTTTGAAGAAGAGGCTGTCTTAGCGTATCTCCTTTTTTCAGAAAAGTAGAAGCCGTAAAATGCATTGAACCATCAATTTGAGGCAGTTTACGAATCATCTCAATTTGTTTTACGATTTGATCAGGACTTCTCCATTCTGGCTCTTTAGCCGAAGTTGAAATTTTATAATCGCCATGACCAACGTAAACATTTGCTCCGTATTTGTGTTCTGCCCACCATTTTGCCAAAACTTCAAAATTGGCTCTGTCAAAACCAATGTGCCAATATAATTGAGGCGTAACGTAATCGATCCAGTTTTCTTTCTGCCATTTTAAAATATTAGCATACAAATCATCATAGTTTGTAGCTCCTGCAACGGTTTTAGAACCTTCAGAATCTTTGGCAATATTTCTCCAAACTCCAAAAGGTGAAATTCCGAATTCGACTTCTGGTTTATTGGCAATAATGGTATCTCTGATTTGTTTGATGATTAAATCGACATTGTCTCTTCTCCAATCGTCTTTATCTTTAAACTGACGCGGTTCTTTAGCGAACGCTTTCTCATCTGGAAATTCTTGTCCAGCAATTTTATACGGATAAAAATAATCATCCATATGCACCGCCTGAATATCATATTTACGAACAATTTCGCCCACAACAGAAGCTACAAAATCTCTAGTTTCTTGCAAACCTGGGTTAAAATATCTTGTTTTTCCGTAAGTCAGGAAAAGATCTGGTCTTTTAAAATATAAATGATTTTTTGAAAGTACATCTCTAACCGTATCTTTCTGAACACGATACGGATTCAGCCAAACGTGAACATTCATTCCGCGTTTTCCTGCTTCGTCAATCATCATTTGCAACGGATCAAAACCTGGCGCAACGCCTTGAGTTCCGGTTATCCAATGCGAAGCTGGTTCTTTTGTCGATTTATAAAATGCATCGGCAGTTGGACGAATTTGAAAAATTACTGTATTCAAATTATACGAACGAAGATTATCCAAAATGGCAATCATTTCGTTCTTCATTTCTTTATCTGACAAACCTGGTTTAGACGGCCAGTCGATATTTTCTACCGTAGAAATCCAAGCTGCACGCATTTCTCTTTTTGGAGATTGCTGACTGAAAATTTTGGTATGAATCAGCAATACCAAAATCATAATTTTTACGCTTTTCATAATTATTATTTTGGGTTAGTTTGTATAATATAATTTAACCGCAAGCACGCAGTGGTTTACGCAATGTTCGCTAAGTTTTATTTTTTTAATCTCGCAAAGTCGCAGAGTCGCAAAGTCTTTATTTTTCTAATCTTTGATGTTTTTTTTCTCTCGCAGATTTAGCAGATTCAATGGATTTAATTTGTTGCGAAAAAAATCTTTTTTAATCCTTTAATCTGTGGCTAAAAAACCTAACAGGTTTTAAAAACCTGTTAGGATAACCAAACAAAACATGTGCGTACCAATTTTGGAAAGGCTGCAACAAACAATAATTTATTTTGTTTTTACCGTTTCATTGAAGAAATCATGAAAAAACAAAAGTTGATATTTTAATGAATTTTCCCAGTATTTTAGATTATGTTCTCCAGGACGTTCGATGTAATCGTGATTTATTTTTAGAGTTAGCATTTTAGCATGAAGTTCTCTGTTAACTGTCATGAAAAAATCGTCAACGCCACAATCTATAATCAGTTTTAATTTGTTATCTTTTACCAAATCTAGCATATTGGTAACGGTGTTTTGATTCCAGTTTTCAGGAAATTCTGTAATTGTGCCTAATCGTTTTTTGATATCCCAATTTTCTGGAAACGGACGAAAATCTACTCCTCCGCTCATACTTCCTGCAGCTCCAAATATGTCTTGATGCTTGAAAGACAAATACAAAGCCCCATGTCCGCCCATACTTAACCCTGAAATGGCTCTTCCTGTACGATCTGTAATGGTTCTGAATTGTTTATCAATAAAAGGAACTAACTCTTTTACGACATAAGTTTCATATTTAAAACTCGGATCCATCGGACTATCAAAATACCAGCTTGAATAATTTCCGTCAACACCAACTACAATAAACCCGTATTGATCTACTTGTTTTCCAAGTTCCTTAAAATCTTTTGCCCAAGATGCATAATTTCCGCTATAGCCATGAAGCAAGTAAACTACAGGAAATGCTTTTTTGCTCTTTTTATAATTGTCCGGAACTATGACACAGGTTTTAATATTCTTCTGCATCGAAGCACTAAAAACCTGTAAAGTATCAACCTTTGCTGCTCTGGCTGTAAAAATTAAAAAGGCGAACAAAAAGGTGTAAATTGTTTTTTTCATAACTGCTGTTTTTTTTAAATAATATTTCTGAAAAGCACAGGGAAAATACAAAAAATTATTTCAAACATTCTTTTAAAATAGTCACCGGATGTAAAGCTTTTCTATTCGTGCCGTCAAAAATCTGATGGCGACAGCTTGTTCCCGCAGCAGCGATTTCTGTTGATGGTTCTGTTGCCCTGATTTTCGGAAACAAAGTATCTTCTCCCATTTGCATACTGATTTCGTAATGTTCTTTTTCGTAACCAAAAGAACCCGCCATTCCGCAGCAGCCCGAATTATAAATGGTAACCGTATTATTTTTTGGAATATTCAACATTGCAAAAGAAGCTTCAATTGTACTTAAAGACTTTTGATGGCAATGCCCATGAATTTTTATATTTTTTTCTTTTTCAGAAAATTGTCCTGCGTGAATTTTTCCGCTTGTAATTTCTCTTTTAAAAAACTCTTCGACTGTAAAAGTGTTTTTTGCTACTTTTTCTGCACTTTCTTTATTTCCAGCCAAACGAAGATATTCATCTCTAAAAGTCAATATTGCAGAAGGTTCAATTCCGATTAAAGGTGTGTTTTCAGAAATTATATTTTTAAAAGTATTGATATTTTTATTCGCAATTTCTTGTGCTTCTTCGAGAAACCCTTTCGAAATAAAAGCTCTTCCGCTTTCTTCATGATCGATTACAATTACTCTGTAACCTAATTTGGTTAATAGTTCGTAAGCGTCAATTCCGACTGAAACATCATAATAATTCGTGAATTCATCGCAAAAAAGATAAACGATTCCGTTTTCAAAAGAATTAGATTCATAAAGTTTTTTGTTAGTTTGATACCATTTTCTAAACGTTTTTGGAGCTACTAATGGCACTCGTCTTTCAGGTGCAATTCCCATTCTTTTTTTAACGAAAGAAAGATTGGAAGCCCAATTGGTAACTGATGGCGCAATACTTACCAATTCATTCAATTTTGAATTGAAGGCAAATATTTTATTACGAAAAGAAAATCCGTTTGCTTTTTGATATTGATATAAAAATTCTGCTTTTAAAGTCGCCACATCCACATTACTTGGACATTCGCTTGCACACGCTTTACAGCTTACGCATAATTCAAAAACCTTATATAATTCTTCATGATCAAATTTATTTTCTTTTTCAGAATTCGTTAAATATTCGCGTAAAGCGTTGGCACGCGCACGTGTAGTATCTTTTTCATTTCTTGTCGCACGATAACTCGGACATAAAGTCCCGCCCGCCGAAGGCATTTTTCGACAATCGCCCGAACCGTTGCATTTTTCGGCAGCACGCAAAATTCCTAAACTGTCGGAGAAATCTTGAATTGTTTTTATATCTGGTTCAACTCTTCCTGCTTCAAAACGAAGATTTTCATCCATTTTAGAAGCATTTACTATTTTCCCAACGTTCAAAATAGTATCGGGATCAAATGCTTTTTTAATTCGTTTTAGCAGTTCATAGTTTTTATCGCCAATCATAAAAGGCAGAAACTCTCCGCGTAGAATTCCATCGCCATGTTCACCGCTTAACGAACCTCTATATTTTTTCACCAAATGAGCAACCTCTGTAGATATATTTCTAAATTGGTGCAGGCCTTCTTTAGTTTTTAAATTGATCTTCGGACGCAAATGCAACTCTCCAGCTCCGGCATGTGCGTAATAAATGGCACTTTGTCCGTGTCTTTCCATCATCGCGGCAAAATCGGCGATGTAATTTGGCAAATCGCTTAATTCTACAGCGGTGTCTTCAATAGAATCCGCGGCTTTATCGTCTCCCACAATACTTCCTAAAAGTCCAAGACCGGCTTTTCTTACCTCGTTTACCTTGTCAATATCTGTTCCGTAAATTTTTGGCAGTGCATAACCGAAACCATTAATTTGAAGATCTCTAATTAAAGCATCGGCTTGCAACTCGGCATCTTCCATGCTAATGTGCGATCCAACTTCGAGCATGATAACAGCCTTTGGTTCTCCCACAATAAAAAACCTATTCTTGGCTTGTTCTCGATTGGTTTTGGTACAATCTAAAATCGTATCATCCATCATTTCGCAAGTGTACAAATGATGTTTCATTGCGACTACAACGGCTTCCAAACTTTCTTGAATGGTGTGAAAATGCGCCACAACCATAATATTATTAGTAGGCGGAAGATCATCTACTTTTAAAGTAATTTCAGTTGAAAATGCCAAAGTTCCTTCACTTCCGCAAAGCAATTTTCCTAAATTAATGGTACTTTCAGTTCCTGAAAAAAGCTCCGATTTCAACAAAACATCAATCGCATAACCCGTATTTCTTCTGTGAATTTCTGGTTTTGGAAATTCCCTTAAAATCTCTTCTTGATTTTCTTTGATTGAAAGCTCTTCGTAAATCGTTTTATAAATTTTATTTTCTAAAGAATCTCCTTTTGTTTTTTCGATAAATTCTTCTGAAGTTAAATCTTTAAAAAAGGCAAGACTTCCGTCACTTAAAACGGCTTTTATTTCTACAATTTTATCTCTGGTAACTCCGTAACGAATGGAGGTTGTTCCTGACGAATTATTTCCAACCATTCCGCCAATCATACATCGATTTGTAGTAGAAGTTGTTGGCGAAAAAAACAATCCGTGAGGTTTTAAATATAGATTTAATTCATCGCGAATTACTCCAGGCTGAACTGTTATAGTTTTATTCTTTGGATCAAAAGCGATAATTTTATTGAAATGCTTTGAAACATCGACAATAATTCCGCTTCCTATAGTTTGGCCCGCGAGAGAAGTTCCTGCGGTTCTTGGTGTTATTGAAATTTTATTTTTTGAAGCAAATTGAATAATATTAATTATATCATTTTCTGACTTTGGAATTGCCACAGCAAGCGGCATAATTCTGTAAGCAGAAGCATCTGTAGCATATATTTTTTTATGAAGTTCATCATAAAAAAGGTTTCCTTCTAAGGAAGTTTCTAATTCTTGTAATTGAAGAGAATCGGGCATTTAATTTGGTTCTATTGCTTTTGGTTTTTTAATAAATGTTTTATACTTCTGCACACATCAGTTAAAACAATACAATCTAAATCTTGTTGGAAATAAATATTTATTAAAGCTCCAATTGAAAGCTTTGAACTTCTTTAAATTTACCAGATAAACAGCAAGTAAACGAAGTAATGGTTTTCATAATATATTTGGTCAAAGGTTTAGCTTTAACAAATATATATACAAAAAAGATAGTTTTTACATTATTTTGCATTATTTAACAAAATAATTTTTAAAAAACGCAAAAACATGCAGAATATATTTTTAAAAGAATATTTTATAAGATAAAAACGCCCGATTTTCTATATTCTTCCAATCTTGCGTCATAAGGATCTAAATCGGTTACAATAGTATCAAGCTGAGTTAGTTCACAAACTCCGTGTGGCATTTTAGTATTTAATTTATCTGCTGAAAACATTGAAACTACTCTATCAGAAGCTTCTATCATTGCCTTTTTGACAATTGAGATTTCGTAACCTACTTCTGTAAGTCCTTGTTTTATATTAATGCTGCTGGCTCCAATGAAACAAATATCTGCTTTAATTTTAGAAACAACCTGAATCACATCCATACCAATTGTTACCATTGCATTTTTCTGCATTTTTCCACCAATAAATATTAAATCTATATTAGGATGCTGAGACAATTGCATGGCGATTGGCAAACTATACGTATATATTGTAGCTTTCAAATTTGATGGAATTAACTTTGCGAAAACCAAATTTGTACTTCCTCCACTCATTATAATAACTTGATCGTCATGAAGTAGCGATAACGCTTTTGAAACGATTTTCTTTTTCTCTTCTTCTTCAGATATTGCAATGTCAAAAACATTTGCAGACTTCTCTTTAACTTGTACTGCCCCGCCATATACTTTCTCTAACAGCTTTTTACTATCAAGTTCGTTCAAATCTCGTCGTATAGTATCTTCCGACAAATCCAGAGCCAAAGCCAAATCTGTTGTAACAACTTTTTGGTCCTCAATAAGCTTAGTCATTATATATTTATGTCTTTCGGCTTTCAGCATTTTTCTATAAAAGTTAAAGTTCATCACAAATATATCAAATATTTCAATTTATATTAGAAAACACCCTTAAAACTGCAACAGTATGCAAAATTGAAATTTTACAGATTAATCAAGTATATATTTTTCGACAAAACTTGCGTTATTTTGCATTATTTGATTTTTTTTTCCAAAAAAAGTTCAAAATAATGCATTTGTATGCAATAATTAAATATATTTGCTCAACAACCATTATAAAAACCAGATTAATCATGAAAAAATTACTTCTTATTTCAGTGTTGGTTTTGTTTATTCAAACAGCATTTGGACAAACAAAAACAATTACTGGAACTGTAAAAAGCAAAACGGACGGAATTCCAATTCCTGGAGTCAGCGTCGTTATTCAAGGCACAACAAATGGCACTTCTACAGATTTTGATGGTCACTACAGCATTTCTGTAGCGCCAGGAAGAACGCTAAGTTTTAGTTATATGGGATTTGAATCTCAATTAATTAAAATCGAAAATCAACAGAAAGTAAATGTTGATCTTTCAGAAAGCACTTCAAAACTAGACGAGGTAGTAGTTGTGGGTTTTGCTTCTCAGAAAAAAACCAATTTAACAGGCGCCGTTGCGAACATTGATGTAAGCAAAACAATAGGAAGCCGACCTTTAACTGACGTTAGTAAAGCATTGCAGGGAACCACACCAGGAGTAAATGTTTCTTTTAACTCTGGAAATATTAACCGTGCAGCAAATATCAATATTCGTGGAGCAGGAACTATTAATGGTTCTGACGCACCTTTAATTTTAGTTGATGGTGTTCCAACAGATTTATCGCTTATCAATCCGAATGATATCGCTACGATGTCTGTACTTAAAGATGCGGCTTCCGCTTCTATTTATGGAGCTCGTGCAGCGTTTGGGGTGGTTCTTATTACTACAAAAGGCGGAAAAACTGGAGAAGGAAAAGTAAGATTCTCTTATAGTGCAAATACTGCATTCACTAATCCGATTTCTACTTTACAATTCTTGGATCCAACAGAAGAAATTCCTGGATTAATCGCTGCGGGAACAAGAACAGATGGTTCAACTCCTGAGATTTTTGGTCAAAATTACAGTGTTTTATTAGATGGAATTAAAAACTGGAAAGAAAAATACGCAAATAACCGTACCAGTCATGAAATGGTTTATGGTGAAGATTGGGAAATAAAAAATGGTACGCCGTATTTTTATAGAGTTTGGGATGCTAATAAAGAACTATATGCAAGCGATGCGCTTCAAACAACGCATAATTTATCTGCACAAGGAAATTTAGGAGATAAAAGTTCTTTCTTCGCTTCATTCGGGTTAACAAACCAAGAAGGTATGTTAAGAGTGAATCAGGAAAAAAGACAAAGAGTCAACATTAATTTAGGTTTTACAACCAAATTAGCAGATTGGCTTACTGGAGATTTCAAGGTAATGACTATCAACAGCACTTACGATCAGCCATTTAACTATTATGGTGGTTCTGGAACTGATGATACAGGTTACGGAGGTTATTTTGGTTATGCGCTTCGTTGGGGACAATATTTCCCGAATTTCGGAACTTATAGAGGATATAATTTCCGTACTGCTGGAGGATATTTATCAAATGCTTCTAGAAACGAAAACAACAAACGTAATACAAGACTTAGCGCTAAATTTACAGCAGATATTACAAAAGATTTAAATCTTATTACAGAAGTAAGCACTGTAAACGAATATTACAACAGAAAACAAAATGGTGGTAAATTCTTAGCATGGGACAGCTGGTCTGCAATGCCATACGATGCTACAACAATTCAAACTGCTACACCTGCAACTCTTGAAACAGGAAATGATTATGTAGCGCAATCAAAATCTGAGTCTACTACAAATGTTGTCAACATTTATGGTAACTACAAAAAGCAATTTGACAAACATAATTTCAAATTTTTAGGAGGTTTCAACTCTGAGTGGCAAAATTTCTCTCGTAACTATGCAAGAAGAAATACGCTTTTAGATAAATCTAAACCAGAATTTAACCTTGCTGTTGGTGAACAATTTGTTTCTGGAGCTGCAAACACTTCTTTAAACCCTGCAGAAACTGAGTACTCAATTGCAGGTTTCTTTGCTCGTGTAAATTATGACTACAATGGAATTTACTTAGTAGAACTTAATGCTCGTTATGACGGTTCGTCAAGATTTCCAACAAATGAACAATGGGGATTCTTCCCTTCTGCTTCTGTAGGATACAAAATTGTGAATGAAAAATTCATGGAAGGAACACGCAGTTGGTTAACTGATCTTAAATTGCGTGGTTCTATTGGAGCAATTGGAAACCAAAACGTAGGTAATAATGCTTTCTTATCTATCATGAACGCTAAAAATCCTTCTTGGGTAAACAGCGGCACTACAATTCCTCCTTCTACTGACTTGCCAACTAACGTGGATCCTGCATTGACTTGGGAAAAAGTATATACTAAAGATGTAGGTATCGACATTAAAATATTTGATATGTTAGGCGCTACATTTGACTGGTACCAACGTGACACGAAAGGAATGCTTGCTCCTGGTATAACTCTTCCAGGTTCATTTGGTCAGGCTTCTGCACAAACAAACTCAGGAAACATGAGAACTAGAGGATGGGAATTAGGATTAAACTTTAATAAGCAATTAAGCGAAAGCGCTTCTGTATTTGTTGATCTTGCTTTATCAGATTATAAATCAGTTATTACAAAATGGAATAACTCTTCTAAATTACTTGCTTTAGTAACTACAGGCACAACGCCTTACTATAATGGTTATGAAATTGGCCAAATCTGGGGATTAACAAGTGATAGACTTCTTCAAGCTGATGATGTTATTACAAATAATGGTAAAACAGTAAACGGTGTTGATTATTCTAAAACAATGGGAGGTAATTTCCAATATGGAGCTGGAGATGTTCACTATGTAGATTTAGATGGTGACGGAGCTATTACGCGTGGAGCTGGAACTGCTGATGATCACGGAGATTTACGTAAAATTGGAAATTCAACGCCTCGTTATAAATACGGTATTACTTTAGGTGGAAAATACAGAGGATTTGACATTTCTGCTTTCTTCCAAGGAGTTGGAAAACGTGATTACTGGGCTGCTTCTGATGCTGTTTTACCTTTCTACAGAGCGCCTCAGCAAATGTATGCAAACCAAGCAGATTACTGGACTCCAGAAAACACAGATGCTTATTTCCCAAACCCATATTATGGAAATGAAGCAAATACTTTTGGATCAGGCACATCAGGTCAAAACAACTTTGTTACGTCTACAAGATATTTATTAGACATGTCTTACTTCCGTTTAAAGAACTTTACGTTTGGATATAACTTGCCAGCAGCAATTGTGAAAAAAGCAGGATTAGAAAAAGTAAGATTGTATACTTCAGGTGAAAATTTAGTGACTTGGAAAGACAAACGTCTTCCTGTAGATCCTGAAATTGACGAAACAGAAGTTTTCTGGGGAAGAGCTTATCCTTATACAAAAACATGGTCTGTAGGTGTTGATTTATCTTTCTAATCTCTAACTATTCAAAACTTTTAAAATGAAAAAATCAAATATAAAATCTAAATTTCTGCTAATCTTTACTGCTGTTTTATTAGCAGGAAGCACAGTTAGCTGTTCAGATTATCTAACAGATGATCCTGCAGATAAATTTACAAACGATAACTTTTGGCAGTCAGAAGATAACGTAAAAACCTTTTCTTGGTCGAATTATGATACTTTTTATGGCTACGGAAATGGTACAACAATCGGACTTTCTTTCTTCTACTATCACGGAACTGATTATAGAGTAGATGATAACTTATCTGCATTTACTTTTTATCAAATGCCCGTTACAGCTGCGACTACTAATACTTATTCTTGGAATGAATATTACACACTTATTCGCCGTTGCAATCTAATGCTAGAAAAAGTGCCAACTGTAAATATGTCTACTGAAAAAAAGAACCACTACATTGGGGTTGCTAAGTTTTTCAGAGCTTATACTTACTTTCGTTTAGTTCAAAAATTTGGAGATGTGCCTTATACTGATAAATATTTAGCTCAAGGCGATCCAGAAGTTTACTCACCTGCAATGCCAAGGGCAGAAATTATGGACAAAGTAATTGCAGAACTTCAAGAAGCAGCAGATTTAATGCTTGTTAGTGATGATAAAAACGTTACAGCAAATAAATATACCGCTTATGCAGCTTTGAGTAACGCTTGTATTTATGAAGGAACGTACAGAAAATATCATTTAGGCCAAGATGGAAGTTCTTATCTTAACAAAGCCAAAGCTGCTTCATTAATGATCATGAATAACCCGAGTTATAAATTAAATGCTGATTGGAAATCCTTATACAATTCAGTTGAATTACTTGGAAATACGGAAGTGATATTGGCAAAACGTTACTTAACAAACGTTTTAATGCACTCTCTTCAAAACTATACTAATACTTCGACTATTCAATATGGTTTGACAAAATGGGCTGCGGATAGTTATGTAACAACAAACGGATTACCAATTCAACAAGCTGGAAACAGTCAGTATGTTGGTGATGACAACATTACAGATACATTTACTAATAGAGATCCTCGTTTTGGTAAAACAGTAAATCCTGCTAATTACGGATACAAAGGAAAACCTTTTGGTACAGCAGCTTTAGTTTCAATGTCTGGATATGTATTCGAATTATACAACAACCCTGCTACAACAGGTCCAGATGTTACAACTGGAGGACGTAACTATACTGATGCTCCATTATTTACTCTAAGTGAAGTATATCTAAATTATGCCGAAGCTTGCGCTGAATTAGGAAACGCAACAAACAGCGATCTTGATTTGTCAATCAATAAAGTTCGTGCTCGTGCAGGAATTGCGCCTTTAACTACAGACGGAGTTAATGCTTCTGCAAATGGTGTTCAAATTAATGATCCAAGAAGAACTTCTGCTTTAGAGCAAATTTCTGGAACTGTAAATCCATTAATTTGGGAAGTTCGTCGTGAGCGTCAAATTGAATTTATGAGCTGGACAACTTTAAGACAAGCTGATATTTATCGCTGGAAAAAAGGTGATTATTTAGACACTAGTAAAAATCCAGACGTAAATCTTGGTGCTAGAATTGGAACCCCAGTAGGTTCGCAAACTGTGGTAGATGCAAACGGATATGTGAAAATATACCCAGCAAGTACAAGAAATTTCGAATCTAAGCATTATTTAATGAACATTCCAACGAATGACATCGACTTATATAAAGCTCAAGGGGTTGAATTAAAACAAAATCCAGGCTGGTAATTTAATAACAGCTGAAAAATAATACATACAAACTACCTCCAAGATCGTTTATTTTGGAGGTAGTATTTAAAATATTCTTTTTTAAACACATCGTCAAAAGACAAAAGACACAATCAAAATCTAGCCTGAAACAATCTAGGCAAAACAATAGTTTTTTTTAGAGTCCCCTATCTACCTAAAACATTTATATATACCAATAATATCCTTAATTTTATTAAGTCAAGTTTTTGTCTTTAACTATAAACTGTATTTAAAATGATAAAATTTATAGCAAAAAGTGCTTTTGTTGCAGCATTTCTTTTTAATACTCCGTCTTATTCAACAGTAGTGAAATCAATTGGAACTAATAATTCTGAAGCATTCAGTTACACTGAAATTAAAACAGGAGCAGATAATTACGAAAAATATCTTCCTCTTTTAAAAGATAAAAAAGTCGGAATCGTAACCAATCAAACTGGAATTTTATCCAACAAAACACATGTGGTTGATTTCCTTTTGGAAAAAAAGGTTGCCGTGCAAACTATTTTTGCTCCAGAACACGGTTTTAGAGGAACAGCCGATGCCGGCGAACACATCGTTGACGGAAAAGATCCAAAAACAGGATTGCCAATTATTTCTCTTTACGGTGATAATAAAAAGCCAAAACCAGCGCAGTTATCTGGAATTGACGTTATGATTTTCGATTTGCAAGATGTTGGAGCACGATTCTATACTTATATTTCTTCATTGCATTATGTAATGGAAGCTTGCGCAGAAAACAACGTTCCGCTAATCGTTTTTGACCGACCAAATCCAAATGGTTCAATTGTTGACGGTCCGCTTTTAGAAAAAGAATTTACAAGTTTTGTGGGCATGCACCCTATTCCGCTCCTTCACGGAATGACGATTGGTGAATATGCTCAAATGGTAAATGGCGAAAAATGGCTAAAAGATGGCGCTCAATGCAAATTGACCGTTATTCCATGTTTAGATTATAAGCGAACAATGCCATACAGCTTATTGGTAAAACCATCTCCAAATTTGCCTAACGATCAATCGATCAACCTTTACGCAAGTTTATGCCTTTTTGAAGGAACAAATGTGAGCATGGGACGCGGAACTGAGAAACAATTCCAAATTTACGGTTCTCCGTATTTAACCAAAACTAATTTCAGCTTTACGCCAAAACCTAACTTTGGCGCAAAAGATCCTTTATACAATGGAAAAGAATGCTTTGGTGAAGATTTAACAGCTTATCCAAAACTAAAACAGCTAGAATTAAAATGGCTTATTAAAGCTTACCAGAATACAAGTGACAAAACAAAATTCTTCAATGCTTTTTTTACAAAACTGGCAGGAACAAAAAAATTACAACAGCAAATTGAAAGCGGTATTTCTGAAACTCAAATAAGACAAAGCTGGCAGAAAGATTTAGCAGCTTTCAAGAAAATGCGAACAAAATATCTGATTTACAAATAATTCCTTAATTCAATAATAACTCAAATTCCACTGTTTTTTCAATAAAACAGAGACTATTAATGCAAAAAAACGAAATCAATTATTCGAAAGAATTTTGGTTTCAAAATCAAAAAAAAGAAAAATGAAAAATAAAAATCCTGAAACTGAACAAGAATCTTTGTACAAAGACTTGGATCAAATGAGCGTGAAAGAACTTCTTACTAACATTAATACAGAAGACAGAAAAGTACCAGATATTATTGAAGAACAGATTCCTAAAATCGAAAAACTTGTCAAAGCAATTGTCAAAAAAATGCAGCTTGGCGGCCGATTATTTTATATTGGAGCGGGAACTTCCGGAAGAATTGGAATTTTAGATGCATCTGAATGTCCGCCTACTTTTGGGGTGCCACATGACATGATTATTGGAATTATTGCCGGTGGTGATACTGCTATTCGAAAAGCTGTTGAAAATGCTGAAGACGATACAGAACAAGCGTGGAAAGATTTAGCTAAATATGAGATTTCTAGCTTAGATTTCATTATCGGAATTGCGGCTTCTGGAAACACACCCTACGTTTTAGGAGCTTTGAAAAAGGCCAAAGAACATAATGTAAAAACAGGAAGTATTTCTTGTATCAGCAATGGACTTATTGCTCAGGAAGCAGATTATCCAATTGAATTAATTGTAGGTCCAGAATTTTTAACTGGAAGTACCAGAATGAAATCGGGAACTGCTCAAAAACTTACCTTAAATATGATCTCAACTTCGGTTATGATTAAATTAGGAAAAGTAAAAGGCAACAAAATGGTCGACATGCAGCTTTCTAACGAAAAATTGGTAAAACGTGGCATCAAAATGATTATGGAGGAACTTGATGTGGAATATGAGGTTGCGGAAGAATTACTTCACAAACACAAAAGTGTAAGAGCCGTTTTATTAGCTCAAAAATAAAATCAGGAAATCTAAAACTATCTAAAATCTTTTATAGTTTTATAAAAGATTCAAACACCAAAAAATAAAAATGACACCAAGCACCATCCTTCTTCTAATTATCATTTATTTCGGAACATTATTCTATATTTCACACAGAGTGAGCAAGAAAGACAGCGGAAACGAAGCTTTCTTTACTGCTAATAAAAATTCAAAATGGTATTTAGTTGCTTTCGGAATGATCGGAACTGCGCTTTCTGGAGTAACTTTTATATCGGTTCCAGGAGAAGTTGGTGCTGCAAGTGGTGAACAATTCAAATATTTTCAGTTTGTTTTGGGAAATGCGCTTGGTTTTATAGTCATTACAAAATTATTGCTTCCATTATATTATAGAATGAATCTGACTTCAATTTATAGCTATATAGAACACAGAATGGGAATTTTTAGCTATAAAACAGCGGCTTCTATTTTCTTGATCAGTAGAACGATTAGCTCGGCATTCAGACTTTATTTGGTTGTAATTGTTTTACAGCGTTTTGTATTTGATTTCTATAATATTCCGTTTGCATTTACAGTTTTAATTTCACTTTTGCTTATTTTCTCTTATACCTATAGAGGCGGATTAAAAACGATTATTATTACAGACACTTTACAGACTTTCTTTTTGGTTACATCTGTTTTTCTAACCATTTACTTTATCTGCGACCGAATGGATTTAAGTGCCATCAGTGCATTTGAAGAAGTAAAAAATAGTAATTACTCTAAGATATTTTTCTTTGATGATTTCATGGGAAGTAAATTCCATTTTGTAAAACAAATTCTTGGCGGAATGTTTGTAACTATTGCCATGACTGGCTTAGATCAGGATTTAATGCAGAAAAATCTAAGCTGTAAAAACATTGGCGAAGCACAAAAGAATATGTTCACTTTTACAGGAATATTTGTTGTAATCAATATTTTCTTTTTGAGTGTTGGAGCGCTTTTATACATATACGCAAATAAAAACGGAATCGCAATACCAGCTGATTTAGTTACAGGAAAACCAAGAACCGATTTACTTTTTCCAGAAATTGCTTTAAATCATTTAGCTCTTGTTCCAGCAATCGTGTTTTTATTAGGAATTATTGCGGCGACTTTTGCAACAACAGATTCCGCTTTAACCGCCTTGACAACTTCTTTCTGTGTCGACTTTTTAGGAATGGACAAAGCCGAAAACAGCCATAAGAAAAACACAGTAAAAATTAGACATTTAGTACATATCAGTTTTTCTATCTTAGTGTTTTTTATCATCTTGGTTTTTAATGCAATAAACGACAGTTCTGTTGTTGGAATGATCTTTAAAGTAGCTTCTTATACTTATGGCCCATTATTAGGATTATACGCTTTTGGTTTGTTCCAAAAATCTAGAAATGTGCATGACAAACTCGTGCCGATAATCTGTTTATTATCACCATTTTTCACTTATTTAATTAATGAAAATTCGAAACTGCTATTTGCAGGATATGTTTTTGATAACGAATTAATCGTGCTAAACGGATTAATAACTTATCTAGGATTATACATTACAAGCTCTAAAAGGAGCGACAAAATAAGCTTCTAATCAGCTTATCAATATTGATTAATCAATTTGTATTTAATACTTAGATTCAAATTGATTTTAAAAAAAATCACATGAAAAATTCATTCATAAAAATTAGCTTATACGCCTCTTTTATTTTTTTAATTACCAATTGCGCCTCTAAAAAAAACAATAGCGTAACCGATGCAAACAAGGATATTCCTCTGAAAGACACCGTTGTTTACGTTCAAAAAAATAGTACTGAGAAAAAGACTTTTTTCAAAGATTCTGATAAAGAAACAGCTTGGGTTGATAGCATTTACAACAAAATGACAATTCAGGAAAAAATTGGGCAGCTTTTTATGGTTTCGGCTTATTCCAATAAAGATTCTGTACATGCAAATCAAATCATCAAACTTATTGAAGATTACAAAATAGGAAACGTTATTTTCTTCCAAGGCGGACCAGTTCGTCAGGCGAAATTGACCAATTTATATCAGTCAAAAGCAAAAGTTCCTTTAATGATTGGAATCGATGCCGAATGGGGATTAGCCATGCGTCTAGATTCTACTTATCGTTATCCTTGGAATATGACTTTGGGCGCAATTCAGGATTTAAATTTAATTGAAAACGTGGGAAAAAATATGGCTGCCGAAAACAAAAGAATTGGCGTTCATTTCAACTTTGCTCCTGTTTTGGATATTAATACCAATCCTAAAAATCCAATTATTGGAAACCGCTCTTTTGGTGAAGACAAAGTCAATGTAAGCGAAAAAGCGATTGCTTTAATGAAAGGAATTCAAGGAAATGGCGTTTTCTGTACCGGAAAACATTTTCCTGGACATGGCGATACTTCAACCGATTCGCATAAAGCTTTGCCAACCGTTAATTTCTCTAAAGAACATCTTGAATTAGTTGAGTTATATCCATACAAAAAATTATTTGACGAAGGTCTGGCTTCTGTTATGGTCGCACATCTCAATATTCCGAGTTTGGAATCACAGCCAAATTGTCCTTCTTCGGCTTCTTATAATGTAGTAACGAATCTGCTTCAAAAAGAATTAGGTTTCAACGGATTGATTTTTACTGATGGTTTAGCAATGAAAGGAGCAGCTAATTTTAAAGCTCCTGGAGATTTGGAAATAGCTGTAATTTTAGCTGGAAATGATATTTTACTTTGTCCAGACAATGTACCTGTAGCATTTCAAAAATTAGAAGCTGCATATAACGAAAACGTAATTACAGAAGAACGATTATCACATTCGGTTAAAAAAATATTACACTACAAATACAAAGCAGGATTGCATCAATACAAACCAATTGATTTAAATAATTTATATGAAGATTTAAATCCGTCCCAAAATGATGCTTTACATTATAAATTGTACGAAAATGCAATTACAGTTTTAAAAAATGAAAAAGAAATTCTTCCTATAAAAGATTTAAGCGAAAAAATTGCGTACATAAAATTGGGTGAAGATACCAATAGCACTTTTGTTTCAACCCTAAAAAAATATACTGAAATTACAGAAGTTAAAGATACCAATCTGGACAGTTTAAATAAAGAATTGAAAAAATTCGACAAAGTTATTATCAGCTTTCACAAAGTAAATAAACCTTGGGAAAAGCAAGAATTCACACTACAGGAAATGCTTTGGCTGAAAGAAATTGCAAAACACAACAAAGTAATTTTAGACATTTTTGCAAAACCATATTCTCTTCTATCTATTTCAAATTTTGATGATATTGAAGGATTAGTAGTTTCCTATCAAAACTCAGATATTAGTCAGGTTGTTTCGGCAGAATTACTTTTTGGAGCCATTGAAGCAAAAGGAAAATTGCCTGTTTCTATCAATGATGCTTTTCATGTCAATGACGGTTTAACTACAGAAAAACTGAATCGACTAGCTTTTACTGCTCCAGAAAACGTAAATATGAATCCTGCAATTTTATCCAAAATAGATGCTGTGGCACAAAAAGCAATCGACGGAAAAATGACACCGGGAATGCAGGTTCTAGTAGCAAGAAAAGGAAATGTCATTTTCCAGAAATCGTACGGAGCGCAAACTTACGATAACGGAAAAAAAGTTGCTAATACAGATTTATATGATGTTGCTTCGATTTCAAAAATGATTTCGACTCTGCCAAATGTGATGCAATTGTATGATAAAAACAAAGTCGAGCTAGACACTAAATTGAAAGACATGTTGCCTTTTTTTGCTAAAACAAATAAAGAAAATATCACTTTCAAAGAGTTGTTAAATCATTATGCTGGACTTCAAGCTTGGATTCCGTTTTATAAAGCAACTTTAGACAGCAACAATCAGCCTTCTGAAAAATATTACAGTAAAGTAGCTGGACCTAATTTTACGACGAAAGTTGCTGAGAATCTTTACATTCGAAATGATTATCATGACACGATTATGAAAATCATTGCTGAAAGTCCTGTAGCGCAAAAAAAAGAATACAAATACAGCGATTTTACTTTTATAATTCTAAAAGAATATTTAGAAAGAAAAACGCATAAAAAATTGGAAGATTTAAGCAAAGAAAATTTCTTCAGCACATTAGGAATGACCAATACGCTTTACAATCCGCTGGACAGATTTGATAAAAGCAATATTGCTCCAACTGAAATCGATAATTATTTCAGACATCAGGTAATTCAAGGTTATGTTCACGACATGGCAGCCGCAATGGAAGGCGGCGTCGCGGGTCACGCAGGAATTTTCTCGAACAGTATGGATGTTGCCAAAATGATGCAGCTATTTTTACAAAAGGGAAATTACGGCGGAATTCAATACTTTTCTCCCGAAACTTTTGACGCTTTTAATACCTGTTATTACAAAAATCAAGGCCTTTTGAGAGGATTAGGATTTGACAAACGAATCCAAAAAGGTGGGCCAACTTGCAATTGTGTTTCTGAATCAAGTTTTGGCCACACAGGTTTTACAGGAAACATGGCTTGGGCAGATCCTGAAACCGAAATTGTTTATGTATTCCTATCGAACAGAACTTATCCTGAAGTGGTTAACGACGAAAATAAATTAGCCAAAGGAAAAATCAGAGAAGAAATTCAGCAAATAATTCAAAATGCAATCATAAAATAATTCAAGACGAAAGTCTTGCTTCATGCATCTTTCATCTAAAAAAAACTAACATCTAAAATCTAAACCCAATGACAAAAGAACGTTTAACTTCACTCGATGTCTTTAGAGGATTTACCATTTTCTTAATGACAATTGTAAATAATCCGGGAAGCTGGTCTTCTATTTATCCGCCTTTAGAACACGCCGAATGGCATGGTTGCACGCCAACAGACTTAGTTTTCCCGTTTTTTGTTTTTATAATGGGAACTGCAATTCCGTTTGCAATGCCCACAAAACATTTTGACGGAAGTGTTTTTAATAAAATCTTAGTCCGTTCGCTTCGAATTTTCTGTTTGGGATTGTTTTTAAGTGTTTTTAGCAGAATTCATTTATTTGGTTTAGAAGGAATTCCATTATTAGGATTGAGGTTGATTATTGCTTTTGCAGTGGCTTATGCACTTTTAGGAAACTTTTCAATGAAAGTCAAAACTATTCTTGCAGTTGGAATCTTTATCATATTGTTTTCGCTATCTTTTAGCGGATTAGAACATTTTGAAGATACTAGAATTCCAGGCGTTTTACAAAGAATTGCGATTGTGTATTTCTTTACTTCAATTTTATATTTAAAGACAAATTTAAAAACACAGCTTTTAGTTTTAGCCACACTTTTAATTGGATATTGGCTTTTAATGGCTTTTGTTCCCGTTCCAGGATTTGGCCCTGCTAATTTCGAAAAAGGAACCAATTTAGCTGCTTGGATAGACAATACACTTTTAAACGGACATTTATGGGCATCGTCTAAAACTTGGGATCCAGAAGGAATTTTGAGCACTTTACCAGCAATTGGAACTGGAATTTTAGGAATGTACATTGGACAGCTTTTAAACTTACAAATTGACAGAATTCAAATCGTCAAAAAAACAGCCATTACAGGAATTATTTTACTAATTGGTGGTTTAATTTGGAACACCTTCTTCCCTATTAACAAATCGCTCTGGACGAGTTCTTATGTTTTATACACGGCAGGAATAGCAACAATTTCATTAACACTTTTATATTTTATAATTGATGTAAAAGGCTATAATAAATGGACCAAATTATTCTTGATTTGGGGAGTAAACCCAATGATCGTTTTTTTCTTTTCAGGAATAATTCCGAGAGTTTTAGGCTCGATAAAAGTGGCAAATCCTGAAGTTGCTGGAGAAGAAATCGGACTTCAAGCCTATATTTATGATCACGGAATTGTACCTTGTTTTGAAAATCCACTGAATGCATCGTTGGCTTACGCTTTATCTTATGCAGTTTTCTGGTCTTTCATTTTATGGATTTTCTACAAAAAGAAACTGATTTTTAAAGTTTAATAATTCTTTTCAATCCCTTTTCTAAGCAGGTTAAATTTAATCTGCGACATCTGCTTTTATCTTTTTAAATCTGCGTGAAAAAATCTGTACGCAAAATATTTCACGCAGATTTAATAAGATTTTAGCAGATTAATTTAGATTTTATTTATTTCAAAATAATTTCAGCCGGACTAACGTAATTGTTTGTTAGTTATAATTTCTGATGCCAGTATAAAATAAAGCTGTTTTTCTTTTTTTCTAAAAATTTTGAGAAAAGCAGTATCTTGCCGTACTAATCAAAAGCGT
The DNA here is from genome assembly GCF_025717045.1 of Flavobacterium sp. SH_e. GTDB lineage: Bacteria > Bacteroidota > Bacteroidia > Flavobacteriales > Flavobacteriaceae > Flavobacterium. The sequence continues at coordinate 384,514 of NZ_JAOVZN010000001.1, forward strand.
CAGTTTCGAATTATGGATAGTCCGGTTGAAATTCCTTTTAAAAGCTTTATTCTACTTAAACCAGAAGAAGGCACTGCTATTTACTTACAGATTGTTTTTGAGTTTATCAAAGCCATACAAACGGGTTTTCTTCCCGAAGGCACAAAACTTCCTGGCACCCGAATTTTGTGCAAAGTACTTTCTGTTAATCGAAATACTTTAATCAAAGCTTTTCAAGATTTAGAATCTCAAGGTTGGATAGAAACTCTTCCGAACAAAGGAACTTTCATTTTATCTCAGCAAAAACAAAAAAACAAAGCTGAATTTACGATTTCGAAAGAAGAAAATTCATCTGAAGGAAGTGTTGGATTTAGTTTTCAGCGTTCTACCATTCTTGAAAGTCCAATAGAAATAAGTAATCTTCCGCATCAATTTAATGACGGAATGCCCGATTTAAGATTAGTTCAAACAGATGTTTTAGCCAGATTATATGTTTCGAAATTAAAAAGAAGAAAAACATCTAAAACTTACGAACAGATAGAATTACGTTCGCATTCGAATTTTAAAACGCATTTTTCTAATTATCTGAATCTTACTCGAGGAATTCGCATTGCAACTTCAAATTTACTTACCACAAGCAGTCACGAAATTGCTTTGTATTTGGTTACCAAAGTACTTATTTCTCCAAATGATAAAGTGGTCGTGGCTTCTCCAGGATATTATATGTCCAATATGACGTTAACCAATACAGGTGCACAGATTATTTCTATTCCTGTAAATGAAGACGGAATTGACACTAAAAAACTGAAAGAAATCTGCGAAACATCAAAAATTAGAGTTTTATATCTGACATCCAATTATCATTATCCAACTACAATTTCACTTAGCGCAAAAAAAAGAATAGAAGTTCTGGAATTGGCAAATCAATACGAATTTGTAATTCTCGAAGACGATTACGATTTTGATTTTCATTACGATAATAATCCAGTTCTGCCTTTAGCCGCTTTCGATTCAAATCAGAAAGTGGTTTATATTGGTTCTTTTGGAAGATCGCTTCCATCAGGATTTAGTTACGGATTTGTCGCCGCTCCTACAGAATTTATTAAAGAACTTGAAAAACATCAAAACACTCTAGAACCTAGAATTGATGTACTAAAAGAACAAGTTTTAACCGAATGGATTACCGAAGGCGAAGTGCACAGACTTTCAAAAAAGAATAAAAAAATCTATAAGGAACGCCGTGATTATTTTGTTTCAATTCTTAATGATAAACTAAAAGATAAAATCAAATTTAAAGTTCCGCCGCGAGGATTAGCAATTTGGGTCGAATGGTTGGATCATTTTAATTTGATACAATTTCAAAAAGAATGTTCCAATCACGGTTTATTTCTCCCAAAAACCATTTTATATCAAACCAAAAATCTTACTGCAACCCGCTTAGGTTTTGGACATTTAGAAAAAGAAGAAATGGAAAAAGCTGTCGCTATTTTGAGCGAATGTCTTGAAATAATTTTAACAAAATAAATTTTTTAATGGTTGAAACCACGGACTATGCTTGAATATAAATGCGTATAAAAAAATGGCTATCTCAAAAGATAGCCATTTTGATATTATTAAAGACTTCTTCTCTTCTCAAAAACGATGTCTTTCAAATGTAAGTGAAAATCAGCTAATTACTGATAATTATATAAGTGCTCATTTTAATCCTATAACAGAAAAAACCTTTTTGAAAGTAACTTTGAAATAGAGTTTTAATTCAAAAAGGTCTATATGATTTACAACATTATACAATTACTTTTAATTTCAATTGGGGCGACATCGGCTATGACTTGGTTTAGTTATGCCATGTCGAAGAGCTTTAGAGAATTGTATAAAGAACCTGTTTTATTGAGTTTTGCTCTAAAAAAAACAAATATTAGCCTTTCCGAAGAATCTCAGAATACTTGGGGATGGTTGATACATTACATTATTGGTTTTCTATTTGTTATGGGATATCATGTATTATGGGTAAAGAATATTTTGCCAATTTCTCCACTAAGTGCTCTTATATTAGGAGTTATCAGTGGTGTAATTGGCATACTCAGCTGGGTAATTATATTTAAAATGGCCAATCATCAACCCCCAATTGATTTTAAAGGTTATTATATTCAGCTGTTCTTTGCCCATATTATTTTTGCTGCAACAGCAACGGCGCTTTACTCTATTTCATTAACTATTTTAATTCTTTTGAAAGCTTATGTCACTGTCTAAATACCATCAAAAAAGAGATTTTAAACAAACCCGTGAACCTAAGGGAAAAGTTGAAAAATCGGGTAACGAATTGATTTTTGTTGTGCAGAAACATGCCGCGTCTCATCTTCACTATGATTTTAGGCTAGAAATGGATGGTGTTCTAAAAAGCTGGGCAGTACCAAAAGGCCCGTCAATGGATCCTGAAGTAAAACGTCTCGCCATGATGGTCGAAGATCATCCGTACAGTTACAAGGATTTTGAAGGCACAATTCCTGAAGGAAATTATGGCGCAGGAAATGTAATTGTTTGGGATAACGGAACATATACTTCTGATGAAAAAACTGCTTCTGAAGAAAAACAATTATTAAGTGATCTAGCAAAAGGTCGTTTGAGTTTTGTTTTAAAAGGCAAAAAGCTGAAAGGTGAATTTTCATTAGTTAAACTTCACGGAAAACAGGAAAATGCTTGGCTCTTAATCAAGAAAAATGACAAATATGCTTCTATTGAAGATATTTTAGAAAAAAATAAATCGGTTATTTCTAAAAGAAGTTTGGAACAATTAGAAGAAAAATCTAAAAAATTGGTTTCAAAAACTGAAGAAAAAACAATTGAGAAAAAAGAAGCAAAAAAAAAGTCTAATCCAAAAGTAGAAATTGCTGAATTTGTAAAACCAATGCTTGCCACCGTACGCGAAAAACCTTTTGACGATGACGAATGGATTTTCGAAAATAAATATGACGGCTACAGAACGATTGCGGTTATTAATGCTCAAAATGTAGATTTATTCAGCAGAAATGAACTTTCTTTCAACTCTAATTTTAAACCCATTGCCGAAGAATTACAGCAAATAGATCATACGGTAGTTTTGGATGGCGAAATTGTGGTTGAAAATGATTCTGGCAGAGCCGATTTTCAGCTGCTACAAAACTATATGAAAACAGGAATTGGAAATCTAAAATACTATGTTTTTGATTTATTGAATTTAGACGGAAATCTTATTACCGAATTAGCCCTTTTGGAAAGAAAAGAACTCCTGAAAATTCTTTTTAATAAATATCCTTTTTCGAATGTTTTTTATTCTGAACATACAGTTGGAGACGGAATTAAACAATTTGAAAAAGCAGTTAAGAATAAGACGGAAGGCATAATAGCTAAAAGAGCTGATAGCACTTATGCTGTAAACAGAAGAAGTACGAACTGGCTTAAAACAAAAACAGCAAACGAAGAAGAAGCCATAATTATTGGAATCACTGAGCCTAAAAATTCAAGAAAGTATTTTGGTGCTATTCTTCTTGGTCAATATGATGGTAAAAAACTGCAATACATTGGCAAATGCGGAACAGGTTTTACCGAATCTGTGCTAAAAGATCTATATACTAAACTCGAATCTTACTTTATTGAAAAATCTCCGCTTGACGAAAAAATCCCTTTGCGAGACAAAATTCAATGGGTTAAACCCAAAATAGTTTGTCAGGTAAAATTCTCCGAATGGACGCAGGATCAGCATTTGCGACATCCCGTTTATCTTGGAACAAGAATAGACAAAAAAGCTGAGGAAGTTTTTTTATCATTTGCAAAAGACAATTCAACTCAACTAAATTCAGATGAAATGATCATTACACAAGAAAATAAAAAGGAAAAAACAGAGAACGATTACGATTTAAAAGTAGGTAAAACGGTATTGCATCTTACTAACCAGAATAAAGTGTATTTCCCTAAAGATGGCATCACAAAAGGCGATATTATTCATTATTATGATGAAGTATCAGCACTCATTCTTCCGTATTTAAAAGATCGTCCTGAATCTATGAATCGTTTTCCAAATGGAATTGACGGACCAAGTTTTTATCAGAAAGATGTTGATGTCGATAAAATTCCGAGATGGCTTAAAACTAAAAAAATCTTCTCTGAATCGAATAACGCCAACATTGATTATTTAATTTGTAATGATAAGGAAACCTTGCTTTATATGGCAAATTTAGGTTGCATAGAAATGAATCCGTGGAATTCGACCATTAAACATATTCATAATCCAGATTGGCTGGTTATTGATTTAGATCCTGCAAAAGACGATTTCAAACAAGTGGTGCAAACAGCTTTGGTTGTAAAAGAAGTTTTAGACGAATTGGAAACGGAATGTTTGTGCAAAACTTCCGGAGCTTCTGGGCTTCATATTTACATTCCGCTTGGTGCGCAGTACGATTATGATTCTATAAAAATTCTAGGCGAATTGATTGCTAAAGAAGTGCAATCCAGAATTCCTGATATTACGACGGTTGACAGAAGCATTAAAAAAAGAAACAACAAATTATATATAGATTTTTTACAAAACCGACGCGGACAAACTTTGGCGGCACCGTATTCTGTTCGACCAAAACCTGGCGCAACAGTTTCTACACCTTTGGAATGGAGTGAAGTGAATGAAAAACTGCACCCGTCGCAATTTACTATCAAAAATGTCTTGAGACGTTTTGAGAAAAAAGGCGATTTATGGAACCCCGTTTTATCTAAAGGGGCAAACATTAAAAAGATTATTCATAAACTAGAAAATAACCAAAACAGTTAAGAAGATTTTTTCTTTTTGGTTTCTAAGCTCGCTTTCAGCATTTCCATTAAATCGTCGCTTTGTTTGTGCACGACTTTTAGTTTTGGAGCTGCTTTCTGCGGTTTTCCTTTGGCTTTCTTTTTAATGATATCCAAAAGTTTGGCAGTATATTCGTCTTTAAAACCAGAAATATCAAATTTCTCCGTCAGCTGATCGATTAGTTTTTCAGCCATATCCATTTCTTTGGTGGATTTTTTGGACATTGGCGGAAGTTTCAATTCCGCTGTATTTCGAATTTCCTGTTCAAAACGAATTCGGTTTAAAACAATGACGTTTTTGTACGGTTTTAAAATGGCCAAACTTTCTTTGTTTCTTAAAACAAATCTTGTAACACCAACTTTTCCTGAAGCTTCAAGTGCATCGCGAAGCAATCCGTACGCATTCATTGCGCCTTTATCGGGTTCCAGATAATAAGGTTGTTCGTAATAAATACTTTGAATTTCTTTTTCAAAAGCAAAACTTTCAATATCAATTGTTTTGGTTTTAATGGCATCTGCCGCTTCAAAATCGGAATCTTCCAGAATGACATATTTGCCTTCCAGATTATATCCTTTTACGATATTGGCAAAATCTACTTCTTTTCCCGTATTTTCATTCACGCGTTTAAACTTGATATTCGCATGATCTTTCGCGTCAAGCATATCCATATCCAAACTGCTTTCCTGCACTGCCGAAAACATTTTTATTGGAATATTAATTAATCCAAAACTTACCGAACCTGTCCAAATTGATCTCATGGCTTTTGTTTTAAAATTGAACATTAAATTTAGTTCAACAAAAAAACGTAAGCCTTACAAAATCAAAAAATTACTTTATAAAATTATGAGTTATGAATTATGAGTTATGAATTATGAGTTTTGAATTATGAGTTTTGAATTTTATCTATGTGTTCCCGTGGTTGAAACCACGGGCTATGTTTGAATATATATATGCGCATAGCGAAAAAAAAAAAAAAATGAGCTATGAATTACAAGTGTCATCACACTAATAATTCATAACTCATAATTCATAACTTAAAAAAATTACCAGCCTTTTACAGCTCCACCTTTAAATTCTTGCTCGGCTGCTTTTTCAACTTCTGGAGATTGAAAAGCTTGTAAAAACTGTTTTACTTTTTCTTCGTTTTTATTGTCTTCACGGCTTACTACCAAATTCACATAAGGTGAATCTTTATCTTCAACAAACAAAGCGTCACGAGAAGGAACCAATCCAGCTGCAGAAGCAAAAGTATTGTTGATAATCGCGATAGAAACATTTTGGTCGTCTAAAGCTCTTGGCAATTGAGGCGCTTCTAATTCTAAAATTTTTAAGTTTTTAGGATTGCTTACAATGTCTGTTACTTTTGGCAACAAACCAACGCCGTCTTTTAGTTTCAATAATCCGTTTTTCTGTAAAAGCAATAACGAACGTCCGCCGTTTGTTGGATCATTTGGAATAATAATCGTGCTTTCGTTTTTCAATTCAGAAAGGCTTTTTATTTTTTTAGAATAACCAGCAATCGGGTATACAAATGTATTTCCGATAATAGCCAATTTGTAACCTCTTTGTTTAGACTGCTCATCTAAATATGGTTTGTGCTGAAAAGCATTTGCGTCAATATCGCCTTGGCTTAAAGCTTCATTTGGAATTACATAATCGTTGAAAGAAACCAATTCTACTTCCAATCCGAATTTTTCTTTTGCCACTTTTTTAGCTGCTTCAGCCACTTTCAATTCTGGTCCAGAAGCAACTCCCACTTTTATAAAATGAGGATCATTATTTTTTTTGTTTCCGCAATTAACCAAAACAAAAGACAAAGCAAATATCCCGGCAGTTTTTAAAATATTTAATTTCATGATTGTTCTATTTTTTAATTTTTAATTCTAAATTTTTAATTTGATTATCTATGATCAAATCGTTTTGATAATCTGTCTCCAGCAAACTGAATCGCAAATACCAAGATGACCAATAAAGCCAAAACCGAATTCATTGTCACGGCATCGTAACCAATATATCCGTATTGATAACCAACTTGTCCTAATCCGCCTGCTCCAACAGCTCCGCCCATTGCAGAATAACCTACAAGTGTGATTAAAGTAATCGACGCTGCATTGATTAAAGAAGGGAGAGCTTCTGGCAATAATACTTTATACACAATTTGTAAAGGAGTTGCTCCTAATGCTCTTGCTGCTTCGATTAATCCAGACGGAAGGCTCAGCAAACTATTTTCTACCAAACGCGCAATAAATGGCGCTGCTCCAATACTCAACGGAACCAAAGCCGCACTAACACCAATTGAAGTTCCAACAATGGCGCGTGTAAACGGAATCATCCAAACGATCAAAATAATAAACGGAATAGAACGAAAAACGTTCACTACAACCGATAATGTTCTATTTAAAACAGGCTGTTCCAGAATTTGATTTTTACGGGTTAAGAACAGTAAAATTCCTGTTGGCAATCCTAATAAAAAACCAAAAAAGCCCGATACAAAAGTCATAACAATGGTTTCCCATGTTCCTTTTAACAATAAATCTATAAGAGAATCAGACATAACCTAAAATTTCTGTTTTAATGTGTTTTGAATTAAAATATTGAATTGCTGCGTCATAATTTTCGCGTTTTCCTGAAAGTTCAATCAGCATTACACCAAAATTCACTTCGCCAGCCTGATCCATTTGTGCGCTAACAATTTTAAAATCGGTATCAAAAAGTCTTGAAACTTCTGAGATAACTGGTTCATTAACTGATTTTCCTGTCATTTCCAGTTTCAATAACGGATTCAAGCTTCCATTATCTTGCTTTTGTAATTTTTCCTGATAAACAGACGGAATTTCGATATGAAGTGAAGAAGAAATAAACTCTTTTGTCAATTCATGTTTCGGGTCTGCGAAAATTTCTCCAACACTTCCCTGCTCTATTAATTTACCATGACTGATTACCGCCACTTCATCGCAAATCGATTTTACAACTTCCATTTGGTGCGTGATTAACAAAACAGTTATATTAAGACGTTTGTTAATGTCTTTCAATAAATTTAAAATCGACCTTGTTGTTGCTGGATCAAGTGCGCTTGTCGCTTCATCACAAAGCAAAACTTTCGGATTATTAGCCAAAGTTCTTGCAATGGCAACTCTCTGTTTTTGTCCTCCCGAAAGACTTGCTGGATAATCGTTGGCTTTTTCAGCCAAACCAACCAATTGCAATAATTCTAAAACACGAGTTTTGATTTCATTTTTTGACGTTCCAGCCAATTCTAATGGAAAAGCAACATTTTCGAAAACCGTTCTCGAAGAAAGTAAGTTGAAATGCTGAAAAATCATTCCGATTTGTCTTCTTTCAATTGCCAGTTCTGCATTTGATAATTGCATCAAAGCTTTTCCATCAACAATGATTTCTCCAGAAGTTGGTCTTTCCAACAAATTCACACAACGAATCAGTGTACTTTTTCCTGCTCCAGAGGTTCCAATTACACCAAAAATTTTCCCTTCAGGAACTCTAAGCGAGACATCGGACAAAGCAGAAACGATTCTGTCTTTCTGATGAAAAGTTTTGGTTACATTTTTTAATTCAATCATTTTTAAAAGTTTAAAAACAAAAAAGCCTTTCAACTATTTATGAAAGGCTTTTTTGAAATAAATAACATTATTTTATATATAAGCCAGATCAACAAATACCATAATAGCATCACAGCACATCATGCTGCAACGATAATAATTATTCATTTTCTGGTTCTCTTTGTTCATAGCGAGTGCAAATTTAAATAGTTATTTTCAATTTTAACGCATAAATCGTTAAAACTTTTATTAACCTATCAATTTAGTAGGTTATTTTAAAATCTAATCTTGAAAATTGAAAATTCCAAGTTTTATTTTCAATTCATAAAAAATTCCAAATTCCAATTTGAAGTTTTCATTTTGGAATTTGGAATTTATCATTAGATTCCGAAATCGGAACTTAAATACTAATTATTCTGTTCTGAAATCGTTGACTTATTTAGTTTTATAACTCTAATTTTTTTATTTGTATTATCAGATAAAAAAATGCGGTCGTCAAGTTGTGCAGTTCCTAAAATTGCTCCAAAAGCATTTTGCCCTAAAATATCAGAAGCACTTAAAACTGCTTTGTAATTCATTTTAATAAACTCTACTTTAGGGTATAATTTTAAATAAGACGCACTTCCAACATTTTCTGACGTTACAGCCCAATCTTTACTAAAAGATACTGCAATTGGTTTTATATCTACAAATTGAACTAATTCTGGTTCGATAGGAGTTGTCAGTGAGTTTGTAGCATTCTTTTTAATATTGGCAATATTATAATACAGATAACTTTTAGCATCTCTTCCTGCTACAACCAGATTTCCTCCGTAAACATCAAGTGAATAAATTTCTGTGTAGCCTTTTAATGTATTTAATTTAGCAATTGGCTTTAAATCCCAAGTACTTGTTTCTGTAATTTGAGTAGCGTCAAGCACTTTTATACTATTTTCTTTTTCTTTTACAAATACCAATCCGTCTTTTGCAACAACTCCAAAAACGTGTACAAAAGTCTGCCACCACTGGCCATTTCCAACGGTACTGATTCCAGCATTTGTTATTTCATCAAAAACAAACAATCGCGATTCGGTACTTCCAACATAAATTCGGCCATTATCTACACTAACCGATGTTAAGCTCGTTAGCGGAATTGTAGTGGTACCTTTTGTATATTCTTTAATTGTTTTAATATGTTCAAGGGTTAATGCATTAAAAATTTCTAAAACATTTCCGTTTATGACATATAATTTTTCGTTTGATATTGTAATTCCTTTTGGATCAAAAGCTTCTGTACTTCCTGGAATATTTGCGTTGGTGATAGAAGCCTCATCAGTTGGATAAAAATAAGTATAATCTTTTGTGGCAACATTATCATCTTTACTGCAATTTGTAAAAAAACAAAGTACAAGAATAAGCGGTAAAATATGTTTCATGAATGATTTATTGTTTAGTTCCATTTTCCTTCACCTTTATATTTCAGTAAAAATGGATTTTTAGGATTAATAGTAAATACTGGTTTTTTATAAGTTCCTGTTACATAACTTGTTTTTGCATAGGTTTTTAATACCTCTGGATCTGTAAAAGGAAGATCATTTAAATAAATTAAATATTTATAAAAATGAGTCAGCATTTCTTGTTGTCCTCCGCCTTCGCCACTATTGGCTAAATTACTGCTGTGGCTGAAACCAATATGGTGCGAATATTCATGCGACCAAACTGACATTTCTCCAACCCAATGTCCTGTTACATATCCTGATTCCCATTGCGATGCCAGATTTCCTCCGCCCCAAGCAGAATCTCCGCCTACCATTGCCATCCAAACGGTTCTTTTATCTAGATAATTCCAATATATTTTTTCGATTTCTTCTTTAGAATAATAATCATAAACACCATCGACATCATCAGCATTTCCGTGCCAGTTCAAAGCGCCGTTTATTTCCGTTCCTGCTGCAGTTGCCTGTTCTTGCTTGTATCTATCAAAATTGATAAAAGTGTCATAATACAAAGGATGGCTCAAAGCATAAGAATAATTGATGATCATGGTTATTGCTTCTTTTGCCAAAGCTGGATTCATCGGAAGAAATTTACCATATTCATTAATGTGATAGCCATCATGAAACTGAACTAAATGTGTTGATTTTATTTTTTTGAATTTTTGAAATAAAGGATCATCTGATTCAACAGAAAATTCTATTGCTCCTGAAGAGAAACCTTCAATTTTATCAATCGTTACGGTATTTCCTGTTTCCAACAAATAATCGTTTTTCTGCTCTGTTAAAGGCAATTTATGAAACGAACGATGAAAAGCTGGAACTTCTGAAAAACTGTAAATTAAAAATCGCTTATCATAATTAGGCAGTTTTGCATACACTTTCACATTTGTTAATCCGACTGGAGAATAAAGCGAAATTTGTACCGAATCTTTTCCTTTTTGAATAACTTGAAACGGTTCATTTACTCTAAACCAGCGATCAGCTTTATTGTACATTATTGAAGGATCTTCATCGTCTTCAAACATAGTCATTGGATGATTTCCGTCTGGCAAAGCTGTGGCATCAATGCTTGGCAGATAATTTGGCTGGTACGAATCGCTATCGTCACTACAGCCTAAAATTATACTTGAAAAAAGAGCAAGTAAAAAATAGTGAGTGTTTTTTCTCATTGTTAAGTAAGTAGATTTGGGGTTAATTACGGTGCAAAACTATCAATATGCTTTTTAAAAACAAGCATATTGAAAGAAAAGTATTAAACCTAAATATATCCAAAGTAAGTTTTCCTTAACAGAAACTATACTTAACAATCATATTTTAAAGCTTTATAAGGTTAAATCTAAAGTCTCAATTTTAGATAAATCAGAATTGAATTGAACAAAACTTGCAGGAAAACCAGATTTAATTTTTCCGAATTTATTTTCCATACCAATTGCTGCGGCTACTCTTGTCGTTGCCATTTTTATAGCTTCATCTACAGAAACATTTAAATGATTATAAGCATTTTGCACTGCTTCTGTCATTGAAATTGTTGCTCCTGCCAGATTTCCGTCTTCATTTCTGTAGAAACCATCAACTAAATGAGCATCAAAATTATCCCATTTGAAATTGGCAACTTTTCGTCCTAAAAATGTAGCATCGCTGATTAAGAAGAATTTTTCTTGTTTTAACTTAAAGGCAATTTTTGCCGCCGCATAATCACAATGCATTCCGTCTAAAATTACTGGAGCATAAACTTTTTCATTTTCAAAAACAGCTCCAACTAAACCTGGTTCGCGATGTCCAAATTGTGTCATTGCATTAAATAAATGCGTTACAAGGTTTATTCCTTTCGAAAAATAGTATTTTGCTTCTTTGTGTGTTATCGTCGAATGTCCGATAGAAATTGTTATTCCACTCTCGATCAGCATATTCAATTGTTCTTCAGTGAAACATTCTGGAGCAATTGTAATCACTTTTATAACGTCCTTTCCTTTGTTGATGATTTCTTGAAGTTCCTCATCAGTAGGTTTTCGAACTTGATCAATGCTGTGCGCACCACGTCTTTCTGGATTTAAAAATGGCCCTTCCAAATGCATCCCGATTACGCCATTATTGTGCTTTTTCATATAATCGCGAACAGCTTCGATTCCTTGAAGAATAGTTTCTCGAGAAGACGAAATCAAACAAGGTAAAACGTGCGTTGTGCCATATTTCATGCTGGCATCATAAATATCCTGAATAGTCTCTTCATTTGGAGTCTGGCTGAAATAATACTTTTCTCCGCCATTAATCTGAATGTCTATAAATCCTGCCGACAGATGATTTCCCTTCAAATCAATTGTTTGAATGTCGTTTGGAATTTCTTTCTGCACAGAAACAATAATTCCGTTCTCTACAATAACAACTCCATTTTCTATTATTTCTTCACCTGTGTGTACAACAGCATTTATAATCGCTTGTTTCATTTTGTTTATTTCTTATAACATTTCAAAGTTAAATATTATAAGTTTTAAGCAAAATAAACTCATTTAAAATCGCCAGAAATAATTTGGTTAATCTGCACCGCCATCGACACTGTCAAATGTTTCTCGCTCCTTAGGTTTTACACTGTATTTAACTGAAACCATTGGTCCGTAATAAACATCAAACTGAGATCCGTTTGTTCGCAACTGCATCTGACCTATAATGCCTGCCAAAAAATGAATATTCGGTGTAATTCCAGCAGTATAATAAACCGATAATCTGAAAATATCAAAATGTTCTTCGGCATAATCTTTTGAAGCAAACTTCAGCATCAATTCTGTATAATAACCAATATTCGGTGCCAGAAAAATTGGCTTTTCTTTACTCTGTCTTAAATAATGATTGACTCCAAAACGTGCTCTTAATCTTGGAATCGTCTGAGGGTTGCCATTTCTGTCATCAAAAAACTTGGTTTCGAACCGCACTTGTTCAAAAAGAGAACCTTTAGGCATTTCTTGGGTATAAGTTCCCATAACGATAAGTCTATTTTCTAAGGTTTTATAATTGCCTGCTTCTTCAATGGCATATTTCTGGTTGTGGGCATATCCTAACCAAAGCTTCATATTTTTAAGCCCAGAATAAATAATCCAAGGTCTTATGACTTTACGCTGTGTATATTCAAAAGGATTTCCATTTGTGTAAGCGCCTTGGGTAACAAGCTGTAAATCTGCCTGACCGCTCAAATGCCATTTTTCTATTAACGGAAACGCAACATCAACTTCGCTTATAGATGCTGGAATAAACCCCATTGTGTAAGGAGCATCTTGAGCTTTTAATACTTGAGACAGAATGATGCAACAGAATAAAAAGAAACTCTTTTTTAATAAACTCATAATCAGTCAATATTAAATTACACGGCTGCGAAATAAGAAAGTCTATCAAATTTAAATAAAGAAGTTTTTAACTTTTTGAAAAAGCGGTTTCATGTTATAATTTGAAACCGCTTTTTTAAACATTTCTTCAAAACAAAAAAGCTTTAGAAAATAATCTAAAGCTTTTTTTTAATTTAAATTCTGAAAACTAATATAATGCAGACAGGTACAGACTACATATTTTTTTTTAATCTGGATTTGCCAGTATTTTATACAATTCGGCATTCGACAGATAGAATTGATTCTCTAAACTTATTTGCGACAATTTTGCGCTAACCAAATTATTTTCTCTTGAATTGATTAAGAAAATCGAACTTTCTCCAAAAGAGAATAATTTTTCTTCTGAATTTAGCATTGTCATATAATCTTTTACGAGATTATCGATTACTATTTTCTGTTTTCTTAACGAAGCAATTTCTGTTTGTTGCGCTTTGATTTTATTTTTAAGTTCCAAGCGCTGCTGACCAATATCAAACTGCATATCCTGAATTTTCAGTTTTGCCATTTTTAAACTTCCTCGTTCTTTTCTTAAGAAAATAGGGAAACTAAAATCGATATTAAACTTATAATCATCTGCATTGAAATTATTCCAGTAATTGGGTTCTGAGATGTAGTTATACCCCACATTTATTTTAGGAAGCAATGCATTAGCTTTCAGCTGACGGTTTACTTCTAGAATATCCATTTTCGTTTCCAGAGACTGAATTTTTGGGTGTGAGTCTAACGATTCAACATCAACCATCATAGCATCCGTCTTTAAAGTCTCTTCTATGGTCTGAATTAAATTTTGCTCTGGTTTAACCAAATCTCCTAATTCAACTGGAACATTTTCAATCCATAAAAAATTAGCCAGTTTAAGTTTTGCTTTAGCTAATTTTAAATTTCCATTTTCAACATTCAGCTCTCTGTTCCGCACCGTAATTTTAGCTTCAACGCTGTCAATCGCTGGTGCATCTCCCTCTTTGATTAGTTTCTTGACTCCTTCAAAACGAGTGCTCGCAAAACCTAAATAATTTTTATATAATTCTGCTTCGTTATAGCTTTTTCTCCATTCAAAATAAGCTTCACTTGCTTGATATAAAATTTCAATCGCTCTTAGTTTACGCTGTGCATCACTCAGTTTAACCTGAAGTTTTCCTTCGCGAACATCGGCCATTCTTTGATTGATAAACATTCCCTGTCCCAAAGCAACGTTAATTCCTAGCGAAGTTAAACCTGCTTCTGGAGTTTTGTTCTGCGGGTTGTAATATTCACCACTCGTATCGTCAAAACCTGCTTTAATCTCGACTCCGTACCAAGTCGGAATTTTGAAACTGCTGTTTAATAGCGAATAATATTCTGTGCCTTTAAATTCTTTCTTATTGTAATCTACTTCAAGTTTTGGATCAAATCCGCCTCTTGCCATCATCAGCTTTGCTTGAGCGTTTGTCACTTCAAGATTAGCTTGTTTTACCAATGGATGATACTTTTTTACATATCCCAAAAACTCGATAAAAGTAAGTTCCTCTTGATTAAAATTCTGACTTTGCAGCGTAGAAATACAAAATAGCATTAAGAAAGAAAACAGTTTTACTAGATTTCTCATTTTACTTTTTCTCCTTTCCTTTTTCTTCTTTTTCTCCTGAGTTATAATAATTTGGTGGGAAACCATTCAAGTTTCGCCAAATCTCGTACCATACCGAAACGGTTTCTAGCAATGCAATACTTTGCGCACCAGCACCAATACTAAGCTCTTTTGGCCAGTGACGATCTTCTCCATCTGGTGAAACTAAAATTCTGTATTTTCCATTCGGGCTTATAAAGTTTTCTATGGCTACAACTTTACCTCCGTAAGTTCCATAAGATAATCCAGGCCATCCAGAAAATACAATTCTAGGCCATCCGTCAAACCAAACACGAACTTTTGCACCACGGTGGACAAGCGGTAAATCGATTGGATCTACATAAGTTTCTACCGCAATATCATATTTAGCTGGCATAATGCTTACTACAGGAGTTCCTTCTTTGATGGTTTCTCCAAGACCAGCCAGTAATGCACGGTTTACGTAACCGCTTTGTGGCGCTGTAATATAATACAAACCATTTCTTAATCTGTAATTAGTATATTGGTTTTCCAATTTATTTACCTGAGCTTCTGTATCGTATTGCGTACTTAAAGCGGTAAACTTATCACTTCTAGATTTAGATATTTTTTCAGCATATTCTGCAGAAATTCTATTGATTTCTACTTTTGCATTAATCAATTCGTTTCTGCTACTCAATAATTTATTTTCCTGAGTGATGATGTATGCTTCAGATTCCTGAAGTTTTAATCTTTTCTGCTCGACATCAGTCATTGGTTTAAGACCTTCTTTGTTTAAGGCAGTTGAACGGTCAAATTGCGTTTTAGCAATTCTCAATTGTGTTCTAACCGCAACAAGATCCATACTGTCACTTTTTATTTTCAGCTGTGCCTGACGAATTTTATTCTGAGCCTGCTGCAGCTTCAATTGTTTTTCTGTACTAAGCGATTGTGCCTGAACATCAAGCGAATTTACTTTATCACTGTACGATTCCACTGCCATCTTTTTGGCATCAACCTGTTGTTTGGTGTTTCCAACCAAATTTGGATCTAAGTAATCTTCTTTGATCTCCGAAATAAAAAGAATCGTATCTCCTTTTTTTACATAATCACCTTCTTTTACAAACCATTTTTCAATTCGTCCTGCAATTGCATTATGAACCGTTTGAGGTCTTTGATCTGGTTTTAAAGTTGTTACAGAACCACTACCTGAAATATTTTGTGTCCACGGCAGAAAAAGGCATAAGACAGCAAAAATCAAAAATCCGATTATGACTCTATTTAAAATTTTATAATGAGGTCTTCGGGCAACGCTTGTAATCGATTTATATTTGCCCGGCGTTATAAGTACGTTATTATCTTTAGATATATTGAGCATGATTAAAGCTTTATGTCGTTAATAATTTTTCCGTCATCAATCGTGATCATACGACTGCATTTGCTTTTCCAAATATCATTTTTAGAAGTTACAATAACAGTCCAGTCATTTTCTTCAGAAAGTAAAAAATCAACAATTTTACTCGAAGTCAATTCGTCCATTTTATCAACTGGATCTTCTAAGAATAAGATATTTGGCTTACCAACAATACTTCTAGCCAAAAGAATTTTTTGAACATCAGAAGCAGAAAGTTCACGTCCTCCGGGATGAATTTGATTTTCCAACCCGTTCTCGAAAGTTTTAATGTACGGTGTAAGACCAACATTATCTAAAGCCCATTTTAAATCATCGCTGTTCAATTCTTCATTTCCAAAAACAATATTCTCGCGAATTGTTCCTGCAAAAAGTGTATCGCCTTGCAAATATGTTCCTGCCTGCGCTCTATAAGTGTCTTCGTTAAGACGGTTCATATAATTATCGGTCACATACATTGCTCCGCTTTCTGGTTCTAAAACACCCGAAAGTAGTCTCAATAAGGTACTTTTTCCTGCACCGTTTGTTCCCGTAAGAATAATTTTTTCTCCTTGAGAGATTTTTAAATTGATATTCTTCAGCGATTTTTTGTTGTGTTCTGGATAATTGTAATTGATGCTTTCGGTTTCGATATTGATCCCTTTTTCAGTTTTATCTGAAGTTTGAGGAATGCATGAAATTTCCATATCAGTCACCTGACCGATTTTTTCAACAGAAGTCAATACATCGTAGAAAGACTCTAATCCGAAGATGATTTTTTCTACGGAGTTGATTAATAATACAATTACGATTTCAGCTGCTACGAACTGCCCTATGTTCATTTGGTGGTGAATTACCAGAAAACCACCGATCGATAATAAGGCAGCAGTAACAATTACCTTAAAAATAGTAAGCTGAATGTATTGTTTCTTCATTACCTGAAAGTGCTTTTCACGGTAATTTATATAGTTGCTTGCATATTTGTCATTTCTTCCCAAAGCGTATTCAAAAGCTCCTTTTCTGCGAAAACTTTCTCTGTTTCTCGCAATTTCCTGAAGCCACGCCGCAACTTTATATTTAAATTTTGATTCGTTCAAACTGGTTTCTAAACCGTCTTTATACGAAAACTTAAAAATGACATATAAAATGACTATAAATAAAAGTCCGATTACCATAAAGAAAGAATGGTAAAGAACCAATAAAATAATCCCCAGACCAACTTGAAGAAATGCTGTACAAAAATCTAGTAAAAGTTTTGCTGTTCCTTTTTGCACCATTAAAGTATCGAAAAAACGATTGGCTTTTTCTGGAGCATACTCCGAGTACATTTCTTTAAATTTAATTAAAGGCATCCTATAAGCAAATTCGAAAGAAGAACGAACGAAAATTCGCTGTTGCAGATTCTCTACAATACGAAGCTGTAAAATCGTTAAAACTCCTCCAAAACCAACTCCAACCGTAACCAGAATTACAAGAATGATCCAAGAAACGCTTAGCTGACCGCTTTGAATAAAATTAATAATAGCTTGGATTCCCAAAGGCAGAGAAAGATTTACTAACCCTGCAAAAGCAGCATAGAAGATAATTTGATATACATCGCGCTTATCAAGCTGCAATAAGTTATAAAAACGTTTAAATGGTGTCATGAATTTAAGTATAAATACAAGATTATTACATAGAATAAATATACGGCAAAAACCGTATTCAGGACGAAGATTTTTTATCCTAATCCTTAAAAAACAAGTATTTATGAATTAACCCGAGGAGGCGGTATGTCTATTTTACCATGAAAACCAAAAGAGAATATTGTATTGTCAATATATTTTTTCGCTTGTGATTCTATTAAAAAATAAAAATTAGGCATAAGTGATTCTGATGAAATCAAATATTCCATTAAAGGAATTCCTTTTGCTAATTTGGCTGTTTTGGTATCTTTTGTTTTGTAATCGTCCAATTCTTCTGGAATTCCGTCACATTTGAAGATTTTTTTTAGAAAATTACACGTAATCCCTTTTACGGTATAGGTTTCTGCGTTTGCATTGATGATTCTACCTACACTATTTGAGATGTTTAAACTGCTAATAAGAAAATAGCCGACCAGCAACGCCTGAAGGCATTTACATAAAAAGCTATTTCTAATTTTATTCAACATACTCTAAAAAAGGCTCAAAGTTTAATCAAATCACAATTAATTTAATTCAAAATCTCAGTGATTTAAGGCGTTTATTATCATTTTTCTGAGCGCGCAATTTAGAGCCATTTTTTTTGGAGAACATTAAAATAACATTAGAATTTAGAATCATTCAAACTTTAAAATTATATTAACAAGGCTTTCTTACAGACTCGGAATTATGTAACGCACAATTGCAATTCTATAACTCGTACCGTTTTTGGCGTTTTACTTTTGGTACTCGAAAAATTTGACAAAGTATAATAAAGAAATATAAAGTGTTACCTATTAAAGAAACTCCATTTATAAACGATTTAATACAGAATCAAGATATGACTTACGCACAAAATGATTTGACCCGATTTCTAGACGCTCAAAATAAACTGTACTTAACTGCTTTTTCTGAAATTAAAAAAGGTAAAAAAGAAACGCATTGGATGTGGTTTATTTTTCCGCAGATTAAAGGATTAGGGAAAAGTACAATATCAGATTATTATGCTGTAGCAGATTTAAAAGAAGCGACAGAATTTTTAAATCATCCGATTTTATCAAAACATCTAATTGAGATTTCGAAACTTTTGCTGACTTTAAACAAAAAATCAGCGGAAGGAATTTTAGGAGATTTGGGAGCGAAAAAACTACACTCTTCTATGAGTTTATTTGTTCAGGTACAAAATGCGCATCCTGTGTTTCAACAAGTTTTGGATACATTTTTCTTTGGACATTTGGATCAACTCACTTTAAATTTTACTCAAAAAATTACTGTTGTGCCAGACACAGTATTACTTTCTTGATATTCTTAGGACGAAAAAGGGAATAGCGTAAAAACTATTCCCTTTCGATTTTCTATCTTATATAATGCGTTTCACTTTAACGGATTGGCCTTTACTCCTTCATTGGTCAAAACAACCGGTTTTATAAAACCATTTTCATCAAAAAACATTTCTTCGATGCAAGTTTCTCTTGAATGCATTATTGTTTCGGTCAAAGGTCTTCTGTGATAGACAATATAATATTGCTCTTTGTTTGGTACTTTTATAATCGAATGATGTCCCGCTGCACGAGCAATTTTCGGATCTGATTCTAAAACTTTTCCAATTCTTTTAAAGGGCCCCATTGGAGAATCTGCAATTCCGTAAGCCACACAATAATCGGGACCACCCCAATCTCCTTCAGACCACATGAAATAATATTTATTGTTTTTAATAAACATAAAAGGCCCTTCTGTATAATTATCTGGTGTCATTTCTTTGAAAACTGTTTTATCTTCAAACGGTATAAATCCAGTAAAATCCGATTTTAATTTGGCAATATTACAATGTCTCCAGCCACCGTAAATTAAATAATGCTGACCGTCTTTGTCCTTAAAAACAAATTGATCGATTGGCTGTGCACCGTTAATAATTTTATCTACTAAGGGTTTTCCTAAATAATCTTTATAAGGTCCTTCTGGTTTTGAAGCTACTGCAACTCCTATTCCGCCAGTTTCTCCTTCGTGAATATCATTTGCACCAAAAAACAAAAAATATTTATTTTTATTTTTAATGATCGATGGCGCCCACATTGCGCGTTTCGCCCATTTGACGGCTGTAGTATCTAAAATCTTTGGATGTTTTGTCCAATTCACTAAATCGGGAGAAGAAAAGGCATCAAAAAAAACTTGCTCGTCAAATGGCGCTGAATAAGTTGGATAAACCCAATAAGTTTCTTCAAAAATGATTCCTTCAGGATCTGCATACCATCCTTTAAAAATGGGATTATTTTGAGCATAAGAATGCAAAGAAGTAATAATCAGAAAACTGAAGAGCATCTTTTTCATAGTTTATTTTTTTATTTTAAAAATAACAAAACATTTTAAAGTATTGAATTTGAGCAGAAAATTTTTCCAGAAAAGCTATTTTTGAGAATGAGAACATTACAGAATAAAACTTAATTTTGCAGCAAATTAAACGCTGATGAACCTGAATGATCTTACTGTAATTGATAATGAAAAAATTGCTTTAGACGATTTATTTTTTAGTGCTGAAAATAAAGCTTCTTTGCTTCAAATTATCAAAGAGCATCAATATGTTGACGAATTAAAAAAGTATAATCTTAAAGTTGATAATAAAATTTTACTGCACGGAAGTTCTGGCTGCGGGAAAACGACAACAGCAAAAGCGATTGCCAATACTTTAAATAAAAAAATTATCATAGTCAACCTCAGCACCGTTATCGATTCTAGAATTGGCGAAACTTCTAAAAACTTAAAAGCCATTTTTGATAGAGCAATTCTAGAAAGAGCCGTTTTATTTTTGGATGAATTTGATCAAATTGGAAAAAGCCGAGACAGCGACGATAAAGATGTGGGCGAAATGAGACGTTTGGTAAACACTATAATTCAGCTTTTTGATTATTTCCCTTCTGATAGTTTATTGATCTGCGCAACGAATCATTACGAAATAATAGACAGCGCTTTATTGAGAAGATTTCAGCTTCGTTTGAAATACGAAATGCCTTCAGATAAACAGTTGGATATTTATTATGATAAAATTTTAAGCCAATTTCCAGAGCAATTTCAAAACATCGAAAGGCATTATTCAATTTCTTATGCCGAAACCTTAGATTACATAAATACAACAATGAAAAAGCAGATTATTGCTGCTTTAGATATTCAACAATAATCAAAAAACCCGCTGTAAAATACAGCGGGTTTTCATTTGGCGGAGTTTTATATAAAATAGAATGAATATTATAATCCTCTTGTCAGCCATCCTTTTTTGTTTGCAGTTGCAATCGCATAAGGCGCAATCCAGAACAAACTAAAAGTGTAGAAAACACTGTAAGAATAAGCCCAGAAAGACTCTGACAAATTGTATCTTTTTGCGTAAAATAGCATTGAAAATGTTGAGAAAATTAAAATCGCTGCTAATGTTGAACTTAAAAATAAGATTGGGTGAACTGCAATAAAGTATAACATAAAAAGAAGAAACGGATATGTCATTGCAATCTTAAAAAATTGGTTTAAGAATAACATTCTAGCTCCAAATTTTGATCCTTTTCTAAAATCTGTAAAAACAAATTTTGCCATCATAAGATTTTCACGAACGTTACTTCTCGCCCATCTGATAAACATTTTGTATAAACCTTTATATTCTTCAGGAACATTCGTTAATACTACTGCATTTTTTTGAAATTTAACTTCGAAACCTTGTTTCAAAATCATATTTGTTAAAGCGCGATCTTCTCCAATATCCGACGGTTCGCCCATAAATGTCTGATTGATCCATTCTGGAAGACAGTTGAAAACTGCATCTCTTCTGTAAGCTGCCAATGCACCTGGTGTACATAATACTGAACCTAATTCGCTTTCAGCAGAACGTTGGTATTCAAAGCTCATAACGAAACTCACATTAAGCATTTTTGGTAAAACTGCCGATTTATTGTTTAAAACCTGAACGTTTCCAGCAACTGCTCCACATTTTTTGTTTACCACAAACGGACTAACTAAGTTTCTTAAAGTATCTTTTTTCACAATAGAATCGCTGTCTACCGTTACAAAGATTTCTCCCGTTCCTAATTTAAAACCTCTGTAAAGAGCTTGACGTTTCCCTTGATTTTTAGGCTGTTGAAAAATCGTAACACGATCTCCTAATTTTGCTTTTGCTTCTTGCATCCAATACCAGGTATCATCTTTACTTCCATCGTCAATTGCTAAAAGCTGTAATTTTTCTGCTGGATAATCACTTTCTGCAAGGCTTAATAAAGTGTCCCAAACTAATTTTCCTTCATTGTATGCCGGAACGATAATCGTACAAGTTGGCAATAAATCGTCTGATACAGATTCGATTGGTTTATATCTTAAATACAAATAAGAGCTGTACAAGAAAACTCCCGTTTGATAGAAGAATAAAATTGTTGTGAGGATTAAAAATGGTAATCCCCAAGTTGAAGCGATTCTTTCAAAATGAAATTGTTCAAAATCGTCTTGAAATTGAAATACTAAATACACACCCGAAAGCATCAATAAAAATGTGGCAACAAGAATTGCTAATCCAAATGGACTTGATGGTCTTTCTACATGTACTTTTTGTGATTTTTCGTTGGTTCTGAAAAATGAACCTGTTAATGTTTTTTCGCTGATAGCTGAACTATTGTTCGCATAAAATTGTTCTGAGATAATTGTTTCGCTTTCCATGCTTATACTCCTTTTTTTAATTTCCTTAATTTGGCTTTTAGTAAAATCTTTCTTTTCTGATTTATTTGCTTCTCATTTTTTCGAGAAACAATAAAAAAACAAACACATCAAAGATTTGACATAAACACAATTTGCAAGCGGCGTGCCAACACGTCTTTATACTGGCATAGAGCTATTTATAAAAAATAAAACAAAAAAGAGTGTGTAATTATTTTACACTTTACGGATACAGTAAACACTAAAATGGTAAAATTTTGGATTGAAAAGTGAGATTTTAAAAGGCTTTCAGAAGGTTTATAATTTCTATTTTTAAAAGAAAACCAAATCTCAAAAATAGTTTTGCACTATAAAAGGTAAGAATAAATTAAACGCAATTTTTAGCAGAAAATTGCATTTGAGTGTGAAAAACATATTTATATTCTATTTTTTTGTGTTTAAAAAAACATTCTTCACAAAAAAGCAGAAAATCTTACGGAAAAAAGTTAAATTTAACCAAACAAACTTAACCCTAAATTGAGGAGACTACAATATGAATAAGGAGCATTACAATCTTTTATTGGCTGACGACGACGAAGATGACTGCCTTTTCTTTAAAGAAGCTCTCGATGAAATAGCTGTCAGCACTAATCTTTCTATGGTTCACGATGGAGTACAATTGATGGATTATCTCAAAATAAATATTTCAAATCTTCCAGATGTTATTTTTTTGGATTTAAATATGCCCCGAAAAAACGGTCTTGAATGTCTGGATGAAATTAAGAAAGATGAAAAATTAAACAATCTGCCGATTATAATTTTCTCTACTTCGCTAGACAGCGAAATTGTAAACAATTTATATCAAAACGGTGCTTCTTATTATATTCGAAAACCGGGTGAATTTTCAAAACTAAAAACCGTTATCGAAAAAGCACTAAATGTAGCATCTGAAAATAATTTCAAACAGCCCGAAAGAGCAAAATTTATACTGCAACCTTAATCTTCTTTGGAAATGAACCGAAAAAAAAAGGAACATTATTTTCTTTCCGAAGGAGGCGAAATGGGAAGTTTAATTCGTTCTGCAGATTGGAGCAAAACACCTTTGGGCGATCCTGAAAAATGGCCCCAAAGCTTAAAAACAATGACTGCAATGATGCTTGGCAATCCGTTTGGAATGTACATTGCGTGGGGAAAAAATTATACTCAGCTCTACAATGATGCTTTTAGACCTATTCTTGGAACTTCTAAACATCCAGAAGCTCTAGGCGGAAGTTCCCGAAATACATTTGCTGAAATTTGGGAAACTATTGGTCCAATGTTCGCCGATGTAATGCAGGGACAAGCCGTAAGTTTTCCTGATTTTAAAGTTTCATTGCATCGAAATGGTTATATAGAAGATTGTTTTTTTGATTTTTCATACAGTCCAATAAAAATTGAAGACGGATCTGTCGGCGGTATTTTAGTAACTGTTATTGAAACCACAGAAAAGAAAATTGTTGAAGATGCGCTAAAAGAAAGCAATGCACGATTTGTAAATAATATTATGCAAGCTCCTGTTGCAATGTGCATTTTTAGAGGTGAAAATCATGTTGTTGAAATTGCTAATGAACAAATGCTCCAGCTTTGGGAAACAAAAGCAGAAAATGTAATTAATAAGTCCATTTTTGAAGTTCTTCCTGAACTAAAGAAACAAGGTTTTGATGAAATTTTGCACAAGGTTTTTACAGATGGAAAAAAAATTACGACAGACGAACTTTTTGTCCAATTAAATCGAAATGGACAAACTGAAAATACTTATATCAATTTTGTTTACGAAGCTTTAAGAGAACCCGACGGAACTATTTCCGGCGTTGCTGCAATTGCTACAGAAGTTACTGCTCAAGTTTTGGCTCGCTCAAAAGTAGAAGAAAGTGAACAAAAAATAAGACAATTGGTTGAAAATGCTCCTTTTCCTATTGCCGTTTATGTTGGAAAAGAAATGCGCATTGAACTTGCCAATGACTCAATCATTAAAGTTTGGGGAAAAGGTCCTGACGTAATTGGAAAAACATACACTGAAATTCTTCCCGAATTAAAAGATGAGCCAATATTTAAACAAGTCGAAACCGTTTATGAAACTGGACAATCTTTTCATTCTAAAAATACCCGAATTGATCTTGTTGTTGATAATGTTTTAAAAACATCTTATTTCAATTACAGTTTTACGCCTTTGTACGATCTAAATGGTAAAATTTATGGTGTAATGAATACCGCCGTAGACATCACCGACTTGTATTTGGCCAAACAAAAAATTGAAGAAAGTGACAAACGTTTCCGTAATACAGTTAGACAGGCACCTGTTGGCATCACGATTCTTCGAGGGCCAGAATATATTGTCGAAATGGCTAATGAAGCTTATCTTAAACTAGTAGATCGAGAAGAAAAAACTTTTGTAGGAAGATCATTGTATGAATCATTGCCTGAAGTAAAAGAAACCGTTAGCGCTTTCTTAGATGGCGTTTTAAAAAATGGAATTCCTTTTCATGGAATTGAAGTTCCTGTTCCTTTAAACCGATACGGAAAAATTGAAACTTCCTATTTTGATTTTCTTTATCATCCATTAAAAGAAGAAAATGGTACAATCTCGGGAATTTTAGTAACCGTTACAGAAGTAAGCGAAAAAGTTGAAGCCAGAAAAAAAATTGAACTTAACGAAGAACGCTTAAGAATAGTAGTTGAAGCCAGCGAATTAGGAACTTGGGAATTGAATGTAAAAACGAGAATCCCGACTTACTCTCAACGATATCTTGAAATTATTGGCGGTTACACCGAAGATGTAATGCTGACGCATGAAGAATTATTAGCACATCTTCATCCCGACGATCTTCACATAAGAAATAAAGGTTTTAAGGAAGCATTAAGTTCAGGTTTTCTAAATTATGAAGTACGGGTAATTTGGAAAGACCAATCGATACATTGGATTGAAGGAAAAGGAAAAGTTTTTTATGATGAAAATCATCAGCCAGAAAAACTAATTGGAACGATTCGAGATATTACTGACGAAAAGAAATATCAGCAGAAAATTGAGGAAAGCGAAAAAAAACTGCGTAATCTTATTATGCAGTCGCCTGTTCCAATAGCTATTTTGCGTGGAAATGATTTTGTTATCGAAATGGCCAATTTTGTGCTTTTGGAGAATATTTGGAAAAAAGAAGAATCGGAAGTTCAAGGAAAAAAAATATTGGAATTATTTCCAGAATTGAATAAACAGAAATACGCTAAATTATTAAAAAAAGTTTACGAATCAGGAAAAGTATATTCTGAATCTGAATCTTTACTTTTTATTGATAATGAAAAAGGCGGAAATCAGTTTTATGTTGATTTTGAATTCGCACCTCTCCGCCAAGGCGATAATTCGATTTCAGGAATTAGAATAACACTTATTGACGTTACCGAAAAAGTCGAAGCCCGAAAAAAAATCGAAGAAAGTGAGAAAAGATTCCGTTCACTTACAGAAAGCATTCCGCAATTAATCTGGGAAACAGATGCCGAAGGAAATGCACTTTTCACTTCTGGCAAATGGCTAGAATATACAGGAATTGAACCTGGAATTGAAGGTTCGTGGCAGAAAATGATTCATCCTGACGATTTTGAAGAAAATGTCAAAATATGGCAGCACGCGCTTGCAACGGGCGAAATGTATCGCTGTGATGTGAGAATGCATAGAAAAGATGGTTCCTATAGATGGCACACCGTTATTGGCGAACCCGTTTTTGGCATCGACAATAAAATTATAAAATGGGTTGGCGCTTTTACCGATATTCATACAGAAAAAGCTTTTACACATGAACTTGAACAGCAAGTTACAGCTCGAACGAGAGAATTAATCCAGATGAATGAATCGCTTCGAAAAAGTGAAGAACGTTATCATTTAATGGTTGAAGAAGTTCAGGAATATGCCATTTTATATCTAAATGCCTATGGAATCATTGAAAATTGGAATGCTGGAGCCGAAAAAATAAAAGGCTATAAAGCTGAAGAAATTATTGGAAAATATTTTTCGATTTTCTACACCAAAGAAGATCAGCAAAAGAAACTGCCTGAAAAACTTTTACAGCTTGCAATCGAAAACGGAAAAGTGGTTCATGAAGGCTGGAGATCACGCAAAGATGGAAGTAAATTCTGGGCAAGTGTTGTAATTACTGCAATTCATAATAAGCAAAATGAAATTATCGGTTTCTCAAAAGTAACGCATGATTTAACGGAAAGAAAAAAAGCTGATGATAAATTAAAAATGAATGCACTCGAATTAGAACAGAAAAACAATGAACTCGAAGAAATGAACAAAGAACTTCAGTCTTTTGCCTACATCTCGAGTCATGATTTGCAAGAACCTCTTCGAAAAATTCAGACTTTTGCTTCGCAGATTATCGAAAAAGAATCTGAGAATTTATCTGAAAACGGAAAAGATAAATTTAAGCGAATGCAAAATGCAGCGCAACGAATGCAGACTTTAATTAATGATTTATTGGCTTATTCGAGAACAAATGCACATGAACGCACTTTTATTAAAACAGACCTCAGCGAGATTATCGAAGAAGTGAAAGAAGATTTAACGGAAGAATTAGAACAAAAAAATGCAATCATTGAAATTAAACAAACTTGCCAAGTTGATATTATTCCGTTTCAATTCAAGCAATTGCTGTATAATTTGATATCCAATTCATTGAAATTTTCAAATCCAGAAATTCCGATTGTAATTAAAATTCAAAGCAAAACTGCATTAGGCAAAGATTTAGAAAATGAAAAACTGATACCCGCCAAAAAATACTGTCACGTTAAAGTTTCAGATAACGGAATTGGTTTTGAAGCGCAATACAACAAAAAAATATTCGAAGTTTTTCAGCGCCTTCATGGTCGAGACCGCTACAACGGAACTGGAATTGGATTGGCAATTGTGAAAAAAATTGTAGAAAACCACAACGGAGTTATCACCGCATCAGGAATACAAAATGAAGGAGCAGCTTTTGATATTTATATTCCTGTCAGCTAAAATCTTCTTGATCTAATTTCATAAAAAAAAAACGGAAACAACTTTAATGTCGTTTCCGTTTTCCATTTCAATACGAATTGAAATTATCTCAAAACAAATTTTCTTATCTAGTATAAACTGTAATTACACCAGTTGTTTTGTCTTTTATTTTTAATTCTTTGTTGGTTAGATTCATGATATCACTTACTGAACTAACATTCCCAATTGTAATCGTTAAATCATTATGCGATCTTACATAAGTCCCTGTAGTTTCTGTCAAGGCGCAATCTGTACCGTCATAATCCCCAATAACTGCTGCATTACTCACTCTTAAATCTAAATAATCTCTGTTACAGCCACTTTCGTTTTCAATTGCATCAATTAAAACTTCTTGTCCATTTACAATTGTACCTGTTTTACTTAAATTGTATTTTCCTTGTATTGGAACTATTGTTTCCCCTTCGTTATCATCGTTACTGCAAGAAACTGCAAAAAAACCGATACTTAATAATCCTAATAATATTGCTTTATTTTTCATGGTAGATTTTTGTTTAAAAATTAATACTGCTAAATTAAAAGTATAATCCTACAGAAAATTCCATGATTTTAGGAATAATTTACATAAATCGCATTTTAACTTAAAATTAAGGGTTATAAAAACATTATTCGCAAGTTTTTCCTTTTAGGTATTTACCAACCATATAGCCCGTCATAGGACGAAGCGCTTTTTTACTCTCTGGATGCAAACCATTTCCGTTATCATTAAAGAAATCTATTCCATTTGCTGTTTTACAATACCAAACGATAGGATCGCCATTTGTTAGGAAACACGTTGTAGTATCGCAAGCTTTTATTTTTTTAAAGTCCAAAAGTTCTTTATCTAGCCGAATTATTTCATTAAAATTACCTCCAATCTCAGAAGAACAATCTACAATCTCATAATGATCTTCTGACCATTGCATGCACTGTTTGTTAAAAAAAGCGAAATAAATCACCAAACCTAAGCAAACAGCAAAAGCTGTAATGGCTATAAGCAATTTATTATCTCGTATAATTTCAGGTTTTGGTTTATCTTTTGTGACAACAGAAGTTACTGAAACAATTGGCATTGGCACTGATTCTGATTTCGGACTTTGAATCGTTTCTGATTCGTGACTTTGAATTTGCTCCTGTTCTTCAATTTTTAAATCTGTAAGTTTTTCGGTTTCTACCTCATCAATTAAATTATCAGAAAAGGCACCACCCTTAGAAAAATTTGTGTCTCTTAACTCTTCAATTAATTTCAAATCTTCTGGATCAATTTCTTTCCTAAACTTATTAAAAGGTCTTGGTTGAAAATCTACTAAAATTGCAGCCATATCTACAACTTCAATTTTATCTGGATCTGTTTCGCCTTTAAAAAATTTTTCTACTGGTCGAAATGGATTCGTTTCTTGCCTAAACTTATTTTTTGAATTAATATCAAAAGAAAGTCCAAGCAAAGAATTAAAGACTGTCAAGTCATTTGAATGCATCTCTTTATTCGTGAATTTCTCCCAACATAACTTATTGAGTTTTCCTCTTGTTGGAGCATTCAAGAAGAAAAAATCATCACCGTTTTTTACTTCTTCATATTTCTCTTTAACGGCTTTTTTATATAAATCTTCTAAAGTAATGTTACACATAGGCAATATTTTTTTTGGATTTTAAAGGACATCTAAGGACATATAGGGATTCATTAAAACTAAATCGGAAATCCCGGAATTCCATATCAATACAGCTCTAAACCCGATATAACTTTGCTTCAACAAAATTAGTTAGCGTTTTGATCTGCAGGTCAAAAACAAATGTACAAAACTAGTTAAGTCAACAAGTGTGGAAAACCGTAAAACAGAGTTTATGTGGGAAGTATAAATAATGTTTTATAGTTCTACACACTTCACTTCCCAAACAAAATTTGGTATTGCCATTCATTAACCAACCTGGAAAAATATTCCGGACAGCAATACCCATGTTCAACTTTTAAAATTTAAAAAAATGAAAACATTATATTTATGGGGAGCGTGTGCTCTGTTGTCAACTACATTATTTTCTTGCACTGCTGACGAATTCGAAACAGCTGCTGATAAAACTGAGGTAAAAAAAGAAGTTAGTCCTATAAAAGGCGCACAAGCTGAAGGACCAGATGATGATCCAGTTGTGGTACCGCCACCAAAAAAACCTTAATTTAAAAAACAGTAATATATAAATTATTATTATTTTCGGGGAAAGTAACTTTTATGCTACGATCCCCGTTTTTTTGTCTGCTAATGGTTCTCTTCTTCTTTTCTTGCAAAGAAAAAACAACTGTGTCTCCTAAAGTTAACCCTACCTTAGAGGAAGCTTATAAAATAAGAGATAAAGGTATTGCCGATTTTCAAAGCAAAAACTACAACAGTGCTTTTTACAATTTTAATAAATCTAAAATACTTTCTGAAACTATAAAAGACAGTTCTAATATTGTTTACAATTTAATTCAAATGGCTTCTGTCCAACAAATAAATGGAGATTTTTATGGAAGCAAAGAAACCTTAACAGAAGCACTGCCGTACATTAAAAAGAAAGGCATTTACACTGTTTCTATTAATAACTTTTTCGGAATTGCAGACAAAGAACTTTCGCTTTACAATGATGCAATCTACTATTATAAAGAAGCAATTAAAGATGCTGAAAATAATGTTTCTAAGTTCTCACCTTTAAATAATATCGCTGTTATTTATATTGAACAGAAAAAATATAAAGAAGCCATTCAAATTCTAGAATTAATTTTAAAAGAAAAACAAATTTCAAAACAAAGTAAAGCAAGGGTTTTAGACAATCTTGGTTTTGCTTATTTTAGAATTGGAAATAACGAAAAGGGACTTGCATTAATGAATGAAGGTTTGAAAATTAGAACAGCGTCTCAAGATTTATATGCAATTATTGGCAGTAACCTTCATTTGGCTCAATTTTACTCAAAAACTGATATTAAAAAATCAAATGAATATGCCGAAAAAGCATATGAGATAGCCACAAAACTTCATAGTATTGACGAACGTTTAAAAGCGTTATCCTTCTTAATCTCTAATGATTCTGATTCTCAAAATGCTTATGCCCAAAAATTCATTTTCTTAAATGATAGCATTATTAAAATTCGCAACAATTTCAAAAACAAGTTCGCTAAAATTAAATACGATTCGAAAAAAGAAAAAGCCGAAAATGAAAAACTTCGTTTAGAAAAAGCCGAAAATTTAGTTGCTCTTAAAGAAGCTGAAAACGAAAAAATCATCTTTATTGCCGCTTTCACCATTTTACTGTTTCTATTAGCTTATCTGAAAAAGCATTATGACAACAGAAACCGAATGGAGAAAATAAAAACAGCCTATGATACCGAAACCAGAATTGCAAAAGACATTCATGATGGTTTGGCAAATGATGTATTTCACGCTATTACTTATACTCAAACCCAGCCTTTAACCAACGAGAATAACAAAGAAAACTTATTAGAAAAATTGGATGATATTTATTTGCGAGTTCGAGGAATTTCTCGAGAAAACAATAATATCGATACTGGTACAAATTATCCCACTAATTTAAAAGAAATGCTTTCAACTTACAATAGCAGTCAAACAAACGTTATTATTAACGGTATTGATAAAGTAAATTGGGATTCGGTTGAGGATTTAAAAAAGATTGCCATCCAAAGAGTTTTACACGAATTAATGGTTAATATGAAAAAACACAGTGAAGCTTCTGTGGTATCCATAACATTTAATTCAAACTCCAATTCTCTATTTATTGACTATAGCGATATTGGTAAAGGCTGCGAAAAATCAAAAATTATAAAAAATGGTTTGCAAAATATGGAAAACCGTATTTTGGCTATAAACGGAACTATTACTTTTGACACTGAACCAAATAAAGGTTTCAAAGTAAAAATAACAATGCCTAAATAAAAGCCTATGTTTAAAAAAGTAATTATTGCCGAGGATTTTGAAGAATTCAATTTAGCCATAAAACAAACTTTGAATGATTTCGACATTGTCAATTTTCAGCACGCAAAATATTGTGACGATGCTTTTCTAAAAATAAGAAAAGCCATTCAGGATAATGAACCATATGATTTATTAATTAGCGATCTTTCATTTAAAAAAGACCATCGTGAAGTAAAAATTGGCAGCGGTGACGAACTAATTGAGAAAGTTCGTGAACTGCAGCCTAATATTAAAATCATTGCCTACTCTATTGAAGATAAAAATGTTCGTATAAAATCACTTTTCGAAAATTCTGAAATCAACGCCTTTGTTCTAAAAGGCCGAAATAGTATTGAAGATCTCAAAAAAGCGATTACACTGATTTCGAATTCAGATCAAAAATTTATTTCGCCCGAAATTGCTTCTGCTCTTCAAGAAAAAGGCAATTACGAAATTGACGATGTCGATATTAAAATTTTAAAGTATTTGTCTGCCGGAACTTCACAGGATGAAATCATCGAAATTTTTAAAACCAGCGATATTAAGCCAAACAGTAAAAGTGCAATGGAAAAAAGGTTATCAAAACTGAAAGACTTTTTCAAGGCAAACAATACTATTCATTTGGTTTCAATCACAAAAGATATGGGAATTATTTAAATTCTCATCGCATCATTTTCAAGCTCCTTCGGGGGCTTTTTTTATTTCCAAAATTTAAATTTTACGGATTACGGTTTTCCATAAAATACTGGTTTTGATTGGTTTTACTTTTGGAATTATTAATCAATTAAATCAAAAAAAAAAATGAAGAACCTCATCATTCACATCATTGCAACATTCATTACAATTCTACTATTTTCTTGTCAAAGAACTTTCCAGTCAGATACAGATTTAGCTTTAGCCGTAGATTCAGCAGCAATAGCTGTCGATTCAATTGCACCAACAATAACTAATAAATGGGAATATCATCAATCGACGGATAAAATGACATCAAAAGCAATCAAGTTTGCACAGATAATTTCTAATGAAAGCTTAGATCTAGAATTTCCATATGAAGGAACTAATTATGGTAGATTAACATTAAGAAAAAAGGATGGCTTGGATATATACTTAAGTATTGATAAAGGACAAATTAGTGGAGGATATGATAACAATTATATCTCAGTACGTTTTGATGAAGAGAAGCCTATCAAATTTAGCTATACTGAACCACAAGATGGAAGTAGTGACTTAATTTTTATTGATAATGAAGCAAAATTCTTATCAAAGCTGAAAAAATCAAAAAAAATACTTATTTCATTGCCTCTATATCAAGCCGGAAATCAAATACTAGAATTCAATACGGTAGATTTAAAATGGTAATTCTAAAAAAAGCAACCTATGAAAAAAATTATACTTCTTCTTATTATAATTATAATCTTTGGCTGTTCAACCAATAGCGAACTATATAAAGAAACAGATTCATTTGTACGATCTCTACAAACAGAATATGAAAGCTATGGATTTTCTCCTGAAAAATATTCAAAGACAACTAGTGACGGCTTATATACCATTTCTCCGATTGGTCGTTTGATAAATGTGAAAATACAAAAAATTGTAAGTTCAGAAGAATATGAAGAATTAAAGAAAGATCTCGAGAACCATTACCAAGGCGATTCAAGAGTTAATAGTGTATACATTTGCCAAGCAGGCACTATCATGATTGATTGTAGAAACTAAAATATTCAGCAAAATTTATTTTAATAAAAACCAAATATGTTTTAAAGAGGAACTTCATTGTCCTCTTTTTTCCGTTTAAAAAACTTCCTCTTTTTAAAATTCTGTTTCATTACGGATTTCCATAAAATACTGATTTTGATTGGTTTTACTTTTGAATTATTAATTTAAATTCTAAACCTATGGAAATGAATATTCAACTAAAATCGTTAGCCGATAAAATAAATCAGCTGAAAAGTAAAATTGAAACAGAAGAATCTACTAAGCATGCTTTTGTTTTACCTTTTATACATATTTTGGGATACGATGCATTTAACCCGCTTGAAGTAGTTCCTGAATTTACCGCAGATCTTGGATTAAAGAAAGGTGAAAAAGTAGATTATGCTATTTTTCAAAATGGAGAACCTATTATAATTGTGGAATGCAAAAGCTGGAAAGAAAAACTTACGGTTCATAATTCTCAATTATTCCGTTACTTTCACGTCACAAAAACCCGATTTGCTCTTTTAACAAATGGAATAAATTATCAATTCTTTACCGATTTAGATGATCAAAATAAAATGGATGAAAAGCCTTTTTTGGAATTTGATATTTGTAATCTGAAAGAAAATACAATAAACGAAATTGCGAAATTCCACAAAGCAAATTTTGACGTTGACAATATTGTAAGCAATGCCAGTTCTCTAAAATACATTAAAGAAATTAAGAAACTTATAAATGCTGAATTAGAGAATCCTTCGAACGATTTTACAAAGCTATTTGCAAGTAAAATATATACGGGAAGATTAACTGAAAAAGTTGTGGATGAATTTAAAGATTTGGTTCAAAAATCAGTTAGTCAATTTATTAATGACAAAATTAATGATCGTTTGAATGCCGCTTTAAGCAAAGAAACTATTAAGCAACAAGATGAAGAAATTGCTTCTGTTGAAGATGACAGCAAAGTTGTAACAACCGAAGAAGAATTAGATGGTTATCGTATTGTAGTTGCCATTTTACGCCGAAAATTGCCAATTAGCAGAATAGTATATCGTGATACACAGTCTTATTTCGGAATATTATTAGACGATAATAATCGTAAACCTCTATGCAGACTTCACTTAAATGGCGGAAAAAAATATATAAGTCTTTTCAATAATAACAAAAGCGAAGCTAAAATCGCAATATCTTCAATTGATGACATTTATCAATATGAAAAAGAATTATTAGAAACAGCAGCTCTTTATGAAACAGAATTAAATCCCGTATAAGTACTCCCTTTAAAGAATTTAATTCTAATTAGATTTATCGCAACAAAAAAGCTTTTAACTCTAACTAAAACCACATCGCCTATGCAAAAAAACTACCTCATCTTACTTTTACTATTCTTTTTATTTTCCTGTAAAAAAGCCAGCGCTCCGCCTCCATTACCGCAAGTAAATTCATTTTACAAACCCGTAATTCAGGCAGATGATCGAAAAACTATTACGCCAGAAGAAGCCAAAACATATCATGTAAATACGACTTACAAATATGAATATCGAACTGGACATCCCGGTAATTACGAATACAATTATGATGTAAAAGGAATAAACATCAAAGGCGATTCGGTTTTTGGCAATATCAATACACAAGGAAAATATGGAGCTGGAATTTTAAAAACCGACAGTATTCCCGAACTCGAAATCAATACTGAATGGGTTTCGAACGGAAAACTAAAAGCTCTTGACAAAAATGGAAATGAATATCAGCTAATCGTTAAATAAAATTTTTTCATGAAATATATTTTACCTCTACTTTTTATTTTTTTAACTTCTTTCAGTCCGCCAGAAACCAATGTCTATATCTGCGGGTCAAAAGGCGCAAAGAAATATCATTACAATGAAAATTGTCGAGGTTTAAGTTCTTGCAGTCACGGAGTTGTAAAAACATCTCTTAAAGAAGCTCAAAGCTATGGTTTGACACTTTGCGGATGGGAAGATTAAATATCTTCCCATTTTTAATATTTAATCATTTGATAATAATCACTTTACAATAATTTCACATTAGTTTTCTTAATTTGATATAAAACTAATCGTCATGAAATTATTTAATCTAAATTTTCTAGTTTCTTTCAAAGAATGGCTTTTTCTAAGAGCTATGCAATCTTCTTTCCTACATTAATAAATAGTTTAAAAATAAAGGAAAGTACATTGAATGAATAAAACTGAAAGCTCATTTCTGAACAAAAACCAATTTGGTGAAGATTTCTTGTGGGGTGTTTCAACCGCTGCTTTCCAAATTGAAGGTGCGCATGATTCAGACGGAAAAGGTTCTTCTATTTGGGATGTTTTTACTTCTCAAAAAGGAAAAATAAAAAACGGTCATCATGCCATAACTGCCTGCGATTTCTACAACTCATATCAGGACGATATTAATCTAATTCGTGAATTGAATATTCCGAATTTTAGATTTTCCATCAGCTGGCCTAGAATTATGCCAACTGGTATTCATCCTATAAATCAAGCGGGAATAGATTATTACAACAAAATTATAGATTCTTTGCTTGCTTCTGGAATCGAACCCTGGATTACTCTTTATCATTGGGATTTGCCGCACGAACTGGAATTAAAAGGCGGATGGACAAGCCGCGAATCGGTTTCTTGGTTTAAAGAATATGTCGAAGTTTGTGTACAGTATTTTGGCGATCGCGTAAAAAACTGGATGGTAATCAATGAACCCTCTGTTTTTACGGGAGCTGGTTATTTTTTAGGCATTCACGCACCTGGCAAAAAAGGAATTACCAATTACCTTAAAGCCATGCACCACGTTACTTTAGCAACTGCAGCAGGCGCCAAAATAATTCGAAATCGGATTCCTCAAGCCAATATTGGTACAACATTTTCATGTACACATATAGAACCTGCAACTGAAAGCCAGAAAGATATTGAAGCCGCAAAACGTGTCGATACTTTACTAAATAGAACTTTTATTGAACCTATTTTAGGATTAGGTTATCCTCAGCAAGATCTTCCGGTTCTTAAAAAGCTTAATTCTTACATTTTAGAGGACGATTTAAACAATCTTAATTTCGATTTCGATTTCATTGGTTTACAATGTTATACAAGAGAAATTGTGAAATCTGCAATGCTCATTCCGTATATTGGTGCCGAATTGGTAAGCGCCGAAAAAAGAAATGTAATTTCAACC
The DNA here is from genome assembly GCF_025717045.1 of Flavobacterium sp. SH_e. Classification (GTDB taxonomy): domain Bacteria; phylum Bacteroidota; class Bacteroidia; order Flavobacteriales; family Flavobacteriaceae; genus Flavobacterium. The sequence goes on from NZ_JAOVZN010000001.1 coordinate 420,852, forward strand.
GAAATGGGTTGGGAAGTTTATCCGCCTGCGCTCTATCATGTTCTAAAAAAATTTAATGAGTACGAAGGAATTCGGAAAATCATTATTACCGAAAACGGGGCCGCTTTTCCAGATACGGTTACAAATGGAAAAGTTTACGATATAAAGCGAACGCATTATATTCAAGATCATTTGGAACAGATTTTAAAAGCCAAAAACGATGGATTAAACGTTGAAGGTTATTTTGTCTGGAGCCTAACCGATAACTTTGAATGGGCCGAAGGTTACAACGCAAGATTTGGCTTAATTCACGTTGATTTTGAAACACAGAAAAGAACCATTAAAAATTCTGGATTATGGTTTAAAGATTTTCTATCTTAATAAAACTTATTATTTTAAACACAAAGTTCACAAAGCTTTCTCTATAGCTTTGCGAACTTTGCGTTTATAAAACAGTCTTACTGAAATCTAAATTTGTAATTCTGTTTTAAGATTCCAACATGGATTTTACCATTACTTTTTAAGTGAGTTGTCACCATAATATATTTTTCTTCCGGATATTTTATATCATAACTAAAAGTCGTGTCTTTTGCCTTAATCTGAAGCAGATGCTTTCCTTCATCAGATATTGAAAGATCTATTGTTTCATAAGTTGGCAATTCTTCTGTAGCATTTAAGTTAATATCTTGAACTTTTGTTTTATCCAGAAATACTTCCAGTTTCAACTTATCAAGTCTCATATCTGTTGGCTGTTCAAAAGAAGCAACATATTTTTTACAACCGAAGGTGCATAAAATGATTAAAAGTAATAGAAGCTTTTTCATAAAAGAAGTTTTAAGACAAGTAGTTATTAGAAAATCAAAAATCTATTTATTGTTCGATAAATATAAATAATTTTATTACAATTCGGCTGTTTCGAACGTTCGTTTTGTACTTCAAAATTTAGCTATTATGAGTAGGGAAATTTTTTAAAAAAAGGTCAAAAAAAAGACTAAAAAATTCATTAATTTATTGATTTTTAGTAGGTTTTACGGATTTTTTTTCTTATCTTTATTATCTAAATAACAGTAAATATATGCCGAAAAACGAACTTTTTAAATGCCAAAATTACTCTCCAAAAAATTATTCTTTTAATCTCTTCCAGCATTTTATTTTTGAAAATGCAATCCAAAACCATTTAGAATTTATTTCTATTCTTTTTTCTTCACCAAGTTTAAACACGCAGAAGACAAAAGCACAACTGCACCAACTGCAACCGTAATTATTTTTTCGGGCTGTATTTTCTGAGCTATTTTTTTAGAAAATTCACCAGCCAAATCAAATAAAAGATTTCCTTTTTTAGGAACTTCTTTTGACTCTTCATTTTCATTTTCCACAAAACTCTTAAATTCTATGCTTTCATGTCTGACTTCAACACTTGGCTTCACGTCTGCCTTACTTTCAAGCTGTTTTGCTTCAACAATTCTATATTTTTTATCGAAATTTTTAAAAGGCCTCGGCTGAAAATCGACCATAATTGCCGCAAGATTTATCGCGTCAATATTGTGTGGATCAGTTTCGTTTTTGAAGAAAGTTTCAATCGGTCTGAATTTATCTTTTTGCTCCTTAAACTTATTTTTTTTTGTATGGTCAAAATCTAAGCAAAATAAATTTCTAAAAACATTCAAATCGTCTTGAGTTGGCTCATTTTCAAAAATAAGCCAGCACAAATCGCGAAGTTTTCCGCGAGAGGGACTGTATAAATAATCAAAGTATTGTCCTTCTTTTTCTATCTCGTATTTAATCTTAATCGCCTTTTTATATTCTTCTAATGTATTAATCATTTTGCCTTTTTTAAGAACTTCATTTGACCCTTTATTTTCATTTTTCACCGAAACAATTTTTTTCTATGCCTTTATCTTTGACTTCTGCTATTAGATCCTTATCAGCATTTCAATTTTTGTTCCAAATCTATATTATTTATATATTTTTTTTTAATGGTTAGCAACCAACTTTTGTCGGACTTATTGCATCTATTTATAATAGAGATTTATTTAGAATTAAATAACATTTAATAAAAAAGTTAGGCCTTTCCTGATTTGTTGTATTGGGAATTCTCGGGAATTCATGGGAATCTTAGGAAAATGCAGGAATTCCGGGAATCCCTTATCAACAGTGCTCTAAAAGCGCCTTTACTTTGCATAAGAAATTAGTACCAGTTTTGTCTGCAGACTAAAACAAAAATAAAAAACTAGTTCTAATTATCATTGTGGAAAACCGTAAGACCGAGTTTATTCGGGAAGTATAAATTACGTCTTACAGTTCTACACACGACTTCCCCAAAAATCAATTTTGGTATCGCAATTCCAAGATCTGGATAATTCCCGGACAGCAATACCTATGTCTAATTTCTAAATTAAATTAAAATGAAAAAACTAATACTTTTTATCGCTTTTGCGTTAATATTCACGATATTTTCTTGTACTCCTGATGAGTACGAGACACAACCAGTCAAAAAAATTGAAAAGCTTAAAAAGCCTTTACAAGCTGGTGATCCAGATCCTGACGGGCCTGGTGATGGAAAAGGTGGAACACCTCCACCAAAAACTCCATAATAAATATATATTTTTAGTATCTAATTTATTACTATTTTCGGGGAAAGTAAATTTATATGTTACGGTCCCCGTTTTTTTATTTTATTATACTTCTTTTTCTTTTTTCCTGTCAAGAAAAAAAGACAATTAATCCTAATATAAAACCTTTACAAAAAGAAGCTCTTCGTATAAGAAATCAAGGGATTGAAAATTACGATAAACAAAACTTCAATACCGCTTTTTACAATTTTAATAAGTCTAAGCAACTTTATGAGACTTTAAAAGACAGCGCCAACATAGGATACTTACTTATTCAAATGGCAAACATTCAGCAAGTCAATGGAGATTACTACGGTAGTAAAGAAACAGTAACTGAAGCATTATTATATGTTGAAAAAAATAGTATTTATACTGCTATTATAAATAATATATTAGGTATTGCCGACAAAGAACTTTCTCTATATGATGATGCCATAATTTACTATAAAAAATCAGCCGATGATTATGTAGATCCTATTGAAAAACAAATCCCTCTAAGTAATATTGCTGCAATGTATATTCAGCAAAAAAAATATGACGATGCAATTATTATTTTAGAATCTCTTTTAAATAATAAAAAAATACAAAAACGAACTCCAGAATACACCAAAGCTTCATTTCTAGATAATTTAGGTTATGCTTATTTTAAAAAAGGGGTTGAAGAAAAAGGGCTTAATTTAATGAATGAAGGTCTTCAGATAAGAAATAGAATTAAGGATACATACGGAAGTATCGAGAGCTATCTGCACCTTGCTGATTATTATGCTAAAATAGATATTCAAAAATCAGATGAGAATGCTCTTACTGCTTATAATATAGCTACAAAATTAAATAGTGTTGATGAAAGATTAGAAGCGCTTCAAATTTTGATTTCGAATAACCACAGTGCTCAGTACACAAAATATGTGCGAAAGTATTTTACATTAAATGATAGTATAATAAAAGTTCGAAATAACTTTAAAAATAAGTTTGCTAAGATTAAATACGACTCTAAAAAAGAAAAAGACGAAAACGAAAAACTTCGTTTGGAAAAAGCAGAAAACCTTTTATCCTTACAAAAGGCAAAATATATGCGAATTGTATTTGTAATTGTTTTTATCTTTTTAGTGATTTTAATAGCAATTTTAATCCGTTATTATAAAAATAAAAACAAGGCAATCGAATTCAAAAGCTCTTACGATACCGAAACCCGAATTGCTAAAAAAATACACGATGAACTTGCCAATGATGTTTTTCAAGTAATTGCTTTTGCCGAATCACAGCCATTAGCTGTAGAAAATACTAAAGAAAATCTGCTCCAGAAATTGGATGATATTTACGGCCGTGTGAGAGGAATTTCTAAAGAAAATAATAAAGTAGAAGTTGGAACAGGTTTTATTAAAAGCATAAAAGAAATGCTTTCGGCTTATAATACCAACGAAAGAAATATTATGAGCACTAATTTAGAAAGTGTAAACTGGGAAACGATTGATGAGATAAAAAAGATCACTATTGGACGAGTTTTACAGGAATTAATGGTGAATATGAAAAAGCATAGTAAGGCCAGTCTTGTTATAATAAAATTTGAAAGCGACCCAAAATCAATCTTCATAAACTACACGGATAACGGAATTGGTTGCGAAAAAGCAACTATTGCAAAAAATGGTCTTCAAAACATGGAAAGCCGTATCGAGACAGTCAAAGGAACTATAGAATTTGATACTGAACCAGACAAAGGTTTTAAAGCTAAAATTGTAATCCCAAAATAAACAAAAGTCTTTTTCTTCAAATTTTTAGAAAAGAGTTTAATTAATTGCTACTTTTCGAAAAAAGTAAATCGATATGTTGCGCCCCCAACTTTTTTATTTTATCATACTTATTTCTCTTTTTTCCTGTAAAGAAAAAAAGAGCATTGACCCTAATATAGAATCTATAAAAAAAGAAGCACTTAGTTTACGAGATACGGCAGATGTAAACTTTGAAAAACAAAATCTAAATACTGCTTTTTATCAGTTTAACAAATCGAAAGAACTTTTTGAAATTGTAAAAGACAGCCCAAATATTTCCTATGTACTTATACGAATGTCAGATATACAGCAAATTAACGGAGACTATTACGGCAGTAAAGAAACGGTAACCGAGGCTATACCCTATGCTAAAACATTTAAAAATCATATAAGTTCCATAAATAATAACTTAGGCATTGCCGATAAAGAACTTTCTCTGTATGACGATGCCATTTTTTACTACAAACAATCGATTAAAGGTTCTAAAAATCTTGAAGACGCTCGTTCCCCTCTTAGCAATATTGCGTGTGTCTATATGCAACAAAAAAAATATAATGATGCAATTACTCTTTTAGAATTTCTTTTACGTCAAAAATTTATAGAGAAAAAATCAAATGCAAGTTCAAAAGCAAGAATACAAGACAATTTAGGTTATGCGTACTTTAAGAATGGAATGCATAAAAAAGGATTTTTTTTAATGAGTCAAGGTTTACAGTTAAAAAATGAAATCAAGGACAATTATAGCAGTATTGAAAGTTATCTTCACCTTGCCGATTATTATTCAAAAAGAGACGCTCAAAAATCAGATGAAAATGCTCTTGCAGCTTACACTATAGCCACAAAACTAAATAGCGTTGAAGAAAGATTAGAAGCACTGCAAATTTTAATTTCTAATGATAACACTCCTAACACTAACAAATACATACAACATTACTTTACGCTAAATGATAGTCTTATTAAGGTTAGAAATAATTTCAAAAATAAATCTGCCAAAATTAAATACGATGCTAAAAAGGAGAAAGATGAAAACGAAAAACTTCGTTTAGAAAAAGCAGAAAATCTTTTATCCTTACAAAGAGCTAAATATACACGAATTGTATTTGTAATTATTTTTATCTTCTTAGTGATTTTAATAGCTATTTTAATCCGTTATTATAAAAATAAGAATAAGGCAATCGAATTTAAAAGTTCGTACGACACTGAAACCCGAATTGCTAAAAAAATCCATGACGAACTTGCCAATGATGTTTTCCAAGTAATTGCTTTTGCCGAATCACTGCCATTACCTACAGAAAATACAAAAGAAAATCTGCTCCAGAAATTGGATGATATTTACGGCCGTGTCAGAGAAATTTCTAAAGAAAATAATAAAGTAGAAATTGGAATAGGTTTTATAAAAAGTATAAAAGAAATGCTTTCGGCTTATAATACCAGCGAAAGAAATATTATAACCACTAATTTAGAAAGTGTAAACTGGGAAACAATTGATGACATAAAAAAGATCACTATTGGACGCGTTTTGCAGGAATTAATGGTCAATATGAAAAAACACAGTAAGGCCGATCTTGTTGTGATAAAATTTGAAAGCGACACAAAATCAATCTTTATAAACTACACAGATAACGGGATTGGATGTGAAAAAACGGCTATTTCAAAAAATGGTCTTCGAAATATGGAAAGCCATATTGAGACCGTCAAAGGAACTATCGAATTTGATACTGAACCAAACAAAGGTTTTAAAACAAAAATCGTAATTCCTAAATAAACAAAAGCCTTTCAGAAATTCTTCTTGAAAGGCTTTTTCTTCAAAAAACAAGCAATTTTCAAAATTAACTTGTGCATTAAACCGCTTCATTTAAAACAGCAACAGCTTCTTTCCAATTATTTACTCTCAAATAATTCGTTTTATTTGCATTATGAAATGCCGTAAACATAATAGGTTTACCCATACAAAAATCTAAATTCTTTGGATGATCATCAATTAAATAATCAGTATTTATAATGCTTTTGCTTCCGCATAAAACAATATTTTGCCATTTAATAAAAGGAAAATGTTCTGCCAGCCACTCTATTTTTTCATTTAACGAAAGCGGAAATTCTGTCGCCGCAGAAACAATGTAAATTTCAAAGTTTTCCTGTAACAGTTTTAAGCTTTCTACAGCATCGTCTATTACGGGTAACGTCCTGAAAAAGTCTTTAGAATTTAAAACACTCATTACTTTATCCCGACCATGAAAAGCTTCTTCTTCTGTCAATCCCAGAATATCTTCCCTTAAGATTGCTATTCCGAAGTTTTTTTTAAAGTAAGTTATTAAGTGCGCTTCAACATCTGCAAGCACGCCATCCATATCTACTGCAATTGATTTCTTTTTCATTGTAAAATTATTTTGCTGCTAAAATATGCAAAAGTTGCAAAATTTTGCAAATAACCGCAATTTTTAACTTATTTTTGCAACATAAAACTGCAAGTAAAATGAAAAAGGAAGAACGTCAACAAGCTATTTTAGAATATTTATCGAAAGAACATCGCGTAACTTCAGTAGAATTAAGCGAATATTTAAGTGTTTCAGAAGATACAATTAGACGTGATTTGAAAGAACTTTCAGATCAAGGACTTTTAAAAGCGGTGCGCGGAGGTGCGGTTGCTCCTTCTCCAATTCCGTTGCATTATAGAAAAAGAGAAAAACACGATCTTGAAAATAAAAAGATCATTGCAGAAAAAGCCATTTCTTATCTTAAAGACGGACAAGTGGTATTTATTGACGGAGGAACAACTTCTTTAGCTTTAGTAGCAAGTTTTCCACATGATTTGAAATTGACGGTGATTACAAACAGTTTTCCTGTTGCGGTTTTGGCAGAAGATTTACCAAATATCGAATTGATTTTTGCTGGTGGAAAAATGTGCAAAACCTCTTTTACAACTGCCAGTATGGAGTCTTTGGATTTCTTTAGAAATTTTAGAGCTGATATCTGTATTTTAGGAATTTGCGGAATTCATCACGAACGTGGACTTACTGGAATTTTATATGATGATTCGCAAATAAAAAAGAATATGATTCAGAATTCAAATTTCATAATTGCTTTAAGTTCTAGCGAAAAAATCGATACGGCAGAAACCTATTTTGTTTCTCATCTAAAAGATATTGACGTCTTAGTAACCAATATTTCGCCAGATGAAGAAATATTAAAACCATATAAAAAGCAAGTGACTGTTCTTTAATAAAAATAAAAAAAGCCTTTCAGGATTTTATTCCCAAAAGGCTTTTTATCTACAAATTAAGTGGCAATATTATTTCCATCCGCCGCCCAAGTCTCTGTAAACATGAACTGCAGCATTTAATTGTTCTTTTTTAGTATCTACTAATTCCAATTTAGCTTCTAATGCATCACGTTGAGTCATCAAAACTTCAAAATAATCTACTCTAGCCGATTTAAACAAATCATTCGAAACATCAATAGATTTATTTAAAGCATCAACTTGCTGTGATTTTAAATCGTAACCTTTTTGAAGATTTTCGATTTTAGAAAGTTGTGTTGACACTTCTAAATAAGCATTTAAGATCGTTTTGTCGTAATTGTATAATGCTTGAAGCTGTCTTGCATTGGCACTAGCAAATTCTGCTTTAATTGCATTTCTGTTGATTAATGGCGCTGCAAGATCTCCCGCTAAAGAATACAACAATGATTCTGGGAATGTAAACAAATAAGATGGTTTAAAAGCTTGAACTCCAAAAGCAGCTGAAATGTCTAATGAAGGATAAAATTCCGCACGAGCTACTTTTACATCTAATTTTGCAGCTACCAATTCCAATTCTGCCTGTTTAACATCTGGACGGTTCATCAGTAATTGAGATGGAACTCCAGAATTTACAACTGCTGGAAGCAAATCTGTAAAATTGGTTTTGTCTCTTTTTATATCCTGCGGATAACGACCTAACAAAAAGTTGATTTTGTTTTCGTTTTCTTTAATTTTCTGAAGAATATCAAACTCTAAACTTTTTGAAGTTAAAACCTCTGCTTGGAATTTCTGAACTCCTAATTCTGTTGCTCTAGCCGCTTGCTTTTGAATTTTTACAATTTCTAAAGCATTACTTTGTAATTCAATAGTTTGTCTTACAATTTCAAGCTGACTGTCTAAAGCCAACAATTCATAATATGAATCAGCGATTTCTGCAATAAGATTTGTAACAACGAAGTTTTTACCTTCTACAGTTGCTAAATATCTGTTTACTGCAGCTTTTTTAGAATTACGCAGTTTTTTCCAAATATCTACTTCCCAATTCGCGTAAGCGGCAATTGTATAATCTGGCAACGGATCTGGTGTTTCAACTCCTGGTTTAATTTCGGTTGTAGCATCACCCGCACCTTGACTTGTGTATCTACCTACTTTTTCTATTCCTGCTCCTGCACGAACTCCTACAGTTGGCAATAAAGCACCTTTTCGAACACGAATATCGTTCTTTGCAATTTCTATTTCTTGCAAAGTCATATTTAATTCCTGATTGTTTTTTAACGCAATATCAATCAGCTCTACAAGATTTTGATCTTTAAAAAAATCTTTCCATTTTAGAGCAGACATATTGGTTGTATCCTGCGGTTTTTCAGCACCAAATCCTTCGGGAACCGGAGTACTTGCGCTTGCAGTTTCAGGTGCAGGAGCTTTACATCCTGCCACGGCAAGACATAAGCTCAATGCAATACTATATTGATATAATTTTATTTTAGACATGATTGTTATCAATTTCTTCTGTTAATGGATTTTCTTCTTCATGTTTTACCAGTTTGTGTTTTTCGGCAATTTTACCAAAAATGTAATACAAACCTGGAATTACAAATACTCCGCAGATTGTTCCGATAAGCATACCTCCAGCTGCCGCAGTTCCAATTGTTCTGTTACCAATTTTACCTGGACCAGTGGCAAAAGCAAGAGGCAATAAACCGGCGATAAAGGCAAATGAAGTCATCAAAATTGGACGGAACCTTGCTTTTGCACCTTCCATTGCAGATTGTAAAACTGTCATACCCGCAGCATGTCTTTGAATAGCAAACTCTACAATCAACACGGCATTTTTACCTAATAATCCGATAAGCATTACCATTGCAACCTGAGCATAAATATTGTTTTCTAATCCAGTTAATCTTAATAAAAGGAAAGCTCCAAAAATACCCGCTGGCAAAGAAAAGATTACTGACAACGGAAGAATAAAACTTTCGTATTGAGCTGCTAATACCAAGTAAACGAATCCTAAACAGATCAAGAATACCCAAATTGCTTGATTTCCTTGTGCCACCTCATCGGCAGAAATACCAGCCCAGTCAATATCATATCCTCGCGGTAATTTTTCAGCAGCAATTTTCTGAATCACTTTAATAGCTGTTCCAGAACTATAACCTGCAGCTGGAGAACCACTAATTTGTGTTGAGGTATACATATTATGACGTGTGATTTCTGAAAGTCCGTACACTTTTTCTAACTTCATAAAAGCAGAATAAGGCACCATTTCATCACGATCATTTTTTACATACAATTTCAAGATATCATCTGGCTGTGCACGATATTCTGGCGAAGCTTGAACAATTACTTTGTAGTTGATACCAAATTTAATGAAACTGATTTCGTAGTTACTTCCCACAAGAGTTGACAAAGTATTCATGGCATTTTCGATCGAAACACCTTTTTGCTGTGCCAAATCATTATCGACTTTCATCATATACTGAGGGAAACTAGAGCTGTAAAAACTAAATACGTTAGTTAATTCTGGCTGTTTGTTTAATTCGGCAACAAAATCATTATTTACCTGCTCCATTCTCTTATAATCCACAGAACCCGTTTTATCTAATAAACGAAGCTCAAATCCTCCGGCAGCACCATATCCTGGTACAGCAGGCGGTTGGAAAAACTCGATATTAGCACCTGTAATATCTTTACATTTTTCCTCCATTTCGTGCATAATCTCAAGAACAGATTCTTTTCTTTCGCTCCAATCTTTAAGGTTAACCAAACAAGTTCCTGAGTTTGCTCCAGTACCTTCAGACAGAATCTCATAACCAGCTAAAGAAGAAACAGATTTCACACCGTCGATATCTTCAGCAATTTTCTGAACTTGCTCTGCAATATTATTAGTTCTCTCTAAAGATGAACCTGGCGGCGTCTGAATAACGGCATAGAACATTCCCTGATCCTCATTCGGAATAAATCCAGAAGGAACACTACTACTTATAATCCATGTACCAGCACAGAAAACAAGAAGAGAAACAATTGTAACTACTCGTCTATTAACAATTTTTGCTAATACATTCTGATATTTACCTTGTGCTAAATTGAACTTTTCGTTAAAAGCATCAATAAATCTATTTGCAGGCGTTTTCTTTTTAGGCTGCCCGTGATTGTTTTTCAACATCATCGCACAAAGTGCTGGAGTCAACGTTAAAGCAACTACACCCGAAAGTATAATAGCCGTTGCCATAGTTACAGAGAACTGTCTGTAAAACACCCCAACTGGACCAGACATAAACGCAACCGGAATAAATACCGCAGCCATTAAGAATGTAATTGCAACAATAGCTCCTGCAATTTCGTGCATTGCTTTTTTAGTTGCTTTAAATGGCGAAAGATGTTCTTCTTCCATCTTGGCATGGACGGCTTCGATAACCACAATCGCGTCATCGACCACGACTCCAATTGCTAATACTAAGGCGAATAACGTAATTAAGTTCAACGAAATATCGAAGAATGTCATAAATATGAATGTTCCAACCAAAGAAACTGGAACCGCAATTGCTGGAATTACCGTAGAACGCCAATCTCCTAAGAAAAGGAATACTACTAAACCTACCAGAATAAAGGCTTCTACTAAAGTGTGGATTACCTTCTCGATAGAAGCGTCAAGGAATTTAGAAACGTCATACGAAATTTCGTAATCCATTCCTTTTGGAAATCTTTGTTTAATTTTTTCCAACTTCGCTTTTACTTCTTCGATAACTTGATTTGCGTTACTTCCAAAAGATTGTTTCAATACAATAGCGGCAGATGGTCTTCCATTCAAATTCGAATAGATATCGTACATCGAGCTTCCAAATTCAACTTTAGCAACATCTTTCAATCTTAAAAGCTCTCCGTTTGGATTTGCTTTTACTACAATATTCTCATATTGTTCTTTTGTTGTAAAACGTCCAGAATATTTCAATACGTATTCAAATGCTTGAGAACGTTTACCAGAACTCTCTCCTGTTTTACCTGGAGAAGCCTCCAAACTCTGGCTAGATAATGCTTCCATTATCTCATCAGCCGAAATTTTATAAGCCAACATACGATCTGGTTTTAGCCAGATACGCATTGCATATTCACGTGTTCCTAAGATATCCCCAGAACCAATACCGTTTACCCTTTTTAATTCCGAAAGTACGTTGATATCAGCATAGTTGTACAAGAATTTCATATCGGTATTTTTGTCTGTACTATAAAGATTCACGTACATCAACATACTCGGTACTTCTCGTGTAATTTTAATACCTTCTCTAATTACTAATGGAGGAAGTTTATTGGTAACCGAAGCCACACGGTTTTGAACGTTAATTGCAGCTTGATTTGGATCTGTTCCTAAGTTAAACACCACTTTGATTGTAGCTTCACCGTCGTTTCCAGCATCAGAAGCCATATATTTCATTCCTGGAACTCCATTTAAGGCTCTTTCCAAAGGAATAACAACCGCCTTAACCATCAATTCACCATTAGATCCTGGATAATCTGCGGTAACGTTCACCATTGGTGGTGAAATTGTAGGGAATTGGGTAATAGGTAAGTTTAATACCGATAAGATTCCCAAAAAGACAATTATCAGCGATATTACTATCGACAGAACAGGTCTTTGTATAAATTTATTAAACATTTTTGTATTTTTTAATGATTAAACTTATTGAAGTTTAAAAGTGTTTCACGTTTCAAGTTTCAGGTTCAGCAGTAAACTTGAAACCTGAAACTTGAAACTATTAAAACAAAAACCTATTCTGCTTTTAAACGTAAATGATTGATTACCTCTTTAGGAGATTCGTACTCAAATTTAATTTTGTCGTTTTCTTTTACTTTCTGAACTCCTTCAAGCAAGATTTTATCATTTTCTGTAAGACCAGTTTTAATTACATACAAATCAGGGATTTCACCTGTAATTGTAATTTCTCTAGAACTTACTTTATTGTCTTTACTTACTACAAAAACATATTTTTTATCTTGAATTTCGTAAGTCGCCTTTTGTGGAATTACAATAGCGTTTTTAAGAGGAACGTTCATTTGAACTTGTCCTGTTTCACCATTTCTAAGTAATTTTCCTGAGTTAGGGAATCTTGCTCTGAAAGCGATATTTCCAGTTTCATTGTTAAATTCACTTTCTATAACTTCAACATTTCCTTTGTCTTTAAAAGTATCTCCGTTAGCTAATACTAAAGCAACTTTATTATCTGCTCTGTCTTTGATATTAGTTTCATACTGAAGATATTCTGGCTCAGAAACATTGAAATAAGCAAACATCTGACTATTGTCTGAAAGGCTTGTCAATAATTCCCCTTCGTCGATAAGACTTCCTAGTTTTAATGGAATTCTATCAATTGTTCCGTCAAAAGGAGCTTTGATTTCTGTGAATGATAAATGTAGTTTTGCTAATGAAACCTCAGCTTTTGCAGATTGCAATTTTGCTTGAGCTACACTAAGTTCGTTTCTAGAAACGATATTTTTGTCCGCCAATAATTTAGCATTTTGTAATTCGATTTCAGCTGATTTCTGTTCAGCTTGAGCTTTTAGTAATTCTGCCTGATACATATTCGGCATAATTCTAAATAAAAGTTGTCCAGCTTTTACAAACTGTCCTTCATCAACATAAATATTTTGTAAAAACCCTTTTTCTTGGGCACGGATTTCGATATTTCGAACAGATCTAATCTGAGAAACATAGTCTTTTGTAAATGAAGTGTCAATTTTTATCGGATTTGTTACTGTAAACTTTTCCGCCTCTTCTTTTTCTTCTTTTTTTTCTGCGCAACTGGTTAAGCACACCAAGGCCATAAAGCCTGTGAACAAGATAATTCTTTTCATGATTTTAAAATGGAAATTAAGCGATTGAATGCTTGGAATACATAGATTCCTTAAAGATGGTTAGACACCTGAAAGCCCTAGCTTGACCTCAATTTTCATATAAGTAGAAGTAAAGAAATAATATACATCAACAAGATATGCAGATCGCAACTCAGGCAACCGATGTATACTGTAAAATCAAATTCTTAATACGCGTTGAGTAATGTATAAAGGATTTGAATGCCCGAAAACGGGTGTAGAAATTTTAAAACGATTGGAATCATTTACAACAGATTGATCTGATAGTGTCAGATACAAATGGTCTACTAAACTGTAAGTTGTTGCAAAAAATTTATTCGTAAGTCCATCAACATCATCACTTCCTAGAAGATCTTCCTCAATATCAACGTCTGCATCTTCTATAATTGAAGATCCTCGATCTTGACTGGTAAATTTAACTCGATGTTTCTTTTCAAGATTGTGGTGTTGAGGTAAGCCAAAAGTATTTGCATTAAGATATTGGCCTCCGCCGCACAGAAGCATATTCATGAATACAAAAAATACTATTAACTTTCTCATTTGGGTGCGAAAGTAGTAAAAGATTATAATATAAAAAATAAAATAAGAAAGTCTTAACATTGCTTTTTTTACGAAAACGTTTTCAATTTAAATCAATGATTTAAAACACTTAAAAAAAGAACAAAATATTAAATATCAATCACTTAAACACATTTTCCATAATAGTAAATTCCTGTCCTGCTTTGGTAAAAGAAGTTCCTGTATCGATCATTCCAAACTTTTTATAGAATTGTTTCTTCTCTGTTCTAGCATTGCACCAGATTTTTTTCACTCCTTTTTCTTTAGCAGATTCAAAAATATAGTTCAATAATTCAGATGCGATTCCTCTTCCTTGATAAGAATGCAAAGTCGCTAATTTTCTAAACTGCATCTCATCATTTACAATAAAACAAGAAACAATTGAGACTAATTGATTGTCATCAAAAACACCGTAATGCAATCCAAAATTATCTTCTTCGAGCTGAACAAATTCAAAAGGCTGATCTGGCCACATGACTTCATGTCTAATCTGCCAAGTATCTGATGCTTTAATTGCTTTTATTTCCATTGTAAAATATTTCAACTGAGTCAAAATTAATTCATTTTGATGGAAATTAGAAAAGCAAAACAAAAAACCACATTTAACTCACTTTCAAAACTTTGCATAAAAATAAACCAGACAAATCATTCAATTTTAATCTATTTATGACTATTTTTATATCACCAAAATCAAATAAATTCGGTTATGAGAAAGTTCTTTTTAGCAGTATTTTTATGTATTTGTGCAAATGGTTTTGCGCAGTTAATACAAATTGGCCCTCAAGTTTCAACCAATATTACTTCTGTCAATACAAATAATTTCAGTTCTGACCATACTAATACTGGAATCGGTTTTGCTGCTTTTGGCAGATTAAATCTTGCGCTTTTTTATGCTCAAGGTGAATTTGGCTATGCAAACACGAATTTCAGTGTTTATCAAGATGGCATTGGAGAAACAGAATTTAAATTGGGAGGAACAGATGCTACCTTAATTGCTGGACTTAAAATTATTCCTTTGGGAAAAGCTGGCAATGTAAGAATCTTTGCTGGATACAACTGGAAGAATTATTCAGACATCAGTACCAGTAATAATCTCAATTCTATCACAATAGAAAGAAATAATCACAGTATACTTGGAGGAGTTGGAGTTGATGTCTGGAGATTGACATTTGATGTACGATATCTTGCGGGTCTAACTGATATCGATTCTTCTGGTGGCGAAATTAAAACGGGTGTAACAAATTTATCACTCGGATTTAAATTCTTGTAAAATACAATTCAAAAAAAGGGAATCGTATGATTCCCTTTTTTTTTTAGATCTTAACGTAATAACTTTCTTCGTTATCACTTTTTATTTTTTCTATTCCTTCTTCGGTTTTAACTGCAACGTTAATTACATGCAATACGTTTGCTTTTTCATTAATACTGCAATTCCAAATTGTTCCATCAGAAAGTACAATTTCTGAAAATAAAGACACTGTACTATTAGAATCGTTATAAATCAAATTTTCTGTTTTAATAAGCTTTCTCGTTTGAGTTTTTTTATCTACTTCATAAAACAAAATAGTATCTTCTTTAATTTCTATAACTTCTTCAATTGCAGATTGATTATTAACAGCTGCACTTGACCAAACTGGTTGATTTCCTGATTTTTTCCAAGTTCCTACAGCTTGATCCAAAATTTCTTTCCTCAAAACATCGCGTAAAGTGTCAACTTTTTTAGCTGCTTCTTTGCCTATTTCGTTTTCAGGTTTAATTTTTGCAGCTAAAGAAAATAAATCAATAGCTTTTACAAAATCGGATTTTTTGTAATACGAAATGGCTAATTCGTATTTGTTTTTTTGAAAAGTAGTTTTCTGATCATTCTGTCCATATAATTGAACGGCAACCAATAAAACAATAAGAGCAAATGTATTTTTCATTCAAAAATTTGTAGGTTTTTTATTATTTTACAAACATACTCTTTTTTATAAAAACTTCATTACGGTTTTCCATAATTTGCAATATTTTTATTCATTCAAAATAAAAAATGTCTCTTTATGTAATAATAAAGAGACATTTTTAGATATAGTGTAAAAATTACTTAGCTATTTAACATTCAATACATTGTTTTCAGGCGTTGCATCCATAAAAATACCTCCGTCAAGCTGGATCTGATCAATTTTTTTAGTGCTTTTCAAAACTATTTTTACCGTTTTTTGATTTTTTTCCCAAATTGCTGGTGTCTGATGAAGTGTTACTTTCGATTTATCAGTATAGGTAATAATTACATCAAAAGGAATTGCAAAACCGCCAATATTTTCTACAGTTATAATTTTCTTATCAGCAGAAATACCTTTTACAGCAATATCTAAATAATTGTTGGTAAAAAACCAATTGTTGAAAAACCAGTTTAAATTCTTTCCTGTTGTTGCATTAAAAGAATTGAAATAATCCCACGGAATTGGGTGTTTTCCATTCCATGTGTCCATATAAGCGTGCAAAGCTTTTTTAAACAAATCATCTCCTAACATATCTTTCAAAGCCAAATAAGAAAGTGAAGCTTTTCCATATGAGTTATTTCCATAACCTGCTCCAGAAACCTGTGTAGACATTGTTATAATAGGCTGGTCTTGTTCTGAAGATCGATCGTTTATATAATGGCTTACTCTAAAGTCTTTATAAAATTTATCAGCAGCTTCTTTACCATGCTCCGCAGTTCCAATTAAATATTCAAAAGTCGTTGCCCAACCTTCGTCCATAAATGCGTAACGCGTTTCGTTAATTCCCATATAAAATGGAAAATAAGTGTGAGCTACTTCATGATCTTGAACTAATTGCGCAAAAACAGGATCTCCCATTTCTGAGTCGTTACACATCATTGGATATTCCATATCTGCAAAACCTTGAAAAGCAGTCATTTTTGAAAATGGATAAGGAATTCCCGGCCAATTATTTGAAAACCAATCTAAAGCATATTGATTGTTTTTTACAGAATTTACGAAATCTAATCCTTTTACATCATAAGCTGCCTGAACACTTGCACGACGATTTGTTTTTTTATCAACCACGACACTGCTTGCATCCCACAAATAATGATCGCTTAAACCAAAACAGACATCAGAAATATTTTTAGCTTCAAATTTCCAGACATTCCAATCGTATTGTTTAGTCACAACACCATCTTTCATTTCTTGTTCATTAGCGACATGAAGAATTTCGTCTGTTGTATAAGATTTCTTTAAACGCGCTGCAAATTCTGGCTGTAAAACTTCGTCTGGATTTAATAAATCTCCAGTCGCATAAACCACATAATTCTTAGGCGCTTTTACAGAGAAAACGTAATCATTAAAATCATTATAAAATTCCTGACGATCTGTATGAGGCAATTTATCCCAACCATTATAATCATCATAAACTGAAACTCTTGGATAACTGTAAGCTACAAAAAAAGTTGTTTCGTCTATTTGCCCTTCTCTTCCACTTTCTTTAGACAAAGGATAGTTCCACTGAATATTTAAAACGGTTTTTGAATGTGGCAAAATCGGTTTTTTTAGTTTTACACTTTCTACAGTTCCCCAATTTTTAGCGTCTTCTTTATAGACCTCATTTTCTATTTTCAATGAAGTAATCATTAATCCGTCGCTTAAAAAATCGTTGCTAACACCACTGCCACGAGGCGAAGAAGGTTTGTGAAGGTTGTTTACAAAACGAATAGCAATACTTTTTAAGGTATCTTTACTATTATTTTCATAAATGATGGTTTCTGTTCCGCTGACCAATCTCGTTTTCGGATCAACTGAAATCTCCATGTTATATTTTCCGTGATTCTGCCAATAGTTTACTCCTGGTTTTCCGTCTTTAGAACGTGTTCCGTCTGTATAAGCTTTTTTTATATTTCTCGGCATATAAAGCTCTTGTGCAAAGTTATTTTGAGCAAAAAGAACAAATGCTATTAATGCAAATTGCAATATTTTCTTTTTCATAAATGATTCTTAGATCTTTAAAATTATTTATATAAGACTGCTGTTTGAAGGCAATGTTACAAATTTAATTATTAATTGTTAATGGTGAATTGTGAAATGTGAAATGTGAAATGTAAAATGTAAAATGTTAGATGTAAAATGTTAGATGTAAAATGTTAGATCTGAAATGTTAGATCTGAAATGTTAGATCTGAAATGTTAGATGTGAAATGTTGATATAAAAAACTACTTTTTGCATCTCACTTATTACATTTTACATTTCACAAAAAAAAGAAAAACCGCCTGTGACCAAAAGGCAACAGACGGAGTCTACAATTAATATATAACCTTGATGGCTACAAAATATAATCAGTATTAATAAAATTCGATTCTTTGCTGTTAAGCAATTCCTGCAGAATCTCATTATTATAATCGATATCTTTTGAAGCTACAAACGTACGAATTGAGAAAGAACGCAAAGCATCTGGAATACTCAAAGTTCCTACTGCAGAATCTTTTCTTCCTGTGAAAGGAAAAGCGTCTGGTCCTCTTTGGCAAGAACTGTTGAGGTTTACTCTACAAACTAAATTAACTAAAGCATCAATTAGCGGTGCAAGTGTTTTGATGTCTTTACCAAACAAACTCACTTGTTGTCCGTAATTTGATTCTGCCATATCTTTTAATGGTTCTTTAATGTCTTTGAAAGAAAGTACAGGAACAACTGGCCCAAACTGTTCTTCGTGATAAACACGCATTTCTTTGTTTACTGGATAAAGAACTGCTGGAAAAATATAATTATCAGTATGTTTTCCTCCTTTTTCATTGATCACTTTAGCTCCTTTATGAACAGCGTCATCAATTAAACCTTGAATATATTTTGGTTTATCTGTTTCAGGAAGCGGTGTTAAAGAAACTCCTTTTTCCCACGGATTTCCAAAAACCAAACTGTCTACTTTTTCTGCAAAACGTTTGTTGAATTCTTCTCTGATAGATTCGTGAACATATAACACTTTCAACGCTGTACAACGCTGACCGTTAAAAGACAAACTTCCTGTAATACATTCTTGAATAGCCAAATCTAAATCGGCATCTGGAAGAATAATCGCTGGATTTTTGGCTTCTAAACCTAAAATCAAACGTAGTCTATTTTTATTCGGGTGCTGATCTTGTAAAGCAATCGCTGATTTACTGTTTCCAATTAATGCTAAAACATCAATTTTTCCAGATTTCATAATCGGAGAAGCAACTTCACGCCCTCTTCCGTAAACGATATTGATTACTCCTTTTGGAAAACTGCTTCTAAAAGCTTCTAACAATGGTGAAATACATAAAACACCATGTTTAGCTGGTTTGAAGATTACAGTATTACCCATAATCAAAGCAGGAATCAACAATGAAAAAGTTTCGTTTAGAGGATAGTTGTAAGGTCCAAGACACAAAACAACTCCAAGAGGTCCACGACGAATCATAGCGTTTACACCTTGAACTTTTTCAAAGTGCGAACTGCGCCCGTTTAATTCTTTATAGCTGGCAATAGTATCGTAAATATATTCTACTGTTCTGTCGAATTCTTTTTGTGAATCTCCTAATGATTTTCCAATTTCCCACATTAAGTATTTCACTACTTCTTCGCGGGTTTCTTTCATTTGTTTCACAAAATTCTCCATGCTTTTTATACGATCGGCAACTTTCATAGTCGGCCATAAACCTTGTCCCATATCGTATGCATTGGTAGCAGCTTCGACAACTTCTGCTGCTTCTTTTTCTCCCATAAAAGGAATAGATCCTAATAAAGTTGGAGAATACTTTTCAGTTGAAGAAATAGTAGAAAACACAGGTGTGGTTTGCCCTGTCCATTGTTTCAATTCTCCATTTACAAGATAAGTATCTTGGTTTATCAGACTATTAATCTGATATTCTTCTGGTATAAAACTCATAATTTGGTTATTTAATGGTCTGGTAATTCTATTGTCAAAAGAAAAAAGAGGCTTTTTTATGCCTCTTCTTCTTTTATGGTTGTACTGTTTCGCCTTCCCAATCTAGGATTCCTCCAAGCAGATTATAGGCATTTTCGATACCCAATTCGTTCATGATCTGGCATGCTTTTGCACTTCTAGCTCCAGAACGACAGTATACATAATAATTTTTATTTTTGTCTAATTCTTCGATTTCATAGATAAATGCCTGCCCTTTATTGATATCAATATTAAGAGCATTCTCAATGTAGCCGTCATTAAATTCGTCTTCAGTTCTTACATCAAGTATAACTGCATTTTCGTCAGCTTCTAACTGAGCAACCCAATCTTCTTGTGATAAATTCATAATAAAATGTGTTTTTGTAAAATTACGACGTTTCTATATATAAAAAACGTACCAAATGCGATTTCGATTATTATTCTCAGAAAACGTTTTAGAGAAAGTATTATAATCAGTGAATTACAAATTTAGTTACTATTTTTAAAAATTCAGCCTACAAAATCGATAGAAAATAGGATTTTTTCATTTACATAAAATTAATCTTAAATCTAATTTTATGATAATTTATCACAATCCAAACTATTATCTTTGCAAACAATTACAATTTTTAATTCGATTTTGACAAAAATATTCGCAACGAAATACACTATTTATCACAAATTAATTGTAGTTAATTAATCTAATTCGTGGCAAAAAAAATTACAAAATGCAGCATTCCTTAAAAACCATATTTCCTAATTTTTCCAACGAACTTGTTACTACAATTGAAGAAAACGGAAGTCTTCAAGATTTTAAAGCCGGAACCATTTTAATGCGCACCGGACAATATATCAAGAATACTGTTTTGATCATTAAAGGAAAAATCAAAATCTATCGCGAAGGCGAAGATGGCGGAGAATTTTTAATGTATTACCTACAGCCTGGACAAGCTTGTGCAATATCAATGATTTGTACGGCAAAAAGTGAAAAAAGCCAGATTATGGCAAAAGTGGTTGAAGATGTTACAGTCATGATGATTCCGCTACAATTGATGGACAAATGGATGATGGAACACCGTTCTTGGTACGAATTTGTAATTGAAACCTACCGAAGCCGTTTTGAAGAAGTTCTCGAAGTAGTTGATAATATCGCTTTCCGTTCAATGGACGAAAGATTGGAATTTTATTTGAAAAGACATTCTGATGCTTGTGGCTGTTCTGAAGTAAATTTATCGCATCAAGAAATTGCTACCGAACTAAACACTTCTAGAGAAGTCGTTTCCAGATTACTCAAAAAAATGGAACAGCGTGGTCTAGTCAAACTCAACCGAAACCAGATTGAATTATTGAAATAATTTTTTCTGCCACGAATTCTCGATTTTTTTTTTAAATCTGAACGGAAACAAATTAGATAATCTGTGGAATTTATTGCACAAATAAAATTATCGCTAATTCGTGAATTCGTGGCTAAAAAAAATCTTCTGTGATAAATGTTACTGTAGGTTTCTAATTTCCGAAGCAACTTTGCATCAAAATAAATGCAATGGAATATTTAGGATTTTTTGCCTCAATCATAATCGGAATCACACTTGGCTTAATTGGCGGAGGCGGTTCTATTTTGACCATTCCAATTTTAGTTTATTTATTTAAAGTAAATCCAGATCAGGCAACTTCTTATTCCTTATTTATTGTTGGATTAACGGCATTGTTTGGAAGTTATAGCCATTACAAAATGGGAAATCTAAAACTGAAATCAGCTTTGTATTTTGCTGTCCCTTCTGTTATTTCGATTTTGATAATCCGTGAAGTTATATTTCCGCAAATTGCAGCGACTTTATTTTCTGTTGCGTCATACACCGTTTCAAAAGATTTTCTGATTATGATTATCTTTTCTATCCTAATGATTACAGCAGCAATTTCTATGATAAAAAAAAATCAGTCCGACATAAAATCAGCAGAAACCAATTATTTACAGCTGAGTTTTATTGGCTTTTTAGTCGGAATCGTAACTGGATTTCTCGGCGCGGGCGGCGGATTTTTAATTATTCCTGCCTTGCTTTTTTTCGCCAATTTGCCAATGAAACAAGCCGTCGGAACTTCATTATTAATCATCACCATTAACTCATCAATAGGTTTTGCAGGCGATTTATACATTGGCACGCCAATAAATTATACTTTCTTGTTAAGCGTTTCTGCAATGGCTTTAATCGGAATGCTTATTGGAAGCCAATTTTCTAAAAAAATTGACGGCACAAAATTAAAACCACTCTTCGGATGGTTTGTTCTCGTAATGGGGTTTTATATAATTGCAAAAGAAGTTTTGTTTTAAAAACGACTTCAAAAAAGATAATTTTAGTTTCACTTGTAGAGTAATCTTTGTCAAAGCTTTTACACTTTGACAAAGATGAAACTAAAACCTCTAAATTTCCCCAAATTTATCTTTATAACGTTCTAGCTCTATTTCAGTTCTATTAAGCAGTTTTTCTAGCAATTGAATTTTGTCTTCGTAAAGTTCCTTTAAAATTGAAGTATTGTCGGCATTGATTAAAATACTTCCGTTATTATTTCCAGTAATTTTATTGAAATTATTGAAATATTTATCATAATCAAAACTAATTATATCCTCGACACTGACATCCAAAATTTTTCCTATTTCGACTAATTTCTCATAACTCAAAGACGTTTTTCCTTTTTCAATTTTACTGTAACCCGCCTGAGTTACACCTAATCTCTCTGCCATATATTCCTGAGTATAATTTTTTAACTCTCTAATATTTTTTATTTTGTTCTTAATTGTTGTGGCCATAATTCTTTCTGCTTTGGGGTCATGTATAGTTAAAACAGCCAGCCGTCAAATCTAAACGGCACAACTATACTTATTTTTGGGTATTGATAAAGCTACTTCATAATTGGTAAAATATGACTTAGCGTTTCGTTAATTTTTTCTTTTTCGTAATAAAATAACCGTATAACAAAGCTACCATTATGAAAAACACATCATAATGGGAAATATCAAATATAAACATCAATTTTTCTTAAGCGGTTCTTTTTATACTTCTTTCAAACTGAAGATCCAAATAATGATCAATCTGCTTGCCTACCAGAACACGATCCTTTGCTTCGATTTTAGTTCGTATCTCGTTTTGATAAATATCTTTTACAAAAACGAAATACACTGATTCTTTAGAATTGCTGAATCTGAAAACAATAATAAGTGTATAACACAAAATAGCTGGAATTATATAATATAAATCCATTAAGTCTGAAAATATCATACAATAATAAGTCACAGCGGTTACGGCAATAAAAGCGCCGTTTTCAAGAAAATACTTTTTCTTTTTTTTGAGCAGTCCAATTTCTTTAATTTCATCAAATTGATACTGCCTGTTTTTAGATTTGTAACGGAATCTAACCTTGTCTGAAAAAATTGTTAAGGGCATAAATTTAGTAGGTAAAAATGATTTAAGCTTTTAGTAAAAATCGTTTTCTAAAAATTCTTTAGGGGGAAAAATTCTTAGCTTCGCAATATTAAGCATTAACTCATTTTTTTTCCTACAATTCAAATTATAGAATATAACTTGTAGTTGTAATTAAATCTTTAGTAAATGATTATGATTATAAAGTGGGCTTATTCAGGACATTTTATCTTTTAATTCTGTCAAAAATCAAAATAAAAAACCGTTTACTTATGAAAGAGTAAACGGTTTTTTATCTCAATGTTTTTATATTATTTTTTAAGCAGTTTTTCTAAATACGCTACTTTTTCTTTTTCTGCTTGAACCAAACGTTCATAAAGTTCTACCACTTTATCTAAAGGATTAAAAGTCGCATACATTCCTTGATTAAAGCTATTTCCCTGACTTGAACTATTATCATAAAAGTTATTAAAGAAATTGAAAACAGATTCTTCTGAGAAATTTTCAATTGCTTCGATAGTAACACCAAGTGCTTTTGCTATTTCTGTCAATTTTTCATTATCGATCGTTTCACTCGATTCGATATTCGAAACAGTTTGCTGGCTTAAACCAATTGCCATTGCCAAAGCTTCTTGCTTCATTCCTTTAAGCTCTCTAATTCGGCTTATGTTTCTTCCTATATGTTTTGGTTTTGCTGTTGTGCTCATAATTCAAAGATATTTAAAATTCTCGAGAAATTATTTGATTCGTAAAAATACAATTTTTTCACACTATACAATTAAATTGCCTCCAGCTTCAGCTGGAGGTAAAAAAATGTGTCCAAAAAAGGCTTTAGCCAAACTTTACTATTTTGGCTAAAGCCCGACTCAAATCAAAACAAAAACCTCCAGTTAAAACTGGAGGCAATTGATTATATCTTTTTCAATTCTCTTCTGAACCAATCAATTTAAATTCTATCTTACCAGAATCATTCAATTTATAACTGTATATACTTTTACCTTCTACATGCCCATCCTCATAATCAGCAATTAAAAATTTACTTCCTAATAATTGAATTGTACCAAAAGACATTTTTCCTCCTAAAGCTGGTTGTAAAGGAATTAGGTCTGTTCTTTTTCCGAACTCATCTTTTATAAATTTTTCTGAATCGGCAATTCCTTTCTTTTTAAAATCGGCATTGTCATATTCAGGATCATACCAGGCGTTTCTGTCTTGTAAAACAACGATTGCTTCTTTCGCGATTTCTAATTTTCTATTTAGAGAATCATTCTTTTTTTGCAATAATTCATTTCTACTTTCAAGTAAACTCTTGTCCTGCCTTTCGCAACCTATAAATGTAATACAGATTATTGCAAGTATTATTAGAGTAATATTTTTATTTTTCATGTATTAAGAAATTAATGTTCTCCATACCCAATATCATCCATTTTCCCGCTGAAAACACGATATTGAATAATAAAATAAATAATCACCAGAAACAAAGCGATAAAAAACCAGCTTAAACCAGCGTTTAATCCGTATTCGTGAGCGGCAGTGTTATAAATTGTCAATGACGGATTTACTTTATTTGTTGATGGCAATACATTCGGAAAAATCGAAACGGCTGTAGAGGCAAATCCGCCAACTAAAAACAAAGTCGAAAATAGAAATCCGTGACCGTCTTTTTTGAAAGAACGAACTTTGAACAATCCTAAAATTCCAACAAAAGTCAACAATGGAAAAAACCAAAGAATCGGATTTTCAACAAAATTATGAAACGGTTTAGGTTCGATAAAATGCCATACTTGCAACGAAATACAAACCAAAACCAACAGAACAATATTCAAAGCAAAAACCACTTTTTTCAATTTCGGATTCAGCGCCGAATTTGTTTTATAAATAATCCAATTTGCACCATGAATTGTTAATGCCACGACACTCACAATTCCTAAGAAAAGTGTAAACCAGTCAATAATTCCCAATTCATTTGCTTGCGGACTAAAAGTTGGATTCCATAAAGGCAAGAAGAAAAAGTGTGGTTCTTGTGTTGAAACTCCATTTTGCACCATTCCGAGATTAACGCCACGAACGATATTTCCCAAAGCAATTCCGAAGAAAAGAGCCAAAAGCAAACTTGCAATTCCGAAAGCTTTATCCCAAATACTTTCCCACATATGATTGTGTACTTGCCCACGCATTTCTAATCCTATGGCGCGGAAAATCAAAAGCCATAAAATCATTATTAGAGGCAAATAAAATCCGCTGAAAGACGAAGCGTATAAAGTTGGAAAAGCAAAAAACAAAACGCCTCCTGCTGCAATCAGCCAAACTTCATTGGCATCCCAAAACGGACCAATTGCATTTGTTATCGCTTTTTTATCTTTTTCTGTATCGGCAAAAAATAAATGAATAATTCCTGCACCAAAATCATAGCCGTCTAAAACTAGATAAACAGCCAAAATTCCCATTAAAACTACGTACCAAAAAAACTCCATACTTATATTTTTTCTGTTGAAAGTTCCACATTGTGAGGACCTTTATTGATAATTTTTCCAACCAAAAGCAAAAACAACATTCCTAGCAAAAGATACAAACCAATAAAGCCAAGCAATGTAAATAAGGTATTTCCAGAAGAAACTGTTGGCGAAGCACCAGATGCTGTTCGCAATAAATTGTAAACCAACCAAGGCTGTCTTCCTAATTCTGCCGTGTACCAACCTGTAGTATTGGCAATGTACGGAAATGGCATCATGAACATTAAAGACCACAAAAGCCACTTGGTTTCAAAAAGTTTTCCTATTATTAATTGAAAAAGCGAAAGCACCATTAATCCAATAAAAACAGTTCCAAGTCCAACCATAATATGATAAGCATAATACAATCCTGAAATATTTGTCGGATGCAGATCTTCTTCAAACTGATCTAAACCTTTTATTTCCTGATTCCAATTTCCATAAGTCAGGAAACTCAGAATATTTGGAACCGCAATTTTATTATCCAGTTTTTTGTCTTTTACATCGGGCTGACCAATCAAGACAATTTCTGAACCTTTTTTCTCGGTATGAAAAATCCCTTCCATTCCAGCAAACGTTACGGGCTGATATTTCACAACATTTTTAGCCAATAAATCTCCTGTTGGAACAGCAACAAAAATGCTCGAAATCAATCCGAAAATAACTCCCGTTTTTAAGAACAATTTCCCGAAAGAAACATTCTTTTTACTTAAAATATAAAAAGCTCCAATTCCGGCAACAACAAAAGAACTTGTTACCAACGAAGCAGCTTGATTATGCAAATAAGACGGCCAAAGCCAAGGATTTAAAAATAAAGCTTGGAAATTATTCAATACAAATTTTCCGTTTTCCAAGATTTCATAACCAACAGGATTCTGCATCCAAGAATGTGTGGCGATGATTAAAAATCCGCTGGCCCAAGAACCAATCATGATTAGCAATCCAGTTACAAAATGCCATTTATGTCCGAGGAGTTTTTCTCCAAATAGAAATATTCCTAAGAAAGAAGATTCGAGAAAGAAAGAAAACATTCCTTCCATGGCTAGAGTTTGCCCGATGATTCCACCTGTTAATTCGGAGAATTTAGCCCAGTTGGTTCCAAACTGAAACTCCATTGGAATTCCCGTTACAACTCCCATTGCAAAATTGAGGGCGAAGATTTTCATCCAAAAATGGGTGGCGTGATTGTATTGTTCGTCTTTAGTCTTGAGAAATTTCCACTTGAAGTAAACAATGATCAACGAAAGACCCATTGTAAGTTGCGGAAAAAGATAATGAAAAGTAATCGTGAAGGCAAATTGCATTCGATCATAAAAGAGCATTTCTTCCATAATGGTAATTTGTTTATGAAGTTCCACAAATTTAACCATTAGAACCCGAATTAACGTCCTTTAAAAAAAGTTTATCGTATGATATTTGTTAAACTTTTCAACAATTTAAAGGGTATTAATGACACTTAAAGTTTTTCACAAAATTTGTCATTTCGACTGAAAGTAGAAATCACACTAGAAATTCAACAAAGATTGGAAATATACGTTGCGGAATCCCGCGTGTGATTTCTCCTTTCAGTCGAAATGACAATATTGTGTATAGATATCGTATGAAACATAGCCCGCGGTTTCAACCGCGGGAACGCAATTCATAATCCACAATCCTAGATACGTTTCCTGCGGTTGAAACCGCAGGCTATGTTTGATTTTGATTGCGTGGCTATTATTTTATTTCTCCAAAATCCCCTTTTCAACACTTTCGTTAATCAAACCTTCGGCATAATTCCAGATCGATTTTGAACCTTCTTTAATAACGCTTTTCTTTTCGTAAACTTTATCGTATTTCACGCCGAACTCTTTCCAAGTTCCGCCGTTGTTTGATGTATTTTGCAATAATGGTTCAAGTCTGTCCATAGATTTTGCAAATTTGGCTTCGTTGGTTTCTCCTGCTTCAAATTCTTCCCAAATGGCAATAAATTCTTCTTTTTGTTTTTCAGGAAGTAAACCAAAGATTCTATTTGCGGCCAAACGTTCTTCATCTGTATTATCATGACTTTTTACAGTATCATAAATAAAAACATCTCCTGCGTCAATCTCTACGATATCGTGTATCAAAACCATTTTTACGACTTTCAAGATATCAATTGGTTCATTTGAATGTTCTGCCAAAACGATTGCCATCAAAGCCAAATGCCAGCTGTGTTCTGCATCATTTTCGCATCGATCGCTATTGAATAATTTTGTCTTACGCTGAATGTATTTTACTTTATCAATTTCTTTTATAAAAGCAATCTGATCTAATAAGTCCTGTGTATTCATTTTCTTTTTTGTTTTGAAATGACATTCGTCATATGCAAAATTAAAGCTTAAAGCGTAATTGCTCAACTTAAAATTAATTTATCTCAATTGAATATGACAAACACCACTTTTTTTTACACAAAAACCTAATTTCTGTAACATTAGTCACCTATTTTTTTAAAAAACAAAGTTACCTTTGTAACCCATCATTTTACAATACCTATCATGAAAATAGAACAAATTTACACCGGATGCCTCGCTCAAGGTGCATATTATATCACTTCAAATGGCGAAGCGGCCATTATTGATCCGCTTAGAGAAATTCAGCCTTATCTGGATCGTTTAGAGCGAGATGGAGTAAAGCTGAAATATATTTTTGAAACGCATTTTCACGCCGATTTCGTTTCTGGCCACGTTGATTTAAGCAAAGAAACTGGAGCTCCAATTGTTTATGGCCCAAATGCTGCCTGCGAATTTGATTGCATTTCTGCGAAAGACGGACAGGAATTCAAAATCGGAAACGTAAAGATTAAAGTTTTGCACACTCCTGGGCACACCATGGAAAGTGCTACATTTTTATTAATTGATGAAAACGGAAAAGATCACGCGATTTTCTCTGGAGATACTTTATTCATTGGAGATGTTGGTCGTCCAGATTTAGCTCAAAAAGCAGCTGGAATGACTCAAGATCAATTGGCTGGAATTTTATTTCATTCGTTAAGAGATAAAATCATGACTTTGGCTGATGAAGTAATCGTTTATCCTGCACACGGTGCGGGAAGCGCTTGCGGAAAAAACATGAGCAAAGAAACTGTTTCGACTATCGGAAATCAAAAAGCAACAAATTACGCTTTGCGTGCTAATATGACTGAAGAAGAATTCATTAAAGAAGTAACTGACGGATTATTGCCTCCTCCAGCCTATTTCAGTATGAACGTTGCCATGAACAAACAAGGTTACGAAAGCTTTGAAACGGTTTTACACAACGGAATGAAAGCGATAAATGCAAAAGAATTTGAAGCTGCCGCAGAAGAAACTGGCGCTTTAATTCTAGATACAAGAAGTGCGGCCGATTTTAGTAAAGGATTTATTCCGCAATCTATCAATATCGGAATCAATGGTGATTTTGCTCCGTGGGTTGGAACTTTAATTGCAGATGTAAAACAGCCAATCATATTGGTTACTGCGGCCGGAATGGAAGAAGAAACCGTAACACGTTTAAGCCGTGTTGGTTTTGATACCATTATTGGACATCTGGAGGGCGGTTTTGAAGCATGGCAAAATGCAGGTTTCGAAATTGATACTGTAAACCGAATTACTGCTGAACAATTTGCCAACGAATTTAAATTTGGCGAAGATAAAGTTGTAGATATCCGTAAAGAGACAGAATACGCAGCTGAACATATTGATGACGCTTACAGCAAACCTTTGGCTTATATTAATGATTGGGTAAAAGATATTAATCCAAACGAACATTTCTTTTTGCATTGCGCTGGAGGTTACAGAAGTATGATTGCAGCTTCTATACTTCAAGCAAGAGGTTTCAGAAATTTCTCTGAAGTTGAAGGTGGTTTTGGAGCAATTTCAAAAACGAATATTCCAAAATCAGATTTTGTTTGTCAAAGTAAAGTATTAAAATAATTTAAAGATGTTAAGCTACTAAGATTCTAAGGTTCTAAGATTTTGACCTTAGCAACTTAGAATCTTAGCCACTTAGAACCTTAAAAAATTATGCTAGAAATCATTAAAGAACCTTGGCCTTGGTATGTTGCAGGTCCATTAATTGGATTAACTGTTCCAATTTTATTAATTATCGGAAATAAATCTTTCGGGATTAGTTCCTCACTTCGTCATATTTGTGCGGCTTGTATCCCTGCAAATATTTCATTCTTTAAATACGACTGGAAAAAAGAAAGCTGGAATTTATTCTTCGTTCTTGGAATATTTTTCGGTGGTTTTATTGCTGCTCATTTTCTTTCGAATCCAAATCCTGTGGAAATTGCTCCTGAATTATCAGAGAAATTAGCCACTTACGGAATTACAGATCATAGTGGTTTAGTTCCTGCACAATTATTTTCTTGGGAAAGCTTATTAACGCTTCGCGGATTTATCATGATTGTTGTTGGAGGATTTTTAGTAGGTTTTGGAACTCGTTACGCTGGCGGTTGCACAAGCGGACACGCAATTATGGGATTATCAAACTTACAATGGCCATCATTGGTAGCGACAATCTGTTTTATGATTGGCGGTTTTGTAATGGCACTTTTGATTTTACCTTATATTCTTTCACTTTAAAATTTAAAAAATGAGTTTAGAAAATAAAAATATAGACGGCGAAGGAATCAATGCAAGCCAGAAAAAAGAAACGGCATTAGCAAACCTTAAATACTTAATAGTTGGAATCTTTTTCGGAATTGTATTCGTAAAAGCAGAAATTATCAGCTGGTATCGTATTCAAGAGATGTTTAATTTGGAATCATTTCACATGTATGGCGTAATTGGATGCGCTGTTGCTGTTGGATTAATATCAGTACAATTAATTAAAAAATTCAATATCAAAACTCTTGATGGCGAAAAAATCGAAATTCAGCCAAAAACTTTCAACAAAGGACAAATCTACGGCGGATTGTTATTCGGTTTCGGATGGGCAATTACTGGCGCTTGTCCAGGGCCACTTTTTGCACAAATTGGTACAGGAGCAACTGTAATTGTAATTACTTTAGTAAGTGCTATTTTTGGAACTTGGGTTTATGGATTGATTAAGGATAAATTACCTCATTAATAAACTTGTTTCAAGTTTTATTTGTTTCAGGTTTCAAGTTGATTTAACCGCAAAGCACGCAAAGATATACGCAAGGTTCGCAAAGTTTTTTTATAAAGCTTTGCGAACTTTGCGCTTTATAAAAATCTTATTTGCAAAAAACCTTGCGCGCTTTGCGGTTAAATATTTTTCTTCATCAATTTTTAATTTCCTTTCGTTAAGTTTGCTTTAAACAACATTTTCCAAAATAAATTAATAAAGCATGAACCGCCCAGAACAATTAATCAAACTACAAAATACCGAAAAATGGGACGTAATCATTATTGGCGGCGGCGCTAGCGGACTCGGAACAGCTATTGACGCTGCGAGTCGTGGCTACAGAACAATCTTATTTGAAGCTGTAGATTTTGCAAAAGGAACTTCAAGCCGAAGCACTAAATTGGTTCATGGCGGAGTACGCTATTTGGCGCAAGGTGATGTACATTTAGTAAGAGAAGCATTAAAAGAAAGAGGATTATTAGCGCAAAATGCAAATCATTTAGTTAAAAACCAATCCTTCGTTATTCCAAATTATCATTGGTTTAGCGGTTATTTCTATACAATCGGATTAAAAATTTACGATTTATTGTCGGGTTGTTTGAGTTTAGGAAGTTCAAAATATCTTTCGAAAAAGAAAACTATTGAAATGCTTCCAAATGTAGAAGAAAATGGATTGGTAAATGGTGTTATTTATCACGACGGACAATTTGACGATTCGCGTTTAGCGATTAATCTTGCTCAAACTGCCGTAGAAAACGGAGCTTGTGTTTTGAATTATGTAAAAGTTGTCAATTTGCTAAAAGACGATAAAAATCAAATTATTGGTGTTCAAGTTCAAGATCAAGAAAACGGAATTAAATACGATATAAAAGGTTCTGCTATAATAAATGCTACAGGAGTTTTTACAAATGCCATTATGAAACTCAATGATAACGTTTATAAAAAATATATTGTTCCGAGTCAGGGAATTCATTTGGTATTTGATAAATCTTTTCTTCCTGGCGAAAATGCTTTAATGATTCCGAAAACAAAAGACGGAAGAGTTTTATTTGCAGTTCCGTGGCACAATCGAATTGTGGTTGGAACGACCGATACTTTAATAAAGAAACAAAGTTTAGAACCTATTGCTTTAGAAAGCGAAATTCAATTTGTTTTGGAAACCGCACAAAGATTCTTGGCGAAAAAACCAGAAAGAAAAGATGTATTATCTGTTTTTGCAGGATTACGTCCGTTGGCAGCGCCGAAAGAAGAAGGAAAAAGCACCAAAGAAGTTTCTAGAAGTCATAAAATTATAGTTTCAGAAACAGGCCTAATTACTATTACTGGCGGAAAATGGACAACATACAGAAAAATTGCTGAAGATATTATTGATAAAGCAATCAAAAATGGAAAATTATCTCCGAAGGAATGTCGTACAGAACATCTTCCCATTCATGGAAATAAATCTACAAATTCTTTAGATAGAGAAAATCATCTATATATATATGGTTCTGATATTCCGAAAATAATTGAGTTACAAGAAAGCGAACCTGAATTAAAAGAAAAACTGCATCCTGATCATGAATTTACAATGGCAGAAGTGGTTTGGGCTATTCATTATGAAATGGCAAGAACTGTAGATGATATTTTAGCGAGAAGAGTTCGTTTATTGTTCTTAGATGCGAGAGCTGCGATCGAAGTTTCGGAGAAAACGGCAAAGGTAATTGCTAAAGAATTAGGACACGATGAAGCTTGGATAAACACAGAAATTGCCGATTTCAGACAAATTGCAAACGGTTTTCTTCTATCGGAATTCCAATAAATAGTAAATTCAGCTCATTTTGAGTAACTTCTATTTTAAAATCGTCTTACAAAAAGCCATTTAAAAAATAATACAAACAAAAATCACTTCCTGATTTTAAAAAATTATTAATTCACAATATATCAGAACGTTATATTGAAAAATTACTTTAATTTTAGTATCAAAAACTATCCTTTTAGTTCTTGCTAAGAGCGCATTTAAACATATTAACAAATAATTAACACAACATTTGTATATACAAATATTAAAAGTTCTACATTTGTATATACAAATTATACACTTACGACTATGACAATTGAAGAAGTTATTAAGAGTACGGTTAAGATGGATAATGCGAAAAAAGTTATTCTGAATATCATGTACACGCAGAATGTGATTCAGGATCATTTCAACGAGTTAATCAAACCGTATGATTTGTCTGGAGAACAATATAATGTGTTACGTATATTAAGAGGACAAAAAGGAAAGCCCGCTAATATGTGTGTGATACAAGAGCGGATGCTTGCCAAAACAAGCAACACAACGCGTTTGGTAGACAAATTATTATTGAAGGATTTTGTAACTCGAAATGTTTGTCCTGATAATCGAAGAAAAATTGAAGTTTCGATTACTCAAAAAGGTTTGGACGTTTTAAAAGAATTAGATCCAAAAGTAGATGAGCATGAGCAGGCATTTGCAAACAATTTAAAACCAGAAGAATTAGTTTTCTTAAATCAATTATTAGAAAAATATAGAACCAACAAATAAAATAATAAATACTATGAGCAATTTCTTAGAAAATCAAAATTGGAGATACGCAACTAAACAATTTGATGCATCAAAAAAGATATCGGATGCTGATTTAAATACATTAAAAGAAGCGGTTAGATTAAGTGCTTCTTCATACGGATTACAACCTTATAAAGTAGTTATTGTTGAAAATCCAGAATTAAGAGAAAAATTAAAAGGTGCAGCTTGGGGACAAACTCAAATTACAGACGCTTCTCACCTATTCATTTTTGCAAATGATTTAAACCTTGATGCAGGTTCTGTTGACAAATACATCAGCAATATTAGCGAAGTAAGAGGTGTTCCTGCAGAAGCTTTAGGCGGATTTAGCGACATGATGAAAAATGTAATCGCTAATTTATCAGAAGATGCAAAACACATCTGGACTGCAAAACAAACTTATTTAGCTTTAGGCAACTTATTAAATGCAGCAGCTGAATTAAAAATTGACGCAACTCCTATGGAAGGTTTCAATGCAGCTCAATTCAACGAAATTTTAGGTTTTGACAAATTAGGTTTAAATGCTTCAGTAATTGCAACTGTAGGCTACAGACATGATGACGATAAATCTCAACACCAGAAAAAAGTTAGAAAATCACACGAAGAATTATTTATCACTCTATAATTATTTATTAATCAAATTCAAATTTTAATTTTAACAACATGAAAAATTTAAAAACAATTGCAATAGCATTATTCGTAGCAGCAGCTGGAATCTCAGTAAACGCTCAAACTAAAAAAATCGACGTAAAAGCATCTACTATTAAATGGGTAGGTAAAAAAGTAACTGGAGAACACTCTGGAACTGTAAACTTCAAAGAAGGTGCAGTAGTTTTCAAAGGAAAAAAATTAGTTGGTGGTAGCTTCACAGTTGACATGACTTCTTTAACTTCTACAGATTTAACTGGAGAATACCAAGGAAAATTAAACGGTCACTTAAAAGCTGACGATTTCTTCGGAACTGACAAATTCCCAACTTCAAAATTAGTTTTCAAAACTATCGGTGCAAAATCTGCTGACGTTTATACTGTAACTGCAGATTTAACTATCAAAGGAATCACTAAACCAGTAACTTTTGATATCACTGTAAAAGGAAACACTGCTACAACTGCTTTCAAAGTTGACAGAACTAAATACGATATTAAATACGGTTCAGGTAGCTTCTTTGAAGGTTTAGGAGACAAAACTATCAGCGACGAATTTGAATTAGCTGTAGCTTTAAAATTCTAATATTTCAAGCTTACTAGTTCGTAAATATTACAAACCCCAGCAGTTCACACTGTTGGGGTTTATTTTTTTTAAAAACTTTTCATAACCTTAACGTTCTTAATAGTATAATAACGCTTTCGTAATAAGTATCAGAGCTTTGATTAACATACGGCTTCTATTTTTGGGACAATTAAAAAATCACAAACTAGAAATTAAAATTATAGTTATGAAAACAAAATTACGTATTGCATGCATAAGTCTAATTACCAGCTTTTTCGTACAAGCTCAACAACAGCCAAAAGGAATAATTGGAACTTCAAATTGGATGAACAACTGGACGAGCTTTAAACCAGCTGCTAATGACTATGGCGAAGCAACTAATATAATTGCCGGAACAATTGATAAAGATATGCGATTAGTAAAACGTAATGTTTACCATTTAGTTGGTGTTGTGTACGTTACAAATAATGCAACTTTAACGATCGAGCCGGGGACTGTAATACGAGGTGATGATAAAACCTGCGGAACTCTTGTAATCACAAATGGTTCAAAAATTGTAGCAGAAGGATTAGAAACTGATCCAATTATTTTCACTTCAGAAAACGAAATAAACAATAGAAAGCCAGGTGACTGGGGTGGAATTATCGTTTTAGGAAAAGCTCCAATAAACACTTTAGGAGGTATTCATACTTTGCCTTTTGATTTAGATCCAACCTTAAATCACTATGGAGGTCAAGATCCTGAAGATAATTCAGGAATTCTAAAATATGTTAGAATCGAGTATGCTGGAAGAAAATTAAGTGCTTCTAAAGAACTTAATGGTCTTTCTCTTGCTGGTGTGGGAAGAAAAACAATTGTAAGCAATGTTCAAATTAGCTTTTCTAATGATGATTCTTTTGAATGCTATGGCGGAGATTTGAATTTGACTAATTTGATTTCATTTAGAACAACAGATGATGATTTTGATTTCACGCAAGGTGCTCAGATTAACATCAGTAATAGTATCGCAATTCGCCACCCATTCTCTTCAGATATTTCAGGATCAAGATGTTTTGAAGTAGATTCATACGAAAAAGTTGCCAACACAGACATGACTAAAAAGATGACTAAAATCAATGCAAGCAATATAACTTTGGTTAATCTAGAAGAAAACAATCAAGGTTTAGTAAGAGAATCTGCTTATATTAGAGAAAATACCTATTTCAGTTTAACAAATAGTGTTGTTTCTGGATTTGCTCCTTTTGTTTTATTGGAAGGAAATATTGGAAATGGAGAAGCTAATTTGTCAAAAATTAGTTTTAAAAATGTTATCGCAAACAACTGTACTGGTGAAATCGAAAGCGAATCTGGAAGTAATATTCCTGGTATAAAAAGTTATTATGGCAACCCAGCTTATGGAATAGAATATACTAAACTGAAACTTATTGAATTATTTTCGCTTCCAAACATCAAAGGAAACCCAGATTTTAGATTAAGCGTAAATAACACGGTAGCAAGTGGAAACTAACGAGTTATAGAAGTAAATTCAATTAAAATTTAACAAATTTTCCAGATTCGAAAAGTTTTTTTTCAAATTTTATATACTTCAATTCAAATTACATTTATATATTTGTCACAACAAAAACAGATATGAGAACAATATTAAACAATACTTGGTGGTGGAACAATTTACGTCAGACGTCGTGAACAAAGCTTCCTATGGTATTGTAAAAACTATAAATTTAAAAGGCTTGTCATCACGACAAGCCTTTTTTTTTGGTCCAATTTTAAACAAAAAACAACTAACGAATTAAAAACTATATATTTTGAAACCTTTTATTCTTAATACACATTACAAACAAATTCTGGCAGACACAGCTACGCCGGTGAGTATTTATTTCAAAATCAGAGATAAATTTCCAAACAGTTTATTACTAGAAAGTAGTGATTATCATGGAAATGACAACAGTTTCTCATACATCTGCTGCAATCCAATTGCCACTATTAAAATTGAAAATGAAGTTATCTCTAAAACTTTCCCAGACGGAACTTCAGAAAAAATCAACATTGATTCTTCGACAAATATTCCTCAGGTAATTCAGGAATTCTCAAGCCAATTCAAATCAGAGAAAAACGATTTTAAATTCATCAATAACGGTTTATTCGGATACATTTCTTACGATGCAGTCCGTTATTTCGAAAAAGTTTCAATTGCTAAAAAAGATAACGCGACTTCAATTCCAGATGTTTTTTATGCTGTTTATCAAAACATTATTGCAATTAACCATTTTAAAAATGAAGCTTACATCTTCTGCCATAGTGTAGATAACAAAAACAACATTGCAGAAATCGAGCAATTACTGCAATCAAGAAATATTGCTTCTTATAAATTCTCTAAAGAAGGAGAAGGTTTCTCTAACTTAACTGATGAGGAATTTAAAGCAAATGTGGCTTTAGCCAAAAAACATTGCTACCGTGGAGATGTTTTCCAATTGGTTCTTTCTCGCCGATTTACTCAAGGTTTCAAAGGAGATGAATTCAATGTTTATAGAGCTTTAAGAAGCATTAACCCTTCTCCATATTTATTCTTTTTTGATTATGGAGATTTCAAAATATTTGGTTCTTCGCCAGAAGCACAAATTATCGTAAAAGATAGAAAAGCAGAAATTCATCCAATTGCGGGAACTTTCAAAAGAACTGGAAACGACGAACGCGATGCGCTTTTAGCTAAAGAACTTTCGGAAGATAAAAAAGAAAACAGCGAACACGTTATGCTGGTTGATCTGGCAAGAAATGATTTAAGCCGAAATGGTCACGATGTTAATGTAGAAAAATATAGAGAAGTTCAGTTTTTCTCTCACGTAATCCACTTAGTATCAAAAGTTACGGGACATTTACACGAAAAAGCAACTACAATGCAAGTTGTAGCAGACACTTTCCCAGCAGGAACCTTGAGTGGTGCGCCAAAACATAGAGCAATGCAACTAATTGAAGACTGCGAAAAAACAAATCGTAATTTTTACGGAGGCGCAATTGGAGTTATGGATTTTGACGGAAACTTTAATCACGCGATTATGATTCGAACTTTCCTTTCTAAAAATCACCAATTGCACTGTCAGGCCGGTGCAGGAATTGTAGCAAGTTCTGACGAAGAAAGCGAAATGCAGGAAGTTTATAATAAGTTAAGAGCATTAAACACCGCTCTTGAAATGGCAGAGAAAATATAAGTTTTTTTGTTTCAGGTTTCAAGTTTCAAGTTGTTTGGACGTGAACTTGAAACTTGAAACAAAGAAAACTTGAAACAATTAACTAACAAACCCTAAAAAACCATGAAAAAAGCAATTTCAATTTTAATTTTAATTATTACCCTAACGTCATGCAACTCTGAAAAGAGAAACCCAATTGAAGGAACCTGGCGTCTTATATCAGCTGAAACGACTGAAAAAGATTCTACTTTTTCAACTTTTAACCGACATACTAAAATGATTAAAATTATAAATGAAACTCATTTTGCATTTTTAAATCATGATTTGAAAAACGGGAAAGATTCAACAACAGCATTATATTTTGCTGGAGGTGGAAAATATACTTTAAAAGACAGCATTTATACTGAAAATCTAGAGTATTTCAATAACCGCGATTGGGAAAACAACAAATTTGAATTTGTGGTAAAAGTTCAAAACGACACTTTAATTCAAAAAGGAATTGAAAGATTAGAAAAATTAGGAATAGATCGAATAATTATAGAAAAATACGTTCGAGAGAAATAAAAAAATTGGTTTCAGTTTTAAAGTTTCAAGTTTTACGTTCCAACAACTTGAAACCTGAAACAAAGAAAACCTGAAACAAAAAATACACACACGATGAAAAAAATATTAGTTATAGACAATTACGATAGTTTCACTTACAATTTAGTGCACTATTTAGAAGATTTAAACTGCGAAGTTACCGTTTATAGAAACGACGAATTTGATATTGATGAAATTGCATCTTTTGAGAAAATATTGCTTTCTCCAGGACCTGGAATTCCAGATGAAGCAGGTTTGCTAAAAGCCGTAATAGAAAAATACAGTCCAACGAAAAGTATTCTTGGAGTCTGTTTAGGACAACAAGCAATCGGAGAAGTTTTTGGCGGAACACTTTCTAACCTTGATAAAGTATATCATGGAGTTGCAACAAATGTAAAAACCGTTGTAGATGACGAAATTTTGTTTGAAGGTTTAGGAAACGAATTTGAAGTTGGAAGATACCATTCTTGGGTTGTTGACAGCAATTTACCAGAAGATTTAGAAGCCACTTCTGTAGACGAAAATGGTCAAATTATGTCTTTGAGACACAAAAGTTATGACGTAAGAGGCGTTCAATTTCACCCAGAAAGCGTTTTAACACCAAATGGGAAAAAGATTTTAGAGAATTGGATTAAGAGTTAGTTTTAGTCGCAGTCTCAGTTTTCAGTCACAGAAAGCATGAAACAAAAAACCTAGAATCTCAGCATCTTAGAACCTTAGCAACTTTAAAAAAATGATAACAATTTTAGAAACCAGAGAAATCAGCATTGACGACATTTTAGTTTTGTATAAAGCAAACGAATGGAGCTCTGCCAGCAAGCCAAATGAACTTTATAACGGATTATTAAATTCTGAAACATTAGTAACTGCTTGGGAAGGAAAAAAGTTGGTTGGACTAGGAAATGCAATTTCTGATGGATTCTTGACTGTTTATTATCCACACTTATTAGTTCTTCCAGAATATCAGGGAAAAGGAATTGGAAAATTGATTTTGGATAGAATGCAGGAGAAATACAAACATTTTCATATGCAAATGCTAACTGCAGATGGAAAATCAGTTGACTTTTATAAAAAAAATGGTTTTGAAAGAGCAGGAAAAACAGAACCCATGTGGATTTATCAAGGAAACGAACATTAAAAACAAAAACAGCATTCAATTTCAGTAACAGTAAAAAACTTAGTAGCTCAGAAGCTTAGCAACTTAGAATCTTAAAAAAATGAAAACTATATTAAACAAATTAATCAATCACGAAGTGCTTTCTAAAGAAGAGGCAAAACAAGTATTGATTAATATTTCAAGCGGTCAATATAATCCAAGTCAGATTTCGGCTTTTTTGACTGTTTTTATGATGCGAAGCATTACAATTGATGAACTTTCTGGCTTTCGCGAAGCTTTATTAGAATTATGTATTCGCGTTGATTTATCGGCTTACAATACAATCGATTTATGCGGAACGGGTGGTGACGGAAAAGACACTTTCAATATTTCAACTTTAGCTTCTTTTGTATCAGCAGGAGCAGGAATAAAAGTAGCAAAACATGGAAATTACGGAGTTTCATCTATTTCTGGATCAAGCAACGTAATGGAAAAAATGGGAATTAAATTTAGCAACGATCCTTCCTTTTTAGAAAAATGTATCGATCAAGCTGGAATCTGCGTTTTGCATGCTCCCCTATTTCACCCAGCAATGAAAAATGTTGGGCCAATAAGAAAAGAATTGGCGGTAAAAACTTTCTTTAATATGTTGGGACCAATGGTAAATCCAGCCTTTCCACAAAATCAATTGGTTGGAGTTTTCAACTTAGAATTGGCGAGAATGTATGCGTATTTATATCAAAATACTGATACCAATTTCACGATCTTACATTCGCTTGACGGATATGATGAAATTTCGTTAACTGGACCAACCAAAACGATTTCTAACCACATGGAAGGAATGCTGAATCCAGAAGATTTTGGCGTTCGTCTTTTATCTCAAACGGAAATTGAAGGTGGAAAAACCATCGAAGAATCTGCAGAAATTTTCACGAATATCATTTCTGGAAAAGGAAACGAAGCTCAAAACAATGTGGTTTGTGCCAATGCTGCAATGGCAATTTCAACTGTTACAAAATGTTCTCCAATAGAAGGTTTTGAATTAGCAAAAGAAAGCTTGCTATCTGGAAAGGGATTAAAAGCATTACAAAAATTACAAGAATTAAGTAAATAATTTTTTAGTTTCAAGTTTCAGGTTTCAAGTTTCAAGTTGTTGGAACGTGAAACTTGAAACCTGAAACTTGAAACAAATAAATACGATGAACATTTTAGATAAAATAATAATAGATAAAAAAAGAGAAGTGATTTTGAAGAAATCGATTGTACCGGTTTCTCAGTTGGAAGCTTCTGTATTTTTTGGAAAACAAACAATTTCGCTTAGTCAGAAATTAAAAGAAAGTAATTCCGGAATTATTGCAGAACACAAACGCCGTTCTCCTTCAAAATCAATCATCAATAATAATTTTACTGTTGAAGAAGTAGTAAAAGGTTACGAAAATGCTGGCGCATGCGGAATTTCTGTTTTAACTGACGGAAAATATTTCGGTGGTTCACTTGACGATTTACTTTTAGCAAGAGCATCGGTAAATATTCCGCTTTTGCGAAAAGAATTTATTGTTGATGAATACCAGATTTTAGAAGCAAAAGCTCACGGAGCCGATTTAATTTTGTTAATCGCAGCAGTTTTAACTCGCGAAGAAATTAAATCTTTATCTGAATTTGCTAAAAATTTAGGTTTAGAAGTTCTTTTGGAAGTTCATAATCAAGAAGAATTAGAAAAATCGATTATGCCAAGTTTAGACATGATTGGCGTAAATAACAGAAACCTAAAAACTTTCGAAGTAAGTTTAGATTTCAGTAAAGAATTAGCATCGCAAATCCCGAACGATTTTGTAAAAGTTTCTGAAAGCGGAATTTCATCAATTGAAGCCATCCAAGAATTAAAACCGTACGGTTATAAAGGTTTCCTTATTGGAGAAAACTTCATGAAAACTGACAACGCAGGACAAGCCGCAACGGAATTTATTAACAAGCTAAATTTATAAAGGTTTGCCACAAAGTCACAAAGACGCAAATTTAACTTGTACTCGTTTGTAAAAAAACTTAGTGTCTTGGCGTCTTAGTGGTAAAAAAACAAATAAAATTAGTGTCTTAGCGCCTTCGTGGCAAAAAAATAAAAAAAAATGAAACTCAAAATATGCGGCATGAAACATCCAGAAAATATCCTCGAAGTAGGTGCACTCCTACCCGATTATATGGGATTTATTTTCTGGGAAAAGTCCGCTAGATATTGCAACGGGAATGTTCCCGAGTTGATAAAAACAATCAAAAAAGTGGGTGTTTTTGTCAATCAAAGTCAGGAAGAAATTCTGGAAAAAGTAGAAAAATACAATTTACAAGCAGTTCAATTACACGGAGAAGAATCAGCTGAATTTTGTTCAGCGTTAAAAGAAAAACTTCCAAAGAAAATTGAAATTATCAAAGTCTTTTCGGCCGATGAAAATTTTGATTTTGAGATTATAAAGCCTTTTGAAAATGTCTGCGATTATTTTCTGTTTGACACAAAAGGAAAACTTCCAGGCGGGAATGGAACAACTTTCGACTGGACGATATTAAAAAAATACAATTCGAAAAAGCCTTTCTTTTTAAG
Source organism: Flavobacterium sp. SH_e (assembly GCF_025717045.1). GTDB lineage: Bacteria > Bacteroidota > Bacteroidia > Flavobacteriales > Flavobacteriaceae > Flavobacterium. Next base: position 462,995 of record NZ_JAOVZN010000001.1, read on the forward strand.
TGGCGGCATCGGAATGAATGAATTAAAAGCCATTGAAGAAATTTCAAAAACCAAATTACCTATTTATGCTGTCGATGTAAATAGTAAATTTGAAACAGAACCAGGGCTGAAAAATAAAAATCTATTAAGCAATTTCAAACGAAAATTTGATGTTGCCAACTTTTAAAATTTAAATAAAATGAGTTTTAACGTTAACGAAAAAGGATATTACGGAGAATTTGGCGGTGCTTATATTCCAGAAATGTTATATCCAAATGTAGAAGAACTACGTCAGAAGTATTTAAGCATAATGGATGAACCAGATTTTAAAGCAGAGTTCAACCAATTGCTAAAAGATTATGTAGGACGACCAAGTCCGTTGTATTTTGCAAAACGCTTGTCTGAAAAATACAATACCAAAGTTTATCTAAAAAGAGAAGACTTAAACCATACAGGAGCACACAAAGTAAATAATACGATTGGTCAGATTTTATTAGCAAAACGTTTAGGTAAAAAAAGAATTATTGCCGAAACTGGAGCTGGACAACATGGTGTAGCAACTGCAACAGTTTGCGCTTTAATGGGAATTGAATGCATCGTTTACATGGGTGAAATCGACATCGCGCGTCAAGCACCAAACGTAGCGCGTATGAAAATGTTAGGCGCAGAAGTTCGTCCAGCGCTTTCGGGTTCAAGAACTTTAAAAGATGCAACAAACGAAGCAATTCGTGATTGGATCAACAACCCCGTTGATACACATTATATCATTGGATCTGCAATTGGACCACATCCTTATCCAGATATGGTGACACGCTTCCAAAGCATTATTTCTGAGGAAATCAAATGGCAGTTAAAAGAAAAAGAAGGTCGTGAAAATCCTGATTACGTTGTGGCTTGTATAGGTGGAGGAAGTAATGCCGCTGGAACTTATTATCATTTTTTACACGAACCAGAAGTTGGAATTATTGCTGTTGAAGCTGCCGGAAAAGGTGTTGACAGTGGACACAGCGCCGCTACTAGTAAATTAGGAAAAGTTGGTGTTATTCATGGCTGTAAAACACTTTTAATGCAGACACAAGACGGACAAATTACAGAACCTTATTCTATTTCAGCAGGTTTGGATTATCCTGGAGTTGGACCTTTACATGCGCATTTAGCTCAAACTGGACGTGGAGAATTTTTCTCTGTAACTGATGATGATGCTATGAACGCTGGACTTCAATTAACAAAATTAGAAGGAATTATTCCAGCAATTGAAAGTGCACACGCTTTTGCAGTTTTAGATCAGAAAAAATTTAAACCGACAGATGTTGTAGTAATCAGTCTTTCTGGACGTGGAGATAAAGATTTAGATAATTATATTGAATATTTTAAATTGTAATAAAAGTTATACTTTTGGATAATTTACTTTAATGAATTAAGTTTTTATTCAAAATAACCAAATAACGAGAAAATAGTAATTATGGAAAAGTTATTCTCATACGGAACATTACGATCAAAAGAAATTCAAAGACAAATTTTTAATAGAGTATTAACTGGTACTGCAGATCAAGTATTAGGCTATAAACTTAAAAGTTTAAAAATTGAAGAAGAGTTTGGAATGGCCGATTATGTTGTAGCAGTAGCCAGCGAAAATCCAACAGATACTATACACGGTGTAATTTTCACGATTTCTAACGCAGATTTAGCAAAAGTAGATCTGTTTGAATCTAATGCTTACAGAAGAGTTCAGGTAACATTACAGTCGGGAGAAACCGCTTGGATTTATATCGAAAATTAACATTAAAAAAATGATTTTAGCTGCGGCGCAAACAAAACCAAAACGCGGAGATATATCTGCTAATTTACTGAATCATTATTATCTTATTGAATTAGCGGCTCAAAACGGCGCCAATTTGATTGCTTTTCCTGAACTATCGATTACTGGATATGAAAGAAAAAATGCAGAAGCATTAGTTTTTACAGAAGATGATTATCGAATCGATCATTTAAAAGAATTATCTGTTAGAAATAATATGGTCATTATTGCTGGAGCGCCAATTCTGATAGATTCGAAAATGTTTATTGGCGAATTTATTATAACTCCAGATGATTCGGTTTCTATTTATACGAAACAGTTTTTGCATGAAGGAGAAGATGATTTTTTTCAATCTTCGTTGGATCATAATCCAATGATTACAATCGAGGACCAAAATATTTCATTTGCAATTTGTGCCGATATTGATAATCCGCTGCATCCTGAAAATGCGAAGAAAAGAAACACTGATATTTATATTGCCAGTATTTTCTTTTCTCCAAATGGAATTCCGAATGCGTACCGAGATTTACAAAATTATGCTGCAAAACATAAAATGAATGTTTTGATGTCGAATTTCAGTGGAGAATCTTGGGGATCGCCGTCAGCAGTCAAAGCGCATTTTGGAACAACAAAGGAGAATTAGTTGCCCAAATGAATGATTCAGATTCTGGATTATTGCTTGTTGAAAAACAAGGTGATGATTGGACGAGTAAAATTATCATTAATTTAAGTAAAAAAACACCTAACAGTTTTGAAAACTTGTTGGGATAAAAAAATATTAAAATGAACAGAATAACTCAAAAGTTACAAGAAGATAAAAAGATACTTTCTATTTATTTTTCTGCTGGATATCCTAATTTAAATGATACTGTGCAGATGATTCAGGATTTAGAAAAAAATGGAGTTGATTTAATCGAAATCGGACTTCCTTTTAGCGATCCTTTAGCAGATGGCCCAACAATTCAGGCGAGTTCTACACAAGCGCTTCATAACGGAATGACGACTCAAATTCTATTCGATCAGCTGAAGAACATTCGCGAAAGCGTAAAAATTCCGTTGATTATTATGGGATATTTTAATCCGATGTTACAATACGGCGTTGAAGCTTTCTGTAAAAAATGTGCTGAAATTGGAATTGACGGTTTAATTATTCCAGATCTTCCAGTTGACGTTTATGCAGATGAGTACAAAGCGATTTTCGAAAAATATGGTTTAATTAATGTGTTTTTGATTACGCCACAAACTTCAGACGAAAGAATTCGTTTTATTGACAGCGTTTCAAATGGATTTATTTATATGGTAAGTTCTGCAAGTGTTACAGGATCTCAAGCTGGTTTTGGAAATACTCAGGAAACTTATTTCGAAAGAATTGCCAACATGAATTTGAAAAATCCTCAAATTGTTGGTTTCGGAATTTCGAATAAAGAGACTTTCAATCAGGCAACAAAATATGCAAAAGGTGCTATTATTGGAAGTGCTTTTATCAAACATTTGAGCGAAAACGGAAGTGGGAAAATTGAGGAATTTGTTGGAGAGATTCGATAGATTATAAATTTACAAAATACAACACGGCATTTATTTTTTTAAGTGTCGTTTTTTTTATGCGATGATATTAATGCATATATTTAAACGATAACTATTATTTCAGAATAACACATGAAAAAAATTCAGTTAATTTTAGCTTTATCTTTTATTATCTCAAGTTGTCAAAAAAAATCTGACTACTCGAAATTAACTTATAATCAAAAGGCAAACGAATTAATTCAGCAAGTCCTTATAAATGACTCTTGCAATTGTGTTATGGAAATATCAGATATGCCAATGGTTAAAACAAGCATGGTAGAAAATCCTAGATTCGATATTAGGAAAGAAATAGTAAAAAAACTACACTTAAAGAGCAAGGAGCAATTGGATAGTTTGGAAAACATTTCTAAAAGTTTTATTCTAGATACTGTTTATTTAAAACGTAAAAGCATAACGATTATTAAGCGAGATTCTATAACTATTTCAAATATAATTAAATATCATGGTCGTGAACTAATAAAAAGATGTCCTAATGGAGTTTTAAGCTTTACAAAGCCAATTATATATGAAGAAGGTCGAATTGCATTAGTAGATGCTAAGGTTGCTTTTTTTAGCTGTCTTTCAAGTCCATTAAAAATTTACAATTACAGAAATGAAAAATGGGTTTCTGATGAAAATTAAAAGCAATATTAAAAAATTGACAAAGATTAAGACCTTTTTATTGTGGAGTTATTAATGAAGATTCCTCATTCGTTAGAAGAACAAAAAAAATTAACAAAAGCTGAAATACTAGGTATTTCAGCTTTTTTATTTTAACTAATTCCAGAACAAATTAACATAAATTATCGAAACCGTTTTATGTTAATATTGTGTTAAAATAAAATTAAACAAGCGTTTAAATTAAACAACTGTTTAATTTTGCATCCGATTAGAAACACTATCATGTCAAACATCGAATTAAACGATAAAAAAATTCAAATTCTTAACGTCGCTGAAAAGCTATTTTCTGAGAAAGGATTTGAGGGTACATCGATACGGGACATCTCCAAAGAGGCAAAAATTAATATTGCCATGGTCTCGTATTATTTTGGTTCAAAAGAAAGGCTTTTGGAAGCTCTAATTCTCTACAAAACGGTTGATTTAAAATTACAACTCGAAAATTTATTACAGGAAAATCTTGAACCACTTGAAAAAGTCAATAAATTAATCGAAATTTACATTAGTAGAATTTGCCTTAACAAGGGGATTTACAGGGTTTTACATTTTGAACTTAACAGTAAAAAAAGAGAAAAAAGCTTAAATGCTTTTACAGAACTTAAAAAAGGAAACTTAAAATCTGTTGAAAGTATTATAAAGCAAGGACAAGATCAAGGAGTTATCAGAAAAGATATTAATATTCAACTGATTACACCAACAATTATTGGAACCTTTTTTCACTTTCATATGAATCGCTCTTTCTTCGAAGAATTACTGGATTTAAAAACAGAGGAAATGTTTAACAATTACATTAAAAACGATCTTACAAAGCACATTCAACAAACTATAAAAGCGCTACTTGTTTATGAAAATTAGTCAATTAATGCTCTTTGGAGTTTTCTTTATCGGAATATCTTCAATGGAAGCACAAGAAAAAACAAGTTTAACCTTGGGCGAGGCCGTACAAATGGCTTGGGAAAAGAGTAACGAAGTTACGCTTGCCAATACTAAGGTAAACACAAAAATGTACGAATTAAAAACCGTAAAAAACAATCAGTACCCAGATCTTAAAATTTCTGGCCAATATCAGCGTCTTACAAAAGCATCTATTGATTTGCCAAATCAAGGTGAAAGTGCTTCATTAGCTTCTCCGGACAGAGCAATGCTTGGAATGGCAAATTTAAGTCTTCCTATTTTTGCTGGATTTAAAATTCAAAGTAGCATTGATGCGTATGAAGGAATGTACGAGGCTGAAACTGCTAACGCTGCAAAAACTAAAGAAGATGTGGCTTTAAAAGCAATCACTTATTATACAGCACTATACAAAGCTCAAAAAACATTAGATGTTTTAAATGAAAACCAAAAAAGTGCTAAACAACGTGTTACTGATTTTACAGAATTAGAGAAAAACGGAATTATCCCAAGAAATGATTTATTGAAAGCACAATTATTAGTTTCTAAAACGCAATTATCTATCGATGAAGCTAATAATAATATTAATAACATCAATTACTACCTAACTACTTTGCTTAAATTAGATCCTAATGTAAAAATTGAGGTAAATGAAGAGGATTTCTTTAATCTTAAAACAAGCAATACTATAACATCTGATGCTGTTGCACTTGAGAGCAGAAAAGATTTAGAAGCAATAAGATTGCAAAGCAAAGCTTCTGAAGCTAATGTAAAAATTGCAAAAGCAGGATATTATCCAGCAATCTCATTACTTGGTGGTTATACAGCGTTGGATCTTAAAGATATCATAACTGTAAAATATGCTATGAATTTTGGAATCGGACTTTCTTATGATTTGTCAGGAATTCTAAAAAACAATGTGCATGTTAAAGAGGCAGAAAGCAGAGCTTTAGAAGTAAAAAATACAGAAGCTATTATGACTGACCGAATTAAAGTTGAAGTTCAAAAATCTATTGAAGACTACGACTTAGCAATCAATCAAAGTGTTGTTTATGACGAAGCGCTTCAACAGGCAGCAGAAAATTATAGATTAGTAAAAGATAAATTTGACAATGGTTTATCTGATACTAATGATTTGGTAGAAGCTGATGTAGAACATTTAAATGCCAAAATTCAAACTGCTTTATCAAAAGCAACAATTATTCAAAAATATTACGAATTACTTTCAGTATCAGGACAATTATCACAATCATTCAATCTTTCTAAAATATAATCGATAGCTCTCATGGAAAAGAAAAAGACAAATAAAAAATTCATCATCATATTAACCGTAATGGTTTTATTGGGAGGAACTTACGGAATATCAAAATATTTACACGGTCAAGCTCACGAAGAAACAGATGATGCTCAAATCGAGAAAAAAATGAATCCGATTATCCCTAGAGTTTCAGGATATATCAGCAAAGTTTATGTGAAAGATAATGATTATGTAAAAAAAGGAGATACTTTGTTTACAATCGACAAGAGAGATTATCAATTAAAAATCGATGAAGCAAACGCTGCATTATTAGGAGCTGAAGGTCAATACGAAGCTGCAAAAGCTGATATTGGAAGTGCTTATGCAAGTATTTCTGTTTCAGATGCTCAAATGAGATCTGCAAGCGGTTCTATTGAAAGTGCAAGAATTAGATTGAGACAGCTTACAAACGATTATAACCGTTACAATAACTTGTACAAAACTCATACAATTACGAAACAACAATATGAGCAAGCTTTATCAGCAAAAGAAGAAGCTGAAAACCAAGTAAGAGTTTTAGAACAACAACAAAAAGCTACTTCTTACCAAAAATCTGTTATTCAGTCAAAATCTAAAGTTTCTGATAAACAAACAGAAGTTGCTGCTGCAAATATCAAAAAAGCAAGAACAATGCTAGATGTTGCACATTTAAATCTTTCTTATACTGTAGTTACTGCTGCAATTGATGGTCAGGTTTCTAAAGTTGATATCCAACCGGGACAATTAGTTCAGCCAGGACAATCTTTATTCTACATCATTAATAACAGTGAGGCTTGGGTTGTAGCTAACTTTAAAGAAACGCAATTGAATAAAATGGTGATCGGACAAAAAGTAAGCTTAAAAGTTGATGCATATCCAAACTACGAATTCAAAGGAACTGTAACATCATTTTCTCCTGCAACAGGATCTCGTTTTTCATTGTTACCTCCTGATAACGCAACAGGAAACTTCGTAAAAACAATTCAGAGATTACCAGTAAAAATTAGTATCGATCAATCAAACGATCCTGAAAAAGTAAAATTATTACGCCCAGGTATGAACGTTGATGTAGACGTACATTTAAAATAAATAAATGGCAGCAGCAATACAAGCAGACGACGATTTAGTAGAATACGGTTACCGACGAGTGATCATTACAATTACAGCTGTACTTTGTGCATTACTGGAAATTGTTGATACAACGATTGTAAACGTAGCTCTAACAGACATGCGCGGAAGTCTTGGTGCTACCTTGACCGATGTGGCGTGGGTTATTACAGCATATGCAATTGCGAATGTTATTGTAATTCCGATGACGAGCTGGCTATCACAGCAATTTGGACGACGTAATTACTTTGTGGCTTCGATCATAATTTTTACAGTCTGCTCCTTTTTGTGTGGTAACGCCACAAATATATGGGAACTTGTAGCGTTCCGATTCGTACAAGGTATGGGTGGTGGAGCGTTACTTGTAACAGCACAAACGATTATTACAGAAAGTTACCCCGTTGCAAAACGTGGAATGGCACAGGCTATTTACGGAATGGGTGTAATTGTAGGACCAACTCTTGGACCGCCTTTAGGAGGTTATTTGGTTGATAATTATTCTTGGCCGTATATTTTCTACATTAATATTCCGTTGGGAATTATCGCTACAATTTTGGCTTTAACATTTGTTAGAAGTCCGAAATATGGAGAAAAATTGAAAGCAAATCAGGTTGACTGGTGGGGAATTATCTTGTTGAGCACTTTTATTGGTTCTTTACAATTCGTACTAGAACATGGACAGCAAGACGACTGGTTTAACGATTCTTTAATCGTAACCTTAAGTGTCGTAACAGTTTTAGGATTGGTTTTATTTATCTGGAGAGAGCTTACTTATAAATACCCAATCGTAAACTTAAGTGTTTTAAAAGATGGAAACTTAAGAATTGGAACCATAATGTGTTTTATTCTTGGTTTTGGTCTCTACGGTTCAACATTGATTATCCCAATTTACACGCAATCTATTTTAGGATGGACAGCAACAGATGCCGGTTTATTATTGATTCCAGGATCTATTACAACGGCGATCATGATGCCATTTGTTGGTAATATGATTCAGAAAGGTGTGCCTCAAGGGTATATGGTTGGAGTAGGATTTTTAATTTTCTTCTTCTTTACCTTCATGATGTACAGCCGAATGACACCAGATACTGGAGTTGAACATATGTATTGGCCTTTAATTTTGAGAGGAATTGGTTTAGGATTGCTTTTCGTTCCTATTACAACGCTTTCTCTTTCTACTTTGAAAGGAAAACAAATTGGTGAAGGAGCTGCTTTTACAGGAATGATGCGTCAGTTAGGCGGATCTTTTGGTATCGCGATCATTACAACTTTCATCACACGTTTCAGCCAGTCGCACCGAGTAGATTTGATTAATAATCTAGATCCTGCCAAATTTGAAGTGCAGCAGCGAATTGCAGGAATGCAGCACGCCTTTATGGCAAAAGGATATAGTGCCGATGTCGCTTTGAAAAAAGCTTATCAAGCCATAGAATATTCAGTAATGAAACAAAGTACTGTAATGGCTTATATGGATATTTTCCTTTATTTAGGAATAATGTTTTTATGTTGCATACCGATTATTCTCTTTATCAAAAAAGGGAAGAACAAAATTAGTGCAGCCGACGCAATGCATTAATAATAATAGATTTATAATACGCAGAAACGCCGAATTCATCATTTAGAATTCGGCGTTTATTTTTTCTGTTTAACCGCAAAGACGCAAAGATTTTATTTCTAAGAGTCGATAAAAACGCAAAGTTCGCAAAGCTTTGTGTAAAACCTTTGCGAACTTTGCGTAAACCTTGCCCCTTTGCGGTTAAAAAACTTAGTACCTTAGCATCTTAAAAAGTTACCTTGTAAAAACCAAGTGATTTCCTTTTGAAAGATTCGCATCAAACTGATATCCTTCGTAATTAAAACCTTTTAAATCGTCAATAGTTTCTGCATTAGTATCAATAATATAACGCACCATCATACCTCTAGCCTTTTTGGCAAAGAAACTGATCATTTTTAATTTTCCGTCTTTATAATCTTTAAAATCTGGAGTGATTACAGGAACTTTCAAAGCTTTTACATCAACAGCAGAAAAATATTCGTTACTCGCCAAATTCACGAATAATTCGTCTTTTTTTAATTCTTTATTTAAAGCTTTAGTAACTGTAGGTTTCCAAAATTCATGTAAATTTTTAGATTCGGCAACTGGCATTTTAGTTCCCATTTCTAAACGGTACGCCTGTATTAAATCTAATGGTTTTAAAAGTCCATAAAGTCCAGATAAGATTCTTAATTTATCTTGCAGAACATCCAATTTTTCTAACGGAATTGTATAAGCATCTAATCCTGTATAAACGTCACCATCAAAAGTATAAACTGCCGGACGCGCATTTTCTGGCGTAAAAGGTGTTTTCCAATCCTGATTACGTTTCCAATTTAAATCGGCTAGTTTGTCTGAGATAGACATTAGTTCTGATAATTCAGAAGGCTTTTTTTGTTTAACCACTTTGTGAACCACTCTTGCTTCTTTTAAGAATGAAGGCTCAGTATATTGAGATGTTGGTAATTCTTTTTCGAAATTCAGTGATTTCGCTGGAGATATAACAATTTTCATGTGTGCATTTTTCTATGATTCAAAAATACAAATTGAAATTCTAAAAATTATTGTTTGCAATTGATTTGTCTGATAACGTCATAAATGTTTTTTCTAGCCACGAATTACACAAAAATCAATGCAACAAAATGTGAAATTGTTCAAAAAAGTGTGCCATAGATTATAAAAGGCATTTTCTATGTTGTAAATTTGCATGCATTTTATTTCTACTTAAATTTAAAATGCACTTTTATTCAAAAATTGAATTCGTGGCTATACAAACAAACTATAAATCTGCTTTACAAAACAAAATCTTCGATATTATTTCGAAAGCTTCTCAGGAATTAAACGTTGACTCTTATGTGATCGGCGGATTTGTTCGTGACTTGCTTCTAAACCGAGGTTCAAAAAAAGATATTGATGTAGTTGCTGTTGGAAGCGGCATCGAATTAGCCCTAAAAGTTTCTGATTTACTTCCGAACAAACCAAAAGTTCAAGTTTTTAAAACTTACGGAACTGCCATGCTTCGTTTTGAAGACACCGATATTGAATTTGTTGGCGCACGAAAAGAATCGTATAATCGTGATAGCCGAAATCCGATTGTGGAAAACGGAACTTTGCAAGACGATCAAAATCGTCGGGATTTTACAATCAATGCATTGGCTTTATCCTTAAACGAAAACAATTTTGGAGATCTTTTAGATCCTTTTAACGGATTAACCGATTTAGAAAACAAAACAATCAAAACGCCTTTGGATCCAGATATTACTTATTCTGATGATCCTTTGCGAATGTTGCGCGCGATTCGTTTTGCTACTCAATTGAATTTCGAAATTGAAGAAAATTCATTGAATGCCATCACAAAAAATGCAGATCGCATCAAAATTATTTCGGGCGAAAGAATCGTTGATGAATTAAACAAAATTCTTTCTACAGATAAACCTTCAACTGGATTTTTGCTTTTATACAAAACTGGACTTTTAGATTTAATCTTACCAGAATTAACAGCTTTAAATCAGGTGGAAGAAATTGAAGGTCATACACATAAAAACAATTTTTATCACACGCTGGAAGTTGTCGATAACATTTGTCCAAACACAGATGATGTTTGGTTGCGTTGGGCGGCTTTATTGCATGATATTGGAAAAGCGCCAACAAAACGTTTCACCAAAAAACAAGGCTGGACTTTTCACGGACATGAATTCTTGGGTGGAAAAATGGCAAAGAAAATCTTCGAGCGTTTGCATATGCCTTTAAACCATAAAATGAAATTCGTTCAGAAAATGGTTATTATGAGTTCTCGTCCAATTGTTTTGGCACAGGATATTGTGACTGACAGCGCCGTTCGCCGTTTGGTTTTTGACGCTGGCGAAGATGTAGAAAGTTTAATGACTCTGTGTGAAGCGGATATTACGACCAAGAATCCATCAAAATTCAAGAAATATCATAAAAACTTTGAGATCGTTCGCAAGAAAATTGTTGAAGTTGAAGAGCGCGATCATGTTCGTAATTTCCAACCGCCAATTTCTGGGGAAGAAATTATGGAAATGTTCGATTTGAAGCCTTCTCGTGAAATTGGTATTTTGAAAGAAGCTGTAAAAGAAGCTATTTTAGAAGGAGATATTCCAAATGAATATCAAGCTGCTTATGATTTTGTGATTAAAAGAGCAAAGAAATTAAATCTAACACCTAAGAAGTAATGGATTTTTTAGGTGGCTTTTTTTTAGTAACATTTATTTTAATAATTTTTTACTCAAATTTTATATTTTTTAAAGAGCTAAAAAAGGCCGAAAAAAAACATTTTAAACATAAATTATTCTACTTACTAATATCTATTTTTTCTCCTTGCTTTATAGTTTTCATTATCGCAGCTATACTAACTAGTCCTGCTTTAATTGAAATGTCAGATTTAAAAATTAACATTAGTAACAACATCAATAGATTGATTTTTGGAAGTTCAATATTAATAACAAGTATTTTAATAAATCTATATATAGCAAAATTCTATTTAAAAAGAATTTCAAATACCAAAAAAGAAAACGAAATCGAATTAATCGGAAAAGAATGAAAAAAGAGAATAAATCAGTAATCATTTGGTTACTATCGGGTTGTGTTTTATTATTTTTAATGGTTGTCGTGGGCGGAATCACGCGTTTAACCAATTCAGGTTTATCAATGACCGACTGGCATTTGGTAACCGACACATTCCCGCCTTTAACAGAAGCAAAATGGCAGGCCGCTTTTGATGAATACAAGAAATTTCCAGAGTACCAAAAAATAAATATTCACAACGATTTTCAATTGGCTGATTATAAATTCATTTATTTCTGGGAATGGTTTCACCGTTTTATCGGGCGTATTATTGGTTTAGTTTTCTTTGTTCCGTTTGTTTACTTTTTAGCTAAAAAGCGATTAGATACAGATACAATCAAAAAATGTGTCGTTCTTTTGGCAATGGGAGCTTTCCAAGGTTTCTTAGGTTGGTTTATGGTAAGAAGCGGATTAATTGACAATCCAGATGTGAGCCATTTCAGACTTTCTTTACACTTAACTTTTGCCTTCATTACTTTTGCATATACACTTTGGGTTGCATTAGATTTAATTTATCCAGAAAGAAACATCAATAAAATTTTGCCTCTTCGCAAAATTGCGCGTTTTGCTTTAGTCGCTTTATTAATCCAAATTATTTATGGCGGATTTGTAGCAGGTTTAAATGCAGGACTAATTCATAATCACTGGCCTTTAATGAGCGACGGAGAATTTATTCACGAATCGGTTTTTATTGAGCAATCTTCTTTGATCAAAAATTTAATTGAAGGAAAAAGTGGTGTTCAGTTTGTACACAGAACTTTTGCTTATGTTGTTGTGGTAATTATTCTTTTTCTTTTCTTCAAAAGCAAAAAATATTCACTTACACGCACACAGGCAAACGGAATCAATACTTTGGTTGTTTTTGTTTTTATTCAATTCTTGCTTGGAGTATTCACATTATTATACAGCGTTCCTTTGGCTTTAGGATTAATTCACCAAATTATGGCGTTTTTCCTTTTAAGCGCTATGACGTTTACATTGCACCGACTAAGCAAATAAAATATAAATATATAAAAAGAGGCTGTCTCAAAAGGACAGCTTTTTTTATTGGATTGAATATTTATAAAATTTATTTTATCTGTAAAAACCCCAGCGGGGTGAAATATTTATAGAATTACATAAGACAAATATGTCGCTCCTCCGGAGCTTTATGTTGTAAACATTTATATTTTGCTATAAATATTTCGCTTCTCTGAAGCTTACAAAAAAGCTATCCTCTTGAGATAGCTTTCTTATTATGATATCGATTTTAATCCAAAAGATTAAAATCTGCTGAATTTCTATTTTTATTTGGATTTTTATCCCAACCAAGCTTTAAAATCTTGTACTTTTTCTCGGCTTACAATGACCTCATCTTCTTTATAAGTTGGAAGAATAACTTTAAGTCGAGAATTAGTATAAACCTGAATTTCTTTGATTGCTTTTAACGGAACAATAAATTTTCTGCTTACGCGAAAAAAATCCTTTTTGTCAATTTCTTGTTCTAAAATTTCCAGAGTCGAATCGATCAAATAATCACGATTGTCGTAGGTATGAATGTAAGTTCCTTTGTTTTCACTAAAGAAACATTCGATTTCTTCTGTTGTAATTACTTTTAAGTGTTGCCCAATTTTAACTGTAAACCTCTTTTTATATGTTTTTTCAAAAGGATTTGACAGCATTTGGCGAATCTGCTCAAAATCTAACTGCATATTCGTAGATTCTGAAGCTGCTTTTGGCAGACGAGATTTGAATTTTGATACCGCTGTTTCCAGATCATCTTCATCAATTGGTTTTAAAAGATAATCGATACTATTTAGTTTAAATGCTTTTAAAGCATATTCGTCATAAGCAGTTGTAAAAATGATCGCGCTTTTAATATCTATCTTTTCAAAAATTTCAAACGACAAACCATCTGATAATTGAATATCCAGAAAAATTAAATCGGGATGCGAGTTGTTTTCAAACCATTGAACCGCTTCTTCGACAGAATGAAGCATGGTTTCTACCTTTACATCTAACTTTTCAAGTTTTCTTTGCAGCAATCTTGCAGCTGGTTTTTCGTCTTCTATAATTAATGTGATCATTTACTTTATTGTAAAATTTAGAAAAAATAGTATTTCAAATTTACTCCCATTTATTTTTATTTGCGGCGTCTTTCTCCATATATTTTTGAATTTTCTTTTGCTCCCAGTCATCACTAAAAAACAAAGTAGAACCAAAAACAGATAATCCGTGAGCTACCAAACCAATTCCCCAAAAGAAAGCAGTTGAATAGGTATGCCATTCTGATAACCCGCTGAAATCAATTCCTTCAGTTAAATGATCTCTACTTAAACTAGAAACAATAATAATCACATTTACAATGATATAAACTTTCAAATGCGAATAAAATCCTTTTATCTTTTTTACTTTTTTGTATGCTGCATTGTAACTCTCATCTTCTGTATATTCACCAGAATGCTGTTTTGCATATTCCTCGTACATATGTCTTCTAAAACGTCCCATGTTTTTATTTTTTAAATAATTATTGCCACTTGTTTTTATTCTGTTTTTCCTTTTCCATAAACTCTTTGATTTTTCTTTCTTCCCATTCTTTACCCATTCCTGGAAAAACTTCAAAGACTTTTAATCCGTGAAAAATTACACCAACTCCCCACCATAATAATGGCCAAAAGAACCATAAATAGCTTGGCGATGTATATAAATTTATAAAAATCAATATTGCATTTACTAATATGAAAGCAACTAGATTTCCATAAAATCCTTTAATATTTTCGACTTTTTTTCTAGCCTGAATATATCTTTCTTCTTCGCTTAAATTCCTTTCCATGATTATTCCCATTTTTGTTTTTTATATTTTTTTTCTAAAATGCTTTTTAATTTGCGTTGTTCCCATTCTTGTCCAAAAATCTTATAAGAAGCAAACAAATCGATTGCCGAACCTACAATTACAGCCGACCAAATAATTACAACTACCCAATTGATATATTTTATTGGAAAAAATTGCAGTGGCAGATTAGTATATTCTTTTAAAAGAAAAAGAATCAGTGCAATGGCATAAATGAACAAATGTTTGTAAAAAGATTTTAGCTGAATCACTTTTTTACTGGCCAATTCTTGCAATATTACTTGTTCCTGATCGTTACTCAAATTTGTTTCCATGATTACTTTCTAATCGTTGCTTGTTTTCTTTTTCTAGAATTTCCTGAATCTTTTTTTGTTCCCATTTTTTATTGAAAAAAGGTGGAAAACTAAAAACCTTCAATCCGTGCAAAACAATTGCTACACCCCAACCCATTACAGACCATATCCACCAAAGGTATTCTGGAGAAGTCATATAATTTACAACAATTACAATCGGATTACATAAAACGTACACAGTCAAATGCTCATAAAATCCTCTGATTTCTTTGACTCTTTTTTGAGCATCATAATAGCGATCTGCTTCTAAGAAATCTTTTTCCATTATTTCCACGTTTTTTGTTTGTTATCTTTCTCTAAAATTTCTCGAATTTTTCTTTCTTCCCAATCAGAACTATATCCAAAAACTTTAAAAGCATGCATAGCAACTCCAAATCCCCATCCTAAAGCAGAAAACCAAAACCATTGAAATCCTGGTGAAAATTTTAGATTTATAAAAATCAAAAACGGAATCACACAACAGTATGAAATTATATTTCCGTAAAAACCTTTTAGTTCTTCTACTCTTTTTTTGGCTCTATAATAAGCTTTTGCTTCATCGGTATATTCTGTACTCATTTCCATAACCGTAATTTGTTTAGTTAAAATTGGAATCTTAACGGTGAAATTTTTTTCATCCTGTTCAATCTTCACTTTTCTATCCGTAATAATTCCGTATCTGTTTACAATGTTTTGCAACCCGACACCTTGTCTGTCCTGCAAGACTTCTTTTTTCTGAAGATCATTTTGAATCGCCAAATAATCTTTATCAATAAAAATTCTAATATGAAGTGGTTTTTGTTCGCTCACTATATTGTGCTTCACTGTATTTTCAAGTAAAAGCTGTAAAGAAAGCGGAACCACTTTGGCTTCTGGATTTATGTTTTCTGTTGGCAATTCGTAAAACAAACTATTTTCGAAACGCATTTTCAACAAATTCATATACGTTTTTGCAAATGACAATTCATCTTCAACAGAAACCAATTCTTTGTCTTTCTGTTCTAAAACATATCTGTAAATTTTAGATAATGAAGTAGTAAAACGCTGCGCATTATCCGGATTTTCCTCTATTAAAGAACTAAGAACATTTAAACTATTAAAAAGAAAATGCGGGTCGATCTGGTTTTTTAAACTTTCGAATTTGGCACTTGCCGTTCCCGCAATAATTTTTTGTTGTATAACTTTGTTTTCCTGATATAATCTGTAAAAATGCAATGCATGAAATGCAAGCAGAATTATAAAAGTGATAATTGAGTTTTCTACATAGGTAGAAACTTCTTCGTTGGCAATAAAACTTAATAAAGAATGTCTCTCGATAACCACATTGGTAAAAACTCTGAGTATGAAGACTACAAAAAGTGAAATTATAAACGAACTTATAAATCCGATAAAAATTCTCTTGTTTGAAAATCTGTTTTCTTTAAAAACTCCATCTAAATAAGTAAATATGGCGGCATTAACAATATACAAAACTACACTGTACAGCATAGTGTACAAAAAAAGCATGTATAGATTTCTATTGAAAATTGCAACTCCGACTGAAGCAAAACGAATCAAGAAGGAGAATAAAAAAATAATTCCACCAATTAAAAACGCCTTAAATAGATTTGGTTTTAAAGTCATTCTTTTTTTTAAATTAGATTATTTACAAGTTTTTTGAATTTCTAACGCTCTTTCTAATCCCCATTTTGGAGAATATGGCGTTGCTGGTTTAAAATTATTAAAAAGTTCGATTGATTTGTCAACTTGTGCACATAAAGGTTTTGTATCAACTCCTGTCCATTTTGCTCCTCCTAATTGGTAATCTGCTTCACCGAAAACAGCTCTTGGATTATTTGGATCTAATGCTTTAGCTTTCGCGTAAGCCTCCATCACTTTAGCAGAATATTTCATTCCGTTCGTCATTGGATCAGCCACAACATATCCTGTATAAATTAAAGCTTGCATTACATACAATTCTGAATTGGCTTGGTCTTTTATTAATTCGACATCTAAGGCATCTTGCGCTTTTGTCAATAATAGATCAATTTTTGTTTTGTCTTTTTCTGTAAAAACAGCCGTTGCATTAATTAAGGCTACATAATAATTTGGTAAATAACTGTTTTTTTCAGCGCCAGCGATTCTTTCAAACAAAGCTGAAGCTTCAGTATTTTTTCCTTCTTTCCAAAGTCCAAAAGCTTTGTTCATTCCTTGTTCAAATTGTGTTTGTGCAGATAATAAACTGCAAATAAATAACGTAATAACTGTGATAATTTTGGTCATGATTTCTTTGTTTTTAAAGTTACTAAGGTTTTGATATTCTGAGTTTTTTTGTTGATGATTAAAACTCTTTTTTAGGTTCAAAGGTTCTGAGTTGCAAAGGGACAAAGGCTTGATTTTCTTATAATTAAAATTAAAAAAACTTTGAACCTTTATCTCTTTGCTTCTCTGTTCCTTTTATTTATACTTCAAAAGTATGTCGGTTTTTATTCTTTTAAAACTAAATGATACTGAGTTGTTGATTTTGGTTACTGAATTGTTTTTTTTCTTGAGGTTCAAAGGTTCAGAGTTACAAAGGGACAAAGGTTTTCTTGAGATTAAGAGAAACAAAGGCTGAAAGAGGCCGGTTTATTTATATTGTTTTTTTTCCATTCAACGAAAATCTCTGAACCTCTGTCCCTTTGAACCTCTGCACCTAAAAAACTACAAGTTTTTTAATTGATTCTCATTTTTATTCTGACTAATCGTCCAGAAGAAACCTACGAAGAAGAATCTATCTGCTGTTGGCACTACGGCTTGTCTTTGATACACTCCGCTTGCGTCTGGTGTTTTGGCGTAATCATATCCGAAGATATTTTGAGTTCCTAAAAGATTTGAAACTGAGAAATAAAGGATTTTTTGTGTTGTTAATAAATATGCCCAGTTGAAACTCAAACTATTGTATGATTTTGTTTTTCCGTTCATGAATTGCGTTTGGTTTGGATCGTTGTACGGGCGTCCTGTGCTGAAACTATTTGTAAAACCAACTTGTGATTTCCAGTCTGTAATAAAATATTTGGTTACAATAGACAAACTATGATTAGCAATAAAATTTGGAGTTGCCATGTTTGGAAAGTTTTTATATTGTCTTTCTGAATCGATGTAAGAATAAGAAATCCAATATTCTAAGTTTTTGTACAAATTGCTGTCTCTCCAAAGCAAATCAAAACCTTTTGCATAACCTGATCCGTTGTTATTAAAAACCGAATTGTACTGAATATCTCTGGTATCGTACTGAACTAAATTTCTATAATCTTTATAATAAAGTTCTGTTCTCAGCAATTGTCCCGGTTTTGTAAACGTGTAATTCAAAATATAATGTTGCGCTTTTTCACTTTCAAACTGATGGTATTTAGAATATTTGATATAATCTACAACAGGCGTTTGAGAGAAATCTCCATAAGCAAAAGAAAACTGGCTGCTTTTTGAAAGTTTATATCCTAATGAAGCTCTTGGTGCAATATTGTTTTCGTTTAATAAACTATTATTAGAATATCTTAAACCAACTTTTAAAGCTAAGTTTTTAGAAAATGAAATATCTCCTTCTGTGTAAGCTGCAAAAATGTTAGAATCGTAACCGTTTGCAATATCAAGAGAAACATTGTCAACTATATCTTCATTGTATTTTGTAATGAAATAATCTGTTCCGAAAGACAATCTAAAATAGTTTGAAAATTTCTTGCTTAACTTTAATTTCAATTGTGCCGCATTTTCTACACTTTTAACTCCCGTAATATCATATTTCAACTTATTATTGCTGTAACCGTAACTAACTCCAGAAGTTAACGTCCAACCTGATGCAAAACTTCCTTTGTAAGAGGAATTCAAATAGAAGTTATTATTGTTCATATCTGTTCTAATAGGATTTTCGAAATTGACATTCTTCTGATTTAAATCAAATCTTTCTGAATCGAATGAAGCATACAATTTGAAAACTCCGTTTGTGAATTTATATCTATAAACCGTTTCACCTCCAAGCGATTGATAAGGATTATTCCAATCTACATTTTGCGGAATCACAGCTTGATATGGTGCTAAATTCACGTACATCATATTTACGCTTAAAGTACTTTTTTTAAATTTTTGCGTATTTCCTACGCTCAAACCCACAGTCATAAAACCTAAATCTGTTTTTTCATGATCTTCGTCATCTTGTGTATTCAAAAGCAAAACACTTGACAAAGCTTCACCATATTCTGCAGAATACCCCCCTGTAGAAAAAGCAATTCCGCTAAACAAGAAAGGCGAAAATCTGCTTCGAGTTGGTAAATTATTTGTAGTTGCACCGTATGGTTGTGCTACACGAATTCCGTCAACAAAAGTTTGAGTTTCGCTAGCTTCTCCTCCACGCACAAACAAACGTCCGTCTTCACCTACTGTCTGCGTTCCTGGCAAAGTCTGCAAAGCTGCCACAATATTTCCTGCAGAACCTGCTGTAGTTACAATATCTAAAGGTTTTAAAACAGAAACTCTAGCTTTTTCTCCAGATTCTAAAGTTCCCGCCGTAATGACAACTGCATCTAAAGCATTAACATTTTCTCTTAATTTTACAGTTTGGTCTTTATAATTGGTAACATCAATTTCTTGTTTGAAAGTTTCAAAAAGCAAAAAACTAATCACTAAAAATTTATTTCCAGTTTCAGTAGTTTCAAAAGAAAACTCTCCTGTTTCAGAGCTTGTTGCTCCGTCATAAGTTCCATCTATATAAATATTTGCACCTGCAACTGGTTTTCCTTTTTGGTCAACTACTTTTCCTGAAATCGTATTTTGAGCAAAAATTAAAGCTGTAAAAAATAAAAAGCTAACTGTAAAAAATAATTTGGTTTTCATATCCGTTTTGGTTTTTGATGAAGCAAATGTATTTTAACAATTCATGTTAAAAAATATATAATAACCCAATTGTAGAATTTCGAGGATGAGTTGTAAATGACTAATTTGTATCTTAGCTATGAATTCCAAAAAAATACCATTTATGTCAGAAAGTAAAAGAATTTCGAATCTATATCAATCCATTTACAATGGAAATCCTTGGCTTGAAGTCAATTTAGCCAGCACCCTAAAAAATGTAACAGCAGAACAGGCTTACAAAAAAGCAAACCCTAATCTTAATACGATTTGGGAAATTGTG
This sequence comes from Flavobacterium sp. SH_e, assembly GCF_025717045.1. Lineage (GTDB taxonomy): Bacteria > Bacteroidota > Bacteroidia > Flavobacteriales > Flavobacteriaceae > Flavobacterium. Next base: position 483,213 of record NZ_JAOVZN010000001.1, read on the forward strand.
AATCATTTGATACAATGGAGAAGAAATATTTTAGAACGTATGCAGGGAGAAGTGATCATAACTCCTGATCATAACTATTTTGTTCCAGTTATAGATCCATCAGAAGTGGCTTGGGAACAATCGCTTCAAACACTAGCAAAAACTCAAGAATCGTGGAATGCTTTTTTTGAGAATTTTAATGACGAAGATTTAGCTAAAATTTATGTAAATAACGGTCATACTTATTACGAACACATTCACGGAATTATTCAGCACGATGTTTATCATTTAGGACAGATTGTTATTTTGAAGAAATTGCTTTAAAAATTTTATATGATTGATGAAACATTAGATTATCAATGGCGAAAGGTTAAAAATGGAAAATCTTTTTTAGCTATTGTAAATCTTGAAATCACCCAAAATGACAATCAAAATGAAATTATAGAAGAATATACAGGTGAAGGCTGGATTGGAATGGGTTATTTTGCAAGTATTCCTGAAAAAGACGAACCTGGAAAAGCACGCTTCTCTGACTGGCGAAAAGCTGTTATAAAAGGATTAGAATTTGTTTTTTCTAAAACTGAAACCAAATGGACCGTTAAAGTAAAAAAAGTCGAAGGCCTTCTTATTACTGATACAAATCCAACTATTGTAGGTTATATCACAATTTTATCCTTTTGCAAACAGGCCAATATAGAATTAGATTCTAATCTTATTCAAAAAATTGAGGATTTCACCTATAAAAGCTGGGAAGATAAAAACTATGAAAAGATTCCAAATTTTATGAATTTAGAATATGAAGATCACTCTATTTTTTAATTAATAAAAAATAAGGTTTTCCACAAATATTTAATTGTAAACTAAAAACTATTCTGTCATGAAAAAATCTCTATTCTTACTCTTTTTTTTAACAGTTAGTGCTATCGGCTTTTCACAAGAAACCGAAGTGAAATACGATGAAGCTTTAGCCAAATCACTTCACGCCGACGAATACGGAATGAAAAAATATGTTTTTTGTCTTCTAAAATCAGGAAGCAACACAACCGCTTCTAAAGAAGAAACTAAAAAACTTTTTGAAGGACACATGGCTAATATTGGAAAACTAGCCAAAGAAGGAAAACTGGTTGTTGCTGGCCCTTTCATGAAAAATGATAGAAATTATCGAGGCATTTATGTTTTTAATGTCGAAACAATAGAAGAAGCAAGAGCTCTTGTCGCTACCGATCCAGCAATAAAAGCTAATTTACTCGAAGCCGAATTAACGCCTTGGTATTGCACCGCTGCTTTGCAGGAAACTGTAAAAATACACGACAAAATTGCCAAGACGAAAATGTAAAATATGAAAACAGAAAAAGAAAAAATGATCTCTGGCGAATATTACAATGCCTTTGATCCTGAATTAGTAAAAGGACGCCGAAATGCTAAAAATTTACTGCACACTTTAAACGTAAAAGAATACAGAGTTACCAAAAAAGCAAAAGAAATTTTAAAAGAATTGATTCCAAATGCTGGAGCTGGTTTTTATATTGAACCTCCTTTTCATTGCGATTATGGTTACAATATTTTTGCTGGTGAAAATGTTTATTTTAATGTGAATTGCGTGGTTTTGGACTGTGCGCCAGTAACTATCGGATCAAATGTATTTATTGCGCCAAATGTTCAAATTTACACCGCTTCTCATCCGCTTGACGCTGAATTAAGAAAAACATTAGAAAATGCGTATCCAGTTACAATTGGAGACGATTGCTGGGTTGGCGGAAATTCTGTTATCTGTCCTGGAGTGACAATAGGAAAAGGTTGTGTTATCGGCGCTGGATCTGTAGTTACAAAAGATATTCCAGACAATTCACTTGCTGTTGGAAATCCTGCGAAAGTTATTCGAAAATTAAATCAAGAATCTGAATCAAAATCATAATGCTTACTCTAAATAAAATTCATCATATTGCCATTTTATGTTCCGATTACGAAAAATCGAAATATTTCTATACTCAGATTTTAGGTTTAACCATAATTAGAGAAATCTATCGCGAAGAACGTCAATCTTATAAATTGGATTTGGCTTTGAATGGCACTTATGTTGTTGAATTATTCTCCTTTCCAAATCCGCCGCAAAGACCTTCAAGACCAGAAGCGGTTGGTTTGCGTCATTTGGCTTTTGAAGTTATAAATTTGGAAGAAACTATTGCTTTTTTAACTTCAAAAAATATAGAATCAGAACCAATTAGAATTGATGAAACTACTGAAAAGCGTTTCACTTTTATTGCAGATCCAGATTTGTTGCCGATTGAGTTTTATGAGAGATAAGGTTTATATAGGGACAAAGGCACAGAGTTGCAAAGCTTTTCCTTAGGTTAAAGAATATAAGGCATAGTTTGTCATTCGACGAAGGAGAAATCACACTAGAAACTCGGCAAAGATTGGCGCTTTACTTTGCGGAATCCCGCGTGCGATTTCTCCTTCGTCGAAATGACATAAAATGAGAAAAACTTTGTGCCTTAGTACCTTCGTGGCAAAACAACACAACGAAAGATTTTTCCTGTTTATATCCATTTTAACACACTAAAATGGAGATTTCCTAGAAAAAACCGAATTTGATGCTTAATTTTGTAATCCGCAGAAAAAAAATGCGGAATTCTCAAACTTATAATGATGAACAAAACGGCGCAAATCAAAAAAAATCATCAATTCATTAAATTCCGAAAATTAGTTATTGTTTCTATTTTAATTGGCTTTCTTTCTGCCTTTCTCGGAATTTCACTAAAAAAAATAACCGAATATTACGAAGAGATTTTCTTTCACGAAGTATCAGTTCATCCCGTATTTTATATCATATTTCCAGTTTTCGGTTTATCGGTAATTTATTTCTTAAGGCAATATCTTTTCAAGAAAAAAGAAAATAAAGGAATCAAAGAAGTTTTTGAAAGCACCGCATCAAAATCTAAAAACCTTCCTTCTTATAAAATTCCATCACATTTCATAAACGGATTATTAACGGTTATTTTTGGAGGTTCTACGGGAATCGAAGTTTCTACTGTTGTAGCAACAGCAACTATTGGTTCGGTTGCACACGAAAAAGAGAATGTTTTCCGTCAATACAAAACAGAATTAATCTGTGCGGGAGTTGCAGCGGGCGTTACAGCACTTTTCAGCAGTCCAATTGCGGGAGTTTTATTTGCTTTCGAAGTAATTTCAAGAAAAGTAACTCGTGCCTTCATTATTTCAAATTTAATTGCAGTTTCTATTGCTTTTGGTTTATTGACCATTTTAAAAGAAGAACCTTTGTTTGCAGTTTCAATCGTAACTTGGAATTTAAAAGCAATTCCATACTTCATTCTTTTAGGAATTTTAGCTGGAATGAATTCGGTTTACTTAACTAGATGTGTATTGTTTTTTAAATCACAATTTGGTAAAATCAACACACATTATTACAAAATCATTTTAGGATCTGCCGTTTTAAGTCTTTCCTTATTCTTTTTTCCTCAATTGTACGGAGAAGGTTACCACGCCATTAAAGGAATTTTTGGAAATGCGTCTCAAACTCAATTGACTATAACTTTGGCTTTTACATTTATTGGAATTTTAATTCTAAAACCAATTGTTACTTCGATAACATTGGCTTCTGGAGGTGACGGAGGTGTTTTTGCTCCTAGTCTATTCATCGGAGCATTTTTAGGATTATTATTGGCTTCAATCTTAAACAGCTTTTTCCATGTAAATGTAATTCCAGTTAACTTTATGATTATCGGAATGGCTGCTGTTTTGAGTGCGAGTATTCATGCGCCTTTCACAGCGATTTTCTTGGTTTGCGGTTTAACAAACGATTATACTTTGTTTTTCCCAATTCTTGCCGTTTGCCTGATTTCAAAATATACTGCAAAAACAATTTATCCGTACACCGTTTACAGTTATTCTCCAAGCTTAATTAAATAAACTTCAATTTACAGATTTATCAAGTAATAAGAACTTATATACAGCAAAGTATATTTAAAAACATAACGAGCAAAATATAATACCATAATAATGCCAACAGAAAAAATAAAAAGAAGCTATCGCAAAACACGTTACATTCTTTACAAGGAAACTTTAATTGACTATAAAGAACATTTTTGGTCTTTTTTAGGTTCTTTTGTCGGAATTGGGATTCTTTCTTATCTCGAAGCTTCACAATTTGCAGGAAGTGATGTTCTTTTTTTAATTGGTTCTTTTGGTGCGTCGAGTGTTTTGATTTACGGAATTATACAAAGTCCGTTTTCACAGCCAAGAAATTTAATTGGAGGGCATCTTATTTCAGCTTTTATAGGCGTAACGGTAAATAAACTGGTGCCTGATATTGTTTGGATTTCTGCTCCACTTGCCGTTTCTCTTTCCATTATTTTCATGCAGATTACAAAAACACTGCATCCACCTGGGGGTGCGACAGCACTAATTGCAGTTACAGGTTCAGCACAAATAAAAGGTTTGGGGTATATGTATGTTATTTCGCCAGTTCTAGTTGGTGTTTTAATTTTATTTATAATCGCTTTAATTTTTAATAATATTACTTCAAGCAGAAGTTATCCAAGCCATAGTACTTATCACAAACATTATCATAAAATTAGAAAAAGACTGGCGAGAGAGTAAGTTATTTCCACAGCTAGTGTGTCATTTCGACGAAGGAGAAATCACATGCGAGAATCCACACAGATTGGATAATTTGCTTTGCGGAATTTCTAGTGCGATTTCTCCTTCGTCGAAATGACAAACTAACTGAAATCTAGCTTAATAAAATCTTTTCAACAAAACACAATTCAGAATTCGTATTTCGTTTTTTATATTTTACCTTTGACCTCTCAATAAAAACAAAGATTATGGTTTATAAATTTAGAGTTATTCTAGACGCCGAAGAAGATATTTTCAGAGACATTGCAATTCTTGAGGATGATACTCTTGAAGATTTACACAATGCAATCTTCAACTCTTTTGGCTTTGACGGATCAGAAGTGGCTTCATTTTATACTTGTGATGATACTTGGAATCAAGAAGATGAAATTCCGCTTTTCGACACAGGAGATGTTCCTGGCGAAATAAGAACCATGAACGATTATCCGTTATCTAGTATTTTAGACAAACAAAATACAAAGATTATCTACGTTTATGACTTCATCAGTATGTGGACTTTCTTAGTTGAATTGGCTGCAATCGAAGATGAACAAGTTGGAGTTACTTACCCAGAAACTTTGTATTCTCACGGTGAAATGCCAGCAGACGCTATCGAAAAAAACTTTGAAGCTGATGACATGCACGACGATATCTACGGAGAATTTGAAGACGACCTAGACGAAGACGATCTTGACATGTTCGAAGGCGATGACAGCTTCGAAGATTATGGATTTGAGGAAAATTGGAATTAATTTTTGAGGTTCAAAGAGGCATAGGTACAAAGGTCCAGAGGTTTTCTTAAAATCTGACGGTTTTAAAAATGTAATATTTTTCTTTATTTTTATATTTTAATTGTTAAAATATAAAATGAAAACTTTTCGCGACCTTTTAATCTGGCAAAAATCTATGAATCTGGTAACTGAGATTTACCAATTAACAAATTCATTCCCAAAAGAAGAAATTTATGGTCTATCTTCACAAATTAGAAGATGTTCCATTTCAATACCGAGTAATATTGCTGAAGGTTATGGAAGAGATGGAAATAGTGATTATTTGAGATTTCTAAATATTTCTATTTCGTCACTATTTGAAATGCAGACTCAGCTCGAAATTTCATTCAATTTAAAATTTATAACGGAGAACCAATTCAATAAAATTAATGGAGAAAGCAGAGAATTGGAACGAATGTTAAGCGCTTTTATTCGCAGAATAAAAGACAGAAAATAACCTTTGTCCCTTTAAACCTTTGCCACTCTGAACCTATACACAAATGATAAATCTTTTCAATACCCACATCGACACGCTGTCAATACACCGCGTAGGAAACAAAAGCCGTAACGAAGCTATTTTTTTATCAGAGCAGCCATTTAATCTTAATGATGAGATTGTTCCTTTGATAAAAGAATTCTTTTTTAAGCCTTTTAGAGAAAAAGAAGAAAACTATTATCAGTTTGCGCACGAAGTGGACTTGGACTACAACGACATGTTTAAATATGCGACTGAGATTTTTGCTAATCCGTCAAATGTTCATGAAGTTTCAAAAAACATCACAAAGCATTTATTTGAACAATCAAATCACCCGCATATTAAAAATGGTGAGGTTTATGTAACGTATTTGACTAATCTAAGTATTGATAACAATGTTGTTGATGCAATCGGTATTTTTAAAAGCGAGTTGCAAGCTGACTTTTTACAGTTTGAAGAAAATGGAAGCAACCTTGAAATGATTTTACAGCAAGGAATCAACTTGAGTAAATTAGATAAAGGATGTTTGATTTTCAACTATAAAAAAGAAGAAGGATATAAAATTTTAACTGTAGATAGCAACCGTTACGACGCACGTTACTGGTTAGAGCACTTTTTATCTGTTGATGCTTTTGAGGATGAAAATTTCATCACAAAAAAATATTTAAAGTTCTGTCAAAACTTCGCAAAAGATGTTGTTTTGCCAGCAGAAGACAAGAAAGAGGAAGTAATGTTTATGAACCGATCTGTGAATTATTTCGCTAAAAATGATCAGTTTGAAGAGCAGAATTTCTTGAATGAAGTATTAGACAATCCTGATTTGATCCCTGAATTTAAAAACTATAAAGTTGATAAAGGAGAAAAATACAGCATCGAAGATGTTACCTCATTCCCAATTGCCAACGCAGCAGTTTCTGACGCTAGAAAATCGATTAAAAATGTGATTAATTTAGATACTCACATTCAAATAAAAATGGATTTCATCAATCCAGAAAGTGCAGAAAAATTTGTTGAAAAAGGCTGGGATGAAGAAAAACAAATGTATTACTACTTAGTTTACTTCAACAAAGAAGAGAAAAGCTAAGAAGTTTTCATTTTCTATTACTTACTTAATACAAAAAAAGGCAGTTACATTTGTAATTGCCTTTTTTATTTGCTTCAATTCCCTTTAAAATAAAGAGAAAATAGCTTTTAAAATATCATCGTAAACTTGTTTGTCTTTCTCGCCCGCTCTTGCCAAAACTCGAATTCCGGAATAATTGTTAAAGATAAAACGTGCAAGCGATCTGGCTTCTTGTTTGTCTGAAATCTGACCTGATTCCTGCCCTCTTTTTACAGCATTATAGAAAATATCTTCGACCGATTTTTGATTATCGTGAACAATTTTTCCAATTTCAGGATCGTGCATCGCCAATTCAACCGCAGAATTTACCATAAAACAACCTTTTGTAATGTTGTCTTGAAGACTTTCCAAAACAGCTTGCTTGAAAATTTCTGTAATTGTTGTTCTGATATTTTCAGAGTTTTCAAAAAGCTCAATTAAACTTTCCTGATTTTGCTTCTGATAGCGTTTTAAAGATCTCACAAAAAGTTTTTGCTTATCGCCAAAAGTATCGTACAAACTAGAACGGCTTAATCCTAAATGCGTTACCAAATCCTGTGCAGACGTTCCATTGTAACCTTTGTGCCAAAAAATCTCGATTGCTTTCTCTAAAGCCTGATCTTCATTAAATTCTTTCGTTCTAGCCATCGCTTCAAAATTAAATTCATTTCCAAAGATACTAAAAATACGGAACAATCGTTCCTGAATTGGTCAAAAAAATTATAATACTGTATTTACAGTAAGTCCACCGTCAACCACAATTTCAGTTCCTGTAATAAATGAAGAATCGTCTGATGCAAGGAAACTTATTGTTTTAGCTACTTCTGTTGCTTGTCCAAAACGTTTCAATAAAATCTTTTGCCCTAACGCTGCTCCCAAACCTTCGACTTCTTCTTTTTCTAAACCAACTTTACCATATAAAGGTGTTTCGATTGGACCAGGAGAAACTGCATTTACTCTAATTTTTCTTGGTGCCAATTCTGCTGCAAAGATTCTGTTTAATGATAAAACTGCTGCTTTACTTGCTCCATATACACTTGAACCTGGCATTCCTAATTGAGCATTTACTGAAGTATTAAAAATAATAGAACCACCGTCATTTAAAATTGGCAATACTTTTTGAACTGTAAAATAAACTCCTTTTACGTTTACATTCATAATACTGTCATAATGATCTTCTGAAGCTGAATCTACTGGAGCGAAAGCTGCAATTCCTGCATTAAGGAATAAAATATCAACTTTCCCGAATTTTGATTTTACTTCTTCTACTAAATTATCGATTGATTTTAAATCAGATTGATCTGCAACAATTCCAGTAACGTTCAATTCTGTTTCAGCTTTCGCTAAAGCTTCTTTGTTTCTTCCTGTTACAATTACTTTTGCTCCTTTTGATACTAAATCAGCCGCTGCTGCGTATCCAATTCCACTGTTTCCACCTGTCACGATTGCTAATTTGTTTTCTAAATTTTTCATTTTATTTGTTTTTAAGTTATTGATTATTCAATTATTATGATACAAAGATATAATAACGGAACGATCGTTCCGTTATTAATAATGTTAATTTTTAGTTAAAATAAAAAAGGACTTCCTAAAAGCCTTTAATTATAAGGGAAACAACTATTTAACTATAGAGGAAAGAGATTATAAAATGTCGGACATTCTTAATTTATCCTTAATTTTGCATTAAAAAATAACTCAGATGGATATTCAATTTTTTAAAGAAAGTCCTTTTACCACTATAATTTCATTTCACAAGCTAATCGAATCTTTTGAAGAAATTGCTTTATCAGACGTTGATTATAGATCAAACTATGCCAAAGCGATTTTAGAACAAATTGACTTAATTCCGGAACTTAGGACTGGAATCCAGGATTATTCAATCATTAAAGACAATGAAGCTTTAATTAAAAATATTTTAGCCGATTTATTTCCAACTGCACTGACACACAACGAAATAAAAGCGGTAACAATTCCATTTCAAAATATCTCCTTTAATTATACAGAGCGTTTCAAGAAAATCCTTAAAAATGCAGGAGATGAATTTTATATGGAAATTCGTGATTTTAGCGAACATCAATTCTACATTAATAACTGTTGTTTGATTTTAAGCTATTATTACAATCAGCGTATTGATTTTAATCAGCCTTTTTTCTATGACATTCCAGATGAAAATGGGGTAGAAAAACATTATAGAATTTTATATAATGCTGATTTCATGGAAATTATTCCAACGGAAAATTCTGTTCCATTAACTCAAGAAGACATCGATCAATTGATTGACAATTACAACGACATTGATTTATGGAAATCTAAATTCCCTAAAGGAAGTTGGATTTTAAGAGGTTTCGGAATTGTTTCATTATTTGATGCTACAACAGAAAGTGCTATTTCTATTTTGAAAAGTAATTTGCTGAAACCTGGACCAAAAACAGTTGCAACAGATCAGGAAGTTTCTAATATTTTTCAGTCAATTTTTAATCTTCCGAATTTAAAAGTCGGATTTATTATTTACAATCCAGAAGAAGAGAAATTTATCCGACCAGCAAAATATGATAATCAGATGAAGAGCTTTTTACTTTCTGCCGATCAGGAAGTAGATTGTAAAAATGCTTTTTTTGGATGTTCTTTCGAAAATTTATTGGACAACAGAGAACCTTTTGTTATTTCTAATGTCAGTAAATTCACTGAAGAACAAACAAATAAAAGACTTGGCGAACATTTATTAAAACAAGGAATACAGAGCTGCATTTTTGCTCCAGTCATCAAAAGCGGACATTTATTAGGTGTTGTCGAATTGGTTTCTCAAAATCCAAGAGATTTAAATAGCGTAAATGCTACAAAACTAGATTTGGTCTTGCCGTACTTAACCGATACGATTGATCGCGTCAATACCGACATGCAACATCAGATCGAAGCGGTTATTCAGCGAGAATATACTACAATTCACCCAAGCGTTTATTGGAAATTTAAAAGAGAATCACAGAATTACTTTCAAAATATGAATCATACTAAAGATTATATTTTCAAAGAAATTGTATTTAAAAATGTCTATCCGCTTTATGGTCAAATTGATATAAAAGGTTCTTCTGAGCATCGAAATGAGACCGTGAAAATTGATTTAAAAAGTCAGTTGACGGCGCTTTTGGAAATCTTCGATAATCAGAAACCAAATTCGAATCTAGTTCTTTTAGAACAAAGAAAATTTGAATTGGAATCGCTTCGAAGTGAATTGGATTTTCCTTTAAAAGCAGATACAGAACAGCATATTCAAAGATATATTGAAGAAGAAATTCATCCGATTTTAAAAAATACAAAAGGCAATGCTAAAGATGAAAAATTAGCAGAATTGTATTTTGAAAGACTGGATGAAAAAACAGGAATGTTTTATCACGAAAGAAAGAAGTTCGACAATGCTATGTCGATTATCAATAAGAGATTAGCAACAGTTTTAGATCGAAAACAAGTTGAGGCGCAGCAGATTTATCCGCATTATTACGAGCGTTTTAAAACGGATGGCGTTGAACATAATTTGTATATCGGTGCTTCTATTTCGCCAACAAAACCATTCGATATTATGTATTTGCATAATCTTCGTTTATGGCAATTGCAGACTTTGTGCGAAATGGAACTAGAACACCATGAACTTAAAGAATCGCTTCCTTACGAATTGGATGTTACTTCATTAATTCTTGTTTTCAGTTCTGCGCTTTCTATCCGTTTCAGAATGGATGAAAAACGTTTTGATGTAGATGGAACTTATAATGCAAGATATGAAGTCGTTAAAAAACGAATTGACAAATCGCATATTAAAGGAACAAGTGAAAGAATTACTGAAAAAGAAAAAATTACAATTGTATATTCTCAAAACAGTGAAGAAGCAGAATATTTAAAATACATTAAATACCTTCAGCACAAAAAGGTTTTGGAACCTTCAATTGAGCAATTTGAAGTTGAAGATCTTCAGGGCGTTTCGGGCTTGAGAGCAATTCGTGTGAAAGTAATTAACAATGTTTCAAACTCGAAAACAAAAAAAATAACCTATCAGGATTTATTAGATGAGCTCAACTAAATAGTTGGGCTTTTTTTTTAGCCATATTTTGAACACGGATAAAAACAGATTTGCTATCGCAAAAACGCGGAAAAAAACGGATTTTTAATCTAAAACAAATCAAAAAAATCTGTGTTCATCCGCGTTTTCGTGATAGCGAATCTCTAAAATCTGCGTCTAATTTTAAATAGATTTAAAAGCAATCACAAACGCGATTACCGTTATTATAATTCCGAACATGAAAAAGTTATACGCAATTCGGAGTAAGTTATATTTTCTTTGTAAAACCAATCCTAGATAATACAAATCTTTAATCATTGTGGAATACAAATAATCCCTGTCTTTCATCATTTCATTCATTGCCCAATCATAATCTTCGAGAGGCATTTTGTAGAAATTCCCAAAAAACATTAGATTCACTTTTTTTGCTTCCACGTCATCTCTTGTAAAAAATCCAGAAGTTACTTTTGGACGTGTAGAAAGAATTGCAAAAATAATTGTAATTACACTCGACATCAGCATAATAAAAGTTGGAACAACTAGATGTGCATTTTTTGGACTATCCAATTTTGGAATAATAGATGAAAGTGCGATTGAAATAATAATCGCATTTACAGACAATAAAATATTGGCTTTACTATCTGCAATGCCACTTAAACGCGTATGATTTCCAAGCGTAACGCGAAATAAAGTATCAATTCCGCGATCTGGCTTTTCAGTTTTATCTTTCTTTTTATTTTCTTCTTCGAGCGCAGCAGCGGCTTTCAATTCCTGTTTATTGATTTTTTTCTGAATCATTAATAGATTTTTTTCCTTCAAAGGTTGCCATTTTCTTAAAGCGTAATCTGTATAAAATCTGTGCTTATTCAATAAGAAATTTAAATTTTCTCTAGTCCATTCAGCATTTGAAAAACTAACTATGCCAGCATTTTTTAATTCTAAACGCAATAATTCGCAAGTTGTAGCATATTCCGTTCCCATTAAATGCGCGTAATCTGCATCTCTTATAATTTTTTCCAAATGCGTTCTAGGTTCATATTCTTTAACTGTAGCTAAAATCAAACTTGAAACTAGAGCAATAAATTCTTCCGATTTTCCTTTTTCGCGCAAAAAATCAGCAGCAATTTTAGTACTTGTCTTTTCATGGTTTTCATAACCGTCAATATATCCGGTGTCGTGAAACCACGCTGCGACCAAAAGCGCCTCTTTATCATCACCTTCCACATCTTCTTTTTTGCAAAGCTCTTTTACCGCATTAACCACTGTAAAAGTATGATTAAAATTATGGTAAGAATATAAATTAGAAAGTTTATCTTTGAGTAAATTACCGACAAAATCCTCGGATTGTTCTATTAGATTCATAAAGAATATTTTTATACCACTAAATTATGAAATTGTTTTTGGATAATCATTTTATTGCTAAGATTAAAAACTCATCATTAGCAATAATGGCACTATTCATTGTTTATTCCTGTGCAACGCGCAAACCGCAGTACGGAAAAAATGTTGGTGCCAACGAAACAGAAAACGCAACAGATACTATAAAAATTGCTCATACATTTTTTCTTGTTGGCGATGCTGGAAATGCTGATGAAGAACAAGCGCAGCAAACTCTAGAACTTTTGCATCAAAAGCTAAAAAAAGCAAATAAAAAATCTACACTTATTTTCTTGGGTGATAATATTTATCCAAAGGGTTTTCCTAGTGATAAAAATTCTGAAGATAAGGCTTTGGCAGAAACTAAACTGACAAATCAATTAAAATTAACCAAAGATTTTAAAGGAAAAACAATTGTAATTCCTGGAAATCATGATTGGTACAGCGGCATTAAAGGCTTGGAACGTCAAGCCGATTTTGTGACGAAATATTTAAACGATAAAAAGAGTTTTCTTCCAAGAAAAACCTGCCCAATTGAAGATGTAAAAATTGACAGCACTACTACTTTGATAGCTGTTGATAGTGAATGGTTTCTGGAAGATTGGAACGATCATCCAACTATAAATGACAATTGTGAAATCAAAACAAGAGAAGCTTTTTTTGAAGAATTAGAAGGTCTTTTAAATAAAAATCAAGAAAAAACAGTTGTTTTAGCAATTCACCATCCTTTATTCAGTAACGGAACTCATGGCGGACAATTTTCGTTAGAAAAACAATTATTCCCTTTAGAGCAAAAAATCCCGCTTCCGATAATTGGATCATTTATCAATTTGTTGCGAAAAACATCTGGAGTTAGTCCGCAAGACATTCAAAATAAACAATATACGATTTACACAAAAAGAATCAAAACGCTTTTACAAAAGCAGAAAAATGTAATTGTAGTTTCTGGACACGATCATAACTTGCAATATATCAGCAAAGAAAATATTCAGCAGATTATTAGCGGTGCAGGATCAAAATCGGAAGCTGCGAGAGCAATAAATCCTTATGATTTTTCGTATGGCGGAAATGGATATGCAACATTAACTATGTTCAAAAGCGGCGACGCAAAAGTTTCTTTTTATGGGAATGAAAACAATAAAGAAAAACTACTTTTTGAACGCGAAATTATAAAAGCCAAAGAAATTAACTGGGCTTCAGATATTCCGAATAAGTTTCCTGCAACGGTGAACACTTCGATTTATTCTCCAAAAATGACTCAAAAAGGTGCGTTTCACAGATTTTTATTTGGTCAGCATTATAGAAAATATTACAGTATGCCAATTGAAGCTACAACTGCAACAGTTGATACTTTAAAAGGTGGATTGAAACCCATTCGCGAAGGTGGCGGACATCAATCAGTTTCCTTGAGAATGTCTGATCCTGAAGGTCGTGAATACATCATGCGCGCAATGAAGAAAAGTGCAACCGTATTTTTACAGTCAGTAGCTTTTAAAGATCAATATGTAGTAAATGAATTTGAAAAAACATACGCAGAAGATTTCTTATTTGATTTTTACACTACTTCTCACCCTTATTCTTCTTTTGCAATTGGCGGAATGTCTGATAAAATTGGACTTAGACATACCAATCCGATTTTATATTATGTTCCAAAACAAAATGGTTTAGGTGAATTTAATGCAAGCTTCGGAGATCAATTGTACATGGTTGAAGAAAGACCAGCAGACAATCATTTGGATGGAAAAAATTTCGGAAAACCAGACAATATTATTGGAACTGATGAAATGATGCTAAATCTTCATAAAGATGAAAAATATGTTGTTGATGAAAAAGAATATATAAAAGCGCGCTTGTTTGATATTCTTTTAGGAGATTGGGACAGACACAGTGATCAATGGCGCTGGGCTGAATATAAAGAAAATGGAAAAGTAATTTACAGACCAATTCCGAGAGATCGTGATCAGGCTTTTGTGAAATATGATGGTGCTTTGCTTTCACTTTTAATGAATATGCCTCCACTTCGTCATATGCGAACTTTTAAAGGAGACAGAATCAATGTAAAATGGTTAAGTAGAGAACCTTATCCTATGGATTTGGCATTTTTAAAAACTGCCGAAGAAAAAGAATGGATTGAACAAGCGAAATATATTCAAGAAAATTTAACTGATGCAGACATCGATCAAGCTTTCAAAAATATGCCAAAAGAAGTTCAAGACGAAACGGTTGACGAAATAAAAGCAAAACTAAAAAGCAGAAAAAAAGATCTTCAAAAGTATGCTAGTAGATATTCTGATGTATTAAATCGAACAGTTATGATTGCTGGAACAGACAAAAAAGATAAGTTTGTTTTGAATCATAATGTAAAAAAAGAAATTGAAATTCAGGTTTTTAGAGTTAAAAAAGAAGGAGATGAATTAGTTTACACCAAAAACGTAACCGATGATAAAACTAAAAATCTTTGGATTTATGGATTAGACGACAATGATATTTTTGAAGTAAAAGGAAATCAAAAATCAAACATCAAAATTCGTTTAATTGGCGGTCAGAACAATGATACTTACAACATAGAAAACGGAAGAAAAGTTATTGTTTACGATTTTAAATCAAAAGAAAATACGTATAATCTAGATTCTAAAACACAAACGCAGTTAACAGACGATTATGATGTTAATTTGTATAACTATGAAAAACCTAAATACAATGTAATTGCTGGACTTCCAAATATTGGATATAATCCTGATGATGGTGTAAAAATGGGAGTTAACTTAAATTATACAGTTAACAATTTCAAGCAGAATCCGTACACACAAAGACATATTTTTAATGCTTTCTACTATTTTGCTACAGGCGGTTTAGAGTTTAATTATGCCGCACATTTCCCAGGTTTATTAGGAAAATGGGTTATCGATGTGGAATCTTTATATACCACTCCAAATTTTGCCATGAACTATTTTGGATACGGAAATGAATCGCAATATGATGAAGATTTGGGAATGGATTATAATCGTGTTCGCATCAGAAAATTTAATGCTTCAGGTGCTGTTCGTCATGTAGGAAGATTTGGAAGCGAATTGAGCATTCAGCCAATTTTCCAGAGAATGACAGTTGAAGAAACAGAAAACAGATATATAAATATTCCTGGAATTGTAAATCCAAATGTCTTTGATAGTCAAAACTATGGTAGTTTGAAAGTTAAATACACTTTCAAAAATTCAGATTTTCAAGCAAAACCAACTTTAGGAATGTTCTTTATGATTGCTGGAACTTGGACAACAAATCTTGATCAGACAAAACAGAACTTCCCTACTTTGGAAAGTGCTTTAGGTTTTACACATAAAATCGATCATAATGGTAAATTGATTTTAGCAACTTATGTTAAAGGAAAAGCGATTTTAAATAATAACTATGAATTTTATCAAGGTGCTTCTCTTGGTGGCGATACCGATTTGCGAGGTTTTAGGAATGAGCGTTTCTTAGGAAATTCATACTTCTCTCAAAGCTCTGATTTACGTTTAAGTATTGGAAAAATCCGCAAAACGATTGTGCCTTTTACTTATGGAATTTTAGGAGGTTTCGACTACGGAAGAGTTTGGCTTGATGGCGAAGATTCTAGAAAATGGCATCAAGATTACGGTGGCGGACTTTGGCTGAATGCCATAAATGTTATTACGGCTAGAATTTCTTATTTCAAATCTCCTGATGAAGTTGGAAGACTGATTTTTGGAGCTGCATATAGTTTTTAAAAGAGGAACAAAGGCATATAGGAACAAAGGTTCAAAGGTTTTTAGTTGTTATCTTAAAAATCTTTGAACCTTTGTTCCTTTGCAACTTTGAACCTTAATTAGAGTTTAAATTCATAAACCTTTCCTCCTATTTTATTTGTTTTTTCATCGGCGATTAATAAAGTATTGTTGTCTTTAAAAACTATGGCTTCTTTTTGCGAAAAGTGATTTAGATTTAATTCTGTTTGAGTTCCTTTATGAAATAAATCTCCTTTAAAATCTTTAAACAATAAAACTTTATCATGACTTAATAACGCCACTTTTTTTCCGTCTGGGCTAATTGTTGCGCTTGTCAGGACACAATGGTTGTAATTGCTGCAAGTTTTAAATTCACCAATTCTTACTCCTTTTTGCGTTCCTGGAGCATTTTTTACTTTATAAATAAAAGCAGTTCCGTCAAAACCTTTACTTCTGTTTTTGGTGAAAAGATAGAAATAACCATTTTGCTCAAAGAAGCCTTCAACATCATAAAACATTTCTTTTTTCTTTGGAGGAAACTCTGTTTGTTCTGGATATGAAAATGAGATTTTATATTCGGCTTTAGCCAAATCATTATTCAATTGATTTTTTGCAACTTTATAAATACACAAATCTCTTCTCTCGTTATCATTATTTCCGAAATCTCCAATGTAGATATTTCCAGATTTATCTTTTGTAATATCTTCCCAATCCACATTTGCAGCATTTGAAATAGTGATTGTTTTAGCTAATTTTCCTTTAGAATCAATTGCGTAAATAGCATTTTTATTTCCGCTGTCTTCCAAAGTATAAAGGGTTTTAGTTTCAGGAAAATAGGCAATTCCCGAAACTTCTTTTAATTTTTTTGGAAGCGAATAAAGTTCCTTTAATTCAGAACCAGATTGTTTCTGGCAAGCTAATAAGACAATTGAACAGATAACTAGGAAAGTTTTTTTCATGATATTATTTTTTATTTTTTTCTCGTCCTGAGGAAGGATGACAAAAATTCTAAACTAAATTAGTGTTTTTAAAATTACGGATAATGAATTCAAATGCCGCGTGCATGACGTGTCCCATCGATTTTGCGTTTTTGAATTTCATATCGTTGGTATAACGGTACAATTCCATTTTTAATTGCAGTAAATGTTCTGGAGTTGAAATGGTATCGTGACACATTATATTCAATAATTTTTTAATTCTGGTTTCGGCAGAATGAATACGTTTTGCCAAAATCGCTCTTTCTTCATCTTTATATTGAATGATCGAACGTTCTTCCAATTTTTCTTTAATCAGTTGAATCATTGGAAAATTTTCCTTGAAAAACTGCGGACGATAAACTTTAAAATTCCCTTCGTAACATTGCTGATCAAAATCGATTGGGCGAATTTTATAAACTACTTGATCAAAATCGTGAATTGGGACAATTACATAATTATAAGCACGCATATCTCCCAAAAGACGAATCATACAGCGTTCGTTAAACTTTACGAACTCTTTTGCAATCTGTGCTTTTTCCATTTCACTGCATTTATCAAGCAGTGTATCCATAAAAACATCGCCAGGAATTCCTATAATATGTTCTTCGATCAAAGTATCTTTATAAACTAAAAAGTTGATTTTATCTGGCGAAAGAATGTCTTCCAATTCTAATCCATAAATACGCGAAGCATCGGCTTTTTTAATGTAAAAATGAACGTAGTTATCGTTGAGAATATTTCTCACTTTGACTCTAAAAGGTTTTGAATTTCCGAAAGTACAATAATCAATCGCATCGACATTTAGATACTGAATAATTTCACTATTACCATCAGAATGCAGAAGCGAATATATTTTTTTTAGATTCAAATCAATTTCATTGCGTTCAAATTCACCGTAATACACTCGAATCCAAAGCGTATCATTATCATTTTTATCATACACATTGATTGAGCCCGAAAAACGAAGCAAATCATCATAAAACACAGAAACCTTAGAAATACGTTCGTATCTTTCTAAATAACTTAAAAGTGGCTGTGTTAAAGGATAAGAAGGTTTTTTTAAAACCATTAAAGGCTCGCTCATTTTGAATATCTTTATTACAAATTTACATCAATACGATTTAAAGTTAGACTTTAAAGTAACAAAAATCAACTTGTCTCGTCATACTAAAAACTAAAACCAGAAAAATTTGGAAACCATATTAACCATCGAAAATTTAAGCAAAAGATACGGCCGAATTCAGGCTTTAAAAAATGTATCTTTTCAAATACAAAAAGGTCGCGTTTATGGCATTCTTGGCCCAAACGGCAGCGGAAAATCGACTACTTTAGGAATTGTATTAAACGTTGTCAACAGATCATCTGGTAATTATCGCTGGTTTGATGGTAATATTGAAACACATGAAGCCTTAAAAAAAGTTGGCGCTATTATAGAAAGACCAAATTTTTACCCTTACATGACTGCTGAGCAAAACCTTCAATTGGTTTGCAAAATTAAAAACATTAACTATTCTAAAGTTAATGAAAAACTAGAGTTAGTGGGTTTGAGCGAAAGAAAAGACAGCAAATTCAGCACTTTTTCTTTAGGAATGAAACAACGTTTGGCAATTGCATCAGCGCTTTTAAACGATCCTGAGATTTTAATTTTAGATGAGCCAACGAATGGATTAGATCCGCAGGGAATTCATCAAATTCGAGATATCATTAAAAAAATCGCTTCTCAGGGAACTACAATTTTATTGGCTTCTCATTTATTGGATGAAGTTGAAAAAGTTTGTTCCCAAGTAATTGTTTTAAGAAAAGGCGAAGTTTTATATTCTGGCTCTGTTGACGGAATGTCTTCAAACGAAGGTTTCTTTGAATTACAATCCAATGATAATTTAGCTCTAAAAACTATCCTGCAAGAACATCCAGCTATTGACAGAGTTTCTGAAGAAGACGGAAAAGTTTTGGTTTATCTAAAATCTGATTTATCCGCTTCAGATTTAAACCAGTTTTTGTTTTCTAAAAACATTGTTTTGAGTCATTTAGTAAAACGCAAAAACAGTTTAGAAGCTCAATTTTTAGAATTAACCAAAAATCCTATCGCCCAAAAAAACTAAACCATGAAAAGACTTCTCTCTATAGAATTGCAAAAAATCTGGATGAATAAAGCCAGTCGTATTTTAACCTTAACTTATTTCATCTTACTTTCTTTCATAGCGTTAATTGCTGCTATAAAATTTGACATTGGACCTTTTAAATTTCATTTGGCAGAAATGGGAATCTTTAATTTTCCTTTTATCTGGCATTTTAATACATATGTTGCCGCTTGGCTAAAATTCTTTTTAGCAATTGTAATAGTTTCCATGATGGCCAACGAGTACAGTTATGGCACTTTAAAACAAAACTTAATTGACGGTTTAAGCAAGAAAGAATTTATTTTATCCAAATTCTTGACTGTAGTTGTATTTGCTTTTATATCAACTGTTTTTGTTTTTATCATGAGCTTAATTTTGGGTTACTTTTTTTCTTCCTATACAGAATTAAGTATTGTTTTTAGCGACCTAGATTTTCTTTTAGCGTTTTTTGTAAAGCTAACTGGATTTTTCTCTTTTTGTTTGTTTTTAGGAATCCTTGTAAAACGTTCTGCCTTTGCATTAGGTTTTCTATTGGTTTGGAGTATACTTGAAGGAATTGCTAGAGGTACTTTAGCATTTAAAATTTTCCCAAACAGTGATACTGATGAAAAAATCACGCAGTTTTTTCCTTTAGAATCAATGTCAAATTTAATTGTAAATCCAGGTCCAAGATTATCTGTTGTTAAAAATATTGGCACACAAATGGGAATCGAAACAGATAGCAGTTACGCTGTAGATTATTCTGCTATCTTAATCGTTCTAATCTGGACTTTTTTATTCGTTTGTTTTTCTTACAAATTATTAAAAAATCGAGATTTATAGTATATTTGTTACTATGAGTCGTATAAGCAGTTTTTTAATTATTCTATTAATATGTTTTTCATCTTTAAAGATGAATGCACAAGTTATAACTATAGACGATCAAAAAACTCCGCAACAGCTTATAGAAAATGTTTTAGTAAATAGCTCTTGTGCATCGGCTTCAAATTCAACAGGAAAAGGCGATACTTTTAGATCAGGAAAACAAAGTTTCGCTTATTTCAATAGAAACGGAAGCAATTTCCCTTTTGAAGAAGGAATTGTGTTAGCCACATCGACTGCTGAAACCGCTATTGGTCCTTTCGTTAGTAATCTTACAAGTAATGATAGCGACCAATGGCTTGGCGATAGTGATCTTGATCAGGTTTTAGGAATTAATTCTATAAACTCAACATTATTAGAATTTGACTTTATTGCTTCTGCAAATTCATTAAGCTTTAATTATATTTTTGCTTCCAATGAATATCAATATGATTATCCCTGTCAATATTCAGACGGGTTTGCTTTTTTAATAAAGGAAGTTGGATCAGCTGGACCGTATGAAAATTTAGCTATTATTCCCAATACAACTACACCTGTTTCCTCTGTAGATATTCGTCCAGAAATTAAACCCGGAACAAGACCTGGGGGAATTTCTTATACAGGTTGTCCAGCTTCAAATGAAAGTTATTTTAATGGTTTAAACAATAATGCAAGTCCAATAAATTACGCAGGACAAACCGAAGTAATGACAGCCCAAACTACAGTAGTTGCTGGAAAAAAATATCATGTTAAATTGGTAATTGCCGATGATAAATTCAAATATTTAGAATCTGCGATTTTTCTGGAAGCAGGAAGTTTTTTAACGAAAATAAACTTTGGTGAGGATAGAACAATCAGCAATAATAATCCTGTTTGTTATGGCGAAAATTTTGTTTTAGACACAAAACTAAGCACTGCTAATTATACCTTTAAATGGTTCATAAAAGATGTTCCAACTAATACTTATGTTCAATTATCAGGTGCTACAACTTCTACTTATACTGTAATCACTCCTGGAGCATACAAAGTTGAAGCGACTTTAAATGGAACAACTTGTGCTTCAATAGGAGATATTAAAGTTGAATTTGCACCAGAAATCATAACAAGAAATACTTCATTATTGCAATGTGATGATGATACTGACGGAATTACAATTTTTGATTTGACTAAAGTCGCTAATATTATAAAAAATAATAATTCTGAAATTATTAATCAAGGCTATTATGAGACTTTAGCAAATGCACGAGCAAAAACAAACCCTATTTTAAACCCAGAAAGTTATATTAATAGAATTCCTAATCAAACTGTTTTTGCAAGAATTGAAAATATTTACGGCTGTTTCACAACGCCGGAAATTGCTTTAAAGGTTTCGGCTTCTGTTATTCCTAATCAGTCACCAATTGAAACATGTGATTATGACCAAACATTGGATGGTTTATATCAATTTGATTTACAAGCAGAAGTAACTCCCCAAATCATGACAGGTCTTCCTTCTGGGTTAGTAATAAATTACTTTTTGACAGCAAATGATGCATTAAGAGAGACAAATCCGTTGCCAAATATATTCAAGAACACAATTCCGAATAGTCAAACTATTTATGCTCGCGCAGTAAATGGTTCTGATTGCTACGATATAACGCCTGTTGAATTGGTGGTTCATACTTTCGATCCTCCAAATTTTGAAGATGAAATACTATATTTATGCAAAGGCGACCAATTAACATTATCAGTTGCCGCTGGTTTTAAAAGCTATAGTTGGTCAAATGGAGATATTACAAACTCAACATTAATTAATACTGCTGGTGATTATTCTGTTGTTGTGACAAATGCTAATGATTGTGAGAAAACAAAAAAATTTAAGGTGATTCTATCAGAACCTGCTTTAATTACTGTAGTAGAGGTAAAAGATTTTTCTGGAAATGATAATACTGTGAAAATTCAATATACTGGTGTTGGAGATTATGAGTTTTCTATTGATGGAACTATTTTTCAAGATGATCCAACTTTTACTCAAGTAACACCCGGAGCTTACAATGCAATAGCAAGAGATAAAAATGGATGTGGCTTATCAAATTCGTTCTTAATATATGTCTTGGATTACCCTCGTTTTTTTACTCCTAATGGTGATGGTTACAATGATTTGTGGGCAATAAAAAACATTGATCAAATGCCAGATTACACTATTTCAATTTTTGACCGATATGGAAAGCTTTTAAAACAAATGACTCAAAATAGTATTGGCTGGAACGGAATCTTCAACGGACAGGAATTGCCATCAGACGATTATTGGTTTACTCTTTTATTTGTTGATGGAAAAAATGTGAAAGGCCATTTTAGTTTGAAAAGATAAACTTTTAAAAAAAATCAAAATTCAATCAAATTTCAAATTTTAATCTCTGAAAATAATTTCATTTAATAAAAAAAATAATCCCAAACTCCTTAATTGGAATTTGGGATTTTTTATATTGAAATTTAAAATATAATTAAATTTTATATCTTTTTCTATCTGTTTCGCTTAAGTAAATTTTTCTTAAACGTAAAGATTTTGGAGTAACTTCAACATACTCATCTTTTTGGATGTACTCTAAAGCTTCTTCTAATGAGAATTTGATAGCAGGAATAATTCTAGCTTTATCATCAGCTCCAGAAGAACGTACGTTAGAAAGTTTTTTCGTTTTAGTAACGTTAACAGTCATATCGTCGCTACGAGTGTTTTCTCCAATAACTTGACCTTCATAGATATCTTCGTTAGGATCAACGAAGAATTTACCACGATCTTGTAATTTATCGATAGAGTAAGGAATAGCTTTTCCGTTTTCCATAGAGATTAATGAACCGTTGTTACGTCCAGGAATTTCTCCTTTGTATGGTTCGTATCCAATGAAACGGTGTGCCATAATAGCCTCACCAGCAGTAGCAGTAAGCAATTGATTTCTTAAACCGATAATTCCACGAGATGGAATATTGAATTTAATAATCATACGCTCTCCTTTACCTTCCATAGAAAGCATTTCTCCTTTACGGATAGTAACGAATTCAACCGCTCTACCTGAGAGGTTTTCTGGTAAATCGATAGTTAATTCCTCAATTGGCTCACATTTCACTCCATCAACTTCTTTGATGATAACTTGTGGCTGACCAATTTGAAGCTCATACCCTTCTCTTCTCATTGTTTCAATAAGAACTGACAAGTGTAATACACCACGACCAAATACCATGAATTTATCAGCAGAATCAGTTTCTCCAACTTTCATCGCTAAGTTTTTCTCTAACTCTTTTGTTAATCTTTCACGAATATGTCTAGAAGTAACAAATTTACCTTCTTTACCAAAGAAAGGAGAATCGTTAATTGTAAACAACATACTCATTGTAGGCTCGTCGATAGCAATAGTTTGTAATGCCTCTGGATTTTCGAAATCTGCAATAGTATCACCAATTTCAAAACCTTCAATACCAACAACAGCACAAATATCTCCAGCAACAACTTCTTCTACTTTTCTACGGCCTAAACCTTCGAAAGTATGTAATTCTTTAATTCTAGATTTGATTATTTTACCATCTCTTTTTACTAAAGAAATTGGCATTCCTTCTTTTAAAGTTCCTCTTTCAAGACGTCCAATAGCGATACGACCTGTAAATGAAGAGAAATCTAAAGAAGTAATCAACATTTGTGGAGTTCCTTCAGAAACTTTAGGAGCTGGAACATTAGCAATAACCATGTCTAATAATGGCTCAATGTTTTCTGTTTGATTTTTCCAATCGTCAGACATCCAGTTGTTTTTTGCTGAACCATAAACTGCTGGGAAATCTAATTGTTCTTCAGTAGCTCCTAATTCGAACATTAGATCGAAAACTTTCTCATGAACTTCTTCTGGAGTACAGTTTTCTTTATCTACTTTATTGATAACAACACAAGGTTTCAATCCTAAATCGATCGCTTTTTGCAAAACGAAACGAGTTTGAGGCATTGGTCCCTCGAAAGCATCAACTAGCAAACATACACCATCGGCCATGTTCAATACACGTTCTACTTCTCCTCCAAAATCGGCGTGGCCTGGAGTATCGATAATATTGATTTTTGTTCCTTTATATTGAACAGATACGTTTTTAGAAGTAATTGTAATACCTCTCTCACGCTCTAAATCATTATTATCTAAGATTAAATCACCTGTGTTTTCGTTTTCACGAAATAACTGACAGTGATACATAATTTTATCAACCAAAGTTGTTTTACCGTGATCGACGTGGGCAATAATTGCAATGTTTCTAATAGATTCCATCTGTGATTTTTAATGGGCGCAAAGGTACACTTTATTTTCTAAAAAAAAACGTTTCTATCATAGTTTGCGTATATACAATCAATTAGTTAATAAAAAACGTCAAAATATAGGCTTCAAAATAATATTAACATACGTTTACTTATTGTTAAATTAACTATATTTGAAGTGATGAAAAGTAAAACTCTCCAAATTACTCTTATTTATACAATCATCTCGATAATTATGGCTGTCATATGTCATAAATTACTCATCGCCTACTTTTCTTCCTCAGAATATCTATATCTCTCTCTTTTAAAAGACATTGTATTCATATTAATTACAGGATTGATCTTCAGATTTATACTCGCAAAAAACGAAAAAAGAAGCATAACAATTTTTGAAAAGTTAAACAAAACTAACAAAGAAATAAAAGAATCCAATGAGAAATATGACATTGTAGCGAAAGCAACTAGCGATACTATTTGGGATTGGAAAATTCAAGAGGACAGTATTAATTGGAATAAAGGAATTGAAGGTGTTTTTGGTTATGATCCTGAAGAAGTGGGCAAAACTTCTAAGTGGTGGTTTGACAAAATTCATCCGGAAGACAGTATCCGAATGTCAATAAAACTTTACTCTTTCATTGAACAAAAAACTGAAAAGTGGCAAGATCAATACCGTTTTAGATGCGCTGACGGAACATATAAATATGTTTTGGACCGAGGATTTCTCTTAAAAGATGAAAACGGAAGAGCTATCAGAATGATTGGTGCCATTCAAGATATTACAAAACAAAAAGAAGAAGAACAGCGATTAAAACTTTTAGAAACTGTAATCACACAATCTAAAGATTCTATTTTAATTACCGAAGCCAATTCGCCTGAAGGAAAAATTCCTAAAATAGTATATGTTAACCCAGCATTTTCTCAGATGTCGGGATACCAGTCAAACGAAATAATCGGAAAATCTGCTAATATCTTTAAAGGTCCAAACTCTGATTCAGATGAATTAAAAAAATTATTGCGAGCCATAAAAAATGAGGAAGAATGCCTTATTGAAACAATTACTTACACCAAAAGCAAGCAAGAATATTGGGTGCGTTTTTCTATGATCCCTATTTTTAATAACGAAGGAGTAATTTCACATTGGATTTCAATACAAAGAGATATTACAGATGAGAAAAAACTCGAAACAGAAAAAGAACATCTTATTCGAGAATTAACTCAAAACAACAAGGACCTAAAACAATTCTCATACATCACTTCACACAATCTTAGAGCACCGCTTTCTAATTTAATTGGGCTTTTAAATTTAATAGAAGACACTCCCGTAGAAAACGAAGAACTCCAAGAGATTTTGGCTGGTTTCACCAAATCAACTCATTTACTAAATGAAACCATTAATGACTTGGTAAAAGTTATTATCATTAAAGACAATCCTTCCATGCAAAAAGAAGAAGTATCTTTAAAAGAAGTTTTTGAAAATGTATTTAGCCAGTTGTCATTTCAAATAGAACTGCACAAACCTATTATTAAACTTAAATTTGACAAAGTTCCTGAGCTCATCACAAATAAAGCTTACATCGAAAGCATTTTACTAAATTTGCTCACCAATTCCATAAAATACAAATCTGAGAATAGAAAACTTAAAATATCTATAACTGCAGAACAAATAGAAAACAGAACAATCTTAACCTTTAAGGACAACGGAATTGGAATTGATCTTGAAAGAAATCGCGACAAAGTGTTTGGACTTTATCAAAGATTTCACAATTATCCAGACAGTAAAGGATTAGGCTTGTATCTTGTAAAATCGCAGGTAGAAACAATGGGAGGAACAATTTCTATCGACAGCGAAGTCAACAAAGGAACTACATTTACAATAACATTTAAAAATTAATTATTATGCTTGAGCAGATTTTATGCATTGACGATGATCCAATCACATTGATGCTTTGCAAAAAAGTAATTTCAAAATCTTCATTTTCCCATGAAGTTATTACGGCTCAAAACGGTGAAGAAGCTCTTCATTACTTCAACATCTTGAAATACACAAACGACAAAACCAAAAGAAAACCCGAGTTAATCTTTTTAGATTTAAATATGCCTATTATGGGAGGATGGGAATTTTTAGATCATTTTACCTCTTCAGATTACAACGAATTCAATTCTGTTCCTGTAATTGTTTTATCTTCCACAATTGACCCTGAAGATTTAGCCAAAGCAAAAAAATATCCAATAATAATAGATTTTCTTTCCAAACCCATTACCCAGCCAATGCTAGAATATCTTAAAAAGAAAATAGAACCTTAAAAGTAAATTTCAAACACAGGATTAAATTAAGATTTAAAATCATAATCTTTTAAATAACAAAATTCCAAATTCCAATTATCTATAAAATGGGAATTTGGAATTTATTTTTTTTACTAGAATCTTTCGATTTAAAGCAAAAAAAAGTCCTCTAAAAGAGGACCTATATCTTACAAATTGTTTAATTACAATTTAGCAACGTGTTTCGTTAATTTAGACTTCAAGTTAGAAGCTTTATTATCGTGAATGATGTTCTTTTTAGCTAATTTATCAATCATAGAGATTACAGTTGATAATTTTGCAGCAGCATCAGATTTGTCTGTAGCTAATCTTAACGCTTTAATAGCATTACGAGTAGTTTTATGTTGGTATCTGTTAAGAACTCTTCTTTTTTCGTTACTTCTGATTCTTTTTAATGCTGACTTATGATTTGCCATTTCTTTTAATTTTAGATGTAATAATTATTATAAATACTAGTTAAAAAAGAAAAACCTCCCACAATTGTAAAATCAATCACTTTGGTTTTAACTAATAAAACAAAAACCGAGACACCAATTTTTGTTTTACAAAACTTATTTACAACTAATTTTGTAGTCCGTAGGGGAATCGAACCCCTGTTACCAGGATGAAAACCTGGCGTCCTAACCCCTAGACGAACGGACCAATATTCTCCTAAGTTGGAAACTTTTCAATATGTAATATAACTTGTAGTCCGTGGGGGAATCGAACCCCCCTTACCAGGATGAAAACCTGGCGTCCTAACCGATAGACGAACGGACCGTGCTTCTGTATTGCGGATGCAAAGATACATCTATTTTTTATTTGCGCAACACCTAATGCAAAAAAATATATTTTTTTTTAATATGCCTTAGCAAAAAGCACTCTTTTAGAAGAAGGTTTTCCAGTAAACACACAGGTTCCCGCTTCTTCAACAGCATCTAAAGGTATACAACGAATCGTTGCTTTTGTCAATTCTTTTATCTTCTCTTCTGTTTCAGCAGTTCCGTCCCAGTGAGCAGACAAAAAGCCTCCTTTGCCTTCTAAAACTTCTTTAAATTCCTCAAAATTATTCACTTGCGTAATATGACTTTCACGATACTCAAATGCTCTTTTAAATAAATCATTTTGAATCTGCTCTAGCAAATCATTTACATAATCAACGATTTTATCTCCTTGAACAACTTCTTTTGTCAAATTATCACGTCTTGCCACCTCAAAAGTTCCATTTTCTAAATCTTTTGGCCCAACAGCAATTCGAACAGGAACACCTTTTAATTCCCATTCAGCAAATTTAAATCCTGGTTTTTGAGTTGTTCTATCATCAAACTTAACTGTGATTCTCAATTTTTTCAATTTAGCTGTTAATTCATTAACTGCTTCTGTAATTTGTGCCAATTGTTCGTCTGTTTTATAAATAGGAACAATTACAACTTGTATTGGAGCTAAATTTGGAGGAAGAACTAATCCTTGATCATCTGAATGCGTCATAACCAATGCTCCCATTAAACGGGTAGAAACTCCCCAAGATGTCCCCCAAACATATTCTTGCTTCCCTTCTGCATTAGCAAACTTAACATCAAATGCTTTTGCGAAATTTTGACCTAAAAAGTGAGAAGTTCCCGCTTGCAGTGCTTTTCCATCCTGCATCAACGCTTCGATACAATATGTTTCATCTGCACCTGCAAAACGTTCAGTTTCAGTTTTAAATCCTTTTACAACTGGAATCGCCATGAAATTCTCTGCGAAATCAGCATAAACATTCATCATTTTTTCAGACTCTTCAATAGCTTCCGCTTTTGTAGCATGAGCAGTATGCCCCTCTTGCCATAAAAATTCCGCAGTTCTCAAGAACAAACGCGTACGCATTTCCCAACGAACCACATTTGCCCATTGATTAATTAATAAAGGTAAATCTCTATAAGATTGCACCCATCCTTTATATGTAGACCAAATAATCGCCTCACTCGTAGGTCGAACAATAAGCTCTTCTTCTAATTTAGCGTTTGGATCAACTATAAGTTTCCCTGGTCTTTCCTCATCGCCCTTTAATCTATAATGTGTTACAACAGCACATTCTTTTGCAAATCCTTCAGCATTTGTTTCCTCAGCTTCAAACATGCTCTTCGGCACAAATAAAGGGAAATAAGCATTTTGATGTCCAGTTTCTTTGAACATACGATCTAATTCAGCCTGCATTTTTTCCCAAATAGCATACCCGTATGGTTTTATTACCATACATCCTCTAACTCCTGAATTTTCAGCTAGATCTGCTTTAACAACCAGCTCGTTATACCATTTCGAATAATCTTCTGATCTTGTAGTAAGGTTCTTACTCATATTATATTTTTTGGCACAAATTTTGTTTTATTCAATTTTAACTAAATAGTTTGACAAAACTAACTAATTTTGTAATGTGCAACAATAAAAAACACCACAGATATGAAAACTTACATTTCTCTCCGCCGAAACTCTAATCATTTTTACATAATTGGATTTTTGAGTTTATTGCTAGCGTCGTGTGGTTCTTACCAAAATTCATCTTATTACGATAATGATGGCGTTTACGGTAATTCATCAAACATTCATGTGCAGGCCAACAGCACAAACAACCAATACAAAGATTATTTCAGATCATTGCAAGATGACAATCAGCCAACTGAAATATTTACCGATGTTGACAACTACACTAATTATTCTGAAAGCGACAGTACGCAAACTGCCTCAGTAGGTTATCCTGCTTGGGGAAGCAGCAGTTCTGATGTTTCGGTAAATGTTTACTCTGACCCAACATGGTCATTCGGATTTGGAATGGGATGGGGTTATCCTTATTATGGCTACGGATATTATGGATGGGGCTACCCTTATTACGGATGGGGTTATCCATACTATGGATGGGGTTATCCAGGATGGGGTTATCCATATTATGGCTATTATGGAAACTACTCTTACAACTACGGAAGAAGAGGTTCAGCAGCATATTATGGAAACAGAAATTACGCATACAATAGAAGCTACAATACCGGTAGAGGATATGCAACAAATAGAAACTATACTACTAACAGAGGATATACAACAAACAGAAATTACACTACAAATAGAGCTAACAGTTATACCGACTTTAGAAGATCTAACATAAACAGTAGAACAACAAGTCCAACATTTACCAATAGAAGAAGCTATACTAACGGTTCGGACTATAGCACTTACAGCAATAGAAGATCTTACAACAATAGTGGAAACACTACAACAAACAGAACTTACACTCCTAGCAACAACAGCGGATCAACGAGAAGCTACGCACCAAGCAGCTCTTCACGTTCAATGAACAGCAGCGGTAGCGGAGGAAGCATGAGATCATATAGCGGCGGCGGTGGCGGCGGTGGAATGAGATCTGGCGGCGGTGGCGGAGGAAGAAGATAATCCTTCCTCAGCAGAGTAAATTTCGAACAAAAACCTTATCAAAATGAAAAAAATACTTTTCCTATTTATAACAGGACTAACTGTCAGCGCGTCATATTCACAAGAAGTTACAGACGCTTTACGTTATTCACAAGACAACTTAACAGGAACTGCACGTTTTAGAGCTATGAGTGGTGCTTTTGGAGCTGTTGGAGGAGATTTATCTTCTTTGAGTGTTAACCCAGCTGGATCTGCAATTTTCAATAGCAACCAAGTTGGAGTATCTTTTAGCAATCAAAATCTCAAAAACAATTCTAATTATTTTGGCACCGAAACTTCAGACAAACAAAACTCTTTTATTCTAAATCAAGCGGGAGGTGTTTTTGTTTTTAAAGATCATAATCCTAATAATGGATGGAGTAAAATTGCAATTGGTGTAACATACGAAAACACAAATAATTTCAACAACGAAGTTTTCTCAGCAGGAACAAATCCCTTCAATTCCGTTGATGGTTATTTCTTAGATTACGCAAATTACGGCAATGGCGGGGCACCTGTTCCTCAGGAATTTGTTAATTTACAGCCTGGCGAAACACTAACAGATTTATATCAATTTCTAGGATCAAATTTACCTAACGGCCAATACCCTAACCTATCTGGTTTTTCAGCACAACAAGCATTATTAGGAAAAATGGGGCAGGTCATAAATATCGACGACCCAAGCAATCCCAATAGTGCATATTCAACAAATGTACCAGAAGACACTGATTACTACCAGACAAACGAAATTTACACTAGAGGTTATAATAGTAAATTAAGTTTTAACATTGCAACATCATACAGAGACAAACTATATTTTGGAGCCAATCTAAATGTTCATATAACTGACTATAGAAGATCTACAAGTTTCTACGAAGCTAACAACGGTGCTTTACAGTCAGGTGCCACCATATCAGATTTAAGATTTAATAATGATTTGCACACGTATGGAAACGGTTTTTCTTTCCAACTTGGAGCAATAGGAAAAGTAACTAAAAACTTTAGACTTGGTGTAGCTTACGAATCTAATACTTGGTACGAATTATATGAAGAGCTTTATCAAAGTTTATACACAACAAGACAAGCTGCAGGAGGACAACCTATAAATGCAAATGTAAATCCTGATGTTTTAAACGTATATGACTCTTATACTTTGCAAACACCAGACAAATGGACCTTTAGTGCTGCATATATTTTTGGAAAATCAGGTTTATTAAGCATCGATTATGCTTTAAAAAATTATGGAAACACCAAATTCAAACCAACCAACGCTGGTTTTGGAGGCATCAATAATGAGATTGACAATAGCCTGACTAGTACTGGCGAACTTCGTATTGGTGGAGAATACAAAATCAAACAATTAAGCTTAAGAGGCGGTTACCGTTTTGAAGGAAGTCCATATAAAAACGGCACTACAATTGGAGATTTAAACAGTTATTCTGCCGGTTTAGGTTATAATTTTGGAACAACTAAATTAGATTTGGCTTATTCCTATTTAGAAAGAAAATCTAACGAAAGCTTTTTAGCATCGCAAAGTTTTGCAAGTGGAGCTAATATTACTTCGAAATTAAACAATGTTACGATGACTTTATTATTTGAATTGTAATTAAAAATCAAAATAGATGATTGAGAATTTCCGTCAGGTTTTTATACTTGACGGATTTTTTTTTACTCTTTTAAAAACTTTTTCTAAAAAATTAGACTCAAATAATAACTAAAAGCAGAGCCAGCTTCATAAAAAACAGCTAAAACAACTTGAAAACTAGTGTTGTTTGAATAAAAAAAGTGTAATTTTGCACTCCAATTTATAAAAGTATGAGAACCAAGTCTTTAAAAAAGAACAAAATTAACGTAATCACTCTTGGGTGTTCAAAAAATGTTTATGACAGTGAAGTCCTAATGGGACAGCTGCGTGCGAATGGAAAAGAAGTTGAACACGAGGCTCCTGCAGAAAAAGAAGGAAACATTATTGTAATTAATACGTGTGGATTTATTGATAATGCAAAAGCAGAATCTGTAAATATGATTTTGGAATATGCAGATAAAAAAGACAGAGGACTTGTTGATAAGGTTTTTGTTACAGGTTGTTTATCTGAACGTTATAGACCGGATTTAGAAAAAGAAATCCCTAATGTTGACCAATATTTTGGAACAACTGAATTACCTCAATTACTAAAAGCTCTTGGAGCAGACTATAAACACGAATTACTTGGAGAACGTTTAACTACTACTCCAAAAAATTATGCTTATTTGAAAATTGCAGAAGGATGCGACAGACCTTGCAGTTTTTGCGCTATTCCTTTAATGAGAGGTTCTCACGTTTCTCAACCAATTGAAAAATTAGTTAAAGAAGCTCAAGGTCTTGCTAAAAACGGAGTTAAAGAATTAATTTTAATCGCTCAAGATTTAACTTATTACGGACTTGATCTTTATAAAAAACGAAACTTAGCAGAATTATTAGAAGCTTTAGCTGCCGTTGAAGGAATCGAATGGATTCGTTTACATTATGCTTATCCTACCGGATTCCCTATTGATGTTTTAGAGTTAATGAAACGAGAGCCAAAAATTTGTAATTATATTGATATTCCATTACAGCACATTTCAGATTCTATCTTGAAATCAATGCGTCGAGGCACAACTCAAGCAAAAACAACTCAATTATTAAAAGACTTCCGTGCTGCAGTTCCTGGAATGGCAATTAGAACTACTTTAATTGTTGGTTATCCAGGTGAAACTCAGGAAGATTTTGAAATCTTGAAAGATTTTGTTCAAGAAATGAAATTTGACAGAATGGGATGTTTCGCTTATTCTCATGAAGAAAACACTCATGCTTATTTATTAGAAGATGATGTTCCTGATGATGTAAAACAAGCTAGAGCTAATGAAATTATGGAATTACAATCTCAAATTTCTTGGGATTTAAATCAAGAAAAAGTTGGCAAAGTTTTCAAATGCATTATTGACAGAAAAGAAGGTGCTCATTTTGTAGGACGTACAGAGTTTGACAGTCCAGATGTTGACAATGAAGTTTTAATTGACGCTTCTAAACATTATGTAAAAACTGGAGAATTTGTTAATATAAAAATAATTGAAGCAACAGAATTTGATTTATACGGAGAACCTGCTTAAATTTACACTAAACTATTGCTAACATTAGACAAACATACTTTTATGAAACCTATTCAAAACTTAATTCTTTTTGTTTTTACTTTATTCTGTTTCAACACTGTTTCAGCACAATATGGAAATGGTTACTATAATAATGGTTATGGCAACGGTTACGGAAGAGGCGGCGGAATGGGAATGGATAGAAGTATGATGGCTGGACAAGGACAGCAAGGTTCTCAAAGCAAACCTAAAGAACCTTCTCCTGATGAAACTGCTGGTAAAATTATGGAACAAATGAAACCAGAGGTAAATTTGGACGACTTACAAGCTATTGCTATTACCAATGTTTTGGCAGATAGCATAAGAGAACAAGGTATTTTATTAAAAAACGAAAGCAGTAGTCAGGATCAAAAAATTGAACAGATAAAAGCTTTACGAGAAAGTACCGATAAAAAAATCAATGCTTTTTTAAATCCTGATCAGATCGAAAAATACAAAACTTTCATGGAAAAACTGAAAGAAGGTAAAACAGGAAAATCAAAAAAGAAAAAAGATAAAGAATCTAAAGACTCTAAAAAAGAAAAAGATACCGAAACTCCAGATACGAAAATTTCAGAATAATCGTTTTAACCTATAAAACAACGAATTATGACAAAAAAACTTTTTTGTTATCTGCTTATAGCTGTTGTAATCAGTGCTTGCTCTACAAATCCTTATAAAAATACGGAAAAAGCATACGATCAGCAGTTAAAAAATTTAGAAAACCAGATTACAAGCAAAGAAGCAAAAGCAATTCCAGCAGTTTCACCTGTTGTAATTGATACTTCTTATGCACAGCAGCTGGGAATTATAAAAGACACTTTATCAAAAACAGGTTCTACTTATTTAGTAAACGGAATTAATACGGAATGGATTGGTACGGTGAATTTTAATTTAAGAAAACCTAGTTTTGTTATTATTCATCATACTGCTCAAGATTCAATTCAGCAGACGATTAATACTTTTACGAAGACTAAAACTCAAGTTAGTGCACACTATGTTATTTCTGAAAATGGAAAAGTAGTGCAAATGCTTAATGACTATCTTAGAGCATGGCACGCTGGAAATTCTACTTGGGGAAAAACAACAGATTTAAACTCCTGCTCTATCGGAATTGAGCTAGACAACAATGGTTTTAAACCTTTTACTGAAGCACAAATTAGCAGTTTAGTTGCTTTGTTAACCAAACTGAAAAAAGATTATAACATTCCTACTCAAAACTTTATAGGTCATGCCGATATTGCTCCGGGAAGAAAACAAGATCCAAGTGCATTGTTTCCTTGGAAAACTTTAGCAGAAAAAGGTTTTGGAATCTGGCCTGACGAAGTTTTAGAACCAGCTCCTTTTGATTTTAAAATTGAGCCCGCACTTCGAATTATTGGTTATAATACCAAAAATTTAACCGCAGCAATTCAAGCTTTTAAACTGCATTATATTCAAACTGATATTACTTCAGTTTTAGATAGAAAAACAATCGATACTATTTATTCGATTTATAAAAAACAGGTTCAATAAACATCATCAAATTAAATAAAAAAAGCGTTTCTATAAATTTCAGAAACGCTTTTTTTTATTCCTCAGACAATATTAATTCCAAAGAATTATTTGTTTCTTTTTAATCAAATACATTTATCTAGCTGATTAAACGTTCCTAAAAAACATATAAATGCATCAATTCTAGTAACAAGAATTCCTAAGGAATGAAAATCTCTTTCAATTATAAACCCGACAGGTTTTAAAAACCTGTCGGGTTTATTACGTTTTCAACTTGAAACATCAAACTTGAAACTTCCAAACCTCAACTAAATAAAAAAGCTGCCAAAACATTAATATGTTTCGACAGCTCCAAAAAAAAAAAAAAAAATATCAATCTTTATCTCTTTCTTAGAAAGAGTATGTTGTAGCAATTAAAGCAAAGAAGCTTCCTCC
This sequence comes from Flavobacterium sp. SH_e, assembly GCF_025717045.1. GTDB lineage: Bacteria > Bacteroidota > Bacteroidia > Flavobacteriales > Flavobacteriaceae > Flavobacterium. The sequence goes on from NZ_JAOVZN010000001.1 coordinate 518,361, forward strand.
TGTAGGTAACGCATCTTTATCTAAAAATATATCTTCAGAAGCTGCATCGTATCTTAGCTCAGGAATGATCGTTAACTTTCCAACTTTATAGTTTAAAGAAACTGTATTAGCAAACACACTAGATCCTGCCAAAGTTCCTAAACTTGGAGCTGCATCTTTAGCGTCAAAATATTCTAGCCTGTAAGCTAAAAGCAATGATGGGCTGAAAGAATAGTTAGCATATCCTACTAATGAAAACCATTCTCCATCTAGAGTACTGTCAAAATCATTAGTTGTTTTAGCATAAGTTGCATTTAATCCAAGTGCAAAACTATCGCTAAGTGTTTTAGACGCAGTTAAATCAAATTGCGTTTTATTTTCGTCTGAAACTGGAATTACACTTCCTGGTATCGGGTTAGTACTTCCTGTTGTAAAATTCAAATATGCACTTCCTGTATCACCAATATATCCTACTTGTCCAATGAACGTTTTTTGGTAAGATCCTGCATCCATTGCTGATTTAAAATCAGTTGGATTTGTTAATCCTAACATAGCTGTAAATTTACCAGATGTATATTGTGCTTTAACCCCTGTGTTAAAAAATGGCCCATAAGAGAAAGCATAAGACATACTGTAGTTTTTATTATCTACGGCATCCAAAACCTCATAACCAATATGAGTTCCGAAACTACCCGCTACTACTTTAAATTCATCTGTTAGATTGTATGTAAAGTATAATTGTTTAATTAAAAATTTTGCACTTGCATCTTTGTCTGGTGTTTCGTTATATGAAAATTCTGCTGCTCTTTTTCCGAAACCTAAGTCTACGAATACAGAAGCTTTTCCAAAAGTATGACTTGCTTCTACAGAAGCCATTCCTAACTCGAATGAATTTTGTGAGTTGGTGAAGCTCGTTAATCCATTCATCTGTTTTGAAAAATCATATTTATAGTACGCATCTGCAGACCCTCCCCATGTGGTTGCTGGAGAAGCGGCAGCTTCATCTTCTTGGGCAAAGGCAAAAGAACTTGTTAACATCGCGGCTAAAATGTGAAATGCTTTTTTCATGTTTTAAATTGGTTTTTAGTTATTAATTGATTCTGGTTAGTTAATCGTTTATATATCTATTTAATAGTATAAGTCATTTCTAAAACCTTTCATGCGCCCTTCAAATCATCATCATTTTCATTAGCGAATTTATTAACTTTTGTATGATCAGAATAATTCAAAACTGCTTTTTTGACGTTTTAGGCAAAGAATTATGGATTACAAAAATTAAATCAACAATAATCATTATTTCATATTTATCGATATTTGTTTTTGAAAATTCAACAACACATTTTTAGCCATTAATACAAAATAAAACTAGGTAAAAGTAAAAATTACTACAAAAATTATAGTCAAAACACCTAAAAAACATTTTTAAAAAACACAACCCCTATAAAAAATAGGGGTGTAATTAAAAATAAAATAAAACACAAAAATACAAACGGTATAAAAACCAAAAAGCCAGTACTACATTCGTAATAAAAAATTCCTACAAAAAAAGCTATGCATTAAAAAGCACTTTTACATTAAATCCTACTCTTTTTAAAACACAAAAAAACATAATAAAACCAAAAAACCCGTTCATTTAATTTGAACGGGTTTTCACAAAAAAGATCTAACTATACTTATTATTCTTTATTATACTTTCTTAAATATTCACGAACCTTAATTCCTGATTCTTTTAAATCTTCATCTTTCCATTTGCCTTCTGAGCTTGCTGATTTTTTTAAAATAGAACATGTTTCATCTTTATCAGACACAGACCAAGTAATCCAGCTTAACTTTTTAGATTCCATCCAATCTATATATTCTTGCCAAGCTTTTATATTAAGAGGGCCATCTCCTGATGCTTCCATTCCTGCAGATTCTGAAATAAATACTGGTAATCCACTTTTGATTGCCAAATCTGTTCTATCTCTTAATTCTTTGCCATGGGTAGCTGCATAAAAATGCATGGTATACATTATATTAGTATAATCTCTTATAGGATCTTCTGCTGCAAGATCAATATCTTGATCCCAGTGCGGACATCCTACCAAAATAATATTATTAGGATCGTTTTCTCTTATTACTCTTATAACTTCTTCTGCATAGTTTTTTACTTCCCACCAAGTTTCGTGATCTGGCTCATTGAATACTTCATAAATAATGTTGGGATACTTGGCGTACTTTTTAGACATCTCCTCAAAAAAGGCTTTAGCTTCCTTTAGATTTATATTGTGGCTGTGCCAATCTATAATTACATAAATATCTGATTTTATAGCTCCTTTGATTACAGCCTCAATTTTTTCTTTAGAAAACTGCGGGTCATTTATATAGGAGTAATCTCCAAGTTCGATTCCCATTGCAGCACGAACTACATTACAATTAAAATCCTTTTTCAACCAACTTACTGCCTTTTCATTATAAAATCTCGGCCACATGCTATGCCATCCAAAACTTAGTCCGCGGAGCACAATGGGATTATTATTTTTATCCACAAGCTGCGTTCCTAGAACACTTAACTGACCGTGCTGTTTTACAAATTGTGCCTTTGAAACGTTCACAATCATTAAAAGAAAAAAAGTAGCATACCAAAACTTTGATTTCATAACATATTGATTAAGGGATTAATTTTAAGGTAACAACGTCATGAGAAGCGATTTCTGCATTAAAAGCTTTTTTAGTGTTTCCAACTTCTTTATTCTTCCAAAGGTCCTTTATTTTGAAGATTGTTTTTCTAAAATCTGCTTCATATCCAAAATCAGCATCTTTTATATTGTTTTTCTTCCAATCGAAATTGACCTTTTTCGAAGTTTCAGTTCTATTTATAAAACTAACTGCCCAAGCTCCATCAGAAAGCGGTTTTACCCATACTTCTACTCCGTCTAAGATAGCATATTTAAAGCCTTGAATTCCAAGCTTATCCTGATTTACTGTCAATAATTCTTTATTAGTTAAAATTGCGAGAGTTTCTTTAGACATTTTTCTGTAATCATTTCCAGTAAACAAAGGCGATGACAACATACACCACATTGCAAAATGCGATTTATCTTCGGTGTCATTCATCTCGTTTCCAACTTCCATCATATCAAAATCATTCCAATGATCTGGTCCTGAATATTTACGAATATCCTTTCTCATATCAGCAATTTTCATAAATCCCCAAGATGACCAATTTTCTGGATGTTTGAATTCGCAGTCAAAACAAGGATAAATATCTCCCGAAATTCTCCAAAGATTTCCAACAGGTTTCCCCCATTCCCAAGGCTGATTATCGCCCCATTCGCAAAGACTAAAAACTATTGGTCTTCCAGCTGTCTTTAGCGCATTACTCATGGTAGTGTAAGCTTCTTTTGCCGTAATTCCTTCTGTATTGCACCAGTCATATTTTAAGAAATCTATTCCTAGTTTTGCATAAAATCTTGCATCCTGATATTCATAACCACGTGTTCCTGGATAACCTGCACAAGTTTTTGTTCCAGCACAATTGTACAATCCGAATTTAAGGCCTTTACTGTGCACATAATCAATAACTGCTTTCATTCCGCTTGGAAATTTTTCAGGATCTGGCACTAAATCACCATTTACGTCACGTTCGTGTGTCATCCAACCATCGTCTAAAACAATATAGTTGTAACCTGCAGCTGCCAAACCAGAAGAAACCATAATATCTGCCGTTTCTTTCACTAATTTCTCATCAATATTAGTTGCGAAAGTATTCCACGAATTCCATCCCATTGGTGGCGTCATTGCAAGTCCTTCAAATTTTCCCGCTTGCTGTTTATGTGTATTTCCTTGACTAAAACAAAAAGAAGTAAGACTTAAGGCGAATAACAAAGCTATTTTTTTCATCTTTTTTTAATTTAATATACTTTAAAAAAATGTTCCCTAATTTTTCAATAAGGGAACATTTTCAAACTAACTCAAACAAATTATTTTTTATAAAAATCCTAGGTCGTCAATGTAAATAACACTAGATGGAGTAATTGTACCTCCAGAAAATTCTTGAATAAATACACTGTCAAAGTTTCCTCCAGGGATAAGATCTGGATGTAAATCTGAGATAGGAATTGAAATATTATTCCATTGTCCTGGTATTAAAGTCACAGTAGTCCCTTTACTAGAATCACCCGTATCACTATTTATAGTCACCATAATTTTGGTACTTTCAGTAGGGAAAATAGACATTTTAACAAATTGATAATCGGCAGTATTAAGAGCTAAATCAGAATGCATGAAAAGTCCACTCCAAGCCTCAGCAACTTTTTTAATTGCATAAGTTCCTCTGCTTACATTTTCTGTGCTTTCCCAGGTGATATCGCCTCCCCAGCCCCAGCCCCATCCTTTCAATGAGTCTTCGTATAGTAAATATTTAAGACCTATACTGCTTGGTGCAGAAACTCCAAATTCAGTCTCTACTACAATAAGAGCATATGAATCAAAATCAGCTGGAACAGTTGCTTTTATTTCCGTTTTAGACACTGCTGTAAATGTAGCTTCAGTAGATCCGAATTTTACACTTTTAACTTTCACAAAATTCTGACCTGTAATTGTAATAACATCTCCCGCAGAAGCCAGTACTTGCGACAAGCTTGTGATTGCTGGAGCTGGCGGAGTTAACTCAATTACATTGCTTAAAACATTTACAAAACCATTTGTTGCGTAATAATCTAGTCCTGGAGCTTCTTTATCAGATCCGTTTACTTTTAAAACACCATTAGTTACATTGATGCTTAATAAATATAAATCAGGATTTACTGCATTTGCCATTGTAGCATAATCGCCAGTTGTTAAATAATCAGCCTCAACACCTTCAAGTTGACCTACTCTTTTCTTAACACCTTTAACAACATGGCTCAAAACTAGTTGCTTCAAATCATCTACAGGAACCAAATTAATATCAGGATATCCTAAATCATTTACATAACCATTGTCTACCAAGTAAGTAGAAAAAGTCGCATCGCTAGGAACAAAATAGGTGTAATCGTCAGCTGTATTTAATGTCGATTCTAGACCAGCTAATTCTATTGCTTTTACAAACGTAGTTAAATTACTATTTGCCAAAAGCAATCCGTATGCTGTGTTATAATTTTGCTGCGCTCCTCCTATATCTGGAATATCATTATCGCAAGAAGAAGCCGCGACAACCAAAAAGACACATACAGCAATATGTTTTACTTTATTATATATATTTTTCATAAATTCTCTTTTAGTTTTTAAATATGGATCTCATTAGGGATAAACCTTTCTTATCCGTCACAATTATTTTAACACCAGTCCAATATCATCGATAAATAAATTGTTTCCTCCAAAACCTCCTGTTTCCTGAAAAGTCACTTCTGTTAACTCAGTAGGACTTCCAACACTTGAAATCGGAATTTCTAAATAAGTCCAGCTTGTTCCAAATTTAAGTGGATAAGTAGCTCCCCAATTACCATTTATAATAGCTGAAACAGAACCTGCTTTCTCACCTTTAATACTGATACGGATCGCTTTATATTTAGAAAGATCAACTTTAGATTTATCAATACCAATATATAAACCATCCCAATCTGGTCCAGAAGTCCAATTGATACATTTTGTCCCTTGTGATGAATCTTTATCATAAGCAATATCATAATGATTAGTTGCTGGTCTCCAAAGCCCATTATAACTCATCAAACTAGTATAAGCATCATCGTAAATCGCAGAACCTAAAGACTGACCTGCAACAGTTGTACCCGATACGTTAGTTATCGATAAGCTTTTATACTGAATATTATTTGGCACCTGCACTTTAATCTCTGTTAATGTAGAAGAAATTGGCTCAACAGCTGTATCCCCAAAATTCACAACAGGATGTAAAAAGTATTCTCCTGTAATCGTGATTATATCACCTGGATTTGGGTTAATTGGAAATCCTTTAATATTTGGACTTGGCGGTCTAATGGCCACTTTGTAGTTTAAAGTTCCAATATTAGTAACGATTTTCATTTCGTCCATTTCATTGTAATATGGAGTTTTTTGATCCACTAAAACAACGATTGCATTATCTGTTACCATTGTTGGATTAAAATAAGATTCCATTCCATTAAACGAAATTGATTTTAACGTAGCGAAACCAGATCCTCTAATGATATAATAATTTCCTGCGTTAATAATATCTGTAGGAACATCAACTTGTCTATCTCCTTCAACTAAAGGATCATCAATAACAGATCTGCTAATTCCTGTTACAGCAAGCTTGCCAGCAGAATCTCCCGAGTCATCTGAACAAGAAGCGAACAGCAAAATTGAAATCGAAGCCAAAAAATACAACTTCAATAACATTCTATTTTTTATATTTTTCATAGTGATTTACTTTTAAAAAATTAGTTAAAATTGTAAGGAACTGGTGCCTCTTTCAACTTTGGATTTTTTCTAACTTCGATATCTGGTTTTGGGTAAGTAAAATCAGTAGGTGTTGGCGTATAATGCATTACCCCTTGAGAATCAAAACCTCTATCTTGCTGAGAAATGATATTGATTGCCTCTTGACGTGGAAGTCTTCCTAAATCAAACCAAAACTCTCCTTCAAAAGCAAATTCAACTCTACGTTCGTGAAATAAAGCTGCTTTTGTTAATGGCACATTTGTTCCTAAAGCACCAAGACCTGCTCTAAGTCTAACTTTATTATACGATTCTTTTGCCGCTGCATTTGTAGTTTCATCAGCTCCTGCCATAATTGCCTCAGCATGAATCAACAAAAGATCTGCATAACGCATAATGTAGTTACAGTTATTCATACCTCCCCATGAATCAGCTGGTCCTGTTTCGCTAGTCGCCTGACCTACAACATATTTCTTAACCGCCGCACCAGTATTAGCCAATACATCTCCATATTTAGCCTTGTCCATTACAAAGCCCACTTCTCCGTCAGCTTTCATATTAGGATAAGAATCTCCGTAAATCATAAAAGATTCCTTTCTTCTTAAGTCTCCAATTTCAAAAGCATCCTGAACATCATTACTTGGCACATAAGTAGCACCATACGAAGCATTATCATTTAAAATATCCAAACCATATTGAATATTAGAGAAATTTCCTCCTCCGTAAGTGTTTATTGCTCCAGACCATTGCCAAGAATAAATAGATTCTTCGTTATTGTTTTTACTTGTCAAAAACAAATCTGCAAAATTTGGCAACAATCCAAACTCACCAGAATTAATTACTTTTTCAGCCATTATCTTAGAATCCGAATATTTTTTCTCGTACAGATAAACTTTAGCTAAAAATGCTTCGGCAGAACCTTGAGTTACAAAAATATTATCACCACTAGCAGATCTAGATCTAATTTTTGATTTTAGATTTGATGCAGCGAATTTTAAATCGTTTTCAATAAATGTATAAACGTCTTCAATTCTATTTGTATTCACCAAAGGATCTTTTGCTAAAGCTAAATTATCCTCAATAATAGGCACAGGTCCATATAAACGAACTAGATAGAAATAAGCGATCGCTCTAAAGAAATGCGCCTCTGCAATAGTATTTTTAATTACTGCTGCACTTACATTTGCAGTAGCATTACTTTCAATATTATTAATTAAATTATTCGATTGTGCTACAATTGCAAAACAAGCTCTCCAAGGATCCAACAAAATTGGACTATCAGAAGTCAATTTAAACTGGATCAATTCTGGTCCATCTGCATATGCCAAACAGTTTCCTGATGATAACTCAGACAATGCATAAAAATTCTTTGTGTAATAAGGAGCCCACATTGCGCCATACATACCATAGGTAGTCCTAGCTACTTGTTCATCACTATTATAGAACTGGTCACTGCTGTAACTATCTTCAGATGGGCGATCCAAGAAATCTTCGCTGCAAGAAGTAGTTGCCAAACCTAGTGTTAAGAATAAAACTAAGGTCTTTATATTGATATATTTTTTCATAAGAGTAGTAATTAAAATTCTAAATTCAATCCAAAAGTGAAACTACGATTGGTTGGGTAACGACCAGAATCAATTCCTGACAGTAAAGGGTCTTGATTATAAGATCCCACCTCTGGATCATAACCAGTATATTTAGTAAATGTGTAAAGATTTTGAATACCAAAGTAGAATCTTAATTTACTAATGTTAGCTTTTGAAATCACATCCGAAGGCATATTATAACCTAAAATAACCTGTTGAATTCTTAAATAAGAACCGTCTTCTACATAGCGGTCAGAGATAGCTATATTTGGATGCCCATCTGCACCGTCAGGTCTTGGATATTTTGCATCAACATTATCTGGCGTCCAAAAATCTGCAGCTTCAGCCAATTGATTTTCATACAAACGTTGGTTTTTAGTACCAGCACGTCTTGTTAAATTCATTACTTTATTCCCAGCAACCCCCTGCAAAAACATGGCTAAATCAATATTTTTGTATTTAAAGGTGTTATTAAAACCAAAATTAAACTTTGGTTGCGGATTACCTATATAGGTTAAATCCTTATCATCAATCAAACCATCTTTATTTTGATCTACATACTCAACGTCTCCTAACTGGCTTTTCACAGCTTTATTTCCAGTATACGGAATTGGCGCATTAGCTAATTGCTCATTAGTTCTAATAATACCAACTGTCTGATATCCATAAAACTCCCCAACTGGACGTCCAACAACTGTTTTAGTTACCGCTTTAGTAGTGTAATCATTAAGCATTACATCTTTTGTTAAATCAAAATTATCTTGTAAGCTCAATAATTTATTTTCATTCGTAAAGAAATTAACTTTTGAAGTCCAAGTAAAATTTTGTCCGAACTTTTGATTGTAATCTAGAGTCATCTCAAAACCTTGATTTCTTAAGCTTCCTAAATTTACACTTGGCGCTCCTAAACCTCCTTGATAAGCATCAGTACCTGTAACATAATAAGGTAGAGGCAAAACAAATAAAAATCCAGCTGACTGTTTTCTATACACCTCAAATGTTGCCTGAAGTTTTGACTTAAAAAGGGTAAAATCTAGACCTATGTTTGTTTGCTCTGAAGTTTCCCAAGTTAAGTCTGGATTAGCAATATTATTAACGGTAAAGAAATTACCCATTGCTGATTTTATTGCACGAACCGTACTCATGTAACCACCACCACCAATATTTTGGTTTCCTGTCTCACCGTACCCAGCTCTAATTTTGATATTATCAATATAATCTCTAGTCCCCTCCATAAAACTTTCGTTTGAAAGTTTCCAATATCCTGAAACAGAAGGAAAGTAACCCCATTTTTGACCTGGACCAAAATTAGAACTTCCATCAGCTCTCATTGTTGCCTGCACACTATATCGATTATCATAATCGTAATTAAAAGTTCCAAAGAAAGAATATAAAGCAGAACTTCCTTTGTACTCTGAAGCTACAAGAGTATCAGGATCACCCAAACTGATAGAATGAATATCATTACTTAACAGACCAGAAACTGTTTGTGAATTTCCGAACCAATGACTATCATTAGCTTCTTGACCACCTAAAAGGTTAAAATGGTGTTTTCCTGCATCAACCTTATACGTTAAAACATTTTTAATATTAAGACCATACCAATTGTTTGCTCTCTCTGTCAACTGATTAGTCTCTCTAACAGCTGCCCCCCATTTATAAGTAGGCTGGAAACCTTCAAAATTATCAATATTTGTAGATCCTCCAAAATCAAATCGATACTCAAGTCCTTTTGCAATTCTAAAATTAGCATAAAAATTTCCTATGAAATTCTTTTTAATCAACTTGTTAGTATTCATCAAAGCTGAAGCCACCGGATTAATCCAAACCCCAATTGATCCATCAGCTGGCGGGCCAGCATAATTTCCACTCGTATCTTTTACTGCAACATCTGGAGTAGATAAAATAGAAGTACTAATGATACCATTACTCGCCCCATTAATTGTAATATCTTCATTTGTTATACCTGCTCCAATAGAAACTCCAACAGTTAGCCAATCTTTTATTTTGCTATCTACATTTGTTTTAAAACTATATCTTTTAAAGCCAGAACCAATAACAATACCCTCTTGATTCACATAACCTCCTGAAATATAGTAATTAGTGCCATCTTTCCCTCCCGAAAATGAAATCTGGTGATTTGTCATAACCGCCGTTTTATAAATCTCATCTTGCCAATTTGTACCTTTACCCAAAACAGACGGAACCGCAAACTCATCTCTCGGCGCTACACCGTAAACAGCCGCTAACGCATTTTGCTGTGTTGCATATTGACTCAAAGTCATTGTATCCAGCAAACGAGTTACATTTTGAATCGACAAAAAAGAATCATACGTAATTTTTCCTGTTCCTTTTTTCCCTCTTTTTGTAGTAATAATAACAACTCCATTCGACGCTCTAGAACCATAGATAGCAGTTGCAGAAGCGTCTTTTAAAATATCCATTGTTTCGATATCATTAGGATTTAAAAAAGAAATAGGACTTGAAGTTACGTTTCCTGTGTTTGTTCCTAAATAACCCGTAACAATTGAACCTCCGGTAGCTGTATTGGCAGCATCTCCAGAAATCGGAATACCATCTATAATATATAATGGCTCATTAGTTCCAGATATAGAAGTAGTTCCACGTATTTTAACCGATACACTACTTCCTGGTTGCCCTGAATTATTGGTAACTGTCACCCCTGCAGCACGACCTTGCAATAATTGATCTACAGACACTTGTGGAGAATCTGCAATATCTTTGGAAGTAACAGTAGAAATAGCTCCTGTCAAATCTTTTTTCTTTACACTTCTATATCCTACGTTAACTAGTACCTCACGCAAATCTTCAGCGCTTAATTTCAGAACAACGTTGATTGTTCCTCCGTTTTTAACGTTGATTGTTTGGGCAACATAGCCAATAAATGAAACAGAAATAGTAGAATTTGCGGGTGCTTCAATGGAATATTTTCCATCAAAATCTGTGGAAGCAGTCTTTTTTGAACCTGTAACCACTATGTTTGCTCCTGGTATAGACAGTCCTTTCTCATCAGAAACCGTCCCCGAAACCTTCACCTGAGCCATAATAAAATTACTGCTCAGCAACAAAAATAATATCAAAGGAACGGCTCTGTGGTTAGCCTTCCAATGAATGAAGCTAGTCATTAGTTTTTTCATAATAAATGTTTGGTTAGTTTAAATTTGTTTTATTGCATAATCCAAAAGTAAATTGTCAGGGGTAATTTTTACTTTCAAATTATTTAACAAATCTATAACAGAGAGGATTATCAAATCGATAATATTATATCATTTAATGATAATATTTTTACTTTAAACGCTTAAAAAAACATATATGAAAATAAAATCATATAAAAATTATATTATTCGCAAAGACAATACTCAAAAAGAACCTAAACAATGAATAAAAAACAATGAAATCTCAAAAAGCAAACGTTTTCGTTAAAAATAATATTTATCAGTGATAAAAAAGTATCACTATAAAATGCGCTTCAAACCAGAAAATTCTTCGCGATATTGACTCGGCGTACAGTTTTTTGTCGCTTTAAAACTACGATTAAAGTTTGCTATGTTATTAAAACCAGATTTAAAAGCAACTTCAGAAACACTCATGTCTTTCTCAACCAGCCAACGCGCCGCATAACCAATTCGGATATCATTTATATAATTAACAAATGTCTTTCCTGTACGTTTTTTAATAAATCGGTTAAAAGAAATAATCGACATACTTGCCACATTTGCCACATCTTCTAAAGTAATTTTTTCAGCAAAATGTTTTTGAACATATTCATAAACCAATTTCATTTTATCATAATCATCAAACGTATCATAATCTACCGTATAAGTAGAAAGCAAGCGTTGATTTCTTGAATTTGCCAAATCATACAATAAAGAAGTGATTTCCAAAAAATAGTCCATACCGTCTAGTTTTGAAAGCCTAACAAGTCTTGGCATCAATTCTTCAGCAGTTTTTTTTGAAAATAAAATTCCGTGAATAGATCTGTTAAACATATCTCGAATCGGATTCATAATACGTCTTGACAATAAAGATTCATGAAATAAATCATTATGAAACTGAATCGTTATTTCGTGTATCTTTTTACTCGTACATTTATTCAATTCCCAGCCGTGATATAAATTCGGACCAATCAAAACCAACTCAACATTATCAATCTCTTCAATATTATCTCCCACAACCCTCTTCACTCCTTTTCCATTTTGAATAAAATTGATCTCAAATTCCGGATGATAATGAACTGGAAAATCAAAGCTGTCTTTTACTCGATCGAAAACCAAAAAGCTGTCGCCCGCAGCAAGCGGAGCAATTTCTCTATAAAAATTTTTTGCAGTACCCATCTTAAAAACTATTTTCAGAAAAACAATACGTTTATTTTTTGACTGCAATAATATGATATATAATTGATAAAATAATATTAATTACACTATAATCATCCGTTTATCTTTGAAAAAATTAATTATCATTTCTTTAAAAAGAAGATTAATAATAAACATTAATCATTTTTAATTAAAGATCTTTTTATAGTTTTAATAATTTTAACAAGAATATCATAAGGATTTTTCGGCTTGATGATATTCTTAATTTTAAAACTGTAAACCATTGTTTATTTTGCTTTTAGCTAAACAACAAACTAATAATTTCTCAATGAAAAAACATTTTTTAACGCTTTTGACCGCAACTATAATAAGCAGTTCTTGTATATCTCAAAAAAGTGCAAGTAATACTAATTTGTCACTTTCAGATAAAAAAGCAACAACAGAAACAAAGTCTTTATATAAAGAACTTAACATTTTAACTCAAAAAGGCTTTTTATTCGGACATCAGGATGATTTGGCTTATGGGGTAAAATGGAAATATGAAGATGGACGAAGTGATGTAAAAGATGTCGCTGGAGATTATCCTGCCGTTTATGGTTGGGATATCGCTGGTTTAGAAAATGACAGTCCAAATAATATTGACGGCGTTCCTTTTGCTAAAATGAAACAATATATCATTGAGGCAGATGCAAGAGGTGGAATTTCTACTATTAGCTGGCACTTTGATAATCCTGCAACTGGAAAAAATGCTTGGGATAATACCAAAAATTCTTTAAAAACCATTTTACCTGGAGCAGAAAATCATAAAAAATTCACTTCTTGGTTAGATAAAGCAGCTGTTTTCTTTTTGTCTTTAAAAGATAAAAACGGCAAAAATATCCCAATTCTTTTTAGACCTTTCCATGAGCTTACAGGTGGATGGTTCTGGTGGGGAAAAGGAAATTGTACTCCAGAGGAATTCAAAACAGCATGGAAATTCACTTTTGATTACCTTCAGAAAAAGGGAGTTCACAACTTAATTTATGTTTACAACACAGGTGGTTTTGGCAGTGAAGCTGATTTTTTAGCCAATTATCCAGGTGACAATTACGCTGATATTTTAAGTTTTGACAGTTATCAAAATAGTAATGATCCAGATGGTCAAAAATTTATTAGCGAAGTCCAAAATCAATTTAAAATATTGAACGAAATCAGTCTAAAAAAACATAAATTGATCGCTTTGGCAGAAGCTGGTTATGAAGCAGTTCCAGACTCAAAATGGTGGACAGGAACTTTATTAAAAGCAATTGGAGATTATAAAATTTCTTATGTGCTTTTATGGAGAAATCACGGCTGGCAGGAAAAAGAACAAAAAATGCATTACTACGCACCATTTTCAGGTCAGGTAAGCGAAAAAGATTTTGTCGATTTTTACAATCTTGACCAAACGATCTTTGAGAAAGACATTCAGAAAAAATTAAAATAATTGCCCCAAAATAAATTACAATCATTAAAAAAAATCTAATGCACGACAAAATTAGTTTAAAAGAAAAAATTGGTTACGGACTTGGAGACGCTGCTTCATCTATGTTTTGGAAAATTTTCAGTATGTATCTGCTGTTTTTCTACACCGACGTTTTCGGATTGGCGCCTGCCGTAGTTGGAACCATGTTTTTAATTACTAGAATCTGGGATTCTTGCTTCGACCCAATCGTTGGAATTCTAGCCGATAGAACAAAAAGCAAATGGGGAAAATTTAGACCCTATTTACTTTGGGTAGCAATACCTTTTGCCGTGATTGGAGTTTTAACTTTTTACACTCCAGATTTTGACGAAAAAGGAAAAATCATCTATGCTTACGTTACATATTCTTTGATGATGATGATTTATTCTTTAATCAACGTTCCTTATGCATCGCTTTTGGGAGTTATGTCTTCTGACAGAAAAGAAAGAAACACACTTTCTTCTTACCGTATGGTTTTTGCTTTTGGAGGAAGTCTTTTAGCGCTTTGGTTAATTGAACCTTTAGTAAATTATTTCGGTGGAAATTTAAATTCAAAAACAGGCTGGCTTGCCACAATTGCCGTTTTCGGATTAATTACAACCATCTTTTTCTGGGCTTGTTTTTTATTCACAAAAGAAAGAATCAAACCCATTGCAGACGAACAAAATAATCTAAAAGAAGATTTAAAAGATCTTCTAAAAAATAAGCCTTGGTGGATTTTACTTGGAGCAGGAATTGGAGCATTAGTTTTTAATTCTATTCGTGACGGTGCTGCAGTTTATTATTTCAAATATTATGTAAGCAGTACTATAAACTTCGATTTTTCGCTTTTCGGAACCGATTTCCACATGACACCAACTTCAATTTATTTGGTTTTGGGACAAGCAGCAAATATCATCGGAGTTATTGCAGCAACACCTATTGCTAATAAAATTGGCAAAAAGAAAACTTTCTTCGGAGCAATGGCTTTGGCAGCAATTTTAAGTCTAATTTTCTATTTATTCGGAAAAGAAGATATTTTCTTAATCATGAGCTTCCAAGTTTTAATTAGTATTTGTGCAGGATGCATTTTCCCATTAATCTGGTCTATGTACGCAGATAGTGCAGATTATTCAGAATGGAAACAAGGCCGAAGAGCAACAGGATTAGTATTCTCGGCTTCTTCGATGTCACAAAAATTCGGATGGACAATTGGTGGCGCTGGCGCTGGATGGCTTTTAGGATATTACGGTTTTCAGGCCAATGTTGAACAGACTGCAACAGCTCAAAACGGAATTCAATTAATGCTGAGTATTCTTCCGGCAATTGCCGCAGCAATATCAGTAGCTTTCATATTATTTTATCCCCTATCAGAAGAAAAATTACAGATTATAGAACAGGATTTAAACGAAAAGAGAAATCATTAAAAAACAAAGACAAAGAAATTAATTTATATGACAACAATAACCTCTTCAGCCACTTTTCAAGAAAGAAAATCGGCATTAGAAAAACAACATAAAACACTGCTTGAGCAAAAAAATACACCTCAGGAAATAGTAGGAAATGGCATTTATGACCGTTACAAAAATCCTGTTGTAACAGCAGCACACATTCCGTTAAACTGGCGTTTCGATTTTAACGAAAAAGCAAATCCGTTTTTACAAGAAAGAATTGGCGTGAATGCAGCTTTCAATGCAGGAGCAATGAAATGGAATGGAAAATATTTACTGGCTGTCCGTGTAGAAGGAATCGACAGAAAATCTTTTTTTGCTATCGCCGAAAGTCCAAACGGAATTGATAACTTCAAATTTTGGGATAAGCCTTGTGTGATTCCACAAACTGAAGAACCTGATACCAACGTGTACGATATGCGTTTAATTAATCACGAAGACGGATTTGTTTATGGAATTTTCTGTACCGAAAGAAAAGATCCAAATGCTCCAAAAGGCGATACAAGTTCGGCTGTAGCCAATGCTGGAATCGTTCGTTCTAAAGATTTAGTAAACTGGGAAAGACTTCCCGATTTAATTTCGAATACAGGACAACAGCGAAATGTAGTTTTACATCCAGAATTTGTAAACGGAAAATACGCTTTATACACACGTCCGCAAGATGGTTTTATTGATGTTGGATCTGGCGGCGGAATCGGTTTAGGTTACGTCGAAGACATGACAAATCCAGTTGTAAAAGATGAAAAAATCATTTTTGGAAAACAATATCATACGATTTACGAATTAAAAAATGGTTTGGGTCCTGCTCCAATTAAAACTTCAAAAGGCTGGTTGCATTTAGCGCACGGAGTTCGAAATACTGCTGCAGGATTACGCTATACTTTATATATGTTCATGACCGATTTGAATGATATTACAAAAGTAACACACGTACCAGCAGGACATTTTATGGGACCTGAAGGAATTGAAAGAGTTGGAGACGTTTCGAATGTTTTATTTTCTAACGGATGGATTGAAGACGAAGACGGAACCGTTTACGTTTATTACGCTTCTTCAGATACTAGAATGCACGTGGCGGTTTCATCTGTAGATAAACTTGTCGATTATGTAATAAATACGCCTGCAGATACATTTATTTCAGCAGGTTCAGTGCAAACAATAATTAATCAAATCGAAAAAAATAACGCAATTTAAAATATCGTGTCATTACAAAGAAAGCTTTTAAAATCGGAACTAACCGCGGAACTTGATTCTATTCTAAAATATTGGTCTCAGCGTACTATTGACGATCAAAATGGCGGTTTTGTTGGTCAAATCGATTTTAATGATCATCTAATTGCAAATGCAGAAAAAGGTTCGGTTCTTAATGCTCGAATTCTTTGGACGTTCTCTGCCAGTTATCAAACCACTAAAAACGAAAACCACAAAAAACTGGCAAAAAGAGCATTCGAATTTCTTGCCGCTTATTTTTATGACACACAGTTTGGAGGTCTTTTTTGGAGTATAAATGAGGATAAAACTCCAAAAGACACCAAAAACCAGATTTACGCTTTGGCTTTTGCTATTTATGGATTGTCTGAATATTATACAATTTCAAAAGAAGAAAGAGCGTTAGAAATTGCTAAAAACTTATATGCAAAAATCCAAGAACATAGTTATGACAAGCTAAATAAAGGCTATTTCGAAGCTTTTACCAGAGATTGGCAACCCATTGAAGATTTGCGTTTAAGCGCAAAAGATGCCAACGAAAAGAAAACAATGAATACACATCTTCATATTATTGAAGGTTATGTAAATTTATATAAAGTCTGGAAAGACGAAAAGCTCCATCAAGATATTGTTGAATTATTAGAAACGATCGAAAAATATTTCATTAATACAGAAACGGGACATTTACGTTTGTTTTTTGATGAAAACTGGAAAGAAAAACCAGATGTGATTTCATATGGACATGATATTGAAGCAGCTTGGCTTTTACAGCAATGCGCCGAAATTTCAGGAAACGAAACTTTGATTGCCAATTTTAAAAAACACGCCGTACAGATTGCCAATGTAACAATGGAAGGTCTTGATTCTGATGGCGGATTATGGTATGAATATGATCCTGAAAAGAAAAAATTAATCCCTGAAAAACATTGGTGGCCTCAAGCCGAAGCTTTAATTGGCTTTTACAATGCTTATCAATTAACTGGAAAAGAAGAATATCTGGACATTGTGTACAAAATCTGGAAATTCACAAAAAAATACATGATAGATCATCAAAACGGAGAATGGTTTTGGGGCGTTTACGATGATTATTCTATAATGAAAAAAGACAAAGCCGGATTCTGGAAATGCCCTTATCATAACGGTCGAGCCTGTCTAGAACTTATTGCCCGAATTCAAGATTAATATTTAATGTTTTAAATTCTAATTGTCATGAAACAGCTTTTCCTTTTTTGTCTTTTATTGCTTTCTGCAATAACAAATGCCCAAATGAATCTTGTTAAAAATGGTGCTTTTGAGAGAGATCTGGTAAATTGGAGAGGCGAAGAAATTGCTGCGCTTTCACCTTACGAAAAAAAATCGGGAAAGAACAGCGTCATGATCAATCAGTTTACAGGAGCGGAATGGCGTGCACTAGATCAAATTGTTTTAATTCCGAAATTGACTTATGCAGTTGAATGCAGTGTGTGGATCAAAACAGATCAAGTAGAAAACCAAAAAGAAGAATACAAAGCTGCAGCTGTAATTTTAGAATTTACAAA
This sequence comes from Flavobacterium sp. SH_e, assembly GCF_025717045.1. GTDB lineage: Bacteria > Bacteroidota > Bacteroidia > Flavobacteriales > Flavobacteriaceae > Flavobacterium. The sequence goes on from NZ_JAOVZN010000001.1 coordinate 536,298, forward strand.
TGATAATGACAAACAAATCAGTACAGAAACCATTGCGCAAGTAAAAGGAACAACTAGCTGGACTAATTATAAAAAAGCAGTTAAAATTCCTTCTGGCGCAAAAAAGATAAGAATCATGCTGGCTTTGGCACAAACAAACGGAACAGTATTTTTTGACGATGTAAATCTAAAAGCACTTGGAGAAGAAGAATATACACAAGTAGATTCTCAAAACAAATAATTTAAAATGAAAAAATATCTTTCTAAAATAATCTATCTGACTTTAACTGTTTTTCTTTTGGCAAGCTGTTCTTCAGATCAAGATTCTACAGATGAAGTTATCGTAGATCCGCCAACACAAGAGGATCCTTTAACGACTTCAAACGCTGCTTCCTACATGGTTGATGCCAATGCTACAAAAGAAACTGTTGCTTTGTTTTATAATTTAAAAAGATTGTCTCAGACAAAAACGGCAATTGGTCAACAAGATGCTTTTAATAGTTTTTATCAGGATGCTGGCGGAGATTCAGACATCAAGAAAAATACAGGTTTTGATCAAGCAGTTTTAGGTTCAGACTTCATGTTTATTACTGACAAAAGCAATAATGAACAAGCAGATAACTGGTTTTATCAGCAAGAACAAAAAATTATTGCCGATACTAAAGCCGCTTACGCGAAAGGAATAATCAACACTTTCAGTTGGCATTTGAGAGAACCTTATAATGAAGATTCTTTCTATACGGCTGATATGACTTCGGAACAAAAATCTACTGCTTTTAGAAGCATTCTTCCGGGCGGAGCAAACAACGAATGGTACAAGAAAAAACTAGATAAAGTTGCGAGTGTAGTTTCTAGTTTAAAAGGTTCAAATGGAGAATTGATTCCGATAATTTTTAGACCTTTTCATGAATTTGACGGAAGCTGGTTTTGGTGGGGAGCCGATTTCTGCACAGCTGATGAATATAAAAAGGCCTATCAATTTACGGTTGATTATTTAAAAAACACAAAAGGCGTACACAACATTTTATATGCTTTTTCTCCTGATAATTCTTATACTACTGAAACCAGTTATTTAAGCCGTTATCCAGGCGACAAATACGTCGATATTATTGGAATGGATAATTATGGAGATTTTAGCAATCAAGGACAAACGGGATCTGATCGAGCAAATTCTAAACTAAAAATTCTTTCTGATTATGCTAAAGCGAAAGTAAAAATTGCAGCTCTAACCGAAACAGGTTATCGTGTTACAAGCACAACTCCAGCCATTACAGATTGGTTTTCGACTTTATTGTACAGCGCTTTGACCAAAAATGATATTCAGATAAGTTATGTCATGTTTTGGAATAATAACACAGATGGTTATTATGTCCCAAATAGCTCTGTATCAAACGCAAATGATTTTAAAACTTATAGCTTGAAAACGAAATCGGCTTTGGCGAATTCATTGCCAAAGATGTATGAAATGCCAAAATAGTTTTTTTGTTTCAAGTTTTAGGTTTCAAGTTAAAATCAAAGCTTCTAAAATAACATAAAGCCCTAGCCCCGATAGAAGCGAAAATCCTCTTGTGGTGGGGTTCACCACAAAAGATTGTAGCGAATAGCGGGACTAGCTCCTTAAAATATAAATTATGAAAAACAGATTTTTAAAAACACTTTCTTTAGCCTTAATTTTTTCAGCAATTGCTTGCCAGGCGCAAGAAAAAATTACCGTAAAAGGAAACCAATTTTATAAAGGCGACAAACCTTATTCTTATATCGGAACCAATTATTGGTATGGAAGTATGCTTGCTTCTAAAAAAATAGGCGATCGTAAAAGACTTTTGCGTGAATTGGATGCAATGAAAAAAAACGGAATCGATAATTTACGTGTTTTGGTTGGTGCCGATGGCGGAAAATACGATTTTACCGTTCGTCCTGCATTACAATACGAACAAGGAAAATACGATGAAGATTTATTAGACGGTCTGGATTTCTTAATCAACGAAATGAGCAAACGCAATATGTATGCGGTTTTATACTTAACCAATAATTGGGAATGGTCTGGTGGAATGTCGCAATATTTAGAATGGAACGGCAAAGGTCCTGTTCCTGTTCCTGCTATTCCGCCAAATACTTGGCCGCAATTTATGTCATATACGGAACAGTTTCATAGTTGTGAACCTTGTATGGAAGCTTTAAACAATCATGTAAAGTTTATTATTGGAAGAACAAACGCTTATTCTAAAAAGAAATACAACGAAGACAACACGATTATGGCGTGGCAAGTTGGAAATGAACCTAGACTTTTTACGGTAGAAAACGAAGCCAAATTCACAAAATGGCTTAATAATATTGTTGATTTAATTGACAGTTTAGATAAAAATCATTTGGTTTCTACAGGCTCTGAAGGGAAAAATAGCTCTAATGATAGCATGGAAATTTTCGAAAGAACACATCAAAATCCAAATATTGATTATTTGACGATGCATATCTGGCCAAAAAACTGGAATTGGTTCAAGGCCGATAATGCCGAAGCAACAATGCCAAAAACAATCGAAAACGCCGGAAAATATATTGACGATCACATTAAGGTTGCTAATAATTTAAAAAGACCAATTATCATTGAAGAATTCGGACTTCCGAGAGAAAATGAGAATTTAAATGCTGGAGCTTCTTCTATTCATCGCGATCAATTTTACAGTTATATTTTTGGAAGAGTTGTTGAAAGCCGTAAAAATGGTGGTCCGCTTCAGGCCGCAAATTTCTGGGGATATGGCGGCGAAGGGAAAGCGATTCATCCAGACGGAAAATGGAATCCAGGAGAACCATTTACTACAGATCCTCCGCAAGAACCGCAGGGTTTAAATTCTGTTTTTAATGAAGACAAATCGACATTAGAAATTGTAAAAAAATACAATTTAGAATTGAAGAAAAAATAATTTCCACCATATAAGTGATATAAGTTCATTTTAGCCAGATTTAATCTGCGAATATCTGTTTTGAATCTTCTTTTAAATCTGCGTGAAAAAATCTATACGCAAAAAGTATTTCACGCAGATTTAAAAAGATTTCAACAGATTAAATAAGATTCTTTTATTGACTAAAACTTATTAAATGAACTTATATCACTTAAATGGTTCAAAAAAAATAGCATGAAAAATACGTTTATTCTTTTTTGTTTACTATTCCTAAATCTTTCTTTTTCGCAGAAGAAACAAGATTTTACGGTAACTTCTCCTGACGGAAAAATTGAAGTTAAAATTTCTGTGAGTAATAAAATTTCATGGACAATTTCGCATGAAAAAGATTTGATTTTGGCTCCATCAGAAATGTCTTTGAGTTTAGATGAAAATCAAATTTTAGGAAAAAATCCAGTTGTTATTAATTCCAAAAAAGAAACTTTAAATAACTCATTTGAGACACCGCTTTACAAAAAGAAATCGGTTCAAAATCATTACAATCAACTAACTTTAAATTTCAAAAACGATTTCAGCATTGAATATCGTGTTTTTGATGATGGCGCTGCGTATCGATTTAGTACCAAAAAGAAAAAAGATATTACGGTAAAATCTGAAGAAGTAGTTTTAAATTTTGATCAAGATTACAACACTTTAATACCTTATGTAAGAGATTTAAGAAATCCGAAAGATCCTTATATTTCTTCTTTTGAAGCACATTATGAAAACAAAAAAATCAGTGAATTTGCAAAAGATACTTTAGCCTTTTTACCATTTTTGATTGATTATAAAAATCATAAAAAGGCTGTTTTTCTAGAAGCCAATCTAGAAGATTATCCAGGATTATTTGTAACAAATAACAAAGATAAATCAGGTTTTGAATCTCGTTTTTCTAAATACCCATTGAAGGAAACCAACGGCGGATTCAACAACATTAATAGATTAATTACAGAAAGAGCTGATTATTTGGTTAAAACCAAAGGAACGAGAACTTTTCCTTGGAGAGCAATTGTGATTTCTGAAAATGATGCTACTTTAGCAAATAATGATATGGTTCAAAAATTATCTGAAGCTTCAAAAATAAAAGATATTTCGTGGATAAAACCTGGAAAAGTAGCTTGGGATTGGTGGAATGATTGGAATATTTACAATATCGATTTTAAAGCTGGAATCAATACTCAGACTTATAAATATTACATTGATTTTGCTTCTAAAAATAAAGTTGAATATGTCGTTTTAGATGAAGGCTGGAGTTTGGAAGAAGACATTATGAAACATAATCCAAATGTCGATTTAGAAGCTTTAATCGCGTACGGAAAAGAACGAAATGTTGGGATTATCTTATGGAGTTCGTGGATGGCTTTGACTAAAAACACAGACGGAATTTTAAAAAATTATGCCAATTTAGGAATCAAAGGTTTTAAAGTCGATTTCTTAGATCGCGACGATGCTAAGATGGTAAATTCGGTTTATGATATTGCTCAAAAAGCGGCGAATTATAAGTTGCTTTTGGATTTCCACGGCATGTACAAACCAACTGGAATTCAGAGAACTTATCCAAATATTTTAAATTTTGAAGGCGTAAAAGGGTTGGAAAACAATAAATGGACACCAAATGATGATGTGCCATTATACGATACGACAATTCCGTTTATAAGAATGATGGCTGGTCCAATGGATTATACTCCTGGCGCGATGCGAAATGCCACAAAAAGCGAATTCAAACCAAGTCATTCTTCTCCAATGAGTCAAGGAACAAGATGTCATCAATTGGCACTTTACACGATTTTTGAAGCGCCTTTACAAATGATGGCGGATAGTCCAACCGCTTTTATGAAGGAACAAGAAAGCACTGATTATATTGCTAAAGTTCCAACCACTTTTGATGAAACTGTTGCTCTTGATGGTGAAGTTGGAAAATTTGTTTCCATTGCCCGAAAAAAAGACAATACTTGGTATTTAGGCGCGATTACAAATTGGGATTCCAGAGATATTACAATTGATTTTTCTTTTCTTGAAAAAGGCAAAAAATTCCAAGCTGAAATTTTCTCTGATGGCTTAAATGCTGACAAAGCCGCAACCGATTATAAAAAAGAAATTGTAACCGTTGATTCGACAACAAAGCTAAAATATCGTTTGGCTAGTGGCGGTGGATTGGCGATGATTATAAAATAATTGATGATTTAGAAACCTAACAGGTTTTAAAAACCTGTTAGGTTTGATATTAAGATAATATTTTCTCAATCGCATTCAATTCATCTTGTGAGAACTCTGTATTCTGTAAACAATCAATATTATTACACAATTGTTTTACAGAACTTGCACCAATTAAAACCGATGTAATTCTTTTATCTTTTTGAAGCCAAGCCAAAGCCATTTGCGCCAAAGACTGATTTCTGTTCTGCGCAATTTCATTCAGCTGAATTAACTTCTGAATTCTTTCCTGCGTAACCTCATCTTCTCTCAAATGCCCGTTTGGATTATGGGCGCGTGAATTTTCAGGAATTCCTTTTAAATATTTATCAGTTAAAAGTCCTTGTGCTAAAGGTGAAAACGCAATACAACCTACTCCTTTTTCATCTAAAACATCCAATAAACCATTTTCCACCCAACGTTCCAACATTGAGTATTTCGCTTGATGGATCAAACAAGGTGTTCCCAATTGTTTTAAAACATCAACTGCAACCCGAGTCTGTTCAGCAGAATAATTACTGATTCCAACATACAAAGCTTTTCCGCTTCTAACGGCGTGATCTAAAGCCATCATCGTTTCTTCAATCGGTGTTTCTGGATCTGGACGGTGTGAATAAAAAATATCTACATAATCGACATTCATTCGTTTCAAACTCTGATCTAAACTCGAAAGCAAATATTTTCTAGAACCCCAATCTCCATAAGGTCCTTTCCACATCGTATAACCAGCTTTTGTAGAAATTACGATTTCATCACGTAGATTTCCCTGAAAATTATGCCATAATATTTTACCAAAATTCTCTTCAGCAGAACCAGGAACAGGACCATAATTATTCGCTAAATCGAAGTGTGTAATTCCTTTATCAAAAGCTTCAATAGCGATACTTTCCGCATTTTCGAAATTATCTACCGAACCGAAGTTATGCCATAATCCTAAAGAAATCTCAGGAAGAAGCAAACCGCTTTTTCCGCATCTGTTATATTTCATTTTTTTAATTTATAAGTTGGAGTTTTTAATAGATTTTAAAGGTAGAAAACAAACGCCAATAATTAAAAATCTAATTCATTTTTAATTTTGTAAATTTGTTTAAAATTTAAAATTATGAATAATAATTGGCAAAATTTAATTTCAATAAATCCTGATATCAGATTTGGTAAACCTGTAATAACAGGAACAAGAATTTGTGTTTCCGATATTCTTTCATGGCTTTCTACAGGAATGTCTTTTGAGGAGATTATTGAAGATTTTCCTGAATTAAACAAAGAACATATTCTTGCGGCTTTAGCTTTTGCTGCAAATAGAGAAAATATTACGAAAATAATTGCAGCATAATAATGAAATTACTTTTGGATGCTAATATCTCTTGGAGAATTGTAAAACTTATAGAAAATGATTTTCCTGATTGTTTTCATTCCAAAGATATTCCTGTAAATCAACCTGCAAAAGATCTAGAAATTTGGGAATATGCGAGAAAAAACAATTTTACTATTCTTACACATGATGATGATTTTGAAAAATTATTACTTCTGAAAGGTGTTCCTCCAAAAGTGATTATTTTAAAGACTTTTAATAAAAACACCAAACAAATAGCTGAACTTCTTATTTTAAAAAAAGAAATCATTGAATCATTTGTATTAAATGTTGAATTAATGATTTTAGAGATTTATTAAAAGTAAGTGATTTAAAATCAATGGCGTCCAGCTTTAGCTGGATTAAAATATAAAAACAATAGAAAAGGGCTTTAGCCAAACTTTGTAGGTTTGGCTAAAGCCTTTTCTAACTTAAAATCTTATTCCCCTAGCTAAAGCTAGGGGCTATTCAAAAAAACTTTGAACCTTTGTTACTTTGTCCCTTTGAACCTCAAAAAAAATTACTCTTTAATCTCAAAACCACTTTGCAAACCTTTATCAGAGCTACCTCCAACCATGATTTTAAAAGTTCCTGGCTCAACTAAATAAGCACCTTCGTTGTTATAAAAACCAAGTTCTTTATCTGTCAAAGTAAATTTTACCGTTTTAGTTTCTCCTTTTTTAAGATTAACCAATTCAAAACCTTTCAATTCTTTTATTGGGCGAATGATGCTTGCAAATTCATCATGAATGTATAACTGAACTACTTCTTTTCCATCATAGTTTCCTGAATTCGTAACCTCAACGTTCACCTCTACTTTTTCTCCTTTAGCAAAAGACGTTTTATTCAATTTCAAGTTTTTATAATCGAAAGTGGTATAGCTCAATCCAAAACCAAACGGAAATTGAGGCGTTTTTTCCACATCCATATAATGCGACCAGAAAACATTTTTATCACTGTCTGTTGGTCTTCCTGTACTGTATTTGTTGTAATAAATTGGCACTTGTCCAACATTTCTAGGAAACGACATTGGCAATTTTCCACTCGGATTATAATCTCCATATAAAACCTGTGCAACTGCATTTCCAGTCTGAGTTCCTAAATGCCAAGCTTCCACAATTGCCGGAATATTCTCTGCTGCCCAAGGAATACTCAACGGACGACCGTTATTTAAAACCAAAACAATATTTTGGTTTAATTTATAAACTTCTTCTAATAATTCCTGCTGTAAACCAGGTAGGTTCAAATCAGTTCTACTTCTTCCCTCACCGCTTTGAAAACCGTATTCACCTAAAACCATTACCACAACATCGGCGTTTTTTGCGGCTGTCTTTGCTGCTTCAAAACCGCTTTTGTCTGTGGTGTTGAAAACTGTTTCAGTTAAGAAAGTTGCTTTTTGTTTTAATAAATCAGCTCCTTTTTCAAAAGTAAGCTGATTATCTTTGTATTGCTGCATTCCTTCTAAAACTGAAACTGCAGTATCGTCTGAAGCTGCAATTCTCCAACTTCCCAGCGGACTATTTTTATCATTTGCCAAAGCACCAATCAAAGCAATTTTCTGTCCGGATTTCTTTAGCGGGAGCAAATTCTTTTCATTCTTCAATAAAACAATAGATTTCTTCGCCATGTCTAGAACGCCATCATTATTGGCTTTACTTCCAACAACTTCTTTCTCGCGTTTTTCATCACAATATCTGTACGGATCATCAAATAATCCTAATTCAAATTTCACTCGTAAAATTCTGCGGACAGCATCATCAACCAAAGATTCTTTTACTTTTCCAGATTTTACCAAATCAACCAATTTTGCAACATATAAATACGATTCCATATCCATATCAGAACCAGCGATTACCGCTTTTGCAGTTGCATCGGCTTCGTCTTTTGCATAACCGTGGGCAATCATTTCGCGGATAGAAGCATAATCAGAAATTACAAATCCGTCAAACTTCCATTTTCCTTTTAAAATATCTCTTTGCAAAAAGGCATTTCCAGTTGCTGGAACGCCATTCAAAGTATTAAATGAATTCATAAACGTACGAACTCCCGCTTCAACCGTAGCTTCAAAAGGTGGTAAAACCGAATTGTATAATTTCGAATTACTAATATCTACAATATTATATTCCAATCCAGCTTCAACATAACCATACGCCGCAAAGTGTTTCGCGCAAGCCGCAATCGTATTTACTTTAGCTAAATCGGCAACTGTTTCTCCTTGAAAACCTTTCACACGGGCATATCCCACTTTACTTCCCAAATACGGATCTTCTCCCGAACCTTCCATCACACGTCCCCAACGTGCATCATTTGCAACATCGACATTTGGTCCAAAAGTCCAGTTAATTCCAGATGCAGAAGCTTCATCTGCAGCAATCGCCGCTGATTTCTTAATCGCTTCTAAATCCCAGCTCGCCGCTTCTGCCAACGGAATCGGGCTTAACGTTTTATAGCCATGTATTACGTCAAAACCAATAATTAACGGAATTCCCAATCGCGTTTCTTCAACCGCAATTTTCTGCACCGCACGAACTTCTTTTACGCCACGAACTGTCAGCATCGAACCAACCAATCCTTTTCTTAAATGTTCGTATTTTAATTCGGCAGTTCCGCCTTTTGGCGCAGGTCCCGTAACATCCCAAAAACCATTATATTGGTTCATCTGTCCCACTTTTTCTTCCAGCGTCATCAATGGCAAAAGCAAATCAATACGTTGCTCAACAGTTTTATTTTTATCCAGATATGGCTTTTTTTGTGCACTCATATTTCCAACGGTAAACAGGGAAAATACCCCAATAAATATTATTTTTTTATTTTTCATGATGGTTTAGTTAGTTCTTTTTTAGGTACTAAGATGCTAAGTTTCTGAGATACTAAGTTTCCTAAAACTTTGCACATTAGCGTCTTTGCAAGATTCAAATTATACATTGTCAACTTCGACTTCCCTCAGTCTTACAAAGCAGATCAATAATCTAAAATCTACATTCTAAAATCTAAAATTCAGTTGTAAAACAAGAAGCCGGCAGATTCGCTTTATTAAACAAATCAGACTGCGTTGTATTTCCCCATGCAAATCTCACTTTTGATGGAGAAGCTACTTTTTTACTTGTCAAAATCACTTCGTTATTTTTAATTGAAGCTTCAGCAGTAACAAAAACTCCATCAGTTCCAGCTACTTCAAATTGATTCGATTTTTTGTCTTTAAAATAAAGACCGTCAGCATAATCGAAAGAAACGATTACTTTGTTTTTATCTATTTTAATGGATTTAAAGAGCGGCCCATTAACTAAATTAGAATTGGTTTTGTAAGTTTCAGCCAAAGCCAGATTCGCCAAACGAATTCCAACTGATTTCTTGTTTTTTGGATGAATATCAATAGTATCCGAAATATCACTGATTACTACCATTCCCGTTTTCGAAACTTCTTTAAGCAGTTTTCTCTGTGAATCTCTAACTGTTACATTTGAAAAGTTATTACTTCCTGTTTTAAATGGTGCAATCTGAACATAGTAAAACGGAAAATCATCATTCCATTCTTTTCTCCATGACGTGATTAATGCTCCCAGAGTTTTATCATAAACCAAAGAACCCACATTTGATTCTCCCTGATACCAAAGCGTTCCTGCAATTTTGAATCCTACAATTGGATAAATCATCGCATTATAAGCTCGTCCAGGCTGTCTTGGTCCATATTCTTGTTCGTTTAGTTTTTTGGCATTTTCTAACAACAGTGGATCGTTATTTACCACTTCTGCCGGCATCCAAATTTCTGCAGGAGTTCCTCCCCAATTCGAAGAAATTAATCCGATTGGGACATTTTTTAAATCTTCGCGCAAGCGTTTTGCAAAAAAATAACCAACGGCGCTAAAATATTTCATCGTTTCTGGAGTCGATTCTGTCCAATTTCCCAATAAATTATTCTGCGGATTTTCAGCTGTCAATTTTGGAACAGTAAAAAAACGAATATTTGGATTAGTTGCATTTTTCATTTCTTCTTCTCCGTCATCAATTCCCCAGCTTACCGACATTTCCATATTCGATTGCCCCGAACAAAGCCAGACTTCTCCAATCAAAATGTTTTTTAAAACGACTTCATTGTAACCTTTTATAGAAATAAAAAAAGGTCCGCCCGCTTCTGGAGTTTTAATAATTAATTCCCATTTTGCCTGATTACTGGCAACGGTTTTATATTCCTGATTGTTCCAACTCGAAACCAGTTTAATTTCTTCTTTTGGATTTGCCCAACCCCAAATTTTAACTTCAGAGTTGCGCTGTAAAACCATATTATCACTAAAAATATTCGGAAGCGAAACGTTTGCCATCATAGTACTGGAAATCAATAAAAAGAAAACAAACTTATAGATATTATTTTTCATTTAGTAACTTCTTTAAAAATGGAGCATATTCGTCTGCCAAAATCTTATGATCTGCCACATCTGGATGCCCTGTGCATCCGCTTGGATTCATCGGTTTGAATTTGAAAATCTGAATCGGTTTGTGCGCTTTATCATTCGCGAAAGCGTTTTTAACTTTATTTAGGCAATCTTCAAAAACAACTCCTCTTTCTCCTCCAACCATTGGACTATTTGTAATTACGATCTGCACTTTCGGATTATGCTCGTACAACATTTTTATAAAATTGATGTAATTCGAAACATATTTTTCAGGATTGAAAGGCAGACGTTCTTTTTTACCGTCTCCGCCAGAAAAGTCATTTGTTCCCAAAGCAATGCTGATAATATCAGGCTGAAAAGCAAAATCATATTTCGGTTTTGAAGCGTCTTTCGTTAAATACAAATTCGGATAAGCATCAGGCATTATAACTTCATCTTTATTCTCATCGTTCCAGTTTCTGTACATTCCAATTCCAGAAACACAACTCATTAAATAATCAGCCCCAATCTCCCTCGAAAGTGTTGGACCGTAAGCATAGTAACTATTGTGATGATCGTAATATTCTCCTTTATCACAAGGAATATCAGAACCATCGCTTGCCGCACCACAAGTAATTGAATCTCCAATAAACTCGATTTTCTTTTTCTTTTTAAAAGAAATTGAGGTCAGCTTTGCAGTTGTTCCAGCGAACAAAACTCCGCCTGTATGCGCTTCTGTATTTTTATAAATTTCTAATCGATGTTCTTTTTGGTTTGAAGTAACCTTTACTGGAAAAGCTTGAACCGCACCTTTTTCAATTCTAATTTTCCCTATATATTTTCCATCCAAAACCAACGAAACATAATTATGATGTTCATAAGCATCTACACTTTGAAGTGAAATCGAACATTCATTTCCAGTAAAATTAAAAGAAACAGAAGAAGCCGTTCCAATCAAAATGACATTATCATTCTTCAATTTTTCTATGCGACCTTGATATAGGAAAGTTTTATCTGAATTTAGTGTTTGTGAGTTCGAAATAATCGAAATCAGCAAAAACGAAATTAAAAGTGCTATTTTTTTGGGAAACATAATTTATTTGTTAAAATATAAATACGATTCACAAATATATTGGAAAGAGAATATCTAAAAAGATACTAAAATGTCAAAAAGTAATAAAAAAACACCACATAAACACATCAGTTTTGAACATCTTTACGTTAATTCTTACAAGTACAGCGAATGGAATTGTTTTTAAATGCCTAATTTGCGGTTTTCTTTATTAATTCAATACTTTTTACAAACAAAATGCGATTACATTTTTTTATTTTTCTATCCGTCGTTATTTTATTTTCATCTTTTAATTTAAAAAAGAATGAAAGAGAAACTCCTATTCAAAATCCAAAAATTCAAACTGAAATCAATCGGGATTCTTTAATTGTTTTTGCTAAAAAACATTTAGGAATTCCTTATGTATATGCTAGCAGTAATCCGCAAAAAGGTTTTGACTGCTCAGGTTTTGTGAGTTATGTTTTCAGCAATTTTGGAAAAACATTGCCGCGAAGTTCAAGCGGGTATAAAAACATTGGCAAAACTTTAAAACCAGAAGAATTTAAAGTTGGAGATATTTTAGTTTTCTACGGATATAAAAACAGAAATGTTGTGGGGCATGTGGGTATTATTTGCGAAGCCAACGGAATGCAGTCGAAGTTTATTCATGCATCGTCAGGAAAAGCGCAACAAGTAACGATAACAGCGCTTGATACAGAACATTATACCAAACGCTTCTATAAATGTGTGGATGTTTTATCGCAATAGTTTTGATTTGATGGAAAACTTAAGCTTAAGATTTTAAACTTAAATAATTTTAATTCAAATAAAATTATAAAGATATTAGTTATGAAAACAAACAAATATTTAAAAGGATTTGTTTCAAAAGAACTTGAAGAGTACGGCTTTTCATTTATTGATTCTAAAACACAGCCTTGGAAGTTTAAGAGATCTGAAAATGATGTAGAACAATATATTTGTTTTCAAAAATCGAATTTTAAGCAAGGCTTAAGAGTATATTTTTATAATTCAATTGATCCAACCCAATATTTTATTAGTGATGTCATTGAGGATAAAAATTCAATTAGAAATAAAAAATATAACAGAGATTTTTGGGAATATAATACTCCTATCGAATTAGAGGAAATCATTAAAAAGTATGTTTCTATTATCGTGAAGTTTGCTATTCCAATGTTTTCAGTAATGTCTAAACCTATTTTAACTCCATCTGATCAACTAAAAAACGAGTTAATAGAAAGCTATCAAGAAAGAGCTATAAACTTTGCTCAACAAAACGGTCTTTCACTTGACTGCTTATTACCTGAAAAAATTGAGTCAATTCTAAAAAAATATGAAGCAAGTGAATTTGATGAATTAACTGATGTGTTTCTTGACTCAGCTTCTTACATCACAAAGTTTTTAGTTGAAACATACGAGTGCATTTGGAATAATACCCGGTTAGGAGAATTACTTTTAAAAAAAGAAGATATAAGCTTTTATAGATTTTCTCCCCTTGAAGCCGTTGTTTATTATTGGAATAAATCGCAATTACAATCATATAAAATAGTTGATGGAATTGAATTGATAAGTTTGATAAATGAGCGGGTAGACATGCAAAATACAATCCTGAAAAGTGGACAAACATAGACAGTTCTATTAATTGGAACTATCAAAAGTTAAAAGAAGCGATAGGCGGTGACTTTGATTACTTTATAAATGAAAAGGCATGCTCGATCCAGTTTGCATGTGACCGAGGTGAATCCAAGTATTTTAGGAAAATGAGAGAGTCGGACTTTAGCAAGATCGTCGTTTATGTAACATTATTTAGGCAATGTAGAGAGTTAAATTCAATTCCAAGTTTTATTTCTGAACAAATGTCAAATTTAATTAACAATAGTCACGCCTCTAATTTTCAAGCATATATGAATAAAAACGGTTTTATGGCATTACACCATGATATCGAAAATGTAACGAAATTTATGAAGAAAATGTGATTGTATTTAGTAAAAATTTAGAAGTTCGATGAGTCGTGCCAAACTTAAATTTTTATTCTTCAGTCAATAATTTAATCAAACTTTCATCTCTTCCGTAAATATCTTTATAGAAGTTTAGATTTCCTTCACGGTCTACCCAAGCGGTAAAATAACCGATATAAACTGGAACTTTTTTCTTTAAAGTGTACCAACTTTCTTTTCCGGCGTGCATTGCTTTATCAATTCTTGTAGGATTCCATTGCGGATCAACTTTTAATAATTCAATTGCCAATTCACGAGGTTTTGCTACACGTACACAACCATGACTAAAAGCTCGGCTATCTCTTTCGAACAAACTTTTTGAAGGCGTATCATGCAAGTAAATATTACTTGAATTTGGAAATAAGAACTTCACCAAGCCTAAAGAATTATTTTTTCCTGGAAGCTGACGAACGGCTCCGTTATTCCATTCTAAATTTTTCTTCTGTAAATAGTTTTTATCTTTTGCCATTCCAGGTTTAATCTCCGATTTGATAATGCTTGGCGGCACATTCCAATATGGACTAAAAACAATATTGCTCATCATTCCGCTGAAAATTACTGTTTTTGTCATCGCTTTCCCAACAACAACTGCCGATGTAAAAGCAATTTTTCCATCTTCAATTATATATAGTCTAAATTCAGGAATATTTACTTCAATATATTTCTGCCCTTTTTCTAATTCTGGATCAATCCAGCGGCAACGTTCCATATTCGCAATAATCGTTTTGATACGATCGGAAACTGGAATATTCAAGTCATTAATATGTTCTAATAAAATCGTGTTTTTTGGAGTGTAACCGTGACGAACTTCATAGTTTTTAATAGCTTTCATTAAAGTTGTATCGCAAACAGCACTTTTAGTATCTTCTTTAAGATCTTTAGTTATAAAAAGCCTTTCTCTAATTTGAGCAACAACATTTGATGAATCACCAACTTTTAGAGCCTTATAATCTTCATCAGTTTCGATAATTTTCCATCCTCCATTTTTCTCAATTTCTCTATATTCTTTTAGAGCGTCACGAAGTTTGTAATATTGGCTAAACATCTTCTTTTTCTTATCATCCAAAATAGTTGATTTTTTAAAGATAGAATCTGAAAGCACTTGATAATTGAACTTTTTGCGAGGCAAAAGCCATTCTAAAGAAATACTAGTTTTCTCATCAAAACCAGCATATACTTTTTCTGCATAGTAGTAATACAAATTTGACAGTAGTAAATCGGTATCTTCTTTAGATAATTTTTTAGTTGGATTATTTTCGAAAACCGAATTTAATTCTTCTTTATAAGGATAATTAGCTTTTAACCCTTCCTGATCTAAATTTTTGTATTGATTGAATAATGTATTTCCAAATTCAACAACACCTTTATTATCTTGCCATAATTGAGTTGATTTATTTTTTAGATATAAAGAAGTTACATCATTTTTAAATTTATCCAGTTTCGGATAATTTTCATAAAATTTCGCAATGCGCGTGCTGTCAATTGTGAGTTTTAATTCTGGAATTTTTACGACTTTCTTTGTCGAATTTTCCTCCTTTTTATCTGCTTTCGAATTACACGAAAAAACAACCAAAAAAACAACTGCAACTATAGGCGAATACCAAATTTTCATATGTAAAATTTTTCATTAAAAGTAGAAAAAATTCTATTAAAACAAAGGACTCGGCAATAAATCTTAGTTCTTATTTTTTTGAAGTTTAAATGCTTACTAAAAAATAAAAGCTCCAAACAATTTTCATGTCTGGAGCTTTCGCCATATAACCAACCTATTAAAATTTCTTAAATAACAGTACCTTTTAAAGTAAGTACTTTTGGTGTTGTTTCTGCACTAGTTGTTACAGTAACCGTTTTTGTAAAAGCACCTTTGTTTGCAGCGTTGTAAGTTGCAGTAACTTTTGCAGATTTACCTGGCTGAACTGGTTCTTTTGTATAATCTGTAGCTGTACATCCGCAAGATCCTTGAACGTTTGTAATCACTACGGCCGTTTTTCCTGTATTTTTAAATTCGTAAACAATTGCTTTTGGAGTTCCCTGCGGAATTTGTCCAACATCAATTGTTTCTGCTTTCCAAACAATTGTAGAAGCAGTAGTTTCTGATATTGAAGTTTCTGAAACTAAAGATTGCACAGGAGCGATTGCCGAAAAAGACATTAGGCCTAAAGCCAAAGCTAACATCGAAATTTTGATCATTTTCATAACTGATATATTTAAAATGGTTTGTAGTTCATTTTGATATTACAAAGGTAATTCAGACAAATTCATGTTGCTGTTAACTGGTTTCAAACGTTTGTTAATGACTTGTTAACCGCCTGTTTTTAGGCTAAAATTGATTAATATTACACTCTCAAAATCCATTATTCTTGAAAATTAATAAACTCAACAGCATCATTCTCTTAGGATTGGTAGCCATCATTAGTATTTTGGTGGCACAATTGTTATGGACAAAAGAGGCTTTTACAATTGAACAAAAAAAACTTAGCCAGAAAGCACATATTGCTTTATTGGAAGTGGCTAAAAAATTATATGAAGGAACTAATCACGAACTTCCAGTTCAAAATCCCGTTCAGAAAATTGCAAACGACTACTATATTGTAAATGTCGATAATGAATTTGAACCTGATATTTTAGAATTTTATCTGAAAACGGAATTCAAAAAAATGAATATCACAACCGATTTCGAATACGCGATGTACAATTGTCAAAGCGACGAAATGATTTATGGTGATTATATTTCACTTTATAAGAAAAAAGCTGAATGCAAAAAAACCGTTTATTTCCCTAAACATAAAAATCTAGTTTATTATTTCGCGGTTCGTTTTCCAAATGAAACTACTTATTTGTTTAGTTCAATGCGTTTTTGGTTTATACTTTCAACCGCATTGATTCTGATTTTATTGATTTACGTTTATTCGATTTTTACGCTTTTACAGCATAAAAAATATTCAGAATTGCAGCGTGATTTCATTAATAATATGACGCATGAATTTAAAACTCCTCTGGCTTCAATTCTCATCGCTTCGAAATATTTGATTGAACAAAAACCAATTAAAGAAGATAAAAAACTTTATACTTATACTGATATTATTATCAATCAGGGAAATAAATTAAACGGCCACATCGAGAAGATTTTAAACATTGCAAAAGCTGATTATGCTCCTTTAGAACTAAAAAAAGAAAGTATTTTAATTGTGCCAATAATTGAAGAAGCAATTGAAAACATCAAATTAAAATATCCCGAAGCTTCGATTAAAATAGAGACTTATTCAAAAGAATATTTGCTGGAAACCGATATTTTTCACTTTGGTAATTTAGTTTATAACTTACTGGATAATGCAGTAAAATATTGTAATGAAAAACCAGAAATAACTATTAAATTCACAGAAGAAAACAATTGTTTAAAACTAGAATTTATTGATAACGGAATTGGGATTACTCCTAAAAAAATATCTTTTATCTTTGATAAGTTTTATAGAGTTCAAAATGAAAAGAGCAATGAAGTTAACGGATTTGGACTTGGTTTGTATTATGTAAAAGAAATCTGCAGTTTGCAAAACTGGAAAATAAAAGCCGAAAATAATAAAGAAAAAGGTGTTACTATAACTTTATCAATTCCTAACAAAAAATGAAAAACTTCAAAATACTATATGCCGAAGACGACGAAACTCTTGCGTTTTTAACCAAAGATAATTTGGAGCAAAATAATTATGAAGTGATTCATTGTTCTGACGGAAAATCGGCCCTTAATTTTTTTGAGGAAGAAGAATTTGATATTTGCATTTTTGATATTATGATGCCAAAAATGGATGGTTTTCAATTGGCAGAAGCAGTTCGAAAAATTGATATCGAAGTTCCAATTATTTTTCTTTCAGCTAAAACTTTAAAGGAAGACCGAATTAAAGGTTTGCGTTTAGGTGCAGATGATTATTTGGTAAAACCTTTCAGTATCGAAGAATTATTGCTGAAAGTGGAGATTTTCCTAAAACGTTCACAGAAAAATATTCCACCTGCAAAAACGATTTATGAAGTTGGAAAATATCAATTTGACACTAAAAATTTTATTCTTTTTAATAATGATGAAAAAGTCGGATTGACACAGCGCGAAGCCGAATTATTGAAACTTTTTCTAGATCACAAAAATTCTGTTTTGAAAAGAGAACAAATCTTAACCTCTTTGTGGGGAACTGATGACTATTTTATGGGAAGAAGTTTGGATGTTTTCATTTCGCGTCTTCGTAAAATTCTTGCCAATGAAGAAGGAATTTCAATTGAAAACCTCCACGGAATTGGGTTTAGGTTTTCTATTGGCTAAATCACAATTCTGTTAAAAATAAAGAAAAATCTGTAAGCAGTTTTTCAAAAAACTTTGTATTTTTAATATCTAATTTTCTTGGATATGAAATTACATCATTTGCGAAATGCCACTTTGGTAATTGAAACAGAGAAGCATGTCATTTTAGTTGACCCAATGTTAGGTAAAAGAAAAACGATTCCGCCTTTTACTATTTTCAGATACAAACCGAAACGAAATCCTTTGGTAGCATTGCCAAAAAACAGTCGTGACATTTTAAGTCGAGTTACGCATTGTTTGATTACGCATTTACATCCAGATCA
This sequence comes from Flavobacterium sp. SH_e, assembly GCF_025717045.1. Lineage (GTDB taxonomy): Bacteria > Bacteroidota > Bacteroidia > Flavobacteriales > Flavobacteriaceae > Flavobacterium. The sequence goes on from NZ_JAOVZN010000001.1 coordinate 554,807, forward strand.
TATTGATAAAGCTGGCGAAGTTTTTTTAAGACGAAAAAGCATTCCAGTAATCTGTAGTTCTAAAGATGAAAAAGCTTTGGTTCAAAGAGGATTAAGTGTAATTCAGACTCTGGAATATTGGGAGCCACAATTATTTTTAGATGGAAAAATAACTGGAATTCCTGCTATTCACGGTTATGGTTTCATTGCTAAATTAATGGGAAATGTAATGGGATTTCATATTGAATTAGCCAACGAAAAATCTATTTACATAAGTTCTGACACTATTTTTACAGAACATGTAGAAAAGGTTTTAACGCAATTTAAACCTGATATTTCTATCGTAGCCTGCGGAACCGCAAGATTAGATATTGGACAGCCATTATTAATGCGAATGGATGACATTTTAAAATTTGTGACACTTGCTCCAGGAAAAGTTCTTGCGAATCATTTAGAAGCCTTAAACCATTGTCCAACCACACGATTGCAATTAAGAACAGCACTTTCAGATCATGGGCTTTTGAGTAAAACTGCGATTCCGAATGATGGAGAATGTTTGGAATATTAAATTATAAAACTAATAATCCAAACTCACGTAAAGTGTTTACAGGTTTAGAATACCAAAACAATTCGAAATCTTCTAGTGAAGTTTCAAAATCATTTTTGACTTCTTGAAAAGTATAATTTTTAGAACCCGAAACAGCTATTTTCGATAAAATGGAAACTAGCCACTCGCCTTCTTCTTTACTGGTTTGAATATCGAAACTTTCTTTTTTATCGTGAAAAGTTAGCGACATCATTTCCCAGCTTCTTCCTTTTTTTGATTTTGTAAAGATTTCTGACGAAGGTTTTCCGCCAAGCCAAACCACTTTTGCATTTGGTTTTGTATTGAAATCGTTTTGTTCTTCTAAAGCATTAAAAATAAAATCGGGGTGTATTTTAGTTCTCGGAATTTTAAAGTCGAACCAATCTTGCAATTCGTAATCAAAACAGATTCCGTGCATAAAATTGAAGAGCGATTTCTTTAATCCGAAACTAAATTTATCGTGATTGATTCCTGTTGCATCGGTATATTCAATATCATTATTGGCGAAAGTTCCAATTGCTTCTGTTTTCTTGGTCACGCCAAATTGTTCCGGATATAATCCAACTGGACTATGAGCCGTTAAAGCGAATTGATGCCAAAAACCAGATTGCAAAACTCCAGCTTCAAACAACTGACGAACCATTTCTAAACTATCTACCGTTTCTTGAATTGTTTGGGTTGGATATCCGTACATTAAATACGCATGAACCATAATTCCAGCTTCGGTAAAATTTCGAGTTACTTTTGCAACTTGTTCTACAGTAACACCTTTGTCAATTAATTTCAATAATCGATCTGAAGCTACTTCTAATCCGCCAGAAACGGCAATGCAACCAGAAGCTTTTAGTAGCAAACATAAATCTTTTGAAAAACTTTTTTCAAAACGAATATTAGTCCACCAAGTTAAAGCAAGTTTCCTTTTCAAAATTTCAAGCGCTAAAGCACGCATTAAAGTGGGCGGCGCAGCTTCATCAACAAAATGGAATCCGTTTTGACCCGTTTTTTCGATTAATTCTTCAATTCTGTCGCAAAGCAAACTTGCTGCGACTGGCTCATATACTTTTATATAATCTAAAGAAATATCACAAAATGTGCATTTTCCCCAATAACAGCCGTGCGCCATTGTGAGTTTATTCCAGCGCCCATCGCTCCACATTCTATGCATCGGATTGACAATTTCGATAACCGAAATATATTTATCCAAAGGCAAATCTGAATAATCTGGCGTTCCAACTTGAGATTGTTTATAATCCTGTTTTAAAGAATTGTTTTTGTAAACGACTTCTCCATTTTCCAATAAGAATGTTCTTTTGAAAGAGCCAGAATCTGGATTTTCCAAATGAAAAATTAATTCTTCGATTGGAACTTCTCCGTCATCTAATGTGATGAAATCGAAAAACTCAAAAACACGTTTATCAGAAAGCGAACGTAATTCGGTATTTGGAAAACCTCCTCCCATCGAAACTTTAATCTTAGGATGATTTTCTTTTACCCATTGCGCACATCTAAATGCGCTATATAAATTCCCTGGAAAAGGAACAGAAATTAGAAATAAAGTTGGTTTTACGGCTTCTATTTTAGCTTTTAAAAGCGAAATTAAAATCGAATCGATATATGTTGGCTCTTGCTGTAAGGCTTCGTACAATTCATCAAAAGAATTGGCACTTCTTCCTAGACGTTCTGCATATCGGCTAAAACCAAAATTTTCATCAACACATTCTACAATAAAATCTGAGATATCTTCCAGATATAAAGTAGCCAAATGTTTTGCTTTGTCTTGAGTTCCCATTGTTCCAAAAGCCCAATCCAATTCTTCTAATTGTGCAAAACGAGAAGCTTCTGGCAGAAAATCTTCCTGACAAATCTGTAAAGCCAAAGTTGGATTTTTTCCTTGCAAAAATTGAATTACAGAATCGATCGTTTTGATGTATTCATCTTGAAGAGCAAAAATTCGTTTTGAGTTATCGGAAATTTCATTTCCAGCAACTTCAAACTTGAAACTTGAAACTTGAAACAAATCATTTAATCCTTTTTTCGAAAACAATTCTAAAATCACATCAATGCCCAAATCAGCCTGAACCGATTCGATATTTTTGGTATTTAGAAAACCTTTTATATACGCCGTTGCCGGATACGGTGTATTCAGTTGCGTAAATGGAGGTGTAATTACAAAAAGTTTCGTTTTCAAAAGGGAATTATTTTTTTTGCAAAAATACGCTTATTTGGAGACTTTTGGAGAAAAGATTTTACGCGAAGTGTAGATCTAAAATTATGTTTTTTTTTGTAGATAATTAATTACATTTGTCGCGATTCAATTTTTTCAAATGAAACATAAATTACTTTTTCTTCTTTTCTTAATAACTACTCAATTATTTTCACAAAGCAAAAATCAATCTATTGGTTTTAAAGAGAATAAAGGTCAAATTATTGATCAAAACGGAAAGCAAAATAATGCTGTAAAATATCTATTGAACTCAAATGGATTAAATATTCAGTTGAAAAAAAATGGATTTTCTTATGATATTTATGAAGTAAAAAAGATTCCAATTGTTCGTTCTGCAACAGCAAAAACCCTTCCTTATCAAATTCCTGAAAAAGAGGAAAAAGAACAGTTTAATCTAGAATATATTTTTCATAGAGTAGATATAGATTTTGTAAATTCTAATTCTAAAGTTGAATTAATTACGGAACAAAAATCATCTGATTTTGACAATTATTACAATGTTCCTAACAAACCTGAAGGCGTTCTGGAAGTTCATCAATATAGACAGATTACCTACAAAAACATTTATCCTAATATTGATGTTGTTTTTACAATTCCTGAAGACCCTCAAAAAACGGTTGAATATAATTTTGTCATTCATCCAAAAGGAAAAATCTCTGATATTCAATTAAAATTTAGCGGTGCTGAAACAAATTTGGTTGATAATAAAATCCAAATGAATGTTCGTTTTGGAAAAATGGAGGAAACGCTTCCTGCAAGTTGGATTGAAGAAAAGGGAAATAGAAAAGGAATTGTTGTAGGATATCAAAAATTAAAAAAGAATGTTTATGGATTTCGTTCAGCCAATTTTTTAGCTGGAAAAAAAGTTGTTATTGATCCTGTGCCGACTAGGCTTTGGGGGACTTTCTATGGAGATGAAACTGGAAATGATGCTGCAAATTGGTATCCTTCTGACTTAACGACTGATTCCTTAGGAAATGCTTATGTTTCAGGAACTACAACATCTCAAAGTCCTTCTTATGCTACTTCTGGAGCACATCAAACAAGCACAAACCATCCGTATGTCAATTCAATTACAAATGGTATTCTTTTTAAGTTTGATAAAAATGGCAATAGACTATGGGGAACCTACTATGCTGGTACACAATATGTTTATATTTATGGTGTAAAAACTGATTCACAAAATAATGTTTTAATTACAGGCTATACAGGATCAGAGACAAATATTAGTACTTTAGGATCTTTTCAACCTAATTTAAACGGATACTCAGATGCTTTCTTAGTAAAATTTAACAGTAGCGGAGTTAGACAATGGAGCACCTATTTTGGAGGTGAAGACAGCGATTACGCGACTGACTTAGATCTTGATAATAATGATAATATTTACATTGTTGGCAAAACTTCTAGCAAAACACACATTGCAATAAATAGTAATTTTCAAAACCAACTTAGCAATTCGACAAATCCATACACAATACCTACTGATGGATTTATTACAAAATTTAATCAAAATGGCAATTTAATTTGGAGCACATATGTTGGAGGTAACGGAACTGATTCTTTTAGTACTGTTGCTATAAAAGATTCCTATTTGGTAGTTGCTGGTAGTAGCGATAGTACAAATAATATGACAACACCTGGAGTTTTTCAAGAGAATTTAAATCCAACATATCCTGGAGATGGCTATGTCTGTAAATTCTCATTAGATGGTGCAAGAATTTGGGGCAGTTATTATGGTGGTAGCTCCCCGATGGAAAATATTGAATCTGTCGAAATTGATAATGAAGGAAATATTTATATTGGCGGATATACTTATAGTAGTGATAACATTGCAACATCTGGAACATTTGAAGAGTCAAATGATAATCTTTATAAAGGTTTATTAGCAAAGTTAAATATTCAAGGACAAAGAATATGGGGCACTTACGTGGGAGATATTAACATTTCTTCTATAGTCTTTCAAAATAATTCACTTTATATTGGAGGTGGAAATATGGATTTTAGAACTGATTACAAATTAACCAGTCCATGTTCTTACAAACCAAATCGGATTAGGACTCACTATGGGTATACTGGAAAATTTTCTTCTGAAGGTAATTTTATTTGGGGAACATATATTGGTAATGATAATACTTTGAATATAGATTTAGATTCTGATGGCGCAATATTTGTGTCTGGATTATCAAGTTTCAATGACGATATTGCCGACGAAAGTTCTTATCAAAGCAATATCTTGGGAAGTAAAAATTTTTTCTTAATGAAATTTTCAGAAAATCTGTCCTTCACAATTCCTGAAATTACATCAAATTCTCCAATATGCACTGGAAAAACACTGGACCTAAAAGCATCAGGAGGAACTAATTACATATGGACTGGTCCAAATGGATTTACATCTACAGACCAAAATCCCACAATAGCAAATGCATTGACAGCAAATAGTGGCGAATATAGCTGTTTAATTACGGGCACTGGCGGTTGCGATGATACTAAAAAAATCAATGTTACTATTGGAGATAATGTAGCTCCAATTCCGAATTTAGCAACTCTTCCAACTATCACAGGAGACTGTAATACTGCTATAACTACAATTCCTACTGCTACAGATGCCTGTGCTGGTTTAATTAACGGAACAACAACAAATCCGCTTTCTTATAATTTGCCAGGAACCTATTCAATTGTATGGAATTATAATGATGGAAATGGAAATTCGTCAACACAGAATCAAACGGTTATAATCACAAGTCAACCATTACCAACGACAGATCCTTTACAAACTTTCTGTGTACAGCAAAATGCAACTTTAAATGACATTCAAATTACAGGGCAAAATATCAAATGGTACAGCAACTTAACGGGAGGAACACTTGTTCCAACCACAACTGTACTTCAAGATAACGCAACTTATTACGCATCTCAAACCATAAACGGGTGCGAAAGCGAAAGAGTTCCAGTTAAAATTGATATTCAAGTTACCTCTGCTCCAACTGCAACTGCAAATCAGCAGTTTTGTACGGGACAAAATGCGACAATTGCCAATATTGAGATTACGGGAACTTCTATAAAATGGTATGATGCATCAACAAATGGTTCTTTGTTAACAGAAACTACTACCCTTGAAGACGGTAAAACATATTACGTTTCTCAAACCATAAATAATTGTGAAGGTCCAAGATTTGGCGTTACTATCTCAATTGTAAATACTCCTTCTGTTCCATCTGGAAATTCAGAACAATCATTTTGTAAAAAGGAAAACAAAACTTTAAATGACATTCAAATAACGGGACAAAATATAAAATGGTTTGACACTAATTTTTCTGCCGCTGCTTTACCAAATACAACTGTGCTAGAAGACAACAGAATTTATTATGCTTCTCAAACTATTGGCTGTGAAAGTGACAGAGTGCCAATTCTTGTTCACATCTATGACACTTCATTACCTACTGGAAATAACAATCAGCAATTTTGCATTGATCAACTTGCGACTCTTGAAAACCTAAATATTACGGGAACAGCTTTAAAATGGTATGATTCCGCAACTAATGGAAATCTTTTATCAGAAACTAATTTATTAGAAAGCAGAGCCTATTATGTTACACAAACTTTGAACAACTGCGAAAGCGAAAGATTTGCTATAACAGTAAAAATACAAGATACTCAAATTCCAATTGCCGATTCTCCTCAGCAATTTTGTATTCAGAAAAATGCAAAAATTAGTGATATTGAAATTAATGGGCAAAACTTAAAATGGTATGAAAGTGCTTCGGCTTCTATCAGTTTATCAGAATCGACTCCTCTTGAAAATGGAATTATTTACTATGTTTCTCAAACAATTAGTAGTTGCGAAAGCGATCGAATTCCTGTTACAATAAGCATTCTTGAAGCAACAATTGGAGATTGTATTAATTTTGTTGATGAACTTCCATTTCCAAAATTCATTACTCCAAACGGTGATGGTTTTAATGATACCTGGACAATAGATTCTGCTTATTTAGCGCCTAATTCTTCGATCCGAATATTTGACCGTTATGGCAAATTCATCAAAGAACTACCACTAAATACATCTTGGAACGGAACTTATCTTGGTAATCAGCAGCCAGCATCAGATTATTGGTTTACAGTTACGAGATTAAACGGAACAGAATATAGAGGTCATTTCTCTTTGAAAAGATAATAACTAAAATTAAAAAAGGTTCGCATATAAAACGCGAACCTTTTTTATTAGAACTTTATAATATAATGCATTATCAATTCCACCAAGACAAATATTACTTTTATCATAATAATTGATTTACAAATTTTCTTTCTTTTTCCAGCTTCTATATTTTAAATAAGAGTAAGCTATTGGCGTAATTGCAATACTAAAAACAATTGTCAAAAATACTTTATAGAAAATAGAGCTGTCAAAAATTAAACTTCCTAAAATAATAATCAAGCCAGCAATAAACCAAAGTTTTCCAGCAAATAGATGTGTTGTTTTCCAAACTTCCTGACTTTCTAAAGTCCATGGTGTTCTAATTCCAATAAAATAATTGGGTTGTATTACTTTAAAATAGTTTCCTAAAACCATAAATAAGGCTCCTAGAATTATAAAAACAAAACTAAGACTAGACGTAGATTGACTTTTTGTACTGTATACAATAAACAAAGCCAAAATCGACATAAAAAGAACCATGACAAATTTGAGCTGATACAATTTCCCTCCCATTAATGACATTCTTTTCTTTGGATCAATCTTAGCAACTAAAGACAGAATCACATAAGTCAGAACGGGAAGCATTAAAAGCATTACAATTAATGTAAATTTATTTCCCCATCCATCAATTTCTCCTTTAGAGTTCCAATGAATAGGAACGATTTCTGGAAGACTATTCCAAATTGTTGCCAAATAGACAAAAGGTATTAAAACAATTCCAATTAGAGGAAGCTCTTTTTTAAATTCTTGATTCATTTTTTATTGTTTAAAAGTTAGTATCCATTGCAAAACATCTTCCATTATGGTGGTATTGATGGAGTAAATGATGAATTGCCCATTTTTTTCAGATGTAATTAAATCTGCCCGTTTTAAAATATCTAAATGATGTGAGATGCTCGGTTTAGAAATATTAAAAGCATCTGCAATCTCTCCTGCAGATAAATCCTTCTGCTTTAAAAGATCCAAAATCTCTCTTCTAGTGGCATCATTTAATGCTTTAAAAATATCGTTCATTACATTTATATATTTAGACAAATATCTAAATACTTATTTAAATAAACAAAAAAAAAGCAGTAATTTTTTACATTACTGCTTTTGAAATATTTTTAAATCTATATCTTAAAACTTATGTTCATCTTTGCTAATTACCAAAAATGAAACTAAAGATATAATTGCTGCGGTTACTAAATAGAAACCTACATAACTCACATCATACGTTTTAGCCAACCAAATTGCAATCATTGGCGCAAAAGCTGCACCCAAAATTCCCGCCATATTAAAAGTCAACGAAGCTCCTGAATAGCGAACATTTGTTGGAAATAACTCCGATAAAAAAGTTCCCAAAGGTCCGTAAGTAAACCCCATTAATGACATTCCGATACAAGCAAAAATGGTAACCAAAACTATATTTCCAGAACCTAAAAAGTAAGAAAAGAAAAATCCAAAAACGGCAATAGCCGCAGTTGCAGCGATAAGCATTTTACGACGACCAATTTTATCTGCCACAACAGCAGAAACTGGAATAAAAAGCGCAAAAAACAATACCGAGAATAATTGAATCAATAATCCGTCTCTTTTTACAATTCCTAAGTCTGAAGTAGCCCAGCTTAATGTAAATACGGTCATTAAATAGAAAACTAAAAATGTTGTTATTGCAGCAAATGTTCCAAAAATCAATTGGTTTTTGTATGATTTCACTAATTCTAAAAAAGGAACTTTTACTTCTTCTTCTTGTTTTTTAGCATTTTCAAACGAAGGTGTTTCTGTAATTTTAGTTCTGATATAAAACCCAACGATTACTAACAATGCACTGGCAATAAACGGAATTCTCCAACCATAATTCATAAAATCTTCATTACTCATCGAATCCGTTAATAACAAGAAAGTTCCACCAGAAAGTAATAATCCAATTGGAGCGCCTAATTGCGGAAACATTCCATACCAAGCTCGTTTATTTGGTGGCGCATTTTCGATTGCCAATAAAACAGCTCCTCCCCATTCTCCACCTAAACCAACGCCTTGTCCGAATCGGCATAACATTAGCAATAATGGCGCAGCAACACCAATACTTTCATAACTTGGTAAAAATCCAATTGTTACTGTAGAAATTCCCATGGTTAATAAGGCCGCAACAAGCGTAAATTTACGTCCGATTTTATCACCATAATGTCCAAAAAATGCAGAACCTAAAGGGCGTGATAAAAAGGCAATAGAGAAAGTTGCTAAAGATTCTAATGTTGCCATTGTCGAATCTGAACTTGGGAAAAATAATTGTGGAAAAACCAATACAGCCGCATTGGCATAAATATAAAAATCAAAAAATTCGATTGTGGTACCAATAAGGCTTCCAAAAAGAACGTGTTTTAGAGAGTTCCTTTTATTCTCGTTAGTTTTCATGTAAAATAGATATAACTTTTTTTTTGATTACAAAAATATAGTTTCATTATTAATAATTCATATTTCAAAGAATTAGTTTTAAAACATCATTCATTTTTTAACAAATTTGATGTTTTTTCTAATTTATAAACACGAGTTTTACTTCAATTTAAAAACTTGATTTTAGGCGCTTTAAAATAAAAATCAAAAATCAATTCTTAAGCAATTGTTAATAGCGTTTTTAACTGTATATTTTCATTAAATTTACAGCTGTCAAAAATAAATTTAAAATTATGCCTACCGACTGTATCAGCTTTCAATCTTCTGGATATTTCTCTAAACTAATGCAAGATTATTTAGATCAAAAACCAGAGTTAAAACCGCTGTACAATAATTTTCCAACCTTAGAAAATTTCGAAAAACAAATTGCTGAAAAATCAGCTAATTTTGATCATAACAACCGAACCGCATTGGTTGACACTTTACAAAAGCAATATCAAAATATTGAAATTTCAGATTTAACCAAACAAAATATTTCGCTTTTAGCACTCGAAAATACTTTTACAATTACGACTGGACATCAGTTAAATCTTTTTAGCGGACCGTTGTATTTTTTATATAAAATTATTTCTACGATTAATTTAACTAAAGAATTAAAATCGAAATACCCTTCGTACAATTTTGTTCCAGTTTATTGGATGGCGACCGAAGATCACGATTTTGAAGAAATTAATTATTTTAATTTTAAAGGAAAAAAAATCCGCTGGAATGCTGAAAGTACTGGTCCAGTAGGAAGACTTTCAACTGAAGGTTTAGAAGATTTATTTGAAGTTTATTCGAAAGAATTAGGTTCAAGCACAAACGCAAATACACTAAAAAAACTTTTTGAAGACGCTTATTTAAAACACGAAAATCTAGCCGATGCAACTCGTTTTTTAGCCAATGCTCTTTTTGCAAATTACGGTTTGGTTATTCTAGACGCTGATAATGCTGATTTGAAACGTGCTTTTATTCCTTTCATAAAAGAAGAATTGGAAAATCAGACTTCATTTAAAGCTGTTCAAAAATCAATTGAAGATCTTGCTGAATATACTGTTCAAGTAAATCCGCGCGAAATCAATTTATTTTATATCGAAGACAAACTTCGTGAAAGAATTATTTTAGAAAATGATAAATATCTAGTTAATAATACCAAAATTTCATTTTCTAAAGAAGAAATTCTAAAAGTATTAGAAAGCAATCCTGAAAAATTCAGCCCAAATGTAATCATGCGTCCGCTGTATCAGGAAATTATTTTGCCAAATCTTTGCTATATTGGCGGAGGCGGAGAAATTGCTTATTGGTTAGAATTAAAAGCTTTTTTTGAAGCTGTAAATATTACCTTCCCGATATTATTAGTTCGAAATTCAGTTCTTTTAGCAACCGAAAAACAAGCTAAAAAAGCTGATAATTTAAATTTATCATGGAAAGATTTATTCAATAAATCAGAGAATTTAATTAATGAAATCACGCATAAACTTTCTCCATTTCCAATTGATTTAGCAAAGCAAAAAGAAACACTCGAGAAACAATTTGCATATCTTTTTGAATTGACTGAAAAAACAGACAAATCTTTCTCAGGCGCTGTAAAAGCGCAAGAAGTAAAGCAGAAGAAAGGTCTTGAAAATTTGGAAAAACGTTTATTAAAAGCTCAGAAAAGAAAACTTCAAGATCAGTTACAACGTGTTACAGATTTGCAATGCGAATTGTTTCCAAATTACAGTCTTCAAGAACGTCAAGCTAATTTTTCTGAATTTTATTTAGAAAAAGGAGAACAATTGGTTCCGCTTTTAATTCAGAAATTAAAACCTTTAGAACATAATTTTGACATCATAATAATCTAAAATAATTATCTTTAGAAATTAAAAGTGCTAATCTAGGAACAAATAACCAGCTCATTTCCTAGATTATTGCTCTCTCAAACCAAATAGAATTATATTTTATAACCTATTAACTAACCAAATGGTAAGAGAACGACTAATTTCACTTGATGTCTTTCGCGGACTGACTATTTTATTGATGACTATTGTAAACAATCCCGGTGACTGGGGAAATGTTTATCCTCCGCTTTTGCATGCACACTGGAACGGCTGCACGCCAACCGATCTAGTATTTCCATTTTTTATTTTTATAATGGGAGTAGCCGTGCCGCTTGCAATGCCAGAGAAAACGTATGACGAAACAACTTTCAACAAAATCCTGATTCGTTCTTTAAGAATGTTCTGTTTGGGGATTTTCTTTAATTTCTTCGGAAAAATTCAACTTTTTGGGTTAGATGGAATTCCTCTTCTAATGGGAAGATTGATCATTACTTTTGCGGTCGGTTATGCTTTGATGGGAAATTTCAGCACACGTCTAAAAAACATTTTCGCATTTAGTATTCTAGCCATTTATCTCATTCTAGCTTATGGCGGATTTGATAATTATCAAGACGTTCGCCTTCCTGGAGTTTTACAGCGCATTGCAGTAGTATATTTTGTTGTTTCGCTTTTATATCTAAAAACATCCAGAAAAACTCAAATTATTACAGGAGCCATTTTACTTTTAGGATATTGGGCCGTTATGACTTTAATTCCGGTTCCTGGTTTTGGAGAAGCTAATTTAGAAAGAGGCACCAATTTAGCAGCTTGGGTTGACAGCATCTTCTTAAAAGGACACATGTATCACGAAACCAATACTTGGGATCCAGAAGGGATTTTAAGCACTTTGCCATCAATTGTAAATGGAATTATCGGTTTATTTATCGGGCAAATTTTACTGCTTGATATAAGTAAAATTCAAAAAGCATTTACAATGGGCAGAATTGGAACTGCGCTAATATTTTTCGGATTAATCTGGGATTTAATTTTTCCAATAAACAAATCAATTTGGACAAGCAGTTATGTTTTATATACCACCGGTTTGGCAACTATTTGTTTAACAGCTTTATATTACATCATTGATATTAAGGAATATAAAAAAGGCTTTAAACTATTTATTATTTGGGGAGTAAACCCAATGATTGTTTTCTTTGCGTCACAAATTATCCCTCAAGCTTTGGTATTAATTCGTTTTCAGCATCCATCACTTGCTGGCGAACAAATTAACCTTTTAGATTATCTATACCGTTTTGGAATTGCACCATTTTTTAGCAATCCTATGACAGCTTCTTTGGCAGGCGCATTAACATATGTTGCAATCTGGACATTTATCTTATGGATATTCTATAGAAGCAAATTGATTTTTAAAGTATAAAAAACACTATATTATATAAAGACGCACCACAATGCGTCTTTATTATTTTTATCAAAATTGGCTAAATAGGTTTAAGAAAATGTTTTTCTTGACCAAAACATCATTCTATGGTGTTTAAATTATGAATTTATTAAAATCAATTCATAAAAAAAGTATACTTTTGCACAAAATTTAATAAAATATAAAATGGCAACAAATAGAACTTTTACAATGATTAAACCAGATGCTGTTGCAAACGGACACATCGGGAATATCTTAGCAATGATTACTAATGGTGGTTTCAAAATCGTTTCATTAAAATTAACTCAATTAACTGTTGCAGATGCAAAAGCATTTTACGCAGTTCACGCAGAAAGACCTTTCTACGGAGAATTAGTTGAATTCATGTCTCGTGGACCAATTGTTGCTGCTATTTTAGAGAAAGATAACGCAGTAGAAGATTTCAGAACTTTAATTGGAGCTACAAATCCAGCTGAAGCTGCTGAAGGAACTATTCGTAAAGCATATGCTACTTCTATCGGAGAAAATGCAGTTCACGGATCTGACAGCGATGAAAACGCTGCTATCGAAAGCGCATTCCATTTTGCAGGAAGAGAGCAATTTTAATTTTTGAATCTAAAAATTAAAAAAAACAAAAAACCCCGCTTCAATTGAAGCGGGGTTTTTCTTTTAAGTATAAATTGACTAAAGATTATCAGATGTCTTTTTTACCATTTTCTCGATTCTTCCATCTAAATCTTTTAGAAGCTCGTCTAATGCACTTTCACACATTGGCAATACTTTATCAAAAGATAAAACAGGAATTCCTCCTACAATTGTTCCGGTTTTCTTAGAGTTTGCTCCTTCATTGAAAGCAAATACTTTTTTACCATTTTTATCATACAAAGCAATTCTTGCATAAGCTCTCATCTTGATAGTTCCTGTACCACCAACAGCAAATCCTTTTACAACAGCAAAATGAATTTCAGTAAATAAAACACCGTCAGCACTATCTTTAAACATAGTCGCAGTTGCTACTTCATTTGCAGAACCATTTATTCCTTCATAAATATATTTGTATCCAGGGAAATTGATAATATATTTTCCAGCTTCTCTTTCTTTGTCAAAATGAGGAACGTAATCAATATATTCTTGTTTTTGAGTTACATCAGTTTCTGGAATTAAATCAAAAGGGAATTTTTTTGAATAATCATTGAAAAATGCCGTATGATATTTCTCTAAAATTGGCAATAAATTAAAGTTCGGATTATTTCCTAAATCTGTTACTGCAGCAACAGCACTTAAACCAAGCTCTGAAAGATCAATTGTTTTGTCAGTGTAAAAAGAAACAACAGCAACTTTTTTCTTTTGCGAATAACCAGTTAAAGCAAATAATACGGTTAAAATAAGTAAAATTTTTTTCATTGTTTTGTTAATTTGTTTGGGTTATTAAAAGGATGTTACTTACAAAAAATAACGCTCAAATGTATCGTAAAAAAAAACACTTCACAAGAGAAGTGTTAATTATTTTAAAATTTATCTTATTAAAAAAAACCTAATAAACTCAGCGTAAAACAACATCTTTTACGACCTCACGCCCTAATTCTTCATTTATCATTTTTACTATTTTATACTTTCCATGAGTTAATTCTTCACGTAGAACAGACGAACCTAATTCCACATAAAGTGTACTTCCTTTCAGAACAACATTTCGGGTATAAGTATTCACACCACTTCCCATAAGATTTTTCCAAGCGTCACGAACATCAATCTCATCCATTCCTGGCTGTAATTTATTTACTTGAATAATCTGCTGTAATACAGCACTAATAGTACTTTCGTTATTTAGTCTTTTCGCCATCGTTTAATAAATTTACAGGTCCAGCTTTTTTATAATGATATTCTATTTTTTGCGGGTTCTTAACCACTAATTTATCATCTGAAAGTGAAATAATTTCTTCACTCCATTTTGCATACTTTGTTTTATAATCCAAGAAAACCTGCTCTCCAGCAAAACGAACCGAAACATTTTCAAAAGTATCTGTTGTTAGAAAAGTGCCATCAAACTGTGGCATAACTTTCGTTCGAACACCTTTATTATTCTTGATTTGAAAAAAATCAAAAGTCTCATTCATCTTATAATCTTTCTCCTCACCTTTATCAAAAACCACCTTTTCAATTTCCCAGTAGCCATTTAATTTAGCAATATCTGCAGGTTTCAATCCTTGTTTGCAACTCACAAACAAAAGAGACAAAACCAAAATCATAAAAGTATTTTTCATAAATAAAAATATTAAAATTTATTCTTTTCTTAGAATCAAGTCGAAGAATTAGGAGCTTATTCCTGCTGTCCGCTGTATCTTTTGTGCCGAACCCCGGCACAAAAGGATGCCGCTTCCATCAGGGCTAGGGCTCCCGTTTTCAAAAGAAATTTTTCTCGGACTACAAAGATAACCTTATAATCATCAAAAGAAATAAAAAATCAAAAAACACATTAAACTATTTTGCATATTTTTGGTCAAACCCCAAACTAAAACCAAAAAACAATGAACCGATTTTTTTGCATAATTCTTATTTCTTTATTATTTACTGCTTGTAGTAAAGATTCAGCAGAACCCGATCCAGTCCCAACTCCAGAAGAAACAATGTATTTTCCTCCATTAACAGGAACAACTTGGGAAACAAAATCTATTTCTGACCTAAAATGGAACCAAAGCGCCGTGCAGCCACTTTTAGATTATTTAGAACTCAAAAATTCAAAATCGTTTATCATTTTAGTAAACGGCCGAATTGTTTTAGAAAACTATTTCGACAAACACACCGTAACAACAAACTGGTATTGGGCTAGTGCAGGAAAAACATTAACTTCAACAATGACAGGAATTGCTCAGCAAGAAGGATTTTTAAACATTAACAATAAAGTTTCTGATTACCTTGGAACTGGCTGGACAAGTGAAACCCTTATTCAAGAAAACCAAATTACCTGCAAACACTTACTAACTATGACTTCTGGACTTGACGACACTTCAGATGAAGTCGATCCTCAAGATCTAATATATAAAGCCGACGCTGGAAAAAGATGGGCTTATCATAATGTTTATGTAAAACTTCAAGATGTTGTAGAAAAAGCAAGCGGGCAAACTTGGGAGAATTATTTCAACACCAAATTAAGAGACAAAATTGGAATGGACGGCAATTGGGTTCAACTTGGTGTAAATAGCGTTTACACAAGCACAACAAGAAGCATGGCGCGCTTTGGACTGCTAATGCTTAATAAAGGAAAATGGGATAATACAACAATTCTAGACGAAGCTTTCTTTAACGAAGCAACTGCAACTTCTCAAAACATCAATTTAGGGTATGGATATTTATGGTGGTTAAACGGAAAAGCTTCTTATCATTTACCACAATCGCAATTAACTTTTCAAGGAAGCGTTATTCCAACTGGACCAAGTGATATGTTTATGGCTTTAGGAAAAAATGATCAAAAAATATATGTTGTCCCGAGCAAGAAAATGGTTATTGTAAGAATGGGAGATGCTGCCGATAATGAAAATCTTGCTTTATCTGATTTTGACAAAACATTATGGGAGAAAATTAATGCCTTATACCAATAAAACTTGGCAATTTAAATCAATTGCCATCCTTTATTTTTCAAAAAGCTTTTGCAATCCTTGCAGAAGCTTTTTTCTTGATTAAAAGGATTACGCCCCTCGGCATCACGCATTAAGCAAGTTTGTATTTTGCAATGTGGCAGACCTTCTGTATGCCCTAATTCATGTAAAACTAATTTATAAAATTGCTCATTTTTATTTTTACGAGACAATCTAAAATCAGAAACAACGCAAGCTTTTCCAGGATTATAACCTAAGCCCATTATACCCCAATCTTTTATTCCGTTTTTTGTTGTACTTATATCAAAATGAGACAATCCAACAATTACAGAATCTTTACCAATATTATTTTTTAGATTTTTAATAATACTGTCAGCACGATATCTATTTCTAGGACTGTAAAAAGATTTTTCAGGAAAGTCAATATTTTCCATCAAAACAACTTTCGGGTTAATAGCTTTAATTTCAGCAAAAACCTTTTGAGATTGTTTTTGCTGAAAATTACCTAAAGGTTGTATAACAATTACTTTTTGAGCTTTTATTGTATTTTCATTATTCCTATTTACACATGAAAACAAGCCAAATAGTAAAATCAAAACACCATATTTCATAAAAGCAATTCAATAAAGTTATTATATTTTTTGAAGATTATCTGTTAGTTTTT
Source organism: Flavobacterium sp. SH_e (assembly GCF_025717045.1). Taxonomy (GTDB): domain Bacteria; phylum Bacteroidota; class Bacteroidia; order Flavobacteriales; family Flavobacteriaceae; genus Flavobacterium. Next base: position 571,694 of record NZ_JAOVZN010000001.1, read on the forward strand.
ATTCTTTTAAGAACCCCTAAAAAGAACAAAATGATTCCGACTACCAGCAACACATAATAAACTGAAAGATTATTATCTTTCAATAAGTTTGCAAAAACAAAACATACTACACTGGCGAAATAGAATGTAATAGCCGATATATTTTTCATTATAAATTATTTAAAAAAACTGTCAACGAATTCATATTTATTGAAAACTTGTAAATCTTCAATTCCTTCGCCAACGCCAATATATTTAACAGGAATTTGAAATTGATCTGAAATTCCAATCACAACTCCACCTTTTGCCGTTCCGTCTAATTTAGTAACAGCTAACGAAGTAACCTCAGTAGCAGCTGTAAATTGTTTCGCTTGTTCAAAAGCGTTTTGACCTGTAGAACCATCTAAAACTAAAAGCACATCGTGAGGAGCGTCAGCAACAACTTTCTGCATTACACGTTTTACTTTTGTCAATTCGTTCATTAAGTTGATTTTATTATGAAGACGACCAGCTGTATCAATAATTACAACATCAGCATTTTGAGCAACTGCAGATTGCAAAGTATCAAAAGCTACAGAAGCAGGATCGCTTCCCATTTGCTGCCTTACAATAGGCACATTTACACGATCTGCCCAAACTTGCAATTGATCGATCGCAGCAGCACGAAATGTATCTGCAGCACCTAAAACCACATTATGACCCGCTTTTTTAAATTGATAAGCTAATTTCCCAATCGTTGTTGTTTTCCCTACTCCATTTACTCCAACAACCATTAAAACATAAGGTTTTTTATCTTTAGGAATTTCAAATTCTGTTGCTTCACCTGTATTAGTTTCAGATAACAAAGCGCCAATTTCATCACGAAGAATCTGATTTAATTCATCTGTTCCTAAATATTTATCTTCAGAAACACGTTTTTCGATTCTTGAAATGATTTTCAAAGTTGTATTTACACCAACATCCGAAGCCACAAGAACTTCTTCTAAATCATCTAAAACATCATCATCAACTTTAGATTTTCCAGCAACAGCCTTGCTTAACTTCGAGAAAAAAGTAGTTTTCGTTTTTTCAAGACCTTTGTCTAAAGTCTCTTTTTTTTCGGTAGAGAATAATTTTTTAAAAAAACTCATTTTTTGTAGATTATTTAGATTTACTAGATTTCTTGATTTTCGGACAAGAAATCCAAATCTTTAAAGAAAGTGCAATTGTTGTTCAAAAAAAGACAAATTGTTACGATTCTTTAAATTTTTAGACAAATATAGGTAATAAAAAAGCTACTTCCGAATGAAAGTAGCTTTTCTATATAATGTAATTGTAATTATTTCTTTTTCAAGAATTCATCAACTTCTTCAGGAGCCATAATAGATTCTACGAATGTATATGCACCAGTTTTAGGAGATTTTACCATTTTGATGGCTTTTGACAATCTCTTAGAAGCTGTTTGTAACGATGCTACGGTTTTCTTTGCCATGATTCAAATGTTATTGAATTTTTCATAAAACTCGAATGGCCAAACCATTTGAGATTTATAAAAATCTCTAATTATTACTTAATTTCTTTATGAACAGTTACTCTTTTTAAGATTGGATTAAATTTTTTAATCTCTAATCTATCTGGAGTATTTTTTTTGTTCTTAGTTGTAATATATCTAGAAGTTCCTGGAACACCAGAAGTCTTGTGCTCAGTACATTCTAAAATTACTTGGATTCTATTACCTTTCTTTGCCATCTTGCTATATATTTATTTAGGAAAAGATTATTTGATAAATCCTTCTGACTGCGCTTTTTTCAAAACTGCAGTGATTCCATTTTTATTAATTGTTTTTATCGTAGATGCTGCTACTCTAAGAGTAATCCATCTATCTTCTTCTGGAAGATAAAAACGCTTTTTAACTAAGTTTACAGAAAACTTTCTCTTAGTTTTGTTCATAGCGTGAGAAACGTTATTTCCTACCATCGCTCTTTTACCTGTAAGGTCACAAACTCTTGACATTATACTTATCTTTTATCGTTATTCAAAATCAGGGTGCAAAGAAAAGAAAAATAAACCATTGTAGCAAAAAATTATTGCACAATTTTTAAAATTTCTTTCTGCAAAATTTCCAAACTCTTAACTGATGCCCTATCTATCACTTTTTCACGAGGTTGTCCGAAGTTAAATTCTTCAACAATTACTCCGTTTGGTGTTGCCAAAGCTATAAAAACAGTGCCAATTTCAGCATCTGAATCTCCTTTTGATGGACCTGCATTGCCTGTCGTAGCAAGCGCATAGTCTGTTTTAAGCAAATCTTTAACACTCAAAGCCATAGCTGACGCGACCTCAGCGCTTACAACAGAAAATTCATCAATTAAATTTTGAGAAACTCCCAAAACATTTGCTTTCACTTCTGTCGCATAAGAAACAATACTCCCTTTAAAATAATTTGACGAACCTGGAACAGATGACAGTAATGAAGCAATTCTTCCTCCTGTACAACTTTCTGCTGTTGAGATTGTTTTATTTTGTTTAGAAAGTAATTTGCCTATTACTGTTTCAATTGTTTCGTTTTCTTCGTAACCTACAATTATATCATGAATTATAGCATCTAAAGATTGAACATTAGATTCTATTGCTTCTTCTAACTCTTCTTTATTTGTTCCTCTTGCCGTTAAACGCAGACGAACTCTTCCTGGATTTGGCAAATAAGCCAATTTTATAAATTCTGGAAGATTATTTTCCCATTGCTCAATACGTTCTGCAACTAAACTTTCGCCCTGACCATAAGTCAAAATGGTTTTATGAATAATATAAGGACGTTTGTATTCGCGAACAATTTTTGGAATTATTTCTTCCTCGACCAAATATTTCATTTCATAAGGAACTCCTGGAAGTGAAATAAAAACTGTGCTTTCTTTTTTCATCCACATTCCCGGTGCAGTTCCAACTTTATTATGCAATACTGTACAAGTTGACGGAACTAGAGCTTGATCTTTATTCAGTTGAGAAATTGGTCTTTTATAAAAACCTTCAATCAATTCTGTTACGTGCGCTAAAACTTTTTGGTCTACAACTAATTCATCATTAAAGTATTCGCAGAATGTTTTCTTTGTAACATCGTCTTTTGTCGGACCTAATCCGCCAGTTACAATGACAACATCTACTCTATTTTGCAATTGAGCAAAAGTATCTAAAATATGCTTTTTATCATCGCTTATCGATAGCATTTCTACTACCTCAACTCCAATTCGATCTAATGATTTAGCAATAAAAGCTGAATTTGTATCTACGATTTGACCAATTAAAATCTCATCTCCAATAGTGATAATTGCTGCCTTCATATCAGTGAAATGTTTTTTTTGCTTCTTACATTAAGTAAGCTATAAATTTATAAGTAGAAAATTTAAATTTTGTCTTGGGAGGAAGGTATTAACAGCTTTTACAAACTATAAGCCGCTTACAAAATTTAAAAAAAATGATTTTTGACTTATTCCTTAATTTAAATAGCTAAGGAATAAGCCAAAATTTATATTAAAGATCAAAGTCTTTTTTAATTTCTTTAATCGCTTCTTTTACTTGTACCTTAATACTTTTAAAAGTTTCGATAATATCTTTTTTCTTGCCTTCAGCTTTTGTCCAAGCTTCTACCTGCAAGATTTCTTCAAAAGCCACATTTAACCCCATTAAATCCAATGTAGGCTTTATTTTATGAGCATAGGAATAGGCGTATTTATGATCCTTCTTTTTAATTCCTTCTTTGATTTGTTTTAAATCTTCTGGAACTTCTGTAACAAATAAAGTTAAAATTTGATTCACAAATTCAGGATCGTTATCTGAAAGCGCATAAACTTTCGAAAGGTTGTACTTTAAAGCCATTATTTTACTTGTATTCTGAATAATTTTTTATCTTCTAAAAAGCCTTCTAAAACATCATTTGGTTTTACAGCCGCAACACCTGCCGGCGTTCCTGTAAAAATAATATCTCCAATTTTTAATGTGAAAAACTGAGATACGTGAGAAATCAATTCATCGATTTTCCAAAGCATCATACTTGAGTTTCCCTTTTGAACTGTTTCTGAATTGCTTCTTAATTCAAAATTAAGATTTTCCATAGAAACAAAATCAGTTTTTGGTAAAAAATCACCAATAACCGCTGAACCGTCAAATGCCTTGGCTTTTTCCCACGGAAGCCCTTTTTCTTTTAGTTTACTTTGTAAATCACGAGCCGTAAAATCAATTCCGACACTAATTTCATCATAGTATTTATGAGCAAATTTTGGCTCAATATATTTTCCGACTTTATTAATCTTTACGATTATTTCAACTTCATGATGAACATCTTCAGAAAACTCTGGAATTACAAACGGATGCTGTTTCAGTAAAACCGCAGAATCTGGTTTCATAAAAACCACCGGCTCACTTGGACGCTCATTTTTTAATTCCTCTATATGATTGGCATAATTCCTGCCGACACAGATAATCTTCATTCTTTTTTAAGTTGCTAAGATAATAAGATGCTAAGCTACTAAGAAACTAAAAAAACTTAGAATCTCTGTACCTTAGCATCTTAGAAACTTACTTTGTATTTAATTTTCTCAATTTAATTGCTGTCAAAACTTTTTTGGTGTACAACGGAAAATCAGCATTTTGAATCCAGCTGAAATATCCAGGTTCTGTTTCTAGAACTTTTTCCACTTTTGCACCTTTATGTTTTCCAAAAGTAAAAATTTCTTCGTCATCTTGATCAAAAGCAATCATTCCTGCAAAATCGGCGATTTTTTTACGAGTTGTAAATTCAGATAATGATTTCATATCATTTTCTAATTCTGGATAACGATCTAATTGTGCTTTTAAAATTTCGTAAGTCGCCATTGTATCAGCTTCAGCTGAATGGGCATTGTCTAAACTTTTTCCACAATAAAACTTCAAAGCTGCACTTAAAGTACGCTCTTCCATTTTATGAAAAATTGTTTGAACATCGACAGAAACTTTGTTTTTCATATCAAAATCAACTCCCGCACGAAGCAATTCTTCTGCAAGAAGCGGAATATCGAAACGATCTGAATTAAATCCGCCCAAGTCACTGTCTTTAATCATATTGTGAATATGCGGAGCAAGTTCTGCAAAAGTTGGTTCGTTAGCCACTTTTTCATCAGTGATGCCATGAACTGCAGTTGTTTGTGGAGGAATTGGAATTGTTGGATTAACCAACCAAGTCTTACTTTCTTTATTTCCGTTAGGAAAAACTTTGAATATTGAAATTTCTACGATTCTATCTTTACCGATATCAATTCCCGTTGTTTCGAGATCAAAAAAGCAAATTGGCTTGTTAAGTTTTAATTCCATTTCTAATTTTTATAAGTTTACAAATGTAATTTTTAAAGCCGAATATCCTCCTTTATTCTGATTTTTTTTGTCGAAAAATGCTTTCAAATCCTAATTTTAACTTTTCAAAAATAAGTCCTACACTGGATTACGCATTTCTACTTAATTCTTTTCTTACAAAACAAAAAAATCCGACAAGTTTAAAACTTATCGGATTTGAATTTATTTTATAATTGATTTTTAGAAATCTCTATCTACATCAAAAGCTTCTAAATATTCTGCTACTCTTTTTACAAAACTTCCTCCAAGCGCTCCATCAACAACTCTATGATCGTAAGAGTGAGACAAGAACATTTTTTGGCGAATTCCAATGAAATCTCCTTCTGGAGTTTCGATAACTGCAGGAACTTTACGAATCGCTCCAAGTGCTAAAATTCCAACTTGTGGCTGATTGATAATTGGCGTTCCGAAAACACTACCAAAAGTACCAACGTTTGTTACCGTGTAAGTTCCGCCTTGCGTATCGTCTGGTTTTAGTTTTCCAGCTTTTGCACGGTTTCCTAAATCGTTAACCGCTTTTGCCATTCCAACCAAATTCAATTGATCTGCATTTTTAATCACAGGAACAATTAAATTTCCGTTTGGCAATGCCGCTGCCATTCCTAAATTGATATTTTTCTTTTTAATGATATACTCTCCGTCAACAGAGATATTCATTCCAGGGAAATCTTTTAAAGCTTTTGCAACAGCTTCCATCATAATTGGAGTAAAAGTCAATTTCTCACCTTCTCTTTTTTCGAAAGCTGCTTTTACCTTATCTCTCCATTTTACAATATTTGTTACGTCTACTTCAATAAAAGATTGTACGTGAGCCGAAGTTTGAACTGAAGCCACCATATAACCTGAAATCAGTTTGCGCATTCTATCCATTTCCACAATTTCATCCCCTCCGTTTACAGAAACTGGAACTGCTTGTTGGCTTTTTTGAGCAACAGGTTCTAGAGTTTTTGTAGTTTCAGCTTTTGGAGCTTCAACTTTAGGAGTTTCAACAACTATTTTCGGAGCCGCTTCAACTGTTTGTGGCGCTTGAACAGAACCTGATTTACGATCTTCTACATATTTTAAAATATCTTCTTTAGTTACTCGTCCGTCTTTTCCTGAACCAGCAATATTTTCAAGTTCGTTTAAAGAAACGCCTTCTTCTTTTGCAATATTTTTTACTAATGGAGAAAAGAATTTATCTGATGCTGAGAAATCTTGAGAAGTTACTGTTTCTTTAACCGCTTCGATTGTTTTTTCAATTTCAGCAACTTCAGCAGGAGCTGCAGTTTCTTCAACTTTATTTGTCGCTGCAGTTGGCTCGTCGCCTCCTTCAGTTTCAATAATCGCGATCGTTTGCCCTACTTGCACTAAATCATCTTTACCAAACAATTGCTCAACTAAAATTCCTGATACTTCACTAGGCACTTCGCTGTCAACTTTATCTGTTGCAATTTCGAGTACGGCTTCATCAGCCTCAATTTTGTCTCCAACTTCTTTCAACCAATTTGTAATAGTTGCTTCAGCGACACTTTCTCCCATTTTAGGAAGCTTTAATTCAAATCTTGCCATATTGTTAATCTAAAAGATGTTTTTGATTTTCAGATTGCGAAATTAATGAATATTTTAAACATAAATTACACTTAATATAATTTTTTACTCAATTTTTATAATTTGCCCTCTATCATTTCTGGAATCGCTTCCAATAATAAAATGGGTATTTTTGGGTAAAATTTTAAAAGTAATACTCTTATCTTTAAGAGTTTCTATGATTTCGATACATTTTTTGAACGAAATGTATCGATTATCCAAAATGATTTCGATCTTTTTTCCCTTAAAAATCAGGCACGAATTTACCATTTTTTCTTTCGGGATTTCTAAAAAGCTTACTTTATTTTTTAAAGTTAAAGCTAATTTTTGAGACAAATCTTCATTTAAAGAATAAAAAACATACGATTCTGGATTCGGTTTTATTCTTGTTTTACCTTGAAACATTTTTATAAAAGAGAAAAACCAAGTCCCCATTTGGATAAAAAAACTAAAAAACAATGGTTTCTTAAAATGCTTCTGATAAAAGAAATTCATTGCTTCCTGAAAATGAAGCATATATTTTTCGTCTTTTATTGTGCTTTCTCCTTTATAATGTAAAACAGTTGTTTCGTGAAAATAATAGTTTGTTTTTTCTTTCAGTAATGCGCGATACGATAAATCAATGTCGTCAGCATACATGAAACAATCTTCATCAAAACCATTTAAATCTTCATATAGTTTTCTTTCTAAAAACATAAAAGCGCCAACTAGAATATCTACTTTTCCAGTTTCATATTCATTTAAATGTTGTGCATAATATTGATTTAAAAATCTGGTTTTAGGAAAGATTTTATACAATCCGAAAATTTTTGTAAAAGAAACCCAAGGCGTTGGAACTCCGCGTTTACTTTCCGGAAGAAATTCTCCTGTTCCGTCAATTAATTTACAGCCAATGATTCCGAGATTGTTTTGCCTTTCGGCGAAAGCCAGAATCTTTCTAAAAGTATCTTCTGCAACAACGGTATCTGGATTTAAAATACAAACGTACTTTCCTTTCGCTTGACGAACACCAATATTATTGCCTTTTGGAAAACCGAAATTTTCTTTGTTTTCAATTAGTTTAACGTCTGAAAATTTTTCTTTCACCATCAAAACACTTTCGTCTGATGAATTATTATCCACTACAATAATTTCAGCATCGATTGACGCAATTGCTTCCTGAACACTTAAAAGGCACTGTTCGAGAAAGTAACGCACATTGTAATTGAGAATGACAACCGATAATTGCATGAATAATTGAATCTGTAGATTTTGGCCGAAGTTAGAAATTTTCTGATAACCCCAAACGAAGTGACCAATCGTTTTTACTAATTCCGTAATCTAAAGCTAAATTACTTCCGTTTCTTTTATTCCATTTTATGCGGATTCCAGTTCCAACAGCGGGATTCCATTTTTTAAATTGATAAGTATCTATTCTTGAAACAGAAGAAACATTGGTAAAAAAAACTGCTCCAAAAAATCCGTTTCGGCTAATATCTGTTCGATATTCAGTTTCAAAATAAGCCAAAGCATTACTTCTATATCTGTTTTTAGTAAATCCACGACCCGTTTTTCCTTCACGATCCCAGCCAATACTTGGCAGGTCCAAATAATGAGGTTTTCCTCCAAACGTTGACCAAAAAAAAGCTCTAGAAGCCCAAACCCGATGTTTGGTTTTGCTAAAGGAATGATATTTTCTGGCATCAAAATACAAAGACTGCCATTTATCACCTTCAACTCCGCTGGTATTAATTCGCAAATCGGCTTCGATATATAAACCTTTTTCAGGATTAATAATATTTTCCCTGGAATCGTAAAGTCCTTGAAATGCAAAACCAAACGAAGTTTCGTTAGAATAATCTCCATTCATATATTGGTAATAATCGGTTTCCCCTTCTATATAAGATTCTTCAGAAATGTTTTTATAATTATCCAAAAGAAAACCAACTCCTAGTCGATAATTGCCGACAATCTGTCTCGTTATAAACTGATAAAAACGCCATTGCTGATAGTCGAGTGTTGACATTTCTTCTTTGGAATCATGTTCTCCCAAGCCATATGTGAGCTGCGGATAAATCATATAACGATAATCTCCAATAAGACTCCATTTATTATCTTTTGAATAAATATAAGATTGAATTGGAAATACAAATTGTTTGCTAAAACTAAAATAAGGTGAAAAAGTAATCTGAGACATTCTGGTCGTTTCAGGATCGCCTAAATAAAATGTGGTCAAAAAAGAAACAACCAAACCAGTGCTAGAATTAACTCCAACAGGAACTGGCAACAAAGAAAAAGTCAGTTTTCTTTTTCTTTCTGGACGAATAGTATCTTGCTTGTCAAAAACCCGATGAATAACATCTAAAATATCTCGTGTGCCCACATCTGTGCTATCATTTTGAGCCTGACAAAACGATCCTATTAAAAATAAAACTAAGAAGTATTTCATTTTTAAACTATTCACACACAATATCTTAAAAACCGTCTCTTACAAATTTAAAATTTTATTAAGAATAACAATAAAAATTTTGGATGAATAAAAAAGAATTTCGGATGAATCAAAAAGTTATATTTGAAACACTAAATTATTTGATTTTGAAAACCTTAAATATGTTTCGTCTTTGTATTTTTCTTCCATTGCTTATAATCTTTGGCTTTTCGGTAAGCGATCAGAAAAAAGAAATAAATCTCGTAAAAACGAATAAATGGTTTATTGCTGGACCTTCTGTAGAAAATGAAGAAATGATAAATAAGTTTCGCCTGGAAAACGGAATTGTTGCGGTCACTGCAAAAGACAATCCGAAAGGCGAAATAGAATTAAATGTTATGATTACGCCTTCTGAAACTAATGACGGAGTTCCAACTAATCTTTCAGATCATTCTAAATATGTCGAAATTACCTATCAATCGACGCAAATTATAAAATTGCAAGCAAGAGAAGGAAATGAAGAAGGAACTGGCTGTATTCATGGGGGTTCGCACCCCAGAGCTAGCATTCCTGCTTCTCCCAAACATTTCTCTACAATAAAAATTCCTTGGTCAGATTTCAGACAAGACGAACTTCCAAATGGAAAAATTTTAGATATTCATAATTTATGCAAATTCAACTTCGTGAATTACAATCCTGTTTCTGGGTCTGTATTGAAGATAAAATCTGTTATTATAAATTGAGATTTTAACGCAAAGTGCGCAAAGATTTTTTAAGTGTTTTTTACAAACGGTAAGTTCACAAAGCTTTGTGAACTTTATATTTTCTTAAAATATTTATCTAGAATTCTTTGTGCACTTTGCGAAAAAATCTTTGCGCGCTTTGCGTTAAAAAAATTCTCTCAAAAATCCTTTACGAACTTTGCGCTAAAAAAATAGTTTCAATAAAACTATAATTGCATCTGAATTTTATATCTATTTAGAATTTTCATTACAAAAAGCATAATTATCGAAAATGCTAAAGACCATAGAATTCCCGGAACTCCTACTCTGAAATATCCTGGAATAATATGAAAGTTTATAAGCTTACAGAAATAATAAATAACACCTGGCAAAATATAAATCAATAACGGATTTGCTGCCGCAGGCATGAAAAATTCGCTCCATTTGGTTTGTTTTTTGACTTCCATTAGCCAATACAGAAAATAGAACAAAACAGTGCAAATCGCCGCTGAAAACATAGTCCAAGAAGGCGTTCCTTTTATTTTTGAAATTCCGAAATACGGACGAAGTAAAATTGCTGTCAGGGTAAACAAAACAATAAACCCAATTACAGGCCAATTGATTTTTGAACTGATTTTTCGATCGAAAAACAATAGCGAAATTACTACTCCAGCTGAAACTAAAGAAGCATGAGTAAGATGTCCGGCAATAAAACTAAGCCACGACGTATTTTGAACAAAAGAGTTTTCGGTTAAATTAAGAGAATTCATTGCGACAGAAAAAATTAAAAATCCAATCATCGCCCATAAATTCCCTGAAACCAGCCAATAATAAATTACTGTAAATAAATACGCCCAACCAATCAAGCCTAGAATACCCCACCATTTTGGCGTCATTCCTCTTTCTCCAGTATCTTGAATATATAAAAAGTAAAGCGCAATAAGAACTAAAATTCCTCCATATTGCAATACATTTTTCAACCAAAGAGGAAAATCTTTTGGGTATTTGTTCCAAATTGGAATTGGCATTGCGTAAGCCAATAATCCCCAAAATGCTGGCTCAATAATCATTTTTGAAGCATCATAACCATATTCGGCATTAACCATAAAAACACCAATTATTATAAGTGCTAATGCTCTTTTTAGCGTGTGCGTCCAGATGGTTTTCAGGCTGTCACCTTTAATCAATCTCGCATTAAAAGCAAACGGGATCGACATTCCGACAATGAATAAAAAAGCAGGAAAAACTAAATCAACAAAAGTCATTGCATCTGCATCTGCTGGCATATGTTTCATCCATTGTGGGACATTACTAATACTCGCCAGTTCGTTTACAAAAATCATTACAAAAATGGTAATTCCACGCAAAGCATCTATAGAAATGATTCTCTGATTGAATAAATTCTCTTTTATTTTCATAATTTTTTACTTTTTTACTAAAAATCAAATATAACATAATTCTAAAATGTCTTATTAGAAATTCTAGATTAATTTTGTACTCTAATAAATTGAGTCACACATTTTTTACCCCATGTTATCATTTTTCAAATCTAAACCCATTTTAAAAGAACTGTTAAACGGTAGTTTTGTAGATATTCATTCTCACGTTCTACCAGGAATTGATGACGGAGCAAAAAATATTACCAAATCGATTGCGCTTGCAAAATCTCTGAAAGAATTAGGTATTTCTCAAATTATTACAACTCCGCATATCAATCATTATGTTTGGAACAATTCTCCTGAAATTATTCAGTCTAAACTTCAGGAAACCCAAAATGCATTAAAAGAAAATAAAATTGAAACCCCAATTCGTGCCGCCGCAGAATATTTTATAGACAGCTGGTTTGAAAATCATTTTAAAGAAGAAAAACTGCTTACCTTAAAAGAAAATTATGTTTTAGTGGAGATGTCTTATTTAAATGCTCCTTTAAACATTTATAAAACAATTTTTGAAATACAAGTTGCAGGTTACATTCCTGTTTTGGCACATCCTGAAAGATATGTTTTCTATCATAATAAATTTTCAGAGTACGAAAAATTAAAAAATGCTGGATGTCGTTTTCAGTTGAATTTACTTTCTACTGTAGAATATTATGGTTCTAAAATCACTAAAATGGCCGATGACCTTTTAGAGAAAGGAATGTATGATTTTTGCGGAACCGATGTTCATCACAAAAAACATATTGAAGCTTTTGATAATAAACTAAAAATAAAAAATATAGATCCTTTAAAAGAGATTATAACGAATAATCAGTTTTTTAAATTTTAAAAAATCTAATAAGCGTTTTCTTCCCCTTTAAAAATATTAATAACGGTTTTAACTATAATTCTCATATCGAGCAGAAAACTCCAGTTTTCGATATACCAGATATCGTATTCCACTCTATTTTCCATATCGCTTAAAGCCTTCGTTTCGCCTCTATAACCATTTACCTGCGCCCAGCCAGTAATTCCTGGTTTCGCATATTGACGCACTAAATAATTGCTTATCAAATCGCTATATTCTTTAGCAAGTTTAACCATGTGCGGTCTTGGCCCCACAACAGACATATCTCCCCAAAAAACATTAAAAAACTGAGGTAATTCGTCGATACTTGTTTTACGAATAAAAGCACCAAATTTAGTAATGCGGGCATCTCCTTTTTCTGCTTGTTTATTGTGTGCCAAAACGTTAACGTGCATACTTCTAAATTTCAAGCATGTAAAAGTTCTATTATCTCGACCAGATCTTTTTTGTTTAAAAAATACTGGCCCAGGCGATTCTAATTTGATAATAATCATGATTATAGGAAACAGCCACGGGAAAATTAGCAATATTACCAGACTTGAAAAACAGACATCAAAAATCTTTTTTATAACCCTGTTTGAAGCAAACTCCATTGGTTCTGTACGAAACATTAAAACAGGAGTGTTTTCATAAAAAGTAACTTCTACTCTGCTTGCTTTTGTGTAGAGCTGAAAATCTGGAATAAACTTTATGCGAACCATATTTTGTTCGCAAATCCTAATAAGTTCATTAATTATTTCGATGTTTTCAATGTGTAATGCAACATACATTTCATCGATTTTCTTATCAATTACAAAATTTTCCACCTCATCAAATTGTCCGATGATAAGAGCTGGATCAATGGTTGTTTCTATATTTTTTTTATCAAAAAAACCTAAGAATCGATATCCGTAAGTCAAATCTTTTCCGAGTACTTTACGAATTCTTTCTCCACTTTCATTGGCACCAACGATTATAAATGTCTTAAAATTATATCCTTTACTTCGAATATATTTTAGAAGTTTCATAGAAAAAAACCTCGTAAACATTAGCAGACTAAAAAAGATCAAATAAAAATACACCATTCTAAGCCTTGATATATCGCCATATTTTAGGTAAACAACCGAAATAGAAATTAAAGCTGCGTGAATTGAAATCTTTTTAATTGTTCGCCATAAAATAGATTCTATAGGCTCTATACGAATGCTTCTATTCGAATCGCTTTGAAGCAATAATGCAATCCAGATTAAAGCCGCTAGCAAAGAAACCGTTCTTTCTTCTTTGGACAACAATTTATCTAAACTTCCAAATCTTGCCAATGCAGAAAGGACTGTTGCTAAATTCAGTAATATAACATCTACCACAACAAACAAAAGCTTGAAGTAACGCGAAATTCGGTAATGAGATAGTTGTTGTAAAATTTTCATGACGGAGTTCAACTTTATCCTAAAAGACAAAAAAATGTCAAAAATAAAATCGATGCAAAATAACATTTAAATTATATTTTTTGACACTTATTCTCTTCTAATTATTTAAAATTTTACCTTTAACGTATGTTAAAAATTATAGTCTTCTTTTTTGCCTTTACTTCTTCGATATATTCGCAAATTTCGGCGTGTACAGATCCGAAAGCTGAAAATCATAATGCCGAAGCTAAACAAAATGATGGAAATTGCAACTATAAAAATTTACATCTAAAGCCAGAATATTCTATTCGTTTAAGTGATTCTATAAAGGAAACTTCAGGATTAATTGCTTTCGAAAATTTGCTTTGGACGCATAATGATGATCACGATACAAACATTTATGGATTAGATTCTTTAGGAAAAATCAAAAAGAAAATTGTTCTTCCTGAAGTTATCAATCAGGATTGGGAAGAAATTGCGAAAGACAGCACACATATTTATATTGGTGATTTTGGAAATAATTATTCTGGTAATAGAACTGATTTGAAAATTCTTAAAATCGAGAAAAAAACTTTTTTAGAAGAAAATCCGAAAATTGAAACCATTTCATTCACTTATTCTGATCAAACCGATTTTTCTCCTTCAAAACCAAATAAAACCGATTTCGATTGTGAAGCTTTTATTGTTTCCAAAGACAGTATTTACTTGTTTACCAAACAATGGAAAACATCTAAAACTACTATTTATGCACTTTCAAAAGAATCTGGATCTCAGATTGCGAAATTAAAAACTACATTAGATACAAAAGGTTTAATCACTGGCGCCACTTATTTAGAAGACAAAAAACTAATTGCTTTATGTGGCTACACCAAAGTTGGAAAACCTTTTTTATATCTGCTCTACGATTTTAAAAATCATGATTTTTTATCTGGAAATAAAAGACGGATCGATTTAAAACTTCCTTTTCATCAAATCGAAGGAATTTCGACAAAAGATGGTTTGCATTATTTTTTAACGAATGAATCTCTGGTTCGAAAACCAGTAATAAATGTTCCGCAGCAAATTCATTACTTTGATTTGAATTCTATACTTGGATCGTATCTCCATAAATAATTCGCAAATGCGAGATAATAGTTTACTTTTGCAAAAAGTTATGCTTTAAAAATATTCATAACTCCTAATTATAACTTAGAATTTACAAAGTGAACTATTTATCAGTCGAGAATATATCAAAGTCATTTGGCGAAAGAGTCCTTTTTGACAACATTTCTTTTGGAATTAATAAAGATCAAAAAATCGCTTTTATTGCAAAAAACGGCTCTGGAAAAACAACCATTATGAGCATTATCAATGGTTTAGAAGAACCTGATACTGGTCAAGTTGTTTTAAGAAAAGGAATCAGAATGGCGTTTCTTTCGCAAGACAATAATCTTCAAGATGAACTTACGATTGAGGAAAGTATTTTCGCTTCTGATAATGAAACGCTTAAAGTTATTGAGGCTTATGAAAAAGCTTTAGAAAATCCTTCAGACGAAGAAGCTTACCAAAAAGCTTTTGATGCTATGGATCAGCACAATGCTTGGGATTTTGAAACACAATACAAACAGATTTTATTCAAATTAAAACTGGAGGATTTTAAGCTTAAGGTTAAAAATCTTTCTGGGGGACAGAAAAAACGCCTTTCGTTAGCCATAATTCTAATCAATCGTCCAGATTTATTGATTTTGGATGAGCCAACCAACCACTTAGATCTTGAAATGATCGAATGGTTGGAAAGTTATTTTGCTAAAGAAAACATCACTTTGTTTATGGTAACGCACGACCGTTTCTTTTTGGAACGCGTTTGCAATGAAATTATCGAATTAGACAACGGAAAACTATACCAATACAAAGGAAATTATTCTTACTATTTACAGAAAAAAGAAGAAAGAATCACTTCTGAAAATGCAAGTATTGACAAAGCAAAAAACTTGTTTGTAAAAGAATTAGAATGGATGCGACGCCAGCCAAAAGCGAGAACAACCAAATCTAAATCGCGTCAGGATGATTTTTACATTATTAAAGAAAAAGCACAAAGCCGAAGAAAAGAAAATAAAGTTGAGCTTGAGATTAATATGGAAAGAATGGGAAGCAAAATTATTGAGCTTCACAAACTTTCTAAAAAATTCAAAGATCGTGTTATTCTTGACAATTTCAGTTTTGATTTTCAACGTGGAGAAAGAATCGGAATTATAGGCAAAAACGGAACGGGAAAATCGACTTTCTTAAATCTTTTGACAGGAACAATTCCGCCAGACAGCGGACGCGTTGTTAAAGGAGACACTATAAAAATTGGATATTATACACAGTCTGGCATTAATCCAAAACCAGGTCAGCGTGTTATTGATATCATAAAAGAGTACGGAGAATATATTCCGTTGACAAAAGGAAAAATTATTTCGGCTTCGCAATTATTGGAGCGTTTTCTTTTTGATGCCAAAAAACAATATGATTATGTTGAGAAATTAAGCGGTGGAGAATTAAAGCGTTTATACTTGTGTACTGTTTTAATTCAGAATCCGAACTTCTTGATTCTCGATGAGCCAACAAATGATTTGGATATTGTGACTTTGAACGTTCTAGAAAGTTTCCTTTTAGATTATCCTGGATGTTTATTGGTAGTTTCGCACGACCGTTATTTTATGGATAAAATTGTAGATCATTTATTTGTTTTTAGAGGACAAGGCGAAATCGAAAATTTCCCAGGAAACTATTCTGATTTCAGAGCTTATGAAGACAGCGCTGATGTTGCTCAAAAAGAAGAAAACAAAGCTGAAAAGAAAGAATGGAAACAAAATAATCCAACTGGAAATTTAAGCTTTAACGAACAAAAAGAATATCAAAAAATCGAAAGAGAAATTAAAGATCTTGAAGCTGAAAAAGCTAAAATCGAACAATTATTCTCAGATGGAAAAGTGGCTGATGCCGATATTGAGAAAAAAGCAAACGAACTTCAAAATATAATCAATAAAATCGATGCAAAAGAAGAACGCTGGTTTGAGCTTTCTGCAAAACTTGAAGGATAGATTTTAAGTTTTCAGTCCCAGTCGCGGTTTTCAGTTTTGCTTTTTTTGAAAGAAAATTCTTTAATTTTATTAATTTTGAAAAAAATAGATAATGGATTATAAAGAATTATTGGCATATAAGAAATCATTTTGAGCTTGCGATGGAAATTTTCGAATTGTCAAAAGCTTTCCTTTAAAGAAGAAAGATATTCACTAACAGATCAAATACGACGATCATCAAGAAGTGTTGCAGCAAATATTGCAGAATCTTATCGAAAAAGAAGATATACAAATCACTTTATTAGCAAATTGACCGATAGCGATGCTGAAAATTCAGAAACAAACACATGGCTTGAATTTTCATTAAAATGCGAATATATTAGCAAAGAGACTTTTGACAAGTTAAATATTAAAAGTCTTGAAATTGGAAGACTGATAAATTATATGATTAACAATCCGAATAAATTTGGATGTAATTAGAAAAATAAAATTATACGATCCAACAAAACTGAAAACCGCGACTGCGACTGCGACTAAAAACTAATTTCCATATATTTACGCCCTTAAAAATTAAATACCACATGAAAAAATTATTAACCGTATTATTTACTTTAGCATTATTTGCTTCTTGTACAGGTGTAGAAAAAGATAATTCTGAACCGCCAAAAGATTATACCGAACAAAACGAACAAGAGATTAAAGATTATTTAACCAAAAATAATTTAACAGCAACAAGAACCGATTCTGGTCTTTATTATATTATTGATGAACCTGGCGATGGGGCTCAGCCAACATCTACTTCGAATGTAACTGTTGCGTATAAAGGTTATTTTACAAGTGGAAAAGTTTTTGACCAAAGTAAAGACACTGGAATTTCATTTGGCCTAAACCAGGTAATTAAAGGGTGGACAGAAGGTATTCCATATTTTAAGGAAGGTGGATCAGGAGTACTTTTGATACCTGCGCGTTTAGGTTATGGAAGTTATGATTATATGACAATACCTGGAGGTTCGGTACTTATTTTTGACGTAAAATTGATTAAAGTAAACTAATATTTCTAGATGCTTTTTCAAATAAAATCTTATCTAAAATTTCTTTGGAATTCTAAAAACGAACACGCCGTTCATTCGCCGTTTGTTTTTAATCTATTGACAAAATGTTTTTATGATAAGAAAGCAAAACCAGAATATGCAATTCTAAAAAAGTACAGAAAATCGCTTTTAGAGAATAAAAATTTCATCGAAGTAACCGATTTTGGAGCGGGTTCTAGAGTTTTCAAAACAAACCGAAGACAGATTTCTAAAATTGCACAAACAGCTGGAATTTCGCCAAAACGAGCAGAATTATTATTTCGCGTAACAAAATACTTTCGTCCAGAAAATATTCTCGAAATAGGAACATCTTTAGGTTTAGCAACTTCTGCGTTGGCTTTAGGAAACCCAAAAGCAAAAGTAGTTACAATTGAAGGCTGTCCAAATACAGCAAATGTTGCTCAAAATTATTTAGCGCAATTTGATTGCAATAATGTTGAAAATGTAATTTCTGAGTTTGAATCTTTTTTAATTTCTGAGAACATTCAAGCTACAAATTACAATCTGATGTATTTTGACGGAAATCATTCAAAAAAAGCAACTTTAGCTTATTTTGAGCTTTTATTGCCAACTGTTGATAATGATTCTGTTTGGATTTTCGATGATATTCATTGGTCAGAAGACATGGAAGAAGCTTGGGAAATCATTAAAAGCAATCCTAACGTAAAAGTCACAATTGATACATTCCAGTGGGGATTTGTATTCTTTAGAAGAGAACAAAAAAAAGAACATTTTATAATTCGAGCATAAAAAAAGACGATCAAACGATCGTCTTTTTTACTAATTCAAAATTTTAATTTTTTATTTTTTTGCGTCTTTATTTTCTTCAGACTTCGCTCCCATTCTGTTTACAGTATACATCGGTGCAAACTTGATTTTCAAACCAGCAATTTTTCTATTATCCTCAGCAGACAAACCTTCTTTTTCAACTGTATTTTTACGGCTGTCAAGAGCTTCATACATTAACTTAATTTCATCCCAGTCTTCTCTAGAATATTTATCTTTATTATTTTCTACAGTATGAACAAACTGCTGATAAACGCTATGAATATTTTGAGCATTCACCCAATTAAAACTCATATCGTCACCAATTTTTCCTGCACCAAACAAAGCGTCTCTTAATTGCTGTTTTGGACTAGGAGCTGGAGGGGCAAATTGGGCGGTCATCTCATTTTTAAATTCTTCGTATTTAATTTTACTTGCATTTACTTTTTCAGTTGCAGCCGCATTATCTTTAATATCTGCTAAAGCCGCTTCAGCTTCTTGAGATCTTCTGTCATATTCTGCTTCCACACTTTTCCAATTGTCTTTTAAATCGGTAGCGGCAACATTTTTAACTGAGTCAACATAGATCACATAGCTCTCTACTGTTTTTTGAGCCTTTTCTTGTTTTTCATCTTTACACGATGTCATTCCTAATACTAATAATGCAATTCCTGTAGCTATTTTGATATTTTTCATAATCTTGATTATTTAATTAATACATAATCAAATTTACCAAATACCTAAACCAATAAATTACATTATTATCACATTTTTAAAATTAAAAACATATTAAAACTGTAAAAAAGACATAATAATGATAATTACGCAAAATATTTCCCGAAAGATGTAACATTTACTGCTCTAAAAAATATATTATTTTAATATTTATTTATTAAGGAGCTTTTGTAACAAAATCCAATTCTGAACTACTTATGATTTTTATTGAAAAGTGTTTTGTACTTTTAAATCCAAAATTGTAAGAAGAAATGGCTGAACCATTAATTAAAATAACTGACATCAGACGAAATTTTGTTCTGGGTAACGAAATCGTTTATGTTTTAAAAGGAATAGATTTAGAAATACAAAAAGGCGAATATGTTGCTTTAATGGGACCTTCCGGATCTGGAAAATCTACATTAATGAATTTATTAGGTTGTTTAGACACTCCAACATCTGGTCGTTATGTTTTAAATGGAAAAGATGTCAGCCAAATGCGAGATGATGAATTAGCTGAAATTAGAAACAAAGAAATTGGTTTTGTTTTTCAGACTTTCAACCTTTTACCAAGAACAACTGCTTTAGATAATGTAGCTCTTCCTATGATTTATGCAGGTTATGGAAAATCTGAAAGAATTGCCCGCGCAACCGAAGTTCTAAAACAAGTAAATCTTGCCGATAGAATGGATCACCAGCCGAATCAGCTTTCTGGAGGACAGCGCCAGCGTGTTGCAGTTGCCAGAGCATTGGTTAATAAGCCTTCGATTATTCTAGCCGATGAACCAACAGGAAACTTAGACAGTAAAACTTCTGTAGAAATTATGAAACTTTTTGGAGATATTCACGCTCAAGGCAATACTGTAATTCTAGTAACTCACGAAGAAGATATTGCTGCTTATGCACATAGAGTTATTCGTTTAAGAGATGGTTTAATTGAAAGCGATACTACTAAATAATTTTGGTTTTACATATAAAGCTAAAACCTGAATTCTAAAATCTAAATGAGAATATGCGTTTATTTTATTTTTTATTTATTCTTCTAACTTTTTCCTGTTGCAAAAATGAGATTGAGAATAAAAGCACTCATATTTCTTTACCGACTAAAGCGCCGAAAACAGAAATAAAATGGTTAACTGAAAATCAGGTTAAAATAAATAGCAAAAATCATCTATCCTATCTGAAAGGTTTTGAATGTGATTCGGTTATCGGAATTGATTATATAGGATTTTCTGGCGAAGATTATTACTGTCCAATTAATGAAAAAGGACAGTATATAAGCAGCATCCGTAAAAAACAAAAACTTAGTCAGGAGCAGATTTCAAAATTAAATACAATTCTGTGTGATAAAAAAATGTTCGAAAATCCAAATATTGCTGGTTGTTACGAGCCAAGACTCGGATTTGTTTATTTTAAAAACAATGAAGTGATTTGCCAGACCATAGTTTGCATAGCCTGCTCACAGCTTGAATCATCTGCAGAAACTGCCGATTTAAATGGAAGTTTTAACCAAAAAGCCGAATTAGCATTCAAAAAGCTAACCACTGAACTCGGTTTTTCAAAAAACTAATTAAAAAACTTAGCATCTCAGCATCTTAAAACCTTAGCATCTTAAAAAAAATGAAAGTATATACCAAAACAGGCGATAAAGGAACGACGGCTCTTTTTGGAGGAACTCGAGTACCTAAAGACCACATTAGAATTGACAGTTATGGTACTGTTGATGAATTGAATTCTTATATTGGATTAATTCGTGATCAAGAAATCGATTCACATTATAAAACCATTTTAATCGAAATTCAAGATCGTCTTTTTACTGTTGGTGCCATTTTGGCAACTCCACAAGAAAAAGAAGTTTTGAAAAATGGAAAACTCCGCTTAGAAAATCTTGGAATAATAGACTCAGATATTGAATTACTCGAAAACGAAATAGATAAAATGGATGAAAGCCTTCCACAAATGACTCATTTTGTTTTACCAGGCGGCCACCCAACCGTGTCACATTGTCATATAGCACGCTGTATTTGTCGTCGTGCAGAACGTTTGGCGGTACATTTAAGTCAAAATGAACACGTTCCTGAAATAGCAATTACATACTTAAACCGACTTTCTGACTACCTTTTTGTCTTGGCACGAAAGTTGTCCTCAGACCTTAAAGCGGAGGAAGTGAAATGGATACCGAGAAAGTGAAATTTTAGATTTTAGACTTCAGATTTTAGATTTTTGAGAATTCTCAAATCTAAAATCAATAATCTAAAATCTGCAATTAATGGGACGTTCTTAAATTTTATTAAAATAAATCAAAATTTACTTGTCTTTTTCAGTAAAAAATTTATTTTTGCACAAACTAAACAGATAACAGATGTATTGGACATTAGAATTAGCATCTTATTTAAGTGATGCGCCATGGCCTGCTAACAAAGATGAACTTATTGACTACGCCATTAGAGCAGGTGCTCCATTAGAGGTAGTAGAAAACCTTCAATCAATAGAAGATGAAGGCGAGATATATGAATCAATGGAAGAAATTTGGCCTGATTATCCAACAGACGAAGATTATCTTTGGAATGAGGATGAATATTAAAAAATAAACCAAAGGAAAAAGTCTCTCGTTATGGAGACTTTTTTTTTGGCTCAAATACATATTATATAATAAAGAAATACGATAAATCATGAGTTTCATAAACAGTATTATTAAAGTCTTTGTAGGCGATAAATCGCAAAAAGATGTCAAAGCTTTACAACCTTACTTAAACAAAATCAAGACATTCGAAGCTCCTTTAATGAGTCTATCAAACGACGAATTAAGAGCTAGAACAGTTTATTTTAAAGATAGAATCAAAGAAGCTAGAGCTGATAAAGATGCTAAAATTGCTTCGCTTAAAGCGGAAGTAGAAAACATCGAAGACATCGATAAAAGAGAAGATCTTTATGATGCTATTGATGCTCTTGAAAAAGAGGCTTATGAAATCTCTGAGAAAACTTTATTGGAAATTCTTCCTGAAGCGTTTTCTGTAGTTAAAGAAACTGCTCGCCGTTTTAAAGAAAACTCTCGTGTTGAAGTTACTGCAACTCCAAAAGACCGTGAATTCTCAGCTGCAAAACCATATATTACTATTGAAGGTGATAAAGCGATCTGGGCTAACCAATGGAATGCTGCAGGAAAGGATATCACTTGGGATATGATCCACTATGATGTTCAATTAATTGGTGGTATGGTATTACACGAAGGTAAAGTTGCCGAAATGCAAACGGGTGAAGGTAAAACTTTGGTTGCTACATTGCCTCTTTACTTAAACGCTTTGACAGGAAACGGAGTTCACTTAGTAACGGTGAACGACTACTTGGCAAAACGTGATAGCACTTGGAAAGCACCTTTATTCGAATTCCACGGTTTATCTGTTGATTGTATCGATAACCACCAGCCAAGTACAGAAGCTAGAAAAAAAGCTTACGATGCTGATATCACTTATGGAACCAACAACGAGTTTGGTTTCGATTACCTAAGAGATAACATGGCGCATTCGCCTAGCGATTTAGTTCAAAGAAAACACAATTATGCAATTGTCGACGAGGTTGACTCTGTATTAATTGATGATGCTAGAACGCCGCTTATTATTTCTGGACCAGTTCCTCAGGGAGATCGTCACGAATTCAACGAATTGAAACCAAAAATTGAAAACTTAGTTGCACAACAACGTCAGTTAGCGAATGGTTTCTTAGCTGAAGCTAAAAGATTAATCAAAGAAGGTAATACGAAAGATGGAGGTTTCCAATTATTAAGAGCTTACAGAAGTTTACCCAAAAATAAAGCATTAATTAAATTTTTAAGTGAAGAAGGAATTAAACAATTGCTTCAAAAAACTGAAAATCAATACATGCAGGATAACAATCGTGAAATGCACAAAGTTGACGAAGCTTTGTATTTTGTGATTGAAGAAAAAAACAATCAAGTAGAATTGACAGACAATGGTATCAAATACCTTTCTGGAGATACTGATGCCGATTTCTTCGTTTTACCAGACATCGGAACAGAAATCGCTGCGATTGAGAAACAAAAACTAGACAAAGACGCTGAAGCTGAAGCTAAAGAAAGATTATTCCAAGACTTTGGCGTAAAAAGTGAGCGTATCCATACTCTTACTCAGCTTTTAAAAGCTTATGCTTTATTTGAAAAAGACGTAGAATATGTTATCATGGACAACAAAATTATGATTGTCGATGAACAAACAGGTCGTATCATGGACGGACGTCGTTACTCAGACGGTCTTCACCAAGCGATCGAAGCGAAAGAAAACGTAAAAATTGAAGCTGCAACTCAGACTTTTGCAACAATTACATTGCAGAATTATTTCAGAATGTACAACAAATTAGGTGGTATGACTGGTACTGCTGTTACAGAAGCTGGTGAGTTATGGCAAATTTATAAATTGGATGTTGTTGAAATTCCTACTAACCGTGGAATTGCAAGAATTGACAAAGAAGATTATATCTACAAAACAACTCGTGAGAAATTCAACGCTGTTATTGAAGACGTTACTGAATTATCACAAGCTGGAAGACCGGTATTGATTGGAACAACTTCTGTTGAGATTTCAGAATTATTAAGCCGTATGCTTAAAATGAGAGGAATCACACACAACGTATTGAATGCTAAAATGCATAAGCAAGAAGCTCAAATCGTTGAAGAAGCTGGTAAAGCTGGAGTTGTAACTATTGCAACAAACATGGCTGGTCGTGGTACCGATATTAAATTATCTCCAGAAGTAAAAGCTGCGGGAGGTTTAGCAATCGTTGGTACAGAGCGTCATGATTCTCGTCGTGTAGACAGACAGTTACGTGGTCGTTCTGGTCGTCAAGGAGACCCAGGAAGTTCTCAATTCTATGTTTCTCTTGAAGATAACTTAATGCGCTTATTTGGTTCTGAAAGAGTTGCTAAAGTAATGGACAGAATGGGATTGAAAGAAGGTGAAGTTATTCAGCATTCTATGATGACTAAATCTATCGAAAGAGCTCAGAAAAAAGTAGAGGAAAACAACTTTGGTGTTCGTAAACGTTTATTAGAATATGATGACGTTATGAACTCTCAACGTGAGGTAGTTTACAAACGTCGTCGTCATGCATTGTTCGGAGAGCGTTTGAAACTGGATATTGCAAACATGCTTTATGATACTTGCGAATTAATTGTAAGCAATAATAAAGTTGCTAATGATTTTAAAGGATATGAGTTTGACTTAATTCGTTATTTCGGAATTACATCTCCAATTTCTGAAGCAGATTTCTTAAAATTATCTGATATTGAAGTTACTGGAAAAGTATACAAAGAAGCTTTAGCTTTTTACACTGAAAAAACTGAAAGAAGCGCAAGAGAAGCTTTCCCAATTATCAAAGGAGTTTTTGAAGAGCCAAACAATCGTTTCGAAAGGATTGTAGTTCCATTTACAGACGGAATCAAAACTTTGAATGTAGTTACTGACTTGAAAAAAGCTTACGAAAGCGAAGGAGCCCAATTAATTGCTGATTTTGAGAAAAACATCACACTTTCTATTGTTGATGAAGCTTGGAAAAAACACTTACGCAAAATGGATGAATTGAAACAATCTGTTCAATTGGCTGTTCACGAGCAAAAAGATCCATTGCTTATTTACAAATTAGAAGCTTTCAACTTGTTTAGAGGAATGTTGGACAACGTTAACAAAGAAGTTATTTCATTCTTATTTAAAGGGGATTTACCTGCTCAAAACGCTCCAGAAATTCACGAAGCAAGAGAAGTTCGTCAAAAAGAAAATTTACAATTAAGCAAAGACGAAATTCCAAATAGCGAAAGCATGAACCGTGAAGCTGGTGAAACACAACAACGTCAAGTTACCGAAACTATCGTTAGAGATATGCCAAAAATCAACAGAAATGATAATGTTGTAGTTCAAGAAATTGCTACTGGTAAAACAGAAACAATGAAGTACAAAAAAGCTGAAGCTTTAATTGCTGCTGGAACTTGGGTTTTGATTAACTAACATTTTTTTAAGTATTCAGTTGCAGTCACAGTTTATAGACTGATACTTTTAAATTCCATAAAAAAGACCGATAGTTTAAACTATCGGTCTTTTCTTTTTATCTTTTTATCTAAATTTTAGTTTATACTCTAAACTGAGACTGAAAACTGCGACTTATTTTGGGTTATCTTGATAATAACGCGCTTCGATTCGTTTTATATCTTTAATAGAATTTTTAGCCCACTCTAAACGTTTTACTAAAATTTCTTCTTCAGTCAATTTCCAATTGATATCAGATCTACGAAGTCTGTTTGTTAAGCTTTGAATAATGATTGCAGCCGAAACCGAAATATTTAAACTTTCAGTAAAACCAACCATTGGTATTTTTAAGAAACCATCTGCATTGTCCATAATTTCTTGTGATAATCCTTCTTTTTCTGTTCCGAAGAATAAAGCACTTGGTTTTGTAATATCGAAATCTTCCAACATACAATCTTTCTCGTGCGGAGTTGTTGCAATAATCTGATATCCTTTACTTCTCAAATCAGAAAGACATCCTGAAACCGAATCAAATCGGTTAATATCAACCCATTTTTGTGCGCCTAAAGCAATTTCTTTATCTATTCTTTTTCCAAAACGCTGTTCAATTACATTCAATTCCTGAATTCCGAAGACTTCGCAGCTTCGCATTACAGCACTTGTATTGTGCATTTGGTAAACATCTTCTACTGCAACTGTAAAATGTTTTGTTCTATTTTCTAGTACTTTTAAAAAATTAGCTTTTCTATTTTCAGTCAATATATTTTCTAAGAATGCGAGGTAATCTAAATCAATCATTTTATTTATGTTTGGCGCAAAAATAATAAATAAAAGAGAAAGAAGACTTCACCTATTTTTCAGCCTGCCAAATCTTCAATAAAATTGGCATTAAGCTTTTCGTGCAAAACATTGAGCTGAGCCAAATTCACAGACAAGATATCGTCTTTGTATGAATCTCCTATAAAAACTGCCTGTTCATTTTTAGAATGTTTTTTAAGACGCTCTAGCATTGTATTTATTTCTATTTCAGAGTAATCAATATTAATAAAAGCAATAAATCGCTCAATTACATTCTTCATTCCGTCATTATAATTGAGTACTATCACATTTTGGTCTGTTTCATAAAAGTCTAAAAAACTTTGAAAATATTTTTCTAAAACCAAAGCTTGATACTCGTAAAAACTTAACTCCTCAATTTCTTTTGAAGTAATTCCGAAAACACTCGACGGAATTATATTTGGAACCATATGCATTCCTGCCATCTTTTGATGTGATCTTAAAACATCTCCCGGATTTCGGTATAATAAAGCAAAAGGGATTTCAGAAAAAACAGATCTTAAATAAGGAGCCTTAAAAATACTCCATGCGTCCAATTTTATAATTAAATGCTTTTGATCTGGAAATCTTTTTTGACCTAAGAATCTCAAAACCGATTTCAGTAAAACTGTTTTGGCATCTTCATTAAAAGCATCACTCCTTAAAATTTGATCGACAATAGGAGCTTCAGAAACCATAATATTTGAAGATGAAGTTGCCAGAGACTGACTTAACATGGTTGATCCACATCTTGACACATGAAAAACTAATCCTTTTAATTCAACAGAATCCAATTCTTTTGACCATTCAATAATATTTTCTGCTGTGCTAACTAATCTAAAACGCTTCGAATTATAACTATGGCTTCTACATTTCACAATTGTTTCTTCAAAAAAAGGTTCTGCAAAAGGTATGTCTGAGAAATAACTCCATTCAAAATAGATTTCATCCTTTTTTTCAACTAAGTTAATCGGAATCCAATTTGAAATAAAATCTTTTACATTTTCCATTTTATGAATTCATTTGTGATTGAAGTTCCTCAATTATCTTGGTATTAATTTCGGACGGATTTCTAGAAAGTTCTGCAATAATCTGCTGTTTTACATCATCTGAATATTGTTTATTCGGTAGATAATTCACATCAAACCCCATTTTAGAAAACAATTCGTCAGACCATTCATTTCTTAAACAATCCAACGTTAAGTGAATTCTTGGTTCCAAACTTTTGTTTTGAACGCTGTGCGGTAACTGAAAATTGGCATACCAGCATTCTCCCATTTTCATCGGAATTCGTTTCCTATCTACATAAAAATACACTTCAGAATTGGTGAGAATTGGAATATGAATCCTAAAAAACCCTTCTTCATACGAAGTATCATTATCAAAATGTTCTTTAATCTCGCTATTAGGTCCGAGTCTTAACAATCGAACTGATTCTTTTTCGCATTCAAACCAATCCATTATTTCTTTAAAATAAGGACAACTGTCAAGTAAAGGCGTATTTTTATATTCTTTATCTGGAAAGGAAAGAATATCCGTTTCTAAACCAGATTGTGATCGTAAAGAAATACTTGTCCATTTTCCTTCATATTTATTTGTATTAAAATGCGGCGTCCACAAATTTGCTTCGCAAGTCAATAAATCATTTTTCAATTTTTCGATCGAAAAAGAAATTGGAAGTTGGCAGGAAGAAGGATTCATAAGTCTTAAAATTTTAAATTGGTAATTATAAAATTGTACAATTTATTGGCAGAAACGGAAACGGTTTCAGAATCTGTTTTTAATACTAAATCTACTTTTTTTGGAGTTTCATAAACATCTGTTATTCCAGTAAAATTTTTAATTTTATTCAAATCATTATCAGGCAATAATGCTTTTTTGTATAATCCTTTTGGATCTCTTTCGATCAAATTATGAATCGAGCAATCCAGAAAGACCGTTTTTACAAATTCAAAAGTCCTTAATTCATTCCTAAGATTTTCATATGGATTTATAACCGACATCAAAACAATCTTATTTTCTTCAATCAGAGCTCGACCAACATTAAAAAGACGTCTTATGTTTTCGCAACGATCTTCTTTAGAAAATCCTAAATCTTTACAGATTGTTTGTCGGTAAACATCACCATCTATTATTTCTGCTTCATAATTATTTTGAAGCAACAGATGTCTGACATTTTCTGCCAGCGTCGTTTTTCCTGAGCCAGACAAACCTGTAAATTGAATTAAAATCATTTTAGAAACACTTTTATCAAACGCGACATTAAAACTAAATAATTCAAAGCGAGAGACAAAGAGTATAAATACCCATTATTTTCCCTTAAAAAGAACAGCTGATCCCAACTATTTACTAAACATTTGAAGAAAGAAATTACTATTTTTATCTTTTAATAAATTAAGAATGAAAAAGAAACTTGTAGTCTTAACCGGAGCAGGAATCAGTGCCGAAAGCGGAATCAAAACATTTCGCGACAGCGATGGTTTATGGGAAGGTCATGATGTAATGGAAGTTGCAACGCCAGAAGGCTGGTTCAAAAATCAAGAATTAGTTTTGGATTTTTACAACAAACGCCGCCAGCAGTTAAAAGAAGTAAAACCAAATCTTGGACATATTATTTTGGCAGAATTGGAAAAGGATTTTGATGTATATATTATTACTCAAAATGTTGACGATTTGCACGAACGCGCCGGAAGCTCAAAAGTTTTGCATTTACATGGCGAATTATTAAAAGTTCGAAGCACACAAAACAAAAATCTAATTTTAGATTGGACAGATGACTTGCTTACGGGAGATTTAGACACAAACGGCCATCAATTGCGTCCGCATATTGTTTGGTTTGGCGAAGAAGTTCCTGCTTTGGAAGAAGCTATCGACATTACCGAAACGGCTGATTATTTTGCTGTAATTGGGACTTCGCTCCAAGTTTATCCTGCAGCAGGCCTAATTGCTTACACACCAAGCACAACTCCTGTTTTTTATATTGATCCAAAACCAATTGCAATTCCGAATCTTCGAAACAAAGTAGAAACGATTGCAAAATTTGCGTCAGAAGGAGTTGCCGATTTAAGAGAGCGATTAAATTCATTTTGAATGTATAAATGCGCTTTTAATTAGCTGTAATCGCTAAATTCTGTTTATATTTGCACCTTTCGAAAAAACAACATAACAATGACTACTCTAAACGAACTGAATGCTATATCGCCAATTGACGGAAGATATAGAAATAAAACTCAAAATTTAGCCCCTTTTTTCTCTGAAGAAGCTTTAATAAAATATCGCGTTTTAGTTGAAGTGGAATACTTCATTGCGTTATGCCAAATTCCATTGCCACAATTAAAAGGCATTGATTCTAGTTTATTTGAAAGCTTGAGAAATATCTACAAAAATTTCTCAACAGAAGATGCACTTTGGATTAAAGAAACAGAAAAAGTAACCAATCACGACGTAAAAGCGGTTGAATACTTTATTAAAGATGCTTTTGAAAAATTAGGTTTATCTCAATACAAAGAGTTCATTCACTTCGGGTTAACATCTCAAGATATTAATAATACTGCAATTCCGCTTTCTACAAAAGAAGCGTTTGAGCAAGTTTATATGCCAACGCTAATTGCTGTAATTGCAAAACTAAAAGAGTTAAGCACAGAATGGAAAGACATTCCGATGCTTGCTCGTACACATGGACAGCCAGCCTCTCCTACCCGTTTAGGAAAAGAAATTTTGGTATTTGTTGAGCGTTTAGAAGAGCAAATGCGTTTGTTGTTCAATATTCCGTTTGCTGCTAAATTTGGTGGAGCTACAGGAAACTTTAACGCACATCATGTAGCATATCCACAAATTGACTGGAAACAATTCGGAAATAAATTTGTTGAAACTGATCTTGGTTTAAAACATTCTTTTCCAACAACTCAAATTGAGCATTACGATCATTTTGCTGCATTTTTTGATGCTTTAAAAAGAATCAATACTATTATTATTGATTTAGATCGTGACATCTGGACGTATGTTTCGATGGATTATTTTAAACAAAAAATCAAAGCGGGAGAAATTGGATCTTCTGCAATGCCACATAAAGTAAACCCAATTGATTTTGAAAACTCTGAAGGAAACTTAGGAATTGCAAATGCTATTTTTGAACATCTTTCTGCAAAATTACCAATCTCGAGATTACAGCGTGACTTAACTGACAGTACTGTTTTACGTAATGTTGGTGTTCCTTTCGGGCATACAATTATTGCTTTTGAAGCTACTCTTAAAGGTTTGAATAAATTACTTTTGAACGAAAGTAAATTTGCTGAAGATTTAGAGAAAAACTGGGCAGTTGTGGCAGAAGCAATTCAGACTATTTTACGTCGTGAAGCGTATCCAAATCCTTACGAAGCTTTAAAAGGTTTAACAAGAACTAACGAAGCAATCGATAAAAATGCGATTCATAATTTCATTGCAACTTTAGAAGTTTCAGATTCTGTTAGAGCAGAATTATTAGCTATAACTCCTAGCAATTACACAGGAATTTAAGAAAAACTCCAAATATTTTATCAAAAAAAGCTATCTTTATCGAGATAGCTTTTTTTATTTAACCCGGAGTAGTCCAAATTGCTTCACTTAACTTTATTTTCGTTGGAGTTCAGTGAATTACATTTTAAAAAAAGTCTTTTCGTTCAAAAAGCCAGATTTTGAACAAAGACTTAAATGAAAAGCTGGATCAAGCTCCACGAAAACTAAAATACCACCTATGATTGCATTAAGCGCCGCTGCTGAAAGTACACACCATTTACAACCTTTAATTAGTGATTTAGGATTAATCCTAATGACTGCTGGAATTGCCGTTCTAATATTTAAAAAAATGAAACAGCCTTTGGTTTTAGGCTACCTAATCGCAGGATTTTTGGCTGGAAACCATTTTGATTTTTTCCCATCTATAACCGACATGAAAAGTGTGGAAGTTTGGGCAGAAATTGGGGTTATATTTTTACTTTTTAGTTTAGGACTCGAATTTAGCTTTAAAAAACTAATGAAGGTTGGAGGGACTTCGTCTGTCACCGCTATAACCCAGATTTTGTTTATGACCGTAATTGGTTATGCAGTTGGACAATGGATGGGCTGGGAAAAAATGGATAGTATTTTCTTGGGAGCGACACTTTCAATTTCATCCACAACTATTATTATCAGGGCTTTTGATGAATTGGGAGTTAAAGGAAAAAAATTCGTTGGAATTGTTTTTGGAGCTTTAATTGTTGAAGATATTGTTGCTATTTTAATGCTTGTTTTATTATCAACTATTGCAGTAAGCGATCAGGTTTCTGGTACAGAATTACTGCAATCGGTCTTAAAACTAGTTTTCTTTTTAATTATCTGGTTTTTGGGCGGAATCTTTATTATTCCAACTATTTTCAAAAAAGCAAAACATCTCTTAACAGACGAAATGCTTCTGATTATCTCATTAGCATTATGTTTAATGATGGTAATTTTTGCTGCAAATGTTGGTTTCTCCCCTGCTTTAGGCGCTTTTATCATGGGGTCTATTATTGCAGAAACTACGATGGCAGAAAAAATCGAACATTTAATTCAGCCTGTAAAAGACTTTTTTGGTGCCGTTTTCTTTGTGTCCGTGGGAATGTTAATTAATCCCATAACTTTGGTTAATTATGCACTTCCTGTTGCTATAATTACGCTATTGACCATCTTTGGAAAAGCATTCAGTTCTTCGATTGGAGCTTTGATTTCTGGCCAGCCTTTAAAACAATCTGTTCAAACTGGAATGAGTTTGGCTCAAATTGGGGAATTCTCATTTATTATTGCAACGCTTGGGATGACATTAAAAGTTACTAGCGATTTCTTATATCCAATTATAGTTGCTGTATCTGCAATTACCACCTTTACAACTCCATTTTTAATTAAGTATTCAGAACGTTTTGCTCTATTTTTAGAATCAAAAATGCCTAAAAGATGGGTTAAAAATATAAACCGTTATAGTGTGAATGCGCAGGCAATTAAATCGGTAAGCACTTGGCAAATTGTCCTTCGCTCTTCGATCACACAAATTATTCTTCACACCATAATTATCACGGCAATTATTTTATTGTCTTCTAAATTTGTTGCTCCTTTAGTCGCTGATACTAGATTTGGAAATACTTTGGCCGCTTTATTAACTTTAGTTGTTATTGCGCCTTTTTTATGGGCGCTTTCATTACGTCGTGTAAAAGTAGAAGAAGTTGAAATACTGTGGGAAGAACGTAAATATCGTGGTGCATTATTAATGCTAATCTTGATCAGAATGAGTCTCGGTTTATTCTTTGTCGGATTCTTATTGAATATTTTCTTCTCTCCTTTAGTTGCTTTTATCGCCTTGATCATTGCAATTGGAGCATACCAGATTTTCCCTAAAAAACTAAATGAGCAATATCATAAAATCGAAAATCACTTTTTAAAGAACCTCAATGATCGCGAAAACAAAAAAATAGATAGAAGATATGCCAATTTAATGCCATGGGACGGTCACATGTCTTTCTTTGAAATTAAAAAAGAATCTAATTTAGTTGGGCAAACTTTACAAGAACTTAAAATTCGTGAACAATTAGGAATTAATATCGCTTACATAAAACGTGGAGAAGTTACAATTCCTATTCCTACCAAAAATGAACGTTTATTCCCTGGCGATGAAATTTGTGTAATTGGAACCGATGCTCAAATTACAGAATTCACAAAATACTTAAATCAAAACGAAACAGAACCACCTGTAAAAGTGGAAGAAACTGATATTGTATTACGTCAAATGGAAGTTTCTCAAGATGAATTTATTCAAAAAAGCATTGGCCAATTTAGAACCAAAACTGACGGAATGGTAGTAGGAATTGAACGAAATGGAAATCGTATCCTTAATCCAGAATCAAGTTTGATCTTAGAAAAAAATGATATTCTCTGGGTTGTAGGAGATAAAAAAAGAATGAATGCTTTGTTGGCAGCCAAGTAAGTTTTTTTTTAGGTTCAAAGGTACAGAGGTTCAAGATGCAAAGTTTTTTTTCTAAGAGCTTATAATTTCTTTGATAAAAAGCGCTAAGATTTTCAAAATTGAAAATCTTAGCGCTTTTTTTATAATCTTTGAACCTCTATTCCTTTGAGCCTTTGAACCATTAAAAAACTATTTATTCGGTTGCGGTGTCAAACGTAAATAAGGTTTAATTGGCGTATGTCCTTTTGGGAATTTAGCTGGAATGTCACTGTCTGGAATTGCTGGTGCAATCACTACATCTTCTCCATCTTTCCAGTTTGCCGGAGTTGCAACGCTGTAATTTGCTGTTAATTGCAAACTGTCAATTACACGAAGCAATTCGTCAAAATTTCTTCCTGTCGAAGCTGGATATGTTAAAGTCAATTTGATTTTTTTATCTGGTCCGATAACAAAAACAGAACGCACTGTAAATTTGTCGCTTGCATTTGGGTGAAGCATATCATAAAGATTCGCTACTTTTTTATCCTCATCAGCAATAATTGGGAAATTTACTTCTGTATTTTGAGTTTCGTTAATATCTTTAATCCACTCTTTGTGAGAATCCAAACCGTCTACACTCAAAGCAATAACCTTCGTATTTCTTTTTTTGAATTCTGGGACATAGTTCGCTACAGTTCCTAATTCAGTTGTACAAACTGGAGTAAAATCTGCTGGATGCGAGAATAAAACACCCCACGAATCTCCTAACCATTCGTGAAAATTAATTGGTCCCTGTGTAGTTTCTGCCTGAAAATCCGGAGCTATATCGCCTAATCTTAATGTTGACATAATTTATCATTTTTAGTTCATCTAAAATTAATTAAAAAATGTATTTAGAAAACATTCAAAAGGTAAAAAAAAGTTAAAATTCTACTTTATCGATATAATTAGTATTTTACTTCTAAATAAAGCTCAAAACAAAATACCAAAAAGCAAGTGTAATGAAGGAAATTGGAATTCCGAAACCAATCATCATACTGCTTAATTTTGGTTTTAATCCGTAAGTTGAGGCTAAGATTGCGCCTGTAATCATAGGAGCCATAGCGGTTTCCATTATGGTAATTTTTATCACTTCAGAATGCTGATTAAAAATGCAAACGTAAAGCACGAAAATGATAAAAGGAATTAGAAGCAATTTGAAAAAAAGTCCAAGTCGTAAAAATTTCCAATGTTGGCTTTTTCTATCAAAAGTCAATTGCAAGCCAACAGACAGCAAGGCTAAAGGCGTAACCAAACTACCAATTTTCAATAAGGCAAATTGAAAATTCTCATTTAAATTGTAATCAAAAACATTCATTAAACAAGCCAAAACGAACATTAGAAATGGTGGAAAAAAAATAATCTTTTTGAAAATTCCCAATGCATTCGGACTCCCTTTAGAATAAAAAGCTGCCGTAAAAACTCCCAAAGTAGAAACCACAACAAAAGTTCCCGGCTGATCAACTAAAACCGCAGTTTCTAAACCTTTCTTTCCAAATAAAGCTTCAATAATGGGATAACCCAGAAAAGAACTATTGCTTAATCCCGCAGTCAAAATCAAACACCCAATCAATTTGTTCGACCAGCCATTTCTTCTTCCTAAAAAATGAAAAAAAATAAAAGCCAGAATATAAGTAATCCATCCCGCTCCTATCGGAAATAGCAATTCGCTACTCCACTTTATCTTTGGAATATGATATAAAGTAATTGCAGGAAGACAAAAATAAATGACAATTTTATTGAGTGTCTTATAAATATGAGTGGGAAATTGTTTTACGTGCTGTAAAACTAAACCCAGCGAAAGAAAGAGAAATATTAAAAGAAAGTTGTTCATATTGTAAGATCAACACAAAAATAGTTAATTACATTTAGTGAGAAGTGAAAAGTGAATAGTAAATAGCCCATTTAGCAAATTACAACTATTGAATTTCTTTTGTTAAACCTCTAACATTCTCTCAAAAACTATTCAATTTCAAATAATTAACAATCACTTTTTACATTTCACTAACCTCTTTTTACCAAAATTTAGTTAAATTAGTATTTTGTGTTACAAAAAGATGTAAATTTGTAACATATTTTATTACAGTATGATTTCAGGTAAATTTGCCATAACGATTCACATTCTTACTCTGCTGCATAAATTCCCTAATGATTATTTATCATCGGAGTTTATTGCGGGAAGTATTAATCTAAATCCTGTTTTGGTTCGAAAAGAAATTGCCAACCTAAAAGCTCATCATATTGTAGAAAGTAAAGAAGGAAAAAATGGCGGTACAAAATTGGCAGTAAACGCTGCTGAACTGACTTTAAAACAAATATTCGAAATGACCTTTGAAACTATTGGTTTAGGTTTTGCTAAAAATCAGCCGAATCCTGATTGTCCTGTTGGAAAAAACATCAATCAGCATTTGGAGAATTTATACAGCGAAATGAATCAGAAAGTTAGCTTACAGCTGGAAGGTATTTCATTGGAAGATTTTTCGAATCAATTTTAAAACTATTTTTTTAACCTAAACTGTAACATTTTTTATTACTAAATAAATTTATATATTATGAAAATTGCACTTATTGGAGCTACAGGATTTGTTGGCTCAGCACTTTTAAATGAATTAGCAGACAGAAAACACGAAATCACTGCTATTGCAAGAACTCCAAAAGACACAGCAAACGCAACTTGGATTGCAGCAGATATTTTTAATGTTGATGCTTTGGCAGAAATCTTAAAAGGTCACGATGCTGTTATTAATGCTTACAATCCAGGCTGGACAAACCCAAACATTTACGATGACTTTTTAGCTGGTTCTAAAGCGATTCAAGAAGCCGTTAAAAAATCGGGAGTTAAACGTTTTATTACTATTGGTGGTGCAGGAAGTTTATATGTTGCACCAGATTTACAAGCAGTTGACACTCCAGATTTTCCAAAAGAAATTTTCCCTGGCGCAAATGCTGCGAGACATTATTTAAATATCATTAAAGAAGAAAAAGATTTAGACTGGGCATTCTTTAGTCCAGCTTTCGAAATGCACGCTGGAACTAAAACAGGTAGAACTGGAAAATATCGTTTAGGACTAGAAAATCCAGTTTTCAATGACGAGCAAAGAAGTATTTTATCTGTAGAAGATTTAGCGGTTGTTATTGCTGATGAAGTAGAAACTCCAAAACATCACCAAGTTAGATTTACCGCGGGTTACTAATTCTTTTTAGATGCTAAACTACTAAGGTTCTGAGATTCTAAGTTTTTTTCTCTCAAACTTATAAATACATTTTTAACAAAAAACAGTTTCTTAGACAGTATTCTGCTTTTGAAACTGTTTTTGTTTTCAGTACTTTTACATTTCTAAAAAGTGCGTTTTGTCAAATTCTAATAAACAAGCCGGCAGTATATCTGAAAAAGCTGGAATTTCACCTCCCGAAATCACCAATATTTCGGCTATTAATCAAATTAAAAACAAACGCAGGCAACAACCAACTTCTCAAGAATTAATTAATGGGATTTTAGAAGGAAACAGAACTTCTTTAAGTCGCGCCATTACATTAATTGAAAGTACAAATTCTGATCATTTTGAAAAGGCCAATGAAGTAGTTCAAGGCTGTTTAGCATACGCCAATAAATCAATTCGCATTGGAATTACGGGCGTTCCTGGTGTTGGAAAAAGTACTTTTATTGAAGCTTTTGGAAAACATCTGACGCAATTAGGAAAAAAAGTAGCTGTTTTAGCTGTCGATCCGAGCAGTTCGCTTTCACACGGAAGTATTCTAGGTGATAAAACGCGAATGGAAGAATTGGTTAAAGATGAAAATGCTTTTATTCGTCCGAGTGCTTCTGGAGAAACTTTGGGCGGTGTGGCGCGAAAAACCCGAGAAACTATTATTCTTTGCGAAGCCGCAGGTTTTGATACTATTATTATTGAGACCGTTGGTGTTGGTCAAAGCGAAACCGCTGTTCATAGTATGGTCGATTTCTTTTTACTTTTAAAAATTTCTGGCGCTGGCGATGAACTTCAAGGCATTAAACGCGGAATTATGGAAATGGCAGATGCAATTGTCATTAATAAATCAGACGGAGATAACATAAAAAAAGCCAATCAGGCGAAATTAGAGTTTAATCGTGCTTTGCATTTATTTCCTCCTAAAAAATCAAATTGGCAACCAAAAGTAACAACTTGCAGTTCTATCACGAAAGAGGGCATTTCTGAAGTTTGGAATACTATTTCTGATTATTTTGAAATGACTAAAGAAACTGTATTTTTTGAAGAAAAAAGAAACGAACAAAATCACTTCTGGATGATGGAAACCATCAACGAGCAATTGAAGCAAAACTTTTACAATCAACCTGAAATTATTTCGCTTTTAGAAGAAAATAAAAAAGCAGTGCAAAACAATGAAATTTCACCTTTTGCAGCTGCTTCTATGTTATTAAAATTTTATTTTAATAAAGGGACAAAGTAACAAAGGTTCAAAGCGACACAGTTTCTAAACCTTTGTCACTTTGTTACTTTGAACCTATTTATTTCTAAGCTTATACTTACTTTCCTTGTATAGATTCCCTGCTGTAATAACATGTGCTAAAGCATCTTTAGCTAAATCTTCATTTAATTTTACAGGAACTAAAGTGGTATCGTTTTTAATTTCGAATTGAAGCGGTTTCAAGTTTGGCTGCATGATCACCACTTGGTTTTCTACTCTAAAAGCATTGATATCATTAAACTGCATGATAGATCTTCCTTGTACTTTCGGATCTAGCTTGGTCAAGTTTCTTCCAACCATTGGAGTTTCGAACGGCATTCCTAAATATCCTAACAATGTTGGCGGAATATCAATCTGACTTGCTAATCGATCGTAAACAGCTCCTTTTGCAACTCCAGGTCCCATAATGAATGCTGGAATGTGAAATTTATTTATCGGAACTAAATTTTTACCGTACGTTCTTGTATTATGATCGGCAATTACAATGAAAATCGTGTTTTTGAAATAAGCTTCTTTTTTTGCCATTTCGAAGAATTTTCCAATAGAGAAATCAGCATATTTCATGGCGTTATTTACCGTTGCTGGCTTTTTATCGTAAGGTTTAATTCTTCCTGCTGGATATTCAAAAGGTTCGTGATTTGAAGTCGAGAACATTAAAGAGAAGAATGGTTTATCTCCTTTTGATTTGAAATACTGATTCGCTTTGGTAACCAAATCTTCATCAGAATAGCCCCAAGTTCCTTTGAAAGCATATTTATTTCCGTCAGAATCAAAATCTTCTTGATCGACAATATCGCTGAAACCATTTCCGTTGAAAAACGAAGCCATATTATCAAAATTTGCCATTCCGCCATAAATGAAACTCGTTTCGTAACCTTTTTGTTTTAATGCTTCCGCTAAAGTAAAAAAGCCTTGTTGTGAGTTTCCTAGCTTTACTACACTTTCAGATGGCGAAGGTAAAAATCCTGTTACTACCGCTTCAATTCCGCGGACACTTCTGGTTCCTGTGCAATATAAATTGGTGAATAATGTTCCTTCTTTCGATAATTTATCAAATTCTGGAGTTAATGGTTTTCCTCCTAAAATTCCAACATATTCTGCACCTAAACTTTCCTGTAGAAAAATAACCAAATTGTATGGTTTTTTCATAATAGAATCAGGTTTTTGTACGTGTAAGAACGGAATTTCAGCATCGGTAAAATCATTTGGCCCTGCGATCATGTATTTTTTTACACGAGCAATCGCTTCGGCTTCGTCCATTTTACCATACATTTTGGTGTTTCCTTCATTTTTAATTGAATACGCAGCAAAAGCAACTGTATAAAATGAATTTAATCCCAACGTATTCGTTAACTGATCTGTAGAAAAAACGGCATTACTTGCATTAATAGGACGTTTTGAAGTTAGACTTGAACGCGCACCAAAAAACAATAAAAAAGCCACTAATGGAAATACCATTAATTTGAATTTATAATCTGTATTTGCAGTGTGAAATAATTGCTTTCCTTTTTTGAAAGCAAAATAAATCACAACTCCAAGAATAAGGAACGTCACAATTATAGAAGTCAGATAACTTTTTAAAAGCATTCCAACCACTTCTTTTGGATAAATAAGATAATCTAAGAAAATCTTATTTGGACGAGTGTCATATTGTTTTACAAAATCTGGTGAAGCTAATTCTACGAAAAGAATTAAAAACAGAAACAGAAAACTGTAAATTACGAGAAACTTATTGGTAAACTTTATCGCTTTATTTGGCAAAAAAGTAATCAGCAACGCAGGAAGAAATGATAAATAGCAAAGCAATATCAAATCCATTCGAAGACCGATTGGAAAAATATACCAGAAATCTGGCGTCTGAACTACTCTTTCTTTAAAAAGAAAAAACAAAAAGATTCGGCTTAAAGTGGTAATCAATAAACCGATTAATATAAAACTGAAAATAGGTTTTAAGAAACGTAAATTTTTCATTAAAAATAGTATAAGAACGTAAGATTAGAAAAACAAATTACTCTTCGTAACGGTTTATTTCTCTGTCATAAAATTCATTTGCTTTTTCAATTAAACTTTCCATTTCGGCGTTTAATTCTGCTTCGTCAAGATCTTCTGGTTCTTCTAAAAACTCAACCTCATCATCTTTCAAATTGATAATAAATCTTGGATAATCTAGGTGAATGATGAAAATATCGTCTGGAAAATCAGTATTATCTCCAAGTAAAAATTTAGGCAATTCCATATGTATTTATTTTTTTAATGGTTATTTTTTTAGTCTCGATTGTACAAATAAAAAGGTTTCTCCTGATTTTAAGTTTTATACCTTCGGCTTATTTTTTATTCAAATTTAGTTATTTGAAACTGAATTGGTAATCAATCTCTTTGTTAAGTAATGAAAACGAATATACAAACAAATTGCCGCCGCGGTTAAACCTGCCAAAAGTCCGATCCAAACTCCTTGCGCCTTCAATTCGGTGTGTTCTCCCAGATAATATGAAATAGGAAAACCAATAACCCAATAGGCTACAAAGGTAATGTACATTGGCACTTTTACATCCTGCAATCCGCGTAAAGCGCCTAACACAACAACCTGAATTCCGTCAGAAATCTGGAAAACCGCTGCAATCAAAAGCAATTTTGATGCAATGCCAATTACTTCTTCATTATCTAAAATCTGTCCAGTATTTTCCATATTTAAGAAAATATGAGGCAGATAATTATGGAAAATGATAAAGAAAATTGCAAAAATCGTTTCTAAAATTATAGCAAGTAAGAATATAGAACGCGCTACAACAATCAGTTTTTTATAATCCATTAAACCTCTTTGGTTGCTTACACGCACCATGGATGTTACGCTTAATCCCATTGCAAACATAAAAGTCATCGATGCCAAACTTAAAGCAATTTGATTTGCCGCCTGACTTGTTTTCCCAATGTTTCCGCAAAGCCAAATGGAAGCTGTAAACAAAACCACTTCAAAAAGCATTTGCATTGCAGAAGGAAATCCGATGCTGATTATCTTTTTTATTGTTGCTTTTTGAATTTCATTAAAACTGAAACCTTTAAAAAAGCGTTTTAAATCATCTCTTCGCGAAAGCATAATATGCATGAACATCACCAAAAATATTCTTGAAATTACAGTTCCTAAAGCTGCACCGATAATTCCCATTTTAGGAAAAATCCAGATTCCATAGATTAAAACATAGTTTATTCCAACGTGAAGCACATTTGCCATTACCATAGCATACATTGAATATTTGGTTAATGACATTCCGTCTGCAAATTGTTTATATCCTTGATACATAACTAATGGAATCAATGAAAAAGCAACCCAACCTAAATAAGGTTTTGCAAGCACGATAACATCTGCTGGCTGTTTTAACAATTCCATAATTGGTTTGGCAAACATAATTACCGTAAAAAGTACCAATCCTAAAATGGTACAAAGAAATAATCCATGATGAAATGCAGAACGAATTTTAGTATCATTTTTTTCTGCGTCACCTTCAGCTACAATTGGTGTAATAGCTGTCGAAAATCCAATTCCTAAAGACATTGCAATAAAAATCATACTGTTACCAAGTGAAACTGCCGCCAATTCTGTACTTCCAATTTTGCCCACCATTATATTATCGACAATACCAATTAAAGTATGTCCGACCATACCCAAAATTACGGGATATGCCAGTCTTAAATTATACGAAAACTCTTTGGTGTACTGCTTTAAATTCACTTGTATTCAATTTTAGTCGGCAAAGATAGTCAGAAGCTTCGAATTCTATCCAATTAATAAAAATATATCCCAATTTTAAGGCAAAAATAAGACGAACTCAATATTATGTAACGATTTTTAAAAATTGTATAACAAACTCCAAACGCCTTGCATATAATTTTACATTATAGAAATTTCAAAAATATAAGCCATGAAAAAATTACAGATGTTATGCCTAGCTGCGTTCACGTTTTTATTTGCCAACACAACTTTTGCTCAAGAAACAGAAGCAACAAATTACGATCAAGGTTTTAGATTGGGAGTCGGGATAAATGGAGGACTTCCAACCGATAACGATTATGACTGGTCTCTTGGGGGAGATGTTCGTTTACAGTATGATCTTTCCAAAAAAACATCTTTGACCTTAACAACGGGATTTACCAATTTATTTATGGGAAAAGACGATCTTGGAAATGACATAAAAGATCTTGGGTTCATTCCAGCAAAAGCGGGTTTTAAAGCTTTTGTTTTAAAAGATCAATTTTATGTTTTAGGAGAGCTTGGTGCTGGTTTCGCAGTAACAAATGGTTATGACCAAACAACGTTTTTATGGTCTCCAGGTATTGGATATGCCAACAAGTACATCGACTTAAGTGTTCGTTATGAAGATTATCATGATTTTAGAACCAATCAAGTAGCACTGCGTGTTGCTTATGGTTTTAAACTATAAAAAATAGGTTTAATTTATTATTTTGTTTTTGGTAAAACCCGACAGTCTGAGGAGTCTGTCGGGTTTTTTATTTTAAATCAATTTAAAAAATAATCCGAAAAAATAAATCCTGTAGCATTTCATCTTTTTCATTTTTTATATAATAAATATACTACTTTTACGAATCCCGATAAATTATCGGGAACGCCATTCATTGCAATATTCTACAAGAAAAACTTCATGGAAAAATTCACATTAGAAATATTATTTCAAATTATCGGAATCGGCTCAGCATCGGGATTATTTTTCAATAATGACGCGCTTTATGTAATTGGAGACAACAGCGGATTCTTATACGAATACAATATGCAGAATCAGCAATTGAATCAGCATGCTTTAATTGACAATCCTACACAGAATATTCCGAAAAACCTAAAACCCGATTTTGAATCGATTACGCATCACAATGATACTCTTTATGTTTTTGGTTCAGGTTCAACCGAAAACCGAAACAAAATGATTGAATTTGATTTAAAATCAAAAAGCGTTTTAAAGAAAAATAATCTGGTTGATTTATATGCTTTAATGCAAAGCTTCGGCGAAATAAAACCAGAAGATTTTAATTTGGAGGGTTCTATTTTTGATGGAGAAAATTGGTTTTTATTTAATCGTGGAAATGGCGTTTCAAACAAAAACACGATTTTTACTATTCATGCTAAAAAACTAGACGAAGAATTTGCTTTAATTGCTGTCAACTACAAACTGCCTAAAATAAAAGGTGTTCGCTCTAGTTTTACTGATGCTGTTTTGGTCGATGATAAAATCTATTTCCTTTCAACCGCAGAAGACACCAAATCAACTTATGATGATGGCGCAATTTTAGGAAGTTTCATCGGAAGAATCGATGTAAAAACCATGAAAATTGATTTCACTCAAAAAATTACCTCAACCAATAAATTTGAAGGTCTGACTCTTTATAAAAAAGAAAATAATAAAATTGAGTTTTTGCTTTGCGAAGACAATGACACAGAAGTTTTAGAAACCAAGATTTATAAATTGACATTGCCGATTAAATAAATCTATTCGATTACAATATTATCGTAGAGACGAACGCGCAGGGCGTCTACACAAAGATTGTCGACACAGATTGATTTACGTGACTTTAGACGCACTGCAGTACGTCTCTACAGAAAACCTTTGCACCTTTGTAACTTTGAACCTAAAAAAAAATATTTCAATATTTTTTTACCCCTCTCCCAACCTTTTTATCTTTTTATCTCTCTATACAAGAAAGACAACAATTGTGATAAACGAAACTCAAATAGCAAACTGTAAAAAAATGCACCGCGACGCCCAGCGTCAGGTGTACGAATACATGGCGCCAAAGTTGTACCGCCTTTGCAAAAGATATTTAAAAAAGGAAGAGGAAATCGAAGAAGCTTTGGCCGATTCGTTCTTTACTATTTTCACCAAACTCGATCAGTTAAAAGAAGCTTATGCTTTTGAAGCTTGGGCTAGAAGAATAACTGTAAATCATTGTTTGGCGACCATTAGAAAAGCGACCAACTTTAATATGTATCTCGACGATGTAAAGCTGATATCTCAGCCTTCTGTCGACGAACTGAATACATTGGAAGAA
The DNA here is from genome assembly GCF_025717045.1 of Flavobacterium sp. SH_e. Classification (GTDB taxonomy): domain Bacteria; phylum Bacteroidota; class Bacteroidia; order Flavobacteriales; family Flavobacteriaceae; genus Flavobacterium. Next base: position 615,353 of record NZ_JAOVZN010000001.1, read on the forward strand.
GAAGATTTACTTAATTTATTAAACCACATTCCAGACGGCTGTAAAACTATTTTTAACCTTTTTGTTATTGAAGGTTTCTCTCATAAAGAAATAGCCGAAATGCTGAAGATTTCTGAAGGCACCTCAAAATCACAATTGAATGCCGCCAAGACCAAACTGAAAGAACTGGTTAATAAACTGTATTATAAAAAAGCAAAATAGTCATGGACAATCAAGATAAATTATTCGATAAAATAAAAGAAGCTTCGCAAAAAGCCGAGTTTCAAGACTTTCCTGCAATGGAAAAAGTCTGGTCGCGTGTTGAAGAAAAACTGGACAAAAAGGAAGATAAAAAAACAATCGTTTTATGGAAAAAAATTGCGGTTGCCGCTTCTCTTCTATTATTGATTTCACTGGGATATCAATTTTTACATTCAGATAAAGAAATTGCAACAGAAACAACAAAAGTAGTTTTTGACGAAAAAGCAAAAGAAAAACCTCAAGAGCCTACTTCAAATAAAATTATAACTCCACCTTCTGATTCTGAAATGGTTTCTAACGAAGAAGCAGTTAAAATTTTAGAAAATCAAACTAAAAATAAAGAACGAGTTGCTATTCAAGAGCCAGTTGTTTCAAACACAGCGCCTATTTTGGATCTTCCAGCTGCAAATATTACTTCGGAAGCTGCAGTTTCTGCAAACGAACCTTTAAAAGCCGAAGAGCAAAATGAAGAAGCTGACAATTATGTTGCTTCGAAAAAAGATGCTCTAGCAGAAAAAAGTTATTCTGACACAAAAGAAAGACAATCTGCAAAAGTTGCTTATGCTGCTGCACCTGCTCAAAAAGATAAGAAAAGCACTCCTTTAATCGTTCTTAACGGAAATGCTATGGCGCATAGCGATGATGCAAAAAGAGATAAAATGATACAAGCTGAAATACCAAATTTAGATCCTGAAAATGTTGATTCGCTAATGATTTTAGAAGAGCCTTTATATATCATTGATGGCATTTATTATTCAGAAAATGATTTGTTTGGTAAAAATCCAACAAGTCCATACGCGCCTTTAGATCGCCAAGAAATAAAAACGATAACTATTTTACAGGACCTTGAAGCTACTGAAAAATATGGCGAAAGAGGAAAAAAAGGTGTTGTAATTATAACTACAAAAAACGGAAAACCTACTCCGAAAAAATAGTTTCATGCTTTGTCAAAGTCTGCAGCTTTGACAAAGCAAAATCAAAACATTAATTCTAAAACTTATTATCATGAAAAGTCTAAAACTTATTTCATCAGCCATTGCTATGCTTATATGTTTCGTAACCATGGCACAAGAAAGAACAATTACTGGAACAGTTACAGATGAATCTAAGACACCTCTTCCTGGCGTTCAAATAATTATTAAAGGCACTAAAAAGTATGCCCAAACCGATTTTGATGGAAGATATTCTATTCAAGCTCAAAAAGGAGATGCTCTTGTTTTTAGCTATGTAGGTTTGGATACTCAAACCTTTTATGTACAATCGTCAAATATTATCAACGTTGAACTAAAAAGTAGCCATGCTGAATTACAAGAAGTTGTAGTTGTGGGTTATGGAAGAAGTAATTCTGAATACGAAGACAGAAGTTATGCACGTGCTGAAAGAAGAAAAGAAAAAAGAGAGGCCTCAAAAGCGCTTCAAGGAAAAGTTGCTGGAATTCAGGTTTCCAATACTATTGCATATGTTTCTAGCCCGACCCCTACTGTTACGATTCGCAGTACTGCATCAATTTCTCCTAAAAATGAACCAATCTATATTGTCGATGGAGTTAAGATGAAAGCCAATCAAATGTCAAAAATTAATCCGAATGATATTAAAGATTTAAAAGTGCTGAAAGATGATGCCGCAACTTCAATTTATGGAAGCAAAGCTTCAAATGGCGTTGTGGTTATTTCTACCAAAGATGAACTTTACAAAAATCTTACTGAAAAAGAATTGGACAAAAAACTAAATATTATGCCAATTCCAACAGAACCAACTCAGGAAGATTACGATTCTTTTGTAGAAAATGCTTTCGAAAGTCCGAAAACTGCGCCACTTTCTACATTTTCTATAGATGTTGATAATGCTTCTTATACCAATATAAGACGATTTTTAAACAATGGACAGCAAGTTCCAAAAGATGCCGTTCGTGTTGAAGAAATGGTTAATTTCTTTAAATATACTTATCCGCAGCCAAAAAACGAGCATCCGTTTTCAATCAATACTGAAGTGAGCGATTCGCCTTGGAACTCAAAAAATAAAATCTTGAAAATTGGTCTACAAGGAAAAAATATTCCAACGGAAGATTTACCAGCTTCAAACCTTGTTTTCTTAATTGATGTTTCTGGATCTATGGAAGACATGAACAAATTGCCTTTACTAAAACAATCGTTGAAAATTTTGGTTGACGAATTAAGACCAAAAGATAAAGTAGCGATTGTAGTTTATGCGGGTGCAGCGGGACTAGTTTTACCTCCAACTTCTGGAGATGAGAAAAAAACAATTATTAATGCATTAGATAATTTACAAGCTGGAGGAAGTACTGCGGGCGGTGCAGGAATTGAACTGGCTTATAAAATTGCTGCTGAAAATTTCATTAAAAGCGGAAACAACAGAGTAATCTTGGCTACTGACGGAGATTTCAACGTTGGAAGTTCTTCCAATTCTGATATGGAAAAATTAATTGAAGAAAAAAGAAAAACAGGCGTTTTCTTGACTTGTTTAGGTTATGGAATGGGAAATTACAAAGACAGCAAAATGGAAATCTTGGCCGATAAAGGAAACGGAAATTATGCTTATATCGATAATATTCAAGAAGCAAATCGGTTTTTAGGAAAAGAATTCAAAGGTTCGATGTTTGCTATCGCGAAAGATGTAAAAATCCAAATCGAATTTAATCCGAAGCAAGTTCAGTCTTATCGTTTGATTGGTTATGAAAACAGAAAATTGCGTCCAGAAGATTTTAAAAACGATGCAATTGATGCTGGAGAATTGGGAAGCAATCACACCGTTACGGCTTTATATGAAATTATTCCAACTGGAGTAAAAAGTGATTATTTAGCAGAACAGCCAGATGATTTAAAATACACTAAAACAGAAACTAGTTCGAATAATTATAGCAACGAATTGGCAACAATTAAATTCCGTTACAAAAAACCTGACGGAGAAAAAAGCATCGAAATGGTTCAGACGATCGAAAATAAATCGGTTGCTTTAGAAAAAGCGAGTGATGATATGAAATTTAGTTCTGCCGTAGCTTGGTTCGGATTGAAATTAAGAGATTCAAAATTAATCGCTGATAAATCTTCTAAAGAAATTATAAAATTAGCGAAGCAAGGAAATTCAAACGACGGCGAAGGTTACAAAGCTGAATTTATTCGTTTAGTTGAAACTTCTAAACAGTATAATTAATAAATATTGTATTACATTTGCGGCTTTATTTTTAAAACTTATATTACACACGTATGAATCCTATTTTAAGCCAAAATCTATTTTTAGTAAAAGAACATATTGGAATGTTCAAAGCCGCAAACAATTACGACATCTACGATCCAGAAACTAACCAAATCATAATGAACTGCCGAGAAAACAATCTTGGTTTTTTCACAAAAGTATTCCGTTTTACAGATTACAAAAGAGCAACTCCGTTTAATGTTGAAATTACAACTCCTTCTGGCGAAAAGTTAATTACCGTAAGAAGAGGTGTTGCTATATTCAGATCGACTGTTGAAGTATTGGATGAAAAAGATCGTTTGGTTGGAACTTTCAAACAAAAATTCTTTTCGATTGGAGGAAAGTTTGACATCTTGGACAAAAATGAAAAACCTGTTGCAACGTTACAAGGAAAATGGACTGGTTGGGATTTTAAATTCTCGCACGAAGGAAAACAATTGGCTCAAGTTAGTAAAAAATGGGCAGGTTTAGGTAAAGAGTTTTTCACAAGCGCAGATAATTATGTACTTCAAATTGAAGATACCGTTGCAACTGATAGTCCGTTGAGACAGTTAATTTTAGGAGCTGTTATGTGCATTGACATGGTTCTTAAAGAATAATCGAAAGTTGTTAAACTTAGATTAAGAATACCTTTTAGAGCATCATTTTAGTTTTCAAAACCTTATTTTTGTAAGACTTAAAATGATGCTTTCTGCATTTCTAAAAACACAATCATGACCGACTTAAAAAATAAAAACGCCTTTATTACTGGCGCAGGAAAAGGAATTGGAAAAGCTGTAGCAATTGCTTTGGCTAAAGAAGGTGTAAACCTGATTTTGGTTTCAAGAACTCAAAAAGACGTAGAACAATTAGCTGACGAAGCTTCTAATTTAGGCGTGAAAGCTTTGGCTTTAACAGCTGATGTTTCTGACATCAACTCTATCAATAAAGCTGTAGAAAAAGCTTTGGCTGAATTTAAACACATCGATATTTTAATCAATAGCGCAGGAATTGCTTCTTTTGGAAAATTCTTAGAATTAGAACCAGAAGCTTGGGAAAGAATTATTCAAGTGAATTTAATGGGAACATATTTCACAACTCGTGCTATTATTCCAAATATGATCGAAAGACAAACTGGAGATATTATTAATATTTCATCGACTGCCGGATTAAATGGAAATGCTTTGACAAGTGCTTACAGCGCATCTAAATTTGCTGTTTTAGGTTTAACCGATTCTCTGATGCAGGAAATGAGAAAACACAATATTCGTGTTACGGCTTTAACGCCAAGTACGGTTGCAACCGACATGGCAAAAGACTTAAACCTAACTGACGGAAACCCTGAAAAAGTAATGCAGTCTGAAGATATGGCAGATTTAATTATAGCGCAGTTAAAATTAAACCGAAGAGTTTTTATTAAAAACAGCAGTATTTGGTCTACTAATCCTTAAAAAAAATCCAAATTTTTGAAATTCCAAATTCCAATTACTTTGAGATTGGAATTTGGAATTTAATTATTGGAATTTTAAAAAAATGTAGGTCCCAAGTATAATTGGAATTTAATTATTGGAATTTAAAAAAAACATGATGGAACAATATTTAAGACAATTGGTCGAAATTGAATTTCAGGATAAAAAAGAAATCTTCAGCGGATTTTTAATTGATTATTCTGATGATTGGATTTTGCTTCGAAATAATCCTGTTGATTTTGTTTTGGATGGTTTCGTTATTCTTAGAAATAAAAACATTGAAGTTGTAAACCGAGATCATGATTTGGCTTTTACAGAAAAAGTAATTCGCTTAAAAGGCTTGAAAATTAATTCTGATGATATTATCCCGATTAAAGATTTAGCTTCAATTATAAATTATGTTTCTAAGAAATACGGAATTTTCCAAATCGCCAAAAAATCATCTAAATCAGCTTATCTAGGAAAATTAATAAAATTGAATGAAGAAGAATTGACCATTGATTTTTTAGATACACGCGGTCAGTTTGGCGGAGAATTAGGTTTTAATCCAGAAAAAATTCGAGTTATTGAATTTGATACAGATTATATTAACTCTTTAAAATTGGTTGTTCAGGATAATGAGTAATTCTTATAAAACAAAAAAATCCCTTTTTTACGAAAAGGGATTTTTTTGTCATTTCGACCGAAGGGAGAAATCGCACTAGCAATTACGCACAGAAAATCTCCAATCTTTGTCGACAAACTAGTGTGATTTCTCTCTTCGGTCGAAATGACAATACTTTGTCTGTTTATTTTTTTTAAACTTCCGCCAATTTATTCAAAAACTCAATACGAACACTTCCGTCTTCGTCAATTTTTGTCAAGTTGATTTCTTGCAAAGTATTTACCAATTCAGGATTCCAAGGTGTTTTTACTTTTACGTAGTTTTCAGTAAATCCGTGAATATAACCTTCTTTATTTTCTCCTTCAAAAAGAACTGTTCTGTTTGTTCCTAACTGACTTTCATAAAAAGCACGACGTTTTTTAACAGACAATCCACGAAGCATTTTACTGCGTTTAGCGCGAACATTTGAAGGAACAACGCCTTCCATATCAACCGCTTCTGTATTATCTCTTTCTGAATAGGTAAAAACGTGTAAATACGAAATATCCAAATCATTTAAGAAATGATATGTTTCTAAGAAATGCTCATCTGTTTCTCCAGGAAAACCAACAATTACGTCAACACCAATACATGCATGAGGCATTACTTCGCGAATTTTATTTACACGATCAACATATACTTCGCGTAAATAACGGCGTTTCATTAATTTCAAAATATCATTGCTTCCTGATTGTAACGGAATATGAAAATGCGGTACAAAAGTTCGGCTTTTCGATACAAATTCAATTGTTTCGTTTTTCAATAAATTTGGTTCGATAGAAGAAATTCTCAAACGTTCGATTCCTTCTACTTTATCCAAAGCCTGAACTAAATCCAGAAAAGTATGTTCGTGTTTTTTGTTTCCAAACTCCCCTTTTCCGTAATCACCAATATTTACACCTGTTAAAACAATTTCACGGATATTTTGAGCCGAGATTTCTTTGGCGTTTTTCAATACATTTTCTAAAGCATCACTTCTTGAAATTCCTCTTGCTAAAGGAATTGTACAGTAGGTACATTTATAATCGCAGCCGTCTTGAACTTTTAAAAATGCTCTTGTACGATCTCCAATAGAATAACTTCCAACATAGAAATCAGCTTCAGCAATTTCGCAGGAGTGAACTTCACCCATGTCGTTTTTGCTCAAATCATGAATATAGTCCGTGATTTTGAATTTTTCTGTCGCTCCCAAAACCAAATCAACGCCATCAACCGCAGCTAATTCTTCTGGTTTCAATTGTGCATAACAACCAACAGCAGCAACAAAAGCTTTTTCATTCAGCTTCATTGCTTTTTTAACTACTTGCTTAAACTGCTTATCTGCATTTTCTGTTACAGAGCAAGTATTGATGACATAAATATCTGCTATTTCTTCAAAATCGACACGGTCAAAACCTTCGTCGTTAAAATTTCTGGCAATTGTAGAAGTCTCTGAAAAATTCAGTTTACAACCCAGTGTATAAAAGGCAACTTTCTTTCTATTTTCCATAATCTGTCTTAAATTAATGAAATCGTTGTCAAAAAATTTAAGGCTGCAAATTTACAAACAATATTTCTCAAAAGAAAGCAATTAAGCCACTTCGAATCAATAATTTGCACCAATGTTAATTTAGTAAAATTTTATTTTAATTTTTTTTATTTTATTTTTTGAGAAAATTGAGATTATCCAAACAGAAATTTTTAACATTTCAATAAGAATAAAATGACAAAATAATCGATTAAGTGCAAATTTTATCGATTAAGTACATTTTTTTCGGTTTTAAATTCAAAATTTCTTACATTTACTTTTGTTATGAATCAGGTCAAAAATAAATTCATATTTGAGAATTTTAATACGTTTTAATTAATTTAATAATAATTCGAGCATAACAATTTTGAATTCTACTCGTTATGTTGTTGTTTTGTGTTACAAAATGAAATGGGAAAGCCGAAAACCAAAGAGAGTAGGCAAAATTAAAATACAAATACCACGCTTTATGAAAGCATTTTTACCCACAATCTGCTTGATGTTCTTAACCCTATTTAGTTCGCAAGCGCAAACTAATGCCCCTGCTGCAGCAAATCCATTTCCTACAATTAGTACATTAACGACTTGGGCAAGCTTCAACTCTCAGCAGCAATTTGATGTTGCTATTCGTGCAGTTGGGTTTAAGTTTGAAGTTAAAGAGCCAGGAGAAGGTTCTACTGCTTATACCTACATTCGTAAAGTAACCGTTAACGAAGTAAACTATACGGATAGAATTGTTTACAGAATTACTAATAATAATTCAGCAAGTATTATTTCTTTAGTAACTGCTTCTACTGACTTGGTTAGTTTATACACACCACAATTGGCAAGTTTTAAAAACAACAACTGTAAAACAGAAATGTCTAAAGACAAAAATACAACTTGCAGCTGTTACGAAAGTGCAAACTTTGCAATCGATCTTTGCGATGAGCGTGTAAAATTAACAATGGGTGACGGAAATAAATATTTCGTTTCTGTAGCTAAAAAATAATAGCATAACTCTGATTTGTTTCCAAATCTTTACTGACTTTTAAGTATGTAAAGATTTGGAATACATTTCTTAGTTTAAGTTTGGATTTTTAAGTTCGTACCAAACTTCTAATTCCTCTTCATGGTGGAAGGAATTTATAAAACGAAAACCTAGTTTCTCTAGAATTTTTCTAGAATTTTCGTTTCCTGCATCTGCGTAAGCATATAATTTTTCTACTTTCATTTCATTAAAGGCATAATCTATAAAAGCTTTTCCTGCTTCTGTAGCATAACCTTTTCCCCAATGTTTTTCGATAAAACGGTATCCTAACTCATAAAAGTTTTTATGATCGTTAATTTCGTCTGTTATATACTTTATTCCAGACCATCCAATAAATTCATTGGTTTCTTTTAAAACAACAGCCCAGCGGCCTGTTCCAAGATCTTTATATTGTTTTTGAACAAACTTGATATATTCAATACTTTCTTCAATATGTTTTACAGGCCTATTGCCAACAAATAAATGCACATTCGGATTGGAATCCAATTCAAACATTCCTTCTGCATCAGAAAGTTCTAATTCTCTTAAAAGCAAACGCTCTGTTTCAATTGGATTTTTCATTTTTTTAATTTAAAATATAACGTGTCACTACCTCAGCAACACCATCGTCATTATTTGAAGCTACAATTAAATCGGCTTTATCACGTAATTCTGGTGTCACGTTATCAACCCAAACACCCAAACCTGCATATTCTATCATTGTCAAGTCATTTCCAGCGTTTCCAACAGCGATAATTTCACTTTGATGAATTCCTAGCTTATCTGCCAAAAACTTCAAACTCGCAGCTTTATCAATTCCTTGTTGCGCAGCTTCTAAGAAGAATGGTTTAGACATAGAAACACTTAAATGTGGCATCGCTTCTTTTAAATCTTCTTCTAAAGGCTTTAAATACGCTGGATCTTGTAATAAAATACATTTAACGGCTGGTCTGTCTACATAATCTTTAAAGCTTGAAACTTTTTGATGCGCCATTCCGGTAATTTCTTTTTCTACTTCGATATACTGAGAATCTGTTTCGCTAATTATTTCATCATCCAAATACGTAATAATATGCGTATTCATTTTAACGCTATAATCATATAAAGCATGAATCTGCTGAACGGTTAATTTCTGTTCAAACAAAATTAAATCATCTTTTACTTGACTGATTATTGCTCCGTTAAACGAAATCATATACGAATCGTTTTTATCTAATTCCAATTCTCTAGCATAAGCCGTCATTGCCGAAGTTGGTCTTCCTGAAGCCAAAACTACATAAACACCCTTTGCTTGCGCCTCTAGTATCACTTTTTTATTTAAATCTGAAATTCTGTGGTCGTCTGTCAACAAGGTATCATCCATGTCGAGCACTAACATTTTGTATTGCATATTTTTTTTAGTTTTCAGTCGCAGTTTTCAGTCGCACTCTCAGTAACTACTGAAAGCTGAGACTGAAAACTGAAAACTTTTAAAGGCTCATTCTAAATTCTTCTATAACTGGATTTGCTTTTGCAAAATCTGTTTCTTGTATAAATACTTCAACCGCCAAATCTGTTTGCCAAAGCCACCTAAACGTGCTGATTGAATATTGTCTTTTTTAACTGTTTCAACTCCCGCTTCTTGCAATCTTTCTTGCAAAGCAATCGCTAATACTTCACTACCTGAAAACACCTTCATTAATCCCATGATATTTTATTTTTTATTAGTTTTCAGTCGCAGTCACAGTTTTCAGATTGCAAACTGCGACCAAAACTGTGACTTACAAAAATCTCGTTTTCCAGTTACTGAGACTGAAAACTGAGACTTCGACTTATAATATTCTTTTTAATTGTTCTTGAAAATCTTCATTTTCATTTACGCCAATATGTTCTTGATTTTTCAGCGGATAAAAATAGGCATTTGAATTCAATAACTTCTTTAATCGTATTGAATTATCAATTGGAATTAATTGATCTTTAGTTCCATGAAAAATATAAATTGGACTTTTTATTTTTGGTAGATAGAGATTTGTTTCTAAACTAAACTTCTTCATAAAATCAGGAAAAAATGGCACTCTAGAACTTGACAATTCTAGAAAATTGAAATAAGGAGCCTGAAGAATCAAAGCTCTCGGGTTATTTTCTAAAGCTAATTTAGTCGCAAAACCAGAACCAATTGAATATCCTGCAATAATAATTTTATTCTGAGAATATTTCTCAGCCACTTTTTTATATACAATAGAAATATCTTTACTTAATTGCTCTTCATTCTCAATTTCACCTTCACTTTTTCCAAAACTTCTATAGTCTAAAATGAAAATATCGTAACCTAATGAAGTATATATTTTTGCAATTTTACCCCAAGTTTCAAGCGTTCCCGCATTTCCATGAAGATAAAAAACAAGACCTTTTGAGTTTTCAGCCTTAAACAATAATCCGTTCAAAATACTTCCATCAAAAGAAGTAATATTTACCTCTTCAAACTTTTGTTTATAATCAAACTTAAAATCTTTTGGAAGTTTTGAACTGTGAAAAACCAGTCCTATTTGATTAAAATACACGTAAGAAATAATTAAAACATATAGGACAATAAAAAAGCACAAAAGCACTATTCCTAAAAATTTAACTGTTTTTAAAATCTCCATATTTTTAATTTAATTTTCAGTCTCGGTCTCAGTTTACAGTTATTTTACTGAAAACTGAAACCATAAACTGGGACTGTCTTCACGAAAAAATCCCGCTTTTCAGTAACTGCGACTGAAAACCGGGACTGTAAACTTATAGTAAATTATTCTTCTTCTTCAATATCATCTTCATCCTCATCAAGCTCTTCTCCTTCTTCATCCATATCAAACAAATAAGGCTCAAGCATGATTTTATCTGCCAAAATTTCAATACGTTCTGTCAGAGTTTCAGAAAAAATAATTCGTTGCACTTTGGCAATACTATTAGAAATACGTGTAATTTTTGGATCATGTCGTAATTTCAAAATCGGATCTGCATCATCCAAAATAAACATTTTAAGACGATTTACATTGTAACCAGCTGTACTAAACATATCGTTTAATTTTGTTGGTGTTCCAATTAAAATATCAATTCCTGTAGAAACGTAATTTTTATCATAATCCATATCGCCTTTATCGTGCACGCCATAAACTTCAAGATTAGTATATTTTCCTAATTTCTCAAAAAGCTCGACCATTGCAACCATTTTCTCTTTGTCTTCAACAATAATCAAAGCTCGTGGCGATTCTTCTGTTTTTCCAGCCAATTGCTGAATCACATTCATAACAATTGTCGTTGTTTTCCCACTTCCTTTCGGCGAAATAATTACACAATCAGCACCACTTTTTATGGTCGAAAAAGTTTCCATCTGCAAAGCATTTGCTTCTGTCAAACCGTTTTCAATTAAGGCATCTTGTAATTTCTCGTTTATTTTTTTTAGTTTCATTTTTTTATGCTTTAAGCTTAAAGCTATACACTATAAGCAAAAATTATTTAGTTTCTATAAAAGCTTAAAGCCTAAAGCTTATAGCCTAAAGCGCGAAGCAAATTATTTGCTTGCGAACATTTTCACATCTGATTCTGAGATTTCGTTTCCTCCCAAAATAATCAATCTTTCGACTACATTTCGAAGTTCACGAATATTTCCTGTCCAATCGTATTCCTGTAATAATTTTATGGCTTGCGCCGAAAATGACTTAGCTGCATTTCCTTGTTCTGAAGCTATTTTTTCTGTAAAATGCAAAATCAAAGCAGGAATATCATCACGTCTTTCATTCAATGGCGGAACTTTAATCAAAATTACTGCCAAACGATGGTATAAATCTTCACGGAAACGGCCTTCAGCAATTTCCGTTTTTAAATCTTTATTCGTCGCCGCAACTACACGAACATCAACTTTAATATCTTTATCAGCACCAACTCTCGTAATCATACTTTCTTGCAAAGCGCGTAAAACTTTGGCTTGAGCCGAAAGACTCATATCTCCAATTTCATCCAAGAAAATAGTTCCTTTGTCAGCCGCTTCAAACTTTCCAGCACGATCTTTCACTGCCGATGTAAAAGCACCTTTTACATGTCCGAACAATTCGCTTTCGATTAATTCACTTGGAATTGCAGCACAGTTTACTTCAATTAACGGAAAACTAGAACGTTCACTTTTTTCATGTAACTGATGCGCCACGAGTTCCTTCCCTGTTCCGTTTGGTCCAGTAATCAAAACTCTAGCTTCTGTTGGAGCAACTTTATCAATCATCAGTTTGATATGGTTAATCGACTCACTGTCGCCAATCATTTCGTAGTTTTTGCTGACTTTTTTCTTTAGGATTTTATTTTCAACTACTAATTGTTTTTTGTCCAAAGCATTACGAACTGTATTTAATAAACGGTTCAAATCTGGCGGTTTTGAAATATAATCAAAAGCTCCTAAACGCATGGTTTGAATCGCAGTTTCCATATCGCCGTGCCCAGAAATCATTACCATCGGAATTTCTGGTTTTATCTTTTTTACTTCTTCTAAAACCTCAACACCGTCCATTTTTGGCATTTTGATATCACACAAAACCAAATCATAGTCGTTGTTTTTTATTTTTTCAAGTCCCGCAACACCATCTTCAGCTTCATCAACCTGATAGGAATCATTTTCTTCTGATAATATTTTTACCAAAACTCTTCTGATCGCTGCTTCGTCTTCTACAATTAGTATTTTACTCATTTTTTTTTTGAGATTCTAAGGTTCTAAGTTGCTAAGGTAATGAGGTTTTTCTACAAGAAGCTAAAAAACTTAGCATCTTAGAACCTTAGTACCTTAGCGACTTTAAAAATTAATATTTTAGCCACTTATACAATTCTTTCCAAGTCGGTTTTTTGCCGTACATTAAAATACCTACTCGGTAAATTTTTGCAGCGAACCATACAACAAGGAAAAATGTAGCAAACAATAATGATACCGAAATTGCGATTTGCCACCACGGCACGCCAAACGGAATACGCATTAACATTACAATTGGTGAAGTTAACGGAATCATCGAAAAGATAACCGCAACACTTCCATGTGGATCGTTTACTACTGTAAAAAATCCGATATAAACACTCAAAATCAAAGGCATTAGAATTGGCAGCAAAAATTGCTGAGAATCGGTTTGATTGTCAACTGCAGCTCCAATTGCGGCATAAAATGAGCTATATAAAAAATATCCTCCAATAAAATAAATCACAAATCCGATTATGATGCTTGCAATTGGCAAATTCCATAATTCAGCAATATACATTTGCGCCGATCCAGAAAGTTCATGTTGAGCCGTTTGCATCATTTCTGGAGAAATTCTCGCCGTTGGCCCAACATTCACGTCAAAAAATGCTGAAGCAGCAAACATTAATCCTAAGCCAATTATTGCCCAAATGATGAATTGCAAAATTCCTGCTAATGAAGTTCCAACAATTTTACCAATCATTAATTGAAATGGCTTTACAGATGAAATAATGATTTCGATAATCCTGTTTGTTTTTTCTTCGATTACGCTTCGCATTACCATATTTCCATAAATGATAATAAACATCATAATCAAGTAACCAAAGGCACCGCCAATCGCAATTTTAATTTCGTTTAAACCTTTTAAACTTTCTTCTCCAGAAGCTTTAACCAAATGAATATTTACATCTGATTGTGCTTTCTGAATAGCCAAAGTGTCTAGTTTTGCTTCTTCCAGATTTAGTTTTGTAATTTTATTTCCAATAACATCCTGAGTATTTTCAATAAAAGAAATACTCGGACTATTATTAGAAATAAATTCAATTTTACTTTCTAAATCTTTTATATTTTTTGTTTTCGGAATAACGATTAATCCGTTGAAATTTTCTTTTGTAATGCTATCTTTTAAAGCCTTTACATCAATTTCAGATAAATTTAAATATTTGAATTCGGCTCCTTTTTTATTTTCTTTTAAAAAATCAGAAGCAAAAAGTCCAGTTTCGTCATGAATTGCAATTCTTTTCGTTTCTGCTTTCATCGAACTTAAATAGCCAATAAAAACAGCAATCGCCACAAATAAAAGCGGACTCAAAAATGTCATGACAACAAAAGATTTATTGCGGACTTTGGCAATAAATTCTCTTTTTATAATTAATGAAATAATACTCATTTCTTGATTTTAGATTTTAGATTGTTGACTTTAGATTTTTAGATTTTAGGTCTTCACTCTAAAATCTAAAATCTGAAATCTAAACTTTATTTTCCGTTACCGTTTGGATAAAAATATCATTTATACTCGGAATTTTTTCAACGAAATGCGTTACTTGCCCGCGTTGCGTTAAAACATGTAATAATTCATTTGGCGCTGCGTTTCCAATCTGAATATTTAATTTCAAATCATCATTTAGCGATTTAAAATTAGCAGGCGAAACTGTGAACTTTTGAGTAATATCATACATCAAGCCTTCAACATTATTGGTCAAAATTCCAACTTCAAAACTATTGGTTCTAAACTGACGTTTCACATCTGCAACTTTTCCTTCGATCAATTTATTTGATTTGTGAATTAAAGCGATATTTTCGCAAAGCTCTTCAACACTTTCCATTCGATGTGTCGAAAAAATAATAGTCGAACCTTGTTCTTTTAATGCCAAAATTTCATCTTTAATAACATTAGCATTTACGGGGTCAAATCCAGAAAAAGGTTCATCTAAAATCAGTAATTTGGGTTTATGCAAAACACAAACTACAAATTGAATTTTCTGTGCCATTCCTTTAGAAAGTTCCTGAATTTTCTTGTTCCACCAGCCTTGAATTCCTAATCGGTCAAACCAATAATCTAGTTGTTTTTTGGCTTCAGCTTTAGAAAGACCTTTCATTTGAGCCAGATACAAACATTGCTCTCCCACTTTCATCGAACTGTACAAACCTCTTTCTTCGGGAAGGTATCCGATAGTTTGCACATGTTTTGGTTGCAATCTTTCTCCATCCAAAATTACTTCACCGCTATCTGGCAATGTAATTTGGTTTATGATTCTGATAAGGGAAGTTTTTCCGGCTCCATTCGGACCTAAAAGTCCATATATACTGCCTTTTGGCACATTTAATGAAACTTCGTTAAGTGCTACATAATCGCCGTATTTTTTTACGACTTTATGTACTTCAAGTAAGTTACTCATGCTATTTTTAAGGATTTACTGCGTCACTTTGCCTATTACGGTTCAGCGACTGTAAAAGTAAATAATTCGAAGCGAAATTGTGTCATATTACACAAAAAACCCATTCTAATTTATGCTAGAATGGGTTTTTATTATTTTATAAACTTTTAAAAGAGTTCAAATTATGAGAACATATCTTTTACTTTTTCAAAGAATGATTTCTCTGATTTCTCTGGACTTGGAACAAAATGTTCGTCGTTTAAAGCATTTTCAAAGAATTGTTTTTGTTCTTTATTTAATGTTTTTGGAGTCCAAACGTTTACGTGAACCAGTAAATCTCCACTTCCGTAGCCATTTAAACTTGGAATTCCTTTTCCTTTCAATCTTAAGATTTTTCCAGACTGAATTCCTTCTTCTAATTTAATACGAACTTTTCCGTTGATTGCTTCAATATCTTTTGAAACTCCCAAAACTGCTTCAGGGAAACTGATATATAAATCGAAATGAATATTTTCCCCTTCACGCTTCAAAAATTCATGTTCAACTTCTTCAATTGCTACAATTAAATCTCCTGGAATACTGTTTCCTGGAGCATCATTACCTTTATTAGCAACTTTTAACTGCATTCCGTCAACAACTCCTGCAGGAATTTTGATTGATACTGTTTCGTCTTCCTGAACCATACCTTGAGCATCGGCCTCAGAAGGTTTTTTATCTAAAATTTGACCAGAACCTCCACAAGTAGGACAAGTTGACGCAGATTGCATTCTTCCTAAAATAGTATTGGTTACACGCATTACTTGTCCTTGACCATTACAAGTCGTACAAGTTTTATACGTTACGCCCTTTGCCTGAACTTTACGTTTTACTTTAACTTTTTTCTCAACTCCATTTGCAATTTCTTCTAAAGTCAATTTAACTTTAATTCGAAGATTGCTTCCTTTAGCACGACGAGGGCCTCCACCTCCGCCTCCGAAACCGCCAAATCCGCCACCAAAAATATCACCAAATTGGCTGAAAATATCATCCATGTTCATACCGCCATGACCACCGCCAAATCCGCCAGAACCATCAAATGCTTGATGACCGTATTGATCGTATTTCGCTTTTTTCTGCGGATCACTTAAAACTTCGTAAGCTTCTGCCGCCAATTTGAAGTTTTCTTCTGCCTCTTTGTCGCCTGGATTTTTATCAGGGTGATATTTTAAAGCACTTTTTCTGTATGCTTTTTTAATTTCAGCAGCATCAGCATTTTTTGAAATGCCTAGTATTTCGTAAAAATCTTTTTTCATAATTAGATTAAGTTCCAAATCTTATCCCGAAGCTTCGGGACCAAAATCCAAAAAAAATCATCGGACTTTGTTTACATTTTTTTAGTTACCAACAACAACTTTAGGGAAACGAATAATTTTATCTCCTAATTTGTATCCTTTTTCAATAACATCAACAATTTTCCCTTTTAATTTGTCAGACGGAGCTGGAATTTGGGTAATTGCTTCAGCAACATCAGCATTGAAAGCATCTCCTGCTTGAATTTCAACTTGTTCTAAACCTTTAGAAACTAAAGTGCTTTTCAATTTTTCATGAATCAACTCAACGCCTTTTTTCAAATTTTCATCATCAGACTTGTTGATTTCTACTGTCGCTCTGTCAAAATCATCTAAAACAGGAAGCATTGCCAATAAAACTTCTTGGTTTGCTGTTTTAAATAATTCAAGACGCTCTTTTGAAGTTCTTTTTTTGTAATTTTCAAATTCAGCAAATAATCTCAAAAACTTATCTTTTTCGTGAGCCAAGTCTTTAGCTAATTGCTCCTCAACACTTAATTCTTCAACAATTAACTGCTCTCCGTTGGCATTGTTCTCTAACGTTACATCGTCTAATTCCTGATCGAATTCTGTATTTTCCGTAGTCATATTACTTTTATTTTTAAAAATATTTTTAAACTTCATTTTATTTCTTTCTGTTAGATTGCAAAAGTACTGCCAAATCTTTTAAAATGTCAAATTGTCACTTTATTAATTATGAGACTTTTAAAAAACGAAACAGGCTCATTAAAATTTAATACAATTTTAAGACTATTACGTTATAGTTTATTTTATCTTTGATAGCGTAAAAACAAAAATTATTACACCAAAAATTGAATTTAAGGGTTGGCTTCGGCCTCAAAATAATTATTAATTCAAATTTACCTTATATTAAAAAAAGCTTCGCCTATAGAGACGAAGCTTTTTTTTATGCTTTCTTCATCTTTGGATTAATGACGAAACCTTAATGACGAAAAAAAATTAACGCAAAGAACGCAAAGTTTTTTCATTCTTAAGCTTTTATAGAAAAGACAAAGTTCGCAAAGCTATATTTTACAAATGCTTTGCGAACTTTGCGCTTTTTGATAAAAAATATTTTATTGCACGGGCGGAGGGATTCGAACCCCCATCAACGGTTTTGGAGACCGCTATTCTACCCTTGAACTACGCCCGTAACTTAAGGTCGGCAAATTAAGAGTTTTTTTTCTTCTCTAGCAACTATTTTAAGCAGAGATTTTAAAAGAAAATCCTTTAAATCTGCGGAATCTAAAGCAAAAACTTTTGTCCCAGACAGTTAGCCTAATAAAGTTTTTTTCAATCCCTCGAAATCAACAGAAACCTGCTCTCCTGTCATTAAATTTTTAAGCGTATAAGAATTTGAAGTAATTTCCTGATCTCCAACCAATACTGCAAACGGAATTAAACGTTTGTCTGCATATTGAAATTGTTTTCCAACTTTTACATTGTCAGGATACAACTCTACTTTTATGTTTTCTTTTCTCAATTTCTGAATCGCCTGCGAAGCATACAAAGCTTCTTTATCTCCAAAATTTAAAAATAAAGCTTTAGAAGTCGCTGCAACTGTTTCTGGAAATAAATGTAATTCTTCTAAAACTAGATAAATTCTATCCAATCCAAAAGATATTCCGACACCGCTCATATTCTTTAAACCAAAAATACCAGTCAAATCGTCGTATCTTCCACCGCCTCCAATAGACCCCATAGCAACTGTTTTTGGAGCTGCAACTTCAAAAATTGCTCCTGTATAATAATTTAAACCGCGAGCTAAAGTCACATCTAAATCTAAAATGGCAGTAGAAAGTCCTAATTCAGCAACATTATCACATATAAATTTAAGCTCTTCAACACCTTTCATTCCTTCTTCAGAAGATGACAATAATTCTGAAAGCTGTGCAATTTTGTCTGCAAAGGTTCCCGAGAAACTGAAAAGTGGCTGTACTTTTACTAAAGCATCTTCAGAAATTCCTTTTTCGATCATTTCTTTTTTCACGCCGTCTTCTCCAATTTTATCCAATTTATCAAGAGCAACAGTAAAATCGATTAATTTATCTGACGCGCCAATCACTTCAGCAATTCCAGATAAAATTTTTCTGTTATTGATTTTAATTGTTACGCCTTCTAAACCTAAAGAAGTAAAAACAGTATCATATAATTGAACCAATTCTACTTCCTGCCAAAGAGATTTTGAGCCTACAACATCGGCATCACATTGAAAAAATTCTCTGAAACGACCTTTTTGCGGATTATCAGCTCTCCAAACTGGTTGGATTTGGTATCTTTTAAAAGGAAATTCAATTTCACTTTGGTGTTGCACCACATATCTTGCAAACGGAACCGTCAAATCGTAACGCAAAGCTTTTTCAGAAATTTTTCCTGTGAATTTATTTAATTCAATTCTTTGCTCTAAAGTAATTTTCTCAGCAGAATTTAATTGTAATTCTTCAATTGATTCTGGCAATTCAATTTTACTTTTATTGTAGAAAAAGTTTCCAGAATTTAAAATTTTGAAAATCAGACGATCTCCTTCTTCTCCATATTTTCCCATCAAAGTATCTGAATTTTCAAACGAAGGCGTTTCGATTGGCTGAAAACCAAACTTTTCGAAATTTGCTTTTATTGTTTGAATAATATATTGACGTTTTGACACCTCTGCAGGTGAAAAATCTCTCGTTCCTTTTGGAATGCTTGGTTTTGAAGCCATCTTCTTTATTTTAGATTGTAGATTTTAGATTTTAGATTTCTTTTGAAAATTAAAATTCAAAAACCTTTAAAAATTAATTTATTTCTATTTTTGATTGCTGGCGTTTTAGACTTTCGACTTTATGACTTTCCAGCTTTCGACTTAATTTAAGTCTGCAAATATCTTACTTTTTAAAATAAATAATAACACTTCGAAAACAAACTTGTAACAAAAAACGTATTTTCGTGACAAATTGGTCATGATGCTAAAATTATTTAAAGAAAATATCCGAATTGCATTTGGTTCTATCAAAACACAATTGCTGCGTACTATTCTTACCGTTTTAATTATTGCCATCGGTATTACCGCTTTGGTTGGAATTTTGACTGTTGTTACAGCCCTTGAAAATACCGTTTCAACCAATTTTGCTTCAATGGGAGCTAATACTTTTAATATTAATCAATACGAAAACAACCTTAAAAATCGTGGTGGAAATGAGCGCGAAATCATAAATCCAATTATTTCTTATCCTGAAGCAGTTGCTTTCAAAAACAAATACAAATATCCTTTTACTGAGACCTCACTTTCCTTTACAGCTACCTCAAAAGCCGAAGTAAAATATCTAGATACTAAAACTGATCCCGAAATTACGGTACTGGGAGTTGACGAACATTTTATTTCAAATTCTGGTTTAGAAACTACCTTAGGCCGTTCATTCAATCAATTCGATATTGAAAACAATACTTATTCTTGTATTGTAGGTTCTGATTTCGAAAAAGGCCTATTAAAAGACCTAAACCCTATTGATAAAATAATTTCAATTCGCGGCGCTCGATTTAAAGTTATAGGTGTCTTAAAAGAAAAAGGATCAACTTTTGGAAACAGTCAGGATTTGCGTGTTTTAATTCCAATTCAAGTAGCGCGTTCTTTATTTACAGCGCCAAATATTAATTACACCATTAGTGTGATGGTTTCTAAAAAAGAAGTTCTGGATCAAGCTATTGATAATGCTACCAGTACAATGCGAAGAGTTCGAAAATTGAGTCCAGTGCGCGACAATAATTTCGGAATTGGGAGAAGCGATGATTTGATTAACCGAATTCTAAGCATAACTCAATATCTAGGAATAGCAGCATGGACTATTTCTGTCATCACAATTTTAGGGTCTTCAATCGCCTTAATGAATATTATGGTTGTTTCGGTTACAGAACGTACTCGCGAAATTGGTGTTCGTAAAGCTTTGGGAGCAAAAAGATCAACTGTTGCTTTTCAGTTTTTTATAGAAACTTTATTGATCGGACAAATTGGAGGTTTGGTTGGAATCCTTTTAGGAATCCTCCTTGGTTTTGCCATTGCAACGGCTATGAGTTTCGTTTTTGTGATTCCGTGGATGGCGATTTTTGCTGCTTTTGCAACAAGTTTTATGGTCGCAATTGTTTCCGGCTTGTATCCAGCAATTAAAGCATCAAAACTAGATCCTATTGAGGCGTTACGTTACGAATAATTTTAGTCGCAGTTTCGGTCTAATACTTACTTTTATTTTCTAAACGACGTTTTCTAATATTTTCTAAGATAATTGGAAAATCATTTTTAGGACATAATCCTACTTGGAAACAACCAACTGGCGCTGTAGGACGATACTCCTTTTCTTCATGAAGTTTAAGCAGTATTTCAGGTATCTGACTCTCAAACTTTACCGCAATAAGATGATTATTCCCTATAGAAGTGTTTTCTGCAGGAACCCATCCATTCACCAAAGAATGAATAAGTTTAAATTCCTGATAAACAAATTCGTCTGGATTACGATAATTAAAAATACATCCTAAATCTGTGCCTAAACCCCAAGAAGTATAAGGCCGAAATGTTCCTAACAGAATTTCATTTTCAGCTTTAGACCAATTCATAAAATCATTATAGAAATCTGTTTTTAATCGATTTTCAAAACGTTTTTCCACAACATCTTTAACAGATTTAATTCCCTCTAACGAAAAATAACCGTCAATTACAATATAGTTTTCTTTGGGTTTAGTTTGATATTCCATAAAATACTAACTGAAGTTATCAAATTATGAGTCTTTCAAAACCTTACCTGAAATCATACGATCGTTATCGTAAATATCTTTTCGAAGTTCTACACTTTTAAAATCCATATTCTCTAGTAAATCAGTCATTTCTTTTCCGAGATACTGATTGATTTCAAAATACAACTTTCCTTTTCCTAGAAGAGCATTTTTTGCCAGCGATGCAATTTTTCTATAAAAAATCAAAGCGTCGTTGTCTTCCACAAAAAGAGCCAAATGTGGCTCATAGTCCAAAACATTTTTCTTTATTTCTTCTTTTTCTAAATTTCGAACATAAGGCGGATTAGAAACAATGATATCAAACTGGCATCTTAATTCTTCTTCTTTTAAAATATCCAATAATACAAAAGTCACTTCGACATTATTTCTTACAGCGTTTCTTTTTGCGGTTTCAATTGCTTTTTTAGATACATCAATAGCAACAACTTCTGCATTTGGAAGGTTTTTTGCCAAAGAAATAGCAATACAGCCGCTTCCGGTTCCAATATCTAAAATTCTTATTTTTTTTGACTTTTCTGGACTTATATTTTCATTAATAATCCATTCAACCAATTCTTCTGTTTCTGGCCTCGGAATCAAAACATTTTCATTTACTTCAAAATCCAAACCATAAAAATTTGTTTTTCCAAGTAAATACTGAATTGGGACTTCTTTTTTTAGCTGTTTTAACAACTCATCCCATATTACAAAATCATTCTCATCAAAAACCAATTCATGATTTAACGCTAAATCAATCTGGCGAAGTTTGTGTTTATCCTCAAGAATTAAATAAAAAAAGCTCTCTGCTTCGTACGCATCGTAAAAAGGAGATAATTCTTTAATAAACTGAGTACGATATTGTTTAATTTTCATTTTTATTTTTTGAGCATTTATATCAGCCAAAAACTGACATTCATCTTTCAATAAGTCTTGCTGTTTTAAATTTGTTACATTAAAATTACAAAACTTTCAGCATCCATATAGGGCAAGAACAATGCCCAGTATTTCCCATTGGCGCGTCCAAATATTCAAACCCAGATTTTTTATACAACTTTTGTGCGGCATGCATAAAAGGCATTGTTTCGATATAACATTTTTCAAAACCAAAAAATCTTGCTTGCTCCAAACATTTGTCCATCATTTTTGATCCAATTCCTAAACCTCTTGTTTTTGGCAGAAAATACATTTTCTGCAGTTCACATATTTTAGGATCTCCATTTTCTAAAGGCGCAATTCCAGCACAGCCTACAATTTCTCCATCATTTTCAACAACAAAATATGCCGATTTAGGTTTACTATATTCTTCAAACATCAAATCCAAGTAAGGATCTTCATATGCTGTTCCCACTTTTGGAATTTCCATTTCATCAAAAACCGACCTTATTAATCTTGCAACTGCCTGATTGTCTTCTTTTTCAATTGCTCTTATTAGCCAATTTACCATTTTTTTTATTCTAAATCATTATAAATACAAAAGTAAATATACTTTTTTGATAGTATGATAACTATCTGGATTGTTTCACAACTTAATCTTTTCGAGTTAGTGATAATCTTAAAATTAACTACTTTTGCACTGTGAATATACATGAAAAATACATAAAACGCTGTATTGAATTGGCACAAAATGGGCTAGGAACAACATATCCGAACCCAATGGTCGGAAGCGTAATTGTTTATGATGGTCAAATTATTGGCGAAGGTTGGCATAAAAAAGCTGGCGAGCCACATGCAGAAGTAAATGCCATAAATTCTGTAAAAGATAAATCGCTATTAAAAAAGGCTACAATTTATGTAAGCCTAGAACCTTGCAGTCATTTTGGCAAAACACCTCCTTGCTGCGATTTGATTATTGCAAATAAAATTCCGAATGTTGTTGTTGGCACAGTTGATCCTAATGAAAAGGTAGCTGGAAAAGGCATTTTAAAATTAATTGAGGCGGGAGCAAATGTTACGGTTGGTGTTTTAGAAGACGAATGCAACGAGCTGAATAAACGTTTTTTTACTTTCCATCAGAAAAGAAGACCTTATATCATTTTAAAATGGGCCGAAAGTCAAGATGGATTTTTAGCTCCAGAAAAAGAAATTGATCAAGATCGAAAACCAATTTGGATTACAAACAAATATTCAAGACAATTGGTTCACAAATGGCGAACTGAAGAACAAGCTATTTTAGTTGGAACACAAACCGTTGTTGTTGATAATCCAAAACTAAATGCTCGAGATTGGAACGGTAACAATCCAGTTCGAGTTGTTATCGATCAAAATAATAGAATTGATGAAAACAGTTTTATTTTTGATGATTCTGTAAAAACTTTAATTTTTTCTAAAGATTCAAAACCTTCAAAAGAAAACACTCAATTTGAAGTAATAGATTTTAGCAAAAATATCATTTCTCAGATCTTGGATGTTTTATATCAGAATCAAATTCAATCTATAATAATTGAAGGCGGAAGACAAACCCTACAATCTTTTATTGATGAAAAACTTTGGGATGAAGCTAGAATTTTTGTTGGAAAAACGAATTTTCTAAACGGAACAAAAGCCCCAATTATCACAAGAAAAAACACCACAAAGACTAACATATTAAGTGACGAACTGATACAAATTAGAAATCATGATTAATGCGATAATTTTTGACTTTGGAGATATTTTTATCAATTTAGACAAACCTGCCACAATTTCTGGTTTGCAAAAATTAGGAATGACTGAATGGAATAATGAATTTAATCAATTAAATCTTTCTTTTGAAGTTGGAGCTATTTCTCCAGAAGATTTTATTGGAGGTTTTCAAAAACAATTGCCAAATGCTTCTAAAGAAGAGATTCTGAAAGCATGGAATGCAGTTTTGGCAGATTTCCCTTTTTATCGTTTGGAATTCCTTCAAGAGTTATCAAAAAAATATCGCTTGTTCTTATTGAGTAACACCGATTCTATCCATATCAATACATTTGAAGAAAAAAGCGGTGTTTCGTTCTACAAAGATTTTTATGATTGTTTTGAAAAAGTTTATTTTTCATTTGATATAAGAATGAGAAAACCAGATCCGAAAATTTATCAATTTGTTTTAGATCAGAATAATCTAGTTGCAGAAAACACTTTATTTGTTGATGATAAAACAGAAAACACAGACAGCGCCGCGGCTTTAGGAATTAAAGTTTGGAATCTTCAAGTTGGAAAAGAAGATGTTGTAGATTTATTCGACAAAGGATTTTTATAAAGCATTTTAATTCTTTTAAAATATTCAGCCACTCCCGATAACTATCGGGAGTGGCTAAAAAAAATTAAACCTTTACAATTGGAAATTAACGATACTTATCAAACTATTGCATCTGCATCTGAAGAAATACTGTTCAAAGAAAAAGGCAGTAAATTCTTTGGTTATGCATTTCCGATAGATCATGAAGATGAAGTAAAACCTATTATCGAGGAACTTAAAAAGCAACATCCTCACGCGGTACATTATTGTTATGCTTACCAAATTGGGATTGGGAATAAAATCTCGTATCGTGCAAATGATGACGGTGAGCCAAGCAACACGGCTGGAGCGCCAATTTATGGGCAAATACAATCTTTTGGACTAACTAACGTTTTGGTTGTAGTCGTTCGCATTTTTGGCGGAGTAAAATTAGGTGTTGGCGGTTTGATTTCGGCATATCGAACAACTGCACAACAGACTTTGGAAGTTTGCGAAATCGTTGAAAAGACAATTGATGTCGAATTTTTAATTTCGTTTGATTACAAAAACATGAATAAAGTGATGCGAGTTATCAAAGAAAAGAAATTAGAAATCGTATCTCAAGAAATGGAAATGAATGAAAATTCAGGATTGCCAATTGGCAAAATTGTGACAAAAACGCGAAAAAAAAATGCCGAAACAGTGTTCAGCATTTTTGATTTAATGTTCGAAATTGATATTAAATTAGTATAAATTAACATCAAAATCTCGCCCATTTTAACAATTATTCAAGCGATTTAAATATTTCTAAAATATAGTCTGGAGGAGCTGTTGGACGACCCGTTTTTAACGCAACAAATACTAAAATAAACGTCGCAGTTGTTAATAACTCATTTGCCTCATTGTAGATTGCGCAGTCAAATTCGATCTTAACAGAAGAGTGACTTTTAAAAGTCGTATGAATTGTTAAAAGTTCATCATATCTCGCCGATTTTTTGTAATTTATATTCATGTTCACAATCGGGAGGCCAATTCCGCTTTCTTCCATGCTTTTATACGAAACCCCTTTATTTCTAAGCCATTCCACGCGTCCAATTTCAAAATAAGGCACATAATTTCCGTGATAAACGACTCCCATTTGGTCGGTTTCTGAGTAACGAACTCGTACTTGAGTTTGATGATTTTTCATTTATAAAATATTAAAAAAATTCGAATTTAAAAAGTCACATTACAACTTTTTTTTATAAAATTAGATACCAAAATATTTTTTTTTACAGAAATTTGTTCACATATTTGTTATCCCGAAATACGGAATAAAATTGCTCCTCTTTTATTAGGAGAATCTTTATAACAATAATAAAAATTTATCTGAATCTATGACTAAAACTGCTCAATCGGTATGGGAAAACTGTTTGTCCTTTATAAAGGATAATATTCAAGACCAAGCATATAAAACTTGGTTTGAACCAATCAAATCAGTTGAGCTAACCGATAACGCATTATACATTCAGGTTCCAAGTAAATTTTTCTACGAATGGCTCGAAGAGCACTACGTAAAATTGTTGAAAGTTGCGCTTACCAAAGAACTGGGAAAAAACGCAAAGTTACTCTATAAAATTAAAATGGAGAACACTTATGGAAATAAACAGCCGTTTACCGAGCAGCTGCCAAGTTCTAACAGAGTTCCTATGAAACCACAAGAGGTTGATGCTCCATTTAAAAACTTAAATCCTGAATTAAAAAATCCGTTTGTAATTCCTGGAATTAGAAATTTAAAAATTGAGTCTCAATTAAATCCGAACTACAGTTTTGACAATTTCTTAGAAGGAGATTCAAACCGTTTGGCTCGTTCTGCAGGTATGGCTGTTGCCAACAAGCCTGGAGGAACTTCATTTAATCCTTTATTGATTTTTGGAGGTGTTGGTTTAGGAAAAACGCACTTAGCGCATGCTATAGGCGTAGAAGTAAAAGATAAGTATCCGGAAAAGACCGTTTTATATATTTCTGCCGAGATTTTTACACAACAATATATTGACTCTGTAAAAAAGAATAATCGTAATGATTTTATTCACTTTTACCAATTAATTGATGTTTTAATTATTGACGACGTTCAGTTCTTATCTGGAAAATCAGGAACGCAAGACGTATTCTTCCATATTTTCAACTATTTGCACCAAAACGGAAAACAAGTAATCTTGACTTCTGATAAAGCTCCTGTTGATATGCAAGATATCGAACAAAGATTATTGTCTCGTTTTAAATGGGGATTATCTGCAGAATTACATCAGCCTGATTACGAAACTCGTATTTCGATCTTAAAGAACATTTTATATCGCGATGGTGTAGAAATGCCAGAAGATATTTTAGAATATGTGGCTCGAAACATTAAATCAAATGTTAGAGAATTAGAAGGTGCAATTATTTCTTTAATCGCTCAATCTTCTTTCAATAAAAAAGAAGTTACGATCGAATTAGCGAAAAGCGTTGTAGAGAAATTTGTTAAAAACGTAAAGAGAGAAATCTCTATCGATTATATCCAAAAAATTGTTTCGGACTATTTCCAATTGGATATTGAAACACTTCAATCTAAAACCAGAAAGAGGCACGTTGTACAAGCAAGACAGCTCGCTATGTTCTTTGCTAAAAAATTTACGAAAGCTTCTCTCGCTAATATTGGTTCACAAATTGGAGATCGCGATCACGCCACTGTTCTTCACGCTTGTAAAACAGTCGATAATTTAGTTTCTACAGACAAACAATTTAAAAAGTTTGTTGAAGACATCAATAAAAAACTAACGCTATAACGCGAATCATGCCAGTAAAAGTTTTAATGGTTTGTTTAGGGAACATCTGTAGATCTCCCTTAGCAGAAGGAATTTTAGCTTCTAAATTACCTCAAGATAAATTCTTTGTCGATTCAGCAGGTACAGGTTCTTGGCATATTGGGCATTGCCCAGACAAACGTTCTATCGAAGTAGCTAAAAAAAATGGAATCAACATAAGTGCACAAAAAGGGAGACAAATTCAAGTTTCTGATTTTGATGAATTTGATTATATCTATGTAATGGATAATTCAAATTTTCGTGATGTTCTTCATTTAGCAAAAACTCCCGAGCATAAAAACAAAGTTCGTTTGATTTTAAACGAATTATTTCCAGAAGAAAATGTTGATGTTCCAGATCCATATTATGGTTCAACAAATGGTTTTGACAACGTTTACAAAATGCTGGACGAAGTAACAGATCTTATTGCAGATCAATTACTTAAAAAACACTCCTAATTCGATTCAATTGTTTCTAAAAAAGAGATAATTGAATTTTTTAATTTTAAACAAAAGCACATGAAACTTCTCGGAAAATTATATCTAATTCCAACAACAATGGGCGAAAGCGATCCGATGGATGTTTTACCTCAAACCGTTAGAAGAACGATAGAAGTTATCGACCATTATATTGTTGAAAATGACAAAACTGCAAGAAAATCTATAAAAGCAGTCTATCCAGAAAAAAAGCAATCTGAACTGGTTCTTTTTACTTTAAACAAAAGAACAGAAACCAGCGAGCATAATGATTTCATTAAACCTTTATTAGAAGGAAAAAATATGGGCTTAATGAGTGAAGCTGGCTGTCCAGGAGTTGCTGATCCTGGCGCTGCAATTGTAAAATTGGCGCACGAAAAAGGAATTCAAGTTGTACCTTTGGTAGGCCCCTCTTCTATTCTATTAGCCATGATGGCTTCTGGAATGAATGGTCAAAGTTTTACTTTTAATGGTTATTTGCCAATTGATAAAGATGAGAAAAAATCGGCAATTCGTCATTTCGAGAAATTATCTTATGATAAAAATCAATCGCAACTATTCATTGAAACTCCATACAGAAATAATAAACTGATTGAAGATCTTTTGCAGATTTTAAGTCCTGCAACTCATCTTTGCATTGCTGCGGATATTACTTTGCCAACAGAATTTATCAAAACATTGAAAGTTGCTGATTGGAAAAAGTTAAAAGTTGACTTAGATAAACGTCCTGCGATTTTTATTATTCATAAAATATAAGACCTTAAATATTATAGTTATGAAAAAAATCTTGGTTCTGACTTTGATCTGTTTTATTCAAATCACATTTTCTCAAATTCTTAAGGAAAACAAAGATAGTAAAATACCGTCAAGTGAATTATTTACAAGCAACGAAGTCATAAAAGACAAAAATCATATCTATAACATTAGCGCAATAGACACAAAACCTGAGTTCCCTGAAGGCAATACATTCATGTATGCTTTTATCGATAGAAATTTAAACAATCCGCAAGAACTAAAAGGAAAAGTATATGCTTCTTTTGTTGTCGAAAAAGATGGCTCTTTAAGTGATATAAAAATAATAAGAGATGTTGGTTTTGAAACAAAGGAAGAAGCTATCTCAATCAAAGAAGAAGCTATTAGGGTTTTAAAATTATCTCCAAAATGGATTCCTGGAAAAATACGTAGCAAGAAAGTCAGAACTTTAGTCATAATTCCTATATTCATTGATTAACTTAGTTTGTCTTTTTATTTATCCAATCCAGTTTTTACTAATCAAACTTCAACATGAGTAAACTTCCAAACGTAACCACAAGCATTTTTACGGTAATGTCAAAAATGGCAGCCGAATACAATGCGATAAATCTTTCTCAAGGATTTCCAAATTTCCCTGTTGATGAAAGATTAATAGATATTGTTGCCAGATTAGCGAAAGAAAATGTTCACCAATATACACCAATGGCAGGTTATCCGCCGTTGATGAACAAAATTGCAAAATTAACTCAGGATTCTTATAGTAGAACAATAAATCCAGATACCGAACTTTTGGTTACGGCTGGGGCAACGCAAGGAATTTTCACCACTATTTTAGCTTTAGTAAAAGAAAATGACGAAGTAATTATCCTTGATCCGAGTTATGATTCTTATGAATCTCCAGTTTTACTCTGTAAAGCAAAACCTGTTCGAGTGGCACTGAATGATGATTATACACCAAATTGGGAAAGAATTGAAAAAGCATGTTCTGCTAAAACCAGAATGATGATTATTAATAATCCGCATAATCCAACAGGGAAAATTTTAACAGAAAATGATTTTGTTCAGTTAAAAAATCTTCTTGAAAAATATCCTGACATTATCATTTTGTCTGACGAAGTTTACGAATACATTTCTTTCGAAGAAAAACATATTTCAGCACACACCAAAGATTTCCTTTTAGATCGTTGCGTCGTGGTTTCTTCTTTCGGAAAATCATTTCATATTACGGGTTGGAAAATTGGTTATACCATTGCGCAAGAACATTTAATGAAAGAAATCAAAAAAGTGCATCAGTTTTTGGTTTTCAGTGTAAATAGCATTTCTCAGTTTGCAATTAGCGAATATCTTGATATAGTCGATGTTAATCTTCTTGGAAAATTCTATCAAGAAAAACGAGATTATTTTCAGAAACTACTCCAAAATAGCCGTTTCGAGCTAAAGCCTTGTGAAGGAACTTATTTTCAAGTTGCTTCTTATGCCACTATTTCAAATGAAGATGATGTTACTTTCTGTAAAAATCTAATTATCGATCATGGCGTGGCTGCAATTCCTATTTCAACTTTTTATTCAGATCGTAAAGATCAAAAGTTAATACGTTTTTGCTTTGCCAAAGATGACTTCACATTAGAGTCTGCAACGAAAAAATTATCTGAAATATAATTTTTTTTCGAATTTTATAACATTATTATGCATGCATCCTATTTTATTTGACTAATATTGTAAAAAAAGAAAAAGTATGAGCTACACAGATAAGATGTTACGTGATGATGCTTTACAAGGCAAAGTCATTGTCGTTACGGGCGGCGGAAGCGGTTTAGGCAAAGCTATGACCAAATATTTTCTCGAATTAGGAGCTCAAGTAGCCATAACTTCTAGAGATTTAGAAAAGTTAAAAACTACTGCTGCCGAACTGGAAAGTCAGACTGGAGGTAAATGCCTTCCACTACAATGTGATGTTCGTCATTACGAAGAAGTAGAAAATATGCTTCAGGAAACTTTAAAAGTTTTTGGAAAAGTTGATGTTCTTTTAAATAATGCTGCCGGAAATTTTATTTCGCCAACAGAAAGATTATCTGCAAATGCATTTGATACTGTGATAGATATCGTACTAAAAGGTTCTAAAAACTGTACGCTTGCTTTTGGAAAACACTGGATTGATACCAAACAAACTTCGGCAACGATTTTAAATATAGTAACTACTTACGCTTGGACAGGATCGGCTTATGTTGTTCCTAGTGCTACTGCAAAAGCAGGAGTTCTAGCCATGACAAGAAGTCTTGCTGTAGAATGGGCAAAATACGGAATTCGTTCGAATGCAATTGCTCCTGGACCATTCCCTACAAAAGGCGCATGGGACAGATTATTGCCTGGAGATCTTTCAGAGAAATTTGACATGGCTAAAAAAGTGCCATTAAAAAGAGTTGGAGATCATCAGGAATTAGCCAATTTAGCTGCTTATTTGGTTTCTGATTTTTCATCTTACATCAACGGAGATGTAATTACGATTGACGGAGGAGAATGGCTAAAAGGCGCTGGACAGTTCAACTTATTAGAAGCAATTCCAGAAGAACTTTGGGATCAGCTTGAAATGATGATTAAAGCAAAAAAGAATAAATAATTACAAGTGCTTACTAAATTCAGAATATTTTTTTTAAACTATACTGATTGCACGAAATCCCGAAGGTTTACTTTCGGGATTTTTTTATACTTTTTAACCATATAAGTGATATAAGTTCAATGAAGTAAAAAAATGTTTAAAAATATGATTGCTTAAATTTACTTCCATTACTTATATGGTTTAAAATAAACAATATGTTTAGCAATTCAGTTAAATTATTATTTTTGCCAAACAAATATCAAACAAAAATTTTATGCTCATTATAGGAATTGCAGGAGGAACAGGAAGCGGAAAAACAACGGTTGTACACCAAATCATGAACGAATTACCACATACAGAAGTCGGGGTAATTTCTCAAGATTCTTATTATAAACAAACCGATAATTTATCGTTTGACGAAAGAGCATTAATTAACTTTGATCACCCAAGAGCAATTGATTTTGAATTATTGGTAAAACATTTAAAAGCTCTAAAAGCTGGAGAAACAATAGATCAGCCAGTTTATTCTTTTATTCAGCATAACAGAACAGACGACACCGTTTCGACACATCCTAGAAAAGTAATGATTGTGGAAGGAATTTTAATCTTGACCAATCCAGAATTGAGAGATATGTTTGATATTAAAGTTTTTGTTCACGCCGATTCTGACGAAAGATTAATTCGTCGTTTAAAAAGAGATATTTCAGAACGAGGACGCGATATTGATGAAGTTTTAAACCGTTACCAAACGACTTTAAAGCCTATGCACGAGCAATTTATAGAACCATCTAAAGCTTTTGCTGACATTATCATCCCGAATGACAAATACAATACGGTAGCCATTGATGTAGTTCGCGCTGTAATTAATCAGAGAATTTCATAATTTTTATCGTAAATTTAAACCATAATAATTAGGAGCTGATTCCCGCTATCCGTTTCAATCTTTTGTGCCGAACCCCGGCACAAAAGGATTTTCACTACTATCGGGGCTAGAGACAACACTCAAATTCAAAAGAAATATTCGTTTAAGATGAAATTTAAAAATCCATACAAAGACAAAAAATGGTTCAAATACCTAGGAAACAAATACGTTTGGGTTTTGCTGTTTTTTATAGTTTGGATGTTATTTTTAGACAATTACTCCTATTTTGATCATCGCTTTTTAGATGAGCAAATTCATGAACTTGAGGATAATAAAAAATATTATCAAGAAGAAATCAAAAAAGATCAAGAGCAGATCAAACAGCTCAAAAATCCTGAACAAATTGAGAAATACGCTCGTGAAAAGTATTTCATGAAAAAAGATAGCGAAGATATTTATATCATACAATTTGAAGGAGACACAATTCAAGAAAAAGAATAATCAAAGAAAACACAATGGCCACTAACCTATTCGACGATTTTAATCCGATTTCATCCAAACAATGGAAACAAAAAATTCAGTTTGAATTAGATGGAGCCGATTACAATCAGACTGTTATTTGGAATTCGCCAGAAGATATTCAGGTAAAACCTTTTTATCATAGTGATGAATTCATAAAAGCGGCAAATGTAAATACGCAAGCCTCAGATTTTAAAATCTGCCAAAATATCTTTGTTTTCGATGTAGAAAAATCTATCGAACGCGCTTTAAACACGTTAGAAAGAGGTGCAGAAAGCCTTCGATTTACTATTCAAAATGATAAAATTGATATTCAAAGACTATTGGAAAATCTTCCTTTAGAAAACAAAACCATTTACTTTAATTTCAATTTTATCTCAATCGATTTCGTTAAGAAATTAGATACTATTTCGATTCAGAAAAAAGCTAATTTTTACTGCAATTTTGATCCAATCGGACAGTTGGCAAAAGATGGAAACTGGTTTACGACTTCAGAGAAAAACAACTTTGAAACATTAGATTTAATCTTCAAAAACATTACAAATTTAAATCTTCTTAGTGTTGATTTAGGCTTATACCAAAATTCTGGAGCGAATATTACACAGCAAATCGCTTATAGTTTAGCACATGCCAACGAATATTTACATCGCTTTTCTAATCAGACAAAATCTATAGTTTTTCAAATTTCAGTTGGAACCAATTATTTCTTTGAAATTGCTAAACTCCGCGCATTAAGAATGCTTTTTGATTTAATTGCTGCAGAATATAATTCTAAAATAAAATGCCATTTTTTGGTAACACCAACTAAACGCAATAAAACGATTTACGATTACAATGTGAATATGCTCCGTACAACAACCGAATGTATGTCCGCAATTTTAGGCGGTGCAGATGCTATCGCAAATTTGCCTTACGATGCATTATACCACAAAGACAATGAATTTGGAGATCGAATTGCAAGAAATCAGCTTTTGATTCTAAAACACGAAAGTTACTTTGACAAAGTAAATAATCCTGCTGATGGAAGTTATTATATTGAAAGTTTGACTATGCAATTGGCAGAAAAAAGTTTGACTTTATTTAAAGATATTGAAGCAAACGGAGGTTTTCTGAAACTTTTAAACGAAGGCACAATCAAAAAGAAAATTCAAGAAAGTGCCAATAAGGAACAGGAATTATTCGATTCTAAAAAAGAAATTCTTTTGGGCACAAATAAATATCCAAACAAAGAAGACCGAATGAAACACGACTTAGAATTGTTTCCTTTCGTAAAAATCAAACCAAGAAAAACATTAATTACGCCTATTATTGAAAAAAGATTAGCAGAGAAAATGGAACAGGAAAGATTGGAGCAAGAATAATGGGATTTTATTTTGTTATTTTTTGGATATTATCTTTAGTTATGATAGTCACTTGTCTAATTTTTTTCATAATTGGAATTACATATAAAAACTATAAACAGATTTTGATAGCAGTCACTACAATGCTTTTAGCTGTATTATTTTACTTCTTACCATATTATTTAATAATGAAAGATGTAATTAAAGCTCTCAAAAGACTTCATTAGTTATAAAATATAAAATGAGAAAAGACCTTAAACATATAAACCTTCAAAATCAAAAGTCCAAAGTCGAAAGTCAAGAATTAGAAAACTTGGCTGAGAACTTTACAACCGCCGAAGGAATTGAAATTAAAAAAAACTATTCTGAACAAGATATCGAAGATTTAGAATTTCTTGATTTCGGAGCTGGTTTTGCACCAAACTTACGCGGACCTTACGCTACAATGTATGTGAGACGTCCATGGACGATTCGTCAATATGCAGGATTTTCTACCGCAGAAGAAAGCAATGCTTTTTACAGAAAAAATTTAGCGGCAGGACAAAAAGGACTTTCCATTGCTTTTGATTTGCCAACACATCGAGGTTATGATTCTGATCATGAAAGAGTTGTTGGAGATGTTGGTAAAGCTGGAGTTGCTATTGATTCTGTTGAAGACATGAAAGTGCTTTTCGATCAGATTCCGCTTGATGAAATGTCTGTTTCTATGACTATGAACGGAGCTGTTTTACCAATTATGGCCTTTTATATTGTTGCGGCTGAAGAACAAGGCGTATCTCCAGAAAAATTAGCAGGAACTATTCAAAATGACATTTTAAAGGAGTTTATGGTTAGAAATACCTATATCTATCCGCCAACTCCTTCCATGAAAATAATTGCTGATATTTTTGAATTTACGAGCAAGAAAATGCCAAAATTCAATTCTATTTCAATTTCTGGTTATCATATGCAAGAAGCTGGAGCAACTGCCGATATTGAATTGGCTTATACTTTGGCAGACGGTTTGGAATACATCAGAACTGGCTTATCTACAGGAATGACAATTGATGAATTTGCTCCTCGCCTATCTTTCTTTTGGGCAATCGGGATGAATCATTTTATGGAAATCGCTAAAATGAGAGCTGGCCGAATGATTTGGGCAAAATTATTACAGCAGTTTACTCCAAAAAGTGATAAATCATTAGCATTAAGAACACATTGTCAAACTAGCGGATGGAGTTTAACAGAACAAGATCCTTTTAATAATGTTGCCCGAACTTGTATAGAAGCTACAGCAGCCGTTTTTGGAGGAACACAATCACTTCATACAAATGCGTTAGACGAAGCTATAGCTCTTCCAACAGATTTTTCAGCTAGAATAGCACGCAATACTCAAATCTTTCTTCAGGAAGAAACCAAAATCACAAAAACTGTTGATCCTTGGGCTGGAAGTTATTATGTTGAAAGCTTGACAAATGAAATTGTTGAGAAAACTTGGAAATTAATCGAGGAAGTTGAAGAACTTGGCGGAATGACAAAAGCAATTGAAGCTGGAATTCCGAAACTTCGAATTGAAGAAGCAGCCGCAAGAAAACAGGCACGAATTGACAGCGGACAAGATATTATTGTTGGTGTAAACAAATATCGTTTAGAAAAAGAAGATCCGTTGGATATTCTCGATGTAGATAATCAATTGGTACGTAAGCAACAAGTTGAACGTCTTGAAGAAATAAAACAAACAAGAAATTCTGAAAAAGTAAATAATTCACTAGAAAAATTAATCCTTTGTGCGCAAACAGGACAAGGCAACTTATTAGAAATTGCAATTGAAGCTGCTAGAAACAGAGCAACTTTGGGCGAAATCAGTAATGCATTGGAAACAGTTTTTGGCCGTTTTAAAGCACAAATTAAATCTTTTAGCGGAGTGTATAGTGCAGCAATAAAAAATGACGAAAATTTTGAGCGAGCAAAACAACTAGCTGATGTTTTTGCTAAACAAGAAGGAAGACGCCCAAGAATTATGATTGCAAAAATGGGACAAGATGGTCATGATCGAGGTGCAAAAGTGGTCG
Organism: Flavobacterium sp. SH_e; assembly: GCF_025717045.1. Classification (GTDB taxonomy): domain Bacteria; phylum Bacteroidota; class Bacteroidia; order Flavobacteriales; family Flavobacteriaceae; genus Flavobacterium. Next base: position 651,185 of record NZ_JAOVZN010000001.1, read on the forward strand.
CAACAGGTTATGCTGATGTAGGTTTTGATGTTGATATTGGGCCACTCTTTCAAACTCCTGCAGAAGCAGCAAAACAGGCTGTAGAAAATGATGTTCATATTTTAGGTGTTTCATCTCTTGCTGCTGGACACAAAACTTTAGTGCCTCAAGTAATCGAAGAACTAAAAAAACATGGACGTGAAGATATTATGGTAATTGTCGGCGGTGTTATTCCGTCTCAGGACTATCAGTTCTTATTTGATGCAGGCGCGTCAGCTGTTTTTGGTCCTGGAACTAAAATAAGTGAAGCAGCTATAAAAATCTTAGAAGCTTTGATAGATTAAGTTAGCAGTCGCAGTCCCAGTTTTCAGTTTATTGGGATAGCATATTAGCACATTAAGTAACATAGAAATAAAAAAGAGGTTGTTTCACAAATGTGAAACAACCTCTTTTAATTTAGTCGTTTACTGTTGCGTTACTATCAGCCTCTATAAAAGAAAGATCGTAACCTGCAAAATCTCTCATATAGCTTTTCAAAGAAGTTCCAAAAGCGTCTCTAAAGTGTCTGCTTCCTTTGTTTTTGAAAAAATTCTTTACAGAACCTGCACCACCTAGATGTGCCGCTGCTAAAATTCCAGATTCGGTAATTTCAATACCGCTGATGATTTTGCCTTGATACTTTTGGATTTCGTAACGTAAAATCCATTTGTTTTTGGCTAATAAAGCTATAAAAGCTTTTTCTTGTAGAGCAGGATCTTTTAAAAAGGCTTTATTATCATTAATTCCGATTGCTCTTAAAGCTTTAGAACCAAATTGATATTTACCCATATAACCAAGGGAATTTACTAGTCTGTATTGCCCTTGTGATTCTTTAAAAGCTACTGCTTCTTTAAATCCTATAAGATGATTTCCTGTGAATGGGACGTTGGTGTTCGGATAATCATCCTTTTCTTTTGATGGAAAAATATATTCTGATCCATCTGTTTTTTCAATTAAAAACCAAGGTTTGGTTTCGTGATTTGAGGGAATAAATCCCAAACTTAAAAATGTAATAATAACGACTAAACTCGCATAAAAATACCATTTCTTTATCATAAATTGTTTTTCTTCAAGACACTGTCACTCTCTTGAAATTTCTACGGTGCAAAGATAAGACATTTTCAAAATATGCTAAAAATCAGCATTTTAACATTTTTAAAGAAAAATCAAGATTCGCTTTCATCCCAGATATAGTAATGGATTCCGAAAGATTTTGGTAACGATTTTTTAACCTTAAAATCCAAAAATTGAGGTCTAAAAAAAATCAATTTTATATAAATTTTAAGCAAATTTATTAAAAAAGAAAGAAATAGACTACAATTAATTTGTCGTTTTTGTGCCAATTTTGAAAATGAGTTTTCAAATTTTATAAAATTTATCGTAGAAAATTGCTTAAGTTTTCATTAGTCATAACTTAAAAATTGATCAAAATATTAATTTAATAATTTTCAGACCAAAATAAAATTTGAATAGAAATCAGAAATAAAAAAAACCGAAGTTAAAACTAACTTCGGTTTTTAATGTTTTTTAGAAAATAAGTTATCTTGTCACACCTTGACTTGCAATCCAGTCTGAATATTTTTTTGCATTTATATTATGTTCTGCGAGTGTGGCAGCAAATTCGTGATATCCGAAACGATCAACACTTGCACAGAAATAAATATAATCGTTTTTCTCTGGATTTAAAACTGCTTCTAAAGCCGTAATATCTGGCATTGCAATTGGTCCCGGAGGAAGTCCTTTATTTACATAAGTATTATATGGAGATCTCATTACCAAGTCATTATAAAAAACTCTTTTTATCACTTGATCAAAATCGTTATCTCTCAATTTTAAAGCATAAATAACGGTTGGATCAGCTTGCAACGGCATTTCTAAACGCAAACGGTTTAAATAAACACCCGCAATACGAGGTCTTTCGTCTTTTTTAACTGATTCTTTATGAACAATCGACGCTAAAATCGTAGCTTGAACTGGAGTTAATCCTTGTGCTTTTGCTTTAGCGATTCTATCAGCTGTCCAAAAATTGTGATATTCTTTTATCATTTTATCACGGAACTTTTCTGCCGATGTATTCCAATAAATTTCATAAGTATTCGGAATAAACATTGCAAAAACATTTTCTTCATTAAATCCGTTTGCTGCTAAAAATGTAGAATCTTTAATAGCTTTTAATAAAGACAAACTGTCTGCTTCGATTTCTTTTCCGATTCTTCCTGCAAAATTCTCTAAGCGTTCTTGATTATTGAAAACTAATTTAACCGGAACATTAGAACGCATTGCTCGCACTAAATCTATATTATTCATGTCTTTCTTTAAAAGAAACCTACCTGATTTTACATTTTGCGGATAATCTCTTTTTTCAGCAACCAATTCAAAGTTGTCAAAGTTTTTTATGTAAGGTGCCAATATCTTTTTAACATCGGCATAATTAGCATCTGTTGGCACATAAACATATACCTCTTTCTCTTCAAATTTAGTATTAGAACTAAAAATTTTACTGATTAAAATAAAACCATAAATCAATAAAACTGAAATTATGGCTACGGCACTTATTGTGATTATTTTTTTTAGACTCAAAGCTTAAAATTTAAATTTGTTTGTTAATTAGCTGATAAATTGCTTCATCTTGATAGTGGTTATGATACAAAATCCAGTCTTTCTTTATTCCGATTTTCTTAAAACCAAATTTAGTAAAAAGTGCGACACTGGCTACATTTTGTACGCCAATATTTGCATACAATTGATGGAGATTTAAATTATAAAAAGAATATTTTATCAAAAGCTCTAAAGCCTCAGAGCCAATCTTTTTTCCTTGATTTTCTTCTTTTTGAACAACAATTCCAATTCCTGCTCTATTATTTCTCGGATCAAAATCGAATAAATCAATTAATCCGATAGCAGGAAAATCTTCATCTTGACAAATTGCCAAACGAAGTTGTTTTGCCTCATAAATATCCTGATGGGCATTTTCTAAATATTGTTTTATCAAAAAACGGCTATAAGGAGTTTGCGTATTGCTGACTTGCCAAATATTCTCATCATTTTCTATCGAATAAATGAACTCTAAATCTTGAGGTTCAAGTGCACGCAGATAAATAGAATCGCCTTTTAATGTAATCATCTGGATATTTTAGATTTTTGATTGAAGATTTAGATTTAAATCTCGATTGTTCCTTTAAATACAAATTTTGCAGGACCTGTCAAGAAAACATTAGTATAACCATCATTTTCTTTATTAAAAGAAACCACAAGTTTCCCTCCTTCAACATTTAAATTTATCGAAGTTTTATCTGTTTCTCCAATCGCATTCATAGCAATTGCAACGGCAGTAGCGCCAGTTCCGCAAGCAAGAGTTTCATCTTCAACGCCTCTTTCGTAAGTTCTTAAAGAAAAAGTATCGTTATCTACTTTTTTAACGAAATTAATGTTGCTTCCTTTTTCTCCATATAATTCTCCGTAACGAATTGCAGCGCCATTTTCTTTCACATTATAATGTTCCAAATCTTCGACGATTTGAACATGATGAGGAGAACCTGTATTTAAGAAAGTGTAAGAATCTTTTTTCTGTATTTCGTTAACATCAATCATTTGTAAAGAAACAATTGAATCGTTATTTACTGAAGCGTGATGCAAACCGTCAGTTGCTATAAAAGTAGTTTTGTCATCAATTACTCCCAATTGATTGGCAAAAGCAACCAGACAGCGCCCGCCGTTTCCGCACATGGAACTTTGATTTCCGTCTGAGTTATAATACACCATTCTGAAATCGGTTTCTGAATCATTTTCCAACAAAATTAATCCGTCTGCTCCAATTCCGAAACGTCTGTCGCACAAGCGTTCAATAAGTTTTACATCTTCTTTTGGAAAGAAATTTGTACGGTTATCGATCATTACAAAATCGTTTCCCGTACCTTGATATTTATAAAATTCTATTTGCATTTTTTAGTTGTTAGAAATACAAAAGTACGAACTATTAATTAATGAAATGTTAATCATTGTTAAAGAGAGTTAAACCATTTTTACAAATAATTTTTTGAAGTAATTTTACGTTAAATAAAAACATGAACTTAAATTCTAATAACTTAATTACATATTTTAATATGAAAAAATTTTCAGCCTTATTTTTAGTGTCATTACTAAGTGGTGCTATTACTCTTGGTGCTTACAAGTTATTATTTGAAAGCAACAATTCTTTTTTTGGAAAAGGAAATTCTGTTGTAACTCTTGCCCCTAACTCTTATGGAAAAAATGTTGGTTTAGGCGCTGAAACATTAGATTTTACCGAAGCCGCAGACAAAACTGTACATACCGTTGTTCACGTAAAAAATGTTTCGAGACGAACTGTAAGCAATCCAATGCTTGAGTTTTTCTATGGATATGGCGGACAACAGCAACAAGAACAAGTAGGAACTGGTTCTGGAGTCATTATTTCTGAAGACGGATATATTGTAACTAACAATCACGTAATCAAAGATGCTACAGAAATCGAAATTACTTTAAACAATAAAAAATCATACAAAGCGAAGTTAATTGGTACAGATTCTAAAATGGATATTGCCCTTTTGAAAATCAATGCCGATGAGAAACTTCCTTATACTGCTTTCGCAAATTCTGACAATGTAAAAGTTGGCGAATGGGTTTTGGCAGTTGGAAATCCGTATAACTTGACTTCTACTGTAACTGCCGGAATTGTTTCTGCGAAAGCGAGAAATTTAGACCAAAGCGGAATTCAATCTTTCATTCAAACTGATGCTGCGGTAAACCCAGGTAATAGCGGTGGAGCGTTAGTGAATGCAAGAGGAGAATTAATCGGAATTAATACTATGATTTCTTCAATGACAGGTTCTTATGTTGGATATTCTTTTGCAGTTCCATCAAATATTGCTCGAAAAATTATCGAAGATATTATGGAATATGGAAATGTTCAAAGAGGAATTTTGGGTGTTGAAGGAGGTGAATTAAACAGTACGGCTTCTAAAGAATTAGGAATTACAGAAACGCAAGGATTTTATATTAATAGAGTTTCTAAAAATTCTGGTGCAGAAAAAGCTGGTTTAACTAAAGGCGACATCATCGTAAAATTGGATGATCAGAACATTGCTACGTATGCTGATTTATCTGGCTATATCAATACAAAACGTCCAAATGACGTTGTAAAAGTAACTTACATTAAAGACGGAAAAACTAAAACTGTTCCTGTAACTTTAAGTAAAAATGAGTTTTACAGTGCTGAAGTTAAAGGAATCGAACTAGAAAACATCGACGCTGCTGACAAGAAAAAATTCAGAATTGATTATGGTGTTAAAATCAAGAACATCACAAACGAGAATTTAATGCAATATCAAAACGAATTACTAGGAAACATCATTTTGAGCATTGATAATGTAAAAGCAACGAACGTTGAAACTGTTTCAAAACTTTTAAGCAAAAAAGACGAAGGCCAAAGCGTTCGAATTGAAATGATCAACAAAAACGGAGAGATTTTCAGAATTATAATTTAAGCCGCAGTTTCCTGTCACAGTTTTCAGTTACTAAAAACTGCAAACTGTGACAGCGACTGAAAACTTCAAAAGGCCATCTTAAGAAATTTAAGATGGCTTTTTTATTTTCAAAAATAAATGCTAAAATAGTTTACGAAATCGATTGAAATAAATACTTTTGCGCAAAATTTTAAAATAGTGAGCATTTTATTTTTTCAATTATGAGTAACAAATCATTGTACCAAAAAGAGGTATCATTACAAGTCGACCGACGAAAAGCCGGTGTCGAACTAATTAAAATCATAAGCGATTTATGGTATGACAAATCGATAGAAATGGTTTTATTTAAAAATCAGCTATTAGATAAAAACGTCAGCGATATTATCAATCTTCACCAATATGCTGGTGAATTTGTTGGAAAACCAATTACAATATTCGATTCTGTCGAAATTGCAAGAGTTGTTTTATCACTGGATCTTCCTCCAGCGAAAATTGATTTAGGTAAACTAACTTTTGAATATCGTTTAGAAGACGAAAAATACCCTGACGCAAGGTATTTTGTTATTGAGAAATTGAAAAAAGCGAAATCATCTGTAGAAATTCAGCCTAAAGATGTAGTGCTGTATGGTTTTGGTAGAATAGGACGCATATTAGCACGAGAGCTAATGTCTAAAACAGGTAAAGGGAATCAACTGCGTTTGAGAGCAATTGTAACCCGCGATAAACATGATGTGACAAGTTTAGAGAAACGAGCTTCTCTATTGCGTTATGATTCTATTCATGGAGATTTTCATGGATCTGTTGTTGTTGATTCAAAAAATAACGCATTAATTATTAACGGAACAACCGTTCATGTAATTACTGCAAATTCACCAGAAGAAATTGATTATACAGAATATGAAATACATGATGCATTAGTTATTGATAACACTGGTGCATTTACTACAGAAGAAGCTTTGAAACGACATTTAAAATCAAATGGCGTTAGTAAAGTGTTATTAACTGCTCCAGGAAAAGGAGTTCCAAATATTGTTCATGGTGTAAATCATAATGATTTTGATCCAGATCAAATCGATGTTTTTTCTGCTGCGTCTTGTACAACCAATGCTATTACGCCAGTTTTAAAAGTTATAGAAGAAACATTTGGTATTGTAAAAGGACATTTAGAAACTATTCATGCTTATACCAACGATCAGAATCTAGTTGATAATATGCATAAAAAATATCGCCGTGGGAGAGCTGCAGCTTTAAACATGGTAATTACAGAAACTGGTGCAGGAAATGCAGTTTCAAAAGCATTGCCATCATTAGAAGGAAAATTAACTTCTAATGCAATTAGAGTTCCTGTTCCAAATGGATCACTTGTAGTTCTGAATTTAGAAGTAAAAAAAGCAACTTCAATTGCAGGAATTAATAAAGTAATGAAGAAGTATGCTCTTGAAGGAGAACTGGTAGAGCAGATAAAATACTCATTAAACAACGAATTAGTTTCTTCTGATATTGTTGGAACTTCTGCACCATCAATTTACGATAGCAATGCCACAATTGTTTCAAAAGATGGAAAAAATATCGTGCTGTACATTTGGTATGATAATGAATTCGGATATAGTCATCAAGTAATTCGCTTAGCAAAATATATTGCCAAAGTGAGACGTTATACTTATTATTAATTCAACCAAACTAACTTTTTTTAAAACCATCAGGATTTTCTTGATGGTTTTTTGTTTTAGTTTAAATAGGAAGAACAGTAGTACTCTTTACTTCTGAAATTACAAAAACGGTATTTATTAGAGAAACTTCAGGTAGAACAGATAATTTTTTCTGATGAAAGTGATGATAACTTTCCATATCTGGAATTATAATTTTCAACATATAATCGAAGTTTCCTGAAACGTAATTGCATTCGACAACTTCTGGCAAATTCAAAATCGATTGGTTAAATCCTTCCGAAGTATCATAAGTCTGTTTTGTCAACGTAACTTGGCAGTAAACTGTCAAATTATTCCCCAATTTTTTCTTGTCTAGAAGTGTGACATATTTTTCTATAATACCATCTTTTTCAAGACGTTTCACCCGATCATGAACAGGCGTCAAAGACAAATTTATTTTGTTTGCGATGTCTTTTAAAGTGTAGTGCGCATCTTCTTGTAATAGACGTAGGATTTTTTTGTCAATTTCATCTAAAGCCATAACGAAAACGTTTTATTAAAATTAGCTCGATTTAGTCATTTTTTCTTTTTAAAGAATAAATTCAGACCCAAAACAGAATATTTTTCTGTAAAAGTAAAAAATAAAATAATATTTTCTTATTTATTAAGCATTAAACCATAATTTATTCTCTATCTGTAGATTTGTAAAACAATTTCAATAAAAACAAAAAAATATAACAAAATGATAATAGGTGTTCCTAAAGAAATAAAAAATAACGAAAACAGAGTTGCTTTAACTCCTGCAGGTGTTTCTGAAATGAAAAAACACGGACATACAGTTTATGTTCAATCTACTGCTGGTTTAGGAAGCGGTTTCGCTGACGCAGAATACGCTGAAGCTGGTGCAATTGTTTTACCAACTATTGAAGAAGTTTATGCTATTGCAGAAATGATCATCAAAGTAAAAGAACCAATTGCTTCTGAATACTCATTGATCAAAAAAGATCAATTATTATTCACATATTTCCACTTTGCTTCTTCTGAGGAATTAACTCATGCAATGCTTGAAAAAGGAGCTGTTTGTTTAGCTTACGAAACTGTAGAAAAAACAGACAGAAGTTTACCATTATTAGTTCCAATGTCTGAAGTTGCAGGTCGTATGGCAATTCAACAAGGAGCAAAATACCTTGAAAAACCATTAAAAGGAAGAGGAATTCTTTTAGGAGGTGTTCCAGGTGTTCCACCAGCAAAAGTATTAGTTTTAGGTGGAGGAATCGTAGGAACTCAAGCTGCTAAAATGGCTGCTGGATTAGGTGCTCAGGTTACTATTATGGACTTAAGCTTACCACGTTTACGTCAATTAGATGACATTATGCCAGCTAACGTAAATACAGAAATGTCTAATCATTATAATATCACAAGAGCAATTAAAGATGCTGACTTAATTGTTGGAGCGGTTTTAATTCCAGGAGCAAAAGCGCCTCACTTGATTACTCGTGATATGCTTAAATTAATGCGTCCAGGAACTGTTGTTGTTGACGTAGCTGTAGATCAAGGTGGATGTATCGAAACTTGTACTCCTACAACTCACGAAAACCCAACTTTCATTATTGACGATATCGTTCACTACTGTGTAGCTAATATGCCAGGAGCTGTTCCTTACACTTCTACTTTAGCTTTAACAAATGCAACTTTACCATACGCTGTACAATTAGCAAATAAAGGATGGGAAAAAGCTTGTGCAGAAAATGAAGAACTGAAAAAAGGATTAAACGTAGCTAATGGAAAAATCCTATACAAAGGAGTTGCTGAAGCTTGGAATCTTCCTTTTAACGAAGAAATAGTATTAGCAAACGCATAGTGCTAATACTTATATAAGTGCTTACTAAGTCACTACAATAAAGGCTTTTCTTAATTGAAAAGCCTTTTTTTATTGTATAAAAAAACCTGCCTTTAAGAGACAGGTTTTAAAATTTATTTTTTATCGTTTAGAACTTCAGTCATTACTTTAGCTTCAGTTCCATTTGGAAAAGTAACTTTAATCTTTTGAGCAATTGTTGGGGCAATCTCTGTAATTGCTTTTTTATCATAAGATTCTCCTTTTTTAATATGCCACCCGTAAAAAATTGCAGGAACATGAGTGTCATAAGCATAAATGGTTCCATGAGATGTTCCAGTAGTAGCATATTCAATGACACCCGGTTTATCAACAATAACTAAATCTCCATTTTGTGTAACATCATAACCTTTTGCAACAAAATTTAAAGAATAATCATTTCCAGCATTCGCTAAAACTTCTTCTTCAGTATAAACTTTTTTAACTTGTGGTTGAGCAATTAAAAACTCTTTAAAAACTTGTTTCACCTTAGCAAGTTCTAAGCCTTTATCTTTAATTACTTGTCTATTGAAGAAAATATTAAAATTTGAATAGTTTTGAATTAGATCAACACCAAAAGTCTTAGTAGAGAAATCTTGCAGACTTTTTCTAACCTCTTTTGAAGGATAATTATCTACATTATATTTACGGTCTTTTAAATAAATTACATTTTCGGCACCAGCATGATCAGCAGTTAAGAAAAGTAAATAGTTTCCTTTACCAACTGCTTTATCAAGATAATCTAAGAAATCAGCAATTGTCTGATCTAATCTTAAATAAGTATCCTGAAGTTCCATAGATCTTGGTCCAAGTAAATGACCTACGTAATCTGTAGAAGAAAAACTTACCGTAAGGAAATCTGTTATATTATCTTTACCCAATTCTTCTTTTTCAATCGCTCTTTTTGCAAATTCAGCTAATAAATCGTTACCGTATGGCGTTGCTCGGATAACTCCTGCATCGTTTTTCTCATACATAGATTTTAAATCATATGGAAAAACTGGAGTAGCACTTCCATATAATTTACCTTCATACGGATTGTTGTCAGGAAGACTCTCATTGTAAACTGAAACAGGCTTATATAAATCCCAACCTTTATTAATATATTTTAAGTAATTTCTCTCGTTATTGAATTCTGTTACCCAATCAGGCAATTTTTCGCCATAAAAAGTACTAGAAATAAAAGAACCTGTTTTACTATACCAAAATGCCCAGTTTGCAAAATGTCCCGCAGGAAGAATAGCACCACGGTCTTTTAAACTCATCCCGATTACTTTTCCGTTAAAATTAGTAGCCATTCTTACTTCATCTGTAATAGTTGTACTTTGAAGGTTTTTTGGTGACATCGCGCCCTCTTCTGCTGTACCATCACCTACTGTTTTAACACCAGCATCATCAGTACAGTACGTTTCTTTACCAAGCGTTCTACTAAACCATTCGTTACCAACAATTCCGTGTGTAGCTGGAGTTGTCCCAGTGTAGATCGAAGCATGTCCAGGAGCTGTATAAGTAGGCATATAATTGTAATGCATATTCTGGAAAGTAAATCCATCATTCATTAATCTTTTAAAGCCGTTTGGAGAAAAATCATCTGAAAAGCGATATAAATATTCCATTTTCATTTGATCGACAACTATACCCACAACTAACTTTGGACGTTGTTGCGCACTCAAACCTGTTACAGCGAGAAGTGCTAACAATAAAATATTTTTCTTCATATTTAAAAAGTAATTTAAACACAAAAATACTTATTCATATCCAAAAAGTCTAAAGTATCAATGTTTAACCACAAACAATTGACTATAATTTAACAGTTTTAAAACTGTCCTCCTTAAACATCCGACGTTTCCCTCTCAATCATGCCGCCAACTGTATCTTTTTCGTTATTATTTTAAGATATTAAAAAGAGGTCTGCTGCCTTCGATCAAAAGTACACAGAGGGATTATTAACGCGGCGGGGCACATCTGAATCATACTTTTACAATCTGGATTCCTTCAGGCCATCAAAAACAAAAAAATCC
>NZ_JAOVZN010000010.1 GCF_025717045.1 Flavobacterium sp. SH_e
TCTGAAACGGCTAACGGACTTACTGCAGGAACTTATATGGTGACGATTTCCGATACTAACTCATGTTCACTTACTAAAACAATTACAATAAATGAACCTGAAGCATTAAATGTAACTGCTGCAATAACTGACGTTTCTTGTCATAACGGAAACAATGGTTCGGCTACTGTAAATGTTTCGGGAGGAAGCGGAATTTATAATTATTTATGGGCTCCTTATGGAGGAACTACAGCTACTGCAGACGGTCTTACAGCTGGAAATTACAATGTAACCATTACAGATTCTAATTCTTGTACTTTCACACTTGCAGTTATCATTAATCAGCCTACTGAACCGATTGTTTTAAGCACGTCATCAGCAGAAAATATTACCATTTCTACAGCAGTTTTATCAGGAACTGCTTCTTCTGATGGAATTGGCAAAGATAAAGGAGATTGCCTTAGCGAAACTGGATTTGTTTATGCACTTCATACTAATCCTTTAATAACTGATACTAAAATTAATTTGGGAAGTTCTTTAGGTATATTAAATTCGGCTTTAAAAGATCTTAAAGGGAACGCTACTTATTATGTTAGAACTTATGCTTTAAACAGTAACGGTTATATTAATTATGGAAACGAAATTAGTTTTACAACTGAAAAATACACGCTTTCTATTACTGCTTCCTCGGGACATACAAAAGTCTACGGAACAGCTGATCCTGTATTAAGTTATACGATATCAGGACTTGTCAATGGTGATACTGATTCCATTATAAAAGGAAGTCTTTCTAGAGATTTGGGTGAAAATGTAGGAACATACAATATTAATTTGGGCACTATAAATGCTGGCGCAGATTATACTATTATTTTTAAAGGAGCTTCTTTTGAAATCACAAAAGCAGACCAAATTATTACTTGGAATCAAAACTTAGAATTTGGCTGTGAGACTCAAAATTCTTCAATTCTTAACGCTTCTGCAGACAGTGGATTGCCAATAACTTATTCTATAGACAATAACGAAATTGCCCAAATTTCAGGAGATGTTTTAAACATAAAAAATTCAGGAAATACAACAATTACGGCTTCGCAGAATGGCGATCAAAATCACAATGCAGCTTCCGCAGTAATAAAATCAATCGAAGTAAGCAACGGAGGACTTATAACACAGAAATGGGCTGATGTTCTTGTCTTTGATAATCATTCAAAAGAATTTGTTTCTTGGCAATGGTATAAAAATGGAATGGCAGTTTCTGGTGCGACACAACAATATTACAGTGAAAACCAGACTTTAAATGGCACTTATTTTGTCATTGCAATAAATAAAGAAGGAAAAGCTATAAAATCTTGCCCTTTTGAAGCTTTGGAAACGACCTTCAGTAACACATTGAAATTATATCCAAATCCTGTAAAACCATCTAACGTATTCACTTTAGACTGTAACTTTAATGAAACACTTCTTAACGGAGCATCATTAAGCATTTTTGATATAAATGGAAAACTAATCAAAACTGTTTCTAATTTAAAAGCACAAAACCAGATTACTGCACCTTCACAAACAGCAGTTTATGTTTTGATGTTGGTTTTATCAAATGGCGAACAGAAAACAATTAATCTTTTGGTAAAGTAAAAAGACATTCAATTCAAAATTAGTTATGATGAAATTTAAAACAGTAATAGGAATATTTTTAATATACAGCACTTTACAAGCGCAGGAGATCAATGTTAAACTTAAAAGTGGCCTTTCAGGAATTTTATACGAAAGCACACTTGGAAACGGCCAGTTACAAGCTGGTGGAGGTTTAGGAATCGGATATACTTATTTCTTCAATAAACATTGGGGAATAAGTACTGGTTTTGAAGTCAACAACAACTATAACAAATTCAAAATAGACAATGAAACAACTATCAATTCTTATGAAATTGATGATCAAACTTCTGCTTTTGAATATAGAGTAACAGTAAAAAACTATCAGGAAAAACAGCACTTTGTTTCTTTTGCTATTCCAGTTCTTGCGCAATTCAGAACTCTCCTTTCTGCCAATTTGCAATGGTATTTAGGATTTGGTTATAAAGTTTTATTTTCTGGAAAACAGAACATTAAAGCTTCTGCTGATGAACTCCAAATGAGCGGTTATTATCCCGACTCAGATCTTCTAATAGATAATTTGCCTGCACATGGTTTTGGGAAAGTAACCAATTGGCAAGATGAAACTTCTACAAGTTTAAATACCATCTTTCTAGTAAGCGCTGAAACGGGAGTAACTATTAAGTTAAAAGAAAATTTACAATTATACACTGGTATTTATGCAGATTATGGCCCATCCGATTTTGTCAAAAATAATCCGAATAGTAATATTGTGACATATAATTCAAATGGAATTACAAATTCCCAAGCAAATGGTGTTGCTGGAAACAGAAAAATAGTTCAGGACACTAAATACTTATCTGCTGGAATTCAATTAAAATTAGGTTTTTCATTAAAAAAAGTAAAGCCTTAATGAATACTAAGCAACTTACTTTGCGGTTGATAATGGAAGGCGGTTGATAAATCAACCGCCTTTTAATTTTATATAAACTTTCTTTCTCTTATTATTTCTTCAATTCTCCCTATATCAATCATAAAAAATAATCTAGAAAAAACTTCATGTATAAAGATTTATTTAAACATAAGTGATAAAAAAAGACGCCAATTATGGCGTCTCTTATAAGCTTAGTATTTAAAACTAAATTATTTTAATTCAAATCTGTCCAGATTCATTACTTTAGTCCATACAGCAACAAAATCATTTATAAATTTTTCCTGTGCATCAGAAGCAGCATATACTTCAGCGATTGCTCTTAGTTCTGAATTTGATCCAAAAACAAGATCAGCGCGAGTTCCAATCCATTTTGGCTGTCCAGTGCTTCGGTCGTTTCCTGTATAAAGTTCTTTATCATTAGAAACTGATTTCCATTCCGTATTCATATCCAAAAGATTGATATAGAAATCATTTGTCAAATGACCAGGTCTGTTTGTAAAAACACCATTTTTACTTCCGTCTGCATTAATATCCAGAACGCGAAGTCCTCCTAAAAGCACCGTTAATTCAGGTGCAGTAAGAGTTAATAAATGTGCTTTATCTATAAGAAGTTCTTCTGTTAAAACCGTTGATTTTGTTTTTCTATAATTTCTAAAACCATCCGATTTTGGTTCAAGATATCCAAATGATTCAACATCTGTTTGCTCTGCAGATGCATCCATACGTCCAGCAGAAAAAGGCACTGTTACTGAAACTCCCGCATTTTTAGCAGCTTTCTCAACAGCTGCCGATCCTCCTAAAACTATCAAATCAGCCAGTGAAACTTTTTTGTCTCCATTTGCATCATTAAATTCTTTTTGGATAGCTTCTAATTTATCCAAAACAACCTTTAATGCAGATGGGTTATTTACTTCCCAATCTTTTTGAGGCGCAAGTCTTATGCGGCCTCCATTTGCACCACCTCGCTTATCTGATCCTCTAAAAGTAGAAGCCGAAGCCCACGCTGTTGAAACCAACTGAGATACACTCAATCCTGAATTTAGAATTTTCTCTTTTAGTTGAGCTACATCACTATCATTAATTAGGGCATGATTTACCTCTGGAATTGGATCTTGCCATAATAATTCTTCTGCTGGTACTTCAGATCCAAGATAAAGGGCTTTTGGTCCCATATCACGATGTGTTAATTTAAACCATGCTCTAGCAAAAGCATCAGCAAACTCATCAGGATTTTCTAAAAATCTACGTGATATTTTCTCATAAGCTGGATCCAGTCTTAAAGATAAATCTGTAGTAAGCATCGTTGGAAGATGTTTTTTGTTAGCATCAAAAGCATCCGGAATAAATGCCTCAGCATTTTTTGCTACCCATTGATGTGCGCCTGCTGGACTTTTAGAAAGCTCCCATTCAAAACCAAATAAATTTTCGAAGAAGTTATTACTCCACTGAGTTGGTGTTTTTGTCCAAATAACTTCAAGTCCGCTTGTAATAGCATCCGAACCTTTTCCTGAACCATAACTATTTTGCCATCCCAATCCCTGTAATTCTAAACCAGCTGCTTCAGGTTCTTTACCCACATTATCAGAAGAAGCCGCTCCGTGAGTTTTTCCAAAGGTATGTCCTCCAGCTATTAACGCTACCGTTTCCTCATCATTCATCGCCATACGGCCAAAGGTATCTCTTATGTCTTTTGCTGCCGCAATAGGATCAGGATTTCCATCAGGACCTTCTGGATTTACATATATAAGTCCCATTTGTACTGCCGCAAGAGGTTTTTCAAGATTTCTGCTATGGATATTACCATCTGCGTCATCATCTGATGATACTACACCATGATCTTTCGGCACACCTTCGGAACCATCTTTATAACGTTCATCACCACCTAACCATGTAGTTTCAGATCCCCAATATACAGATTCATCGGCTTCCCATACATCTACACGTCCTCCTGCAAAACCAAATGTTTTAAACCCCATTGATTCTAGGGCAACGTTTCCTGTTAGAATCAACAAATCGGCCCACGAAATCTTTTGTCCATATTTTTGTTTGATTGGCCAAAGCAATCTTCTCGCTTTATCAAGACTCACATTATCAGGCCAGCTATTAAGAGGCGCAAATCGCTGTTGTCCTGCTCCTGCACCGCCTCGTCCATCATGCACGCGATAAGTTCCTGCACTGTGCCATGCCATTCTTATGAAAAGACCTCCGTAGTGACCAAAATCAGCAGGCCACCAATCTTGTGAATCAGTCATAAGAGCATGTAAATCTTTCTTCAGTGCCTCAATATCCAAGGTTTTAAAAGCTTCTGCATAATTAAAATCCTTATCCAGCGGATTTGATAATAATGAATTCTGTCTCAGGATGTTTACCTTTAACTGTTTAGGCCACCAGTCAAGATTCTTTGTTCCTGCTGCGGCTTGTTTGTCCATACTCCCATTATGAAAAGGGCATTTGCTGATGTCATTCGATTGATTATCCATAAGTTTAAATTTTTTATTTTTTACTAAATTACTAACTAATGAAACAGAAAGATATGAGAACGAATCATAAATAACACTTCTAAAATAGACAAAATCTATTTTTGGGCTATTTCCTAATTACGTTTACTTATACGGGTCAAATGGTATTTTACAAAAGGCTTTTAGAAAAGAAAATATTTTTAATCATATAAATTTAATAAAAAGAATCTTTTTATTTCAACGAAAATTCGAGCAGTATTTCTTTTAATAATCTTATAACATTTAAAAATTGATTCGTTAACCTCCAGATTTAATAGAAAATATCTAATCTCAAATCAAAACTACATTCTTTCAACTCAATAAAATATTGATTTATGTATATTCAGTTTGTACTTTTGCCTTTATGAATGACAATTTTATAAACGAATACTTCGGCATAGGAATACAAAATGGAAAAACGCCTGAAAACTTAGGTGTTTTATGGCGATCTGCTCAAAATTTAGGCGCTACTTTTATATTTACTATAGGTAATCGATATGCAAAACAAGCTTGTGATACTCATGATGCAGTAAAAGCAATTCCTTATTTTCACTACGATACTTTTGAAGCTTTTTTTGAAAATTTACCAAAAGGAGCAAGATTAGTTGGGGTTGAATTATCTGATAAAGCTTCTGACTTAGAAACCTTTGAACATCCAAGACGCTGTGTCTATATATTAGGAGCAGAAGATCATGGCTTATCCAAAAAAGTAATGGAAAAATGCCATCATTTAGTAAAATTCAAATCAGAAAAAAGTTTAAATGTAGCTGTGGCTGGAACTATTGTCATGTACGATAGAAATTTATCTAAACCACGTTCTTAAGTAAAATAGTGAAAGCTTGTTCCAGATTATAATCTGAAACCGGATTTTGATATACTGTAAACATTTTTTTTCCATCTTTATATAAAAATTGGTTTAACTAAAACAGTATAATAATGGAATCTAATATGCTAATTAACGCTGAAGCTTGGCTCATTGCTCTTCTGCTTTTTATCGTAATGCTTTTTTCTGTTTTTATTGGAAAGACAATTGGAAGTCGTAAGCGCAACGAAAAAGATTCTGAGGAAAAAGCTTCAGAAACTTCCGCGCTAACTGCCCTGCTTTTCTTCTTGCTTGCCTTCACATTCGGAATGAGTAGCGAGCGATATGATTCGAGAAGAAAAATAGTGGTTGAAGAAGCCAATGATATAGGTACCGCACTACTTCGCTGCGACCTTTATCCAGATTCTGTTCGGACTTTACTTCGTAAGGATTTTAAAGAATATGTAGATGCAAGAATTGACTATTATGCTGCTGGCCCAGATTTAAAAAAGATTCTAAAAGCCGACAGTCTCTCCCAAGTAATTTCATCCAAATTATGGAAGCGTACTGCGGAACTGTCTAAAGATCCAAAAAACTTGGCAGCTACACAGCAAATGATTCCTGCTCTGAATACGATGATCGACGTTACATCATCACGTCTTGCCGGCGAAAAAGCGAAAGTTCCGCAAAGCATTCTGGTAATGTTATTTTTCCTTTCTGCCATTACAGCTTTCTATAACGGATATTCAGACGCTAGAAAAGGAAAAGTAGATTGGCTAGTCGAAACTGGATTCTGTCTTCTAGTATCTCTTGTAATTCTCTTTACTCTTGATCTAGACAGACCTAGAAGAGGTTTTGTAAATCTTGATGTTCCCAATCAGACCATTATTGATCTTCAAAAAAACTTTAATTAACTTTTAAAGTTCAGAAAAAACACAAAAGAATCTGTTGCAGTTTATTCTTTGCAACAGATTCTTTTGTGTTTATATTTTATTCTAAAATTATTCCAGATGAAAAAGATGAAATGCTATTCTTTTTGGATAAAACAAATGGACAGATTTTGTCTTGTTGGAAACATAATAACCTCATATTCGTTTGTATTATCCGTATTTTTAGATACTACATAATTTCCATCAATAATTCCGAAATAAGTTAATAGCGGAGAATAAAATGTAATTCCTATTTTATGTTTTAAATGATCTGTAATATCACTGTTAATAATGTCCAGTTTATAATTAATAAACGGAAAATACTGATTTCCTAGCACATCTGAAACTCTATGAAAATTACCCTTTAACTGCTGAACGTATCCATCGGCAGCAATTCCGACTAGAAAATGCAGTTGTGAAGCTTTTTCATTCTCAAACAATAATTCCCTGAAAGTATTTCTAGGATTTTCAGAAGAATTAAACTGCTGGCTCTGCATTTTATATTCTTTAAAAGTATCTTCAAAAACATATTTATCCCATAATATTGTAGAAGAACTATCAATAATTACACGATATGCAAGCCTTATTTTTGATATTTCCATGTATTATATTCCAATTTATTTTAAGGCAACTTCAAAAACCAGCAAAACAGCGTTTTCAGAAAGAGCTTCCCATTCTATTGCACTTACTTTTTTAAGACTTAAACCATCTTTTGCTTCTAAAAGTCTGTCTTCTACTTCGAAAGCGCCGTTAATCACAAATACAAAAACACCATTTTTAGTATCTTTTAAAGTATAAGAACCATGCTTTCTACCATCATAAACACCTATAAAACCAGCATTTTTTCCAATTTCGAATAAAGACGACATTCTATTTCTAGTACTAAAATCGATTTCTGAAAGTTCAGAGTGATTTTGATAAAATTGCAAATCTTGTAGAAAATCAATCTGTAGATAACTTACGATTTCATTTTCATACGGGTTAAATATTTCAAAAGACATTTCGCTTGAAACTTTCAATAACTTAATCTGATCAACTCTTAAAAATTCCGATTTAAGATGATTATCTGAATATTCTACTCCTCCAAATAATGGCAAAATAACAACATTGGTGTTCTCCTTAACTGTTACATTAATACGCTGATTTGGACCAAGTATTTCTTCATTCAAAATTTGTAATGTCCCAAATGGTTTTCTGGACAAATCCTGATAATCTGCAAAATTAAAAGTGGCAAAGCAATTATGGTTTTCTGTTTTAAAAACTCCTCTTGCTTCTGACTTATATATTTGTGTTGGAATCTGCTTAATCATCTTAATTAACTTAAAGGTTTTTAAGCCGCAACTTTAATCGTGTGTTTTAAAACAAAACCTTCTGAAACGCTTCCTGTAACTTCAGCTAATTCATTGGCAACTGAATCAGAAAAAACATTATCAGAAGCGTTATATGTGTAGCCTGACAATCCTTTTGTATATCCGTTTGCTGTTGATGCATTTACCAAAGCTACTGCACTGCCAGAACCCTCAGGAAATGCAATTTGAGTTACTAATAATGAAGTTCCGCTAGAATTATAAATATGAACATGAATATGTGTTGCACGGCTTGTGTACCAGCCTGGAAATATAGATGTAAAAGTCACTAATCCGTTTTCGTCTGTAGTCTGTCTTCCTCTTAAAAAATGCGACGAAGTGTAGTTAACAGACTGCATAGAAGTGCCTCCATACTCAGAATAATATCCATCTTTATCGCAATGCCAGATATCTACAATAGCATCTTTTAAAGCCGCACAGCTTGCTTTTGTATTCTGTATTGTAATATTGATCTTAAAAGCAACTCCTGTTCTGTCCATGATAATATCTGATTTTACTAAAGAAGACGGCGTAATAGTCGGAAATGGACCAGCCGTTTCGGAAGAAGTTACAGAGCAGTCTCCAGAACCAGAATTAGATCCTGTGTCGGTAGCCGTATCGCTATCCGTATTGGTGTCTGTTGATGTGCTTTCAGAATCGTCATCTTTACTGCATGCATTTAGGATTGGAATAGCAAATGAACCTATTCCTACTAAACCTAAACCTCTTAAAAAATCTTTTCTTTTCATATTCACTTGTTTTTTTTTTGTTATAATCATTTAAATAATGAACAGTATTTTTTAAGTAAAATTATCTGAAATTATAATCGCGAAAAAAGTTTGAGGTAATCAGCAATAATTATGAGGTAAACCGAGAAGAAAAAATATTTTGTAGTAAAATTAGTTCAATAAAAATTTATTGTTTTTTGCTTAAAAAATCAAAAAAAGCGGTTTCAAAACTAGCGCTTATTGGTATTTCTGCCTGATCTATATAAATGATTTTATTCCTTATTCTCTCTATTTTAGAAACAGGAACAATGAAGGAACGGTGCACACGAACGAATTCTGTTTCTGGTAATTTTTGAAGTATGGTTTTCAAAGTCATTCGCGTTACAACTGTTTTTTGATTTTGAATATGAATTTTAAGATAATCATCTAAACCTTCTATGTATAAAATATCCGAAAAAAGGATTTTAACCAGACTATAATCGGCACGGATAAAAAGATGCTGCTGTTCTAAATTCTGATTCTGATATTTCCATTGCTGCAAAGCTTTCTCGGCGGCCTGCTGAAATCGAGAAAAAGAAATTGGTTTTAAAAGATAATCTGTGGCACTCAATGTAAATCCCTCAACAGCATATTGTGAATAAGCCGTTGTAAAAATCACCATTGTTTTATGTGGCAGTTTTTTATAAAAATCCAATCCTGAAATGGCAGGCATATTTATATCTAAAAATAACAGGTCAACTGGGTATTTTTTAAGGTATTTAAAAGCCTCTTCAGATTTTGAAAACGTTTTCTGCAGATCGATATATTCAATTTCTGCACATAAACTCTGTAGAATTTCTAATGCCAGAGGTTCATCATCTAATGCAATTGCTTTTATCATACTTTGATGCTTAATTTTACAATATACTTATCAGCACTATTTTCAATTTCCAGCTGGTGCCTGTTTGAATATAATAACGTTAGTCTTTCAATTGTATTTTGTAAACCAATGCCCGTTTCAGATTTGACAGAAAATGTTTTTTTGTTAGATACTTCCATCTTAAGCATATCTTCTAAAATATCAATATGAATACCAATTTCAGAAGTTTGATCTGGATTTACGCCGTGCTTAAAAGCATTTTCGATAAATGAAACTAGAATAAGCGGGGTTATCGATTTACCAAATGGCTTTCCGCTAACTTGATAATCAACCTTAGCAGTATTACCCAAACGCGTTTTTTGGAGTGAAATAAAACTGTTTATATAATTGATTTCTTTGCTTAAATCAATTACTTCCTCATTAGCTTCCGAAATTATATAACGCATAAGTTCAGAAAGCTGTATGACAGCATCTGGAGTTCTATCGTCTTTCTTTAAAGCCAGCGCATAAATGCTATTAAGTGTATTGAACAAAAAATGCGGATTAATCTGCGCTTTCAAAAAAGCAAGTTCCGATTTCATTTTTTCTTTTTCTACATTTTGCAACCTTCCAGAAATAGCAAATAACAGACTCGAAATCACTCCGAGTAAATACACAAGTGCTGTATGTCCATACTGTGTTGGTGGTCCGCCCATTGTATCAAAAGACATTGGATGCGGAGGCATTCCTCGAAAATCAGGTGGTAGTTTTATTCCTTCGAATGGTTTTGGATCGCCAGAAAAACTTCTTGGATGAGGTCTAAAATCTAAAAAATTATGATCTGGATGATCTAGAAATCTTGATATCCAAAGAAAAAATAAAAGAAAACAAGCAATCATTATAAAATAAAGTAACCGCTTGTTTTTAAAATAATATTTCGGAATTAAATAATAGTAGTTAAAATAGAAGAAACACAATAAACTGAAATAAATAAAGAAATAGATTCGGTCGTGTACATTTGAGTACAAATCTGGCCATGTAAAAATGGTTTTTGATGATGTAAATGCATAAGGCAGAAATAAAAAAGCCAAACACAAACACAAATGAAGCGCATAAAACGAAATTTTCCTTTTCATAAATCTTACGGATTTATTCCAAATTTAGCGATCCTCTTGGTTAGAATCAAATTAATGAGGTGAAACCATAAAATCTCGCGATTATAAAATTCTTCTAAACACCTCTAAACTTAATTCAACCAAATAATTTATTCCCTAGCTACTTTGTAACATAATTAGAAAAAGACTACATATAACTAATTATTTTAATTGAATATCCTGTTTATTTTTTATCCTCATTCCATTTAAACACAAAAAACGCAAAATATGAATTTATCAGAATGGCTTATTTTCATTTTAATTATGCAGATTATTCATGGACTATCTACTTGGAAGCTTTACTTAATGGCTGGCAGAAAGGCTATAGAATCATTTATTCCAATTTATAATTTAATTGTTTTAATGAAAATTATCAACCGCCCACAATGGTGGTGTTTTCTATTATTCTTACCAATTATCAATCTTATAATGATTCCTGTAGTTTGGGTAGAAACAATTAGAAGTTTTGGAAAAAACTCGATGGTTGATACTATACTAGTTGTTCTGACATTAGGATTCTACATCACTTTTTTAAATTATACATCAGAAAATCTTGTCTATATTGAGAATAGAGATCTCAATTCTAAATCTAAAGGAGCAGATACGGTAAGTTCTCTTTTATTTGCAATTATTGTCGCTACTCTAGTTCACACCTATATTATTCAGCCTTTTACTATTCCCTCTTCGTCACTAGAAAAGACTTTATATATTGGGGATTTTTTATTTGTAAGTAAAATTAATTATGGGCCAAGAACTCCCATGACCACCATCGCATTGCCAATGGTTCATGACACAATTCCTGTTTTAAATAGAAAATCGTATTTATTTAATGACGATGAGACAAAAAAAGAAACATCATTATTAAACAAGTTTCAGCTACCTTACTTTAGATTTCCTGCAATAGAAAAAATAGAACGCAACGATATTGTTGTATTTAATCAGCCAGCAGACACATTACGTGATATGGATAATTTTCATCCTGATCGAAATTATTATAAGCCAATTGATAAGAAAACAAATTTAGTAAAGAGGTGCGTTGGAATAGCTGGTGATTCTTTAGAAATTCGTAATGGCGATATTTATATTAATGGAAAATTGAGCGTAATGCCTGAAAGTGCGAAACCACAGTATAACTTTTTTGTTGATACAAAAGGGCAAACAATTGGTCAAGAAGCTCTTGTAAATATGTACGGTGCCAGAGAAGGCATGAAATACAACAATGGCTTTTTTGCTCAAACTGATAAAGGGCAATATTTTTTAACATTGACAGATAAAGAAGCTGCTTTGATCGCAAAGAATCCAATGGTAAAAAGCGTCACAAAATATTTAACTCCAAAGGGAACAGACGGAGATGTTTTTCCTCATGATTCTTCTTTAGGCTGGAACATAGACAATTTCGGTCCAATTTATATTCCAAAAAAAGGTGCAACAGTAAAATTGGATTTAAAAACACTGCCTTTTTATAAGAGAATCATTCAGGAATATGAGAAAAACACTTTAATAGTAAAAGGGGACAAAATTATAATAAACGGTAGAATTAGCAATTCATACACTTTTAAACAGGATTATTATTGGATGATGGGCGATAACCGCCAAAACTCTTTAGATGCCAGATTTTGGGGATATGTTCCTTTTGACCACGTAATTGGAAAACCTGTATTCATTTGGTTCAGTTGGGAAAAAGACGGCAAAGGCATAAATAAAATCAGGTGGAATCGTATTTTTTCAGTAGTTGGAAACAGCGAACCTAAATCTTATTTAATTCATTTTCTAGCCATCGTTGGCCTTTACATTATTGTCAAAAAAATAATTAAAAAAAGAAAACAAAATAAGGTCTAAATGATATCCAAGTTATTGTCTTTTTAATATAAAAAAATAAGGCAATTTCTCTATTTGATAAAAACCTCATATACCTCTTTTGATGGTTTGAGTAAAAAGTTAGGGAGAGTTTAAATAAAAAACTCTCCCTCAACATCGAAATTACTAACATTCTAAAAACTCAAAATTTATAGTTGCCTAATCATCAATGTTCTGCTTTTAAATTTATTTTACCTTTTTGAAGTCCCTTACCCGTCACTTCCAGTTGAATTGCGCCTGCCGTCTGAATTGCTTTAACCAACACCACAAGTTTACCACTAAAAAGTTTCATTTTATTATGGTGAAATATTTCTAATGATGTTGCATCGCCATTGCATGCCGCTCTGTAAGTTCCTGCCCCAGTTACTTTAAATTGAAGTTCATTATTTGCTATAGGACACGGAATTCCATTCTTATCTACTACTGAAACTGTTACAAAAGAGATATCTTCGCCATCAGCTTTTATAGTTTCGCGATCTGCATTTAGTACAATTTTATAAGGATTTCCGGCTGTTTTAACTTCACTTTCAGCAGCTATTTTTCCATTTGAATCAAATGCAACAACTTTTACAGTTCCTGGCTCATACTTTACATCATTCCACATTAAACGATAACGGTTTTGTGGAGTTGAATTGTTTTTTTTCTGAATCCCCATGCTTTTTCCATTAACAAAAAGCTCTGCACTGTCATAATTAGTGTAAACGAAAACAGGAGTGATTTCTCCTTCCCTTCCCTTCCAGTTCCAATGTGGCAGTATGTGAAGCGTTTTGTCCTTAGTATTCCATCTGCTTCTATAAAGATAAAAACGGTCTTTAGGAAGTCCTGCTAAATCTGAAATTCCAAAATAAGAACTTCTTGATGGCCATTTTTCATCGTAAGGCGTAGGTTCTCCTAAATAATCAAAACCAGTCCATACAAATTCGCCAATAACCCACGGTTTATCATCTTGAAGAACAAAATCTTCATCAGGAACATTGGACCAGTCGCATGCTTCAAGATCGTACGACGAACTTTGAAAATCATCATATTGTTTATTCTTTGCCTGCACAACAGGAAATTTATAAATTCCTCTTGAGCTTACTGTTGATGCCGTTTCTGACCCTAAGATAAATCCTTGGGGAAATGTTTTATACGCTTCTTCGTAAAGATGCACTCTATAATTTAATCCCGGAATATCGAGCAAAGCTCCAAAACCAGATTCCATAGTTGCTTTTACCTGATCCATACCAACAGTCACGGGTCTTGTAGGATCTTCACGGTGAAAAATGTCCTGTAGCCATCTAGCACGTTTTACCCCTTCAGCTCCCCATTGATCTGGGACTTCATTTCCGGAACTCCACATTACAATAGACGGATGATTTCGTGTAGCTCTCACTAAATTTACAATATCTTTCTCGGCATATTGTTCAAAAAAGCGGTGATATCCGTTTTCTACTTTTGGCTTTGCCCATTCATCAAAACTTTCTGCAAGAAACATAAATCCCATTTCATCAGCCAATTCAAGCTGTTCAAAAGAAGGCATATTATGAGAACTTCTAATCGCGTTACAGCCCAAATCTTTTAAAATTGTAAGCTGTCTTCGAAGAGCTGCTTTATTTACAGCCGCACCAAGTGGACCCAAATCATGATGAAGACAAACTCCTTTGAATTTGGTCACTTTACCATTAAGACTAAATCCTATTTTGGGTTCGTATTTAATAAATCGTATACCAAACTTTATGTTTTGCTCGTCTTTTAAAGTTCCATCAGCTGCATATAATTTGGTTACCGCTGTATAGAGATAAGGTGTTTCTGGACTCCACAAATGAGGATTAGCAACTTCAATTATTTGATGAAATTTTCGATTTACTGCTTCTGTACTTTTTTGTGTTGCTACCACATTATTACTAGCATCCTTTATTTCAGTTACCATTGATACGTTGCTTCCATTAAACTCTGCTTTAATGTCAACATTCGCATTATTGCCTTTCATTTCAGGCGTTGTAATAAAAGTACCCCATTGCGCAAAATTTTCTTCTTCGTTCACCACAATGCTAACTTTTCTATAAAGACCTGCTCCTGGATACCATCTTGAAGAAAATGGCTTATTAGTCAATTTTACTGCCAATATATTTTCTTTTCCAACCAAAAGATCATTAGTAATATCAATATAAAAATAGCTGTATCCATAACCCCACTCTCCTATTTTTTTTCCATTTAAAAAAACTTGAGGCTCACTCATTGCACCTTCAAAAATTAGAAGTGCTTTTTTCCCTTTTTTAAAGTCTGGGATTGTAAATCTATTTCGATACCATCCTGTACCAATATGTGGAAGCGCTCCTGTACGTCCCGTTTTTTCAGTTGGAACTGTTTCTCCGTTTTGTTCAATTGCCGAAACCTGTTTATCCCATTCTTTATCAAAAGGACCATAAATAGCCCAATCATGAGGTACAGTAACTTTTTCCCATTTTGAAGCATCAAAATCTATTGAAAAAGCATCTCCTTTCACTTCTTTAGAAAAAAGCCAGTTATCTTTTAAAATAACCGTTTTGGATTGTGACATAACTTTTCCAGACGAAAAAAATAATAGAGATATGAATAGTACTGATTTAAAAATTGATTTCATTTTCTGTCTTATTTTTTACCATTAAGAAATTAAGTAAATAAAGTTTAAACCTCTTACTTTCTTAATGGTAAAATTTAATTGATTATTTAATTTTTGAAAGCATCTAATGCTGGTGATGGTTTTCCGTCAGGAAGCCAAGCGTTAAGCTGATAACCGCTCCAACTTTTCTCGCCTTCTGGTTCCCAGTAAATAACTCCCAAACCTTTATTGTTGGGTACGCTTTTTACTGCTTTTATAGTAGCTTCAAGCATTTCTTTGGTGTTTTGTTCTAATGTATAATCACCGCCAACTTCGACAACCATAACTTCTTTGTTGTATCGAGAAGCCATATCTTTCAGGTTATTTTCTAAATCTGAAATGTTTTCTTTATAATCTGTTTTGAGCCAAAAAGGGTAATACGAAAGACCAATTATATCATACTTCACTTTATTTTCAGTCGCTTTATCAAAAAACCATCTGAATTTTTCATTTTTATTTCCTTCATCCAAATGAACAATTACTTTGATTTTTGAATCTATAGCTTTTGTCGCCTCATATCCCTTATTAAGCAATTGCGCCAGTTGGTTAAAGTTGTCTGTGCTTCCCTCTGGCCAAAGCATTCCACCTGGGATTTCATTTCCAACTTGAACCCATTCTGGCGTTACTCCAGCTTTTTTCAACAATTTTAAAACATCATAAGTATGTTGGTAAACATCAGTTAGCAATTCTGGAAAAGAATGTTTTGCCCATGCAGCTGGTTTATTCTGTTTTCCCGGATCTGCCCACGAATCGCTGTAATGAAAATCGATCATGATTCGCATTCCCATTTTTTGCGCTCGAACTGCCATGACAACAATTTCTTCTGGACTGCAATGTCCACTGGCTTTATCATCATTTGGATTTACCCAAACACGCAATCTGATGGTATTTATTCCACGATCTTTTAATAATTGAAGACAGTCTTTCTCAGAACCGTCTGTATCGTAAAACTTATATCCTGTCGCCTCCATTTGCGGTAGCCAGCCAACATCTGCTCCTTTAGAAAATGAATATTTTTCAGTTGCCATTTTTGATTTACAGGAAGCAAATAAAATGGCAACTAGCATTAATAAGGAAACATTTTTAAGTGATTTTTTCATGTTTTAGTCTTTACTGAAAGCTTGCATTACTGATAACGCATTGTTATCAAAACTGTATAAAGCTTGATTTTCGAATGTAGAACCGCTTGTTGACTGAGGTCCTTTAAAAGCAACCCATTCACCTCCCCAATACGCAAATCCTTGTCCGAATTCTGATGTTTTTACTATATTTTTAATATCCGTGACAAAAGTTCTCTGTCCCGCTGGAGTTGCCGGATATCCAGGCACTAGCTGATCATTTGTCCCAACAATATTATTCGTTTGGTCATTATGCAATAAAGTAAAAGGATAAGCCGTTTCTGCGATCAAGACTTTTTTACTGAATTTACTCCCTAAAGCATTAATCGTATTTTTTACTACTTCTAAATCTTTACCATGCCAAACCGGATAATAAGACAGTCCGATATAATCGTAATCAACATTTTTCATTTTGTTGAAAAACCAATCTGTACTTCCTCCATCTACACCTGCATAATGAATCATTATTTTTGTATTTGGAGCTTTGCTTCGAACTGTTGCACTTGCAGCACTTAATAAAGCTAAACATTGTTCTTCGTTATTAATTAAATGTCCTTGTGGCCACAGTAATCCGCTGTTGATTTCATTCCCAATTTGAATAATATCTGGATTGATTTCTGAAATTATTGTTGCTGTATAATCCGAAACTGCTTTTTTTAACTCAGTAAAAGATAAATTTTTCCATTCTTCCGGAGTAGTCTGCATTCCTGGATCAGCCCAATCATCAGAATAATGAACGGTAAGCCAAACTCTTAAACCTGCTTGTCTTGCTTTTTGAGCTAACTGTTTTACTTCACTTAAACCAGAACGTCCATTTACAGGATTTTTCCATAAACGAATTCTAACTGTATTGCAACCTGCATTTTTTAGCGTTGTAAGCATTCCTTCCGCTTTTCCGTTGCTATAAAATTTAGTTCCTAAAGATTCCATTTGAGGAAGAAAAGAAACATCTGATGCCCTGATAAAAGTATCACTTGCATCTGGCGGAGCAACCGTTTCTGTATCTGTTGAATCATTACTTGAGCACGAAAACTGAATTGCAGTTATAGCTAATAACCCAAGAATTTTTATATATTTTTTCATGATATGAATTGTAATTAAGAAATTTTGAATTTAAAAAGTAAGCTCTTTTTAATGTAAAAAAGAAGCCTCAAAAAGCTTTTAGAGGCTTCTTTTTTTTAATTCAATTATGGAACTGTTATAAACATGTAACGGCCATCTAAGTCATTGAACCAGATATCATATTTTCCAGCCTCAACAATAATATCTCCTCCATTGTCTCCCCAGTTAACATCCCAACTATTGTTTGCTCTGAATTTCATTTTTCCTGCTTTTAAAGTTTGAGTAACTTTCCAGATATGTCCATCAAAATCAGATTTAACCAAAGGAACATCCATATTCCATCCTGTATCATCACCTGTTAATACAGATCCTGTTAAAGTGATTGTAGCATACGTTGTCATTGGCCCTGTATAAGGCGTGATTTTATACGTTAATTCTTCAAGATTAATTTCAAAACTATAATAACCTGCAGCTGTAGTTGGGAAAACTCCTGGATCAGGGTCACTTTCTGTTGCTCTGTATTGTACTGCGGCACCGTTTGTTCCGTACATTGGAGCCCAGAAACCAATTTGCTCGATTAATTTAAAACCATCCGGATTGAAGTATCCTGTATAATATTGTTTTGCATTTTCTTTAGTATCTCTAAAAATTGGCATATTGTTGTTATCTACACTCCATCCTGCAGATGTACCTGGCCCTACTAAAAACAAATCAACTTTAGGGAATTCACCTCTGTAAGGAGTTACCGTAATAGTGATTGGTGTAGAAAGTTTTGGTTCTGAAAGCGTTGTTCCAACAGTCGATTTAATTCTGATATCAATTGTTCCTTCAACATCAGGCGCAAGACCAAGTGACAAAGCTTTTGCATTAAGTTCTGCTACTGAAATAGTTGCGTGTGTGGTTGTAGCAGTTGTAATATCTACTGGTGCAGCAAATTCAGTATTGCTAGCTGCAAATTGTACTGTATAGGTAACAATTGTTGGAGTTCCGTAACTTACTTTTTCCCAAGTTAAAGTCAAAGCAGTATTGTTTGGAGTTTCTTTATTTAGAATAACAGAAGAACCATTTTCTGGAGTTATAAGAGCAAAAGCAGCTTCCTGAGGTTCCAAAATCATTAAATTTTCTTCGTTTTCACAAGACCAAAATCCTGTAAGCAATACTACAGCTATAAATAATTTATATATAAGTTTCATTTTGTATATCGTTTAAGTTAAAAAAATTAGTAACCCGTGTTTTGAGTTAAATTTCTATTTGCTCCCAATGATCCTTCTGGAATTGGAAAAACACTCATGTAAGTAGGAATAGCAATTCCTTTTGAAGAATTTCCTTTCCATGCCCAGTTATAAGATCCTCCAGTATATTTACCAAAACGGATTAAATCTTGTCTTCGGTGCGCTTCCCAATGCAATTCACGGGCTCTTTCATCAATAAGAAAATCAAGCGTTAATTCACTTAAAGTAATATTTCCAACAGTTGAATTGGAATTGGCTCTTTGTCTTAATGCATTTACATAATCTAAAGCTTGAGCTGTTGTTCCGTTTCCGCCTCTTAAAGTAGCTTCTGCATACATTAAATATACATCTGCCAATCTAAATAATGGGAAATCAGTATCTGCGTAAGTAGAACTGCTTCCGTTAACTCCTGTTGAAGTTTTATTAGAAAATTTAGATAAAATATAACCTTGCGTTTTTACACCAATATCATCGATATCAATAGATCTTTGTTTTGATGGATCGCCCTGAACACCTTTTCCTATTGTATTTCTGGTATCCTGGCTGAATTTTGTTCCATCAAACTTTTGAACAAATTCTTTTCTAATTCTAAGCGCTCCTGTCCAACCTCCAATTCCAAAATCAGCGCCATTATTTTCCCAAGCTCCAATTTGTCCATTTGTTAAAACAGTTGTTGCTCCCCAGTTTTGAGAAACTGCTCCATCCGATTGGATTCCAAAAATGATTTCTTCAGAAGTATTATTGTCAGCCTTAAAATTGTCCAGGTATTTCGGTTTCAAAGTGTAACCGCCAGCAATGATTTCGTTACACATTGCAACACAGTCATCAAAACGATCTTCCTGAATATAAACTTGTGCATTCAAATATATTTTAGCCAAAATCATACGTGCCATAGATTGGTCTACCCTTCCGTATTCATTTGTTCTTGGTGCTTTTAAATCAGGTAAAACCGCTTTTAATTCTGATTCCACATAGTCAAATAGCTGTTTTCTGTTAAATTCAGGTCCCGCAAAATTTAAAGGATCATTCTCAGTATACATTGGCGCTTTTCCAAATAAATCCATCATGTTATAATAAGCATAGGCTCTTAAAACACGAACTTCTTGACGGTAAAGTGCGATATCTGCCAGAATTGCTGCATCAGTAATACCTCTTGAACTTAATTTTTCTGGAGTACTTTGACGCAAAAACTCATTTGCATAAGCTACAGAAACCATTGTTCTACTAAACATTCCTAAAATAATAGGATTTGCAGCCGTCCAGATATTACGCTGTAATTCAGCCGTTCCCGCGTCATTTTCATAACTCCAAACCAATTCGTCGGTAGTTAATTCCTGCATGTATAACAAACATCTTGTAAACTGACTTGTACCAGCATCTACTCCTTCAAGCGAAGAATTATCTGGGCCAAGTACTCCTGTTAAAGTTAAGTTTCCGTACACTCCGGCAAATGCTTTCTGGTAACCTTCAGGCGTAGAAAATAATACATCTGAAGAAAGAACATCATCATCTTCCGAAACTACATTTAAATCATCAGTACACGACTGAAAAACCAAAGTCAATGCAACTATTGCTGTTACTATATATTTTTTCATGATTTCGCTATTAAAATTTAAGATTAAGACCAAATAAGATTGATCGCTGTCTTGGATAAATCGTTTTGTCTACACCATTATTTGTGATTTCAGGATCTAAGCCACTGTATTTTGTAAGTACAAAAACATTCTGAACTCCAGTTGATACTCTTAACGAGGCTTTACTGTTTACCCAATTATTTAAAGTATATCCTAGCGTAATATTATCTAATTTTAGAAACGAAGCATTTTCAATATAAAGATCTGATAATACAACATTTGAAGTAGTTTGGAAATTAGTTTCTAATACCTGAGATGGAATATTACTTAAAACTCCACCATTTTCCATAGCATCATATTGCGCTCTACTTGCATCTACGGCATTAAAAATTCGGTTACCAATACTTGCTCTTAAATTGAATGAAAAGTCAAACTTTTTGTAATTCATATTAGAAGCAAATCCCAATGTAAAATCTGGATCTGGATTATTATAAATGTATTTATCTGAATCATTTTTAATATTATCGCCATTTAAATCTGCAAAAGCTCCCTCGATTGGTTTTCCTTCACTGTTATATAATTGCTTGTAAACATAGAACGAATAAGGAGTGTAACCTTCTCTAAAAATTTGCCCAGGAGTTCCTGTTCCTGCAATATTGTCTCCTAAATAAATATCGGTTCCTCCAACAAGATTTTTGATTCTTCGTTCAAACTTGGAAATATTAAAATTCATATTCCAATTAAAATTTTCTGTTTTAATTGCATTCGCATTAATCGTAAACTCGACACCTTTTGTGGTAAAGCTTCCCACATTCTGATAAACACGGTTCGAAAAATTACTTCCGTCAGATATTGCTGCATTTACTAACAAATCTTTAGATTCTTTGTAATAAACATCAAGTCCAGCAGTTAAGCGATTATCTAAAAATCCGAAATCAAGACCTGCATTGTACGAAGTAGTTTCTTCCCATTTCAAATCGTTTGTTCTTTTTGAAGGAAGTGCAACTGGAACCGGACTATCTCCAAAATAATACTCAGAGTTTCCGCCACCCACTTGATATTTTTGCAAGTATCCGTTTGGTTCAGGAATATCCTGCTGTCCTGTAATTCCGTAACTCAATCTTAATTTTAAGTCTGATAAGACAGTACTTTCTTTAAAGAAATCTTCTTTGATTTTCCATCCAAAAGCTACAGAAGGGAAATTCCCCCAGCGATTATCTTCTTCAAATCTTGATGAACCATCTCTTCTGTAAGACAGCGTTAATAAATATTTGTCTCTAAAGTTCAAATTTGTTCTGGCAAAGAATCCTATCAAAACAACATCCGTATCTAGAGTAGTTTCAGGAAATGTTGATGGCAAATCTGGGTTTAGAATATTGCCCGTTTCAAATCTTGAACTTTGAAATTTTTGATACGAATAACCGCCAGTCATTTCAAAATTCAATGAATTGAAAGTTTTGTTATAAACTAAATAAGTATCTAATAATTTATTTTTTCTAGTTGCTTCTGTGTATTCATCTGTTCCATACGGAATGTTGTTGTTTGATGGCGCAGAACCTGCATCAGCGCCAACCAATCTTCTTCTATCTCCATCAGATTCGTCAAAACCAACATTTACAACAGCTCTTAAAGCAGGTAAAAAATGAAATTTATAATCGATTTCAAAATTTCCAAAAATCCTGTCATTTGTTCCTCTATCATTTGTATTTACTAATTGTGAGACAGGGTTTCTTGCAGCAGTTGAAACTAAAGGGTAATTTCCATTGGCATCAATCCCTGTAGTATATTCAAAATAACCTCCATAAGGTGCGCCTTCAACTTTTATTGGTTGTGTCGGATCAAAACCTATAGCTGCTCCTTCAACAGCATCTGTAAATCTGTTTTTTTCGTTTGTGTAATTAGCAGAAAGCCTAAGTTTTAAATGATTGTCAAGAAACGTTGGATTCATTACTAAACCAACCGTATTTCTTTTAAAAGTATTGGTCAATCGTAAACCCTGCTGATCTGTATTTCCAAGAGTTAAACTTGTTGGAATAACATTAAATAAATTTCCTCTTACGGCTAAACTTTGATCTATCGTACCAGTGTTTCTATAAATTGCTTTCTGCCAATCAGTATTTGCAGTTCCCAATTTATTTAAATCATCACTTCTTCTGTCAGCAATAACACTTCTAAATTCATCTGCACTAAAAACATCAACAGTTTTAGTCAGAGAACCTGCTGCATATTGCACGTTGTAATCTACTGATAATGTTTTACTACCTTTTTTAGTAGTTATAATAATTACACCATTTGAAGCTCTAGAACCATATATTGCTGAGGCCG
Organism: Flavobacterium sp. SH_e; assembly: GCF_025717045.1. Classification (GTDB taxonomy): domain Bacteria; phylum Bacteroidota; class Bacteroidia; order Flavobacteriales; family Flavobacteriaceae; genus Flavobacterium. The sequence goes on from NZ_JAOVZN010000010.1 coordinate 22,587, forward strand.
AAGCATCTTTTAAAACCGTTATCGACTCAACAGTTGCAGGATTTAATGATGCTAAAAAAGAAGAAGATCCTGTATTTGTAGTATTATCAAGAGGTAATCCGTCGATAACAATAAGAGGATCATTACTTGCAAAAAGCGAACTTCCTCCTCTAATTCTAATTTGAGAACTAGAACCTGGCGCACCTGTTGAATTAACTGTTAAACCAGCAACTCTTCCGTTAAAAAGACTTTCTGTAGTAACATTATTTCCTTTGTTAAAATCTTTTGTAGAAAGTGCCGTAACAGATCCTGTAGCATCTTTCTTTTTAACGATTCCGTATCCTACCTGAACAACTACTTCTTTCAGCTGGTTGGTGTCTTCTTCAAGATATACAGTAATGTTTTTTTGTCCGCCAACTGGAATAGTTTGGGTTGTATAACCAGTATAGGAAAATGCAATTTGACTATTTGATTTTACTCCAGTTAATTGAAATTTTCCATCAAAATCAGTAGAGGCACTAATATTTGCACCTACCACTTTAATGTTTACTCCTGGTATGGGCTGCTTGGAATCCTTTTCCAAGACAATACCACTTATTGTGCTCTGAGCAAAGACACAAAAAGGAAGTAAGAGTAATAAAAGTAAAAATTTGGTTTTAATTCTTTTCATACTTTTAATCAGTTTGGTTTTAAGTTAGTTTGGTTAATTTGTTTGATTACGAAATCATTTGCAGAAATATAACTTTTAAGGAAATATTCTCCATTTACATTTAATAATATTTTATAGAAATATCTCTAAAAGATTAAAATCTGCTTGTCAAATAAGCTATTCTATTTTTCTAGAATGAATGAAGTAAGGTTTTCTACCGTAAATTTTTAATTGGAGTGTTGGTCATGTTAGTTTTTTTTGGTTAAGATAATTAGTTAGGTCGCATTCTTTGATATGCTTTAAAGAAAAAACAAAGCAACTTTGTTCAAACGATATCGCTTATCAACTCATACTGCAAATTAAGGCTACAGGAAGTTTTTAAGACAGGGAAAAATTCATTTATAAAAGGGGACAATTTCGTAAAAGCATGCATATAACACCCAATAAAAACATATTATTCATTTTTTCACTCTAAAAAAAACGATAAAAGAAATAATTCCCATCTATAACAATGTTTTTAATAATCAAACTGACTGTAGATTTTAACTGATAAATTTTAGAAACATATACTTTAAAAAATCGCAGTATTCCAAATGTTTAACAAAAAACATAAAATCACAGTAACAATTAATCCAAAAAACAAATGTTATTTTTACACGCTTTACAATAAATCATTATTTTCGTAAAGTATACTGATTTAACATATATCCATGTAAAATCAAATCCGATTTTCAGATCGTGGTGTCTTGTACCAAAGAGTAACAAGCTTTTAAAAAAAATCAATGAATAAGCTAAAGTCTTTTCTTTTTATTAGTCTTCTTTCGATAAGTATGTTTGGGCAGAATTACCCAATAAAGCATCTTGATATTTCTTCAGGGCTTTCTAATAATTCTGTGGCATCAATATATCAGGATCAAAACGGATATATGTGGTTTGGAACTTTTGACGGACTTAATCGATATGATGGAAATGATTTTAAAATTTATCGCCATATTCATACCGATCCAAATTCTATTCAAGGAAATGCCATAAGCTGTATTGAAGGTGACTTTGAAAATAATTTGTGGATAGGAACAACTGCTGGACCAGTTATTTTTAATGCTGAACGATCTTCTTTCAGTCCGCTAAAATATTATGATAGTAACAACAAAATCAAAGTTTTAAATGTTACTGCTTACGAAATAATTGCTGTACATTCTCTGCATATTATTCTTGTTGCCACAAAAGAAGCAATAGTACTTTATAAAGAGGGCGAAAAAATTGGAACTGCAATACCATTCAAAGGAAAATTAAATTACATCGCAAGATCAATAGCCTACAATGAGAAAAAACAAATCTTCTATGTTTTTATAACTGATATTGGACTTTGTAAATACGATATTAAATCCAAAAAACTGACGCTTCTTAACAACACAATTACGGGCGCAAATTGCATTAAATTTACAAATGAAGGACTTTGGGTTGGTTCAGACGAAGGTGCTTATTTATATAATGAAAGTCTAAATAGTTATTCTAAAAATTACTTTCTTGAAAAAACAGTAGTGCGTGATTTCTTTCAGCAAGAAAACAGACTCTGGATTGCCACCGATGGAGCTGGTATTTTCACCATAACAAAAAATCAGACTGCTCCAGTTTTATATCGAGCCAGTGGGCCATTTCCATTGCTTAATAGTAAATCCTTATACGACATATTTGAAAGCAAAACTGGAGAATTGTGGTTTGGAACCCTTCGCGGAGGCGTAAGTATGATGGGGAAAAAACCGCTCTATTTTAATCATTTTAAAAGCAAGAACCCACTGACTCATAAAGAAGATGAAGATCCTGCGGCAAACTTCATGCTTTCTTTCTGTGAAGATGAAAAGAAAAATATCTGGATAGGAACAGATGGCGCTGGAATGCGATATTGGAATAGGAAGCAAAACACTTATGACGTCTACTCTACAACATCGGCTGCTGGCAGAAAAATTCAAAGTGATTTTGTTACAAGTATTGTCAGAGATTCTGATAATGCCATTTGGGTTGCTATGTGGAAAGGTGGCGTGTGCCGAATCGATCCAAAATCAAAGGCAATTCAAAATTTTTCAATTTACAATCAATTTACTAAAAAAGCGGAACAGGAATCATGGCTCCTCTTTTTAGATTCAAAAAATACACTGTGGCTTGCTATAACAAACTCTGGTGCTCTATATCAATTGGATAGAAAACAAAATAAATTTATCTGCTACAGTAATACTTTACGCGATGTTACCTGTCTTTATGAAACTAAAGACGGGAAAATCTGGGGCGGAACTTTCAATTCCTTTTTTGAGATAGAACCGAAAACAAAAAAGGTAAAAAAATATCATTCTGAATATACCGTCAGATGCATCACTGAAGATCAAAATAAGAATCTTTGGATTGGTACAGTCGAAGGCGGTCTTCTTTTATTTGATAGAAAAACAGGGACTTATAAAAAATACACCACTCAAAACGGACTTCCTAGCAATACAATACTTCGTTTATTAGAAGACAAAGAAGGAAATTTATGGATGAGTACTTATCATGGAATTTCAAGATTTAGCCCCAGAAATAATAGATTTAGAAATTTTGGTGTCACCGATGGTGTCCAGAGCAATCAGTTTAGTTGGAATTCAGGTACGAAACTGTCAACAGGAGAATTTATTTTTGGAGGCATAAACGGATTCAATGTTTTTCATCCGGACAGTATTAAAGACAAAAAAAATACAGGTAAATTTTTATTAAATGATTTGCTTGTAAATAATCAGTCTTTAAAATTGGATAGCCCTTATATAACAGAAAAAAAGCTAGAAATGATCAGCAGTGCCGAACTCCCTTATGAAAAATCGGCTTTAAGTTTCGATTTTGTGTATCTCGATTATGTCAATTCTGAAAAAATCAACACTGCATATTTCCTTGAAGGTTGGGACAAAAACTGGAATTATACTTCAAAAAATAATAGAGCAAATTATTCTAGACTGACCGAAGGAACTTATATTTTTAAGGTTAAGACAACCGATATTTTCGGAAATTGGAATAATGAAGTGGCGTTGGCAACTGTAAAAATTCTTCCGCCGTGGTATAGAACTTGGTGGGCTTATACATTTTATATAATTGGTATAATCAGTGCTATTTATGCTTATGTAGGTTATCATAAAAACAAAGAGAGACTTCGCTACGAAATAAAACTTGCTCGTATGGAACATATAAAAGACAAAGAACATGCCGAAAAGCAGTTTTCGATGTTCACTTATATGGCTCATGAATTACGCACCCCACTATCTTTAATTATAAATCCGCTTAAAAGTGTAGTGGAAAGAAAGAAACATTCTGAAGATGATCTTGATCTAAATCTCGCTTATAAAAATGCTAAACGATTATTGAGTCTTACAGATCAATTACTGTTGTTTAGAAAAGCAGAAACTGATCTTGATGAACTCAAAATTTCGAAGATTAATTTAAATGTTCTTTGCAGAGAAATCTACGAGAGTTTTACACAAATGGCAGTAGCTAAAAGTCTGAAATATCAGTTTATTGAAGAAAAAGCATCGACAGAAATATATGGAGATTATGAAAAAATAGAAATTACTCTTTTCAATTTAATTTCAAATGCTTTTAAATTTACCCCAAATGGAGGATCAATCACCATTGAGATAACTGAGAATATTGATGATGTTTCAATAATTATTAATGATACTGGAAGCGGTATCGATGAAAATGACATTGATACGATTTTTGAAAAATTCAAGCAAATTCAAACTAAAGCTAGCAACGGATTTGGAATAGGTCTTTATATTGCTAAATATTTTACGAATAAACATCATGGTGAATTAATTTGTAAAAGTAAAGTTGGGGAAGGAACTTCGTTTATTGTAACACTTTTAAAAGGAAACAGTCATTTTACAGAAATGAACATAAACGAAAAGCAACAGCAAATGTCTCCAATTGTGGCTGAACTTCTTGAAGGAATACCTGTTGCACATCAAAATACAATTGAAAAAAGAATCAAGCCATCACATCCAGAAACTTTACAAGAAGAACTAATTAGCACAAAAAAAATATTGCTAATTGTTGAAGATAATCCAGAGATGAATCAATATCTCGTTCAGCTTTTTTCTAAAAACTATATTGTTTATTCTGCTTTTAATGGTATAGAAGGATTAAAACTGGTAGAAAAACATATGCCAGATATTGTACTCAGCGATATCTCAATGGAAGGTATGAACGGTTTGGATTTATGCAAAAAAATCAAACAAAATGATGATTTGAGCCATATTACGGTAATACTTCTCACGGCTACAACTAGTAATAATATTCACTTACAAAGTATTATAGAAGGTGCCGATGATTATGTTACCAAACCTTTTGATAGTGACATACTTTTGGCGCGAGTTGATTCTGTTCTTAGAAACAGAGGACAATTGCGCAAATATTTCTTGGATAGTATAACACTTCGCGAAAATGCAAATAAAGTTCCTCTTGAATACAAAGAATTTCTTGATAAATGTATCGAAATCGTCGAAGCCAATCTTGAAAACAGCGAATTTAACCTAAAGAGTTTTTCAGCTGCAATGGGAATGAGTCATTCAAGTCTTTACAAGAAGATTAAAGCGATTTCTGGACAAACCGTAAATGTTTTTATTAGATCTATCAGAATCCGTAGAGCTGCCGTAATTATGCTTACTGAAAACATCAATATTGCACAAGTTGGTCCTCAGGTTGGTATAGAAGATCAGCGTTATTTCCGTCAGCAATTCGTAAAACTGTTTGGAATGAAACCTTCAGAATATATAAAAAAATATAGAAATTCTTTTAATAAAGAATTGAGTATCATTCAGAAAAGAGATACTGAGTAACAAAATTTTAAAAAAGCTTCATAGTAAATGTTATATAAGAGTACATTTACAGAAGACCATTTGATGGATACCAGAAGTATTTATGATAAGCCCTTTGCTTACACTTAGAGAACAATTAAATAATCATCTTATTGGTTATAATATTCTTCCTGAGACAATGCCTGAACTTCAAAAACTACATAAAGGCATTTTAGGAAAGAAATTAAATATAGGAAATTTTTAAAGCAAATTTCTTCATTATGATATTCTCACTAAATTAAATAAATGACGAAAAGGTGGGCATAGAGCACCAGATTTATATGGTTTTGATTTGGATAAATATAACCTTTTAAAAGAAGGCATTTCCATTCTGGCTACAACAATCTGACTTTTGGAAACATTTACTCTTTCTATTGTACTGATCTTTGTCTAAATAAAAAACAGTATTAAAATGAAAATATTTGTAACTGGAGCTTCGGGCTTCATTGGCTCTGCGGTAGTAAGAGAATTAATAAGTGCTGGGCATCAGGTAATAGGTCTGGCGCGTTCAGAAAAATCTGCACAGATCATAAGAGATTTAGGCGCAGAAGCATTAATAGGAGATCTTGAAGATCTGGAAATATTAAAATATGGAACTCTACAGGCTGATGCTGTTATCCATATAGCTTTTTTTCACGATTTTACACAATTTGCAAAAGCCACAGAAATGGACAAAGAGGCTATTAACGCAATGGGCGAAGCATTACTTGGTACAAACAAACCGCTGATAGTAACAGCAGGCACTTTGGGATTACCACTCATTAATGGAATCATTACGGAAGAAAGCAGATCATCTGGCATTCCTCGTTCTTCTGAAACTACTGCACTCGCACTGGCTGAAAAAGGCATTAATGCTTCAGTAATCCGTCTAGCACCTTCGGTTCATGACAAAGGCGACAAGGGCTTTGTTCCATTTATTATTGCACAGGCGCGCAAAAACGGTATTTCGGCTTATCCTGAAAATGGTTCAAACCGCTGGACTGCAGTACACCGTTTAGATGCGGCAAAAGCTTTCCGTCTTGCAGCAGAGAAAGGTATAAAAGGTGCACTATATAATGTTGTGGGCGAATACAGCATTGAAATAAAAAGCATTGCAACCTTAATCAGCGAAAAGTTAAACCTGCCCTCTGCTTCTCTCTCAGGCGATGATCTTACTGCACACTTTGAGTGGATGAGCCGTTTTATTTCTTTTGACAGTCCCGCAGAAAACGTAAAAACGCAGAAGCTTCTAAACTGGAAACCCGAACAAATTGGATTACTGGAAGATATGAAACAAAACTATTTCTAAAGAGACAAGAACAGCAAAACATCACTAAATTTGTATTTATGGAACAAAGGCAGACACAGAGAATCAAAACAATAAGCGAATTTCACAAACTTCGCGGTCTGCCTAAACCAGAGCATCCGCTCATTAGCGTAGTGGATTACAGCAGTATTAAACAGTCTGTTGACATTGGCGAAATAAACTGGATTCTTGATTTCTATATGATTTCATTGAAAAAGGGAATGATTGGAAAAATGCATTACGGACAACAAGAATTTGATTTTGACGAAGGTGTTATGGCGTTCATGGAGCCAAATCAGGTTTTCAGAATCCAGCCAGCTCATGACCCAGCTGAAAAACGTTCTGGCTGGATGCTATTAATACATCCTGATTTTCTGTGGAATACATCACTTGTAAAAACTATTAAACGATATGATTTTTTTGATTACTCAGTAAACGAAGCGCTGTTTCTTTCAGAAAAAGAACAGAGAACGATCAGTGGTATTATTGAAAACATTAAGCAAGAATACCATACGAATATTGATCGTTTCAGCAAACAGATTATCATTTCGCAGATAGAAAGTCTTCTAAGCTATTCAGACCGATTTTACAACCGTCAGTTTCTTACAAGAGAGAAAACCAATCATCAAATTTTGGAACGGCTAGAAAATCTACTTGATGACTATTTTGAACATCGTATTTCGCAACACGGATTACCTTCTGTACAATTTCTAGCAGAAGAACTAAATGTTTCCAAAAAATATTTGAGCACTCTACTAAAAGTGCTTACAGGGCAGAACACGCAACAGCACATACACGCCAAGCTAATAGCAGTGGCTAAAGAGAAATTATCTACAACAAATTTATCAATAAGTGAAATTGCTTACGAAATGGGTTTTGAACATCCGCAATCCTTCAGTAAATTGTTTAAAATTAAAACAGATCTTTCTCCCTTGGAGTTTCGAGCTGGTTTTAATTGAGATTTTTATGTTTTTTAATTATGATCATTTCTGGAATATCCTGCCCAAGCCAAAACTTATGTAGGTTTAAAAGACTAAACAAAAAGGCCGTCTCCAAGCGTTGAGACGGCCTTTTTGTTATTTAGCTGATTTGAAATGATTAGACTTTATTTCAATAATGAAAGTATTTTATTGAACACTTCATTATTTTCATAAACTCCTTGAAAATCTTGCGAATGAGGTCCATAAGAAAAGATAGGAACCATCGTTGCAGTATGGTCGTTTGTTATAAAGTCTCCTTCAATTTTATGTTTTTTTACATTTCCTTGCGGAATCGCAAATCCAGAAGTTTCGTGATCTGCTGTAATAATTACCAAAGTTCCTTTATTATTATCTGCAAAAATTAATGCTTGAGTTATTGCTGTATCAAAATCAATAGTTTCAGATACAATTCCGCCCGCATTATTAACATGCCCAAAACTATCAATCTGTGCTCCTTCAATCATTAAGAAAAATGGCTTTTTCTTTTTGTTCAAAAAATCAAGACTATATTTTGTAGCATCTGCGAGTAATTCTCCTCTTCCTTCCATAACCGATGGAACTCTTCCGTTAGCAATAAAAACTCCAACTGTATCGCTTATTACTGTTTCTAATTCTTTAACAGAATTCAATAATTTAAATTTAGAACTCAAAGAAGTATTTTTAAAAGTAGAAGCTCCTCCTCCAATAAACAAATTCAATTTACTTTTTAATAAATCTTTAGCAATTTCCTCTGTATTAGATCTCTCTTCTGTGTGTGCGTAAAAAGCAGCTGGAGTTGCGCCAGTGATTTCATCAGTTGTAATGACACCCGTACTGTATTTTCTTTTTTGCAAAACTTCCATAATATTTGCAATTGGTTTTCTTAAACTATCTGTTCCAATTGCTCTATTATTTGTTTTTTGGCCTGTAGCCAATGCAGTTCCAGCAGCTGCCGAATCTGTTGTAAAGTCATCTGCAGATTGTGTTTTTATAAAACCAATACTTTTTAATTGTGTAACAGATAATGCTCCATTATTAGCCAAAACAGCCGAAGATATTTGTGACAAACCATTTCCATCACCAATTAAAAGAATTACGTTTTTAACTGGCTCTTCTTTTTTATCTGTTTTATAAGTAGGTTTATAAACTTTTGAAGAATTTGTTACGGTTACCAATCTTGTAGGAAGCGTTTGAATATATTGAACACAATTGTATGGAGAATCAGTGTTGATGATATCTACTCCTAATTCTAAAAATGCTTTCCATGCACTTTTTGAATCTGGTGCTCCCCAAAAACGGAATGGTTTATTCGTTTCTTTAGCTTTTGCAATAACTGAGCTTATGCGGTTATAATCGTTATGAGTTAGTCTTCCTAATCCGTTCCAAACAGAATACTTTTTAAAATCTGCGCTAACCATAGCAACTTTTGACCAGTTTTCTTTTGAAATAGATTTTCCTAATTCTTGAAAATCAAAGTAGATAAAATTTGGATATTTTACATACGTTTCTGCATCAGGTCTATTTCCTGATACAATTATTTTAATATCCTTATTAGTAATAATTGATTCGTATTTATTTAAAACAGAAACCAATTTGTTCAAAGTAGGTTCAGCATCTGTTTTAATGTCTATTAGTAGAGTTAATTTATTCTCTTTTTTGAAATTCATTTTTAAAGCAGATTCTAAAGGCTTTAAATACAAATCTTCTAAAGTTCTAGAAGAGGTAATTCCTTTCTCATCATGTGATACATATAAATTGTTGTCCTTTAGAAAAATATCAGCTTCAATAGATGACGCCCCATTTGCATAAGCATTCCAGAAAGGAACGGTTTGGTTATAATCATTATGTGAATGTATTTTAACTTGCTCCTGAGAATATAGCCGATTTCCTGCTCCAAAAAGAGAAAGAAATAAACTTATGAATAAAAATGATGTTTTCATTTTGAAATAAATTAATAAATATTGGGTAAAAAATGCGGTAGGTTTGAGGGGCAAAAAAGGTGATTTATTATAAAAAGAATTTGTTTTTCCTGAAGGGCAGTCAGATTAAAACTTAAAACTTTTATAAACGAGTTTGGGATTTTTGAAGAAAAAAGTTAAAAAACAGGGGGTTTTATAAGCTAACCACCCTGTTTTAACAACTAAGCGAAAGGAGACTGCCTTAAGCAATAGGCAGCCTTCCTATAAAACACAAAACAACTACTTAATATCCTTTATTTTGAACTAAATATCCTGGTGTGTTAGACGCTCCATCAATTGCTACTTGAGGAATTGGGAACAATCTTTTGTTTACATCTGTATCTGATTTTTCAGTCCATTTATCTTCGAAGTGGCTGAAACGAATTTGGGTATTTCTTCTTAAACCTTCCCAGTAAAATTCAAATCCATATTCTCTGTATAAAATATTCAAGTTGATAGATGGAAGAGCCGCAGGGATTGGAGCACGCGCTGTTCTTGAAGTTCTTACTGTATTTATATCAGCAAGTGCACCAGCGTTATCTCCTTTTCTCAATTTAGCTTCAGCACGCATCATGAAAATTTCAGCATATCTCAATAAAACCATATCTACACTACTGTAGTAATTTCCATCAGGTGAAGTATGGCTAAATTGGTATTTAGAAACTCTATATCCAGCAGCGTGTGTACTTCCTTCGTTTGTGAAATCAACTTTCAAAGTAAGGTTAACATAACCCACATTTTTGTCTGGTCCGTTTCCTTTAATTTGTTTAACTGGGTAAATTCTATATCCAGTGTCACATTTATAAAATGCTCCGTTAGCATCTTTTCTAGCAGCCCACGGAATGCCTCTCAAAATTCCTCTATCAATTTCGAACTCTTCTGCTTTTACACAGTAGTAGTGATTCTCATCATTTAAAGGAGAAAATCCAGTAAGATCTTTTAAGTTATCTGGCACTTTTGCATTGTTTTTATAAAATCTTGAATCAGCATCAGCAGGATCTACAGATCCGTAAGCGTCAACCCAAGTTTGATAGAAATCTGAAGTAATCGCTGGACCGTCAGTTCCATCTGCATTAATAGATTCAGGTCTTGGAAACATTGATCCTGGAATAGACCAATAAGCCCAACGGTTGTTTTCGTCTTTTAAAACTCCACGCTGATCAATTGCAAAAATCAACTCTTTGTTAGAATTATTATCATCATCAAATAAGTCAAAATATTCAGGAGATAAAGTAAATTTTCCTGAGTTTATAATATTATCTGTGTATTTAATAACTTTATCCATATCTGCTGATGTAAAATTTGGTGTTCCGTAAGGATCACGGTAAACAGCAGCATTTAGATTTAATCTTGCTAGAAGTCCCCAAACAGCAGATTGAGTCATTCTACCTGGTCCTTTATCTGTATTAATTACATCTGCAACAGACAATAATTCATTCTCAATGTATGTAACAGCGTCTTGTCCTCTAAGAATTTCTGAAGTTGCAGCCGACGATTCTTTTTTGAATACAAGTCCCCAGCTGTCTAAAGTCATCATATTTAAATATGCTCTTAAAGCTTTCATTTCATAAAGCGCTCCTTGTGCTTCAGTATTTCCATCTTCTGCAAGCGGAGTTAAAACTTCAATAGCAGATAGTGTTCTTGAAATGTTTTTAGTAAGTTCATTCCACGTACTTGTCACTAAGTCATTTGTAGGTGTCGTTGTATGTGCGTGAACTGCTAAATATTTACCTCCATCATACCAATCTGTTCCTCCTCTGTAAGGTAAAATACCTTCGTCACTCGCAATTAACTGTAAACCAAAATTGTTAGTATGGATCCAAGTTGCTTTTAACTGACCGTAAGCTGGAGCAATTGCACCACTTATCGCTTCTGCCTGTCCTCCTCCATTCAAGGATTCGTCCAGTACTTTTTCTTCTAAGTCTGTACAGCTCCAGGTAAATAACAAACCAATTGCAAGAGCTGCTACTATTATTTTATTTTTCATGTTATATTTTTTTATTAGAATGCTACATTTAAGCCAAATACAATCGTTCTGCTTCTTGGGTAACTGAAATAATCAATTCCGAAAGATTGAATATCACCAACTGATGTTCCTGTATTAATTTCAGGATCATAACCGCTGTATTTTGTAATTACAAATAAGTTTTGTCCTGTAACTGAAAGACGAATATTATCCATCACATCACCAAGTCCAACTAATTTTGGGCTTAAATTATATCCTAGAGTAGCATTGTTTAATCTTAAGAAACTACCATCTTCTAAATATCTTGTAGAAACTGTATTCGAGTTAGTCGATGATTCATTTAAATATTGAGTAGCTCTATCAGTAGTATTAAAAGAGTTTGCTAAACTTCCTCTGTTGAATGAAGTCATTGCAACGTGGTTGTAGATTTTGTTTCCACCAGCACCATTGAAATTAAATCCTAAATCTAAATTCTTGTATTTAAAGTTTAAATAGAAAGCATAGATGTAATCTGGTAAAGCGCTTCCTGCAACGATACGGTCATCATCAAGAATTTGCCCGTCACCATTTGTATCAGCAAATTGGTTTAAACCATCAGGACCAATTCCTATAAAATCAAGCATGTAGAAAGAACCAATAGGTTGTCCGTTAAGTACACCGTTGATAGTTGCTCCAGACTGTCCTCCTCCTTGTGCACCACCGGTAGTTAAAATTTTATAAGGAGAATTTTCTACTTTATTGTTTGTGAAAGAAATGTTTCCACCAATGTTATATGAGAAATCTTTGCTTTTATCACTGCTGTAATCTAAAGCCACCTCAATACCATTGTTTTTGATCTGCATGTTAGGAATGTTTGTCCAATATTTTGATGTTGGCTGAATTGGATCTGTAGGCGCAACTTCTAATAAAATGTTTTCTGAAACTTTGTTAAAGTAATCAACAGTACCTGATAATCTATTATTGAATAAACTAAAATCTAATCCAATATTTGCTTGTGTTGAAACCTCCCATTGGATATTTGGGTTAGCCAAACGTGTATAGATTGAACCATAAGGATATCCGCTCAAATCTGTAGCAGAAGGATCTAATGGGTAAGTATCGTTTCCTGTGTTACTTTCAGTATAACTCGCTTTTGTAATTTTTGAAGGAATCTCTTGAGAACCTGTTTGTCCCCAGCTCGCTCTTAATTTAAGATTATTAAGTATTTCTGATTCCTTTAAAAAATCTTCTTTAGTAATATTCCAACCTAATGCTACAGATGGAAAGTATCCATATCTATTGTTTTTACCAAATTTAGAAGAACCGTCAGCACGCATTGTTGCTGTTAGTAAATATTTGTTGTCGAAAGCGTAATTTAATCTTCCAAAGAAAGACTGAAGTTCGTTTTCTACCGCAGAAGAAGATTGTGTTGTACGCTCACTTGCTGTTTCGATCTGATTTTTTGGTTCTACACCATTATCAGGGAATCCAGATAAATTATAGCTTTTTTGATTTACTTGAATTTTTTGGTACGATTGACCAGCCAAAACTGTAAAACTATGCGCTTTTACATTGAAATTATATGTTAACGTATTCTCGTATAAAGTATTGTTATTTGTAGTAATTATGTTATTCAAAGAACCTAAAGTTGTATTTGTTGCCGATGAATAAGGCATTACTTGGATATCTCTTTCAGACATAGAATAATCTACACCAAGATTAAACTTATAAGTTAATCCTTTAATGAATTCGTAAGATGGAGATATGTTAGCCAAAATACGATTGTTGTTTGTAATATCTGAGTAAATGTTTTGACTGATCAATGGATTCAAAACATCGTTGCTCAAATTAGTATTTGGTTGCCCATTTACATACACAGCATCAGTTGGGTTCATTGTCAGCATATTTCCAACTACTGTTCTAGCATCTGGTCTAGAGTTTTCTAGTTTTGTTCCAGTCAAATTGAAAGCCACATTAAATTTATCATTCAATGCTTTTTGAGTTAAATTCAAACGTCCAGAATAACGTTTTAAATCACTGTTCTTTAGAACACCTTCCTGATCATCCATACCAACAGATGCAGAATAAGTAGATTTTTCTGTTCCTCCGCTCATCGACAAATTAACGTTTTGAGAAACTCCAGTTCTTGTTAATTCATCTTGCCAATCTGTATTTGCACCTCCATCTTGTAAATTTCCATTTACCGACGCAACTGCTCTTCTAAATTCGTCAGCACTAAAAACATCAACTTTATTCGCTAATGAAGAAAAACCAGTTGACATAGAAAGATTGATTTGGCTTCTTCCTTTTGAACCTTTTTTAGTTGTAATTACCACAACTCCATTTGCAGCTCTAGAACCGTAAATTGCAGACGCAGATGCATCTTTAAGCACATCAATACTTTCAATATCTTGTGGGTTAATGAAGTTTAAAGGATTTGAAGCAACACCAGTATTACTGTTATCTAAAGCAAATCCATCTACTACGTAAAGAGGTGTTGTACCAGAGCGTAAACTTCCAACTCCCCGAATAATAATATCTTGAGTAGCTCCAGGCTCACCACTAGAAGCGACAACGTTAACCCCGGCAACTTTACCTTGAATCAATTGTCCTGCATTGGCCACTACTCCTTTGTTAAAACTTTCACTTTTTACAGAAGAAATTGCTCCAGTTACATCAGATCTCTTTTGAGAACCGTAACCAACAACTACTACTTCATTTAAAGTACTAACTTCTTCTGCTAGAGAAACAGTTAATTTTTGAGTACCTGAGAAAGAAACCTCTTTAGTTTTAAATCCTACATAAGAAAAAACTAAAATACCGTCATTTTGCTGAGATTTAATTTTAAAATTCCCATCAAAATCAGTTGTTACTGCGCCTTTAGGTTCTCCTTTAATATAAACAGAAACCCCTGGTACAGGCACTTTTTCAACATCAGAAACCACGACTCCTGATACATTTATCTGCCCATAGGAGTATGACATACATCCAAAGGCAAGAAGTAATAACGCATAAATTTTTTTCATTTAAAATACTTTTTTTGTTTTGCCAAAAGTATCTTAACGACACCTCCAAAGGGAGGATTTTTGTTATTCAAAAGAGGACTTTTAATTCAAATTAGGATAGAATTAACAGCAAAAAAGGTGAATTTTGCACATTAACATTGACCTAACTTTGCGCAAATACAGGGCTAACAAAAATCCTAAACCGAGTATTCCTTAAACTCTTTAAACTCTTTAGGAGTTTTCCCAAAATACTTTTTAAAAGAACGTCCAAAGTATTTTGGATCATTATAACCACATTCAAAACTTATTTCAGATATGTTCAACCTCTTTGTTTTTAATAAAACTTCTGCCTTTTGTAATCGCAGTGACATTAAAATATCGGAAGGAGATTGATTTAACGTTTCCTTGAATACGCGATAGCATTTTACTCGTGAAATTCCTAGTTCATCAACAAGCACTTCTACATTAAATGAAGGATTATGCAATTGTCCTTTTATTATTTCCAAAGCCCTTCTTAAAAGTCTGTCGTTGGCTGTGACATGCTCATTATCTCCTGTGAGAATTTCAAAAATTTTCTCCTGAATTTTATGCTCTCGCAGAGGTTCTGTACTTTGATTAATCAGACTGTCAATTTTTTTTCTAACGAATGATGCACTGGCAGGAAGCTGAATGTGAGTTTCTATGCCTATTTCTAATAATTGTTCGTTCAGTTCGTAATTAATGTCTTCTGAGATATAAATCATCGGAATTTTAATATTTGAACTTTCTTTATTCAATTTTAAAAAATCAATTAGCTTTTTAGAGAATTCTGTCTGATATAAAACCAAAGCTGAAATATCAATTTGTTTCATTATTGAATTCAGATTGAAAATAGAGTTTTCAAAAATCAAATTGAAATTTTCACTTTCCAAAACCTGATTTGCAGCTTGATTGTTATAAGAATCTCCAAAAACCAGAAGACATTTTTTATCATCAGAAAATTGATCTGTCGAATTAAAATTTTTCCAAGAAATGGTTTCCTTAAAATTAACATCAGGATCAACTACTTCTATTGGAATTTGTAACGTGATTTCAAAATCTTCTTCTTCAGATGAAATTAATTCTCCTTCTAAATCTTCCAGTAAAAGCTGTAAGGCTTTAAAATATGGACTGTAATGTGAAATATTGTACCAGTTCTCTTTTAAAATTACACTATCTGAAATTGCTTTAATTTCTACAAAATTGTTTTTATGACTAATTGAAATATTTAAGGTGCTGTCCCTGTCTGAATATTTGCTTAAATCGTTAAAAAAATATTGCATAGAAAGTTTTAAACGCAAAACATCTACTGAAGCAAAACAATTTGAATTATCTATTTCGCAGTTAAAATTGACTTCAC
Organism: Flavobacterium sp. SH_e; assembly: GCF_025717045.1. Classification (GTDB taxonomy): domain Bacteria; phylum Bacteroidota; class Bacteroidia; order Flavobacteriales; family Flavobacteriaceae; genus Flavobacterium. The sequence goes on from NZ_JAOVZN010000010.1 coordinate 38,616, forward strand.
TTAGCTGTAAATCTTTTTTTAATTTTTCGACATTGTTCTTAAAAACAGGAAACAAACCTACAGGCGATTTTTTAATTGGACCTAGATCCTTTACATGTTCCAAATAATTCCATTCGGAAATTAGTTTTACCAATTTCCCTGATTGTACTATTAAATCCCGATGCGTTTCTGTATCTTTTTTAAATGCGCTAGATATTTTAATAATTTTGGATATTGGCTCCTGAAATTCTGCCAGCATAAAAGTTTTAAACTTTTCTATTTCAAAATTTTCTTTTTTCAAATTGCTGTGAAGAATAAGAAGTTTTTCCTTCTGTTCTAAAATTTTTCTATTTTTTTCATCCAATTCATCATTTACCTGCTCCATTTCTTTTTTCTGGTTTTCAATCACAGCAGTTCTAGCTGCAACAAGCTCTTCAAGATATTTTTGCTGAGCAAGAGCTGTTTTGTTTTTGACATACACGACAATTATTGACATCAGAAGTATAAATCCTGACAGAAGCATATAAAACAATATCGATTCGTAAAACGCTTTTCCGATATGAAGAGAAAAAAAGACTGCTTCTGGTTTTCCATACCTTCCTTGTTTAATCAAGAAACTATAATCGCCAGAAGAAAGATTAGAATATTCTATTTTATTGTTGGCAGGTAAAAGAATCCAATTTTCATCTCTACCCTCCAATTTATAATAGATTTCATTTTTGCTGTTTCTTGGAAAGATTATTGGTATAACTTCAATTTCTAACTCATTATTACTAAAGCTTTTTTCAATTGATGCCATATCATTTTCAACCCCATCGATTTTTAGTTTTACTTTTGCTTTTGAGTTATTGATATGAATCGTACTTGGATTAAAATAATTAAGTCCTTCTACTCCACCAAAAAATAAATTCCCCTTAGAATCTTGATAATACGCTCCTTCAGAAAACTCTATAGCCTGCCATCCGTGATCTGGATTGTAAGAGGTAACAGTAAACTTTTTCTTATCAATAGAAGCAATTCCTTTTGTAGTGCTAATCCAAACCTTATCTCTTGTATCAATAAGTCCGTAAACCATGTGGCTTGGCAATCCTTCTAATTCTGTAATGTTTTTTACTATTCCTGTTTTTTTATTAAAAATGCTCAAGCCTCCCAAAGAAGCAATCCAATAATTATCAGATTCATTGTCAACAAAAACAGAATAAATACTGTTTCCTAAAATTCCTTCTCTGGTAGTAATTCTTTTTAAAGAATGAGTAGATAAATTAAACACGATTACGCCATTATTCTCGGTAGAAATAATAAGATTCTGATTGTCTTTTTTGACGTTTCTGATGTGATATTTACTTAATAATTCCTGTCCTTTAAAATTTTCAAACTTATTCGTTATCAAATTAAATTTAGCCAAACCTCCCCAGCATCCCATCCAAAGCTGTTCATTTTGATCTTCAATTATAGAATAGCATCTATTGATAGAAACTTCTTCTAGGCTAGAAGTTTCATAGCTAATAACTTTATTTTCTAAAACACGTAAGATTCCTTTATAGGTTCCTGCCCAAATACTTCCATCGCTCGAAGTAAATAAACTTCTAATTCGCTCCCAGTCTGGGTGAGAACTTGCTTTGCCTATTTTAAATTTCTCGAAAAAATGGCTTCTTTCATTATAGCAATAAAGTCCCTTTGTGTAATAACCAAGCCAGATTTTCCCATTACTATCTTTAGTTATTGCTCTAATAGTTTCATCTGGAAGATTAGGCTGTTTTACAGGATGTGGTATAATTGAGTTTATTTTCTCAGAACCTGTAAAAGCCATACTCAAACCTCCATCTTTTTGACCCAACCAAATATTCCCGAAGTCGTCATTGTGAAGAGTTTCTATTTCGTTGTTTTTAAAAGAATATGGCGCATACAGATCTGCCGTAAGATGTTCTATTTTATTTTCATTTGTAATAATAAACAATCCATTTTCGCGAGTAGCAAACCATATATTTCCTAATTTATCTTTTAGGACATCATTAATAATAAGTTTGGGATATTTTTGAAGCAAAATCTTCTTTAGATCACCAACATCAGTTTTCTTGACATTCTGTGAAGATATTTCAGAAAAAGATTTGTTTTTGTATTCGTAATATGCAGTATTTGTTTCTACTACAATATTTCCTTTCTGAGATAAATAAAGATTTTTCGGAGTGGTTTTAAATTTAAACTCTTCAAATTCATTGTTTCCAAGATAGCAGTTTACATGACCCTCTTTTGTCATGATCCAGATTTTTCCAGAAATATCTTTTTTAAGTTTAGTAATGTAATTGCTGGAAATTGTTTTCTGGTTATTAAAATCGTTTTTAAAAATTTTAAAATTATATCCATCAAAATAATTTAAACCGTCCCAAGTTGCAATCCATAGACCTCCATCTCTATCGCTTTCTATATCTACTACAGAATTATTAGATAATCCTTGATTCGTTGTAAAATTTTCAAATTTTATCTGTTGCGCGAATGAATTTACTGTCAAAAGTAAAAACATTATAAATATTCTGTTCATTGTATGTTATTTAACACGCAAGTATACCATCCTGAGTTTATTCAAACATAAACTTTACGTTAACTAAAAAAACAATAATCCAAACTAAAATTTACACTTAGCGGTTGAGAACATCAAATATTCTCAAAAATGGTTCAATAAAAAAAGAGTCAAAATGTTATCTATTAACATCTTAACTCTTTTTTTTTAAATATCTCTATTTTGTGCTTCTTTATACCTCTTGTTTTCTGATGTACAATTAATTTTCTTTATTAAGAAGATAAATATCGTCTAGCTATAAATAAGATTCAAATGAATATATTTTTTGAGGTTCCAGCATGATTGGGATAATCTTGTTTAAAACCCATCAAAAACAAAAA
>NZ_JAOVZN010000011.1 GCF_025717045.1 Flavobacterium sp. SH_e
ATTTCCAGCAGCAAGTCCGTTTGCCGTTTCAGAAGTTCCTCCTGACGGTGACCAAATATAACTGTAGCTTCCCGATCCTCCAGAAACGCTTACTGAAGCGGTTCCGCTAGAATCTCCATGGCATAAAATATTGGTTTGTGTAGCTGAAGCGGCTAAAGCGTCAGGCTCTGTAATTGTAAAGTCCTTTGTAATGGAACATCCATTGGCATCAGTAATGGTGCAGGTGTAATTTCCAGCAGTAAGTCCGTTAGCCGTTTCAGAAGTTCCTCCTGATGGAGACCAGATATAACTGTAGCTTCCTGATCCTCCAGAAACGCTTACTGAAGCGGTTCCGTTAGAATCTCCATGGCATAAAATATTGGTTTGTGTGGTTGAAGCGGCTAAAACATCAGGTTCTGTAATTGTAAAGTTCTTTGTAATGGAACATCCATTGGCATCAGTAATGGTGCAGCTATAGTTTCCGGCAGAAAGTCCGTTTGCCGTTTCAGAAGTTCCTCCTGATGGAGACCAGATATAACTGTAGCTTCCTGATCCTCCAGAAACGCTTACTGAAGCGGTTCCGCTTGAATCTCCATGGCATAAAATATTGGTTTGTATAGCTGAAGCGGCTAAAGCATCAGGCTCAGTAATTGTAAAGTCCTTTGTAATGGAACATCCATTATTATCAGTAATGGTACAGCTATAGTTTCCGGCAGAAAGTCCGTTTGCCGTTTCAGAAGTTCCTCCTGATGGAGACCAGATATAACTGTAGCTTCCCGATCCTCCAGAAACGCTTACTGAAGCGGTTCCGCTAGAATCTCCATGGCATAAAATATTGGTTTGTGTAGCTGAAGCGGTTAAAGCGTCAGGTTCTGTAATTGTAAAGTCCTTTGTAATGGAACATCCATTGGCATCAGTAATGGTGCAGGTGTAATTTCCAGCAGCAAGTCCGTTTGCCGTTTCAGAAGTTCCTCCCGATGGAGACCAGATATAACTATAGCTTCCTGAGCCTCCAGAAACGCTTACTGAAGCAGTTCCGCTAGAATCTCCATTGCATAAAATATTGGTTTGTGTAGCTGAAGCAGTTAAAGCGTCAGGCTTAGTAATTGTAAAATTCTTTGCAATAGAACATCCATTATTATCAGTAATGGTACAGCTATAGTTTCCGGCAGCAAGTCCGTTTGCCGTTTCAGAAGTTCCTCCCGATGGAGACCAGATATAACTGTAGCTTCCCGATCCTCCAGAAACGCTTACTGAAGCAGTTCCGCTAGAATCTCCATGGCATAAAATATTGGTTTGTGTAGCTGAAGCGGCTAAAGCGTCAGGCTCTGTAATTGTAAAGTCCTTTGTAATGGAACATCCATTGGCATCAGTAATGGTGCAGGTGTAATTTCCTGCAGCAAGTCCGTTTGCCGTTTCAGAAGTTCCTCCTGATGGAGACCAAATATAACTGTAGCTTCCTGATCCTCCAGAAACGCTTACTGAAACTGTTCCGTTAGAACCTCCTTGGCACAGTATATTGGTTTGTGTAGCTGAAGCGGCTAAAGCGTCAGGCTCAGTAATTGTTAAACTTTCAGTGGAAATACAGCCCTTAGAATCTGTTACTGTTACAGTATAAGTTCCTGCTGTTAATCCTGTAATGGTATCAGCTGTACTAGCAGGAGTAGTGTTCCATTTATATGTATAGCTTCCTGTACCTCCTGTTGCACTAGCTGTTATTGAACCGTTATTTTCGCCATGACAGCTTATATTAGTTTTTGTTGAAATAATTGCTATTGCGCTTGGTTGAGATACAGTATAGGTTTTAGTTTCGATGCAACCATTAGGCGTTGTAATATTTAAAGTATAATTTCCGGCAGACAAACCTGTTCTGTCTTTTGTAGTTATTCCATCATTCCATGCATAAGAATATGTTCCATTTGTAAGAGGAGTTAAGCTAATTGCTCCATCGTTTCCATCATAGCATGTTACATCGGTAATGAGTGCAGTTGGCTCAATCAAATTTAATTTAATGCTTCCTCTTGACTGGCCTTCATTCTCTGCTATATTAAATTCAATTTTACTGTTACTGTCTAGATAACCTTCCCAAACATTTGTGTGTGATTCACAACAATTATCATCACTCCATATCAGTTGATCATTAATGTATAATCTGACCCAGTCATCATGCATTGGAATATCTATTTTGTAGTATCCGCAAGGAAATCCTTGTCTTTTTGCACTCCATGAATGATTGTTGCCATTTACTCGACAACCTTGATAACCAGGAACAGATGAAGGAGTATCATAATCTTCGAAATAATCTTCTGAATTAAAATTTAATGTATCGGCCGTAAAGTAGCCTGAATATGCAGATGACCAAGGAAGGTTGTTAAAAGTTCCTTCATTCCATGCATATACATTCCATATATTATTGCCATAAATGGCAGGATCGCCCACAGGTGTTGTGGGATCAAGAATTATATTTACTTCAGCAGTCGTGGTACAGCCAGAAAAATTGTCTTTTACAGTTACAATATGGTTACCTGCTGCAAGATTTGCAACGGATTGAGTAGTTTGTTCAGGAATTGTATTCCATTGGTAAGTATAATTACCAGACCCATTTTTTACAGCAACAGTTGCAGAACCTGATGAAGTTCCTCCACATGAAGCATTTGTTTGGACTGCAATTGCTTTTATTTCCTTATATGATTTTACAATGGCAGATGCGTATCCAGTTTGCTGAAAAGAATCTGTCACTATTACGCTATAAGTGCCTGGACTTAAATTAGAAATAGTTTGAGTTGTAGCTCCGTTTGACCAGCTGTAAGTATATGGAGGCGGATTTAAAAAAGAATATGGAATAACAGCTGTAATTGATCCATCTGATGAATAACAAGTGACATCAGTTTGATTTAAATTAACTAAGACTCCTCCGATTTGTCCAAACAGATTGGCTGAGGAAAAATGAATAAGAGTTAACGCAAAAATTAAATGTAGTTTTTTCTTCATACGCATAAAGGGGCTATTGATTTTTAGGTTTAAGGCAAAAGGCATTAATACTCCACTGTTTTTTAAATAATAGCTTAAAATCAGAGGAATTTAAGAGGCAAATTTAAATCAGCAGATTAGCTCGTTGGTAATCCGAAAAGTTTGTTAAAGTAAAATGAATAGCCCGAAAAGTTTTTCGGTCAGAAAAAGTTTAAAAAAATAAGATTGAAAATTTAATCTGCAATGTTTAACTCTTGCTTTTGCAAGTCGCTTGGCAGAATTCCATGACATTTTTTAAAAGCAGCTGTAAATTTGCTTGTGTTTTCGTAGTTGAATTTATAAGCTATTTCCTTTATAAGAAGTCTATTTTCGATGATAAGCTCTTTAGCAAGCTCCATTTGTTTTTCCTGAAAGTATTTATAGATTGGTTTTCCAAAAAACTGTTTGAACTCACTTTTTAATTTGCTCTCTGAAATTTTAAATTTTTCAGCCAGAATATCAATGCCAGGAAATTTGTCAAATAAATGATTAGTAAGATAGTTTTCAACCCTATTGATGCTAAATTTATCATCGTAATCAATAGGAGAGTGGGTTTCTATAATTTTCTGCTCTTTACAGAGTTTAAAAAAATCGAAAATTAAGTTTATTGTTGAAAATTTTAATTGTAAAAAATCTATAGAAGAAGATTCTCCGTTAAGGTTCATTACTTTATCAAAATGGCTAAAGTTTTTGATTACATCAGCATTTTCATTAAGTGGCCATGCTATATAAGCTTCATCAGACGATATGAAGTCATTCAGTCCTCCTTCGGTAAAAAGATTATTTTGAGCAAGATTACGTTGTAGCCATTCATCATTAAAATACAGTGTTATATATTTATTTTTTGAACCTTTAAAATTCAGATCACAATTTCGTTCTTTTGGCTTAAAGAATGTCCAACTATAGTTGGAAAAACAAAGTTGTTTTTCACAAATTTTTTTATCAAGATTAATTAGATTTGAGATATGATTAAGGCTCAACATATAATAGCCTTTATCTTCAATTTTTTTCTCATCAGGATTATCATAAACCAAATCAAAGGCAACGTTGGTTTTATAATTCATTTTGGAATAAATTATCCAACATCCTTCTTCAAGTTTTTGATAGCTAAACCCTCCTTCACAAAAGGGGGTATTGGCATAAATGCTTTGTCTAATTTTATTATGCTTTATAAAAGGATAGTTGGCAAAACTCTCGATTAGTGCTTCGGGAGATTTGCTACTGTATGGCAAGTGATAAAAGCCGTTACTATATGTAAAAAAGTATTGCTTAAATTGGTTAAGCCAATTCTTTAATTTGAGTTGGAGCATAATGTCCGCAAATATATTATTTTTAAAAGAGTATTCTAATTTTTCGGATAAATTTGAATCCTTAAATTCATATAAAATAAAATAAAGAAAACGGTTAATAAATCAACCGCTTTCCATCGTAAAAAATAAGAAACACAAACTAAATTACTTAGTATATTTTTTTCTTAAAAGAGTTATTTCTTTAGAACCGATTACCATTTAAATATTTCCTTTTTTAACTCTTTATTAAAAATTGCCAAGCAATAAATAAATTAACTTTGATTTGTCCATAAAAAATGAATAAATGAAAGTAAAATCTATTCCTGTAAATACAATTCCTTCGGAGTTTAAAGAAGGGATAATAATCGGAAAGGGAATATTTAATGGTGTACCTGATTCTAAAGAAGTAGAAAGATCTCATCGAGATGGAGGATACACCTTTATTTTACAGGAAAAAGGCAGTACAAATATTGAAATTGATTTTCAAAAACAAGAGATAAAAGAATCTTCAGTTGTTTTTATTCATCCCGATCAAGTACATCGTCTCATTTCATTTGAAGAAGCGACAGTAACCAGCTGGATAATCACTATCGAAAATCTCCGTCCTGAATATTTAAAACTGCTTGAAGAACTTTCTCCGGTAAATGCATTGTCGTTAACAGAAGAAGCTTTTTCTATTCTAAAAGAAAGTGCTTCATTATGTTTGAAACTTTCAGAAAGGAAGCATGAAAAATTATATGGTTCCATTTTGAAAGAAAGTACTAATACATTAGTAGCATTAATAATTTCGCAATATGCTGTACAGTCAAAATCAACAGATAACTATTCAAGATTTGAAGTTGTTGCCAAGACTTTCAAAGCGGCATTAGAATTAAATTTCGTCAAAATAAAAAGACCTAGTTCGTATGCTGATAAACTGAATATTTCTACTCCTTATCTCAATGAATGCGTGAAAACAGTAACAGGTTATCCGCCTTCTTATCATATTCAGCAGCGTGTTGTTTTGGAAGCAAAACGTCTGCTTCATCATTCGGATAAATCCATCAAGGAAATTGCATCTGAATTAGGTTACGATGATTATTCTTATTTTGCACGTTTGTTTTCTAAAATAGCGTCCATGTCTCCAATAGCATTTCGAAACAAAAACCTCGATTAGTTCTATATCTCCTTCGTTTTGATATTGCTTATGCTTTTGAAACGCGTTTCCTTTGTACCTGAAAAAATAGGAAGTAAAAAATGGAAACAATCAAAGGAATAAATCTTTTAGAGAATAAAAAAATAGCAATACTAGGTGCGGGTCCAGGCGGACTGACACTTGCGCGTTTGCTGCAGATGAAGGGCGCAGAAGTTAAAGTTTATGAACGAGACTTTAACCAAAATAGTAGAGTTCAAGGCTCAATAGTTGACCTGCATTTTGATTCAGGTCTAAAAGTGATGAAAGAAGCTGGCTTGATAGAAGCATTCAAAGCCAATTATATGAAAGGCGCTGATCGATATCGATTAGTTGATAAAGATGCCAATATTTTTGTCGAGGAAAATACAAGCGAAGATGATTTTGATAATGAACATTTTAGACCAGAAATTGACAGAGGCGCATTAAGAAATATGCTAATTGAGAATTTGCTGCCAGAAACTGTTGTTTGGAACAGTCAATTTTTAAGCATGAATAAAATTGAAAGTTCATGGGAATTGAAATTTCAAAATGGAAACACAGCTTTTGCAGATATTGTAATTGGAGCAGATGGTTATCGTTCTAAAGTCAGAAGTTATGTAACCGATATAAAAGCATTGTATTCTGGAGCAGCAATTATTCAGGGAGAAATTGAAAATCCTAAAATAGATTGTCCTGAAATTTATGAATTAGTAGATAATGCAAATCTTATTGCAATGGACATAGGAAAAACTATTGCTGTACAGCCAATGGGCAATGGAGGATTGACTTTTTATGCAGCTTCTTTATATGCTGAAAATTGGTTAGAGTCAAACGGAATTGACTTCAATAATGCTGATGAGGTTTATAATTACTTAATAAAGTATTATGAAGACTGGAATCCTTTATTTTTCGAATTATTCAAATCATGTCGCAATTTTGTAATGCGTCCGTTAAATTATTTTCCAACAGATCAAAAATGGGAACCAAATGAAAATGTTACTCTTATTGGCGACGCGGCTCATTTAATGCCGCCTTCTGGAGAAGGAGTAAATACTGCCATGCTTGATGCTTTAGATTTAAGCGAATGTCTTAGCAGCGCTCAATTTAGTGATTTGAAATCTGCAATAGGAACTTTTGAATTAAAAATGAGATCAAGAGCAGAAATTCTTGGCAAGGATGCAATTGATGGTATTCAGGATTTCGCTTCTCCGTCACAGCAATCCATTGATGAATTGGTTGAAATGTTTAAATCTAAATAATACGCGACAAAACTAGTTTAAACGATGATGAAGAATAGTATCGATAAGTTCCACAATATTATCTATGCTATCTTCATTAGTTTCGATTGCAGAACTGTAATTGTTGTAAGGAGCATATCTTTCTGGATCTGTAATGAACAAACCTAAAACTGGCACTTTTGCTGCGCTTGCCAATTGCATAATTCCATTATCGGCACCAATAAAAATAGATGTATTGGCTATAATTGAAGCGGTTTTTCGAATGTCGCTGCTGTAAAATGATTTGGCTTTAAAGCCAATTTGAGAAACTTTTTCTGTGGGAAGAATTTCTATAAGGGCATAAGAAGGAAAACTTCCTCGCACTTTTTGGTAAAATTCCTCCCACCATTCTGCAGAATGGCGTTTTTCTCCTTCTTCATAGGTAAAAATACAGATTGATTTTTTTGCAGCAGGAGCTATTTTGCGGAAAATTCTGTTTCCTTCAGACATCTCAGATGAATCTAGTTTCAAATCAAGATTAGGAACTTTCTCATTCCATTCAAAAATGCCATCTTTCGATACCGAAAATCGGAAATCATATACAGAAGTTTTTGCCGCGTGCTTGTAATCTGAAAAGATTAAAGCTGCAGATTCGCTTAAAGTATCACCGTAAAGTTTAAATCGGGCTCTTGTAAATTTGACTGCAAGTCTTCCAAGCCATGATGATTTATCGGCATTTATTACCAGATCATATTTTTTTTTTCTAAGTTTTCCCCAGCATTTTAAATATTCCAAAGGCTGTTGAAACGATTTTTCAGGAAGTTCAATTACAGTGTCGATATTGTTGTAATTTTTGAATATTTCTGTAGCCTTAGAGCCTTTTACAAATAAATCAATATTTGCAGTAGGATAGGTGTTTGACAGCTCTTTTAAAAGCGGACTCATTAATAAAAGATCTTCAAGTTTAGAACTTGTTCGGCAGATTAAGATTTGTCCAATATTTTTAACAGGACCAATCTTTTTTAAAGAATTGGTGCAACCTGTAAATTGCGTTAAGGTTTGCATTGCAAAACTACGCACGTTATTAGTTTTTATTTTAAAATCCATTTTTAAAGTATCTTTTCAATCTTTTATATATGGCTTTCGCCGAATTCCTAATTTCGATTTAAAAGTAATTATCTATAATTGGATCAGCACATTAAATATACTGGCTAAGGAATTTCATAGACGAATAGTTTGATTTTACAGAATTTTGTTTTTGAAAAAATCTTAAAACTCAAAATTTGAAATCAATTTCCAAAAGTGTATCGAATAGTAAGTCCTGAACTAATTGTAGTTAAAGGATAGGTAGTTGAAATAACAGGTTTAGAAAAAGAATGGTTATAATAGAATATCATAGTCAGGTTTTTGCTTAACGAATAATCTGCAGTTGTTTTCAAGGTCCAAATATTTTGTCCTGCGACCAACTGATTGTTATCGTAATCAAGATAACGCACAATGGTCTGATTGTTTCTCAGCGTCAAATCGGCTTTTATTATAATGTCGCTTTTTACTGTATTTGTAGGATTATCAGCTAATCTAGAAGTGAAAACTACATCTTTAATACGATAGCCAACTCCTACAACATATTCTATTCCGTTTACTTCGGTCAAATTATTATTGTCAAAACTCATTGATAAAGACCTGTCTTTGTTGATTTGCGTGAGAAGTCTAAATGAATTCTTCATTTCAAAATCGACTTTTAAAAAGGGATTAAATTGTTCTGTTAAAGTAACATTAGACATAATCGTTTGGTTATAATAATTACCATTATCATCCATTCCGTTTGGATCTTTAGCATAATTATAATTTGAATTAAAGGCATTTACAGTATAAGTTGCCTGATAACTGTGCTGTAGCGAAAATCGTTTAAATGTGTTTTTGAAAAAATTATACCTCATCAAACCATTATATTTTAATGACCAGTTTGGAATTGGGAAGTTTCTAAATATTCCCAAAGCTGCATCGTTAGGATTAGTTCCCGTATACGCAGCAAGAAAAGAAGCCAATAAAACAGATTGATTGGTGCTTCCATATCCTAAAGGGAATCCGTCAGAGCCAATATTAGTGCCGTTATTTACATTTATTCCTCTTCTTTCAGCAAGTCGGTAGGCGATTATTATTCGGTTTTTTCTAAAATTTTCAAATGCTTCAGAACCATTCTCATCACTGGCAGAAAATGCTGTTTTTATCAATGCTGTAGAAATGGAGAAAGTTCCCGAAGTATAAGGAGATCTCGAATTGTATTGTCCGTTGCTTATATCATATTGTTCTGAGAAATTTTGGGAATACGATCTATTAGCTTGTAAATCAATTTTTAAATCTGGAATTAATTCGATATTGGCTGTTCCTTTAAAAATTTTGCTCTGAGAAGTAGAGTACATTTGATTAAATTCTTGATAATTGGTCAGCCAGCCTTTTTTTGCTGCTTCATCACGAATGTCATGCTGACTTCCAAAAATAAATCCTAACGTAGGTTTAGAAAATCCCATAAAGCCAGAAGTTGGAAGATAGCCGGGCAAAATAGTTCCATTATTTTCGCTAAAATTTAAAGTAATGTTTTTTACACTTGTTAATACTCCAGACAGCATTTTTACAAATGTGTTTTTGTTCGTATTTTCAACAGTATTTGCTTTTACAATTTTTTCTCCAGGTTTTACGACAGTGGCTTTCTGTACATTGTTTTTATTATTTGCAGTTTTCGAAATGCCTAAATACTTGTATAAAGTCTCCATATTGAAAGTAGCATTCAAATTGCTTGTATTTGCATTTTGAACAGTATTTCCCAAATTATAAGTAACGCCATCAACTTCAATTTTAGTTAGCGCTTCAGATGATCGCTGCCAGTTATAATCGCCAGTATAAGTTAAATTAGCTTTTACGAAACTAAAAAGAGGAATTTTGCTGATAGGAATTTCATAATTTACAACCAGTTTTTGAACATGTTTATTTGGTTCTCCGATATCAAAATAATGATCCGAAATTTTAAAACCATCTATAGGCTGATTGTTACTGTCTAAATAGTTTTTTACAATATTACTGGTCGAAGAGGTAAAGTTTAATTTTAAAGATTTTGTCAAATTAAAAGTAAAGCCATACTGTATATTAAACTCAAAATTTCTGCTGTATGAAGGATCTAAAGCGATTCCCTCAACATCAGTCTGTCTAAATTGCTGCTGGTTAAATTGCCTTAAAATATTGGTATTGAAAGTAATATTTGAAGGCATATAATTAAAATTAAAGTCACTCAAAAGCTTCCAATAATTGCTCTTTTTCATGAATTCTGTTTTCTTGAAAGGCTCAACAGTTTTTGTTTCTGTACTATAATCATAATTCAAAGCTGTATTGCTTCTTTGGTCAACATAGCTTTCCCTTTCGTAATCGTGACTTGAAGTTTCATTAAAAGACTGCGAAAACGTGAAGTTTTCTATGTCATAAATATGAGCTTTTTGTTCGGGCTTTCTTTCCTTTCTAACGCCAATAAAATTGATACTTGTGGTTTTTGTATAATCAATCGCTCTGTTTTTAATGTTTTGTCTTTCTGCTTCACTTTCTGCCGTATTCAGCATAGTTTGAAGTGTAATGTCAGGGTTTTCAGGATCATACTTTGGCGTAATTGTAGCTTCAGATACAGCATAATTAAACGGCAGGGTAATTCCCCAGTTTTTTGGCATCAATTTTCCAAAATTAACATTCGTAAGCAAGTTATATTGCTGTACATCTTCCTGACTTCTTTCTAAAGAAGTTTGTTCCAAAGATCCAAAACCAATTGTGCTCATTTTTCCTGTCGCCGAAACTGTTGCAAAATCGGCAAGGTTAGAATCAATGTTTACAACAGCGGCCATTCCGCCAGTATTGTCCATTTCTGCCAAACGAAGTTCATTAAACCAAACTTCTCCTTTTATATCCTGATGAGGATCGTTATTTTTAATTCCGATCATTAAAGTTCGCACATATCCCAGATTTGGATTTCCTTTTACCCCCAATCGCAGCTTATTTGTTTTGCTGCTTAAAGAAGGATCAAGTTTCTCATTATCTTCGTCTAAATAGTAAATTCCGTCAGCGGGAAGATCGGCAGTTGCTATTTTTTTGTACAACATTTTTAGTTGAGATAATAGTGATAAAGACAAATCGATTTCATTGCTTTCTGGCCAAACAACTTCTGGACTCAAATACGAACAGCCTGATGAAAGTGTAACTTTTAATGGAATTTCAATCTGATAAAAATTCTCTGTATAATCATTTCCTAAACGAATAAAAGCACTCATCTGATTATCTGCAAGTGGCGTTTGACCAGTTAATGATTCCGCGTGCAAAAACATTTTAAGTTTTTTATACTGTCTCATGTCCATACTGATGCTTTTGTAAACCGCACGTGAATCATTTGCTTCTAATCCTTTTCCGGAAACCTTCAAACCAAGCGACTGTTCATTTTGATAGATAACAGTATTACCGCTGTACGTTTGTTCTCTTTCTACGCCTGGAGGGAGTACGTAGTTTACAGGACATTTTCCGTCGTTTTCTTCGATATTAACAGCTAAAACATCCAGTTCGGTATTATCATCTTCTGTATTGGTATCATTGATGTCTAAAGTTTCAGTATAATTTCTCCAATCGCCTTTTTGAAGATCTAATGATCCAAAACGAAGCGTGACAGGCTCGCTAAAACCTGTCATAAACATACGCATAAAGCGAATTGAAGTAAAATCTGAAATACTTCCAATGGTATTTTCTGGCTGAGAAATAGGGATTTTAAACTGAATCCATCTTGCTTGAGTTGTATTTCCATTTGCCAATGTAACCTGAGTATTTCGAATATCAGTAATATAATTTTGACCAATTTCCATGTTTGGTTTTATATCAATGCTATATTCATAATAAGCATTGATAGTATTCATAGTAAAATCACTGTTTATGTCTTCTACATCAGGTAAAGTTGTAGATCCACGATTGGCATCGTCTGCACTTACAGCTGAATTTCCTTCAGTTCCGTTATACTTTTTGTATCGTTCTAAAACGTCTCCTGTACTGTTAAGATAATAAGTGTAATCGTCAGCTGCGGGATCAGATTCTGAGGCATAGTTAGTATAAATCTGCGCTTCTTCACTATTTTTTAAACCATCTAAACCTATATCTTGATTAGAACGATTTGCAGTATCGGTATCAAAAGCGTAGGTTAGTGATTGCGACGCTGGAACATCTCCCCAAACTCCACGAGGTGTTACCATTATTTGATCTGTTCCGAGTCCGTTTTCATATTGTTTTCTTCCGTCTTTAAGAACATCTTCGGAGATTTCACCTAAATTAAAATAGACTTTTCCTGAATTGACATCATTGGTTTTTCCATTTCCAATATAAGGATCTAAAACCCAAAACTGAATGTATTGTACATTTCCCTGTTCGAAATTGGTCGAATTTAAAGATCTCATGATTCCTCCAAAGTTTTCTTTTGGAGAGGCAGAATAATTGAGCGAATTATTATAAGGTCCTCTTTCTGATGGATAATAACTTAAATCTAAAGTGCTGACAACAAGAGTTTGTCCCGTTTCGGTTTCTGTGTTTGGATATAATTCTTCTTTATAAATTCTTCTAGTTGAATTAAGAGAAATATCATCATTAGAAATTCCTGATGGTTTAGAAGTGTAAAACACAGGGTCAATGCTGTACCAAGCCAATTTTGCCCTTTTGTAGCCATAACTTAAATCTGTTGCACTTTCGTTAAAATTATAAAGGCTTGTAGTATTATTTGCAGGCGTAGAAGCAAGGCTCCAAGAATAAGCAGAACTTAAATCGATAGTTGTTGCAGCAGTTTCAAAATCATCGACATAAATGGTTGACTCTCCTTCAAAATCGCTTGCTTTTGCTGTATTTGGTTTTAAAAAAGCAACTTCGCCTCGAACCGAAAGATTCGAAGGAACATCGGTATCAATATTAGGAAGTTTATTGACCAGTCGGGTAAAGAAAGGAACTTCGCTAGAAAAATTGGTATTCAATCCGAAAATGGTGTTATCAACAGATTCCTGCCCATAAACCGATTTTTGTGTATAAGGTTTCTCAGTGTATTTTAAATAAGTAGCTCCAATAGTAAATTGATCTGATATTTTATGATCGATATTTAAGCCAATGAAATTTTTAGTCTGTTGTCCAAAAACGGAGTTGCTTTCTAGTGTCACCGTAATACTGGCATTTGAAGCCAATAATGCAGCATCAAGAATATGTACTTTTCCTAATTGATAATCTACGCTATAATCAATTCCCTCGGTTAAAGTTCTTCCGTCGGCTGTAACAATTACTGATCCTTTTGCAACGTTGGTTGAACCAATTGAAATTCCATCTGATCCAGAAGATTTATATTTTCCCTTTAATAAATACTTGTTTTTATCACTATCCTGAAGAGCGCCAGTTTGCGTATTGTTGTACAAACTTCTAAAAACATACTTTTTCTGATTTGCATTGTATGATGCTGTATTGTTATAATCTTCTGATGAGTTTGTCGTCAGTTTTTTAAAAATCAGCTCACCAAAAGGTTCTTTTGTGGTAAAAATAATTCGCCCATTTGAAGCGTCAACTGTAATGCCAGATACGTAATCAAAAAAGCCATCTCCGCCATCTTGCGGATCATTAGTTGAATTTAACCTATCCATATTAAAAACTTTCAATAAAGGCGTTTCAGCTACTTTATTTTCGTCTGATGGATTTGGCGGAAAAGAAGTAACTGGAGTAATATAATTTAGTTGTGAAGGATTTGTATAGAGAATATTGAATTTAAAATCATCTTGCGTTATTTGGTAAGCATTCGGAATTTGGTAAATGTTTTTCATCATTAAATTCCAAACAGGATCTTTTATATTGACCAAACTGCTTTTTAGCATTTTTAAAACCAAACTTTGCGTAGTAATAGTTTGAGAATCGGTTACCACAGTAGCATCGACACCATCATCTGCAAATTCACCAACTTGATATACCTGATCGCCTGAAGTATACTGATATGCGACAGCAAGAACTTCATCATTAGCCAATTTCTGAGTCAAAGAAATATATCCTAATTGCTTATTTAAAGTATATTCTGTTGAAGTTAATTTCCTTGCATTTTCAAGTTTCGAATAATCTTGTCCTTCTTTTACAGTAGCATTAAAACCAGATGCTGAAGTCGCAATTTCACGGATATTACTATTCAATAAACCGCTTCCAGATTTAATCTGAGCTGGATCATAATCATTATTTGTATTGTCAGGCGGAGAATCGGCTGCGTTATTAAACATTCCTGTTGAAGGGCTCAGAACCACAACCTGATCATCTGAAAGGCCAGTCAATTGTGCTTCACCCAAATCCTGAACCGCAACAATATTTCTTAAATTATTGGCAGTTGTGCTAACACGGCTTTGCTTATTGGTTACCCAGACTTCAATTCTTGAAATCTGAATACGGCTATCAATTAATGGGTAATTTTTTAGAGTAGCATCATATTTGTTTCTAAAATACTGTGATAAGAAAAAATGCCTGTTACTGTCATAATCCAAGGCATACAAATTAAACTCTTGAACCGCTCCGCTGCCTTCTGCACTGACAGTTTTGGTTTCTGACTTTTGCTGAGAGAAAACGCCCGTAACGGTTGTTTTTCCAAACTGTAAAGCTGTTTTTACGCCAAATAAGTTTTGCACTCCAGTAATTAAAGAGCTGTTTAAAGGCATACTAACATTTCCCACTTCAACTTTCTGTACAATATCATCTTCATCAGGAGTATATTCTAGTTTGAACATATTCTGAAATGCAAATGTAGATTGAGTATCATAATTGACATTTACACTTAATCTTGTACCTATTTTACCAACTAGTCCGAGACTAATTCGTTGGTCAAAATCAAAAGTAAGACTTGATCTGTTTCTGGTTGAGATTGCAGGATTATCTTGTTTAGAATACAATAAACCCAAATCCATTTCTACTGATCCTGTTGGTTTTACGTCGATTGTATTACTTCCAAAAATAGATTCAAAAAAGCTGGAATTGACATAATATCTTGGTAACAAATCTTTTTTTGCATTTTCTGTGCCCTTTTTTTTGCCATCAACCGCATCCATTTTTTTCCTGAAATAATTTCTTCTAGCTTCTTTCAGCATTAAATCTTCATATTCGGCAGGAGTTAGATAAAGAGGATAATTTATTGAAAAATCATCGACAGAATCGGTATAAACATAAGTATTGGTAAAAGGATCGTAAGTATAAGAAGATAAGATGCTTTTAGGGTTTTCGATTTCAATTTTTCCTATATCAAATCCACTTTTTATAGTGTCTTGCGATACTTGAGCGTTTGAAATAAAAGCACTGAAAAATATCAGAAAAAAGAATAATTTTTTAATCATTTACCAGATCCTGATAACCTTTTGCTTATTGGTTTAAATAAATACTATATCCAAAAATCCTGATGAAAGTATGTGCACACCTTCAGGTTTTTGAAAAAGAAATAATTAGGATGTTACCAGAAGTAGTTTTGTTTGATAGGCGCGTAGGGTTAAAGGAGCTTTTTGGTTTTCTCAATTCTTACTCAAAGGAATGATTTCGCTTCGGGATAAAATAATAAAGTAGAAGTATAGAGATTTTTACTATACTAAAAAGATAAATTGATCGATGAAAATTTATTGGATGTGGTGTTTTTTATTCATAAAATGAAAAGAAAAAACAGGTGTGCTATGTTGCAGAGTAAAAAAAATCCTAAACAATGATATGTCATTGTTTAGGAATTGAGAAATAGTTGATGAGGTTAGAATGTTTTGTAAAAGTGAGAGATTAAAATAAAATTATTTTAATCTAGTAAAGAGATTCACAAGAGGAATATCAATTTTAACTCCAAGACTAAATACAGCTGCATCAAATGTTTTGTTGTTTACCAAATATTCCGTTTTTTGTCCTTCTATCGTTGTTGTAATTGTAGATGATTTTAAGGGTAAGAACTTAACGCTGAAAAAAGCAACAAATGGAGTTTTTCTAAAGCTATACATTCCACTTATAGATGGACTGAATACTTCCGAAAAATGAACATCTTTCGGATATTCTACTGTTGATGAAACTAAATAATGATTTACAATATTTCCCAAATCAACAACATCAATCGTAAATCCAAAATTATCGGGGTTAGGTCCTCTTTCGGACCATGTAAATGCAAAGCCTATAGGAGCCGTTATTCCTGCTGTAAATTGTTTTTCTAGCGAAGAAGTATTTCCATTTGGATAAATTTGAGAAAGTTGAGCGCCAACATATCCGTTCAAATCAATAGAATGTCTTACTCTTCTTTTTAATTTGTAAGATGTTGGAGGTAAGGCATGTGAGTCTATTACATTGGCTAAGTCTTGTTCGTTTTTAGCAGATAAGATATCACTAAAGAAAGAAGTAAGTTTTAATAATTGGTCTTGATATTTTTTTCTCGCTTCTTCTATGTCACTATTTGCAGTTTTGATTTGTTGATCAATATTTTGTGAGGATTTTGAAAAATCAGATAATTTTTTCTGATCGAAGTTCTTACCATCATAAAAACTTAATATTTTTAAAAATGCTATTTTTGAAGTTTTGTCCAGATTTAGATATGTAGAAAATTCAGTCAGATGTTGTTCAAAATTAGAATCGATTTTTTTTATGATGTTATAATTATAGTCATGATTTAGACCTTTTACGAAACCAATGAAAGGTTGAATTTTTAAGTAGTCTTTAATTGTAAATTTCTTAGATGGATTATCCAAAGGAATAATTTCTAAGTTATTTTGAGAGACATTAAAAATTATTTTATTTGTTGCATCTTTGCTAATGAGAAATAGAGTGTCTTTTTTTAATCCAATTTGCATATTTTGGATATAAAAATCCTTACTAACATAATTGTTTTTGTAAATTGAAATTTTTTCAATTATGCTAGTTAGTTTTTTAATTCCTGTGGAATAATTTTTATTCTGCATATGGTCATATAAATCAACGCAGTCTTTTATTATTGTGATGTCAAATTTATTCGTTTGATTGTTTAAATTTGTTTTGCTAAAGGAAGGATATTTAGTATTATAGTCTAAATTGTCAATAATTTGCGAAGTTATCTGCCATACATTATAAAAATTGTAACTGGAAATATCATTTTTATTCTCTAAGGCTTTCTGATAATCTTTATTTACCTTATCAAATTGACTTAATGATATTAATAAATTGCCCAACCATTTTGATAAATTTTCTTTTTGAGTAATTATATATTCTCTTTGAAAAAAAACAGTATCCTCATCAAATTTTGAACCATATTTAATTTTTATTAACTGATTTAAAGTAACCCATTGGTTTTGACTTAGAGCATTAATTTCTTCATAAGAAATCAATCTAAAATTTTTTTCATCAATACTGAAAAATTCATTAGTTAAAATGTAAAGTAAAGATATAGATCTATTTAATGACTTTTGAATTTCATTGTTTTTCTCAAAATCTCCAATAATATTATTATAGTCAAATTCGGGATTAGTATATAAATATCGAATGATATCTCTGTAGTTATACTTTTCTGAAACCAATCTATTTAATTCATAACTAAAATTTACACAACTTGCAAAAATCATAGCTTTTTCTTGGCTATTATTAAATATTAAATTTTTGACCCAGGTAGAAGAAGCTAAATTTTTTGGCATTTTAATGAAATCTGAAGAGATTGCATATCTCCACGCAATACTAAAATTGGGTGTTTTAAAATCTTCAAGACTTTCAATGAGTTTTATTGTTTCAGGAAAAGCTTCAAAAATTAATGGATTATTCATGTTTTCTCTTAATTGATCCATAAACCAAATAACAGCTTCCTGTTGTGCTCTTTTTGCTAGAAATATAGCCATAGCATTTATAAGATCAGATTCACTTGGTAAATTGAATGAGTTTGTTGCCGCTCTTTGTTCTGCAGATTGAATAATTGAGTTTATTTCTATTTGAGTTGGGTAATATTTAATTTCTTCTGATTCGTTATTTTTAGTATTGTCACTACTATTCCTACCGGTAGAAGAAAAATGATGTTCTACATATTGATCAGTAAAATCTTTAACTTTTTGGGAGTATGTTTCTTTAGTGATAGAATCTTCTTTTATTAATGCGTTAATAGAATCTTTTAAAAGTGTTTCAAGTTTTGCCCTTTCAATTGAATCTGCGTGAATCGTAAGCATTTCTTTGTCGTTTTCAGATAATTTAATATAGTTATTTATGTTTTCTTTTAAATCATTAATCAAATTATTAAGGGGGAGTATTTTTTTTTCTATCTCATTATGTTTCTTTTGGTATGTATTATAGTCTTTTTGAAGCTTTTCATTGTAACTACTGAAATTTCCTGAGTATAGATCAGTTGATACCGCCAATTCCAAAGTTTGTCTTTTTACATCTCTTTTGTGAAGAAATGCTCCAACAAAATCCATGTTTTTTTCTTCTTTTCCAAGTTTTAGATAATTTTGCAACGTAGCATTTGCTTTTTCAATACCTATAGATTCTATAATTGAATTATAAACTTGATTTGCTTGGGGTTGTTCTAAATCAGCAGTGATATATTTACTTAAATAGTACAGATTATATAATGACATTTTTTTTTCTTCTCCTTGAGAAAAAACTTTGGGTGAAAATAGTACTCCAAAAAATAAAGCAAGAATTGTAATAGCGAAAAAACGTTTAATTTTCATAATGCAAATTTTAAATTGAAACAAAAATTTCTTTAACAAATCATTTATGAACTTGGAGCAAATGCTTTCTAATATTTCTATACAATTTTAGTAATAAATAGATTATAAAAAAATAGGTATTTATACTGTTTTTGTTTAAATTATTGAAAATGTGTAAATTGAAAGGTAAAAGAGATTTTTACGCATGTTAAATTAGTCTTGCTTTATCTATTTGTAAAACAAGTAGATATGCTTGTTTTTTTGTACTTTTATACAAAATACATCTTCCTCAATCTGCCAAAGTAAAAACGGTTTCTTAGTTCAACGAGCTTTTCACGGATTTTTAATAAATACAAATAATTATTGTGATGAAACATTACTATTTACTACTTGCAGTTATTTTTGTTTTTGGCTGTAAAAATAAAGACGCAGAAACAGAATCGATAAAAGTTACTTCTCCAAAAGGCTGTTATACGCCAAAGACAACAGATAAAGATTGGTATGCGCTAAATCAAAAAGCGCCGAAATTTAAAGGCCTTGACGGAATCGATTTTAAAATTACAACCAATAGCAAAGAAGCAGAGCAATATTTTAATCAAGGAATGATGTTGGCTTATGGTTTTAATCATGCCGAGGCTGCAAGATCATTTTTTGAAGCTTCTCGTTTAGATCCTAAGTGTGCTATGGCATATTGGGGATTTGCTTATGTTCTTGGACCAAACTACAATGCTGGAATGGAAGAAGACAATTTCCAACGGTCTTATGATGCGGTTCAAAAAGCTAAAAGTCTTTCTGCAAATAGTTCTCCAAAAGAAAAAGCGCTAATTGATGCTTTAACTACAAGATACGCTTCGAAACCACCTGCTGATCGAAAACCTTTGGATATTGCCTATGCTGCAGCTATGAAAAAGGTTTATACGCAATTTTCCTCTGATCCTGATATTGGAGCGCTTTATGCCGAATCTTTAATGAATCTCCATCCTTGGGATTTGTACGATAAAAACACGGGAGCAATAAAAGAGTGGACTCCAGAAATTGTAAAGGTTTTAGAAGATTTAATGGTAAAAAATCCAAAACATCCTGGAGCGCATCATTTTTATATTCATGCAGTAGAATCTTCAGCCACTCCAGAAAAAGCAATGAAAAGTGCCAAGTTATTAGAGAGTTTGGTTCCAGGTGCTGGACATTTACTTCATATGCCATCTCATATCTATATTAGAACGGGTGATTATCATGAGGGATCGCTTTCAAATATTGAAGCAGCAAGGGTGGACAGTCTTTATACTACGACTTGCCATGCGCAGGGCGCTTATCCTTTGGCATATTATCCGCATAATTATCATTTTTTAACCGCAACTGCAGCTTTAGAAGGAAATTCTAAATTGGCTTGGAATACCGCAAAAGTACTTCAAGAACATACTTCAGTCGAAATTATGCGTCAGCCTGGCTGGGGAACATTACAGCATTATTACACTATTCCGTATTACATTGCAGTAAAATTTGCAATGTGGGATACTATTATTTCACTTCCTAAACCAGATAAAGATCTTATTTATCCTCAGCTTGTTTGGCATTATGCACGTGGTATGGCTTATCTCGGAAAAAATAATTTGACCGAAGCGCAAAATGAACTTTCTGCTCTCAATAAGCTTTCAAAAGATAGCTCTCTAAAAGATATTACGGTTTGGAATATTAATAAAATAACAGATCTTGCCGACATTGCTTCTAAAGTACTTGCGGGAAATATTGCTTTCAAACAGAATGACCTGCCTAAATCAGTTTCTTTATTGACTGAGGCTGTAACGCTCGAAGATCGTCTCAATTACAATGAACCGCCAGACTGGTTTTTTTCAATTAGACATTATCTAGGAGCAGTATTGCTTAAAGCGGGAAAATATGACGAAGCCGAAAAAATCTACAGAAGAGATCTGCAAATCTGGCCTAAAAATGGCTGGGCGCTTGTCGGACTTTATAATTCTTTAATTCAGCAGAAAAAAGGAAAAGAAGCTTTACAAACAAAAAATGCATTTGATGAATCTTGGAAATATGCCGATTTTAAAATTGTTTCATCTTCAGCTCTTAACTGATAAAAAATTAGGCATTTGAACTGATTAAAGCGAATTTTAACAGTTAATAACGTTATTTTCAGATATTTATCATATCTTTAACGTTGAAATGTGGGAATTGTATAATGTTTGTATATAATTTTGCAGCATTAAAATAATATCACACCCTAAATCGTTTTTATTAACTATTAACTAATTGCCTTATATGAGAATATTTTTTGTGGCGCTGTTTTTTTCTTTATGCTCCTTTACAAACCTACATGTAATGGATGAAGAAGATATATTAAGTGAAATCGAAATTGCAAGACTTGCAGAACATGTAAGTGAAATAAAAGCATATACTGCGACAAATCATAAGTACAGCAGTAAAATTGCTTTTTTAGTAGACATGAAAATCAAATCTGGTAAAAATCGTTTTTTTGTTTACGACCTTGAACACGATCAAATCTTAGACCAAGGTTTGGTGGCACATGGTTCAGGATCTGAGACAGGTATAAAAGGAGATATTTTACAATTTAGCAATACTCCAAATTCAAATTGTACTTCTCTTGGAAGATATTCTGTGGAGAAACCTTATAAAGGAGTTTTCGGAAAAGCTTTTAAACTAGCTGGTTTGGACGAAAGTAATAACAATGCTATGAAACGTGCCATTGTTTTGCATTCTTACAAAGAAGTTCCTTATGATGAACAAGGTTACTACATTATCAATAGTCATGGCTGTCCAATGGTAAATGACTTATTTTTTAAGAGACTTGAAAAATTTATCGAAGGTTCAAATTCTAAAATTTTGTTGTCTGTTTACTACTAAATCAGATATGCAATCTTTATTTAGAGTAAAGAACATTTTAAATAATAAAGAAAGAGAACCTTAGGGTTCTTTTTTTTGTGCCAATTTTTAGAAAGACGAAAAAAACTTTAAATGATCTAAGATTGAAAATTATCTGTATATTTGCGCATCAAATCAAGAAAATGAAAAATTTAATAAACATCGCTTTTATTATTATCATTATTATCATTCGATAGTAGTGCAGGGATGTTATATAAATAAGTAAGATATACAATTTAAAAACCTCCCCTAATAAGGGAGGTTTTTTTGTTTACATCAGTCATGAAACAAGCAATTCAGAACAATATTATTATTTCTATTATCATTATTCGTATCACATGACGAGTTAGGAATATATTGTCTATACATAAAGCCTTTCTCAGTCAAATGAGAAAGGCTTTTTTTATCCTTAAAAAGAAGTTCAAATAAAAATCACACAATGAAAAACGAATTTACACTTACTATTTATTCAGAAGATCAATTGAAATTAATCAATAAACTCGCTGCTATGTTTTTAAGAAAACAAATCAAGATTTTGAGTCTTAATATTTCTGATTGTGAAATTGATAAAATGTACAGACATACCATTGTTGTAAATGAAGCGTTGCCTGATGTGATTAATTTAACTGCTCAGATAGAGAAAATAATCGAGGTTTATAAATGTTACTATCATTTGAATGAAGAAACTGTTTTCAGACAGATGGCATTATTTAAAATTCCGACAGAAATATTTATGACAGATATAAGATTTGAAATTTTACTTCGAGAAAAGGATCTTAAAATCTCTGAAGTTCACAGAGAGTACACAATAATCCAAGCAATTGGCACAGAGGACGAGATAGCTTTTTTGACTGAAAAATTATGTTCTCTTGGACTCATTGAATTTGTAAAAAGTTCGAGGATTTCGTTAATAAAATCAAATAAATGCTTTGATGCGGACAGCTTAGAAATGAATGCAAAAAACAATTCACTTGCTTTATAGTTCTTTTTCTCTCTCAAAGGTTTTGTTTTTCTGCTATATTTCTTATTTTTAATAGTCTAAGTTGCTAAAATAAAAGAATATGATTTTAGATACTAAACGCTTACTGTTTTTTTTACTGTTAATGATGCTTCTGTTTGTAAAACCACTTCAAGCAGAAGCACAGCTTTTGGGAACTAAAGCCACAACAGAAGAACCTGAAAAAACACCTGATGATTCTCTTGGAAGAAGAACGCCTCAAGGTACAGTCAACGGATTTATCAAGGCAATTGGCGACCAGAATTATCTGCGTGCTAGTCAGTATTTTGTTTTAAGTAAGCGTTCTTATCGCAAAACAGCAGAAAGAATACGTATTGCCAAAACTTTCCAGCAGCTGTTAGATCAAGGCGGGAGTTTTTCGCCATCTTCTATTATTAGCAATAAAGAGCTTGGACGTATAGATGATGATCTTACAACTGGAGTAGATCTTGTTGGAAGTATATCTACAAACAAAAATAATATACAGCTTTATGTAGAAAATCAATCAGATGACAGTGAGCCTGCATTATGGCTTTTTTCTTCAGAAACTATCGATGCAATTAATGCTGCTGATGTTAGCGGAGAAAAGACTTTTTTAGACAGAATACTGCCAAAAGTATTAATAGAACGAAAACTTGGAAATGTGCCAATAGGGCATTGGGGAGTTGTTGTAATTATGGCTGTTGTAGCTTATCTGCTTTCAAGATTGTTAATTTATATAATTATTTTTCTCATTCATAAAATATGGAAACAAGCCGATTCTGAAAAAGGAGAAGCAATTATAGACGCCTTTACATTACCAATCCAGATGTATCTTACGGTGATTTTATTTGTTATAACGACACAGCGTATGGGAATTTCGATAGTCGTGCGTCAGCGTTTCAGTATTATTATAATCACTATTGGAATTTTAGCTTTTCTGATTCTTCTCTGGAGATTAACTGATTTCGTAAGTATGTTTACCCGAAGCAGAATGAATAGACGTGGGCGTATATCTGCAGTTTCTGTGGTGTTGTTTTTAAGCCGTACTACAAAAGCGGCTATTGTTGTTATAGGAATTATTGTAATGCTTGGAATTATAGGTGTCGATGTAACAGCTGGACTTGCAGCACTTGGAATTGGAGGTATCGCATTGGCGTTGGGAGCACAAAAAACAATTGAAAATTTTGTGGGAAGTGTTAGTCTTATTGCAGATCAGCCGTTACGTGTTGGAGATTATTGTCGTGTTGATGATATTAAAGGTACAGTAGAATCAATCGGGATGCGTTCGACTACATTGCGTACTTCTGCACGAACCATTGTTACAATTCCAAATGGTCAGTTATCGGCTAGTAAAATAGAGAATTTTGCACATCGTGACCGTTTTATATTCAATCCGATTTTTGGTTTTAGAATGGAAACAACTCCCGATCAGATGCGTTATTTGCTTGTGGAACTAAGATCTTTACTGTATGCACATCCAGCAGTTTTAAATTCGCCGCCAATAGTCCGTTTTACAGGTATCACAGCAGATGCTTTAAAAGTTGAAATCACCGCTTATATTGAGGCTATCAATTTTGAAACATCACAAGAGGTGCAAGAAGATCTTTTATTGAGGATGATGGATATTATCGAAAAAAGCGGCACTTCTCTAGCATATCCATCACAGACACTTTATATGGCAAAAGATATTCCTGTTTCGAATGAGAAAGCCGATGAGGTTACCAAAACGGTTAAGAAATGGAAAAAGAATAACGAACTGCAACTTCCTAAATTCGATCCAAAAAGAGTAGAGGAATTAAAAGGCAGTATTAAATATCCTGATGATGGAAGTTTTCAAATAAAAGAAGAAGAATAAACCAAAAACAGGCTGTAAATCCAATAAATTAGGATAAACTTAACTTGCTTTAGGGCTAATAAAGGAACGACAAATTGTAAATTAGTAGTGTTTAAATTAAAAGTTTATTTTATGAAAGCAGTACGTTTTTTTGGACACAAAGATGTCCGTGTTGTCAATGATCTAGAAAAGCCTGTTCCTAAAGGCGATGAGGTTTTATTAAAGATTGGTGGAGCAGGTGTTTGCCATTCTGATTTGCATATTATTGATGAAGGAACAGTTGGTGGAACCGTTTTTACTTTAGGGCACGAAAATGCTGGTTGGATAGAGGAAATAGGTGAGAATGTAGAAGGTTACAAAAAAGGAGATGCCGTTTTGGTTTATGGTCCGTGGGGATGCGGGCATTGTAAGCCTTGTCAGCAGTCAAAGGAAAATTATTGTGACCATCAATCTGAAATGGCTTATGGTGGCGGTTTAGGCCTTGATGGTGGTATGGCTGATTATATGTTAGTGCCATCTTCTCGACTTTTAGTGCCAATATTTGACCTTGATCCAGTTATTGCAGCGCCTTTATCAGATGCGGCACTTACGCCTTATTCAGCAATAAAACGCTCTTTGCCAAAGCTAATGCCAGACGAATATGTAGTTGTAATTGGTGTTGGAGGTTTAGGTCACGTTGCATTGCAGATTCTAAGAGAAATTAGCGGAGCAGCTATTATTGCTTGTGATGTTACAGAAGATAAATTGGCTTTTGCAAAAGAATTAGGTGCACAATATACCGTCAATTCTAAAGACGCTGATGCGGCAGAACAGATTCATAAAATAACCGGAATCAAGAAAGCAAAAGTAGTTCTTGATTTTGTTGGAGCAACTTCTACAATAGATTTAGGTACAAAAGTAGTAAGTCTAGATGGTGACTTAACGATTATTGGTCTTGGCGGCGGACACTATCAGTATAGCATGAATGGTTTGCCATTTGGAGTAAGTATGACAAATCCGTATTGGGGATCAAGAACTGAATTAATGGAAGTTGTTGGATTAGCAAGACAAAAGAAAATTCATATTGAAATTGAAAAGCATAAACTTGATGATGCTAATGAAGTATATGAAAAAATGCGACAAGGCAAAATTAAAGGTAGAGCAGTTTTAGTGCCTTAAATATAAATTTCTAGATATATAGAACCAAAAAATCCGTCACACTCTGACGGATTTTTTGGTCTTCTTTTATAAGTTTTTATCTTTCAAAATCTGAGGATATTTAATGCTGGTATGCACAATCATTTCGCCAAATAAGGTATTTGCCCATGCAAACCATTTTCGGGTAAATTTGGTTACATCGTCTTTATGAAACGATTCATGTATAAATCCAGTATCTGCATTGGTTTTAATTAAAGTACTTATACAAGATTTAATTTCTTTTTCATCAATACTTGTAATAGCTCTTAAAACAATACTCATAGGCCAAATCGTATCTACACCGGTATGCGGTCCACCAACACCTTCACCAGCTGAACCTTTATAGAAAAACGGATTATTTTCTGAAAGTACTACTTTGCGAGTATTTAGATATAAAGAATCATCAGGAGATATTGCTCCTAGATACGGTAATGATAAAAGGGAAGGAACATTGGCATCATCCATCATATGGAAGCTTCCATATCCGTTTACTTCAAAAGCTATTATTTTTCCAAATTTAGGATGATTTATAATTCCATATTCGTCTAAACCTTTCTGAACTTGCGTTTGAAGTTCTTTAGCTTCAGCTGCTAAATCATTGTCTTTTAAAGCAGGACTTGAAAACATTTCCACCAAATATCCTAATATTTCAATTGCAAACATATTGCTCGGAATTAGATATCCAAACAAAGTAGAATCGTCGCTTGGTCTAAAAGTCGAAACAATCAAACCACATGGTTTTACTGGATATCCGTAACCGTTTAAAGGAACTCCGTCTGTTGCCCAAGCTGTTTGTCGCATAAAACTATATGGTCCGCCTTTTCCATCCATTCTCTGCTGTTCTTTGAAAGTTTTCAGAATCAGTTTCATGGCATTTTTCCATTGCTGGTCAAACATGCTGATATCGCCAGTTTCTTTCCAGTAGCCATGCGCCAATCGAACAGGATAACATAAACTGTCTATTTCCCATTTTCTTTCATGAATTCCCGGTTTCATATCGGTTATATCATTTTTCCATTCGCTTTCTTTATTGAAATCTTTATAAAATGCATTCGCATAAGGATCAAGTAAAATACATTTTGTCTGACGGTTTATTACGCCTTTTACCAATTCGGCAAGTTTAGCATCTTCTTTTACAAACGGAATATAAGGCCAGATTTGCGCTGTACTATCGCGAAGCCACATTGCATCAATATCTCCAGTAATGACATAAGTATCAGGCTTTCCATCTATAATTTCAAATTCTACAGTTGTATCTAGCGTATTCGGAAAACAGTTTTCAAAAAGCCAAGCCAATTCTGGATTTGCAATCTGTTTCTTGATTTTTACAATAGCACCTTCAATAGCTTTACTGGTAAATTTTCTTTCTGCAAGCGGAGGTCTTTTGGTTATAAAATCTTTCAAAGGAAATTCAAAACGATTAGAATTAAATCCAAAAGCATCAGTTTGAACCGTCAATAATCCTGCTGAAAAAATACTGGCATTTTTTATAAATTTTCTACGAGACTGCATATGTTTTTTTAGTTTTAAATAGAATGAGAATAGTTAGATCTGTATAGCATTATAAATAAACGACTTTTTTTTATTATTCTATTGAAATTTAGACCAATGACGTTTGTGATGCCTTAAATAGCGGAAAGAATCATTAAAAGCTGATTAATCAAGAAATGAAAAATATGTCTATTCTTTTGATTGATTCGTCCATCTTGAATAATAACAATGTGAGTAATTTTATTTTCGGTTTAAAAGCCAATTGAATTTCAATAGGTTTTAATAAAATTGAAGGTGATTAATTAGTAAATTTTTGTTAGTTTTTATTAGTTAGGGAGATTAATGAGAGATTTAATCTCCCTTTTTTTATTCAATTATTAAAGGAGATAATTTATTAAATACATGATTATATGAAAAGAGTGAATCTTAAAATTAAAAAAGCTGTATCATTATTTGTGCTACTGTTTTTTTGCGCTTTAAATGGGTATTCCAGGAATGATGAAAAGACTAAAAGTGCCTTTGCAGTAATAGAACGATTAATTGGGAGTCGTGCCAATGAATTTGAATTGAATATTGTTAAGGATAAAAATCAAGATAAAGATTGGTTTGAAGTTGAAGCAACAAAAAATCTTGTAAAAATTAAAGCTTCAAATAATACAGCACTTTGTTATGCTGCATATAATTTTTTGAGAGATATTGGTGCAGTTTTAATTAGTTGGGAAGGAAACAGAATCAATTTGCCTAAATCTTGGCCAACATATTCGAAAAAACAAAATACACCATTTGAATATAGAGAATATTTAAACGCCTGCACTTTTGGCTACACAACTCCTTGGTGGGATTGGAAACGTTGGGAACAAGAAATCGATTGGATGGCAATGCACGGAATCAATCTTCCAACTGCAATGGAAGGTCAGGAAGCGGCGTGGCAGGAATTGTGGAAAGAATATGGTTTAACAAATAGTCAATTAGAAGCGCATTTTGCTGGACCAGCCTTTTTGCCTTGGCAGAGAATGGGAAATATCAATAGTTTAGAAGGTCCTCTGCCACAAGAATGGTTCGTTAAAAAAGAAGAGCTTCAGAAGAAAATATTGGAGAGAATGAGAGCCTTGGATATGCATCCTGTAGTTCCTGCTTTTAGCGGATATGTTCCTAAGGCTTTCGCCGAAAAACATCCAGAAGCTAAAATCACAGAACTAAAGTCTTGGTCTGGTGGCGGTTTTGAAAGTACTTTTCTATTAGATTCTAAAGATCCTCTGTTTAAAAAAATCGGAAAACGCTTCATTGAAATTTATATTAAAAAGTATGGAAAGTCTAATTTCTATTTGGCTGATTCTTTTAACGAAATTGAACCTCCCGTTTCTGAAGCCAATAAATATGAAGAACTTTCTAATTATGGAAGCGCAGTTTATGAAACTATAAATGAAGCAGCTCCAGGTGCAACTTGGGTTATGCAAGGATGGCTTTTTGGAGACAATAAGGAATTCTGGACCAAAGAAGCTACAAGTGCATTTTTAAGTAAAGTTCCAAATGATAAAGTGATGGTTCAGGATTATGCCAATGACAGATATAAAGTATGGGATAATCAGGAAGCTTTTTATGGAAAACAGTGGACTTACGGTTATGTACATAATTATGGAGGATCGAATCCTGTGTATGGGGATTTGAATTTCTATAAAAATGAATTGACAAGTTTATTGAAGAATCCGCATAGAGGTAATATTGTAGGTTATGGAGCAATGCCAGAAGGCTTGAATAATAATTCAATTGTATATGAATACATTTATGATCTTCCTTGGACTAAAGGAGAGCAGCCTATAAACGATTGGTTAACAAAATATCTGAATGCAAGATATGGGCAAACAACTTCTAAATCTGTTTTTCAGGCTTGGGAATTATTATTAGAATCTGTTTATAATGTCAAGTATTGGGAAACGCGTTGGTGGAATGATAGAGCTGGAGCGTATTTACTGTTTAAAAGACCAACAGCAAGCATTACAGAATTTAAAGGAAATCCTGGAGATAAGAAGAAACTAAAAGAAGCTTTGGATATTTTAACCAATGAAGCTAAGAAATACGATAAAAAGAATTTCATTCAATACGATTTAATAGATGCTACAAGACATTATTATTCATTATGTATAGATGAAGATTTAATGGAATGTGTAAAAGCCTATCAACAGAAAGACATTGCTAAAGGTGACGATTTATTTAAAAAGATTGAGAAACAAGTTTTGAATATCGATACTATTATGTCTGGACAGCCTCTGAATAGTTTAGATCAATGGGTAAAATCGGCTTCAGATTATGGAAGTTCTCCAGAGGTTTCTTCATTATATGTAAAGAATGCCAAAACTTTAATTACGCTTTGGGGCGGAGAAGGTCATCTTAACGATTATGCTTCGAGATCATGGAAAGGAATGTATAAAGGATTTTATTGGCCAAGATGGAAAATGTTTTTAGAAGCTTTAAAAAAATCAGTAGTAAATAATGTTCCTTTTGATGAAAATAAAGAAAGAGAATCAATTAAAAATTGGGAAATTAATTGGACAAAAAGCAAATAAAAAAGTACTCAATTAATAATTACTACGTATATAGATAAAATTTAACTAAATATTAAAATCATAACCTTAAAATAATTAAAAAATATGAAATGAAATTTTACGAAATCGATTAATTAATAAGTTTTTAACTATAGAAATTTAGAAAAATAATCTCGCGAAGCCTTGCTATCACTGACTTTAAAGAAATTATCCATGTTTATGAATAACTTGTCCATTTGTTAACATTTCTTTAGCACTAATTTCGTCAGTACTATTTAACCAATTAACCAATTTCACAATGGAAAAACTTAAACTTTTATTATTAGCCTTCTTCTTTGGCTTATCAATTAATACCTGGGCACAAAAAGTAGAAGTGTCTGGTGTAGTATTAGACGAGAAAGGTATTCCTCTACCAGCCGCCAATATACTTGAAAAAGGTACGACTAATACCGTAACAACAGATTTTGATGGAAAATTTAAATTTTTGGCATCAAATAAATATGCAATATTAATTGTCTCTTTTATCGGATTTGAGGATCAGACTTTAAAATTAGACGGATCAAAAACTAATTACTCAATTAAACTACTGCCTAATACAATGAACTTAGAGCAAGTTGTAGTTGTGGGTTATGGCAAAGGATCTCGTAAAAATCTTACTACTGCTGTATCTTCTGTAAAAGCAGATGATTTAAACAATGGTGTAATTGCTGATGTTGGTCAATTATTGCAAGGTAAGGTTGCTGGTTTGAATGTTTCTTCAAGTGGAGATCCAACAAAAGCTGCATCAGTGGTTTTGCGTGGAGCTTCGACATTAAATAGTTCACAAGGTCCTTTTTATGTTGTTGATGGTATTCCAGGAGTTGATATATCTGTTATTGCTCCAGAAGATATTGTTACTATCGATGTATTGAAAGATGCTGCTGCAACAGCTATTTATGGTAACCGTGCAGCAAACGGAGTTATTATGGTTACTACAAAAAGAGGTTCAAAAGAAAATACCCAAATTAGTTATAGCAATTACTTTGGTTTTGAAAAAGTATCTAACCAACTTGATTTGATGAATGCTGATCAGTTAAGATCATTCTTGGAAAAAAACAATATGAGTTTTGCTCCTGAAAACGACAAAGGAGCAGATACTAATTGGCAAGATGCAATTTTAAGACCAGGATATGCTAATTCACAAAGCCATAATCTTTCGATGAGTGGTGGTGGTGAACATGGAAATTATTTTGGAAGTATTAGTTACATTGATAAAGAAGGGGTATTACAAGGAAATAACTTTTCACGTGTAATTGCGCATTTAGCTGTAGAACAGTTAGCTTTTGATGATCACTTAAAAATTGGGGTAAATGTTACAAATTCAAACAGTCTTTACAACAACGTTCCTCAACGTAACGTGGTGCTTCAGCAATCGATTAATCACCTTCCAGTTTCTCCAGTTACAAATCCTGACGGAAGTTATTTCGAAAATTTCAATCAAACGGGATATTTTAACCCAGTGGCAATGATCAATCATGCAGATGACGATACAAAAACAAATAATTTTGTGGGGAGTTTAACGACAGAACTAAAACTTCCTTGGGGATTTACGTATAACTTAAACTTTTCTTACCAACAGTTAAATTCATTACATGGGGAGTATTATGATAGTTATTATCAACAATATAACAGCGGTAACTTTTACACTAACCCAGATCCACCATTGGTAAAAACATTGATGAATTTTGGTGTAAACGGATCTGCATTAAGAAATTCTTACCAAAACACAAATACTATCGTAGAGAGCTTCTTAACTTGGGATAAAACTTTAGGAAATCATAAAATTAAAGCTGTTGGAGGTTATTCATGGCAACAAGATGTTCTAGGTGATGGTTTCCAAGCAACAAACACAAACTTTCCTGTAGATAATATAAGTTATAACAACCTAGCTTTAGGAAATTACGGATCAGTTTCAGGTTATAAAGTTGATTTTGGAGACAGTAGAGCGTATCAGAAAAAACGTTTAATTTCTTATTTCGGACGTTTAAATTACAATTATAAAGATAAATACCTTTTACAAGGATCAATCCGTAAAGATGGAGGATCTGTATTTGGAACAAACAATCAATGGGGATATTTCCCTTCAGTAGGTGGTGCTTGGAGAATTGATAAAGAAGGTTTTATGACTGACCAGAAAATTTTTACCGACTTAAAACTTCGTGCAAGCTGGGGTAAAACAGGAAACTCTTCTGGCTTCAATGCTTATACTGCACAATTTATTTCAGGAAGTCTTGGAACATTCTATTATAATGGACAACAAGTTGGAGCTTATGGTCCAGTTCAGGCAGCAAATCCTGATTTGAACTGGGAAGTAACAACAACTGGGAATATTGGTGTTGATTTTACAGTATTAAAAGGAATCTTATCTGGATCTGTAGATGTATATAACAAGAAAACTAGTGGAATGATCTACAGTTATTCTGTAAATCCAGTACTTGTACCAGTAGGATCAATTGTGGCTAATGGTGGTGATATGACCAACAAAGGGGTAGAAATTGCTCTTAATAGTACACCAATTAAAACTAAAAACTTTAGCTGGAGCACAAGTTTGAATTATTCGAATAACAAAAACGAAATTACCAAACTGACAAATCCATATTTCATTGGAGGAGATTCTATCCGTAGAGTACAACCTGATGGAGGTGGACAAACTGGAAGTACGTTACAAATTTTAAAAGAAGGAAAACCACTAGGACAATTCTTTACACTTCAATATGCAGGTAAAAATGATCAAGGTGTTTCTCAATATGTTGCTAAAGATGGTAGCTTGACAACAAATCCTCAAATTGGCGTTGATTACCATTATGCTGGTAGTGCACAACCAAAATTCTTAATGGGATGGAATAATAATTTCACTTACAAAAAATTTGATTTGAATATCTTTTTCCGCGGAGTATTTGGCAATAAAATATTTAATGCAACTCGTGCAGATTTATTCAGGCCTAGTACAGCGATGTCCAGTAATATTCTCGTAGATGCCGGAAATGAATCGCCAAACGATCTTAATGCTTACAAATATTCAACGCGTTTTATAGAAGATGGCAGTTATATTCGATTAGACAATATGACATTAGGATATGACTTTGGATCGGTTGGTAAATACATTAAAAAGCTTCGTATTTATGAGACAGTAAATAATCTATTTGTGATTACTAAATATACGGGAATTGACCCTGAAGTTGAACAAGGTGGAACAGCACCTGGTGTTGATTCAAATAACTTTTATCCTAAAACCAGAACTTTCTTGTTTGGTCTGAACGTGATATTCTAAAAAATTAAATTGTAAATGCTATGAAAAAAATATTCAAATATATAGGACTTCCAGTACTTGCTGCTGGGTTGTTATGGGCTTGCGATGATCTTGAGGTGCCAATTACAACACAACTTACACCAGATGTATTTCCACAGAATTCAACACAATTTATTCAAGCTTCTGGTGCAGTATATACGGCCTTTCGTGGTGATTTTGCATTTTCTTGGTGGTGGTCACAATCACTAACTACTGATGAAGCTATTTTGCCAGCGCGTGGAGGAAACTGGTTTGATAATAGAGGTTATGCTTGTCAGCATTATCATGATTGGACAGCAGACAATGGAGTTGGTCCATGGGATTGGGCAGAAAAAGTTATTGGAACCAGCAATCAGACCATCTCAATTTTGAATACAACTATGCCTGCTGGAGCAGAAAAATCAACAATGATTGCTGAATTAAAAACAATGCGTGCCATTTCTTATTTTATGATGATGGATTCTTATGGAGGTGTGCCGCTTGATACAGTATATGGAGATTTTAGTTCTAAACCGAGATCAAGCCGAGTAGAAGTTTTCAATTTCATAGAAAAAGAGTTGAAAAATGCACTTCCTAATTTAAATCCTGCATCTGGAATCACAACTTATGGTCGACCAAATAAACAAACGGCCAATGCTATGCTTGCCAAATTATACTTAAATGCTGAGGTTTATACAGGAACACAGCGTAATGATGATTGTATTGCGGCTTGTGATGAAGTAATTAATTCAGGTTTATATCTAATTGAACCTAGAAGCACTTACCTTCAAATGTTTTATCCAAATAATGGTCCAGCGATGAAAGAATTCATTTTTGCTGTTCCTTATGATCCTTCTGCTATAGCGGTAGGCTACAATGGGCAAATGTATCATGCACGTTATGATGTGCCTCGTTCTGAAAGAGCAAAGTTTGGTCTTCCGTTTACACCTAGTGCACCTAGAAGTACTTTGCCATCATTCTATGCTTATTTTAATGATGCTAATGATATTCGTAACAAACAATGGCTAACTGGATTGCAATACATGAATGATGGTGTTACTCCTGTAACGGTTACTACAACTAAAAAAGGATACGATCAATTCTATACTGGTTCAGATGGTGGAGCAACTTATACTTATCAGGTAAACTTAACACCAGACATTGTACTTCGTCAGAACCCAGCTTTATTTGACTGCGGAAATGATGAAATTGCTTGGAATATGGGATACAGAAACATAAAATTCTATCCTGATGCAACATCAACAAGCCGTAACCAAAATAATGACGTACCTTTTTTACGTTATTCGGATGTTCTTTTAATGAAAGCAGAAGCTATCCTACGTGGAGGAAACGCAACTTTAGGACAAACTGCTGTTTCATTGGTTAATATGGTTCGTTCAAATCGTACAACATCTGCAGCATGGACGGGAGTGACATTAGAAGAACTTTACCAAGAAAGATGTCGCGAATTTGCTTGGGAAGCATGGCACAGAAATGATATGATTCGTTTTGGTAAATACGAAGGACAATGGGGATTCAAAACAAATGCAGATACATATCGCCGTATTTTCCCAGTTCCAACTTATGCTAGAGCGCTAAACCCTGCTTTAGATCAAAATCCTGGTTATTAAGATTAAAATTTAATTAGAACGCAAATTGTAATTTAATTTGATTTTATAAAAGGAGAGGAAGAGCAATATTTCTTCTCCTTTTTCCCTCAAAAGAAAACTGATTTTTTCAGTTGCTCGTGAAAATCAGTTCAGTTTTATTTTTTGTTGAATGAAGACAAAGCTTAATCGAATGCCGATTTGTAAGCCAATGAAAGATTAAGCTTTGTAACATTCATTCTTATTATTTTTTGAGAATAGACAATTCTCACGGAAACCTTTTGCCTAATATTTTCGATTTAGAAATAAATCAATTCAAGCGCAATCCTGTAAAAACCAATATTGCCCATCAATAAACAGATAAATGGAACTAAAGAAAATCTATAAAATAGGACGTATAGGAATAAGTTTAACCCTTATTTTTTTAGTGTCATGCAACGCCCAGAAAACAGTTTCATTAAAAGAGAAACAAGTTTCAGATAAGGTATATCCGTTGTTGGACACCGAAAATTCAAGATGGTTTTATTTTTCATCTGCTAGCCGTCCATTTGGCATGGTAAACTTAAATCCCGATACAGAAATTAAAGGCGATTGGGGAGGTGGTTATAAATATACTACAGATACAGTTAAAGGTTTTAGCCACGTTCACGAATGGCAAATGTCAGGAGTCTCTGTAATGCCAGTAACAATTTCAACTGAAAACAGATCCAATATTTTTAAAGACTTTTATTCAAAATTCAGCCATCAGAACGAAATAATTACACCAGGATATCATTCCATAAAATTAGACAGATATCAAATAAAAGCAGAATTAACCAGTACGCTAAGAGTTGGTTTTCACAAATATACCTTTCCTGCAAAGGTACAAAAAGCAGTTCTTTTTAATCTAAATACCATTTTAGGACCTTGCGAAAATACTAATGGGAAATTAGAAAAAAACAATGATTATGAACTATCAGGATCTTTGGTTTTAAGCACCAATTTCAGACGTCCAAAACCGTTGACAGTATTTTTTAAAGTTAAAACAAAACAACCGATTACGTCGATAGAAAGTGATGTTGTAACTCGAAATTATTTGATTAATTTTAATGAAAAATCAACAGAAGTATTAATGAAAGTAGGAATTTCTTATACTTCAATTGAAAACGCAAACAATAATATTGAAACCGAATTGCCACATTGGGATTTTAATAAAACAGTTAAAGATTCTAGAAAAGAGTGGAGCAATTTATTAGGAAGAATAAAAATAGAAGGAGGAAGCGAAACAGATCAAAGAAGATTTTACACTGATTTATGGCATGCGCTGCAAGGAAGAAAAATGATTAGCGATGCAAACGGTTCGTATCCTGATAACACGGGAGACACATTTAGAGTAGGACATTTACCTCTAAATCTCGATGGAAAACCAAAATTCAATCATTATAATTCAGATGCATTTTGGGGAGCGCAATGGACAATAAATAATCTTTGGGGATTGGTTTATCCTGAAATTATGGAAGAATTTGTCTATTCGTTAATGCAATACTATAAAGATGGAGGAATTATTCCTCGCGGACCTTCAGGCGGAAATGATACTTATGTGATGACAGGGGCTTCAGCAACGCCATTTATTGTTAGTGCTATTCAGAAAGGAATTGTAAAAGATGATTTAGAAGCTATTTATATTGCACTCAAAAAAAATCATATGCCTGGCGGAATTATGGAAAAAGCCGGTTATGAGCATAATACAAATATTGGCGGAGGATTAAAATATTATTTAGAAAAAGGATATGTGCCTTATCCGCTTCCAGAAGGCAATTTCGGAAGTCATGAAGATGGAGCAAGCCAGACTTTAGAGTATGCATATCAAGATTGGACTTTGGCACAATTGGCAAAAAAACTCGATCATAAAGAAGATTACGATTATTTCATCAAAAGATCAAAAAACTATAAAAACGTTTTTGATCAATCAATTGGATGGATGTGTCCAAAAAATGTACAAGGAAAATGGAGAGAAAACTATGATCCTTATCAATATGAAAATGGCTTTATAGAATCAAACGGAGCGCAATCAACATGGTTTGTTCCGCATGATATTGAAGGTTTAGCGAATTTAATGGGCGGAAAGCAAAAAGCAGTAGAAAAATTAAATGCTCAATTTGAAACGGCTAAAAAACAAAATTATACTTCTGGTACATCTCACGATGCGGAATTGCATCCAGAATTTAGCCGAATTCCAATTAATTTTGGAAATCAGCCCTCTATGCAAACCTCAAATATTTTTACCTTGCTAGGAAGACCAGATTTAACGCAGTATTGGACTAGAAATGTAGTAAAAACCACTTTTAGCGGATTATCGCCTGCAACAGGTTATAATGGAGATGAAGACCAAGGATTAATGGGAAGTTTGAATGTTCTGCTTAAAATTGGTTTATTTCAAATGAATGGAGGAACAGATAAAGACGCCGTTTATCAAATGGGAAGCCCAATATTTAATAAAATTTCGATTGCTCTAAATCCGAAATATTATTCAGGTAAAACATTTGTGATTAAAGCCAATAATAATAGTTCTGAAAATATATATATAAAAGATATCAAATTCAATCAGAAAGCAGTTTCAAATTTCAGTCTTTCACATCAGGAAATTACCAGTGGAGGCGAATTGATTTTACAAATGTCAAATCAGCCAAATCCTTAAAAACATTAATATAACGTTGGTTTAAACCCCTATTAACGCATAAAAATATAGAATTATAGTTATTTGAGAAATATTAAAAATAATTATACATGCCAACAAAAAACAAAGAAATAACCACAATGAAAATATCATCAAAGTTTATCTTTCTTTTAGGAATATCATTTCTTATTACAATTACAAGCAACGCCCAGAAAACAGTTCACCAATACGTTGATCCAATGATCGGTTCAGAAGGAGTGGGCAGGGTTTTTATTGGGCCTTCGTGTCCATACGGAATGGTAAAACCAAGTCCTGATTGCACTTCGAGTCCAAACAGCGGATGGCTTCCAATGCCTAAAGAGGTAACGGGTTTCAGCCAAGTGCACGTCAGCGGAACAGGTGGAGGCCCAAAATACGGCAATATTCAGATCATGCCGTTTTCTGGAGCTTTAGATAAAATGGATCAGACTTCTTTCAGAGCGGAGGAAAATGTAAAACTGGGTTATTATGAAACCGTTTTCAAAGAAAATAATATTAAAACGGAAATCACTACAGGAGAGAAAGTTTCATTTTATCGTATAACGTATCCAAAAAATGCATCGAAAGAATTAAAAATTGATCCAGGATTTTTCTTAGGAGAAGAAAAAATTCCAGATGCCAGAGAAGCACAGCAGTTTGTGGGTTCTCAAATCGAAATAGTTTCAGATACCGAAGTAAGAGGCTACAGCAGAATAAGAGGCGGCTGGAATAACGGGCGTGCTTATACAGTTTATTTCTGGGCAGTTTTTGACCAGCCAATTGCAAAATTTGTCACTTTTAAAGATGGAAAGTTTTATAACAATCAAAAAGCACAGTTTGATTCAGGCAAAAAAACAGCGGCACTTCTTTCTTTCGGAAATGGGAAAGAAGAATTAAATGTCAAAATCGGAATTTCTTTTTTAAGCGAATTGAAAGCAAAAAATAATATAGAAGTCGAAATTCCGCATTGGGATTTTAATAAAGTTTTATCCACTTTAGAAAACAAATGGGAAAATTTATTAAGCCGAATTCAGTTATCTCAAGATACTTCCGAAGAGTACAGAAAAATGTTTTATACAGGTTTATATCATACCATGATTATGCCAGTTGACCGCACAGGAGAAAATCCGTTATGGACAAATGATGAACCGTATTATGATGATTTTTATACAATTTGGGATACATTCAGAACTTCAAGTCCATTAATAACACTTATTGATTCTAAACGAAAAGTAGATATCATCAATGCAATGCTGAATATTTATAAACGCGAAGGCTATTTGCCGGAAGGAAGAAGTGGCAATGATAACGGAAGAACCCAAGGCGGTTCCAATGCTGAGGTTGTGATTGCTGATGCATTTGTAAAAAACTTAAAAGGAATAGATTATGAACTCGCACTTCAAGCTATGCTTAAAGATGCTACAGTGCCTCCAGGAGGAAATGAAGAAAGAGAAGGACGTGGCGGACTTTTAGATTACCTGAAATTAGGCTATGTTCCTTACGGCACAGACCGTGCAGGAAACCGAACAATTGACTACTCTTACAACGATTATAATATTGCAACTGTAGCTAAAGGATTAGGTAAAATGGAGCTTTATAACCACTATATAAAACAGGCAGATAGCTGGCAGAATTTATGGCGATCTGATTATGAGAACAACGGAGCAAAAGGATTTATCATGCCAAAAGATAAAGATGGAAACTGGCTTGATGATGTTGTTTTTGGCGAATCGAAAATTCAGAAACCAACTTTTAAATATACACCTGTTATTATAGAATCGCCGTGGTATGTTTGCCATTGGTGCGTGTTTTTCTACGAAGGAACTTCATGGGAATATTCGTTTAGTCTTCCGCATGATATTCCAGAATTAGTTCGTAAATCAGGAGGAGAAAAAGCATTTGAAAAGCGATTAGATATTTTCTTTGATAATGATTTATTTAATGTGGCCAATGAACCATCATTTCTAACGCCTTGTTTGTATCACTGGATTGGAAAACCGTATTTGAGCAGTGATCGAATTAGAACGATTATCAAAAATAATTTCAACACTTCAAGAGAAGGACTTCCAGGTAACGATGATTCTGGAGCAATGTCTTCGTGGCTGGCATTCCACATGATGGGATTGTACCCAAATGCAGGACAACCTTATTACTTGATTAATACGCCTTTGATAACAGAAACTGTCATGAAATTAGAAAATGGCAAGAGTTTTAAAATCTCGGCTAAAAAAATGAGTGATAAAAACAGATACATCAAAACCGCTTTGCTAAACGGAAAGCCTTATAATAAAGCTTGGATTACACATGATGATATTAATAATGGAGGAGAATTAGTTTTAGAAATGGATTCAAAACCTTCGGCTTGGGGAACAACAATTTTACCGCCAGCAAAATAAATAAAACGATAAGCAAGATGAAAAATATATTTTTAATGATTATTTTCTGTACCGTTTATCAAAAAGGAACAGCACAGAATTATATTCCAACCTTAAAAAATAATACGCAACTGCATTATGTTTGTAAATTGCACGGACAAACCAGAACTTTGCAGCTTACGGCTGAAACCTCAAAAGAGGAGTTGGCTTTTAAACTGGAAACAAGAGGCGTAAAAAGTAAAATAGTAATGCTTTCTGAAGCAGTAAAAAACGGAAATGCCTTAAGTTTTAACCAAGGTGAATATGGGCCAGTTTTAAACTTAAAACCGAATGAGACTTTTTTTATGATTTCGCAGTCAGCTTATCAGAATTTAATCAAAAACAATTCTTTTGTGTATAACAACACGACCT
Organism: Flavobacterium sp. SH_e; assembly: GCF_025717045.1. Classification (GTDB taxonomy): domain Bacteria; phylum Bacteroidota; class Bacteroidia; order Flavobacteriales; family Flavobacteriaceae; genus Flavobacterium. Next base: position 39,624 of record NZ_JAOVZN010000011.1, read on the forward strand.
ATATTCTCGACAAAAGCGAAGATAAAAACGGAGTTTCTATTGATGGAAAATTAATCGAGGCATTGCATGTAAAAGCGCAGATTGACGAAACCGAAATGTGGATTGTGAAAAATCCTGAGTTTCCTTTAATCTGTAAAGTAATCAAGAATCCGTTAGGGATTAATCCAACTTTAGTGAAAGTGGTAGATTAATAAAAATGTTTATTTTAAACATATAGAAACATAGGTTTAAGAATTTAAAAAGAGTTTTAAAAAAACTAGTTTTCACACATAGCTATCTATGTGCATTCATGTGAGTGAAACGCCTTTTAACAAGCTTCAATTTCTATGTTTCTATGTGTTTCAAATTAAATAACAGGCCTGCCAAGTTTTTAATCCCGAGGCTTCGGGACTGTAAGGTCTCTATTGTAATATCAAATAATAAAATGTCATTCAAAAATATCTTTTGCTCATTGATTGTTTTAGTTCTGATTTCCTGCAAAACAGAACAGCATGCTCATGAGAAAAAGATTCAAATTGCTTTTATAGCCGATGCCCATTTACAGGATATTTTCGCAAAATTTGAAGACAATGATTATCAGGGAATAAAAAATCCAGTTACGGGCGAATATGCCAATATTCGAACAATGAATTCCCAGCTGCATTCTACCAGAATTTTCAATGAAAATTATTTTGCCTTTTTACAAGCTTTAAATGATATTGTAAAAAGAGGCATTAAAGAAGTCGTTCTTCCAGGCGATTTTAGCGATGATGGACAGCCTGTTCATGTTCGCGGATTAAGAAAAATTCTCGATGAATATTCTCAAAAACATGGTATTTCCTTTTTTATAACGACAGGAAATCATGATGTTGTAAGACCGTTTTCGCAAGATGCTGTAAAAACTGATTTTTTAGGAAAAGATGGAAAAGAACAAATTATCAGCAGTTCTACATCTAATTTCAATAAAAATAAAATAGAACTTGAACCCATTATAACTGCCGATATAAAAAATTGGGGTTATCAAGAAACCATTCAAGAAATGCGTGATTTTGGTTTTTTTCCAAAAAAGACTGATCTGTATTGGGAAACACCATTTTCTGACTACACTTATGAGCAATATAATTTCGAAAAAGCTCAAAAAGAATCAGTTTTAGAAAAAAGAACGTATTCAATTAAAAATACCAATTTATTTCTTCCGGATGCAAGTTATTTAGTTGAGCCAATAAAAGGCATTTGGCTTTTGGCTATTGATGCCAATGCTTATGTTCCAAACGAGAAATTATCAGGATTGCCTAATAATCCGAATGATTTTTCTGGTGCGAATACGGGATACAATAACGTTCTAATTTATAAAAGCCATTTGATCAATTGGGTGAAAAAAGTTTCCGCAGAAGCGAAACAAAAAGGTAAAATTCTGATCGCTTTTAGTCATTATCCAATGGTAGAATTTAACAATAATGCTTCTCCTGAATTGAAAGAACTTTTTGGCGCTAACAAAATGCAATTGCAAAGAGTTCCGAGCGAAGAAGTCGCCCAACAATTTGCCGATGCCGGAATTCAGGTTCATTTTGGAGGACATATGCACATTAATGATACAGGCGTTCGAACAACAGCAAAAGGGAATACACTTTTTAATATTCAGACGCCATCTCTTGCGGCTTATATGCCCGCTTACAAAATATTGACCATTCATTCTAATTCAGAACTTGAAGTAGAAACGATTGTAGTGGGTAAAGTGGCTAAATTCAATAGTCTATTCCCTTTTTATGAAGAAGAATATGCTCATTTAAAAGATATTAAAAGTGCTTCTATTTGGGATAAAGAAATACTTGAGGCAAAAGATTATACAGCATTTACAAACTGGCATTTAAAAGAATTAGTTCGTTTAAGATTCTTGCCTGAAGATTTTCCAGCCGATTTCTTAAAGTCGATCGAGAAACTTTCTGGCAAAGAGTTACTGGAAACAAATAAAAATGAAAATGAAAAAGAAGTCGCTAAAGATTTGAAAAATAGTTCTCTAACTCTTTCAGATTTTGAATCTTGGACAGGATTCGATATGATTTTCGATTTTTATCGTTTAAAGAACGCTGATGAATTGGCTATTCCAGAAATTGGAAATAAAAGATTAACGCAATACGAATTGATATGCAGGCAGTTAAAAAAGTCAAATGATCCAAAAATGGTTTTGTGGGCAGAAATATTTCTTAAAACCATGAATGGCGAGCCTTCCGATCATTTTAAAATTGATTTGAAAAATAACAAAATTGATAATTTATCTGTTAAATAATTTTGATATTTATTAAATCAAAAAGATTAAATTGCATATATAATTTATTTTCATGAGACAAAAATCCTTTATACTATTCTTGTTATTTGCCGTTTTTTATCATTCTTATTCACAGAATATAAAATTCGCGCATTATAATGATAATAACGGACTGTCTCATAATTCAGTACGTCATATTGTACAGGATAAAAAAGGATTTATGTGGTTTGGAACTTTCTCTGGATTAAATCGTTTTGACGGTTATCAGTTCAAAAATTACATGAGTTCTACGCCTGGGAAAAACAAATTATACAATGACGATATTACGGCTTTAGAGCTTGATGAAGATTCTAATCATTTATGGATTGGTACCCGAAAAGGACTGACTCTTTTCAAAATGGATACGCATGTTTTTACTACTTTTTTTAATAAAAAGGACGATGCAAATAGCCTTCCAGATGATGAAGTTAGAGCTGTTTATGTAGATAAATTCAAAAGAGTTTGGGTAGGGACAAAAACAAAAGGAATGTATATGTTCTTTTTGAAAGAAAACCGATTTGAGAAAATTCCGTTAAAGGGTTTTGACTATGTCAAAGAAATATTTGAAGATAAAAAAGGAAATATTTGGATTGGGAGTTACGAAAAGTCATCGGTTGCAAAAATAACAATGGATGCAAAGGGAGCGATCGTAAAAATTAACTATTACACGCTCTCTGTACCCTTTTCTAATATCAAAAATCCATACATCAATTTTATTTATGAAGATGCGAAATCGGACATTTTTATTGGGACTCGTGAAGGTTTGTATAAATTGGATAGAACAAGTAATGAGTTTGTTAATTTATATATCGACAACAAACAAGTTAGAGGTGCTTTAGGCCCTTATTTTCTTTCAGTTGCAAAAGCTCCAGACGGCAAATATTGGGTTGGAACTTTGGGCGGATTGCTGGTTTGCGATCAGCTAGAAGACATTCAGAAAGGAAATTACAAATGGTATTATTCTATTCTTTCAGATGATACTTCGCTTGTCGACAATTTAATTTCAGCACTTTATTTCGATAAATCTGGTGTCTTGTGGATTGGAACTGAAGATGGTTTGGATAAATATGATCCTTATGAAAATCAGTTTACTTTAAACAAAGATATTTCGCGTTCAATTGGCAATCAGGCACCACGAATAAGAGGTTTTGCCAAAACGTATGACGAGAAAGTAATTGTGGCAACTTATCATAGCGGACTTTTTATTTCTAACATAAAGGGTTCAACGCCTTTGCACAATGTTGGAAAAGACATTGCAAGTATATATTCTGATGATGGAAAGATTTTTTACTGCGGTCTTTGGGATGGAAACATTTTGGTTTACAATTATTTAAATAATTCTTCTAGAGAAATTCATTCAGGATTTGAGAAATCTCCTGTTTTTGCTTTTAGAAAAATTACAGATGATAAAATGATCGTTGGTTCGTTTGGAGAAGGAGCTGTAATTCTAAATACAAAAACGCTACAAGTAGAAACCTCGAGTAAACTTTTGCCTGATTTTCAAATTAATGCCATTGAAAGAGACGCCAAAAATAATGTTTGGTTTGCCACAGAAACGGGCGTTGTAAAATACAATATCAATTCAGGAAAAATTGAGACTTATTCGTCACTTTTTATAAAAGAAAAAGGCGTGCCTCACGATGAAAATGTGAGTGACGTTTTAGTCGATGTAAAAGAAAAAATATGGGCTTCAACCCGTTTTGGGCTGTGTTTGTACAATCCGAAAAAGAACGAATTTGAGCCTGTAAAAAATATAAAAGAACTTTCTGGAAAATGGATCACTGATATCTTATCAGATGCTAATGGAAATTTATGGCTGAATATCAACAACAATAATATCGCTTTCGTCAAATCGAATTTGAAGGATATTAGCATTTATCACGTAAATAGTGGTAACCGACTAGACGTTTTTAGCTCAAGCGGATTCTTTTATTTTAATAATTCTAATATTTTTCTAGGCGGTAAAAACGGAATTATTTCTTTTTCTCCACCCGGAATGAAGAGAAATAATTGGTCGCCATTACCAGTGATTTCAGAATTTAAAATCCAGAATGAAGAGGTGTTTCCTGAAATGGAAATTAATGGAGAAATTCCGCTTTCAAAAGATTTGAATTATGGAAATGAAATTGAATTAAGTTATAAAAACCGAAATTTTTCTCTTCAGTTTTCTGCTCCTTCATTCGCAAACGAAAAACTGAACAAGTTTCAATATATGCTGGAAGGCTTTGATAAACATTGGATTACAGCCAGTAGTACTTCTAGAAGTGTTCAATATACCAACCTTTATCCAGGAAATTATACTTTTAAAATTAGGTCAAGTAATAGTGATGGATATTGGAGCAAAACGGTTTCTTATAAAATAAAAATTCTTCCTCCATTTTGGCTGACACCAACTTCGTTTTTAATGTTTTTCGCAATTCTATTTGGTGTTTTCTATTTCATCAGAAAGGAAATCAAAAACCGAATTCGCTTAAAGCAAGAATTGCTTACAGAGAAAGTAAATAGAGAACACGATGTGAAATTGAATAATGAGAAATTACGTTTTTTCACTAATATTTCGCATGAATTAAGAACGCCTTTAACGCTAATTTTAGGTCCGGCAAAACAACTTTTGGATGAAAATAGCAACGCAACAGATTACGAAAAAAGCCGATATAATTTAATTTATCAGAATGCAAGCCGATTATTGAATTTAGTAAATCAAGTATTGGATTTTAGAAAAGCACAATCGGGCGAACTAAAACTGAAAGTTACTCAGACAAATATTCTAGCGTATTCAAAAAACATTTTCGATTCGTTTAAGGAAATGGCTTATAACAAGAAAATTAAGCTCAATTTTATTTCTGAAGACGATGAAATAAACGGCTGGTTGGACAATGATAAGTATGATAAAATCTTGTATAATCTCTTGTCGAATGCCTTGAAGTTTACCAATAAAAACGGAAATGTCGATTTGTATATAAGACTAAAAGATACGGTTGAAGATATTTTGGTAATTGAAGTAACGGATGATGGAATTGGTATTCCTGTAAAAAGTCAGGATAAAATCTTCAAACGTTTTTATCAGGCGACCAATAGCAAAGCCAATAATACTGGATCGGGAATTGGTTTATCTTTAGTAAAATCTTTAGTAGCGATTCATAAAGGAGCTATTTCTGTAGAAAGTATGCCAGGAAAAGGAAGTACTTTTAGAGTTGAACTTCCTATTGATCGAGCCTCTTATGAAAGTAAAGAGGTGTTTGAATATGCTATTAAAAATGACAATTTGAGTATGCTTATTCCTGAAAAAGCAGCTAAGAAAATCATACAGAACACCGACTTAAAAGAGAAAATTTTGGTAATTGAAGATAACAGTGAACTTAGAAAATATCTGGTTGATTATTTATCTGATTATTATAAGGTTTATGACGCAGAAAATGGTGAAGAAGGCCTGAGAATCTGCAGACAAATTAAACCAATTGTATGTGTTACGGATGTTATGATGCCTGTTATGGACGGATTAGAATTCTGCCGAGAGCTTAAAAATGATGAATTCATCAGTCATATTCCAGTTGTAATGCTTACGGCGCTTTCTGAAAATATGGATAAGGTAAAAGGTTATGACACAGGTGCAGATGGTTATTTGGTAAAACCTTTTGAGCCGTTATTGCTTAAAACGGTTATCGAAAATATGATCAAATCGAGATTAGAACTCAAACAAAAATTCTCTGGCGAAGTAGAAAGCAAAGTAAGTATGCTGACACATTCTCCTATTGATGAGGAATTTATGGAAAAAGTGACTAATCTTATCAATGATAATTTAAGCGAAGTCGATCTTTCGACTGATTTTCTGTGTGATAAATTAGGCGTAAGTTCTTCGAAATTATACAGAAAAATTAAAGAATTAACCGATTTGGCTCCAAATGAATTTATTAGAACGATTCGTTTGAAAAAATCGGCTGAATTACTGAAAACGAAAAAGTATAATGTTTCGGAAGTAACAAATTTGGTTGGGTTTAATGATCCACTGTATTTTAGTCGTTGTTTTAAGAAGCAGTTTGGTTTTCCTCCAAGTAAAATTATTAATTAGAAACATATTTCTAATACTATTAATCTTTGTCAAAGTTTAAAACTTTGACAAAGATTTTTTGCTTCTTGTTTGTCATTTCGACGTAAGGAGAAATCACACAAGAAATTCCGTAAAGTTAATATCCAATCTTTGTAGATTCCCGAGTGTGATTTCTCCCTTCGGGCGAAATGATAAAAAAAGCAATTAAAGATGTAAAAATCCTACAAAAATCAAAATTATCCATGTTTTTGATGTATTAATCCATTTTGAAAGGAATATGTAATTCTATTTTTGTCTTGTAACTTTTAACTATTTAACATTATGAAAAAGCATATAGACACAGACAATCCGTTGAAAAATTTAGATGAGTGGGAAGATGATTTGTTGATGCGATATCCTGATCCTTCTGAAGAAAATGAAAGCGTAAAAGAAAAGCAGAAAGAAGAATTCAGAAACTATGTCGATTCAGAAAGAGTAGAAACAGTTAAGGAGTTTTATAGAATAAACCACACCTATCAAACTTATGATTTTGTATGCAGTAAAGAACAAGAATTTCTGCAGTTTAATAGAAAAGAAATGTCAATCTGGGAAGCTGTTGATTTTTTGAATACACTTGTAGACGACAGCGACCCAGATATTGACTTAGATCAAACCCAACATCTTTTACAAACTTCAGAAGCCATTCGTGCCGATGGTCATCCAGATTGGTTTGTGCTTACGGGTTTCATCCATGATTTGGGTAAAGTTTTATGTTTGTTTGGAGAACCGCAGTGGGCAGTGGTTGGAGATACATTTCCTGTTGGATGCGCCTATTCGGATAAAATTGTTTATTCAGAATTTTTTAAAGAAAATCCAGATTTTACAGACGAAAGATTCAATACAAAATTTGGCGTTTACACAGAAAACTGCGGATTGAATAAGGTAAAAATGAGCTGGGGTCACGATGAATATTTGTACCAGATTATGAAAGATTATCTTCCAGATCCAGCTTTATACATGATTCGTTACCATTCATTTTATTCTCAGCATAAAGAAAATGCATACGCACATTTAATGAATGAAAAAGACATCGAAATGTTTGACTGGGTTAGAAAATTCAATCCGTACGATTTGTATACAAAAGCTCCAGTTAAACCAGATGTAAAAGCATTGCTTCCTTATTACAAAGAATTAGTTGCTAAATATTTGCCAGAAAAATTGAAGTTTTAAAAAGGTTATATACACACATAGAAACATAGATTTTTTTGAGCGCAAAAAGATTTATTAAAAGAAACTAGTTTATAACACATAGCTATGTGTTTTTCTAATAAGTGAAACGCCTTTTGAGATAAAGAGAAACTATGTTTCTATGTGTTAAAAAAAAATTGACTGCCAGCTATCTAAAACCAAAATAATGCATAAAATCAAAACCAAAATACTTTTATTCAGCCTGATTGTACTTTGTTGTACTGTTTCGGCTCAGGAAAAGGATCGTAACGATTGGGAAAACCCTGAAGTATTCCAAATTAACAGAGAACCCGCAAGAGCAGCTTTTCTTCCTTATGCAGATGAAACTTCTGCCATAATTGATAAATATGAAAACTCACCTTGGTATTTTTCTTTAAATGGAAAATGGAAATTTGCTTGGTCGCCAACACCAGATGAGCGCCCGAAAGATTTTTACAAAACGGATTTCAGTACTTTACATTGGAAGGAACTTCAAGTGCCATCAAATTGGGAACTAAACGGATATGGTGTGCCAATTTATACGAACATAACTTATCCTTTTGAGAAAAATCCGCCTTTCATTAATCATTGGGATAATCCGGTTGGTTCTTATAAAAGAGATTTTGTGCTGCCAGAAAACTGGAAAGACCGACATGTTTTTCTTCATTTCGAAGCAGGAACTGCAGCCATGTATATTTGGGTAAATGGAGAAAAAGTGGGTTATACTGAAAACACGAAAAGCCCTGCAGAATTTGATATTTCGAAATATTTAAAACCTGGAAAAAATGATTTGGCAATAGAAGTTTACAGATGGAGCGATGGTTCGTATCTGGAAGATCAGGATATGTGGAGACTTTCTGGAATTGACCGAAATGTGTATTTGTATAGTACAGACAATATTCGTATTTCAGACTTTTTTGCAAAACCAGATTTAGATGCCAAATATAAAAACGGAAGTTTAAATGTTGATGTGAGTTTGAAAAATCTGACTTCGACTTCTGTCAACAATCAAAAACTAGTTGCAAAATTAGTTGATGCTTCTGGAAAAAACGTTTTTAACAAAGAGTTTGACATCAATTTTGAGGCTTCAAAAATTCAGACTCTTAATTTTTCTCAAAACGTTTCAAGTCCGAAATTATGGAGCAGTGAAACACCAAATTTATACACTCTCCTTTTGACTTTAAAGAATCAAAAAGGAGAAATTGTAGAGACGGTTTCAACACAAATCGGATTTAGAAAAGTAGAATTAAAAGGCGGACAATTATTGGTAAACGGAGTACGATTAATGGTTCATGGCGTTAATATTCATGAACATAATCCCGAAACGGGACATTATCAAGACGAAGCGACGATGATGAAAGACATCAAAATGATGAAACAACTGAATATTAATTCGGTTCGTTGCAGTCATTATCCGAACAATATTCTGTGGGTCAAATTATGTAACAAGTACGGTTTGTTTTTGGTAGACGAAGCCAATATAGAAAGTCATGGAATGGGAGTAGAGGGACAGCCTTTAAAATGGATGAATCCAAAAACGAATCCAGGTTATCTTCCAGAATGGAGAGAAGCGCATCTGGACAGAATCTATAGTCTTGTTGAAAGAGATAAAAATATGCCATCTGTAATTATTTGGTCATTAGGCAATGAAAGTGCTAATGGACCTGTATTTCATGAAGCCTATAAATGGATCAAGAAAAGAGATAATTCCCGTTTGGTTCAGTTCGAACAAGCAAAAGAAAACGAAAACACAGATATCGTTTGTCCGATGTATCCAACGATAGAATACATGAAAGAATATGCAGCAAGAAAAGAAGTTTCACGCCCGTATATCATGTGTGAGTATTCGCATGCAATGGGAAACAGTAGCGGAAATTTTCAGGAATATTGGGATATTATCCGCGGAAGCAAAAATATGCAAGGAGGTTTCATTTGGGATTGGGTAGATCAGGGTTATAAAAGAAAAGATGAAGCTGGCCGAGAATACTGGGCTTACGGCGGAGATATGGGAAGCCAGAATTATTTAAATGATGAAAACTTCTGTCACAACGGTTTAGTTTATGCTGATAGAACGCCACATCCTGGAGCTTTTGAAGTAAAGAAAGTTTATCAGAATATCTTATTTAAAGCCGTGGATATTAAAAATGGTGTAATCGAAATTAATAACGATTTTGGATTTACAAATTTGAATAAATACGGTTTTAGATATGAAGTTTTAGAAAATGGAAAAATAATTAAAGAAGGGACTTTTAATGTTGCGTTAGATCCGAAAACAAAAAAGCAGTTTAAAATTGATTTGCCAAAATTAGAGTCAAAAGAAGGAACAGAGTATTTATTGAATGTTTTTGCTTATACCAAAACTGGTTCAGAAATACTGCCTCAGAACTTTGAAATTGCTAAAGAACAATTTATAATCGAAGACGGGAAATATTTCGAAAAATCTGAAAAAGTAAATTCTGCAAAAGTTCAGGATGAGAGAGATCAATTTGTATTAACATCGGATAATGTTACAGTTAAAATCAGTAAAACGACTGGATTAATTTCAGACTACAGCTTAAAAGGAGAAGAATATTTTAAACAATATCCTGAACCTAATTTCTGGAGAGCTCCAACGGATAATGATATTGGAAATAAAATGCAGATCAGAACGAATGTTTGGAGAACAGCTGGAAAAAACACCACTTTAGAAAGCATTCAGCAGATTGAAGAAAACGGCAAGAAATACATCGTTGCAAAATTAAAATTAAATGATGTTGCTTCTGATTATACCATCAAATATGCATTAGAAAATGATGATGCTTTAGAGATTCAAGCTTCTTATAAAAAAGGAAATAATCCGCTGCCAGAACTGCCACGTTTTGGAATGATTTTCACTTTAAAAAATGAATTAGAAAATCTCGATTATTACGGAAGAGGACCATTAGAAAACTATCCAGATAGAAAAACTTCTTCATTTAAAGGAATTTATACTAGTAAAGTTGCAGACCAGTATGTGCCTTATACACGCCCACAAGAAAATGGATACAAGACAGATATACGCTGGTTTAAATTATCAAGCAATAAAGGAAATGGCTTGGAAATAAAAGGTCTGCAACCTTTAGGTATTAGTACTTTGAATAATTATCCAAGTGATTTTGACGGAGGAATTTCTAAAAAGAATATTCATTCCAGTGACATTACTCCAAGAAATGAAGTTGTTGTTTGTGTCGATTTGACTCAACGCGGTGTAGGAGGTGACAACAGCTGGGGTGCACCGCCACACGAACAATATACTTTAACCCAAAGCGAATATAGCTACGGATTTGTTATTAAACCAATTTTTTGACAGTGATCAGTGTTCAGGTTTTTAGTGTTCAGTTTNNACTAAACTGAACACTAAAAACTAAAAACTGACCACTGACCACTACATATAAACTAACTACTGACCACTGAATACTAAAATAAAATGAGTAACTCTACAAATGGAAGATTAATTTCTTTAGATGCACTGCGTGGATTTGTAATGTTTTGGATTATGAGTGGCGAACATATTGTTCATGCTCTTGCCAAAGCAGCTCCAATTCCTGTTTTTATCTGGATGTCATCACAATTGCATCATGCAGAATGGAATGGAATTACCTTCTATGATATGATTTTTCCAATATTTTTATTTGTCGCTGGCGTTTCGATGCCTTATTCTTTTGAAAAAAAAATACAGATGGCTGGCGTAAAATCTCCGAAAGATTTACCTGCAGCCGAAAAGCGAAAAATATATTTATCAATGCTAAGAAGAACCTGTATTTTATTGGTTCTAGGTTTTGTTGTGAATGGATTATTACGATTTGACGGCTTTGATCAGACACGTTTTGCAAGTGTTCTGGGAAGAATTGGACTAGCTTGGTTTTTTGCTGGAATTATTTATTTGAATTTTGATTTTAAAAAACAGCTGATTTGGTTTTTTAGTATTCTGATTGGTTATTACGCAGCAATGAAATGGATTCCGGTACCAGATTTTGGAGCAGGAGTTTTAACCAAAGAGGGTTCATTAGAAGGTTATATTGATCGTCTTTTCTTGCCAGGAAGATTGCATAGTACAGTTTATGATCCAGAAGGAATATTTTCGACTCTTCCTGCTATTGGAACCGCTTTATTAGGCGTTTTTATCGGAACGTTTTTAAAAGCAAAATGTCCATTTTCGATAAAGGTAAAAATGCTTTTAATGGCTTTAACAGCTGTAGTTTTGATTATTATAGGCTTGATTTGGGATATTAGTTTTCCAATAAACAAACATTTATGGACGAGTTCTTTTGTATGTTTTGTTGGCGGATTCAGTATTTTGTTTTTTGTCCTTTTTTATGTGATAATCGATTTATTTGGTTTTCAAAAATGGGCATTTCCTTTAATTTTGATTGGTTCAAATTCTATTCTAATTTACATTGCTGCCGAAGGTTTAGTTGATTTTAAACACACGGCAAATTATGTTTTTGGTGGACTTATAAATTTCTTGCCACTTATTTGGCAACCTGTTTTCGCCACTTTATCCGTCACGACGGTACAACTTATTTTACTTTACTTTCTATATAAGAGAAAATGGTTTTTAAAAATTTAGAATTTAAATTTTAAAATACATTTTACTATCTAACCACACAATAACCACAAAATTATGAATGTATTACAAACCGCAGACTACATTGTTTTCTTTATTTACTTTATCATAGTGACCACCTATGGAATGTATATTTATAGAAGCAAAAAAACTGCCGCAACAAGTTCAAATGAATATTTTTTAGCTGAAGGATCGCTTACTTGGTGGGCAATTGGAGCTTCTTTGATTGCTTCTAATATTTCAGCAGAGCACTTTATAGGAATGAGCGGTTCTGGTTTTGCAATCGGACTCGCAATTGCTTCTTACGAATGGATGTCGGCAGCGACTTTAATTATCGTGGCAATGTTTATTCTGCCAATTTATTTGAAGAATAAGATATTTACCATGCCACAGTTTTTAGCTAAAAGATATAGCGGTACAGTAAGCGCAATTATGGCAATTATCTGGCTGTTAATCTATGTGTTTGTTAATCTTACTTCAATTATTTATTTAGGTGCTTTAGCTATTTCATCTATAGCTCCTGTAAGTTTTCAGTTTTGTGTCATCGGTTTGAGTTTGTTCTCTGTGATTGTGACTTTGGGCGGAATGAAAGTAATTGGATACACAGATATGTTTCAAGTTATCGTTTTAATTTTAGGTGGATTAGTAACAACTTATTTAGCCTTGACACTACTTTCGGATCAGTTTGGTTTTGGAAAAGATATACTAAAAGGACTTGCTGTAATTGCTAAAGAAGCACCAGATCATTTACACATGATATTAGACGAATCCAATCCGCATTATAATGAATTGCCTGGAATGTCGGTGTTAGTTGGAGGAATGTTAATTAATAATCTAGCATATTGGGGATGTAATCAATATATCGTTCAAAGAGCGTTAGGAGCCGATTTGAAAACGGCGCGTAAAGGAATTTTATTTGCTGCTTTTCTAAAATTATTAGTTCCTGTTATTGCTGTTTTGCCTGGAATCGCCATGTTTGTAATGCATGAAAACGGAATGTTTCAGCAGGAAATGGTAGATGCTGCAGGAGTTTTAAAGCCAGACCACGCTTACCCCACTTTAATGAATTTACTTCCAGCAGGACTAAAAGGTGTGGCGTTAGCAGCTTTAACTGCAGCAATTGTGGCTTCTTTGGCAGGAAAGGCTAACAGTATTTCGACTATTTTTTCGTTAGATATTTATAAAAAATATTTCAATTCTCAAGCATCAGAAAAAAAACTGGTTCGTACAGGAAGATGGTGTGTTGTGGTTTGTATGATTATTGCGGCTTTTGTGGCTCCTGCATTAAAATCATTAGATCAGGCATATCAATTTATACAAGAATACGTTGGATTCTTTTCACCTGGAGTTTTAGCGATTTTCTTGTTAGGAATGTTCTGGAAAAAAACAACTCCAACTGCTGGATTGGCTGGAGCATTGCTTACTGTGCCAATTGCAGCAATTTTAAAATTCCTGCCAATGTGGACCGAAGGCGCTTTTCCAGATTATCCTTTCTTAGATAGAATGACTATCGTTTTCTTCATCATTGTATTTATAATGGCTGGAATTAGTATAGCAAAACCAGTTTCTGAAATAGAATCTAAAATGCATGAAATTGAAGTTGATAAATCGATGTTTAAAGTGTCTTCGGAATTTATTATAGGTTCTTTTATTATAAGCGGAATATTAGTGGCTTTGTACACTGTTTTCTGGTAGTTTTTGTTTTACCGCAAAGACACAAAGGCACGAAGTTTTATTTAAAAAGAAAATCTTAGAAATTGCTCAAAAATACGCGAAGACATAAAGTTTATTGGAAAAGAAAATGCTAAAAAAACTTAACGGCTTAGTGTCTTTGTGGCAAAAAACATAAATAGAAATGAAAAGAAATTTTATAATCACGCTGTTAACTTTTTGTATTTCCTTAACCGTTTCGGCACAGAAAGCATTTGACATTAAAAAATACGGCGCTGTTGGAGATGGCAAAACATTAAACACAAAAGCGATTCAAAAAGCAATTGACGCAGCAAATAAAAGCAAAGGAGGAAAAGTTGTTTTTTCTAAAGGAACATTTCTGTCTGGAAGTATTATTTTAAAAAATAATGTTGAGTTGTTTTTTGAAGACGGAGCCATTTTGTTAGGTAGTACAAATCCAGAAGATTATCCAAAATATGAAGGAATTCGAGCTTTAATTATTGCTAATGAATCTAAAAATATTGCCGTAAATGGAAACGGAATTATTGACGGACAAGGTAGGGAATTGGCTTTAGCAATTGATTCTCTCCATCATACAGGTGTTCGGATTGATCCAAAATACAATTACAGAAGAATGCGTCCTGAAGATGGAAGAGGAAAATTGATTTCGTTTGTAAAGTGCGATTCGATTACGATGACTCATATTACATTAAAAAACAGTCCAGGCTGGACACAATGTTTTAGAGAATGTAAAAACATTGTAATTGATTTTATGAAAGTGGAAAGCCGCGCGTATTGGAACAATGACGGAATTGACCTTGACGGTTGTGAAAATGCTCGAATTACAAATTGTAATGTAAACGCAGCAGACGACGGAATCTGTTTAAAATCTGAAATTCCGGGGTTACACAATAACAATATTTACATTGGAAATTGTACCATTCGATCAAGTGCCAATGCTGTAAAATTTGGAACAGGTTCTTATGGAAGTTTTAAAAACGTAACAATAGAAAATATCAAAGTTTTTGACACATTCAGATCAGCGGTTGCTATTGAATCTGTTGACGGTGCAGAAATTGAAAATATCAAAGTTTCGGATATAACTGCCGTAAATACAGGAAATGCAATCTTGATTCGTTTAGGTCATAGAAATGGAGATAAACCGGGTTATATTAAAAATGTATCGGTTAAAAATGTAAAAGCGCAGATTCCGTTTGGACGTCCTGATATTGATTATGATATGCGCGGACCAGAAGTCGATTATTTCCACAATCCATTTCCGTCTTCTATTGCCGGAATTCCGGGGCATTTAATAGAAAATGTGACTTTAGAAAATATCGAAATTGTTTATCCAGGAAGAGCTTCAAAAGGAATGGCGTATCATCCTTTAAGCCGATTAAAAGATGTAAAAGAAAACATCAACGGATATCCTGAATTTACCATGTTTGGTGAATTGCCTTCTTGGGGATTCTATGTTCGTCACGTAAACGGAATAGAAATGAAAAACATAAAATTGGTTTTAGACAAAGAAGATTTCCGTCCAGCTTTTGTTTTTGATGATGTTAAAAATCTGACTATGAAAGGGATTGATGTTCCTTCAGATAAAATCAATCAAATCATTTTTAAAGATGTTTCATCAAGTAATTTGGATAGCGAATCTTTAAAACGAAAAATAGAACCAGAGCAAAATAAATTTGAATTGCCAGCTCGTTAAGAGTTTGCCACAAAGGCACAAAGACGCAAAGTTTTATTCAAAAAAAACTTAAATAGAAAACTTTGCTACTCTCCGTCTTTGTGAGATTTAAAAAAAAATAAAAAAAACTTAATGCCTTTGAGTCTTTGTGGCATAAAAAAAATAAAAAACATGAAAAAGAAATCTATAATCGCGCTCATCATTTTCTGCCTTTCGTTAACTGTTTCTGCACAGAAAATCTACGATGTTAAAAAATACGGAGCAAAAGGAGACGGAAAAACGAATGATGCCGCAGCCATTCAAAAAGCAATTGATGAATGCAGTAAAACAGGTGGAAGAGTACTAATTCCCGCGCCGTTTACTTTTTTGGCAGGACCAATTGATGTAAAATCAAAAGTAGATTTGCATATTGAAGCCGGGGCAAAATTATTGGCGAGTCCAGATGAAAAACTCTATACAAAAAGCGCTTTCAGAACAAATCCAGGTGAAGGAACGATTTGGCTCGGAGGAGAAAATATTGAAGATTTTACCATTAGCGGAAGCGGAAAAATTGACGGAAATGGAATCTCATTTATGGGCGCAGAAGAAGATGATGCGTATGTTTTAAAACCATTTAATGTATTAGATCCGAGACCTCACGTATTGACGATTATTGGAGGAAAAAATATCAGAATCAAAGATGTTCATATCGGAAATTCAGCATATTGGACAGTTCATTTGGTTGGTTGTAACGATGTTGTAATCAGCGGAATTACTTTGCTGAACAGTTTAAAAGTTCGTAATAGTGACGGGATAGATTTGGATCATTCTAAAAATGTTAGAATTAGTGATTGTTATATAGAAAGTGGCGACGATTGCATTTGTTTGAAAAACCGTAGAGAATTTGAAGAATTTGGTGCTTGCGAAAATATAACGGTTACCAATTGCACGATGACAAGCAGCAGTTGTGCCATTAAAATTGGTTCAGAAAATATGGATGCGATTAGACAAGTGGTTTTCAATAACTGTATTATTAAAAACAGTAATCGCGCTTTAGGAATTCAAAATCGTGATGAAGGAACTGTGAGTGATGTAATTTTTTCAAACATTATTATTGAAAGTAAATTAAACACCGATACTTGGTGGGGAAAAGCAGAGCCGATTTATGTAACGGCTTTCAGCAGAGCAAAAATAAATCATAAAGATGCAAATTGGCGTTTTCCAAAAGGAGCGACAGAAGGAAAAGTAGGTGAAATTAAGAATATTTATTTCTCGAATATTCAATGTACAGGAGAAAATGGTGTGTTTGTAAGCGGAGAATCTAAAGATAAAATCAAGAATATTGTTTTTGAAAATGTGAGTGTTTTTATAGACAAGATAACTTCTTTTCCTGGCGGATTATACGACAGACGCCCAGCAAATGTTGATGGTTTTGTAAAAGGAAGCACTTCAGGTTTTTATTTTGATACTGCCGAAAGCATTAAAGTTCAGAATTGCACGGTGCAATGGGGAAAAAACAAACCTGAATATTTTAAATATGCCGTTGAAAGTAAAAATGTTGATGTTTTAAAAGTGATTAATTTAGATGGAGATTCGGCTTTTCCAAATAAGTACGAGGCAGTTAAGAAATAATTTATTCTTTTAGAAAAATTTATAAGTGTAGAATTCACAATAAAATTTAGCGATGTGATACTTTTAAAACTTTCAAGATAAACTTTAAAAAGATTAATTAATATATTGCAAGTACATTCTCAATACAAAAACAATACAATACAATACAATACAATACAATGAAAACAAACATAGTTTCAACATTATTCATAGGAGGTTTACTATTTACTAGTAGTTATGGTAATGCTCAAAAAACGACTTTAGAAGTTGATGCTTCAAAAACTGTTGCTAAAATTCAGCCAACGATGTTCGGTTTGTTTTTTGAAGACATCAATTTTGCCGCAGATGGAGGATTATACGCCGAAATGATTAAAAACAGATCTTTTGAATTTGATAAACCTTTAATGGGATGGGAGCAGCCTAAATCGAACAGATCTTCGATGAATAAAGAATCCGGAATGGCTTTGCCAGTTAGCATAGCTGCAAATAATACTAATTTTTGCAGAGTTGAAATCAATAATGACAAAGGGTATGCTTTAATAAATGAAGGTTTCAGAGGAATGGGAGTGAAGAAAGACGCCAAATACAATCTTTCTTTGAAAGCTGCGAATCCTAATGGCGCAATCAAAAAAATCATTGTTCAATTAATAGATAAAGATCAAAAGATAATTGGAGAAACGAGTATTGTTCCAAAATCAGAACAATGGACAAATTATACAGCACAAATTATTGGTACACAAACAGAAGCAAAAGCAAAACTAAAACTGACTTTTGAAGGAACGGGAACGATTGATTTAGATATGATTTCGTTGTTTCCTGAAGATACTTGGAAAGGAAGAAAAAATGGACTTAGAAAAGATCTTGTACAATTATTATATGATGTAAAACCTGGTTTTTTACGTTTTCCTGGCGGTTGTATTGTTGAAGGAAGAACACTTTCTGATCGTTACCAATGGAAAAAATCGGTTGGAAATGTAGATGAAAGAGAAACAAAGATGAACCGTTGGAATGTCGAATTCAATCACAAGCAAACTCCTGATTATTTTCAAAGCTTCGGATTAGGATTTTACGAATATTTCCAGCTTTCTGAAGATATTGGAGCAGAACCTTTGCCAATTTTAAGCTGTGGAATGGCTTGTCAATATAACACAGGAGAATTAGCTTCTATGGATGAATTGGATCCATACATTCAAGACGCTTTAGATTTGATCGAATTTGCTAATGGTGCTGTTACGACAACTTGGGGAAAAATCCGCTCGGCTATGGGACATCCTAAACCATTTAATTTAAAATATATTGGAGTTGGAAACGAACAGTGGGGAGCAGACTATATTGAAAGATACAAGGTTTTTGAAAAAGCAATCAAAGCAAAATATCCAAATATCATCATAGTTTCTGGAAGTGGGCCTTCGCCAAAAGGAGAACATTTTGATTATGCTATGGCTGAACTTAAAAAGTTGAATGCAGAATTGGTTGACGAACATTATTATGAAAGTCCGAAATGGTTTAGAGAAAATGCCGGTCGTTACGATAATTATGATAGAAAAGGGCCAAAAATATTTGCTGGAGAATATGCGGCGCAAAGTGTTTCAGGAGCGAATCCTAATAATAGAAACAATTGGGAATGTGCATTTTCTGAAGCCGCTTTTATGACAGGATTAGAAAGAAATGCAGAAGTAGTTCAATTATCGTCTTACGCTCCTTTAATGGCTCATGAAGATGCTTGGCAATGGACACCAGATATGATTTGGTTTAATAATTTAGAATCTTACGGTTCAGCTAATTATTATGTACAGCAATTATTTTCAACCAACAAAGGAACAGATTTGTTGAAGATTACAAAAGATGGAAAAGCGTTAATTGGTCAAAATGATTTATATGCGTCAGCTGTAAAAGATGTTAACAGCAAAGAGATTATTGTGAAATTGGTTAATACAGCTTCAGAAAGTCAAGAAATTAGCATAGATTTAAAAGGAGCAAAATTAGGTTCAAAAGGTTCGATTATAAGATTGTCAAGTCCAAATACGCAAGACGAAAATACTTTTGCTGAACC
Organism: Flavobacterium sp. SH_e; assembly: GCF_025717045.1. Classification (GTDB taxonomy): domain Bacteria; phylum Bacteroidota; class Bacteroidia; order Flavobacteriales; family Flavobacteriaceae; genus Flavobacterium. The sequence continues at coordinate 58,754 of NZ_JAOVZN010000011.1, forward strand.
GAAAAAAATTACTCCAAAACAAAGCGAATATAAAATCACAAAAGGAAATCAGCAATTGAGTCTTCCTGCGTATTCTGTTACTGTTTTGAAATTGAAAATCAATTAATTGTGAATTATTAATTAAGATACCATGCTCCATCATTTTTCAAAAAAGTTTTTTCTATTTATATCTGTAATTACTGGGTTTTTGGGATATGCACAGGATTTAAAACTGCAATACAATCAACCAGCTGTGGAATGGACAGAAGCGCTGCCAATTGGAAATGGTACTTTGGGCGCAATGGTTTTTGGAAGAGTAGATTCAGAATTAATTCAGCTGAATGAAGCTACTTTATGGAGTGGAGGACCAGTGCAGAAAAACATAAATCCAGAAGCTTTTAAGAACCTTGCTTTAATTAGAGAAGCGCTTAGAAATGAAGATTTCGAGAAGGCGAATGTTTTAACTAAAAACATGCAGGGAGCTTATAGCGAAAGTTTTATGCCTTTGGGAGATCTTATTTTAAATCAGAATTTTAATGGACAAAAAACAGATTCTTATAACAGGAGTCTTGATATTGAAACAGGATTAGCAGTTACAAATTTTAAAATTGACGGCGTAAATTATAAAAGAGAAATCTTTGCTTCGGCACCTGCAAAATGTGTTGTAATAAAGCTTTCGGCAGATCAATTAAAAAAACTTTCTATTACAATTGATGCTTCAAGCCTTTTAAGAAATCAAAAATCAATACAAAATCAATCGTTGATTTTAAAAGGAAAAGCGCCTTCGCATTCAGATCCAAATTATATTGATTACAATAAAGAGCCAGTTGTTTATGAAGATGTATCAGGTTGTCGAGGAATGCGTTTTGAATTGATTATAAAACCAGTTGTAAAAGATGGCGAAATAACTTCTGAAGGAAATAAATTAGTGATTAAAAACGCTAGTGAAATTTTACTTTTTGTTTCGGCTGCAACAAGTTTCAACGGTTTTGATAAATGTCCAGACAGTGAAGGAAAAGACGAACATCAATTTGCAGAAACGCCAATAAAAAAATCTTCTGCAAAAAAATATGATGCTTTATTAAAAGAACATATTGCTGATTTTCAAAAATTCTTTAATAGAGTTTCTTTAAAATTAAATGAAAAAGAAAATAATAAATCTAATCTGCCAACAGATGTAAGATTGGAACAATATTCAAAAGGAGAAAAAGATGGTGGATTGGAAGCTTTATTTTTTCAGTTTGGACGTTATTTATTGATTTCTTCTTCACGTACAAACAATACTCCTGCCAACTTGCAAGGAATTTGGAATAATAAACTTCGAGCGCCTTGGAGCAGTAATTACACCACAAATATTAATTTACAGATGAACTATTGGCCAGTAGAATCTGGGAATTTGTCTGAATTGTTTTTTCCGCTTGACGAATTCATTAAAAATGTTTCAATAACTGGAGCAGAAACTGCCAAAAGTTATTATCATGCTAATGGTTGGGTTTTGCATCATAACTCTGATATCTGGGCGATGACGAATCCTGTTGGAGATTTTGGAAAAGGAGACCCGATGTGGGCAAACTGGTATATGGGCGCCAATTGGTTAAGCAGACATTTATGGGAACATTATCAATATACGGGCGATGTGGCGTATCTTAAAAAAGTATATCCAATTATAAAAGGAGCAGCAGAATTTAGTTTAGACTGGCTTCAAAAAAATAAAGATGGTTATTTGGTAACAATGCCTTCGACTTCGCCAGAAAATATATTTTATTATGATGGCAAAAAACAAGGAACTGTAACCACAGCTTCTACAATGGATATCGGAATCATAAAAGATTTGTTCGAAAATACAGTCGAAGCTTCAAAGGTTTTAAATATCGATTCAGAATTCAGACAAAAAGTAAGCAAAGCAGGAAGTGAATTACTGCCTTTTCAAATTGGAAGCAAAGGACAATTGTTAGAATGGTATAAAGATTTTGAAGAAGAAGATCCGCATCACAGACATACTTCTCATTTGTATGCTTTGCATCCTGCCAATTTAATTTCGCCGCTAAATACACCAGAGTTGGCTTCGGCGGCAAAGAAAACATTAGAATTGCGCGGTGATGACGGAACTGGCTGGAGTTTGGCTTGGAAAGTAAATATGTGGGCAAGACTTTTAGACGGAAATCATGCTTATACCTTATTTAAAAATCAATTGAGATTGACAAAAGATAATGATCCTAAATATAGCAGACACGGAGGTTGTTATCCGAATTTGTTTGATGCGCATCCACCTTTCCAGATTGATGGAAATTTTGCAGGAACAGCAGGAGTTATAGAAATGCTATTGCAAAGCCAGAACAAAGAAATTCATTTGCTTCCAGCTTTACCAGACGCTTGGACTGACGGCGAAATAAAAGGTATTAAAGCTAAAGGTAATTTTACTGTAGATATAAAATGGAATAATGGTAAAATGAGTCAAGCAAAAATTTTGTCTAATAATGGAAGTACTTGCGTAATAAGATCTGCAGAACCTTTTATTATTGAAAAACTGAATATAAAAAGCGAGAAATCGTCTATTGGTTACACAGCGACATTTAATACCAAAAAAGGAACGAATTACAATATTCGACCTTTATAAAACAGCATTTATTTTAAATTTTTGGCCACTCTCTTTTTTGAGAGTGGTTTTTATTTTATGAGTTTAAAGAAAAATCTCCCAGTTTTATCAATTAGAAACTGATAGATAATCAAAAATTAAATACACATCTTTTAAAACGAATATCTTAAGATAAACTGACCTTTTAATCTTGTAGCTAATCGATCTAGAATACAAGGTGAAGTTTTATTCTTTTTATGAGCCTTCAGTGTAAGGTTCATTCCATAAAGAATTAGGTTTTAGGTAGACTTTGTTTTCTTGAAAATCTAAAATGGTATTAAATCTTTTTAAAACTTCATTGCCAAGAATATGAGTTTTAAATCGAGATGGATTGTCTTTCGTTAGTAATTGTACAGGAACATCATTAAGGCATAAATTTCCTAAATAAAGTTTTTCATTTCTTACCGTTATAACTGGAATTTCTTCTCCTTTTCCGTTCTTTAAAATTACTTTTTTAATAACAGGTAAACTTTCTTTCGGGTATTGCTGTTCCTGCACTATCTGCTGATCAAGCATTACAGTGCGCTGATAGCCATTATCAAAAAGGAAACGCCCTTTATAAACCGTGTTTTTTATTTGAAGCTGTCCTTGAACGCAAAACAAAGTATGTGTAAATTCCATATCAAGTTTTGCATAATCTTTGTTTCGTTTTGGCAGTTTAGAATGAACTATAAAAAGCTTTTTATCATAATCGATTTCTACAATTTTGCCATCAAATATATTCCAGCCAAATCGTCCCACAGTTCCTTGTCCCGATAACTCTACAGGATAAATTTCCTGATCTTTCCAAATTTGATTTCCAAGTTGAAAGCTATGTCCTTTTAAATCATTTAATTTTAGCTGGTTTAGCATATCATTCGTTAAAAGAAAATCAGTTGTTCCTGAATCAAATTTTAAATCCAGGGTTTCTTTGTCGTCTAATTTAACCTTAAAAATGATGTTGTTATACTCTGAAAGTACAAAAGGAATTGTATCGTGTATTTCAGGTTTGAGTTTTGAAAAATTTTTTAAAGGCGGACATTCAACGCGAGTATAACAGCTGTCGGTATTATTTAAAAGAACTGTAAAATCAAACTTTTTTCCAGGTTTTAATTTTATAATGATAGAATCTTCATTAGTATAAAAAGCAACAGTTTTCTCTTTCGAGCTTTTATTTGTTACATATAAATCGGGTTTTGCTTTTGGATCTAAATGCCATTTTGTTTTTTCTTCATTATCTTCTTTTATATAGCAGATTTTTGAAGAAGCTTTGATTTCAGTTTTTTTTGTTTGAGCCTGACAAACCGTTACAGCAGCAAACATAAAAATAAGAGGTATCTTCATTATTTATAATTTCGATTTTTTGGATTAAAGCTGTGGCGGAAGCAAATTGTCTAAATCTGAAAGTTTATAGAATTTAAGATCATTCAGTTTCATGTATTTACATATAAATTCTAAAGTTTCAATTTTCACCTGATAATTTTCAGTGATTTCTTTCACAGGTTTATGACCGCAAAGAAGTAGAATTTTATTATTCTTTTTAGCGTAATCTAATAATTCAAGCAAATACGGAATACTGAAATGAATGTGGCTATTGTCAATATCAAATGCAAATACGATTTTAGAATTATTAAAATAGCTGTCTTGCTTTTCTGGGATTTCACCTCCAAATGCTCTTCCTCTAATAATTTTAAACAAAGGCGATAATGCTTGGTCTAGTGAATCTGATCTTTCGCCATAAGGATAAGCAAACGAAGTAACGTTGAAAGACTTTTTTTTCATAGAAATAATCATCGGATCGATTTCCTGTTTTAGATATTCTTTGACGCTATGCTTTTGAGTGAACTTAACAGCATTGTAATGATGATAACCATGTCCCGCAATCTCATGTCCGTATTTTTGCATTTCGAGCAGTTTTTTAATTTCAGGAGCTCCGATCGAATCTATTCTGCAAACATTAAAAGTCGCTTTCCAAGAATATTTTCGCAAAACTTGATCAGCTTCCGACCATTCATCGACATAAGCATCATCAAAAGATAAAATAACACCAGCTTTGTAGGCAGGTTTTGTGACTGGTTTTGGTTTTTTATTTTCGCAAGAAAATAAGGTTAAGAAAAGTAAAAGCAATACCGTTTTTGTAAAAAGTATTTTCATAGATTTTTGCTTTCTAGTGAATATGAATTTAACATATAATAATCAAATATAAAGAATATTCTGAATAACAGCTTCTGTAATAAGTATTTGATAAATGGAAGATTAATTAGTTTTTTATAATAACCCTCTTTTCAAATCGCCCATGATGACTAATTGAAATATCTTGAAGCATATTCGAAGAAATTTTCAAATACGGAATACCGTTTTCATCTTTTACAATTTCTTTATTTTCAACTTCAATTATGTTATTAATATTTTCAAAATCGGTTACAGCAATTGTATGAATGCTTTCTAACGACAAAATAGTTTTAGTGTGATAAATATTTTTATTGCAAACTACTTTTCCAGATGAATTATTTATATCTAAAAAGTCTATAAAACAAACGAGTTTTTTCGGACTGAATTCGCGAATTTTGTTTTGGCGATTATAGATTTTATACGCAGCCTCTTTCATGCTCCACAAAAGCCAAACCATTACTTCTGGGGCATTATAATTTCTTATAAGTTGTTGTTCATCAACTGTGAAAAGCTTTTCGACAAAACCTTTCCGTTTCCAATTGCTTTCTTTTCGTGACTGTGCGAGATCTATAACATCATTGCCAATCATTTTGCGGCGAGTTTGGTTTCGATGATTTCTAAAGCAGTTTTAACATCAAGCATTCGCTCCATATCGGCATTGTCAATTACAATGTCGAATTCTTCTTCAATATCAAGTACGATATCCACCAAATTAGCCGAGTTTATATTTAGATCTTTTATGAAATCAGTTTCTTCAGTTAAATTGTCATAAGCTTCTGTATTGGTTGCAAAAGGCTTTATAATTACTTTTAATCTTTCGGTAAGTTCTTGTCTGTCCATTTTAATTTTCGAATTTTTTAAATATTACGCACGCGTTTACATCGCCAAAACCAAAACTGGCTTTTGCAATTATTTTGGGGTTAGTTTTAATAGTTTCTAAAAGCACTTTTGAGGGGGCAATTAGTGAAGCAATTTCAGGATGAAGATCAGAGCAGTTTTTATTTCCGAATAAAAAACCTTCATGAAGCTGTAATATTGTGGCAACACATTCAATACTTCCAGAAGCACTCAAACAATGTCCAGTTAAGCTTTTCAGCGAATTAATATATGGAAAATCAGAACCGCTTCGTTCCAAGGCTTTTGTCCAGTTTTCAATTTCCAAACTATCTTTTGTAGTAGCTGTTAAATGCCCGTTTATGGCATCAATTTCATTTGAATTTATTCCAGCATTTTCTACTGCACTTTTAATGCATCTTTGAACGGCTATACTGTTTGGAGCGGTCATACTTCCGCCGTCGCGCTGTCCGCCAGAATTGACATTTCCGCCTAATATTTCGGCATAAATAGTAGCATTGCGTTCTAAAGCGCTTTCCAAATCTTCAATAACAAAAGCACCAGCACCGCTTCCTGGAACAAATCCTGCAGCAGAAGCACTCATTGGTCTGGAACCTTCTTCGGGATTGTCATTATACTTAGAAGAACAGACACGAAGTGCGTCAAATCCTCCCCAAATATATGGACCGCTGTCAGAAGTGCTTCCCGCTAATATTCTTTTTGCTTGTCCAGATTGTATTCGGTCGTAAGCCATTAATATGGATTCAGTTCCCGTAGTACACGCAGATGAATTGGTTGTTACCTGATTTCCCAATCCAATTTTACCGCCAAGATAAGCACTAACGCCACTATTCATGGTTTGGGCGACAACGGTGCTTCCTAATCTTCGGACTTGCAGTTCATCAATTTTATAAATGCTTTCGCGAAATTTATCAATTCCAGAAGTTCCAGCTCCAAAGATTGCACCGCTATCCCAATCTGGATTTTCATTTATTGGCAATCCTGCGTTGTTCCAAGCTTCCATACCCGCAATAACGCCGTATAAAATCCCTGTGCTGTTAAATCCGCGAAGTTCGAGTTCTGTAAAATATTGCGCTTTCAACTCTTCTGATATTTGAGGCTGACCCACAATCTGACAAGAAAACTGCAATTCTTCCAGTTGAGAATCATGACGAATACCAGAAATACCATTTTGCAGCGCATCAGTAAACGCAGAAATTCCAACACCATTTGGCGCTGCAACTCCAAGCCCCGTTATAACGACTCGTTTTTTCATAATCTTTTTGTTATCATTCCTGCTAAAACACCACGGCAGACTTCTTGTCCAGCTTCGTTTTTCATTACGGCATTACATTTTAATTTTCCAAAACGAAAGAACAATTTCTCCGAAGTTACCGTTACTTTTTCATTTGGATAAACGGGTTTCAAAAATTCCATTTCAGCTGAAGTAAATGCAATCACGGTATTTTCTCCCAATTCATTTCCTAATAGAAATATTCCTAAGCAAACCATTCCAATCTGCGCCATTGTTTCTGTTAAAATAACGCCTGGAGTAACAGGATTGTCTTTGAAATGGCCTTTGTAAAAGTCAAGATTTTCTTTGAAGGTATACGTTCCAGTTACGCCATTTTCATCCGCGTGAAGCAATTCATCTACAAACAAAAAAGGTTCGCTGTAGGGTAGCTGTTTTATAATATCTGTTAATTCCATAAGCTTTCAAATTACCATTGCAATAAAACTCTTTGTGCCGAAAATCCCGGACCAAAACTCAGCATTAAACCTTTTTCTCCTTTTTTCGGATTTCGGTTCATAATGTTTTCTAAAACATATAAAACCGTTGCGCTCGACATGTTGCCGTATTGTTTGAGAATTTCTTTAGTGTCGTCAATATTTTTTTCTAATCCGCCAAAAAGAGATTCAACAGTTGTCACGATTTTTTTTCCGCCGGGATGAAAAATCATGTGGTCAATATCTTTAATTTCCAAATTATTCTGCTTTAAAAAAGGATGAATGATGTCGCCAAAATGAGAAGCAATTGTGTCTGGGACTTCAATATCGAGAACCATTTGCAGTCCGCCATTGGTTAATTTGAAGCCCATCATATGTTCTGCATCATAAAAATGATACATCTGTTCATCGAGAATTTCAGGACCAGTATCTTCTTCTTTTGAAGACAATAAACAACAGGCCGCTCCATCTCCAAAAATAGCAGCGCTTACAATATTTGGCATTGAGAAATCATCGAGCTGAAAAGTCGCAGTTGGCGATTCTACAGCTATGACCGCAGCACGTTTTCCAGGATTAGATTTTAGAAAATTCTTGGCATAAATAATCCCCGAAATTCCTGCTGCACAGCCCATTTCGGTTACAGGAAGACGAACAATATCTTGTCTTAATTTCATTTTATTAATCAGATAAGCGTCAAGCGAAGGAATCATAATTCCCGTGCAGCTTACTGTAATAATATAATCTAAACTTTCTGGATGCCATTCTGTTTTTTCTAATGCTTTTTCGAGAACTTGATGCCCTAAAACAATCATTTCACGACTATAAATATCATTTTTTTCTTCGAATGAAGTAGCGGTAAAAACTTCCGAAGGCTCCATAATAGAATACCGTTTATCTACAGAAGCACCTTCAAATATTTTCTTTACTTTTTTGATAAATCGTTCTTCCTGACCTTCAAGCCACACGTCTATAAACGGAAGTATTTCTTCGGTCGTTCGAGAATATTGCGGAAGCTGTTTAACAGCCGTGATTATCTTTACACTCATATTTTAGTAATTATCCACTGGTAGCGAAAAGCCCATTTCCAGTTTATGGAATAGTTTTTTAGATTTAATTTTTTGGAGAAATGTTCCAATTCGTTTTTTTTGAATCCCTTTAAAATAGAAATCAAACCATCGTTGCGCGACATTTTATTGAGATTGAAAACAACACTTATAAGCTCAAATAATCTATAAGCAATTTTGCTTCTATGAAGATCATTTACGACAATTCCAATCGAAGCATTTTTGTTTAAAATATCCATTACTTCAGCAATTTGACTTGTCGTAAAATGATGCAGCGTCAACGTGCACAAAACAATATCATATTTTATTCGATTGAAATCTTCGCTAAAAATATCCATACAGAGATATTCAATATTTGGAAAATCTTTTGAAAGTTTCTTAGCATAATCAATTGTAAAAGCGTTGGCATCGATACCAATTAATTTGAATTCGAGATTTTGTTTTTTTCCATATTTGGCAAGCATTCGCAACATATCGCCATTTCCGCATCCAATATCGGCAATGGTAATTATTTGGGAAGAATCAGTCTTTTTTAAAAGCTCTCTTATGCCGTGAAGCGTCAGTTTATTTCCGCCAAGCAATTGATTTATTGAAGCAATTTGATCTAACGCGCCAATAAGCTCTTCGCTTTGAAGCGAAAAATCATCCATTATTTCTATTTCTTCTGTTCTATATTTGGTGTTTACGCTCATTTATTCAATTGTTATTGGACGTCCGTGTGTTTGTTTTATAATGAAAGAAAGTAGAGTAGGAATTGATGCTGCAACGGTCGTCATTATATGAGTCAGATTTTTATGTGTCAGCGCTTTGGCTAAAATTCTACCAAAGAATAATCTTCTGCTAAAATGCTTTTTCCATTCTTTACTATATTTTTTTTCGAATTCATTTCTAGATTCTATTTTTCCATAGTAAAAATCAAGAACTAGTTCAGAAGCTATTTTAGCGCTATGAATTGCCATTGCCATTCCGTTGCCGCACATTGGATGAATTAATCCTGCGGTATCTCCAATCATTAAAATGTGATTTTCTACAGGTTCTTTTTTATCGAATGAAATCTGACTGATCGTTAAAGGTTTTTCGAATAGGGAAGTGCTGTTTTCAAAAATAGATTTCAATTTTTTATTTTTATAAAGTACCGATTTTTGGTAGTCTTCAATGTTTTTGTATTTTTTAAAAGTTTCAAAATCGGCTAAATAGCATATGTTTATAACGTCGTTTTCGACTTTTGAAACGCCACAATAACCGCCTTGAAAATTGTACAAAGCAACAAGACTTTCGTCAAAATTTCCTTTATAATGTGCTTTTACTGCTAACCACGGTGATTTTTTAGAAATAAAATCTCTTGACAAAACTTGATCTATATTCGATCTTTTGCCGTAAGCGCCCAAAACTATTTTCGCAGAAAAAATTTCTTCAGAAGTAGTTACCGTGAAAATGTCATTTTCAAAGGAAATATTGATGACATTTTCTGTTATAATGGTACAGCCATTTTCAATTGCTTTTTCAAACAAAAAATTATCCAGTTCATAACGGCTAATTCCGAAACCGCCTAATGGAAGTTTTGTTTTTGCTGTTTTTCCGTTTTGCGCTGTAAATTCAAAGTTTGAAATACTTGTTGGGTGAAGTTCCCTAACGTCTAAATCCAACCAAAATAAATAAGGCAGGATTTCATTGGAGATGTATTCTCCGCAAACTTTATGTTTTGGAAATGTATTTTTTTCGATAAGAATTACCTTCAATCCTTTTTTGGATAAGTGTAAAGCACTTGCTAGACCAGCAAGACCGCCTCCAATAATAAGTACATCGGGATTTGTTCTCATACAACCAATTTAATCATAAAAACTTAAATGTTCTTACTTAATTCTATAATAAATTAACAAAATTTCAACTTTTATTTTAAAAGATTAAAATGCGTTTTTATTAGAAAAAAATGATTTAAAAGATAATTTTTACTTTTGCCATAAATAGCACATTAAATAAATGACAATACAAGATTTATTAGGAACTTATTCTATTTCTGGAAGCAATCAGGACGAAAGTAATGAGATAACATACCAAGGTGTTTTGAAGCTGACTTTAGATCAAAACAACCGCATAAAGGCAGATTGGATTATCAATTCGCATAAACAAAAAGGAACTGGTTTCTTTAAAGATAATATTTTGGTAATTAATTTTAGTTACAAAGGCGAAGACAATAAAACCTATAAAGGAGTTGCGGTTTATAGATGCATTACTAAAGATGTTTTAGACGGATTTTGGTCTGAAAAACACGGAGATCCATTGTATTTAGGAAGTGAACATTGTTTGAGAATGGAAACTACAGAACGATTAAATTAGAATCTTTTTACTGGAAATATTTTTTTTAAACACATAGAAACTTAGATTTTTGTTTGTGAATAAAAGAAATTAGAAAGAAACTAGTTTCTAACACATAGAGCTATGTGAATGTATACAAGTGAAACGCCTTTTTTAAGTTTCCAATAAACTATGGTTCTATGTGTTAAAATAAAAAACAAAAACTGCGTAAAGCTCAAAGCATTTGCGCAGTTTTTTTATATAAACTATTTAAAACTTATTGATTAAGCTGGGTTTGCTACAGTTTTATATTTTCTGTTGTAAAGAATAATAAAACCAACCCATATTACTAATAAAACTGCAATTAAAGTAAGTTCTGTTTCATGCAAACCATTACGGAAGAAATTGTTTAGCGAATGTACGCCCGCAACTGCTAATAATGATCCTGTAGAAGTATATACTTTTCCGATTCCCCAAGTTCCAAAGAAAATGATTCCGAAGAAAATCATATTGCTAGGAGTTGTTTCGAAGTTCAAATGCCATGCAAACCAAAGTACCGCAATAATCAAGATTGAAGTAAATTTAGGAAGCGATTTCAGTTGTTCTTGTAAAAATCCACGCCATCCAATTTCTTCTAAAAGTCCGTAAACTAAAACTGTAAACATGAGTAAAATTGGGAATTTACCGATTGTAAAGTAATAAACACCTGCAATTAAAACAGCTGGAAGAATCCAATAAACTGCAAATGGAACAATTGCATTTTTGTAGATTCCCTTTAACGACATTGGATTGTGAAGAGAGAATATTTTTATTGCAGCCAAAGCTCCTAAAGCTGGTCCGACACCGCGAAGCAAAATTACTAAATACGGATTTTCTATTCCAGATAATAAATTAGTTTTAGTAGCTGCATATCTGCAGATTACAGCAATTACGTAATAAACTATAATAGCGCCAAAGTTGATTTTATTTTTCATCGTTTTAAATTTGTTTGGTTTAGTGAAGCAAACTTAGCGAGTGAAAATGAAAATAAAATTGACTTTGGGTAAGAAATCATTTTTCCATAACTCTTTTTCGAATTCGGCTTAAACTTTCAGCTGTTAATCCCAAATAAGAAGCGATGATTTTTAGGGGTGTTCTTTGAAAAATTTCTGGACGACCTTCTATCAGTTTTAAATAACGTTCTTGTGGTGAAAGTGTCAACAGGTTAATTTGCTCTTGCTGTTTTCGCACATAAAGTATTTCAGAAATGGCTTTTCCAATTCGTAAGCCTGTTTCAGATCTTTGGTACAATTCATTTAAATCTTGAAGTGAAATGGACCAAAGCGTTAAATCTTCTAAAGCTTCTGTTTTAATAACAGATGGCTGCTGATTTAGAAAAGACATATAATCGCTTATAAAACTCTTTTCGTAAAGAAGATTGATGCAAATATCTCTCTTTCCATCCCAAACAAATAATCCAGCCGATCCTTTAATGATAATATTGAGATATTTTTCGACACCATGATAATCTTTTATGATTTCAGATTTGTCAAATTCACGGACTTTAATCTTCTCCGAAAATCCTGTCCAGATATTCATATCGGCAGTAAAATAATTTTCGAAAATTCTCTTTACATCTTCTGGAGAAGGACTTTGTGGCATTTTATTAAATTATGAATTTGGAATGCCAATATAGGTTTTATCTTTCAAAATAAAAACAGCTTTGTTGTCCTGTTATTTATATTTTTTTGTGAAGAGTTAGGACAACTTTGTCAAAATTTTGAACTTTGACAAAGTTTAAATTTTATTTTCTGCTATTAATAATACCCAAAGAAAAACTGTAAATGTTATTGTGATAAAAAAATCAAATCTATCAAGTGTTTCAAAAGAGTTAAAAATGAATTTAACGCCAATGATGCCAGTACACATTAGCACAAGTCGAAATAATCTCTTGGCAATCAAATGTAAAGCAGCTTTTCTGTTATTGACATTTTGCTCTTTTGTTGAATCGTTCATTTCACAACTAAGTTTATTAAGCCAAAATACAAAAGTAAATGCAGATTTTTGAAATTATTTCAAACAAGGCAATTGTAAAACATTCGCATTCAGCGGTTGTTCAACTTTTCTCTCAAGTTTTTCGCTATTCACAGTGATATAAATTTCCATAGAACCCGTTCCAACTTTCAATCCGAGAATATGACCGCCGTAAGCATCAAATTTATCATTGGTTGCAACTCCGTGCATGTGTATAGATGGTTTGTCGCCGCTCCAAGCGATCGATCCTGTAATGCTTCCCATTTCTACTTTATTGAAAGTTTTAGGATGGAATTTCTTTTCGTTAAAATCATAAAATCCAAAAGTGGCATCTTGCGCAAAACCAATTCCAGTAAAATTTGCTGACGGAATATTTTGCTCTTTGGCTAATTTTTCAATTAGTTCCAAAACATTATCGCCTTCGCGAAGAACCATTAGGTAACCTTGAGGAGTTTTGGTATAACGGCATTTTTCAGTATCTTTTTGTTGGGCATTAGCAAAATTAAGAGACATTAAAAGCATTAATGCCATACCGATTTTAAGGGGTTGCATATTCATATAGTATTTAAATTAGAGAATTGGGTTGTAATTCATTATCATATTTTTCAGGATCAGAAGCCGCGTATTCGTTTTCAGGTTCTGGAATAACGTGAATTTTAGAATCGCTTATCGAAATTACGGCAGAACAGACATAGATTCCGACTTTTCCTTCGTTATATTTAAAATCTAATAAAGTTAGTTTTACAATGTCATTAATCGAAAGTTCATAATAATTTCCGTAGCGGATAATTTTAAAATTAATCTGTTTTTCTTCACTAATTTCAAATTGATTGGTTTGGATATTTTCAAAAATAAAATTGTTTTTGACATCTTTTTCATTAAATCCCCACGCTCTGAATTGCACGAAACCATTCATAAAATCAATTGAAATATAGTATCCCGTTCCTTCTTTATCACATTCAATTACAAAACCTGTTTTTCCCATTCCTTCCACCGCAAGCGTTCCTTCCCAAACAAAATCGTTTGATGGTTTTTCGAAGCCATAAATTTCATAACCGCTTCGGCATCCAAAACGCCATTTGTTTTCATTTTCCAAAACAAATTCGGCTGTTGGATTTCCCAAAATAGGCAAAGGAAGAGGGAGGTCTTTTTGAAGTATGGTTTTTTGATACAGTTTTTCCCAATAGTAATAGCTTTTCAGTAAAAGTCTTCCGCTTTTATCTACGTCTAATTCTTTGGGAGGTGGAATTACACGATGTGTATTGACATTTCCGTCGGCAAAGTAGAAATTGTAAACTAGATAGTGTTTCCCTTCTTTTACAACTCTTGCAGCATAATTTCCTTGAGGCATTAAAACATTATTATGAAAAGCACAATATTCGCCTCTAAATTCTGGTGCAGACCAATAGCGAACTTTAATATCTTCTCTAATTGACCCTAAAAGATAATGCGTTCCTTTAATTTCAAATACGCACGGACATTCGACATCATCATACACATACGGAATATGAAGCGGTTTTTGCAGTACATAACCTTCTTTTTCTCTTTTTGCAACACCAATGCAGCCTCTTCGGTAGGTTGGTCCAGAAGCACTTCTAGCGCATATTAACAAATAATCTTCTCCTTTGTATTGGTATTTAAATGGGTCACGAAAGCTTATCCATTGTCGCGGATTGTTATTTTTGCCTTCATAATGTGGAGCTTCACTTTTAAACGGAAGTCCGTAGAGATTTTCCTTTTTCCAAGTAAGCAAATCTGTAGAAATTGCTCTTCCTACTTTTTGTTCGATTCCCTTATCTTGACGTTTGAGACCCGTATAATACATTTCATAACCTTCTCCATCCGATTTTTTACTGACATGCATTGTCCATAACATATCGTCGTCCCATTCTCCCGGATCGCCAACAAATATTGCGTTTTTTACTCGTTTCCACGAAAGACCGTCTTTTGAAATCGCATGTGCAATATAATCGTGATTAGGAATAATTAAATGAAATAAATGATGAACTCCTTTTTCATCTATAAATACATCAACATCTCCAATTTCCCAATTGCTAAATCCTGAACCTGAATACATTTTATTATTTATTTTAAACTGTTAGTATATTTTTAATTTTTTAAACACATAGAAACATAGCTTTTGTTTGAGCAAAAAAAGGCGTTTCACTTAGTTAAAGTAAACAGAGATCTTTAAACGTTAAACTTTGTCAAAGTTCAAAACTTTGACAAAGTTGATCTCAAAGCAGACATAAAGCTATGTTTTAGAAACTAGTTTCTTTAAATCACCTTTTCCAAGAAAGAAAAATCTATGTTTATATGTGGTTAAATAATTCATCTTCAATGAATTAATTATTTTATGACTTTATAATGTTTTAAACCTTCCAAAATTCCCTCTGAAGCTGAATTTTTAGCAACATAAATACTTTTAGATGTTTCATAATCGGCAAGTTCTGCGCTTCGATTTCCAACAATAATTCCTTTTACAGGTCCTCTAAACATATCAACATCATTTCCAGAATCTCCCGCAGCAATCACATTCGCTAACGTAATAGACCATTTTCGGCATAAAAACTTAATCGCATTTCCTTTTGAAGCTCTTTTGGGAATAAAATCTAAAAACTGCCCGTGACTTGGAATAATATTAACTTTGTACCATCCTGCTCCTAAAACAGCAATTAATTCATCATGATCGTATTGTTCTTTTTCATAGTAATAAGAGATTTTAAAAGGGTTTTGCGCTTCTTCTTCCTGCAATTTAATCCATTTTATACCTTTCAGTTTATTGACAATATCTTCTCTTTTCCATCTACCAGAGAGAAATTTGGCCCAACCTTTATCCAAAATATAATCTTTTCCGTTGGTGTAATAGATTTCAGTTCCAACAGAACAAATAATGAAGTCGGGTAGAGGAAATTCTTCTTCGTCAATTACTTTTTTTACTAGTGCTAAATTTCGCCCAGAAGCCATTGCAAAAGCCATTTTATCGGTACGATTGGTTAAATGTGCTTTTAATTCTTTCAAACCTGGATTCGCTAGTTTTGGTTCAATTAGAGTTCCGTCTATATCTGAAACTAATAAGTGATCAATTTTTCTTTTTAATCGGCTGACGTTGATATTAGGGTAATGCTGTTTTTTGATTCCAGTTGAAGAAACCGATAAATTTTCATTGATTAAATCGACGTAATGGTTAACGTGGCTAACCCAACTGTAATACTTCTGAATATTAATCGCGCCATTATTGGAATAATATTTCCATTGATTTTCATCAGTTAAAATATTGCGGAGCGCTTTTTTAATCTGAGTTTCTTCTTGCGGATTTACCAATTCTCCGTTCTGACAAACAGGAATAATTTCTGAAGGTCCGCCGTTTTTTGTCACCACAACAGGAAGCCCAGAACTAGCCGATTCGATAACGGTCAAGCCGAAGTTTTCATGCAAAGCTAAATTCACAAAAACGCCTCTTTTTTCAGCTGCATAACGATAGATAATCGAAACTTCATTTTCGACATCATGCTTCTTTGGAATTGCCATTTTTCCGTACAAATCGTATTTATCCATCAAAAGAAGTAAATCGGTTAAAACGTTCTTTTCAGATTCGGGCATTTTAGCGATGTCTTTTCGAATACCAGCAAAAATGACCAGATTGGCCATGCTTTGCAGTTCTTTGTCTTTTCCGTAAACTTCAATTAAAGTGTTCAAGTTTTTATGACGGTCAGGTCTTGAAAGTGCCAGAATAATAGGCTTGTGCGGATTAGTTAAAAATTTAGAAATACTTTCGGCAACCCAATATTTTCGTTGTGTTTCTTCCATATGTTTATCCGAATCATTTTCCTGATAATAATAAGGAACAAATTTTCTAGTGTCAATTCCAGGAGAAATGGCGTGGTATTTTCCTAATTCGAAGTTTTTGTATGCTTTGTAAGTTTCAATTTCCTGTTCGGTAGAAGTAACGATAAATTCTGCTAGTTCTAAGGTTTTTTCTTCAGCAGAAATTCTGGCTTTAAACTTGAACTTTTTTTCAAGTTCTTCTTCCGTTTCTCCGCTTTCGATTAATTTCTTTTTTTTGTAAAATCCTAAAGAATGTCCTGTGTGAGCAAAAGGAATATTTAAAACTGCTGATAATTCGGCTGCAGCGTAACCTGCGTCAGCATAATGGGAGTGAATCCAATCTGGGAAGATGTTGTGCTGTTTGATGTGTTGCATCGCGCCATTCACAAAAGTATCTAGACCTTCCCAAAGCTGTTCTTTTGATCGGTACTTTTTTCCCAGAAACGGAATTCGCCTTATATCCAATTTATCATTGATAATTTCTACAGGCACTGCATATTCTGGCGAAAGAGCGGGATCATCTATTAATCTTGTAAAAATATGTACGTGTTCTACATCTTCATGTTGCGATAAAAATTCTGCTAATTCGTATATATATTTGGTCTGACCTCCGTTGTCGGCATCTCGACCTATTTCGAGACCAGAACCTTTCAAAAGTCCGTGTATATTGATAAGTGAAATTCGTAGTTTTTTCATCATTTCTTCCTTAATTATTTTAAAAATGCAATTTACAGCGCTTGTATTGATTAGGAAGAAATAATTACATTTTAAATTTACATATTTCCCATGTTTAAGAGGAAAATAGAATGTTTTATCTATAAAAAAAGCCTGATTTTAAATATCAGGCTTTTTCTTCTTTTTAATTTTTATTAATTAAATTCTCAATATCAAATATTGAAATTTCAGGATTTCCTCCTGCCGATCCAGCAACCAAAGCTCCCGTTGCACATGCAAAATTTAAAGATGCTTGCGGTTCTTTTCCGCTTAAAAGAGAAGTAATTAAAGCACCTAAAAAGGAATCTCCAGCACCTACCGTATCTTCAACTTTTACCGTATAACCTTCATTTTCATAAAGATGCTTATCCCATAAAAGCAAAGCTCCATCTTTTCCTCTCGTAACACAAATTGCTGTGGCATTGGTTAAAGAACAGATAAAGTTCATATTTTCTTCTAAAGTATTGTAAGGAGAATCTAAAGCAGCACTGATTTCCATTAGTTCATCATCATTAAATTTGATAAAATTAGCCGATTGCATTAAGTGCTGTAAAAGTTCGTAATCATAATGTGGTTTTCGAAGATTAACATCAAAAACTTTATAAGTGTGTGTCTTGAGCAATTCGTCCAAAGCTTCTCTAGAAACATTATCTCTACAGACCAAGCTTCCATAAATTAAAACATCTGAGTGTACGACTAATTCTCTTGCTTCTTCGTTTAGAATAATTTTATCCCAAGCAGAAGGATAAAGAATTTCATAAGTTGCAGATTTACTTTCGTCTAATGTTACGTTTACTAAACCCGTTGGGAAATCATTAGATTTTAAAATGGTATTTGTTTCTAAACCCAGTTTATTGACTTCATTTATAATTGCTTCTCCATCTGCATCATTTCCTACACAGCTAATCATATTAGAATCAACGCCAAGGGCTTTCATACGAAGTGCTACATTTAAGGGCGCTCCGCCAATTTTTTTTTGATTATCAAAAATATCCCAAAGTACTTCTCCGAAAGCTACAGCTTTTAGTTTTTTGTCGTTACTCATTTTAATTTTCTCTTATTTTTAAAATATTAAATCGGATGATTAGAGTTTCATCAGATTCCATAAAAATAAAAAAGAATAACGGTTTTTGCAACCTGTTTTATTTTCTAAAAATGTTGATTTACTTATAAATAACTGAAAACTAGTAAGAAAAATGTTTGAAAAATATATTTTAGATTTCTTTAAAGTAGGTTTTTTTAATCAAACAGTAAATGCGTTTTTAGCTTTATTCTCTACTGATTTTTATAGAAATCGTTTTTCGGAATTTACTTTTAATTATTTTTTAAGAAAGTTTTAATCTTTTGCTAAGAAGTCAGATCTCGTTTATATATTTGTATCCAGTCTAAATAAAGATAAATCGCAAATTTTATATGAAAACAATTTTTAAAACACTTAAAGACAATATTTTATGTCAAGTGTTTACTGCCTTTTTGATTCTTTTCTTCTGTTCAGGAACGGCTTTTTCTCAGTCAACTTTAGGTTCAATTTCTGGTAAAGCTTTGGTTAAAGACGGAAATTATTTACAAGGCGCAACCGTTAAAATTTCAGAATTAAATAAAAATACTACTACGGATTCTGATGGTACTTATCAATTAAAAAATATCCCTTTCGGAACTTATTTGGTTGAAATAAAATTAAATGGTTACGAATCTTCTCCAGCTTCAGTTATCGTTGATCAGAACAATACAGAAGTTATTCTTGATTTTGAAATGACTTATACTTCACAAAAATTAGAAGAAGTAATTGTAAGTTCTGGAGGAAACCGATTTGCAAGAAAAGAAAGTGAAGAGGTTTCTAAAATGAAACTGAAAAACATGGAAAATCCACAGGTTTACACTATTGTAAGCAAGGAATTAATGAAAGAGCAAGTAATTACAGATTATAACAGCGCTTTTAAAAATGTTCCAGGAGCAGGTATTGCAGAAGTAAGAAATCAGGGAAGAACAACTAATATTTCTAGAGGATTTGCAACGCCACAGTTAGTAAGAAATGGAGTTGGAAGTTTTACGTATAACTCAATAGATCCGTCTAACTTAGAGCGTATTGAAGTCATAAAAGGACCATCGGCAACTTTGTTTGGAAGCACAATTTCTTCTTTTGGAGGATTGTTTAACCGAGTTACCAAAAAGCCTTTTAATTTTTTTAAAGGAGAAATATCTTATTCTGCAGGTGATTGGGATTTGAATCGTTTTACGGCTGATATTAACACGCCTCTTAACGAAGATAAAACGGCTCTTTTTAGAATTAACACAGCTTTACATAGCGAAAGAAGTTTTCAGGATGCAGGTTTCAACAAAAGCTTTTTCATCGCGCCAAGTTTTTCTTATGAAGTAAACGAAAGATTGACTTTGTTGATTGATGCAGAATTCAGCGCCTCAAAAGGAACATCTCCAACAAGATTAGCGCCTTATACAAAAGCAGATGCTACGGCTCATAGCATTGAAGAATTAGGAATTCCGTACAATCTTTCTTTTGCCAATAATACAGTAAATTACACAGGGCAACAGTACAATATTTTTGCACAGTTGAAATATAAAATTTCAGACGAATGGACTTCTCAGACAATCGTTTCGCGTACAAGATCATCATCTGAAGGATATGTTGTGGCTTTGACTATGTTGAGCAACGAAACTCTTAGACAGCAAGTTACGAATCAAGATTATCCTTATTATGGTACTGATATTCAGCAGAATTTCAACGGCGATTTTAAAATAGGAAAATTGCGTAATAGAGTAGTGGCAGGTTTAGATTTTTACAGCCTTCGCGCGACGCGTAATGATGCAACAGTAAATATGCCAGCGCTTAATTTTAAAAAACCTGGCGATGCTTATAACAATTTTACAATCAATAAAATAGAGCCTTTATTTGAAACAGCAACCTATACAAATATGGTATCAAATAACGAAAGAACTTATAGTGCTTATGTTTCAGATGTATTGAATGTTACCGACAAATTATTGGTAATGGCAGGTGTTAGAGCCGATCGCTACATTAATAAAGGAGTGTATTATCCAAGCCGTGATTCTATTGCTGGAAATTACAATCAGACTGCATTTTCTCCTAGATTTGGTGCTGTTTACCAAGTGATTAAAGACAAAGTTTCTGTCTTCGGAAATTACATGAACGGATTTAATAATGTTGGCGGATCTGATTTTAATGGAAATACTTTTAAGCCAAATCAAGCGAATCAATTAGAAGGTGGAGTTAAATTTGATTTTAATAAAATCAGTGCGACTTTTAGTTATTATGACATAAAAGTTACAAATGTGACGCGCGACGATCCAGATCACGCAAATTTCCAAATTCAAGATGGTACGCAATTGAGTAAAGGTTTTGAAGCAGAATTTATCGCCAATCCTATTAAAGGTTTGAATATTGTGGCTGGTTATACGTACAATGACAGTGAATATACAAAAGCAAATCCAAGTATTAACGGCTTAAGACCTACTACTGCGGGTTCGCCTACAACTGCCAATTTGTGGGCAAGTTATCGCTTGACAGAAGGAGCTGCATCTGGTCTTGGATTTGGTTTTGGTGGAATTTACGGAAGTGAATATTATCAAACCAATACAACTACTTTTAAATTTACTATTCCGTCTTATACCGTTTTGGATGCTTCGGTATTTTATGACAGACCTAAATTTAGATTAGGTTTAAAAGTAGATAATCTTACTAATGAAAAATATTGGTCATATCGTTTAGCAGCTCAAAACCCAACGAGAGTTACAGGAAATATTACCTTTAAATTCTAAGGATTTCAATTCGTCATTTCAAATGATATTATCTACATTTGGACTTTATTGCAAATTATGACCAAAGGTTTTAAAAATACCATTAGACAAATACATTTGTGGCTCGGTTTAGCATCGGGCCTCATTGTTTTTATAGTGAGCATCACTGGATTTCTTTATGTTTTTGAAGAAGAAATTCGTGATTTTTCACTGAAAGAATATCTTCATGTTCCCGTTCAAGAAAAACCATTTATAGGTTTAAAAACTATAATTGAAAATTATGAACATCTGGAACCTAAACAGAAAATTACAGCTTTAAAAATTGATAAAGCAGAACCTAATGCTGCTGTTCAAATTTCGACCAAAAAGAAAAAGACATATTATTTCAATCCGTACGATGGGACTTTAATAAATCAGCAAGGTTCAGACTGGCTAAATACTGTACTAGAAATACATCGTACTTTATTATTAGGGAAGTTTGGCGAATTCATTCAAGGCTGGTCGGTTGTGATTTTCATCATTATGCTGATTACGGGACTGATTTTATGGTTTCCAAGCCAAACGCGTTTAATCAAACAATCTCTAAAAATAAAATGGAGTGGTTCTTTTAAAAGAATCAATTTTGATTTGCATCAAGTCCTCGGATTTTACGCTTCTATTTTTTTGCTTTTAATTGCTTTTTCAGGAACTTATTTTAAATATGAAACGGTAAAAAAAGGAGTCAGTTTAGTTACAGGAGTTAAATTAAGAAAAGGAAATGAAATAATTTCTAACGAAAAAATAGATTCGACAACAATTCCTGTTCGTTATAATAATATTTACGAAAGTGCTAATGCAAAATATCCAGGAGCAACTTCAGTTTCATTTTCGATAAGAAAAACGGGAGAATTGCGATTAAGAATGACTTATCCAAATGATTGGGCAAGAAATCAAAATACTATTTTTTTTGATGGAAAAACAGGGCAGATGCTTCGAACAAAATTATACAAAGACAATAATGCTGCAGATGTTTACGAAGCTAGTAATCACGATTTGCATACGGGAGTTTTCTTTGGACTTACAGGAAAAATAATTTGGAGTTTGGTTAGTTTGACCGGAGCTTCTTTGCCAATAACTGGATTTATTATTTGGTGGAAGAAAGGGAAGAAGTCTAAGAAGAAAAAGATTAAGGCATAGATTATTTCTATTCAAATAAAAAAGCGCAAAATCAGATACATTTTGCGCTTTTTTTATTTGAAATAATTTGTTTCCTTTTTTACGAAAAACCTAAATTATTTAACCATGTGCTTCAACTGAAACATCGTTCCATTTTTCCCAGCTTTCCAATCTCTGATCGTAGCTTTGTTTAACGAATGGAAATGCCACTTTTCCAAGCAATAATCGCAAAGGTGGATTTTCGTTTTCTACTAATTTTACCACTATTGGAGCAGTCGCCTCAACTTTTCCAAAAATGTTTTCTCTTTCAGCAAGAGCTTTTTTGATTTCGTCATAATAAGGTAAACTTTCGCTTGTGATTCCTGTATGCCAAATATTAGAGGCGTATCCGTTTGGTTCTAATAAAGTAACGTTGATCCCGAATTGTTTTACTTCAGAAGCTAAAGTTTCGCTTAAACCTTCAATAGCAAATTTAGAAGCGCTGTAAAGCCCCATTGCTGTTGGTAAAGTAGCCAATCCTAATATAGAAGAGACCTGAATAATATGACCGCTTTTTTGTTCTCTCATAATTGGAAGAACGGCTTGCGTTAGCCACAATGTTCCAAAGAAATTAGTCTCAAATTGTTCTCTCGCTTCTTGTTCGCTGGCTTCTTCAACTGCACCTGTAAGCGCATAACCCGCATTGTTGATCAAAACATCGATTGTTCCAAAATGTTTTTTTACTTTCTGAATCACTTCAAGAGATTCTTCACGATTATTAACATCCAATTTTAAAGGTAAAATTGCGCTTCCGTACTTTTCTTTTAAATCGTTTAATGTTTCTAGATTTCTAGCTGTTGCGGCTACATTATATCCTTTTGCTAAAAATGCTTCTGTCCAAGCTCTTCCAAAACCTTTTGAAGCTCCTGTAATTAAAATTGTTTTTGACATGGTATTTGTTTTTTAGAATTAATATTTAAATATGACTGATCGGTCATTTTTATAGTAAAAAAAATTATATCTTTTTTTCGGATATATTTTTTTTAAGTGTTTCTACTATTGTTTTCATGTTATTATTGTTTCCAGACATTCTTGACATTAAATGTCCTCCTTCTAACATAGCAAAAAGTACAGTTGAGAATTCTGCTGCATTCCAGTTTGGATCAAATTCATTATCAGCTATTCCTTTTTCTATAATAGAAGTTAAAAGCATTTGTCCGCGTTTGATAGCGACGTTTACTTTTTCTTTTACAATCGGATTGGTGTCATCTGCTTCCGTTCCGAAATTCAATAAAGGACAGCCACCAATAAGTGGCGGATTTATCGGATTACTGAAAAAGTCGATGTACGCAAAAAGTTGTTCTGTAGCACTTTTTCCTTGAGAAAGTTCTGCTTGAAGTTTACTGCTTAATATTTTCATATTGTGATCTACAGCGGCACAAGCCAAAACATCTTTATTTTCAAAATGAACGTACATGCTTCCTTTAGACAATTTGGTTGCTTCCATAATATCGCTCATAGAAGTAGCTGCAATTCCTTTTGTATTAAAAATAGGAGCGGCTTTTTCTATAATAAATTGTCTGGTTTCTTCGCCTTTTGTCATGATGTATTGTATTATAACGATACAAATATATGACCGATTGGTCATATATGCAAATTTTCTTTGACTTTTTTATTTTAGAATAGAGAAGCGTTTCAAAATATGTAATAGAAATATGTAATAAATAAGTTGATTCAAATACCACCATAACGAAGCGTTGATCCCAAAATCAGCATCGTAACTCCTGTTAAAGTAACAGTTAAAATAATTATAGCTATTTTTTTGATATTATTTTCATTGAGATTTGGAATAATATAAAATTGAGCACAAACCGCACAGATAAAAGTACAAAAAAGCAAAATCAATTTTAATGACACAACTTTTTCAAATCCACTCTTAAAATGAAACCAGGTTTCTATGGTTACACCAAAATCATACGCCATCCAGATTCCCGTTACAATTAGTAAAACAAGAGAAGACATTCCGAGCGTTTCGAATTTCTTTTCAAAGTTAAGAATAATCTTAGGGTCTTTTTTCTTTAATGCTGTCGGCAAATAACAAATAGCTAAAAGTAAATGACCTCCAACCCAAATTGTTGCCGCTAAAAGATGAATTATTAGTATAAAATGATGCAAGGTCATGATGTATTTATTTTCAAGTTTTTTACTCTCTAAAAACAACTTTTATTTTTGAAGTTGATAAGTTTTTCAGTCTTATTTCTTTGTTAGAATTGTTTAGTTTTGAAAGTGTTGGAACATTATTCATAAAATGCTGTATATAATAATTTCCTTCAAAATTCTTACTTTCCAAATATTCAATCATCTTTACAAAATCATCTTCTGAAATTAATGAAGAATGAAATGTCGTGCGAACTTCAAACGGAATATTCGACCTAATTAAAAGCAAAAGACTTTCTTCAAATTCAGAAAATAAGCCTGATTGCGTTAGTTTTTTAAAGGTATGAGGAAGACTTTTATAATCTAACGCAACATAATCAATCAATTGATTATGAATCAGGCTATTCAATATTTTTGGATTGGAACCGTTGGTGTCAATTTTTACCGCAAATCCCATTGTTTTGATTTCTTTTATAAAATCAATGATATTTTTGTGTAAAGTGCATTCGCCACCGCTTAATACTACACCGTCTAATAATCCTTTTCGGGTTTTAAGAAAAGAAAGAACTTCATTAAAATCTATTTTTCCTTTTCCTAAAACAATATCTGGATTATAGCAGTATGAACACCGCATGTTACAGCCCGCAAACCACACTATGCAGGCCGTTTTATGCGGATAATCTAATAAAGTAAAAGGCGTGAGGCTAAATATTCCTTTAGTAGATAATGGTTTCTTCGAAATGTGTACGCTGTTGGTGTTCACCTTTTTTTCCAATATTAAAACTTTCTACAGGTCTGTGATAACCCATTACACGTGTGTAAACCAGGCATTTACTTCTTTCTTTTTTATTCTCTGCTAGAATTTTATGCGTTTTTGTTTTCATAAGCCAAGTGTTTTTGATTGTTTTTATTGAGTAAAATTTCGTCGCATTTTGGACAGTATTCATGTTCTCCGTTAAGATAACCATGAATAGGACAGATGCTAAAAATTGGTGTTACGGTTATGTAAGGCAGTTTGAAATTGGTTAAAACTTTCTTTACGAAATTTTTACAAGCTTCTGGACTGCTAATTTTTTCTCTCATATAAAGATGTAAAACTGTACCGCCAGTATATTTGCATTGCAGTTCGTCCTGAAGCAATAAGGCTTCAAAAGGATCGTCGGTATGATCGACTGGAATTTGTGAACTATTTGTATAATAAATATTCTCATTTTGTCCCGCTTGCAAAATCTCTGGAAAACGCTTTTTGTCTTCTTTAGCAAAACGATAAGTTGTTCCTTCGGCTGGCGTTGCTTCTAGATTGTAAAGATTTCCAGTTTCTTCCTGAAATTCCTTCATTCGCAATCGAATATAATCTAGAATTTCTGTTGCAAAATGAATTCCAGAACTGCAGGTTATATTTTGCTTTCCTTCAGAGAAATTGATCACCATTTCGTTCATTCCATTCACGCCAATTGTTGAAAAGTGATTTCTGAAATGCTTCAAATAACGTTGCGTGTACGGGTAAAGTCCGCGGTCGTACATGGTTTGGATAAAGGTTCTTTTTTTCTCTAAAGTGGATTTTGCAATTTTCAGTAATTCATCTAAATGAGCAAACAAATTAATGATATTTCCTCTGTGCAAATAACCCAAGCGCGCCATATTGATCGTAACAACGCCAATACTTCCCGTCATTTCGGCACTTCCAAAAAGACCATTTCCTCGTTTTAATAATTCTCTTAAATCGAGTTGTAAACGACAACACATACTTCGAACGGCATTTGGCTTGTAAGCTTCAGGGTTTTCGATGCGATTTCCTTTTTCATCCAAAATATATTGGCTTCCAATAAAATTCTGAAAATAAGAAGAACCAATTTTAGCGGTGTTTTCAAATAACAAATCGACATTTTCTCCATTCCAGTCAAAATCTTCCGTAATATTCACAGTCGGAATTGGGAATGTAAAAGGCTGTCCGTTGGCATCGCCTTCGGTCATAATGGTGTAATATGCTTTATTAATGAGATTCATTTCTTTTTGAAAATCAGCATATTTTAAATCTATTAGTTTGGATGCGCCTCTTTTTTTAGCTTCCAAAATCAGATCTTCATTATCGACATTCAAAAACAAATGAAGATTATTTCGAGTAGGAATCTGTTCTTTTAAATCTTCTGGTACATTCCAATCAAGAGTAATATTCGTAAAAGGCGATTGTCCCCAGCGTGCGGGTACGTTTAGATTGTAAACAAAACTTCTAATTCCTTTTAAAACTTCTTCATAAGAAAGCTGATCTTTAAAAACATAAGGAGCCAAATAAGTATCAAAAGAACTGAAAGCTTGAGCGCCTGCCCATTCGCTTTGCAGAATTCCTAAGAAATTAGCCATTTGCCCTAATGCTTCTCTAAAATGAGAAGGAGGTCTGCTCTCGACACGGCCGCGCACGCCGTTAAAACCTTCATTTAACAGTACACGCAAGCTCCAACCAGCGCAGTATCCAGTAAGACAATCCAAATCATGGATGTGTATGTCGCCATTCCTATGAGCAGAACCTTCTTCTTTATTATATATTTTATCGAGCCAATAATTGGCAATTACTTTTCCTGCGGTATTGCTAACCAATCCGGCGTTTGAATACGAAATATTTGCATTAGCATTAATTCGCCAATCTGATTGGTTAATGTATTCTTCAATAGTTTGTGTACTATCTATATAAGTGGTGTCATCGTTTAAACCATTAATATGTTCTCGCTGTAATTTTCTCGTATGGCGATAAATTATAAACGAACGCATGGTCTGGAAATATCCGTTTTCAAAAAGCACTCTTTCAATCATGTCCTGAATTTCTTCTACAGGCCAAGAATATTTTACCTCCAAACCAGAAAGAACAATTTTAAAAATCTTTTTATCTAAAGGTTTATTGACGCTCTGAAAAGCTTTTTGAATGGCATCCTGAATTTTATAAGCCTCAAAAGGCTTATAATCTCCGTTGCGTTTGATCACATATTTCTCCATGGTTTTGTTTTTAATTAAGACACTTTTTCAAATGTTTTTTCGAGCTCAATAGCTTTTGGAAATAAAATGTTGTTTTCCAAATGAATATGCTTTTTTAAATCTTTATCAAATTCTTCAAGCATAAGAAAAGCTACTTTATAAGTGTTGCATGAATCAATAGGGGGCGTATAATTATTTGTTAAAGCAGCAATTCTTTTAAAGCGCTGTCCTTCTGTAATATGGTCATCTTTTAAAGTTAGAATTGGAGCTTCAATAGATAAAAAAGGCGGTGTTTCCAGTTCTGTACCTTTACTGTGTGCGACTTTCATTTTTTTGATAAAAGGAAAAACAACCAACTCTTCTCTTTTCATATGAGCCGTGAGATCCAAATACGTTTTTGAAAAAATAGTATGAATTTCATGAAGCTCAGGATGAATCGCACCGTGAACACCGCATATTTTATTTAAGTACTCCAAAATAACAGGAGATCTTTCTTCTACATATCTATGATGGGTTTTGGTTATATAATCTGCAATCATGTCTGGAGGCCAGCTTTTATAATCAAAAGACTGATTGACAGAACTGCCTCTTGCTTTTTCAATATGTTCAATAAGAACACTTTCTTCGATATCTCTTTTTTTGCAGACTTCTTCAATAGTTCGATGTCCTTTGCAGCAAAAGTCGATATGGAATTTTGTAAAAATGGCTGCTGTTTTGAAATCATCTGCTACGATTTCACCAATGGTTGTTTTACTTGTCAGTTTCATAATGCTTAGGGGTATAGATTAATTTTGGTTTCAGCATATTTTTTGGTCCGCCGCAGCTTTGCATTGTTTTACAATCAATAAAGAAGCAGCAATCATGTTTGAAAATTCGATAAAAGGAATCTTGATTTCGTGAGTCTCTGTAAGTGAAACACCATAATTATAAAGCTCTTTTATTTTTTCAAAAGCCAATTCGGTATTGCGTTCTTCGCTTGTGTAAAATGTGGTAACCAGTTTTTGTAATTCTTTTTTAAGTATTTCGAAAGCAAGGTAATCATCGACTTGATGTGCCTTTGGAAACTTTGGAATCAATATTTTGGATGAAAAAATAAATTCGGCAATTGTTCTGTCTACATTTTCTGAAGCTTGATGAGCAAAGACTAGCGCTTCTAGAAGCGAGTTCGAAGCCAAACGATTTTTTCCATGAAGTCCTGTTCTTGCGCATTCGCCAATGGCGTAAAGATTTTTAATTGAAGTAACACCATTTTGATCCACTTTAATTCCTCCACATTGATAATGAGCCGCAGGAACAACAGGTATTAAATCTTTTTCAGGGTAAATTCCTAATTCATTGCAATGCGTTGTGATGACTGGAAATTGATTTGCAAAAGCTTTTGGATCTAAATGTCTGCAGTCTAAATAAACATGATTTTTTCCGCTCAATTGAAGTTCTTTACTGATAGCACTTGAAACCATATCTCGTGTTGCCAATTCGCCTCTGATGTCATATTTAAACAGAAATCTTTTTCCTTCTTCGTTTATAATATGAGCGCCAAAACCTCTTACAGCTTCAGAAATCAAGAACAACGGATTTTCTTTTCCTGAATATAAGGCAGTTGGGTGAAATTGAATATATTGCATATCAACAATTTCAGCCCCAGCTCGTGCCGCCATTGAAAGTCCGTCGCCTGTTGCGATTTTCGGATTTGTGGTATTTTCAAAAAGTTGACCACATCCGCCTGTGCTTAAAACTATGGTTCGCGTTCTAAGATATTTTATTCGGTTATGTTTTTTTTCATAATAGAAAACTCCGGTACAAATAGTTTTTGCTTTTTTTGTTTCGGTATTTATATCAATGACCATATGATTTTCCAAAAGTTCAACGTTGGGCATTTTTTTGATCATTTTGAGCAGTTTGTGCTCTATTTCCTGTCCGGAGCTATCTTTATGATGTAATATTCTATGTTGTGAATGTCCGCCTTCTAGACCTAAGTTCCATTGTCCTTTTTCATTTTTATCAAAAGAAGTTCCAATTTCGATTAATTCTTGAAGCCTTTCAGGAGCTTGTTTAATAACCATATTAACGACGTCTTTATCGCACAACCCCCCTCCAGAACGAAGCGTATCATGTATGTGTTTATTAAAGCTGTCTTTTATAAGGTCTGTAACCACAGCAATACCACCTTGAGCGAG
Organism: Flavobacterium sp. SH_e; assembly: GCF_025717045.1. Classification (GTDB taxonomy): domain Bacteria; phylum Bacteroidota; class Bacteroidia; order Flavobacteriales; family Flavobacteriaceae; genus Flavobacterium. The sequence continues at coordinate 88,204 of NZ_JAOVZN010000011.1, forward strand.
CTGTGTATTGGTATTTTTGGCTGTTTCTTTCGTCATTATAACAATAGATAAGTCGGGGCGTTTTTTTGCCGTTTTCATGGCAAATGATAATCCCGAAATACCCGAACCAATGATTAATATATCTGTAGTATCCATGTTATTTTGATTTAAGCGTTATTATGTTTTTATGATAATTCAAGCATTCTTTCAATAGGTTTCAGTGCTTTTATTCTAAGCTCTTCTGAAATTTTCATTTCGGGGCTTTCATTTTTAAGACACGAGTACAATTTTTCCAAAGTATTCATTTTCATGAAAGCACATTCACTGCAGGCACATGTATTGTCTTCTGTGGAAGGAGCCGGAATCAGCGCTTTATCGGGTACTGCTTTTGCAAGCTCATGCAGGATACCGGCTTCTGTAGCCACAATGAAAACGGCAGCAGGATCCGTTTTAATGAAATTAATAATTCCCGAAGTTGAGCCAATGTAATGTGCTGCTTTTAAAATATGGTCTTCAGATTCGGGGTGTGCTGCAATTTTTGCAGTCGGATTTTTGTTATATATTTCAATTAGTTTGTCTAATGAAAAGGCTTCATGCACTACACAAGAGCCTTTCCATAAGACGAGTTCACGTTTGGTTTCCTTTTGAATATAACTACCTAAATTTTCATCTGGAGCAAATATGATTTTTTGTTCTTTTGGTATTGAACCGATTATTTTTTTGGCATTCGCCGAAGTGCAAACCAAATCGCTCATGGCTTTTATTTCAGCAGAACAATTAATGTATGTTACTACAACATGATCGGGATATTGTTCTTTAAACAATTTAAAATCCTTCGGATTGCAACCGTCTGCTAGTGAACAGCCAGCTTCCCAATCGGGCAATAAAACTTTTTTATTTGGGTTTAAAATTTTTGCAGTTTCGGCCATAAAGTGAACTCCAGCAAAAACAATAATATCGGCAATTGTGTTTTGAGCTTTTTTAGATAATTCAAGACTGTCTCCAATAAAATCTGCTATGTTCTGAATGTCTTCATCTTGATAATAATGAGCCAAAATCACGGCATTTTTTTCTTCTTTTAATCGGATGATTTCCTGTATTAAAAAGTTCTTATCCATTTTACAGTTCTTAATTTTTCGACTTAACTATAAAGAAAAAGCCGTTTGGTATTAGTTAAAAGCTTGTTTTTAAAATGCATTTAAGCATATAATTTTAATAGGGTAAATGTATTATCAACATTTCTTTCAAAGTATGATTCTAATCATACTGTTTTATTTTTATTTGTGTATGTTAAGCGATACAAATTGATTTTTGATGAAAAAGAAATGAATACAGATAGAAAATTCTAAAAAAACATATTTTAGAAATATGATCGTAATCATATTTTATATGTAGTAAGTTTCGGAAATTTGATATTAGTTTTAAAGATAAAAGCGCTACCAAAAAGTGCGCTAAAATAAAACGTATGAAAACAGATATTAGAAATAGAGATGATATTGTCATCTTGGTAAATGCTTTTTATCAGAAAGTAAAAAATGATTCTACTATAGGATATTTATTTACAGAGGTGGCGTTGGTTAATTGGGAAAAGCATCTTCCTATTATGTATGATTTCTGGGATAATATTCTTTTTCATACTGGAAATTTTGAAGGTAATCCGATGGTAAAACATCGAATGTTAGACCAAAAAAGCACTTTGAATGAAATTCATTTTAGACATTGGACCAAACTTTGGAAAAAAACAGTAGACGATTTGTTTGAAGGAGAAAAAGCAAATGAAGTAAAGGTGAGAGCCGAAAATATTTCAAAATTAATGATGAATAAAGTAGTTGTCTAATACAAAACGGGAACCTAAAAAGTTCTCGTTTTTATTTCTAAAAAACATTAAAATCTTAATTAATAATTTTCTTTTAACCAAAACAAAGAAATAGAAATCTTGTTTAAGGAAATATGATTTCGATTATAATTTGGCAAATTAGTAAAACAGTTTATGATTTATAATTTCAATTTTTTTATTCTTATTCATCATTGATATGGTCCGAATAACCGTTTCAACTCGTAAACCTGTAAAGTCTGCAATTTCTCTTCTTGTATATGGAATTTTCATTTTTTTTGAAGCTTCAATATTATGCTGTTTTTTTAAATTATCTAAAAAATATTGAATTCTATACTCAGGTTTATGATTGATTATATTTTTTGAAAAAACAATTTTATTGTAAATTTTCCAAGCAAATAATTTTAATACTTTGGCTTGTATTTCTGGATTTTCTTCAAGAAAAGAAAAGAAATTATTTTTTGATAATTTTAGGATGATACAATCGGTTTGTGCAATGGCTGAGGCAGGGTAGGGCTGATTTATAAAAAGTGGTGGCTCGCCAAAACTATTTCCTTCATTAAAAATACCAATTGTCAAATCTTTACCATCTTCGTTGGTGTAACTCATTTTTACAGTTCCTTCTAAAATTTGGTAATACGAAACTGGCGAATCATTTTCATAAAAAATGATCGAGTTTTTAGGAACTTTTCTTGCTACAGCTCCCCAGGTATAAAGCAAATCAGTATCAATATGCATTCTTATTCTAATAATACATTATTAAAGGTTTGATTTTTAGTAAGTGGTATTAATTATTTGAACAAAGAAAAGTATTATACGAGAAAGAAAATATGATAATTGTTAGCTTTTGAAATTGTGTTTAAAAAGAAAAGCATGAAAAAAAACTTCTTTTCATGCTTTTAAAATTATAGAATTTAAGATTTATTTTGCGTCAATTAGTGTAAGTGAAACTCTTCTGTTAAGTGGTCTGTTTTCAACTGGAGTATTTGGAACTAAAGGTTCTTTTTCTCCTTTTGAGAACAAGTGCATACGGTTAGACTCTATTCCTTTATTTTGTAAATAATCAGAAACAGCCTGTGCTCTCTGCATTCCAATTTTAAGATTAAGTGCTTCTGTTCCAAGATCACATGTATATCCTGTAATATTAAGATCTGTATCTTTATTCGACTTTAGGATTTCAGCAATCTTATCCAGTCTTTGCGCCAGTTCAGGAGTTACTTTTGTATTTCCAATTTCTTGAAAGGCAAGTGGCTGTTTTTCTATATAACTTCTTTCCTCGATAGTTAGCTCTTTTTTAGCTGGTGCGGCCTCAACAGATTTTTGCTCTACGGGAGCTGTCTGCTCAACTGGAGCTGTCTGTGTCTGAGCTGGCGGTTCTGCTTTTGCCTGTACAGGTTCTAGTTTGTCTTTATTGAATGAGAAACCTAATTTTAGCTGAATTCCCGCAGAAAAGTAACGGCTTTCCTGAACTATTTTTTTATTTCCAGCTGTACCGTTTGCCTGAATATTATCAATTCCGTTTGGACTGTATGCCACGATATTTGTATTAGGAGTTTCTTTTGCCAGATCAGTCAGTCCATAATCGAGATATATGCCCGTGTAAAGCTGTGTTTTTTCTTTTAATTTGAAAGTAAGACCCGTTTCAGCACTTAATAGAAAAGCAGGATCTAGGCTTACGGTTGTTTTATCTTGCCAATTGGTGACTTTGCCAAACCCGTGAGAAGGCAGATCGTCAACTAGAAGGTTTACATCAGGATAATAGCCGCTTAATTGCAGTTCAGATGCTGAAGCTTTTACAGTCTGTTTTCCTGGGAACATAATTTTTCCTCCAAATCCAAAATACAGCTGTGTCTCAGCGGCAATTGATGTTCTGTACTGCATCATAAGCGGAATTGCAGCAGAAATAAAATGCTGGTCTTCCTTATAATTAGTAGGAGTCACCTGATACTCAAATGCAGATGTTTGATCATCAACTTCGTAAGATGAGAATGTAGTTCCATTATTCAATTCAAAGCTATTTTGATTGTACATTACATCAACCCCTGTAGAAATTCCCCAGTGATTGCTGAAGAAATAGGTGTACCCAACAGCTATTCCTCCGCCAAATTTCAGTTTTCCGTCTCCTATGTTGCTGTCATAAAGGATTCCAGACGGACCGCCGTTAATCTTAAAATTAATTTCCTGCGCTTTTATCGTGACGCTAAACAGCAGCAGTATCGTTATAGTGATTTTAATTTTCATTGCTTGTAAATTTAAATTGAACCCCATTTTTTATTTAACCAATAAGTTGATTGTTTTTATCTGACCATTAGCCAGTTTAAGAACAACAATATAAAGGGCTGCCTGTGTTGGAGCGGTAATCTGATTTGTGGCTGTTACATTTGAAACAGTCTGCACTAATTTTCCTGTAATGTCAAAAATAGTTACCTCAGCTCCATTTAGCTGGGATTCGCTGAAATCACACTCTAAAGTAAATGTAGCTCCAGGTTTAACTGGGTTTGGATAGATTTTGATTTTCTTGGTGAAAACTGTTCCCGTTGTCTCAATTGGACACGATTTGATTGAATTTCCATTTTTGTCTTTTGCAATTACGTGGTAAGTTCCATTTAATGGCTGAAGTTCGCTATAGTATTGGCGGGTTGCACCAGAAATGGTAACTCCGTTTTTGTACCATTGCCAAGCTACATAGCTGTTTGATCTATTATCAAAGAATAAAACATTAGCCCATTGCTGCACTACAAGTCCAGACTGGCTTATTTCTATCGTTTTAATAACTGATTCAGCAGCATTATGATTTTGGTCACCATTCTGTACAGCAGTAATGGTTGTGCTTCCAGATCCAGTTACATTTAAGGTTGTTCCTGAAATTGTTGCTATTGCTGGATTTGCAACAGTATAAGAAACTGGCAATCCGCTGTCTGTAGTTGCGTTTAAGGTTAAAGAATTAGAATCTGAACAGCCAAATTCTAAGGTTTGATTCCAAGTAATCGTTTGGTCGGCCTTAGTAATTTCAAATTCAGCACCTGAAAAAACAATGATATAATCTGTACCAGCGTTAATTGTTCCCAGTTTAATATTGTATGTTCCAACATTTTCGCCAGCATCTCTAGAAAGCAGTCCCGTAATTATTGATGGAGCGTCCCCGTTTGCAAGGCCTAAATATTTATAGTCAAAGACAGGGTCAGTAGTTCCATATACTTTAGTTTGTCCTGCGTCTGCAGTTATAGTAAGAGTGTATTTTTGTGTAGTGAAACTAACTTCGTTTCCGTAATTAATAAAACCATTACTATTTACAGCATAAGTTCTAACATAATATGTTCTGTTTCCTCTAAGCCCAGTTAGAGAACTTGTAAATGTTTCTAACGCACTCGTAACATTTATTTTAGTATCGGCTGTAGTAGGATTTTCATGCAAAGCATATACAAAACCAGCTTCTGTTAAACACTCTCCTGTATCTGTATTTATTCCGTCTGAAGATACAGAACCGGATAAAGATGCGCCAGTTGCTGTTATTCCAGATACTGCTGAAGTATTCAAATTAACAGGATTAGCAGGTTCAGTTATTACAACATCTATAGTAGCTGCACAAGAGTTGGCATCTGTAACGATTACGCTATAAGTTCCAGGAGAAAGACCCGTTGCAATGGCAGATGTTCCTCCAGATGGAGACCATAAGAATGTGTAAGAGTCAGAACCACCGCTAGGATATACTATAGCTGATCCGTTATTTCCTCCATGACATGAAACTTGTGTAACGGCCGTAACAAGAGTTAATGCATCAGGTTCTGTAATTGTAATGGTATTAACAGTAGAACATAAGTTTGAATCTGTTACGGTTACTGTGTAAGTTCCAGCAGAAAGATTAGTTGCTGTTGCAGCAGTTCCTCCAGAAGGAGACCATAGATAAGTATAAGTTCCAGTTCCTCCAGTAGCAGTTACTGAAGCTGCAGCGTCACTACCGCCATGACAAGATACATTTGTCTGTGTATATGTTGCTGAAAGAACATCAGGTTCTGTAATTTGTACAGTTTCTGTTGTGAAACATCCATTTGCATCGGTAACTGTAACAGTATAATTTCCAGGAACAAGACCAGATGCGGTTGCATCAGTTCCTCCAGAAGGCGCCCATAAGTAAGTATAAGCTCCAGTTCCTCCTGTTGTAGTTACGGTTGCAGATCCGTTAGAGCCTCCATTGCATGAAACATCTGTAACAGTTGTAGTTAATGTTAAAGAATCAGGTTCTGTAATTGTGATAGTTTTATCAATAGAACATGAGTTTGAATCTGTAATACTAACTGTATATGTTCCAGCAGAAAGACCAGTTGCTGCTGCAGCAGTTCCTCCAGATGGAGCCCAAGAGTATGTATAAGTGCCAGTTCCTCCAGTAGCAGTTACTAAAGCTGTACCGTCATTGCCGCCATGACAAGATACATTTGTTTGCGAATCTGCAACTGAAAGAGGAGCAGGTTCTGTTATTTGAATAGTTTCTGTTATAAAACATCCATTAGCATCGGTAACTGTAACAGTATAAGTATCTGGACTTAATCCAGTAGCAGTAGCAGCAGTTCCTCCAGAAGGTGCCCATAAGTAAGTATAAGTACCAGTTCCTCCAGAAGCAGTTACTGTAGCTGTACCATTATTTGCCTGATCGCATAAAACATCTGTTTTTGTTGTTGAAGCAGTAAGTGCAGTCGGTTCGTCTATAGTAACTGTTTCAGTTATCAGACATGAGTTAGCATCTGTTACAGTAACAGTATATGTCCCAGCAATAAGACCGGATGCAGTAGCATCAGTTCCTCCAGAAGGAGCCCATAAATATGTATATACTCCAGTTCCTCCTGTTGTAGTTACCGTTGCAGAACCGTTAGAACCTCCGTTACATGAAACATCCGTTTTAGATATTGAAGTAGTAAGCGCAGTAGGTTCATTTATTATAACATTTGCATTAGCTGAACAAGAATTAGTATCTGTAACTGTTACAGTGTAATTTCCAGCAGAAAGACCTGTTGCAGTTGCAGCAGTTCCTCCATATGGAGCCCAAGAATATGTATAAGCTCCAGTTCCGCCAGTTGCATTTACAGTTGCAGATCCGTTAGCGCCTGTGTTGCATGAAACATCTGTTGAAGTTGTAGTTAATGCTAAAGCATCAGGTTCAGTAATTGTAATTGTATTAACAACAGAGCAAGAGTTAGCATCTGTAATGGTTACTGTGTAAGTTCCAGCTGTAAGGCCAGTTGCTGTAGCTGCAGTACCTCCAAAAGGCGCCCATAAATAAGTATAAGTTCCAGTTCCTCCAGAAACAGCTACTGAAGCTGTACCGTCATTACCGCCATTACAAGACACATTAATTTGTGAATCTACCGCTGAAAGAACAGTTGGTTCAGTAATTTGAACCGTTTCTGTAATGAAACATCCATTAGAATCGGTAACTGTAACAGTATAAGTATTTGGACTTAATCCGGTTGCAATTGCCGCTGTTCCGCCAGATGGGGCCCAAGAATAAGTATAAGCTCCTGTTCCTCCATTTGCAGTTACTGTAGCTGTACCATTATTTGCTTGATTACATAAAACATCTGTTTTTGCAATTGAAGCGGTAAGTATAGCTGGTTCATCTATGGTTACCGATTCTGTTGTCTGACATAAATTAGCATCTGTTATAGTGACAATATAAGTTCCAGCCAAAAGACCAGATGCTGTTGCACCAGTTCCTCCAGAAGGCGCCCATGAATAGGTATATGCACCAGTTCCTCCTGTAACGCTTACTGTTGCAGATCCGTTTGAACCTCCATTACAAGAAACATCAGTTTTAGTTATTGATGGTGTAATTGTAGCAGGCTCTGTAATTGTATAATTTTCTGTTTTTACACATCCGTTAGCATCAGATACCGTTACAACATAATTTCCAGCAGAAAGGCCAGATGCTGTTGCAGCAGTTCCTCCAGAAGGTGCCCATGAATAAGTGTAAGCACCTGTTCCTCCAGTTACATTGACAGACAATGATCCATTAGAACCACTAAAGCAGCTAACATCTGTTTGTCCAGTTTTTGTAATTACAATTGCTGGTGGCTGATTGATTGTAAAGTTTTTTACAATAGAACATCCATTACTAGCTGTAATAGTTACTGAGTAGTTTCCTGCCGCAAGATTAGTAGCAGTATCAGCGCTTCCTCCAGAAGGTGACCAAATATAAGTGAATGGCCCAGCTGCTCCAGATGGAATTACAGAGGCAGATCCTGTATTTTCACCATTGCATAGTAAATCTGTTTGTGCAGTAGCCGCTACTAAAGTATTGGTTGTACCTATGGTAAAAACTTTAGAAATAGAACATCCATTAGCATCTGTAATAACACAGGTATAATTTCCTGCAGCTATATTGTTAATAGATGATGTTGTTTCATTTCCTGGAGTCCATAGGTAGCTATAGCCTCCAGCACCTCCAATAGGAAAAACAGTAGCATTTCCACCAGTTGAACAGGTTGCATTTGTATAAGCAGTACTAGCAGCTAATGCCGAAGGTTGATCTATGAAAAAAGTTTCAGTAACGCTGCATCCGTTATTATCTGTAATTAAACAGCTATAGTTTCCAGAAGCTAATCCAGTAGCAGTTGCTGCAGTTCCTCCAGAAGGAGACCATAAATAAGTGTAACCAGGAGTTCCTCCACTAACAGTAACAGTAGCACTTCCTGTAGCGCTGCCATTACAAAGAGCATCCATTTTTGATTTTGTTGCGCTTAAAATTGTTGGCTCTCCAATGGTAAAAGTTCTAGTTGTTTGACATGCATTTGCATCTGTTACCGTTACGGTATAAGTTCCTGCTGCAAGACCTGATGCTGTTGCACCAGTACCTCCAGAAGGTGCCCAAGAATATGTATAACCAGGAGTTCCTCCCGTTGGAGCAACTGTTGCAGTTCCATTACTGCCTCCATTGCAGGAAACATCTGTTTGGCTTCCTCCAGTTAATGCGCTTAAAGGTCCTGTCGGTTGTCCGATAATATAGTTTCTAGTTGTTTGGCATCCATTGGCATCGGTTACGGTTACAGTATAATTGCCCGCTGCAAGACCTGATGCGGTAGCAGTTGTTTGTACAGGATTTGTATTCCAAGAATACGTATAACCAGGAGTTCCTCCCGTTGGCGCAACTGTTGCAGTTCCATTAGCGCCTCCATAGCAGGACACATCGGTCTGACCTCCACCGGCTACCACACTTAATACTGATGCAGGCTGTGCAATAACAAAGGTTCTAAATGCTTGGCATCCATTAGCATCGGTTACGGTTACAGTGTAAGTACCTGCTGCAAGACCTGTTGCTATTGCTGCAGTTCCTCCAGAAGGTGCCCATGAATAGGTATATGCTCCAGTTCCTCCAGTTGGGGTAACCATTGCAGTACCGTTGTTGCCTCCTCTGCAAGCTACGTCTGTTTTGCTTGCTCCAGTTAATAGGCTTATAGCTGAGGCTGGCTGTCCAATAGTATAGCTTCTTGTTGCTTGGCATCCATTAGCATCGGTTACTGTTACAGTATAAGTGCCGGCTATAAGGCCTGTTGCTGTTGCTGCAGTTCCTCCAGTAGGTGCCCAAGAATAGGTATAACCTGGGGTTCCTCCTGTTGGGGCAACCGTTGCAGTACCGTTAGCGCCACCATTACATGACACGTCTGTTTGACCTCCTCCAGTTAATGCGCTTAAAGCTGTGGCTGGCTGACCAACAATGATATTGCTTATAGTAAAACTGCAATTGTTGGCATCTCTTATTGTAACAGAGTATGTTCCTGCGATAAGTCCTGTTCTATCTTGAGTTGTTGGTCCGTCACTCCAGCTGTAAGTATAGCCTGGAGTACCTCCAGATGGTGTAAGATCAAGAGAACCATTAGATCCGCCATTGCAGGAAGCGTTGCTGACGTTTACATTTCCTCCAAGGGCAGTATTAGGCTGATTAAGAGTATAGCTAAAAGGTCTTGAACAGTTATTAGAATCCGTAATTGTTACGTTGTATGTTCCTGCAGCAAGTCCTGTTCTGTTTTGTGTAGTTATTCCGTCATTCCATAAATAACTGTAACCTCCAACGCCGCCACTTGGAGCAAGAACAATACTTCCTGTATTTCCTCCAAAACAAGCAATATGAGTTAAAGTTGCTACTGTAGAAATCAAAGGAGGTTGAGTAACTAAGATACCATTAATAGTTTTAGTACAACTATTAGCATCTGTAATTGTAACAGAGTATGAGCCAACTGGAATTCCTGTTCTATCTTCAGTTGTAATACCGTCATTCCATAAGAAAGTATATGGTCCAGTTCCTCCTGAAGGTGTAAGATCTATAGCTCCAGTGCTTCCGCCGTTACAGGCTACAGTGGTTACATTTGTTGTTCCGTTAAGTACTGCGGCAGGCTGACCTACGACAATATTACTTATTGTTGTACTACAATTATTAGAATCTGTAATAGTAACAGAATAAGTACCAGCCGCAAGTGTTACTCTATCTTGAGTTGTTACTCCGCCACCCCAATTATACGTGTAAGTTCCGCTGCCTCCCGTAGGGGTAAGATCTATATAACCATTATTTCCTCCATTGCAGGATACATTTGAAATGGTAGTTGATCCAGATATAGCGGAGTTCTGAGCTATTGTAAAGTTTTTAGATATCGAAGTTCCTTCACTATCAGTTATTAAAACAGAATAATTAGTTGGAGCTAAATTTATTGCTGTTGCTGCTGAAGTCCCATTAGACCATAAAAAAGTATATGGAGCTTTTCCTCCTGAGGGAATTACTGTTGCCGTTCCGTTATTAGTGCCGTTACAAGCAACTGTTTGCGATTGTGTAGCTGATAGGGCAGCATTGGTTACAAACGAGACAGTATTTCCGTATCCAGTTCCTGCTGAATTTGTTGCGTACGCTCTATAATATATTGTTGTTCCTGATGGAAGCGAATTTACAGGAATGGTAAAAGCACCAGGTCCCGCAGTTCCAGCTACTTGTGTTACACCTGCGCCATTGATTACTGGATTTGTTGTTAATGACCAGACAATTCCTCTATTGAGTACTGTATCACCACCATCAGTGTTTGAACCACCTAATGTAGCTGTAACTGCACCAAAATTTGTTACAGGAGTATTTGTTGTTACTGTTGGAGTAGTAACTGCATTTGCAAATGTAAAATTATCAATAGCAAAATAGTCGTAATTACTGCTTAATTGAATTTCTAATTGATCAATAATTTGGTTAGTATTATTCGAACCGCCTTCAGTGGCAAAATTAACTAATGTAAAACCGTTTCCAGGTAAACCAAATCCTGTATCTGCACCAGTGGTGTTTCTAACTACAGTAAACACAGTGCTTCCTGCCAGTTTTCCTCTAAAGGTTATACTGCCGGGACCTCCGCCATTAGTTACACCAGGATCGACTTCAGCATTTCCTGATACATAAAACCAAAAACTACTCACTTTAAAGGAACCAGATGCTGCAGTAATAACACCAGTTTGCCCCATTGCGCCAGGAAGTAATGGATCGGAGACCTGAATAAAACTTGAACTAGCATTATAACCAAGGCCAGGAAATGAAAACACTTTAAAATCAAAAGGAGAAGTTAGATTAAAAGTTTTACCATTAGATGTAAAATTTGCAACATCGGCAGTGGCGCTTTCAAAAGTTTCGGTAAAAGTTTGCGCGTTTATATGCTGTATAGCAAAAAAAAGCAGCGTTATTAGTAGGTAGAGTTTTTTCATAATTTTCTGATATTTAATTATCTATTTGGTATTGTAACATTATCTTTTTGACTTATATTTCAGACTTAAAAAAGCATTAATAAGTTTTTTAATATGTATAAACAAGAACTCACGATCATTGTTAAATCTATCATAGACTCAAATACTGTTAGCGAGCAGTTGGAATCTGCTCAACAACTTTCCTGTTTTTATAAAAATATTATTAGCTGTACTCATTCAGATGACAATGAAACACTCGTAAGTGGAGGTGTTGCTTTATCGAGCTCAGGCGCAGCAGACTGCGTTGATGATTACCTCCGAACAGTTTCTTTTATAAAAGGCATTCATAAGGCCTTAACAAGACTTTTTATTAATTCACCAGAAAAGAATATTAATATACTCTATGCAGGCTGTGGACCATATGCAACATTAATTCTTCCTTTATTGCCATTATTCGATAAAGGAAGGATTAGCGTTGTTTTAATTGATATTAATAGTTCATCATTAGAATCAGTTCAAAATCTTGTATCTACAATTGGTCTTGAAGATTATAATCTTCAAATGATAGAAACCAATGCAATTACTTATAAAATACCAGATGATTTTAAAGTAGATATCGCGATTTCTGAGACTATGCATTATGCTCTTACAAGAGAACCTCAAGTTGCCATAAGCAGGAATATAATTAAACAACTTCCTTGTGAAGCGATATTTATTCCGCAAGAAATTAGAATTAATTTAGCTTATACTTTTTTTGATTTTGAGCCAAGCCTTAGAGTAGACGTAAACGAAGTAAAGGGCTACAAAAAAATGCAGCCCTATCCTCATAAGGTATTTGTAGATAGATTATTTACAATAAACAAAGAACATTTTGACAGAGAAAATAATGATTCTAGAATAGAAAGTACTTTTTATACTCTGCCAGATATTTTTGAAAATTACCCTGATGTTTGTCTTTTTACCGAAATCAAAATTTTTGAAGACATAGAATTACAGACAGCTGAATCTTATATTACAAATCCTTATTGTCTAGTGTCTATGTACGGTATTAAAGATTATTCAGAGATTAAATTAGTATATGATTTTAGTGAAACACCTAAATGGTCCTATCAATTAAAATAATGCTACTACATTTTCATTAATTTCTTGGAGGGAAAAGTCCTTCAACACAAATAATGTAATTGATTGTTAAATAGGGTTGCATGTTATTTACAGGAACATTGCCGCCCGTTGGAGCAGTAATAACGTTACTATTTAAATTTACACTTGGTGTTGATGTTGCAAAGCCTAATGTTGGTGAAAAAGTTCTTGAAACAAGCTGTCCTGGAGTAGCAATTGAAGCGCCATCAACAGGTGTAGAATCTGTAGCTTGTGCGCTGCTTACAGAAATTTTACTTGGCCCAGTATGTACGTGCGCAGGTAAATTATTTACTAAAAGCGTATTAGTTGAACTACCAGCTGTTTCACCAAGTGTATATATTTGACCTCCTCTACTAGTTCCTTGCCCTATTGCGACTGTACCTTGCAAATTTGGTAAGGCAAAGTTAGTAGTGCCATTTCCACCGTAGATAGTGCCTATAATTGCAAATAAAGCTTGGTTTTGTACAATAGGAATTAATTGTCCTGCACAAAACATGTAACCTCTAGGAGCAAAATTTCCCGCAAAAATTTTAATTACTCCAATGTATTCATCTTGCATAGTTTTAAGATTTAATAGTTAATGTTAGTTTTTTAGTTTTAAATAATTTGACAGATTTTTTTTCATGCATGATTGATCTGACCGTATTTTACTACAAAGCTAAATTACTGTATATAAATTGCTTAAGTGCAGGGGTTTTTACGGGTTTTCGTAAAAAGTTGATTTTTGTAACATTTTTAATACAATATACAAAAAAAATAATTGATTTATGTCAGAGAATATTTTAGAATTATTCTCTATGTAAAATGATGTTCTTGTCAATATTTAACAAATAAAAAAGGCGGTAATCACTTACCGCCTTCGTCTTTTTTTTAATCTTTTTAACTTGAAAAATTCAAGCCTTTATTTTTGAAACTAACATACAGTTCCTGTCGTGCTGAACTTATCGTTTCTTCTGTGCGATATATACTGCACCAGAATTTAATAAGAAGTTTATACTTTCCATCAGAAATTGAACTGTAATAAATCTGAGATGGTTTTTCGTTGTTCACTAGCGGAAGACTTGCTAGAGTTTCATTTACTATTGTATTAATTTCTTCAGGAATTGTTTCTCCATTAATTTCAAAAGTAACTTCAACTAACTTGAAATTATCTGTATACGTCCAGTTGGTAATATTTTGAGACAATAAATTACCATTCGGAATAATGATTTCGGCACCATTTGGAGCATTAATTTTAGTAGTTCTAAGTCCCATCGATTTAATACGGCCAGATTCTGAACTAATTTCAACAACATCGCCAACTTGAATTGGTTTATCAAAAATTAAGATAATACCCGATACAAAATTGTTTACAATGTTCTGAAGTCCAAGTCCAACACCGACACCTAAAGCACCTAAAAGAATACTTAATTTATCCAATGGCATTCCAGAAGCCGCAACTGCAAGCAGATAACCACTTATTAAAACAACTAAACGTGTAATAAGTAATTTTGAATGTTGTCTTTTATTGATGTTTTCTTCATTTTCATCATCAATTTCTCCAAAGAAATAAGCAACATATTTTTGTAATAAATGCGCAGCCCAGATAATAATAAAGAACAAGACAATATTTCCAAGTGTAAACGTAATGCTTCCAATAGTATTTGGATGGCTTAATAGCTTCGTTAAAGAACCTCGAAGCGACTCCCAAATATTCAAATTAGATGCAATTACAATTAGCCACATGTAACTAATTACAATGATAAAAGGCTTTTTAAGATTGTCTGATAAACTCTCGTAATCAAACATTTTTTCAATTCCTCTTTTTACTCTAGTAGTATAAATTTGAAGTAAAATAATCTCCAAAATAATCTTCAAAAGAACACTTAAAGCAACAATTTGAGTAAGAGAAATAAAAGCTGTAAGACTAAGCATATTAGAAAGCGAAACTCTACCAAATAAATTGTAAAGAATAGACAAACCATTCAATCCTATAAAAATGATACTAGCCCATTTAAAAAAGCCTTTTATATAAAGTTCTTCTTTAAGTGTTTTGATCTGAACCAAGCCATAGCGAATTCCTAATATATTAATAGCAACAAAAGCAATTCTCTGTAATAATCCGATTGTGATAAATAAATCCAAAAAGCAAAGTGCAAAGAACAGTCCTAAAAGGAAAAGCCAGTTTCGCATAGCAACTCCAGACCATTGGTTTTTGAAAAGGAAAATTAAAACGCCAAGCAAGAAAAGCTGAATTAATTCTAAAAATAGAGCAGGAGCATACAAATTTGTAACTACAGCAATATTTAGCGCAATTACTAAAACTGGCAATAAAACGCCTCTGTTTAAATATTTGAAGTTTAAAAGCGAAAGATTTTCAGCATAACCGTTTGCCTTAATATATTTCATATTTCGGGAAATATACCAAAATAAAATTCCCATGAAGAAACACAGCGTAATTAGTCCGCCTGCTTTGTAACCAAGATAATATGCAGCAACATTTTCTTCAATGATAATTTTTGCTCCAATGTTGTGCGTTACTCTTTTCTTTGAGATAGAATCATTAATTTGCCATAAAGAAGGATATTCTTTTTTGAAAATACTAATTCCAGATTTCTCCAATTTACTTTCAACAGCAACTAAAGCATTCGAAACCGAAATTTTTCGTTGTACGGTAAGTCTCTTTTTATTGTTTAAAGTAGTCTGATTTTTAGTCATCAAACTATCTGTGGCAACATATCTTTTTCTTAGATTTCCAAACTCTTTCTTAAACTGCTTACGACGAATAGTATCTTTTATTAGAGTAATTAAAGTTTTGTCTTTACGCAGATCTATAACACGTTTTTTGATGTTTTCAAGGTTTAGATTTCGAGCATTAATTGCTTTATTCTGTTCTTCTAATTCTTGTTGGATTTCCTGAAGTACAATGCGGTACATCTGTTGGTTTCGCACATTCGGATTTGCGCCTTTTAAACTAGCTAAAATTAAGTCTAGTTTACTTTCTGTACGTTTCATTTCGCCAAAAAGATGATGAGTGTCACCTGCAAAATCAATGTCGTTGTAAGCAGATTCTAATACTTCTCCGGCTTTTTCTATTGCCATTAAGTAATCACTATCTGTCGCTGTAGTGTCGTTGAATAGTCTTCCGCGGCTTTCTTTTTTTACTGTTTTTTGCTCTTGGGCATAATTAAACTGAGAGAAAAAAAGAAATAGGACTAAAGGGATAAAATAAAAAGTTCTTTTTTGAAAAATCATAATGTAAATGGCTTATTTAGGGAGACCAAATTTAATTTTTTTTAAAGAACTTTCGGTTAAGAAAAATGAAATTTAAAAATCTTAAATCCTTTCATTTTGTGATTTATCTAAGATCTCTAAAAGCAATCTCTTTTTTAATTTCTTTTAATGAATTAGAGTTGATGATTATAATTGGAGTTAAGGAAAATGGAAGTACTATTAAAGGTGTGAAATCCTTTTTAAGGAATAAAATGCTAATAATTAATAGTAGTAAAATAGTTAAGACGATTAAAAAAGTGATCAAGACTTTAATAGTTTTCTCGATTTTAATTAATTCTTCATTGGTCATTTCGCTTGGTTTCTTTACTTTCATTTTATATTTTTACTTAAGAATTCTCACAAATTTTAATCAAAAAACGCTTTAAAACAATAAGTCAGATTTTTTTGACTACCTAAAAAATATGGAAGAAGCAGAAACTTGTCCAGCGCAAAGACTTTTAAAAATGCTTTCAGGAAAATGGAAAGCTGAAATTTTCCGTTTGGCTTTAGAAACACCTTTACGATTTAATAGTTTACTAAGACAAATTCAAGGTTCAAACAAACAATCTTTAGCAACAGCGTTGAAAGAATTGGAAGAAGAAGGTCTTTTAGAAAAGGTAACGATCAAGTTGAAGCCTCTTCATATCGAATATAATTTGACGGAAAAAGGAAAAGCTTTAATTCCTGTTTTCCAACAATTGGAAGGATTATCATAAGTAAGTCAAATTTCTGAAGTGCAATATTTTGATAATTTATTATTAAAGATCTGTCATTTATATTGGAATAAATAAAAAGACTATCCTATATTTCTAAATTGTTAAAAGAAACTTTTCAGAAGTTTAAAATGATGAAGATTTATAGAATTTAAGTTAAATTTGCGTCGTGCGAAAAACAATTGTTTACATATTTATTCTTCTTATCGCTTCAAACAGCAGTTTTGTGCAGCAGTTCTATAAACTGCCAATTCTGATTGAACATTTTCAAGAGCATCAAAAACTGCAAGGTGTAAGCTTTATAGATTTTTTGTCAATGCATTATTGGGGAGAGGACTTAAAAGATAATGATGGAGACCGCGATATGCAGTTGCCGTTTAAAACTATCAGCAGCAGTTCTCCGCAATTTGTTTTTATCTTAGATGATAAAGAATTACTTCCGTTTGTTTTTGATCCGGAATTACCACAATTAAATATTCCAACTTATAGATCTGATCTTTTTTCAGATCCAAATTTACTTTCTCTATTTAGACCTCCAATTGCATAATTAGTTTTTAAATTTTTATTGAAGTGGCTGAGACATATTGTTTTCAGTTGCTCATTTATTATTTTTTAATTAATACATTATGCTTAATAAAGTAATTCAGTTCTCAGTTAAGAACAAACTGGCAATTGGAATCTTTACACTGCTGTGGATTATCTACGGTGTGTATGAGGTTACCCAATTACCAATTGATGCCGTGCCAGACATCACTAATAATCAGGTGCAAATTATCACAACAGCTCCTTCGCTTGGCGCTGAAGATGTAGAAAGGTTAATCACTTTTCCGATAGAACAAGCAATTAGTAATATTCCTAATTTAAAGGAAAGTAGAAGTATTTCACGCTTCGGACTTTCGCTTGTAAGTGTTGTTTTTGAAGACGATGCTGATGTGTATTGGGCGAGACAGCAAATTGCAGAAAGATTGCAGCAGGTAGAAATTGACAGAAATGCCAATTCGCCCGAAATGGCGCCTGTAACAACTGGTTTAGGAGAAATCTATCAATATGTTTTAAAACCAAAACCAGGTTACGAAGAAAAATATTCCTTAGAAGATTTACGAACAATTCAGGATTGGACTATTAGAAGACAGCTTTTGGGAACGCAAGGAATTGCCGATGTTTCTACGTTTGGAGGAAAATTAAAGCAGTATGAAATTGCTGTAAATCCAGCTCGATTAAAAGCTCAAAATTTAACCATAAGTGAAGTTTTTACAGCTTTAAACAGCAGTAATGAAAACACTGGAGGGGCTTATATTGAGAAAGGCCCAACGGTTTCTTACATTAGAAGTACTGGCTTAGCTAAAAGCATTAAAGACATTGAAAACATTGTGGTTAAAAGTACACAAGGTGGACTTCCAATTCTAGTAAAAGATGTTGCTGATGTTAAGATTTCTTCTGCGATTCGTTACGGTGCTTTAACAACAGATGAATATGGAGAATCGGTTGGCGGAATCGTGATGATGTTGAAAGGTGAAAATGCCAATAATGTTATTGTTAATGTAAAAGACAAAATTGTTCAAATCGAGAAAATTCTTCCTGAAGGTTTAAAAATTGAACCTTTCTTGGACAGAACTAAAATGGTAGACAATGCCATTGGAACTGTCGAAAAAAACTTGATTGAAGGTGCACTAATTGTAGTTCTTATTCTGGTTTTATTTTTAGGAAATCTTAGAGCAGGATTTATTGTTGCTTCGGTAATTCCTTTAGCCATGCTTTTTGCCATTATTATGATGAATACTTTTGGCGTTAGCGGAAACTTAATGAGTCTTGGAGCTTTAGATTTCGGATTAATTGTAGATGGAGCTGTAATTATTGTTGAAGCTATTCTGCATCATCTTCACAGTTCTAAAAAATATAAAGCAGTAAATGATATTTCACAAGAAGAAATGGATAAAGAGGTTACAGGATCGGCAGCGCGTATGATGAATGCTGCAGTGTTTGGACAAATCATCATTCTGATTGTGTACTTACCAATTCTTTCTTTACAAGGTATTGAGGGCAAAATGTTCAAACCAATGGCACAGACTGTTGCATTTGCCATTTTAGGAGCTTTTATTTTGTCATTGACTTATGTGCCAATGATTAGCGCTTTATTCTTAAGTAAAAAAATCAGCCATAAAAAGAACCTTTCTGATCGTGTAATGGCTAAATTGGAAAATGCGTACGAAGGCTGGCTGACGAAAGCTTTAGACATCAGAAAATCGATTGTTATTGCAGCATTTGTACTTTTCGGAATCGCTGTTGTTTTGTTCGG
This sequence comes from Flavobacterium sp. SH_e, assembly GCF_025717045.1. GTDB lineage: Bacteria > Bacteroidota > Bacteroidia > Flavobacteriales > Flavobacteriaceae > Flavobacterium. Next base: position 107,114 of record NZ_JAOVZN010000011.1, read on the forward strand.
AAGAATGGGAGGAGAGTTTATTCCGCAATTAGAAGAAGGAGATTTTGCTGTTGAAACCCGATTATTGTTAGGAACAAATCTTTCTACGACGACCAAAACTATTGAGAAAATTTCGGCCGAATTAAAGAAAGAATATCCAGAAGTTCAGCAAGTTGTTTCGAGAATTGGAAGCGCCGAAATTCCAACTGACCCAATGCCAATTGAAGGTGGAGATATGATTATTGTTTTAAAAGACAAATCAGAATGGACGAGTGCTTCTTCATTTCCTGAATTGGCTGATAAAATGACAAAAACCGTTAAACGAATTGCGCCTGGTGTTACTACAGGATTTCAGTTTCCTGTTCAAATGCGTTTTAACGAGTTAATGACGGGAGCGAAACAAGATTTGGTTTGTAAAATTTACGGAGAAGACCTTCAGAAGCTCTCAGAATATGCTGAAAAATTGGGAGAAATAAGTAAAAAGGTTGAAGGTGCGGCCGATTTGTACGTAGAAAAAGTAACTGGAATGCCACAAATCGTAATTGATTACAATTGGGCGGAAATGGCGAAATACGGTTTACGTGTGGCTGATGTAAATGCAACTATTAATGCTGCTTTTGCAGGTGCTCTTGCTGGAAGTATTTACGAAGGTGAAAAACGTTTTGATATGGTCGTTCGCGTTGAAGACAACGGCAGAAAAGGAATTGAAGACGTTCGAAACCTCTTAATCGCGACGCCATCGGGAATGCAGATTCCGCTTTATCAAGTAGCAAGTGTAGAAGAAGTAGAAGGTCCAAATCAGATTCAGAGAGAAAATGCTAAACGCAGAATCATTGTCGGATTTAATGTTCGCGGTAGAGACGTTCAATCAATTGTTGAAGAATTGCAGAAAAAAGTGAATCAGCAAATCAAATTTGATCCAGGTTATTACATTACTTATGGAGGAGCTTTTGAAAACCTTCAGCAAGCAAAAGCAAGATTGGGAGTTGCTGTTCCAGCAGCTTTATTAATGATTTTTGCTTTGTTGTATTTTGCTTTTAGATCGTTTAAAGAAGGAATTATCATTTTTACAGCAATTCCGTTATCAGCAATTGGAGGAGTATTTGCGCTTGTAATGCGCGATATGCCTTTTAGTATTTCTGCTGGAGTTGGATTTATCGCACTTTTTGGTGTTGCAGTTTTAAACGGAATTGTTTTAATATCGGAGTTCAATCGAATTCAGAAACAAGGAGAAATCACAGATCCTTTCCAGATTATTTTATTTGGAACAAAAAACAGATTGCGTCCTGTATTAATGACGGCGGCTGTGGCTTCGTTGGGTTTTCTTCCGATGGCTTTAAGTAATGGTGCAGGTGCGGAGGTACAACGCCCTTTGGCAACGGTTGTTATTGGCGGATTGGTAACGGCAACTTTACTAACGCTTTTCGTGCTTCCAGCAATTTATTTAATGACCTATCACGCAAAAGGATTTTCTAAAAAAAGAAAAAAACACATGAATAATCTAACCATTTTATTAAGCTTTCTTTTTATTGGTAATATGGCAAAAGCGCAAGAACTGCCAATTTCGCTTGACGAATCTATTTCAATTGCAATTCAGAATAATAGAACTATTAAATCGGCTAAATTAAACGAACAGTCTAAAAGTCATTTGCAAAAAACTGGATATAATCTTCCGCAGGCGCAAATCGATGCCGATTATGGACAGTTTAATAGCGCTCAGAATGATACGCGCTTTGGAATCAGCCAGACTTTTGCTTTCCCAACTGTTTATAGCAATCAGAAGAAAGCTTTAAAAGCTGATTTTAATAAAGCTAAAGCCGAAGTGCAATTGACTTCACAAGAAATAAAAACTCGTGTTAGAAATATTTACTACGATTATTTATGGCTGAACAGCAAGAGAGAACTTCTAGTTTATGCTGATTCAATCTACAGAATTATGGAGAAAAAATCAGATTTAAGATTTAAAGCTGGAGAAGCAAATGTTTTAGAAAAAAGTGCTTCTCAATCTGCGAGACAATTCTACAGCAATCAATTGGTAATGGTAAACCGAGATATTGAAATCGCTTTGAATTCGTTTAACGCTATTCTTCAAGACAAGGCGAAACACGCTCCCAAAAAGATGAATTTAAAAGCAGTTTTAAATCGTTCGTCTATCGAAAATTTGAAAACAGAAAATCTTCCGGCAGTACAACGTTCGCAATTTGAATCAGAATCGGCTAAGTACAGATGGAAAACGGAAGGGGCAAAATTACTTCCTGAAATTATTTTAGGATATAACAATTTGAGCATTATAGGAACTCAAACTAACGCTTCAGGTCAGGATGTTTATTATGGTAGTGGGCAAAGATTTAATTATGTAAATGCGGGACTTTCAATTCCGATATTTTTCACGAGTCAGTCAGAACGAAAAAGAGCTGCAAAAGCAGAATACGAAAGCTTTGTTGAACTTTCTGAAGCAGTTAAAATCGAGGTAAAAACGAACATTGAAAATGCTGATCGAGAATTGAAAAAATACCAAGAAAGTCTACAGTATTATGAAACTGACGGATTAAAAAACGCTCAAACGATTATCGAAGCTTCAAGCAGTCAACTACAAAATGGAGATATCGATTATTTGCAATGGGTTTTAGTAGTCAATCAGGCTATTACAATTAAAAGTGAATATTTAGACGCGCTTAATGCTTACAATAAAGCAATTGTGACACTACAGAATCTTAATAATATTTAAAATGAAAAAATATATTGCAGCGTTCATAAGCGCTATATTTCTAATTTCTTGCGGAAATAAGAAGAACGAGGAAACTAAAAATGCTGAAACGAAAAGCATTGGTATCATTAAATTAAGCCCTGAACAAGTTAAAAATGCTGGTTTAGAAAGCGGTAATCCGACTGTCAAAAATGTAAAAGAGATTTTACAGCTTCAAGGTACAGTAACAGTTCCACCAAAAAGTGTAATCAGTATTAGCATTCCATTAGGCGGTTATGTCAAAAGTACGAGTCTTATTGCGGGAATGAATGTTCAGAAAGGTCAGGTTTTAGCTGCTTTAGAAGATATGCAGTTTATCGAATTACAGCAAAATTATTTGATGGCGAAAGAGAAATTCGATTTGGCTCAAAATGAACATAGAAGACAAAAAGAATTGAATTTGAACAAAGCGGCAAGTGATAAAGTTTTGGAGCAAATTACGACTGAAATGAGAACAGAGCGTATTATGATGTCCTCTTTAGAACAAAAACTTAATTTATTAGGAATTAATGCTAAAACGCTGAATGTTGGAAATATTAGTAAAACCATAAAAGTTGTTTCTCCAATAAATGGTTTAGTTTCTAAAGTAAATGTCAACATCGGAAAATATGTAAATCCGACTGATATGCTTTTCGAATTAATTGACAAAAGAGACATTGTTTTGACCTTGAACGCATTTGAAAAAGATGTTGCTTCTCTTTCGGTAGGACAGAATGTAATGGTTTATGCAAATGCTTCTGATACTAAGAAATATGGAGCAAAAATTGCCTTTATCAATCAAAGTTTAAATGGAGATCGTGCGGCTGAAATTGTCTGTAAAATGAATACATACAATCCAGCTCTTTTACCAGGATTATTTGTGAACGCAGAAGTTGAAATTGAAAATCAAAAAGCGTTGACGGTTCCAGAAAATGCCGTTGTACGTTGGGAAGGCAAATTTTATGTATTTACAGAACTTGGCGATAACCAGTTTCAAATGGTAGAAGTGAAGTCTGGAGTTAAAAACGAAGGATATAATCAGATTATTTCTGATGCTATTTCTAATTCTTCAAAAGTGGTTATAAAAAATGCTTATACTTTATTGATGTCTGCCATGAATAATGATGACCAATAATGTTTAATTTCTGATTACAATTTAGAGTAAACATGAAAACCCAGTAAATTTAGTTTTATTGGGTTTTGTTTTTTCTGTTGAATAATTAAATGATATTATAGCTTTAAGTATTTTGCCCTATTGAATTGTAAACAAATAGAATATGATGCTTTAATTGTTTTTATTTATGAGAATTATTTCATCTCCAGCAATAGCAAAAACAGTATGTCCTGGTTCTGGTTTCATAATAAATTTTCCTGTGAATTCTCCAAAAGCAGGCATTATAATTTGATCGCTTTTTTTGAAAAAACATTTAAGTTTTAAACTTTGAAGCCCTAATCCGCGCAAGATTATTCCGGGATGGATATGCCCTGAAAAGTTAAAGAAATCTTCTTTTTCTGTGGGATGATGTGTAAAAAGAAAATGATCAATTTCTAGCGAGTCAATTACAAGAATTCCGATTTCGTAATAATGTTTTTGGTCTATTATATCATGATTTCCTGCAACCAAATAAGTTTCTTGATTATGATTGGAAATCCATTCTTCAAATAAATCCCATTCTGCATTTTTTGAACTATGAAATAAATCTCCTAAAAAAATGATTTTTTCGGGTTCAAAATATTCTAAAACATCAGTGATATTTTTAAAATTTTCTGAAATTGCATTTTGCGGAATTGCGATTCCGTGTTTTCTAAAATGCGTTACTTTTCCTAAATGAACATCAGAAATAATAATGATTTTTTTAGATTCCCAAAAAACTGCTCCGCTTGGATGGAGTATAAAGGTTTCGTCTTTTATTTGAATTTTCATAAGTGGTTATTTCATATAAGAAGCGGTCATTTTTTGGATTCTTTCAGTCAAAGTTTCGCTTGACAATTTTTCTCGTAATCGATCTGTAATAATAGGGAAACTAAAAGGAGTTGGCTTTAAACATTGTTTCCAAACAATTTTCTGATTTGCAATTCTTTCTAAAGCAAAAATTAAACGTCCTTCTTCCAATTGATGCTCAAATGTTTCGCGATACGCTTGATGTAGTAATAAGTTATCAGGTTCAAAATCCCTGAAAACTTCAAATAGTAATTGCGAGCCGCTCTGTAAATGTTTGGTCTTAAACATTTTTCCTGGAAAACCAGTGAAGACTAATCCCGAAATTACCGCAATATCTCTAAATTTTCTTCGAGCCATTTCGGTCGAATTTAAACTTTTCTGTAAATCATGATGTACATATTCGGTTGAAAATAAATTATTGTCTAAAACTGCTTCAATATCAATTTCCTGATCTGAAAGCAATTCAAAACCATAATCATTATAAGCCAAGGAAAATGTAATCGATTGTAATAAACTAATTCTGAATGCCAACAAACTAGCTAAAGCTTCGTGTACAAAACGTCCTTCAAACGGATAAAAAATAGCATGAAACCCTTCTCGTGTTTTAAAAGTTTCGATTAAAAACTCATCTGAACTTGGCACAATAGATTCTTTTCGCTGTCTCTTGAATAAAGGCTGTAAAGCTTTTAATTCTGGCGACAGATTGTCGGTATTGGCGCGATATAATTCTTTTCGAAGCAATTCACTCATTTGAGAAGACAAAGCTAAACGTCCGCCCATCCAGCTCGCAATTTTAGATTCTTTCTTCGGACTCGCTTTTTTAACCAAAACCTGCATGTTTCTGATTTTGAATAATTCCAGTTTTTTTCCAGCAAAAATAAAAGTGTCACCTGGTTTTAGTTTTGAAATAAACCATTCTTCAATAGTTCCAATATAACCGCCGCTCATATATTTTACATTCATAACGGCATCTCCCACAATAGTTCCAATCTGCATTCTGTGATGCATGGCAATCATTCTGCTGTTTATTTTGTAACAACCGTTTTCATCGATTTCTACTTTTTTAAATTCGTCATAAGCATGAAGACTTTGGCTTCCTTGTGTAATAAAATTCAAAATCCAATTCCAGTTTTCAGTTGTAATAGTTTGATAACTAAAAGTTTCTTGAATTTCTTTGAAAATTTCATTTGGATAAAATCCATCAGATACAGCTAAAGTGTTGAGATATTGAACCAAAACATCCCAGCTATTTAAATAAGGAACGCGATCTTCTATAACACTGTTTTCAACCGCTTCTTTAAGTGCAGAAGCTTCGATTAATTCAATGGCATGAGTGGCAAGAAAATAAATAACGCTTTCTTTTCCCGGCTGATGTCCGCTTCGTCCTGCGCGTTGCATAAAACGTGCGACACCTTTTGGACCGCCAACCTGAATAATCGACTCGACAGGAGCAAAGTCAACTCCTAAATCTAAACTAGAAGTACAGACTACAACTTTTAATTCCTCATTCCGAATGGCATTTTCTACCCAAAGTCTCGTTTCTCTGTCAATGCTTCCATGATGCATGGCCATTTCGCCAGCAAATTCAGGATATTTTTCTAATAATCTTTGATACCAGATTTCGCAAGCCGAACGAACATTGGTAAAAATTAAAGTCGTTTTACTGGCTTTTATAATTTTTGCAGCTTCATCAATCAGATGTAATCCCATGTGTCCGCGCCACGGATAAGTGTCCATTTTTTCAGGAATAATCGAAACGATTTTTATTTTCTTATGAATTACAGCTTTAATTAAAACAGAGTTCTGATAAGCTTCAGAATCAACTCCTAGTAAAACTTCCTGTGCTTGTTGAAGATTACCAATTGTGGCTGAAATTCCCCAAATGCGTAAGTTTTTACTAATCGTTTTTAATCGAGATAAAGCCAATTCTATTTGAACGCCACGTTTTGTTCCAAGTAATTCGTGCCATTCATCAATAACAATCGCGTTGCAGTTTTTAAATGTATTAGCGTAACCTTTTGATGCTAAAAGCAATTGTAAACTTTCGGGAGTTGTAATTAAAAGGTCAGGCATTTTGTCTTTTTGTTTGGCTCTTTCTGCTGCCGAAGTATCTCCAGAACGAATTCCGACCGTCATTGGAATATCTAAATCAGTTAAAACTCGTTCTGCAGCTTGTTTTATTTCTACTGATAAAGAACGCAACGGTGTAATCCAAATCGCTTTTAAGCCAGAATTATGTTTAGTTTTATAATTCTGATTTTCTTTAATGTAATTTAAAATAATAGGAAGCCAAAGCGCATACGTTTTTCCGCTTCCGGTTGGAGCATTTAATAAACCATTTTTTCCCTGCAAAAAAGCAGTCCAAGTTTGAGTCTGAAATGGAAAAGGTTTCCATCCCTGACTTTCAAACCATTCACTGGCGATCTTAAATAACTGCTCTCTATTCATTTATGAAATCATATTTTTTAAATCTTCTATCGAATTGGCATCTTCTATTTTTTTGTCATGACGCCATCTTAAAATACGCGGAAAACGGGTTGCAACACCGCTTTTATGTCTTTTGGAAAGTGCAATTCCTTCAAATCCAATTTCGAATACCAGTTTTGGCGTAACGCTTCTTACGGGTCCAAATCGTTCTAAAGTATTTTTTTTGATGAAATCATCGACCATTCTAAATTCTGCATCGGTTAAGCCTGAGTATGCTTTCGCGAAAGTGACGAGTTCACGTTCGTTGTTTTCGTTTTCCTGCCAAAGGGCAAAAGTATAATCGGTAAACAGATTGGATCGTCTTCCGTGACCGCGCATAGCGTAGGTCAGGACGGCATCTATGGTTAAAGGTTCGATTTTCCATTTCCACCAATCGCCTTTTTTTCTTCCTACTAAATAAGGTGAATCTTTTCGTTTCAGCATTAAACCTTCGCTTTTCATCTCGCGCGATTTTAATCTTTCATTTATAACATCTTCCCAAGTAGAAAAAGTAAATCTTTCTGAAAGTTGTAATGGAATTTCTTTTCCAATTAAAGTCGTAAATAATTCTTCTAATAAAGTACGGCGTTTTTCGTAAGGAAGATTTCGGATATCATTTCCTTGCCATTCCAATAAATCGTAAGCTTTGATAATTACTGGAGTTTTCTTTAAAACTGATGCAGAAACATTTTTTCGTCCAATTCGCGTTTGTAAATCATTGAAAGTTCCGATTTCATTTTCTACGAAAGGAAGAATCTCTCCGTCAATTACAGTTCCGTTTGGAATATTCCCGATGAAAGATTGAAATTCAGGATATTTATCGGTTACTAATTCTTCGCCACGACTCCAAACATAAATTTCATTATCACGAATTATGGTTTGAGAACGAATTCCGTCCCATTTATGTTCTGCACTCCAGTCTTCAGGATTTCCAAGATTTTCAAGTTCTCCTTCAATTGGATAAGCCAAATAAAAAGGATAAGGCTTTGATAAATAATCACTGCTTCTTTCATCCAAAATCAATTCTTGAAACGTAATTGTATTCGGGTTCCAATCGCCCATTAGTTTATAAGCGAGTGTATCTTCATCAATATTTTCGGCTTTAGAAAGTGCGCGTGTCATTAACTTCTGACTTAAACCAATTCTGAAACTGCCTGTTATTAATTTAGTGAAAACGAATCTTTCGTAATAATTTAAATTAAGCCAATTGGTTTGCAGGTATTCTTTTTTCTCGAAATCTGTTTTCTTTTTTAAAGCAATGATTTCTTGTAGAAATTCAGTCAAACTTTTATCGGAATGTTCTTTTGTGGTCGGAATAACCAACGCAATTGTTTCTGCCAAATCGCCCACAATATGATAACTTTCTTCAAACAGCCAAAGCGGAATATTTGCCAATTCGTTTGCCCATAAACGTAATAAAGTGGTATTTACAGGTCGGGGAGGGCGACGGTGCGAAAGTATGGCAATTGTCCAGACTTTATCTTCATCGCTTGCTTTCAGAAAATAATTAGTCAACGCATCAACTTTTACCGATGTTTTATTAGAACTATCTAAGGTTTTTATAAGCTCGGCAAAGTTTTTCATGCTTTTTTTAAGTTAAGGGTTAAGGGTTAAGGGTTAAGGGTTAAGGGTTAAGGGTTAAGGGTTAAGGGTTAAGGGTTAAGGGGAGGAGTTAGATATCGAACAGCATTTTACTTTTAACTTATAACTTTTTTACTTCATTTAAAGTATCGCATAACATTTAACTCTTAACTTCTAACTTCCCTAACTTTCATCAGTATCATTGGTTTCTCCTTCGTATTGAGTGTGTGCGGTTCTGGCGTCATAACCTAATTCTCGGAGATATTTAGAGAATATGTCAGAATATCCGTGTGTGCAGATTATTTTTTCGGCTCCTGTTGCCTTTATGCTTTCTAATAAACCCATCCAATCGCAATGATCGCTTATTACAAATCCGCGATCGACAGCTCGTCTTCGTCTTGCGCCGCGAAAAGCCATCCAGCCGCTTGCTGTTCCAGTGACAAAAGGAGTCATTTTTCTAATCCATGTACTTCCGTGTGCGCTTGGGGGTGCTATTACAATACTGCCTAATAAATCTTCTTTTTTGGTTTCAGAAGTTAATCTAATCGTTGGCGGAAGATCAATCATCGGTCGGACAATATTGGTCATGTTTTCTATTGCTCCGTGCGTGTAAATTTTTCCAATATTAGGATCAAGATATTTTAGTAATCGTTGTGCTTTTCCTAAAGAATAACCAAAAAGTACAGAAGTTTTTCCTTCTGCACGATTTTCTGCCCACCAATTATTAATTTCAGTCATTACATTAGGCTGCGGTTCCCATTTAAAGGCAGGAAGTCCAAAAGTGCATTCGGTTATAAAAGAATGGCATTTTACGACTTCGTAAGGAACAGAAATCCCATCGTTTTCTGTTTTATAATCGCCTGTAAAAACCCAGATTTCACCTTTGTATTCAACCCTTATTTGGGCAGAACCAATAATGTGTCCTGCAGGATGAAAAGAAAATTTTACTCCGTTTATCGTAAAAGTTTCATTCCAATTTTTTCCTGAAACATTAATTTCCCCCAAGCGATGTTTTATAATGGGAATATTCGAATAATGTGTGATGTAATTTTGATGTCCCCAACGCGCGTGATCAGAGTGTCCGTGCGTAATAATGGCATTTTTTACAGGGCGCCATGGATCTAAATAAACATCAGCCTGCTGGCAGTAAATCCCTTTATCGTTAAATTGTAATAATGGCTGAGTCATTTTTAATTAGATAATTAGAAAATTTGGCAATTAGAAAATTGTTCTATGCGCTTGCTGCGATGATTAGATAAGCTATAAGAGATATACTTAATACAAATAGCATCATTGTAATAAAGGTAAGCATTGCTGTTGAATATTGATACTTTCCCTTTTTCAACAGTTTGATTGTGTGAATGTAACGCAGATAAGACAGCAAAATAGTCAATGCTCCAGCAATCAATAACCCAATACCTAGATAGATGGTGAAATTACTGTTAGGGGGAACAGTTTCTCCTAAATGTTTAGTCGGGACTTGTTTTAAAAATAAAGAAAATTTTACGGCCACAAATCCGAAAACCATTATGCCAATTCCCGTGCGAAGCCATGCTAATAAAGTTCTTTCATTAGACAAGTATTCATTCATAATTTCCTGATCATTCTTTGGCGACATAGCTGTTATAGAGTTTTTTAATATTCAGAATTTTTGTAAGGAGGACAGTTATATTTATCGTCTTCGTTATCTAAATTATAACTATTGTAAGGATTTGTATCGTCATAAGAAGAATAGGGCGTATTATCTTCAGCTAAGTTTAGTCCGCTTTCAATAATTTCATAACAATCATCAGAAGAATGATCACAGTGATTTTTATAGTTAACATCTTCATTTTGTCCCGAAGTAAATTCTTGATCCATCGCTTCATTTTCATGAGCGGTATCAATGTGATCGGGTTTACTGCATTTAAAATCATTCAAATTTGCAGTTTGGCTGTTGACATTTTTTTTCATGGCTGCTATTTTAAATTAGTAAAGTTTTCTAAATTTTGATATATACAAAATTGAAGATAAGCTACTTAAATAAATTATAGGATTTTCTTTTAATCTTACAAGATTTGTTTCTTGATTTTTCTTATCTAATTCTCATTTTATAAAATTGAAATATAATTCTGTAAAATAAGCACTTACGTAATTTGCAACTTTGTATATATTAATAATTTAAAAAATTATAACATTATGGAAACTTCAAGAAAAGATTCGAAATCTGGAATGAAAGATTCTGGAAAAACTCAAAAATCAACTTCTGGTTCTAGAGGAAAAAGCACTACAACAAAATCGAATGATTCAAAAGGTAGAGCTGGTCATTAATTTTTTAGTTTATTAAAAGGACTAAATAATAAAAGCGTGCTGTCTAACTTTAAACAGCACGCTTTTACGTTTTATAAGATTAAAGTTTTATTTTAAAACTTCCTGAATTGTTTTTACAAATGTTTCGACAGGCTGAGCACCCGAAACAGCATATTTTCTATCGAAGACAAAGAAAGGAACGCCTTGTACGCCAATTTCACCTGCTTCTTTAATATCTGACTCAACTTCTTTTACGAATAAAGTATCGCTTTCTAATACTTCTCTGATTTCTTTTTCATCTAAACCAGCTTGAATTCCTAATTTGATTAAAGTAAGACCGTTATTTAAATCTTCTCCGTCAGTAAAATAAGCTTTAAAGAAAATCTCTTCCATTCTGTCGCCCATATTTTTGGTTTTTGCCAATTGAATAATTCTGTGAGCGTTTAAAGAATTTGAGATAACAGCCTTATCGAAGTTATAATCTAAACCAACACTTTTAGCGCGTTCTGCAACACCTTTATGCATTTCTTTAGATTGTTCGATCGACATGCCTTTTCTTTCAGCTAAGAACGTATAAACGTCCATATCTGGCTGAGATGTGATTGTTGGATCCAGTTGAAAGCTTTTCCATTCAATTTCAAATTCATCATTAGGAAATACCGCAAGTGCAGTTTCCAGTTGTCTTTTTCCGATATAACAAAACGGACACATGATGTCCGACCAAATTTCTATTTTCATATTTACAAAAATACGGAAAAATTTGTTTCAGGTTTCAAGTTCCAGATTGATATGCTTTGTGTATAATTTTTACCGCAAAGTTCACAAAGTTTTCTTTTCTCTAAAGTCATTATAAAGAGTATAAGAACACAAAGCTTTGCGTTCTTAGCATTCTAAAACAATCTTAAGCAAAAATCTTAGCGCACTTTGCGGTAAAATTATACGCACAGTATATCAACTTGAAACCTAAAACCTGAAACAAGAATAATCCTAAATAAAAAACCGCAACTCTTTATGGGAATTGCGGTTTCTAGGTATAAAAAATGGTTGGTTAATAGCGATATCTTTTTTTTTACAATGATATATCTTTTATTTAAAACTAAAAAATATCCCTGTAACAGAAAGAAACTTTAATGTTAACTATTTAACATTACAGGCATTACCAACATAGTAACTGTTTCTCCCTCTTCTAAACCATCAACAGGAGTTAAAATTCCAGCTCTGTTTGGCAATGACATTTCAAGCATGATCATGTCAGATTGTAGGTTTGTCAGCATCTCTGTTAAGAAACGAGAGTTGAAACCAATTTGTAAATCATCTCCTTGATAATCACAAGTCAATCTTTCTTCTGCTTTGTTTGAGTAATCGATGTCTTCTGCAGAAACGTTTAATTCAGCTCCAGCAATTTTCAAACGAATTTGGTGTGTAGTTTTGTTAGAGAAAATCGCAACACGACGAACAGAACTTAAAAATAAAGAACGGTCGATCATTAATTTGTTTGGATTTTCTTTTGGAATTACCGCTTCGTAGTTCGGATATTTCCCGTCGATTAAACGACACATTAAGATATAATTGTCAAATGAGAAAGTAGCATTTGAATCGTTGTATTCAATTTTTACTTCAGCATCAGAGCTTCCTAAAATACTTTTTAAAATGTTTAAAGGTTTTTTAGGCATAATGAAATCTGCAACTTGAGATGCTTTAACATCTGTACGCGCATATTTTACTAATTTATGAGCATCTGTAGCTACAAAAATTAATCCTTCTGGTGAAAACTGGAAGAATACTCCAGACATTACCGGACGTAAATCATCGTTTCCAGCTGCAAAAATAGTTTTACTTACTGCAGTTGCCAAAACTTCTGCAGGAACAAGTGTTACAGATGGATCTTCAAGACTTACCGCTTTAGGAAATTCTTCTCCTGCAGCATAAGCCAATGCATATTTTCCAGAATTAGAGCTAATTTCTACGGTGTTATTATCTTCAACTGTGAAAGTTAACGGCTGCTCTGGGAAAGTTTTTAAAATTTCAAGCAAAAGTTTAGCAGGAACTGCTACGCTTCCTTTGCTTGTAGAATCGATCGATAATGTAGCCGACATAGTCGTTTCAAGATCTGAAGCCGAAACGGTCAACTCATTATTGTTTAGTTCAAACAAAAAGTTGTCTAAAATTGGCAACGTATTGTTGCTATTGATTACACTACCTAAAACTTGTAATTGTTTTAATAAGTACGAACTCGATACTATAAATTTCATCTGCTTTATTTTATTTTTTGATAAGCTTTTTATCTAATTTGGGGCTAAATATACGGATTACAAATATATCTTAAACTATCCAAAGTATTACATTTTTTTATTAACATCTATTTGCTGTATTTTCTTTTTCTGATGAAAGTAAATACAAGTCCGAATATCAATAAAATTAGAATTGGAACTCCGATAGTTATAAATTGAGTCAAAGTATAGCTTTGATAAACTTTCTCTTTGTCTAATAACGGCAACTCAACATCTTTGCTTCTAATGTTAATAAGTCCTGTGTCATCAAGAAGGTAATTGATACAATTCATGATGAAGTCTTTGTTGTCATATAATTGGCCAGTTCTTTGGTCGTAACCTAATTCAACTGGTATTCCATTTTTGTCCAGTTGATTTTTAGCTAAATCTCCATCAGCAACAACAATCATTTTGTTTGCTTTTCCTTGTGCTGTAAAAGAATTGGCTTTGAAAGGTAAAACTCTATTTTCGAAAGCGGAATGGAAAGAACCTTCTAGTAAAACAGCAAGCGGTTTATTTCCTTTGTTAATATAATCCTGCGGACTTGTTTTTTCAGTTACCATATTCAAGTTGACTTCAACAGGCGAACCAATTGTTTTAGAATATTGAGAGGATTGCAATAAAACCGTTTTCTTGATTCCGTTTTTCAAAGTATCAATCGGATTTGCAAAATCAAATTTAATTCCACCCAAATTTTTAACGATTGGATGCTGGCTTGTCGGATAAACCTGTGGTGCAAATTTCCATATAAAATCTTGATATTGTGTTGCGCTTCCTTGTTCGCCAGTAGCCAGTTTTATTGGACTTCCTTGTTCGTCTTTAATCAAATCAGGATTAATTCTAAATCCATATTTGAAAAACATATCGTTTAGGTTTAAGTCTCTCGGATATGCCAAAGTCGCGCCCATATCATTGTACAAACTGTCCATGTCGGCAGCAACTTGATCAATTAACCAAAGTGTTTTACCGCCATTCATAATAAACTGATCCAGAACTTCTTTTTCTTCGTCAGAGAATTTTTCTGTTGGTTTTGAAATAATGGCTAAATCATATTTCTTAAGCTCGTTTAAAGTTCCATTCGGATTTTTAGCAACTGAATCTAATGTAAAAGGTCCAATTAAATAGCTTTCATGAATCTGCTTCAGCATGCCAGCAATATATCTTTCTTTCAATTCGCCATTTCCTTTAATAATTGCAACTTTTTTCTGTTTGGTTTTCGTTACTTTATTAATAGCATCTGCAATAGAATATTCTAAATGCTGAATTGATCCAATTACTTTTTGTGTAGTCGAAGCGCCCATTATATTTTTCAATAATGGAATATTCACTTCTTTATTATTGTAAACAGCAATCGCCCAAGGAAAAACCATCGCTTGAGATTGTTTTCCTTTATCGTCAACAGTAATATTTATAGGAGTTAATCCTTTTTGGAAAAGTGATTTTGTTAATTCATCGCTTTCATCTTCATTTGCCAATGGGTCAACAAATTCGAAAACAATATTTTTATTATAAGCTTGAAACTCCTCTAATAATTGTTTGGTTTCTTGCTGCAAACGTCTAAAATCTGCTGGAAGATCTCCTTCCATGTAAATCTTAATAGAAAGCGGATTTTCAACTTGTTTTAGAATTCCTAATGAAGTTGGAGAAAGGGTATAGCGTTTATCTTTTGTTAAATCAAAACGATGAAAAAAGATTGTTCCAAGTACATTTAAAACAACTAAAATAAAAATAGTGATGCCTAATGTCTTTAAATTATGTTTTGTAGATGATTTCATTAGGCTTTAAAAGATTTTAATTGGTAAACAGTAAAAGACAAGAAAGCGATTGCAATGCTCAAAAAGTAAATAATGTCGCGAGTATCAATTACGCCACGGCTCATGCTTTTAAAGTGATTTTGCATTCCTAAAGCTGAAATTAATCCGTTTGAACCTGGAATTAGAGAACTTAAACCTTCAAAACCAAAATAAAAGAAAAAGCATAAAAAAACGGCAATAATAAAAGCCACAATCTGATTTTCTGAAAGGGTAGAAGTGAAGATTCCGATTGCTGAATAAGAAGCAATTAAAAACAATAATCCGAAATAAGAACCAATTGTGCTTCCCATATCAAGGTTTCCTTCTGGCGAACCTAAATCTGAAATTACTTTTACATAAATCAAGGTTGGAATAATGGCTAAAATAATTAGCAAAAACGAACCGAAGAATTTACCATTTACGATTTCCCAAATGGATAACGGTTTAGTTAATAATAACTCTAAAGTTCCTTGCTTTTTTTCATCTGAGAAGCTTCTCATGGTTACGGCTGGAATCAAGAAAATTAAAATCCAAGGCGCTAATGTGAAAAACGGAGTTAAATCGGCGTAACCTGTATTTAATATATTATAATCCCCTTCGAAAACCCATAAAAAGAGTCCGTTGCTGATTAAGAATATCGCAATGACCAAATAGCCAATTGGAGAGCCAAAAAAGGATTTTATTTCTCTTAAAATGATTGATTTCATGTATAAGGTTTATTCGTTTTGTTTGTTTAATCGTTGATTTGTTCTGGCCACACTGCAAACTGCGACTGTGACTGAAAACTAATTTAAGCTCACCAATTTATCAACGCTCCAAGCTTCTGGTTTTGCGTTGAATAATTTTTTTGTAAAATTCCAAACGGTATTAAAAAGTTCAGAATTTCTGTATTTTTCCAAATCTTCTTCAGTTTCCCAATAACTATAAGTGAAAAAGATACATTTATCATTTTTGTCCTGATACAATTCTAAAAAACGATTTCCTTCTGCATTTCGTATTTTCTCTTTCACAGATTCAAAATTCTCTAGAAAATCAGGAATTTTTTCCTCGTGAAAACTCATTTTTACTATTCGGACAAACATGTTATTATTTTAGAATTTAGATTGTTGATTTTAGATTTTTGGAATTGTCTAAAGTCTTACAAGTGCGCAAAAATACCAAATTTGATTGTTGTTTTTCTAAAAATTGCACTTGTTCTATAAAAAATAGTTTGCATTTGATTGATTGGATTTTATTATGGCTTTTAATTTGAATTTTTCCTGATTTCTTTCATTCATTATAGTAATGATTTTATCATTAAAAAACTCTTTTAAGAAGCCCCAGCTACTCGCATTAACTGCGCCGTTTCCATTTTTATTTAGATCTGGAAGAATGTCAAGATTGCTAATGAATTCTAAATTGTCACGAAATTTCATAAAATCTTTTCTCCAGATGATAAGACTATATGTTCCCAGAAGGCATGGTTTGATTTCAGGATGACATTCCCACATATTTTTTAAATCTTCCTCAGAATAGTTATAACGATTGGTTTTAGTCATATTTCCCACTCCAAAAAAGTTGAGACTTTTAATCTTTTCTATAGTTGGCTTTTGTATATCATTATAATCTAGAAGACAAAAAGTATAATTATGAGGACTTATCGTTTTATTTGTATTTGTGCAAAGAATAATGTTGTAATAGTTATTTGCATTTACGAATGTTAAAAGATCACCTTGATTTACATCTTTGATTTTCGTCATGAGATTTCTTATTGAAGTGAAATGATTTTATTTTAAAAACTAAGAAAACTTAATCGTAATGACATCACGGTAATTCAATCCTAACAAACTATTTGCAGAACCCACTTTAGAAGGATTACTTCTAAAAATAGCAATTTCAAGGAATCCAGCTTCATTAAAAATAGCCAGTTTTTCTCCTTCGTAGGTTTTAATAGGATATTTGTCTGAAGTTGCAATTGCCGAATAATTTGGCAGAATTGTCTTGATGCTTTTTGGTTTCATCACGATTTCATAAGGACGTCCGCGTGAAATTTCTAAGAATTGTTTTTTAGAAATATTTGTAACCACATTTCCAAAATGATCAATATAAATGATATTGCCTTTTATAGAATTTCCGTCATCGGCCACAAGAGCTTGTAATTCTGTAGCTTCTTTAATAGATGAAATCTCTTTTCCAATAACATTCAGTAAACCACCTTTTGATAAATGCGAAGCAACTTGAATGAAAATATCCAAATCTGTCGATTCTATCGGAAAACGATCATGAATATTAATAGCAACAATTTTCTGCGGAACGATTTTCTGCGTAAGCATACTCAAGATTCCATTATCAGCACAAATAAAATAGTGATCGTTCCATTGCATAGCAATATGCTGGTTCTCTTTATTGCGCTCAATATCGACACCTATAAGATGCACCGTTCCTTTTGGAAAACTTAAATAAGAAGCACCAATAATGTAACTTGCCTCGGCAGTATTAAAGGGATCAATGTCGTGAGAAATGTCAATGATTTGAACCTCTGGATTTTCAGAAAGTATTTTACCCTTCAGCGACCCCACAAAGTGATCTTTTAAGCCGTAGTCTGTAGTAAGGGTAATTATTGACATATTTTTGTTTATAACTATTGATAGTATTTAAATCTAATTTTCATTAAATTTGAGAAATGCAAAGCTAATAATAGTAAACACAAATTGAAAGAAAGAAAAGACAAATTGTGTTTTGAAAAGTATTTGCCTGTTACAATATTCAGAAACACCGATTTAAGTTTATTTTGTAAAACTGAAACTGCGACTGAGTACTGCAACTATAAAAAAGACCCGACAACCACTAAAATATTAAAAGGAATTTTTAATTTAAAACTACTTCATTTGAACGAAAGAATAATCGAGCTAGTAGATATTGCTCCAAAAGAGTTTTGGGGCGCACAGGATAGCCATTTAGAAATCATTAAAAAGTATTACCCAAAGCTTAAAATCGTAGCACGAGGGACAACTTTAAAAGCATTTGGCGAAAAAGAAGTTTTAGACGAATTCGAAAAGAGATTTCAAAGATTAATGCTTCATTTTACGCGTTATAATAATATTGATGACAATGTAATTGAACGTGTAATAATGAGTGATGGTCAAGAAGAAAAAAGATCTTACGATCATGATAAAATCTTAGTTCATGGTGTTGGCGGTAAGATTATCAAAGCAATGACGCCAAATCAGCAATTGCTGGTTGATACGATTAAGAAAAACGATATGGTCTTTGCTATTGGTCCTGCTGGAACCGGAAAAACATATACCGGTGTTGCTATGGCGGTTAAAATGCTAAAAGATAAAGAAGTAAAAAGGATCATTCTAACGCGTCCAGCGGTTGAAGCTGGAGAAAATCTCGGGTTTCTTCCAGGGGACATGAAAGAAAAACTGGATCCTTATATGCAACCATTGTACGATGCGCTGCGAGATATGCTTCCGAATGAAAAACTCGAAGATTACATTTTAAAAGGAATTATTCAGATTGCGCCACTTGCTTTCATGCGTGGACGTACGCTTGATAATGCTTTCGTAATCCTTGATGAAGCACAAAACACTACGCACTCACAAATGAAAATGTTTTTGACTCGTATGGGAAAAAACGCAAAATTTATGATTACAGGTGATCCTGGACAGGTCGATTTACCAAGAAGAACTATTTCTGGTCTTAAAGAGGCAATTTTGGTTTTGAAAGATATAGAAGGTATCGGAATTATTTATCTGGATGATAAAGATATCGTGCGTCACAGATTGGTTAAAAAGGTAATCGATGCTTACAAACAAATCGAAAATCACGATTAATAATAATTTTAGTTAAATGTTAAATGTAAATCGTAAATTGTATTTTAGCATTTATTAGTATTCGTTTTGCACGTTTTATATAAAGGTGCAAAACGAATATTTTTTATTAATATAGTAAAGAATCAAAGAAAAGATATTTAATGGAATCAAAAATTGCTGGAAAACTGAAACCTTTAAACTATGATCCTGATTATTTCGAAAGTGAACCTTTTGCAATACCATACTTTAGTAACCAACAGTTGAAAATAGGATTTGTTGAAGCTATGTATGCAGAATATTTAATTAAAGCTGATCGAGTATTAGAAAACTTTTTAAAATTGGATACATCGGAGAGATTTAAAAATTCGAAAATGGTCTACGATTATTATGATCAAACTTTATTGTATGGGTATACTGAGGATCTTAGAATTAATACTATTGAGGATATTTGGCAATTTGTTTACCCATCTGAAATAATTATTGTTTCCAATGAAGAAGGAAATTATTTTTTATATGTTTCTTGTGAATGCGAATGGGAAATAGAACATGGTTTGCAGTTAGTTTTTAAGGAAGGTTTGTCTTTGATTAGAGTAAGTGGTCAAGATGGAGCTTATGATGATTAAAAGCGATGAAACTGATGTCAAGAATTTAAGGGAATAGTTAAATAAATAATAAACTTAGCTCATTTTTAGTGTTCAAAGCTTGTAATCTTTGTCTTAACGAGCTTAAAAGCTTAAATTTGCAATCATCATATTTGATAATTATGACAAAACTTAAAAATATAAAAGTTGTAGTAAGTGATCTTGACGGAACTTTACTCAACCCACAACACAGAATTTCAGATTATACTAAATCAATTTTTCAAGAACTTCACAATCAAGGTTATTTGATTGTTGTAGCTACAGGACGTCATCATCTTGATGCAATGGGAATTATAGAGAAACTGCAAATTCCTGTTTATTTAGTGAGTTCTAATGGAGCTAGAATTCATTCGCCAAATAAAGAAGAACTTTTTTCATTCAACTTAGACAGTAATGTGGTTAAAGCTGCGTTAGATGTAGAAATCGATCCTGAAATTACAGTAGTCTTATTTAAAGAAAATGTATGGCAAACCAATAAATGGAATGAAAGACTTAATGCTTTTCAAGAAGAATTAAAATATCATCCAGAATTAGTAGATTATAAGAAACTCGATGATTTTGCGGCAATAAAGATTTTCTTTTCTTGTCCAGATCATGAGAAATTAGTGAAGTTGAAAGATGAAATTTTAGCCAATTCTTCAGAACATCTGCATCATGCATTTAGTTTGCCAACTTGTTTAGAGTTTATGGACAAATCTATTGACAAAGCAGTTTCGATAGAAAAAGTCTTAGAAAAAGAAGGTTTTACTTTGAAAGAAGCAGTTTCTTTTGGAGATGGATTTAATGATGTTCAAATGCTTTCTGTTTCTGGAAAAGGATTAATTATGGGAAATGCACCAGCTTCATTGAAAAATGAACTACCAGATCTAGAAGTAATTCAAACCAATGCAGAAGATGGAGTGGCAAGATATATTGCATCTAAAATTTTAGATAAAGAATTTGCAACAACTTAATTTAGAATGTTTTATATTCAGCTTGTCGCTGAATAACAAATAATAGTTATTTTTATAAGAGCTAATTCACAGAGAGTTAGCTCTTATTTTTTTAACCTTAAATTATTTAACCATGAAAAGATTTTTACTTCAAGCCGAACGTAATTGTGTGTCGGGAGCTTTGGTTCTATTGCCACTTTTAGTTTTTTTCGTTTTATTGGAAAAAGTATGGAAGTTCTTTCAGAATTACGGAGAAAAGTTTGCACATTTTCTTCGCTTAGATCTAGTATTAGGAAAGTATGCGACCGATATTGTAGGCGGAATTATTTTGTTGGTTTTAATTTATCTAAGTGGTTTTTTAATGCGTTTAGCACTTTTAAGACGATTTACCAATTGGGTAGATGAGAAACTGATGATTTTTTTGCCTGGTTATGAAAAGAATAAAAAAGAAGCAGAAGAAAAATTGTTGAAAAGAAATAAGGAGCCAAAGCCCATAACAGATTTGCCAATTCTATTTAAAAATGGAGATTTCTGGCAGCCGGCACATTTAATTGAAGAAGATGAAACTGGAAATGCTGTAATTTTCATACCTACCGCACCTGCCCATAATGAAGGGCAAATTTTAATTGTAAAGTCAGGAGATTTTAAAAAATTGACAGAAACAACACTTTCTAGTTTAGACGAGTCAATAAAATCTTTTGGTAAAGGAATTTTAAGCTATAAATAATTCGCATAAAATTGAAGCAATATTTTCTTTGTTTGCTCTGCCAAATAGTTTTAAATTTGCCTTCATAAAAAAACAACACAACTAAGATAATGAGCAATACAATCACAACTACAGATTTTAATTTCCCGAATCAGAAATCAGTTTACCGCGGAAAAGTTAGAGAAGTTTATAATATTAATGATGAACTTTTAGTAATGGTGGCAACAGATAGACTTTCGGCTTTTGATGTAGTTTTGCCAAAAGGAATTCCGTATAAAGGACAAATCTTAAATCAGATTGCAACAAAATTTATGGAATTGACGCAAGATATCGTTCCAAACTGGCTGATTGCGACTCCAGATCCAAACGTTGCTGTTGGACATTTATGTGATCCTTTTAAAGTAGAAATGGTAATTCGTGGTTATCTTTCTGGGCACGCAGCGCGCGAATATGCTGCTGGAAGAAAACAAATCTGCGGTGTTACTATGGCAGAAGGTTTAAAGGAAAACGATAAATTTCCAGAACCAATTATTACGCCAACTACAAAAGCAGATAATGGTTCTCATGATGAAGATATTTCTCGTGAAGATATCTTAGCAAAAGGAATTGTTTCTGAAGAAGACTATCTAGTTTTAGAAAAATATACTCGCGCTTTATTTCAAAGAGGAACTGAAATCGCTGCAAAACGCGGATTGATTTTAGTGGATACCAAATATGAGTTCGGAAAAACAAAAGATGGTGTTATTGTTTTAATTGACGAAATACACACACCAGATTCTTCTCGTTATTTCTACGCTGACGGTTATGCTGAAAGACAAGAAAAAGGAGAGGAGCAAAAACAATTGTCTAAAGAGTTTGTTCGTCGTTGGTTAATCGAAAATGGTTTTCAAGGCAAAGATGGACAGCAAATTCCAAATATGACAGATGAATATATTGAGTCAGTTTCTGAAAGATATATCGAATTGTATGAAAATATTTTAGGAGAGAAATTTGTAAAAGCTGATATTGACAATATTGATCAACGTATTGAGAAAAATGTATTAGATTACCTTTCTTCAAAATAATAATTTTGGGTTTAAACTAACTATTTAAACCATGAAATTTATAACGAAAAAAAATGCCCTGTTATTTGTATGTTTTACAGCAGGGCATTTTCTTTATGCGCAAATTGATAAAAATGCGACAAAAGAAACCAAATACTTATATCAGAATCTTAAAACTATTTCCAAAAAGCATATTCTTTTTGGACATCAGCATGCATTGGAGTACGGACACGGATGGAGCAATGAGCCTAATCGCTCAGATGTAAAATTGGTTACGGGTTCGCATCCAGCTGTTGTCGGGATTGATTTTAGTGATTTTTCAGGACGCTCTAAAGACCAAATTGAGAAAACAAAAGAAGTTTTAAGACAGAATGTGATTGATACTTATGAAAGAGGTGGAATTACAACTGTTTCATGGCATTTTAATAATCCAGTTTCTGATGGAGGATTTTATTGGAAAGAGGGAGTTTCAGCAGCTTCAATATCTATGATAAAACCTGGTGGTTCTCATCATGAAGAATACAAGGAAATTTTAAAAACCATTGCCGATTTTGCACATTCTGTAAAAGCGAAAGATGGAAAACTTTCTCCAATGATTTTCAGACCTTTTCATGAATTTGATGGAGAATGGTTTTGGTGGGGAAAAGCACATACTTCTCGAGAAGATTTCATAGCGGTTTGGCAGTTTACGGTTTCTTATTTAAAAGACACTTTAGGGGTTCATAATTTTATTTATGCATTTTCTCCAGATAATCGATTCAATTCAGAAGAAGAATATTTAGAACGTTATCCAGGAGATGAATTCGTAGATATGCTAGGGATGGACGATTACGGAGATTTTGGAAGAGATGGAAAATATGATCTAGATGCCGGCTTAAAAAAACTTAAAATATTTTCTGATTTGGCTATCAAAAAGAAAAAACTAGCTGCATTTACAGAAACGGGATTAGAATCAATTCCAAATGAAAATTGGTGGACAGAAGTTCTGCTTAAAACGCTGAAATCTGAAAATTTAGAATTGGCTTATGTTTTAGTATGGCGAAATGATACTACAAGTCCAACGCATTATTATGCACCTTTTCCTAGACAAGCAAGCGAAAAAGACTTTATAAAATTCTATGATGATCCTTTTACTTTGTTTGAAAAAGATTTAAAAAATATTTACAGCAAAAATTTCAAAATATAGTTTGTTATAAACTAATTAGAAAGCGCAATTTGGTAAATCAAATTGCGCTTTTTTATTTTTTTTATTAATCCATGCAACCTAAATAACTTTTAAGTCGTCTAAATAGAAAATCATCATCATCAATCATTTAACAAACAATCATCATGAAAAAAACTGTAATTATTTTAGGAGCACTTTTAATTTTTTCAAGTGAATTAGCAGCGTCAAGCAGTAATTTAAAAATTAAAAATCAAGTTGAGTTTTCAATTTATGGAAAATCGCCATTCCATCTCGCGATTAGTAAAGGCGATTTTGAAGCTGTGAAAAAATTTGTATTATACGGAACGGATATCAATAAAAAGGTTAATAATATGACGCCTTTAATGGTTGCGGCGCGATTTAATCAATTTGAAATTATAAATTTTTTGCTTCTTCATAAAGCAAATCCATCAATAGAAAACTCTCATGGTTTTACGGCTTTAGATTATGCAGAGTATGCAAAATCTACTGAATCAATTGCTATTTTGAAGAAAATAAAAGAAGGATCGAAGAAAGAATAAATAAAAAAGAAAGCGCAATTCATATTTTGAATTGCGCTTTCTTTTTTATCATTTTAAGATGTTATTCCATTTTATCTTTTAGATTTTCCAAGCCTTTCTGTAGATCATTTCCAATCATTTGATCCATTTTAAGCATCGGAAGCATGATATTTGTTGGATAAGGGATTACACCGCTGATTCCCCATTTTACTTTTGTCTGATTTTGGGAAAGAGGTTCGGTAGACATAAATCCTACAGCAGTATCTTCCATTGGTTTTTTAAAACGAAGTGCAAAGTCTAGACGTCGCCCTTCTGTTATTTTTGTAATTTCTTGTTCGCCAACACCAACTTCTTTGACATTGCTTTCCCATGAAGAAATAGAACCAACATTTCCGTCAATTCCTTTGTAATTTACTTTCATTTTCGGATCCATATTGGCCCAAACACTAAATTCATTTTGGTTTTTAAGAGATCTAACATATTTAAAAATACTATCTGCGGGCTTGTTGATTGTAATTTCTCTTTCGACGGCATATTCCTTTGGCATAAAATAAGCAACTATTAAAACAATCGAAATAAGTAAAATTAGAATGACGAGAATTCTTTTAATAAATATCATAGCTTTAGTTTTAAGGTTATTATTTTGAGATAATTTATTCGAAAAGAAGAGTATTTACCAGTAAAATAGATAGTTCGATACTTTTTTGAATATGTAATTGTATAGTAAATTTAAAAAAAAATGCTCCTGGTTTGAAGTTGATATTAGATTTTTTAAATAAATGGAGTAAAAAATATCAGATTTATTGTAACGTTTTTTCTTTTTAGTAGTCTATTATAGTAAAATCAATGATTTGATAATGTTAAGGTCTTTCAATTTCCGTTTTATTAAGTAACTGTTAAGAATTAGTTAAAACATGGTACTTTGTAATACATAATACAATAAAATAAATTACTTTTACATCATCAAATTAAAATCATCATCAATCATTTAACAAACATCAATCATTATGAAAAAATCAGTTATTTATTTAGGACTAGCCTTGATAACATTTGGTAATGTAGCAATGGCTTCAAATGAAGTTTCAACTGTAAAAAATCAAGTTGAGCTTACAACTTATGTAGGAACTCCTTTAAATGTTGCTATTAGTAAAGGAGATCTTGAAACCGTTAAAAAATTTATTGAATACGGTTCAGATGTAAACCAAATGTCTGAAGACTTTACTCCTTTAATGATCGCAGCACTTTACAATAAACATGAAATCATTAAAGTTTTATTGGCAAATGGAGCAAATCCAAAAATAAAAAATGAAAAAGGTTATACTGCATTGAAATATGCAGAAGGATCAAACGCTTTAGAAGCAATTGCGCTTTTGAAAGATTTGAAATAACAGTTTAAAAAGTTTTGAGTTAGTAAAATGACCTTTCTGAGCAAAAGGTCATTTTTTTTGCTTTATAACGAAAGAACTTAAAATAAAAAAAGCACCATTACTAGAATGATGCCTTTCCTTTTTTAAATCCCAACAAATTGATTTAAAACTAAAAAATATAAATTATTATTCAATTGGCTCATGTTTTTTTCTATTGAAAACCCAGAATAATATCGGGAACACAAGTAATGTTAAAACAGTCGCAGTCATTAAACCTCCAATAATTACTATAGCAAGTGGTTTTTGTGATTCTGAACCAATTCCTGTAGAAATTGCTGCAGGCATTAATCCGATCGATGCCATTAATGCAGTCATTACTACGGCTCTTGTTCTTGCTTTTACTCCCATAAATATGGATTCTTCGAGCGTAAACTTCGCCTTCAAATTATGATGAAATTCGGATATTAGAATAACTCCGTTTTGAATACAAATTCCCAAAAGAGCAATAAAACCAACTCCAGCAGAAATTCCAAAATTCATTCCTGTAAGGTGCAGTGCGATAATTCCACCAATAATAGCAAACGGAACATTGGCTAAAACAAGAAGAGAATCTTTAAAGTTTCCAAATAAAATAAATAAAAGAACAAAAATTCCAATTAAACTGATTGGTACAACCTGAGCTAGACGCGCACTTGCACGAACTTGATTTTCAAATTCTCCTGTCCAACCTGTTGTGTATCCTGTAGGAAGCTTCAATTTATTTACTTTTGCTTGCGCTTCTGCAATTGTACTTCCTAAATCACGATCTCGAACAGAGAATTTTACTCCGATAAAACGTTTTGTATTATCTCTGTAAATGAACGCTGGACCAGTAATTGTTTTAATGTCGCAGATTTCTTTTAAAGGAATTTTTACACCACTAATTGTTGGTACTTTAATTTCTTCTAAATCTTTTTCATCTTTTCTGTATTCTTTAGAAAAACGAACTCGAACATCAAATTTCTTTTCATCTTCATATTTTTCAGTTGCTGTTTTTCCTCCAACAGCCAATTCTAAAACTGCTTGAGCATCGCTTAATGTTACGCCGTAAGCGGCCATTTTTTCACGATCTAATATTACGCTAATTTCTGGCTGACCTACATTTCGTAGAATTCCCGCATCTTTTATACCTGGAATATCTTTAATTTGAGCTAAAACTTCATTGGCAAGTTGATCCAATTTATTCAAATCATCTCCGTAAATTTTCACCGCATTCGAAGCTTTAAAACCAGCAACAGATTCTGCAACGTTATCAATTACGGGTTGCGAATAATTATATGTAATTCCTTGATGAACTTTCAGTTTATTATCCATTTCATTGATTAATTCATCCATCGAAATCTTACGTTTCCATTCTGCTTTTGGCAATAAATCAACCTGAAGCTGGATGAATCCAAAACCGTTTGGATCTGTTCCATCGTTACTACGACCAGTTTGAGACAACACTTTTTTCACTTCAGGAAAAGTTTCTAAGTCTTTTCTAATCATTGCTGCCGTCTTAACACTTTCGGGAAGCGAAGTACTCATTGGTAATTCTGCCGTTACCCATAAAGCTCCTTCATTTAATTGCGGTAAAAATTCTGTTCCTAAGAAACCAGCAGAAAAGAAAACCGCAGCCAATAATCCTGTAGAAGCAATTAAAGTTTGAATTTTATGTTTAAAGGTCCAAGCAAATCCTTTAGAAACAATTCGATCCCAGAAATTCACAAACGGATTATGTTTCTCTTTTACATTTTCATTTAATAAAATATGGGAAAGAACCGGAACCAAAGTTAAAGTAAAAATTAATGCTCCAAGTAAGGCAAAACCTAATGTAAAGGCTAGGGGAGAGAACATTTTTCCTTCTACTTTCTGGAATGAGAAAATTGGAAGTAAAGCTGTTATAATTATCAATTTTGAGAAAAAGATGGCTTTACCCATTTCTGTTCCTGTTTTCTTGATCAAGCTTCCTTTGGCAATTTTATTAAATTTTTCCATTCCCAATTGATGCGCTCGATGATCTAAGACGACAAATAATCCTTCGACCATTACGACGGCACCATCAATGATAATTCCGAAATCGACTGCACCTAAACTTAATAAGTTGGCGCTCATTCCCATCATTTTCAAACATAAAAAGGCAAATAGTAAAGAAAGCGGAATTACAATCGAAACTGTAAAAGTGGTTCTCCAATCGGCCATAAAAAGAAATACGACAACAGTAACCAAGATAATACCTTCAAATAAATTGTGCATTACGGTTTCGGTTGTGAAATTCATCAAATTATCACGGTCGTAAAAAGTCTCTATTTTAATGTCTTTTGGAAGAACATTTTCGTTTAAGTCTTGAATTTTCGCTTTAATTAAAGCCAAAGTTTCCTGCGGATTTTCTCCTTTTCGCATCACAACAATTCCTTCTACAGCATCGTCGTTATCTCCTAAACCAGTTTGTCCAACTCTTGGCATTGAACTTTCGTAAACTTCTGCTAGATTTTTAACCAAAATCGGATTTCCTCCAGCATCGTCTACAATAATATTTCCAATGTCTTCTTTAGACTTTAATAAACCTACACCACGAACAACAAAAGCTTGTCCGTTTTTCTCAATAACATCACCACCTACATTTAAGTTTCCTGCATTTACCGCGTTATAAACTTGTAACGGTGTAATATTATATTTTGCCAATTTTATAGGGTCAACTCCAACTTCGTAAGTTTTAGTTTGTCCTCCAAAAACGTTTAAATCTGCAACACCAGGAAGAGAACGCAATTGTTTATCAATCACCCAGTTTTGGTATGTCAATAATTCTCTACTATCTCTGCTTTTACTTTTTACAATATATCTGAAAATTTCACCAGTTGGTCCGTAAGGTGGCTGAACGTCTGGTTCAACATCATCAGGAAGCGAAACGTTTTTAAGAAGATTGTTTACCTGAAAACGGGCAAAAGTATCATCTACGCCATCATCAAAAATGATTTTTATAACCGATAAACCAAACATAGTAATGCTTCTAACGCTGGTTTTTTTCTGAACAGAGTTCATCGAGATTTCAATTGGAGACGTTACAAAACGTTCTACTTCTTCGGCACTTTTCCCGTTCCACTGTGTGATAATGATAATCTGAGTATTGGTAACATCTGGAAAAGCGTCAATAGGCATATTTTTGAAAGAAATAAATCCCGCAACAGCCAATAATCCAACCCAAAAGAAGGTAAATGCTTTATTCTTTAGAGAAAAAGCAATGATATTTTTTATGAATTTGTTCATGTCTTAATTATTTAAAGCACCATAAATAAACAGCTGATTGTTTGTGATTACTTTCTCGTTTTCTTTTAATCCGCTAGAGATATAAGTTGTGTCTCCAACAACTCTATACACTTCAACCTGTCTGGTTTCGATATTGTTGCGATCTTTAAAAACGACAACAAAGTTTTTACTTTTATCAAACACAATCGCTTTACTTGGTACGGCTATCATATTTTGATTTTCATTAAAAGACAATTTAATATTGGCATTCATATCTGGTTTAAGCAGATAATCAGGATTGTTCAATTTGATTCTTGCCTGCATTGCTTTTGTTTCAGGATCAATCACATTGTAAATTTTATCTACTTTTCCATTAAAAGTTTTGTCAGGATAACTTAAAGTTGTCACGGCAGCGGCAGTTCCAAGTTTTACTTTATTAATATCAATTTCATTAATATTTGCCATTGCCCAAACTTCACTGATTTCTGCAATGTCAAAAATGTTTTCAGAACGGTCATTTCTTAAAAGCATATCTTGATTAATGCTTTTTTGAATAATAAAGCCACTAATTGGCGCTGTTACTTCGTAGATTGAACCCGCTTTAATATTGTAGATTTTGTATGTTTCCTGAATTTTACTCAATTGAGATTGTGCTTTATTAACCTCAGATTTTGCTTGAAGAACATCACTTTCAGAATTTAATTTTCCGTCGAATAATTCTTGAGCGACTTTCAAATTGTTTTTAGCAACCAATAAATCACTTTTAGCATCAATTGATTGTTTTTCAAAATCAGCAACATCGGTACTTTTTATCGTTGCTAGAACTTGTCCTTTTTTAACGTAATCGCCAAGTTCGACATTTACTTTCATAACATTTCCGCCAACTAACGGATAAACGTCGATCATTTTATTGTTATCAGCAGTAATTTTTCCGTAAAAACTTAACTCATTTTTTAGCGGTTGCATTTCTGCGTTTGCTGTTGTGGTAGTTTTTAGCATATCGTTACTTAAAACAAAAGAAGTATTTGTTTCAGGATTTTCAACTTCTTTTTTGCAGCTTGTCAGAGATAGGCTTACAATTGCGATTCCTAAGAATAATATATGTTTCATTTCTATAATTTTTTTAAAATAAATCTTTGTTGATCGTACTGTTTAATTCTTCGCCAGCTATTACGACTTTTTTCTTCAATTCGTTTAGCTGAATTATCGCTTGATTGTAGCTTTCCATAAAATCGGTAAATTCTAGAAGACTCACATTTCGTTTTTGAAAGTTCGTCAGCATTCCGTTGTAAACGGCTTCAAAATCAGAATTTACAGTAGGTTTAATAACAGAATAATTTTGTCTAGATTCATCCCATTTAGTCCATGCAGAAGTAATTTCTGTTTGCAGTTGTAATTCGAAATTTTGTTTTTCAATTTTTGACTGCTCAAGAATCGTTTGCGCATATTTGATATTTCCTTTGTTTTTGTTCCAAAGTGGTAACGGAATTCCAACGCTTACATTTGCTTCACGATTAAAAGCACCGCTTCGCTGATCATAATTTGCTCCAAACGTGATATCGGGAACAGAAAGCGATTTTTGCCATCTTACATTCAATTCGTTAGCATCAATTTCTTTTTGTTTGGCTAAATAATCTGGACGATTTGCTATTGCTTGTTCTTCAAAACCTTTTAGATCAAAATCAATAACTTTTAAATATTTATCAGAGTCATCTTTACTAACTTGAGGAATTACATTTTCAGTTTCATTCATTAAAAGTTTCAAGTTAGCCTGCTCTTCAATATTATCGTTTATTACTTCTAGACGTTCGTTTTTAAAATTAAGATACAATGACTGTAGACGAACAACATCTTTAAGCGGAATATTTCCTTTTTGAGCCTGAATAGAATACGAATTAATTAGGTTTTCAATGTGAGCCAGCTGCTTGTCTGTGTTTTCAAGATTTTTGGAGTTGTAATAAACAGTGAAAAAACTTTTTCGCAATTGAAATTTTAGAGTTCGTAGTAAATCATTAAACTGAAGTTCTGCTAATTTTTCGTTTGCTTGCGCTAGTTTTACTTCGTTTCGTTTTTTTCCGCCAAGATAAATAAGCTGCTCGATCGCAAAGACTTTCTGACCTTCTTTACCTATATCGAAAAACTTATCTCGTTCTGGATTATAGGCATTTAATTCTGCCGAAATCGTAGGATTATCCCAAATACGAGCTTGAATGGTTAGGGCTTTTGAGGCATCAATATTATATTGAGATGCCAGTAAAAATAAATTCTTTTTTAAAAATTGAGTTTCACAGTCTTGAAGAGTAACTGTTTTTTGAGCTATTGCGGCTTGATTGAGAAGTGCAAATAACAGCAGTGCGAATAACTTTTTCATTGTATCATTTTTAATTTGTACAAATATGCTATCAACAGGCTTTAAGAGACCTTAAAATCTACCTTAAAAATAGCTTAAAAAAGTTTACAAATTGAAAAATAACTGAAATAAATTCGTGTTAATATTTGGTATTGAGTAAATTATGTTTGCTTTGTGCAAGGTCAATATTCTTTGAACAATTCTTAAACCAAGCCCAAAACCTGAAGTTCCTTTAGCATTTTGTCCACGCATAAAAGGTTGAAAAAGATTTTTTTGTTCCTCTTCGCTTAATGTATTTCCAGTATTCGAAACCGATACAATTAAATGATAATGATCAGTGCTTATTTTAACTTTTGCCTGTTTATTGTCAGAATAAATACAAGCATTTTTTAGAACATTTGTTAAAGCGATTTCTAGAAGATTTTTATTTCCTTGTATTTCCAAAGCAGTATCAAGATCATCACTTTCTTCAATTTCAAAAAGAATAACAAAATCTGGAAAAGCTTTATTTATCTTTTCAATTGATGAAAATAAGATTTCGTCAATTCGTTGGGTTTCGTGAGTTTCGGTTCTTTTATTGTCAATTTTAGAAAGAATAAGAAGAGAATGAATCAATTCGCTTAAATGATTCACATCGCTCAATATTCCGTTTAAGAAAGATTTGTTTTTTGGTTGAATATCAGGATCTGCCACAGCATTTTCAATTTGCGAAGTCATTCGCGAAAGCGGAGTTCTCAATTCGTGAGAGGCATGAGCAGTAAATTCCTTTTGTTTTTGATACGAAATTTCAATTCGATCCATCATAAAATTGAATTCATCTGCAATCAGATCAATTTCATTTTTACTGCTTTTAGATTCGATTCGGGTATCAAGATTATTTTCGTTTATGTTTTTTATTTTTTGATGAAAATCATTTAACGGATTCATCAATTTTCTAACCGTAAATGAAGTAATAACCCAACATACGCAAGTAAAAAAAATGTAAGATATAATTAAGGTGTAACGTAAAAAAAGCAATTTCTTTTTTCCGTAATCATCTGTAGCCGATATTAAGGCATAAAAATCTTTATCATTAGTGTCGTAAAAAACGCCATAGACTTCGTAATCGCCTTGCTGTTTAAAAAACGTTTTGTTTTTCTTTAAATATTTTAAATCATCAACAGACCAATTAATTTTGGCATCATCAATACTGCTGTAAATAAGTTTGTAATTAGAATCAAAAACTAAAGTCTTCTCATCATACAATTTATTAATAGAATTTTGATCAATGATTTTTAAAAGCTGATTGTCAACTTGTTTTACGTTGACCAACAATTTAATATTAGATAAAGCTTTGATTTCTAAACGATCACGAAATTCTTCTTTTCGATAATTAGAATATAAAATAAATATCACAGTAGATGCTAAACCAAAAAGGATGGTAAAAAGCAAACTAACTAAAAGTGATATTCGATTTTTTAATGTCATTCCTGATCGCTTAAATAATATCCATATCCCACTTTGGTACGAATAAGTTTCGTTTCATGATCTTTATCGATCTTTTTTCTCAAAAAGTTAATATAAACCTCAATAGTATTCTGATTGGTTTCTATATGATAATCCCAAAGTTTTTCGGCAATAAATTGTTTAGATAACACTTTTCCTTTAGCATGCGCAAGAATAAGAATCAGTTTAAATTCTTTTGGAGTCAGTTTAATTTCTTCGCCAGATCTATAAACTTTCATTTCCTCTTCAAAAATCTCTAAATCTTTAATGGTTATTTTATTTTCAATTTGCTGTGGCACTTCTTTTCTTCTCAAAAGCGATTGTACTCGAGCGTATAATTCATCAAAGTGAAATGGTTTTACTAAATAATCATCGGCGCCGCTGTCAAAAGAAGATAATTTATCTTCAATTTCGCTAAAAGCAGTAAGCATAATAATGGGCGTTTTTTTATCGATTTCGCGAATGCCTTTGCAAACTTCAATACCGTTTATTCCAGGAACATTTATATCAAGAATGATTAAATCGTATTCATATGGAAAATACTTTTTGAGTAAAAAAGTGCCATCATAATAAGGAGTACACTCAAATTCTTTAGAAGAAAAGAATGCTGAGATTTCTTTAGATAAAGTAAAATCGTCTTCGAGTAGTAATATTTTCATGTTAGTTTTTATTTGTAAATCTGGTCGAATAAAATTAAGACCAGATTTACATTAAAGATATGTCTTATTTGAAATAAGAAAAAGTCTCGTTGTTTTCAATTTTCAGCAGAGATTCGTAAATAAGCTGAATCACATTTTCTACATCATCTCTATGAACCATTTCTACAGTTGTATGCATGTAACGAAGAGGAAGAGAAATTAATGCAGATGGTACACCGCCGTTACTGTATGCAAAAGCATCTGTATCTGTACCTGTAGCACGAGATGTAGCGTGTCTTTGAAAAGGAATTTTATTATCTTCTGCGGTATTTACAATCAAATCACGTAATTTATTTTGAATAGCTGGCGAATAACCAATAACAGGTCCTTTACCCATTTTTAAGTCGCCTTCTACTTTTTTATCAATCATTGGCGTAGTGGTATCGTGACAAACATCTGTAACAATAGCAACATTTGGCTTAATTCTATGCGCAATCATTTCAGCTCCGCGAAGACCAATCTCTTCCTGAACAGAATTTACAATGTACAAACCAAAAGGAAGTTCTTTATTGTTTTCTTTTAATAAACGAGCAACTTCAGCAATCATAAAACCGCCCATTCTATTATCAATTGCACGGCAAACAAATTTATTCTCGTTCAAAATCATAAATTCATCCGGATAAGTAATCACACATCCAACATGAACGCCTAAAGCTTCAACTTGCTCTTTATTCTCGCAACCCAAATCAATAAAGATATTACTCAATTTTGGAATTTCTTCTTTATCTCTTAATCGAGTGTGAATGGCTGGCCATCCGAAAACACCTTTTACAATTCCGTTTTTAGTATGAATGTTAACTCTTTTCGAAGGAGCAATTTGATGATCAGATCCTCCATTTCGAATAACATATATTAAACCGTCTTCAGTAATATAATTTACGTACCATGAAATTTCGTCGGCGTGACCTTCAATGACAACTTTATAAGGAGCATCAGGATTGATTACACCAACGGCTGTTCCGTAAGTATCCGTGATAAAAGTGTCAACATAAGGTTTTAAATAATTCATCCAAAGTTTTTGCCCTTCACTTTCGTAACCAGTAGGAGAAGCGTTATTTAGGTAGCTTTCTAAGAATGCTATAGAAGTATCTTTCAAGATAGAATTTGTACTCATAAAAATATTTTTCTGCTAAAATATAAATTTGGTATTAGAGTTGTGTATAAATATATAATTTTACATTTAAATTATGATTCCATGAGATTAACCACCTTTGTTTTATTTGTACTGTTTGTTTCCTTTTCTTCTAAAGCTCAAGTCACTCCAAAAGAGAATGAACAAATGGGATACATGTTAACTGAAAAAGATTCTATTTTAGGGGATACTATTCAGCTACCTGAAATAATCATTTCAAAAGGGCAGAAGATGAGCCCAGAAGAAATGAAACAATTTCAAATTCTTCAGAATAGAGTTTATAAAGTATATCCATACGCAAAATTGGCTGCTGAGAGATTAACAGCTCTGAATAACGGAATGGCACGTTTAAAAACAAGTCGTGAAAAAAAGAAGTATTTTAAAATCGTTGAAGATTATTTAAATAATGAATTTGAAGAAAGACTTAAAAAGCTATCCAGAAAACAAGGGCAGATATTAGTTAAGTTAATTCATCGCCAAACAGGAATCACAACTTACGAACTAATAAAAACATTAAAAAGCGGATTCAAAGCCTTTGTTTCAAATACAACTGCCAATTTGTTTGATATTAGTTTGAAAGAAGAATACAAACCATACGATGTAAATGAAGACTATTTAATAGAAACAATTTTAGTTAGAGCATTTGAATCTGGCCGACTCATAAATCAAAAACCAGCAAATCCTGTAAATTATGATAATTTATCAGAGAAATGGCAACAAAGAGCAAAAGATTTAAGCAAGAAATAATTCTACATATATTATAGTATAACCCGACATGTTTTAAAAACATGTCGGGTTTATTTTTTGTATACATATATATAAGTATGATTTGCGTATAATGTTTTTTCAGGAGCTTAATCCCGCTATCCGCTGCAATCTTTTTATGGCGAACCCCGCCATAAAAAGGATTTCCGCTCCTATCGGGGCTAGGGCGTCGGTTGCTAGAGGAAGCTTTTAGGCTGAAAGGCGCCGTTAAAATGCTAGAGAATCATATAAAAAGACGCGGAAAAGCTAAAAACTCCGCAAAATTAAGAAAGCAAAACCGTTGTAAAACAAGAAAACCGCAGTTGAACAGAGAAAAAACTCACAAACATTCAAGAAAGCTCAAAATGTAAACCGTCTGTTATCAGAAGGTTAAGAAATAATCTGAAAAAAGAATGGAAATAGTTTGGAAAAAAGCTTGGATAACCGGAAAAAGGCACTACTTTTGCACCCGCAACAGCGAAAAACGCTCTTAGACATTCCGGCAGCTTTATCAAATTTGAGAAAAGAAATTTTC
>NZ_JAOVZN010000012.1:0-229 GCF_025717045.1 Flavobacterium sp. SH_e
CTGAGCCCCTTTCACATTACCAACCTCGCTCGATGTGCCGTCCGTATAGGTGATGGTAAGATTACCAGAGCCGTCTACAGAAGTCCCTGTTCTCCTTGCAAACCTTGCTCACCTTGAAGTCCCTGTTCTCCTTGAGGACCTTGTTCTCCCTGAAGCCCCTGTTCTCCTTGCAAACCTTGCTCACCTTGAAGTCCCTGTTCTCCTTGAAGACCTTGTTCACCCTGAAGCC
>NZ_JAOVZN010000012.1:313-142406 GCF_025717045.1 Flavobacterium sp. SH_e
CAAACCTTGCTCACCTTGAAGCCCCTGTTCTCCTTGAAGACCTTGCTCACCTTGAAGACCTTGAGTCCCACGTAAGTTTTCTAGCTGCGCATCGGTAAAATCTTCATATCTGAAATCACGTCCATTCGTCCCATCTATACCATTTGCACCATTAGTTCCTGGGTCTCCCTTAAGAGCTAACAGTTGTTCTGGCGTGAAATCTTCATATTTGAAATCGCGTCCATTAGCGCCATTGGCACCTAATATCTTTCCTAAATCTTTTGTAGAACCGTCTGAGTACGTAATAATAAGATTTCCTGAACCATTAACAGCCGTTCCCGAAATGCTTACTCCATTATCTCCTCTGTCTCCTTTATCTCCTTTTACTTTTCCAGCTTCTTTTGTTGTACCATCTGAATACGTTATGATAAGATTTCCAGAACCATCAACAGCTGTTCCAGTAATACCTTTTCCGTCATTACCATTTTTACCTGGCAAACCTTGAGGTCCCTGATCTCCTTTTACTTTTCCAGCGTCTATACTAGTTCCATCAGAAAAATTAATAATAAGATTACCTGCTGTGCTAACTATTGTATTAGAAATAGTTTTACCTCCAGCACCAATTTCATCAGAAAGCGCAATCCTATGCCATCTGTCAATATACCAGTAGTAATAACCTGGTTTCACATCTGCAATTGTCGCAGTGTTAAAGACTAGAAGACTGTTTACATTTTTTCCATCCTTAATGGTAGTACGATCTGTAGTACTAGTTAATTTTATTTGAGGAATCAAAACACCTTTGTTATTTGCATATACCTCTAACTGTGCAGAAGGATTTGGCTCTACTTTTCCTATTACTACTTGGGAGTAGGCAGAATAAGCACCTAACACAAATAGTAAAGGAAGTAATTTATTTTTCATAACATTTAAATTATCAATTTGATTTTTGCTTTTTTGTCACAATAAAGTATCTAATATTCATTTTACCATTTTAAAACACTGAAAATCAATTGTAAAAATGAATTGTAAAAACCCATAAAATGAGAGAACAAAATTCTTTTAAAACTATTTTTAAAATTGCCACTAGAAGTTTTAAAAATTATATTTTAAGTTTTTTTTTTAATGTAGCTATTTAAATTAATTGAAATTTTAAAAACCATAATATCAAAAAAAAAGAGAGAAGACTATCTTCTCTCTCTTATGCAAAAACTATCAAAAACTAAAAATGTTAAGAATTCCCAAAAACAACTAACTATTAAATTGTTATTAATAAATGTAAATATCTTACTAGCAAAAAAAATTAGAATTTCCGCTAGAAATTAAAAAAGTAAAGATCTTTCACCTCTCTAAAAAAGAGATTTTATAAAAAATAATTGAAGGAAAAGAAATGCCTACTTATCTTCCTCTCTAATTTTCGTTAGCAGAGCTACATTGATAGGTTTTATTTTATTCTTGAAAAACTGATCTTAAGAGGTAAGTCGCCGATCAGTCCATTAAATCAAATAAAAACCTGTAAATCAAACAAATACACATAAAAAAAACAAGTATAAATACTTACTTCAATATTTGACTTTTGATTTATTTTTACATCGTTATAATCTTACCCAAAATAATAAAACAATGAACCAGATTACTAAGATTTGGATTTCTCATTTTATTCAAAGCAGAATTAACACTTATCAAAAATTGCACAAAATATTAACTTTTTAGAATCTCCCTCGCACAACATAATTTAAAATCATTCAAATCTGGAGGTATTATTAATCTTAAAATGAAGTATTATGGCAAATCAACCAAGCACCGGCTATCAGGTAATCGGTACAAATGAAATGGCTCTTTTTACATTAAAAGTTCACCGTGGAGACGGAATGGCACTATTGGGAATGAATTGGAAAAATGGAAAGCCAACGTCTGACTTTGTTGGCTTTTCAATTGAATATATGGAACCTGACGGCACTAAGTTCTTTCCATTAAGAAATAGAATCAGTTTTCCAGAAGCAGATAAAACTGACCCTAATGTACGATATACATTGCGTAGTCCCTTGCAGGTCTTCCGTTGGGTACATTTTCCACGTAATCCTGAAATTCAAGGTTTATTTACTTATGTGGTTAAACCAGTATTTATGAATAAAAACAAAGAATTAAGTTATGGTGAATCCCAACAATGTTCCATAGCACTTGCGAGAGAAACTTATCCAAATGCTCTAAATGTAACTTTTACACGAGGATTTATTTCTTCCCAAGCTTTTGTAGATCGTTTTGAGAAAGAAGGCGAAATTAAAACATTACTTCCTGCCAACTCAAAAGAAGGCCTTGATTTTAAACCAACACATCCGCTTTCTAAAGATGCTTTGGCATGGATGGGATTTGAAGCATACAATGCAATTTTAAAAGTTTTAGATGATGCTATCAAAGATAAAACTGCAAAAGTTTCAGTAATTGCTTATGACCTTAATGAGCCAGAAATTGTGAAACGTCTAAAAAAATTAAAAAAGCGTCTGAAAATAATTATTGATGATTCAAAAGATCACGGAGAAGAAGGCTCATCGGAAAATAAAGCTGCTGAAATGCTAGCATTTACCGCTGGAAATGATCAAGTGATCCGTCAGAAAATGGGAAGCTTACAACATAATAAAACGATAATTGTTGATGGCTCTGAATTTAAAAAAGTAGTTTGTGGATCAACAAACTTATCATGGCGAGGTATTTTTGTCCAAAACAATAATGCCATTATACTTACAGGGGAGAAACCTGTAGAATTGTTTAATGAAGCATTTAAAAATTTCTGGTCAGTTGGCAAAAGTAACTCCGTTTCATTGTTCAACAATACAGAATCTGCTACTTGGCAGTCTCTCGGCTTAGATGGAATTGATGCTAAGGTAACCTTTTCTCCTCATAATACTGAAAATACTGTACTTGAATCAATTGGTGAAGATGTTGCATCAACCGAATCAAGTCTTTTATATTCTATGGCTTTTCTTGCACAAACAGGCGGCCCAATTAGAGAAGCGCTAACAAATATTACCAAAAAAGAGGAAATATTTGTTTATGGAATTGCTGATAAACCTGTTGGCGGAATCAATTTAAAAAGCACAGACGGAAATCCACAACCAGTCTCTCCAGCAGTAATAGCTGAAAATATTCCTGAACCTTTTAAAAAAGAGCCTGTAGGCGGTGGTGGTATACGCATGCATCACAAATTTTTGGTTATAGATTTCAATACCGATAATGCAAGGGTTTATATGGGATCCTATAATTTTTCTGGGGTTGCAGATTCTAAAAATGGAGAAAATTTATTATTAATTAAAGACAGAAAAGTAGCAACATCATATATGATTGAAGCATTAAGGATTTTTGATCACTATGAATTTAGACTTGCAAGATCAAAAGCTGATGCAAAAAACCAGAAATTAGAACTAAAATTTCCTCCAAAAGACAATAGACAGAAACCATGGTGGGACAAATATTATTCAGATAAAAGACGCGCTAAAGACCGTGAATTATTCTCATAATTAACATTTTTTATTTTGCAGTCATTTCTTAATTTATTTGTTCAAAATAGTTTTAACGATTTTAGAATTTTCAATGTACATTCAATGCAGATCTTAAAGGAAACTTTTATCATAATGTACAACTATATTAGGAAGTCAGCTAGAAAAACAAAAAATAGACCGTAAAAAAATAATTAATTATCTATTTCGCATTGCTTTTATTAATCTTGCATTACGTCTGTCAGCTCTTGAATTCTGAAGCGATATGACTGCCCATATTGCAGCAGGCAACCAACCGATTAAAGTTAGCTGTAAAATCAAACAGAGTAATGCGGTCAAAATTTTACCTCTTAAAAGAAAGGAGATACACGGAAAAAATATTGCTATAAGCGTCATCATTTATATGGTTTAGTTATATGTCGCAAATCTTGTAATTTGTTACTTAAACCTCAACCCAAAGTAAAATTATCTAAATCTCAAAAAAAATTAAATATTTCACAAAACAAGCTAAGACTTAATTGCATTATTTTCGTTTTTGCCTCACTATTAAATCTTTAGCTTTATCTAGGATTTTCTTTTTTTATATGTCAATCATTTTCTTTGCAAATAGTTTCAAAAAAGTTTTCACAATCAAAAAAACAACTTATATTTGCACTCGCAATCACAAAATGGTAGCAATATACTGGAGAAATGGCAGAGCGGTCGAATGCGGCAGTCTTGAAAACTGTTGACTGTAACAGGTCCGGGGGTTCGAATCCCTCTTTCTCCGCTGAGAGCTTAAAAAGAGACTTTTCAAAGTTTACAAAAAAGGCTAAAATTCACGGAAAACCCTGCAAATCTTATGATTCGCAGGGTTTTTAGCTTTCTGCAGGTTTTCAATGTTTTTAAAAATGCACAAAAACTTCATGGCAGGTTCGTGGCAAAATTAAAATGGAGTTCCCTTCAAAAGTGCCACAAAAAGTTAAGGCGAATTCAGTGCAAGCCAGCTTAAATGTTAGATAATTTACGTTTTAATTCTTAATTCTAAAGGAAGAATAACGCACCTAACTTTTGAAAGCATGAAAAGCAGCAGAAAAAAATACAGCACCGAATTTAAGATCTGGGCCGTCAAGACCTGCATCGAGCATAAAAGCGTGCGGCTCGCCGCCGCCAAGCTTCGGATCAACAAAAACAGCCTGCAGCACTGGAAAAACCTCTTCCGGGCTGGAAAACTCACCCTACAGCAGACGGCATGTACTGATTCAGACAGAAAAGAAACAGCCACACTTCGCAAGGAACTCAAAAACATCAGACTGGAGCGTGATATTTTACAGCGAAGTGCCGGATTGCTCCACCGGGACAGAAAAGATGTATATCAGTTCATAAAGGAACATTCCGATAAATTTCCCATCGGGTTGATGTGCCGGGTTTTTCACTCGGATCCCAGCTGTTATTACAAATGGCTTAAAAGGCAGTTCTCCGGAAGGGCCGCGCATAAAGCTTTTGTAACATCTGAGATTACAAGGATTTACCACTGGAGCCAGTGCAGATACGGAAGCCCCCGAATTGCCAAAGAACTCTCGGCAATCGGGATTAAAGTTTCCAGGGCTTTTGTAGCCAAAATTATGATGGAAAACCATCTTCGCAGCATCGCAAAATCAAAATTCAAAAAAACCACAGACTCTTCCCATAGATTGTTGACAGCACAGAACATACTGAAGCAGGATTTTAAAGCATCACGCTGCAGCGAAGTATGGGTTTCGGACATAACCTATATCGAAACCGAAGAAGGCTGGCTGTATCTTACCGTGGTAATAGACCTTTTTGACCGCAAGGTAATCGGGTGGTCTGTAAGCGAAAACCTAAAAGCAAAAGAAACCAGCATCAGGGCTTTTAAAAATGCGATAGCGAATCGTCCCTTGGAGAGCAACCGGAAACTGATCTTTCATTCAGACAGAGGAACACAATATGCCTGCCTGTGGTTTGCTTCGATGCTGGAAGGCACCGGACAGATAACCCGCAGCATGAGCGGCAGAGGAAACTGCTATGACAATGCGGTTGCGGAAAGTTTTTTCAAAACGCTGAAGACCGAACTGGTCTACCATAACACATATGCCACCAAAGAAAAAGCAAAAGAATCTATATCTGACTACATAGAGGACTTTTATAATAA
Source organism: Flavobacterium sp. SH_e (assembly GCF_025717045.1). GTDB lineage: Bacteria > Bacteroidota > Bacteroidia > Flavobacteriales > Flavobacteriaceae > Flavobacterium. Next base: position 5,936 of record NZ_JAOVZN010000012.1, read on the forward strand.
ATACAGAAGACATTCTGCCCTTGGTAATTTGACAATAGAAGAATTCCAAAAACAATATCTTCTGTAAAAAATAAATTTCATCTGTTTTACATCAATGATTTTTTACTGATTAGTGCTTTATTTCTTTATTTAACCAAACTCCATATTTCTTCCATTGATTGTAAAAAACAATCCATTCCGTTATCCAAGGTATCATTTTAAATAAGGGAACAATCTGCATTATCGGCTTATCAATCACTGGGTGATACAGACACAAAGACATATCACTGTACAAATGAATTTTACTGCTGTATTGTATCGATTTATCTCTAATATAGATTCTGTCAAATCTAAAATCATAAAATGGCGAATAATACAGCTCAATGTCGTAATTTTTTCCGTTTACAATTAAGTATCCTCTGCCGTATAAAGATTTTGTCTCACTTTTAACTTCCATTTTCAGCCATTTAAAATGCTGCTCAACTAATGCCTTTTGGATAATTAAAAAGACATACCAATTCTTCCTGTTGCTCGCCGCTAGATCAGCTTCCAAAGTAGTGATGAGATTCATTTTTAATTCCTGTATTTGAATTTATCTGGCCTTGAGTATTTGTATAGGCTTTTCCGCCGATAATTAGACCGCTTGCATTTGTAAAACCATCATCTGTATTCTTCGAAAAAGTTACTATCTGCTCATTTAAAGATTTTTTATAAACACCTTCGCCAAAAAGTTTTATGTAATCGTCTTTACCAGTTTCGAAAGAAGTTTTAAGATTCTGCCACTGAATATATAAATCTGAAATAAAACCATAAAAACTCTTAAAATGCTCATCAGTCCAGCTGTCAGTAAAATCTTCCTGAGGATTTACCGGATTTAAGACTTTAAATTTTGCATTTGATTTTAAAGCATCAAGATAACTTCCTTTTATCTTTTCCAATACATTGTCAATTGTATCAAAAATTGAATTTTCTCCATTGTAAAAATGAGCAGTCAGAGTTGTAATAACAATGCTTGAAACTCTGTACTTTTTGTCCGCATAATATAGATCCCTGCATCGTTTTATCAATTGAACACCCCTTTGAAGCGGTGTTTTTTGGTATAGCTCCACAGGCAGAGGTTCTGATTCCACCTTCGCCTCCATCAAAGCACGCATATGCGTTATCAATACAGGATTTCTAACCGAATCCGCAATTCTTAAAAACCATTCTGAAAAGCCTTTTGGATTTCCAGAGGACCAGCTTCTCATCATTTTCTCCGGAATTGCAATCTTTTGTTTTTCAAAATGCGAAGGCATGCAGGCAGGTAGAATATCCATATGAAAATCGCTTTTATAATTCAAACGGACGCATCTTTTCTTTTTTTCCATTATGGATTTATAATAACTGTCCTTCTCCAAAGCCTTGACTAATGCATTATAGATTTCTTCAGGTGAGTATTTATGATAGATATCATAGATATGAAGTACCGTGTCCAAATCAAAATCCTCATCATTAATAGGTTTGATACTGGTTCCTATTCGCTTAGAACCCTGAGCATAAACCTCTATTTCTACATCTTTAAAAAAGTCCTCATCTTTTTTCAGAAGGTCGGCTACGGCATTATATGCACTTTCCATTCGCTCTAAACGAGTTTTATCCAGCTGTAATTCCTGTGCAATTCTTGCCAGAAGTTCATCTCTCTGCAATGCATAGTTTTTAAATATATCTATCATTCTTTCAAAGTTTTGTTTATAATTAGTTTTGTGTGTTCTCCAATACGTGCTATCTGTTTTCCGTCAACCACAAGCCGAAGATGTTCAATATCATCACAATCAGCTATTGCATAACCTCTTGCCAAATCTAAATCCTCCTGAGCTAAATCAATAAGACTTCTCTTCTGCTGCTCATTTGGAATAAGTTCAAAAACATCATAGATTTTTACCTCATAGCACTTAAAGTATTTACTCCAGCTTAGACTGTCAGAATATCTTCTTATATGCCTATAAGTGAGAGCCTTAAAAATATCCGAATTCAGGATATTTGTATCCAAAAGTTCTTCTTTAAATTCCCGATTTGGATCTGTTTCCCTTTCCTGCATACTTTCAAACCAGTTCATCACCTCAATAACGTACTTGCCTCTAACCATAAATCGTAGATCTGAAGAGCTTTTCTTATCCGTATCCAAGCCATTTCTTTTGTTATCAGGCTTATATTCCCATTTATTGAAAAGAGAATCGTCACCATATCTTTTATATACGCCTCCAACTGGCTGAAGCTGGTTTTCAATCCTTCGGTTCAGAACAAGCAGATATTTATTAGTATCTGGTATTTGAATCTTAAAAAGGTAACTGATTGAAAATCGAATATCCTTATTCTTATATGAACCAAATTTGGTTCTAAAAAAAACACTTAAATGTTTTCTGTTCTCCCAAACTATTGCCGCCCCTTTAATAAAAATAGGTTTCAATAGTGGTGTAAATAAATCTGCCATATATCATTATCATTTAAATATTATTGAAAGAGGGAAATTCTCCCTCTCTCAAATAAACAATCTCATCGCTATTCATATTCTCAGGAATTTGGAAAACAAAATTCTAAACTAAAGGAATAATTATCTATTGGCCATCTGCATAAAGGCAATCATTCTCTTAAAAATTATCCTATTTTTTCAACTCTCTGCATCTAATTGAAAACACACGAGATCAGTTTTTGAAAAGTATCTTACTTTTCTTTTGTTACTCCTTTGAAAGGACTGTTGTCAGATGTTTTTACATCCATAAACCTACCCGTGTTAGTGTCACGTTTTACCCAATGATCGGTCTTTGGGTTGTAAGTCTGGGAACGCTCTTTAACAGCTCCTTTTCTAGAATTGTCTTTCGGTGGATTCGTTGCCATCTTGATACAATTAATTGATTAAACATATTCCTTTAACATTAAGGCATAAAGGATTTGCCTTTATTTGTAAGTATTTCATTTATATACTAATTCCATTAGGAACTTTTTTTTTAACTTTGAAAAAATTAGTAGTCCTACTCATATACTAATTCCATTAGTAACGCTTTTGATATATAGATGAAAGTTGAATTAAAAACTACAGAGATTGACTTTGAAAACTTATCCAGTGATGAACTTATTGAGTACATCTCTTTTAAGAATGAGTTTCCAAATGAAGCTGAAAATGCATTTATAGTTTTCTGCAGCAGATTTCAGAATGATGTTATCGAGAAAGCTGAAATTTATTCTGCTAAGTATGGACATAGCGGCGTTACTGCTTTAGATATTGCTAACTGCACTTTTGCAAAGGTCTGGAAATACCATTCCTTTAATAAGGAAAAAGCAAAGTCCAAAGACATGGATAAAGCCATTAAAATTTGGCTGTATGCAATAGTATTTAATGAACTCATGAAATACGGTGTAAGCGACACTTGCGCCGAACCAGAAGAGGAAGACCTTTCTATTGTAGAAAACATAAGTGACCTAATTAATGTAACTGTAGGGGAAGATCTTGACAAAAAAAGAGACTTAAAAATCAGATTGGAAATCATTGAAAAAGCAATGCTGGGGCTTTCTGAGAAGCAGAAAGTAATTTATCTCACTTATAAGGCCTATCAGAATAATGGAAAAAATATCCCAAGACAAGTCGCTAAAAAATTACGTGATACTTTAAATCTGGCTCAAAGTTCCATTCAAGTTTACAAAAAAGAAGCAACTGACCATATTAACAATTATTTGAATAGTTTAAATGGCAATCGATAAAAAATATATAGGCAAAATCTCCGAGGAGAACTTAGATGACTGGCTTCATTCGACAGGATTTTTATACCCAATGAATGAGCACCAGCTCGACAGGTTTAACAAATTATATGATGATTATGATTTTAAGCTAAAAGACTCTGTGATTGACATCGACTCAATTTTAAGTGGAAGTTTACGCAATAAATCTAAAATAATCAGTTTAGATATAAGTTCAGATGTAAAAGCAGAAATTGAGAATTTGAAAATGGTTGCCAGAAAAGGGCAAAGCGGCCTTCCGCAGCATATCATTGATAAGATGAGAAAAAAGCATCGTGATTCAGATGATAAATAACACTTCGAAAAATAAAATAAAAAGAATTGCAGAGTCCATAGCCCTGCAGTATGATCAGAAAATTACTCCTTTAGAAAACATTTTAAAGGAAGAGGGCCTAGAAGTCTTTTACGATAGCTACGGAAAAGGAACTTTTGACGGAATGACCTTTTATGACGATGGTCAATTTTACATTCATATAAATACCGACTGTGGCAATAGAATTGATTCTCCACGAGGGAGGTTTACTTTGGCCCATGAATTAGGGCATTACATAATTGACTCCCATAGAATTGGCCTGATGCAGGGGATGCTTGAGGTCCATGCCTCGAAAACTAATAAAGCACAATTTTCTGAAATAGAAAGAGAGGCTGATTATTTTGCCTCCTGCCTTTTAATGCCGGAAGAGCGTTTCAAAACAGACATTTTCAGAAAAAAATTTAATTTTGAATTAATAAGCACACTAAGTATTCAGTATGCTGTTAGTGTCACGGCTTGTGCGTTCCGTTTTGCTCAAATCGGATCTCATCCAATTATGATAATTTATGGCGAAAATGGTCTTATTAAATGGAAATATTCCAGTGATGATTTCCCTTACAAATATGTTCTAAACAACCCTAAAATTCCATCTTCATTTGTTATGGGAGAATATTTTAACAACATCAATTTAAGTGAAATTTCGAAAACCTCCCAAATTTGGGCAATCGACTGCTTTGATTATGTCAAAAATGAAGATTCAAATAAAAAGTTTTATGAGCATTGCATCACTCATAAAGGAACTGCGTTAAGTATTATTTGGGAAGATTAGTCATTACTTTCCCCACATAGAAAACCATCATCAATTAACTCAGCCAAAATTTTATTAGAAAGTTGACTTTAAAAAAGCATTGCATTAAAAAAAGTGATTTAAAGATTATATATCTTCAATTAATTTTTATTCCTTTTTATCAGACATATTTTTTAATAATGGTAGACTTTTGTATGTCATTCCCATTAAACTCATGAAATTTTCTTCTTTCAGCTTACTATCATTCCTTAATTGCATAGCGCCTATAATTCCTATGATCAAGACACCACCGATTAATACTATCGGTAGGATCACCCATGGTACGAAATTAGAAATTGTAGCAATGGTTATCAAAATCATCAAAGCTAAAAAAAGATAAAAACTACCAGAAATCCAAGGATTATTTCTTTTCATATGATTATTAATTGTAATTAAAGTTGTTTCTAATGCTGGGTTAAGTTCGGAATAAGCTTCATCTCGATCTAAAATAGTTATTTTATTGCCATTATAATCAATCTTACTACAAGCGTGATCATAATTAAACTTATGCCAATATTGATGTGAATTGACAATTACCTTTTGATAAGGTTTTGTCGCTGCCGCTACCATTAAATACATTTCCTCTTCATGAATATTTTCAGGTACATTTACATCTATCACTTCAAATCCAGAAGGGTTTCTAGACATTAAATCTAGCCATGTGAAAAAATCGTTACTTTTCAACGCATTATTTGAATAGTGATCTAATATTTTTTTTGTTTTATCAACAGCAACTTTTAGTTCGTTATCAGGATTAGGAAACTTATAAAATACATTTAATAAATGACTTTTGTTTGCGCTAACTCCATCAATATAATTTATTGATAGTGTGTAAATACCCATTAAATTTGATTTTTTAAAAACTCAGTAATATCATCGGCCAGTTCTCCAGTATAAAAATCTTTTGGCCATTCAAAGGCACCTTTAGAACTTATATCAATTTTTCTAATTGAAGCACTTTTAGTTTCTTCCTGTGGTTCAATATAATAGATTGCAACTTGATCTGGATTAATCTTTTCTTCGGAAATTCTTCTTCTCAACCTTTTTAATAAATATTCACTATGAGTCTCAATTATCAAATATTTATGTGATGAGAATGTATTTTTTCTAGTATTTTTTCGAATTGCAATGTCTATAAATAAGTCTGCCAAATCAGCCTGCATTTTTGGATGTAAATGTATTTCAGGTTGCTCTACTAAAGTTATACTTTGATCTTTCGATAAAAATCCCTGAATTATAACAGGTAATACTTGTGAAACTCCAAACCCCACATCCGTTATATCTAAATCGAGGGAATTTTGTTGAACAACAATCTGATGAATAATATCCTTTATTGGTCCAACATCTATGTGAAGATTAAATTTTTTAAACCAAGTATTTACACTATTTTTTAAATTATTATTCTCTTTAATTATTTCAGCAATTGCTTCGCCATCAAGAGTATCTAAAAAAGTATTAATTTTTGCTTTGTCTAAAAAGTAGTAACGTTTAGGATGCGCACGTAGTGGGCTTACATAGTTTATCCTTTGACCATTAAAAGAATCTTCGACTTTATCTATAATTTCCGAAAGGAAATTAACAAAATATGAATCAGAAACGCTAAGTGGAGATTCACTAGTTTCATTATATTCAATAAAAGAAAATACAGTTTTATTATTTTTAAAAATTCTTCGCAATTCAGTAATCTGCTTGCTAGTAGCTCCAGTAAAATCTTTTACTTCACTTTTAATAAAAGATTTATTATCTGTTTTATCAAAATCGACATTGACAATCTCCGAAATACCTAATTGAAGCTTAAATTTTTTAATCTTTAGAACATCTTGTATATACTCAAAGCTATAAGAAAGTCTAACATTTGTAGTATCTTTCACATCTAGCATTTTTTTTAAAAAATCATAGGTAACAATTAACTCTTGTCTATTGGACATTAATGTCTGACCAATTAAATTACTATGAAAGATGTATCTAGAATGTGTTACTTCTTTTATTAGTGACTTATCTTGAAACTTTATCAAAGTTTCATAAGTGAGATCAATTAATTGCACCAAGTCTTCTCTGTTAATATCAAAAATATTAACTAAATCGGGACTCAAAAAGCCTATCTCATTATTTTGTCGTTTATTTGATTTTGGTCTTGTAAAATTTCTTCTAATAAAATTCAAATGACCTTCATTTTTTGAAATTCGGGCAACAATAAAGAAGCAATAATTAATCACATCTTCCATATAACGTCCAAAAAAATCCTTTTGAATTAAATCTTTTATAGTAGGTTCATTAAATTCAATTTCGATATTTAAAGGATTATTAATGTCCTTTTTTCTAAATAAATTTATACCCTCTCCTAAACTAAAAAAACCGCCGTGTAATTTTAAAGCCGATTTGTAGTTCTCTGCCAAAGCAGTTTCCTGAAGCATTAAAAAGAGTTGAATTAAACTACTTTTACCAACGCTATTGGCGCCTAAAAGTATCGTAATAGGCTTTATCTCTAGCTTACCCTCTTCAAATGCCTTATAATTTTTGAAATTTATACCTGTTAACATTGAAGTTTTTTTGAAGATTAATCATTTTACTATTGTCATTATAGATATTAAAAATCATTAAGAAATTTAATCTGAATCAATATTTTTATTCGTTTTTTCGAGGATATTAAATCGGACGTAAAGAAATAAAATACGTTTAAGCTTGCAATAGGTATTTCTACGGTATTTTTGGAATTTTTACAATTTCTTCCAAATATAAATTAAGTATAATTCTAAAGAAGTTTTATATTTTGTGTACTTTGTTGTATGATAACATCAATGAAACTGTCATCAAGAGGCCTACAAAAAATTAAGACAATTTTACAAATATATGGATGTGCTAAAAAAATTGGAGAATTAGAAAGGAGAATATAATCTTAAATTACTTCTCAATTCCTTTTAACATCCCTTAAAGGTTTTCAAAAATTTCTCTGTTAGTTCGTCTTAAAAATTTGTAACTTTGCCTTTCAATTAATTACGAATTACAACATTATTTAAACGGAAAATCTGCTCCGTAACTTTTCAAAATGCACAAAAACACGCAAAAAGTTCTTGGCAGAATCATGGCAAAATAATGTATAAAACACCAAGAAATGCACTAAAAAAGCGGGATGCTACATTTTTGTTCGAATCCCTCTTTCTCCGCTGAGAGCTTAAAAATAGACTTTTCAAAGTTTAGAAAAAAGGCTAAAATTCACGGGAAACCCTGCAGATCTTAAGATCAGCAGGGTTTTGTCTTTTAAGTGCATTTTCATTATTTTCAAAACCGCACAGAAGTTTCGTGTCAGAATCGTGGCACGGGTTTCGTGAAGTCCCCTCCAAAAGCTAAGGTGAATTCTGCTTAAACTAGGTCTCGAGCTCTAATCGAAATCTACAAACCAAACGAAAATTGGAGTTTCCTTTTAGGTTTTGGACGCGAATTTGCTAAGTAAAAAAATTTCTTTTTAACCCAAACCGGAGTTGAATAAGGCCATAAACTCCCAAAAGGATGGGTATATATTTGGCGCAATAAGTTATGACTTTAAATGGAACGCCTACGCCAGTTGGGGAATTGGTCTGGGAATCGGAAAAAACTTTGTAAACTGACACAACCATAGACCTACTTTAAATTCATTTTAATATTTAAATTGCTGAAAATAAATAATTTACATACAAAAAACCACTCCTTTTCGGAGTGGTTTTTAAACAGTTATGAAGGTGTTACTAACTCTATTTAAAAAAATAACCGATCGTTATTTGAAAAACTTTATTCTTCATGTCACTGTTAATAATATAATTTGTGTTTGCTGTTACATCTTTAAACACATTGGTATAAGACAAATTATATCTTGCATCTGCATAAAACCTGTCTTTAAACTGATACCCCAATCCGAAATTTACAGAAGCGTCTACTCCATTTGAGTAATCTTTTAAATCCATTTCTTCATGGTTATCATAACCTAAAAAGTTGTCTTGATATTTGTTATTTGCTTTTAGCAGAATTCCAACTTGAGGTCCTGCTTGAATACTTAAACCTTTCACTACATAATATTTCAGCATTACAGGAATGTTTAAATAGTTTAAGGCAATAGTACTTTTGTAATGTGAATTTTGAACGTCTGGATCTGAATACGAAATTTTCATTCCCTGCTGGCTGTACAATAATTCTGGCTGTATCGAGAAGTTTTTTGCCAAAGGAATTTCTGCCATTAAACCAGCTGTAAATCCTGTTTTACTTTTGGAATCCAATTCGTTTTCATCAAATGTCAAGCTCGAAATATTTAAACCTGCTTTTACACCCAACTTTACCTTTTCGGTTTGGGCCATTACACCTGCACACATTAACAGCGCGCAGATTATTAGCTTTGATTTTTTCATCGTATTTTTTGTTTTTAAGAAGGGCAGTTCTGTATGAGAACTGCCTTTTCTATCTGTAATTTGTTACTTTTTTATAATCTTAGCCGTGTACTTTTTACCTTGAACCGTACAGTCTAAAATGTAAACTCCTGTAGTCAGCTGGCTTACATTTACACTTGATGGAACAGCAGAATAAGTTTTACTCCAAACTGCATTGCCTTCCATAGAGTAAATTTTCATTTCAGCTTCGCCTTCAGCTTTTTCAGCCAAGAAGATATTTACATTGTCTGCCGCTGGATTTGGAAATACTCTGAAAGAATTTGTCAGTTTTCCAATAAGAAGACCTTTTGAGTCAATTGGAGCAGACATACTTGTACAGCCATGTGCATTGGTTGCTTGAAGACTATAACTTCCTTCCCAAATTGTTGCAACTGTTTTTTCGGTCGCATTCGGGATAATTCTTCCATTTAAATACCACTGATAACCTGCAGCATCAGCAGAAGCTGTAATTTTATTTCCTTCTAATGCTTGAATTTCTGGTACTTTATTTTCTAAAACATTAATAGTTGTTGTAAAAATTTTACCTAATCCGTGTTCGTTGTAAACTGTTACATAGTAATCTCCGCTTTCTGTTGTAGTGAAAGTTGGATTTGTTGAGCCGTCAAACCATTCGTAAGCGGCATAATTTCCTGGATTTAAAACTACTTCAGGTCCGCAAGCATCACCGCTTGGCAATTCAGAATTGAAAGTATCGAATGTCACCGTTACTTTTTCTGTTAATGTACATCCGTTTTCAAGAACTGCCGTAACGATATAATCACCTGGTTTAGTTACTTCAATATCGCTGGTTACTTCTCCAGTATTCCATTTGTATGAAACTGCGTCTAACTCTTTGATCAGCAAATTGTTTTTTGCGTTTATATAAACACTTTTTCCAGCATAACCATGAATTGATGCATTGTCAAATAATTTGAAATCACTTGAAACTCCTTGATAATTATAATTTTCAATAATATTGTTTTGGTCAATAATATCTCCTTCTAATTTGGCTGCGAAATTAAATATATGCGAATCTCCGCTTTCGTCTAATTTTGGCTGTTTTTTAAAGGTATATTCAATACTTTCACCAACAGGAATTCCAGCTTCTACAGTTTCTGAAATACTTTCTGATGTGTTCAGATAGTCTAGCTTCAACTGAATTGAATTTTCTTTGATGGCATTCTGGCCTTCATTAGTCAATTTCACTTTATATTCTTGACTTCCGCAAACGTCTTTTGGCGATAAAATCTCCATAGCTACGTCTGTAACGGCATCATTAAAGATTTTTAAATCATCTAAAACCATATAAGAATATCCAGCTGCTTTTGCATGTCTGAAACGGAACATTACCAGTTTTCCTCTGTATTTACTAATATTCAATGCAGCTCTCTTCCATTCTGTGTCTATGTAGCTGCCTTCTTTGTTTCTTCTCCAAAGTTCTGTCCACTCGCCTCCTGCTACTTTTATATCAACTAGGAAAATGTCATTAACATTACTCTGCATTGCATAATAGAATTCTACGGCAGAAGCGCTATCAGACAATTTGTACATTGGCGAAATTAATTCTCCATAATAAGATAAATTCTCTAACGAACTGTACAGCATTTTTGCAGAAGTATCTCCTGTATGATCTTTTTTAGGAACTGTTAAGTTCGCATTATCTGGAGTCGTTACAATTCTCCACGGATAATTATCGTCACTTATACTCGAAACAAATCCATTTGCTCCTAATAATGATCCAGCTGTTACATTAGAGAAACTTTCAAGGCTTAATTCAGGAGCTTTTGCCACAACTTGAAAAGTGCCATTTATTACTTTTGCCTGATCTTTTGGTTCGTCAGCTGTAAAAGCTTTAATTGCAATTTCATAGTTTCCTGCTGGCAATTCCGGCAAACCATCAATTGTATAGGTAATTGTCTGACCAACCAGTACTTCATCATTTCTTTCTAAAGAAACTGGAGCGCCAACAGCCGTACCGTTTTGAGAAATCTGATATTCAATTGTAACTTTATTTATCGGTTTGTAGGCAGAATTTCTTGCGCTTACCACAAACTCATGAGAAGCTGAATCTTCGTTTACATTTTCTGCAACACTTAGATTTGACAATCTTACATTCGATTTTGTTTCTTTAATTTCGATATTATCTACCGCAAAACCATTAGCAAAATATCCGTTATCATTTTGGACGAATGCAATCATAACACAAGATTTTCCTGCATATTCGGTCAAATCCACTCCATATTCCCACCAATTTCCATAATAAGGCATTTTAAACACTTCCTTCCAAGTTTCTCCTCCATCTGTACTTGCTTTTACATATCCGTCAGAAAGATGCTGAGCATCACCAAAACCGTCAAAAGTTAAATGCGCTGTTTTGTAATTTGTCAAATCAAATACTGGAGAAACCAACATATCGTTTGCTGCATCACAATTGCATTTATCATCGTTACTTGCCATAAATTTGGTATGATCTGCAATAAACCAACCTGGTGAACCTAAATCTGGACGTAAACCATGTTTCCAGCCTGCAGAACCTTTATTTTCAGCAGTTCTCCATCCTTTGTATTTAGAAGCATCTTCAAAATCCATTTTATAAGGAAGAACAGAGATTTTCATATCTTCATTATTCCAATTATCGTAAGTAAGCGTCACGGCGTTGTTTCCTTGTTTAAGATCTTTTGCCATATCTTCAGGAAATACAGAAACCGTAATAGTGTGCTCTCCAATATTTTTCAAACTGATATTTGGCACTGAATATGATATTGTGTCTTTAAACTTCGCAAAGTTTAAAGTTGTTTTTTCAGTTTTTGAAAATACCTCCGTTTTTGTAGCATCAAGAACTTTAGTCGTAATATTAACCACTTGGCTAGCAGTAGCAAAATTGTTTGTAATCTTAGCTTTTATGGCAACATTACTATTATTAATATCACATTTTCCTGCATCTAGTTTTGCAGATAAAACTTCTAAATCATAAGGAGCATCGCTTACCAAGATGTTGTCTATAAATCCCCCTAAAAATCCATCATAATAATCATCTGATTTTACACGAAAACGAATGGCTGCTTTTTTACCAGCAAGCTCATTTAAACGTATTTGATAAGGATCTTTTTTCAGATTATTGTTCACACCCGTAAACCATCCTCCATCAAATAAGTCATTTAAATGCTTGGTTTCTGGATAATTTACAGTTTCAACTTTTTTCCAGTTCTGGCCATTATCTTCAGAATATTCAACCACTAATCCGTCATAGCCAGTATGAAGCAAATAATACAAATCAAACTCAACATAAGGAGAAACTACATTGGTAAAGTCAAAAATTGGAGATTCTAGAACAAAATCAGAATTAAGTCCCATTCTTTCTGTTCCTTTAAAATCTACCATTCCCCACATATATTGCGATTTAACGGTTCTAAATGATGCAGGATAATTTTGGAATAAAAACTTTTGGTTTCCAGCTAATGCTTTTGTATTCCATCCTCCAGCTGTTCTTTCAAATCCTTCAGAATATGGAAACTGTGTAATAATACCGTTATATGCAGCATTTATAATACTGTTATTTGTGGTAATTGGGTCTTGTGCAAATGTTACAAATCCTTCGTAAGTATGCAGGCCAGCCGCAGATAAATCGAAAGTGTTATCAAAAGAAACTGTCATTTCTGAATTTCCTTTAAAATCTGCCGCAAGCGTAACATCTTTCCAAATGGTTGTACTTCCGGCAGCCGTATTAGCATATCCAACTTTAAGTACCGTTCCTGCCGGAATATCAGCACAACCTAAATTAAAAATCGTCATCGATGACTGATAGTTTGAAGGAAGCACACCTCCTGTATAATAAGGCATACTCAGCGAAGTTGCTTTAAGATCATAATCTTTTTGCGCTGCAGGAACAACAAGTGGCGAAATAAAGGTATAGCCTTCTTTTGCTCCAAATTCGGTTATAGGATTTAAATCTACTTTTACTTCTACATAATTTGTTGCTCCGTTACCTTGATATGGAATTTTACTTTTTAACGGTAAAACTACTTCTTCGCCTGGATTTAGATCTTTAGCAAAAGGAACTTTCCCATCATAAGTATAAAAAGTAATCATTCTTCCTAAAGCACTTGCCATTGCTCTTAATTTGAAATTCAAATTTTCGTCGGCTTTAATTACGGTGCTTCCTGTGTTTTTAATTTTTACATAAAAAGGTTCTTCTCCTTTTAAAGGACCACATGAAACCGAAGGATTCTCAACAGAAACTAGAAGAATTTGTCTTTCTCCATAGGCAGGTCCAACACCAATTGCATACCAAGCATTGGTTACTTGCTTGTATTCTTCAGAACCTAATCCGTACAAATCTTCTGTAGCCATCAAACTTGCCTGACGCATTGCCATGAAATTTGAAGAAGGCGATAAATATTCTGTAAGTGTCGTGTAGGCAATTTTCTCGGCTTTTTCCAAACCAATTGCTTTTACGCTATAACTGTTATTTAAGTCATTAACGCCTTCGCCACCTTCTACTAAAAGATAATACCAATAATTGGTAATTCCACTATTTTGGTGAACACCTCCATTATCAACACTTGTATTGGCAGGATTTGTCCAAAATTCTCCACCGTAAGTATCTGGCTGACCAGCCGCTTTTGGGTTGGCCATACTTCTTAAACTTCCGTGTTTGTACAATTCGTCTCCAAGCATCCAGATATCATTTTTAGAATCTTTTCCAGCATAAAGCTCAATCGAAATTCCAAAAATATCACTGAACGATTCGTTCATTGCTCCAGATTCTCCTAAATAAATTAAACCTGCAGAAAATTGTGTTACGGCATGCGTCATTTCGTGTCCCGTAATTCCTAAACTTACAAATGGCTGTTTGTCTCCATCACCAAACTGCGCCCATCCTCCTGTCCAAGATGCATTCTGAACATTGGTTCCTAAGTGCGCAAGACCAAAAATGGTCATTCCTTTATCATCGACACTATTACGGTTAAATTTTTCTTCGTAATAATTCAACGTCTTTTGCAATCCCCAATGAATATCGATTGCCGCTTCATCGTGATCTTTATTGTATAAATCATTCCAATTATTGTCTTCATCGATATACTCTGTCAAAACTTCATCAGATGCGTGTTCTGCATGATTCATATTTAAAGTATAAATCGGCACTTTATATTTTCCTAATAAAGTTTCCAATCTATAACCATCTGCATATTGTGTTGTGCCAAAAGTAACATCTCCTGCAAATCTGGCTTTTCCTTTACCAATGGCAGCTCTTCCGTCAGCAGAAGGCGAAGAAGACGAGCGAAGATCTCTGCTTAAATCGATTTTTAAGATTACTTTTCCTGTATTAGCATCTACATAAATCGTCTGACTTGATTGCGGATTTGTAGCGAAAATATCGTACTTCCAAGCCAAATGATATTCTGTCAATTCTGAAGAGAAATTTGGTCCAACATAAACCAATTCTCCTTCTGGTTTTGTGCTAATTTTTTTATGCACTAAAGAAGATAACTTTTTGCTCTGCCAAACATATTCTTTAGCATTTACCGTATTTAATGCATTTTGCAAAGCCGTCGAAGCATTTACTTTATAATTACTGCTGGCTGGCAGCTTTTTGCTCACCGCACCAAATGCATCAATCTTAGATTTATCTTCTCTAACCTTGAAAATAGCTCCTTCTACAGGAACAGAATTGTGCAGTTGCTGATACGTAGCCAAAGTTCGTCCGTGCTTATCTGAAACCGATTTTAACTGCATTCTATCTGAACCCGATAACTCGAAAGCGTCTTTTTTAACTTCAAATATATTTCTAGACGTCAATTTTGCGGACTTTGCAAAAGACTTCACTTTTGTAGTGTCTGAAATCTGCACATTTTTGGCTGTTGCAGCTCTTTGGCTTTTGTCAAAAAATTTCTGGCTAGCCTTTAATCGCTGATTTACCGCATCACTTTCTTCTTGCGAAAGTGTGGTTCCGTTTACACTCTTTTGAGTTAATAAAACAGTAGGATCATCATTCTGATTACTGTTTTGATCTGTTGTTTTTTGAAAAACCTGATCTTTTTTCTGATTGGCGCTTGGCGATTGTATGGCCGTCTGCGCATTGGCCGATTTGTTTTTTGGTAAAGGTGACTGAGCCATTCCGACGGAACAGACTAAGAAACCCAACAAAAGAAACAAATACCTAGGGTTTGAGTAGGTTTGGTTCATTTTTTAAAATTTTTAGATTAGTATTAAGGCATTTTTAGTTCATAGTTTGCGCTCTATTCGTTCGCACAAAAGCGCAAAAGCCTCGTCCAAAAATCAATTTGGCGATTGATTCTTAGATCCGGTTTTTGTTATTTTCTGTAGAATTTTTAAGAGTGCGCTCTTTTTTGTTTTTGTTTCCTCCAAAAGTTCATCTAAACTTTTATTCGGTTCATTTTTCTTTGTGTCCATCCAAACGTATTTTATAATCGTTTGGTAAATGTAGAATAGCAGTATCAGACTCAGAAAAAAAGGACTATTGCAAAAACACTCGCAGGCTAAAATGCATCACTAAAAAAACACTCATTTTAAAATAAAAACAACTATATCAAATAGTTACATTTGAAATTATTTTACAATGAATCGCCTTTAAAACTGTTCAGATAAGTGGAAAGATTTACTTTTTCGTTGGTCAAATCGAACTTTTTACGCAGTCTGGTGCGGGCATTTTCTATTGATTTAAACGATTGCCCAGTGATTTGAGAAATCTCTTTTGTAGTTAAATCTAAATATAGTAGCGCACAAAGACGGCGCTCTTTTGGAGTAAGTGTCGGATAATCTATGGTCAATTTATCGAAGAAAGATTTATGAACCTGCTCAAAACTAATTTCAAATTCTTTCCAGATATCAGTATTTAAATCTTTTTCTAGACGTTTTAAAACAATATCTATTGCTTGCTGTAATTCTTTATTTGGCGTTTTGAGTTTGATCTTTTTAAGATCTGTCAGAATTTCATTGATGTTGTCTGTACGATGAATTTCAGACATTGCTTTGCCAACCAAAACCATGTTCTTGGCTTCAAGACTTTGTTTGAGTTCCTGCTGTTTGGCTTTTAATTTCTCCTGCTCCAACTGATTTTTGATGTGCTTATTTCGATATCGAATTAATAAAATAATGAGCACTAATATTCCAACAACCAATATTAATCCGACAACATAATATTTAAATCTGGTTTTCTCTTCGACGAGTGTTCTTATCTGACTTCTAACTTTATAATCTTGTTCAAGCTTAATTCTTTCAAGGTTTACAGCTTTCTGTTCAATATTTATGCTGTCACTGATTTTATTGTATTCCTGAAAATAATAAACCGCATTCTTATAATCTGCTTTTTTTAAATAAGCTTCATAAAGCATTTTATTTAATCTCATATTCGAAAAACCAAAAGGCTTATCTTTATTAAATTCAAAAGCTTTTTTCGCATTTACAATGGCAGCATCACATTTATTTTCTTCCAAATTATATTGCGAAAGAGATTCATACACAAATGATTTTAATGAATTATCGATGTTTGAACTAACCAAAGAAAAAGCCTTTTCAAAATAAAGATCGGCATTCTTCTTATCTTTCTTTTTAGCATAAGTCCTTGCTAAATTGGTATAAATATATACTGTTAAAGTATTGTTTTTCAGCTTTTCGGTTATCAAATGTGCCTTTTGATAATAGTGCAAAGAAGAGTCCGCATTTTTGTCGAGATAGATTGTTCCAATATTATTTAGAATCTTAACCAGTTTTGTCGAATCATTTTTAGCTTTCTGATACTTATATACATGCGAGAAAAATTTAAGGGCTTTTTCCTGATTATTGCTTTTTGCATACAAAATGGCTAGATTGTTTTCTGCGCTGGCAATTTCTGCAGGATTGTTTTTTTCTTTATAAATATCATAAGCCTTCAAATAGTATTGCAACGCCACATCCAAAACATCTTTTGAGTCGTAAAGATTTCCAGCTGCTGTATATACAACAGCTAAAATTTCATTTGGTTTCTCTGTTTTTTTTGCTTCAGTTTCGGCCAGTTCTATATACTTAACAGCTCTTTCCCAATCTGTTTTGTTTAATTTTAATGCTATTTTACAGCACAAATCGGCCTTGCGAGCAGGATTATTGATCGTGTTTAGGCTATCTATCAGCTCTTTTGTTGAAGATTGCGGATAAATATAAAAACTAGCTGAAATAAATAATATGTAAATTAATCGGCTCATTATATATGAAAATCGTAAGAGTAAGTTCAAAATTAGATAAAATTAAAAGCAACATTTTATAAACAGTTTCAAATTTGATTATTTAGAATTAAAAAACTAAAACTGAGACCTTTTTAACAACAAAACAAGAGCTATTGATAATCAAATCTTATAAAATTAAAATCATTCTTTATCGTATATCATAAAAAAGAGCCTTTTAACAATTAAAGAATTATATCGTAAATTTAAACGTTTTTTAACCAGTCTGGAACTTTCAATATGAATAAAAACACATAAAAAATTCATAGCAGAATCGTGGCGCAATAAAGAAAAAAAATATTAAGAAATGCAGTATAAAAGTGGGATAAGATGTAAGTAGCAATCCTTCTTTCTATGCCAAATGAAGTTTCAAAAAGAAACTTTAAAAAACATAGCCTTTAAACGTTATATTTAAAGGCTATGTTTTTTAAAGTTTTAAATTAATCAACAGTTAGTATTATTGTCTATAATTACAGTTACTGCTCCTGAACTATATTCTGGTGTGCTTACTAAAACAACTGTACGATCACCAAACAAATCATAAGACAAACCTTGCGGACCTATTCCTGTTTTCGAAAAACTATATTTTTGAACATTTAGGTCATTCCACTTTTTAGTTGCTAAACTCGCTTGTTTTTCTATTTCTTCAGTATTCCATTGAAGATCACTTATCATGATTGTTTTTGCATTCTTCAAATAATTCAATCCTCTTGAATAATCTGAAGGAAGATCACTTGGTATCAAATAATCTATATCATTTGATTTGTAGCCTACTTTTGCTAATTTTTGACTAACAATATCTTCAATCTCTACAAATGGTTTATTAATAAGATTTTGAAAAAAACTAAGCTCTTTCTTATCACGTTTAATTTGATGAATGTCCGCATGGCACATTTGATCAATCAAAACCACACCTTTTGGATGTTCTATCAAATAACTTGATACAGGAAGCCAGACTTTACATTTAACTGGTTTTGCAATTCCAGTATAGGAAAATGTACGGAAGTTATTATTTTCATTGGAAGGAAGAAATCTTTCGACTCTTACTTGACCGTTGTGCAAATTGTGAACTTTAATTTCCATAATCAAATCGTATTTATTATTGGATAATTATTTAATTCTAAAGATAAAAAAACAGATCTTACAATGATTACAATTCAAAGAAAAAATCCTTTTCGAGTGATCTTAAAAAGATAGGAAGCAAAAATTAATTCACTCCCTATCGAAACTAAAAAACTCAATTATTATATAAAACTTTAATTATAACCTGGGTTTTGTGTCAAGTTACTATTCGTATCAATCTCAGACTGCGGAATTGGTAAAATGCTTCTGAAATCGCCGTTTGGCGTGTGAGTAAACCATGATTTTTTGGTAAAAACTCCAAATCGGATTAAGTCTTGTTTTCTGTGTGCTTCGCCAATAAACTCCCAGCCAAGTTCATCCAAGAAACCTCCGTATTGAATATCTGCTCCTCCTTCTAATTTTGTAATAACACCTGCTTCATAAGTTCCGTATTTATAAACACTTCCTCCACTTAGTTTGGCTCCCGAAACGGTTGCTTTACTTGGATTTGTATTTTTAAAATCCCTTTGTCTGATTTGAGAAACAATTACAGCAGCACCTTCAGCATCTCCCGTTCGTAACAAACATTCCGCCTTGATCATTAAGGCATCTGTATATCTGTAAAAAGGAACATCATTACTTGTTTGTCCTATATCTCCAGTACCTATTTCGTATTTAACTAATCTGTAACCTTCATTTGGTTCACAGCCGTTTACATTTGTCATGAAATTAATATACTCAAATTGCACTCCATCAACCATTATTGGCTCTCCTTTGCTTGTGTACTGCTTTCCTCCTAAATAACAATCTGTTAACCTTTGATCATCTGGATCATAAGTATCAATAAATTGTGGAATTACTCCAGTTCCGTTCCAAGGACCTCCACTCATTTCAAATGTTGCCTGACTCGGAGCTGCTAATGATTTAAATGGCCAATAACTTCCTCCTGTTTTAACTTGATCAAAAGGAATAGATAATATTTCTTCTGGAGAACCTTCATTTTTAATTTTAAAATTATCAGCGTAATTACTTGCTAAACTAAATTTTCCGCTATTAATAATATCATTTACTTCACTTAAAGCCTCATTCCATTTAGGAGTGCCAATGTATACTTCTGAATTTAGATATAATTTTGCCAAAGTCATCTTAACCGCCCATTTCGTAACCTTTCCGTAAGTATTTGTATTGTTTTCCTCACTTAAATATGGCAAGGCAGTTTTTAATTCAGTTTCAACAAAATCATATACTTCTTTTCCTGTATTTTGTACTGGCAGATATCCCGGAGGATTAATAAAAGAAGTCACAATAGGAACATTTCTAAAATTATCTAGCAATAAATAATAATAAATTGCTCTTAAGGCTTTTAATTCTTGGATTACTTTTTCTTTATTTTCAATTCCTTCAATCTGCTCAATTTGATAGATTGCCCTATTTACACTGTTTACACCTGTGTACATATAACTCCAGTTACCTTCTGCATGAGGAAGAGTAGATCCCCACGTATGAAGATGCATTGTGATGTAATAATCTCCCCATCCAATACCATTTCGCTGCGGAGTTACTAAACAGTCTGATGATTCTTCATACAAATCGTGCAAACCATCCCAATTCCAAAAAATTCCTCTGAATGAAGTATAAGCTGGCGCAATAATGCTCGTTAAATCTTCTTCAGTCAATACTGTTCCTTCAGCAGTTATTTTATCATAAACTGTTTCGTCCAAATTTGTACATCCGGTTCCTAAAAGAAGCAAGCCAGAAATAAGGATTTTATATACTATATTTTGATTTTTCATCTTTAATTTTTTTTAAAAAGTTACATTTAAACCTAAAGTAAAACCTCTTGTAGTTGGATATTTATCTCTATTATCTACTCCTTGCGACAAAACATTATCTCTTGGAATCTCAGGATCTAAACCTTTGTACTTTGTAATTACAGCCAAATTATTTGCTGAAGCATACACGCGCATTGCGCTAAGGAATTTATACGGTTTAACATCAAAATTATAAGTCAATGTTACATTATCAACTTTTACATAATCTCCTTGCTCTAGATAGTAACTAACATATGTTTGGTTGTAGTTTAAAACTGCTTTATCATATACTTTATCAAATGCAGAATTCAACATATTATAATTGATCGTCGGATTTTCATAAAACATACGTTGAGAATTCAAAATTTGATAATCGAAAGCTCCTGTCATAACAACACTTAAATCAAATTTTTTGTACGTAAACGTATTAGTCCAACCTGCATTATAATTTGGTATTCCGTTACCTAAATACTGTTTATTAGCATCATTATATAAATCTGGCGTCAGTGTTTTTCTAGTTCCATCTGAAGTTTCGATGATCCATTTTCCATCATCTGTAATATCAACCGATTTTAGTCCCCAGTAATTTCCAATAGATTGTCCAACTTCTAATCTATGTGTTGTAAATGAAATTGGATCTCCTGTATCTCCTGTGTTAATAAAGTTTCTATCAATGCTATACAAATCATTTGAAAGGCTTGTCAATTTATTTTTGTTGTGAGAGAAAGTCATAGAAGAATTCCACATAAAATTCTCGGTCTTAACTGGAACTATATTTAACAAAAGCTCAAAACCTTTGTTTTCCATTTTTCCAACATTTGCAGTAATGCTTGAATATAAATATGGAGGTGTTGGCACACTATAATCCCATAGCATATCACTTGTTTTTTTACTGTAA
The DNA here is from genome assembly GCF_025717045.1 of Flavobacterium sp. SH_e. GTDB lineage: Bacteria > Bacteroidota > Bacteroidia > Flavobacteriales > Flavobacteriaceae > Flavobacterium. Next base: position 27,170 of record NZ_JAOVZN010000012.1, read on the forward strand.
ACATCAAAACTTCCACTGATTCTATTATTTAGGAAACCAAAATCAACCCCTATGTTTACCTCAGCTGTTTTCTCCCAACGTAAATCAGGATTCGGGTTACTTGCTGGCACTAAACCTTTTACCCATTTTCCATCATTAAAGAAATAGCCGTCGTAATTATATAAAGTTTGAGACAAATAAGATTCGCCAGGAATTACTCCTGTAACACCATAACCCGCTCTTAATTTTAAGTTATTTATAGCAGTAGCCTCGCTTAAGAAAGACTCTTTGTTGATGCTCCATCCTGCTGAAACAGCTGGAAAATTACCCCATTTATGATTTTCTCCAAACTTAGAAGAACCTTCTCTTCTGATACTGAACAATACATCATATTTGTTATCAAAATTGTAATTTGCTCTTCCGAAGAAACCAATTAATTTATCATCATTTTTATAACTTCCCATAGATGCTTTTCCGTCAGAAAGCGCATTCCCTGCTCCTAAATTATTATAAGAGAAAGCGTCAGTAGGGAAATCAAAATTATAAGCAGAAAAACCTTCATTCACAGTATATTGATAACTGTAACCACCAAGCAATGTAAATTCGTGTTTATCGATTTTCTTATTGTATTTAGAAGTAAGCTCCACATAATCTCTATCTGTTTGCCCAGTAGTTCTTGAAGCAACTCCATTTCTTCCGTTTATGGTATTCGAATAATGTTTTTTAGTTTCAGCATACCCATCTAACCCTGAATTTTTATTTTTAGCAAGCAAAGCGCTTACATCCCATCCTGGCAATAAATCTAGTGTTAAATTGGCTGTAAACCTCTGCCAAGTGCTTTGTCTGTCTTGTTTTGTTTCATTTAAGATTGCAACTGGATTATAATACTGAAATCTATTTGTTTCTGCATAAGTTCCATCATCGTTATAAACAGGAGCGGTAGGATTTCTAATCATAGCTTGTCTGTAAGCATAACCTGCTGTGTCAGGAGAAATTCCCATTTTTTGAGTCCCATTCAATAAATTCAAATTAATTTTTAATCTATCATTGAACATTCTATGATTCACATCAAATGAGAATCGATATTCTTTATTAAATGTTCCATTGAAAACTCCTGTTTGATTTACGTAATTTAAGTTTACAGTATAATTCGTTTTTGCAGTTCCTCCTTTAAGGTCTAAATTATGATTTTGAGCAAATCCGCTTCTTGAAATTTCATCTAACCAATCTGTCGTAGCACCTTCATCTGTAAAAGGAACTTTAACACCTTGTGACATCAAACTTCTTAGTCCATTCGCATCTAAAAAATCTGCTTTTTTAGCAAAATTAGACACAGTAGTAAAAGTAGAATACGTCATTGTGGGCTGCATCTCTTTATTGACGTTTTTTGTTGTAATTAAAATTACCCCATTAGCACCTCTTGTCCCATAAATTGCCGCTGCCGAAGCATCTTTCAATACATCAATAGAAGCAATTTCATTAGGAGAAACAGTATCGATTCCACCAGGCACACCATTAATTAAAACCAAAGGAGTAGTTGAGCCTTTTAAAGAAGATACTCCACGTAACGAAATATTTGGAGCGGCAGAAGGATCTCCAGAACCAGTGCTAATCGTCAAACCAGCAACTTTTCCTTTTATAAGATCTGAAGCATCTCTAATTGCTCCTCTCGTAAAATCTTTTTCTTTGATACTGGCAATAGCACTTGTAACTCTTGATTTTTTTTGCGTACCATATCCAACTACAACAACGTCTGATAATTGTTCGACACTTTCGAGCAACACTACATCTACTGTATTATTTGAAACCGTAACTTCCTGGGATACAAACCCTACATAAGAAACAACCAATTTAGAATTTGGTTTTTGAAGTGTCATCTGGAAATTACCATCAAAATCTGATAATACATGATTTTGAGATACATTCTTTTCTATAATTGATACACCCGCAATAGGCACTCCATGAATATCTTTTATAGAACCTTTAATCTTTGTTTGTGCAACGGAAGTTAAAACCGTCAAAAGAAAAAAAATGGCAAATCCCAGTTTTTTCTTCAACATTTTATTTCCAAAATTTTGCAATACTGAATGGTTAGTAAAATTCATAGCTTTTTGGTTTTTTGGTTTTTGTTTGGTTAAAAAAATACTTTTTTAATACACTGTAGGTTAATTGTGTATTTTAAACACTTGTAAAGTTAAATGATAACCAATCTTAGGAAAGCCAACAATTTATCCGAAAGCTGTATTATATTATCCTGTTATTATGTTTTTTCAATCAAAACAGAATAAAAAAAATATTATTAAAAAAAATTATGTTAATTCTACACAATAAAAATCACTTAATTTTAAAATACCTTAAAAAAACAGCAAAACAATACTTACAAAATGATCAAGTTGTAAGATTTTTTCAAAAAATCGAGATTTTGATAAAAATCGAAGCCCATCACAATTAATTTTCATTAATTTTTGATGGGCTTTTTAGCATTATCATATTAACTCTACTTCTCTAACCAGTGGCTCAATATATTTTTTTGATCATTTGAATTTGATTCCAGAATCTGAAAGGAAAATTTTCTAGTTTTAGAAACTACGTCAAAATTCTCTTTCAATATCAAACCTGCATATTGTAGGTAATTATTATAGTCAATTGCTTTTGTTGTATAAACGTACTCGAAGATATTTTTTAATGAGCAGCCAGCTATCTTTTCACAAGATTCTTGAAATTCAGCATCTGTAAATCCGCGCTGCAATTTTTTATAATACTGCCAATATAAAAGGCGCATTACATCATCTAAAGATTTTTGATTTTGGGTTGCTTTACGAATAGCAAAATCCAAAACAAGACCAACAGCTGGTCCTTTATCATAATAAGAAATAGATTTATCAGCATTTTCTCCTTGTTTTCCAAAAGGCCCATCATTCCAAGTTTCAAAACTTGCCTGAGTTAAAGATTGAAAATTTCGTCCTGGAGAATTTTCAAAAGCATTGATACTGTTTTCTAAATCATTAAATAAGGTTTGAGTATTTACAAGTCCCGCTCTCTTTACAATTAAATATTCATAATAAACAGATAAACCTTCACTTACCCATAATAGATTTGTTTTGCTTCCTTGATCATAATCAAAAGGTCCCAGTTCAAAAGGTCTGATTCTTTTAACATTGTAATGATGAAAATATTCATGCGCTAAAAAACTCATCATTCTGTTCATTGCCTCAGGTTTATCCAAATCTGAGCCATCAAAACTTACAGTTGTATTATTAAGATGTTCGATTCCACCTTGTCCTGGTCCAATTCCTATAAATGTATATTGTTTATAAGGAATATCACCAATTATCGCAACAGCCGATTCTACAACCTTTTTTAGATTGTCCATAAATTTTACTTTATCAAATTCACCCATTTTATATCCTATAAATCGGTGTTCGATTCCGTTGACTTTAAAAGAGGGCAATTCTTCTAAATCTCCGATTAATATTGGACAATCATATAAAGTATCAAAATCAGGAGCAGTAAATTCATTTGATTTTCCAGCAACAGTTTCTAAACCAGTTGCAATTTTAAAGTCTTTTTTAATTCCGTTTATTTTTACAAAAACTGGCATATTTAGATGTTCGTTAATGTAGACAAATAAACTATTTGGAATTATGTAAGCGTGTGATCCATCCAGATAACTATTAGCTACAAACTGCTTATCGGCTTTAACATCATAACTTAAAGTAAACGGTTTGTTTTTTACCGTCTTAATCTGCCAGCTATTTTCGTTTAGCTTTTTTACAGCTATATTTTTATTATCGAACTTTGCCGTAAAATTTTCGACCATTTTACTGTAATTCATCAATTGATAATAACCTGGCATCCAGTTTGGCATTTTAAAATCGATCGTTTCATCTTGCCAGCCACTACAATGTAATTCTACATGAAAATAATGATTTTCAGGATTTGGCATCGAAACTACATATTGCAAAACTGGCTGTTTAGTCTGTGAAATCGCAGATTGAGCAACTCCCAAGAAAACAGAAAATAAAAGTAAAAAAACAAACGATTTTCTTTCTTTATTGTATGATAAAAGAGACTTCATAATTTTTTATTTATTGCCTTTATTTACAAAATAGTAATAAATAGGAATTCCTAAAAGCACAATTGCCAATCCTGGAATCGAAGAATTGTATTTATAAATTAACAGCATAATACAAATAGTTAAAGCCGCAACGATATAAATAAAAGGAAGTATTGGATAACCAATCGCTTTGTATGGACGTTCTAAATCTGGTTTTGTTTTTCGAAGTCTAAAAATTCCTGCAATTGTTAAAATGTAAAATATTAAAACAACAAATATTACATAATCTAAGAGCTCATTATATTTTCCGCTTAGACAAAGTACTGATGCCCAAATACATTGAATCCATAGTGCTTTTTCTGGCACTCCGTTTTTATTTAAATGAGCCAGTTTTTTAAAAAACAATCCGTCTTTAGCCATCGTATGATAAACACGCGCGCCCGAAAGTATTAATCCGTTATTGCATCCAAAAGTAGAAATCATTAATAATATTGCGATAATGTATGTTCCTGAACTTCCAAAAATATGCTGAGATGCCACAACGCCTACACGATCGTTCTCTGCATTTGCAATTTCGTTTATCGAAAGAACAGATAAGTACATCAAATTTGTTGCAATGTAAATTAAGGTCACAATCAAAGTTCCTAAGAAAAGGCTTCTTCCAATATTTTTAGAAGGATTTTTTATTTCACCCGCAATAAACGTGACATTATTCCAAGAATCACTGCTAAATAAACTTCCGACAAGACTTGCCGCTAAAGCTCCCATTATAGCAAATCCCGAGTAAGGAACCAGCGTATTTCCTTCTATTTTATTTACAGCAAAACCTGTACTCCAATTTGCTTTCCAGATATCAGCTTTTGCTGCAAGAGTAAAACCAAAAATGATAAGTCCGAACAATGCAATTAACTTTACCATTGTAAAAATGGTTTGAATTATTTTTCCTTCTTTAACACCTCTCGTATTAACATAGGTAAGAAAAACAACTAAAATTATTGAGGTCAATTGCGCTGCAGATATTTGTAAAAAACTTAAATCTATGATAATATTTTTTTCGCTTAAGGAAGGAAAAACATAAGCAGCAAATTTACTGAAAGCAACACCAACCGCTGCGATAGAACCTGTTTGTATCACAGCAAAAAAACTCCAACCGTACAAAAAACCTGTAAGTGAATTGAAAGCTTCTTTTAAATAAACATATTGTCCGCCGGCCTTAGGAAACATACTGCTCAATTCTCCATAACTTACAGCTGCTGCTATTGTGAGAAAACCAGTAAATAACCAAATTAATATTAAGGCGCCTGCTGATCCTACATTACGTATTATATCTGCGCTAACAATGAAAATTCCCGATCCAATCATAGAACCAGCAACAATCATTGTGGCATCTAATAATCCTAATGATCTTTTGAAATTATTTTTTTCGGTTGTTGATTCCATATTTCCTTGTTTTTGTTTTTTGTTTTTGAATGAAAATCTGTTTTAGAAGCTGCATTTACCCAAACCTTTCTACTTCAAAAGCATCTATATCGATACTTGTAGTTTTTCTATTTACTATTTCTGAAACCAATTTTCCTGTTCCCGGACCAAGACTTAATCCCATCATGGAATGTCCGGTTGCAACAACAACATTATTGTATTTTTTTATTCTGCCAATATATGGAAGCCCATCAGCAGAACATGGTCTGTAACCGTACCAAATATCTTCATCAGATGGTTTTTGAATATTAAATTCTGGTAAGAAATCTTTAACTGCGTTTAGTACGCCATTAATACGATGATATTGCGGTTTTTCGCTTGTTGGCACAACTTCCATTGTACCTCCAAATCTAATTTTGTTTCCATCCATTGGCGCAATTGCAACTCTGCCTTCTGCCAGAATCATCGGGTGATTTACTTTATAAGCCGAATCTTCTAATGTTATCGAATAACCTCTTCCAGGCATTAAAGAGACTTTAGCATTCACTAAAGCAGCAATTTCTTTAGTCCATGCTCCTGTCGCAATTACAATTTCATCTGCATCATAAGATTGTTTATTGGTAATTACTTTTGTCACAGCATTATTCTGCTTCTCAAAAGCAACAACAGTTTCTCCTGATTGAAACTGAACACCATTTGCTAATAAATGTTCTTTTAAAACCTTCATTAATTTATTCGGATAAATATGCGCGTCGCAATTAAACTGAACAGCTCCAATTGCATTTATTTTTGTCTGAGGTTCTAAAGCCTGTAACGCTTCATAATCCAACAAATTAACATCCAAACCTAATTCTCTGGCTTTCCAAACAGTATGTTCAGCGTGTTTAGCAACAGCTTCTGTTTGAAAAACCTCTAACATCCCTTTATGTTCGTAAGCAAATTCGAATCCTGGAATTTTTTTCCATTCCAAAAATTCATTCTGACTCAATAATGATATATCTCTCAGCGGAATAGCGGCTTTAGCAACATTTGTTTCTGTGGCGCTTTTTACAAAATTAATTCCCCAATCTAGCAATGCTTTATTAAATGAAGGCTTAACGTAAAAAGGGCTTTTAGAATTAAACATCCATTTGAATCCCTGCCAAACAATTCCTGGTGCTGCCAATGGTATAAAATGACTCGGACAAACGTATCCTAAATTCCCATAGGAACAATTGTTTTCAAAATTGTCTTTATCAATAACCGTTACCTTACAGCCACTTTGCTGTAAATAAAATGCCGAACTAAGTCCTATAATTCCTCCGCCTATTACTACTACCTGTTTCATAAATGTGCTTATATCTAAATTAAAGTTTGTAAAATTTCCAACTGGTTTTAAAATCTCTCTGCAAAGGCTGATTGGTTAATAAGGCTCTTAATAATTCAATCGGCATTGCATTTTCTCTCAAAATAGCATCATGATATTGCTGATAAGTCATTTTTCCGCTTGTTACTAATTCCTCTTTTAAGGCAGTAAACTGCAATCCGCCCAGCATATATGCAATTTGATATAACGGACTATAACCACCAACAAATGATCTTCGTACTTCACCCTCTGCGTTTGCACGTTCGTGTCCTACTCGATCAACTAGAAAATCAATACATTGTTGCGGACTCCATTTTCCTAAATGATAATTTAAAGAAAAAATAATTCGAGCGCATCGATGCATTCTCCAAAACAACATTCCGATTTTATCTTGAGGCGTCTTAGGAAATTTCAAATCCCATAACAGCATTTCCCAGTATAATGAGTTTCCTTCAACCCAAAATGGAGTATCAAAATGACGATACGCTTTGTATCGATCTCGCATAAATTGCTGTAAATGATGACCTGCAATTAATTCATGATGAATGGTCGCTCTTGAAAAATTGGGATTATTTCCGCGCATACTCATCATCTTCTCACTATAAGACATCGAACTAGTTGGATAAGAGATTATAAGGGATTCCCCACCGAGAAAAAACGGATTTATTTTTTGTGCTTCGGGCGACATCATATACATTCGCCAGCTTTCTTCAGCAATTGGCGGTATAGTCAAAAGATTGTTCTGTTTTAAAAAATCTACCGACTGATTGTATAAGTCCAGCATTGCCTGTGGTTGGTCTCCAGGAGCAACAAAAGAATTTTTAACTTTCTCCTGCGCCGCTTTCCAATTGTCTCCAAAACCCATTTCGCGTGAAGCTTTTAATAATTCTGCATCGCACCAAGCAAATTCTTTATTGGCAATAGCAACCAATTCTTCTGGCGAATAAGGTATAAATTCTGTTTGCAACTGGCGAATTAACTCTTCTCTTCCTATTGGATTTCCAACAATACCGCTTCCATCGTCTTTTTGCGTACTAGTGTCTTTTCTTTTTGATTTTAACAGAATTGCATATTCTGTCAAAGCTGCATCAACTTCAGTATAAGTTTTAGGAACCCACCAAGAAAACAACGGGTCATAACCGTTATAAAAGTCAAAATAATTCTTCAAAATTTCCTGTAAACCTTTAGTATTTAAAACAGCAAATTCTGAAGAAGCTTTATCTAAACCTTCTATTTTTTCGACTTTTTTGATTTGCTCTTTGATTGCAATTCGTAAGTCTTCTAACTCTTTTGCTACTGTTTCTCCATTAACTTTTAAACCTCTTCGGCGTGGTTTTTCTAAGGCATAAATTTTTTCATCAAAAGAAAAATAGGTTTTTATCTTATCGTATAATTTTTGCTGCTGTTGTAATTCATATTTCTCGCTGCTTAAATTTCTGCTAAACAAAATATAATCTACTTTGCCATTAATGTTCATGGCGTCGAAATTTAATCCTTCAAGTACCTTTTTATAATCTAAAATTAATTGCAAACGTCGGGTTCTTCTTTCAGGAGTATTGTAGTTGCCTTCACTATATTGTACTCCAAAAGTATCTGCATTGCTATTTGTTGCATAAAAACGCATAATACTTCCTTTATCAGCCTCATAATGGACCATTGTATTGTTTACTTCGCTGGTTTGCAAATACAAATCTGAACTGAAATTCTGCCCAAAAGAGGAAGCCGATCTTAAAACAATTAAAATGAATATTAAGAAAAAATAACTGGTTCTATTTTTTTTGGTTTTAATCATTGTGGTATTTTGGTATAGTTAAAGACTCCGAGTTTTTATTGATTTAGTTCATTACTATTTCGGCTTGGAGGATCTACTCCTAATAAATGTTTTACAAAAAAATCACGTTTTCTTTGTCTTCCATAAGGTCCGCCATCACTATGGCCAACGCCTGGCAAAGGCAGAAATTCGAAAGTCTTTCCCGCATTTATCAAAGCATCAGCAACGCGATATGTAGATTCTGGCGGTACGTTTTCATCGGCTTCTCCAATCACTAATAATACATCTCCTGTAAGTTTTCCAGCATTAGTCACATTAGATTGCTCATGGTAATGTTCTCCAACAGGATATCCCATCCATTGCTCATTCCACCATTGTTTATCAACTCGATTATCATGACAGCCACAAGCCGCTACTCCAGCTTTATAAAATTCTGGATGAAATAATAAGCCGCCTAAAGCATTTTGCCCTCCGGCAGAAGTACCGTATAATCCAACTCTAGAATCATCAACATACGGATATTTTTTTGCCAAAGCTTTAATCCATAGAATTCGATCTTCAAAACCTGCGTCTTTCAAATTCTTCCAGCAGACATCATGAAAAGCTTTTGATCTATTTGCTGTTCCCATTCCGTCAATCTGTACCACTATAAAGCCTAACTGAGCTAGACTCTGCATCTCGGTCGTATAGCGATCCATAAAGTTTTTGGGAACAAAAGAATCCTGTGGGCCTGCATAAATACTTTCAATAACAGGATATTTTTTATTCGGATCAAAATCTGCGGGACGACATATTATTCCCCAAATATCTGTAATGCCATCTCTCCCTTTTGCATGAAAAGGTTCTGGCAAATACATTCCTGTGGCGAGATAACCCGTAGCATCTGATTTTTCAAGATCCGTTATTTTTTTTCCGTCGGAAGTGCGGTGAAGTTCTATAATCGTTGCCACATTAGGCTCTGAATAAGAATCTATGTAGTATTGTTTATTTTTCGAAAAAGCAACAATATGATTCCCTTTCGCAGGAGTAAGATTTACTAATTTCTTACCATCAAAACCTATTCGGTAATTATGAAGATAATATGGATCTTCGTTTGAGTTCATTCCGCTTGCCGAAAACCATATTTGTCTTTTCTTTTCGTCAATGCTATCTATGCTTCGTACAACCCATTCTCCTTTAGTAATTTGTTTTTCCTTACCTGATATTGCATCAATTAAATATAAATGTCTCCAACCGTCTTTTTCTGAAGACATAACAATTTCATTACTTTCTTTTAGATAATGCGTAAACAATCTTGATTCGTAAATAAAAGTCTTTGCTTTTTCATCGACTACAGAACGGGTTTCAGCAGTTTGAGCATTCACTTCAAAAATTCTAAATCTTTGATGGCCACGATCTACTTTTTCGAAAGTGAAATAATTAGGATTATCTTTTCTCCAGTGTAATTCTGGAGCATCAAAAAAATCAATAATTGGCGTGTTTATTTTTGCTGTTTTTTTACTTTCAACATGAAACAAGAACATTTCATAAGCTGTAAAAGGATCTCCCGGCTGTTTGTAAGGCTGTGAATGCAATTCGCCTCGAGTTGTATTGGCTACCGATGTTAAAACATAATGAACTGGTAAATCGGTAAAAGGAGTAATATGATAACCTACAATATATTTGCTGTCTGGCGCCCATGCTAGAGAACCGTATGGTTTTTCTTTTGTACCGTCTTTTGTAAATTGAATCGCATCTCCGCCAGCAATTGGCTTTATAAAAACATTATTATCTTTTATAAAAGCAAGCCATTTTTTATTTGGAGAAATACTATCTGTCTGAAAAGAATTCCATCTTTGCCATTGTCTATTTAGACTCGGATATTTCGTAATATCTTTAGGCAGATAATTGATTTTTTGAATACTATAATCTGAAAGCTTTACCTGATAATAGTCTTTATCATATTTTAAAGCTATTGAACTCGTTTTTGCATCATAATTTATACTGTCAATGATAAGGCTTTTTTGAGGGATTTTTTTTTGTTTGAAATTGGTTATCGCAGATCTTAATTTAGGTTCATCAAATAAGATACTTTTTGTTCCTTTTTCTGCATCAACCAAGATGTATTCGATAAGACTATCTTTTAAAACATTCGAATACCAAAATGATTTTTGATCACTTTGCCATTGCGCTCTAATACTGGTCTTAAAGACTGTATTTTTTACTGCTGCATCAAGCAAAAGCGCTTTTTTATATCGTTCTAAAATTTCGGATTTTGAAGGCTGATAGGGTATCATTACTTTATTCTGTGAATATAAATTACAGTTAAGAAATGATACTAAGAAGGCAAAAATGAGTAAATTCTTTTTCATAGTTATTTAAATACAAGGAGACTTCCCTATTTAATTATAGAAACAAAAATAAGTTTGCCAATAGAACTAAGAACCTCCTAAAAGCAGGCTTAAAAGTCCTATTCACGATACTGCAAAAACTAAAAACTTTTAATTCAGGAAATTTGAATTACAACACCTGAAATCCATATGCGTATGGATCATCTTCTTCATCAATAATTATGGTATTGTAACCATACACTTTAGCCCATCCTTGTATGCTGGGAACAATTGCTTTTATATCTCCAATAGCCGTTTCCTCTTCAATTCTACCAACAAACTTGCTTCCGATATAACTTTCATGTATAAATTCATCTCCTTTTTTAAGCAGTCCTTTAGCATGCAGTTGCGCCATTCTCGCCGATGTTCCTGTACCGCAAGGCGATCTGTCTATGGCTTTATCTCCATAAAAAACAGCATTTCGTCCAGATGAAGTTGGATCTAATGGTGTACCCGTCCATAACATGTGACTGACATCTCTGATGGTATCATTTTCAGGATGAATAAATAAATTTGGATATTTTTCATTAATTCGTGCTCTCACAACCTGACTGTATTGCACAATCTTACTTGCTGTAAAATCCTGAATCCCTGAAAAGTTTTTTTGCGGATCTACAATTGCATAGTAATTTCCGCCATAAGCAACATCAAAAACTAACTCTCCTAATTCCGGACATTCTACAGTTAAATTTTCAGCAGCTAAATATGATTTTACATTGGTTAATTTAACCCATTCTACTTTTTTATTCGTCTGTTTGTATTCAATTTTGACTAATCCAGCAGGAGCTTCCATGTTTATTTTTCCTGGAATTTTTGGACTAATTAATCCTTCTTCAATTGCAATCGTAATCGTACCAATTGTACCGTGTCCACACATTGGCAGACAACCTGATGTTTCGATGAATAAAATACCAAAATCATTATCAGGATTAGTTGGCGGAAATAAAATACTTCCGCTCATCATATCATGTCCGCGAGGTTCAAACATTAGTCCTTTTCGAATCCAATCGTATTCGCTTAAAAAATGCTGTCTTTTCTCGCTCATGTTTGCCCCAATTAAATTTGGGCCTCCGCCAGCGACTACTCTAACTGGATTACCGCAAGTATGCGCATCTACACAAAAAAAAGTTTTTCTAGCCATGTTTAAATTGAATCTCTTGTTTGAACATTATTAACTAATCTTGAAATTCCAAGTGGATTTTCATTTTGAAGCGCTTCTGGAAGTTTATTGTTTGGCCAATTTTGATAACTAAAAGGTCTAACCCATCGCTTAATTGAACCAATTCCGACTGCTGTAAATCTAGAATCAGAAGAAGAGGGATACGGTCCGCCATGCACCATAGACGGACATACCTCAACTCCAGTTGGTAATCCGTTAAAAATTATTCTTCCAACACGATTTCCTAGTGCCTCTACTATTTCTTCATAATTTTCAATCTCATTTTCTTCCGCCAAAATACTACCAGTCAACTGACCTTCTAATTTTTCAATTATAGTAACCAATTCTATTTCATCTTCACATTGTACTAGTATTGAAAAAGGCCCGAAAACCTCGCGATGTAAAACTGGATTTTCTAAAAAGATTTTGCCTGAAACGGTCAGTAATTTTTGTGAAGCATAATTTGGATTATCTGTTTCAGCATATTCTGCAATTACTTCAATTCCGTCTTGCGAACTTAAGAGCTCATTATTGGACTTATAATTTTTATAAATTGATGGATGTAACATACAGCTTGGCGAAATTTTTAAAATTTCAACAGCCAGCTGTTCTGTAAAAGTCTTTAAAGAATCGCTTTTAATTCCGAGCATCAATCCAGGATTAGTACAAAATTGTCCCGCGCCTAATGTCACAGAACCTGCGCATGCAACTGCCCATTTTTCAGAATTATGCTTCAATGCTTCTGGCAAGATTACGACAGGATTTATACTTCCCATTTCAGCAAAAACTGGAATTGGTTCCTCACGTTGTGCGGCTAAATCATATAAAGAACGTCCGCCTTTTATACTTCCCGTAAATCCGATTGCCTTAACCAAAGGATGCTGCACTAATTTAACCCCAACTTCAATACCACTGCTATTTAAATTAGAAAAAACACCTTCTGGCATATTCGTTTTTTGAGCCGCTTTAATAACTGCTGAAGCTACCATTTCTCCAGTACCAGCGTGCATTGGATGACTTTTTACAATTACTGGACATCCAGCAGCCAACGCAGAGGCTGTATCGCCACCTGCAGTAGAATAAGCGAATGGAAAATTACTGGATCCAAAAACAACTACAGTGCCTAGAGGTCGCATCATTTTACGAAGATCTACTTTTGGCAATGGCACTCGGTCAGGAATAGCCGTATCAATTGTTGCCTCTACCCATGAACCTTCGGCTACTAAATCAGCGAAAGCAGTTAATTGCCCAATAGTTCGTCCTCTTTCTCCTTCAGCACGTCCTCTTGGCAAACCAGATTCCTGACAATATACGTCTAACAAGCTATCTCCTAAAGCCAAAATCTCATCTGCAATTGCTCTTAAAAACAAAGCTTTTTCTTTACCAGTACATTTCTGAAATGTCAAAAATGCTTTATTAGCAAGAGCTGTCGCCAATTCGATTTCTTCATTACTTGCTTCGGTAAACTGCCAAGGATTATCTTCGTTTTGCTGTGGATTAAACGTTTTGAAGGTTTTATCGCCACTAGCTGACAACTGATTTCCTATGTAATTTTTTCCAGTAATCATGTATTCTTTATTATAGGGTTAAGTAATTCTAAAATTGAAAAAGTTTCAAAAAACTTTTAATTATAGGCTTTTATATTCTGGCAATACAGGTCTGTTTTTTAATGCATTATCGATAATAGCCAAAACACGTTCTCTTTCAGCTCCCATAAGCGGCAACCTTGGCGCACGCACATATTCAGTCCCTAATCCTGTTCCTACTTCAGCTAACTTAATATTTTGAACTAACTGAGCATTGATATCCAATTCTAACAAAGGCAAAAACCAACGGTAAATTGTCAATGCTTCTTGAATTCTGCCAGCTTTAGCTAGTTTATAAATGGCAACCGTCTCTTCTGGAAATGCATCTACAAGACCTCCAACCCATCCGTCAGCACCCATCAATAAACTTTCTAAACCTAATGTATCAACTCCAGTAAGGACTTTCAATCTGCTTCCAAATCGGTTAATGATTCTGGTTACATTTGAAATATCTCTCGTAGATTCTTTCACTGCTTGAATGTTATCAAGTTTTAGAAGTTCTTCAAACATATCCAACGTTACCTCAATCTTGTAATCAACTGGATTGTTGTAAATCATAATTGGTAAAGAAGTATTTTTAGCTACTTGTGTAAAATATTCAACAGTTTCAAAATCGGTAGCTTTATAACGCATTGGAGGCAACATCATTAAACCTCTTGCTCCATTAGCTTCGGCTTTATTTGCAGCTTCAATAGCTCCGCGAGTTGTTTGTTCTGCAATATTCATAATTACAGGAACCTTTCCATCAACTATACGAACTGTTTCAAGAATTAAATCTTGTTTTTCTTCTTCTAAAAGAGTACTCGCCTCTCCTAAAGTTCCTCCAAGAATAACGCCTTCGACTCCAGCATCTAATTGATAATTAAGATTTTTTTCAAACATTTTAAAATCTAAAGTGTCTTCAGCTGTAAAATTTGTGGTAACAGCTGGCATTACCCCTTTCCATTGAATATTCATAATTTATTTATTTTTATTTATTTCAAAGGTATCGAGGGGTACCAAAAATTTCACCTAAGAATATTATCAAAAACCTATACAATATTATCTCATTTGTAACATTTTAACAAAAACTAGATTAATTTTAATTCATCTTTTATTAATTTTTATATCTTTCCGTAAAATATGAAAAAAATAAGAACGCAATGAAAGTTTTTCCATTTAAAATACCGAAATCAAGTGAAGAAGCATTTATATATCAAGAAGACTGCGAAACTATTTTTTATGACAAATACCACCAGCACGAAGAGATTCAAATTAGTTACATAAAAAAAGGAGAAGGTAAAATTTTAGTGGGAGATATGATTACCGAATATCAAAAAGGTGACATTATTATACTAGGAAGCAATTTACCTCATGTTTTTAAAAGCGATATTTCTGAAAGCAGAGGAATGTCTGTCATGTATACTGTTTTTTTTACCGAAAATGGTTTTGGAAAAGACTTTTTCAATTTACCAGAATTAAATATCGTACAGCCTTTTTTTACTGCTATTAAAAACGGAATACAAATTAGAGATGCAAAACCATCTATTATAAGGAAATTTAAAAAATTTAAAGAAGCCGATAAATATGACCGCTTTATTCTGCTAATGTCTATGCTAAAAGCCTTTAGCCAGTCAGAAAAAAAACATCTTTCGAATTATGTTTTCAATAAACCTTTTACTGATGCCGAAGGAAAACGAATGCAAATGGTTTTTGATTTTGTTATGACGCATTATCAAAAAAATATCACTCTGGACGAAATTGCTCAGATTGCAAACATGACCAAAAATGCTTTCTGCAAATATTTCAAAACTCGTACTAAAAAAACTTTTTTCCAATTTTTGATCGAGATAAGAATAGAACACGCTGCAAAACTTCTTATAAAAAACAAGGAATTATCGATCATAGAAATTTCAGAACTAAGCGGATTTAATAACATTTCAAATTTCAATAGAAAATTTAAAGAGATCAAAAAGAAAACGCCTTTTGAGTTTAAAAATTCACTCATTAAATCATAATCTATTCGGCCATCTTTAAGTAATATTCTATTATATCTTGATAATAAAAGCCTAGCTTCAATCGTCTAAATGTGCATATTTTTGAAAACCTACACTCTTTTTCTGTAATGAAAAAGTTTTTTAGCCCAGCTAATTTTTTAAACATTTCAAATTTAAAATGCCATGATTAGGAACTACTTAACTCTTGTTTTTTTGTGTTTTAATTTCATTTCTTTTGCCCAAAAAACAAAAACATACACGCTATCAGACACATTACGTGGTAGTTTGACTCCCGAAAGACAATGGTGGGATGTGTTACGCTACGATATTACTGTAAAACCTGATTACAACAATAAATTAATATCTGGCAGCAATACTATAACTTACAAGACAGTTAAAGAAAAGAGCAATACCAAAATGCAGATCGACTTGCAAAACCCTTTGGTTATTGACAGTGTAATTCAATCTGGAAAAAAATTAAGTTTTGCTAAAGAAAATGGTGTTTGGTATATTAAAACTCCTAAATCTAAAATTAAAACAAGTAGCAAAGTTGATATTTTCTATCACGGAAAAGTTCATGAAGCCATAAAAGCCCCGTGGGACGGAGGATGGATTTGGACTAAAGATTCTTTAGGCCGTCCGTGGATGACAGTAGCCTGCCAAGGTTTGGGCGCATCTGTGTGGTATCCGTGCAAAGACCATCAAAGCGACGAACCAAATAATGGTGCCAGTTTAACGATGATTGTTCCTGATTCTTTAACTGCAATTGCAAACGGTAGATTACAGTTTAAGAAAAGCAATAATGACGGAACAACTTCTTATAAATGGGCCGTTGTAAATCCGATTAGCAATTATTGCATCATTCCATACATTGGGAAATATGTTAACTTCAGTGAAACTTATAAAGGTGAAAAAGGTAATTTAGATCTAAATTATTGGGTACTGGATTACAATTTGGAAAAGGCCAAAAAATATATGCCAAAAGAAGTTCATAATATGTTAGACGCATTTGAATATTGGATGGGTCCTTACCCTTTTTACGAAGATGGTTATCAGCTAATAGAAACCTCACATACGGGAATGGAACATCAAAGTGCTGTTTCTTATGGAAATCATTATAAATCAGGATATCGCGGCAATGATGGCTCTGGAACTGGATGGGGAATGAAGTGGGATTTTATCATTATTCATGAAAGCGGACATGAATGGTTTGGCAATAATATCACAACAAATGATTTAGCTGATATGTGGGTTCACGAAGGATTTACGAATTACAGCGAAACTCTTTTTGTAGATTACATCTTTGGAAAACAAGCTGGTAATGAATACAATGCAGGAACTCGCCAAGGAATAAGAAATGACAGGCCAATTATACCCGATTACAACGTCAACGCGCAAGGAAGCGGCGATATGTATCCGAAAGCGGGTAATATGCTTCACGCCATTCGTCATGGAGTCGATAATGATACTTTATTTCGAGAAGTAATGAGAGGATTAGGAAAAGAATTTTATCATCAAACGGTTGACTCAAAACAGATTGAAAATTATATCTCAAAAAAGCTTAATTTTAACTACGATAAAGTTTACGAACAATATCTTAAAACAACACAAATTCCTAATTTTGAATTCTATTTAAATACAGATAAAACCAAAGTTTTCTACCGTTACACCAATTGCATAAACGGTTTTAATTTGCCTCTGACATTAAAAAACAATAGCGAAAAAATCAAAATAATACCGTCAGAGCAATGGCAGAATATTGCTTTATCAAAAGATCAAGTGTCTTTATTTGATATAGCTTCTATTACAAAAATGTATTATATAAATCCAATTTTGGAAACCAACATAAAATAAAATCTCAATTATTAACTAAAGTATATTTCGATACTATGAAAAAAACAATTTCTCTTTTTTTCTGTTTAATTGCATCTCTTTTTTTTCTAACAACTAATGCTCAAAATTTAAAATGGGCCAATAATAACAAAAGTTATTACACAATAGAGAAAGGAGAAATCATACAATATGAATTACCCAATTTTACTCCAACCAAAATTATTGACACAAAACAGCTTAAAGCAAAAGGAAGCAATAAAGCTTTAGAAATCAAAGATTTTGAGTTCAGTAAAAACGAAAAATTAGTTTTGATTTATACTAATTCGAAAAAAGTTTGGAGACTAGAAACACGTGGAGATTATTGGATTTTAAACCTCGAAACCAAAGAATTGCATCAGATTGGAAAAAGCAGACCAGAATCGTCTTTAATGTTTGCTAAACTATCGCCAGACAACAGTTCAATTGCTTATGTAAGCAATCATAATTTGTATATTGAAGATCTCAATTCTGGAAAAGCAACGGCTCTAACAACTGACGGAACTGACCGATTAATTAACGGAACTTTTGACTGGGCTTATGAAGAGGAATTTAATTGTAGAGATGGTTTTCGCTGGAGTCCAGACGGAAAAAGCATTGCATTTTGGCAAATTGACGCGACCAAAATCAAAAATTTCTTAATGATCAATAATACCGATTCTATATACTCTTATACGATTCCTGTAGAATATCCAAAAGTTGGACAAGATCCATCGGCATGTAAAATTGGAGTTGTCAATATCGCCTCGCTTCAAACCACTTGGATGAATATTCCTGGTGATTCTAAACAACATTATATTCCGTTAATGCAATGGACTCCTGACGGTACTTCGATATTGGCTGAACAACTAAATCGCAAACAAAATGAGGCGAAACTCTTTTTATGTAATCCTAAAAATGGTGAAGTAAATCAAATTTATTCGGAAAAAAATAATTCTTGGATTGATATATTACCAACTCAAGATGAGGGTTGGAAATGGATTAATAAGGAAACAGAATTTCTTTCATTATCTGAAAAGGATGGTTGGAGACATTTATACCGAATCAGTAAAAATGGAAAAGAGACTTTAGTTACCAACGGAAAATATGATATTATAGAAATTAAAGCTGTTGACGAAAAAAGCGGTTTCGTTTACTTTTTAGCTTCACCTGAAAATGCTACTCAGCAATATTTATACAAAACACTTTTAAACGGAAAAGGAAAACTTGTAAAAGTATCTCCTGCTAATGAAATTGGAACACACAATTATCAATTATCTCCCGATGCAAAATATGCTCAACATAAATTTTCTAATCATAAAAACGAAAGAAAATTAGAATGGGTAGAGCTTTCTAATCAGAAAGTAATTAAACAAAATGACCTTCATTCTGAGTTAATCAACAATGTAGAAATGATTCAGATTACAACAGCTGATAACATAACTCTCGACGGATGGATGATAAAACCAACTCCTTTTGATGAAACAAAAAAATATCCTGTTTTGTTTTATGTTTATACAGAACCTGCAGGAGCAACTGTAAAAGATGCGGCTGGTTATGCAAGTACTTTTTTATATAATGGAGACATTGCCGCAGACGGCTATATTCAAATCAGTTTGGATGGTCGAGGAACTCCAGTTCCAAAAGGTGCCGCTTGGAGAAAATCCATTTACCAAAATATCGGAATTATAAATGTTCGAGATCAAGCAATGGCGGCTAAAGAAATTCTAAAATGGCCTTTTGTAGATCAAAACCGAATCGCTGTTTGGGGATGGAGCGGCGGAGGCTCTACAACCTTGAATCTTTTATTTCAATATCCAGAAATTTATAAAACAGGAATTGCTATTGCTGCTGTACCTAATCAGCTTTTATATGATAATATTTATCAGGAACGTTATATGGGATTACCTCAAGAAAACAAAGAACCATTTATAAAAGGCTCGCCTATTACTTACGCAAGTAAACTTCAAGGTAATTTATTGCTTGTTCATGGAACTGGTGATGACAACGTACATTATCAGGGAGCTGAAATGCTTGCTAACGAATTAGTGAAAAATGGAAAGCAATTTCAAATGATGAGTTATCCAAATCGCACTCATAGCATCGATGAAGGCGAAGGGACTTCAGAACATTTATCTCAATTATTCACACAATACTTAAAAGAACACTGCCCTGGCGGAGGAATATAATATTAGTTTAAAATACAAAGTTCAAAATATGTTTAGCAGAGAAACTTATATAAATAGAAGACAAGTCTTAAAAAAAACAATTGGTTCAGGCCTTATAATTCTGCCTGGAAATGAAGAAGTTGGAATGAATTATAGAGATAATATCTATCATTTTAGACAAGACAGCAGTTTTTTATATTATACTGGAATAGATATTCCTTCTTTATTTTTAATAATTGATATCGATTCTGATCTCGAAATACTGTTTGGCGATAATCTCACGATTGAACAAACCGTTTGGGTCGGGCCACAAGATTCACTAAATATCTATGCAGAAAAATCAGGAATTACAGCCGTACAGTCTTTATCTTTTGTAGAAGGTGTGCTTAAAAATGCATTACAGCAAAAACGTGCTATTCATTTTCTTCCTCCTTATCGTGCCGCAATAACTTTAAAATTAAGTTATCTGTTGGATATTCATCCTAACGAAATAGCAAAAAAAGCTTCAATTGAATTGTCAAAGGCGATAATTGCACAGCGTTCTTATAAAACAAATGAAGAACTGATTGAAATTGAAAAAGCCATAGATATAACGGCTGCAATGCATTTAAAAGCAATACAAAGTGCACGCCCAGGAATGACCGAATATGAAATTGCGGGACAAGTAGAAGGCACAGCGATCAGTAAAGGCGGTCATCTTGCATTTCCAACAATTCTAACTATAAATGGACAATATTTGCACAATCACGCTGGCAGCAATGTTTTACAAAACGGACAAATGGTTTTATGCGATTGCGGTGCTGAAACAAATATGCATTATGCCGGAGACATGACGAGAACTTTTCCTGTTTCCAATACTTTTACTTCTCAGCAGAAAGAAATTTATAACATTGTTTTAAAGGCCGAAGAGGCTGCCATAGCCACTTTAAAACCTGGAACTTTCTTTAAATATTCGCATCTTACGGCATGTAAAGAAATTTTAACTGGATTGAAGTCTCTTGGTTTAGTAAAAGGCGATTTAGATGAAGCCGTAGCTGCAGGTGCTCATACCCTATTTTTTCAATGCGGTTTAGGCCACATGATGGGAATGGATGTTCATGATATGGAAAATATAGGCGAACAATATGTAGGTTATACCGATACTTTGAAAAAGAGCACCGAATTTGGATTAAAATCGCTACGTCTAGCAAAAGAGCTTGAAGAAGGTTTTGTATTGACAGTAGAACCTGGGATTTATTTTATACCAGAATTAATCGATCAATGGCAAGCAGAAAAAAAATACAGTGAATTTATCAATTATGATAAAGTTCAAGCTTACAGAAATTTTGGAGGTATTCGTATAGAAGAAGATTTCCTTATTACAAAGGATTCTTATAAACTATTAGGAAAACCACTTGCCAAAACAGCAGAAGATATTGAAGCATTAAGAGCATTTTAAGCCTATGAAATAGCGCTTTATATAATTCGCCTAACATCAAAAAAGCCGTCTCAAATTATGAGACGGCTTTTTTTTGAAGTTTATCGAAAAGTAAATACTGGTTAACTTTTACTAATTATCAGATAATTAAGTACATATAATTTTAATAAGACTAGTCCTAACTTAGTGTTTAAAGAGTAAAAATTCTTTTTAACCAGTCAGACTTAATTAAAAATCATGCTCCAATCGTTTAGAAACGTATGATTTTTTAAACAATTAACAACCAAAACTTATCCTATGAAAGAAAAAAAACTACCCCGATTTTTATCTTTTCTGCTTCTTGGACTCTTTGTGCTCATCGCAGAAAATTTAAATGCTCAGACAAATTTAGCAATGCTGAGTTCTACAAAAGTAAGCACCTCTCATGTTTCGCCTTGGGAAAGTCTAAGTGCAGTAAATGATGGTTTTACACCCATTAGTTCTGATGATCGAACAAATCCCATTTATGGAAATTGGGATGGCGAGGCGGCCTACAATACCTATAATTGGATAGAATATGATTGGGATTTTGCTCATCAAATAAATTCGGTTTCCTTATATTGGTTTACAGATTTTGGAGGAATTGCTCAGCCTACAGATGCTTACATTATGTATTGGGACGGACTTGATTGGATTAATTCTGGTTCGGTAGGATTAGCTTTAAACCAATTTAATTCTGTTGGAAATTTAAATTTTAAAGCTAAGAAATTAAGGGTTTATTTCAAAAGCACTACTGCAACCGGAGTAGTTGAATTCCAAGTTTTTGGTGTAGAAACAACCCAATGCGACCCTACAGGATTGACGGCTACTGCCAAAATAAATAACGGAAGCGAAAAAGCTCAAAATTATGCTGTTGTTTCTCCAACCGAAAGTGTACAGTTTTTAGCTTCAATTGCAAACAATACAACAGGAGGCAAAATGAAATGGACTGGACCAAATAATTTTGTTTCGAATAATCAAAACATCACACTTTCAAATTTACAAGTAGAAAATTCAGGAACTTATCGTTTTACCTACATTAATGATTGCGGAACCGAAAGCACACTTTCTTATTTTTTAACGGTAAAAGAAGCCAATAGTGATTTTAGTGTTTGGCCAAGTTATGACACGACTCTTCATTATGATTTTAAAGCGGATTATCCCGATTTTCCAAAGCCTACAAAAAATTTAGAAGAAGACTATCCAAACTATAATGGCTGTAATGTAGCTAAATCTACAAGTGTAGGTTCATGGACTTTTGTTGCTGGGCCAAATGCTAATCCTTTGGTTACAGATACAGCTGTAGATTTATTATTAAAACGCTTAGATAGCGATTTTACTTTTCTAAGAGATAATATGGGCTGGCCACCAGACAAATTGTATCGCGCAGGATATCGCAGTTCTGTCTATTTATATGGTTCTGGTTTGTGTACCGATACTGCTTCAAATACCGATTTAGGTGGATGGCAGAGCGGCGTTGGAACTCCAGATGGAGAAAGCTGGCCAATGGTTCTTTTGTCTTATTATCCTGTTGCAAGTTTCGATCCGAATACAACTTTTCCAGATGCACAGTATCAAACTGGGGCTTGTGTTCACGAAGGTATTCATGCTATTTATGCTTCTTTGCCTGGATGCAGAAAAGCTGCTTGGTTTCATGAAGGCTCAAATGTTTGGCTTCAAACCGTTTTGGATATTAAAAAAACAGGAAGCACAGATTATAGTAATGTCGATTTAGGATGGTTAAGTGCTGGTTCTGTTATCGCACCTTTTATTCCTATCGAATGCTACAGCGGATGGCTTCAAGATGGTTCATTTGGAGGACCTTCTGCAGAAGGTGTAGATTCTGGAGTTCAAAATTCAGAAGGAGTAACTTTAAGATTAACGAGAGATATTATTGGAGGAGTTCAGTATAGTTCTGTATTTCCAACGTTTTTAGGAGAAATTGTAGATGAAAAAAGTTTACCGTGGGTTTGGAATTATTGCGAAGGACGTGTTTTAGAAGGTATTGCAAATGGCAACGGTGTTGTTAATGGTTTAGGAGATACCAAAACACGTAAATTGATTCAAGAATACAGAGCAAGATTAGCATTGTCCGATTTTGGAAAGTTCGAGCAGCCTATTTTAAATCTATATAGAAATAATATGGGACGCGAATTAGGCCCTGAACAGCCAGCTCTTATTAATGTAGAAAAATGGAAAGCAACGCCTTATGCAATAACAACTGCAGACGAAAACGGATATTTAATTCCAAATGAAAAGACATTGCCTGGCTGGTCTGGTGCAAACTTTATTCCGATTCATGTTGAAGGAAATCAAGCTACTGTATTTTTTGAGCCTTTAGGAGAAAATATGTCGATTCAATTATGTTACCGCACCAAAGAAGGAAAAACTGTTTATACTCAGCCTGTTTATGCTGGCGATTGCACTATTTCTTTTGCTCAAGGTGTTCCAGCAAATGGCGTTATATTCGCTGTAATTTGTAATTCAGATTATGTTTTTGAAGGCGAAACTACGCGTAAAGCTAAATTCAATTACAGAATTAAATTGGAAGATGGAGCTACAAGTACGGCTAGTGTAGATAAAAATTGGTGGGATTGGAAAGCAATTATAACTGAAAATCTTTCGGTTACCGATTTTTCAAATTCATCTACTAACTTTTTGGTTTATCCAAATCCAACTAATAATGCTTCTTTGCTTAACATTAAAGTATCAAATGAAAATACTGAAACTTACAATTTAAAAATAACCAACATTAATGGTCAAGTAGTTTTTGAAAATAAAAAGTACAATCTTGAAGAACAATACCATACTGGGAATTTATCAAAAGGTATTTATTTTGTAACTATTCAGTCTCAAAATTTTAAACAGACCAAAAAGATTATTGTAAAGTAGCAATTTAGCTAAACATATTTAATTAAAAATGTACTGCATCTTTCAAATGAAAGGTGCAGTTTTCATAAAACAAAAAAGCTTTATAAATTTATAAAGCTTTTTTTAATCAAATTAAATAACTAAAATGGTTTTGTGTTTTCGAAATGTACTTTATATGGAAAACTTCTATAAACTTCTTTTTCATTTTCCCAAGAATGCTTTTCATGCTCTTTCGGACTTCCGCTAACTACTAACCATAAATATTCTGTGTTTTTTGGAATTTTAAATTCAACTTCACCATCACTCTTTTTAAAAACATTGCTGTAAACTCTACTGCCGTCTTTTAATGAGGCTACAAATCCATAGCGCCAGCCGGCTTCTTTGGTTTCAGCCAAACCTTTAAATTTTAGTTTAACTTTTGTTCCTGCCGCTGGAACGTTTAGTTTTATTCCATTATAACCATAATCCTGAGGACAATTTGTAGAATCTATTTGATACCAGTTTTCTTCAATTTCATCCAATTTCGAAAAATGCAGGTTTCGATATGGTTTTGCAACCTCATCTATTCTTTTTAAATCCCAAGTAATAAATTTTCGAGAAGCATCAAACATTTCATCATTAAATTGTTCTTGAGAAAGATTATTGATTCTCTTATAAGTCATTACAACATCTTCTCCTTCCTTAGTTGATCGGCTGAGTCTTCCCCAAAAATCAATGCCGTGTTTTTGAGACCAATATTCCAAAACATAAGGAGAATGATACATATTGGCAGGATGCAGAAAAGCGTAATGTGTTCCTCTTAAAAAATCTTGAAGATGATAATTTTCAAAAGTCATCCATTCAGGATATACTTGCCAGAGCATATATTGAGCCGACATTTCCATAACAGGTCCAGATGGTCCCGTTTTGCTGTCGGCATGGCTCATATACTGAAAGGAATGACCAATTTCATGTGCTAATGCTCCATAAGGAACTTTATTTATTCGCACAGCTGGAGTCCATAAAATGCCAACTTTATCCTCTTCTCCACCTCCAAAAGCGGTGTTTTCAGTTCCTCCAAAAACAAATATTAGTAATTTATATTGATCGCTTACTGAGTGCCCTTTTTGAACCAATTTTAAATCATTTACATAAAACTGATAAAATCGTTCACATTCTTCCATTGCTTTTTTGGGATCGAAACGTTTTTTAATATCAGTGTTTAAAGTCGGATCATCGCCATATTCTTTATGCCAAAACATCACTATATTCTCCGACTCCATCATTCGACTATAACTGTAATCACTATCTGGAGAATCATAATTATTGTGATCCGAAACAGACCAAATTTTAGCGGGAATATATCTTTTCTTCGCCGAGGCTTCTTTTTGTGCATTTATTACTCCAACAAATGATAAAAAAAGAAGCACAGCGATTTTCATAACATTATTCATTCGTTATTATTTTTTCGTAATAATCGCAGACCAGCCTCCTCCAGAAGCCATTTTAGCCGTTACTTTTGTATTTTTAGTAACCTCTAAAACTTCTTTTTTATAATCTTGCGCAAATGCTTCAGCATTAATTCCATCTGAGAATACTTCCATCGAAAAGTTTCCTTCACCTAAAAAAGAAAGATCAATAGGCAATTCTCTAGCATCTGCATCTGTCATTCCTCCAATAAACCATTTATCGCCTTTTTTTCTTGCTACTACAATATAATTTCCAACAGAACCATGAAGCACAACTGTTTTGTCCCAAACTGTTGGAATTTGAGTAATAAAATCAACTGTTTCTTGTTCTTTATAATAAGTTGATGGCGATTCACACATCATTTGCAACGGTGCTTCATAAACAACATACATTGCCACTTGATGTGCGCGCGTTCCCATTGTCATTGGATTATTAAAACTTATGGCAAAATTTTTAGGCTGCTTATTAATCATCGAGCCAGGTGTAAAATCCATTGGTCCAGCCGCCATTCTAATAAACGGAATCGTTACGGTATGCGCTGGCGTAATGTCTTCGCTCCATTTGTTGTTTTCATTCCCTCTAACTCCTTCGTAATTCAATACATTTGGATATTTTCGGTGTAAACCTGCAGGCTTAAATGCGCCGTGAAAATCTACTAATAATTCCAATTTAGCACATTCTCTGGCAATCTGCTCATAAGAATTAACCATATACTGGTCGTTGCGTTGCATGTAGTCAATTTTTATTCCTTTTGCTCCCCAACTTTTATAGGCTTCTAAAATTGGCAATAGATTCTGATCTAATGGTTTCCAAAGCACCCAAAGAATTATGCCGACACCTTTTTCTTTTCCATATCGAATCAATTCTTTGATATCCATTGCGGGATTAAAATCAAGAATTTCAGTAGTCGATTTTGTCCAGCCTTCGTCAAGAATAACATATTCAATTTTATTCGCTGCAGCAAAATCTATAAAATATTTATAAGTTGCTGTATTTAGACCCGCTTTGAAATCAACTCCATAAATATTATTATCATTGTACCAATCCCAAGCTACTTTTCCGGGTTTAATCCAATCGGTATTTTTAAGCACATTTGGCTCTGCCAGCTGGTAAGACAAGTTACTTTCTATAAAAGTGCGATCGTCATCACTAATCATAAATACACGCCACGGAAAAGCCCTACTTCCGTTTGTTTTTGCAATATAATCTGCCTCTTTCGCAATGGTTTGCACACGATCTGATCTTCCGTCTTTATCGACTGCTTCTAAAACATATTTTGGAAATATTGCATTTAAAGTTGTGTTTCCGTTGCCCTTTAAAAATAATCCTGGATAATCATGAAGTGCTGTTTCGGTAAATAAAACTTTTGCTTTAGGCGTAGTAAACAAAACCGGAAGACTGCAAAAATCCTTTGAAGCAATATCATTTAAAGATTTATCCAAATACAATCGCTCATTGTGAGAATACATAGATTCTTCCTGAGGAAATAAAGAACGAGAGTCTTTTGGAAATGATAAAGAGACTTTTTCTGAAATTACATTTCGTTTTTCTTTAGCTTCATCTATAAACTGATAGGCAACTCCGTCATTATAGGCGCGAAAATTAAGCTTGTAATTTCCCTGATAAGTAATTGAAAGTTCGGTGTACTCATCTTTTATCTCAGCTTCTTTAATTGGCACTATGGCATGTATGTTTTGAGATACACTTTTTACGGTCTGTTTTTTAACTTTCGGATTCAATCCAAAATTTGTTTTTGATGAAAAATCCATTCCCGCTTCTGCATTTTCAATAATCAAATTTCCATTTAATGATGCCGACCAAGAAATTTTATCGGAATTATTCACTTTTAGCTGAATGCGTCCATTAGGAGATTTAACTTCGTAAGTTTGAGAAGAAGCTTGGTACGCGCACAACAGTAAGCCGCATAAAATCAGTACTCTTTTTTTCATTTTCGAATGCTTTATTTAAACTATTTTTTAGAAGGTTCTTTAGTTGCTTTGGGCGCAGTTTGTTTCATTAAATTTAGGACCTCATCTTTACTCAATCCGTAATCATACATTTTAAAAGATGCCATAAAACCAGAATAATTTTCTCCAATATCTGAAGCGCCAATTATGATTTTAGCATTTTTTATAGCCGATGACAACATCATATTTTGAGCATTATCAAGTACGCCGTCTACATAAATTTTTTCCACAACACCATCAAACGTCAAAACAAGATGATGCCATTTATTTTGTTCTGGAACTTTGTTGTATTTCATATCAAAATGACCATCTAAATGCGGTGCAGCACCATAATGACTGCTATTATAAGCCAATGCATTAAAAGAATTTGCCAGATTATATTCTGAACGATCACACCACGAAGCTAGAAATTCTCCTTCTTTAGCTACTTCTGGATTTTTTACCCAGACTGCAACAGAATAAGAACCATTCCAAGCCAAACTTTTAGGAACAGGCTTATCCAAAATCAAAGCTCCGTTTACAAAATTAAGAGCTTTAATTTTATTTTCTTTATCCAAAGAAATTGTGACATTTCCCATTTTTGTAAACGAACCTCCTAACGAACCTTTATTTGGCAAACTGCTAAATGAAGTATTGTTTTTTTCATTCGAAATATCAAGATCTATCAGCATTTTATGTGAACTTACAGCTGCAGGTTCAGTATTCGATTTTTTATTTTCCAATTTTAGAGGAAGCTCAAATAATTCGCTGTACACTTTTATATTCCAAACTGCCGCATAAAGTCCTGTTTTTTCTGTACCTAAAATTTTTAGTTTTAAGAAACGAGCCATCACATTCTTATCATCAATCATTGGACTTCCAGAAGTGCGATTTTTTGATTTATCGGCATACAAATGCCAGTTTTTCTCGTCTTTAGAATATTCTAATGTATATTGATAATAATAGCTTGCAAACTCAAATTGGGTCATTACCCTTTTTATTTCTTTTACGCTTCCTAAATCGATCGTTAAATCTTGCGGTAGCGCATTACTTCCAGCTTTCCACATTGTTGCATTATTATCATCTGTTGCAAAATCAGGTTTGTATTGATAATCGTATTCTAAAGATTGTAAATGATAATAGGAAGATACTGTTGCTTTTGCATTAAGTGCTATGTTTTCAGGCACATTTGTTTTTACAATTTTTCCAATACCTACTGAAGTTGGAACTACTTTTTTGATCGTCGAATCGTTTTCAAAAACCATTTTATCGATACAAACTTGTCTTGCCAAGCCTCCTCGAGTCATTGGATAATCGTGTTTGTGATAGACGATATAATAATCTTTTCCGTCTTCTAATACCGAATGATGTCCGGGTCCGTGTGTCGTTTTATCTTCATTTGTACTCAAAATCGGATTATTAATTCCTTCTTTAAACGGACCATAAGGAGAATCTGAGTAAGAATATCTAACATTGTAAGTTTCGTCATGACAAGAAGCTCCAGAATACATCAAGATATATTTGTTTCCTTTTTTCATCATGTACGCGGCTTCAAAAGGTTCTGGGGTCTGACTTAACGGAATATTTTTGGAATTCATCATCTCTTTCATCGTAGAATTATTTAATTCTCCTACGGCATATCCGCCATTATAATGTACCCAAGTTCCCCAATAACCGTATATTTTCCCATCAGAATCTCTAAAAAATTGTGCGTCTAATGATGGAAAACCTTCTCTTGGATATCCATTTGAAATTACGGGTTCATCATTTTGATTTAGTTTTTTCCAAGGTCCTATCGGAGTATCCGAAACATAACCGTAAATATTACAGCCAATTTCACAGTTTCCAAAATACAAATAATATTTACCATCATTTCCAACAACAATATCTGGCGCCCAAAAATTGGTGATTGGTTTTGCTGTAAAAGATGGAATTTCCATAGTATAATTGTACCAGTTTTTCAAATCCTTGCTATACCAAACGGTTGGAGCTCCAGATGCCAGCATTTCATTATCTGTGGTAGCATAAATATAATAAATGTCTCCAAATTTTTTAATTGTTGGATCTGCATAATACCCTGGCAAAATTGGATTTCCAGCATTTAATAAGTTGACATTTACTTTTTCTTGCGCAAAGCCGCTTATCATAAAGAACAGTAAAAGGAAGTTAAATAATATGTTCTTTTTCATGATTGTAATTGTATTATTTTAATATAATTGAGCTATTAAGATTTAAAAAAGAACAAGGGCAACTCCACTACTAATTGCCCCTGTTCAAAACCAATCTTAGTTTAAAGCAAAAATTATTTAATTTTTATTTGAATTGTTTTCTTTTGAAGCGGGATTTCATAAGCTCCTCTAACCTTAGAATAAGGAAGCTGAATATCTTTATTAATTCTCAAATAAGCATTTGGAGTAAATTCGTTCTGACTGCTTAAAGTGATTTCAACTTCATCTGTTTTTGTATTATAAGTCACTGTATCAAAAGTTCCGGCGTCTAATGTTAACCACAATTGTTTTGGACCAATAAAAACTTTCGATTTTGCTGCCGTAGTTAATTTTACTTGAACCAAATCGCCTTTTATTGTGATATTTCCCCCAAAAGCTAACCAGCCTAAATCGCTATCTTTTGTAATATAAGTGGCGGTATTTACCGCGTAACCGTAAAAACCTGAACCGTAATCGCCAGACAAATAATCGATTCTTAATTCTGTTGGATAAGAGTGAAAAGCTGCAGAACCAAATCCGTCTTCGGTAATGTTTGAAATTCCTCCTAAAAGTCCGCCGTAACCCACTTTCAATAAATACAAGTCATCCGATTTTTTTCTGTATTGTCTCAAAACTGGAATAGCATTTAATGAAGATCCGTAATGATGGATTTGACGTTCTACTCTCGATAACTTTCCTCCGTATAAGAAATCCCAATATCTGCGCGCATTCCCATTGTACGCCCAGTGAGGCATTGTTGGCATATAAGCCAATATTGCATTCAATGTTACATCAGCTTTTTCATCATACCCAAAATAATCTGACCACATATAAACTTCTTCCTGACCTGTTGAATCCCAAGGCATTTCACTTCCAAAAGGATAATCCAATGCTTTCCAATGATTGGCTCTTTCTTTCATTTTTACTTCTAAATTGGAAGCCAGATCAGTAAGATTTTCATTTTTTAAATCTTCTAAAATCAACAGAAATACCGAACCTTCCATTTGACCAAATTGGGCATAATAAGGAGCCAATTCAGTCATTGCTATCGAGGTATAATAAGCTTGTTTTAAATACCAATCCCAAGGTTTATTTACTACTAAATCTTTATTGTATCTCGCTAATCGGTACAATGTCCAATATGCTGCAGCAACGTGCGGATAGTTATAAGATCTTCCAGGATCGTTTGCTTCTTTATGTTTCCACGCTGCCCATGAACTATAATCTACATCTTTGCTGTAAGTTCCTTTTGGAAGAGAATCTGGTTCATAATAAAAAACACTTTTCTTAACGCCATATTTATTTTTTCCATCACTATATTGAATGTTTCCCCAAAGCGTTTTATCTACAAATTGTTCTAATTTTTTAATTTCTTCTTTATCAGGTTGAATATGCTGTTTCATGATTGCTGCCAACCAACCTCCTGCTCCACCTTCGTCACTTAGACCCGCCACCCAAGCTCTGCTGTCTTGAGTCAGTTGTTTTTTGGTTTCATAATCGTAACTAATTACCGAAGGATTTCTTTTGAAAATTGGATCAGGCTGATCAAACCATTGTTCTGTAGTCAAGAAATGTCCAAAATCTTTAATAACTTCATTTTCAGGTTTAATAATTTTATAATTGATGGTTTGTTTTACGCCATTTTTATAATTGATGGTCAATCTGGCACGTCCCCATTTAACACCGTGAACACTGTATTTCTTTAATCCTTTTGGCGTTCTGCCATCTTCTTTTATTTGGAGCGCTCCTTTAGGTTCAATTTCAAATGAGCTTACCTCATTTTTATAGTTTAAAAACAATTGTGATTTAACATCTTGTGGAAGCACATATCCTGGAATACTTGTCGCAACAGGAAGTTCTTCTTTTACAAGCGTATTTTGTATGTCTTCAATTCCTTCAGAAAGCACTAGTTTTAAGGCAAAACTTTTAGATTCTTTTGGTTTTAATAGTAATGAAGTTGGCGCATTCCATTGCTGTGCATTTTTCCATTCATTTTCTGCGTAAGCTTTACTGTACACCATCCATTCGTGAAAACCTTCAAAAACAATGCTTCGTGGAGTTGGATCATCCAATAAAGGACGATATGCTTCAAAAGCCATATTTTCTTTTGGCAATACTAACAATGCAGGTCCTTCACCGCTTAATCTTTTTACTTCCAAATAACCCGCATCCATTCCAATATAAGGATCAAAAAATACATTTTGAGCGTGTGTTTCATTCAATGATTTTCCTTCTAAAATATTATTGAAAACCATTGGAATTCCTAATGCACCAATCTCAATAGTATTAGCTGATTTATTAGTAATCTCAAATCTCATTACTAATTCGCCACCATCAATTTCATAAAAACGCTTAATTGTTACCGGAATATTACTTGGCAAAGTATTGGCTAAATCAGCGGCAGCTAAAACTTTTTCCGAAGCTTCTAAAGGCGTAACCGCTTCACGCTTTGCTGCTGTCGAATAGCTTTGCCAATCACCGTTTGCTTCTTTAATTCTTAAATTAATATCTCCAAGATGATAAAGTCCATCTTTGTCTCTAATTTCAAGTCGGTCGCTAGGTGTAAAATCAAAATTCAAATTTTTAATTGGTCTTAAACCTGCAACTGTTTGCGATGCTTTTACCAATTTTAATTGAAAAGCAGGCGTATTTATTTTTTGATAAACTTCGGCAATACCCAAAGAAGGTTTCTTTTGTTCAATTCTACTCCAATAATCTTGAGCCTGAATACTTATCGTACATCCCAAAAATAATAATAAACCAAGTCTGTATTTTTTATTTCCCATCTTTGTTTTATGCTAGTTTAATTTGTTTTTTGCTTTTGTTTTATGCTTTGTTCCGACCTATTTTAAAGTAACATCCAGATAAACCGAATGGCGCCCGTAGGTATTGTAAAAAGGTTTAAATTGTACTCCATCCACAACAAACTCCAATTTCTCTGGATTTCCTTTTATGGATTGGCTCAAATCTTTTGCATTTAATGTTATTTTACGCCATTCTTTTAGTGGTTCCGATTCCTGAGCTGCCAGCAATATTGGTCCATAAAATAAACTTGCTATATTTTGCTGATCCATTACAGGATCTAAGTGAAATTGAAATGGTATGCGAAGTTCAATTTTATCTCCGCTTTTCCATTTACGGCTTAAAGTAAGATAGCTTCCCGGAACTGCTTTTACTTTTTCGTCTTTACCATTTATTTTTACAAAAAACCCTTTTGTTGCCCAATGCGGTACGCGTACATTTAAATCAAATTTTCCTTCTCCTTTGATGGTTAATTGCGTATGATCTTCATTTGGGAAAGAAGTTGTCTGCTCTATTGTCACATTTTTTTCTTTCCATTTTACTGTTGAAGGAACATAAAGATTAACATATAAAGCCTGATTGTCAATGCTTTTAAAATAAATTGAATTTTGCAATTTAGTGCTGCTTTCCAAAGCCGTTCCGTTACAGCAAGTAAAACCGTCCATTTTTGGATTACCAAATTGTTTTATAGATCCAGGTCGTAAAGGAACGTGATACGTATTTGCAGGAGTTTTTTCTGCAACCGAAGCCAAAATATGATTGTATAAACCACGTTCATAATAATCCATAAATTCAGCACGCTGATCAAAAAGGAATAAATCGCTAGTCAGTTTCAGCATATTATAAGTGGCACAAGTTTCATTTTGCCCTCCCGCAGAAAATCCGTTTTCATAAATTGTTGAAGGCTGACTGATAAAACATTCTGCATTTGCAGGATTGCTTGCTCCAGCAACACCACCAATACTGTACATATAATCGTTGGTAGTTTTGTACCAGAAATTATCAGCAATACGATAATATTCAGGAGTTTTAGAATCACGGTACATTTCAAGTGCGCCTACAATTTGAGGAATATGCTGATTGGCATGTAAACCACGAAATGTATCTACATTTTTAGCCAATCCGTTTGAATGTTTTGCATCTCCATAAAACACTTTAATGTTATCAAACAGTTGAGCAACTTCTAGATAACGCTTCTCATTAGTTATTCTGTAAAGACGCGCCATCACTTCATTCATTCCTCCAAATTCACCAGCAATATATCTGTTCCACATGCTGATAAGCGTTTCATTAGGCAGTTTTTTCATTCTTGCATATACCCAATCTCCCATTCCTTTAGATATTTCGAGTGCTTTTTCATTACCGCTCACTTCATAAACATCTAATAAACCTGCAAGAATTTTATGCAAAGTGTAATATGGCGCCCATATTTGAGTTTTCTGTCCACCGTAATTTGCTCCTTTTTCCAACATTATAAATTGATCTGGTGGATAAGCACTTATGAAACCTTTCCCCCAATTCCAATAATCGGTGCGAATGCCTTCTGTACTTAAATCAGAATCATATTCTGTTTTTCCTGGACCAAAAGGAACCGCTGTAGGATCTGAAACACTTATTCCTCCAGCTTCACTAGGTTTTCCAGACATTTGCTCCAGCTCATAAAGAGTGTTGACCAAATAATCCATTTTTTTAGCAAAATTCTCATGTAAAGCATTATCATATCCCGTGCTTGCATAAGCTTGTGCAATCGCCGTTAAATAATGGCCTGTTGCATGGCCACGTAATTTCGTGTCTTGAGTATCCCAAACTCCTAATGCTTCTGCATTTTCTGGCTGTTTTTGTCCAAATGCATTTCTAAACATATACAAGAAAGAATCTGGATTTGTTTCAGCAAGGGTTTTTATAAACTTCTCTCTATTCTCAATAAATTTTGTATCATGTCCATGAGAATCTGAGTTTAATGTTACCTCATCTAAATTGAACGTTTTCAACTTAAGTTCTGGCGTCTTCACTTCTTTGGCAGCTTGTACTGTGACAATAGCTTTAGGCTTTAAATCAGTTCCTGAAACTATTCCTGTCACAGTATATTGTCCCGCTTTTAGAACCGAACTATTATCTGTTGGCGCCGGCCAGATTACTTTAACCTCAGGCCCTTCAATTCCGTTATTATATTCTCCTTTTAAAGAGCGAGGCAAACGAGGAAGATCGCCAATTACAGTCTGAACTTTTATATCTGAAACATTCGTTAGAAATTCATTATACAACTGAGGAGTTGTCGCAGGAAACTTTGGCAAATCACCTGTTGGCTGTTCTGGTTCCTCTTCTTCGGCTTCTTCTTTTTTCAAAGAATTATGGTAGATTTTCTCAATCTGCTTTTCAGTTAAAGGAACTCGATAAATTCTAAAATCATGCAATTTTGCCTTTAAATAAGGATCATCAGGCAAAATTGATTTACCTATATTCAAGAGATTATTTTTACCCGAATTAGGATCAAATAACTGATCTAATTTTAATTTTACATTCTTAGCAGAACCTGTTAAAACTCCATTAACATAAGTATTTAGAGATTTGGAAGGAATATCAATTACAACTACCAAATGAACCCACTTGTTAAGTTCTAAAATTGGCCCATCGGTTTTGTATTTTTCTCCTGCTGAAGTTGTAATTTCAGTTTGCAAATTAGTTTTTTCCTTGTTTCCTGCTGGAGCTACAAAAAAATGCGCTTTATTATTTTTTCCAAAATCAAAAAAATGCTGATTTCGCTGATCAGAAAGTAAATATATCCATCCCGAAATACTCAGCGATTCTTCTCCCGCAAATGCATTGCCCGGAATTGTCAAATACGAATTACTATCTCCCGCCAGAAAAAGCACTTTTCCGAACTGGGAATCATTTTCGAATTTCATTTTTAAACCTGAAACATTACCATGCAGATTATTTCTAGACCAATCTTTTACATCACCATCAAACACATAACGAGCAATCAATCCAGTTTCACCAATACCATCCAGAATCTGATCACCGCCTTGCGCCCATAAAGTTGCTGTATTTATGGAGCCAAAACTCAACATTGCAAATAGTAATAGTCTAGATAATTTCATATTTAAAAAAATTTAATATTTGGTTCTTTAATTCTCAACTCGCAATCAAAAAAATATCAGTAATCAACAATATCTTTTTAATTGTGTAAAATATACATTTATCAAAAATAGCCAATAATCCTTAGCAAATCGAATGTTTTAACAATTGTAAAATTATAAGCAATAAGCAAATTAATCCAACTATATTTTATCCTAACCCAATACTATATTATCTTAAATTAAACATTTTAACAGTTTTATAGAATAATTCAAACATCTAGATACTTATAAAGACGCGTAAACTTCATTGTCAATTAATTAGAACTCTTATCGAAATTTGGCTGTCAAGTAAGAAAAAAATCACTATTTTTAACTAACCTTCATTTTTTCATTATGACCGATAAATCACAACTCTTAAGTTCCATTTTCAGGCATCTTGACGGCTTGGTTACTGCTCCTGTAGCAATAGCCCTTAAAAATAAATCTGTATTAGAATTTATTTTAGACAAAAAGCAAACACAATTATCTGAGCTTACAACTGTTTTTAATGCCAATGAAGGCTATCTAAATATAGCTTTAAGAATTTTGGCTTCTCAAGGCTTTTTAGATTATAATGTTGATAATAAAACGCAGATAATTACAATTGCTGTAAACGAGAAAACCGAAACCGCTTTTTCGCTGTTTCATCTGTACGAAGATGTCGTTACATTACTACAATTATCTATACATTTTCATCCGCGTCTGTTTGAAGATACGCCTTTTGAAAAGCTCAATGCAATTTTTGAAAAATATAAAAAGAAATACGGACTTGAACCTTCGACCGATCCTTTGACAAATAGTATTCAGGAACAG
Source organism: Flavobacterium sp. SH_e (assembly GCF_025717045.1). Lineage (GTDB taxonomy): Bacteria > Bacteroidota > Bacteroidia > Flavobacteriales > Flavobacteriaceae > Flavobacterium. Next base: position 63,489 of record NZ_JAOVZN010000012.1, read on the forward strand.
ATTTTAAAACATATTGAAGGTTACCTGATTGGGCCAACTATTGTGCGTTTGGCGATGAACGGAATGTTTCATAAATATTTTATGGAAACTTCTTTCAGCCCCGAAGAGTTCCATAAATCACCAGAAAATTTTAAAAAGATATTAGACTTTTTTGTGCATCTGGGATGGTTTCTGGAAAAAAAGGGAAATTATCAATTTACTGAAGCTGGTTTGTTTTTTGCCAAAAGAGCGAGTGCTTATGGCGTTACGGTTTCTTATCTGCCAACATTTGCTAAAATAGAAGAATTAATTTTTGGCAATCCAAATGTATTGCAAACCGCTGAAGGTGAAAACGAAATTCATGTCGATCGTGAAATGAATGTTTGGGGAAGCGGTGGCGCTCACGATACTTATTTTAAAGTTGTAGATGAAATTTTAATCAAACTTTTTAATCTTCCTATTCAGGAACAGCCTAAAGGAATATTAGATATGGGATGTGGAAATGGCGCTTTCCTCCAGCATATTTTTGAAGTAATCGACAGACAGACTTTAAGAGGAAAAATGCTCGATGAATACCCTTTATTTTTAGTTGGCGCCGATTATAATCAGACTGCGTTGAAAGTAACTAGAGCTAACCTTATAAACGCAGATATTTGGGCAAAAGTAATTTGGGGAGATATTGGCCGTCCCGATTTACTTGCAAATGATTTAAAGGAAAATTATAATATTGACCTAAAAGATCTTTTGAATGTAAGGACTTTTTTAGATCATAATAGAATTTGGCAAGAGCCAAAAAATTGTAACAAAAACAGAGTCAGCACTTCAACTGGTGCATTTGCTTACAAAGGAAAAAGAATTAGCAATAATCTTGTTGAAGACAACCTTTTGGAACATTTACAAAAATGGTCACCTTATGTACACAAATTTGGCTTGCTTTTAATTGAACTTCATACCATAGATCCAAAACTTACGGCCAGTAACTTAGGCAAAACTCCAGCAACAGCTTACGATGCCACTCACGGTTTTTCTGACCAATATATTGTTGAAATTGATGTTTTTAATGCCATTGCAGCAGAAGCGGGATTATTCCCTGATCAAGCAATTTTCAAGCGATTTCCCGATGCTGATACTGCAACAGTAAGTATTAATTTGTTGAAGGGAAAATAATTTTTGAAACATAATTGGTTGACAAAAGCAACTAATTTTATATATTTGTATCTCAACAATACAATATTTCAAATCATGAATACTACAACTTCAAAAATCAGAAGTTTTAATAGATTTTATACGGCGCATTTAGATATCTTAAGTCAGCATTATTTAGACAGCGAATATTCTTTAACCGAAATACGAATTCTATATGAAATCAGCGAAAGCAAAATAATTACTGCTCAGAAAATCAGCGAAATTTTAAATCTGGATAAAGGATATTTAAGCCGAATTTTAAAACGTTTTTTAAAAGAAAATTTAATTGAAAAAGTTTCTTCTGCAGAAGACAAACGCGCTTTTAACATTAAATTGACCGATTCTGGAAATGAATTATTAAGCCTTTTGAATGCTAAATCTGAAAACAAGATTGAAGGTAAAATAGAAAAACTAAACAATTCTGAAAAAGAAATTTTAGTCGATTCGATGAATACAGTTAGAAATCTGCTGACAGAAAATAAAATAACTCGGGAAGACATTACTTATCGTCATAATATTACTCCTGGTGATATTGGCTATATTATTTATTTACACGGATTTATCTACGGAAACGAATCGAATTTTTCAAATGATTTTGAGAAATATGTAATCAAGACTTTTTACGATTTCTTAGAAAAATATTCCCCAGAAAAAGACCGAATCTGGATGGCAGAATACAATAACAAAATTGTAGGATGCGTTGCAATTGTGCATCAACCTAATGAAGAAGCGCAATTAAGATGGTTTCTTCTCGATCCCGCTTTTAGAGGCCTTGGAATTGGCAAAAAACTCTTAACCGATGCCGTCGATTTTTGCAGAGAAAAGAAATTTAAAAACGCTTTTCTGCTTACCACAAGTTTACAAGACAAAGCACTTCAAATGTATAAAATGATGGGATTTGAACTTACGAAATCTGAAGAAGTTCAGGAATGGGGAAAGACGTTTTATGAGGAGCGGTATGATTTGAATCTTTCCAGATAGAATTTCTTAGATGCAGTTTCGCGCATTCTTACCAAATTTATAAAACACGAAAATGCTTTAGCCAAACTTTTGAAGTTTTAGCTAAAGCATTTTTTATAATCCTCTTTTTATTTAAAAATATGTCTGAGATTTATTAAAACAATTACATCATAGTATTAATACGAATACTTGCTTTTATAAGCGCCAATGCGGATATTTTTGACACATGAATATCTTTTGGCTGATGATGCGAATTCTGGCTTACTAATTTCACATAATCTTGCCCTTGATCAGATTTCTGCACGTATTTTACAGTAATGTATTCTTCCCAGTCATTCAGTTTAACACTTAAAAGATACATTTCGCCAAAAAAGATATTTTCAAATTCCGTTTCCTTATAAAGAATAATATCTCCCGATTTCAATAAAGGATACATACTATCTCCTGTTACAGAAATTGCTCCATCGCATTTTGGGAGATTTGGAATTTTTATTGTGTCCAAAATTCTTTGCGGTTCTCCACTACTAAAGAGCTCTCTTAAACCCGCAACCGCCTCCAAATCATATAGAGGTATTTCTTGATTTGCATGAAGCGAATCGACTGTTTTTCTATCACTATTCATAACCATAACACTAGTATTTTCTTCTTTAATCATAGGTCCGTTTCCTGTTAACAGCCACTCTGAACTTAAGTCTGGATAATAGTGTAATATTTTACACGCCTTATCTGTTCCCATATTACTGCTATTGTCTAAAAATTTATTAGAAAATCCTAGATCATTACAAAACTTATACTTAGTAATCCCTTTATAATCAAGATATTCCCGCACTCTTTCCGTTGACCCCATAAAAAGATGTATTATTTTACGTTAAAAATTTGTTTTAATGTATTATTTTACATTATATTTGCAAAGTAAAGAAAAATAAAATTGAAAAACAATAGGTTAAGCCAGAAAATATTGAGCAACAATAAAATAAAACAATTTTATTTCATACACAAACAACTGATTTACAAAGACTAAAATAATAAATATTGACAAAAAGAAAAATATTACCCTAAAACATAAAAAGAATGGAAAATACTACGATTTAAAACAGCCCTTCTTAAAGAATCTGATAACAATAAAATAGCATTAAATCTTTAATCCAAATTAAAATGGGAACAAATCAAATCAAGGAAAAAATTCGGGAATTGGAAAATTGGCTTATCGAAAATCCAAATAGTCCTGAAAGAAGTTTAATCGAATCTGACATTAAAAAATTAAAAAATCAATTAGAAAAAAATTATGAATAAAACACAAATCGAAGATCGTATCGCATTATTATATCTGGCTCTTCAATATTGTTCAGAAAGAAGCAAAACTTTTACAGCCGGAGAAAGAATCTGCATTAATCAGGAACGTTTTCAATGGATGCATATTCTGGATGATGAAACTGCTTCTCCACGCCCTGTTCCGTCAAATATTGAAAGTAAAATAAAAGAGGTTTTGAAACTTGCTTTACATCATAATTTCAAACCTTATTATGCAGATCCATTTAAAGAAGAAATATTAATTTACTAAAAGCCAATTGTTATGAACACTACAACTGCTAACAATTTTAAACCTGTTATGGACTTAACTCAATTTTCTGCTCAGCAATTAAAAGAAGCGCTTCAACGAGTTGAAAACAAGAAAAATGAAGAAAGAGATGCTTATAAAAAACTGGTTGCCGAAACGATTCCGAAAGCACTTTCTAGATTACAGCAAACTTCTGAAATGATGCAGAATGCAAAAACTGAAACTTTTAGATTGTTTGAAACTATTCTGGATTTAAAAAATCAGGTTTATGGTTTTAAGGAAAAACAAATGTCACACACTTTTTCTAATGACAAAGAAGAAATCACGATTGGATACCGCATTAACGAAGGTTGGGACGACACTGTAACTATTGGAATCGAGAAAGTGCAGAATTATATTTCTTCTCTTTCTACTAGTAAAGAAACTGCTTCGTTAGTCAAAATTGTTTTCAATTTATTAAAAAAAGATGCCAAAGGAAATCTAAAAGGTTCTAGAGTTTTAGAACTTCAAAAACTGACCAAGGAGTTTAACAATGAAGAATTTACAGATGGCGTCGAAATTATTGCATCTGCTTTTAAACCTGTACGTTCAAGCTGGTTTATTGAAGCTTGCCGAATTGATGAAAATGGTGTAAGAAGCAATATTCCGCTATCGATGTCTTCTGTAGATTTTTTACAAGGCTATGCTTTTGATTTCTTTAACCAACAAAACGAACAAAATCATGCAGCTTAATCACGACATTTATTTATCACTGCTATTAACTATCCTGTTAATTCTAACCAATTTAAAGCCCATACTTTTATTTAGAGAATGGTTTTATTTCAAATTAAAAACAACTTTTAAACAATATCTGAATGAGCGTAAAAATAAAGCCAATTACAGATCATGAAAGCTACCAAGTAAATGAACATACTATCTTTAAAGACAGACTCGGAAACTGGAATTGCACTCATGACTTATCCCAAAAAGAACGTCTTGCGTTCAATCGATACGAAAGTATGGTGATCAAAAATCTGAGATTCAAAAAACACACAACAGCCACTTACAAAGGCTAAAACGACCTCCAAACTGCAACCGAAAAAAGCAGCTAAATAAAAATGGTTCCTGTTTCTTCTTCTTTATGAAGAGAATCAGGAACCGATAAACGGGCGATTTCTGCCCTTATAAATAAACAGCCAAAACTCATTCTTTCTATTGGAATCCAGACCTAAAAGGTTTTGGAAACAGGATTGTCATGCGGAGTTTGCTGACCAAAATTGTTAAATAAATCTTTAACAAATACAACCTCAGAACGAGGTTCAATATAAAAATGGCATCGGGAAGTAAAAACCATTTATTGAATATGATCAAATGGTTTGGCTGTCTTAAATATGATGTTGTTTATAATTTAAACTAGTAACTCTTTTTCAAACTTCGTTCTTCTTAAAACTTTTCTTTTTTCTATCATTCAAAATATTATCTCTCATGCCTATATCTTCAAACAGAAGTCTCGGAATTCAAAAAAATAAATTAATGCGTTACAAACTCATTAAAGAACTGTATCAAAAACACAAAACGGAAGACATTCCAACGACTGTTGTGTGGCGTAAATACGTCTATCCGGTTTACCCGATTTCGAGAACTACTTTGTATGAAATTCTCTGTACACCTATCACTTCTGAATTAAAAAAAATAGAAGAACTTATGAACAATCAGGAAAGATCTTCCTAATACATATAAAAGAAAAAATCCTTCATTTTTTATCTTCAAAAGCATCCTTTTTGTGATGCAAAGATGTAACATTTACATCATCTAAAACGACTTCTGTTCGCTTTCCTTACAACTCTGTAAAGCCCTAGAATACAAATGTTCGCAGACCTTGCATTCATTTTTTTTAGGGCTTTTTTCACCCAATATTTGCAATCGAAAAAGGAAACAAATGAGCCACGAAACTGGAAAAAATCCAGATAAACTTCCTTTCTAAAACAACTCTCAGGTTGTCTTTCAAAAAACAATTTTTAAACCCAACATTTCAACTTTAAACACATTCAATGGAGCAGTTTTTATACCCCACTCTAACCGCATTTTTTGCCGCTTTTATTACTTGGTTTTTTTCGATGCGAAAATCACTCGCAGAAGACCGCGCAGCCGAACTCGACAATGCCGTAAGCGCTGTAAAATATTACCGTGATCTTCTAGACGACATTACGGCACGCCTAACAGCCGCAACAGAAACCATAAAAAAAATGGAAATACAGCATAAAGAACTCATGCTAATCAACCAGCAATTGGTTGACGAACTACAAAAATTTAAACAATTAAACGGAAAAAGCTCATGACACTAGCTCAAAAAACGATCGCAATCGCAACGGCACAAATTGGTGTCGAAGAAATTCCAAGAAACAGCAATTCAGGCCCTGAAGTTGAAATTTATCTACGAAGCGTCGGACTTGGCAAAGGATACGCCTGGTGCATGGCTTTTATTTATTGGTGCACACAGAACGCCGCCGCCCAAATGAACGCTAAAAATCCTTTAAAGAAAACGGGAGGCGTTCTGGATCAATACAACTCAAGACCGCTTTTGGTAAAAAAGACACCTCAACCCGGAGATATTTTCATTCTAGACTTTAATAACGGCACAGGTCACGCTGGATTTGTCGAGAAAATTGCTGGAAATACAATTTATACCATTGAAGGAAACACCAATGATTCTGGCGGACGCGAAGGTTATAAAGTAGCCCGAAGAAAACGTGACATAAAAACTGTTAAAGGCTTTTTACGTCTCTAAAATCAAAACTTAAAAACCAATTTTAATTATGACAAAAAAACTAAAATATCTTGTTTTTTCTCTTTTCATTATCCTGATCATGATTTCGTGCCGAAGTCCGAAACCAGTGCAAAATGAAGATAAAATTCAGACTATAACCATTACAGAAACGCTACACGATACCATCTTTAAAATTGCAAAAGACAGCAGTTCTTACAACGCATTACTAGAATGCCTCAACGGAAAAGTAATTCTTAAAAATGTTATTCAGGCCGAACCAGGGCGTACATTAAAAAGCCCAAGGGTTCGACTTGATAACAATAAACTCCAAGTAGACTGCAACCTGAAAGAACAAGAACTCTATGCGCATTGGAAATCGAAACAGGTTAAAGATGTTCAAGAGAAAACAATCACAATTACCCAATTTACCAACTATCTCACTTTTTGGCAGAAAGTCCAAATCTGGTTAGGCAGAGTACTGCTTCTTATCCTCATCTTTTTACTTGGACGATTCATCTACAAAACCGTAAAGCCTAAGTGGTTTAAATAAAAAATTCCATTACTAATTTGGCATTAGAAATAACTTTTTTTAACACATAGAAACAGCGTTTCTCTTAAATAAATTAAAGAATACTAAAGAGAAATATATTTCTTCCATACAGCTAATGATTACTTAAAAACAAGTGAAACGCCTTTTTAGATCACTCTGAATCTATGTTTCTATGTGTTAAACATAATTATCCCAACGAACAAATAATACTTAAAATATGTCCGCAAAATCCCATTTTTTCATAGAGTCGGGAGGTTTTCCCGCGCAGTTGTCAGGTCAGGGCTTTGGACCTCAATCTGAAACTGTTTTCAACCTGACTTCTAGATTTTCTTTAGACGCGCCCAAAAAAGCCTTTTCGATCTGCAAAGGAGTTGTTTTGATTCAGCCTCAAACTGGCAATCCCGATAAAGTGAATCTAATTCTTCGTCCTTACAACCAGCCTTTTCCTGGACTGAACATTAAATATTTTGTCTACAGAGGCTTACAAAAAAGTGACTTTTTTACTGATGATGCAGAGCCTTTAATTAAAAAGAATGAAGGATCGTATTCAGACTTTATTGACAAGATCAACATCGATTTCAACGCTTTTCATGAAGGGCGTGTAAAAAAAGAAGGCGAAACAATTACACCTATTCCTGTTCCTCCTTTCACCGCTAAATTTATTGGCTACGATGCCACTCTAACTGACACTACAATTCAGCTTTCTGACTTCTTTTTTAAAGAATCAAAATTTGTCGCAGCTGGCGATACTTTTGATGAAAAAGACGATTTCGAATTGCCTTTAATTGGTATTGGAAAATCATTAGGAAATTTTGCTGAAGGTTTATGCGGAATTGATGTTGTTCTAAATTACGGCGATTACAAAATTGACGATGCTCATGAATTTGCTTTCAATTTAGAATATGCCCGTAAACCTTTCGCAGAAATTACAGTAGATGGTTCAACAGATTTCATTAAAAAATTACAGCGTGAGCAAAGCACTCAATTTATTGATATTGCTGCTTTTTATGGCTCTCATGCTGAAAATGGAATTGTTACAGCAACTGCCTCTGGAGAAAAAACGGAGAAAAAAGGAGCTGCTATTTACAATGATCTGCTTAATAAGTTTTCGACGAAAAACAATTGGTACGTTTATATTCAAAGCGATCGTACACGCAGTTACGATTTTTACAAAAACTATAAAATTGGTGAAGGCTCTGAAAACCTAAAAACAGGATTACTAAAAGATACGGCAACCAATGAAGTCCCTATGACAGCCGTAACTTATGGCACTTCTGGATGGCCAGTTTTAATTAACAATCAAGAACAGGCCAATACGGTCACGACAAATAATCTGTACTTGCAATTTCCAACCGACAACAATAACAACACTGCTTTTTACGGACAAATTGGCAAAGTTGCCAATGCACAAAAAGATAATTTCATTAATGCTGACGGACTACGATTACCACCTGATGAAGAAGGAAATTATAGTGAGTTAACCTCTACAGTACAATTGACAACTCCTGCTATTGAAGGTAAAAACATTGCCTCATTAAGTCTTTTAATTTATCAGGGAAAAGTGAATACTTATAAAATTCGTGAAGAAGAAGATGAAAACGGAAATCCTATAGTCATAAATGGTGTAGCAAACTTTTTTGACGATGTTTTTAACTTAATTAAAGCACAACCTTTATTAAAATTAGGCAGCGATGATGGCTATTCTAGAATGACTTCTGAAAAACTGAATCTAATTAATGAGTTTTATGATAAAAAACAGCAGGGAATTTCTATTGTACAAACAGTAACAGTAAATGACGTTATTGAAACCGGAATTGAAGAAACACCAACCGTTGCCCGTGTTACTTATGTAACAGAAGCTGTAGATGTCATGAATAATGCTGTTTCTGCAACTGGAAGCACAACCTCAACAACTTACACATCTTCTCCTGCAAATGGTTCTGTTGGCAAAAGTAAAACTTATCAACTACCCGATCCATACTATTACAATTTGAAAATGTTTACAGATAGTACGGAAACTATTACGGGACTAGAACTAAAAACTCTGAATGGCTCTACTCCTAACAAAATTATTCTGGGATTAACTAAAGATGAAAATGAGAATATAAAAGCTCTAATTACCGAAGGGAAAAAGAATCCTCGTTTGTTTTTAATGAATCTTTTTAAAGATGTAACTAATCTAATTTCTCCTGAAAATATCACATATCAGAAATACAAAGTGGCAATTGTAGCCGAAGATGCTGAAGGTAATAATAAGCTAGAAGAACCCAGCAATCCTGTTTTTGTTTATTCACTTGATCGCAGACATCATTTTAGCCAAGGATATAGTGAATATGTGACAACACCTGATAAACTTTTTAAACAAATTATTGACTTAACCCTTTAAAATACATGAAAGATTTAGTAGTGCTAGCCTCTGGAGATATAGTTTACTTATCAAGTATCAGTGATGATGAAACTTTTGATCCATTAAATAATGATCTGTTGTTTTTTAGCAATGGTTGGGTACGAAGATTTAAAAAAAATGGCATTTTTTATATGGCTATTTTTGACGAATCAAATGACCAATTTGACAGTTATAGGTCTGAAATAAATTTCTGGAATAATAATAAAATTAATGAAAGTAAAACTTATACTGTTGCTTCTTTTGAAGCGCTTGGAGGTATCTTTAGCATTCTCGATGTCCTTCCTCCAAAAATTAATGGAAATGATAATGTCATTTTTGCACATGAAATGTTATACCCTGAAAGTTTAGAAACATCAGAAATAGAAACAGAAACAATTTACAGATCTATTCCTTATCATTTATATAATTCAATAGACCCAAAACGACAAATAAATATCTTACAAAGTACATCACCTATACTTTCGGATTATAAAATTATTCATGCAGGATCAAAAAAGATAATACCTCTTTTAACTCCATATTATAATTTCATAATAGATAAAAAGTACCTTGAAGTTAATAATCAATTAAGAGATTTACATGATTACGAATTAGATATTTTAACTGATGTAATTCAAGTCTTTGATTGGATTTTTAGTCAAACTGAATTTTTGAATCTTCTAATTGCGTTGAAACTAGTCGAACCATTTAACCAAGTAATTAACTTACCCAATAGATATAATCACGATTATGGAATTATTGATTCAAAATATCATGCATTGTATAATGATGAATATTTTGCAAGATTAAGATTAGGTCTAATACAATTCAAATATTGGTTAATTCAATATAATGATGATTATTCAAAAATTAATGTAAATGATTTAATTGTCTATATCGTTAACTTATTTAATCCAATCGAACTAAGCTACTTGCCTTATAAAACAAAAATTAATCTATTAGATAAAATCCTAAGAGATAATTTCTGGATAATTGGAAATTGGGGGGTTAATAAATTAAATGATGAAGAAGCAATATTAAAAATAATTCGTGCTATTGCTAGAGAGGAATCAAACGGAACGTTAAATTATTCAGAGATTGATGATTTCATGGATCTTCTTAATACCATTTTTGATTACAATAAAAAACTGACATTGTATGAAGTATTATATAGCAGAATAGATGATTCAACCCTATTAAGTGATGATGGAAAAGGAAATAAAGGCCAATTAGTAAAAGTAGTATATAATCTTTGGAGTGAAAGTAAATTCAATCCTCAGCACCTTGTCCCATCAATTGCCCAGAATGCCTTAAGTCATTTCGAATACACTCCATACAATTGTCGTTGGCAATTTGATTTAAATGATCCTGAAATACTTTTTCCTCTTTTAGATGAAAATGCAGCTCCAATGATTATTAACTATGAGTCCGAAAAAATATTATTATGGTATATTGATAATTTTAGCTTCACATTTTATGAGAATAAAATACTTGCTAAAGAAAAAGTCAGAGATTATGGAGATCAACCTTATGGTGTTTATAAAATCTTTCAACCTATTGCATTAAAAGCAACTAATGCAACTGACACTATTATCAAAATGCCAGTGAAGGGAATAAGTGACGACGGAAATATTCTTAATTTTATCAATAATTGTTTTCCTGTATTTTATTTACAATATGTTGACGATCTTGGTGATTATAGCGATACAAAAGAGACAATAGGAACTGCTGCAGATGTAATGTTGACATTCTCTGGACTAACAGGTCTAGGGAAGCTAAGCCATCTGAAAGATTTATCTTTGATAAGAAAGTATTTTGTTGCCGGAGAATTATCGCTTGCCGAAATAGCCAGCTTTAGCAGAGCATTAGGAGTTTTAGCAAATAATGCGCAAATAATATTAGGCATCGCAGGACTAATTCAGCGCTTTGCAACTGCTGGGTGTACCATATACTACAATAGTCAGGGAAATCCACCCGACGAAAATGATCCTGAATATAAAAAATTCGAATTCTGCAAAAATATTGACATTTGGTTATTTGCTTTAGAAATGTTATCACTTTCAGGTGATCTTTTATCTCGAAGAGCATTTAAAAGAGCCACCAAAAAATTACAACAATCAATACCAAATGGAACAGAATATAATGAATTAAGAACTGCTATAAATTCTTTGGATAAGATTGATAATGCTCTTACTGAATGGTTAAGCTCTATTCAATTTTCACATCCTAATCTATATACTAAAATCATTTCTTTTGCAGATGACGAAAAAAAAATTGCTCTCATGCTCGATTTTCAATCAGCCAAAGCTGATGTTTTAAACGCGCTAAATTCTGCTGACGGCATACTTTTGGAACGATGGAGTGAGTTGTTTTCTGAAGGAATAGTTTTTGAGAGAAAAAGTATAGATTTTTTAGAAGATACATATTCCGTTAATACCATTATTAATTATTATAAACGCACTGAACTCAAAAGTATTTTAGAAGGATTAGATGTCGCTACGAGGCAAAAATTATTTAATGAATTTAGACTTACTCAAAATGAATTCAATAAACTTATTGAAAACCCAAATAAACTGGAATTAATTTTAGATTATCAAAAAAAACTAAAACTAAACCAGTTTGATGAATTTACAAGATTAGAGATACTAAAAATTGTCAATTCAGACTTAAAAAGTGTACATATTGATTTATTGAGAATAAAAAATGTGAGCACTATATCTTCATTACTTCCAAAATTCATAAAAGAAATAAAAAATGAGTTAATATCAATCAGTAGATTAAGAGATTTACATACTGGTTCGATTTTCCCATTTTTCCAAGATTTTAATAGCGATTTGAGAAGCAAATTTAAAGGACATAATAAACTACTAATTGAAATCCAAACTTATAACAACAATACTCCTGTTGGACAAGTAATAAAAGAACAATATTTGTCTGGAACAATAAAAGATATAAAAAGGAAATTTGGTAATACTGTTTCACAATATTTTAAAGAACCACTTAATCAAAATAGCTTTAATGTTTTTAAAACGAAAGCTATTGATATAATTGGCGATCCACGATTTGATGATACAGAACTAAAATTTATATTTAATTTTTTAGATGAACATTGGACTAAAGGCAATAGATTTGCAATAAATATAGAATCGCCGAGATATGCTTGCACAAGCTGTCAAAGTTATTTGGTATATTTAAAAGAATTAGCCAAACAAGAAGGCAAAATTTTAGAAATTAGAATGATTTCACATCCAAGTGCCAAATCATATAGTGATATTCAAACAATACTTAAAAAGCCATGAAAATAGAATATTTAAAAAAATTAAAAGAAAATCCAATAAATTTTGGAGAATTACTCAATTTGGAAATTGAAGGAATTACTTTAAACGAAATTGCAAATTTAGAACAACTCTATAACACAGGAAAATCATTCCCAAAAGTTCTTAAAGAATTACTTTTTTTGGCTGGCCAGTATTGTTATGTATGTGATTATGGTGTAAATGAAGACCAAAAAGAATTACAAGAATCTACAAGACAAGATTTACTAGATAATGAAAGAATAATTTCACGACCATTTTATGTTATTGATGTATATTCGACAGAACGTTTTTTGTTTATTTACCTGGATGAAGGTGAAAATCCAAAAATTTATACAGCACATCCATCCGGCGAAACACAAGATTGGATTACACCTCTAAGCAATTTAACTATAAAAAGCCTAGTTGACAGTAGAATAGAAAGAGCTAAAAGAGGAGAAAACCCGTTTTAAAATATTTATATCTGAAGCGAGCATCTCGCTCGTGAGCGTAAAGTATTCCCCCGCGCTAGCGTGAGCGTAAAGTACTTCTTATATTACCTCAAAAAAAATGAGCAGAAAATACAAGTTTGGAGATAAAACTGGAGCTTATATTATAATTTTTTGCTAGTGTCTACTAAATAGAAAAACAACTCAAAGACAAGAATCTTTGAGTTGTTTTTAAAACTAAAAATCTTCTCCAAGCAAAATCAAAATCACATTTTAAAATACAATCTGGAAACTTAGAACCATAAGTTTCCCGACTCTACTATTGGCTTTGTTTTAAGCCAACACAAAAACCTTATTTCTTTGTTTTACAGCTCTGTAAAATAAAACCCTATTGTGATGCCACTAACACAATTTTTAAGCATTCAGATTACTTCCAATCATCCAAAATCAATAACTGTTTGTAAGTATCTTATATATCTGAATGAATTACGGTAATCCCCTATAAGCCCGATTAAAAGCCTATAAATTATTTAAACCCGTAAAAATTAATTAAAAATGAGTACAAATCACAACAGAATCAGAGTCGCAGACTTAGAAAAAAATCAGCCAAACAAAATTTTAAAAACAAATCAAAATGGTGAATTAGAGTTTACCGATGCAAACAATCTTCAAGCCGAAAGTTACAATGCCCTTGACTGCATCACCGAAGGTAAAACCTTAGATGCCAGACAAGGGAAAGTATTGAAAGACATGATTGATCTTAAACCCGTAGACCTAGCTTCTGATACGGAAACTCAAATTAGTGCAGCAGTTCCTGAAGATAAAAAAGTAGTTAGTCGCTTGAAATTGTTTAATTGGTGGGAATGGATGAAGAGAAAAAGTGAAATCATTGTCGGCAATTGGACTTTTAATAATATTTTGAAAATAGGAAACTCAGGCTATCTTATGACGGATACATACAAATTTTGTATAAGAGGAAATCAAGGAAAAACGCTTCAAATAGGTGTTGAAGGAGTAGCCGATGATTCTATTTCAATCGATGTTACTGGAATTTCCTTAAAAAATCGTCTTACATTACCTATTGGGACTTCCACAATTCCTGCTCTTGTTATTCCTAACGGTGTGCTAACTTCATCTCCTCAAAAGGGTGCAATAGAACGAGATCTTACAGGAGAACTTTATCATGTTATAAACAATGCCCGATATAGAATATTTGACAGTCGTGATTCTGGAAATTTTTTAACAACGACTTGGAGATCAACATACACAAGTTCTGCATCTGTATCAGGAACTTATGTAAATACATCAGCATCATCGATATCATCTATTGCTTCGGGTGCTTTAGGCTCTTCTAATCAAGGAAATTATTTATTTAAAACATTTGATAACTATTTGATTAAAAATGGAAATTATTCACCCTCATTAATTGCTCCTAAATCTGTTTTATTTGAAGTTTATTTAAAAGGTAATAATTGCAAGTTTTCAGGAAGTCAATACATTAAATTATATTCTGTTGAAAGAACGGACGTAACGACAGAAAATAGTATTAGAAATTATGAAATCCCAATACAAACAAATTTAAGCCAAAGCGGAGATCTTCTTGGCTCTGTCTTAATGTTTTCAGAAACAACTTACGATACTTATGGTAATAAAATCTTAGAGAATTACAAGAAATATTTTTTACAAACAATTGATTATGTTGGAAATTATACAGATTTGAAATTTTCAGATGCCTCAATTTCATTAGAATACAGAGTAAGTGTTTTATTCGATGACTCTACAAATCAGAACTCTAAAAATGTTTATGCAAGACCAATTTTCACAAACTATTCTTCACTTTTTTTAAAAATATAATTAAATAGTTAACTATAAATGATGTGGCTGTCTCATTCAAAAATAGAAATGAGACACCACCATCTTTTTACAGAACTCTAAATTTATTACTTTTTACCCTAATCTTATCCACTCTCTTTACAACCCTGTAAAGCCTCAGAACATCCATGTTAAACCGCTAAGCAGCTCTTTTTTAAGCTCCATTTTTAGGCTCATCTTTACACTGTCAAAAGAAAAAAACAGGTTCTGAAACTCTTAAAAACTTTAGTCTTTTGAAAAAATCATTAAGCAGATAAATTGCTAAAAACTGCTTAGAAAAATCCTAAAAAACTATGCATTTACATCGCAAAGATTGGTTCGATCTTACTCCAATTTAATCATTCAGAATACGAACAAAAATTAAAGTCAAAAACAAAATTAGAATATGCCAACTAATCCAATTCCTGCGGTTCCAATTCCTACAGCGAGATATTATCCGAGATTGTCCGAGATAATTACTGTAGACGATTTACCAGAATTCTTATCGTTTGTCGAAGATGGTTTGAATTCCATTTTTGATAAAATCCATTACAAAAATTTACAATATTCAAAAGGATATCGTGGTGATTCTGCCTTTTACAGTCTTGATATTGTTTCAAGTACAAAATTGGCATTACCTCTTCCTTTTGGTCTAGGTTTGGTTCTTAATCCAGATCTAAAAGACAATGATTCTTCTATATCATCATTTCCCATTACGTTAGAATATCAGTGGGAAATTCTGGCTTTCTTAAAAACATTCAGCTCCAGCAATTTCTCTTTTTCTATGGAGGACTTTTATGCTGTGGGTCTTCAGGTTTTCCGCATCAGCGAAGAACAAGTTGTAGCTCACATGATGAATATTTTTGTGGAAGCCGAAGAAGGAAAAACAAAATACGAACAGCTTTTAGAAGATATTAATACGCTTCAAAATACTAATCTGGAATTTCCAACAAATGTAGAACAATCCATTGGAGGTATTATTGACCTCATCAACGATAGTACTATAATTACAAAATCGATTCCGCTATTACTATTCGGAACTTACATCGCTAATGAAGGTTTTACTTTAGACGAAATCAAGCAAAAATTACAAGATTTCTACAACATTGTAGCTCCAGACGGAATCGAAGCTCACATTAAAAGAATTATTACTCCAAAAGCAAAAGCAACTTTAGCCTTAAGTGCCGGTATTGAGTTTCCAAGAAACATCTTAAAACCTGTCAACTCCGATGGAACTGATTATGGTGATGGAACTCAAAAATCGATGTTCGTATTTGCTGAGGCACAATTGTATGCAGATACCGAAGAAGGTATTGGCTATCAATTAGAAATGGGAGGATCTCTTGCTCCTTCAAATTATGCCATGATCGGCAACACAGGTTTACTTCTTCAGTTAGATACTTTAAAAGTCGATTTAAGCAAAAAAACCAATATTTCGGAAGCTGATGCTGACGGACGCCCAAATGATTTCGTTGGAGTTTATGCTCGTGCTGTTTCAGTAACTTTTCCTTCAAAATGGTTTAATGATATTCCTAAAACGCCAGGAAGTACAGCTCCAACACTACAAATTGGCGCATCAGATTTATTAATAGGTACAGGCGGGCTTTCTGGAAATATTTATCTCGAAACAGTGCCAAGTACAGATGGCACTTTTAGTTATTTCAACGATAAATTCAATTTTAATTATCCCATCACCATGTTCGAAAAGGACGAAAATGGTGTGGCCAATAAAAAAGAAATTGCTGATTACCAATCTTTACTTGTCTTTTTACAAGAATTGAACCGTAAAAATCTACCATACGCATTTGACTATCCATTATCATTAACGACTATTAATGATTCTACAATTTATGTTTTTACTGAGGCAAAAGATTATCAAAACTTTCTAGCAGAACTTTACGACAATACACTTTGGAAAACTATTGGTTCTGAGAAAAAAGGATTCAAAGTTGGCTTCAATAAATTTGATATTACTTTCAAACAAAATAAAGTTACGAACTCTAACATTAAAGGTGCTTTAGAAATTCCAAAACTTACAGAAAAAAATGGAGATGCATTAAAAGTCAATCTTGAAGGTCACTTAAATGATGATGGAGATTTTAACCTTACTGCTTCATTCCCAAAAGATAATAAACCAAAAGCAAATCTATTTGACCTTGTTAATATTGATTTCCACAGTTTTGAACTTGGTAAACAAGATGAAGATTACTATTTAGGAACTTCTTGTTATGTTTCTTTTCCTGAAGAAACTTTAATGGGAAGTTTATTAAAAGGAAAAGGATTTGAGGTTGAAAAATTGCGTGTGTACAGCGATGGAAATATTGAAATTGAGGGAGGATCTATTCCTATTCCAATCAGCCTTTCGGTCAATTTAGGTCCAGTTCAAATGGCAGTTACGAACATCAACTTTGGTTCAACCCAAATTAATGGCCGTAAATATAATTTCTGGGGATTTGATGGTGCTATCAGTATTAATCCGCTTGGAGTTGATGCTCGTGGCGAAGGAGTTAAATTTTATTACTCTACAGATCAGAACTCCGAAAACGGTCTTAAAAAAGATTCCTTTTTAAGAATCCAAACCATTGAAGTTGATTTAATTATCCCAGGAACTGCTACAGAAGCTTCAGCTATGGCTATTATTCACGGAATGATTTCGCTTCCTGAACCAGGAAAATCTAAAGAATTTATTGGTGAGGTTGGCTTAAAACTGCCAAAAGCAAAAATTTCTGGAAGTGTTGGCATGCGTTTTATGCCGAAATATCCTGCCTTTTTAATTGATGCCAGTATTGAATTACCTGTTCCTATTCCGCTTGGATTCTTGGCTATTAATGCTTTTAGAGGTTTATTAGGATTTAGATATGTCGCCACCAAAGAAGCTGTAGGCTTAACTAAAGACGATTCATGGTATAAGTATTATAAACATCCAAAACCGGGTATCAACATTAAAAAATTCAGTGGCCCTCCAGACTCTATGCAGTACAATTCTCCATTTTCTATTGGAGCTGGAGCCACTTTTGGAACAGTTGCAGATGGTGGACACGTATTGTCTTTGAGAGCCATGCTTTTATTGTCTCTGCCTACTCTATTTTATATTGAAGCAGGGTTGAATGTTATTTCCTCACGATTAGGACTGATTGAAGATGACCCTAGTAATCCGCCATTTTTTGCTATGGTTGCTTTTGGAGATGATTCATTAGAACTAGCAGCTGGAGCAGATTTTAGTATTCCAAAAGATGGCGGTCAGATATTTAAACTCACTGCATTATTAGAAGCTGGTTTTTTCTTTAAAAATCAGAAACCTTGGTATGTTAATTTCGGAACAAAAGAGAAACCAATCGAAGCTGAAGTTTTAACCTTATTTAAAGCAAAAGCTTTCATCATGATTTCTGCTCAGGGAATTGAAGCTGGGGCCCGATTAGATTTTAAACTGGAGAAAAGTTTTGGTCCTGCCAAAGTCAAATTGTGGGCTTATTTGGAAATGGGTGGAAAAATTTCATTCAAACGCCCTCAAATGGGTGGTTACATTAGTGCTGGTGGTGGAATTCAGATTAAACTCTGGATTATTAATGTCGAAATTGCTTTAGATACGATATTTTCTGTTGAATCATTTAAACCTTTCTTGATTTATGCTAGACTAGAACTAAGTGTTCGTGTTAAGATTGCTTTTGTGAGGGTACGTAAAAATTTCACCGTTGAACTGCAATGGGATCTTAACCGAGTAGTTGATCGTACGCCATACAGCCCACTTCCTAAAGGAACTGTGGGAGACGGAGAAGATGATAGAACATTAGAAAATGTCAAAGGTGTGCATATGCTAACCAATCAGGCATTTGCTTTGGATTATTTCAAATCTGCTGGAGAAAAAGATTATGATGAAGACAAGCTTTTTCCAGACGGTACGCCAAGGCCAGAGTTTATTACATCGATAATTCCTTTAGATACTTATATTGATATTAAAACGGCTAAAGGATTAGTCCCTAGTGCTGATTTGGCTAAAAAAGTTGGAGGATATACTGGTGAGGCCAAAAACTATACTGATTTGATGCCTCCTGAAGCAACATCTAAAGCAGGTAGACCAATACGTCAAGTTAAACACGAATATGGAATTAAATCGATCAATTTAAAATCTTGGAATGGGACTGTATGGGTAGATTATAATCCTTTTGAAGCAGTTGTACAAGATACTGAAAGAACCAATGAATTAAAGGGATTACCTTGGGCACATTGGCAAAAAGCAATTGACCAATATGATTCTATTAGAGTATTAGCAACAAATCCGTTTTCGTTTTTAAGTGCAGCCGAACCAGGATGGCATGTTCCTGAACAATTAGGAATTACGTCTACAAAACTATTTTGTGCTTCAACACAAATCGAAAAACAGCATATGGATTTCCTTAACAAACAAATTGGAAAGCGTTACTATGTGCCAATGCAGTACGAAGCTGATAAAATCAATGGTTTGTTTTTCAAACTTATTGGAGAACTTCCTGTGATTGAAGATAAATACACGCTTGAAGGTGGCGATTTCATGAGTATTACAACTGATGAAAATCCTTTTGGATATAATCGATCATTGTCTTTTAGAAATGAAAACGAATTAGAAATTATTTTTCCTGAATCTGCTATTGATCCAGAATTAAGGCTTACAACTCAGGCTAAAGAAGTAAAAATTACAGCTTATACTGCCTTTTTTAATGATGGAGATAAATTAGTATCATACGCGCCAGCAAACTTTAGAAAAACTGAGATAGGGGCATTTTCTGCAGAACAAACGTATACGAAAGCAGAATTTGCAAAAGCGATTACCTTATATACTGAGGAAATTGATGGCCAGAAGAAAAAGATAGACAAAATTGTAATTAGTCCAGTTTCAGCAAATGCAAAACGCATTAAAGAAATCAGAAACGAAATTGCTGCATTATTTGACAATAGATATGGCGAATTATCAGGAGACAGTGAAATGACATTAACAGATCCTGCAAAAATTATCAAATACAATTCGTTAATGACTGAATTGACAAATCTGAAATCGGATGCTGGAAATGAAAATCCTAATGCTGGAGGTAATCCAAATGCATTGACTTTTACGCATTATTATGGTTATAATGGTAGAGCTTTATATGATTTTGATCAAGTAATCAAATTTAATGATTCGTATGTAGTAACATTCCATCCAAAAGAAGATGCGAAAACTACGATTCTATTACAAGTCAATTCTGATGGTTCAATTATTAGAGAGCGTTTAATTAACGGAATTGTCACTTCTCTTCAGGTTGTAAATGGCAATTTACTGGTAACTCAGGCTTTAAACGCAGAACAATGTAAAGGAATTGGAGAAGCAGCAATTGATCTTGACTTTATTGTAGGATGCTCCTCTCCTATTGCTGCAACTGCAATTGTCGAAATGGATGAAGAACTAAATCCGATTTTAGGCACGCAATATTTGAATACTTATTCTTTAGGTTTCAACAAAATATTACTATTAGCAAATAATGACCTTCTTTGGATTAACAACATAGCACCGAATGAAACTCAAATCAGTTGGATTAAAAGAGATGATAGAACTGTAGTTTATCGTTCTAAAGTTAACTCAGAAGTAATTAAAGTTCTTCAGCATAACGATTCAGAATTCAGTTTGATTACTAAGGATAAAAAAGTTATCCGTTTAAATGTCGACAATGTATCAAAAGTAATTTCTGCAACGGATACAAAAGTAATTTCTACAACTGAAGTAGTTGAAATTATCGATGCCATAGTTGCGAATAATAAAACACTCCTTTCAGTTAAATTATCGAATGGCAAGTTTGCCTTGGCGCAGATCGATGGAAATACTCTTTCATTAGTAAAAAATGACACCATTTTTGATTCGGCTGTTTATTTATCTAATCAGACATTAAATGATCATTCTGTTTTGGCTTACAATACGCATTATTTGTTTGTATTGAATGAAACTTTAACCCAAACACGATTAATTAAAAGGGAAACAAATGTAGAGGATGCTTCAATCATTCATATCCAAAATGAACCGTCTGTAAATGAAATCTTGATGCTTTCCAGCAAACCAAAAGAGAAAGGTGTTTATTTTTCATTGTTTAGCGATGCATTTGATAACTGTTCTTTACATCCTGCCGAACAAGTTTCTGTAACTACTTCTACAACAACTTTAACAAACGGAAGTGTCAATTATTCTGTACTGGATTTAATTAACGGATTAGATTTTAGAAAAAGCATTAAAACTTCGAACATAATTAAAACTGATGCAATTATTTGTTCAAGTCTAGTAAATACTGAAGATCCAGAACTTAATTACACTACTTATATTCAGAGAGTAGATTGGTTTAGTAAAGAAGAGTATTATCATAATAAAACGATTTTGGATATTCCTGCCGTAGCTGGGCAATTACAAGCGATGAAAAATGCTGTCGAAACAACAGTACAGCCAATCTGGAGACCAAATACAACGTATTGTTTAGATTTTACTCTAACAGATACGGTTGACGATAATAAAAAGAATCCTGTAGAATTTAAATATTATTATGGTTTTAAAACTCTTGGTCCAATTGGGCACTTCCCGGTTAAGGATTCTCAAGCAATTGATCCTCAAAATCCGCCAGCGAAAAATGAATTGACAGCATTGTCTAAATCTCCGCTCACTTCATTAAGAAGCTATCTGGATTATAATCGTTCTTATCCAAATGCAGACGGAAGTTTATTACAGTCTAAACCTTCATTCTACGGCAATGAGCAATGTGATATTTCTTTATTCTTTACGAGTACATATACTTCTCATATGTTTAAGAATTGGGCAGAATATGAAACTGAAAGACCTGAAATTGAAGGGAAACTAAATCTTTTCATCAAAGATCCTCTGACTGATCTACTTATTGAATATCCAATAAAACCATTGGAAGAAGGTGAAGAAGAAATTGCTTATCCACAATCGATAGAAAAAGATAATGATTTAGAGTGGACTGATGATAATGATCCTAGAATTCCATTGGGTGTTAGAATGTTAAACAATTTTATTGAAGATTCTTCTAAGACGCGATGCACTCTTGTGTTAGGAGATCCTTTAAAACCAAAATCATTAAAGTACAAAACAACTTTAACCAATTTAAAACCTTCTAAACTTTATACTGTTTTAGTCAATAACTTTTTTGATGGTGCGCAAATAGGAATTTCAAGCGAAAGCAAAAATATCCTGGTTCATCAATTTGGATTCCAGACTTCGCGTTATGAAGATTTTAAAGAACAAGTTCAGAGTTATTTTGTTGATAAAGAAAAAACTAAAGAAGCTTTATATGATGTGAATGTTAATCTTGATCAGGAACGTATTGATGCCCTGCATTATGTAATCGCTCCTAAAAATGGTACTGCTACAAATGTATTTAGCGATTCAATGGCAACAAAATATCAGCATTTATTTGATCGTGCGACCGAAGGAATTTTAAAACTTTCTCCTCTTGATCCTGCACAGGGCACTGAGGTAAATAGAATTATTGACACAAATACTGGAGCAACGGTAGCACTTTTAGTTCGAAACCCAGAGCCTTTTAATATTCCAAAAATGCCTTTAGAAGAAATTCAAGATACTATTTCTGTTTTAGATGAATTAGAAAATCCAATATCTGGATACAGCGTACTGCACTCTAAAGATTACTCACAAGCTTTGATCATGCATAGCAGCAAAATCATTTCTGGAATAGAAAACTTGAAAATCAGGTTTAAATACAAAATGTGGAATAACGAAGGAAGTGGTCCTTTAACAAACACAATTGATACGCAGATACTGCCATTATACAATATAAATCTTTAAAAAATAAGAAAAAAATGAGTTCTATAAATCTTCAGGAAAGCCAGCTCTCAGGCTGTGCCACTTATGTAGCAATTGTAGTCGACGAGTCAGGTTCGATCAATGGAAACGAAGCACAGCAAATTCGCGACGGATTATCTTTATTTATCAATTCTCAGAAACAAAGTAATATCACACTTTCGTTAATCGGAATGTCTAACAGCGATACAGCTGTTAGACCCGATAACGTTATCCAGAAAAAAATTTCTAGTAATTATCAGGATTTTATTGATTGGATTGATTTATATGGCCTTGGCAATGAAAGCATTCAATCAGATTATTGGGCCTCTGGTTTAAATGTTGCCAAAAACTTATCTGTTACTCCAGATATCGTTTTTGTAGTTACTGACGGTCTGCAAGTCAATAATTCTGACTATTTAAAAAATCTTTTTACGGAGTTAAATCTAACTTCGAAAGTTTTTGTGTACGGAGTAACAAGCTCGTTTGACACTATTGAAGAACTGACAACACCGCTGACAAACTTTTTAGAAAGAACACCAGTTTTAAAAAATGATCAGACTTCTGCCTTAGATTCAGATTATATCAGAGTTCCCGATTTCAGTACTTTAGGAATTGAATTAAACAGACTTGCAACCAACTTATCTGATTTACAAATTGGCTGTTTTTCTAACGTCAGCATTATTGACGATAATTTAGTTTATCCTTCTTTAAGAAAAGGATTAAGAGTAAGTACACCATGTGGAACTTTAGTTCTAAGAAACAAGAGTAGAGTTCCACTGACTTTAAGCGGTGGAACCAAAATTCATAAAGAAAAAAATCTAAATGGGCTTATTTTTAAGCTTGACAACTCGGTAACTATTTCAGGGAAATCTGAAGTTGAAGTTCCAATTCGAATTGAAGGGAAAGCTCTAGCTCTTGGCCATTTTTCAGCTCTAGTAGATCTAAACAGTGTTTTTAATCCTTTAGGAATAAGTATTAATTTTAATGTTGGGAGAGAATCATCAATCATTGATATTTCTTCAGAAAAAACAAATCTGCAGTCGGCCTATTTACAAATCGCCGCAGCAGGTTCAAGAGGAATTGACAGTACAAAAGGAATTCATCTTCGATGGATGCTGACTGGCAAATTAGGTGAAAATCACCTTCCAAAAGGAGAATTGTACGATGGACAAAATTCTAATTCAAGCTTTAATAAACCTGATGATTTTGTAAAAGTCTACAGAGCACCTTACACAAAAATCAGCCAAACAGTAGATTTAACCCAAAATCCAAATGTTGTAGACAACAAAAAAGCACTTTGGATTTATAAAACAGTAAATCCGCAAAGATCTGTATATGTTAACTTTAAAGATGATAAAAAATATAAATTAATTAAACTCGGCATCGATCCATTAACTAATCCAGTTGCTTTTATGCAAGCTTATGGAAACAGTTTAGTGGAAATTGAAACTAAAACAGATTTATTCTTTGCTGCCGAATTAGATTTTTCATCTTCAAATGTTTCAAAAAGTGTAAAATTAGAAACTTTATCTGTTGCCGAAAACAAAATCACCGCTTCTAAAAATGTAAGTAGCCGTAAAACCTACACTTCAGCACAACTAGACGATAAGGTTCGTGTAGTTGCTGAAAATGGAAGAAGTATTCGATTTAAAGCCAATTATTGCCTTTTAAACTCTATTCAATTTGAGTTTTATTCTGATTTCATTACTAATGCTAATGCTAACGGAGACTGGATTTTAAAAGGAAAATATGGCCTTGAGACTGATGACTTTAAAGTTTTTGAACAGCTTGAACCAAAATTAAACACTGTTCACGGAAAATGGTTAAAATTTAATGATGGTGAATATGTAAACATTAAAAACTATAAAGCAAAATGGAACAGACCAACTGCTGAAGATGATATTACTGACGAAAACATCAAAGATATTGTTCTGAAATATATTGATTTAAGTAAATCAGATAATCCAAGGGCAGAAAAAGATATTCATTTTGGTGATCGTATCCCTATCAATGATCCAAAAGATGGAGAAGAACAGAAATACGCTGATAATTTAACCGAAATATCGTATCTGGATATCTTAAACATTGCTGCAAACGATTATCACGTTGCACGTATGCTAGGTTTAGGTTGTTTAGATCTTGATGATGAAGTTTACAATGGCGAATATGTTTATTTAACAGAATATACCACTTTTGGAAGTTTGGAAGATGGCATAGAAGGAAAAGAAATGCAACATCTTTCGATGAGTATTCCAACTTCTATCAATACAGAGCGTATGCCTCTTCCTGTCCAATTAAGCAAAATTGTTCCTGGATTAAATGTTGATTCGAATGAAAATCCAAATAACAGAATTACAGATCCCGAAGGTTACAGTTTTGATGGAAAAAAAAGGTATGTGAGCTTGTTTATGGATGATGTCATGGATTATGATACTGTAAATCCTAATTCAAAAAATGATTTTTTCAAATCATCATCAGAATATGATGGAAGTACTTTTACTTTCCCTTTATATTTAGGAATTGATCATAAAATTGCTTCTGAAACAACATGGAAAAATCCAGAACTATCGCATGATGTTGAATACAAAAGTGTCAATCAAAATCTAAAAGAATCAGAATTTGAAACTGTTCCAATTAATATTCCTGAGTCTGGTAAATCAGTTTTAAATGCTATTCAGGAACAAACAGGTGAAAACACCTATATCTATCAAGGATATGGAATTAATATTTTCTCGAGAGCTGCATCTGGTCGTCAAATCAGCATTAAATCTGATATTAAACCTGCCAATAATCTAATGCCTCCGAGCAATATGAATGCTCTTTTGGTTACAGAAGAAAATCCGTTATTGTTTACTTCTCAATCAGAACAAGAACTATTAGGCAAGATTACCGGAACAGACAAAACTTTGGTCCGAATCATGTTTGATTACTATTCTGCACAGGAATTGTTAAGTTATCCTGTTCCAAAAGAAATATCTGTTGAAGATGCAGAAACCGATACAGAATCTATTTTTCCTGATACTGAAGAAATACTTGCGGATCATTTTAAACTGTACTACAAAGACGGACTTCCGGAAGTTGAATATGGTGAAATTGAAATTATTGACAACGATACTGTCAATAACCTTACTGCAATTGTAAAAATAAGAGAGTATAAAATTATCAGTAGTGGTCAGCAGGTTAAAATCGGATTAGATAATGCTAATAAAACAAGATTTGACGGAGGAATTTTAACTATTGGAGATCAAAATTATGTAATTCAAAATATCGAAGTTAAACTTAAAAAAGATGAAAATTTTAATGATGTTTTTGATTACGCTCTAGTTGAAGTACTGAAAAAAGAAGTAACAGATAAGCTTCATGCTGATGGGGATGCCACAATAGATTCTGAACAGATTCAAGATATTAATCTCCCTGAAAGTAGATTGTGTACACTAGTGCAAAATATGCAAACAGCATCTAACTGGCATCAGCCTCAAATTGATTTTACAGTTCAATATCCTGAAAGCTTAAATGCTATTCATCGTGAAGTTATAGATCACACGAATGAAAACGGAGAGAACCTGCAAGTCGAAAAAACAAGAGGGGTTTGGAATAAAGCTGTAATTGAAAGAGTTTTTGAAAATTCCTACGAAATGGATGAAAAAGGAGAATACAAAGTAAATGAAGAAGGCGATCTGATTCCATTACCAAAAGGTCAGAAAAAACATTTAGGATTATATAAAATTATTTTCAGAAACTTTAGTTTACCTCAGCATTCGCAATTTAAATCAGAGAAAGAAAACTCTGTGGAATGGTCAAATGGTATTGTGAGATTGTTTACAAAAAGCGCTTTTAAAGAAGGAAATCCTGTCCCAGTAAAATCGAGAAAAGAGTTTAAAGTTTATAAAACAGAAAACATTGGCACCACCGGAAACTTAGTCTTGTACATTGACGATCCTGATTTTAAACTTGGTAATTACGTCACACAAACCATGGCTGAGAACTACGATGAAATTTTAGGAGCAAAAGATGGTTCTCTTGAAGAAAATGAGTCGCCAAGTTATCCTAACGAGTATGTTTCTCAATGTGTAAACTACTATCCAAGTTACAAGGTTTATTTGTATGCAGATCCTGTTTCGGGAATTACAAAAGAAAATATTCAGCCAAGAGAAAATGAAAGTACACACTACTCTAGTTTCGGAATCAGCACACATTCAAAGCCAGCTATTTGTTACAAATCAAAAATTAGCATTCCTTGTCCAATGTATGCTGTCAAGGTCGAGAAAACTGAAAAACCTGAAGAGATTATTGGTGGCAGTTTGTATGCAACACGTCCAGATTTTTACAATCGTTCAACTTTCACTTTCACGACTAAATATAATGAAGAGCGAAAACCTTATGGACTATTGCATTACAGAGCTAATGACGAAGATTTGCTGAATGTTTTATACAAACCAACAACTGTAAGTACAATTCGTGAAGAATTGAACAAACTTGGCGGAAATGACGAAATCGATTTTAGCAAACGATGGGTAGATTTTTTAGATTTTAACGGACTTGCTACAAGAGGTCAATATGACGTTTTTCCAAAAAATGAATCTGAAGAAAATTATCAATTTCCGTTGCCTGACAATGATGAATTTATAGAACTAATTAATGACTTTATCAAATGGCATAATAGCACTTTAGATAAAAATGCAAAAAAAGCAGAAGTAATTACTTCAATAGGATCACTTAATCAGGTTTTAATTTCTAAAGATGAAGGAGTTCAGGAACCGATGCTAGCAGTTTATTTTATTGAACAAGCCATTTATAATGCTTTTGTTCCATTAACTGAAGTTCCTGTAATTTATGAGCATATCAAAGACAATGACTATGTCCCTATTAATAAAAAACAGACCATTAAAGATAAAAACGGAAATGCTTTAAAGCCAACTGATGCTGATTTTGACATTGCACCAATGATGAAAGTTGTAAATGAAACAGAAAACAGAGTACAATTTACCGATTTTAATCTGGATGGAAATTCACAAAATATCTATTTCTATGCTGTTCGCGAAATGGACATTAAAATGAATTTTGGAGATTTTAGTGATGTTTTAGGGCCAGTAAAATTAGTAGCTTCTACTCCACCCAAAGCTCCAGAAATTAAGAGAATTATGCCAATTCTAGAAAATCAGGTATTAGGAATTAAACCTGCTGTTCAGATTGAGTTAAATGCATATCAGCCAGAATATAAAATCAGAAAGATTAATATTTATCGTGCGGCAACAATTCTCGAAGCTCAGTCAATAAGAACAATGAAATTGGCTAAAGAAATTGTTATTAATGAAGATACTCTATCTGCTGATTTTGAAAATGTATGGACTATTTACGACGATTTTGAAGATTTAGAAGAAGTCCCTTTTGGCGATGGTCTTTTTTACAGAATTACAGTTTCCAAACAAATTGAATACGCAAAACCAGAATCAACAACAGATAATTCAATTATAAATATTGATTATACTCCTTCACAGCCTTCAAAAATTACAGCAACAATTATTGTTGATAATATTTCGCCAGAATCTCCAATTTTAGAAACTTCTGGAACTGTCACGGGAACAAATGGAGAAACACTTACTTCTGTAATTTTCAACTGGGAGAAAACAGTTTATAATGGTAAATATCACTTATACAAAATGAACAGTCAAGCAAATTGGGAAAAAATTCATGAAATTTCAACAAATCTGCAAGATGTTGCATTACCGCTTCAATTGACGAAACTAAAAACGGCCCAATTAACTATCAAAAATGAAGACGGTGACAGAATCTACCATCATTTTAAAGTAATCTCAGAAAATTCATCAGGAATGTTAAGCAGCGACGAAAAAATCCTAACTCTTTAAAATTAATAAATACCAATGAATCAAATCATTGGTATTTATTTCAGGTCTCATTAAAATATTTAAAAGCAAAGAAATAAAACTAAATAAAATGGCAACAAGCAGAAATGATTTTCACAACAAATTCAACAATGGAGATATTCCGTCGCACCTTGATTTTGTCGAAATTTTTGACAATTTCGTTCATAAAGACGATGATAAAGCCGACTTACAAATGGTCGAAACAGGAACAGATAATCAGCATTATATCACTCCAGCACTTCTAAAAGCTGCATTTCAAAATGCGGGAATTATTGCCGGTAATTGTTACGTTCCTTACAAAGAATTTCAAGATAACTTTTCGGGATCATCTATTCAACTAGATCCTGCTCCTATTGCAGACAGCGCTAAAGTCTATAAAAACGGACAATTATTAAAAGAAATTGAAGATTACAATGTAAACTACGATAGTGGTGTACTTACTTTTTCGGCTCCAGTAATTGGTCGAAATATTGAAATAAATTACTGGTCAAAAAATATTTCTGACTCTGAGGAGGCTGTCTCTAATCCTATTCTTGGAAGTTTGTCTATTCCTTTTAAAGAAAATTTTGACGAACTAACTTTTAATAATGATAAAATCACTTTAACAGAAATACCTGTAAAAGATAGCATTAGAATCTATAAAAACGGCCAACTGCTTCGAGAAGGCGCAGGCAAAGATTATGCTGTTGATTACAACAATGGTATTATTACATTCTCTGCGGTAATAAGCAATCGTAATATCGAAGTTGATTATTGGTACAAAAGCACTGTTACTTTATCTGATTTGGAATTAAATTCCAAATATGTTGATTTAACAACAGCTCAGACCATTGGAGGAAATAAAACTTTTACAGAAACAGTTGAAGGTAAAAGCTTTATTAAAACTGGCGGAACTTCTAGTCAATTTTTAATGGCAGACGGTTCTGTATCAACTTCTCCAGGTTCTGATTATGATGCGGGGCATTCTGATTTTCTTCCCAACAATAGCAGTGGCTTTCAGAGATTCAGCAACGGACTAATTATTCAATGGGCCTATTTAGGAAATAATGCTAACACTTACAGCTTTCCTTTGACATGGCCTACTGGTGCTTTTAGTGTAATAGTATCAACTCTAAGAACAAGTTCAGGAAGTCGAGGATACAATCATGTGGCTAATATTACAAAGAATAATTACTATGCACTTATCGATGGAAATAACGGGTACATGTTTGCAATTGGATATTAATTATAAACTAAAAAACAAAAATTATGTATAAAGCAACTTATAACGAAAATGGAGAATACACAGGTTTTTATGTCGAAAGAATTCATGAAAATATTCCTCAACCTAATATTGAATTAACCGAAGAAGAGTGGCAGCAAGCATTATCTAAAAATTATAAAGTAATTGAAGGCAAGCATACATTTTCTCCTTTTGTTCAAAATAAAGAAGAGCTTTTAGCAAACTTAAGAATCACTAGAAATGCGCTTTTAATGAATAGCGATTGGACACAAGTCGAAGATTCACCACTTTCTGAAGAGAAAAAAGAAGCTTGGAAAAACTACAGACAAGAACTTAGAGATTTAACTGATTTAGAAGATACAGCAACAATCGTTTGGCCAGTAAGTCCTATGTAACGAATACTCGTTTATGAATTTTAAATGAGTATACAATCAAATAATTATTCTTTATTAAATAAATATGGAAGAAAATATAACATATAAGCCTTTTGCTTATATAGATCAATATAGCCCAGCAGAAAGAACAACGGTTTATTATAATACTGAAAAGACTTTAGCAGTAAAAAAGAATGATTGCTCCTATGGAACAGCTGGAAACCTGGTTACTTTAACTGCTCCGGCAAACAAATTCGTATCAACAGAAAGTGTCGCCGAAGCAGATGAACAAGCGCAAGCTTGGCTAACTGCAAATGCACAAGCTTATGCCAACAATACTGGGATTTGCAGTATTAGAACTACTGCATGGCGAGGAGAAAACCCATCTTGTGTATTAGAACCATCAACTACTCTACTCCCTTTTGATTATATGATAATTAAATACAAATGGGCATTAGGTGCGGGTGTCGACTTAGATACTTTTACAGGTCTTATAAATACTGGTATCGGTACTTTAGACAATAAATGGGTCGGATTTGGACTTGGCAGTGAAGTTCCCGCAAGTGCTTTGGCTCAAAATTCTTATGCAATGTGGGGTGGGGATGAAACGGATAAAACTGGTGTTGAAACCTGTCTTATAAATTTCAAAAAAATAAAAGAGGATTACTCTACTTTAAATCATATCCAAGTAAGAATGGCTGGGGTCTGGTGGGATTCAAAAAACACTGGAAATATCGATGTAGAAATCACAACCTACCTTGGTGGAACTATGGAGAAAGTAGGCAAAGACATTGTAAATAACAATGGACAGCAAGTTCAACAGCTGAATTTTTCAAAAAATGTCTCAATACAAGGAAAGCGTTTAACTATAGACCAAGTAACCAACATTGGGTACATTAATTATTCTAACAACCTCTCAACTGCAAATGTTGTAATTAATTATTAAAAATATGGGAAATACAGGATACAAGTCTTTTGAAACGCTCGAAAGATACTATACAGATGACAGCACTTCAACAGGAGAAACTAAACCCAATATAGTTACGGATCCAGATTATATTGCTCCTTTTAAAGATGAAGTCGAATGTCCACCAAGTGCTCGTTTTTATAATACCATACAAACCAAAACTGTAACTAGAAATAATTGTGGTGCCGGATATATGGGAAGCGATGCCACACTTACAGCCTATCCAAATCAATTTGTTTCAAATGAAAGTATATTAGACGCAAATAATCAAGCAATTGCTTGGCTACAGAGTAACGCTCAAATATATGCTAATAATGCGGGAGTATGTACAATTACCCCTATTACAAATCCGACCGTACCGACATTACAGCATGCCTATTATGGAGGCGAGAATATGATACTTGAATGGCCAAATTATATTGATTCAGGAGTTATAACTTATGAATTATATCGTAGTATAAATAATGGTACTCCTATGCTTTTACAAACATCAACAGACACCTTTTATCATGATAAATTATCAAATGGTGTGACATATTCATATCAAATTAGAATTAATTCTAATGGATACATTTCTCCTTACAGCAATACTGTAACAGTAACAGGTAGATCTTCATAAAAAATATAATTCATAATATTTTTGGGGTTTCTATACCCCAAAAGATTATTTTTTTTCAAAAAACTACTTAAAAAATACCACAAAATGAGCGCAAACCACAATAGAATAAAAGTCGCTGATTTAGAAACAAATCAGCAAGATAAAATTTTAGGAACAAACTCCAGCGGCGAGCTGGAGTTTCGTGATATTAATTCGATCAAAGCCGATAGTTATAATGGCTTAGATTATACAGAAGAAGGAAAAGCTTTGGATGCTAGGCAGGGAAAAGTTTTAAAAGATTTAATTGATGATATAAACGAATTACTAGTCTCCGACAATCCTGATTTAAATAGCCTTCAGAAATTAGCTGATGCAATTGAAACGGTCCATAATTCTTTCGGTACAATTCTAGTAAATGATTTAATTACTGGTGGTTCAACAAAAGCTTTAACAGCTGAGCAGGGCAAAATTTTACAAAATAACAAGGTAAGTTACGTTTTGGAAATAAATATTGTAGGAGGGATAACGTATACATATACTATTGATGACTATAAAAAACATACTGTTTTTAGTTCTGCAAATCCCGTAACAGTTACTATACCAACTAATTTAAACGTAGCCATACCAATTGGAACTGAGATAAAATATACACAAAAGGGTGCAGGAATTGTAACAATCGGTGGCTCAGGTGTTACAATTAATTCTAATGTTTCTTTAAGTTCGGTAAAAGGAGAAACAAGAATTTTAAGAAAAATAGATACAGACGAGTGGGTTTTGATCGGTAATATTGCTCTATCTGGTGCTAAAGTTCCTTATACCGTTTTTATCGATACTGTTAATGGTAATGATTCTAATGGAATTGTCACTGATTCTTCAAAACCTTTCAAAACAGCTGCCGCTGCTTATGCTGCTTTACCAGCAAATGATGGTATAATGTGGACCTTATATTATTTAGATTCATCAACATCTAGACAATTACCAGCAACACCATTACGTCCAATAAAGATAATGACACCTCATCCGGGAATATTCTTGTTCAATGAAATAAACGGTGAACTTTCAGGAGGAAATATATTTGAAGTCGATGCTCCCTTGTCAACTATGACAATAAAACTAACTACAGGCACCTGCTCAATGCGCCCAACTGTCTTTTTAAGGTTAAAATTATTTAATCTAAATGTTTATGCGATGCATACAGGTTTTGCTGGATTCTTTGGAAATGGTTCGTACAGTACAGAAAACATGAGAATTGAAGTCGTTAATTTCTATTGTGAAAACACAACTTCAGGGCTTAGACTGTTTGGCGGACAAGGTGATGTTATAGTAAGAAAATTTACTAGTAAGGCAAATGGGATGCGTTTAAAAAATGATAATACAACTGGTGTTCGTTTTTCATTTTACGAAGTTTATGCAGATACTTATGCATTAAAATTGGAAGCTCAAGACACAACACACTACTACAAAATAATGAAATATAGTGGTAATGCAGATATAACAGATGGCATGAGCTCAATGTTAGATGTTACAGGGGTTTCTTTCACTTGTCCATCGTTTACTTATCTAAGGAATCAAATAACTGGAAGAATGATAAACTTGAACTATGCTATCAATTTACCATCTTCTATTCCAAACTCAATATCTATTGACAATTTTATTGGTAGAATCAATAGTTTTACTACTCCACAGCCTATTATTAATATAAGAAACTCAACACTATATCTTTCAGGATTATTTGCTAATGGATGGCTTTCATGGTCACAAGGAAATACACTTATGACTATAATTGACTCATATATAATTCAAGATACACCGACAAACCTGTTTACATTTCAAAATTCATCCTCAGGATTTATGACTTTAAATAAAATTGGCTTCTTTAAAACAAATGCAACCAATTTAGTAAATCCTGCGACCGCTTCAGGTACAGGAGTTACAATAGTAGACTTAACACCTAATTCTCATTAGATACAAAATTACATAACGAACTTACAATAGTAGTGCTAATTATTGAAAATATTTGTTTTTCAATAATTATGTTTAATATAATGTTATTTATTTAATGCCTGAATCTACAACTCTTTTAATCTATTAATAAATGAAAGAAAATAGAAAAATTTAATAAAAAATACTCCTAAAATGAGCACAAATCACAATAGAATAAAAGTGGCTGATTTAGAAACAAATCAGCAAAATAAAATTTTAATTACCAATGAAAATGGTGAATTAACTTTTAATGATATTCCAGAGAAAACTTTTAAAACAATAAATGGTGAATCAATTCTTGGAAATGGAAATATTGATCTGTCTAACAAACAAGATATTTCAAATCAATTAGAAGTTAATGCAAGCCAAACCATCTCTTCTAACTGGCATGGAAAAACAGTTCTTTTTACAGCAAACTGTACTATTACAGTTCCAGCCACATTAATTGATAGTTTTATTTTTAACGGAATTACTTTAGCTGGAGTTACTGTCAATTGGGTAATTACAGCTCCTCACAGCTGGTTATTTGGAACTCCTTCTGCAACAGGCGAAAAACAAATTTTCACTTTTACAAAAAGAGGAACTACAAATAGTATTTTATTATTAGGCGTATAATTATGGGAGCTTTATTGCAAAATACGATTTTTGGTAGAAATAAAAATTCTTTCGTTTCTACCTGGCGAACCTCAAACACTTCTACTGGATCTAGTACCGCTACACAAATAAAACTGCCTTTAGTTAGCTCTGGAATTTACAATTTTACAGTTGATTGGGGCGATGGAACCTCCAATATTATTACTGCATCAAGCCAGGCAATTCATACATATTCAGTCGCAGGTGATTATGTAATTAAAATAAATGGAACCTGTCAAGGATGGCAATTTAACAATACTGGAGATCGATTGAAAATATT
This sequence comes from Flavobacterium sp. SH_e, assembly GCF_025717045.1. GTDB lineage: Bacteria > Bacteroidota > Bacteroidia > Flavobacteriales > Flavobacteriaceae > Flavobacterium. Next base: position 98,201 of record NZ_JAOVZN010000012.1, read on the forward strand.
ATCTGTATCAACTTGGGGCAAATTAAAAATGCTGCAAGGAATACATTCATGTTTTTATGGGTGTGCCAACTTAACATTGAATACAGTATCAGATGTATTAGATTTAGGTAATTTAAATAGTTGCAATCAATTTTTTAGAGATTGCTCTTCATTAACTGTAATAAATAGATTTAATGAATGGAATTTTTCTCTTGTAACTAATTGTAATCTTTTATTGGCTGGATGTACCAGATTAAATGTGCCGTTAAATATAAATACAATGAATAATGTTACTTTGTTTAGTAATTTTTTATTAGGAGCTACTAGTTTTAACTCTTCGATATCAATAAATATGGCATCTGCGAATAATGCTAATCTTATGCTGTCAGGAATGACTGTTTTTAATTCAGCAGTCAATTTAGCTAATACAGAGAATGTTTCTAATTGGTCTCAATTCTTATTAAATAGTCCAAGATTTAATCAAGATTTAAACAGTTTAAATACGACAGGCGGTACAAATTTTACTGGATTTTTTCAAAATGCAACTGATTTCAATCAAAATATTGATTCCTGGAATGTTTCTAATGCCACTACTTTTACAAGTATGTTTCAAAGTGCTACTTCATTTAATCAAAATATTGGTTCTTGGGATACTTCAAATGTTACTTCTATGACCAGTATGTTCAGTGGTGCTTCATCTTTTGATCAAAACATTGGAAACTGGGATTTATCCAATACCGTTAGCATAAATAATATGTTTTATGCTGCTTCAGTGTTTAATAACGGCGGAAGCGACTCAATAAATAATTGGAATACATCCAAGCTTTCAGCACTTTCGAATGTATTTGTAAATGCTGCAAAATTTAATCAGCCTATAGGAGATTGGAATATAGAAAACGTAACTACTACAGATGCAATGTTTTCAGGCGCAATAGCTTTTAACAATGGAGAATCATCTAATATAAACAATTGGAACACTTCTAAAGTTATTACAATGAATAACATGTTCTATAACGCAAGATCCTTTAATCAAAATGTTGGCAATTGGAATTTATCTAATACTACTAGTATTAATAGTATGTTTACAAATGCTGTAATATTCAACAATGGTGGAAGTAATTTAATAAATAACTGGAATACTTCTAATGTCACTAGTATGACAAGTGTATTTAATACGACAAATTTTAATCAGCCATTAAACTTATGGAACGTAGGAAATGTAACTAATATGACTTCAATGTTTCAAGGGGCTAAATTATTTAATCAAAACATTGGTTCTTGGAATGTAAGTAATGTAAGTGTATTTAATTTAATGTTTAATGGTGCTGCTGCTTTCAATAATGGAGGAAGTGCCGATATAAACAATTGGAATTTAAAAACAACAGGGACTGTTAGTTTAAGTGGCATGTTTCAAGGGGGTGGCGGTGATTCAATAATGATTTTTAATCAACCTATTGGTAATTGGAATACAATTGCCGTTACAAATATGTCTGATATGTTTCAAAAAACTGGAAATGGTTTTCATTACTTTAATCAGCCAATTGGAAACTGGAATACTTCAAATGTGACAAATATGTCAAATATGTTCAAACAAGGCGGAACTGATGGAGGTGCATTTAATCAAAATCTTGGAAATTGGGATGTCTCCAAGGTTTCAAATTTCTCTGGTATGTTTTTAGGCGCTAGACAGTTTAATAATGGAGAAAGCCCAGACATCAACAATTGGTCTTTAGGTACAACAGGGCCTATCAACATGAGCCAAATGTTTGCAAATACTAATTCTCGTAATTTAACAACTTTTAACCAGCCTATTGGAAATTGGAATACATCAGCAGTAACAAATATGTCCCAGATGTTTGGTGCTACTGCAGGAAGCGTTGCTTTCAATCAAGACATTGGAAACTGGAATATAAGTAATGTAACTGATTTTACTAATTTCATGGTAAATAAATCTCCTTCCAATTTCTCATCTTCAAACCTAGATTCAATCTATAATGGATGGAGTTCTCGACCTATTAAAACGCCAATAACTGTATCCTTTGGGAGTGCAAAATATACTTCTGCTTCAAGCACCGGCAAAACGATTTTAACTTCATCACCAAACAATTGGGTAATAACCGACGGAGGAATCTAAAAAAAGAAATTTCATTTACTGAATGCTTGAAAAAAAGAATCTCTAAAAATCAATTTATAAAACATTTTAGAGAAATCTAAAATTCATCTTTTAAAAAAATACCACAAAATGAGCACAAATCACAATAGAATCAAAGTGGCTGATTTAGAAACAAATCAGCAAAATAAAATTTTAATTACCAATGAAAATGGTGAATTAACTTTTAATGATATTCCAGAGAAAACTTTTAAAACAATAAATGGAGAATCAATTCTTGGAAATGGGAATATTGATCTGTCTAACAAACAAGATGTTTCAAATCAGATTAATGTAACATTACCAGCGACAGTTCTAGATTCATGGCATGGAAAAACCGTAAAATTTACGGGTACAGGAATACTCACAATTCCAAATTCATTTATTAACTCAGGGATGTGTTTTGAAGGAATTACAAAAATAGGAACAACATTGAACTGGTCAATTACATCTCCTAAAACATTTGAATTTGGAACGCCTGCTGCCGTAACTGAAAAACAGATCTTCACATTTATGCAAAATGATAGTCAGCATTCAATAATGATCTTAGGAATATAATTATGGGACTACGAAAAACAATATTTGGATGTCAAAAGGTCAAGTCTAATACTTTTATAGGTGGTGTCGCTGACACTATTAATACGCCATCATTACTTGCTTCGAAACTTGGTATAAATGTTTCTAGAATTAAAGGATTTAAAATTGTTGGTTTAGATATTCAATGTCAAATTACAGGGAATTATACCGCCGGTGGTTTCGCTAATGATACTTCAATTACATATTTTCATGATTTGGATGGATTAGTTAGTTCTGTTATTTTGGGAGGGTTTCAATATGCTACAAATTTAACATCAGTTAAAATAAAAAATGCTACAATACTAAACAGTTTTTGTTTTAGAGGAACTGCTTTGATAGGTCAGGATTGTGATTTTAGTTCTATTACCTTAGCCAATATCGAAGCCTTTAATTTACTTGTACCTACATCAAATTCTAAGATATCACTTCCCAATTTAATAAGTATTGGCTCAAACGCTTTTAGTGGTCATGTGAATTTTTCTAATAATGTAACCATCGAAGTTCCATTATCATTTAAAACTTCCAATTCTGGATTACCTCATTCTGCATTAACAACTGCTTCGTTAAGAGCAGTAGTAATAAATTACATTGGTTTCACTGATAACAATAGTTATAATACTGAAATAGGCGGTTATAGTAATGCTTATAGCAATAAAGGATTGTTTGCACAGTTTTTTGGAGTTGGAAGTGGTGCAATTGTAAATTATCATAATGAAGGAGCTAATCTTTGTTTTGAAATTTTAATAAATTATAATTTGAGGAGTTTTACATCAGATAGCACTATTACTCACTTTTTTGATTTTGACGGTCGAGTATTATCAATTGCTTGGGGAGGATTTCAATATTGCACAAACTTTAAAAATATTAGAGTTAAAAATGTTACATCATTAAGCAATTTTCAATTTCGATCTTCAGGTTTGGTCTTTGATAATAGTGATTTAAGTTCAGTGATTACTGTGGGAACAGAAGCTTTCTTAGGATGTACTTCGATTCTCTTTATAACATTGCCATTAGTTAATAATCTAGGAGGCAATAGTGCAAGCAATAACGTATTTACTAACATAAAAACTGGCGCAACAATTACAGTCCCAATTGCATTGCAAACAATTAATTCTGGAGCTCCAGATGGCGATTTGGTTTATGCATCAGGAACGAGGGGAGCTACAATTATCTACGTATAATTTTGAATAGCTCAACCAATACATCTCTGATTTTGGTAAAATATCTAATAACCATAAAATCCAAACATCAATTAAAAAAAATAATATTTATTAAATACTTACATTTTTTTTAAATTTAAAAGTCTCAATATTCTTATTGAGACTTTTTTTATTAACATCAAAATTATTTTTTAAATTAAAACTTCAATAAAAAACCGCAATTCAAAAAATTGCGATTAAATTTAATAAACAGCTTTCTAAAGGATATAACTTAGATTTCAGTTACTATTATAAAAAAATTACCTCTTAAAATTCTTAATCCCACTCTGCAGCCAACCATAATACTCCTCAATATTCGGATTATAAGCTGATGGATCTGTTAAATTAGCGCTTTTATGATCTACAATTACATAAAACGGCTGTGCATTTGCTTTGTACGTTTTAATCTGTAAATCGCTCCATTTGTTTCCAATGGTTTTGATTCTTTTTCCTGTAGTTTCAGAAGTATATTGTTCACTTTCAAGAAGTTCTTTTTTATCGTCCACATAAAGCGAAATCAAAACGACATCGTTGTTTAAAACTCCTAAAACTTTTGGATCTGACCAAACTAGTTCTTCCATTTTTCTACAGTTTACGCAGGCATATCCTGTGAAATCTAATAAAACTGGTTTCCCTACTTTTTTAGCATATTCCATTCCTTTATCATAATCGTGAAATGTGATAATATTTTGCGGGCCGTGCTCTGCTCCATCTGGTAGCGAACCTGTTATTTTTAGCTCGGAATTTCCAGAAACTCCAAGTCCGTTTGGCGATTCACTATATTGCATTGGGGGTGGGAATCCGCTGATTAATTTTAATGGAGCACCCCAAAGTCCTGGAATCAAATAAATCGTGAAACTTAAAACGATCAATCCGAAACCTAATCTTCCAACTGAAATATGATTTAACGGCGAATCGTGCGGCAAAGTGATTTTTCCAAATAAATAAAAAGCCAGCATTCCGAAAACAGCAATCCAAATGGCAAGAAAAACTTCTCTTTCTAACCAATGCAATTGTAAAACTAAATCGGCATTTGATAAAAATTTAAAAGCCAAAGCCAATTCTAAAAATCCTAAAACCACTTTTACCGTATTCAACCAGCCTCCTGATTTCGGCAAAGCGTTCAGCCAGCCTGGAAAAGCGGCAAATAATGAAAATGGTAATGCAATGGCAATCGAAAATCCTAACATTCCAACAATTGGCGCGATTCCGCCTTTTGAAGCCGCTTCGACCAATAAAGTTCCTACGATTGGACCTGTACAAGAAAAGGATACAATGGCTAAAGCCAAAGCCATAAAGAAAATCCCAATTAGTCCTCCTCTATCTGCCTGTGAATCTACTTTGTTGGCTAATGAACTCGGCAATACAATTTCGAAAGCGCCCAAAAATGAACAGGCAAAAACAACCAATAAAATAAAGAAAATCAGATTGAACCAAACGTTGGTTGAAAGTGCATTTAAAGAATCAGCACCAAAAACAGCCGTTACAATTGAACCTAATAAAACGTAAATAATTACGATTGAAATTCCGTAAATCATTGCATTGCGAATTCCCGCCGCTTTGGTTTTACTTTGTTTCGTAAAATAACTCACTGTCATCGGGATCATTGGAAAAACACAAGGCGTTAGCAATGCTGCAAATCCTGATAAAAAAGCCAAAATAAAAATCGTTAGCAATCCTCTAGATTCTGTTTTCTTGGGCGAACTAACAACATCTTTTGAAGTTTTTTCTTCTGTCTGTAAAACCGTTTTTTCTTCTGAAACTACAGAATCTTTTTTAACAATCGGAGTTTCTTCGGCGGAAGCCAATTTCTTTTCGGTGGGAATTTTAAATGTTAATTCTTCAGATGTTGGCGGTAAGCAATTGCTGTCATCGCAAACCATAAATTCAACTTCTCCCGTAACATTCGAAATCTCATCTGAAGTAAATTTAATTTTTTGCGTAAAAAGTGCTTTATCTTCAAAATATTTAATTTTCATATCGAAGATTTTATCAACGACTTCATGTCCTTTTTCTTCGGTTGTTTTTCCAATTAATTCGAAATTTTTCTTCGGATTTTTGAAAGTAAAAGCCGTTCTCGAAGGTCCGCCTTCTTCAATATATTGTCCGTACAAATGCCAGCCCGATTGAATCACGGCTTGTGCTTTTAAAATATATTCTTTATCTGAAACTTTTTCTACAGATGTGCTCCATTTTACCGGATTGTACATTTGTCCAAACATACTTGCAGAAAAAAGCAGCAGTAATGTTATTGCGATGTTTTTCATTGTTTTGGTTTAAGGTTTAAAAAAAGAGCTGTCGGCAAAACAGCTCTTTTGGTCTTTCACAGAAAATGGCTTACTAATTCAGATTCTAAAATGAAATAATGAAAGACGACTATTAAAAATTGTTGGTTTTAGTTTTCAGTCGCAGTCGCAGTCGCAGTCGCAGTCGCAGTGTATAACTTTGTCAAAGTTTTAAACTTTGACAAAGTTGGCTTTCCTAACTGAGACTGAGACTGAAAACTGAGACTACGACTAAAAACTATTTTAAAGGATTCCCGTCTTTATCAAGAGAACCCGATTTGATAATAATCATTTTATCCAATTGAACATATTTCTTAATTGCATCGTTTACTTGCTGTAAAGTTGCTTTTTGAATATCGTTTGGATATTGTTCGATATAATTTGGTTCTAAACCTCTTTCGATAAAACTTAAAATCGTTCTTGCCATTCCGTTTGTGGTTGACATTCCAACTTTAAAACTTCCAATTAAATTGGTTTTCTTATTTTCTAATTCCTCAGCTGTGATTCCGTCTTTTACCCATTTATTTACTTGAACCATTGTAGCATCAAGACCTTTTTGAAATAAATTCGGATTGAAAGATGCGTTTACAAACCAATAACCTCCAGTTTCAATATTTCCTCCTAAACCTGAAGAAATGCTATATGTTAAACCGTCATTATCACGAACAGTCTGCATCAAACGTCCTGCAAAACCTGCCCCTAAAGTATAATTTCCGATATAAAACGGAATATAATCGGCGTCGGCTCTTTTTAAACCTGTAAATTGTCCAATATACAATTCGGCACTTGGTTTTTCTGGAATTGTAACTACTTCTGTTTTTGCTGCTGATTTTGAAGTTTCTTCAAATTTTAGTTTTTCAGTAACTCCACCATTCCAATTTTTAAATGATTTTTTTAGAGAAGCATTTAAATTTGCTCCGTCTGTATCACCAACAATAACCAAACGCATAGAAGCTGTTCCGAAATATTTTTTGTGGAAAGCTTTTACTTCATCTAAAGTTGCATTTTTAATATTCGCAATATTATCTTCAACACTTAAACTGTAATTTGGATTTCCTTTCGGATAAATTGCCTGCGATAAAGCAATGTCTCCTCTTTCGCCTGGATCGTTTAAATCTTGTTGTGTGTTTCCGATAAATTGCTGTTTTAAATTTTCAAATTCTTTAGCATCAAACAACGGATTTCTCAATTCTTCAGCCAATAAAGTAATTACTTGATCTAAGTCTTTTTTCAAACATTTAAATCCGATATTGATTTTGAAAGTCGAAGCATTTACGTTTAATGTAACTCCCAATTTTTGAAGTTTTTCTGAAAATTTAAACTTATCATTCAACGTTGTTCCTTTTGACAACATTGCTGCCGTTAAAGCTGGAATAACATTATTTTTCGTTTCGCTTGCATAATTTCCTAACGAAATACTTGCTGCAATCGTAACGAAATCTTTAGCTGAAGTTTTTACTGAAACCACATCAATTCCAGATACTTTTTCTCTCTTGAAAGCAGAAGCTGATTTTTCTATCAAAGTTTCTGCAGAAATAAGTTCTTCCGTAGTATTTTTTAGTGAAAATGAATCTGCTGTATTTTCTTCATGAATATGTCCATTTTCTGGATGTCTGTAATAAAACGGACCATTTTCTTCGATAAAATTATTTGCCTGAACTTGATCTTTATTTTGAGAACCCGCTTGTTTCGGAATAAAATATCCTGTTGTACTTTGGTCTTCAACCAAATATTTATTGGCAACGCGTAAAACATCGGCAGGAGTTACTTTTTTCAATCGGTCTACTCCTGTAATATAATCTGTCCAATCGCCAGATGCAATCGCTTCATTTAATGCCGATGCAATTACTCCAGAACCATCGCGTGCTAAGATTGTCTGCGCACTGATTTTTGCCACAACACGATTTACCTCATCTTGAGTTACGCCTTCTTTCTGAATTTTAGCTACAACTTCGCTAATTTTAGCATCGATATCTTCGTGTTTTGAAGTAGTTGGAAAACCAACGCCAATTGTGAAAAGTCCAACTTCTTTAAAATTTGTTGCACTTGCGTAAGAATAGATTCCCATACGAGTGTCAACGAAAGTTTTGTTTAAAATCGCTGAGGGTCCGGAACCAATAATTTGAGCTAGAATATTTAATGCAGGAAGGTCTTCGTGTAAAGCTCCTGGAATTTTATAGGCTTTATTTACAACGCCCAATTCTCCTGGCTTTTTCACCACAATTTTACGCGCGCCATATTGCTGAGGCTCTTCTGTATAAGGCTGAGGCATTACTTTTGGCGCTTTTGTAATTTTTCCGAAATATTTCTCGATTAATTCGAAAACATTGTCTTTTTTGAAATCTCCAATTATGGTTAAAGTTGCATTATCTGGCCAATAATATGTATTATAGAAATTCTTTAAAACTTCAATTGGAGCGTTTTCAATATCCGATTTCCATCCAATTGTTGAATGATGATATGGATGCGCAATATATGCAGAAGCCCAGATTTCTTTATCTAATAAAGCATTCGGATTATTTTCGCCACGTTCAAATTCGTTACGAACAACTGTCATTTCTGCTTCTTTATCTTCTTTTGTCAATAAAGAATTTCGCATTCTGTCGGCTTCAATTTGAATTGCCAATTCGATTTTATCACTCGGAAGTGTTTCAAAATAATTCGTTCGATCGTACCAAGTTGTAGCATTTAATTGTGCTCCTGTATTCTGTAAAACATCCGTAATTGTGTTTCCATTTTTCTTGTTGAAAGTTGGAGTCCCTTTAAACATTAAATGTTCTAAAAGGTGCGTTGATCCCGTATTTCCTAAAACCTCATGTTTAGAACCTACACGATATACAATTTGTACAGTTGCAACTGGCGAAGCATTGTCTTGCAAAAGCAAAACATTCATTCCGTTTGGCTGATATAAATATTCTTCGATTCCGCCTAATTCTTTAATTTTCTTAAAATTAACGGATTTATTCTGCGCTGACATAAGGGCGCAGAAAGCTAATGAGCAATAGCCCAGAAAGATGTATTTTTTCATTTTTTTGAGAGATTTTTTTAGTTTTCAGTCGCTTTTTTTAGTTTTCAGTCTCAGTTTAACTGAAAACTGCGACTGAATACTTATTTACGATTTGCTGAAAATTTCCTTTAATTTAGATTGCAATTCAGCTTCTCTAAGGTTTTTAGCCACGATTTTTCCATCAGGTCCAATTAAGTAGTTTGTTGGAACCATTTTTACACCGTATAAAACAGCAGCTTCATTTTGCCATCCTTTTAAATCAGAAACGTGCGTCCAAGTTAGACCGTCTTTTTCGATTGCTTTTTCCCAAAGATTCTTTTTGTCGTCTAAAGAAACTCCCAAAACATCAAATCCTTTATCGTGATAGGTTTTGTAAGCCACCACAACATTTGGATTTTCTTTACGGCATGGTCCGCACCAGCTTGCCCAGAAATCTACTAAAACATATTTTCCTTTGTAATCTGATAATTTTATTACTTTTCCGTCTACATCAGTTTGCGAAAATTGAGGAGCAGCAACGCCAATTGCTGTTTTTTCGTTAAGGTCAATAGACGCTTTTAATTTTTTTCCGTAGAATGATTTTTGAATTTCTGGAGATAAAATTCCGTAATATTCTTTTACTTTTTCAGGAGTTCCGTAAGACACAATTCGGTCTTCTATTACTAAAGCTCCTCCTAAATTGTCTTTATTTTTTCTGATGAATTTGTCTGTTAGATCATCCGCGAAAGCACCAAGATCTTTCCATTTTTTATCCATCATGGTTTGTTGTTCAGGAGTCAATTTTACTTTTCCACTTTGAGTCAGCGAATCAGATAATTTATAAATTGGCCCCGCAATGGCTTGTATTTTTTTAAATTCGTTATCGTAGTATGATTTGTAGAATCCGTTTTGAGTGGCTCCGGTTACTTTAGCTTTAAAAACTGAATCTTTTTTTGCTTCGATTGTAATATCTTCATTGTCTAAAAGAAACATCGCTCCGTATTCTTGTCCTTTAATTTTTAAAGTATGAAATAAAGGCTCTCCAGTTTTTCCATTAAAAGTAAAAGCACCTTCTTTTACTTCAGCCGAATCGATGATTTTTTTATCGCCTTTTTCATCTGCATATTCCAGATATACTGTTCCTTTATCTAATCCTGCAATTGTTCCGTTGATTGTATATCCTTCTTTTTTTGTGCAAGAAGTTACCGTTGCCGCGAGGGCAAAGGCCAGTAAACCTGATTTTAAAATTGTACTTTTCATGTTATATTTTTTTTGTTGTTATCTATTTTTTAGTTTTCAGTCACAGTTTTCAGTTTTCAGTTTTCAACTGAACTGGGACTGTGACTGAAAACTGCGACTAAAATCTAAGATTTCAAAAGTTCCTTCAGTTTTGCTTCCAGTTCTGCTCCTCTCAAGTTTTCTCCGATAATTACACCTTTACCGTCTACTAAATAAGTTGCTGGAATTGCTTTTACATTAAATGCTTTGCTCACTTTATCATCGTCTAGAAGATTGTGCCATTGCATGTTTTCTTGTACCAATGCTTTCTGCCAAGCTTTTTCGTCTTTATCGATTGAAACACTTAAAATCTCAAATCCTTTATTCGAATATTCAGCGTAAGCTGTTTTTAAGTTCGGAATTTCTTTTCGGCATGGACCACACCAAGATGCCCAAAAGTCAACCAAAATGTATTTTTTTCCTGAAACGATATCTTTTGCATTGAAAGTTTTTCCGTCTTTATCTTTTAATCCGAAGTTGGCAATACTTGTTCCAACTAAAGATTTCGGATTCAAATCTTTGTCTACAATTTGACCGTAGTAGCTTTTCTTTGCTGCTTCTGAAAACTGTTCATAAATTGGCTTTTGCTCTGGAGTAAAATAACTGTATGAAGTCATCATAAAAAATGGTCCCCACCAGTTTGTTTTATGTTTTTCAATCAAATTTTTTGATAACAATTCTACTTTCGTAAAAAATGCTTTTTCGTCTGCTTCAAATTTTTTCCATTGAGCCGTGCTGTAAACAGAATCCAATAATTTCTTATTGTTTTCTTTTTTTGCTTTTCCAGCTAAATTACTTAGTTCGTTAATTCCAACGTGATATGCTTCATAATCTTTATTCAATTCTTCTTTAAAAGCCGTTTCTTTAACATAATAATCGTGAGATTTAGAACCTGTAATCACGACATCTTTAAAAGAAATCCATTCTCCTTCTTTATCTGAAACTTTGCCAGCTGCTGTAATTTTTATTTTTGAATTTTCGACCATTACAGAAATATTTCCTTTGTTTTTACCAAAGACAACATAGAAAAAACGAGGTTCTTTTAATTTTCCTTCAAAAGTAAATTTCCCGTCTTTTAATGTTGTTTCAGCAACTGGCAGTTCAGAAGAATGTGTTGCGCCTGGAACTAGTTTTACAGCTGTTCCATCTGCTAAACCAGTGATATCTCCTTCAATTTTATAAGAAGAAACCGTCACTGGCACTGTTTTTTTCTTTTGTGCCTGAATGTTTGATGAGGCCATAAACAAGCAAATGCACAATCCTAATATTTTATATTTAATTGCTTTCATTTTTGATTGATATTTTAGAAAAAAGCTTCCCTTTCGAGAAAATCTAATCAGGAAGCTTTTCTGATTATTATTTGTCTACATTTTGTGTTATTGTTCCGTTTCCTGGGTTTGCTGTAGCACCTTGTGGAAATGGCATTGTCCATAAATGAGAATCTGAAGATAAAGTGTACGTAGTTCCGTTTGCTACTTTTGTAAAACTAACTGTATAAACACCTTCTGCGTTTAAACGGCGTGCGTCTGCAAAAGGAATCAGCGTGTTAGTAAGTTCGTTGTTTTTTGTTCTGAAAATAGCTTTCAAAGCAGTTGTTTTATCTGCAGTCGAAATATCTTGATAAGAAGCTGGAAGAATACGAGTTTTACGAACTGTATTTAAAACATCCAATGCCTCGCTAATTTGTCCCGCGCGCGCCAGACATTCTGCTTTAATCAAATAAACCTCAACCGTTGTGATTCCGCCAAAATTAAAAGCACCAGACAAAGTTCTTCTGTAATAGGTTTCTGAACCAACAGTATAAAGTTTCCAACGTGAAATAAAACGTGCATCTCCAGTTTCAAAACGCTGTGCACGCTCAACTGGAATACTATTTTCTGTTGTTAAACTAGAATACGTTCCATGACGATACGTGTAATTTTCTACATAATTGTATCCCATTGGAGATGTTGTGGTAGTGTACGAATTTGGAAGATCTATAATCGTTTTATTTGCATTGTAATATCCAATCCAGTCATACAATTGGCTGTTTTCTGCCAATGCTAAATTTGCATATTTTAAAGCTTCTGAATAGTTATTCATTTGCAGATAAACTCTCGAATAAAATGCATAACCCGCACCTAAATTTGGATGTAAAGCCGTTTGCGAAACTTTTAGCAAGTACGGTAAAGCTTCTTTAACATCATTCAAGATAAAATCATACATTTCTTGAATGGTTACTTGTTTACTTGGCGCATTAATATTGGCACTAGTAATTAATGGAACCGATAATTTTGTTGAAGCTGTAGATGCCACATAAGTATCTGCATAAAAATTAACTAGATTATAGTAATTCATGGCGCGCAATATTTTTGCTTCTGCCCATACTACTCTTTTTTCGTCATCAGTTGCTTGCGTGGTGTTTAATGCATTTTCGATAATTAAATTAAAAGTCGAAATTCCCGCATAACTTGAATAATACATTGTTTCATCTGATACTTTCAAAGCAATTCGATCAGCATTTTCATCCCACATATAAAGTGCATTATACAATCTATTGTTTGCTAAAGAGGCAACAGTTACATATTGGTCATTTAATAATTGTGAAGCGCCAGTAATATCAACTCTGTGATTCGTGTACTCGTCGCGTAGAAAAGCTTCATAATCAGCTAATGTTGTTGGTGTTTTCGATCCTTTAGGAATATCACTCAAATAATCTTCGCAAGAGGCAAAAGTCAATCCTAAAGCTAAGAAGCACGCTATCTTTATATATATATTTTTCATCGTCTAGTCTTTATAAATTAGAAATTAACATTTACGCCCATAACAAAGCTTGGAGATTGGAAACCGCCCAGCAAATATTTAGCATCTCTGCTTTTTGCAAAAGTGTATACGTTTTCTGCGTTTAAATTGAAACGTACGCCATCTAATTTTACTCTTTTAATAATGTCTTTTGGCATTTGATAAGCTAGCGAAATGTTGCTTAATCTCACATTTGATGCATCTAGAATATTAATATCTGCATACGAATAAATAGTACGAGAATCTGAACTAAATTCTGGATCATATTCGTAAACTGCTCTTGGAACATTTGTGAAAGCTTCATCTCCAGGCTGCATCCAACGATCTGCAATATGATTGTTTACTACAGAAATATTGGTTACATAACCTCCTGCTGCACTATTATAACTATTATTCAGCATTGGCAAGAAAGTATTTCTTATTTTATGCCCTAACTCGTAAATGAAAAGTGCTGAAAGTGAGAAGTTTTTATAATTAGCCGAAGTATGGAAAGATCCGCTTTGTGTAGGAACCGTTGAACCATAATCCTGAATAGCATCAATTTGCCCTGGATTGTATTTTACTGCAGTTCCTGAAGCATCATAAACCTGAGGAATTCCTGTGCTGCTTAATCCGGCCCATTTATAGCCATAAATAGAATTAAAACTTGTTCCAACTCTTGGGAAAGCTTGTGGGTAATCTAACTGAAGGTAATAAACTGGAGCTTTTACGTTTACATAATCCACAACGTTTTTGTTGTACGCATATAAAACTGCTGCATCCCAGGAGAATGAAGGTGTTTTTACAATGGTTCCTCTCAAAGTTACTTCGACACCTTTATTGGTCATTGCTCCGTTGTTAAGCGTGTAAGTAGAATACCCCCAACCTTCTGTTGGAATTCCTTGACTGCTCGCTAATAAATCTTGTCCTTTTTTTCTATACACATCAAAAGTTCCGCTTAATCTACTTTTGAAGAATGAAAAGTCTAAACCAATATCTGTTGTAGTTGTTTTTTCCCAAGATAATTCAGGATTTGGTCGCTTACTTACCGTTCCTTGATTTCCTCCAACATTTGAGTTAGAATTGTAATATGCTGTTAAATATGGTGCAGAATCTTTTGCAACATTTCCTCCAATACCATAAGAAGCACGAAGTTTAAGTCCGTCTACCCAATCAACATCAAAAAATGACTCTTTATCAATATTCCATCCTGCTCCAGTTGACCAAGTTGGTTTATTTTGATATTTACTGTCTGTTCCCCAAAGATTAGAACGATCCCAACGAATACTTCCTGAAAATGTATATCTTCTATCATAAGTATAACCACCTGTTCCATAAACTGAAACGTAACGGTTTTGCAATTCTTTTTCTAATGAAAATTCGTTTTGAGTCATGTAACCGCCAAAAACAGTTCCGTATACTTTTAATAAATCAGCTTGATTTATTGGGGCAAAACCTAGAGTTTGTGAATCGTAACCATAGCGTGTGTTATCGTTATATTCTTGTTTTGAATGACGAATTTCCATACCGGCAATAGCAGAAAAATCATGCTTTTCAGCAAAAGTCTGATTGAAGTTTAACTGCTGGCGGAAATTATATGCATTAGAAAACTGATTCGTTTCTTTAACAATGTCTCCGTAAGGCAAATTATAAACTGCTTTGTTATTAGCAATTGTTACCATTCCGTTTACTTTACTTCTCACATAATATGAATTTTTGTCATATAATTGACTAGCGCGATCTGAAGCAAATTCGTATTGGAACATTGCATTGTATGTAAATGCTTTACTGAATTTTACATTGAACTTAGCAAAAGTCCTATTTAAGAAACTTTTGTTTTCAACTAAATTTCTACCAAACTCATCCATTGGCGTAATATCCATGTTGTAAAGACCATAAGTCTGCATAGAATTTAGCGTAAAGTTGTTGTAACGAGAAGCAGCTGTAGAAACAAAATTAGTCCCGTCATTATTCACCAATTGATTGTATGGCTGATATTTATATCCTGGACCTGAAGTAAAATCAGGCTGTGAGGCAAAATAACTTTGTGTATCTCCTTTTCCAAAATTCGTATAAGTTCCTAAATCTAAAGACAGCCAGTTGTTAATTTGAGTTGTATTCTTCAAATTAATCCCAACCGATTCATTTTCAGTATAAATATCTTCAAACTGATTGTTTTTATAAGTCAAAGAAGCATTAAAAGTATTATTTTCTGTAGCTTTTCCTAAACTAAGGTTGTGCTGCATAAAATACTGATCGCGTTTTGCATATTTAGCAATATCATCAAAATATTTATAACCTTGTCCGCCTAGCTGATCTAAACGGCTGTTCATTTCTGCTTGAGAAATATTTCCAGCATAACCGTTTAAAATAGTCTGCATTCCTAAACTTGTATATACCGCATTATTCAATAATGATTGTGCATACGTGTTTGCATTAGCCGTTTTCAAATTAGGATTTCCATCTGCCCATCCTCTTTCTAAACCAATAATATCAGCAGAATCAGTAAGGTTTCCGGTATAATTTCTATAAGGAGTAACGGTTAAATTACTTGAAAAAGAAATATTTGTTTTTCCTGCTTTTGCTTTTTTAGTGGTAATTACCACAACTCCATTTGCCGCGCGAGCACCATAAATAGACGAAGCTGCAGCGTCTTTTAAAACCGTAATTGTTTCAATATCTTCTAAATTCAGACTTGGAAGATTTTCTTCAATAGTAGAATATGGAGTCAATCTTGTGTTTTCAACAGGAAAACCATCGATAACATATAAAGGAGCTGTAGCATTAGTAGTCATAGAAGTTGTACCACGAATTCTTCCATCTTGATATCCAACAATACGTCCTTCTAAAATTTTATCTAAACCGCTTAATCGTTGTTCTTTAAAATCTACAGCTTTCAAACTTGAGAAAGATCCTGTTGCTTTTTCTTCTGAAATATCTTGGTAACCTGTTTTCAAAACAAGCCCTTCTAATTCTAAGACATCTTCTTTTAAAACAACGTTGATAACACTTCTGCCTTCAACTTTAATTTCTTGTCTAACATATCCTAAATAAGAATATGCCAAAGTAGTTTCGCTGCTTACCGCAATAATCTGATATTCTCCATTAAAATCGGTATTTACACCTCTTCCTGAACCATTATCAGCAACTGCTGCGCCTACCAAAGGCATTCCTTTTTCATCTGTAACTCTACCTTTTACAATAAAATCAGCCACTGGTTTTTTAACTTCAGGAGAAGTCTTTTTTGGCATCAAAATAATATGGTTTCCAGACACTTTAAAATCGGTACTGGTGTTATTAAAAATTTTGCCTAACACAACTTCTATCGAAGTGTCACTTGCATTTACATCGATTACTCTAGTTAAGTCAACAGATCTTACATTGTAAACAAATCTGTAATCTGTAGTATATTCAATCCTTTCAATAACTTTTGCAACAGTCATATTATTGACATTAAAAGAAATCTTGTTTTTTTGTGAATAACTGGTTCCGGCGTGCATTATACTTAAGGCGGTTAGCAGAAATAATGTGGTCAATTTCATTTTCAAATCAAATTTCAAAAAAGGCTTATCAAACCTGATTTTGTTCAAGAGTTTTTTCATACTTTTAAAATGTTTTTTTAATGTTGGTTGGTTAATTAACTGACCGCATACATTCTACCGGGAAATGTTGGCGCATTTTCCGGTTTTTTTATAACGATCCTTTTCATTTTTGGATTTTTGCTACATAGGCGTTTTTTTAATTGTTAATTATGAATTGTTAATTGATAATTTACTTTATCGTTATTTTGTCTTGATTAATAATGTAATCAATTTCGTAACTGTCGCTGAAATATTTCAAAACCACTTCAATTGGTTCATTATCAAAACGGGCATTAAAAATTTCTCTTCCTAATGTTTTATTTCGGTTAATGAAGGTCACATTATATTGACGTTCCAGTTTTTTTATAATATCATCGAAAGAAGCATTTTTAAACACCAAGCTTCCTGTTACCCAAGCCGTATAATAATCTGTATTAACTTGTTCTGTTTTAAAAGTGGACTGTCCTTTTAAATTGGAAGCTTTAAATCCTGGCGTCAAAAACACCTGATTATCATTTGTTTTCTGATCTTTATAAAGCGAAACTTTTCCTTCAACCAATACCACATCTGTACTTGAATTATTAGCATAAGCATCTACATTGAACTTAGTTCCTAAAACCTCAACATTAACTTCCTGAGAATTAACCGTAAACGGATGCGCTTTGTCTTTGCTCACTTCAAAATAAGCTTCACCAGTCAAATACACTTGTCTGTTTTTGTTTTTACCAAACTGAACTGGATATCTCAATGCAGTTCCTGAATTAAGATGCACTAATGTTCCGTCTGATAGCTGTACTTCAATTTTTTTCCCGTACGGAACTTTCAAGGTATTGTAAACCAATTCTCCGTCAGCTAAAGCTTTATCATAAACCAGTCTATTTTTTTCTTGCTTTCCAATGATATTTCCATCTTTATCTGTTATCTCTTTTACTTCAGAAGTATCAATGTTTTCTGAAGAACCATTACCATATTGCAAAACAATTTCATCCACTCTTGGTACAATAACATTTTTTCTAGCTAGTTCAGAACTTGAATTTTTATAGAAATAAAATCCGCCAAGAGCCACAACCAAAATCGCTGCATATTTATAATAAGATGAAAATCTTCTCTTAGAAAAAACATTATTTTCCTTTTCAATTCTTTCTGAAAGCTGTTTTCTAACTTCAGAAGAATCAAAAGTGTTCAAAGCAGTATCAATTGCATAATTAGTTTTTACAAAATCCTTAAATACAATTTGATTTTCTTCTTCTTTTAACCACTCGGTAAGCTGCTCAATTTCTTCATGAGAAGCCTGATTTGTGATAAATTTAACAATTAGTCTCTCTGACTTTTTTACTGTCATTTTAGTCGTTTTTTAATATTATTACGAAGCCAAAAAACAAAACCCTAACAATTTGATAAAGTTTTTTTCATTTTACTGATTTTTTTCTTTTCACAAGTCTTTTCTTTCAATAAAACTCGACTAATTTGATAGAAATTATAAGGTAAAAAATTTATATTTGCATTTTATTCTTTTTTTATTTGTAATAATTTTCAAATAGAAAGGCAAAAAAGAAGGTCTTTTTATGAAATTCAGCTCACTTTTTGACCTAAAAAACTATTAATTTATATATTTGTTTTTATGAAGATGGATGATTACAGCGATAATACTACACTAATTGAGTCTCTAAAAAATGGAGATGAAAGTGCTTACACCTATCTTATTGACACGTATCATCATAAACTTTGTGTGTATGCCAACAGTTTGGTGAAAAATGTTTACAGCGCCGAAGATATCGTTCAGAATGTCTTTATAAAAGTTTGGGAACAACGCACAAGATTAAAAACAGAACACTCTTTAAAAAGCTTTCTGTATAAAATGGTTTACAATGAGTTTATCGATTTGTACCGAAAAAACCAGTCTTTATTTTCACTAGAAAAATCATATTATGATGCTTTAAACGGAATTGTTCAGGAAGAAGATTCTGAATCTTTTCAAAGGGTTTTGAATGCGGTCAACAAAGAAATTCAAAACTTACCGCCAAAATGTAAAGAGGTTTTTATTTTGAGTAAAAAAGAAGGCTTAACAAATATTGAAATTGCAGAACATTTGGATGTTTCTATCAAAACGGTCGAAGCGCAGATTACCAAAGCGTTCTCTATTCTGCGCACTTCTTTGGAAGAAAAAGTAAAAAGCGTTTTATTCCTTCTGTTTTCTGCTAAAAAAAAATTCAGACTAAATAATTTAATCTGAATAATCTTTCTTCTTGTTTCTTTTTTCTAAAAGTCTCAAAACTCCAAAACTGGCGTCTTCATATCGTGGTACAAAAGAACTTTCCAATTTTGTTCTTTTGCTTCCTGCTCCCATTTTTTTCTTGATTCCATTGCTCGTTTTCCATCGAAATCTGTTTTGTAGGCAACGTGCATTTTCAAATATATTTTTTGTGGAAGATCATCTGCTCCATAAAATACAATTTCGTTATCAGCCTTAATCCAAAATACTTGATGAAACTTTGTATGCCCAGCCGAAACTTCAAAGAAAATTTCATCTGTAATATTTCCGCTGTCCTCATTTAGCAATTCAACATTCGGTAATTTTTCAAGCTGATTTAATATTTCTGGAACGTAAGAAGGATTTTGCAATTGCTCTAAAGCAAAATCTATTTCTCGTTTTTGAATATAAATAGTTGCGTTTGGAAAATTTTGAACGAATTGATCATTTTTAAAATAACCGATTCCTTCAATGTGATCTTTATGCAAATGCGAAACCAGAACTTTCGTAATCTGTTGAGGTTCAATATTATTTTTTCTTAGCATTTCATAAATAAATGGCACTCCATTGTTTACAAATCCTAAACCGAAATCTAATAAAATAATATCATTATCTGTAATAACAACAAAAGGCTGAATTGCCATTTTTAAACCTGATTCGGTTGTTTCTTCTGTCAAAAGCTGAAATTCTTTTTTAGAATTAGCAATGTAATTTCCTTCTTGTAGAGCAATTATTTTCATTTTATTCTTCTGTGATTTTTAGAACAAAGCAAAGTTCTTAAGAATTTCTATATTTGTAAAACCTTATTTTTCGATATAATCAATCGATAAAACCGATTTAGAAATGGAACTTCGTCAGCTTAAATATTTCTTAAAAGCAAAAGAATTATTGAATTTTACTGAAGCAGCTTCGGTACTTTATATTAGCCAAAGCACTTTATCACAACAAATTAAACAATTGGAAGATGAGCTTCAAGTTCCGCTTTTTAACAGAATTGGAAAACGAATTACATTGACAGAAGCTGGAGAATTATTTTCGGTTTACGCACAGCAGTCGGTCAACAAAGCTTCTGACGGACTCCAATTATTAAAAGATTTAAATAAACTCGAAACTGGAAAAATTGCCATTGGTGTTACGTATGCTTTACGCCATGTCGTTACCAAGGCTTTGATTTTGTTTAGCTCTGAATATCCGAAAATTCAATTCGAAATCATTTTTGGAACTTCGCAGGAATTAATTCAAAAACTAAATCATTTTCAACTCGATGTGATTCTGACTTTCGAAGAAATTGCTTCTGAGGCTCATTTCAAATATTTGGAATTGTTTACTTCGCCAATGGCTTTGGTTACATCTTCTGAAACTTCTTTAAAAAATAAAAAAACAATTTCTCTGGAAGAAATCAGCACGTTACCGCTTGCCATGCCTGCAGGCGGCTTTAGCACAACTCAGTTTATTAGCAGAGCTTTTGAAAAAAGTAATTTATACCCAAAAGTCACCATTGAAATAAACGATATTCCAACTTTATTGGAACTTATTAAAACAGGAAAATGGCATACGATCTTGACAAAAACTACAATTGAAGACGAAAAAGATTTGTACGCCATTCCTATAAAAGGAGAAAATATGACGCGAACGGCGATGCTTATTTCTCTGAAAGAAGTGTATGAGAAAAAAGCGGTAAAGTCATTTTTGAAAATTTTGGTGGAGAATTTAAAATAATCTATCATAATAAAGTTTTTACACATAGAAACATAGACTTTGTAAAAACTAAAAAGATATCTGAAAGGAAATAGTATCCCTTCCAAATCAATGGAGGGGAGTTTTAAGAACTATAAAAAAAGGAAATAAAAATGTTATAAATTCATCTTTTTGGCATCTTCAACAAATTGCTTTAATCCAATATCTGTTAAAGGATGTTTTAAAAGACCTTTTATCGCAGAAAGTGGTCCAGTCATTACATCTGATCCAATTTTAGCACAATTGATAATATGCATGGTATGTCGCACAGAAGCCGATAAAATTTGAGTTTTATAATTATAATTATCGTAAATTTCTCTAATTTCTGAAATTAAATGCATTCCATCTGTCGAAACATCATCTAAACGTCCTAAGAACGGAGAAACATAAGTTGCTCCTGCTTTAGCGGCAAGCAAAGCCTGACCTGCCGAAAATACTAAAGTTACATTGGTACGAATTCCCTTTGAAGAAAAATATTTACAGGCTTTTACACCGTCGCCAATCATGGGCAGTTTCACTACGATTTGAGGGTGTAAAGCCGCAAGTTCTTCTCCTTCTTTCACCATTCCTTCGAAGTCGGTTGAGATTACCTCAGCTGAAACATCTCCATCAACAATATTGCAAATTGCAAAATAGTGATTTAAAATGTTTTGTTTTCCTGTAATACCTTCTTTTGCCATTAAAGACGGATTGGTGGTTACACCGTCTAAAACGCCTAAAGCCTGCGCTTCTTCAATGTCTTGAAGATTGGCAGTGTCAATAAAAAATTTCATAAGTTTTTTGGTTTAAGTTAAAAGTATTTTTGCGTAAAAAAACTTTGTCAAAGTTTAAAACTTTGACAAAGTTCTGAGTATGCTTTAGTAAGTGAAAAATGTGTATTTCGATTGATTCTGCTCTTCAAAAAAACTTCAATAAAAAATACTCACTTATTATTTTATCAAACTGACTTTTTATTCGTTTCGATTTTCAAAAAACAGTAACTAAACCTTCAATCTATTTTTCTAAATCTCAATTTAAAAAAGCCATAATCTTAATACACATTTTCGAAGTTTTTATCTAAAAAAATCATTTTTAAATAAAATAACGTTTTATGGCTATCATATTTAAAATTAAAACTCTTTTTAGATTTTCTGCCTCACTAAGTTTTTTTAAAGAAACCTGACAGGTTTTAAAAACCTGTCAGGTTTAATGTAGAATACTTTACCAATTAAATATATTGGTTGATGATATTTTCAAACAATTCTTGTTTACCACTTTGAAGATTTAATTCTCCATTTTCGTGAGCGATAGAATAAAGATCTTTCAAGCTTAATTTTCCATCAGCAAAATCTTTACCTTTTCCAGAATCGAAAGAGCTGTATCTTTCTTTTCTTAATTTCTCGTAAGGAGAAGAAGAAATGATTTTATCCGCAGTCAATAACGCTCTTGCAAAAGTATCAGCTCCGCCAATGTGCGCTAAGAAAACATCTTCTAAATCTGTAGAGTTTCTTCTGATTTTAGCATCAAAGTTAACTCCACCGCCTTGTAATCCGCCAGCTTTTAAGAAAACTAACATTGCTTCAGTAGTTTCTTGAATGTTATTTGGGAACTGGTCTGTATCCCAACCATTTTGGTAATCACCTCTGTTTGCATCGATGCTTCCTAACATTCCCGCTTTTGCAGCAACTTCTAATTCGTGTTGGAAAGTGTGCTGTGCCAATGTAGCGTGGTTTACTTCGATATTGATTTTGAAATCTTTGTCTAAACCATAGTTTTTCAAGAATCCAATTGCTGTAGCTGAGTCAAAATCGTATTGGTGTTTTGATGGCTCCATTGGTTTTGGTTCGATGAAGAAAGTTCCTTTAAAACCTTGTGCTCTTGCATAGTCTCTAGACATTGCTAAGAATTGTGCCATATGGTCTAATTCTCTTCCCATATCTGTGTTTAGCAAAGACATATAACCTTCTCTACCGCCCCAGAATACATAGTTTTCTCCGCCTAAGGCAATTGTAGCATCCAAAGCCAATTTTACTTGTCCACCCGCTCTTGCTACTACATTAAAATCTGGATTTGTAGCCGCTCCGTTCATGAATCTTGGGTTTGAGAAGCAGTTTGAAGTTCCCCAAAGCAACTTAATTCCAGAATCTGCTTTTTTCTGTTTTAAGTAATCCGTAATGAAAGCTAAACGTTTTTCAGATTCTGCAAAAGTTGCTCCTTCAGCAATCAAATCATAATCGTGGAAACAGAAATAATCGAATCCCATTTTGCTAATAAATTCAAAAGCAGCATCCGCTTTATCTTTTGCGGCTTGATATGGATCTGATGAAGCATCCCAAGCAAATTGCTGTGTTCCTGGTCCGAATGGATCGCTACCTTGTCCGCAGAATGTATGCCAGTAAGCAATAGCAAATTTAAAGTGCTCACGCATCGTTTTTCCAGCTACAACTTGCTCTGGATTGTAATATTTAAATGCCAACGGATTGTCAGATTCTTTTCCTTCAAACTTAATTTGGCCAATACCTTTGTAGTATTCTTTATCTCCTAAAACTATCATTTGATTTTTTATTTATTTGTTAATATTAATTCTAATTCTTGTTTCCATTTCTGATAAGCCGTTTCATATTCCTCTTTATTTTTTAGAGGCAAAAAGGTCATTACGTGATCGTTTGTTGTAATTCCTGAACCAAATTTTTCAAAGTCACCATCTGTCAAGCCTACAGCTCTTGCTGCTCCTACAGCTCCAGTTGTGTTGTAAATTTCAATTTCATGTCCAATTAATGTTGCAACGGTATTAGAGAAAATTTCAGAACGGAATAGATTATCATTTCCGGCCCTGATTACATTAATCGTTGCATTATCATCTTTCAAACATTCCATTCCGTACACAAAAGAAAATGCAATTGCTTCCAAAGACGCTCTGAATAAATGCGCGTTGGTATGAATATTAAAATTCAGGTTTAAAATATGAGATCCGATGTTTTTATTATTGAACATTCTTTCTGCGCCATTTCCAAACGGAATTACAACCAGTCCTTGCGAACCTACATTTATCTGAGATGCTTTTTCATTCATTTCTTCATACGATTCATTTCCGATATTGTTTCGCATCCATCGGTATTGAATTCCTGCTCCGTTTATATTCAGCAATTTTCCAACTCTCGGATTCGATCCTGTATAATTTACATGAACGAAGTTGTTGACACGAGTACTTTTTCCTGAATTTGTTTCTGTCACGGCATAGAAAACGCCTGACGTACCTCCTGTTGCCGCAACTTCTCCCGGACGAAGCACGTTTAATGACAACGCATTATTTGGCTGATCTCCCGCTCTATATACAATCGGAATTCCTGCTGGAAGACCCGATTCTTGCGAAGCTTTTTCAGTAACAACACCTTGATTCGTAAAATTTTCTACAATTTTTGGAGTCAATCCTGTGTCAATTCCGTAATATTCTAAAAGCCAATCGGCTACTTTATTTTCTTTATAATCCCAAAGCATTCCTTCAGACAAACCGTTTTTGGTTGTCGTAACTTCGCCTGTTAATTTCAAAGCGATGTAATCTCCAGGAAGCATGTATTTTGAAATTTTATTGTAGACTTCCGGTTCATTTTCTTTCACCCATTTCAATTTCGAAGCCGTAAAATTTCCTGGCGAATTCAATAAATGTGACATACATTTTTCTTCTCCAATTTCGGCGAAAGCCTTATTTCCAATTTCAACCGCACGGCTGTCACACCATATAATTGAATTTCGAAGTGCATTTCCAACTTCATCAACAATTACCAATCCGTGCATTTGGTACGAAATACCAATTCCTTGAATTTTAGATGCGTCAATATTAGCTTCTTTAATTGCTCTTTTCGTTGCTGTACAAATGTACTGCCACCACATTTCAGGATCTTGCTCTGCCCAGTCTGGGTGAATCGAAAGGATTTCCATTTCGTTCTGAGGTTCATTCAAAACGATCACTTTTTTACCCGTTTCTGCTTCAACAATTGCTGCTTTCACAGAAGAACTTCCAATATCATAACCGATATAATACATAACTTACAATGATTCTCTTATTATTAATTTAGTCGGCACATAACACTGCGTTTCTTCGTCATGTGTAATAAATGCCGCTGCTTTGGTTCCTAATTCGTTAAAATCAGTCGAAACAACTGAAATTCCTTTGTATATAAATTTTTTCATTGGCGTTTCATTGTACGAAAGAAAACCAACATCTTTTCCTGGTTCAAAATCCTTCTCTTTGCATTGCTCTAAAAAGTATCCCAAAATCCTGTCGCTCACACTTATATAAGCAATTCCTTTCTCAATATCGAACTTTTTCGGATCAGTGAGAATATCATACTCAAAACCAAAATCAGCACAGAATTTCTTGAAAAATTCTACCGTTTCCCACGGATGATTTGTGAAATCTGGATATATAAAATCTATTTTTTTATACTTTTTAAACAAATCAACCGCTTCTTTTAAAGCATCATAAAACGCCTTCCCAAAATCTTGAAAAACATAATTATTAGCTTTGTCAGCCTTTATATTCCAGTCAATAAGAAGCAATTTATCTTTTGAAATTGCCGATAATGCTGGCGGAATAGCCGCGTGGTCAAAATTCATCACCACATATTTGTAATACTTGCCGATTCCGTTATTGATGATCGTTTTAAAAACATCAATATTATAATGATGAAACTGTACATCAATAATCACATTATCCGGCAGATTATTCACAACCGAATGATACAAAACCTCTTTATAAGCTTTAAAAGTATCTAAAACCAAAAGCACTTTTCTCGTTTCACCCGCCACATAATAGCCTTTGTTCGGCACGGAATCAATTACCTTTTGATCCTTTAAAATCGTGTACGCCTTAAAAACCGTGTCTCTCGAAAGCTGATACGTTTTGCAAATCACATTCACAGACGGAAGCAAATCTCCCTTTTGCAAAATATTCTCCGCAATGGCATTTGTAATTCCGTCAACCAATTGCTGGTACTTCGGAATATCACTTTCGTGATTAATTATAAACTCAAATTTTTCTTCTTCTTTTGACATACCGTTCTGTTCCGTTCTGTTATGCTAAAGTAGATAAAAATATTTTATAAAAAATTATTTTTTAGATTAAAATTGTTATTTTTTTAATGCATTATGTTTAATAATTTGCGCGTGCCCCTCCAAGTCGAGCTATCCATTTCAAGTCTTCGCTCTTCCTTCGCCAGGCTGGCTTTCCACTTCTATCTCTCACGCAAAACAGTTTAAGAAGAACATTAATAATAAAGCTTGTCATTGCTAGGAACGAAGGAACTCACTTCGATTTGGATTTAGCAAATATGCTTGCTTCGTTCCTAGCAATGACAAAAAGCAAAATACAACCGATTGTAATTTTTGCTAATTCTTTTTTTTTACAAAAAATCTTAATCGATTAATCTTCTTATTCCATAAGGATCAATCGTAATAATCGAACCATCTTCTAAATAATCAATTTTGGTTACTTTCATACTTCTTAAATGCGTTACTCCTTTTGACAAACTAGAATCGTGATAAAACAAATACCATTCTCCTTCTACTTCACAAATTGAATGGTGAGATGTCCAACCCACAACAGGATTCAAAATCCTTCCTTGATATGTAAACGGTCCATACGGAGTGTCGCCAATCGCATAGCAAATAAAATGTGTATCTCCAGTTGAATAAGAGAAATAATATTTTTCCTTGTATTTATGAACCCAAGAAGCTTCAAAAAAACGACGATTATTATCGCCTGCAAGAATCTCATTTCCATTTTCATCCAAAATTTTAATCTCTTTTGGATCTTCTGCAAATTCCAACATATCATCTCTTAACAAAGCTACAATTGGCCCCAAAGCTTTTTCTTTTGCCAAAGGCTCTTCGTTATTTTCATCGTATTTATTATTTCGGTATTTCTGCAGCTGTCCGCCCCAAATCCCTCCAAAATAGATATAATGTTTACCATCTTCGTCTTCAAAAACCGCTGGATCAATACTGTAGCTTCCTTTTATCGCTTCTTTTTCGGGAATAAAAGGACCTACAGGTGAGTCCGCAATAGCAACTCCAATCTGGAAAATTCCGTTGGCACGTTTGGCTGGGAAATACAAATAATACTTTCCATTTTTATGAGCTGCATCAGGCGCCCACATTTGCTTTTCGGCCCATGCAACATCGTCTACATGTAGCGCAACCCCATTATCAACCGCTTCTGATGAAATGTTGTCCATCGAAAAAACGTGATAATCTTCCATCCCAAAATGATCTCCATTATCGTTAAACGGAATTCCTGCATCGATGTCGTGCGATGGATAAATATAAATTTTACCATTGAATACATGCGCCGAAGGATCGGCAGTATAAATATGTGATACTAAAGGCTTTGAAATCGCCAGTTCATTAATTTGTTCAAAATTAATGTGTTCAATGCTATCTTCAGGCATAGTGCTATTTTGTTTAAATAATTAAGTTCTTCTTTCTTTTAGTTCTGTTTCGATCTTCACTTCCATTTCTTTATTGATTTTATAGAAAAACAGCAATCCAGCTCCAATTAAAAAAGGGATTGCAGGGAAAATACTCACTAATAATTTGATTCCGCTTATAGCTGTTTCTGACTGCTGAGGTGCATTTGGAACATAGTGGAAATAACCTAAAAATAAGGTTGTTAAGGCTCCTCCAACACTTAATCCTGTTTTCAGACCAACCATCATAGCAGAGAAAATAATTGCGGTTGCGCGACGGTTATTCAGCCATTCTGAATAATCAGCAACATCGGCAATCATTGCCCAAAGAATTGGAATTGTGATTCCGTAGAAAAATCCGTGTAAAATCTGAGAGAAAAACATCAAGCCGATTGAGGCTGGTGGAAAGAAATAAAAAGCGATAATAAACAAAGTTGAAATGAATAAAAATATCCCGAAAACATTTCTTTTTCCGTATTTGTCTGCCAAGTTTTTAGACAATGTAATACCAACAATCATAAAGATAATTCCTCCTGCATTGAATAAACCAAAACCCGCAGAAACTGGATCGTTACCAAAATGATTCAATCCAATCGAAGTTAGAAAATCTAATATTGGCTGAATAAAAACAGCTAGCTGACCTTTGTTAACGTAATTCTCAAAATAATACACGTATGAACCACCTTTCATCGCTAAAGTTACAAAAACCAAAGTCGTTAGCGTAAGTATGATTATCCAAGGTCTGTTTTTGATTAAATCACTCAAATCTTCTTTAACACTTGACTTTTGTTCTGGTTTCGGAATGATTCTTTCTTTTGTAGTCAAAAAAGTAATCAAAAGCATAATCGTTCCAATAATTGCTAGAGCGGTCATTACTTTCTCAATCCCAACCGCTTTATCGCCGTTTCCAGCGCTTTTAATAATTCCGAGCATGAAAACTTGAACGAAAAACTGGGCAAACATCACCGCCACAAAACGGTACGATGACATACTATTTCGCTCCCTCATATCTCCAGTAATTACTCCACTTAAAGCAGAATATGGCAGATTGTTTCCGGCATAAAAAAGCAACAGTAAAGTATACGTTATAATAGCATAAATTACTTTCCCTTTATATGAGAAATCTGGTGTTGAAAATGCTAATAACGCCACTACTCCAAGCGGAATCGCGGTTATTAAAATCCAAGGTCTAAACTTTCCCCATTTGGTACTTGTTCTGTCCGCTAAAACACCAATAATTGGATTAAAAATAAAAGCTGCAATTAATCCAACTATCAGCATGATGATGGAAGAATCCGTTGGCGATAATCCGTAAATGTCTGTATAAAAATACGCTAGATACGTCATCAAAGTCTGAAAAACCAAATTGGCGGCTAAGTCTCCTAAGCTGTATCCGATTTTTTCTTTGATGGATAGTTTTTGTGAAATGTTAGTCATTCGCGGGTTTGTGGTCATTTGTTGATAGTTATGTAAGCAAAAGTGGTTTCTAAAAAATAAAGTTAGTTAGTTTTTTTGGTCATTCCTTCATTCCTAAAAATAGGAGATCTTTTTTATATTATTAAAAACAATCGGTTGTGTAAAATTATATAAAAAAACATATTATGCAAATTTAGTTTGCCTTATTTAAGTTATTATACAAATCACAACCGATTGTTGATTTATTATCAAAACATACTCTTTTTTAATGCTTATTCTTCGGTTTCTTTCAGCTTTAAAATACTATCGTATGCTTTTTTATGTCTTAAAGTCGCATCAAACGGCAGCGGATAATTTGTTCTGCCTTTTATTGGCCAGTCATTTAACCAAGATTGCCCGTCGTGAACGCCCCAAAAAGTAACTCTGCTGATTTTATCTTTGTGTTTCAAAAATAATTTAAAAATCGAAGCGTAACGTTCTGCAAGCTTGTTTTGAATAGAATCTGGTAACGTTTTTGGATACGGATTCATTTTCTCGTTTCCTTCAAATTTCTGACTGATCTCTGCTCCTTTTAAATCCCACGGATTTGGTAAAACCGTAATATCCAATTCTGTAAAAGCAACTTTAATTCCTAAAGCCGAATATTCTAAAATACTTTTTTCAATTTCTTCTAATGACGGACTTTGTAATCGCCAATGTCCCTGAATTCCAACTCCATCTACTTTTCCGCCTTCCGCTTTTATTTTTTTTATTAAAGCAATTGCTCCTGCCCTTTTTGCTGGTTCTTCTATATTATAATCGTTATAATATAATTCCGCTTTTGGGTCAGCTTTTGCAGCTAATTTAAAAGCATCAACTAAATATTTTTCTCCAAGAGTCTTCAAAAAAACGGATTGCCTTAAAGTTCCGTCTTCATTTAAAGCTTCGTTTACAACATCCCAAGAATTGATTCTGCCTTTATATTTGGAAACCATCGTAGTGATATGATCTTTCATAAACGCTTTCATTTCTGTACTGTCGGCAATCTTTTCCATCCAAGGAGCTAACTGACTGTGCCAAATCAAAGTATGTCCATGAATAAACATTTTATTCTTTTCGCCATATGCCACAAATTTATCAGACAATGTGAAATCGTATTTATCCTTCTGCGGATGTGTAAACATTGATTTCATAATGTTTTCTGCTGTAATCGCATTGAATTCTTTTTGAATCAAAGAATCTACTTTTTTATCTTTTTGTTCGATTTGATCTGCACTTAAAGCAGTTCCAATGTAGAAATCATCTTTGTAAACATCTTTTAATGACGCTGTTTCTTTTTGTGAAGTACAACTGACAGCCAGCAAAGTCGTGACGGCAAATAAATAAGGTTTAATGCATTTCATAGTTTTTTGGTTTAAATAGTTAATAGTTTTTTATTCATTCAGTTTGTCATTTCGACGGAGGAGAAATCACACTCGGGATTTGACAAAGATTGACGACTTTCTGCACGGAGTTTCTAGTGCGATTTCTCCTTTCAGTCGAAATGACAAACGTTGTGTATTATTCCTTCCTAAAACTCTCTGGCGGACCTAAATACGACTCCAAAACTTTGCCTTCTTCGGTTTCAATTACAATTTTCTGAAGCACCAAAGCCGAATCAATTGCATATATTTTCAAAACATGATTTCCTGCCTTTTCTATTTGATGTGTTGAGGTTATTATTTTAATATTATTCGCAACCGATTCTGCCCAAGCTTTTTCTGTAGAATCTGTGTTGAGGTTCATGATTTGCGGTTTTTCTAAATCGAAAGCAATTCCGTATTTTAGTCCGTCTCCCATTTTAAAATTAATTGTCGGAGAAAAATAAGTTTTTACTTTTATCTTTCCTTTGCTAAAAAAATGAACATCATATTCTAATCTCGGCGATTGTTCTGAGATTTCAATCGGTTGAATATTCGAAGGTTTTATTGTTATTCCTGAATCTGTTTTACCAAGATTTGGAATTACAGTCCATTTTACCGCATCCGAGTTTATGGCTTTAGAATAATTTTTACTTTCTATAGAAATGTAACCGTCGTTCTCAACAAAACCTCGAACATTATCTATTTTTTTATTGATAGATATTGCAGCTTTTGGGAAATTCTCAGCAGAAATTTTTGCTTGAGTTTTGTTTGAAACTCCAACTGTTTTTGTTTTAGGAATCACATTTTTATCAGGCTGCTGCCAGTTATCGTAACCAATATGCGTTTGCGACATCATGTGATTCCATTTGCCATTTGCTAATTTCGTATGATAATCATTCGTAAGCAAACTATCTCTTTCAAATAATGTTTTTACTTTTTCAGCATAATCATTTGCAATCGCATTTCCCTGTTCTGCATACAAATGATTTTTAGCTGTTGCGCCATATAATTCATTTAAATTCGAGCTCACCAAAACAGGAAACAAAACCAGTTGATAAAAAGCATATTTATATTCTGGCTTTAATTTCTCATTTATAGCATTGGCTTTTTCAACCAATTTCTGATAATCTGCCACAACTCGATCTGCTTCATTATAATTAATTATACTGTACGTTTTAGCATTCAATAATTCTGGTTTTCTTCGCGCATTGTATTTTGTGTATAATTTTAAAATAACAGCTATTTCCTCTGTAAACTGATTTCCGAAATTCTCTTTAGCCCAATTCATATAATAATCTTGTAGATTTTCTGCATTAAACTTTTCAGGATTCCATGCCATATCTAAGAAAAATTCTATCGGAAATTCCATTGGTTTGATGTCGCCTACATTTACAATCCAAATTTTATCAACTCCATATTGATACGCTAAATCCATTTGTTCCCAAACTCTTTCAATTTGGTTGGTGTTAATCCATTTATAATTTCTTGGCCCACCAACATAATCGTAATGGTAATAAATTCCATAACCGCCTTTTCTTGGTTTTGCGTTCAATTCAGGAAGCTTTCTAATATTTCCCCAATTATCATCACATAATAAGAGCGTTACATCGTCTGGAACTCTCATTCCTTTATCATAATAATCCTGAACTTCTTTGTAAAGCGCCCACATTTGTGGTGTTTCTTCAGCGGGTTTTTTAGTAACTTCAGCAATAATATTTCTTTGGTTTTTTACGATATTTTCCAGCAATCCAATTGCAGTTCCTTCCGTCATAGGCTCGTCACCATCACCACGCATTCCAACCGTAACGATGGTTTCTTTATTTCCCATTCTTTTAATTCCGTCTTTCCAGAATTGAATCAAAGCTTCTGAATTGGTTGTAAAATCCCATTTCCCATTTGATTTCCCCCATTCAGCGTGTGCTCTCGTTAATGGTTCATGATGCGAAGTTCCCATTACAACTCCGTATTCATCGGCCAAAACAGCATTCTGCGAATCTTCAACATAAAACATTCTACCCCACATGGCTGGCCATAAATAATTGCCTTTCATTCGCAAAATCAATTCAAAAACTTTATCATAAAATTTCGAATTGAATCCACCAAATTTTTCGAATGCCCAGCCTGA
This sequence comes from Flavobacterium sp. SH_e, assembly GCF_025717045.1. GTDB lineage: Bacteria > Bacteroidota > Bacteroidia > Flavobacteriales > Flavobacteriaceae > Flavobacterium. The sequence continues at coordinate 130,351 of NZ_JAOVZN010000012.1, forward strand.
TAAAGCCGGAGCTTCATCGTTTATAAAAATTCCCCTATATTTTACTTTTGGTTCTCCCTGCGAATGAATTCCAGGCAGAACATGCAACTCTGATTGTTTTTTAACGGGAACATCTGCCCAATAATACCAAGGCGAAATACCAATTTGATTAGACAAATCATAGATTCCGTAAATCGTTCCTCGTTTATCTGAACCTGCAATCACCAATGCTTTCTTGATTCCTTTAAACGGATTTTCGACAATCTGAGTGGTAAATTTCTCCCATTTTCCTTGAAGCAGATTTGCATCAATTTTTCCATTTTTGACTAATTGATTGATGATTTCACTTTTTCCGAATGTGCCAATAATGACCACAAAATCTTCTGCCTCTAAAATCTTTTTTATTCTTTTCGAATGTAAATCGGAAACTTTAAAAAGATCATTTTCTAAATGTCCTGTTACTTTTAAAACTCCTGCATAATCTTTATCATCAACCAAAATCGGAGTTATTTTCCCTTTTGAAACCAAAGGAAAATTTTCTTTAGAAGCCTGATTGACTACATATTTCTCTGGAGTTATAGCATAGGAATTTGCGCTTAATCCGATTAGGAAAAACAGTAGGATTAAGTATGAAATTTTAATTTTTGAACACATAGAATCTGATTTTTTTTCTGCTTCTATTTTGTCATTTCGACCGAAGGGAGAAATCACACTCGGGAATCGACAAAGATTGGCGACATTCTGTGTGGAATTTCTTGTGTGATTTCTCCCTTCGGTCGAAATGACAAATAATACGTATTATTTTAAAAACAATTACAAATTCAATTTATAGCCAATTCCCATTTCCAAACCTCGTAACTCTGCCAAACCTTTTAATCTTCCAGTTAACGAATAACCGGGATATGTTTCGGTTTCTTCATCAACTCGATGCAAAAAACCATGATCTGGGCGCATTGGGAGACTTGTTTTGGTTTTATTCATTAGCAATAATAATCTCTCAACAATCACTTCCATTTTAACATCACCGTTTAAAAGCTCTGATTCCCTAAAAATAGTTTCGCTTTCGCGGATGGTATTTCTCAGGTGTAAAAAGTGAATTCGGTTTCCAAAATCGTCTATTATTTTTTCCAGATTGTTTTTCGGATCTGCGCTTAACGAACCTGTACAATAACACAACCCGTTTGCTATTGATGGAACGGCGCTAAAAATTGCTTTCAAATCGGCTTCTGTTGAAACGATTCTGGGAAGACCTAAAACCGAAAACGGCGGATCATCGGGATGAATGGCTAATTTTTGTTGGTTTTTCTCCGCAATCGGCGTTACTTCTGATAAAAAATAAAGCAGATTTTCTCTTAATTTTTGATTATCGATTTCGGCATAATTTTTTAAAAGAGACAAAATCTGTTCTGCCGTAAAATTGATTTTACTGCCCGGTAATCCTAACAAAACATTTTTAAACAATAATGCTTTTTCCTCTTCCGACAATTGATTTCCAAACTGTAACGCTTTTTCTTTTTCAGCATCAGAATAATCGTTTTCTGAATTTGGTCTTTTCAAAAGAAAAACATCAAAATAAGTAAACGCATCCTGATTATACAGCAAAGCTCTGCTTCCGTCTTCGTTTATAAAATTATGATTCGTTCGCACCCAATCCAGAATCGGCATGAAATTGTAGGTTATGATTTTGATACCACATTCTGCCAGATTTTGCAGACTAATTTTATAATTTTCAATGTATTGCAGATAATTTCCAGAAGCTCGTTTGATTTCTTCATGAACAGGAAGACTTTCCACTACAGTCCATTCCAAACCGTAATTGCGAATGATTTCCTGTCTTTCTTTTATCGCTTCAATGCTCCAGATTTCACCAACAGGAATTTGGTGCAATGCGGTTACAATTCCCGTTGCACCAGCTTGTCTAATGTCAATTAATTTGACGTTATCATTTGGCCCGAACCATCGCATGGTTTGTTGCATTTTTATCATACTGCTTATTTTTTTAATCTCGCAAAGTCGCGAAGTCGCAAAATTTTGTTTCCCGCAGATTTTGCAGATTGAGCAGATTTTAATCTTTTTAATCCTTTAATCTGTGGCTTCCTAAAGCCTTTGAACCTTTGAACCTCTGTCCCTTACTAATTATAGTTTAAAACCCAATACTATTTCCGCCATCAACTGGCAACACTGTACCGGTAGTATATTTTGATTCGCTTAAAGCGAAATAATAAACCGCATCTGCAATGTCTGAAGGTTCACCTAAATAGCCCATTGGGGTTCTTCCCAACACTTTATTTTTTCTTTCCGGATCGTTATCAAGTGCCGTCGAAGACATTTTGGTTTTAATGAATCCTGGAGCAATACAATTCGCACGAATACCAAACTGTGCTAATTCAACCGCCATAGCACGAGTCATTGCTTCGATAGCACCTTTGCTTGAAGAGTACGCAATTACTTTTGGAATTCCGTATTGCGATGCCATTGAACTAATATTGACAATACTTCCGCCTCCGTTTGCTTTCATGTTCTTTACAACTTCTCGGCTCACAGCAAAAACACTCAAAAGATTGGTGTGAATGATTGATAAAAAATCTTCATCCGTTACGTCTGCAAATTCTTTTTTCATATTGATTCCGGCATTGTTAACCAAAATATCAATTGGACTGTTTTTGGTAATATTTTCGATCATGACTGGAATCCCTTTTAGATCGTTTAAATCAAAGATTACAGGGATGGCATTTTCTCCAATTTCCTTGCAAGCCTCTTCTGTTTTTTCTTTTGATCTTCCAATTATATATGTTGTGATTCCGTTGTCACAAAGTTTTTTTGCGGTTGCAAAACCTAATCCCGAATTTCCTCCGGTTACAATTGCCGTTTTCTTGCTCATAATTTTTATACTATATTTTTTTGGACGCGGATGAAACGGATTCGCTATCGCGAAGACACGGAAAAAAACAGATTTTTTTTCGAATTAAAATAATAAAAATCCGTGTAAATCAGCGTTTTCGCGATAGCGAATCTGCGTCATCTGCGTTACTTATTTACCCATTTCCCGGTGCAAAAGGAAATTTTAATGATTTAAAATACTCTAAATTCTGCGTTGGTTTTTCTACTCCCGCCGGAAGTTCTTTTCCTGAAAACTGCTGAAAATATAGCAAACAGGCATCGCGCCACCATTTTGCTTCTTTATACTGAATTTCTAACAACATTTCAACTTCGTGAAAACGTTCACTGTCGATATATTTTTCGGTTTTCTTCCAGATATTCTGCATTTCCCTGACTTGATTTACACCTTCCTGATATTTTAATGCTAAACCATTCCAAAGCGTTTGTCCGTTTTTCAGTTTATAATTCCATGAAACATGATGAAACCATAAAAGATCTTTTTCTGGACACGTTTCTAGATTATCAAAAAGATTTGCGACTTCTGGCGCATATTGTGAAATGGCATTTGTTCCCGATTTTGATCTATCGAAACCAATTCCGTTTTTGTCTGCTTTATGATAATACGTCGGATTCCATTCTGGTCTTGACAAATTCGAAACCCAAGGTCCTGGCCCGTAATGATGCCCCGTGTCCATAATATGATGCAAGCCAAACGGTGTCATATAATTTACAACAGCTTCACGAGATTCTATCATGATATTTTTGACAGGTTTGATGAAATCTTCATTGTTCGAAAAAGTACTTCTCAACCATTCGTCAGAAATAATTTCAGAATCTAAATATGGATTCCAAGCCAGTCTTCCGAAACCGTACCAATTCGCCTGTGCAAAAGGATGTCCCGTCCAGTTTAAATCATTTCCAATATTGGCAACACCAGCAATTCCTGTTAGTTTATTTTTATATAAAGTACCATCAACAACTTTGGCAACGGTTGAACCTTTTTCTTTTTGATAGGTATCTGACTCTAAAACTTCCTGAAATAATTTTGGTAGAAAAACTAAATGCGTGCTAAAACCTAAATATTCCTGAGTGATTTGAAATTCCATCATTAAAGGCGTCTTAGGCATTGCTCCAAATAAAGGATGAAAAGGTTCTCTTGGCTGAAAATCGATTGCGCCATTTTTGACTTGAACAATTACATTTTCTTTGAATTTCCCATCATACGGCTGAAATTCGGCGTAGGCTTGTTTTGCCCGATCATTCGCATCATGTTCTGAATATACAAATGCTCTCCACATAATTACTCCGCCAAAAGGTGCAACAGCATCAGCAAGCATATTTGCTCCGTCGACATGATCTCTGCCATAGTTTTGCGGACCTGGCTGACCTTCTGAATTGGCTTTCACCAAAAAACCTCCAAAATCTGGAATTCGTTTATAGATTTCCGCTGCTTTATTTTTCCACCAATTAATCACTTGAGCATCTTTTGGATCTGCAGTTTTTAAATTGCCGATTTCGATTGGAGCCGAAAATCTTGCCGTTAAATAGACTTTAATTCCATAAGGTCTGAAAACATTGGCTAAGGCTTCGACTTTTTCTAAATATTGGGGAGTTAGAATTAAAGCATTGGCATTAACATTCGTTAAAACCGTTCCATTAATCCCGATTGAAGCATTCGCTCTAGCGTAATCAATATAACGCTGATCAATAAAATCTGGCAATTTCTGCCAATTCCAAAGTGAAAATCCGGCATAACCACGTTCTACAGTTCGATCAAGATTATCCCAATGATTTAGGATTCTAAGATTTATTTTGGGAGAATCAATAATGTCTAGATTTTTAGTTGATTTGTTGGTTTGTAATATTCTCAAAAAACTAAAAACTCCGTATAAAACAGCAACATCATTTTTTCCTGTAATAACGATTTGTTTTTTCTTTTTTAATAAAATGGATTTAATGACAAAACCTTCACTATTTATTTTATCAAAATCAGATTTCAACTCCTTTTTGATTTCGGCATTTAAACTTGATTGCGAACCAACGATTAGATTATTTTCTCCTTTTATATCTGATCTGATTTCTGGAATCATTTCCAACATATCTTGCAAACCTGTTTGAAGTTCTTTCTTAGCAATTTTAATAGTTTCTGAATTCCCTAAAACAACAATTCCTTTAAGATTGCCATTGTATTCGGAAGTCATTGCCGAGTTACTCACAACATTATACTGAAGCCACAATTTATAATCCTTTTGCGCAGACGACGAAAAGGAAATGAGAAAAAACAGAAAAACAAATCTTAATGAAGCCATAGTTTAATTTATTCTTTACAATCTCTATTTTGAAAGAATCAATATTTCATTTCTAATTAAGCGTATTTAATAAAAATTTAATTCAAAAAATACATTATCATAAACAAAACAATAATTGCAATCGGTTGCGTAAAAATATAGGATTGTTATTTAAGAAAAAAATTTTATCCCCATTATTTTCAAAAAAATAATTTCTATAACAAAGAAAGGCAGGATAATTAAAAAAACTATCCTGCCTATAGTGCGATAAAATTCGAGAATTGAATCTCTTAATTACTTCTTTTGAATATTATCTTTTGTAATAAGCTACAATACTGGCTTTCGCCAAAGTCTGGTTCCAAAGATTAAATCCTACTACTGCTGGATTTGTGTTTTCATCTGTTCCCAATTTATCTGTTTTTAAAGCATAAACCGTAATGATATATTGATGATATCCGTGACCAACCGGCGGACATGGGCCACCAAAACCTTTAATTCCATAATCGGTAACACTTTGAATTGCTCCTTTTGGAACAAGATTTTTAGTTCCTGCATTGGTTACCAATTCATTTACATTCGCTGGAATATCCACTACAACCCAATGCCAGAATCCGCTTCCTGTAGGCGCATCAGGATCGTACATGGTTACAGCAAAACTTTTGGTTCCCTCTGGAGCATTTTTCCAAGATAACTGTGGAGACTGGTTTTCTCCTGAACATCCAAATCCGTTGAATTCTTGAATTTTAGTAGTTTCTCCTCCTAAATCTTTACTAGTTAAGGTAAATGTTTTTTGTGCAAAAATAGATGTCGAAAAAATGGCTGACATCACCAAAATTAAACTTAGCTTTTTCATTTTATCTGTTTTAAAATTTTAAGCAAAGTTAGATTTTGAACATTTGAATAATTTTAGCTAAAAAGCCAAAAACTGTTGCTAAAAGCTCAAATCGTTTTATGATGTTTGGGCGTTACGCCATATTTGATTTTATAAGCCTGACTGAAGCTTGAAAGGTTTTCATAACCAGCTTCAAAATAAACTTCAGAAGGGCTTTTTTCTTGACTCAACAAATAATGTGCATATTCCAGCCTTTTATTTTGAAACCATTTTATAGGTGATTCTGAATAGTATTTTTCGAATTCTCTTTTAAAAGTAGAGACACTCATATTACATAAAAATGCTAATTCTTTTAAAGTTAGTTTGCTTAAATGACTGTTTTCAATGGTTCTAATGAATTTTTGAGAAGCATCATCGCTGTTTGTGGTTAAGGAATAAAGAAAATCTGTACCGTATTTATCTGTTAGGTAAAGCATAATTTCTTCAAACTTAACTTCTAATAATTTTGACTGTATTGCTTTTGAAAGGTTAGAAATATCAGCCAAACTATCTACAAAACGTTTCAGGAAATCATCATAATCAAATGCATAAACCGATTTTGGTTCAATTGATTCTGATCTTTCAGATTCTATTTTTCTAATGAAATTATGAAGCATTTCATTAGAAAAAAACAAAAGAACACTTTTATAAAGTGCCGTTTCTGAAGTTCTTTTTTCTGTCATTAAACAATTTCCAGATCTGATTACAATAAATTTCGAAGGAGTTATAGACAATTCTTGATTATCAAAAATGACTTCTTTTGTTCCTTCAATCAAAAAACTGATAATATTTTGATTTAAAATAATCTGCTGTTTCGAAACGTCTTTAGAACTGCTATAACCAACAACATGAACTTGTTGTGATTTTTCTAAATTCATCTCATCTGGAAGTGTAATTGTTTTCATAAAAATTATGGCTTATCAAACGAATCGATAAGCCTTTATTATTTAAAAAATATTCTTGATTTTATTTTTGAGTGGATTCTCTTGCGAGTACTTCTGTATTTAAAAAGGTAATTTCTTTAGCATCATCATTTTTAGATGATTTCAAGTTTTTGATAATAATTTCTGCAGCTGCTTTTCCCATTTTTTCTGCGGGATGCGTAATAGTTGACAAATTAGGATCTATTATTTGTGAAATTGGATCGTTGTTAAAACCAATTACTTTAAATTCTTCAGGCACTTTTATGCCACGTTTTTTAGCAGTTTGCACGGCACTTACAGCAATAATATCTCCAGGAGCAAATAATCCGTCTGGCATTGGTTTTAAATCAAATAAAGCGTTGCTAGCTTTCACGCCATCTTCGTAAGTAACTGAATTTAAATTGACAATAAGATTTTCGTCGATATCAACATTATGATCTTTTAAAGCTTCGATATAGCCTCTTTTTCGTTCGTTATATAAATTTCCTAATTCTGATCCTGCCGTAATGTGCGCAATACGGATACAACCCTGTTCAATAAGGTGTTTAGTTGCCTTATATCCAGCCGAATAATTATCAATTACGACTCTGAAAGTATTATAATCTTTAGGTACCCTGTCGACAAAAACTAACGGAATATTATTATTTGAGAATTGATGAAAATGTGATGTATCACGCGTTTCCATTGCTAACGAGCAAATTACACCACTTACACGATTGCTGTACAAAGATTTCGCCATATTGACTTCTTCTTCATACGAGTCGTGCGACTGCATAATAATTACGGTATAATCTGACTTTTGAGCTGTAATTTCGATACCGCTGATTAATGATGACAAAAACGGCTGTGTAACGGTGGGAATCAGAACTCCAATGGTTTTAGTTTTATTACCACGCAAACCTGCTGCTAAAGTATTGGGAACAAATCCCATTTCTTCAGCGGTTTTTTTCACTTTCTTAATCGTTTTATCACTAATTGTGTGATGATCTTTTAAAGCTCGTGAAATGGTCGATGTTGCCAAATTAAGTCTCTCGGCAATATCGTAAATCGTGACATGTTTATTTTCTTCCATAAAACAAATAATAGAAGATGTAAATATAAACTATTTTCTTTCACGTTTATATTTTCAAAAAATCAGTCAAAAATTAAGATCATTAATCATCTTTTTTGTCTTTTAAAATCTTGCCTTCTTTGGTAAACTCCAAATCGATATTATTTGTCAAATCTACATCGAGATCCTTATGTCCATAATCAATATGCGTTATTTTTTCATTAGGATGATTTTTCGCTACATAAGCCTTAATACTATCTGGAATAAAATCAGTGGGAATTGGATTATCTCCACCGTCAACTTCACGATACGATCCGTCTTTCCAGAATTCTACTTCTGTTCCATCTTTCAATTTAACTTCGTAGCCCTTTTCTCCATGTTCAGCATCTTTCTTTGCCGTTTCAACAGTGGTATGACTAAAATGTTTTTTCAAAAAATCTTGTGCAGGTTTTGGCAATTCTGCAACTTCTATCTTCTTCTGCGCACTGACCGATATTGTTAACAATAACAATGTCAGAGCAAAAAATATTCTCGCTTTCATAATTTCTAATTTTAAAGTATAGTTTTACTAATTTACTGCAAGAAAAAATGCATTCAAATTTATTTAAGAAACTTTTAGTGTTTCAACAAACTGGTTTACAATACATTTACAGCCTGTCTTTGTTTAAAAAATCACAACTTCGTTCAAAATTTTTATTTTAGAAATCGTCCATTTAATTGTTTTGTAGTATTTTTAACTGTTAAATTCAAACTTGCTTAAACCTAATCTCCAAGTTTCCAAAACTAAAAAAAATAGTCTTATTCAATTAAGATTATAAAGCAAAAATGTATGAGAATCTGGTCAAGAAGACTTCATGTATTCATCTTAATCTTTTTATCCTTTGGTCTAAAAGCTCAGATCGAAAATAAAAAGAAGTCTTTTGTATCCCAAAAGCATGCCCTTATTAAAGAAGATAAAACTACAATTGCTCTTTACAATTTATATAATAATGGAGAAGAAAAAGAGGCCTATAAAAAAGCACATCAGATTCTAAAATCTAAAGCAGACAATAGAGCTATAGCTCGTACCAATTTACTTCTTGCCTACTATTTTAGCAAGAGAGCCATTATTGATTCTTCAATATATTATACAAACCAAGCTTTGAAGCATAATACGGTTGTCAATGATTCTCTAAAAAATCGTCTTTTTTCTTTAAGCTATAACTTGCTTGCCATCAATTATAATAAAAAAGGATTGTATAATGAAAGTAAAAAATGGCATCTTAAGGGCATAGAAGTTTCCCTAAAATATAATGAGAAAAATCTTTTTTATGTACACACGCACGGTCTAGCTCAGAATTACGTCGAATTGGGAGATTATCCTAATGCTATTAAATTGTTTAAACAGTGCTTGGAATACAAAGAGGACAGTGAAATAATCTTAGGAAGTTATATCAATCTTGGTGATATTTATTCTAGACTAAAAGATTATGACAACGCTAATGTTTTCTATAAAAAAGGGAAAAATCTCTGTGAAAAAACCAATAATGAGCAAGGAAAAACAGTTATTTTAATTGGCTTAGGAGAAAATTATCGCTTCCAAAACAAAAACCAGGAAGCTTTAAATATGTTTCAGGAAGCGGTAGTTCTTGCTGACAAAAATGAACTGAATCAATTGTCGATTATTTCGAGAAATAATATTGGTAATTGTTATGTTTCACAGAAAAAATACATTGATGCCAAATCGATACTTTCTGAAGCTCTTCAAAAATCAATGCAATTTGGATTACTCCAAAATCAAGCTTCTATTTATGACGAATTAAAGAAAATTGCCCTTCAACAAGACGATTTCAAAAGCGCGTATTCATTCTTCGAAAAATCTGTAACTGTCAAAGATTCTATCAATAAACTCGAAAGAATTAAAGAGATTAATGAATTAGAAATCAAATACAAAATAGCACAAAAACAAAAAGAAATTGAAGTTTTAAAATTTGAAAATGAAGCCAAAAAATTAACAATGGCTAATCAAGAAGAAGCAATTAAAAATATGATGCTACAAGAGGAAATCTTGACGAAAAATAATGAAAATACAATTTTAGCTTTCCAAAATTCTGTACACAAAAAAAGAAATGAAATTTCACTTTTAAAAAAAGATCAGCAATTAAAAGCGCTCGAAATCTATCAGCAAAAGAAAATTAGAATCTTTATTATTGTTGCTTTTCTAATATTGCTACTTCCAATAATTGGTCTTCTTTTTCAATATTACAAACGTTTTACTTTTCAGCGCTTATTGAATATTAAACAAATGGAAATAAGCAATCAGAAAATAAATGGAATTTTAAAAGAACAAGAATTAGAATTGATTAAAGCTTCAATAAGTGGTCAAGATAAAGAAAGACAGCGCATATCACAAGAACTTCATGATAGTATTGGTGGCAATTTAGCAGCTATAAAATTGCAAGTAAACCACTTAAAATCAAGTGATCTATCTAGCATTCAAAGAATTATTCTACAGCTGGATGAGACATATCAACAGGTTCGAAATTTATCTCATACTTTACTACCTAAGAAATTTAGACAGAATAAATTTTTAGAAGTTTTAGAATCCTATTTACTAAATATTGGCGATGCTAGTAACATTAAAATTTCTTTCATTCCTTATCCAAAAAATTCTATAAACGAATTGAATGAAAATATACAGATTGAGACCTTTAAAATCATTCAGGAACTTTTAACGAATACGATTAAACATGCAAAAGCTTCTGAAATTGAAGTTCAATTAAATTATATTGAAAATATACTAAATCTCTTATTTGAAGACAATGGAGTTGGTTTTGAACCTGAAAATCAATCAAAAGGAATTGGCGTCATTAATTTAGAAAATAGAATTAAAAAACTAAACGGCTCTTTTGTAATTGACTCAAAATTAAAACGTGGTACAATTGTAAATATTGAAATTCCGATCTCTCTAGCAAAATTTAAAAAAATAAAAGGCATTGACTTAAAAAAGCAACTTAACGAATTAAAAAGCAACTAATATATTTGTACATGAATAAAATAAACCTGCTTATTGCCGATGATCACATTATGTTCTTACAAGGAATTATTTCTTTATTAGAACAGGAATCGAATATCACTATAGTTGACAAAGCAATAAATGGAATTGAAGCATTAAAAATCATTAAAAGAGGTACTGTCAATTTTATAATTTTAGACATTAGTATGCCTGAAATGGATGGAATTGAATTAAGCAAAATTTTAAGAAAACAATATCCAAATATCAAAATCCTAATTGTAAGCACACATAGCAATGTTATGATTGTTTCGAGGTTAATACGTATTGGCGTAAATGGTTATCTATTAAAGAATGCTGAGAAGGAAGAACTTCTTAAGGCAATTAATTCCATTGCCAATGGTGAAAACTATTTCGCAGAAGACTTAGAAGAAAAGCATTTAATGAATAGCTTAAAAATTGAAAAACACGCTTCCAATCTAGCTGATTTAAGCTCAAGAGAAAAAGAAATTTTAATACTCATTGCACATGAATACAATACAGCAGAAATTGCCGAAAAAACTTTTATCAGTTTAAATACTGTAAATACACACCGCCGTAATTTATTATCTAAACTAAATGCTAAAAATACGGCAGGTCTCGTAAAATATGCAGTTGAAAATGGTTTAGTTGATTAGTATTTATTACTAAGCCCGAATAATGTTGTAAAGCTCCCCAATGCTAATACTAATTACTCGAGCAAGTAATGTAATAATATCTGATTTCCAAATTAAAAAATATTATTTTACTTTTCAATCAAATTAAAGCTACACAAGAATACTGCAAACAGAATCAATTATAATTCTCCAAATTTATAATTTGACACATTGTAACTTTAATACAAACCTACTACTTCACTTTCTCTTTCACATCACTATAAATAGTGATTTTATATTTCAAATTAGGCATTATCAAATCTTAGTCTAATCATTTCAGCAGATTTTCTTCATTAAATATATTTTTTGAGGTTCCAGCATGATTGGGATAATCTTGTTTAAAACCCATTAAAAACAAAAAATCCCCATCAGATGAA
>NZ_JAOVZN010000013.1:0-3362 GCF_025717045.1 Flavobacterium sp. SH_e
AAAAGAAAGGCGACGACATACTCTCCCACAATGATGCAGTACCATCTGCGCAGGCGGGCTTAACTTCTCTGTTCGGGATGGGAAGAGGTGAGCCCCGCCGCAATAACCACCTTAAGGCTATTCGCTGCAAGCAGCTTCCGATTATTAATTATCAATTGCAAATTATTAATTATCAATCAGACAATATTTTAACATACTGGGATAAAGAAACAAATAAGCTTTATTCTAGAAAGTTTCCTCCCCCCGTCTTTTGGACGGGGGGAAAAGGGTGTGCATAAGCTTACGGATTATTAGTACTACTCGACTGTGACATTACTGCCTTTACATCTGTAGCCTATCAACGTGGTCATCTTCCACGATCCTTAAAAGAAATCTCATCTTGTGGTGGGTTTCGCGCTTATATGCTTTCAGCGCTTATCCCTTCCCAACGTAGCTACTCTGCGGTGCCCCTGGCGGGACAACAGATACACTAGAGGTTAGTCCAATTCGGTCCTCTCGTACTAGAATCAGATCCACTCAAATTTCTAACGCCCGCAGTAGATAGAGACCGAACTGTCTCACGACGTTCTGAACCCAGCTCGCGTGCCACTTTAATGGGCGAACAGCCCAACCCTTGGGACCTTCTCCAGCCCCAGGATGTGACGAGCCGACATCGAGGTGCCAAACCCCCCCGTCGATATGAGCTCTTGGGGGAGATCAGCCTGTTATCCCCGGCGTACCTTTTATCCTTTGAGCGATGGCCCTTCCATGCGGAACCACCGGATCACTATGCTCTACTTTCGTACCTGATCGACCTGTATGTCTCTCAGTCAAGCTCCCTTATGCCATTGCACTCTACGCACGGTTACCAAGCGTACTGAGGGAACCTTTAGAAGCCTCCGTTACTCTTTTGGAGGCGACCACCCCAGTCAAACTACCCACCAAGCACTGTCCTCTTCATCGAAGAGTTAGGCCTCAGATAAACAAAGGGTTGTATTTCAACAATGACTCCACAACGCCTGGCGACGCCGCTTCAAAGTCTCCAACCTATCCTACACATCATTTATCCAAGGTCAATACTAAGCTATAGTAAAGGTGCACAGGGTCTTTTCGTCCCACTGCGGGTAAACGGCATCTTCACCGTTACTACAATTTCACCGAGCTCATGGCTGAGACAGTGTCCAGATCGTTACACCATTCGTGCAGGTCGGAACTTACCCGACAAGGAATTTCGCTACCTTAGGACCGTTATAGTTACGGCCGCCGTTTACTGGGGCTTCAATTCAATGCTTCTCCGAAGATAACATCTCCTCTTAACCTTCCAGCACCGGGCAGGTGTCAGGCCCTATACTTCATCTTGCGATTTTGCAGAGCCCTGTGTTTTTGATAAACAGTCGCCTGGACCTCTTCACTGCGGCCCCCATTGCTGGGGGCGACCTTTCTCCCGAAGTTACAGGTCTATTTTGCCTAATTCCTTAGCCATGAATCTCTCGAGCACCTTAGGATTCTCTCCTCAACTACCTGTGTCGGTTTACGGTACTGGTTCTCATTGCCTGAAGTTTAGAGGTTTTTCTTGGAAGCCCTTAGGCGCACTATCTCTTTGTCCGAAGACTCCGAGTACTATCGCATTTCACCAAGATCTCCGGATTTGCCTAGAGACCCTATAGCTAGGTGCTTTAACGAACTATTCCGTCAGTTCGCGGCGCTTTCATCACTCCGTCACCCCATCACAGCAATAAGAAGTACGGGAATATTAACCCGTTGGCCATCGACTGTCCCTTTCGGGTTCGCCTTAGGTCCAGACTAACCCACAGCTGATTAGCATAGCTGTGGAAACCTTAGTTTTTCGGTGTGCGGGTTTCTCGCCCGCATTATCGTTACTTATGCCTACATTTTCTTTTCTGACCGGTCCAGCACCCCTTACGAGATACCTTCAGCCCTGTCAGAATGCTCCCCTACCACTTTGCATTACTGCAAAATCCATAGCTTCGGTAATATGCTTATGCCCGATTATTATCCATGCTCGTCCGCTCGACTAGTGAGCTGTTACGCACTCTTTAAATGAATGGCTGCTTCCAAGCCAACATCCTAGCTGTCTGGGCAGACAAACCTCGTTCTTTCAACTTAGCATATATTTGGGGACCTTAGCTGATGGTCTGGGTTCTTTCCCTCTCGGACTTGGACCTTAGCACCCAAGCCCTCACTGCTGTAAAACATTATATAGCATTCGGAGTTTGTCAGGAATTGGTAGGCGGTGAAGCCCCCGCATCCAATCAGTAGCTCTACCTCTATATAACTATTATCAGCGCTGCACCTAAATGCATTTCGGGGAGTACGAGCTATTTCCGAGTTTGATTGGCCTTTCACCCCTACCCACAGGTCATCCGAAGACTTTTCAACGTCAACCGGTTCGGTCCTCCACTGTGTGTTACCACAGCTTCAACCTGCCCATGGGTAGATCACACGGTTTCGCGTCTAACACTACTGACTAAAGCGCCCTATTCAGACTCGCTTTCGCTGCGGATCCATGGCTTAACCACTTATCCTTGCCAGCAGCGTTAACTCGTAGGCTCATTATGCAAAAGGCACGCCGTCACCCCACGAAAGGGCTCCGACCGCTTGTAGGCGCATGGTTTCAGGATCTATTTCACTCCGTTATTCACGGTTCTTTTCACCTTTCCCTCACGGTACTGGTTCACTATCGGTCTCTCAGGAGTATTTAGCCTTAGCGGATGGTCCCGCCAAATTCAGACAGGGTTTCACGTGCCCCGCCCTACTCAGGATACCGCTATCCATTACACTTATTACCCATACGGGGCTGTCACCCTCTATGGCGCTCCTTTCCAGAAGCTTCCGGTTCTGCGTGCATGAAATGTCGCGGTCCTACAACCCCAGAAATGCCGTAACAATCCTGGTTTGGGCTAATCCGCGTTCGCTCGCCACTACTTACGGAATCACTTTTGTTTTCTTCTCCTCCGCCTACTTAGATGTTTCAGTTCAGCGGGTTTGCCCACCTATCGGTGTGCTATATCTTCAATATAGCGGGTTGCCCCATTCGGATACCTGCGGATCGATCGGTGTGTGCCCGTCCCCGCAGCTTTTCGCAGCTTATCACGTCCTTCATCGCCTCTGAGAGCCTAGGCATCCCCCATGCGCCCTTATTTTGCTTATTGCACCAATCTTGCTTATAAAAACAAGACCGTTTTGTTTTGTTTTTTACTGTTGCCAGCAAAAAACGCTTTCTACTTTCTTATTATTTTCTTATCCCAATATGTCAATGAACTTTTGCCCTTTCGGACCTGTGGAGAATAACGGAGTCGAACCGTTGACCTCCTGCGTGCAAGGCAGGCGCTCTAGCCAGCTGAGCTAATCCCCCATTTTTT
>NZ_JAOVZN010000013.1:3370-5384 GCF_025717045.1 Flavobacterium sp. SH_e
AGTAGTCCCGGGCAGACTCGAACTGCCGACCCCTACATTATCAGTGTAGTACTCTAACCAGCTGAGCTACGAGACTCTGTTTTTTTACTTAAAAGTTTATTTCTTTAAATCAACAGCAAGAGTAATGCAATCTGAAGGCTCTAAAACCTCTTTTTAGGCATCTTATTTCCCAAGCGTGCCTTGCGGCTAACGATTTGGGCTCTAGAAAGGAGGTGTTCCAGCCGCACCTTCCGGTACGGCTACCTTGTTACGACTTAGCCCTAGTTACCAGTTTTACCCTAGGCAGCTCCTTGCGGTCACCGACTTCAGGCACCCCCAGCTTCCATGGCTTGACGGGCGGTGTGTACAAGGCCCGGGAACGTATTCACCGGATCATGGCTGATATCCGATTACTAGCGATTCCAGCTTCACGGAGTCGAGTTGCAGACTCCGATCCGAACTGTGACCGGCTTTATAGATTCGCTCCCCCTCGCGGGGTGGCTGCTCTCTGTACCGGCCATTGTAGCACGTGTGTAGCCCAAGGCGTAAGGGCCGTGATGATTTGACGTCATCCCCACCTTCCTCACAGTTTGCACTGGCAGTCTTGTTAGAGTTCCCGACACTACTCGCTGGCAACTAACAACAGGGGTTGCGCTCGTTATAGGACTTAACCTGACACCTCACGGCACGAGCTGACGACAACCATGCAGCACCTTGTAAACTGTCTTGCGAAAGATCTGTTTCCAAATCGGTCAGTCTGCATTTAAGCCTTGGTAAGGTTCCTCGCGTATCATCGAATTAAACCACATGCTCCACCGCTTGTGCGGGCCCCCGTCAATTCCTTTGAGTTTCAAACTTGCGTTCGTACTCCCCAGGTGGGATACTTATCACTTTCGCTTAGCCACTGAACTTGCGCCCAACAGCTAGTATCCATCGTTTACGGCGTGGACTACCAGGGTATCTAATCCTGTTCGCTACCCACGCTTTCGTCCATCAGCGTCAATCCATTGGTAGCAACCTGCCTTCGCAATTGGTATTCCATGTAATCTCTAAGCATTTCACCGCTACACTACATATTCTAGTTGCTTCCCAATAATTCAAGTTTAGCAGTATCAATGGCCGTTCCACCGTTGAGCGATGGGCTTTCACCACTGACTTACCAAACCGCCTACGGACCCTTTAAACCCAATGATTCCGGATAACGCTTGGATCCTCCGTATTACCGCGGCTGCTGGCACGGAGTTAGCCGATCCTTATTCTTACGGTACCGTCAAGCTCCCTCACGAGGGAGTGTTTCTTCCCGTACAAAAGCAGTTTACAATCCATAGGACCGTCATCCTGCACGCGGCATGGCTGGTTCAGGCTTGCGCCCATTGACCAATATTCCTCACTGCTGCCTCCCGTAGGAGTCTGGTCCGTGTCTCAGTACCAGTGTGGGGGATCTCCCTCTCAGGACCCCTACCCATCGTAGCCTTGGTAAGCCGTTACCCTACCAACTAGCTAATGGGACGCATGCTCATCTTTCACCGTTGTGACTTTAATTACTGGGTGATGCCACCCTGTAATGCTATGAGGTATTAATCCAAATTTCTCTGGGCTATCCCTCTGTGAAAGGCAGATTGCATACGCGTTACGCACCCGTGCGCCGGTCTCAAGCACCGAAGTGCTCTACCCCTCGACTTGCATGTGTTAAGCCTGCCGCTAGCGTTCATCCTGAGCCAGGATCAAACTCTTCATCGTATATTTTAATAATGTATATGCGATGCCTTATCTATCGGTTCTTTTCGAATCTCCCGATTCATTACTCTTATTCTTTCTTGTTTTGAAATCTCTTTCAAAACGGCTGTCAATTCAATATGTCTACGAACGTGTATTCTTCTGTCTTCGCTTGTGTTTCAAAGCGGGTGCAAAACTAAAACTTCTTTCCGTATCTCGCAAGAAAAACTTGAAAAATTTTTGAAGCTTTTTTTTTCGCTTCAGTTTCTCTTCGTTTTTCTGCCAGTCTTTCAAGGAGCTTCCGTGTTTTGCGGGGTGG
>NZ_JAOVZN010000014.1 GCF_025717045.1 Flavobacterium sp. SH_e
CCGGCTAAATGTTTTTGGATTGAATCGGCCAGATTCTTAATGTAATCCGGTCTGCTGTAGAATGCCGGAAAATCTGTAAATTTCATATGAGGGAACTTCTTCTTGCGGATTTCTTCAGCTTTAGCCAAAATAGTCAGAGTCGAAGCCATTGCATATTGCGGATACAGCGGAAAAAGCAGCACATCTGCAACTCCCTTATCGCTCAGTTCCTGAAGCCCTTTTTCGATTGTCATGCTTCCGTAGCGCATTGCCAGCGAAACGGGAACATTCGCCAAAGGCTGAACTTTTTTGCGCATCCTTTCTGAAAGGACCACTAATGGAGAACCTTCTTCCCACCAGATTTTTGAATAGGCATGTGCGGATTCCTCCGGTCTTTTTCTTAAAATGATCCCGCGAACCAATAAGGCTCTTAACAGATATGGAAAGTCTATTACATATTT
>NZ_JAOVZN010000015.1 GCF_025717045.1 Flavobacterium sp. SH_e
AATCCAAAAACATTTAGCCGGATTTGAATATGATCATCTATTGTTTTCATACCACGGAATTCCGGAGCGCCATATCCGCAAAGCTGATGTGACTAAATCCCACTGTAAAATTGACGGCTCCTGCTGCAGCACAGCGTCACCTGCGCATGATTTCTGCTATCGCCACCAATGTTACGAAACAACAAGACAAGCTGTAAAATTATTAGGGCTTCCTGCAGATAAATACAGTCTGACATTTCAATCGCGACTGGCGGGAGACAAATGGCTGGAACCTTATACCGATGTCGAAATTGACAGCATGCCGGCCAAAGGAATCAAGAGATTGGCAGTTGTAACGCCAGCTTTCGTTTCAGACTGTTTGGAGACTCTGGAAGAAATCGCAATGCGTGCCAAAGAAGATTTTCAGGCAAATGGAGGAAAAGAATTCCTGGCAATTCCTTGTCTGAATGATGGCGATGAATGGTGTGAGACTGTAGCGGGCTGGATTAATGATTGGGCAAAATAGATAATCGCAAAGGGATATCAGAACTGCATTTCATAATTTTTATCAGTTAAAACAATCATCATGCTCTGGCAAACTTCATCATCTGGCCTTAAAACAGATTGTTTGGATAAAATTAGGAAAATTGGCAGTGGCGATTTTGACAATCCATTAAGTGCGGGCATATTAAACCCTTCTCGTGCCGTTTCTTTGAAATATGAAGAAATTTAAAATTAAAAATACAGGCAAAGACAGCTGGCCGTTATCCCACAACGAGTTCCCAAAATTCACCTGCGACATTGAAGATAAAATATTCAATTGCCAGAGCATTGTCACAGGACTACCTGATCCTTTAGGGGATCTGAATGAAATACAGCTGCCACAGAAAATGGAAAATGCCTAAAGCACCATCACAGGGGAAAAATAAACGGATAACACTGGCAAGGCCGCTTAGAAGTCCCCCTGTGATATATTCTTTTCTGAAACAAAAAATAACTTTTTAACCGGGTTTAGCAAAGCTTTGGCCCAGTGCAGAAAGAACACCTTCTTTAGGACCATCACAAAGCCGCTGAAGGAATTCGGTTTCTGGACATAAAGGTCCGCCCCCTTCCCAAAGGCATCTTCAATGTCTGAAGGATGGTCCCAGGTGGAGAGCATAACGGCCGGGATGTCCCGAAGCTCATCGTCTTTCTTTATTTCTTCCAGCACCTGTTTCCCCCCCTTAACGGGCATATTGACATCAATAAAAATAATATCCGGATTGGGCTGGGAATCATCTCTCAAGCTATCCAGGAGCTGCTGCCCGTTCTCAACTGTAGTAACCTCAGAGGGGACATCGGTTTCCCCAAGGGCATCAATAAACAATTCCTGGTCCTCGGTGTCATCCTCGGCCAGCAGGATCTTTACAGGCTCTTTTTCATTTTCCCCCTCAGGGGCCGTGCTGGAATTATCGGAACTTATTATATTGGAGCGGTTTTTACCTGTCAAATGTAGCGCAAAAATGCTTAGAAGATTCCGATTGGCCGATAATATTGAAAGCGGCGGGATATCCGGCACATAAGGGCTCCTCAGATCATCATTCCCAGCTGTGCGTTATAAGGAAAAACGGTTTTTCGGATCTTTGGCGCCAAAACAAAAAAATGCCCGCCTGGGTACAGCAGGCAGGCATGGATAAAAAATCTTGGTCAAATTGAGTTAAGCTGGTTAATATATCGTTATGGTCTCAGAGAGGTTCTCACCGCTGATAAAGGCCGCAATATACTGCCGCACTTCATTTTGTTTATCTGGCGGGGTCTCAAAAGTATTGAGATGATACTGCTGGTCCTGGTCCATGATGTGGATAATCTCGGTATAGCCTTTTGAGATGAGGCTTCCTTTTAATTTAATTACCCTGAGCTGCTGGTGGGCTCCAGATCCTTTTTCACCCTGAATTGTACTTGTTTGTGCATTGTAAAAAATTCCGTTTATAAACCGCTCTGATTATAGATCAAATATAGTGATTAAAAAGGCTGCCCGGTCATGCCTGAATGTTAAAAAATATCCCGCATGGCCTAAAGCGTAGTGCTTTGCTGCTTTAAAGGCAGCACGACCGTAAAGACAGCACCCTTGTCCCTTTCCCCTGATGCTGTGATGGTCCCCCCGTGGCGCTCCACAATCTTTCTGCAGAGTGACAGCCCAAGGCCGCTGCCTTCATACTGGTCCTTGGAATGAAGGCGCTCAAAGGCCGTGAAGATCCGCTCGCTGTATGCCTTATCAATGCCGATTCCGTTGTCCTCAATGCACACCTGAACCAGATCCCCGCCGCTGCCCTGAACCAGACTGCTGCTGATAATGACCTTTGGAGGAATTTCCGCCCTTGAAAACTTAAGGGCATTGTGCACCAGGTTGTAGAAAAGCTGCTGGATCAGGATCCTTGCCCCTTGAATCTCAGGGAGCTCAGAGCTGATAAGTATCGCATTTTTCTCCTGTATGACCAGCTCAAGGTCAGTCTTGATCCCTTCCAGGATCCCGTTAAGGTCGATGCGCTCCACGGGCTGTTTTTTCTTGTCTGCGGCGGAATACGCCAGTATGCCTTCAATGACATTCTGCATTCTGTGGGCGGAATGTTCGATCTTTCCCATATACCATTCCAGCCTCTGGCTGAAATCGGACTGCATTTCACTACGCATCCGGCTGATAAAGGTTTTGACCTTGCGCACCGGCTCCCTGAGGTCATGGCTTACCAGATTGGCAAAATGCTGCAGATCGTCATTGGAACGGCGCAGCTCCTCGGTAGTGTCGCGTGCCTCTTTTCGAAGCTGCTCCTCCAGGGCTTTCTGACGCCCTATATCCTCGATAATGCCGGTAATTTTAACCGGTTCTCCGTTCTCATCCCTGATTATTTTGCCTGTAATATTAGTCCAGCGCAGAGATTTGTCCTCATTTATGATCCTGGCCTGATACGAAATAACCCCGCTCTGCTGGGCATCAAGGTGCGCCTTCTCACGCACTGCTATATCATCGGGATGAATCCTTGATATGATTTTTTCATTTGTAATGGTATCTTTTATATCCCAGATAGAACTGAAGTTGCCCGAAGTCACTATGGACTGGGACGGCATGTCTATTTCGTAGGTGCCCATCCCAGACGCCTCAACGGCCATGCGAAGCTGCTCTTCGGAACTCTGCACTTTTTCCTTTGCCAGATGAAGATCGGTGATATCCATCCCAGTGTTCATCACCCCATAGACAAGTCCCTGCTGATCGAAAAGGGGCATAAAGCAGTAATTGAAATAAAAAGTCTTCTGCTGCCCGTCAATTACAATATCCACCCTTTTATCCTTGGCATGAAATGCACTGCCGGTTCTATAAACCTCAAGGGCCTGTTCAAAAATGCGCTGCTTCCCAAGCTCGGGAAGCACCTCAATATAGCTTCGGCCAAGCACCTTATCGCCTTTGCCCCAGGTTTTGATCATCGCCAGATTGGCCAGTTCTATCTTTAATTCACTGCCGGTATACACCCCTATGGGCAGCGGGGCATTATCCACTATATCTCTTAAAAGCTGTAAAGTTCTTTTCATGGCTGCAGTCTATTTTTATAAACGAATATACAGGTTTTTAATGCCCGGGATGTTACATGCAGCTTTAAGATTATTTCATAATTTACACAGCAGAGGCCTGCCTTTGTCTTTACTGCAGGCTTTAGGGGAATAAAACAGATAAAAAAAACAGCCTAAGAAAAATGCCCTGCGACAAAATGCGGCACGGCGCCGTAAAAACATAATCTTCCAGTTTATGCTTCCATCTGTTTTTTTTAATGCAGTGCGGGCTGCTTTAAACCGCCGCCCCGATCAATTCAGGCCGCATCAGCTTAAAAGCAGACCGCGGCCCGCATGGGGATCTTCCCAGTCCATTTCCATAACCTTGATTATCAAGGATTTCAAATCCCTGTACAAGACAGGCTTTACGGCATAAGAATCTGCCCCCATAACAAGGGCACGCTCCACCTCGCGGGGATTTGCCGAGGTGGAAAAAATGATAACCCTGATGTCTTTTATATCTTCTCTGCCGCCGCGTATTTCTTTAAGGCATTCAAAACCATCTTTTAAAGGCATCTGCAGATCAAGAAGGATAAGGTCTGGGAGCGGGCCGGCCGGAGCAGAGAGGGCATCGATCAGCGCTTTGCCGCTTTCAAAAAGCCTCAGGCCCTCCAGAGGGAACATCTCATAGAAAAGCTCGGCAAAAATTTCCCTGTCATCGGGATCATCATCGGCAAAATAGATATTTTTCATAGTTTCTGGCACAATACGCCCCATTTTATCGGTAGGGCAGTTAAGGAATATTAGAATTTAAAAAGTCGTATCTAAAATCTATATTGACTTAAAACTTTAAAAATATCTGATTATGCAAAAGATTATTAATAGCTAAATATACACAATTTTCCCGGCATGTGAAGAAAAACAGGCCCCCAACTGCAGCCAATGCTTTTCCCCGTAGGGTTTTTAAGCCCCTGCTGCCTGCTGTCAGCCTGCGAAGAACCGTATTAAAGGCCCCCGAATTTATTTTTATAGACATTGAGCTCCCTGTCAGTTTTTTCCAGCAGTTTCTCCAGAAGGGCAATTTTGTCCGTGTAGAGCCTGTTTAAAGCGCTGTGCTGCCCTGCAGCGGCACTGCTTTTAAATCCAGGGTCCAGGTACCCGCTGATGTCAAAGCTTATGATATTTCTCACATCCATTTCAAAGACTGCGGCAATTTCTTCCAGCTTTTCAAAACTCACACTGCTTGAGCCTTTTTCAATTTTGCTGTAGCCCGCATGAGTCATATCAAGCCTTAAGGCCATATAGTGCTGGGTGTAATTTTTAAGCTCTCTTATCGTTTTTATATTCTCATTTATTCTGCTGTACATAAATTTGGATTTTACTGTGTTAGATTCACATGTCTGGTCTGGCATGCCGGATCAGGCATGACCGCAAAAAAATAATTCATAATCTCTTCTGCAATAACAAATGTTAACCCTTTGAGCTGTTTTGCCATGTACATGCCCCAAAGGGGTTTAGCTGTATCAAAAACAGCTGCACAGGCTCCAGCAAAACACTGCACTGGCGGTTATGCACTAAAAACAGCTATACGGGCCATCTGCCTCTTTTTGGAGGCCAACTGCCAAAAACAGCAGTCTTTTTTTATTGAAAAATAAAACAAAAAATAGAATTTCAGGCTTATCAGCAGTGCATTATTCCATTATTTATAATCGATGCTCTGCTGTTGGAAAAATTACGAAACTTATTAAAGACAATTGATAGAAAAGCTGTACTATTTTATGCGTTCAGCGGGCAAAAAACAAATGTATAGTAAAAACATTACATTTCATTAAGTATAATATCGGTTGGAAAAAAGTAAAATGCTATTTTTTTCAAAATTTAAAACACTCGAAAATACGGACTGTGAAATTTAAAAAAAACTGCCTCCTGCCTCCATACTTTCAGGATTAGCCAGTATAAGCGCCCGGCAGAGCGTAAAGGCGCCCGGATGCCAAAACAGCCGCAGTTCCGGAACACCGCACTATCCGGCTGGCCGCTCCTCTGAATATTCTTAACCTTTTTTAATTGCGGCAAAAAGAAATATAAAAAAGCATGCAGAAGAACAATTATGCTTTTAAACTTGCTGCCAAAAGTTAATAAAAGCACAAATTTATTCATTTTTTAACCTTTACCGCGTTTCAATAGACTACATTTGAACAAATTAAACAATTAAGATGCAGGAAGGTACAGTAAAATTCTTCAATGAAGAAAAAGGTTTCGGATTTATAACACCAAATAACGGAGGAAACGAAATTTTTGTCCATGTTTCAGGCCTATCGGAAAATATCCGTGAGAATGACCCGGTAAGGTACGAGGTAAAAGAAGGCCAAAAAGGGCCAAACGCAATAAATGTAGTGAAAGCTTAATATACTATAAAAACCACTTTGAAAAAGCATCTGTACATCACAGGTGCTTTTTTTTATAAACCAATACAGCAGCCATTTTCGATACTTGCTAGATTAATTTTTTAAGCATTCCCCCGAATATAAAACCATGAAAGGGAAACACGCAATACCTGTCGAGCCTGCCCATGAGCCCTCTGGGCTTAAAGGTTGCGGCCTGATATAAATCATTATTAATGATCTTAAATTCCAGCCAGGCCTCACCGGGCAGTTTCATTTCGGCGTATAAAATAAGTTTTCCCTCCGCTTTGTCCGCATACACCGCACGCCAGAAATCCAGCGCATCCCCGGGATGAAGCTCCTTTTTATGGGTCCTTACCCTTCTAAGGCCCACACCTTCAAAAACCTTGTCGATAAATCCCCGCAGATCCCAGAGCCAGTCCGCATAATACCATCCCGTTTCTCCGCCTATGGCCCAGATTCTGCCGATTGTATAATCTCTGTTTCGCACTGCTTTTTTTCTTCTGTCAATAAAGCACCCTTTTTTGGGCACCTTAAGATAGTGGGAAACATTTCCCTTGAAACGGCCGCTTATACGGGAATCTTTCCAGCTTGAAATTACCGCATCCCCATTGATTTTTACCAAAGCCTTTTCAAGGGCCTCTTTGTAAGGCATTGGGGTTACGCTCAGCAGCGCATTGATGCGGCTATCTCTGCAGACCACCTCCACCTTCATGCTGCTGACCAGAGCCGAAGCAAGCCTACAAGGAAGTGGAGGTAACAAAATAAAGCCAGTGAGACGATAATTTTGGAGTCACCACTGGCACGGTAAAAATATATCTTTTTAGTTTTTTAGCCCAGGCAAACCCCAGCAGCATTTCTTTATAGGCCAATATATCCGGACCGCCGATATCAAAACTCCCATGATAGGCCTTTTCATTGAGAAGTGAGCGGATCAGAAACTCCAGCACATCAGAAACCGCTATGGGCTGGCACCTGGTATTGAGCCATTTGGGGTGATATGATTTTATCAGCTCTTGCTCATTTTCAGATGCCGTTAAAAAATACTTTCCATCTTTACCAGCTCTATTAGCGCCATTTTTTTATTAATACAACTAAACAGGCTTTTATTCAAAGAATACGTTTTTATGCAAAAGATAAACTATCCGTTTCATATTGGTCTGTAAATGGCCGATAATCTGATCATCACTTAAATATTCCGGCCTTATCACTCTCATTATTGATTGCCGCTCAACTGAGGCAAAACTTGGTTTAATTCCTGTTCCAAATTCCCTATAAATTTAGTCCGTGCAGAATTCTGCCTGTCTGCACCAAAGCTTTATCGACAATGCCGCTAGATCGTCCTAAAAAAATAAAATAAATCTCGCAGGTGCAATTCCCAAACATTCGCAAAAGCCTGCAAAACAGCGGTGCGGGACAAAAACAGAAGCATAGCATAAACCTTTGAAAATTGGCTTTTTTTAGAGTGATGCCCTTTATTTCTGCTTTTGGATTATTTGCAAAAAAAATAAATTACCTTTATCGGGCATTGCCGCTTTATGAGAAATTAAAATTTATTTAAGCTTTAAATCCAATCCTATGAGCCAAGAAGAATTATTGGTGTTAATCCGCAAAAAAGATGAAAGGGCTTTCACCCATCTCTATGATATGTATTCAAAAAGCTTGTTTTCCGTCATTAATGTTCTGGTAAAAAACCGGGAAGAAGCCGAAGATGTCCTGCAGGAAGTCTTTGTAAAAATCTGGAAAAATATCGATTCTTATAACGAAAGCAAGGGGCGATTCTACACCTGGATCCTTAATATTGCAAGGAACACATCGATTGACAGGCTGCGGTCTAAAAATTTTAATAACAGCCAAAAAAACCTTTCTTCGGATAATTTCGTAAATCTGTTAGATGACAGTAATAAATTAGCTAATAAACTAGATGCAATTGGCATTCAGGAGTTCGTTAAAAAACTTAAACCAAAATGCATCGAGATTATTGATCTGCTATTCTTTAAAGGATATACCCAGCAGGAAGCTTCAGAAGAATTAGCTATACCTTTGGGAACTGTAAAGACACAAAACAGAAACTGTATCAATGACTTAAGGAATTATTTAAAGATATAATGGAAGCGAATCAATATATTGAATCAGGCATTTTAGAACTGTACGTTTACGGCCTGCTGACAGAAAAAGAGAACCTGGAAATTGCCGAACTGGCCAGAGAAAACCCTGAGATTGAAAGTGAAATCATTTCTATAGAAAAAGCTGTTTCGGCCTTATCATCTAGCTTCTCACCTTTCCATTCGGCTGCCAATTTCGAGAAAACAAAAGCGCGTTTAGAGCTTGACCATGGCAAAGTTGTCAATATAAGACCAGCATCAAAACGTCCGCAGTACTTGGGCTGGGCGGCTGCAGCATTAATGTTGTTAGGTTTTGGATATCAGACTTTAGAACTGGCAAAATCCAAACAGGCAGTATCTGAGGCTGGAGGGGAAAAAAATAAAATTGAAAGAGAATATGCTTTTTTAGACCAGCAGAATAAACAGACTGAGAAAAACCTGAGCATTGTAAGAGATATTAAAAACATAAACGTTGCTCTTGGCGGACAATCCGTATCTCCGGCATCATTTGCAAAAGTGTACTGGAACAGAGAAACAAAAACGACTTACGTCGACGCGGCAGGTCTGCCAAACCCTCCAAAAGGAATGGTTTACCAGGTTTGGTCTTTAAAACTAAGTCCGGTGCTTACCCCGACAAGTATTGGTCTGCTGGATAATTTTGAAGAAAACTCTCAAAAAATCTTCGCTGTAAGCCAAACCGATTCAGCTGAAGCTTTTGGCATCACGCTGGAACCTGCAGGGGGAAGCCCTACACCTACAATGGAGCAGCTTTATACTTTAGGAAAAGTCTAATTCTATAAAAAGTCCTAACTAAAAAGTGCATATTGATCCTGTTCAATATGCGCTTTTTGGGATTCAATACTGCACTCTGGCGGAACTTTACCCAAACCCCTTAGCCATAGTAAAAAAGCTAAAATCATCTTCCAAATTCACTTTAAAAATAAGATAAACTGAAGCGCAGCCTAAGTTAAAAGCCAACAGGATTCGAACACCAAAAATGGAATAGCCCCATACTCCTTTTATTTAAATTTCTATTTAATTGAAATAATGAAAATCCATTATAAATGGTTAACTATTTATAATTTATTGAATTTTCCGCTCTCACTCTCCGATTATCAATTATTGCTCAGCTGAGGCAAAAAATTAGTTTTCTCCTGAAGCGTTTGGTGCGACGGCCCACCTCTTTTATAACATGAATCAATGATGTGAGGTAATTTATAGTAGAAAAGCTAATTATAAAATTAATTAATAATTATGTAATTATCACCAAATCAATTAGTCTAACTTTACAAAATGGGGAATTGATTACTCCCATGCAGAATTAAGTAAACATTTTTTGGAAGATTATGTTTATGGACAAGCCCGTCGCAGCGTGCACCGCAGATGACGGGTTCTATTTTTGCATGGCTTGTTTCAGTACTCTGGTAAGCTTTGAAACTGAAGCTGATTAAGCATTTATGACAGATTGATTTTGTATTTTTCTTCTATTGGCGAAGAAGCCTTATTCGATGCAAGCTGTCCTATCTGAAATACTTTTTCAATAAATTCAATGCTTTGATCCACTGAAGTGTTTTCATTTTTTAAATGGCTCGCAAAATGGTTTGTTAATTTTTGAATAATTCTTGAACTGATTAAATCCATCTGTGCATCATCAAAATGGGTTGTTTTCCTTTTTTGAAAAGCAAATTCTGCTGATACAATATCATTTAGCTTGGATTTTAAGGCATGAATAGTCGGAGCACATTTTCGGCCGTTTACCCAGGTATTCAGTTCTAATTTCAGATCATCAATAATGGCTTCTGCAGCAGGAATATGCTGTTTTCTTCTTTCCAGCGTGTCATCCGTAATTTGAGACAGATCATCCAGATGTATTAAAGTTACACCGGGGATTTCTTCTACATTGGCATCTACATTGCGCGGGATGGATAAATCCAGAATCAATAAGGGTTTCCGTAAAGCAAGAGATGTTTTGTCAATAGTCGGATTTTGTGCTCCTGTAGCTACAACCAGCACATCGGCCTGCTGCAGTTCTTCTTTTAAATCAGCATAATCTTTTACAATAACATTCAGCTTGCCAGCCAGTAATTCGGCTTTGTTTTTTGTTCTGTTTATAAGGGCAATATGACTGTTTTTAGTATGTTTTACTAAGTTTTCACATGTATTTCTTCCTATTTTCCCCGTTCCGAATAACAAAATATTTTTGTTTCCAATATCCGCCACATTTCGGATGATATACTGCACTGATGCAAAAGAAACTGACGTTGCACCGGAAGAAATTTGCGTCTGCGTTTTAACTTTTTTGCTCGCCTGAATAACTGTATTTACCAACCGGTCCAGAAATGTATTTACCAAACCTTCCCGTTTACTATTGCTAAAGGCGGTTTTAATCTGGCTGATGATTTCAAAATCACCCAGAATCTGACTGTCTAAACCTGTTCCTACCCGGAACATATGGCTGACAGCTTCTTCATTCTTATATATATAAGCAGCCTGCTGAAATTCTTCTACAGAGCCATTGCTGTTCTCGCAAAGCAGTTTGATGAGTTGATAAGGATGATGGGCAAAACCATAAATTTCAGTTCTATTGCAGGTAGAAGTAACAACCAGTGATTCTATGCCTTCTGCCTTGGCCTGCTGCAATAAATCAGATTGTGCCTGGGCATCTAGACTAAATTTTCCTCTAATAACTGCATCTGCTTTCTTGTAGCTTAACCCCAATGCATAAAAAGTGGTGGATCTGGACATAGTAAAATTTTCCATATTTATGGTTTCCTTAAAAGGTTCAAAAATTAGTACCTGCAGATTTATATAACAGCGCCGGAAATGCTTTTTAGATCACTACGGAATAAATGGATTTAAACTGCGGTTTTAGATAATTTCCAGGTATTATAAAGCTAACTAACAGGTTTTGAAAAATATTTATATACTTCAAATAGTATTGAAATATAAAACGCTGCCTTTTTCAGGCAGCGTTTTGAGAAGAAATTTATTTTTGAACTATAGGAGTTCTCAATGATTCCAAAACAGCAACAATATCAGTATAAAGTTCTGTATTCGAAGCAACGCCATTCGCATTGGCCGCAGCTCCAACATATCCTTCAAATTTCGTATAATCTGCACTGCTTGATTTTGTTCCCATACGAGGATTTTTTGCAGGATCATGCGCAGCCGACATACTCAAACCAGAATATGTATTTACAGCATTTGTTCCTCCCGTATTAAAGGAAAAGAAATCAGTAAGGTTATCTGATAATTTAGCAATATTGGTAGACTGGGTAGTTCCAGTTTCTGCTAATAAAGGGGCAAAATGTGCCTGCAGATTACCTGACGCGTTCGATTGGATATCAGCAACAATCAATCCGATAGTTGAATTTACCACTTTGCGGAAACTCAAACGTCCCTGCTCGATCATCTGGCCGGAATTATCAGGATCAGAAACCATTTTAGTTCCGCCTAATCGCTCATAGATAGAAGCCTTAACTGGTGCTGGGGTTTCATCGTCATTACTGCTGCAGGAAATCATAGCTGCCGATGCAGCAATTAGTACACTAAGTGTAAGTTTTGAATAAACTTTCATAAATTTAAAGTATTAAAGGGTTAATTAAAAAAACGATTTATTTTTTGAGACAGTCTATAGCTCAAACTATTTTGATTCATTGGGCATACTTCTTTGTCTGCTAAATTTGCCGGCAGTATATAACGCTGCGCATCATAACTTCCTTTAGCCATCAGCTCATTGAAAACTTTCTCCGAGTTTGTAATTTTATTATTATGGAAGTACACCACAACATTTCTCTTAACAATGATAGAGTCTGATGTCAGGCCTTTTATGCTTCTCAGGTCGGCACAGATTTTTCTGGCCTGCAGAGAATCGATGTCTGATTTAAAATCGATTCTGCTTACCTGAAGATTCGGGGTGTCATAAACGGGCGGTTTGGCCGTTATAATGTGAAAAAGCAAAATCGCGGCAAACAGTACAAATATTACGCTCAGAATTAAAAGTCCTTTTTTGATTATTTTATTAGTTTTCATAATTTTTACGGTTTTAAAATTATCTACGTGTACTTTAGCCCTGCGGTTTTAGAAATAATCGAAAATTATCCAATTTAGAATCGTTTTAAATACAGAAATTACCTAATAATTTAATTATAAAGCAGATACTAGAAAACCCGGGCAAGATTAAATCCAAAAAATATATCTCCTTTTGTCCAGTCGCCAGTGGTTCTTCCCAGATATCCAGCTTCATCAATTGCCTGTGAACTGGTAAAATGCATCTGAAAAACATGTCCGCCGGTTTCCAGATCAAAACCTATAGATAATGGGTTTTTATAAAGAGAATTTGGCGCCCTGTTTAAATGCGCCGCATAATCCATATTTAAAGACCAGCGCTTAGCGAATTTATACCTTCCTCCAAATCCTATGGCATATTGGGAATTGCTTTGGTCTACGTCATCAACAAAGTTTTGATGAAAGAATGACGGCACAATTTCTAAAGATAGCTTTTCAGAAAATTTTCTGGAAATCAGCAGCTGCACAACATAAGTAAGCCTGTCTTTAAATTGAAGTTTAGGATAAAGGCTTTCTTTTAATGTATTGTTGATAGACAAACTATTAAACCCGGCTATAGTAACAGGAAAACCGTCTTTTATTTGAGGAAACAGCATATACTTTATCGCAAAATCGTAAGCAAATTCACTTCTGGCGGCACTTACGTTGAGTCCATTTTTTAGACCGTAAATAAATTTAATCTGCGTATTGGCATTATCGAGTCCGTAAAACCCTTCAAAGCCGTCTTTAATTGAGCCGAAACGGTGTGCAACAACAAAATACAAATCGCCTTTTGCTGCCAATTTTGTAGATTCGAGATTAACAATTTTTAAGGCTTTGAATGCAGAGGTCACTTTTTCTTTTGCAGAAGGAGTTTCTACTCCAGACAATAAATCGGTTTGGGAAAAGGTTAAAAGCGGAAATAAAAAAAATAATAGAATAAAGTTTTTCATGTGGTTAGTTTTAAATTGTTATTTGCATTAGTGTACAACTGAAGATTGGTCTATTTTAAATTCCTGGAGCAGTTCGTCATATCCTAAAAAACGCCCTTTAATTTTTAGGTTTTTCCCGGATATAATATTTTGCGGCAAACGACCTTTGAATGTCACAAATACTTTTTCGCCCATAACAATTCCATTGCCGGCTTTATCGATACTAGTTACCCTTGCAGATAGTTCAATTGTTTTGTCCTGATATTTGATGTAAGCCAGAGAGTCGTTTGAAGTAAACTCTCTCTCCAGTCCGCTGACCGTTACAGCATAATCGGCAGTTTCCGATTCTACATCCCTATGTCCTTTGTAGAGGTAGAGGTACGCCGAAATTCCGATTATTATAAAAAGTGAAATTGCAATTAGTATTTTTTTTCTCATGATTAATTTTTAGCATTTGGTTTTATCTACGTTAAAAAATGCCTGTTGGATTTAAACCATTAAATATGCCTCCTTCGAAATCTGGATTATTCATTTCATCGTATATAATTTTGAAATGCCTCGTAATTCTTAAGGTCATGCATTTATTTATAACTAAAAACCAATCTTATGAATCTAAAAACCCTTCTGGCCATCTCATCATTAGCTTCAATCTTTGTAAGCTGTGCCAATGACGATCCAAGCACCCTAAGCGACACTGCACCAATTAATGGTTTGGCAGCATACAGGCAAAATGTAAAATCTATTATTGATAATAACTGTATTGTGTGCCATGCAGCAGTTCCTAAAAATGGAGCGCCGATGTCTTTAGTTACTTATGAACAGGTGAAAAATGCAGTTTTAAATAGAGGACTGCTTACAAGAATTTCTTTAGAAAACGGAGATAGTTCCCTCATGCCCCAGGGAGGCCCAAGACTGCCCCAAACCACTATAGAGATTATAAATAAATGGAATCAGGATGGATTATTAGAACAATAATCCAGAACAAGAACATGAAGAAAATCATAACAATGCCAATGATATTGGCTTCTTTCATTGTTTTTTCACAGGAAAAAATAATAACCAAATCAGCGGCAATAACCCTTGAAGCTTCCGTTCCTTCTTTTCAGCCTGTTGTTGGAACTAACAGCAGCGTAACTTTTGTTTTAAATCCCGTAACAGGAGAAGTGGCAAGTCTTGCATTAATGAAAGGATTCCAGTTTGAAATGGCATTGATGGAAGAACATTTTAATGAAAATTACATGGAAACCGATAAGTATCCAAAAGCAGTTTTCAGAGGACAAATCGAAGGTTTCGACATTAGAAGTCTAACAGAAGATTATAAAGATTATACCATAAAAGGAAAATTAGAAGTGCATGGAAAATCCAAGGATATAAGTGCCGATGCAAAAATTACAAGATCGGGTTCCAGAGTCACCTTTATATCTGATTTTGAAGTAAATGCAAGTGATTTCAACATTCCGATTCCAGCGCTTATTAAATATAAACTGGATAATAAAGTCAAAATTCAAATTATTGCAGTTTTAAAATAAGAGCTGCACAAAATAGATAATTATTAAAAAAAAATAAAGGCAAAATAAATGAAAAAAACAATACTTATTGCAATGCTGTGTGTCTGCGCTGTCGGTGTATCACAAGAAAAAATGGTCAGTAAATCGGCAAAAGTTACCTTTGAAGCTTCCGTTCCTTCTTTTGAAGAAGTTAAGGCAGTAAATAAGAATGTTACTTTTGTTTTGAATCCAGCAACAGGAGAGATTGCAAGTTTAGCACTGATGAAAGGTTTCCAATTTAAGGTTGCCTTAATGGAAGAACACTTTAATGAAAATTATATTGAAAGCGACCAGTATCCAAAAGCCGTATTTAAAGGAAAAATAGAAGGATTTGATCTTCAAAGCCTAAGCGCAGATGCTAAGGATTTTATCATTAAAGGCAAATTAGAACTCCACGGTAAATCCAGGGATATAAATACTGCTGCAAAGATAAGCAAATCACTATCAGGGGTCAGCATTTCATGTAATTTCAGCGTAAATGCCAGTGATTTTAATATTGAAATCCCCAATTTGGTTAAAAGCAAGCTTTCCAATAAAATAAATATCCAGGTTTCCGCAGTCTTAGGTGCAAAAAGACAATAACCTCCTAAACACTATTTTCAAAAGTCAGTAATTTTTATATCAAAAAAATGGAGGAAGAAATACAAATTGAGGACGGCCTTACCCTTATCCGTTTCCAGAACGACAGTCCAGAATTTTTTTCTGCACAGCACGAAATAGGTGCCGGCCTGATACAGTTTCATTTCGGACTAAAAGGCAATGCATTTATTTTGTCCAGTCAGGATCATTGCACTTTAGAATTGAAAGAGGAAAAATCACTGATATTGTGCAATCTGCAGCAGCAGTCATTGCTTAAGTTAGAACTTTCTCCAAATTCATGGGTGATTTCTGTTATTGTTTCGATTAATAAATTTCACTCGTTATTTTCCGTTCAGGCAGATTATATTACTATTTTAAGCCCCGATAAGAAGAAAAAAAAGTATTATACCGAAGGGAACATCAGTCCTTCTATGGCTGTTGTTTTGAGCCAGCTGTTTCATTACAGCCTTCACCCTTCCCTAAAGAACCTTTATTACAAAGGAAAAGGATATGAATTATTGAGTCTGTATTTCAATAAAATGGAAGATCCAAACGCAGTGCAATGTCCATTTTTGACTGATGAAGATAACGTGCTGAAAATCAAAAAGGCCAGAGAAATACTTATCGCCAATATGGCCGAACCACCAGGACTGCAGCAGTTGGCAGATGAAATTGGACTGAATATGAAAAAATTAAAAACAGGTTTCAAACAAATTTACGGAGATACGGTTTATGGTTTTCTCTTTGACTACAAAATGGATTTTGCCCTAAAACTATTGGACAGCGGTTCTTACAATGTAAATGAAGTCGGCCTGAAAATAGGATACAGCACCGGAAGCCATTTTATTGCGGGATTCAAGAAAAAATTTTCCACAACCCCAAAAAGATATCTAATGTCCATTAATACCAATCATAAAAACAGTATCGCTTTTATAGATTAGGGCATAAATAAAAATATATTGATTAATTTCTAAGAAGCGGCAAGCACTAAGTTTGAGGAAAATTAAAACAAAGCTTAAAACAAAAACGATAATGAAAGGCGTATTAATAGTAAACTTAGGATCACCAGAGAGTCCAACAGCAAAAGATGTGAAACCGTATTTAGATGAATTTTTAATGGACAAATATGTAATAGACTTTCCA
>NZ_JAOVZN010000016.1 GCF_025717045.1 Flavobacterium sp. SH_e
GCTTTTTTTGATCTTTTTTTTCGAAAATTTCTTTTCTCAAATATCATCAGGCTGCCGGAATGTCTAAGAGCGTTTTTCGCCGTTGCGGGTGCAAAAGTAGTGCCTTTTTCCAGTTATCCAAGCTTTTTTCCAAACTATTTCCATTCTTTTTTCAGATTATTTCTTAACCTTCTGATAACAGACGGTTTACACTTTGAACTTTCTTGAATGTTTGTGAGTTTTTTCTCTGTTCAATTGCGGTTTTCTTGTTTTACAACGGTTTTGCTTTCTTAATTTTGTGGGGTTTTTAGCTTTTCCGCATCTTTTTATATGATTCTCTAGCATTTTAACGGCGCCTTTCAGCCTAAAAGCTTCCTTTGGAAACCGATGCCCTAGCCCCGATAGAAGCGGAAATCCTTTTGCTTTTTTCTTTAAAACACAAACAGATCTTAACATCTTTCTATCCAAAATTTAAAATAACATCCATCAATAAAGAAATTGCTACTTGTTTTGCATTTTTTTACAAAACCAAAACATGACAGTTATCCAATATCTAGAAACATCTTCACAGAAAAAAAGACCAGTTTTATCAATTCATAATTAACCTCAAAAGTAAAGATGAACAATGCAGAAAAATATTTGTCGAAAATTGATTACAAAAATTATTTTAGACACCTTTATACCTAATCAGACTATACCATATTTTTTTGAGAAAAGCATTATCCAGGCTTACGGAAATACGAGCATCAAAAAAGAACACTCCCTCCATTCAGAAGAATCCCGCATAAATAAAAGATTATTAACCAAAAGAAATTTAATTCAGAAGAGTCTAAATAAAATCCCAAAAATTCAAAAAAAATTACCATACACATTGTCTTCAAAAACAACAAGCAGTAAATATTTAAGCACACTAATCAGAGAGCTTCCTTCGAGTCAGACTGCCCGCTAAATCTTTTACAAAAGAAACTTTAGAAGTTCAACATTTAGCAAAATGATACTTCTTCTATCCCTAACGCGATCCTATATAAAGAAGAGTTTATTTTTCAAAAGAAATTCTAATTCTAAAACTTAGGGACAAAATTCCAAACTCAAAGAATTAAAAATTCTCAGCTTCAATTACACCTCAATAAACTTTGCAAACTTTACCACTTCGCAAGGACTACAAAATAAAACTCATTGCACTCTTTTCAGCTAAATCCTAATGTAGATCTCCATACAGCTTTACATACTTCATAACTCTCAAGAAGAATCATCGACTAAGTTCTCTGCGGTTAAATTTTCAAAGCAAACCTGCCAGAAAGCAGAAAATCCTGCCCGACAAATCGAGAAGGGCTTAAAAGAAAGGCGACGGACCCCATAGTTGTCGTGTCTCCCACACGGTTTCAATATTATTTTCCAAAAACAAAAAAATCCCCAT
>NZ_JAOVZN010000017.1 GCF_025717045.1 Flavobacterium sp. SH_e
CTCTTCTCAGACAAATTCTGTGACTGTTGGACAGCCTTCTGCAGCTTTAGCTTTGGGAGCTTCTTCTAAAACAGATGCTTCATGCTATGGAGCAAGCACCGGAACTGTGACTGCGGGAACTGTAGCAAACTCTGTGGGAACTGTTGCCTATTCTTGGAAAAACAGCGCTGATGCTGAAGTCGGAACAGCAGCTTCCGTTTCAAACCTTCCTGCCGGA
>NZ_JAOVZN010000018.1 GCF_025717045.1 Flavobacterium sp. SH_e
AGCTGTATATGTGAGACAAAATGTTACTGCCAATCTAATTGAACTTTCACATCCTGTAGCTGCATCAGCTAATGCCGCATAATAAGTGCCGCTTGTTAATGCTGTTGCTGCGGGAATTGCTGTTCCGCCTGTTGAAGCATTATACCATACAACATTTGTTTCATTTGTCTGAATGCTCGCAAATGTCGGTGCATTTACCTGACAGAAATCCTGTGTAGCATCTGTAGTCGTAGGCGTTCCTGGATCAGTCACGCTGATTGTTACTGCTAACCTTACTGCACTTTCACAGCCTGTAGCCGCATCAGCTAAAGCCGCATAATAAGTTCCGCTTGTTAATGCTGTTGCT
>NZ_JAOVZN010000019.1 GCF_025717045.1 Flavobacterium sp. SH_e
AAACTGTCCGCTTGCTTTTACGATATTTGAAACATCGGCATCGCATAGGTCAGAAACAGATGGGAACATTGCCTGAGCATTTGCAAGCCCCGAAGCATCGCTGCATTCTAAAGTCACGTTCAATGAACCCGCAGCAGTTGTCCAAGTTGGAGCAGTTATATCTTGAACAATAATAGTCTGACTAACTGGAAGTGAAATGTTTTCACAAGCATCTTTAGCAGTCCATGTTCTTGTTACAGTATATGATCCTGCACAATTTCCCTGAACCATGTTATCTACATATGTTAATGAAGAAATAGTCCCATTATTATCTGTAGCAGTTGCTTGTGCAAAAACAGGCTCATCAGGACAATTGATCGTTGTTGTTTGTGGCAGTGAATCTATAACTGGTATGATTGAATCGCCATCTAAAATCGTAAATGATTCAGAGATTGTACATCCATTTGCATCAGTAATAACAACTGTATAATTTCCAGCAGTTAGATTATTTGCAGTTGCAGTTGTCTGTGTAGGAGTTGAATTCCAGTTGTATATATATCCTGAAGTTCCTCCAGAAACAGTTACTGTTGCAGAACCATTACTGCCTCCACCGCAAGTAACATCTGTTTGAGTTTTTACTGCACTTAATGCATTTTGAGGTTGTGTGATTGTTATCGAACAAGTTGTAGTATAATTTAATTTATCTGTTACGGTTACAGAATGTGAACCTGCAGTTAAGTTTATCGCTTGTGCTGTAGTTTCTCCATTATCCCAAAGATAAGTATAGTCTCCGTTGCCACCTACAGCATTTACAGTTGCTTTACCATTATTTTCACCAAAACATTTTACAGCACTGTCTTGAGAAATACTGCATGAAAGCACATTAGGTTCTGTTATAGTAACACTACAAGACGTTGTACATCCTTTTGAATCAGTAACTGTTACTGAGTGAAGTCCTGCATTTAATCCAATTGCTGTTTGTGTGGTTTCGTTATTATCCCATTGATAAGTGTAATTACCATTACCGCCCAGTGCTGTTACAGTAGCTTCTCCATTGCTTAAACCGTTTGAAGTAACCGCTTTAGTTTGAATAACTGAACAGCTTAAAACTTCAGGCTGTTCTACAGTAACAGAATTTGTCTGAGACGAGCATGAATCCGTTACGGTTAAAGTATATGTTCCGGCAGGCAGATTAGAAACAGAAGCAGTTGTTCCGACTTCTGCGTTAGCGCTGTTTTTCCAAGAATAAGATACAGTTCCCACAGAGTTTGTTACAGTTCCCGCAGTCACAGTTCCAGTGCTTGCTCCATAGCATGAAGCGTCTGTTTTAGACGAAGCTCCCAAAGCTAAAGCTGCAGAAGGCTGTCCAACAGTCACAGAATTTGTCTGTGAAGAGCATGAATCCGTTACG
>NZ_JAOVZN010000002.1 GCF_025717045.1 Flavobacterium sp. SH_e
TTTTTGTTTTTGATGGGTTTTTGGAAATGATCCTCCGGATTCTTAAAGGATTTTCTTTGAGAAAACCTCCTAAAAACGATATTTTTTTAAAGTGATATTCTGCTTTGTGATCTAAGGCTGTGTTTTTAATAATTCGGCTTTAAATCGCAAAAAAAAGGCCTTGAATGAATGTTTTATAGGATATTATTGTTTTATAATTATCAAATTAAAAACTTTAAATTTGATAATACAATAAAGAAAAATAAATGAAAGAACTAATTCAAGTCATTAATGGTTTTCAGGAATTAGATTCAGGTACAGAACTTGCGCTGAAAAAATATTTTGTTGAAGAAACTTTTACAAAGAATGATTTTATTATTAAAGGGGGTAAAATCTGTGATAAGATCTATTTTATAAAATCGGGTGCGGTAAGACGATTTTGCATTGAAGATGGTATAGAGGTTACGAAGTGGATTTATACCGATAATCAGTTTATAACTTCGTTGAGTAGTTTTTTTGAACAAAAGCCATCATTTGAGAATTTTCAAACTTGTGAAGAAACAGTTGTTTATTCGTTGTCTTATTCAGATGAACAGGCTTTGCTAGAATATCCCTTATTTGTGAAGTTTCATATTAAACAGCTTCGATATTATCTTTCCAAAATAAATGAATTCAATCATTTATTTCGTTTAATGACTGCTGAGAAAAAATATTTGTTTCTGCTGGAGTCATTTCCTCAAATTATTAAAAAAGCCAAATTGAAACACATTGCATCATTAATTGGCGTAAGCCAAGAAACATTGAGCAGAATTCGAGCATCAATTATTTGATATTACATCAAAAAAAATGATTTAAACTTTTTCAACTTTTGTGTTTTACTTTAAAATACTAAAAATTGAAAAATACTTTCATTCATAAACAAGCTATAATTGGGACCAATGTAAATATTGGGAACTGCGTTACTATAGAAGAAGATGTAATAATTGGTAAAAACACTCAAATTGGGAATAACGTTTCCATTCTAAGTGGAACAAGAATTGGAGAAAATTGCCAAATACATTCTAATGCCGTTTTAGGAGGGATTCCACAAGATTTGAAATACAAGGGAGAATGTACTTTTTTAGAAATAGGATATAACAATATAATCAGAGAATTTGTCACGATTAATAAAGGAACTATTTCCAAAGGCACAACTAGTATCGGAAATTCTAATTTGATTATGTCTAATGCTCATATTGGTCATGATTGTGTTATTGGAAATAATTGTATAATTGGTTTTAGCGTTGGAATGGCTGGAGAAGTAACTGTTGAAGATTGGTCTAATATTAGCGGATTAACAGCCATTCATCAGTTTTCATCGATTGGTGAGAATACTATGATTAGTGGTTTAAGCCGAGTTGTGAAAGATATTCCTCCTTATATCATGGTTGCACATGAACCCTTGCGTTTTGCTGGGTTAAATGCTGTAGGATTAAAAAGAAGGGAATTTGATTCTTCTAAAATAAATGAGTTAAAAGCTATTTATAAAATTATATTTCAAGAAAAGAGAAATACAAAATTTGCGCTAGAATTAGTTAAAAGCGAGTTTGAGCAGACTGTGGAAAGAGATAAAATCTTAAATTTTATTCGCAATTCAAAAAGAGGAATTCTAAAAGGTATTGAATTTTAATTAAACGATTTACTATCTTTAGTAAACCATTTTTTAATAAAATTGTATATGACAGAGTATAGTGCTAATTCTAAAGTAGATTTTTATTTTGAAAAAGTAGAAAAATGGAAATCGGAACTAGAGCAAATGCGAGCTATTGTTTTAGATTGTCATTTGTCTGAAGAATTGAAATGGGGATCTCCTTGTTATACTTTTGAAAAAACGAACATTGTATTAATTCATTACTTTAAAAAATATTGTGCTTTTTTGTTTTTCAAAGGCGCTTTAATGAAAGATCCAGATAATATTTTGATTCAACAGTCAGATAATGTGCAGGCTGCTCGTCAAATTCGATTTACTAATGTTGAAGACATTTTGGCGAAAAAAGAAATTTTAAAAAAGTATATTTTTGAAGCTGCTGAAATTGAGAAATCAGGACAAAAAGTAGAACTGAAAAAAGTCTCTGATTTTGAAATTGCTGAAGAACTTCAGAATAAATTTAATTCTGATGCTAATTTTAAAAAAGCTTTTTATGCTTTATCTCCTGGAAGACAACGAGCATATTTGCTTCATTTTTCACAACCTAAACAATCCAAAACTAGAGAAGCGAGAGTGGAAAAAAATATTTCACGAATTTTAGCTGAAAAGGGATTGAATGATTAAATAGTTAGTAGTTTTGAATAAATCTGATTTTGATTTGAATATTAATTTGTAGAACTTGCAACGTTACCAAATCACCTAAATTATAAGTTTATTATAATCTAATGAATACAAGCCAGTCAACTACAACAATTCTTGAAACAAAACAGCATTTTGAAATTTTAGACGGATTAAGAGGCGTCGCTGCTTTTGCAGTAGTTGTGTTTCATTTTATGGAATGGATTTTTAGTGATCCAAGTAAAAATTTTATCGGACACGGATTTTTAGCTGTTGATTTTTTCTTCTGTCTCTCAGGTTTCGTAATTGGGTATGCTTATGATGACCGCATTGTAAAAATGGGACTTCGCAATTTTTTTATTGCTAGAATTGTCAGACTTCATCCGTTAGTTGTTGCGGGTTCAATACTTGGTTTATTGGCTTTTTTATTTGATCCTTTTGGAGGTTATTTAGAATTGTACAGTACTGGGAAAATTATTTTGACATTTATCTGTTCAATTTTTCTTATTCCGTTTCCAGTTATTGCTGATCGCGGATTTAATTTGTTTAGTTTTAATGCACCGGCTTGGTCGCTTTTCTGGGAATACATAGCCAATATCGTTTATGCATTTGTTCTTTACAGAATTACCAGAAGTTTTTTGTTGCTGTTAACGATATTGTCTGCAATTGCGATTTGTTACGTCGGATATAATTCTGGCAATTTATTAGGAGGTTGGAGTGGCCCGACTTTTTGGGATGGATGTGCTAGAATTTCATATTCTTTTTTAGCTGGATTACTTATTTATAGATCTAGTTGGATTATTAAAAATAAACTTGGTTTTGGTGGATTAACCTTTTTATTGCTATTAGCTTTTGTTATGCCGTTTTCAGAATGGAATTGGATTTCAGAACCGTTAGTTGTTTTACTTTATTTTCCATTATTAATTTCTTTAGGAGCAGGCGCTGTCTTAAAACCTGGATTGAAAAAAGCTTGTATTTTTTCAGGAAAAATATCCTATCCATTATACATGACACATTATGCCGTTTTATGGATGTTTGGAAATTATTATACCAATTATAAACCAAATACGACACAATTGACTTTAATTGTAATAACTTCAGTTGTTTTGTTGGTCGGATTCGCTTATTTAGTAATGGTTGTTTATGATATTCCGTTAAGGAATTATTTAAATGCTAAAAGAAAAGAAAGACTGGCGAAATAAAAATCTTTAGCCTAATCATAATAAAAAACTCCATTAGAAGTAATGGAGTTTTTTATTATTTTTTGTTTTGAGTTATGATCTTCTAATGGGTATTTAATCAGAAATTGGCTTAACTTGATCTCGATTTTCCATTCGTTAAAACTATTAGAACCAAATAAACTATGAAATTTCCAATAATTACAACTTTACTGCTATTACTAAGCACAATTAATATTTACTCACAAAAACTAAATTGCCAAGATTTTCGAACGGGTAAATTTGAATTAATAGATGAATTAAATCAGCAGAAATATATTTATGAGCGATTCGAAAATTTTCAAACTGAAGAAACATTCGATATGAAAACCGGAAAAGTTTTTGAGGAAAAAGGCTATTACATTTTAACATGGATAAATGACTGTGAATATAATTTAAAATTAGATGCAACTAAAACGAAGGGAGACGATATTGCTTTAGCTGTAAATGCAAGAGGTGGTGTTAATTCCAGAATAGTATTTGTTGATGGTAGTTGCGCTATCATTGCTGTAACAATTGCAGACGAGGAAATTGAAACTGCCTATGGAATGTGTAAAATTAACTAGTGCTTCTTAAATATAAATAAGTATTCAATCTTAATAATGAGAAATAGACTTTTGATAATAAAATTTACAAAAAGAGTAAAAACATTGTGTAATGTGTCTTGTTGTAAAAATGTTTTTGTCTCATTTCTTGCGTTTTAAAAACAAAAAAATAGTATATTTGAAACCTAAAAGCATAGACTCTGCTCTATGCTTTATTGTTTTGTTAAAAAAATAAATGATATGCTTGTAAACGAATTATCAAAAAAAACGGGGTTGTCAATTCATACTATTAGATATTATGAGAATTTAGGAATCATTAAAGGATTGACTAATGAAAATGTGACATCTAATAATTATAAACATTACGATGCTAATACTATTGAACGTTTAGAAATCATTATAGAAGCAAGGGAAGTTGGTTTTACTTTAGCAGAAATAAAGAAAATATTAATCAGTTGGTTTGAAAGTACTGATTCGAAACCAGAAACGCTTGAGCTTTTTCAAGCCAAGATAAAAGAGATTGACGATAAAATGAGATATTTCAAAAAGACCAAGAGCCTTCTCGAAAAAGTATGTGAAAAAATAAAAAGTAATGATTGATAAATTATTATCAATTAATTAGTTTTAAAATTTGACTATAAAAAAAAACTCCATTAGAAATAATGGAGTTTTTTTTATGTAAATGCTTTGCAATTTATTGTAAACTACACCATTTGATTAGTTCAGGATATATTAGATCGATTTTCTTTTTTTTGTTTTTATTTCTAAGATTTTTCAATTCTTCATTGAATTCTTTCATCTTTATAAATCCTCGCTCAATCATTATGGCGTTTACTTCGTTATTGATTTCTTGAAGTAATTTTGTATCGCCTTTGTAAATTTCCTCGGCATATAAAATAAAAACACCGTAAGTCATGTATTCATTAAATACTTTATAGCCGTCCGGATAATATTCTGTTCCGTATGCTTTGGTATTAACCCATTTTTCGCGGTCTTTCAAGGCAGTATTAATTTCCGATTTAAATTTTACACTCGGTTTTTCTACATAATTGTGATCAATTTCTGTAAACATACTTCTTGTGTTAAAAGCTTCGTTGTTTTTTTCAGATCGGTCTTTTTCTTTTTGAATCGTTGGTAAAACCATTTCAATAAGATGAAAATTATTGTTTTCGTAGCCGCCAGTATAATTAAGGCCATTTATTAATGCAGAAGTATATACAATGTAACTGTTGATCTTTGTGTCAAAATTCTTTTCTAGCCAATTCCATTGTTTCTGAAGATTTGAATACTGTTTGTAATCTGAAATGATTTTGTCATAAAAAGGTTTTTCAGATTTGTAGAATTCATTGAAATTAGTTTTTTTAGCAAAAGCTTCAATTTCTTTTTTGTAAGTCGTAATCGGATTTACTTCAATTTTTACGTTTGCAACCTTATTTGCTGGTAAAATATAATTAGGGTTTGGAATTAAAATCTCATTTTTTAAAAAGTAAGTTTGAGCGTTTCCTGTAAAGAAGATATAATTAAGCGGATTCTTTGTTAAAAGAGAAATCCATTGTCTTGATAATTGGTTCATCTTTATAAAGCTTGAATTGTTTCAAAACGCGTTGGTAAT
Source organism: Flavobacterium sp. SH_e (assembly GCF_025717045.1). GTDB lineage: Bacteria > Bacteroidota > Bacteroidia > Flavobacteriales > Flavobacteriaceae > Flavobacterium. The sequence continues at coordinate 5,659 of NZ_JAOVZN010000002.1, forward strand.
AATCACCTCTTTGCTCAAACATATCATCGTTTCCTAATCCAAAATCGGTAATTGCTAACATGATCGTAAGAAGTTCTTTTACTTCATTAACTTCAACTGTCGATTTTCCTTGATTCTCTTTTTTGAATTCTTCAGAAAAATTTACTTTTTCTGATTGTGCAAATCCTGCAAATGATAATATTAAAGCGAAGGCGGATAAAATTTTTGTTTTCATGGAATTAATTTCAATTTGAATTACTTTGGCTTAATAATAATTTTTTGGAAGTGTAAATTTCTTGCAAAAATACATCGAATGCAAATTTGATTTATACTGTTTTTTTATAAATTCGATTTGGAATTCTGAATTTACTTCTGTTAAAAATGCATGTTCTATTTATAGCACATTGAAAAAAAATATAAAAATCTATGAATAAATTTGTTACGCTTCTATTGTTGATGTTTTTTATTACAATTAATGCTCAAAAAGGTTTTAAAGTATCAGGTGTTTTAGAAGGATTTAAAGAAAATACTATTGTGCAAATTGAAAAACAAGGGATAATTATTGATAGTTGTTACTTGAAAAATAAAAAGTTTCAATTGAAAGGTTTTTTAGACGATGCTCCTTCTATAGTTTATTTATATGTTGGAAAAGGAGATGAAACAAAGAATTTGTCTTTTTTTATTGGCAATGAAGATGTTGTAATAAACGCAAAAATTCAGGATTTTCCATATGATGTACAGCTTCAAGGAGCTAAATTTGATAAAGAACGCTACTTGTTTGATCAGAAGGAAAAGAGACTAATGATAGAAAGAGATCAATTGGTAAAGAATATGTTTTTACTTAGAGATCAGAAAAAATGGAATGATAGCTTGCAAAATGCATATTGGTCCCGAAAAGAGCCGTATGGAATAATTATAAAAATTGATAAGGAACTAGATTATATTCAAAATGAATTCATTCGAAATCATATTAATTCATTTTATGGATTAAGCTTGCTTAATTCTTATAAAACAGAAATTCCATTGAATGAAGTTAAGGATTTATTGGATAAAGTAAAACCTGAATTAAGAAATTCTATTTATTTTAAAACCATTGAAAGTCATGTGAAATATCCAGACTTAAAAATTGAAGATAAATTTTATGATTTTTCGGGAGTAGATCAAACTGAAAAAGCGGTAAAGTTCTCAGGCTATTTTAATGGAAAATATATTTTACTTGATTTTTCAACGCTTTACTGTAGTTGGTGTTTAAAGGCAATTCCGAAACTTGATGAATTGAAAAACAACAATTCAAACAAACTGGATATTGTCACTTTTTATGTAGACAAAAAAAGAAAAGATTTTGAAGGATTGGTTAAAAAACATTCAAAAGATTCCAACGTTGTGTGGGATCAACAAGGAAGATTTAGCGAAACTTATGCAAAATACAAAGTCTTTGGGACTCCAACATTTTATCTTTTTGCGCCAGATGGGAAACTAGTTGAAAAATTCGATGGTTATTCTGAAGAGCTTGGTGAAAAAATCCAGGAAATTATTAATAGATAATTTTCAGTGGCTATTTATGAAGGGTTCTAAAGCATAAAAAAACTCCATTAGGAATAATGGAGTTTTTTTATGCTTTAAAAAGGTTATTTTCCTTTTACTATTTTTTCGAGATATTCAACTTTGTCTTTTTCTGCTTGTACTAAACGCTCATAAAGTTCTACAATTTTATCAAGTGGATTAAAAGTAGGTTGAACATTGATTCCATTTATTGTTGAAGTGTCATGGCTATTAAATGTATTATTGATAATACTTAAAATAGTTTCATCACTATAATTCTTAATGCCTTCAGGTGTAACGCCAAGCGCTTCTGCAACTTCAGCTAGTCTTGTGTCGTCTATAGTTTCACTGTTTTCAATAGCAGAAACCGTTTGTTGACTAGTGCCTAAAGCTTGTGCCAATGCTTCTTGTTTCATATCGCGAAGTTCACGAATACGGCTAATATTTCTTCCGATGTGTTTTGGTCTTGATAGTGTGCTCATAATTCAAAGATAATAATTAAGTGAATAAACCAGAACTGTAAAAAACAGATTTTAAATGTATGTTACAGATTTTCTTGGGGAGCGGTAAACAAAAATACAATTTTTATGGTAAGAATAAGATCATGAATAGTTGTTTGTGATGCTGGATTTTATAATACTATATTAGCATTTGTAAATTTTAAAATATAAACTCATTGTAGAAATGGATTGTATTATTATTGAAAATTTAAAAGTGCTGTCAGAAAACTTCAAACACAAATTTGATACTTTTTCAAATTCAGTCCTTTTTGTTAGTGAAGTGAATAAGATAAAAATACAATTTGAGGATGATAGCTATTTTAAAGTTGCTTATAATCTATGTTTTAGTGAAAAAATAGTGTTTGTTCCAAAAGAGGCACTTTATGATTTCTGTTTTGATTTATTTAGGAGGCCAAATGACGATACAGAAGTGATTTGTAATGTGGGTAAAACAATTGAAATAGAGAAGTGGCTTGAAATCGAAAAAAATGAATCTTTGGATGTGCTTAATAATATTCAAAAAGAATTGAATTACAATTATAGAATAAAACATTTAACTCTAGAGAGTTTTCAATTTAATATATTTTATTTCAATGGATTGCTCGTTTTTGAGCACAAAAACAAAGAGTATTTGTCTAATGTTTTTGATTTTAAAAGCATAAAATATTGATAGAAGGCTCACTGTTAATTAATTATTTTTGGATTTAGTTACTCTTCTGTTTCTTTATCTTCATATTTCCAATATTCTGTTCCATATTTTTCTCTTAACAAATGATATTTTTTAAGACCATTAGCTATAGCTTCAAAATCGTTTTTGTTACAGAAACCTAGTTTTACGTAATCTTTTGGTCTAGTGTCTCCATGAGTTTCTTCCTTGTGTAATTTGAAAAGTATTTTTGGAATTTCTTTTTCAAATCTAAAAACTAATAAATTTTTGTGTCCCCTGTCAATAGTGTCCGTTGGCGCCCATCCTTCATAGACTGATTGAGTTAAAATAAATTTCTCGAAAACAAACTCATCAGGGTTGTTGATGTTGAAAATGCAATCGAATTCTTTATTTATCTTTAAGTCTTCATAAGCATAAAGTGTAAAGACAATAATTTCATTTTCTTGTCTTTTCCAGTTTATGTATCTATGATAAAACTCATCTTTATTGCGATCTGCGAATCGTTTAATTATTGCTTTTTTTGATAATTCAATCCCTTTGTCAGATAGATACATGTCAGAAAATAAATATCGATGATTTTTTGTGCAATCTTCTTCATTATTCATGTATGTTTTTTTTTGCTAGATAAAGAGTTCTTTAATTAATCCAAAAGTAGAATATTAATAGATAAAAAAAAACTCCTTAATTTCTTAAGGAGTTTCTTGGTGGGCGATGAGGGGTTCGAACCCCCGACCCCCTCGGTGTAAACGAGGTGCTCTGAACCAGCTGAGCTAATCGCCCTATTTTACTAGGTTGCTATCATTTCGTGATTGCGAGGGCAAATATACGCTAGTTTTTGAGTTCTGCAAAGAAAATAGAATAAAAAATTAAAATTTTTTTAAAGTATTTTCTATAAGGCTGAGGGATAAAATGTTATGAAAGTATATTTTTTAATCTTTTTTTACTTTGAAAGTGAAGGAATGTTCCTGTAGATATTATCGCTGTGTTTTCCGGTGAAAGATTTATCCAATTCATCAAAAAAAGCATTCGAGTCTTTTTCATTTGGCCAAGTCGATTTAATCAGTTCGTCTATTTTTTCGTTTGATTTTTCCATATCGGCTAAAGAATCATAGAAAAATGCTTCCATAAAATCGGTACTATTAGAACCCCAAGAATGACGGAACGGATAATACGCTTTTATATAAGGATCGTTAAAAGTGATTTTTTCATTGAATTCTTTCGCGTTTTTTCCGTTTCCTTTCATGCTAAGTTCAGATTTTCGGATGTAAACGATCATTGGCTTCTTTGTTTGATCTTTGTATGCTTTTTCGCCAATTGAGGTTAAACTCTGATAGATCTCATCTGAATGCATTGGAGTGTAATAAGAGTTGTATTTATCGAAGAAAGCTTTTCTAGCTTTTTCATCTGGCCAAGCTTTTTTAATTAAATCGTCGTTAATAGCATCTGCTTTTTCGATATCCTCCCAATTTTTATAAACACTCACGGCAACTACTTCCGTATTGTCATTCGTGTAATAATGAGTAAGTAATTCCGAACCAATAATAAGATCATTTTTACTAATAACTTTGTCAAAGTATTCCTGTTCTGTAGCCTTCCAGTCTTTTGCTTTTCCATCTAAACTGCGATGCAGAGTAGTCATCGTTATAAAAACTGGTTTCTCTTTCTCCTGTGCGTTACCAATAACGCACACTAGAGCCATCCATAGGAAAAGCCCTAGAAGTGTACTTCTTGTTTTCATGATTTAAATTTGTTATTGGGTTTTTAATAAATAAATTTAAGTCATTAAAAATCAAATAGTTGTGTATTTACAGGCGATTTTATCCTTATTTAGGATGTGAAATTTAATTCTCTTAATTTAAAGGTAGTTCAGCCACTACAAAAGTGCTTCCGCCTACATAAATAAAATCATTTTTTGCAGCTTTTTTCTTTGCTTCCGCGAAAGCGATTTCAACAGAATCGTATTGGTCTCCAATCAAGTCATGTTTTTTTGCTTCGTTTTGAAGAATTTCGGTGCTTAAACCTCTCGAAGAATCGGGTCTGCAGAAATAGTATTTTGCTTGTTTAGGGAATAATGGCAAAATAGAATCTAGATCTTTATCATTAACAACGCCCAAAACAATATGAAGGTTTTCAAATTTTTCGTTTTTCAGCTGATTCATTACAACCGATAATCCGTGTTTGTTGTGTGCTGTGTCGCAAATAATTTTTGGGTTTTCTCCCAATTGCTGCCATCTCCCTTGTAAACCCGTATTTTTTACAACATTCAATAAACCTTCTTTTAATTGTTCGATCGAAATCTTAAAATCGGTTTCATTATTCAAAATCGAAATCGTCTGCTGAACTGTTTTTTTATTATGAAACTGATAATCGCCAATCAAATCAGACAAATAAATTTGATCAATTAAATCTGAAGCAAAAGAAATTGGTGCGTTATTTTCTTCGGCTTTAGCCAAAAATACAGGTTTAGTTTCATCTGTATATTCGCCAATAACAACAGGAACATTTGGTTTTATAATTCCCGCTTTTTCGCCAGCGATTGCTTCTAATGTATTTCCTAAAAATTGAGTATGATCCAAACCAATATTGGTAATTACCGAAACCAAAGGCGTAATAATATTTGTTGCGTCCAATCTTCCGCCCAAACCAACTTCAATAATTGCAATATCAACTTTTTCAGCAGCAAAATAATCAAACGCCAAACCAACTGACATTTCGAAGAAACTCATATCATTAGCTTCAAAAAAATCTTTGTGTTTTGCGATGAATTCAATAACAAAATCTTCAGAGATTTCTTTACCGTTGATTTTAATTCTTTCTCTAAAATCTTTTAAATGTGGAGAAGTGTATAGTCCGACTTTATAACCCGCTTCTTGTAAAACAGATGAAAGCATATGCGAGGTAGAACCTTTTCCGTTTGTTCCAGCAACATGAATACATTTTAGCTCGTTTTGCGGATTATCAAGATGAGCTGCCAATATTCTAATATTAGTTAAATCTTCTTTGTAAGCAGAAGCACCTTGCAATTGGTACATTGGAAGTTGATTAAACATCCAATTGGTAGTCTCTTGATAGTTCATTTGTTTAGATAAAATGGTTGTTGATTGAAATAAATTTCGATTTTTGTAGTTTAATATTACAGCGAAAATTATCTTTATTGCAAATTTCAAATATTTTTTAGAATTAATTATTAAAAACCAGAATTAATATATGTTTAGTTTTATTCAGTTACAAACAGATACAATCGCAAATGCTTCAAATGTAGTGATAGAGAAGGTTGCAACACCCCAAAATGAAATTTCGATGTTTGGGTTTATCATGAAAGGAGGAGTTTTTTTAATTCCGATTGCGATTTTATTGTTTTATACGATTTACCTAATTTTTGAACGTTACATGTACATTAACCGTGCGTCTAAAATTGACAGCCGATTAATGCAAGACATTGGAGAAAAATTACATTCTGGAAATATTGAATTGGCAAGAACAATTGTAGAAAGAAATAATACTGCAGCTGGAAATATTTTGAAAGAAGGTGTTTTAGTAATCGGAAGGCCGATTTCAGAAATTGAAGCCAACATGGACCGTGCTGCCGATATTGAAATTGGCGAAATGGAAAGACATTTAGGCCATCTTGGACTTATTGCAGGTATTGCGCCAACGCTTGGTTTCATTGGAACAATTTCTGGGGTTATTAAAATTTTCTACAGTATTTCGGTTACAGAAAATATTAGTATCGGAAATATTTCTGGAGGTTTATACGAAAAAATGATCAGTTCAGGATCTGGATTAATTGTGGGTATTATTGCTTATAGCGCATACCACTTATTGAACGGAAAGATTGATAATTTTGCTTTAAAAATTCAGAAACAGATTTTAGAATTTGTCAATATAATTCAAAGAGCATAAGCCATGTCTATTAAAAGAAAAAGAAGATTTCACGCCGAAGTTGCGACTTCATCTTTGAGCGATATCATGTTTTTCCTGCTGTTGTTTTTCTTAATTATCTCAACACTGGCAAATCCGAATGTGATTAAGATGACTTTGCCAAAAGCTAAAGCGAATGAAAAGACCAATAAACAATTAATTAGTTTATCGGTTACAGAAGATAAAAAGTTCTATATCGACAAACAAGAAGTAGATTTTGAAAATCTAGAAACGAGTTTAATGTCAAAAATAGGAACAGATAAAGAGCAAACCGTTGTTGTTCGAATTCCGTTTAATCTGCAAGTTCAAGACTTAGTAGATGTTTTACAAATAGGAGTGAAGAACAACTTGAAGTTTGTAATTGCTACAAGTCCGAAGTAAAAATAATTATTAGGGCGTGACCACAATAAAAAAATGGACCAATCAACATTATGGTGATTGGTCCATTTTTTTATTGCGGTCGGGCTATCCGCGCTATTTCGGTAGCCAGCTTCTATCCCTCACGCAAACAGGACTCAGTTTTGTCATTCTGAGGAACGAAGAATCACACGAGAAACTCGCCAAAGATTGGAGATGTAGTTTGCGGAATTACTTGTGTGATTCTTCGTTCCTCAGAATGACAAACTGGGCGGAAATAAAAAAAAGCTTTCAGATATCTGAAAGCTTTTTTTGTATTTGAAATTTGTGTTTTTAATCCAAACTAAAATTATAAATAATTTTACCAACTTGTTTTGCAGGAGCATCACTATCAGATTCCCATTTGGTATTCATTGCCGCGATTCTTGCTTGGTCTAATAAGCATTTTGCTGTATTTGTTGTTCCTTTAATTCCTGCGGTTGCGCTTATCGTTTTGCCGTTTTGGTCAACGCTAACTTCAACGACTACTTTTCCTTCTTCATTACAAGTATATTTTGGTGCAGGTTTAGAAAGCGCTTTTCTGTTTCCTAAAGAATATCCAGTTCCTCCTCCAGAACCACCGCCACTTCCGGCTCCGTAACCGCTTCCGGTTCCAATGCCATTTCCGGTTCCGTTTCCGCCTCCAGTTCCTCCGCCAGAACCACCACTTCCGTAATAACCGTTAGAGTTTAGACTTCCGTTTGATTTTCCTTTATTTCCCGCTGCTTTATCATCTCCATCTCCGCCTTTGTTCGAACCTTTCATAATACTTGCTAAAGCATCATTTGTGGAGTTAGAAACTTTTGGCTTTTCTGGAACAGGTTTTTGTATCGGTTTCTCAACAGGAACAGGTTTTTTAGGTTTTTCTTTCGTCGGAATAACAACATCATTATCTGCGGTTGTATTTTCCTGAGAAATAATTGCTTCTTCCTCTGGAGTTGCTTTTGCGGGCGCTTGTTTTACATTGTTTTTTACATCCAAAACTTCGCTTTTATAATTGGCACCAGAGCCTAAATCGCTATCTCCAAAGTTCACCGTTACGCCTCCGCCGCCACCTCCGCCATCGGCAAGAGCTACATTGTTTTCAGGATTGTAAGGAGGCCAAAAACGTATAAAAAAAAGCAACGTAATAATTACCGCATATATTGCAGTAGTAAATAATAATGATTTCTTTTTATCTGAAGAATTAGACGAACTCATTTAGATTCTGAATTTTGAAATGTATTATTTTAAAAACGTTTAAAAGTAGTAAAAATTGTTTAGAATGAAAGAGAGAATTTAACCGCAAAGTACGCAATGATTACGAAAGGTTCGCAAAGGGTTTTGTTTTTAAACCTCGCAAAGTCGCGAAGTCACAAAGTTTTTCTTTTTTAAGTTTCTTTGCGACTTCGCGACTTTGCGAGAAATAAACTAGCGTTCTTTGCGTAAATCTTTGCGTTCCTTGCGTTTAAACTTAGATAGACAAAAAAACGAGCCAACAATAATGTGGCTCGTTTAGATTGAGATATAAAATAATTTACACTAATTGCTTCAATGCAATTTCAAAAGCAGTTGCACTGATATTTGTTTTTGACGAATTCAAAGCATGTGCTTTTACAATCGCGTTTTTGATAATTTCAGAAGTATCATTAAAAATTGCCTCATCTGTCATTTGAACTTTTTTCTCCATGAAATAAGCAAAAACTCTTGCCATTCCGCAGTTTGAGATAAAGTCAGGAATCAAACTTACTTTTTGGTCTACTTGTTCCATAATAGAACCAAAGAAAATTTCTTTGTCAGCAAAAGGAACATTCGCACCGCAAGAGATTACTTCCAATCCGTTTGCGATTAAACTGTCAATTTGTGCCTGAGTAACTAATCTTGAAGCGGCACAAGGAGTGAAAATTTCAGCACCAATTGTCCAAATTTTAGAATTAATTTCTTCAAACGGAATCATATTATGGGCAACCAATTTGTTTCCATCTTTATTTAAAAACAAAGTTCTGATTTCTTCAAACGAAAAACCATCTTCTTTTATTAATCCGCCATCGCGATCAATAATCCCGATAACTTTAGCTCCCATTTCGGCCAAATAAAAAGCCGCAGCAGAACCTACGTTTCCAAAACCTTGAACGATTGCTTTTTTACCTTTAATGTCTCCGCCATAAGTTGTATAAAAATGACGAACGGCTTCTGCAACGCCAAAACCAGTAATCATGTCAGCAACTGTATATTTTCTGGTTACGTCTGGAGAGAATTTAGGGTTTTCAATTACTTTAATCACACCTTGACGCAATTGCCCAATTCTATTAATTTTATCGGCTTCTGTTGGTTTAAAGTGCCCATTAAAAACTCCTTCTTGCGGATGCCAAACACCACATTCTTCAGTCATCGGAATAACTTCATGAATTTCATCAACATTTAAATCACCTCCAGTTCCGTAGTAACTTTTCAATAAAGGAGAAACAGCTTTATACCAGCGTTGCAAAACCCCTTTTTTGCGAGGATCGTTCGGGTCAAAATTTATTCCAGACTTAGCCCCGCCAATTGCTGGGCCCGAAACAGAGAATTTAACTTCCATTGTTTTGGCCAATGACAAAACTTCGTTCATGTCTAGACCTTTTCTCATTCTGGTTCCTCCACCCGCAGCTCCTCCGCGAAGTGAATTAATTACAGTCCACCCTTCGGCTTCTGTTTCTGAATCTTTCCAATTAAAAACAATTTCAGGTGCCTTGTTTTCAAATTGTTGTAATAAATCTTTCATTTTGTTGTGATATGTTTATTTTGCGTAAATGTATAAAATAGAATAATGCGAATAATGTATTTTGCAGCAAATTTATAAAACATAAAAGAAAAGCCGAAAACTATTAGGTTTTCGGCTTTTTGAATATTTAAAAAATTAAGAACTATTGTCCTAATAAATGTTTCTTTAGAGTTTCATCAACTGGTTTGTCTGAAAGCCAGATTCCGAATAAGGCTTTTTTGAAATCAAATCCTGGAACTTTTCCTTTTAAAACTTCATTTTTATAAACATAAATATTTTGATCAAAAGGACTATATGCTAAGATAAATACATCTTTTTCTGTAATTGCATCACTTAAGTAGCTTTTTAATTGCTCAATTCTTGGACGCAATTGTTCAAGTTCTGCTCCAGCAGATTTTTCAAAACCAGTATTCATGGCTTTTGTCAATTTACTAGAAGATACCATCGATGAAGTAATTTCAATTCTAACAGCCATTTCAGTATCACTGTCAATAATGAATTGTGGATCTTGAGTTAATTGTGATAGATATAATGCCTGAACATAAACTTCCAACCACATTTTTGATCTTCCGCCGGCACCATTAAGTTGTAAAGGTTTGTTTTGAAAGTCTATCTTTCTCGGAACTGTAACACCGTTAACATCTATTTGAGTTTGGGCTGAAACGACCGAAAATTGTAGGCTTAAAAGGAGTGTAAGTAATAGTAAAATCTTTTTCATGTTCTATCAATTATTTATTTTTTGGTCAAAAATAATGTTAATTTATTAATATTTGGTTCATTTTTAGCATGTTTTTTTTCTGTAAAATATACATTTAATTTTTGTATTACATTAACAATCAAATTAGTAAGAGTAAGTTTACGTACATTTACGCGCTTTAAGAATTGTTTAATGTTTGAATTTGAAAACTTAGTCACTTTTAAGCCAAAAAAGCAGAAATTATGATTCTTGAATTTTATCGAATTTCTTGCAATATTGATGCTGATTTGAATGAAAATCTAAATAATTACGAAAACGTTATCGTAATCTTTGCCGATCTATTAATTTTGTATGCGTGCATTGTAAATTACACTTTTAAAAAGTATCTTTGGAAGCCTTTGTATCAAAAAATTAAGGCATCGAAAAAACATAAAAAACAAAAAATCATCAACTATAGAAATCTGGTTGAAAAAACATTTAAAGTAAACTACTATGGATTTTAATCTTACCGAAGAACATTTAATGATTCAGCAGGCAGCAAGAGATTTTGCTCAAAATGAATTATTGCCGGGAGTTATTGAACGTGACGAAAAACAAATTTTTCCAACTGAGCAAGTCAAAAAAATGGGCGAACTTGGATTTATGGGAATGATGGTTGATCCAAAATATGGAGGAAGTGGTCTGGACGCAATTTCTTATGTTATTGCAATGGAAGAAATTTCTAAAGTAGATGCATCTGCTTCTGTTGTTATGTCAGTAAACAATTCATTAGTTTGCTGGGGATTGCAAGAATATGGTACTGAAGAACAAAAACAAAAATATTTGCCAGGTTTAGCTTCTGGAGAAATTCATGGAGCATTCTGTTTAAGTGAACCTGAAGCAGGAAGTGATGCAACTTCGCAAAAAACTACCGCAATTGATATGGGAGATCATTACTTGGTTAATGGTACAAAAAACTGGATTACAAACGGAAACACAGCTTCTGTATATTTAGTAATTGCGCAAACACACCCAGAATTAAAGCATAAAGGAATCAATGCTTTGATTATGACGAAAGACATGCCAGGTTTTTCAGTTGGTCCGAAAGAACAAAAAATGGGAATCCGTGGTTCTGATACACATTCTTTAATGTTTTCTGATGTAAAAGTTCCTAAAGAAAATAGAATTGGAGAAGATGGTTTCGGATTTAAATTTGCAATGAAAACACTTGCAGGTGGAAGAATTGGAATTGCTTCGCAAGCATTAGGAATTGCTTCTGGAGCATACGAATTGGCATTAAAATATTCTAAAGAACGTAAAGCATTTGGTACAGAAATCTGCAATCACCAAGCAATTGCTTTCAAATTGGCAGATATGGCTGTGAATATCGAGGCAGCTCGTCATTTATGTATGAAAGCGGCTTGGGATAAAGACAATCATAAAAACTACGATGTAAGTGGGGCGATGGCAAAATTATTTGCTTCACAAGTCGCAATGGACACTTCTGTAGAAGCAGTTCAAATTCACGGAGGAAACGGATATGTGAAAGAATATCATGTTGAGCGTTTAATGCGTGATGCTAAAATTACTCAAATTTACGAAGGAACTTCTGAAATTCAGAAAATCGTAATTTCAAGAGCTGTTATTGCTGGATAAAATTAGGTTACAAATAGATTTGAGACCCTTTCGACTTTTAGTTTGGAAGGGTTTTTTTATGAATATTCTATTACTTTTCATAAGTTTATAGTTCCAAGTAAAAATCATTTTTGATTATCACTAAAACAAACAAAGAAACAATGAAAAAACTATACTTTTTACTTCCGTTTATTTTTTTAGCCTGCAAGTCGGGAACTAAAACTGTCAATGAAAAAGAAACGGCTTCAGATTCTAAAACAATTGAAGTTACTTATAAAATAAATGAGACTGAAATTTCAGATTTTCTAAAATATCTTTCTTCAGATGAATTGGAAGGACGTGAAACTGGAACTAAAGGAATTGAAAAGGCAGCTGTTTTTCTAGAAGACTTTTTAAAGAAAAATAAAATCAAACCCTATTTTAAAACGTATCGAGATACTTTGACCAATTTTAAAGTTCCTGCTTTTAATATCGTTGGAGTTATTGAAGGAACAGATCCTGAACTAAAAAAAGAGTTTGTTGTGCTGAGCGCGCATTATGATCATATTGGTTTGGAGAAAAAGCAGCAGGCAGATAAAATTAACAATGGAGCAAATGACGATGCTTCGGGTGTAACTTCGGTGGCAGCGATGGCAAAATATTTTAGCGAAACAAAAGTTAATAAGCGAAGTGTTTTAATTGTTTTTTTTGCTGGAGAAGAAAAAGGTTTATTGGGATCAAAAAGTTTAGTTCAGAAATTGAAGAAACAAGATTTCAATCTTTATGCTCAATTAAATATCGAAATGATTGGTGTTCCAATGAAAAGAGATTTCCTAGCTTATATTACTGGTTTTGACAAATCGAATATGGCATCAAAAATAAATGAATATACTGGGAAAAATACAATTGGCTTTTTGCCAAAAGAGGCAGAATATCAATTGTTTTACAGGTCAGATAATTATTCTTTTTTTGAAGCTTTCGGAAAACCTTGTCAATCAATAAGTACTTTTGACTTTGAAAACTTTGATTTCTATCATCATGTTTCAGATGAATTCAAATTGATGGATATTCCTCATATTACAGCTTTCACACAAGAATTGTTGCCTGCCGTGACCAAAATTGCAATTTCTCCAACGCAGGAAATAACCATGAATAAATAAGAGGCTGTTTTACAGCATTTGATTATTTTTGTCGCATGAAAAATATTATCGTTACAGGAACAAGCAGAGGAATTGGTTATGAATTAGCTTTGAAATTTGCTGAAGCAGGCCATCAGGTTTTGGCAATTTCCAGAAAAATTCCACAAACATTATTGCAGCATCAAAACGTAACTTGCTTGTCTGTTGACTTAGCAGATGAAACGGCTTTGAATCAGGTTGAAAGTTTTCTTTCTTCAACTTGGAAAAAAGTCGATGCAGTAGTTCATAATGCGGGAGCTTTACTTTTAAAGCCTTTTTCAGAAACTACTCAGGCAGATTTTGAAAGTATTTATAAAGTGAACGTTTTTGCGGTTGCTAATTTAACTCGTATTTGTATTCCGTATTTAGAAAAGGGAAGTCATGTTGTGACTATAAGTTCAATTGGCGGAGTTCGCGGAAGTTTAAAATTTGCTGGATTAGCGGCTTACAGTTCGAGTAAAGGAGCTGTAATTACTTTAACTGAATTATTGGCTGAAGAATATAAAGAAAAAGGAATTTCATTTAATGTTTTGGCTTTGGGTTCTGTTCAAACTGAAATGCTGAATGAAGCTTTTCCAGGATATCAAGCGCCAATTTCAGCAGAAGGTATGGCAACTTATATTTATGATTTTACTCTTAACGGAAATAAATACTTTAACGGAAAGGTCTTAGAAGTCTCTTCAACGAACCCTTAGTTAATTATAAATTATGAGTTATGAATTATGAGTGAGAGTATTGTGAAAACTAAAAGTTTTGAATTAGCTGTAAGAGGAGTTAATTTTTATAAATGGCTAGTTGCGGAAAGGAAGGAATTTGTAATGAGTAAACAATTTTTACGTTCGGTTACTTCTGTTGGAGCGAATGTTCGAGAAGCTATAAATGCACAAAGCAAACCTGATTTTATTCATAAACTGTCAATTTCTCAAAAAGAATGTGACGAGTCAATGTATTGGTTAGAAATATTAATTGCAACAAATTATATTTCCAAAGCTGAATTTGAATCGATGCACAAGCAGTGTGAGGAAGTGTTAAAAATCATAAAAAGTATAATCATAACGTCAAAGAAAAAACTCATAACTCAAAACTCATAATTCATAATTAAATTGAGCGAAACTTTAGCTAAATATATTCCAGAACATGCGGTAAAACCCGTTTTCGATTTGATAGTGGCCAATCAGGTTCATTTGAAAATTGTAAACGAACGCCAGACGCGTCATGGTGATTATAGACGCGGACCAAGTGGAAAACATGAAATTACGGTTAATGCTAGTTTGAATAAATACCGATTTTTGATTACTTTGATTCATGAAATTGCACATTTGGTTGCTTTTGAGAAATTTGGACGAAATATAAAACCTCATGGAAACGAATGGAAATATACTTTTCAGCGTTTGATGGTTCCGTTTATTCGGCCAGAAATATTTCCAGGGCAGATTTTACCTTTATTAGCAAGACACTTTAAAAATCCATCTGCAAGTAGTGATACCGACACGACTTTGTCTTTGGCTTTAAAACAATACGATAAAGACAACGATAAGAACTATGTTTTCGAAATCCCATACGGTAGCGTTTTTAGAATCAAAAACGGTAAAGTTTTCAAGAAACTGGCTGTTCGTACCAAACGTTTTGAATGCATTGAAATAAGCTCAGGAAAAACATATCTTTTTAACCCGAATGCTGAAGTGGAATTGATAAATTCAATTCCAAAGTAGGAGTGAATATTCAGTAATAAAAAATCCCAAATTCCAGAGTTTACAACAATTGGAATTTGGGATTTTTAATATTGGAGTTAAAAGACTAGCCTTTCAAATATGCTTCTCTTACTTTCTTAAATAAGTTTGAAGAATAAACAAATTTCACGATGTCTTTGTTGTCTGTTCTAAAAATTTCTTCTTTAGTTCCCTGCCAAGCTTTTAATCCTTTTTTTAAGAAAACAATATTTTCACCAATTTCCATAACCGAGTTCATATCGTGAGTATTGATTACAGTTGTAATGTTGTATTCTTTTGTAATTTCCTGAATTAAATTATCAATCAATGTGGAAGTATTTGGATCTAAACCAGAGTTAGGCTCATCACAAAATAAGTACTTCGGATTGTTTACGATTGCGCGGGCAATTGCCACACGCTTTTGCATTCCTCCAGAAATCTCAGAAGGTAATTTTTTATGTGCTTCAACTAAATTTACTCTTTCTAAAACAAAATCAACGCGTTCTTTGATTTGTGCCTTAGTATTATTGGTGAACATTCTTAAAGGGAAAGCTACATTTTCTGCAACTGTCATAGAATCGAATAAAGCGCTTCCTTGAAATACCATTCCTATTTCAGTTCTTAATTCACGTTTTTCATCTGGATCTAAATCAGAATACACCCTTCCGTCAAACTCAATTGTTCCAGAGTCAGGAGCATGAATTCCTAAGAGTGTTTTTAATAAAACGGTTTTTCCAGATCCACTTTGTCCAATAATCAAGTTGGTTTTTCCAGTTTCAAAAACGGTTGAAACGCCTTTTAAAACTTTACTTTCTCCAAATGATTTTTCTATATTTTTTACTTCTATCATTATCCTAATAATAATTGAGTTAATATATAATTAAAAAGAATGATACAAACTGATGTCCATACAAACGAAATTGTACTTGCTTTTCCAACTTCTAATGCACCACCTTTCATATAATAACCATGAAAAGATGGAATCGTAGCTAATAACATTGCAAAAATTAAAGTTTTAATGAATGCATATGTAATATGAAAAGGAATAAATTCCATTTGAGCACCTTGAATAAAATCTTGGCTGGTAGAAAATCCACCATAAGCAGAAGCTAGCCATCCTCCAAAAATTCCTAAAAACATACTAATACCAATTACAAATGGATACATTAGTAAAGCGATTATTTTTGGAAACACAAGATAATTTAATGAATTTACTCCCATAACCTCAAGCGCATCAATTTGTTCTGTAACACGCATTGTTCCAATACTTGAAGTAATGTAAGATCCCATTTTTCCGGCCATAATTACCGAAATAAATGTTGGAGCAAATTCCAAAATAACAGATTGTCGTGTAGCAAAACCGATTAAATATTTTGGGATTAATGGATTAGTTAAGTTTAGCGCTGTTTGAATAGCAACAACCCCTCCGATGAAGAAAGAGATAAAGCAAACAATTCCAAGAGAGTCAATAATAAGGTCATCGATTTCTTTAAGAATTAGACTTTTCATAACAGGCCATTTGGTCTGTTTATTGAAAATTTCTTTCAGCATTAAAAAATATCTCCCGATTTGGGATAAGTAACGAATTAGCATCATAAGTTTTAAATATTTGCTAAGGTAAAAAGAAGTTATGAGTTATGAGTTATGAGTTCAGTTTTTTCGACTGTTTTGGCAATCAAATTAACTTTTGTTTCATTTTCTGTAAACGATAATTTCTAATAAACTTAGCTTGTTCAGGAGTTACTAATAAAGGAGTTTTAGCTTTTTTAGCTTTCATAAAACCTTTAATGTAATCTAAAAATAGAAATGGTCTTTTCTTCATCATGGCCAATTTTGCCGAAGCAATTGCCGTAATCCAAAAACCATAACCTAAAGTATAAAAAGCTTCGCCTTGTTTATAACGAGCTGTTTTGTTATAATTTGCACCAGTTGGTTTAAGATGTTTTACATGTAAAGATTCGTCGGTTACAATTTTCCAATCGTAATATTTACACAATAATTCATCTACAGTATCCCAACCCATTGCTGGACGTAAACCGCCAATTTGCTGATAGGTTTCTTTTCTATACGCTTTTAGTGCGCCGCGAATATGATCTTTATCGGTAAGATTTTCTAAAACCCATTCGCCATTTTTATCGATGTAACAGAATCCGCCAACCATTCCGATTCTAGGATCTGATTCGAAATGTTTGATTATTGTTTCGAAATAGTTTGGAGGAAAAATTAAATCGCCATCTATTTTTACAATAATATCATAATCTGAATCCAACGTTTCAAAACCTTTCTGAAACGCCTGAATTACTTTGCTCCCAGGTAAATGAATCGCATCTGAAGTTTTGTTTACAACAGAAATATATGGATTCTCTTTTGCAAAGTTTAAAACTACTTCTTCTGTTTTATCTGTAGAATTGTCATTGACAACCACAACTTTTGATGGCAAAACAGTCTGAGATACTAATGATTGTAAAGTTAAGCCAATTAAATCTTGTTCGTTGTGTGCGGGAATGACGATATAATATTTCATGTGAAAAATTTTAGATTTTAGATTTTAGATTTTAGACTTTTTGGAGTTGTCTAAATCAAAAATCAAAAATCGTTAATCTGCAATCTTAATTCTTAACTTTCTCTGCAACAATAATATAATATCTTGGAGTAAAATATCTCAATAATGGTCTAAGTCCGATTTTCTTTACTGGATGTGTAAATTGCAGGCGGTCTGTTATTTTCCATCCCGTTTTTTCTAATAGCCAGTCTAATTGCCAGTCTTCAAATTCGTGGTAATGTCTGTCCCACATATCAGTTTTAGAGCGATATGCTGGTGAAAACCATAAACGTAACGGAATTGAGATTAGCAATTTATCACATTTCACGTTTTGTAAAATAGTATACGGATTTAGTAAATGTTCGAAAATTTCAAATGCTGTAAAAACGCTATATTCCTCTGTTTGTAAAGCTGTATGATCGTTATCTAAATCTTCACCTTTTGTGTTTTTTACAGTATAACCATTTTCTTCCATTATTTTAGAAAATGGATTTGGAACTCCAAAATCAAAAATGATTTCTGATGTGCTAACGTGTTTTTGTAAAAACTCTAAGGTAAGTTTGAATCTTTTATTCGGAAACGTTTTTTCGTACATAGTCTTGCGAGGAACGAAACAATCTCTCGTTCTTAATTTTAATTAGGTCGCAAATATACTAAAAAAGTCCGCACTATAAGGTGCGGACTTTTTTAGTTTTCAGTCTCAGTCACAGTTTTCAGTCTATGAAACTGAAAACTGCTACTGCAAACCGGGACTAGTAACGGTAAACAAAAGCATTAATATTCATTCCAGCTCCAACCGAAGCAAAAATAAGAACATCGCCTTTATTGATTTCGTGGCCTTCGACTTTTTTCTGAAGAATTAAATCGTATAAAGTAGGGACGGTTGCAACACTGCTGTTTCCTAAATCATGAATACTCATTGGCATAATGTCTTTTGGTGACGTTTTATCGTAAAGTTTATAGAAACGCTCTATAATAGCTTCGTCCATTTTTTCGTTAGCTTGGTGAATCAGGATCTTTTTTACATCGTCGATTCCGATGCCGCTTTGATCTAAACAGCTTTTCATTGCTAAAGGAACGTTGCTTAAAGCAAATTCGTAAATTTTACGACCGTACATTTTGATGTATTTAATATCTGGATCTAACTCTGGATTGTATGATTTTCCGAAGAAAAGATAATTTGCTTCATCATTTGCGTAAGTGGCACTTTCATAAGACAATAATCCAGATTCATCAGAAGAAGCTTCTAAAATAGAAACTCCAGCTCCGTCAGAATAAATCATTGAATCACGATCGTGATCATCGACAACTCTAGATAAAGTTTCGGCTCCAATTACCATTACTCTTTTTGCCATTCCAGATTTGATGAAAGCATTGGCTTGAAGAACACCTTCGATCCATCCTGGACATCCGAAAAGAATGTCATAAGCCACACACTTGGGATTTCTGATTCCTAATTTGTTTTTAACACGTGTAGCCAAACTTGGTAAAATATCAGTTTGGTGCGTTCCTGTTTTTACATCGCCAAAGTTGTGAGCGAAAATAATATAGTCTAAAGTTTCGGCATCGATTCCTGCATTTGCAATTGCTTTTTGAGCAGCAAAAAAAGCTAGATCGGATGCTGTGTATTGTGGTTCGGCATAACGGCGATTTTCAATTCCAGTAATACCTTTAAATTTTTTAATAACGACTTCGTTCGGATAACCAAAAGGAGTTCCATCCTCATTTAAAAAAACATGTTTGTCAAAATCTGTGTTTTTTACTTCTAAATTAGGAATATAACTCCCAATACCAATAATTTTTATTTTCATTTTTCCCTTAATTATCCGATAAATTTAGCGCTAATGTATAAATAATATTATGATAACTATCATAAAAAATAGTATGCATGCATATAATTATGAAATAACTATTTTTCGGTTGATATATTGTTTTTTTTCTAATGATTTTTTAATATTTACTAGATTTCAAACGATTGAAGGAGATTCCGAGAGTAAAGTTTTTTTGCTTTTATTTCAAATTTATGACGATAATTTCACAAAAGATTATCAGAAAGTTATGTTTCTTTAAATCAGATTTCTTCTTTGTTGTTTTGTTCAAAAAGTTTCAAGTTTCAGGTTATGCTAAAACCTGACACACGAAACTTGAAACAAAAATAAACCCGACAGATTTTTGTAATCTGTCGGGTTTGAATATGTATAAGAAAACTTATTTCTTAGTTTTCTATATAAGCTTCAATAGGAGCACAGCTACATACTAAATTTCTGTCACCATAAGCGTCATCTACACGACGAACAGATGGCCAGAATTTATTTTCAGCAATGTATGCTAATGGGTAAGCCGCTTTTTCTCTAGTATAAGGGAAATCCCAAGAATCTGTAGTTAACATTGCTAATGTGTGAGGTGCATTTTTCAATACATTGTTTTTATCATCAGCAGTTGCAGCTTCAATTTCTTTTCTGATTGAGATAAGCGCATCACAAAAACGATCTAACTCCGCTAAATCTTCAGATTCTGTAGGTTCGATCATTAAAGTTCCCGCAACTGGGAAAGAAACCGTAGGAGCGTGGAAACCGTAATCCATTAAACGTTTTGCGATATCACCAACTTCGATTCCGTTTTCTTTAAATGCACGGCAATCTAAGATCATTTCGTGAGCTGCTCTTCCGCATTCTCCAGTATAAAGAATTGGATAGTGTCCTTCGAAACGTGCTTTCATGTAGTTTGCGTTTAAGATCGCGTGCTCTGTAGCGCTTTTTAATCCTTCAGCTCCCATCATTGTGATGTAACCGTAAGAAATTAAACAAACTAAAGCAGATCCGTAAGGCGCAGATGAAATAGCAGTAATTGCTTGTTCACCACCAACTTTTAAGATTGGGTTTGTTGGTAAGAACGGAACTAATTTTTCGTTTACACAAATTGGTCCAACACCAGGTCCACCACCACCGTGAGGAATAGCGAATGTTTTGTGTAAGTTTAAGTGGCAAACGTCAGCACCAATTGTAGCAGGATTTGTTAATCCAACTTGCGCGTTCATGTTTGCACCATCCATATATACTAACCCGCCATTATCGTGGATTAATTTTGTGATTTCAATAATTGAAGATTCGAAAACCCCGTGAGTAGAAGGATACGTTACCATTAAGCAAGATAAGTCATCTTTGTGCTCAATCGCTTTTTCTCTTAAATCTTCTACGTCAATATTTCCTTCTGGAGTAGTTTTCGTAACAATGATTTTCATTCCTGCCATCGCAGCAGAAGCAGGGTTTGTTCCGTGAGCTGATGAAGGAATCAAACATACATTACGGTGACCTTCGTTTCTTGACATATGGTAAGCACGAATCGCCATTAAACCAGCATATTCTCCTTGAGCACCTGAGTTTGGCTGTAAAGTAGTTCCAGCAAATCCAGTAATTACATTTAATTGTTGCTCTAATTTTTTAAGCATTGTAAGGTAACCTTCTACTTGGTCAACTGGAGCAAACGGGTGAATGCTGTTCCAGTTTGGCATAGAAAGAGGCAACATTTCTGAAGCTGCGTTTAATTTCATTGTACAAGAACCTAATGAGATCATTGAGTGATTCAATGATAAATCTTTACGCTCTAATTTTTTAATGTAACGCATCAACTGACTTTCTGAATGATGATTGTTGAAAACATCATGCGTTAAGAAAGATGACGTTCTTTCTAATGAAGCTGGTAATTGACTAGCTTCACTTAATTCAGAAACCTTAACAGTTTCTTTTCCTAAAGCTTCAGCAAAAATCGCAACGATTTGATTGATATCAGCAACAGAAGTTGTTTCGTTTAACGAAATCGAAACTGAATCAGCATCAGGATAGAAGAAGTTTACTTTGCTTTTCTCAGCAACTGCTTTTACTTTTTGAGCATCAGCTTTTACTAAAATAGTATCAAAGTAAGCAGTGTTGGTTTGGTAAACTCCTAATTTATTTAAAGCTTCAGCAGTAGTAACTGCAGAGGCGTGAACTTTATTTGCAATGTATTTTAATCCTTCTGGTCCGTGGTAAACTGCGTACATTCCAGCCATAACTGCCAATAAAACTTGAGCAGTACAGATGTTTGAAGTCGCTTTTTCACGTTTGATGTGTTGCTCACGAGTTCCTAAAGCCATACGTAAAGCACGGTTTCCATTTGCATCAACAGAAACACCAATGATACGGCCCGGCATAGAACGCTTGTATTCGTCTTTAGTTGCAAAATAAGCAGCATGAGGACCACCGTAACCCATTGGTACACCAAAACGTTGTGTAGTTCCAACAACAACTGCAGCACCCATTTCTCCTGGAGAAGTTAAAGTTGCTAATGATAAAATATCAGCAGCAAAGGCAACTTTGATTTCGTTTTCTTTTGCTTTAGCAACAAAAGCACTATAATCGTTTACTTGACCGTATTTTCCTGGATATTGTAAAATCGCTCCGAAAAATTCATTTGAAAAATCAAATGTTTCGTGGTTTCCAACAACTAATTCAATTCCGATTGGAGTTGAACGTGTTTGTAAAACTGATAAAGTTTGAGGTAAAATTTCTTCAGAAACGAAGAATTTGTGTGTATTGTTTTTCTTTTGATCTCTTGTACGAACGTCAAATAATAACGCCATAGCTTCTGCAGCAGCAGTTCCTTCATCAAGTAAAGAAGCGTTTGCAATTTCCATTCCAGTTAACTCGATAACAGTAGTTTGGAAATTTAAAATAGCTTCCAAACGACCTTGAGCAATTTCTGCTTGGTAAGGTGTGTAAGCTGTGTACCATCCTGGGTTTTCGAAGATATTTCTCTGAATTGGAGCCGGAACGATAGTTGGGTGATAACCTAAACCAATGTATGATTTAAATGTTTTGTTTTTCTTTCCTAATTCGCGAATATGATTTGCAAATTCGAATTCTGTCATTGCAGGATCTAAATTCAAAGGTGCTTTTAAACGAATATCGTCCGGAAGGGTTTCATAAACAAGTTGTTCAATCGAATCAACTCCAATAGTTTTCAGCATGTGCTGAAGATCAGTTTCTCTTGGACCAATGTGTCTTAAAGCAAAAGCATCTGTTTTCATGTAGCTATCTAATGTTTTAAATAATGTGATTCTGCTCGATTATAGTGCGCGAATAACATTTAAAAGTAAATGTGTTGTTTTTTTGTGGCGCAAAATTAAGTATTATTAATAATTTAATGGGTATTTTTAACTTCAATTTTTATCAAATTTCTAACTAAAGAGTTGATTTGTTACCAATTGATTAGATTTGAGGCATGAAACTTCTAAAACAAATTTTCGATTTTTATTTAAACAGCAGTATTCACGTGGCTTTGTCATGCTATGCATTGGTGCATATTACATTTCATGTGTTTCATATTCAGTATGATGAGCCAATGGCGCTTTTTGTTTTTTTTGGAACAATTGTAGGATATAATTTCGTAAAATATGATGCGCTGGTTCGCGTAAAGAAAAATCCGATTGGTACTCAGCTAAAAATTATTGCTGTTTTAAGTTTTATTTCGGTCGTTTTAGTCGGTTATTATTTTTTCCATTTAAAGAGAATTACGCAAATAGTCTCAGTCGGAATTTTTGCCATAACGGCGCTTTATACTTTACCTTTTTTTCCAAACAGAAAAAATGCCCGAAACTGGGCAGGTGTAAAAATTTATATTGTCGCACTTTGTTGGGTTGGAGCAACTTTAGTTTTACCATTAATAAATGCTGAAATTCCGTTTACCACAGATTTTTTCATTAAATGCATTCAGCGTTTTGTACTGGTTTTTGTTTTGATTTTAGTTTTCGAAATCATCGATTTAGCCAACGACGATCCACATTTACAAACCGTTCCGCAGACGATTGGAGTAAAAAGAACTAAGATTTTAGGACTTTCGCTTTTAGTTCCGTTTTGGTTTCTGGAAGTTTTTATTTCAACTTTCAATTTTCATGATGCGATCATAAATCTGATTATGGTCATTATGCTAATGTTATTCATCATTTTTGCCAATCCAAACCGTTCCAAATATTATACTTCTTTTTGGGTAGAAAGCGTTCCGATTTTTTGGTGGCTGATGGTTATGTTTTTATGATATCTTTTATTAAGCTCCAGATTCCTACACAACGTTTCCCGCGGTTGAAACCGCGGGCTATATTTGAAATTAGAATTTAAAAAAAAGTATCCAATTAGGGCTTTAGCTAAACTTTGTCTTTTGGTTAAAGCCAGCAATATTCTATTCTATTTCTCCTCCGGCTAAAGCTGGAGGCAAATTAATTTCAAAATTATCTTTTTTGAGATCTGCTCAAATCTACGGAATCTGCATGAAATAAATTCAAAGAACTATCAATTGTTGTTTTCCGAAACCTCTTTCAAAACTTTATTTCTTTCTAAAAGAAAATTAGTAAGATGCTTTTCTAAAAACAAAATATCAAAAAGTTCCCCGAATATTCCAAACGGAGTTTCATATTGCAATTTGTCTTTCATAATTGTAACGCCATTTTCTTCTTCAAAAAAATGT
Source organism: Flavobacterium sp. SH_e (assembly GCF_025717045.1). Lineage (GTDB taxonomy): Bacteria > Bacteroidota > Bacteroidia > Flavobacteriales > Flavobacteriaceae > Flavobacterium. The sequence continues at coordinate 29,624 of NZ_JAOVZN010000002.1, forward strand.
TTATGTTTGAATGATTTGAATTTTCCTTTTTCCATTTCATCTACAAAATAATCATAGAGATTCATTGCTGTAATTCGGCTTTTGTGAGTGATGTAAAATCCGAAATGTTTGCCACGCCAAGTCACCGTTTCATTTAAATTTATTAAACCAGAAGTTACGCCGTCAATTGCTTTTTCTTTTATAGGACTTGCTGATTGTTGGTGAATATCGATGTTTCTTGAAGCGTCGAAAACGATTTGTTTTGGTGCGTTTATTTTTGTTGTAAGGTTTATTGTTGCCATAATTTGGATTCAGTTTACTACAATCTTGTCATTTCGACTAAGGAGAAATCACACACAGAATTCGACAAAGATTAGCGATTTTGATTGCGGAGTTTCTACTGTGATTTCTCCTTCGTCGAAATGACACAAAATGCTTAAATTAAAATTTTTAGAGCTTTTTCTAAAGTGGCAAACTTAAACTGAAACCCATTTTCCAAAAGTCGTTTCGGAACTACGTTTCGGCTTTTTAAAACCAATTCCGTTTCTGTACGAATAAAGAAAGATCCAATTTCTAGAAAGAATTTATTCAATGGAATTCCGAAGGGAAAGCCAACAGTTTTTCTAAGTTTTTGCATAAAATCTGTATTTCGAATTGGTTCTGGAGAAACAATATTGATAACGCCAGTAATTTCTCTTTCAATAATAAAATCAATCGCATTGGCAAAATCTTCTTCATGAATCCAACTTATAAACTGATTTCCTTTTCCTTGTTTTCCGCCAAAACCAATTTTTGCCAAAGTCTTTAACGGAATTAAAGCACCGCCGTTTTTTCCTAAAACGATAGAAGTTCTCAAAGCCGTTTTTATTGTCTTTGGAGTTTCGGTTTTAAAGAATGCTTTTTCCCAAGAAAGAGCGACATTTATAGAAAAGTCATTTCCAATTTCGCCATCGACTTCGTCCATTTGTTTGTCTAAAGAAAAGCGGTAAATAGTTGCTGTAGATGAATTCAGCCAATGTTTTGGCGGATTTTGACAATTTAAAACCGCTTTGTTTAGAATTTTTGTGCTTTCAATTCTAGACCAAAGAATTTCTTTTTTGTTCTTTTTCGTATAACGACAATCAACCGACTTTCCTGCCAGATTAATTAGAACTGTCGCATTTTCTAATTCCTTTTCCCAACCCGAAAAAGTTCTGGCATTCCAGTTTACATATTTAATTCCGTCAATTGTTTGTGATTTTCCTCGAGTCAGAATTAAAATTTCTTCGAATTTGTTTTTGAAATGATGGATTAAAACTTGTCCTAAAAAACCAGTTCCGGCAGCGATTATGAGTTTTTTCATTTTGTTGTTGAGTGTTAAACCTAACAGGTTTTTAAAACCTGTTAGGTTTCCGAGAGATTAATTAAGAATAAAAATTAAAGCAAGAATTCTGTATAGAATCCAAGTGAAAGATAGATAAAGTGGAAGTTTTAAAATTTTAATTCTTCTAAAATGTTCTAAAAACATAATGAAAACCGTTAGTCCAAACCATCCTAAAATAATCATTTGCGGAAGCTGAACAATCTGACTTAGAATTAAAATCGGGGTTAAAATTAAACTTCCCATCAAAGAAACCGTCATTAAATTTCCAGCATAATTAAGTATAGTCTTTTTATTAAATTTGTAAAGAAATAAACTCTGAAAAACAATTTGTCCAAAAGCTAAAATAAGTTCTCTTGTAATTGTACCTTTTGGAAAATTCAAAATCAAATTAGAATATCCAACTAAAACGAAAGTGGTTATCGTCAAAGTAAATCCGATGAACAGGAAACGATATTTGTAATTGAAATCTGGAATGCATTGCAATTTGTTTTCTTCTTTTACATTTCCTGGAATAATTACTTTTCGATTATAAGAAACAAAAGAATAGAGCTTTTTTAGAATAAAATGAATTGGTTTTATGGTTGTCACTTTTTCAATTAAGGGAAAAGAAAAACCAACGACTTTTATCAAACTATCTATTCCGTAAATTACAGTTTTGTTTTTATTATCTACTAAAGCAATTTCGTTTGGAGCGCGTTTTAAGTCTACAAAATCTTGCTCTTCTGTAGATAATTGGCAATAAGATTTTCTTCCGTTTTCATCAAGCATTCCGCTTTTTACAAATCCAGTTGTGTACAAACTGCAAAGCGGACAATCTTCATCATAAAGTAAAGTTTGGTTTTCTAGCGTTTTCATGATTTTTGGTTTTATGGATGAATAGTTTTAAGCGTATAATTTTTCTTCGACAGGAATCAACTCAATTTTTCTTTTGTTTTTAACGGTAATATCTGAACCTTTTGCAAGGAAAACTGAAGTTGGTTTTTGAGTTTGAAGAAATCCAAAATCGAGTCCATAATTTTTTTCGAAATCAATATCAATTCGATGATTTAAAACCTCAAATTGTTCCCATCTCGGATGTGTCACTTCATATTCAAAAGTCGTCTCTTCGTTTATTTTTGTGTAGCCGAAATAATGCTCGGTAATAAATTCTGCCTCAGAATCAATCTCGATTTTGCTTAAATCTTTTTTGGTTTCAATTTCAATTGTGTTCCATTCTTTGTTGTTTTTCCATTGATAAATGAAAGTATTGCTGTTTTGGTTATCAATAATTTCATGAGTCATTTTCTGAGTTTCATAATGTTCTTGATACAGAGTGTTTGCAATAAAAGTAATTGCTTTTTTAGGAACAATTTCTTTAATGAAAACGACACCGCGCTTCCATTCGCCATTTTCAAAACGTTTCACATAAAATCGTAGATTCACTTCTTCAAAATTGATATGAAACGGAACTTTCAATCCTAAAACCTTGGTGTTTTTAAACATAAATCCAACTAAACTGACATAACATTTGTTGTTCCAAATATCAATCTCAGTTCCTGCGGGAAGATATTTTTCTAATATTCTAGCATCGATTTCATAATTGAAAAGTGCTAGATTTTTCCATTCTGCTTTTAAGAAATCCATGATAATTGTTTTTTAAAGTTTTAAACTTTCAGAAAAAAATGAAAGTTTTGATTAAAATTTTTTATTTCATCATTTTTATAACCAGTTTTCCGAGCCAATTATCATTAAATTCAGTCATTTTATCCAACATATTGTCGGCTTTTAAAACGAAGTCATATAATTTAGTAGTCTGATCTACAAAGTGTTTTTCCTCTACAGATTCATTAGCTTCTATTGTCGAAACTTCTTTTAAGATTTTAAGAGCTGGTTTAATTTCTCTTTTGCTTCTTTCTCTGGAAATTTTTACAGCCAATTCGTCTAAATCTTTTTCTGCTGTAAAGAATTCTTTTCTTTCTCCAGCTTTAAATTCTTTATAAACAATTCCCCAATCCATTAAAGCTCTTAGGTTCATGCTTGCGTTTCCGCGGGAAATTTGTAATTCTTCCATAATGTCTTCCATAGAAACTGGTTCGTTCGAAACCATTAACAAAGCATGGATTTGCGCCATAGTTTTATTAATGCCCCATTGAGAACCTAATGCTCCCCAAGTTTGAACGAATTTATTTTTTGCTTCTCTGAATTCCATGTAACAAATGTATATAAAAGTTTTTAAACTTTCAAAAAAAAATGAAAGTTTGTTTTGAGGGTGTTGATTCTGTTGATGAAAAATATCTTGTAACATGGTTTATCTATTTCATAACCAAATATTTCCATTTCATGACATATTATCAAAAATAGCTTTAAACAAGATATAATTTTGAAATGAAAATAGTTCGCAAAACTATTTTTCATAACATTAAAAAAACTCAAATGGTAAGATGATACAAATCATTGATTTGTCGATTGAACGATTTGAATTTGAAAACTCTAAAACTGATACTGCAGATCAGAAAATGAGAAAAGCATTAACAATGAAAATATAATCTGATTCAAGAATGTAAATGAGATTTTTATCTCAATAATAAAAAAAGCACAGTTGCTTGGCACAGATTATCTGCTCGATTGTTAATTCTTAGAAAACTAAACCGCAATTTGAGGTTTTATAGTAGAAATAAGATAGCCTCACAATTATTGTCTAACGTAAAAATCTAAAGTTATGAGTGATTTATTAATTAAAAATGAAGCAGGTACAAGACCAGTAGCAACTGCAAGAAGTAATGATCCTATTGGAGCTCAAAATTTGAGAGTAACCAATCTTGATCCAGCAAATTTAATTGTTGTTGGTAACGATTATCAAGTAGGGTATGATGATGGTACAAACATGAGAGGTCGTACTTGTACTGCAAAAGCAGGAAACACTGCAACATTTGTATTGTAATTGATAGTGGAGCACCACTTAAAAAACGAATTGTCTGTATTCAGAAAATAATACAGAGCGAAAACCGAAAAGCTTAAGAGTAGGAACAAACAAATCAAAAAATATAAATTATGGCAACTTTTAAAACCACAATCAACATTAGTCCAGAAGATGTAAAAATTTTAAAATCTCAAGGATATTCTTTATACGGATTTAAATCTGTAGCAGCTTCAGGAGATGGTTCTCCTACAGTTTGGTTCAATCTTCCGGCTGAAAAATTATTAGGAAAAACAGTAATTACTTGGGAGGAAGAATTTCAAGGATACAATTCGACTACTACAATTCTTCCAAAAACAGTTATCGAAGCAAGTAATACTATCGATACAGACTTAGGACAGCTGATCACTATAGAACAAGGATCAGGAAATTTAGATTCTAGTTCAGATGGAGTTGATGGAGCAGTAGCTTTTCTTAACAACGACACGCAGCAGTTTACAGTTGGAATCAATCAGTTGGTAAATGGGAAATCTAATATTTTATGTGCATTCCCTATTTTAGGAGCAGGCTCAGCTAGAGTAATCACTCCAATAACAAAAATTGCATTGATTTTCTCTACAGAGCAAATATTAACTGCTACTGTAATAACTAAAGCAATGTCTGCTGGTGCATTTATTAATCTTACAGGTGTTACCTCAAGAGAAACAGATTATTCTGTAAATGCTGGATGGAGTGCTGGAGGTGCAACATGGTTGAAAAACTTTAATGCGCTTACTGACTTAAAAAAGTTATTGATTGAGAATACTAATAAGTTGGAAAAATCAATCAGCGAAAAATTTGCTGTTTAATTTTAGGGGATTTGAATTACTCTTCATCAATTTTTGGTGAGGAGTAATTCTTTTAATATTAAAAAACGATATTTAACTTAAATAAAGGAAATGAAAAGTTCATTAACTATAAATTTGTCACAAGAAACTGTTGAGAAATTAAATCAAGGAAATTTTACTTTATGTTGTTTTCTTGCTTCTAAATCTGATAATGCTTTGTCATGTTTTCCTTTATGTTGGAATACCGTTACTAAGAATTTTTTAAAATCGATATTAATAGAATGGGAATTTGATCTTTCGGCTTATTTGTCAACCAGTCCCATTTCAGACAATGCTGTGATCTACATTCCACAGCCACAAAATTCAATACCTAAACAATCTGCTAGATTTACGGTCAAAAAAAGCGTATCGGGGTCTAATGACAAAATTGAATTAAACCAACGAATGCTTATCGAAAATTATGGCAAAGTTACAATTGATACAAATAACACTTCTCCAAATGTGTTAATTCAAAATAATTCTACTGACTCTTATTCTACTGGTATTTGTGTTTATAGCAGTGATGACGATCAATATTACGGCACTTGTGCTTTTAATTTATATAATGGAAACACGATTTCTGTTGTTCCTGTGAATAAGGTCTTTGTAATGTTTAGCAACAAAAATATTCAAAATAACACTGTAATTTTTTTATCAGAAAATCAAGGACTTTTAATTGATTTTAGCGAAAGCAATGATAATTCAAGAACAGTTTCTTATGATATTAATTTAGGATGGAATTCTAATAATCAACCTTGGGGGACCAAAATTCCTGCCAGAACATACCTTAGCAATATTTTGGTAAGTTGAGGTATAATTTTCGAGATCAAAATATATCCAAGATCAATTTTTCAGGATTTTAAGAATTATAAAGTTATGTTAATTCAACCCTTGAAATTTTCGATTAAATAAGGAGAAAGATATTTTTGTAAAAATCACTTTTTATGGAATTATACTACACTTTTTCAGTACTTATCGTGCTGGCTTCTTTCTTCGCCTATTTGAATTTAAGATTTTTGAAACTTCCAGGAACCATCGGAATCATGATTATTGCGATGCTAGTTTCGGTTGGAATTCGTCTTTTGGGAGATTCTTATTTTCCTTCAACTACCAAACATTTTTTTGATTTAATAAAAGAATTTGATTTCAATGAAATCCTAATGGGAGCAATGTTGAACTTTCTTTTATTCGCTGGTGCGTTACATGTAAATATGGCCGACTTAAAAGAACAAAAAGTGCCAATTATGATTTACTCTACGGTAAGCGTTGTATTATCTGCACTAATTATTTCGATGCTGTTATATTATATCGCACCGCTTTTAGGAATCCATATTCCGTATATATTTTGTTTAGTTTTCGGGACCTTGATTTCTCCAACAGATCCCATTGTGGTTTTGGGAGTTTTAAAAGAAGCTAAAGTTCCAAAAAGAATAGAAACCAAAATTGTTGGTGAATCGCTATTTAATGATGGAGTAGCGGTAGTAATGTTTGCTGTTGTTTTGAAAATGGCAACCGATCCAACTTTTGATGTAAGTTTTAGTTCGATCGCTTGGCTTTTTGCAAAAGAAGGAATCGGCGGACTTTTATTAGGAGCTGTTTTCGGATTTACAGCATCAAAAGTCATGAAGAAAATCGACGATTATAAAGTTTCTGTTTTAATTACGCTTTCTATAGTAACAGGAGGTTTTCTAGTGGCTCAAAGTTTACACGTTTCTAGTCCGCTGGCAATGGTTGTTGCTGGATTGATTATTGGAAATTATGGCAAAAAAGTCGCGATGAGCGAAGTGACAAAAGATTATTTAGGTAAATTTTGGGAACTTATCGATGAAATCTTAAATGCAGTTTTATTCCTTTTTATTGGTTTCGAATTGTTGTTATTGCCAGACTTGAATAAACAATTATTGACAGGTTTTGTAGCTATTTTTATTGTACTTTTTTCAAGACTTACCTCTATAGTTTTACCGTGGAAATTCTTTGACATCTTTAAGTTTTTTGGAATTAAATCGGCGTACAACAAAGGTTCTTTGATGGTTTTGGTTTGGGGAGGAATTCGCGGTGGAGTTTCAATTGCATTAGTTCTTTCTATGCCTGAAGGAGAATATAAAAACTTGCTGCTTGAAGTTACTTATATTGTGGTCTTATTTTCAATTGTTGTACAAGGGCTGACAGTTGGAAAATTAGCAAAAAGAGTTTTAGAGAAAGAGTAAAGATTTAATAGAGTTAAGAGTAAAGAAGCAAGATGCTTTTCTTTGTCTAAACATTATGAAAAACAAAAATCCTGTAAGTTCTTTTACAGGATTTTTCTTTATCGCTTATCATCTTTAGAATAATTCGATTCTCCGTTAATGTTGATTTCTCCACCTAAAAACTTCGGTTCGCGATTTCGTAAAATATCAAAAAAAGATTTACATCTCGAAAGACATTCTCTAAAACGAACATAATTGTAACCTAAATATTCTCCTTGATTTGCTGAATAACCAGCTGATTTTATTCCCAATTTATTTCCGATGTAAATCGCGCGATTTAAATGATATTCCTGAGAAATTAAAGTTGCTCTCTTTATTTTGAAAATATACTTCGCGCGATACATTGTTGAATAGGTATCAAAACCTGCATAATCGATAAATATTTTGGTTGTATCAACGCCATGATTGAAGCAATAGTTTTTCATAACCGTTAATTCATCATATTCTTCACGGCCGTTATCACCAGAAAGCAGAATTTTATTAATTCGTTTTGCTTTCCAAAGCATAATTCCTGCATCAAGTCGGTCCTTTAAATATTTGCTTGGCTGATTCCCATTAATTCCCGCTCCAAAAATAATTCCCACATCATTTTTAGGAAACTTCTTTATTGAATAATAAATGTTCTTTTTGGTCGAAGATTTCACATAATAATTTACTGAAACAATAGAAATCAATCCGATAATGGCAAGATAAAGTGCTATTTTAAAATATTTTTTCACGGCTTGTATTTGTAAGATTAAGATTTAAAAATGCGAAGATAGTTAAAGTAAAACCAAATAAAAAACCGAAGTATTTCTACCTCGGTTTAATCTAAAATTTATTAAAGATTGAGATTAAAAAATCTAAAATCAGAAATCTGCAATTATAAAAGTCCTGCTCTTTTCAACAAAGCTTCTGGTTTAGGTTCTTGTCCTCTAAAACGTTTGTATAAAGTCATCGGATGTTCTGTTCCACCTTTAGAAAGAACATTATCTTTAAATTTCTTCGCAATTTCTTCATTGAAGATTCCATTTTCATGGAAATATTCAAAAGCATCAGCATCCAGAACTTCCGCCCATTTGTAGCTATAATATCCAGAAGAATAACCGCCTTGGAAAATATGAGAGAATGCTGTACTCATCGCATTTTCTTTTACGTCTGGATACAATTGCGTATTAGCAAATTGTTCTGTTTCGAAAGTTTTTAAATCCGTAATATTAGTTGGATCTTGTCCGTGCCAAGCCATATCTAATAATCCAAAACTTAGTTGACGTAAAGTTGCCAAACCTTCCTGGAAACTTGCACTTTCTTTAATTTTCTGAACATATTCAATCGGAATAATTTCTCCCGTTTCATAATGATTCGCAAACAAAGCCAAAGCTTCTGGTTCGTAACACCAGTTTTCCATAATCTGACTTGGTAATTCTACAAAATCCCAATAAACAGAGGTTCCAGATAAACTTGGATAAACCGTATCGGCTAACATTCCGTGCAATCCGTGACCAAATTCGTGGAATAATGTTGTTACTTCATTAAAAGTCAATAACGAAGGTTTTGTTTCTGTCGGTTTTGTAAAATTACAAACGTTAGAAATATGCGGTCTTTCGTTTACGCCGTCTTTTACATATTGTGATTTAAATGAAGTCATCCAAGCGCCGTTTCTTTTTCCTTTTCTTGGGAAGAAATCAGCATAGAAAATCGAAACTAAATTGTCGTTAGCATCTTTCACTTCGTAAGTCGTAACTTCTTCATGGTATTTATCGATATCAAAAACTTCTGTAAAAGTTAACCCGTATAATTTTTTGGCAACCGTAAACGCGCCGTCTAAAACTTTTTCTAATTGAAAATAGGGTTTCAGCTTTTCATCATCTAAATTAAAAAGCTGTTGTTTTAATTTTTCAGAATAATACGCGCCGTCCCATTTTTCTAATTGTTCGATTCCGTCTAACTCTTTTGCGAAAGCGGTTAACTCAGCAAATTCTTTTTGAGCCGCTGGTTTCGCTTTTGCTAATAAATCATTTAAGAAAGAGAAAACTTTTTCTGGGCTTTCAGCCATTCTTTCTTCCAGAACAAAATGTGCGTGTGTTTTGTAACCTAATAAATTAGCTCTTTCAAAACGAAGTTTAGCAATTTTTAAAACATTTTCCTGATTGTCGAATTCGTTATTCTGAAAAGCTTTTGCACCAAAAGCAATCGCCATTTTTTTACGTAATTCGCGATTATCAGCATAAGTCAAAAACGGAACATAACTTGGATGATCTAAAGTAAAAATCCAGCCTTCTTTTTCCTGATTTTTGGCTAATAACCTTGCTGCTTCGATTGTACCTTCTGGTAAACCTGATAAATCTTTTTCATCAGTCAAATGCAATTCGAAGTTGTTGGTTTCTGCCAAAACATTTTCACCAAATTGCAAACTCAATTTAGATAATTCTTTGTCGATTTCTCTTAATTGATTTTTCTTGTCCTCAGGTAAATTGGCTCCGTTTCTTGAAAAGCTTTTGTATTTTTTGTCTAATAAAGTTGTTTGTTCTGGATTCAGATTTAAACTTTCTTTCTGATCGTAAACCGCTTTTACTTTCGCAAATAAATCAGCATTTAAGCGAATGTCATTTCCAAATTCTGAAAGCAAAGGCGAAACTTCCTGAGCAATTTTCTGCATTTCATCATTCGTTTCTGCCGAATTCAAATTGAAGAAAATACTTGAAAGACGATCTAGAATATCCCCAGAATAATCCATTGCTACGATTGTGTTTTCAAAAGTCGCCGCATCTGGATTATTTACAATTGCATCAATTTCGGCTTTAGCCAAAGCAATTCCTTCGTTGAAAGCAGGAACATAATCTTCGATTTTAATTTGCGAAAAAGGTGCAGTGTTATGTTTGGTATTGAAATATTGTGTTAATACGCTCATATTTTTTAGTTTTCAGTCGCAGTCTCAGGTTTCAGTGTTAACTAGAGACTAAAGAGTTTTTTTTTTAGTTTTCAGTCTCAGTCTCAGTTTTCAGTGCTCACTGAGACTGAAAACTGAGACTCTGAACTATTTTAAACTTTCAGCCGCTTTATTCACTGCAGCTTTCAATTCTTCTTTATAAGCAATAATCGTATCCAAGACTTTTTTATCGTGGCTTCCGATGATTTGTGCTGCTAAAATTCCAGCATTTTTTGCTCCGTTCAAAGCTACAGTTGCAACTGGAACTCCGCCCGGCATTTGCAGAATCGATAATACAGAATCCCAGCCATCAATTGAATTGCTTGATTTTACAGGAACACCAATTACAGGAAGCGGAGACATTGAAGCTACCATTCCAGGTAAATGTGCCGCACCGCCTGCACCGGCAATGATTACCGAAATACCACGAGTATGTGCGTTTTTGCTGAAATCGAATAATTTCTCTGGCGTTCTGTGTGCCGAAACGATATCTACTTCAACTTCTACATTAAATTGTTTTAATATGTCGATTGCATCTTGCATAACTGGCATGTCTGAGATGCTTCCCATTATAATAGCTACTTTGCTCATGTTTTTTGTTGTATTTGTTTACTTCGTCCGTTCGGCTAAAGCCTCGGATCAGGTTTAAAGTTTCAAGTTTTGTTGAGACTGAAAACTGTCATTTAGTTTGGTTATTTTAAACTTTCCTACTTATAGGATTTTTTTAATCTGTTTTTGATTAGGTTGCCCAAAAAATAAACTACAAGTAAAATAATTGTAACTATAATGAAATTTATAATCAAAAATTCTGGATAAAAATAGTTGCTAACGTAACATTCCGCATCAACTCTTCTATATGCCTGAAATGGAAAACCTATAGAAAAACCTCTGCCATGTTTAGTTATAGGTATAGTTATTAATTGTATTGCGAAATAAATTAAGATTGTTAATCCAGAGATTTTTAATGCTTTTTTCATTTCATTGTTAAGCGCTAATCACTTTAATAGTTTCTTTCACTTCCTGTGCAATTCTTCTCGCTTCAGCCATATTTTCGTTCACAATCGTAACGTGACCCATTTTTCTAAAAGGGCGAGTTTGTTTTTTTCCGTAAATATGTGGTGTAACGCCGTCCCATCCTAAAATGGTTTCGATGTTTTCATAAACGACATTTCCAGAATGACCTTCGGCTCCGACTAAATTTACCATAATTCCGGCAACTTTACTGTCTGTGTTTCCTAACGGAAGATCTAAAATTGCACGTAGATGATTTTCGAATTGTGAGGTATAACTTGCTTCAATAGAATAATGTCCAGAATTATGCGGACGTGGTGCAACTTCGTTTACCAAAATTTCGTCGTCCTGAGTTTGAAACATTTCAACTGCTAAAAGACCAACGTGATTAAAATTTTCTGAAACTTTTAAAGCAACAGCTCTTGCCTTTTCAGCCACTTTATCGTCGATTCTGGCTGGGCAGATTACGTATTCCACTTGATTGGCTTCTGGATGAAATTCCATTTCTACAACTGGATACGTTTTCATTTCTCCTGAAGGATTTCTAACCACAATTACTGCCAATTCGTTTTTGAACGGAACCATAGTTTCTGCAATGCATTCTACATTCGGAAGCGTATCTAAATCGGATGCTTGGCGAACTATTTTTACACCATTTCCGTCATAACCAAATTCGGTGCATTTCCACACAAATGGTAATTTTAGATCGTTGATTTTAGATTTTAGTTGATCTAAATTTTCAAATCTTTCGAAAGGTGCGGTTGGGATATTATTTTTAGCGTAAAAATCTTTTTGAACACCTTTATTCTGAATTCCTTTTAAAGTTTTTGGAGATGGATATACTTTTAGGCCTTCGTTTTCTAATTGCGTTAAAGCTTCAAGGTTTACCAATTCGATTTCGAAGGTCAAAACATCGACTTGTTTCCCGAAATTATAAACCGTTTCATAATCCATTAAATCGCCTTGAAAAAACTTGTTGCAGGCAATTTTACTCGGCGCTTCGTCACTTGGATCTAGAACGTAAGTTTGTATATCAAATTTTCTGGTGTCAAACAAAAGCATTTTACCTAATTGTCCGCCACCTAATATTCCTAATTTAAAATCAGAAGAAAAATAATTCATTTTGTGTTGTGTTTTTGCAAAGATACTTTTTAATCTTTTTTTAGCCAAAATTTCGTTGAGTACAAGTTTTTTCCGCCACGAATTCACGAATTTTTTCTTTTCTTGCATTAAGTATAAAAAAATAATTCGTGAATTCGTGGCGGAAAAAACTATTTAATTTTCTTCAAAACTTCTTTGGCTACAGCTTTGTATGCCGCTGAGTGATCTCCGAAATCTTTATCAATAATAACTTTTAGTTCAGGGTGAATCCAATCGTAATAATTTCCTAAGATATATAAAGTACGAATTGAGTACGCTTTTGTAGCAACTTTAGTATCATTTATTAGCCAATCAAAAGAAGCTTCAATACAATCTTGAAGGTTTTCTTCTGAGAGTTTTATGCCGTTTTCGTTTTTCTTGTAATGCGATTTTACTAAAAGCTGAGTAACTTTTGCAATTGGTCGAAGTGAACTTTCATCTTTTAGAATTTTCAAATTCGAACAGAAGAAATCAAGATGAGGTTGAAGCCAATGTAATTCTTCGTATGAAACAAACTCTAAAATCCAGCAAGCTTTATGATTGTTTTTGTCTTCGGGCGAAAAGCAAATCGAAACCAATTCACTAAAAAGCGAAGGATTTTCTAAGACATCTTGCGCAGCTTTTAGACGGTTTTCTCTATAAGCATTTACGTAATCCAATTTTTTTTGCAGTTCAGACAGCATTGTTTTTAATATTTAATACAATGCTAAAATAAGTAATTTAGTGCGATAATTCCGTAATAGTTTATAGGCAAACCTGGATAATAAAATCTTGGTTGCGCATTTCCAACTCCTGTTGCATTGGTTAAAATCATCGAAGCATATTTTTCATTTGTAACATTGTTTATTCCTGCGTCAAAATGTGCTTTTAAACCTGATAAAATCTCAAATTGATAACCTGTTTTTAAATTCAGTAAAGAATAAGAATCTGAAAAATTGGCGTTAGAATCATTCATTGGAATTTTATCTGTGAATTGGAAATCGGCTGAAAAATAAAATCCAGAAGTTGTATTTAAAGTAAAGCCAGCGCTTGCAGTTTTTGCAGGAACTCCAGTTAGTTTGTTTCCAGAAAAATCATTTCCGTTATCGATAAATTCTTTGAATTCATAATTCCCGATTGATGTTCCGATGTAAGAATTTAAAGTGAAAGTCCGATTTATTGGCCAATTATGATTTAACGAAATTTCAATTCCTTCATGAAAAGTTTTCCCCGCATTTACGCCTTCATATTGATCGTCTCCGATTCTTTTTGCCACCAATAAATCTTTTATTTCCATTCTATAAATGGCAATTTGAGTATATAATTTTTTATTGAAGAAATGCAATTTTCCGCCCAATTCAAAATTGTAACCCGTTTCTGGTTTAATGTTTTGATTAATATTTCCTGTAGAAGTTAAAGTTTCTTCGGTGGCAGGAAGAGAAAATCCTCGGCTTGCAGAAAAGTAAAAAGTCTGAACTTCATTTGGTTTGAATAAAAAAGAAAGTTGAGGTGAAAAAATACCATCATAACTGTATTTCTCCTTCGGATTATTCGCGGAAGCGGGAAAATCATTCTGCAATTCAAATTTGGTTTTGTTGTAATTTAAACCCGCCTGAATTTCAAATCGATCAGAAAGTAAAGTTCTGATTTGCGAAAAAATATTATAAAAATGCCTTTTCTGATTGGTTGCTGTAAGCTGATTGCCTTGCAGACTTCCGTTTCCGTTATTTTGCTGATATAAGTTTTGAAAAGTATTTCCGCTATAATTATCTCTGAAATATTCCAGACCGGCAATAAACTGATTTTTGATTTTTCCGATATTAAAATCTCCCGAAAACTGAGTTCGCACGCCCGAAGCAAAAGTATATTGACGTAAAATATCAAACGGACGCGGTTCGTTGCTGTCTTTGTAATTGATGAAAACTGAAGTTGAATTTTTTAAATTTTCATTAATTGAAAAATCATAAGCCAATCCGCCCAAAGTCGATTTGTATTCTTTAAAACCTTGTGATGCAACCCAAGTCGGCGCACCTGCCTGTGGATTATTTTCGAAAGCTGTTTTGTTGATCGAGCTCGGAATGTACGCTTTTAAATAAGTATAATTCGAAAAGTAAGTCAGTTTGCTGTTTTTCTTTCTGAATAATTCTCCGCCAAGCGTAATTCCTTCGCGATTGTAAGCGCTGTTTTCGCGCCAGCCGTCGGTTTTTAAATTGTGATAACTCAGATTTAAAGAAGCATTTTTTTCATTCAAATTAAAAGAAACTCTATTTTTCAATAATCCAAAAGATCCAAAAACAGAACTGACTTCAGTTTGATAATTTCCTTTATTGAATGTTTGGGGCGAAATCAAAATCGCTCCGCCCAATCCAGCACCATAAATACTCGAAAGCGGACCTTTTATCACTTCAACTTGATTGATGTTTTGAAGATCAATATCATCAATTACAGTTTCGCTGTTTCCAGAAGTCAACGGAATGCTTCCATAAAAAGCTCTGATTTTATTAGTTCCGTACGGAGTTCTTGCGCCAATTCCGCGAATTGAAATTCGGGTTGTGGTGATATTCGACGATTGCATAAAAACACCTGGAATCGTATTGATGACATTGCTGATATCTGTAGTGTTATTTCGTAGCAATTCTTTTTCAGATAAAATGCCAATCGAAGCGGGGCTATTCTGCAAATCACGATTGATGTGAAGTGGACTTATTAAAACTTCGTTTAGTTTTTGAGTTTTTGTAGAATCAATATTTTGAACTTCTTTTTCTTGTGCGTAAATATTTTTAGAAATGAAAAGAACAAAAAGAAGCGAAAAATATTTTTTAAAAGGCATAAAAAGAGCAGATTTAAAATGCAGTTTTATTTTAACACATAGAAACATAGTATTGATTGAGGCAAAAAAGGTGTTTCGAGTTTTCAAGTCACTTCTTTTTAAACAAAATCTATGTCTCTATGTGTTTAAATATTTGTGTTTAAAATTTATTTTTTTGCTGTAACTTTCCAAATTGTATTACTGCTGTCGTCGTTTACCAAAAGGGATCCGTCATTTGTAACGGTTACTGCAACTGGACGTCCGTAAACTTCGGCTTTATCATTGTCAGAAATAAAACCAGTTAAAAAATCTTCTGGTTTTCCTGAGGGTTTTCCGTCTTTAAAAGGAACGAACAGCACTTTATAACCCGAAATTTTAGAACGGTTCCAAGAACCATGCTGACCAACAAATGCTCCGTTTTTATATTTTGAAGGAAAAGCATCTTTTGTGTAAAAAGCCAATCCAAGTGAAGCTGTGTGAGCACCGACTGGAACATCGGGAACAATTGCTTTTTCGACTAAATCTTTTCTTTCGCCTTTCATTCTTGGATCAGGAATATTTCCAAAATAAGAGTAAGGCCATCCGTAAAAACCGTCTTTTTTTACACTTGTAATATAATCTGGAACTAAGTCATCTCCTAAATCATCGCGCTCGTTTACAGCCGTCCAAAGTTCTTTATTGACAGGATTCCAATCCATTCCGACGGGATTTCTTAAACCCGAAGCATAGATTTTTTCACCAGTTCCGTCAGGATTAATTTCTAGAATTCCCGCGCGGCGAACTTCTTTGTCAACTCCATGTTCGGCATTATTACTTCCTGAACCTACAGAAACGTAAATTTTGCTTCCGTCTGGACTTGCTAATAAATTTCTTGTCCAGTGATTGTTGTAACCTCCAGCTGGAAGTTCTAGGATTTTTTCGCCTTTTGTTTCCAGTTTCAGTGGATTATTTTTATAGGGATAACGATATAAACCATCTGTATTGGCAATGTAGAAAAAGTCTTTAAGAACCAACATTCCGAAAGGTTTATTCAAACCAGAAATAAAAACTTCTCGAGTTTCGAATTTTCCATCTTTGTCTTTATCTCTTAAAACTGTTATTTGATTTTTGCTCGTACGCGTTCCGCTTTCTACAATAAAAATATCTTGATTTGGCGCAATGTAAGTCCAGCGCGGATTTTCAAATCCGTCTGCAAATTTTGTAACTGTAAAACCTTCTGGCGCTTTTGGCGTTTTACCCACTGGCCAGCCAATCACTTTACTATTGTTGGTTTTAGATTCTGTGGCATAAGGTGGAGGAAGCGTAATATCGCCAATGGCAGTTTTTACAACATTGCTAGGTCGTTTGGCAAGAGCTTCTTTTTCTTCTTTTTTGACTTGTCCGTTACAGGCAGTCATTAAGGCTAATAGTGGTATAGAAAACAGGGTTAAGGATTTTTTCATCGGTTTTTGGAGTTAAATAATTATATCACAACAATTTACTGAAAATTCCTATAGCGTCAAAAAATGATTTGTAAACATTAACTGATATTTAACATTCGTAAAAAATATCTTGATACAGTACATTTTGATAGAAGCAGTTAAGTTCTAATTCTTTATCTTTGTCCATTATTTTAAAAAGAAAAATAATGATACAACTTCACGATAAACAATTTGTTCCGTTTATTTCGGCTAAAGAAATTGATTTTGCTTTAACTAAAATAGTGGCTCAGGTCGAAGATGATTTTGGAGATGATACGCCAATTTTTATTGGAGTTTTGAATGGCGCTTTTATGGTAGTGTCAGATTTTTTAAAAAAATATAAAAAACCGTGTGAAGTTTCATTTATCAAAATGGCATCATACGAAGGTACTGAAAGTACAAATTCGGTTAAAGAATTAATTGGAATTAATCAGGATCTTTCGGGAAGAACGGTAATTATTATTGAAGATATTATCGATACAGGAAACACAATTGAAGAATTAAAGCATTTATTTAAAGCGCAAAATGTAAAGCATTTTAAGATTGCAACATTATTCTTTAAGCCAGAAGCGTATAAAAAAGACATTAAAATAGATTATGTCGGAATCAGAATTCCGAACAAATTTATTGTAGGTTATGGTTTAGACTATGATGGTCTAGGAAGAAACTTAACCGAGATTTACAAGTTAGCAGAATAACAAAACACAACTATATATTCATTTTAAAACTTCTGAAAGACAGAAGTAACAACACTCATTTCAATTATGATTAACATCGTTTTATTTGGAAAGCCTGGAGCAGGAAAAGGAACTCAGGCAGAATTTTTAAAAGAGAAATACAATTTAACACACCTTTCAACTGGAGATATTTTTCGTTTCAATTTAAAAAATGATACTGAACTAGGAAAAAAAGCAAGAGTTTTTATGGACAATGGAGAATTAGTTCCTTGCGAAGTAACAACTGCAATGTTAATTGATGAGGTGAAAAAACACCCAGATACAGCAGGATTTTTGTTCGACGGTTATCCAAGAACAATCAACCAAGCTGAGGCTTTAGATAAATTTTTACCAACAATCGGGTCAAGCGTAACAGCAACAATCGCTTTAGAAGCTGACGATGAGATTTTGGTAGCACGTTTATTAGAAAGAGGAAAAACAAGTGGAAGAGCTGATGATCAAGACGAAGAAAAAATTCGTGTAAGATATCAAGAATACAATGAGAAAACAGCTCCACTTATTGGATATTACAAAGAACAAAATAAATTTTATGCCGTAGACGGTATAGGAACTATTGAACAAATTACAGAGCGATTAACGTCAGTTATAGATAATTTGTAGAAGCTTATTCCAGCTGTACGTTACACCCCGATGTTATCGGGCGCAAAGAACTATTTTTCTAACCATAAAACTAGCTTCTTAAGATATTTTAAGAATCACTGTTTTAGGGTTAGAAAAATTAGTTTTTTAAGTAACGGCTAAAATCAAGATTGCAAATTACATTTAACAAGACCATTTTATAACGAATCCACTATCAATTGGAAATACTAATTATATTTTTTCTAATTCTATTAAACGGAGTTTTCTCCATGTCTGAAATCGCTTTGATTTCGGCCCGTAAAAACAGGCTTGAAACTGCTGCGAAAAAAGGCAATAAAAGTGCTAAAACGGCACTCGATTTAGCCAATTCCCCAAATAAGTTTTTATCTACAGTACAAATCGGAATTACCTTAATCGGAATTTTGACGGGTATTTATTCTGGTGACAAAATCACTGCCGATGTAGAACTTTTTGTGGCAGGATTTGCCGTTCTCAAACCTTATGCTCATTCAATCGCGGTTGGAATTGTAGTTGTGGTTTTAACTTTTTTCTCATTGGTTTTAGGAGAATTGCTTCCAAAACGAATCGGATTAAATTATCCAGAAGCAATTGCAAAAATGGTGGCAATGCCAATGAAAGTAATTTCAATTATTACGGCGCCATTTATTTGGTTACTAACTTCATCGACAGATTTTTTACTGAATGTTTTTCAAATAAAACCAACTGCTGACGGAAAAGTTACTGAAGAAGAAATTAAAGCCATCATTAAAGAAGGAACTGAAGTTGGTGAAGTTCAAGAAATTGAACAAGATATTGTGGAGCGTGTTTTCCATATTGGAGACAGAAAAGTAAATTCTTTAATGACACATCGCAAGTCGGTTGATATGTTGCCATTAAAAGCTGATAAAGAAAAAATCAAAGAATTAGTAGTTCAGGATCTTCATGCAGTTTATCCTGTTTACAATGATAATTACGATGATATTGTGGGAGTCGTAACGCTGAAAAACATCTTCGCAAATATCGAAAAAGATAATTTCGATTTATCTGCAATAATGTCTGACGCGCCTTATTTAATGGAACAAACTACGGCTTATAAAGCATTAGAAAATTTCAAAAAAACAGGTGTTCATTACGCTTTAGTTTCAGATGAATATGGTGTTTTTCAAGGTATGATTACATTGAATGACATTTTAGAAGCTTTGGTTGGTGATGCATCAGAATTTTATAAAGACGAATTCCAATTAATCGAAAGAGAAGATGGTTCGTGGCTAGTTGACGGACATTATTCGTTGCACGACTTCTTGACTTATTTCGAATTGGATGAGTTGACAAACGATTACGAAGTAAACACCGTAAGCGGAATGATTATGACCGAGCTTTCGCATATTCCAAAGGAAGGAGAAAAATTAGTTTGGCAGAAATTCGTCCTAGAAGTTATTGACATGGACGGTGTTAAGATTGATAAAGTTTTAGTAAGAGCTTTAAAAGAGTAAAGGAAAATTTGTTTCAGGTTTCAGGTTTCAAGTTTCAGGTTATGCGTTGCGCAACTTGAAACTTGAAACCTGAAACTTGAAACTTTACATAAACAAAGAAAATGACAGAAGGAAATTTTGTAGATTACGTTAAGATATATGTCTCTTCCGGAAAAGGAGGGAAAGGTTCGACGCATTTACATAGAGAGAAATTTATTGAAAAAGGTGGTCCAGATGGAGGTGACGGTGGTCGCGGTGGGCATGTGTATTTAGTTGGGAATAAAGGACTCTGGACATTATTTCATTTAAAGTTTGCACGTCACATTAAAGCTGGTCACGGTGGAGATGGAGGTTCTGATAGAAGTACGGGAGCAGACGGAGAAGATAAAATCATTGAAGTGCCACTAGGAACTGTTGTAAAAGACAAAGAAACGGGTGAAACACTTTTTGAAATTACCGAAGACGGAGAAAAAAGAATCCTTGCAAAAGGAGGAAAGGGAGGTTTAGGAAACTGGCATTTTAGAAGTTCTACAAACCAAACGCCTCGTTATGCACAGCCAGGTTTGCTTGGTGTGGAAATGGATGTTATTCTGGAACTTAAAGTTTTGGCTGATGTTGGATTGGTTGGTTTTCCTAATGCAGGAAAATCTACTTTATTGTCTGTATTGACTTCTGCAAAACCAAAAATTGCCGATTATCCGTTTACGACTTTAAAACCAAATTTAGGAATCGTAGCTTACAGAGATTTTCAGTCTTTTGTGATTGCCGATATTCCTGGAATTATTGAAGGTGCTGCTGAAGGAAAAGGTCTTGGACATTATTTCTTGCGTCATATTGAACGTAACTCAACTTTGTTATTTTTAATTCCAGTTGATACTGCAGATATTAAAGCAGAATATGATATTTTGGTCAATGAATTAACGAAATATAATCCTGAAATGCTAGACAAAGAACGTTTGGTTGTAATTTCAAAATGCGATATGTTAGACGATGAACTAAAAGCAGAATTGAAAGCGGAGTTAGATGTTTCTTTCAAAGGTGTTCCTTATATGTTTATCTCTTCTGTTGCTCAGCAAGGTTTAACAGATTTAAAAGATAGACTTTGGAAAATGCTTAACGAATAAAAAATAACAAGTTTGATATTATAAAGGTGTTCTGAAAATCAGAGCACCTTTTTTGTTTATAGGAATATTAAATTCGTAATAAAGAGTTAAAAAATCATTCTCATATTTAATTTTAGAATCGTTTAAGATAAAATAATTATCAAAATGGCTTATATTCGCATCACTTAAACAAAATAACATGAAAAAAGTAATTTTATTCTTGACCATGTCACTTATGGCTTTCCCAATGAGAGCAGATGAAGGAATGTGGTTTTTGATGTTTATCGAAAGATTGAACCATAGGGATATGGAAAAAATGGGCTTGCAATTGACAGCCGAAGAAATTTACAGCATTAACCATCATAGTTTAAAAGATGCGATTGTACAGTTTAACGGAGGTTGTACTGCAGAAATCGTTTCAAATAGCGGTTTGGTTCTTACTAATCACCACTGTGGTTATAGTGCGATTGCAGAACTTTCAACTGCAGAACAAAATCATTTGAAAGATGGTTTTTGGGCAAAAAGTCGTTCAGAAGAACTAAAGCCTAAATCTTTATATGTTCGTTTCTTCGTGCGTATGGATGATGTTTCGAAAAGAATTTTGTCAAAAGTAAATGATACCATGACAGAAACGGAAAGAAACAAAGTTATTCAGCAAGAGATCGCTCTGATCGAAAAAGAAAACAGCGAAAACGGAAAATACACTGTTTCTGTTCGTCCTTTCTTTCAAGGAAATGAATATTACTATTTTGTTTACCAAGATTATACAGACGTTCGTTTAGTAGGAACTCCGCCTGAAAGCGTTGGTAAATTTGGTGGAGATACAGACAACTGGGAGTGGCCTCGTCAAACGGGAGATTTCTCTATGTTTAGAGTTTATGCAGATAAAGACGGAAATCCAGCAGCATATTCTAAAGACAATGTGCCGTTACAGCCAAAACACCACTTACCTGTAAGTTTAAAAGGAGTAAAAGAGAATGATTTTGCAATGATCCTAGGTTATCCAGGAAGAACAAACCGTTGGATGCCAGCTGGAGGAATTGAGCAAAACATTAAATATGCTTATCCTGCTTGGGTTGAAGGTGCAAAAACCGGAATGGATGTAATGAAAAAGTATATGGATAAAGATGCAACTGTTCGTTTAGACTATGCTTCTAAATATGCTTCGACAGCAAACTACTGGAAAAATCGTCAAGGTATGATTGATGCTTTAACAAAAGCAGGAACTGTTGATACAAAAGCAGAACAAGAAGATAAATTCTACGAGTGGGCAAGCAAACCTGCAAACAAAGAAAAATACGAGAATGTAATTCCGACTATCAACGATTATTACAGAGAAACAAACTTAAAAGCGCGTCACGATAATTATTTGACACAACTTTTGCGTACTTCTGCTTATGCAACTGCTCCAGCTAATTTAGGAAATGCATTAATTGCTTATTACAAAGAAAATGATGCAAAGAAAGCAGAAATGCTTCCTAAGATCAATGCGATGATTGAAAACATTTATGGTGAATTTTATGCGCCATTAGAAAAAGATGTTTTAACAGCACAATTGAATTTATATGCTGAAAAAGCTGCTGAGTACGGACTTGCTCCAGAAATTGCAAAAATGAAAACAGCTAACAATGGTGATTTTACTGCTGATGTAGCAAAAGCAACTGAAATTAGTTATTTTACAACTAAAGAAAAAATATTAGCATTTTTAGCTGATCCAAAGCCATTGGCAATTGTACACGATCCATTGTATATTATTTCTAATGATTTATTGACAAAATACCGTTCTAAAACTGACGATCAAGCAAAAGCTGATGATGGTTTTGCAACTGCTTACCGCAAATTGGTTGAAGGTTTAAGAGAGTCTAAATTGAACGCAATTAAATATCCTGATGCAAACTCTACGTTGAGGTTAACTTACGGAAAAGTTCGTGCTTTACCTGCTGATCCTCGCAACGATGCTAAAATCAATAACTATACTACAATGGAAAGTATGGTTAAAAAATACAAAGCAGGAGATCAGGAATTTGACTTGCCAGCTCGTTTATTAGAATTAAACAAGAAAAAAGATTACGGGCAATATGCTGATAAAGCAGGATATATGCCTGTAAACTTCTTAACTGATAACGATATTACAGGAGGAAACTCTGGTTCGCCAGTTCTTAATGGAAAAGGAGAATTAATCGGAATTGCTTTTGACGGAAACATCGAAGCTATGGCTGGAGACGTCATTTTTGATCCTAAATTACAAAGAACTATCAACGTCGATATTCGTTATGTACTTTGGATTATCGACAAATACGCTGGGGCTAAAAACATTATCGACGAATTGACGATTACTAAATAATCTTCATTTCTGATTTAAATATCAAACCTAACAGGTTTTTTAAAACCTGTTAGGTTTTTTTATGTCTAAATTTTATTAATTCACTTTCACTCGAATTCCCTTTGTATGACTTGCAAACTCCGGCGCATACATACTTTGAATAGTCGTAATTCCGTTTGAGAATTCCCCACTGTTATTTACTCTTATATCATATTCTAAAACATAAGTTCCTTTATTGATTTGGTCAAAGAAGAAATGAGTTGCCGCATCTTTTGTACTCATATAATATCCCAATCTAGAATATTGATATTGTGAAAGAACATTTACAGGCTCAAAACAAGAAGCGCGCATATCTTTTAAGTGAATGTATTCCACATCTTCTTTGGAAGTAATAACCAATCGGACTGTAACCAAATCTCCAATTTTTAAAGAATTTTCAGTTGTTATTTTTTGTAATTCGTCACCTTTAAGCGTGTTTTTCTTTAGATATAATTCTTTCGAGACAGATAAAACGGATCCAGTGTTATTTTTAATTTTATCCAAATCTTCAAAATACTGCCAATAAACACCACCAAAGCCTGGGATTCTAGATTTGTTTTGAACGCTAATCGAAGCCATTTCTTTTTTTACTTCTTCAGCTTTCCAGTTTAGTTTGATGTAACCTGTTTCAGCTTCTTTTTCATTTTCTGATAATTTTTTGGTCATGATTTTTTCATCTCCCAATTTTATAACTGTATTGTCTTTTACAGAAAGCCAATCGCTGCCTTGGAGTAATAAGGCATAAATTGCTTCACTAGTTGATCTTGTTGTTGGCCAGTTTTTAGCTTGTTTATTTTTTAACAGCCAGACTTTCATTGCATCAACAGATTTGGTGTCTTGAGTAACTTCGGCGAAAGCCTCAATTAAAAGAGCTTGAGTTTCTATAGGCGCTTGATACCAGTACCAACCAGGTTTATTAGCAATCCAATACATTCCCCAATCTTCATTGTTAGATGAATTTTCTTTTAAACTTTCAATGATTTTTTTAGCACTTTCCTTTTCTCCAAAACGATTTAATACTAAAGCTGTTAATCCTTTTTCATAAATAGAATAATTTAACCAATCTTTTTTTGCTGTTTCGAGATATAATTTGGTTACTTTTTTTAAAGTGTCCGAAAGCGAATATTGTTCTAAATAAAAACTTCTGCTATATAAATAATGCAAATTAGAATATGGCCATCTCCAAATTAAACTGTTCGTTTCTTTATTGAATTTTGCCCTTTTTTGGTGTTCTTGTAAAAACTTGCCATCTATAAAAGGAATTGCGCTTTTAGTAATTTCATCAATTTTAAGATTTTGATTTTTAACCAATTTTGACAAATGGCCTAATCCTGCTAAAATATGTCTAGTAATGTAGTCGTCCCCAGTACCGCCTTCAAACCATGAAAAACTACCATACGAATTTTGTTTCTTTTTTAATTTTTCGAAAGTGGCTTCTTGCGAAGTTTTCATTTTTTCCAAATCAAATAAAACTGCAAGACTTTTTCTCTTCTCATCTTCATTTTGATTATCATTTAACCACGGTGTTTCTGCCAGGATAATTGATTTTAGCTTTTCATTTTCTTCTAATTTTGGATTGATTTTTCCTTTTTTTCTCCATTCATCAAAAACGACAGCAATTTTCGGATTGCTTGAAATTACTTCTGTAGCAAGTGCATTAGAATAAAATCGGGCAAAGGTTTGTTCTGCACATTCGTGTTCATATTCCATTAAATAAGGCAAAGATTGAATTGCGATCCATGCGGGATTGGAAGTGTACTCAAATGTAAATTGATGATTTTTTAAAGTTGTCGAATTATTGTTTTTTAAGTTTTCAAAAGTGTATTCTTTCGTCGAATTTTCACGAACCCAAATCGGAATACTTTCTGTAACAAGCATATTGTTGGTTAAAACAGGAATAATATTTTCTTCTCCATCTGAGAAATCACCTGATTTTGCTACGATTTTATATTGAACACCCTGTAAACCTTCAGGAATTGTAACGGTCCAACTTGCTATAGTATTTCCATAAGCCGGAATTGTGAAATTTTTAATGTTATCTGCATTTAGCATTTTGGCATCAATTGGTTCCATTGTTACTGCATCGAAAAGCTGTAAAGCAGCAATTCCAGTTTTCGCTTCGGCGGTAATATTTGAAATTTTTGTAGTGATAACAATCGTATCTTTTTCCCTAAAGAAACGCGGGAAATTTGGCAAAAGCATTAATTCTTTTTGAGTCACAACGTTTTTCTGCAAATAACCAGAAACGGCTTCTTTGTTGTGTGCAAATAAGCGAAGTTTCCAAGCCGTTAAAGCTTCTGGAGATGTAAAAGAGAAACTCACTTTTCCTTGTGAATCTGTTTTTAAATTTGGTAAAAAGAAAGCAGTTTCAGATAAATTTTTTCTTGCTTTCACTTGATTTAATTCTTCTAATGCTTTTTTGTTTACAGAATTTATATCATAAACAGTATTATCTTCTTCATAAATAACATTTGAGCTAACTGTGGTAATAGCGGCAGATAAGTTTGCTTTTTTCTGAATGCCGTATGCTGTAGTTACAACAACTTGTTCTAAAGTACTTGAATCATTGGTTAATATGACATCAATAAAATTTCGATTTGCAATTTTTATAGATTGGGTTTTCATACCAATGTAACTAAAATCAAGTTGTTCTTTCCCAAGAGCTTGTATTTCATAATAACCGTCAAAATCAGTTTGAGTTCCTCGTGTAGTTCCTTTTACTACAACAGATACTCCAGGTAAAGGGAGTTCAGAATCATCAGTTACAATTCCTGAAATTACTTTAGCATTAATAGGCTTATTAGCTTTTTTTGCTAGTTCTAATTGATATCGTCTTCGTGTATAAAAATCATTTCTATAGATAAAATCAAATCCAAACGACATTAATTTAATGCCTTCATTAGATAAATCAATTCGATTTAATGGTAAATTCAAATACATTAGATTAGCGGAAGTTTCGTCAAAACCTAAAGCCGATTTTTTATTGCTTCCATTATAATGGTAATTGTTTATAGATAATGTGTACCAGTTTCTAGTAGCAAATTGATCTAGTGAAATGTCATACATCGAGGCTAAAACTTCGGCTTCGTTTTTAGTATCGTTAGATTTTAAATTAAATATCCAGTTTTCGGTGCTTCCAGGCTGTATTTTACTTCTGAATGTCTCGACTGTAAAATCTAATTTCGGAGTAATTGATTTTAATATAACGTCTATATCTTTTGAAAAAACTTCATTGTCGAAAATGCTTTGAAAGCCAATTTTTAAGATCTGATCAAATTCTTTTTTCAATGGAATTTTAACTGTTGTCTCGTTGTTTTCTAAATGAATCATTTTCTCATAAAAGATCATGCCGTTATAATTTCCTGTTGTTGAAACATATATATTAGGAATTACAGAGGTCAATTTTATCAATATAAAACCGTCTTTTTTAGGATCTTCATTTATTTGTTCGGCTGAAAATAATGTGCTCGGATTGAATTTGTCTTTGCTTTGTTTGAGTTTGAAATTTGCTTTAGTTTCTATTATGTTGTCAAAACTATCTTTTGCAGAAAAGACAATTTTGTAATTTCCTGATTGGTAATCTGAAATAAAATCCAATGCAATTTTTTTGTCATTTTCAGTATCAACTTTTTTAGAATAAACTAGAATTTCATTTTCAATATTATCAAGTTCGTTTTGTTCATACGGAAATAATTTCTCAAAATCTTCATTTGTTATAGACTGAATTTCTGGTTTCTGCCAGACTCTTCTTTTGAATTTATTTGAAAGCGGATTTACAAAATAGATCTTGATTTCACCTTTTGCTGCTAAAAATTCGTCATTTAAATTAGTGCTTTTTAGCGTGATTTCGTTTTTGTCTTTTGTTTCAATTTCTCTTTTTATTGTGGCTTCCAAAACTAAATCGTGATACCCAACTTTTACATTTGTCTGCGATTCGTGCGTTTCTCCGTTTATATCAGTAACGGTCGCTTTTATAATATAATTAAAGATTGGCAAATCTTCCTTGGAACTGTTTTCAGAAGGTAATGCAATAAAATCGATTGCAAATTTGCCGTTGTTGTCTGTTTTAGTTTCTCCTATAATTATATTTTTATTATCTTCTTCTGAGTAGTTGTTTGTCCAATAGCTGGTATAACGTGTAATGGTATAACTGACTTTAGCATCAGATATGGAACTTCCTGCAAATGCTGTCGCAGTACCTTTTACTTTTATAGATTGGTTTAATTGAAAAGTTTCTTTTTTTGGCTCAAAAACAACTTCAAATTTTGGGCGTTTATATTCTTCGACCCTAAAATCGGTATAAGAGTTTTCTAATCTCACATGATCCCAAAATGGATGATCAACCTTTTTTTTATTATAGATAATATCTTTGTCAGAATTAGTCGATTCTTCAGCGCGCATTGTAAAAGTTCCTGTTAAACCAATTTTTGGTAAAAGGAGTTCACCAGAAAAAGAACCAAATTCATTGGTAGTTACTTCAAATTCCTTAAAAGTATTATAAGATGGGTCGTTAACAGTTATTTTAAAAGAAGTATTAGCTACAATGCTTGTTTTGTTTTTCTTTTTTTGAATAGCGATTCCTTTATAGTAAACAATTTGTCCAGGACGATAAATAGCGCGATCTAAATAGAATTCGACTTTTCCCTGAAGATAATAATCATCGTAATCATCATCATTTTTATTAGAAAAAATAGCGTTATAATTGATGCTTTCGGGCTTAATTATTATGCTATCATTTGAGGTAAATATCTCGAGTATGTTTCTTCTGAACTTTTCGTTTTTTGGATGGTAAACTGCAATTCCGTTATTATTAGTTCGTATTTTATAATCTGAAATTTTTATAATAGCGTTGCTTATCGTTTTTCCTGTTTTTCTATCCAAGACCTGATATTTTTCGCCTTTGTCTTCGTTTGAAGCAAGTACACTAATATTTGATGAAGTTACAGTTTGGTAAGTATATGCTTTTGTGTTTTTTATGTCAGAATCACTTTCAAAATAGGCTAAATAAGATCCTGTGTTTAAATTCGGCAGAAGAATTTCTGTTGAGTATTCAAAATAGTCCTTTTTGTTTAAAAGCGAATAATCTTTTGTATAAGACGGCTGTTTTTTTGAGATAATTGAATTGACAATACTGTCTTTATCTAGGTTTCCCTCTTTAAATTCAAGAAGCTGATTGTAGCTTATTTTATAAAAAGAAATTTTTAACTGATCGACATTCTTATAGCTAAGAAAAGCTCTTGCATTTTGATTGTTGTATGTATATCGCTGAAGCTGAACTTTTAATGACTTAGAAGTAATGACTGATTTTTTTTGCAAAGCCAATTTATAAGCTGTAGATCTATTATTTAGTTTTAAAATGCTGTCAAGTAAAGCTACAGCTTTGCTATTGTAATCAGGTTTTAAAGTTTTTGATGCCTCTTGTGCAAGAATTGAAGCTTTTTCAAATTGAATTTTCTGAATAAGTAAATCGTCTTTTACGGTTTTTTGAAAACGATTTATAATATTTAGATATTCCTCGGTCTTGATATTCAGTCCGTTTTTAAAAAGTACGATACGATCCCATTGATTTTCCGGTTTCGGATTTATGGTTTCTTGTTTCTGATAAAGAGATAATACGTGTCGTAAATCGTCAAAGTTGATGAAATCTAAATTCAATTTTGTGAAATCAGCAGAGTTTCCTAAAAGATCTTTTTTGTACTTATTTACGATTTCCTGATCAAGAGCAAAATAAGAAAATTTTGAGCTGTAAATGGCTATATTTTCTTTGATGATATAATCGAATAAGTTTTCATTTTTCAATTCTTCAGAAGAGGAATAATTAAAAATCTGATCATATTTAGAAAGGGGTGTATTTTTTAAAACCAGTTCATTTTCTAAACTCTGTTTTAATGCTGAATTAATTTCGTCTCTAAAATTAATTGATGTCCAGGTTAAAAAATCACCACTTACAATATTGGTATTGGTTCTTTTTTGAATTTCAGAAATACCTTGGGTATAATAATAGTTTAGGCATTTTGCGTAAATTAAATTCAAAATTGCTTTTGAAGGTATAGAAACGCAGTATATTTCTGTTTTTAAATTATTTAAAATTTTATTTTGAGCATTTTCCTCAATAACTAATAGATATTTCGAATGATAGAAAAAACATTTTATCATTTCGGCTTCATTCTTATTTGAAACGGCATCTTTATAGATTTTTTCAACTAATTCATTAGCTGATTTGGTTTTTCCTTCATTTTCGAAATCAATTACTTTTTCCCAATTTTTATCGTTTTGCTGTGCAAATATTGTGGTAGAGATAAATAATAAAACAAACAGAATATTTTTCATAAAGTAGTTTTTCTCTATAGAGAGTCGTTTTTTAATAAAGGTTGGGAAGATTTAAAAATATTTTCGTACAAAGTACTAATTTATCCATAAAAGCAAATAACACATTTTATATTTCATTATTTTTGAAGAATAATTATTGAGTTTAATTAGTTATTTGCTATTTCGATTAACCGATTAAACAGTTTAACGATTAAACATTTTAAATGAAAACACATTTCATCGCCATTGGCGGAAGCGCAATGCACAATCTAGCATTAGCATTACATAATAAAGGATACCAAGTTACAGGAAGTGACGATGCTATTTTTGAACCTTCAAAATCAAGATTAGAGAAAAAAGGAATTCTTCCTGCAGAATTGGGCTGGTTTCCAGAAAAAATCACTTCAGATATTGATGCAATTATTTTAGGAATGCACGCAAAAGCGGATAATCCTGAATTATTAAAAGCGCAGGAATTAGGTTTAAAGATTTATTCATATCCAGAATTTTTATACGAACAATCTAAAAATAAAACACGTGTTGTAATTGGTGGTTCTCATGGTAAAACAACGATTACTTCGATGATTCTTCATGTAATGCATTATCATAATATTGCGGTTGATTATATGGTTGGTGCGCAATTAGAAGGTTTTGATACGATGGTCCATTTGACAGAAGAAAATGATTTTATGGTTTTGGAAGGAGATGAATATTTGTCTTCACCAATTGACAGACGTCCGAAATTTCATTTGTATCAACCAAACATTGCTTTGATTTCTGGAATTGCTTGGGATCATATTAATGTTTTTCCAACGTATGAAAACTATGTTGAACAGTTTGAGATTTTCATCGAAAAAATTACAAACGGAGGAATTTTAGTTTACAACGAAAATGATCCAGAAGTAAAACGTGTTTCAGAAGCGGCTACAAATCCGATTAGAAAAATTGCTTATTCGACTCCTGAATATTCAGTAAGCGATGGTGTGACTTTATTAAAAACTCCAGAAGGCGATATGCCAATTGAAGTTTTTGGCGCACATAATTTAAATAATCTTGCTGGAGCAAAATGGATTTGCCAAAATATGGGTGTTGATGAAGCCGATTTCTACGAGGCAATTGCAAGCTTTAAAGGCGCTTCTAAACGTTTGGAAAAAATTGCCGAAGGAAAAGGAAAAGTGGCGTACAAAGATTTTGCACATTCGCCAAGTAAAGTAGCTGCGACAACAAAAGCGGTTAAAGAACAATATCCAAGTAGAACTTTAGTTGCCTGTTTAGAATTGCATACTTATAGCAGTTTAAATGCCGAGTTTTTAAAAGAATACGAAGGGGCTTTAGAATATGCAGATGTTGCGGTTGTTTTTTATTCTCCAGATGCGGTAAAAATTAAACAACTGGAAGAAGTAACTTATGAGCAAATTGCTACTGCATTCAACAGAAAAGATTTAATAATTTATACAAACCCAACTGAATTTAAGGAATACTTATTCAACTTAAATTTAGATAATTCTGCACTTTTATTAATGAGTTCAGGAAATTACGGAGGTTTAAATTTTGATGATGTTAAAGGATTGATTTCTTAATTAGTCAATTAAAAAATTAGATAATGTGTCAATTGCTTTGCAGTTGGCACATTTTTTTTAATTATCTAACTGTGTTTTGAAAGATTTTTCTTCTTTTTAAATATCTTCGCATCTTAAAATTATAATTATGGAAGTGGGACATTTTGCTATAAAAAATTGGTCTGATGATGACAAACCTCGCGAAAAACTTATGCTCAAAGGAAAAGATGCCTTGAGTGATGCTGAATTATTAGCAATTTTAATTGGTTCTGGAAGCCGAAATGAATCTGCGGTTGCATTAAGCCAGCGTATTTTAGCTAGTGTTGGTGGATTAAATTCATTAGCAAAATTATCTATTGCTCAATTAATGAAATTTAAAGGAATAGGAGAGGCAAAGGCTGTTACAATTGTTGCTTCTTTAGAGTTATGCGCACGTAGGAGATCAGAAAAAGCAGTTGAAATGACTAGAATAACTTCGAGTAAAAAGGTTTTCGATTTAATGCAGCCAATAATAGGAGATTTATCTCATGAAGAATTTTGGGTGCTTTTTCTTAATAATTCCAATAATGTGATTTCAAAGGCTCAATTGAGTAAAGGAGGTATTGGCGGTACAATTGTTGACGTCAGATTGATTTTTAAATTGGCATTTGAAAAATATGCTACAGCCTTGATTTTGTGTCATAATCATCCTTCTGGAAGTTTGATTCCCAGTGATGCCGATAAACAAATTACTAGAAAAATTCGCGAAGCAGGAAACAAGTTAGATGTTAAAGTTTTAGATCATATTATTATAACTGAATCAAAATATTATAGTTTTGTAGATGAAGGAATTTTTTAATAGATGAATACCAAGATTACAGACATTTTTTTTGACTTAGATCACACACTTTGGGATTTTGATAAAAATTCAGAAATGGCTTTTGATCGTATTTTTAAAAGTAAATATCAAGAGATTATTACTGAAGATTTTATCAAGGAATATATTCCAATTAATCAAGAATGTTGGAGATTATATCAGAATGATAAAATTACGCATCAAGAATTGCGTTATAATCGTTTAAAGTTTTCTTTTGATGCATTGAATTATGCTATCTCAGAAGAAAATATTTTTGAAATTGCTAATGATTATATTGAGTTTCTTACTGATAATAATTACCTTTTTGATGGTGCAATAGAAGTTTTGGAATATTTGAAACCTAAATATAAACTTCATATTATTACAAACGGCTTTGCAAATGTTCAGGAAAAGAAGATTAATAATGCTTCACTTGGAGGTTATTTCAGCACCATTACAAATTCTGAGTTAGCAGGCGTTAAAAAACCAAATAATATTATATTTGATTATGCATTGAATCTGGCGAAAACTTCAAAAGAGAACAGCATTATGATTGGTGACGATTTTGAAGCTGACGTGAATGGCGCTTTGAATGCAGGTTTAGATGCCATTTTCTTTAATGAAAAAAAGCTGGATATTTCCGGAAATTATAAACAGATTAACCATTTACTAGAACTAAAAAAATATTTATAATGATGAAGATTAAAATTTTACTTACTGCACTTTTATGCTCATTTATTGGATTTGCACAGTCTGTTAATGATTACAAAGCTGTAATTGTACCTTTAAGATATGATTTTACAAAAACAGATAATCAATATCGCATGGCTACATTAAGCAAATCAAATTTATTAAAAGCAGGTTTTGAAGCTTTTTATACAAATGAGCAACTTCCTGAAGGATATACAGATCGTTGTCAGGTTTTGTATATTGATGTAATTAAAGATAGTGCATTTTTGACAACTAAACTTATTGTGCAGTTCAAAGACTGTTTTGGACAGGTTGTTTATACATCTGAAGTTGGAAAAAGTAAAGAAAAAGATTATGAAGTAGCTTACAGAGAAGCGTTAGATAATGCTTTTAAGTCAGTTTATGCTTTGCATTATAAATATAGTGGCAAAGAAGTAGCAACTTCAAGAACGCCAGTTGCTGCAAAAGCGGCTGTTGCAACAAGTGCTGCAACTACTGTAGCTGCAACTCAAGCTGTTTCAGTTACTCCTTCTCCAGATTTAAAAGATCCAAACTTGTTATATGCACAGCCAACAGAATCTGGATATCAGTTAATCGATAAAACACCAAAAGTAGTTATGAAACTTTTCAAAACTTCTCAAAGTAATGTTTTCATCGCTTCAAAAGATAATGTTCAAGGCTCTTTAATCTTAAAAGAAGATGGTCAATGGTATTTTGAATCTTATCAGAATGATAAATTAGTTTCAGAAAAAATTGTAGTTAAATTCTAAAGACAAAATACGGTTTAATAACCGTATTTATCTTTCCAACGGTTCTTTAAAAATTCGCGATTGCTATTCTCTCGAGAATTGCTTCCCGGATTATAAAGAACCGTTTCTTTTATAGCGTCTGGTAAGAATTCTTGTTCGGCAAAATTATTAGCATAATCATGCGAATATTTATATTCATCTCCATATCCTAATTCCTTCATTAATTTAGTTGGAGCATTTCGCAAATGAAGTGGAACAGGTAAGTCTCCAGTTTGTTTTACCAATTGCTGCGCATTACCAATTGCCATATAAGAAGCATTGCTTTTTGGCGATGTAGCCAAATAAATTGCACATTGACTTAAAATGATACGGCTTTCTGGATATCCGATCGTAGTAACAGCTTGAAATGTGTTATTTGCCATTATAAAAGCTGTCGGATTAGCATTTCCAATATCTTCACTTGACAAAATAAGCATTCTTCTGGCAATAAATTTCACATCTTCACCTCCTTCAATCATTCTTGCCAGCCAATAAACCGCACCGTTGGGATCGCTGCCACGAATTGATTTTATAAATGCCGAAATAATATCATAATGCTGTTCGC
Organism: Flavobacterium sp. SH_e; assembly: GCF_025717045.1. Lineage (GTDB taxonomy): Bacteria > Bacteroidota > Bacteroidia > Flavobacteriales > Flavobacteriaceae > Flavobacterium. The sequence goes on from NZ_JAOVZN010000002.1 coordinate 63,280, forward strand.
CGGTTTTATCATACAAGACAGTGTTTTGCTGTACTAGCTCCAAAACACGATCGTTCGTTATAGTGATTTCGTCACCCGAAGAAGCATTAATGACAAGTTCGAAAACATTAAGCAGTTTTCTACCATCACCACCCGAAATACGTAGCAAAGCTTCAGTTTCTTTAAGATTTATCTTTTTTGTCAATAAATAGGCATCAGTTTTCATTGCGCGTTCTAAAAGGGCCTCTAAATCGGCTTTTGTAAAAGCGTTTAAGATATAAACTTGACAACGTGACAATAATGCAGGAATAACCTCGAAACTCGGATTTTCTGTCGTAGCACCAACCAAGGTAATCCATCCTTTTTCTACAGCAGCCAAAAGTGAGTCCTGTTGTGATTTACTAAATCTATGTATCTCGTCAATAAATAGAATAGGATTTTTGGCGGTAAAAAGTCCACCACTTTGTTTTGCTTTATCGATAACATCGCGAATATCTTTCACTCCAGAATTGATGGCACTTAATATATAAAAAGGTCTTTTTGATTCTTGGGCAATGATTTGTGCCAATGTTGTTTTTCCGGTGCCAGGAGGTCCCCAAAAGATCAACGAAGGAATTATTCCTTTTGAAATTTGTTGTGTTAACGAACCGTTTGGTCCAACCAAATGCTGCTGGCTGATATAATCTTCTAATTTTTGCGGACGAATGCGCTCTGCTAATGGTGCTTCCATTTTACAAAATTACTATTTTAAGATTTAAATTTAATTTATTGAAAGTTAAAACAGCTTGCATATTGAAGGATTGTTCTAATTTGAGACAATTTAATGTTTTCTGATATGACAAATTATCAGTAAAATATTTTTGGATAGTTTTTTGAGTTCTCCTAAATGTTATTTTGTAAAAATATGGGCGATAGTAATTTTAAGTTTTCAAATTCGGTTATAGGACTTCCATTGTTTTTTGTCCTTTTTTTATGGATTGTCTATTGGCTACAGATCCGTTTTGATTTTGATTTTTACCGTTACGGAATTTATCCAAGAGATTTTCTATGCTTGCAAGGTGTTTTATTCAGCCCGTTCATTCATGAAAATTTAGATCATTTATACAATAATAGTATTCCATTATTAATCCTGTTGGCAGCGATGCAATATTTTTATCCAAAACAAACATTTGGCGTTATTGTATACGGAATAATATTTTCAGGATTAATTACTTGGTTAGTTGGAAGAGAGAATTTTCATATCGGCGCTAGCGGATTAATTTATGTTTTGGTAAGTTTCATTTTCTTTAAAGGAATTCAAACCAAATATTACAGATTGGTGGCTTTATCTTTGACTGTAATTTTGCTTTATGGTGGAATGATATGGTATGTTTTTCCAGATGTTGATCAATCTATTTCTTGGGAAGGGCATTTAGCAGGTCTTATTACGGGTTTTGTTCTTACATTGTTTTATAAAGCACCCGAATATGCAAAACCAATTGTTTACGATTGGCAGCGACCAGATTTTGATCCAAGCAATGATCCTTTTATGAAGCATTTTGATGAAAATGGAGATTTTATAAATATATCTAATGAAGAGGAGGAACAAATGGATTATTTCTCTTCAAGCCATCGAGTAAATTATATTATTACTAAGACTACAGAATCAGATAGTGAAAACTAAAACAGCGATTTCTTTAGAGAAAAAGAGTAAATTTGTTAGTGTAACAAATTAATTTTTAGCATTATGGAGAAAATAAAACTTTTAGTTTTGTTCTTGTGTTTTATTTTTAATACAAAAGGTATTGCGCAATGTGAAATCAAAAATAGGGTACAGGCAGATGGAAGTATGATATATTACTTTGAGCCTACTGTATTTTATACAACAAAATCAAAATCGCTTAAAATTAATATTGTTACTGACAAAGAGAATTATTTTGTTGCATTACAGCCAACTCCGTTTCCCGAAAAGAAAGTTGGAAAAAAAATCAAAGACGATTTAATAATCCATCTCGCAGATAATAAAACCTATAAATTAGTACATTACGACACACAATATAGACGTAATGATTCTATTATGCAGGTTCTTTATTTGATAGATAATAAAGATCTTGATGCGTTTTCAAATTATGAAGCGGTTAGTGCAGAAATTAATATGCAGGGCACAGAATTTATGAGAAGCTATAATTTTAAGCTTCATAAAAATGCTATAATCGAGCAGCTTAAATGCTTTTTAAAGAAAGAAGAAGATTAAACTATTCTTCGTCTTTTGCTTCAGGATGTTTTTTGGCTTCGATTTTCTTTTTAAGGTTTCGAATTAGGTTATTGAAAGTTACGGTAAGCGAGGCAGCATTAGTTGTTTGATTTCCATTGTTACGTGGAAGATATTCGTTACAATAGGTTAATTCAACCTGAAGGTCATCTGAAAATAAATAACCAGCTCCAATATTTAAACGATTCCGATCAAAGAAACTTTCACCCGTGACTTTTGTTCCAGATTTGAAATAAAGCTCATCTGAAGCAATTGCATATACAACGCCACTTCTTAATATTTTACTATTGATAGGTTGTATATATTTAATTTGCTGGCGATATCGAAAAACGTTTTCATAATCATCATCTTGATTTCTCATATGGCGGAATTCAGTACGCATTCTTGTGCTTAGAGTATATCCTGTTTTATGAAAATAGTATATGCCTTGAAGGGCAAAACGTGTTTCGGGAGATTCAAACTGACCTATTTCGGGTACATCTCTATTATTAAAATAAGCAATAAAAGCAGAGAATTTCCATCTTGGAGAAAAGTAGTAATGTCCCCATCCTCTTATAGATCTCTGTATAGTATTTTCGAATAAGTTTGGCGAAGATTCGGTACTGCTGTAAGCTGAGGCAAAATCTATTTCAGTGGCCCATTTTTTACTCAAGGTCTGGTTAAACTGAATTTCATTCCAAAACTGATTATATGTAGTATTTTGTCCGTAGCTGTTTGCAATTAATAAAATTACAAACAGGCATCGGAAAAGTATAATTTTTAGTTTTGAATTAGATTTTGAAAGCATTAATTAAAGGTATTTAATTATTCATTCGCATCTGAAATCTGAATTTTTTTAGCTTCTTTGTCGAACAGCTTCATACAGAAAAGCGCCGCAGGCAACCGAAACGTTTAATGATCCAATTGTACCAAACATTGGCAGCTTAGCTTTTTCATCTACTATTTTTAAAACTGAAGGATTGATTCCTCGATCTTCAGAACCCATAATAATCGCTACTGGTTCTGATAATGATACATCATATATGTTTTGGTCTGTTTTTTCAGTTGCAGCTACTGTTTTAATCCCAGAGCCTTGTAAATAGAAAATAGCATCTTTGATGTGTTCAACTTTGGAGATAGGGACATTAAAAACAGCTCCAGCCGAAGTTTTAACCGTGTCTCCATTCACAGGTGCTGAACCTGCTTTTTGTATGATGATTCCATTTACACCTGTACATTCTGCGGTTCTAATAATAGCACCAAAATTTCTTGCGTCAGAGATTTGATCTAATATTAAGAAAAGAGGTTTTTTGCCAGACTCGATTGTTGATTCAACAAGATGTTCTAAATCAATGAAGCCAATAGGAGAGATAGTTGCTACAGCTCCTTGGTGATTATTTGGAGTAAGACGATTTAGTTTTTCAACAGGAACATAAGAGAAGTTAACGTTTGCGCGTTTCATTACCTTCATTAAGTCTTTCATAAGTTCACCAGAAATATCTTTCTGGATGAATACTTTGTCTACTTCTTTTCCTGCCTGAATTGCTTCTATGATGGCTCTAATGCCAAATATTTGATGTTCTTTTTCCATTGGACAAATATAGGTAATATGTTTATATAAAAAAACCACCCCAAATGAATGGGGTGGTTTAAATAATAATTCTTTATAGAAATATTAATGTTCGTCTTCTATGAAACCAGTTCTTCTATAACCTTTAATTTCATAAATAGTTCCTGGATCATCTGAAAATTCAGCTTTAAAAGAGATACCGTCAACAGTATGGCCTCCAGTAGTTGTAGCTCCTTTTGGAGTGACTTTCCCTTCTGTAATGTTTACATTAACGTCATATGTTTCGATAACATCTTCTGTGTCAGGATCATCGTCAACTACGCTACTTGCTAAATTACTTCCTGCGAATGATGATGAACTTAAGGTAATTGGCGTTTTAACTTTAAAATTCCAAATATGACCTTCATCATCAAGCCAAATTTCTTTTCCATCATTTGCTGATGTATTGTAAGTAGAAATAAGAGCATAATCTGCTACCACTGTTCCATTAACTAATGTTTGGACATACCATTCTCCAGACATTGATTCAGTTGATGTTCCTCCTGGATCAGTGTCTCCAACTTCGTCACAAGCTACAAATGACGTAAGTACAAGCATTGCTGCAAGTACACGTGTTATGTTTAGTTTTATATTTTTCATTTTCTATAATTTAAATTTGAACTTTTTTCAGTACTACGTCAAAAGTGTAACCTGAAGACCATACTGTAGAGAATTTTACTGTTTGAGCAGCTGGGTCAGCAGTTAAACCTGACATAACGCAACCACCTCCGAAAGTACCAACTGTAAAAGTACTGATTGTATAATTGTTGTTTGGAATGCTGTTAGCAGTAACAATTACCGGACGTGCTAAATAACCGTCACCGTAATTTCTACCAACTGCGTAGTAAAGACCAATACCATCAGAAATTTCGTAAGTACCATTAGCGTTTTGCCAAATTTGTACATATTTCATGTTAGTGTATTGAGCAGTTAGAGAACCATTTCTAGTTGTAGTTGCTGTGTAAAGACCAGAAATACTATTAACTAAATCTCCATCGTCTACTACGTTTACAGTTCTAACAATTGTACCAGAAAAACCATCTTTGTTACTAGCAGAATAAGTAATTCTGTAAGTATCAGCAACATTAGTGTCTAATGTTTTTCCTCCTCTATAAGCTCCAACTACAGTTGAAGTAGCTGTGATTGGAGTAGTTCCTTCCAATGCAACTACACCAGGATCAGTAAAAGGTTCACCTTTTTTGATGTTTATTACATCTGAGCCATTAAGTTCAAGGGTTGGGTAAACAGTAACTCTTGATACTCCACCAGTTGAGTCGGCATCACAAGAAGTAAGTAGCAAAGCGCTAACTACTACTGTCATTATGTTTAAAAATATCTTTTTCATTGTTTATTTTTTATTAGTTAGCATCCCACCAAACTGGCTCAGTAATAGCTTTTAAAGCTGGAGCATTTGGATTTCTTGATTTTACGTTGTTAGGTAAAACAACTCTTTTTGGGAATTTACCTCCTGTAACATTCTCTACAGATACAGAGAATTGACCAGGAATATAAGACTCGCTTGATTGTGCTACAGTAGATACTTTAGGGTATCCTGTTCTGCTTTGCTCGAAGAATGATTCGTAACCGTTTCCAGGGAAACTAGCGATCCATTTTTGAGTAATAACAGCTTCAACTTGAGCAGCAGTTCCTGTTGCAGGGAATTCATAAGCTCCACCAGCAGCTAATAAAGCAGCAGCAGTTGTTCCGCCCCATCTTGTAATAGAAGCAGTAACACCAGCATCATATTTAGCTTTTGCACCAGTTCCACCATAGTATCTTGAAAGAGCTTCAGCTTGTAAGAAATAGCTCTCTTCTTTGCTAATGAAAAATACTGGAGTTGTTGGGCTTAATGTTACTAATGAAAGTCCAGTCGCAGTGTTTTCAAAATCACCTTGGTTATTTGGATTTCCAGCTCCGTAATATTTACCTAAACGTGGGTCAGCATTATCTTGTAAGTAAGAGTATAAAGTTTTACTTGCTCTAAGGTTAAGAGTAGTATTTAACTGTCTTCTGTCAGACTCATATAAAGGGTTACTTCTATCAGCAGCATCTTCAAATTGAGTCATAGCAGCATCAACATCTAAGAATGCAGCACCTGAGTTAATTAAAGTTGTAATTCCAGATTGAGCTAAAGAAGGATCAACTTCAGTTAATCTCAAGTGTAATTTTAATAACAAAGTGTTAGCATATTTTGTCCAGCTTGTCATGTTCCCAGCGAAAATAAAATCGTCAGCAGCAGGAGCATCACCTTTAGAAGCGCTTAAGTCTTTAGATAAAGCTAATTTCAAATCAGCAATCATTAAGTCATAAACTTCTTTTTGAGTGTTGAATTTAGGCTGTAAAATGTTTACATTGTTAGCTTCAGTGTAAGGAATTGCATCATACAAATCTGTTAAAACTTGAGATCCTTGAACTTCAAGTGTAGTTGCAATTAAGTAATAATTCCAGTTTCCTTCAGCTAGTGCTTGCGCTTTTACAACTCTAATGTCGTTTAAAGCATCATACATTGCTGTATAACCTGCTTGGTAATCGTTTGTTCCAATACTGTATGAATCAACGTCTTTGTATTGATTTGAAGTATTGTTTTGTGTCCAAAATTGTGACCAAAATCCACCGATAATGGCGTAGTATGATCCTTGAGCACCAGCTAGACCTGCAATACCAGCAGGAAGAATGGTACTGTTTGCTTGTCCAGGAGGCAATGCATCTGGATCTCTATTAATGTCAAATGTTTCATCACATGACACTAATAAGAAAAGAGCTGTAATTAATGTTACTATCTTTTTCATTTTTTCTATATTTTTTTTAGAATGATAATTTTAAAACTCCACCAACTGATCTTTGTGATGGGTTAGTACCGAACTCTCCAAAATCAGAACCTACACCTGTTCCGTAAGTACCAGTCTCAGGATCTGTATAAGGATTCTCTCCTGGAGTCCACATAAACAAGTTTCTTGCGTAAACTCCTAAAGTGATTTTGTTTAATCCCATGTTTTTGCTAAGTGCAGAAGGGAAATCGTAGTTTAAATTTATCTCTCTTAATCTTACAAATGTTTTGTCAATTACGTGAGTTCTTTCAATACCAGGATTGTTAGAAGTATTGTAGAATGTTGTTACTTTATCCCAAGCAATTGGAGTAGTGTTTTCTGTATAAGTTACAGCACCAGTTGTAGCATCTATATGCTCATTAACTGAGTTAGGAACAATAAATGGATTTCTGTCGTTGTAAGTAGTTTCAATACCATTACCTACGAAGTGAGAAAGTCTCTTAGTGTAAGAGTAGAATTCACCTCCTTGTTTCCAGTCCATTGATAAACCTAAGTTAAAGTTTTTGTATTTGAAGTTGTTTTGTAATCCCATTACGAAATCTCTTTGAGAGTTTCCGATTTTTTGGATATCATCACTTACTTCATACATACCAGTTGTAGGGTTTACAATATATTGTCCAGCAGCATTTGTTTTTGGAACTTGAGAAAAGAATGTACCAAGAGGCTCTCCTTTTGCAGCAGAATAAGTAACGCCGTAAGCTGTTGCTACGTCGATTCTGTCAAATCCATCAGCTAATTTAGTAACCTCACTCATGTTTTTAGTGAAAGTGTAAGTTAAGTTCCAAGTAAAGTCTTTGTTTTTAATTGGACTAGCACTAATAGAAAGCTCGATACCTTTATTTACTAATTCAGCAGCATTAATAAATTTTGAAGTATAACCAGTAGATGGATCTAATGGTAAAGCAACAATCAAATCAGAAGTTGTTTTGTGATATAAAGCGATATCATAGCTAATTCTGTTTTTGAAGAAAGATCCCTCAGCACCAACTTCATATTCTTTAGTTGTTTCTGGTTTTAAATCAGCATTTCCTAGTCTTGCAGCAGCTTCGTAGAAACTGATTCCTCCAATTGGAGATGCAATAATACCAAAATTAGCAGCAGCAGATCCAGGAACATAAGAGTTCTCAGTTACATAAGCTTGTGTATCGTTTGCAATTTTAGAACCTGCAGCTCTTAGTTTTAAGAATGTGTCTCCGTTATCAATTACGATAGCACCAAGAGATAATGCTGGGTAAAAATATGCATTGTTTCCAATTGGTAAAGTTGAAGTAACATCTTCTCTACCTGTAATTGTAGCAAAATATCTGTTTTTGAAAGCAAACTCGGCAGAAGCATAAACAGCTCCTGTTTTTCTCAAAGAGTTACTTTGAGTAATTGTTGGTCTAACAGCTGAGTTAGAAAGTTCGTAGTATCCAGGGATACCTAAGTTAGTAATTGTATTGAACAATTGATCAGACTCTCTTTTGTTGTAGTTGAAACCACCTAAAAGGTTTAAAGTCCAATCTTCACTTAAATTTGTATTGTAGTTTAAGTTAAAGAATGTATCAAATTCGCTGAATTCTGATCTTCCTTCTGTAACCCCCCCAACAACTTTGTTAGCTCCAGCAACAGCTTGTGGAGTACCTGGAAGATAATCTACAATTGCTCCGTAGCTTTTTTGTCTTTCAGTTCTAAGGTTACCACCAATTTGCCAAGTAGCTGTTAATTTATCAGTTATTTTATAGCTTAAATTAACGTTTCCAAAAATATTACTTCCGTAGATTTTTGTGCTATTCTCATTGATTGAGAAATAAGGATTAGTTGCGTAAGGTGTAAAATAGTAATCTGGAGTATTGAAGATATTGTTTTTGTAATCTCTTAAATCTACAACGCTAATATCTCTTGGGATTTGTAATAAATCTTGTTGTAAAGTAGATCCTTGTCCAGCATCATCACCTTGTCCAGTGTTAACAACACTTTGATCTTTGTAAACATAGTTTAATGCAGTTCTCAAAGTGAATTTTTTTCCTTTTAAACCACCATTGAAACCAACAGATTGTTTTTTGTATAAATCAGTGTCAGTAGGAACAACCCCATCACTGTTTACATTAGAAAATACTAAAGAGAAATCAGATGTGTCTCCACCACCGCTTAAGTTTACAGATTGTGTAGATAAAATACCAGTGTCGTAGAAATCTCTAACGTTATCATTTAATCCAACATAAGGCTTAATTTGTTGAGTTCCATTGTACACAGTTCCCCAAGGTCTAACCTCTCCATTGAATGCAGGTCCCCAAGAACCATTTTCGTTACTGTATGTGTTAGTTCCAGAGTATCCAGCTCCGTTCCATCCTTGTCCAAATTGGTTTTGTAAGTGTGGAACTCTAGCAACTTCACTAAATTCAGTTGAAGCTAACATGTCAACTTTAATTCCTGTGTTTGCTTTACCTTTTTTAGTTGTAATGATGATTACACCACCACCAGCTCTAGATCCATATAACGCAGATGCAGCAGCTCCTTTAAGAACTGTCATACTTTCAATGTTATTTGGGTCAAGATCTGTAATACCATTTCCTGAATCGTAAGATCTTGTAGAAGATGTTGATCCACTGTAGCTATTGTTAATTGGCGTTCCATCAACAACATAAAGTGGTCCACCTGGTTGAGTAATTGTGTTGAAACCACGAATTACAACTTTAGTAGAAGCTCCTGGTTGAGATGGAGCAGTAATATCAACTCCGGCAATTTTACCAGAAAGAGTTTCAAATGGGTTTGTGTTGACTACTTGAGTAAGTGCATCTGCTTTTAAAGTTGTAGTTGCATAACCAAGAGCTTTTTTCTCTCTTTTGATACCGAAAGCTGTTACAACTACGCCTTCAAGTTCTTGAGCTCCTGCATCTGCTAATTTTACATTTACAGTAGAAGAACTTGCTGCTACTTCTTGAGTTTTCATCCCAATGTAGCTAAATACCAAAATTTGGCTTGGTGATACTTTGATCGAGAATTTACCATCAAAGTCAGTTTGTGTTCCTGTTTTAGTTCCTTTAACTAATACACTAACACCCGGTAAAGGCATTCCTGCATTATCAGAAACTGTACCAGAAACAGCTCTTTCTTGCGCAAAAGAAAGTTGCGCGACTAGTACTAATAACAGTACTAAGAATCCATTGAACTTTAGTTTCATTTTTAAATATTTTGAATTAGTCCGACAAAAATCTTAATAATTTGTTAATCTACCTAATATAAAAAGCTTTTTTTTTAGTTAAATAATGATTTTGAGGTGAGTTTTTGCTGTTTTATCGATTAAAACAGGCTTAAAATTACAAAAGCGTAATTTTTAGTGTTAAATTTGATAATAATTAAAAATTTTGTCAACCGCTTAAATGTTAAATTTATAGACGAAGGGTATTTAAATGTTTTTTTTATAACTTTTATCTTAAAAAAACGTCTGGATTAACTGCTGAAATTTGTTAAAAAATCGTGAACCTTTAATATTCAGCGTTAATAGATATGTGAAAATTTTATGTTTTGATATGTCTTCGAAAACAAAAAGAAAGAGTTTTGTCTATTATATAGATTAAAAATAATGTTTCCTTTTGGATTGTTTTAAGAGTTTTTTGTTTTGCGATTTTCTTATATTTTTAATGGAATTAAGTTTAATGTAAAATTATGGTTAATAGTTTTTTTAAAATAAAAAAGCGGTCGCATGATATTTTGCAACCGCTTTTTATTTATTGTAATATTATAAGTTAGAATTTATCCCAAAACAACTTAGTTTCTGCAGCGTCGCCACCAATTGCGGCACTTGCTTCTGTATAACTTGCTTTATTTAATGATTGCTCTATAATTGGATAAGTATAGCGCATTGGAAAACCTGATACGGCATCAGGCGGTGCAAGTAAAACAGGAAAGTCTAATCTTCTGTAGAATGACCAGCCCTCAAATGAATTGTTATAAAAAGCGATCCAGCTTTGAGTTCCTATTTTTTGTTTCCATGTTCCTTCAGCAGTTGTGTAAGCAACATCAGGATTCGCTAAGTAAGTTGTAGCATCAGCTTCTGTACCTCCCCAGTCTAAAATGGAAGCGGTTATTGCTGCATTATAATGTGCTTCTGCATCTGAAGGAGTTCCATATAAAGATCTTTCAGCAGCTTCAGCCAATAGAAATTCAGCTTCAGCATAGTCTAAGATTGTTCCTGGAAAGTCTGGAGCCTGAATCGTTGGCGTAATATGTGTTTTTTGTGCGAATGAATTGCTCGCGCCATTTTCTCCTCCAATATATTCGATTTCTGGTGTCGATGGATCATCCATATTGTCGTCAAAGTATTTTGAACGTCTTGGGTCACTCAAATTGTTCATCATATCTATTATAGTGCTCGTTGGAACAAAATCAGAACGACCGCTCGCAACAAGATCTACATATAATGGATTGGTGTTTGGTGTAGCTGTAAGATACTTTAAATCTGCATTGTCAAGATTTGATGAGAATACAAATGGAGCTGCACTTGATACAGTCGCTTGTGCCAATGCACTTTCGGTAGGGATATCGGAAATGGTTATACCCATTCTTAATTTTAGAGTATTTGCAAACTTAATCCATTTTGTTATATCTCCACCATATATTCTGTCATTGTCTCCAAAGCTTTTACCGCCAGTATCTAATTTGGCTATTGCATTGTTTAATCGCGAGATTAAATCTTTGTAAATTGTTAAGCCGTCATCGTACTTTGGTGTTTTGTAGTTAAGGTTTATAGCTTGAGAATATGGAACATTCCCGAATGTCTCAACTAATATAGCATAGGTGTAAACGTTTAAAACTTCTATGATTGCAAGTTTGTTTTGTTTGTCTAAAGGGTTTTCTGTTAGGCCAAGGGGTGTATTGGTAATGTTTTTGGCACTTTGATCTAAGTCCTTTAGTACGTCTTTATACAAGAATTGCCAGTGTTGTTCTGGGATTGTTCTTGTAACTAAGTCGTAATTACTTTCGTCTGTGTAAACTGTCTCTGTGAAATATTGATTAATTAATCTAATAATGTTATTGTTGACATTTGTGTTTGTCATTTGATCAACCAAACTTTTTTGGGCACTTGTAAACAAAGCTTCTCCCGGTACATTTGATGGATCTTTTACGTTCACATTTAATTTTTCTATATCATCAGAGCAGGACGAAAATGTTACTGCGGTTAGTATGATTATAAATATCTTTTTCATGATTTCTTGATTTTAAAATTGGATTTTAATGTTGAAGCTAATGTCTCTTGTAGATGGTAAAGATCCTGTTGAGTAGCCTTGTAAGTTACCAGCTCCTAATCCTGATTCAGGATCTGCATCTGGTAAGTTTTTGTGTATAATCCAAAGATTTGTTCCAACAACGCTAAAAGTCATTCCGTTCATGAATGTGTTTTTTAATACCTTTTCTGGTAAAGAATATGTAATTGCTGTTTGTCTTAGTTTGATATAGCTCGCATCATATACAAATGCTTCATCTGGCAAACCTCTTCTGTACCCTTGAGCTCCAAAACGGCTTGCTTCAATTCTGGTAGTATTTACTGAGCCATCAGGGTTTACTCCTGGATTTATAAATCCTCCACTATCAGATCCAGAAGTCAAAGGGTTTCTGATAGGGTTTCCTAATTCATTTAAATAAGCTGTGTCATCTGGCAGACCTGTTGCTAAACCATAATAACGGTCTAGTGAGAATATCTGTCCGCCTTTTTGCATATCTATTAAGAATTCAAAAGAGAAGTTTTTATAAGTGAATTTGTTGTTTAAACCTCCTGTGTAATCTGGATTTGCATTTCCAATTGCATTATCTGATGTTGAAGTTTTTATATATTGACCATTACTTGGGTCAACAACTCGCTGTCCGTTTAAGTAAGTGTATTTTGTACCATATATTACACCATATGGCTGTCCGATAGCGGCATTTATTGTTACACCTCCTTGAAAAGATCCTAATTGTAAATTATCGATACCATCTAATAGGTCTAATACTTTGTTGCGATTTCTGGCAAAGTTTAAATTTACTTCCCACGAAAAACTATCTGTTTTTATCGGAGTACCATTTAAACTTATTTCAATTCCTTTGTTTTCAATTTCTCCAGCATTAATCAATTCGTATAAATATCCAGTAGAAGCAGTAAGCCTTAATGGGATTATCTGGTCAATCGAATTAGATTTGTAGTATGAGAAATCAAAGCCTAATCTTTTTTTGAAGAAAGAAAGTTCTAAACCTGCTTCGTAGCTTTTTGTGCGTTCTGGTTTTAGGTTCGGATTGTTCTTAGTGTCTTTTACTGATGCTGATGCTGCTCCAAATGCTGTGTTAACTGCATAAGTGTCTAGGACTCTGTCAAAACCGGGGCTGTTTCCAACTTCAGCATAGTTAAGTCTTACTTTTCCAAAGGATAGCCAGTCTGCCTTTACGAATTTAGAGAATACAAAACTGGTAGAAACAGAAGGGTAGTAGTAAGAACTATTTGCTTCGGGAAGAGTCGAAGAGTGGTCTCTTCTGATTGTTCCTTCAAGGAATAAATAATCTTCATATCCGAAAGATGCGCTTCCGTAAAGACCATCCACGCCTATAGCTTCATCTCTTTCAATAGGTGCTAATAATGGACTTACAGTATTTTGTAAGGAATATAATTTTGGTATAGCAAGTCCGCCGTTTGTTGCTGCGAATATTGAATTGTAGTAACTTCTTCTAATGTTGACTCCGACAACACCTTTTAAGTTTAACTTTTCTGTGATGTCTGTGTTGTAGTTCAACATGAAGTCATAGTTGTATTCGCTGAAGCCAATGTTTTTTCTTGAGTAGCCTGATGATGCTGGGCTTCTGTTAAGAGAGCCATCGCCACCTCCAGTTCCAATTCCGAAATTAGATGGTACACTTCCAATAGCTCTTCTTTCTTCTTGTAGTTCGTCATACGTGTCAACGGAAACTCGGCCAAAAGCATCTAACCAACTTGCGATTTTATAGTTTAAAGAAACATTTCCAATAAACCTGCTTCTGCTATCTGATTCGTAATTTTCATAGCGTTGAAAATAAGGGTTATCCCAAAATATTGGAGTCGGATTAGTGTATGAGTTAGGATTCCATGTTACATTTCTTCCAGTAAGTTGATAAGCTTGTTTTAGGCCTTGTATGTCAACGTTAGTTTGCCACCATTGTCTGAAATTTCCAGCGATGTTATCATTGTATCCTGTGCTGTTTCTACCAATTGTATTCGTTTTTGTAAAATTTCCATATCCCGCTACGGTTAATTTGTCGTTGATCAGGGTAGACGCGTTCAATGTGAAAGTGTTTCTCTTTAAACTACTGTTTGGCATTAAACCAGTTTGGTCAAGATTATTGGCTCCTAATCTTAGATAGCCATTTTCTAAGCCTTTGTCTATTGAGAAGGAATTGGTAAGAGCTACTGGTTTTTCAAAAAAAGTAATTGGACCATTTTTTGCAGCTACCCAAGGTGTAGCTTTCATGTAATTTGGTGATTCAGGGTAAAATGCATCCCATTGATAAACCATTAAATTTGGATCGAAAGCTTGACCATACGAAGCGTCTTCAGTTAATGGAGTTACATTATCTAAAATTCCATCTCCATTTATATCAATATGATCTAAATACGAATCTTCGTCTGGACCATAATAAGGTCCATATCCACCACCATATTGTTTTTGATATTTTATGAAAGTGCTTTTGTCGATAGAACCAATTGTTACACCTGAATTAACAGTAATGGAGAAACCTTTTGCTTTTTTGTTTCCTTTTTTTGTTGTTATAACAACAACTCCATTAGCGGCTCTTGATCCATAAAGTGCGCTTGCGGCAGAGCCTTTAAGGACGTTGATGGATTCGATGTCTTCAGGATTAATGTCTGATGCGGCGCTTCCGTAGTCATAACCAGCTCCTGATTGTTCCTGATCTCTAGTGTTTGAATTGTTGTTGCTTACTGGAACCCCATCAATAACAAATAAAGCTTGATTGTTTCCTGTTAGAGAAGAATTTCCTCTAATTACGATATTGGTGGAGCCTCCAAAATTTGTTGTTCTTTTTACTTGTACTCCAGAAACTTTTCCTGATATCGCATTTACAAAGTTGTCGCTTTTAACTGCGGCAAGGTTTTCTCCTTTAACTTCTTGAGTTGCATAACCAAGAGATTTTTTCTCTCTTGATAATCCTAAAGCTGTAACTACAACTCCTTCGAGTTGTTGTGCATCGCTTGATAGTTTAGCATTAACTTTTGTTGAGCTAGCTGGGAATTCCTGGGATTTCATTCCAATGTAGCTAAAAACTAAAACTTGACTTGGTGTTGCTTTGATAGAATATTTTCCATCAAAATCGGTTTGCGTTCCAGTTTTTGTTCCTTTTACTAGTACACTTACACCTGGTAAAGGCATATTTGCATCATCAGTAACAATTCCTGAAACAGTTCTTTCTTGCGCAAAGGTTAGTTGCGCGATTAGTGCTAGTAAAAGCACTAAGAATCTGTTAAACTTTGGTTTCATATTTGGTAAATATTTTGAATTAGTTATGTAATATTCGTAATTACTTACTAAAATTCCTAATATTTTGTTAACAGATTTTTGGAATAGCCTAAAATTTAACATTATAACAGATTGTAAGGATGCTGTTATAAAATTTTATTTCGGTTTGATTTGTGCTTCCATTGGCTATAATTATCTTTAATAAGCCATTTTTTGTTAGTAGTCCTAAACCTACGCCAGCACTGATTAAACTGTTGAATTTTTCGCTATTTTTTATTGAAGTTTGATCTTGGTAAATTCCATAATCAAGTATAGTATGTATGTATAAATTTGAACTAAGTAAATATCTGTATTCGGTAATAAATAGATTTGCAATATTTCCTTGTAAGCTATTTTCTGAGAAACCTCGAATTGAATTTAATCCTCCAAATCTGAAAAGTTCATTTGTTATATAATTATCGCTTTTTAAATATAAGATTTGGGGGTTGATGTAGATAAAGTTTTTTTTGTTTAATTCGAAATTGTAAGATAGATTTAGGTTGGCATAAAATTGATTCGTTGCTGCTGCGGTTTCGTCTGTGTTGTTTGTGGTTCTTTTTCCATAACCTAATAATAGATTTGCATATGATTTTCTTGGAAGCAAATAATTAGAGACGTTGTTTTTTTTGTATTCTAAAGTAGAGGTAAGATATGAGTTTTTGAAATCGCTGAGTGTTGTGCTGTTAGTATTCTGAATGTCACTTGATTCTGTTGATTGGTACCCGATATACACTTTAGAATTGTAGTTTAAATAGTATCCTAAATCTATTGCGGTCTTTGTGTTTTGAAATGTACTGTCCTGTTTAAAGATATTTAGTTGGGCTTTTATTCCTAATGCGGTTTTAAAAATATAAGGAACTTCAAGTCTTGTGTTGAATGTTGTCTGTTTATTGCCATCACTTTTCCAGTATAATGAAAATTGTTCACCTGCATGAAGAGTGTTTATTAAAGAAATATCTAAATATCCGTTAAGTTGTATTTTTTTGCTATCATCATTTGAAAATCCAATATAGCCATCAAAAGTGTTTGCTTTTCTTTTGTCAAGATAAGCGTAGACTTTTGTCGAGTCTTTGGTGAATAAGATTTCTGGATATTTGGTTTGAGAAATAAACTCAAAACTATTAATATCGTCAGAAAGTTTTTTAACAGTTTCTTGGTTGAAGGTGTTATTGAGGTATTTTCTGTTTAATTGTTTTAATGCTCCTTTAGGAAAATAATCTTTCAAAGAAGGATTGGTGTAATTTACAATAATTGAGTTGAGTGTTCTTTTTTTTTCGGAATCAAAATTTAAGTCAGCGTAAATTATAGAGTTCTTTTTTTTGATATTTTCCAGTTTGATTTTTGAAAATGCAAAACCGGCTTTTTCCTTGTCTGATATTTCTTGGGTTAAAAAATTTTCAAGTTCTGAGTAGGGAATAATTATGCTGTCTTTTGATGTTTTTTTTGAATCGTACAAGAGGCTATTTGTACCTATATATATATGTAGTTCTTTTATCTTATTTTTTAAGTCTATTATAGCTGTATAGGTGCTGTCATTTACCTTCTTGTTTTCTAGTGTTTTGGAATCTATGTAGCCTTGTTTTGTTAGTTTGTTTAAAGTTTCGGAAATTTCGTTGTTGAGAGATTTTATGTTAACATGTTTTCTGATGTAAGGAATGGAATCGATTGTTGAGTTTTGTTGTTTGTTAATTCCATTTATATTTAGATAAAAAGATTGCGCAAAACAATTTGTTGATAGAAGTAAAATGAGTATGTAATGTAATTGTTTCAAAAGCAATTGTTTTGTTAGTTAAATGTAAAGCAAATATCTAATGTTTCTTTGTGAAATCATAGATATAAATAATGTTGTTGAAAATTAATGATTTAACGTTTGTATAGTGAAAAATATTTTATACATTTGCAACCCCGTAAAAAGCGGGAATTTAATAAACATAATAATTTTTAGTATTAATTATGCCAACAATTCAACAATTAGTAAGAACAGGAAGAACTCAGATCACTAAGAAGAGTAAATCGGTTGCTTTAGATTCTTGTCCTCAAAGAAGAGGGGTTTGTACGCGTGTTTACACTACTACACCAAAAAAACCAAACTCTGCAATGCGTAAAGTTGCGCGTGTACGTTTGACAAATGGTAATGAGGTGAATGCTTACATCCCAGGAGAAGGACACAATCTACAAGAGCACTCGATAGTATTAGTGCGAGGTGGAAGGGTAAAAGATTTACCAGGTGTTAGATATCACATCGTTCGTGGAGCGCTTGATACGTCAGGTGTTGCAGGAAGAACGCAAAGAAGATCTAAGTACGGTGCTAAACGCCCAAAAGAAGCAAAAAAGTAATTTAAAAACTTTTAAGAAAAAGACATGAGAAAAAGAGCGGCAAAGAAAAGACCACTTTTACCGGATCCAAGGTTTAATGACCAATTAGTAACACGTTTTGTGAACAACTTAATGTGGGATGGTAAGAAATCTACAGCTTTTAAAGTATTTTATGATGCTATTGATATCATCGAGACTAAAAAGCAAAACGATGAGAAGACTTCATTAGAGATCTGGAAAGATGCTTTAACAAACGTTATGCCTCACGTAGAAGTACGTAGCCGTAGAGTTGGTGGAGCTACATTCCAAATCCCAATGCAAATTCGTCCAGACAGAAAAATTTCTATGGCAATGAAGTGGTTGATACTTTATTCTAGAAGAAGAAATGAAAAATCTATGGCACAACGTTTAGCGTCAGAGTGTTTAGCTGCTGCTAAAGAAGAAGGTGCTGCGGTTAAGAAAAGAATGGATACTCACAAAATGGCAGAAGCTAACAAAGCATTCTCTCACTTTAGATTTTAATTCGTAAGAAATGGCTAGAGATTTAAAATATACAAGAAATATCGGAATCGCTGCTCACATTGATGCTGGTAAGACAACAACAACTGAGCGTATTCTTTTTTATACTGGAAAGTCACACAAAATTGGTGAGGTGCACGATGGTGCTGCAACAATGGACTGGATGGCTCAAGAGCAAGAAAGAGGTATTACAATTACTTCTGCTGCTACAACTTGTACTTGGAACTTTCCAACTGTACAAGGTAAAGTTATTCCAGAATCGTTACCATACCACTTTAATATTATTGATACTCCTGGACACGTTGACTTTACTGTAGAGGTAAACCGTTCTTTGCGTGTACTTGATGGTTTAGTTTTCTTATTTAGTGCTGTTGATGGTGTTGAGCCTCAATCAGAAACTAACTGGAGGCTTGCTGATCAATATAGAGTTCCTCGTATGGGATTCGTAAATAAAATGGACCGTCAAGGTGCTAACTTTTTAGCTGTATGCGGACAGGTTAAAGATATGTTGAAATCGAATGCGGTTGCAATTACTTTGCCTATTGGAGATGAAGCGGATTTCAAAGGTATTGTTGACTTAGTTAAAAATCAAGCTATCGTATGGCATGATGAAACTCAAGGTGCTACTTTTGACGTTGTTGATATTCCAGCTGATATGGTTGATGATGTTAAGCATTACCGTTCTATTCTTATCGAAGAGATTGCGACTTATGACGAGAATCTTTTAGATAAGTACATGGAAGATGAAAATTCTATTACTGAAGAAGAAATCAACAACGCTTTAAGAGCGGCTACTATTGATATGGCAATCATTCCTATGCTTGCTGGTTCTTCTTTCAAAAACAAAGGTGTTCAATTTATGTTGGATGCTGTTTGTAAGTATTTACCATCTCCATTAGATAAAGAAGGTATTGAAGGAATTCACCCTGATGATGCTGAATTATTAGAAGAAGATCAAACTAAAATTATCCGTAGACCAGATGTAAAAGAGCCGTTCGCTGCTTTGGCATTTAAAATTGCTACTGACCCATTCGTAGGTCGTTTAGCTTTCTTCCGTGCTTATTCTGGACGTTTGGATGCTGGTTCTTATGTTTTAAATACTCGTTCTGGTAACAAAGAGAGAATCTCTCGTATTTACCAAATGCACGCTAACAAACAAAATCCAATCGAATTTATTGAGGCTGGAGATATTGGAGCTGCTGTAGGATTTAAAGATATCAAAACTGGAGATACTTTATCTGACGAGAAGCACCCAATTATCTTGGAATCTATGAAGTTCCCAGAGCCAGTAATTGGTATTGCTATCGAGCCTAAAACTAAAGCTGACGTTGATAAAATGGGTATGGCTTTGGCTAAATTAGCTGAAGAGGATCCAACATTTACTGTAAGAACTGACGAGGCTTCAGGTCAAACTATTATTTCTGGTATGGGTGAGCTTCACTTAGATATCTTAGTTGATC
Source organism: Flavobacterium sp. SH_e (assembly GCF_025717045.1). Taxonomy (GTDB): domain Bacteria; phylum Bacteroidota; class Bacteroidia; order Flavobacteriales; family Flavobacteriaceae; genus Flavobacterium. The sequence goes on from NZ_JAOVZN010000002.1 coordinate 82,719, forward strand.
GTATGAAACGTGAGTTTAAAGTAGAGGTTAATCAAGGTGAGCCACAAGTTGAGTACAAAGAGGCGTTTACTAAATCTGCTCAACATAGAGAAACTTACAAAAAACAATCTGGAGGTCGTGGTAAATTCGGTGATATCGTATTTAGAATCGAGCCTGCTGATGAAGTTGATGGTAAAGTTCCTGTAGGATTACAGTTTGTTAACGAGGTAAAAGGTGGTAACGTTCCTAAAGAATATATCCCTGCTGTTGAAAAAGGTTTCCGTGAGGCTATGAAAACAGGTCCATTAGCTGGATATGCTGTTGATAGTTTAAAAGTAACTTTATTAGACGGATCTTTCCACCCTGTGGATTCTGATGCTCTTTCTTTTGAATTAGCTGCTAGAATGGGTTATAAAGAATCTGGACGTGCTGCTGGAGCTGTTATTCTTGAGCCAATCATGAAAATCGAAGTTATTACTCCTGAAGAAAACATGGGTGATATCGTAGGTGACTTGAACCGTCGTAGAGGTCAAGTTAATGACATGGGTGATAGAAATGGTGCTAAGACTATCAAAGCTGATGTGCCTTTATCAGAAATGTTTGGTTATGTAACAACATTAAGAACATTATCTTCTGGTAGAGCTACTTCAACAATGGAGTTCTCTCACTATGCAGAAACACCTTCTAATATTTCAGAAGAGGTAATCAAAAAAGCAAAAGGTAACGCTTAATTTTAAGAAAATGAGTCAAAAAATCAGAATAAAACTAAAATCTTACGATCACATGTTGGTAGATAAATCTGCTGAAAAGATCGTAAAAACAGTAAAAACTACTGGAGCAGTTGTAACAGGTCCAATTCCGTTGCCAACTCACAAAAAACTTTTCACTGTCTTACGTTCTCCGCACGTTAACAAAAAAGCGAGAGAGCAGTTTGAAGTAATGTCATACAAGAGATTGATTGATATTTATTCATCTTCATCTAAAACTATTGATGCTTTAATGAAACTTGAATTGCCAAGTGGAGTTGAAGTTGAAATTAAAGTATAATTTTTTATATTTTTTTTATATAAAAAGCGAGACAGGAATGTCTCGCTTTTTTTTGTTGTTAAATAGTTGTTTTTGATATAATATTTCTACAGTTGTAAAATTTGACAAATGCTGTAAATGTCTTTGTTTTAAGGAGGTGCGACGGTTTTTTGTTGCGAATTTTTTAAATAATTGTTAAGTGTGATATTGGTTTTGGTGGAAAAGTGTGATTTGTGTTTTTGAGTAAAAGAAGCTTGTTTTGGTGTTGTTTTGATGCTTGGATTTTGATAATGAGCGATTTAATTTTTGTAACCGTTTGGTTTATTCAATTTTAATATCTACTTTTGCACTCCCTGTTTGGAAATTTCTGTTATTTTCAAATTGAAGGGAATTTTAGTAATTAATAATTAATATTTATGTCTGGGTTAATTGGTAAGAAAATCGGCATGACTAGTATTTTCGACGAAAACGGGAAAAACATTCCTTGTACAGTAATCGAAGCTGGTCCATGCGTTGTTACCCAAGTCAGAACCAACGAGGTTGACGGGTATGAAGCGTTGCAACTTGGTTTCGATGACAAAAACGAGAAACATTCTACTAAAGCTGCTTTAGGGCACTTTAAAAAAGCTGGAACTGTTGCTAAGAAAAAAGTCGTTGAATTCCAAGATTTTGCAACTGAACAAAAATTAGGAGATCTTATTGATGTTACTATTTTTGAAGAAGGAGAATTTGTAGATGTACAAGGTGTGTCTAAAGGTAAAGGTTTCCAAGGTGTTGTTAAACGTCACGGTTTTGGTGGAGTTGGACAAGCTACTCATGGTCAGCACAACCGTTTAAGAGCGCCAGGTTCTGTAGGAGCTTCTTCTTATCCATCTAGAGTATTCAAAGGAATGCGTATGGCTGGAAGAATGGGAGGAGAAAATGTAAAAGTTCAAAACCTTAGAGTTTTAAAAGTAGTTGCTGAGAAGAATCTACTTGTTGTTAAAGGGTGTATTCCTGGACACAAAAACTCTTATGTAATCATTCAGAAGTAATGGAAGTAAAAGTATTAGATTTCAACGGAAAAGATACTGGAAGAAAAGTTCAACTTTCTGATTCAGTATTCGCAATTGAACCAAACAATCACGCTGTATATCTTGATGTTAAGCAATATCTTGCTAATCAAAGACAAGGTACTCACAAGGCTAAAGAAAGAGCTGAAGTAACTGGAAGTACACGTAAGATTAAAAAACAAAAAGGAACTGGTACTGCTCGTGCAGGAAGTGTTAAGAGTCCATTGTTTAAAGGTGGTGGAACAGTTTTCGGACCAAGACCTAGAAGTTATTCATTCAAATTGAATAAAGGATTGAAGAGATTAGCTAGAAAATCAGCTTTCTCAATCAAAGCAAAAGAGTCAAATATTGTAGTTTTAGAAGACTTTAATTTTGAAGTTCCAAACACTAAAAATTTCATTAACGTTTTGAAAGCTTTAGGGTTAGAGAATAAAAAATCTTTATTTGTGTTGGGTGAGTCAAATAAAAACGTATATTTGTCGTCACGTAATTTAAAGGCTTCAAACGTCGTAACTAGCTCAGAATTAAGCACTTACGCAATATTAAACGCTAACAATTTAGTGCTTTTGGAAGGTTCTTTAGAGTTAATTGAAGAAAATTTAAGTAAATAATAGGAATATGAGCATTATTATTAGACCTATAGTAACGGAAAAAGTAACCAAAGAAAGTGAAGTTCTAAACCGCTTCGGATTCGTTGTTAACAAAAAAGCAAACAAAGTTGAAATTAAGAAAGCTGTTGAAGCTGCTTATGGAGTAACTATCGTTTCTGTTAATACAATGAATGTGAGACCAGATAGATCTACTAAATACACTAAAAGTGGTTTAATCAGTGGAAAGACAAATGCTTATAAAAAAGCAATTGTACAAGTACAAGAAGGAGAAACAATTGATTTTTACAACAATATCTAAGATAGAAAAATGTCAGTAAGAAAATTAAAACCTATTACCCCGGGTCAGCGATTTAGAGTTGTGAATGGTTATGACGCTATTACAACTGATAAGCCGGAACGCTCTTTGATAGCGCCGATAAAAAACTCAGGAGGTAGAAATAGTCAAGGAAAGATGACCATGCGTTATACGGGTGGTGGTCACAAGCAGAGATATCGTATCATCGATTTCAAAAGAACTAAAGATGGAATACCAGCTACAGTTAAATCAATCGAATACGATCCAAATCGTACTGCATTTATCGCTTTATTAGCTTATGCTGATGGAGAGAAAACTTATATTATCGCTCAAAACGGATTGAAAGTGGGTCAGAAATTAGTTTCTGGACCAGAGTCTCAACCAGAGATTGGTAATACTTTGCCTTTAAGCAGAATTCCTCTTGGAACTGTTATATCTTGTATTGAGTTACGTCCAGGACAAGGAGCTGTTATCGCTCGTTCAGCTGGAACTTTTGCTCAGTTAATGGCAAGAGACGGGAAATACGCAACAATTAAAATGCCATCAGGTGAGACAAGATTAATCTTGTTAACTTGTTCGGCTACAATTGGAGCTGTTTCTAACTCTGACCACCAATTAGTTGTATCTGGTAAAGCAGGTAGAACAAGATGGTTAGGAAGAAGACCTAGAACTAGACCGGTAGCGATGAACCCTGTTGATCACCCTATGGGAGGTGGTGAAGGACGTTCTTCTGGAGGGCACCCACGTTCAAGAAACGGATTGCCAGCTAAAGGTTACAGAACTCGTTCTAAGAAAAACCCGAGTAACAAGTATATCGTAGAACGTAGAAAGAAATAATAAGATATGGCACGTTCATTAAAAAAAGGACCTTTCGTTCATTATAAATTAGACAAGAAAGTTCAAGAAAACGTAGAAAGTGGTAAAAATGCAGTTGTTAAGACTTGGTCTAGAGCTTCAATGATTACACCAGATTTCGTTGGACAAACTATCGCAGTTCATAACGGTCGTCAATTTGTACCAGTTTACGTAACAGAAAACATGGTAGGTCACAAATTAGGAGAGTTTTCACCAACTAGATCTTTTAGAGGTCATGCTGGAGCAAAAAATAAAGGTAAAAAATAAAAGAAGCAATGGGAGTTCGTAAAAGAGAAACAGCAGATGCGAGAAAAGAGGCTAATAAGTCTATCGCTTTCGCAAAATTGAATAACTGCCCTACTTCACCTAGAAAAATGCGCTTAGTAGCGGACTTGGTAAGAGGTCAGAAGGTAGAAAGAGCACTTAACATTTTAAGATTCAGTTCTAAAGAAGCTTCAAGAAAATTAGAAAAACTATTATTATCTGCAATCAATAACTGGGAGCAAAAAAATAGTGAAGGTAATTTAGAAGAAGCTGGATTATTTGTTAAAGAGATCAGAGTAGATGGTGGAATGATGTTAAAAAGACTTCGTCCAGCTCCTCAAGGTCGTGCACACAGAATCAGAAAACGTTCTAATCACGTAACAATCGTGCTTGGAGCTATCAATAACACACAAAGCAATTCTTAAGCAGCATGGGACAAAAGACAAATCCAATTGGAAATAGACTTGGTATCATCAGAGGATGGGACTCAAACTGGTATGGTGGAAATGATTACGGCGATAAATTAGCTGAAGATCACAAAATCAGAAAGTATATCCACGCTCGTTTATCAAAAGCTAGTGTATCTAAAGTAATCATCGAGAGAACTTTGAAACTTGTAACCGTTACTATCACTACTGCTAGACCTGGTATCATTATCGGAAAAGGTGGGCAAGAGGTAGACAAGTTGAAAGAAGAACTTAAGAAAGTTACTGACAAAGAGGTTCAAATCAACATCTTTGAAATTAAAAGACCTGAGTTAGATGCTTATCTTGTGGCTACAAGCATCGCTCGTCAAATCGAAAGCCGTATTTCTTACAGACGTGCAATCAAAATGGCTATTGCTGCTTCTATGCGTATGAACGCTGAAGGTATCAAAGTTTTGATTTCTGGTCGTTTGAATGGTGCTGAGATGGCGCGTTCGGAAGGTTTCAAAGAAGGTAGAATTCCTCTATCAACTTTCAGAGCTGACATTGATTATGCTCTTGCTGAAGCTCACACTACTTACGGTAGAATGGGGATTAAAGTGTGGATCATGAAAGGTGAAGTTTACGGTAAGAGAGAACTTTCTCCACTTGCTGGAATGGACAAAAAACAATCTGGTACAGGTGGTGGAAAAGGTGGAGATGCTCCTAGAGGCAAATCTAACTTTAACAAAGGTGGAAAACCAGACGCTCGTAAAAGAAAGTAAATTTTTAAACTAAAGAAAAATGTTACAGCCTAAAAGAACAAAATACCGTAAGGTACAAAAAGGTAGAATGAAGGGTAACTCTCAAAGAGGGCATGAACTTTCAAATGGAATGTTTGGAATTAAATCTGTACATGAAGATGGAATGTTTTTAACATCTCGTCAAATCGAAGCTGCGCGTATCGCTGCAACTCGTTACATGAAGAGAGAGGGACAATTATGGATTAAAATTTTCCCAGACAAACCTATTACTAAGAAGCCTCTTGAAGTACGTATGGGTAAAGGTAAAGGAGCAGTTGAGTATTGGGCTGCTGTTGTTAAACCAGGAAGAATTATGTTTGAAGTTGGAGGAGTTCCATTGTCAGTTGCAAAAGAGGCTTTACGTCTTGCGGCTCAAAAGCTTCCAGTTAAAACTAAGTTCGTCGTTGCTAGAGATTTCGAAGCATAATCTATATTTATTATGAAACAATCAGAAATAAAAGATCTTTCTGCAGCGGAGTTGCAAGAAAAGCTTAGTCAAACTAAGAAAGTATATGCTGACCTAAAAATGGCTCATGCTATCTCTCCAATTGCTAACCCACTTCAAATTAGAAGCGTTAGAAGAACAGTTGCAAGATTGGCTACAGAGTTAACTAAAAGAGAGTTACAATAATTGTATTCTGCTGAAAGATGGAAGAAAAAAGAAATTTAAGAAAAGAAAGAATAGGTGTTGTTACTTCAAATAAGATGGATAAATCTATCGTTATTGCTGAAGTAAGAAAAGTAAAACACCCATTATACGGTAAGTTCGTGTTGAAAACTAAGAAATATGTTGCACACGACGAAACAAACGACTGTAACATTGGAGATACTGTAAGAATTAGCGAAACGCGTCCTTTAAGTAAAACAAAATGTTGGAGATTAGTTGAAATCTTAGAAAGAGCTAAATAATTATGGTACAACAAGAATCAAGACTAAAAGTAGCAGATAACACGGGAGCTAAAGAAGTTTTAACTATTCGTGTTTTAGGAGGTACTAAAAGAAGATATGCCTCTGTTGGTGACAAAATTGTAGTTTCTATCAAAGATGCAACTCCAAACGGAAACGTGAAAAAAGGGGCTGTTTCAACTGCAGTTGTTGTGCGTACTAAAAAAGAAGTGAGAAGAGCTGATGGTTCTTATATCCGTTTCGATGACAATGCATGTGTTCTTTTGAACGCTGCAGGAGAAATGAGAGGAACTCGTGTTTTTGGTCCGGTAGCAAGAGAACTTCGTGAAAAACAATTCATGAAAATTGTATCATTAGCACCAGAAGTGCTTTAATTCGTTTTAAGATGATAAAGCTAAAAATAAAATCAGGAGATATCGTAAGAGTTATTGCTGGAGACCATAAAGGTGCTGAAGGTAAAGTTTTACGTGTTTACCGTGAAAAAAACAAAGCGATCGTTGAAGGTGTAAACATGGTTTCTAAACATACTAAACCAAGTGCTAAAAACCCTCAAGGTGGTATCGTTAAGAAAGAAGCTTCTATTCAAATTTCTAACATTGCTTTAATTGATCCTAAAACTAAGGAAACAACTAGAGTAGGTATTAGAGTAGAAGGAGATAAGAAAGTAAGATTTTCAAAAAAATCTAATCAAGTACTATAGTAATGGCATATACACCTAGACTAAAAGAAGAATATAAGAGTAGAGTAATCTCTGCTCTTAAAGAAGAATTCGGATATACAAACGTGATGCAAGTTCCTAAACTTGAAAAAATCGTTTTGAGCCGTGGAGTTGGTGCAGCTGTATCTGATAAAAAACTTATTGACTATGCGGTTGATGAGTTAACAAAGATCACTGGACAAAAAGCAGTTTCTACAATCTCTAAGAAAGACGTTGCGTCTTTCAAATTGAGAAAAGGAATGCCTATTGGAGCAAAAGTTACTTTGCGTGGAGAAAGAATGTATGAGTTTTTAGATAGACTTATCACTTCTGCTTTGCCACGTGTTAGAGATTTTGGTGGTATTAAAGCTACTGGATTCGACGGAAGAGGTAACTACAATCTTGGAGTTTTAGAGCAAATCATTTTCCCAGAAATTGATATTGACAAAGTAAACAAAATTTCAGGAATGGATATTACTTTTGTTACTACTGCAAAAACAGACAAGGAGGCAAAGTCATTATTGGCTGAATTAGGATTACCTTTTAAAAAGAATTAAGACATGGCTAAAGAATCAATGAAAGCCCGCGAGGTTAAAAGAGAGAAAACGGTAGCTAAATATGCTGAGAAGAGAAAAGCTTTATTAGAAGCTGGAGACTACGAAGGTTTACAAAGATTACCTAAAAATGCTTCACCAGTTCGTTTACACAATCGTTGTAAATTAACAGGTAGACCTAGAGGTTATATCCGTCAATTCGGTATTTCACGTGTAACTTTCCGTGAAATGGCTAACAATGGGTTAATTCCAGGAGTTAAAAAGGCTTCTTGGTAATCTCGCAATAAGTTATTACTTTTGCAAACCAAAAAATAATTTTAATTGATTAAAGGTTCGGGAGACACCCGTCTCCCGAAAACCATAATCGCAATCAAATACATATGTATACAGATCCTATTGCAGATTATTTGACTAGAGTTCGTAACGCTGTGGCTGCAAACCACAAAGTTGTTGAAATTCCAGCATCTAATCTTAAAAAAGAGATAACTAAGATCTTATTTGATCAAGGTTACATCTTAAGTTACAAATTTGAGCAGAACACTGTACAAGGTTCTATCAAAATCGCTTTAAAGTACGATAAAGATACTAAAGAGCCTGTAATCAAAGATATCCAAAGAATTAGTAAACCAGGTTTACGTAAGTACGCTGGTGCTGCCAAATTACCTAGAATCCTTAATGGATTAGGAATTGCTATTGTTTCTACATCAAAAGGTTTGATGACTGGAAAACAAGCTAAGCAGTTAAATGTAGGTGGTGAGGTAATTTGTTACGTATACTAATTTTAAACACTAGATAAGATGTCAAGAATAGGTAAAAGCCCAATTGTAATCCCTGCTGGTGTAACTGTTGAAGTTAAAGACGGTATTATTACAGTAAAAGGAAAAAGAGGTCAACTAGTTCAGGAGTTTTCGGACGTAAATGTAACAGTTGAAGGCGATCAAGTTTTAGTAGAAAGATCGTCTGATCATAAAGACCATAGAGCAAAACACGGATTATTTAGATCTTTGATCAATAATATGATTGTTGGTGTTTCTGAAGGTTTCACAAAAGAACTAGAATTAGTTGGAGTAGGTTATAGAGCTTCAAACCAAGGTCAAAAATTAGATTTAGCTCTTGGATATTCTCACAATATTGTTTTAGAGATTGCTCCTGAAGTATCTTTGGAAACAGTATCTGAAAAAGGTAAGAACCCAATCGTAAAATTAACATCATTTGATAAACAACTTTTAGGACAAGTTGCTGCGAAAATCAGAAGTTTCCGTAAGCCAGAGCCATACAAAGGTAAAGGTGTTAAATTTGTGGGTGAAGTATTAAGAAGAAAAGCAGGTAAATCAGCTTAAAATATAAGATTATGTCATTAACAAAATCTGAGAGAAGACAGAGAATTAAATTCAGAATTAGAAAATCGGTTAGTGGTACTGCTGCAAGACCTAGACTTTCTGTTTTTAGAAGTAATAAAGAAATTTACGCTCAAATCATTGATGATGTAAATGGAGTTACTATATTAGCTGCATCTTCAAGAGAAAAAGAAATAGGAAAAGGTACTAACGTTGAAGTAGCTGCTGCTGTTGGAAAACTAGTTGCGGAGAAAGCGTTAAAAGCTGGGATTGATACCATCACTTTTGATAGAGGTGGATATTTGTATCACGGTCGTATTAAATCATTAGCAGAAGGCGCAAGAGCCGCTGGACTTAAATTCTAATATATTATGTCTAAATACAAAAATGTAGAATTGGTAAAACCTAGTGGTCTTGAATTAAAAGATCGTCTAGTTAGTGTTAATCGTGTTACTAAAGTTACAAAAGGAGGTAGAGCTTTCGGTTTTTCTGCTATTGTAGTTGTAGGTGATGAAAATGGAGTAGTTGGTCACGGATTAGGAAAATCTAAAGACGTTTCTGAAGCAATTGCGAAAGCAGTAGAAGATGCTAAGAAAAACTTAGTTAGAATTCCTTTGAATGGACAATCTGTTCCTCACGAACAAAAAGGTAAATTTGGTGGTGCACGTGTATTCTTAATTCCAGCATCTCATGGTACTGGAGTTATTGCTGGTGGAGCTGTTCGTTCAGTTCTTGAATCAGTAGGTATTCACGATGTATTGTCTAAATCTCAAGGATCATCAAATCCACATAACGTAGTAAAAGCAACTTTTGATGCTTTATTGCAAATGAGAAGCGCTCATACTGTTGCAAAACAGAGAGGAGTTTCTTTAGAAAAAGTTTTTAAAGGTTAATTAGGAAATTATGGCTAAATTATTAGTAAAACAAGTAAGAAGCAAAATCAACTGCCCTCTTTCTCAAAAAAGAGGATTGGAAGCTTTAGGTCTACGTAAAATTGGACAAGTTGTGGAGCATGAGTCAAATCCTGCTATCCTTGGGATGATAAACAAAGTTAAACACTTAGTTTCTGTAGAAGAAGCTAAATAACAAATACTGTTATGAATTTAAGTAACTTACAACCTGCTGAGGGGTCTACACACAATCAAAATAAAAGATTAGGTAGAGGAGAAGGTTCTGGAAAAGGTGGTACCGCTGCACGTGGACACAAAGGAGCAAAATCTCGTTCTGGTTATTCTAAAAAGATTGGTTTTGAAGGGGGTCAGATGCCACTTCAAAGACGTGTACCTAAGTTTGGTTTCAAAAACATCAATCGTAAAGAATACGAAGGTGTTAATTTAGATACTCTTCAATTATTAGTTGATAACGGTGTAATTACTGATTCTGTTTCTATGACAGATTTCGTAGCAAATCGTCTAGCTTCTAAAAATGAAATCGTTAAGATTTTAGGTAGAGGAGAATTGAAAGCAAAATTAAAAGTAACTGCCCACAAATTTACTGCTACTGCAAAAGCTGCTATTGAAGCTGCTGGTGGAGAAGCTGTAACTATATAACTTATCTATTAAGATGAAGAAATTTATTGAATCAATAAGTAATGTTTGGAAAATCGAAGAACTAAAGAATAGAATCTTAATTACATTGGGATTGCTTTTAGTATATCGTTTTGGAGCACACGTTACGCTTCCTGGAATTGACGCAACGCAATTGACTGGTTTAGCGGGACAAACTAAAAATGGTCTAGGATCTATTCTAGACATGTTCACCGGGGGTGCTTTCTCTAAGGCTTCAGTTTTTGCCTTAGGTATCATGCCTTATATTTCTGCGTCTATTGTTGTTCAGTTGATGGGGATTGCGATTCCATATTTACAAAAACTTCAAAATGATGGGGAAAGTGGTAGAAAAAAGATTAATCAAATCACTCGTTGGTTGACAATCGCTATCACATTGGTTCAAGGTCCAACTTATATCTATAATTTATACAGAACATTGCCTAGTAATGCATTTTTGCTAGGCTTTAATTCTCCTGAATTTTTGTTCTCGTCTGTTATCATTTTAGTTACTGGTACAATTTTTGCTATGTGGCTGGGTGAAAAAATTACAGATAAAGGTATTGGAAATGGTATTTCATTGTTAATTATGGTTGGTATTTTAGCTCGTTTACCGCAAGCTTTTATCCAAGAGTTTACAACTCGTGTTACCAATAACAATGGAGGTCCAATGTTATTAGTTATTGAAATTATTGTGTGGTTATTAGTTATCATTTCTTGTGTATTGCTTACAATGGCAGTACGTAGAATCCCTGTACAGTATGCTCGTCGTACAACTACAGGAGATTACGAGCAAGATTTGGCAGGAGGTAATAGACAATGGATTCCCCTTAAGCTTAATGCTTCTGGAGTTATGCCAATTATTTTTGCTCAGGCAATTATGTTTATTCCTGCGGCTGTAGCTGGATTGTCTAAATCAGATACATCACAATCTATTGTTGGTGCATTTAGTAATATGTTTGGTTTCTGGTATAATTTTGTTTTTGCAACTTTAATTATTGTATTTACATTCTTTTATACTGCAATCACTGTACCTACTAACAAAATGGCTGATGATTTAAAGAGAAGCGGCGGTTTTATTCCTGGAGTTCGTCCTGGAGCAGAAACTTCTGATTTCCTTGATAAAGTGATGTCTTTAATAACTTTCCCAGGATCTTTATTCCTTGCTTTGATTGCTGTGTTCCCAGCTATTGTTGTAAGTATTATGGATGTACAACAATCTTGGGCAATGTTTTTTGGGGGTACCTCATTAATAATTATGGTTGGTGTTGCAATAGATACTATTCAACAGATCAATTCATACTTGTTAAACAAACATTATGATGGTTTAATGAAGACTGGTAAAAATAGAAAAGCGGTAGCTTAATATATTTATGGCAAAACAATCAGCAATAGAACAAGACGGATCAATAATTGAAGCATTATCAAATGCTATGTTCCGTGTGGAGTTAGAAAATGGACATATTGTAATTGCTCATATTTCTGGTAAAATGCGAATGCATTACATCAAATTACTACCTGGTGATAAGGTGAAACTAGAAATGAGTCCTTACGATTTGTCAAAAGCAAGAATTACTTATCGATATTAAAGGATATTCACTATGAAAGTTAGAGCATCAGTAAAAAAGAGAAGTGCCGAGTGCATTATCGTGCGTAGAAAAGGGAGACTGTACGTAATAAACAAAAAGAATCCTAGATTTAAACAAAGACAAGGATAATTATGGCAAGAATAGCAGGGGTAGATATCCCAAAAAACAAAAGAGGTGTTATCGCACTTACCTATATTTTCGGATTAGGAAAAAGTAGAGCTATTGAGATTTTAGAAAAAGCTCAAGTTAGCCAAGATAAAAAAGTTCAAGATTGGAATGATGATGAGATCGGAGCGATTCGTGAAGCTGTTTCATTTTACAAAATTGAAGGAGAATTACGTTCTGAAATTTCTTTAAACATTAAACGTTTAATGGATATTGGATGTTACAGAGGTATTCGTCATAGATCTGGTCTTCCATTAAGAGGACAAAGAACTAAAAACAACTCAAGAACAAGAAAAGGTAAAAGAAAAACTGTTGCTAACAAGAAAAAAGCAACTAAATAATAAGTAATATGGCTAAAGCAACTGCAAAAAAACGTAAAGTTATCGTTGAATCAACGGGTGAGGCTCATATTTCTGCCACTTTTAATAACATTATTATTTCTTTGACTAATAAGAAAGGTGAAGTTATCTCTTGGTCTTCAGCTGGTAAAATGGGTTTCAGAGGTTCTAAAAAGAACACTCCTTATGCAGCTCAAATGGCAGCAGAAGATTGCGCTAAAGTAGCACTTGAGGCAGGACTTAAAAAAGTGAAAGTTTATGTAAAAGGACCAGGTAATGGACGTGAGTCTGCTATCCGTTCTATTCATAACGGTGGAATTGAAGTTACAGAGATTATCGATGTTACTCCAATGCCACACAACGGATGTCGTCCTCCAAAAAGACGTAGAGTTTAATTTTTTATTTTTATAGTATAAACAAGGTAGAACATAGATTATCGAAGGATTAGACCTGAATTCATAATTTCTACCTTAAAATTTTTTTTAAAATGGCAAGATATACTGGTCCTAAAACCAAAATCGCTCGTAAATTTGGCGAAGCAATCTTCGGAGATGATAAATCTTTCGAAAAAAGAAATTACCCACCTGGACAACACGGGATGGCTAAAAAAAGAGGAAAAAAATCTGAGTATGCTGTTCAGTTAATGGAAAAGCAAAAAGCTAAATATTCTTACGGAATTTTAGAAAAACAATTCAGAAATTTATTCGAAAAAGCATCAGCGACTAAAGGAGTAACTGGTGAAGTTCTATTACAATTATGCGAAGCAAGATTAGATAATGTTGTTTTTAGAATGGGAATTGCTCCATCTAGAAGAGGTGCGCGTCAAATCGTTTCTCACAGACACATTACTGTAAATGGAGAGGTTGTTAATATTCCTTCTTACCACCTTAAGCCTGGTGATAAAGTTGCAGTTCGTGAAAAATCTAAATCTTTAGAAGCTATCGAACGTTCTTTATCAAATTCAAGTCATGTTTATGAATGGATTACTTGGAACAATGATCTTAAAGAAGGAACTTTCGTTTCTGTACCTGCGAGACTTCAAATTCCAGAAAACATTAAAGAACAATTAATCGTAGAGTTGTACAACAAATAATAATTGACTTAGTCGAAATTTATGGCAATATTTAATTTTCAAAAGCCCGATAAAGTTATCATGATCGATTCAACCGATTTTGAAGGTAAATTTGAGTTTAGACCTTTAGAACCTGGTTATGGATTGACAGTTGGTAATGCACTTAGAAGAGTTTTGCTTTCAGCGTTAGAAGGTTATGCAATTACATCTGTTCGTATCGAAGGTGTAGATCATGAGTTTTCTACTATTTCAGGTGTTGTTGAGGATGTTACCGAGATTATCCTTAATCTAAAACAAGTACGTTTCAAACGTCAAATTGAAGATATCGATAATGAATCAGTTACTATTTCTGTTTCTGGTAAAGATCAATTGACAGCAGGTGATTTTCAAAAATTTATCTCAGGTTTTCAAGTTTTGAATCCAGACCTTGTTATCTGTAATTTAGATTCTAAAATCAAATTGAATTTCGATTTAACTATCGAAAAAGGTAGAGGATACGTGCCTGCTGAAGAAAACAAAAAACAGAATGCTGCAATTGGAACAATTTTTACAGATTCTATTTTTACTCCGGTAAAAAATGTAAAATATGCAATCGAAAATTTCCGTGTAGAGCAAAAAACAGATTACGAAAAATTAGTTTTTGAAATCAAAACTGATGGATCTATTAATCCTAAAGATGCCCTTACTGAAGCTGCTAAAGTTTTAATTCACCATTTCATGTTGTTTTCTGATGAAAGAATTACACTTGAGGCTGACGAAATTGCACAAACAGAATCGTATGATGAAGAGTCATTGCATATGAGACAATTGCTTAAAACTAAGCTTGTTGATATGGATTTATCTGTGAGAGCATTAAATTGCTTGAAAGCGGCTGAAGTTGATACACTTGGTGATTTAGTATCGTTCAATAAAAATGACCTAATGAAATTCCGTAATTTCGGTAAAAAATCTTTAACTGAACTTGATGAACTTGTTGCAGTGAAGAATTTAACTTTCGGAATGGATTTAGCTAAATACAAATTAGATAAAGAATAATTTACTTCATATTTTGCTCTCCATAGTGGATTGTAGCAAGATGAAGATAAAAAAAACACGTCATGAGACACGGAAAAAAATTCAACCACTTAAGCAGACAGACTGGACATAGAAAAGCTATGTTGGCTAATATGGCTTGTTCTCTTATCGAGCACAAACGTATTAACACTACTGTTGCTAAAGCTAAAGCGCTTAAACAATTTGTTGAGCCTTTAATTACAAAATCAAAAGAGGATACGACTCACAACCGTCGTATTGTTTTTGCTTACTTACGTAATAAATACGCTGTAACTGATTTGTTCAGAGATGTTGCTGCTAAAGTAGGTGACCGTCCAGGTGGATACACTCGTATCATTAAAGTTGGAAATCGTTTGGGAGATAACGCTGATATGGCGATGATCGAACTTGTTGACTTCAATGAGCTTTACAACGGAGGTAAAAAAGAAGTTAAAAAAGCGAAAAGCCGTCGTGGTGGAAAAGCTAAAAAAGCTGAAACTGCTGCTCCAGAAGCTCCTGCTGCTGAAACAGAAACGACTACTGAAGCTTCTGAATAATTATGAGAGTAATCATTCTATAATATTAAAGGATAAACTAATTTTTAGTTTATCCTTTTTTTTTGATTTTTTTGAAACCAGAAAAATGTAACTTATTTAAAATGTTAGGTTTTATTTTTACGAATGAAAGTTTTAAAAAATCTTGGAAGCGCTCTTTTAAAGAAGTAAATTTGCAAAATATCTAATTATAAATGAAGCTTTTTAAGTTTCATACACAATTAAAAAAACAATACAAATTAAAGAATGAAATACACAACACGACAAAGCGCCATTTTATTACTAAGTGATGGAACTATTTTTCATGGAAAGTCTATCGGTATTAGCGGTAAAACTTTTGGTGAAGTTTGTTTTAATACTGGAATGACCGGATATCAGGAGATTTTTACAGATCCTTCGTATTTTGGGCAAATTATGGTTACTACTAATCCACACATCGGGAATTATGGTATAAATGATTTAGAAGTTGAATCAGACAGCGTGAAAATTGCTGGTTTAGTTTGTAAAAATTTTAGCTTTAACTATTCTAGAGAAGGTGCTTCTGGTAGCCTAGAAGATTATTTTGCAAAACAAAATTTAATCTGTATCTCTGATGTGGATACTAGAGCTCTGGTTAGTTATATTCGTGATAATGGTGCAATGAATGCTGTTATCTGTACAGATGGAACTTCAATTGAAGATCTGAAAAAAGAATTGGCAAATGTGCCAAATATGGAAGGTCTTGAGTTAGCCTCAAAAGTGTCTACAAAAGAGCCTTATTTTGTAGGGGATGAAAATGCGACATACAAAATTTCGGCACTTGACCTTGGAATTAAAAAGAATATTTTAAGAAACTTTGCAAAAAGAGATTGTTATATTAAGGTTTTTCCATACGATACAAGTTACGAGGAGTTAAGCGCGTTTAATCCAGACGGATATTTCTTGTCTAATGGACCTGGAGATCCGGACCCGCTTTATGGAGTAATAGAGGTTGCTAAGAACATTATTGCAGATGATAAACCTTTGTTTGGAATCTGTTTAGGTCATCAGATTATTGCATTAGCAAATGGAGTTCAGACTTATAAAATGTTTGGAGGGCACCGAGGAATTAATCATCCAGTAAAAAATCTTCTTACAGGTAAAGGGGAGATTACTTCTCAAAATCATGGATTCGCTGTAAAAAGAGAAGCTTTAGAAGGTCATCCAGAGTTAGAACTGACTCATATACATTTAAATGATGATACAGTTGCAGGAATGCGAATGAAGAATAAGAATTGTTTTTCTGTTCAATATCACCCAGAAGCTAGTCCGGGACCACATGATTCGTCATATTTGTTTGATCAATTTGTTGAGAACATTAAAAGTAGTAAGGTCTAAAACGATGTAGTTAATAAATAAAGGTGTTTAATGGCTAAAATGCGTTTATAGTATTAAATATTTTTATAATTTCGAAAAAAAAATATAATTTATTAATAAAAAACAAAAATAATGAGTATTATAATTAAAGTTCACGCAAGACAAATTCTTGATTCTAGAGGTAATCCTACTATTGAAGTTGATGTAGTAACTGAAAATGGAGTTTTAGGTAGAGCTGCTGTTCCATCTGGAGCATCAACTGGAGAGCACGAAGCTGTTGAATTACGTGATGGAGGTAAGGCTTACCTAGGTAAGGGTGTTTTGAATGCAGTGAACAATGTAAATACTGTTATTGCTGAAGAATTAGTTGGGACTTCTGTTTTCGAGCAAAACACAATTGACCAATTAATGATTGATTTGGATGGAACTCCAAACAAATCTAAATTAGGGGCTAATGCTATTTTAGGTGTTTCTTTGGCTGCAGCAAAAGCTGCTGCTAATGAACTTGGTCTGCCATTATACAGATATGTAGGTGGAGTTTCTGCTAATACATTGCCTGTTCCGATGATGAACATTATCAATGGAGGTTCTCACTCTGATGCACCTATCGCATTCCAAGAGTTTATGATTTTCCCAGTAAAAGCAACTTCTTTTACACATGCAATGCAAATGGGAACTGAAATTTTCCACAACTTGAAAAAAGTATTACACGATAGAGGTTTAAGTACTGCAGTAGGTGACGAAGGAGGTTTTGCTCCAAACTTAGCTGGTGGAACTGAAGATGCTTTAGATACTATTAAACTTGCGGTTGAAAAAGCAGGATATTCTTTCGGTGACGAAATTATGATTGCTCTTGACTGTGCTGCTTCTGAGTTTTATGTAAACGGTAAATACGATTACACTAAATTTGAAGGAGAAACTGGAAAAATTAGAACTTCTGAAGAACAAGCTCAATATTTAGCTGAGTTAGCTTCTAAATATCCAATTATTTCTATCGAAGACGGTATGTACGAAGATGACTGGGATGGATGGAAAGCTTTAACTGAAAAAATCGGAGACAAAGTACAATTAGTTGGTGATGATTTATTCGTTACTAATGTTGAACGTTTGTCAACTGGTATCGAAAAAGGAATTGCTAACTCAATCTTAGTAAAAGTAAATCAAATTGGTACTCTAACTGAAACTATCGCAGCTGTAAACATGGCAAAAAATGCTGGTTATACATCTGTAATGTCTCACCGTTCTGGAGAAACTGAAGATAATACAATTGCAGATTTAGCTGTTGCTTTAAACTGTGGTCAAATTAAAACTGGTTCTGCGTCTCGTTCAGATCGTATGGCTAAATACAATCAATTATTGAGAATTGAAGAAGAATTAGGAAATACAGCTTATTTCCCTGGTTTAAATGCTTTTAAAATCAAATAATTGAACGAATTATATATTGGGAAAAACCATCTGTTTTTGCAGATGGTTTTTTTTTGGACTTTTAACAAATTCATAGCAGTATTCTTTTTTTAATTAGTCTTAAATTCATTAGATTTGATAAATTATTATTTAAAGAATTATTTCCAGTATATTATGTCAAAAATAGCTACATTAGAAATAGATGGTAAAAAGATTGAGCTTCCGGTAATCACAGGGAGTGAAAACGAATCAGCTATCGATATCAACAAATTACGTGATTTAACGGGTGTTATTACAATTGATCCAGGTTATAAAAATTCAGGATCTTGTACAAGTGAAATCACTTTCCTAGATGGAGAAGAGGGAATTTTACGTTACAGAGGATATTCAATCGAAGATCTTGCTGAAAAAGCTAGTTTCTTAGAAGTTTCTTATCTTTTGATTTTTGGAGAATTGCCAACCGCTGCACAATTAGAAGAATTCGAAAATGGTATTAAAAAACATTCTTTGGTAAACGAAGAAATGAAAAATATCATTGACGGTTTCCCTAAAACGGCTCACCCAATGGGAGTGTTATCTGCTTTAACTAGCGCATTGACAGCTTTTAATCCTAAAGCGGTTAATGTTGATAACGAAAAAGAAATGTACGAAGCTATTTGTAAAACAATGGCAAAATTTTTAGTGATAGCTACATGGACTTACAGAAAATCTATGGGGTATCCTTTAAATTATTATGATAATACAAAAGGGTATGTAGAAAGTTTTATGCAATTAATGTTTAAATTACCTACAGGGCCTTATGCTGCAAATCCAGTAATCGTAAATGCTTTAGATAAATTATTCATTCTTCACGCAGATCACGAGCAAAACTGTTCTACATCTACAGTTAGAATGGTAGGTTCATCTCACGCTGGTTTATTTGCTTCAGTTTCTGCAGGAGTTTCTGCACTTTGGGGACCACTTCACGGTGGAGCAAATCAAGCTGTACTTGAAATGCTAGAAGAAATTAACAAAGACGGTGGAGATACAGATAAATTTTTAGCGAAAGCAAAAGATAAAAATGATCCATTCCGTTTAATGGGATTCGGACACAGAGTTTACAAAAACTTTGATCCAAGAGCTAAAATCATCAAAAAAGCAGCGACAGAAGTATTAGAAACGTTGGGTGTTGAAGATCCGATTTTAGAGATTGCAAGAAAATTAGAAAAAGCAGCTCTTGAAGATGAATACTTCAAATCAAGAAATTTATATCCAAACGTTGATTTCTACTCTGGGATTATTTACAGAGCATTAGGAATTCCGACAGATATGTTTACCGTTATGTTTGCAATTGGAAGGCTTCCAGGTTGGATAGCTCAATGGAAAGAAATGCGTGAAAACAAAGAGCCAATCGGAAGACCGAGACAAATTTATACTGGACATCCTTTAAGAGAGTTCAAGTCTAATAAATAAAAAAACGAAAGCTTCACTTACATGTGAAGCTTTTTTTATCTTTGCTCAAAATATAATAAAGTTATGTTGCAATTAAATGTAAAGAACGAAACGTCTCGGCTTCGTGCTGTAGTTCTGGGTTCTGCTGTTCATAATGGTCCAACTCCAACTATAGAAGAGGCGTATGACCCTAAATCATTGGAACATATTAAGGCAGGAACTTATCCTGTAGAAAAAGATATGGTTGCTGAAATGGATGCTTTTAATGCTGTTTTCAAAAAGTATGATGTTGCCGTTTATCGCCCAGAAATGATTGAAAATTACAATCAGATTTTTGCTAGAGATATAGGTTTTGTAATTGATGATGTTTTTGTAAAATCTAATATTCTACCAGATAGAGAACGCGAATTAGATGCAATTCAATATGTAATTGATCAGATTGACCCAATAAAAGTAGTTCGTCCTCCAGAAGAAGTCCATATAGAAGGAGGAGACGTTATGCTTTGGAATGATCATATTTTTATTGGGACTTATAAAGGAAGTGATTATAAAGATTACATTACGGCAAGAACCAATATGCAAGGTGTAAATTATATCAAATCTTTGTTTCCTAATAAAATTGTGAAAGAGTTTGATTTAGTAAAATCTAAATTGGAAGCAAGAGATAATGCATTGCATTTAGATTGTTGTTTTCAACCTGTTGGGAAAGATAAAGGTATTATATATAAAAGAGGTTTTCGTGAAGAAGCTGATTATTTGTATTTAGTGAAACTTTTTGGAAAAGAAAATCTATTTCATATTGAAAGAAATGAAATGTATAATATGTTTTCAAACGTGTTTTCAATTGATGAAAATGTTGTTGTTTCTGAAAAGAATTTTACAAGATTGAATAACTGGCTTCGTGAAAATGGTTTTACTGTGGAAGAAATTCCGTATGCTGAAATTTCGAAACAGGAAGGTTTGTTGAGATGTTCAACTTTACCATTAATTAGAGACTAAAAATAGTTTTTTTCAAGTTTGAGGTTTCAAGTTTTTAGAAGACACGAAACCTGAAACCTGAAACTTGAAACTTGAAACGAGAAAATATATAAAAAATGAGACAAACTACTAATGCTATCGTGATGATTCGCCCAGTTGCATTCAGAATGAATGAACAAACGGCTGTCAATAATTATTATCAAAAGGTGTTAGACGGACTTTTGCCAAGTACTGTTAATGCTAAAGCGCAACAAGAATTTGATGCTTTTGTAGAAAAGCTAAGAGCGGTTGGCGTTGATGTAACAGTTGTTGATGATAATTTAGAGACTGATACTCCAGATAGTATTTTTCCAAATAACTGGGTTTCGTTTCATGAAAATGGAGATGTAGCATTGTATCCAATGTTTGCAGAAAACCGTCGTCAAGAACGTCGTGAAGATATTTTGGATACTTTGGAAGAAAAAGGATTTGAAATTACCAATATAATGGACTATACTTCTGCAGAAGAAGATGGCATTTTCTTAGAAGGAACAGGAAGTTTATTATTAGATAGAGCAAACGGAAAAGCATATTGCGCTTTATCACCAAGAGCTGACGAAGAATTGTTTATAGAGTTCTGTGAAGATTTTGATTATGCTCCAGTTATTTTCGAAGCTTTTCAAACAGTTGATGGAGAACGAAAACTAATTTATCATACTAATGTTATGATGTGTTTAGGCGAAACTTTTGCAGTAATTTGTGCAGATTCGATTGATGACAAGAAAGAACGCAAAATGGTTCTGGATAGTCTTAAGCAAGATCAAAAAGAAGTTGTTTTGATTACCGAAGCTCAAGTAAATAATTTTGCAGGAAATATGCTGGAAGTTCGAGGGAAAGATGATAAACGATATATTGTAATGAGTGCATCAGCTCATCAAAGTTTAACTCCGAAACAAATAGCACAATTAGAAAACCATGCTGAAATTTTAAGTTCAAGTTTGGATACAATTGAAGCTTGTGGTGGTGGAAGTGCAAGATGTATGATGGCCGAAATTTTCTTACCAAGAAGTTAAAATAAAAGATCTAATAAAAAGAAAGGGATAAAATCATGTTGCGATTTTATCCCTTTCTTTTTTAATATTTGATTAAACTAAAAATTTCCTTTAATAATATTTACAATTGCACTTACAATATATTGTATGCCAATTGAAATAACTATAAAGCCAACAATTCTAGAGATTGCAACAATTCCTGAAGCACCTAATATTCTTGCTAAATAATGAGCACTTTTTAGAATGGCAAAAATAGCAACTGCAATGGCAAGAATCGCTAATGAAGAAATTATGATTTCGTTTAACTCGTGATGTTCTTGATAAAAAGCAATTAAAAGGGACATTGAGCCAGGACCAGCAAGCATCGGAATTGCCAAAGGGGTTAATGCAATATCATTTCTCTGTTGTGCTTCATTTTCAATTTTTTTATTGATCCCGCGCTTTTTATTGAATTTCCCTGAAAGTAAAGAGAAACCAGAATTCACAATTACTATTCCGCCGGCAATTCTTAAAGCATCGATGCTAATTCCGAAAAAGGTTAGGACATATTGGCCGATGAAATAAGAAACTAATAATATTATAAAAACGTTAATTGCGGTCCAAAGCGAAATTCGAGATCTTTCTTTTTGGGAGTCGTGTTGCGTTAATCCAACAAAGATTGGCACAGTTCCGATTGGGTTTAGTACCGAGAATAATGCGGCAAATAAGTAAATGAATAATTCCATAGAATATTGGTTAGTGAAGTAAAAGTAGTTATTTTTTGATGTTTTGTATGAAATTATGTTAGAATAATATTTTTTAATTGCTATTGATTCTGAATCAAAGACATAGGATTAAATGGTTCTTTTTAATTACTTTTGCAGTCTAAATAAAAACAATGAAAAGTAAAAAAACACTAGTTATAGGAGCATCAACAAATTCAGATCGTTATTCATATAGAGCCGTAAATATGCTGGTAGGAAAAGGGCATTCTGTTTTAGCAATTGGACAAAAAGCAGGAGAAGTTGCTGGCGTGAAAATTCAAACTAAAGCCATACCAGTTAAAAATATTGACACAATTACTTTGTACCTAAACCCAGTACGTCAAAGAGATTATTACAATTATATTATTGAAGCACATCCTAAACGTGTAATTTTTAATCCGGGAACTGAAAATCCAGAATTGTACCAATTATTGGAGTTAAATGATATTCAGGTTGAAGTAGCTTGTACATTAGTTTTATTGGCAACAAATCAATATTAAGAACTTTAAAAATGAGAATAGGCTTCGGAAAACAATATTGAAATAGGTGTTTTTTCTGGATAAAATTCCAGTATTTATAAGCATTGAATTTAATTGCTGTAATGCGAGCTAAACCATTAAAAGTATTACTTTTGTCGTCATGGAATTTTCATCAAAATTAATCGAAAAAGCGGTAAACGAAATGTCGCAATTGCCTGGTATTGGTAAGCGTACAGCTCTTCGGCTAGTTCTTCATCTGCTAAAACAGCCTAAAGAACAAACTTCTTTTTTATCTCAGGCATTATTAAATATGCGTGAGGATATCAAATTTTGCGAAAGTTGCCATAATATTTCGGACACTAAAATCTGCGAAATTTGTGCAAATCATCTCAGAAATCATGAGACGATATGTGTTGTAGAAGATATTCGTGATGTTATGGCGATTGAGAATACAGGTCAGTACAAAGGAATTTATCATGTTCTTGGAGGAAAGATTTCACCTATTGAAGGAGTTGGTCCAAATCAGCTAAATATTTCAAGTTTGGTTGAGAAGGTAAAATCTGGCAAAGTGGCTGAAATTATTTTTGCTTTAAGTTCGACGATGGAAGGAGATACAACAAATTTTTACATCTATAAACAAATTATAGATGCAGAAATTATAATCTCTACAATTGCTCGAGGAATATCTGTTGGAGATGAATTAGAATATGCAGACGAAGTAACATTAGGAAGGAGTATTTTGCATAGAGTTCCTTTTGAAAAAACATTTAAAAATAATTAAACTAAACCCCCAAATGACAAGTAGGTTTTTCGATACATTAAAGGAAAAGCTATATTTGCGATAAAATTGAACCAATGACAAAAAAAAGCTTTTTTCTATTTTTCTTAATGTCAATATTATTTACATCGTGTATTCCAATTAAAGATTTGGTTTATCTTCAAGACAAAAATAATTCAGATGAGAAGACAACTATTGCAGCTGTGGAATCAAAACCATATCGATTACAAGTAAATGATGTTCTAAGTGTTAATATAAAAGCAATTGATCCAAAATTGGTTTCTATCTTCAATACAACGGAAAGTCAAAGTAATCAAACTTCAAAATCAGAAGCAGGTCTTTATTTTGATGGTTTTACAGTTGATGATCATGGTAATATTAGAATGCCAATTTTAGGTGAAATTAATGTAATTGGCTATACTCTCGAAGAAGTTCGCTTGAAAATTGAAAAAAAATTGCTTGAGGAATATTTTAAAAGTGAAGCAAATGTTTTTGTAACAGTTAAATTAGCGGGTTTTAGATATACAATCAATGGAGAAGTCGGAAATACAGGAACTAAAGTGTTATTTAAGGAAAACGTTACCATTCTGGAAGCTGTAGCAAATGCTGGAGATATTACTACTGTAGGTAATAGGAAAGAAGTTACTGTAATTCGTCAAAGTCCAACGGGAGTTCAAATGCATAATATTGATCTTACAGATGTAAATGTCATGAAATCACCATATTATTATTTGCAACCGAATGATTATATCTATATCAAACCAGTGAAACAAAAAACGTGGGGAACTGGGCAGACAGGATTACAATCGTTAACTACAATTATTACCTTATTGTCTTTGGCAACAACGGTTTTCCTTATTGTTAAATAAAAAAAGATTTTTAAAATGTTAGATATTAAAGACTTTTCCATTTTTGAGAATCATTATAATTTTGATTTTAAAGGTTTTTTGTTGAAAATTGCTAGTTACTGGAAATGGTTTCTGATTAGTTTAATTATTACTTTCACAATTGCTTATCAAGTAAACATTCGTAAAGAAAAAATTTACGGAATGCAGACTTTGGTTTCTATTAAAGAGGAAAGTAATCCTTTTTTTACTTCTAATACAAGTTTAGTTTTTAACTGGGGAGGAATTTCAGATCAAGTAAATGGAATTTCTACAATTTTGCAATCCAGATCTCACAATGAGTTAGTAGTTGATAAACTTCAATTCTATATTGATTATTTAGAGCAAGGAAAGTATAATTTTATAGATTCTTATGGAGCTGTACCGTTTTATATAGATATCGACAAAACAAAAGGACAGATTGCAAATACATTAATAAGTATAAAATTTCTTAGCGAAAATGAATATGAAATTCAAATTCCGTTCGAAAATAGCTCAGTTCCATTAATCACTTATAGCACTAATACCTATGGTAATACTTCTGTACAACCAGTTAGTTTTGTAAAAAGATATAGAGTTGGAGATCGAGTAGAGCTTCCTTTCTTAAATTGGAAACTTCAAATAACAGATAATCCTGGCTTTTATAAAGGGAAAGAATATTTTATAAAATTTAATGATTTTGATGGGACGGTGGCTCGCTACAGAGGAGTAAGCGTAGAGCCATTAAAAAATAGCGGTTCAATATTAACCTTGTCTTTACAGGGAACAAATAAAGCAAGAATGGTGGATTATTTAAATTCTACTGTAAAAATGCTTATTAAAATACAACTTGATGGTAAAAACCAATTTGCGACAAATACTATTAGGTTTATAGACAGTACCCTTGTTGCAATGGAGTCTCAACTTAAGCAAACAGGTAATGAATTAAAGTCTTTTCAAAAAGATAAAAATATTTTTGAAATCGAAGATGGTGGAGCTAAAGTTTCAGATAAGATAATGAATTTTGATGTTGAAAGAGATCAAGTAACTAGAAAGATCGCGTATTATAATTCATTAAAATCATATCTAAACAGTAGTGATGATTACTCCAGATTGCCAGCTCCATCAGTTGCGGGAATTGAAGATCAGAATATTGTTGCCAATGTTTCAAAGCTTATAGCACTTTCGGCTCAAAGATCTGAAATGGCATATGCCGTAAAGAGTGAAAAAATATTTAAAGATTTTGATAACCAAATGGCAGCAGTAAAAAATGTTCTTCAAGAGAATATTGCTACTGCAAAAGCATCTTTATTGTATGACTTGTCTTTAGTCAATGCTAAAATTGGTCAGGCAGAAAGTACAGTTAAAAGACTTCCGGCAGAACAACAGGAATTATTGAAAATCAAAAGAAAGTATGATTTAAACGATAATATTTATACCGAGTTTCTTCAAAAAAGAAATGAGGCAGAAATTGTAAAAGCTTCTAATTTATCGGATATTCATTTTATAGATCCGGCAAAAGACATAGGAGGTGGGCTTATTGGGCCTAAAACCTCAGTGAATTATGTATTGGCTTTGTTTTCAGGAATTTTAATTCCGTTGTTATTTGTTTTTGTAATTTTCTTTATCAATAATTCGATTCAAAATACAGAAGATATTAGTAAGATAACCCAAATACCATTACTTGGGGTTATTGGAGTGAATAAGGATTCTGTAAATTTAGCTGTTTTTGATAAACCCAAGTCCGCTCTTTCTGAGGCTTTCAGAGGAATACGATCTTCACTTCAGTTTTTATATAAAAAACAGAAAGTAAATGGGGCAAAAACTTTAATGATTACCTCTTCAATTAGTGGGGAAGGAAAAACGTTTTGCTCTATCAATATAGCAACAGTTTTTGCTTTAAGCGAAAAGAAAACGGTAATTGTTGGTTTGGATTTAAGAAAACCAAGATTAGCAGATGAGTTTAAATTAACTACGCCTCTTGGAGTTGTTAATTATCTAATTAGACAAAATAGTTTAGAAGAAATTACTAACTCAACTCCTATTCCAAATCTAGATGTAATACTTTCAGGACCAATTCCTCCAAATCCTTCAGAGCTTATTTTAAGTGATGCTATGAAAGAATTAATCGATGAATTAAAATTGAAATATGATTACATAATTCTTGATACGCCACCAGTTGGTTTAGTAGCAGATTCGTTAGAGTTAGTGCAGTTTGCAGATGTTATCTTGTATATTGTTAGACAAAATTATACGAAGAAAGACATGATAACGATGTTAAACACAAGACTTAAGCGTGGCGAATTAAGTAATGTTAGTATTGTGTTGAATGGCTATGAGAATAAAGCAAAATACGGAGCAGCTTATGGCTACGGATATGGTTATGGAGCTTACTCAAATGGTTATCATGAAGAGGAACCAAAAAAAGGATTTTTGAAAACACTTTTAAATCGATTTAGAAAAAGCTAAATTTTGATAAATGGAAAATAAAACAAAAAATACAATTTTAATTACGGGAGGAGCTGGATTTATCGGTTCAAACTTGACGGAGTATTTTTTAGGTTTAGGATATAAAGTAGTTTGTTTAGATAACTTCTCGACAGGGCATCATCATAATTTAAAAGATTTTTTAAATAATTCTGATTTTAAATTAATTGAAGGAGATATTCGAAATTTAAGCGATTGTAATTTGGCAGTCGAAGGAGCAGATTACGTTTTGCATCAAGCGGCTTTAGGTTCTGTTCCTAGATCAATTAAAGATCCAATAACTACAAACGATGTGAATGTTTCTGGGTTTTTAAATATGCTGACTGCTGCACGCGATGCAAAAGTGAAGAGATTTGTTTATGCTGCAAGTTCTTCAACTTATGGAGATTCGCAAGGATTACCAAAAGTAGAAGATGTTATTGGGAAACCATTGTCGCCATATGCAATTACTAAATATGTGAATGAGTTGTATGCAGAAATTTTCAGCAAAACATACGGATTGGAAACAATAGGCCTTCGTTATTTTAATGTTTTTGGAAGAAAACAAGATCCTAATGGAGCTTACGCTGCTGTTATTCCAAAGTTTGTAAAGCAATTTATGAATCACGAAAGCCCAATAATTAATGGAGATGGAAATTATTCTCGTGATTTTACATATATCGACAATGTGATTCAGATGAATGAACTGGCTATGACTTCTCAGAATCTAGAGGCAATTAATTCTGTTTATAATACTGCTTATGGTGATAGAAATACACTAAATGATTTGGTGAAATATCTAAAAGAATATTTGTCTGAGTTTGATCCAAAAATAAAAGATGTTTCAGTTATTTATGGAGAAAACAGAGCAGGTGATATTCCTCATTCGCTGGCAAGTATTGAGAAAGCAAAAAATATGTTAGGATATAATCCAAAATATTCTTTACAAGAAGGGTTGAAAGAAGCAGTTGGGTGGTATTGGAATAATTTAAAATAAATAGATCAAGATAAAAGAGATCAAATGAAAATTACAAAAATTTGCTGCATTGGTGCAGGATATGTTGGTGGACCAACGATGGCGGTTATTGCTCAAAAATGTCCACATATTCAGGTTACAGTTGTTGATTTAAATGAACAAAGAATAGCGGATTGGAATGATCCTAATCCTGAAAACATTCCGATTTATGAACCAGGTCTTTCTGAAATTGTAGCAGAAGCAAGAGGTAGAAATTTATTTTTTTCTACTGATGTTGATAAGGCAATAGACGAAGCTCAAATGATATTTATTTCAGTAAACACTCCGACTAAAACTTACGGTAAAGGTAAAGGAATGGCGGCTGACTTAAAATATATTGAATTATGTGCTAGACAAATAGCAAGAGTAGCAAAACAAAATAAAATTGTAGTTGAAAAATCAACTCTGCCAGTTCGTACTGCTGAGGCAATTAAGAGCATATTGGATAACACTGGAAATGGTGTTCAATTTCAAATTCTATCTAATCCAGAGTTTTTGGCAGAGGGGACTGCGGTAACAGATTTATTAAATCCAGATCGTATTTTGATTGGTGGAGACACAACTGAAGGCGGTGAGGAAGCAATTAATGCATTGGTTGATGTTTATTCAAATTGGGTAAATAAAGATAGAATTTTGACAACAAATGTTTGGTCATCAGAATTGTCTAAACTTACAGCAAATGCATTTTTAGCACAACGTATATCTTCAATAAATGCAATGTCAGAACTTTGTGAAAAAACAGGCGCAGATGTGAATGAAGTTGCGAGGGCTATAGGCATGGACAGCAGAATAGGGCCAAAATTTTTAAAAGCTTCTGTAGGATTTGGAGGTTCTTGTTTTCAAAAAGACATTCTAAATTTAGTTTACATTGCAAAATCATACGGACTAAATGAAGTTGCAGATTATTGGGAACAAGTAATTATTATGAACGATCATCAAAAAAGAAGATTTTCAAATAAAATTGTTCAGACATTATATAATACAGTAGCTGATAAGAAAATTGCATTTTTGGGTTGGGCCTTCAAAAAAGATACAAACGATACTAGAGAATCTGCAGCAATTTATGTTGCTGATGACTTAATAAATGAACAAGCTAAAATTTCAGTCTTTGATCCGAAAGTTTCTAAAAATAAAATGTTAAACGACTTAGATTATTTGGAAACAAGAACAAGTAAGGAAAATATTGATGCTTTGAATGTGTTTGAAAATGCTTATGAAGCTTGTAAAGGAGCACATGCTGTTGCAATCTTAACGGAGTGGGATGAGTTTACAGCTTATGATTGGAAAAAGATTTACGATTCAATGCATAAACCAGCTTTTGTTTTTGATGGAAGAAATATTTTGAATGCTAAACAATTAGAATCAATAGGTTTCGTTTATAATGGTATTGGGTCATAAATTGGTTTTGTAGTTTGTAAGAGATATGAAGTGATACGAATTTGCTTCATTCATAAAGAAGAAAAAATGAATTGGTACGTAGTTTATACAAAACCTAAATGGGAAAAGAAAGTTGCGGATAAGCTTAATCAGCTGGGAGTCGAATGCTATTGTCCTTTAATTACTCAGGTTAAACAATGGTCAGATCGAAAAAAGAAAATTGAGACGCCACTTTTTAATTCTTATGTTTTTGTGCAATTACCCGATTCAGAGCGGAATTTAGTATTTCAAGTTGCTGGTGTTGTTAGATATTTGTTTTGGCTTGGAAAACCTGCAATTGTAAAGGATCAAGAAATTGAAGTTATTAAAAAAAGTCTAAAAGCAACAAATATTAGCGATATATCGGTTTCGACGTTTCAAGTTGGTGATAAGATCAAATTAGAGTCGGGAGCATTCAGTAATCAAAACGCAATTGTACAAGAGGTATCTAATAGTTATTATGTCCTAGTATTAGAAGCATTAGGGTGTGTATTGAAGATAAAATATAAATGATTTTAAAAATCAGATGATAACAGAAGAAAAAGTCCTTTTGGGAATTTTTTCTTCTGTTTTTTTTATTATGTATTTATTTACAGTCTGATTAATAGATTGTTGTGAATATTTGTTTTTGCATTGTAAGTTGTTTTGCTAGTATTACGTGAAACCGTATTGAATTACTAGACTTATTATGCTATATTTGCCGAAAATGATTAATTTAGGTATCTGAGTCAGAATTTTGTGACTGAGAACGGCGAAGCCATGAGTTTAAGTGACCAGAATAAATTAAAAAAATATGAAGTTGGAAAATAATGTAAGAATTGCAGTTATAGGCTTAGGTTATGTAGGATTGCCTCTAGCGCGATTATTTGCTACCAAATATTCAGTTATTGGATTTGATATAAACGAATCAAGAGTTAGTTCCTTACAATCTGGAACCGATAGCACTTTAGAAGTCGAAGACAATGTCTTACAGAAAGTTTTAGTAAAAAGCTTAAATGAAGAAAAAGGCTTGTACTGTACTACGTCAATAAATGATATTAAAGAATGTAATTATTATATAGTTACTGTTCCTACGCCTGTAGACAAAAATAATAGGCCAGATTTGACTCCTTTGTATAAATCGAGTGAAACGGTCGGGAAAGTTTTGAAAAAGGGAGATGTTGTTATTTATGAATCAACTGTATATCCAGGAGTTACAGAAGAGCAATGTGTGCCCGTTTTAGAAAAAGTTTCAGGTTTAAAATTTAACGAAGACTTTTTCGCAGGATATTCTCCCGAAAGAATCAATCCTGGAGATAAAGAACATACTGTTGAAAAAATTTTAAAAGTTACTTCGGGTTCAACTCCAGAAATAGGTTTGAAAGTTGATGCTTTATACAAATCCGTAATTACAGCAGGAACACATCTTGCGCCTACGATAAAAGTGGCAGAAGCTGCAAAAGTTATTGAAAATTCTCAGAGAGATATTAATATCGCTTTTGTTAATGAATTGGCCAAAATATTTAATTTAATGAATATTGATACACAAGAAGTATTAACGGCAGCAGCTACTAAATGGAATTTTTTACCTTTTAAACCAGGTCTTGTCGGGGGGCATTGTATAGGAGTTGATCCTTATTATTTAGCACAAAGAGCACAAGAATTTGGATATCATCCTGAAATAATTTTAGCTGGAAGACGTTTAAACGATAGCATGGGAGAATATGTCGCTTCACAGATCGTAAAGCTGATGATAAAAAAAGGAATTTCAGTTAATGGTGCAAATCTGTTAATGTTTGGAATTACTTTTAAAGAAAATTGTCCAGATGTCCGTAATACTAAAATTGTTGATGTTATAAAAGCTTTAAAAGATTACGGAATAACAGTTACTGTTTTTGATCCACTTGCTAATATTGAGGAAGTAGAGAGAGAGTATAAACTAGAAACTGTAAATATTTTGCCTAAAGAAAAATTTGATGCATTGGTATTAGGAGTAGCACACTCAGAATTTCTTGAAATTGATTTTTCAAATTTGCAAAAAGACAAAAGTTTAATTTATGATGTAAAAGGAGTTTTAGGATCTTTAGCTGATAATAGGCTTTAAGTTTTTAAATTTTCTTTTTTTATTTAAAAATATATGAGTTCAAATAAATCCGTTACACATGTAATTCTTACTGGAGGAGTTGGAAGTAGACTATGGCCTCTTTCGCGCAAAAGCCGACCGAAACAATACCTTGAAATATTTGATGGAAAATCTTTGTTTGAAATGACTGTTGAGCGAAATAGTCATTTAGCAAATAAAGTGATGGTTGTTGGAAATGTTGACAATTTTCAACTGAGCGGCAAAGTAATGGATAAAACAAGTACTTCATATATAAATATTGTTGAAGCTACTCCTAGAAATACTGCTGCGGCAATTGCATTTGCGGCATTTGCTTCAGAGCCAAATGATATTTTAATTATAACTCCTTCTGACCATATTATTGATTTAATGGAGAATTATAATGAGGCAATAAATGAAGCGATCTCTAAAGCTGATGAGGGATTTATTGTGACTTTTGGTGTAATTCCAACTAAACCAGAAACAGGTTATGGTTACATAGAAGCCAAGGGAGATAATGTAGTTTCATTTCGTGAAAAACCAAACGAAACGACTGCAAAAGAATTTATTGCAAAAGGTAATTTTCTATGGAATAGTGGAATGTTTTGTTTTAAAGCAAGTGTCCTTTTGGAAGAATTAAAACAATTTCAGCCAGATGTTTATAGAAAATCAAAACAGGTATGGGAAGCAAGTAACGATGGTTTCTTAGATTTAGATTTATCTATGGAAATTCCATCAATAAGCATCGATTATGCCGTAATGGAAAGAAGTAAAAAAATTAAAGTTGTACCAGCTTCTTTTTCTTGGTCAGATTTAGGCTCTTTTGAATCTGTTTATGATTATTTAATATCTAAAGGACATCCAACTGATGTTAAAGGTAATATGGTTATCGGATGTGATAAACATACAACCTTTCTTGGTTTAGAAAATACTATTTTTGTTTATACTGATACTGCTAATCTGATTTTGCAGAAAGAGAGTTCACAAGACGTAAAAGATATTTATACTGAATTAGAAAAACAGAATTCAGAATTATTAAAGTAAAGTAATCAAAAAGATAAAATGAAAAAAATTCTTATAACTGGAGGTGCTGGTTTTATTGGATCACATGTAGTGAGAAGATTTGTTAATAAATATCCAGAATATCACATTTTCAATTTGGATGCATTAACTTATGCAGGAAATCTTGAGAATATTAAAGATATTGAAGATAAGTCTAATTATACCTTCGTAAAAGGAGATATAGTTGATGAAGTTTTCATTAATGAACTTTTTTCAATACATAGTTTTGATGGTGTTTTGCATTTAGCAGCTGAATCTCATGTTGACCGTTCGATCGAAGATCCTTTAGCATTTGTTAAAACAAATGTAATTGGCACCATGAATTTGTTAAATGCGACAAAAAACCAGTGGAAGAATAATTTTGATGGAAAAAGATTTTATCACATTAGTACAGATGAAGTGTATGGAAGTTTAGGAGCAGAAGGATTATTTACAGAAACAACGGCGTATGACCCTAATTCACCATATTCTGCTTCAAAAGCTAGTTCAGATCATTTTGTTAGAGCTTATGGTGAAACTTATGGTTTGCCGTATGTTTTAACAAATTGTTCTAATAATTACGGATCTTATCATTTTCCTGAAAAATTAATTCCTTTATTTATAAATAATATAATTAACAATAAGCCATTACCAGTATATGGAGACGGAAACTATACTCGTGATTGGTTATTTGTTGAAGATCATGCTATTGCTATAGATCTAGTTTTTCATGAAGGGAAGAATCATGAAACTTACAACATTGGTGGGTTTAATGAATGGAAGAACATTGATTTGGTGAAATTATTATGCCAGATTATGGATCAAAAGTTAGGAAGATCAGAAGGAACTTCTCAACAATTGATCACATTTGTAAAAGATCGACCAGGTCATGATTTAAGATACGCAATAGATGCTTCAAAAATTAATAAAGAATTGGGATGGAGGCCGTCAGTAACATTTGAAGAAGGTTTAGAAAAAACAATCAATTGGTATCTTAATAATGAAGAATGGTTGCAGAATGTTACTTCTGGGGCTTATAAAGATTATTATAAAAAGCAATATTCTTAAAACAAATCTTTAATTAAATTTATTTTTTAAGATTAAAAAAAGCAGCATGAAAAAAATAACATACGTTCTTATTTTAGTTTTTACTTTTTTATTTTCCTATAATATTAAGGCACAAGATGTTCTTAAAGGTAAAGATTTAAGTACAATTAAAGTAGATTATTTATCGGATGATGACTTAGCTAAAATTAGTGCACAACTAAAAAGTAATAATACTACAATTGAACAAGTTGAGCCAATGGCATTATCAAAAGGAATGAGTCAGACGGAATATGATAAATTAAAGACAAGACTTAATGATTATTCGGCAAGATTAAATAAAGGTGTTGAAGATAAATCCCAAAAACAAGAAGATAAAAATGTGTTTGGTAGAAAACAAGACAAAATTAAAAATGACAAAGTTAAAGACTCTACTAATGTCTTGATTTTTGGTTCTGAATTGTTTGATAATCCAACTTTAAATTTTGAACCAGATTTAAAGATGGCAACTCCAGTGAATTATGTTTTAGGGCCGGGTGATGAGTTGCAAGTAAGTGTTTATGGTGTTCAAGAGTATAATGCATCAATACCAGTCTCAGTTGAGGGCAAAGTAGCTATTCAGTATGTGGGACAAATTTCAGTATCTGGAATGTCTATTGAAGCTGCAACTCAAAAAATAAAAGCTGCTATCGCAAAAGTTTATAGTACTGTTCGTTCGGGACAATCACAGGTAAGCGTTAGTTTAAGCCAAATAAGAACAATAAAAATAACGATTGTAGGTGGTAAACAGCCCGGGAACTATTCAATTTCTTCTTTAGCAACTGTATATAACGCTCTACATTTAGCTGGAGGTCCAGGAAAAAATGGAAGTTATAGAAATATTGAATTAATTAGAAATAATAAAGTCTATAAGAATATTGATATATATAGATTCTTAGTAAAGGGAGATCAATCTGACAATGTTGCTTTAAAAGAAAATGATGTTATAAGAATTCCAGCGTATAGTCAACGTGTTACTGTAGAAGGAGAAGTTAAACGTCCAGGTATTTTTGAAATGAAAAAAGGAGAAACCTTTTCAGACTTATTAAATTTTGCTTCAGGTTTTAATGAATTTGCTTATACGGCTTCAGTAAATGTATTACAGAAAACAGGTAAAGAATTTAAAGTTCATGACATAAATGAAAGTGAATACAATTCTTACCTTCCTCAATCAGGAGATGTTTTTAGAATTACAAAAATCTTAAATCGTTTTGAGAACAGGATTAAAATAGAAGGCGCAGTTTTTAGACCTGATTATTACTCGTTTACAGAAGGAATGCGTGTCTCGGATCTTATAACTAGAGCTGAAGGGCTAAAAGAGGATGCATACAGTAAAAGAGCACGAATAATTCGTCTAAAAACTGATTTAACGACAGAAATTATGAATGTAGATTTAGATGCTGCATTGTCTGGTGATTTAAATGCTGATATTGAATTAAAAAGGGAAGATATAGTTACTGTTTATTCTATTTTAGATTTTAGAGAAGAATATAAAGTTACTATTGACGGAGAAGTAAAAAATCCTGGAGAATATGAATATTTAGAGAATTTAACTCTGAACGACTTAATTGTACAAGTTGGTGGTCTAACAGGATCAGCATCTAAAAGAGTTGAAATTGCTAGAATGATAAAATCTGATTTTATTGATGATTCAGATCCAAAACGTATTGAATTAGTTCAATTTGAAATTACTGCAGATAATAATGAACAAGCCAAGAATTTTATTTTAAAACCTTTTGATGTAGTTAATATCCGAAGAATAGCTGTTTATGAAAAACCACAGATGGTAGTTATTAAAGGTGCAGTTGCCTATCCAGGAAAATATGTTTTAGCAAATAAAAAAGAAACTGTTTATAATGTTGTAATGAGAGCTGGTGGGTTGACATCTGTGGCTAATCTAGAAGGGATGAAAATTCTTAGACCCATTAAGGAAGATCAAATTGAAAAATTAAAAAGTGTAGATTTGAATTTAAAAACAGATACGTTAAATAATAAATTAATAGATAAACTTGAAAATGAATTAAAATTTTCGACAATTCCAATTAACTGGGAAAAAATAGTAAAGAATAAAAATCATTATTCCAATGTGACTCTATTTCCAGGTGACGAAATAGAAGTTGCGGTCTACAATGAAGGTGTAAAAGTAACAGGAAATGTATTATTGACATCTGAAATACCATATAGATCAGGGAAAGGATTTAAATATTATATTAATGCGGTTGGAGGAGTTGATAGTAAAGGTTGGAAGAAAAAAGCATATATAATTTATCCAAATGGAAAAGCTGATGTAACGAAATCATTCTTATTTTTTAGATTTTACCCAAGTGTAGAGCCAGATTCACAAATAGTTGTCCCTGAAAAACCTGAGACTAAAAAGATGAGCACAGGAGAATGGGTAAGTATAGGAAGCGTATTAACAAGTTTAGCATTATTGATTGTTACAGCATTTAAATAAGTAGGTTTTTTATGGATAATATTACAAAAGAGAAAGATGAAATTTCTTTAAAAGATTTAATTGAAAATCTTAAAGAATGGTACGTTTTTTTACTTACAAAATGGAAAACTATAGGTGCTTTAGTTATAGTTGGCGGAACTTTAGGTTTGACTTATTCATTACTTAAAAAGCCAATTTATACCGCTACATTATCATTTGCATTGGAAGACGATAATTCAAATGTTAATATTGGTGGGGCTCTTGGTTTAGCAAGTAGTTTAGGTCTTGATGTTGGGGGTAGTGGTGGCGGAATGTTTTCAAGTTCAAATTTGACACAACTTTTTAAATCGCGTTCCATGGTTGAGAAAACATTATTATTGCCTGTTAACGTTGATAATAAAGCGATTTCACTTGCGGAGATGTATATACAAAACAATAACTGGCGCAAAAAATGGGAAGGGAAACAAAGATTTGAGTCTGTTCAATTTTTACCTAATGCTAACCGTAAGACTTTTACTAGAGATCAAGATAGTATTATGGGGGCGATGTATGAGAAATTATCTAAGTCGGAATTAAAAGTAGAACAAAAAGATAAAAAAATTTCGATTATAACTATTGAGGTCTCTGATAATGATGAACTTTTTGCAAAATACTTTTGCGAAGGTTTGGCTGTAAAGGTTTCTGAGTTTTATGTTTCAACAAAAAGTAAGAGGGCTAGAATAAATATGGATATTTTAGAGCGACAAAGAGATTCAATTCGAAGTGAGTTAAATTCAGCTATTACTGGAGTTGCTGTCGCAACTGATAATACTTTTAATTTAAATCCAGCTTTAAATGTACGTAAAACGCCATCAGTTCGCCGACAGGTTGATGTACAGGCGAATACTGCCATTTTAACTGAGTTGGTAAAACAAGTAGAATTGGCTAAAGTTACTTTAAGAAGAGAGACTCCTTTAATACAGATAATTGACAGACCTATATTACCATTACAAAAAGAACGTTTTGGAAAAGTTAAAGGATTGATGATTGGTGGTCTTTTAGCCGGCTTTATTACAATATTGTGGTTAGTCTTGAGGAAGTTGTTAAAAGATTTATAATTTAAAGAATTGTTTAATATTTTAAGAAATTAATTGTATCATTTGGTCTCCTTAATGAAATTTAAGGTTAGTATGTTATGCTTATTCTTTTTATATAAGTTAAAAAGAAATTTGAATTGTTATAGTTTTCAATAAAAATATTGGATATAGTACATAGTATTGTAAAATTGCAGTCTAATAAAATGAAATATTTTATTAGGAAATTAATATAAAAAGTGGGGTTATTTTGGGTAAGTTAAAAAAGGGCATTTTAATTAATGACATTAAAAACAAAATTAACATTGAAAGTAAAAGAAACAAAAATATTCTTAAACATATTGGTTGGTCTTTTTTTTTCAAGGTTGGAACGATTGCAATTAGTTTTACTTTAATACCTATTACTATTGATTATTTAGATACCGATAATTATGGTGTTTGGTTAACATTAAGCTCGTTTATATCTTGGTTTTCATTTTTTGATATAGGATTAGGAAATGGACTTCGTAATAAATTTACCGAAGCTAAAGCAAATAATAATTATGAAATAGCGAAGGCATATGTTAGTTCAGCTTATTTTACCATTGGAGCCATTAGCCTTTTTATAGTCTTAATTTTTTTTATTTTAAATCAATTTATTGATTGGACTTTGGTTTTTAATACGAAAGAAAGTTTAAGTGGAGATTTATCTGTTTTATTGCCTATAATATTTGCTTTTTTCGGATTGCAATTAGTTTCTAAATTGATTGTTACTATCTATCAAGCAGATCAGCATCATTCTATTGAAGGTAAAATTCAATTTTTTTCTCAATTATTATCCTTAATTGTTATTTGGCTTCTTACTAAAACTAATAGAAGCTCTTTGCTGTTGTTCGGGAGTTTGATTTCTGCTATTCCAGTAGTTATTCTTTTGATTTTTAATTTTATTAGTTTCAATACAAGTTATTTGGCATATAAACCAGAGTTTAAATTATGGAAAAGGGAACATTTAAATGATATTTCAAATTTAGGTTTTAAGTTTTTCATAGTTCAAATCGCATCTTTAGTTTTGTTTTCAAGTGATAACTTTATTATTATTAAGTTATTTGGACCAGAAGATGTAGTAAAGTATAATTTAGCGTTTAAATATTTTTCGATTGTTACAATGGGCTATACAATTTTGCTTACACCATTTTGGTCAAGCTTTACAGAAGCCTATGTAAAAAAAGATTTCATTTGGATTAGGAGAACTGTTTCGACTGTTCAAAAGATTTGGCTTTTAGTTCCAATTTTGCTTTTAATAATGATTTTTATTTCAAAATGGTTTTACAATTTTTGGATAGGAAAAAATATAGAGATTCCTTTGAATTTATCTTTGAGTATGGCGCTTTTTGTTTTAATGATGACGTTCAATATGATATACGTTAACTTTATAAACGGAGTCGGAAAAATAAAGTTGCAGTTATATACGTCTATCATAACAATGATTATAAACGTACCCTTAAGTATATTTTTTGGTAAATATTTAGGCTGGGGACCTTCAGGGGTTGTTTTAGCAACATGCTGTTCTTTAATATATGCCATTATACTTCGACCATTACAATATTTTAAAATAATTAATAATACAGCAAAAGGTATTTGGAATAAATGATGAATAAACTAATCTTTTTAAAAGCCTATTTGAGAGGCTTTATTGTATCTAAGTTTAAGGTGCAAAATAATAATGCGGAGACAAATCGATATAAAGATTATGGAATACTTAATCCTTCGATCGGAACAGCTAATCTTGGTGATTTAATAATTTATGACAGTGTTTATAGTAAACTAAGGGATATCTACCCAGACGACCTGTTTACAGATTTTCCTACCCAATTATATACATCTCATGATGCTATGATTTCAATGAATGAACGTCATTTGTTGTTTGTTTCAGGAACAAATTTACTATCTTCAAATCTAGATCGAATTTTTCAATGGAAAATTCATTTTGGACATAAACGACTTTTGAAAAATAAGGTTGTGCTTATGGGGTGTGGTTGGTGGCAATATCAAGGTGGAATTAATAAATATACAGCAGCCATTTATAAAACTATATTATCTAAGGATGTTTTGCATTCTGTTAGAGATGAGTACACTGCTAATAAATTGAAAAGCATAGGTATTAATAATGTTATAAATACAAGTTGTCCTACATTATGGAGCCTTAGTCCCGAAAAATGTAAGCAAATACCAATATCTAAGGCTAGTGAAGTTGTGACTACTTTAACTTTTTATCATAAAAACAGTGAACTTGATAAAACCATGTTACGTATTTTATCAGAGAATTATAATAAGGTTTATTTATGGATTCAAGGTATGAATGATTTTCATTATTATAACGAAATTAACGAAAACTTTCATAACATTGAACTTATCTCTCCATCAATTGAGGCATACAACAACCTTCTTGAAAAGGGAAATATTGATTATATAGGAACTAGATTACACGCAGGAGTAAGAGCATTGCAAAAAAATATTAGAACTTTGATTTTGGCTGTTGATAATAGGGCAATAGAAATAAGTAAAGATGTTAACTTAAATGTAATTAAAAGAGAAGATGTTCTTGATATGGTAAATTTTATAGATAATGATTATGTTACTAATATAAAGTTGCCAACAGGTAATATTGATAAATGGATCTCTTCCTTAAATAAATATAAATAATAAAAGGTTTTTAACTGTATAAGTATTTTTTTAAACATTCTAAGAAATGAGGGTATTAATTGTTAATGCATATGATAATATGGGAGGTGCTGCAAGAGCTTCATATAGATTGCATCAATCATTATTAGAGAAAGGTATCGAAAGTAGGATGTTAGTTCAAAATAAATTTGGGGATGATTTTACTGTAGAATCCTATACTACATGTACTTTTCAAAATATCTGGGAAAAATGTCGCACAATAGCGGACAATTTTCCTGTTAAGTTCTATAAAAATAGAACCAAAACACTTTTTAGCCCATCTTGGATTGGATTTAACAATTTGGTTAATCAAATTAATACCATAAATGCAGATATAGTACATTTACATTGGATTTCTAATGCAATGGTAAAAATTGAAGATTTAGCCAAAATTAAAGCGCCTATAATTTGGACATTACATGATAATTGGGCTTTTACAGGTGGTTGCCATATAATGTGGGAGTGTATAAAGTTCAAGGAAGAATGTGGTAGTTGCCCTCGATTAGATAGCAGGAAGGAAATAGATTTGAGTCGAAGAATTTTCAATCGAAAAAAAAAGACCTACAGTAAATTATCAAATATGGTAGTAGTAGGTTTAAGTAAATGGATAACCAATTGCGTAAAGGAAAGTGCTCTTCTTAAAAATCATGAAGTTGTCAACATACCCAATCCAATTGATACAAATATTTTTAAACCGTTAGATGTAAAGTATGCTAGAAGTCTCTGGAATTTACCCATTAATAAGAAATTAATACTTTTCGGAGCGATGAGCGCAACAAGTGATGTAAATAAGGGATTTAAAGAATTAGTTGGTTCTTTAGATTTATTAAATGATAAAAATATTGAGTTTGTTATTTTCGGAAGTAGCGAACCAAAAGAGAAACAGCCTTTCAAACTAAAAACACATTATTTAGGGCATTTACATGATGATGTAAGCCTAGTGTCTCTTTATAGTGCTGTTGATCTAATGGTAGTACCCAGTTTACAAGAGACATTACCTCAAACCGCAAGTGAAGCTATGGCATGCGGGACACCTGTTGTTGCTTTTGGCCATACAGGGTTATTGGACATTGTCGAGCATAAAAAAACAGGATATTTAGCAAAACCTTTTCAAGAGAAAGATTTGGCAACAGGAATTGAATGGGTTTTGAATTCTGATAATTATAGAGATTTATGCTTCAATGCAAGAGAGAAGATTGTTAAAGAATTTGATAGTTCTTTTATAGCCAATCGTTATATTGAATTATATAATAAAGTGACATTAAGTAGCAAATATGACAAGTAGTTTGGATTGTAGTAAATGTTTATTTGTTTATCAGGTTAAAAATAAACAATGGAAGAATTAGTTTTACGTTTTGGTCTTTATTACATTTTTTTTTCATTTCTTTTATTTTTTTTATTTAAGAAATATTTGCTCTCAATATTTGACCCTTTCCTGTTTACCGTTCTAATGATGGCTTCAAGTCTAAGCCTATCAACAGATTCATATTTTTTCTTTTATGTTTTCTTTTCAATTTTAACATTTACAATCGGTTTTAGATTAATTAAATTACCTGTAAGAAATGATACAAAGATTGAAAAACTTATAGATTTGCAATTACTTGAAATATTTACGATACTTTTCTTTATTCTTTATGTAGTATTAAGCCTTTATTTTTTAAAACTCTCAGGAGTGCCTTTATTTTCTGATAATCCAACAGAAGCAAAAATATCTAGATTTGTTGAAGGAACAGGATGGATGAGAAGAGTGTTTTTCCTAAGTAACTTTTTGCTAATTTGCATATGTCTGTTATTGATTGTTTCAAAAAAAAGATTTATATTTTTTGTAATGTTTGTCGCTTATTTTTTGTTGTCGATATTGCAGGGATCTAAGTCGGGAGCGCTTGGTATTGTAGCTGTTTTTTGGTATTTCTATCAGCAAAATAATATATGGTCAGATTCTGTTATCTATATTAAAAAACTTATCAAGTCAAAAATGAAATACTTTTTGATTGTTACAGCAGTTTTATTTCTTTCAATTGTAATCAAAGAAGCTCAAATCGAGGAGGAAGACGGTAATCCAATTTTTGCCATAGGATTTAGATTAATGGAATTTGGAGATGTAATGATTTACTATAAAACTCAGATAGTGAGAGATTCTTTTGCCAATTTTAATTTTATTGATTATTTCTTATATGAGTTCAATAGTATTTTTGGAATGCTTAGGTTGACAGATTATTATGAGCCTATGGGGTATCAGATGGTTAAGACTTATTGGAGTACTTCGTCTCTATTTGATGATGTTGTTTTAGGTCCTAATACTGTTTTTTTTGTTAGAGGGCATATTTTTTTTGGATACATTGGTGGCATAATTTATAGTTTTTTAGTTGGGATTTTAACTGCTTATTTTAGAAAAAAAATTATAGAGATTAGAATAACTAGTGTTTTTAGATATGCCTTAGCGGTTTATGGTTTTTTCTTAATACCTGCCTTTTTAAAAGAATTTAATCAAGCAATAGGTACCATGTTTGATTTTGTGTTTTATTTAGGGCCAATCTTTTTTCTTTCGTTAATAATCAAAGAAAGCTTTAATAAAAATAAAATAATCATAGAATAATAAGATGAAATCAAAATTAATATCTGTTATTACTGTTGTATATAATAATGTTGAACTGATTGAAGATACTATAAAGAGTATCCTTTCATATGAAAGGGATAGTTTTGAGTATATAATTATAGATGGAGGTTCAACAGATGGTACTGTTGAAGTGATTAATAAGTATTTAGATGAAATTTCGACTTTTATTACTGAAAAAGATAAGGGTATATATGATGCTATGAATAAAGGTATTTCTCATAGTAATGGGACATTCGTGTATTTTATAAATTGTGGTGATCGTTTGTTAAACCTACCTATAAAAGAGCTATCTGATAACATTAGTAATGATATAAATTGTTTTCCAGTTGAATTATCGAGTGGTAAAAAATTAATTCCGTCAAATGGATTTATGTTAAAACTGAAAAACACACTTCCTCATCAGGGATGTTTTTACAAAAAATCAAAAGATTTAAAATATGATTTAGATTACAAAGTTTTTTCAGATTTTAATCTAAATCAACAGATTTATCAAAAGAAAGGAAAAATTTGTGCATTCAGTGAGCCTGTTGTTGCATTTCATGATATGGGTGGAATTTCACATGATAAAAAATATAGTAAAGAAATTTTTAAAGTCGTTAATAATAACTTTGGTGTAAAGTATAAGTTTTTTTCATGGATTTATTTTAAGAACAGAGGACTAATTCATCGTTTCAAAAATATTTGAGTTGTATGTAGGCTGATAAAGTCAATCCTTTGAAAAATTTTGAATGCACATATAACTCTATTATTAAAGTGTTAAGCCAACTGATTTGATTTTTTGTACTTAATTAGAGTGGAAATGTTTGATAAGGATAAAATTAGCTTTTCAGCTTTAAGTAAAAGTTTAAAAAAAGAGAATATGAAAATTAAATTTTTAGATGGAATAAGAGGTTATAGTGCATTAATAGTAGTAATATATCATTCTT
The DNA here is from genome assembly GCF_025717045.1 of Flavobacterium sp. SH_e. Lineage (GTDB taxonomy): Bacteria > Bacteroidota > Bacteroidia > Flavobacteriales > Flavobacteriaceae > Flavobacterium. The sequence goes on from NZ_JAOVZN010000002.1 coordinate 125,689, forward strand.
ACTTATTTACTTATTTTAATAATACTATTTCAAAAAACGAGTTTCTTAATAATTTACTTTCAATAATAAAACTTGGTTATTTATCAGTAGGTGTTTTTATTATCCTTTCAGGATTTTGTTTGGCAATTCCAGTAGTAAACAATGAAATGAACTTTCAAGGAGGTATACAAAGATATTTTAAAAGAAGGTTTAGACGAATTGTTCCACCTTATTATGTAGCTTTAATTTTAAGCATTATTATTATTATTACATTCCCTGTTTTACAAGTTAATAGTAATACAAACTGGGATTCAAAAATTCCAATTAATTTCGAGAATATAGGTGCACATTTTCTTTTAATACATAATTTAAAAACATACTGGATTTCCAAAATAAATGGTGCTCATTGGAGTGTTGCTTTGGAATGGCAAATATATTTTCTTTTTCCGATAATGCTTTTTATCTGGAAAAAAGCGAATTGGTTGATTTCATTAAGTATAACATTTATTTTTTCTTACTTTGTAAATATTTATTTGCCTTTTACAAGACCTCAATATATAGTGCTATTTTTTTTAGGTTTACTATCGGCTTTCTATACTTTTAATAACGAACATAGATTAAAATTCAACAAATATTTTTTTTTATTTTTAATAATTCTTTTTGCAATTGCACTAGTAATAATCAAATTAAAAGTAATACCTGAATTTTATTCTGAAATTATTTTAGGACTTTCAATATCTTTTTTATTGAATCAAATAACATTTCTTCCTGATAAAAATATTTTTATTATTTTTTTTTCCAGCAAGATTTCGGCTGAACTAGGTAAAATATCATATAGTCTATATTTGATTCATGGGCCAATTTTAGCTTTGGTTAACCTTTTATTACTTAAATATTTTAATATAAAATACGAAATTCAATTGTTAATAATGTGGTTCGTAATCACTCCGCTTACTGTATTCTTAAGTAAGATTTTTTATGAACTGGTTGAAAGTAAATTTTTAAACAATAAAAATTAATATTTTAAAAACTTTAGCAATTAGAACAAATTGATATTATAGTTTGCCACACATATTCTTTTTAAGTTGGGATGTTGTATATTAAATGGCAATTGTTAGTTACTTAACAAAAGTAAGCTAACTTGAAATTTTGAATTCAAAATAATTTTTTAAGAATGATTAGTAATTTAACAATCGTAATCTGTTTATATAATAAAGATATAAATGAGTCTGCTACTTTGCAGAGTCTTTTAAATTTCAAAGATTTCAAAGATTATTCGACAATTTTTATTTGGGACAATAGCAAAGAGGTTATTAATCAGCAATCATTTATTTTTTTAAACAATCATTTTAAAAATTTAATTTATAAACATACTCCTGAAAATGTAGCTCTATCGAAAATATATAATACTGTTATTGATTCCCTTGAAGAAGATTCATTTATGATGTTATGTGATGATGATTCAGATATTCCATTAAGTTTTTTTGAGATCTTAGAGGAACAAATTAAACTTAACCCTTATCAAGATTTATTTTTGCCACAGATATATTCTAATTCGGTCTTAGTCAGTCCGGCAAAAGATTTTTTAATTAAAACGGGCCTTATAAAAAAATTAAAAGCTGGGATAATAGGTTCATCTAATATTACAGCAATAAATAGCGGAATGGTAATTTCTAATAGATTTTTTAAGGAAGGATTTCGATATGATGAAAGATTACGTTTTTATGGTACGGATAATTACTTTATGAACAAATATTCAAAATCCAGGAAAAATTTGGTAGTACTAGATGTTAAATTTGTACATAGCTTAAGTTTTAATGATTCAAATGATATAAGTAATAAATTGAGGATTTTTAAAGAAATAAAAAGATCTAATGCTATAATTTATTCAGATCAATTTTTTAAAAGACAAATAGTTTTATTTAACAATTTAGTTGTTGCTTGTAAGTTATGCTTAAAGCATAAAACGCTTAGGTTTTTCTCCAATTAAGATATTACATTAAAGTTTAAATTATGAAAAAGGTTGTAATATCTGCAGTGAATCTTTTCGAGGGAGGGCCGCTTTCAGTATTAAAAGATTGTCTTTTTGCTATAGAAAAAAGTGATGAATTTGTCGAACATGAATTTGTTGCTCTTGTACACAAAAAAGATCTGTTTACAGAAAATCAATATAAAAAAATTAGTTTTGTAGAATTTCCAAAATCCAGAAAATCTTATTTTTATCGTTTATATTATGAATATTTTTACTTTAAAAAATTTGCAAACCAAAATAATATAACTTTTTGGTTTTCACTTCACGATATTAGTCCGACTTTAAAAAATGTTCCTCAGGCCGTATACTGTCATAATCCATCACCTTTCAATACAGTAAATTTTAAAGACATTTATATTCAGCCAATACAATTTTTCTTTAGACTTTTTTATAAATATTTGTATAAAATAAATATTAAAAAAAATAAATATGTAATTGTACAGCAGTTATGGTTGAGGAATAAGTTTATTGAAATGTTTGATTTGAAAAAAGAAAAAATTATTGTCTCATTTCCTGAAATTCCTAAAATTCCATCTGAATTTTTACATTCAGAATATAAAATGGAAAATGACAAAAAAATATTTTTCTTTCCAACTTTTCCAAGGCCATTTAAAAATATTGATGTTATCTGTGAGGCATCTAAAATTCTTTCTCAAAAAAATGAAGATTTTACAGTTGTAATTACAATTGATGGTTCTGAAAATAAATATGCTAAATCAGTTGTTGATAATTATAAAAATATTAAAAATATCAATTTTATTGGATTAATTAAAAGAGAAGAGGTATATCGATATTATGCTAAATCTGATTGTTTAATTTTTCCATCTAAATTAGAAACTTGGGGATTACCAATAAGTGAGTTTAAACAATTTAAAAAAACAATATTTGTTGCTGATTTACCATATGCGAGAGAAACAGTGGGAAACTATGATTATGTTAATTTTTTTAAAACAGACGATGCAGTTAAATTAGCAGAATTAATGTCCGGTTTTATAAATGATAATTTTAATTTTGATAAGACTTTGTCAATTGAGTATGAAGATCCTTTTGTTCAAAACTGGAATGAATTGTTTCAAACCTTATTAAAATAAATTTATATGTTAGAAAGATACGGTTTTCTAGGTTTTTTTAAACTTGGAGTTTCTTTAATCTATACAAAGGTTTTCTTTAAACAAGCAAGATTGATAAGATTGCCATTTGATATAAGAAATAAAAAATTCATAGAGATAGGGAAAAAATTTACTTCGGGAGTTGGCTGTCGAATAGAAGCTTATCCAGAAAATAAAGAAAAAGTTGTTTTTATTGGTGAAAACGTTCAAATTAATGATTATGTTCATATTTCTGGCATGAAAGGTGTAAGGCTTGGCAATAATGTATTAATTGCAAGCAAAGTTTTTATATCTGATCTAAATCATGGAAATTATAGCGACGAAGGTTCGATTGATTCTCCGGATACTCCGCCAAGTGAAAGAAAATTATATGCAAAACCTATTATTATCGAAGATAATGTTTGGCTAGGTGAATTTGTTTCTGTTTTACCTGGTGTAACAATAGGTAAGGGAAGTATTGTGGGAGCAAATTCAGTAGTATCTAGGAGTTTACCTCCAAATGTAATTGCTGTGGGGACACCAGCAAGAGTTGTGAAAAAATATAATTTTGACACTAAAAAGTGGGATAAAGTATAAACAAAAATTAAATGAGTGCAAAAATAACATGCTGTATTGTTTTATATAGAAATGATAAGAACGTTGTGCAAAAGGCAATTAATTCTTGTCTAAATACAGAATTAGATATAAAAATGTATCTAATTGATAATTCTCCAACAAATGAATTAAGTAAATTAGTTGAAGATTCACGAATTGAATATTTTCATAACCCTTCTAATCCTGGTTTTGGAGCTTCACATAATATAGCAATAAAAAAAGCAATAGATCAACATTCTGATTATCATTTTATTGTTAACCCTGATATCTATTTTACTGATGATGTAATTGGCTCAATGATTGAGTATATTAAAACAGATATGGCTATTGGGATGATGATGCCGCAAATTTTAAATGAAGATGGAAGTATTCAAAATCTGCCTAAACTTTTGCCATCACCTTTTAGTATATTATGGAGAAAAGTTAAAAAACCCAATAATGCCTATAATGCTTTTATAAACAAATATGAATTAAGGGAGGTTCCTAAAGATCTTATTTACAATACCCCGATTTTGTCTGGATGTTTTACACTGGTTAGTTTAAAAGCAATAAATGAAGTAGGAATGTACGATGACAATTTCTTTATGTATTTTGAAGATTGGGATTTATCAAGAAGAATTCATAAATATTATAAAACCATTTACTTTCCTAAAGTCTCTGTAATACATGAATATGAATCTGGTGCTAATAAAAGTAAAAGGCTCTTTAAAATATTTATCAATTCTGCAATTACATATTTTAATAAATGGGGATGGTTCTTTGATTCAGAAAGAAAAGAGATTAATGACAAAACATTGTCGCAATTTAATTAAATGAAAACAGTTATTACAGGTGGATCAGGTTTTGTAGGAAAGAATCTTCGAGAATATTTAATATCCTCGCATGAAGTAGAAGTCAAAAGTATTCGCTTTGTGCTTAATCAACATTTTGATTTTAAGGGAAGTGCAATTATTCATTTGGCGGGAAAAGCTCATGATCTTAAAAATGTATCAAAGCCTAGTGACTATTATGAAGCTAATTTTGAATTGACAAAACAAGTTTTTGATTCCTTTTTAAAGTCAGATGCAACTGTTTTTATTTTTTTAAGTTCTGCAAAAGCAGCTGCGGATCAAATAAAAGGAGTGCTTACAGAAGATGTTATACCGAACCCAAAAACGCATTATGGTATTTCTAAAAGACAAGCTGAAGAATATCTTTTAAGTAAAGAATTACCAGCAGATAAAAGACTCTATATTCTCAGACCATGTATGATTCACGGACCTGGGAATAAAGGAAACCTTAATTTGCTATATAATTTTGTTTTAAAAAACATACCTTGGCCATTAGGGGCATTTGATAATCTTCGTTCTTTTTTGAGTGTGGAAAACATTTGTTTTGTAATAAATGAATTGCTTGAAAATAAAGAAATTCCCAATGGTATTTATCACATTGCTGATGATGATTCATTATCAACAAATGAATTGATTCAAAGAATTGGAATGAATTTAGGAAAAAAAACTACTATTTGGAAAGTTTCACCTTGGGGCATAAAAACAATTGCAAGAATTGGAGATTATTTATTATTACCATTAAATTCAGAAAGACTCAATAAATTAATCGAAAATTATGTGGTAAGTAATTCAAAAATTAAAAAAGCTCTAAAAAAAGAATTTCCAGTAACAACACAAGAAGGATTAAACACTACAATAAAATCCTTTAAAAAATATAATTAATACACTCTTAGAATATAAAATATTATGAAAATAGCACTTATAACAGGTATAACTGGACAAGATGGTTCATACTTGGCAGAATTATTATTAGAGAAAGGTTATATGGTTCATGGTGTTAAAAGGAGAGCATCTTCTTTCAATACACAACGTATTGATCATATCTATCAAGATCAGCATGAAGTTCATGTGAATTTTAAGTTGCATTATGGAGATTTAACGGATTCTACAAATATCATTCGAATTATTCAGGAAGTTCAGCCTGATGAAATCTATAACTTAGGTGCAATGAGTCATGTAAAGGTTTCTTTTGACTCTCCTGAATATGTTGCAAATGTTGACGGTATTGGTACATTAAGGATTTTAGAAGCAGTACGTATTCTAGGAATGGAAAAGAAAACTCGCATATATCAGGCATCAACATCCGAATTATATGGTGGATTAGCAGAAAATAAAAATGAAAAAGGATTGTATGATGAAAATTCACCTTTTTATCCTCGTTCACCTTATGGAGTAGCAAAAATTTATGGTTTCTGGATTACAAAAAATTATCGTGAAGCTTATAATATGTACGCATGTAATGGAATTTTGTTTAATCATGAATCACCTCGTAGAGGAGAAACTTTTGTGACACGTAAAATAACCATGGCAACAGCAGCAATTGCTTTAGGGCAACAAGATTGTTTGTATTTAGGGAATTTAGACGCTCAACGTGATTGGGGACACGCAAAAGATTATGTAGAAGCAATGTGGAGAATCTTACAACAGGATGTTCCTGAAGATTATGTAATTGCGATGGGAGAAACCACTTATGTGCGTGATTTTGTAAAAATGGCATTTTTAGAAGTAGGTATAGAAATTGAATTTAGAGGTGAAGGAGTAAATGAAAAAGGGTATGTAGCTTCATGTAATAATCCTGCTTATCAGATAGAGTTGGGTAAACAGATTATTGCTGTTGACTCACAATATTTCCGTCCAACAGAAGTTGACTTGCTTATTGGAGATCCAACAAAATCAAAAACAAAATTGGGTTGGGAACCAAAATATGATTTAGCGGGACTAGTAAAAGAAATGATGGCCTCTGATCTTGCATATGTTCAAAGAGAAAAGATGTTAAGCGAAGCAAGGTCTATTACTAAATATTAATGTAAATCGATTGTTAATATTATAATTATCACATGGAGTTAAATGATAAAATATATGTAGCTGGACACCGTGGTATGGTGGGTTCGGCTATTTTAAGACAGTTGAAATCTAGAGGATTTACAAATTTTATTTTGCGAACATCTTCAGAACTTGACTTAAAGGATCAGCAAGCTGTTGCTGATTTTTTTCAGCAAGAAAAACCAGATTACGTTTTTTTAGCGGCTGCAAAAGTTGGCGGTATCATTGCAAATAATACTTATAGAGGAGATTTTATTTACGAAAATCTAATGATTCAAAATAATGTGATTCATCAATCGTATTTGAATAAAGTAAAAAAACTTATGTTTCTTGGATCTTCCTGTATTTATCCGAAAATGGCTCCTCAGCCATTAAAAGAAGAATACATGCTTACTGGAGAATTGGAACCAACAAATGAACCTTATGCAATTGCTAAAATTGCAGGAATTAAAATGTGTGATGCATATAGAGACCAATTTGGATGTAATTTCATTTCAGTAATGCCTACTAATTTGTATGGTCCTAATGATAACTATGATTTGAATAACTCGCATGTTCTTCCGGCAATGCTTCGAAAATTCATTACAGCTAAACGTAATGGAGATACTTCGGTTACTATTTGGGGAACAGGAAGTCCTAAAAGAGAATTTTTGCATGCAGATGATTTAGCTGAAGCCTGTTTGTTTTTAATGGAAAACTATAATGATTCAGGTTTAGTTAATATTGGTGTTGGTGAAGATATTTCGATTTTGGATTTAGCAATTCTAGTAAAAAAAGTTGTAGGATATGAAGGAGAAATTTTAACAGATACTTCTAAACCTGATGGAACTCCACGTAAATTGATGGACGTTTCTAAATTGAATAGTTTTGGTTGGAAAGCAAAAACGACTTTGGAAGAAGGAATTCAAAGGGTTTACGATGAAATAAAAGATGTTACGTGGGAATAATTTAAATAAAAAAGAATGCAATACACAGTACTGTTGTTAATTTTGATGATTTTAATGTTGCTTTATTTCAAAGTAGCAGATCGTTTTAATATTATCGACAAACCAAATCAAAGAAGTTCACATACCGAAATAACACTTCGAGGAGGAGGAATTATTTTTTGGTTTTCTTCTTTGTTATATTTTGTACAAAATATAGAAACTAATTACTTTTTCTTTACAGGAATTACATTGGTTAGCTTGGTTAGCTTTTGGGATGATATTCAAAGTCTTTCCAATAAAATTAGAATTTCAATTCATTTTCTTGCTATCACATTGATCTTCTTAGATCTCAACTTGTTTACTCTTATGCCAGTTTGGGGAGTTGTTATATCTTATATACTTGCCATTGGATTAATAAACGCATACAATTTCATGGACGGTATTAATGGTATAACAGGGCTTTACACTTTAGCCGTACTTGGATCTTTATTATATGTTAATACCAGAATTCAACTGTTTACAGATGGCAGTTTCATAAAATATGGAATGATTGCAAGTCTTGTCTTTTTGTTTTTTAATTATAGAAAAAAGGCTAAATGTTTTGCAGGTGATGTTGGTAGTATTGCAATTGCATTTTGGATTATTTATTTAGTTTTAAAATTAATTTTAAGTACAAACTCAGTTATTTGGCTTTTGTTTTTAGCTGTTTACGGTGTTGATGCAGTTTGTACCATTTTACATAGGCTTTATTTAAAACAAAATATATTCGAAGCGCATCGTTTACATTTGTATCAAATTCTGAGCAATGAATATAAAATACAGCATAGATTAGTTTCGCTGTATTATGCATTGGCACAAATTGGGGTTTCTATTTTAGTAATATCACTTTATCAAAAAATAAACGATTATATATTATTTCCGATTATAATTGTTCCATTGCTTTTAGTGTATTCATTAAAATTTTACTTAATGAATAAAAGCAACTTAAAATTACAAGTATGAGTCCAGAAGTAATTCAGGGAGGAAATTTTTCAGATCACCGAGGAACTATTTCATATGTTAATGATTTTAGTTTTAGTGGTATTGAAAGATTTTATATCATTACAAATTCAGAAGAAAACCCTATACGTGCTTGGCAGGGGCATAAATTAGATTCAAAGAATTTTTACTGTGTAAGCGGATCTTTTAAAATTCATTTTGTCAAAATTGATAATTGGGAAAATCCTTCTAAAGATTTAACTATTGAAACAGTAGAAGTATCTGAATTCGATAGTAAAATTGTCCATATTCCTGCAGGTTATGCAAATGCAGTAGAATCATTAGAAAAAGACTCAAAATTAATATCATTTTCTACTTTGCCATTATCAAATGTAAAAGAAGATGATGCCCGATATCCTTCTGATTATTGGAATCTAAATGGGTAGAATTTATTTATCCTTATCGCAGCAAAGTGGTTTCGAAATAGAATATATTGAGAAAGCATTACAATCTAATTGGATTACTTCTGGTGGGCCAAATGTAAATGATTTTGAAGTTGAACTTCAGAATTATTTCGGAGAAGATTCATTCGTTGCAGCGTTAAATTCTGGAACATCAGCTATTCATTTATCATTAATTTTATTAGGAGTAAAACCAGGAGATGAGGTTATTTGTCAAAGTTTAACATTTTCAGCATCTGCAAATCCAATTTTATATCAAGGCGCAACTCCTATTTTTGTTGATAGTGAACCTGAAACCTGGAATATATGCCCTGAAAATCTTGAAATAGCGATAAAAGACCGGATTAAAAAAGGCAATAAACCAAAGGCGATAATTGCAGTTCATTTGTATGGTACGCCATATAAAGTAGATGAAATTCATGCCATCGCTGATCGTTATGGAATTCCAATTATTGAAGATAGTGCCGAAGCACTAGGAAGTTGTTATAAAGGGAAACATTGTGGTACTTTTGGCGAATTTGGAATATTGTCTTTTAACGGAAATAAAATAATTACGACCTCAAGTGGCGGTGCATTAATATCTAATTCAAAAGAAGTAAAGGAAAGAGCCATTTTTTATGCTACTCAGTCAAAAGATGATGCTATTCATTATCAGCATAGTGAAATTGGGTATAATTACAGAATGAGTAATATTTGCGCTGGTATTGGATTGGGGCAAATGAAAACGCTTAAAGAAAAAATAGATTCGAGAAGAAATAATCATTTGTTTTATCGAGAACTTTTTTCAACTATTGAAGAAGTCGAACTTTTTGAGACAAAAAATGAAGATTATTTTTCAAATTATTGGTTGAATACAATCTTGCTAAAATCAAGCAAAGTTAAGAATGATTTGTTGCAGGCTTTTGAAAAAGCAGACATTGAGACACGTCCTATTTGGAAACCAATGCATAGGCAGCCAATTTTTGAAAGCTATCCTTATTATGGTAATAAAATGTCAGAAAAGCTATTTGAAAATGGATTATGTCTGCCTTCTGGAACAAATCTTACAAATGAAGATAAAAAAAGAATAGAAAAAGTAATTAACACTTTTTTTAATTAATTAAAATAAAAACACTTACCTAATTTATATGAAAGTTGAAGAAACGTACATTAAAGATTTAGTTATTATTGAGCCAACAGTTTTTGGCGATGAAAGAGGTTATTTTTTTGAGTCTTATAGTAAAACCAAATTTGAAGATCTAGGAATTAATATTGATTTCGTTCAAGACAACCAATCATTTTCTAAATATGGAACTTTAAGAGGATTACATTATCAAAACCCTCCTTTTGCACAAACTAAATTAGTACGTGTTCTAGAAGGTGAAATTATTGATGTTGCTGTAGATTTAAGAAAAGATTCTCCTACTTATGGAAAATCATTTAGTATTTTACTTTCAGCAGAAAATAAAAAGCAATTGTTAGTTCCTCAAGGCTTTGCGCACGGATTTTCAGTGATCAGTGAAACAGCATCAGTAATGTATAAGTGTGATCAATTTTATAATAAAGCTTCAGAAGGAGGAATCAAATATGATGATCCATCTTTAAATATTGATTGGGGAATGGATTTGAATGATGCAATTGTTTCTGATAAAGATCAGATTTTACCATTTATTGAAAACTGTAATAGCCTATTTTAATGAAAAAAATTCTTGTAACGGGTGCAAATGGGCAATTAGGATCAGAACTTTCAGTTCTATCATCAAAATACCTAGAATATGAATGGATTTTTGCAGATAGAACAAAAATCACATTAGACAATTTAGATCTTTTGCATATTCAGTTAAATGAAATTAAGGCAGATGTGATTTTGAATTGTGGTGCTTATACTGCGGTTGATAAAGCTGAAACAGAAAAAGATTTGGCTTTTACAGTAAATTCTTCGGCGGTAGAAATAATTGCAAAATATGCTGCAGAAAATAATATTAAGTTAATCCATATTTCTACAGATTACGTTTTTGATGGTACTTCTTCTTCTGCATTAGATGAACAAGCATTAACAAATCCTATAAATGTGTATGGCGAAAGTAAATTGGCGGGAGAAATTGCATGCTTGAACCAAAATCCTAATTCGATTATTATAAGAACTTCTTGGGTTTATAGTAAATTTGGAAACAATTTTGTTAAAACGATGCAGCGATTAATGCAAGAGAGAGAGGAAATTAGCGTGGTTAATGATCAAGTTGGTTCGCCAACTTATGCAGCTGATTTAGCGCAGGCAATGATCGATATAGTTAATTCAGCAAATTGGATTTCAGGAATATATAATTATTCTAATGAAGGAGAAATAAGCTGGTATGAATTTGCTTTGAGTATTAAAGAGTTAGGGGAGTATAATTGTAAGGTAAATGGTATCCCATCTTCTTCTTATCCAACTCCAGCAAAAAGACCAAATTTTTCATTGTTAGATAAAAAGAAAATTAAGTCAATTTATAATTTGCAAGTTCCACATTATAAAGAAAGTTTAAAAAAAATATTTGTATAATAGAATTTGAGTTTTATCTTCTTGTTAAAATTCTGATTTTTAGAAACTAAAATTAAAATTTATGAAAGGTATTATATTAGCTGGAGGTTCTGGCACAAGATTACACCCATTAACTTTAGCGGTAAGCAAGCAGTTAATGCCAGTATATGATAAACCTATGATATACTATCCATTGTCAACACTTATGATGGCTGGTATTAATGAAATTTTGATTATTTCAACACCTCATGACTTACCTCATTTCAAGAAGCTTTTAGGAGATGGAAGTACAATAGGATGTAAATTTAGTTATGCAGAACAACCAGATCCAAATGGTTTGGCTCAGGCTTTTGTAATTGGAGAAGATTTTATCGGAAAAGATAAAGTGGCATTGGTGTTAGGAGACAATATCTTTTTTGGAACAAATATGCAGCAACTTTTAAAAGATAATGCTAATCCAGATGGGGGCGTTGTTTTTGCCTATCACGTTGCAGATCCTGAAAGATATGGAGTAGTAGAATTTGACGAAAACAAAAATGCAATTTCAATAGAAGAAAAACCTTTGGAGCCAAAATCTAATTATGCTGTTCCTGGACTTTATTTCTATGATAATTCTGTAGTAGAAATAGCTAAAAATATTAAGCCAAGTGCTCGTGGCGAATATGAGATAACAGATGTTAATAAAGTTTATCTAGAAAAAGGACAGTTAAAAGTTGGGATATTAAGTAGAGGAACCGCTTGGCTAGACACAGGAACGTTTAATAGCTTAATGCAGGCGGGGCAATTTGTGCAAGTTATTGAAGAAAGACAAGGACTAAAGGTGGGCTGTATCGAAGAAATTGCTTGGAGACAAGGCTTTATTAATGATGAACAACTTGAGACATTAGCGCAACCACTATTGAAATCTGGATATGGAACGTATTTGATCGAGTTTCTAAAACAAAAGAAAAAAAGTGTTAAAATTTAATTTGTATCTTTAACTAATTATTTAAAACCTTTAATTTGTATTTTTGTACAAAGTTCTAATTACAGGTACTTAAAAAAAGCTCAATTGAATACAGACAAACCAAATAATATAAACTCTTTGTTATATAACACTTTCTCACCAAGAAATCTTCGGGCAAATATTAATAATCTAAGTTATTTGCCAAGATGGATTATTGTTGCGATAGATGTAATGGTTTTGGTTTTTTCTTTTTCTCTTACTTATTTGCTTTTTGAAGGTACTGCTATAGGTTATATTATTACTTCTCATGACTTTTATTTCGTTGGAAGTTTAATTATTGTTAATGTATTTTTTTTCTGGCTTTTCAGAACCTATTCAGGAATTATTAGACACTCTTCTTATATAGATGCAATAAAATTATTGTTTTCTCAAATGTCTGTTCTTGTATTTTTCTTATTCATAAATTTAGTATTTGAATTATACTCTGGACATAAAGCTTTTTTGAATACAGCACTTTTTATCAATTTAGTTTTGTCTTTTTGTGGACTATTTTTATACCGTGTTGTAGTAAAGCAAACATTTGAAATGTATTTTTCGGAAAAGTCTACAAGTAAGTTAATCCGAACTGTAATTTATGGAACAGATGCTAATGCAATTTCCGTAGCTAATGCGTTAAAATTCGAAAGTCCTTCTCGTTTTAAAATAGTTGGTTTTGTAGATAAGAATAATCAGAATGCTTCTAAGCGTATGCTAGATCTTCCGATTCTTATTTTAAGAAAAAAACTTCCTGCTTTAATGCGTTCTGTAGCGGCAGAAGGTGTAATTATTGCTGATAAGAGCTTAAGTAAGGACGAACAGCTTATTATAGTTGATCAATGTTTGGAGTTTAACTACAGAGTATATACAGTTCCACTTATTTCGGATTGGGAGAATCAAAAGGAAATTTCTCAAAAAGTAAAGAACATTCAAATTGAGGATTTATTAGAAAGAAAACCTATCGTTCTTGATAGTAGATCTATTTCAAAACAATTAAAAGATAAAACAATTCTAATTACAGGAGCCGCTGGTTCAATTGGTAGTGAAATCGTGAGACAGGTTTTAAACTTTAATCCGAAAAATGTAATTGTTTTGGATCATGCCGAAACACCGTTACACAATTTGTGCTTAGAGACTCAGGCTATGGATTTTAGTACTAAAATCGTAGCCGTAATTGCAGATGTTAGAAGTAAAAAGGCGCTAGAAAAGGTTTTTAAAAATTACAATCCGCATGTCGTTTTTCACGCCGCGGCATATAAGCACGTACCTCTAATGGAAGAAAACCCTTCACAGGCTATTCAAACTAATATTAAGGGGACAAAAAACCTAGCAGATTTAGCGTGTAAATATCATGTAAAGAAATTTGTAATGGTTTCTACAGATAAGGCTGTTAATCCTAGTAATGTAATGGGGGCTAGTAAACGTATTGCCGAAAAATACGTACAATCTCTTTTCTTAAAAAATCAAAGAGAAAAAGTAGAAGGCGGGACAAAATTCATTACGACTCGTTTTGGAAATGTTTTAGGCTCAAACGGTTCAGTTGTTCCTTTGTTTACTAAGCAGATTGCAGAAGGAGGACCAGTAACCATAACGCATCAGGATATTATTCGTTATTTTATGACGATTCCAGAAGCATGCCAGCTTGTATTAGAAGCAGGAGCAATGGGGAATGGAGGAGAAATATATATCTTTGATATGGGAAAACCAGTGAGAATTATTGACTTGGCAAAGAAAATGATTAAGTTAGCCGGTTTTATACCTGACAAAGAAATAAAAATAAAAATTGTAGGTTTGAGACCAGGCGAGAAGCTTTACGAAGAATTATTAAATGATACGGCAAAGACATTACCAACATATCATAATAAAATTATGATTGCTCAGGAAATTCAAGATGAGTATGAGACTCTTCATAATGATGTTGATGAACTAATTGGAATTGCCGATTTCTATGAAAATGATGATATCGTTGCAAAGATGAAAAAAATTGTTCCAGAATTTAAGAGTATGAATTCTACTTTCGAAATTTTAGATAAATAATTAGAGATAAAAATATAAATCAAATATAATCAAAAGGTGTTTTTTTAAACGCCTTTTGGCATTTTTAAACAAATTTTAAAATGTTAAAAATCTTGTTAAAATTACAAAGCCAAGGTTTTTAAGTTCTTTCCAATGGATTCTAAAAATACAAACGATTGGTTGTTTGAAATAACACCAAAAAACAAATTCTTTACACTTAACCTAAAAGAAGTCTGGCAATATCGAGATTTATTATTTCTGTTTGTAAAAAGAGATATAATTACAGTTTATAAGCAAACTGTTTTGGGACCACTATGGTATTTAATTCAACCTTTATTTACATCGATCACTTTTACGATTATCTTTAATAAGGTTGCAGGTATCGATACAGGAACTATTCCCCCATTCTTATTTAATTTAGCAGGAATCATGGTATGGAACTACTTCACATCTTGCCTGACTGGAACTTCGGATACTTTTAAATCTAATGCGGCAATATTTGGAAAAGTTTATTTTCCAAGAATCATAACTCCATTGTCAATCGTAATTTCCAATTTGATCAAATTTGGAATCCAGTTTTTCATATTTGTTATCTTTTACATTTTCTTTTATTGTCAAGGGGCAGATTTAAGCTTAAATAGCTCTTTACTATTTTTTCCTATCTTAATTGCTTTTATGGGAATTTTGGGACTTGGTCTTGGAATGCTTATTTCATCCATGGTTACAAAGTATAGAGATTTGAATAATTTACTTGGTTTTGGAATACAATTACTGATGTATATTTCTGCCGTAATGTATCCGATGGAGTTAATAAAAGACAAATTACCAAAATTCGGATGGATTGTAGAATACAATCCATTAGCATATGTTATAGAAACTTCTCGTTATATGCTTTTAAATATTGGAAGTATATCAATTTTAGGTTTAGTATATACAATGGCACTTACATTAGCCGTTTTTTTTGCAGGATTATTGGTTTTTAATAGAACAGAAAAAAGCTTTATAGATACCGTATAAATGAAAGATATAATATTAAAAGCCGAAAATATTTCAAAACAATATCGTTTAGGTGAAGTCGGAACAGGAACAATAAAACACGATTTAAATCGCTGGTGGTATAAGATTCGTGGAAAAGAAAATCCATATTTAAAAATAGGAGATGTAAATGATCGCTCAACTAAAGGAACTTCAGAGTATGTGTGGGCTTTACAGGATATTAATTTTGAAGTTGAACGTGGAGAAGTTTTAGGGATTATAGGAAAAAATGGTGCAGGTAAGTCTACACTTTTAAAAATATTATCTAAGGTTACTGCACCAACTACAGGAAGTATTAAATCTCGTGGGCGAATTGCATCGCTTCTTGAAGTTGGAACTGGTTTTCATGGTGAGATGACAGGACGTGAAAATATCTATTTAAATGGCGCTATTTTAGGAATGACTAAAAAGGAAATCGCTTCAAAAATAGATGAAATTATTGAGTTCTCTGGTTGCGAACGTTATATTGACACGCCAGTAAAACGATATAGCTCTGGAATGACAGTTCGCTTAGCGTTTGCTGTGGCTGCTTTTTTAGAACCTGAAATTTTAGTAATTGATGAGGTTTTGGCAGTTGGAGATGCTGAATTTCAGAAAAAGGCAATTGGGAAAATGCAGGATATATCTAAAGGAGAAGGTAGGACGGTATTATTTGTTAGTCATAATATGGCCGCTGTAAAAAGTTTATGTACTAAGGGTATTGTCTTGGAACATGGAAAGGTAATTTTTAAAGGAGGAATTGATGAAAGTTTAAAAAAGTACCAAACTTTAACGCAAAAAATAACCACTAAACTTTTAGATTTTAATAGAAAAGGAACAGGAGAATATCGAGTTTCAGGTATAAATCTGATTTCAAGTGGTGAAAAGAAGAACACCTTTTTTCTTGGAGAAAAGATTACAATTAATTTATTGTTAAAACAGCTTAAACAAGACAGCTTAAAAAATGTGAGAATTGTTATTGGAATATATAATTTCATGGATGAAGGATATTTAAGATTTGATACCAATTTATTAAATTTCGCTATTTGCCTTGATAAAAGTGAATCAGAAATCTCTTGTGAATTGGAGGAATCTTTAAATATTAAACCTGATAATTATTATTTGAATATAGCAGTTTTCAGCGAGAATGTTTTAATCGATTATTTAACGAACGCTTTTGAGTTTACTATAGAAAACGCAGATTATTTTAATACTGGTAAAAATTTACAAGATTCAGAATTATCAAGAGTATATTATAAACATAAGTGGTCACAGTTAAAATAAATTAAATGGATAATATTCAATACTCTCATAAGTCAATGATAGATGATTTTGGCAGAGTTTTTTTTTATAATAATAGAGTTTTCAGACAGATATCAAAAGAAAAACAAAATACTTGTTTGGAATTGCTTAACTCAGATATGTTTAAAGAGTTAGCCAAAAAAGAGTTAATACCTCAAACCTTTGTATCAGACGAATTTCCAGAAAGTAAACAACTTATTTTAGAACATGAACGACTAGTTGAAAGTTTGCAACATGAATGGACCTTTCAAATGTTTAAGGATGCTGCCTTAATGGTGTTAGAAATTAATGACATTTGTAATAAATATGGGTACGAATTAAAGGATGCTCATACCTTAAATGTCTTATTTAATAACAATAAGCCTGTTTTTGTAGATATTGGAAGTATAGATGTAATCAGATCTAAAAATCATTGGATTGCTTACGAGGAATTTTTAAATTCGTTTTTTATCCCGCTATTATTTTGGAGTAAAAATGAACTTCTGATTGTTAGAAAATTATTGGAAAGTAATTTTCATAGAATGTTCACAATTCCTTATCAAAATATAGAAGAATCAGGATTGTATAAATTACTATTAGTTGATAGATACAATTTTTCTTTTAGAAAAAATGTATTATTTTCATCAAGAAAACATATTACCATTGTAAGCTTTCTTGTAAAAGCTACAAACAAGATATTAAAAATTATTTTTAATAAAAAAAGTAAACTTTTTAGATATGATCTAAAAGTAAATAGACTAACAGATAACTTTCCAAAAAAGGAAATAAAGAACAATATAGATTTACTTTCAAAATCTATCGTAGATAGTCAATGGAAAGGTTACCATGGTAAGTTTTACAATGATATTGAAAATGTTAATTACTCTTATAGATTTAAAAGATTATTAGAAATTATCAATGAATTGAGAGATGTTGAAACAGTTATCGATTTAGCAGGTAATGAAGGTTATTTTTCTTTTTTATTGTCTAAAGAAATGAATCTAAAAAAAATTATTTTAGTTGATTATGATGAAAATGCTATAAATGAAGCATATTTAAATAGTAAGAAATTAAATGTTAATAATGTTACGCCTCTTTTATTAAATTTCATGTTTACACCTGATTTATTAGGAACTTCTAAAAGGCTAAAGTCCGATTTGGCTGTTTCTTTGGCTGTAACACATCATTTAATATTAACTGGTAAATTTTCTTTAGCAGCAATTTTTGAAAGACTTATTATGTTTTCCAATAAATATGTGATGGTAGAATTTATGCCTCTAGGGCTATGGAGTATTGAAACAAAAATAAAACAAGTATTGCCTGAATGGTACACTATTGAATGGTTTAGAGATGAGTTTATAAAGTCTTTCAGTTTGATCATTGAAGAACAATTAGAAGAAAACAGAATTGTTTTTGTGGGAAAAATTAAATAGAGGTAAATGAAAAAAGTAATTAAAAATAAAATTATTTCCTTTTTAGATTTTGTTATAAAAAAAACTATAATAGCTGTCTATGGAGTTAATTCAAATATTTATAAATTACTCTTTAATGATATAGAATTAAAAGAAAAAGAACAGATTCACAATAGTATTTTAGATGAGAATGTTAAGTTATATACACCTTACAAACTTGTGAATTCAAATGTTGGAGAATACACATATATCGCAAATAATGTGATTCTTAATAATACTACAATAGGCAAGTTTTGTTCAATAGGCCCAAATTTACTTTCTGGCTGGGGAATACATCCTACTAACGGCTTATCAACACATCCTATGTTTTACTCAACACAAAAACAAAATGGTACCACATTAAGTGAAGTTGATAAAATTAAAGAAACAAAAAATATTGTAATTGGTAACGATGTTTTTATAGGAATGAATGTCACTATCCTAGATGGTGTAAAAATTGGCGATGGTGCTGTAATAGGTGCTGGCGCAATTATATCTAAAGACATCCCTGCGTATGCAATTGCAGTTGGAAATCCGGTCAAAATAATAAAATATAGATTTGATGATGCTAAGATTGAGCAACTTTTGAAAATTAAGTGGTGGGATTTTTCAAAGGAAGATTTGAGTTTAGTGGAGAAATACTTTTTTGAAGTAGATGAGTTTTTAAATAAATTTATTTGAAATGGCACTAATATCAATTATAACTATTAACTATAATAACCTTGAAGGTCTAAAAAAGACAGTTGAAAGTGTTATCAATCAGACTTGGCAGGATTTTGAGTATATAATTATCGATGGAGGATCGACTGATGGTAGCGTAGAATACATTGAAAATAAAAAGAATAAAATTGATTATTGGATAAGTGAGAATGATTCAGGTATTTATAATGCTATGAATAAGGGAATTAAGATTGCTAGTGGAAAATATATTTCATTTATGAATAGTGGGGACTGCTTTCTTTCATTAAATACATTGAAGTTATGCAGTGATATAATTATTAACAATAATGCAGATGTATTTTATGGTCAAATTAAAATCGATGATGTATTAAAAGAAAAAACGGTAATTTATCCATCTAAATTACGATTATCTTATTTGCAATATATGGTAATCAATCATCAAGCTTGCTTCTTTTTATCGGAGACATTGCAAAATTTTCATGGATATAATGAGGAGTATAAATTAGCAGCTGATTATCATTATTATTTAAAATTATACATAAATGGGAAAACATTTCTTCCTATACTATTTCCTATTGTTAAGTATGACCTAACAGGTATTAGTAGTTTGAGAATGGAAGAATATAAAATTGAAATGAAGAAAGTTTGGGATAGTACGATTCCTCATTATTTATTTGAAACAGAAAATAATTATTTTAGTTTGCTAACCACAATTAAAGATAGTAAGATATTAAGATTAGCTTTTAAACTAAGAGATTATAAGATAAAATTATTTAATGGAAGATAAAGCATTAATTTCAGTAATAATGCCTGCATATAATGCTGAAAGTTATATTGCGGATGCAATAAACTCGGTTATTCATCAAACATATAATAATTGGGAATTAATTATAATTAATGATGGTTCAAATGACAAAACTGAAGAAATAGTAAAAGAAGCATCATTAAAAGACAAAAGAATAATATATATATATCAGAAAAATGGTAGACAAGGAAAGGCAAGGAATCTTGGTATTTCAAAATCAAAGGGAATATATCTTGCATTTCTTGATGCAGATGACATATGGCTACCTGAAAAATTAGATGTTCAGATTTTAGAGATACAAAAGAGAAATGCCGACTTAGTTTTTGCTGATTCTTATTTTTTTAATGATAATGAAGTATCTGATATTTCTAAAAAAATGAACATTCCTACCTCAGTTTTTTATGATAAAACTTCTTTAAAATTATTTTTAAAAGAAAATAGAATTCCGATCTTGACCGTCTTGGTAAAAAAAGAAAAGGTAATTAATGTTGGAGGGTTTTCTGAAATTTTAGATATTCAGAACGTAGAAGATTATCATCTGTGGCTAAAATTGCTTATGTCTAATTGTGTGTTTTATTCTTCAGACCATATATTAGCAAAATATAGAGTTCATGAAAGTTCAGCAACATCAGCTGATAAATTAGCTTTAAACAAAATTCCAAATGCTTTTTTTGATTTGTTACAACTTTTTCCAAATTATAAAAAAGATATTGAAGAGGAGCTAAAATTAAGGTTTAAACTTATTTATAAAAGAAATCTTTTTACAAAATCAGAAATGGCTATTTGGATTAAAAGGAACACAAAATATTTATCAAAGTCTAAAATAAGTTTTATTTATTTATTATTAAATCTCATGTTACCAACAAAGATTACTAAGAGATCTTTAATTTATTTATTGAATGTATAAGATTTCCATCATAGTTCCCTGTTATAATCAAGCTCAATATTTAAGTGAAGCGCTTACTTCAGTGCTTAATCAAACATATGAAAATTGGGAATGTATTATAGTAAATGATGGAAGTAACGATAATATCAATGAAATTGCCCAGAAATGGTTAGATAAAGATTTCCGTTTTAAATATGTAAGCAAGAATAACGGCGGACTAAGTAGTGCAAGAAATGCAGGGATAACTGTCGCCAAAGGAGAATTTATTTTGCCTTTAGATGCAGATGATAAAATTGGACACAATTATTTAAAATTAGCTTTATACGAATTTCAAAAGGATTCTTCATTAAAAGTAGTTTACTGTAAAGCAGAAAAATTTGGTGATGAGGTTGGAGATTGGATATTGAAGCCATTTTCATTATATAATCTAAGTAAAAAAAATATGATTTTTTGTACTGCATTGTATAAAAAGAAAGAATGGGAATTGGCAGGAGGATATGATACTAATATGATTTACGGACTTGAAGATTGGGAATTTTGGATTTCAATGCTTAAGAATGATGGAAATGTAAAACGTATTGATTACCATGGGTTTTATTATAGAATAAAATCCAGTTCAATGATAAAAAGTCTGGATCCTGATAAAGAAAAGTATTTGTATAAATACCTAAACATCAAACACGCTGATTTTTTTGTAAACCAATTAGGCTCCTCAATAGAATTAAACAATGATTTAGAACACACTAGAAACGATTACAGGCGAAAACTTAAAAGCAAAAAATTTGTTATTGATGTCTTTTTAAATACTTTTTTGGGTTTTACAATTTTTAATAATAAGAATGATTTATATTAAATAATGTTAGTCTCGATAATAATTCCCGTTCACAAAACTATAGATTATTTTAAAAGTTGTGTAGAAAGTGCATTATTGCAATCATATAGCCATATTGAAGTAATTATAGCCTGCAATGGCGAATTGGAAATTCAAACTTGTAAGGATTTTTTAAATATAAATGACTCAAGACTTATTTATTTAAAAACAAAACCTGGTCGACATAATGCGAGAAATGAAGCACTCTTAGCTGCCAAAGGAAAATATATTCAATTTTTAGACTATGACGATTTGTTGTTTTTGAAAAAAATTGAAACGCAGGTTTCATTGTTGGAAAGTGCAAACAGTAAAGAAACAATTTCTATTACAAAATGGAAAAAGTTTAAAAATGAATTAAATGAAAGTTATAATTTTCCATATAATAACATATTTGAAGAAGAGAAAATAGATGCCCGAAAATTAATTCGGAAATTATCAGTTAATGGAGGTTTTATTGCCACGGGATCGTGGTTAATTCCTAAAGTTTTAATTGGTAATATCCAATGGATAGACAGTCCGAATGATGATGCTGTTTTTTTATCAGGCATATTAAAGGAAAATCCTGAAATAATAATGGTTTCTGAAACTTATGCAGGGTATAGAATTCATGATGAAAATACCAGTTCTTTATTTAAAAAAACAGAATTAGACAAACTTCTGGTAAGTTGGGAACTTATTTGCCAGAATTTGAATGCTCTACATATATTCGAAGTAAAACTTTATTTGTATAAAGCATATTTAAATTTAATACGTTATTCTAAAGCCGTGAATGGGTATCGGATTTTATTTATAATTTATAAAACACTAATGTTTGGATTTAAATCTAAACTAGGTTTTAACTTAGTTTTAGATCTAAAAAGAATGTTACTTAAATAAGAAGAATTGAAATCAAAAATACTTATAATAGGCCCAATTACAGATTTTGGAGGAAGAGAGTTAGAAGTAGGTTTTGTTTCTAATGTACTATCATTAAAATATGAAGTTGAGGTATGTTCTACAGTGACTATTTCAAAAAATAGTCAGGTTTTAGATTTCAGTAAAAGTCTTCCCGTTTTTTCTTTAAAAAATAAAGTATTTAAAAACTTCTTTGGGATTAAATTTCTAGCCTTTATTAGTTATTTAAAGAACAATTGTAAAGGATCAGTTTCAGATTATGCTAATAACGAATGGGCAAAAAAGCATTGTAGTTATTATGGTAAAGCTTTAGAGGTTTTAAATACCCTGATTCCTAAATATAATTTGGTTGTTTTTTTTGGCCAGTTATCATCGAATTACGTAAAAGAAGTTATAGAAATTTGTCATGATAATAAAATTAAATTTGTTTTTAGAACAACAGGCAAAATTTTAAATTATCAGAATTATGATTATTTAAATTATGTTGATTTATATATTCATCATTCAGAAAGTAATGCAAATGGTCTTAAAATAAATACGCATAACTATGCAGTAATTGACCAATGTGCTTTTAATGAAGAAGAATTGTTGAAAATTCCGGTAGTAAAAAATAAAGTAAAAACATTTTTAACCATCGCACGTTTAGAAAAGGAAAAGAATATCGATGTCCTCATAAAAGCTTTTTTAAAGATTTCCGACAACGATAAATTAATTATTATTGGTGAAGGATCTGAATATGATAATCTGAAAAATCTAGCAAAAAACAATGGTAATATTGTTTTTACAGGATTTATACCAAATCATAAAACAGCTGATTTTTTTAAACAGGCAGATTGTATCATAATTTCGCATTACGATTTTGAAACAGGTCCTTTAACAGGTATCGAAGCTATGGCAAGTGCAAGGTTAATTTTGTCAGCGAAAACCGGTGCAATGGAGGAGCGATTCAAAGGAATTAATATTTCATGGTTTGATAATACAGTAGAAGATTTATCTGAAGAAATGATGAAAATCAAAAATATTGATGCAGACCAGGCTGAAAAATTATCAATTGAAATTAGAGACCGATATATTTCACGTTTTTCGAAAGAAAATATTAATGCACGATACTTAGGAGTAATAGAAAAAGTAATGGACGTATCATGAGAAAAGGAGAAAATCTTTCAAAAGATGTAATATTACCTGAATTGGATTCACATCACAGAGTAATAATTCCTTTGTATATACCTAACGAAGAAGATTATTATAAAGATGCTTTTACAATTTTTACTTATTGTCTTTTATCAATTCAAAAAACTTCGATTACAAAAATTAAGATTTCAGTGATAAGTGATGGTTGTTGTGATACTGTAAATACAAAGTTACTCCAATTGCAAAAAGACAATTTGATTGATGAACTTATAATTGAAAAAACTAATATAGGCAAAATAAATAGTATACTAAAAGCATTGCGTACAGCCCAAGAACGTTTGATTACTATTACCGACGGTGATGTCCTATTTTGCAATAATTGGGAAACTGAAATACTAGAAGTTTTTAAAGCTTTTCCTCAAGCTGGAGCAGTTTGCCCAGTACCTGTTTTTAGAAAACAATTAAATTTGACAGCCAATATTTGGTTTAAATATTTTTTCTCTAAAAAACTCTATTTTAGAACAGTAAAAAATCCTAATGCGATGGAGAAATTTGCTCAAAGTTTAGGATGGTCTTCTCTAGAAGATAGATTTAAAGATTCAATTTGTACATTGAAAGCAAAAAATGGTACTATTGCAGTATTAGGATGTTCTCATTTTGTGGCAACTTATAAACGCGAAGTTTTTGATGTGATACCAAAAACAAACAGTGTATATAAATTAGGAGGAAACAGTGAGCATCTTTATTTAGATCTACCCGTAGTAAAAATGGGCGGATACAGGCTAGCAACAAACGAAAACTTAGCTTATCATTTAGGAAATCATCTAGAATCTTGGATGGTCGAAAAATTTAATGATTTGAAGGAGATAACAGAAAAAAATGTAGAAAATTTACATTTGAAAGAATTGTCCAGAAGGCCTATTAGTTATTTGTTTACTGAGAAGATTTTTAAAAAGCTTTTTCGCAGTAAGCAATTTTATAACTATGCTTTAAGAAAAAAAGGTATTTCTAAAGAAAAAATAAAAACATTTTGGTACTAAAGAGAAATAAAAAAATAGTCTAGAATGATAAATTTAGATAATAAGATAATGGATCCAATTATTTCCATAATCATGCCTATTTTTAATAGAGCTAATTTGATTGCCGAAACATTAGATTCAATAAAGAATCAAACTTATACTTTATGGGAGTGCATTATCATAGATGATGGGAGTACTGATAATACGGTAGAAATTCTTAAAAAATATCAGGAAGAAGACAACAGATTTAAATTTTTTGTTAGGCCTAATAATATAACAAAAGGTCCTAGCTCTTGTAGAAATTTTGCCTTCGAAAAAGCTTTAGGAAGCTATATACAGTTTTTTGATAGCGATGATATTATGCATCAAGATCATTTAAATCTTAAAATAAATGCCATTAAAGATTCAGATTTAGTGGTTTGTAAATTAAAAGATTTTGAACAGGAATTTGATAAACAAGATTTTTTGTTGGATACCGTTCCTAATATAAGCTACCAGAATCTATTTGAAGATTTTGTTTCAGGTGCTTTTCCTATGATGATGGTGGCTCCAATGTGGAAAAAAGAATCATTAAAGCCTTACATGCCAATTAGAGAAGATTTGCATATTCTTGAAGATCACGATTTGTATGCGAGAGCATTATTTGAGCCAAAGAAAATTTCAATTATAAATCAAATTTTGATTCTTTATAGAATGGGTTTAAGCTCATCTACAAACTCATTTTACAGCAATATTGAGTACGGATTAGAGTCCTATCTTGAAGCCAAAAGAACAGTTTTAAGATTAACTTCTTCAAAATCTGTTAGATTATGTATTTTAAAAATGACTTTAGGTTTCTTTAGAATGGGGCTGGCTCAACAAAAATATGAAGGTTGTCAAAAATGTATCGATTTTATTAAACAAGAAAGATTGCTTTATTCCATTAAATTGAAAATGCAATTTTTTCGAATTCATTTTTTTTATCTCATTTTTAAATTTATAAAACGTGGTGACACACGCTTTAAGCCATTATTAAAATTATAATTATTATTTGATGAAAATTTTAATGGTTGCCATACCAAATCATCACTTTTTTCAGTGGGTAAATCAATTGAAAGATTCTGGTCATGAAATATACTGGTTTGATATTACTGATGGTGGTCCAAAGGTTGAAAGAATAAACTGGGTTTATCAGATAAAAGGCTGGAAACAGCGCTTTAACTTTCCATTTCGACAAGGTGTAAAGAGCAAGATGCCTCGTTTATATAAGATGATTCAAAAAATTAGGGAACGAGACGTCAAAGTTGTTTTTGAACGAATAATTGAAGATATAAAACCAGATATAGTTCATTGTTTTGAAATGAAGCTAGCTGGAATTCCAATATTAGATGTTTTAGAAAAGAAGGATAATATAAAATTTATATATTCCTCATGGGGGAGTGATATGTATGCTTATCAAGAGCTTGGACTATCTCAAAATGAAGTTGAATCTTTTTTAACAAGAGTAGATTTTCTAATCACAGACTGTAAGAGAGATTATCAAATTGCTTGCGAAAATGGATTTAAAAATACTTTTTTAGGAGTTTTTCCAGGTAACGGAGGAATTTATTTTGAAAAAGAGTTTATTAAAGAAAGTACGGATCGAAACATTATTCTAATAAAAGGCTATGAAGATGGTGTGGGGAAAGCAATAAAAGTAATTGACTCGTTAGAACTTGTTTCTTCAAATTTGTTGCAGGATTTAAAAATCGTTGTCTATAGTGCCGATTTGAAAGTTAAAAAACGAATTGAAGAATCTTCTTTTTTAAAATCTCTGGACATTAGAATATTGAGCAGAAACAAGTTTATTTCTAATGAAGAGCTATTGAAAATAATGGGGGAAAGTATTATCCATATTGGGAATAGTATTTCTGACGGAATGCCCAACGTTTTATTGGAATCAATGGGCATGGGAGCATTTCCTATCCAATCAAATCCAGGGAATGTCACAGAAGAAGTCGTAAAAAATGGTATAAACGGTTTTATAATTGAACAACCTTTAGATAATTTAGCAATTGCTAAATTAATTGAAAAAGCAATTAAAAATATTGAGTTGAGAACTTCTGCTCAAGAATATAATACCAATTTTATTGCTGAAAACTATAATAGAAAGCATCTCCAAAAAAGCATTGTTCAATTGTACGAAAAAGTGCTTTCTAATAAAAATTAATAATAAATAATGAAACTTTCTACATTAATTGTAACTAAAAATAGAGCTCAAGAACTTGAATTAACCCTTAAAAAGTTATTAGAAATTTTAGATCTTACGCAACATGAAGTGCTAGTATTTATTGACGGATGTGAAGAAACACATAAATTAATTGCCAAATATAACTGGGTTAAATGGTTATGGAATGAAAAAAGTGTAGGAGCTTCACCAGCTAGAAATTTTCTTTATAAAAAAGCAGAAGGAAATATATTGGTCGGACTTGATGATGATGCGCATCCGATTAGCGAAAATTTTGTAAATAAAATCGAAAATACATTTTTGCAATTTCCTGATGTCGGCATAATCGCTTTTCAGGAAGTAAGAGGCTTATTTTCTACAGATGAAGAAGCATTTAGAAGCAGGCAAACAAAAGTGGCACAACATAAAACTACTGATTTTATTGGATGCGGATTTGCAGTTAAAAAAAGTGTTTATGATGAAACAAGAGGATTTCCTACTTGGATTGATATTTATGGGGAAGAATCATGTTTATCAATTGAGGTTCTTGATTTAGGATACGAAATTCTTTATGAGAATGAAATTGTAGTCAATCATAGAATTGATAAAAAAAAGCGTCTAGCCCAGGGAAGAAATTATTTTAGATTTGAGAAACAACTTAAAAATTCAATTTATTATTATCTCGTATATTACCCTAAACCAATATTAAAAATAGCAAAACTGTTATTACATAACTTTAAAAAGTATGCATTAACAGACAAGAAGTGCTTTTCATTATTTTTTAAAGCCGTTTTTACGGCGACTAATAATTTTTTCAAGGTTTTAAAGTTCAGAAGACCTGTTTCAAACCAAACATTACAAAGAATGAAATTGTTGAAAGGAGTTCAATATTAATTTTATTAACAGGAATAATATGAAATACATAATTTAAGAATGCTTTTTAACTCTTTAAACTTTGCTTTATTTCTACCAGTAGTTTTTGTTTTTTACTGGTTTGTGACAAATAAAAGCCTGAAACTGCAAAACATATTACTTTTAGTATCAAGTTATTTTTTTTATTCCTGTTGGGATTGGCGTTTTCTTTTTCTGCTAATTTTTTCAACATTATTAGACTTTTTTTCTGGAATTCAAATAGAAAATGCAGAGAGTTCACATAAAAAAAAGTTTTGGTTTTGGTTAAGTATAACTGTTAATCTTGGGTTTCTAGGTATTTTTAAATATTTTAATTTTTTTGCAGAATCATTAAAAGATTTAATTTCAATTTTTGGCTTTCAAGTTAATATTTGGTCGCTACAAGTAATTTTACCAATCGGAATTTCTTTTTATACCTTCCATGGTTTGTCTTATGTTATTGATATTTATAAAAATAGAATCAAAGCAGAGAAAAACTTCATTGATTATGCTTTATTTGTTTCTTATTTTCCATTATTAGTAGCAGGGCCAATAGAACGGGCAACACATTTATTGCCTCAGATAAAAAAGAAAAGAAACTTCAACTACGAGCAAGCTGTAGATGGATTAAGACAAATACTTTGGGGATTGTTTAAAAAAATTGTGATTGCTGATAATTGTGCAATTCAAGCTAATTTGATTTTTAATAATTCGACTGACTATTCAGGAAGTACTTTAGCAATTGGAGCTATATTTTTCGCTTTTCAAATTTATGGTGATTTTTCAGGTTATTCAGATATTGCTTTAGGGGTATCGAGATTGTTTGGAATAGAGCTTCTTCAAAATTTTTCTTTTCCATATTTTTCTAGAGATATTGCCGAATTTTGGCGTCGTTGGCATATTTCACTGTCATCGTGGTTCAAGGACTATTTATACATCCCACTTGGCGGAAGTAAAGGAGGAAGATGGGTTCAAGTTCGAAATACTTTTGCCGTTTTTTTAGTTAGCGGATTTTGGCATGGGGCAAATTGGACTTTTATAATATGGGGATTATTAAATGCTATTTATTTTTTACCGTTATTACTTTTAAACAAGAACAGAAATCATATAGAAATAGTTGCCTTAGAAAGTAAGTTGCCAAGTATAAAAGAGTTTGTAATGATGGTTACAACATTTACATTTACAGTTCTGGCTTGGATTTTCTTTAGGGCAAATAATGTAAA
Source organism: Flavobacterium sp. SH_e (assembly GCF_025717045.1). Taxonomy (GTDB): domain Bacteria; phylum Bacteroidota; class Bacteroidia; order Flavobacteriales; family Flavobacteriaceae; genus Flavobacterium. The sequence goes on from NZ_JAOVZN010000002.1 coordinate 154,471, forward strand.
ACATGCATTACAATTTATATCAAGTATTTTTTCTAAGTCATTTTTTTCTCTGCCAACAGAAAGACCGACATATTTAATTTTATTGATATTACTTTTCATAGTTATAGAATGGTTAGGAAGAAGAAACAAATATGCACTCGAAAAATTAGAATTTCAATATAACACTTTCTTTAGATGGTCTATGTACATTATAATTATAGTGTTTGTTTTTATTTTTGGAGCCAGAGAACAAGAATTTATTTACTTTCAATTTTAGTATGAAAAGATTTTTACTAAGGGTTTTATTATTTAGTTTAATCTTTTTTGCATTAGATAAACTATTTTATATTTTTTTATTCATAGCGCCTAAACTAGAAGAAGACCATAGACTTGAGCTTCTGTTAAATGGGAAGATTAATAAAGAATTAATTGTAATGGGATCCTCCAGAGGCGCTTACAATATTATTGCAGAGCAAATTGAAAAGGAAACAGGAAAAACAGCTTATAATATTTCGTATGCAGGTTCGAATGTTCAATTTCATTTGTTTTTATTGAAAACACTATTGAAATTCAATAATAAGCCCAAAATGATAGTTCTTTCTTTGGATGATCCATATGAATTTTTATATATCAAAACACTCAATTATAGATACGATAAAATGTATCCTTTAGCGAAGTATAATTATATAAATGATGAATTGATTAGGCTGGATGACAAAAGTAAATTTTCAAAAATTTTCTGTCTAGCAAGGTTAAACCGGAATAGTTTTAATTTTAGAAAAAAAGGAGTGACTAAAGAGAGTCCAATTTTAGAATGCGGATCGATGCCTTTTTCAATAGAATCTGGAAAGAATAATTTTAAATTTGATGACAAAAAAGTTCGTTATCCAGTTAAGGAAGAACTTAAAGATAAAAAGAAAGCATTTCTTGAGTTTCAAAGGATTTGTAAAGAAAACAATATAAAATTAATTTATTGTTTTGCTCCTAATTTTAGAGTTTATAATTCAACACTCGAAAATAGGATAAAAGACATTTCATTGCCAGAAAATCGACTTTTTGTTTATGATACTACAGATTTTAGATATAAAAAGATAGAATATTTTCACGATGAATCGCATCTTAATATAAGAGGCGCGAAGCTGTTTACCAGTGAATTAAGTAAATTCATAAATTTGAATAAATAACAATAAGATGAAAAAAACCGCCATAATTCCACTTCGTAAGAACTCTAAAGGAATTCCAGGAAAGAATAAAAAAAAGATGCTTGGACGCCCACTTTTTTCATGGGTTTTGACTGAAGCAATTTTTTCTGAATTAGATGAGGTATACGTTTTTACAGACGATCAGGAAATTATAGATTATATTAAAAGAGAATATTTTTGGACTTCAAAAGTAAAGACACTTTTAAGAAATGATGAAAATGCTTCAGACACAGCATCGACAGAAAGCGCTATGCTAGAATTTGCAGAACTTGTAAAGAATGATTTTGACTTGTTATGCTTATTGCAAGCAACTTCTCCAATGACAAAAGCTCAGGATATTAATGCAGTGCTAAATGAAGTTCTTGTTAATAAAAAAGAATCAGCATTAACGGTCGTAAACACACATCGTTTTATTTGGAATGCAGACGGAACCCCCAGCAATTATGATGTTTTTAAAAGACCGAGACGTCAAGATTTTGATGGATTGCTTATTGAAAATGGAGCAGTATATGTTACTACAAAAGAAGCTTTTCTAAACTCAAAAAACAGAGTAAGCGGTTCAATTGGTTTAGTAAAAATGCCAGAGGAATCTTTGGTAGAAATCGATAGTTTATCTGATTGGGAAATTATCGAAAAATTATTAGGTGATCGTCAGAAAAAAATGAAAGTGCATCAACGTATTGATTATTTAGTTTTAGATGTAGACGGCGTTTTCACCGATGGATGTGTTTATTATGACGCAAATGGAGAAATGGCTAAAAAATTTGATATGCGTGACGGAATGGGATTGGAAATTTTAAGGCAAAATAATGTTGAAGTGATCGTAATGACCTCAGAAAATTCTGAATTAGTTGCGCAGAGAATGAAGAAATTGCAGATTAAACACACTTTTTTAGGAGTTAAAGATAAATTTTCCTTTTTAACACATTTTCTTTCAGAGAGAAATAGTAGTTTTGGCGCCGTTTCGTATGTGGGCGATGACGTAAATGATTTAGCTAATATTTGCAGTGTTGGGTGGTCATTTACTCCTGCAGATGCGACAGATATTGTTAAGGCAAATGCAGATTATGTGTTAACTCATAAATCAGGAGCTGGAGCAATAAGAGAAACTTGTGAAATTTTATTAAAGTACAATAAACGTTATGAAGGAATTTAAAAAACCTTATGTGATTGCCGAAATTGGATGCAATCATAAAGGTGAAATGGAAATAGCAAAAGAATTAATTAAGATTGCAAAAATCTTCGGAAACGCAGATGCAGTAAAATTCCAAAAACGTAATAATAAAGAGCTTCTTACAGAAGAGCAATATAATGCTCCACACCCAAATTTTTCTAATTCTTATGGAGAGACTTATGGTGCGCATAGAGAGTTTTTAGAATTCAATGTTGAACAGCATAAAGAATTAAAGGCATATTGCGATGAAATCGGAATTACTTATTCAACATCGGTTTGGGATACGACTTCAGCAAAAGAGATCGCATCCTTAAATCCAGATTTTATTAAAATTCCTTCAGCTTGTAACAATAACTTCGAAATGCTAGAATGGCTTAGCGAAAATTATTCAGGCGAAATTCATATTTCAACAGGAATGACAACTAAAGATGAAACAGATACTTTGGTTGATTTTTTCACTAAAAAAGGCAGAAACCAAGATTTAGTTTTATATAACTGTACATCAGGTTATCCAGTTCCTTTTGAAGATGTGTGTCTTTTGGATATTAATATTTTAAGACAAAAATACGGTCACTTAGTAAAACATATTGGTTTTTCAGGACATCACTTAGGAATTGCTGTAGATATGGCTGCGTATACTTTAGGAGCTAATATTATTGAAAGGCATTACACTCTTGACAGAACTTGGAAAGGTACTGATCATGCGGCTTCTTTAGAGCCAATGGGTTTACGTAAACTTACAAGAGATTTAAGTGCAGTTTATCAAGCTTTAACTTTTAAATCTGCTGATATTTTGCCAATCGAACAAGTTCAAAGAGATAAACTAAAAAATAAAAAAGTATAAGTTTATAAGGATTTCTACTGAAACTAATTATTGCCTTAACTTTTAACAGAAGCTAAATGAAGATGTAAAAATTTTCGCATTAGATTCTATTTAAATTGAAATGAAAAAAAACATATTTATCTTTTTACCTGACGGAGTTGGACTTCGAAATTTTGCCTTAACCTCTTTTAAAGAAATTGGAGAAAAAAATAATTTCGATATTACCTATTGGAATAATACGCCATTTTCTATTACAGAGAAATTAGGTTTTAAAGAATTGAAGATCCAGGAAAAATCAGTGCATCCTTTGACTATAGTTTATAGTCGTGCACGTAAAAGAATGGAGCTGAATTTTTTTGACAAGAAGTTTAATGAAATAGTTTACAACACTTATAATTTTCCACAATCTTATAAAGGGATAAATAATGCTGTAAAAAGCATAATGGTTGATGTTCTGACGGCTTTTGGGTCTAATGAAAAAGGAATCAAGTTTGTTCGTGAGCAAATAAAAAAGGGCGAACGCACTACCAGTAAATATAAAGAAAGCAAAAAACAGTTGGAAGAACACAAACCTGATTTTGTGTTCTGTACCAATCAGCGTCCAACTCAAGCGATTGCTTCTATTTTGGCGGCACAGGATTTAGGAATTCCAACAGGAACTTTTATTTTTTCGTGGGATAATCTTCCAAAAGCAACAACTTTAGTAGAAACAGATTACTATTTTGTGTGGAGTGAACACATGAAAAAAGAGGTTTTAATGTACTGTCCGTATGTAAAAGAGGAACAGATTTTTATTACTGGAACTCCTCAATTTGAAAGCCATTTTGATAAAACTCTTTTGCAATCAAAAGAAGAGTTTTTTGAAGCACATAATCTAGACCTTAATACAAAATACATTTGTTATTCTGGAGATGATATCGTGACTTCTCCTTTAGATCAATATTATTTAGAAGATTTAGCATTATCAGTTAGAGAGTTAAACCAAAACGGATATTCTTTAGGAATCATTTATAGAAAATGTCCTGTCGATTTTACCGATCGTTACGATGAGGTTTTAAATAAATATAAGGATGTAATTGTGAACATAGATCCATTATGGAGTCCTGTTGGGCAAAGCTGGAACGAGATTATGCCAACAAAAGAAGATTTTGCATTACAGACAAATATTTGTGAATACACAGAATTTGTAGGCAACATTGCTTCTTCTATGGTATTTGATTTCTCTGCACATGATAAATCTTGTCTATTTTTTGATTACGAACAGCCACAATTAAAAAAAGGAATCCGTGATATTGGGCAAAATTATAAATACATCCATTTTAGATCAAAACCTTCTGAAGAGGCAGCTTTGTGGGTGAGAAATAAAAAGGATTTAACAGCTATTGTTAAAAACATTATTGACGGAAAAACTTCAAGTGTAAAAGAGAGTAAAAAATGGTTCGAGATTATTGTTGGACCAAATCCTACTAAAGCATCTGAAAAAATCTGGGAAAGTATAAATAGTCTTTTAAAGAAATAATTATTTATGTTTTTTAACTCCTTGGCATTTGCCATTTTTTTGCCGATTGTTTTTTTTCTGTATTGGTTTGTTTTTAATAAAACTAAAAGTACACAGAATGCCTTATTAATCGTTGCAAGTTATTATTTCTATTCTTGCTGGGATTGGAGATTCTTATTCTTATTGGTTTTCTCTACATTTCTAGATTATTTTACAGGAATTCAAATCGAAAAAAGTAACTCCGAAAAAGGAAGAAAGTTTTGGTTCTGGCTTAGTATTTCAGTAAACTTAGGGTTTTTAGGAATTTTTAAATACTATAATTTCTTTGCATCTTCATTTGCAGAACTGTTTACTTCTTTTGGATTTAAAGTAAGTCCATTTTTGCTAAACGTGATTCTTCCGGTAGGGATTTCGTTCTACACTTTCCACGGTTTATCTTATGTAATCGATATTTATTATAAAAGAATAAAAGCCGAATATAACTTTATTGATTATTCTTTGTTTGTGAGCTATTTTCCGCTTTTAGTTGCAGGACCAATAGAAAGAGCTACTCATTTACTACCACAGGTTAAAGTAAAAAGAGAATTTAATTTTGAAAAAGCTAAAGAAGGATTGAGTCAAATTATCTGGGGACTTTTTAAAAAAGTGGTCATTGCAGATACTTGTGCAATTTATGCCAATACTATTTTTGATCACTATAATTCGATGGACTCCTTATCTCTTATTTTAGGGACAATTTATTTTGCATTTCAGATTTATGGTGATTTTTCTGGTTACTCAGATATAGCGCTTGGAGTTTCTAAACTTTTTGGAATAGATTTATTGCGAAATTTTAATTATCCATATTTTTCAAGAGATATAGCCGAGTTTTGGCGCCGCTGGCATATTTCACTTTCCTCTTGGTTCCGAGATTATCTTTACATTCCGCTTGGAGGAAGTAAAGGTGGACTTTGGATGAAAATCCGAAATACATTCATCATTTTTATAGTTAGCGGATTTTGGCATGGGGCCAATTGGACATACTTAATGTGGGGATTAATAAATGCAATCTACTTTTTACCATTACTATTATTAAGAAAAAATAGAAATAATACGGATGAAGTAGATATTGAATTTAGCTTTTCGTCACTAAAAACTTTGTTTAACATTTTATTTACTTTTGGTCTAACTTGCTTTGCATGGATTTTTTTTAGAGCAGAAAATATTTTTACGGCTTTTAATTACATTCAAAGAATCTTCGAATTTAATATTGATTTTCAAAATCTAAAGGAGCAAATAAGTTTTACAACAACATTTGTTTTACTTTATTTGGTTTTACTAGAATGGAATAACAGAAAAATAGAGTGTCCTTTAAATGGTAAGTTTTCTAAAGTTAAAATATTGGCCGCAATTGTATTGATTCTACTTTTGGGAGAATTTAATATTAAAAATAACTTTATTTATTTCCAATTTTAATATCCATTTGTAGATGAAATCTTTCTTAAAATATCTTCTAGAAATTTTATTTATTGCTTTAATTGTTTGTTTTGGACTTCAATATTTCTCAGATAATGGTTTAAAAAAATTAAAAGAAACTAAGATTAATGATTGGCAAAATATAATAGAGGGCAAAATTAATAGTGACGTAATTATAAATGGGTCATCTAGAGCTTTTGCTGGTTATAATCCCCAAGTTATAGGGGAAGTGTTAGATCGAAATTGTTTTAATATTGGTTTTAATGCTGGTGGCTACAATTTGCAACAATCAAAATTTGACATTTATCTAAAAAAAAATAAAAAGCCTAAAATGATAATTCAGAATATAGATTTATCTCATTTTTTTAAAAATACTGAGTTGCCAGATGAATGGCAGTTTACACCTTTTATAAACAATGAAATGATTAATTCGTTTGTGGTAAAATATGATAGCAAATATAAATATTTGCCATATGTTCCATTGTTGAAATACAATCAGAATTTTAAATTATTAAAAAAAGGTATCATTGCTAATTTTTCAAACTCAGTTGAAAAGAATGAAAAAACTATTAATGGATTCTCACCACAAGAGAGGATTTTTAAAATAGACTATCATAATCTTGAAAGAATAAAAAAAGATAAGTACGATTTTAATGAGATCGACTTTAGAAAAGAAATTAAAGAAATGGTTTATTTTTATTTTCGAAGATTAGATAAGGATACAAAAGTTATTTTTGTTTGGGCACCAGAACATAAGTTAAGATGTTCTTTGCTTTTTCCTGAAAAAGGTAAAATTCTAATCGATGAATTAAATAGGATTGAAAGTAATAATAAAAACTTTCAGTTTATTGATATGCGTGTCAATGAAATATCTAATCATGATGAATATTATTATGATACTTATCATTTAAATGCAACGGGAGCCAATATATTCTCAAAAGAATTGGCAGTAAAAATTAAAGAAATTTTAAATTAATATGTTTTTTAACTCCTTGGCATTTGCCATCTTTTTGCCAATTGTTTTTTTTCTGTATTGGTTTGTTTTTAATAAAACTAAGAGCACACAAAATGCCTTATTAATCGTTGCAAGTTATTATTTCTATTCTTGCTGGGATTGGAGATTCTTATTCTTATTAGTTTTCTCTACATTTCTAGATTATTTTACAGGAATTCAAATCGAAAAAAGTAACTCCGAAAAAGGAAGAAAGTTTTGGTTCTGGCTTAGTATTTCAGTAAACTTAGGGTTTTTAGGAATTTTTAAATACTATAATTTCTTTGCATCTTCATTTGCAGAACTGTTTACTTCTTTTGGATTTAAAGTAAGCCCATTTTTGCTAAATGTGATTCTTCCGGTAGGAATTTCATTCTATACTTTCCACGGATTATCTTATGTAATTGATATTTATTATAAAAGAATAAAAGCCGAATATAACTTTATTGATTATTCTTTGTTTGTGAGCTATTTTCCGCTTTTAGTTGCAGGACCAATAGAGAGAGCGACACATCTACTGCCAGAATTAAAGGAAAAACGTGAGTTTAATCTTGAAAAAGCAAAAGAAGGTGTCTATCAAATTGTTTGGGGATTAGTAAAAAAAGTGGTCATTGCAGATACTTGTGCAGTATATGCTAACGCTATTTTTGATCATTATCCTTCCATGAATTCTTTTTCATTAATTATGGGAGCAATTTATTTTGCATTTCAGATTTATGGCGATTTTTCAGGATATTCAGATATTGCGCTTGGAGTTTCTAAATTATTTGGTTTAGACTTATTACGAAACTTCAATTACCCCTATTTTTCAAGAGATATAGCCGAGTTTTGGCGTCGTTGGCATATTTCGCTTTCATCTTGGTTTAGAGATTATTTATATATTCCTCTTGGTGGAAGCAAAGGCGGACTTTGGATGAAAATCCGAAATACATTCATCATTTTTATTGTCAGCGGATTTTGGCATGGTGCCAATTGGACATATATTGTTTGGGGATTTATAAATGCTGTTTATTTCCTTCCGTTATTACTTTCAAATAGTAATAGAAACAATATGGATTCCATAATTCTAAAATGGAATCTTGATTCTGTGAAAGTATTATTTAGTATTCTAACCACATTTTTATTGACTTGTATTGCTTGGGTATTTTTTAGAGCAAGAACTATTACAGATGCTGTTTTGTATTTAAAAAGAATATTCACAAATGGCGAGTTTAGCCCTCAGTATTTAGATAATGAACGATATAATTATGAATTATTATTGATGATTGGTCTGTTTGTTTTAGTAGAATGGAATAATAAAACTAAAGTAGAACCAATTTCAGGAAAAAGAAGTTGGCTAAAAATGGCGCTGGCTATTATGGCAATTATTGCTTTCGGAACTTATTCTGATTATAAAGAATTTATTTATTTCCAGTTTTAATGAAGAAGTTTTTATTATACATATTAGGAATTTTTCTTTTAACAGTTCTGATTGCAGTTCTCTTGGACGGATTGTATACTTATGTTTTTATGCAATCAAAAAATCGTGGAAAAATAGAAACTGTTTTCAATTCTACAGCAAAGAAGTACGATGTGGTGATTTTAGGTTCTTCAAGAGCGAATAACCATTTTGTTTCTCAAATGTTTGAAGACAAAGGATTAAAAACGTTTAATTACGGAATGAGTGGCGGACATTTATTTGAAGCATCTTTAATGTTAAAATTGATGATAGAAAGAAAATATGAAATCAAAAATATAATTCTTGAAGCCGATTTAAATCTTTCAAATGACCAAGAATCTGAAGGAGTTGCAACAAAATTTCTGCCTTATATTCATTGCTCAAAAGTTATAAAAGATCATTTTTCGACAGAAGAAAACTTTAACGAATTGTATTATATTCCTTTTTACAGATATGTAAAGTTTGATTCTAAAATTGGTTTTAGAGAAGTTTACAAAATAGAAGTAAATGAAAAAACAAATGCTTTGGATAACTTAGGATATTATCCATTAGAAAAACACAAAAATGGCAATATGAAAAACAATATTGTCAATCTAAATCCTTTGCCACACAATAAATATTACGAAGAAATAAAAAATATCTGTAAAAAAAACGACATCAATTTTATTGCTGTTATGACGCCAATGTGTGAAAATGTAGTTGGAATGAATTATTTTGATAAAGTAAAAAAAGCATATCCAGAAATTCACAATTACGAAAATATAGTTGTAGAGAATAAATACTTTTCTTCATGCGGGCATATGACAAATGCCGGAGCTCGATTATTTACAGCAAGAATTATCAAAGATTTTTTTGGGAAATAACCAATATAAGGCAATGAAGAATTTTTTACTTTATGTATTCAAAATTTTAGTACTAACTATTGTTTTGATGTTTGTAATGGACAAAGTTTATTCATATGCTTTTCTCCAATCAAATAAAAGAAGTAAAATTAGCTTTATCTACAATTCACCGCCAACAAATTATGATGTTGTAATATTGGGCTCGTCTAGAGCAAATAATCATTTCGTGACAAAAATGTTTACAGATAAAGGGTTAAAAACATTTAATTTCGGAATGCAAGGCTCTAAACTATTTGAATCTGATTTGGTTCTGAAATTACTTTTAGAAAAAAAGAATAAAATAAAAAATGTAATAGTTGATGTTGATGTCACACTAAAATCTGAAAATAAATCAGATGGAACTTTTTTAAAGTTTTTGCCCTATTTTAATGAATCTTATGTAATTAGGGAGCATTTTAAAGAATTGGATGATTTTAATAGTTTTTATTATATCCCTTTTTATAGATACTTAAAATTTGACTCAAAAATTGGTTTTAGGGAAATGTTTTTTTCTGTCTTAAATAAAAAAAGCAATGAAATTGATAATGGAGGATATGGTCCGTTGCCTGAAAATAATGGAAACTTAAATACAGAAGTTTTAGATTATCAACCACACAGGAATAGATATTATGAAGAAATTAAAAAAATCTGTAAAGTGAATAATATAAATCTCATTGCAATTATGACACCTATGTGTGAAAAAGCTATAGTTAACAATTACTTCAAAAAAGTTAATCAGCTATATCCTGAAATCTACAACTACGAGAACATTGTGACTGAAGATAAATACTTTTCGTCATGTGGGCATATGAACGATATGGGAGCGAAAGTTTTTACAGCAAAAATTTTAAACGATTTTTTTAGTCATGAATGTAATTAAGTTAGAAAAGTTAGATTACATCGATGTTATTAGAGGTATAGCCATTTTAATGGTAGTAATTACCCATACTGCTCAGCAAGGATTGGTTAAATTGCCTCATCTGTTATCTGTATTTCTAAGTTTTGGAGCAAGAGGTGTGCAGCTTTTCTTTATTGCCAGTGCTTTTACTTTATTTCGATCGTATAAAAAAAGAAATAAAATTGAAAAAAGTCCAGTTAAAAACTTCTTCATCAGACGATTTTTTAGAATTGCGCCAATTTATTATTTAGGCATTATATATTATATATTTAGGATAATGTACAATCTACCGTATTGGCAGGCAAGTCAACCTCATATAACTATTGGTAATGTGATTTCCAACTTTTTTTATTGTCATGGTTTAAGTCCTTACTGGATTAATAGTCTTGTTCCAGGTGGATGGTCCATAACAGTCGAAATGTTTTTTTATATTCTTTTTCCTTTCTTGTTTAAAAGAATAGAAAATATAAACTTTGGATTTATATTTTTAAACCTTACTTTATTAGTTAAATTGGTTTTACAGGAGTTTTTCCAGTATGGAAATTTCATTTCAGATACCTATTTGTGGCGAGAATTCATTTTCTATTATTTTCCAAGTCAATTACCAATTTTCGCATTAGGTATAATTTTATATTTTCTAATTGAAAATCCTGATAATATAAAATTGGTTAAGACTAAACATTTTGCCTTTTTTTTCATTTTGCTTCCATTGCAAATTGGATCGAAATTCGATTTTCTATATTTAAATCATATAATTTTTGGTATAATCTTCGTAGTTTTTGCTCTTCTTTTGAGTAAAGAAAAACTTAATTTTTTATCTAAACCAATTATACGATATATTGGCAAAATAAGTTTTAGTATTTACATAATACATTTTATAGTTATAGCATGGTTAGCTAGGTTTCATTTAATTGATTTCTGCAACAACGGCTTAATTAATTTACTCTTACGATTTATATTAATCTTGTTTTTTTCAGTTCTTATTTCAACTTTAACTTATCGTTTAATTGAAATCCCTTTTCAGAATTTGGCTAAAAGAATAATTCTAAAGACAGAAAATGATAATTAAAATAAAAAACTGTTTTTTCAAAAACAATTATATATGCATATAGCTTTTTTAACGCCTGAATTTCCTCATCCTCAAGTTGCTTATGCTGCTGGAATAGGAACTAGTATAAAAAATCTTACTACAGCATTAAGTAATGAAAATATTAAAGTTACTGTTTTTGTTTATGGCCAGAAAAAACAAGAGATTTTGGAAGAAAATGGAGTTACGATTCATTTAATTCAAAATAAAAAATATAAACTTTTTGGTTGGTTTTTTCATCGAAAATATATTCAGAATTATATCAATTCAGTTATTAAAAAAGAAAATATTGAATTGCTTGAAGCTCCCGACTGGACTGGTATTACTGCTTTTATGAATTTAGATGTACCTCTAGTAATTCGCTTTCACGGAAGTGATACTTATTTTTGTCATTTAGAAAATAGAAAGCAGAAAAGTAAGAATTTTTGGTTTGAAAAATTAGCTATAAATCAAGCCAAAGCTTTTATTTCACCAACAAAATTTACAGGAGAGGTTTCAAAAAAACTTTTTAATATAAAAGGAAAAGAAATCATAACCATTCATAACGGTTTGGATCTTGAAAATTTTAAAAATGAATTTCCTAAAGAATTTGAAAAAAAACTGATTTTATATATTGGAACTCTGATTAGAAAGAAAGGAGTTTTAGAACTGCCTGAAATTTTGAGTAAAGTTCGTAATGATATTCCAGACGCTAAATTAGTTTTAATAGGTACAGATTCGTTCGATATAAAAACAGGTTCAAAATCAACATGGGAACTAATGAAAGATTTGTTTACTGAAGAGGACTTGAAGAATGTAAACTATTTGGGTAAAATTCCGTACAATGAAGTTCAAACTTATATAAAGAAAGCAAATGTGTGTGTGTTCCCAACTTTTGCAGAAACGTTAGGAATGGTTACAATAGAATCAATGGCCATGCAAAAAGCTGTTGTAAATAGTAATATCGGCTGGGCACAAGAGCTTATTGTAGATGAAGAAAGTGGCTATTTGGTTTATCCTTCAAATCATGATCTTTATTCAAATCGAATTATTCAATTACTAAAAGACAATTCACTTTGTCAGGAGATTGGAGAAAAAGCTAGAATTAAGGTAGAATCTCAGTTTGATATCAATAAACTGGTGAAAGAAAATGTAGAATTTTATAAAAAGATAATCAATAAGAAAATTTAATGGTAGTTGTTTGTCATCAAAATAATAAGGTTGTAAAAGTTTGCAAAGATGGAGAAGCTATTTCATTTGAAACTTCTTTAAATATTGCCTCAACTTTAATGACATTGGCGAAAAAATTCCCAACAGATAGAATAATCTGGAGTCATATTACTATAGAATCTAATATAAATTGGGAGGCTCTAGATGCAATTTTTCATCATGATAGAATCATGGCATCTTTCAATAAGGATGTTGAAGAATATTTTTCTAACGGTATCGGATATATTGATGAGTCTGCATTTTTAAATGTTAATAAAAAGGTTAGTTATCCGACTTGGTTAACTAGCAGTGCCGTGGGCGGAATTAGCTCTAAAGCGCTTTTGCAATTTGAAAATAAGATTAAGTTAGGAAATGACTTTGATTATTTCTTGCATAGTTTAGCAAAAATAGCATCTATAAAAGGACTGTTTTGCTATTCAGAGCCAAGACTCGTTATTGATAAAACAATTTCAATTCCAATAAAAAAAGCAAATATTTACACCTTATTTCAGTTCGCGAAACAGCATTATCGTACACGCTGGGTATTCATACTGTTTTTAAATTTCTTAATTTTTGAAAAACGCTTTCCAATAGTTCCTTTATTATTTTCTTTACGATTTAAAAAACGAAACAAAATCAACATTGATTGGTCTGAAATACCAGTTCTGTCAAAATTAAAAATTGTGGAATCTAAAACTATTGATGTTATCATTCCAACAATTGGCAGAAAAACTTATTTATATGACGTTCTAAAAGATCTATCTCAACAGACTCATTTACCAACTAATGTAATTATTGTAGAACAAAACCCAATTCCAGAAAGTATAAGCGAGTTAGATTACTTAACTAAAGAGGAATGGCCATTTATTGTTAAACACATTTTTACGCATCAATCTGGTGCTTGTAATGCTCGAAATCTAGCTATGAACCAAATTTCAAGTGAATGGGTATTTTTTAGTGATGATGACATAAGATGCGATAAAAATTTGATTAAAGATATTTTTTCTAAAATAAGACAGTACGGAATTTCTGTCGTAACAACTTCTTGTTTACAAAAACATGAAAAATTAGTCTATAAAGATATTCATCAAACTGGCATTTTTGGTTCTGGATACAGTTTTGTAAAATCAAGCTGTTTAGTTAATGTTTCCTTTTCAATGGCCTTAGAATTTGGTTACGGTGAAGATTTTGATTTCGGAATGCAACTACGACAACAAGGTTTTGATGTAATCTATTTTCCTGATCCAGCTATTTTGCATTTGAAAGCTCCTTTTGGCGGATTTAGAATTAAACCTCATTTTCCTTGGACTGATGAAAAATATCAGCCAAAGCCATCTCCAACAATTATGTATACAAAACAGAAATATTTGAATCAAAAACAAATTAATGGGTATAAACTTAGGCTGTTTATAAAATCCGTAAGAAAAGAATCTCTTTTTAAGTGGGCTGATTTTTATGTTTCATTTAAAAGAGGATGGAATTTAAGTGTCGATTGGAGTAAAAAATTATAAGAATGCAATAGTTTATTTTGAAACTAGAAAAATTTAAAGAAGTGAACAATTATATGAAGTTACTCAGAAAGAAAATTGCACGTTTTTACAAACAATTGATTTTACTAAAATACTATTCTAAGAAAATTGTTTTTTCTAACAAACAAGAAAAAACAAAGATTGTAATCTGTTTTGATGGTAATTTGCCACATGGAGGATTAGTAGATAGGTTAAAAGGTATAATTTCTTTGTATGAGATTTCTAAAATTTTAGATTTTGAATTTAAAATTTTCTTCACACATCCATTTGAATTAACAAACTTTTTAGAAGCAAACGCAATTGATTGGATTATCAATGAAAAAGAACTTAAATACAATATTTTTAACTCTAAAATTGTTTATTTAATTAATGATTTTAAAATAGCGCCTCTTCAAATTTTTGAGAAATCTAAAGCAAAAACTTTTTTTGTTTATTGCAATGTGGATTATTTAACTAAGTTGTATCCGACTAAAAATGATCAGGAGATAAAATTTATTTGGAAAAATAATTATGATCATTTATTTAAAACCTCAAATTATCTACAAGAAAAATTAAATATTCTTAGTTTTGAACCAAGGATAGCGTTCCATACTAGATTTACTACACTAATGGGAGATTTTTCAGATTCAACAAAAATGATTTTGAATGAAAAAGAAAAGTTAGATTTAACACAAAAAGTTATAAAAGCTATTAATGATAAAGCAAAGCAATATCCTGATAAAGTAGCATACGTGTTTTCTGATAGTGATTTTTTTTTAAATCATGTTAGGACCACAACTAACTATAAGACTTTGGAAGGAGTCCCAAAACATATAGAAAATAATAATTCTGATGCTGATTATCATTCTAAAACATTTCTTGATTTTTATTATTTAGCGGGAAGTGAACTTGTGTTTTTAGTAACAATTGACCAGATGTATTATAGTAGCTTTTCAAAATATGCTGCTATAATAGGAGGTAGTGAATTTAACGCCATAATAAATTAAAGATAATTTCTAAAGTATGGTAAAGATATATACAGAACAAAGCTTTTTAAAAGAGAACAATAGAAAAAGAATATTTCCTTTATTATTTGATATGGCTTATCAGCCAAATAATAATGCAATATCAAATTTTATTTTAACAGATTCTCTTTCTCAAGCAGATGTTGCAATTTTTCCTGTAGATGTTGTTTCTTTTTTAAAAAACGATAAGAACAATTTTTTTCATAATTGGATTGCAAAAATGTCACAAAATAAAGTACCGATTTGGATTTATACTGCTGGCGATTTTGGATTTACTTTTAAGAATGAAAATGTTTTGACTTTTAGAATGGGAGGTTTTAATTCGAAGTTACCACACAATACTTGCATATTGCCTTCCTTTGTAAATGATCCGTATGATAAAATTTTAAAAGACAATTTTTTTGTGCTTCCCAAGAAAGAAAGACCAAGTATTGGTTTTGTAGGCAATGCAAATGGTTCTTTCTTTAAATTTCTTAAAGAGTTTATTCTCTATTTAAAAAGGGTTATCATTAATTTAGGATATCGATATCCTGAAGATTATCATCCTTTTTATCCAGCAGGAAAAAAAAGATATAAACTTCTCTATAAAATTCAAAAAGATAAAAGAATTCAAAGTGATTTTATTTTTAGAGATAAATATAGAGCAAGAAATGAAAATAAAGAGAAAACAACATTTGAGTTTTTTAAAAACATTCAGGATAATTTATATACTTTTTGCCTGCGCGGAAATGGAAATTTTTCTGTTCGATTTTATGAAGCATTAATAATGGGTAGAGTTCCTGTTTTAATTAATACAGATGTAAGGCTTCCATTAGAAGATTTAATTGACTGGAACAAACACTGTGTGATAGTTTCAGAAGATTCGATAATTCAAGACTTATTAAACTTTCATTCTTCTAAAACAGGATTAGAACTTGAAGAAATACAAACGAATAATCGAAAATTAGTATTGGAAAGATTAAACAGGGTCGATTACTTTGTTCAAATTAGTAATAAATATTTAGAAAGTAAATGAAGTTTTCTCTAATTATCTGTACTTATATGCGTCCTGAGCCGTTATTAAAATTGTTAATTTCGGTTCAAAATCAAATTTTATATCCAAATGAAATTTTAATTATTGACGGATCACTTGATGACAGAACGAAACTTGCTCTAGATAATAAGGAATTCAAAAATTTAAAATATTTTTTAGTCTCCAAAGAAGAAAGAGGATTAACGAAACAGCGTAATTATGGTATTTCCAAATTAGATGCTACAAGCGATATTGTATGTTTTTTGGATGATGATATTGTTCTAGAACCTAATTATTTTCAAAATTTATTAAATACATACCTTTTATTTCCTAAAGCATTAGGAGTAGGAGGCTATATTGCAAATGAAATAAAATGGGACATAATTCCTGAAAATTATAAGTTCAAGATTAATGAATTCTATTTTGATGGATGGAAACGAAAGGATGGAAGTCGTTTTGTACTAAGAAAAAAACTGAATTTAGACAGTAATACTCCTCCAGGATTTTCACCTAATTTTTCTCATGGAAGAAGTGTTGGATTTTTACCTCCAAGCGGAAAGATTTATGAATCAGAACAATTAATGGGAGGCGTTTCGTCTTTCAGAAAATCAGTATTTGAGGAGTTTTCATTTTCAACTTATTTTGAAGGGTATGGTTTATATGAAGATGCAGATTTTTGCTTAAGATTGGCGAAAAAAGGGAAATTATACCTTAATACAGAAGCAAAGCTAAATCATTATCATGATCCTGCGGGTAGACCAAACCAATTTCACTACGGCAAAATGGTAGTTAGAAACGGATGGTATGTTTGGCGAACAAAAAATCCTAATCCAATTTTGAAAGATCGTTTGAAATGGAATGCTATTACATTTTTATTGATTTTGATACGATTTACAAATGTTATTAATGGAGCTGAAAAAAAAGCTGCTTTTACAGAAGCAATAGGGCGAGTTGTTGGATGCTTTAGCCTAATTTTAAATAAACCTAAAAAGTAAAATGAAAGAAAAAAAAGTAAAAGTTTATGTTTATGGACTTTGCAATATATTCTATGATGCATATTATCTTCAAGGATTAAATGAAATTTATAAGAATTTTGAGTTTAATGTATCAAAGTTTCCGGCATTTAGCCAAGGCACATTTGCGGTAATTATTGAAGAAGGAAATCAATCAAAAAAAATAATCATAGATTCAAGAGATTCTAGTGAAATTAGCACAGCAGAACTTGAATGGTGCGATGTTTACGGAAAAATAAATTATAACAGTAAGGAGCTTCCAGTTAATCATGATAAAAATATTGTTCCTATTGGTCCAAGTTTTGGGGTTAAAATCTGGAATTTAAGTGAAACATTGTATTTTTTAAGTCTCAATTTTATTAGGTTCAGAAAGAACATTACAAATAAAAAAGAGTTTATAGCAAATTATTGGAGACAATATAAAAGGCTAGAACTGAAAAAATACCAACATGTAAAATCTTCTTCGAATGAAATCTTTTTTATGAATTCAATTTGGAAAAAAGAAAGTGAAACGAATGAGAATAGGGCTTTATTTATTGAAACATGTAAAAACAATTCGAATCTTATTTTTGAAGGAGGCTTTGCAGCTAGAACTAATGGCGACAATTTAGGTTTTGATAAATTAGTTTATTCAAAAAAAATTCCGCTTAATATTTATATTGAAAAAATTAAAAACTCTGCATTTGTATTTAATACACCAGCTGTTCTTTCTTGCCATGGTTGGAAATTAGGAGAATTTTTAGCTCTTGGAAAAGCAATTATTACAACTCATCATTATAATGAATTGCCTGCAGTTTTAGAGAATGAAAAGCATGTTTTGTATATTGGAAATAAAGACGACTTGCAAAAAAACATTAAGAAATTGATAGATGATCCAATCTTTAAAGATAGTTTAGAATTGGAAAGCCGAGAATATTTTGAAAAATATTTAGCGCCTCAAAAAGTTATTTTAAGATTAGTAGAAAGAAACTAGAATGAATTTTTTAATAATAACACATGTCAATCATATTCATAAAGACAATCAATATTTTGGTTATGGACCATATATTGGAGAAATGAACATTTGGTTGAAATATGTAAATAAAGTAACAATTGTTGCTCCATTAAAAAATGGAAATATTTTGCCTATTGATCTATCTTATCAATGCGATAATATAGATTTTAAAAACGTTCCAGATTTTAGTTTTACGTCTTTAAAAAGCAGAATAATATCAATTTTTAAATTACCGATCATTTTCTGGAATATCTATATGGCAATGAAAAAAGCAGATCATATTCATTTAAGATGTCCAGGTAATATGGGATTAGTCGCTTGTTTTGTTCAAATTCTATTTCCAAAGAAAATAAAAACTGCTAAATATGCTGGTAACTGGGATCCAAATAGCCAGCAACCTTGGACATATCGATTACAGAAGTATTTGCTAAAAAATACTTTCTTGACCAAAAACATGACAGTTTTAATTTACGGTGATTGGAAAAACCAATCTAAAAACATCAAATCTTTTTTTACAGCTACTTACTCTGATTCAGAAAAAGAGATAATCGATAAAAGCAACACTAATTTGTTTTTTAAGTTTCTTTTTGTTGGAAGTTTAGTGGATGGGAAAAGACCTTTGTATGCAATAAAATTGATTGAAGGCTTGATTAAAAAAGGT
The DNA here is from genome assembly GCF_025717045.1 of Flavobacterium sp. SH_e. Taxonomy (GTDB): domain Bacteria; phylum Bacteroidota; class Bacteroidia; order Flavobacteriales; family Flavobacteriaceae; genus Flavobacterium. The sequence continues at coordinate 173,298 of NZ_JAOVZN010000002.1, forward strand.
TACAATGTCACATTAGATTTATATGGAGATGGTGTAAAAAGAAATTCTCTTGAAAACTATATTCAGACTAACAATTTAGAGAAATATATTTTCTTAAAAGGAAATCAAAATAGAGAAACTTTAAAAAAGGCATATAAAGAAAATCATTTTGTTGTATTGCCATCAAAAAGTGAAGGTTGGCCTAAAGCAATTGCAGAAGGAATGTTTTGGGGATGTGTTCCTATTGCTACTAAAGTTTCGTGCGTTGCGTCGATGTTAGATTTTGGGAATAGAGGAATTATGTTAGAAATGAATTTAGAAAAAGATTTAAATGAAATTTCGCAAATAATTGAAAATGAAGGAGTTTTTACAAATAAAAGCAAATTAGCTGCGATTTGGTCGCAAAAATATACAACTGATATTTTCGAAAAAGAAATTAAAGCATTGTTGCAAGTATGAGAATCGTACAAATAATAGATTCCTTAGAAACTGGAGGAGCAGAAAGAATGGCCGTAAATTATGCCAATGCACTTTCGGAGAAAGTTGAATTTTCGGGTCTAATAGCAACTCGTAAAGAAGGTTTGCTTTTAGGTTATTTAGATGAAAAAGTATCATATTTATTTTTGAAAAAAAAATCAAGTATTGATCCAAAAGCTCTTTCTAGATTGATTAATTATCTAAAAATAAATAAAGTAGAAGTAATTCATGCACATAGTTCTTCTTTTTTTATTGCTGCTTTAGCCAAAATTTTTGTTCCAAAGATTAAAATTATATGGCATGATCATTACGGTATTTCTCAAGATTTAGATTCTAGAAAAAACTTGATGTTGAAAATAGCGTCATTTTTATTTTTAGGAATTATTTCAGTAAACGATTATCTGAAAAAATGGGCTCTAGATTATTTACATTGCCAGAATGTTTCTTATTTTCCTAATTTTATAATTGAATCGGCAGATTCGTCAGGTAATTTTCAACTAAAAGGAATTGATGGTAAAAGAATAATTTGCGTAGCCAATTTGCGTCCGCAAAAAAATCATGAACTATTGATAAATGGTGCGCAAATACTTCATCAAAAATTTCCAGAATGGTCATTTCATTTAATTGGTAAAGATTTTTATGACGACTATAGTAAAAATCTTGCAAAAAAAGTAAATGATCTTCAGCTTACTGAAACAGTATTTTTCTATGGAGAGATGAATAATACACAAAATTTACTAAGACAATCTGAAATTGCTGTTTTGACTTCTCACTCGGAGGGACTTCCTTTAGCTGTTTTGGAATATGGATTGTCGAGCTTACCAGTTGTTGCAACAGATGTTGGCGAAGTAAAAAAAATTATACAGTCTCCACAAGAAGGTTTGTTAATAGAATCAAATAATTTGGAACAATTTGTAAAAGCTGTTGAATATTTGATAGAACAAGAAGAAACGAGAAAAATAATGGGAAAAAAGCTGTTTTCTCTAGTTGAACAGAATTTTAGTGAAAAATCAATTTTGAGTGGGTACATCGCATGGTTGAAATCTTTAACTACTTTTGCGAAATAAACTGTTATTTATTAAATGAAAAATACAAAATTTAATTATATATCATTAATCATTCTGCATATTGTAATCGCATTTGCTGTTTTTGCACTTCCTTTCTTGTCCAAAATTTATGCTTTTCTGATTCCAGTTATTGGTGCTTTTTTTGTTTTTAAAAATAAAAATAAAAACAATGAAGTATTGTATGTAAGTGCTTATCTAGTAGGAGCTGAGGTTTTTTTACGTATGACGGGTGGGAATTTTAACAATGAGTATGTTAAATATTTAGTCATTTTTTTTATGATTTGCGGTATGATTTTTAGTAATTTTTCTAAAAATGCCGTCGTATATTCATTTTTTTTGATATTGCTTTTACCAGCTGTGTTAATTACTACAGAGACGGCAAACTTTGATATTAACATTAGAAAAATTTTAGCATTTAATTTATCTGGACCTTTTTGTTTAGCTATATGTGCAACTTATATGATTAATAGAAAGATTGTATTTAATGATCTCCAGAATGTGTTAAAATCAATTGGTTTTCCCATAATAACAACTACTATTTATCTGTTTCTATATACGCCAAGCATAAAAGAGGTTGTTACAGGAACCCAATCAAATTTTGCAACTTCGGGAGGGTTTGGTCCTAATCAAGTTTCTACAATATTAGGATTAGGCATATTTGTTTTTTTTACACAATTAATTTTATTTTCAAAAACTAAAAAAGATATTTTTATTAATGGAGGTTTACTTATCTTCATAAGTTATAGAGGTATTGTAACTTTTTCAAGAGGAGGCGTTTTTACTGCAATAGCCATGATTATTTGTCTTTTTGCCGTTGTTTATTATTTCTCTAATGCTAGAGGAAAGAGTAAATTTATTGTCGTTTTTGCTTTAACGGGTTTAATGTCTATTGGAATATGGACTTATACTACCTTACAAACACATGGACTTATTGAGAAACGATATGCTAATAAAGATGCTCGTGGGAGAGAGAAAAAAGATCGTTTAGGGGGTAGGGAAGAAGTTATGAATGCAGAAATAAATTTGTTTTTAAATAATCCTATTTTTGGCGTAGGAGCTGGAATGAGTAAATTTGAGAGAGTTGAAGAATTAGGACAAGAAGTGGCCTCACATAGTGAAATTACACGGCTAGGTGCAGAACACGGAGTATTTGGCATTTTTGCGTTTTTAATTCTTTTTTTTACACCAATTGTGTGTTATTTAAATAATAAGCAACATTTGTATTTTCTATCATTTTTTATATTTTGGTTACTGACCATTAACCATGCAGCTATGAGAATTGCTGCACCAGCGTTTGTTTATGCATTATCACTCTTATCAGTTCATATAAAAATTCCGGAGGAAACAGAAAATTAATAGGTTAGTTTTATTTTTTTACGATACATTTGCCGTGCCCAATAATCATATTTAAAACCTATTAGTGATGTTTTCAAAAAAGAAAATGCATTTCGAGATTTCGGAAAGAAAGGTTCTACTTTGTCTTTTCGATGCTGCATTTATATTTACAGCTTTGTTTCTATTGAGTTTACTTTTTGATTATCGATATTATTCTTTAAATGAAAATAGGTTTCTCAAATCTTTCTTGCTGATTGGTTATGTATATGTTTTCGGAGCAATTTTCGAAATGTATAATTTGCAAACAGCCAGCAATCAGTTTCAGATTCTGAAAAGTGTTATTCTAACCTCACTTACCGCTGTAACAGTATATTTATTTACGCCGGTTTTATCTCCAGAACTTCCTAAGCAAAGGGTCGTAATCGTAATTTTTTATTTTGCTGTTTTAAGTGCATTGCTGTTATGGCGCTTTTTCTATGTTTACTTTTTGGCATCACATCGTTTTTCTCAAAATGTGGTTTTGATTTGTGACCAAAGCGAGGTTGAAGATTTAGTTTTAGGATTAGAAAATGTCGATCCGCATTATAAAATTATTGGTTTTGTAAACTCCGATTCAGTTTCAGATGAAAATCTAGATTTTCATTATGTAAAAGAAATAAAAAAAGAAGATTTGGAGCATTTTGTAACCACACACAATGTTTCGGAAATTATAATCGCATCACAAAAAACAGATGGTATCACAACCGATTTGTATCAGCAATTGCTTCACCTGTTAGAAAACGGAAACATTATCAGAGAATATACGCAAGTTTACGAAAGTAAAACGCAACGAATTCCTGTACACTACATTGGTAGGGATTTTTATCGTTTCTTCCCATTTAGCAGAAGCAATAATAATAAATTGTATTTATTGCTGATTCGATTAATGGAACTTTTCTTTTCTTTTCTCGGACTTGTATTCTGTGCTATTTTTATTCCAATCATTGTCGTCGGAAATCTTTTTGCCAATAAAGGAAGTCTTTTTTATACTCAAGAAAGAGTTGGTAAAAATGGAGTTGTTTTCAAAATTTATAAATTCAGAACCATGACCGAGAATTCGGAAACCAATGGTGCTGTTTTTGCAACTCATAATGATAAAAGAGTTACTCCGTTTGGTAAATTTATGCGAAAATCAAGAGTTGATGAACTTCCTCAATTTATTAATGTTTTAAAAGGCGATATGGCTGTAATTGGTCCAAGACCTGAAAGACCTTTCTTTGTTGAAGAAATTGCAAGTGTAATGCCTTTTTATGAAACGCGACATGTAATTAAACCGGGACTTACAGGCTGGGCGCAGGTAAATTATTCGTACGGAGAATCGATCGACGAAAGTTTGATAAAACTTCAATACGATTTATATTATATCAAGCACAGAAGTGTATTTCTGGATCTTAGTATTACTTTCAAAACCATTACTACAGTTTTATTCTACCGAGGCCAATAATATCTAAATTATAATCGGAATTGGTCTTTTATTGCGAATTGCAGTTCGTACCAGTACAATTCCACTTGTGAAAATTAATGGTAAAGTGATAAAGAAATGTGCTTTGTTAATTAAAAACAAAAAGTAAACCACTAAAAGTACAAAGTTGATTAGCGAAAATCTATAAGTCCATAATTTGTTTTTGAAAATTGAGAACAAAACCAAAACCAATAAAAGCGGACTAAATAATAGAACATTATAATTCATCGCCAGTTCTTGGTGAAAAGAATAAAATCCCATTGTAACAAAGAATATTCCCATTAGAGATAAAATCAAAAAATAGATTTTATCAACAGTTTTATTTCTTGCTAATACTACAAAAAGTAAAATAACGAGATAAGTATAGATATTATTCCACCAAGATTTTGGAGTTTCTTTAGTAAATTCCAGTAATGTTTTGCTTTTGGCAACCAAAGGTTTATTTTGGAAAGTAGTTTTCTCTAAACTGTTTTTTAATTCAAAAGGAAGAAAAATTCTTGTCCCCATTTGATCAACTTTAGTTCCGAAAATAATACTCGTGCCTAATTGATCGTAGAAATGACCATCGAAGTATGGAAATAGAATAGAGCGATAAGTTCTGTCAGTATCCTCTTTTTTAGTAATTACATTTTGTCCTAATGATTTATTGATGACATCCACAACCATCGATGTACAGTTTTTATCAATAAATTTATAAGTATATGATCTTTCTTCAGAAAATAGAGCTTTGTTCAAATTATCAAAAATTGTTTGTTTTAAAGCAGAAGAAATAAGAAGTTCTTGTTCGTAAACACTTCTTTTATCATCATTATAATCATTTAAAAAATCAGGAAAAGGATGCGCTACAATAAAATACTGTAAATCACCTTTTGCAAATTTGGCAACGAAGTTTGGCGTTCTAAAATCAAAAGCGCCATAATTGTAAACAATATCAACATTGTTGACTGGATCAGCAACGCGAATTGCTGTATGTCCAAAATATGAATAAGTTTCATTTCCAAGTCCGCAAGTAAGAACACTTATTTTAGCCTCTTTTGATAAAGGTATACTTTGGCTAAAACCAATAAAACTTACAAATAAGAAGAAAATAAAAAGTGTTTTTTTGAACATGACAGTTTTCATGATTAATTTTTTAAAGATTTTATGGTTTATAATTTACCTAAAGATTCCTAAGTCTACTTTCAATGAAAATATATTAGAATATAATGCTGTACTTTGATTTCCTAAATCAGTTAAGGCATAATCAATTTGAATGCCTTTGTATCTAAATCCTAAACCAATATTAGGCTGAAAATTCACTTTTTCGGTATTGTCTAATTGCGTTACATTCTGAAAATTTCCTGCGCCAGCTCTCACGAAAACTAAATCGGTATAACCAAATTCAAACCCTAGAGCTGGGTCTATACTTACTACTTTTGATGAAATAATATCATTGGTCTGCTCAAATCGCATATTTAAGTTTGCTGAAGTTACAAGACTGCATTCGTTATGAAAATCAAATCTTTTTGAAACGCCTAATTGTGCTTTTGGCAATGTTATTTCTGTGCTTTCTGGTAATTCGTTATTTTCTCCCGGAATAGCATTTGCAATTTTTGCATATTCCTCTTCATCAATATTCCAGATATTGTAAGTCGTTGTAATATCTCGAAGCATTAATCCGAATTTCCAATCGTTTCTTTCAAACTGAAGTCCTATGTCAAATCCGAATCCCCAAGAATTGGCAAATTTCCCAATTATTCTTCGAATTACTTTTGCATTAACACCATATTGAAATCCGTCTACAGGAAGTTTTCTCGCATAAGAAAAAGTAAAACCATAATCTGCTGTAGAAAAAAGGCTGATTCTGTTATAGTCGATATTTCCTTGATTGTCGATTAATTGTGTGGTGTCCATAATATCATCAACTCCAAAACGAATCATCGAAATTCCCCAAGCACTTTGATCATCAATAGGACTTGCATAACCAATGTAGTCATATTGCGCAATATTCGCAAAATAACTAGCGTGCATTAAAGCAATTTCATGGTCTTCAAGATGTGTTAATCCTGCCGGATTCCAATAAACAGCATTGACATCTTTTGTTGAAGCGACAACTGTACTTGACATTCCTAATGCAGCTGCATCGACACCAATATTCATAAACTCGTTCGAATATTTTCGAACGGTCTGGCCGTATTGCGAAGTGAAACTCCAAAATAATATAAATGCAAAAAGCTTCTTCAACTGATTATTTTTTGCAGACAGAGGTCTGTGTTAATTTTTATCAAAAATATAATAATTTACTCATCTAATAAGTTCATTTCCCTAAATATTCTGAAAGTCGAGCTTAGAAATAAAAAACTATTGTAAAAACTCGTTTTGCATTGACTTATTATGCTAAATTTGTTCTCTACCATTATCAAAATTTCAAACTATGAATATCAAAAAGCACATTCCAAATCTAATTACATTAATTAATCTTTTCTGCGGTTGCGTTGCAATTGTTTTTGTTTCTGAAGGCGATTATTTAATGGCTTTTTATATGGTTTGTCTAGGAATCTTTTTTGATTTCTTTGATGGTTTTTTTGCCAGATTATTTAAAGTTTCTAGTCCGCTTGGACTACAATTAGATTCTTTGGCAGATATGGTAACAAGTGGTGTTGTGCCAGGTTACGTCATGTACAGTATGTTTGCAAGAGGCGGTGATCAATTAGGAAATCAAACAATTGTTCCTTTTTTAGGATTTATTATAACTTTAGGTGCCTGCTACAGATTAGCCAATTTTAATATCGACACGCGTCAGACAGATTCGTTTATTGGTTTGCCAACTCCTGCAAATGCCATTTTTATTATTAGTTTGCAAATAGTTCTGGATATGTATGCAGATTCATCACTTATAATTCTTGAAGTATTGACAAATCAATGGGTTTTATTGCTTATTACTTTGGGCAGTGCTTATATTATGAATGCTGAAATTCCGTTATTTTCTTTAAAAATTAAAAAATTCAATTTAAAAGATAATGCACTTCAAATCGTATTTCTGATTATTTCAGTATTAATGGTTATTTTGCTTCAATATATGGCAATTCCATTAATTATTGCTTTCTACGTTTTATTGTCTATTATTAATAATTTGTTTTTGAAGAAGTAGTTCTATTGTAATGGCAAGAAAAACAACTTACCGTAAAACATATTCGAGAAAACCAGCTGGAAGATCTTTTCTAAGCAGACTTTTTCGGTCTATTCTTTTGATTTTTTTTGCGCTTTTATTCATTGGAATAATATATCATTATCGAAAAGGATTGGCTTATTATTTAGGATTTAAATCTGAAAAAGTTTTAGACGAAGATGAGGTTGACAAACACCTTTCTGATGTTCGAAATATTCGTGTTCTTGAAAATCATAAAGGGAAGGTAATTGGAATTGATGTTTCTGAATTTCAAGGCAAAGTCGATTGGGATGAAGTTGAAATTTTGGACGAAAAATATCCAGTTCAATTTGTTTTTATTCGTGCTACAGCAGGAAATGATCGTGTTGATAGACAATTCAAAAGTAATTGGGAAGGAGCAAAGGAGAATAAAATCATGCGCGGGGCTTATCACTATTATCGCCCGAATGAAAATTCTATCGAACAAGCTGATCTTTTTATCAAAACAGTAAAATTGCAGAAAGGAGATCTTCCGCCAGTTTTGGATATCGAAAAATTGCCTAAAAATCAGCCTTTAGATAGTTTGAAAAAAGGTTTGAAACGTTGGTTGAATAAAGTTGAGAAACATTATCAAGTTCGCCCTATAATTTATTCAGGAGAAAGATATTATTCGGATTTTTTAAAAGAAGAATTTAGCGAATATCTTTTCTGGATTGCCAATTATAATTTCTACAGAGAAAAAATTGAAGATGATTGGCTGTTTTGGCAGTTTACAGAAAAAGCTTCTCTGCCAGGAATTAAACATCGCGTTGATGTTAATATTTACAATGGTGACTTAGAGCAATTGCATTTTATTACAGTTGAATAAGTTTACAGTCTCAGTTTACAGTCTAGCAAATACTGAAAACTGAGACTGAGACTGAATACTTTTTTAAAATTCCAATTTCTTTTTACGAAGCTCGAAGTTTTGTCCAAGGTAAACGCGACGAACCATTTCGTCTTCTACTAATTCTTCTGGAACTCCTGCTTTCAGGATTCCACCTTCAAACATTAAGTATGTTTTATCAGTAATAGCAAGCGTTTCCTGAACGTTATGGTCTGTAATTAAGATTCCGATGTTTTTATTTTTTAATTGGGCTACAATTCGCTGAATATCTTCAACTGCAACAGGGTCAACTCCAGCGAAAGGCTCATCCAATAAAATAAATTTTGGATCGGTTGCCAATGCACGTGCAATTTCAGTACGACGACGCTCACCTCCAGAAAGTAAATCTCCTCGGTTGGTGCGGATATGTTCTAAACTGAATTCTTCAATTAAACTTTCCATTTTGGCAATTTGCTCTTCTTTAGAAAGCTTAGTCAATTGTAAAACGCTCAAGATATTGTCTTCAATACTTAATTTTCTAAAAACAGAAGCTTCTTGTGCCAAATAACCAATTCCTTGCTGCGCACGTTTGTACATCGGATAATCAGTAATGTTTAAATCGTCAAGATAAATATTTCCTTGATTTGGTTTTACCAATCCCACAATCATGTAAAAAGATGTTGTTTTTCCAGCTCCATTTGGTCCCAAAAGACCTACGATTTCTCCTTGATTTACTTCAACAGAAATTCCTTTTACAACACTACGTCCTTTGTAAGTTTTGATTAAATTATCGGCTCTTAGCTTCATTTTTTCAATTAGATAATTAGATAATTAGAAAATGAGATAATTGGAAAAACTATCTCAAATTCAATTTTATAATTTGATTTGAAAGGCAAAATAAATTTAAAATAATCAATTCGGTAAATCAATTAACAAATTATTTCGTTTTCAAAATTTAGAATTTGTGCTTCAAGATTAAATAATTAGAGTATTTCAAGAAATTATCTGATTATCAAATTGGCACATTTCCTAATTACTTCCCAGCTTCTTCAAGAGCTTCCCAGAATTCGTAAGCTCTTCTTAAATGAGGAATAACAATTGTTCCTCCAACAAGAGTTGCGATTCCCATTGCTTCCATCATTTCTTCTTTAGAAACGCCTTCTTTATAACTTGTTTCTAAATGGTATTTTACACAGTCGTCACATCTTAAAACAGTTGATGCAACTAAGCCTAAAAGTTCTTTTGTTTTTACATCAAGAGCGCCTTCTGCGTAAGCATTGGTGTCAAGATTGAAAATTCGCTTCACAATTTTATTATTGTCAGCAAGCAGTTTTTCGTTCATTTTAGAACGATAATCGTTAAATTCTTGAATTATATCAGGCATTTTCTTTTAATTTATTTTTATAAACAATTTTCGAAATAAGGATGCTGACTTCATAGATAATTAACATCGGAATTGCAACAATGGTCTGACTTACAACGTCTGGCGGAGTTACAATTGCGGCGATAATTAAAATAATTACTACAGCATATTTCCAGTATTTTCTCAAGAATTCAGGAGTTACTAATCCTAATTTCGTTAAGAAATAAATAGCGATTGGCAATTCAAAAAAGAGTGCACTTCCCAAAATACTCGTTTTAACCATTCCCATGTAAGACTCGAGTGTGAATTGGTTTTTTACAATATCGCTCACAGAGAAAGTCGCAACGAAATTTACCGACATCGGAATTACCACAAAATACCCAAATAATACTCCTAAAAAGAAAAGTAATGAGGAGACGAAGATGAATAGTTTTGCATTTTTTCTTTCTTTTTCATAAAGAGCCGGACTGATAAATTTCCAGATTTCCCATAAAATATAAGGAAAACTCAAAATGAATCCAGCCAAAAGACACATCCATACAAAGATGTTTACCTGACCTTCCATTTCGGTATTCTGAATAATGAAATTTAATTCTGTAATACAAATGCTGTCTGCAAATCCCAATGAATGCGATAGGTCGCAAAACCAAACATAAGTGAAAAATGTTGGTCTAATTGGACCTAAAATAATTTGATCAAATAAATAATCACTAATAAAATAAGTAACAAATGCCATGATGCATGTTGCAAGTGTACTTCTAACTAATAACCATCTTAGTTCTTCAAGATGATCCAAAAATGACATTTCGCCAAGATTTTTTTTTGCCATTATACGATTCCTTCTTTTAAAATGTCATGTAAATGTAAAACGCCTTTGTATGTTCCTTCGTCGGAAACAATTAACTGAGTAATCGAGTAATCTTCTAAGATATTTAATGCATCAACAGCCATTGTCTCAGACGAAACCATTTTTGGGTTTATCGTCATGATATCCCTTGCTGTTAAATCTGCTATCGAATCTCGATCGTTTAACATTCTTCTAATATCTCCATCGGTAATAATTCCGATTATTTTATCATTTTCAACAACAGCTGTAACACCAAGTCTTTTCTCAGAGATTTCAAAAATCACTTTTTTGACAGATGTATCAGGAGCTACGGTTGGTTTTAGTGAGTTTTCGATCATATCTTTTACACGAAGCAATAGTTTTTTTCCTAATGCACCGCCCGGATGATAAACTGCAAAATCTTCTGGTTTAAAATCACGCATTTCCATCAAGCAGACTGCCAAAGCATCACCAATAACAAGTTGTGCTGTAGTGCTGTTTGTAGGAGCTAAGTTAATTGGACAAGCTTCCACGTCAACTGTAGCATTCAAAACATAATCTGAGCCTTTTGCTAAAAATGAAGTTACATTTCCTGTGATAGCAATTAGGGTGTTTCCAAATCGTTTTAATAATGGAACCAAGACTTTAATTTCTGGACTGTTTCCACTTTTCGAAATACAAATAATAATATCATCATTTTGGATCATTCCAAGATCACCATGAATTGCTTCTGCAGCATGCAAAAACATAGATGGAGTTCCTGTAGAGTTAAAAGTAGCAACCATTTTTTGAGCAATGATGGCACTTTTTCCGATTCCCGTAACGATTAAACGACCTTTGGTTTCATAGATACGCTGGACTGCTTCGTAGAAATTTTCGTCCAGAAAATCAATTAATTTTGTAATTGCTTCACTTTCAGAGAGTATTGTTTTTTTGGCAATTGCCAATATATTTTCTTTTGTGATCAAATCAGAATATTTAAAATTTGTATGTATAAAAGAAAGTTGTATCTTTATGTGTTGCAAATTTATACAAAATACCATTAATATAGAGAATGAATTCAAACGAAATTGAAATACATAAAGAATTAAAGAAGTATTTCGGCTTTAGCCAATTTAAAGGCTTGCAGGAGCAAGTTATTACGAGTATTTTAGGTAAAACAAATACTTTCGTAATTATGCCTACGGGCGGTGGAAAGTCTCTTTGTTATCAATTACCCGCTTTAATTCAGGAAGGAACGGCAATTGTTGTTTCTCCTCTGATTGCTTTGATGAAAAACCAAGTTGATGCAATTCGAAGTCTTTCGTCTGAAAATGGAATTGCTCACGTATTAAATTCCTCACTTACCAAAACAGAAATTGCACAGGTCAAAAAAGATATTACTTCTGGATTGACCAAACTTTTATATGTTGCTCCAGAATCTTTAACAAAAGAAGAATATGTTGCTTTTTTACAAAGTGTGCCAATTTCTTTTGTTGCTATTGACGAAGCGCACTGTATATCAGAGTGGGGTCATGATTTTAGACCAGAGTATAGAAATCTAAGACACATTATTAAGCAATTAGGTAAAGTGCCAATTATTGGTCTTACTGCAACTGCAACTCCAAAAGTTCAGGAAGATATCCTGAAAAACCTTGATATGTCTGATGCGAATACCTTTAAAGCATCATTCAACAGACCGAACTTATATTATGAAGTTCGTACAAAAACAAAAAACATCGAGTCGGATATTATTCGATTTATCAAACAGCACAAAGGCAAATCTGGAATTATTTACTGCTTAAGCCGTAAAAAAGTAGAATCTATTGCCGAAGTTTTACAAGTAAACGGAATCAGTGCTGTTCCTTACCATGCAGGTTTAGACGCAAAAACACGTGCAAAACATCAGGATATGTTTTTGATGGAAGATGTAGATGTGGTTGTGGCAACTATCGCATTTGGAATGGGAATTGATAAGCCAGACGTTCGTTTTGTAATTCATCACGATATTCCAAAATCTCTTGAAAGCTATTACCAAGAAACTGGGCGTGCTGGACGTGATGGTGGCGAAGGACATTGCTTGGCTTATTACTCTTATAAAGATGTAGAAAAGCTAGAGAAATTTATGTCTGGAAAACCAGTTGCCGAGCAGGAAATTGGTTTTGCCCTTTTACAGGAAGTGGTGGCTTACGCCGAAACCTCAATGTCGCGCAGAAAATTCCTTCTTCATTATTTCGGGGAAGAATTTGACAGCGAAACAGGCGAAGGTGCCGATATGGATGACAACGTTCGTAATCCAAAACATAAAGTAGAAGCGAAAGAACAAGTAGTTAAATTGCTTGAAATTGTTCGTGACACGAAACACATTTACAAATCAAAAGAAATTGTCTTTACTTTAATTGGCCGAATCAACGCAGTAATTAAAGCACATAAAACAGATACTCAGCCTTATTTTGGTTCTGGTTCAGACCATGACGAGAAGTATTGGATGGCATTATTGAGACAAGTTTTAGTTACAGGATATTTGTCTAAAGACATTGAAACATACGGCGTTATAAAAATTACGCAAGAAGGTCTAGATTTTATTAAAAGTCCAGTTTCATTTATGATGTCTGAAGACCATGAATATACTGAAGCCGATGACGAAACTATTGTAACTGGTGGAAAATCATCAGGAACAGCAGATGAAGTTCTAACAGGAATGCTTCGTGAACTTCGTAAAAAAGTGGCTAAAAAACTTGGAGTTCCGCCATTTGTGGTTTTCCAAGATCCTTCAATTGAAGATATGGCGCTTAAATATCCTATTTCTATCACCGAATTATACAATATTCATGGTGTAGGAGAAGGAAAAGCCAAAAAATACGGAAGCGAATTTGTTGCTTTAATTAGCCGTTATGTTGATGATAACGATATTATTCGTCCAGACGATTTAGTAGTAAAATCTACAGGAGTAAATTCTGCCAACAAATTATATATCATTCAGAATATCGATAGAAAACTTCCATTAAGTGATATCGCTTCTGCGAAAGGTTTAACGATGGATGCTTTGATCAAAGAAATGGAACAAATTGTTTATTCTGGAACTAAGCTGAATATCAAGTATTGGTTAGACGATATTTTAGATGATGATCAGCAAGAAGAAATTCATGATTACTTCATGGAATCAGAATCAGATAAAATCGAAGACGCTCTTAAAGAATTTGATGGCGATTACGATATTGACGAATTACGTTTAATGCGTATTAAGTTTATCAGTGAAGTTGCTAACTAGTTATAAGTTAAATGTGAGATGTAAAATGTATTTTTCGATACAGACATCTCACATTTTTCATTTCACATCTTACTCAGAATAAACTTCCCCACGATGCGGTTTCAAAGCATCTCTTACTTGAATCATATTTTCGTCGGTTACGACCATAAAAGCTATGGAGTACATTTCGTCTATGATTTTAAATCCTGTAATATTTAGTGGTAGTTTTTCGATTGCGATATATTCTTTTAAATGAATTTCGTGATGTTCTGCTGTTTTTGCAGAAGCGGGTCCACGGAAATCCCAAATCAATTTTATTTTTCTAGACATTTTTTTTAAGTTGCAAAGGTTCAGAGTTGCAAAGGTACAAAGTCTTTTTTAAAAAGGTTCTGAGGTTCTGAGATACTGAGGTTCTAAGTTTTTTTTTAAACTGTTCTTGAAGAAATCTTTTTAATCCAAATAGTCTGTGGCTAAAAATAAATCGCAAAGGATTTAGAAAGAGGAAATTTGTTGCGTAATTAACCGCAAAGGTCGCTAAGATTTAATTTTACTTTACTTATAGAAAATATAAAGTTCGCAAAGCTTTGTATCGATATAGCTTTGCGAACTTTGTGTTTTTCTAAAACTTTACCTTTAAAAAAACTTAGCGCACTTTGCGGTTAATTATATAAAGTCAGTTCAAAATAGTACTTTTGCATCTTCTTTTCATAGAAAGAAAAGCTAATAGAATAAAAACACAAAAATGCCTAAAGAACTTTTACTTCAAGTTACACCAGAAATTGCTGCAAACGAATCATTGCTAAAAGACCATTTGTCTAAGCAAATTAAAGTTTCTGCTCAAGAAATTCAGCACGTTTCAATTTTAAAACGCTCTATTGATGCACGTCAGAAAGCGATTAAAATCAATTTGAAAGTTCTTATTTATTTAAAAGGCGAACCTTTTCAGGAAACGAAAATTGAACTTCCTATATACAAAGATGTTTCAAAAGCACAAGAAGTTATTGTAGTTGGCGCAGGCCCAGCGGGACTTTTTGCGGCATTGCAATTAATCGAATTAGGTTTAAAACCAATTGTTTTAGAACGCGGAAAAGACGTTCGAGGCCGTCGTCGTGACTTAAAAGCGATAAACCGTGAACATATCGTAAACGAAGATTCTAATTATTGCTTTGGCGAAGGAGGAGCAGGAACCTATTCTGACGGAAAGTTATATACACGTTCTAAAAAACGAGGTGATGTAACTAGAATTTTAGAACTTCTGGTAGCTTTTGGAGCTTCTGAAGATATTTTGGTTGAAGCGCATCCTCATATTGGGACTAATAAATTGCCTAAAATTATTGAAGACATCCGAAATAAAATTAGGGAATTTGGCGGTCAGGTTTTATTTGAAACTCGTGTTGACGATATTTTAGTAAAGAATAATGAAGTTGAAGGAATCGTAACGCAAAATGGAGATAAAATTCACGCCAATAAATTGATTTTGGCAACAGGACATTCCGCGCGTGATATTTTTGAATTATTAGACAAAAAGAAAATTTTAATAGAAGCAAAACCTTTTGCTTTAGGAGTTCGTGCAGAACATTCTCAGGAATTAATTGACAGTATCCAATACAGCTGTGATTTTAGAGGAGAACATTTGCCACCAGCGCCATATTCTATTGTAAAACAAGTTAACGGACGTGGAATGTATTCATTCTGTATGTGTCCTGGAGGTGTAATTGCGCCATGCGCCACAAGTCCGGGAGAAGTGGTTACAAACGGTTGGTCTCCATCTAAACGTGATCAGTCTACAGCAAATTCTGGAATTGTGGTCGAATTGAAATTGGAAGATTTTAAACCTTATGCAAAATTTGGAGCTTTAGCAGGAATGGAATTTCAAAAAAGCATCGAACAAAAAGCGTGGTATTTGGCGGGTGAAACACAAAAAGTTCCAGCTCAAAGAATGATTGATTTTACAAAAAGCAAAATTTCAGCTGATATTCCAAAAACTTCTTATGTGCCAGGAACGACTTCGGTTGAATTGGGACAAGTTTTTCCAGGATTTTTAACTCAAATTATGCGTCAAGGATTTCAGGATTTTGGAAAATCAATGCGTGGTTATTTAACCAATGAAGCCATTTTGCATGCTCCAGAAAGTAGAACTTCGTCGCCGGTTAGAATTCCGAGAGATGCTATGACTTTAGAGCATTTGCAAATCAAAGGTTTATATCCTTGCGGAGAAGGTGCGGGTTATGCGGGCGGAATTATTTCTGCAGCAATTGATGGCGAAAAATGTGCCTTAATGATTGCGGAATCCTTGAAATAATCAATTTTATTTTGTAGTAAAAGTTTTATATTTTTGTATGATATTTTAAACTTTTAAATCTAGATAAAATGACACTGCAAGATATTGAGAAGAAATATGGATTCGAATTCCCACTTTTGTACAAACAATTAGAAGCAGAAGGTATGCTTAATGTTGGAGAATACGGACCTAATTGGTCTTCTGAAGTATATCCAAAATTAAAAGAGAATCCGTCTTTGCTTTTACATTCTTATGATTTTGAACTGCTTAATTTAGATGGAGTTAATGAGGAAATAAAACAACTTAGAGATCCAGAAGATTATCGTCAGATTAGAAAGGAATTTAAATTTATTCCTTTTGCACAAAGTTATGGTGGAGATCACTATTGTTTTTTCTTAAATGACGAAAAAAATGGTGAAATGCCAATAGTTTTTCTCTCACATGATACAATTGAAGCAGATTATTTAGCAAAAAATTTACAAGATTTTATTTTTAAAATGTTTTTGACCGATATGGCATATTTTGATAATGAAGATGTTAGTGATCAAGAACTTAAAAATAACCTTGAAAGTATGTTTAAAACTCATAAAAAATACTTAACACAGCAGCAGCAAGACATTTTACAAAATGTATTAAATAGGGAAATTATAAATTATGAAATTTCATTTTCTTATGGTAATGAAGAAGCAAAAGGATTATTAACTGATGATGAAAAGAATAATTTGCTTAATGAAATTATTCCTTTCGATAAAATGGGTACAAGTTTTGAATATTCAGATGAGTAATAAATTTAGTTTTTAGATTCAAAATGTGCCTTAATGATTGCGGAATCCTTGAAATAATTGGCTTCGCACTTTTCATGTAGGAAAAGATTGTTATCTTAGTATTCTGATTTTAATAGAATATTCCCCCAAAGATGACAATACAAGAAATCGAAAAAAAATACGGATTTGAATTTCCGCTCTTATACAAACAGTTAGACGCAGACGGCATGCTTGATGTCGGAGAATACGGTCCAAATTGGTATACAGAGGTTTATCCTACTTTAAAAGAGAATCCGCCTTTACTTTTACATTCGTATGATTTTGAATCATTGAATTTAAAATCTGTTGCTGAAGAAATCGAAGAACTTCAAGATCCAGAAGATTATCGCAATATATTTCCGGAATTTAAATTTATTCCATTTGCTAAAAGCGGCGGCGGCGATCATTATTGTTTCTTTTTGAACGAAGAAAATAATGGCGATGTGCCGATTGTTTTTGTTTGGCACGACATGAATGAAGTGAATTATCTAGCAAAAAATCTTCAGGATTTTGTCTTCAAAGTTTTATTGATTGATATGTCTAAACAAGACATTTACAACGAATTGAGTGACGAAGAATTTAGAGAAGATATCGAAGCCGTTTTCAAATCGCATAAAAAATATTTAACCGATCGTCAGAATTCAATTTTAGAAGAAATTTTAAAACGAGATATTATTGATTATGAGATAAATGTTTCGCCAAAAATTGTAGAATCGGCGAGAGGTTTATTAACCGATCATGAATTAGAATCGATTGTAAACGAAGTGATCCCTTTCGATAAAATGAATCAGAGTTTTAAGTATTCTAATGAATAATTGGAAACTTATCAATGAATTTAGTTTTGATAATAATTTTCGATTTTGATTTGTAAAAGTTGTTTATTTGTAATCTTAATATTACTTATTAAATAATTTGCAATGAATGTAATTTTTCATACTTCTGTTGCTGTCGGAATTACAGCTTTGTTGGTAAAAGAAAATCGAGAAATTTTTAAACCTTGTCTTTTAGCATTTTCCGTAGGAATAATTTTTCATGGTATTTTAGATTATACTCCGCATTGTTATCCACTTAATTCAAAATTAGATGTAATTTCAAGCGTCGTTATTATTGGATTATTGATGTGGAAGATCAACAAAGACAATCGATTCATTCTACTTTCATCATTTATTGGAAGTATTTTTCCTGATTTAATTGATTTATCAACAGGTATAGTAAATAAATTGTTTTCTTTTAATTTACCAGTTTATGACAAAATCTTTCCATGGCATTGGAAACAATATTCTGGATCTATTTACAATGGAGACTGCAATGTTTCATCGCTAAACCATTTGATGATTATTTTTGTAGTAGCTTTAATCTGCTATTACAAACGTTTAGATTTATATAAAGGAATTTCTGCAAATTAAAAGCAATAAGATGACAAACTTTTTCTCTAGCCTATTTGGACGCAATAACGATCCAAAATCCATTATTTCTTTTGATGTTATAGATCCGATTTACTCGTATTTATATAATGAGCAGTCAAGTCTTGAATTTAAAGTAAAAGGAATTCAGGAAAATGTGATTGTGAATTTATTTTATTTTCCAGGTTCATTGGATCATGAAGAAGGAAATGCCGAAATAAAAAAAGCAGGTTTTAATAATCCGTATGAAGTTTTAAATGAGCTTTATAAAAAAATGAATATCACAACTCTTTCTGAAGAAACAATTCAGGAAGGTTTGGAATATGATTTTATCCATATTCAATTTTATTCGGAACCGACTTTAGAAGAAAAAAAGTTCTTTAAACGTTCCATTAAAAATTTCGTCATATTTTTTTGCTGTACCAATAGTTTAGAAATTAACGATTTCAAGATGCTGTATTCAGGAAAACACTTTTTTGATTACACGAAAGGATTGCTGGAAAGCGAATTAATTGACGCAAATAATCCAAAGAATGAAAGTGAGGAAATAGGAATTAGAGATTTTAAATTGGTTTTGCAGGGAATCTGCCAATATTTAAATATCGAAATTCCGAAAACAGTCGAGCTTCCTTCAACTGAAAATTTAGTCGAAAGTGAAGAAGTAACAGAAGAAACTTTCCAAGAATTTATAAAATTAGTTTCTAGAGAAAATATTGAAGAAAAAGAATTAAAAAATCAATCGAAAATGCTTTTTGAAAATTACCAAAAAGAGAGCAGTGAATATCATGATGTTGTTGATGGTCATTTTGATTTCTTTGAAAGTATCGATGCTTGGAACAGCGATTGGAAATTCGACCCCGAAGATGCTGAATATTTTATAGGCGAAATGCTAGGGGAAGAAGATTTTACTTTTGAATACCCAGAAGAAACCTATAGCCATGATTTGTTTCCGTATATTCAATCAGAATTAAAAAAACGCGGTTTTGAATTAATGACTTACAATACAAATGGCGATAATTATTTGTTTTTTATAGCAAATAAAGAAGATGTCGGTCGAATTTTAGAATTATCAGAATTGACAAAAATTGAAGTAGATCAGCTTTAGTTGATTTAACCTCAAAGTTTGTCATCCTGACGGAGGAAGGATCACACAAGAAGCTCCGTACTGAATTTCGCCAATCTTTGTCAAATTACTAGTGTGATCCTTCCTCTGTCAGGATGACAAAAAAGGCGATTCGTTAAGGAATCAAAATAATTTTCCCTGTACTTTTTCTGCTTTCCAAGAAATCATGCGCCAATTTTCCTTCAGATAATTTAAAAGAAGTCGGTTCAGAAAGTTTGATTTTTCCATCAATAATCCAGTTGAATAATTGATTAGCTCTTTTAATTCTCTCTTCTTTAGAATTTAGGTAACTCCACAAATCGCCTCCCGTTAAGGTTTTAGAAGTATCCATTAGCATTCTCGGATTTACTGGTTCTGGATCTCCGCCAGCCATTCCGAAGAAAACTACTTGTCCGCATTCTTTGGTGACTTCAAAACTGTCTGTCAATGTGCTTCCAATGCTATCATAAACTACATCAACGCCTTTTGGAACAACTTTAAAAATTTCAGATTTCCAATCTTCGCTATATAAAAAGACATGATCAGCGCCTTGTTCATAAGCTGCTTTTGCTTTTTCTGCAGATGAAGTTAAACCAATAACTTGAGCGCCCAAAAGTTTACTGATTTGCGTTAGAATCTGCCCAACGCCGCCCGCAACAGCATGAATTAATACAGTTTCATCTTTTGCTGTTTTATGACTGTCTGTAGCTAAATAATGTGCTGTTAAGCCTTGCAATAAGGCAGAGGCTGCGGTTTCAAAAGAAATTTCTTTTGGCAACGGAAGAACATGATTGATATTTACAGCAACTAATTCTGCATTGGCAAAAGGAACATCGGCGAAAGCCACGCGATCTCCAATTTTATATTCTGGATGATTATTGGCATCAACAACAATTCCGGCTCCTTCGTAACCCGCAATAAAAGGCGGATTTCCTTTTAAATGATAATTTCCTTTTCGTCTATAAACATCGGCAAAATTAAATCCGATGGCTTTCATTTCGACTAAGATTTCGTCGCTTTTTAATTGTGGATTTGGAATTTCTATATATTCTAAAACATCTGAATTCCCAAAAGTAGAGAAGGTAAGTGCTTTCATTTTTAGTTTTTTGAGTTTACAAAGAACGGAAAATATATTGGCTCTATTTTAAAGATAATCTTAAAAACAAAAAAAAGTAACAACTTGAATTCAGGTTGTTACTTTGAGTTAAATTAAAAAGGTTGAGATACTGGTAATGGTTTATTTTTTAGCTTTAGGTTTTATTTCTGTTACAATCAAATTCACAGTTGTATCTCCTAAATTTTTTGCCATATGTGTAACTGCAGGTATGTACATGGCATCTCCAGCTTTAATATCCATAATAATGGGAGCTTTACCTTTATCGGTTATTTCAATTTTTCCATCAGTCAATGCATAGATGGTGTGGTCAGGATGCTGATGCCATGGAATTGTTTCTCCCGGAGTAATCTCAACTTGCATTATTCTTACTCTTTCATTCTCAAGGAGTACTTTTTTATACGCGTTAGGCGCCGCTTTTAATGGGTCTTGCGCGTAGATATTCATACTTAATATTAAAAGTAATAGTATGAATAGAGGCATTAAATTCTTTTTAATTGTTTTCATTTCATTTCTTTTTTATTGGTTAAATTTTTCCAGATTGTTTATTGCGTATTCTTTTTGAGAACTTTATCATGTTTGCGTTTTATGAAAAAGATAAAGTTCTCTTGCAATGCATTTTTTTAAATTAATGCGAAGAGGCAGATTTTTCCTAATTCGAAAAATTACGGTTAGGATATTTAGCTAGAAAAATTGGATTTCATTTTGAAGATGTGAGATCCTTAGATTTAGGTAATGCAGATTCCCATGTCGCCTGTTTGAATCCGTTGTTTTTTTTCGACTTACCTTCATTGGTTTGGGAAATTGAAGTGCGATAAATAGCGTCTATTTTGGGACTACTAATTTACGAAAAAAAGAGATGTGGAATGTTTTAAAATTAAATTATTAGTCTTGTTCTTGCTGGTAGCGCATTTGTTTTTGGTTATTTGTTTTAATCCTAATATTTTATGAAATTATAAAATAAAACCATTAGTAAATACTTTTTATTTACTAATGGTTTTATAATTGTTTTTAGGTTGCTTTTAAAAGCTTTTCAAGGTTTATATTTTCGGGAATTTTAGTTCATTAAAAGTACTTTTTTGTTTAGCCAAAGCCTCGATATCTTGCCATTTTCTTGGAGATTCTGCGGAAAGATTTTCGTATGAATCTTTAGTAATCAAAATATCATCTTCGATACGAACGCCAATATTCCACCATTTTTTATCGCATTTGCTATTTGCAGGAATATAAATTCCGGGTTCAACTGTAAAAATCATGTTCTCTTTTAAAGCGCTCATATAATTTCCTTTGTCATGAACATCTAAACCAAGAAAATGTGAACAGCTGTGCGGATAATAGATTCTAGCATCTTTTGGATCTGTAATAATTCCTAATTTAATCAGCCCATTTGCAATAACTTCTCTGGCTTTTTTGTTTAAATCCTGAAATGGAGTTCCTTCTTTACAGATTTTGAAAACTTCTTCTTGAGCTTCATAAACCAGTTCGTAAATCGCTTTTTGTTCTGGGCTAAATTTTCCGTTTGCAGGAATTGTTCTGGTAACGTCTGCAGAATAACCGTGGTATTCAGAGCCAACATCCATCAGTAACAATTGATTATCAATTTTTGTTGCATTATTATCTCCATAATGTAAAATGCATCCATTTGCTCCAGCTCCCACAATTGGCGGGTAACCTTCGCCTTCTGCGCCATAATGTCTGTGAATATAAGCGTGAATTCCGTCTGCTTCATTTTCGCTCATATTTGGACCAACCGCTTTCATTACTTCGTTGTGAGCAATACAAGAAAGTTTTACTGATTTTCTCATCAAATCAATTTCTTCTGGAGTTTTTATTTCTCTTAAAGAATTGGTTATTGTATTAAAAAGTTCAGACGCAGCTTCATTTTCAGTAGTAATTGAAGCTTTAGATTTGAAAGTTTCAATTAACCCAAAAAGATCAAAACCAGATTTATTGTTTTTAATATCTGTTGGGATTTTATCGTAAACTATTTTGTCGAATTTTTTAAATTCGATAGCAAAATCCTTGAAATCTTTTCCGTTAAAAACAGTAGTGAAACCTAATTTAGATTTTGCACCTTCAACGCCCAAACGTCTTCCTGTCCATGTTTCCTGTGCCGCATTTCTTTCTCTCACAAAAAGAACTTCGCTATATTTTTCAGTTCCTTGAGGTTCTTTAAAAATTAATAAAACTGCATCAGGTTCTTTATATCCTGTTAAATAATATAAATCAGGATTTTGATGAAAATTGTAATTAATATCTTTTGAAAAAACTCTTTCGGGATATGAAAAAACAACCGCTACAGAGTTGGTAGGCATTAAAGCTCTAAAAGCTTCACGGCGTCCTTGATGAAATTCTTTTGAAAGAAAATCTGTTGGAAGATTTTCTTGCGAATGAGTAGTTGAAAAAGTCAATACAAAGACAAACAATAATAGAAATTGCTTCATTTTTTTGGTTTTTTGTTGATGATTTCTGATTTTTTGATTGATGCAAATTACGAAAAAAATGCAACCTCCTATTCGAATTTAAATATTTGATTTGTAAGATTTTGAATAAAATGGTGTAACTTAGAGATAGAAAAATACTACTTATGATATAATGAAACTTGTAACTAGGCACGAATATTGAGAACAGAATGTTTTAGAGAATAATTTTAATCTTCAAAAACAAATTATATTAATCTTAAAATTACATTTTTATGAAAAAATACACACTTGCAATCGTTTCAGTTTTAACCTTATTATTTGCTTCATGTAAGACATCAAAAGATACTGCAAGCGCAGGTAATCTTTTTGATACTACTTGGGAATTGGAATACATTTCTGGACCAAGAATTGCTTTTGAAGGTTTATACCCTAACAAAAAACCACAGCTTACTTTTGATCAAAAAGAAACAAGGGTTTATGGTAATAATGGATGCAACGGTTATAGTGCTCCATATACTTTAAGCGGAAAATCTTTAACTTTTGGAGAAGCAGGTCCAACAACAATGATGTTTTGTGACGGTGGAGGAGAGCAAGTCTTTTTAAAACAAATCAAGCAAATTACAAGTTATTCGATTGATAAAGACGGAAAACTAAATTTAATTCAGGGAGATATTCCAGTAATGAGATTTAAAAAAGTAGCAAAACAATAAGTTAATGTTATTCAGCTTTGAGAAAGTTCTAAGTTATAGAAAAAGGGAAATGATTTTTTTTATTTCCCTTTTTTATTGAAGCAGTTCTATATTTCTGCTGATAACGTTTTTATCAGAAATTGTTTTGGCTAAGCTAAGTGCAGTTTCAAAATGCTGAAGTGCTTTTTTAGAATCAACTTCAGAATATAGATTTCCGAGTAAAGAATAATAAAAATGATTGTCGGTTAAGTTTAATTTTTCGGCTTCGCGAATGGCTTCTTCTTTGCCTTTTACTTTTGCTAAAGCGTATGTTCTGTTCAGCGCAACAATTGTTGAATATTCTAGGATAATCAGATTGTTATACAATTCGAGGATATTTGTCCATTTTTCAGGACTGTCTTGTTTAATAGTATGCCAATAAGCAATTCCTGCTTCTAAATGGTATTTTGAAAGTGTGCTTCCGGTAGATGATTGACTCAAAAAATAAGTTCCGCGATCTATTAATTCTTGATTCCAAAGCGATTGATCTTGATCTTCGTATAAAATAATTTCTCCATTTTCTCCAGTTCGAGCATCAAATCTTGACGAATGAAAACACATTAAAGCCATTAGAGCATTTGTTTCTGGAAGATTGGTGCTTTCTTTTTGAATTAATAAATAAGAAAGACGCATAGCCTCGGTACAAAGATCTTTTCTCAAAGTCGTATTTTGTGAAACAGAATAATAACCTTCAGAATACAAAAGGTAAATAGTTTTCAAGACTGTTTGTATTCGGTCTTTAACTTCAGATTGATTCGGATTTTGGATTTTTATATTTTCCTCTTTCAGTTTTTCCTTTGCGCGATTTATTCTCTTATAAATGACTTCCTTATTAGATAAAAAAGCATCTGAGATTTCGCTGATTCCAAAACCGCATAATAAATTAAGAGCCAATGCAATTTGCGCCTCTTCAGAATTACATGGATTACAAACCGTGAAAATCATCGCCAACTGACTGTCGGCAATATTTTGATCTGATAAATCAAGATCGATTTCTGGGTTGTTTAATGGAGTATTGTGTTTTATTTCGGAAACGATTTTGGTTTCAAAAACGGTATTGCGTTTTAAATAATTTTTGGTTTTATTTTTAGCAACGGTATAAAGCCATGCTGTCGGATTTTCTGGAGTTCCTTTTATCGCCCAAGTTTCAGAAGCTGTTAGAAAAGTGTCGCTTACAATATCTTCGGCAATTTCGATATGATGAATTCCGAATAAACTGCATAATACCGAAACTATTTTCTGATATTCAGTTCTAAATAAATGAGGTATAAGTTCTGGATTCTCCATAGTGTAAAATAAAATGCCTAAGTAAAGATACAAAGGCATTTTGTTAATTATTTCCAGTTAAACGGCCATTCTAATTTCTACATTTCCTCCAAAATGTAGAACGGGACAGCCTTGCGCTATTTCGGCAGCTTCATCATAATCTTTGGCTTTAATAATAATTAATCCACCAATCGATTCTTTAATTTCTACAAAAGGACCATTTGTAATTCCTTTAGAATTGACCAATTTTCCCTGTCCATCCCAACGTTGCAAAGGTCTTGCTAGTTTATCCTGCGCGGCAAGACTTCCAAACCAGTTTTGCCATTGCTGTAAATGTTGCTGCAATTCTTCTGGAGAAGGCTGTGCTTCTTTTGTTATAAAATCCCTTCTGAAAATCAATAAAAATTCATTCATTTCTTTATGTTTTATAATGATCAATTTATTTTAAGCAATATAAAGTTAATCGTTTTTAGAAAATAAAAACAATATCCAGATTATCCAAACTGGCCAACTCTATAAGATCCAGGTGTATTGGCAAAAGTAATATTAAGACGATTCCAAGCATTGATTGCAGCAATGGCAAGTGTAAGATCAATTAATTCGTCTTCTGTAAATTCAGTTTTTGCAATTTCATAGATTTCGTCTGGAACATCGCAGGCATTTACCGCTTCCGCGAAAGCAAGAGCAACTCTTTCCCTTTTTGTAAAATAAGGGGTTTCTTTCCAAGCGCTTAATCCAAATAAACGCTGCGTAGTTTCGCCATGAGCAATAGCTTCTTTTGAGTGCATATCTAAACAATATGCGCAATTGTTAATTTGAGATATTCTGAAATCTACTAATTCCATAAGAGATCTCTCGATTGTTGATTTTTTCAAATAACCACTAATTCCAAATAATGTACTAATAGCTTTTTGACCTTTTTCGAATAAATTAATTCTAGCTTCTATGATGTATATTTTTAATGTTTATACTTCAATAACAAGCGAACTTTCAGAATTGGACAAAAATGAGAAAAAAAAAATAAAAATATTTTTAGCGGAGAGGGAAAATTCAGTTTTTACAAGGGTTTTCGAAATAAAAAACCGCCCATTTTTGACGGACGGTTCTAGAATAATCTTATTTCTTTTTCAGTTTGTCTTTAAAAACCTTTTCAAATTTTTCCAGTTTTGGCTGAATTACCATTTTACAATACGGCTGATTTTTATTGTTTGAATAATAATTCTGATGGTAATCTTCGGCTTTATAAAAAACTTTAAAAGGTTCCACTTTCGTTACAATTGGGCTTTTATAGACTTTTGCTTTATTTAATTCAGCAATGATGCTTTCGGCAGCTTTTTTCTGTTCTGCATTTTTATAAAAAATCACCGAACGATATTGTGTTCCAACATCGGCGCCTTGACGGTTTAAAGTTGTTGGATCATGAACGGTAAAAAAGACTTTGAAGATTTCATTAATATCCGTTATGTTTTTATCATACGTAATCTGAACCACTTCGGCATGACCTGTTTCTCCTGTACAAACTTCTTCATAAGTTGGATTGGCAACATTCCCACCAGAAAAACCTGAAACTACAGATTTTACACCGTCTAAATTTTCATAAACGGCTTCAACACACCAATAACAGCCTCCACCAAGCGTAATGGTTTCTAGATTTGATGCTTTTTTATTTTGCGAAAAGCCATTCAGCGAAAGCGCAAATAAACATATTAAAAGTATATTTTTCATAATCAGATTATTTATTGTCAGGAATAAAGTCAAGAGCAATTGAGTTCATGCAATAGCGTTTTCCAGTAGGAGCGGGGCCATCATCAAATAAATGACCTAAATGTCCGCCACAGCGTGCGCATAAAGCTTCGATTCTTTCCATTCCAAGTGAATTGTCTTCCCTAAAAACAATACTTTTTTTGTTTTCTTGGTCAAAGAAACTAGGCCATCCGCAGCTGCTTGAAAATTTTGCAGTCGATCTAAAAAGTCTGTTCCCGCAAGAAGCGCAGTAATACGTTCCTTTTTCGTCAGTATTCCAATATTTTCCTGTAAAAGGTCTTTCTGTATCTGCCTCGCGCATTACTGCATAAACATCTTCTGGTAAGACCTTTTTCCATTCTGCATTACTGATATTTAGTTTTGTAGTATCGGTATTAGAATAATAAGGATTTCCAGATTTATTGATCACGTTTTCCGTAGAAGCCGGTTTAATGTACTTTTTATTGTTTTGTCCGCAGGCTTGCAAAATGAAAAGCGGTATTAAAAAACAAAGACTGAAAAAATGGGTTTTAGATTTCATAAACAAATAGTGGATTTTGTATTAAATCAATATTCTTTAGGATTTTGAATTTATCAATCAAAGATACGCTGAGATTCATCCCGAAATACTGAGTTTAAAATAATTGAGATTTTTTTAAGTGTGTTTTAACTTTTTATTAGTTACGTAAATAAAGACAATCTAGTTTTTATGTCTTAATTTTAACAGCTTTTAATTTTTAATGAGATTTATAATATTGTAAATCAGAAAAATAGAAATTGAATAAACATTTGGATTTTTGACAATTAGAATTAGGATTTTCAAGCCATTTCTTTTTTCGTATTTTTGTTTGCTTAAGAAGACTTATGACAGAAGAAAACGTAATATTAGTTAATCAAAACGATGAGCAAATTGGCTTAATGCCAAAATTGGAAGCACATGAAAAAGCGCTTTTGCACCGTGCATTTTCGGTTTTTGTTTTAAATGAACAAAATGAGATCATGTTACAGCAGCGCGCACATCAAAAATATCATTCTCCTTTACTTTGGACGAATACGTGTTGTAGTCACCAGCGTGAAGGCGAAACCAATATTGAAGCGGGAAGCAGAAGATTGTTTGAAGAAATGGGATTTAAAACAGACTTGAAAGAGCTGTTTCATTTTATTTATAAAGCGCCTTTTGATAATGGATTGACAGAGCATGAGTTGGATCACGTAATGATTGGATATTATAATGATGATCCAAACATTAATACAGAAGAAGTAGAAGATTGGAAATGGATGAAGATTGAAGATGTGAAAACTGATATTCAGAAACAGCCCGAAATTTATACCGTTTGGTTTAAAATAATTTTTGATGAATTTTATCATTATTTAGAAGATCATAAACTTTAATCCAAACTAACCAAAAACCTAGAATGAGAGTAACCATATCAAGAAAGGCACATTTTAATGCTGCGCATCGACTACATAGAAAAGATTGGTCATTTGAAAAGAACGACGCTGTTTTTGGAAAGTGCAATAATCCTAATTTCCATGGTCATAATTATGGTTTAACAGTAAGTGTTACAGGAAAGATTGACCCGGAAACTGGTTTTGTTTTAGATGTGAAAGTATTAGCGGATATTATACGCGAAGAAGTAGAAATTCCGTTTGATCACAAAAATCTCAATCTGGATGTTCCAGAATTTGCAGATTTGAATCCGACCGCAGAGAATATTGCTGTTGTGATATGGAATAAAATTAGACAACGAATTCACACTGACTTTGATCTAGAAGTCGTGCTGAACGAAACCGACCGCAATTTTGTAACTTATAAAGGAGAATAAAAAATGTCATTAAAAATAGGAGATATAGTTCCGAATTTTACTGCGAAAGACAACAATGGAGAACTTTTTGAAAGCCAAAGCGTTTTAGGAAGAAAGCCGCTGGTAATTTATTTTTATCCAAAAGATAATACGCCAGGCTGTACAACTGAAGCCTGCAGTTTTCGGGATCAATACGAAGATTTTAAAGATTTGGGAGCTGAGGTAATCGGGATTAGCAGTGATAGTGTAAAATCACATCATAAATTTGCTGCTAAACATCAATTGCCTTTTATTTTGCTCTCAGACCAAGATAAAAGATTAAGAAAGCTTTTTGGTGTTCGTAACAATTTGTTCGGACTTTTGCCAGGACGCGTTACATATATTATTGATAAGAATGGTTTGGTAATTTCAATATTTGACAGTGTAAATGCTGCCAAACATATACCGAAAGCCTTAGAAACTATTCAAGAATTAGTATCATAGATTACAAAAATAGTATCACAATAGAATTAATTAAACAAATATATTAGCCTAAAAACATGAGTCAGAATTTATACCCTTTGCAATTTGAACCGATTTTAAAAGAAAGAATCTGGGGAGGAGAAAAACTAAAAACAATTCTTAATAAACCAATCGTTTCTAAAATTACTGGCGAAAGCTGGGAATTATCTACTGTAGAAGGAGATGTAAGTGTGGTAGCAAATG
Organism: Flavobacterium sp. SH_e; assembly: GCF_025717045.1. Taxonomy (GTDB): domain Bacteria; phylum Bacteroidota; class Bacteroidia; order Flavobacteriales; family Flavobacteriaceae; genus Flavobacterium. Next base: position 202,440 of record NZ_JAOVZN010000002.1, read on the forward strand.
GAGTTTTAAAAGGAAAATCTTTAATGGATTTGATTAATGAAACGCCAGATGCTGTTTTAGGTACAAAGGTTTATGAGCGTTTTGGAAAACAATTTCCGCTACTTTTCAAATATCTTGATGCAAGAGAAGATCTTTCTATTCAGGTTCATCCAAACGATAAATTAGCGAAAGAGCGCCACAATTCATTCGGAAAAACAGAAATGTGGTACGTGATGCAGGCAGATGCAGATGCTAGAATTATTGTTGGTTTTAAAGAAGATTCTAATAAAGAAGAATACTTAAAGCATTTACACGATAATACTTTGGTTTCGATCTTAGACGATGTGAAAGCAAAATCGGGAGATGTTTTCTTTTTAGAAACAGGAACAGTTCACGCGATAGGAGCAGGATTAGTTGTTGCCGAAATTCAGCAAACTTCTGATATTACGTATAGATTATATGATTTTGATCGTATAGATGCACAAGGAAACAAAAGAGAATTGCACGTAGATCTTGCTTTGGACGCAATTAACTATAATAAAGTAGATACTCAGAAAAAATATGAGTCTAAAGTAAATACTTCAAATACAGTTGTAGACTGTCCTTATTTCACAACTAATTTCCTTCCATTAGAAAATAAATTAGAAGTGGCTAAAACTGGAGAAACTTTTACAGTTTATATGTGTATCGAAGGAGAATTTGAAATTGAATATAACGGTTTCAAACAAGCCTATAAAAAAGGAGATACAGTATTAGTTCCAGCTGCAATAAATGCATTTAATTTGACTGGAAAAGCTTCTATTTTAGAAATTTACATTTCTTAGCATCAAATATTAAAGATTATATGTACTTTTGCAAACGCAAATTAAAATAAAATAAAAATGGCAAACGTTAAAAATTTAAAGAAAGACATCAACTTCGTATTAGGAGATATTATTGAGGCAGTTTACTTGTTTGAGATGTCAACAACAGGAAATCCAACTCCAGAAACGAATGCTTTGATCGATGAAGCTATTGCTGCATTTGATACTTTGATTACAAAAGTGAACGCAAAGAACGTTGAAAATAAAAAAGCACACTTCAAACAAATTAATGTAGAATTAGAACAAACTGCTAATCAATTGATTGAAAAAATCAACGCATTATAAGAAAAAAAAAGTGTAAAAAAGTGTAAATTTATTTTGGGAAATTGAAAAACCGCTTTATATTTGCACCCGTAATGACGCCGATGTAGCTCAGCTGGCTAGAGCAGCTGATTTGTAATCAGCAGGTCGTGGGTTCGAGTCCCTCTATCGGCTCAACGGAAACCATCACTTTTGTGGTGGTTTTTTACTGAAAATGAGAGCAAATTTTATTTGTAATATTAAAAAAACAATTATATATTTGCACCCGAAATAACAACGCCGATGTAGCTCAGCTGGCTAGAGCAGCTGATTTGTAATCAGCAGGTCGTGGGTTCGAGTCCCTCTATCGGCTCCAAAAACCATCACAGAAATGTGGTGGTTTTTTTTATGCTCAAATATGAAAATTTCAATTTTTGAAATCTCGAATTTCAATTTATCGACTTTGTTAAAGTTTTAAACTTTGACAAAGATTTTACGAAAAGATGAAATTTCTAATTTCAATTAATTTGGATTGGGAATTAATTTTTTTGTAGGAAATTATTTGTTTTTTTTGTAGATTTGCAAAAAAAAATAATGGAAGAAAAATCAATTTTTGAAAAATTTGAAATGCAGTTTGATGAATCAGCAAAAGGTTTTCTAAAAGAAACTGCTAAATGGGCAAACGTCTTATCTATCATTGGGTTTGTTGGAATTGGATTTATGGGGTTAGCTGCTATCTCTGGACTTTTATCCTCTAAGATTACGACATTAAGCGTTGGGCCTTTAAATGGTATTACAGGAAAAACTATTGCATTAATATACCTAATTCTAATAGTTATTTACTTTTTTCCAGTTTACTATTTAAACAAGTTCGCGGTAAATGTAAAGAAAGCATTTAGAGAAAATGATTCGAGTACGCTTACGGAGTCTTTTAAGAGCTTAAAATCTCATTTTAAGTATATAGCGGTATTTACAATTTCTTTTATAGTTCTATATGTTTCTATAATTGTAATAGCTATTATAATAGCAAGTGTTAAATATTCTTAATAATAAAAAAAGCCCTGAGTTTTCAGGGCTTTTTTTGTTGTATTTTAGACGAAATTATTTTTGTTCTTCCGTTGTTGTTGCTTCAGTTTCAGTTTTGGTTTCTGCTGAGGTTGTTTGCTGTTCTTTTTTAAGATCGCTAATGTATTTTGTCAATTTCTTTCCGTAAAGCGATTTAGCTACTTTAGGAGTCATTGATTTTTGAATCGTGTCAAGAAATTTGATATTGATATCATAAATCTCTGCTAAAGCAATATAAGGAGCTACTTCATAATCTTTATTGTTTATCGCAAAATTGGTAGCGTATAAATATTTTCTTCTAATGTTAGATTCTACCTTTTTAGTTAAGCTGTCTAATGCTTTTTGATCCTGTCTTTTTATTGCTTTAAAACGAGGTTCAACCATTGAAAGATTCTCATCTATAAAACGAGAGTTTATTTTTTGATATTGCTCGTATAATTCTTGGTTTTTTGATCCTGTAATTTTAGCACCAGAAATATAATTATCTAAGTTAGTGTCGATATTAATGTTTCCTGGTTCAGCAAAGAATAAAATATTATTGTCTAAAGAGTTGGTTACACCACGATCTAAGAATAGATACAACATTTCTGGAGATTCCAATTTGATATCTGTTTCAAATGCAGAATTTCCATCTATTTTAATACTGTCAATAGCTACTAAAGAAGTATCGACAATTCTTTGGATATATAAAGTTCCTTTTTTTAATCCTTTTATGTTTCCAGTAATATGTACATTGTCACTAGATGATTCTTTTTTGCCGCATGATGCAACTAGTGCAAGAGTAACAAAAGCAATTAAAGTTTTTTTCATTGGTTTATTAGATTTTGGTGCAAAATAAAGAAAATAGTTTAAATGTAAAGATGCTGAAGTTTTATTTTTATAAAAAAAATAAATCCCAATCTATTTCTAAATTGGGATTTAAAGTTTTGCATTAAAAGCTCTTACATTGATAAAGTAAAGGAAGCGCCGTTTTCATTCGTATAAGTGTAAATGGCATCACAATCATTATTGCCATAGTCAATAACACCGTTAAAAATTCCTCCTTGAACTTTTAATTTCCCTTTAGAGATAAATAGGCAAGAATATTTTTTAACCAATGTTTCTTGTACAGTGAATGTTAAATTTGTTCCATCTGCTGCGCCAATTGTATGTGTTCCATCTGTAATTTCGTAAACATTATCTGTTAAGACAAAAGGGGTGTCAACGCCAGCAGTTTGTTTTGTAGTGTAATTTCCAGAATTGGTATACACATTGCCTTTTGAATCTGTAAGTTTTCCGTTGATTACTTTTCTAGTCCATTGAGGAACAGTGGCGTCAGTTGTAGTATTTGTATACTCAATAGTTCCTTCTAGTTTAATGGTATTGATAGAATAATTAATTCTTTCAATAGTCATTTTGCTTCCAGTTGTAGTTATCGGTCCAGAAAGAGTAATTTTTAATTGTCCTTTTCTAGTTAAGTTGTTATCGTCTTTACAACCTGTTGTTCCGAAATCGGCTAAAAATACTTTTGGGTAATCCTCTTCAGTTGGTGTTGTAACAGTAATCGTAGCGCAAACTGCAACAGGAGCACTTTCAGTAGTTTTTCCAGTCGTAGCTGTACCGTTAGAAACGAGAAGAGCAGTGTTGAGGTCCATTTCGGTTGAAGTATCAATAGCAATAGACGCTCCAATATTTGTCAAATCTGCGGTTTGCGTTGACTCGTTATTGTCGCTAGAGCAAGAGATATACAAAAGTGCTGTAGCACAAATAGTTGTTAGTAAAATGGCAGTCTTTTTCATAATGGTATTTGTTTTGGATTAGATTAATAAGGCAGTCAAATGTAATAAAAAAAATGAATTACAATGAAAAATCCTGTAACGATGGGTTACAGGATTTTATAACGATTTTTTGGGAGAAAAATTATAGAAATAGCTCAGAAATGAATTTAAACTGATTTATAATAATCGCTTTTTGCCTTTCTGATTTTCTTATATTCTTCCCAATTAAAGCGATCCAGAAAATCGGCAGCATTTTGTGCGCCTCGAATAAAAAGATCTATTTTGGCATCATCTGTCAGATTGAAATTTAGCCAATTGTGACTTCCTGTATCAATATATCCGATGAGGTTTTTGAAGTCTGGATTTTTTCTTAAGAATTCAAAATCGTAACCATATCTCGCGGTATCAAACATCGAACTAATTAAATTGGGTAATTTTTCATTTTTGTTGATTTCATTTTTGTCGTAACCTAATTTCACTCCAAAAGTTGGTGATGCAGGAACATTTCTGTTTTCATGAAAAATGTCAATAGGAAAATTTGAAATAATGCCGCCGTCCATAAACATAACTTCAGAAGGAACAGATGTTCGTAAACAAGTCGCGTCATTCCATTTGTTCCAAGCCTCTATTCCGCTTGGAATATTTTTAATTTTAAAAGGAGTAAAAAACAACGGAATCGACATAGAAGCCCGAACAAAGTCAGCTGGATTTTGAACGTCTGGATTAGAATAAAATAAATCGATCATTCGTGGGAAAATAATTTTACTTTCGGTTGTAATATCGGCAGCAATTATTGCCATTTCGCTCCAGTGATCCATGCGCTTGTATTCTTCATTTCCTTCTGGATGCACTCGATATAATTTATTATCGTCAGAAACTCCTTTTTCTCTTAAAGCTTTTAGATCGGCGTAATTTTTTATTCCCTTTTGCGAAAGCAAATTGGTCATCCATTGATAAAAATTGTTTCCTGGATTCAGTCCTAAATCATCTTTAAAATTATCCACTACTTGACAGCCTTTCATTATTAATTTTAAATTTCCAGCATCGCTCAATAAAGCATCAATAAACTCCCGCGCATCTCGATCGCCGTCAACAAAATCATATAAGTTTTTATTGCATAAACAATCTAAAATCCATTCCGATTTTTCGATATCACAAGTTCCTGCCGCAGCCATTAGCATCGTATTAATGCTTCCGGCGGAAGTTCCGGCGAGACTTAAAAATCGAATTCCCATCTTTTCTAAAACATATACATAACCGACTAATGCAATGCCGAGCACACCACCGCCTTCTTGCACAAGATCAACATATTGGCAATTATTGTTATCAATAATATCAGAGAATTTTTTGTCTTTGATTCGTTCTTTTAAATCTTTTAAAATTGCTAGAATTGCTCCATTCTCTGTGAATTTTCTCTTGTCCATGATTTCTAGAATTTAGATTTGTTTTGAAATTAGTTCGTTGGTAATCAAAAGTATATAATTGTGTTTTGCTAAAAAAGGGGAGAATACCCCTTTTTTGAAGTAAATTTTTGGGCAAAAAAAAATCCTGCAAAACTTAATTTGCAGGATTTCTAAAATATTTATTTTCGAATGATTATTTAATCATTTCAAAACTTCTTTTTACGAAAGCAGTAAGAGCTTCACCTTTTAGAAGGTTTTGAGACAATTTAGCTAAATCTAAAGCTTGTTTAACCAAATGCTCCTGGTGCGTTTTGTCTTCAGTATTTAAAATGCTTGAAGCTAAATCAGAATTTGTGTTTACAACCAAATTGTACATTTCTGGCATATTACCCATTCCGAACATTCCTCCGCCACCTGTTTGACTCATTTCTTTCATTCTACGCATAAATTCTGGTTGCGTGATAATGAATGGAGCTGCTTGAGAATCCATAGCTTCTAGCTGAACACTGTAAGCTTTTGGAATATAAGCTTCTAATGAAGTTTTTAAAGCTGCTTTTTCGTCATCAGATAATTTGGAAATAGTGTTTTCTTCTTTTTTGATTAAGTTGTCAATGTGATCAGAGTCAACACGTACGAAAGTTAATCCGCTGTTATCGTTTTCAATTTTCTGAATTAAATGCGAGATAATCGGAGAATCTAAAAGCAATACTTCATAACCTTTATCTTTTGCCGCTTCAATGTAAGAGTGCTGTGCATCTTTGTTTCCAGCATAAAGAACAACTAATTTACCATCTTTATCAGTTTGGTTTTCTTTTAGTTTTTCTTTTAATTCTTCTAAAGTGAAATAAGTATCATCTACTGTTGGGTATAAAACAAATGCACCTGCTTTTTCGTAGAACTTCTCTTCAGAAAGCATTCCGTATTCTAAAACGATTTTAATGTCGTTCCATTTTTGTTCAAAATCAGTACGGTTCTCGTTAAATAAAGCTTTCAATTTATCAGCTACCTTACGAGTAATGTAGTTTGAAATTTTCTTAACAGCTCCGTCTGCCTGTAAACCAGAACGAGAAACGTTCAATGGAATATCTGGAGAATCGATTACACCTTTTAGCATTGTCAAGAATTCAGGAACAATTCCTTCTACGTTGTCAGTAACGTAAACTTGGTTTTGGTACAACTGAATTTTGTCTTTCTGGATTTGCATGTCGTTTCCTAATTTAGGGAAATACAAAATACCAGTTAAGTTAAACGGATAATCGACATTTAAATGAATGTGGAATAACGGCTCTTCAAACTGCATTGGATACAATTCTCTATAGAAGTTTTTGTAATCTTCATCAGATAATTCAGAAGGCTGTTTTGTCCAAGCTGGATTTGGGTTGTTAATGATGTTGTCAGTTTCAACAGTTTCATTAACGTAATCTTCTGGAGCATCTTCTGGTTTTGGAAGCGTTTCAGTTCTTGTTCCAAATTTAATCGGAATAGGCATAAACTTGTTATACTTATTCAATAAACCGCTGATTTTAGAATCGTCTAAGAACTCTAAAGAATCTTCAGCAATGTGAAGAATGATTTCTGTTCCGCGTGAAGTTTTGTCAGCAGGTTCTAAAGTAAATTCAGGACTTCCGTCACATGTCCAATGTGCAGCTGGCTCGTCTTTGTATGATTTTGTGATGATTTCCACTTTTTCAGCCACCATAAAAGCAGAGTAGAAACCAAGACCAAAATGTCCGATAATTCCAGAATCTTTAGCAGAATCTTTGTACTTGTCTAAGAATTCCTCAGCTCCAGAAAAAGCTACTTGATTGATGTATTTTTCAACTTCATCAGCAGTCATACCTAAACCTTGATCGATAATGTGGATTTTTTTTCCTTCTTTATCCACTTTAACCTCAATGATTGGGTTTCCGTATTCTACTTTAGCTTCACCAATGCTAATTAGATGTTTTAATTTTAAAGTAGCATCAGTACCATTAGAAACAAGCTCGCGCAAGAAAATTTCGTGGTCGCTGTACAAGAACTTTTTAATTAAGGGAAAAATGTTTTCTACTGAAACATTAATTTTACCTGTTGCCATATTTTTTAATTTTTGATTTAATTTGATGATTTTCACTTATTCAAATAGAATACCAATTGTTTTTTGGGTGACAAAATGTCGGAAATGTTAATTTTGAAAGAAAATAAATAGATTGTAAAACGAATAATCTCTCAGCTAATCGTATATTTGTGGTACAATAATTGTTAAAACGACAAATATTAATCTTAAAAAATTGTATAAAATGAAGAAGAGTATTTTTATATGCGTGATTGCCGCTATGTTTTTTGCGTGTAAATCGGCTTCGTCAACATCAGCTTCGTCATCTGAGGCTACAACACTTTCAACAAAACTTGACAAATCGACTCAAGTAGCGTTAAAAGGAAATTGGGTACTTACTAATGTTTCTTATCCAGGTTCTGATTATATCAAAGTAAATTCATTTGATCTTGCAGATTCAAAATGTTTTATTGGAAGTAACTGGAGCTTTATTTCTAATAATAATAAGGGAACAATGGCTTTGACTTCTCCAAGTTGTACTGCATTTTCTTCTCCAATTGTATGGAGTATTAACAACCAAGGTTTGTTTGTGCTGAAAATTCTTAATGCAGGCGAAAAAGCGAAGAAAGTAAGAGATGGTTATTTGCTTAAAGTTGCAGGGGTGAGCGAAAGTTCATTTCAGTTAATTGATAACATCAATGTTGGAGGTCAGGTAAAAGATGTAGTTTATCAATTCCAAAGAGCTAATTAATATTTTAAAGATATAGAAAATGAGAAAGATAACAGTTTTAGGTTTAAGCAGTTTAATGGTGATAGCGAGTTTTTTTACAAGCTGTGATTCAGTAAAAAATGCAAATAACACACAGAAAGGAGCCGGAATTGGAGCAGTTGCAGGTGGTGTAATTGGTGGTATTTTGGGTAACAATTTAGGAAAAGGTGGAAACGCTGCATTGGGAGCTGCAATTGGAGCTGCTGTGGGTGGTGGAACTGGAGCCTTGATTGGAAACAAAATGGACAAACAGGCTCGTGAAATCGACCAAGCTTTGCCAGGTGCTTCTGTAGAAAGAGTTGGAGAAGGTATTCACTTGACTTTAAATGAAAACTCAGTTCGTTTTGATACTAACAAATCAACTTTAACGTCTACTGCAAAAGCTAACTTAGATAAATTAGTTCCTGTATTTAATGAATATGGAGATACAGATATTCAAATTTTTGGTTACACTGATAGTACAGGAAAACCAGAATATAACTTAACACTTTCAGGACAAAGAGCTGCATCTGTACAAGCTTATTTAGTTTCAAAAGGATTAAAATCAAGTCGTTTCAAAACTTCAGGTTTAGGAATTGCAGATCCAATTGCAACAAATGATACTCCAGAAGGTAGAGCTCAAAACCGTCGTGTTGAATTCTCAATTACAGCAAATGACAAAATGGTAAATGACGCTAAAGCGGAAGCTGGAAAATAATTTCAAAACAAAATAAAATATAAAAAAAGCTGTTTCATAATTGAAGCAGCTTTTTTTGTTATTCGATTCCAGGACAATATCCCATATAAACTACTTCATATATATTGTGTCTAATTTTTTAAACTATCAAAATTTTGACTGTAAGTATAAAATGATAGAAATAGAATTATAAAAAAGATATTTCTCATTTGATTTTATAATTATTCTTTATAACTACAAGAATTAATGTGCATAACCTTATAAATTGTGTATTTTTTATTTCTTTTTTCAGAGAGATCAATTATATAATAAGTTTTAATTCTTGTAAATAACTCGCATTGAATATCTTGATAATTAAATCTTTTTAAGTTGTTAATCGGAACTGTTTTTTTTCTAACTTTTCTTAAATACAGTTTGTCTACAATTTTGAAGTCTAAAGCTCTATTGGAAGTTTTTTTAAGCTCAAAATCAAAATAATGTGCATCTTTTTTTTTGTAATTAAAAATATAACTTCTGTTTTTAAATCCATCTTTTTCTTCAGGGTAATCAATTTTAAGGTTATACTTTCCCTTTTGAAAAGGAATGTAAATTGTATCTAATTTTTTTTATATAATCAAAATCTTGCGAATATGTGATTTTTGATAGTAAAATTGTAATTATAATAAGTATGTGCTTCATAATAAGGTTTCTATTCCTTAGTATAACATAAATTAATAGATATCACTCTGTATAGCATTACATTTTTATTTTTCTTTTCTGAATAATCAATAATATAGATTGTTTTTAACTGATTAAGAATTTCACAAGAAACATCTTGATAGTCAAACTTATTTAAGGCATCTATTTTAATTGTTTTTCTTTTATGTTTTCTTAAAAATGATTTATTAACGACGGTATTGTCTGATGTTCTATTCTTGTCAATTTCAAAGCGGAAAGGTTGAATTTCTTTTTTCTTAACATTGAAAAAGTATCCTTTATTCTTAAATCCGTTTTTTTCTTCAGGATATTCAATTTTCATATTGTGCTTTCCTTTTTTAAAAGAGATGTAGATAGTATCCAGTTTTTTTAAATATTCATAGTTTTGTGAATATATATTATTTGTTAAGAATATAAAAAATATTATTTTTATGTATTTCATAGTAAATCAAATTTAGTTTTGTAAATCATCGTGACCATATTTTATATAGTTTCCTAATAAATTCCAATGATCTGAACCTACAGCAAAATCTACTTTGAAGCAAGTGGCTTCGTCTAAACCGCTTAAAGAGAGGTATTTGTAATATTCGTCCCAATTCCAAGGAGTTGAAGTCAAAGGTAATATAGTGGGATGCATTGTTCTTTCCTGCACTTTAGTTCTCCCTGTTTGAGTAGTAACTGAATCTCTAATTTCGGATAATACCTTTTGCATAGTAGGAATCATTTTGGCATACATAAAATCATGTTGCTCATTAGCTGTTGGATACATTGTGTTTAAGATTTTTATAAATTCTGCACCAATAGTTGGATTTTTCGCTTTTACAAAAAGATAGGCATGTATACATTCATGTAAAATGGTCTTTGCATTTTCTATATTGGTTTGGCTCATTGTAGTTCCTGCAATCAATATTTGTTTACTTATTTTTATTGTAATCGCTTTTGTTATAGGATCCTCACTTGTCGTTGCATGAACCTCTTTTTTTGAAGGATCATTGTTTTCATAAACGTGATCATTGACCTCAAAAGTGACATTGAATTTCTTATTATCATCAAATATATCCAAAAACAACTTTTTAAATTCAGGAGAATCTGTCAGATTTTTGTAGATCTCATTGAATTTTTTATTTTCAGGTAAATTTATATTATTAAAAATAGCACTTAAGTTTACATCCAAAGGCGACTTTTGCGAATATATAAAATTTTGTATAGCATTATTAAGCTGTTTTACTAAAGTAAATTGTTGATCCTCAATACGGTATAGCATTTGTAGTGTAAAAGCTTTATTTGCAGGAGTAAAACCTTGATTGTTCAAGAAATCGATTAATGCTTTACTATAATTGTAATTGTTTACTATGGTATGTTTTTCTAAAGCTGAAAATTCATAATCAGGTTTAAACATTTTTTGTAGTGCTAAAAAAATTCCCTCCCCTGTTTTAAGATAAGATGTTCCTCCACCTGAACCTCCTGTCCAGCTAGATTTAGTTGCAGATGTTGTAGGGCTTGGGGTCGGATCACTATATCCATCTCCAGAACACCCACAGCTCGTAAAAACATTTGGATGGGTACACCCACCATCTGCATGTGTAGCACAACAGGTGCAATCACTATATACGGTTACACAATAACAGTCAATTCGGGCTGTTTTACTTGGAGTATAATTTGGTTGATGTGCATGAAATGGAGAGGCATAATATCTTATAGTTCCATCATCCATGCCTTCGATAGTCACTAATTTTATATCAACATTTGTATCCGTTATTTCTACAGATAAATTATTTAAAATATTAGAGCGCTTTTCAGAAGTTATGTATAACGGAATACTATAAGCGGCTTCATTTTTGTCATTTTTGATAGCGACTATATTTTTATCATCAAAATAATAATCTGTGCTTCCAGAGTTTGTCTTAAGATTAGAAACAGGATTGTTTTCAATAAAGAGTGCCAATTCTGAATCTCTATTTTTTAATTTTTCAAGTAATTCATTTAAGGTTACTTTTTCAGAATAAGTTGAACTTTTAGGACTGGACTGGTTTCCTATTTCTTCATTTACTCCACAAGAATTAATTATCAACGTAATGGTGATTAAGAAATAAATTTTTAGGCGTTTCATTTTTTTATTTTGGTGTTAGAGAGGCGAATTTAGGTAAAAAAAGGATTACAAATAATTAATTAGTAGTATTTTTTGTATTTTATTGGTTTTTACTTAATTAGAACTATGAACATTTAACGAGGGCAATAGCATGATCTTTTTTTTCGTTTATAAAACACATTGTTGCTCCTAAGTAAAATATTAATTTTAGGTTATTCCAATAAATAATTTAATTTCAATAATAATCTGATTTTATTTTTTTGACATTAGAAATTAAACATTGTAAATTTGACCTCTCAATTACAACTCATGCTTGACATTCAAAATATCTCTTTTACGTATACTGATAGCCCCGTTATAAAAAACATCTCTTTTTCTATTGAAAAGGGTCAGAACATTGCGATTATTGGTGAGAGTGGCTGCGGAAAAAGTACGCTGCTTAAACTTATATATGGTCTGTATGATCTAGATGAGGGAAATATTTTTTATGGGGATAAACCTATTTTAGGGCCAAAATTTAATTTGATTCCTGGAATGCCTTATATGAAATATCTGGCGCAGGATTTTGATTTGTCTCCGTATGAAACTGTTGCAGAGAACGTAGGTAAGTTTCTTTCGAATGGTTTTGCAAACATGAAAAAACTTCGTGTTCAGGAATTGCTTGAGATGGTAGAAATGGATCAGTTTGCTAATACCAAAACAAAATTTTTAAGTGGAGGACAGCAGCAGCGAGTTGCTTTGGTTCGAGTTTTAGCTTTAGAGCCAGAAGTAATTTTGTTGGATGAACCATTTAGTCAGATTGATGCTTTTAGAAAAAATGCGCTTCGCCGTAATTTATTCCGTTACTTAAAGCAAAAAGAAATTACCTGTATTATTGCAACGCATGACAGCACTGATGCTTTGTCTTTTGCAGATCAGGCGATTGTAATGAAAAATGGAGAAGTAGTCGTTAAAGACGATCCGTCAAAAATATATGAAGATCCAAAAATAAAATATGTTGCTTCGTTATTTGGAGAAGTAAATGAGATTCCAACTCATTTGTTATTGCCTTACGAAGATGAAACACACAAAACATTGGTTTATCCCCATCAGTTTAAAATGGTTTCAGAATCGAAATTAATGGTAAAAATTAGAAGAACATATTTTAGAGGAGGCCATTATTTAATCGAGACGGTTCACAAGAGGCAATTGATTTTCTTTGAAAGTGAAATAGATCTGCCGTTGGAACAAGAAGTTTTTCTAGCATTAAATTATTTATAAAAAAGAAACCCGATAGAATTACTATCGGGTTTCTTTTTATTGTTTAATGAAATTAATTCTTAAGATATTTTTCTAAAAACTGATCTTGTTCCCATAGTAAATGAAGAATGTTTTCTTTGGCAACATAACTATGCGATTCTTTTGGAAGAATAACCATTCTTGCTGGCGCTCCCAATCCTTTTAATGCTTGGAAATATCTTTCTGTTTGCAAAGTAAAGGTTCCAGGATTATTGTCTGCTTCTCCATGAACCAATAAAATTGGAGTTTTCATTTTTTCAGCATTCATAAAAGGCGACATTGTATTGTAAACTTCTGGAGCTTCCCAATAATTTCTTTGCTCAGACTGGAATCCAAATGGAGTTAAAGTTCTGTTGTAAGCACCACTTCTTGCAATTCCGCAGGCAAAAAGGTCTGAATGCGTTAATAAATTAGCCGTCATAAATGCTCCATAAGAGTGTCCTCCAACAGCCACTTTTTTACGATTAATGTATCCTAAAGCATCAACTGCATCGATCGCAGCCGCGGCATTATCAACTAACTGTGAAATAAAGTTGTCGTTTGGTTCTGTAGTTCCTTCGCCAATAATTGGAAAAGCTGCATCGTCTAAAACCACATATCCTTTTGTAACCCAATACACAAAAGATCCATAATAAGGAAATGTAAATTCATTTGAATTTTGAGTCGATTGCGATGCGCTATTTCTGTCTTTATATTCTGCTGGATAAGCCCAGATCAATAGCGGCAATTTTTCTTTTTTAGTTTTATCATAACCCGCAGGAAGGTATAAAGTCCCTGAAAGCTCCAATCCGTCCTTACGTTTGTATTTAATAACTTCTTTGCTTACGTTTTTAATGCTTTCAAACGGATTTTTGAAATCAGTTATAGCGGTTAAACTGTTTTGTTTTTTAATGTTTCTGAAGAAATAATTCGGATATTCTGTTTTAGATTGAATTTGAACCAAGACTTTTCCGGTTTTAAAATCTTCAATTTCTAAAATATCCTCTTTTTTATCTTTATATGGAGAAGTATATATGCGTTTTGATTTCAAAGTTTCAACATTGAATTCATCCACAAAAGGGAATTGTCCATCTTTAGTATAACCTTCGCCAATTCTATAGAGATTATTTTTTTCGATAGCTAAAACATACTTATTGTAAGCATTTTTTCTTGTTTCGAAAACTCCAGGATCCGAATAAACATCTTGCGAATTTCTATCTGTAATCAATTTTGGCTGCTGACTTGGATTTGATGGATTAATCAAAAAAGTTTTAGTGCTTCTAGTGTCATACCATTCTTCTGAAAGTATGGCTAAATTGTCATTTCCCCAAGTGATTTCAGAGAAACGTTGTGGTGTTTTTACTAATGAAGTAGCTTCTTTATCGAAAGGCGCATCCCAAAGGAAAACTTCATCTCTAAAGTCAACTTTTTTAGCAGGATCTCCTTCATCTAAAGCCACAACATAAGATAATGTTGAAGGTTTGTCCTTTCTCCAGTCCATTTCTCTTTTTCCTTTTCGAACAGCCATAAAACCTTTTGGCGTAATTTCGTTTAACGGAACATCATTTACCAATTTAATTTCTTTTCCACTTAAATTATAAACATAGGTTTTAGAAGGAAATTTGTAAAAAGGAACGATATAAGAAAATGGTTTTTGAATTGTAGTCAGCATAATGTAATTACCGTCTGGAGATATGTCTTCTCCATAATACATCGCTGCTTCTTTAAATAAAACAGCATCACCATTTAATTTTACTTTGTATAATTCAGAAGTTATGCTGTTTTCGAAATTTGCTTCGTCATTTTTATTTTTCAGCATATCAGGATAAGTTCTGTTTTGAGATTTTTCTCCTGAAGTGTTTGAAATAATTGGTCCGGTTGGTAAATCCTTTTTAGAATCTAAAAGTGGCTGTCTGTTTTTAGGAAGCATTTTTACTAAAATGGTTTCGTTATCTAAAAACCAGTTAAACGGATTTCCAAGATTTGCATTTACTAAAGCCTCTGTTAGTTTTGTAGCTTGTGCTGTTGCTACATCTATAACCCAAAGCTCTACACCAGAATTTGTAGTGTGAGAGAATAGGATTTTTTTGTCGTTTGGAGACCAAAGAATGTTTGATATTTTTGGATTACTAGGAAGGCCTTTCACTTGAATTTCTTCTTTTCCACTTACTTTTCTTAGTTTAAGATTGATAAAATAAGTTACTGTACTCGAAATATTAGTAACAGGATTAATTCTTAAACCAGCCAAACGAAGCTCGTCCTGATTTAAATCATCAAGCGTTTTATAGGTGTTGCGGTACTTTAAGAGCATATTCTCCTTTTTTGTATCCATCGATACTGAAGGAGCTCTTTCATAATCTGCCAAATCTAAAATAGATTTAGAAGGTTTTTGATAAGTTAGATTCTCTTGCGCAAAAGATAAAAAGCTTATATTTAAAAATAAAAAGAGTGTAACCTTTAATTTCATAGTCTGAATTTTATGGGTTTGTAAATGGTATTCAAAATGTTTGTCTAAGATACTTTTGTCTTGTTACATTTTGTGCCCGATTTTTAATTTTTTTCAGTGTTTGTGTCTGAAAATTGTCTTTTCAAGAAGTAAATGATCCTAAGGGAGTAGATAATTAAAATATATTAAATTGCTAATAACGAAAAAAATAGTATTTTGTATGCGTATATTTTAAAGTATGCGTAAATTTGCAATCCAATTTTTTAATAAATAATAATAGAATATGTATCATTCAAAAATAGCTGGTTTAGGATATTATGTTCCTGCTAATGTGGTTACTAACGATGATTTGTCGAAGATAATGGATACCAATGACGAATGGATTCAGGAAAGAACCGGAATTCAGGAGCGAAGACACATTATTCGTGGAGAAGACACCACAACTTCAATGGGAGTGAAAGCAGCTAAAATCGCAATCGAGCGTTCTGGCGTTGCCAAAGAAGATATTGATTTTGTAGTTTTTGCTACATTAAGTCCAGATTATTATTTTCCAGGGCCAGGAGTTTTGGTTCAAAGAGATTTAGGGTTAAAAACAGTTGGAGCTTTAGATGTAAGAAATCAATGTTCTGGTTTTGTTTATGCACTTTCTGTTGCAGATCAATATATTAAAACTGGAATGTATAAGAATATTTTGGTGATTGGTTCTGAAGTTCATTCAACGGGATTAGATATGACAACTCGCGGACGCGGAGTTTCGGTAATTTTTGGAGATGGAGCAGGAGCAGCGGTTTTAAGCCGTGAAGAAGATTTAACAAAAGGGATTTTATCTACGCACTTGCATTCAGAAGGTGAGCATGCAGAAGAATTAGCTTTGCAAGCGCCAGGTATGGGGGCACGTTGGGTAACAGATATTATTGCAGATAATGATCCAAATGACGAAAGTTATTATCCTTATATGAATGGACAATTTGTGTTTAAAAATGCAGTAGTTCGTTTTGCAGAAGTAATCAATGAAGGTTTGGAAGCAAACGGTCTTCAGGTTTCAGATATTGATATGTTGATTCCGCATCAGGCGAATTTGAGAATTTCGCAATTCATTCAAAATAAATTCAAATTGACAGACGATCAAGTTCACAACAATATTCAGAAGTACGGAAATACTACGGCAGCATCTATTCCAATTGCTTTGACTGAAGCTTGGGAACAAGGAAAAATCAAATCTGGAGATACTGTAGTTCTAGCAGCTTTCGGAAGTGGATTTACTTGGGCAAGTGCTATTATTAAATGGTAAAATAATCATCTTACATTATATTTTTTTAAACCTGCTTCTTATTGGGAGCAGGTTTTTTTATAAATTGCGTGCTCAAACCTATCAGGTTTCATTTGGAGAAAAACTATTTAAATCAGAATGAAAAAAAATCAACTAGAAATAGCTTGTTTTAATTATGAATCGGCGTTAATTGCTCAAGCAAATGGCGCGGACAGAATTGAGTTATGTGAAAATATGAAATTGGGAGGAACAACGCCAAACTCAATTTTGGTGGTAAAAGTCCGCGAAAGTATAGATATTAAAATGCATGTTATTATCAGGCCTCGAGGTGGTGATTTTGTTTATTCTGATGAAGAACTTACGGAAATGAAACAAGATATCAAGCAGTATAAAAAGCTAGGCGTTGATGGTTTTGTTTTCGGGATTTTAAAGGAAAATGGAAAAATAAATAAAAAACAAAATAAAGAACTGGTGCATCTGGCGCATCCACTTTCTTGTACTTTTCACCGTGCTTTTGATGTAGTGAAAAATCCAGAAAAATCACTGGAATCTATTATTGACTGTGGTTTCAAAACAATTTTGACTTCTGGGCAAGGCGTAAATGTTGAAGAAGGAATTGTTGCTTTAGAAAGACTTCAAGAACTAGCTGGCGATAGAATAGAAATTATGCCTGGAGGAGGTTTACGTTCGTCAAACATCAAATTATTGCAGGAAAAATTAGACCTGACTTTTTATCATTCTTCAGCAATCACCGATAATTCTGAAATTGCAAATCCAGAAGAAATAAAAGAATTAAGAAACTTTTTATAAATATCTACTAAAACAAAAAAGTCTGGAGTGGCATCTCCAGACTTTTTTTTACAAGAAATATTCAAAAATTATTTAAAAAAATCTTTTTAGGTAAGATTAGAACATTCCGCCTCCACCTTTGTTAGTATTGTCGTCTCTTTGTTTACGCTGTAAATTTTTGATTTTTCCGCCTCCAAAATTGTAAGTTAAACCAAAATAGACTGTTTGGCTTTCCCATTTGAACTGCCCAGCTTGAGGGTAAGGATTTTCAGTATCAAAAGCATATTTCATAGTATTAAAGACATCATTGAAACGAACACTTAAATTCATTTTGTTGTCTAATAATGTATATCGTGTACCAATATCCATTTTGTACATTTCGTGACTATTGTTCTGAAGTCCATCTGTTGCACCTCTATAGAATCCGAAAGCTAAGAAACTTAAACGTTTGTTTACTTTAAAGTTAGAGTTCATACGTCCATTAAATGCGGCAACAGTAACCGTTTTGTTCTTAGGTCCAATTTGATTTTCTTCTGGAATAAAACCATATATAACTCCTGATTGATCAATGCTTGAGAAATCAATCGATGGCTGAATATCCCACCATTTTGTGATTTTATAATTAAATGACATTTCAAATCCATAAGCAGTATTATGATCAAAATTTGTATAACTCATAATTTGCTTTTGCTCACTTGCATCGTTAGGATCAGGATATAAAATTCTACTAATTTGGTCATTAATGCTTCTCACGAAAACCCCTGCCGTAAAACTTCCTTTTTCAAGAGTTTTAGTATAATTTACTTCAATTGAGTTGGTGAACTGAGGTCTTAGGTCAGGATTTCCTATCGAAGTAACTAACGGAGTAGCAAATTCACGAATAGGTTTTGTTTGCTCTAAACTTGGACGATCGACACGACGACTATAGCTTAACTGTAAAGTGTTTTTCTCAGTTAAATTGTACGTAATATAAGCCGACGGATATAAGGTAATATAGTCGTCATCAAATTTATCTTTACCATAATTTAAATTAGCTTGAACTTTATAGCTTTCAAAACGAGCACCTACTTGATAGCTTAGTTTTTTGAATTTCTGTCCAAATGTTACATAAGCAGAATAAATATCTGTGTCATAAGTATAATGAGAAGTTTGATCTGCAACAGGAAGCAAAGGATTTCCAGTTATATAATCATTATCAGTTCTTGTGATTCTTGCTTCGGCTCCAGCTTCAAGAGTTGTTTTTTCGTTTAACGGATTAACATAATCTACGTTTACTGTGCTAAGTTTTCTACCACCTTTTAGAAAATCATCATAAACTACAGCCGAACTTGTATTATCAATATTAGTTGTTTGAGTGTCGAATGAAGCATTTTGAGTTTCTTTGTTATCGCTATAATTTGCCTCAAAATCTAATGTGTGACCTTCTTTTTTAAAGATATGTTTGTATGCTAAATTATAAGTCCCAACTCTGTCTGGACCCCAATATTTTGATTTTTGTAAAATATTTGAAATATCAGAACCAGTTACATTATTGTAATCAATATTAGTATCTACATAACCTTTTCCGTCAGATTTGTTTTGGTTAGTATAAATAGATAAAGTATTGTGATCATCGATTAAATAATCCATTCCAATTTTGTATAAATAAGACTCATTATCATTCAAAACATCTATATTTTGAGTGATATCTTCATCAAATCTTTGGATAAAACCTTTATTATGGTATTTTCCAAAGTTCTGTCCTACGTTTCCAAAGAAATTTACTTTTCCAGTTTTATAATTCAAATCTAAAGACTGGTTGTATTTTGCAGTTTCACCAAAAGTAATACCGCCGCTGTAACTTCCGTTAAAACCAGTATTAGCATTTTTATGTAAAATAATATTGATGATTCCAGACATTCCTTCTGGATTATATTTTGCGCTTGGATTGGTAATCAGTTCGATTTTTTTGATAGAAGTTGATGGAATTTGTTTCAATAATTGAGCAGGGTCAATATTAGTTGGACGTCCGTCAATTAATACACGAACATTATCATTTCCGCGAAGCGAAAGTTTTCCATCCTGATCTACATTTACAGAAGGAATATTGTTCATAATATCTGATGCCGAAGCTCCTGCTGTTGTCAAGTCCTTACCAACATTAACTACTTTTCTATCAATTTTTTGTTCGATTGTAGAACGTTCTGCTACAATGTTTACACCTTTAAGTTGTGTTGCTTCTTCTTCAAGTGCAACATTTACAGTTGCAGATTTTTTGTTTTCGCTTAAAAGAACTGAACCGATATATTTTCTAAATCCAATATATTGAATTTCGATCGTATAACTTTTTAATGCGATGTTTTTAAATGAAAAGTCTCCGTTATCATCTGTGTTTACGCCCGAAACCACTTTTCCATTTTCTTTAAGCGAAACAGTGGCATAAGAAATTGGCGCATTGTTTGACTTTTCTGTAATTTTTCCAGAAACACTACCAGTATTCTGGGCCTGCGTTGTTGCGATTATCCCTAATAGCGCAAACAGAAAGAATTTTAATTTCATGATTTTTTTACTGATTATTTTTGATTTGATTGATGATGATTTTTGTTTTTGTTAGTTTTTCTTTTTTTTGTTTTTCTTTGCCTCAAAAAAATTGAAGTCACTATTAAGACTCTTTTGGCATCGATATGTTACAAGAAAATGTGAAAAAAAGCACAAAAAAAAGCGTATGCCTTGTTTTGTAAGAGTTTAAGGTTTTAATTTTTTGATAATTTTAACAATTAAAAAACTAGCTTTTTTATCAAATCGAAACTCTTTTCTTGAATTTAATATGTTTTTGATTTTCTCTAATTGATGAATAAGCAGTATCTTTGCTCACTTTAAAATAAGTTTACATGTCATTACCACAAATTCTTACACCTTCTATACAAAAAGCAATACAAGCATTATTTGATGTTACTGTTGATAAAATTGAGTTTCAAACTACTAGAAAAGAGTTTGAAGGAGATATTACAATGGTGATTTTTCCTTTGCTGAAAGTGATTAAAAGTAATCCGGCTGAATTGGGAAATAAAATTGGAAATTATCTAGTAGAAAATGTTTCTGAAGTGGCTCGCTTTAATGTAGTTTCTGGTTTCTTGAATATTGTGATTTCAGACAGTTATTATGTGAATTTCTTTAATGGAATAAAAGACCAAAAGCAATTTGGATTTGTAGCCCCAAACCCAGCTGAAAAAGCAGTTATGGTTGAATATTCTTCTCCAAACACAAATAAACCTTTGCATTTAGGACACGTTCGTAACAATTTGTTAGGATATTCCGTTGCAGAGATTTTAAAAGCTTCTGGTAAAAAAGTTTACAAAACACAAATTATCAACGATAGAGGAATTCATATCTGTAAATCGATGCTGGCTTGGGAGAAATTCGGAAACGGAGAAACTCCTGAAACTTCAGGTTTAAAAGGAGATAAATTAGTTGGTAAATATTATGTCGAGTTTGACAAAGCTTACAAAAATGAAATTAACGGTTTAATCGAAACTGGTAAAACAGAAGAAGAAGCAAAAAAACAAGCACCGATTATTATCGAAGCTCAAGATATGCTTAAGAAATGGGAAGCTGGAGATGAAAAAGTAATTGCGCTTTGGAAAAAAATGAACGAATGGGTTTATGAAGGTTTCGCAACAACTTATACCAATCTTGGAGTTAATTTTGATAAATATTACTATGAAAGCAATACTTATCTTTTAGGAAAAGATGTTGTACAAGTAGGTTTAGATAAAGGAGTTTTCGAAAAAGATCCGGACGGTTCTGTTTGGATTGATTTGACAGATGAAGGTCTTGACCGAAAAATCGTTTTACGTTCTGATGGAACAGCGGTTTATATGACGCAAGATATCGGAACAGCAATTCAACGTGTAAAAGATATGCCGGATGTTGGCGGAATGGTTTACACTGTCGGAAACGAGCAAGATTATCACTTTAAAGTATTATTCTTAATCTTGAAAAAATTAGGGTTTGACTGGGCTTCAAGCTTATATCACTTGTCATATGGAATGGTTGATTTGCCTTCTGGAAAAATGAAAAGCCGCGAAGGAACTGTTGTAGATGCAGACGATTTGATGCAAGATATGACCGATACAGCAAAACAGATTTCAGAAGATTTAGGAAAATTGGACAGCTATTCTGACGAAGAAAAAGCAAAATTGTACAAAACAATTGGTTTAGGAGCTTTGAAATATTACATTTTAAAGGTTGATCCTAAAAAACGTATTTTGTTCAATCCAGAAGAATCTGTTGATTTTGCAGGAAATACAGGACCATTTATTCAATATACTTACGCTAGAATTCAGTCCATAATCCGTAAAGCAGATTTTGATTTTTCTAACAAAATCGAAATCGAAGAACTTCATGAAAAAGAAAAAGAATTGGTAAAACAAATCGAGCTTTTTCCAGAAGTAATTCAGAATGCGGCTCAAAATCATAGCCCAGCATTAATTGCCAATTATACTTATGATTTAGTAAAAGAATATAACTCATTTTACCAATCTGTACATATTTTAGGAGAAGTAGACCTGACTAAAAAAATATTCAGAGTACAGCTTTCTCAAAAAGTTGCAGAGGTAATAAATTCTGCATTCCAATTATTAGGAATTGAAGTTCCAGAGAGAATGTAAGAATAAAACATATTAAATTGTAAAGCCAATAGTTTCCTTAACTATTGGCTTTTTTTATTGTTTTTTTGGCTTCAAAGGTATTATTGTGCTAAAATTCTTAAATAGTTTTGCGGTGGCTTTGTAAGTATTACAATGCAAGTGATAAAATTATAAGTCAACTCTCCTAATATTCATTTTTAACTATTTTGAATTAGTACGCTTTTAGTAAGGATGATGAGATAATTAAAAGGACAGTCTAGTAATTAGACGGTTTTTTTTCTCAATTATTTTTCACTCTCTCTTCTTAAACGTTTACACATTTTTAATTTCAACAATTTTTTTGTAGTATTAGTATTTCTTTTTTATGTGTTAAAAGTAATTCAATACTTGTTAAAATTATTTTAATTTTTTAAGTTCGCCCTCTCTAATTAAAAAACAAAATAATGAAACAAAAATTTAAAGGATTTGCAATTCTTGTATTTCTTCTTTTTACGCAACTATTTTTTGCACAAGAGAAAACAATATCGGGAATTGTTTCAGATGGGAGTGGGCCTATTCCGGGGGCGAATGTTGTGGTAAAAGGAACCAGTAATGGTGTTCAAAGTGATTTTGATGGAAAGTATAAGATAAAGGCAAAAACAGGTGATGTTTTGATTTTTTCTTACATGGGAATGAAAGATCAGACAATTACTGTTGGTAATTCACCTACTGTAAATGTGAAATTGCAAGAAGGAGGGGAGCAATTGGAAGAAGTTGTGGTTCAGGTGGCTTATGGTAAAGCTAAAAAAGGAACATATACAGGATCTGCGACACAAATTAAATCAGAGCAATTAGAAAATAGACCATTAACAAATGCTCTTTCAGTTTTGGAAGGTTCTACTTCTGGAGTTCAAATTCAGAGCTCGGCTGGACAACCTGGTGCTGCACCTGAAGTAAGGATAAGGGGTTTTAGCTCAGTTAATGGATCAAATACGCCTTTATACATTGTTGATGGAGTGCCATTCGCAGGAGATATAAGTAATTTAAATTCTGCAGATATTGAAAGTTTAACTGTCTTAAAAGATGCTTCTTCAACATCTCTTTACGGTTCAAAGGCGGCAAATGGTGTTGTTATTATTACAACAAAGACAGGAAAATCTACTAAAGATAAATTTTCATTAAATATAAGTACAGGTATGACATCTCGTTCAATTAAAGATTATGAACGAGTAAATGCTTATGATTATTATCCATTGGAGTGGGAGGCAATTCGTAATAGTCGTCCAATGGCGAATCAAGTACAAATTGATGCTGCGAATGCTTATGCATCTTCAAGAGTTCCTGTGGTATTGGTTACCAATCCATTTAATGTTCCTGCAAATAGTATTGTTGGAACTGATGGGAAATTGAATCCAAATGCTCAATTGCTTTATCCACAAGATTTAAATTGGGAAAAGCAATTAGAACGAGCAGGAACACGTCAAAATGTTGATTTTTCTTATCAGGGTAAATCTGAAAAATCAAATTACTTCGCATCTTTAGGTTATCTAAATGAGGAAGGATATTTAAGAAAATCTGATTTTGAAAGAACTACTGGTCGCTTAAATTTAAATACAAGCCTAAAAGATTGGTTTAAAACCGGAGTTAATATTTCAGGATCTATTAGCAATTCTAATTTAGGAATTGATGGAGCTACAGATTCAAATGCAGTTAAGAATCCGTTTAGAGCAGCACGATATATGGGGCCAATTTATCCAGTTTTTGATCATGTTGAAAATGGAGATTATGCGTATGATATTAATGGAGATAAAATATATTCAACTACAAGAGGTTCTGGAGCTGCCAATGGTAGAAATATTGTTTATGAAACACTTAATGACACTGATAATGTAAAAAAATTAGCTTTATCGGGAAGAACATATTTTGAAATAACATTTTTAAAAGATTTTAAGTTTACGACTAATGCTTCTATAGATAAGACTTATTCAAACAGATCTATAATTTATAACACTTTAATTGGTGACGGAGCACCAAGTGGGTTAATGTCTAAAGAGGATAGAGTGTTAACAGGTTTGACTTATAATCAATTATTGAATTACTCTAAGAAAATTGGAAACCACTCGTTTAATGCTTTGTTAGGTCACGAAAGTTTTGATTATACTTCTGCTTATACTTCAGGCACAAAGACTGGTCAGGTAGTTCCCGAAATTCCAGAATTCATTAATTATGCTACAACTACAGATTTAACATCATATACAAGAAATTATGCTACAGAATCTTATTTCTCAAGATTAGGATATGATTATATGGATAAATATATACTTTCGGCTTCTTTTAGAAGAGATGGTTCTTCAAAATTTTCTAAAGAAAACAGATGGGGTAATTTCTGGTCTTTTGGTGGCGCATGGGTAATTTCAAAAGAAAATTTTCTTAATAATAGTTCATGGATAAATGATTTAAAGCTTAGAGCTTCATTAGGTCAGGTTGGAAATGATTCTCATATTGATAATAATGGATTAAATTATTATGTGAGTCAATCTACTTATAATTTAGGTTATGATAATGGGAA
Organism: Flavobacterium sp. SH_e; assembly: GCF_025717045.1. Taxonomy (GTDB): domain Bacteria; phylum Bacteroidota; class Bacteroidia; order Flavobacteriales; family Flavobacteriaceae; genus Flavobacterium. The sequence continues at coordinate 226,950 of NZ_JAOVZN010000002.1, forward strand.
TGAAGGCGGTATTGTTACTTATGCTGCAGCGGCTACTAGTCTTCAATGGGAAAAAAATACTCAAAAAGATTTAGCGCTAGAATTCGGACTTTTTAAAAATAGGCTAAGAGGTAGCATAGAATACTATAATAGAAATACTGATGGACTAATATTTTCAGTACCTAATCCTTTATCATCTGGATTAGATAACAGAATAGAAAATATTGGGTCGATGTATAATAGAGGTATTGAAATCGCATTGGATGGAACAATTATAAAAACAAATGATTTCTCATGGAATTTAAATGTAAATGCATCAACAATTCATAATGAAATTACAAGTTTGCCACAAAATGAAATTATTGACGGAACTAAAAAACTTATGGTTGGAAGGTCAATATATGATTATTGGTTGAGAAGTTGGTATGGAGTTGATCCTACTGATGGCTATGCTTTGTATGTTGCAGATCCAACATTAATGTCTGCAAATGATTCAACGGCTAGAGTTGTAAATGGGGTTAATGTAACGACAGATCAAAATAAAGCACTCTATCATTATGCTGGTTCTGCAATACCAGATCTATTTGGAAGTTTTGGCAATAGCTTTAAATATAAAGGATTAAAATTGGATATTTTGTTTTCTTATCAAATTGGAGGAAAAATGTATGACACTAACTATGCAGGATTAATGCATACTGGCAACAATTATGGATCTGCTTTAAGTGTTGATGCTCTTAAAAGATGGCAAAAACCTGGTGATATAACTGATGTTCCAAGATTAGATGTTAATAGAAACACTCAGTCTACTGCCGCATCAGATAGATGGCTAATTGGATCTGATTATTTAGCGCTAAGACAAATTAACCTGTCATACAAAATGCCTGATGAACTAACTTCAAAATTTGAGATTGATAATGCTGTTATTTATGTTAATGGTGAAAACTTAATGTTGTTTACCAAACGTCAAGGAATGGATCCTACTCAAACTTTTAACGGAACAACTCAAAATAGATACATTCCTTCTAGAGTAATTAGCTTAGGATTAAATTTAAATTTTTAAAATTATGAAATCAATATATATAAAGCTGGTATCTTTTTTCAGTCTGGTAACCGTATTAGTATCATGTTCAGATGATTTTTTAGATAAAAAGCCTACAGAGTTTGTTGATTATACTGCAGCAACTAAAACAACAGAAAATCTTATGACTACCTTGAATGGTATTCATCGATCTTTGTATGTTCGATACAATAATCAAAATGAAAATGGTCTGGGAAGTTTAATGCAACAAATTGATATTGCAGGAGATGATGTTGTATTTCCTATCACTAATAGCTGGTATTTGCAAGTTTACAATTGGTCGTCTTTTTCAAATTCTAATTCTCAAGATTTAAGATTTCAATACAGAACTTATTATAGAATTATCAGAAATGCGAATACCATTATTAATGCTACTGACGCCGCAATTGGCCCAGAATCAGATAAAAAAATTGTGAAAGGGCAGGCTTTGCTTTATCGAGCATTCTGTCATTATCAATTGGTTCAGCTTTTTGGGGAAAGATATGTAGCCGGTGGGGTAAATTCTCAACTTGGTATTCCTGTTATTTTAACTGTAGGAAATGATAATTTTCCTCGTTCGACTGTAGAAGAAGTTTATAGCCAAATTAACAAAGATTTAGATGAAGCTAATATATTATTAGTAGGTTACACAAAATTAAATAATTCTCATTTAGATCTAAAAGTAGCGCAAGGATTAAAAGCTAGAGTTGCTTTGACTCAGGGGAATTGGGCAATAGCTGCAGATTATGCTAATAAAGCACGAGCAGGTAAAACATTAATGAGTATGACGGATTATGTTGCAGGATTTAATGATTTCAATAATGTAGAATGGATGTGGGGAAGTCATATAAACGAGGTTCAAACTGATTATTTTGGAAATTTTGGAGCATATATGTCAAGAAATTACAATTCAACCGTTATACGTTCTTGTCCAAAAGCAATTAATAGTAAATTGTATAATATGATTCCTGAAACTGATATTCGTTTCAAAATCTTTGATAAAACGGGAAATCATACAGCTCTTTCATTACCTTCAAATTATGCTAAATTTCCATATACTAGTCAGAAGTTTTTGTCAATTAGTACAGGAGATAGTAGATGTGATGTGCCTTATATGCGTGTCGCAGAAATGTATTTGATAGAAGCTGAAGCAAAAGCTAGACTTGGTAGAACAGATGCTGCTAGCGTGCTTTTTGAATTTGAAAAAACTAGAAATCCTTCGTGTACTTTATCAATAAAAACAGGACAAGATCTAATAGATGAAATCTTATTGCAAAGAAGAATTGAGTTATGGGGAGAAGGTTTTAGATTCTATGATTTAAAGCGAACAAATTCTCCATTAGATAGAACAGGAGCTAATCATGATTCAGGTATTACTAATGGAGTTATGAATGTAGCTTCAAATGATAAAAGATGGCAATGGTTGATTCCACAAGCTGAAATTAATGCTAATCCATTGATTGTTCAAAATCCTTTGTAGGTTAGAAAAATAATAAGAAACAAAAAAATCCGGAAGTCTCTAAACTTCCGGATTTTTTTTAACAACTAATTCTAATTACTTAACAAATTTGTCAATGATTTTATCTGTTTCTGCTTTTGCGGTATCTGGTTTTAAATCAAATAATAAAGAGTAAAGCGCTTTTCTGTCAACTTTAGCTTCTAGGTTTAAATCTTGATGTCTGTCAAAAAGGGTTTGCCATTTGTCGCGAACGTTTTTCCATAAAGCATTGTTTTCTTTCCACCATTTTTGAGCGGCGATACATTTTACGTCTGGAACTTTAGTGTAAACATCAAATCCTTTTTCTTGAGCTAGTAAAACATCTTTTCCAGCGTCGTCACGAACCAATTTATCATTGTCTTGCTCATGATTCCATCCAGTAGAAGTGATTTCATGAATATTTCTTCTTTTTAAAACATTATAATCATTACGTTTTGTTTGCTCTCTTCTTGGAAGTGGAGCATCAGCAACGTTTGCCCAATAATCTTGTCCATCAACGTGAACCCATGTTGAAGATCCTTCATATCTAGGGCTGTCATCTACTTGATATACTTTTTGAGTCCATTGGCCTTTAACTGCTTTTTTGTCTAATTTTTTGTATTTCCAAGAATTTCCTTTGTCAAACAAATATAAGTCTGTGTTTTCGTATAGCCAATCTTGTCTCCAGTGTTTGATAATCATATCGTCGCTTACAATCAATAAATGTTGCATAACGATTTTATTTGGCGTGTCTTCTAATAATTCTACCCATTCTAAAGCAGACTCATGTTTAGTTTCAGATGGTTTATAAGTAAGAGAATCTTTTGGGTAAGAGAAAGTTTCAGTGAAATTAAACTTCACTTCATAACAACCACACATTGATTTAATTGACTTAATGTCTTGTTGTTTTTTGTCCTGACTAAAACCAAGACTGCATGTTAAAGCCATAGCGGCTGACATAAATAGGCTTTTTGAAATCATAACTTTTTGTTTTGTTTTAAAATTTTTCGCAAATATATAAATTTTATTTAGAACAATTAAAAATAGTTATATATTTGCATCGATTATTAAGACTGAATAAAAATAATGAAAATTAAAATTACTCTTTTTGCTACTCTGATTTTTTATCAAATATCTATTTCACAAGAAGTTAAAAAAGATAGTGTTGAAACAAATGAATTATCAGAAGTTAAAGTTACTACTGCAACTAGAACAGAAAGAGTGCTTTCATCATTGCCTTTGCCAATGACAATTATTACATCTGAAGCCATAATAAAGTCTGGTGTGACAAGATTGAATGAAATTTTAAACGAACAAACAGGAATTATTTTAATTCCTGATGAAAGTGGTTTTGAAGGAATTCAGATGCAGGGATTGGATGCCGCTTATACTATGATTTTAATTGATGGAGTGCCACTTGTGGGAAGAAGCGCAGGAGTTTTGGATTTGTCTAGAGTTTCAGTTGGAAATATAGAAAGAATCGAAATTGTAAAAGGAGCTTCATCTGCTTTATATGGCTCTGAGGCGATGGGAGGAGTAATCAATGTAATTACAAAAAAGCCTAAAAAAGATATGTTTTCGGGGAGTCTTTCATACCGCTATGCTACATTTAACACTAGTGATGCTAATGCAAATCTTCTTTGGAAAAAGAAGAAATTCTCAGCTAATCTTTTTGCCAATTTTTATTCTACAGACGGTTACGATTTAGACAAAAGTACTCCGCTAAAAAATGTGGAACCTTTTTACAATTTTACAGTTCAGCCTAAAATTTACTATGATTTTTCAGAGAATTTAAAATTAATAGTGAGCAACCGTTTTTACGATATGAAAATGGATAATAGAGCTATAATAGATTCTCAGAATTATGAAGGTGATGCAAAAGAAAATGAGTGGAATTCGCAAGTAAAATTGGAGCATAGATGGAATGATAAATTTTATTCGGAATACGAATTATATGCTACAAATTATAAAAATGATTCCTTTTTAAATGATCAAAATAATGTTCGTTATGAAGATTCATATTATGATCAATGGCTTCTTCGTCCAGAAATCAGAACAACACTTTCTCTTGGAAAAGATAAATTAACAGGAGGTCTGGGAATGAATTACGAAACATTGGACAGAACTTATTTTGATAAAAATGTAAAGTTCAATTCGCAATATGTCTTTTTACAATATGATTTTAATCCAACAGAAAAATGGAATATTCTTGCTGGATTTAGATATGACAATCATAGCGAATATGCTTCACAGTTTAGTCCAAAATTAGCTGTGAATTATAAGATTAAAGAAAATTTCTCTTTAAAATCTTCAATTGGGTATGGTTATAAAGCGCCAGATTTCCGTCAATTATTTTTCGACTTTACAAATCCATCGGTAGGTTATTCGGTTTTAGGATATAATGTTGCTGAGGCTCGTTTGAATCAGCTTGATGAGCAAGGACAGCTTTTATCAAGAGTAGATGGAGTTGACTTTAGTAAACCTTTAGAAGCTGAAAGTTCAATAAACATCAATTTCGGAGCTTTCTATAAAAAGAATAAATTACGATTAGATGTAAATGCTTTCTATAATTCAATAGAGAACTTAATTGATACTCGTGTTGTAGCTCAAAAAACAAACGGTCAAAATGTTTTCAGTTATTTCAATATAAGTAAAATCTTTACTTATGGTCTTGAATTTAATTCGACTTATGATTTTACAAAAGACTTTTCTGTATCATTTGGATATCAGTATTTAATCGCAAAAGATAAATCGGTATTGGATAATTTCGAAGATTATCAATATATCCGTACATCAGACCTTCAAACAATTCAAATTAAAAAATCAGATTACTTCGGATTGTATAACAGGTCAAAGCATACTGCCAATGTTAAATTCGCTTACACAATTCCAAAAATAAAGACAGACATCAATTTGCGTGTTTTTTATCGAAGCAAATACGGAATGTTCGATACCAACGGAAATCAGATTTTGGATAAATATGACACATTCGTAAGCGATTATTTCATAACAAACTTATCTGTTTCAAAATATATCGGAGATAAATTCATGCTTCAGGCAGGAGCTAACAATTTATTAGATTTCACAGACCCAACTCAAATTAGCAATCTAGCAGGAAGACAGCTATTTGCACGAATTCAATATAATTTTTAATCAACATTTATTTAACACCTTTACAAAATGAAAACAAATTTCTTAAAACTTTCACTATTAGCTTTATTCATTTCTACAGCATCTTGCAGCAGCGATGATGATAAAAATGAAGTGGTTCCAGTTGTAACTACAAAAGCTTCTAATATTGATGCTTCAACTACAGAATTTACAAAGTTCAGTTTCTCAGAAAATAAAGTAGTTACTACTGACAATTGGGATGTTGCTTTCAGTAAAACTACTATTCTTGTAAATGGAGGAACTAAAAAAGCAGATGCTGAGCCAACTAGAACAGGATCTGGAGCAGTAAGTATTGTATCTGGTACATTTTCAAGTGTAACTTTGTTTCCTGAGGCATCTACTTTCGTTCAAGATGGTACTACAGCTTATGCAATTCCAACTGGAAGTGGAAACGGATGGTACAGCTATAATGCAACAACTCATATTATTTCACCAATCGCAGGAAAAGTTTTTGTTGTAAAAACTCACGATGGTAAATATGCAAAATTTGAAGTGTTAAGCTATTACAAAGATGCTCCAGCAACTCCATCAGAAACATCTGTATCTGGATACTACACATTTAATTTTGCATATCAAGCAAATAGTACTACAACATTCTAAGAAAGAATTAATAGCTCCAAGTGATTTTTATCTGGGAGCACTTATAAATAAAAACATTAAAAAATTTAGTTAATCATTAGCTTTGTTTTTTTTATTTTTTTTTGATTTAGAGGTTAGATTTATCTAACCTCTTTTTTTTGTTCTACTTTCTTGTTAAATTGAATTAGAAACAAAATGTTATTCTATCTTTGCACAAATTTTTTCTGCAATAAGTTAACAATTATTTAATTGGTTTAATTTTTGAATGCAGTTCTTCATATTTTTATAATTATTAAGTGAATACAAAATCTTATTTTTTTCAGTCTTTTGCGATCGTTGCTTTGGCGTTGGTTGCTTTTATTGGATTCAAACAAATCCTTCCAGATAAAATATTTTCGGACAGTAAATTAGATTCTAAAAACATATTGATTGATAGTTTGCTTTTAGAGTCTGTTGCCCAAGATTCACTTTCGTTGGATGATGATAGTATTGCCGAGAGCGAAAGAAAACTGAATCAGCAGAAAATTGTTTTTGATGAAACTGAAGGAATCGAATTTCCTGCAGAAACATTTGAAGATTATAAAGGATATCAATATCTGATTTCTTTTTATGAGAAATTGTATCAGCTGGAAAAAAATCCGCAGAACAAAGTTAGAATCGCTTATTATGGAGATTCAATGACAGATGGCGATTTGATCGTTCAGGATGTTCGTGCCAATTATCAAGAGCGTTTTGGAGGAAATGGAGTAGGTTTTGTTTCTATTACATCAGAATCTGCAGCTTCAAGGGGTTCTGTAAAATCGACTTATTCTAAAAACTGGAAAACACAATCTTACTTAAATGTAAAAAGGCCAACGAGTCCTTTTGGTGTGAATGGTCATGTGTTTTTTGCAAATGACAAATCCAATTCAACTTGGGTTCAATATGAAGCTGGACTTAACAAATTTTCTACTTCTTTAGACAATGCAACCTTATTTTATGGGCATTCAGCTAAAACTGGAAAAGTGAATTTCATTATTGGAAAAGACACCATCAAGAAAAGTCTTTCGCCAAATAATTTAGTGAATACATTAAAAGTTTCATCTGGAAGCTTGAAAGCTTTCAAAGCAAATTTTGTACAAGCAGATTCTATTCCGATTTATGGATTTAATTTTGATAATGGCGCGGGAGTTCACGTAGATAACTTTTCGCAAAGAGGAAATTCAGGACTTCCGATTTCGATGTTTAATGCTGACGTAATGAGAGCCTTTAATAATAGTTTGAAATACGATTTAATAATCCTTCATTACGGGACAAACGTTTTAAATTACGGAACCAAAAATTATTCTTGGTATGAAAAAGGAATGACAAAAACCGTTAACAAAATAAAAGAATCTTTTCCAGGAGTTTCAATTTTGATTGTTTCTACAGCAGATAAATCAACAAAATATGATATGGAAATGAAAACCGATTCTGCCGTAGTCCCTCTTATGAAAGCGCAAAAACATTATGCACTTGAAACACAAGCTGGATTTGTAAACTTATATACTTTAATGGGAGGTGACGGTTCAATGATTAAATGGGTTGATGAAGCTCCAGCGAAAGCCAATAAAGATTATACACATTTTAACCAACGTGGAGCAAAAGCAATTGGTAATTTGCTGTATGGACAATTAAACAAAGGATACGAAGAGTATAAAAAACTTCGAGAAAAAAGAGATGCTGAAGGAACTAAACCAAAACCAGTAAGAAGAGCCAAACCTGATTCCGTTTCAGTAACAACAGACAGCTTATGATAAATAAACTCATTGTTTTCTTTTGTTGTCTTTTTTTTGCAACAAATGAAAAGACTCCAAAAACAGACCTACATCCAATACCTAAAAGTATGATTCAAAAAGTGGATACCGCAAAAATTGATACTCCTTCTGATGGTCAGATTTATAATGCGAAAGTATTAGAAGATTTCTTTAGGAAATTAGAGGAAAATGAAAGTAATAAAAATCAAAAAATCAATATTGTACATATTGGCGATTCACATATTCAAGGCGATTTGATGACTAATGAAATCAGAAAAAATCTGCAGCAGAAATTTGGAAATGGAGGAAGAGGTTTAGTATTTCCTTATCAATTGGCCAAAACAAACGGATCTTACAATGAACGATTTAGATCGAACAGAACTTGGGAAAGTTATCGAAATATTTATCCAGTAAAGAATAACCCAATTGGATTATGCGGAATTGGACTTTGGAGAGATACAGGCGGATTTGTAATGGAGATGAATGTAAAAGATCCATCGTATAAATTCAACACCATAAAAATTATTACGCCTCAAAACCAAAATATGTTCGATTTGGCAATTTCGTCTAAAATCAATTCCATTCAGACAACAGAGCCAAAAGTCATTACTCATAAAATTAAAAAAGGCGAGGTACTTGGAACTATTGCAGACAAATACAATGTTTCGATTGCTGAAATTAAAAGAGACAATAATCTAAAGTCAAATAATATTCGTGCGGGAAGAACGTTAAAAATCGCTACAAAGGAAACAAAACAAAAGACCATTTCTATGTCAGAGTTTGTTCCGTTGGCAATAGAATCAGATTCTTATTCACATTATTATAATTCAGAAAATGCTCTAAGCCGAATTTTCTTGATTCCAAACAAAGAAGCTAAGGATTATGAATTAAACGGAATTGTTTTAGAAAAAGATGCTTCTGGAATTATTTATAGCGGAATTGGAGTAAATGGAGCCAAATATTCAGATTACAATAAATATCCATTATTCTTTGAACAATTAAAATCATTGCATCCAGATTTGCTTATTTTTTCGTTGGGGACAAATGAAAGCTACGATCACTTAGATGCTGGAAATTACATCAAAGAATTAAGAGAATTTATCAGCAATATCAAAGCACAAAATATAAATGCTCCAATAATTGTGATGACGCCGCCGCCATCGCTGCTAAGAAGAAAACCGAATAATTATATTAATGATTATGCAAGAGAAATTATTGAGACAGCTCAAAAAGATGGTTTTGCAGTTTGGGATTTGTACGATGAGTTTGGCGGAATGAGTGGCATCAAACAATTAAAAGTACAAGGATTAATTGGACCAGATTGGGTTCATTATTCAAAAAAAGGATACGAGAAACAAGGAAATTTGTTTACTCAGGCGTTTTTAAGAACATACGATAATTTTAAATTAAAGAAGTAAGTTGACAACAATAGATAGCATTAATAATTGGTTCATTCAAAACTTTGGTGCAATTACAATAGAACAAGTTAAGAGTTGGTTTGTTTACAATCCCGACGAAAAACTTTTATTCAACACCGGTTTATTCTTAGGTTTATTTCTGGTTTTCTATTTTGTGTATGGTTTTTTACGCAAAACATTTTATTTGAGATTGACGTATGTTATTCTCTTCTCATTATTCTTTTATTATAAATCAAGTGGAATTTACTTCCTGCTCTTATTGCTTTCGTCTGTTGTAGATTATGGTTTAAGCCAAATTATTTATCGAGAAAGCAGAGACGGAGTTAAGAAGCTATACTTAGTGATTAGTGTTATTCTGAATTTGGCACTTTTGGGCTATTTCAAATACATGAACTTTTTGATTGTAACTTACAATGATATGTTTCAGGGTAATTTTGCACTTCATAATGTTTTTCTTCCTGTTGGGATTTCATTCTATACTTTTCAGTCGATGAGTTATATTATTGAGATTTACAGAGAAGAAATTAAGCCAACAAAAAACTACATTGAATATTTATTCTTCGTTTCGTTTTTCCCGCAGTTAGTTGCTGGGCCAATTGTACGCGCGAAAGATTTCTTGCCTCAGATTTATCAAAAATTAAATTTGACGAAACAAGATGTAAACAATGCTTTGTTTTTAATTATCGGAGGTTTAATCAAGAAAACCGTAATCTCAAATTACATATCAGTAAACTTTGTTGATCGTGTTTTTGATACGCCAATGAGTTATACTTCTTTCGAAAACTTAATGGCATCGTACGGATATGCAATTCAGATTTATTGCGATTTTTCTGGATATTCAGATATGGCAATTGGTATTGCATTGTTGCTTGGATTTAAATTGCCAGTTAACTTTAGAACTCCATATAAATCAACATCGATTACCGATTTCTGGAGAAGATGGCACATTTCGCTTTCGACTTGGTTAAAAGACTTTTTATATATTTCTATCGGAGGAAATCGTAATGGATCTTTTGCAGGATATTTATTTCCAAGTTTATTCTTCTTCGGATTATTGCTTTGGGGAATGTCTTGTTATAATGAAAGTGTGATTCCGCTTGTCATTGCAGGAATCAGTATTTTAATTTTCGCTTTGTCATTTTTACTTTCAAGCAAAATAAAACAGACTTTAGTAACCAATTTCAACCTGTTTACTACAATGCTTTTAGGAGGATTGTGGCACGGAGCAGGAGCGCAGTTTATTGTTTGGGGAGCACTTCACGGATTAGCTTTAGCGGTTCATAAAATTTTCATGGAATTTTTTCCATCCAAAAAGGACAAAAGCCCGAATTTCTTATGGAGATTTTTCTCAATCTTAATTACATTTCATTTTGTAGTTTTCTGTTGGATCTTTTTCCGCGCAAGAGATTTTGAAACAGCTTTACAAGTAATTAATAATATTGGGCAATTAACATTCGAGCCAGAACTTTGGAAAACAATTATCTTAGGATATAAAAACGTATTCGGATTAATGTTATTCGGTTACGTGTGGCATTTCTTGCCAGAAACATTCACAAACGGAATGAAATCTGTTTTCGACAAAACTCCGATTTTGGTAAAAGCAATAATCTTAGGATTTGTTTATTGGATTGTTTATGCAACAGCAGTTGCAGGTTCACAGCCATTTATTTATTTCCAATTCTAAAATAAAGGTTCAAAGTGGCAAAGTAACAAAGGCGTAAAGGTTTTATTCTTTGCGCCTTTTTTATAGCCACTGATTAAAAGGATTAAAAAGATTTATTTCACGCAGATTCTGCAGATTTTAGCAGATTTAAATTTTTATTATTTAAAATAGAAATCTGAATCATCTGCTAAATCTGCAAGAGAAATAGTCAGTGAAATCGGTGTAATTAGCAACAAAGAAAAAACTTTGCGCCTTTGTTACTTTGCCACTTTGAACCTTAAAAAATAAATTGCCTGAAATATCTAATTAGATTATCTTTGCACTTCAAATAAAGAAAATAGTATGTTTGATAATTTAAGTGATAAGTTAGATAAAGCGTTCCATATATTAAAAGGACACGGTAAAATTACAGAAGTAAACGTAGCCGATACCTTAAAAGAAGTTCGTCGTGCGTTGCTTGATGCCGATGTTAACTTTAAAATTGCTAAAGATTTTACTGCTAGAGTAAAAGACAAAGCAATTGGTCAGGACGTACTTACAACATTACAGCCAGGACAATTATTAGTAAAACTGGTAAAAGATGAGTTGACAGAATTAATGGGTGGAGATGTTGCTGGTGTGAACCTTTCAGGAAATCCAACAGTTATTTTGATGTCAGGACTTCAAGGTTCTGGTAAAACAACTTTCTCAGGAAAATTAGCAAACTTCTTAAAAACGAAGAAAAATAAAAAACCACTTCTTGTAGCATGTGATATCTACCGTCCAGCGGCGATTAATCAGCTTCATGTTGTTGGAGACCAAATAGGTGTTGAGGTTTACTCAGAACCAGAAAATAAAAATCCTGTAGAAATTGCTCAAAACGCAATTAAACATGCAAAAGCAAACGGATTTAATGTTGTTATCGTCGATACAGCAGGGCGTTTAGCAGTAGATCAGGAAATGATGGATGAAATTGCACGTGTTCATAAAGCAATTCAACCACAAGAAACATTGTTCGTTGTAGACTCTATGACAGGACAAGATGCTGTAAATACAGCAAAAGCTTTCAACGATATCTTGAATTTTGATGGAGTTATCTTAACGAAATTAGATGGTGATACTCGTGGTGGAGCAGCGCTTTCGATTAAATCGATTGTAAACAAACCAATAAAATTTGTTGGTACTGGAGAAAAAATGGAAGCAATTGACGTTTTCTATCCAGAACGTATGGCAGAGCGTATCTTAGGAATGGGAGACGTTGTGTCTCTTGTTGAAAGAGCTCAAGAACAATTTGACGAAGAAGAAGCAAGAAAACTTCAAAAGAAAATCGCGAAAAACGAATTCGGTTTTGACGATTTCTTAACGCAAATTCAGCAAGTGAAAAAAATGGGTAATATGAAGGACTTGGTTGGAATGATACCAGGAGCTTCAAAAGCCATGAAAGATGTAGAAATCGAAGATGATGCTTTCAAACATATCGAAGCGATCATTTATTCGATGACCCCTGGAGAAAGAAGCAAACCAGCGATTATCGACGTAAAAAGAAAAGCCAGAATCGCAAAAGGTTCGGGAACTAAAGTCGAGCAGGTAAATCAGCTGATGAAGCAGTTTGACCAAATGAGCAAGATGATGAAGATGATGCAAGGCCCAGGCGGAAAAAATCTGATGAAAATGATGGGAGGTATGAAAGGGATGCCGGGTGGTATGCCAGGAGGAATGCCGAGATAATAAAATTAAAAGTTTCAAGTTTCAGGTTTCAAGTTATGAAACAGAAGTTTGAAACTTTTTTCAATAAATAAATTGAGTTTCGTTTTCAACTTGAAACATGAAACATGAAACAAAAAAAACTTTAAACCTGAAACAAAAACAATGCAGCTACTAGACGGTAAAAAAACATCTAACGACATTAAAAACGAAATTGCAGCCGAAGTTCAATCTATAAAAGCAGCTGGAGGAAAAGTGCCTCATTTAGCAGCAGTTTTAGTGGGTAATAACGGAGCAAGTTTAACTTACGTAGGAAGTAAAGTAAAATCATGCCAAGAAATTGGATTTGATTCAACTTTAGTTGCTTTACCAGAAACCATTACAGAAGACGAATTATTGGCTAAGATTAAAGAATTGAACGAAGATGATAACCTTGACGGATATATCGTTCAGTTGCCTTTGCCAAAACATATCGATGAGCAGAAGATTTTATTAGCAATCGATCCTGATAAAGACGTTGACGGATTCCACCCAACAAACTTTGGAAGAATGGCTTTGGAGATGGAAAGTTTTATTCCAGCAACTCCATTCGGGATTATGGAATTATTAGAGCGTTACAAAGTTGAAACATCAGGAAAACATACAGTAGTGATTGGAAGAAGCCACATCGTTGGACGTCCGATGAGTATTTTAATGAGCCGTAAAGGAAATCCGGGAGATTCTACGGTTACATTAACGCACAGCCGTACTAAAGATTTAGCGGAATTTACTAAAAATGCAGATATCATTATTACAGCTTTAGGAGTTCCAGAATTCTTAAAAGCAGATATGGTAAAAGAAGGAGTAACGGTTATCGACGTTGGAATTACGCGTGTAGAAGATGCATCAAACGCAAAAGGATATGTGATCAAAGGTGACGTTGATTTTGACGGAGTAAGTAAAAAAGCATCGTTCATTACGCCTGTTCCGGGTGGAGTAGGACCAATGACAATTGCAATGTTACTTAAAAATACGCTTTTAGCAAGAAAAATGAGAAGCGCAAGAAATCAATAATTTCTTCCTGAAAAATATTCAAAACCCGTTCAAACGAACGGGTTTTGTTGTTTTTAATATATAATTAATAGTTTAAAGTTTCGGTTCTTAAAAATAAAGGATACTTTTGCACCACTTAAAAAAACACACTTCTCCAAATGGACGATTATTATTATTCGTTAGTATTAAATTAAGCAGCTTTTGAAATTTCAAAATGCTGCGTTAAAAACCTGTATTTTGAAATGAAAGCCTTTTACACAAACAAAAACGGATTAGTAGAAATCCAAAAATGGACTTCAAATTGCTGGATTCACATCGAATCTCCAACAGAATCAGATAAAAATTACTTATTAGAAGAACTTCAGATTCCTGAAGCTTTTTACAATGATATCGAAGATATCGACGAAAGACCTCGTATCGAAATCGAAGACGGATGGACCTTGATTATTATGCGAATTCCTATAAAAAGTGGCGATATCAAAATTCCTTTTCATACCGTTCCTCTCGGAATCATTTTTAAAGATGATATCTGCGTTACCATCAGTTTTTATAAAACAGAAATCATAAAAGATTTTGTGGCTTATTCGCAGCGCAAAAACATTGAAATAGAAGATAATTTTAATTTAGTGTTGAGGTTACTTTTGTCTTCAAGCGTTTGGTATTTGAAATATCTAAAACAAATCAATCATAAAATAAAACTGGCAGAAGATAATTTAGAGAAATCAATCAAAAATGAAGAATTGCAGGCCTTGCTTCAAATCGAAAAATGTTTTGTATTCTTCATCACTTCTTTAAAAGCAAATGATGTTTTATTTCAAAGAATTAAAAATCTAAAAGCGCACAAAGCCAGTTATGATCCAGAATTACTGGAAGATGTCGAAATCGAGTTAAATCAGGCACAAGATACGGCCAACATTTACAACAACATCTTAACCGGAATGATGGACGCATACGCATCTGTAATCTCAAATAATATGAACAATATTATGAAGCAGATGACTTCGATTTCCATCATTTTAATGATCCCGACATTAATTGCCAGTTTGTACGGAATGAACGTACCAAACGGTCTGGAAGAAAGCAAATACGGAATCTGGATTTTACTTTTAATTTCAATTATTCTATCCTCTTTTGGCGTGTTTTTATTCAAACGCAGAAGATGGTTCTAAAATAAGAAAAGCCTGTTCGTTAGAATGGGCTTTTTCGTTTAATAATTTGGGCGTGACCGTACCGAGATAAGAAGGNNCCTTCTTATCTCGGTACGGTCGGGCTATCCGCGCTACTTCGGTAGCTTGCTTCTATCCCTCACGCAATCATTTTCATAAGAAAGTTTCGCTTTTAAAAAAGTTTGAAGAATCCCAGAGGGATGAAATATTTATAGAAACGTATAAGTACACCCATTTAAGCCCCAAAGGGCGAAATATTAAAAATAAAATCATTTTTTTATTGTCAATTCAAAATAAATAATAACTTTGTACCGCAAAGTACTTTAATTATGAATCAAAAGCACCAAGAAGATTTAGCACATATTCGTTCCATGATGGAGCGCTCTTCAAGATTTATATCATTAAGCGGACTTTCGGGAGTCTTCGCTGGACTTTCGGCTTTAATTGGCGGAATCTATGTTTACCAGTTGTTCAAAGCAAATGGAATGGATTATTTAAAAGATGAGCATAGATTATATTCGACCAATCTGGTTTCAGAATTATTCTGGATCGGAGTTACAATTATGGTTTTTGCGTTGTTATTCGGTACATTTTTTACAGTTAGAAAAAGCCGAAAATACAATTTGCCAATTTGGACTTCAGCAACAAAAAAAATGCTGTTCAATCTGGCAGTACCGCTTGTAACTGGCGGAATATTTTGTCTGGCATTAATGTATCATGGACACTTTGGTTTAGTAGCGCCTTCAACATTAATTTTTTACGGACTTGCTGTTATAAATGCTGAAAAATATACATTTTCTGATGTAAAATATCTTGGTTTTTCGGAACTGATTTTAGGATGTATTTCGCTTTTTTATATAGGATATGGTTTGATTTTCTGGATTTTAGGATTTGGAATTCTACATATCGCATACGGATTAGTGATGTTCAAAAAATACAAATAACCCAATGGGAATTATTGATAAACTAAATAAAGATTTTGAAAGCCGTGTCAGATTGGGTATTATGTCCGTTCTGATGGTTAACGACTGGGTAGATTTTACCGAGATGAAAACGCTTTTGAATATCACCGATGGTAATTTAGCGAGTCATTCCTCTGCACTTGAGAAAGCCGGATATATTGAAGTAAAAAAAGAATTCGTGGGCAAAAAGCCAAAAACCTCTTATCAAGTAACCAATTTGGGGCGTGCAGCTTTTAAAGAACACCTATCGTACCTTGAAAAATTAATGAAATCATAAATAACTCTATTTTTTTATCTAAAAACTTTGAATTACAAAGTACTTTTAAATCTGTCAATCATGAAAAAACATCAAATTATCTTAGCCTGCACAGCGGTTTTTATACTGCTTTTTTACAACGAATCTGTTGGAATCAATATTTCTATTTTTGGCGTTTTGCTGACGCTTTTAATTAGTTATTTCTTTCAGGAGAAGTTTGTAGACCGATCACATTTAGTTCTCGTAATGACTTCTATTTTGTCTTGTTTCGCTTTTGCGTGGTATGGAGATGCAGCATCGTTTTTTGCCTTGGCATTGTCAATTCTAATTTTACAATTCAAAACACAAGACGGCGAACTCAAAATCATACAAGTTTTTCCTTTAATATTCTTAAATGGAATCACTTCTTTAGGACGAGTATTTATTTTTAAGCAATGGCTTCCAGAACGAAAAATTCATAATGATTTTGCTAAAAAATTGGTAGCTTTTGTTCTTATTCCGGTTATTTTTCTTGGATTGTTTTTTATCGTTTATTCTTTCGGAAGTGATCATTTTTCGTCATTATTTACAGATTATGAATTCGATATTAATCTGCCACAACTAATTGCAATGAGCATTTTAGGATTTTATATTTCATTTAGCTTCTGGAATTATTGGGTTCCAGAGGTTTGTTATGAATATAATCCGAGATTGAGTAATAATTTTACGAATATTTCTGAAGTAAAAAATCAAAGTACTTTTTCATTTTTAGATTTAGACTTCGAAAGAAAAAGTGGTGTAATCACACTGTTTCTTTTAAATATTATGCTATTAGTTTTTATTGGAACTTATAATTATGAGCAGTTTTTTGAGGTTGTAGAAAAAGCAAATCTAAGTTCAGATACGCATGAACGTGTAAACGCTGTAATTTTTTCAATCTTAATGGCAGTTGGAGTAATTATGTTTTACTTTAAAGGAGGTTTTAATTTTGATGAAGAAGCTTCTTCTCTAAAAAAACTAGCAAAAGTTTGGTTAGTTTTAAATGTAGTTTTGATTATAAGTGCCATTATCAAAAACTCAGAATATGTTTCATTTTATGGTCTAACTTATAAAAGGCTAGGAGTGTATGCTTTTCTAATTTTAGCCATTATCGGATTAGTTATTTCATTTCAAAAAATAAGCAAACAGAAAACAAACGCTTTTCTTTTCAATCAGATGGTTTGGTATTTCTATGCAACAATACTTTTGTGCAGTTATGTGAACTGGGGAAATCTTATAACGAACTATAATATTTCAGTTAATAAGGGAGTAGAGCCTGTTTTCTTAAGCGGATTGAATTTTAATGATGATGCACGTCGTGAGTATTTCGAAAAAAATAACTTAAATGGAAAATATTCAGAAGCAGTAAGGGAAGAATTGATATCTAATTATCAAAATGCAAACTTTTTGTCTAAAGCTTTATATTATGAATTTATAGACAAAAAAGAATAAATTAAGAAAAGCTTTATATTTTGAAATCTCATCAGAAATGATGAGATTTTTTTGTTTTTTTTTGAAAAACACATGATAGATGTTATTTGTCTGATTTTTAGGTTATTTGTCGAGTTCTATTAATCACTTATTAAGAAAATATTTATATATTTGATTTGTAAAAAAATGATTGCTTTTTTATTGATTTCAATCGGTTGAGAGCAATTTTTTATCCAAAAACAATTTTATTAATGTCCTTAAACAAATAAAATCATGGAAACAACTACTTTAAAATCCCCCAAAAAGGAAATCCAACTCATTAATCCCCCCGGAGTAGATATAACTCCTCCAGAAGAAGCCGCTGCTATTGGTCGTGTCGGATTTAAAAAAAAGAAATCAGTCGACATTCTATCACCTTACGTGGAAGCTTATTATGATGCAAAAAAAAATGTTCTTTCTATAAATGCAGTCGTCTATGTTGATCATACAAAAGTCATAAATGAAGTGCTAGATTATAGTATATTTCAAAACACTTTTGTTGATCTTGATGGAAACCCTCAGTTGCAATTTTTTATAGTATATGATATGCCCGAAGAATTATCGGAAGATTTAGTGATTTATGAAATAATTTTTACGGCAGATGCGGATAATTTTATCGGCGGACTTTCAAATATTAAACAAATACAGACTTTTCTTTGGGATGTAGATCCTGTTGCTTCTAGAGGAACAGTAACTAATGTACAGTCAGGTTAATTACTTAATCAAAAAAAAGTGCTGTAATTTGATTTTACAGCACTTATGAATTTTTATCAGTATAATGCAATGTAAAAAAGTGTAATGATAAATAGAGTATTGACTACTTCGCTATTGTTATTTTCCTTATTTGTTTTTTCTCAAACACACCTCCAAAAAGAGAATTTGATGAGCACGGCAATTAAACTAAAGGCTCAGAAATTTAAAGAAAATACTAATTTCTATAAGGCACAGAACTTCTTTCTTCAAAATAATTGGGATTCTACTTTGGTTTATTCGATGAAAGAAATAAACGAATCTCGAAACAAAGAAATCTTAGATTACTGTCATTATTTTAGAGCAATAAGCTTTAAAGAAAAGAAACTATTAGATGAATCTAAAAAGGAATTAAATCAAATATCAAGTGGTTTTCCATTTTCGTATAAAGTTAAAATGAAATTGGGCGAAATCGCTTTAAGCAAAAATAATTTTAAACTTGCTTTACAGTATTTTCATGAAACTGAAAAGTTAACCAACAAACAGCTTTATGACATAAAATTCACTACAGTTCTGCATAATATTGGCTTATGTTATTTGCATCTTGAAAATTATGAGAAAGCTGAAGAATATTTGTTTAAAAGTGCAAAACGGCAAGAAATAGAAAAAGACACACTGCTTTTAATTGGCTCTTATATGGATATTGCAACTTTGTATTATCAGCAATATAAAGATAGTCAGGCAATTCCTTATTTTGAAAAAGCATATCACCTTTCGCAGAAAGCAAAATCATTAGAATTAAAGCAAAATGCAACTTTAAATATGGCTGTAGTGGAGGAAAATAGGAAAAATTTTCCGTTGGCATTGAACTACAGAAAAGAATATGAAAAATGGAAAGACTCATTAAACGATCAAAATAAAGTTTGGGCAATTGCAGATCTTGAAAAAAAGTTCGCAATCAAACAAAAACAAAAAGAAGTAGATATTCTTGAAGCCGAAAATGAAATCAAAGCCGCAGAGCGAAATGGATTTTTAGCTTCTTCGATTTTACTGCTGATTTTATTTGGAACGGGGATTTATTTTTACAGACAAAAAATTAAAAAGAATAAAATTATTTTAAAACAGAAAAACGAACTAGATGAGTTAAATGCTACAAAAGATAAATTGTTTTCTATTGTAAGTCATGATCTAAGATCGTCTGTAAATGCTTTAAAAACCAGTAACGGAAAGCTAATAGAAAATCTTGAAAGTAAAAATTTTACAGAATTGGATACTTTGTTGCACACTAATAGTACAATAGCAAACAGCACTTATAATTTACTGGATAATTTGTTGAATTGGGCTTTATTACAAACCAAACAATCTTACTTTTTTAAAGAATGCCTTCACTTGGCTTCGATAGTTCAGCATGTGGAATACAATTATAAACCGTTGATGTTGAGTAAGAATATCGGTTTTAAAAATGAAGTAGCAAAATCAGAATATGTATTCGCAGATACAGATTCGCTTAAAATCATTATTAGAAATTTTCTAGATAATGCAATTAAATTCTCAAAGGAGAATGGTTTGATAAGTATTTATACCAGAACTTCTACAGAAGAATATTGTTATTTGGTAATCGAAGATACTGGCGTAGGAATGAGCGAAAATACGATAAATGATTTGCTGAAAGATACTATACTGCTTTCTAAAAAAGAGAATGATGACATAATAGGAACCGGTCTTGGATTGCAGTTGTGTAAAAGTATGATTTACAAGAACGGTGGAAGCTTGGAGATAGAAAGCAAAGAAAACGTGGGAACAAAAATTATCATTGCATTACAAAAGTTTAAAAATCATGGATAATATAAACGTACTGATTATTGAAGATACCGTTTCAGAAAGCGATGCGCTCGTAAAGGTACTTACAGATAATAATTATAATATTGTCGGAATTGCAACGACGTACAATGAAGCACTTGCATTGTTTTATAATAATGTGGTGGATATAGTAGTTATTGATGTCTTTCTAGACGGAAAGCCTGACGGAATTACTTTTGCAGAAACCATAAACATTGTTCCAAACAGTGTAAAACCGTTTGTGTTTTTAACCAATTCAAAAGATCGTCAGATTTTTGAAAGAGCTAAACTTACCAAACCTTTCAGCTTTTTAATGAAGCCTTTTAATGAACTCGAAATTCTTTATGCAATGGAAATGGCTGTGGAAAAATTCTACCAGCAGTTAAATGTTTTTCATAGCGAAGATCAAAATACTGTAGTTAGTAACGATTCGCTTTTTATCAAGAAGAAGAAAGCATTAAAAAAGGTTTGTATAGAAGATATTTTATATATCGAAGTAGAAGATCGTTATTGCAATATTATTACCGAAACTGAAAAATTTGTAATTCTTATTTCGCTGACCAAAATCTTAGAACTCTTAGATCCGTTGCAATTTGTTAGAACACACCGTAATTTTATTGTAAATTCTAATAAAATTTTAGAAATAGTTTTGAGCGATAATTTGATTGTTTTAAAAGGAAATCACCATGTAACGCTTAGCGAGAAATATAAAGACGTGATTGGTAAATTTACCGTATTGAAATAAAATAAGCTTTTATAGAAAGTAAAAAGGGCGCTAAATATTTTTTAGCGCCCTTTTTTAATTATCTCCTCTTTTTTTAAATCGAGGATCATGTTTTGAAATAAATGCTTTTCTTCTTGTTGGAGCTGAAGTTGAAGCCGAACTTTCAACTTTAGGAAGACTTGCTTCTTCAGTTTTACTAGAAGGCTCAATTAACTGATTTAATTCTTTTATTTCAGCATCAGTCAATTCTCTATAACGGCCAACAGGAACATCTAACGAAATATTGATAATTCGGATACGTTTAAGCGCTGTAACTTCGTAACCTAAGTATTCAGACATTCTTCTAATTTGGCGGTTTAATCCCTGCGTTAGAATGATTTTAAAAGTGTATTTGCTAATTTGTTCTACTTTACACTTTTTTGTAACCGTATCCAAAATCGGAACACCATTTCCCATTCTCTGAATAAAACGATCTGTAATTGGTTTGTTTACTGTAACGGTATATTCTTTTTCGTGGTTGTTTCTCGCACGAAGAATCTTATTCACAATATCACCATCGTTGGTCATAAAAATCAATCCTTCACTGGCTTTATCTAACCTTCCAATTGGGAAAATACGTTTTGGATAATTGATATAATCAACAATGTTATTTTTAACTTCTAAGTTGGTCGTACATTCAATTCCAACAGGTTTATTGAATGCCAGATAAATCATTTTTTCGTTTTTCTCAACGATCAATTTACCATCAATGCGCACTTCATCATTTGGCGAAACTTTAGTTCCCATTTCCGCCACCGCACCATTTATTGTTACGCGTCCTTCTTCAATTAATTTATCGGCTTCACGACGGGAACAATATCCCGTTTCTCCAATAAATTTATTAAGACGTTTTAAATTTTCTTCCATACTGCAAAAGTAGCTAAAAGTTTAGACTTCTTAGAATTTTAGATTTTAGACTTCTTAGATTTTTCACAATCTTGTCATTTCGACCGAAGGGAGAAATCACACTAAAAGTTTCGCAAAGTATATCGCCAATCTTTGTCGAATTACGAGTGTGATTTCTCCCTTCGGTCGAAAGGACAAAACTCAAAAGAGCCTTTTAACCTATTTATTGATGAAACTCACGGCTATCTTCCGGAGTTTCTTTTCTGTCAAACATTCCGTAGTCACGAACAACAGTTGCAATTCTTAAATGATAATCTTTAAAAACTTCATTTCGTCCTTTTGCTTGCGCATGACGATGCATTTCTAGATTTCTCCATTGCTGAATACTCTCTTCATCTCTCCAAAAAGATAAAGACAAAATTTTTCCAGAATCAGCTAAACTCTGAAATCTTTCTATAGAAATAAAACCATCAATATGGCTTAATTCGGGTTTTAGATTTGCAGCGATATCTAGATATTCTTCTTTTTTTCCTTCGTTCGGAATGACTTCAAAAATTACAGCGATCATTTTAATTTTAGATTTTAGTCCCGAAGCTTCGGGACAAATTTTAGATTTTTGGAAAAACTTTGGGCCTTTGAACCTCTGTTACTTTGTACCTTCAAAAAGAAACTCAATCACTTTATCATACAATTCGTCATCATGCATGCCGTGGCCTAAACCGCTGGTTTCTATAAATTGACTGTTTTTCCAATTGCTGGCTATTTTTTGCCCTTCGGCGAAAGCCACAATTTTATCAGAAGTATCGTGAGCAATAAATCCAGGAATAGTAAATTTAGATGCAAATTTTTGCCCTGAAAAATCTTCTAATTTAAAATTGAAACGATTTATGAATTTATTTTCTAGAAGAGGAAGCATTTTTCTGTTCAAACTCAACATCGAAATGTAATTGTCAATCAAAGTTTTTAAATCTGAAGGAGCGCCCAAAATCACCATTTTATTGATGCTCGTATTCGGAAATAAATATTGATGATAAACACAAGCTGCGCCACCAATAGAATGTCCAATTATAATTTCAGGCTGATATTTTTCTACAGCTTTATTGATGAATTCGGCATAAAGCGGAACATTAAATTCTTTTCCACTGCTTTGCCCGTGCGCAGGTGCATCAATTGCTATAATTGTACTTCCTGACTTCTGAAGATGCGGTAAAGTCTTTTTCCAGCGAGAAGCATTGCTTTCCCAACCGTGAACTAGTAGAATTTTGGTTTCATTTCCTTTCCAAATGTAAGTTTGAAAATGATGTTCGTTATGATGAAATGTTTCTGTTTCTGTATGTCGTAAAACTTTTGGAAGTTCTTCTTTTTTTAATCGGCCAACTCGTGGCTGGCTAAAAAGTGCATACGAAAGTTCCATCGCTTTTTGTGGACGAACATAACTCAAGAAGTTTATATAAGTTCCAACTGATTTTAATGTGATAAAACGAATTCCTTTTTTAATTTTCAAAACTTAAATTTTTATTCTTGTAAAGGTAAAAAATATGATTTTAAACTTGCTGAAAAATATTTTGCCACAGATTAAAAAGATTAGCGCAGATTAATTCATTCAACTCCGAAATAAAAATAATCTTTTTAATCTGTGGCAAAAATTAAACGCAAAAAAAAAGTCCCGATTAAATCGGGACTTGATATTTAGAATTTTGCGAACAATTGTTCCATTTTTTCTTTTTCTTCTTCAGCTAATTGAGTATCAACTAAAATTCTTCCAGAGTGCTCATCAGTGATGATTTTCTTTCTTGAAGCAATTTCTACCTGAGTTTGTGGTGGAATTGTGAAGAAAGATCCAGCAGAAGCTCCTCTTTCGATAGAAACTACAGCTAATCCGTTACGAACACTGCTTCTGATTCTGTTATAAGCAGCTAATAATCTGTCTTCGATTTGTGCAGCGTATTCAGCAGATTTCTCAGTTAAGAAAGTTTCTTCTTTCTGAGTTTCAGCCATAATAGCGTCTAATTCAGATTTTTTATGTTTTAAATGAGAGCTTTTTGCATCAAGTTTTTCTTTTAAATTAGAAATAACTTCTTTTTTGTGCTCGATAGAAGCTTTCATTTCTTTGATTTGCTTTTCAGCCAATTGAATTTCTAATTCTTGAAATTCAACTTCTTTTGTCAAAGAATTAAATTCTCTGTTGTTACGTACTGATTCTTGTTGTTTTGTGTACTTTTTGATCACTTCTTTATGCTCCTCAATAGCAATTTTTTTTGCTTTGATTTGCTCCTCAATCACTTCAAGTTCACCTTTCAGTTTTTCTGAACGAGTGCTTAAACCTGCAACTTCATCTTCTAAATCTTCAACCTCTAAAGGAAGTTCTCCTCTAACGTTTCTGATTTCGTCAATTCTAGAGTCAATAAGCTGTAAATCATATATTGCTCTTAACTTGTCCTCAACACTTAATTCTTTCGTATTCGTCATATTTTATAAGTACTTAACTGGATTTGTATTTTCTTCCGATAAAATGATCGCAAAATTAAGAATTTTTTTTCGAAGATAATCAACAATATAGTTTTTTGTATAGCGTTCACTCTCAAAATGACCAATATCCGCCAAAAGTAACTTGTTTTCGGCTTCATAAAATTGATGATATTTTAAATCGGCTGTCAAAAAAGCATCGGCTCCAGCCTGAATTGCATTTTTTATAGCAAAACTTCCTGAACCGCCCAAAACTGCCACTTTTTTTATTTTTTTGCCTAAAAAAGCAGAATGACGAATTCCATCAGCAATCATTTTGTCTTTTACGAAGTGAAGAAATTCTTTTTCATCCATTTCAGTTTCAAATTCACCAATCATTCCCAAACCAATATTTTGATGCGAATTTTCAAGATTATAAATTTCGTAAGCTACTTCTTCGTAAATATGATTGGCAAAAAGCGCTTTTAAAATTCGTGATTGCAAGTGTTTTTCAAAAACTACTTCGATTTTGATTTCTTCACCTGTGTGCAGTTTTCCTTTTTCTCCAATTACTGGATTGCTGTCTTCGTTTCCTTGAAAAGTAAAAAAGCCTTGAGTGTTAAAACTGCAATTGTCATAGTTGCCAATTTTTCCTGCGCCTGCTTCAAATAAGGCATTTCGAACTTTATCGGCATTATCTGGAACGGTAAAAGTGACTAATTTTTGAATGAAGTTTTGTTTCGGAATCAAAACTTTGGTATTTGTCAATCCTAAAGCATCACAGAAAATTTTATTCACGCCTTGCGAATGATTATCAAGCGCCGTATGAACGGCATAAATAGCAATGTCATTTTTGATTGCTTTTAAAATAGCGCGTTCAACATAATTTTTGCCTGTAATTTTTTTAATTCCAGAAAATAATATCGGGTGAAAACAAACTACCAAATTGCAGTTTTTAGCAATTGCTTCATCAATTACATTTTCTAAGGCATCGTGGCAAACTAAAATTCCTGTGCTTTCGGTTTCCGAATTGCCAACTAAAAGTCCAACGTTGTCAAAATCTTCGGCGTAAGCCAAAGGAGACATTTCTTCAAGAACCGCTATTATTTCTTTAATTTTCATTCGTATTTTAAAAGGTTTAAGGTGAACAACAAAAGTAATCCAAATTCTAAACTATTACAATCAAAGAAATAATGTGACTTTTACTAATTGAGATTTCTGGTGAATTTTAGTTTTAAATGATTTTCAGTTAATAACATAAATCGAAAATGATTTTTTCATCAGGCAGGATAAAACTGTTATTTTTCCAAAAATCTAAATTTTCGGGAACTGAATTATTTAAGCCAATTTTTAAAAGCGCTCGATTGAGTTTTTCAGTATTTATCGTTTTTACTTCTGTAGACATTAGATTGTTGACATTATAGGTGTCGTATAAAAAGGAATTATCAGCTGTTGAAGTGATAATCGATTTGTCTATTACATTGAGATAATTAATAAAATATTTTCCATCTGATAGTTTATACGTTATTGTGATTTTATGATTCATTTGTGCAGTTTTACCAACCTGATTTTTTAATTCAAATGGTTCTCTGGTAACACAATGTTCATACTTTAATACAGCAAATGTTTGCGTGTCGATATATAAAACTCCAGAGGATTTTTTTGGTGCAGGATAACCATAACCTGTAGAATATGCACCAGGCTCATTGTTTTGGAAGCTTATTTTGTAGACTTTCTGGTCGTTGTAAGGGACAATGCCTTCTTTTTTTAACGTATAAGAAGCGGGTTTATAAAGTACATTGGCTTTGCTTAGAATAAGATCACGATCAAACAGAAAAGCAAAAGTAGCCATGCTGCCGAGTTTGTTTTTCGAAGTATTTTTAATAATCTCGCGGGTTTGCTGTATTTCTCCAAATATTTTTTCTTCAGGATTATTGACACCTTTCATTCCTGTTGAATTATAGGTTGCTATAATTGATTCGTCATGAGAAATAACTTCATTGTTTTTAATTACTTTATTGCTAAAAAAGAATGTTTGATTGTACGGGTTCTGATCGTAATTGAGTTCAATATTAATCTGAGCTTTTGCTACTATTTCTTCTGCAGATAATGGTTTTGAGGTCGAACTTACTACAACTTCATTTAAATTAATAGTTTGAAAATGAAATGGTCTTAGTTTTATTTTTACAAAATGTTTATTCGTATCAACAAGATTTTTAATTGAAATCGTGTCCGAAATATATCCAAAAGCCGATACAATGATTTTGTTATTAAAATTAGGTTTATCTATTAGAATCGAAAATTCCCCTTCTTTATTTGCCAGAATATTTTTGTTTGTTTGTTGTATTGAGACGTCAGCATTTGCGATTATTTTATGATTTTTAAAATCGTTTATTTTTCCATTTATGACAAATGCATCGTTTTGAGCTTGTACATAATTTTCTTTTTCAAATAATCTTGTTTCAGGCTGATATGATTTTTTAATGAAAAAAAGACCATCAAAAATAGTATTCCATTTTGCTTTTATTGGTATGTTTCCTAATGCAGAGCAGTAATAACCATTAGTTTCTTTCTTGTCAAATTCGAAAAACACTTTTTTATAACCTTTATTTGAATTTTGTTGTTCGATGCTATTTTCAGGAGGAGTAAGAATTGGAAGAGTTTTGCCATCTACACGTCCATACAATCCTTCGTAAGAGGAAAATGCAATACTATAAACTTCATCTTTAAAATAAGTTTTTAAAAGACCGCCCATTGGTAATGCTCCTTCAAGAAGTTTTGCTCCTTCGCCAGGAG
Source organism: Flavobacterium sp. SH_e (assembly GCF_025717045.1). Classification (GTDB taxonomy): domain Bacteria; phylum Bacteroidota; class Bacteroidia; order Flavobacteriales; family Flavobacteriaceae; genus Flavobacterium. The sequence continues at coordinate 254,035 of NZ_JAOVZN010000002.1, forward strand.
TATAATCTGTAAAACCAGTGATTTTAAGCTCCATGTCTGACTGCTTTTGCAAATAATTTTCAGTTACTTCAGTAAATTCTGTTTGGTCGATATTTTTGGAAAAATGATAAGAAGCTCCCCAGCAAATCATTTTTTCATTTGGATACATTTCGGATAAGAAAATCAAATTTTTTGACATTTGCTTGTCTCTCGGATTTTGAACCGCAACTTTTTGGTTTTGCAATTGCATGACCTCAAAATTGACATCAGAAATTTTACTATTGATGACCTGTTTCAGCATTTTTTCATGGAAAGTCGGATTTTGTATTTCTTTGAGAGCGTTTACCAGAATATTAAAATCTTGATACAAATCGGTAGAATCTTTTCTGCTGTTGGCAATACTTTCCAAGTCTCTAAAAACAAAGGCTTTTTCTATTCTTGTCAAACTGTTTTTAGCAATATTAATTTTTCTGTTTTTGATCAAATCAGTTAAATCATTCATAAAATGATTCGAAAAAAGAATTCCTTCCTGGCTATCAAATCCTAAGATTTTTATAGTGTCTTTTTGTTTGGCGCGTTCTTCAATATAAAGAAGTAAATTTTGAAATGCTTTGCTATCAGACCATATATCTAGAATACTTTGGTCGAAAACCTCGATTGCAGTCTTTTTTTTCGAATATTCTTGAAACGCTTTATACTGATCATACATTCCACTTTCGAAAGCGATAGCATTGTATTTCTGCTTTTCGTGCAGATATTTTATGATATTCACTTTTTCATCAAAAGTAGCTCCGTCACCATGAGATTGTTCTCCCAATAAAACGATTTTTTTATTTTTAAGAATGGTATCTAAAAACGAATAGTCATTATTTTCGATTTTGCAATATTTGCCCGATATTATATTTTGTGAAAAAGTTAAATTTAAAAGTAAAACACAAAATAGCGTAAAATAAAATTTCATGATCTATTAGTTTTCTAATCAGAATTCTCTTGATTAGATTTTAAATTGTTTAAGGAAAAATCGTTCTAAAAGTAGTGTAATAATTTATTGTTTTTAGATTTTTTTCTGATATTTCTTTCTAATTTTTATAGGTAACTAAAAGTTGCTTTGTGTGCAATTTTATCAATTTTTATATTTTTATAATTTCTAATAATAGTATAAAAAATTATACTTTCGTAAAATGAACATACTTCGAAAAATACTTTTCCCATTCGCTGTTTTATACGGATTCATAACTTCGATCCGTAATTTTCTTTTTGATAAAGAAATTTTAAAATCGACTTCATTTGATCTTCCAGTAATTGCGGTTGGAAATCTAAGTGTTGGCGGAACTGGAAAAACGCCTCAAATCGAATATTTGATCCGTTTATTATCTGATAAATATAAAGTGGCAACTTTGAGCCGTGGTTATAAAAGAAAGTCAGAAGGTTTTATTTTGGCTGACGACAATTCGAATGCTGAAATTTTGGGAGATGAACCTTTTCAGTTTTATCAAAAATTTCCAAATGTAATGGTTGCGGTTGATGCCAATCGCACAAACGGAATTCAGCAATTGCTTTCTCAAAACGAAAAACCAGAAATTATTTTGCTGGATGACGCTTATCAGCACAGAAAAGTAAAAGCAGGTTTCTACATTTTACTGACTTCTTACGGCGATTTGTATTCAGATGATTTTATGCTTCCAACAGGAAATTTAAGAGAAAGTAGGAGCGGGGCAGAAAGAGCCAATATCGTAATCGTTACAAAATGTCCTAAGATTTTATCTGAAGGAGAACAAGCCGAAATTCGCTTAAAGCTAAAGTTAAGCTGTTCGCAGCAAGTCTTTTTTACATTTATTGATTACGATATTTTTATTTGCAGTAAGCATCAAAAAATTGCAGTTATCGAAATCAAAGAGGAGCCTAAATTACTCTTGGCGGGAATTGCAAAACCAAAACCTTTTTTTGATTATTTAAAAAATGAAAACGATGAATGTTTAACTTTTCCTGACCATCATCATTTTTCTGATGCAGATTTAGATGCAATTCAAAATAAAGCAAACGGAAGAAAAATAATTACAACCGAAAAAGATTACGTGAGATTAAAAGATTCGAAATTGGTTTCTCAGCTCTATTATCTGCCAATAAAAAGTTCTTTTATTAATCATCAGCAAAATTTTGATGCTACGATTTTAGAATATGTAAAGAAGATTTAGAAGCTTAGAATCGAATCTCAGCATCTCAGAAAATCTTTTTAATCAAAATACTTAGCAATAGTGCTGTAGAATTCGTCTGGAACGAAAGGTTTAGTAATAACGTCATCCATTCCAAAAGAAAGAAGCATATCTCGGTTTTCGTCAAGCGAAATAGCGGTCAAGGCGATAACAGGAGTCGTCTTGTCAAACTCTCTAATTAATTTGGTTGCCGTAGTTCCATTGATTCCAGGAAGGTGAACATCCATCAGAATCATATCAAAACGTTTGATTTTTAGAAGCTCAACAGCATCTTCTCCATTGTCAACAATCTCGCAAGTAATGTTTTTATTTTCTAACATCTTGCGAGTAATCATTTGATTGATTTTGTTGTCTTCAATCAATAAAATAGACTTGTTTTTCAATTGTTTGTCGTTATAAGGTTTTACTTCTTCAATTGCTTCCAAAGGTTCATTATTAATTTTGAAATTTAATTTGAAGGTAAACGTCGAACCTTTACCTACTTCACTTTTTAGTTTTATTTCGCCTCCTAAAAGTTCGATTAGTTTTTTAACAATAGTAAGACCAAGACCAGTTCCTCCATATTTTCGGTTAACTTCGATAGAACCTTGCGAAAAACTTTCAAAAACAGTTTGAAGCTTATCTTCTGGAATTCCTATTCCTGTATCTACGATTTCAAAATAAACAGTCGCTGTATCATCTTCTTGCGAATATAATTTGGCAATAACATTTACGTGTCCGTTCTGAGTAAATTTTAAAGCATTGTTAATCAAATTCAAAATGATCTGAGACAGTTTAGTTGGATCTCCAATCAGATTATCTGGAATTGATTTGTCTATTTCTAAATTGAAATAGTTCTTATTAGCTGTAGCTAACTCTTTTAAAGAACTTTGAATATTAAAAAGAAGCTCTTTCAAATTAAAACTGATATTTTCTACTTCAACTTTAGTCGAATCAATTTTATTGATCTCTAAAATTTCATTGATAAAAGTGGTTAAATAATTCCCAGAAAACTTTAAAGATTCTAAGTATTTTAATTGTCTTTTCTTTGGGTTGTCTTCTAGTAAGATATGTGTAATTCCGTTAATTGCATTCAAAGGAGTTCGCAATTCATGACTTACAGTCGAAAGAAATTCAGATCTGGCTTTTGATGCTTTTTCAGCTTTGTTTTTGGCCAAAATCAACTCTTTATTTTTTTCTCGAAGCAGTAAATTGTTTTGATTTCTAATGATATTGTTTTTGTATAAAGCCAAACTCAGAAGAGATAAAATCGAGATTAAAGCAATTGCCAAAATGCTGACCAATTTTGAATAACGATACGTTTTTAGCTGAAATTTTTCCTCGCTTTCTTTTTTAATAGTATTGTTTAAAGATTGGTTTTTCTTAAATTTCTCAAATTCGTCCAAATCAATTTTTGCATTTTTTAATTTTAAAAGATAATTCTCCAGCTGATAGTGTTCGTCTAAATAAGAGTATGCCAGATCATAGTTTTTGTTTTTTCTATAATACTGGCTTATTGCCAAAACAATCTTAGATTTCTTTATAAAATCATTGCTTTTTGCATTATAATCTAAAGCTCTATCAAAGTAAATAATGGCCGAATCGTTTCTTTTTAGCTGCGTTTCAATCAAACCAAGCTGATAGTACGAATCAACTTTCGTTTTTAAGATTTCGTCATTATCTGGCTTTTTCGTGATTTTTCTAAAAGTCTTTGCTGCTTGAATAAGATCTTTATTGGTTTTTAAAGCCAATGCGATTTGATAATCTAAAACATCAGCGTGATCTTCAATTTTAAGATCTTTTAATAAATCTTGTGCTTTTGCGTAATAAACCGCCGCGGTTTTATAGTCGCCTTTAGAAGTATTAGATAATCCAATATAATGGAGGGCCAAAACTTTAGTGCAGCTTGGCTTAAGCGTATCAAATAAAGAAACCGTTTTGTGGAATTTTTTTAAAGCGTCTTCAAACTTTTGCTGATTATAAAAGATTTTACCGAGTTTGAAAGTTTGATTGGCTAAGTTTTCTTTTTTACCGTTTACCTCGCAAAAATTGATGGATTTTTGAGTAAAAAAAACAGCCTGATCGTATTTTTTATTGTTAAGGTTGGTGTTAGCCAGTTTATTGTAATAGGTAACACTATCTGTATTCTTTTTGACTTGAGAATACAAAAACGAGTTAAAAAAACAAACAACAATAAAAAGACAGTATTTCATGTATGGCAATGCATTTACAATGAACCTTATTTTTTTCTTATTAGTAAAATTAAATCGATCAATCTTGATGAATAGCCAATCTCGTTGTCATACCAGCCCACTACTTTTACCATTTTATCGATAACCGAAGTTAGCTGAGCATCAAATAAACAAGAATGTGTGTTGCCAATTACATCTACCGAAACGATCGGATCTTCTGTGTAATCTAATATTCCTTTTAAATTTGTTTTTGAGGCTTGTTTGAATGCTTTGTTTATTTCTTCAATGTTCACGGCACGCTTTACATTGAAGGTAATATCTGTTAATGAACCATCAGGAACTGGAACACGAATGCCACAGCCACCCATTTTGTTGTGCAATTTAGGAAAAATTTTTGTTAAAGCCTTAGCTGCACCAGTTGTTGTTGGAACAATTGATTGGCTGGCACCTCTCGCACGGCGTAAATCCTTATGAGGCTGGTCATGAAGACTTTGATCTGTGGTGAAAGAATGTATAGTTGTAATGTAAGCCTGTTCAATTCCGCATAATTCTTCAATGATTTTGATCATCGGAGCAGCATTATTTGTTGTACAACTTGCATTAGATACTATTGTTTCGTCTCCATTCAAAATATTTTCATTAACTCCAAGAACCACTGTTTTTATTGTTTCTACTTCTGATGGAGCAGAAAGAATTACTTTTTTTGCTCCGGCATCTAAATGCGCATTTAATTCTTCGTGCGTTTTATATTTGCCCGTAGATTCGATTACAATATCAATCGAATGCGATTTCCAATCTATATTTGAAATACTTTTTTCGTGAAAAAAGAAAAAATGCCTTCCATCTACAATAATACTATTTTCGTCATGACTTACTTCAAAAGGCAAAACACCATGTATACTGTCATATTTAATTAAATGAGACATGGTCTTATTGTCAGCAATGTCATTTATAGCAACGACTTCGATTTCAGGGTGATTTAAAAGTAAACGGAACAAATTTCTTCCAATTCTTCCAAATCCATTAATGGCAATTCTTGTTTTCAATTTTTTGTTTATTCGTTTAACTGTCTAATCGTTTAATCGGTTTTACAATTAAACAGATTAAACGATTAAACTTTTACTATAAAATATGTTTTTGTGCTTTGTATGAAGAACGAACAAGAGGTCCGCTCTCGACGTGTCTGAAACCTAAATCAAGACCGAATTTTTCATATCGGGCAAATTGTTCAGGCGTAATAAATTCTTTTACAGGAAGATGTTTTTTGCTTGGTTGCAAATATTGGCCAATAGTTACGACATCTACATTTGCATTTCGTAAGTCAGTCATGGTCTGGAAAACCTCTTCTTCAGTTTCTCCAAGACCTAGCATAATTCCAGATTTAGTTCTATTAATGCCTTTTTCTTTTAAATAACGAAGCACTTCTAAACTTCTGTCATATTTTGCCTGAATACGAACTTCACGCGTTAGACGACGTACCGTTTCCATGTTATGCGAAACCACTTCTGGATTTGCCTCTATAATACGATCTAAGTTTCTTTCAATTCCTTGAAAATCTGGAATCAAAGTTTCAAGAGTAGTTTGAGGATTCATTCTTCGGATAGCTCTAACGGTTTCCATCCAAATGATAGAACCTCCATCTTTAATATCATCTCTGTCAACGCTTGTAATTACAGCATGTTTAATATTCATTATTTTAATAGAACGAGCTACTTTTTCTGGTTCGTCCCAATCTACTGTTTCTGGTCTTCCCGTTTTTACACCGCAGAATCCGCAAGAACGTGTGCAGACATTTCCTAGAATCATAAAAGTCGCTGTTCCTTCTCCCCAACATTCACCCATATTAGGGCAGCTTCCAGAAGTACAAATGGTATTTAAACTGTATTTGTCTACTAAACCTCTAAGTTCAGTATATTTTTGTCCGATAGGTAATTTTACTTTTAACCACTTTGGTTTTGTGGCAGGTATATTTTCAGCGACTGTTTCCATATATCTATATTCAAAGCGCAAAGATACGGAATGTAGTTTATTTAGAGATGTTTATTTGCTTTTCCTTTGCATATCATGTTTGCAGAAAATATTCAAGATAATTTAGTTCAAGTGTTAATAGATTGTTTTTTAAATATATTTTGAGGTCATTTTTTTAGTTTGTATTTAATATTTTAATGCCCATTCTGATTTTTATGGAATATAAAAGTTCAGTCTTAATCTGTTATAAATTTGGCTTTTAGAGATAAAATAGAATTTCTTGTGATTCTAATTTTGCATCTAATCAAAAGTTTAAAAAAATGAAGAAGAAAATTGTAATAGGAGTTTTGTTTGCGGCTTTAGGTCTTACTAAAATGAGTGCGCAGGAAGATTCAGAAAAAAAAGAAATGTCGCTTTTTGATAAAACTATGATTGGATTAACTTTTAGCGATGCCGATGCAGTAGCGATGGCTCAAAATGCGATTGCTGAAATGGATGCAAATAATCCAGTTGCTGAAGCAACGAATGGTTATGCAATTCGATTAAATCGCTTATTTGGAAAGCATTCTTCTAGCGAAGGAGTCAATTTGAATTATAAGGTTTATTTGGTAAAAGACATAAATGCTTTTGCTTGTGCGGATGGAAGTGTTCGTGTATTTGCAGGTTTAATGGATATGATGGATGATAATGAATTGCTTGCAGTTATTGGACATGAAATTGGACATGTTGTAAATCACGATTCCAAAAATGGGATTAAGGCATTGTACAAAAAAGAAGCTTTGTTGCATGTGGCTTCATCAAAATCACAAATGATTAATGAGATTTCAAAAACTGACTTTGGGAAATTTGGAAGTAGATTCATCGATAATAGTCATACTAAAAAACAAGAATCAAAGGCTGATTTATTTGCATATGATTTTATGAAAAGAAATGGTTATGATGTTAATGCTGTAGAGTCATCTTTTAGAATTCTGCAAAAATTGAGTGAAGGATCAGACAAGTCTTTTATTTCTAGAATGGAGAGTAATCATCCTGATCCAGGTAAAAGAGCAGATGAAGCTAAAAAAAGAGCAACAAAAGATGGTTTATATAAACCTTATGTACAACAGCAAATTGTAAATACTGCACCAGTAAAAGCAACTACATCCACTGTTAAAAAGACAACGACTGCAACAAAAAAGAAATAGCCTTTTTGCAATAAATATATAACCGATAGATTCCTTAGAATCTATCGGTTTTTTTACGCAATGTTTTCTTTATGAGGTAATTATATAACTCACTAAAAATTTATATCTTTATTTGTTGAAAAACAAGTTTTGTGTGAAATTAAAATAGCATTTTGTTATGCTACATTTGTTGTTAAATCGTAATTATAAAAAACATGAAAAAGAAATTTATAATAGTAGGACTTTTATTTACAGCATTTGGTCTAACTAAAATGACTGCACAGATTAATTTTGGAGATAAAGCAATTGGCGCAGTTCAGAAAGGGGTTACTGGTTTTACTTTTAGTAATGCCGATGCGGCAAAATTATCTAAAGAAGCGGTAGATAAATTAGATGCAGAACACGAAGTTGCTGGACCTAATGATGGTTATACTTTGAGATTAAATCGAGTTTTTGGAAAACATGCATCAGGAGACGGATTTACTTTAAACTATAAAGTATATAAGCTGAAAGAAGTAAATGCTTTTGCAACTGCAGACGGAAGTGTTCGTGTTTATTCAGGATTAATGGATATCATGGATGACAATGAATTAATTGCAGTAATTGGTCATGAAATTGGACACGTTGCAAATAATGACTCAAGAGATGCTATTCGTGCGGCTTACCAAAAAGAAGCATTAATGGATGGAGCGGCTTCTCAATCGGCGACAGTGGCCACAGTCACAGATAGCCAGCTTGGAAAAATTGGAAGTGCTATTATTGACAGCAAATATAGCCGTAAACAAGAATCGGAGGCAGATTTATTTGCGTATAATTTCATGAAGAAAAATGGTTATAATGTGAACGCTGAAGAATCTGCTTTTAGAATTTTAGCAAAAATGAGCGAAGGATCTGAAGCTTCATTTATTGATCAAATGATGAGCTCGCATCCAGATTCTAAAAAGAGAGCTGATGATGCAAAAGCAAGAGCAGAAAAAGACGGTTTATATAAGCCATATGTTCAGCAGAAAATTGTAAATACAGTTCCTGTAACTACAACTAAAAAGGCTACAACAACAAAGAAAAAAACAACTACCAAAAAGAAATAGTGGCTGTTTTTTAATGTATAAAAACCCGACAGTTTTCTGTCGGGTTTCTTTTTTATCCTAAAACATGAAATGCAAGAATCTTTTGCACTTCATAAACATTCACAGATTTATTGAATTGTTTTACAATACTAGGCTGCTGCTCGCTAGAAATCCAGATTTTTAATTCGGCATCAAGATCAAAAGTTCCTGCAGTTTCTACACTGAATCTTGTAATGTTTTTATAAGCTATAGATTTGTATTCTGTTTTGCTTCCAGTGATTCCTTGAACATCAACTAGAATTAATCTTTTGTTAGTAAAAATGAAAGTATCGCGAATAAGTTTAAAACCCATTTCAATTTCTTCATTTGCAGTCAAAAGCTGTCCGTATTTTTTTAGTAAATCTTCTTGGCTTACAGAACCTGCATTGCCAAGAATAGCTGAAAATATTCCCATTTTGTTGTAGTAATTAGTTAAATAAATTGTCTTTAGAAGAAGTAAAAGTAATTGATTTTACCAATTTTTTAAGACTGATCTGAATTTAATTAAAAGCGGAATTATAGTAATTGCAAGTAAAAAAGAACCAATAAAGGAAACAATTAAGTTTCCAATATGCAAAGCTTTAGGATTTCCAATAAATCTAATGCATGAAATACCAAAAGTGAATAGCGTTACAGCACCCCAGTACAATTTGTCAATAGATATTTTGAAAGTTAAATCTTGATGAAGTTTAAGAAAAGCTATAATTATTATAATGCTTCCGATAAAAGTACTTGAGTGTTGTGCTATTTTCCAAATCGGAATTTCTATTCCAAAAACAGATATTGTATTTCTCAAAATAGCAATTTCGTTTACAAAATAACCGTGATTATGTGTAAAAGCATCCCAAAAAAGATGAGAAACAATTCCAATGATTAGAGAGATCAGTACAATAAACCATTTTTTTTTAAAGTACAGATTCCAATTAAAATCTGTGAAAATTAAAACTCTATTTTGGATAAATGAAGGAAGATTTCGAAACAAAAGATTTCGAATTATATTATGAAATATAAAAGTCAGTAGAAGTGCGAGTGGTAAATCGAACCAAAAAATACCAGCAAAAGTGTGGCTATAATCACTTTTAACTTTCATTCGCAGAAAATATTCAAAATCTGGAGTTAAGCTTCCAATTATTAAAGCCGTCGTAGAAAACCATGATTTTGATAGATACTTTAAAGGAAGGATTATTGCGGGATGCGAAAAGGTAAAAGGCATTAAAGTTGAATTTTAATTTACGAAGTTTCAATGAATTTTGACTATCGACTCATAAATTAAAGGTAAATAAAAAAGCAGAACTTAAGTTCTGCTTTTTTATGATTTATTCAACTTCCGTTTTTATTGTAATTGGAAGGTTATATGCAGTTCTTACAGCTTTTCCGTCTAAAATTCCTGGACTCCATTTTGTTTTCAAAGATTTTAAAACTCTAATGGCTTCTTTGCCCATTCCGTAACCTGGATCATTTCTAACAATAATATCTGTTAGAGATCCGTCTTTTTCAACTACGAAAGAAACATATACTTTCAATGTTTTTTCCATATCCAACTCTGGTCTGCGGAAATTGTTTCCAACATATTTGTAAAACTGCCCAATTCCACCTGGGAATTCAGGTTGTTTATCCAAAATTGCTGAAGAAAGAGGTTCTTCAATTTTAGGTGCTGTAGAGGCAGCAACGCCGCTACCATCTCCTCCTGTTGAAGGCATTACATTAACGGCAGTTCCTGTTCCGCTAATGTTTTCTACAACTGGTGCGTTTTCTGTGTTTGGAGCAATTTTGTCAACTGCTTCTTCTGGTCTTGTCACCACTGGATTAATCAATTGACTTGCATCTGTCGATTTTACTGCGCTTTGCTCAACTACTGGTGCAGGTGGAGCTGGCGGCGGAGGCACAACAGTTGGATCCATGTTTACGGGTGTAATTGGATCGTAAATCATTGGTTCGGGCTCGACTTCAACTACTGAAGGCTTAAATTTGTTAATTAGCACAGATGCGCTTCCTAAAGCCGTTAATAACAATAAACCCATAAAGAGAGCTGTGATAGAGTTTTTAGAATTCTCTTGACGTAATTGATAAGCGCCGTACTCTTTGTTTTTGTTCTCGAAAACAAGATCGGTCCACTTGTTTTCATAAATGCTTAATTTAGACATAATTTTTGGGTTTTAAGGTTAAGTAACTTTAAATCATACGCGAAAAGGTTTAGGTTTGAGCTAACAACGTGAAAGTTGTAGTTTTAGTGTTGTAGAAATATATTATTTTAAGAATAAAAATACGAATAGTGTATTATTCTTTATCTAAAGATAGTAAATTATCTATTACGTTCGATAATTTCTGCTAATAATTTTTTCGCACGCAAAAGTTTTACTTTTACACTGCTTAAAGGTTCGTCTATCTTAACAGCAATTTCCTGATAAGACATTTCTTGAAAATAACGAAGCTGAATTACTTCTTGATAGTGCGGTTTAAGTTCTTTGATGCAAAGAAGCAAACGAGAAAGATTCTGTTCCTTAATTAATGCATCTTCTGCTGATGGAGTAGGGTCGGCAATGTTGTATGCCTGTTGATCTTCGTTGTCTGTTATTTCTATAAAAAGATTGGTTTTCTTTTTTCGTAACAAATCAATGTAGACATTTTTTGCAATGGCGATAAGCCAAGTATTGAATTTAAATTCAGAATTATAAGAGGTTATCTTGTCAAAAGCTTTAGAAAAAGTTTCAATCGTGATATCTTCAGCTATAGTTTCATTTTCGGTTCTTTTAAGCATAAACGAATACACTTCATTCCAATAATGATCTAATAAAAAAGTAAAGGCGATCTGATCGCCTTTTTTTGCTTTTTCTATTTTAGAATTTATTTCCAATATACTGGTTTTGAAAAGATATTAGTTATAAAGATATTAATTTGCGTTAATATAAGTGCTATCTCAACAACTGGAAACCAAATTTTAATATCATTTTCTTTTAGTTTTCCTGCCGAACATCCAATTACTGTCCAAACAACGGTGTAACGTGTTGCTAAAATTGCTAATACGGCGATCCATTCAAATTGGAAAGCCAATAGAATAATAACTAATAAAAAGAAAAATAATTGTGAAAGGAAGAATAATCCTAACTGCATTTTGTCAAAAAACTTATAATGTTCTGCTGTAGAAATATGTCTTCTTTTTTGAGTAAACCATTCTTTGTAAGTTTTCTTAGGTTGTGAATAAGTAAAACTTTCCGGACTATAGGAAATAGTAGTGTTAGCCTTTGTTGCCGCTTGATTGATAAATAAATCATCATCTCCAGAACGAACCTGGATATGATCAATAAAACCATTTACATTGAAGAATTCGTCTTTTTTATATGACAAGTTTCGGCCTACACCCATATATGGAAGACCTATTTTTGCCCATGAAAAATATTGAATTGCAGTAAGAATCGTTTCGAAACGAATGATTTTATTTAAAAACGAACGCTCTACTTTTTCGTAACCTCCATAACCCAAAATAATAGTTTTGTTTGTCGTAAAGTGCGAAGTCATAGAAGTAATCCAATCTTTAGAAGCTGGATAACAGTCTGCATCTGTAAACAATAAATAATCTTTTTTTGCGGCTTTGATTCCAAGTGTCAAAGCATATTTTTTATTTCCCCAAAAAGCTTCATTGTTTTCAACTTTAACCAAACGAATGTTTGAGAATTCTTTTTCAAATTCTTCGAAAACTTCAAGAGTTTCATCACTTGAGGCATCGTCTATAAGAACAATTTCAAAATCAGGATAGTCTTGTTGAGCCAAAATCGGAATGTATTTTTTCACATTCTCTTCTTCATTTTTAGCACATACAATTACTGAAACAGGAAGATTTTTAGGCGTAACATGCTGCGGTTTACTAAAAGCAAACTTTCCAAAAATTCCGAGATAATAAAATAGTTGAACAACAACAATAGCAATAAAAAAGTAAAATATGTATATAAGCATCTGATTTATTTGGTGTCTATTAATTTCAAATTCTGGTGTACAAATGTACTATGAATTAGCTAATTTCAATAGCTAAAAACCGATTTACTTTCGGCATTTTGACATTTCTTTTGCAACAGCAATAGACTGAGGGTTTTCGGTTTTTTCCAATTCAGAAATAATGTTTTTATAATTATAATCGTCACGGTTTTGCGAAAGTTTTTTTGTTGCTTGAATTTCATCAATTTCTATTTCAAAACCAAATATTCCTCTTGCTTCGCGCATTGTTTTTGCAGATAAATCTTCAACTCGAACTGGGTTTTTAGAATTTGCTTCGTATTTATCAACCAATTTTTTTAATTGCTCGACTGAAGTTTCATAATCTACGATTTTGATTTTTCCATAAACATGTACGGCTATGTAATTCCAAGTTGGAACATTTTCATGATCGTACCAAGAAGAAGAAATGTAACTGTGCGGACCTGTAAAAACAGCCAAAACCTGATCGTTTTCTCTAAAACCTTCTGCTTGCGGATTTAATTTTGAAATGTGTCCTTGCAAAATCTCTTTTCCATCATTATTAAGTTCAAGTTCTATCGGGATATGTGTAGCACATAATTTTCCGTTGGTTTGATTAATCAGAATTCCGAAGCTGTTTTCTTTTAGAAAATTTCTAATTTCTTCAGGATTTTCGTTTTTATATAAATCTGGTGTGTACATTTTTTTAAGATTTAGTCAAACATTTCTAGGTTTCGATTCCTTATTGATTTTCGGCTGTGTCTTTTTGTAAAAGGAATAGATTTGAAGTTACACTTAAATATAAAATAAATATTCCGATAACAGTAAAAACAACTCCTTCAATTAAACATTGCGTTGCAAAATCATTGGAAAGCATTGTTCTGATAGGACGAAAAAGATGAGAGATTACTTCTTTTCTAAAAAATTTAAGTCTCATTAAAACATAAAGTGCTAAGGCAAGTAAAATCGTGTTTATTGAGGAAAGTTTGTTTTTCCAGTTTAAGAAGCCAATAGCTAAAATTCCGAATAATAAACCCAAAAATATCCAGACATATATATTGGGCCAAAAACTTAAAGCATCTTCTTTTGTGGGGAACAAAGTGCTCCAGTTTTTTGATTCTTGAGCATTGCAATGCTTTTTTATGCAAATAACTTTTTCAGCAGCCGTGTAAATCCTTAATTGCAGAATTCCATTAATTAGGAAAATCATCCCAAAAAATTGAATTAGTAGAACTCCAACATTTAGTTTTTTCATTAAAGTTATAATTTGATGGAAATTCCTGTTCTTAAATCACATTCACTTCGGCTTCTATATGAATGCCAAAAGTTTCAAAAACGGTTTTTTGAACTTCTTTAGAAACCGCTAAAATTTCCTGTCCAGTTGCATTTCCGTAATTCACTAGAACCAAAGCTTGATTTTTATGAACGCCTGCATCTCCAAAACGTTTTCCTTTAAAACCTGCTTGTTCAATAAGCCAACCCGCAGGAACTTTAACTTCTGTATCTGAAATTTCATAATATTTCATTTCAGGGAATTTCTGATGGATTTTCTCAAAATCAGATTTCTGTAAAATCGGATTTTTGAAGAAACTTCCGCTATTTCCCAATTCTTTAGGATCTGGTAATTTACTTTGTCTTATAGCAATTACGGCGTTACTAACATCTTTTAATGTTGGTTCTGAGATATTTTTTTTAGCCAACTCAGCCAAAATATCTCCATAAGAAGTATTGATTTTATGATTGCGTTTAGTCAGTTTAAAAACAACCGAAGTGATAATATATTGGTCTTTTACTTCATGTTTGAAAATACTTTCGCGGTATCCAAAATTACATTCAGCATTATCAAAAGTTTTCATTTCTTGAGTTGCAATATTCATAGCTTCGCAAGAAATAAAAGTATCTTTAATTTCAGTTCCATAAGCACCGATATTCTGGACTGGAGTTGTTCCTACGTTTCCAGGAATTAGCGACATATTTTCTAAACCGCCAAAATTATTGTCGATTGTCCAAAGTACGAAATCATGCCAAGTTTCTCCAGCCTGACTTTCAACCCAAACAAAATCATCGTCTTCTTTTGTGATTTTTTTGCCTTTTAAATCAATGTGAATAACCAAAGCGTCAATATCTTTGGTTAAAAGCATATTGCTTCCGCCTCCTAAAATGAACTTTTTCTCGTTTTTGTTTTCTTGTAAAATTGTCTTTAGTTCAGTAATAGAATGAACTGCAGCGAATTGTTTTGCACTGGCTTCAATGCCAAAAGTGTTATATTTTTTTAAAGAAAAATTGGATTGGATTTCCATAAATAAAAGGCTTTTTAATCTGTGTCAAAAATAGGAATTATAAGTTTTGGTTTAGCCTGTAAGGGTGTAAAGTTTATAAAAGCTTTCATTTAAAATGTGAAACTTAACAAATTTACGTTTAATCAGATTTCGTTTTTTTTGTAAGTTTGAATTAGTTTATAACAGATAATCATGTCAAAATCAATTATTAAAAACAGAATATTCTTTTTTTTAATTTTAAATGTGTTTTTATCAATTTCCTCTTTTGCTCAAAGTGACATTGTAGGGAAATGGGAAACAAGAGAAATAATTGGATATACAAATGTCGCAGAATATTCTTTAATAAAGGAAAAACAACAATATGAAGGACGTACTGTAACATTCAATTTAGATGGCACATTTTCAAGTGATGAAGCAATGCAATGTCTTAGTGATTGTTTTGCTTTTACCTCAGGAACTTATACAATGGTTGATAATGATCATATACATCTGATTGTAAAGAATATCCGTTTTGTTGGTTTGACATGTGGAATGAAAAAAACGAATAAAGAAGACTTTATTAAAGATTTGGGGATTTTTTATATTTATCAAGAAGGAGATAAAATTCGTTTAATTCCAAGTAGTGGAGTTTTGCAGGATGATAGAGATGAAATGCTGTATACTCAAATGGCCAATAATTTTTACAAAGAATGGAGAAAGTATGATTATGTATGGCAAAATACAAATGGAAATAATCAGCAAGAAATTATAAACGATTGTATTGATTCTAAAAAACAGATTGATTTATCTAATTGCAAAGTTGTTTTTTCTACAAAAAGAGATTTAGAAGAATTTCTAATTTTAAAGGATGATAAAGAATTTCATTATGTAATTTATGATTCTCATAATAAAAAAGTCTCTTTAGCGTATCCAAAAAATAGAGGCTAAGAATTTAAAAGCAAAAAGTTTACAGTTTGTTTAGCGTTCTATTTTGTAAATCAAGCAACTCATGATATTTCTCTGAAATAACCTTCATGTTAACGTCATAATTCGCATTTTCCTCCACAAATTCCCTGTTTCGAATAATCGCTTCATTTCGCAATTCGGGATTTTCAAAAGACCAGATTAATTCTTCGGCTAGCATTTCGATATTATCAATTTCAATTAATTGACCGTTTTCGCGATGCGTAATCCAGCTTTGATTTCCAGGAATGTCAGAAACAATAGGAAAACAATTAGAAGCCATTGCTTCAAACAAAGACGCAGAAACGCCTTCGGTAATTGGCATACTGATATAAATATTCGATTGCTGTAATAATTTTGGAAGTTCCGTATTCGGAATTCTTCCTGTAAAAATCACTTTGTTTTCTATTTGAAGTTCTTTGGCTAAATCTTTCAAAAACTGTAATCTTGTTCCATCGCCAACAATTGTCAGAGAAAAATCAATTCCTTTTTGGTTTAAAATTCCGAAAGCTTTTAGAATAGAATCATGTCGATATTCTGGCTGAAGCGAACGTGTAACAATTGCTTCAATTTTATTTGAATTATTAGTAGAAGGAGTAAAAAGAGATAAGTCAATTCCTTTTGGAAGTATTAAAACTTTATTCATATCAACACCAGTTGCTTTCATGTGAATTGCCATTACTGGCCCCCAAGCATGAATTAAATGTGCTTTCTTAAAAGCATATTTCTGAATGAATTTTTTATAAGGATATAAAACTGAAGTTTCAGGCCATAAATCGGTTCGACCTTGTTGCGCAATCGCAATGGTTTTAGATCCAGATAATGCAGCAAGAAAACCGTAACTGGTTGTTCTTTCTGCAATAACCATATCTGGTTTTTCTTTTCTGATTATTTTTTGAATAGAAAAAGGAGCAAAGAAGTACTCTAAAATGCGTTTAAATCTTTGATTATTTGGAGTCTGAAGTTCCCAAGTAATTATTTCAAAATCTCCAAATTCTTTCAGACCTTTCATCCAAGTAATGGCGTCAGCACGGTAAGATTCTCCAAGAAAAAGTATTTTCCTATTCATTATAAAAGTTTTTTCGCCACGAATTCACGAATTAATTTTGAATAATCCGTGAATTCGTGGCGATTTTTTTTTATCTCTAAAATTCTTCAGTATCTAAAGCGCGGTTGATGAATTCGTTTAGAGGTTTTAAAGCAATAAGTTTTTGGCTCATTTTCTTTACAAAATCTTTCTCCATCACTTCAGAGACATTATAAACTTGAGTTGCCGTAAAACTTTTCAATTTTAAAAACTCAATTGCTGGATGGTCTTTTTCGTAACCGCGAGGCATGCTTTTAAGCGAATTGTTTTCGTTTACATCTAAACTTCCAAATTCTTTTTTGAAGTTTTTGTCGTTTAAAATTTCCTGTAAATCATCATAGAAAAAAGCAATTTCTTTACGAACTTTTTTTAAGTCTTCCGCTTCAGGCGAATAAAATCCACCGGCGATAAAACTTGCGCCTTTCTCAATATGAACATAATATCCGGCACGGTTCAAACCTTTTGTTCCGCCAGACATCCAGATCCCTAAATGTGCTTTGTATGGCGATTTGTCTTTAGAAAAACGAATATCACGGTTAATTCTGAAAGTACAGTTTTTAACTTCCAATAATTCTAATGAAGAATCAAGCGGCTTCATGGCGTCAAGAAAATCATTTACCAATTGATGATAATCTTTCTTGAAAACTTCATATCTCTTTTTATTTTCCTGAAACCATTCTCGATTGTTGTTTTTTCTTAAATCGTCTAAAAATTGCAATGATTCTTTCGTTAGCATATTCCTTAATATTTATTGCAGTTGTTTCTTTTAAATTTCACCTAGGCTAATTTACTGATTTCTATTTTGGGATTAACCCTTAAAACTGATACAAATTGTACCATTTTTCAAGACTTATAAATTAAAGATTTTATAAGTCTGATGCGTCGATTTTACAATTGCTTCGGTTCTTTCGGGATGTGTGTCTGAAATAAAAAGCTGTCCAAATGTCTCGCTATTTACCATTTCTACAATCTTGGCAACACGTGTTTCATCCAATTTGTCAAAAATATCATCGAACAAAAGAATAGGCTTTACACCACTTTGTTTTTTCAAAAATTCAAATTGGGCCAGTTTTAAAGCAATTAGGAAAGATTTCTGTTGTCCTTGGGATCCGAATTTTTTTATTGGATGCGAATCAATTTCAAAAGACAAATCATCTTTATGAGTTCCAACAGTTGTATAATGTAGCGCTCGGTCTTTATTGATATTTTCTTGCAAAAGCGTTAAAAGGTCTTTTTCGAACAAATGACTTTCATAAACCAACTGAACCTTTTCCTCAGATCCTGTTATTGCTTGATGATGTCTATTAAATATAGGTATAAACTGCTCGAGAAAATCTTTTCGTTTTTCAAAAATAGATTTTCCGTAACCTTGCAATTGTTCATTATATATAGACAAGGTGTCGTTGTCAAAAACATGATTTAAGGCAAAATATTTCAAAAGAGCATTTCGCTGCGTAATCACTTTTTGATAATTTATCAATTCATGCAAATAAGTAGAATCTAATTGCGAAATCACGCTGTCCATGAATTTACGGCGCGTTTCGCTTCCTTCAACGATCAGATCTCTATCTGCGGGCGAAATAATAACTAACGGAATAAAGCCAATATGATCGGAGAATTTGTCATAAGGTTTTCCATTTCGTTTTAAAACCTTTTTTTGTCCCTTTTTTAAACTGCAGACAATTTGTTCGGTTCTCTCTTTTTTTTCCAGTTCGGCATCAATCACAAAAAACTCTTCGCCGTGTTTGATGTTTTGGACGGCAAGCGGATTAAAATAGCTTTTTCCGTAAGCTAAATGATAAATAGCATCAAGCACATTGGTTTTGCCAATACCATTTTTTCCTACAAAGCAATTGATCTTGATGTCGAAATCAAAAGTGGCTTCGGAAAAGTTTTTATAATTAAATAATGAGATTTTATTTAAATGCATTTTTCAGGACTCCTTGTGTAAAATTTTCACCGTATTAGGGAAGTGCAAATTTGAGGGTGCAAATTACCGAAAATTATCGATATAATTGGCTTTACGGTATTCTTGAGCCAATTTATTTTCACGCTTTCGCGGAAGGACAAGAGAATCCCGAAAATATTTTTTTTAAAATAGTGATAAAATTGATTTTTTTTGCCTCAGTTTCAAGAAAAATTTTATTTTTGCCGTTCACTAAATAATTTTTAAATGGCAACTTACAATAAAAGAGGATATAAGACACCAAAAGAAAAGGAAGTAAAAGAAGTTACTGAAGAACAACAAGTAGTTATTGACGAAAAAGACAGTACAACAGCTGGAGTTTTCTCAAAATTAGACGAAACAGCTTCAAGAACTGAGGATTGGGTGGCTAAAAATCAAAAAATCATTATTGGTTTAGTGGCTGGTATTGCTGTTGCTACAATTGGATATTTGGCTTACCAAAAATTCATTGCAACTCCTAAACAAGAAGAAGCTGCAAGCGAAATGTTTGTTGCTCAACAAAATTTTGAAAAAGCTGTAAATGGTGTTTCTAGCGATTCATTATTCAAATTATCATTAAACGGTTCAGAAGGTAAATTCGGATTTATTAAAATCGCTGACGAATATTCTGGAACTGATGCTGGAAATTTAGCAAACTACTATGCTGGTATCGCTTACTTAAATACTGGTAAATATGATGAGGCAATTAAATATTTAGGTGAATTTAAATCTGAAGACGTTATCTTAAGCGCTTTAGCTAAAGGTGCAACTGGAGATGCTTACTCTCAAAAAAATCAGCAAAAAGAAGCTCTTGATTTTTATGTGAAAGCTGCTGAGTCTAACAAAAACGATTTTACAAGACCTCGTTTCTTATTAAAAGCAGGAAAAACTGCTTTAGCTTTAGGACAAAAAGAAGATGCATTGAAATATTTCAATGACATTAAAGATAATTATGACAGTACTCCAGAAGCGGCATCTGTTGATGCTTTGATTGGATTAGCGCAATAAAAATTTTAGACTTTAGATTTAAGATTGTAGATTTGTAGTTACGAATCTATCCCGAGGCTTCGGGACGAAAATCAAAAATCTAAAATATTACAGATGGCTACTGAAAATAAAAATCTATCAGAATACGATAAAAACACAATCCCAAACGCGAAAGACTTTCGGTTTGGGATTGTTGTTTCTGAATGGAATGATACTATAACGGAAGGACTTTATAATGGTGCTTTTGACGCATTAGTTGATTGCGACGTTCCTGCTCAACAAATTATTCGTTGGAATGTTCCAGGAAGTTTTGAGTTGATCTACGGAGCTAAAAAAATGCTTCAAACACAAAACGTTGACGCAGTTATCGTAATCGGATGTGTGATTCAAGGAGAAACCAAACATTTTGATTTTGTTTGCGAAGGTGTTACGCAAGGAATTAAAGATTTGAATGTTCAAACAGATATTCCAGTTATATTCTGTGTTTTAACAGATAATAATATGCAACAGTCAATTGATAGAAGTGGGGGAGTTCACGGAAACAAAGGAACTGAAGCCGCAATTGCAGCAATTAAAATGGCTTATATTCGTCAGCAAGCTTCAATATCTCATGCTTTCAATCAGCCTTTATTGACTTCTGGGGCATTGCAAATTGAAGATTCTCCTAGAAAAATTGAAAACGAATAAAACACATTTGTTTTAAAAATATTAAAACCTATACTGTGTCACAATAGTATAGGTTTTTTTATGCTTTTTTTGTGATTTGCCAAGAATTAACTGCTTAAGAACTGTATTACATTTGAATTAATGTAAAATTCCATTTTTATGAAAAAAAGTTTACTTCTAATTCTTTTTCTTTCGTTTTTTTGTGCGAATTATGCTCAAGATAAAATCAATCAAAGTTTAAAAATCGAGCTAGATTCAATTATGAAATCGGATCAATTGCTTAGAGAGTATGTTTCTGTAAAATCTGAAACAAGAAAAGAAGAAATTATTAAAGAAGCCGGATATGCGAATGATCCATCTTTTAAAAATAGAATTTGGCTGATTATGAAAACTCAGGATTCTATTAATTTAATAAAGATTGAAAAAATCATTACAGAATTTGGTTACCCTGGAAAAACTTTGGTTGGAGAACCTACAAATGTTGCTGCTTTTTATGTGATTCAGCACAGTTCTGAAATAGCTCAATATTTGCCTTTGATTGAACAAGCGGCTAAAAAAGGTGAAATATCTTTTACTCGTTTTGCAATGATGAAGGATCGATATTTAACTCAGCAGGGAAAAGAACAAATTTACGGAACACAAATACAAGGTAAATTAAGAACAAATCCAGAAACAAATCGCAAAGAATTTTTCTATTATTTTTCTCCAATGGAAGATCCATCAAAAGTTAATAAACGCCGAAAAAAGGCAGGTTTTGAGACTACAATTGAAGAATATGCTAAGGAAATGGATGTTGAATACAAAGTTTATACACTGGATGAAATTAAGAAAATGAATTAATTTTTTTTGACTTAACAGCAATCATTCTGTTTTATAGACTGTTGTAGTTTTTGTTTTTTTTATGATACTACTTATTCTAAAAGCCAAGAGAAATTTATTAAATTTGTGCACCTTGGTTTAGATTTAAATCAAAAATCTTAAATCGTTAATCTACAATCTAAAATTTTCAATGTCGAGTATTATTCAATTGCTTCCTGATCACGTTGCTAACCAAATTGCTGCTGGAGAAGTGGTTCAAAGACCAGCTTCAGTTGTAAAAGAGTTGTTAGAAAATGCTGTTGATGCAAAAGCAACTGATATTAAATTGATAATAAAAGATGCAGGTAAATCTTTAGTCCAAGTTATCGATAATGGCGTTGGAATGACCGTTACAGATGCACGTTTGTGTTTTGCTCGTCATGCAACTTCAAAAATCCGTCTGGCAGAAGATTTGTTTTCACTTGGAACAAAAGGTTTCCGCGGGGAGGCTTTGGCTTCTATTGCTGCGATCGCACATATGGAGCTGAAAACTAAACAAGATCAGGACGAGCTTGGAACGCATATTATAATCGAAGGAAGTAAATTTGTTTCGCAGGAAGTGGCGGTTTTGCCAAAAGGAACTTCGTTTGCGGTTAAAAACTTATTTTTTAATATTCCTGCTCGCCGTAATTTCTTAAAATCTGATACAGTTGAATTTCGTCATGTAATGGATGAATTTCAGCGTGTGGCATTAGCACATCCAAATATTCATTTTAGTTTTTATCACAACGGAAGTGAATTATATAATCTTCCAGCAGCAGGTTACCGTCAGAGAATTGTGGGTATCATGTCTGGGAAAACAAATGAAAAACTAGTTCCTGTAAACGAGGATACTGAAATTATAAATATTCAGGGTTTTGTTTGTAAGCCTGAATTTGCTAAGAAAAATAGGGGAGAACAGTTCTTTTTTGTAAATGATCGTTTTATTAAAAGCGGTTATTTGCATCACGCAGTAATGTCTGCTTATGATGGATTGCTAAAAGATGGCTCTCAGCCAAGTTATTTCTTGTATCTTCAAGTTCCGCCAAATACCATCGATATCAATATACATCCAACTAAAACGGAAATTAAGTTTGATGATGAGCAAGCATTATATGCTATTTTAAGAGCTTCGATTAAACATAGTTTAGGACAATTTAACGTTGCGCCCGTTTTAGATTTTGATCGTGATTCAAACTTAGATACACCATATCATTATAAAGATATGGAAGCGGAGGTGCCTACGATTCAGGTTGATGGGACTTTTAATCCGTTTACAGATGATAAAACGAATCAGCATTATAGCAAAGCTAGTTCTGGATCGTCATCGAGTTATAGTTCAGGTTCGTCATCTTCTGGGTCTGGTTCATCTTACTCAGGTTCGTCTTATTCGGGTTATTCTAAAAGAGTAGAACCAACTGCAAGCTGGGAAAGTTTATATGTTGGCTTAGATACCGAAAATCCGGAAAGTATAGAAAGTTCGCCTTTTACATTCGAAAATGAAGAAGTAACCTCTTCTTTATTCAATGATGATGAGGTGGAACAAGCAACTCAAAAGACGTATCAAATTCATAAAAAATATATTGTTTCGCCTATAAAATCAGGAATGGTTATTGTAGATCAGCAGCGTGCGCATCAACGTATTTTGTACGAACAGTTTTTGCTTAATATGACCGTAAATCAAGCAGCAAGTCAGCAATTGCTTTTTCCTTTGGATTTGTTTTATTCGGCATCCGAAATGAAGTTAATTGAAGAATTAAAACCTTCATTAGCAACAACAGGGTTTGTTTTTGACGAAAGTAAAATAGATCACGTTGTGATTTCAGGAATTCCGGTAAACATTACAGAAAGTGAAGTTCCTCTAGTGATTGAACAATTGTTGAGTGATTTGCAAGACGGAATTCCAGCGAACAGTTACAGTCAAAATGATACAATTGCCAAATCGATGGCCAAAAGTTTAGCGGTTAAAACGGGATCTTATTTAACCGAGAAAGAACAAGATAATTTGGTAAATGGTTTGTTTGCCTGTAAAGATCCAAATATTTCACCTTTTCAAAAACCTACTTTTATCACGATGCGTGTGGAAGATATAGATAAAAAATTTGCTTTATGATGAATATTACGCCAGTAGTTAAACAACTGCTAATTATTAATATTATATTTTTTATTGGTTCTCAGCTGGTACCAGTTTCGTATGATTATTTAATGATGTATTATCCAGAGAGTGATAATTTTAGAATGTGGCAGATCATTACCCATATGTTTATGCACGCACCATTGCCTAATTTTGCTCATATTTTATTTAATATGTTTGCATTATATAGCTTTGGTTCTGCATTAGAGCATTTTTGGGGAGGAAAAAAATTCTTATTTTTCTATATTTCATGTGGATTAGGCGCGGCGTTGCTTCATACCGGTGTGAATTATTTACAGTTGCAATCTCTTCTAAGTTCTATATCTGATCTGAATTTATCTAAATCAGAACTTCATTTGATTTTAAATGCTGATTATACTTCTCTATTTGATTCTAGCGGAAAAATGATTCAAGGAGAAGTTTCGAATATTTTAAATAAAGCACATTGCACGCAAGAGCAATTTAATTCTTTGGCTCAGGCAAGTTCAGTAGTGCAATCACCTGTTTTAGGGGCTTCTGGAGCAATTTATGGCTTACTGACAGCTTTTGCGTTTATGTTTCCAAACGCACAGCTTGCTTTGTTATTTATTCCTGTTCCAATTAAAGCAAAATATTTTGTTCCAGGCATTTTAGCAATTGACTTATTTTTAGGATTTAAAGGAAGCTCTTTGTTTGGTAGCGGTGGAACTGGAATTGCGCATTTTGCCCATGTTGGTGGTGCAATTGCAGGTTTTTTAATGATGCTTTACTGGAAAAAAAATCAGTTTAATAACAATCGTTGGAATTAATTTTTAACTTTAAAGTACGAATTCTAAAACAAAAAAAGTTTCTATGAATATTCTAGACGATTTAAAATTACAGTATAGATTGGGAGGTATTGCTATGCGTGTTATGTATTGGAACATTGCATGTTTTATTGTGTCTCTTATTTTCTTCTATCAATTTTCAATTGGTCAGTTTGATTTTCCTAGTTGGATTGCTTTGTCATCCGATCCTCAGGTTTTCATGTTCAAACCGTGGACTCTTTTAACCTATGCTTTTTTTCATGACGGATTTTTTCATCTGTTATTCAATATGATGGTTCTTAATTTTGCGAGTACATTGTTTCTGACCTATTTTACTCAAAAGCAATATTTAGGATTATATCTTTTAAGCGCTCTTTTTGCTGGAGTTGCTTTTGCATTAAGTTTTTATTTTTCTAATATTAGTGGATCTATTGTTGGTGCTTCGGCGGCTATTATGGCGATTTTAGTAGCAGCAACGACCTATTCTCCGTTAATGGAAGTTCGACTATTTTTATTTGGAAATGTAAAACTTTGGCACATTACAGCAGTAATTATAATTTTAGATTTAATGCAGTTCCGTTTAGGAAATATGGGCGGACATATTTCGCATTTGGCTGGAGCATTCTTCGGATTTGCTTACATTAAATTACTTCAAAATGGTACCGATTTAAGTACCGTTGTTTCTAAAACCTTAGATTTCTTTGCAAATCTTTTTAGAAAATCCCCTACGACCCCATTTAGAAAAGTTCATAAAAATTACAAAAAACCTACAGAAAAAACGACATCAAGAATTGTAACGAAAGACAAAACGCAACAACAAATTGATGAGATTTTAGACAAAATCAGCCAATCAGGATATGATTGTCTGACAAAAGAAGAAAAAGAGTTTTTATTTAAAGCTGGAAAATAAACTTGTAGGAGATAAATATGAAAAACCTTTCTTGGTTTAATAAAGTAATGTTCTTTTTGAACATAGTCCTAACTGTGCTTACATTTAGCGTTTATGTTTTACCTTTTTTAGCACCTAAAAGTTTTCCGCTTTTATCGGTGCTTACTTTGTTTATGCCGGCCTTTTTTGTCGCAAATGGATTGTTCTTCGTTTATTGGGCTATTCAGTTTAAAAAACGCCTTATTTTGTCTGGTCTGGTTTTGCTGACAGGAATTACATTTATTAGTAAGTTTTACAAATTCTCTGCTAAAGAGTATGTAGAAGACGAAAAGGATTTTTCTGTAATGAGCTATAATGTCCGTCTTTTTAATGTTTTTAAATGGTTGGACCGAGATGATATTCCGTCAAATATAAAAGCTTTCATAGACGAGAAAGATCCAGATATTTTATGTATCCAAGAATATTCAAATTCGGCGCATTTGGACTTAAAAGTATATCCGCACCGTTATATTTTTATTGATGGAAAAAAAATCAAAACAGGACAAGCTATTTTTTCTAAATTTCCTATTATCGAGGAAGGAAATATTGTTTTTCCAAAATCAGATAATAATGTAGTTTATGCTGATATTAAGCGTGGAAAGGATGTTATACGTGTTTATAATATGCACTTGCAATCGATTAAGATTTCTCCTGATGTAAGTGAAATATCAGATGATATTGATAATGTAAACCAAAAGAAATCACAACGTATTTATGGCAGAATCAGTAAAGGATTCGAGCAACAGCAAGAGCAGGCTGAGATTTTTAAGGAGCATATCAAAAAATGTAAAACTCCAATGATTATTTGCGGAGACATGAATAATAGCCCGTTTTCGTATGTTTATAGAAATATCAAAGGAAAACTAAAAGATGCTTTTGAAGAAGCTGGCGGAGGTTTTGGCGCAACTTATAAATTCAAATATTATCCAGCTAGAATTGACTACATTTTTACAGATAGTAAAATGAAAGTAAAGCAATTTGAAAGTTTTTCTGATTTCGAAAACTCTGATCACTATCCGATTATGACAAGACTTTCTATGGAATGATTTATTAGTCGAAAGTCAAAAGGCAAAAGTTAAAAGGCAAAAGTTAAAAGTTAAGGTGATATGAGAATTCATACCTCATAACTTACAATTCATAAATTATATGATTTTCTGTGTTTTTAAGTAATCAATAGCAAATTTTCCTTCGTTAAAAAGTAAGTCTAGAACACTTAAATTATTGATAAAACCATGTTTGTCATCAAAAACCTGAGTGTATTTTTCGAAAGAATTAGCGTCTTTTTTTCCATTTGCTAAATACCTGAAATCTACAAAGTCTTGTACTTCGTGAAAGTATTCAGTTGTTTTCCCGAATTCGAATTTCATTCTAAGGCATTTTGTTACGGTGTCAAAAACTTCGAAATTAAGATCCATTAAAAAGTTGTGTTTTTTCTCGAAAATAGGCACGATATCGTCTTCAAAGTACTCAAAGAACGGAGAACTTCTATATGCGGCTTCTAATGATTTAAAATGCTGTTTCTGCCAATCAAATTCATTTTCGATCAAAATGTCTTTTGTCTTTTGATGAGCTGCTTTAGAATGTTTGACAGGTATATTTAATAATTGAATTCCGTTTGGACTATAGATATAGGTTCTGTTTCTATTAGTCTGTTTCTGGAAATTATCTTCCATTTCAAAAGTAATGCTGTCAGATTGTGCAATTACAGCAAAATGACTAATTGAAGGGAAATAAGTTGGAAGTATTAAGGAATTCATGATTTTAATTCTTGTTTAAATGTTTCAGGTTTCAAGTTTCAAGTTTTGTGTGAACTTGGAACTTGAAACCTGAAACAAAAATAACTTTTTTTTAATTATGCTTTATTTTCTCTTCTCTTTTTCCAGATAAAATCTCCTACGAAATAGATAGCAAGAAGTATTAAGAAGTATTTAAAGTAAGAGTGAGGCTGACCTTCACCATCTACAGTTGTAAATACTCTGCTCCAACGAACTTTATTGATGCCTTTTCCGTTGGTATCCCAGCTCATCCAAATGAAGACTGGTTTTCCTACGATATGATCTTCAGGAACGTATCCCCAATAACGGCTATCTTCAGAATTGTGACGGTTATCTCCCATCATCCAATAATAGTTTTGTTTGAAGGTGTATGTCGTTGTTGGTTTTCCGTTAATTAAAAACTTAGAGCCTTCTAATTTTAATGTATTTCCTTCGTAGTTTGTAATGATTTCTTTGTAGAAAGGAAGTGATTCATTTGTCAATGCAACCGTTTTTCCTGCTTGAGGAATATAAATTGGTCCCATGTTATCTTGGTTCCATTTGTTGATGTGAGGAAAAATAGCATTGTTATTTCCTTTATCAACTTGTCTTATTACAGCAGTAACTCCAGGAGTGTTTTTAAATCTTTCAGCACCAGCTTCTGTCAATGCCCCTAAGAAAAGTGTATCTCTTTTTTCTGTTCTGAAACCTGCAGGATCTGTAATGTCTAGTTCTTTGAATAGACTTTCGAAATCAATAGAAGTTTTTCCGTCTAAAGCTACTAAATAAGAATATTGTGGTTTAGCTCTCTCTGGTAAAACTAATTTTTCCCCGTTAATGTAAACAAAACCGTCTTTTATTGATAAACTGTCTCCAGGAATACCAACGCATCTTTTAACGTAATTTGATTTTTTATCGATAGGTTTGATAACGCCTGGTCTTCCCTTTGGCTCAAAGAAATAATGAACTGTATCGACCGGCCAGTTGAAGACGACTATATCACATCGATTTATTTTTTCGATTGCTGGCAGTCTAAAATATGGTAATTGTGGCCAGCTTAAATAAGATTTTCTTTTAGTTAAAGGTATAGAATCGTGAACCATTGGTAAAGCTACCGTTGTCATAGGAACTCTAGGGCCGTAATTTATTTTGCTCACAAATAAGAAATCACCAATTAATAAAGATTTTTCTAAAGATGATGTCGGGATTGTATAAGGCTGTACAACATAAGTGTGTACCAAAGTTGCTACAATAATAGCAAATAGCAAAGAACTAATAGTGTCAGCTGTTTTGTTTTCAGGAGTTAATTTACGGTCTTTATTATACTCTAATTTCTGAGTGTAATTTACAACATAGATGTAAAAACCGAGAGTGAAAAGACCTAAAATAGTATCTAAGGTTGATTTTTTACCAAAAGTTCTTAAAGTTTCTACCCATACAACCGGAAACATAATTAAGTTGATAATTGGAATAAAAAGCAACAAGGTCCACCAAGTAGGACGCCCGATAATTTTCATTAATACGATTGAATTATATACCGGAATTGCTGCTTCCCAGCTTTTTCTTCCTGCTGCTTGATATAATTTCCAAGTTCCAAGGAAATGAATGATTTGAACAGCTAAGAAAAATACGAACCAAGAGTAAAGTGTCATAAATATTGTATTTTAAGTTTCAAATTCAGGATTTTAACAATCCAAAACCTTATTCAATTTATTGTAAGTTTAATACATCTTTCATTGAGAAAACCCCTTGCTTTCCAGCAAGCCATTCTGCAGCAATAACAGCACCAAGAGCAAAACCTTCGCGGTTGTGTGCGGTGTGTTTTATTTCGATACTGTCAATAGGAGAATCATAATTTACGGTGTGAGTTCCAGGAACTTCTCCAATTCTTTTTGCTTCAATACGAATTTCGTTTGCTTTCGCATCTTCCATCGTCCAATTAGCATAATTGCTGTTTTGGATTACACCTTGAGCTAAAGAAATCGCAGTTCCGCTTGGAGCATCCAATTTGTGGATATGATGAATTTCTTCCATTGAAACTTTATAAGAATCAAATTGTCTCATAATTTTAGCTAAATATTCATTTAAGCCAAAGAAGATATTTACTCCTAAACTGAAGTTTGAACTAGAAATAAAACCTCCTTTTTTCTCATTGCAAAGCGCAATCATTTCATCATAATGTTCTAACCAACCAGTTGTTCCTGAAACTACAGGCACATTAGCATTGAAAGAAGCTGAAATATTACTTACCGCTGCTGATGGAACGCTAAAATCAATGGCAACATCAGCTGTTGAAAGTCCGTCATAGGTATTTAATTCATCTTTTCTTAAAACTATTTCATGACCTCTTTCTAAAGCAATTCTTTCGATTACTTTACCCATTTTTCCGTATCCTAAAAGCGCAATTTTCATTATGATTTATTTTTGATTTTTTTTAATAAAACTGGTCTATTAAAACTTATAATTAAAAGTTAGTCCGACATTTGGTTTAAATGTTACATCGGAGGGGTAGATTTCTGGACGCATTGAAAGTCTTTCGTTTACGTTAAACTGTATCAAAGCCGCGTCGACATTGGCATCAATAATGTTTAAAACATAAAATCCAACGACAAACAAAGCAGATAGATCTCTATTTCTTTGATAAAATTTCTGTCCAGCAATAAGTCGGTCATCATCAAGAAATTGATAATCATCATCGTTATAGCCTTCTAGTCTTCTTTTGTAGGCATCACGATATTCGTGGTACTTTTTATTGTTGTCTATATAGAAATACAAACTTGTTCCGATTGCTCCATAGACCAACGGAATTTTCCAATATTTTTTATTGTATGCTTGGCCTAAACCTGGTAAAATAGCAGAATAAAAAGCTGCTTTTGCTGGTGTAAGCGGATCTATTTCTTGTAATGCAGTAGTGTCTTTTACGACCAAAACCGTGTCTTTTTTTACCTGGGCAAAAAGAGAAACGGTTCCTGTTAGAAAGAACAATAGACCAATGGGGACAATTTTATTCACTATCCGTTTATTAATTTTATAATTCTGTTAAAGTCAGCTTCAGAATTAAATGGAATTGTAATTTTTCCTTTTCCGTTACCAGCGACTTTTATATCAACTTTTGAGCCAAAATAATCGTTGAAAGTGTTTTTCTGAGTTTCTCTAACAACAAATGCAGAATCAGCTTTTGGTTTTCCTTCTGCTTTTGGTTGCTGACCTTCATGGTAATTTTTAACTAAAGCCTCTGTTTCACGAACAGATAAGTTTTGGCTAACTATTTTTTGGTAAATATCAGTTTGAACGTCTAAATCTTCAATGTTGATAATTGCTCTACCGTGTCCCATACTAATAAAACCATCACGAATACCTGTCTGAATAATCGGGTCTAATTTTAAAAGACGTAAGTAGTTGGCAATTGTCGAACGTTTTTTTCCAACTCTTTCACTCATTTGTTCTTGAGTTAATTGAATTTCATCGATCAAACGTTGGTATGATAAAGCAATCTCAATTGGGTCTAAGTCATGACGTTGGATGTTTTCAACCAAAGCCATAACCAAAGATTCGTTGTCATTTGCAATACGAATATATGCAGGAACGTGTGTTAAGCCTACTAATGTAGAGGCACGAAGACGACGTTCTCCAGAGATTAACTGGTATTTATTAAAATCTAATTTACGAACAGTAATAGGTTGAATTACCCCAAGTTCTTTAATAGAAGTGGCTAATTCGCGTAATGATTCTTCATTAAAATTGCTTCTAGGCTGAAACGGATTTATCTCGATCGCGCTTATTTCCAATTCAATGATATTTCCAACAACTTTGTCAGCATTTTTGTCTTCTACTGATTTAATGTCGTTTTCCGGATCTTTCAATAAGGCAGATAATCCTCTTCCTAAGGCTTGTTTTTTAATTACTTTTGTCATAAAAACTATTTACTGTTTTTCTTTATAATTTCTTGAGCTAAATGAATATAGTTTACTGCACCTTTGCTTGTTGCATCATAATTAATGATACTTTCACCAAAACTTGGAGCTTCACTTAATTTGACATTTCGCTGAATTACGGTATCAAAAACCATATCGTTAAAGTGTTTTTGAACCTCTTCTACAACCTGATTAGATAAACGTAATCTTGAATCGTACATTGTTAATAATAAACCTTCAATGTCAAGATCTGGGTTGTGGATTTTCTGAATACTTTTAATAGTGTTCAACAATTTTCCCAATCCCTCAAGTGCAAAATACTCGCACTGAATAGGAATAACTACAGAATCAGACGCTGTTAAAGCATTCAATGTTAACAAACCTAGAGAAGGTGCACAGTCGATAATGATATAATCATATTCTTGTTTTGCCTCTTCTAATGCTTTTTTAAGCATATACTCGCGGTTTTCTTTGTCAACCAATTCAATTTCGATAGCAACAAGGTCAATGTGAGCAGGTATCACGTCAACATTTGGAGCTGTACATTTTAAAACGGCTTCTTTTGGTGTTACAGTATGCTCAAGAATTTGGTAAGTTCCAGTTTCAACTGTTTCTACGTCAATTCCAAGGCCAGATGTAGCATTGGCTTGAGGATCAGCATCGATCAATAATACTTTTTTTTCTAAAACACCTAATGCGGCAGCTAGATTAACTGATGTAGTAGTCTTTCCAACGCCTCCTTTTTGATTAGCAATAGCAATGATTTTGCCCATTTATTTTCTGAATTTTGAACCGTAAAAATACAATTATTTATGGTTTTTGAAAATCTATTTTGTTAACATTTATGAAACTTTGCTTAATCGGGGTTTCATGGGTGTTTGCTAGAAAATAATTTTAGTTATGAATAAAATTATTAGCAATATTTTGACGAATTTTGGTGAGGTTCTTTCAATAAAATGACAAGAATCGAATTTTATTTTGAAGAAAAAGGTGTTATTTTAAAATTTCGATGGTGACATAAACTAAACCGCTTTTTTTATTTGAGGCGATGTTCATAAATGCCTTTTTGCTAAGATCAATTTCTCTTCCTTTAATAAAAGGACCTCTGTCTGTAATCTCTACAATTACAAATTTCTTATTTATTTCGTTTGTGACTTTTAATATTGTACCAAAAGGAAATTTTTTATGTGCTGCGGTAAAATCATTGTTATTAAATCTTTTGCCACTTGCCGTTTTTCTTCCGTTAAATTTATCATGATAATAAGAAGCGTGGGCATTTTTCTTGTATAATACGCTTTCTTTTGCTGCTGAGCATGAATCGATAGAAGTGATGTTCTTTTCTTGCGCGATTATGATATCAGAAAAAACTAAGACAGTAAGCAATAAAAACTTTTTCATTTTATTTTCCTTTTCGATTAAACTGGCAAAAGAAAGTTATTGAAGAAAAGTGAGCCTCTTCAAAAAGGTTTATTTGTGTTATTATAGGACAAAATACAGACTTTGTATAGTTTTTGATAAGAAATATGTCAAGACACGGGTTGAAGATTATTGCTATTTTGGGCTTTCTAAAAACTACAGCAATTACATACTATCAAACCACAAAAACGAACATTTTTATGATTAAAAAAGTAAACTCAATGCTTCTAACATTCGTGTCATTGTTTATGCTCTCAAGCTTTGTTTCTCCGAATTCGCTTATTGAAATGAAACATGAAAACAAGATCGAGCGAAAAATTATTTATAACAAGAAAAAACACAGTATAACATTATCTTGGTCGGCTTTTGGTTCTTCTGGAAATTACACAATTACTAGAGGAGGCAGTCGTTTGGCAACAGAATTTGCACCAGTTGGTTCAACTTCTAAATTGACATTTACGGATAATAAACCAAATACAGATAAATACGAGAACTATTATAAAATTACGCGTAACGACATAACAATAGTAATTTCGCTGGAAAATCAGATTTTTGGTGACAACCTATATTTATACGACAGAAAGTATGAAAAAGTTGAAACAGCTCGAAACGAAATTAATTCGCATTTTGGTGCAATTGGTTTAGGAGGAGCAAATGGCGAATGGACAACAAAACGTCAGGCATACTATTTTAAAGCAAATGTCAACGGACAAACTTATGATGTTGGCGGATCAGGTTCCGCTTCTTCGGCGGAGGCTAATTCAATAGAATTAGGATTTTATTCTCATATTGGGGGGTTGGGGAAAATGCCATCAGATGTTAAATTAGGTTCTATATTTACTAGGCCTCATCTTTCTGGTGGAGCAAATGCTACTTGTACATTTTGGCGTTCGGTAGAAAATGTAGAGGTAATGCGCGATTTTTCATGGACTGTTTCTCAATCAACTAGTGCTAGAAGGCTTCTGATTGATAGCACTTCTAAATATATTTCTGATATTGGAGATACAAATTTTTGGGGAAGTGGCGGTTTTATTGCCGATACTCATTATGTATCTGACAGGCCAAACTGGGGCGGACAACAGCAATGGTATACTAGAAATACTGTTTTTCCTTCTGGTTCAGGATCAATGGGAGGTTCGTATAATATGGTTTGGCAAGGATGTCTTAATCCACCAAAAGCTGATGATGCTAATTCTCCAGTTTCTACAACTCCTATTATTAGAGAAAAACCTTTTCTGTTTATAGATAAAGATGGAGAATATAAAGTATTTGTTCCAGCTTGGCAAAAAGATCGATTAGGGAATTCTTGGACAGCAACGGATATGGGAAAAGGTAATATCCAAGATTTGGTTACAAGCTGGTATGTTGCCAAAGAAGGTGATACTGATGTAGAAATTAATGCCGCTTTAAAATCAGGTAAGAATATATTTTTTACGCCTGGACATTATTCGTTGAATGCACCTATACAAGTAAATAGAAAAGAGGCTATTCTTCTTGGTGCCGGAATTGCTTCGGTAACTTTAGAGCCAACTGAAAAAAACACTTGGGGTTGTATTTATGCTGATGATAAAGACGGAATAATCATTGCAGGACTTCTAATGGATTCGCTAAATAGTACAACTTATCAAGTTAGAATTGGCAATGAAGAAGCAAATGCAGATCATGCTGCAGATCCTATTTTGCTTAGTGATATAACTTGCCGTGTAGGTGGGGTCCAGTCAAAAAATATCCAGATACAAGCTTCAATGCAGATAAATAGTAATAATGTTGTGGGCGATCATTTCTGGTTGTGGCGTGCCGATCATGGTTCGCAAAAAGGTGGCGATGTACGATGGACAAGAGACAGATGTAAAAACGGACTTATAGTTGCTGGAGATGATGTTACACTTTATGGATTATTTGTTGAACATTATCAAGAATATGAAGTAGTGTGGTTAGGAGAACGCGGCAGAACATATTTCTTTCAGAATGAACCTCCATACGATGCGCCAAATCAATCGAGCTGGAGCAGTCAAGGAGGTAAAGTTGATGGTTACGCGGCTTTTAAAGTGGCGAATACTGTAAAAGAGCATCAAAGTATTGGAATGGGTTCTTATGCAGTTTTTACTGGGACAGACGGAAATGTAAATAAGAAAAACGGTTTTGAAATACCTAATAGCCCAAATGTAAAATTGGAGAAAATGTGCATTACTCGTTTTGCTGGTCCAGGGAATATTCAAAATGTTGTAAATAGTATTGGAGGAAGCACGGCAACTGGAGCAAAACGTGTGGCATTATATAATAATAGTGAAGGAACACAGCCTTTTGATGAGGAGTTTATTTTACTGAAAGGTGAATCTTATCCTGCTTATATAAGTATGGAAAATAAATGAATAGAAAATATGTTTAAAAAAAACCTCTAAAAATCAATTGATTTTTAGAGGTTTTTTTTAAACATAGCCCATGGTTTCAACCACGTGTTATGTTTGTCAATTGGGATGTTACAATCTTTCTGTTTTAAGATTTTGTATTTCAGTTTATTGCAAAAAAAAAGTCTTTTCAAGTAAATGAAAAGACTTTTGTCGGGGTGGCAGGATTCGAACCTGCGGCCTCCTGCTCCCAAAGCAGGCGCGATAACCGGGCTACGCTACACCCCGAAGATGTTTTGCTGTACTGCCCGAAAGCGGATGCAAAGATATAAATAAATTTGATTTGTAAAAGGAAAAATCGAAAATAAATAAAACTTATTTTGAGATAGCTATTTCAGATTTAATTTCGACGTTATTTTTTATAATAAAGTTTACATTTGCAACTCAAAAAAACTATTACTATGTCAAATACAATCGAAAAAATTAAATGCCTTATTATAGGTTCTGGCCCTGCGGGTTATACTGCGGCAATTTATGCAGCTAGAGCTAATATGAATCCAGTACTATATCAAGGAATGCAACCTGGCGGTCAATTGACGACTACTAATGAGGTTGAAAACTTTCCGGGTTATGTTGATGGAGTAACAGGACCTGAAATGATGATTCAATTACAAGAACAAGCAAAACGTTTTGGTGCTGATATTCGTGATGGCTGGGCAACAAAAGTTGATTTTTCTGGAGATGTTCATAAAGTTTGGATTAACGATACAATCGAATTGCACTGTGAAACTGTAATTATTTCTACAGGTGCTTCGGCTAAATATTTAGGATTACCATCAGAACAACATTACTTAAATATGGGTGGTGGAGTTTCTGCTTGTGCTGTGTGCGACGGATTCTTCTACAGAAACCAAGATGTTGTTATTGTTGGAGCGGGAGATTCTGCTTGTGAAGAAGCGCATTACTTATCTAAACTTTGTAAAAAGGTAACAATGCTGGTAAGAAGCGAAAAATTTAGAGCTTCTAAAATTATGGAAGAGCGTGTTCGTAAAACGGAGAACATTGAAATTTTGATGAATCACGACACTGTTGAAGTTCTTGGAGATAACAATGTAGTTCATGCCATTAAAGCTTTAAACAAAACAACTGGTGAAGTTGTTGAAATTCCTGCAACTGGTTTCTTCGTAGCAATTGGCCACAAACCAAACACAGATATTTTTAAAGATTACATTACACTTGATGAAACTGGTTATATAGTAAATACTCCAGGAACATCTAAAACAAATGTAGAAGGTGTTTTTGTTGCTGGTGATGCTGCAGATCATGTATATCGTCAGGCAATTACTGCTGCAGGTACAGGATGTATGGCAGCATTAGATGCTGAAAGATATTTAGCTTCTAAAGAATAAGTTTTTTAGTTTTAGGTTTCAGGTTTTCTTTGTTTCAAGTTTACTTGAATCTGTAAAACAGCAATAAAAAATCCCAGTCTAAATTTTAGACTGGGATTTTCTTTTATAATTAACGCCTCTAATTTCAAACCTGAAACCAGAAACAAAAAAATTACTTAACCTTTTTAAACAACTTTGCTTCTTCAGAAAAGCGAGTAAGCTGTATTGCAGGACTTCCAAAAAGAGAAATTTCTGCTTTATCACCCACAGCTAGCGAAAGTGTTGTTTCGGCAAAAATACTTCCTACTGCATTACTTTCAGCAGTAACATTCGCATCTTTCAAAGTAAATTTTACTCCAGTAAATGTTGAGTTATTGTCTAATCTAATAGTTGCTTTTTCTGCAATGCCTTCAACAGCGGCGCTTGCTTTTTGGTACAAATCACATTTGAATTTTATGGCAGAAACCAATGTTTTCACAACAGCATTTTTACTCAATTGTAAAGTTCCTTCTTCAGCTTTTAAATTCAATTCTGTTCTAGTTTTATCATCAGCAATTAAAGTGAATTTTTTCGAATTTACGTTTAAGTATAATTTAGAAAAGTCAAGAGGATTCATTGTGATATCATCCAATTGTAATTCCTGAATCGCATAAACAATAGCTTCATTTTTAGTGATTACTTTATTTAATGACTTAGTGTAAGTAACCTTAACGGTTAGTTTCTTAAAAATAGTCGATTCTTTATTGGTATATAATCGAAGGGTTTTTTCTCTTAAATCCATTCCAACAATATCATGCAAGTTATCATCGGCTTCAATTTTAATTTCATTTTTCTCTCCTTGTTCTAGATAAACTTCAAGATTATCATCGACTTCAAGGGCGTCAAAACTGCCAACTTCCTTTACAGAAGTAGTTACAATTTTAGAACCTTTAATTTTTTCTCTTTTTTGTGCAAAAGTGAATGCTGTAACAAATAATAATAGGAGCAGCGCTGTACTTTTTTTCATTAATTCTAGATTTGATTTTGACAAATATAAAAAAATCATCCACTTTTGATGAATGATTTCTTTTATATTTAACAGTTAAATCTTTTAGTTTTTGCTAATATTCCCTCCTGAGCTTTCAGATTTTTCAATTTTCTTTGGCTCACCAGTGTAATTGATATTTCCTCCGCTTGAAGCTTCAGCTTTTAAACTTAAGATCGGATGTACTAAAACGGTTCCGCCACTAGAAGCATCTGCGTGAATGTCATTTGCCATTAACTTATCAGCGTCAACACTTCCTCCGCTTGAAGCCGAAGTATTTAAACTTAAAGCTTTGCCTTCTATATTGACAGAACTTCCACTTCCAACGTCAATAGAAATTCTATCAGATTCTATGTTAACATTCATCGATGCTGCACTAGAGCTTTCTAAAGTTAAGTCTTCGCTTTCAATAACTCCTTTAGTTTGTACAGATGATGCGCTAGAAGCTTCTATTTTATGAAGAACAGGCATTTTTACAGTTACCTTTTTAGATGTAATATTTCGCAAAGAACTGTATTTACATTCGATAATAAGAGTTCCGTTTTCTACTTTAGTTACAATTTCCTTTTGAAGATTATCATCTGCTTCAACTTTAATTTCTACAGAATCTGATTGCTCAACAACCACATCGATTGCATTGCTTACAGAGATGTTAGTAAAATTTCCTTGAACAGTTCTTTTTTCTGTTGTAACATTACCACTTCCTTCAATTGAATTCATGTTAAAATTACATGAGGCAAACAATAAAGCAGTGACAGCTGCAACTATAAATTTCGTAATATGAATGATTATTTTTATCATGGTTTAGTTAATTTTGATTATCACTCCGTTTTTATCTTCTGTTAGTTTTCCTTTAGTTTTTTTTCCGTTTAAAACTTCTTTTCCATTAATTTTAACCGAAACTTCATTTATTGTGTCATTGGCAGTGGTGTCTATTACTTCTGCATCATCGTCATCGTTGTCGTTATCGTCTGCTGGGCAATTTAAACACTTAACTTTTGAACCAATAACTTTATAACTGTAATCACCGTCATAATTTAGGTTAAAGAAATCATCGTCGTAATTAAAATAATCTCTAACAGAATTTTCAGGTTTAAATAATTGTCCTTCTGGAAGATATATGTAGATGTCAACTTCTTGTCCTCTAAATTTATTCTTCACATCTGTCAGAAAATAATTATCCAAAATTAAATGATTTCCTATAATCTCAAACTTATAATTAATTTTTTCTGCTCTTTTTTTAGCATTAGTAAAAGAGTTTCCTCTAGCACTTTTTTCTATCTGAATAAATGGAGCTGATTCGTCTGTATGTAATACGTGTAAGCGTACATCATTAGAATAAATCAATTCGTTGTTTGCCGAATCTTGTACAAATTCAAACTCTCTGTAGTGATTTAAGCTTTTTGCGTAATAGTCACTGTATTTGAACTTTACATATAATGTATCAGTTGGTTTGATTGCAAAGACTTTTTTCTCAATTACTTTATTATCGTGTGAAATTTCAGTTGCTTGTTTGATTCCGATACTTGCCAAAATTGCTATAGAAATAATCCAGATGGCTAAAAGTGTATATTTTGTAATATTTCCAATTGATTTTAAGTTTGGAGATAACAGTTTAAATCCTAAAAGTGTTAAGAAGAAAAACGGAATTCCAACGGCAAAGAACATTAATAATCCAAATGACCAAAGCGGATATTCTGTAAAGTTTCCAGCTTCAATAAAATTCTGCCAAGGAAAATCTACAAAAATATTAGTTCCTAAAGTAAATACACCAATCAATAACATGATTAAGGTTGAAATCCCTGATATAATTAGAATTACTCCTAAAAACTTAGCAAAGATTTTAAAAACCGTCATGATAAAGTCTCCAAATGAACTACTTATTCTCTCAGCTCCCGACTTTACCTGGTTTCCCATTTTGTCATAATCTGCATTTTTGAATTTATCAGAAAGTGAATCAATTTCTTCTCGAACTTTTTTTTCTATGTTCGAAATCGTTACTGGCTCTCCTGTCATTTCTAATTTTTCAGAAGTTGTAACCGCTTCAGGCGTTACAATCCATAGAACAAAATAAGCTAAAATTCCAGTTCCGAAACCAGCAAAAACGAAGATCAAGAATATGATTTTAATCCAAACTGCTTCAATCCCAAAATAATGTCCTAAACCTGTCGCTACACCGCCAATCATACCATTTTCTTTGTCACGGTATAATTTTTTGTGTTTTCTTGCATTGTAGTTGTTAAAAGATTGGTTAGGATTTTCTTCGTCTTCAATTCGGTAATCTTCTGGCTGACCCATTACCGCTATCACTTCGTCAACATCTTTCAGTCCAACAACATGTTTCTCGCTTTTTTGTTTTTCTGTTAGTAATTCAGAAACACGCATTTCGATGTCTTTAATAATTTCATCCTGACCAGATGAGTTGTTAAGTGATCGTTTTATAGCGTCAAAGTAGCGTGATAATTTTAGGTATGCATCTTCATCGATGTGAAAAAACATCCCGCCTAAGTTAATATTTACTGTTTTGTTCATGACTTATTGATTTTGATTGGTGATTAGATTTACGGCATCTGATAATTCTGTCCAAGTGCCGCTAAGTTCGTTTAAAAAAGTTTGTCCTATTTCGGTTAGTCCATAATATTTTCGTGGTGGCCCAGAAGTCGATTCTTCCCAGCGATAATTTAGCAAACCGTCATTTTTCAATCTAGTTAACAACGGGTAAACGGTTCCTTCTACAACTAGTAATTTTGCGTTTTTTAAAGTGTCTAATATTTCAGATGTATATGCGTCTTTTTCTTTTAATACAGATAAGATGCAAAACTCAAGAACACCTTTGCGCATCTGTGCTTTTGTGTTTTCAATGTTCATAATTTCATTTTGTTTTTTTTTGATTGAACAATTCGTTTTTTGATTGATGATGATTGATTGATGATTGATTTCGAATTTATTCTGTTTGAACTCGTTCGTATAACCTATAACTTTTAACCTTTTTGTGTTACTTTATAAAAGGTATCGTAAGCGGATATTTGTATAATTCTCCGTTTGAAGCTTTTATCGAAGCATAGATCACTAAAAAGAATTCAACAAATTTTAGAACTCCAAAAAGAACGACAGCTGTAATTCCGACACTTAAAATTCCAATGTTTGCTTGAATGTTAAAGTTTCTAATTACAAAATCGTCGTCATTAAAAACAGCTTCTAAAGGAAGATTTTGCAAGAAAACAGTAACGAAAATGGGTATTGCAATAAGTGCTAAAATCAAAGTGTAAAGCAATAAGCTTAACTGAAAGTTCAAAGCCTGTTTTCCGTGATGATCTGCAAATTCAGACTTGTCTTTGTAGTTTGTCCAAATGATTAACGGAAAAATATAGTTCCCAAACGGAATTATATATTGGCTTAAAGTACTCAAATGAGTAAATGCTGCTGTATTCTTTTCTGATGTTTTTTCCATGATGAGTGGTGTTGTTTTTTCCATGATTAAAAGTATATAGTAATTTCTTATGCAAATATATGTCTAAAAAACAGTATCTTGTTTTACATAGTACCAAATATTAACAAAAAATTAACATATTTAAAACTATCAAATAATGTTTAAATTATTGAAAATCATCTCCATTTCCCATGTTTGCTAACTTCTTTTGATATCTCAAGAATTTATTGTGCGTGCATAGTTTTTTTGTATTTTTACATAAAAAATATATCCTATGGCACTTTCAGTATCAAAACTTAATAAATTCGTCTTATTCAAATTACCATCTGCATACTTTTGCGGAGTACGTGTAAAAGATATAAATGATAGTAGCTGTACAGTTACGGTAAAACATAGATGGATCAATCAGAATCCGTTTAATTCTATGTATTTTGCAGTTCAGGCAATGGCTGCTGAGTTGACAACTGGAGCTCTGGTGATTTCTCAAATTCAGCAAAGCGGTAAAAAGATTTCGATGTTAGTGGCCAACAATAAAGGAAACTTCACAAAAAAAGCCACAGGAAGAATTACTTTCAAATGCAATGACGGACACTTAATTGCCGATGCCATTAGAAAGACAATTGAAACTGGCGAAGGACAGACGTTTTGGATGAAATCTATTGGAACAAATGAAGAAGGTGTTCAGGTTTCTGAAATGGATTTTGAATGGAGTATTCGAGTGAAATAAAAATAGCAATATTGATTTGTAAATAGAAACGGCAGTAATTCTTTACGTGTTGTTATATATAAAACGCCAGTAAATTTTTTTACTGGCGTTTTATATTTTTAAAGCTTTTTTTTACCTTTTTTGTTTTTAATGTGTTGAATTTCAGTATATTTATGGTTGTAAACTCGTATACGCAAGAAAAATACTTTTTTTCTAAATCAAAATTTTAGCTGATAAATTGATCTTAAATATTTATTAAGCTACTTCTACAAGCCTTTATAATTTGAGGAATTTTTGAATAATTAAGTTTAACTAAAATCGATTAAAATTGAGTATTTATAATTAGAAATACTCTATTCTGTTATTTTTTAGGCTTTTAGTGGAAATTTAAAAAAAAATCCTACCATACTTTTGCCCCCCGAAATACAGAAAACCTACGCTGTATTATTTTTTAGAAAATAAATGAACAATTGTTATTTAAAAGTGATTTAATCTTTTTTGGAGAATAGATTATTGTTTAAAATGACTATTGTCGAATTAACAAAAACAAATATGAGGACAAAAATTACTTTAATTCTTGCATTGCTCATCCTGCCTTTCATTAGTAACAAAGTTTTTTCGCAGACTGTTACTGGTACACCAAGTAATACTGGCTGTCAGAGCCAAGGTATAATTACTTCAAGTAGTACAGGATTAGGAGCAACTCCACAGTATCAGCTTTTAAAGGCTGGTGTAGTCGTTTCTCCCGTTCCGGGAGATAATACACAATTTTCTACTAATCCTGTTTTTACAGGTTTAAGTTCTGGTATTTATGTTGTAAATGCAAGAGCTACATCTGGCGGAACAGTTTATTCAAGTGCCAATATAACTGTCACAGATGGTTATACTGCAATGACAGTTACAACTCCAACAAAAGTTGCAAATTGCGTAGGAGGAACAGGAGTGTTAACTTCAACAGTTACAAACGGAAAGGCACCTTTTACATACAAAATTGCAACTCAGTCAGCACCTGCCACAATTTTGCAAAATAGCGGACCAATAACTCCTCGTACTTTTACTTTTACAGCTCTGCCTGCAAATAATTATATTGTAAGCGTGACTGATAGCTGTGGACAAACTATTACTGGAGCAACTTCTATTGCAAATCCCACAATAACTATTGATGATATAAAAATTGCTACTATTGCATATCCTATGAGGCCAGGGCTTTCTTGTACTGATGCAATTAGGTTGTATATAGAGAGAGGTTTTTATTATACTGCAAGTAATACAATTGTTTCAGCTGCAGATGCAGCATTATTCAGATGGAAAATTAAGTTTCAAGGACAAGAGTATGGTCAAGACACGAATAGTGATGGTTATGCTGATATTGGAGGAGAAGGATTTTTATTGTCTAATTTAAATCCTACTATGCCAATAATTGCAAACAGAAATAATGTAACTAATGATATATCCAATATGCGAGTAGTTTTGATGGATATGTGTGGTAAAAGTAAAGAATTTATAGTTACAAATTATAATACAGTTTATTCTAGTTTGTCTGTAAGAAATTGTGCAGGAAACGCAATTGTAAGATCTAGTATAGTTGGAGGCTTAGATTGCTTACCAGTTGATGTGACTATGACTAATGCATCTAATTCTGCAGATACTCATAGTTTTGTTATCACTAGTGCTTCAGCACAAAATTATAACATACCTCTAACTCCAGGAGGGATTTATAATGTCACATTTAAAGATGGAGAAGGCTATACTACAGGTTTGTTTACACCTGCTTCTAATCGATTGACTTTTAGTGCTACCTCTGCATTTGCGGTTTCACAAAGCCCCCAAAGTGTAGCAAGTTTAAATAATTTAGATTATGGGTCATTATATGTAGGGATAACTCCTTACCAAGCTACTGATGTTTTAAGTTATACAGTAACAGCCTCTAACAACCCATTAGTAGCTGTTGGGTATGCATACAGTGCACAATTAAGTGCTTTTACTAATGGATCAAGTGGAACTCCGAGGTTGCCAAGTCCTAACCCAACAGATCCTCAACCCTATTGGCCTAAAGGTAATTATACTTTGCAAATTTCTACAGATTGTGGAGCAGCTTCTTTGAATGTTATTGTTCCGGGACGTACAGCCAGTTTATCTGGTAATACGACAACACCTGTCTGCGGTGGGTTTAATTATGTTATGAATGGTAACTTCGATGATCCAACAGCTTATCAGGTTATAATTGTTTCGGGGCCATCAAGTGTCGGTCAAGTTAGAGATTTGGCCAGTTCTACAGCGTCACTTCCTTTTAATGGGCTAAGTTATGGTACCTATGTTTTTGGACTGCGTATCAAAGGAGGAAGTGTGAATGTTTTAACTCAAACTATAACTTACGATGCAAACAACGCCATAATTGTAGATAAAACAAATACAGGAGGTTATGTCTGTGCAACAGGAGCCACAAACGGAGTTTTAACTATTACAGCTGCTTCCAATTCACCCGCACCGGGAAATGTTCTGGAATACGCGTTAAGCACAGACGGCGGATCAACTTTTGGAGCCTACCAAAGCAACAATAC
This sequence comes from Flavobacterium sp. SH_e, assembly GCF_025717045.1. Lineage (GTDB taxonomy): Bacteria > Bacteroidota > Bacteroidia > Flavobacteriales > Flavobacteriaceae > Flavobacterium. The sequence goes on from NZ_JAOVZN010000002.1 coordinate 297,717, forward strand.
CTTTAGCGGACTTACCGATAATACTTATTATTTCAGGATAAAAGACGGCTGCGGGAATGTTATTACACAATCAGTTCAGATTGGTGTTGCAGCAGCTCCGGATGCCACTGCTGACGGATTGAACACCCCAGCAGTAATCTGTGATAAGACTTCCGGGACTGTACATTTAGATGTTGATGTTTTTGGTGCAATTTCCTATCAGTGGACAGGTCCCGGAATAAATGCATCCAATCAAGGACAGAAAGATCCTTTGATTAATTACTCAGATCTGACTGTTGGTGCTAATAATTACACCTGTACTGTTAGACTTGGAGCACCTTGCAACAGTAGTACTGTTTCTACTTTAACAATCAATGTAAATGAAAGGCCAACAGTTGTAACTACGGCTCCAGCGGCAGTTTGTTTTCCAAACACAATTGATATTACGGCACCAGAAATTACAGCTGGAAGTTCGGCAGGACTAACATATACCTATTTTTTAGACGAGCAGGCTACTATTCCTGTTACTGATCCTACGGCAATTTCAGTCAGAGATACCTATTATATAAAAGGAACCAATGGCAATGGGTGTTTCACCATTACTCCGGTAGATGTAATTGTAAACGATCTGCCTTTGGCTACAATAAATTATACAAGTACTCCATATTGTCAGACGGGAACAACACTTCCTGAACAGCTCGGTACAGCGGGCGGAACCTATAGTTCTGATGCTAATCTTGTTATTGATGTTAATACGGGAGAAATCGATCTTGAGGCTTCCGCGCTTGGAAGCCATACCATTACGTATACTTTCAGTGACGGAAGTTGTTCGAACACTGTAACCACAGATATGACAATTAATGCACTTCCAACAGCATCTATAAATTATCCAAACGGGCCTTACTGCAACAGAGGAACGGCCACATCTGTAGAAACCGGGATTACCAGCGGAAAATACAGTTCAGATCCGGGATTAAGCATAGACGAATTGACAGGAGATATTGATCTGGGTGCTTCGACTCCGGGAACTTATACCGTGACCTATGAATTCAGTAACGGAATCTGTTCCAACAGCACAACTGCCACAATCACAATAAACCAGACAACGCTTCCATCACCGCTGGCAGATGTAAGGGCAGAATGTTCAATTACCCCAGTAGCGCCAATGCTTACAGATCTTTGTGCGGGGAATATAACAGGAACAACGCCAACTGTTTTTCCAATTACAACACAAGGGACAACAACGGTAGCCTGGACTTTCGATTATGGAAATGGTTATGTACAAACAGTAAATCAAAATGTAATTATTGATGATACTATAGCTCCAGTTGCACCAGTTCTTGCAGATGTAACTGAAGAATGCTCTGTGTCATTAGTTGCCCCTACTGCAATGGATAATTGTGCAGGAGTAATTACAGGAACTACAACAACAGTTTTTCCAATAACCACACAAGGAACAACAATAGTAACCTGGATTTTTAATGATGGTAACGGAAATATAGCAACAGCAAACCAGAATGTTATCATTAAAGATATTACTTTACCAACTGTTCCAGTCCTTGCTGATGTACAGGCGCAATGTTCTGCTTCTGTAACACCTCCAACAGCTACTGATAACTGCTCTGGAACCATTACAGGAAACACAAATACTGTTTTTCCAATAACAACGCAAGGAACAACCGTAGTGGTTTGGACATTTGATGATGGCAATGGAAATATAGCTACAGCAAATCAGAATGTAATAATTTTGGATAATATTGATCCAATTCTGCCAATTCTGCCAGATGTTACAGCAACCTGTTCTGCTTCATTAATAGCACCGATCACAACAGATAACTGTGCTGGAACCATAACAGGAACCACAAACACTGTTTTCCCAATAACAGCACAAGGGACAACAGTTGTAACTTGGACTTTTGACGATGGCAACGGAAATATAGTAACTGCCAATCAAAACGTAATTATCAGTGACACGACAGCGCCAGTTGCGCCAGTTCTTGCAGACATAATCGGGCAATGTTTTGCTTCACCTGCTATACCATCAGCAATAGACAATTGTGCAGGAAGCGTATTAGGAACAACAACAACAACTTTTCCGATAACGACTCAGGGGACAACAATAGTTACATGGATATTTGATGATGGAAATGGAAACATATCAACAGCCAATCAAAATGTTATTCTAAACAGTGCAATACAAGTTCCAACGAACTTGCCTGATATAACTGAAGAATGTGAAGTGACACTTGCTGCGCCAGCGACTGCAGTAAATTGCTCTAACGTTATAATAGGAACCACCACCACAGTTTTTCCGATAACGACTCAAGGAACAACAATAGTTACATGGACATTTGATGACGGAAACGGCAATATATCTACAGCTAATCAAAATGTCATTATTAAAGATGTTACTGCTCCAACAGTTCAGGCACTTAGTGATATAACAGCAGAATGTTCTGTTTCACCATCTATTCCAACAGCTATAGACAATTGTGCAGGAATCATTTCTGGAACAACTTCAACGGTTTTTCCAATCACAACTCAAGGAACAACAATAGTGACTTGGAGTTTTGATGACGGAAATGGAAATATAGCAACTGTGAATCAAAATGTTATTATTAAAGATACTGAAGCGCCTATTGCACCTGTTTTAGCAGATATACAAGAACAATGTTCTGCTACTCCAGCTATTCCTGCAGCAATTGATGCTTGTGCAGGAATAATTTCTGGGACCACAACAACGATTTTCCCAATTACAACACAGGGAACAACTGTTGTAACGTGGAGTTTTGATGATGGAAACGGCAATATATCAACAGCTAATCAAAATGTAATCATTAATGATACTACACCGCCAATTATACCAATATTGGACGATGTAAATGGAGAATGCGAAGTAACACTTACCGCACCTTCAACGGTGGATAATTGTTCTAAAACTATTATTGGAACAACTTCAACAGTTTTTCCAATTACAACACAAGGAACAACGGTAGTTACTTGGACTTTTGACAATGGCAATAACAGTGTCGTAACAGCAAATCAAAATGTTATAATAAAAGATACCTCAGCACCTGTAGCACCAATTCTTGAAGATGTATATGGAGATTGCGAAGTAACTCTTTCGGCCCCGACAGCAATAGACAATTGTTCAGGGATTATTATCGGCACATCCAGTACAGTATTCCCAGTAATAACTCAAGGAACAACTGTAATAACTTGGACTTTCGATGATGGCAACGGAAATATAACAACTGCAAATCAAAATGTAATTATTGATGATGCCATTGCGCCACCAGCACCAGTCTTGGCAGATGCCACAGGAGATTGCAGTGTTACATTAACCGCACCAACTACTGTTGATAACTGTGCAGGACCAATTACTGGAACTACAACTACTATTTTCCCAATCACAGCTCCAGGAACAAGTATTGTAACTTGGAGTTTTGATGATGGAAATGGAAATATCTCGACGTCAAATCAGAATGTGATCATTAATGACGAAACACCTCCTGTGGTACCTATTCTGGCAGATGTTACAGGAGAATGTTCAGTGATACCTCCAGTACCAACAACTATAGATGCCTGCATGGGAACAATCACAGGAACAACGACATCAGTTTTCCCAATCACAGATCAGGGAACAACGCAGGTTACATGGAGTTTTAATGATGGAAATGGAAACATCTCAACAGCAATCCAAAATGTAATCATTGATGATATAACACCCCCAGTCGTGCCTGTATTAACGGATGTAACGGCAGAATGTTCTGTAGCCTCTCTGACAGCTCCGACTGCAATAGACAATTGCGCGGGAACCATAACAGGAACCACAGCTCCGATATTCCCAATCACAGCGCAGGGAACAACTGTTATAACGTGGATTTTTGATGACGGAAATGGCAATATTTCAATAGCTAACCAGAATGTGATTATAAGAGATATTACCGCTCCGACAGTTCCAATACTTGCAGATGTGACAACAGAATGTTCAGTAGATTCCTTAACTATTCCGACCGCAGCAGATAACTGCGCGGGAATTATAGAAGGAATCACCGCAACGGTTTTCCCGATTACAGCACAGGGGACAACAGTGGTTACATGGACTTTTGATGACGGAAACGGAAATATCTCAACAGCTAATCAGAATGTAATTATTGATGATATTACTCCGCCTACTATACCGATGCTTGCGGACATAACAGGACAGTGTAATGTTACACCGGCAATACCAACAACAACAGATGCCTGCGCGGGAATAATAACAGGAACAACTACAACGGCCTTTCCAATAACAAATACTGGAACGACAGTTATTACCTGGACGTTTAATGATGGAAACGGAAACAGCGTAACGGCAAACCAGAATGTGATTATTAGCCAAATTGCTCTGGCAGGAGCAGAGACTGTAGCCTGTTCGGCCACACAGTCTGGATATAACATTACTTTATCAGTAACAGGTCAGCCGCCTTATACTGCTACAGGAACCGGAGCACCTGGAACATGGTTAGGAAATACCTGGACATCAGGACTTATCAGTTCAGGAACCAATTATAATGTAAACGTTCAGGATGCGAGTGCCTGCAATACAGTAAATGTAACTGGAATTTCGCCAAACTGCTGCCGTTTCAGTGTGATCTGCCCAACTTTCCAAGCATCTTCAGTGCAATGTTATGAGGAACTTCCTTCGGCAGTGAGTCTGACAGAAGCAGAATTCGAAGCCTTAGGAAACGGTGACGGACGCATAGCAGACACCCGATGCGGAGTGGTTGAAATTACAGCATCAAATGGAGCGGATCCAGGATGTAATGCCAATGTAACCAGAACTTATACCATAACAGAATATGAAGATACCAACAGCAACGGAGTTCGTGATGCAGGAGAGAATACAGTTATTGATACGGCAACGTGTGCACAAACGATATTAATTCATGATACTACAGCGCCAGTATTTGTAGAAACATTGCCTGAAGCAACAATAACAGCGGACTGTGACACCATTCCTCCAGCCCCAGCTTTTACAGCTACAGATAACTGCGGTAGTGCAACAGTTGCTTATGACGAGCAGAGAGTTGACGGAGATTGCGTCAGCAGATATTCACTGATCAGAACCTGGACCGCATCAGATAATTGCGGAAATCAAAATTCTTTTGTCCAGACAGTAAATGTCTCTTGCGTAGAAGAAGTTTACAACGCGGTATCAGCCAACGGAGACGGATTAAACGATAGTTTCTTTATAAAAGGAATTGACTGCTATCCAAATAATGTTGTAAGAATCTATAACAGATACGGGGTGGTGGTTTACGAGAAAAAAGGCTATGACAACGTTACCAGCCCATTTCAGGGCTTCTCAGACGGACGCGCAACGGTTGCCAGAGGGAATAAACTTCCGACAGGAACTTATTTCTACACCTTAGAATATGACAGCAACGGAAGAAAGGTTGAAAAGGCAGGGTATCTGTATGTGAATAGCCAGTAATAAGAAGAAATTTATTTTAGATAAAAAAAGACCTCAATTGTTTGAGGTCTTTTTCTTTGAAATCAAGTTTCATTTATTTTTTAATGCAGCAAGATTTTTTATCTTTTTTATCGGTTGTTTTTTTGCAACAAGATTCTTTTTTAGCTTTTTCTTTTGTGGCTGGTTTGGTTTCTTGCGCTGTTACGCCGATTGAAAATAAAGCAACTGTTACAACGGTGATTACTTTTGTCATTTTAATTAAAAGTTTTTATGTTAGAAGATTATAATTGGTAAGTCAAATATAAAATGATTCTAAACTGTAAGAATAGTTTTATTGTTAATGTTTTGGTAAAAGTGTTTTGGTAATTAAAAACCATAAACAATTTTACGTTCTTTATATTGACTTTTTTCTATAACCAAAACAATTTCATAACCTCCTGCACCATCACTATTGCTGGAAGTGATGTATAAAATATTGGATTTTGTATCGTAATAGGCGCGTGTGTTAAAAAGAGTAGGTTCGAACAAATCATCAAAAGAATTTTTTGGAAGTTCAATAGTATTGTTGTCAATCACAACGGATATGCTTTTATAAGTCTTTTTTGGAATTCCTCCGTCAGTTCCCCAAAAATCTTTTCCGTTAATCTTTTTAAGTATCGATTTGTTGTTATCCAGGAAACTTAATTTTGCTGAATTTGATTCAAAATTTTTGCTTTCAATATTAATATCAAGACCATCTTTCTTAAAAATAACTTGAAATGATCTTCATTTTTTATTGATTACGATTGTATGATCTCTTTATTACATATTGAACAAGTATAATTAATAATATAATTATGGATATCAGGATTTCTAAACCTATTAATCCAACAAAAGGCATTCCGCAGTGAATTTGTCCGTTTGATTCTTCTCGTAATCTGTATGAAAGTACTTTAAATGCAATAATGAAGAATATAAATTGAGCAAGAAAGGTAATTAAACAGACTTTAAAAAAAGTTAGTTTTATGGTTTTGACGATCGCTTTTCTTCCGAATATAATTTGGAAAATAATCGGTAAAGCCAGTAATAAAAGGAAAAGAGTTTGGTTCATAAAGTTAAGAGTATAATATGCTTATTCCAAAAGTAATGCCATTATGCAATCCATGCTTTTTCTATTTTGTCAATTACCCATTTCTCTTTTACTTTTTTAATGAAGATTCGATATCCGTAACTGCACATCTCACCGCAATTGATTTCTGCAGTAAGTAAACCGTATTTTTTTTCATCATCAAATTGAATTCTGCTTAAAATGAATACTCCTCGTACAGAATAACAACATTCATTATAAAATCTTCTGTCATTTCCACGTGGTATTCTTGGAACATAATGAAGCTTAAAAGCTTGATACGAATCCAGTTTTTTTCTGTCAAATTTATAATCAAGTGTATCTAAAATATTGTTTTCTGATATTTCAGCATCTTTGAAGTGACCTTGCAGCTCTTTTCCTTTTTGTTTTGAAATTGCTTTATCCAGAATGACAAGATCAACAGGGAATTTCTTTTTCTTAAATTCTGCTAAATCTTGATTAAATTGTTTTTTGTATTGCTTCTTTATATGAATCCTATATTCTGGAGTATCTTTTATTGGCGGAGGTGGAGGTGGTATATAATATTCTAAAGCATTAACCCAAACAGAATCTATTAAAGCAGGATAAATTTCATACATTACATTTTTTTCAAATTGTAAATCGGCTTGTTTATTATTACAGCTTATAAAGATTATTCCAGAAAGAAAAAGTAGCGCAAAGTAGATTTTTCTCATGTTTTATTTAAAAAAATTGTCATCAATTTTAATATTGAGAGATTTCATAATTATCCCCTTGTAGTTTTCTTTCAGTAAATTATTTATTGCTTCTTGCGATTTGTAAACAATCTTATAATTATCATTTCCAATTTCGATGCTTTTAATCGATTTACTGATTTCACTAATGTTTTCATCGTTCCATCTTCCTCTTCCAAAATAAATATAACCTTCTTTTGCTTCAGGATAATGAGGGATTAAATTAAAAACAATTGAATCTCCTTTTTTCATTTCATCCAATTGTTCATTTTTAAATTGCGGATTTATAATGAGTTTTACTTTGACATTGCTTTCACCTTTATTAGTAAACAAAATACCTTGAGAAGGATCACAACTTGTTAAAAATATGCAAGAGAAAAGGAGTGGTAGAAAATATAGCTTACTCATAAGTTATATGCAAATTATTGATTTTTTGAAAACTAAGATATAATTTATTTCATTGTTAAAATGCTTTAAATAAACTTAAATAACTTACATAGTTTAAAAAATTAATAATTCAAATTAACCCCAAATCCAATTCCCATATCGCTATCGTAATGCGTTGTGATTCCGAAGTTTCTGCCTACGATATATTTCAATCCCGCCATATATTCTTTATCTGTATTCCACATTAAATTCATTCGAAGTCGTTGCGAAAGCGGAATGTCTTTTCGTTCAAATTGTACTCTTACGTTTCCATCTGTATAAACCTCAACTTGAGCTTTTATGAGCATTGGTAAAGTGTATTCGGCTCCTAAACTAAAAACCGAACGATTGTCTTTGGTATTTTTTTGTCCCCAAAGATTTTGTTCCTGTTCATCCATTCCCATTTTTCGATAGCGCCAGTCAAAACCAATAAAAGGCATTAACCATTGATTTTTTCCGATATAACGTCCAATATGAGTTTCTGTTTCATAACCATGTTTGTCGTTGTAACCTAATCTCCATTCTGTACCAATGCTCCAGCGTGTGTTGCTGTACATCGCTTCACCATCATTTCCGTTGGTTGCAAAATCATTTTCTGCCATAAAGTGAAACATGCGGTCATCCATTTTCAGCATTTTGTAAGCCATTTCAGGATGATGAATCAACGGATTCGGTGCTGAATTTTCATAAGTAAAAATTCTTCCCATTCCGGCCATCATATGATATAAAATATGACAATGAAAAAACCAGTCGCCATCAGCATTTGCCTGAAATTCGATTGTATCGGTTTCCATTGGCATAATATCAATTACATTTTTTAGCGGAGCATAATCGCCATGTTCGTTTAGAATTCTAAAATCATGGCCGTGTAAATGCATTGGGTGACGCATCATTGAACCGTTGTATAAAACAATACGAACGTTTTCTCCTTTTTTAATTAGAATTTTATCCGTTTCAGAAACCACTTTATTGTCCAAACTCCAAACATAACGATTCATATTTCCAGAAAGCGTAAAACGCAATTCTTTGACAGGAGCGTCTTTTGGAAGATTGGTTTTAAAGGGAGATTTCAGCATTCCATAATTCAAAGTCACAATTTCAGAAGTTTCCGTGCTGTCACTTTTCATCTTCATTTCTTCCATATTATGACTGGAATGATCCATTGGTTTTGAATTTTCATCTTCACCTGAAATTTCAGGATACATTACGGCATTCATATCCATTTTATTCAGAGACATATTCATGCCCATGTCGTTCATTTGGCCGTTCATTTTCATCATGTCATTCATCATTTTCATTCCTTCAAAATATTTTAATTTCGAAAGATGATGAACTGGCTGTTTTTCTCCATTTCCTAAAAACAAAGAAGCAGATCCCGTTCTGTCTTCGGCTGTAGCCAAAAAAGCAAAGGCTTTATTATCTTCTGGAATTGTTACTACAACATCATAAGTTTCAGAAACTGCAATAATCAAACGATCTACGTCTACAGGTTCGACATCATTTCCGTCGCTGGCTACAACTGTTATTTTTCCTCCGCCGTAAGTAAGCCAGAAATAACTGGAAGCACCTCCGTTGGCAATTCGTAAGCGAACTTTCGAGCCTGGTTTAAGATCTGAAAACTGCTGTTCGTTTTTTCCGTTAATTAGAAACTTTTCATAATAAACATCGCTAACATCCATGGCATTCATTCGTTTCCATTCGTTGGTTACTTTGGTCGAAAAATGTCCTTGTTTTAAAGCTTCAAAATAACTTTGAGTGGTTCCTTTTTTTATCGCAAACCAATCATTTGCATTATGAAGCATTCGCTGAATATTCTCAGGTTTCAAATCTGACCATTCGCTTAAAATAATTGGAATTGTTGGTAAATCATCAATTCCTTTTCGGATAGTTGAATCGTCTTTTTTCTTATTGATGATAAAAAGTCCGTATAAACCAATTTGTTCCTGCAAACCCGAATGACTATGATACCAATAAGTTCCATTCTGAATAATCGGGAAAGTATATTTATGGGTTGTTCCAGGTTCAATTGGCATTTGCGTAAGATATGGAACTCCGTCTTCTTTATTGGGAAGAAATAATCCGTGCCAGTGCATGGAAGTGGTTTCCTTTTTTAATTCGTTATGAACGTAAATTTCTGCAATATCGCCTTCGGTAAAAGTCAGCGTCGGCATCGGAATTTGCCCGTTTACAGCAATCGCACGTTTTTCTTTACCCGAAAAATTAACAATCGTATCACGAACGTGCAAATCGTAACGCACTACTTTTTGAGCCTTTAACTGAAGAGCAATTAAAGAAAGTATAAGTATATATTTGATCTTAATCATAAATTATAATTTTAAATTTCTCAAACGCAAAGCATTTACGATTACTGAAACAGAACTCAAACTCATTGCTACCGCAGCCAACATCGGCGAAAGCAATATTCCTAAAAATGGATATAAAATTCCCGCAGCAATTGGCACGCCCAAAGTGTTATAAATAAAGGCAAAAAATAAATTCTGTTTGATATTTGACATTACAGCATGGCTGAGGTTTTTGGCTTTTACAATTCCGTTTAAATCGCCTTTTACTAAAGTTATTTTAGCGCTTTCGATGGCAACATCAGTTCCAGTTCCCATTGCAATTCCGATATTAGATTGTGCCAAAGCAGGCGCATCGTTGATTCCATCGCCTGCCATGGCAACGATTTTTCCTTGTGCTTGTAAACGTTCAATTTCTTTCAATTTATCTTCTGGAAGACAATCGGCTTTGAAAGAACTCAAATGCAAATGATCGGCAACGGCTTTTGCTGTATTATGGTTGTCGCCTGTCATCATAATAACTTCAACACCCTGAGAAATTAGCTCTTTAATAGCTTTTGCGCTATTTTCTTTAATAGCATCGGTAATGGCTACGAAACCTAAAACGCTTTTTTCAATAGCGATGTACGAAATAGTTTTTCCTAAATTCTGTTCAGAAATTACTTTTTGTTCTAAATCAGTAGAAACAGAAGCACCAATCTCATCCATTAATTTTTTGTTTCCTAAAGCGACACTTATGTTTTCTATAGTTCCTAAAACACCTTTTCCAGCAATAGTTTCAAAACCTTGAACTTCTTTTAACGAACTATTTTTTGCTTTCGCGAAATCGACTACCGCTTGCGCCAAAGGATGTTCGCTATGCTGATTTAAAGAAGCAATGTTTTGAAGCAGAAAATCTTCGTCATTATTTATGGCATAGATTTTTTCTACGGATGGTTTTCCTTCGGTAATTGTTCCTGTTTTATCGGTTATCAAAACATCAATTTTATTCATGTTTTCTAGAGCCTCAGCATTTTTGATCAAGATTCCGTTTTGTGCTCCTTTTCCAACTCCAACCATAACCGACATTGGAGTTGCTAATCCAAGTGCGCAAGGACAAGCGATAATAAGAACCGCAATCGCATTAATTAATCCGTAAACATAAGCGGGTTCTGGACCAAATTTTGCCCAGATAAAAAAGGTTACAATTGAAATAATAACAACAGTTGGTACAAAATATTTAGAAACGCGATCGGCTAATTTCTGAATTGGAGCGCGAGATCTGCTGGCGTCATTTACCATTTGGATAATTTGCGAAAGCATCGTTTCTGCGCCCACTTTTTCGGCAATCATTACGAATGATTTTGTACCGTTTATAGTTCCAGAAATAACAGAATCGTCCGTTTTTTTATCTACTGGAATTGGTTCTCCAGTAATCATAGATTCGTCGATACTGCTTTCGCCAGAAGTTATTTTTCCGTCAACTGGAATTTTTTCTCCTGGTTTTACACGAAGTAAATCGTCTTTTTTGATGTTGTGAATTGAGATTATTTTATCTATTCCGTTTTCAACTAAAGTCGCTTCGGTTGGAGCTAACTTCAATAATTCTTTTATCGCTCCATTAGTTTGTCCGTGAGCTTTGGCTTCCAATAATTGTCCTAATAAAACTAAAGTGATAATTACAGTCGCAGCTTCAAAATACAAATGAATGGTTCCGTGATGTGATTTGAATTCGTCTGGGAAAATATCTGGAAAAAACATTCCGACAATACTAAATAGGAAAGCAACGATTGTTCCAATTCCGATTAATGTGAACATATTCAGATTCCAAGTGACAATCGATTTGTAAGCACGAATAAAAAACATCCAACCCGAATAAAACAAAACTGGAATCGAAAATAAAAGCTGAACCCAATTCCATTTTTCGATAGACATGATATTGTAAAGCGGATTATTCGGAATCATTTCTGACATTGAGATGATGAAAATAGGAAGGGTAAACAGAATCGCTATTTTCATTTTCTTCAATAAATCAGAATAAGTTTTGTTTTCTTCACTTTCTGAAGCCTGCATCGGAACTAGATCCATTCCGCAGATTGGACAATCGCCCGGTTCGTTTGAAACAATTTCAGGATGCATCGGACAAGTGAATTGTGTTGCTGTGATAGCAACTTGCGGTACTAAATCCATTCCGCAAACGGGGCAATCTCCAGGTTTGTTATATGTTTTGTCGCCTTCGCAATGCATTGGGCAATAATAAACGCCATTTGCACTGTGCTGGTGTACTTTTTTTGTTTCTGTTTTATGATGATTGTGGTTCTCTTTTTTATGACCTGAACAGCAAGATTTTTCTGCTGTTTCAGAATGGTTTTTAGGAGAATCGATTTCAATCGTATAATTTCCTGCAGCAGATAAAACTTCCTGAAATTTTTCTGTCGGAACATGTTTTTCCATTGTAATCGTAGCCGTTGGCGGATTTAATGTCACTTCTGCTTGAACGCCTTCAATTTCATTCAAAGTTTTTTCGACTTTGGTTCGGCATCCGTTGCAAGACATTCCTGAAATTATATATTGATGAGTCATTGTATTGGTTTTTAAGTATTACAATGCAAATTTCCGAAGTATCTGCGAGTTCGGTTTGTAGAATTTTGGGAATGATTTGTAAGATTTACTAAATGTTTTTTTAACCGCAAAGGCGCAAGGATTTTTGATATGCTGGGCTGTTTAAAAACGCAAAGTTCGCAAAGCTTTGTCTTAAAACATCTTTGCGAACCTTGCGTAAATTATTTGCGTGCTTTGCGGTTAAAAAAAAGCTACAAATTCTCGATCTGAATACGCATTTTATCTTTTGATTGTTTGAAAGAAGTAGGAGTAAAGCCCGTAATTTTCTTGAATTGATTGCTCAAATGTGCCACATTGCTGTAGTTAAGAATATCAGCAATTTCGCTTAACGAAAGTTCATTGTAAATCAATAATTCTTTTACCTTTTCAATTTTCTGGCTAATGAAATACTTTTCTATTGTAGTATTTTCAATTTCAGAAAATAAATTGCTTAGCGAATTATAATCTTGATTCAGGTTTTCGGCCAGATATTCTGATAGGTTGATTTTTAAATCATTGTTTTTATGATGAACCAAATCGACAATCAGGTTTTTTATTTTTTCGACGGTTTTCGTTTTTTTATCATCGATTAAATCAAAACCTAAACTTTGAAGATTTTCTAATAAAACTTCTTTTTGTTTGTCGCTGATTTCTTTATCAAGTTCAACTTCTCCCAATTCAACAGCAATAGTTTGAAGTCCGAGCTTTTCGAACTCAGACTTCACAACCATTTTGCATCGGCTGCACACCATATTTTTGATGTAAAGCTTCATATTATTTAATCGTTTCAACTACGTTTCCGCAAGTCAGCATAGAAGAACCGTAATACGGATTCTTAACTGCTTTTTCTTTGCTTAACCAGTCAGCGTCTGCCATTGGGCAATATTGTTTGTAGATTGGTTCTGTCGGACTTGAAACTTTTATCAAATCGTAAGTACTTTTTGATAATGATTTAAAAGTCTCACGTTGTTTTTTAAGATCTGTTGTAGCTGAAATACTTTTAGCATCGGCAGTTAATTTTTTAACCACTTTCATCCAAACCGTATGTTCATTGCTTTTTAGTTTGTCCATTTTTACTGCTGTAATTGCAGTAAGTAAATCTTTGGCTTTCGCCGAAGTCAATTTGCTATCACTTTTAATAAGTGCATCTTTTACTGTAAAGTAAGCATCATAAACAGATTGTAATTGAGCATCTGCAATTTCGATTGCTGTTACTTCAGAATTTGGCGTGTTTGCTTGAATGTTATTTGCAGAAAATAATATTGCGATTGTTGCTGTTAAAGCTATAATTGATTTTTTCATTGTGTTTTATATTTGATAAAGGATTTTAATTTCCTTTAAAATTAATTAAAATGTTGATTTTGAAAAGACCCAATATGGGCTGTCATAAATGCAATAATTATATTTTCGGCTTCAGCCAAATAGAAGTAAATCCAGAAGAAATTGTAGAATTACTATAAGATGAAATTTTGTTTTTTAAAGAAAAATTGAAAGTATCGTTTTGCAAATCAAAATCATTTGAAGTCAAAATAACAAATTGAAATGCAGAAGTTGTACAGCCATAATGACGGCATTTTCCATCACAATTGTGTTTTTCTTGTTTTGAAGTTTTCTTTTCACAGCATTTTTTAGAACAGCTGTTTTCTTCTTTAGAAGCAATTTCTTTATGATGACCCATATTGCACGCATAAGTATAACTCGGATTCAAAAAGAAACTAAGTGTTATAAAAAGCATTATTATGTGGATTTTCTTTTTCAAAGAAATTGTTTTTAGTAGCACAAATTTAGTTAAAAATGTTCGAGCAAATTATATTTTAAGATTTCAATAACTACAGTTTTTTGAAATCTGTCGGTTTCATGTTTTTACGTTTTTTAAAATAATTGGTCAGATGGCTTTCATCGGTAAAACCAAATTCGTACGCAATTTGTTTAATTGGCAATTGATTGTTATGAAATCTTTTCTCAATTAAAGTAGTTCTTAAATTATGAATGTATTCGCGGTAACTAATACTAAATGTTCTTTTAAAATAAGCACTAAAATACGTTTGGGCAATATTAAAATGTTGCGCAATCACTTTTATCTGAACCAATTTTGGCTGATAAATGTTTTGATGGATATAATTGGCAATTTGCTCTGTATCTAAATGAGTTGATTGTAACTGCAGATTCATGCATCGAATGGTTTCTTTTATCAAACCAAAAATCGAAAGAATCTGATAAAAAACAATTGGAGAAGAAGTAACGTCAATATAACGGCCGTAGGTTACGATATTTTCAACAGTGTTTTTTAAAATGGTTTTGCAAGGTTCATCAAATTTCAAAACGGTTTCTTTAAGGATTTTGTCTCGCATGAAACTTTCGGGAGTATTTACCAAAAATTCATCGCAAGTCAGATTCTGTTTAGAATTAAAATAATTATCTGTGAATTTGATGAAAGTAAAACGGGTACTTTTCTTAATATCAAAATAATGCTCATCATCTGGCGAAATCACAAACAAATCGCCAGCTTTATAAGGAAGCAGATTATTGTTTAAATGATGAATACCGCTTCCTTTATTAATGTAAATGATTTCATAATAAGTATGAGTATGCGGAGGAAGATGAAATTTCTCTTCTTCAAACTCATCAAGTACTAGCGTTTTAAACTGATTTAATTTCGGCATAACTTAAATATACAATTTTATATCACAAATTTACAATTTATTTTCCGCTTGACGGTGTTAATTTTGCAACGTAGAAATCTATTCCTTTCTATACTTAATCAAAATGAAAAAAAGTCTTATTGCACTCTCTTTAGGAGGGTTAACTATCGGAATTACAGAGTTTGTAATGATGGGATTACTCCCAGATATTGCTTCAGATATGAAAGTTTCGATTCCTGTTGCGGGATATTTAATTTCATCTTATGCTTTAGGAGTTGTTATTGGAGCACCTTTATTGGTAATTGCAGGAAGAAATTATGCGCCTAAAAAAATGCTTTTAATTTTAGCTTTAATGCTGGCAGTTTTTAACGCACTTTCTATTATTGCTCCAGATTATAATGTTTTATTTGCTTCTCGATTTCTTTCAGGTTTGCCACACGGCGCATTCTTTGGTGTAGGAGCGGTAGTTGCAAGCCGTTTGGCAGACAAAGGAAAAGAAGCGCAAGCTATTTCGACCATGTTTGCCGGATTAACAATTGCAAATTTAATTGGCGTGCCGATTGGTACTTATATAGGTCATCATTTTATTTGGCGCTATACTTTTGTATTGATTGCTATTGTTGGCTTACTAACATTTTTAGCTATTTATTTATGGATGCCGAATCTTGAAAAAGGGGAAAGTGTCAATATGAAGACCCAGCTTCAGTTTTTTAGACGTACAGAAGCATGGTTAATTATCGGAATTACGGCAATTGGTTTCGGAGGTTTATTTGCTTGGATCAGTTATATTGCTCCTTTATTAATTAATGTATCTAAATTTTCTCCAGAAGATGTTTCTTCAATCTTGATTTTGGCAGGATTAGGAATGGTTGTTGGTAATTTTGTTGGAGGAAAATTGGCAGACAGATTTTCGCCAGCACCAACTACATTAGCCTTATTGATGGTAATGTCGTTAGATTTGGTTTTAGTTTACTTTTTCTCATTCAATCAATATGTATCTTTATTTTTGACATTTCTAACTGGAGCTATTTCATTCTCGGTAATTGCACCAATTCAGATGTTAATGATTCGTACAGCAAAAGGAGCGGAGATGATTGCTTCTGCATCTCTTCAAGGAAGTTTTAATATTGGTAATGCTTTAGGAGCTTTTCTAGGCGGATTACCTTTGGCTGCAGGACTTAGCTATTCTTCTCCAAACCTTATTGGAGTTATGATGTCGGTTATAGGAATGATTATTACATTCATACTGATGAGGTTACATCAAAAACAAGTGCAGTTGCAGCACATTTAAATACAATTTACTTACCTTTTTTAGCCCTTAACGTTTGTTTAAGGGCTTTTTTTATGTCTTATAATTAAAATTTTATAGAACATATTTCTTCAATCGGCTGTTTTTATCAGAAAATACGCTTTAAAAGAACGCTCTTTTTTGTATTTCATTTAGTTTTTTTTAAAATTTCTTTAATTTTTTAAGTGTAAAATCCACACCTAATAATTTCGTAATTAATATTCCTGTAATCGATTGTTTTTTTTGCAAAAATCAAATCAAATGAACGATTAATAATAATATATTTAATATTTTATGTCGATATAAATTATATATCTAATATAAAAAAGCGCTAAAATTTCTGATTTGTAATTTTTTTTATGAAATTTTTGGCAAAAATTATTTTTCGTTTAAAAAAAATATCTATGTTTGTGTAATCGATTACAACTTTTTCTTCGATGTTCGAAATCGATTAAGTATTTGGATTGGAAAAGGAATATAAATGAAGTAGAAATAAGACGTCGAAAAATTATAGTGCTAAAGCAAAACCACAAGTAATAATTATAAGAATGAATTGAACAGTAACCACAAAAAACCACTTAAACCACACGAAAAACATTAATTAACTTAAACAATCAACCATGAACTTTAAAGAACTATTAAACAAAGGAGCAGATTTTTGCTCTAAACTTGTTTTCTTACTGTGCTTATTGATCGGTAGTCAAATACACGCGCAGGGCACAACGATAGAGGGAACCGTGAAAGATGCCGCGGGACTTTCTCTTCCTGGGGTAAACGTTTTAGAAAAAGGAACTAAGAACGGAACTTCTACCGATTTTGACGGGCATTATAAATTGAAATTGACCAATTCAAAAGCCGTATTGAGTTTTTCTTTTATAGGATTTAAAACGATTGATATCTCTGCTGACGGTAAAACGAAAGTAAATGCAACTTTATCTGAAGATTCTAATAATTTAAATGAAGTTGTTGTAATTGGATATGGAACTTCTAAAAAATCTGATTTAACAGGAGCAGTTGCAACGTTCTCTGGAAGTGAAGTACGTAAGATTCCGGTTCCTAACGTTGCTGAAGCTTTAACAGGACGTATTGCCGGTGTATCAGTATCTTCTTCAGAAGGTTCGCCAGATTCAAATGTTCAAGTGAGAATTCGTGGAAACGGATCTTTAAGCCAAGATGCTTCTCCTTTGTATATCGTAGATGGTTTTCCAGTAAACAATATTAACGATATTTCTTCTTCAGATATTGAAACAATGACCGTATTAAAAGATGCATCATCTACTGCAATTTATGGTTCTAGAGGAGCTTATGGAGTTATTATTGTGACAACTAAAAAAGGTAAAGATGGTAAAATAGCAGTGAACTACAATATGTTCTACGGAATGAAAAAACTGGCTAATACTATTGACGTAACTTCTCCAGAGGACTATGTAAAATGGCAATATGAATATGCTTTGCTTGATCAGAATGATAAAACTATTTTGAGCAACCCAAGTTCTTACACTAAATATTTTGGTAACTGGCAGGATTATGATATGTATAAAGGTATGAAAGGAAATAACTGGCAGAAGCAAGTTTTTGGACGTACAGGAGAAGTGCAAAGCCGTGACTTATCTATTCGTGGTGGAAGTGATAAAATGAATTATAACTTCAACTATGCACATTATGATGAAAAAGCAATTATGCTTGGATCAGATTTTAAGAGAAATAACTTATCTCTTGCTTTAAATAGTAAAGCTTCAGATAAAATTGATTTAAGTTTTACAGTTCGTTATTCTGATACTGAAATTAATGGTGCCGGAATGAACGAACAAAATGAAGTTTCATCTGCAGATTCTCGTTTGAAAAATGTTGTTGGATATGCGCCAATTCCAATTCCTGGATTAACAACTGATGATACAGATGAAGCTGTAGCTAACAATTTAGTGCATCCTTTTGTTTCTATTGTAGATAACAACCGTGAGCAGTTGAGAAAAAACTTTAACACATTAGGAAGTTTTTCTTGGAAACTTACTTCAGATTTGATTTTTAAAACAGAATTAGGTTTAGATAATTACAACTTTCAAGATTACCGTTTTTACGGACGTACAACTTATTACGTAAAAAATAACCCTGCGGCAGAAAGACAAGGTATGCCTGCAATGATAATGTCAGATAGAAAAGATACTCGTTTTAGAAATGCAAATACGCTTAACTACGATTTGAAAAAAATAACTGGCGAGAATCATAGTTTGAAAATACTTTTGGGAGAAGAATCTATCGATTATAAAAGAAATGATTTAACAAATACAATTCAAGGATATCCGTTGTCTTTCGAGTTAGATGAGGCAAAGAAATTAACTACACAAGGAACTCCGGTATCGGTTGATAATTTCTATTATCCAGATGATAAATTACTTTCTTTCTTTGGACGTGCAAATTATGATTACAAAGATCGTTACCTTCTGACAGCTACTTATCGTGCAGATGGTTCAAGTAAATTTTTAGGAGATAATAAATGGGGCTTTTTCCCTGCGGCTGCGGCTGCTTGGAAAATATCTGGAGAGGAATTTATGAAAAATGCTTCATGGGTTAATTTACTTAAATTAAGAGTAAGTTATGGTGAAGCAGGTAATAACAATATTCCAACTGGACAAATGGTTCAAAGTTTCATCTCTTCTACATCAACATGGATAAATGGTGTTGATAACTATTGGGCAGCCTCTAAAACAATGGCTAATCCAGATTTAAAATGGGAAACTACAATTACACAAAACATCGGTTTAGATTTTGACTTATTCAAAAATAAAGTAACTGGATCTGTCGAAATGTATAAAAATAAGACGAAAGATCTTTTAATGCTTTTCCCAATTTCTGGAGGTTATGATAATCAATATAGAAACATGGGTGAAATTCAAAACGGTGGTGTTGAAGCGACTTTGAACTTGAATCTTATTGAAAGACCTAAATACGGAGTAAGTTTATCTTTCAATGCTGCATTTAATACCAATAAAATCAACTCACTTGGAGTAATGGAAAATTTTACTGCGTCTTCTGGATGGGCATCTTCTTCAATTACTGGAGATTATTTAGTAAACGTAGGGCAGCCATTAGGTATCATGTATGGTTATAAGAGCGATGGACGTTATGAAGTCTCAGACTTTGATTACAGTTCAGGGGCTTATACTTTAAAAAATGGAGTGCCAGATGCTACTACAATAGTAGGAAAGATGCAACCAGGGGCTATGAAATTAAAAGATATCGATGGCGATGGCAAGGTAGATGCTAATGATCTTACGGTTATTGGAAACGCTAATCCAAAAAGTACTGGAGGTATGGTTTTAAATGCTAATGCTTATGGATTTGATCTTTCTGCTGCTTTTAACTGGAGTATTGGAAATGATGTTTACAATGCAAATAAAGTGGAGTTTTCGACATCAATTCCAAATGGGCAATATAGAAATTTAAATTCTGAAATGGCTGATGGAACAAGATGGACAAACTTGAATACGACTACAGGACAGTTAGTTACAGATCCAACTGAATTAGCAGCTTTAAATGCAAATACCACAATGTGGTCTCCTTATATGCCTCGTTATGTTTTTAGCGACTGGGCTGTTGAAGATGGTTCTTTCTTGAGACTTAATAATTTAAGTTTGGGTTATACTACACCAGGCGATTTAACTTCTGCTTTAGGAGTTTCTAAGCTAAGATTTTATTTTACAGCTAGTAATGTTTTTGTTTGGACAAAATATTCAGGTCCAGATCCAGAAGCTTCAACTAGAAGAAACACGCCTTACACACCGGGTGTTGATTATTCAGCATATCCGCGAAGCAGACAGTTTATTTTTGGTTTAAACCTTAATTTTTAATTTAGTAAAACTTTCACAAGATGAAACATAAAATATTAATCGCAGGAATATTTGTAGCAAGCTTTTTTACTTCTTGCTCAGATGATTACTTAGATGCTCCAGCAAAATCGACACTAGACGAATCGGTTATTTTTTCTAGCCCAGGATTAGCTGAATCAGCAATTGACGGGATTAAAATTCCATTTGCTGAGACCAACTCATATAGAGGACGTTTTCTTCCTTTTTATGGATTAAATACAGATACAGAATGGTACAATTCTTCTCAGACGGTTAGTGATGCTTCTGATTTATGTACTTATGATGCAAAGCCAAATAACTCTCAGATGAATACAACTAACAATGCTTGGGCAATGATGTATTCAGGTATTGAGCGTGCTAATATCTGTATTCGTGGTTTACGTACTTATGGTAATCCAACACCAGGATCAGAATTAGGATATCTACTAGGTGAAGCTTTGACATTAAGAGCAATTTATTATGCCGATTTGGTAAAAGCTTGGGGAGATGTGCCTGCAAGATTTGAACCTTTAAACAATGCTACTATTTATGTTGAAAAATCAAGTCGAGATGTAATTTACAAACAACTTCTAGCTGATTTAGCTGAAGCTGCAACATTGGTTCCTTGGCCAGGTGAGTCTACTGCGACAAGTACAGTCGAAAGAATTAATAAAGCTTTTGTGAAGGGATTTCGTGCTCGTTTAGCATTAGCGGCAAGCGGTTATCAGCAATATCCTGACGGAATCAGAAGAAGTACAGATCCAGAATTATCTGTTGCAAATATGTATGCATTAGCTTTGTCAGAATCTCGCTCTGTTATTGCAAGCGGTTCAGCACATTTGGAGTCTTCATTTGAGACATTTTGGAAAAAATACAACCAAGAAAATATTACTGCAGGAGGAGAATCTCTTTGGGAGCTTCCATTCTCAGATGGTAGAGGTCGTATGTTATTTACTTTTGCAGTTCGTCATACTACAAATGATCAGTTTCATGCTAACGGTGCAAATCGTGGAGGTGTAGCAGGTCCGCTTCCAACGGTATTCTATGATTATGATCAAGCAGATACAAGAAGAGATGTAACTTGTGTTCCTTATAAATATGGTACAGCAGTAAACAATATTGCTAAACAAGAATTGGGAGCTTTAAATACTTGGTATTTTGGAAAATACCGTTACGAATGGATGACTCGTTTTGTTACTTCAACAAATGACGATGGGGTAAACAAAATTTACATGAGATATGCAGAAGTTCTTTTAATTGCGGCTGAAGCAGCTAACGAATTAGAAGGCCCATCAGCAGCAGCTCCATATTTAAAAGAAATTAGAAGAAGAGCATTCCCAACAGCAGTTCAAACAGAAAAAGTTGATAATTATGTAAATGCGTTGACTAGCAAAACAGCTATGTTTAATGCTCTTGTTGAAGAAAATAAATATGAGTTTACTGGTGAAATGGAGCGTAAACAGGCTCTTATTCGTTGGAATTTATTAAAAACAAAATTAGATGAAGCTAAAGTAAAAATGAAAAATTTAGCGGATCGTACAGGTGCTTACGCAGATGTTCCAGCGACATTATATTATAAGTACCAATCTGATAATGTAAGCTTAGATATTTATGGTCTTAACCGTGGCGAAACTACAAACCCAGGTGCAGATTATACACAATTCGCTTGGACTTGGACTGGTGCCGCATCAGAAACTAAGATAAATACTTTGTACAAACCAGGGGTTAATCCAGATAATAGACAATTCTGGCCAATCTGGCAGGTATTCCTTGATGGAAGCAATGGAAAACTGACTAATGATTATGGATATTAATAACATTCTGATAATTAACAAAGTAGAATTATGAAAACAAAATATATAACTAAAGGAATAATCGCTGCATTATTAGTTTTGCTGACTTTTTCAAGTTGTGAAACTTTTAATGAGGCCGTTATCGACGATTTAAATGTAACTAGAGCTTTTTCACCAATAGGGCTTACAGCTACTATTAGAAATCAGACTACTGTTGAATTGAATTGGACAGTAAAAGAAGATGCAGATCATTATGTGGTAGAGTTTAGTGCAGATGATCCAGAGTTTAAAACCATTTATAAAACCATCAATGTTGCTCCAACAGAACTTCCTGTAAAAGTGGCGCTAGAAGGAGAAACAGTTTATTCTATTAGAGTGAAATCAGTGAGTGCATCTGGTTTGGATGATTCTAAATGGTCTGTTGTAACTGCTACAACTGCATCTGAGGAACTTTTTCTTCCAATTCAAGATGGTGATGTAGAAGCAAAACAAGCGACTTTAAGATGGACTCCTAATATTTCTGTTACACAAATTGTTGTAAATCCAGGTGCAATAACACATACGATTACAGCAGCAGAAAAAACTGCAGGAGTAGCAGTTGTTACAGGATTAACTGCCGAAACAGCTTATACAGCAGAGTTAATGAATGGTACTAAGAAAAGAGGTACAACAACATTTACAACTGGAATTGATATTGGAACTGGAATTCTAATTAAACCAGAAGACGATTTGAATGCTAAAATTACTGAAGCAGCTTCAGGATCAGTTCTAGTATTAATGCCTGGAGATTATACTGTATTTACAGGCGAGATCGCATTGAACAAATCGATAACACTAAGAGGGCTTCGTACTTACGATAAGCCGAAGTTGCATGTGAAATTTACCGTTAATGCTGGAACAGCAAATCTGTCGTTGATCGATTTAGATTTGGATGGAACAGGAATGGATAATGCGGCCGTAATTACTATCTCTGGAGCAAACTCAACTTACGGTGATTTCTTAATTAGCAGCAGTAAAGTACATGATTATACTCGTGCGTTAATTGCGGCAAACGCAGCTGGTTCTAAATTGTCTTCTTTCACAGTAGATAATAGCATTGTAAAAAATGTAAACACAAATATAGGTGCAGATTTTATCGATTTTAGAAATACGTATGTTGCAAGTATTGTTCTTAAAAACAGTACATTCGATACTTGTTCGACAGGACGTGACTTTGTAAGAGCAGATGCAGTGGTTTCTCCAAATGGTTTCTCTGGAACTGGATTAACTACAAATGTTTTAATTGAAAGCTGTACGCTTTATGCTGTTTCAAATACAGTTGCACCAAAGAGAATATTATATGTGCGTTTTGCAAATAATACCTCAACAGTTAAAAATACGTTGATTACTTCAACAACTGCAATTTATACCAACCAGCCATTGACAACGCAGCCAACATTTAGTAAAAACTATTATAATGATGCTCCAAGTTTTATAGATGGAACAATTACAAACAATAAAATTGATGCATCGGCAACTACTGCAAATCCGCAGTTTGTTGATCCAGCAAATGGAGATTTCACAGTTAAAAATCAAACGTTGATTGATAACAATATTGGAGATCCAAGATGGTTAAAATAAAATTTCATGGTTAGTTAATAGAAAAGCGGAATACATTTTTGTATTCCGCTTTTTTTATGAATCTATAATTTTCGCAAAAATGATATCGAATTTATTCAATTAGTAAATCGAATTTTGCAAGTAATCCTGCGAGGGCTGTATGTGAAACCTTAGTGCCTTTTATTTTGTTTTCTGACGGATCAAAAGAATAATTTTTAGAAGTTCTAAAATCAGTTTTCTCCAGAATACTTTCCACGAAAGTGGCGCCAGAAAGATCACAATTTTTAAAAACCGCCAAAGACAAATCACTATTAGATAAATCCGTTTCTTTCAAAGAACAATCGATGAAATTTGTCTTCTTGAGCTTTTTATAAATGAAAGTTGAATAGTCTAAAATGCAATCTTCAAAATTCATCGAAAACAAAAAACTATTGCAAGCGCTGAAATCAAGCCCCATCAATTTGCATCCAATAAATTTGATGTTTTTCAATCCAGTGTTTTTTAAAACTGCCAGCGAAAGATTACAGTTTTTAAAAGTAGAATCTAGAAAATCATTATGACTCAATTCACTTTTAGAAAAGTTACAGTTAATGAATTTGCAATTAACAAATTCGGTATTGGCTAAACTTTGATCCGAATAATCGATCGATTCAAAAGTTCGGTTTTGATATAATTTTGATTCCATAAAAAAATTAAAAAGGCATTTAAAGTTCTATTCTAATTCGATACATTCGAAAATAGTATTGTTTTGAAGTATTTCTGCAACATTCAATTCGCTGTCAACTCTAAGAATATTGTCACAATCTTCAAGATCAAAATTCCACAGAGAATTAGGCAATAATTCATTTAAAAGTACAGAAGCCGATTCAAATTTGGCTTGGCTATCAACGGAAGTTTTAAAAACATAAATCATAATTTGCATTTTTGAAGGAGCAAATTTCTGAAAAACGTCTACATATTTGTTAGGATTCTCTAATCAATAATTGGGACTTATCAATCAATTTTCGATATCGAATAGGAGAAATTCCTTCTGTTTTTTTGAAAAAACGGCTAAAGTAAGATTGATCTTCAAAGCCTACTTGCGTGGCGATTTCACCTACAGAAAGTGTAGTTTGGAACAATAAATATTTAGCTTCTAATAATATGTTTTCGTCAATCCATTTAACAGCAGATTTTCCTGTGATGGTCTTAACACATTTATTCAAATGGTTTGGAGTGACATTCAATAGAGAAGAATAGTAATTTACCTGATGTTGGGTTTTTATATGATCGTGAATCAATTCTTTGAATTTTGCTGTAATGGCTTCTGCAGCCGAAATGTTTTTTTCGGTTTTTACCGCATTTTTATTCATTTCATAAAACAAAGTAATAAGATACGATTGGACAATATTTAAATCTGTAATTGTAGTTTCTGAATATTCCTTTTTCAATCGTTCCAATATATTTGTAATTGGGGCAATATCTTCAGGAGCGAGTTTAATTTTCGGATTTCCTGAAATCTTTAGAAAATCAAAATCATTTAGCAGTTCGCGGCTTCCGTATTTTCTAATTAAAATGTCAGGATGAAACTGGCAGATATAACCTTTGTGAATATTGTTAACATTATCAAGCGAAAAAATCTGCCCAGCAGGAACCATAATCATTTCGTTATCCGTTGTGATGTATTCCTGATAACCCAATTTCATAACATGCTGACCTGAAGAAATAAAAATTAAAGTATGGCAAGAATGTTTAGAAGGCGGAACAGGATGCTGCATCTGCATCATTTCTTCGATTTCAAGACAGAAAAAATGATCAGAATCCGATTTGAAAAGCAAATGAATAGGATTGTCTTCTCCTAAAAACTTTTCTCGAAATCCTTTTGGATTATAGGTTTTTATTTTTTCTGCCTGCTTTTTCATTCTAATAATATAATCTAAAATCAAGTAGTTTACAGAGGTTGTAATGTTTGGCATAAAGATCTTCGACAACTTCAATTAAATTATCGTTTTCCTGGTACAAACTAAAAAAAGCTTTGTCAATCGTGCTGCAGCTTGCAATTTTATTATAAGTTGATCCGTAGCCAGAAATTGCTCTCGCTCCCGTTATGTCTAAGAAATATTGTGCTTCTTCTTCATTTAAATCTAAAACTTTCAGATTTGCGAAATGAATAATTTTTCCTTTCATTTTTCCTTCAAACAATTCGGCAATTTCTTCGATGCTGTAATAATAATCGTGAAGACAAATATTATTTTCCTGACCTGGCATGGCAAGATAAATAATTTCATAGTCTTTGAAATTATGATCTTCGTAAAGTAAAATATTCAAACTTTCTTCCAAACCTTCGATTGTATCACAAGTTTTATGAATGCTCGAAATTCCTTGGTCAATGGCCAATTCTTCCAAACATTTTACCACATTAGTTGGGGTATGATCGTCTATATCTCGGACGCCTTCAAGGCAGAAAATAAATTTTTCATTATCCATGCAGTTTTTCTTTCTGGTATTTAGGGATTGAAATTTTTCTTTTATGATTCTAACAAAAGTATTTTTTCTGAAATGAAATCTAGCATAGAAAATAGAATTTAACGTGCTTTTTAGATTTTAAACTTTGGTTAAAGCCGAGTAAATTTTTAAGCGTATTTTTGTAAACCGAAAATAAATTACACATGATACAAATTAATCAGACGGCATCTTTTGCTCTCGAAGATATATTATTCTCTTTTGCTCTTGAATCTGAAGCAGCAGAAGTTTTTAAAGGACAGAATGTCTTAATTACTGGAATCGGAAAAGTAAACGCAGCTTATGAATTGACAAAAGCGATTCAAAAGAAAAGACCTTCTGTGATAATAAATTTAGGATCGGCAGGAAGCAGCTGTTTTCAAAAAGGCGAAGTAATCTGTTGTACCAAATTTATACAAAGAGATATGGATGTTCGAGGTTTAGGTTTTGCATTATACGAAACGCCTCTTTCTGGTTTACCGCCAGTTTTAGAATATGGTTTATTAATGGACAATCTTCAAGAAGGAATCTGTGGAACAGGAGATAATTTCGAAATGGAGCATTGTTCAGACGCTTATAATGTGGTTGATATGGAAGCTTACGCTCTAGCCATGATTGCCATGAAAGAAAATATTCCGTTTTTAAGTTTAAAATATATCTCTGATGGAGCCGATGATAATGCTGCCGAAGACTGGACGGTTCAAGTTCATAAAGCAGCAATTGCTTACGGCAAAATTTTGGGATTAATAAAAGAATCAGAAGCCATTTCTTAATTGAAATGGCTTTTGTTTTTTTAGGAAGTTGCTTCAGCGGAGCAAAAGATTTGTAGCATAATTCAAATCCTCAAATTCAAAAAGCTCCAACGGTGCGACATATTGAGAATACCTAATTTTAGTATTAGTAAAGAATGAAAAGCGACTAAATACGCCTCATACAGTAAAACTGATAAGTATTTGATGGGGTATTTTGAAGAAATGGATGAGGTTGATTTAATTATGCTT
The DNA here is from genome assembly GCF_025717045.1 of Flavobacterium sp. SH_e. Taxonomy (GTDB): domain Bacteria; phylum Bacteroidota; class Bacteroidia; order Flavobacteriales; family Flavobacteriaceae; genus Flavobacterium. Next base: position 324,927 of record NZ_JAOVZN010000002.1, read on the forward strand.
TAAAGAAACTTTTTAACTTTATAGTTTTCATTTTTGATGAAAAACTAATTAACTATTGAAACCAAAATGATTTTAACTATGAAGAAAATTGTAATGCTGTGCTGTACTTTTCTGTTTATTGGAAAAGCAATGGCACAGGAAATTTCGCTACTATCTAATATTTCAGCCAGAAACAATATTACGCTAAACGGAAAATGGAGATATATTGTAGATCCTCTCGAAAACGGATATTATAATTACCGTTTAGAACCTTTTAAAAACAACGGATTTTTCGAAAATAAAAAATGGAACACCACAGAATTAAGCGAATATAATTTTGCAACTTCAGCAGTTATGGACATTCCGTCTGATTGGAATTCGAAGGATCAAAGATTGTTTTTTTACGAAGGAACGGTTTGGTTTCAGAAAGATTTCAATTATAAAAAAGATTCCAAAAGCAAAGGAATTCTTCATTTTGGAGCGGTTAATTACGATGCGAAAGTTTATGTAAACGGAAAATTGGCAGGAGCTCATATTGGCGGTTACACGCCTTTCAATTTTGATGTAACCAATTTATTAGTTGACGGAAATAATTTTGTAGTAGTAAAAGTCGATAACAAACGACACAAAGACAATGTGCCAACTGTAAATATGGATTGGTGGAATTACGGCGGCATTACAAGAGATGTTACTCTGGCTCAAGTTCCGAATACTTATATTGAAGATTATTTGGTTCAGTTGGATAAAAAAGAAAAAGGAAAAATTTCGGGTTGGATAAAACTAAATAGCGAATCGGCAAATCAAACAGTTTCGGTTTCCATTCCAGAATTGAAAATTAAAAAAAGCATTACAACAGATTCTAAAGGAATGGCCTATTTCGAAGTAAAAGCCAGTCCAGTTTTATGGACGCCAGAAAAACCAAAATTATATGATGTTACCATTTCTAAAGCAGATGAAAATATAGCGGATCAAATTGGCTTTAGAACTATCGAAACAAAAGGCAAAGAAATTCTGCTAAACGGAAAAAAAGTCTTTTTGCGTGGTATCAGTATTCATGAAGAAGCGCCTTTTAGATCTGGAAGAGCGTGGTCTGAAGATGATGCCATAACTTTGTTGAATTGGGCAAAAGAATTGGGCTGTAATTATGTTCGTCTGGCCCATTATCCTCACAATGAAAATATGGTAAAAGAAGCCGAAAAAATGGGACTAATGATTTGGTCTGAAGTTCCGGTTTATTGGACTATTTCATGGACAAATACTAATACATATGCCAATGCTGAACGCCAGTTGCATGATATGATTTACCGAGATAAAAACCGTTGCGGAATTGTAATCTGGTCAATTGCCAATGAAACGCCACACGGAGACGATCGAGATGCTTTCTTAAGCAAATTGGCAAAATACGCACGCACACAAGATAATTCTCGTTTAATCAGTATGGCGATGGAGGTAACTTCAAGTTCCAATAATATCAATACACTTCACGACAATATGAATGAATATGTAGATATTGTGAGTTTCAATCAATATTTAGGCTGGTATAGAGGAACTAACGAATCTTGTAAAGACATGCAATGGGTAATTCCGTATAATAAACCTGTTATTATTAGTGAGTTTGGAGGTGAAGCATTACAAGGACTTCATGGCGATAAAAAAGAACGCTGGAATGAAGAATACCAAGAAGAATTATACATTCAGAACACACAAATGTTTAATCGTATTGAAGGATTAGCAGGAGTTTCTCCGTGGATTCTAGTTGACTTCAGATCTCCAAGAAGACAGTTGCCTAATATTCAGGATTTCTTCAATCGTAAAGGATTAATTTCAGATCAGGGAATTAAAAAGAAAGCTTTTTATGTAATGAAAGATTGGTATGCTCAAAAAGAAGTAGAATATAAGTAAAGAAAGACCAAGTAGAAAAACCTTCAAAGTCCTTTAGATTTTGGAGGTTTTTTTTATGTTTTTTCCTTAATTTTATTTGAAAAAACAGAAGACTTTTAATGGAACTAGAAATTGTCATAAGATTGCTTTTAGCAGCATTTTGGGGAGCTTTAATTGGTGCCGAAAGAGAATATAGCGGAAAAGCGGCGGGTCTTCGCACCACAATAATGATTTCTGTCGGAGCGTGTTTCTTTACCTTTATGTCCGAATGGATAGGAGGAACGGGAAATCCAGACCGAATAGCTTCTAATATTGTAACTGGTTTAGGTTTTCTTTGCGCAGGAGTAATTTTTAGATCAGATAATCATGTTAGCGGCATTACTACGGCGGCAACAATATGGTCGGTTGCAGCTGTAAGTATGGGAGTTGGAGCAGGCTATTATTTTGCATCGGCTTGTGCGGCTTTGATGATTCTTTCCATTCTTACGGTGCTTACTTTTCTTCAGGATAAAATAGACCTCATCAACGCACATAAAACGCTTCAAATAACTTTTAATCGTTCTGATAGCGGATACGCAAGATGTCTAGAACTTTTTTCAACTTACGGAGTAAAATCAAAACTGATTATACAGCGCCGTAATTTGAATCATGTGGTTTTAGAATGGCAAATACATGGACCAAAAAAATCTATTGAATCTTTGTATACAGCACTTTTGCAAGATCCTGTTTTTGAGGAATTGGTATTATAATAATAAAAACTATGAATTTTAATTTACAACCCATTTTAGAAAATGATTTTTGTATTCTTTCTCCTTTAGAAGAAAAAGATTTTGAAGCTTTGTACAAAGCAGCTTCTGATCCTAAAATTTGGGAACAACATCCAAACAAAGACCGATGGCAAAAAGAAGTTTTTGAAAAGTTTTTTGAGGGAGCAATCAAAAGTAAAGGCGCCTTTAAGATTATAAATAAGGAAACTGGGGCAGTTGTAGGAAGTACCAGATTTTACGATTTTAACGAAGAAGACGATAGTGTTTTTATCGGTTATACTTTTTATGCGGTTTCGTGTTGGGGAAAAGGCATTAATCAAAGCGTAAAAAAGACCATGCTGGATTATCTTTTTCAATATGTTTCAAAAGTGAAATTTCATATTGGTTCAGAAAATATCAGATCGCAAATTGCAATTTCAAGAGTAGGAGCCAAAAAAGTGGCTGAAGAAGAAGTCGCTTATTTTGGCGAAAAACCAAAATTGAATTTTGTTTATCAAATTGATAAAAAAGATTGGAAAACACAAAAGCCTTAAACATTCTCGTTTAAGGCTTTTGTGTTTTTATGGATAACTATTTTATTGTACTAAGTAAGGAACCTGATCGGCTTCGCAAAGTCTGAAATAGCCCAACGCAAAATTAGTAGCATCGGTTGTATTGACAATGTTTCCTCTAATATTTCCAGGTGGAACAGAAAACGGATTAGAGTTTGAAGCTTCCAGAATTAATTTCCAATAATTGAAGAAATTCTTAGAAACCCCTCTGTGCGTAATTGTAACCGTGTTTCCAGGTTTCATATCTTCATTAGAATATCTCGTACTGATTTCGTTTCCGTTATAAAATTCATCATTTGTGATTTCATATTCTGGATAAATCAAGAATTCGCTTTGGTAATCGGTTATATAAAAATTAACTTGATCTGCGGGATCGTTATAATAAAAAGTCAATTCGATTACATCATCTCCGCCAAAATCAGGAACTATCTTCTGTTCAACTTTATTAATTGGAGTTACAGAAGTCAGCTTTTCAACAGCAGTAAAACTTTGTCCTTCGGCTTCTACAAAAAGCGTATAATCCATATCGATTACAGGAACAAAATCAGTGCATTTATAAACTCCTGTTTCAGTTTCATTAAAAGTAAAAACATCTCCATTACTGTTTTCTACTCTTACTTGCGCGCCCGAAACTTTTGGTGTAGAACCACTGTAATAAGGAGCCGTTTTACTAATTTTTATGGTTTGTTCCTTTCCGTCAGTTCCTTTTTTCCAAATGATTTCTGCATCGATTACCAATTTAGTTTCGCCAGTTTCTAGATCAAGGTTTACCACATCTTCGCAGGAAGCGAAAGAAAAAACAAAAAGAAGACTTATTAATGCCAGTGCTCTATTTATTACCGTATATTTTTTCAATTTATTCATAGCATTAAAATTTAAAATTATAAGAAACTCCAGGAACAATTCCGAAAATCGAAAGTCTTCTAGTTTCATTTGCTCCTGTGTCTTCATTTGTTGTAAAACTCATAGAAGCAGCATTTTTTCTGTTGTAAACATTGTAAAGGCTAAATACCCAATAGCTTTGCCATCCTTTCTTTTTATCTGGTTTTGGTGTGTAAGTTGCAGCCAAATCAAGATGGTGGAAAAGCGGTAATCGGTTTTCGTTTCTCAAAGAATAATTCGGAATATGAATGCCTCCCATTTCATAATAACCATTTGCATAGGTTACCGGCTGTCCAGACTGTAAAGTGAAATTTCCATTAAAAGACCATTTCGGATTCAGTTCGTAACTTCCCACAATGCTCAAGTTATGCAATTTATCATATCCAGATAAATACCAGTCGCCGTTTGCAATTCCTGGTTCTTCTGGAGTTCTTCCTGGCGTTTTTTGTTCTGCTCTAGATAAAGTATAAGAAACCCATCCTGTGAAAACGCCTGTATTTTTTCTGAATAACAATTCCATTCCGTAAGATCTGGCTTTTCCGTTTAAAATAACCTGCTCAATGTTGTTGTTAGCCAAAACATCAGCGCCGTCAATATAGTCAATACGATTTTGAACATTTTTATAAAATAATTCGGTTTCTAAAGAGTAATCTCCATCTTTGAAATTTCTGAAATATCCCATCGCATATTGATCCAAAAGCTGAGGTTTTGTAAAAGGCCCGCTTGGCGTCCAGATACTCATTGGCAACGGAGATTGCGTATTAGATAAAATATGAATGTACTGCGCCATTCTGTTGTAACTTGCTTTTATAGAAGTTTCATCATTAAAGGCATAAGATAATGCCGCCCTTGGTTCAAAATTATTGAAGTTGCTGATTGTTTTTCCTTTTCCATAAGAAATGCTTCCGTTAGGCGTTCCTTCTTGATAAATTTTATACAACGGATTGTATACTACCGCTTGACCATTTTCGTAAGTACTGATGGTTTCATTTCCTAAACGAAAAAACATACTGTAACGAAGTCCGTAACGGAAAGTCAGTTTTTCTGTAATCTGATTTTCAAAATCGACAAAAGCAGAAGTTTCTAAAGCGTATTTTTTATCCAGCTGCATATAATTAAACTGTGAATCTGAGGAAGTTGGTTTTACAACTCCAGGGTTGAAATTATAATACAAACCATCAATTCCATAATTGATTTTAAACTTTTCCGATTGCTGGAAATTCCAATTGTATTTCAATCCGTAACTCGCAATGTTGCTGTCCCATTTGAAACTTTCAATCGGAATTTCTAGATTGAATCTGTAATCACTATAGAAAACTGATAAATTGCTGTTTAAACGATCGGTAAATTTATGCTTCCAGTTTAAAATACCCATTGTACTTCCGTATGTACTTGCAAAACGATCGTTAATATCGAATAAATCATTTCCGAAATAACCAGAAAACGAAAGCGTATTTTTGGCATTAAAACGATAATTTAATTTAGCGTTCAAATCATAAAACATCGCTGAGTTATTATTGTTTGCCAATTTCATGAATAAATGCGCATAAGAAGCACGTCCAGAAAGAATAAAAGAACCTTTTTCTTTTTCTAGCGGACCTTGAACTAAAAGACGACTTGAGATAATTCCAATTCCTCCATTAACTTTATATTCTTCAAAATCTCCGGTTTGCTGTGTTACATCTAAAACAGAAGAAACACGTCCTCCAAATTTTGACGGTATTCCTCCTTTATATAAATCTAAACCGTTAACAATATCTGCATTGAAAATAGAAAAGAATCCAAACATATGGGAATCTGCATAAACTGGAGCGCCATCTAAAAGAATCAAATTCTGATCGGCAGCACCGCCTCGAACATTAAAACCTGAAGAAGCTTCTCCTGCATTTGTAACTCCTGGTAGCGTCAAAATTGATTTTAGAGGATCTGGTTCGCCCATTGCAACAGGAATTTTTTTAATTTCCTGCATCGAAAGCTTGTTAACACTCATTTGAGTTGCTTTAATATCAGCAGCTTTATTGTTCATAACAATAACTTCTCCCAATTGCTGGCTATCTGGATCTATGTTGAAATTGATTTTATTGTCATCTGTAACAGAAACTCGTTTTTCTTCATTTTTAAATCCAACAAAACTCACTTGAACCGTATAATTTCCGTCAGGAACTTCAATGCTATAGTTTCCATTAACATCCGTTACGACGCCTGTTTCCAATTCTTTAATGAAAACATTGGCGCCAATAACGGGTTGTCTTTCATCATCAAAAATGCGACCTGTCAGCTTATTTTTTTTTTTAGCTGGTTTCTGAGTTTGAGATTTCTGTTTGACAAAAATATTATTGCCTACAATAGAAAACTGTACAATCGAAGTTTGATTTAATTCAGAAATAAGCTTTTCGATTTCGATAGTCTTAAAAGCGCTTTTTTTTGTAAAATATTTTTTATTCGTATCAATTTGATCAGTAAAAGCAAATTTAAAATCGGTTTGACTTTCAATCTGCTTGAAGAATTCTTTTAATGTCGTATTTTGATCTACAGTTACTGTAACGCTTTGAGCTGACATACATAAACTGAATAAAAAAAAGCATGCTGAAATTATATGCTTCATGAAATTTTGTATTTTTGAATATTATTAAATGGAATAACCTCGTGTTATCCTGAATATTAGGAGGATGTGGAGTTTCGCGGCTTACATCCTTTTCCTGTTTTTATTGAAAAGTGATCTGTTTTAAATCTTCATTTATTTCAAAGTTTAGGTTATACATTTCTGATATTAATTGTACAATTGTCTTTAAATCTTCTTTTTTATTGATTCGGATTGTAATTTTCTGATTCAGATTTTCTTCGGGAATATTGACTTTATAACCGTAGTTTTCTTCAATATATTTACTGATTATTGATAGTTTTTCATTGTCAAAATCTATAAATCGGCTGAATTCTGTTACTGAAGCAGTTTGGTTTGCGTAAGTGAATTTATCGCCAGGTTTTAAAATCCATTTCTGGTTTTGGCCTTTTACATTCATTTGAACGCTTCCTTCAAAAAGTTCAACTGTTATTTCTTCATTTTCAGATTCTTTAACTGTAAATGAAGTTCCTAAAACTGTAGTGGTAGTTTCGTCGCAGAAAACCTGAAATGGATGCTTTTTGTCTTTTTTTACTTTAAAATAGGCTTCACCATCAATTTCTATTTTTCTATTTAAAGCAAAATTGTTTCCGTAAATAATTTTAGAATTCGGACCTAATTCTACTTTTGAGCTGTCTGGTAAAACGACGTGTTTTATTTTTGAAGTAAGATTTTCAATTACATTCTCGGTTACAACAGTTTTTTCATTCGAATATTCGGTATTGAAATAAATTCCAGTTCCAATTAGAACAAAAAGTAATACAGCGGCTGCCGAATAATAGTGCCAAGGTTTAGATTTTCGTTTCTTTTTGGCAAAAGTTTTGGCATGGAATTGTTGCCAAGAAACTTCTTTTTCGTTATCCGAATGAGAAAGGGGAGACTCTTCCCATAGCTTTTTAAATTCCTCGTCAAATTTTTCTTGATCCATTTTTTCTAGATATTAAATGATTTGACAATGAAAACCTTGTTTGTTAAAAACACCGTAAACCATTTCTTTAATGTCTCGGTTAGTTTCGATTTTAAGGATATTTTCTTGTCCTTGATGATCGAAATTTATGATACAATCAGAAATGATAAACTGTAAATAAGCCACAAGTAAGCTTGCGTCTTTCTTTGTTTTTACATTAGTTTTATACGCTTCAATATGCATTTTTAGTTCTTGTTTTTTAGTATAACAAACGAGAACTAAAAAGTTCCTAATGGTTTTCGATTTTTTTTCGAATAAATTTACTGGCGAGATAAATATGATTGGCTATGGTCTTTTCAGAAAGATCTGTTATTTCTGCAATCTCCTTATAGCTAAGGTTTTCCAGTTTATGTAAAGTGAAGATTTTTTGTTGCTGTTCTGGAAGCTGATTAATGAAGTTTTGTAGTTTTTCTTGCCTTTCTTCAAAAATTCCTAAGTCAGTTTCTTCATCATCTAGCATTTCAACTTGAGAAGGATCAAGCTGTATTATTTTATTTTCTCTGTTAACATGATTGAGAATAATGTTCTTGCAGATAACAAATAGCTGTTTGTCAAACAGCACCTCTTCGTTAAGCAATTCTCTTTTATTGTAAAGTCTTATGAAAGTTTCCTGAACAAAATCTTCTGGGGTAAATACAGAAGAATTAAATCGTTTGGCAATATTTATCAGTTTATCGTAGTAGCTGAAGTAAACTTCTTTAAAAGCTGCTTCATTACCTTTTTTTAAACTTAAAATAAACTTTTTATTGTCCATAACGAAAATATCGTGACTAGCTTTTACCTAGTCTAAACTCATTGGTGTCAATATTATTGTATCCAAAAATTGAGGCAATCTCAAATCATGAATGTAATAAGTTGCAAAGAACCGTAATTAAATTTAAGTTTTGACGCTTTTGTTGAAGAAATGTTACAATTTAATTCAAATAAAACCCCTTAAACATTTGTCTAAGGGGTTGCTTTTTTATCATTAATTAGAAATTTTAGCTTTCTAAATTAATAGTAAGCATCATTTGAATATCTACTCTATTATAAGTCGAAGAAATACCTGTTATTTCTTTGAAACCTAATTTTTCATATAATTTAATGGCAGGTTGAAGTTTGGTATTGCTTTCCAGATAAATTTTAGAAGCTCCTTTTTCTTTAGCCCATTTTATAGCCGATTCTGCCAATAAATTTCCAACGCCTTTTCCTTGCGCTTTCGGACTTACAGCCATTTTTGCTAATTCGTAATCAAAATCTTTTCCACCACTTTTGATTAAAGCGCAAACGCCCAAAACTTCATCATTTAAAACAGCAGAAAAAATTTCTCCGCCTTTGTTTATAATATAATCTTCGGCATGATCTAGCGCTTTTACGTCATTAGGTTCAACTTCAAAATAATTCGAAATCCATTCGATATTTAAATCCTTAAAACTTTTTTGATATTTGGGGTTATAAGTAACTATTTCTATTTGATCTTTATTTTTCATGATTTCTTATTAAATGCTATTTTTTATTATTCTGCCTAATTTTTCCAAATCAGAATCTACTCGTTCGGTCCATTCTAAAGCATAAGATAATCTCATGCAATTGTTGTATTGATTGTATTGCGAAAAAATTCTTCCTGGAGCAAAATTGATTTTTTGAGCTAAAGCAGGGGTATATAATTCTGTTGTAGAAATTCTTTCATCTAGTTCAAGCCATAACATAAAACCACCTTTTGGCTGTGAAATCTTGGTGTTGTCTGGAAAATAAGATTCTACAGCGCGATTAATTTGGAGATAATTGGTGTAAAGTTTATTTCTAAAAGTTCTGAGATGATGATCATAACGTCCGTGTTCTAAGAAATCTGTAATAACATCTGAATACAACGAAGAATTGCAAACCGTCTGTACCAGTTTCTGACGAATGATTTTGTCTTTAAATTTTCCTGGCGCAATCCAACCAACTCGATATCCCGGCGCAAGAGTTTTAGAAACAGATCCAATCCATAAAACTAAACCCGCTTCATCATAAAATTTACAAGGTTTAGGACGTTCTGAGCCAAAGTACAAATTGCCATAAATATCATCTTCAATTAACGGAACATTATATTGTGTTATTAGTTTTACCAATTCTCGTTTGTTTTCGTCAGGCATTTGAAATCCCATCGGATTATTGAAATTGGTAATAAAACAGCAGGCTTTTATTTCTGGAAGCATTTTTTTTAAAGCTTCAAGATCTAATCCATACAAAGGATGAGTTGGAATTTCAACTGCCTTTAAACCCAAAGCTTTAATTGCTTGGAGTATCCCAAAATAAGCGGGACTTTCTACAGCGACACTATCACCCGGCGATGTAACTGCCATAAGCGCATTATAAATCGCATGCATTGCACCAGATGTAATGACAAGATCATCTTCGGTAATTTTCCCTTCCATGACAAGCGCCCATTTGGCAATAGCGCGGCGAAGTTCTTCTGGTCCTTGAACAGGTTCGTAATCGGTGCCAGCATCATTTCTTTTTCGAACCGCATTAATAATGCCTTTATTAAGTTTGGCAACTGGAAGGAAATTTTTGCCAGGCAATCCAAGTGCAAATTGTGTCACATCTGATTTGTTGATTGTGCTGAAAACTTTATCAATTAAATCTTCTGGTGTGTTTTCTTTTTCATGGTTGTCTATACTTGCAATCGTAGGAAGTGCCGTTGTGCGTTGCGAACTTTTACTCACATAATATCCTGTTTTTGGACGAGATTCTATAAGCGAACGGCTTTCCAGTTCTAAATACGCTTGTTTAATGGTGTTTAAGCTAACATTATACAGCTTTTGTGCGCTTCTAACAGAAGGCAGTTTGTCGCCAAGCGAAAGAGTTTCACTGTGAATTTGATCCTCAATAATTTTGGCAATTTTTAAATATAATGTTTCGCGATTTTTCATTTTTCTTTTCCGTTAGGCACTTAAAAGCTCAGACAATGAACAAAATGTTCTGTACTTTGTCTTAATTGTTCGGCGTTATTGAAATTAGCATTTCTCTTTTTCGCTAGAAAATTTTGAATGTATTCATTGAACATTGTTCTGTCTTCATTAGTCAAACTTCCGTCATCATAAATTTGAAAAATGATTTCGTTTTTATCATCCAATATTAAACTAGCAAACGAATTAATTTTATTGTCCTTTTCACAAAGAAGAAACGGTATTCCAAAAAGCATTTGATCTTCAGCTTTCACATCAATATTTTTATTGAAGATGTTTTGTAAAATCTCCATGTCAAATATATATACCTCTCTAAAAGTTATTCTTTTCTGTGTTATTGCTTTAGATTCCATATCTTTTTTTTAGCAAAATTATTGCTATTATAGATTTGGGTACAGATACAGAAAATACTTTTTTTAAGGATACAGATAAAATTACTGCTTTTTGGTGAAACGATGAAATAGCGGTGAAAAAAAAGAAAGTCCTTGAACGATAGATTCAAGGACTTTTTAAATTATTGAGGGAAGACTAGAAAATAATTATTGGTTTTCTTTTTCTAAATCTGCTGCAGAAATCTGATCTAAGATATTGGTCTGATTTGGCGAAATGTAATTTTTGTTTTCGGTAATCTGTTCTTTCTTAAAAAGCAGATCTAACGCATTGTACAATTTTAATAAAACATCTTTGTCTTCTTTGGCAATATCTAAAGCAGTATTGAAATTAAAAACATAATTATTCGAATTGCGTACTTCGACTTTTATCGTTTTTGATGTGATTTTAAATTTTACTATATCCATGTGCTATAAAATTACCTCTGCAAAATAACTATTTTAATGGCAGTTTTTATGGTTATTTTTTAATTTTTTAATTACAAAGAATTTTTATTCTCCTGTTTTAATTTCAAGAGTACATCCATTGCTTTCACAGCGTCATTTTCATCAACAAATATATGGTCGTGTAAATATGCAGCAACAACATTGCAGCTAATATTGGCATTTCCTAATGCCTGAGAAAATGCAGCAGTCAAACCTACAGCTGCTAAAGAAGAATGAACTTCTAAAGTAATCCAAGAAGCAATATAAGAGAAATGAAGATTAAGTTCTTCTGCAAAATGTTTTTCTAATACAACAGTAATCCCTTCTTTTTCTTTAAATAGAAACAAAATCTTTGAAAGAGGAATTTGTTCTAGAGAATCTACTTTTGTAAAAACATATTTTCCTGCATTAAGAACAGGGTTAAGATTCTCTAAAATAGTATTTAAATTTATTTCGCCTTCCATAAAATTAGGAGTGTTTTTTATTTAAAAATAATAAAAAACCCTTAAACATTTCTGTTTAAGGGTTTTACCTTTTAAGTAGCGAGGACGGGAGTTGAACCCGTGACCTCAGGGTTATGAATCCTGCGCTCTAACCAACTGAGCTACCTCGCCTGGACTGCTATCATGAATTCCTGATTGCGGGTGCAAAGATAGAAATAATATTAAAGCACGCAAGCATAAAATGAAGAAAAAAAAATATTTTTAAAAATGCATTGTTTTTGGACATATATTCTTATATTTCGAAAAAAATTAAAGTAGCACATGGATTCAAAAATACGTTACGAAATCGAGTTTCCGATCAATTCTTCGCCACAATTATTGTATCAATATATATCAACGCCGTCAGGTTTACAAGAATGGTTTGCTGACAATGTTAATTCAAGAGGTGAGTTTTTTACTTTCATCTGGAATGATTCGCAGGAAAAAGCTCGCTTGGCTTCAAAAAAATCTGGCGAGAAAGTAAAGTTCAAATGGGTTGACGAAAGTAGTAAAGATACTGAGTACTTTTTTGAACTTCATATTTTAGTTGATGAATTGACTAAAGACGTATCGCTTATGGTAGTTGATTTTGCCGATAAAGAAGAATTAGGCGAAGCTAAACAATTGTGGGAGAATCAAATCTCAGACTTAAAACATCTTATAGGATCTGTTTAGTAAAAGTCTATTTTATACCTTATATTTGCCCTGAACAAAATTCAGGGTTTTTTTATGATTAATTTTAACGGAAACATAGGGCAGGAAGATAATATACTAACTCTTAACCGCGCTTTTTTGTATGGTGACGGAATATTCGAAACAGTAAAAATTGTCAACGGAAAAATCTTGTTTCTTGAAGATCATTATTTTAGACTGATGGCTTCAATGCGTGTGGTTAGAATGATGATTCCTATGGATTTTACAATGGAATATTTTGAAGAGCAGATTCTTAATTTGGTTAACCAATTAAATATTGCATCTTCAGCAAGAGCTAGAATTACCGTTTTTAGAAATGATGGCGGTTTATATCTTCCTAAAAGCAATGATATTTCATTCCTAATCAACGCTATTTCTCTTGGAAATAAAGCTTACTCTTTAAATACAAACGAATACGAAGTAGATTTGTACAAAGATTTTTATGTAACAAAACAATTATTATCATCTCTTAAAACAACTAATAAGATGATTAATATAACAGGGAGTATTTATGCAAATGAAAATGATCTGGCTAATTGTATTTTACTGAATGACAGCAAAAATGTTGTAGAAGCACTTCAGGGAAATATTTTTATGGTTACGGGTAATAAGCTTATTACACCTCCGGTTTCTGAAGGTGCATTAAACGGTATTATGCGCAAACAAATTTTAGCATTGGCTAAAAAAGTTGAAGACATAGAAGTGCTAGAAGAAATAATTTCGCCTTTTGATCTTCAAAAAGCAGACGAATTATTTCTGACGAATGTAATCTTGGGAATACAACCGATAACTAAGTATCGAAAAAAGGAGTTTACAACGAATCTGGCTCATTTACTAGTGCAAAAACTAAATGAATCCATTTCTGAAAATTAATTCAGATATGGATTTTCAGGTGCGTTAGACCAAATAAGATAATCACCGCCAAGCTCAATAATCTGCTCTTTCCAAAAGTGAGTAGTAGATTTTCCGATAATTTTATTTTTATAATTATTATCAGCAATAATCCAAGAGTTTCCTTGCATCTCATTTTCAAGCTGATTTTCATCCCAGCCGGTATAGCCTAAGAAAAAACGAATATTGTTTTTACTAATAGCTCCGCTGTTTATTAAGTCTTTAGTTGACTCAAAATCGCCTCCCCAATAAATTCCGTTTGAAATCTCAACACTGTTTGGGATTAACTCAGGAATATTGTGAATAAAATAAAGGTTGTCTTGTTCTACAGGGCCTCCGTTATATATCTTAAAGTTAGCATCAATTTCTGGTATTAAGTCACTAATTGTGTATTTTAATGGCTTATTAATTATAAAACCTATTGATCCTTCTTTGTTATGGTCTGCTAATAAAATTACCGATCTGTTAAAAGATAAATCTCCAATTATTGAAGGCTCGGCAATAAGCAGGTGTCCTTTTTTTAATTTTTCTGAAATCATACGGTTACAATTTTTATTAAATTTAATCATAAAAAAATTAAAATCACAAAAAAAATCGTTAAACCGCATAAAAAAACCTTCCAGATGGAAGGTTTTAATTATATTATAAGTTTAGAGAACTTTCTTACTTAGTTCACTGCACCTTCTAATTCAGCTCCAGCTTTGAATTTTACAACGTTTTTAGCTGCAATTTTAATAGTTTTTCCTGTTTGTGGGTTTCTACCGTCTCTAGCAGCTCTAGAAGAAACTGACCATGATCCAAAACCTACTAATGAAACTCTTCCTCCTTTTTTCAAAGTTGTTCCTACATTACCTAAAAAAGACTCTAAAGCTAATTTCGCCGCAGCTTTTGTAATTCCTGCATCAGCAGCGATAGCATCGATTAATTCTGATTTGTTCATAATAATTAGTTATTAATTGTTGGTTAAAAAAAATTGTTAATACACAAATTTAGTAGGAAATCCGTTGCGTGCAAGTGTTTTCTTTATTTTTAGCAAAAATTGTTAATAACTTGCTTTTTTTGTTCATAAAGAGTGTTGTTCGTCGATAAAAAATAGGTACAAACCCCTGTTTTACTGGCGTTAATACACTTTTGCAGCTTCTGAAAAAGTCACTCCATTTAATAATTCTGAAGCAAGCATTCTCTTTTTTCCTGGAAATTGTAGACTTAATAACTGAATAAACCCGTCTTTTATTGCAATCTTGATTTCTTTTTTACTGCTAATTAACTTTCCAGTCTCGTAAGAATGTGATTCTGAGATTAGTTTCGCTTCATATATTTTGATGTTTAGTTCTTCATTTTGGTCTTTCAGAAAACACCAAGAAGCAGGATAGGGACTTAATCCTCGAATTAAGTTGTTGATTTCTGCTCCAGATTTTGTCCAATCGATTTTGCAGTTTTCTTTGTTTAATTTATAAGCGGTTTTGATGTCTTCGTTATCTTCTTGAATTGTTGTGGTAACATTTCCGGTTTCAATAATTTTTAAAGTATCAATTACAGTTGTGCTTCCTAAATGCATTAAACGATCGTGCAGTTGTCCTGCAGTTTCTTCTGGTTCGATATTGATTTCCGAGTTTAGAATCATTGCGCCAGTATCGATTTTATCATCAATAAAGAAAGTGGTAACACCAGTTTTAGTTTCTCCATTAATAATAGACCAGTTAATAGGAGCGGCGCCACGATAATTTGGTAATAAAGAAGCGTGAAGATTAAAAGTTCCAAGTGAAGGCATTTCCCAAACCACTTTTGGTAACATTCTAAAAGCAACTACAATTTGTAAATTGGCATTTAAAGCTTTTAATTCGGCTAAGAAACTTTCGTCTTTTAAATTGGTTGGCTGTAATAAAGTAAGATTGTTAGCAAGCGCATATTCTTTAACAGCCGAATATTTTATTTTTTGCCCGCGTCCAGCTGGTTTATCTGCAGCTGTAATCACGCCGACAACATCGTAGTCATTTTTAATAATGGTGTCCAAAATGCCAACGGCAAATTCTGGAGTTCCCATAAATATAATTCTCAATTTCTCCATTATGATTTTAAAGTGTATTTATTATTCGCTTGTATAGTGATATGATTGTTTTCGAGCAATTCCTGAAGAACCAAAATTATGTCTTTTGTGTCCATTTTTATCTGGTTCTCAATTTCTCTCGAAGTCAACGAAGCTGTTTTTAATAAAGAAAGAATTTTATCTGCAATCGAATCGGCTTCTGTGATTTTTCCTTTTTGTGTAATGCAGTAAGAACAAATACCGCAGTTTTCTGTTGTTTCTTCACCAAAATAATCCAGCACCAATCTGTTTTTGCAGGTTTTGGTGTCTTTTATATAATGCAAAACAGATAAAAGCTGTTCTTTTTTGACTTCGTTTTGTTTTTCTAAATATTTCGAAACTCTATTTATAGTGTGATCGTCTTCGCGAACTTCATTAAATAAAATAGTAGCGTCGTTATTTTTAGATTTGTATTCTATAATTTCCTTTTCTTTTAATTTTTCTAAAAGTGCAATAATTTGTTCTTCAGGGCGATTTGATTTTTTTGCAATTAATCCTAAATTCAAATTAGATTTCACTTCATAAACTCCGGGATAAGTTCTCAAAATTGCCAAAATAATTTCTTCATCATTCGGATTCAAACTCATGTATCGAATTACTTCTTTAGATTCAATCAAAAACTGAATACTGATTTTCTCGGAGAATTCCTGAGACATCGTAATAATTCCCTGCTGATTTAAAAACTGTAAAGCATTATAAGTTTTTAAAGTAGGAAACTCATATTTATTACAGAAATGATTCAGTTTGAATGAGAAAGATTCGTCTAAACCTTCTCCGTAAGCAATTTGAAAATAATTGCACAATTTGTTGTACATCGTTTTCAAGAATTTTTTGTCAGGAAGAACGCTTAAAAACTGTTGTTCAGTCTGAATTGAATCGGAATTATTATAAAGTAAAACTGAAAAAGCTTTTGCGCCATTTCGTCCAGCGCGTCCAGATTCCTGATAGTAATTTTCTAAGTTTTCAGGAAGCTGCGTATGAATAACCGTTTTTACATTGTCTTTGTCAATTCCCATTCCAAAAGCATTCGTAGCCACAATAACTTGCGCTTGTTCTGACATCCACAACTGCATGTTTTTATCTTTTTCTTTTGCAGAAAGTCCGCCATGATAATACGTCGCCGTAAAACCTAACGATTGCAATTGCGAAGACATATTCAAACACGCTTTGCGATTTCGTACATATATAATAGAAGGTTGCGGATTCTTTTTCAGAATTTGTTCTGTACGGTATAATTTATCTTCAACTTCAAAAACCATATAAGCGATATTTTTTCGCTCAAATGATTGTTGAAAGTGATTCGGATTTTTTAATTCTAATTGCGTTCTAATATCTTCAATAACTCTTGGAGTTGCTGTAGCAGTCAAAGCTAAAAACGGAATTTTAGGAAAGAATTTTTTAAGTTCCGAAATTTTAAGATACGCAGGTCTAAAATCATGACCCCATTGGGAAACGCAATGCGCTTCGTCAATAGCAATTAAGTTTATAGGTAGGTTTTTAATTCGCTCGAGAATCCAATCCGATTGTAAACGCTCTGGTGATAAGTAGAGAAATTTATAGTTTCCGTATTGGCAATTGTCCAAAAGATCAATCAATTCTTCAGTGTGAATTCCGCCAGTAAGAGCAATCGCTTTAATTTCTCTTTTTTGCAGATTCATTACCTGATCTTTCATCAAGGCAATTAAAGGAGAAATAACTAAACAAATGCCTTCCTGCATCATAGCGGGGACTTGAAAACAAATCGATTTTCCACCTCCCGTCGGAAGTACTGCAAAAGTATCCTGTCCTTCAAGAACCGAATCGATAATTTCTTTTTGCAACGGTCTAAAACTGTCGTGTTTCCAGTATTTTAGAAGAATATCCTGTGCTCCGAGCATTGCCTTTGTTTTAAAGTTAAAAATTTAGAAAACAGTTTCTAGTTTTGCAACTTTAAACCAGACCGCTAAATTTTGTCTAAGATATAAAGAATTCTGTTTTCAACTGTATCTTTTGGAACTTCAATCAGTTCGTAACCATATTTTTTATAAGTCTCAACAAGATGCTCCTGAATTTTTACTGCCTGATCAAAATTTTCATAACGCTCAGAATCACTTTGGTAAATCTCTTCCCAAGGCGGTAAAATAAAGGTTTTAGAATATTTGAAATCTTCGCATGCTTTGGTAAAATGCTCTGGATATTCATCGCCAATATAATCCATATAGGCTACAACATCTGGAATTCCTCTGTCAATAAAAACCACATCATCAGGTTCTTCAAGAGCGTTTTTATATTGTTCAATACGACCTTCCAACAACATTTCGCTAAACAAAAGAGGCTGTTCTAGAAACAGCTGTTCAATGCCTTGTTCTTGCGCTTTCATGGTAACCTGCCTAGAGATTTCAGGATAGCAGCAAAAGCCACGAGCTACCAATTCGTTAATAAGTGTTGATTTTCCAGTACCAGGTCCGCCAAGCAAGACAATAATTTCTTTTTGCACTATTCTAAAAATAAAGCGCAAATTTACCTAAACTTATTTATAATTAAAAAGAATATTTATCAGAAACGAAAGATTTGATATTTTAATAAACAAAAGTTACTGATTGAGGAAGGGAAATGGTTTTGTTTTAGCAAAGTGAAAAGTCATGATAGAGACGACATATTTATAGAAAAATTGAACACAATAAATCAAAGGCTTCAGCTGAGTGACGTGTTTTGTGTGATTCATACGTCGCTCAGCTGGAGCTTTTGATATGCCGAAAATTTATTTTGCTATAAATATTTTGCTCCGCTGGAGCAGTTTTTATTTGAATTGCCGTTGGTTTTAACCAAAGGGATTTTAGAGTTGTAGGATTTCGGTTTTAGCCGAATATTTGCCACCATTTCTTTTTGGCTATTTTTAGAATTAATCTTGGATTATCTTCTCTTAAATTTCCATCAAAATCAAGAACATATTCGTTTGATTCAAAATCAAATAATCGGATTTTATCAGTTTCGATATTGAACGGATTTTTACCTTCAAGATTTACCCAAATATCTCTTCCGCCAAAACGCCAAATAATCTCTCCTTCTTTTGTGATTCTAAAAATTTCTACTTCTCCATATATAATAAAATCTTCCTCAAGTTTGTGAATTGTGAAGTTTGTAGCAAAATCAAATTCTTTTTGCCACACGATTTCTAATGAAGAGATTTCTAAGCAATAAATTTTATTACAAATTCGAATCCATATTTTATCATCTTCAATAATAAAAGAATCGTCATATATTCCTGTTGCGCCGCCAGCTTCACATATTAAAACGCTTGAAATTTCAACTTCAGCTTCTCTAATTATCACAGCATGTTTGCTAGTTGGAGAAAATCCATCTTCTTGGTTTTTTCCTTTATAATAAACTTTCTGGTATTGGTGTAAATTGTCTGTCGAATCCAAATTATAATTTTCATCGTCAATGATTTCAATTTCAAAATTTTTATAATCAACTTTCATTGTTTTTGACTTTAAGAATTATTCACAGAACGAATAGTTTTCAGAATCCTTTCCTTTTTTAGAAGGAACAATCAAATGTGATTGGAACTTTTTGCCATTCAAAACATCATTCACAAAATCCAAAACATACTTTCGTCCTTCATGAAAAAGATAACCAGAGAATTCATGTCCACCGCCGCAGAAAGTAATCAGTTCGATGTCTTTGTGTAAATCATTCATTTGATTATAAACGGCATAAGAACCAAAAAGAATCAGCCAGCCAGAAGCATTTGTTGGGCAAGAACGATGTGAACCAGCGCTGTACGGAACCGTGTCGTCATTACTTCCATGTGCTAATAACATCGGAATTGCTTTTTCTTTCGTAATCAAATTAATGTCTTGAATTGCTCCAGAACCTCCAATAAAACCTTTGTATTTAAAGTTTTCAGGCAGATTGCTTTTGTATAAGTTCATTAATTTATAATCCCAAAACGAAGCGTGAAAACCAATTTCTGCCCCAGCGCTAATTCCAGAAATAAAGATTTTTGAAGTGTCTAAGTTATATTTGTCGGCATTCTCAATCATGAAAGCTGTTGCTTGCCACATGTCGCTAACGCCAATTTGAATTGCCTTTATTTTTTCGGTCAAAGTTCCTTTGCAGCCAAAATCTTTTCCTTTCATATACAAACTGTACGAAATACTCGCAACGGCATAACCGTTTTGTGACATGAATTTCCCGAAGTCTTTTTCACTTGTACGTTCTCCGCCAGAAAACCCACCTCCAAAAGCAAACATAATTAAAGGGATTTTCTCGCCTGCTTTTTTCTTTGGCAGGTATAAATCTAAATCTAGTTTTAAAGTGTCATTTTGGAAATAAGTTAGAGTTTTGACTTCTTGTGCTTGAATATTGTAAAAAGTGAAAAATGTAAAAAGTAAAAAGATGTGTTTTTTCATTGCAATGCGTTTTAATCTCGCAAAGTCGCTAAGACGCAAAGAAATTAATTAAACTTAAAAACTTTGCGTTTTCGCGACTTTGCAAACAAATTTCGTAGTAATATTTTCTCAAATATAAGCGTAAAATTTACAATGAAATAATCCTCTAAAGCTTTTTTCTCTGTGCCTTTGTAACTTTGTAGCTTTGAACCTTTTTTCGAAAGAAAAAATATAAAAAATCTAAATTCAAAAACCGTATATTTGCGTTTATTTTTAATTACGAATGGAGAACGATAAAGAAAAAAATACAGCCGAATTTTACGAAAGATTGAAATTAGAGCTTGATAACGCAAATACTTGGCCAGCAGAATACTTGTACAAATTCATTGTGCCTTCTGTAGCAGATAATGTTGAGCGTGTTGAAAAAGCTTTTGATAGAATGGGAGCAGTGATTAAAACAACAAAATCGAAAACGGGTAAATTTACCAGCGTTTCTGTTGATGTTACTATGCACAGCTCAGATGATGTGATCAGCAAATACAAAGAAGTTTCTACAATAGAAGGTATAGTTTCATTATAAACTTATGATCGAAAAATATAAAAAAGAAGCAGCAAGTGACGTTGTTTATAATTTAGAATACAATTCTGAAAGACAGCGTTTAATTATTCCGGAATATGGTCGTCATTTACAAAAATTGATCGATCAGGCAACTGCAATCGAAGATGATGAAACACGCAACAAAGCCGCGAAATATATCATTCAGGTTATGGGAAGTCTTAATCCGCATTTGCGTGATGTTCCAGATTTTCAGCATAAACTTTGGGATCAGCTTTTTATTATGTCTGATTTTAAGCTTAATGTAGAATCACCATATCCGATTCCGTCAAGAGATGTTTTGCAGTTAAAGCCAGAGACTTTGCAATATCCGCAGAACTTTCCAAAATACAGATTTTATGGTAACAACATCAAATACATGATTGAAGTTGCTAATAAATGGGAGGAAGGCGAAATGAAAAATGCTTTGGTGATGGTAATTGCCAATCACATGAAAAAATCGTTCTTGAGCTGGAACAAAGACACAGTAAAAGACGATGTGATTTTCGAGCATTTATATGAATTGTCTGGAGGTAAAATTAATTTATTGCACAGCACAGAAGAGTTGTTGAATACGACAGATTTAATGCGTACAAACAAACGTATGTCTAACAAAACAGCTTCTGTTGGGCAACCAAAAATTCAGAATAACAAAAACAATAATAAAGGCGGTCAAAAAAAGACATTTCAAAAAAACAATAATCAAAAATAAAAAAGGGGCGAAGATGCTAAGGAGCTAAGACGCTAAGATTTTTACCTTAGAACCTCAGAATCTCAGAACCTTAGAACCTAAAAAGAATCTATGGGAATTTTTAAAATCGAAGGAGGAACTCCTTTAAAAGGAGAAATCACTCCGCAAGGAGCAAAGAATGAGGCATTACAAATTTTATGTGCCGTGCTTCTAACAGGAGAGAAAGTAAAAATTAATAACATTCCTGATATTATAGACATCAATAAATTAATCACTTTGCTGGGTAATTTAGGTGTGAAAATTCAACGCAACGAACCAGGTTCGATTACTTTTCAAGCTGACGAAGTTAACGTTGGATATTTAGAAACAGAAGCTTTCAAAAAAGAAGGTGGAGCGCTTCGTGGTTCTATTATGATTGTTGGACCTCTTTTGGCTCGTTTCGGAAAAGGATATATTCCAAAACCAGGAGGAGATAAAATTGGTCGCCGTAGATTAGATACTCACTTTGAAGGTTTTATTAACCTTGGAGCAAAATTCAGATATAACAGAGAAGATCATTTTTATGGAGTAGAATCTCCAGAAGAAGGATTGCAAGGAACAGATATGCTTTTAGATGAAGCTTCTGTAACTGGAACTGCAAATATTGTAATGGCAGCTGTTTTAGCAAAAGGAAAAACTACTGTTTACAACGCTGCTTGTGAACCTTATTTACAGCAATTATGTAAGATGCTAAACTCTATGGGAGCTAAAATCACAGGAGTTGGATCTAACTTATTGACTATCGAAGGTGTTGAAAGTCTTGGAGGATGCGAGCATACAATTTTACCAGATATGATCGAAATTGGTTCTTGGATTGGTCTTGCGGCTATGACAAAAAGCGAAATCACGATCAAAAATGTAAGTTGGGAAAATTTAGGTTTGATCCCAAATACTTTCAGAAAATTAGGTATTACAATCGAAAAACGTAACGACGATATTTACATTCCTGCTCACAAAGATGGATATGAAGTAAAAACAGATATCGACGGTTCTATCTTAACAATTGCCGATGCACCTTGGCCAGGATTTACACCAGATTTATTAAGTATCGTTTTAGTTGTAGCAACACAAGCAAAAGGAGACGTTTTAATTCACCAAAAAATGTTCGAAAGCCGTTTATTCTTCGTAGATAAACTAATTGATATGGGAGCAAAAATTATGTTGTGTGATCCACACAGAGCTGTAGTTATGGGACATAATTTTGAATCTCAATTGAAAGCAACAACAATGTCTTCTCCAGATATTCGTGCGGGAATCTCATTATTGATTGCAGCGCTTTCTGCAAAAGGAACTAGTACAATTCAAAATATCGAGCAAATCGATCGTGGATATGAGCGTATCGATGAGCGTTTAAGAGCTATTGGAGCTAAAATTGTGAGAGCATAAGAATATTAGCCACAAATTCATGAATTACAATTAATTTTTAATTCGTGGCAAAAAAAATAGTCTGAATGACAAATGAACAAAAAGCTATAAAAGCTACATACTTTAGTATAGCTGGAAACACCTGCTTGGCCTTGATTAAAGGTCTTGCAGGTTTTTTTGGCAATTCTTATGCCTTAATTGCAGATGCGATTGAGTCGACTACAGATATATTTTCATCATTTTTGGTTCTGTTCGGAATCAAATATTCGAATAAACCTGCAGATGAAAATCATCCTTATGGTCATGGTCGTGCAGAACCTTTAATTACATTTTTGGTTGTTGGGTTTTTAATTACTTCAGCGACAATTATTGCTTACGAAAGCATTTCTAACATTGGAACTTCGCACGATTTGCCAAAATCGTGGACATTATATGTCTTAGGTGCAATTATCATTTGGAAAGAATATTCATTCCGTTTGGTGATGAAAAGAAGCCGACAAACAAACAGTACATCTTTGGCTGCCGATGCATGGCACCATCGAAGTGATGCAATTACTTCTGTTGCAGCATTTATTGGGATTTCGGTTGCCTTGATTATGGGAAAAGGCTACGAATCTGCCGATGATTGGGCAGCACTTTTTGCAGCTTTTTTTATTTTGTATAATAGTTATAAGATTTTCAGACCTGCGCTTGGCGAAATTATGGATGAAAATCTAAACGACGATTTAGTAGAAGAAATTCGTGTTGTCGCTTTGACTGTTCCTGGAATTCTTGGAACCGAAAAATGTTTTATTCGTAAAGCAGGAATGCGTTATCACGTAGATCTTCATGCAATTGTTTCGGCTAAAATTTCAGTAAAAGAAGGACACGATTTGTCTCATAAACTTCAAGATACTTTAAAAGAACAAATTCCACAGTTAGGAAATGTTTTGATACATATTGAGCCAGATGATTATCATTGTTAAAGGCTTAAAGTTGCAAAGGTTCAAAGTTACAGAGTTTATCTGTAACTGAAACTTTGTCAAAGGTTGAAATAAAAAAAACGTTTATTCTTAAGAATAGACGGTTTTTTATACAAGAAATGTTTCTCAGTTCAAGCGCCTCGAAGCTTCGGAAAGAATTTCGCAAAGTATTTAAACTTTGAACCTTTGTAACTTAATCAAGCGCATTCAAAATCTTCAATCCAAATACAACACCGTTTTGCTGAATTCCGCCTTGATAAGAATGCACATAATCTACACGGAATAATTTGAATTTTCCAAAACCTAAATTATCTAAACCAACCGTAAATTCAGAATATGGTTTTCGATCAGGAACTGCTAAAGCATGAAATCCGATATTCATTGTCGATTTTAGAAGATTTAACAACGGAATTTTATTCATAACAAAACCCGTGTCATTGTATTCAGTATGCATTTCGAAATAACTGTCGTTTGTACTATTAGAATAATACGGCATCATATTGAAAACATTCAAATAACGTTCGCTTGTTCCTATATGAGTCTGATTTCCGTTAAAATGTCTGTAATCGATAAATGATATATTTTCTGCATTAAAGAATTTTCCTGCTCTAAAATTGGTTCCTAAAACACCTTTGTTTCCAAGAGATAAATCGTAAAGTACAGAAGCACCAATTCTTTCATATTCATATTTTTTTTCGCTTGCCGCGAATGTTTTTTCGAAAGATAAATATACTGTCGGATATTTATCATCTTTAAAATTAAATCTTCCGTCTGGTCTTGAAATATATTTATTTCCAAAATTAATTCTTGATGTTACAAGAGCTTTAAATAAATGATGCTGATCAAAAGCTGGAGTTGTAAAATCGTCTGGTGCCAATGGATTATTAGACGAATAAATATCATCTTTTTTAAAGAAAGAATAATCAGTTGTATTAAAAAGCGGTTTGCGCTGTTCGTAACCAATTCTTCCTGTAAGATTTATTCCGTTTGCAATGTCTTGTCCGTAATTGATTTGAACAAATTCTAGATTGTATAACTTCATATAATTATCTTTAAAAAACAAAGAGCTTATGGAGTTGATAAACTTGCTTATAGGTTCTGCACTATTAAATTGTGCTGTTTTTGTTCCTCCAGAGCCCCAAATTGTAGCGTAATTGATATTGTTGAATCGATGGCTGAATTCGCCAATTGGACGAAAACGTTCATCTGAAAAACCGTAATTAAAAGTTGTGCTTATTGAAGTGCTTTTTCCTTCCTCTTCATTCCATTTTTTAAAAGAGAAACCTGTATCGAGATTAAAACCTTGAACCGTATTAAAACTTAAAGAAGAAATATTTAGAAGACCTTTGTATTCAAAAGAATATTTCTTGAAAGTGTTTTTATAATCATAACCCATAAAAACATCCCAAACCTTGAATTTATTGTTTTTTGCATCAATAGAATCGGTGTATTTTTTTGATTTTCTAATAATTTGCAGACTGTCTTTTTTAGCGTAATCACTGCTTTCTTCAATAGTTAAAGGAATTGGGCGAATTTCGTTCCAGAAAGCATCATCTTTTTTATTTGCATTGAGGTCAAAAGCTACCAGTTCATTCCCGAAAGTTTTCTTTTCGAAAGACGCTGGGAATTCATAATTTGAGTACACATAATTAAAGTTTCCAGAGAATTTGACACCAAAAATACCCGCATTGAATGAAAGTGTTTGCGCATTTTTAGTCCATATTTTATTTTTTGTATTGTAGCTGAAACTCTGTTTTAGAGTCATTATTTCTGTAAATTCATTTTTCATTCTGTAGCCTTTGATATTCAAATCAATGGCATAAATCGCAAAACTGTCATCTACAATATAAATGTAACCTTCAAAAACGGGTTCTTTATCGCGTTTTGGAGTCACTTTAATTTTGTTAATCTGCTGATTATTATCGTCATAAAAAGTACTTTCCAATTTGTATTTGTAATAGCTGAAAGCATTGTCTGCAATAGGAGAAATCATTTTCACATCAAAATCTAAAGTATTGTCGTAAAAGTCATAATTTGATAATGCAGCTGTGTTGTAACTGTAACCGCGGTTGTTTCCAGAAACTTTAGAAGCAATAATATTTTCTTTAAACTTGTTTGGCTTTTCGAGACTAACCTTAGAAATGGTTTCAGATAAATACAAAATTCCTGTTCCAGTCGAATCTAAATTTGAAGCCATATCTTCGCCTAAATCTACTTTTTGTCCAAGTATTTTTTTAGGAAGGTCTTTTACTTTGAACATTCCTTTCGAATAAAAATCGGCGGTATATCTTCCTGTTTTATCTGAGTTTTCTTTTTTGTTTGTAATAGCACTTCTAATAATTGCATTGGCAGGGTTGTTTTTAGGATCGATGACAACTTCGTTTAAAGCAAAACTTTCTTCTTGAAGCCTTACATCTAAAATGATCGTTTTTGATCCCGAATCAACGGCTATTTTTTGCGTTTTAAAACCTAAATATTGAAAAGTGATTTTGTTTTTTCCAATTTCTTTTACATTCAGCTGATACTTTCCTTGTTCATTTGATGTAGTACCTGCGTATGTGTTTTCTTCAAAAACCGAAACAAAAGGTAATGGATTTCCTTTATCATCTGTTATAGTTCCTTTGATTTGAGCAAAGTTTGAAATTGAAAAAAATAGAAAGGCAATTAAAGTAAAGTTTCTCATGTAAGGTGGTATATCTTACAAAAATAGAATAAGTTAAATCTGAGCTTATTAATAATTTGTTAAATTCTAAGAGAAGCTAAATGAGTAAGTTGTAAAACTTGAAGAGAGAATTATTTGGTTGAACGAAGTCGAAGCGAAGAAACTTCAATTTCGTTCAACTAAATTATTTTTTATAAAAAAGACTGAATTGCCAATTCGTAACTTTTAAGTCCGAAACCTAAAATAACGCCTTTTGCATTTCCAGATAAATAAGATTGGTGTCTAAAACTTTCGCGCGCATAAGTATTAGAAATATGAACTTCTATTACCGGAGTTGTAACGGCTTTCATCGCATCGCCCAAACCAATAGAAGTATGCGTGTATGCGCCTGCATTTAAAATAATTCCGTCAAAAGTGAAACCACATTCTTGAATTTTACCAATCAATTCGCCTTCAATGTTGCTTTGATAATAAGAAAGTTCAATGTTTGGGAATTTTTGTTTCAACGATTCAAAATAATCTTCAAAAGTCTGGCTTCCGTAAACTTCTGGTTCTCGTTTTCCTAAAAGATTCAAGTTCGGTCCGTTGATAATACAGATTTTCATAAAGTAATTTTGTTTTTAATTAAGTTATGTGCATGCATTTTACATTTCGCAAATCACATTTCACACATAAGTGTAAAAATAAAAAAAACCGCACTAATAAATAGAGCGGTTTTTATAAAAGTATGTGATATATTTTTAGAACATGAATCCAGCAGAAATCTGGAATACAGAGTTTTTGATATCAGCATTTTTAGAAGCTTCTGTCAAACCTAAACCGTAACGACCTTGTAAAAAGATACTTTCAGTAAGTTTAACACCTAAACCTGCATTTACACCGAATTCGAATGTTTCCCCGTTTTTAACATCGAAATCATTTCTTTCGCTTACTAAGAAAGAAGCTTGTGGACCAACCTCTAAGCTGAAAGTGTTATTTAAATAGAATTTAGCCATTACTGGTATAGAAATATATCCTAGTTCGTTTTTTACATCTTCACTTACTTCACTAAATTTATAAGATGCACCAACAGTAGAGTATAAAAGCTCTGGCTGAATAGAGAATTTGTCTAATAATTTTACTTCAGCTACCAAACCAGCATGGTAACTAGTAATTCCGTCTTTATTAATTTGGTCTGGAAAGTCTCCAGTTTGGCTTGCAAAGTTAACCCCTGCTTTAACCCCGATTTTTAGTAATTGTGCTTGTACTGCCGCTGATGTTGCAATAAACATAACAGCTGCTAAAATTATTTTTTTCATAAATAGGTTTTTAAAAATTGGTATTTTAAATGTTATCTAAAGTTCAAAACTACATATTTAGGATTTTATTGCATTATATTTTGGATTAAATAATTACTAAAATTCCCACTGAAAAGCGTTTTTTAAGCGAAAAAAACTACTAATTAGAATTTAATATTCTGATTATCAGTTCTGTTTTTCGTAATTTTTTTCTGTCTTATTTTAATACTTTTTGAACTTATTGGGGAGTTATTTTTGTAGTCCTAATCTTAGTTTTGTTGATGTTAAATCAAATTAATATTTAAAAATTATGAAAAAAATTGTTTTAGCTGCTATTGCAGTAATGACTTTTGGATGGGCAAATGCTCAAGAACAAACAGCAAAAGGAAAATGGTTAATTGAAACTAATACTTCTTTCGGAGCTACTAATGTTGGTAATACAGGATTCTCATTATCTAGTGTTGATGGAGAAACTACTTGGGGGTTAGGAGCAGAAGGAGGATATTTTGTAGCTGATAATTTAGCAGTTAAAGTTGGTCTTGGTTATAATGATTTTGGACATAGCGACAATGCATTTTCTTATAAAGTAGGAGCAAAGTATTATTTATTAAATAAGTTTCCTTTAGAAGCTTCTTACACTGGAGCTAGTATAAAAGGTTACGATGAAAACCCTGCTTTTATAGGTTTGCAAGGTGGTTATGCTTGGTTTCTTGGGAAAAATGTTTCTGTTGAACCAGGTTTACGCTACAATATTGGTTTAAATGACTATAAAAACGTTTTCCAATTAAACGTTGGTTTCGCTTTACACTTCTAATATTTAGTTAATCAAGTGTTTTTTTGAAAGCCTCTTCAGTAAAATGAAGAGGCTTTTTTTATGCTGAAAAATTCTAATTTTTAAATAGGCTTAATTTAAAATTAACAATTAGGATATTATTTACTATTTTATTTGTTAAATTCCTAATATAGATTTGTGAAGAAAATTTTTATATTTGATCTAATTAATTTAACCCAAAACAAATTAGAATGAAAAAAATTATCTTATCTGCCATTGCAATTATGGCTTTTGCATTTACAAATGCTCAGTCAACAAGATTTGGAATAAAAGGAGGTCTTAATATTTCAAATGTAGTTGGAGGAGATGTAGACAATAATAAAACATTAGTAGGTTTTCATATTGGCGGTTTAGCCGAAATTCATGTAGTTGAAAAGTTTTATATTCAGCCGGAGCTTTTATACTCTGCTCAAGGAGCTAAATTTGATGGACCTTTTGGATCTGATGGCGACTTAAAATTGAATTATTTGAACATTCCTGTATTAGCAAAATACTACATTGTTGATAATAAATTTAGTGTAGAAGCAGGTCCACAGCTTGGTATTTTATTATCAGCTAAAGCTGATGGTGAAGACTTTAAAGATTATACAAGGTCAACAGACTTAGGTTTTAATTTAGGAGCTGGTTATAATTTTACAGATAATCTTTCAGTGGGTCTTCGTTACACTATTGGTTTATCTCCTATTTCAGATAATGATATTGATAATTCAGAAGATTATTATGACAGTGCAAAAAATAGCAACTTGCAGCTTTCTTTAGCTTATAAATTCTAAGTAGCGATTTTTAAAATATTTCAAAAACCTTCTCTCTTAAGAAGGTTTTTTTATGTCTATATTTTTATACATATTATTTTATTTGTTAAATAAATTCATTTTTTAGTAAGTATATTTTTATATTTGACTAAATTATCTAACCCAAAAACAAATTAGAATGAAAAGAATTATTTTATCTGCAATAGCAGTTATGATGTGTGCATTTGCAAATGCACAGGAACTTAAGTATGGCGTGAAAGGAGGTTTAAATCTTTCGAATTTCACAGGTGACACTGATGGTGTTAATTTGAAATCAAAAGCAGGATTTGATTTTGGAGGATTTGTAGAAATTAAATTGTCTGATAAATTCTCTATTCAGCCAGAGCTTTTGTATTCAACTCAGGGATCAAAAGCAAAAGATCAAGTACAACAAGTTGATGATATTCTTTACAATGCAGATGTATGTTTCAATTTATCTTATCTTAATATGCCTGTAATGTTTAAATATTATGTTGCAGATAAATTTAATGTTGAAGTAGGTCCCCAAATAGGGTTTTTAACTTCTGCAAAAACAAAAACAACCCTTGATGGTTATAGTGGATCTCATGAAATGGATGTAAAAGATATTTTCGAGTCAATTGATTTTGGTCTTAATCTTGGGACTGGTTATGATTTTACAGATCATTTATCTGTAGGTTTGAGATATAACTTAGGTTTAGCAAATATTGCAAAAACGGAGTCTGGTGATGATACGAAATTGCACAATGGAGTTTTTTCAATAAATGTTGGATACAAATTCTAATCTGAAATCTAAAAGTATTTGAAAAACCTTCCTTCCAAAAGGAAGGTTTTTTTATGCCAAAAAATCATTTACTTTGTAGATATGAATTGGAGCAGATATATAAAAGATTATCAATCCTATTTAAGGATTGAAAGAGGTTTGTCTAAAAATACAATCGAGAATTACGGCTTTGATATTGAGCGTCTGTGTCTTTTTTTAGAAACCAATCAGATCGATGTTTCTCCAATAAAAATTTCCGATGAAACCTTACAGCAATTTATTTATTCGGTTGCTAAAGAAGTAAATCCGAGATCTCAGGCAAGAATAATTTCTGGATTAAAAAGTTTTTTTAATTATCTGGTTTTTGAGGATTATAGAAACGACAATCCTTTAGAATTAATAGAAGCACCAAAAACAGGACGTAAATTACCTGATACTTTATCACTTCAAGAAATTGATGCTTTAATAGAAACAATTGATCTAAGTACCAATGAAGGTGAACGAAACCGTGCGATGCTCGAAACCTTGTATGGCTGCGGACTTCGTGTTTCGGAATTAATTTCGCTCAAAATCTCTGATCTATTTTTTGATGAAGGTTTTATTAAAATAACTGGTAAAGGAAATAAAGAACGCTTTGTTCCAATTGGTTCTCTAACTCAAAAATATATTGATATTTATCGAAACGCAGTACGTACTAATTTGAATATTAAAAAAGGAGCTGAAGATACTTTGTTTTTAAACCGAAGAGGAAATCAATTAACTCGAGCTATGGTTTTTACGATAATTAAAGATCTTGCTCAAAAAATGGGATTGAAAAAAAGTATCAGTCCACATACACTTCGTCACTCTTTTGCAACGCACCTATTAGAAAACGGTGCAGATCTAAGATCAATTCAGTTAATGCTTGGGCATGAATCTATTACGACTACAGAAATTTACGTTCATTTGGATAGACGTTTTTTAAAAGAAGTAATGCATAGTTTCCATCCAAGAAAATAATTTTTTAGAATTATTATATTTATTATTACAAAAATTAATATATTGTGTTAAAATCTTATTGCAATAAAAACGAAATCGCATAAATTTGTGATTTTTCTCTCTTTTTTTGAAGTGAAAGCTTAGAATGTTTTATTTACATAAAAAAGTAGTATATGGTTTTTGATTTATATGGGAATGAAGATTGCTTAGAGGTAAATAATTTTTATAAGAAATTGTTGGCCGAAATGCCCGACTTACTTTTTCAGTTTGTTATCGATGCTGATAATAATTACTCGTTTCCTCTAATAAGTAAATCGGCAGATGAAATATTTGAACTTTCTGCACTAAATTTTAATAATGATATAAAACTAATAGTTTATGATCGAATTGTGCCGCAGGATCGTGAACTTTTTTTTCAATCTTTAATCAAAGCCAGAAAAGAAATAAAACCTTGGGAAATAGAGTTTAGGGCTACTCTTCCACAAAAAGGAATTCGCTGGTTTAAAATATCTTCCAAAACAGAATCAGGAATAAATGGAAATGTGATTTTTTATGGTCACGTTACGGATATTACAGAATTAAAAGATAAAGAAGAAAAACTGAGAATATCCGAAGAACGTTTTCAGTTTGCACTCGATGCTTCAACTGCTGGTGTTTGGGATTGGGATATGGTTACAAATAGGGTTTTTTACTCTTCTTTATCTCTTAAAATTTTGGAGCTTGATTCTGCTGATATTTTTGATGATCCCGAACGCTGGGATAAAATTGTGCATCCAGATGATCTTCCAAAATATTATTCTGATATCCACGAACATTTTGAAAATAAAATTCCATACTATGAAAATTATCATCGAGTAATGACGTCGAGTGGTAATTATAAATGGATTTTAGATCGTGGAAAAGTGATTAAACGTGATGAAAATGGAAAACCATTGCGTGTGATTGGAACTCATACAGATGTTTCAGCTCAAAAAGAAAAAGAACTTGAGCTTATGAAAACCATGAAACTCTATAGCGATCAGAATAGTCGTTTATTGAATTTTTCGCATATTGTTTCGCATAATTTAAATACGCAGGCGGGAAATATAAAATCAATTTTAGATCTTATTGATGCTGATGTTAATAAACAGACTGTGACAGAAATGTTGGAATATTTGCGTGCTGTTTCTAATGATCTCAACGATACCATTTCAAATCTTACTCAAATTGTCAAAACGCAAAGTAATATTAATATTGCTGTTGTTCCGTTAAAGCTTTGTGAATATATCGAAAAAACTATTTCGACAATTAAAGGATATGATAAACAGCGAAATGTAACCATTGTAAATAATGTTCCGAAGTATTTGACGATTAATTTTAATCCTGCATATATGGAAAGTGTTTTATTGAATTTTACGACAAATGCCATTAAATATGCACACCCAGATCGAGATCCAATAATTACATTTGATTTTGCAATAGAGCGCGAAGGTTTTAAATCTCTTAAGATTACAGATAACGGCCTCGGAATTGATTTGAAAGTTTACGGTGATTTATTATTTGGAATGTATAAGACCTTTCATAAACACGAGGAAGCCCGAGGTATTGGATTATATATTACGAGAAATCAAATTGAAGCGATGAAAGGAACGGTCGAAGTAGAAAGTGAAGTAGGAGTGGGAACAAGCTTTAAAATCGTTTTTAATGATATGTAAAACGTAAAAAGAAGGATAAAAATAAAGGCTGTCAATTGACAGCCTTTATTTTTTATTTATGATCCTTGATTATTTAGCAATATTTACAGCTCTTGTTTCTCTAATAACTGTAACTTTTACCTGTCCAGGATATGTCATTTCTGTTTGGATTTTTTGTGAAATCTCAAAAGATAAGTTTGCGGCATTATCATCAGAAACTTTTTCGCTTTCTACAATTACACGAAGTTCTCTACCAGCTTGAATTGCATATGCATTTTTAACTCCGCTGAATCCATAAGCTACATCTTCAAGATCTTTCAAACGCTGGATATAAGAGTCTAAAACTTGACGTCTAGCACCTGGTCTTGCTCCAGAAATAGCATCACAAACTTGAATAATTGGAGACAATAAAGATTTCATTTCAATCTCATCGTGGTGCGCTCCAATTGCGTTGCAAACTTCTTCTTTCTCACCATATTTCTCAGCCCATTGCATACCTAAAAGTGCGTGTGGTAAGTCACTTTCTGTGTCTGGCACTTTTCCAATATCGTGTAATAAACCAGCTCTTTTAGCTAGTTTTACATTTAATCCTAATTCTGCAGCCATGATACCGCAAAGTTTAGAAACCTCTCTTGAGTGTTGTAATAAGTTTTGTCCGTAAGAAGAACGGTATTTCATTCTACCCACAACTTTAATCAATTCTGGGTGTAAACCGTGAATTCCTAAGTCGATTACAGTACGTTTTCCAACTTCAATAATTTCGTCATCGATTTGTTTTGCTGTTTTAGCAACAACTTCTTCAATTCTTGCAGGGTGAATACGTCCGTCAGTTACTAATTTGTGTAAAGACAAACGGGCAATTTCTCTACGAACAGGATCAAAACAAGAAAGAATGATAGCTTCCGGCGTGTCATCAACAATGATTTCAACTCCAGTTGCAGCTTCAAGAGCTCTAATGTTACGACCTTCACGACCGATAATTCTACCTTTTACATCGTCAGATTCGATATTGAAAACAGAAACACAGTTTTCAACAGCTTCTTCAGTTCCAACTCTTTGAATTGTGTTGATGATAATTTTTTTAGCTTCTTGCTGTGCAGTAAGTTTTGCCTCTTCAATAGTTTCTTGAATATGAGACATCGCTTTTGTTTTAGCTTCAGCTTTTAAGCCTTCAACCAATTGCTCTTTTGCTTCTTCGGCAGAAAGTCCAGAAATTACTTCTAATTGCTGCAATTGGCTTTTGTGAAGTTTGTCAACTTCAGCTTGTTTTTTGTCTAAAACTTCAATTTTATTATTGTATTCAGCTGTTTTAGCTTCAAACTCATCATTTACTTTTTTAGCTTTTGAAAGTTCGTTAGAAACTTGAGATTCTTTATCACGCACGCGTTTTTCTACTTCAGCAACCTTTTTGTCTCTTGCTAAAATAACTTGTTCGTGTTCAGATTTAAGTTCGATAAAACGTTCTTTTGCTTGAAGAATTTTATCTTTTTTAATATTTTCAGCTTCTAAATTAGCATCTTTCAAAATTGAAGCAGCCTCTTTTTTAGCGTTTTTGATTAGGTTTGAAATATTACTTTTCTCGATAATTTTAGCTATCGCAAATCCCGCCGCAATACCTACAATACCAATAATGATCGTTATGATGTCCATGTTTGTTAGGGTTTATATATAAAAAAAGCCTACATTAATTGCTTGTATAAACTCGTAAAGACAAGTTTTGAGCTAACTCACTGTTCAAGTTTCCCAGCCAAATGGAGGGCATACTATAGTAGCGACGATTTGCTCATTCTAAATTGTTAGTGTTGAGTTTACCAAATGTGAACTAATGTAGGCAGTATCTTAGTTTCTGTAAAGAACGTTTATTTTTCGAGATATTGATCTAAAAGCGTATTTAATCTTTTAATTCTTTCGATAGTTTCTTCTCCATCGATTGCGTTATCAATTTGTTTTTGTTCAACTTGCGATGCGAATTGTAATGCGCACATTGCTAGAACATCTTGTTTGTCGCGAACAGCGTAATTTTCTTCGAATTGCTTTATCATGGCATCAATTTTTTTTGAAGCACTTCTAAGTCCTTCTTCTTGAGCGGGTTCAACCGTAAGTGGGTAAACGCGATCGGCAATTGATATTTTAATTTTAAGCTTTCCGTCCATATTACTAATCTGATAATTGTGCTATACAGTAATCAATTTCGCGAATTAATGAATTTATTTTAAGCTTTGTCTCTCTCTTGTTATTGTCGCTGCCGAGCAACGAATTGGCTATCTTAAGTGTTTCATTTTGCTTTTTCAAAGCCTCCATTTCCTCAGATTGTTTCTGGATAATTTGCGCAGCTTTGGCTAATTCTAATCGTAATACTTGATTATTTTTCTCCAAGCCTTTTGATTTTTCAAAAAGCTTTTCGACTTTATATTCAAGAGTATCAATTATTTCGGCAATTACACTCATTATACATCCTATTCATTACTTAATCCTACAAAGTTAATATTCCTTTTTATTAATGCAATTTTTTATCGATTTTTTTGCATTAAAATAGATAAATAAGTGTATTTCAATTAATTGTGTTTTTGAAGCTTTTTTCTTGCTTTTATTGGTTTATTTTTAGTTATCTTAGCAAAAATGTTGCTTATGAGATTTTCCGTACTTACCCTTTTGATTTGTAATTTTATATTTGCTCAGACGCAATATCCTAAAGATTATTTTAGACCTCCGCTTGATATTCCAATGCAGCTTTCCGGTAATTTTGGAGAGTTAAGACCCAATCATTTTCACGCTGGTTTTGATTTAAAAACCAATCAAAGAGAAGGGTTAAGTGTGCATGCCATTGCTGATGGTTATGTTTCAAGAATTAAAATTTCGACTTTTGGAAATGGAAAATGTATTTACATCACGCATTCAAATGGCTATACTTCTGTTTATGGACATTTGCAGACTCCAGTTGGGGCAATTCTGGATTATGTAAAAGCGACGCACTATAAAGAAAAGGCATACGAAATCGAAATGTTTCCAAAACCTGGAGAACTTCCTGTTTCAAAAGGAGATATTATTGGTCTTTCAGGAAATACTGGTTCTTCGGAGGGGCCGCATCTTCATTTTGAAATTAGAGATACCAAAACAGAATTTGTTATAAACCCAATTTTCTTTGGCTTTGACCAAAATATAAAAGATACAAAAAAGCCAACTTTGTCTAGTTTATACGTTTATCCTTTAGATAATGCAACCGTAAATCAGTCCAAACAGCCATTGTTGTTAAGTATGGCGCTTCAAAAAGATGGAACTTATTTGGCTTCTAAAGTGAAAGCGAACGGAAAAATAGGTTTCGGAATCAATGCTATAGATACTGATGACGTTTCGTTTAATAAGAATGGTGTTTTTAATGTCACTACTTTTTTAAACGGAAATCCGAATTATAATTATCAGTTTAATACCTATTCTTTTGATGAAATGCGTTACATTAATGCTTTCATAGATTATCAGCGTTATAAAAAAACAGGACAGCGTGTACAGAAACTTTTTATGAAAACGCCTTTTGCTTTAAGTATTATCAAAACAGATTCTTTAAGAGGTATCATAAAAACAGAACCAAATCTGGCTTCTTCTTATAGAATTGAAGTTTCTGATTATTTCGGAAATCTAAATTCTGTGACCGTTCCAATTGAATTTGATGATGCAACTCCTTTTGTAGAAGCGGAACCAATCACTTCGAAATATTTTGTGAAATACAATAGAGATAACAATTTTGAGAAAGATAATATGTCTGTTTTCTTTCCAGCCGGAACTTTCTATGAAGATTTTAATATGAATTTTGATGTTAGAAATAACAAGATTTATATTCATGATGATACAGTTCCAGTGCATTCTAATTTTACAATTACGGTAAAAGATGATTCTTATCCTGAAAATTTACGTGATAAACTTTATATAGGAAAAGGCACTAGTTATAATGGAACGATTAGAAAAGATGATATTTTTACTGCTAAAGCAAAAATTTTAGGGCAGTATGGTTTGGTTTTAGATACAATTCCGCCTGTTATAAAAATTGCAAAACCGGTTGAAGGAAAATGGATTAGTGATCAAAAGAAAATCGATTTTACAATCAGCGATTCTTTGTCTGGTATAAAATCTTATAATGGATATTTAAACGGAACCTGGGTCTTGTTTGAATATGAAAATAAAGCGAGAAGAATTACTCACACTTTTGATCCGCAATATTTAGCTGAAGGCGAAAATGTATTGAAAATTGAGGTTGTTGATAATGTAGGAAATACTACTATCTTTGAAACTCGTTTTTTTAGAAGTCAACAAAAATAAAACCCAAAATCTTTGAAGTATAATAGGTTTATATTCGTTTTTCTTTTTTCGTTTTTTAGCTGTATTGTACTAGCTCAGAATGCTCGTATAAAAGGAGTGATTTTAGATGCAGATAAACATCCTGTTCCGAGTGTGAATATTTCTTCGCAAGGAACATCAGTGCAATCAGATTTGAATGGTTTTTATGAAATTGAAGTTCCATCAAACAAAAAAGTTTCGCTGATATTTACCCACGTTTCTTTAAAAATGATGAGTTTGACGGTTAGCTTGAAAACAAATGAAGTTTTTGTTTTTAATCCGATAATGAATAATTCACAGGAACAAATGGGAGAAGTTTTTGTTTCTTCGGGTAATCGAAAAAGAGTTCAAGGAATTGCAACGATTGATACAGAAACAATAAAGAAAATTCCAGGTGCCAATGCCGGAATTGAAAATGTTTTGAAAACACTTCCAGGGGTAAATTCAAATAACGAACTGAGCACACAATATATGGTTCGTGGCGGAAACTATGACGAAAACCTAGTTTATGTAAATGAAGTAGAAGTGTATCGTCCGTTTTTGATTCGTTCGGGACAGCAAGAAGGTTTGAGTTTTACCAATACAGATTTAGTTCAAAACGTTGAATTTTCTGCAGGTGGATTTCAAGCGAAGTTTGGAGATAAATTATCTTCTGTTTTGGATATTACTTATAGAAAACCAACTCATTTTGGCGCTGCTTTTGAAGCAAGTTTTTTAGGAGGAAGCGCTGCGGTCGATTTGGTTTCGAAAAACAAAAAATGGTCTGCAGTAACTGGAGTGCGTTATAGAAACAATAGCCTTTTGGTAAATAGCCAAGATACTCAAACGAATTACAAACCAACTTTTGCAGATGTTCAGACAAATATAAATTATGATATTTCTGAAAAATGGCAAATGAGCTTTTTAGGAAATATTTCTCAGAATAAATATTCCTATCAGCCTTTGGTTCGCCAAACTAATTTTGGGACTTTAGATCAGCCAATGGCACTTTCAGTTTATTATGACGGACGGGAAAAAGATCAATACGATACTTATTTCGGAGCTTTAAAAACCACTTATAAAGCTTCGCCGACACTGACTTTAAAATTAATTGGTTCTTTATTCCATACCACAGAAAAAGAGCATTTCGATATTTTGGCGCAATATCGTTTAGGAAATGTAAATTCTGAAGATTCAGGAGATGCCTCTTCAGTTGATTTTACTCGCGGAATTGGTTCTCAATTAAATCATGCAAGAAATGATTTGGATGCTTTAATTGCTAATATCGAATTGAAAGGTACTAAAGATTGGAAAGAAAGTCAGTTGGAATTTGGTTTAAAATATACAAGAGAATCTATCCGAGATCGAGTAGTGGAGTGGGAAGTAATCGATTCTGCAGGATTTTCAATAAATCCACCTTTAGTTATCTTGCCAGAAAATAATCAGCCATATACACCTTATACAGGTCCACTTTTACCTTATCAAAATATACGAGCAACAAACTTTAATACGATAAATAGATTCTCTGGTTATGCCCAATGGAACAAACAATCTGAAATTGGCTCAAGCCGAATTTGGTATCATTTGGGTGCTCGTTTTCAAGGTTGGAATGTTTCTGGAGCTTTAGAGGAAGGAAAAACACAATTTGTAGTAAGTCCGCGAGCACAATTTGCTATAAAACCAGCTTGGGATCGTGATATGGTTTTTAGGATTTCAGTAGGATTGTATCATCAGCCACCGTTTTATAGAGAATTACGAGATTTAGACGGCGTTGTAAATCCAAATGTGAAAGCGCAGGAAGCAATTCACGTCGTTTTAGGAAATGACTATAATTTCAAAATGTGGAATCGCCCTTTTAAATGGGTTACGGAACTTTATTATAAATCACTTTCAGATGTCAACGTGTATTCGATCGATAATGTTCGTATTCGCTACGTTGCCAATAATAATGCAAAAGCTTATGCACAAGGTTTGGATTTTAGATTGAATGGCGAATTTGTGCCTGGAACAGAATCTTGGGTAAGTTTTGGCTATTTGAAAACCGAGGAAAATTACGAAGACAAAGGTTATATTGCACGTCCAACAGATCAGCGTTTGAAATTTGCTATATTGTTTCAAGATTATATGCCGAACATTCCAAGTGTGAAAGTATATTTGAATTTAGTCTACAATACAGGTTTGCCAGGTGGTGCGCCAGCTTACTCAGATCCATACTTATACCAAAACAGATTGAACGATTATAGAAGAGCAGATATTGGTTTTGCAAAAGTTTTTGTAGACGGCAGTACACAAAATACAAAAACGGGTTGGCTGAAAAAATTTAAAGAACTATCGTTAGGTCTAGAAATCTTTAATCTTTTCAATAATCAAAATGCGATTACTAATACTTGGGTTCGTGATGTGTATTCTAAAAATCAATATGCGATTCCAAATTATATGACTTCGAGAGTTTTTAACGTTAAGATAAATGCGAGGTTATAATTTGCTTCGTTATGAAACTAGTAAAATTCAATAAAAACAAAAATTACAATCAAAAATAGTATATTTGGTAATCGTATATAACCATTGTAGATGAAAAAGTATTTTAAATATATCGCCCTAATACTTGTCGGAACAGTAATTAGCTGCCGAGAAGAAGTTCAAAAACCAAAAGTAAGCTACGGTGCTTCAAATAAAGTAAGTATTACTAAAACAGATACGACTCAAATTGAAATCGCCGATTTGCCAATTCAGCTTGAAGGGACTAATTATTTAATTCATCCAGTTGGCGATTTAAGAGTTTATGAAAGGGGTTCTAAGGCTAGATTTGGTTCTTCGAGCGTGAATGATGTAAGTTTTACGATTTCTAATTTAGGAGAATATGAAATTACAGGATATCTTCAGAATTTAAAATTTCAAAAAGTAGATTCAGATTCTATTCGTCCTTTGTCAGATAAACCAATTTTGATTTTAACAGCAACTTATTTAAAACCTGTTGCAGATAAAACTCATAATAATGTTATGGTTTACACACTGACAGATTCTGATACCAACAAAGATGGTAAAATAGATACAAGTGATATTAAAACTTTGTATTTAAGCGATATCAGCGGAGAAAACTTCACAAAAGTCTCAGCTGATTTAGAAGAATTGGTAGATTGGAGTTTAATTGAATCAAAAAACCGTCTTTATTTTAGAACAATTGAAGATACTAACCAAAATGGTCAGTTTGATAAAAGCGATGTTTTGCACTATAATTATATAGATTTGGCTTCTAAAAAATGGGAAGTGAAGAGTTATAAACCTATTTGAGTTTCTAAGACACTAAGGTTTTGAGAGGCTAAGATTCTAAGTTTTTTTTAGCTTTTGATAATAAGTCTTCTCGAGTATCATATTATAAAAGCCCTGCTGAAATATAATTTTCAGCAGGGCTTATTTTTTATGTACAAAGATTAAAAAAACTTAGCTCCTTAGAGGCTCAGAACCTTAGCACATTTAAATCAATATATCACTTTCTAAATCTGATTTTTCGATTTCGAAGCCAAAATCCAAACGCTCAACCAGTTCGATTACGAGTTTTTTATACCAGTTTTCAGATTTTGGATGAATATATATTTTTTCAATCAATTGATTGATATCTACATTGATTTTTAGTCCGTCATTTAGTTTTATGTCACTTTTTGAAGTGTCGGTAATAATGCGGACTTCGCGTTCGTATTGAAAGCTTTTTCGTTTAAATAAAAAGGGAAAAAACAAATCATCAAACGGAATATATTCTTTTTTGTAGTCGATGTAATTTACTTCGCCAATATATTGGTCAAAATTATTTTCTGGTTTTAATGCTTTCTGCAATCTTCCAATAGTTGATTGAATTGCTAAGCCTTCGCTATTTTGAGTGAAAATCTGCCACATCGCAAAAGATTCATATTCATTAATATGCCAGCTGCTTATCGCAACCTGCTCGCGATGTGTTTTGTAGTAATTCAAAAAGTCCGGATTGTCAATGGCTAGCTTTTTAATTTCTTCAAAAGTAGGTTCGCTGAAAGTGCCTTCGTATTGATCTTCAAACTTGTCTGAACGCGACATGAATAATTTCTTCGAAAGCAGTAAATCCAAAAATTTTGATAAATCCAGATATTTCCATACAACGGTATCAGGGTCGTCAGGAAGTGTGATGTTTGGGTTGTTAAGATACATTTTTGTGAGGTTAAATGATTTATTCTTTAACTAACCTAAAGTTATAAAAATAAACACAGATTAAAGAAATTAAACTGAGTTTTAATATTTCCTTAATCTGTGTAAATTAATTTGGATGGATGCGCTTCTTAAGATTCGAAAGACTGCATCGTTACCAGTTTATTGTAAGTTCCGTTGAGTGCGATTAATTCTTCGTGCGTTCCTTGTTCAACTATTTTTCCTTTTTGCATTACAACAATCACGTCTGCTTTTTGAATAGTAGAAAGACGGTGTGCAATTACGATTGAAGTTCTGTTTTGCATCATGTTTTCAAGAGCAATCTGAACAAATTTTTCACTTTCTGTATCTAATGCTGAAGTTGCTTCGTCTAAAATCATAATCGGTGGATTTTTCAATACGGCACGAGCGATTGATAAACGTTGTTTTTGACCTCCAGAAAGTTTGTTTCCGCTGTCTCCAATATTAGTATAGATTCCTTGCGGAAGATCTTTTACAAACTCATAAGCATTAGCAATTTTAAGGGCTTCGATAATTTCGTCATCAGTAGCGTCTAATTTTCCTAAAGCGATGTTTGCTTTAATCGTGTCATTAAATAAAATACTGTCTTGTGTTACCAATCCCATCAAACTACGAAGCGATTGTAAATTCATGTCTTTAATATTGATTCCGTCAATCGAAATAGAACCGTCATTAACATCATAAAAACGAGTCAATAAATTGGCTATAGTACTTTTTCCGCTTCCAGATTGTCCAACAAGTGCAACAGTTTGTCCTTTTTTAATTTGAAGAGAAAAGTCTTTAAGGACAGTTTCTTCTTCGTATTTAAAGTTCACATTTTGAACGCTGATATTGTTGTCAAAAGTTGTTTTCTCAATTGCATTTTCTTTAGAAACAATAGTGTTTTCTTGTTCTAAGATTTCGAGAACACGTTCTGCGGCGGCATTTCCTCTTTTTACTCCATAAGAAGCTTTAGAAATGGCTTTTGCAGGAGTCAGAATGTTGTATGCTAATCCCATGTAAGCAATAAATGCTGCACCTTGTAAAGTTTTATCAATCAAAACCATTTGACCTCCATACCAAAGCAAAATAGCGATTACAGTAATTCCCATAAATTCGCTGGCAGGGGAAGCCAAGTTTTGACGGTTTCCAATACTATTTGATAGAGTAAAAAAACGTTCTGTAGAGTTTCTAAAAACAGTATTGAAATAGTTTTCAGAATTGTAACCTTTCACAACTTTTAATCCGCCAATTGTTTCTTCAATTGTAGATAGAAATCTTCCTTGCTCTTCTTGAGCTTTGGTTGATTGTTTTTTAAGCTGTTTTCCAATCAATGAAATGATATATCCAGAAACTGGAATAAAAATGAAAACAAATAAAGTCAGCTTAGCGCTGATGATAAGCATAGTGGTTATCGTAAAAATAATCGTTAACGGCTCTTTTACAATAAGCTCTAAAATAGCTAAAAATGAGTTTTGGACCTCATTTACGTCAGCAGAAATTCTAGAAATTACGTCTCCTTTTCTTTTTTCAGAATAAAAAGCCAAAGGAAGCTCTAGCGTTTTTTTATACAAGGCATTTCGCATATCTTTTAAAACACCATTTCTCAAGAAATTGATAAAAAACATTGCTAAATAATCGGCTAAGTTTTTTAGTAAGAAAATAGAAATGATGATGGCTACCATTACAGATAAAACGTAACCTGGTTCATGGTTTTGCTGCGCAGTTGTAATATAATAGGCTAAATAGTCTTCGGCATATTCTTTAATTTTAAAAATACCTTGATAAACTGGCTCTATTTCGACTTTTTTTCCTTTTTCAAATAATACCTGAAGCATTGGAATTAAAGCAACAAACGAAAGTGTGCTGAAAAGCGCATACAAAATATTGAAAAAGATATTTAGGAATGCGTATTTTTTATACGGGTATATAAAAGGAACTATTTTTTTGAAATTACTCATTTATTTTTTTGATATTATTTTCTTTTAATGCGATAGCGTTTCTCAGTATTGAAATTATTTGAGCACGCAATTTTTACTGCACAAAATTAATCCAATTGAGGTGTTTTCAATTTCTTTTTAGTTTTTTTTATAAAAAAAACTCTGATTTACTTTCAAGATTGTAAATCAGAGTTCAAAGATATCGAACTTGCTAATTTTGCGTACAATCTGCAAAATTGCATATATTCAGATTTTAATTCAATTGCATGTCTGCAATGATGTTTTGTATTTTTTTATCTAAGAATTTTTCTGCTTCATCAAAATCTGAAACCGATTCGATTTCAGCATTTACGCTGATATAGAATTTAATTTTTGGCTCAGTTCCACTTGGTCTTGCACAAATTTTAGAACCATCTTCTGTATAATAAATTAATACATTAGATTTCGGCATATCCATTATTGATTCTTCGTTTGTCAATAAATTCAAAGCTGTAGATGATTGATAATCTTCGACCATAATCACTCTTTGTCCGTTGATTTCTTTCAGAGGATTTTCACGTAAGTTAACCATCATCTGATTGATTTCTTCTAAACCTTCCATTCCTTTTTTAGTTAAAGAAACTAAGAATTCTTTATAGAAACCGTTTTCAACATAAAGTTGTAAAAGCTCTTTGTAAACTGAACTACCTGTAGCTTTTGCCTGAGCAGCAACTTCGCATATTAATAAAGTAGCAGCAACTGCATCTTTATCTCTAACTGCGTCTCCAACCATAAATCCGAAACTTTCTTCACCACCACCAATAA
Organism: Flavobacterium sp. SH_e; assembly: GCF_025717045.1. Classification (GTDB taxonomy): domain Bacteria; phylum Bacteroidota; class Bacteroidia; order Flavobacteriales; family Flavobacteriaceae; genus Flavobacterium. Next base: position 368,679 of record NZ_JAOVZN010000002.1, read on the forward strand.
ATTGAAGTTCAGGAAAATCTTTGATCATTTTAGCAATCCATTTGAATCCTGTTAAACCAACTTTGCATTCAACGCCATAGCTAGTTGCCAATTCCATGATCATTGGAGTCGATACAATTGTAGAACCTACGAATTGTTTACCATTAAGTTTTCCTGCTTTTTTCCATTGTTTCAAAAGGAAAGAAGTCATTAGAACCATAGTTTGGTTTCCGTTAAGTAAAATCATTTTACCGTCGTTATCACGAACAGCAACACCTAAACGGTCGCAGTCAGGATCTGTTCCAACAACAATATCAGAATTTGTTTTGTCAGCTAAAGCTAAAGCCATTGTTAAAGCTTCTGGTTCTTCTGGATTTGGTGATTTTACAGTTGGGAAATCTCCATCAGGAACTGCTTGTTCTGGCACAATGTGAACGTTTTTATAACCAGCTTGCGCTAAAACGTCTGGAACAGATTTAATAGAAGTTCCGTGCAATGAAGTGAAAACAATATGAAGATTGTCTTTTGCTTCAGCAGGAGTATTGAAACTTGCGTTTTCGATTGATGATTTTATAAAAGCTTTATCAATTTCAGTGTCGATATACTGAATTAAACTTTCGTTTGCGTTGAATTTGATTTTGTCATAGCTTAAAGCTTCAATTACATTGACAATTTCTTTGTCTTGCGGAGGAACAATTTGTCCGCCATCTTGCCAATATACTTTGTAGCCATTATATTCTGGCGGATTATGAGAAGCTGTTAAAACAATTCCGCATTGACATTTTAAATATTTAAGAGCAAAAGATAATTCTGGTGTTGGTCTTAAATCAGAAAACAAATAAACTTGAATACCATTTGCAGAGAAAACATCAGCTACCACTTTTGCTAAAGTGTTACTGTTATGACGGCAATCGTAAGCAATAACTACTTTTAAAGGTTCATTTGGAAAAACTTCATGCAGATAATCAGATAATCCTTGAGTGTTTTTTCCAAGTGTGTATTTGTTAATTCGGTTGTTTCCAACTCCCATAACACCTCTCATACCTCCAGTACCAAATTCTAAGTTTTTGTAGAAACTTTCTTCAAGTTCTTTTGGAGAAGTTGTCATTAATTCTTTAACTGCAGCCTGCGTTTCTTGATCGAAAGTTGGTGTCAGCCATTCGTTTACAGCGCTTAAAATATTAGGTGCTATGTTCATGTGTACTATTTTTTATGTTTTAATAAAGATAGTTTTTCAGTAAAAGTTAATTTGACTCAAAAAGATTTTTTTTTCCTGATTGGTGTCAAAAATTTACTTCGCGTGCTACTTTATATCGTTCTTCATTGTTTTTGGTTCTTAAAATAATTTCTCCTAAAAATCCAGCCAAGAAAAGCTGAGTTCCTAAGATCATTGTTGTTAGTGCAATATAAAACCAAGGGTTATTGGTGACCAAACTATATTTCATACCATTATACATATGATACAGTTTTGACACCCCAATATATCCAGCCGATAAAAAACCGATGATAAACATTATTGAACCAATAAAACCAAATAAGTGCATCGGTCTTTTTCCAAATCTTGATAAAAACCAAATGGTAATTAAATCCAGAAAACCGTTTATAAAACGCTCCATTCCGAATTTAGTTTCACCATATTTTCTAGCTTGGTGAATGACTACTTTTTCGCCAATTTTTCCAAATCCAGCATTTTTCGCCAAAACAGGAATATATCGGTGCATTTCACCAGAAACTTCGATGTTTTTAACTACGACATTTTTGTAAGCTTTTAATCCGCAGTTAAAATCATTTAATTCAACGCCCGAAGTTTTTCTAGCCGCCCAGTTAAATAATTTTGAAGGAAGATTTTTAGCTACAACAGAATCGTAACGTTTCTTTTTCCAGCCAGAAACCAAATCATATTTTTGAGCTGTAATCATTTCATACAATTCAGGGATTTCATCTGGGCTGTCTTGTAAATCAGCATCCATTGTGATAATAACATCACCTTTTGCTTTTGCAAAACCAGCATGCAAAGCCTGAGATTTACCAAAGTTTTTCATGAAACGAATGCCTTTTACATTCGGATTTTCATTAGAAAAACCTTCAATAATTTGCCAAGAACTATCTGTACTACCATCATCTACAAAAATGATTTCATAAGAGTAATTATTAGATTGCATCACTTTAATGATCCAAGCATAGAGTTCTTTAAGTGATTCCTCCTCGTTTAGAAGCGGTATAAGTATAGATAAATTCATTTATAGTTTTATTCTTGTGTAGATTTGCTTTTGAAAAATGCTGCGAAAATTAATCCAAAAATGGCACTAATTACGATTGCAAAAATAGATCCTTTTAATAATTCGAATGTAGAATAAGGACTGCTTTCTTTCATCTTAGCAACAGCTTCATTAATTGCTGAGGCTGGTGTGCCAAATTTCTGCATCATACCAACAGTATATTTGATCATAATTTCGTTCAAAGTCTCCTTTGCGCCTGGATCAATTACATTAAAAAGTACAATGTTAAAAGTTGTAGATATTAAAATACCAATTACTGCAGCTATAAAATAAGTAGTAAAAGCATCTTTAAAAGGAAAAACGCCATTTAATTCTTTCTTGGTTTTAGAAAGTAAAATGATGCTAATTGTAATACTTATTACAATTCCTAGTATTCCCATCCACCAAGCTGTAAATAAGTTTAAATCAATAGCATAGATTGTAGCGGTAACCAAAGCAGATGCAATTCCGATCATTACACCGTATGTAACTCCATTCTTTTTTATAACTTCATTAATCATATTTCTATATGTTTAAAATTAATCCACAAATATAGTAATTCCCACTATAATCGGATATAAAAAAAGCTTTTCGAAATAAACTAAAAAAAAGTGAGCTAAGTATTTGTTTATTAAAAAAGAATTGTAAATTTGCACACTCAAAAATAATTAAATTTTTAAACAAAAAAAGAGTAGAGTTGTTTACACCTTTTTCTAACCATGAGAAAGCTTCAAAATAAAAATGCTCTAAAAACAATAAATAAAAGAAAAGATGAAAAAAGGAATTCACCCAGAAAATTACAGATTAGTTGCATTTAAAGACATGTCTAATGATGACGTTTTTATCACTAAATCTACTGCAGATACAAAAGAAACAATTGAAGTTGACGGAGTTGAGTATCCAGTTGTAAAAATGGAGATTTCTAGAACATCTCACCCTTTTTATACTGGTAAATCTAAACTTATCGATACTGCAGGACGTATTGATAAATTCAAAACTAAATATGCAAAACACGCTAAAAAATAATAGCTGTTTTTCTTTAAGTACAAAAGCCTTCCGCTCTGGGAGGCTTTTTTTATGCGTTAAATTATGCTTATCATTAAAATGGCATTTTATGAAACCAGATAAATATTTGTAACTTTGGGGCAGGTAACCAAACTAATTTTTAATAAACTCAATTATTTATGAACTACATTCTTTTCGACGGCCCCGTTCGGAATGCTTTATTACCTTTTACTTTTACGAGACCAGTTGCAGATATTCTAGTTGGAATTATGACGATTCGCCAGAAATGGGAAAAATATCTTGGATCTACAATTACCACTATTACAGAGGAATATTTGTCTGAAAAATTCCCAATGGTTGAAATGGAAGAAAACGTAATGATCAATGCAGCATATTTGCCAAATGATACTCTTGCTGAGATGGTTTCTAATTTAACAGAAAATCAGGCGATTTTTAAAGGTGAAGATGTAATCGCATTTTTTACAAATGAAAACCAAGAAGAAGTCGATTTTGATTCTTACGAAATTATTCCATACAATGAAGATTGTATAACTATTGAGCATACTTGGGATATTTTCTCTAAAAATGATGCAGCAATTCGCCAAGATTTTAAATATCTGACGGAAGACCGCACGTCGCAGCCTATTCCTAAAAGCGTAAATGTAATTTCGCCAGAAAATATTTTTATCGAAGAAGGGGCAAAATTAGAGTTTGTAACTCTAAATGCTTCAACAGGTCCTATATATATAGGTAAGAATACTGAAATTATGGAAGGAACTGTAATTCGCGGACCATTTGCTTTATGCGAAAATGCTATGGTGAAAATGTCTGCCAAAGTTTATGGTGCAACAACAGTTGGGCCAGGATCTAGAATAGGAGGCGAGGTTAAAAACTCAGTTCTTTTTGCTAATTCAAACAAAGGTCATGAAGGATTTTTGGGTGATTCTGTTTTAGGAGAATGGTGTAATATTGGAGCAGATTCAAACAATTCTAATCTGAAAAACAATTACGAAGAGGTGAAATTATGGAGCTACGAAACGGAGGGTTTTGCAAAAACAGGACTTCAGTTTTGTGGTTTAATGATGGGAGACCACAGTAAATGCGGAATCAATACAATGTTTAATACAGGAACAGTTGTTGGTGTAAGTGCAAATATTTTTGGAAGCGGATTTCCTCGCAACTTTGTTCCTAGTTTTTCTTGGGGCGGCGCGGCTGGATTTACAACTTATGTAACTAAAAAAGCGTTTGAAACTGCAAGATTAGTGATGAGCCGAAGAAATATAGAGTTCGACGCAACTGAAGCTGCAATTATGGAACACATTTTTGAAGAAACTAAAAAATGGAGAAAGGACTAATTAGATAATTAGTCAATTTGAAAATTAGATAATTTTTTGCAAACCCGACAGGTTCTAAAAACCTGTCGGGTTTGTTATTTTAAGGTTTTAGAGAATTTTCTAATTGACACATTTTCTAATTCAACTTATTTGTCAATCTTGATAAAATCTCCTTTCATATTGAATTTTAATTCTAAACCATTGGTTAGTTTTGTTTCATAACCAGAAGATTCAATTTCTATTTTGGTTACGTCTTCTTTAGGAAAATTTTCTTTTATATAAGAAGCAATTTTTTTTGGAACAATAGATTTTGGGACTTTGCCAGTTTTGGCGTCCACTTCTTTCCAATTTCCTTTTTTGTCAAATTCAATTTCGATTTTATTATCAAACTGAACTTTGTATTCTGTAGAAAGAATTTCTTTGTCTTCTAAGATATAGCTCGGTTTTTTAGATCCAAAATGAGTTTTTAAGAATGTTTGTGCGTTTGCTGGAAGCGCTTCTTTTTTTATTACAGTTTTTTGAGCATTCACAGAAAGTCCAAATAGTAATCCTGCGATTAAGTAAACGGTTAGTTTTAATTTCGCTTTCATATTTTGCTGATTTTTAAATTCTTATACAATATAAGATTAAAATTTTGAAATTGAATAAAATCTGTCAGGTTTCATTTTCTGCGGGTTTGAATAATTATCTAATTGTCACATTTTCAAATTAACAGATTCTCAAAATTATCTAATTATCAAATTGGCACATTATCTAATTAAATCTATCTTTGCAGCACGAAAAAAAAATGGGTAGTCAAATAAACGATTAACCGATTAAACAAATTAACAAAGACAAATGATTACAGTTAACGATATTTCGGTTCAGTTTGGTGGAACTACACTTTTTAGCGATGTTTCTTTTGCTATTAATGAAAATGATAAAATTGCCCTTATGGGTAAAAATGGTGCGGGAAAATCGACACTTTTAAAAATAATTGCTGGTGTAAACAAACCTTCAACTGGAAGTATTTCTGCTCCAAAAGAAGCTGTAATCGCTTATTTGCCACAGCATTTACTTACTGAAGATGGTGCGACGGTTATGGAAGAAGCATCAAAAGCGTTCAGTGAGATTTTTACAATGAAAGCTGAAATCGACGAAATCAATGAGCAATTGACAGTTCGTACAGATTATGAAAGTGACGAATACATGAAATTGATCGAAAGAGTATCTGACTTAAGTGAGAAATTTTATGCGATCGAAGAAGTAAATTACGAAGCTGAAGTTGAGAAAATATTAGTTGGTTTAGGTTTTGAACGTGAAGATTTTGGACGCCAGACTTCTGAATTTTCAGGAGGATGGAGAATGCGTATCGAATTGGCTAAAATTCTTTTAAGAAAGCCAGATTTGATTTTGCTTGATGAGCCTACCAACCACATGGATATCGAAAGTATTCAATGGTTAGAAGAGTTCTTATTGAATCAGGCTAAAGCTGTTGTGGTAATCTCGCACGATAGAGCGTTTGTAGATAACATTACAAACAGAACTATCGAAGTTACGATGGGAAGAATTTACGATTATAAAGCAAAATATTCTCATTACTTAGAATTAAGAAAAGATCGTAGAATTCATCAGCAAAAAGCATACGATGAGCAGCAAAAAATGATTGCAGAAAATCGTGCTTTTATTGAGCGTTTCAAAGGAACGTTTTCTAAAACAGATGCGGTTCAGTCTCGTGTGAAAATGTTAGAAAAATTAGAGATTGTTCAGGTTGATGAAGTAGATACTTCGGCATTGCGACTAAAATTTCCACCTGCGGCACGTTCTGGTCAATATCCTGTTATTGTAAAAGAAATGTCTAAAGCGTACGGAGATCATGTTGTATTTAAAGATGCAAATATTGTAATTGAGCGTGGACAGAAAGTGGCTTTTGTTGGGAAAAATGGTGAAGGAAAATCGACAATGATTAAAGCGATTATGAAAGAAATCGGCGTTGATTCTGGAAGTGTAGAAATTGGTCATAATGCTCAGATTGGATATTTTGCTCAAAATCAAGCTGCTTTATTAGATGAAAATGCTACAATTTTTGAAACTATTGATAGTATTGCGGTTGGAGACATTAGAACTCAAATCAAAAATATCTTAGGAGCATTCATGTTCCAAGGGGATGATATTACGAAGAAAGTAAAAGTGCTTTCAGGAGGAGAGAAAACACGTTTGGCAATGATCAAATTATTGTTGGAGCCAGTTAACTTATTAATTCTGGATGAGCCTTCGAATCACTTGGATATGAAAACTAAAGATATTATTAAAGATGCTCTTCGTGATTTTGACGGAACTTTAATTCTAGTTTCTCACGACCGTGATTTTCTTGATGGTTTAGCAACTAAAGTTTTTGAATTCGGAAATAAAAGAGTAAAAGAACATTTTGAAGATGTGGCAGGTTTCTTGGCACATAAGAAAATGGATTCTATGAGAGAGATAGAGAAATAATATTTCAATTATAAATTAAAAAAAAGGCATAAGTTCAATCTTGTGCCTTTTTTTTTATAATATTTTGTTTTGATAACACTATTTTAATGCAATTTTTTTTACAGAAAGAATCTTTTTTTGTTATTTTAGTATTCCCATTTCGCGTTGACTCTAAGCAGTTAGTTATTTGATCTCAAAAAGTAAAAAACTGATTTTTAAATCAGTACAAAAAATAGTGTTTTATTTATTTGAAGTCTATGAGAAAAAGTCTACTATTTACAATCGTATTTCTGTTTTTTATAAGTCCAATTTTTTTATATGCACAAGGAGATGTAAATCAGGGTGCTGATACAATAAAAAAAGAGGAAAAATATCCGCAGTTTCAATTAAAAGGACTTCTTCAGGCAAGATATCTGGAAAGTTTTGGAGATAATGTAGATGTTTTGGGAATGCATCATTCCACAGGAGACGTAACGCAGAGTTCTTTCGATATAAAAAGAATGCGTGTTGGTTTAAATACGAAATTGAGTGAAACTACAGAAATTGTGATTTTAGTCAATTTGGCAGATTTTAAGTCAGATACAAAAGGTAAAGTTCTTGAAAATGCCTACGGAAAATATACTTTCAATAAATATATTGCATTAACAGGAGGACAATTCCGACCAGCTTTTGGTATTGAAGAGCTTGTTCCGGTTGACATTATTAAGTCATTTGATTTTTCGAATCAATATTATGAATTCGGAAAAAATGGATGGACGAGTTTTCAAATTGGAGCGTCGGCAACTGGGGCTTTTGATGTTGGCAAAATTCCAGTGAATTATGCTGTTTCGGTTTTAAATGGAAATGGAAAAAACCAAGAAATGGATAAAGACAACGGAAAGCAATTTTCTTCAAGATGGGTTTTAGGATTATCAAAAGCGCATAAAATTAATCTTGGTTTAAATGCTGGTTTCGGAAAGGTTTTTAAAGAAGATGTTTTTGCTATTGGAGCAGATATAACCAGTGATTTTAAAGTAACAGATAAACTTAGTTTTGATTTACAGATAGAATACAAACAAGGAACAAACCATAATTTATATTATTCTTTGCCAGTTGACAGCCGAACAGCTAATGTTGCCGATTATGTAATGCGAGGCATTTATTTTCTGCCCAATTTTAGATATGTGGTAAATTACAATAAACTTACAGCTCTAGAATTCTCTTGCCGTTATGAAACTTTTGATCCAAGTTTCAAGGTTGATTCAAATGTGCGCACGACTTACACGCCAATGGTCAGTTTAGAATTCGGAAAATCTTATACAGGTCGTATTGAATTGGGATTTGAAATTGATCGTTTTGATAGAAGCATCCCAGATACAACAACCTATAATGATAATTTATTTTTAATTCAGTTACAGCTCAGAATTTAATTCACTTAATTTTTGTTTTATGAAAGAAGTAAAAATTCCCCAAACTCTGATTACGCTGGCAGTTTTAATTGCCATTTGGTTTATTCCAGCTCCAGAAGGTGTTGTGATAGAAGCGTGGCATTTATTTGCCATTTTCGTGGCTACTATTTTAGGAATCATCTTAAAAGCGGCTCCGATGGGAACGATGTGCATGATTGCGATTGCCTTAACTGCAATGTCTCAGGTTTTGGCTCCTGGAGATCCAGGAAAATCAATAACATTGGCATTAAAGGGATTTGGAGATAAAGTAATTTGGCTTATCGGAATTTCATTTTTCATTGCGAGAGGATTTATAAAAACAGGTCTCGGAAACAGAATTGCTTTTTTATTCATAAAAATATTCGGAAAAAGTTCTTTAGGATTGGCTTATGGTTTAGGATTGGCAGATTTGGTTTTAGCGCCAGCTGTTCCAAGTAATACGGCTAGAGGAGGAGGAATTGTTTATCCAATTATGAAATCAATGTCGATGAGTTTTGGTTCGATGCCAGATCAGCCTGAAACGCATAGAAAATTAGGAGCATATTTAACGTTGAATAGTTATAATATGAACTTGATCGCTTCTTCTATGTTTTTAACAGGAACAGCAAGTAACCCGATGTGCCAAAAGTTTGCGCTTAATCTCGGAATAAAAATAAGTTGGATGTCATGGGCAGCCGCAGCGATTGTTCCAGGTTTATGTGCTTTTTTTGTCATTCCGTTTGTGCTGTACAAAATTTATCCGCCAGAATTAAAAAAAACAGGTGATGCGCCACAGCTTGCCATGCAAAAATTAAAAGAAATGGGAGCAATAACAAGAAACGAATGGATGATGCTGTTGACGTTTTTTATTCTTCTTTTTCTTTGGATGACAGGAGATTTGCTTTCTATAGATGCTACTTCGACAGCTTTTATTGGGTTGGTAATTCTGCTTTTAACTTCAGTTTTAACTTGGGAAGATGTTAAAGCTGAAAAAGGAGCTTGGGATACAATTGTTTGGTTTTCTGTTTTAGTAATGATGGCCAGTTCGCTTAACGAATTAGGTTTTATAGCGTGGTTTAGCGATTTGGTAAAAGCACAAATTGGCGGATTAAGCTGGCAAATGGCTTTCCCGATTATTATTTTAGTTTATTTCTTTAGCCATTATCTTTTCGCAAGTGCAACTGCACACGTTGCGGCAATGTATGCGGCGCTACTTGGTGTTGGTATTTCGCTTGGAATTCCGGGATTGTTATTAGCGTTTATGCTAGGATTTATAGGTTCGCTTTACGGAACATTAACGCATTATGGTCACGGACCGGCACCCGTATTTTTCGGGAGCGGCTACGTTGACCTAAAGAGCTGGTGGGTCAAAGGGCTTATAACGGGATTGATTATGCTCTTTATTTATATGGTAATTGGAGGATTATGGCTCCGAATTATTGGATATTTTTAAATTCTAATTCCTGGAGGAAGTAATTCTTTATATTTTGGGTTTTTTTTGAAAAACGAAACAATTTTTGGATGAATTGGAACTACTCGATAATTTTTTTCAGAACTTAAATCTAAAATATTTTTGAGTAAAGTGTTGATGATATCTTCGTTCTCGTATGAATCAGGCTTGTTGATTTTGGTTAAGAAGATTTTTTTCTCTTGAAATTGATATTCAACTGCTAACATTCCTTCAGGGATAACAGTTTCAAATTGGCGAGCAAAAGTGTTGTCTTTAATTTCCATAGTTACAGAAGTTTCCATCGTAATTCTTGTTAGGTTATTGGTAAATAGTGAATTTGGAGCCGGAAATAGTATTGAAAGAAAATTCTTTATAAGGTTTTAAATCAAGAAATATTTCGAAATGCAAAGGTAATCATTTGATTTTCAATATTAAATTATTTTTTGCAGCTATAAACTTTAAGCTATTGTTTCTGAGTTTATATTTTTTCGATTGGAAGCAATAATTAGGTCTGAAATTTGATTGCCATGACAGTAAATAAAGTAACTTTATTTTTTTTAAAATAAATGTCGTAATGGTAATTTCATTTTAATGTTATGAGTAAAATTCCAGTTTATTTTATGCCGGGTCTGGCAGCAAGTTCGTCTATTTTTGAAAGAATAAAATTGGATGAAAATATTTTTGAAATGCATCTTTTGGAATGGGAAATCCCGAAGCCAAAAGAATCTTTATCTGATTATGCACTTCGAATTAGTAAAAACATAAAAGACGAAAATCCTGTTTTAGTTGGGGTTTCTTTTGGTGGAATTCTAGTTCAGGAAATTTCGAAACATATAAAAGCACGTAAAGTCATTATTATATCGAGTGTAAAAAGCAATTTGGAATTTCCGAGAAGAATGAAAATAGGGAAGAAGACAAAAGCTTATAAACTTATTCCAATGCAGTTGATTCTTAATATTGAGAAACTAGCTAAATTTTCATTTGGCGAAAAAGTCAATAAACGAATCAAATTATATGAGAAATTTTTATCTGTTCGTGATTTAGGTTATCTGCAATGGGCTGTAGAAAGTGTAATTCTGTGGGAGCGAGATAAAATTGACGAAAATGTAGTGCATATTCACGGAGATAAAGATGATGTTTTTCCAATAAAATACATTGATAAATGCATTTTAGTTAAAGGAGGGACGCATATTATGATTCTGAATAAATACAAATGGCTGAATGAGAATTTGCCTTCGATTATTTTGGAAGATTAAAATTTCAATTTTTTACGCATATAGTTTTGTCATCCTGAAGCACGAAGGATCACACTTGTAACTTGACAAAGATTAGTGATTCTCTGTGTGGAATTTCTAGTGTGATCCTTCGTTCCTCAGGATGACAGACTAAAAGAAAGTTTAGAGTTAAAATCTAAACTCAACAATCTAAAATAAAAAATCCCAAGCTCTTTTTTAGAATTTGGGATTTTCAATATTATAATTTAAGAAAATTAGATTTTCTTCATTTGTTCTTTCATCATAGAGATTTGCTCTTTCAGCATGCCTTGTTTGTCTAATTTTTTAGCTTCGTTTAATAAATTAGTGGCTTCAAGTTTTCTTCTGCGTGACATAGCTACTCCTGCAAGGTTTAATTTAGCTACAGCTAAATCCATATCCATTGATAGTCCAAGTTCGATTGCTTTTTTGAAATGTTTCTCAGCTTGGTTGATATTCGTTTGAGATAACATGATACCTTGTAAGTAATTTAAGTATCCTTGTTGTTTTCTTACTAATGCACCTTCTGGATTTTTGATATATGATAACCATTTATTAGCCCCTTCGAAGTCTTGTTTTCTTAATTTAAGGAAGGCTAAAAGGATAAATTCGTTTTTGAAATAAAGAAAAATTGGAATTGCAGTCAATAATATAAGAAAGATTCCATTTCCGATATTACTTTCTGTAAATTGCCAAATGCCCGCCACTACAAGAAGTCCGGCTAAAATAAGTTTAATATTTTTGTGAAACATAATTAATGTAAATTTGTGATTGCAAAGATAGTAAAAGGAATTAAAAATATTTTTATAAAAGTACTTGCCAGAAAAAAAAGTCTTTGTATATTTGCACTCGGTTTTTGAATAACGATATCCAAAACCAATAAAGAGTTAATTAGATACCATTTTTAAAGATACAAAGCAATGAGCAAAAGAACATTTCAACCATCGAAAAGAAAAAGAAGAAATAAGCACGGATTTATGGACAGAATGGCTTCTGCGAATGGAAGAAAAGTTCTAGCGCGTAGAAGAGCAAAAGGAAGACATAAATTAACTGTTTCTAGCGAGCCTAGACACAAAAAATAATGTTTGTATAAACATACATAAGGCGATTACTTTTTTAGTATCGCCTTTTTTTATACCTTGTCGGTAAAAATTTTCTCAACTTTCTAGTTTTTAGCATACTAGAAATGTTTTTTAAAATCGTAAATAACTACACAATACATACAAAATGCCTAAAGACACATCAATTAAATCCGTTTTAATAATAGGTTCAGGACCTATTGTTATTGGTCAAGCTTGCGAATTCGACTATGCAGGTTCTCAATCTGCTCGTTCTATTCGTGAAGAAGGAATTGAAGTTATCTTGATTAACTCAAATCCAGCGACGATTATGACCGACCCATCTATGGCCGATCATATTTATTTGAAACCTTTAACGACAAAATCGATTATTGAAATTCTTAAGGAACATCCACAAATTGATGCTGTTTTGCCAACAATGGGAGGGCAAACTGCTTTGAACTTGTGTTTGGAAGCTGAAGAAAAAGGAATCTGGCAAGATTTCGGAGTAAGATTGATCGGTGTTGATGTTAACGCAATTAATATTACGGAAGACAGAGAGCAATTTAAACAGCTTTTAGAAAAAATTAATGTACCAACTGCACCAGCAAAAACGGCTACTTCTTACTTAGAAGGAAAAGAAATTGCTCAGGAGTTTGGTTTTCCGCTTGTAATTCGTCCTTCTTTTACACTTGGAGGAACTGGAGCAGCTGTGGTTTACAAAAAAGAAGACTTTGATGAGCTTTTAACTCGCGGACTTGAAGCTTCTCCAATTCACGAAGTTTTGATCGACAAAGCTTTGATGGGATGGAAAGAATACGAATTAGAGCTTTTAAGAGATAAAAATGACAACGTTGTAATTATCTGTTCTATTGAAAACATGGACCCAATGGGAATCCACACTGGAGATTCGATTACAGTTGCGCCAGCGATGACTTTATCTGATACAACTTTCCAAAAATTACGTGACTACGCGATCTTAATGATGAGAAGTATCGGAAACTTTGCTGGAGGATGTAACGTACAATTCGCAGTTTCGCCTGACGAAAAAGAAGATATCGTAGCAATCGAGATCAACCCTCGTGTATCTCGTTCTTCTGCTTTAGCATCAAAAGCAACTGGATATCCAATTGCAAAAATTGCTTCTAAGTTAGCTTTAGGATACAATTTAGATGAATTGCAAAATCAAATTACAAAATCTACTTCGGCTCTTTTCGAACCGACTTTAGATTATGTAATCGTAAAAATACCACGTTGGAACTTTGATAAATTTGAAGGTTCAGATAGAACTTTAGGTCTTCAGATGAAATCTGTAGGTGAGGTTATGGGAATCGGACGTTCTTTCCAGGAAGCACTTCACAAAGCAACTCAATCTTTAGAAATTAAAAGAAATGGTTTAGGTGCTGACGGAAAAGGGTATAAAGATTACGAATTAATCATCGATAAATTGACTCACGCAAGCTGGGATCGTGTTTTTGTAATTTATGATGCAATTGCAATGGGAATTCCGTTGAGCACAATTCATGAAATTACAAGAATCGATATGTGGTTCTTAAAACAATACGAAGAGCTTTATACTTTAGAAAAAGAAATCTCAAACTACAAAGTTACAGATCTTCCTAAAGAATTATTGCTTGAGGCGAAACAGAAAGGTTTTGCTGACAGACAATTAGCACACATGATGAATTGTTTGGAAAGTGAAGTTCACACTTTACGTACAGACATGAATATCAACCGTGTTTTCAAACTAGTTGATACTTGTGCAGCTGAGTTTAAAGCGCTGACTCCATATTACTACTCAACTTTTGAGGCTGATATTGAAAAAGCAAACGGAGAACGTTTCGTTGACAATGAAAGTATTGTAACAGATAAAAAGAAAGTAATCGTTTTAGGTTCTGGGCCAAACAGAATTGGTCAAGGAATCGAGTTTGATTACTCTTGTGTACACGGAGTTTTAGCGGCGAAAGAATGTGGTTACGAAACGATCATGATTAACTGTAATCCTGAAACGGTTTCTACAGATTTTGATACAGCTGATAAATTATATTTCGAGCCAGTTTTCTGGGAGCATATTTATGATATTATACAACACGAAAAACCAGAAGGTGTAATCGTTCAGTTAGGAGGACAAACAGCTCTTAAATTAGCTGATAAACTTTCTAAATACGGAGTGAAAATCATCGGAACTAGTTTTGACGCACTTGATTTGGCAGAAGACAGAGGACGTTTCTCAGACTTATTAACTGAATTAAACATTCCTTTCCCAAGATTCGGAATCGCTGAAACGGCAGATGAGGCTTCAAAATTAGCAGATACTTTAGATTTTCCACTTTTAATTCGTCCTTCTTACGTATTAGGAGGTCAGGGAATGAAAATTGTAATCAACAAAAAAGAATTGGAAGAGCACGTTATCGATTTGTTGAAAGCAATTCCAGGAAACAAATTGTTACTAGATCACTACTTAGCTGGAGCAATCGAAGCTGAAGCTGATGCAATCTGTGATGCTGATGGAAATGTTTACATCATCGGAATTATGGAGCACATCGAGCCTTGTGGAGTTCACTCTGGAGATAGTAATGCAACATTGCCTCCTTTCAACTTAGGAGAATTTGTAATGCAGCAAATTAAAGATCATACGCATAAAATTGCTAGAGCTTTAAAAACGGTAGGTTTAATCAACATCCAGTTTGCGATTAAAGATGATACGGTTTACATCATCGAGGCAAACCCAAGAGCTTCTAGAACGGTTCCGTTCATTGCAAAAGCTTACGGAGAGCCTTACGTAAACTACGCTACAAAAGTAATGTTGGGTCATAATAAAGTAACAGATTTTGATTTCAACCCACAATTAAACGGTTTTGCAATCAAACAGCCAGTTTTCTCTTTCAGTAAATTCCCGAATGTAAACAAAGCATTAGGACCAGAAATGAAATCGACAGGAGAAAGCATCTTGTTTATTGATGACTTAAAAGACGATCAATTCTACGAATTGTACTCTAGAAGAAAAATGTATTTGAGTAAATAATCTCAGATTTATTATAAAAGAAAAGCTCCAATGTAAATTGGAGCTTTTTTATTTAAGGTGTAAGTTTTTTAGTTTGAAACATCATATCTATAACTAAAAGTACCATCCGTTACTTTTGTTGTAATAGGATTAGATGTGCTGATAGGTTCTGAAGAATCTTCTACACAATTAAATGAAAATGTTCCTTTTACGGTTTTTGCATTTGTATCAACTGCAGTTACCACAACACTTCCTTCAACTGGATATTGAATGTTGGTTCCTTTGCTGTTATATGACATTTCTACTTGAGTTTTAGAAGCGTCATAAGTGGCTGCTGTAATAGGATATGTACCAACTTTAAGGTCGCTTCTTTTAATGTAAATTCTAATTTCGTCAATCAAATTTTTTCTTCCTTGTAACTGAATGTATTCACTTTCAGGATAGTAAGTGAATAATGGTTTTGTAGCGTAATCTGAACCAAATGGGTTTTGCATTTCCCACAATGTTCCATCTATTTTTGCAGTCATTGCGAATTTTGATGTTGGATTGTTGTCAGGAGTTTCGCTGCTGTCATCGCTTGAACAACTGCCCAAAATAAGGACAAAAAGAAGTAGTAAGGTTTTTGTTGTTTTCATTTTAATTAAATTTGTTAAGCCGTAAATGTAGAAAAATATGGGTTAATATTTACTTAAAAAAGTAGTAAAAATTTGAATTTTTTTGCAATAAAAAAAGCTCCAATTTTCATTGAAGCTTTCTAAATTATAAAAGTAAGATGTATTATTTTTTAAGTAATTGTTCTAAAGGCTTTAACTGTTCCATGTCGATTTTGGATTTCTGCAATACCGACATTAAAGTCATAATATTATTTGGATTCATATCTTCTCCTAAAACGCGAACTACTGCAAATCCTGTTTCTTTTCTGTTTGCAAAAATGACAAACTCTTTGATATTGTCGTCACTTCCAACATAACTTACTGAAGCACCGTCTCTACCAGAGCCAAACTTCATCAATTCCTGATATTTTGGATCTTTTAATATGGCTTTAACTTTTGTTCTTTCTGTTTCAAACTCTACTTGATTACTTTGATCAGCTTTAAAAGCTAGAATATTCATTTTGTCAAACGAGTTTAAAGCTTCGTTTTGTTCTGCAGATAATCTTGCTTTGTCTACATTCAAAATGTTTGGCGAAACATCTAAAGCGATAAAATCTTTTTTCTCCGAATTCTCAACAAAATATTTTTGAAGTGTTGGTTCAGAATTACAGCTTACCAAAGTTAGTAAAGCTATAAGTGCTAAGGTGAAGATACTTGTTCTCATTTTACTTTTTGCCTTTAGAAGCTTTTTTTAAGTCTGAACCTCCAGGAAGCTGCATTTTATCTGTTAATACTGAAATTTCGTTTATGTCAAAATTACCAGTTAAAGATAATAAAACAGTTTCATCGTTTTTTGCGCCGTCAACATACATTAATAATTCTTTTATTTGTGTGTCTGTAGCACCAGATTTTACCATGATTCTAACATTCTTTCCACCGTCATTTACACGCATTAATTCTTCTAGGCCAGCATTTTTTACATATTTATCAGCTGTAGCTTTCATGTCGGCTTCGATTTTTGGATTTTTGGTTGTAAACACTTTTAAGTAATCTAATTTTTTGATTAGAGCAATATATTGCTGCGTTTCTTTATCAGAAGCATCAACTTTTACTTTACTCATTAAATCAAACATTTTTTTGTTTACAATTACAGATGTTACATCGTCTTGACCATCAAATTTGTCAAAAGCACTTTGTGCATAAAAAGTTGTGGTAACAAATGCGAATACTAATGTTATAATGAAATTTTTCATGACTATTTTGTTGTTTAATTACTGTTTAAAAATTTTGTTTTTTGATTGTTCATATTCGTTAATGTATTGTACACTTTCAATACCTACATTAACATTGCTTGAAAGTAAGGCCAAAGCTTTTTGAGTGGCTTTTAACGCTTCTTCGGGATTGTCATAAGTTCCTAATTCTGTTTGAGAAGCCACTGCAGTTGTGTCTTTTTGCTCACTCATAAAAAAGTAGGTTCCTATTCCCAGCAAAACAACAGCCGATGCCGCAATCGATAACCACGCTACGTTACGTTTCTTAGATTGTAGTGGAATTTCATACGTCGATTTCTGTTCTTTTGCTTGAGAGAAATAGCCAAACATAGGCTTGTATTGCTCCAAATGCTGCGCAACATTTGATGAAGAAAAATATTCTTTTAATTGACTTTCCTCAGCAATAGAAGTTTCTCCCTGAAAGTATTTTTCTAATATATCTTCTATTTTATTTAGTTCCATAAAGGTGTGTATTTGTCATTGATTCTCTAATTTTTTTTCTCGCTCTCGAAAGTGCCACTCGTATCGCGGTTTCGTTCATATTAACGATTTTTGCTATTTCTTCAAATTCATATTGTTCAATATCCCGAAGCTGAATTAATAATTGCAATTGCTCTGGCATTTCATTTATAATTTTTTCGACCCATTCTAAAGTGTCTTCATCTTCAATTTTTTTATCTAATCGAGGTTCTCGATCTGTAAAATTATTGTGAACAATTTGTAGATTACTGGCTCTTTTAGATTTTAGCTGATCGAGACAATAATTTTTGGTCATTGTCATGGCCAATGCTTCGACGCTATTGTAATCTTCCAGGTTTTCTTTTTTGTTCCATAATTTCACCATTACTTCCTGAGTAGCATCTTCGGCTTCTTCAGTACTTGTAAGCAATCTTTTTGCCAGACGAAAAACTTTGTCTTTAAAAGGATTTATTAATTCTATAAATACAACTTGGTTCATTAATCTGATGGTTAATCGTTAGCTTATATAGTCAAGACGAGACACAATTATATTTGTTACATAAAAAAATAAATATTTTTTTATGTAAAAAAAAACTGATTTTATGATGAAGGTAAAACTAAAGATATTACTTTTACACTTATACCACTAAGATATTAAATGATTATGAAAACAACTTTAAAGAGCTTTCTCTTTCTTTTTTTATTCGCTTTTTCTTTACAGTCTTGTGAAGATAATGATGATGTTGCTCAACCTGCAGATGTGCAAGTTAATAGTTTTATCTGGAAAGGATTAAATGCAGTTTATTTATGGCAGGCCGATGTTCCTAATCTGGCCGATAATCGTTTTGCTACAGAGGAAGACTTAAATCAGTTTTTAAGAGGGTATTCTAAGCCAGAAGATTTATTTGAAGACTTGCTTTACAAGCCAGTAAGTAAATATCCAAACGGAGATGCGGTTGATCGTTTCAGCTGGATTGTGGATGACTATACTGTTTTAGAGCAAGAATTAAATGGAATTTCAAAAAATAATGGTGTCGATTTTAGATTAAGCCGTATAGCATCTGGATCAGACGATGTTATTGGATATGTTCGATACATTATTCCAAACTCAGATGCTTCTACAAAAGCAATTAAACGTGGAGATTTATTTACTAGTGTAAATGGCACCAAACTTACTGTTTCTAATTATGAGCAATTATTGCTAAATCAAGACAGTTATACTTTAAATCTTGCTGATTACAATGGAAGCGGATTTGTTTTAAACGGAAAATCGGTTTCTTTGACAAAAACAGTTTTAGAAGAAAACCCAATTTTAATCAATAAAGTAATTACTTCAGGAAGTCATAAAATAGGTTATTTAATGTATAATGGTTTTTATGCAGAATATGATGCCAAATTAAATCAGGCTTTTGGTGAATTAAAAGCACAAGGAGCAACAGATTTAGTTTTAGATCTTCGTTACAATGGAGGAGGATCAATTACATCTTCAACTAGACTTGCTAGTATGATTACGGGACAATTTGATGGTCAGATTTTTTCTAAAATGACATTTAATGCTAAACAAATGGAAGGTCTTACAACTGAAGACTTGGAAGATTTAAATGAAAGATTCGTTAATAATATCGACGGAACTGCATTAAACAGCTTAAATTTAAACACAGTTTATGTTATTACAACTGCGAGCACAGCTTCTGCCAGCGAATTAGTTATTAATGGTTTAAAACCTTATGTAAATGTAATTCAAATTGGAGAAACAACTACGGGTAAAAATGTTGGATCGTTTACGGTTTATGATTCTGAAACTTTGGTAACTAAAAAAGGAATCAATCCAAATCATAAATATGCAATGCAACCGTTGGTTTTAAAGATTACAAACTCAGTAAATTTTGGAGATTATACTCAAGGTTTACAGCCAACTTTTCAACAGTATGAGCAAGTAAGCACTTATGGTGTTTTAGGAGATACATCTGAGCCATTATTGAATATTGCCATTTCGCAAATTACAGGAACAACTGCTAAAAGAATATTCAATGATTCGGAACCATACAGACCTTATCTAACTGATTCTAAAATCATAAACGGATTAAGACACGGAATGTATCTTAAAACCGGACCAAAATTATTCTAAAAAATAGATTCTAATAAAAAAGGCTTTCAGAAATGAAAGCCTTTTTCGTAAAAAAAAACAAAAACTAATTCTAAATAGTTTATTAATTGTTGAAGTAAAAACCGTTTGATCCTGCGCCAGTTACTAATTCTTTTTGTAAAGCTCCAGACAAGCTATATATAAATGCTTTACTATCTCCATCGAACTTTGCATCTGCAACATAAATACGGTTGCCTTCTACAGAAAAGCCGTAGATGTAACTAGCAGCAGTTGCAACAAGTGCTGTTGTAGAAGGAGTCGTTGCATTGATTCCCATAGCATAAACTGAAGTTCCTGCTGTGTAATAAATTTTATTGTCTTCAATATCCATAAAACCAGTTCCAGCTAAACTTTCTGGGAATGCAATTTTAGAAACTGATTTATCTGATATTTTTACCTTTACAAGTTCACCAGCGCCTGTGTATGGAGCTCTTAATATGTATAAAGTACCATTTTCTTCTTCAATACAATCTGCACTATATCCAATTTCTACAGTCTCTACTGTTTTTGTCGCAATATTTACAATTAACAATTTGCTACTGCTGTTAGGCTCAGTGATGTATAATTTACCGTCTTCTAAAACTAATCTGTTTGCAGTTGCATTAAGCTCAATTTTTGATTCAACTTTATTTGTTGCTAAATCGATAACCGCAATAAAATCATCAGTATCTCCAGTTGCAGGATTAATGTAAGAATACGTATTAGCATTAGTTACATAAGCTTTTCCATCTTTTACAACACCATATCTTGGAGTTGCAAGTCCAGAGTCAATTTTTGCGATTAATTTGAAAGTATATCTGTTTACAACATTAATTACGTTAGATCCACCAGCAATGATATATGCTTTGTCTCCATCGAAAAAGATGTTTTGTAAATATCCGCCAATTAAATCACTTCCATTTTCTGCTTTATAAGCATCTTTTGTAAATAAACTAAAATCATTACTTGAGAATGATACACTTCCTACGCTTGAACTTCCTTCATTTAAAATGAAAAAACCATTGTCATAAGCTCCCTTTGGAGCGTCGTCGTCATCGCTCGAACAAGAAGCGAATAATGAAATGCTTAAAGCTATTAAAAGTAATTTACTGAATTTCATATATTAAAATTTTAAGGTTATATACATGTTAAAATTGCGACCTGGCATTGGTCTATTTTCTAAGCTTTCATAATTTTTATTTAGAAGATTTAAGACTTGAAAACCTAGTTTGAAAGACTCTAAAAATTTAAAATCATAATCGATTCCAATGTTTGAAACGGTATAATCATTTATAATATCATCAGGATTATTATCTTCGGTTGTGTAGACAAAACCATTGTAGAGAACTTGATAATAAGCACTTAATTTATTTCGAGAGTAAGAAATTGCCCCTGTAGCTTTATGAAATGGTACAAAGAAAATTTGTTTTTTAGTTTGATCGTCCTCTGATATGGTATATGTATAAGTAGCATTTACGGCGAAAATATTTTTGCCGTAGCTTTTTTTCCAGCTTAATAAAGTTTCGGTTCCGTAACTATCGACTTTGTCTTGGTTTTGCGAACTCCAGATGCCGCCAGGACCAGGAACCCATTGCAGCATGTCTTTGATTTTTATATAATAAAGATTCTGCGTCCAAGTAATGTTTTTGAAAGTAAAGACATTTCCAATTTCGCCCTGATAGGAACTTTCGGGTTTCAAGTTTGGATTTCCGCCAGTTTCCCAATACAAATCGTTATAGGTTGGAATCCTGAAATTTCTGGAAACATTTAGTTTTAAATTGTACCAATTGTTGAATTTATATGAAGAACCAAAATTGAATAAAAGCGGTGATTTATAATTATCTGTAACTTCTTTTCTAATACCAAGTTCATTTTTCCAATCAGTTCCAATATCTTGCCTTACTAATAAAGATGCAGAGCTTATTTCACGAACATGGCTTCCGAAACTGCTTCCGTAACCATTTGTTCTGCTGTAATCTACAATTGCATTAATTTGAGTAGATTTAAATAAATTATAATCTAAATCTAGTTTAGTGATCAGATTTTCGGTTTTTCCGTAAGTGAAATTATTCGTGCTGTTATCGGCAAAATATTGATAGTTTTCAAAAATATAAGCTGTTTTAAAATTGGTTTTCAGTTTTCCGAAATTTCCATCGTACTCTAATAAATTTCGATTAAAACCATTTACGTATTTGCTTTTTGTGTCTGTTTCTGTAATCAGAGAAGTATTTCTATCTGTATTTGAAGTCTGACTATAAAGTTTTAAAATGTTGTTGTCGTTTATTTTATAACCAACATTAGCATTTAAAGTAATAATATCATACTGTCCATTTTGATTCCGGCGCTGTTCGCCACGCCAAGTGTATCGATCTAAGTATTTATAATCGTTTGTCGAGCTGTTTTTTGAAAAACCAATTTGTGTACTCCATTTTTTATTGGAAATAGAAGTTTTATAATTAATCCCAATAGTATTAAAACTGCCGTAATCTAGTTTTAAATTATTCTCAAATCGATTAAAAAATAACAAATCATTATTTAAGTGAACTGTTCCACCAATAGCGCCACTTCCATAAATCACACTTCCGCCTCCAGCTTTTACACTCACAGAATTATAATCAGAACCTGATATTGTATTGAAATCGGTGCTTCCGTTCATTTGAGAATTGATATTGATTCCGTTCCAAATCACTGCAGTCTGTGATGAGGTCGTTCCTCTAAACGACACCGTAGAAAGCATTCCGCGGCCGTATTCTTTGAAATATAAAGTAGAATTGAAGTTTAATAAGTCGGTTAGTAAAGCTTCATTTTTATTGATAACAGAATCAGTAAGTTTTAAAACAGATTGCGAAGCAGCATATTTTTTCAGGTTTTTGTCTGAAACATAGACTTCTTTCAAACTCGTAATAGAATCTTTCTGCGCCAAAGAAATCTGGCACAATAGCAGTAAACAAAAAACAAACCTTAGTTTTACAGTCATAATTTCTACACTCTTTTTCCCGAGAGCTCGATAATGGTTACAAAAGGCAGGTCTCCTGGCTCGCGTCTTGCTGTTTACCTTCCCACCACGCGGGGCGTGACAGTGGCTTGTAGTTACAGCAAGCATTCGTTTGAACTAAGCTTACAGTTGCGGGTACAGCTCAAGAATTTACTTGATTCCCTTTTAATGCATTTTTAAAATCAAAAATGCAACCTTTAATTTGCTGCAAAGATAAAGTTAAAAATGTTGATTATTCAAATTTGTTTTGCGTTTCATATAAAATTATAAATAATTCGCTTTAAAAATCAATTTTTATAACTTGTCCAAAATCTACTTTATTATTGAAAGCCTCATTCAATGGAAGCAAAGTTTGATGGCATAAAATACTTCTAATTATACCTGCGTGAGCCACAATAACAATTGGCTGATCAATTTTGGAAATTTTATCAGATAGAAAATAACCAACTCTTTCATGCAGTTCGACAAAAGATTCTCCGTTGGTAACTTTAAGATTTACAAAATCTTCCATCCAAGGATTGAGTTCTTCAGACGGAATTTCGTTCCAGTTTTTTAATTCCCAATCCCCAAAATTCATTTCTTTTAAACGCTCGTCTTCCTGATAAGAAATGGTTTTGATGTTTTCCTGAATGTGTTTTGCTAAAATAACACAACGCTTTAATGGACTCGAAAAAATAACTGCTTCTTCGGGTAATTCAGAAATTATTTTACTAAAAATCTCATCAAACGGCTCTGCAATATCTACATCCGATTGTCCATAACAAATTCCTTTTTCACAGATTGTTTCAGTATGACGAACTAGATAAATTTCCATAAAAATAAAATGCTTAGGTAGAAAATAACTTCGCAAACCTGCTGCGTTGCTCCAAGACAATCTCCAGTATAACCGTCAATCCATTTTTGAAAATATCGCGCTAGAAAATATCTTGTTATAAAAACAGGAATAACGGCAAGAAGAAATTTTAAATTAAAATAAGAAAAAGCAATCAACGGAATTAAACCAAAAAAGAAAGATCCAAAAACTTCTTTCCAAGTATATTGTTTTGCAATTGGCTTGCTTTTGCTTGATGCATCTTCACGAGAATATTCATGTGTAAAAATAATACTGATCGCTGCCAAACGGCTCAAAGAATGGGCAGAAATAAACAAGAGAAAAACTAGTAAAATGTTGTTAGTAAAAAGTAAAATGTTTTCTGAAAGCAATTTAAACTTTAATAAAAAAAGTAAAACTAATCCAATAGCTCCATAAGCGCCAATTGCACTGTCTTTCATAATCATTAAGATTTTTTCCTTGGTCCAGCCTCCGCCAAAACCGTCGCAGACATCAGCAAAGCCGTCTTCGTGAAAAGCACCAGTTGTTAAAACAGAAGCAATAATTGCTAATAAAACAGAGATTTCGGTAGAAAGAAAAAATGAAAAAAGATAAAAAGCGAAAAACGAAATACTCCCAACAATCCATCCAATAAAAGGGAAATATCTTGTGGCTTTATTTAAATAATCTGGATGGTGTGTAATGTTTTTTGGGCATGGAATTCTGGTGTAAAACATTAAACAGGTAAAGAAAATGTGTAGTTCTTTTTTCATTTTGTTGGGTGAGAGTTTGGCTAAAGCCCTTTTGAGTTGTCAATATTAAACCAACATCTAAAGATGTTGGCAATTCATTTTGTATTTGTAAATCTAAATATATTAGTATTTCCTTTTCAAAATTAAATTATATTATTTTTTGAATTGCCTCCAGATTTATCTGGAGGTTTAGAAAATGTCATAGAACGAGGCTTTAGCCAAACTTTAGAGATTACTAAAACCAAATTTGATTATAAACTCTTCATACTCTTCCTGAAAAGTTTTCTTTTTATGATGCTCTTCTTGATTTTTAATATAATCTCGAACTTTATCTACAATAGATTCAGAAACCGAAACAGCAAAATAATCATCCTGCCATTCAAATTTATGTGCAGTTAACTGATTTTTGTTAATCCAATATGAAGATTCTCCTTTTAATAATTGTATTGTTTTCTGAATAGTCTGATTATTTCCTAGTGAAATTAAGCAGTGACAATGATCAGAATATCCACTAATAAAGTCGAGATGTATTTCTTTTTTTAATGAATTTTCTTTTATGTGATGCCATACTTTTTGGCGAAGATCTACCGAATTTAAAAATGGAAATCTATTTTTAGTACTCCAAACACAGTGAATGTAAACTTTAGTAAAAGGCATGTATAATATTTTGGATTCAAAGTTATAAACTTTAAACCTTAAAAGAAAGTTATTTCCTACTCACACCAGCACTTTCAAAACTAGCCATTTCATTCAAAAAAGCTTCAGCCGATTTCAAAATTGGAAAAGCAACTGCGCATCCAGTTCCTTCACCCAAACGTAAATCTAGATTTAAAATAGGTTTTGCATCCAAATAATTAAGCAATTTTGAATGTGCCTTTTCAGCAGAGCAATGGCAGAAAACAGCATTTTGTTTGATATTCGGATTTATTTTCGAAGCAATTAAAAAAGCAACCGTGCAAATGAAACCATCAACCAAAATCAACATTTTGTTTTCGAAGGCCTCGAGCATTGCGCCAGACATTTGAAGAATTTCAAAACCTCCAAAATAGGAAAGATGTGACATTAATTCGGCTTGACCGGAATAATTATCAACCGCTTTTTTGAGTAAGTTTTGTTTTAGGATTAATTTCTCATTTTCAACTCCAGTTCCTTTTCCAATGCATTCTTCAATAGCAATTCCCGTTAAAAGACTCATTAAAACAGAAGCCGTAGAAGTATTACCAATTCCCATTTCGCCAAAACCAATACAGTTTGAACCCAATTTTGCAATATTCTGAACAATCGATTTTCCTTTATTCAAACACAAAAGAACTTCAGATTCACTCATTGCAGGAACATGTAGAAAGGATTGAGTTCCTTTGGCGATTTTCGCATCAATTAATTTTGCATTTGTTGGAAAATCATAATTAACGCCAGAATCAACAATTGATAATTCAATTTTATTTTGTTTGCAGAAAACATTGATTGCCGCGCCACCGTCTAGAAAATTATTTACCATTTGTCGCGTAACATCTGGAGGATAATCGCTTACGCCATGATTCGCAATTCCGTGATCGGCAGCAAAAACGACTATATTAGGTTTTTCAATTTTTGGGTTTAAAGTTTCAAATACAGTCGCCATTTGAAATGCTAAAGATTCTAAAGTTCCCAAAGAACCAACAGGTTTTGTTTTCGAATCTATTTTTTCTTGTAAAAGTCTATTGAAATCAGATTTGCTTTCGATTTTATTTTCCGATTTCAAATCTTGAGTAGGAACATTTATTTGATGAATCTCCTTGATTTCCTTGCAAATCGGAGCTTCTGATTTTTGTTTCCAATGCAATTGCTGTAACATTGGCTGATTGTTATAATTGGTCGCTGGTTTCCCAATGCAGAAATAACCCAGCGGTTCTATGTTTTCAGGTAAATCGAGGATTTTTTTAAACTGATAATAATTCAAAATTGAAACCCAGCCCATTCCGTAACCTTGTTCTGTCAACGAAAGCCAGATGTTTTGCGCCGCACAAACCGAACTGAATTTTACAGCTTCGTTACTTCCAATTGTTCCAATCGTAAACTGATTGAGAACCGAACGATCGTAAGCAATTATAAGTCCGATAGGGGCTTCTTCGATTGCTTCTAATTTTAATGATCTGTAAAGTTCCTTTTGTTCTAGATTGTCGGTTAGCTCTTCGGCTTTTTTATTGTAATCTAAAAAGAGCTTTTTAATAGACGCTTTAACTTCATTTGATTTTATAAGATAATATCTTGTAGCATCAGCCAATCCCACAGAAGGTGCCCAATGTCCAGCCTGTAAAGCTTTTTGAATTACTTCGTCTGGAACTTCATCGCAGGTAAAATGTCGGGTGTCGCGTCGGGATTTTAATATATCGTCTAGATTACTCATGCTATAAAATTACAATTTTTAAATCCCAAATTCCAAGGTCAAACTCTAAAAAAGAAAATTCCAAATTCCAAAGCTCAGTATAGTTTTGGAATTTGGAATTTCTAATTTGGATTTTTTTTACTTGATTTTAACCGGAATTCCAGAAACCATCAAAACTACTTCATCGGCATTTTCGGCAATAAACTGGTTCATCCAACCTTGAAGTTCAACAAATTTCCTTCCGATGTGTGTTTCTGCGTGAACACCCATTCCAATTTCGTTTGTTACAATAATTATATTCGCGTTTTCTTGTTTAGCGATCGCAAGAAATTCTTTTTTAGCTTCCTCTAAGCTCAAAGCCACATCATTTTTATGATCAATAAAAAAGTTCGTTAGCCAAAGTGTTACACAATCAATTAAAGCAGTTTTTCCAGTAAAATCGATTTTACTTAAATATTTTTCTTCTTCAATGTTTGTCCAACGTTCGTCTCTTTCTTGCTGGTGACGGTCGATTCGAGTTTGAAAATCAGAATCCCATTTTCTTGCTGTTGCCACATATAAAGGTGAATTGGAAAGTTCTAAGGCTAATTTTTGAGCATGACCGCTTTTTCCAGAACGTTCGCCACCAGTGATTAAATAAAGCATTTTATTAATTGTGAATTGTTAATGGTTAGTTGTTAATTTTTTTGTTGCTAATTGACTTTTAGAAGTTTTAATAATACTGGTAATTAATTTTAGAATTATTACAGCATCGTGGTTGATGTTCTCAAATTCTTTTTCATTTTAAATAATCAGTAGCTTTTAATAATTCTAGCCAATATATAGTTTCATTAGCTTCTTTTTGAGCAATTGCAAATTTATGAATAAACGCTTTTACTTTCAGCATGTTCGGCTTCTCTTATCATAGCGCCAACACTTGTTGCAGATCTTAAAAGTTGTTTTGAAAGAATAAATTCTTTTTTAGTATTATTTAGGTATTGATAAAGTTTTACAATTCTAATAGCAAAATCAAAACTTTTATTTCTAACAATGTTGTTTTTCATAATTAACAACTAACAATTTATAATTAATAAGGGCAATGCCTACAGTTATTTCCGCAGCAAGTTCCTCTTTTTAAATGAAACCAGGCTTTGAAAACATAATTGCCATTTTCGATATAATAATCGATGCCTTCAATTAGTTTTTCTGTTTTGGGTAATGATAGAGCTTTATTTTGAAGTGCTTTTTCAGGAGTTAAGGTCTCGATATAGGCATCGATTTTGTCTTCGCAAGCTTCTTTAAAACAAACGGGACAAAGACAATCTCCGCCCTCGGAAAGATTGAATATTGGTGGATAATCGTTGCACCAGCATTTGTTTTCTACAGATATATCTCCACAGCTGAATTCTGAATCACAGCTTGAGCAAATTTTCATTTTTGTGGTATTCATGTTGTAAAGATACAATTGTTTAAATTTGTAAGAATAAAGGTAAACAAAAAAAATAATAAATACTTTACCTTTGTTCCATCCAAAACAGAAAATATGAGACATTTATTCCCTAAAATGATTTTTATAACGGCTTTTTTTATTCTTATCGGATGTAAGAAGAATGATAAAGTTGAAACTGTAAAAGTCGAAACTGCCAAAAATAGTATCGAATATGCATCAGGACTTTCAATTGTAAAATATGACGATTATTCAGTTGTAACTGTTTCAAATCCATGGCCTAATGCCAATAAAGATTTCAAATATATTTTAAAAGAAAAGGAAGCAAAAGTTCCAGATAGTCTTCAATCATACACTACAATTCAAGTTCCGTTAACGTCAGTAGTAGTTACTTCAACAACAAATATTCCGTTTTTAGAAATGCTAGAAGTAGAGAATAAACTAGTAGGATTTCCACATACAGATTATATTTCTTCAGAAAAAACGAGAACATTAATTGATAAAGGTTCTGTGAAAAACGTTGGACAAAATGAGAAACTAAACATCGAACAATTAATTGAATTATCTCCAGATTTGATTGTTACGTTTGGAGTTGACAATAATAATCCGATGTTGGACAATTTGAAAAAAAGTGGTTTAAATGTATTAATTCAAGGCGATTGGATGGAACAATCTCCGCTTGGAAAAGCAGAATGGATTAAACTATACGGAGCATTATTTGGAAAAGAAGATCAAGCAAAAGAACTTTTTGATAAAATTGTAGAAAGCTACAATCAAGCGAAAAAACTGGTTCAAGATAAACCTGCAACTTCAAAAGTATTATACGGTTCAATGTATGAAGATGTTTGGTACGTTGCAAAAGGGAATAGCTGGGTTGCGCAATTTATGAAAGATGCAAAGGCAAATTATCTTTGGGCAGATTTAAAAGGAACAGGAAGCGAAGGCTTGTCTTTTGAAAAAGTTTTGGACAAGGCAAAAGACGCAAATATCTGGATTGCTTCGGGTTCGTTTAAAAGCTTAGAGGAATTACAAAAAACGAATCCGCATTATGCAGAATTTGACGCTTTCAAGAATAAAAGTGTTTACAATTTTGAAGGTAAATTGGGCGCAACAGGCGGAACTGTTTATTATGAATTGGCACCAAGCCGACCAGATTTGGTATTGAAAGATTACATTAAAATTTTTCACCCGGATTTATTGTCAAGCTACGAATTTACATTTGCATCAAAACTGAATTAAATTGGCGAATAAAAAACGAAATACCATTTTATTTGTCATTCTGGCTTTAGCTCTTTTGCTAATGTTTTTTGCGAGTATTAGTTTAGGATCAGTTATGATTCCGCTAAAAGATGTTTTAGCGAGTTTAACAGGAGGGCAGGCGACAAAATCAACTTGGGAATATATCATTATTAATTATCGTCTTCCAAAAGCAATTACTGCAGTTTTAGTTGGAACAGGACTTTCCATTAGCGGACTTTTGATGCAGACTTTATTTCGAAATCCGCTTGCGGGACCTTATGTTTTAGGGTTAAGTTCTGGAGCAAGTCTTGGAGTTGCTTTTGTGATTTTGGGAGCAGGATTTCTTCCTCCGTTTTTAAGTGTGATAGCTTTATCGTCGTATGGAATTGTTTTAGCGTCAACTTTAGGAAGTACTTTAGTTTTGTTATTAGTTTTAGTGGTTTCACAGAGATTGCGTGATACAATGGCAATTTTAATTGTAGGATTAATGTTCGGTAGTTTTACGACAGCGATTGTTAGCGTTTTGACTTATTTTAGTACAGCAGAACAGCTTCAAAAATTTACTTTTTGGTCAATGGGAAATCTTGGAAATCTTTCATGGAGTACGATCGTAATTTTGACGGTTTGCGTTGGAATCGGATTACTTTTAAGTGCTAAAAGTATAAAACCATTAAATGCATTACTTCTAGGCGAAAATTACGCAAAAAGCATGGGATTGAATTTTAAGCAAGCACGATTAATAATCATATTTGCAACCAGTATATTATCTGGAGCAATTACAGCTTTTGCAGGACCAATTGCTTTTGTTGGTTTAGCAGTGCCTCATATTGCAAAACTGACTTTTCAGACGAGTAATCATACTATATTATTTTGGAGTACTTTATTCTTTGGATCTATTATAATGTTGTTTTGTGATATTGTATCGCAAATGCCAGGTTTTGATGTCACGCTTCCTATAAATGCTATAACGTCTATTATTGGAGCTCCGGTTGTAATTTGGCTTTTAGTAAGGAAAAGAAATTTTAAGTAAAAACTTACAAAATAATAGCATCTTAGTTTTTTAAACACATAGAAACATAGATTTTAAAACAGTAGAAAGGCGTTTCACTTTTCTAAATAAACATAGACTTGTTGGAAAATTTAAATGTTTCTTCTAAAACTAAGATATGATTACACAGAAATATTTAGATGAATTAAGTTTTAATGTAATTGGCGCATGTATACAAGTTCACAAAACTATTGGAAGAGGATTGCTTGAAAGTATTTATAATCAATGTTTAAAAGAAAAATTGAGCTATCGAAAAATAAACTTTATTACAGAAATGAAAGTTCCTCTGATTTACAGGGATAAAGAATTAAAAACAGATTTAAAATGTGATTTATTTATCGAAAATTGTTTAGTGATTGAATTAAAAGCAACATCAGAAATAAGTCTAATACACGAAGCACAGTTAATGACATACATGAAACTTTTAAAAGCGCCAAAAGGAATAATAATAAATTTTAATTGTTTTAATATTTTTAAGGAAGGTCAAAAGACATTTGTAAATGAGTATTTCAAATTACTGCCAAAATTCTAAGTTCAAAAGCTATGTGTTAATTTACAAGTAAATTTTCAAATCAACTTTTCGGCAAAAGAAAAAATCTATGTTTCTATGTGTTTAAAAATTAACTCAAAATGAACGACATTCTATCAACTTCTAGTCTAAATATTGGATACAAATCCAAGAAAGGTGTTACGACTATTGCTGAGAATCTAAATTTAAATTTAGCTTCAGGGAAACTAATCACTTTAATAGGAGCAAACGGAATAGGGAAATCAACTTTACTGCGAACGATTACTGGAATTCAAAAACCTTTATCAGGAAATGTTTATTTGAACGAAAAAAACATTTCAGATTACAATCCTTTGGAATTAGCGCAAAATCTAAGTTTGGTTTTAACCGAAAAACTGCCGCCAAGTAATCTTTCTGTTTTTGAATTGGTCGCTCTAGGTCGTCAGCCTTATACCAATTGGGTTGATAAATTGTCAGAACAAGATATTGCAAAAGTCCACGAAGCAATGAGTTTAACTCAAATCGAGCATTTAGCTTCCAAAAAGCATTTTCAAATTAGCGACGGACAATTGCAAAAAGTTTTAATTGCACGAGCTTTGGCGCAAGATACACCGTTAATTATTTTGGACGAACCAACAACACATTTAGACTTATTGCATAAAGTTTCTTTGTTCAAATTATTAAAGAAACTAACTCAAGAAACTCAAAAATGTATTCTATTTTCAACGCATGATATTGATTTGGCGATTCAGTTAAGCGATGAAATGATTATGATGACGCCAGAAAATATAATACAAGACCAACCTTGTAATTTAATTTCGAATGGAAGTTTCAGTAATTTATTCAAAGATGAAAATATTGTTTTTGATGCTGAAAAAGGGAAGTTTATTGTGAGTTAGTTTTTATTGTTTTCCAATCATTGATTTTTTGAGTAATCATCATAAAAAAAACAGCAGAAATCAGAAAGATTGAAAATTTAATTAATAGCTCAAGAAATAGATTTGAAGAATAAGAATATGTAGACATGGTCCAGGAGCTTGGCAAGTAGTCTCTATGGAAAGATGTGGCAATGATTACTATTTTCTCAATTGATATAATAAAGAAAAAGCTGAAAATTAGTTTTAAAAGAATACTTTTTTGGATTGATTTAATTCTAAGAAGTTGGCTCATAGAGAACCAAAGTAACGGTTGAAGCCAAAATCCAAACCAATATTTACCAAACATTCTGTTTAGCAAATAATTTTTACTTTCCTCATCTGAAATGTTTAATTCAATAATTGTTGCGAGAAGGAAGACAATTAAATAAGCAATTCCAATAAATGTAATGAAACGGTTTGATTGATTATTAATTTTTTGGAGAATTGGATTTTTAATAAATATTGAAAGAAGTAAGCAAATGATAATAATTATTCCATAAGTAGAAAAAAAATCTACTAATATAAATTCCAAGCTAAACAATAATCTTTGAATCATGATATAAAGTTTATTATTTTCGATTAAACAATTAAATCTTTTTCAATCCAATTTGTCTCTTCGCCTCACCAACCACAAAAGCAACAGAATTTGCAATATTAAAACTACGGATAAGCGGTGACATCGGAATCGTTAGATGATTTTCAAATCTTGCCATAAACTCCTTGCTTAAGCCAACGCTTTCTTTTCCGAAAACAAGCCAGTCGCCATCTTGAAATTCATTTTGTAAATACGATTTTTCAGAATGCGAACTCATTAAAAATACACGAGATTGATCTGGAATCTGTGCAATCCATTCTTCTACATTTTGATATTCGGTAACATCAAGATGAACCCAGTAATCCAATCCCGAACGTTTCAGGTTTTTGTCATTAATTACAAATCCGAAAGGATGAATTAAGTGAAGTCGGCTTTCTGTACCTACGCACAATCTTCCAATATTTCCGGTATTATTTGGTATTTCCGGTTCAACAAGAACAACGTTTAACATCTTTTTTTTGAGTTATGAATTATGAGTTATGAGTTTTTGGAATTATCTAATTGCCAAAATTTCTAATTATCTAATTGAAAATCGGAAACCTCTAGCACTTCGCCTGCTTTTAGGTTTTGCAAATATACATTTCCTATTCGAACCCGAACGAGACGAAGAGTCGGAAAACCAACTGCAGCAGTCATTTTTCGAACCTGACGAAATTTCCCTTCATTAATGGTAATAGATGCCCATGAAGTTGGGCCGTGACGTTCGTCTCTGATTTTTTTGGCTCTTGGCCCAAAATCGGGAATTTCGGTAACGATAAAAGCATCACAAGGTTTTGTTTTGTATTTTCCGCCATCAAAACCAATTTCTACGCCTTTTTGCAATTGTTCGATTGCTTCGGGAGTAATAACGCCGTCAACTTGAACGTAATATTCTTTGTCGACTTTTTTACTTCTAATTTGTTCACTTACTTTTCCGTCGGTTGTCAATAAAAGTAAACCTTCAGAATCTTCGTCCAATCTCCCAATAGCCATTGTTCCTTCTGGAAAATCATGCAGTTCGCCCAAAAGTTTTTTCTTTCTTTTTAATTCATAAATAAATTGGCTTAAATAGCCGTAAGGTTTAAAAAGAATGAAGTGTCTGTGCATTTTTTAATTTTTTGCAAAGATAGTCTCTTTCCTAAAATTAAAGCGAATTACTGCTTTTGTGCTTTCATTTTTTTAAGCCATCGATATACAAACCAAACAGCAGTAAAAGCAAAAATCTCTAATAAAGCCCAATAATAGTTTTTAAAAAATTCATGAAAATAACTTCCAACAGAAATATAGATAGAAGCCATACAAATTTTGATTATAATAAATTCGGCATTTGACCAGCTGGTTTTGATTTTGAAGAAATTCATAAGCTTTAGCAATTTAGTTTAATCGTAAAATGTTGTAAATAAAGATAATAAATTATGAAACGTAAATGCTTATTAGAATTCGTAATATTATAAACAGAAACACAAAAAAGAAATGCTATGGAAACTAATAATTTAGGAACGAAAAAGATAAACGGAACGCAGAAAAATATTGATGAATCTAAAGGAAAAAACGTTTCGCACGATAAAGATTTAAAAGATGCAAAACTGAACAAAGAATTGGTTACAGATCAAGACGGCGACAAAAAGATTGTAGAACGCGCTAGAAATGAAAATGAAGATATTAATAAAACGCTGCATCAAATCAATCCAGAGAACCCAAATGCAAACCGTGGTGTAGAAACTGAGGAAGAAGCAAAAAAAACGGTAGAAAATAAAGATCGTAATTCTGATATAACTTCAAATCGATATCCAAACTCGCATCCAGATAATCATAAGGATCGTGGAAACATGAAATTGGATGAAGAGGAATAATCAATACGAAATTTTCAATAAAATCCAGTCAATTTAATATCAAATAACAAAACATTAGCGGTAAGCGTTAATGTTATTGTAAACTCTTTTGAAAGCTTCGGTATCGGTTGAGATCTTCGTAAATTAGAGGAATCAATTTAAAAACATATATATAATGGCACTTTTAGAAAATAAGGTGGCTTTTGTATCTGGTGGCGGTTCAGGAATTGGGCGCGCAGTGGCAGAAGCTTACGCTCGAGAAGGAGCAAAAGTAGTAGTATCTGATATAAATGTAGAGCACGGTGAAGAAACCGTAAATAGTATAAAAGAAAATGGCGGAGAAGCTTTTTTCGTAAAAGGAGATTCGTCGAGTGCAAGTGACAACAAACACATGGTTGAGGTAACGGTTTCTAAATACGGCCGACTTGACATTGCTTGTAACAATGCCGGAATGGGCGGGCCAGCAAAACCAACTGGAGAATATGAGCCTGCAGATTGGGATAGAGTTATTGCACTAAACTTAAACGGTGTTTTTTATGCATGCCGTTATCAATTAGAGCAAATGGAAAAGAATGGAGGAGGAAGCATTGTTAATATAGCTTCTATCCACGGACAAGTTGCAGCGCCGCTAAGTCCAGCATATACGGCTTCGAAACATGCTGTTGTGGGTTTAACTAAAAACATTGCGGTAGAATATGCGCAAAAAAATATTCGTTGTAATGCGGTTGGACCTGGATATATAGAAACAGCACTTTTAAAAGACAATTTAAATAAAGAAATGATGCAGGCCGTTGCAGCAAAATCGGCGATGAATCGTTTAGGAACTGCAGAAGAAATTGCCGAATTGGTAGTTTTCCTAAATTCTGATAAATCATCATTTACAACAGGAAGTTATATTATCGCTGACGGAGGTTATACAGCAGTTTAATATATTTAGAGTATATAACAATTGAAAAGGGCGTAAACAAAAGTTTACGCCCTTTTTTATATAAAAATATTTTCTAGTTTGCTTAAATCAATATTGTTTTGGTCTAATAGAAAGAAGTGTTCTAATTGCCATTTTTGAGTTTTCTGAGCTTGTTTACTCGTAGTTTCATCCCACGAAGGATAAACTCTTGTAGCTCTAATTCCTTCTTTTTTTTGAGTCGAAAAAATTCCTTTTTCCAGCAAGATAAGTTTAGGAAATATAAATAGCCCCCAATTTTCATTTTTTCGGACGCTTACAATTACAAAATCTATGGCATCAGAATAATCAAAAGGCTCTATTGTTCCAGTTTTATTCCGTTTCCATAAAGTAACAAATTGCCCCGTTTTGGTTGGAGTAATTTTTGCCTCTCTGTAACAAATATTTTTGTTGTTGATTTGAAAACGGTAGGCATTATATTCGTCGCTTTCAGCTTCTTTTTGTAAAGAACTTAATTCTAAGCTTGCTTTGTCAAAAATGGTTTCTTTTGCTAATAATAAATCAGAAGAAGCACCTGTAAAATTCATGAAAAAATAGTTTTAAATTTTTACGAAAATTACTACAAAATAAACTTAGAAAGAAACATTCAATCCAAAATTTAATCCCCATTGAAATTGATTGAAAGATTGATTGTTTAATGGATTGATATAATAGTTCATAGCAGGCTCAACAAAAACATTGGTTTTCTTGTAAACACGGTATTGAACGGTACTGCTCAAAGTTGAACCATAAACATAATCGTTGGCATTTATATTTTGGCCAATTGTATTACCATCTAATGACACATTGTTTGAGACTAATTTACCAACAAAACCGCCCGTATTTAAATTAATTTGGGCTCTATTTTTATTAAAAACAGAATATGAAACCTCAAGAGGCATTTCGATATATCTCAAACTTTGATCAAGATTACCGCTTTGCACATTATCTTTTAAAGCTTCTTTTGTGCTGTTTGATAATAAAATATATTCTGTATTACCAGTAGTTGCCGCTATAGAATTATCGCTATAAGCTGCTCCTGGCAAAAATAGCGCATCGGTTTTGGCACTTACATACGAAACATTGGCAACACTTTGTCCTAATTCGTTAAATTTTAAACCAGAACTCACGGCCCATTTGTTATTAATGGCATATTTTGTTTTAACCCCGTACGAATTAGATTGTTTAGAATCGTTTGTATTGCCTAAAGTTTTGTCATTTTTAGTATTTTCTGAATTTGCTACACCAGCAAAAACAGCTACAGCCCATCTTTCTTTTGGATCAACTTTTTTATCTTTTTTATCCTTTTTGTCTTTTACTTCTGTTGAAGCTAAAATTCCTTTTTCTAAGTTTTGAAGTTCTTTCAATTGTACAGAATCTATTTTGCTTAAAGAAGAATTGTTTGATTTTGAATTTTCTTTTGAAGAAACTGCAACAGTATTTTCAGAAATCATTTTTACGTTTTCTTTTGCAGAAGTAACAACCGTAGTTTCAGAAATCATGTTTCTGTTTCTAGAAGACGATGTGTTTTGTTTAGAAGCTGTATTAGCATTTACAACACTATTTTGATTGTTAAGAGCAAAATTCTGATTGTTTTTACCAATAAGTTTTTCATCAAAAATAGAATTCGAAAGCTGTTTTTTTGCGTTTGAATTAAATTTGTTTTGTTTTCCAAATGCAATTCTTTCTTCAGAAATACCTTTATTAGAAGATTTTGCTGTATTTTCTAAAATAGATTTGTTCGAAGATTTTCCTGCCGATTTATTTTCTGATGAACCAGAATTCTGAAACGCAACAGATTCGTTCGGAGTATTAGCCGAACTTGGAACGCTGTATTTAGAATCTTTTTTATTGTTATTATTATTGCTATTGTTTTTAGAATTGGTATGTGCTACAGCACTTTCTTGAACTTGAATTCCCGATTCTGTATTGAATTGATTTTTTCTTGACGAATTTTCATTTAAAGAATCTGCAGTTTTACCACTATTTTTATTCTGCTCTAAATTTCTTTTGGTAGATTTATCATCTGATTTTTTGTCAAGAACAACACTATTATTATTTTCTAAACCGCTATTATTGATTTTGATATTTTCAGGCGAAGCAGTAAAATGTAAAATTGAAGGCAGAAGCAACCCTAATAATAAGCATGCAGCAGCCGACCACCAAAGAACAACTCTCTTCTTCTTTTTAGGTTTGTCTAGTTTTTCTTCAATCTGACTCCATAATTCTGGAGGCGGAACACTAGAAAAGTCTTCCATTGATGAAAAAATATCTTCTATTTTGTGCTTCTTCATGCTGTTTTAAAATTTTTTATGCTCAAAATTCGCTTTTGTAATATATGTTTGGCGCGATTTAAATTTGATTTTGATGTTCCTTCTGAGATTTTTAAAAGTTCGGCGATTTCTTTGTGTTTCATTTTCTCAAAAACATATAAGTTAAAAACCGTCCGGTATTGATCTGGTAAATCTCGTATGTATTCTAACAGTTTTTCTTGCTCTATCGGAATCGCTTCCAATTCTTCTTCTTCAATAAAATCTGTATCTGGATCAAAAACATCTAAAAAGAAACTCTCTTTTTTCTTCTTATTTAAAGTTTCGATTAACTTGTTTATAAAAATCCGTTTTAGCCATCCTTCAAAACTTCCTTCAAACTTGTATTGGCTCATTTTCTGAAAAGCAATCACAAAAGCTTCCTGAAAAACATCTTTCGCATCATCCTCGTTTTTCATGTACTTCAAACAGATACCATACAAAACAGGAGAGAACAACTGATAAATTTTCAGTTGTCCCTCTCTGTCATTTTTTATGCACAGTTTGATGTATTTTTCTAACTCGTCTTTCAAGAAATGGTTCAAATTTGATTTTGCAAAAATAGTTCTAAATAGTTTACAAAACTATCTTTTAAAAATAGTTCGAGCACCATCTTGATGGTTGCTTACAATCGTTAGGTTTTGATTGTCAAGGTTTTCTATTACGTAAGTTTTGCCTTCAAACGTAATCAAGTCATGCTCTGATTTATCAAAATATCCAATTCCTTTTTCTATCTGATAAGTACTATTTCTAATCTCCACATTATTTTTATATGTAATCACTCTTCCGTCATTAGTAAAGACAATCTTCTTTGTAAATCCAATTGTTTTTGGTGTTTCCACGTAAGGATTATGACTTCCTCCAATAGATTTTTGCCAAATCCATGTATTTGCAATTGACGATGAAGTTACTTTATGAGCTTCTAATGAATACATTGTTGTAAAAAGAAAACAGACAATAAAAGATATAAAAAGTTTCTTCATGATTGAATTATTTTAGGCTTGTAATTTTGTCTTTAATTGTTTTCTTGAAAGCGATAATAGCAGCACTTTGATCTGTAGTGTCGTTATTGTCAATATAAATTTTTGTAACGCTAGAACCTTGGCGTAATTCAAAATAAATTCCTCCTTGATCTGCAGAATCTGGAGCGCCATAAGTTTTAGTTTGTCCTTTAAGAGCTAAAATTTCAGCAGGAACTTCTTTTAAGAACAAAGTATAATCACCTCTTTTAATAGTTGTACTGTATTTGTATTGACCAAAATCAAATTGTCCAGCAACAACACCTTGGAATTTTAAAATATTATAATCATTGATTTGGAAGAATTTTTGGCAATCTGTAGCTGAACATTCAGCAAAATAACTTCCAATTACAATATTGTCAGCATTCTCAGTTGTTTTGTTGAATATAAAGCCTTTAGTAGTTTTAGGAATCAAAACAAAATCTGAAGGATATGTTGGATTTTGAGTTACCGTTTCGCCAGTTGCTGGAGATTTTTCGTAGTAATTAACCACAATCTGACAGTTGTTCTCTACAATCGAAGTAATTTTAATAGCATAACCATTTGTTGGTTTTACACCTGCAAAAAGAGCCACTAAATATTGTTTTGTAAAATCAATAGTAGGATCACTTGCAACTGGACAGCTGTTGTTATGTTTTGTAAAAAGCTCGTTCATTTTTTCTTGAGATGCGACAACGGCTACAGCGGCATTATTTGGCTGTGTTTTTACACTATAATTACATAAGAAAGGGAATCCGCTAAATTCTACATTCGTATTAGCACCACAATCAATATATTTGCTATTATCATCGCTAATAGAGCAAGCGCTAATTCCAAAGGCTACAAATAAGCCAAGCATTAATTTTTTCATGAATATTTTTTATTAGGTTTATATTTTGTAGATGGTGGTTTAGAAAAAAGGTTGCGTCTTGATTATTTTTTTTTGAAAAAAAGATAAAATGTTGGTTTAGTTTGGATTGATTATGAATTCGTGAAATTTCTAAATTTAAAACTAAGCACTACGTATTATTGCGTACTTTTACGTAAAATAAACTTAGTTATGTTTGATTATCTACCGTTTTTATTAGGTTTTGTAATAGCGCTTTTTATTGGGATCTACGTAGGCAGAATGATTTCTGGATCCAAATCTCAATCGGAAAAAGCTATTGCAGAGGAAAGATTGCATGCAGTAAACAGTCAGTTGCAAATGCAGAAAGAGCAGTTTGAAAACGAAAAAAATAATTTTCAGAAACAGCTGCAATTGCATATTTCTGACAAAGAAAACATTCGAACAGAAAAAGACAGTCTTGCGATTCAGCTTTCTAAAAAAGAAGTTGATTTTGAAAATTTATGGGAAAGGCACAAAGAGCAAAAAAGCGAAATCAACGAACTTCAGGAAAAATTCACCAAAGAATTTGAAAATCTTGCCAATAAAATTCTAGAAGAAAAATCGGCAAAGTTTACAGAGCAGAACAGCGAGAATATGAAAAATATTTTGGTTCCGCTTCAGGATAAAATTCACATTTTCGAACAAAAAGTAGATCAGACACACAAAGAAAGTATCGATTATCACGCCGCATTACGCCAGCAGATTATTGGTTTGAGCGAAATGAACGCTCAAATGAGTAAAGAAACCTTAAATCTTACCAAAGCCTTAAAAGGTGACAGTAAAATGCAGGGAAACTGGGGCGAATTGGTTTTAGAACGTGTTTTAGAAAAATCAGGATTAGAGAAAGGAAGAGAATACGAAGTACAGCAAAGTTTTACTAATTCAGAAGGGAATCGCGTTTTTCCAGATGTTATAATCAATCTCCCAGACGGTAAAAAAATGATTGTCGATTCTAAAGTTTCGCTTTCCGCTTATGAAAAATGGGTGAATGAAGAATCGGATCTTTTAAAAATAGAGTTTCTAAAAGAACACGTCATTTCTATAAAACGGCATATCGAACAGCTTGGCAGTAAAAATTATCATGATTTATATCAAATGGAAAGCCCAGATTTTGTATTGCTTTTCATTCCGATGGAACCGGCTTTTGCCATTGCTTTAAATGAAGATCCCGCATTATACACAAAAGCATTTGACAGAAATATTGTAATTGTAACGCCAAGTACGCTTTTAGCAACTTTAAGAACCATTGATAGTATGTGGACCAATCAAAAGCAGCAAGAAAATGCTTTGGAGATTGCGAGACAGGCGGGAGCTTTATATGATAAATTTGAAGGTTTTGTATCAGATTTAGTCCGAATTGGGAATAAAATAAAAGATACAAAAACGGAATACGAAAGTGCAATGAATAAATTAGTCGATGGAAAAGGAAATCTAATTTCCAGCGTCGAAAGATTGAAAAAAATGGGAGCAAAGGCAAAGAAATCCCTTCCAGATAATATTATTGCAAGAGCAATCAATTCAGATGAAAATGAATTATTGAATTGAGAATTAAAAATTTAAACACATAGAAACATAGAATTTAGATTGAGATAAAAAAGGCGTTTCACTCACATAAATACACATAGCTATGTGTGAGAAACTGTTTCTTTCTAAACTCTTTTAAAAGAAAAACAAAATCTATGTTTCTATGTGTTGAGAAAAAATAGACAAAGAATAAAGTTTAAATACATAGAATTTAGATTTAAAAAAAGGCGTTTTATTTAATTAAATACACATAGCTATGTTTTAGAAACTAGTTTCTTTTTAAACTCTTTTTAAAAGAAAAAAAAATCTATGTTTCTATGTGTTTAAAAAAACACACAACTAATCAAAAAAAAACATTCCAAAAACAAAAACATGAGTACAGATTTTAAACCCGTTTCATCATCAAAAGTTAGTATATCAGAATTAATGCTGCCTTCGCATACCAACTTTAGCGGGAAAATTCACGGAGGATATATTTTACAATTATTAGATCAAATTGCTTTTGCTTCGGCATCAAAATTCAGCGGAAATTATTGTGTAACCGCTTCTGTAGATACGGTAAACTTTTTGAAACCAATTGAAGTTGGAGAATTAGTAACCATGAAAGCTTCTGTTAATTATGTTGGAAGAAGTTCTATGATCATTGGCATTCGCGTTGAAGCAGAAAACATTCAAACTGGAGTTATAAAACATTGTAATTCATCGTATTTTACAATGGTTGCCAAAGATAAAGAAGGAAAAAGTGTTCAGGTTCCTGGATTAATTTTATCTAATCTGGAAGAAGTACGTCGTTTTAGAAAAGCCATAAAACATATCGAGGTTAGAAAAGAAGTCGAAGAACACGAAAAATTGGCAAATATAAATTCTATTCAAGACTTAGCCAGCTTAGAAAAATACAATGTCCTGTTAGAAATCAGCTAAAATTTCTTATATTTATTTAATACACATTAAATATTAGAAAATATGGTCAAGTTTGGATATACAATATTATACGTTGAAAACGTTGAAGAAACGATTTTATTTTACGAAAATGCATTTGGCTTTTCGAGAAAATTTGTCTCGCCAGATAATGATTATGGCGAATTAATAACAGGAGAAACAACGCTTTCATTTGCTTCTAAAAAATTAGCTTCAAAAAATTTACCTGACGGTTTTATCGAAAGCAGTTTAGAAGACAAGCCTTTTGCAATAGAAATTGGTTTTATAACTGAAAATGTACCAGAGGTTTTGCAGAAAGCAACTTCCTTTGGTGCCATTATGGTTTCAGAACCTGTAGAAAAACCTTGGGGACAAATTGTTGCATACGCAAGAGATTTAAATGGTTTTTTAATTGAGATTTGCACAGAAGTAAAGGGTTGATTTTTAGAAATGGATTACATACAGAATTAACCTTATTTTTTATTTTCGGCTCTAATAGTAATTCTTTTATGTTTTGGCTTTTATAAAGGAAACGAAACCATTGCTATCAATATTCATGATACGTATTTTGTTATTTCTTGGAAACATTTAATGATTCTTATTTCAATAATTTACGGATTGTTAGCTTTGATTTATTTTGCGTTGATGAAGTTCAATTTTAATCTAATAAATTGGCTGACTATTTCTCACGTTTTAATTAGTATCATAGGTTTAATAATAATTTTTATTTTGCCTAGATTAATAAAGGATAGTCTTCCAATAGATTTCTCAACAATAATGGAGGATACAAGATTTAATGAAAGGATAGGATATGGAATTTGGGGTTCTGTCTTTGCATTATTTGGAGCACAGTTTTTGTTTTTTATCAATGTAATTTATGCTTTAATAAAAGGAAGATTTTAGTCTTTTTTACCCCTCACAATTCTCATTTCACAAGAGAAAAATATTCACAAATTTTTAGCATAACTTCTAAAACTTTGCATGCAAAAATTCCGTAACTTTAAGTGTAATTATTGGGTTACGGAATTTTTTCACTGAGTACTGCCGTTCGATTTTTTCAGATCAATTAGAATCTGATTTTTAATTCTTTTATCAGAAAGAAATTGGATGACATAATTGTTTAAATGTAGACGATTATGAAAACAACTACCTTATTATTTTTATTTTTTACCGCCTTTACTGTCCTTGCCCAAGACAAATTTTTTACCAACACAGGAACAATAAATTTTGAAGCCTCTGTTCCGTTATTCGAAGAAGTAAAAGCTGTAAACAGACAGGTCGCGATTCTTTTAGAACCTAAAACAAGTACTTTTATCTGTACTGTTATCGTCAAAAATTTTCGCTTTAAATTGGATTTAATGCAAGAGCATTTCAATGACAATTATATGGAAAGCAATCGTTATCCTAAAGCCGTATTTAAAGGGAAAATCCAAAAATTTGACTTGAAAGATATTACCGAAGTTGAAAAGAAATACGAGATTAAAGGAAAACTTAATTTACGTGGCAAATCGAAAGAAATTGTTGTAAATGCTTTAATCAAAAGAGTTCCAGAAGGGATTCAGGTAATTTCAGATTTTCCAATTTTAGTTTCCGATTTTAATATCCATATTCCAAGTTCTATCGCTTCGAAAGTTTCAACAACAGCTAATACTGAACTGACGGGAATTGTTAGAAGCGAAGAATCGTTACTAACGCTGAAATAAAACTTATTTTATACAATTTATAAGCGTTTTTTCTAAATCAGTAAATTGGAATTCAAAACCTGTTTTCTGAATTTTTTCAGAAGAAGCACGCGTTCCTGTTAAGACAGCAATGCTCATTTCGCCTAGAAGAATTTTTAGAAAAAAAGGAGGTAATTTAGGAACCCATATTGTGTAATCAAACAATTTAGCAAAGGTTTTTGAGAATCTGGCATTGGTAGTATTGTCTGTTATACA
Source organism: Flavobacterium sp. SH_e (assembly GCF_025717045.1). Lineage (GTDB taxonomy): Bacteria > Bacteroidota > Bacteroidia > Flavobacteriales > Flavobacteriaceae > Flavobacterium. Next base: position 412,310 of record NZ_JAOVZN010000002.1, read on the forward strand.
GGCATTATATGCGCCTTCTAGTTTTGTGTCTTCAATACTTTTTAGATAGATCTGGCATAAATCTTCAATATGGATCCAAGGCAAATATTGTTTGCCCGAACCGAGTATTGCGCCAAAACCAGATTTAAAAGTCGGAGTTAATTTTTTTAAAAAGCCTTCATCTTTTCCTAAAACAATACCAGTTCTAATTTTGACCGTTCGAATATTTAAAGAATTCATTTTATCTGCAGCACTTTCCCATTTTTGGCAAGTAATGCCTAAAAAATCATTGGCTGGAGGCGTATCTTCTGTAAAGACTTTATGGCTGGTAACAGCACCATAAATTCCAATACCTGACGCAGAAACAAATGCTTCCAGTTTTTTATTGTTGTTTTCCAAAACCGAATAGATCATTTCGATAGGTCTTACACGACTTTCAATAATCGCTTTTTTGCGTTTTTTGGTCCATCTTTTTTCTACAATTCCTTCACCAGCGAGATGAATGATATAATCTGCGTTAAGAACGGCATTTTTATCAATGTAGTTTTTCTTAATGTCCCATTTATAATAAGTGACTCTTGGCGTATTTTCTTTATCAGAACGACTCAAGATAGATACAGAATATCCAGCTTCGATCAGAACATCTGTCAAATATTTTCCAATGAAACCAGTTCCGCCTGTTAATAGAACATTTTGAGCCATAATAGTTTATAATATATTTAACAGTATATAGTGTTTAAGGATAAGTAAAGGTACTTAAACAATGTTTACCTTTATGGCAAATTCTAAATTTTAATAAAATGGCGACTAAAAAAAAGGTAATTACCAAAGATGATATCGTTTCAAAATATATGGAAGAAGTTCTAGAAAAAGGTCAAAAACCAAAATCGGTTTATCATTTTGCCAAAGAAAATGATTTTACTGAAGCTGAATTTTATGCTTTTTTTGGAACATTAGAAGGTTTAGAAAAAGAAATATTCCGACTGTTTTTTGAAAACACAGTGAATCTTCTTCACAAAAATGAAGAATATCAGCAATATGATATGAAAAACAAAATGCTGAGCTTCTATTTTACTTTCTTCGAAATCCTAACAGCAAACAGAAGTTATGTTTTGCAAACCCTTAAAATAGACAGAAATCCGCTTAAAAACTTAGTGCAATTAACTACACTTCGAAATAGTTTTAAAGAATATGTTTCTGAAATCTTAACTGACGATTATAGATTGGAACAAGAAAGATTTCAAAAATTTCAAGAAAAAGCTATTCAAGAATCGGCTTGGTTGCAATTAATGATGACGATTAAATTCTGGATGGAAGATGAATCTCCGGCTTTTGAAAAAACGGATATTTTTATAGAAAAATCAGTGAATGCTTCTTTCGAATTAATGAATGTTGCGCCAATGAATCATCTGATTGATTTCGGAAAATTTTTGTTTAAAGAAAAAGTGTACAGCAGATAATGAAAACAATCGATTATATTCCAACTTCAAAAATAGAAAGAGCAGGAAAATTGGTTCAAACTGGTGCTAAAATTGGCGTAAACTATGTAAAGCATTATGCCGAAAAAATAGTTAACCCAGATTTGACCCGTGATAAATTGAACGAAAACAATGCAGAAGATATTTATGACGGACTGAAAAGCTTAAAAGGAAGTGCACTTAAAGTTGCTCAGATGCTGAGTATGGATAAGAACTTTCTTCCGCAGGCTTATGTAGAAAAGTTTTCTTTGTCTCAGTTTTCAGTTCCGCCACTTTCTGCTCCTTTGGTTTTAAAAACGTTCAAAAGTAATTTTGGCAAAACGCCTTATGAAATTTTTGATGAATTCAATCCAAATTCAATAAACGCGGCAAGTATTGGTCAAGTGCATTTGGCAAAGAAAAATGACAAAAAACTAGCAGTTAAAATTCAATATCCTGGCGTTGCCAATAGTATTTCTTCCGATTTGGCTTTGGTAAAACCAATTGCAATTAGAATGTTTAATCTTCAAGGAAAAGATTCTGATAAATATTTTAAAGAGGTTGAAGACAAATTGATTGAAGAAACTAACTATTTGTTAGAATTAAAACAAAGTAAGGAAGTTGTTGAATCTTGTAATAAAATAGAAAACATCACTTTTCCGAATTACTATCCAGAGTTTTCATCAGAGAAAATCATTACGATGGATTGGATGACAGGAATTCATCTTTCTGAATTTACAGCAAAAAATATCGATCAGGAAATTGGTGATAAAATTGGGCAGGCGCTTTGGGATTTTTATATGTATCAAATTCATGTTTTACGAAAAGTTCACGCCGATCCACATCCGGGAAATTTTTTAGTTGACGATCAAAATCAATTGATCGCTTTGGATTTTGGCTGTATGAAACAAATTCCAAATGATTTCTATACACCGTATTTCGAATTGATCAATAAAAATGTCATTACAGACGAAAAGCTTTTCAACCAGAAATTATTCGAATTAGAAATTCTTCGTCCAGACGATACGCCAGCAGAAATCGAATATTTCACCGAAATGTTTCATGATTTATTATCACTTTTCACAAAACCTTTCCAAAACGAAACTTTCGATTTTGCCGATGAAAAATTCTTTAACGCAATTGCCGAATTAGGAAAGCGTTTCTCAGAAGATACAAACCTCAAAAAAATGAACGGAAATCGAGGTTCTAAGCACTTTATTTATATGAATCGTACTTTCTTCGGACTTTATAATTTAATGTTTGATTTGAAAGCTAAAATTGTGGTTGAGAATTATTTGAAATACTAAAGTTTTTTGTTTCAGGTTTAAAGTTTCAAGTTTCAAGTTTGCTTAACTTTATTTATAGAACTTTGTCAAAGTTTAAAACTTTGACAAAGTTTTTTTTCGTCCAGTTTGTCATTCCGAGGAACGAGGAATCTCCACAAGTAACTTGACAAAGATTGTTGATTCTGATTGTGGAGCTACTTACGAAGATTCCTCGTTCCTCGGAATGACAATACTTTGGTTAAACGTCCAGTAAAAACTTGAAACTTGAAACCTCAAACTTGAAACAAAATAACTTTATTTCAAAATCCCCTTTTTATAAGTCGCAATTGCTCGATCTCGAGCAAAAGCATGATCAACCATAGGTTCTGCATATCCAAAATCAAATTCTGGAATCCATTTGCGGATATATTCTCCTTTTTCGTCAAATTTCTTTTGCTGAATTTCTGGATTGAAAACTCTGAAATACGGCGCCGCATCGCAACCTGTTCCAGCTGCCCATTGCCAGTTTCCGACATTAGATGCTAATTCAAAATCTAACAATTTTTCGGCAAAATAAGCTTCGCCCCATTGCCAATTAATTAGCAAATGTTTGCATAAAAAACTTGCCACGACCATACGCACGCGATTGTGCATATAGCCCGTTTCGTTAAGCTGACGCATTCCTGCATCGACCATTGAGTATCCTGTAGTTCCAGAACACCAGCGTTTGAAGTCTTCTTCGTTATTTCGCCATTGAATTCCATCATAATTGGATTTGAAATTATGATTGACGCAATTCGGAAAACTAAACAAGATTTGAATAAAGAATTCCCTCCAGATTAATTCGCTCAAAAATGTCTGATTTTTTCGGTTTGCCCAATTTACTAATTTTCTAATACTTACCGTTCCAAAACGCAAATGTGGCGAAAGATAAGAAGTGCTATCTAAAGCAGGGAAATCTCTGGTTTCTTTATAATTGGTAATTTGAGTTAAATTATGAGGCTGTACTTTTATGGAACTTCTTTGAAAACCTATTTCGGCTAAATCTGGGAACTTGAATTTATTTTTAGCGAAATTAGATTGAAATGGCACTGAATCATATTCTGGAGCCGAACCCGAAAGATGATATTTTTCTAGCCATTTGTTTTTATATGGCGTGTAAACGGTATATGGAAGCCCGTCTGCTTTTGTGATTTCTTTTTCTTCGAAAATTACGTGATCTTTAAATGAAAAAGATTTGATGTTATTTTCTTTCAATAAAGCCGAAATTGTTGTGTCCCGTTTGATGGCAAATGGTTCGTAATCTTTATTAAAGAATACGTTTTGAATGTCAAATTCATCAATAAGGGATTTCCAAACGTCTTTTGTTTTTCCTTTTTTAATTAGGATTGATGAATTAAGTTCCTTTAATTCTGAATTTATCTTTTCAAGTGAATCGTAAATGAAACTTACTCTAGCATCATTTTTTGGAAGGTGTTCCAAAATATCATCATCAAAAATAAATAGCGGAATTACTGGAAAATCTGATTGTAGGGCATGAAATAGTCCCGTATTGTCTTCTAAACGCAAATCGCGTCTAAACCAGAAAAAGGTAACTTTTTGTTTTGTCATTGTTTGTTTTTTTGCCACAGATTAAAAGAATTTAAAAGGATTTAAAAGGATTTTTTTAATCTATGAAATCTGTAACTTAATTTTTTGAATTAAACAACTCTTCGATTTTATTGTATCGGTAATCGAAAATACTTTTGAGTTTGTTTTTTACAACTAATCTATTTATGATTCTTCCTAGAAATCCGAATGGAAGTGCGTAATGAACAATATCTGTCATTTTGGTTCCGCCATCTTCGGTGCGTTCAAAAAAGTGTTTATGATGCCATAATTTATAAGGACCAAATTGCTGAATGTCTACAAAATACTCATTTTCTTTACAAGCCGTAATTTCGGTAACCCATGAAACTTTTATTCCGAAAAGTGGTTTTAAAGTATACGTAATAATCTGCCCTTGATACATACGTTTATCATCAAAATCCTGAATTTCGAAACTCATATTATCGAGTGTAATGGTCTGGAGATTTTTTGGACTGGAGAAAAAGTTCCAGCATTCTTCTACACTTGCATTAATATGTTGTATGGTTACTATTTTGTATAATTTCATCTCCTTAAAGTCAATTTACATTTTATAATATTTAAAAGGCACGAATAACATTCCGAAACATTCTCCTTTTTCTTTCTGTAAATGTTTGTGGTGAATTTTATGCGCTTTTCGAAGTCCGATGAGGTACTTGTTTTTCGTGTTTTTAAACCATTTAAAACGCTGATGAATTAACACGTCGTGAATTAGAAAATAGCAAACGCCATAAAGTGTAATACCACAGGCGATGAAAAACAAATAATTAAATCCGCCTTGAACACCAAAATAAAATAATATAATACTCGGAGTGGCAAAAATGACAAAGAAAATATCATTGCGCTCAAACGTATTTTCGTATTTCGGCTGATGGTGATCGGCATGAAAATACCACATAAATCCGTGCATGACATATTTGTGTGTAAGCCACGTAACACATTCCATGAATAGAAAAACGCCTAAAAAGATTAAAAAAGAAATCATTTTATAAATGTTGATGTTTTAAAATTATCGTTTTATTGTTTTTGAGTTTAGCTTTAGATTATAAAAGATTGACTCAAATGAGTTTGTTTTGTCATTTTGACCGAAGGGAGAAATCGCATAAGGAACTCCATAATATGAATAACCAATCTTTGGCGATTTACTAGTGTGATTTCTCCCTTCGGTCGAAATGACAAACTATACGTTGATTTTATACTAGTTTTAATTTATACGTCACAAAAGACTGTGCTAAAAGTCCTGCTTTGGTGTAATTAGAAACTCGAATTCTGGAGTTTCCAATTTCATAATACGGAGTGTTTTTTAGTTTTTTGAGCAGTTTTTTGTAATAAATATAGGCAGTATAAACTCCAAATTTAGCTTCGATTGGCAGTTTTACAATTCCTTGATAAGCGATTTGAAAATCTTCTTCGATTTCTTTGATGATTTGATTTTTCGAATCTTCGTTGAAGTTATTCAGATTTACGCCTGGAAAATAAGTTCGGTTCAAGATGGTGTTATCGTCTTTTAAATCTCTCAAAAAATTTACTTTCTGAAAAGCAGAACCCAAACGCATGGCTTCATTTTTCAATTGTTCGTATTTGTGTTCTTTTCCAGAAACAAAAACCTTTAAACACATTAAACCCACAACATCGGCAGAACCATAAATGTAGTCGATGTATTCGGCTTGAGTTTGGTAATTTGATTTTATGAGATCCATTTTCATGCTTTTTAGAAAAGCCTGAACCAAATCGTCGGTGATATTGTATTCTTTTACAGTATGTTGGAACGAATTTAAAATTGGATTTAAGCTTATGCCTAATTCCATTGCTTTGTAATATTCTTTTTCGAAATCTTCGATTAGATATTCTTTTTCATAATCATGAAACGAATCTACAATTTCATCAGCAAAACGAACGAATCCGTAAATACTGTAAATAGCATCGCGAATACTTGGTGAAAGCATTTTTACTGCAAGCGAAAATGAAGTACTGTAATTTTTGGTTACCAGTTTGCTGCATTTGAAAGAAACGGCGTCGAATAGTGATTTCATTTTTTTAAGATCTAAAAGATTTTTGAATTAATTCAGCTGCGAGTTTTCCTGAAATTAAAGCAGGCGGAACCCCTGGTCCAGGAACGGTTAATTGTCCTGTAAAAAATAGATTCTTGACTTTTTTGCTTTTTATTTTTGGTCTTAAAAAAGCCGTTTGCATTAATGTATTTGCCATTCCGTAAGCATTTCCTTTGTACGCATTATAATCAGATACAAAGTCATTTTTGCAGAACGCTCTCTTAAAGATAATGTTATTTTTAATTTTTTGCTGCGTAAGTTGCTCAAAACGAGTGATTATTTTTTCGAAATATTCTTCTCGGAGTTTTTCGGTATCTTCAATTCCAGGCGCAAGCGGAATTAAGAAAAAACCAGATTCCATTCCGTTTGGAGCTGCGGTTTGATCAGTTTTGGATGGAAAATTAGCATAAAACAACGGAGCTTCTGGCCATTTTGGATGATCGTAAATATCAGCTGCATGCTGATTAAAATCGACATCGAAAAATAAAGCGTGATGTGATATGTTTTCTATTTTTTTATCAAAACCAACAAAAAATAGGAGAGAAGAAGGTGCAAAAACTCTGCTTTCCCAATATTTTTCAGAATACATTTGATGTTCTTTTTCAAGAAGTGTTTCGGTATGCTGATAATCGGCACCGCTCAAAACAATGTCTGCTTTTAGGATTTCGCCATTAATTACAATTCCAGCTGCAGTATTATTTTCTACAATAATTTTTTCTATTGCTGAATTGGTTTTAATGGCTACGCCAAGTTCGAGAGCCAGTTTTTCGATTCCTCGAATGACATCAAACATTCCTGTTTTTGGATGCCAAGTTCCGAGACCGAAATCGGCGTAATTCATGAAGTTATAGAAAGAAGGTGTTTTGGTTGGTTTTGCGCCAAGAAACAAAACAGGAAATTCTAGAATTTGAATTAATCTTTCATTTTTGAATTTTTTCCGAATATCTGAACTTACGTTGCTAAAAAACTGATTTAGTTTTAAAGCAGTTTGCGGCGTAATTAGTTCTAGAGGAGAAACGCCAGGACGATAAACCAAATCTTTAATCGCAATATCGTAATTGCTTTTTGCTTGATTGATAAAGTTTTGCAGTTTTTCTCCACTTCCTTTTTCAATCTTTTCAAAAGTAGATTTGATGTCTTCTAAATTATCATTAATGCTGATAAAATCATTTATGCCAAAATAAACCCGATAAGCAGGATTAAGTTTTATAAGCTCATAATAATCAGAAGGTTTTTTATTGAAGTCTTGAAAAAAACGTTCAAAGACATCTGGCATCCAATACCAGCTTGGGCCCATATCAAATGTAAAACCGTTTTCTTTAAACTGTCTTGCGCGCCCGCCAATTGTACTGTTTTTTTCATATACAGTAACGTTGTTTCCTTGTTGGGCAAGGTAACAAGCGGCTGCCAAAGAAGAGAAGCCAGAACCTATTATTTGGATAGTTTTTCTCATTTGTTTAACAAATATAAGAAAAACTTAAACAAAAATAAATTAGATCATGTTAATAGTTTCTTCCATTGAATCAAAAATTTTGATTCTGTCGTTTAAAACTTTCTGATCAATGTGTTCAACCATTTTCCCCATAAGCCAGATTTCGTTATTGTTTTGTAATAATTTCTGTCCCATAGATTTTACATATTGATTGATTACGCTTCGATCTGGTTGAACTGTCATGAAAGAAATAAAAGTAATGTTTTCAAAATGTTTGGTTAAATCCTGCAAATTTTCAATTGGCATACTTTCTCCTAAATAAATGGTTTTGTAACCTCTATCTAAAATTTCATATTGCAGATATAACAATCCGATTTGGTGAATTTCATTTAACGGAAGTGATAAAACGAAAATTCGATCAGTTTTGGTTGGTTTTCTTATCTGAAGACTTTCAGTGTAAATTAATATTTTCTGCTTGATCAAATGACTCATAAAATGTTCATTTGCAGGCGTGATAGTTTCAGACTGCCATAACAATCCTAGTTCTTTTAATAATGGTAAAAAGTGTTCTTTAAAAACTTCTTTAAAAGTTTTTTCCGAAATAAGCCAATCAAACGTATTAAAGAATAGTTCTTGATCGAAATTCATCATTGCCATTTTGAAAGAAGTAATGGCATAGTTTTGAGAATTTTTTTTGGAAATTATTTCACGCACTAATTGTGGAATCCTTTCTTCAGGATATGTCGCAATTTTAGAAATCTTATAACCATATTCGTGCAATAACGTAATGTTTAAAAGTTTCTGCAGATTTTGAAGATTGTAAAATCTAATATTAGTATCGGTTCGCATTGGTTCAAGGATGTTGTATCTCTTTTCCCAGATGCGTATAGTATGCGCTTTTATTCCAGATAAGTTCTCAAGATCTTTAATACTGAAAACAGTTTTAATATTGTTTATCATTTTTTGCGATTAAGTGAACAAATGTAAAACAAAATCTTATATTCGACCTTAAAACTACATTAAAAAGATAGAGAATTAGAGGTTTAGGTATTAAAAATATATTTTTTACCTAAAATCAGGTATAGTTTTTTTAAGAAATTTATTACTTTGATAAAAAAGAGCAGTCTGCAGATTAAAAATTTCTGCAGACTGTTTTGTAAATTTTAATTTTTGATGATCTTTTTTGTACTGGAAGCATCTTTGCAGGAAAGTTTAATAAAATAAACTCCGGAAGAATAATTGCTTAGATCTACTTTTGTAAAAGTGGTATTGGGTTTTGACTCTGTCAAAAGGTTTCCAAGTGTATCAAATATTTTGTAATTCAAAACCGAATCTGCTGTTTCTATAGTTAGATTGTTCTTTGTTGGATTTGGGTAAATATTTAAACTTTGTAAATCTGTATTTGTGGATACAGATAAAGTGTTTTCTGGACTCGCGATCCAGTTGGTAGCAACAGCGTTGTCTAATTCTGCACTTATTAATTCTAGAAAATTTCCGTTCCCGTCAGCAGCAGGCCAAGGTGTAGTATTTAAATATTCAACACTGTCAATAATATTTCCGAAACCATCAGCTAAAACAAGTTTTTGTATTGAATTAGGCAGGTTTCTTGTGAATTGTCCAAAAGCAGTAAGTCCATAACGAGTTTCAAAAATTGTTTTATTGCTCACGATATAAATGCTTTTGTTTGCTTCTAAGTTTGAATTAGCTGGAAATTGATAAGATACACCAAGTTCTTTTAAATAAATACCAGTCAGATCTACATTGGTATTTCCTGTATTTTTTATTTCAATAAATTCAGAATCATTACTTACAGTGAAATTTGCATTAGTCGATGGATTGTAATTGATTTTAGTTATTACTAATGAAGGAATCACTGGAGAACTGCAGGCAGTGAAACTTCCTAGTTGGTTGGTAATCCAGTTGATTCTGTTGGATAAAAAGGTTTTTAAATTTGAAATTTCCAATGCATCGTTTGGAATAGTACCCCATTTTTCATTTTCTCTTGTTTTTGCTTCGCTAATGTAAGCAAGTGTCTGGTCGACATAGGTGCTTAGACTATTGTAGTTTAATGGTTGTCCTGGCTGGGTAAGTTCGTTCCATCTTTTCGAGAGGTAACATTTATACGTGGTATCATTGAAAAGATCAAGCCAGAATCTTGCGCCTTCATTGTCTCCGTTAGAAAATTGCCAGATATCTGCTTTGCTTCGGTCAAAACCCCAAACAAATAAATCATTTCCATAAGTTAAATTGAAGTCCCAAATTGGTCCCGCACGTAATTTTCCGCCTCTGTCTTTGTGAAAGAATGTGCTGTATTGATAACTGTCTACATTTGAAGCCAGTTCTGACAGGATCATAAAATCAACAAAAGAAGGGATATCGATTACAGATGGATAACCATTTGCTAAATTTGAATTGTGTGTTCCGGCATTTGTCTGCAGATTAAAGAACTGATTTTTAATATAAGTGTCTTGTTGCGATGTTACATTTTCTGGTTTTGGAAGCTCGTGAATAAAGTCGACCGTTCCTGAATAAGAACTCATTGTCCAGGCTACAGGATCTCCACCAGTAGTTTTATCAGCTTTTGTGATGTAGCCGCCAGTAACCGTTTCTGTGCTATTATCAGTGTCTGCTATTTTTAAGATGTTTACACGATTTGTGTTCGATTTGATTTTTTCCTGTAAAATGTATAATCCAATGTAATTTCCGTTAAGTACAACTTCGCAATATGCAGTTCTAGAAGCGTAATCACCAATTTGTCTTGCTAGATTATAGGACAAATAATCTCTTATGCAGGAAGGATCAAATGCCAGAGAATTTAAAACCCAGTCATTTTCGACAGGCATGCCTAATAAACTTACGTTGTTGTTGCTTGTGTTATTTGCTTTGAGCGTAGTAAGGCCGTAAGGCTTTTTGGGTAATGCTTGAGAACTGGAACCTCTTGTTTCTATACCAATTCGGCCATTATAATCCAAGTAAGCGGTATTATCAATATCGGTTAAATAATTTCTGCTTCCGTCTGGCCTTTTAATTATTTTCATTGACGCCAGAATTTTTGGATCATCAGGAATTTCAAGCGGGTTTCCTGTCGCAGGATCAATATCGGTATTAATAACTACGATAGGTAAATTACTGCTGCTGAAAGTTTGTGATTTTGCTGTGGTTGAGCAGAGCAAAATGAAAAGGATGAATATTTTTTTTGGGGTGTAAGGTTTTGAAAAATAGTGGTTTATCATGATTAGATTAGTTTTGTAACAAATGTAATCATAACTAATCTAACTTAGTAAAAGGGGATTTTTTTTATGAATAACTAAATAAAAACAATCTGCAAAATAGTTGTTTTGCAGATTGTTTTCTCTTAAGTTGTTTTTATAGATTTATTTACAAAAAGTTGCTCTGTTTTTTGCAGCACTTTGACTTCCTAGTTCAATTGCTTTTGTAAAATCTTTGCATGATTTTTTTTTGTCTCCGATTTTGTTATAAGCTAAACCGCGCAAATTGTAAGCCACATAATCGTTTGGATTTAATTCAAGAGAAGAAGTGCAATCTTCAATAGCTTCTTCATAATTCTGCAATTTGTAATTAACGTTTGCTCTTCCAGTATAAGCATCAGTATTCGTATCACTTAATTCGATTGTTTTGCTAAAGTCGGCATGAGCTCCTTTTAAATCGTTTAATTTAAATTTTGCAACGCCTCGATTTTGATAAGCTTCAACAAATCTAGAATCCTTGCTGATGGCTTTTGTGTAATCGGCGATTGCACTTTTGTAATTTCCGGTGGCGGCTTTGTTAAAAGCTTTGTTAAAATAAATTGCTGCGGTTTGTGACCACGACGAAAAGCTTATCATAATAAATGATAGTACTAGTAGGTTTTTCATAAGACTAATTTGGGATTAGTGATTAATTATTTCCCGACGAATTTAAGAAAGTTTTGTTTTGTAAGGGAATTTCTTTTTTAAAATAATAGTTCGGAGAAGAGAAAATATAAAGAAGGGATAAAGAGGTCTTTTCTAAATCTTTCAGGTTTTGAATCTTGCGTAAAAGAAAAAGGTCAAGTAAAATAAATTACCTGACCTTTTGTGACCCGACTGGGGCTCGAACCCAGGACCCCATCATTAAAAGTGATGTGCTCTACCGACTGAGCTATCGAGTCTTCATTTCTTCAATGAGGGTGCAAATATAAGTACTTTATTTAGCTTAACAAGCCTTTTTTTAATGAATTTTTGAATAAAATTTAATTGTCGTTGTAAGTGTTTGTTTTGTAGTGAAATATGTTTTTATATTTTATAAAGACTTTAATAATGAAAAAGAAATGTTTTAGAAAGATTTGGGGTTCTTTAATTTGCGGGGATATTTTTTAAACTCACTGATTAAGCGGAAGGAAATTATTTTACCTCAAAAATAGTTTTATATTAGCTGTGTAAATTGCGTTCTTTTTCTTTTCGAAATAGAGAAGAATTGAAGGTTATGTAAAGTAATGTGAATTTTATAATATTAGTGATCGAATGAATAGATTCTTAATGCCTATAATTTTTGTAGTAAGTTTGGTTAGTTGTCAAAACTCAAAAAAAGAAATATATGTTGCGCTTGAAAAATTTGATAATTCTTTAGATTCATTAATTGTTGGGAAAGTTTATGATGAACCCAAAATGCTGATTTTTCAAGGGGATACTTTGTATGGAAATCCTAAAGGTATTAATGAAACTTGTTATCAAATTGTTGGATCTGATTCTATAAAAGTAGATGCCAATTGTCATCTTTATAAGTTTAAAAATAATCAATTAGTAATAAATTCAAGTGAAAACTTTCTTGGGGAAAAATTTGTGCAAAAGTTTATTTATTTTAAAGATAAGATTGATAATAGATTGATTGATGATTTAAGGAAAGTTAAATCGGATACAGTTTACTTCGGTTGTCTTAAGAAATATGATGAAATGGGGAATGTAGTAAAAAAAGTCACTAACCATAATTGGAAAGAGATTCAAAAAGATGGAACAGTAGTCATTAATGAAAATCGTATTGTGGAAGTTTCCAATTATAGTGGCAATAATAAAGTAACTATATGGCGAAAAGAATACTTCAACAAACAATATAATGTAGATAGCTTAAAAAAGACAGATGTAGAAAAAATTGCTTCAAGTAGGTCCAATGATTTGGATGAAACTAATTATTCGTATAAAAGGGATAAGCATGGCAATTGGGTAGTTAAAAAAAGTGATAGAATAGAAAATCCAGATGTATATTATAGAGAGATAATCTATTAAAGCGTTTATAATTATTTAAATTTTTTAATTAGACTTTAATAGAAATTAATTCAATAAGAATGAAATAAAATAAAAAAGCCTATTTTATTACAAAATAGGCTTTCATTTTTTATAGTGACCTTGACGGTGGAGAATTCGAACCATTTAATGGAAGATTTAAAGATTTTAAATGAGGCATAACCACTTACTTAATTTATGTTATTCAAGTATTGGTCAGCTATCGCGTTCCTATTCATCTTGTACCAGAAGTATGCAACAGATTAAAAAAACTTTGGATCATTTTTAAGCTTATTATTATATATTTGATAATAGATAAACTCTGCTATCCATCATACATATCTACCCAATTTTGGGGTGATAAGTCTGATGTTGTCAGTAGTATATACTAGTTGGCAGAAATATTACACATGAAATTTCTTAACATGAAAATACTTGATTTTGTTTTAAACTTATTTTTTAAAAAAAATAATGTAACTTCAAATAAAGAAGTTGCTAACGAATCATGTAAAAAAAACAATAATTCAGTACTTTCGGATGAGGAATTATATAGAAATAATTCTTTTAATTTTTTTCAACAATTAGATAAAAACATTATAAATCAAGATATTATTGAATTATATGGTGAAGGAACTCTTATAACTCCAAATGGTAGGTCTCGTTATGGACATGTTAAAATTAAACTTTCTCTTTCGACTAAAAACAAATCAGAAATAATTTGGAATATAAGTGGAGAAGAAATTCCAAATAACTATAGAACAAGTATCATTGAGTCAGCAAAACGATTTATAGTTTTTTTTGAATGCCATAGAAAAGATTTAAAAAAAGTTACCATTGAAATTATTGGTGGTAGTAGCCATCCAACTGATTCAGATTTTTTAGCCTTTGAATTGGCTATGAGAAATGCAATATACAATTCATTTGATAAAAGATTACATCAACCAAATTTAAATAGACTATTCAATAAGAAAATTAAAGAACCTATGAAATGGGTTAATTATAAAAAGAAAAAATAAACACAACCTGCCGAATTAAAAATACTTCTGCCAACAGCTACTACAACGGATTTGGGCAATTGGCTTAATGGAAAGATGGTTTTGTATTTGGGATGTTTGGCAAATCCGAATAATGGGCTTAATTTAGTCCCAAACCCGCTGTAGTACCAGAACGTTAATCATGACTTTGAACTTAAAAAAAAGAGAGAAATCTAAAATGATATCAACTACATAATCTATGTAGAAAAAAATCCTTGATGGGATTCGAACCAAAATTACCTGTAAACAGTAGCTTTGTGAAAATTAAAAAATTATGAAAGGATTTTCGAATCATAAAAAAGCCTGCAAAATGTTTATTTTGCAGGCTTTTTAAATTTTATAGTGACCTTGGCGGTACAGAATTCGAACCATTTATTGGAAGATCTAGAGATTTTGAATAAAATCTAAATTTTAGATTTTATGAAAATTCATATTTATTTCAAATCTTATCTCTTATTAATAAAACAACTATGAAGTTTTTTTATAGCACTTTAGATCTCATTTTCATTAATTATTAACGAAGCATCGAGTTCATTTGATGTGTTACAAAGAATTATCAATATATTTGATTTAAAATTAAGTATTACGTTATCGAGCATATGTACCCGAAATGGGGATGACTTATATGACTATGTCATACAAATATACAAGTTAGTGGTAATTTTATGAACATATACAAAAGATATAAACTAGCAAAAGAAGATTTCCATAAACATAAGAAAGGAAGTCTATATAATGCCACAAAGAGTGCAGAATCCCTCTTCGATATTATGTACGAACTTGAAAATTATAGCAAAGATCAAAATCAAAGTTATCTACTTGCTAAAATTTATTATGAATTAGGCTGGAAATGGGAATGTAGAAAATTTATTAAAACCCATTTATCCTCAAACAAATTAAATTACTTAAATAAGTTGAAATGGAAACATCTATTAAATAAAGTAGAAGATTTATTTAAAGTGAGTCATTATAAATTAGTTGAATATAGAGATTTAAGAACTGCTAAAAAAAGAAATCTACCTCAAACATTATTGAGAAACGACTTTATATTTAATGAGGAAGTATATTTTATTATAGTAAGTATAAAATCAGACTTTAATGATATAATATTGTTAAATAAAAAAGTATTAAATGAAGAGGTTGAATTTAGTATAGAAAAAGAAAGTAGCATTACTAAATTTATTGAAAAAACAAACTCGCATTTATCTTGGATAAATAATTCCCATAAAGATTTAATTAATTACTATAATGAAAATTATCAACAAATTTTGAGTAGAATAGGCCGCTTAGACTATGGTAAAGCTAACGATGAATGGTATGATGGATTAAGAGTAGATAGTGTAGGCTTTCATTATAATAGTAATGAGAAGTTAGAAGGTTTTTATACAATTTATGATTATTATAATATGAATTCTGGATTTCATATTGACACTTTAGATAATTCAATTGTAGACCTATATTATAATACTGATTTATAAAAAATAACCTATTAGCAAAAACGATATACCTGACGGGGTTCGAAACTAAATTGCTTGTAAACACTGACCTTTGTAAAAATCAAAAAATACCGCAACGATTTTCAAACCATAAAAAAGCCTGCAAAATATACATTTTAAAGGCTTTTTAAATTTTATAGTGACCATGGAGGGATTTGAACCCTCACGCCCTTGCGAGCACCACCCCCTCAAGATGGCGAGTCTACCGTTTCTCCACATGGCCTTAAAAGAAAAAAGGTCGAGTAAAATAAATTACCCGACCTTTTGTGACCCGACTGGGGCTCGAACCCAGGACCCCATCATTAAAAGTGATGTGCTCTACCGACTGAGCTATCGAGTCATTGCTTTCAAGAAATCTAATTTGTTAATCACAAAATTTGTGACCCGACTGGGGCTCGAACCCAGGACCCCATCATTAAAAGTGATGTGCTCTACCGACTGAGCTATCGAGTCATTTAATTTCTTGAATGCGGGTGCAAATATAAGGAGTTTTTTTTGAAGTTTCCAAGCTATTTTATCATAAATTTGTCTTTTTTTTGGAAAAATCTCCAATCGCTTAGTTTATAAGGTTTTATTAATATGAAAAAAATAGTGTTGTTAGGTTATATGGGCTGCGGAAAGTCGACAATCGCCCAAAATTTGTCAAAAATTACAAATATTCCATTCTTAGATTTAGATAAATGCATCGAAGAAAGAGCAAATTTATCCATAAATGAGATTTTTGAGAAGCATGGAGAAGTGTATTTTCGAAAATTAGAACACGAAATGTTCGTCGAATTGCTGCAATCTTCAGAAAATAATATTATTGGTCTTGGAGGAGGAACTCCATGTTATGCCAATAATCATGAATTATTAAAAGGAGATGATGTTGTATCTATATATTTAAAGGCGTCTATTGATACCTTATATAGTAGATTGGTTCACAATAAAAGCAAACGCCCTTTGATTGCAAATATGAACGAAGAGGAAATGAAAGAGTTTATCGCGAAACATTTGTTCGACAGAAGTTTTTATTACAATCAAGCGAAACATAAAGTGTCGGTTGATGATAAATCTGTCGAAGAAACGGTTCAGGATATTTTAGAAATCTTAGCTTAATGAAGCGTAATCGCCGTTTTCAGAATTGAAAACAACTTGAACGTGTTCTAATAAAGAGGTAGAAAGCGAAATTCCTTTGAAATCTGCCTTTACTGGATATTTTTTATGATTTCGGTCAACAAGTACTGCTGTTTTGAATTTTTTAAGCGGAACGTCTAAGAAATGACGAACAGCATAGATTAATGTGGTTCCTGAGTTTAGGACATCATCAACTAGCACGAGTCCTTTATCTTTATATTCTTCAGGGCTTAATGAAGTTTGTATCGCTTCTTGCGGATTTTGTTTGTTTACTTTTACTTCACAGATTGAAACTTTTAAGGTTGAAATACTGCTAAGTACCGAAGCAATTTTTTCGGCAAAAACAAATCCGTTAGAAGCAATTCCCGCAATAACAACTTCTTCTTCGTTTACAAAAGTCTCGTAAATTTGATAAGCGATACGTTTTATTTTATGTTCGATTTCCTCGTGGGTTAGAATAATATTGTTACTCATGTTGTATTTTTTTTGCTAAGATAATTAATTAAAATTCCAAAATTTCAAAATCCAATTTTAGGATTTAATTTTCATCATGCTCTTCTTCTTCGTCATCATAAACGTCGTCTCCATAATCATCAATGTCTCTTCGGTCTTTTTTGGTTGGACGTCCTGCGCCAGTTCTTCTAGAATGTTCTTTAGATAGTTTTAATAATTCTAAATGTGCAAAAGCTTCTGGTGGAGTTTCATTTTTTTGATAAAGATCTACCAATTTTGCACCAACACGATTTTGCGGTATGTCTAAAACTGTTATAATTTGTGTAATTTGATCTTTTCTAAATGTAATTCGGTCTGTAGGAAAAACTTCTTTTGAAGGTTTTGCAACTTGCCCATTTACAGTGATCTGATTCTTTTTGCAAGCTTCAGTAACCATGTTTCTGGTCTTGTAATAACGAACGCACCACAAGTATTTATCTATTCTCATAATTTTTCTAAAATCCAAGTTAAATTCTTTACAAAAATAAATCAATATTGTATCTTGCGCACCTAAAAAAATGATAATAATGAATAAATTTAAATATTATTTTGTTTTACTACTTGCTGGTATCGCCATCGTTTCTTGTAATAAAAGTGATGACGATGATTCGTCAACAGTTCCGTTGAGAGATTTTGCAGAGCAGTATAAAGCAGATAATGATTCTATTGTGAAATTTTTAAAAACCAATTATATTGAATCAGTTACCACTGATTTTGATGTTAAAATATCAAAAATTCCAGCTGGCGGAACGCAAACTTCTATCTGGGACCAAACGACTTACACATTAGCATCAAGAGATGTTTATAGTGATGATATTACTTATAAAGTATATTATTTAATTTTAAGAGAAGGGTCTGGTCAGAACCCGACTAATACCGATAAGATTTCTACAGCATATAACTGTTATTTGTTAAACGGAACGATGGCGGATTCTTCGTATGGAATTCCTTTTACAGCTAATTTATTTCCATATGCAAACACAAATACTGTGATAGAAGGCTGGTCAGAGATTTTTCCGAAATTTAAAACAGGAACTTCTACAACTGGCGATGATGGTTCAATTACGTATAGTGATTTTGGTGCTGGTGTAATGTTTTTGCCTTCAGGTTTAGCTTATTATGCTTCGGGTAGCGGAAGCGCTATTCCTGCCTATACACCAATTTACTTTAGTTTCAAATTATTCGATCTTCAAAGAATGGATAATGAATATAATACAACAAGCAGTGGAAGAGTTTTTGTTGGTGATGGCGTTCCTGATTATTTAGAAGATGTTAATGGTGATGGTTATCTTTATGATTTTAGAAATACAACTAAATATCCTAATCCTCCAGCAAATTTAATTGATGATACTGATGGTGACGGAATCGCAGACTTTGTTGATCTTGATGATGATGGAGACGGATTTACAACTAGATTTGAGCTTACAAAACCTACAGGTGAAGTTGGTATAGTTGATGGTATTAATTATGGAATCAGGCTTTATTATCCTTGGGATCCAATGGTAGATAATCCAGCAACACCAAATGTTGATGAAACGGAACCGAGAGGAATTCCTAGAAGACCTACAGGAGCTCTTACAGATCCTTCAAAACCTGAATCTTCAACTAATGTTAGAAAATATATTGAGGAAGATTATACGGCTAGCGGAAGATTAAGAATTCATTTAGATAAAACTTATCCGATAAAACAGAATTAAAACTCTAAATTATAAATTAAAACCTGAAAGCGATTTCAGGTTTTTTTTATGCCTAATATTTTCTACTTATGAAAGGAAAGATTTCTGTAGAAGATTTTGAGAATGTGTATTTTGAAAAATAAAAAACCCCGAAATCTAAATTCCGAGGTTTTTCTATAAAGTAAGAAAACTAAAATTATTTTCTTTTAATTACTCTTTCTACAGCTTCAACAATTGCTTGATTGTTTAATTTGTATTTTTCCATTAATTGCTCTGGAGTTCCAGATTCTCCAAAACTATCTTTTACTGCTACAAATTCTTGTGGAGTTGGATTGTTTAAAGCTAATACTCCAGAAACGCTTTCTCCAAGACCTCCAAGGTAGTTGTGTTCTTCTGCAGTTACTACACATCTTGTTTTAGCAACAGATTTTAGAATTGCTTCTTCATCAAGAGGTTTAATAGTGTGGATATTGATTACTTCAGCAGAAATTCCTTTTGCTTCAAGAGCTTCAGCCGCAATAAGAGCTTCCCAAACTAAGTGTCCTGTTGCAATAATAGTTACATCAGTTCCTTCATTTAATAAAATTGCTTTTCCAATTACAAATGGTTCGTCAGCAGGAGTAAAGTTAGGCACAACTGGACGACCAAAACGTAAGTAAGCCGGACCGTGGTGATCTGCTAATGCTAAAGTTGCAGCTTTAGTTTGATTGTAATCGCAAGTGTTGATTACAGTCATTCCTGGCAACATTTTCATTAAACCAATATCTTCTAAGATTTGGTGCGTTGCTCCGTCTTCTCCTAAAGTTAAACCAGCGTGAGAAGCACAGATTTTTACATTTTTATCTGAGTAAGCAACAGATTGACGAATTTGGTCGTAAACTCTTCCTGTAGAGAAGTTAGCAAATGTTCCAGTAAAAGGAATTTTTCCTCCAATAGTTAATCCTGCCGCAATTCCAATCATGTTTGCTTCTGCAATACCGATTTGGAAAAAGCGCTCTGGGTGATTTTTTTTGAATTCATCAAATTTTAATGATCCAATTAAGTCAGCGCATAACGCTACAACATTTTCATTTTTTTGACCTAGTTCAGTCATTCCCGCTCCAAAACCAGAACGAGTATCTTTGCTTCCTGTATTTTCGTATTTTTTCATTTCTATTTTTGCTGTATGCAATAGGCATTAGGCAATAAGCATATTGCTTATGGCTTAAAGCTTAAAGCTGTTTTTAGTAATCAACTTGATCTTTAGAGTAATTTTGAGCTAATGCAGCTGCTAACTGATCGTTGTTAGGAGCTTTACCGTGCCAAGCGTGTGTATGCATCATGAAATCTACTCCGTTACCCATTTCAGTATATAATAAAATACAAACTGGTTTTCCTTTTCCTGTTCTAGATTTAGCATCAGTCAATCCTGCGATGATAGCGTCGATGTTGTTTCCTTCTTTGATTTCTAAAACATCCCAATCAAAAGCTTCAAATTTAGCACGTAGGCTTCCCATTGGTAAAACTTCATCAGTTGTTCCGTCAATTTGTTTTCCGTTAACGTCAACTGTTGCGATTAAGTTGTCTACTTTTTTAGCAGATGCGTACATAATTGCTTCCCAGTTTTGGCCTTCTTGCAATTCTCCGTCTCCGTGTAAAGTATAAATTAAGTGATTATCACCGTTTAATTTTTTAGCTTGCGCTGCTCCTAAAGCTACAGATAAACCTTGTCCTAATGAACCAGATGCAATACGAACTCCAGGTAAACCTTCGTGAGTCGTTGGGTGTCCTTGTAAACGAGAATCTAATAATCTGAAAGTTGCAAGTTCTGAAATAGGGAAGTATCCGCTTCTAGCTAAAACGCTATAGAATACTGGTGAGATATGTCCATTTGAAAGGAAAAATAAATCTTCTCCAATTCCATTCATATCAAAACCTTCTTTGCGTTCCATAATGTTTTGGTATAATGTAACCAAAAATTCAGTACAACCTAAAGAACCACCTGGGTGTCCAGAGTTTACAGCATGTACCATTCTAAGAATATCTCTTCTTACTTGGATCGTTAAATCGCTTAATTGTTGTGTGTTAGGCTTCATTTTATATGTAAAAGTTAAACTGAAGCAAAAGTAATTTTTATTTTGTGGGCAGACAAATGATTTTATGCTTTAGTTACATAGCAATTGTTAAATTTAGCCGTTTTTTTCGGATTCCGTAAAAAAATATAACGGAAGTTTTGCTTCTAAAGACTTTATAAGTGTGTTTTTTACAATTTTAAATTAATAAATAAAAAAATCCTGTTTTTTGCAGGACTTTTAAATTTGAAATTTCTATTAAGTATAACAGTGTCAATTATCACTTTCGCTATAATAATTGTTTTCTTCATCTTCAGAACCAATATCTTCTTGTTGATCATCTAACTCAGATCCTGGAATATCCAAATCGTTACCGATTTTATCGCTGTTTTGTTTCCATTCGTGATTGTTCTGATTAATGATATCTTCGCCCGAAATTTCTTCAGGATTAATATCCTCCAGTTTGTTATCCTGATTGTATATATCTTCGTTTGCCGGATAATCCATGTTTTCAAGATTTCTTTCAATTTGGTCATCCTTTATTTGATCTAACTTTTCTTCTGAATTTATCATGATTTCTAAGACTTTAAAAATTAATAATTTAAAGTTAGAGAATCTGTATTCTTTTGATGTTATATTTAAAATGATAGAAGTTGCAGTTTTTACATTTGGTTTTTATGTTTAAAAGAAGTTATTAGTGCGGAGAAACCTTCAAAATGAATTTGTAGTATCAAATGTTAAAAATCCAATTTTCAAATTAAGAAAACATTATCTAATTTTTCTAATTGACAAATTATCTAATTAATAAAATTTTCCTGAAATTAAACTATCTTTGCCGTCCCGGACGATCGGGAGAAAAACGAATTTATGAAGTTTGATTTATTACAGAAAGATCCGCAGTCGAAAGCGAGAGCGGGAAGTATTACTACTGATCATGGAGTTATAGAAACTCCTATTTTTATGCCAGTTGGAACGGTTGCATCTGTAAAAGGTGTGCATCAGCGTGAACTTAAAGAAGAAATTAATCCGGATATTATTCTTGGAAATACCTATCATTTATATTTACGTCCGCAAACTGAAATTCTTGAAAAAGCAGGTGGATTGCATAAATTCATGAACTGGGATCGTAATATCTTGACCGATTCAGGAGGATATCAGGTATATTCTCTTTCTTCAAATAGAAAAATTAAAGAAGAAGGAGTAAAGTTTAAATCGCATATCGATGGCTCTTATCACTTTTTTACACCAGAAAACGTAATGGAAATTCAGCGTACAATTGGTGCTGATATCATTATGGCTTTTGACGAATGTACGCCTTATCCTTGCGATTACAGATATGCGCAACGTTCAATGCACATGACACATCGCTGGTTGGACCGTTGTATTAATCATTTGGATAAAGTGCCTTATAAATATGGCTATGAACAAACATTTTTCCCGATTGTTCAAGGAAGTACTTATAAAGATTTACGTCGCCAGTCGGCTGAATATATCGCTAATGCAGGACAGCAAGGAAATGCAATTGGCGGACTTTCTGTAGGTGAACCTGCTGAAGAAATGTACGCAATGACAGAAGTTGTTTGCGAAATTCTTCCAGAAGATAAACCTCGTTATTTAATGGGGGTTGGAACTCCAATTAATATTTTAGAAAATATCGCGTTAGGAATTGATATGTTCGATTGCGTTATGCCAACTCGTAATGCAAGAAACGGTATGTTGTTTACAGCAAATGGAACAATCAATATCAAAAATAAAAAATGGGAAGCTGACTTTTCTCCAATCGACGAAATGGGACACACTTTTGTTGATACAGAATATACAAAGGCTTATTTACGTCACTTGTTTGCTGCTAATGAATATTTAGGAAAACAAATTGCGACCATTCATAATCTTGGGTTTTATATGTGGTTGGTTCGTGAAGCTAGAAAACATATCTTAGCGGGCGATTTTAGACCATGGAAAGAAATGATGGTTAAAAATATGAGCCAAAGACTATAAAAAGTTTCAAGTTTTTTTAGTTTCAAGTTTCAAGTTGCTCAGTGTAACCTGAAACTTGAAACGTGAAACCTGAAACTTTTAAAACTTGAAACAAAAAACTATATGCTTTCAATAATAGATAAATACATCTTAAAAAGATATCTGGGAACTTTCTCTGTGATGTTGCTTTTATTTGCACCAATCGGAATCGTAATTGACGTTTCTGAAAAAGTAAATAAAATGCTTGAAAACAAGATTCCGTTTGGAGATATTGCTTTCTATTATTACAATTTTACGATTTACTTTATTAATTCACTGTTTCCGATATTTTTGTTTTTATCGGTAATTTGGTTTACTTCGAAATTAGCCAATAATACAGAGATTATTGCCATTTTAAGTTCTGGAATTTCATTTACGCGTTTCTTGCGTCCTTATATTATAGGAGCAACAATCGTTTCTATTTTTGTTTTGCTAATGGGATTTTTTATTGTTCCAGCTGCAAGTGAAGGGTATAATAATTTTAGATATACCTATTTAAAAGGAAATGGGAAAGAACTCATGCGTGGAGAAAATACTAATGTTTACAGACAGATTAACGATCACGATTTTATTTTTGTAAACAGTTTTAATGAAGAGTCTAAAACAGCTTTCAACTTTTCTTTGGAACATTTTGAAAAAGAAAAATTGACCTATAAAATTACGGCAAGCCGTATTAAATGGGATCCGAAGAAAAAGATTTACATTTTATACGACTACACAAAACGTACAGTTGGAGGTTTAAATGATGTAATTGAAAAGTCTCCAGAAAAAAATATGGCCTTTAAGTTCGAATTGGCCGATTTGACTCCTGTTGTTTATATTGCAGAAACTTTGACTTTAGGTAAATTAATTGATTTTATTGAGAAAGAAAGAAAAAGAGGGTCAGGAAATATAAACACTTATTTAGTTGTTCTTTATAAAAAGTATAGTATTCCAGTTTCGGCATTTATTTTAACAATTATTGCAGTTTCGGTTTCTTCCATGAAGCGACGTGGCGGAATGGGAATGAATCTAGCTATTGGAATCGCAATTGCATTTTCATTTGTATTCTTTGATAAAATATTTGGTACACTTGCCGAAAAATCTACTTTTTCACCTTTATTAGCTGTTTGGTTTCCAAATATTGTTTTCGGAATCTTAGCAG
The DNA here is from genome assembly GCF_025717045.1 of Flavobacterium sp. SH_e. Lineage (GTDB taxonomy): Bacteria > Bacteroidota > Bacteroidia > Flavobacteriales > Flavobacteriaceae > Flavobacterium. The sequence continues at coordinate 436,403 of NZ_JAOVZN010000002.1, forward strand.
TTTATTTACTACGTAATGCGAAACGATAATTTAAAAAGTTACTTAAATCTTCACTTAATTGTTTTTATCTGGGGTTTTACAGCCATTCTAGGCGCTTTAATTACAATTGATGCCGAAAATTTAGTTTGGTATAGAATGTTGCTTGCCATGATTTTTCTCGGCGGATTTATAGCAGTTAAAAAACAATCATTTCAAGTTCCGATAAAAGAATTTTTCAAACTAATTTTTGTTGGTTTATTGATTGCATTGCACTGGATTTTCTTTTTTAAAGCAATTCATGTTTCCAATGTTTCAATAACACTTTCAATATTTTCTTTAGGAGCTTTTTTTGCTTCTTTATTAGAACCATTATTTTATGGAAGAAAAGTGCTTTGGTACGAAGTTTTTTTCGGACTTATAATCATTGCCGGATTAGGATTGATTCTTCAGGTTGAAATTAAATATCTTACAGGAGTTTATTACGCTTTAGCAGCAATCATTTTAGGTGTTCTATTTACCTTAATGAATGGTAAATTGATTTCAGATCACGAGCCTTCTGTAATTACTTTTTATGAGTTTGGAGCAGGGGTTTTCTTTATTACGATTTATTTTTTATTCCAAGGAAAATTCACACCAGATTTCTTTGAAATGTCTTTAAATAACTGGGTTTTATTATTGATTTTAGCCTCAATTTGTACGGCTTACGCCTTTACAGCTTCGGTAAAAGTAATGCAGCGATTAACGCCATATACGGTAATGTTAACTACTAATTTAGAGCCAGTTTATGGGATAGTTTTGGCTTATTTTATCTTAGGAGGAAAAGAGAAAATGAGCGTCGAATTTTATATCGGAGCTGTTATAATAATCATAACAGTTATTCTAAACGGTGTTTTCAAACATTATCAGAACAAGAAAGAAAACTTGTAATAGTTTCCTTATTATTAAAATGCATTTTTATACTTTAAATAACAATTAACTTCGCCAATGATATAATATTTTTATATTTGCGGTTCGATTTACAAACAAAATTCAAAAATCCATGGAATATTTAGATTTTGAGCTTCCAATTAAAGAACTTGAAGAACAGTTAGAAAAGTGTGTTATTATTGGAAAAGAATCTGACGTTGACGTAACCCCGACGTGCAAGGAAATCAATAAAAAATTAGTAGAGACTAAAAAAGAAATATATAAAAACCTTACGGCTTGGCAGCGTGTACAATTGTCAAGACACCCAAATAGACCGTATACTTTAGACTATATCAAAGCAATTTGCGGAGATACTTTCTTAGAACTTCATGGAGACAGAGGTTTTAAAGATGATAAAGCAATGGTTGGCGGTCTTGGTAAAATAAACGGACAATCGTTTATGATTATTGGTCAGCAAAAAGGTTTTAATACAAAAACACGTCAGTACCGTAATTTTGGTATGGCTAATCCTGAAGGATACCGTAAAGCTTTGCGTTTAATGAAAATGGCAGAGAAATTTGGAATTCCAGTTTTAACTTTAGTAGATACTCCGGGTGCATATCCAGGACTTGAAGCTGAAGAAAGAGGACAAGGAGAAGCTATCGCTAGAAACATTTTCGAAATGGTTCGTCTGCAAGTGCCAATTATCACAATTATTGTGGGTGAAGGTGCTTCTGGAGGAGCGTTAGGAATTGGTGTTGGAGACCGTGTTTATATGTTAGAAAATACTTGGTACTCTGTAATTTCTCCTGAATCTTGCTCTTCTATTTTATGGAAAAGCTGGGAATACAAAGAGCGTGCAGCAGAAGCTTTAAAATTGACTTCTTCTGACATGAAAAAACAAAAATTAGTTGATGATGTAATTCCAGAACCACTAGGAGGAGCACATTATGACAGAGAAACTACTTTCAAAACAGTAGCGGAATATATTACTAAAGGATATAACGAATTGAAAGATTTATCAACAGCCGATTTAATTGCCCAAAGAATGGATAAATACAGTAATATGGGCGAGTTTAAAGAGTAAATTCATATAATATGATTAAAAATCCGAAGCCCTACGGTTTCGGATTTTTTTTTGGTTATTAACAAAAAAACTTATTTATAAACATAAAACTAGTTATAACTCGATAGCAGATTTTTTTTAAATTTTGCTACTTTCGCTATATGGAAAATTTCAAAAACTTAAACCCCGTTAAGGTCGACAAAACCACAATCATCAATTTAGAAAAAGGTAAACTTCCTCCTCAAGTTATTGACTTAGAAGAGGCTGTTCTCGGTGCGATGATGATTGATAAAAAAGGGGTAGATGATGTAATTGATATTTTACAGCCTGATGCTTTTTACAAAGACGCGCACAAACATATTTTTGAGGCGATTTTACAGCTTTTTACAGAAACTCAACCAATTGATATTTTAACGGTTTCGACACAGTTAAAGAAAAACGGAAAGCTGGATCTAGCTGGAGGAGATTTTTATTTGATTCAGCTAACGCAGAAAATTGCTTCTTCTGCGCATATCGAATTTCACTCGCGTATTATTCTTCAAAAATTTATTCAAAGAAGTTTGATTCGAATTTCATCTGAAATTATTGAAGAATCTTATGACGAGACAACAGACGTATTTGATTTGCTGGATAAAGCCGAATCTAAATTATACGAAGTAACTCAGGGAAATATCAAGCGTAGTTCTGAGACTGCTCAGAGTTTGGTTCTTCAGGCGAAAAAACGTATTGAAGAAATTGCTGGTAAGGAAGGTTTGAGTGGAGTTGCAACAGGTTTTGAGAAACTGGATGAAGTAACTTCTGGATGGCAACCTTCGGATTTAATTATTATTGCAGCTCGTCCTGGTATGGGTAAAACGGCTTTCGTCCTTTCGATGGCGAGAAACGTGAGTATTCAGTTTGGACATGCAGTTGCGATTTTCTCTCTGGAGATGGCGTCGGTTCAGTTAATTACGAGGCTTATTTCTTCTGAAACAGGATTGTCTTCAGAAAAATTAAGAACAGGTAAATTAGAAAAACACGAATGGGAGCAATTAAGTACAAAAGTAAAAAACTTAGAAAAAGCCCCATTGTTTATTGATGATACACCTTCGCTTTCGATATTCGATTTACGTGCAAAATGTCGTCGTTTGGCTTCTCAGCACGGAATCAAACTAATTATTATTGACTACTTGCAGTTAATGACTGCTGGAGGTAGTGGGAAAGGAGGAGGAAACCGTGAGCAGGAGATTTCGACAATTTCCCGAAACTTAAAGGCTTTGGCAAAAGAGCTTAACGTTCCGGTAATTGCACTTTCTCAGTTATCGCGTGCCGTTGAAACCCGTGGTTCTAGTAAACGTCCGCTTCTTTCGGATCTTCGTGAATCTGGAGCGATTGAGCAGGATGCCGATATCGTATCCTTTATCTATCGTCCTGAATATTATAAAATTGAAGAATGGGATGATGATGAAGCTTCTTCTACACAAGGTCAAGCTGAATTTATTATAGCCAAGCACCGTAACGGTGGTTTGGAGAATATTCGTCTGAAATTCTTAGGACATTTAGGTAAGTTTGATAATCTTGAAGAGTTTACGGGAGGTTATGATGATTTACCGTCAAAAATGAATCACGATGATAATCCTTTCATAACTAAAAATTTACCATCTGCTAACGAAGCTTTCGGAAGCAATTTAAATGACGATGACGACGATAGTGATGTTCCATTTTAAAAGTTAAAAAGCCTTATTATTAAGGCTTTTTTTATGTTTTTATGTTAATCGTCTAATAAAAATCAGTAGTTTAGCTAAACCAATCAGAAACTATTAATTTTTTTAAATTATTAACCAATTAACAAATGTAAATTATGAATGATTTTAATCTAGGAAGTGTTGAAGTGCCTTTAGAGGAAGGTAAAAGTTGGGCAAAAAAATACCGTGATTCACCTAAAGAGGTTGAAGAAGGTAAAGGTAAAATTGACGCTTACTTAATCCCTTTAGATGCTTTGAGATTAGTATTAAAGCAAGACATTGATGCCGTTAGAGCATACAAAGGTATTAACAATGCAGGAGAACAGACTTTAATGTTTGTGGGTACAAAACTGGACAAAAAAACCGGTATTTATGTAGATGTATTTAATGTGGGCGTATCTGAAGGATGCGAGGGAAGCGAAGTTGTTTATGACACTAGCCGTCCATGTCCTCCTTATGGTGATCCAGCTAGTCCGATGGCATAAAAATGGATGATTTTTTAATATATTCTTCTTATATCATTTTATTTATAAGTTTGATATTATATACATATAGCTTTTTCCGTAAGGAAAAAGCTAATGTCTTTTTCATTATATATATTGTTTTTAGCTTTGTCATTCAGATTTCTATGGAAGTCATGTATCATATGCGTTTAAATAATTTATTGTTGATGAATACATTTGTCATTGGACAGATGATATTATTAGGACTTTTTTATAAATCATTATTTAAAATTCAGGCACAAAAAAAAGTGGTAGTTTGGAGTATGATTTTGGCTCTACTGATCATTTTTATTCAATTATATAATGACCCAAAACAGATCTATAAATTTAACTTGTTTGAAATCACAATCTGTTCATTGTTAGTCCTTATTTTTGCTTTGATGCATTTTTATAATATGCTTGGCGATAATAAAACCTACTATTATTTTTCGATTGGAGTTGTAGCTTTTATGCTTGCTTCGACAGTATTATTGTTGGTAGGGAATTTAACGCATAACTTGTCAAATGAATTTAAATATTTGAGTTGGAGATTAAATGCATTTTTAGTTGGAGCATTTTATTTTTCGATGATTGTAGAATGGAAAGTGAGTTTTTCAAAAACGAAAAATTTAACTAATTAAAATATTTCAATTCATAATATGAGTCTCCATTCAATACCAGAAAAAGAAATTGTTGCTATTATTTTATATACCTCACTTTTCTTTATGATTGTTGCGGTAGTTTTAATTATTTTCTTTTACTTTTCTAGGCAAAAAATCATTCAGAAAGAATTAGAAAAAGTAGATTTAATACTTAGATATCAAAGAGAACAATTGCATGCTGTTATTATTACGCAGGAAGAAGAACGTAAAAGAATTGCACAAGATCTTCATGATGATATCAGTTCGAAATTAAATATTGTTTCATTAAATAGCCATTTGCTTACTGCGCCAAATCTTACAGAAACTGAAACGGCTGAAATAACCGAGAATATAATCAATTTAACTACTAAAGCTTTAGAAAATTCTAGAAAAATTGCCCATAATCTTTTGCCTCCTGTTTTTGAAAAATTTGGATTAAATGCAGGAATAGAAGAATTATGCGAGGAATTTGAAACCAGTAAATCTGTCAAAACGCATTATAAAAATGAAATCGATTTTGACGACAATGATCTCGACAGACATTTGCATATTTTTAGAATTCTTCAGGAATTAATGAATAATTCGCTTCGTCATGGAAAAGCAACCGAAATTTGGATTTCTTTTACCAATAATGAAGGGGTAAATACATGTAATTATGAAGATAACGGAATTGGTTTTGATAGTTCAAATGCAGAAAATCAAAAAGGTTTAGGAATGAAAAATATCGATAGCCGAATATCATTTTTGGAAGGAACTATTAAAATTACCTCTGAAATTAATAACGGAATCGCAGTAAATTTTACTTTTTAGATCGAATTTAGAACTTTAATAAGGTTTTTAGTCGATAAAATGGCATGTTTTGGCTATTTATTAATCATATTTTGTAATTTCGGGATACCAAACTAAACGACCAAAATCCAAAAAGATGAATGCCACTATTAAAATTGCCTTAGTCGATGATGAAATTTTGTTTCGAAAAGGAATTTCTTTCTTATTGCAGAGAGAAGAAAATGTAGAAGTTATTTTCGAGGCCTCAAACGGAGAAGATCTAATTTCTCAGTTAAATGAAAACGAAGTCAAACCCGATATAATTATTATGGACTTAAAGATGCCGGTTTTAAATGGTGTCGAGGCCACTAAAATTATTCGAAAGGCGTTTCCTGATATCAAAATAATTGCACTAACAAGTTATGATACGAAATCATTCATTGCTAATATGATTCAGGTTGGAGCTGTTGCTTATTTAATTAAAAATACTACTCCAAAAGATTTAATTCTAACAATTAGAGAAGTAGCGGCTAAAGGATTCTACTATAATGAAAATGTTTTAAAAACAATTCAGGAAACTATAGTTTCTCCTAAAAATACTAAAGGCGGTTTAGATACGAGTTTCCTTTCGCCTCGCGAAGTAGAAGTTCTCCAATTAATCTGTCAGCAGAAAACAACTGCCGAAATTGCCGAGCAGCTGTTTTTAAGTCCTAGAACTATTGAAGGACACAGAAATAATTTGCTGCTTAAAACAGAATCGCGCAATATTGCTGGCTTGGTTGTGTATGCCATTCAAAACGATTTAGCAGATTTGACAATCTAAAAAATTATGCTGTCAAAAATTGAATTGACAACACATAATACAATATGATTGTTATCACGAGAACACATAAACCTATTTTTTGAACTAAATTCATACCCTTTTCTTGGTTATTACTATCATTAAACTTCATGGTTGGTTTGTTTTTTTACATTGATTAGTTTTATGACCTGGGATAGCAAATGTATATAGAATATTTAACGGCACTATAGGTGTTTTTACCTGTTTTTTTAAGGGTGTTAATCAGGTATTTACCTCTGTTTTTTTATTTAACATTCTCTTATGCCATAAAAGGGACTATAGATTCTTTTTTTAGATAGTTCCTTTATATCTTTACTAAAATAATTTTCGGATGAATAGAAGTTTATTCTACATTTTTATACTATTAGTTACATTTAATGCCCGCGCCTCGTTCATATTACTTCCGATGGACGAAACAACTCAACAGAATCATTTAAAAGCATACGGTATTACTTATTGGTGTTTAAGCAGAGATTATAAAGCAAGTTGGCTTTTAAATTATCGTGGAGGTTCTTTCTTGCTTCCTGATGCTGATGAGATTAGAAAAGAATGCAAAATTAGAGGTGTTAGTTTCGAAGTTATTTCAGATAGCGAACAAGCTTCTATTTTAAATGAAATCTCGAGTCCTTCTCAAAATATGGAATCTGTAATTTTGGAGAAAGCTCCAAAAATTGCCGTTTACACGCCAAAAGGCAAACAACCTTGGGATGACGCCGTAACTTTGGTTTTAACTTATGCCGAAATACCTTTTACTCCAATTTATGACGAAGAAGTTTTAAGTGATCAATTATTAATGTACGATTGGTTGCATCTACATCATGAGGATTTTACTGGACAGTACGGAAAGTTCTATGCCGCCTATAAAAATACACCTTGGTATATTGATCAAAAAAAGGATGCTGAAGCTTTAGCTGCAAAATTAGGATATGCAAAAGTATCTCAGGAAAAAGGAGCTGTGGCAAAAAAAATTAGAGATTTTGTAATTGGAGGTGGATTTATGTTTGCAATGTGTTCTGCTACAGACAGTTTCGATATTGCGCTTGCAGCTGATGGAGTTGATATTTGCGAAACAATGTTTGATGGTGATCCAAGCGAATCTAATTATCAATCGAAATTAAATTACAATAACTCTTTTGCTTTCAAAAATTTCACTTTAGAAAGAAGACCTGAAGTTTATGAATTTTCGGATATCGATATGACTACCAAAAGACGTATTGTTATGGAAAAAGATTATTTCACTTTAATGGAATTTTCAGCAAAATGGGATCCAATTCCAAGTATGTTATGTCAAAATCATACCCAATTGGTAAAAGGTTTTATGGGGCAGACGACTTCATTTGATTCTTCGCTAATAAAATCTAACATATTAATTATGGGAACTTGTGAGCTAAATGGCGAATCAAGGTATATTCATGGCGAAAAAGGAAAAGGAATGTTTACTTTTTTTGGAGGACATGATCCAGAAGATTTTCAGCATCAAGTTGGAGATCCGCCAACGGTTTTAGATTTGCACCCAAATTCTCCAGGTTACAGATTAATTTTGAATAATGTTTTATTTCCTGCTGCGAGAAAAAAGAAGCTTAAAACCTAATTTAGTGAGATTTCAAACCAGATCGGAATATGATCTGATACTTTTCTTGCTGTTTGCAAAGAATCAAAATCTTCATAAAATTTAATTACTCCTGAATTAATAACTGTTACAGATGAGGATTTGTAAAAAATATTATCAAATTCAGATGCTAAACAGATATTGTTTTTGCATTTATGTTTAAGCGTTGTTTTCTGATTCTTTAATACTGAAACATATCCCATTTTTTTTAACGGAATAAAGACGGTATGTTTTTCAGGGCAATTAAAATCGCCTAAGAAAACCAAATTTAAATTAGGATATTCGCTTGGCAAAAACTTAAAATATTTGATTTCAGTTTCTGGTTGCTTTTTTTGAGTTATGGCGTGAAAATTGACTAGAGTAATTGTTTTTTTATTGATTTCGAAAGTGCCGAAATAAGGTTCGCGGTCAATTTCTAAATTAAATTTTTTCTCTAGCCAAGGTTTGTTTTTTAATTTGATTTTGTGAGTTTTCCAAATAAAAGCATATCGTTCCGTTTTATAACTGCTACTGCTTGTTGGATCACTTATTTTATAGTCCCACTTATTTCCTTTTTCGTTAAGTAATTCAGTGAGCTTTGCTACAGTTTGTGCTCCGCCGTTTCCTGCAACTACCTCCTGAATAGCAATTATATCATAAGTAGAGATAGTTTTGGCAATATAACTTAATTCGGTATACGATTTTGATTTTCCGAAGTTTTCTATATTCCATGACAGAATTTTGGTTTGCGCAAAAGATATAAATGTAAATAATAGTAGGAGAGGGCTGAGAACGTTTTTCATGTAAAAAAATAATTGTAATCAAATATAGATAATTCTCTTTCTACAATTATCAGGCCTTTCTTAGAAAATTATTTAGTGTTTTTTATATCTGTTTTTTAAAGCTGTGCTAATTATGATAATTTGTAATACTAAAAGCGCTGGAATAAATATAAGTTTCCAATCAATTTCAAGCCATCCGGTTTTTGCAGAAACAAGAACAAAACTTATTGATAAAAAAAGACAAAGTAGCATTGTTTTCATTATTATTTTATTTTGGGTTGTGTTAATTTTTGCGAATAAAATATCCGCTTTGTTTTTTGGTTTCATTGTAGGTTAATAGATTCATAACAAATTTAGATTTATTAGAATTGATATCCTTACGGAAATCCGTAAACGGATCATATTATGCTAGTTATACCAATCCAAAATCTTTTGCTATAGCAATTAAATGCACATTATTATTAGCTTTAAAGTAAATTTTTAGTTTATTAATTCTTTTTTCGATACTACTCGTTCCGTTTGGGGTAATAGACAAATCTTTAAATTCTTTTGAAATACTTTCTAAAATATATCCTTGAGATAAAAGTTTTAAAATCGAAATATCATAAGATTCAATTTCAATTAAGGCCTTATCATTAAAATTAAAAGACAAATCAGACGAAAGTATTTTTTCTTCATTATTGAATGTACTTTCAATTGCATTTCGTAATTCTATAATACTATTTCTTCCTTTAGAAACGTATGCATTAATTCCTAATTCATTGAAAAGCGTTTTAATTCTATAACTTTTGTCTTCAATAGAAAATACGATTTTCTTTAATTTAGGCTGGACGCGATTGATTGCTTCAATTAATCCATCGCCAGTTTCGATATTTGCTTTTCGATGATCTGATTTGAACGACAGATCGGTAATTAATAAATCATAAGGCTCATTTTCAACCAAAGCTTTTTTTACTTTGAGTAAACCTTCATCACAATATTTCACATGGTGAATTACTGGAACTTGTAGTTCTTCAAGTACTTGAATAACAGCGATACTAATACTGTCTAAATCTTCGGCAACTAAAACTTTTTTAAACATATAATTGTTTTATAATGGGAATGTGAAACTTATTTTTAAACCATTTTCTAGATTCGGTTCAAAATTAATAGTTCCTTTTATTGTTTTAATACGGTTTTCCACATTTTGTAGTCTTTTTTTTAAATTGACATATCCATCAGTGGTTTCTTTACTATTATCAATGTAGATTATTTGAATAATTTTTGTCTCTTTTTTAAAATTTAAGCTTATTAAAGATGCGTTACTATTTTTCGTAATGTCATTTAAGAGCTCTCGAAGTATTCTAAAAATGGTAATCTTTTTGATTCGATCAATTTCATGCCACGAAAAACTGCTTAAACCATTTACAATTATGTTTAAAGAAGAATTGGAATATTCAGAAAGCATTATTTTTAGATTTTCGAGATAGTTTTCATCTGTTAGTATGGTACTATTTTCCCTTGAAATTTTCCTAATTTTCAAATAAATCTGATCCAAATGATTAAGTAATTCTTCCTTTTTTTGAGGTTCTTCTAGATTAGAGTTTTCAATATTTGTAGATAATTTAAAAACTTCGCTTGTTAATTCGTTGTGGAGTTTTTGAGAAATCCGTACTTCACTTTTAAATATCGTATCGTCTTTTTCTCTTTTTGCTTTTAAAGTAATATGAAGAGTTATAAACAGCAATGCAAAAACACTAATAAAAATTACTACATACAAAATGTAACTTTGATTTTTTTGTATTTCAAATTGTAATTCTTTTTCTGCTTTTTGAGTTTTAAGTTCTAAATTTTCTTGTTTGTCTTTTTTGAAGTAGTATTGTATGTTGGCAAATGGATTTTTTTGTGATGATTGAATTTTATTAATGCTGTCAATGTAATGAACATAAATATTAGAATATTTCTTCAAGTCATTTCCTGTAGTAGTTCGTATTAAAGTTTCTAAAGCATATTTTTTTTGCTGATAAGTATTTATTATGCAAGCATGCTTATAAGCTGCTTCAGCATATTTTTTCGCCAATGCAAGATTTGAATCTACATAATAATCGGAAAGATTTGAGTAACTTTCTGGTAAGTTATGTTTGTCATGTAATTGAAGCCTAATCTTTAGAGCTTCTTGGTAATAAGGTAGAGCTTTAGTATCCAGTAAATTAGCGTAAGAAATGCCTATATTATTTCTCATCGTTGCATAGTCAATTAATTCAAAATCTACTAAAGTATTTGTTTTTTTCTTATTGCCATAATATCCCGTGGTAGTTAGCTGAGTATAAATTTTTATAGCTTTTTTGTGTTGTTTTTTATGCATATAAACAAGTGCAATATTAGCTAATGCATTTGCTTTCCTTCTCACGCTTGTATTTAGATAGTAGGCTTTTTTAGCATAGATAAGAGCATTGTCGAAATCCTTTGTAGCTAAATAATTGCTTGCAAAAATTTTATATGTTTCCCAAGCAAACCTTGGTTTTTTCATATATTTAAGGTGAGGCAGTATTTTTGTAGCAGTATTTTCACTTTCTAGGTAATTGCCTTCATATTGTTGTATAAGTGCTATCGAAATTAATGCATCAACATAATCTATTCTGTTTTTTTCAGGATCAGAAAGACGAATTATTTTTAGATAATTTTTGTACGCCTTTAAATATTCATTGTGATCATAATCATTATCAGCGATAATAGTCAGTCTTTTTATTTCAGCCGTATTGTCAATTTTTTTTAATACTGCATGCTTTTCCTTTTTGCATGACGTTGGTAAAACGAGCAATAGAAATACAGAAATTAAAATTTTAACTACAGATGGGACTTTCATTTATGGATTTTTAAATATTAAAAATGCATTTTTATTATAAAGGAAGATTTATAAAAATTTTAAAACCTTGATTTTCTGAATCATAAACCTCTAAAAATCCTTTTAATGTTTTAAGACGATTTTCTATACTTTTCAGTCTGTTTTTTAAATTAATACTACTATTTTGAACTTTTGTATTATTATCGACATAAATTATCTGTAGGTTTTTATCGTTTATTTTAAAAGTAAGGCTCGCTAATGATGCGTCACTCTGCTTTTTCATAGTATCGAAAATTTCTTGAATTGATCTAAAAATTGTTATTTTTTTAATGCGCTCGATTTTTGACCATGAAAAAGTATTTAAGCCATTTACAATTATGTGTAAATCAGAATGAGAATATTCAGAAATCATTTCTTTTAAACCAATTTCATAATTTTCATTGAAAGGAATAATACTGTTCTCTTTAGAAATTTTTCTGGTTTTTAAATAAATTTGATCTAAGTCATTAAGTAATTCCTCTTTTCTTTTTGGTTCTTCAAGATTAGAGTTTTGAATACGTGTCGATAATTTAAAAACGTCATTTGCTAATTCGTAGTGAAGCTTTTGTGAAATTCGTAACTCACTTTTAAATATAGCATCATCTTTCTCTTTTTTTCCTTTTAGCGTAATGTGAAAAAATAAAAAGAGTAAAATGAAAGCACTGATAAAAATTACTACATAAGAAATGTTGCTTCTATTTTTCTGTCTCTGCATCTCTAATTCATGCTCAGCTTTTTGGGATTTAAGCTCTAAATTTTCTTCTATATCTTTTTTGAAATTGTATTTTATATCAGAAAATTGATTTTTAGTCTTTAATCTGGCTTTATTAATACTGTCCGTAAAATGGATATAAATATTAGTATATTTTTTCAATTCATTTCCAGTCGCAGTTTGAACCAAAAAACTCAAGCAATATTTTTTATCTACATAAAAATTGATTTCAGAAGCCTTTTTATATCCCAATTTGGCATATTTATTTGCTAAGGCGGGGTTATTTTTTAAATAATATTCAGACAGAGCGGCATAACTGCTAGAAATATTATCACGATCATTTATTTTTAGTCTAATCTTTAAAGCTTTATTGTAAAAATCTATCGCTTTTGGATTTTTTAAGTTTTGATAGCAAATGCCTAAGTTGTTTAGCATTACTGCATAATCCATTAATTCAAAACGATCACAGCTATTTGTTTTAAATTTTTGAGCGTGATATCCCTCGGTGGTAATTTTCTCAAATATATAAGCCGCTGCGTTATATTTTTTTTGTTTCATATACACGATGCCTATACTGTTTAAGATGCTCCATTTTCGGAATGCACTGGTTTTAAGGTGCAATGCTTTTCTAAAATAGACTAAAGCACTTTCTAAATTATCGGTTTTAAAGTAATTAAATCCCTGAATAAAATAGGCATTCCAAGCAAATCTTGTTTTTTTCATATATTTTAAGTGGGGTAATATTTTAGTTACCATTTCCTCACTTTGTATATAATCACCTTGATATTGATAAATGTAAGCTAGAGATATTAATGCATCAACATGATCAATTCTATCTTTTACAGGATCTGAAAGAGAAATTATTTTAGAATAAGTCTTGAAGGCATTTTTATAATCAGAATTTTCAAAACAACTATCAGCAATAATTGTTAATCTTTTAACTTCTGCTGTATTATCAGTTTTTTTTAATACTGCATGTTTTTCCTTTTTGCAAGACGTTGTAAGAGCGAGCAAAAGAAATACAGAGATTAAAATTTTAAGTAAAGCTGGGGCTTTTTTCATTTTGAGACTTGGGAAAAACAATTCGTTAAATTAGGCAGGAATTTTAATAAAAACCTTAAATCCTTGATTTGGACTAGATGATATATCTATAGCACCTCTAATTTTTAGAATTCGATTTTCTACATTATAAAGCCCGTTTTTAAATACAATTTTCTCGGTATCTATACCTTTTCCGTTATCGGTGTAGTTAACTAAAATATTTTTTTCTGTTTGTTTAAAGTTTATCCCGACTAATGAAGCTTCACTATACTTGCGCATATTTACAAGTAATTCTTGTAATACTCGATAGATAGTGATTTTTTTATTCTTGTCAATTTCATCCCATAGAATGCTGTCTAGTCCGTTTAGAATTAAAGTTATATTCAGAGTGCTGAAACCAGAAATCATTTCTTTAAGTGATAAAATATAATTTTCATCAGTAGTAATGGTACAATTTTCTTTCGAAATATCTCGTGTTCGAGAATATATTGCATCTAAATTATTAAGCAATTGTTCTTTATTTTCTGCCAGAGAAAGATTTCTGTTTTCGGCGAAAGCCATAGTATGATAGATATCGTTTGCTAATTCGTCATGTAGTTTTTTTGAAATTCTAGTTTCACTATTGTAAGCGGCTTCAATTTTTTCTCGATTTGCTTTAGAAGTTAGATAATAATATAAAATTAAAATCAAACAAAGACTCAGGACAATTATGATATAAGATATAATGTTTCTGTTTTTTTGTCTCTCTAGCTTTAATTCATTTTGAGCTTTATGTGTTTTAAGCTTTAAGTTTTCTTCTCTTTCGCGTTTAGAGTCGTACTTTATTCTCGCAAATTGATTCTTAGCTTTTTGTGTAACTTCGTATGTACTATCAACAAGATTTATATAATCGTTCGAATAATTTTTAAGTTCTGAATTTGAACTGTTTTTAATAATCATTTTTAAAGCTGACAATCTCCCTTCTACATGATTTATCTTACTGAATTCTTTATAGCTTAAAAGCATATACTTCTTTGCTAAAGATAAATCCTTAAATTCATTGAATTCTGCAAGATGAATATAACTTTTTCCTAATCCATACGGACTTTTTAAAGTTTTTCTAATATCTAAACCTTTCTTCAAGTAATCTAAAGCACTTTCTTTATTATCTATGTAATAATAGCACAGTCCAATATTGTCTAATAATGCTCCGTAGAATTCTTGATCTCTAATTACCTCTTTTTTATTTTCTAAAGGAAGAAAGATGTTTAGAGCTTCATTAAATTTTTTCTCTTGAATTAACGTAACTGCAATATTGTTTTTTGAGGCTAATTTTTTCCACGGCTTTACATTAAGCTTTAGAGCTTTTTTATGGTATAAAATAGAATTTTTATAATCGAAAGTGTTTAGGTAATTGTTTCCTAAAGTAGTATAGAGATTCCAAGTATAAAGTTGGTTTTTTACAAGTTTAGTGTATGGCAGCGCTTTAGTAATTGTTGCTTCACTTCCAGCATAATCTCCATGAGTCTGCTGGATAATTGCCATACGATTTAAAGTGTTTATGTAATTTTCTGCATCATTTGAAGGAGAACAAATAGATATTGTTTGATTGTAATAAAAAAAAGCGCTATCATATTTATTAGTGCCGAAAAAAGCCTCTGCAATTGCAATTAGTCTATTAACTTCAGCTTTATTATGGATGTCTTTTAAACTATTGTTTGTTTTCTTTTCACAGGAGAAAAGAGTAATAAAAACAGTAATTAAAAAGGAAAATATTTGTATTCTTTTTGGTATCATGCGCCAAAAATAAAAAATCTGAATTCCTGTGAAAGAGTATAAATACCTGTTTTTACAAAAAGTGCATTTTTTTTATTTTCTAGTATTCATTTACAGTGATATACAAACAAACCCTCTGAGTGAGGGTTGTCAAAATTTTAAAATGTTGTAAAACTTATCTTTATAAAACTTAAACTGCTCTCATTCCAGTAGCAATTGCAAGTCTATTCCAAGAATTAATTGTAATAATAGCTAAGATGATTTCGGCAAGGTATTTTTCGTCAAATAATTGAGCGGCGTTTTGATAAACTTCATCAGAAACATGATTGCTGATTAAAGTTACTTGTTCTGTTAAAGCTAAGATTGCTTTTTCTTCTTCCGTATAAACATCGGCTTCACGCCAAGCACTTGTTAAGTATATTCTCTGTTCAGAAATTCCATGTTTTCTTGCATCAGCAGTGTGCATGTTTATGCAATAAGCACAACCATTTATTTGGGAAGCACGTATTTTAATTAATTCCTTGTGAACAGGAGTTAATGAAGTAGATGCAATATATTTTTCTAGGTTTAATAAAGCATTATAAGCTTCTGGAGCGACATTCGGGATAACAATTCTTGATTTCATTTTTTTGTGTTTTAAAAGTTCATTACAAAGGTCAATAATGTATGCTTTTAAAAACTTGAACTACTTCAAGAAATTCAAATCAGACTTTTCCAGCTCTTATTTTACTCATAAATTCTGCTGAAAAATCCAGATAGGAGGCAAGCATATATTGTGGAACTCGCTGAACAAATTCTGGGAAATGGTCATTAAAGTGATGATATCTTTCTTCCGCTGACATTGTAAATAAGAATTTGATACGCATTTGCATAGCGCCAAAACTTTTTTGAGTAACTATTCTGAAGTACCTTTCTAGATTCGGTATTTCAATCAGCAGAGATTCTAAAATTGTTTTGTCAATAGCAATGACTTCTGAATTTTCTACTGCCTGTAAATAAAAGCTTGAAGGAACATGATTGTGGTAACTTAAATAATCAGTAATCCACCAATTTTCGATACCAAATTGCAACGTTTGTTCAGCTCCTTTAGAGTTAATAATATACTGCCGCATACAGCCTTTAACAACAAAATACATAGTGTTGCATATTTGACCTTCTTCTAAAATATGTTCTTTCTTTTTTATTTTAGAAAGTTCTAGGCATGATTCTAATTTATCAATATCTGAAGGTTCAAGAGAAATGAATTTTTGAATATGATCCAAAAGAGCTTTGTGCATAAAACAGTTTTAGTTTTATACAAATGTACTTTTTAAATTTTGTTTTTTAGAAAAACAGGACAATTGAAACTTCTTTAAACAAAAAAACCATTCGCGTTAACGAATGGTTTTATATAATAAGTAAGTAATCTTAAATTGAGTTTATAAAACGTTTATTTTACTTTATTAAGAATAGCTTTGAAAGCTTCTGGGTGGTTCATAGCTAAATCTGCAAGAACTTTACGGTTCAATTCGATTCCATTAGCTTTAACTTTCCCCATGAATTGAGAATAAGACATTCCTTCTAATCTAGCTCCAGCGTTGATACGTTGAATCCATAATGAACGGAAATTTCTTTTGTTTTGTTTTCTATCGCGGTAAGCGTAGCTCATCGCTTTCTCTACTGCATTCTTAGCAACTGTCCAAACGTTTTTACGTCTTCCAAAGAAACCTTTGGCTTGCTTCATTATTTTTTTTCTTCTTGCTCTTTTAGCAACTGAATTTACCGATCTTGGCATAATTTTAATGTGTTTTTGTAGCAGGCGTCCTGAATTGAATCAAAGGAACTTAATGGCCATACTCCAAGGTTATATAAATAATTTTTTAACCTAAAGAATTATTAGATAATTCTTAATTGTTGTTTGATGCTTTTCATATCTGTTTGGTGAACTAGCGCTGAGTGAGTCAAAGCTAATTTACGTTTTTTAGATTTTTTAGTCAAGATATGACTTTTAAAAGCATGCTTTCTTTTAATCTTTCCAGAGCCAGTAACTTTAAAACGTTTCTTAGCGCTAGATTTTGTTTTCATTTTAGGCATTTTTCCTAGTTTTTTAATTTATTCTTACTTACTTATATCTTCAGTCTAAAAGTTTAAAAGTTTAAAGTCAAAAGTCAGTTTATGACTTTCGACTTTAAGACTTTAAGCTTTCGACTTATTTCTTTTTCTTAGGAGCAATGAACATGATCATTCTCTTTCCTTCCAGAACAGGCATTGCCTCAACTTTACCATGTTCCTCTAAGTCCTGTGCAAGACGTAATAATAGAATCTGACCTTGATCTTTGTAAATGATAGAACGTCCTTTAAAGAAAACGAAAGCTTTTAATTTAGCTCCTTCTTTCAAGAATTTTTCAGCGTTCTTTCTTTTAAACTCATAATCGTGCTCGTCAGTTTGAGGACCAAATCGAATTTCTTTTACAACAACTTGAGAAGATTTAGCTTTTAAAGCCTTATCTCTTTTCTTTTGTTCGTAAACAAATTTCTTGTAGTCCATGATTTTACAAACCGGTGGTTCAGCGTTTGGCGAAATTTCAACTAAATCCAACTCAAGTTGGTCAGCTAAACGTAGCGCATCAGCTATTTTAAAAACCCCAGGTTCAATGTTTTCCCCTACAAGACGTACTTCTGGAACACGAATAAGGTTGTTTATTCTGTGTGCATCTTTTTTTTCTACGCGAGGTTGAAAACCTCTGTTACTTTTTATTGCTATGACTTTCTAAATTTAAGTTAAACTGTAAATACTTTTAATGTCTTTTTTATTTCTTCGTCTACAATCGCAGCAAATTCTTCGATTGAAACTGTAATATTACCTTTTCCTTCTTGTCCGTGACGGCGAATAGAAATAGTACCATTTTTCTCTTCTTCCTCACCAACGATAAGCATAAATGGGATTTTCTGCATTTCTGCATCTCTAATTTTCTTACCGATAGTTTCATTTCGGTTGTCAATTAGGGCGCGAATTTCGTGATTTTCTAGCAAATCTAAAACTTTTTTAGCATAATTTTCGTATTTCTCGCTCAAAGACAAGATAATAGCTTGTTCAGGCATTAGCCAAAGTGGGAAATTTCCTGCCGTGTGCTCTAATAAAATTGCTATAAAACGTTCCATAGATCCAAAAGGAGCTCTGTGAATCATAACAGGGCGATGTAATTCATTATCAGCGCCTTTGTATGTCAATTCAAAACGCTCAGGTAAATTATAATCTACCTGGATAGTTCCTAACTGCCATTGTCTTCCCAAAGCATCTTTTACCATGAAATCAAGTTTCGGACCATAAAACGCTGCTTCACCATATTCTACAACAGTATTAAGACCTTTATCTTTTGCTGCGTTGATGATGGCGTTTTCAGCTTTTTCCCAGTTTTCATCAGTACCAATATATTTGTCTCTGTTTTCTTGATCTCTTAACGAAATTTGAGCTGTAAAGTTTTCAAAACCTAAAGAACCAAATACATACAATACAAGGTCAATTACTTTTTTAAACTCCTCATCCAATTGTTCTGGAGTACAGAAAATATGCGCATCATCCTGAGTAAAACCTCTAACACGAGTTAAACCGTGCAATTCACCAGATTGCTCATATCTATAAACAGTACCAAATTCAGCATAACGCTTAGGCAAATCTTTATATGACCAAGGTCTTACATTGTAAATCTCACAGTGGTGAGGGCAGTTCATTGGTTTTAATAAGAACTCTTCACCTTCTGCTGGAGTGTGAATTGGTTGGAAACTATCTGCACCATATTTAGCATAGTGACCAGAAGTTACATATAATTCTTTCTGACCAATATGTGGACTAACAACTTGCTCGTAGCCAGCTTTCTTTTGAGCTCTTTTCAAAAATTGCTCTAAACGCTCTCTCAATGCAGCTCCTTTTGGTAACCATAAAGGTAAACCTTGACCCACTTTTTGAGAAAAAGCAAATAATTCAAGCTCTTTTCCAAGTTTACGGTGATCACGACGTTTAGCTTCCTCAAGAAGTTCAAGATATTCAGTTAAATCTTTTTGTTTTGGAAAAGAAGTTCCGTAAACACGAGTTAACTGTTTGTTTTTCTCATCACCTCTCCAGTAAGCACCAGCAACACTCATGATTTTTACAGCTTTGATAATTCCAGTGTTCGGAATATGTCCACCGCGGCATAAATCAGTAAAAGTAGAATGGTCGCAGAAAGTAATAGTTCCGTCTTCAAGATTTGAAATCAATTCAGTTTTGTAAACGTTATCTTTATACATTTCTAAAGCTTCTGCTTTAGTCACTGGACGCATTTTAAAATCAAACTTTCCTCTTGCGATTTCAAGAATTCGGTCTTCGATTTTTTTAAAATCAGCTTCAGAAATTTTCTGGTCTTCAAAATCAACGTCATAATAAAACCCATTAGCAATTGCAGGCCCAAGAGTCAATTTAATTCCAGGGTACAATTCCTCAAGAGCTTGAGCCATTACGTGCGAAGTCGAATGCCAGAAAGCTTTTTTACCTTCAGCATCATTCCAAGTATATAATATAAGATTACCGTCGGTCGTTAATGGAGTCTCGGTTTCAATAGTTGTACCATTAAAAGATGCAGAAATAACATTTCTTGCAAAACCTTCGCTAATGTTTTTAGCGACCTCCATTGGAGTTACGCCCGAAGCGAACTCTCTAATTGACCCATCGGGTAAAGTAATCTTGATCATTGTTTATAATTTTGTGAATGCAAATATACATGATTACAAAAATACATACAATATATATGTAGAAGTTTACTCTATTATATATAAGTATAGTTTTATTGTGCTGTCATATGAGAGAAAGTCCCATTTGTGACCCGACAGGTTTTCAAAACCTGTCGGGTTTTATTTTTTATACATATATAAGGAGAAAACCCTGGCTGCATGCTGAGCGCAGTGAAGCGCATCCAGTTTTGTAATTTGTAATTTAAAAGATTGGGATTTCGGTAATAATTAGGAGCTATTTCCCGCTATGCGCTGCAATCTTTTCGGGCCGAACCCCGGCCCAAAAAGGATTTCCGCTCCTATCGGGGCTATGGATGCGGTTTCAGAAGAGTCAATTCGGGAAAAAGAAGATTTCGGAAGCATGAAAAACGGCTTGAAAAAGGCGGTAAAGATTGAGAATCCATTAAAAATGGATATCAGAAAGTCTGATAAAATAAGAAAATGCCAAACATATTAAGAAAAACCCCACATCGATCAAAAAATATCCAGAATGTAAACCTGCCGTTATGAGACAGTTAAGAAAAATAGCGAAAAAAGAATGGAAATAGTT
>NZ_JAOVZN010000020.1 GCF_025717045.1 Flavobacterium sp. SH_e
GGAAGATTTGGATTAACTATCATATTAATGGCATTAGATGTAGCCGGACTTCCTGTCAAACATGGTGATGCGTTTGAAGTCATTCTAACTGTAATTGAATTGCCATTTGCTAATGCTGCACTTGTATAAGTTGAATTTGTAGCTCCTGAAATAGCTGTTGCACCATTATACCATTGGTATGTTGGAGTAGTTCCGCCATTTGTTGGAGTTGCTATAAATGTAACTGAAGTTCCCG
>NZ_JAOVZN010000021.1 GCF_025717045.1 Flavobacterium sp. SH_e
TCCGGCAGGAAGGTTTGAAACTGAAGCAGTTGTTCCCACTTCTGCGTTAGCGCTGTTTTTCCAAGAATAGGCTACGGTTCCAACAGAGTTTGATACAGTCCCCGCAGTCACAGTTCCAGTGCTTGCTCCGTAGCATGAAGCATCTGTTTTAGAAGAAGCTCCCAAAGCTAAAGCTGCAGAAGGCTGTCCAACAGTCACAGAATTTGTCTGAGAAGAGCATGAATCCGTTACGGTTAAAGTATATGTTCCGGCAGGAAGGTTTGAAACTGAAGCAGTTGTTCCCACTTCTGCGTTAGCGCTGTTTTTCCAAGAATAGGCTACGGTTCCCACAGAGTTTGATACAGTCCCCGCAGTCACAGTTCCAGTGCTTGCTCCATAGCATGAAGCATCTGTTTTAGAAGAAGCGCCCAAAGCCAGAGCAGCAGAAGGCTGTCCGATTGTCACAGAATTTGTCTGAGAAGAGCATGAATCCGTTACGGTTAAAGTATATGTTC
>NZ_JAOVZN010000022.1 GCF_025717045.1 Flavobacterium sp. SH_e
AAAATTTCCCTCGCAGTCGCGGGCGGGGGGGCGCCGGGCCCCCCCAACTCCCCCCCGGCCGCCCGGGGGCCGGGCGGAGGGTTTTTTAAAATAAATTTTTTTTTTTTTTTTTTTTTTTTTTTTTTTTTTTTTTTTTTAAAAATTTTTTTAAAAAAAAAAATTAAATATTTAAATAAAATTTAATTAAAAAAAAAAAATAAAAAAAAAAACACCACTCTAATTAAGAG
>NZ_JAOVZN010000003.1:0-318615 GCF_025717045.1 Flavobacterium sp. SH_e
AATCCAAAAACATTTAGCCGGTTTTGAATATGATCATCTATTGTTTTCATACCACGGAATTCCGGAGCGCCATATCCGCAAAGCTGATGTGACTAAATCCCACTGTAAAATTGACGGCTCCTGCTGCAGCACAGCGTCACCTGCGCACGAATTCTGCTATCGCCACCAATGTTATGAAACTACAAGACAAGTCGTTAAATTATTAGGTCTTTCCGAAGATAAATACAGTCTGACATTTCAATCGCGACTGGCGGGAGACAAATGGCTGGAACCTTATACCGATGTCGAAATTGACAGCATGCCGGCCAATGGAATCAAGAGATTGGCAGTTGTAACGCCAGCTTTCGTTTCAGACTGTTTGGAGACTCTGGAAGAAATCGCAATGCGTGCCAAAGAAGATTTTCAGGCAAATGGAGGAGAAGAATTCCTGGCAATTCCTTGTCTGAATGATGGCGATGAATGGTGTGAGACTGTAGCGGGCTGGATTAATGATTGGGCAAAATAGATAATCGCAAAGGGATATCAGAACAGGCATCTGCCATAAGAATTTAAGCAACAGCAATATTGGGCTTTTAGATATTTTTCCCTTTTTATCATATGCTTTAAAATTAGAAGCCTACCCAGTCAGTCCCCATCTCTCTAATCCAAAGACCAGACTGCATAATGCTTAAAAAAGAAAGAAGCCCTCAAATAAATGATTGCGGCAGTATCGAATCGGCATCTGGCAGTGGTGCGGCTATTGCAGCCGAACCTCCCTGTAGATTTCAATTCTGCCTACAACATCAATATCCAAATTATAATCGATCTGCATTTCATAATTTTTATCAGTTAAAACAATCATCATGCTCTGGCAAACTTCATCATCTGGCCTTAAAACAGATTGTTTGGATAAAATTAGGAAAATTGGCAGTGGCGATTTTGACAATCCATTAATCGCGGGCGTATTAAACCCTTCTCCTGGCGTTTCTTTAACAAATTGCAATCCGGGAAAATTCATCGGGTTTTTATCTATAAAGGACTGCAGCAGATTCAGCTCTTCTTTGCTAAACGAAAATGCGCTGATACCTGCATCATTAAAGCTTTCCAGCCTGTACCATGTAACATTCACAATCATCTTTTTAAAATCGTGATTGTATTTAAAATTGGCAAGCTGTGTATTTAGTGTATACATAGGTTAGGATTCCAATTAAAATGCTGATTTCTTTTTGCTATAATTTCAATTCAAAATAGGCTAATGGCAATCAAGAATAGAGAGATGTGCTGCTGCAGCAGCAATCATACTTATTAGCTGCTAAACATGCAATGCTAAATTAACATGAATTGCGCAAAAAAAAAATCATAAGAATGAAATTTGGAATCATTCCATATCGGGTCTATTATACCTAGTCCGCCGATACAGCCATTTATAATATCAAAATATAAAACCGCCCAGCATTATCTTAGCCTGCTTAATGCATTTTCAAGCATAGATTTCTCCTGTATGCAGTCTTGTTCCAATGAGTCAAGTGTGTGCTCTAAAGCAGGATCATACTCTTGGATATGAGAAGCATACGCTTTAATATATTTTACTTTATTCTTAAAATGGTCAAGATGCCGCTGCGCTTCCAAAATATTGCTATTCATGTATTCCCGTTCGTCCTGCGGACAGGATTCCACGATATCGCTCTGCTGCTGGATCATCAGCTGCGCCGAATTTATTATGCTGTCTGATTTCCTGCTCAGCAGACGCCACTTTTTTAGTGTCTTGCCCTCTATGTTTGAAATTTGCAGTGAATTGGAATCGCTATCATTTACGTTTGAATCTGTCCAATCCTTTTTCTGGCAGCAATACAGTAGAAATGTACTTAGGGCAAGCAATGCTATCTTAGTTTTCATAATTTATTTTTTATTTGGCTTTCACCGCTGTACTGAATTGCCAGCCAGCAGATAAAGGGTTTTCAAATCAGAACTTTTCCGCTTTAGCGCTTTTTCCTGATGCCCAATTCTTTCTCTTGAAGCTTTTTTCAATGGCTGGCGAAAATGATTTAAAATCTGTATGGTCTAGAAGGCCTGCAAGTTCATTTGAACTCCGAAACTCATTGCCGGTTTTGCCATACCTGCGTATTGTCTCAAAAACTGACACGCTTTTTTCTGATGATTCATTTGTTTTCATGGCACTACTATTATCGTAATAAAATGGCATCTCCCATTGCCCCGTTTGGCAATATCCAATCTGGCTAATTTAATGCATAATTGGCCGCTGAAAAATGACCTTGATCACAAAAGCAAAATATCTCCTCTCAAAATATAAGCAGGGCTGTGACAATCATCATTTTAAACCGGACTGCGCTGCTCTACCTTTATTTTATCATAATCCGCATAAATTGCAATCTGATTTAACAAAAAATGGAAAAGCTCATCTTAAAATTTAACGAAATAGGAATTGATGACATCAATAAAGTTGGGGGAAAAAATGCCTCTTTGGGCGAAATGTACAATAACCTCGCCTCCAAAGGAATTCGAATTCCAAATGGGTTTGCCATTACCACTATGGCATATAAATACTTCATAGAATACAACAAGCTGAGAGCTCCCTTGCAGGAATTGCTGGCCAAATTAGATGTATCTGAATTTACTAATTTAACCGAAATTGGATCCAAAGCTCGAAAGCTGATCCTAGAGGGCAGATTTCCTCTTGCTTTAGAAACCAGCATAACGGCAGGCTATAATTCCCTATCAGATAATAAGGAAAGAGACTTTGCCGTAGCGGTAAGAAGCAGCGCAACGGCAGAGGACCTATCTGCTGCCAGCTTTGCAGGACAGCATGATTCTTATCTCAATATAAAAGGCAGCGTTCCCTTGATTTATGCAGTGAAATGCTGCTTTGCTTCACTTTATACAGACAGAGCCATTAAATACAGGCAAGATAAAGGTTTTGATCACAACAGCGTATTCCTTTCTGTAGGCATACAGCAGATGGTACGCTCCGACCTTGGCTGTTCCGGCATCGGTTTTACCCTTGAACCTGAATCAGGATTTCGTGATGTGGTGCACATTGCCGGAACATGGGGACTCGGAGAGACAATTGTGCAGGGCACTGTTACTCCAGATGAATTTATTATATTTAAAACTTCTCTTAAAAAAGGCAGGAAGGCAATTCTGCAGAAAAATCTTGGCAGCAAAAGCAGATTGCTTGCCTATAATGATAATGCCTCAGGCACCAATTCAACAATTCTAAAAATAACCCCCAGAAAATATAGCGGAAGCTTTGTTTTGGAAGACCCAGAAATAGAAAATCTGGCAAGATGGGCTGTCATCATTGAAGATTACTATCAAAAACCCATGGATTTTGAATGGGCCAAAGACGGGCTCAGCGGTGAACTCTACATCATTCAGGCAAGACCGGAAACGGTGCACTCCATAGCCAGACCATTATCGGTGACATCGTATAAATTACTAAACAAAGAGAAAGCTATAACAAGCGGCCAAGCAATCGGACAGGCAGTAATCACCGGCATTGCAAGGATATTATATTCTGTCGCAGATTTGGGACTGATCCAAAAAGGAGAGATTCTGGTAACTGATTATACAAGTCCTGACTGGGATCCTGTCCTTAAAAAAGCGGCCGGAATCATTACCAACAAAGGAGGAAGAACAAGCCACGCCTCCATTGTAGCTAGAGAACTGGGGACACCTGCGATAGTCGGCACATCAAATGCTACCGAGCTTATTAAGAGTGGAGATCTTATTACCCTGAGCTGCGCTGAAGGCAAAACAGGCTATGTATATAAGGATAAGGCGCAATTTATACGCACAAGCACAGTTCTCGACAACCTTCCGCTTCCCATAAAACCTAAAGCCCAGCTTATAGTCTCTGAACCAGAAAGGGCATTCGAACTTGCAATGTATCCCAGCCACGGTGTCGGGCTGCTGCGCATGGAATTCATTATCACCCATAAGGTCAAAATTCATCCTATGGCCCTGATACATCCCGAAAAAATTACGGATCACAAGCAAAAATCAGAGATCGAGATGCTCACCATGAACTATTCCGACAAAAAGCAGTACATGGTCGACAAGCTCTCCCAGGGCATCGCGGTAATTGCAGCCGCTTTTTATCCTAAAGAAGTCATCGTAAGAATGAGCGATTTCAAAACCAACGAATATGCAGGGCTTTTGGGCGGAACAGCTTTTGAGCCTGTCGAAGAGAACCCCATGCTGGGCTTCAGGGGAGCCTCACGCTACTATCATGAAAATTACCGAGAAGGATTTGAGCTTGAATGCCGTGCACTCAAAACAGTACGGGATGAAATGGGGCTTACCAATGTAAAGCTGATGATCCCATTCTGCCGCACTCCCCAGGAAGGAGAGAAAGTCCTCTCCATTATGGGTGATTACGGTCTAAAACAGGCAGAAAACGGCCTTGAAATATATGTGATGGCAGAAATCCCCTCAAATGTGCTGCTCGCCGGAAAATTTGCTGATATTTTTGACGGTTTCTCTATTGGATCCAACGACCTCACCCAGCTCACACTGGGCATTGACCGAGACTCTACCCTCACTGCCGATCTTTTTGACGAGCAGAATCCCGCCAGCAAAAAATTCATCCGAAAGATGATCAAAACCGCAGTCAAAAAAAATAAGAAAATCGGGTTATGCGGCCAGGCTCCCAGCGACTCCCCTGCTTTTACGGAGTTTCTGGTAAAAGAAGGCATCAGCAGCATTTCTTTTAATCCCGATGCCCTAATTGATGGCATAAGACATATAAATGAAAGCTGTAAGCAAAACTGTCGAGGCAGCAGACAAAAGCCTTAACGGGCAGTCAGGCAGCCGGTTTTAAAAGAAACAAAAAACACCTTCAGATGATTATTTTAATAGGCCAGACCATTGATTATCAAAAACATTTAACGATATTTGTTACTGTATAATTCCAATGGCAGATGAAAAACCAGGCGCTTTTAAATGCTATAATTGAAAATGCAATAGACGGGATCATTACAATTAATGACAAAGGTATTGTAGAGTCGATAAATCCGTCAGCATGCCGGCTTTTTTTATATGACCCCCAGGATGTCATCGGAAAAAACATTTCCATTCTGATGCCTTCACCCGACCGTGAGAAGCATGATTCCTATCTTGAAAGCTACAAATCTTCTGGAATTCCTCATATTATTGGTCATGGAAGGGATGTGCTGGGACGAAAAAAAGACGGCAATATATTTCCTTTCCGCCTTGGTGTGAGTGAAGTCAAATTTGAGGATACAAGAATTTTTGCAGGTTTTATACACGATCTAAGCCATCAGAAAGAAGCAGAAAACCGGCTGATGCAATATACACAGCATCTGGAAGAGCTGGTTAAAGACCGCACTATCATATTAAATGAGACCATCGAGGCTCTCACAAATGCCAAAGAGGAAGTAAGTACTACTCTGGAAAAAGAAAAAGAACTTCATCAGATAAAGAGCAGGCTTTTATCAATGGCCTCCCACGAATTCAGGACCCCGCTGAGCACCATCCAGCTTTCTTCCTCCTTGATGCAGCGCTATGCCGAAGGATTGAACAGCCCCAAGATTGACGCTCATCTGCTGAAAATAAAAAGCGCCGTAGCCAATCTGACCGTTATACTGGATGATTTTCTTCTTCTTGAAAAAGCGGAAGCCAATAAAATAACACTGCAGGTTTCGTGTTTTGATCTTCAGGTCTTTATTAAGGAATTATTGGGAGAGCTGAAGCTGCTCACCAAAAAAAAACAGAAAATAATCAGCAGGCCAAATAACGAAATTACACTGGTAAAACTAGATAAAAACCTTCTTAAAAACTGCATCATCAATCTGGTCTCCAATGCCATAAAATATTCAGGCGAGGAAACTGAAATTGAAATCTGGACCACCCTTGACAGTAATAAGATAGCTCTCAATATCAAAGATAACGGCATCGGGATACCACAGGAAGACCAGGAGCATTTGTTTGAAGCCTTTTTCAGAGCCCATAATACAGGAAATATTCCGGGCACCGGTCTGGGACTCCATATAGTTTCACGTTATGTAAAAATTATGAACGGCTCCATATCTTTTAAAAGCGCCGTTGATAAAGGAACCTTGTTTACCATTGAACTGCCGTGTTTATGAATAAAGTGCTTATTATCGAAGATAATGACAATATCAGAGAAAATGTTGTCGAAATACTGGAACTTTCAGGCTATAAGGCTTT
Source organism: Flavobacterium sp. SH_e (assembly GCF_025717045.1). Lineage (GTDB taxonomy): Bacteria > Bacteroidota > Bacteroidia > Flavobacteriales > Flavobacteriaceae > Flavobacterium. Next base: position 6,190 of record NZ_JAOVZN010000003.1, read on the forward strand.
TTCCGCTGAAAATGGGAAAAAAGGGGTTGAATTGGCCCTTAGAATAATTCCTGATATTGTATTGTGTGACATTATGATGCCTGAACTTGATGGTTACGGCGTAGTGCACATTCTGCATAAAAATCCGCAGACACAGGTCATTCCTATCATCTTTTTAACCGCTAAAGCAGAAAGGGCCGATCTTAGAAAAGGCATGGAACTGGGCGTTGACGACTATCTGAGCAAACCATTTGATGACCTGGAACTTCTGAAAGCTATAGAAGCCAGGCTCAAAAAGAAGGAGGCGCAACAGCTATTTTACGGACAGACCCCTGAGAACCTTGATACAATAATTTCAAAAGAAGACGGACTCGCGAAACTTAAGGAAATTATGCTTGAAAGGAGTTCCAGAAAGTATAAAAAAAACCAGTATATCCATTATGAAGGTGATCGTGTTACAGGCATATACTACATCATAAGCGGAAAAGTCAAAACAGTGAAGCTTACGGAAGAAGGCCGTGAGCTTATTACCGGCATTTATAAAGAAAATGATTATCTGGACATCAGTGTATTATTTTCAAAAGATACTTATAAAGATACCACTATCGCTCTGGAGGAAACAGAACTCAGCTTCCTTCCTATTGAACAGCTCGACAAGCTGCTTTTTCTCTATCCGGCTGTAGGGGCTAAATTTATCAAGATCCTTTCCAATGATATGAAGGACAAGGAATCCCGCCTATTGCAGATTGCCTATATGTCGGTCAGAAAAAGAATTGCCCAAGCAATCGTCCAATTATTGCTGCAGCATAGCAGTGACGGCTCCACCATCAAATTCAGCCGCGATGATCTCGCCGCATTTTCAGGCACCTCTCCTGAAACGGTAAGCCGAACATTAAGCGATTTTAAGGAAGAGGGATTAATTGAAAAAACTTCAGGGGCAATCCGCATTCTTAATCTGGAAAAACTCAGCAAAATCAAAAACTGAATTTCAAATATGATCGAGATCACGTAATGCAGTGATTACTCTCATTCTTCAAACCGCCAATACGTTGTATTTTTGAGTAATTCATTTCAGAATGTTTAACTTAAATTTTTTACACAATGACAACACTTGTTCCAACAAAGAAGAAAAACAGCAATGGTCTTGGCATTTTTGAAGATTTTTTTACCGATCATTTTCTTGATATTCCATCTTTTTTTGCCTTTGCAAATCAAAATGGGTCATCGCTGCCTCAGGCTAATATCATTGAAAACAATGCTGATTTTGAAATTGAAATCGCAGCGCCGGGTCTTGCAAGCAAAGACTTTAAGGCTGAAATAAAAAATGGCGTTTTGAACATTAGCGCCCAAAAAGAAGAGGAATCAGAGCAGGAAGATAAAAATTTCAGAAAAAAAGAGTTTTCCTTCACCTCATTCAGCCGCTCTTTTGTACTGCCTGAAAATATAGCAGAAGATAAAATCGATGCTAAATATAATAACGGGGTCTTAAAACTGACCCTTCCTAAAAAGAAAAGCAGTCCCGTAAAACCGGTGCAGCACATTGCAATTAACTAACTATGAATCGGGATGTTACATACACCATCCCGATTTTGCATCAATCCAGTTGAGAACCAAACCGCCTGTTATGAAAGTTATTAAGCACTCAGGACACGTTGTTCCATTCGACAGACAAAAATTAAAGCGTTCGCTTCAAAAATCCGGCGCCAGCCCAGAACTTATAGAACAGACTTTACAGAGTATCGAAAATCAGCTGTATGAGGGCATAAGTACAAAAGAAATATACAAACTGGCTTTTGCAATCTTAAAAAAAGCCTCAAACGGCCATGCGGCACGCTACAACCTTCGTCATGCGCTTCAGCTTCTTGGCCCCGATGGCTTTTTCTTTGAAAAATTCATTTCAAGATTATATCAGGCAGAAGGCTATGATGCCAAAACAAACCTGACGCTTCAAGGCAAGTGCGTGACGCATGAAGTGGATATTGCACTTAAAAAAAACAATACCGTCTGGATGGCTGAATGCAAATTCCACAGCAGCAGGGAAAGCGCCTCCGATGTGAAGGTTCCAATGTATATTCTCTCACGATTTAATGATCTTAAAGCACTCCAGCATACTATCTTCTCGGGCAGGGAAACTTTTGCCTGCTGCCTGCTGGTAACCAATAACCGTTTTACAAAAGATGCCGAAACTTTTGCACTCTGCTCAGGAATCAGCCTTTTGAGCTGGGATTTCCCCAAGGACAACGGAATTAAAAACAAAATTGACAAAGGAATGCTTTATCCGATAACCTGCCTGACGACCCTCTCGCTGGTTGAAAAAGAAAAACTGCTGATTTTAAACCTGTTATTAGTCAAAGATATTGTAACTGATTCTAAGAGTCTTTCAAAAATCGGTCTGAGTGAGAACAGAATCAGGAATGTATTAAAAGAGGCTTCACAAATCTGTAACTTTATTTAAAATGAAAATAAAATTTATAGGAGGTGCCGGAACCGTTACAGGTTCAAAAACCCTAATAGAAAGCAATGGCACAAGAATTTTGGTGGACTGCGGCCTTTTTCAGGGCCTCAAAGCGCTTCGTGAACTCAACTGGGAACCGCTGCCCGTTTCTGCTTCTACGATCGACACCGTGCTTCTCACCCATGGGCATCTGGATCATTGCGGCTGGCTGCCACGGCTTATTGATCAAGGATTTAAAGGGAAAATCTATTGCACCGCTCCCACTAAGGCTGTTGCTGAGCTTGTACTTCTTGACAGTGCCAAAATACAGCAGGAAGAAGCTGAAAGGGCCAACAGGGAGCATTATTCAAAACATAATCCCGCAGAACCGCTCTACACCTTGCAGCAGGCAGAGTCAGTTTTTCCGCTCTTTAAAGTCATCCATACCAATGAATCCATAGTTATAGCCAATGAAATAGATGCTGTTTTTTCCAATGCCGGACATATCATTGGCGCCTGCAGCATAAGCGTAAACTTGGAAGGCAGAACATTGGTCTTCTCCGGCGATATTGGCCGCGATGATGATGTTTTGATGTATGCTCCGCAAAAACCCGCTCAAGGGGATTATCTCTTTCTGGAAAGCACCTATGGCAACCGCATTCATCCGAATCTTGACCCAAAGACGGAACTGGAAAAATTCATCAATGAAACCATAAAACAAAAAGGAACCGTTATCATTCCTGGATTTGCAGTAGAACGGGCCCAGTCCATAATGTATCTCTTGTGGGAGCTTAAAAAAGAAGGCCGTATTCCAAATGTGCCCTATATACTGGATACTCCAATGGGCGCAAGCGTATTGAATATTTTTTTAGAAAACCTAAAATGGCACAAGCTCTCCGCCGATGACTGCCATCAGATGTGCGGCATGTTCAGGATAGTTTCTGAATTTGAGCAGACTATGCGCATAATTGAGGATCCATCACCAAAAGTCGTTTTAGCTGCAAGCGGTATGGCTACAGGCGGGCGTGTATTGTCCTACTTTGAACATTATTTGGGCATTGAGAAAAATACTGTTATAATCGTCGGCTATCAGGCCGAAGGCACTCGCGGAAGAAAGCTCCTGGATGGAGCGGATGAAATCAAAATATATGGAAATTATTATTCGGTCAAAGCTAAAATCGTACAGGTAGAAGGCCTGTCGGCTCATGCGGACCAAAAAGGCCTTGCCAGCTGGCTGTCGGATCTAAAAAGCCCTCCCAAGTGCATTTATCTGGTTCATGGCGAAAACCAGCCCGCAGATGAACTGCGCACAAAAATTAAAAAACAATATGGATATGATTGCAGAGTCCCTTTAATGGGCAGTGAGATAGAGATTTAAAGCAGTCCATTTTTAAGATATTTAACTGCCTCAATCCACAATACGGACAATGCTCCTATAACCAGGCAGACAGCTGTATGAAAAAATGAGATGCATTCAAAATCAAAAAGAGACCGCAAAAATGGTATAGCAAAAAGCATTACGACTAGCAGTATGGTTATACCTATTATGACAGGCACCAGCGGGTTTTTATACTTCAGTGTTGTAAACAATGGATATTGAAAAGATCTGTTGACAAGAGTGAGCAGGATATTAGCCGCAATTAAAACCAAAAAAACCATGCTTCTGGTACCGTTTTCCCCTAAATTCATTCTTACAGAAAATTGATAGATTAACAATGCTCCCACAGTTATCATCATTCCTTGAATAAAACTGGCCATAATCTCTTTGCCATTAAAAAAAGTTGTTCTCGGCGGGCGTGGCTTCTCCTGCATAATGTTATCTTCAGCTGGTTCGTTTTCATACAAAATGGAACAGGTCGGCCCCATAACAAGTTCAAGCAGAATAACATGTATAGGATTTAAGATATTAGGACAGACCCATCCTAGAGCAAGCGGAACAAAAACAATCAGTATAATAGGTATGTGTATTGATATAATATAGCGTATCGCTTTTTTTAGATTGACATAGATTTTTCGTCCCATGGCTACAGCTTCTGCCATTTTTGAAAGGTCGTCCTCAGCAAGTATTAGAGAAGCAGCTTCTTTTGCTATAGCTGTGCCTTTTTTCCCCATAGCAATCCCAATATGCGCCGCTTTAAGCGACGGTCCGTCATTAACGCCGTCTCCTGTCATTGCAACAATCTGCCCGTTTGCTTTCAAAGCATTGACAATCCGCAATTTGGCATCTGGAAACATCCGGCTGAAAACATTGATATCCATAACGCTGCTTTGCAGCTCTGAATCGGTCATTTCCATAAGTTCTTTACCAGTAATGGATTTTTCATAACCCCTAAATTCGATCTCCTTCGCAATTGATGCTGTGGTGCCAGCATTATCGCCGGTAATGATCTTGACTTCTATGCCTGCATCATAAAAGGATTTAAGCACTTCCCGGATATTATCTTTTGGAGGATCGTAAAAAGCAATCAAACCTTTGAAGGCAAATGAAATTTCCTGCTGCTTTGCCGGATAATGAGATCCCTGCAGATCGCCCTTGGCGACACCAAGCACTCTGTAGCCCTTTAGGGTCAGTTTATCAAGCGCTGCGATAATTCTTTTATATTCCGGAGATGAAAGGCCGCAGACTTCCAAAATCGCTTCAGGCGCACCTTTTGCCGCAATGATCCGGGTGCCTGAACTATTTTCAAAAACATGCGTCATCATTGGCGGGGTGCCCGACAAAGGGTATTCATGCACCATTTTAAAATCTGCTCGCCAATCTTGATCCGTACTTTTTTTATAGGCATTATGAAGTGCGGCCTCCATCGGGTCAAATGCAATGGGTTCGCTTGCCCACATTGCATTTCTTATCAGGCTGCGCGAGGCTTCTGTTTCAGAAAAAGCCGCAGCAGCTATCTCTAATCCTGAAGGAAGATATAATGCTGCAAGCTCCATTTTATTCTGGGTGATTGTCCCTGTTTTGTCTGTACAGATAACTGTCGCACTTCCAAGGGTTTCAACAGTTTTCATCTGTTTGACTACTATACCTTTTTTCATCATTCTTTGCGCTCCCAACGCCATAAAAGCTGTAAAAGCTACTGGAATTTCCTCAGGCAGTATGCTCATCGCCAAAGTAAGCGACATCAATAGGCTTTTCTCTAAACTGCCTATTTTTGAATAATTGAGCATCCATACCAAAATAAATACAATGGCTCCCGCAAAAACCATTTTTTTTACAAAACTGCCAATCTGCATTTCAAGAGGTGTTTTCTCCTCTTTTATAGTTTCGATGCTTGATCCTATTCTGCCTAATCTGGTTTGGAGACCGATATTTGTTACTCTGACAAATGCCAGTCCGCTGGCAACTATAGTTCCTGAAAATACTTTATTATCTTCTGTTTCCGAGCTTTTGAAAACAGCCAGAGACTCACCTGTTAATATGGACTCATCTACAGAAAAATCATTTGATCGCATTATATTGCCGTCAGCCGGAACTAAGCTTCCTTCTTCAATAATAATTACATCCCCAAGCACAATATCCTTCACAGGTATCCTTTGATGCTTGCCTTCTCGAACAACTTCATATGCGGGCTGCGTAAATTCCTGGAGTTTTGCCAAAGCATTTCGGCTTCTTTTATCCTGATAAATCGATATTCCTGCAATAAGCAAAATGGAAACCGAAAGAAAAATGGCATCACTATACTGCTGATTGGTGTAATAGATTCCAGAGGCCACAAGCAGTAAAAGGATCATTGGTTCTGAAAAAATATTTTTCAAAAATAAATAAATGTTATTCTGTTTTTTATAATCAAGTTTGTTCAGACCATACTTTTTTCTGCTCTCAGCAACTTCTTCGGAGCTCAATCCTTCTAATTCCTCTTCTTTTTCCTCTTCTTTTAAATCCATACTAATTATTAAAATTAAGATTCGCACAAAAACGCTTGCAAAATATCCTTTAGACCATAGACTAATTCAAATCTGATTCTATACTAAAACTACAGAAGGAAATATATGTATTCTGATCTTTAAAGTATTTACCACCAGACTTTTATCTTTGCACAATAAGAAAATTTTTAATGCTCTATTGATCTGGCTGCTTTTAATGATTTCGACCGTCGGCTTTATAAGGATATCTGTTATTTCTGAAACTTCATCGGAAATAGTAAAAGATGCCCGGCCGGTGCTTTTGAAACTTTTACAATCAATCCCTTTATTTTTAGCAGTTCTTAAATATGCTGTCATGTATGAACTTAAAATAGATGCAATGAAGAGATGCTCTGCCGTCCATTTGTCATTTTTAGAATGGCTCAGGCACCAGTTTTTCGCTATTTGAATTTTATCGTCGAAAAGCAGTGAACTTGCTACTGCATTTTGATCCTCTTTCCAGTGAAGATCTACTTGATATTCCTCTAAAGTTTCCATAGCAGCTTTTAAGATGATTTAATTAACTCAACCGTATTTTAATAGATTAGATTATTTTATGGAATATAATTATGCTACTAAATTAGCTATATTCCAGCAAAAACTACATGACAATCATCACATTACAATAGTTCTTCTAAAAATTCAACCTGATTAAGATCATTTTTAACAATGATTAATATCATTTCTTTTTTCTAAGTTTTAAAGCAATTTTACCAGATAATACTAATTGAAAGAAACTCTAAATTTTATCTTCTGAAAAAAAATAATCCTCAAAAAGCACAATCATGAAAAATCATAAATTATTTGTAGCTCATTTTGAAACCCAGCAGCAGGCTGAGGACGCCATAATAAAGCTTAAAAAGCGCGGTTACGATATTACAAAACTATCACTGATTGGAACAGACTGCTATACCGAGCAGAATGTCATGGGATATTATAGTATTTATGACCAGATGGAAAAATGGAGCTCCATAGGGCTCTTTGCAGTCGGGCTGACTTCCATCATATTTGGCACTCTGTTCTTCTTTAATCTGGGAGCAAGCCTACCGTATGTTAAGATGCCAATCATCTATGCCTGCATCGCAGTACTTATATCGGCTGCAATTCCGCTGATTGCCATCTCATTTTCAAAAGAGAAGACCATTGAGTACAAAACTGAAATCAGGGCTCACAAATTTATGCTCTGCGCCGAGGAACCTGCCGCAGAAATCGAAAAAATGCAGGCCGTCCTGCACGTACACATTCCCAAAGAAAACTCGCTTTCTGAGAAAGAAAATCAGGTACTGCTGGAAAACTGATTAAAACAGATCAAGGAACTTTATTAATTAACTGGCTAAAATAGGAATAAAATGAAAACAAATGAAGAATTGCAGAGAGATGTGCAGAACGCCATCAAATGGGAACCGCAGCTTCATGCTGCGCAAATTGGTGTAACAGCAAAAGACGGCATAGTAACCCTTATGGGAACAGTCGATGCTTATTTCAAGAAAATCGAAGCGGAAAATGCCGCTAAAAATGTAGACGGTGTAAAAGCAATTGTTGAAGAAATTAATGTGAGATATTCCAACAGCCAGAAATCGGATAGCGATATCGCTAAGGAGGTAATTAAAGCTTTAATTGACTGCTGGTCAGTTCCAAATGAAAAATTAAAGGTAAAAGTGGAAGACGGATGGATCACTCTTGAAGGACATCTCACCTGGAATTATCAAAAAGAAGCCGCCGAAAAAGCAATTGCCTATCTGCCGGGAGTCAAAGGAATTAATAATCAGATCAAAATCAAATCCGAAATACAGGAACATATTGAGAAAAAAGATGTTGAAAGAGCTTTAAAAAGCAACTGGACACTTCATTCCCAAGAAATCCTGGTTCGTGTAGAAGGCACAAAAGTTATTTTGACTGGCGCCGTTTCTTCATTGTACCAAAAAGACCTCGCCGAAAAGACTGCGTGGAAAACACCTGGTGTCTGGTCAGTTGACAACCAGCTGGTTGTGGAGCACAAATATGCAACTGCTCTCTAGTCAGAGATAAATCTAATTGGAATTATAACAGCTTACGTACTGCTGCACAATTCTGGAAAATCTGATTTAAAAGAAAATCGATAAAAAGCAATCTCAATTAGCAGCAGTTTTTTTTGGCTCTGCAAATTTTGATAACTGCAATATTGCATTGAATCATATCTGCGAAATAATAAATTTTTAATAACATGGAACCAAGCTGGATTATTTTAACCTTCTCAGGATTAATAGTATTAGCAGTCCTGATTTTTGTATTCATCCAAAACGCAAAAGACAAAAAGAAATACGAAGAAGATTTAAACAAACCCTTATTTCCTAATGAAGAGGAATCAGAAGTTCATGATTTATAATAAAAAATTAATTAGTGGAGCTGCTTATTATAAATTAAAATAATTAACTGCATGAAAAAAGCCATAATTTATACTATTTTCCTAAGCACGAGCGCTTTGATACTACTAAACCGCTATACTGCGCTATACATCAACAATTCTATTGTGCATTTTATTATTCTTTATGCCTCTGCCCTTTCTTTGGTTTTTATAATAGCCCAGTTTTTAGGTAAACTAAAAAGTTTAAAATCAAGACTTATTACCGCACTTTTTGTTGGATTTTCGTGTTTCATTAACGCGTTCCTCACATGGGCCGGAGATTGGAAAACACAAAATATTTTGTATCAGAACATAAATAACCCTCATAAAACTGTAGAATTCCAAATGAGAGGCGATCGTTTTTCATTTGGATATAAAAAACGCATCGTAAACCGCACTAAATTATTTCCTGCCTTTGACTGGACAACAGATATTGATACCGCAGCTATCAATGCCAGAGAATGGAAAAAGAACGAAATCTACGTAAACGAAATGAATTTTCATTCCCAAAACACAGTAGACTAATCACCTGTCTTTTGGCACCTTACTTACTTTCTTATCTTAAATTTTATAATTATGAAAAAAATACTAGTGACAACAGACCTGTCCATTAATTCAAAGACAGCCTTGCGTTTTGCTATACAGCTTGCATCTCAGACTCCTTGCGAACTGTTTTTTTACCATGTGGATTCCGCATATATAATAGATCCGTTTGCAGGGGCAGCCTTTGTTGATATACCTGTGGCCGACACTAAAATACAGCAGAAAGAACTTGTGAAATTTGTAAACACGCTCTATAGACAAACCGGAAAAATTCCCGGAAAAATAAACTTTATCGTCGAAAATAGGCTTGATATAAGCCGCGCAGTAATAGAATGCGCTGTAAAAGTTAAAGCGGATTACATCTGTATCGGAACCCGTGGAGGCGGATTGATCAATAAACTGCTGGGCAGCCATGCATCACGAATTTTAAGTGAATCTCCGGTTCCCATTTTTGTAGTCCCCCGACATTACCGTGTCAAACCTTTAAAATCGATCCTCTACCCTTCTGACGTGGAAAATTTTTCTCATGAGATTAATCTGATTAAGAAGTTTGGAGCATTATTTGACGCCGGAATCTCAGTATATCACTATGACTATTTTACCAATGAACAGCAGATCAAAAATAAACTGCATGCAATTGAGCACAAATTTCAGAGCGATAAAATCAGTTTTAATTTTAAAAAACTTTCTCCAGATAAATCTTTATTTAGGAGTCTTCAAATTGATATTATAAGCACCAAACCATCTATAGTAGCTATGTTTGCAAAAGAAGACCGCACTTGGTTTGAACAGCTCCTGCAATCTGTTAAAACAGCAGAAAAAGGATTTGATACCAGGACACCAATGCTGGTTTACAGAAAAGAATAAAAAAGGCAGGCCATTAGTATTGATGGTCTGCTTTTCTTTTTTGAAATTAATTATGTCTGTATTTTAAGCGGTTGAAGCTGGCCGTTGTCAAATTTTACGGCACTTGATAAGTATTAAATTCGCACAGGGCTGCTTCAAGTTTTATTTTTTCCTGCAGATAATCGACCCTTAAAGAATCTAATGTATGACTTACGCCTTGGTCAAAATGATCCGTATTGCCCGCATAGTCTTTTATATACTTAACTTTCTTCTTGAATTCTCGCAGATGGTAGTTAGCATTTAAAACATTATTCTTAGTCTTCCCAATCATCTCATGGTGATCAGCCTCAAATTCAATAGCCGTTTCTGCCGCTGCAATTAAGCTGTCGGCTTCTCTGTTGAAGGAAAACCATTTTCTGAGGGTCTGCTGTTCAATATTTGCAGCCTGAATCGAATCCTCACTGATTTCACCTTCGGCAGAATTTACATCTATTTTCTCCTGACAGCAATACACCAGTGCCGCTGCCAGTCCCATTATGCTCCATTTTGTTTTCATGCTTTATTGATTTAAAATGTTGGCTTTATTTTTTATTCATTTATTACTTTTTCAAAATGTTGGCCTAGTTCCATCGAGGGCTAAACATCCGCTGGCAATGCTATATAACGCTGTAGGCTAATAAACAATATCAAAAGCCCTTTTTAGACAGATTTAAAGCATATTTTTAAAAAGTAAAATCTTGTTTAAAATGACGAAGGTCATATTTCATTTTTCGAAATATCGATAACTTTACTTTGCATTTTAATTGCCATCCTAATGAAAAAAGCTCCATACATTACTGCATTTTGCTCCCTTATATTGATTCACTGTTCAAGCAGCAGGATCATCAGCTCTTATGCATCGCCACAGGAGATAAATATTGAAAAAGGAAAAATTATAGTGGCAGCATTGGCAAAAGAATCGGATTATGCGCTGCAGAAAAAAATGGAAAACCATTTGGCTGATGATTTATGCAATCTGGGCTATAATGCGGTGTGCTCTACTGATCTTTCCGATTTAAGCGCTTCCAATATCCAGGATGAAAAACTGATCTTAAAAAAACTGCAGCAGGCTGGTGCAGATGCGGTATTGACTATTGTCCTGCTTAGCCATGACAAAGAAAAATATCATGTCCCTGCCACTATGTATGGCATTGCAGATCAATACAGTTACAGTCGTTTCTATCCATATTATGCAGCTATTTACAGTAAAATTTATAAGGAAGGCTATTATATAAATGATACATCATACTTTTGGGAAAGCAATTTATATAGTATGCCTGATCAAAATCTGGTCTATTCTGTTCGTACAGAATCCTTTAACCCTTCAAGTATTTCAAGTCTTGCACATCAATATGGGAGACTGATAATACAGGATATGCTTGCAAAAAAAATGGTCAAAAATCTGAAGAAATAATTTTTTTGATATACCAAAGTTATAGCCTACTGAAACCTTCCTTGCTATTAAACTGAAATTTTGGCTTGAGTCCATAGCGTTTGATGCTATGCTCAATAATAAAAAGTCTTACCTGCTCAATATCGTCCGTTACAATAAAAAGCTTTAAGTCAGCTTCATTTATAGTTCCTTTTTCTTTCAATGAATTGATATGCTCAATGAGCTGCTTATGGTACTGGGTATTGAATATGATGATCGGAAAATTTCTGATCTTGCCTGTTTGGATCAGTGTAAGGGATTCAAAAAATTCATCCAAAGTCCCAATGCCTCCGGGCATTACAATAAAGGCAAAGGAATACTTGACCAAAAGTATCTTGCGCACAAAAAAATGCTTTGCCTCCACCCATTTATCAAGGTAAGAATTGGGGCTCTGATCAATTGGAAGCTTAATATTGCAGCCAACGGATTTCCCTCCAGATTCTCTGGCTCCGCGGTTTGCGGCTTCCATTAAACCCGGACCGCCGCCGGTCATAATGGTAAATCCAAGCTTGGCATACTCGCCAGCCGTCTGTCTGGTAAATTCGTAATAAGGATGGCCTTCACTAAAACGCGCAGACCCGAAAAAAGTGATGCAGGGGCCAATTGAACGAAGCTTGCCAAAACATCTTGCCAGTTCCAGCAAAGTTGAAACGATAAATTTCAGCTCTGCAAATCTTGACTGAGGGCCTTCCAAAAACTTAATTTCCGCCTTTTCATTCTGATTGATCATAATCTTTAATTTAAATTCTGAAGATTATTTGACTGTCTTGCTGCAGTCTTTTCGATTTTAGCATAAATAGGGCTGTTCCAGATCTACTTTCAAATGATTTACAACTTTTATTACGCCAGGAGTCTTATAAGCAATCCTTTCAGCTTCCTCCTTTTGAAAAATGGAACCCACCGTACCGGAAAGCTGAACGGTTGCCCCGGCAACCTGAATGTCTATTTCATCCATATCAAAAGCCCAGTGTCTGCGAAGCGCTTTTTCCAGTATTTCCTTTTCAGCCTGATCATAAAGTTCCCTTTTTAGTTTTATATTATTTCTAACATCTCTTACTCCTGATTGGTTCTTGATAATGTCCAGAGCAGTCTCCCTTTGAAAGTTCCAAGGCACAATTCCTTCCGCTGTTACATTTCCATTTTCGACGGTAAGGCTAATTGTATTTTGTGGGACAACCAGATTTTCTTTCAGCTTTTTTACAATTTTTGCTGCAATATCCTGATCGGAAACAACCAGAGACTTGTCAAGCTTCACTTCAATTTCATCTACGATAGCTGCGACTCCTTTGATTTTTTTTGCGGCATGCAATGCCTCGGTTTTCTTTATCAGGTTATCTACAGTCCCGTTAAGGGTAACAATCCCTTCTTTGACAGTGACACCAATTTCGGCGGCATGAAGCATTGGTTCGAACTTCATTGCCTCCTGTATTTCCTGCTGTAATGCTTCATTGTTTTTCATAACTTTATATTTTTATTATCCATTTCAGTTAAACTCCACTAAAAGCTCATTATCCACAAAGCAGACTCCGGGTGTATTCCAGGCTATCCGCTCTGCTTCTTCTTTTTCGAAAAGCGAATCGACAATTCCGCTCAAAAAGATTGTTTTTCCATCTACTCTGACTTTGATATTATCGACATCCAAGAGCCAGCTGTGGCGCAGTGCCTTTTCAACAATTTCTTTCTCAATTTCATTTTTGATCTCAGCTTCTATTTTGATCTCATCAATAACGCCCCTCACTCCATTAAGATAGCGGATTGCTTCATCAGCTGCCTTTCTCTGGAAATTCCAGTGTAGAATTCCTTTAAGAGTAACCCAGCCGTCTTTTACTGTAATTGTTAATCTATGGTTTGGGACTGCCCAGTTTTCCTTCAGGGTTTTAATGACTAAATCTGCTATCTCCTTGTCACTTCTAATACCTGATGTAAACAAATCAACTTTTACATTATTAACCACATCCCTAACCCCGGCAATTTTTTTAACAACATGTTCCGCCTCCTTTTTCTGCGCATAGGTATCTACAGTCCCTCCCAGATCAACTGCACCTTCACTGACATGCACATCAATTTCAGTGCTATGTAAAATAGGCTCCCATTTTAGGGCATCTTTTACTTCTTTTCTTAAAATATCATTATTCTTTTTCATGGCGCTTTTTAGTTTAAAAAATTAATTCAGTGCTGCAGATCGAACCTCTACAGCAAACATCCTTTTTGCGATAAAACAAAATTGATTAAAGGATACGGAAAAAAAAATGATGTGCATCAGTCTTAAAAATGACCTGAATCATTATTGGAGCTGCTATTTTTTTTTCCGCAAAAAGTTAACGCGGTTCTTTAATTTTTTTGGAAATTCTAAGTTTTAGCCAAATAGCAGCGTAACGAATTATAAAAGCAGAAACTCAGCTAAAGAATCATTTAAGAAATCGAAATTCTAATCACTAACATCCTGTAATTGAATGTTAAGCAAAAAAAATGAAAATAAAAATTTAGAATCATTCTAAGGCAATTGCTCTAAAACGGAAGGTATTTTGAGTTAATTTTATTTGGAAAAACTATTGAAATGAATGTCATTGATAAAGAGCTCTTAGAAGACAAACTTAAAAGCATTGATAAAAAAATTGACCTGCTAAATAATCAAAAAATAGCAGCTTTTTTTGAATCTCTGGCATTAGACAAGAGAAATGATATTAGCAAGGACTATCTGAATTGGGAAAATATACTGATAGTGGTTCCGAGCCGCAGTATTTTTAATGAGGTAATAAAATACAAAGACTTAATGTCACGGATTTCCTTTATAACAAATCCAAATGCAATGCAGATTCATATTTATGATTTCAATGATTGGAAAAAAAGCACCAAGAATAAAACAAAATTTCAAATTAGGGAATTAATGAAAACAAATTTTGGAGGGACCGAAAAAATTGCTGAAAAGCGTGACTGGGTTAAACTGTTATTCAAATAAAAAATGCACATAGAAAACCATTTCATCAATAGAAGCGGCTGGTTAAGGGCAGCGGTCCTTGGAGCTAATGACGGGATTTTATCCACTACCAGCTTAGCAATCGGCGTGGCTGCCGCCAGTGTTTCCAGAGAACCAATTTTGCTGGCATCACTGGCAGGGCTGGTTGCCGGTGCACTTTCAATGGCCGCTGGTGAATACGTATCTGTAAGTTCGCAATCTGATATTGAGACGGCAGATTTAAAAAGAGAAAAAATGGCGCTTGAAAACCTGCCGGAAGAAGAACTGCAGGAACTAACGGATATTTATATTAAAAGAGGATTAAATAAAGAGCTGGCCAGACAGGTTGCCGTCGAATTAACAGCTCATGATCCACTTGAAGCCCATGCCAGAGATGAACTCGGCATTAATGAAATCACGCAGGCCAATCCGCTTATGGCAGCCTTTGCATCAGCAATATCCTTTACAGCTGGAGGATTATTGCCGCTCTTGGTAGCCATTTTCGCTCCTATAAGGCAAATGGTCTTTTATCAATATGGGTTTTCAATTGTATTCCTTGCATTTTCCGGCTTTTTAGCCGCGAAGGCAGGAGGATCAAAAATATTTACCGCAGTTCTTCGTATTTGTATCTGGGGGACTTTTGCAATGGCAATGTCGGCATTGGCAGGTTATATTTTTGGTGTTCAAACCTCATAAGATAGAATGTGCCTTTTAGCTAATTAAAAAATTAATCCAATCTTAAGCAATAAAAAAAAATAAGACAGCTAACAATCCGTTATTTCGTAAATATCTAAAAACTAAACTCTGAAATGAAGCTGATTACCCTGTTCCTTTTATTGACAGCAGCAATAACCATAAACTGGGAACCTGATTTTAATAATGCTAAAAAAATTGCAAAGGAAAAACACGAATTGATTCTATTGAACTTCTCCGGCTCAGACTGGTGCGGCCCATGTATAGTAACACGCAGAGACTATTTTGAAAGTGAGGTTTTCACTGCCATGGCCAATGAAAACCTAGTGCTGGTTAATGCTGATTTTCCGAGAAAAAAGAAAAACATCGGAACTCCTGAGCAGGTTAAACGAAACGAAGATTTAGCAGAAATTTATAATAAAGAAGGAAGTTTTCCTTTAACGCTTCTTTTGGATGCTGATGGCAAAGTAATCAAAACCTGGCATGGAAAACCAGAAACTACTCCTGAACAATGGACTGCCGAAATAAAAGCGATCTGTGACAGCCGAAAATAACATACCAGATAAACAGAAATATTCAAAATCCCTGAAACTCATGGGGAACAGCTTCACTATAACAGTTGTTGCCGTGAATGAAAAAACAGGAAATGAATATATTAATCTGGCCATTGAAGAAATCAGGCGCATTGAAAAACTCCTGACCACCTACAGAGAAGACAGCCAGACCAATCTGATCAATGATAGCGCTGGAATCAAACCTGTCAAAGTAGATTTGGAAGTTTTTAATCTAATTGACAGAAGCATCGGGATTTCGAGAATTACGCAAGGGGCATTTGACATCTCTTATGGAAGCATAGACAAAAGCCTTTGGAATTTTGACAAGTCCATGGCTAAATTGCCTGATGCGGCTGCAGCTTTAAAGATGGTGCACCTTATCGATTACCGCAATATTATACTTGACAGGGAAAATACAACTGTATTTCTGAAGGAAAAAGGAATGAGGATTGGTTTTGGCGGCATCGGAAAAGGATATGCCGCTGAAATGGCCAAACAGGTCCTGCTTAAACACAATGTCCAGAGCGGCATCATTAATGCCAGCGGGGATCTTTCTGCCTGGGGACTGCAGCCCGACGGCAGGAAATGGACCATCGGAGTGGCGGATCCAGACTCTCCAAATGCTGCTTTTTCCTATATGGAGATATCCAATAGAGCCGTGGCGACTTCGGGAAATTATGAAAAGTTCATCACCATTGGAGGCAAAAAATATTCCCATACTATTGACCCAAAAACCGGGCTTCCGATAACTGGAATCAAAAGCGTGACCATCATAGCTTCAAATGCAGAGTTTGCAGATGCAATGGCCACCCCGATAGCTGTTATGGGCATCAAAGCCGGCTTGTTTTTAATAGATCAGATACCTGATTTATACTGCATAATAATTGATGACAACAATAAAATTTACACATCCAAAAACATACGCCTAAAATGAAAAAGCCACATCAGAAATTTTTTGCACTGCTATGCAGTGCTGCTCTCGCCGGCCTGATGGCTGGCTCCTGCACTTCGGTAAAGGAATACCAAAAAGGAAAACTCAACGATTCTGAAATGGTCCTTTCCAACAGGAAGATTGAAAAAACGGAGCTTAGCTTCCAATCCTACCGTGAAGGAGCTTCCGGAGCAAATTCAGGAAAAAGCGGCGGCGGCTGCGGCTGCAACTAATTTTCATACTTTTAAAAATGAAAAGAATATTCCTTACAGGAGCTGCTCTGCTGGCATTGTTTCAGTCAAGAGCGCAGGATATCCCGACGGATTCCACAGGCTATAAAAGCAGAAAATTAAAGCTGGAAGAGGTTAATTTAGTCTCAAGCTACTATAAGCAGGATGGAAACAATTCCGCCGTTACAGGAGGGATCGGTTCCGAGCATCTTACTGACATTGCCAATACCATAGATGTCCGACTGGTAAAATACGGAGAAACCGGAATCAGACATACTTTTGATATTGAAGCAGGAATTGACCACTACACTTCCGCCTCATCAGATATGATTGATTTGAGCGCCAATTCATCAGCCTCTTCTTCAGACAACAGATTTTATCCTTCCCTCACCTATCTGAGGGAAAATGAAGAAAAAGGAAGAGCATATGCCTTCGGGGTTTCATCCTCAACAGAATTTGACTATCAGTCTTTTGGAGCAAATATTGCCTTCTCTCAAAAAACCAGAAATAAAAACGGCGAATTTACAGCCAAGCTGCAGACCTTTATCGATCAGCTAAAGCTCATTGAGCCTGTTGAGCTTCGCCAGCCGGGAAGCGAGGGCTATGGCAGTGCCAGCCGGAATACTTTTGCTGGAACTTTAAGCTATTCCCAGGTTATAAATAAAAACCTCCAGATAATGCTGGTTGGAGATGTAATCAGCCAAAATGGCTATTTAAGCCTTCCTTTTCACAGAGTCTACTTTGCAGATGGCTCGGTGCATCAGGAAAAAATGCCTGGCACCAGACTTAAAATTCCGGTGGGAATAAGGGCGAGCTATTTCTTGGGTGACAATATGATCATTAGGGCATACTACCGATATTACACGGATGACTGGAGCCTCAAAGCGCATACCGCAGATCTGGAAATTCCAGTAAAGCTAACGCAGGCTTTTTCTCTAAGCCCATTCTACAGATACTATACCCAGAGCGGAACCAAGTATTTCAAGCCTTATGGAGAACATACAGCAGCTGAGGAATTCTACACCAGCAATTATGATCTGTCCAGGTTTGACAGCAGTTTCTTTGGAATGGGAATGAAATTCACCCCGCCAAATGGCATTTTTGGCCTTAAGCACTGGAACACTTTAGAGATCCGCTACGGGCATTACACCAGAACCACCAATATGGCTTCGGATATCATCAGCATCAATATCAAGTACAGATAAAATTTATTTCAAATCCTTCCCTATACGGTTCTCTGAGCCCAACCTGGCGCAGCTGCATTGCTATGGGTTGGGTTTTTCTCCTGGCAATAGCATTTGCCGGAGAGATTCCCATGCCCCATCTTTGAATTCCATGAGCTGCTGCTGCGCATTCAGAATTCAATAATCCCCTAACTCTGCAGCTTGAAATCCACTAAGAAAAGCAGATTTAAACAGCAGCGATATCGGAGTGTCTGCAGCTGCTGAGGAGATTATGGAATAGGAAGAAATTTAAAATTAAAAATACAGGCAAAGACACCTGGCTGGTGTCCCACAACGAGTTCCCAAAATTGACCTGCTTCTTTGAAGATCAAAGATTCAATTGCCAGAGGACCATCACAGGACTATCTGATCCTTTAGGGGATCTGAATGAAATACAGCTGCTACAGAAAATGGAAAAATGCCTAAAGCACCATCACAGGGAAAAAATAAACGGATAACACTGGCAAGGCCGCTTAGGAGTCCCCCTGCGATATATTCTTTTCTGAAACAAAAAATAATTTTTTAACTGGGTTTAGCAAAGCTTTGGCCCAGTGCAGAAAGAACACCTTCTTTAGGATCATCACAAAGCCGCTGAAGGAATTCGGTTTCTGCACATAAAGGTCCGCCCCCTTCTCAAAGGTTTCCTCAATATCCGAGGGGTGATCCCAGGTGGAGAGCATAACGGCAGGAATGCCCTTAAGCTCCTTATCGGCCTTTATCTCTTCCAGAGCCTGCTTCCCCCCTTTAGCGGGCATATTGATATCGATAAAAATAATATCAGGATCGGGCTGGGACTTATCTTTTAGGGTGTCCACGAGCTCCTGCCCGTTCTCAACGGTGACCACCTCAGAGGAAACATCAGCTTCCTGGAGGGCATCTATGAATAATTCCTGGTCGTCCTTATCATCTTCGGCCAGTATAATTTTCAGGGGCTCTTCGCCATTTAAGCCTTCAGGAGCCGGGTGGGAATTTTCAGAACTCATCATCTTGAAGCGGTTTTACACCCTCAAATTTAGCACATAAATGCCTAAAAGATTTCGATAAGCCAATAATTTTAAAAGCAGCGAGAAATCCAGATCATAAAGAGCCGTTAAAAAATGATGCCCCTAGGCCAGCATCAGAAAGAAAAAGAGCCTTTCGCACGCCCTTTTTCAAAGATCAGAAAGCCTCCCGCTTAAGGCAGGGAGCCCAGATTTTTTCCACATGCAAACCATCACCCGCCAATCAGATGCAGTTAGCACTTTTTCATTGCTTCAGCGGGTTTTATTCCGCTTTCTCAAAATGTGAAATTTTCAGAAAAAATTAAGCCAATCATTTCGCGCGAATCAGCTAAAGTGCCATTTTAAAGGACCTCACCGAACTTTAAAAGGTTTTCCAGCTGCTGAACTATCATAAGATTATAATCGAGAGCATCTGTTTTCTCAGCAAGCAATAATTTCTTTTTATAAACCGCAATCTGCTCAAGGGACTTATTTTTTTAGCTGGAAATAGCCAAACTGCTTCCCGTGGCAGTGGCTTACCTAAGCCCTTTATTACATTTCCCGCTGGCCTTGCCTAATATCATGCTTGCCCCTAAGATTGCAGACTATAGGGAGCTGCATTTTTCTTTGTAATATTTAAGCTCGAGATCTGTCTTGCCAAGCAGCTTTTCTAAAAGCAGAATCTTATCTTCATATAGTTTTGCAATTAAATGAAAGTTATTTTGGCCATTTAAAGTGCCGTTCTTTTTGATATGCCTTTCTTCGCTAAAATATTTCTGAATCTCAAAATTGATTATATATTCTACGGACAGATCGAAAATAACTGCAAGCTGCTGAAGCTTCTCCAGGCTCAGACCTGTTTTACCTTTTTCAATCTTGCTGTAGCCTGCCTGCGTAATTCCCAGCCGATACGCCGTATATTCCTGAGTGTAATTTTTTAATTCCCTGATGCTTTTAATCTTAGCGCCTATTGACATTTCCATAGTACCAAATTCTTTTAATTCTTCTCGACAATATTCAAATAAAGCATTAATATAAGATACAGCTTATCAATATCCATAATGGCAAAATGCTGCATCTATATTAGCTTTGCGATCGTGTAAAATTAAATTCTAAAAAAAACAACAGCAATAACATTTGTTTACATTTTGGCTCATTCCTGCTCAGCACCCTGTTTGAGGCGGCTCAAATGAACAGGGCTTATGTTAAGGTAAGAGGCAATATAATGCTGAGGCACACGGATGAGTATTTTAGGAAACATAATATTCATGCTGTTATAGCGCTGTATGGGGGTCTGCGTATAAAATCCTTTAATTTTATAATTCATCAGAAAAAAATAGTCCTCTGCAATAAGCCTCCCTAACTTTTCTCCATAAAGAAGATTCTTATAAAGAAATTGCAGCATCTCAAAAGTAATTACGATAACGGTCGTATTTTCAAGCGCCTGAATGTAAAAGTCTGCAGAAGTCTGTTTTAAAAAACTCTCATAATCGGTGGCAAAAGTATTTTCCAGTGAAAAATGGAATGTTTTTTCATCATCATTTTCATCAACAAAATATATCCTCAATATCCCTTTTGCCACAAAATATATTTCACGGCTGATTTCTCCTTTAGACAGAATTATCTCTTTTTTCTTAATGCGCTTAAGCTTAAACATAGACTTACACTGCTCCCATTCAGAGTCATTAATGTCTATATAATGCAATATCAGTTCACGTATGGTTTTCAATTCGCTGTTCATAGATTTCTTTAGGTTTAACCTAACAAAATTTTGATCCTAATAATGGAGCTGCACCACCACTTATTTTTGCTTTGTTAGGCTATATAAAAATAATATAGGCAATTTTATCTGTATAGATGAAAGAGCCAATAGCAATTCTTTGCATCTATTTTGATTAAAGACCGCTATGAAAGCTTTTGAATTTTAAAAAAGTGGATGCCGCATAAAAATCCCCGCTTTGCCTATCTTGGCTGAAAAAATCTTTACTGATTTTTTTCCATTGATAAAAGCCATCAAATTGTGCAGGAATGTTTGTCAAAATTAGCTGGAAATGCAATTGCAAAGAATAAGCTATTTCATATCGGGTTCGCTATGAAAAATTGAGGTTTGCTTTTCGAAGTGAATTTTTGCCATGCTCTCTGTAACCTGATTGCACTCTAAGGCGTCTAATTGGATAAAACCTATTTATTATAGCGGAAATGAAGCACATTTGCATACTGCTCTCGGCAGCAGTTTTTATTATCGGGGCAACTGATCGCCTTTATGCCCAAAACCTTGAAGCCAAAGCAGACAGTCTGATACTAAAAGATTTCAGTGCCAAAAATGGTCCCGGAGCCGTATTTATGATTGCGCACCGAGGCAAGGCAGTCTACCGGAAGGCTTTTGGCAAGGCCAATATAGAGCTTGATGCTGATATGACGCCTGAGAATGTATTCCAGCTGGGATCCATCACCAAACAGTTTACGGCCGTAGCCATATTAATGCTTGAGGAGCAGGGGAAGCTGAATGTAAAGGATCCCGTTTCCAAATACATACCCGATTATCCTGGCGGGAGTGAAATAACCCTGCATCATCTGCTTACGCATACTTCGGGCATTAAAGATTTTACAAAAATGAAGCAGCTGTCCGATATTGCGCAGAAAGAGATGACACCTGCAATGATGGCTTCTTTTTTTAAGAATGAACCAGCTGATTTTGCGCCCGGAGAAAAGTATGAGTATAACAATTCGGGCTATGTTCTTCTCGGCTACATTATTGAACTGGTTTCGGGAGAAGCATATGGGGACTTTATCAAAAAGCATATCTTTGATAAAGCGGGAATGAACCAATCCTGCTACGCCAGCGATCGGAAGATAATCCTAAAAAGGGCTTATGGCTACCATAAGAAAGAATACGGCTATGTGAATAAGACGCCAATTAGCTTTAGTGTGCCTTTCTCTTCGGGTTCGCTGATGTCTACCGCAGGGGATATGCTCAAATGGCAGAATGCCTTAAATCAGAACCTGCTGCTTGGAGCGAAGCAGACCAGCAAGGCTTTTAGCAGGCATAGATTAAACAATGGCGATGAATTCGCATATGGCTACGGCTGGCACATAAAAGATGTAAACGCAATAGCATCCAGGGAACACGGGGGCAGTATTTTCGGCTTCAAAACAATGGCGGTCTATATTCCCGAGCACGATATCTATGTTATAGGATTAAGCAATTGCGACTGTAATTCTCCTACACAGACTGTCAGGGATATTGCTGCGCTGGCTCTTAATATGCAAGACAGGACCCAAGTCGGAAGGTAAGGGAATTTCCGTTGCATTATAATGCATTGTAGAAACTAACATTTGACATTTTAATGGAGAACACCAAAATTATTGCCCGAGAATTAATAGAAATGGCACGCCATGACCTGGAGGTGCGCGAAGCGCTGCTAAAAGAAGGAAAGCTGTCACCAGGCTATAATCCCGATATGGAGCGTGTGCATAAAAAAAATGCGCAGCGGCTTGAGGAAATTATTGATTCTATCGGATACCCTACAAAATCAAGTGTCGGTGAAGAAGCCAGCCAGGCGGCTTGGCTCATTGTCCAGCACGCAATCAGCCTGCCGCTTTTTATGAAAAGATGCTATGCGCTCATATCCGAAGCGGCCAATGAAGTGAGTCCGCAAAACCTTGCCTACCTGCATGACAGGATATGCTATTTTGAAGGAAGGCCGCAGAAGTTTGGCACCCAGTTTGACCGCCGAGGCATGTATCCCGTAGAAGATAAGGCAGAAATGATCCGCCTGCGAAGAGAGCTCCAGCTGGCTCCGCATGACGAAGAATCTATAGCAGAATTTGTGGCTTCAGTTCACAAAATGGACCTGCACCCGCATGACCTGGAGTTTAACCGCTGGCGAAAACAGGTTGGCTGGATATGAAAAACATTACGCAATTATTTTCTGTTCCTGAACTAGGCAAATCGATGATGCGCTAAGGAAGATTACCAGCCATTACTATTAAGGGCTTACCTGCCTGGCTATTTCCTTTAGGCTGGACCTCCTAAAATCCGAAGGCGGGACACCGGTATATTTTTTAAAATATTTTACAAAATAGGAATCATCATCGAAGCCTAGACAATGGCCAATCTTACTGATACTGTAGCTAGTCTCAAGGAGCATTCTTTTTGCTTCTGCTAGGATCCTTTCGCAGATAATCTCAGAAGGGCTTTTATCTAATAATTGGCTGGTAAGGCCCGATAATGTCCTTGATGACATCTGCATAAGCGCCGCATACTCGGAGACTTTAAGTTCATTTTTATAATTTTCCTCCACTAGATCAACAAATTTTCTCAATTGCAGCTGCTTTCTATTCTCAGGCGAAATCTGTCGCCCATCAGATGTGCCTGCTTTTTCCCATCTGTGATGAACCTGAATGATAAATGCTTTGAGATAGGACCTTAAAAGCTCCTCATGGCTGTTTTCATTTTTATCTGCCAATTCATTTTTGATCAGCTTTAAATATTCATCCAAAATAAAGGCGTCATCTTGGGTAAGCGAACAGGATGTGTGTTTTTGGCTATCCAGCAGGCCGTGTTTTGAAAAAAAGGAAATATCCTTATTGTCCTGAATCAGAAACTCTTCATTAAACTGAATTAAAACTCCGCTGTAATTGGCATTTCTGTCAAAATAATGATTATCATTTTTAGATAGAAAAAAAAGAGTGTTCCGGTCAATATCCCAGGCTTTAAAATTAACAAAATAGCTGCCGTTCCCCTTTTTAAACCAAATGATCTGATAGTGGTTCTCGGCATGGGCTTTCCTCCTTTTTTTATCATATTTTTTTAAGTAAGCATCAATCTCGCACACAGAAAATCTTGGCGCATTCTGCTGATATTGATTCAGATGATACTCACTGGCATTATTGAGGCTGTTGCTATTTTTCTGCATTGGCGGCGATTAAAAAATTTATTATTGGCTGAGAGCAAAACCTGCATCAATCAATGAGATTTTACTCCCGGCCTGTACTATTTCCCACTCTTTAATTCTATTACAACCTTGCCTTTCGCGCGGCCGCTTTCTACATACTGCAGGGCCTCATTAGTCTGCTCAAAAGCAAACACTCTATCTACTGTGGGTCTGATAATCCCAGCTTCAATAAGAGCCGCAATTTCCTGCAGCTGGTTTCCTTCAGCCCTCATAAATAGAAAGCTAAAATCAACGTGCTTTTTTTGGGCTTTTCTCCTTATGCCAAAACTAAGCAGCGACATAATGATTTTGAAATACCAGGGCAGTCCCATTTCTCTGGCAAATTCAGGCGTTGGCGGTCCTGAAATAGAGATAGCCTTTCCTTGGGGCTTCAAAACGTTTAATGATTTTTCAAGTGTTTTTTGATCCTGGCTGTTTAACACAGCATCATAATCTTTAAGTATGTGCTCAAAATCATTGGTTTTGTAATCGATCAGCACATCTGCTCCAAGATTTTTAAGCAGTTCAAAACTTTTTGCACTTGCTGTAGTGGCAACCACTGCACCTAAATGCTTTGCCAGCTGTATCGCTATGGTTCCAACACCTCCTGAGCCTGCCTGAATAAATACTTTCTGCCCCTTTTTCAAATCGGCACGCTCCACCAATGCCTGCCATGCCGTTAGTGCCACCAATGGAATAGAAGCCGCCTGGTTCATAGAAATATTTTTGGGCTTAAATGCCACATCTTTTTCATTGACGGCAATATACTCGGCAAAGGTTCCTATATGGTAATCCGCAGGGCGGGAATAAACCTGGTCGCCAACTTTAAATTTTCTGACATTTTTGCCTGCTTTGATAACAATACCCGCCACATCATGCCCCAGAATCAAAGGCAGCCTATAGGGAAGCATCAATTTAAATTCTCCTGTTTTTATTTTTGAATCCAGTAAATTTAAGCCTGCGGCATAAACTTCAATCAAAACATCGTTGCTGCCCACATCAGGAGCTGCAACATCTGCAAACTCGAGCGCTCCTTTACCATATTTATTTATTACAAATGCTTTCATATTAATTTTTTAAAAGTTGATGGGTTTTCTTCGGATTAATCAATCTATAGGCTGTTTTTGGAAAAAACCTGTTAATTAGGCTAAACAGTTTCGCATCCCCTACACGGATTGTGTAATTTTCCTTTTGAAGCCCGTCGATAAGCCCTTTTACCATTTCTTCGGCAGATATTTTTTTATCTTTCCGGTCTGCAGTCATTTCTGTAGCAACAAGCGGCGGGATCAGTTCAAATACTTTTACATTGCTTCCAATAATCTTCAAATGCTCTCGAAGCGAGACCGTATAAAAAGCCAGTGCCGTTTTAGACGAAGAATAGGTGGCTTCTATTAATGACGGAGCCTGGCTCAATATTGATGTCGTATTTATTATCGCCGCTTCTTTTCTTGATTGCAGCATGTCCATAAACAGGTTATTGAGCCTTATCACCCCCAGATAATTCACTTCCATTTCGTAGGCCGCGCCTTCGGCATGCCTGTCATCTGCAATGCCTAAATTTGACGGTGGCACCAGTACCGCGGCATTATTATACAAAATATCAATGCCGCCCAATTCTCTTACTCTGCTGAAAAGAAATTTTGCATCTTCTTTATCTGCCGCATCGCTTTGAATTGCTGTGATCGCAGGATATGCCTTTTTAGCGGCATCTAATTTGGCCTGATTTCTTCCCGTAATGATCACTTTAGCTCCGATTGCCAAAAACTGCTTAGCCGCTTCAAACCCAATGCCGGAAGCCCCTCCTGTGATCAATATTGTTCTGCCCTTTATGTCCATAATGATTTATTTAAAGAATTGTTTAGAATCACCAACCGGAACATCAAACTGATTTTTACCAAGAGCCAAAAACAATTCATCTGCAACTTCATCCGGCGAAATGCCGTTTACCCCTCCTATCTCGGCTGAAAATTCAGTATTTACCAGTGGCGGATAGACTTCATAGATTTGAATATTTTTCTCTTCTTCATAAGTAGATCGAAGTGCAGCAGTATAGCTATGCAGTGCTGCTTTGGTTGCTCCATAAGTTGGAAGCAATTTATGGCTTCCAAACACTGCAATGGAGGAAATATTAACTACAGCAGATTCTGCTTTCTGCAATAAGTGGGGCAGTAAAAGCTCCGTAAAATGAATTACGCTCAAATAGTTGGTATTCATTTCTATAGCGGCTTTTTGGTGGGCATTTAAAGTTTCATTCAAAAGATAACTAAACGCTGCCCCGGCATTGTTAATGATTAAATTTACTTCCGGGTAATCTTCTTTTAATTGTTTTGCAATTCGAATCCTATCGGCTTCTTCAGATAAATCGCCTTGTATCGCTGCTGCATTATCCAATTGTTTTAAAGCGCTCTGCAGACGTTCTTCACTGCGCCCATTAATTATTATCCTATTGCCTGACCCGCTTAATTTTTTGGCAATTGCCAATCCTATTCCAGCACTTCCGCCGCTTATGAATATTGTATTCCCTGCTGTTTTCATTAGTATTTCTATTTAAATTATTTTTATTCTTTATCTATCAAGCTGACAAATTCCTTTTTTTTAGACTTTTTAGTATATTTTAAAATATACTTTTTAGTATATTTTGAATCAAAAAAAAATTATATTGCATATTGCTCCAATTCAGACTTTAGGCTTTTGACAAGTCCCTGCATTGGTTTTGCTGTCCCCATAACCCTGCACATTACGATGCCGCCTTCAACCGATGCGACTAATTTAAACGCAAAGACAGCGGGATCAAGTTTAGCGGAAAACTCCCCTAAATCAATTCCCTGCTGAAGCAAACCTGCCAATTCCTGCTGACCGGTTCTAAATACTTTAGCAACTTTCTCTTTTATAAGCGGATAATTATCATCTGCTTCTACGGCAGTATTAAGTATCGGGCAGCCACCCGAAATATAGGTTTCAATTGGGTCCTTATAAAAATCCAGAAATGCAGAC
Source organism: Flavobacterium sp. SH_e (assembly GCF_025717045.1). GTDB lineage: Bacteria > Bacteroidota > Bacteroidia > Flavobacteriales > Flavobacteriaceae > Flavobacterium. The sequence continues at coordinate 33,247 of NZ_JAOVZN010000003.1, forward strand.
ACTTTGCCTTTAACTGTTTTTGCCTGATAAACTGCCGCTCTGATTCTGTCTGAAATCATTTTCAGCGACAAATCAATAACCTGCTCTGACAGATCTTCTTTATTTTCAAAATGGCCGTAAAGGCAGCCCTTTGTAAGTTTGGTGGCTTCCAGGATATCATCAATATTGACTCCCGAGATGCCTTTTTCATTATAAAGGGGCACCGCAGTTTCGAGTATAAATTGTTTTGTTCTTTCAGCCTTACTAAGCATTACTAATCAATTAGGGCACAAATATACTAAAAAGTATATTTAGAAATAAAAAATAGCAGTATTTTTTCATCCATTTGATTTTCAAAAATCCGATACAGCCAATGGCTGACTGATAAAAATAAAAAAAGATCAAAGCATGCATTAATCGATTATTGGAAAACAGATGCATTCTTTACATGCTGAAGAAAAATTAATTTCAATTGCTTTTCAATTGCAGATAATGAAATCCCATTTAAAAATGGCTTTCTGAGTGCAATTTTTCAATTCGTAGACACTTCCGATCTTATCGCCTATTGGCATTTTTATGATATTTTAATGCCCTATTTAAAAAAAGCGGCGGAATTTAAAAAAAAACTGCCGCTGGAAAGATATAATTATGATGTGAAATTAAAATATTATTTTTTTTGATGTCCTGCTCCCATCTTCAAAAAATACCCTAATCAGCAATACCTGAGGGCCGGATCGGATGCCATCAATCTCTAAATCAAATGTTTTTATCTGCGGAATATTGTAAATGAGCCTCCCTGCCGCATCATAAATTGAAACCTGCTCCACGGCGTTCCCGTAAGATTTTAATGTGATCACTTTATTTTTTGAAACAACTATTAGATTTTCGGGATTATCCTCAAATTGGGCATTTCCTAAATTTACCTTGGCAGCATAGCGAATAATAAAACGATCTGCAAAAGTTCCTTTTTCTGTTGAAAATGTATAAACACTTTTTTTCAAATTATGTATAGCACCGGTCATTTTATCCTCCAGATAAATATCCTGATCAGCTAAATCGCCATCTGCATGATCAATTGAAATGCTTAAATCTCCGACAATTTCAGACCTGTAGCCAAGAGGAACCGTATCGCTAAGAAGAAACGGCAGGCCGCGTCCTTGAATCACCAGCTTCTTTCCTTCGTTAATGCTGTAAAAATCCGCATATTTATTTGCATCCATGGAAACGGCATCGTAATTGTAATCATAACCATTGGTTGCCCCCTGCATGTAGCCAATCAAAAGCTGCTTAAAAAGCCCTTCATTATTAGTCAGATTAAGCCATACTCGGTGCCTTTCAACTGCGGGAATACTCTTGCAATATAATATAGAGTGGCTGCTGTTTTGAAATACAGGGCCGCCCAAAACAGAATGGGCATTTAGAAAGCCTGATAGCACAAAAGAAATTAAAAGCATAAAATTTAATGAGTATTTTTTTTTCATATCGTATAATTTAAATAAGTACTAAGTGGGTAAATAAATTTGCTGGATGTTACTCTAAAATAATCTTAAGCTATTGATTGCATTTTCGCTGAAATTAGGAGAGTAAATTATACTTTGACAAAAAAACAGGAGGTGAATTTGAGCTTACAGTCATAAAAAAAGATATTTTATTTATAGGATTTATCTCCATGATTAAAGTAAATTTATAATTGCACACTAAAAATTTATTTATATTTATGCCTTTAAAAGTTATAAACATCCCACTTGCCAAGAGAGGGCAAGAGGTAAAAACATGCTTTCTCAGAGACCCAGACGGCATCCGTAAATTATCTATAGTTTCAATCACTGGCCTGTAAGCCAGCAATTGAATTTCTATATCTATTCAGACCGTCAGTTTTACCAAAACAGCGGCTTTTAGATTATTGAAATTGATTCAATTCAATCTCGCAAGGATGGAGCAAAAGGAATCATAAGCTTCCCCCAAAAAGCCTATCAACATCTTAAATAGAAGCGTCTTTTATAACGATTGCAAATTTGATTGATTTACTGGCATAGTTCCAAGATCGTAAAGGAGTAAAATATTCTTAATAGTTATAATATTTAACTTCAAAGGTCTTTTTTTAAGGTGCAATAGAAAATATATAACAGCAGTAAATTATAGTCATCTATATGTATGTAAAAAATAATGATTGAAATCATTATTTTTTACATACGGCAAATGGACTTGATACATTTTTCCGCCACAAAAAGCTGAGGCAAATTTTAAAGAAATTTCAGCTTGAAGTGGATACCTTTTTAACGCAAAAAATTAAGGAAGAAACATCTCCTCCTGCATTACAATGCAGATCCACAATAATTTTGGCTATCGTCTGATTTTGAAATTCCTTCAATATCTATTAAATAGATGCGGCAGAACCGGCAAAAGCCTTTTTAAAGCTTATAAAGACCAAAAACGAAAGAGACGGCCAGTAGGCCGTCTCTTTTACTATTGGATAATTAATTTTCATATTCTTTTTCAGTCCGTTACGGCACTATTCCATAAAAACGCCTTATCTGCAGCACTGCCTCTTTTCGGTGAATTTAAAAAAAGAAAGCAAAGCTATTCCAAATGCGAAAGCCCCGTGCATTATTCTTAGTACTGGCTTTTAAATGCGGCTAGTTTATAATGACCTTTTTGGTGGCTTTTCCCTGACTGGTGATCACCTGAAAAAAATATATTCCTTTTGCCAGAGAATTGACAGTAATAACAGCCTTCTTTTCTGTTTTCACCAATTGCCCTAAAGCATTGTAGACATTTATTTCCTCCAATGCCAAACCATCTTCCAAACTAATGGTTACAGCCTCTGATGCTGGATTTGGATAAACTGAAAAACTGCCCAGAACAAAACTGTCTGAACTCAAAACAGGCGATAGGCCATAGACGCGGACATGGCCGTTTGTGCCATTATAAGGGGCTCCAATGGCCAGCGCACTGCCATCTCCAGACAGAGAGACAATATGGCCGCTTTCATCTCCAGGCGCTTCCCCATCTATATCGGATCCTATTTTTATCCAGGCGCCAGATACATTTTTATACACACGAACCGATCCGGAACGGTCTCCTTTTCCATCATTGTAATGGGCTCCAATCGCCAGAATGCTGCCGTCACTGGAAAGGGAGACGCTAAAGCCGCTCTCATCGGAAAATGCTTCTCCAATTATATCGGCCCCCAACTGTGTCCAGGTTCCCGAAACGTTTTTATACACGCGGACATATCCGTTATAGGATCCGTCTCCAAGATTTCCGGGAGCTCCAATGGCAAGAATTGTCCCATCGCCAGAGAGGGATACGCTCGTACCGCTTCTGTCTCTGGCTGATTTCCCATCTATATCGGCCCCTATCTGCGTCCAGACGCCAGATACATTCTGATAGACGCGCACTGATCCCGCATAAGTTCCGCTCCCGCTGTTTAGGTAGGCCCCAATAGCTAAAGTATTTCCATCGCTGGAAAGGGAAATGCTATTGCCGCTATAATCCCCGGCTGCTTCTCCATCTATATCGCCCCCTATTTTTGTCCAAGTGCCGGACACATTTTTATAGACCCTAACCGATCCTGTAGCATCTCCCTTTGCATCATTATAAGGAGCTGCGATAGCCACGACAGTGCCATCACCGGAAAGGGAAACGCAAATGCCGAAATTATCTCCAGCGGCTTCCCCGTCTATATCGTCCCCTATCTGTGTCCAGGCGCCAGATTTATTCTCATAGACGCGGACTGATCCGGCCTGGTCCCCGCTGGCGTCATTTGCATAAGCTCCAACAGCCAGAATGGCGCCATTGCCGGAAAGGGAAAGGCTGTAGCCTAAATAGTCGCCTATTTTTTCCCCGTCTATATCATCTCCTATCTGCGTCCAGATGCCGGATAGATTTTTATAGACCCTAGCCGATCCTGTGTGGTATCCGCCTGCGTTTGCCTCATTTATCCAATCTCCTATGGCAAGGATCGTGCCGTCATCAGAAATGGAAGCGCTGACGCCGACCATGCCTTCAGATGGGTCTCCTTTTATATCATTTCCCATTTTTGTCCAGGTGCCCGATACATTCTGGTACAGCGAAACTGCCCCCGCATCAGGTCCGTTTCCATCATTAAATGGAGCTCCAGCTGCAAGGGTGGCGCCATCACCCGAAAGGAAAACGCTAGCGCCCAGATTATCGCCGGCCGCCACTCCATCCATATCTGCCCCCATTTTTGTCCAGGTTCCCGATACATTCTGATACACCCGAACTGATCCCGCATCAGCTCCATTTCCGCTATTTAAAGGCGATCCAATTATTAGCATAGAACCATCGCTTGAAAGGGAAATGCTTTTGCCGCTGCTGTCTCCAGCCGATTCGCCATCGATATCCCCTCCTATTTTTGTCCAGGTGCCGGATGCATTCTGATACACCCGAACTGATCCCGCATCAGCCCCATTCCCATCATTTCCCGAGGCTCCAATAGCCAAAGTATTGCCATCGCTGGAAAGGGAAACGCTAGCGCCGCTATTATCTCCTCCTGCTTCTCCATCTATATCGGCTCCAATCTTGGTCCAGATTCCCGCAACATTCTTATACACCCGAACAGATCCCGAATCAGTTCCATTTCCATCATTTCCGGGAGATCCGATAGTCACAATGCTGCCATCGCTGGAAAGGGAAACACTGGAGCCGCTGGCATCTCCAGCCGCTTCCCCATCAATATCGGCTCCCACCTGTGTCCAGACTCCGGCAACGCTCTCATATACCCTTACAGATCCCGCATCGGTTCCATTTGCGTCATTTCCTGGAGATCCAATGGCAATGATATTGCCATTGCTGGAAAGGGAAATGCTGCTGCCGCTATTATCTCCGACCGATTCCCCATAAAAATCCGACCCTATCTGCTGCCACCAACCGGAAACATAATAATACAGCCTGACCAATCCCGCATCAGCTCCCCCCAGATCATTCCCTGGAGATCCAACAGCAAGAGTATAGCCATTACCGGAAAGGGCGACGCTGCTACCGCTATAATCGCCAGCCGCCACTCCATGAATTTCGTATCCTATTCTTCCCCAGCTGCCCGAATCGTATTTATATACATTGACAGATCCTGTTTCATTCCCCCTATTGTCAGTGCCGGGAGATCCAATGGCAAGGGTCCTGCCATTGCTGGAAAGCGAAATGCTGCTGCCGCTATGGCGTGCAGTGGGCTCTCCATAAATATCATCTCCAATTTGCACTTGCCCCATACCCAATAAAGGAAGCAGAATAAAAAACAGTAATTTTTTCATCATAATTTTTAAGGTTAATTGAATCAGATCTTCTAATAACTTGAGAGTACGAATATAGCTTTTTTTGTGTTAAATATTATTTTTGCACGGCTTTATATATAAGCCCAAATGCTTTTGTTCCGGTACAGGCGCGATCCAATCTCCAGCTTGTTTCACCTGATCCTTTTTGCAGTCTGAAGCCCAATGGAAGGCAGGGCCAATACCTTTTTTGCCGCAAAAATTAGGTCTATCTATTATATCATCTAACGGCTATAAACTATCAGATAGCATCTTGCCGCAAATTCATTCAGGCATGCAGAGCGGCCGCACGCGAAAAGCCTCTGAAAGCATCAGATGCTTCCAGAGGCTCCATTGGGGCTAGCCAGTCTATCTTACCTGGTTCTCATTGCTTTAATAAGCTTAGCATCTCTTCTATCCGCTCTTGAATTCTGGAGCGATACCACAGCCCATATGGCTGCGGGAATCCAACCGATCAGCGTAATCTGAAGAATAAGGCACAGCAGCGCGGTCAGAAGCTTTCCTCTGAGAAGAAAAGACAGCGAGGGAAAGAATATGGCAATTAAGGTCATCATAGTTTCAGTTTTAAAGGAATTTATGGTTCTCAACCGAAGGATTTAAAAATCCTTTCTGAAATATTAGTCGATACAGAGCCTGTTTTGTTTCAGAAAAACAGCATTAAATGTCAGGCAATTAAAAAATCAGTACGATCTGATCTTTCTGATCATCTTCTCCAGAGTCAGTATGGCTATGTTTTTATCGTTCTCTTCCGCATTGTAGGATTTGCTTCGAACCGACTGATAGGACAAGTCCTTTTTAAAGGCCGTTGAGAGATGGGGCACTATCCTCTGAAAGACCAGACTCATGGATCTGGACTTGACAATGCGCGCTTCATCTGCCGCACGGAGGATAATCGCGATCTGATCTGCAGACAGATCGCACTCCAGCTTATATTTATGCCTCTCCTCAGAGCTCAATTCTGCATTCAGAACAATCGCAAGTTCAGCCTGCTTCTCCAAATAGCCAAGCTCATGCTTAAACCAATTCTCCAAAACGGTTTTAACAGGCTGCAGCCCTGCATTAAAAAAAAGCTTATCGCTGCAATAGATCTGGCTGAACTCCTTAAAATACAGACTCAGCAGAATGGCCTTTTCGGAAAAATTTTCCTTCGCCTCCATTTTAGACACTATGCGCCTTTCCAGCAGACTGATATAGGCAGGGCTGTTAAAATTCAAGCCGATCAGCTTCCGGTCAAGCGCAGAGAATAGGCCTTCTTCCAAGCACTCAGTCTCTGCGAGCCCATTTAGCAGGGTTCGCTCATAGAGCACCTGACGGAAAGTGACCCTGCTTCTGCTCTGCAGTGACAGCGCTTCGCCCAGTTCCTGAGCCACCACTTTTAATGCCTCCTGCATTTCTTCGCTGTTAGATTTCCGCTTCTGAAGGCTGTTTAATTTCAGCTGCAGCTCCTTGCGGGAAACCAATAGATAGGTGATCGGGACTTTTTCATCCAGACTCAGATAGCCCGAATAGCGCTGCTCCAAAAATGACAGCAGCCCATCCAGACATCCAATGACCGCTTCCCCGCATTTTGAGATAAGAGCCGATTGGAATATGATGCTTTTCTGGCTGTCTGACATCCTATCCAATAGAAAAATTAATGTCGAATGGTACTTTCGGACCAGAAGGCGGATCTGCCTCTTTCGCCTAAGGGCAAATATTTCATTTTTAATCCGAACCTGAATCTGCTTAGATTCTTTTGCCGCATCTTCTGAAATTGCAGCCAGTTCATCTTCTGACATTTGGCTAAGATCTGCCCTATTGGGATTAAGGCGTTCCAATATCAGATTATCCAGCCATTCTAAAGGATATTTGCTCTTCATCATTTTCATGTTTTAATTGCAGTTAATAGGGACTAACGACTCTTAAATCTCTCGGCAGCTTCTGCACGGTATTCTGACGGCGTGCAGGACATTAATTTTTTAAAAAAGATATCAAATGCAGACGGCGAGCTGAACTGCAGCTCTTCTGCTATCTCGGCAATGGTAAAGACAGAATCCTCCAGAAGGTTTACAGCTTCAGCCAAAACTGCATCTGTGATCATCTTCTTGGCCGGTTTTCCAGTAACCTGTTTCACCACCCTATTGAGATAGCCCGAAGTGACATACAGCACTCCGGCATAAAATTTCACCGTATGATGCTTTCTGCAGTGGATGGACAGCACAGTGAGAAACTGCACAGCCAGCTTTTCGGCCCTTGAAATGTGAAGTCCACCATAAGCAAAATACTTGGAGTAGATAAGCTTGAGTTCAAACAGCAGCAGATTGGTGCTGATGCGCCGAAGCTCCAATTCAAAATCGGTGCTAATCTGATTCATTTCTTCCGCATGCAGTAGTCTGCAGATCAGTGAGAGCACCAGATAATCGCTTGCCTCTAAACTGATTTTCACAGCATCTTTCACTTTCAGAAAGAATAAAGAATCAGCCTGTAAGTTCATACTGCCCGTCCTATCTTTCAATGAAGAAAGTCGGATTAGATAAAACCGCAGTTTTTCTCCACCTTCCATCTCAGAGCAGTGGGACTTCTTTGGAAATATCAAAAGATCATGCGCTTTCAGATCATGGACGGTTTCTCCTGACCTTATTTTAAATCTTCCTGATTTCATTAACAGCACCGCAGGATACCTAACTTGGAAAGAATCCCAAGAAGAAAACTTTATCCAATATTCTTTCACGGCATATACAGCAACTCCCTTAGAAAACAGGCCGTTAATTTCGCTATTGATCAAATCTTTAAGCATAGTTTGATTGATACATTGAAGCTTAAAAGAAACTGGCAATGCTAGTCATCAAATCTTTTCCTTACTGCTATATAGAATAGGCTATAAAGGTTTAAAAGCACTGTAATATAAAGCAGATAAGCCATGAATCTGGGATGTCCGCTCCCATGAGTATCAATAGCAGTCTCTTCAGCTCCATTCCAGCTGAACAGACCTATAATCAGATAAAGGCTCAAAAGATTAAAGCAGACAAGCAGTATAAATAATATAATTGGTAGTTTCATTTTAAGCACTTAATTACTAAAGAATCCTTTCCAGTAAAGCTATGATTGAAACAATCGGCACTTCATTGGTCCCGAATAATGGTCTTGCAGGCTTGCTTCCAACAAGAATATCCCAATCCTTATCCTTTCGCTCCTCTTCCGAATACAGCGAATACCTTGATATCGAAGCAACTGTAAGAATGGTTTCGGTTTCTTCCGAAGTGAAAACTGTATCAGCAAGCACCTCTTCTTCATAATCTGTAATATAGCTATAGGTAATACTGAATTCCTCGAGCCTTTTAACGATAAGATGTTGAAGAAAATTAATCAGGTTAGTTTTTGCATAAGCCTGCAGCACACTGTTCTGAACAATGGAGATCATGCTGTTATCGGGATCATCCATTATAGACTGCACCATCTCGTCTGTAAAAGGTATTAGCCTGCTGCTCTTCCCTTCTCCTCTGTCTAATTTATTCGAAATATGCCTGATCTGATCTGCTAGTTCTGAAACTGAATTGGGAGAGTGGTTCTTCTGATAATAGACTTCAAGCGCTTCATAGATTCTCTTTCCTTCCATATCAAAAGGGTTAATGGGATTCGCAGGAAAATTATTATCCGTGACAGGCGCATTGGCTAAATCAGTTAAAATCTCTGCAGCTTCAAAATCTTCATCAGCAGAACATGATACAGATAAAAGGATCGTAATAATGCATAATAAAATGGTTTTCATGGTTTAATGGTTTGAAGGTGAACGGGAATTCCTTCCCAGTCCATTTCATCCGGATAAGCAGAACTTTTACCTGGCACCCTGCCCGGCATTTTGCTTTTGAATTCAAGACAAAACTATTTCGTCTAAACATCTCTCACAACCTGACTTGTGTGGATTTTCGCCATTTCCACTACGGATTTTCGGAAAATCCGTAGTGCATCTCACGACAACAAACATCTATTATTCAATAGTTTATATTATTTTTATATTAACTTAAAGTAAAGCTATTGCAGCGATTACCATCTTTAAGCTTATAATATATTCCCAGCACAATCCCAAACTAACCATAACTATGATTAAACCAAATTCACTTTTATTGCTCCTGATGTTTTTCTGCGCAGCTTCAGCCCAGAAAAATCCTTTCAAAATTCCCGATTCACTGAAAAATAAAGATTTTGAATATCTGGATGACCGCTTCTATATGCATAAAAAAGATAGCGTCCGTGCATCATTATATGCCTATGCTTTTCTCTATAAAGCTAAAAAAGAGCAGAATCTGAAAGAAATCTTAAACGGTTACCAAAACCTAATGCTGATCTCCCCCGAAAAGCTTCGGATAGCATATACGGACAGTATGGTTAATACCGCTAAGAAAGCAAAGGATGACGCACTGATCGGTTCAGCCTATTTAAGCAAAGGCACAGCATATTACGGAATAAAACACCAGCAGCAGGCAATGGATAATTATCTTATTGCCAACAGCTATATATCAAAAACAAAAGACCAGTACCTTATCCATAAAGTAAAATACTGCATTGCACTGACTAAATTCTACATCGGCTTTTATGATGAAGCTGCATCCCTGCTGAAAGAATGCTCTGACTACTACAGACAGACACAGGCCAAACCGTATTTAAATTCCCTTCACTCTCTCGGACTCTGCTATAACAAGCTAGGAAACTACGGAAAATGCACTGAAATAAACGAACTTGGAATCTCAGAATGCATAAGGCTTAAAATTGAGGAAATGGCTGCCTACTTTACACATTCTGAAGGAATCAATGAGTATTTTAAAAAGAATTATGGAGCGTCGATCAGAAATCTAGAATCTTCACTTGAAGCCATTAAGGAAAATAATGATTTCGCAAATGAAGCAATCGGTTACTTCTATATTGGAAAAAGCTACTGGTCGCTGCATCAGAAAGAAAAAGCTATAATCTATTTTGAGCTCGTGGATAAAATCTTCAACAAAAAAAACTATCTGAGACCTGATTTAAGACAGAACTTCGAACTTATGATCAGCTATTATAAAACTAAAAAAGACTTAAATAAGCAGCTTTATTATATTAATCAGCTGCTAAAAGCCGACACGCTGCTGACAGAAACCAATAAATACATCATCGCAAAAATACATAAGCAGTATGACACTAGAGAGCTGCTTCTCGAAAAAGAAAGAATAGCTGAAGAGAATCAGAACATGAGCGCGGAACTGATTTGGGAGAAATACTATGACCGTATATTTGCTGGGATTATTATTGCACTTTTTTTCATCTTAGCAGCGGTTACCTATCGATATTACAAAACCAGAAAAATATATAAAAAGAATTATAAGCTGCTGATGGAAGAGCTTGATACAAAGAAAAACAGGCCTAAATCAAAAACAGAAAAGGCTCCTATTAAAAATATTAGTTCCGATACAGTAGCCTTGCTTCTCAAACAGCTTGAAAACTTCGAGAAAGATAAAAAATTCCTTGAAAAAGACTGGAATCTTACAACTCTTTCTGCAGCCTTTAAAACAAACCCAAAATATTTGGCCAGCATAATTGACCATTACAGAGATAAAGGCATCAACGAATATATAAACGGAATGCGTATCGATTACATTACTGAACTGCTCCGTAACGATTCAAAATTCAAGCTTTACAAGTACGAGGCACTTGCAAAAGAAGCGGGTTTCAGCACCACAGAACGCTTTACAAAAGCTTTCCTAACAAAAACTGGAATTGCACCGGCATATTTCATTGCAGCGATAAAAAAAGAAAAACAATAGACTTTAATTTCTTTCAGGAGTTAGGATATCTCATTTAACTTTATACTTTTACGCCGTAATTAAAAAATGACATTATGAAAGACCTTATAGCAAAAATCACTGCTGAAATCGAAACATTCAAAACTGAATCTGACTCATTAGCAGAAAAAGGAGTTAAAGCTGCAGGAGCAAGAGCTCGCAAATCATCGTTAGAAATTGAAAAACTTCTAAAAGAGTTTAGAAAAGTTTCAATTGAAGAATCTAAAAAATAAATTTTAAGAAAAAGTCCATCTATCAAGATGGACTTTTTTTTGAAAATATTGCCTTAAGGGTTTTAACAAAACCAGATTATTAAATACTTAACTTTAAAAATTCAGAATCAAATTCTATTCTTTAGTGAGGCATTAAAAATAATATTTAAAAATTTTCAAAATGTATATCAATCATCCTGATCCACAAATCGAGAAAAAAGTTAACTTCTTCTATGATTACTATCTATTCACTGTATCACAAATGGGTAGAAATTCAGATTTCGAGATAGATAATTTTCAATCTCTTACTGAAAAAATTGTTTATCAGATTGATCATAATTTTGAACTCTGCAACGCATACTTGCTATCCTATTTAACACATCCATTGCTTCAAAGTGATAATAAATATTTTAAAGAATTAAATGATCATGAAACAATCTCTGCTTTATTTACTGAGCTTAGAATTAGTTTACGAAAAAGAGATAACGACGCAAAAAATATTGCAAAGATTGAAGCCAGTAAGAAGTTAAAAAAACATTTAGTAAACTTAAAAAAATATATGTTTAAAAATGCTCTATATTCTATCATTAGTTACCTAGCTTGTGAACATGATATTGCTGAGCATAAAGAAGATTTAAAACACTATACAAGAATTATTGCCGTTGAATTATTCTTTCAAAAAAAAAGTAAAGCAGATATAAGAAATCTATTTGATAAAATATTGTCTCGTGATATAGAAGTCTTCCCTTTTTCAAATCATTTAAAAAAAGATAATCTCAAAGACAAAGAAGAATTACAAAAATTTATTGAAAATAAATCTTTTAGAGAACAATTCGAGGGTATCTTAAACTATCTAAAGAAACCAGCAAAAAAAAATTACTTTATTTTTAGAATAGGAAATATAATATGTGAAGAAGATTTATTATTTAAATTTAATGATTTAGTTTTTTGTACAAAGAATGACTCAAAAATGATGAGTATAATAAACTCTTACGAGAAGAAAAGAGAAAGTTCAGATATTAACTTCTTTGATAGCGAATTTCACCTCTTTGCAATTGTTTCACAAAATATCAATCATGAACGAGAGGATGTAACGATCGCTATTAACAAAGCTTACGATTATTTAAGTCACATTAATAAAACATGCAATACTAGTGGCTTTATCGATAAAAATTCCTATCTATTTACAGAAGATTTTATAAATGTGGGATATAACATATCTTGGTCTGGTACGGCAAATAGATTAAACAAACAAAGTACCTCTTTTTTAGCACATAACAGCCCTTTTGAATTCCTAGCACGCAAAAGAATAAAAAGTAAAAATCATTTTTTAAGTTTTGAAGATATATATATAAAAGCCAAAACCAATAATAATATTGATGAATATTGGCGCTATCTTGAAAATTTAATTAAAATACCTTTAAAGGAAAAGTTTGCGAATTTTATTGAAAATGATTTAGTTTTAACCGAGATTGCATTAACCGAAAATTATATAGCAAATATATTGAGTTTATGGAACTACAACGAAAAACGAACTAAATTGACATTTGAAGAGCAAAAATCATTAATATTAAAAATGCAAAAAGAAAATTTTCAATATGAAGAAATTTTGTCTATTACTGAAAATGAATTCCTGAAAGATCTAATAGAATATAGAGCTAGTCTAAAAGAAAAAAAAATAAAAGATTACAGCCTCCGTATATTAAATGAGATATATGCTCAACGTAATTTTATACAACATTCAAACAAAATTCATGAAAAAACAAAACTAAAACTTGAAGCAACTATTCCAATACTTTTATCATGTTTTAGAAGTAAACTATTAACGGTTATGACACTTAATCCTAAACTTGACTTTAAAAATTTATTTGATTAAAATTTTCAAACAAGTTGAAACTTATTTAGTTAAAAATCTATTTATTTATTAGTAGAAAAAAATCAGAGAGCTTAAGATTTTTAGCTTCGCAAATTTTATTTAATGTATTTACTGGAATATTATAATTCACACTTTTTTCATTAAGAGCAGTATTTTTTATTTTTCTCACTATTGTTTCTTCAATTCCATGATCAATTGCAAACGAACGCTGAGACTTATAAGATTCAATCCAGTTCTTATAAATATAATTGCAAATTGTTTTACTAGTCTCACTCATAACTTTCACAAAGAAAAGTGAATAGATAAAAAATAGTGCGCACGAAAGTGCGCGTTTTAAATTATTTTGTTATATTTGTAATGAAATACATATTTTTGCGATACTTCATAAAAAATATTTGAAGCATTCGCTTTGAATCTTGCTTAGAAAAACTGGACACTTTTTTAGCGCGCAAGATGATAAGTGCAAATGCCTACGCTTAAAAGTGCGTGGGCTCACTTATTTGTGCGCAGGTAGTCCAGATAAATCCTTCTAAACATTAAGTCGAGTTCCACGTCACTTTATTTAAGTCACAAATTACTCTAATTCTTAGCGACTAATTCCCAATATTAACTGTAATCGCTTATTAGAAGTTTAACAATTTAATATCTCTCATAATAGAACAACAACAATCCTTATTTATGCTTTTAAGCCGTTTACTTAATGCATAAAAATAGCCCTCTACCTCGTCGCCAAACTAGTATAGAGAGCCTGTAGCCAATCAAATATCCATTTAACTAACCAATCCCAATATTATGAATTATTTTTCATTTTACAAGGATGGAAAAGCTCTTTATTGCCTAATTTTTACAGGCATGCTGCTTTCTTTTTCATTCCTATCCGCCAAAAATTCCAAACGGAATTACCAATCATCTAATCAGCAGTATCAGCTTCAGGGAACCGTCACGGACGGTACTGCGCCTCTGCCCGGCGTAACCGTCGCCATTAAAAGCAGAACAGCAGGCAATGCGATTACGGACTACAATGGCCATTACCAGCTTTCCGTCTCTGCCAACGACACTCTAGTCGTTTCCTTCATCGGATTCAAAAAAGCCTTTATTCCTGTCCAGGGGCGAAGCAGAATTGACATCCTTCTGCAATATGACACCACCACTCTGCAGGAAGTGAAAATCAATGCGGGCTATTATAGCGTCAAGGAAAGCGAGCGTACAGGAAGCATTTCCCGCATCACCTCCAAAGACATTGAAACCCAGCCTGTCACCAATGTGCTCGCTGCCATGCAGGGGCGCATGGCTGGAGTCAGCATCACCCAGACAACGGGCGTCCCGGGAGGAGGCTTTGATATAAAGATCAGAGGACAGAACAGCCTGCGTTCAGAAGCCAATGCGCCGCTATATATTATTGACGGCGTTCCCTATGCCTCAGACCCAATCGGTTCGGGCATAACAAACCTGACTTTCCCAACACTCTCTAGCCCCTTAAATAGCATAAATCCAGACTTCATTGAAAGCATTGAGGTTCTAAAGGATGCCGATGCCACCTCCATCTACGGATCTAGAGGAGCCAATGGAGTGGTGCTGATCACCACAAAAAAAGGAAAAGCAGGAAGGACAAAATTTACCGTAACGGCCTCCACAGGAGCAGGAACAGTCACCAGATTCATGAAGCTCATGAACACCGAGCAGTACCTTTCCATGCGCAGGCAGGCATTTAAAAATGACGGCATTACAGCATACTCTCCTTGGGATTATGATGTCAACGGCACTTGGGATCAGAACCGCTACACCGACTGGCAGAAAGAGCTTCTTGGGGGCACCGCCCAGATCACCGACCTTCAGGCAACGGCATCAGGAGGATCAGAAAACACCCAGTTTATGCTCAGCGGTTCCTATCACACCGAGTCTACCGTATTTCCCGGCACTTTCCTATATAAGAAAGGAGGTAGCCAGTTCAGCTTAAGCCATATCTCGGATGACCAGAAATTCCGACTGGCCTTCTCGGCAGGAGTCACCCTTCAGGATAATGACCAGCCATCATTTGACCTCACCTATGATGCCCGCAGCCTTCCCCCTAATGCGCCAGCCTTATACAATGCTGACGGAACATTAAATTGGGAGAACAGCACCTGGACCAATCCACTGGGAAATCTAAATACAAAATTCGAATCCAGAACCAATGATCTCACCGCCAGCGCCGTGCTGTCCTATGAAATAATTCAGGGGCTTTCCGCCAAAGCTAATCTGGGATACACCAATCTAAGCAATAGCGAAACGCGCATAGTGCCTTCAACCATTTATGATCCTGCCTACAATGTCAGCAGTGAAAGATCAGCGCTCTTTCTCAACGATGTCAGCAGAAGCTCATGGATAGCAGAGCCGCAGATCAGCTGGAAAAAAGATCTAAAAACTTCCATAATTGATATCCTTTTAGGAGCCACATTCCAGAGCCAGCAGTCCCTTCGCATCCAGCAGTCGGGAACGGGATTCACGTCAAACAGCCTCATATACAATCTGGCCGCGGCGAAAACTACAAGAGTGCTGCTCAACGATGAAACCCTTTATAAATATCAGGCTTTTTTTGGCAGGGTCAATTACAACTACAAGCAGCGCTATATCCTGAATCTTACCGCGCGCCGTGACGGCTCAAGCCGTTTTGGTCCGGGCAGACAGTTCGCTGGTTTTGGAGCGGCCGGACTGGCTTGGCTTTTCTCAAATGAATCCTTTATGCAGGACAACAGCTGGCTGAGCTTCGGAAAAATACGCACAAGCTATGGAACTACAGGAAATGACCAGATTGGAGACTATCAGTTTTTAGATACCTATTCCAACACTGGAGTGCTTTATAACGGAACGCCCGGACTTGCTCCGAGCAGACTCTTTAACGCAGACTTCGGATGGGAAACCAATAGAAAAATTGAAGCGGCATTGGAGCTCGGATTTCTTAAGGATAGGATTTTCACAACTGCCGCATGGTACCAGAACAGATCTTCCAACCAGCTGACAGGAATTCCCCTTCCCGGCTCCACAGGCTTTACTTCCTATCAGGCAAATCTTGATGCAGTGGTGCAGAACCGCGGACTCGAATTTACGCTCCGCACGGTTAACTTTAGCGGCCATGGCTTTAACTGGACCACAAACCTGAATCTGACCTTTGCCAAGAATAAGCTTCTCAAATTTCCGGGTCTGGAAAGTTCTGCCTACAGCCAGCAGTACCGCATTGGCGAGCCATTGAACATCAGACTGCTGTACAGCTTTAAAGAAGTCGATCCCCAGACAGGCGTATATGCCTTTGAGGATCTCAATAAGGACGGTGCCATAACTTTTCCTGAAGACCGGCAGAATGCAGTGGATCTGAATCCCCAGTATTACGGCGGACTTCAAAACCAGTTCACCTATAAAGGCGTGACGCTTGATTTTCTGTTCCAGTTTGTAAAGCAGCAAAACAGGACCTATCCGATGGGAACGGCCGGAATGATGTCTAACCAGCAGGAAAGGATAAGCAATAGCTGGAGCGTTCCGGGCGATATCGCTCCCTACCAGATTTATACCACTGGCTACAATTACGCAGCCCTGATGGGCACCTATCTCTATAACGAGAGCACAGCATCAGTTACGGATGCCTCTTATATACGCCTTAAGAATATTTCCCTTTCCTATGATCTGCCTCTGGGCTTAAAAGAGACGCAGTGCAGAATTATGGTTCAGGGGCAGAACCTGCTCACTTTTACAAAGTACTTAGACGGAGATCCCGAATTTACCAGCTATGGCTTCCTGCCGCCGCTCAAAGTAGTAACTATGGGAATACAGCTAACCTTTTAAACCAATCATTATGAAAACAATTCATCTTATACTGACGCAGTGGATATGGCTTGCCGTCCTGACTGCATGCTCCTCATGCGACTCTTTTGTTGAAGTGGAGCTTCCTAAAAATCAGCTTACTGCCGTAACGGTCTTTCAGGACTATCATACTGCGGAAGCCGCTATGGCAGACATCTATTCCAATCTGCGTGACAAGGGCATTCTTGCCGGTGACGGAACCGGAATATCCAATCAGCTCGGCAACTACGCCGACGAAATGGTCAGCAGCGAAAACCCTTCCAATCCAAGCATTGCTTTTTATGCCAATGCGCTTCTGCCAAGCAATACTTACATCACAGGCTACTGGAACTCGGCCTACTATCAGATTTATGCCGCCAATGCCGTTATTGAGGGAGTTACGGAAAGCAAAAATCTGACCGATGCACAGAAAAGACAGCTTCAGGGCGAGGCGCTGTTTGTAAGGGCGCTGGTGCATTTTTATCTCGTAAATCTTTTTGGGGATGTGCCCTATATAACACAGACCGACTACAGAATAAACAGCACGGTGAAAAGAACCCCTAGCGGGCAGGTCTACGAGCAGATAATTGCTGATCTTGAAAATGCTGCTGCGCTGCTTCCAGAAAGCTATCCTGATCCGGCAAGAGTCCGCCCCAATGCCTTTACAGCAAAAGCGCTGCTTGCCAGAACCTTTCTGTACACTAATGCCTATCCCGAAGCTTTCAATATGGCATCTGCTGTCTTAAACCAGCAGCAGACCTATAGCCTGGAACAGCCTCAGGAAGTATTTTTAAACACTTCCAGAGAAACCATCTGGCAGCTCCAATCTGGCACAGCGGGACAGAATACGGCGGAGGGCTCTTTCTTTATTTTTACTTCGGTGCCTCCAAGATATGTATCGCTCAGCGAATCGCTGGCTGATTCCTTTTCTCCTGATGATCTTCGCAGATCCACTTGGATTAAAAGCCTTTCAGACGAAACAGCTATCTGGTATCATCCCTACAAATACAAAGAAAACATTCCGACGGCCGTATCCAAGGAATATTCGATCGTATTCAGGCTTGCTGAACAGTACCTCATCAGAGCAGAAGCCAGAGCATGGCAGGGCGATCTGATCGGAGCCAAAGAGGATCTGAACAGAATAAGAAGCCGTGCCGGACTTTCCGATACGCAGGCCGAAACGCAGAATGAAATTCTCGATGCAGTGCTGCTGGAAAGAAAACTGGAGCTATTCACGGAAACTGGACACCGATTCTTTGACCTTAAGCGCACTGGAAGGCTTGATGCAGAACTGGCGCACATCAAACAGGGATGGAATTCGACCGACAGCCTATTCCCAATTCCGCAGAGCGAACTGAGTGCCAACCCCAATCTGAGACCGCAGAATCCCGGATACTAAACAATACACTATTATGTCAAAAGCAATATTCACCGACAGCTGCCGAACAGCAGTGCTCACCGCGGTGCCTATTTTAGAATTTTTATTTTTATTATTTATTTTGCCATTAGTAGCCTGTCCCCTCTGGGGGCAGGCAATGCAAAAAAAGCATCTTTCTCCGGCTGACTACTCCCGCTGGGGCGAAGTCCATCTGGATAAAATTTCAAGTGACGAAAAATGGGCAGCCTACAGGATGGCTTATGAAAACGGAGCCGATACGCTTTTTATCCAGAACATAAAAACAGGCCAAAGACACTTTTTTACCGATGCTGAAAAAACGCTGTTTACGCAAAGCAATTTCTTTATCTGCAGTACCGGCTCTGATCTTACGATTCTGGATTTGGAAACGCTAAAAACAGAAACAGTCTCTGGCATACAGAAATATGCTTATGATAAACAGACCGATCAGCTTATTATCCTATTGGACAGTCCAGAAGAAAAAGGAATGCTGCATATTAGATCACCTAAAAAAGCAGAAGGCACTGCATTCAAGAATGTGAGCCAATTTGCTCTGAGCCCAAACGGGGCTATGCTGGCTTTTACTGTTTTATCCAGCTCAGAAGCCTCTGCAGCCGTCTTGAGCCTTCTACAGCCAAAAAAGGCAAAGTGGATCAGCGCAAAAAACGCAGAGCGGCTGGCTGGACTTATCTGGGAAAAAGAAGGCAGGGCACTGGCTTTTCTAAAAGAGTCAGCAGACCAGAAAATAAAAGCACTAGGCCTTTATATTCCCGCTGAAGACAGAATGTATGAATTGGAACCCGATTCGTGCACTGATTTTCCGAACCATTCCTCCATCTTCTA
The DNA here is from genome assembly GCF_025717045.1 of Flavobacterium sp. SH_e. Lineage (GTDB taxonomy): Bacteria > Bacteroidota > Bacteroidia > Flavobacteriales > Flavobacteriaceae > Flavobacterium. The sequence goes on from NZ_JAOVZN010000003.1 coordinate 52,452, forward strand.
CGATGCATTCTCTCCCATTGTAATTTCAAGCGATCTGAAGCGCGTATTCTTCTCTATCCAGAATGAAGCTGAGACCGCTGAAAACATATCAAAGTCCGATGTCCAGATCTGGAATGCAAATGACAAATGGGTGTATTCCCAGCATAAGACTTTTGAAAGTTTTGATAAAATGCCCAAAATCGCAGTATGGAATCCTGCGGGAAATCATGTGCATCAGATTACCACAAATGAACTTCCGTTGCTAATGCTCACGGATGACATGAAGTATGCCGTACTATCAGACCCATCCCGCCACCAGCCGCAGTTTGAAGCCCAAGACGTCAGGGATTTCTATGTCATGGATCTCACCACATTTGAAAAAAAGATGCTTTTGGAAAAGCATGTCTACCTGCCTTGGGCGCTTAATCCTTCATCCTCGGGAAAATATTTTGCGTACTTTAGGGATAACAGCTGGTGGGTATATGAATTTGCCACAGGCATCCATAAAAATGTATCTGAAAAAATAGGCGTGAAATTTAGCGGTAAAGTTCAGGAGCTTGTTCCTGAATCCACTTACGGCAATCCGGGATGGAGCCTTGATGACAGGGAAATCCTGCTTTATGACCAGTTTGATATCTGGGCTGTGTCTCCAAGCGGCAGCACTTCTAGAAGGCTCACCAAAGGACGGGAATTGGGCATTAAGCTTCGAATAGCACCGCAGCCCAATAGGCTGGGCGCAAAGCATCTTTATGACGGCCCTGTTGCCGACAGTTTTGATCTGCGGCAGGAACTGCTGCTTCGCGGCAGCGGACGTGATGGGAAAACAGGCTATTTCAGATGGAACAGCACTTCAGGAGAAAAAGCAGTCACGTACGGAGACTATTACAGCGATGAGCTAAACTACGCTCCAAAGAAGAAAACACTCTTTTTCAGGGAGCAGCAATTCGACAGCCCTCCTGAGCTCTTCAGCAGTACAGGAACACAAGGCAAAAAGAGCTTTTTCAAAAGCAATCCCCATCATAAAGGCTATTTCTGGGGAAAATCTGAACTGATCGAATTTAAAAATATGGAAGGCAGATCGTTAAAAGGCGTCTTATTCTATCCAGCAGATTATGATCCAAAAATAAAATATCCGATGATTGTGCACATTTACGAGCTCAAATCCCATGAGCTTCACATCTATGATAATCCGACCTATCAAAACGGAACCGGCTTTAATATCACTCTGGCGAACGCTGAAGGCTATTTTGTATTCCTTCCCGACATACAGCATGAATATCAGAAGCCCGGCATTTCAGCAGCTGACTGTGTCATATCGGGCGTAAAAAAAATAATCGAAAAAGGGATTGTAAATGAGCATAAGATTGGTCTCATAGGGCATTCATTCGGAGGTTTTGAAAGCGCTTTTATAATGTCTCAGACAGATCTCTTTGCTGCCGGGATTGCAAGCGGAGCAATCACGGATCTTTTCAGCCACTACAATAGCATCGGTCCGCGTGCGGGAGATCCCGAACAATGGAGGTATAGCGGAGAGCAGTTTAATATGGGAGGATCGCCTTATGAGATCCCTAAACTTTATGAAGCCAACTCCCCTATAATCCATGCCCCTAAAATTACGGCCCCGATGCTTTTGTGGACAGGAGACAGGGATCCTCAGGTGGATCCGCATCAGAGCTACGAGCTTTATCTTGCCCTTCGCTGGCTTCGAAAGAAAAGTATTATGCTCGTCTATCCAAAAGCAGGCCACGTTCTTATAGATCCTAGCCAGCAGAAAGACATTACAATACGCACTCTGGAGTGGTTCAGCTATCATTTAAAGGGCAATCACAACTATCCTTGGATTGCCAATGGAATGGAATAGAATCAGGCTTAAAAAAACAATGCAGTTCCTATGGAACTGCATTGCCATTTCAGCAGGCTTTGATTACTGTCCATTTATAAGACGGTACAAAGGCTGAACACAGTTGTTCTGGCTATCTCTGTCGTATGCAATGGCACCAGAAGTGTCGCCTACGCGGCAAAGCTGATCCTTTGAAACATCACTGCAGGCAACCTGCGTAGTGGAACAGGTTCCGTTTGCATTCGGCAGATAGCCCCATTTAAAGGCAACCGCACTTTTTTCAGGTGCGCGCTGCATCGAAGTGGTTGCAAAAGCTCCCGAAACTGCCAAGGCCACAATAGCAGCCGGCAGCACATTTTTTAAAACTAACGTTTTCATAGCATTAAAATTTATAACCGTAATATGATCTACTTTTTTCTACAGGTGTTCGATCTGATTCCTGACACTGATCAGTATATTATATTGATAGCCCACAGACAGGCTGTAAGCGCTATCCTATTCTTTTTTTATTTCCTTTTTTAGGGCATCCTTTAGCTGATACACAACCAGATCATTTCCGATGACAGCAGCCAGATATCCGCCAGCAACGGCGAAAGAATTTAAAGAGCTGCTGGAGGTATGGTATATTGGAAAGCTCATAAGATAAGAGCCGCGGCTCAGATCGTACACATCAATAATAAAAGATTTCTTCCATAGCTTTTCATTCTCATATCTTCCCCTTACAAGCGAATGGACGAAAAGCAGATTTTCAAAAACTGCCGCATTTGAATTCACCACATCTGCAGGAGCAGACATCGCAAACTCTCTTCCGCCCTTGAGCTCCGACACTTTTATTTTAGCATGGGTGATGGTGTCAATGGTATGCCCTCTGTAGGCAAGCGATCCATATTTATCGGCCACAATAAATTCATTGCGGTAATAATACAGGTACACCATCTTTTTCATTCCTTCGCTGTACAGCAGCGTGCCATCGGTATCAAAGATCCCGTCAATCTGTTTTTGGAGCAGATTTCTTCTATAGCTTATTTTCGGAACCGACTCCATATTGAAAACGCCGAGCACATTGGCCAGCTTTTTGGAATTATTGGATCTGAAAGCAACAGAAGCTCCATCAATCGGCGCCAGTTTTGTAAAATACGGAACCCCCTTAAAGGCTGTCGTGATACTCCAGTCTTTCGCATCTCCGCGAAACACGGCAGGAACGCTTCCGTCGTACAGATAGAAATAAGGCTCCTGAATCCTGATATAGATATTTTTAAAAGGTATGCTGTCCGGAGAAAAAGAAATCCTTTCCATTTTCTGATGGCTTAGGCTGGAATCCAGCGACATCAGATAGGAAGGAAACTCATAGTTTCCCAGATAGATCCGCTGGCCTCGAAAGCCTGCAATATAATAAGAACTGTACTTTAATCTGAAAGACGCGGAATACTCTGCAGGATGGTGGGGATATCGTCTTATAAAGGGGTTGCTGTGGTGCATCACCTCTTCTGAAGACAGATACAGAAGCGCAACAGCCGCTATGCTAGCCGCTATTGCCACAGCTATCCATCTGGCCTGAGCAAAAAAACCATAGCCAGCATTGCGAGCCTTCCCTACCGATGCATCTAAAACAATTGCTGAAGCTGCCAGAAGAACAAAAGCAATATTGAACACCAGATGCGCATTCCAGCCCATCTTTTCCAAAATCCCTCCGCAGGAGCACGGAATAAAAGAGCTGTAGTTCAGTATAATAAAAATATAGGCCGTAAACATAACCATTAGAGAAAGCGCGAAGTAAAGGCCAATATGGCGAAGCCTGCCTGTCAGAAGAAACAGTGCCGTCATTAATTCCGCCGCAAGCACCAATACGGAAATCCAACGGGCAAAAGCGCTCAAAAGCGGAGACTGTCCGAGCTGCACCTGAAAATTTTCAAAATCAAGCATTTTGCTTACCGCGGCATAAACAAATAGAACAGCAAACAGATAGCAGACTGATTGGATAAAAACCGTTTTGATGCTTGCACTGCATTTCATAATCCTAAAGTTTAAGTATGGCTGCACTACGTTAAACTGATGCAGCCACCATAATGATATGCAAATCTAAAACCGTAAGATTTATCATCCATTATCAGAATCACGTCTAAACTTTTCAAAAGCAGGCTGAAACATTATATCAGCTACAAAAAAAACGCGCTGTAAATCGCAAGATTTGCAGCGCGTCTGAGCCTCCGCAAAATAATGCAGGCAGCTGAAAACTGCCTGCATTTCAAAATTATAAAGCAGATTCAATTCTGCACTACATAAGAGCTAAACCCTTTAACAGCAAAATCAAGGCACAGATTAAAAGCGGCCTGACCCCGAAGCTGCGCCGTTCCTCCCATCAGGATGGAAGAAAGCTTGGCCTCATCATCTTTATATCTTCTCACATTCTGAAAATAGCCCGTCACGGCATTGTAGGCGCCAAATACAGTCCCTTTAGTGGTTGCCATCTGCTGTGTGGGATGGCTCATCGCATACTCAAAAGCATTGTCCACCATATTGTTAAAGCAGGCCGATAATTCCGCGTTTCTCCCTTCCTGCAATTTTTTAAGCACTTCTCTGCTGGGAGCCATAGCATGCTGGATCAGTTTTTTAACCTCCTTATCGGATATGCGTGTCTTTGTCCAGTAATTAAAAACGGCTTCCAGACTGCCTGCCAATGCATCTGAAATCCCCATAACCTTATGAGCCTGCTCGAGACGGTCTTTTGCATTTGAGGTGTGGCGTATGCGCACCCTGCTGGTTTTGGACTGCATCGCCGCATTGAGCGTATTGGCGCATACAATACGGATCGGCGTAAAAGCTGCCGTTATGCTGCCGCTCCCATCATGGGAGGTGGTGAGAAAAAGATACTTCTCAATCAGGTCCTCCTTTCCCACACGGATATAGTCAGGCAGTTTTGCGGTGATAAAGATCTTCTCGCCATTTCCCAATGCTCCTGCTGTTTCATATAGAATGCCGTCACCGCCCACGATGCTGTCAAAAAAAGAAAACGCATCCCTGTTCTGCACGATATGATAATCCTTCCCGACAACTCCCAGCACCGTATCGGTATCAGTCCGTACTGTGCTGCAGTAATCTGGTATATCCAGCCTGCCTGCAGTTATAAAGTCCTGCGTTACAATTGGAGCAGAAGGCGTGTAAAGCCTTCTTTTCTCCACTTCAAAATCCAGCCCTGCGTTGGCTATCGCCTCGGCGCTTGTCGGATAGTCTTCCACTGCCTGTCCCAAATTGTGCCAAGGCTTTTCCTTCACGCTGAAAAAACTGTGTCTTCCATTCCCGTCGTTAAAATGAATATGATGCGCCATGATTTCTGATTTTTAAATGATTAAACGCCATATTTAAAATGGCACGTCTTCTGTTGCCTTGCCTTTTCCAGCAGCAGTTCTGCTGTTACCTTTCTGTGCCTTATCTTCGCTTCCATTAGCATTAGCATTAGCATTAGTATCTGTCTTATCGCCGCTTCGCTTGGCAAAAGCAAGAAAGCTCATTTTATCGACATGAAAGTCAATGCTCCCTATCGGATTCCCATCGCTGTTGATGTACACATGCATGCCCAGCCTTCCGTTCAACAGCACCACAGCTCCCTTCTTAACCCACTGCCCTGCCCTCATGCTTATCCAATACGAACAGTTGATAAAGGTCACAACTTCTTTAAACTCACTGCTCCCCGCTGGCTTATAGCGGTCATTAACCGCTATGCTGAAGCTCAAAACCTCTTTCTCTCCCACTTTGCGCACTATCGCATCTGCTGCAACTCTACCCGTAATTTCCATAACCTTAAAATTTAATAGTGAATAAATAATTGCCAGCTGGCCGATAGCTAATGAATTCTTAATGAAACGCTTACCCAATAGCTGCCGATCCAGCCGCTTCCCTTACTCCCGCTCCGCCCCTTCAAAAAATTGTTTTCAAAAGAAAAAACGGAAAAAAAGAAAGCAAGAGCCAAGCGCAGGCTCAAGGATGCGGAGTGCTATAAGTCCCGAAGGGCTGGCGAAGTGAAACGGAGCCAGTTATGCGCATGCAGCATACGGCTGGCGCTATCTTGGCTGCCCTTTTTAGCCGTTTCGAATGAAAACACCATTTTTCCGTTCTCTTCTTTATGGAAAAACTAAAAAGTAGCTGCACTTTAAATTCGAACTCTGCTTCTCAATCCGATAAAGAGGCAGACTGGAAACCATGGGCAAAAATTACCGACTCGCAGTTTTTCCTCAACAGCTGTTATACCGGCCTCTAAAATTTTAATGTAAATATTGAACGCTGCCCCGCATGGCGTCACCTCAAAGATTTTTTACATTCTTATCAAGAAAACATCGGCCCAGCTGATCAGCGAGGAACCTGCTTCAGAATAATTTCAATCATTCCGTAAATTCCTAATAAAGGAAAAATGCACCAGTTTGGGTGCTTTTTTTATGCCCTGAAAAATAAGGCTTTTTAAAATTTGTTATTATCTATAACATAAATATTTTTAAAATTGTTCTTATCTGTACTAATTTTGATCCGTATAAAAATGAACAGATCATGGCCAGGGCTATTGTACACATCGATATGAACACGTTTTTCGTCTCCTGCGAAAGGCTTACCAATTCTGAACTCAACGGCATACCCCTTATTATCGGGGGCGGTGACAGAGGCGTTGTGGCTTCGTGCTCCTATGAAGCCAGAAAATTCGGCGTGCGCTCCGCCATGCCGATCCATATGGCCATGAAGCTCTGCCCTCAGGCCAAAATTATGAAAGGCGATATGGAACTCTATTCCAGGCTCTCCCATGACATTACCGAAATCATCCAGGAAAAAGCGCCCGTGGTGGAAAAAGCCAGCATTGATGAATTTTATCTGGACATCACCGGCATGGATAAATTCTACGGCAGCTACAGATGGACTGATGAGCTCGCACAGCGCATTACAAAAGAGACGGGACTTCCCCTCACCTTTGCGCTTTCGGTCAATAAAACCGTATCGAAAATAGGAACCGGCGAGGGCAAGCAGAAGCAGAACCTTGAAATTCCCGAACATCTTGTCCAGTCCTTTCTGAATCCGCTCTCCATCCGAAAGATTCCGATGGTCGGCCAGAAAACCTTTGAGCTCCTTTCCCGGATCGGCATCCGCACCATCCGGACACTCTCTGAAATGCCTGCCGAATCCCTGCAGCAGATGATCGGCAAAAACGGAACCGAACTCTGGAAAAAAGCCAATGGCATTGACAACACCCCTGTGGAGCCCTACACGGAAAGAAAATCAATTTCAACCGAAGACACCTTTTCACAGGACACTATTGATGTGCTGAAAATCAACAGAATACTCCAGGGAATGGTGGAGAAACTGGCCTATCAGCTCCGTGCAGAGCAGTGGCTAACCTCAACGGTGACCGTGAAGATCAGGTACGCCAATTTTGATACAGAAACCAAACAGTGCAGGGTGCCGTACACCTCAGCGGATCATATTCTGACACAGACGGTGATAAATCTCTTTACCAAACTGTACCAGCGCCGAATGAGGCTTCGCCTCATTGGAGTCCGCTTCAGCGGACTGGTCAGGGGAACCTACCAGATTGACCTTTTCAATGATACCGAAGAAATGCTGGCACTCTATCAGGCTATGGACAGAATGAAGACCCGTTACGGATTTGATGCCGTGATGAGATGCGCAGGCGCATCTTTCAAACCCAATAATAAAGACGAAATTTTAAAACGCAAAAAATAGATCATGTACCTCAACTGCCACTCTTTTCATTCCCTGCGCTACGGCACAATTCCGCTGGATGATCTGATACGGCAGGCAGCGGATTGCGGTGCCACGGCGGCAGCTTTAACCGATATCAATACCGTAACAGGGATTTATGATTTTATAAAAGGCTGCGAAGCTTCAGGGATAAAGCCGCTTGTCGGAATAGAATTCCGCTGCAGGCATAAATTCCGCTATATAGGGCTTGCCAGAAATGCTGAAGGTCTGGCGGAAATGAACCGTTTTCTGACACAGCACAACTTTGACAAAACAGTTCTACCCCTGGCGGCCCCTAATTTTTCCGAAGTGTTCATTATCTATCCTTTGGAGAATGCTCCATTAATTTTAAGAGAGAATGAATATATAGGCATCCGTCCCGAACAGCTTCAGAAACTGATTGTATCGGAATGGAAAAACAGGCAGGAAAAAATGGTCATACTCCAGCCTGTCACTTTCAGGACCAAAAAAGAATACGAACTCCATAAAATTCTCCGCGCCATTGACCTGAATACCATTTTCTCTAAATTGAAGCCCGCCGATTACTGCAGACATTCGGAAATCATGGTAGCGGCTGAAAGGATACTGTCCTGCTACGGGCAGTATCCCGGAATTATAGCCAATACCGAGAAAATTATCAGAGAATGCAATTTTGAATTTGACTTCAAAACACCCAAAAACAAGAAATTTTACACCAACAGCCGAAAAAATGACATGTCTCTGCTGACCGCACTGGCGAAAGACGGTCTGGAATGGCGATACGGAAAAAACAATCCAGAGGCTGAATCCAGAATGCTTAGGGAGCTGGAAATAATTGACCAGCTGGAATTCAGCGGGTATTTTCTCATCACATGGGATATCATAAAATACAGCAATTCTAAGGGATTCCTCCATATCGGAAGGGGCTCGGGCGCCAACAGCATTATTGCCTACTGCCTGGGAATAACAGACATCTGCCCTTTGGAGCTTGATCTCTATTTTGAGCGCTTTCTGAATGAAAACCGCAAAAGCCCTCCCGATTTCGACATCGACTGGTCTTGGAAGGAAAGGGATGTGATCCTTGAATATATATTCGGCCGCTACGGCTATGAAAATGTGGCATTCTGCGGCACTAACGTAGAGTTCAAATACAGATCCATATTCCGTGAAGTTGGAAAAGTATACGGCCTTCCGAAAGAGGAGCTTGATGCGCTGGCTAAAAATCCGATGGCACTGCATTCCCAGAATAAGGTCGTCAAAAAAGTTCAGGAATACGGAATGCTGCTGCTAAAATATCCCAACCAGAGAAGCATGCACTCCTGCGGCATACTGATATCTGAGGAACCGATAACCAATTATTCGGTGCTGGAAATGCCTCCAAAAGCCTTTCCGATAGTGCTCTTTGATATGCATACTGCAGAGGATATCGGGCTGGAGAAATTCGATATCCTAAGCCAGAGAGGCATCGGGCATATTGATGACACCGTGAAAATAATCGAGCAGAACAGAGGCATTCGCATCAATATCCGCGACACCAGAATCTCAAAAAACGAACAGTCCGCAAACGTCTATCTTGCCCAGGGCAGGACAATCGGATGCTTTTACATTGAAAGCCCGGCTATGCGCGGACTGCTTCGCCGTCTGAAATGCGGCGATTATAAAACACTCGTGGCGGCATCATCGATCATACGCCCTGGAGTGGCTCAGTCCGGAATGATGAAGGAATACATCTTCCGCCATAACAACCCGTCAAAATTTGAATATTTTCATCCGGTTTTTGAAAAGGAGCTTGGAGAAACCTACGGCATTATGGTGTATCAGGAAGACGTGATCAAAATTGCACTGCATTATGGCGGGCTCTCAGCTGCTGACGGAGATATCTTAAGGCGTGCCATGTCGGGCAAAGGACGCTCCAAAGCCGCGCTTCAGAAAGTAAAGGACGATTTCTTTATTTCTGCCGCCGCAAAAGGGCATCCCGAAGCGCTGAGCCAGGAAATCTACCGCCAGATCGAATCCTTTGCAGGCTATTCCTTCTGCAAGGCGCACTCAGCATCCTATGCGGTGGAAAGCTACCAGAGCCTATACCTCAAGGTGCACTACCCCATTGAATTTATGGTTGCGGTAATCAATAATCAGGGAGGGTTTTACAGAACTGAAATCTACGTGCATGAAGCCAGAATGGCCGGTGCTGCTATCCATACCCCCTGCGTGAACAGAAGCGGATATGAAACCGCTCTTTACGGCAGCGATATCTATCTGGGCTTTATGCACCTGCAGGGCCTGGATTCCAAACTCTCGCAGTTCATCGCTTTTGAGCGCGAGAGAAACGGCGTCTATAAATCACTCGAAGATTTCATAAACAGGGTTCCCATGGGCATTGAGAATGTAAAGGTGCTTATTTTCATAGGCGCATTCCGCTTTACGGGAAAGACCAAAAATCAGCTGCTGGTTCAGGTAAGCCTACTGATGAATAATTTCAAGCCTGAAAACCGCGGGCTTATGCTGATAAATGAACCAGTTAAGGAATTTAAGCTGCCCGTTCTGGAGCGCTCGGTATTTGAGGATGCTTTTGATGAAATTGAGCTTTTGAATTTCCCGGTATCCTGCACTGTTTTTGATCTGCTCAAGACCAGACACCGCGGGGATGTCATGGTGCGCGACCTTCTGAAATACCATAAAAAGCAGGTCCGCATGCTGGCTTACCTGATCTCGACCAAACAGGTGCCGACCAAAAGGGGCAATATGTATTTCGGGACATGGATCGATAATGAGGGAGCCTATTTTGATACGGCGCATTTCCCTGACAGCCTTATAAATAATCCATTTCAGGGAGGAGGCTGCTACCTGCTACTGGGAACCGTGGAAATTGACTATCATTTCCCGACGATCACCATTTCCAGAATGGCAAAAATGCCCTTCATTCCTGATCCCAGATATTCGGACTCGGATAAAAGGTATACCACACAGCACAATATCAAACAGGATGTCAGCAGCACACACAGGCAGCCGTATCCGCAGGAAAATGAAATTAATCTGCCTCGCCACAGAATGAAATTTTGATTTTTCGTGGGTAAGCCCTGATCAAACATAAAACGCCTAACAATTTTCAGCAGTAATCCTTTGCTTGTTTCAGGGTTTTAAACAGGTATTATTTATACGACCTTTACTACAAATCAAAAAATTAAACATCATTTAAAATTTTCAAATCTGCCATTAAATGGTTCGAATTCTGTACCGTCAAGGTCCCATTACAGGACTTCTTATTGGTTGGGAAGAAAGAAAAAAAGCCGTTAGTATTTTTTCTGAAAGTAAAGATAATTTGTCGTTGTACCTTCATCTCGCAATCGTATCTGAGAGTTATTAAATTCAAAAAGCTTCCAGTTAAAATTTAATTTAAAAAGCACTCCTGTACTAAAACTTATCTTTATTTCTGTAACTCCGCTTTGTACTGAACTTTCCCACTGTCCCGTTTCCGAAACTCCATTTTTGGTGGCAACTACAGATTGATCGGTTTTAAATACAAATGTATAATCACTGTAATTTGAAGTCTTAACAGTACCGTCATAAAAATAAGGAATTTCCCAAGAATCTTTTGTGATGGTTGTAGAAAAATCTAGTGTCACAAGGTTATTTTCTGGGCAATAATCTATGGCATATTTAATAGCGTTTTCGAAATCCTGATTATTTGAAATCGTTTTTATCTGATTATTGTAATCAGTAATTGTGATAGGATATTTTAAAGATATGTACTGGCTTTCATTTAAATTTTTAATGAAATTAAAAAAGGCCTGGTCACTTACTATCGATTGAGAACTGCCTGCTTGATTCGCGCTGTTATAGATGTTAATTGTTATCGGATAATTGATATTCAGACCGTTGATTTTAGATAAAAGATCCGGATAAAGATTCCAGTAATCGATTAAAGAATCAAAATCTGCCTGATTTGGAATTAGTTTTTCGATGTAATTGTAGTATACCATCGTTACAGGAAAATCTATTTTTACAATATCATCATCATAATTGCTTGCGTTGATATTATCCAAAACTTTCTGATAATCGGCTGTGGTATTTACTGCAATCTGTTCATTATTTACTGTAACAGTATATGGGAGTTTTATGGTGCAGTAGCTCGATCCGTCGATCATATTATCTTGTACAGTTCTAACCATAGCGACTCTTTGCAGATAAGTAGTGAGCGGAGAAACAGTAGTAATTGTCCCCTGCGAATTATTGTTTTGTTCGTCTATTTCACTTTGACAAGAAAACAATAACAACAGGAAAACTGCAATTGATAAATATTTTTTCAAAAGGAACATATTTATGTTTTTACAAAGGTAAATAAATTTTAAAAGAAACTATTTTTTAATGAACCAACATCAAAAGGTTCATAATTTTCATCTATACTAAATTATCAAAAACCAATAGCATTTTATTACTCAATAAAACAATCATCTTTACTTTTACCCTACTTAAATTAAAAACAAATATTTTTGCGCTTTACAAACTGAAACTCTAAATGCCAGATAAAAACCAATCTAATACCTGCGATGAAATCATTTTTTCGTCTTTCTTCAAAAGTCATGTAAAAGCACTTCGGAATTTTCTTTTTTACAAATTTGGAAACGCAGAACAAGCAGAAGATGTAACTCAGGAAGCATTTGTAAAGCTTTGGCAGAATTGTGCTTCTGTACCTTTAGAAAAAGCAAAATCATACCTTTATACGATTGCAAACAACAGCAGTCTTAATCAAATTGCACACCAAAAAGTAGTTTTGAAATATGAAAAAAACTTCAGCGGTTTAGACAAAACAAACGAAAATCCAGAATATCTCTTGGAGGAAAAACAATTTCAAGCCAAACTTTTAAAAGCAATCGAAAACTTAAACGAAAAACAGCGCACCGCCTTTTTGATGCACAGAATTGACGGAAAAAAATACAGCGAAATCGCCATAGAGCTCAACATTAGCATAAAGGCTGTGGAAAAACGCATTCATTTGGCTCTGTTAAGCTTACGTAAAGAAATTGATTTATAAAAAGTAGGGTAAATTTAGTTCTAACTGTTTTAATTAAATAATACGATAAAATGAAAAAAAATCGCTTATTAGCAAAATGGCTCAACGACGATTTGTCTCCGGATGAATTAGCTGAATTTGAGGCAAGCCCTGATTTTGAAAAATACCAAAAGATAAAAAATTATACCGCTCATCTTGAAACAGGTGATTTGGATGAAAATGCTATGCTGTCTACTATTTTAAGCCAGAAAAAAACATCAACAAAAGTAGTTCCGCTTTACAAAAAATGGGCATTTAAAGCTGCCGCCATATTTGTGCTGGCTCTCGGAATTAGTTTTGCGATAAAAGTTTTTGTCCCTCAAACCGAAACTGCCGATTTTGGAAAAAAGACTGCTTTTTCATTACCCGATAATTCTGAAGTGGTTTTAAATTCAGGTTCTGAAATACATTATAAAAAGTGGAATTGGGACAAAAACAGACATCTCGAATTAAAAGGAGAAGCTTATTTTAAAGTCGCAAAAGGCAGAAAGTTTGAAGTCCAAACGAATCTTGGAAAAGTAACCGTTTTAGGAACGCAATTTAACGTTAAAGCCAGAAAAAACAGGTTCGACGTTGTGTGTTATGAAGGTCGTGTCAAAGTAAATTATAACAACATTCAAGTTTTATTAACTCACGGTCAGAGCGTTCGTTTTGAAAATGGAAAACAGATTCAAAGAACTGTAAATGCATTGCAACCGGAATGGATGAACGATCAGATTTGTTTTTATAAAGAAAATATCAGAAGCCTTCTTGATGAAGTTGAAAGACAATATAATATTAAGATTGAACTAAATACAAAAGATACTATCTCCCTGTTTACAGGAAAATTACCTGCAAAAAATCTAAATACAGCTTTGCAGATTATTAGTACAACGTATCATTTGGAGGCTAAAAAAGTATCTGACAACGAAATAATTTTTGACGAAAAATAAATGTTCCGCCCCAAACAATTTCATTTTTTGTTTTTTCTCTTTTTTCTTGCCCTGAATCTTTTTGCTCAGGACAAAGGAAAAATGATGCCCATTAAAAAAATAATAACTGATATTGAAGAACAGCATGGCGTAAGTTTTAATTATACCGAAGATAATATTGAAGGTCTCCAATTAAATCCTCCTCAAAAATCACTTTCATTAGAACAAAAACTAGAATATTTAAGAAAAAGAACCCATTTATCTTTTGAAAACATAGGAAACAAGTTCATCAATATCTATAAAAAGAACAATGAAAGTCCTATAATTTGCGGCTATGTTTTTTCCAGCATCGATAAAAAACCTATTGAGAATGCGAATGTTAGTTTAAATAATAAAACTCACATTACAACTGATTCCGAAGGTTATTTTGAATTCAGTAAAGAAGATAAAAACACTTTTATAATTAGTCATGTTGGTTTTGCCTCAAAGAGAATTACGGCAGGAAATCCAGACGCTAAAAATTGTCTTCAAATTGTATTAGAACCTGAAATTACAGAATTGCACGAAATTAAAACCAATGCCATTTTAGCTTCTGGTATTTCTAAAAACACCGATGGATCTCTTGAAATTAAGCCCAAAAAATTTGGAATTCTTCCCGGTCTTATTGAACCCGATGCGTTACAGACTATGCAGCAGATTCCGGGCGTAAACAGTCTCGATGAAAGTGTCTCAAGTATTAATGTTCGCGGTGGCACGCACGATCAGAATTTATTTTTGTGGAATGGAATTCGAATGTTTCAAACGGGACATTTTTTTGGTTTAATATCTGTTTTTAATCCAAATCTTGGGCATACCATTTCCATCTATAAAAACGGAAGTTCTGCTTTTTACGGAGAAAGTGTTTCAAGTGTAGTCGCCATTTCTTCTACTCCAGAAAAAGCAGAAAAAAATTCATTCAGCGCAGGAATCAACATGATTAATGCTGATGTTTATGGAAAGTATAATCTTTCTAAAAAAAGTTATATAGAAATTTCGGCACGCAAATCGATTACTGATTTTGTAGAAACTCCTACTTATAAAGAATATTTCAATAAAGTATTTCAAAACACTACCATAACAGATTTTTCGCAGAACCAAAATCTTAATTATAAAAGCGATAAAAAATTTGGTTTTTATGATGCTACCATAAAATATGCTCAAAAAATAGGAATTAAAGATCAAATAGTACTGGATTTAATAACCATAAAAGATAACTTGGAAGTTACTAAAAGTGCTGTTTCATACAATATAAATAAAGCACAAAACAATATTTTACGCCAGCAGAATTATGGCGGAAATTTGTCTTGGAAAAGAAACTGGAATAGCTTCAACACCACCAAAATTAATGTTTACAATTCTTCCTATGAACTTCTAGCCGATCAGAAGTCAATTTACGAAAACCAGACCGTTATTCAGGAAAATACCGTAAACAACAATGGCGTGAATCTAGAAAACAATCATATTTTAAACTCTAAATTTAGTTTCAGCGACGGCTATCAATTTAATGAAATTGGTATTACTAATTTAGAGCAGGTAACTAATCCTGATTTTTATCGTAAAGTAAAAGACGTATTAAGAACGCACGCTTTAATTTTAGAAGGAAAATATAACGATACCATTTCTCGAGTATATTTTAAGGGCGGAATACGGCTTAATTATATTGAAAAATTTAAAAAATATATTGCGGAACCAAGACTTCAATTGGGTTACGGAATAAGCAAAAGCCTTAATTTAGAATTGCTTGGCGAACTCAAAAGCCAAAACTCCCAGCAGATTATTGATCTGCAGAAAGATTATTTCGGCATAGAAAAAAGACGCTGGATTATTTCGAATAACAGCACAATTCCAATTCAAAGGAGCAGACAGTTATCTTTAAACTTGTTTTATAAAAAAAACGACTGGCTTTTGGACATCGAAAACTTTTATAAAAAAGTAACCGGAATAACTACTTCAAGTCAAGGTTTTCAGAATCAGCTGGAATTTGTCCGAACAACAGGAGGTTATGAAATCTGGGGAGCAGAAATGCTGGTTCAGAAAAAGATAAACCACTTTCTTACGTGGTTAAGCTACACTTACAATGAGAACAATTATCATTTTACTAATTATGAATATCCTCGTTTTCCAAACAACTTTGAGCTGACACATACTTTGTCGTGGGCGGCAATTTATGAGAAAAACAATTTCAAGATTGCTTTAGGAACAAAATGGACTTCTGGAAGACCAAAAACATCTCCAAATTTATCTCAAATTGATCTTTCTGATCCTGTACTGGTTTACAATAAACCAAACGACAGTAATCTGAATATGTTTTCTCAGGTTAATCTTTCCTCAACTTATAAGTGGGAAACCGCAGACGGAATTCAATACAAAATAGGAATCTCAATCCTAAATATTCTTAACAGAAGAAATGAAATCAGCGAATATTACAGAATTAATTCTTTAACCAATTCTATAGAAGAAGTCGATACTTTTTCATTGCAAAGAACTCCAAATATGAGTTTTAGAGTTTCATTTTAATATCATTTCCACAAGAGTTTTAAAGCTCTCATTCTACATTTTTATTTTTTTTCAAAAAATTACAATTCTTTGGTAGGGTAATCTTTACTAAGGCTGTTTCACTATAGAATCATCATTTGATTTGAGACAGTTTTAAGTATGAATACACAAGAAAATTTATCATCTAAAAAACGGCAGATCAGGTTTGCATCAAAATGCAAATCTGGAATAGTGCCCATTATGGATGCTCTTTACATTATAAACGGAAAATGGAGAATTCCAATAATCCTGACGTTTATGGAAAAGCTATTTTAAAAAAAGCGCTGAATGATTATCACATCAAAAAAAACTAAAAACAAAATATGAAAAGAAAAAAAACAGCAATTGTAACCGCGGTATTACTAATAATGCTTTCTGCCGGCGTCTACTTTTATTATGGAATCATCTTTAAAGAAGCCCGTAACATAGCATCAGAAGCTCCGGATTTTAGTTTAACGGCAAAAAAACTACTGGAAGATTATAACGCAGATCCTAAAAAAGCAGATTCAGTATACCTCAATAAAACTATTGAAATAACGGGTAAAGTAACCAAAGAAACCAACTCAACAATTATACTTGAAAATACTGTTTTCTGTCTGTTTAAAGAAAAATTAAAAAATAAAATGATCAACAATAAAATGACGATTAAAGGCAAATGCATTGGTTATGACGAACTATTTATGGAAGTCAAAATAGACCAATGCACTGTCAAATAAACCAAACAAATAATAATTAATTTATGAAGAAAATTCTAGTTCCGTTCTGCCTGTTTTTAGTTACGCTGGCTTACTCACAGGATGATTTACTGAAAAGTCTTGATTCTACTCAGGTAGAAGAAAGTTACTCTACAGCAACTTTTAAAGCTTTACAGCTTGTAACGTTGCAGACCACAAAAATGCCTGCTAAAAAAGAGTTTTATTTTGTGGTTTCGCATCGTTTTGGCACTGTAAAAGATGGTTTTGACAGTTTTTTTGGACTTGACAATGCAACCACAAAACTTGGGGGAATTTATGGTGTTACAGATTGGTTAGCTGTCAGCCTTTCGAGACATACTTTAAATAAAATGTATGAAACTGGATTAAAGTACAGATTAGCAAGACAAAATGATAATTTTCCGCTGGATATTGTTGGGTATAGTGTTGCGGATATCAATACTTTTTTAGAAAAAGACCAATATCCTGGTTTAGAATTTAAGCATCGCATGACGTATGTGCAGCAACTTTTAATATCTAGAAAAGTAAGTGAAAAATTCTCTATTGAATTAGTACCGTCTTTTTCACACAAAAACCTTTACAATCCTGATATTGAAAGAGATAATCAGTTTTCTTTTGGCGGTGGCGGGCGCTATAAAATCACAAAAAGATTATCTGTCAATTTAGAATACATGCACAATTTTGATAAACCTGACTTTTATAAAAATCCATTGTCCGTAGGTCTTGATGTAGAAACTGGCGGACACGTATTTCAATTAATTTTTACCAATTCACAATCTATGAGTGAGAGCGGATACCTTACTAATGCCTCTGGAGACTGGGGCAAAGGAGATTTCTTCTTTGGCTTTAACCTTTACAGAGTATTTTAACAATTAAAACAATAAATCATGAAAAAAACAATCTTACTTACAATTTTATTGGCTGTATTTGCAAGCTGTAGTGATTCTGACACCTATGAGGATATCGAAACACCACCTACTACACCAACAAATCCAACAAATCCAACAACTGCGGTTACCTACAATAAAGATGTAAAATCTATTATTGACGCCAACTGTGTAAGCTGCCACTCAACCGGAAGGTCTGCAGCTTTTAGACCGCTGACTACTTTTGCTCAGGTAAAAGCTGCCGTAGAAAGTGCTGGTTTATTAGGGAGAATCCAGCTTCAAAGCGGCCAGCAAGGACTTATGCCTCAAGGCGGCAGAATGGCTCAGGCTAATATTGATCTAATTGTGAAATGGAACACCGATGGTCTAAAAGAAAATTAATTATTATGAAAAAATCATTCATAAATTTCTTTGCATTATTGCTCGTTATAGTTGCAAACACTAGTGGATTTGCACAAAAACTAATTACAAAAACAGGGAATATAAAATTTCAGGCATCAATTCCTTCTTACGAAGAAGTCGCAGCAGAAAGCAAATCAGTATCAGCAGTTCTGGATCAGACAACGGGAGATTTTGCAAGTTTAGTTCTTATAAAAGGTTTTCGATTTAAAGTAGCTTTAATGGAGGAGCACTTTAATGAAAATTATATGGAATCTGAAAAGTTTCCCAAAGCAACTTTCAAAGGTAAAATAGAAGATTTTGATAGTTCTAAAATTACAAGTTCTCCTAAAAATTTCATACTAAAAGGAGATCTTACTATTCATGGAAAAACAAAAGCAGTCACAGTGATTGTAAAAATTTCAAAAGCTCCAAACGGTGTCACTGCTATTGGCACATTTGAAGCAAAACCAGAAGATTTTGATATTGAAATACCAAGTCTTGTGAGAAAGAAAATTGCTGACAAAATAAAGATTAATTACAATTTTTTATTAGCTAAATAATCCTATTTAAGTATCTGATTCATTCAGATTTAAAAGAGTTTTAAACATGACTATGTTCTGGAGGCCGGTAAACATATTACCCCGGTCTCTTTTTTAAACCTTAAATTATATTAAAATGATCTGTAAAAATTATGTTGTTACCGGAGAAGATGTAAATGATTATATGGTTATGGAAGATACCGCATATATCTCATATACTGTCAGATTGTTATACCAATTTTTGTTTTGCAATGGTTTTTCCAAAGAAAAGCTTAATTATATGCATTTAGGTTTACAGGAAGGAAATCATGAATTAATCATCTATAAAAACCTAATGTTTACAGAACATTTTTTAGTTGAAATGAAGCATTGTTACTTAGCGGATAAAATCAATATTAAAAGCTGTTTTTTTAACTCGAAAAACGAGTGTTGTGCAGAAGTAATAAAAGAAGTAAAATGGTTTGACCCAATCAGTAAAGAAGTTGTTAAAACACCTAAACAAATTCTTAGACATTTTTATCCGAAAATATAAAATCCAACACATCTCCTACATGTATTTGCTTCCAAGTTTTAGAATATTATGATAAAAGCCTAATATCTAAAAAGATATCAGGCTTTACTTCAAAAAACGAATATCTAAATAAGTAATTAAAACTTAAACAAAATTCCATGCATTTAATAAAATTCGGATTTTAAAAAATAGATAAGACCACTAATAAGCAATATTAAACTTATTGCTGTTAACAAGGCCAATTGCAAGAATTTTGTTTTAGATAACTCATATTTCATTTAAATTTCATAAAAGTTAAATTTTCATTTTTAACATCATCTTTTCAATTCTGGAAAGTGAAATTTCGGGATTAGCACCAGGAGATTCAGCTACTAATGCACCTACTGCACAGGCAAAATCAATTGAATACTGAGGTTCTTTTCCACTTAACAATGAAGCTATCAAAGCCGCGAGAAATGAATCTCCAGCACCTACCGTGTCGGCAACCTTGACAGGATATCCCTCATTTTCATAAAGTCGGCCTTCCCACATTAGCAAGGCTCCGTGTTTGCCTCTCGTTACACACATTCCCGTTACTTTACTTCGTTCAGCTATAAAATTCATATTGTCCTCCAGACTTGTAAATGGCGAAGCCATAGCTGCAGTAATTTCTAATAATTCCTCATCATTAAACTTTATAAAATCCGCTGACTGCATTAGTCTTTCGAGCATTTCATATGAATAATGTGGTTTTCTTAAATTCACGTCAAAAACCTTATAGACTTTTTTTTGAAGCATTTCTTCAAGTGCCAGTCTTGAAACGTTATCTCGGCAAACTAAACTGCCGTAAATTAAAACATCGGCATTAGCAACTGAATTCCTCGCCAAATCATTCAATTCAATTTTATCCCATGCAGACGGATAACTGATTTCATAACTTGCAGATCCCCGCTCATTTAAGGTCACATTGACCAAACCAGTTGGGAAATCTTCTGAAACTACAATTGTATCCGTTCCAAGTCCCAGTTGTTTCACTTGCTCTTCTATTGCTTTCCCGTCTTCGTCATTGCCTACACAGCTTATCATAGCCACTTCGCAACCCAGCGTTTTCATACGCAAGGCTACATTCAATGGTGCTCCGCCAATCTTTTTTTCATTGGCAAAAACATCCCAAAGTACCTCTCCGTATGCCACCGCCTTAAGGTTTTTTCCGTTATTCATTCTAAAATATTTTATTATTGTTCTTATTCAGGCTGGGTTATCTGAAGATTTGAGATTGTGCTCGTTTGTCCTTCAGCAATTAAACCCCATTTGTTTTTGTCTCTTCCGTAAATGCGGTTGGTGAGCGCTGCTTTTCCGTTTATGTAAACTACGGCAACACTTCCTTCAGCAATTATTTCAACATCATATTTTACATTCGTCTGAAATGCAAATGGCAAACGCGTTACTTCCTGTAAAGCCGAATTATAACCGCTTATTTTACTATTAGCAATATCCAAAACCACTTTATAGTAACTTCCTGTATCATTGGTATGAAAAACAAATCCCGTTGTTCCGCTAGCTTTTGCTAATGTAACTTCTGCCTTTATTTTGACTTTCTTTCCAATGCTTTTAAAAGTTACCATTGCTTTTTCTGTTTCTCCAGACAAAGAATAAGTTCCATTGTTAGCTGTTGCATTAGAAGTAATTGCATCTACTTCTGCAATAGCATTCTTTTTCGAAAATAAATCCTTAACCGATTTCGGTGATTGCGTTCCTAAAGTTCCATCTGAATTCTGAGTTAATTCATGAATGACCATATTCCCCGCCCAATCTTTATTTCCTAAATCATTTTCAGGCGTTTTTCTGGCATTCCATCCAAAAACATATCTTTTATTTCCGTCAGAAGCTGTTTTTCCTGCATAAAAATATTCTCCATCAATTCGGTCATTTTCGGGTTTTACCCACGGTCCATTTATTGATGATGAAATTCTGTAATGCGTTCCTTTGTTTCCGCTCCAATTCTCAGAAAAAATTAAATACCAATTGCTTCCCATTTTGAAAATATCCGCACATTCCATCATCAGATAATTATCCTCAGGCGTTGTGGTATAAATTGGAGCTTCAACATCCCATTTTCCTGATGCAGGATCTGCGCTTGTAAAATGCAGCAAAACGGCTTTTCTTCCAGGTTCTGTCTGTGTACTTACTAACATGGAATATTTTTTCAATTCATCATTATAAAACACATGCGGATCTCTGAAATCATAATTGTAGTAGCCCGCCGGAGCTGTAATTTTAAAAGATGGAACTTTTGTCCAGTTTTTCAAATCACTGCTTGTTGCGCACAACACACTTTCTCTGGCATTGGACTGAACAAAAGCAGGATTTTCATTGTGCCCTGTATAATAGAAATAATAAAGATTGCCCACTTTGACAACTGATCCTGTGCCAATAGCAAAATCAGGTTCAAGCGTTGTACCATATGGAATGGTTTGACCTTCATAAGTAAAATGCGCCAAATCTGTACTTTGATATTCATGAATATCATGAAACCCTTTTCCGGCAGGTTTATTCTGCGCATCATGCAGAAAGTAAATATGAAATTTTCCGTTATCGAAAAAAGGCATAATATCTCCCGTATAACCCGCACTGTAATATGGATCGTTTGCGCCCATCCATTGCGCGGGCGGAACAGGAAAAACACTAGTTATTTCAGAATTTCCTCCTGAAATCGAACCTCCAATATACGTTTCATCCTGACTGCATGAAGCCAGCGAAAAGAAAATCGAAGCGATTGTGATTATATTTCTATATTTCATTTTAGTTAAATTCAAGGTGGATTATTTTGCCGCTAGATAATTGATACTGTTTTGTGTCAGCAGTTTAATGTTTGTAATAAACTCGTTTGCCTGACTTGGCACTCCGCTGCTATTGGTTTCATTGTACCAATCGTAAGCTCCCATAGAAATAACAATTACATTTTTATTTGTACTCGTGTTCGGGAATTCTGCAATTGTTACTCTTCCGTTCAGTTCATTATCCCAAGCTTCACTTGCCAGATTGGTTCCTCCTGTTTGGTTTCTCCAACCTTCTCCATTATTGTAGCCTCCCCATTCCGGTAAAAACCACCACGCTGTATGATTTAATCTGAAAGTTCCGCTTTGTAATAAATTGGCTTTTCCGGCTTCAAAAGTGGTTAAACCCTGAAAGATTGGATGACCTTCATGACCAACAAATGACATCCCCCATGAATTTCCATCTACAAATCCATTTGGAGGGAAATCACCAAAAACATTATTCGGTCCTTTTCCTGACGGAACAATTCCTAAAGCATCGACATATTGCGAAGCAAAAGAAGTCAACAACAGATTCCCTCCATTTGTTCTGAAATTTTTCAATACATTGGTAACTGAAGGATTGTAAGCCACAGAAGGTAAATTTGCAGCCGAATCAAAATGCCACCAAATCACGTCGATATCACTTAAATCGGCACCGTTTTGTATACTTTCAAAAGAAATATATTTAGCTCCTGGGAAATTATCAAACAACCAGTTTGAAGCTGTAACTTCATCCATATTTGTAATTGCTGATCTTGTAGCCGCAGTTCCTAAAAATGCAACTGTTAATCCTACAACTGGAACTCCAACATTTGCTGTATAATTAACGCTTTTCCCGTTTGATGTTATTATAAAAGTTACTGCATTTGTAAAATCAACGGTTGCTCCCGAAGCTGGTGAAATGGTAACACCCGTTGTAACTTCAATTACGGGTTTAAGCGCTGTCAAATCAGTATTTTCAGGAAGCGTCATATTAATGGTTTTGCTAATGTCGTTTACAGTCGCGGCAACACCATTAATTGTAAAACTCTTAATCGGACTTAAAACGGTTGTTGTTACCGTATAATCTTTATATAAATTGCCATTAACTACTCTGAATTTTACTGGATTTGTAAAATTCATAGCCGAATTTAATTCGGGATTTGATGTTGCCCCTTCTACAAAAACAACTTCTGGTTTTATAGCTGTTATATCTGATCCGTAAGGCATTACAACATTAATTTTTCCTGTTGCCTGATCAATGCTTCCTAAAACTCCGTTTAGTTTGAAGGAAAGTACATCTGAAGGCGAACTCACATCAAATCCGCCAGTTTCAAAACTATTTTCGCAGGCAGTAATCATAAAAATCATTGCCAATATTATAGATACTTTGGTCCAATATTTATTTAAAGCTTTTTTCATATTGCTGATTCTTTAAAGATTAATAACCTGGATTTTGTTTGTACAATCCCTGACTGAAATTAATTTGCTTCAACGGAATTGGGCAATACTCCTCTTTGTGCGCATCAAAAAAAGCATCCTGATAATAAGTACGTTTTGTTTTTTCTTTTGCATAAAAATCATTCATCACCTGATCTGTAATTCCCCAACGGACAAGGTCAAAGAATCGGCTTCCTTCCATTGCCAATTCTAAACGACGTTCCCAACGCAACGCTTTACGGGCAAAATCCTGTGTCCAGTTACAATTGCTTCCATCCACATATGTATTGATTTTGAAGTTGCTAACATAAGGCAGTCTTCCCGTACTTTGCGCTGCTCTTTCTCTGATTTCATTAATTAACGGTAAAGCTTCAAATTGTCTTCCTAATTCAATCAAAGCTTCGGCACGCATCAAAATCACATCAGCATAACGAATCTGAATTCTGTTTTTTGAATTTCCATAAAACGGGTCAATATTTACAACACAGCTGCAATTTGGGGCAACGTTTTCTTTTAATGAAGCATAATAACCATACGTTCCTGGAGAACGTACCCAAGCTTCAACATATAAAAATTCAGGATCATATTTGTAAGGCAAGCCAGGCATTGCAACGGTATGATACAATCTAGGATCAACTGTATTTGCATCTATATTTTTATAATCAAAATCTTCGTTGTTGTACGTGTCAAACTCAGGCAGACCATTTGCTCCTGTTTTAAAAGCATTCACCAAGTTTTGACTTGGTTTATGAAAATCGCAACAACCTAAACCTTGTGGCGTTGAAAGAACATCTGAAAAATTTAATCTTCCGTATAAAGTTCCGTCATTATCAGAAAACTGAATCGAGAAAATAGATTCTGGTCCGTTTTCGTAAGTTCCCGGTAAGAAGTTGTTGGCAAAGTCAGGTTCTAAAGAAGCTTTTCCAATAACTTTATCCGTTGCTGCAATTACTTCCTGCAAATGCTGCTGACTGATTCCTGTAACTTTAAATGTTTCATCCTGTGTATAAGCCTGATACAATCTAGTTTTTGCCAAATACGCATAAGCCGCTTTTTTATTAGCACGTCCAACTTCTGGTTGTGCATCCGGTAAATTTTCGGCTGCAGCCTGAAAATCTTCTGCGATTTTAGTCCAAAGTTCTTCGTTTGAAAGTGCTTTGTTTGAAATCGTTTTATAATCCTCTACCGGAACATCTTCGGTAATATAAGGCACATTTCTGAACATGATTTTCAGCATAAAATAAAAATGTCCTCTTAAAAAACGCATTTCTGCCATTCGTGTTTTCTTCAACGGATAATCTGCTTCTGAGATTTTTTCCAAAGCTTTCAACGCTTTATTGGCTCTTGAAACACCCACATAACTGATGTACCAGAAACTATCCAACTCTCCAAAATCAGGACGGATATTATTTGAAACTTCAAAAAAGTGAAAATCCTGGATATCATTTGTACCGCTTCCGCCTTTGTAGGCATCATCAGAACGAACATTTCCAAACGGCCATAAACTATACGGAGAATCGTAATGATCATTTCCTAATTGAGCGTAAGCAGCATTCATAAATCCTTCAACATTCTCAGGCGTTACAATATCTTTTTCTGACAAAACGCCACGCGGATCATTTTCTAAAAAATCAGAACAGGAAGCGAAGAAACCTATCGCTAAAAATCCTGCTATATATAATATTTTTTTCATTTTTTTAATCTTTTGTTATAAAGTAAAATTAAGACCGGCAGTAAAAGTTGTCGGCTGAGGATATCCAAAACCAGCATTTTCCGGATCAACTCCTGTGAAGCTTTTAGCATCAATAATCAACAAATTCTGTCCGCTGATGTAAAGTCTAAAACTTTCCATATTCAATTTCTTCAGTAATTCTTTAGGAAAACTATATCCAAACTGCAAAACTCTAAGTTTAAGATAATTTCCATTTTCTACGTAATAAGTTGAAAATCTAGACTCTGCATTTCTGTCAACCGTTGTCAAAGCCGGAATAGTTGAATTTGGATTGTCTAAAGACCATGCATTCAGCAGACGTGTTCCTTTGTTTGATCCCACATCATCTACGCTCCAGAAATCAGTCTGATATTTAGTATTATTGATAACATCCACGTCGCTTGCACCTTCCCAGAAAGTGGTGAAATCAAAGTTTTTATAAGACAAGTTTAAATTAATTCCGTACAGCAATCCCGGATTTGGATTTCCGATCCACGTGCGGTCTTTATCCGTAATTGTTCCGTCGCCATTTAAGTCTTTGTAACGAATTCTACCAAGTCCTTTTCCTTCCTGAATTGCAGAGTTGTCCACTTGATCCTGACTTGTAAACAATCCGTCAGTAACATATCCGTACATCGAATTAATTGGACGTCCTAAAATATTATCATCCAATCCGTCGCCTCCGTAGTTGTTTTTTACTTCATCCGGCAATTGTGTAATCCTATTTTTGTTTGCCGAAATGTTTCCGGAAATATCATATTTCAATCCAAATGAAGTTTCGTCATGATAGCCTAAAGAAAACTCCCAACCTTTGTTTTCCATAGAAGCACCGTTTACCCAACGGTTTCCTCCTTCGCCAATAACTCCTAAATAAGGCGGCAATACCAAAATATCATCTGTTTTCTTGATATAATAGTCTATCGATCCGCTTAATTTTTGTTTGAATAAACCAAAGTCCAAACCAATATTGGTTTGTGTAGTCGTTTCCCATTTCAAATCATCATTCCCAGATTGCGTTGCAATAAAACCAGAAGGAAGCAATCCGTTTCCGTTTCCTGCAATATCGTAAGCTGTTCCAAAAGAAGTTGCCCAAGTTGGACTTCCGCCCGCGTAACTTGCCAGATAAAGCGAATAAACAGCCGTATTACTGATTTCCTGATTTCCGGTTTGTCCCCAACCTGCTCTTAATTTTAAGTCAGAAAAAACAGGAGCACTATTTTTAATGAAATTTTCATTGCTGATTCTCCATCCTGCAGAAACTGCCGGAAATGTCCCGAATTGATTGTTTTTTCCAAAACGAGAAGAACCATCACGACGAATTGTAGCCGAAACCAAATAACGATTGTCAAACTCGTAATCTGCTTTTCCGAAATAAGAAAGCAAAGAATATACTGTCGAAGTTCCGCTTGTAAAAGATTCTCCCGTTCCTGCATCCGGATACATATAATCCGGCGTTTCGATCAAAAAGTCATTTTTACGTAAAGTATTCGTGTCATAAGTATCTTTGTACATCTCTGTTCCCGCCATCAAATTCAGATTGCTTTTTCCAAAATTCAGGCTGTATATTGCAGTATTGGTCCAGGTCCATTTGTCGCTGATCGACTGATCGATTGTAACAGACGTTTGATCATTTTGCAAATAACCTGATTTATAGCTTCTTTGTAACGTGCGTTTTTTATAAAAACCATAATCCATTCCGAAACTGGTTTTGATGTGCAGGTTTTTAATGATTTCCAAATCCGCGTAAGCGTTACCAAAAAGACGCAAATAATCGTAATTATTGTCTTTATTATATTCTAAGAGACGAACTGGATTTTGTCTGTCGTTCATTCCTCCAACTGGGCCTCCCCAACCTATTCCGTCTACAGTATGCACCGGAATAATTGGTAAAGCTCTAAGTGCAGGATCTAAAACACCTGGATCTGTCACTTCGCTGGTACGGTTTAAACTGAAGTTTTCTCCGATAACTAATTTGCCATCAAAATATTTATAAGAACTGTTCATTCTCGCAGAAATTCTTTCAAAATCAGTTGTTTTTACAACACCTTCATTTCCATAATAACCTAGAGAGAAAACATAATTTCCTTTGTCAGAAGCATTTGAAACAGACAAATCATAAGAATTAGCAATTCCGGTTTGAGAAATTGCGTTATACCAATCTGTATTTGAAGCCTTAAGGGTTTGCTGTGTATCTAAATATTCCGGAACCAAAACTTTATTCAATTGCGGTTTATTGTTATTTACCGACCAGTCAAACTGATAGCGCAAATTATTATTATTCGGATTTAAACCGTCGTTGATATTGGCCTGCCAAAGTGCCTGTCCAAATTGGTTTGCATTTAGGACATCTAACTTTCTTGAATAATCAGAAAAGGAAGCATAGGTGCTGAAATTGATTCTCATTTTACCTTCTTTTCCTTTTTTGGTTGTAATGATAATAACACCGTTTGAAGCTCGGGAACCGTAAATACTGGCTGAAGAAGCATCTTTCAGAACCTGAATGGTTTCAATATCATTAGGGTTTAATTCATGCATTCCGGATTTTGTCGGCATTCCATCAATTACATAAAGCGGATCTGTATTGTTCAGCGTCCCCACGCCACGAATCACCACTTTTGTATTTCCTCCACTTGGCGAACCATCAGACGATACTTTTACTCCTGCAATTCTTCCTTGTAAAGCTTTGATCGGGTTTGGCTCTGGCTGTTTCATGACTTCCTTCATGTTTACAACGGCAACCGCTCCCGTAATATCCGTTTTCTTTTGTTTTGAATATCCTGTTACAACAACTTCATTCAATTGATTGTTGTCTACTTTTAGTGTTATATTGATTGTTTTTTGCCCTTTAACAGAAATCGATTGCGGGGCATATCCTATAAAAGAAACTACAATTACAGCATCTGAAGCAACATTTGGGAAGGAAAAATTCCCGTCAAAATCAGTTACCGAACTGGTATTTGTTCCTGAAATAATTACTGTCGCTCCAGGAAGCGGCATTCCGTCATCAGACGAAATTACCGTTCCTTTAATTCCGTTCTCCTGCGCCGTCATCATCAGCATCGGAAAGAAGAAAAATAGAAAATAAATAATCTTACTTTTCATAAATTAATGGTTTTGGTTTATATTTAATTGGTTATTTATGTAGTTAGTATTTCGCTTGCGATAAGCATCCGATAATTTTCAGAACAAGGCATAGAAAGTCAGAAAGAAAAATCTTTCGAGTTTTTTCAAGCCTTCACAGTTATTTCTTCACTAAAGAAAAAGTGTTTTGCTATTCTTTTTTAATAACTTTTAAAAAAATTTAATTCTTGAATTTTAAAATTGTTTACCTCTATTTTCTCTTGTGAAGAAATAGAAAGAGCTGAAAATGGTTTGTTTAGAAAAAAGATTTCCGTCATCACTTTTTCGCCATTGTTATAAAAGATTTCGATTGAAGTTTTATCCAAAATAATTTTAAAAGCGGCGCTTTTTTGGCTTCCTTCCAAAAATGCTTTACTTAGTGGTAACGCAAACTTATCTGAAAAATCAACTTTACCAGCTTTTGAACGATCAACAAACAAATAATTTTCTTTGTTGTTTAAACCGAAACTTAAAGATTCTCCATTTGTATTTGAAAGTGTAAAAGTGTAATCTTCCTGTTTTAAGTTTTTTAGATCTAAACTAACAACTGTCTGCGTTAAATCAGCTTTTCCATTTTCAATTAAATTCAAAGTTCCTTTTCCAGTTTTGCTTTTTGTTTTAATGGTTTTAGAAACGTAATTATTGATTTCTTTTACCGGTGTGCTAACCAAATTATAATGGTTTTGTTTTTTAACCAATTTCAATTCGCGCGGAATAGTTGTACTGCTTCTCCATGTCGTTGTTGGAACCTGTTGCGCATATTCCCAGTTTGACATCCATCCGATAAATAAGCGTCTTCCGTCTGAAGTTGGAACATTATTCCAGGTCACTCCTGCATAATTATCTTTTCCATAATCTGCCCAGACTGCTTTTTCATTATTTACCCTTTCAGCAAAAGTAGTGTCCATTGTAAAAGTTTTGCCATCAAAATCTCCAACAAAATATTGAACTCCAGAACCTCCGTTTGGTCCGCCCGGATTAAGGTTTACAATTAAAATCCATTTTTTTTCTTTGGTACCTTCAACTTTTATTTCGAAGAAATCAGGACATTCCCAAACACCGCCGTGAGCACCAATATTTTTTCCAAATTCAGATGCAAATTCCCAGTTTTTCAAATTCGATGATTTGTAAAAATGAATTCGATCCTGCGCTGCCAAAGCCATAATCCATTGTTTGTGCGTTTCATCCCAAGATACTTTTGGATCTCTAAAATCTCTAATTCCAGGGTTTTTCACGACAGGATTTCCTTCCTCAAATTTCTGCCATGTAAAACCATTATCATTAGAAAAAGCAATATCCTGCTGTTCGACATCAATTTTGCCTACTTTCTCCTTCGTCATGTCATGCAAAGTATAAATGGCAACAATTGGTGCGGTTTTTCCAGTTCCTAAACCAGATGTATTGTGTGTGTCGACAACAGCACTTCCTGAAAAAATATATTTGTCTTTATCTGGGTAAAGCGCAATAGGCAGTTCTTCCCATTTAATTAAATCTTTAGAAATCGCATGTCCCCAATGCATTGGTCCCCATGTATTTCCATCAGGATAATGCTGGTAAAACAAATGATAATACCCATTGGCGAAGAACATTCCGTTAGGATCGTTCATCCAGCCTTTTTTTGGCGTAAAATGAAAATTTGGTCGATACATTTGTTCTTCCGCGGTGTTCGATATAGTTACGGCAGAAGTTTGCGCAGTTGCAGAAGACGGTTTTAATCCTACTATCGACAGTAAGGCAGCACTATAAAGAGCTAACGGCAGATGTTTCTTTGATTTCATTTTTGTGGCTATTTTTTTTAGTTAGTGTTTCGCTTAAAGCTTCTAAAGAAATTCCTTTTGTTTCCGGCATCAGAAAAATTACAAACAACAGTTGCAGCACCATCATCAATGTAAAAATAAGGAATACAACTTCTGGTCCGATTTCTGAAAATAACATCGGTATTAAAGACGGAATAATCGCTGCCAAAACCCAATGTACTGAACTTCCAAATGCCTGTCCGGATGCACGAATATGATTTGGGAATATTTCTGAAATAAAAACCCAAATGACCGCGCCCTGACCTATTGCATGCGAAGCAATAAAAAGGAAAAGAAAAATAGGAACCGATAAACCTCCCCAATTGTAATAGAAAGAAGCCGATACTAATCCGAGTGAAATTATATATCCAACAGAACCAATGTACATTAACAACTTTCTTCCTAATTTGTCAATTAATGCCACACCAATTAAGGTGAAAATAAGATTTGTAACTCCAATTCCGATACTGCTTAACAACGCTGTATTTTGTCCTAAGCCGGCTTCTTCAAAAATTCTTGGCGCATAATAAAGAAAGGCATTAATTCCAGAAAACTGATTGAAAAAGGCAATTAAAAAAGCGAGAATTAAAGGAAAACGGTATTTCTTCATGAAAATGTTTTCGTGTTTGGTAACACCGTTTTCACGGGAATCGTCCATCAAGTCTGAAATATTTGCTGACGGATCAATAGTATATAAAACTTTACGAGCTTCTTCGTCACGGTTTTTAGACAAAAGCCATCTTGGACTTTCCGGAATTGTCAAAATAAAAAGAATGTAAATCAGAGAAGGAATTGCCTGAATCCCAATCATCCATCTCCAGGCATTTTCTCCAATATCTTTTAAAAAGTAATTAGAGATAAAAGCAATTAAAATACCTAATACAATATTAAACTGATACAAAGCAACCAATCTTCCTCTTTTGTCTGCCGGAGCAATTTCTGACACATAAGCCGGAGCAGCAATAGTAGAAGCACCAACTCCTAAACCACCAACAAATCTGAAGGCAGCAAAAACAAACGGATCGTTTGCAAAAGCGGCACCAATTGCCGAAGCGAAATATAAAATCCCAATCCAGAACAACGTTTTTTTACGTCCTATTTTATTAGTAGGGATTCCTCCAAAGATTGCACCAATTACAGTTCCCCATAATGCCATTGCCATAACAACTGAACCATGAAAGGCATCTGACGAGTGCCACAGAAGCTGTAATTGTTTATCAGCTCCAGAAATAACTACGGTATCAAAACCGAAAAGAAAACCTGCCAGTGCAGCAGTAACAGACCAAATCAATATCTTATTCATTGTACATGTATTAAAAACTTGTTGCTAAGATATCTGCAAAAAAAACAACTTATTTTTAATGATGTTACAATTTATTTCTATAAATATTGATAGTTTAGCACTTTAAACCAAAAACCTTTATTTACAAGGTTTTACGCAAATTAAAAAACTTTTACGAAAACCTTGTAGTTTCGATTTTGTTACATAACCTTCAAAATTGATACTTTAAAAGAAACAATTTTAAAGACAAATTAGCTGGACGTTTTATATTCTTTAGGAGAAATTCCAAATTTATTCTTAAAAGCTGTAGAAAAATAGTTTGGAGAAGAGAAACCTAACGAGTACGCAATTTCAGAAATATTCATTTCATTTGACTTCAAAAGCTCTGCTGCTTTCTCTAATTTGACATTATTAATATGATCGCTAATATTAATTCCGATAATTGCTTTCACTTTTCTATACAGCTGAACTCTCGAAACGCCCAATTTATCCGCCAAATCTTCAACTGAAAACTTTGGATTCTCGACATT
Organism: Flavobacterium sp. SH_e; assembly: GCF_025717045.1. Lineage (GTDB taxonomy): Bacteria > Bacteroidota > Bacteroidia > Flavobacteriales > Flavobacteriaceae > Flavobacterium. Next base: position 84,211 of record NZ_JAOVZN010000003.1, read on the forward strand.
CTTTTTAATAATATCATTCATTTTGGTAATAAATGACTGTTCCTGATTTCCAAACTTAGATTCAGGTTCAACTCTGTAAATATTATTGGTGTAATAATAACGCAGTTTTTCTCTGTTGAAAAGCAAACTCGATAGAGATTGTTTTAGAATCGAAAGACTAAAAGGTTTTGTCAAATACTGGTCTACTCCACTCTGAAGCCCTTTTAAAACAGATTCTTTATTACTTTGCGCCGTTAGAATTATAATTGGAATATGAGAGGAACGAAGGTCTTTCTTTAGTTCTTTGCTAATTTCATAACCATCTTTTTCGACTAAATTAATATCACAAATAATAATATCTGGAATAATTTCCAACGCTTTTTCAATCGCATCGCTTCCATCAGAATTGTAAACTACATATTCATTGGACAGTTTTGCTTTTAGAAAATTAACCAAATCAACATTGTCTTCTATGATTAAAAGCGAATGTTTTTCAGCATCCGAAATAGTATTTGACTCTTTTAAATCAGGTTCTATGTTTAAATTATCGGTAATTAAATTCGGAATACTGGTTAGGCTTTCTACTTTCTGGATAATTTCACCAGGCTGCAAATGACTGTTTCCTTTTAATAAAGTAATCACAAATTCGCTGCCTTGTTTTGATTTCAGTTCAATCGTTCCCTGATGCAAAAGCACAAACTCTTTTGAGAGATGAAGCCCAATTCCTGAACTATTTTTATTATTATTTGAAGCCCTGAAAAATGGATCAAAAACTTTTGAAAGCTCATCGTCAGGAATTCCAATTCCGGAATCTTTAAAATGTATCTTTACCGTATTATCCTGATTTTCGACAATTGAAATACTAATTTTACCATTGTCTGGCGTAAATTTAAAAGCATTTGACAATAAATTGAAATAGACTTTATCCATTAAACCGCGATCAATAAACAATTCCAGATTTTTGTTTTTACAGCTTAACTGAAAATCAATATTTCTTCGGGTGGCTTCACCTTTAAAGTTTGCCATGACTTCATTTGTAAAATCGTAAATTTTTGTATTCGAAGCTCTCAGCGTAAATTTTTGCTCTTCAATTTTCCTGAAATCCAATAATTGATTGATCAAACGAAGCAATCTGTTTGAGTTTTTGTGAATCAGTTTTACTTCATCTATCAATGCGGTTCCTTTAATTTTCTCATTTTCGATTAAAGACTCCACGTAACTCATTATTAGAGTAATTGGCGTTTTAAATTCATGCGAAAGTCCGGTAAAGAAATTCAGTTTTGCTTCGTTGCTTTTAACTGCAATCTGAGCCATTTCCTGAATTTCATTGTTTTGGTCAATTACCGTTTGATTGATTCTTTCTAATTGTTTTTTCTTTTTTGAAATCGAAATTGTAGAATAAATGCTGTAAATCGTTAAGCTCAAAATAATTACAAGAAAAAAGCTAAGCAATCTTACCAAATTATTCTGCGAAGCATATTCTCTTTCCTGAACTTTAATAGCACCTTGCTGTGACTCGATTACCAACTGCTGCTGATCGACTTTATCCATTTGGTTTTCGATAATCTCAGCATTGTTTTTATCAATAACAATCGTATTTAAGATATTGTTTCTTGAAATCGATTCTTTGTTGTACATTTTTAATGCCAGTTTTAAAGCTTCGTTTCCTCCGGTTGGATATAAAATTGTTCCATCAAGAACGCCACTTTTTACCAACTCAATACCACCATTTACGGAGTTTAAGGCATCCACACCAATAAACTTTATCTTCTTTTCAAGTCCCAGGGTTTTAGCAGTTTCCCAGGCGCTTAAAGCCATTCTGTCGTTATGAGCGAAAATATATTCAACATTTGGATTTTGCAGAAGAATGGCCTTCAAAGGCGCTTTAACCGATTCTTTTTCCCAGTCGCCCTGAATGGTGTTTACAATCTTAAAACGCTTATTTTCGTTAATAATCTGATTAAAACCAAGTGTTCTTTCATAAGCCGGAGAAGAGCCGCTGGCACCGGTAATTTCTATAATATTGCCAGAGCCCTTGCTGTGAGAGATAATGTAGCGTCCAGCGATTCGTCCAATTTCGATATTATCTGCGCCCAGATAAGCCGTATAACTTTCTCCTTCAATTTTTCGATCTACAACAAGAACAGGAATTCCAGCTTTTATAGATTTTTCTACAACTGCCGTTAAAGGTTTTGACTGAATTGGCGATACAATAATAACATCAACTTTATTAGAAATAAAACGTTCGATATCTTCAATTTGTTTATCGACATTATTGTTGGCGTCTTTAATTGTCAAATCAACTTCTGGCCGCAACGAAGCTTCTATTTTTATAGAACTGTTCATTTGTTTGCGCCAATCGTCTGTAGTCATAGCCTGAGAAAAACCAACTTTAATTTTGTTTCCCTGCTGTTGCTTACAGGAAACTAAAATTAATGATGCTAAAAAAAGCAGCAAAATATGTTTTACAGTTTTATACATGAAATTATAGGTTTAGATAAATGAAAGTGAGTTTCGAAAATAACTTCTTAAACCAGTAGCTTGCCAAAATAATTAGGAAGGATTATTTTGTTATGACAAGTAAGAAGGACGTATACGACTGTAAAGATAAAATTAAACTTTTAAGTTTTAATAATGAAAACACATAATTTTATCATTATTCTGATCAAGAGAATTTGCAAAATAATAATACATTAGTTTGATTAATGCATTAAAAGATAAAATCAAAAATAGTAACCTATAATACATTAAAAAAAGATCAGGATTTTATATACAGTACGAAATTGGAACCGTCTTCTATTTTGTTCAATTATATAACTTTTGATTTTACACTACACCTACAAAAATTATAAAAACAAAATCAATCACTTTATTAAAAGAAAGAAAGTGGAGCTGATACCTTTTATCATTGCTTTTTTCAACCTCACTGGCCAAAACAAAAACTAAAAAACAATCTAAAAGAGAAGAAAAAACACATAACTAACTAACTAACTAACTAACTAACTAACTAACTAACTAACTAACTAAAAACTTAAAAGAGAATTTAATAATCTCCCCTCCCCTTTAAATAAAAAAAACGCTCTAGCCCTATCCCCCTCATCAGGCAAAAAACAACATTTGTAATACTGATTCCCTTTAGATTGAAAACCATTTTTTATGCATTTGCCATTGCTAAAATTGCATTTTATTTCCATAGCCCAATTTAAAACACTAAGGTTCAACCAAAGCATTTTAAGGCTTACTTAAAGGCAAAAAAAAGAGACGATCCGATGGCCGTCTCCTGTTCTATCCAATGATTAAAACTTAATCTTCTTTTTCATCCAGTTAAGCGGTTAAATCATAAAAACGCCTAACGTGCAACACTGCCAATATTATAATGTAATTCCAAATGCCATTCGGCGGAACTGCAAAAAGGCAAAAGGCATGAAAAGTTCGCGGCAAAATCACGCCAAACGAATATCAAAAAAAGCTCTAAGGAATTCTCATTTAACTTTTATCACCGCTGGCGGAGTCCATTTTCCTTTTACCACCTCCTCTTTTGGCCAGTAAGTGCGGAGATAAAGTGAAAAATCCCCCTTTTCGACTGCAGGAAGCCAGTTGTTTTGCCTGTTTGCCTCAGTTGGCGTAGACTGGACATAAATCGTGAGCGAACCGTCCGAATTGTAAGCCATTGCCTTGTTCTTTGTCCCCAATGAATATCTGTTGAGCTTGTTGATTTCAAAAAAGTGGTGCTCGTTATATAATGTAAGGGACCAAAATCCATTCACTGGCGGCAGCTGCCCTTTGGCAAAAGTAATTTTATATTTGTTCGAGCTGTTCAATCGGACGCCTTCCGAATCAAGATCCTGATAGAAATAGCGTGTTTCATTAGGGGCATTGACCAGGATATTGGATTTGGCAACCGCAGTTCGCGTAAAATAATCCGTTCCCCACGACGCTCCATTGGTTACCCCTGACCAGTGAAACGGCAATTGGATCCCCCAGTTGCGGAATTCAAACAAAGGCTTTATTACCTGATGCTCAGTCTCAACAGCTGCATCGATCATCGCCTGTTTCAGTTTTGGGTCTTTCCTGGCGGCTTCCATTACCGCTAGGATCTGCTTGTATTTCGCCTCTTCGCCTGGCAATGGCTTTGCATCTGCCAGCACAACAGGCAGGTCGTCAAAGAATGTCTGGGGGTTTACCCATACCGCTTCTTCTTTCCCTGAGCTGCCTCCGGGAAGCTTTTTGATATTGGCCCAATCTACGGTTTTCATTTTGCCGTCATAATTCGACAAGGGATACATTACGACCGATTTCAATACCTTTTGAATTGCTTTTCGGTCTTCTTTTGTGTCATCCAGAAAAACACGGGGGCCCACCAGTCCAGTATTAGTGGATGAGCGGAAAACTTTTATTATTCCCTTAGGCACCTCTCCTTTCCAGCCCGGTCCTGCCAATAAATAAAATCCCGGCTTATTGTCGTACATCTTTCCCAATTTTGCGAAACTTTCGGTGCGCAGGTCAACTATCTGGTAGACCCAAAAGCGTTTGCCAAAATCAGGCACTTGCACCACAACGGGCGATTGGTCCAAAGCAAGGCATCCAATACCGTAAACCACATCCTGGTTCGGGCAGGCTATGGCACGTTCCGTAGGTATCACATAATCGGTAAGCATGGTAAACTGATTGAGCGGAGCCATAAGCAGAGGCCCGGACAAGGCCAGCTCTTTTACATCCTTGAAAGCCATTCGGCGGTTGTACATATTTACCAGCGGCCATGCCCAAAAATAGGCATCTTTAGCCGCCAAAGCGGCATACTCTTGAGTAATTTTTACATTTTTGTCGGGCCCTGCTGGCAAGGAACGTGATGCTTGAGTTGAAGTAACACTGTCAATTCCTGTAGAATTTGATGCTTCCGCATCACTGTTTTTATTTTGGTTGCATGCCGTCAAGGCCGCAATCAAAATCACGCAGATGAGTTTCTTTTCCATAAGTTTAGCAGTTGATTATTTAACCTCTTCTATATCTCCAAGTTTCCATACCCTGTCAAAAAAGGGCTTTTCCGGGCCGTAAAGCCTGAATAATACTTCAAATTTCCCTTTAGGGTCCGTTGGGATCCAATTTGACTCCTTGCCTGCAGGGGATTTTGGGCCGAAGAAAATATCGACCGAGCCGTCAGTGTTCTTTTGGATCTCCGCTGCATTTGACGCCCTGCTTGCGCGCGATAAATTTTTGATGAGCCCATGTGTGGACCGGTCATAGGCTGTTGCCGACCAGTATTGCCTGGTGGGCACATTTGCAGGCACATGGAGAATATAGGTTTTACCGCCATCAAGCGCCTGGCCTTCCTTGTCTTTTCCCGCAATAAGATATATCTGCGCTGTCCCCAGACGTTTTATGCCTACATAACCGATCGAATAGGTCAATGCACGGGCATCAACAGGATAAATATCCGATTCTGCATATCCGGAAGACCCCGCCTTAACGAGTTCCGGCATTGCGGGAACAGCCCACTTTGCATCAGGATTTATCGGAGGGAAGCCTTTATCTAGCATTGCTTCCAAATATTCATGCGCGCCTTTTGCCGCCGCATTCAGAATCTCAGTTGTACGTGTATCAGGATTATATGGTTTCCCCTTTTCAATGCCAATGCTTTTTAGTTTATCAATCATTGCCTTATCGCGCACCAGCATAGGCTGGCTTTGCACAATACGGTTTAGAGAGGTAAAAAATTGGCTATTATAGGGTATAACAGAATTATAGACGATATCTTTCACATCTGTATATTTTGTTTCACCGGGGTTTTTAGCCTCAGAAAGAGGATATAGCTTCAGCTGTCTGCCGTAGCTGACGGCTTTCTGTACATCGGCATCACTGTGGCTGGGCAGGTTGGAGCGGAACAATCCATAACCCTCATAGGTATCGGCTTTCAGTACGATGTATCCCTTAGGAATATTTTCCTTATAGTCAGGCGGCAGTATCAGATACCTGCCGCCTGCGCCTTTGTCTGCTCCGTAAGGACCTGCATCTTCAAGGGGCATCTGCCAGATATTGTCAATATTAGCAGCAAATGATCCATTTTTTGCTGCAGGAACATCTATCACTATTGGCCCGGCGTCTTTTGTATTGAAAAAAAACATAAAATAAATCGCATCAGGATTTGGCGTTAGCGTTTGATTATGCCAGTCTACGGGTTTTGACCAAAATATGACCTCGTTTTGTTTTCCTTTGGTGCTGCTCAGCATTGCCTGAAGCATAAGGTCATAATTAACGGCTGGCATTCCCCATATGAATGCTTCAATTGCGCGCTGGTAAATAATCTGCTCCCTGATGCTGGCAGGCTTGAATTCTGCAGAAACGGCATCCTCAATATTGGCTTTTTCAAGAGAATTTGTTGATGGTGTTTGATTGCATGCCATCAATAGCAGCATAGATGAAAAAACAAAGAGACTTTTTTTCATGATATATCATATTTTGCAGTTATAAATCTTCTTCTTTAGTTATCCAGCCTTTATAAGAAAAAAGACCGCTATTAAATAGTGCCATTAAACAAAAAATGCCTCTAATGTGGCAATTAAAATACTTAACTGTATGAATTCTTTGAGCACACAAACTATAGCATTAGATATCAGATAATTATATAAAAATAATTAAAATTCTTACAACTTTTATTTTCATTCACTTTTTTTCAATGTTAAATCGAAAAAAACTGCAGAATATGATATCAAAATTGGCTTTCTTCTTTATGTCTGTTTTGCTCAATTTAACCCACTTTAACTTATAAAAATTAGTGGTTTGTAAATCTGATATGGTTAACTCAACAGGACATAAACCTTCTGTAAAGCCCTGCAAACTCTCCTATTAAAAAAATTAGTAGATTTATTTTAACTATAATTTAAGAATATGGTAAGTGTAATTAGATTTATATTTTTTACAAGACTCGGAAGGAAAGTTTCATTTTTTCCTGTTCTCGTCCTCATTTTTCAATTGTAGTGCCAATACTAAAAACAGCGACTAAAAAGTAAAAATTATGTACTTTAGCAGTATAGCAAAAAACTGCTGATTTATGAATTGGATCACAAGAGAAAGACCAAAAATAGACCGTATTGCATGTCCATGGCTTATCAGAAAGTTTGTAGACCCAAAAGCAGAATTCATTTATGTGCCATTTGAACAGGTGCTTGAAAAGGCGGCGGAGTTTAATGCCATTGCTTTTGACATCCCTAATGTAGAATACACCCATTATCAGGATCAGTGCACCTTTGATTACATTATTAAAAAACACAAGATCGATGATCCGGCCGTTTTGATAATTGCATCAATTGTGCGTGGTGCCGATACTGACCGACATGATATTGCTGTAGAATCTGCAGGGCTCTGGGCTATTTCAGCAGGACTATCCCACAATATCACTGATGACCATAAACTGCTTGAGACAGGGATGGTACTCTATGATGCCCTTTACAGCTGGGCCACTCATTTATATAAACAGAAACACCTGCAGAACAGTCCTTTTGAAAACCTGCTCCATGAGGTTTACAGCAAATTTCTGAGAGACAAAAAAACCGCAGGAAAAACACCGCTCTGGGTAAAAGATCTAAAACATCTGATTCAGGATCAGATTGATGCCCAGTTCACCTTTGACCTGAAGAAAATATCAGGAGAGCTCGACTTGAACCCATCCTACCTTTCAAGGGAATTTTCTAAATATTTCGAGGACTTGAATTTTGGGGATTACGTACGAAAACAAAGAATTGAAAAAGCCATAAATCTTATAGAAAGCACCTCTTATACCCTGACTGAAATTGCGTATATGACAGGTTTTTCGGACCAGAGTCATTTCAACAGGATATTCAAAGCACAGACTGGAAAAAATCCGTCCTCTTACCGCAAAAAAATCCAAAAAAAGTAATCAATATACAAAATGTAAAAACCGTTCTATTTTTAGAAATACTGTCATGGTAATTTTGTTTCTATAACTTAAAACAAAACCATGTCAATTAAATACACATTACTTTTTATTGCACTCCTCAGTTGCATAACAGCCTCATCTCAAACCGCATATCCGAAAATTACGGGCTACTTTGGAATTATGCACCCTATAGTTACCTTTAATAGTGATGAAACTGCCGTAAACTTCAGAGATTACTATGCCGTAGGTTTTCCAACTGGCATTAATATCTGGAAAAGTGAAAAAATTGGTTTTTCCTTTGAGGTTGTCCCAAATATCAAAGATGATAATGGAACGGACAAAGTAACTAATTTACTTTTTCATCCCGGAGTCCTTGTGGCTTTGGGAAATGGATACACGTTTGCCGGCCGAGCCGCTTTTGAATCATCAGGCAGATATGGTTTTACTCCTGTTCTGAACAAAACAATAATTAAAAGCAAAAACTGCAGCTACTTTGTTGCAGTGCCGCTGCCTGTACGTTTTGGAAATGATCATCCGGCTTCTTTTACAGTAGGATTTCAATTGGGAATTGCATTTTAAATACCCGAGAAATCATGAACGAAAAACCAAAATATACGTTAAGAGAACTTACACTTTATTTTTTGAAACTGGGCACAATTGGCTTTGGCGGACCTGTTGCTTTAGTTGGTTACATGCATAAGGATCTGGTAGAAAACAGAAAATGGATTTCTGAGGATGAATACCGCGAAGGCCTTGCACTGGCGCAGCTTGCTCCCGGTCCTCTTGCTGCCCAGCTTGGCATTTATCTGGGTTTTGTGCATTACCGCTTTCTTGGAGCTACCTTGATCGGTTTTGCATTTATCCTGCCTTCATTCATAATGGTAATTTTACTTGGAATCGTTTATAAATTGTATGGAGGATTATCCTGGATTCAGGCAGTATTTTACGGAGTCGGTGCGGCAGTAATTGGAATAATTGCGTTGAGCTCCTATAAACTTACCATTAAATCTATTGGGAAGTTTAACCTCGAATCTTTTAAATCCAAATGGATTTTATGGATGTTTTTTATTTTTGCGATCATTATCACTTATATTACTGAGCAGGAACAGGTACTGCTATTTGTAGCTGCCGGACTTTTATATATGATTATAAAAGCGCCTCCTAAATGGTGGAATTCCAAAACAGTAAATTCAAGCTTTTTTTTATTGGCAGGCTTTTGGAATTATGAAAGCGCGACACTGACAAAAATTGCCCTATTCTTTGCCAAAGCTGGCACATTTGTTTTTGGAAGCGGTCTTGCCATTGTTCCTTTTCTGCATTCAGGGGTTGTAATTGAAAATCAATGGCTGACCGAACAGCAATTTTTGGATTCAGTTGCAGTAGCAATGATTACACCCGGGCCTGTTGTAATTACAGTTGGATTTATTGGTTATCTGATCAATGGTTTTTTAGGGGCATTGGTAGCTGCACTGGCCACTTTTCTTCCCTGCTATCTCTTTACCATTGTAATGGCGCCTTACTTTAAAAAAATAGCGCAAAACAAACCGGTCAAAGCTTTTGTTGAAGGTATTACTGCTGCGGTAATAGGGGCACTTGTAGGATCAGTGATTGTAATTGCCAAAAGAAGTGTAATCGATATTCCAACAGCATTAATAGCAATTGCCAGTATTTTTGCTTTACTTTATATAAAGAAAATTCAGGAGCCGTATATAATTTTGGTGGCAGCAATTGCAGGCATAATCATTAAATTGACTATAATATGAACAGAAAAGACTTTCTAAAATCCGGAACATTATTTGGAGCAGCAGCTTTTGTACTTCCAACTTCAAATGCCTTTGCGGCAAATTTAGCAGATAATACTATTGATAAATTAGTAGATTCTAATGGAAATTATATTCAGCAGACATTGCCTTATAACGAGAATTTCCTGGAGCCCTATATGGATGCAGAAACACTTCATCTGCATTATACTTTTCATCATGGCGGCGCAGTAAAAGGAGCCAATAAAGATCTTCAGATGATAAAAAAAGCCCTGGACGAAAACAATCTGGAAACGGTTGATTTCTGGACTAAAAAACTATCCTACCATTTCTCATCCCACATCCTGCATTCTATTTTTTGGACCAATCTTACCAATAAGCCCAATGTGCCTTCAGGCAATCTTCTTAAAAGGATCGAGAAAAGTTTTGGCAGTTTTGATAAATTAAAAGTCCTCATCGCAGCCACTTCAAAAAATGTCGACGGAAACGGATGGGGAATATTAGCCTATCAGCCTTACAGTGACAGTCTTGTGGTGCTTCAATGCGAAAATCATGAAAAACTTACCCAATGGGGCGCCGTTCCTATTTTAGTAATTGATGTCTGGGAACACGCATATTATTTAAAATATAAAAATAAACGTACCGATTTTGTCGATGCGCTATTCAATATTATAAACTGGGACAATGTCGCACAAAGACTTAATGACGCAGAAAAGTTAACGCTATAAAGTTTCTGTATTTAAGATTTGAAATTTCCATATCACTACTTTGAAAGACTACCGGATTTTCCGAACCGTTAGTCTTGACGTTCCGACAATTGCGATAAGATTTTCTGTCTAGGCAAGCAGAAATTTGCTGCTGCTTTTTTGAAAACTGCCCCATTCCATTTCAAATACTTTTTGGAGCAGGTCCTTCAGCCCCTGAAAGCTGCTTGGTTTTACAGCATAGAAATCAGCGCCAAGCTTATAGCAGAGCTCGATATTATCGGGGCTTTTGCTGGTGGAGAGCATAATGATCCTTACTTCCTTCAAAGCATCTTCCCTACTTCTGATTTTCTCCAGGCAGTCAAAGCCGTTTTTGATAGGCATATTGATATCCAGAAAAATCATGTCGGGCAGGCGCTCTGCAGTCTTATCGAGCATATTGAGCAGTTCCTGCCCGTCGCAGGCGGCCTTGACAGCTGCCGGCAGCTCTAAATCCTGCACAGCGTCAAAAAAAAGCAGCCTGTCATCTTCATCATCTTCTGCCAGATAGATAATTTTCTCCCAATTTCGCTTTTGTGACATAACTTTTAAATTTATAGTGCGGCCATGAAATAGCTCCAAAAACCGCAACGGTTAGCAAAAAAAACTTAGGTCTTAAAATTGAAAATAGAATTACACTTTTTTTGGTGGTGACTGTAAAGATAATTCTTTTTTTTCTTTGAAAGAAAAAGCTTTAAAAAAAGATCATTCTTGTGGCCCAAAATGCCCGTTTGGAAAAATCCAGACATTCTTCAGCGCCAGCCTGAAAATCTAAAAGAAAACTAACTAATTAACTTTTTAATACTTTATCCATTTAAATAAACTTACTGTCTGATTAACGATATGCCATCTGGCCAAAATAATACTAAAAATAAAAAGATGACTGCTAGATTATGCAAGAACTTGTAATACTGCATTAAATAAAATTAGAACCCTTTCCATGAAACAGTTGCAAATTAACTGACTCGCAGCCAGATTTATTGCCGCTCTGCCGAGCCTTTAAAATTGATTTATCTCTGATCCAACTCAACTAAAGAAATATTATGAAAGGTGCGAGCTTATTTTAAAATGTTTTAAAGATTTGCCCTTATGTTTGCGCAATGCCCTAAAACAGCTTGCCCGGGAACCAAATCCGCAGATAAGCGACATTTTTTCAATAGATAGATTCTTGAATACGGGGTCATTTATATTTTCCAGCAAGTATTGAATTCTTTTTAAATTTACATAATCATTAAAATTTAACCCAAACTCTGCATTAATCAGATAAGAAATTTTATGCCCGGTAATTCCTGTTTCTTCCGACAGCTGGGCCAGGCAGAAATCTTTATTCAAAAAAAGTCTTTTGGAATTCGTGATAAATTCTATTCTTACCAAGCATTCTTCTTTTTCTACCTTTGTTAGTTTGCGAAACATATTCCCCATATGCTTATTTTTTTAAAATTATTTCAATCTAATACTGCCAGTTAGACAGATTCTACATTGGCAGATACCATCTAAATCCTAATCCAAATTCAAAATTAGAAGAATTTCCAAGATAACCATCAGAGGCTGTAAGCCATAAAACCTCAGGTTATATATATGCATTCCGCCAGACGCTCCAAGATCGCCCCATCCTTTATCACCGTAAACCAGCATTATAATGTTAGGTTTCTTTTTGGACTATGCTTGTGTGTTGAAAATTCACAGCAGCAATAAACTAGTTAAAACTATTGATAAGGCATTTTGTTTCATAGTTACAATATTTACATCGCACTAAATTAACATATCAACACCGCAAATAACTTAAAATCAAACCGTTTGATGTTGCAAATTATAATCTGCACCCAGATTTTGCAAAAATGAAGCACTTGCAAGCGGCATATTGATGGAAATTATTTTGGACTTACTAATTTTATGCCACAAAATACTAAGGCAATTTTAAGCCTATTTCAGCATTTTAAACTTTAGAGCTCGTTCTTGCAAAGAATGGAAAAATAGTATAACAGCATAAAATTATAATACAAATATTTTGCTTGCCCCTCTCGTTTTCTTCTAAGGATCTCAAAGAAACCTTTAAAATTAACGCTCCACTCTAGCTAACTTACCTATAGCCGGCCAAAACAACAATTAAAAACAATCTTGAAGAAAAAAAAACACAAACATAACTAACTAACTAACTAACTAACTAACTAACTAACTAACTAACTTTTAAACAGCCTGTCCTTCTAAACAGATTCCCTAACCCAATCAATTTTACCGTCACCGGTCAAAATCATAATCAGAAACATCTTTAGAAAGAAGAAAAGAAAGAAAGAAAGAAGAAAGAAGAAAGAAAGAAGAAAGAAGAAAGAAAGAAGAAAGAAAGAAAGAAAGAAAGAAAGAAAGAAAGAAAGAAAGAAAGAAAGCCCTCATTTCTGAGAGCTTTCAAGTTTTAGTAAAATACTGTTTTTATAAAGAACTGGCTTTTATCCTTATGATCTTACCATCCTTCATAACCACTAAATCGCTGTTATTCTTCTTTTTAAACTCAATTAATTTTTCAGAAACCTTATCCATTGCCTCTATGATCTTTTTCTGAGTCGGTGTCGTTGTTGTTTTATGTTCTCCCATCATCTGTTATTTTTGAGTCTATCTAACTTGATTTTATTTATAATCTCAATTGGATTGCCTAATGTCTTTTGTGCTATCAATTCAGCTTTTACGGCTGTATTGTCAAAAATCAATGCCTCATTGACTATTGGCAGATATATATCGAATAAATTATTTATTCCGTTTTTATACCTGCGTCTAATAACATCGGTTTCAATGTTATGCCCTCCTTCCTGAACTCTTGTCCTCACCCTCTCGATAGCCAGGTCGACACTATCCAGCCAAAAAAATAAAAGCACTACTTTATAGCCTTTTTCCTGAGCCGCAATTACTTTCTGTTTATAGCTTTTTGTCGCTAAGGTAGTTTCGAAAGCAAAGACCTCATTATTGGCTAATAATTCCTTTATTCTGTGAAGCATTATCCTTCCCGATTCAAAGGCGGCCTTTTCAGGCTGGAAAGGAGAAAGACCTTTGGCAATTTCGTCCGCATTTACAAACTCTTTGCATTGTAATATCTCAGGAAGAATTGTAAATGAAGCTGTAGTTTTACCCGCACCATTACAGCCAGCTATTATATAGAGATTTTTATCCATTATTACAAAGATAAGAATTTCAGCCCAATTCCCTGCCTAATGGTTTTAAAAAGAGTGCCGCAGAAACAGAACTGAACCGATTTGTTCAGTTATAAATTACCCATGCTGCCAAACAGGGGCTATAGGCTGCCTGTACTAATCCGGATAGATATAATATCCGTTTTTCCGCATCTCCCGTCTTATTCTTCTTTTTTGCTTACGGCTTTCAATAGGCTTAAAAGCCTCTAAATGCACTTCATAGCAATCTTTAGAGGTAATGGCAACTTCTTTGGATTCTAAACCTATAAAGCCTACAACTAATGTGTCATTTTCATTAATGCTGATTTCAAATTTTCCATCCATGTCTGCATAAGTCCCCTTTCTCTCATTTTTCACGATTATAGTGGCACCTGGCAACGGACCATTTTCATCCATTACAATTCCACTCACTGTTTTAGTAATTTTAATGCCGGATTTTGAATCTTTTTGAGTCGCGCACGATGCGAAAATGCATAAAAGACAGCACGACAGCCAGAATCTAAATCTCATTTGCCACATATTTTTTCAATTAATATTATTAGATGGGTAAAACGGTATTTCTTCTGAGCCAATCCATTTTAGCAGAAGAGGAATAGCATTTTTAAAAACGAATGCCATGTTTCGCTGCCCATCCCTACTCCAATAGATGATCAATTAACGTAAAAGGTTGGGAACAGCACCGAAAATAATCAGGAGTTAACATTACAAGATTAAGGTTAAAATATTGCAGTACTATTTTCTTTGCAATATCTGAAGACAGCGAAGCGGAAGCATCATAAAAATCCAATTCCAAAAAACAAACCTGCTCCAACCAATTCCCCTCTCACCGGCCAAAACCAAAAATAAAAATAAGTCTGAGAAAAAAAAACATATAACTAACTAACCATACTTAAATCTTTGCAAGCCTTTATTTTTTAATTTTCAATTATTATTATTTTTACAAACAGATTGCACATCTGCACTATTTGCTGCTGTCCACCTGAGGCCATAAATTGATCTGTTTCCATAAAATATTAAAGAACAAATAATTCAAAGATCGCATTAGATTTTGGAGATTCTATTTAAAAAATTTGATAGAGATGTACCTTTATGTTTACGAAATGCCCTAAAACAGCTTGTTCGGCAGCCAAATCCGCAGGCAGACGAGATTTTCTCAATAGAAAGATCCTTTAGCATAGGTTCATTTAGATTTTCTATCAAATACTGAATTCTTTTTAAATTTATGTAGTCATTAAAATTGAGGCCAAACTCTGCATTGATAAGATAAGAAATCTTATGAACTGTGATTCCTGTTTCTTCTGATAGCTGGGCCAGGCATAAATCTTTATTTAAAAAAAGTTTTTTAGAATTTGTAAAAAATTCTATTGCTGCTAAACATTCTTCTTTTTCTTCCTTTCTTAATTTGTGAAATATATTACCCATACGTTTAATTTTTTTAAAATTATTTTCAATTAAATAATAAAGCACATATTTTTTACAGTGGCAGGCACCATCTAAAAACCAGATATAAATCCGGCATTAGCGGAGTTCCTGATGCATCCCTCCGATCTTTAAGCCATAAATTCAGGTTCCTACTTTAATTTAATAAAAAACAGACCAGCATTCCATTGTAGATTCTCTAAATGATCCAAAGCTAATTAATGCCTCAAGAATAAAACCGTTTTACAGCTTAAGATCTCAGCTCAACAATCTGGATCGTATGCTGGAAATGTATCCATATTTAATGAGGCTAGTATAAACCGACTGGACTAACTGTGATTCCGATGCCGCAAAGCTGCTGCTGATACAGAGGTCTGCAGCAGATGCCGCCTTTGAAGCATTTTTCTCATATATTCTCAGGATTTCGGCCAGATGGCATCCTAGTACAGCAGTGCCACTGTAAACTGAAAGCTGCGCACTGAGCTCTTGCATTAGAAAAGAAGCCTGAATAGATGCATGGGAATCAGCGCAGAGAGCTTTTAACGGGAATACTGCTGGGGTCAGCCCGCCATCAGTATCACTGATGGCATTGCAAATAGCAGCCTCACGAGCTTTAAAAACCGGAATATAGCCTCCTAACGGCACTTCTATCCGCAGATCATTATACTTTCCTTCTGCCTGATAATATAGGCCCAGCAGTTTTCTGAGCCTTACTGCGTGGGTTCTGACAATGGCATTGCTGCCGTTAAAAGAAGCCGGACATTTCAATGCATTCACAGCAATTGCATATTCCTTAATGCACCCGGCTCTTTCAAGCATTGTTTCATTTACAATGAACCTCAGAAATTCAGAAAGCACGGCAGATTTTCTGAATCCCTGAAAATGCTGCACCCTTTGGCGTTCTGAATCGATATCGCTGTGAGTAAAAAAAACGGCCGTCTGTAATTCGATCATATTTTAAGGCTATTAAACAGCAGATTTGCAGCTGCATCCAAAATTAAGCGCTTTGTGCTGAAAATTATTGAAAATGATTCCCGTTTTGGTTTCACTTTATAATCTGAAACCTTATTGTCCTAATTTTTCTCAAAAGCATTCCCTCAGCGGCCAAAACAGAATAAAAAAATATAAAAGAGAATCAATAACTGAAAGAAAGAAAGAAAGAAAGAAAGAAAGAAAGAAAGAAAGAAAGAAAGAATGTTTTTTCTGCAGAAAATGAAAAGAGACGGCTAGGCCGTCTCTTGCAATATGAAAAGCTGAATATCCGATTATTTAGGGTCTACGCTCAGCGGCGGGAGATTCACCTTCTTTTCGTTCATCATTTTTTTCACCTGTTCGATAGTCCTGTATCGTTCAATCTGCATCTCTCCGGTAAAAGTTTCGCTCTGAGGCGCTCTTGGTGGTATCTGGGCATAAGTTTTCATCAGATCGGCAATGGCCTGATTAAAAATTATAGCCGTCCATGTCTTCTCTGTCCAGCTGTTCATAAACAGATCATAGCGCTCTTGGGGATCCTGCCACAGGTTATAGATAGCCGGAACTGTCGCCACATAGGTTTCATCTCCTCTCCAGCCAAGCTGCTGTCCAGGAGCGTCACTACCTGCAATAGCGCCATTATCTCCACGGGTATTGAATACCGCTTTGAATTTTCCGATACGCACAGCTCCCGGCGATAATTCAGCCTCAGTAAAATAAAACCACCTATCGCGAAGCGGCGTTCCCTTCTTAAACAGCACATTTGACATATCATAGCTGTCAAAGACCATATCAGCTCCCGCCCTGTCCTTTTTAGGAAGCTCCACTCCGGCAAGGCTTGCAAATGTTGCCATAAGATCAAGCCCTCCGACAATATCATGGCTTTGGCTTCCCGCTTCAATCTGTCCCGGCCACCAGGCAATTGCGGGCACGCGGCTGCCGCCTTCCCTGTCTGTTCCTTTAGTGCCTCTGAAAGGGGTATATCCAGAATCGGGATGCACGTCCTGCCACGCGCCATTATCTACCGTGTAGATAACAATGGTATTTTCGGCAATGCCCAAAGAACGGATCTTATCCATAATTCGGCCCACATTGTAGTCCATCTCCACTACAGCATCCGAATATTTGCTTTTGCCCGGAGATTTGCCGACAAATTGCTTGGAAGGAAGGTTGGGCTGATGGTTTTTGGCAAAATTGATGCACATAAAAAATGGCTCTTTGCTTTTTCCGTATTCATCCAGCTGCTTTAAGTTGTTCTCCACCATCATCATATCAAGCTCAGCTATATTCTCTTCGGTCACCTTGCTTACCTCGCGGGCTTTTCCGCCTGCCTCGCCTTCAAGTATGCCTGTGGTCACTTTTTTGAAAAGTTCCAGCATCTCTGGAGACATCTCTGGATTCCAAGACTGGAAAGCATAGGTATAGGCATTCAAATGGTAAAGCACCACATTCTGCATTTTGTCAAAACCATGTGCTATAGGCATTGAATAATCTGCTTCACCTAAATGCCATTTACCTGAAAAATAGGTTTTATAATTGGCTTTTTTAAGAACTGATGCCAGCGTCCATTCCTCTTTAGGCAGTCCGCCTCCCTGTCCCTGGAAAGCAACGGTAGTCATACCGCTTCGATTGGGAATCCTCCCAGTGAGCATCGCTGCCCTTCCTGGCGTACAGCTGGGCTGTCCGTAAAAGGACCAGAACTGCATCCCTTCCTTGGCCATCCGGTCCAGATTGGGCGTGGGCATTCCGCGTCCAACCCCTCCCCCGTAAACTCCCAAATCTCCCCAGCCGGTATCGTCTGAGATGACCATTATAATATTAGGCTTCTTTTTAGTCTGAGCCTCTGCATTAAAAAATGCAAGCGCGCTTAAAGCGGCGGCTAACAATATGGCTTTCTGTCTCATAATTGCGTTTTATTGGATTAGTATCCAATAAAATTAAAAACCAATTCTCATAAATACTTCCAATTCAGTCCCTTAAATGGTTTCATCTTATAAAATGAAACATCAAACCATAAATAAACAGACCAAAATGAAGCTGTAAATTAAGAAGCTTAGGCTCGATGCATTAAAAGACAGCTTTCAAATACACAAAACACTTTAAACATCTCCGCTTTCACCGGCCAAAATCAAACTAAAAAACTCCAATAAAATAAAAACAATCTAAAACTAAATAACTAAAAATAAAAAAAGCCCTCATTTCTGAGAGCTTTCCATTGCTGCTGAAATTTTCTTTTATAAAGAGCTGGCTTTTATGCTTGCGATCCTACCCCCCCATGATCACAGCCAGACCGCTGTTATTTTCCCATTTAAACCCAATCCGTTTTCAGAGACCTTATCCATTGCCTCTATAATCTTCTTCCGGACCGGCGGCCGCTGCTGCTTTATGCTTTCCCTTCATCTGCTATTTTTGAGCCTATTGGCCCTGACTTTTGCATGGCCTGAATACATCGCAAAAAATAGCACTGGCTTGCCGCTAAAGATGCTGATCGGGAATCTGAGAGAATAAAACCATTTATAGCAAATTCCTGCGCTCCATAAGATAAGCCAAGGCTTCTTTTACAGCCTGTTCCGCATTTTTCGGATTGAAGCCTAATTCATTCCTGGATTTGGATATGTCAAAATCCTGCTGCAATCCAGAGAACATTGCAATATCTTTTGTTGTGATAACCGGCGGTTTGCCGCTTATTTTAGCTGAAAGCTCCATAAAGCCTGCGATTGCATATAGCACGAACTTAGGAACAGACCCAGGAATTTTGAGCTTCAGTTCCGGATAATTTTTTTGAGCCAATTTTGTGGTATCTGTAATGGTCATGCATTTTTCATTGGCAAGAATGTAGCGTTCGCCTGAACGCCCCTTCTGGGCAGCAAGAAGACAGCCTTCGGCTACGTCTTTTACGTCCACCCAATTTAAGGTTATTCTGGTGTCCATCGGAATTTGTCTGTTTAAAATAAGCTTAAGCACTCCGTATGAAACATTCAGGGGAAGAAAAGCCTCTCCTCCAATCATTGCGCCCGGCATTACAGACACCAGTTCAATGCCCAATTCTTTGGATAATTGAAAGGCCAGCTTTTCACCATCATTTTTAGAGTTATAGTACATATCCCTGCGATCGGGATTATAGCCATTGCTTTCTTTAGTCGGGAGATGGGTGTAATCCAGCGCGGCAATGGAACTCACATAAACAATCCTTTTTACGCCGGCTTCCGCCGCTGCTGCTATTGTGTTGCGGATTCCGGCCATGTTCACTTCATAGATTTCCTTTTTAGGATCTTTTGCCCATAATTTGAAAGCGGCCCCTACAGCATAAAATGTCTCAACACCCCGAAGAGCCTTTACGAAAGAAGCCTTATCCGTAATATCGGCCTGAACCACTTCGCAGTCCAGATCTTTAAAACAGCCTTTACTATTGATGTCGCGGACAGAAGCCCTAACCTGAAATCCTTTTTTTATCAGCAGTCTTACCAGGTTATTGCCTAAGTGCCCATTGGCGCCTGACACCAGCACTAAGTTTTTATTTGTCATGAATCTTAATTTAAATGATAGCGCAAAGTTCTGCTTTGCCCATTTAAATCCGCTTCACAAATGTTACCTAATGATCTGCTTTCGGATGCGGCTCAAACTTTTAGGATTCATCCCTAGAAAAGAAGCGATATGCTGCATTGGGACATTATGCAGAACCTCCGGACGCTCATCAATAAGCTTTAAATAGCGCTGCTCGGCAGTGAGCGCCGCCAGATCTTTAGAGCGCTTTTCATTATAGGCCAATGACTGCTGAAACACTAAAATGCTAAAGTCCCTAAAACCCGGACTTTGGCGCATCAGCAAATCAAGATCTGCCTTTGCAATCCGTAAAAGCACGCAATCTGTGATGCATTCCAAATTTTCATCTGAAATTGTCTGAGTGATAAAATTAGAATAGGATGTTATAAAACCGGGAGGGCAGTTAATGTGCGTAGTCACCTCGTCCCCCTTATTATTATAATGGAATAGACGGACAAAGCCTGATTCGACAAAATATAAATACTTGGGAATTCTTCCGGATTCTTCCAAAATACTGTTTTTGGAACACACGACCCGGTCAAAATATTGTGCGCACAAATCTCTTTCCCTGCCGGAAATTTCCACCGATTGTGCAATAAGTTGGAGAAGCTGATGATGCATAGCGCAAATTTAACAAAAATGCGGCAGGATTACGGCAGCCGCATGCATTAATGCTGCACCATATAATTCGATGCGGCGCATGACAGATAAAGAGCCGACAATTAAAACTGAACCTGCAATATATCAAAATTCACATAAATAAACACAATAAGCTCCTGTCTGCAAAATGTTTCGATAGCATTAGGTGAATTTTAAATTAAGAGCAAAAAACTCAAGCAGTCAAAATCTCCCATCCGAATAGCAACACCGCTCCGGCAACCCTACCTTTCGGCAGACAAAACCATACTAAAAACAGTCCGATTAAAAAAGGAATAAAATCAAAGACTAAATAACAAAAATTAAAAAAAGCCCTCATTGCTGAGAGCTTTCAACCCTTATTGAAATACTGTCCTGCAAGCCCAAAGCGGTTTGAGCATTAATCAATGGCCGGACCAGTTCAAGCCTTTTGAGACGGCAGCTTATAGATCAGCTTCTGGATGATGGCCAGCCAGATACTTGACAGAAGCATGGTGGAGGTAATCACTGCAAGAGTAATCTGATGCATATAATCTCCAACCAGCCCAAGAGAAGCGGCAAGCGTAAGCAGCACAAAGCTGAATTCGCCAATCTGCGACAATAGCGCGCCAGCATATATGCTGTCCCTCCAGCCGTTTCCGCTTAGCTTAAAAAGCAGGCTATTGATCAAGCTATTGATTATCAGAACGCTTATAGCTACCAAGACAATTGTGCCGGCATTGGCTGCAAAAAATCCAACATCAAGCTGCAGTCCTATGGCCAGAAAAAAAAATGCCATAAAAAAGACCCTAAAGGGAATCAGCGATTTTCCAAGCCAGCGCGTTGCCTTATCCTGCCCGATCACAATTCCAGCTGCAAAGGCTCCAAAGGCTGGCGAGAGCCCAAACCAGAAACTGACCCAGGCCATCCCAAAACATATGCAGAAGCCGATGAATACCTGCAGATCATGGTCGGCAATAAGCTCTCTTCTCATGGGAATATTAAAAATCCTCCTATTGATGGCTGACCGCAAAAAAAGCAGTATGAGCATGCCGCCTATGCTGACCTTGGCAAGCTCCAAAAAAGAGGTATTGCTGCCTGAAATGAAATTTAGCGATAAGACCATTGGCACAACCAGTATGTCCTGCATCAGCAGCACACCGCATGTTATAATCCCCAACTGGCTTTTAATCTCGCCGGTTCTCTGCAAATACTGAAATACAATAGCCGAACTGCTGAGGCTTATGATAAAAGATAATAATATAATCCTACTGGCTGGCCATCCCAACTGCATTCCCAAGACATACATGCATAAGGCGCTTAAGAGGACCTGGACCAGAGCTATTGCAAAGGGCCTGCAGAAATGCTGGCTTAAATGGTGCAGGTCTATCTCGGTTCCAATGGAAAACATCAGAAGGACAATACCGATTTCGCCCAATTCCGCCGCCACTGCCGGATCAGGAATTATATTCAGAAGTTTTGGCCCCAAAAGCACGCCCGCAGCTATATAGGCAATAAAATAGGGCTGCCTGAAGCGGCGCAGCACCAGTATCAGCAACAGCACAGCAAAGCAGAGCACGGCCAGGGCAGAAAATAAGTCCGAAAACATAATTATAGCTTTTTGCAATGATTAAAGCTGCCCTTCGGGACAGCTTTAAAATAAAAAAGGTAAAATAATCGATTAGAAATCAGGCAATTTCAATCATTCTAGGCGGCTTCTGCTTCGCCTGCTCTTTTTTGGGTATGGACAGATGAAGCAGGCCATTGACATAACGTGCACTGATCTTTTCTTCGTCCACCACATTTTTAGGCAGCTCAAAGCTTCTCTGGAAAGACTGGTAGCTGAATTCCCTGCGGGTAAAATTCTCCTGCTCGATGGTCTGCTTGTTTTCCTTTTCCGAAGAAATAGTCAGCAGGTTTCCGTCAAGGGTGATTTTGAAATCGTCTTTCTCCAGGCCTGGAGCGGCCACTTCGACTTCAAAATGCTCTGCAGTCTCTCTGATGTTTACCGATGGCAGGGTGGTGCTTGTTGTAGAAAAATTTTTGTTTTCCCAATTGAAAAGCTCGCGGCCAAAAACGTCATCAAAAAACGTATGCTGCAGGCCACGATGCTGGTTTGCATTTCTTTTGATAAGATTCATAACATTTTACTTTTAATTGTTATACAATATTTTTGAACATACACTGCCTTTGCAGTGCCAGGGACAAAAAAACCAAAATTATGCCAGAGAAAAAAAATGACATTTTTTCAGTTTCCATAAACGAAAAAATGTCAGTTTTACCCTAGCTTTACAAAGAAAGAAAGAAAGAAAGAAACACATAGCCGGCTTACGCAAAAAGGCATTATCCCTTTTGCAAAAAAATCTTTACCTTTTAGATGACCCCCATAAATTCCAAGTACCTCCCCAGAAAAAACGGAAAAAAAGAAAGCGCAGAAACAGCGGGCATGAAGGATGCAGTGGTGCTATAAGCCCAGAAGGGCGGACAAAGAAGCCGAAGTCCGTTATGCGCACCGCGCATACGCTGGCCGCTAGCTTGGCCTGCTTTTATTGCGATTGAAAACGGATAGCAGCCTAAACTAAAACTTCCCCATAAATTTAAATTGCAGCACAGCTATCAGAAAGCTCCCCCTCTATAATAAGTATCCCTGTCACCAGCCAAATGAAAAAAAAACAGTCTAAAAAAAACAGTCTAAAAAAAACAATCAATAAGCAAAAACAGCCTAAAAAGAAAACAGCCATAAACCATCTGGCATATAACAGATTATAAAATAAAAAAACAGCCTTCGGGCTGTTTTAATTTTTATGCGATACTACTATAAATCATTGATAATCTGCAAATGTTTTATGCAATAGCTAACCGCCAGCATATCTGATGCATTGCCAAAAGCACTACATCGATGCCCAAACATAAAAAAAGTCAAAATCTTGCGGCTTACAGGGCTTTACATGCTGCTTCAGCACTTCTTGCAAATCAATTTATAATTTCTTTTCATATTCTCCGATCTTTCTTTCTATGTAAAAAAACATGAAAACAAATTGGGCAATTAAAAAAATCCCGAACATGTTTTTGTTCAGGCTTCCGCCTAAAAGGAAAATAACTGAAACAAATATGGAATTGAATAACGCTATCCAAAATAGCACTATGGCTGCAAGCCTGTTAGAATACTGCCAGTTAGAAAGATTTTTCATTGATTTGCTGCTTCTATAGCCGTAAAACCTATTTATCTTTTTTGGCTGGAAGAAATAATAGACTCCTGAAATCAAAAGCAGCACTAGGCAGATTAGCATTTCTGAATTCATAATTAGCTGTATTAGAGATTAATAATAATAAGGCAGAACACATTACGAATGAAAAACTGATTATGCCCATAAAAAGCGCAATGAAAAAATGAAAGAGCATGCCTACGAAAACAATCTTTTTCTTTCTCTCTGCATCTGTTGTAAAGATACTGAAAGCAATCAATAATTCAATGACAAGAACCGACCAGTTAAGCAGCGTTGTGAGCACCGGACTGCTGAGAATCACTTCAATAAAAGGCTTGAAAAAATCAGTCACACCGAACAATGGCTGGGTAAACCAGTAGTAGAGGGCAGTTCCATTTTTCCATTCTTCTATTTTAAATTTTCCCACTGAAGCGAAAAAGTAGATGACAAATATCTGAAAAGACATTAGATAAAAAGCCGCTGCAGCTGTGGCTTTGGCGAAAAAGGAATGCACAGCGGTATCCTCTGACCAGTGCCATTTCCTTTTATCCAGCAGGCAGATCGGCATTAAAAGCAGGGCCAGTATCGCTGATACCTGGTCCCCTCCGTCCATGCAGGTTGATGTGATGCTGAAGCTGTAGGCTATAAACCAGTGCAGCACGCAGGTGAAACGCGGATAGATTCCCGAGGCTGCCAGCAGGAGACCTGCCACAGCGAAGGCAATGCCGGTCCGAAAATCACTGAAGAAAGAGAAAAAATTAAATTCATAATGCGTGAACTTATGGAAAGTCTCATTCTGATAGCCCGTAAAAAAAAGCGTGTACCTGCTGTTGGACAGCAGCGTTAAAATGAGCGATGATGCCATAATGGTCCTGCTAAGGCCCATCCAGTTTGACCACCAGTTTTTATTGACAAATGATTCAGCTGCGCTGAGTTGTTTTAAAATCATGCGTTTATTTTTTTATTTCAAGCAATACATAATCCATGGTCTGGCGTACATTCAGTTTTGAAATGTGCCACTCATATGGAAGAGGCTTCCCCTTTTCGACCAGAAACACTCCGTAAACCATCGGAGGGCTTATCTTTATGGAGAGTTTTGTAAGGGAGTCCTGCGGCACTTTTCGGGGATCGCCCTTAAACGAATACCAGTATTTGGCATTCACATTATTGAGCACGCTGCCGATTTTATGATTGATGATTCTGTTGTCGCGCTTAAACCCAAAGAACTGTTCGGTGCCTGAAGCCTTTAGCTGAAATTCCACTCTGTCCTGTGTGTAAAGATTGAAATAATCCTTTTTAACGTCTTTGGTGAAAAATGCCCAGCCTTGAGGGGCAAGGGCATTTAACGTATTTTTAAACGGCAGGTCGTAGCGCAGCGTTATCGGATTGGGCTTTACGCTCAAAACCGTAAGATATGCGATTATGCAGAAGCATACTGCCGCCAGAAAATAGAAATAGGCTATCTTTAAAAAGCTTCTTCTCATTCTAGTCCGATCGGTGTCTCAAGCCCATCAATTCCTTCAGCAACCTGCAGGGCAATAGCCTCCTCTGTAATTGGAGGAACAGGCTCTACAAGACCGAAGGTAACCTCTGAGATTGCAGCCACATAGAAAACAGCCACTGCAACCACTACCACACCCACAGCCAGAGCCCATACCCCGCAAGCCTCTACCTGCACTTTTGCAGACAAT
Source organism: Flavobacterium sp. SH_e (assembly GCF_025717045.1). Lineage (GTDB taxonomy): Bacteria > Bacteroidota > Bacteroidia > Flavobacteriales > Flavobacteriaceae > Flavobacterium. The sequence goes on from NZ_JAOVZN010000003.1 coordinate 109,212, forward strand.
GGGGCATTTTTTGCGTTTTTCTGGTAATACTCCTTACTGATTTTTTCAACCGATAGGTTATACACCGCCAGCTTGCTGTCAATAAGCGGCTTTATGTCCCCAGCGACCTTTTTGATGCTCGCAAGAATAGTTTCAGGATCCTTTGAATAGATCTGCTTCTGGAATTTTTCAAAATATGCCGCATCTTTTGCTTTAAGATAGGCAATAGCCTCCTGCTCGGCTTTCTTGTAGTTTGCTTTCTGCTCTGCAGTAAGATCGCCCATGTCAAATGCGCTTTTCAGCGCCGGAACTGCCTCTGATAATTCACCATCCGCAAATATTAGGGATTTAAAAAGCTCTTCGCCGCTGAGCTTGGCTGCTGTCTGATCGCCCGCAGATGAAGCCGCGTCGCTGGAACAGCTGGCAAATAATAAATTCATGGCCACTAGGATAATGGCCAGCGGACTGCTGGAAAATTTTCTGATTTTTTTCATTTAAATAATTTTTTTAGGTTATTATTTGTAATAGGAATTATCCTGCGAATATATAATAATATTCAAATAAAAAAAATTAAAATATAAATAAAAACTTATAATTTACATAAATTAATTAGTATTTTTCTTAATTAATATATAAATCAAGCCATTCAGAGATTGTTTTAAGAGCCAAAGGGGAAATTGTCTGCTCGATCTGGGCATATTCGCTTGGCAGTCCTGTGGAGCATTCCTGAAACATATGGTTTAAGCCTGGCAGCTCCTTAACGGCAATATTTTTATTGCCTCCTTTGCCCAGCGCTTTACTCATGGCATCAAGATTCTCTTTTGGCGCCACCTGCAGATCCTTTGCCCCGTTTAAAGCTAGGACAGGACACTTCACCTTCTCCAGCACAGGCTCAGGATTATATCTTATAAAGCTGGCCATCCAAGGGGTCAGAATTCTTGCAACCTGCGCTTCTGTATAATCCTTCTGGGAAATCCCTTCAGGCTTAGCAGGATCGTTTTGGGAAATTTCGCTGATGTATCGGGTCATATTAGTTTTTAATTCTGCCGGATCACTATACTTTTTTACAATCTCAAAAGCTTTTTCATTCTCTGACTTTGATTTCTGAATCTCCGCCTCGCTTTTCCCTGAAGCCTTCCCTATAAGCTCCTGCTGCTTTAGAAGCAGCTGGTCTCCAGATATTGCCGGACCAGCCAGCAGGATAATAAAAGCTGTGTTTTTTGATGAGTTCGCCACTATCGGCGCAATAAGGCCTCCTTCACTGTGTCCGATAAGCCCTATCTTGTTTTTATTGACATCCTTTCTGGTTTTCAGGTACTCCACTGCCGATGCTGCATCTTGGGCAAAATCAGCAGTGACCGCCGTTTTGAATACTCCGCCTGATTTGGCGGTGCCGCGGTCATCATAGCGCAGTACGCCTATCCCTTTTCTCACAAGATAATCAGATAGCACCAGAAAAGGTTTGTGCCCCATCAGTTCTTCATCCCTGTTTTGGGGCCCGCTGCCGCTTATCAGGATTGCAACTGGAAAAACTCCTTCTTTTTTGGGAAGTGAGAGTGTCCCCGAGAGCTCGATGCCCTCTTTTGCATTTTTAAAAACAACCTCTTCCGTATAATAGGGATAGGGCGCTGAAGGCTCCTGAGGCCTTTTCCTTTCTTTGGCCCCCTGCGTCTGAGTGCGGAAGAGATCCACATTAAATTTCTGCCCTCCCTGCTGGAACACTCCTGTGATATGATCATCTTTAAGTTCTCCCCTATAGATAATTCCCATCGCCGGGGCTTCGATTAAAAGAGACGGATCGGTAAAAGTGACGCTGCCAGCCGGCAGCCCGTAAGCCCCTTGATCCGGGCTGTCCATCAATGCTGAATAGCCTGCTTCCGTTTTTGAGATATGGAATACCAGCCTCAGGGAAGAAGACTGCACTTTAAGGGTTCCGGCCCAGCTTCCGCTGATCTGTTGGGCACTGGCTGCGAAAGTGATACAGCTCAGCAGCAGCAATATTTTTTTCTTCATTTCAGATTTGGGTTATGAATTTCCTCTATTGGCAATAAAAACCAAATATAGTATTTTTCTTAAATTAACAATTAAATCATTTCCATGTATTACAAAGATTTTTCTCACGCAATTTTAATGATCACTAATCATATAATCCATATCTGCTATATGATCAAAGAAGGCTTTCATTTGATTTTGGAGATTTGCTATGATGATTGGCTCTTCCAACTTCGGACCTGTAATGTTTCCATAAAAAATGATATAGGACAAATTCATGTTTTCTTTGGCTGCCCCTAAACAATCTGTTGCAGGACATATGAATGTAACTGGCCAGAATTTTAATCTGTTCGTCCCTGCCAAGCCTTAATTTTAAATCAGCAATATCCGACGAAATATGACGCGATTTCAATTTCAATCGAGATTGAAAATCGCCATTTTCACCATTCAGCATTCTTTTTATTTTTTCCCTTTCCGCTCGGAATTTAGCATCCAGCTGATCTTTAAGCCTCTTGTCCAAACTAAACTCCCTGCTGAAAGATTCATTAAGCGACTCAATGATTTTAAGCCTTTCATTCATATTGAATCCAAAATCTTTTATTAAAAAATCAATCATATAGATTCCATAAAGCCACCTGTAATTTTCATCCAGATTCTTCTTTCGCATAAGGGCTAGAAAATCTAAAATGGCAATGCTGTCATGGTAAAATATGTTTTCTGAAAAAATAATGCATTCATCAAAATAGCGTTCAAGTTCGCGATCATACATGTCAGCCTGAATCTTTGAAACAAAGTTTTTTTCCATGCTTTCTTTAAAAGCTTCGTTAAAAAGCATGATCAGATGAATAATTTTTTCTTTGCCAGCCAAATGGAATCTCACTCTTAAGTGGTGTCCGCCTTCATTATAGCGAATAAAGAAAAACTTATCAATAATGCCTGCTTCCAGCAGATGCTCAACCAGACTTTTAATTAAGTCTACCAGGATAAGATCAGATGTAAATTCACCCAGATAAATTTTATAGTAAATCCATTGGTCCCCTAAAATAAACTTTCTCTGAATTTCCATTAGTTGATTTTATAAAGTGGGAAAATAAATTCATTGGTATGGATCCCCATATCCGATCTGACTATAGACTTGAATTCACTATATAAAAACTCTTCGATTATAAAATTATCTCTGTTTTTTAATACCCTAAGGAACAATTCAATATATAACCTATTATTAAAATTGATGTACAATTTATTATCAAAATCTTTGATGATCACTTCCTCTTTAATATGGTACTTTGCTCTCCATTTGTGAATTTCAGATATCAGCATTTCATTCTCCAAATCATACAGGTGTGCTATGTGGCATTTTTTGAAGTTCCAAAATGCTTTAGATATAACAATATTTTTATACTGCACACGAGGCAGAAAAATGAAATTTTCAGAAAGCGGCCCCCAAGAAAAGCCTATGGAAGTTCTTCCGCTTTGATTTTGGACATCACATAAAAATCGATAGGCAGAAACCATAAAAGGATTGTTATAATTATGTGCATTTGTCAATATCGGAATGATATGCTTCTTCAGTTTTTTTGAATATAGGCAAATTGTATCATTCTTAAGAGAAACCCAAATATCTTTTATAAATATCTGGCTGCCAATCGGCAGATTTGATTTGGCCAGATATGGAATTTCATATTGCCTAAATTGCGGCCGCAGCAAAATATTGCCAACTCGAGACTCAGGCAAATGGCTAATTTCCGCGAGTATAAAATTTTCATCAATTAAATCGTTTTCAGCCTTAATAATTTCATTCGATACAAAATTTGATATTTCACAATTTGAGTTGCAAAACCGAGCCAATAGATTGGCGGCGGAACTTCCTCCACAATTTGTGATCGCATATATGTTTTGAGAATCATCTTTTGCATAAATCTCCACCAGCGAAGACATGGTTGGCGGAAGATCTTCCCAGTTTAATTCGAAATTCTCCAAATCCTTATCCGATAGATAAATTATTCTCTCGTTGCAAAAGGACGCCTCAGATAGCTTATTCATAAAAAAATCATGCAGGTATTGTGATTTAACCGGTCTTTTCTGGGACCCCGCAGGAAAATAAAGCCCCTCCAGCAGCGGAGAATCGGTCTTCGTCGAAGTATTGCAGTAGCCAACACCTTTGTCAATATCCAAAACCTCTGATAAAACCACTTCCTGATCCTGATAGCGATCGTAGAATTCCTTCTTGAAAGTTTCTAAGTTTGCATTTGACTGTTTTACTGTCAATCTGTTCAATACTTCTATTCCTTTCAAAACTTCCTTTTGAACTTTAGAAGACAGCATTCTTTCTTCTAAAACTGTAGTGAGGATAGCTTGAAATAGATGTTTTTTATCATATGCTATATCAAGGCCGTCCAAAATCTCCTGTACCCTTAAATAATGCTCAACACTGCAGAATCTGTCTGAAAATGCCCTATTCACATCCTCTAATATGCTGTCTATTTCGTTTAGACTCTCATGCAGATCCTTTAATTCGATGATGCCATTGATCTTCTCTAATATGAATTTCAGCGGCTCGGTTCCAGTTGTAAAAGGTTCCAATTCACTCACTAGGAGCTGTGAATCGATAAGATCATTAATGTATCTGCGGGCTTCCTTTTTATCTATATCTTTTGATGCAAGCAATTTCACCAGATCATTAAATTTCAAACCGCCCTCACTTTCTGCTAAAACCAGATGCAGATAAAGACTATTTGCTACGGAATTTAATATATGGTTCCTCTTGCCATTTCTGTATACATATTCAACATACGTCAATCGATCTTGATATGCCCCTGAATTGATAGTGGTGTTTGTATAATACGTAAAATTTTTTCTAATCTTTTTATTCTGATTGATCAGCTGGAAAATGGAAAAAATTACGTTCATATCCAGTTGGACATGCTTTTTATAGTTTTTAAGCTTTCCCAGCTTTGGAGCACTCGCTTCATCGTCAAAATTTCCAACAGCTGTTCCTGCAAATAATCCAAACGGAGTGCATCTTGTACTCATGCGTGAAAAATATTTCAGAAAGGCAGATAGGCTTTCTTTACTTAGTTTTCTGTTCAGGCCAATCTGTTTATTTGCTTCATTCAATAGATCGCAGGATGCCAGATAAATCGATTCCGAAATTATTTCATCCTCAAGAAGCGACATTACGTCTTCTTCTTTTAATGCTGCAAAAAAATCTGAATCAAACCTTAGAAGAGGAGTCCTCAAAACAAATTTATCGCACAAATTATACTTATTCTTTTCCATGAGATTAAAATTGGAAACTATTACTTTTTTGCATTTCTGGTTTCAAGCTGAAATCTTAGGGCCTTTTATCGTATAGATAGACCACTTTGCCCAATCTGTCTTTAAAGTTATAGCTCAAATCAAAAAATTCCTTTTCTTCGCCTTCAAAAAAGACTTTATCGATTAGGATTGAAAATTTACCTGCAAGGAAATGTTCCAGCGCTAGGTCAAAATCCTCTTTTACCCCTATACAGTTTCCTATAATAGAGATATTTTTAACCATAGCTGATTTCATTATATCCTCAAAAGAATCCCTCGCATGGAATTTATTATCCAAAAATTCCGGAAACTGATTATAAAAGCCGCAGGTGACATACCTGCCGTCATAATTCATTAATTTTATGGCTCTGCCAAGATGGATATCGAACAGAGGATCAATAACTGCATCAAAAAGTCCATTTTTATTGACAAAATCAGAAATTTCATCAGCCTCAAGATAACTGTCAGCATTATGATCAACCACAAAAACTTTTTTTACTCCATAATCATAAAGTATTTTATTATTCCTAAAATTTGAAGTCATCGCATACACCTCTACAGGAAAATTTCTTAAAGCATTAATGACGGCCAAAGATGTATTTGATTTAGCAGCTGTAACTAAAACTTTTATATTGGGCCTAACCACTTTTCGAATCATCGAATATGCGGTAAATGCGGCGATGACAAAAGCTGAAGCAATTTCATCAGTTAGCGCATCAGGAATTTTAATAAGCTTATTTTCATTAAAGTCATCAATTCTTCTTGATGCATGGTTCGAAGGAAGACCGCCGATGTACCCCTTAGCATAAGATGGATATGCCGCATTTGCAACAACACGATCTCCAATCTTAAGAGTTTTAACATTTTTGCCGACAGCTATAACCTCCCCAACAAATTCAGAGCCGATATATGAAAAACCGGCCTCTCCTCTTTCTGCCAGTGCATTAATCTGCTTATCGTATTTAAGTATCAATGACTTATCTCTATAATTGCATGAAATCCCCCTTTTTTTAATTAACACCCTATTATCTGGATCAGCAGATTGCTCTAAAGACAGATCCTCTTCTTCAACTAGGCCTACATTGATGCTTTCATTCTCAAGCTTAAAGTTCCCTGAAAATTTAATGCCTGCAGGGCCATAAATATTACTGCCTATAAGAGAGACGCTTTTCATAATAATTTTTTAAAATATTTCCTTCAGTAAGGAACTCTTTGAATAAATCGCAGAGTTCCTAAAAAATCATTCAGATAGACTTCTGCTATCTATAAGCTAAGTGTGCATAAAAGGCTTCCTCCCGTATCAGTTAAATCAACTGTTACAGTCACCTGTGGCTGATCCTGCTGCTTTCCTCCCTTAATCATTTCCATTTGATCCGCACTTAAATTTGTAATCTGCTTTTTATCAAGTTTTAAAGTTTTTTTATTCTGCTTAATTTTTTTCATAGATGTTTAGTGTTATAAAATAATTAAAAAAGTAAAAAATGTAAAAAAGGCATCTCCTGAAGATTCTAGAAGGAGAGCTTAGGCCAGCAGCAAATAAGATATGATTCTTTTACCGGTATTGGCACAATTGTATAATAATTTTAAGTAGGCGCGGATCTCTTTCCTTTTTTCATAATTATAGTTTTTATCTGATTACATGCACTTAAACTGCTAAAGGCTCCACTATCGCTAAACGAGTCCGAAAAGAAACTATCTAAGTATTATTTTCTTCCAGCCTCATATAATGAAACCTCTATATTTCATTATTTTTTAAATTATTGTAAGAACAAACTTAAAAACCATCTTTTTCAAATCCTTACGGTTTCCCATATTTTAGATAATTTTATTCAAAAAAAAATCAAAAAAAACAGAAATACCCACTTTTACTGACCTCATCAAAACAAAAACTTAAAAAATTTAACATTTCAGAATCCTATTACGAGTAAGCATTAAATAAAATGAAGCTGCTCTAGTTTTAGACAAAAAGCTAAAGTGCCATTTGCATAAAAGAGTTCGCGCGCGTTTAATTGGGCAGCGCATGAAAGCTGTCCGGAATTTTAAATCAAGCTTTATGAAACAGTTTGATATTATATGCGATTTCGGAGTTTTAGAAGCGATGCGAAAAATATGGTTCGCAGGCATATCTGTATTTTATAGTCGGATAGCAGTTAATAAACGCCGAAATAATGAAGAGGAGGAAAGAAATTTGATTCAGAATCTATTATCCCAAAAGAGAAATTATTTAAAGTAGAGCTCATTTCTTCTTAGCCACAATCAGATGCGCCAGCGCCGGATCATTCAAAAGCCTCTGCATCTCAGTGTGGATAATCTCCTGCACATCGCGTCTGATCTGGCTGAAGTTCTGCTGGACCATCGCATTATCCAGCCTTCTGACTGCAGGTATCTCTTTATAGCCTTCCTCCTCTTTCCGCATAGCCTCATGGTTATTTAAGATTTCCGAATGAAAGGTTTTCAATGCAATCTTGCAGTCCGGATTATCCGCTACCATGCCCACAAACTCCCCAGAGCTTAAAGAGGCTACCTTAGAGGGCGGCACGGCAGCTTCCAATTGTCTGGAACGGCTGATGGAGGTATCGGCGCTGTTGATGGAAATGCTCTCCCTGTCCTGCATGATCTTCCCGAAGCGCTCTGACAATTGTTTGGCGGTATCTCCCGTGACCTGTCCCGAGATGATATTTCCGGTGATATTCAGAATCACATCGGCCTGCTCACGCCCATAATCTTTTCTAAGCTGGCTGAAGTCCTGCACCCCCAGACAGGTTGAAACTTTATTGCTTCTCGCCGTGGCAATCAGGCTGTCCATATTGTTGAGATAGATTGTCGGAAACTCATCAAAAATAAGGCTGGATTTAAGCTTTCCTTTTTTGTTGACCAGCTTTACCAGACGGTTCACATAAAGCGACAAAACCGCTCCATAGATCTGTATCTTCTGCGGGTTGTTTCCCATACAGACAATCTTCGGTTCTAAAGGATTATTGATGTCTAAGGTAAAATCATTTCCCGAAAGCACATAATAGAGCTGTGGCGACGAAAGCCTTGCCATGGCTATTTTAGCCGATGCGATCTGACCCTCCAGCTGGTCCATGGCATCATTGAGATAGGCATTGACAAAGGGGTTGATAAGCACCTCGATTTCCCTGTCTGTCCGCAGCAGGGTAAAGAGGCTGTCGTAATCGATCTGCATGAGCTCGATCACATGGGGAAGCGTGCAGAACTCCCCATCATTGTATCTTCTGAGATACCAGATTACGGCCGATAAAAAATTGATCGGCGACTCGACAAAAAAGTCTCCCTGCCGCCTGATCCACTCCCGGTTTAGCCCCAGCAGGATGGTCCTTGCAGACTCCGAAGCATCGGTAATATCTTCCATGCTCTGCGGATCCAAAGGATTGCAGCGGTGCATGATGCTGTCAAAATTAATGAAGTAGCATCTCGGCATCACCTTATAGACATGCTTATACTTCTCAAAGGTATTGTAGACAATCTTGGAAAGGTCATCGTATTTGAAATCATAGACAAACATGCTGAAACCTTTGGCTATGTGCTGGGTGATCACATGGCGGATGACAAAGTAGGATTTGCCCGAACCAGGCGTTCCCAAAACCAGCAGCCCCCTAAAAGGATTGATGATGTTGATCCAGCTGCTGCGCAGCTTATCCTTGAGATAATATCTCGCAGGCAGGTTGATCGAATATTCATTTTCCAGCAGCCGCTCCTCCTGCGGAAAGGTTTCATTCTCGCTGTTGAAAATATCTGTGGCAGCCAGCCTGTTTTTAATAATTCTGGACAGCAGCGTGCCTCCTGAGAGCACCATCAGATACCCCAAAACCGTAACAATCATATACAGCACCGCATTAGCTGGAACAGCATCGCCAAAAAGCAGTACAAGACCGCTTAAAAAATAAACTGCCAGCCCCGAAACTGCATAATAAAATGCCGTTTTAAACCGCAGCTTCTCGTCCTTTCTTCCCTTTGCCCCTAATAGGGAAACCGCCAGAAGCCCCAGCGAAATAAATTTGGATGTATGGAAACTGCCAAACAGCCCCGTCTTATAGACCGAAACTAAAATGGTATCCACAAAACTGCCTGTAAGATTCCATAACTGGAAAGCTCCATACCAGCAATAATAAAAATGAAGCATCAGTACAATGATGCCCATCAGTCTTGTCATATCGAGTATTTTTCTCAGCGCCTGTTCATTCTCTCCTGTCTGCATAGCTGACCGATTTTACCGTTAATAATTTGGATTAATTCAGATCTGAGCGTCTTTTTCCTTTTCTTTTCCCGCGTTTTCTTTTCAATGCTGCAGGAGCATAGTCCGGCTGCCACTCAGGCTTTAAAAGCCTCTGCAATTCTTGGGCCGCGATAGGCTCGGCCGCGCTTGCGCAAAGGTTTTTAAAGGGCGTTTCTTGTGGCTCGGCTTTCACATTCTTCAAGCTGGTTTTATGCGCTGCACCGCCTTCCATTTTCACACTGCCGCCGCAGCGCTCCAGCATGCCTTTGGCACTGTAGCTTTTACCCAGAGCGCTTCCATTTAGAACACATTTGGTCACATGATCCACATAGGTGATTCCATAAAGCTCTCCGGCATCGCTGCGCCGCAGCACGGCATGGATCCCTTCTTTCTGCAGCATTGGAAAAAGCTTTTCCAAATCCATATCTTTCTGCAGAAAAGCAGTGTCCACCGCATTGCGGATCCGCTTCTTTTCAAACGCGATTTCTGACGCATTTAAAGCAAATCTCTTCTCTAAAAAAGCAAGGGTCGGCTTGATTGCAAAATCGCTTGCCTTAATGGGAACTCCAGCAGTCTTCCCCTCCTTATCCAGTATGCGGTATACAAGCCCGCCCGACTTGAAAACCCTAGAATCTTCGCTGCCCCGATCCGCCTTTAAATTGTAGAGCTGCAGCACCGCGTTGAGCTCTGCAAGCGATGCGTATCTATAATTGTAAAGCACCTGCTGCAGCACACTTGATATGGCTTTTTTGGATTCCATTTTTCCATAGGCCGCTCTGCCTGCAGGCACAGGTTTCAGCGATAGGGCAGCTGCTCTTTCCTGCCCTTCTGCCCTCACCAGATTAAAGGATTTTTCAATCTCTTTTCTCGCCTTTTCAGACTGGTTTCTCCCTATGTTCTGCATGTCTATTCTCGAACCGTCCTCCTTTATTTTAACCGACACCAGATGGATGTGCGGATGCCCCGCATCAAAATGCTCATACACCAGATAGGGCTGCTGTCCAAAACCTATTTTTTCCATATAGCTATCAGCTATTTCCATAAGCTTTTCAGCAGGATAATTCTCTGACGGATGAAAGTTCAGCGAGATATGCACGCTGCTTCTTTTCACGTTCCCATTCAGGGCCGCCTGATGCAGGAGCCTGTTGAGTTTCATAGCCCTGGATAGGTCTTCAGCTGCAGCAGGATAATTCCCTTCCCCGATGCATTTTGCCTGGCCATCTTGAACCTTATTTTCATTGTAATTGAAGATGCGGTGCAGCGAATGCCCCGTCTTTATGACTGCAACCATTTCCCGCTTATTTTAGCAGCAAGATTCTGGATCTGCGACACCTGAAAAAGGAGCCGATCGCGCTGCAGCCCAGTCTCTAAAATCCACTGCCTGAACTCGGGGATCTGCTGCAGGGTGTGCAGCTTTTTAACGCTCTGGTTAAAGTTATTTCCAAGAGCGCTGAGCTCTTTTCGAAGCCGTATAAATTCGAGCATGAATTCATCAAGTGACGCATCGCGGTGCTTCACCGTTACAGGTCTGTTTAGAAGGCATTTTCTGAAGTATTCGCTCATCTGCCTGCATGTGGTGGCCTTGAATCTTCTTTCAAGCGCCTCATATTCTGCCGCTGTAAATCTGACCGCAGCGATGCGGGTCCTGTTTAAAATTTCTTTTTTCATCTTCTTTTCCTCCGTTTTTTTTAAGCGTTAAAATGCTTTCCCTTCAGGCTTCAGCTGCCCGCGAGTTCCGAGCAGAAAGGCCGCCAGATTCGTTTGTTTAACAAACGGACATCTGGCCGACTGCAGCAAGGCGGGCAGTCTTCAATCCCTATAGAAGCATTTGGCATCATTGCCGCCAGAAATAAATCCTGCCCGAAGTTATGAAAGGCAGAGCGATCCCTACCATCATGCCCATATTTTGAATAGGCTGCTTTTAAGGCATCTGCCTATCTTTACAGGAGCTGATTATTAATTTAAAAACGTTGAATTATGCTGACAGAAAATGAAGCTGCCCAGGTTTTTGATACCATACTGAGTATCCCTGGCATGAATGAAATGGTGAGAATTGATCTGAAGATTTCACGAAAAAATGTGCTGCTGCTCCATCATGTGATTGAGCGCGGCATTACGGAGAATGGCGGCAGTGTTTCGCTGCTGCTGCAGAGCATTCCAAAGGAGAATACCGAAGAACTCAAACAGCTTTCCGCAGACTGCCTGAGCAGGGCCGGACTTACCGAACTCAATGAAAAGCTTGCCCTCCTCGGAGCAGAAAAAAAACAGTAGAGAACAGAAAGAAAAAGCCGTTAGCGTGAAATTTCTAACGGCTTTTTTGCTATTCCCAGCGCACTATTATTTTTGTTTATGCACAGCTTAAATCCATATTGCTTTTTATGCTATTTTTGGACAGCTAATATTGAATATATGACCCCCGAAGAACTGAAAGGATTTGAAGAAAGACAGGCTGAAATGCAGCAGACCAGAGACCTTTTTGATCTCATCTGCAGCAGGCTGAACCTGAAATACGGAGAGTTCTTTGGATTTCGCGATACAAGAGGATTCGCTGTCCTTAATATTTACAATGATCAGGGAAATAAAACAAGAGCGCTGAAAGTTTCGCAGACTGCAGAAGTTCTTATTGACACCCATAAATACCACTCGGTCTACCAGTCCAATACGAAAAGAAATATCCTTTTCTTCAGCGAGCTGAGAGACAGGCCTGATGGCTATAATACCACCAGAAAGGGAGTGCTGGATGAAAACTTTGAGGTCCTGCTTCCCGCCCAATACGATTCCCTGCGAGACATCAATGAAGACAGCTTTCTGGCCACTATTGACGATTATGCGGGCATACTCAATTCAAGATTTGAAATAATAATCCCTCTAAAGTTCAGGGAAATTGAATACAATGAAACCCTAAAAATTTTCAAAGCCAGGGAACAGATCATTAAAGAAGAAGAAGAAGAAAGCAGCATTTACAGGATCTTTGACCAGAATGGCATGCTGGTCAATACCCTTGAATACGGACTGGTCAATTTTGCCAACAGCCCATCCTTCTATACGGTTTATGATATCGGAAGCTTCTGCAGCGATTATGTGGATCCGACTGTTATGATTGGCAGACAGGGGCTTCTGGACCAGAACTTTAAGACTATAATCCCCCCGCTTTATGATCTGATTTTTAAAGGCGAAAAGTTTATTCTGGCTTACGAAGAAAGAAACGCGGAAGTGGGCCGTGACTATGAGGCGAAAGAAGCGGAAGGCTCCGAATGCTACTATACGCTGGACGGCGGAAAATGGGGTGCATTTGACCATGGCGGAAGCCTTATCATCCCTTTTGAATACAGCTGGATCGGACAGACGCTTAAGGATGATCTGTTTTTAATCAACCCTTCAGGGCTGATGTACTATTACCAGGGCGAACAGGAAGATGGGGCATGGTATGTCAAGGATGGGCTCTGGGGACTCATCAATTCCAAAAACGAAATCATGGTAGAGCCTATCTATAGGCACTATCAATTGTACGACAGCAAGATCATATTCTTTAACAGGCAGTCTGCCGATTATAGAATACTGGATACCAAAGATGCACTGACCATACATTTATAGCATCTGCTCTAAGGCCTGCCTATATCAATAAACGAAAAACTCCCTAAAAAATAGGGAGCTCTTCGGCAGCCGGCGGGTGCCTGAAATGGTATGCGATAACTAACTAAATCATTGTACAGAACCTCCAGACGAACCCCGCCGGTCCCCTGTGCTTTTTCTGGCTGATTGTGCAGCATCGCTATTAATATAAAGCCAAAATTACGGCAATAAAAATCCAAAAGCTTACAGAATCTTCCAATAAGATTATAGGATTCTAAGCTATGCCAAGCCACAACTCTGGAACTGTTCCTAAAAGAATAAAAAACAGAAAAAGGCGCTATAAAGCGCCTTCATCTGCAAAGGAATAATAGCTCTCTTCTGTAATGATCAGATGATCCAGCAGCTTGATGTCCAGCAGCTCTCCTGCCTGTGCTATCTTTGCGGTGATGTATCGGTCAGGGTTTGAAGGCAGCAGCGACCCTGAAGGATGGTTGTGCGTGATAATCAGGCCTACTGCACCTGCTTTAAGCGCTGCCGCAAACAGCAGTCTGATATCCACCACGGTTCCCGTGATGCCTCCCGAGGAAGCTTCGTAAATTCCGAGCACTTTATTGGACTGGTTGAGCAGCAGAACCTTGAACTGCTCAAGGAATTCGATCTTGCCCGGATCCCAGCAGTCCTTTATAAGGCTATATGCATATCTGGAGGATGTAATATGGGGTCTCTCGGAATTTTTAACTTTTGTCCTGTAGACCAGATCGATTTCTGAAACGGTTTTCCAGCTTTTGTTTTCTTCTGTCTTCATGATGCTGCAGATTTAAGGTTAATAGCAGCACCTGCACCGGGCAGAGGCCAGCGAGCGCAGAAAGCAACGCAATAAAGCAGGACGGATGTCCTGCATTTATGGGGGAATTTTTTGCGGCGAACCGCAGGCTCCTGCCCGAACTTTGTGATGGGATTAAACGATAATGCGCTATCCAAGGCGGCTGCCTCCCATTTCAAGAACAAAAGGATCTGGGCATACGGATAGCAGCACCGTACACAGCGCTTATATCAATTCCAGCATGCAGACCGGAAGCAAATGCCTGAATGATAGAACAGTGCCGGAACGGTATGAAAAACAATCGCCAAATATCCTGCAAAACCGCAGTCCGTCTTGCCTGATGTATAGTTTTCAATTATTTTTGCAGCATGAATTACGAAGACATTAAACGGCATTTTGAGAACAATCCTCCGCCTAGAGAAGTCACTTGGACAGAATGGGCAAAGATCACCGATACGCAGGTTTTCCTTAAGAGCTGCTATATCGGCATCAGAAACTTTAACGGTCCCCTAGACCGCTGTCCGGCATGGTGGCATCTGAGGGATTTTTATATTCTCATGAAAAAAACAGCCCAGCTGCAGACGGCTGAACAAGAGATTGTGGCCGAATCGAACCCTCCAGAAACTGCTGCGGACACGCAAATTGAAGAAACTCCCCCGGCAGCTCCTGCTGAAGACGAAGCCGTATAGATCTATTCATTGCAAAACGCTGCAAGCCATAGAAGATTGGCCTGCACGACAGCGAGGATTATCCCTGAAGCAGCCGCCAGCTATAAATAGTAAGAAAAATTCTAATTAAAAACACCGCCAAACAAAAAAAACGGCCCAAAAATTCCGAAAGCAAAAAAAAATATTCACCGGCTGGGCTGTCATTTAACATCTGATTTTACGGGCTTAGAAAAGAAGAAACTTTGTTTTATTTCTTCCGGCTGTCGCGCTCCAGTCTATTGCCAATATGTCCTGCAGCAGATCTTTAAGCTCCTTAAAACTGGAGGGCCTGATCGCGTAAAAATCGGCACCCATTTTATACGATAGATCTATATCCTGAGGACTGCTGCTCGTGGAAAGGATGATCACTTTTATGCAGCTTAACGGCTCCTCGGCATTTCGGATTTCTTCCAGACATTCAAAACCATTTTTAACGGGCATATGAATGTCCAAAAAAATCATTTCCGGCAGGCTGGCCCTCTCCTGATAAAGCATATTGAGCAGCTCCTGTCCGTCTTTGTATACCTTTGAGATTACAGGAAGGCCGAGCTCCTCCATGGCACTGAGAAAGAGCATTCTCTCATCTGCATCATCATTAGCCAAATAAATGGCTTTGAGCGGCTTCTTTTGCTGTAACATGGCCTAATATTTTATGCAGTTGCAGAAGACAAGAATCTAAAAATCTGCAAAGGCCATATACCGGAATATACAGGCAGCTGAAAATCGATAAATAATCGAATTATATCCGTCGAGCGGTTACTAGATCATAAAGGTAGCTTTTCTTTTTGTAGGAAATACTGCTGATCTCGAAAAATACTCAATATTATCAAAACAATAACATATTTTTCCGCATATTTTTTACATTTAGAATTCTGTTTTCTGCTGATGAAAGGAAATACCAATGCCTGGCTGAAATTTGCGGACCAGACAGAACAGACTGACGCGATGGCCAATCAGAATGCCCAGAACATTTTTACTGGTAAAAATACTCGCGAAGATCAGGAAGAACGGTAAAAAATCCTGTACCAAAACGAGTATCGCAATACCCCTGCCTAAAAAAAAACTTAATTCACTTGCTTGAATACAAAAGCCCATTGTTCATCTGAAGCAATGGGCTTTGTTTTGTATCGGCATATAAATAAGGAACGCCTGAAACTTTTCAGCAGAGGCATCCGTTTTATCGGAGTGTAATTTACCTTATAACGCCGTAAATCTTGATTTTAGTATAAGGAACGACATTTTATTCTTTAGGATTCTCCATGCTGCTGATGATTTTGCCCACCTCGGCTTCGGTAGCTTTGAGTTTGGCCTGGCAGAACTCAATGAGCTCTGAGGCTCTTTTTACCTTTGCGGCCAGCTCGTCCACCGAAATGGTCTCATTTTCAATTTCCTTTGAAATAGCGCTTAGTTCGGCAAAAGCCTTTTCATAAGTCAGGTTCTCTTCCATTGTATTGTATTTTTTCTTTAACGGTGCTTATCAGTCTGGTGTCTTTCAGGATCACTTCGATATCGTCCCCCTGCTCTATGCTCTCGCCACTGCTGGCAATGGCATTATTTACTCTGACAATCGCATACCCTTTTCTAAGGATATTCTGCGGCGACATCATTTTTATGGTCTTCTGATGATGCTCCAGCGTAAGCTCCTCTCTGCGAAGATAAGAATTACTGAATGTTTTAATGGCATTTCTCAACTGAACGAGTTCTCCTTTTCGCTCCGCCAGAATCATCTTCGGGCGCTGAAGGGTCTGCTGGGCGGCAACAAGCAGTCTTTTCTGGTTTTCATGCAGCACTGCCCTTGAATTTCTGGCAAGCTGCTCTCTGGTCCTCTCGAGCTGCTTCTTATGGTTTTCAGCCAGTGCTTTTGCGTTATAGGAAACAGCATTTTTCAGCTGGCTGAGTTCCCTGTAATGTCCGAGAAAAAGCTGCTGCGATCTGATCACAATAGTCCGCTGCAATGCGAGTATGCCTTCTTCAAAGCTGCGGTTATGCGCAATGATGAATTCTGCAGCCTTGGTAGGGGTCTTAGTGCTGGTATGCGCCATAAGATCGGTGATGCTGACGTTTTTCTGGTGTCCTATTCCTGTAATGACCGGGATGGGAAACTTCGCCACCGTCCTGCCGATACTGTAATTGTCAAAAATCAGAAAATCGGACTGAGAACCTCCCCCTCTTGCAATAACAATGGCGTCATAAGGAATTCCGGTATTATAGACATCAATAAGCTTATTCAGAAAGAGTTTTGCATTATTGTCTCCCTGCACGACAGTATGGTAATCATCAATCTGGAATGCATAGCCAAAATCATTATGGACCATCGTATGGCGGAAATCCTCATTTCCGGCAGAGCTGCTGGAAGAGATTACCGCAATCTTCTGAATTACCGCAGGAAGCTTAAGACGGCTGTTCAGCGTAGAATACTGCTCGCCTTCTTTCCAGATATAGCCATTTTCCCTGACCAGTCTTGCCAGGGTGGCATTACGCTGCTGTTCCAGAATGCCAAGCATAAAATTACTGTCGATATCCAGCAGGTTTACAGATAGTCCGTAAAGCGGATGGAAGTCTATGCTGACCTGCACCAGCACATGAAGATTGTTGGTGAAGCGCTGTCCGGTTGCTATTTCAAAATCAAGTATCCGCAGCGCACCTGTTCCCCAGGACTTGCCCATAATCTTCGCTGTAATGGTGCTGTCTTTTTCTGATTTCTCCACCAGCTCAAAATAATGGATCTTCTTGTCAGCCTTAAAGGAATGATTGGTGATATCGGCCACTATCCAGTAAGTCTGGCCCTTAAATCGGGCATTGATCGTATCCTGGATCTGGTCATTAAGCTGTGAGAGTCTGATATACTGGTCCTGTCCCATTTAAATATTCATTCCTGAAAAGGATTTTTCTGTTCTGCTATATGATGCCCATTAGAGCAGGGAATTTAAAACTGATTTTATAAAGCATAATGCCTCAATCCTCTCATGTGAAAGCACATTCAAAGGAAATCATTCTTATTTAAGTGTGATTGTGTCCGCAAGGTTTTCCTGATTGATAAAAGCAGCTATATACTCCTGCACTTCATTTCGCTTTTCAGAAGAAGTTTCAAAAGTATTGATATGAAATTCTTCATCCTGATCCACTATATGGATAATTTCGGTATAGCCTTTTGAAATCAGGCTTCCTTTGAGCTTAATTATGGTGTGCTGCTGGCGGGCATCCAAATCTTTTCTCACTTTTAATTGTATCGCTTTTTCCATTCTGAAAGATCTATTAGTGTTTTTTTGATCATTCTCCAATCCAAATATACTTATTTAGATCGTATGCACATCCCGCAGCAGTGTTAAAAAAAAGACTGCTGTCAAGTGAAAATTATAAAAGTCTTAAACATAATTGTATAAAATTAAATACCGCCAAAAAATTACTTTTAAAAAATTATCCTCACGAAAAAAACTTCATCTTAACCCTCTAAAAAAAACTGTTATGGAATACGAAAAGCATGATTACGCACCTGAAGGGTTTGGAGCAGGCACAGAAGCATACGAAGAGGATCTTCTCTTTTATGATATGGAATGGGAAGAATAAAACTTTAAGCAGATAAGCTTTCTGCCAAATTTTGCCAAAATGCTATAAACGCCCCACTTGCAAAAAGGAGGCGTTCAAATTTTATAAGCACTTTCAATTTATTGGATGGAAATTCTGTTTGCAGCGTCTCTTTTCTTCTGATCAATCACTTTTGCATAAATCTGGGTCGTTTTTACGCTCTTGTGCCCAAGCATTTTTGAAATGGTAAAAATATCTGTTCCTGCTGTCAGCTGCAATGTAGCATAAGTATGCCTAAAGCAGTGGAAAGTAATATGCTTGCTTATTCCTGATAGTGCCACCCATACGGGAAGCACACGGTCAACATCCCATTTGTTTAAACCTTTAAATACCTTCTCATTTTCTCCTTTTCTCTTTCCCAAAAGCTCAAAAGCCTCATCAGAAATAGGAATGGACACAGCCCCTTCCGTTTTCTTCTGCCTGAATATGATATAATGGCCGTCATTCTCAATGTAATGCAGTTCTGACCAGGTCAGCTTTGCAATATCTGAATATCTCACACCTGTAAGAACCGAAAACATTGAAATCTTACGTACAGTCAGATTAGGGCAGGGCGTTGCAAAAAGCCTGCGCGTTTCTTCAAGAGTCATAAAATTCCGCTGGGATTCCATTTCCTTTATCGATCCTATCTTGGCATTGATATCCGTTTTCAGCTTATCCTCTCTATAAGCAGCCTTCAGGGTTGTTTTAATCTTGTTATAATAGGAAAGAGCTGTATTTCGTGACAGCTGCTTTTTATTCTTTCTCAAGCTTTTAGCTTTTAAAAGATAATCCCTGAAATCTTCAATTAAAGAAACCGTCACCTCATTAAATGCCAGATCCTTCCCTTTTAGGAAGGCTTCAAAATGGGTAATAGCAGAGGCCCAGATTGACAGATTGTTGCCGACTTTTTTAGCGCCTAATTTTTTATAATACTCAAGAAAAGATTCCCTTCCAACCTCCTGTATTGCTAATTGCTCTTTCTCAAATGCAGAATAGATTTCACTTTTATTGATTTCATTCTGTTTTCTTGCCCTTATAAGTTCAGCAGTGTGGAGATTCTCAGCATTAGCAGCCTTCTCGTACTGATTTGCAGGCTTCTGGTGAAGATAAAGCTTCAAAAATTCTCGTCTTGAGAAACTGTTCGTTTTCGAATCCCAAAATGGAGGATAATAATCAAGATATAAGGATAATCGTCCTCCTGAAATAGCTTTCTTTCTAAGTGTGATACTACTTTTATTCATGATCAATACCTTTTAAATAAACATCCAAATCCTTTTTCTGCACGTATGAATAATTACCGGAGACATACTTTTTTATACCATACTTTTTAATAATAAAGTACAAGCCGCTCTGGCTTATGTTATAAGCCGTCTGTGCCTGGGAAATAGTATAGCAGCCATCCAGATCAAAATCAATCGTATCTGACGCACTTTCTTCTGGCTGGGGGTTCTGAACAATAAATAAACTGCTTATGCTGTCTTTTGATATTAGGGTCCTTCTTCCAAGTTTTACAATATCTAAATCATTTCTGGCAATCATTCTGAATATTGTCCTTCTGCTGATTCCAAAAATTTGGCTGCACTGCAGAATGGTGAAAAAATCCTGCTTTTTAAGCACCTCCAAATCATAGCTTCTGATGCCTTCAGATGCCTCTTCCGGAACATCATTAGTTACTTGTCTTTTTCTGTCCTTGTAGCTCTTACTCGCGCATTTCAGGGAGCAGAAGCGGGTTTTAATTCTCTGCGCGATAAAATTGTTATCGCAAAACTCGCAGATTTTGTTAATTCGAATGTTTGAACTCATAATTTTCTTACATTTTAAGTTATGTGTCCTACTTTATCCGTTCATTTGTGCCATGACGTGCCGCAAGGTGCGTTTATGCGCCACTGTGTGCCATTGAGTGCCATAATTTGTCGATCGAGGTACAAAAATTTGTACCTCGAAATTCGAGGTACAACTGGGGTACAAATCCGAGCAAAACAACACCCAAATATTCCAAAAAACCACCCAATAAAAAAAGAGCTAAAATGTTAATTACCAACATTTTAGCTCTTTTTGTTATTTTTATTTTGTTTCTTTTTGTCCCTTCTACTTGCCGATGCAAAAGTTGGCGAAGATGTTCCCTAACAATTCGTCATTAGAGACTTGACCTGTGATTAACCCGAATTGGTATAAAGCTTCACGAATATCGAGCGCCATTAAATCACTTGAAAGTCCAGACTCTAAGCCAAATTTCACTTTCTGAATTTCATCTAAAGCTTTTAATAATGAATCATAATGTCTTGTATTGGTTACAATAGTTTCATTGTTTCGAAGTGCACCAGTATTTACAAAAGACAATAACTCATTTTTTAAATCTTCTACTCCTATTTTTTCTTTCGCAGAAATTAATAGCAATTTTGCATTTAAATTTTCTAACTGATTAGTAATGTTTGCTACTTCATCATTAGAAAGGATATCTCTTTTATTTACTACAATAATTAGAGGTTTTAGAGGATATTTATTCTTGATTTGTTCAATTTCATTTACAAACTCAGAACTTGAAGTTTGAAATTTCAATCCATCAAATAAATAAATCACGACTTGTGCCTGTTCTATTTTTTCGAAAGTTTTTTTGATTCCGATACTTTCTACAACATCTTTTGTATCACGAATTCCAGCTGTATCAATAAATCTAAATCCGATTCCGCCAATTACCAATTCGTCTTCGATTGTATCGCGTGTTGTTCCAGCAATGTCAGAAACAATTGCACGCTCTTCGTTCAATAAAGCATTCAATAAAGTCGATTTTCCTACATTTGGCTCACCAACAATCGCAACAGGAATTCCGTTTTTAATTACGTTTCCAACGGCAAATGAATCAATAAGACGTTTTAAAACAAATTCAATTCTATTTAATAATTCATGAAATTGTGTTCTATCTGCAAATTCTACATCTTCTTCCGCAAAGTCCAATTCCAATTCAATTAAAGAAGCAAAATTTAAAAGTTCTTCTCGCAATTTTGCAATTTCATTACTGAACCCACCGCGCATTTGCTGCATTGCAATTTGGTGAGAAGCTTCATTGTCTGACGAAATCAAATCGGCAACTGCTTCCGCTTGCGACAAATCTAATTTTCCGTTTAAGAAAGCTCTTAACGTAAATTCACCTGCATCTGCCATTCTACAGCCATTTCGAAGCAATAATTGAATAATTTGCTGTTGAATATAAGTTGACCCGTGGCACGAAATTTCGATCGTGTCTTCTCCTGTATAAGAATTTGGGCCTTTAAATACAGAAACTAAAACTTCGTCTAAGGTTTTGCTTCCATCTACAATATGACCTAAATGCAGTGTATGCGTTTTCTGTTTGGTTAAATCTTTGTTTTTAATAGATTTAAAAACCGAATTACCAATTTTAATAGCTTCAGCTCCCGAAATACGAATTATGGCGATAGCTCCAGCTCCAGATGGTGTGGCTAAAGCAACTATAGAATCTTGATTTATCATGCTGCAAAGGTATAAAAAAAGCCTTAATTTCTTTTCTGCACTAACACGTCTCAATTCTCGTAAAAAAGCAGTAAATTAGATACGGTTAAGAAATCATTAAGTGTTAAAATACTGATAATTATCAGGTTGTTTTCCTTACATAATAAGTAAATTTGAGAAACAAACCTTAATCCTAAATACGATGAAAAAGATATTGTTCCCTACCGATTTCTCTGATGCTGCTACTAACGCATTTGTCCACGCTTTAGAATTTGCTAAAGTTGTAAAAGCCGAATTAATCTTGCTTCATACATTTGAGATTCCTGTTTACGACAGCCAGTTTTTTCCAGAGAATTATGCAGCTATATATAGTTCAATAGAATTAGCAAAATTTGAAATGTTCAAAGATGAAATTCCAAAACTACGCGCGATTGCTGCCGAACGAAAATTAGAAGATATAGTAATAAAACACCGACTAATGGATGGTGACCTTATTTATAACCTTAAAAATGCGGTTGAAGAAGATAGCATAGATTTTGTAATTATGGGTACAAATGGTGTTTCTGACTGGACAAAATTTTTTACGGGATCGAATACCAATTCTGTAATTTCTGGTGTAGAAGTTCCTGTTTTATGTGTACCTGTTGATGCCAAATACAAGAAAATCAAAACCATCGGATTTACTACTCGCTACCGTGAAAAAGATAAAAAAGAGTTAAAAAAAATCTTGAAGATAGCTAAGAAAACAGATGCAAAGGTTAAAAGTTTATATGTAAAAACATCAAATTCTGACGTTTCGGATGGTACTATAAAAGAATGGGAAAAAGAATTTGCAACTGAAAATGTAGAATTTTTGGTTTTGCCAAGTGATGATGTAAAAGAAACCATTCTTGATTTTGTTCTTTACAAAGACATCGATATTTTGACAACTATCACCCACAAACGTTCTTTCTTTGAAAGTTTATTTGACTCTAGTTTTAGTAAAAAAATATCAAAAGAAGTCCAAATTCCAGTTTTGGTTATGCACGAAGATTAACTATTCTAATGAATAATTTTGTAACTTAAAAGCTATATTTGTATTCAAGCAAATTATTAGAATGAAAGCATATCAGGACAACGTTACAAAACATTCAGAATTATATCATAAAACCAACAAAAAATATAACAGCATAAGCCTTTTGAGGTTATTGAGTATTTTTATGTTTTTGTTTTTTATGTTTTACTACATCAAAACAAACGAAATACTTTATGTCTTTTTAGCTGTTTTATCTTTTGCTGGTTTTATTGTTTTAATGAGAATACATTCTAAACTGTCTTTTCAAAAACTATTAGCCGAAACGCTTTTAAAAATTAATCAAAACGAAATAGCTTTTCTAAAGAGAGAAAAAATACCTTTTGAAAATGGTGTCGAATTTATCGATTTTCATCATCCGTATGCGTATGATTTGGATATTTTTGGAGAACATTCTTTATTCCAAAACCTAAACAGAACGGCTTCATTTATTGGAAAAAAAACTCTTGCATATTTATTATTAAACACTCTTCCTAAAACTGAAATTTTAGAAAACCAAGAAGCTATTAATGAATTAAAAAATAAAATAGATTGGAGACAAGAATTTCAAGCACTTGCAATTATTAGCGAAGATTCCAAACAATCTTATGAAGCCATAAAACATTGGACTTCATTTCAAAACAATAGTTTATCTAAAGTTTTAGCAGCACTTTCGATTATTCTTCCTGTTTCCTTTTTTGGATTCTTAGTCGCTTATTTTTTTACTTCTAAAACCATTTTGCTTTCTTACCTGACATACATTTTTATTGCCAATTTAATTGTTTTAGGAAGATCATTAAAAAGAATTCAGTCGGAAATTGCAAAAGCTGACAATATTGATAAAATAATAAAACAATACAGTTTATTGATTGAAAAAATTGAGAATGAATCTTTTAAATCTAAAAAACTAATCCATTTGCAAGAACAACTTCATTTTAAGAATGCTAAGGCAAGTCAGCATTTAAAAAAGCTTTCTGAGTTGTTTTCAAGAATGGATACGATAAATAATTTTGTAACAGCCACTTTATTCAACGGAACATTTTTATTCAATCTGCATGTTTTAAGAGCGCTTTTAAAATGGAAAGAAGATTTTTCTTCAGAAATTGATCGTTGGATAACTATCATTGGCGAAATTGAAGCTCTAAACAGTTTAGCAAATTTAGCTTACAACAATCCAGATTTTGTTTTCCCTGAAATCAATTCTGAGTATAAAATCGAGTTTAAAAATTTAAGCCATCCTTTATTAAATCCTGTAACAAGAATTGGAAATAACACTCAGTTTTATCCTCAATCTTTCGTGATTTTGACTGGATCTAATATGTCTGGAAAAAGTACATTTTTAAGAAGTTTGGGAATCAATATGGTTCTTGGTGGAATTGGCTCAGTTATTTGTGCATCAGATGCTAAGATTCATCCACTTCCAGTTTTAGTTTCAATGAGATTATCAGATTCGTTATCTGATTCTGAATCTTACTTTTTTGCTGAAATTAAACGTTTAAAACAGATCATGGATGCACTTGAAAATCAGCCTGCTTTTGTTCTATTAGATGAGATTTTAAGAGGTACAAATTCCGATGACAAACGAAACGGAACAATTGAAGTCGTTAAGAAAATAATTTCTAAAAAAGCAATCGGTGCAATCGCAACTCACGACATTGAAGTTTGTCTTACGACGAACGAATATCCTGAAATCTTAATCAATCAATGTTTCGAAGTTGAGATTCAAAACAACGATTTACATTTCGATTACAAACTCAGAAACGGGATCTGTAAAAACAAAAGCGCAACATTTTTAATGCAGAAAATGAACGTAATTTAATGATTAATTGTTAATGGTGAATTGTAAATTATCAATGGTTAATTATTAATGGTTAATTATTAATTATTTTCTGTGCGTAAAGAAAGACATTCATAATTCATAATTCATAATTCATAATTCATAATTCATAATTCATAATTTACAATTCACCATTAACAATTAATTCTCCTCGTACATTTCCATCCATAAACGGGTTTCTTCCAAATCTAGCTCTTTTTCTATTTTGCGGAAGATTTCTTCGTTTACAGAGCCCAATTTATGCATCGATTCCAATTTTGCTCGTTCTACGTTCAGCAAATCAATTTGAATTTTAGTGAAATCATTAAAAATTTCACCTCCAAGAAGTTTACCATTTCCGAAAAAATTAGCTGGAAGTTCAGTCTTTTGCAGACGGTTGAATTTTACTTCGTATTTGCTTTTTATATTATGAAGCAATTCATCATTCAATAATGAGAAATTATCTTCAATATGGGCGATAGTTTCTGAGACAATAACATTTCTAATATTATATTCTTCTGCAAGTATCGAGTAGCGTTCAATTTTCAGCTTCTTGATCAACCATGGAAGTGTAAGTCCTTGTATAACCAAAGTCGAAAGTATCACGCAAAAAACCAAGTATATAATTAAATTTCTGAGCGGAAATTCTTCTGTTTTATTCAACATTAACGGAAGTGCCAAAGCTGCCGCCATTGAAACCACTCCACGCATTCCAGACCAGCCAAAAATGATCATATTTCGATAATCGAAAGTTTCTTTTTCTCGAATTCTTTTACTAATTATTCTCGGAAGAATTGTAGCTGGAATGACCCATAAAAAACGAACTAAAATAACCACAATACTAATTACAGCTCCCCAAATGAATAAAGAATTTCCTGAGTAATTACTGATTCCTGCAATAATTTGTCTCAATTGAAGTCCGATTAAAATAAAAATCAAACCGTTTAGAATGTTGTTTAAAACGTCCCAAATAGTATTCGTCATAATTCGGCTTTCATGAGAAAAAATAGTTCCTGATCTTGCGGCAAGGAAAAGACCTGTAGTTACAACTGCCAAAACTCCCGAGCCTTCAAAATGTTCTGCAATTAAATAAGATGCAAATGGCGTTAATAATGTGAGTGTTACCTCGATAATATCATCGCAAACAAATCTTTTATGAATATAAAACATTATGTAACCAACGGCTAAACCTATTGCGATACCAAGAACTGACATCAAAACAAAATTTAATCCTGCCTGCCATAAAACAAAATTTCCTGCTGTAATCGCTGTAAGAGCATATTTGTATGCAACAAGACCGCTTGCATCGTTTACCAAACTTTCTCCTTCGAGAATCGCAATTAATCTTGGATTAAGTCCCAAACCTTTTGTAATTGCTGTTGCAGAGACTGCATCTGGCGGTGAAACAATAGCGCCAAGTAAAAAAGCTAACGGCCAAGAAATATCATCAATAAGCCAATGCGCCGCTACGGCAACTAATCCTGTTGTAAAAAAGACCAAGCCTACAGCAGCAAAAGTTATCGGTCGAATCGACTGCTTAAAGTCAGACCAACTAGTATGCCACGCTGCATGGTACAAAAGTGGTGGAAGAAATATAATAAATACTATTTCTGGACTCAAAGCAATTACTGGAAGTCCTGGAACAACACTAATTACAACGCCACATAAAACAAGGACTATAGGAATTGGAAAATTATATCTTTTGCTAATAAGACTAAGAAAAGCAACTCCAAAAAGCAGCATTATAATAACGGTAATATTCTCCATGTGAGATGGTATTTATTGGATTTTGGATTATAGATTTCGGGTACTAAATTAAGATTTTATGACAACTAAATTAGATAAACATTAAAAAAATAGAACACCGATTTATTGACTTACATCAAACTTTTTGTTTTCAAACAGCGTTAGATTTGCTTTTTAGTTTCTTCAAAATAAGTTTAAAATATATCAAATGATAAGTACAGAAATAAGTCCGTTAGTACAATTTGGCTTAACGAGTAAAGAACGTGTTGAAAATGCTTTAGAACAGCTTAAAAATGGAAAAGGTGTTTTGGTAACCGATGATGAAAACCGTGAAAATGAAGGCGATCTTATTTTTTCTGCCCAACATATGAGCGTTCAAGATATGGCTTTAATGATTCGTGAATGCAGCGGAATTGTCTGTCTTTGTCTAACAAATGAAAAAGCTGATGAATTGAAACTTCCGTATATGGTAAAAGAAAATACAAGCAGTTTTCAAACTCCGTTTACTATTACTATAGAAGCTAAAAATGGAGTAACAACTGGAGTTTCTGCAAAAGATCGAATTACAACGATAAAAACAGCGATTGCAAAAAATGCAAAACCTGAAGATTTAGCAAAACCTGGGCACATTTTTCCACTTAGAGCGAATAATAACGGCGTTTTAGGAAGAAATGGCCATACAGAAGGAAGTGTCGATTTAATGAAACTGGCGGGTTTACAACCTGAAGCTGTTCTTTGCGAATTGATGAACGAAGACGGAAGCATGGCTAAACTACACAAAATCATTAGCTTTGCACAAGAACACGATTTAGTGGTTTTATCTATTGAAGATATTATTTACTATCGCAAATTTGTTAGAGATTACAATTAAATGATATACGAACAGCTTGGCAATTCCATTCGAAAAAGCATTAATGTTTCTGTTGAAGATTTAGAAACCATTCTCTCTTATTTTAAACTTGTAAAAAAAGGGAAAAACGAGATTTTGTTGGCTCAAGGTCAAATCAGTCAAGAGACTTTTTTTGTTGCAAAAGGCTGTTTAAGAATCTTTTTTATTAATGAAGAAGGAAAAGATGTAACTAGATATATTGCTTTTGAAAATCAGTTTGCTACAGCTTTGGTTAGTTTTATTACTAAAATGCCAGCTCTCGAAAATATTCAGGTTGTTGAGAAATCGGAATTGCTGTCTATTTCTCATGAAGATTTTAATCATTTAATGAAAATTATTCCGCAATGGCACGAGTTTTACAGCAATTATTTGGAAAAAGCGTATGTAAATAATGCCAATCGTTTAATGTCTTTTACGACAATGGACGCTTTGGAAAGGTATAATCAGCTCTTGAAAATTAATCCTGCAATTGTAAAACGGCTTCCTAATAAAATTGTGGCTTCTTACATAAATATTTCTCAGGAAACGTTGAGTAGGCTGAAGTCTAAGACTTAAGTTTAGTTTGATTGTGGAGTTACTCTTGGAGATGTCTTCTTCGTCGACATGACAAAACTATTTGGAAAATCTTTGTGGATTTTCGCGTGTGATTCCTCGTTCCTCGGAATGACAAACAGTATGAATAAAAAAGCCGAATCTAATTTAAGATTCGGCTTTTGATTTTTATGATTCACAACTGCTGCAAGAAACAAGACTTGTTACTAATTCTTTAGAAACACTTTGGCTTCTTTGGTAGTACAAACTTTTTACTCCTTGTTGCCAAGCTTCGATCATCAAACGGTTTACATCTTTAATAGCTAATTCTGCTGGAATATTAAGATTTAAACTTTGTCCTTGATCAACAAATTTCTGACGAATTCCTGCCTGCTGTACAATTTCTAACTGGCTAATTTCTTTAAATGTTTTAAAAACATCCTTTTCCTGCTGAGTCAATTGTTCCATGTGCTGAACACTTCCTCCGTTTAACATAATTCCTCTCCAAACTTCTTCGTTATCTAAACCTTTTTCTTCCAACAGTTTTTTAAGGTATTTGTTTTTACGCATGAAATTACCTTTACTCAAACCAGCTTTATAGTAGTTACTGCTGAAAGGCTCAATACCTGGTGAAGTCTGTCCTAAAATTGCAGAAGAAGATGTCGTTGGAGCAATCGCCATTGTAGTTGTATTACGTCTTCCGTAACCTTTTAACAATTCTGGTTCACCGTAAATTCTAGCCAATTCTTGACTTGCTTTATCTGCTTTATCGCTAATATGTTTGAAAATTTCTGTAGTCTTCATTTTAGCTTCCATTCCTTCAAATGGAATCATGTTTTTCTGCAAATAAGAATGCCATCCTAAAACTCCTAAACCTAATGCACGGTGTCTTTTTGCAAATTTATTAGCAGCGGAAAGATAATAGTTTCCTTCTGTTTTTTCGATGAATTCCTGTAAAACAGCATCTAAGAAAAAGATCGCCAATTTTACTGCTTCAGTATCTTTCCATTCTTCATACAATTCTAAGTTCATAGAAGATAAACAGCAAATAAATGATTCATCATGGGTTGAAGGAAGCATAATCTCACTACACAAATTACTTGCATTGATTCTTAGATTCTGATCTTTATAAACTTGGGGTTTATTTTTATTTACATTATCACTAAAGAAAATATAAGGCAAACCTTTTTGTTGGCGGCTTTCTAATACTTTAGCCCAAATTTGTCTTTTTTCGCCATCGCCATCAATCATTTCCTGCATCCAATAATCTGGTACACAGATTCCAGTAAACAAGTTCTGAATTGGATTTCCAATACTTTTAATTTTCAAAAACTCTTCAATATCTGGATGATCAATATCCAAATAAGCTGCAAATGCACCACGACGAACTCCACCTTGTGAAATGGTATCCATTGCCGTATCAAAAAGTTTCATGAAACTTACCGCTCCACTACTCTTTCCGTTATCGGTTACAGCACTTCCGCGTTCGCGCAATTCACCAAAATAACCAGAAGTTCCACCTCCAATTTTAGTCTGCATGATTACTTCTCCAAGCTTATGTGTAATTCCTTCAATTTTATCTGGAACGTGAACATTAAAACAAGAAATTGGCAATCCCCTTTCTGTTCCCATATTTGCCCAAACTGGCGAACTGATACTCATCCAGCCTCTTTCTATCATTTCCATAAAAGACTCTTTCAACTCTGGTTTGTAAAGTCTTTTTGAAGCAGCCGTGCAAATTCTATCAATTGCTCCTTCTACTGTTTCTCCTTTCAAAAGATAACCGCGGTTTAAAATTTGCTCACTTTCAGAATTTTTCCACCACATTTTACTGTCGTTTTGTGGTTCAAAATTGTTATTTGCTGGGTTTGTGTCTATTGTATTCATATATATTATGGGCTTGTATTAGAAAAGATCGTTTGCAGTGATACTCTTGTCGTGTTTCGTATATTCAACTGGACGTTTTGCAAAGAAATCATCTAAACTGTTTGCAAAAACTTCTTCTTCAAACCAAGTCATTTTTGAATACTCTTCTGGAGAAACATTAAAAATGGTTTCGATATTGATTTGCTTCAAACTTTCATCAATTCTAAATTTCATGAAGTTTACCAAATCTTCTTTATTTATAGTTTCAACCGCTCCGTTTTCAAAAATCCAATCTAAAATATCTGCTTCAACCGTAATTGATTCTTTAACGGTTTCTCTAATTAATTCTAAAGTATCTGCATCAAAATATTCAGGGAATTCTTCACGGATTTTATTGATGATATAAATTCCGCCATTTGCATGAATTTGTTCGTCTATTGAAGTCCAAGCGATAATATTGCTCACATTTTTCATATATCCTTTGAATCTTGTGAACGACAATAGAATAGCAAACTGACTGAATAATGAAACATTTTCGATTAAAATACTGAACAAAATCAGCGAAACCATGTATTTTCTGTTGTCCTGAGATTTTGTATCTTTCAGTACATTAGAAAGATAATCTACACGTCTGCGAATCACAGGAACGTCCAAAAGTCTTTCAAATTCGTCATTATAACCTAAAACTTCCAATAAACGAGAATATGCTTCTGAATGTCTGAATTCACATTCTGCAAAAGTAGTTCCCAAACCATTGAATTCTGGTTTTGGAAAATGCTCGTATATATTACCCCAAAAACTTTTTACAGCTACCTCAATCTGTGCGATTGCCAATAAACTATTTTTAATTGCTGTTTTTTCAGCCAAATCCAAATGCGCATGAAAATCTTGCGTATCGGCAGTAAAATCTACTTCAGTGTGTACCCAATAAGCCTTATTAATTGCTTCGGTAAATTGCAGAACCTCAGGATATTCAAAAGGTTTATAATTGATTCTTTTATCAAAAATTGACATATATATAGAGTTTTAAGTGACGAATTTGAAATAGAAAAGCGAGCGCACAAATTTGGGGTCGTATTGGCGTGATTTCTATAATTACAAATTTAACCCACAGTTCTTCTTTTATCCAGTTTTTGATGTTAAAAATCCGTCCAATTATCAACAGTTTTAAAACTTCAAAAAACCTCAAATTCGCAAATTTTATCAACAGTAACATAATATCTTGTAATTGTCAATGAGCTAGCATTTTCCTTAAAATTAATGTTAAGTTATCAACATGAAAAAGCGAACTTTTTTAGTGTCAAATGCAAAACAGTTATCAACACTTCGATTTAAAAAAAGCAAAATCAAAGCTACATTTTTCAACCAAAAAAAGCTTCTTATTAATAATTGTTCTAAATAATTTTTTAAGCTATTTTTTATTTATAAAATCACAACATTCTTGATCACAAATGTTTACAGGAAATAATTTTATGAGATTATTTTTTATTATAAAAAACAAGATCGTTAAAAAGACTTTTTTTGAGACGAAATAAGATTAAAAGACGAATTATGTAATAAACATCCAACAAATTAAAATCTTCCGTACAGTTTCTATCTCTTGAGTTTTCTTTTACCATCAAAATTTCGTTTTTTTCATCTCATACAAATTATAAGATTAAAAAAGAATTAATATTTGCTTAAGCTATCCTTAATTTTAAGCAAAATTAGACTCGAATTCCTTTTTGCGACAAATTATTCTTGGTTTAAGAATATTAATTTCTACATTTGCTTTATTTTTATTTATTCTAAATAGAGAGAAATATTCCTAAAAATTAAATCAATATTGTACAATTCAATAACCATAAATTATCGAAATATGAAAAAGAATCTTTTCGTTTCTTTTGCATTAGCTGCGACTTTATTTGTAAATGCACAGCAAAAAAACTCGTTGTTAGATGCTGCATTCTGGAAAACTTCCCCAAGTGTTGAAACGGTTCAAGCAGAAATCGCTAAAGGAAATAATCCAGCTGAAGCTAATGTAAATGCTTTTGATGTTACAACATTAGCAATTAATAATGATGCTCCTTTTGCAACTATCAAATTTTTAGTAGAACAACCTGGAAATTCGATTACAAAATTAACTCACGATAATCGTATCTATCTGCACTGGGCTGCTTACAAAGGAAATACAGAATTAGTACAATATCTTACAACAAAAGGTTCTGACGTAAATTTTGAAGACAGCCACGGAACTGCTCCTGCTGATTTCGCAGCTTCAAACGGTCAATCAAATCCTGCGATGTACGATGTTTTTTTCAAAGCAGGTCTTAATCCAACAAAAAAATATGCAAACGGCGCTAATCTTCTACTTTTAGCAATTGCAACAGATAAAGATTTAAAAGCTGCCGAATATTTTTCTACTAAAGGAATGTCTTTAAAAGACGTTGATAATGATGGAAATACTGCCTTTACTTATGCTGCAAGAGCAGGAAACCTTCCACTTTTGAAGAAACTTTTAGAAAAAGGAATTAAACCAACTAGCGATGCTCTTTTATTTGCGGCACAAGGAAGCCGTAGAGAAACTAATACTTTGGAAACCTATAAATATTTGGTTGAAGAAGTAAAAATTAAAGCAACTGCTCAAAACAAAGCAGGACAAAACGTATTGCATATTTTGGCTGGAAAACCTAATCAGACAGAAATCATTAAATATTTCTTAGAAAAAGGTGTTGATGTAAACAAAGCTGATAAAGAAGGAAATACGCCAGTTATGGCAGCTGCAGCAGCGAGAGAAACTGCTGTTTTAGAATTGTTTCTTCCAATTGCAAAAAACATAAATGCCCAAAATCTAAAAGGAGAATCTGCTTTGACTTTCGCTGTTAGAAACGGATCTCCAGATGCAGTAAATTTACTTTTGACTAAAGGTGCTGATGTAAATGTAAAAGATAAAGACGGAAATAATTTAGGCGTTTATTTAGTACAATCTTATCGTCCGGCTGGAAGAGAAAAAGTAACTATAGATCCTTTTGATGCAAAAGCTAAATCTCTTCAAGATAAAGGATTGAACTTAGCGACTCCGCAAAAAGATGGAAATACTTTATATCATTTAGCCATTACAAAAAATGATGTTTCACTTCTTAAAAAAATAACTGATTTAAAAGTTGATGTCAATGCTAAAAACAAAGATGGCTTAACAGTATTACATAGAGCTGCAATGATTTCAAAAGATGATTCTGTTTTAAAATATTTAGTTTCTATTGGAGCTAAAAAAGACATCAGCACAGAATTCGACGAAACGGCTTACGCTTTAGCAAAAGAAAATGAGCTGTTAACTAAAAACAACGTTTCTGTTGAATTTTTAAAATAAACAATTAATTAATAATCAATATTTGAAATTCCAAATTCCAAACTCTATTTTTGGGATTTGGGATTTCACATTACAAATCCACACAAATACATAATTTCAGATGAAATCAATATTAAAAATTGCTCTTACAAGCGCTTTTATCTTTCTAGTTTCTTTTCAATCTCAGGCACAATCTAGCAAATACAAGATTATGCTGCAAATGAATAATTATATGGGAGAAGGTGCTTACATCGTTGTTTCTTTAGTTAATTCGGCTGGTGAATACGAAAAAACGCTTTATGTAATGGGCGATGACAAAAAATGGTACAAGTCTTTAAAAGAATGGAATAAATTTCATACTGCAAAATCAGAAGATATTAGTGCAAAAACTGGAGCTTCTGTAACTGGAGGCGATCGTAGTGTGACAACTATCGAAATCGAAAATTCTAAAATTAATAAAGGTTACAAATTACGTTTTGAATCTGCTGTTGAAGATCAGAAATATTATGTGAGCGATCTTGAAATTCCGCTTACAACTGAAGGTCTTGCAGATAAAACTGATGGTAAAGGTTACATCAAATACGTAAGATTAAGTAAAATATAATACGACTACA
Source organism: Flavobacterium sp. SH_e (assembly GCF_025717045.1). Classification (GTDB taxonomy): domain Bacteria; phylum Bacteroidota; class Bacteroidia; order Flavobacteriales; family Flavobacteriaceae; genus Flavobacterium. Next base: position 142,696 of record NZ_JAOVZN010000003.1, read on the forward strand.
TTTCTAGAATACACTCAATGACTCTTTCTTTTTGGCGTTACGCACATTTGGCTTTGGCCTTATTTTCTTCTATTTTTTTGCTTTTGGCTTCGGTAACAGGAATCATTCTGGCAGTCGATGCAGTTCAGGAAAAAACGCTTCCTTATAAAGCTGAAAATTTTAATAAAATAACTTTAGGCGAAACACTACCAATTTTAAAGAAAGCGTATCCAGAAATTACAGAATTGAGTGTAGATTACAATCAATTTGTAACACTTAAGGCTATTGATGAAGATGGAAATGACGTTAATGCTTACATTGATCCAAAAACTGGAAAAGCATTAGGAACTCCTATAAAAAAATCAGAATTCATTAAATGGATTACTAGTTTGCATCGTTCTCTGTTTCTTCATGAAGCAGGACGATTTTTTGTTGGCGTTATTTCTTTTTGCTTGTTATTAATATCAATTTCGGGTTTCGTGTTGGTTCTAAAAAGACAGCGCGGCATCCGAAATTTCTTTTCTAAAATTATTAAAGAATATTTTGCGCAATATTACCATGTTCTTTTAGGAAGATTAGCTTTAATTCCGATTTTGATTATTTCGCTTACAGGAGCTTATTTATCGTTGGAAAGATTCAACTTTTTTATGGGTGAAGAAAAAGCTAAACCTGTAAAAACAGAACTTTCAGCCAAAGCAAAAACAACTTCCATTTTCAAAACAACTTTATTATCAGATGTAAAAAAAATCGAATTTCCGTTTACAGATGATCCAGAAGAATATTATATAATTGAATTGAAAGATCGAGAAGTTGAAGTAAATCAAGTTACAGGAGCTGTAATTTCTGAAAAAAAATCTCCTATAACTGCACAATATGCAGCTTTGAGTCTTGATCTTCATACGGGAAGAATTAACGGAATCTGGGCTGTAATTTTGGCTATTGCGTGCCTTAATATTTTGTTCTTCATTTATTCTGGTTTTGCGATTACCTTGAAACGAAGATCAAGCCTGATTAAAAATAAATTTAAAGCAAACGAAAGTACTTTTATTCTTTTAGTAGGTTCTGAAAATGGAAGTTCTTTCCGATTTGCAAACGCAATTCTGAAGCAAATAATAGATCAAGGACATAAAGCTTTTATAACCGAATTGAATAAGTTTACCGCTTATCCAAAAGCAGAACATATTATCGTATTTTCTTCAACGCATGGTTTGGGAGATGCGCCTTCTAATGCTAACAAATTCAAAACATTATTAGAAAAACAAAATCAGGAGCAGAAAATCAATTTTTCTGTAGTTGGTTTTGGTTCTAAATCATATCCAGATTTCTGCGGATTTGCAATTGAAATTGATCAGCTTTTAGAAAATCAAAATTGGACGGAACGTTTTTTAGATCTACAAACTGTAAATGACAAATCGGCTGTAGAATTTGTTGAATGGGCAAAATTATGGAGTGCCAAAACAGGAATTCCATTAGCTACAACACCTTCTTTATACAATCACATTCCGAAAGGTTTGCAAAAATTAATGGTTTTAGATAAAACTCCAATTTCTGAGACCGAGCATACTTTTATTTTGACTTTGCGTCCGAACATGAGAACTAAATTCACTTCTGGTGATTTATTAGCAATTTATCCAGCTAATGATTCAAGAGAGCGTCTCTACTCAATTGGAAATCATTCTGGAAATATTCAATTAGTTGTAAAACTTCATCCAAACGGTTTAGGTTCCGGATATTTAAATGCTTTAGAACCTGGAAATGTTATAAAAGCTCAGATTGTTAAAAATCCTGCTTTCCATCTTCCGAAGAAAGCGCAAAAAGTAGCTTTTATTTCTAACGGAACAGGAATCGCTCCTTTCTTAGGAATGATTGAACAGAATAATACTAAAAAAGAACTGCATCTTTATAGCGGATTCAGAATGGAAACGCCAACGCTGATGGCTTATAAAAAGTTTGCAGGAATCATGATTCGGAAAGAACAACTTGATAATTTTCATGTTGCTTTATCTCGTGAAGCAGAACATATTTATGTAATGGATTTGATTAAAAGAGATTCTTCGTTTTTTGTTTATTTATTAAAAAGAGGTGGTGTTATCATGATTTGTGGTTCGCTTCAAATGCAAAAAGATGTTGAAGTAGTTTTGAATGAATTATGCACAGCAAACCAATTAAAAACGCTTTCAGAATATAAGGCCAATAATCAAATTTTAACCGACTGTTATTAGAAAACAATATGTCAATCAATTCTTGCTATCATAAAATTTTATTTCTATTTGTAATTACTTGCTGTTTTTCAGTGCATTCGCAAGTTTTAAGAAAAAGAACGACTTTGCTTATGGGTGGGCGTTTTGACATTAGTATTGTAGATAAAGATTCACTTTCGGCCGAACAAAACATTGATCTAGTTATTGGCGAAATTACCCGAATTGAAAATTTAATTTCTGATTGGAAACCCGATTCTCAAGTTTCCGAGGTTAATCAAAATGCAGGAATAAAACCCATTAAAGTAGATCGTGAAGTTTTCGAATTGACGCAAAGAGCGATTAAACTTTCTGAAATTACCAACGGCGGATTTGACATTAGTTTTGCAGCTTTAGATCGCATTTGGAAATTTGATGGCTCGATGACCGAAATGCCTTCAGCGGAAGCCATAAAAAAATCGGTTGAGAAAGTAGGTTATAAAAATATTATTTTAGACAGTACAGAATCGACTATTTTTCTAAAATTAAAAGGAATGAAAATTGGTTTCGGCGCTCTAGGCGAAGGTTATGCAACCGATAAATGTCGTAAAATGATGCTCGAAAAAGATGTTCAGGCTGGAATAATAAACGGTTCAGGCGATATGAGTACTTGGGGAAAACAACCGAACGGACATGATTGGAAAATTGGAATTACAAATCCGTTTAATCCTGAAAAATTGATTGGAACTGTTGCGCTTAAACAAGGCGCTGTTACGACTTCTGGCAGTTATGAAAAATTTGTTGTTTTTAATGGAAAACGCTATTCTCATATTATAAATCCCGCAACTGGCTATCCCGCAACTGGTTTATGTAGCGTAACTGTTTTTGGCCCAAACGCAGAAACCGCCAACGGTTTAAGCACTTCTATAATGGTTTTAGGCCAAATAGAAGGCCTTCTTTTACTTCAAAAATTTCCTGAATACAGCTGTCTTATGATTACTGATAAAGGGAAAGTTATCAAATCTAAAAACTTTGATTATAATTTGTAAATGGTTAATAGTTAATGGTTAATCGTAAATCATTAACAATTAGCAACTCACATTAAAAAAACATTAGAATCCACAAGGCAATTCTAATAATCTTCTAATTGTTTTATTAAGATTAAATTTTAATTATCATATAAGTTTGCAGTCCAATAAAACTGTAACATTGAAAAAAAATACGGCTGTGAAAACAGCACGTTAACCGCTCTCATTTTGAGATTTTTTTTTTTAAATTAAACATTCCGCTTCTGTCTTTAGTAAGCGGAATGTTTTTTAATTTATGTATTTAAAACATTTTAATCAATTGGTCATGATTAGAATTTTGAAGAAAATTCTTTTGCAAAATCTTCTAATTTGATTTTTCCTTGTACGTTTCCATCATTGTTTAAGAAATCGGCAGCGATAGTTTCGTTTCTTAATCCTGTTCCCATTTCGGTATATAAACCAGCCATTTCTTCAGGAACTCCAGCTTGTGTCATTCCGCCAAAATATTGTTCATCTGTAAACTCAATCCAAGGAAGTTCTGGTTTTCCAATAGCAGCTCCAAAAGTTTTTACAATTTCTGAAGGCGTTTTAACATCACTTACAATGTAACGAATGTTTTTGCCTTCTTGTGTTTTCTGCAATTCTTCTGCTGCGGCAAATGCAATATCTTCTGGATGCACTAACGGAATACGGTTTGACGCAGGGAAATTTGCTCCCATAATCCCCGCTCCTTTTATCATCGGAATATCATTAAAGAAATTAAAGTAGAAATATCCAGCTCTCAAAAATGTAATTGAAGTGTCCAGTTTCTCATAAATCTTTTCAATATTATACAAACCTGCAATTGGTCCGTTTCCTGTCGGTAAATCAGCTCCAATACTGCTTAACATTACTACTCTTTTAATGTTGGCTGTCTGGATTGCTTTTGCGAAAGCGTGACCCGCATCTGTAGTGTTTTTAATAATATTTACTCCACCCATATTTGGAGGTGTCATTGCAAAAAGAGCATCTGCACCTGATAAAGCTTTAGAAAGAAAATCAGCATCGCTAACTGATCCAATTGCTGCTTTTGCACCTAAATTTTCGATGGCGTCTTTTCGATCTGCATTACTGCTGATAACCGTTACATCGTGTCCCGATTTTACTAATTGTGCCGTCAACGGCTTTCCGATATTTCCTAACGAACCTGAGATTATAATTTTCATCTTAAAATGTTTTTTTATTTAACATTACAAAGGTATCTTTGTACTTACTTTTATACAAGTACTTACCCTAAAGTATGTATCATGACAGCAATTAAAGAATCTTCTACTATTCAGGAAAACAAGCAGTATGCGTTGGAAAAATGTCCTGTAACTTTTGTTATGGAAAAAATTGGAGGCTACTGGAAACCTATTATTTTATATCATTTATCGACTGGAGATAAACGTTACAGCGAATTGAAAAGAGCAATTCCGGCCGTAACAGAAAAAATGCTTATTCAGCATTTAAAGCAACTTGAGGCTGATGGTTTGGTTATTCGAGAGGCAAAACCTGTTGTTCCACCATTTGTTACTTATAAACTAAGTAATGCGGGAAATGGCCTTTTACCTGTTATTGATGCAATGGCTGCGTGGGCTTTTAAAGTAAAAGACGGCGTCTATACTATTTAATAGACACCGCCTTTCTTCAAGCAACAAAAAACTAATTAACTTAACTTATTTATATTGAATAACGCTTTTTAATTTTGTTTAATAAAAACCAAAGCTTCTTCGTAATTGGCAATTTGAGTTAGAGCATTGTAAATATATTTTGCAACCAAAGCTCCTCCATCTGAATTAATCAGATCAATATCGTCATCAGGCGTATGATATTGCGGATGTCCGCCTGTATGAAAACCTACGGCAGAAATCGATTCTTTATAAAAGGAAACATGATCAGAACCGCCAACGTCGCCTGCGTGTATAACGGGATTTAATCCGCTATTTTCTTGCAGTTTTTTCATTAATTCAACTCCGTTAGGAAAAGTTCCTGCGCCACCCATATAAAGTTCTTTTTTATCATTTAATCTTCCAACCATATCCATATTCAGCATTACTTTTACGTTTTCTTTTGGAATTGGCAAATGATTGATAAAGTATTTAGAACCAAGCAATCCTTCTTCTTCTCCGCTAAAAGAAATAAAAATGATGCTTCTTTTTGGTTTCACTTTTTCCTTTGAAATTTCTTCTAAAATGCACAATAATGCCGAAACGCCAGAAGCATTATCATCGGCTCCGTTGTGAATAGCAAAAGCTTCTTTCTTTTTACTTCCTGAATTGGGTCCGCCCCAGCCCCAGTGATCGTAATGTGCGCCAATGACAATGTATTCGTTTTTTAGATTCGGATCTGAACCTTCGATATAACCGAAAACATTTTGAGTTGCAACACTATCCGATTTCATTTTATTAATTCCTTCTTTCACAAAAAGTTTGAAAGGCTGATAATAGGAATTATTAAATTCTTTTAAACCGTATTTTTTAAAATACTTCTGAATGTATTCCGCAGCCTCGTTGTTTCCTTTTGTTCCTGGAAAACGCCCTTCTAATTTATCAGAAGATAAATATTTGTCGTGCTTATAAAAGGTTTTAGACATCTCCTTATTTTGAGCATTCGATTGAATACTAAAAAATAAAACAACTAGAAGAAAGTTTTTTAAAGTTTGCATATTTTGTTTTTTGCCGAAAATTATAGACTAAGTTCAAAAGAGGTATGTTTGATATATTTTCTATCATAAGTATATAAAACATGTATTTTTTTGTCTGTTGTCTGGATTATGGCTGGATAACTGAACTCTCCTTTTTCTTGTTTTTCAAGATCAAATAGTTTTTTCCAGTTCAAGCCATCATTAGAATATTCAACATCTAAAATGTTTCGTCCGTTAAACCAATCTTTTCCAATTGGCAGCGGATTATTTACCAATAAAAACATTTTATTGTTGACAGTTAAAACATCAATACCAGAATTTGAATTGACCACATTTATGGTATTCGTACGAATCCAACTTTTTCCATTATCCCCAGACCAGCTAGAAACTACTTTATTGTGTTTGCTTCGAGACAACATTTGGATATCAGTTGAACTATGAATTAAAAATGTCGGCTGAATTACATCTAAGTTTTGATTGTTTTCTACCGCAATTTTCTTCCAAGAATCTGTTGCTTCTGTATATTCTTCTACGTGTATGCGCCATTCGTCTGTGTTTACACTTTCTGTACTGCTTCCACATAAAATTACACCTGGAGTTGTTTCGATAGGTTTGTTACGAATTGGCCCTAAAATTCCGTCTGGAAGATATTTTTGTTCTCCCCAAGTTGTTCCATTGTCTTTTGATACAATCATAGCGCCAAACCATTCTCTAGGATTTTTGCCAATTTTATAAAATAAATATAAGTTCTGACTTTTGCTTTTAAAAAGAACAGGATTCCAACATGGAAGCGTATCTCCATTTTTAATCAAAGGCTGAATTAAATTTTTAGGCGAAGACCATTTTTTATCTTTATAAGCCGAAATATAAATTCCGACATCTTTTGCGCCTTCGTATTTTCCTCCAAACCAAGCAGCTAAAATCTCATTTGGTTTATATTCAACCAAAGTTGATGCGTGACTATTAGTCGTAACTGGAGGATCTGCAATATAACTGCTTTCAATATTTACTGCTTTTGTCTGTGCTTTTATTCCATTCGAAAAAAGAAGAATTGCTAGTACAGCTACTGCAGTATATTTTGTTTTTGATATCATTTTATTATTTTTTATTTTTTTTTAGATGAAAGAAGCAAAAAGAAAAACTTAGAAAGTAAAAATCTTGTCTCTTGCTTCTAAAACATCTTAAATCTAACTATTCTTCAAGCCTACTTTGTGTCCAGCAATTGCATAATATAAAATAAAGATGTAGCATGGAAGTAAAATCCAATACCCTTTTGTTGAAGCGCTTGCTGTAGCATTTACTTCGCTAATACCTTGTGCTATAAGATCTGCTTTTGTACCATCAACAAATTTTCCATACAGTGGCGGAATAACAGCTCCACCTGAAATTGCCATTACGAGAAGAGCCGCTCCAGTTTTTGTAAATTTTCCAAGTCCATTTAGCGTAAGTGGCCAAACTGCTGGCCAAACCAAAGCATTTGCGATTCCTAAACCAGCAACAAATAAAACAGATGTAAATCCAGTTGAAAATACGATACAGAAAGACAAAATAATTCCTAAAACTGCACTAACTCTTAAAGCTAAAGCTTGTGTAATGTATTTCGGAATTAAAAATGCTCCCAAAGCGTAAGTTGCAACCATTGCCAATAGAGTAAATGTGGTGAAAAATTTAGCATCAGCAGCAGGAAATCCTAAAGCGATTCCGTAAGCGATAATGGTGTCACCAGCAATTACTTCTACTCCAACGTACATAAACAACGTTAATACTCCAAGCCAAAGATGCGGAAACTGAAAAATACTCGTTTTTGCTGTTTGTCCTTCTTTTGCTTCTTCAATTGGTGCCGCTTCTACATTTGGAAGCGGTGCTTTACGAATTAATATTCCCAAAATAAACAAAACGACAGCCATAGAAATATAAGGTACTACTACGCTGTCTGCCATATTATTCAGTAAAATATTCTTTTCAAAAACACTAACTTTACTTAGTTTTTCCTGAATTTCATCGATTCCAGATAATAAAATTGATCCGAAAATAAGTGAACCTAAAGCTCCTGCAATTTTATTACAAATTCCCATAATAGAAATTCGTTTTGCAGCACTTTCAATTGGTCCTAAAATAGTAATATATGGATTTGAAGCGGTTTGCAATAAAGTCATTCCAGCTCCTTGAATAAAAATTCCAGTTAAGAACATCCAATACGTTCTAGCTTCGGCAGCGGGAATAAAAATTAAAGCTCCAAGTCCCATGATGAATAATCCTAGAGACATTCCTTTTTTATAGCCAATTTTAGCCAAAATATAAGATGCGGGAAGCGCCATAACCACAAACGAAATATAAGATGCCGAAGCAACTAATAGTGATTGTGCAGAGGTCAATTCGTTAATGGTTTTCATAAACGGAATCAAAGCGCCATTGATCCAGGTTACGAATCCAAAAATGAAAAATAGACTTGCAATTATTAATATTGGTACTAAGGTTGGTTTGGTTTGTGAGGAGTTAGTGGTATTTGCGTTAACCATTCTTTATTTTATTTAATGTTTTGTGGTTTCGATGATTTATTGAATTGGAGAAAATCATCATTTAGTTAAAAGAGCATAATGTTGTCAGAAACACTGACATTGTAATAAAACAAAAGGAGAGTTACCTCTCCTTTTGCGTTTTAAGTAAGGATTGTGTCGATCATTACTCACCAAATTAATTATTTTGTGTCCCACCAAAGTCTAGTTCCACCTGAATCTGGACCTCCTAATTTAGAAATTCCGTCTTCAACAGCTTCTTTGTTTGCTGAGTACTCGTTTGTAGTGTAAATAATTCTTTTCATCAAAGATTTACCAACTCCAGCATCTGGATTATCAGTATTTAAAACTGGATAGATTACTTTAGCATCACTTCTACGTAAATCTGCCCAAGCTTCCCAAGATTCTGGGAAAATTGCTAAGTATTTTTGAACTGCGATTTGAGTTCTTTGATCTGCAGTAGATGCAGACCATGCAACTGGCAATTTAACAGGGATATCTCTTAAATCTAAAGTTGGATATAATGTTAAAATGTTTGGTAATGTTGGTAATGTCGCACCATTGATATATGCATTAACCGTGGCTGCATCTGTTATGTTCCATTGCGCAAGAGATAATCTAATACCTGTTTCATACAAAGTTTTAGCATCTCCGCCCATATTCCATCCATTTAAAGCTCCTTCTGCTCTGCTTAAATAGTTTTCAGAAGCCATAAAAATTTCAATATTTTTAGATTCGCTAAGGTTATTAGCTGCGCCATTTCCTAAAACTTCATTATTAAAAGCAGAGAATTTAGTAGTTCCAAATTGATCTTCTAAACCTCCAACAGGATTTCCTCTATAAACTCCAGTATCGATTGGGGCAAACCATTTTGATAAACGTGGATCATTGTATCCTACTAAGATACTTTCCATAGAAGCTGTCATTACATAACCCCAACTATTAACAATCATGTTTAAGTTGTTTGGAGTAATGTTACTTGCTTTAAAAAACGCACTTTGATCATTTGTTTGCATAACTCCTGCAGCAACAGCAGCTTCTGCTTGAGTTTTTGCTTTAGCAGCATCTTTATCAGAAATTCTTAAAGCTAAACGTAATCTCATACTATTTCCAAAGATTCTCCATTTATCAACACTTCCAGCATAAACTCTATCATTTGGAGAAAGAGATGCAACTGTTGTTGCTGAAGTAGAAGACAATGTAGCATTTGCTTCGTCTAATAATTTAAAGAAATCTTCATAGATAGATTCTACACTGTCGTAAGGAACTTTATCTTTACCATTACCTGCTTCAGTGTAAGGGATTGGTCCATAAGCATCAACCATTTGGTTGTACATGAAAACTTTCCAGATTTTTAAAACTGCTAATGCTTCAGCATTTCCTTCAGAAGCTTTAATAGCATTTGCTAAAGCTGGCGCAGCAACTGTATAAAATCTTGTCCATCCTCTACCTTCGTATCCGTTAACGAACGCATTTCTTTCAGTTCCATATCCACAGTTTAAGTAGTGAATAAAAGTTGAAGACAAAATACCTGTTGCAATACCCCAAGTACCTTGATCATCTACACCTGGAGACGAATAAGAACCGTTGTGGATACCTGCATAAAGCGCAGATGCAAATGCTGGTCCTGCAAGGGTTGGATCTAATTGACTCTCAGTAAGAGAATTTGGATCTGTATTTATTTCGTCGAAATCTTTTGTACAACTAGAAAAAGTAGATAGCATTGCTAGAGCAACTCCTAGTGTTTTTATTTTAAAACTATATTTCATGATATCTCTTTTTTTAATTAAAATCCGAATTTAACATTAACTCCATAATCTCTTGTTGAAGGAATGTTGAAAGATTCTATCCCTTGTAAGTTTCCTGTACCTGCTCCAGCTTCTGGGTCAAAATACTTCGCTTTGTTTAAGAAGAAGAATAAGTTTCTACCAACTAATGAGAAGTCAATACTGCTAAATCCTGAGTTACCTAATAAACGTTTTGGCATTGAGTAACCAAATACAAGCTCTCTTAATCTGATGTTTGTTGCATCGTATACAAATGGTTCTGCAATTGGAGTTCTTTGACCGATTGCTGTCCAGTATTGCTCTGCATTAATACTTGTTGTGTTTTGAGTGTAAGTTCCGTTTCCGTTATCAACAACACCATCAACAATGATTCCACCATTTCTTCCAGCTAATGTAATATCACTTACCCCTAAACCAGCTTGTCTAGCTTGAGTATATGAAATAACTTCACCACCAATTCTGAAATCAACAAGGAAGCTTAAAGAGAAATCTTTATACTTGAAGTTGTTTTTGAAACCTGCAGTCCAATCTGGGTTAAAGTTACCTGCACGAACATCAAAACCATTTGTAGCTAAAGGAATACCAGCGCTGTTCACTAAAATTTGTCCAGCATCATTTCTTTGGAAACCTTTAATGTATAAATCACCATACTCACCACCTTGAACAACTTTACTTCTAACTAAACGTCCTTCACCAATTACTAATTCATCTCTTCCTTCAAAGATAGATTTTACTTTTGATTTATAAGAAGCATAGTTTGCTGTAATATCCCAAGTAAAGTTTTGTGTTTGAATTGGAGTTGCAGTAAGCGTGAACTCCATACCTTTATTTTCAATATCTCCACCGTTTACGATAGCTCTAGAATATCCAGAAGATTCAGGAGTGTTGATGTAGAAAATTTGGTTGTTAGTTAGCGTTTTAAAGTATGTGAAATCTAAACCTAAACGGTTGTTGAAAAATCTAACATCAGCACCAAACTCAGAAGAAGAAGAAATCTCTGGTTTCAAGTTTGGATTAGCTTTTGTACTTTGTCCGTATAACATACCACCGTTACCTCCGATGTATGAGAATCTTTGTTGTGTTTGATAAGGATCAGTATCGTTACCAACTTGTGCATAAGAAGCTCTTAATTTTGCAAAACTAATTGCTTCGGGTAATGTTACCATATCAGAGATAACTGCTGAAAGTCCGAAAGATGGGTAGAAATAGTCATTTGGTAAAGTAGAAGACCAGTCATTTCTAGCTGTTAAATCTAAGAATAAGTAGTTTCTGAAACCAATTTGTCCAAATCCGTAAACAGAGTTAATTCTTTTTTCTGAAGCTGTAGAAGTAGATTGAACTGTCGCTACGTTAGATAATGCGAAGAAGTTTCTTTTACTTAAAACACCACCAGAAGTTAAAGATGAACTATTTTGTTGTAATGAACTCACACCTCCATTAAGACCAATAGAGAAATCTCCAAATTTTTCGCTGTACGCAAGTAAAGCATCTACGTTTAACTCACTTACTGTTTCGTAAGATTCGCTGTAAGATCCCATATTACTATTAAATGCATTAGTAGCATATCTGTTTCTTACGTTTTTGTTAGTCATTTGGTCTAAACCAACTCTACCTTGCAAGCTTAAAGTTTTTGTAAACTCATATTTAAGAGAAGCTAAACCAATAAATCTATTTCTTTTATCTGTACGAGCATCATCTCTTAAGGCAGACCAAAATGGGTTTCCTCCTGGAGATCCAGTTTCATCAACGAAATAGTTTACTTGTCTTTGTCCTGCAGCATCGATATATTCGAAATCTTTGTAATCGTTATAAGCGATACTACGAGGTAATAAATAAGCAGATGTTCCGATAGACTCTTCACCAGTTCTTAATAAGTTATCGATATCTTGAACGATGTAGTTTGTTTTAGCATCTAAAGTTAATTTATCCGAAATTTTGCTAGTTAATCTTAAGTTAAGATTGTGTCTGTCCATTTGGTTTCCTCCAACTATACCTTCAGCACGTGTGTTAGTATAAGAGAAATAACCTTGTGCTTTTTCGTTACCAGCTGTAACAGTTAAAGTGTTTGCTAAGTTATAACCTGTTTTGTAGAAATCAATAACGTTGTTTGGTTGTGGAGAATAGCTTTGTGTAGCTGGTCCAGCATAATTTGGGTTACGAACTAGCTGCCATGCTGACACTTGGCTTCCGTCTAATTTTCCTCCCCAGCTAGATGTTGAATTTGCAACATAAACACCATTTGTACCTTGACCATACTCGTTTTGTAAGTTCATCAAATTATAAGCAGAAGAAGCCATGAAATTAGATGATAACGAAACTGAAGTTTTTCCTGCTTTACCAGATTTAGTTGTAATAACGATTACACCATTTGATGCTCTAGATCCATAAAGAGCTGCTGCAGATGGTCCTTTAAGAACAGTCATCGACGCAATGTCTTCTGGGTTGATGTTAGAGATACCATCAGGTTGTGTAGTTCCTCCTGTATCAATATCAGGATTAGTTGTTGTTGTTCCGTTACTAATTGGCACACCATCTACAACATAAAGAGGTTGGTTGTTTCCATTAAGAGATCTGTTACCTCTTAAAGTAATTCTAGAAGAAGATCCAACACCATTAGAAGTAGTAGAGAAGTTAAGACCCGCAACTTTACCAGAAAGAGAGTTGGCAACGTTTAATGATCTTGCTTCAGAAAGTTCGTCTACTGAAACGTTTTGTGCAGAATAAGTAATAGCTTTTTTCTCTCTCTTAATACCAAGAGCAGTAACTACTACCTCTCCTAACTGCTGCGTGTCTGCACCTAAAGATACGTTAATTGTAGTTTGTGATCCAACAGCAACTTCTTTTGTAGCAGATCCCACATAAGTGAAAACCAAAACTGCTGATTGACCTGGAACGTTAATGCTGTATTTACCATCAAAATCTGATGAAGCACTCGTTTTAGTTCCTTTAACAATAATATTTGCTCCAGGAATCGGAATTCCGCTAACAGCATCTGTTATCGTTCCTTTTACTGTAGTCTGTGCTTGTAGGCTTTGAAACCCAAAAAGGCAGATGACCAACAGTAATTTTAGTACGTTTTTAATCATATTAGTTGTTTTTTTAGAGTTAATAACATGTTAAATTTAAGAATACAATTTGTTAACGAATCATTATTTCGACAAATGACAATTTTCAAAAGGTGTTGGTGAAAGTTTCGCCAATTATTGAAAGAAAACGTTTTCATTTGTAATCAAACTCTGCCTTATTTTAAAGGCCAAAATCTATTAATCTAATAGATTTTGGCCTTTTTTAATTGTATTCTTTTTTTTAACTAAAAAACGTTCAAAATTATTCTGTGTTTAACGTTTTTTAGTTAGAAACCTTGAATGTCGTTTTTTGCAAATCAGTAGAGTTCCCACCCACCATAACTTCGAAGTCTCCAGGCTCGACAACATACTTCATCTCCCTATTATAAAGGCCTAGCTCATCCTTAGTAAGTGTAAATTCAACATTTTTAGTTTCACCTTTTTTGATATTTAATCTTTTGAAACCTCTTAAAGTTTTTTCAGGAGTCGTAACAGAACTGTAAACATCATTTATATATAATTGTACAACTTCATCTCCATCAAGATTTCCAACGTTTTTCACATCAACAGAAACTTTAAGTTCTCCGTTTGGTTTAATTTCTTTTGAACTAATCTTTAAATTTGAATATTCAAACTTCGTATAACTTAATCCGTAACCGAATGTATATAAAGGATGTTCGCTTTCTGCTACATATTTATGAATCGCAGATGGCTTTTGGTTATAATATATAGGTAACTGTCCTACTGATTTTGGAACTGTAATTGGCAATCTTCCTCCTGGATTGTAATCTCCAAATAAAACGTCAGCTACTGCTCTACCTCCTAATTCTCCAGGAAACCATCCTTCTAAAACTGCAGGAATATTTTCAGCAATCCAGTTTGTAGAAAGCGGACGACCGTTCAATAACACACAAACAACAGGAGTACCAGTTTTTTGAATTTCTTCGATTAATTGTTGTTGAATTCCAAATAAGTCTAAAGAAGCCACATCTCTATTTTCTTCAACCAATTCGTTTGATTCTCCTAAAACTACAATTGCAACATCTGCTTTTTTAGCTGCATCGATTGCCGGCTGTAAGTTTACTTTTTCTAAATTCCAACGGAAATGAGCTCTGGCTCCCCAGCCTCCTTCCCACATTTCAATGCGGACTTTGTATTTTTTACCTTTTTCGATGTTTTTTGGAACCGTCACCATACTTGTCGCCCCTTTTGTCCAGTTGTCAATTACCAATTGGTCATCGATATACATTCTGATTCCGTCATCTGAACTTAAACCTAACCAGCCATCAAGTGCTTGATCTGATTTTAAGAATCCTGTCCATCTGATAGAAAAATCATCTACGTTAACACCATCTCCAGGCGCCCAAGGCCAATCAAACTCTAACTGACTGTCAATACGAGTTAATGCTGGAGTTCCCTCTAAATTTCTGTTATTGAAATATTCTCCTTTTAATCCGTTTTGAGATTCGTCTGGAGTAAATAAATATTTAGATGGAATAATTTGTCCTTTTACGATTAACGGAACCCCTTCTTCATAAACCACATTAGCTGTTTTGCCAACCAATTCTTTAACGCCTTCATAAACTGTCATTCCGACACTGTTTTTTGGAGCATAACCTCCCAACCTTGAAGCATTTGCATTTGGTCCGATAACCGCAATATTTTTCAAGTTTTTGCTTAAAGGCAAAATATTATTGTCATTTTTCAATAAAACCATCGATTTTTGAGCCGCTTCTAAAGCAACAGCTTGATTTTCTGGAGTATGAAAACGCTCTTTAATTAGATTTTTATCTGTGTACGGATTTTCAAATAATCCTAATAAGAATTTCAAACGCAAAACTGCTCCCGCTGCACGGTCAATGTTTTCCATTGTCAATTTCTTTTCATTTACCAATTCAATAACAGTGTTTTGCCAGAATTCGTTTGAAAAATCATAGAATTGCATATCAACACCAGCTGAAACCGCTTCTCTAATGGCATCTTTTGGCGAATCAGCAACTTTGTGAGTTGTCTGAATATATTTAATTGCACCTAAATCTGAAACTACCAATCCTTTAAAACCCCATTCGTTTCTCAAAACATCAGTTAATAACCAATGATTTGCTGCACATGGAATTCCGTCTAATTCAGAATATGCACACATAGTTCCTAAAGCACCACCTTTTGTAAATGCTTTTTGGAAAGAAGGCAAATGATCTTCTCTTGCAGAACGTTCTCCAACCAAAATAGGAGAAGAATTTCCTCCCGCTTGCGGAATACCGTGAACGGCAAAGTGTTTTGGTTCTGCAATAATAGAGCGATCCGATTTTAAATCGTCTCCTTGCATTCCTTTAATGAAAGCCAAACCAATTTCGCTATTCAAAAAAGCATCTTCACCAAAAGTTTCAGCAACACGTCCCCATCTTGGCTCGCGTCCTAAATCTAAGTTTGGTCCAAAACCAAAGTGAACTCCATGTGCTCTGGCTTCCATACCAATTACTTTTCCAACTTTATCCATCGTCGCAACATCCCAAGTTGCTCCAAGACCAATGTTCATCGGAAATGCTGTACTTCCTTCATCTAAATATCCGTGAAGCATTTCACACATAATAAGCGCTGGAATTCCCCAGCGGTTTCCTTTTATTACATTGGTTTGCAAATCATTAATCATTTTCGCCGAACGCGGATAAAGATCATGAATCGCTCCAATTCCTAATTTTCCAATTTTTTCTGCCGATTTAGATTTTGCAAAATCTTCTTTATCTTTAAAAAAATCTCCTCTATACATATCCATCTGACGTACTTTTTCTTCAAGTGTCATATGGCTTAACAAGTCTTTTACTCTGTCTTCAACAGGCGCTTTCGCATCTTGATACAGATACTTTTTCTGGGCGTAAGTTTGGTTTAAAAAACCAACAGCCATTACAAAAATAATGGCCGTTTTCTTCATTCTTAATTGTAACATAGTTGTGTGTGTTTAGTTTTGAATCACTTTAAGCTTTGTTCCATTCACAAAATCATCGTGCGAAATAAAGAAGCTGTTAAGTGTTTTTCCGTTTAGCTCAATCGAATTGATTTTCCCACCATTATTGATTTGTCTTTCAATTACAATGCTTTCTTTTTTATAATATCTTGGGTCTAATTTAATCGTCACTCTATGAAACATTGGCGCTGTAATAGTGTAAATTGGATCTCCCGGCGATATTGGATAAATTCCCATCATCGAATACACTAACCAAGCCGACATTGTTCCTGTATCGTCATTACCTGGTAATCCTTTTGGTTCATTTTTGAAATATTCGTGAACCAATTTCTTTACCATGTCCTGAGCTTTGTATTCTTCGCCTTTCACATAATTAAACAAATACGGATTGGCAATATCTGGCTCATTTGCCATATCAAATTGTTTGGTATCGAAGATTTTCTGCAATTGAGCCGAAAACGCTTGATCACCTCCCATTAATTTCTTCAATCCGATAATGTCGTGAGGAACCATAAAAGCGTATTGCCACGCATTTCCTTCGATAAAACCAACGTTCTCTTCAAAATTAGCTCCAGAAGCAGGATCAAATGGCTCGTACCATTTTCCGTCTGGCGTTCTTGGGCGAAGCAGATTTAAGTTTTTATCAAATAGTTTTCTGTAGGATAATGAACGTTCTTTAAAACGTTTTACATTGTCTTTGTCACCGAATTCGTTGGCCATAAGCGAAATAGAATAATCTGAAATATTGTATTCCTGAGTTGTTGAAACTGGGCCTTTGTTATCGGTTGTCAAATATCCTTTTTTGATATAATCTTTCAATCCAGGACGAAGCGGATTATTTTCAATATTATCTGCGCCTTTCAACATCGCATAATAGGCTTTATTAACATCATAATCACGAATTCCTCTCATATAAGTATCTGTAATTACGATACTTGCAGGGTCTCCAACCATAGTAAAAGTTTCAGTCGAATTTAGCTCCCATTTTGGTAACCAGCCGTTTTCATCGAACATATCCAACATACTTTTCACCATATCAGATTGCTGTTTCGGATACACCAAAGACATCAATGGATGTACATTTCGGTAAGTATCCCATAAAGAAAATACGGTATAACGGGTGTCATCGGTTTTAGCAATTTTACTTCTTTTGATTACGGGATATTGTCCGTTAATATCATTTAAAGTATTTGGATGAATTAAAGTGTGATACAAAGCTGTGTAGAAAATCGTGTTTTCATCTTTTGTACCACCTTCAACCAAAATTTTAGACAATTCTTCGTTCCATTCATTGTAGGTTTCTTTGTAAATTGCATCAAAAGATCTGTTACCAACCTCTTTTGCTAAATTTTCACGCGCATTTTCGATACTTACGTACGAAATTCCAATCTTCACTTCAACCGTTTCTTGTTTATCGAATTTATAGGTAAAATAACTTCCAATACTATCCCCTACAACAGTTTTGATTGTATTATCCATCATTCTGGCTTTTCCATTGTAGCCCATCCATTGTGCTTCTACACCGTTGTATTTTGCAGTTTTTTTCCAAACTCCAAATTTATAGGCAGGTTTAGAAAATTGAGCCACAAAATAAACTGGATAAGCATCTTCTGGACTATTGTAACAGAATGATCCAACAGAACGCATTCCTTCAATTTCTGTAGAAGAAACGACTTTTATCATTGCGCCTTCTTCGTTTGTTAATCCTAAACCAAGATTTAGCAAAATATTAGATTGCCCTTTCGGGAAAGTGAATCTGCTAACTCCCACTCGTTTTGAAGCAGTAAATTCGCCTTTTACTTTATACTTATCGATGTTTACGCTGTAATATGCTGCTTTGGCAACTTCATTAGAATAAGTCGAACCATATTTTAAATGATCGATTTCTACATTTCCAGTTGTCGGCATTAATAAAATAACGCCTAATTCTGGACAGCCGACTCCGCTTAAATTCACTTGGCTAAAACCTGTCAAAAACGTATTTTCATTTACATACGGATTAGAAAGCCATTGACTATCTTTTTCCATTGGAGTGTTTTTCACTCCAGCCACATTAAACGGACTAATACTTGCCATACCACGTGGTGCTATTGGTCCCGGATAAGCAGCGCCATAATTGGAAGTACCTATAAACGGATTAACAAAATCTGCAGGTTCTTGTGCAAAAATAGTGATGCTAAAAAACAGCATGTATAAAATACATGCTGTCTTCATTTTATTTTTAATATTTAAAAGCATAGGCTTCATTCTTATCTGTTTATAGCTTCGATTTTTAAAGTCCAAGCTTCTTTTGCAGGAAGATTATTTCTTAAGCTTTCTGGAATAATTACTTTAAATCCGTTTCCTTCTTTTGTCCATTTTAAAGAAGTTTTAGAACCTAGCATTGTGATTTTTGTTCCTTTTTTAGGACTGATAGATTTTACTGCAACTTCAGCAGGAATTTTATCTTCTCCTTCTTTAGCTAAATAAAATGCAAATACATTTCCTGCTTTGTTTTGTGTAAAACAGATGTTTTCTTCCTTGTAAGGTTCGATTGGTTTTGTGTTGTAAATCGCTGTGCTGTTTACTTTCATCCAATCTCCGTAAGCTTGCAATAAATCGTAAGCACCTTTATCCCATTCTCCTTCAGGACTTGGAGCAACGTTTAATAATAAGTTTCCGCCTTTCGCAACAATATCAATCAATAAATGAATCCCTTGACGTCCACTCATGTATTGAGCACCCGGAGAATAAGACCATCCACCGCCTGCAGGGATACAAGATTCCCAAGGATAAGGCAATGTTTTAGCAGGAACACGTCCTTCTGGAGTTAAGTAGTTTTGGTTTTTACCGTGAACTGCTCTATCAACCACAATTAAACCTGGTTGTTTTTGACGCGCTTTAACAACCAATTCATCCATTTTAGGATCTTGATCAACTACTCTATGTTTGATGAAACCGTTTTTAGATTCGTTTTCAGTAAATTTCTCATCGTAGTTTTCTTTGATGTTCACTTGGTCTCTTTTTCTTACCCATCCTCCATCTAACCATAAAATATCAACTTTACCGTAGTTAGAAAGAATTTCTAAGATTTGGTTGTGAGTGAAATCAACATATTTCTGCCATTTTTCAGGATATAATGACGGATCATAGTTTACGTTTCTATCGAAAGGAGGAAAATAAGGATCCCAATAGTTTTCGTTATGCCAGTCTGGTTTAGAGAAATAAGCTCCAGTTGAAATACCTTCGCCTCTAAAAGAGTTGAAAATTTCTTTTAAAACATCTGCTTTTGGATTTGTATGAAAAGGAACATCTTTACTAGTAATCTTGTAATCAGAATATTTCGTATCATACATATTGAAACCGTCATGGTGTTTGGTGGTAAAAACCATGTATTTCATTCCCGCATATTTAGCGGCTTTAGCCCATTTTGCAGGATCAAATTTTACAGGATTAAAAGTTTTTCTTAAACCTTCGTAATCTTTGATATAATCATTATAATTAGATGGATTACTTCCTTTTTTACGTTCACACCATCCGTAATCTTCAGGGCAGATAGACCAAGATTCTACAATACCCCACTGGCTGTAAGTTCCCCAGTGCATTAGCAAACCAAATTTTTTGCCTTGCCATTCGTCTAAGTTTTTTAAAACTAACGGATCTGTTTCTGGTACGTATCTTTCATCTTCATAAATCGCCTGAGCGAATATCTGAGCTGAAAATAAAAGGGCGATTATGAATATTCCTTTTTTCATCTTTAATCTAATTTATAATTTATTATTCTTTGTTTTTTAGTTTAGTTTATCTAGTATCGGTTGATCTGTAAAAGTTAATTCTGTTTGAGCATTTTCATTAAGTTGCTCAAACACGACAAACTTATTTTCGCCCGCTTTCAACCAACAGCCTGGCACGTAAAGTGTTTGTTGTGGCCCAACTTTCCAGTAGCGTCCAAGATTGTGTCCGTTAACAAATACAATTCCTTTTCCCCAATTTGTCATATCAAGAAAAGTATCGGCTGGTTTATCAATGTTAACTGCAGCTTCATATAAAACTGGTCGTCCAGGTTTTACTGTTTCATTTTTAACAGCTGGAACTTCACTCATCGGCATTTTATACATTTCCCATCCACCGCTAATTTCATATTCATTAATAAATACTGGAGAAATAATACCTTTCGTATTATGCACTATTTCGGCTCCGTAATTAATACGTCCCATATTTTCAACTAGAATTTCTAAAATACCGTTAAAAGGAATAGAAAGGGTCAACTCGTAATTTTTGAAAACTCTATTCAATTCACCCACCTTAACTCCGTTTACATAAACGGTAGCAAAGTCTCTCAATCCCTCAATTTTTAATTTGCCAGAAGAAATTGGCTGCGTAAATCGTTTACGATACAAAACATATCCATTTCCCTGACCTAATTTTTCAAATGTTAAAGGCTGATCATTTACAACAGGTTTTTCTTTTTTAATCCAACTTAAAACATCCATACTTGATTTAACAGGCTGATTAGGATATTTTATAACTGGTATTTTCTCTGGAATTGCTGCTAATTTTGTTTTAGAATACTTTTGCATTACTTCACGAATAGCCATGAATTTTGGCGTTGCCCAACCTGCTTCGCTAATAGGTGCATCATAATCATAGCTTGTAATATCTGGCTGAATATCACTTTCTTCATTATAATTTGCTCCAGAAGTAAATCCGAAATTAGTACCTCCGTGCACCATATAATAATTGAAAGAAACGCCTGCATCAAGGTACTTTTTAGTTTGGCTTGCAATCTCGTCTGATCCAATTTTAATAAATGGTTCTGCCCAATGATCTAGCCAGCCAGAATAAAATTCTGCGACCATGTAAGGTCCTTGTCCTTTATGGAATTTATCAACCTGCTTTTTTAAGTTTTCTATATTGGATTCTCCATTTGCAGTTGGTAATACTCCTTCAACACTTCCACCTTCAAACAACCAAGTGCCGTCAGAAGTAAAAAATGGCTCTGGAAATCCAGTTTCTTTAAGCATGTTGTAAATCGCTGTTTTGTATGCTTTATGATCTTCAGCACTAATATCGGTTCTTTGAGAAACATAAGAACCAAATTCATTTTCCGCCTGAACCATAATAATTGGTCCTCCCTGATTAGCAAAATTTCCTTTTACGACTGCATATAAATGTTCCAAATAAGTTTTACAAGCGTCCAAGAATGCTTTGTTATTGGTACGAATTACCAAATCTTTATTATTTTGCAGCCACCAAGGATATCCTCCAAATTCCCATTCACCACATGCATATGGGCCTGGTCTAAGAATTACATATAATCCTTCACTTTTAGCAATACGTAAAAATTCTGCCAAATCTCTATTTCCCGTTTTAAAATCCCATACACCTGGCTCAATTTCGTGATAATTCCAAAACACATAAGTTGCCACAGTATTCAATCCCATAGCTTTAAGCATTTGCAATCGATGTCTCCAATACTCTTTAGGAATACGCTCATAGTGCATTTCCCCCGAATGTATTTTTATAATTTTCCCATCTTTTTGAAATTCTCCATTAGATATAGAAAATCCTTTTGTTTGAGCCTTTGCGAAAAACGGCATCAAACAAATCAATAATACTCCGAGCTTAAATAATATCTTATTCATTTTTTTTCAGATTATACATTTATAAACTTAAAATGACAAACTTGACTTTAAAGCTTTGTCAAAGTTTGAAACTTTGACAAAGCTGTAACAAGCATTTCACGTTAAGCTATGTGTTAGAAACTAGTTTCTTTCTAAACTCTTTTACCAAGTTTCAAAAGAAAAAGAATCTATGTTTCTATGTGTTTAAAAATATTTAATTCACCAAAATCTCATCCACAAACAACCAAGAGCTTTCTCCTTTTGGACTTTTCTTTAAGTTGCCTCCAATTACTTTTACGAAACGCGCATTTTGTTTTTGGAAATTAATTTTGAAATCTTTCAATTCAGGAACCGGATTTGCTGCATACGGGCGTGTAATTTTTCCAACTTGCGTATATTTAATTCCATCAGTAGAAATCAATACTTTCACTTGAATTGGGAAATTAACTCCTGCGCCTTGGCTTTCTAAAGCTCCTACAGATACTTGTTCAATACTTTCTACTTTTTCAAGATCAATTACCAATTCCATATCATTAACCAACCAAGCCTGCCATTGTCCGTCATGGAAATTTTTGCTTCCGCGAATGGCATTTACCATTGTATTAGCATCTCCTTTATAACTCTGGTTGAAAGGCGTTAAGTATTTCACTTTTTTTGCAAATCCTTTGTGGAAAACAATAGTGTCAGTGTAAGTTTTTCCTACTGGCTTGTCATCTTGAAATAAAGAAGCTTTTAAAATGGTAGTTTCTTTAATTTCAATTGGAGCAACATATTTTACTGCGTGATGATCTATATTTTTATCTCCTAAAACGTAGCGGATATCTGGATTAGGAAACTCATTTTTCAACTCTACTTTGATTTGTTTATTCCCTAAATCAGCTGTAGAAGAAGCGGTTACTAAATATGCGCTTTTCGCATAATTTAATCCTTGATAATCGTAACGTTTGAACATTGAGAATAATCTTGATGTAAAATCATTCCAATTACGTTTCTCTTTCGGACTCCATAATGTTTCTGATAAAGCGGCTAATCTTGGAAAAATCATATATTCAGAATCTTTTGGACCCGCAATATGTTCTGCCCATAAATTTGCTTGTCCGCCCAATACATGTGCTGCTTCCTGAGGTGTCATTGTTGAAACTACAGGATCAAATTTATACACTTCGCTTAACGGATTATAAGCATCAAAAGCTAAAGGTTCTTCATTTTGAGGACCTTGGTAAAAGTTGAAATAACAAGGAGTTTCAGGTGTCATAATTACGTCATGGCCTTGATCTGCTGCTTCAATTCCGCCTTTCATTCCTCTCCAGCTCATTACTGTTGCATCGGGAGCTAAACCGCCTTCTAAAATTTCATCCCAGCCGATAACTCTTTTACCTTTTGAATTGATGTATTTTTCCATACGTTTTACAAAATAGCTTTGTAATTCGTCAACACTTTTTAAATGCTCATCTTTAATTCTTTTTTGGCAGTTTGGACATTTTGCCCAATTCGTTTTAGTCGCTTCATCACCACCAATATGAATGTATTTTGAAGGAAAAATGGTAATTACTTCGTCAATTACATTTTGTAAAAATTCAAAAGTCGATTCTTTTCCTGCACAATAAATATCAGTCAAAGGCCAAACTCCACCCGACGGAACACCAATTCTCTGATTGAAACAAGCCAATTCTGGATAAGCCGCAATAGCACTGCTAACGTGAGCTGGCATTTCAATTTCAGGAATAATTTCGATTCCTTTGGTTGAAGCATATTTTACAATTTCTCTTAATTCATCTTGCGTAAAAAATCCGCCATAAGTTCCTTTTTCGTCAGGATTAGTCGTTAATCTGGCATTCCAGCTTGTATTTTCCTGATCTACTCTCCAAGCACCAACTTCTGTTAGCTTTGGATATTTTTTAATTTCGATTCTCCAGCCTTGATCATCAACTAAATGCAAATGTAAAACATTCATTTTGTGCATTGCTAAACGATCGATTGTAGCCAGAATATAATTTTTATCGAAGAAATGACGAGATAAATCCAGCATTAAACCTCTCCATTTGAAACGTGGTTCATCATTAATTGTTAAGCTTGGAATCTGCCATTTTGCAGAAGTGATCGCATATTTACTTTCGATTGCTTCAGGAAGTAACTGTCTGATGCTTTCTAAAGCGTATAAAAATCCATTATTCCCTTTAGCAGAAATAACAATATGAGTCGGATTTACATCTAAAACGTAAGCTTCATTTTTTAAGTTTGCATCTGTTTTCAATAAAACATAATTACTTGCAGGAGCTTTTGTAGTAACTTCTGGTTTCCATCCTGCAGCAACTTCAAATTTAGAAGCCAAAACATTTGCAGCATCTTTTTGGAAATCACCGTTTACTACAAACTTTGTATC
This sequence comes from Flavobacterium sp. SH_e, assembly GCF_025717045.1. Classification (GTDB taxonomy): domain Bacteria; phylum Bacteroidota; class Bacteroidia; order Flavobacteriales; family Flavobacteriaceae; genus Flavobacterium. The sequence goes on from NZ_JAOVZN010000003.1 coordinate 166,861, forward strand.
TTTTGTAAATTCAAAAACACCTGTTTTAATAAGAGTCTGACTCGGTTTTGGAATGATATGAATATCACTTTCCGTGTAAACTTTCTGTGCGTACGTAGAAGTTACAAGGACAAGAAAACCGATAATCAAATAAGATTTTATAATTCTCATATTCTAAATTATTTTAAAGAAGGTGTAATTTTAAATTGATATATTTTGTCTTTCAACATTTTTTTTGTTTTTGTTTGTCATTTCGACGTAAGGAGAAACCAGACTAGGGCTTCCTCATACTAATTCACTAATCTTTGTGGAGCTACTTTCGAAGATTTCTCCTTAAGTCGAAATGTCAATACTGTCGAAAAACTTTGTCAAAGATTTAACCTTTAACAAAGTTCTAAACGTGATAATTATTTATCCCAAGACATTTTAAATTTCGCGTCTTCCATTCTGTGGCCTTTCACATCATCAGAAACGGCGTAATTAAATCCTGATCTTAGGCTGTAACCTGCGTATTCACCATTTTTATTCAAAGCAATAAAACCAACTTGCAGGTATTCCATGTCTTTGTGGTTTTTATGTTTGTTGTAAATACGTTCTGTAATTTCTTTACAAGCATCGTAAGGAGATTTACCCTGACGCATTAATTCGACAACCATTGCGCTTCCTGCAGTTCTAATAACAGCTTCCCCCAAACCAGTTGCTGCCGCTGCACCCACTTCGTTATCCAAGAAAAGACCCGCGCCGATTATTGGGGAGTCACCGACGCGTCCGTGCATTTTCCAAGCTGCACCGCTCGTGGTACATCCGCCCGAAAGATTGCCCTCTTGGTCTAACATTAGCATGCTTATGGTATCGTGATTTTCTATATTAATAACTGGTTTGTATTTTGAATCTTCCAGCCATTTTTTCCAGTCTTTTTCAGATTCTGGAGTCAATAAATTTTCTTCTTTAAAACCTTCAGACAAAGCAAACTGCAATGCTCCTTGTCCCGCCAACATAACGTGAGGCGTATTTTGCAACACTCTTTTTGCTACAGAAATTGGGTGCATAATTCCCTGCAAAAAACAAACGGATCCACAATTACTGTTGTGATCCATAATACAGGCATCAAGAGTTACTTTCCCTTCGCGATCTGGATATCCTCCATAACCAACACTGCGAACATTTGGATCTGCTTCAGGTATTTTCATTCCAGCTTCGATTGCGTCTAATGCTGATTTTCCTTCTTTTAAGTTTTTCCAAGATTCTTTATTAGCAGGCAAACCGTGATTCCATGTCGAGATGATAATCGGTTTGGTCTGTTTTTTTTCTTTTGATTCTACTTCTGGTTCATTTTCATGATTTGCAGCAAATCCGCTTACGCCCAAAACAGAACTTATGGCTAATGTGCCTAAAGTCGTTTTCTTAATAAAATCTCTTCTATTTGACATGTCTTTTTGGTTTTAATTCAACTTTCAAAAACAAAATGTTCTTAATAGTTGCTAAATTAATCAGTAATAATTTTTAATCCCAGTAAAATCGACTATAACCCCGCTTTTACGGCTGAAATCGTTTTTAAATTACTATCCGATAAAGCATTTCCGTCAAAAAATGAAACTCCTGTTGCACCATTTTTCTTAGCTAGTAAAATCGCTTCTTTCAATTCTGCATCCGATTTTAATCCTGGAATATAAATTCCTGTATTTACTTTCGTTTGTTTTCCTTCTAAATCAGCTACACCTTGTTTGGTCGCGTAACCAACCCAGTCAATTTCTTCATCATAAAAACTATGATAAATCATTGGATATACTTCGTCAATATTCCATTTATCCCAGCGCTGGCGCACCATATGATCTGCCATTTCAGGATAAGGAAATACTGCTGCAGTCAATTTTTTATTGTGTTTGTGAGCAATTTTATAAGCATCGTCAACCACCGCTTTTACTGCATTTAATCTGAAATTTTTCCATTCCATATCAATTGAAGTATTGTGGCTGTTTTTTGGATTTTTGTGATGTTCTTTTTCGAATTTGCTTACGCAAGCATCGCAATAGCAGAAATCAAATTGTGGCAATTCTACATCTTGAACCAAGTTGTATTTTGGCAATAAACTGATTGGCAGGAAAATATCTGGGAAACGAATGTAATCTAAATGTACGCTTTCGATTCCTTCTACTTTTGCTAAACCTTCAACTAAACCTAAAACGTGATTTCTAGATTCTTCTTTAGTTGGACAAAGCCATTGGTAATAATCTACATAAGGGCGATTATCGAAACAAGATTTTCCTTCTTTGCTTACTTGATACCAATCTGGATGCTGTAAGGCAACTGAATCATTTGGACGATTCATTGCCATAATCCAAGCGTGAACTTTTAGTCCTTCTTTTGTTGCAAGCGGAACTAATCTTGCTAATAGTTTCGGATCTGTTTGCGTGTTGATTAAAACTTCGTCGATTCCGCCGTCTTTGTATTTTTTGAATTCTTTCGAATAATCTGTATCCGATTTTTTGGCATCAGCAGTCGTCCAAACTCCAAAAGTGAATTTTCCGTTTTCCTGATCTTTATTTTCTTTTTGTCCGCACGAGAATAAACTCAGCGAAAGCGCAAAAACTAAAACTTTTGACAGCTTTTGTAAGTTATTCGTTCGTAATAATTTTACCATCTTCTTTAATTATTAAGGTTTTGTTTGAAAAAGGACTTTTTACCAAGATATTAAATCCTGATGAATGATTTTCTAAAACTGGTTTTAAAGTCTTTCCGTCAACAATTATATTTTTCGAGCTGATACTTTGTAATGATTTTGCCCAAGATTTATTTTTATCGAAATATCTCTTTTGAGCACGATATAAAGTATACAGTTCCCACTTTACTTTTTCTTCTTGTGGAATTGTAAATTTATCGTCGCTTTCTTTTGAAGAGAAGTATACATAAGCCCATTTTTCGGGCTCATGCATATTTATCACTCCCATAGGCGACCAAACCCAATTGTATTCTGGGAGAAACTTTCCTTCTGAATCTTTTTTACGTTCGTATTTTCCGTCAACAACTGAATGCTGCCAATTTACCCTAGAGAAATTGACTTTCCAGAATTTATCTTTTGGAACAATATTATCGTGATAAGATGTTTTATAAACCGACCACGGAATGGCAATTTCTAATGTCCAGCCTTTGTCTATGTCTGAAGCATTATTTAAAGTTCCGTCTACTTTTACAGCCGATTTTAAACCTGTAATATTCCAATCGTTTAAAACCGTATTCTTTTCTCTGTAAGGTTTATTTATGAATAAATCCCAAGCAGTGTTTAAAGCATTTATTTCCAATTCATAATAATTGTGCGTGTCATTATCCGGATCGATAAAAACCTCAAAATCATTATTGTAAAAAATAATCGTGTCGCGTTGTCTTAGATTTGCCCAAACGTGAGGTTCTTCTATTTTTGCCAGAATATAGTAGTAATTATCGTCCCAAAGCATTTTGACTTGAGTATTGTATTTTGGCTTTTCAACGCCTTCTATGTCGACAAAAGGTGTTGTCCAATCTGCTTTTTCCCAGTCTTTATCTGCCCCGTCTCCATCAATAACAATTTCTTTTGAAGTCTTATACGCAATATAACTTTTTGGTGTAACCCCTTTTTCAGATTGCGAATAACCCATCAATCCAACAAAAAAAACGGCTAGGGACAATAATTTACTTCTACTATGCATCTTTATATTATAAACTATTTTCTTTTGTAAACTGAATTACTTCACTTAATTTTCCGAAAGCGATTGCTACGTGAGTATCTGCCGCACCGTAGTAAACTGCCAATTTATCTTCTTCAATATCGTGTAAAGCCGCACATGGGAAAACTACGTTTGGAACGTCTCCAACCATTTCATAAGTCTCTGCTGGACCTAATAAATAAGGCTGTGTTCTGTATTTTACTTGATCTGGAGAATCAACATCCAATAGAGCAGATCCCATAGCGTAACGGAAACCGTTGCAAGTATTGATAACTCCGTGGTAAATCATTAACCATCCTTCGTCAGTTAAGATTGGAATTGGTCCTGCTCCCACTTTTGTACATTGCCAAGCGCTTTGCTCAAACGGACTTGGTTTCATAACCAATCTATGTTCTCCCCAATATTTCATGTCTGGGCTGTAGCTGATCCAGATATCTCCGAAAGGCGTGTGTCCGTTATCACTTGGACGGCTTAACATGGCGTATTTTCCGTTGATTTTTTGTGGGAATAAAACTCCGTTTCTGTTGAATGGTAAAAAGGCATTTTCGCATTGGAAAAATTCTTTAAAATCGAAAGTATAACCAATACCAATTGTTGGTCCGTTGTAACCGTTACACCAAGTAATCCAATAACGATCTTCAATCCAAACTACGCGAGGATCATATTTATAAGCAGATTCGATCATTTCTGTATTTCCAGACTGCATTACAATTGGTTCGTGGTTGATATCCCAATTGATACCATCTTTACTGAAACCAGCAAAAATATTCATCTGAACCGCTTTATTATCACATCTGAAAACCCCAGCATATCCGTCTCCAAAAGGTACAACTGCACTATTGAATATACTGTTTGATGAAGGAATCGAATATCTGTCGATAATTGGATTCTCAGAATATCTCCACATTACATCTTTACTGTTTTCGGGTCTGTCTTGCCAAGGAATAGTACTCATTTTTTGTTTTTTTTATTTATTAGTTTTTTGTTTTTTATTCTTTTTTAAACACATAGAGACATAGTTTTGCTTTGTCTATAAAAGGCGTTTTACTTGTTTAAATAAATATAGCGTTACCGCCAATCTTGCGTTACCGTAGTTGAAACTACGGGCTATGTTCAAAACTATGTGTTAGAAACTAGTTTCTTTATTTTTCCTATTCAACATCAAAAAAAATCTATGTTTCTATGTGTTTAAATTCTTATCTCAATTAAAGAAATCTTGCTTCTTGCTTCTAAAATCTTTCTCCTCTCTAATCTACTCTTCAATCTTCCTAACTCTATCCAGCCACGTAAACTTCAACACTGTAGTGGTCACTAAGAAAACCGCTAAAGCAACTCCCGCTTTCGGATAATCTCTAATGATGAAATAAATCGGAAGCAGAATCATGCTTGACTGCCAAATAATTCCGATTACACAATTCATCATATCTAAATAGAAATCATTATTTTTTTGGAAAGATTGATCTTCTGCTTTTAATTGTTTGTAAACTGGATTCCAGAATCCCCAAGGTCTAACGTTGCTGTAGAACGATTTTAGAACTTCCATATCGGTTGGTTTGCTTAGGTAAGTTCCTAAAAGACAGCCTAAAATTGACATTCCGAAAATTAATGGAAACAAGTAAATCGATGGCACTTGCGAAAGATCATGCAAGAACGTTCCAGCTGTTAAATTTCCTTTATTTTGATCTAAAATAAACTGAAGAGAAGCTGCAATTAATCCGCCGACCATTCCCCAGAAATAACCCCATCCGTTAAAACGCCACCAAATCCATTTTAAGAAGTTGGCTGCCACGTAACCTCCGTACAAAGCACTTGTAATCCAAAGTGTTAGTGAGTTGATAGAATCTGCAAAGAATCCCATGAAAACTCCAAGACCAACAACTAAGAAAGAAGAAATCTGACTTACTTTGATATAATGTTTATTTGAAGCAACTGGCTTGAAGTATTTTTTATAAATATCATTTACAATATAAGCTGGTCCTGCATTTACGAAAGCAGAGAATCCAGACATGAAGGCAGCTAATAATCCCGCTAAAAGAATTCCTTTAATTCCAACTGGAATATAAAGATTCACCACTTTTGGCATTAACAATTCTAAATCTGCTCCTGTTAGGTTAACATTTGCATTTAATTCTGGTGCTAAATTCACTAAAGCAATAACTACAATTCCTGTAATCAATAAATATCTAGGAATGAATAAAATCAAATTCGTGAAACCACTCATGTAAGCTGCTTCTTTTACCGATTTTGTAGAAAGCACACGCTGTAAATCATAACTTGGAGTTGGCCCTGCAACGCTGGCAAAGAAACCTTTGAATAAAGTCATTCCGATGAAAGCGCCGAACATTTTGTAACCTTCTGTATCAATTAATCGGTTGAAAGTTTCGAATTTATCGCTCCATTGCGTTTCAAATTCCCATCCGAAGAAAACATTTTTCCATTCTGGTGTAATCACCGAATTGATTTGAATATCTGTATAATTAATGAATGCGTAACCAGCGATTAAAACTCCGGCAACAATCATAATAATATATTGCACTACTTCTGTCGCAACTACAGAAAACATTCCTCCCTTAACGGTATAAATTGTAGTTAAGAAGATAATTAATAAAGCGTAAGCTTGTTCTGAAGTCAAGAAAACTCCTCCATTCATGTGAACTGTTAAATCCCATGGAAGAATAATAGTTACAAATTTCCCGATTCCAACGAAGAAATAAGCAATGAAACCAATTGTAGAAATTATCGCAAAAATGGCAACAATAATATGTGATGCTTTTCCAGCCTGATCACTTCCAAAACGAGTTAAAATCCATTCAGAACCTGTCATTACTTTTGATCTTCTAATCCAGACTGCGAGGAACATCATGACGAAAATCTGATTCCAAATCGGCCAAAGCCACATAAACATGAAGCTTTTTACTCCATACAAAAATAAAACTCCAATCATCCAGGAAGTTCCTGAAACATCAAACATTCCTGAGCCATTGCTCAATCCTAAAAAATACCATTTGATTGATTTCCCTCCAAGGAAATAATCGTCTAGACCTTTTGATGCTTTTCTTGAAATCCAGATTCCTATACCAACCGAGAGTACGATATAGATTAAAATGATTGATACGTCTATAATGTTCATTAAATTATTTATTTTGAATTAGTTAGTTCAGACCCCAGTTTTTGTTTGGTTGCGCTCCCATCACAAAATGAAGTACGCCGCCTTTTAGCATTTCTTGGTGAGAAATTGCTGTTTTATTAAATGCTTTTCCGTTTAAAGTAGCCGATTGGATATAAAAGTTTTTGTTTGAAACATTCTCTGCTTCGATTACAAAAGTTTTTCCATTTGGAAGATTCAAGGTTGATTTCTCAAAAATCGGACTTCCAATTTCGTATTCTCCTGAAGCCGGATTCATTGGGTATAATCCCATTGAACTGAATACATACCAAGCAGACATTTGTCCGCAGTCTTCGTTTCCGCTCAGACCATTTGCTGTTGTATTATATTGCGTGTCTAAAATATGGCGTACCCAATATTGCGTTCTCCAAGGCTGACCCGCATGGTTAAACATATAAGCAATGTGGTGGCTAGGTTCATTTCCGTGTGCATATTGTCCGATCAAACCAGAAATATCTGCCGAGACGTTGTTTCCTGTAATTTCAGAACTTTCTGTAAATAGTTGCTCCAAACGTTTAGTAAAAATGTCATTTCCGCCATGAAGCTTAATAAAATTGTCAACATTATGAGGCACAAACCAGCTGTGCTGCCAAGCATTTCCTTCAGTATAATCTGTATGTTCTCTGTGGTTTGAATGTTTTGGATCGAAAGGTTCGTTCCAAGATTTTCCATCTTCAGATTTTCCTCTCATGAAACCTGATTTTGAATCAAATAAATATTCATAAGCTTTTGCACGTTTTGAGAAAAACTCATAATCAGCTTGTTTTCCTAAAGCTTTCGCCATTTGAGCCACACACCAATCATCGTAAGCGTATTCTAAAGTAATGGTAACCGATTCGTCTAATAAATTATAAGGAATGTAACCGTATTTTTTGTAGAAGTTCAATCCTCGTTCGTCCTGCATCATTGTTGCTTTCATGGCTTCAAAAGCTTTTTCGGCATCAAAACCTTTAATACCTTTTAAATAAGCATCTGCAATAACTGGAATCGAATGATATCCTGTCATTGTGTTGGTTTCATTTGCATATAATGTCCAAACCGGAAGTATCTTTTTTGTTTCGTAATACGCTAACATTGAATTAACCATATCAGAAACTCTATTTGGATCTAAAATAGTAAGTAGCGGATTTTCAGCTCTAAACGTATCCCAAAGAGATAAAGTAGAATAAGCTGTATAATTTTTTGAAGTAACAATTTTATCGTCTTCAGTTCTAAACTGTCCGTTTTTATCGCTGTAAGTTACGGGCGCAACTTGAGCGTGATATAAAGCAGTGTAAAAAATGGTTTTTAGAGAATCAACTGGAGTTTCAACTGTAATTTTACTTAAAGCTTTATTCCAGATATTAGATGCATCTGTTTTTACTTTTTCAAACTGTTGATCTTTATCTAAATTATCTTTCGCATTAGCGATACTTACAGAAGAAAGCGCCACTTTTACGCCTAATTCTTTAGAATTTTTAGGATCGAAGAATAATTGCAGAGCGGTATTTTCTCCTTCTGCACTCTTTGCTGAAACTACTTTTTTGTCAGCTGTGATAATAGATTCTGTAATTGGTTTAGAAAACTTGGCTACAAAAAATACTTTCTGATTTTTTGCCCAGCCTGTACTGTAACGGTAACCGCTGATCGTATTTTCGTCTTCAACTGTAATGGCAGTTTTTGTCGCTTTATCCCAATTAATAGCAAAACCTAAATCGACAACAACAGATTGTTTGTCGTTATTATTATAGGTATACTTATGGTATGCGGTTCTTTGAGTAGAAGTTAATTCTACATTGATCTTAGGATCCTCAAGAAAAACTTGGTAAGAACCCGGTGTTGCTTTTTCGTTAACATGATTATATTTTGATTTATACGGTAGGAAATCGCGTGAAGTGGCCTTGGCGGTTAAGTCTAACTTTTTGTTTGTCGGCATAAATAAAATATCTGCCAAATCACCGATTCCTGTCCCGCTTAAATGTAAATGACTAAATCCAGAAATTATAGAATCAGAATAATGATAACCCGAGCACCAATCCCAGCTCGAAATTCCATTATCCGGACTTACTTGCAGCATCCCAAAAGGAACCGTTGCGCCCGGATATGTATGTCCGTGACCACCAGTACCTATAAAAGGATCTACATAATTTGTTGCAAAACTTTCTTTATGTTGATTTTTATCTACATTTATTTTGCAACTTGCAGTAAAAATTACCGTAAGAGAAAGCAGAGTAATTTTCCTCATATCAAAACAATATTAATTTAACTTTAAATTTAGATAAATTCAACTTTTACCAAAATATTTTTAGACGGACGACATTTAAACAGCTCTAAACATCAAAAAATAGTAACAAACGACATTTTAAATTAACAATATGATTTTTAACTCAAGCAAACCTTACAGCTTACCTATACGCTATCATGTTTACTTTTGGCTGACGTATTTTGTGTTCAACACATTCCGTTGGGGAAGCTATTTTAACGATTATCTTTATTCATTAAAAACCACTTTACTCGGATTTCCTATTCACATGGCATTGTGTTATCTAAATATTTTAGTTTTAATGCCGAATTTAGTTTACCGAAAAAAATACTTCCTATATATAGTAACCGTTTTATCTGCAATTTTTGTAATGGTGGTACTCAAATTTAATTTGACTTATTTACTGATTACGCACGATGTTTGGCCCGAAGGCCCGCAAACCATCAGCACGCTTACACTAAATTATACTATAGATATGATGATGGGAGAATTGTATGTAATGACTTTCGTTACCGCAATTAAAATTACTCTAGATTTCTTGAAAGAACAAAGACGTGTAACAGATTTAGAAAAATCTCAGCTAGAAACCGAATTATTGTTTTTGAAGTCTCAGATTTCTCCGCACTTTTTCTTTAATACCTTAAATAATATTTATTCACTTTCTGTAGAAAAATCAAACAAAACTCCAAAAATCGTTTTGAAGCTTTCTGAATTGATGCGCTATATGCTATATGAAACAAAAGGCAAAAAACAGACTTTGGAAAATGAGATTATGTGTATTCAGAATTATCTGGATTTGGAAAGAATTAGAAACGGAGAGCGTTTAGAAGTTGACATGTCTATTTCGGGGGATATTCATGATAAAGAAATTTCTCCCGTTTTACTTTTGACTTTTGTCGAAAATGCATTTAAACATGGTGTTAATAAAAACACTGGAAATGTTCTCATAGATATCAGGTTTAAAGTAAAAGGCGATTATTTATATTTCACAATTTCAAACCCTATGCCCGAATTTACCGTACATAAAGATAATTTTAACAAGGCAAGTGGTATAGGTATAGAAAACGTAAAAAAAAGACTTGAATTAGGATACAATAAAAGTGACTATAAGCTTTCATTTAAAAATAAAAAGAATATTTTTGTCGTTAAACTAGTTATAAAAGTTACGTAATCCCGTTTTTAACTGTTTTGAAAATTTCCCCTACAAAAACCAAATACTGGCCCAAAAATAATATTACAAATGAAAATAAAGTGTTTAATTATCGATGATGAGCCATTGGCAATAAACGTTATTAAGAGTTATATTGAGCAGATTGAAGATTTAGAATTAGTAAATACATTTAGTAATTCTATTGAAGGATTAAATTTCTTGAAAAACAATACCATTGATGTAATTTTTCTAGACATAAATATGCCTGTTTTAGACGGTATTAATTTTATTAAAAGTTTAGAAAATCCCCCTTTGCTTATTATTACAAGTGCTTACGATCAGTTTGCAATTGAAACTTACGAGCTTGATGTTTTAGATTATCTGGTAAAACCAATTGAGTTTCCGAGATTAATGAAAGCGGTAAACAAAATCAACAAACGTCTTAATAATGCAAGTAAGCTTCCGCAGGAAAACAGCAAAGAGAACCCTTTTATTTTCGTGAAAATCGACAAGAAAAAAATGAAGAAGATTTTCTTAAACGAAATTTTGGTAATCGAAAGTTTAAAAGATTATTTAAAAATCAGTACAACTTCAGGGAAATTTATCATTCACAGCACTTTATCTGATTTCACTAGTTTGTTACCCGAAAGAGATTTTATCAGAATCCACAGATCATATACAATTGCGATTGACAAAATTGATGCCGTTGAAGGAAACAGTATTGAAATTGAAGGACTTCGATATGTTATAGGAAGATCTTATATAGACGAAGTAAAACAAAAAATCCTGAATTCTTCCATATAAAGTTTTAACCGCAAAGCACGCTAAGATTTACGCAAGGTTCGCAAAGTTTATTCAAAGCTTTGCGAACTTTTTTTATACTCTTTTTAGACCAAGCAAAAAGTCTTAGCGCCCTTTGCGTAAATCTTAGCGTGCTTTGCGGTAAAAAAATATATAAAAACGAAAATGCGGCCAACCACGACCGCATTTTCTCTCAATTATAGGTAACTAACCAAAATAAACCATGAAATAGTCTATTATCTTTATTGCTGCAAAAGTTTAGAAATGATATCTTTTGAACGCTTCGATAGCCGAATAATCTGCTAAACCTAAGCTGTGATATTTTTCTGCAGTCAATCTATTTCTGTCTTCAACTCGAACCCAAAACTCTCTGCTATCATCACCTTGAAACATAACGCCGTCTTTTTGAGACTGGTGATAAAAAATTGCATGTCGTTTCTTTAAAACCTGATCAGGACTCATTGGTACTGCCATGTCAATTTGGTACGATTCCCATTCATGCCATGCGCCTCTGTAAAGCCAAACCCAACAATCGTCCATAAAGCTTTTGTGTTTTAGTCTTTTCAAAGCTTCAAATAAGCTATCCAGACACACTTTATGAGTTCCGTGCGGATCTGCTAAATCTCCAGCGGCATAAATTTGATGCGGTTTTATTCTTTCAATAATGTCACACATAATGTCAACATCTGCATCTGAAAGATTATTCTTTTTAACTGTTCCAGTTTCATAAAACGGAAGATCTAAAAAGTTTACATTTGAATCTGGCAAACCAATGTAGCGAGTCGCTCCATAAGATTCGCTTCTTCTTATTAATCCTTTTAATTTTCTAACTTCTGGCGAATCCATTTCTGTTCCAGTTCTGTTTTTAAGGAAATCAATAATTTCCTCAGAAACTTCAGAATTCGAATTCAACGCTTTAGAAATCTCTGCAAACTTCAATGCTTCTTCATTAGAAACTGCAATATTTCCAGAAGTTTGGTACGCAACATGAACCTCGTGTCCTTGCTCTACCAAACGGTCGAATGTTCCTCCCATCGAAATCACATCATCATCTGGATGCGGACTGAAAATAATTACTCTTTTCTTCTCTGGAGTAGACCGTTCTGGTCTGTATGTATCGTCAGCATTTGGTTTTCCGCCTGGCCAACCTGTGATGGTTTGCTGCATTTTATTAAACATTTTAATGTTCAAATCGTATGCAGTTCCTTCTTCCGTCAAAAGGCTCGACATTCCATTGTCGTTATAATCTTTATCCGTTAGTTTCAGGAAAGGTTTCTTCGTTAACTCACTTAACCAAGCCACCGCTTTTAATTTTAATTCGTCTGTCCAAACACAAGATTTCACCAGCCAAGGCGTTTTTACTCGTGTCAATTCAGACGAAGCTTCTGTATCCAGAACAAATGTTGTGTTGTGATGCTCTTGTAAATACGTAGCTGGAACGTGCGAAGAAACTTCTCCTTCGATTGTCTTTTTTATAATTCCTGCTTTACTGATTCCCCAACCTAGTAAAACAATTCTTTTTGCGTTTCTAACGGTTCCAATTCCCATTGTAATGGCTTTTCGCGGAACATTGTCAATTCCCAAAAAAGAAGAAGCCGCATCGACACGAGTCAAATGATCCAAAGTAATACTTCTGGTTCCTGAATTAACATGAGAACCTGGCTCATTAAACCCAATATGTCCTGTTCTACCGATTCCTAAAAGTTGAAAATCTAAACCTCCATAAGAGATAATTTTCATCTCGTAATCGATACAATATTGTTGTAATTCCTCGGCACTCACCTGCCCGTCTGGAATATTGATATTTTTCGGAAGAATATTTACATGATTGAATAAATGTTCGTGCATAAAATGATAATAACTCTGAATATCATTTTTATCCATCGGATAATATTCATCTAGATTGAAAGTAACTACGTTTGCAAAACTAAGCCCTTCCTCTTTGTGCATTCTAACCAATTCTTCGTAAACCTTAATTGGCGAAGAACCTGTAGCCAAACCTAAAACACAAGGTTCGTTTAGCTCATTTTTTCTCTGAATTAAATTGGCGATTTCTTGAGCCACCAACAAAGATGCCTCTTGCGATGATTCGAAAATAACATTATGAATTCTTTCAAAACGAGTTTCTTCAAACTTTCCTGCTTCTCTAAAACCTATATCTTCTTTAATCATATGCCTTGCCATTTAATTTCTAAGTTAAAAGTAGAATTAAATTATCCGTTCTAAACAAAAATTCGACTAATAACGACTGCGCTTCGGCAAAAGACAAAATAAGAATGTTAAGCTATTTTTAAAGTTTCTAAAAAAGTAATTATTCCACAACTCCAATTTCAGCAATTGAAACAGTCTGCCCTTTTCCTACAGCTGCTGTAGCGACAAACTTCAAAAATCTTGCTTTTACTGCAGTAAAACTCTTAATTTGTTCAATTGGGTTATGTTTGATATTTGAGAATTCTCCTTCTGATTGTTTGTCCCAATAAAAACTGTCTACACTTGTATACAGTTCATAATTTGAAATCAAATTTAAATTGTTACCAACCTGTTGCGGCGTATAAGTAAAACCTTTAATGCTGACCAATTCTCCCATATCTATAACAACAGTTTGAGGCAGTTTATTTTCATCATTTCCAAATCCCCAATCTGTGTTTGCATCTCCATCAATAATTCGTTCTACTGATTTATCATCTCCACTCGAAACCGAAATCACTTTCCATTTTTCTTTAGAAACACCATATTTAGCCGTTTTTACCGCACTATTAATTTTCTCTTTCGTATTTCTCGAAATGGCTTTGATTTCTACCGCTTTATTGTAAGTAAAAGGAGCTTTATATAAAACACTTTTTTCTGAAGGATTTTTTCCGTCAAGCGAATAATAAACTGCATTTCCATCTTCCGATTTAATCGTAACCAAACCATTTTTGTCGCGAAGAATCTGTGGCTCCTTTACAAAAGTTGGCGCATTATATGCCTCAATTGTATTGATTACAAATCCAGCTTTTGCATCTAAAATATTAACTCTAATTGCAGAAGCTGTAACGCGGTCTAAGCGAAGAATTCTTTTATAGCCAATTGTAGTTTCGTTAGCAATAGTTTTCCATTGTCCGTTTACTTTTGCTTCAACCGAAAATGCTTTCACACGTTGTCCAAGCTTAATATATTCCTGAAGTAAAATTCTATTGATCGCAGTTGGCTTTTTAAATGTAAATTCGATTGTTGCCTGTTTTACTTTATCGTCTGTTGCCCAATACGTATCTTTATTTCCATCAACAACATTTTGAGGACCAAAATTAGAATCGTTTGCACGAATGTTCGAAGCCTGAACCTGAGTTTCTGCTAAAAGTTCTTTTTTGAAATCGGCTTTGATTGTTGCTACTAATTCTTTTAATCTTTCTTCATCATTTTCATGAACCAAACCACGTCTATCAACTGGCAGATTTAGTAATAAAGTTGCATTTCGTCCAATCGATTCATAATAGATATCTACCATTTCGTCAAGAGAACGGACTTTATCATCTTCAACCGAATGATAAAACCATCCCGGTCTGATCGAAACATCAGCTTCACCAGGAACCCATTTTTCGCCATCTTCATGTCCAGACATAAATTCGGTGTAATGTACTTTTCCAGCCAACTCATCTTTTTGGCGTAATAACGACCAATTGGTTTTTCCTGCACGACCTTCTTCATTTCCAATCCATCTTGCTTCTGAAGGCCCAACTCCCCAAACCAATGTTTTTGGTGCGATACTGTAAATTAACTTATAAGTTTCGTCCCAATTATAATACGTAAGCGAATTGATTTTTCTAGTTTCATTTGCACCTCCGTAATAGCCGTCTCCACCGTTTGCACCATCAAACCACATTTCAAAGACATCTCCGTAATTGGTCAGTAATTCTTTTAACTGATTTCTGAAATACGTAATGTATTCAGGTTTGCCATATTGCGGATGATTTCTATCCCAAGGCGAAAGATATAATCCTAATTTTAAATCGTATTCTTTGCAAGCTGCAGCTAATTCTTTAACCAAATCACCTTTCCCGTTTTCCCAAGGAGAATTTTTCACAGAACGTTCCGTATAAGCAGAAGGCCATAAACAAAATCCGTCATGATGTTTGGCAACTAAAATAATTCCTTTCATTCCAGCTTCTTTTACCACGCGTGCCCATTGACGAACATCTAATTGCGACGGATTAAAAAGTTCTGGCGATTCGTCTCCGTAACCCCATTCTTTATTGGTAAAAGTATTTAATGAAAAATGCACAAAAGCATAAAATTCCATTTCCTGCCAATCGATTTGTTTCTGCGTCGGAACTGGTCCTAAAGGTTTTGGCGCATTCGCAAATTCCTGACTTGAAGCATTAGAAATTACACCAAAAAGACATAAGGAAAGGAATATTTTTTTCATTGCTGATCTTCTTTAAAATAGTCTATAAAGCATAAATGTACTATAAATTGAAATCTGTTGTGCAGAATTTCGACCAACAGCAGATTTTAAAGCGTTTTGGTTTAAAATGATTTTATTTAAATAATTCATCTGAGTATACTATTTTAAAACAACTGTTTTTTGAAGTTCTCTAAAAAACAAAGCCCAAATCTGTAGATTTAGGCTTTATTAGTATATTTTGATTGTAGTCTTACAACTTGAATATTTTATTTACAGAGAAAATGTATTGCTTTAATTATCAAAAGCAATATCAGCTTAGTTGCCAACAACTGCTTTTAAAGCTATATATTTTCCAATATCTTTAAAGTTATGTCCTTTTTCTCTCATAGCTTTAATGAAAGTTGGCGTTGCACCAACCGCTTTTGCCCCCACAACATCATCTAAATCTAGATCTGAAAAACCAAGATCCTTATATTCCTTAATTAAATCTGCGGTGATATTTTGTGATTTTAAAGCCGTAAGATTTTCAGACGAAATGTTTTTATAACCTACTTTTTCGAATTGACCAGCATATTCTGGAGTTACATTTAAAGCTTTTAAAGCAATTAAGTCGTCGTTTGAAAGATCATTATAACCCATTTTCTTAAAAGAATCAATATAAGCTTTATCTATGTTTAAAGCTTTGAAAGCAACAATATTGTCCTCATCTTCTTCTCCATTTTCATTCTTTTTTGCTTTTGCCGAAGAACGGTAATCATTAATATACTTTCCGTCAATATTCTGAGATTTTAAAGTGATCAGATTTTCTGGTGAAACATTTTTATAACCCGATTTAATAATATCTTCAATAAAAGCTTTATCAATATTTAATGATTTAAGAGGTATCAGCGTTTCAATATCAATATTTCCAATTCCAGCATCTTTCATAGAATTGATGTAATCTTCATTTACGTTTAAAGCCGCTAACGGAATTAATTGCTCTTTGTCTACATTTTTATATCCTTTTTTATGCAGCATTTTTACATACGAAGTTTTTATGTCTATCATAAAGAAAACCATAAGATCTGTATCTTCTGCCAATGTAACGCCTTGCGCAGCCATTTCTTTGGTGAAATTTTTATTGGCAACAAATTTATATGTTCCCATTCCGCTGTTTCCTTCAAATTTTCCGGTAAAGTTCATTGTTCCCGCTTCACGTACTAGAGAAAATGTCCCTTGTTTATCTTTTGATAATCCGCTAAATTCACTAATATCAAAAGTGAAAGAAGAATTGCTATGCTCATCGTTTTTAAATTGCATATTTACCGTATTGCCCTCAATTGTGGCGAACCAGTTTCCTTCTGTTTCAACTCCTTTGTGAGCATTTGATTGCGCTTTTGTTTCTTCGTTTTTAAGAGTCGAAGTTAGCGTCTGACTTTGCGCTGCCGGTTGATTAAAAAGGCAGGCAAACAATACCAATAATGGTAACAGGAAAAAATATTTCCATGTTGTGTTTACGTTTGATTTTTTTGAATTCATCATAATGATTCGTTTTTTGAGTAATGATTGATTATAATTAGTTGTAAGACTCAAAGGAAATTGTGGCGCCGCTACTTTAAGCAGGCTAAATTGATAACTTTCTTTTTCTACGCTACCTTGTTGTAGCATTTCGTTATCAGTCAAAAATTCAAGATTACTTTCTAATGCTTTTCGCCATTGCCAAGCAAAAGGATTAAACCACTGAAAAACAAGTACGATTTCTGCAAGCAAAAGATCAATAGTATGTTTTTGCTCAATGTGAATTTTTTCATGCAGCAAAATCTGATTGTACGTTTCCCATTCGTATTTTTCAGGATTTATAAAAATATTATTAGCAAAAGAACAAGGTGCTTTATCACCTGTTATTTCGACAATTCTAAATTTTCCATCCCGAATAATCTCTGATGTGTACGCTCTGTAAAATAATATAACAGCTTGCATCAAAAAATTAAGCGCAAAAACAACGACACCAAACCAATACAAATAAATTATCCACTGCATGACCAAAGCCATATTAAATTGCTGCTTTGTTTCATTTACTAAAACTTCATTTACAGGAAGTGTTTTCACCTCAGCAGTTGATTCTTTTGCAACTGTTTTTGTTATGGAAGGAATAGCTGCAGTTACCTTCTGTTTTTGAAGGGAGAATTGCTGCGGAATCGGAAGCAACGGCAAAGTAAAAGCTACTACCATGCAGGCAAGCAAAACAAATCTATTCAAATTATAAAAAGTTTCTTTCTGCAAAAGCAGCTTATAGAACATAAGACAAGCAAAAAGAATAAGCGCTGTGTATAGAATATAAGGTATCATATGGAATCTTTTTTTATCATGTTTACGATTTCGTCCAATTCATTTTCGGTTAATTTTTGCTCTTTAGCAAAAAAGGCAAGCATTCGTGGATACGAATTATCAAAATATTGACTCACAATATCTTTCAGCGCAAATTGTTGATATTCTTCTCTTTGAATTACTGGGAAAAAGCAATGCATATTCCCTATTGTTTCCCTTTTTAGAAATCCTTTTTCTTCTAATATTTTGACAATCGTCGCAACACTATTATAATGTGGTTTCGGATCTGGCAACAATGGAATAATATCTCTGATGAAGGCTTTGTTTAAATCCCAAAAAACCTGCATAATCTGTTCTTCTCGTTTGGCTAATTTTATCATAGTAGAAATCTTTTGACAAATATAACTACTAATTAATTAGTAGCAAAACTAATTGATTAATATTTATACTAATTAATTAGTTAAACTAGTAATGACGGGACATTCAGATAATGCTTTTTTTTATTTAATGATTTAAAAAAGAAGCCATTATAACCTAAAAAGTGAAGTTTAGATACAAAAATCAAGATATTTTTGATCTATTAAATTGATGAAACCGGAAATTCGTAGAAAAAATTCAGGAGAAAGAAGGAAAGAATAAACTTTCTTTTTTTGCCAATTCCTGACTAGAAGATTGAATATTTTATTTTAGTCTTCCAAGCTAATCTTCTTAGTCCTAATTTTCGAAATCGAAATCAAAATCACAGACAAAACCACAAAAGCAATTAGAACAAAAACTCCATTTACGAATGCTGTTTGCAATCCAAGTTTTGTAACATCAATAAAAGGATAAGGATAAAAGTTGGAAATAAAACCATGAAATATGGTATAAATCATGTAAATAATTGGGTAAACTAACCAAAACCAAATGGCTTTAAAAGAGATTTTTTCTGGACTTACAAAAAACAGCCAATAAAAGAAAAACAAAGTCGGTACGACAGCATGAAAAATTTCGCTTACAATTCGATGATGTCCTTGCAAATCGACAATAGAACGAAGAAGTAAATTGAAAACAATGCCAACAATCAAAATATAAACTGTTATTGCAGTGATTGTGGTACATTTTCTAAAGAAAGTATTTATGGTATTTTTCCCGCCAAACAACAACATGGCAGTACAAATGAAAACTACAGAATTTGTGGTAATGGTAAAGAAACTAAAAAAGCGAACTGCAGCACTAAAAAAGGTAAATTGGCCTCCTTCTAATAATAAATAAAACTGCGTTGGCAAAGCGTACAATTCGAGAGCAAAAATAATACCCAGCAAAATTTCCCCTTTAATTGTCGTGGTATTTTCTTTTTCCATATTTCACTTAAAGTCAGATTACTAAAGTAACGATTTTATTCGAAATATTTACATGACTCTTTTCTGTTTTTCGCTTTCTAAAATAGTTTTTTCAAGTCGTGACAACTGTGTTTTTTCCTGTTTGGCACTCATAATCCAATGAATCATCACTTTCTTGTAGGAAGGAGCTTGTTTTTCAAAAAATTCCCAAGCGACTTTATTGCTTTTAAACTCTTTTTCATAAGATTCTAAAAGCGGAACTGGCTCTTTTTCGTGCGAATAAATCTTAGACTTATTTTCGGTTCTAAAACTAAAAGCTTTCAAGCCCGCATCGGTCATTAATCCAGCTTTAGTCAAATCTTCCATTTTCTGAATATTAATCGCACTCCAAATGCTAGAAGGTTTTCTCGGAGTAAATCGAATTGTATAACTATCCTTGTCAATAGATTTTCTGACACCATCAATCCACCCAAAACAAAGTGCCTGATCTACAGATTCTGGCCAGCTTAGAGAAGGTTTTCCGCTTGTTACTTTATAAAAACCAACCAAAAGCTCTTTTTCGTTTTGATGGTTTTTCTCAAGCCATTTTCTAAATTCTGATTGATGTGCGAAGAAAGTTGGTGTCATCTATATCTATTTTTTTTTTAATAAAACCTTATAATAATTTTTCTGTTTTAGCTAAGAAATCTTCTGTAACGGTTTCAATATTGATGTTCATTCTTTCAGCCAAAACCGTCAGCCACCAAATGGATTCCCCAATTTTATGCTTTAATTCTTCTTCTGTATTTGCTTTTGGCCATCTCCCTTGCTGTGACATGACGTGGCGGCCAACTAACCCTGCATCGGTTAAAAAAGCCAAGGCATCTTCTTCTATCGTCCATTCGCTTCCGTGATGCGCTATTTCCAATTCGTGATAACGCTTTCTTATCTCAACAGAACGTTGTTTTAATTCTTCAAAATTTAATGATGCCATAATTTAGTTTTTAGTAAATAATTCTTTAAATGCAATCGGACTTACATTTGTTTTCTTTTTAAAAAGTTTATTGAACGACTGCGGATGCTCAAAACCTAATTTATAGGCAATTTCAGAAACTGAAAGAGTTCCTTTTGCAATATATTCTTTTGCTTTTTCAATCAATTTATCATGAATGAACTGTTGCGTGTTTTGACCCGAAATACTTCTCAGTAAATCACTCAAATATCTGGACGACAGTTGTAATTCGTCGGCAACATATTGCACCGTTGGCAGACCATTTTCTAAAGGTTTATCGGTATTGAAATAATCATTTAACAGATTTTCTAATTTAGACAGAATGTCATTATTGACTGCTTTTCGCGTAATAAATTGCCGATTATAAAAGCGATTGCTGTAATTAAGCAAAAGTTCGATCTGCGAAATAATAACATCCTGACTAAAATTGTCTATACGTTCATTCAATTCATCCTTAATATTATTAAAAACTCCTAGAATAGTTTCTTTTTCTTTCTCTGAAAGATATAAAGCTTCAGAAGCCGAATAAGAAAAGAATCCATATTTTTTAATAGCCTCATTAAGCGCATAAGGTCGGAAAAAATCAGGATGAATATTCAATGACATTCCGCTGTAATCGGCTTCTTCATCCTGCATTTTCAAAACTTGTCCCGGAGACACAAATGACATTCCGCCTTCTTCAAAATCATAGAAACCATGTCCATAGCGCAATTTACCAGTAAAGTTTGTTTTAAAAGATATTTTATAGAAATCCAGAATAATTCCGTTTTCAAAATCTTCAGGGTCAAAAATCGCTTCACCATAATTCAGGATGCTAATCAGCGGATGCATTGGCTTTGGTTGTCCCATCGCTTTATGCAACTCCGAAATCGAATTAAATATCCTTGGCTGATTTTTCATTTTTATGAATTAAATTAAGAGTTAAAAATGCTCCTATTTTTACAAATTTACAAAATGTTGTATTGGCGCAATATTCCAGCTAACAGTACTTTGATCAATCATATCATGTACAGGAGAATCGCTCAGTTCTGTCATTAATTTATGCATTGCATTAGTACCTTCTTCCACACTGTCCCAAACCAATAAATCGTAAACAATATCCTTTTTCAGCTCGTAAATAGTTCGGGAACGAAATCCCTTTTGACGCTTTAAAAAAGCATCAATTTCATCATTCGCCTCAATAAATTGTTTGGTTGTAAAACCTTTTAGTCTAAAAGTAGTTAATTCTACGGCTTGATTTTTCATACAATCTTAAATTAAAAAGTAAACATTGATTTGATATTCTGAACCTGAGTTTCAGCTCCCAAACTTAATCGTTCATTATACAATGCATTAGCATCTTTTCCTGCCACATATCGCAGCTGATTTTTATTATCTGTTGCTGCTTCGTAAATAATTTGGGCAACCTCTTCAGCCTTTGTATAATTATCAATCTGTTCTGCGCTGTAACCTTTACTGACTTCTAAAGTTAGTTTTTCATAAGCCTTGTGCTGCCCGACTTCCATGGATCGAATGGCAAAATCTGTTTTCATTCCGCCTGGCGCCACTACTTTTACCTGTATTCCAAATTGAACTAATTCGGATGCTAGACTTTCAGAAAATCCGTCTACCGCAAATTTTGTAGCGCTGTAAATCGAACAAGTAGGAAATCCCATTAATCCGAAAGTAGAAGTAATATTGATAAAAGTACCGCTCTTTTTCTCACGGAAATGAGATACAAAAGCTTTTGAAACTCTAATTACGCCAAATAAATTAGTCGTAATCTGACGTTCGATTTGATGATTTTCCAGAGATTCTAAAGCGCCAATTAAACCATAACCAGCATTATTCAGAACCACATCAATCGAATATTGCTCTAAAACATTTTTGATTGTTGAATCAATCTGTTCTGGATTTGTAACATCTAACGGAAGTACAATTACGTTCTCCAATTGGTTTAATTCGGTTTCCTTTTCCGGATTTCGCATAGTCGCAATAACCTGCCATCCTTTACTTTGAAATAATTTTGCTGTAGATTTTCCTAATCCTGTTGAAGCTCCCGTAATAAAAATTGTCTTTTGCATTTTGAATTGTTTTAAAATTATAATGCAAAGATCAGCCGACAAATGAAGTTGTTTGTAGCCGTTTTGGTAGATGTATTAGCTAAAATGACGAATGATACAACTCATCATATCATAACTAACTTTCGTTCTTTTTCTAATACTCGTCCATCATTTAATTCTACAATAATTTTAATCAAATTGTATTTTTTTAAAGTATTAAAAAAATGGTCTGGAAACCAAAATGGAAAATTAGTGCGTAAAAAACCTCTGCCCGAAGTTATATTTTTAGAGGAAAAGCCAACTTGAAATTTATCATTATTAAAGTTATTAAACCAAGAAATGAAATCATTTGGATTTTCTAAAATAGGAACTCTTCTTGGGTCTACTTTTCGATAAACTCTTCCTCCTAAATAGTTTTTGTTTAAATATTCAACATATTGATTACTTTTTCTATCTAAACAAACACAACTAAAATCATTTTTATCAAATCGTCTTTTATCAAAATTTTCTATTGGATTATATAAAACAGATTCTTCAATATTACCAAGTATCTTAGTAATATCGATTTCCTTTTTATTATTTTTTAATAAAATTTTGAGACTTTTAATTTCATCAGCAGAACCTCCAAGTCCTGGCTCAATAGCACAACCGCAACCATCAGAATTACGAGATTTAGGATTATGATTAATCTTAATATCAAACGTAAATATTATACCAAGTTTTTTTTTGATCTTTGATTGTATCGGTTACGTTGTATAATAAACAACGAAACTCATCTAGCTTTTTTGAATAAATAAGGGCTACATCAACCTCTTTTAAGCTGAATGAATTATCCATTATTTGATTTTCAGTTTTATTTGTGCATGAAATACAAAATGCAAGAAATACAAAACATATAATTTTTCTCATTTATAATATTTTCTTATAAATGTGAAAGTTAGAAAAAAGAACACACTAAAAGCTTCATAATGAAATAAAAAAACTCCATTATTTCTAATGGAGTTTTCTAAGTTTTTATGTTTTTTAATTCACTTTAATTTCAACTGAAGAAACCGGAATTCCATTTCCAGCCGTCGCCTTCAAATGAATATTGTCATCCTTTCCATTCGACTGAATAATAACAACACATTTCCCATTAAAAAATTTACAGGAATTTGCTTTAAAAGACTCCAAATTGGCCTGATAACCATTATCAACACCAACTAATTTTCCTCCACCATTTACTTCAAAATTAATTAAATCCATAGCATTTGGTAATACGTTTCCGTCTTTATCAACCATTGAAACGGTTACATAAATCAAATCGTAAGTGTCATTTTTAATTGATGGTTTATCAACTTTTAAATCAATTTTAGAAGCTTGTCCCGCAGTTTTGATTTCCTTTTCTAAAATTACTTTTCCTGCTTTTCTTGAAACAGCTTTTAAAGTTCCTGGTTCAAACTTCACTTTCCATTCAATATGCAGATCATCATTTTGTTTTGACTTTTTGCCAAGCGATTTACCGTTCAAGAATAATTCTACTTCATCTGCATTATTGTAATATGCCCAAACGTTGATTTCCTGATCTTTTGTCCAATTCCAATGCGGGAGAATATGAAGAACCGTTTTTTTCGACCATTCGCTTTGGTACATATAATATACATCTTTTGGAAGTCCTGCTAAGTCAACGATTCCGAAATATGAACTTCTCGCAGGATACGGATACGGATCAGGTTCTCCGATATAATCAAAACCTGTCCAGATAAAAGTTCCCGCCATGAAATCCTGACTTTTAATTGTTTTCCAGTTTTCTTCGTGTGTAGCGCCCCAATATGATTTTACCTGATCGTAAGCCGAAACCGTCCAATCTGCATTTCCGTCAAACGGAGCACCGTGTTTTGTTGGCCAGGCTTTAATGACATCAGATTGATCATAATGCCCACGCGTTTCCAAAGCCGAAACACTTTCTGATGCCAATATTTTTTGTCCTTTAAATTTAGTTGGAAAATCTTTATAATCTTCATGTTTATAATTGAATCCTAAAAGATCTAAAGCTCCCGATTGGTAAATAAAGTTTTTCTCAATTACATTTTCGGTCAAAGCCGAAGTTACGGGACGAGTGACATCTAAAGATTTAACAATTTTAGCCAATTCTCTTGTAATCGCAATTCCAGTCGAATCGAACTGTTCTCTGATTTCATTCCCGATACTCCACATCATAACCGATGGATGATTACGGTCTCTTTTGATAAAATCTTCTAAATCCTGTTTATGCCAAGCATCCCAATCTTTATGGTAATCGTTTGTTACTTTTTTCTTTTTCCAAACGTCAAAAGCTTCGTCCTGAACAATAAATCCCATTTCGTCGCACAATTGCATCATTTCCAAAGAATGCGGATTATGAGACATTCTAATAGCGTTGGCTCCCATTTCTTTCATTAAAGTCAGTTTTCTTCTAACGGCGTGAATGTTTTCTACCGCTCCTAAAGCACCATTATCATGATGCAGACAAACTCCGTAAATCTTGGTTGGAACACCATTTAATGAAAAACCTTTTTCTGAATCGAAATTAAAATATCTAAATCCGAGCGGCGTTTCATAATTATCAACTAAAACAGATTTATCATAGATTTTTGTGACAACTTTATACAAATACGGATTTTCAGTATTCCATAATTGTGCTTTTAGAACATCAAGATTATGCACTTTAGTTTCAAATGTTTTCGCTCCGATTTTCTCTATAGAAATCTTATTTGCCACTTCTTTATTCTTAGCATCTAAAATAGACGTAACCAATGTAAATTCTCTCGCAGTATCATTATCATTATCAATTGTAACTTCTAAATGTACTTTTGATTTCGCTGTCGAAACCTCTGGTGTAGTTACAAAAGTTCCCCATTTTCCAACGTGTAATTTTTCACTTGCCACCAATCTCACATTTCTGTAAATTCCAGAACCTGTATACCATCTTGAATTTGGCTGGGCATCGTTATCCACTTTTACGGCGATAATATTCGATTGTCCATAATTTAAATATGGAGACAAATCGTAACCAAAAGAAATATAACCATTTGGACGAACTCCCAATGATTTCCCATTGATAAAAACTTCGCTATTCTTAAAAACACCGTCAAATTCGATTGAAATGGTTTTGCTTTTCCAACTTGCCGGAATAGTAAAAGTTTTACGATACCAGCCTTTTCCTGCTGGTAAAAATCCTTGCGCTTGTTTGGTTTTTGCATCTTTATCAAATGCGCCTTCAATACTCCAATCGTGTGGTAATTGAAGCGCTCTCCAATCCGAAGCATTGAAATTAGCGTTTACCGCTTCTGGATAATCTCCTAATTTAAAGTTCCAGTTTTTATTAAAGTCTTCTACAATTCTGACTTGCTTTTGTGCAAAAATTGAAACAGAAAGCAAGATTGCAAATGCAAGTGTAATTTTCTTAACCATATTTTTATTTTTTCTCTCGCAAAGTCGCAAAAGCGCAAAGTTTTTTTTCTGAACCATATAAGTAATTTAAGTTCATTTAAAACAAAACTTAAATTATCTTATATCACTTATATGGTTTAATTTCCTTTGCGACTTTGCGAAATTATTTTTATTTACTGAAATTCGAAGTTATCTAACATTAGCCCTTTCAAATCATCACCTTCCAACGTAATTTTATAAGTCCCTGCATTAATATAACCCCCTGATGTTGTATTTAAAATCTTCCATTTTTCTGGCGAAGGGAAAAATTCAATCGTATCATTTCGCATTAAAATTCCGTACGCATCTTCCATTTTGAATTTGACTTTTAATGGCGTTTCATTTCGATTCATAAAACGGAAACGCATTAAATAAATTCCCGCAACGCCCGGTTTTACTTCAAACTCGATACTGTTATTTGTTTTTTTAGTGAACTCAATATAATCTGCTTTTTTGAAATTTCCTTTTTCGATTCCAGTTCCAGTTGTTTTTGTTTTTTCTGCTTCGATAATTACGACTGGTCTAGAATCGTCTTTTTCACCCATATCATACGTTGGAACTACTGCAATTGTACTTATAGTCTCTGAATTATCAAAAAGAACTTTCTCGCCTTTTTTTACTTTTTTAGCGAAAACATCAAATGAAATTCCGTTGCTGTTTTTTGCTTTTTCTTCTATTTTTTTATAATCTGAAAGCCCTTTTAATGTTTTGATTTTACTATCAACTAAAACATAAACAGTTGATTCTTCTTTCGCTGTGAATGATCCCGAAACTTTTGAATTAGAAGAAAATTGTAAATAATCTGCTCCAAAAACTTCTGAAGGCAATTCTGTAAATATAATTTCTGAATTTGAATATTGTTTTGAATTGATATCTAACCAAGAAGCTACCCAATTTCGACTTTTATCATAAGCACTTAAAATCAAGTTTTCAATATTTTTTGAAGATTCAGACGCTGGTCTTGCATGAATATCTTTCGTCGCAATTGCAATTGCCGAAATAATCGCTTGAGAAGCTTTTACATTCGGAAACGAAATGACAATTTTGCCGTTTGTGCTTTTTACTTTGAATGTTTTCTTTAAAGCATTATCATGTCCAGCTTCTGCCCAAATATCAAAATCTTTTAAAACTACATTATCATTGATGGCAACATCAAACAAACGCCATCCTTTGCAGTCTAAACCTCCGCCAGTTCCGTACCAAGGTTCTGCGAAATATAATTCGACTAAATATTCTCCGTTTGGCGCTGGAAATTCGTAACGCAGTTTGTCAACTCCGTATCTAAAACTTTGAAATAACTCTGGATCTTTTGTACCATTTATCGGATCGAAAGTTGTTCTTTGACTTGCAAAAAAGTCTGGCAGTTTTTCAAAATTATCTGTCCAAGATAATGAACCCCAAGTGTTTTTTCCGTTTTTGTGTGTATCGCTAAACCAAGTATTTCCAGCAGAATCTGTCAATTCAGAACCTCCGCAATTTACTCTGTAAATATAATTGTAACCGCTTTTCGCTTTTGTAATATCAGTTTTCTCTGCTATTAAAGTCTTAAAATTGGGCGCTTTTGGAAGGTTATTTAAAACAATATAATCTTTAGCAACCGCTTTCCCGTTTACATATCCAACAGCATACAAAACATTGTACTGAATATTGACATTATTGAACTGAAAATGTTGTCCGATTCCTGGATTTTTTAGTTTTCCAAGTGAAACTTTATTGACATCATTAAACAATTCTACTTCATCACAATTCGAATAAATATCGATTCCGTTTTTGATTCCCGCAGTTTCCCAACGGCTTGGCCAAGTATGCGAAACGATATAAACCATCGGATTGGTTTTGTTCGACACATAATTCGCTCGATACATATAAAACGCATCCAAAGGTTCGCCCCAAATCGTAAAAAGACCTTTGTAATTTACTGGGCCGACTTTATCAATATCTCTAAAACCTTCTCCGTTCTGCACACGTCCCGGATTTTCATGCGAAGCAAAAAGCCAGTTGAATTGTCCCGCAATTTTATCTTTTACCGATTCTGCTTCTCTAACTTTAATTTCCATTAACTGAGAAAAACGGTTTTCGCTTAAAGTTCCTTTTTGGTCGAATTCACCTTCGGTATGTAAATCGGCTGAACGCCATGCGCCGTATTCACCGTTTAATAACTGAGTTGTCATTTCCAGATGATATTTTAACGGATCTCCTCCATACGTTCCAGACCAGTTTTGAACTACATTCCAATCTGTTCCTTCTCCACCGTTACAAGTAGTTACGATTCTTTGTGAAGCCGATAACGGATCCATTTCACGGATTATCTGCGTGCATTCTTCGGCAAATTCTTTTGGGATCGTACTTTCGTTCTGCAATCCCCACATTACTACAGACGGACTGTTTCTGCGTTCTTTAATCCATTCTCTTAGAAGAGTTTTAAAGTTTTCTTTGAATTCTGGTGTATCGTACCAAATATGCGCAGAAAACTGACTCCAAAATAAGATTCCGTTTTCGTCCAGTTCTTTTTGATATAATAAATTATGAGGCTGATGTGCTTCTCTAAAAGCATTAAATCCGCCAGCTTTGATCTGTTCAATTCTGGAATGAATCATTTCGTCTGAAAACGAATGGCTTTTTCCAATTAAATGTTCATATTCGCAGACACCATTTATAAAAACAGGTTCGTCATTAATGAAAAAACGATTGTCTTTTCCGTCACGGCTTACAGGCCAGCTTACCCAGCGAATTCCATAAGGCGTTGTTAACTGATCGATTATTTTTCCGTTTTCATAAACCGAAGTAACCAATTTATACAAATACGGATTCGATGGCGACCATAATTTCGGATTTTGAATCTCAGGAAGTGTCTGCGCTATTTCTTTTGCTTCTCCCGAATTGATTTTGTTATCGCTTTTTATAATAGCAACTTTTTTTCCTGAAGCATCCAAAAGAATATTTTCAATTGTCAAATTTCGCTGTGAAGTACCGTAATTCTTTACTTCAGTTGTTGTATGAAGAATCACTTTTTGTTTAGAAACCGATTTATCATTCCAAATATGAACGCCAAAAGGCTGAATTCTGACATCGTTTGTTATAACTAAAGTAACAGGCCTGAAAATTCCCATTGGCTGAGAACCTTCTGAAAATCCCCATTCTCCTGAACAACCTCCGCAAACCCAAGGAAGATCTGCAATAAAGGACGGATGTGAAGCTTTTACTAAAATGATATTTTCTTTGTTGAAAGAAACAGCTTTGGTAATGTCTAAAGTGAAAGTAGTTCTTCCACCTTTGTGTTCTCCAACTTTTTTGCCATTTACCCAAACAGTAGCGTACGAACTAACACCTTCGAAATAAAGAAAATGCTGTTTTGAACTGTCTTTTTTATCAAGTTTTAATACTTTCTTGTACCAAGCGGTACCGTGTAAATTTCCATGTTTTGTTCTTCTAAAACCATAATACTGATCCCAATTGTGAGGCACACTAACCTTCTGCCAATTGGAATCAGTTTCTGGATGGTCTACAAACCTCTCTTCCTGTGCGGGAAGATTTTCCAAGATTACGGTTTCCCAAGACGAATTCAGCGAAATTTCTTTACGAAACTTCCCTGAATCTTTGCTCTGACTCCAAACAGAGCAAAGACTTGAGAAAAAACAAAAAATAAAAAAAACTATTCTATTCATATTTTTAAAACCATATAAGTGATTATAAGGTTGTTTAAGTTTTTATTTTACCT
This sequence comes from Flavobacterium sp. SH_e, assembly GCF_025717045.1. GTDB lineage: Bacteria > Bacteroidota > Bacteroidia > Flavobacteriales > Flavobacteriaceae > Flavobacterium. The sequence goes on from NZ_JAOVZN010000003.1 coordinate 196,114, forward strand.
GTTTTGTCATTTCGACCGAAGGGAGAAATCACACTAGAAACTCCGTACAGTTATTCCCTATCTTTGTCGAATCCCGCGTGTGATTTCTCCCTTCGGTCGAAATGACAAACTGTACGGAGTTTCTTGCGAAGATCCCTCGTTCCTCGGGATGACAAGATTGTGTTTATATTTTCAATTAAAACTAACAGATTTTAAAAACATGTTAGGTCTAAATTAACAACGAGTTCGCGTGAGGGATTGAGGCGGTATCCTTTTATGTAGCGGAGCGGAATAAAAGATATAGCCGAAAGCCCGACCCGGAGGGACACGCCAAAATTATTAATAAAACAACCAGTCGATAGCTGCTTTTTCTCCTGCATCAATATATCCGACATCACGTGGCGTTACGGTTTGATCTGCGTCGATGAAACCTAAAATCAATACTTTTCCTTTTCCTAAATCTAATTTATTCTCGCCCGGTTGGAAAGTGTATGTATGAATATTTACACGTGGAAGCTCTTTTAAATTCATGGCGCTTGCCAAAATCACTTCGGCTTGACCGTGAGCGTTTCCTGCTGCATCGGTTTCTAAACTTGGTGGCAACAAAAATCTTTTTTGATCTGAATTGAAATACCCCACAACTAATTTAACAGCTTTTGTATTTCTAAACTTTAAATGTGTTCCTTTTTCGTTCTGATCATTTTCTACGAAAGTAAATCCTTTTAAGTTTTGAAGCTCAGGAGCAATTTTTGTCAATTCAGAAATATCTGTTCCGTACACTTTTGTTCCAGTTTTAACTAAATAAGTTCCCGGTTTTTCGTCAATAAAAGTTACTTCTGCCGTTTTCCAAGGTTTTCCTTCTTTGGTTTCAATTTTACCGTCTTTTGAGGATTTTAGCTTTTCTAAATTTCTTTTAAAATTAGCCAATTCACGTTCATAATGCGGTAATAACTCTGCCCAAGTTTTATTGTTTCCGTCGTCTCCTCCAATCGGAATTCGGCGTTGAGCGGTCTGCATACTATTCGCATAGTAATATGTATCTTTTGTCAAGTTTACCAATAATTCGTAATGCTCGATGCTTTTCTCTAAATGAGGCATTGCTTTGTCTAAATCGGCAATGTCGTTGGAATAACTGTATCTTAAAACCAATAAAGCTGCTTTTACTTTTTCTGAGAAGAAATCGGCAAACGCTTTGTAGGCATGAATGTCATTTTTAAGACGTGCAAATTCTTCTTTATCTTTGGTTACTCTGGCTTCGGCTTTGTCTATTGCTTCAACTGCCAATCTTCCGTGCTCCGTAATTTCGGCAATAATTTGTGTTGGAAGTTCGCCAGAATGTGGTTCTTTGTTCCATTCTTTTTTAGCATATTCTAAAAGCAATTCGCCCGCTGGCCCACAAGATTCGTGGAATCCCGGATAAACTCTCCATTTTGATGGATTTACCAACTGACTTTCGAACATTCCCAACAATAAAGTCTGACGGTTTCCTTCTGTGATTCCGAAACGTCTTAATGTTTTTGGCGCGATTTCTCCAGTTTCTTCGTAAGCTTTTAAAATGTTGTTAGCAGCTTCCTGAGAAGTTCCGTATTTTGAAGCCAAATCTTTATCCCAAAATTTAACTTCTTCGTTACGGTCTCTTTTGCTATCCCAAGCATATCTTGCCCAAGCTTTGTACCAAATCCAGTCACGATCCATTTCTAATAAACGCTCTCCTGATTTCGTCTTATCTGCTGAATACGGCCAATCCCAATACGATGCCTGCGGATATAAGTGTAAAGCATTTGCTCCGTGAACGCTATGCATTGCTTTTACCGTTTTCTGAATGAAATCTGGTGAACCGTATCTAAAAGGTTCTAGATTTGCCAAAATATGAACATTCTCAATATGAATGGATTTAAGAGCACTCAACTGTTTATGCGTTTCTCCCCAAGGCCCACCCGGTGTATAAGTCGTTAAAGATTCTCCTGTATATTTACTTTCCGTATAAAGATTCTTGTATAACGGAAGTGATTTTTCCATTACCAAAGGTCCGTCTGTATCATGAGAACGAAGGATAATTGGTGGTTCTTCTGTTTTTCCTAATGCTTGCAAACCATCTCGAACACCAGGAATAATCGTTTTTGTAAACCATTCCACATCATCATCAACCGTATTGATAGCTTCTCCCAAACAAACCATCAATCCAACATTTGGATATTTTTCAATGAATGCTGCGATAGATTTTCTAGTATAATCAGACAATAGAGACGTAATAGGTCTTGAACGATCCTGAGTTTTAATGTTGTAATGCTCTGCAAAAGGCTTAGAAACAATAATATTATAAAACATCTGAATTACCCAGATTCCGCGTTTGTTGGCTTCAACTGTTAAGAATTTATAAATTTCTTCATTTTTTTTGAAATCTTCGTCGCTTACTTCAACAGCAAACGGATATTCTTTTAGTTTTACCAAAGAAGCAAACGGATGTCCGTTCCATAAATACAAAGAATTCATGCGGTTTTCTACCAACATGTCTAGGTATTTTATCCATAATGCTTTATCGTAAAACCATGGAAAAGTTTCTGGCGTATACGGATATTCATAAACATCTCTACCTGGAAGATAAACCGGTTTCTGCATTCCGATACAGGCTCCTCTTAAAACCATTTCCGGACTGTCATCGATATTAATTTCTGACGGAAGTTGTCCTGAATTTTTAATACGGTCTGTCAATTCCAAAGCGCCATACAAAGTTCCTGAAGCATCTGCTCCTTCAATATAAATGACATTATTTTGAGTACGAATCTGGAAACCTTCTTTTTTAGATAATTTGGTATCGTCGATTTTAGCACTTTTGGCATTCTGTTTCCAGAAATCGGTTCCTTTTTCTCCAATAACAATTACTTTATCTTTTGATTTTTTGAATTTAGCAGAAGAAGTTACTTTGAAACCTTTTAAAGAAAGTGTTTCTGATAATTTCTCTGCTCCAAATTTTGCTCTCGGCGAATTTGCATCACTCACAACTGTGATGTTTTGCGCTGTCGCGAAAGAGACGTAAAGACATAAAAAAAGTAATTGTAAATATTTCATAGTATGCTGTTTTTGGGTATTCATTCTAAAAATAATCTGCTAAATCTGCCCGATCTGCGTGAAAAATATCTCTCGCAGACTTAGCAAATTCGGCAGATTTATAGTGAAAAATTGTGTTGTTTAACGATTACATATTGATCACTGTTTATTGTTTAATTCTGAAAAATCTTCTTCAAATAAGCCACATTTGCTCCGTAATTGGCTTTTACATTGTGAACTTGAGTAACATCACGAGAACGCTCTACAATCAGCCATCCGCTCCATTTCATTTCATCTAATGTTGCTTTGATTTTTGGCATATCGATCGCTTTGTCATTTTCTAACCAAAATTGATCTGTATTCGAAGCGTGAATTTGTGCTACATATTTCTTTCCTAATATTTTCAATTCTGAAGAAATATCTCTTTTATTATCTAGAGCATTCGCAAAATTGAAAGAGCTTTTAATGTATTTTGAACCTACTTCGTCTAAAAGTTTTTTCTCTTCTGTCGCGTCTAAAGAGGTTTCAATCGCAATTACACCGCCTATTTTCCCCACTTCTTTTCCTGCCCATTGCAATCTTTTAATTACTTCTGGACGCAATTCCGGATTTTTAACTAAATCGGTTTGTGTTCCTAATGGAAGATACGCCACTTTTACTTTCATGTTTTTCATCGCCTGAATACAATCCGTAATCATTGGCGTGATTTCTCTTGTGGCAAATGACTGTGCGTAAAATCCAGACATAGCAATTGAACTAATTCCAACTCCAGTTTCTTTTGATTTATCTAAAAATTTTTGTCTTTCTATAGGATCGCCTAGCTTACTGTCAAACGTCGGACGGTTTCCTAAACCTCCCATATCCAATTCGATTCCATCGGCTTTTAATTCAGCAGCCAAACCAAAAGCCCCTAATTTTTGTCTTTTTAAAATCATCCAGTCACAAACTGCAACTTTATATTTTTGCTTTTTATTGGAAGACTGAGCCGTTGCACAGCTATTGAATGTTGTTGATAGAACAACAAGTAGTGCAACAAATAAGTTTTTATTTAGCTTCATGTTAATTTGTTTTACCATTAAGATATTAAGGGAATTAAGCTTAAATGCTTTTATAATTTTGCCATTAAAAGATTAAGAAAGTTAAGCTTAATGTTATTTTTAAAGATTAAATAAGCACAACAACTTAATTTTCTTAATCTCTTAATGGTTCAATTTATTTTATTTTTATTCTTCTTCGGCTTTTACTGCTGTAACTACTTTTCCTTCTTCACCTGGCCAAACTCCATTTTTGATTGGAAGTGCCACTAATTTACTTGGATCGATTTTCACATATTTCAGTTTTTCTCTTCTCCAAGTGTAAACAATATGAACCATACCGTCTGAACTTTGAATCATCGATGGATAAGAATATTGGCTGATTTTTGAATCTTCTAAAACCAAAGCAGCATTCCAATGAATTCCGTCTTTTGAAACCGAGACATTTAAAGGCGTTCTTGGGCCTTTAGCTTCTTTTCCTGGAGGTAAAACGTGATTGTAAACCAATAAATGTCTGCCGTCTTTAAGTGTTACAGCATCTGTTCCTGAGTTGTTATTTGGAAGTCCGATTAACTCAACATCCGACCAAGTTTTTCCGTTGTCTTTTGAAAATGTGCTGAAAATCGCTCTGTTTCGAGTTCTTCCAATTGCTTGAATACTTCCATCTTTGTGGAATAAAATACTTGGTTGAATCGCATTAATTTTTTGTTTCCCTCTTGGAAGCGTATCGCCCATTACCCAAGTTTTTCCAAAATCTGGAGTAGATTCCATGCGAAGTCTCCAGCCATCGCCTTCGATACTTGACGGACATAATAAAGTTCCGTTGCTTAATAAAACAGGTTTATTTTTGATTGGCCCTAAGAAACCGTCTGGCATTTTTTTCGCCTCAGACCAAGTTTTACCGCCATCAGATGAAGTTCTGATTACGCCCCACCATTCTGATGGTTTTGGCCCTATTTTGTAGAATAACATTAAATCGCCACCTGGAATCTGATATAAAACAGGGTTCCAAGTTGGTAATCTTGGGCCTTCTTTCATAACACCGTCGGCAACTTTTACGCCTTCGTTCCAAGTATCGGTTCCTTTTGGTTTGATGGCTACATAAATACAAACATCAGGATTTCTTTCGTGCGTTCCTCCAAACCATGAGGCAACTAAATCACCATTTGTAGCTTCAACAATTGTAATCGCGTGACAAGACGGATAAGGTGCTTTATCGTAAACAAATTGATCTACTAAAATTCCTTCTTTCCAAGTCTTTTTCTCTAAAGCCGATTTACAACTTCCTAAAAGGAAAAGTCCAAACAAGACAAATGCTAATTTTGTTATCTTCATTCTTAATTAAATTATGAATTATTTTTTTTGACTATAAATACATACCTAACATTTTTTTAGGTAAAAATATTTAATAAGTGTAAAAATAACACCGAAAAATTAACAATGTATCCTGTACTGTCCCGAATTATTAAAAATGCGGATTATTTAACGTTTATCGCATAATTTCCTGACGAAAACGTAATAGTTAAGTTCGTTTTTATGCAATAAAGTAGTTTTTTCAAAGTCCAACTTTTTGAAAAAAGTATTATTTCTTCTTAGGCAAAGTTTTTTTTCTTTCAGAAGGAGGTAAAAAATTCTCGTTTGTTACTACATTTTTACCTGTTTGTTGTTCCAGTTCAACTCGCGCATTTTTTGCCACTGTTCCACCCTTTTTGCTTGCCACTGCATTTTCGGTTAATCCTTTTGCTTCATCGTTTTCGGCTATTTGTCTTGTAGAAAGTTCGGCTAGTGCTGTAAAAATAAGTTCAGCCTCACTCATGTGATCTCTAAGATTTTGCGACTTTAAGCCCTTTGCTTCTTTATGTTCTTTCACTGAAAGACCAGTCCACTCCTGATGAATAATATTAGTTAGAATTGCAAATTCATTTTTCTCTTCAATACCCGCTTCTTTCCAATAATCAGTTAGTTTATTTCGGGTTTCCTGTCCCATCATGCGTTGTTGAATCCACTTTTCGCTTCTTCCATGCTGTTTCCAGTTTTCTCTGGCTCGGTCAATACTTTGCACCGGATCCTGAATTTCCTGAATACGTTCATAACCTACTTTTGCCAGCCATTGTTTAAACGGTTCAGCTTTAGGAGATGGAATGGATTGTATTATTCTAAAAATATTCTCGACGTTACCTGCCAATGTTTTACGTTTTTTCCCATTAGTCAGCATTGTTACCTGGGGACAATTTGTCCCTATGTAGCTTCCAAGTTCAATATCTCTTTTTCTGATTTTTTTTAAATAATCTGTCGGGTTCTTAGAATCAGTTAAAGCTTCAATGATATCCACTATAGAAAAATACCAAGTTTCATTATCCTTATCGTAATGGCTTCGTACTTTTCTATCTTCAAAAACTTTAATAGCATCCATAAATCACTTTTTACAACAATCTGCAATAGTACGAAAAAACTTTCTTATTTTACATTTAAAACATAGGTTCCTGATGGTAACGTTACAACAGTATTATTGTTCTCCGTTTTAATAGAAGCAGAAAATTGAGTCAGTTTTTGTTTATTAATAGAAACAGCTGAAACATCACTCGCAGGAAGATATACTAAAGCTGTTGTATTAGCCGGAATCGTAATATTCCAAACCAAAGCTTTTTTATCTTTTTTCCAATCACTTTTAATCGTTCCGTAAACTGATTCATAAGAAGCATTTACATAAGTCAATCCCGCATTGAAATCAGGTTTCATGATGATTTGTTTGAAACCAGGAGTTTCAGGATTGCTTTTAATTCCTGCCATATTTTCGTAATACCAAATCAATAAATCGCCTAAAAGCATGACGTGGTTTTGCGAATTCATTGCTGGGTCTGCAGTATTTCCGTTCCAAAGTTCCCAGATTGTCGTAGCGCCGTTTTCAACCATATAACCCCAGCTTGGATAGGTTTTGTTTGATGCTAACTTGAAAGCCAAATCGCCACGACCGAAATTAGTCAATGTTCTCATTAAAAACTGTGTTCCGATAACGCCTGTACTTACATGACCATTTTTGGTTACTTCAACTTCGTGTACCAAATTTTCGAAAACTTGTTGTTTTGATTCTTCTGGAACCATTCCGAAAGTTAGAGGCAATAAATTGGCTGTTACGGTATTATTCGCGTAGTTGTTTTTTGATGCGTTGAAATATTTAGTATTGAATGCTTTTTTAATTCTTGAAGCTAATTCATCATAATGTTTAATGTCATTTTGTGCATTCGCGATTACCGCAAACTTTTTCATGATATTTAAAAGCTGATAATAAAACGCACTCGAAATCAATTCGCCATCCGTCAAACGAGAAGGATCTTTCGAACGAATTAATTCCAACGATTCTGGAGGAACACACCAATCGCCGTATTTATCTTTGGTCATAATATCATCAACCAAATAATTTTCTTCCATATAATCCATCCATTTTTTCATGTATGGATATTGTTTTTCTACCACTTTTGCATCTCCAAATTGCTGATACAACATATCTGCAACTGTAATATACGTTCCCGGCCAAGTCACGTTGTCACCGTAATAACGCCAGAAAGCTGGTGCTACATCTGGAATTCCACCATCGATAGTTTGTGAGTTTTTAATATCATCTAACCATTTTCCATATAAAGTCTGATTATCAAATAAGAAACTTTCTCCGTAAGCTCCCGTTGTTCTATCTCCTAACCAAGGCTGACGTTCATTTCTTTGCGGACAATCAATTGGCATTCCTTTATAATTCCCGCTGATTCCCCACCACGCATTCTTAAAAATCTGGTTCATAATCGGGTTTGAAGAATCGAAAGTTCCTGTGGTCTGAATATCGTCATAAACGACTTTTCCAACAAAATTTTCTAAAGCTGGTTTGGTTTTAAATCCTGAGATTTCCACAAATCTGAATCCGTGAAAAATAAAACGAGGTTCCCAAACTTCTTCGCCTTCTCCTTTTAACGTATAAATATCAGTCGTTTTCGCATCACGAAGATTGGCAATATACAACGAACCATCTGGCTGTAAAGATTCTGCAAATTTCATTGTGATTTTGTCGCCAGCGTTTCCTTTTACTTTCAACTGTAACCAGCCCACCATATTTTGCCCCATATCCAAGATATAAGTTCCTTTTGGCGTTTGTTTGATTGAAATCGGTTTTACTTCGCGTTTAATCTTCATATTCGCCGACATCTGTCCTTCATAGAATCCTCCCGGTTCTTGAACGTATCTGGCGTGTATCCAGTTTTTATCATCAAAATTGGTCGTGTTCCAGCCTTTCATTTCCTTACGGGCGTCATATTCTTCGCCGTCGTATTCATTGTTAGCCAAAATCGGTCCATCAGTTGTTAGTTTCCAGGTATCGTCAGTTCTGATAACGTCTTTGCTTCCATCTGTATATTCTACAAATAATTGCAGAGCCATTTTTGGGAAACCAAATGACTTGATTTTATAGGGTTTGTAATCTTGTCGCATGGCAAAAAAACGTCCGTTCCCTAAAATCGTTCCCAGCATATTTTTGCCTTCTTTCAATTGCGAAGTCACCTCAAAAACATTGTATTTTATATTTTTGGTATAGTCCGTAGGAACAGGAGCTAAAACCTGATCGCCAATTTTATTTCCGTTAATGTATAACTCGTACAAGCCCATTCCCATAATATAAACTTTGGCGCTTTTGACTTGTTTTTTCAGGTTGATTTCTTTTCTCAGATAACGCGCTGACAATTTTGAATACTGCGAAATACTGTCATCATTCGACAATTTTTCATAACCAATCCAACGTGTCGATTTCCAATCAGCATAAGTCAAAATTCCGATGCTGAAATGTGCTGTTTCTTTTGACTGAACTTCGCCTTTATTCGTAAAAACATTTACTTTCCAATAAACGTCTTGTCTGTCTTTTAGCTTTTTTCCGTTATAAATCACATTGACAGATTCGTCACTTTGAACTTTTCCGCTATCCCATAAATCTCCATTTCCTGCATTTAATTTCTCTAAACTTGAAGACGCTTTGATTTGATACGCAGTTTGTTTTACATCATTTATATCTGCTTTTATTTTCCAGCTTAATCTTGGCTGTAAAACATCAATTCCTTCCGGATTGGCAAGCATTTCGCATTTCAAATCACTCACAATTATTTTGTTTTGGGCTTTCGCCGAAATTGTGAAAAGTGAAATGATTAATGTTAGATGTAAAAAAAACTTTTTCATGATTTTATTTTTTCTCCTAACAGGTTTTAAAAACCTGTTAGGTATTTTGAGTTTTCAATTTATAGACAAAGTATTGTCATTTCGACGTAAGGAGAAATCACAATAGAAACTCCGCAAAGTAATGCCAATCTTTGTAGAATACTGTGTGTGATTTCTCCTTACGTCGAAATGACAAACTAGATAGCTATACTTAATCTATTCAGAAACCAACTTCTCCAATTTCTCAGAAACCGCAATTTCCTTCCCATTTTTAAAGATCCTGAAACCTTTTCCTTTCTTATATTTTTCTCCTGTTTTATCCCAAAGAATGGTAATAATATTGCCATGATACAAAACATTATCCAAACAAAACCAATCCCATTTTTCTTGTGGAATCAACGGATTTACTTCAATCTTTTCATCAGCTCTTGGGCGTAAACCAACCAATCCAGTAATCACTAAATCATTGAAAGTCGAGTGATTGTAATAACGACTTCTTTCTCTGTCGCCCATTAACCAATATCCTGTTGTTTCATCCAGATATTCGCCCAAATAAGGTCTTCCTCTGTAATATTGCGACTGAACATACAATTCCATTTGTTTGAAATAATCGGTTTTACCAACATAATTCTGATTGTAATTATTCAAAACATTGGCTAAAGCCGTTAACGTCTGAGAACTTGCAAATGGCCAAATCGCACCGTCCCATTCGCAGGTTCCTGTTCCGTGTGTTCTAAATCTCGGACTTCTTCTTTCTGCTGTTGTTAAACCAAACGGAGCCGAAAATCCTTTTTCATCTTTAATTTGTTCCCAGGCTTTTTCAAAACCTTTGTTTTGCTCCGGCAGATTAAAATACCACGGAATAAATCCGATGGCTTCTCGAACCTGAGCCAAAGTATCTTTTTCTGTAAAGGTCTCAAAAAATTCGCTTTTCTGATTCCATAATTTCGTTTCTACTAATTTTTGCAGAACATCCGCTTTTTCTTTGAATTTTGCTTCTGCTTCTTTATCGCCTTTCATTTCAGCCATTTTAGAAATCGCTACAGCGTTTCCGTACATATAACTGTTAATTGTAGGTCTTGCATTTTGCACTTTTCGTCCACCACTTAAGGATTCTTCCATTCCGTCTTTTACATCATGTTGCCAAAACAAACCATCTTTACGCTGACGGTCTTTTTCCCAAACAGCATAATCAGTAACCATATCTGGGTATAAATCCAATAAGAATTTTTCATCTTTATTCACCAAATAACGATTGTACAAAGCATCGGCTGTCCAACTGCTGAATTTATATAATTTGTTCATTGGCTTTCCATCATTTCCTCTATACCAGATTTTTACATCCTGCTCAATATATTTCGGATCATGAACCCATCTGAATTCGTTGATATGATGCCCCAAAGCACAGCTTATCATATTGTATTTATCGGCATACGAACGGTCTACCAAAAACTCTGTAATTGCAAATCCCTGCGGAGTATTTTTAATATGCTTACGAACGCTCCACCATCTGAAATAATAAATCTCCTCAAAATTCTGCTGTGGACATTCAAACAACGGAATATTCTTTTCCATCCACGCCCATGCACTGTCATTTGGAATCGTAAACTTCAAGTTTTCATCTTCCATCGTGTTGAAATAATCCACATAATGTTTGAAGTTTTTTTCTTCTAGAATAGCTGATTTTCCTTTTTGTGAATGATCCACAGTCGATTTGCAACTGCTGTTTATACAAGCAATTACTACTGAAAGTGTTATTATTTTATGTTTGAAATGTTGTAACATATTCTGTTTTTTATTTTATTCTTTTCACACAATCTTGTCATTTAGACGAAGGAGAAATCTCCGCAAGTAACTCCGTAAAGTGAGTCTCCAATCTTTGTCGAATTTCTAACGAAGATTTCTCCTTCGTCGAAATGACAAATATGGCGTGCTATTATATTTTCTTAAATCACTTATATGGTTCAAAATTTTTAATTCCCAGTAAAAGTATAAGTCTGTCCCGCTTTCATATTTATATCATAAATATTGTAATTCGGCAATTGTACTTTAGGCAATTTTGCTTCCTTAGAAATAATTGGTTTCTTTACTTCAACATCGTAAAACAACGGATTTGAATTTTTCCCTTTTGCTTTTTTGTTTAAAGAACCTTTCAATGTATTCTCAACTTTCAATCGGCAGTTTCCTCCAATTTTCGAATAGATTTTAAGCGTCGAAACTTTATTGTTCTTCCAAGTCATATCGATTACGAAACCGCCTCTTGCTACTAAACCTTTTATGCTTCCGTCTTTCCAAACCGTTGGCAAAGCAGGCAATAAATGAATGGCATCTTCCTGACTCTGCATCAGCATTTCAGCAAAACCAGCCGTGCATCCAAAATTACCATCAATTTGGAACGGCTGATGCGCATCTAACATATTCGGATACGTTCCACCACCTTTTCTTTGATCTGCCGTAACTAAATGCAATTGATCCTGAATCAATTTATAAGCGTGATTTCCGTCTAACAATCTTGCCCATAAATTCACTTTCCATCCCATTGACCAGCCAGTAGATTCGTCTGTTCTATAAATCAATGATTGTTTCGCAGCTTCAAATAATTCTGGTGTTTTTATTGCCGAAATCTGATTACTTGGATACAATCCGTACAAATGAGAAACGTGTCTGTGATTGTCTTTCGGATTATCCCAATCATCCTGCCATTCCTGCAACTGATTGTGTTTCCCAATTTTCATCGGAGGCATTTTTGCCAAAGCATCGCTTACTTTTTTTACATAAGCTACATCTGGCGAAACCAACGCTGAAGCTTCCATAACATGCGTAAACAAATCAAAAACCAGCTGATTGTCCATTGTAGTCCCTGATGCAATCGTAGCTTTTCCAGTTCCGCCTGCGTGTGTGTTTTCTGGCGAACTTGACGGCACAACCACTAAATATTTTGTATTTGGATCAATTACCATAAAATCCAAAAAGAAATCGGCAGCGCCTTTCATGATTGGATAAATTTCTGTTAAATATTTTTTATCTCCAGTATATAAATATCTTTCCCATAAATCCTGACAAACCCAAGCACCACCAGTCGGCCACATTCCTGAAGCAGCTGAATCTACCGGAGCGGTAACTCGCCAAATATCGGTGTTATGATGTAAAACCCAACCGCTGGCATTGTACATCATTCTCGCAGTTTCTGCGCCTGTCACGGCTAACTCTTTTGCCATTTGCACAAAAGGTTCGTGCATTTCCTGCAAATTGGTTACTTGTGCTGGCCAGTAATTCATTTCAGCATTGATGTTTGTCGTGTATTTACTGTCCCAAGGCGGCGTCACCATATCGTTCCAGATTCCTTGAAGATTAACTGGCTGTCCTCCTGGCTGTGAACTTGAAATTAAAAGATAACGTCCGAATTGGAAATACAACGAAGCCAACTGCGGATCGAACTGTTTAGAGAAATCTCTAATTCTTTCGTTTGTTGGTTTCTTTGTCAATTCATTTGAACCTAAATCTAAAGCAACTCTGTTGAAGAATTTTTGATAATAATCTACGTGGTTTTTTTTTATTGTTTCAAAATCTTTTGTTTCTGCTTTCGCTAAATAATCTTTGCTTTTTGCAATTTCATCTCCCGAAATATCCTGATAGTTTTTGAAATTGGTTGCAATCGAAATGTACAAAGTCACTTCATCGGCTTTGTTGATACTTAAAACGCCGTTGCTGGCTTCGATTTGGCCGCCTTTGTTTTTAGCTGTCAGTCTTCCTTGAAATTTTACTTTTCCTTTTACGCCTTCAAAGTTAGTTCCAACTCCAGAAAGTATAATCTGGTTTCCTTCTGTCGAAGCGACTGTTTTATCAATTGGACTGTTCATGAAAACATTACAAGTAATCTGTCCCAGCTGACTCGCAGAAAGTTTAACCACAATAACCTGATCTGAAAATGCCGTTAGAATTTCTCTTGTAAATTCAACTCCGTTTACTTTGTATTTTACTTTCGCCGTAGCATTGCTGATGTCTAAATCTCGATAATAATCGGTATATTTTTGATGTCCATTGAATGAAATATAAACGCTTCCGAAAGTTTGATACGGCATTCCGTCATTCGTTTGCGACATGATATCCTGCGTTGCCAAATCCTGTGCTTCATCAAATTTTCCATCAAAAATTAACTGACGAACAATTGGAAGTGCTTTTATTGATTTGGAATGTGCATTGCTGTTTGGAGAACCTGCCCAAATGGTTTCTTCGTTCAATTGCAAACGTTCGACTGCCGGATCACCAAAAACCATTGCGCCCAAACGTCCGTTACCCAAAGGCAAAGCTTCGTTCCAGATTGAGGCTGGTTTATCGTACCATAATTTTAGGTCGTTTTGAGCTGTTGCAGTTAAGGAAACTAATCCAAGACAAATCGCCGTTATTTTAATTTTTAACTTCATAGTTTATAGTTGATGGTTAATAGTTGATAGCTACTCTTATTACAACATGTCTTTCGACTTCAACAGATCAATTATTAAATTCATATTTTATTCTTTTTGGGTAAAACCCGAATTGTTTTTTTAACCACAAATTTCACAAATTAGCGCAAATTTTCTTGAGTTACGAGAGCGCGTGAGGGATAGAAGCTGGCTACCGAAGTAGCGCGGATAGCCCGACGCGATTTGAGAAAGGGGGCGAAATGTGCGGTTACAAAGATGCCCCCTTTTTCAAATTGGGTCACGCCCAAATATCATTTCTTAACTTCATATTTTTTTTCGCCACGAATTCACGAATTTGCTCTAATTATTCTTTACGTTTTATTTCTCTAATTTTTACCGAAAGCTTTAATTCGATTAATTTGACACAAAAATTGCGTATCGATTATAAAAAATAATTCGTGAATTCGTGACTATTTTTTAACCTCGTAAACTTTCAGATTTTTTTCTCCGAACATTTCATATAATTTGTTGATATCTTTCAATGCATTTTTTGGTAAATTTTCTGCTTTATTACCAAAAACATATAATTTCTCATAAGGTTCAATTACGCAAGTCGATTCGTCAATTTCGCCTTTATCGTTCTTTACTTTATTCAAATCTAAGTTTAAATACTTTGCCATAAATGGATACAAAGCCATACGTTTCGAGATTCCGAAATCATGTCCTTCTTTTGCAAAATGCGCGTTTTCTACTAAATCTTTCTTTCCGTACAATTCATACGTTCTTTGGATAAAAGGAAATTCCAATTCCGGAACCGCCAATGTCCAGTCTTTTCCATCCGAAACAATCAATTGCGGTTTTGGTGCCATCATCGCTGAGATTTCGGCATTATTTGTTCCGTTTCCGCAAAGGTGAATTCCACGACCGCTTTCGCATGGACAACCACCTGAAAAGTGTGAGGAAACCATCACGACCGGAGCTGAAACTTTTACTCTATCATCAATTGCTGCCAAAAACATCGTATGTGAACCTCCGCCAGAACCACCCGTAACGCCAACTCTCGACATATCAGCATTTTTTACGGTTGACAAATAATCCAATAAACGAATTCCTGTCAACAATTGGACTGTCGATGCAATACTATTTCTATGCGTTTCTTCAGGAAACTGCAATAACGATTCTCCCCAAGCAAATAAATCATACCCGACTACAATTGCGCCCATTTTTGCCATCATGGCACAACGGTATTGCTCGTCTTTTCTGTATCTTCCGTCTCCGAAATGCCCGTCTGGCGTGATAATTACAGCCGACTTTTTATTTAGCGGATACGGTTTGTAAATCGATCCTGTGGCATAAACTCCCGGAAGAATTTCCAAAGCAATATTTTCTACACTATAGTCTTTGTAAATTCTTTTTGGAGTCAAAAGTGGTTTAGACTTTGGTGTTGGGGGTGCCTTGTCTAAACCAAATGAGGTTATCATACAAGCTTTTAACTCCGTTTTGCGTTTCTCCCATTCTTCTTTGGTCGAATAAAGGCTTTCTAAATAAAACAAGCGTTCTTTTCCTTTATCTACCGAAACTTTATGGTTTTCATACTTGCGTATAATGTAGGTTCCATCGGGTTGTTTAAAATACATCAATTCAAACGGCGCCAAAATATTAGTCAGCGAAAGTGGCAGATTTCCCGGTTCAATTCTCCAATCGGCATAGTCCAGTTCTTTTCCTTTCAGTAATCCTCTGTCATCGCTGATGGTTACGTTAAAAATAGTCTCGATTTTTTTTAGCGTTTCTGATACTGGTTTTCTAAAATTAGTATCAGAAGTACTTTGCGCATTGGCAAATGTCAAAGCAAAAATGGAAACTAAGAAGATGTATTTTATTTTTTTCATTTTGATATAATTCAACGCATTTTTTGAATTGCCTCCTGCTTTAGCTGGAGGAAATAAATTGATTTTTTAAAATTGGCTTTAGCCGAACTTTCACATTTGGCTAAAGCCTTTTGACTTGTCTTATTTTGAACCTCCAGCTAAAGCTGGAGGCAATTGATTTTCTTGATTTTTTTTTTTCGAGTTTAATTACAACTCATAACTACAATTGACATTCTATTGTATAAATTCCCGATCCTAATTCTAAAACAGGCTTTTGTGCCTTTTCATCAAAACCTGCCCTAAATCTTTTACCATCCATTTTTATCTCTGAATTTTTAGCAACAGGCAATTTTACTGTTGCTGTTGTATTTACCGGAATCTGAACTGTCAAAATAAACTTGCCGTCTTTCTTTTCCCAAGAAGAAGCGATTTTTCCGTAAACCGATTGATAATCCGCTTTCGCGAAAGTCATATCGCCCACCACTTCTGGCTGAATAAAGAAATGTTTGAAACCCGGTTTTTCAGGATCTGATTTGATTCCGGCTAAACTTTGGTAAAACCATTCCTCGATTTGTCCTAACATAAAGTGATTCCACGAATTTCCTTTTCTCGGATCCCATTGTTCTGTTAAAGTGGTCAAGCCAAATTTAATCTGAAAACCATAACCCGGCGCATCGTAATGATTGTGCATTCTGTACATCGTTTCGTTTTCGCCGTTTTGCGCCAAAGTCTGGAATAAATAACGATTTCCAACATCACCCGTCGTCAAACGATCGCCTTTTTCTTTGATATCAGCTAATAGATTTTGCATTACTGCTTCCTTATACTGCGGTTCTACAATATTCATAAAAATCGGAACGGCATTGCTAAACTGACTATTGGTTCCATATTGTTTGGTTTCTTCGTTGAAAAACTCCTTATTGAAAGCCGTTTTAATCTCTGAAGCCAAAGCATTGTATTTTTCAAAATCTTCGGTTTTACCTAATAATTTCCCCGCTTTTGCCGTCAAATACGCTCCATAATAATAGTGAGAAGTAGCAGAAAGTGCAATTGGACTATTTTTAGAATATCCTGCAGCATGCGTTCCGTAATCGTACCAATCACCCAATCCATGCGAAACAATATTGTTTGTCGCTTTGGTTCCTAAATAATCGACATACTTTTTCATTACAGGAAAATATTTTTCTAATAATGAAGCATCTCCGTAATATTCATAATACATCCAAGGCAAAATCACGCCTGTAACGCCCCATTCTGGAGAATCGGTAAAATCACCTCCAAAAATGACATATTCAGGAACGATTGTGGGAATTAATCCGTTATCACGTTGTGAATCAGAAATGTTCTGCATCGTTGCAGGAAGGAAATTCTTCAAGTTGTAATTGAACATCAAACCTGGGCCATTCAGCTGAATTTCTTCCAACCAACCTAATTTTTCACGTTGTGGACAATCAGTAAAAACACTTTGAAAATTACTTTTAATCGAGTTGTTAATCAATTCGTGTGTTTTATTGAAAATCTCATTCGAACAGGCAAAACTTCCTGCCTCTCCAGCCGAATTATAAATGAAATTCGATTTTAAATCAACCAAAGTTGGAAGCTCTTTGTTTTTATCTTCTTTGTAATTAATATTTTCAATCTGAACATATTGATAACCATAGAAACTGAATTTTGGCGTCCATTCTTCAACTCCATCGCCTTTTAAAGTATAATCGTAGTAATATGGTTTTCCAGATCTTCCTTGCGCAATTGTACCTTCTTCATTTAATCCTTCTGCAACCCAGACACGAATCGTTTGTCCCCTTTTTCCTTTTACTTTGATGGTTGGAAATCCCGAAAGATTCTGTCCCATATCAAAAACGTAGAAATTGGGTTTCAGTTCTTTTACGGATTTCACTTCGTATTGTTTCTGAATCGTAACAGGCGGAGCAGTCTGTGGTCTTAAAACTCCTTTTGGTGCTTCCTGAATGACTA
This sequence comes from Flavobacterium sp. SH_e, assembly GCF_025717045.1. Classification (GTDB taxonomy): domain Bacteria; phylum Bacteroidota; class Bacteroidia; order Flavobacteriales; family Flavobacteriaceae; genus Flavobacterium. The sequence continues at coordinate 213,607 of NZ_JAOVZN010000003.1, forward strand.
CTTTTTTCCAATCTCTATCTTTGAAACCTTTTTTATTCCAATCCTTTTGTTCTAGGTTCGAATTGTAATCTTCTCCTCCAAAAATGCTGTTGTACGTAATCGGACTTTTACTGTATTTCCAAGTTCTATCTGACTTTACAATTTCTTCCGAACCATCATTGTATTTGATTTTCATCTTAAAGAATAAAGTCGGCGGACCAAAACTCACGAAGAATTTGGTATATCTTTCAGCCAAAGTATTGTACATTCCGTTTCCTAACAGAACGCCAATTACGTTATCACCTTTTTGAAAATCTTTGGCACTTAATTCGTAAACATTGTAGTTAACTGTTTTATCGTAATCTGTCCACAGAGGAGCAAATTGGCTGTTCCCAACTTTTTTACCATTGATAGTCAATTCGTAATGTCCTAAACCTGAAATATAAACAACGGCCTGTTTGACTTCTTTTTCTACTTCGAAAGGTTTGCGAAGCATGATACTTCTTCTGGAAAGAGAATCAGAAGCGTTGATAATCGAATCTTTCTTTTCTCTTTTATAAGTTGCACTATGAAAGTTTCTTCCTTCTGGCAAATGACTGTCGGCCTTTGTAATTGCTCCGATCCAAGTTGGATTTAAATCTGATTCTAACGGAGCGGTTCTGAAAGAAGCGTTTCTACTCCATTTTGATACTTTTCCATCTTGATTCCAAACTTTCACTTTCCAGAAATATTTGGTTTCGCTTTTTAATGGTTTTCCGTTGTAAACGATATGCAGGTTTTTGTCGGTATTTACTCTTCCGGTATTCCAAATGTCTCCATCGTCATTGTTTAGTTTTTCTTCTGAAGAAGCAACCAAAATAAGATAGGCTAACTGAGAAGCATCAGATTCTTTTGAAACCAACTGCCAACCCAATCTCGGCTTATTCTCCACAACTGCTAATGGGTTTTCAGCCATTTCTGTTGTTAAACGTACAGGCAGAATTTGTCCTTTAGTAACTACAGTTACTAGAAGACAAACGGATAATAATATGCTTTTAAAAAACTTCACTTTGTGTATTTTTTTTTCGCCACGAATTCACGAATTAACTCAAATTTTTACTTTGCGTTTAATTTCTCTAATTTTTTCTGCCACAGATTAAAGGATTAATTGGATTATAATCTGTGTTAATCATTTTAATCTGTAGCAAAAATTACGCAACGTTTATAAAACAATTCGTGAATTACTTCGTCTGTTCGCTATCGCTCGGGTCGTGGCTATTTCAACTTTTACAATTTTCTAGTAATCAACGATTCGATATTGAATACTGCTTCTGGGATTTGTTTTCCGGTTTGAGGCAGGTCATCGTAATCGTCTGTGTCCGGCGCTGTGTCCGGATTTGGAATATGTCTCTGCTCTCCCGTGCGGAACATAATTCGCTCAAAACCATCTGTTGGCGCATAAAATATCTTTGTTGATTCTTTTCCATCGTTTACTTTTATAGTGTACTGACGGTTTTTAGCATCTAATTTAACCGTAATTGTATAGGCTTTGTTTGCTTCGTATTTTGTAACCGAACTCAAACGCGCACCATTTTTTACCTTTAATTCTCCATCCGAATCAAAAATCAATCTTACAGAAGGCAGACCTTGTTTGTTTTGAAATTCAATTTGTAATAAACCATGATTATTTTGTTCTGGTTTTACGGTGAAAATAGCTTGCATTTTTGAAGCAAAAGGAATCACTCTTTCAGCACGAGAATAATCAAAATAATCCTGATCTCTTAACGTCAGCCATTTTTTGCCATCGGCTTTCTTTTCGATTTTTGTTGATGCCCAAGAAAGATCGTACGTATTCCATAATTTTAATTCTTGTCCGTCTGGAAGGTTATTAAAAACGTCATTTACATTTTCCTTTACAACAGAAGTTACTGGAACAGGAATTGATGCCACCCAAATATCTTCTTTGTTCATACTGTACCCAACCCAGATTTTTCCGTCTGGCGGAGTTCCATTTTTCTCTGTGATTCCGCGAACATACTGAGGACCTGCAGATTTGTAGTTTCCGCCATAACGCATCGGACTTACTTCGCCATGAACCAATAAAAGATCTTTATAATTCAATCCGTCGTCACTTGTAGAAATTGCCAAAGGCCAACGGTATTCTGACGGATTATAAAGCGTTGCATAACGATTGTCTGATGTTTTTTGTCCCCAAATTTTAGCATTGCTGTTTACAAATCCAGGAGCACGCAATGGCATATAATCCCAAGATTTTCCTCCATCTCTGCTGATGGATGTTAAAGCATGTTTCCATAATCCAACTACATTTCCGTTTGGTAAATGATAATAACTAAACGCTTTATATGGTTTCTGTAACGGAATCAATTCATCGTCACGATCGGCCTCTTCTACCCATTGCTGTAAAACCAATGGCTCTGATAAAATTTCTTCGCAGGCTTTTTTCAAACCTTTGTCTTTTGATGCTGTATAAAATGGAAATTTCGATTTTGATTTGTCCCAAGTTTTGTTATATCTGATGAAATAAATTTCACCAAAACTTCCGTCTTTCTTGATTTCACGAATGACACGTCCAATTCCTTTTCCGTCGTTTGGATCGTCTTTTTCATCCATTGCGATTCCGTAATACGCTAAAGCAAAAAGTCGGTTGTCTTTTGAGGTATAAAAGCCCATTCTCTGGTGCATAATAGCATCCAGATTTTTGGCAACGCCTTCAACTCCTTCTTTTTTCCATCCATCAGGAATTCTGTAAATTGGGAAAATCACTTCTGGTTTTGTCCACGTTACTCCGTCTTTAGAAGTCATTAATAAAGTCTGACTTGGCGGAATATGTTCACCTGAAGGATCGCTTAAATAATGCAGATAAAAGGTATTGTTCCAATATGCCATCATCGGCTGGTGGTTGTATGTCCATCCAAAACCATCTGCTTTTTCTGGATGTTCACGGCTGGCACGCATGATTTGTGTCGCGTGAACTCCAACCGCTGGACTCAACTGTCCGTGATGGTAATCGATGTTGGAAAGTGTTTTGCCAACATAACGCACCGTGTCGTTTTGGGCATTTACAACCGTACAAGCCAAAAGAATTGTGGCTGTTATAATGTTGTTTTTTATGTTTTGGAAAGTAATCATTTTATATTTTTTAATTCCTGATTAAAGAGGCTGCCTTAATAGAGTAATTCTCTTTTTGCAAGCTTCGGAGAAGCGAAATATTTATAGCAACAAATAAATGTTACCATATAAAGCTCCAGAGGAGTGACATATTTTTTTTTCATAATTTATAATATATATCGCTCCTCTGGAGCTTTTTTCGTATTCCTAATTGAAATTCTATAAATATTTTACCCCTCCGGGGCTTTTGCTGATAAAAATAATTTTAAAATATTCTATTCAGACAAAAGAGCCTTTTGAGGATATTTTTTTATTTTTTATCAATTAATCCTTTTAAAACGTCTGCTGAAATTGTTGTAATCGTTCCGTGTTTATGTCCTTCGGGAAGGCTTATTTTGGAGGATACATCTTCAAAATGAACAAAATCTGTTGTGCTTAACGCTTTGTAATTTTTTGAACCGTAATTATCATAATACAACAGCCAATTTTTACCGACTTTCACTACTGTTGGCCCTTCGGATAAATATTCGGTTAAAGGCTCTGAACTCTTCTCAAACGGTCCTAAAGGCGATTTTCCGAAAGCTACTTTTATGTTTCTCATTGGTCTTGTATTGTCTTTCAAAACTAAAACATAGTCTTTCTTTCCTTTTTTGACAATCACACAATCAATTACACTAAAACCTGGATCGTAATATAATTTTGTATCTGAAAAAGTTTTGAAATCTTTAGTCGTTACATAATACATTCTGTGGTTGTTTTTCTCGTCTTCTACTCCTTTTTCAAATCGGAACGGAATTGTAGATGCCCAGATAATTATGTATTCCTTTTTCACATCATCATAAAAAATCTCAGGCGCCCAAACGTTTACAACTTCTGGTTCGTTTTTCATTACGGGAATATATTGCTGTTCTGACCAATGAATTAAGTCTTTTGAACTTGCGTAGCCAAAACCATTTCCGCCTTTCCAGTCGGTTGTCCAAACCATGTGATACGTTCCGTCTGCTCCAATTGTGATTGACGGATCACGCATAATTTTACTGGCTCCGATTTCTGGTTTCAAAAATGATCCTTCTAATCCTTTCCAATTGTAACCGTCTTCGCTGTACGCCAAATATAAACCTTCTGTTGCGGGTTCTCTAAACGACGTAAAAAGATATAAATCTTTCTTTTTCTGTGAATAACTCACAGCAAAAAGCGAAAGGGTTACTATGATGAATATTTTTTTCATGTCTTGTTTTTCTTTCCTGCAAGGTTTCCAAAACCTTGTAGGTATATTTTATGTTTAATTCAGAATCCTAACTGATTGCAAAAAAGCCTAATCTTTCTCTTTAGCCCCGATTGTAGTGGAAATCCTTTTGTACTGGGGTTCAGTACAAAAGATTGTAACGGAAAGCGGGACGATGCTTCCAAAAATGCCTAATGTTTCTGCTTCTAATTATTAATACCTAACAGGTTTTAAAAACCTGTTAGGATACGTCTAACTAATTATTCTGTAATTGCTTTTTTATCTAAATCTTTTCCTTTTTTGATTGCTGTTGTTACGTTATGGAACACATTATTTTTCAGAAAAATATTTTTGGTGTCTTTTCCATTGACTTCGATAAAAATATCGGTTGGATTGAATGGAAAGTTATTGTTGATCAATGCATTTGAAACGTTATCTAATTTAATAACTGGAACTCCTTTTATCGCTGTTGAAGATCCAACGTTGTCTAAAATGACATTTTTTGAATCTGAGATTTTGAACGACGAACCAACGGTTGCGTTTACTTTTACATCGTGAAATTCAACATCTGTTGCTGTGCTTACGGTAAAACCTTCTTTTCCATCCATATTGATGTTCGAGAAAGTGATATTTTGAATTGGCATTTCGGTGATTCCTAAAATTTGTCCGGCTTTGTTTACGTTTGAAGCCGTAATATTGCTCATGTGAATGTTTCTGAAAATCGGTGTTTTCTCAGTTACTGGTTCAACCGTAGTTCCTTTATCGTAGAAAAGACTCAAAACGATGGCTTCTTCTTTGATGTTTTTCATGACAATATTATCGACACGAATATCTTCTACAACTCCGCCTCTTCCGCGAGCCGATTTGATACGGATTCCGCGATCTGTTCCGTCAAAAACACAGTTGGAAATCGTGATTTTTTTGATTCCGCCTGACATTTCGCTTCCTATAACCACTCCGCCGTGACCACTTAACATGGTGCAGTTTGTAATGGTTACATTTTCTGTTGCTTTTCCGTATTTACGTCCGTCGCCGTCTCTTCCTGATTTGATTGTAATACAGTCGTCGCCAACGCTGATATGGCAATTTGAAATATGAACATTGGTACAAGAAGAAGGATTGATTCCGTCTGTATTTGGCGAATGTGGATTGAAAATAGAAATTCCTGTAACAGTAACATTATCACAAAATTCAGGATTGATGGTCCAAAAAGGCGAGTTTTGAAACGTAACACCTTCAATTAGAATGTTTTTGCAGTTGTAAGCTTGAAAGAAAGAGGGTCTGAAAAATTTCTTATCTACTGTTCTTTTATAATAAGGTTCTGTGTAAAGTCCTTTATTTTGCTCTTCCCACATGGTTTGGTATTTGGTTGGAGGAAGTGGTTCTTTTGCTGTTTCGATTCGGTACACTTCGTTCCACCATGCTTTTCCTTGTCCGTCGATTACGCCTCTTCCTGTGATGGTGATGTTTTCAACGTCTTTAGCATAAAATAAGGGTTGAAAACTTTTCATTACAATTCCTTCGTAACGCATTTCTACATAAGGAAGAAAATCATCGAAATTCTCTGAAAACTTTAAAAGTGCTCCAGAATCTAAGTGAATTATAATGTTGCTTTTTAGTGTTAAAGCTCCCGTTAAATATTCTCCCGCAGGGAAAAAAATGGTTCCTCCACCGTTTTTAGATGCCTTTTCAATAGCATTCTGAATGGCTTGCGTGCATTTTATTCCTTTGTTGTTCCCACCTTCTTTTAGGATGTTTATCCAACCGTCTTGTGCAAAAGTGGTGTTTAATCCGGTTATGAAGCAGAGTATTATTAGTATGTTTTTCATAGTTTATTTTTTTTGTTCTCTCGCAGATTTGGCAGATTGTTCAGATTTATTTTTTGCCACTGATTTAACAGATTAAAATGATTTTTATCTGCTTGATCTGCAAAATCTGCGAGAGTATTATATTCTCATTTTTTGTCATTTCGACGAAGGAGAAATCTTCGTTAGTAATTCCATAAAGTAATTCTCCAATCTTTGTCGATTCTCGAGTGTGATTCCTCGTTCCTCGGAATGACAAACTATGTGGTTACTTTGACTTCAAAATCAAAACCCAGTCATTGCCATCTTCTTTTTTGCCTTCTGGTTGAAAATTTTGAGTTCCTTTATTATCAAATGTTCCGATTTTAGTTTTCTTTCCATTTCTTGGATTGTACCAACTTGCCTCGAATTTATCGCCTGCAATTTTTCCTAGTTTTGCTTCAATTATTCTTCCGTTGTAGGTATATAATAAAACGTATTTTTCTCCTCTTATGGCTGGAATATAATCGTATTTCTCGCCTTGGTTTACCACTAAAGAAACATCTGGAACTCCTTCTAAAAACGGAAACTCTTCCATTAATTTTTTGATGTAAACCATTTGTTTTGCTCCAGGCGCATTAATGGCTGATGTCCATAATTCTTTGTTTCCGTATGCTGGTTTATCACCTTTTCTGAACATTTGCATTACGGCGTTGTGTCCGTATGTATAACCTGCACCACCTGAAAGTACTGACCAATATCCGTAACGACGAACATCGTTTGCTGTCCATTTTGGCTGTAAAGTGTCGTGTAAACCGTGTGGAATTCCTTCGTAAGATGGTTCTCCATCAAGTGTAGGTTTTGTTGGTTTTAATTCGAAATCTCTTAAAACAAACTTGTAATTATCTTCTTTGAAATTCGTTTTTACCGAATCCTGATCGTATCTTCTGTGTCCTGATTGGAACATATTGAAATCCAGCCATTTTTCGTTATGAAAATTCTCTGAAGAATCGGTTCTTCCAAAAGGGTGGAAAGTTACTAACTGGTTTGGATTGTTGGTTTTTAAAGTATTCCCGATGGCGTTCCAGATATCTTGAAATTCATTTCCGTGTGTGTCTCCACCGTTTAACCAAATTACATTAGTTCTGTTTTTATATCGATTAGCCAAGAACTGAGCGTATTCTGTCGCCTGTTCTTTGCTTACTTTATTTCCTTTTGAAACATTTGTTCCCCAAACCGGAACCATTGCAACGTAAATTCCGTTTTTTTGAGCTACGTCTAACGTATAATCCACATGATCCCAATAATCGTATTGTTTTGGATCTTTGAAATCATTTCCAGCCGTAATTAACGGTTTTGAAACGTCTTCATTTATTAAAGCAGCATCGCCGTAAACGTTAACGGCATTGATGTTGTGTAAAACCATTACTTGAACAACATTGAATCCTTTGTCTTTTCTGTCTTTAAAATATTTGTCAATTCCTGCTCTATCCAACTTTCCGAATGCCAGCCAGCCTGTGTCTCCAAGCCAGAAAAATGGTTTTTCGTTTTCGGTAACAAAATAATGCTGATTTTTAGATACTTTGATTTCAGGCAGTGATGCTTTTGTTTTGGCAGATTGCGAAAATCCGCTTTGTGCTGTCAACATAAAGCTTATACAAAGAGCGTATAAAGATTTAATTTTCAGATTCATTTTGGGTTGTTTTTGAATTTATGTTTTTTGTTTTTTAGCCACGAATTCACGAATTATTTTTTTTATAATCTTTGTGTTTTTTATTTCACGAAGATTTAATTTGTGTAATTAATCAGATTTAATTCTTCTCAAAATTAATTCGTGAATTTGTGGCTATTAAAACTTTTATTTTCTAACTACAAAAAGCACTTTTTCTTTTATTTCGGCTTGTGGAATTGTCACTTGTTTTCCTCCGCTGATGTTGGCTTTTTTCGTTATATTTCCTGTCGAAGCATTGATTGCAAATACTTCAAATGTTCCTTTTTCGTTTGCTAAATCGATGGTAATATCCTGATCGTTTTTCAAGTAAAAAAGATAGCTTTTTCCTTTATTTTCCAGTTTCCAAAGATTGTCTGAAAACGTATTTCCGTCAACTAATTTCATTTCGCTTAAAGCGGAATAAAACTGAGGCAATTCGATTTTCGGAATGTTTGGCAATGAAGCTCCTGCCATTAAAGCCGGCCATCCGAATCTTGAAGAACCGTCTGTTGAATATAAAATGACTTTTTCAGGATATTTTTCTCTGTATTCACGAACGGCACGATATACTTGATTATCGGTTTCTTTTCCTGTTTTCAGTTTTCTCGCGTGTTGTCTTGGTGCTAAGTTTACGCCTCCTTGTGGAGCGTAAGCTGAACCGTCTTCTTTGTAATACCAATAACGAATGTCGATTACATCAACGGTTTTATTTCTTTTAGCATCATTTAAAATAGCATCTTGAACATCTTTTGTAGCACTTAAACCAATTAAACCTTTTTTGCCTGTTTCGTCTTTCCACTTTTGGGCTTGGTCCAACCAAAATTCCATAAAGTGTAATGGCCCTGTATATTCGGCACTTGTCAGCTGAATTACGTTGCTGTTTTCTTGAAAGTTTTCAAATGATTTTCTTATGAAACCTTCGTGTAATTTTCTTCTTTGAGCATTGGTAATATCGTAAAACTGCTCCGCCATGAAAATGCGTTTGTCTCCTGCGTACGGCGGTGGCTCAGGAAATCCTGTACTGTTGATATTATTTGCTGAACGCCAAGGTGAACTTGCCCAGTGCGCTCCAGCTTCTAAAATATTATGCTGAAAATATTGCTGATTGATTAACAATTGTCCGTTTGGTTCTGCCAATGTTGCGAACTGCGCTAAACGGCTCCAGTACCAATCATTGAATTTTGTTAAATCATATTTACTCAAATGATCCCAAGCAAAATCTTTTCCGCTTCTTGCGAAAGGCTGTTCGTAAAATGGAGGCCAAACATCATCATCAATTCGGCGCACACGTTCATGATCGTCCATCCTTCTGTCGTACCATAAACCGTAATTATGTTCTAAGGAAACGATATTATTTTTAGTCAAATAATCTACAGTTTCCTGTACTTTATCTGTTAATCCGTTTCCTGTTCTTCCTGGAACGAAACGTGTGATATGTGGTGTAGATTTATTTACGAAATCATCACTTAAATCACCTCTCCACCATGCTACGTTGGTTTGTTTTCCTGCAATTACTTTTCCTTCAAAACTTAACCAGCCATTTTCTGTTGTTACTTTTGAAGTCGATTTTTCTGTTTTATTCGGAACAACTTTTAAATCGTTCGCATTTTTTAAACCTTTACTATCTGTATTTATCGGATTTGCTTTTGAAGCTTCTACAATTAACTCCTGTAGACTTTTTGCGGTTGTTGTTGAATTTTTAGTTAATTCTGCAGCTACTTCTATACTCGGACTTGAAGAAGCTTCTGAACCTAAATCATAAATAAAAGCCTGAACCGGAAGTTTTCCTAATCTGGCTTCTAGTTGTGTGTAGAATAAACTTCTTGGACTGATATGTTCGTTTACGTTTTTCCAATGTCCGTTTCCTCCAAATTGTCCCCAAACTCCAAAAGCCCAATTTTGCGCTGTTGGCGGACTGTAACATTCTACTTTTGATGCCGATGATTCCCAGATTACAGAATTAGCTGCTGTCCATCCAGCGCCTCTTCCGCCTTGTTCTCTGTTTTTATAACTTAAAGGTTTTCCATCGATGTTTACAATGTCAAATAAAACTCCAGTTGCCCAGCTTCCAATTGCTCCGCTATTTTCGAATGGCAAATGTGATTCGCATTGTACAAACGCATTTGGGCCTGTTGTTCCAAATCCACCAACGGCGAAATCATGATATCCAAATTCTGAATAACAGCGTTGAAATAAAGTCTGCTGACCTTCTGTATAAAAAGTATGTCTTCTAAATGAAGCAATCTCTGAAATCGGTTCAGTTGCAATACAATCTTCAACCGTAACTTGCTGACTTGTTTTTAAAACCGTAACGGCTCCGCCTGCAAAGTGTTTGAAATTCACTTGTTTTACCCAGGCATTTCTAGTGTTTTCAATACTGATTGCCTGCCAACGGTGTTCTTCGTCTTTTAAGTTTGAAGGATTGTAAGTTGATTTTAGTAAGATATTTTCAATTCCGATATGTTCAATTCTTCCCGCCCATGAATAAACCGTTACTTTTGAAGTTCCGAAAACATCATCCAAAAACATTGTAATTGGTGCATTTACGGTTACTTCGTTTCCGTTGGTTTTAGTTACAACACGATTCCATGTTGTTGTCCAGTCTCCTTTTTTCCATCCAATCCAAGAAGTCTCTCCACCGAAATCCTGCATGTTTACTTCTTTAATGAAATTATCTGTTAAAGGTTTACTGATTTCGATTTCGTCTCCAACTTTTAATTTTGCTGTATTTTTTAATTGGATTTTCTGAGTTCCAAGTGGCGTGTAAACATTCGCGAATTCAAATGAATCTTTATACACTTTATCTTTTTCTCCCAAAATTCTAATTAAAGCTTCTCTTTCCAATCCAGTTCCTAAAAGTATAGTTCCGTTTTCAGTATTTCCGCTTCCTCTTAAAACTACTCCTGATTTTCTGATGTATAAAGTTCCGCTGATTTTGAAAGTTCCTTTGTCCAACAAAACCGCTCCACGAAAACCCGATTTATCTGGTTTTAATGCGCTTACATAATCTATTGCATTTTGGATTTTCTTCGTTGCATCTTCTTCTTGTTGAGAAACAAAAATTTTGTTGTCTAGATTCGGAAGCGCAACTTCTGAATTTCTGTATCCTGCAAAAGAAAAATCAGGGATTTGATTTCCTTGACTATCTGTGTTGAAAGAAAGTTTTCCTTCTTTGGTTTTAACAATGTCTGGAAAATTGTTTTGGGCTGTGATGTTACCAGATATAAACATAGTAAAACACATTATCACTAATGTGTTTTTGAAGGAAGGAATTATATTTTGTTTAATGAAATTCACTTTTAGTATATTTTTCAATTTTCTAAAGTTAAGCATTTCCACAATCTTGTCATTTCGACGAAGGAGAAATCTCACGCGGGATTTACGCACTGTTGTGGAGTTTCAAGTGTGATTCCTCTTTCCTCGGAATGACAAACTTTGGGTGTATACTTTATGCTGAATTATTGCAATAATGATTTCAACTTAGCCAAAGTATCCGTATTATTTTCCGTTTTTGTCCAATCAGTTTTACTTGTTGGATCGATTCCGTTAAAATACTTTTCAATGTTTGTATAACCGTCTCCGTTTGCGTCCATATTTGCATCTGAAGCATCATTAGGATTTAAACCAAATTTCTTTTCCCAAGCATCAGGAATTCCGTCATTGTCTGAATCTTTATAGGCTTTCCCTTTGTAAGTTGGATAACCTCCCACTTGGTCGGGATGCGTTATAATTCCTTTTTTATAAGAATCAGCCGGTAATCTTCTTTTGATATATTCTTTTCCGATTGAATTTTCTAAACCGTCTTTAACTTCAATTTTTCCTGTTCTAACTTGTTTTAGAATTCTTTCGTCAACAGCATCTCTTTTTGGGATTGTAGCTCCAACATTTGTTAAAACATATTCATAAGCTTCTTCTGCCGACATAATATTAAATTTTGGCATTGAGAAAGGTTTTGGCTGTTTGATTGCTGCTAAAAATTCCTTTGTTTCAGCTTCAGGAAGATTTTCCAATTGTACACCGCCATTCCAGTTATCTGCTGTAACTTCTGGAGAACCTACAATGAAGTTTCCTGAAACGTAAGCTCTTCCGTATTGTTTTGGCTCAATATAACCTGATTCTGGTTTTACAATTCTATATGCAATAGGTTCATTTGCAGGTGTTATTGGTCCAGGTTTGAAATAATTGTTGATGATGTTCAACATCGAACGATAATCACCTCCGTCTAGCGTACGATTCCACCAATTGAATACTACATTATTCACAAAATTAAAGTCGCCATACATTCCGATAGAAGCGTTTCTAGAAATGTTATCTGCCCATAAATTGCGCATAAAAGTACTGTTTAATCCGCCGATTGTACTTCCGAAAGCGTGATTGTACGTATCTAAACCTTCTGATGAAATAGTGTTTTGAATCGTGATATTACAAGCTGGAAGTTTTTCTAATTTTGACTTAGCATTTGCTGCAAATTGGTGTCTGTATAAAGAAATATTTTCGTCTAATCCCCAACTTACAGAACAGTGATCTACAATGATATTTCCCATTGGATTTCCTCCAAGCGCATCATCTCTTCTGGTTACTTCGGTTGCACCACGTCTAAAACGCATATGGCGAATAATAACGTCGTGTGTATCTATTTCTAAAGTTTCTCCAGCGATACAGATTCCGTCACCCGGAGCGGTTTGTCCAGCAATGGTTACGTAAGGCGCGCGCATGCTGATTCTTTTCTTCAATTGAATAATTCCCGAAACGTTGAAAACAATTGTTCTCGCTCCAACCGCTTCGCAGGCTTCACGAAAAGTTCCTTTTCCACTATCTTCTAAACTTGTCACGACAAATATTTTTCCGCCACGTCCGCCTTGTGTATATGCTCCACCGCCTTCAGCACCTGGAAAAGCAGGAATATCAGCAAAAACAAAATCTTTTGGATACGAAGCCCAAGGTAAATATGGTTTTCCTTGTTTTGCTTCTTCTTTGATTATATGCAGATTAGCATTCCAGATTTCGCTCAGCCTTTTTTCTTCGTCAGCTAAAACAGCATCGGCTTTTGCTTGAACATCTTTTGGAATTACGGGATATTGGGCATATGCCGACGAAACAAGAGAACAAAATGAAAAAGCCATCAATGTTCTCTTTAAAGTGCGGTTGGGAAAAATATTTTGCATTTTATTGTGTGGTCTAGTTAATAGTTTTTGGTGTAAAGTGTAAGAGATTATTCTTTTGCAGTAGAATCTTTTGCTTTATTCTTTTCTCTTTCTTCAATACGTTTATGCCAGTCAGCACTTTCTTTGTTTAAATCGTAACCTTGTTTTGATAAATAGTTGTTGATTCTTCCTTTGTATTTACCAAACCAGCCGTGTTTTTCTTTAGATGAACCTGCGTCCATTGCATGCTCTCTGGCTTCAACTAAAGCTTTATAAATATAATCTTTTTGTTCTGCTGTTAAATTTGGAAGCATATCGTTGTAACCTGCTACTGTAATAGGAAGTACTCCATAAGTCATTCCGTCTTTAACCTCAGTAATTTTGTCTTCAGATAATTCTTTACCTAATTTTTTGATATAAGATTTGTGCAGTTTCGCGATTGATTCGTCTGCTTTTGCTTTCAGTTTATCAATTTTCTTGTTTTGATCTTCTTTTGCTAAAGAAGTATCTTCTTTCACTTTTTTGATATCAGCATCTCTTCCGTCTTGAATTTCAGTTAAATCTCTGAATTGCTGCGCGATGATATTGGAAACTGCTTTTTCTTTTGCTTCGTTTTTCAAATCTAATTTGGTAACGATTTTTGCAGCTCTTTCGTTAGTTACCTTTACATATTCAGGATCTAAATGCTGTTGTGCATTTAAACTTGAAAATGCGAAAACCAGCGATAATAAACCAGCATTTAATTTATTTAGTGCCATTGTCTTTCTTTTTTTAGTTATTTTTTTAACTCAATCATAAGGCCAACGGCCTTTAAGCAACACCATAGGATAAAATCCTATGAATTACAAATCATATAGCAAAGCCCTGAAAGGGCGTAAGCCTTTGCCCATATTTCATTAATTACTTTCGCCCTTTCAGGGCTTTTTTTATACATAGGACGTTGTCTTATGTTGGTGCTTTGAGCCTTTCAGGCTCTTTTTTAAAACATTCTTGTTTACTCTGAAACAAGAATGTTTTAAAAAATTATTCCTTATTTTAAATCTAATAGAGGTCTAACTAATGTTTCTTTATTATTAGCTAAATCTTTCCAGTCCACTTTTATCGCAGGATTTACACCGTTAATGTAATCTTCAATATTAGAGTAACCGTCTCCGTTTAGATCTCCTTGAGCATCAGATGGATCATTCGGGTTTAAACCGTATTTTTTCTCCCATGCATCTGGCATTCCGTCTTTGTCTGTATCTACATAAGGTTTTCCTTTGTATTCTGGATATCCGCCAACTTGAGATATATCTGTAATGATTCCCTTTTTATAAGAATCCATTGGTAAACGTCTGTGTTCGAATTGGTAGAAAGTCTTTTTCTCTAAACCTTTTGCATATTCTGGAACTCCTGTTTTTACCGTTCTTACGATTCTTTCGTCTACTTTATCCCTAATTGGAAGAGTTGCTCCAACATTTTTAAGTACGAATTCATAAGATTCTTCAGCTGTCATAAATTTGTTGAACCATGGCATTGGGAAAGGTTTAGGTGCTTTCATTTTAGCAAAATATTCTTTTGCTTCATCATATGTCATTAATTCTCCTTTTTTATTTTCTAACTGAATTCCGCCGTCCCAGTTGTCTTTAGTCACTTTTTCGTTTCCGTTTACAACATTTCCATTTACGTAAGCTCTACCAAAAACCATATAAGGCAATTTACTTCTTCCCGATTCTGGTTTTAAGATTCTGTAGCTAATTGGCTGAGTCAAATCGGTTACTGGACCTGGTTTGTAGAAGTTGTTGATGATGTTGTAGTTCGCAGTGTAATCACCACCATCTGTAGATCTGTTGTACCAGTTGAAAACCACATTATTCACAAAATTGAAAATTCCATTCCAACCAATAGAAGGGTTTCTTCCAGCATTATTAGCCCACATATTTCTCATGAAAGAACAGTTTTCTCCACCTAAAGTACTTCCGAAAGCGTGATTATAAGTATCTAAAGCTTCTCCGAATAAACTGTTTTGGATTGTAATGTTTACCGTTCCCACTTTAATATCTGGGTAACCTGGCCCTGGGTTGTACATGTGTCTGTAAATTGACATGTTTTCGTCTAATCCCCAAGTTGCAGAAACGTGGTCGATCATGATATTTCCAACAGGATTTCCACCGATAGCATCGTCACGACGACCTACGAAAGTTTCTCCACGACGGAAACGTACGTGTCTGATAATTACGTCATGCGTATCAATCCAAGTTGATTCTCCTGCAATACAAACACCATCTCCAGGAGCAGTTTGACCTGCAATTGTAATGTAAGGCGCACGAATAATCAACGGACTTTTTAATCTGATAATTCCAGCAACATTAAATACCACTATTCTCGCTCCTCCTTGTTCGCATACTTCACGTAATGTTCCAGGTCCACGATCTTCCAAACTTGTTACTGTATACACTTTTCCTCCACGTCCACCAAATGTGTACATTCCACCACCTTCAGCACCTGGAAAAGCAGGAATATCTGCCTGAGGTAAGTCGGTTGGTCTTGCTGCCCACGGAATATATGGTTTTCCATGTTTTGCTTCTTCTTCAATAACTACTAAAGCTTTTGTCCAAGCTTCATCAGAAAGTCTTTGAGCTTCTTCTTTAATTGCTTTTTCCTGAGCCTGAACTTCTGGACTTATCTTCGGATATTGAGCAAAACATTTTGCGCTTCCCAAAAAAAGCAGAGATGATGCGATAAATAATGCGGAATTTTTCATGTTAATTTCTAGTTGTGGTAATTCTTTTTAAACAAATCACCTGTATCTTTTGACGAATACAGGTGAAAAGCTTTATATGATAATCCTTGTTTTGATATTAAATTTATTCTTGATAATTAAAGGTTCCTTGTGCTCCAAAATTATCATTCCAGCCAATAGTTTGTAATAACCACGGATTTGCTGTTAAAGGCGCAGTTGCAAGACCATTTATATAGTAGTTTGGATTAAATTTAATATTAACCGCCGCTCCATTATAGTTATCCATTGGTGTTATTAATTCTGTACGTGTAAAATTAGTGTTATAGAAATTAGCCAAAGTTGTTAATTGCGCTTGGAAATTAGCTGCATCTGGATCGGCCATAATACTTGCACGATCAGCAGACAAAGGATCTTTTGTAGAAGATTCAGCTGTGTTTTTGTATTGTAAAAAGTTTCCAGTACGTTTTGTGCCGTTAATTGGCGTTAAACGCAATTTACTGACAGTTCCTCCAGTTACACCTGCAAGTGCTTCATTATCGTAAAGCATCCATCTTTGAACATCCCAGAAACGTTTTCCTTCGTATGCCAATTCTACTCTACGCTCGTATAATACTGCTTCGATTGCTGCATATTTATCAGAAAGCGTTCCAATTCCGTAATTATTTGCTGCAGGAATACCCACACGGTTTCTAATTCTTCCTAAATAAGCTAATGTATTGTTAGTCTGGCCTAAAGCTGCATAACATTCTGCAATATTCAATAATAATTCGGCATAACGATATTCCATAATATCGGTTCCAGAATATTGGAAATTCGTTTCTTTACTTGCTGCTGAATTACTCATTTTTCTAACAAATGCAGGGCTTGAAACCGCTGTATTTGAATCTGCGAAACCTGCTTTATTAGAACCATCTACCCAACGGTAAGCCCATAGAACTGCGTCTGGAGTTTCTTTGTAACCCCATTTAACTCCAGAAAAAGCAAATGTTCTGTAGAATCTTGGATCTCTATCTACAAAGAATGTAAAATCATTATATCCATTTGCAGCTGTAGGTCTTTTACCGTCTTTCATTGGAAACAAATCAATCATTTCTTTAGGAGCTGGCGTTCCTCCTCCTGTTCCACCTAAACTCAATAAACGAATCCCTTTTTCCCATGAATTGTTTATTCCTGTAGATAAAGTAGATGTACCGCAAAGTTGTACTGCAATAGCTTCTGAACAAAAAACATTATCAATTAAAAACATTGATTCCCATTGTTTTGCAGAACTTCCATATAATCCGTAACCATCAGCTGTTAATTGTGCTTCTGCTTCAAGACCTGCTTTTAAAGCAGCTTCCCAACGCTCATTAGAACCATCCCAGCTTTTATTAAATAACGGACTTGCAAAAGTTAATAAAACTCTTGATTTTTGAGCCATTGCTGCGCCTTTTGTAAAACGACCATAATTAGCTGAATCCCAATTTCCAGGAAGCAAACTTGCCGCCATATCAAGATCTTTTACAATTTGATCTACTACTTCTGAAACTTTTGCTCTTGGAAGCTGAATAGAAGGATCATCTGCAGATGCATTTTGAACAGTTGTAACAATAGGAACTCCTCCGTAAACACGCATTAAATCAAAATATTGCATTGCACGCATGTAATACATTTGCCCTTTTGCACGATCACGAAAAGTTTTGTCAAGGTTTGAACCTTTAACATCAACTTCTTCTATGAAAGCTGTACACTCTCTGATTCTGTTATATGGATAATTATTAATACTTGTTGTTAATTTTGCTCCATAATATGTACTTGCTTCAGCAGCGTTCAAAAGCGTTTTATTTGGATTGATATAATCCTGTGTTCCTCCTAATTCCTCAGTTAGTTTTGAATTTGTATCTGTATACGAACCAATAACTGTTGCTGTAGGCGATTTATATGAATTATAAAAATCATAATACTGATTATCTACATAGGCTTGTGCACGCTCTTGAGTTTGATAGAACGTATCATCGTATAAGCCATAAGCTTGCTTATCTTTAAGAAAATCATCACTACAAGAAGCAGTACCTAAGGCAAGCAAAAGTGATAATGTTATATATTTAAATGGTGTTTTCATAATTGCTTTTAATTTAGATTAGAATGATACGGTAAAATTAAGCGTCCAAGTTCTAAGCGTAGGATACCCTACTGAGGAATTATCATACATGTTTCGGTAATGATCTGGATAAGGATTATATAAATCCCAAAGGTTATTACCCGTTACACCCAATGTTATACCAGATATTTTTGTATCTGCAAACACTTTTTTAGGAATATCATATCCAACACTTAAGTTTCTAACAAAACAACGGAAAGTATTCAATTGCCAGAAATCTGACGGGCTTGACATATAGCTCCATTGTGCTACGTTAGGATATTTTCCGTTTGGATTATCATCTGAATACATATCTCTCCAGAAACTTTCACGAGACCACATACTGTTTGCACTTGATGTTCCTTGGCTAACTAAATCAACAAATGTAGCACCTCCCCATGAAGTTGAAATTTGAGTTCTAAAATAGAATCCGTTAGCTTTGAATCCTAAGTTAGTAGTGAAGCCATAAGTTCTACTGCTGTTTGCTAATTTCACATAATCATTTTCTTTCATGATTTGACCATCAGCAGGAGCTAAAGTTCCGTCAGGATTAAGCTGCCCAGCAACGTCTTGATAAGCTAAAGATCCTTTTCTGATTCCAGAAGGTGTCGTGATATCAAAGTATTTTGGAGTTCCTCCAACAGCTGTTGCACGCTCGCTTAAGTAAGCCCAGTAGTTAGCAATATCTTCGTCTGTACGCAAAATACCGTCTCCTGTAGATGTTCCTTTCCAAACTGCAAATCCCCAAACTGGATTAAATCCTACTGACTGTCCTTCTCTTGTAGCGTTGTTAGATGGAAGAACATTTCCTTGATCTGGGTATTTTTTCACTTCATTGTTAGCATAACTAAAGTTAATACCTATATCATAACTTACATTACTTTTAATTTTATCACTCCAGTTAAGGCTAAACTCAGATCCCCACGCATCAATAGCGGCATAGTTTTGTTCTGCATAAGCTCCACCAGCAGAAATTGGCACACCAACTGCACTACTCATGTCTGTTAACATATTAGTAGTTTTATCATAGTAGAAATCAGCTGTAAAATTTAATCTGTTTTTCAAAACAGTTAAGTCAATACCAATGTTGTTTTTTACTGTAGTATCCCAAGTAACATCTCTATTAGGAGTTACCCTTGGTGTCACACCATTTCCATTATTTCCTCCTCCTGAGTTAGTTCCTGCAGGTCCAAATTGGAAACCTTTATCCACAATAACATCATAATACTGAACCCATCTCCAAGGCTGAATATTATCTTTACCAGTTTTACCAATAGAATAACGAAGTTTTAAGAAATCAACCCAAGGTAAAGCTTTTTCAAACCAATCTTCTTTAGACATAACCCAACCCAATTGAACAGATGGGAAATATCCCCAATAATTTTCTGGTGCAAACTTTGTAGAAGCATCACTACGGAAAAGGAATTGGAACAAATATTTTTGTTTGTAGTTATAATTTAAACGTCCAAAATAAGAAAGTGTACCTCCTTCTACTTTTGTTGCAGTACTGTTAGAAGCACTTAATGTCCCTGCTGTACGATAATCTCCTAAATAATCTTTACCTGTTTGCTCATAAGCTAAACGAGTAGATGTATTGTAAATTTCAGAAGCCTCTCCTCCTACCATAGCTCCAATTTGGTGATCTCCAAATGTTCTATCATAGTTAATGAAAAAATCTCCTTGTGTACTTTTGCTATCACTATTGTTATAGTAAACTCTTGAATTTCTAACGTTAGTTTCGATCACATAATCACCACCTGGATTAGTTGTAGCGTTGTAAACAGATGGGTCAGCTGCACTAGCAAGGTGATTGCCTTCTGTTTCGTAATTTCTAATTCTTGCCAAATCGTATGGCAACTGAATTTGTTCTGTATAAGAAGAGCTTTGCGTTCTTGAGTAAGTTCCTTTGAAAGATAACCCCTTAACAGCTGCTAATTTATAGTTTAACGAAGCATTCACATTATATGAATAATCGTCTGTAATTTGGTGAGAACCATTGTTTAAGTTAGCAAAATAGTTCCATCCAGCAATTGTAGTATTGGCATTTGCGCTTCCTAAATTTTTGTTTGAATTAGGAAATGGTGACATATAATACGTTTTACCATCTACAACAGTTTCCCACGGCACATGTTTAGGCATATGCAACAAGAATCCGTAATCTGCTTGCTCTCCACCTGCTGCAGAACCGTAACTTCCGTCACTAATATTTGCAGAAGCTTTTGTGAAAGATTTATCAATTGTTCCTGAATTACCAGAAACAGAAGCAGAGAAATCTAAATTCTTAGCAATTTTTGCATTAATTCCTGTACGGAAATTCCATTTATCATATTTTTGATATCCTAAATTAGCATCTTGAGTAAGATAAGTTGCTCCAGCAAAATAAGTAATATCTTCGCTACCTCCACTTACGTTGAAAGAGTGTTTTTGCTGAATAGCCGGTTTCCAAGCTTCTTCTAACCAGTTATAATTTAAACTTTTCATCTCTTCTAATTCAGAAGCAGAATACAATTTAACTGGATCTATATTCGGAGTTTGAGAAGTTAAAAATCTATTGCTGAAAACTCCAAATTCATAAGCATTTAAGGTCTTACTGTGGCTAATAGCATCGTTTACAGCAAACTGGCTATTATAAGTAAATTTTGCTTTACCCGATTTACCACGTTTTGTCTTTACTACGATTGCACCTTGCGAAGCACGAGAACCGTAAATTGCTGCAGAAGCATCCTTTAAAACCGTAATACTTTCAATCTCAGACGGATCTAATCTATTGAATTGTTCCAATGTAGGTTTACCATTAGTTGGATCTACCTGAATCATATCATCAATAATTACTAAAGGTATAGTTGAGTTTCCATCTTTAGAAAAACCAAATGATTGACGAATTTGAATACTTCCAGCATCTCCAGGACGTCCTGATCCACTTGTAACAGCAAGACCTGGAACTAAACCTTTTAGAGCGTCGGATAAATTGGTCACTGGCAAATCCATTAAATCATCTGGTTTTACCGTTGCGATTGCTCCAGTAAGCTCTTTTTTCTTTTGAGTTCCGTAACCAACTACAACAATATTTTCTAATTGATTAAAATCGTCTTGCATCTGTGCATTAACGATCGAACGATTATTAAGAGGAATTTCTATTTTTTTCATTCCGATGAAAGAAAAAACCAAAGTACCTCCACTTTTAACTTTGATTTGATACTTTCCATTGTAATCTGTCGTCACTGAATTTTTGGTAGATTTTTCAGTTACGTTAACGCCAGGCAACAGTCCTCCTAAATTGTCTGTAACAGTTCCCGTTACTGTAACTTGATTTTGAGCATAACTCAGTACACTCATCAGTGCAAACAAAAGAAAACTACATCTTTTTATAAGTGCTTGTTTCATAAATGTTTTTTTTGGTTAGGTTATTAATGTTAGTTAGTCATGTTTAAACGTGTCTTAATGGTAACATAATTTTCCTTAAAGGAATCTTAAAACATTTTCTTTAAATGTTCAAAACACATTTATTTTAGTATTCCAAAAATATAACGATGATATATTAGAACCGTCCTGCTCTATCCTGTTTTAATCGTATAATTTGGAAAAAAAAGACTCAAAAAAAACAATATTAATAAAAAACAAAAGGAAAAAATAAACGAAACAAAATATTTAAGATAAATGTTTGCTTAAAACAAAATTTACAAACCCATTTTCACTAAAAAACGATAAGATTTACATCAAAAATAAACATCTGTTATTTATTCTGCAAAACTTATTACTATCCCTACTGATATCTAAGCGCTTATAAAAAGCTATTTTTTACGAAAACGATAGAGATAATTAACTTAAACAAGTCCATTTCGTAATAAAAAACCTGTAAAAATATATGCATGATATATACAGGATAGCTTTAAAAAAACATTAAATAATTTTTAATAAAAAAAATATTTTTTAAAAGTAATTTCTGACCAACAAAATGTAAATGCTTTTTTTCGATGTTTTTTTTACTTAAGAAAACCTAATAAAAAACCCGCTAACATCAGTATCAGCGGGCATTTGTTAAAATTATTTTATTCTGTTGAACTTACTTAAACTATGATTTCGGATTCCACCAATTTAAAACTAAACCTCTATCATATTTTTTAATATCTTCTCTCTTTAATTGATGCGACCATGATACTCGCTGGGAAATATTTTTTGCGCTCAAACCTTTACTTCCATATTCTGCGTAATAAGCTGTTTTATCTTTATCTGGAAATCTTGTATCAATCCAAGCATTCCAACCTTCGGAAATAATGTGCGAACCTAAATCTGTATTGATGAAAACGGTTTGTGCATAAGGTCTCCAAGGTCTTCCTAAAAAAACTTTATCAACCGATTTGTCTTTCGCAGTAAGTTTACAATCAACAAAAACAAAACCATAAGCTTGTCCTTGCGGAGTTGAAGCGGCTGTGATGTACGAATTCACTAAACTTTCGATAGTGCATTTATAAAAATAAGCTGTTGCAGCTCCAAAAATAAAATCGGTTGTACCGTTGATAAAACAGTTTTCAAAATACGTACGAGTATTTCCTTCTGATAAATAAAGCGTGTCCTGATTTCCTAAAAGATTACAGTTCTTCACAATAACCCGATCGCTTTTTATATGAAGAGCTACCGCCTGTCCTACTCTTCCCGCTGTATTTTCAATTGTAAGATTTTCTAATGTACAGTCATTACCTTTAATTAAAAAAGAATAAGATGTTGAAGTTCCAAATTCTTTTTTCCCTGACGGATCTGGTTCACGAAGCGGTTTTCCAGAATAATCATCAAATGAAATAATCGTTTTATTTCGATCTGTTCCTTTTAAAGTAATGAAAGATTTTGAAGAAGGGATTTCCAATTTCTCAACGTACTTCCCTGGCTTTATAGTAATTACAACTCGTTTCTCTGAATTGTCTTTCACATTATTCACCGCTTCCCGAATGGTTTTAAAATCTCCTGAACCGTCTTGAGCAACGGTTAATGCGAGTTTATTATCGAGCGTTTGGGCTGATAGTGAAAGTGTTATTAGAAAAAATAGTGTTACAATGTATTTCATGTTTTTTTGTTTTTTTGTCATTTCGACCGAAGGGAGAAATCTCACTAGAAACTCCGCAATCTAAATCGCCAATCTTTGTCGAGCGCTGTGTGTGATTTCTCCCTTCGGTCGAAATGACAAACTGTACGAATATATTTCTATTACAAAATTTAAAAATCCGTTTTCAATCCACACCTTTACGAAGTAAATCCGTTTCATCCGTGTCCAAAATTTAATGCGACATCCAAACCGTCATTTCTCCTTTTCCTTTATTTCCCCATGCAAAATACGGAATCAGTTTTACTTGTACAGTATTTTCATTTTTAGCAGAAAGAGGTTTGTACAACGTTTTATCCCACGTATGATTAGAATTTATCACAGCTTCCGCATCAATGCTCACTAAATTTCTATTGTTTAATATAAAGTTGTTCGTTTTAAATTTCGAATTCAACTTTAAAGCCACATCATTCACACTAATTTTAGCAGGCAATTGATCCGATTCTAAACAATACACCAAAGGTCCTCTTTTTACAGCAACCTGATTTTTAACTTCTTCCACTAAAGGATTCGCTTCCATCAACTCAACTGGCATCGGAAGATTCAATTCAATTACATCTCCTTTTTTCCATTTTTGATTCAATTGCAAATAAGTTCCTGAAACAATTTTATCTGTAATTTTTGAATTATTTACCGAAACTTCAGTATTTTGGCTCCAACCGGGAATTCTTAAAAAGAAATTCTGCAAATCTTTTGGAGCTTTTACAATTTTCAACGTTATTTTTCCATCCCAAGGATAATTGGTTTGCTGTTCAATTTCTAATGCTTCTCCGTTAATTGTTTTGGTATTCAAAGAATTACTTCCGTATAAATTCACAAACAAACCTTCTTTTGAAAGGCTATAAGCATAATTTCCAACTTCGGCAATTGTTCTGGTTACGTTTGGTGCACAGCAGTTTGATAAGGCAATATAACCTTCACGCTCATTGCCCCATCTTTGGTGAAAAGGCAAATCGTTTGAAACATTCAGCGGATTATTATAAAGGAATTTTTCTCCTTCTAAATCCATTCCCGAAAGTACGCTATTGTAAAGTGCTAACTCTACAATATCAGCATATTTGGCATCTCCTGTAATTTGAAGCATTCTCCAATTCCACAAAACATTTCCAATATTGGCGCAAGTTTCGGTATGAGCTGTTGCATTTGGCAATTGGAAAGGTCTTCCATACGCCTGATGAATTTTCTGAACCACAGTCGGATCATAAGAAGTTCCGTCTGGAGAAACCCCATCATACAAAGAACCACAACCTCCCGTAATGTACATTTTGCGATACGTTACATCATCCCAAATTGATTCTAAATTATCTAGTAATTTTTTCTCCCCAGTTTCAGCATATAAATCGGCAATTCCTGCATATAGATAATTCGCTCTTACAGCATGTCCCATTGCGGTTGTTTGTTGTCTAAACGGAATTCTATCCTGATTGTCATCAGTTCCGTCATTTGTAGTTCCGCGAATATCAATTAGATTATTGGCTAATTCCAGATATTTTGGATCTTTTACGGTTCTGTACATTTCAACAATTCCCATATAATGTGAAGGACAAATCGCATTTCTAGCCAATTCTGGCGAAGCTTTTTTGTAGAAATCATACAAGAAATCAGCAACTCCTTTAGCAATATTCAGGAAGTTTGTTTTTCCTGTCGCACGATAATGAATACATGCCGCAGTCATTAAATGCCCCATATTATATTTTTCAAAACCCAATTGTTTCTTAACTTCTTCTGGTCCTAAAGTTCCCCAGCGTTCATCGATTAAAACTGGTGTGTGAATATAACCGTCTTTGCGCTGTACTTTCGCGAAAAGCGCAATAGCTTTATCCATTTCTGCATCGAGTTTTTTATCTTTTGTAACGGCATAAGTTGCAGCCATTCCTTCAAAAATCTTGTAGAAATCACCATCATGAAACGAAGGTCCTTTGAAAGTTCCTTTGCTTAAACCTGCCGCGATTTCGAAGTTTTTGTAAGCATGTGAGATCTCATCGTTATGATACAAATCCCACATATACGGCAAGGTATTTTTGGTTTCTACATCAAATTGTTCTTTCCAAAATCCGTTTGTCCATTTTACATCTTGTAAACCTACACTTTGTAATTTGGAATACGGGCTTTCTGAATTCGCTACCAAACCTTTATTTTGCGCAAAGATTACGGTTGAAAGAAATAAACTTGAGAGGATGATATTCTTTTTCATTTTGATATTAATTTTATCTGCTAGATCTGCCAAATCTGCGAGAGATTAATTTTTCCCGCAGATTTAGCAGATTGTGCTGATTTTATTTTTTATTATCTATCTGCAACGTATTTTTTTTACTTTACGAAGAAATTGATAGTTCTACTCATTGAATCTCCTTCAGCATCTTTTACCATGATTACGAATGATGCAAAACCTTTATTTTCAGCAGTGAACTGAATTTCTTTTCCTTTTAAACTCGCTTTTCCATTTTTTACTTCAGAGAAAGTGTAAACAGGTTTATTTTCGAAACCTTTGAAATAATCTGCAACGTTTAAAACTTTTTTATCATTTAAATTGATAAAATAATGAGGCTGCGCCAGCCAGTCTAAATAATTATCCAACTGCGTAAATCCGTCTTTATCGGTATCTGAATTAGTATCTGAAAAATCTCCTGAAGGAGAGTTTTCATTCAATCCAAAAGCTTTTTCCCACCAATTTGGCAAACCGTCATGATCGGTATCCCAATCTGCTGGACGAGTTTCTGAAACAAAATTCGGCCATCCGCCTGCATCTTGCTCGTTATCAATCATGCCGCCTAAACCGCTTTTACTTCCTTTGTAAGTGAAAGTTCCTTTTAAAGTTTCATCGATAATTCTATTATCGTGTTTGTCAAAAAATGGCTGATTCGCCCCAACATCCGAAAGTACATTTTTATAAGCTGCTTTCGCTGATTGCGTTTCTACATATGAAGGAAAAAATGGTTTATCAACGAAAGTTTCATATTCTACTTTCTCATTGTTGCTTACAGTAGATTTTCTTCCTTTATCCTGAGATTTTTCATCAAAGTAACCCGGCATAATATTTCCGTTAAAATAATAACGCTGCATTCCTTTTCCAACGCCTTCGTGCTGTGCATTTAAAGCCACAAATATTTTTGTTGAAGCACCCGGTTTATAATAGTTATTTACAAAATTTACTTCGTTCGCACCACCGTCAGTAGTTCTTCCACCCCAGTTATAGACCACGTTATTTGTAATATCCAATCTTCCTGTATAATATCCGTCGCCATTTAAACCTCCGCCAATACTCCAGTTACGACCTTGATTATGCGCCAATAAATTATGGTGGAAACTTCCGATATCTCCGCAAATAGTCGCGGCGAAACCGTGCATTTTTCCAGCAGGATATTTATCGTGTCCCGCAACGTTTAAAGCCTCTGAAATTAAAGTTCGCTGTAACGTAATATGATGCGCACCGCGTGAACTAAACGATTCATCAATTGTCCAGCTTATTGAACAGTGATCAATAATACTGTAATCGGCCCCTGTTAATCCCATTCCGTCAAACGTAGTTCCTCCGCCAATGCGAACTGTTAGAAAACGAATTACTCCGTCATTTCCAGTTAACCCAATCGGTGCTCTGCTGATCGTGATTCCTTCACCTGGAGCCGTTTGTCCTGCAATAGTAATATAAGGCTGATTTGCAACCAATCTCGAAGCCAGTTTTATATTTCCAGAAACATTAAAAACAATAGTTCTTGGACCAATTTCCTGATTCACGGCATCACGTAAACTTCCTGGGCCGTCGTCATTTAAATTGGTTACTTCAATTACTTTTCCGCCACGTCCTCCCACTGCATAGCGTCCATAACCTTCAGCTCCCGGAAAAGCCAATTGCGCAGGTTTAAACGACCATAGATTTCCTAAAGTTACTGCGCCGTTATTATCTATTTCGTCTACTCTCCAATAATACGTTGAACCGCTGTATAAGTCAGAAACAGTAAAACTTTTATCCGTTTGTTTTCCTTTAAATTCTTTTGAAGATTCCGTTGCCATTTCTACCGCATTTTTATCGGTTCCAAAATAAACTTTATGAGCCACTACATTTTTTGGAGCATCCCATTTTAGAATTAAAGTTTTACCCACTTCAACGTGTTCGTCTCTATTTTTTGGTTCCGGAGTGCGCGCCTGATTCATTAAATTTGGCGTATCCAATTCAAAACCATTAATTACAATCTGTTTTACAATATCAGGATTTGAAGTTGGATCGATTTCAAAACGAACAACCACATCTTTTCCTTTTGAAGCATTAAAAGTAATATATGCCATCGAAGCATCAATCTTGGCATTGGCTCTCTGACTTGCATTTATAGTTTCCTGAAGTTTTCCATCAACATAAATTTTTATTGGAGAAAAAGTCTTTCCTGTAATTACATCAAAAGCATTATGAAATGTCAACAATGTATGTTTTCCTTCTTTTAAACCGCTGATTTTTAATTCTAAATTTTCAGCTGTTATTAATCCGTCGCTTCCTAGTTTATTGTAAAATGGAGCGTTCATTCCGACTTTATACCATTTTGAAGTGAAGTTTCCTTTTAGTTTAAAACTCACTCCGTTAAAAGTTTTCTGGTCTTCTTTGTTTTCATTGATAACCCAAGCTTCATAACTCGGATCGTGAACTTCTTCTAGTCTCCTTTGAAAAAAATCAAAGTCGACTTTTACAATTTGTTTATCAGTATTTTGAACTGATTGTGCTTGTCCGTTTGTGGTCAAAAATAGGGACAAGACAGCACCGCTTATTAATTTCTTAATCATTTTTGTTAGTAATAGTTAGTTTAATTTCGTTTTCTCTGCTTCAGATTTTCCTAGCAGATTTATAATGTCTTTTTTTCTTTCTTCAGGAATTACTTTTAAAACCTTTAATTCTCCATTTAAGAGTTCGGCTTCAATCGTAGTGTTTTGTTTGGCATGTAATTTAAAATGAACGTTCCAGTCTTTTGGCCAAGCCGAAAAAAGATAGATTTTACCGTCTGTTTCCTGTAAAAGCATTTCCTGCATGCCAATCATTCCGGATCCGCCCCAGTTATGATCGGGAACCCAATCAAATCCTGGCCCCCAGAAAGCAGGAAAACGTCTTTCTGAATTCGCCATTTTCATAGTATTATATTTTGCCGCTTGATCTGTTAATCCCAAACGAGCTGAGAAAATATTGTCTTGTTTCCAACCTATATGGCTTCTGAATTTTAATGCATCCGAATCATATTTCCATGTATTTAAGGCCGTATCTAAATCTGGTTTTCCAATTCCGTAAATTCCCCACGGATAAACAGGATATAATTGCGGAACTTCAGAATTATTAACTCTTTCCCATGATTTTGCAGGAACCAAAACTTTGTGGTTTTCAATTTGTCCAAAATTTAAAGGCGGAATTCGGTTTTGAAATCCTTTTACATATTCCAGATCTTCTTTAGATAATTTTTCTGAAGAAAGGTTTAAAAGCTGAGTTGTGATAACTTGCAAAGCCGAAATCGTACTATTGGAATTATTCGCCATTTTATAAGTTTCCGCTCCAGAACCAGGATATAAAACCAATTTACCGTTTCCGTCCAACGCTTTTCTGCCTCTTTGTTTGGCTAAATATTGATAATGCTCATCAAAAAAACGAAGACAACTAATGATGAATTGATTGTATTTCTGAATATCTTCTCCAGCATATTCCTTTTGCTGCAACATCATTTGGCAGAATTCTAAAACCGTATCCCACTCATATTCTAACCACGCATTATATTCCATTCCCGGATCATAATCTGCAGGACGTTTCCATTCGTATTCTGCTGGATTTGGAAGTCCGAAATTTTCTAATTGTTCTGTGAATGATGCGCCATTGTGATTCCAGTAAACTTTGCTTCTTAATTCAGCATTTTTTTGAATGTCCAAATAATAATCTAGTTGCGATTTCATCATATCAAAATCACCGCTTTTTACCATCGGAAAATAAACCAATCGCTGATTTTGAGCTGTCATGGTTCCGCCACCCCAATTTCTAAAATCGGGTGTAAAATCTAAATCTTTATTGGTATAAACTGGATCAACTGTAAAAAGTCCGCCGTTGAATTTTGTTGGATATTTTCCGTACGCATTGCATCCCAACATATATCGAAACAACTGATAATTCTGTCCGATTTGATAAACCGAATCTTTCTCAATCGATTGATTTTTTTGAGTGAAAATAAAACTGCGATTCCAGAAATCATTCCACCATTTTATCGTGTTTTTTTCTGCTTGTTTTGAATTATTTTTATTGGATGAAATCAAACTTTTTAATCCATTATTCCAAGTCGAAAAATCAGATTGATTCGTATTTAAATATATTTCTAGCGAATGCTTTTTGGAAGGTTTTATACTTGACAAATTAAAACCTTTAAAATCTGTTGACTGATATTTTCCAAGATATGTACCGTCTGGTTTTAAGTTATCGCCTTTCATAAATCCACCAAAAGTCAGATTCGCAATCGGGTTTATCATTTGGTCTTTTACCGATTCCATTTTTTGCTGTTTTACCGCAACGTCAAAAACCGTATTTTCTCTGTTTCTGTGGTAAAATTTGATTCCGTTATTTTCAAACGAAATAGAATCTTTAAACATAATAAGTTCTCCCTGAGGCGCCCACTTATAAGAATTCGCATTATTTTCTTTTCCTTTCGGATAACGGTTATGATAACGCCAGCTTTCGTACGAAGCCGTCATTTGCAATGCATTTTTACTTTCTAAATCGACATGAATAATCGGTTTAAAAACATCTACCCAAAGTTTGATTTTAGTATCATCCTGACCAACCAAAACATATCCATCTTTCAGTTTTAATTCCTGACGAAAACCATCTTTCCCTTCAAACGGATTAGGCGTTAAAGTCACTTTTACTCTTCCTAATTTCAATAAAGTATTATGTTCGTCGAAAGTCCCACTTCGTGAAAAATAGAAATACAAATCGCCTTTCTCAACCCAGACATTCATGCCAATATCTCCACCTCCCAAAGGCATCGATTCTGATGAATTCTGACTCTGCGTTGTCCAAACCTGATTGTAATGATCAAACGTAGGAATTTGCGCTTTGAGGCAAAGCGTTGTGAAAAGAAGGATGTATTTTATGTATTTC
This sequence comes from Flavobacterium sp. SH_e, assembly GCF_025717045.1. Classification (GTDB taxonomy): domain Bacteria; phylum Bacteroidota; class Bacteroidia; order Flavobacteriales; family Flavobacteriaceae; genus Flavobacterium. The sequence goes on from NZ_JAOVZN010000003.1 coordinate 243,605, forward strand.
ATATATATTTTTTGCTCTTTTGTCATTCCGAGGAACGAGGAATCTCACCCGTAACCACAAAGATTGTCGATTATTATTGTGGAATTTCTAGTGTGATTTCTCCTTCGTCGAAATGACAAACTGTGTGTCAATTCACAATTCACAATTAACAATTAACAATTAACAATTAACCATTATAAATCACCACTCATCGGTTCTAAAAGAAGAAACTGGCAAACCTCCTGCACTAAACAATTCCGCTTTTGCGAAATCTTTCCATAAATAGCGTATTGCAACAGGATTTTTCACTTTATCAGAAGTCAGAACCACTGATTTTCTTCTTACCACCGTTTTAGCCGGATAGAAAACTTTGTCTTCTCCTGCGATTTCAAAACCAGTCACTTCTTTTTCATAAGATGTAATTCCGTTCGCAACATCATCAAAAGAAACGGTTACAGCGCCATCTTTTATTTCCATCGATTTATATTTCGGACTTTCAAATTCAAAACCTTCGATTCCGTAAGTTCTTGCCAAAGCCTGAAAAGCTAAACGATTTCCACCTTTTTCTTTATCCATTGGATGAATATTGTTTTCTTCTCCAACATCCATCAAAACCGCCATTGCCGAATTCGGGATTTCCTTAGAAGCCTTAAACTGCGCTTCTCTCAAATAAGCTGAATTGTATTTTTCCTGATAATCTTTTGGATGAAATGAAGCGTAATTAAACGGCGCAATCTGAGCGAAATAAAAAGGAAAATCTCCCTGATTCCACAACGTTCTCCAACTGCTTACCATTTTTTTCATTAAAGCCGTATATTCATTTGCTCTTTCATAATTCGATTCTCCCTGATACCAAATACAACCTTTGATTCCGTAACCAATTACAGGCGAAAGCATTCCGTTAAACAAAGTCGTCGGAACACGATTTGGGTCTTTTGCTAATTCTTCTTTTGTAGTCGGAATTTTAGCGCTGGTAAAATCTTTCAACATTTCTTTATTCATCCAAGCTTCCATGCTCGAACCTCCATACGAAACGTGAATTAAGCCAACTGGAACATTTAAAACTTCCTGTAAAAGCGATCCAAAATACCAAGCCGTTGCACTAAAATTAGATGTTGATTTTGGAGAAGCTTCTTCCCATTTTCCTTCGAAATCTTGTAAAGGTTCTAAAACCGTTGCTCTCGGAATTGTGATTAGACGAATGTTTTTATTGGTTGATCTTACAATAATTTCGTTTCCATTTTTAACTGGCTGTCCTTGAAAACCTTTTAAAGGCATTTCCATATTGGATTGTCCTGAACAAAGCCAAACTTCTCCTAACAAAACATTTTTGACTATTACCTTTTCATTTCCTTCCGATACTTCAATCGTGTATGGTCCGCCAAAAGCAGAAGTTTGTAATTCTGTTTTCCATTTTCCAGAAGAGTCTGCTTTAGCTTTGTAGATTTTAGAATCCCATGACGTTTTGATTACAATGTTAGCGTTCTTTTCTGACCAGCCCCAAATTGGTGCATTTGATTTTTGCTGCAACATCATGTTATCAGTAAACAATGCTGGCAATTTGATTTTGGCATTGATTTGAAAGCTTGCCAAAATCGTTAATAATGCAATAATTGATTTTTTCATATTATATTATATTTTTTTCTTTCTTATGAATCGCTTGTAACATCCATCGGGTTAAAACCCGACGCTACAATATGAATCGTTCCTCCAGAACTTTCAACTACCCTGTAAGAGCCAACGGCTCGAAACATATTGTAGGGCTGGACTTTAGTCCAGTTTAAAATGGTAAAAACAATAAAAAAAAGCCGCAGGCTCGGTACATGTATCTATTTTTCTTTTAAAATAGTTACCGGACCTAGCAATCCTGCTTTCAACAACGGTTCTCCTTCTAAACGAAACGGCGCAGTTGTCCATGTTAATCTTTCTTCTTTTGGTAATTTTTGATCGCCAATTAATCTGTTTCTCCAGGTATTTGTGATTTTAATTACAATTTCATTTTTACCTCTTTTGAGCACTTTCGAAATATCGGCTTTATAAGGAAATGTCCAGAGTGTTCCGCAGTGAATATCATTAATAATCACTTCTCCAATATTGGAAATTTCACCCAAATCCAACCAGATTTTATCTGTGTTTTTTCCTTTCCAGACAAAATCTTTTCTGTAGATCACAGTTCCTGAATAATATTTAATTTGATCAATTTCAGAAATACTCCAATCAAAAAGTTTCTTTGTTTTAAAAATTTCTTTCGGGCCTTTAAAAGCCGAATCAAACTGCAATTCCCAATTTTCATCTAAAGTTTGGACTTTCTCAAATTCAGATGATTTTCCTTTTACTACAACTTCTTTTGTATCTTCTTTAAAAATTACAAATCCAGATTCGTTGGCCTCTAAAATTAAAGAAACAATTGTTCTTCCGTTTTCTATTTTCCAATTGGCTAAAGCCGAAGTCTGATCTGTTACAGGATTGTACCATTGCGGAACTTTTCCTAAAATTCTGAAAGACGCCTCAAAAGAACGTTTCTCCGCTTTTTGATTGGAAATAAAATAAATATCTTCCGTATCTGATTTTCGATGTGTCCAAGCCAATGTTTCAGCTTCAGCACGGTTTAAATTTGGAAAATAAATATCCTGAGTAATTCCGATTGAAGCAAAATCATTTCCTAAATATGGCAATTTAACAACTGTTCCTTTTCCTATTTTCCATGTTGATGAATTGGCATTATTCCAAATTTCATCAATTATATTCTGCCATTTCTTTTGATCGTTTTCTGAATGAATTCCCGGTTGAAGATTTGGTTTTTCATCTACAAAAATAGTTCCACCATCTTTTACCAACTGCAATATTTTTTCGGCAGAAGCCAAAGAAAGCATCTTATTCGGTGCCATTTTATGACTTCCTGGAAAGAATAAAGCGCCATATTCAATTCCACCTTCAAATGAGATTTTTCCGTTTACTACTTTCGCTCTATTAATTAAAACATCAGCATTAAAAGAATCGTATTGATAACCATTTAGCGGATTAATCCATTGTGATAAATCGGTGATGTTTTTCGAATAGGTCACTTCTTTTGGCATTTTTGCCGTTGGCTGACCTTCATTTTCTAAACGGATTTTTTCACTTTCGAGTCTTTCTTTTCCAAATACATTCGGAATAAAAGGTACCAAACGATCAGGCACAAAAGAACGTGAAGGAAAATCTTCTCCAATAAAAACCGCCAAATCAATTACAGGTTTTCCCTTTTGCAATTGAAACTGTACTCTTTGACAATAATCAAACCATGCTTGCCCAGGTTTCCACCAAGTTTGGTCTCTTTGGAAAAAAGTTCCGATATCGTCTAAAGTCATTCCCGGTTTTCTATCCGTCCAAGGATTGTGGACAAAAACGTGATAAAATAAACGGTTGATTCCTAAAGCATAATTACGGTCTGCTGTAGTTTTTAGATTTCCGGGATGTTCATCCCAATCCATTCGCAGAGCGGTAAAAGATTCTGCCTGAATAATATCTTTTCCATAAATATGTCCGCCCGAAATGGCATCGACCATATCAAAAGGTTTATCATGCGTTGGACTTTTCAGCCAAAATTCACCACTAGGATAGTCGACATATTTATAATGAAGTAATGCGTCACTTGTAACAACTGGTGCTACATTTTCGGCACTTAATTTTATGTTGTTTTCCTTGGCGATTTGCGCTACAGTTCCATAGAAATTATCCGCAACTAAATCGGCAATTGTTTTTCTAACATCATATAAAACTCTCTCAGAAAAATCGGCATTTTCTATCGGAATTCCTGCCATAACTGGAAGATATTCTACAAGATCGTAGCCACGTCTCTTTTTAAATTCAGCTTGAAAAACCGAAGACCAGTTTTGGCTTCCGCATTCCCAACTGTCAAAATGAAGAATTTCTAAAACTTTTGAAGCTAATTCTGGCCCAGCAGAACGAACGGCTTCTCCAAACCAATGATCCAACTGAAAACGAATTAATTCTGGGTTAAATTTATCAACTTCCAGTCCTTTTCCTGCTCCACCAGTCGCATTTTCATGTCCTGTAGAAGTATGTCCCATTCGGATAATTTTCCATTTCCCTTTTGGGGCTTTCCAATTTAAGTTTCCATCGGCATCAACAAAATTGGAAATATTGATAATTTCAGTTTTTTTGAATGCATCAGAATTTGGAATTTCTTTGTCTGTAGTCTGCGCAGTCAAACGCCAGATTGCTCCCGATTTTCCTTCGTAATTATTAATCAGAGATTGGTTTGAAAGCGTAATTTTACTCACTTTTAAATTCTGTTTCCACTTCGCAAAATCTAAATCTTCTGCTCCAGGTTCTGTTCCTTTTGGATCATAAACAAATCGGAAATATTTTGCTGATACAGGCGTAATCGTATGTGTGTTTGGGAAATCCATATCCTGCCAGCCGTGACGTGGTGCAATCATTCTTTCGTGAAATCTAAAATTGATTCCATCATCACTCACTAGAACAATAAGACGTTGTGCCTGAAAATCTCTTCCTTTGGTTTCAATTACAATTGATTTGCAGGTAAAAGGCTGTGCAAATTCGTATTGAATCCATCCTGAATCGGCAAACTTGAAGTTTTCGTCCTTTTTAGGATCTGCCAAAAACGAGGCATCGGTGTTGTTGGATGTCGTTACTTTTGGCAATTGCATTTGCGAAGTGATTTGATATTCTTTTATCGGAATCGCAAAAGTGGCAATATCTTTATAATAGTCTTTGTAATGTGCTGGAACTGGCAGTTTTGAAGTAACTTTTTTTCCGCCTAAAATTTCAGTCGTTGACCAAACTACTTTCTGCATTGACATTTCTGGCGTAATCCACGGCCCGCCTGCAACTGCAAATCCGTCTGCTCCATGAAAAGCCAGTTTTAATCCTAAACGATCCGCTTCTTTAAAAGCCCAATGAATCATATCCCAAAACTCTGAACTCAACTGTAAAACCGGCGGATCAATCAATGGCGGATTGGCTGGGCCTTTAATCGTCATTAAATAAGCGCCCGCAATTCCTGCTTGTTTCATTGCTTCTAAATCGGCTGTAATTCCGACTTTAGAATACGCCGATTTCATCCAATACCAATACACCCAAGGTCTTGAGGATTCTAATGTTGGCTGAAAAGTAATTTCTTTTTTATGGACTTCTTGTGCAGAGACGATGCTTGCTGAGAGAAGAAAAAAGATAATAGTCGAAAGTTGGAAAGTCCAAAGTCGAAAGTCTTTTTTGAAAAGAAAAATGTGGTTACGGTTAGACATTATTGTTATTGTTTTCTGTTCGTAAACCCGACAGGTTTCAAAACCTGTCGGGTTTGTATTGTCGTTTTTTTTGTCATTCCGACGAAGGAGGAATCTTCGTAAGATGCTCTATAAAGATTGGCTTTTCTTTGCGGAGTTACTCGTGGGTATTCCTCCTTCGTCGGAATGACAAACTGTACTTAAAATATACTTTATCTATAAATACAAAATACCTAACAGGTTTTGGAAACCTGTTAGGATAAATCGTAATCTAATATTTAAACTTCTTCAAACTATTTTCCAATTCATTCTTTGATCCGCTGAAAGGCGTCAAATAAAAACTGTACTCATAATTTCCAGATTTAATCTGATACTGTTCTAATGGCTGCGCTACAATCGTCCAGCTGTCGTTTCCTCCCACTCCCATTTGGATTAAATCGATGTTTACAGTCAAAAATCCTGGATCTTTCAAATCATACGTATGTCCAGATGCGCTTAAATTTTCTTGTGTGTATGGCCATGCGCTCATGCTTAAAAGTTTATTATCGTTAACTACTAAAAATCCGCTGCTTTTTTGTGGAGTGCTTAATGCCATCCATCTTATATCACATCGGTTTCCGTTTTCTTGTGGTTTTGGATAATGTTCAATGAAATCGTTTATTGGAAGTGAATATTTCCCAACAAACGAACCGAAACTTCTATCGCTGTAATTTTCTAATTCTCCTTTACCATACCATGAAATTTGGTCGAATTTTCTTTGAACTCCCATCTGCATTCCGATTTTTGGAATGTTTGGCAGTTTGTCTGATGCTTTTAAGCTGTAATCTACTTTTATCAATCCGTTTGGTAAAATGTTGTAGATTACTTTTACACTTGCGCTGTCTTTTATGACTTCGTAGTCGCTTGTAATTTTGATTTCCGAAGCTGATTTGTCAATTGAAACATTAATCAATTTTGGTTTTGCTTTGTACCATTGTTTCAACAACTTTTGCGATTTCCATCCTCGTTTATCGTTGTCTGTAAGTGGTCTTACGAAGTTCGGTAATAGCGGTGCAAAAACTTGTTCTTCTCCGTTAAAAATATACGAACTCAAAGCTCCGTTTGTTCTTCCAATTGTAATATCAAAAGTCTTTCCTTTGATTTTGAAATCAGAATCTGATTCAGAAACGTTAATATTCTCTTTTGTCGAATCAAGTGAAACAGCTTCTATCTTTTTCAACACAAACTGATCTTCCGCGACAGCATAACCTTTTGCTGCCCAAAGTTCCTCTTTTGAAAGCTGAAATTCTATATTTAAAATATATTCGGCATCGGCTTTCATTTTTGGCAGATATGAACTGATATCTAAAGTTGTGGATTTTCCTGCTTCTACCTTGAATGGTTTTAAAATTTGAGTTTTAATCACATTTCCATTTTCTAAAACTTTTAAAACTGGAATATAACCTTCTAATGATTTAACGGCCTGACGATTTTTGATTTCTAACTGATTTCCGTTTAAAGTTGAAATCGCTGGCTGATAAACCCATTTATTCTCAAAAATGGAACCTTTTGGTTTTCCGTTAGAATCTACAATTCCCTTTGTATTGAAATTTCCGTCATGATATTTCTCTCCAAAATCTCCTCCGTGAGCAAAATAATTCTGCCCTGATCTTGAATCATATTTCACAATTCCTTGATCTTTAAATTCCCAAATACAGCCTCCAATCACTCTTGGAAGCGAACGGAATTCATCCCACAATTCTTTTAAATTTCCAACTGAATTCCCCATTGCATGAGAATATTCAACGAAAATAATCGGACGAGTATCTTTCTTTTGATCGACTAAAAATTTCGGTGTGAAAACGCCCGGATAAAAACGACTGACCATATCAACATACGAATCATCCTGCGGATTTTCGAATCGATAAGCGTGATCGATTGTTTTTGGATATCCTGGATCAAGCGGATCAATATATCCATCTAACTTTGCATTTCCCTGCGCTGGTTCGTAATGTACGGGACGTGTAATATCGAAATCGTGAACCCAACCCGACATTGCTGCATGATTTGGGCCTTTTCCTCCTTCGTTTCCTAAACTCCACATTACGACAGATGGATGATTTTTATCTCTTTCAACCATTCGGATCATTCTTTCCATATAAGCATTTGTCCAAAGTGGATCATTGCTTAATTTCCCTCCAATTCCGTGAGTTTCCTGATTGGCTTCGTCCATAACCATGATGCCATATTGATCGCATAATTCGTAGAAATAAGGATCGTTTGGATAATGGCTTGTACGTATAAAGTTGAAATTGAACTTTTTAATCGTCGTAATATCTTGTTTGATATCTTCTCTCGTAACGGCTTTTCCTCTTGTCGGATGATGATCGTGACGGTTTACGCCATACACATAGGTTTCTTTTCCGTTGATGAGCATTTTACCATTCTCTTTAGAAAATTCAATCGAACGGAAACCTACTTTACAACTTTTGGCTTCGGTAACATTGCCATTTTTATCTTTTATCGAAATGACCATCGTGTATAAATTCGGTTCTTCTGAACTCCATTTTTTTGGATTTTTAATGGTTTCCTGAAAGAATCCGAAGCGAACATTGTCCAGACGAGGATAACTTTCATTAATCAAATCAATCACAGGTCGTTGAAGCGGTTCTTTGAACATGGCCGTATTGTTTGCATCGTACAACTGAACATTCATTGTGAAATCTTTGATTTTTGCTCCAGTCAGATTCTCCACTTTCGGACGAAGTTTAAAAATAGCGTCTGTATATTGTTTGTCTAATTTGGTTTGAACAAAGAAATCCTGAATACGTAATTTTGGCTCTGCCATAATGAAAACTTCACGCTGGATTCCGCTCATGCGCCAGTGATCCTGATCTTCTAAATAAGAACCATCTGTCCAACGAATTACACGAACTGAAACTACATTTTCTCCCGCTTTTAAATAAGGCGTAATATCAAATTCAGATGGTAGAAAACTGTCTTCGCCATAGCCTAAAAATTCTCCGTTTAACCAAACTTCAAAACCTGAACTTACTGCTCCAAAATGTAAAGTCACGGTCATATCTTTCCAGTTTTCTGGAACAGTAAAGCTCCTTTGATAAGAACCAACACCATTGTAATCTTTAGGAATATAAGGCGGATTTATCGGTCGAAAAGGATATACAGCACTTTTGTAAATTGGATTGTCATATCCTTTCATTTCCCAATTAGAAGGCACTTCAATTTTATCCCAGCCTGAAACTTTGTTTTGGTAAAAATCTTTTGAGGCTTCTTTTAAGTTTACCGCATATTTGAAATCCCAATCGCCCGTAAGCATTTGCATTCGGCTTTTGGTTCTGTCGCCTTTTAATGCGTCTTCAACACTTGTGTATGAATATACAGTCGCTCTTGATGGCTGTCTGTTGATGCTCGTGATTGTTGGATCTTCCCACGGAGCAAATTCGTACTTTTTGTGCAACTCTGGAACTCCCGCTGGTTCTCCTGTTACGGATTGTGCCTGCGTGTAAGTTGTGAATAGTAAAATGTAAAATGTGAATACTAATTTTGGTATCGAAATTCGAAACCTTGAAAAGTTATTATTTTGAATTGGTTGAAACATTCTTTTATTTTTAGTATTTTTTGTCATTTCGAGGAACGAGAAATCGCACTAGAAATTCCACAATTATAATCGACAATCTTTATGGTTACGAGTGTGATTTCTCCTTTCAGTCGAAATGACAAACTAGGTCTTAATACTTAATTCTCTATACTTAATTCTTCTTTGCCTTCTTCTCTGGCGGAGCCACAAAATTCAATTTGCTTTTTCCTAAATCTTTCGAAGTTGCAATTGCAATTCCTCTTTGTTCAGCTTTGTTAACCGCGCAGTAAAAATGATACACAACGCCATCATGTTTTACCACAAATGATTTATGGGCAAACAAATCATCGTAAGGTTCAGAAGATTTAACTAAATCATCACCTTTCCAGTCGGTCCAGTTTACTAAATCATTTGAAACGGCAAAACGGTTAAATGCACCTTGATTCCAACCCGTCCAAAAAGCTCCGAAATAAAACATCACCCAAGTGTCATTAATACGCTGAATATAAGCATCTCCAGAAATTCCTTTATGATGGTTGATTAATGGTTTATCGCCATAACGCTTCCAGGTTTTCATGTCGTTTGAAACTGCCATTGCGATACGTTCTGCGCCTTTTGCAGGATTTAAACTATCGCCACGGGCATTGTAATACATGATAAAATTGTGTCCGGTCAATTTATCTTTATCGCGAATCACACTATTTTTGTACATCGTACTATTATCCCACCATTTGGCGTCTTTATCTTTTGGCGTTAAAACCGGGTTCTCTAATCTTTGAAATTCATGCGGTTTTGTGGGAGCTTCTTTGGTATACGCCATTCCGATTGATAAAACACCTGCTTCGTAACCTTTGCTGTCTCCGCCAAAATAACTCATCCAGTATTTGTCATCGTATTTTTCCCATTCGTAGCTTCCGCCCCAAGTCAGATCTTGCAACGAAATATATCCTGCTTTTTGATTGACATCCCAATGTTTTTCATTTTCTGAGAAAGACATTACTTTTCCCAAATATTTCCAGTCTAGAAGATTATCGCTTTCTGCTAACCAAGTTTCGTAACCTCTTCCGTCATAAATTAAATAGGTCATATACCATTTTCCGTCTTTTCTAAACACACTCGGACAATCCATTTTGTATGAGTTGTCTGTTGGAACCATCACCAAACCGTATTTATAAGGCGTTTTGATTTCTTCATAAATCTCCTGCATTACGCTGTCGGTAATTTCTCTTTTCTTGTATTTGGTTGCACAGCTGGTTATTGCAAGTGCTGAAATGGTTAGGATTAGGTATTTAATTTTCATTTTACTTTGTATATGTTTTGGTACGCGGATGACGCGGATTTACTTCGTAAAGACACGGATTGTTACGGATTTTTTTTTCTTTTAATTCACTTCAAAACTGATTCTAATTTTCAAATTGAAAATCTGTGTAAATCAGCGTTTTTACGAAGTAAATCCGTTTAATCTGCGTTCTATTTTCTCAATTCTTTTAGACGAGACTCCATCACATCTCTGTTCAGTTTTACTTTTACCATTCCTGTTGGATGAAATCTTCTCTTTAGATCAATTGCATTGTATACTATTGTATAAACATCATTTCCTTCTGGTATTAGACAAAGCGGAGTTCTCATAATATCCCACCATTTATCGACTTTAGTTTCTATTGGTAAATAATGTGCTTCTCCCCAATTAATGCCATCTGCAGATAACGAATACGCAATCATATTTGGTAAATGATGACCCCAGCCGTCTGGACCGCCGTCGAAAATTGCAATGTACATTCCGTTTGGTAACTGACTTACGATTGGATTTTCAACAAAAAGTGGATGCATTGTTTTAATGGGCTCCAAACCTTTATTCATTCTCAACCAAGGCCCTTCTAAACTTTTAGATTCTGCTAAAGCCACAAACCAGCCTTTTCCTGATTTCTTAGGATAATGTGCCCATGAATTAAATGGATACGCACCGCTGTAAAATCCAAAATATTTATCTCCTACTTGATAAGGAAAAAATGAAGCAACCCCTTGACGACCTTCCCATGGCTGAGAATCTAGCCCAGGTTCCATAATGATTCCCATATCTTTATAAGGCCCACCGATTCCATTGATTCCATCAACCGTCGATTCACAACGCCAAATTCTTCCAAAGGAATGATTTGGTTCTATTTCTTTGCTAACAGTATACGCCAAATAATAGCCGTACCATTTATTAGCTTTTTCATTAAAAACAGGCATATACGACCAAATTGCAGCACGACGATCATTCATTGGGTTATCATCTTCTGTAACGGCATAAACACCACTCGCTTGGTAGATTGTAGATTCTCTTTTCCAATGAATGGCATCTTTACTTGTCCAATGTCCGATTTTCGTTTTTACACGATCATAATAGTAGTCAACTCCTTTTTCTCCTGCTCTTTCCGTTGGAAACATATGATAAGTATCGCCGACTTTTACCACACGTCCACCTTCAAAACCTCCCTGAATTCCTTCTGTTCCAGACATTCCTTCATCAATAACGGGTTTGTTTTCTCCGCCGATAATTTCGAAAAGTGGTTTTTCATCTGAGAATCCTTCGACAATAAAGGTTGGATTCCAAAGTTTTCCGTCTGGAAATGCTGCATTTCTTGATTCTAATTTTTCAGAAGCTTTTACAACTCCTAAAAAGGCAAATAATCCTTTTCCAAAATTTATAGTTTGTGTTCCTTTTGGAAATGAAACTGCATAAATATTTATAGAAGGCAAACCTGTAATTGTACCTCCGTTTTCTAAAACTAATTTTGCATTTTGAAGTTTATCAGCTTGAAGATATTCTGAATTATTTTCCTGAAAAATACCAACCAAAATAGTTACAGGTTCTTTAAATTTCAATTGTAAAGATGCATTAGTTCCGTTTTTATATTTATCTAAAGGAAGTTCAATTCCTGTCAAGCCTTCTAATTCCGGAGCTAAACGAACTATATTGTGTTTGCTTCCCGAAAATACATGAGCATATTGTGTTGTTTTGAACGTTTTGTATTTTGATTTTACAATTTCAAATGAGGCTGGTTTCCATGCTGTTGTTTGTGCTGTAGCTTGGATGCAGACAGTCAATAACATTAGGAAAGCAGTTTTTAATTTGATGTTGTACTTTTTATTTTTTGAAAACATTGTTTTTTTATTTTTTGCTTTTTTTGTCATTTCGACCGAAGGGAGAAATCACACTGGGAATTCCTCAACAGTAGTCGACAATCTTTGTGGTTACTAGTGTGATTCCTCCTTTCAGTCGGAATGACAAACTGTACTCATAACTCATAACCCATAACTCACAAAGCCTTATAACTCACTTTATACTCCACATTAGGTTTTACAATCAATTGATATTTATTTTTAGCTAATTCTGTAATTGTTCCAGAGTTTGTTTTCGGCTTACTGGCACTTTCAAAAATCAATTTTCCTTCACCGTCGCCTGCTTTTACTTTGATTTCTTTGGTACTGCAATACACTTTAACTTCTCCGTTTGGTGTTGGAACTTTTCCTTCCATCCATTTTAAACCTCCAAGATTTGGTTTAATTTCATATTCTGAATAACCTGGAGCAGTTGGTTTTACACCTAAATAATATTTTCCTAGTAAATAAATCGGACTTGCACCCCAAGCGTGGCAAAGGCTTTTCCCGTAAGGACGACCGTACATCGTTAAGTGTTCTGTTCCTTTTTTGTTCGGATTGTATTCTTCCCAGAAAGAGGTTGCGCCTTCATTCAGCATTCCGCCCCAATAATCTTTCATTTCTTTTAAAACATAATTCTGCTCGCCCATCGCGCATAAAGCTTCTAACTCATAAAAACGCATATATGGTGTTGTGATTTGAAGAACATCTTTATTGAGCAACACTTTATTTTTTACACTTTGTTTTTGTTCTTCATTAAAATAATTAAAGAAAATACCGAACATATTTGCATATCTGGTTACGATGTTTTGCATTTTGCCATCGATACGCTGGTGTTTCATCACGTTTTCTTTTTTATCCCAAAAGACATCAAATAATTTGGTTTTTAAATCAGTTCCTAATTTTTGATATTGTTTTTGATCTTCAGTTTTGCCAGCAATTTCAGCACTTACGGCCATCGCCTCAAGACTTCTTGCTAAAAGCATTTGCTCAAAACTCACCTCGCCTGTTTTTGGCAATCCGTCAGCCCAGTCAATAAAAACCCAGTCGCCTTCTAATGGTTCGAGGAATCCGTTTTTGTTTCTTCTTTCTAAACAGAAATCCATGAGCGATTTCATTCTTGGATAAAAAGTTTTAATGAATTTTGTGTCCCCTGTATGCAAGTAATAATCATAAACTCCAACAAACCAATACAGCGAATAATCCATAATAATGTTTACGTGAGCTGTTACAGGATCTTTTCCGCGAAGTGCCAATAGCGTTCTTTCTACAGAAGCCGAATCAAAGAATAAATAATAATTCATTAAATAACTTTGATAAGCATCACCAGACCAAACCCAACGGTCGCGTTTAATTCCGTCTATGAAAAATTCACGAGAAGTTAAATGCATCGTATAAGCCGATACATCCCAAATTTTATTCAATTGTTCGTCTGAGGATTTGAATGCACCACGATAGTCCAGTGGCAGATATTCATAAAGCATCGAAATCGAATCGTATTTTACCCCTGCATCTGCTTGTACCTGAACATAACGGAAAGCTTTTGAACCGTCATGCGTATAAGTTTCAGATTGTTTTCCGTCAAAAGATAAATGGTCTAAAGTTTCGCATTTGGCAGAATCCAAAGCTTCTTCACGAGATTCTCCATAATAAAGTGCTAGTTTCCCTTTTCCTTTTAAACCATGAATTTTAATATAACCAAAAGTTTCTTTACCAAAATCTACTAATTGACCATTTCCTATTTTTTCAGTTTTCTTAGCACTCAAAGGTCTGGTTGTTAATTTAAACTCTGAAGGTTTACTTTCTGGCGAATTAAAATTCCAAGAACCAACTGGAACCCACGGCGTACCCGATTGTTGTGCTTTTCCGGTTTCATCGATCCAAAGTTTATCTTCGTTGGTTACTTTCCATGAAGCATCAGATTTAACGTATTTTCCATTAATATAAATTGCTGGCAATACTTCCTGATTGTAAACTTTAAAGGAAATTTTATGTTTTCCCGCAGGAATTGCAATAGATTTTGGCTGTCCGTAAATCTGAACGCCGTCTAAAAGCAATTGAAAAGGTCCTTCTGAATAAATTTTCACTTCGTCTGGCTGTGGAATATCTACTTCTGTTTGAAAAGTAACCAAAGCATACGGACTGTAATACTGCCAAAGCGGAGGAAATACAGCTTCGCGTTCTGTACGTCTTACCTGCATTTTATTGCTTAACCAAACTTCGAAATCTCCTGGATACCAGATCCATGTCGCTTCTTTTGGGTTTTCTTGTGCTAATGATAGCGAATAGCAAAAAAAAGCAATAAAAAAAACGAAAATCTTAAAAATGGAAAAGCGGTTTAGCATAGTCAGTGTATTTTGGGACTAAAGTTAAGTGTTCTCATCACATTTCACACCCTGCACTATCCTGCTATTTCATAAAAAACAATGCTTTTTATAATTTTTTAAGGGAAAAATTACGGCTTATCACTTTTTTAGTACTAAAAAAAATGATGTTACAATTTTTATGGGACACGGATAAGGCAGATTCGCTATCGCGAAGACGCAGATGAAAGCGGATTTTAATTATTTAACCCTTTTTTGTCATTTCGACTGTAAGGAGAAATCACAAAGATGTGTTATTATGGATAACTAAAAGAAAAAATCCGTCTAAATCCGCGTCTTTACGAAGTAAATCCGTCTCATCCGCGTTCAATTTACACTCAAAAACTAAGCAATCATTCTATCAGATTCATTTTCATCTTCCAAAATATAATTAGAAGGCGTTTTTCCCAAATGTTTTTTGAACATATAAATAAAAGCACTAGTGTTTTCGTAGCCTAAATTAAAAGCGATTTCTTTTATGGATTGTTTTTCACCCAAACGTTTTATGGCTTCAAGTAATTTTAAACGAGTTCGCCAGTCGCTGAAATTCATTCCCAATTCTTTGATGAATAAACGTGATAAAGTTCTACTACTCATAAACGAAAGCTCTGCGTAATAATCAATGGTGTTTTTGCTGGCAATATCCTCCATTATTAGTTCGACTACTTTTTGCAGTCTTTCGTGATTGGTTGTAGGCAGAAAAGTGGCGCTTGGTTCTATTAAAGCCAATTCGTCCAGAAAAACCGATATGATTCTATGTTGTGGAGGCGTTAAATTCCCATCTACTCCAAAAGAGATAATTTTGAAAACCAATTGCTTTAAAAACATCGGAATATCAAATGAAAAACTTTTCTCTGGCAATCCCGACATTGCTGATGGATCGATAAAAACGCTGTAGTAATTAACGTCTTTCTGAAAAGTAACCTGATGCTCCACTCCACCCGGAAGCCACAATCCCTGCAGCGGATTCACAACCCAGATATGATTGCCCACTACAACGTTCATTACGCCACGAGTTGCATAAATCAATTGTCCTCTTGGGTGCGAGTGCGAAATGCACATTTCGTTGGTTACCATTTCGGTATAACCAATAACAGGAATCGATGGATCTTCTCTGTATCCATGCTCCTGCGCCATTCTATATGTCCGAATCTGGTTATTCATTGTCCAAATATAGCAATTTTGACATTGTTATTTGTTTCAATTTTGTAAAAAATAATACAGCTGTTGTTTTTAAACCTAAATTAAGAATCAAAAAATAACCCATGAACACTATTAAAGCAAATCCTGACATAGTTAAAAAAACTACGTATTCGATACTTTTTATTATCAGTTTTTCTCATTTAGTCAATGACCTTTTACAGGCCGTAGTGCCGTCAATTTATCCGCTGTTGAAAGAAAACTTTAACTTAAGTTTCTCTCAAATCGGAATCATCACGTTTACCTACCAAATCGTAGCTTCTATCCTTCAGCCTTTTGTGGGAATGTATACGGATAAAAATTCTAAACCGTATTCGCTGATTATTGGAATGTGTTTTACAATGGTCGGACTTTTTATGGTTTCTATTGCTTCTAACTTTATTTACCTATTACTATCGGTAAGTTTAATTGGAATCGGATCTTCGATTTTCCATCCTGAATCTTCTCGTGTGGCGCATTTGGCTTCGGGCGGAAAAAGAGGTTTGGCGCAATCTATTTTTCAATTGGGCGGAAATGCCGGAAGTGCCATTGGTCCTTTGTTAGCTGCGTTTATTGTAATTCCGCATGGACAAAGTTATGTGGCTTGGTTCTGTATTATTGCTTTGGTTGGCGTTTTTGCTTTGTACAAAATTGCGATTTGGTACACCGAACATTTGTCTGAAAGAAACGCGAATAAATCGGCTCATAAAATTGAAACGCATCATTTATCAAAAAACCGTGTAATTGCTTCTCTTGTAATTCTATTGGTTTTGATTTTCTCTAAATACTTCTACATGAGCAGTATTACGAGTTATTATACTTTCTTTTTGATTGATAAATTCCATATTTCGATTCAGCAGTCACAAGTCTATTTATTCTTGTTTTCTGGAGCTGTTGCAGCAGGAACTTTAATTGGAGGTCCAATTGGTGACCGTTTCGGACGCAAATATGTAATCTGGGTTTCTATTTTAGGCGTTGCTCCGTTTACGTTAATGCTTCCTTATGTTTCTCTTTTTTGGGTTGGAACTTTATCTGTAATCATCGGATTGATTCTTTCTTCTGCTTTTTCTGCAATCTTAGTTTACGCAACTGAATTAATGCCTGGAAAAGTCGGACTTGTAGCGGGTCTTTTCTTCGGATTTGCTTTCGGAATGGGCGGATTGGGTTCTGCTGTTTTAGGAAAAATTGCCGATGCTACGAGTATTGAATATGTATTTAAGATTTGTGCGTTTCTGCCTTTGATTGGAGTTATTACGGGGTTCTTGCCTAATATTGAAGGGAGAAAAAAGGCTGAGAAATAATTTTAATCTTTTCTAAACATGTAGAAACATAATAATTTGCATTGTCAGAAAAAGGTAGTTTCATTTATTAAAACACACATTGCGTTCAGTTGAATTTATGTGTGTTTTTTTATTTTTAAAATTATTCAATTTCATTATTTGCTTTAATGAAAATTTTCATTTACCAAAAGTTTTAGTTTCCTATAAGAAATAGAGAATCTTATAACATAAAAACAGGCTCTTGTAACACCAAAATAAGCTCTTGTAACAAATTAAAATTTCTGAATTGTTTTCTAAAATACCTTCGTTATGAATTTAACCTAAAAGACTATGGAAACAACAGAATTTATCAAAGCTAAACAATTATTGGGAGGCTGGTTACCACAAAGCCCACAAATTATTGAAGATTGGATTTTAAAAATCAAGAAATTAACTCAAAAAAATCCAACACCGCTCATTCCTGAAATTTCCGAATTTCAAAATCTGGTGTATTCAGATCCTGTTTTGTATGCAAATGTGCAGGGAATGTTTGCAGAAGCATATTTTTTAAAACAACAGACTCCCTTAATTTGGGAACCAGAACCTATGACTTTTGAGGATTTCCTTGTTTTACTCAACGGAATCATGCAAACTGCTCCAGAAGCTTACCAAACTGGTGCTCCTGGAAGTCAATCGCCTGCGGGTATGATTGGATTCCCTATTAATGCCCTTTTGGCCTGGCCAATGGCTACCAATTTTGGTTATGATGTTTTTTCAAACGCTTTGGTCAATCAGCAATTAAAAAAAATATTAAACTACTGGTCAAATTTTTTGGTTACAGAAGATTCTCGATATGTTTTGATAGAAAATGATCCTTCAGAAAACGTAATTGCGTGGTTAAGCGAGGTGGCACAGTCAGAAATGATGCAAGTTGCCCAAGGTGCATTAGGTTTAGAACCAAATCCAATCCCACCAAATGCAACATTTTCTGATGTTTTCCAATCAGATCCTTCAGATACATATTATGGCTTTAAAAGCTGGGACGATTTTTTCACAAGATTGTTTTGCCAAAATGTACGCCCTGTTACTGGGCCTAATGATGATTCGATTATTGTAAACGCCTGCGAATCGGCACCCTTACAAGTAGCATTTAATGCGTCATTGTCAGATCAATTTTGGTTAAAAGGGCAGCCTTATTCGTTAGAAAATATGATGAATTTTGATGAATTAGCTCCTCAATTTGATGGAGGAACAGTTTATCAGGCCTTTTTAAGTGCTTTGAGCTACCACCGTTGGCACAGTCCTGTAAACGGTACAATCGTCAAAACAGCTATTGTAAACGGTTCTTATTATTTAGAAAATCTATATCAAGGCTTCTATAATCCAGCAGGAGCCGATTCTAGTGCGCCCAACAATTCACAGCCCTTTTTAACAGCAGTTGCCACAAGAGCTGTTATATTTATTCAAGCAGATAATCCAGAAATTGGACTTATGTGTGTAATACCTGTGGGTATGGCAGAGGTTTCTAGCTGTCAAATAACAGTAAAAACCGGCGACGTTGTAAAAAAAGGTGACGAATTGGGTATGTTTCATTTTGGAGGCTCAACACACTGTCTGCTTTTTAGACCAGGTGTAAATTTAGAGTTCACCACTTACGAAACACCAGGTTTGGACGCTCCTAACAACATTCGTGTAAACACACAAATAGCTAAAGTGCTTTAAAACGCATTTTATTTTCATAATAAAACACATAGTTTTCTAGATTGAAAAGCTATGTGTTTTTTTTATATTTTTTTTTTTAAAACATAGCCCGTGGTTTCAACCACTGGAACACAAGATATATTTCGTTACGTTTATCAAAAAACGTTTCCTGCGGTTGAAACCACGGGCTATGTTTAAAATTCTTAGAATTTATTAATTCCCATTAAAAACCAAATACAAAACCAAAATCACCAACCCCAACAAACCAAATAAAAGCTTCACCTTTTTACTAGTTTTAGGAATATCCGTTTCGTCAGAAACATTCACTTCTGGATTTCTATCGGTTAAAGAAATAATAACTGCACTAATCATTAAAACGGCAAAAATGTAAAACGAAATCAACAAAAAGTGAGGCCAAACGGGATATTTATCGGCTGGAAAAATCCATAAATATAAAACCCCAACAAACAAACTAAAAGCCGAACCCCAAGATAACGTTGCATTTACGGCTTTTTTAGTGGTACGTTTCCAGAAAACACTCAAAAGGAAGACAACAGATAAGGAAGGCGCAAGAAAACCTAAAACTGCCTGAAAAATATTGAATAAATTCTGCCCTTTAATATTGTCAATCGCAACGGCAATTAGAATCGCAAAAACACATCCAGCAGCAATTGTTAAACGGCCAATTTTAATCTGATCCTGAATCGTCGCCGTCGGGTTAATTTTCTTTACATAAATATCATTTGTGAAAACGGTACTTAAAGCATTTAACGACGAACCAATTGTTCCTACCAAAACCGCAATCATAACACAGATTACCAAACCATTCATTCCGCTTGGAAAAAGATTCGTAACCATTGTCATATAAGCCAAATCTGAATTGCTTCCTAATTCTGGATATAATGCATAACACAAAATTCCAGGAAGAATAAACAACGGCAAAGCCATAACTTTTAACCATCCAATAAAGTTCACACCCAGTTGTCCTTGTTCCAGATTTTTAGCTCCCAAAACACTCTGCACCATCGATTGATCGGTACAGAAAAAAGCAACTGCAGCTACAGGATAGCCTAACAAAATTGCTGGCCACGGATAATGCGCATCATCGGAAGGACGGACTAAATTCCAAAAGTTAGAAGGAGTTTTAGCAATTAAAACATCGATTCCGCCTAACTTTTGCAAACCTAAAAAGGAAAGCGTTAATGAAACCACAATCAGCAGAATCATTTGAAAAACATTCACTTTTGCAATCGCTTTTAATCCTCCCGCAAACGTAAAAATTCCAGAGAAAATCACTAAAACCGTAACGCTTTGCCACATCGGAATTCCCAAAATCTGACGTACTAAAACGCCTCCGCTAAATAATCCTAAAGACAGCCAGCTTACTAATATTTTTACTAACGCGTACCAAGCCAAGATGTTTTGTGTGCTATCGCCATAACGTTTCCCCATATATTCGGGCATTGTACTTACTTTGCTGGCGATATATCTTGGTGCAAAAACCATTGCCAAAAGCAGTAAAAATACAAATGCATACCATTCGAAATTTCCGGCTACAATTCCCGTAGCGTAACCAATACTCGCAAAAGCCAATAATGACGAAGGTCCAACATTTGTTCCCCACATATTAAACCCGATACTGTACCAATTTAAGGAGTTTCCGGCAAGAAAAAGAGTTTCGTTTTTCTTTCTCTGCTTCATACTCACCACATATCCAATGACTAATAAAGCCACCAGATAACCCGCAACAATGACAAAATCGAGTGTGGTTAATTTATCGTAGATACTGTTCATAGTCCGTATTCGTTAAGAATATCGGCAATTTTAACCGGCATTCCAGTTTGCAAAGATTTATCCATTGCTTGCAATAAAGCCACAGTTCCTATTCCTTCTTCCATGTTTGGATAAGCTTCAAAACCTTGCTCAATGCTATCTACAAAATATTCTAAATAATTCTGATATTCTCCACCATGATGACTTTGTCCTTCAAAACGGAAATAATATTTAATCGTGCTGTCGCCCCAAGTAATTACTTTTTCTTCGCCAGTTTTGTCTGTAATCGCATAGCGTAATTCGTGATAATCGGCCTGACTTGCACCTTCTGTTGCTCTTAAAATTGTGCTCATTCCGCTGTCACGTTGCGCAGGCTGAGTCGGCGAAGTGTAAACACCACTTACACGAGCAATTCTTCCATCGGTTGCTTTAAAGATAAAGTGCATTGTATCTTCATTCTTTAAACCTGCATTTTGTCCGTTACTGCTGATCATTCCGTAACCCATTACTTCCTGAATATTCGGCAAATACCATCTGATAAAATCTACAGGGTGACTTAAACCTCCGTAAAGCCATTTAAATGATTGTAATAATGACCATTCTTTCTTTAAAAACCATCTGTGATCGGCGTGGTATTGCGCTTCAATTGTTATCAAATCACCTATTAAACCTGCTTCGTAATCAGCTCTTTGTCTTTTGGCTGGTTCGAAGAAACGTGAACTTTGCCCAATGAAAACTTTTTTTCCTGTTGATTTACTTAGTTCTAATAATTCTTTTGCATCCGAAAGATCATCAATAAATGGTTTTGTACAAACAACGTGTTTTCCACTTAACAAAGCTTGTTTTACATGCTGTGCATGAAGATGATCTGGCGTATAAATCGCGATAATATCAATTGATGCATCGTTTAACAAATCATCGTAATTGGCTGTGTACGAATGAAAATCGAATTCTTTTGCGCGCTGTTTGCACAATTCTTCGTTTCGGTCGCATATTTTAACGAGTTCTAGTTTTGAACTTTCTATTGCAGCCGACATTGTGCTTCGTCCTTCTCCAAGTCCTAGAATGGCTATTTTTAACATGGTTTATTATTTTTGATTGTTGATTAACGATTTTTGATTGCTGATGTGAATACCATTCGTTAATTTATATTCTTATTTAAAATCTATTTTTTTGATTGTTGATGTAGAAAAATCTAAAATCAACAATCGTTAATCTTCATTCTTAAATCTAAACTTTTTTTAAGAAAATCCAAGTTTCATCTGGTTTTGCGCCTTCAATTCCCGATTGGTATTTTTTCATTAAGGCGTTCCAATCGTCTACTCTCGGATTATTTTGAGTTGTTTTTGGGTTTAATTTATCCAGATTTTCACCTTTTGGAATACTAATAACTAAGATCAATTGTCTTTCATTTTTGAAAACCTGCAATTGTTGGAAATCGGCATTACAGAAACCTTTCGCAACTTCTGGCCATTTTTCGAATTGCGTTTTATGATACTCTACATATTCTTTTTGCAACTTTTCATCAGCAGGAAGATTCGCCGTTAAAACCACATTTTCCCAGTCTGATGCAGGTTTCGAATCTTTACATCTTTCGAAGTTTTGGAAATCATAAACTAAATCTTCATAGATTTTAATTTCTAAAGAAGGAAAAGCGCCTGCCAGTTTTCGTTTTGTTCTTTCGGGCTGATTCATTTTTCCGTAAATCACTAAATGATTTTTCCATTGGTACAATTCCTGACCAACGATTCTGAATCCTGTTAAAGTCGATTTGATTTTTTCGATATCAAAATCAGAACCTATCAATTCGATGGCATATGGCTTTGGCATTTCCTGCAATCCCCATTTTTCATCGATCACGACTTCTTTTTCTAAATCTTTGTAAGGAGCTCTGATTCCTGCAGCATCTTTAATTTTAGAACTTACATACGGATCGTTGTGTTCCCAGATATTTCCTTTTGGACCGTTATGGTTTTTCAGGATTTTCTTTTCGGCAATCCAGTTGTTTTTAATCGTAAAACCTTCGCTTCCTTCATCGGTATACAAATACAGCCATAAAAACGGATCGTGCGCATATGGACTGTTATACACTTTGTCGATATAGTTTTCTTCGATTCGACTTCCTGGCTGAGCCGAAAGCGTATAAATTCCAGCTACATCATGCAAATGTTTCGCATAATGATGAATTTTATTTCCTAGAATTTTATTGTTCTGCATCACGTTTGGCGTGTGTGTCCAACCCCAGCCCATTGCCATTCCAGAATAGGAAACATCTGAAATTTCGTTATGCTCAATTGTAATATTTCGAACAAAACCAGCGCTAATTCCCAAAGTTCCCCAATCTTCATTGGTTACGTTTGTGATTAAATTATCAGCAATTACTTCATTCGAACACATTTCTCTTTCGTCTTTTATGATTAAAGGCAAATGCGCTTCAAAAGCTTCTTCAGAAAAAATCCCAACGTTAATGGCACTTCCGCCAATATCTTTAAATAAATTTCCTTTTACAGTATTGTGATTTGTTCCTTTATTTAAATCTAAACCAGTCGAAGCCAAATGCTCAAAACGACAAGATTCAAACTGAATATTATTCGCATAATTCACTTCAACCGCTGCACGAGGTCTTCCAACCCAAGCCTGATTTTCTAAATTCGCCTGATTTGGCGTTCCAGGAACTTTCAATTTATAAGCGTCTAACAAATATAACCCCGACTGCAACGGCACATGTCCTTGTTGTGAAGGACGAAGCCAGTTGCTGTACTGAAATGAAATTCCTTTAAACTGAAAATGATTTACAGGAGAATCGATTGTTCCTTTTACTTCTAAAAGGTTTTCTAAAACAGGAGCGGTAACTTTTGCCGTATTAATCTCTTCGCCAGCTCTTGGAATGTAATAGATTTTAGCATTTTTTTTATCCAAATACCATTCGCCAGGTTCATTTAAAAGTGAAAAAGCATTGTTTAAGAAATAAGCTGAATTTCCGTTGTTTTTCGAAATCCACGGCGCTGGCCACGGATGCTCGCTTTGAATACGGCTTTCTGGTTCTTCAAACGAAAGTCTGGCGCTGTCTTTTTGAACTTCAATATTTTTAATTCTAAGATTCGCATTCGACCACCATTGTACGATAAACATTTCCATTCCAGGTTCGAACTTAACCGATTTATCTTTAAACGGAATCCAACAAGTCTGTGATTCATGATCCCAAGACAAGATTCTTTCCATTGTGTTTCCAGCCGTATTTTTAGCTCTAACAGCCTTTTTATCGTTTACCCATAATTGTCTGAAATCAATTAAAATTCCCGCTTTTGTAGGCGCATCTGCCACCCAAACCGAACCTTTTTTCAGTCCGTTTATAACAGTTGTCGATTTTTTCCAGTTTTTAATTTCGATTCCACCGCTTATAATTGGTTTTGCATTTGCATCGGCTTCAATTGTTGTTGGGCTGTCCGCAGTTCCTGAATCTTCAGGTCTAACAAATAAAGGTTCGTTTAGATAATACGTTCCGTTCATTACTATAATTCGGATTCCGTCTTTTATGGATGGATCTTTTAATCGGCGAAGTTCTCTGGCTTTTCGCATTGCCATATGAACCGTTGCCAGCGGACTAGATTTTGTCCCGAGGTTCGAATCTTTTCCTGATGGCGAAACCCAGATTTCAGCTCCACTTGCCGAAATTGTGAATACCAGCAAAAAAACGACCAGTAATTTGTTGAAAGGAATTAAACGCATTATTTATAGTATTGATTTTTTTCTTCAGCTAAAATTACGAGGCATTTATTTAAAGCGCTATAATTTTTACAAATAATTGTATTTTTAACACTTTTACCAAATAACAGGTACAATTTAAAAGAATATAAAATTACGTGCATCCTGTACCCTCCTGTAATATTGGCTTCAAGACATTCATTTCGAAAATTCGGCTTTTAATTATCTTCTAATTTCCCAATTAAAAAAAGTTAAATTCATAAAAAATCTGTTATAAACTCACTAAAACTGTCATTTCATATTATTTTTTTAATAGATTTGTGTAATCGATTACATTAAATATTTCAAATTAAAAAACTGTAATTTTATTTATTGAATAAAAATTCACAGAATAAAAAAGGATTTAATAGTAAATCGATTTCCCTGAAAGACTTTTAACTATAATACGAATAAGAATGAAAACTAACCGAATTAACCTTTTATGTATAGCTCTCGCCTCTCTTGCTTTGAGTTTCAATACTGTTTTGGCACAAAAATCTGTAGACACGTATAAAAACATTGAATTTAAAATGGCTGAAGTACAAGAACCTGTCATTCCGAATTACAGTGTAAATTTAAAAGACTTTGGAGCGGTAAATGGCGGTTATGCTTTAAATACAAAAGCTTTTGCGGATGCGATTGAATTTCTTTCTAGACAAGGCGGTGGAAAACTAATTATTCCACCTGGAATCTGGTTGACTGGTCCAATCATTCTAAAAAGCAATATAGAACTGCATGCTCAAACTGGCGCTTTGATTAAATTCTCTACTGACAAATCTTTATATCCAATTATAGAAACCAGCTTCGAAGGTTTAAACACTTGGCGTTGCATCTCTCCTATTTATGGAAAAAACTTAGAGAATATCGCTTTTACTGGAAATGGCGTTTGGGACGGTTCTGGCGAAGCTTGGCGACAAGTTAAAAAGAGCAAACTGACAGACGAGCAATGGAAAAAATTTGTCGCTTCTGGCGGTGTTTTAAACGAAAAAAAGGACAGCTGGTATCCTTCTGAACAATATTTAAAAGGTGCTAAAGGAGCAGATCAGAACATTCGTCTTGACTTGAAAACGAAAGAAGATTTTGAAGCGATTCATGATTTTCTACGTCCTGTTTTGGTCAGCATTCAAAATAGTAAACGAGTAATGTTTGACGGGCCTGTTTTCCAAAATTCTCCTGCGTGGAATATTCATCCTTTATTGATTGAAGATTTAATTGTTCGAAACATAACCGTTAGAAATCCGTGGTTTTCTCAAAATGGTGACGGACTTGATGTGGAATCTTGTAAAAATGTAGTAATTGAAAATTCAAGTTTTGATGTAGGTGACGATGCCATCTGTATTAAATCGGGTAAAGATAAAGACGGACGCGACAGAGGTGTTCCTTGCGAGAATATCATTGTAAAAAATAATATTGTTTATCACGGTCACGGCGGTGTTACGGTTGGAAGTGAAATGTCTGGAGGCGTAAAAAACCTGCATGTTTCCAACTGTACTTTTATGGGAACTGATGTTGGTCTTCGTTTTAAAAGTACTCGCGGACGCGGCGGTGTCGTAGAAAACATTTATATCTCAGATGTTTTTATGACTGATATTCCATCACAAGCAATTTCTTTCGATTTGTATTATGGTGGTAAATCTATTGCTGAGACTTTAGCAGAAGGTGGAAATACAGTTAGCACAAAAGCAATTCCTGTAAACGAAGAAACACCTCAGTTTAAAAATATTGTGATCAAAAATATTACGATTAAAGGTGCTCAGCAAGCGGTATTTTTACAAGGTCTTCCTGAAATGAATTTAGAAAACATTGAAATCACAAACTTGATTGCTAAAGCACAAAAAGGATTTTCTATTATTGACGCTAACGGAATTAAAATCAGCAACGCACAATTGGATATTGAAGCTAAAAATGCTTTCGAAATTTATAATACTAAAAACCTTTCGCTGAAAAATATCGAGTTTAATCCTTCTTCATCAAATGCGATTACAATTAATGGTGAAGCGAGCAAGAATATTGATTTGAGTGGTTCTTCTGCCAATTTTTCGAAGACTACGACTATTGATAAAAATGTGCCTAAGAAAGCGGTTAAATTCTAGAACCAATTTTCACACATAGCCCGTGGTTTCAACCACGGGAACGCAATATTGTCACGTCTCGTTTTGCGTTGCTCACATTGTGTCCCGTGGTTGAAACCGCGGGCTATATTTGACAAAATTTGCAAGTAAAATTTTTATGAAATAAAAAAGCGTGAATTGATTAATTCACGCTTTTTTTTACAAATCTTAAATTAAGTATTAGCCATTCAAACTATAGAAATAATTCGCATTCTCAAACCAAATTTTGTTCTGGTCTTCAATAGAAAACTTCGAAATATAATCTTCTAAAGTTTTTACCACTTCATTATAATCGGAAGCTACATTTAAAACTGGCCAATCTGAACCGAACATTAATTTATCAATCGAAAAGTTTTCGAAAATCACATCCAAATAGGGTTTTAAATCTTCTGGTTTCCAGTTTTTCCAATCAGCTTCTGTGACCATTCCTGAGATTTTGCACCAAACGTTATCGTATTTCGCAATTTCTTCGATTCCTTTTTTCCAAGAATCAATACTGCTTGATTTAATATCTGGTTTGGCAATATGGTCAATTACAAATTTTTGGTTTGGAAAATCTTTTACCAAACGTATTGCAGCTGGCAATTGACGTTCGAAAATTAAAATATCGTAAGTATAATTAAATGTTTTTAAAGCTTTGATTCCTCTTCTGAATTCTGCTCCATCCATAAAATCATCCGCTTCACCTTGAACAACGTGCCTAAGACCTTTCAGCTTTTCTTGATCTGAAAAGAATTGCAAACGTTCTTCAATGTTTTCATTTCGTAAATCAATCCAACCTACAACTCCTTTTACGAAATCATTTTTAGAAGCTAAATCCAATAAAAACTGAGTTTCTTCTTCTGATTGGCTTGCCTGAACTGCCACACAGCCTTCAAACTGATTAGACTTTAATAATGGCTCTAAATCTTCTGGAAGAAAATCTCTTTGGATATTCTGCATGGTTTCGTCGATCCAGCTGTCTCGAACAGGATCAAACTTCCAAAAATGCTGATGGGAATCTATTCTTTTACTCATAATTTCTTAGTTAACATCGCTGATTAAAGCGCGGTCTAAATGTACGTAACCTCCATCCACAAAAACAAATTGTCCCGTAGTATGCGATGATTTTTCAGAAATGATAAAAAGTGCCGTATCTGCAATTTCTTCTGTTTTGGTCATTCGGCTTTCTAGTGGAATCGTTTTACTAATTTTTTTCAAGACCGCCTGTCCATCTGGTAATGTTTTAATCCAGTCTTCATAAGCAGGCGTATAACTTTCCGCAATAATTATCACATTCGAACGGATTCCGTACTGAATCAAATCGACAGCCCATTCTCTCGTTAAGCCCAAAACCCCGCCTTTCGCAGCAGCGTAACCCGAAGTTCCGCCCTGTCCAGTTAAGGCAACTTTTGAACCGATATTTAAAATATTTCCTTTGGATTCTTTTAAGTATGGAAGTGAATATTTAGCTAAAAGAAAATAACTTACCACATTCAATTTCAAAGAATTCATAAAATCCTCGTAGCTTGAATCTAATCCTGCTCCGTCATTTACGCCAACATTATTAATTATGGCATCGATTCTTCCGTACTTAGCTCCAATTACTTTTACAGCGTTTTCTATTGCAAGAGGATCGGTTACATCAGTTTGTACAAACAGTGAATTTACTCCTCTTTTTTGAAGTCTTTCTACATATTCAAAACCTCTTGCATTTCTGTCAACCAAAACCGGAATTGCACCTTCATCTGCCAATCGGTTAACGATCGTTTCTCCGATACTGCCTTCTTTTCCAGCTGAACCAGAAACGACAACTATTTTATTTTTTAAGTTTAAATCCATTTCTTTTTTGTGTTAGATGTGATTTGTAAGATGTGAAAAGTGAAATACATTCAACTTAAACTTGCACACATTTCACTAATAACTTTTCACTAATAACTAATAACTAATAACTAATTACTCTATTTCAATCAACGCCTTGATTACATTATTCTTCGGATCAATCAAATTCCCGAAATCAGTAATCATTTCATCAAAACTTGTTCTGTGAGTGATATATTTCTTAGGGTCAATTTTTCCTTCTTTCAGACATTTCATTACATATTCAAAATCTTCAATTGTTGCATTTCGGCTGCTCATTAAAGTCGATTCTCTTTTGTGGAAATCAGGATGACTGAAACTCAATTCGCCTTTTTGAAGTCCGACCAAAACAAATCTTCCGCCATGTGAAATATAATTAAAAGCACTGTTCATCACTTTCTGATTTCCAGTTGCGTCAATTACTACATTTGCCATATCTCCGTTTGTTAATTCAGCTAATTTTTGAGCAACATCATCGTTCAACGGGTTAATCGTTTCGTCTGCTTGTAACTGTTCTTTACAGAAATTCAATCTATAATCGTTAATATCCATTACGATTACTTTTGCGCCCGCGATTTTTGCAAACTGAATCAAACCAATTCCGATTGGTCCTGCTCCCATTACCAAAACGGTGTCCGTTGGTTTTACAGCTGCTCTTCTAACGCCGTGTGCAGCAATTGCTAATGGTTCAACCAAAGCCAATTCATCATAATCTAAACCTTGACCGTGCAGTAAATATTGTTCTGGAATCGAAACATATTCAGCCATTCCGCCATCAATATGAACTCCGAAAACTTTAATATTTACACAACAATTCGTCAATCCGTTTCGGCACGCAACACATTTTCCGCAGTTGAAATACGGAATAAAAGTTACTTTATCACCAGGTTTAAAACCTGCAGCATTTCCTTTTACATACTCAGCCGCCAATTCGTGGCCTAAAATTCTTGGATATTCAAAATAAGGCTGAGTTCCGCCAAAAGCGTGAATATCAGTTCCGCAGATTCCGATTCTTTTAATTTTCAATAAAACTTCGCCCTCTTTTGGTTCTGGAATACTGGTTTCTTTTAGTAGAAATTCCTGCGGTTTTTCGCAAACAATATATTTCATTTTATACTTTCTTAAATTTTATTTTTGATATGCTACAGCTTTTTGTCTGCTTGTTCCTAAACCTTCAATTCCAAGCTCAATAACATCACCCGCTTTAATATAAATTGGATCAGGTTTTATTCCTAAACCAACTCCTGGAGGCGTTCCTGTACTAATGATATCACCCGGAAGCAAAGTCATAAACTGACTTAAATAATGCACTAAATAAGGAATTTTGAAAACTAAATTTAAGGTATTACTGTCTTGGTATTTTTTACCGTTTACCGTCAGCCACATCTTCAAATTGTCAACATCAGCGATTTCGTCTTTCGTAGCCAAAAATGGTCCAAGAGGCGCAAAAGTATCGCTTCCTTTTCCTTTTGCCCATTGTCCACCACGCTCTAATTGAAATGCTCTTTCGCTGTAATCATTCAATAAAGCATAACCAGCAACATAATCTAAAGCTTCTGCTTCTTCAACATAACTTGCTTTTTTACCAACGATAAAAGCCAATTCCACTTCCCAGTCTGTTTTTTCGCTATTCTTTGGAATAATCAAATCATCGTCTGGCCCGCACAAAGAAGTTGTCGATTTAAAGAAAATAATAGGTTCTGTAGGAATTGGAGCATTTGTTTCTTTACAATGATCGATATAATTTAATCCAATACAGATAATTTTTGAAGGTCTTGCCACTGGTGAACCCAAACGTACCGAAGGATCCACTTCTGGTAAAGTTGGATTGCTTTCTAATGCTTTTTGCAGTTTTTCTAATCCGTTTTCTTCAAAGAAATTTTCGTTAAAATCGGTTACAATCGAAGAAACATCATATCTCTTTTCTCCAATTAAAACTCCAGGTTTCTCTTTTCCGATTTCTCCAAAACGTATTAATTTCATAATCGTATATTTTTATTGTTAGTTTATTTTTTCGATGAAAGGGCTTCACCATGATTTCATTTTACAAGATCTTTTACTATTTACTAATTCAAAATTTGCTAAAAAAGCTAAAGCAAACATAATAAATGTAAAAATTACAATTACAAAAGTAAATTTTAAAAATTAATATCCGAGATATATTTCAGATTCTGACTATAAAAATGATCAAACTTTAATAAATTATAACATTTTTTAAACGATTTGTAAAAATTATAGCACTATTTATCACTTAATGTAAAAAAGATTTCTTAAAAATAAATGATTTCTTGTTCATGTCAATCTTATTCCTACTTTTGTAATTGTGATTTTTACATTTATTAATACAATCGATTACATTATCAAAAATCCCTATATAAAATGATAAAATTAAAAGGCATAACTTGGAACCATACAAGAGGTTTGCTTCCTATGGTTGCCACATCGCAGCGTTTTACCGAACTACATCCTGATGTTGAAATTTCTTGGGAGAAAAGAAGCTTACAAGAATTTGCAGATGCCTCTATCGAAGACTTAGCCAAAAGATTTGATTTATTGGTAATCGATCATCCTTGGACAGGTTTTGGAGCGCAAACTAAAGCGATTCTTCCATTATCTGATTATTTATCAAACGAATATATTAAAGACCAAGAATTTAATACGGTTGGAAAATCGTACGGAAGTTATGTTTTTCACGATAAATTATGGGCGCTTCCTATTGATGCAGCAACTCCGGTTGCCTCTGCCCGCTTGGATCTTTTGGAAAAAAACAATTTAGAAGTTCCTAAAACTTATGACGATTTATTAGCATTGGCAAAAAAAGGTTTAGTTGCTTTTGCTGGAATTCCCGTAGATGTTTTAATGAGTTTTTACATGTTTTGCTGTAGTTTGGGTGAAGCTCCTTTTCTTTCTGAAGAAAAAATAATTTCTGAAACTACAGGAATTAAAGCGCTTCAAATGTTTAGAGAATTAGCACAATTAATTGATCCTGCAAACTTTAGTCGTAACCCTATTCAGGTTTATGAGGCGATGGTCAATTCAGATGAAATTGCTTATTGCCCTTTTGCTTATGGTTATTCTAACTATTCTCGCATTGGCTACAGCCGTAAACTTTTACATTTTTATGATTTAGTAAGTCTAAATAATAATCCTATGATTTCTTCTTTGGGAGGAACTGGTTTGGCTGTTTCTTCATTCAGCGAACATATTGAAACTGCCATAAAGTATGCCGAATTTACGTGTTCATCACAGATTCAGCAGAATATTTATACCGATAATGGTGGTCAGCCAGGACATTTGCAAGCTTGGAAAAGCGAAAGAATAAATGGTGTAACACACGATTATTTCAAAAATACACTTCCTGCTTTAGAGCGCGCTTTCCTTCGTCCGAGATATTATGGTCACATGTATTTCCAAGATCATGCTGGAGATGTGGTTCGTAATTATTTGATGAATGGCGGAGACGAATTGAAAGTTTTGGAAGAAATGAATTCGCTTTACGCGGAATCTCTAAAAATCCAGACCGTATGAGACCTTTAGAAGGATTAATTGTTCTGGAATTCTGTCAGTTTCTTGCAGGACCTTCAGCTGGATTAAAACTAGCCGATTTGGGCGCACGCGTCATCAAAATCGAACGTCCTGTAAAAGGAGAAGCTTGCAGACAATTGAGCATCAAAGATTTATTTGTTGACGACAGCAGTTTGCTTTTTCATACCATAAACCGAAATAAAGAATCTTTTGCAGCCGATTTAAAAAATCCTGATGATTTGATTTTAATTAAAAAATTAATCGAAAAGGCTGATATTATGACACATAATTTCAGACCCGGGGTAATGGAAAAAATCGGTTTAGATTTTAAAAATACTTTGGCTATTAATCCGCAGATTATTTACGGAACGATTACAGGTTACGGAAATGAAGGTCCGTGGGCAAAAAAACCGGGACAAGATTTATTGCTACAATCACTTTCTGGATTAAGCTGGCTGAGCGGGCGCAAAAGTCAAGGTCCAGTTCCTTTTGGTTTGGCTGTAGCCGATTTAATGTGCGGAAATCATTTTGTACAGGGAATCTTAACAGCACTTTTAAAAAGGGCCAAAACTAAAAAAGGCGTTTTGGTCGAAGTCAGTTTACTAGAATCTATTCTAGATGTACAGTTTGAAGCGATTACTTCTTTCTTAAATGATGGCGGTCAATTACCTGAACGCGGCGATATTAAAGGAAGTGCACATGCTTTTTTAAGTGCTCCTTATGGTGTTTACCAAACACAAGATGGCTATTTATCTCTTGCAATGGGAGATTTACTTTTTATTGGAAAAACTTTAGGTTTAGATTTAAACGCTTTCGCGGATAAACATCTTTGGTTTGAAAAAAGAGATGAAATCAGAACGATTTTGAGCGAAAGAATTCAAACCCAAGCTTCTGATTATTGGATTGAAATATTACAGAAAGAAGGTATTTGGTGCGGAAAAGTTTTCAATTACGAAGAACTAGACAATCAGCCTTTTGTAAATGAATTACAATTGAAACAAACCGTAAAAAATACCGAAGGTGAAACTTTAGTTACAACGAGAAGTCCGATTCAGTTGGATGGTGAGATTTTATTAAGCGAAAAAGCTGCTCCAAAAGTAGGACAAGATAATTTGAATATACACGAACAATTTTTAAACAGCCAGAAATGAAGCCTTTAGAAGATTATTTAATTGTAGATTTCAGCCAGTTTCTTTCGGGTCCGTCGGCGAGTTTGCGCTTGGCAGATTTGGGAGCGCGCGTGATAAAAATTGAAAAACCAGGAACGGGAGATATTTGCCGTACTTTATATACTTCTGATTTGATTATGAACGGTGAATCGTCAGTTTTTCATACCATCAACAGAAACAAAGAATCTTTTGCCATTGATTTTAAACAGCCAGAGGAACTTCAAAAACTAAAAAAATTATTAACCAAAGCCGATGTTGTGATGCATAATTTCAGACCTGGAGTTATGGAACGAATTGGTTTGAGTTATGAAGAGGTAAAAAGCATTAATCCAAATGTGATTTATGGCTCGATTTCTGGTTTTGGAGAACATCCTGACTTGAAAGATTTACCAGGTCAGGATTTGCTTTTACAATCTTTAACGGCTTTAACTTGGCTAAGCGGAAATCAAGAAGATGGTCCAGTCCCAATGGGATTGTCGATTGTAGATATGCTTGCCGGAGCGCATTTGGCTCAAGGAATTTTAGCTGCTTTATACAGAAAAGCAACTCATAATATTGGAGCGCAAATTCAAGTCAGTATGCTCGAATCGGCATTTGATTTTCAGTTTGAAACGATTACCACTTATTTTAATGACGGAGGCGAATTACCTATTCGAACCAAAACCAATAACGCTCACGCTTATTTAGGAGCACCATACGGAATTTACAAAACTAAAAACGGTTATCTAGCACTAGCAATGGGCTCGATTCCTGTTTTGGCTTCTTTGCTAAAATGCGACGCTTTATTACAGTTTCCTGAAAATAAATTTACACTTAGAGACGAAATCAAAAATATACTTGCAGAGCATTTGCAAACGCAGGAAACACAATTTTGGTTGGATATTTTAGAACCCGCAGACATTTGGTGTGCAGGAGTTTTAAACTATCAACAGTTATTTACTGAAGATGGATTTAAGGTTTTGAATTTTACGCAGCAAGTCGAAATGCTAGACGGCTACATATATAAAACAACACGCTGTCC
Organism: Flavobacterium sp. SH_e; assembly: GCF_025717045.1. GTDB lineage: Bacteria > Bacteroidota > Bacteroidia > Flavobacteriales > Flavobacteriaceae > Flavobacterium. Next base: position 277,238 of record NZ_JAOVZN010000003.1, read on the forward strand.
GATAAAAATTGATGGCGAATATTTGACTTCTGATAAAGGTTCTCCAAAATTAGGGCAAGACAACGAGAAAATTATTAAAGAATTTATAGACTGCTAAAATGGATAAAATTAGAATCGCCGTTCGAAAATTCGATCCCTTCGAAAGCACACTGGAAAAGCTGTGGGATGCTTTCTGTCTTCAAAATGATATTCAAATTGAAGCCGAAATGATTCCAATGGAACTTCATGAATTGTATGAAACCACAATTTCTAAAAAAGGCTTAAAAGAAGGAAAATGGGATATTGCGCACATCAACACCGACTGGATTTTTGATGCTGTACACGAAAAAGCGGTTCAAGATTTATATCCTTTTATAGCCGAAAATCCGCCAGAGAATTATCCTTACGGTTGGCATAAATCGCTTTTGCATTTACAAAAACTCGATAATGGAACGTACGGACTCCCTTTTCACGACGGACCAGAATGTCTGATTTACAGAAAAGACTTATTCGAAAACCAAACTGAAAAAGAGAATTTCAAAAAGCAATTTGGGTACGAACTTTCAACACCAAAAACTTGGAAAGAATTTGTTGAAATTGCAACTTTCTTTAATCGCCCAGAACAAAATTTATACGGCAGTATTTTTGCCAATTATCCAGATGGACACAATATGGTTTTTGATTTCTGCCTGCAATTGTGGACTCGCGGAGGTTCACTAATCAATAATAAAAATCAAATTTGCATCGATAGCGAAGCAGCAGTTCAAGCTTTAGATTTTTATCGAAAAATTGTCAATAATAAAAATGCAGTTCACCCAAAATCTAAGGAATTTGGTTCAGTTGAAGCTGGTTTGGCTTTCGCCGAAGGACAAGCTGCAATGGCAATCAATTGGTTCGGATTTGCTTCAATGGCGGAAGTGATTGAAGAATCGAAAGTAAAAGGTAAAATCGACATTACTTCTCTCCCATCCGATCCAAATCATAAAACGGCTTCTTTGAATGTATATTGGTTATACACAATTGGTTCAGGAAGCAAACACAAAAAATTAGCTTACGATTTTCTGCGTTTTGCCACCACTGCAAAAAGCGACAAATTGTTGACAAAAGAAGGCGGAATTGGTTGCAGAAAATCAACTTGGAAAGATGAAGAAATCAATACTTTGATTCCTTTTTATCATAAATTGGAAATGCTTCACGAAAATGCTTTGACATTACCACAAACTCCAATTTGGCCAAAGGTTTGCGAATTTATAGACCACATGGTTTTAAAAGCCATTAATAGTGATATTCCTTCGGCACAATTATTAGAAGAAACACAGATTAATATTCAAAAAATAGAATAGATATGAATATTCCATATAAACCTTTATTACCCGAAACAAAACAGCCTATTATCATTATCGGGGCAAGCGGTATTGTAAAAGATGCGCATCTTCCTGCTTACGAAATGGCTGGTTTTAAAGTTTTTGGTATTACAAATAGAACGATTTCAAAAGCACATGATTTAGCAAAAGAATTCAAAATCGAACACGTTTTTGAAAACGTTGCTGCTGCAGTTAAAAATGCCCCTTCAAACGCTGTTTATGACATTACGGTTTTGCCTGATCAATACATCGAAATTCTAGAGCAATTGCCAGATGGAGCTGCAGTTTTGATTCAGAAACCAATGGGTAATGATTTAACTCAGGCTCGCGAAATTGTAGCTGTTTGCGAAAGAAAAAACTTGGTTGCTGCGATTAATTTTCAATTAAGGTTTGCTTCGTTTGTAAGTGCTGCACGTTATTTAATCAACGAAGGGATTTTGGGCCAGCTATACGATTTTGAATTCAAAGTAACTGTAAATACTCCTTGGGAATTGTTTCCGTTAATTAAAGAACATCCAAGATTGGAGATTCTTTTTCACAGTGTTCATTATATCGATTGTATTCGCTCTTTCCTAGGAAATCCTAAAGGTGTAATGGCTAAAACAGCTAAACATCCGCTTAAAAAATTATCTTCAAGCAGATCTACGATTATTTTAGATTATGGCGAAGATATGCATGTGGTTATTAATACGAATCACGACCATCATTTTGGGCCAAAACACGAAGAAAGCTATATCAAATGGGAAGGAACAAAAGGCGCTGTTAGAGCAAAAATGGGCTTGCTGATGAACTATCCCGACGGTCTTCCTGACGTTTTTGAATATGCTTTACCAATAAAAGAAGGCGAAAATGAATACCAATGGACAGAAGTTAAATTGGAAGGTTCGTGGTTTCCTGAAGCTTTTATTGGTGCAATGTCAAATCTGATGCGCTATAAAGAAGGTTCTGATGAAAAATTATCAGCTAGCGTGCAAGATGTTTTAGGAACAATGAAAGTTGTGGAAGCTTGCTATATCAGCAGTAAAAATGGTGGAATTTCTTTTGATGAAGTGTAATTAAAACACTATATTTCAAAACCAAAAAACAAAATTTTAGTCCTCTTCAAAACAAACGTAATTTTGACATTTATTTGAAAGAGTAAGACGAATAAAAAGTAATTAAATTATGTATTTCAAATCGACTTTTTTCGAAGATTATACCATCGACGATAAACGAATAACGGTTGGCAGAACGATAACAGAAACTGATTTTGTAGTTCACGCCGGACACACGGGAGATTTCTTCCCACACCACATGGACGAAGAATGGTGTAAAACACAACCTTTCGGCCAAAGAATTGCACACGGAACCATGGTTTTCAGTATCGGAATCGGTTTGACTGCATCAGAAATAAATCCAGAAGCTTTTTCAAGAGGGTACGACAGAATGCGTTTTGTAAAACCTGTTCATATTGGCGATACAATCCATTCTGAAATTACTATTTCTGAAAAAGGCGAAGCTAAAAATCCAGAAATGGGCGCTGTCACAGAGCATGTAGAAATCATTAATCAACGCGGTGAAATCGTTTTGGTTTGTGATCACTTGCTTTTTGTGAAAAGAAGATCCTAAGATACTAAGTTGCTAAGATTCTAAGTTTTTAAATACTTTGTGTTTTAGCAACTCCACAAGATTATTTTAAAGCCTTTAATTAAATCTCTTAAAATCGTTAAAAAAGACTTAGAATCTTAGAACCTAAAAAAATAAAAACAAAAACTATCTAAACAATGCAAATTACAAACCAAGCTGGCGATCAACACGAAGTGCCGACAGAAGGCGGAAAAGGAAATCAATACCTTTTGCCTTTTATTTTAGTTACATGCCTATTTTTTCTATGGGGAATGGCCCATAATCTTGATTCTGTATTGATTCCGCACTTGAAAAAAGCGTGCGAATTAAACAATCGCCAATCTACTCTTATCGATACTTCTGTATTCTTTGCTTATTTTATCATGGCAATTCCAGCTGGAATGCTGATTAAAAGGTTTGGTTACAAAAACAGTATTATCACAGGTTTATTAGTTTTTGCAATTGGAGCATTTTTATTTGTTCCTGCGGCTAATACTAGAACTTATGAATTATTCTTATTTGCTTTGTTTGTAATTGGTTGCGGATTAACCATTTTAGAAACCAGTGCCAATCCGTACGCTGCGATTTTAGGGCCAGCTGAATCTTCTTCAAAAAGATTGAATTTAGCTGCTTCTTTCAACGGATTAGCAGCAATGGTAGCGCCAATAGTGGGTTCATTATTTATTCTTTCTGGAACAAATCATACAAAAGAACAAATGGCGGCAATGCCAGAAGCAGAAAAAGCAGCTTATTTATTAGGAGAAGCAGCTTCTGTTAAAATGCCTTATATTGTTTTAGGAAGTATTTTGGTTTTAGTAGCAATTATATTTTATTTTGTGCAATTGCCTTCAATGAAAGCTACTCACGCTGAGGCTGAAATTAAACCAGGTTTTTTCTCTGTTTTAAAATTTAGACATTTAAGCTGGGGAGTTGCAGCGCAATTTTTCTATGTTGGAGCACAAGTTTGTATTACAAGTTTCTTTATCAGAATTGCACAGCAAGGCGCTGGATTAGACGAAAAAACAGCTGGATATTACTTAGGAATTTATGGTTTCCTTTTTATGGCGGGACGTTTTATTGGAACTTTCTTTTTAAGGTTTGTAAAAGATTATCTTTTGCTTTCTATCTATTGTGTAGTGAGCGTGTTACTTTGTCTAGTAGCAATCTATGGCTCTGGAATTGTGGTAATTTATGCACTTGGAGGAATCGGGTTCTTTATGTCAATTATGTTCCCAACTATTTTCTCTTTAGGAATTAAAGGCCTAAAATCGAATACAGAAACAGGATCTTCTTGGTTAGTAATGTCAATTGTTGGTGGAGCTATTATTCCTTACGGAATGGGAACTTTAATCGACATGAATCACGATGATATTCAGTCAGGATATATTATTCCGTTGGTTTGTTTCTTGATTATTCTTTCTTTTGGAGCTTACGGACATAAAGTAAAAGCTGTTTCAGAATAATTTTAGAAATCATATAAAATCAAAAACGCCTCCAATTGGAGGCGTTTTCTTTAGTCATGTTTAAGATTAATGGTTTTTTCCATTAGAGTGATCGTGGTCTTTGTTTGCTGACTGTTGTTTGGAGTTATTATTTTCTTTTCCTTTATTATTTCCTTTGCTGTTTCCGTTGTTGCCTTTTGGTTTTTCTCCTCTATTTTTTTGAGGTTTTCCTTGGTAACCTTTTGGATAACTGGCTCTGTGTTTTGTATGGTATTTATAAGGAGTGTCTCCTTTGTAATCATTTAAAACCACTTTATAACCTGAATACAAATCATATTGTCTGCAGTTTGCAGGAAGTTTTTTATCACGAGTCCATTTTCCGTTGCTCTCGTAGATAAACACACTTTGATTTACATCATAATATACATCAATATCTGGCAGATAATAATATCTGCTGTCGTCCTTACCTTGTGGTCCCCAATTTGGAGGAGTGCCAATATTAACATTGATTGAAACTTGTTGGGCATGAGCAAAAAATACACTCATAAATAGCACTGAGGCGAATACTAACTTTTTCATGTCTTTAGAATTAAATATTAATTTTAGTAGATATTAATCGAAAGTAATGCCAATATTTAAGCTTATAGCATTCATTATACAGAACCGCTGAACTAATCGACGAATAGTGTCTTTTTACCGACATAGCTTTTAAAAAAAATGCCTCATTTCTGAGGCATTTTTAAGTCATGTTTTCTTTTAATAGCGACCATAATACTGGATATAAAATGATCAATGTGGAACGATTACTAACTCACATATTTACGTATCCGTTTTTGGATAAATCAAAAGTAAATACAATTTATCATTATTAAATAAAATTTAGACCAAAAGCATAATTGTAGCGACAAACGTACATTTTTAAGAAATTGAAAATATTATTTCCAGCCTCCGCCTAACGCTCTATACAAATTAATAACAGCTTGCAATTTCTGCAGATTATCTGCCACTCCACTTAATTGAGCTGCTAAAAGGTTTTGTTCTGATGTTAAAACGTCTGTATAATTGGTTGCAGAGCTATATTCTAAAAGCTCTTGAGTAAAGTCTACTGCTTTTTCTAAAGCTGCAATTTGTTTTGCTCTCGAATCTTCTTTTTCAACAGCCATTTGATACGAATACAAAGCATTTGAAACTTCCTGACCCGCAACTAAAAGACTTTGCTGGAAACTATTGTATGCCTGTAATTGCTGAGACTGAGCTGTAGTTAATCTCAACTTATTTTTACCTTGATTAAAAATTGGCTGTGTTAATCCTCCAATAATCGAATAAAAAATAGAATTACTAAAGAAATCTTTCAATTCTAAATTTGAAAATCCTCCGCTTGCTGTCAGTGTCAAACTTGGATAGAAATATGTTTTAGCCAAATTTGTAGACTCAAATGCCACTCTGAAATTAAATTCTGCTTGGCGAACATCAGGACGATTGTTTAATAATTGAGCTGGCATTCCAATTGCAATTTTCTCAGGAATAATCTGCGTTCCTAAAACACCTCTATCAATTGGTCCAGGAGCTTGTCCTAACAAAATATTTAAAGCATTTTCTGTCTCACGGATATTTTGTTTTAAATCTGGAATTAAAACTTCTGCTGCATGCTGATTCGCTTCACTTTGAACTACGGCCGCTCCAGTTACAATTGCACCTTCTTTTAACTCTTTAATTGTTTCTACATTTTCAATACGGCTTTTTAAAGTCTGCTCCGTAATTTCAAGCTGCTTATCATAAGCTAACAGTAAGAAATAATTGTTTGCAATATCTGCAATCAATTGTGTTTGAACCGCTTGCTTTGCAGCATCAGAAGCTAAATATGTAGCCAAAGCTGCTCTTTTAGAACTGCTTAGTTTTCCCCAAACATCAATTTCCCAAGAAGTACTTACGCCTAATTTATAAGTTGTTGTTAAGGTATTGATATTAGCTCCACCAAAATTTAAAGATGCTTCAGATTGTTTCGAATGTGTTGCACTAGCGTCCAATTGCAATGTTGGATAATAAGCTAACTTACTCTGACGCAAAGTAGCTCTTGCTTGCACAATATTCTCAATTGCATTTTTCAGATTCAAATTCTGATCTAATCCTTTTTGAATTAAAGCATTCAGTTTTTCATCTTTAAAAACAGTATTCCAAGGCATATCTGCAATTGAAGTCGAATCTGTTGAAGACTCATCACGGTACAACTGATCTGTTTTTAAAGTTGTGGGGCGTTCGTATTTATTGGTAACAGAGCACGCACTAATTAGTGCGGCTGTTATTACCAGTAAAATATATTTATTTGAACTATTCGTCATCTTTATTGTAATTAAATTTTACTCTTTGTGAGCTTCTATTAAATGAATTTCGTCTTCATCGTCATCTTCATCATCATAACCATCTTTTGCTGGTCCGCTTACTTTTTCTTGTAATGTTTGGAAAATGATAAACAATACTGGAATTACGAAAACTCCTAAGATTGTACCAATTAACATACCTCCTACAGCTCCTGTCCCAATAGATTTATTACCAACAGCACCTGCTCCAGAAGCAAACATCAAAGGAACAAGTCCGAGAATAAAGGCGAAAGAGGTCATCAAAATTGGACGCAAACGTGCTACAGCTCCTTCAATCGCCGCTTGTACAATAGGCAAACCTTTACGTCTTCTGTCCAAAGCAAATTCGACAATCAAAATACCGTTCTTCGCCAAAAGTCCAATAAGCATGATTAAAGAAATCTGTAAGTAAATATTACTATTCAATTTAAAAATAATCGAGAACAAATAGGCTCCTGCCAATCCAAACGGAATTGATAATAATACTGCGAATGGCAAAATATAACTTTCGTACTGCGCACTTAACAAGAAATAAACGAATACCAAACACAAGATGAAAATGAAAATTGTCTCACTTCCTGATGCTAATTCCTCACGCGTTAATCCAGAGAATTCATAACCATAACCAGCAGGAAGATTTTCTGCAGCCACTTCCTGAATTGCTTTAATAGCATCTCCAGAACTGTAACCTGGTTTTGGTGCTCCTGTAATCGAAATTGACGTAAACAAGTTAAATCTCGAAATAGATTCTGGTCCAAATACTCTTGTCATTTTTACAAACTCGGTAATTGGCGCCATATTTCCTGCACTGTTTCTAACGAATATTTTATTCAATCCCTCTGTATTAGCTCTAAATTCTGGAGCCGCCTGAACCATTACACGATACTGTTTTCCGAATTTGTTAAAATTCGAAGCGTACAATCCACCATAGTAACCTTGCATTGTTGACAGAATCGTATTTACAGAAACTCCAGCATCTTTCGCTTTCGCTAAATTAATATCCATCATATACTGAGGAAATCCAGGGTTGAATGGTGTCGTTGCGTATTGAATTTCAGGACGTTCTGCTAATTTTGCTAAGAACTCATTATTCACTTTATAAAACTCAGCAGTTGTATGTCCTCCTTTATCCTGCAATTGGAATTCAAATCCGCCACTTTGTCCAAAACCTTGAATCGTTGGAGGCGAAATGAAGAAAATACTTGCCTCACGAATACCGCTAGTTTTAGCAAAAAGCTGTCCGATTACATCATCAACACTTAATTCTCGCTCATCCCAAGGAAGCAATTTTACAATAACCATACTGTAAGCACTACCCGCTCCAGCCGTAAAGTTCTGTCCAACGATTCGAAGTGTATTTTTAACTCCAGGAATAGTTTTCGCTATACTATCAACTCTTTTGGCAATAATATCTGAACGCTCCATAGAAGCTGATGGCGGTAAACTAATATTCGCGAAAACAGTTCCCTGATCTTCCGAAGGAACGAAAGCCGAAGGTGTAGTTTTCATCATATAAACCAAAGCCACACCAGCAATTACAATTGAAGCCAATGCAATCCATTTTTTCGCAGAAAGGAAACTTACTGAGCGTTTGTATCTTGCCGTAACATTATCGAATGCAACGTTAAATGAAGTATAAAAACGCTGTAAATAACTTTTATGTTTATGATCGTCAGCATGCGGTTTCAATAAAAGCGCACATAAAGCTGGACTCAAAGTCAAGGCGTTTACTGCCGAAAGAATAATCGCAACTGCCAGTGTAATACCAAACTGTTTATAGAAAACTCCTGTAGATCCATTAATAAAGGTTACCGGAATAAATACCGCCGCCATTACCAAAGTAATCGAAATAATCGCTCCCGAAATTTCGTCCATCGCATGAATCGTCGCTTTTTTTGCCGATTTATATCCGTGATCAAGTTTGGCGTGTACCGCCTCAACTACCACAATTGCATCATCGACCACAATACCAATGGCGAGTACCATTGCAAAAAGCGTTAATAAGTTAATCGTAAATCCGAATAAATTCAGGAAGAAAAACGTACCTACAATCGCAACTGGAACCGCAATTGCCGGAATTAAAGTCGATCTAAAATCCTGAAGGAAAATAAATACTACGATGAAAACCAATATAAAAGCTTCAATCAAAGTGTGAATTACTTTCTCAATAGAAGCATCTAGATTTTCGTTGACATCCACCATAATGGTATATTTCATACCTTTTGGAAAACTCTTTGCTGCTTCTTCAATCAGTTTTTTAGAATTGATGATTACATCACGCGCATTAGATCCTGGAGTCTGGCTAATTGCCATTGCTGCCGATTCTACGCCGTTTGTTTTAATAGTTGATGAATAACTTAAAGACCCCAGCTCTACTTTAGCCACATCTTTAAGTCTCAACATTTGTCCGTTTCCAACAGATTTGATAATGATGTTTTCAAATTCCTGAGCGCTTGTTAAACGCCCTTTATATTTGATTACATATTGAAAAGCCTGATTCCCGTTCTCACCAAATTTACCTGGTGCGGCTTCGATATTCTGTTCTGCCAAAGCTGTAGAAATATCACTTGGAATCAATTTATATTGCTGCATTACGTCTGGTTTCAGCCAGATTCTCATAGAGTAATCTTTTGAACCAAAAACAGTTACATCACCTACTCCAACTACACGCTGAATTTGTGGTACAAGGTTAATCTTGGCATAATTTTGAAGAAACGTCTGATCGTAAGCTTTATCATCACTGTATAAAGAGAAAATCAACAAGTTACTACTCTGGCTTTTTGTAACAGTAACCCCTGCCTGAGTTACCTCTACAGGTAGTAAACTTGTTGCTCTCGAAACCCTGTTTTGAACGTTTACAGCTGCTAAATCAGGATTGGTTCCCACTTTAAAGAAAACTTTTATAGAAGCATTTCCATCATTTGTGGCTGTAGAAGTCATGTAAGTCATGTTTTCTACACCATTAATTTGTTCTTCCAACGGAATTACGATACTTTTAAGTACCACATCTGCATTGGCTCCGGTATAACTTGCTGCCACGTTTACCGTTGGCGGTGCAATATCCGGATATTGAGAAATCGGTAACTCAATTAGGCCTAAAACACCTAAAATAACGATAATAACAGATATTACCGTCGAGAGTACGGGTCTTTGTATAAATTTTTTAAACATTTCTTTTATTTTAATTCGGCGTAAACTGCTTCCTGGCTTTGAGTTTGGGCTTTAATTTCAGTTCCTTCTTTTAATGAAGCTACTCCTTCTAATACGATTTGGTCACCTGCTTGTAAACCGCTTGTTACCACATAATAATTTCCTGCTGTATTTTCAAGCACTGTGATATTGACATTCTTTGTTTTATTGTCTTTCCCTAATACTACCGCAAACATTTTATCCTGAAGTTCAAACGTTGCGCTTTGAGGAACAATGATTCCATCTTTTATATCTTTTGGAATACGAACTGTAGTACTGCTTCCGCTTCTGATAATTCCTTTTGAATTTGGGAAACGGGCTCTTACATTTACAGTTCCTGTTTCTGTATTGATCAATCCGTTTACAGTTTCAATATTCCCTTTTTCATCATATGCAGAACCATCAGACAACAATAATGAAACTGCTGGCATGCTTTTGATTTTCTGAGCTAATGAAGCTCCTGTGCTATTTTCTTTAGTAAAGTTTAAAAGTGCTTTTTCGTTCATAGCGAAATAAGCGTAGACATTTCCAATACTAGAAACAGTTGTTAAAGGTTCTGTTGTATTAGAGCTTACTAAACTTCCTAAACGAAATGGTATTGAACCTACAACTCCATTTACTGGGCTTGTAACAGTTGTATATCCTAAATTAACTTTAGCATTTACCAAAGCTGCATTTGCTTGAGCCAAAGCTGCAACAGCCGACTCATAAGTATATTGAGCTGATTCTAAATCATATTTACTAATGATACCTTTTTCCACCAATGGTTTAACTTTATTTACAGCCAATTTTGCCGAACTTACTTCTGCTTGAGCGCTTTTAATACTTGCAGCTGCTGTACGAACTTGCTGCTCATACTCTGGCGCGCTAATTTTAAATAATGGCTGTCCAGCTTTTACTACCGCTCCCTCATCAACAAAAATCTTATCGATGTAACCTTCAACTCTTGGTCGGATTTCTATATTTTGCTGTCCTTGTATACTAGCTGGAAAGTCACTGTTTAATGTAGCTGATTCTGGCTGTAATACAACAGTTTTATACTCTTTAATTTGCGGCGCACCGCCGGCTTGTGCCGATTTATCATTTTTATTACCGCAAGAAGCGATAATAACTGAGGCTGCGAGAATACTTAAAAATGATTGCTTCTTCATCTTGAAAAATGTGTAATTATCTATTATATGTCAACAAAAGAACTAAAATATAACACACGAAATTTTTCAAATAGACGAAGAGCGAGAGACAATCGATAAAGGCAAGATGACAGCCGACGGAATTTTTTTAAATATTAAACAAGTGTTTAATTTTTGTCTTATCGGTTCTAAAATGCTTTTTAGAGACTCTAAATCGGGTTTTAGCGATTGCTCAAATTTTATATTCAAATAAAATGTAATATTGTCCTTAAAATCAGAAATTAGAATGACACCAAACTTTTTTAGACCTTATCTTTTTACTGGATTACACATACTGGGATGGTTCTTATTAGGGTATCTTATGTTGTTTTACATTCCTCTAACTTGGAATGTTGTGCTTCCGCAAGCATTCTGGCTTTGGCAGAGTATAGTCTTATTTCTTTTAATAGTTGTTTTTTATTCAACAGCAAAAATCGTTGTTCCAAAAACCATTATTAAAGACAATACTTCTCTGTATTTAATTTGGGCTTTTCTTGCAATTTTCACATTACAGTTAATCGCTTATTTTTATACTTCTCAAACCGATCTTCATAACCAAATTAGTAAAGCAATTGGTTTTAAAAAATATAAAAATCCATACTTTGACAATTACGTTTTTACACTGACATTACTAGTTTTAGGAATCAGTACAAGTTGGGCGATGTTACAGCATTGGCAGAAAGCCGCACAGCACAAACTGAAATTAGAGCAAGACAAGACAATGGCTGAATTAGCCATGCTGAAAGCGCAGATAAATCCGCATTTTTTCTTTAATTCACTAAATAGTATTTATTCGCTTACTTATACTGATATTGAAGATTCTAGAAATGCACTTCATACTTTAAGCCGTATGATGCGTTATTTACTTTACAGCACAGAAGGCGAACGAACGACATTATTTAAAGAAGTAGAATTCTTAAAAGATTTTATCGCTTTGATGAAGCTTCGTGCCAATAGTAAGTTAACTATCACCACAGAAATCCCTGAAAAACTGCATGACTATCCAATTGTTCCAATGTTATTACTACCTTTAGTAGAAAATGCATTTAAACATGGCGTTCATGCGACTGATAAAAGCGAAATACACATTAAACTTTCGCAAAATGATACTGATCTCGAATTTGAAGTAGAAAATACTTTCTTCGAAAAAACATCAGTTTCTGATGAAGGCGGAATTGGTTTAACCAATACCAAACGTAGATTGCAATTGATTTATCCGAATCAGCATCATATCACTTTTGGTGTTACCAATCACGGAACATATAAAATTAAATTGAAAATAACTTTAGAGCAATGACCTTATTAAAATGTATAGCGGTAGATGATGAACCATTGGCTTTAAAACTGGTAGAAACGTTTATACACCAAACTCCGTTTTTAGAATTAATAACAACATGCGACAATGCTGTCGATGCAATGGGTATCATTCGAGAAACCAAACCTGATCTCGTTTTCTTAGACATCAATATGCCCAATTTGAGCGGAATGGAATTGGCAAGACTTCTTCAAGATCAGCCTGGACCGTTGCCAAAAATCGTATTTACAACGGCTTACAATCATTATGCAATTGAAGGTTACCGCGTTAATGCAGTCGATTATCTTCTAAAACCTTTTAGTTACGAAGAATTCCTTCGCGCTTCGAGTAAAGTTTTACAATTATCAGAAGAAGCTAATAATCATTTTAATACCATTGCAGCAGATGATGAATTTATCTTTCTAAAAATTGAATACCAATGGGTTAGAATTTCGTTAAAAGACATTACTTATATCGAAAGTCTGAAAGATTATGTAAAAGTACATCTTGAAGATTCTCAAAAAGCTTTATTATCGCTGATTTCTCTAAAAGCTCTCGAAGAAAAACTTCCTTCATCCAAATTTATGCGCGTTCACCGTTCGTTTATTGTTTCGCTAGATAAAATAAGCGCCATTAGTAAAAACTCAATTTTTATTGATAAAATAGAAATTACAGTTGGCGAACAATATAAAGAAGCTTTTAAAATGCTAGTCGATAAGTGGCTAAAATAAAATTAGAATTACAAAAATCATGGAAAAAAGATCAAACAAATATTACCTGACTTTAAGTCTAAAGGAATATGCAAACGGCGAAACTCAGCCAGCAAAAGAATTAGGAATCGAATTTGACAATCATGACGAAATCTTCGGAATTATAGAAAGAATAAAAGAAAAGAAGCTTTTCGCAGACGATTCAGAAGCTGTACAGTTTGCAATTGGACTAAAATTATTCAGCGAAATCAAAATTAAGAATCGTAAAAACCCACTTTTTGATGAATTAAATGAAGTTTTTCCTGTCTTTATGAAAAAACTAAAAAGCCTTTAAAAAATCCTTTAAAAATAAGGTCTAAGAGCTATTGTCCATCAAATTTTTAATCTCGATTTTAGGATGATAAAAAAATAATCTAATTATTATTGACAATAATCTCTCACAAATTCCCGTTTCAATTAAGCATGTCCCACTAAATGCTTTTCCTTAAGAAGTTTAATTTCTTTTGTTTTGAAATTCTTTTGCTTCGCTTAAAGCATTTAGGCATTCTTAATTGAAAATATAAAAGATTTTCTTTTGAAACTGACCATTTCATTACTAAGGAATCTCTTAAAAACGATCTTCTCTTTCGAAATGTTCGATAATGCATAATTTATTTTTTAACCATTAAAATGAAAGCATTATGATAATTCAAAAAAGTATTTTTCTTCTTGTCGGAATCCTTGTTTTAGGCAGCTGTTCGAATAATGACAATACTGACGGAGACACCGATCCAGGACCAACAGGACCGCCTGTAGAAACTGGCACAGCCAATACAACTTATCAGCCAGCATTTTCTGGACAGACACGTGCAGGAAGTATTCAAACCACAACAGAATATGAAGCTAAAGTAATTACCAGCGGTTTAAGTGCACCTTGGGGAGTTGCTTATCTTCCTGACGGGCGCCTTTTAGTTACTGAAAAAGCAGGCAACATTCGAATTGTTACTCAAGCTGGAGTTATTGGTAATGCTTTAACTGGTGTACCTACTGTTAATCCCGCAGATCAAGGTGGATTACTAGGAATATGCTTGGATCCTGAATTTGCCACAAACCGAATGATTTATTGGGTATTTTCTGAAATCGTAGCTGGTGGAAATATTACCGCTGTAGCGAAAGGAAAAATATCGGACAATGAAACCGCAGTTGAAAATGTAACAGTTATTTATCGTTCGAATACACCAAATGCCAGCACACTACATTATGGAGGCCGAGTACTATTTGACAAAACTGGAAATCTATTTGTAAGCATTGGTGAAAGATCTGTTTTACAAACACGTCCACTGGCTCAATCAGTTACGAGTAGTTTGGGTAAAATTGTCCGTATTACAACTAACGGACAAGCCGCAACAGGAAATCCGTCTTTTACACAAACCGGAGCTTTACCAGAGCTTTACACTATTGGTCATAGAAATCCTCAAGGCTTGGCTATTCATCCAACAACAGGCGAATTATGGCAAAGCGAACACGGTCCAAGAGGCGGCGACGAAATTAATAGAATTAAAGCTGGGGCAAATTATGGCTGGCCAACAATTACTTATGGAATTGAATATAGCGGAGAAAAAATTGGAGAAGGAATTACACAGCTAACAGGAATGGAACAGCCCGTTTATTACTGGGATCCTGTAGTTTCTCCAAGCGGCATGACTTTCTACGCTGGAAACCGTATTCCAGAATGGCAAAATAATCTATTCATAGGTTCATTAAGTGGCACACATATTGTACGTTTAGCTTTTAAAGACAATAAAGTCGCTGGAGAAGAAAGATTATTGGCCGGACAAGGACAAAGATTTAGAGATATTACACAAGGAAAAGATGAAGCATTATACGCCGTTACCGATCAAGGAAGACTTTACAAAATTGATAAAAAATAGAAAGTAAACTTGTTCACTATACATGCCAAAAACGCCCCTTATTAAGGGGCGTTTCGTGTTTTATGATTTTTTTGTTTCAAGTTTCAAGTTTCAAGTTCCAAGTTAAGCGCAACGGAATAAAACATGAAACATGAAACATGAAACTTGAAACTTGAAACTTGAAACTTGAAACAAAAAACTTAAGCTTTTGCTTTTCTTTTTACTGTACAGCCAATTTCTTTAGTTTGCGTAATTGCTGGTTTTTGACCACTTTTTAAAGACGCGATTACATCTTCTGCATATTTTACTTTCTCAGGATTATTCCCTTCTGGATCATTATCGATTGCTCCAACATATTCTACAACATTTCCTTTTGAAGTTTTAGAAACTATGAAAATATGAGGTGTACGTTTTGCACCATATTCATCAGTAATTTTTTGCCCTGGATCAAATAAATATGGGAAAGGATATTTTTTGTCTTTTGCTAAATCTTGCATTTTTGCAAATGTATCTGCATTTGAAGCTTCAGGATCATTTGGATTAATAGCAATTACTGGATATCCTTGTGGTCTGAATTTTTTATCTAAATCGATAATTCTTTGCTCGTAACCAATTGCGTATGGACAAGTATTACAAGTAAAAACAACAATATAGCCTTTTGCATCTTTAAAAGTTCCAAAAGAAACTTCTTTATTGTCAACATTTTTCAGTTTGAAATCTGGAGCTGCATCGCCCGCTTTAAGTGTTACAGCATTTTGTGCGTGAGATAGAAAAGCAGAAAATGCTAATGCTAGTAATAAGATTATTTTCTTCATAATGGTTTACAGTTTTTTATATTCAGTTAATAATTGTTCATAGGTAAATTCGCTTTCAACAAATTTTCTTTTACCGTTTTTAATGAAAAGCGTTGCCGGAATACTTCCTGACCAGCTTGGATCAATTCGATCGATAAACTCTTGTGGATTACTTTCGTTTAAAAGAAAAACTTCATTCTTTAAGTTTTTCCTCTTTACAAATGGAATTACATTCGATTCCAATTTCGATTTAAAATCTAAGCTTACTAATAAAACAGCTACTTTTTCTGATTTATGTTCAGCTCCCAATTTCTCAAAATGTGGTAATTCTTTTATACACGGCGCGCACCAAGTTGCCCAAAAATTGACTACATAAGTGCTGTCTTTTCCGTTTTTAATTCTTTCATTAAGCTGATTTATATTTAAAAGCTTAACGTTCTGATTATATCCTTTTATAGAAAAAAGCAGAAATAGAAGAAAGGAGATTTTTAAGAATTTATTTTTCATAGACCTTCTGATCTTAAAATTAATTTGTTTCCTACAAATATAAACTAATGCTGAATTAGATTTTGTTAATGAAAATTTAATGAGTGTTTTAAAGGAACATCTTTGGCTTCGATTTTTACGAAGTAAAAAATAAACAATTAATTAAAGCTTGCAATCACTTATAATGAATCTCACTTTTTGCAAAGGCAGTTATCAAGATTAGGATGTTTTTTCTAAGTCACATTTTTTTGACTAATTGACTAGCAATGATATTCATCCCAACTTTGCAGTAAATTCAAAACTCGAGAGTACATTTTAAAAAATTATGAAAATACTGTCGCTACTATTAATCTTGATTTGCAGTTCAAGCTGCCAATCACAAACGAATTCTAAAATGAGTGAAGACAAAACGAATCCGCTATTGTGTGATCCTATAAGTGGAATGTGTGAAATGCCTGTTGGCGAAAAATCGAATGAAAAAACAAGTATTCCAACAGAAAATAAACCTGTAAAAATAATTTACTATACTGATCCAATTTGCTCTTCTTGCTGGGGAATTGAACCTCAGCTTAGAAAATTAAAATTAGAATATGGAGATTATTTTGAAATTGATTACCGAATGGGCGGATTATTGCCTGATTGGAGCTATAACAGTGGTGGAATAAGCAAACCTTCTGATGTTGCACATCATTGGGACGAAGTCAGTTTATATTATGAAATGCCAATTGACGGGAATGTTTGGATTGAAGATCCGTTAGATTCTTCTTATCCTTCTTGCATTGCGATGAAAGCGGCTCAAATGCAAAGCAAGGAAAAAGCGATTTATTTTATGCGTATTCTTCGCGAAAAGCTTTATCTAGATAAAAAGAATATTGCAAAATGGGAAAATATAGCAGAAGCTGCAAAAATCGCAGGTTTGGATGTTCAGAAACTAAAAACAGATTACGATGATGCCGAAGAACTTTTTCAAGAAGATTTAAATCTAGGAAAAACTCTTGGCGTACGAGGTTTCCCAACTTTATTTTTAGCCAATGCAGATAATAATCAATTAACTGTTTATGGTTCTAAACCTTATGCTGCTTATGAAAATGCTTTATTAAAGCTATTTCCAAAAGCAAAAAAGAAGAAATTTAAAAATGAAAATACGTTAGATTTGTTTGAGATTTTCCCAACATTAGCTCCAAAAGAATATGGTGTTATTTTAGATAAATCGACTTCTGAAGCAAAAGCTATTTTAGAGAAATTATATCAGCAAGGTCTATTAGATAAAAAGACAATAAAGAATGGTTCACTTTATATTAAAAAGTAATCTAATGGAAAACCGTAGAAGCAATTTTTTGCGGTTTTTCAATTATTCTAAATCTCCTTCAAAATCAAATCAGCAACAACATCAATTGCTTGATTGATTATATTTTCAGGATTTCCTTTAAATTCATAACGTTTAGCTATTTCTTTATCTGAAAAAACGATATGGATGAAAATTGTCCCAACTGGTTTTGAAGAACTTTCACTTCCTCCTGGAGTTGTTAATCCCGTTATACCAACGCAAATATCAGAGTTTATATACCGGTAAAAATTCTGCGCCATTAATTTGGTAACTTCAGCCGATTCTGCACTGTATTTTTCGATAGTTCCCCACGGAATTTGAAGTAAATCTTCTTTCATAGAGGAATGATAACAAATTATTCCACCAATCAAAATTCTTCCGGAATTGAATACCGTCGAAAATTCATAACACATTTTTCCAGCAGAAGCACTTTCTGCAAATGATATTGTCAAGTTTTTTTCTATTAAGGCTTGGCAGCATTGAGTAACTTTATCAGATGCCATAATGTTTTTAAGATTTAATTGCACATTTATTTTACAATCAAATGTAGATTCTTTTCAATGACTAACTTTATATAATTTCTTACAATAATTACATTATAAGTAACTGTTAATTATACAACTATCATGTTTTTTTTTGTAAGGATAAGCTCGTGATTGCATGGTAAATTTGTAAAATGCGATATACAGGAAATTATAGATCCCAAGAAAAATAATAATCTTAAAAACAGTATTATGGAAAAGCAACACAACCATGATTATGGTCAGTTTGACCCTGATTATATAGATCAAAACACTCTTGCTGATGGTACTTATACCAATGAAGATCAGTTCAAACAAGTGTTAAAAAAACATGACAATCGGGAATTTGGAGAAAGCGATCCTGATTATTACGAACAAAATACTCTTATTGATAACGACAATTATGCACGAGATGAAGATCCGTATCAATATCAGGAG
Organism: Flavobacterium sp. SH_e; assembly: GCF_025717045.1. Taxonomy (GTDB): domain Bacteria; phylum Bacteroidota; class Bacteroidia; order Flavobacteriales; family Flavobacteriaceae; genus Flavobacterium. The sequence continues at coordinate 295,802 of NZ_JAOVZN010000003.1, forward strand.
GAGTTTATCGAAGATCCAAAACATCCGCAAGGTGATTTTGAACCAAATACTAATATTCGATCAGAAAATATTCCGAATCAAGAGCGAATTATCAATGAAGATGATGCCATTACCAACAACGACACTCAAGATGATGTGAATGAAGAACACCATCCTGATTTAGATTATGAAGATGATGTGGAAAAGGATTCTGATCACGATCAAGATGAAGAGTTAGATGATTTTGATGCGGAACATTATCCAGAAAACCATCCGAGAGAATAACGAAATTTTCGTAAATTGTAAAGCATTAGTTTATGACTATAGGAACGCAAATTGTCTGGCTTTTTGTATTAGCAATTCCAATCGCTTGTATAAGCTGGACTGTCACGCACGAAGAGATTTTTAGAGAACCTCATGAATGGTGTGTCAGACATTCTAAAAATGACAGGTATATCTTGTCAAGAAAGTTCTTTTATCTTCTTACGTGCGAGTATTGCTTTAGTCACTATGTCACAATCGCTTTTTTGATTATCTGTGATTATAAACTTTTGTTAAATGATTGGCGAGGCTATATTTTGGCAGGGTTTTCTCTGGTTTTTATGGCAAATGTTTATATGAGTCTTTTTGCTTTGCTTCGTCAAACTATTAAAAAAGAAAAAGTCGAAATCGAAAAAATTGAAAGCGAAACAGATAATGAAACAATTAAATAAGTATAACTAAAATAAATTAACATTATGGAGAACTTAAATTTCATAGACCCATTATTACACGGAATCACACCTGAAAAAAAGCCGCTGAATCTTTCTGTAAAACAAATGGTATGTGCTGGGGTTGGTGTTCTTTTAACATCAGCAGTTTTGAAAAAAACAGGACACAAAAAAGCAAGTGCTGTTGTAGGAAGTCTTGCTTTACCAATTTTAGCATCGGCTTGTTATAAAAAATACAATCAAGTTAGCAAAGAAAAAATAGATGCCCAGACAAGTAGCGGTATCGAATACAATCATTAATCGTTTTTTTTTATCTCATAAAAAAAGGAGCACTTTCTTTTAGAAAGTACTCCTTTTTTATATTAAAATCTGAGTTTAAGAAATATTTCCTTCAACCCAATTTAAAGCTTTATTAAAGTCTATTTTTTTATAACCACGAAATTCCCCTGGAACAATGTAACTAAATCCGTTTGTGAAAGAGATTATTTCATCTGTATCCGTTACAATTGCAGCTCTATTCCACTTTCCTAAATGTTTAAGTCCCAAAAGCCCATCTTGAAGCCAAGCACCCGCGGTAAAATTCTGAATATCGGTATCTAAAACCAATAAAAAATTAATCTCATTTGTTTGTTTTACCAAATGCTCAACGGCTGGAATTACTGTTGTCAAAAAATCGTCCTTTGTTACTTCTGCCAACGCTCTAAAGGCTACAATATTATCGGTAGTATCTATTTGATGTATCATGATTTTTATACTTTTTTGAGTTACTTAAATGAGTTTTGTCAGAGCACTTTATAAAATACTCAATTATATCTCAAATATACTTATTATCAGTGACATAGAATTTACATTTAACTATTCGTTTATTATATTTTTTTAAGAGACAAAGTTTCAAAGTAGCAAAGTGACAAAGGTTTATATCGAATACTTAAATAGGGATTCGTGTTAAAGAGGATCAAAATATTATCATTAAATAACACTATAATAAAGTTATTTCCACTTTAAATCAATAAAATTGCATTCAATTAAAAGTTCCGAAACTTCTAATAAACCCCAAATTTATTAAAGTTAAAAACCTATGTATTCAAGATTCACAATATTATACCTGTTAACGTTTTTTGCATTTTTCAATTCTACTATTTCCGCACAAAAAATCAAAAACCTAAACGGAACACAAATCGCATTTTTATCTGACATCCATTTGCAAGACTTATTCGGCAGATTTTCAGATTCAGATTATAAAGGAGTTTTAAATCCAAAAACAGGAGAATATGCTTTGGTGCGTACTATGTCATCGCAGCTTCATTCCACTCGAATTTTCAATGAAAATTATTTTGCATTTATAGCTGCTTTAGAAGATATCGCAAAGCGAAAAATCAAATATGTAGCGCTTCCGGGAGATTACACAGATGACGGACAGCCAATTCACGTTCTCGGATTAGCCAAAATATTAGATCAATATAGTAAAAAATACGGAATAGAATTTTTCATCACAACAGGAAATCATGATCCAGTTGGGCCTTTTGCTCAAGAATCTGGAAAGGAAGATTTCTTAGGAAAAGAAGGCAAAAGTCAACCCATTTATAGCAAAGAAGGTCTTTATAAGCCAAATTTAAACATCGAACAGCCCGTAGTTGTTACCGCCGATATTGCTAAAATGGGTTATTTAGGAATTACAGACCAACTTCAGAATTTTGGCTTTCATCCCAACAAAAAATACAAATTTTGGGCAACTCCATTTTCTTCCTATACAGATGAAAATTATACATTCGAAAAAGCTTTAGAAAGCGCTAAACTAGAAAATCGTGTATATGAAGTAGCGCCAAGTTATGAAGTTCCAGATGTTAGTTATGTTGTAGAACCAATCGATGGACTTTGGCTAATGGCAATCGACGGAAATGTTTATATACCAAAGAAAAATGCTTCTACTGAAAAAGATTCTAAAAATTACAGCGAAGCAAGTACAGGTTATAACAATGTGCTTTCGAACAAAAAACATCTTATAAAATGGGTTGAAACTATTTCGGTTCAAGCCAAAAAACAAAGAAAAACTTTAATCGCTTTCAGTCATTTTCCTATGATTGATTTTAATGATGACGCTTCCGCGGAAATAAAAGAACTTCTTGGCCCAAACAAATGGCAGTTGAACCGCGTTCCTGTAGAAGAAGTGGCACAGGTTTTTGCAGATGCGGGATTGAAGATTCATTTTGGAGGTCATATGCATATTAACGATACGGGTGTGAGAACTTCTGCAAAAGGAAATACTTTGGTTAATATTCAGACGCCATCGCTTGCGGCTTATATTCCTGCTTATAAATTATTGACTTTCAAGAAAGATAATATTATCGATATTCAAACCATTACTATCGATGACGTTCCGAGATATAACGAACTTTTCGATTTGTATAAAATGGAATATCAATTTTTGGAAAGTCAGAAAACGCAAGATATTTGGAATATTGATATTTTAAAAACAAAAAACTATCACGATTTTACCGATTTTCATTTGAAAGAATTAGTTCGGCTTCGTTTCTTAAAAGACGATTGGCCTTCTGCTTTCAAAGCTTTTATATTGAATGTTTCTGCGAAAGATTTATTGGTTTTAGCCAATATACAATCGGATAAGGATTTTGATTTTATCCTAAAAAATAAAGAACAGTTTCAAAAAGAATGGAATGAAGCTGAAGCGAAATCTGAGAAAGCTTTAACTCTAAACAATTTGAAAAAAGATAATTTTAATTGGACGGGATACGATCTTTTAGTAGATTTTTATCGTTTCAGAAGCGCAGACGAATTGGCTTTGGTTGATATTGGAACTCAAAGAGCAAAAGAATATAAAGTTTTATCTAATTTATTTTTACAAGGTTCTAAAGCTGATCTTTCGAAAGATAATCCGATGCAAAAACAAATGAAATTATTTCTTATCATTTTCAATAAATTCATGCACGAAGTTCCAGCTGATCATTTCACAGTTGATTTGAAAAATGGGGAGATTAAGAGTTTGAAATAACTTTGTAATTTAACCGCAAAGAACGCAAAGTTTTTATTATTTGAATACGCTTAAAAACGCAAAGTTCGCAAAGCTATATGGATAAAACTTTGCGAACTTTTCATTTTATAAAAATTTAGCTCAAAAAAACTTAGCGTGCTTTGCGTAAACCTTAGCGCTCTTTGCGGTAAAAAAAAAGCCATCATTTCTGACAGCCTTTATCACATTAAAACCTAAAATTTAATGTATCTAAAACCATTATGGCAAATGGGTTATGATTATTTTTTAATAAAACGTCTTACCGTTTTGATTCCGTTTTTTTCAACTGAAATCAAGTAAACGCCCGTTTTTAAAGTAGAAACGTCTACACTATTATTATTTACGGTTTGAGAGGAAACAGTTGCTCCACCTTCAGTATTAATAATATTTACATTTCCGCCAGAAACTTCGGTACTGAAAAAGATTTCGCTTTCTGTTGGATTTGGATAAATTTCTAAACTGGCAATAGATTGTTCAGTAGTCGGCGCAGCTGATCTTGCAGTTGAACCCGATTTTGTTATTCTAAACCAGTTGATATTAAAACCAGTATTTTGAACATAGATTCCGAAATTATACGTTCCAGCATTTACGTTCACAGTTTGAGTAATCGTCTGCCAGTTTTGCCATCCACCAGTATTTGGAACATTTATAGCACCAAGCTGAATAGTTCCTGCATTTAAATCAGATGATAATCTTCCGCCTGTAACTGCACTTGAGACACGATATTCAATTTGGTAAGAACCAGAAGTTGGGAAATTAATATTATAATAAGCCATCCAATCGCCTGTATCACAATATCCAACATTTAATCCACCGCCAGTATCTGTTGTTGCTTCGGTTTGAACACCGCTCATAGTATTGTAATTTTCTGCTTGAATTAAAGTTCCAGTTGCTGGAGGATTGCTTCCTGTAATAACCTGATTAATTGCCGTTAGCAAAGATTTTGAGCCTGTTGCATCTTGAGACAATTCCCAAATCATTACACCAGCCGCATTTTGAATCGCAAAAGTTGTTTTTTGTTTGATCGTCGGAATTCCGTTGTAATAAATGGTGTTTCCAACTTGATCTAAATTTTCAGCGCCTGGATATTGTGCTACAATATTGGCATAAGAAATTCCTTGGTTAGCAGAAGCTCCAAAACCATATCCGTAAAACGGAAGTCCAATTACGGCTTTACTTGCAGGCAATCCTCTTCCTGTCCAATAATTAAACTGATTTACTGCCATGCTATAAGGAGAATGCTGTCCCGGATTGTTTGGCGCCCAAGGACCTGTTGCATCATAAGCCATAATATTGATCCAGTCGTATGCTGCAAAAGTAGATGAAGGTACATTTGCACCACCATATCCTTCTGAAAGCGCTGCTGAAATCAATTTGCCATTGGCATGCAGTTTATTCGCTAAAGCAATCACAAATCCTCCGTAATCACCATTAATTGCTGGCCCTTCTAAATCTACATCGACTCCATCAAAATTGTGAGCAACAACATAATCGTATATTTTTTGAATGAAAGCGGTTCTATTTGCTGGAGTTATCAGATTAAAATAATTGTCACGAATTGCTCCTCCTTCTGAAACTGAACCTCCTCCAAGGGAAACAAAAACTTTTACATTCTGCGCATGTGCTGCATTGATGATCGTATTGCTTCCTGAATTAAAACTCAAATATCCACTGGCATCGGGATTTTCGAAAGCAATATTAATGTGCGTTAATTTACTATACTGAATAGTGCTTGAAAAAGCATTTAAATCAATCCAATTTGGAATATATGCGATTACCTTTTTTTGGGCTACAGAAAAATTAAAAACACCCAATGCTAAAATAAGAATCCATTTTGCCGACATTCTTTTGTAATTGTCTTTCATAGTGATTTGTTTTAATTTGTAAATTATGGGGATATTGAAAAATTGCAGGTTTCAGATTTTAATCTAAAACCTGCATTCTAAAATTATTTTTTAATAAAACGTTTAACCGTTTTTGCACCATCTTTATGGAAAACAACAAAGTAGATTCCTGTTCTAAGACGTGAAACATCAATAGCATTATTATTGATTTTTTGCTCAGAAACTAGCGTTCCTGTCTGATCTATAATACTCACTTTTTCTCCGCTTACAGATGTTGTCACAAAAAGAGTATTTTCTGCTGGGCTTGGATAAATATTTAGTTCAGTTGCAACTGGTTCTTGTTCTACTAAGGTTTCAGTTGCAGCCATTCTAGCTGTTCCTGCTACTTTTGTAATTTTAATCCAGTTGATGTTCATTCCTGTATTCTGAATGTAGATTCCGAAATTATACGTTCCTGCATTTACGTTTACAGTCTGCGAAACGGTTTGCCAGTTTTGCCATCCTCCAGTATTTGGAATATCAACATTTCCTAAAAGAATCGCTCCTGCATTCAAATCAGATGATAATCTTCCGCCAGTAACAGCACTTGCAACTCGATATTCGATTAAATAAGAACCTGTCGTTGGGAAATTGATGCTATTATATGCTAACCAGTCACCTGTCTCTGTGTAACCTACGTTTGAACCTCCGCCAGTATCTGTAGTTGCTTCAACTTGAATCCCGCTCATTGCTGAATAATCTTCTGCCTGAATTAAAACTGAAGTTTGAGAACTTGTTGCTGGAACTAATTTCCACTGTCCGCAAGTCTGATTATTGTTATCCCATTGCTGCACAATTGCTCCCGATGCTGTACTTGCTCCTGCAACTTCAACAATTCTTCCGCTGTGACGGGCAACAATTTTATAATAGCCATCGCCAGTTGAAACCAAAATAAACTGCTGATTTGTCGTTGCATTGTATGGATATTGTTCTACTCTTGCTCCATTAGCTTTATTGAAGTTATTGATGTCCATTGACATTCCGCTGTGGTTGGCAATGATTTTATACATACCGTCTCCTAAATGCGTAAAAGTAAATTTCTGATTGTTTCCAGAATTTAAAGCACCTTGATTAATTCCTGCTCCGTTTGACATGCTTGAATTCCAAACATCCATATACAAACCGCTATTTCTGTTTTGAAGAAAGAATGTCTGGTTTCCTAAAGTAGTAGTTCCGTTTGCAATAACTCTAATCGAACTTACTTTATCGTTCCAAGTTGTGTTCAAACAAGAATTATCAGAATTGATTACGGTTGAAGCACCTCCAAAATTATCGTCTTGATATAAAATTGCCTGATAACCTTGAGTTATTTTAAGTGAAGAAATATCATCATTTAAAACTCCCAAAGAATTTAAACGAGCCAGATTATAATCTCCAATTGTTAATCCGCCAGAGAAGCCTGTGTAGTTGCAATCTTTGTAAACTGTAATAACATCTGTTGAAGCTGGAACTGAAGGTGTAGTAAGTCCGTAATAACCTCCAAATGTCGCGATAACTTTGGTTGGCTGTGGCGAATGAAGCGATGGCGATTGATCGGCAACATCATCATAAGCAAATCCGTAAGCTAAATTATCGATATTGATTCCTGGTAAATGCCAGAATTTAGAATAATGATTTGTTGGGTTTGTTTGATAATATTTCGATGCATCATACCAATTCTGCTGACCTGGATTTGCCGTTGTAGTATTTACAACATGACGGTTAATTGCGGCCGTCAATTGCGATTGAATTACAAGATCTAAATCTCCGTCAACCAATCTTCTGTCCAAAACTCCTTTTCCTTCAAGAGCTTCTTGGGTTGTTGGCCTATTTTGAACGCGTCCTGTTCTTCCAACAAAAGCGCCAGATTGTCCAACCATTTCTAGTTGTTCTCCAATAACTCTTCCTTTGAATACTCCTGCATCTCCTGCGTAAAAGATCAAATCTTCATTTTTGTATTTGTTCCAAATTGCATCAATATATGATTTTAAATAATTTGCGTATTGTCCCGATCCTTCAGCGTAAGCAGCCGTTTTAGAAGGTGCAGTAATTTCTCCTGTTGCATCATTCACACAACCTTGAAATTCTGCTGGAACATTCGCTTTAAAAGCGGCAACGATATCAGCATGTTTTTTCAAATCACCCACTTTCTTTTGATAACCGTTAGCTCCAAACAATTCCAATCCCATTGGATATTTGTATGAATCAACTCTTGTCGGATTTCCGAAGAAACCATATTGATTATTGGTCAATTCAATCATTTCATACAAAATTCCTTGATTCGGATCTGTTGCGTTCTGCGGATTTGGCGATGCATATCCAGAAGGCGCTCCACTAGCACCAAAAAAGTAAAAGTACAATTGTGATCCTTTAGAAATAAAAACTCGGCATCCTGCAATTAATGGCAGTGTAAAAGTTTTATTTGGAATATCACTCAACTTAGTAAAACAAGATGCATATTTAGAATTTTGTCCCGGTCCTGTGTTTCCTCCGTAAGTTGGTCCAGTAACCGTATTGTAAGAAGCGTTCATTGGTAAAACCTGACTAGTTTGGGCATTGACCCAAACGTGATTTCCAGTCGTATAATCGATACCGACAATTGCTACATACAATTCGCTGTCAGCAAACGTTGAATTATTACTAATTGTAAATGGTACAGGCCCTTGAGCATGTATCAGGCTTGAAAACACTAAAAAAAGTGTTATCAAAAAAGAAAATCTTTGAAGTCTAATTTTATTCATATCTAAATAATTTTGGGGTTACGTAAATAGATTTAAACCAAAGCCATTTTCAAATAAATGGCTAAATAAATCTGCCAGGTGCAACTGGTATGCCCTCCTTGAATTGCACCCAACAGATTTAAAAAATTATTTCTTAATCAGCTTTTTTGTCCAGCTTTTTTGGTCTGATTTGAAGTTTAAAATGTAGATCCCTCTGCGAAGTTTACTCACGTCAATTACACTTTCATTTCCTTGAGGTCTATTTTGCAAAATCAAATTTCCAGTATTGTCATAAATCGTAATGACTTTATTGTCTAAGTTTTCAGGAGATGAAACTTGAACATAATTAGTTGTCGGGTTCGGATACACTGCAAAAACAGTTTCTTCTGCTGGAAGTTCTTCCTCAACACTCAAAGCCATTCTAGCTGTCGAAGCAGAACCATAAGCTTCTATTTCATATAATGAATATCCGTAAGGAGCCAAAGCTTTTGCTGTACATAAAATACGAAGATATCTTCCTGTTCCGCTTACCGCTAAATCATCTGTTCCTCCATCGCTTGCCGTTTGTGTATTGATGGTTTCATTTTCTGTAAAAACATTGTCAGTTGAAAGTTGTACTTTATACTGAGTTGCATAAGCTGCTTCCCATTTTAAAACAACTCTGTTGATATTGTAATTACTTCCTAAATCCACATAAATCCATTCAGTCGCATTGGCAAAAGAACTCGCCCATCTTGTACCTGCATCTCCGTCTGTTGCTTTATTTGCTGTAAAAGTTGCATTTTCTTCTGTAGAAGCTGTCGCTGTTTTAGCTAAAGCTAAATTCACATTCGGATTTGGAGTGATATTTCGAACTGTTACATCGCTAAAAACTCCAGTTGTTAAAGTTCCATTAGCGTGTGAAGTAACTGCCATTCCAACATAAATTGTACTAGCCATTGAAATTGTTCTTGGTGTTCCAATTTGTGTCCATGTTGTTCCGTTATCTGAAGAATATGAAGTAAATACATTTCCAGATCTTACTAAACGAATCCATTTTGGAGCAGCTCCTGTTGCAATTTCAGCAGTTGTTACTCCCGAGGTTGTGTCGCGAGTCAAAAACTCAATTCCAGCTGCAGCACTTGCGTCTGTCATGGCGTGTTTGGAAGTTGGTGTAAGTGTTTCTCGAAACATTACTCCTGCTTTTGCATAAGTGTTGGTATTAGTTAACGAATTTACTTTAGCAATAATCTCAGCATCTCCAGTTATTGGCTGATTTACAAATTGAAATTGATCGCTTGTTTCCCAAATGTCATTTCCTGCACCTTTAATCGTAAATGTTCCGCTAGCATGCGTAGCTTCTCCCGCAGGAGTTACAGCACCTAAATCGGTACTTGTCCAAGGCGCTGGCAAAGTGCTTGGATTTTCTGTAGAAACTAAATTTAAAGCTCTCAGATTGTCAAAATAATAGGTGTTTCCAGAACTTGTACCAGGCTCAAATAAGAAAACAAAACGATTTACTTCGCTGTCTAAAGTGGAAGCGTCTGGCGAACTTACATACGTAAAAGTTACTGTATGCCAAGCATTTGATTGTTTTACAACTCCTTGATAAATACTATGTCTTCCAACAGGATAATTCGCTGGAACCGAAGCGCTACTTTCTGCCTGCCAAGAAATAATTGATCCAACTGGTGCTGAAGTATAAACGTCCATCGCAAACTTTTTAACTCCGCCTTTGAAATCTCCAATATTGGTTAATGTGGTATTGAATGAAAAATTATCATACAATTCAGTCGATTTACGAACGTATTTTCCAACGTTTGAAGAAGTATTGATTCCGCTTGCATTTGGATTTGCTGTATTTGGTGTGTAAGTCCCAATAGCATCTCTAAAAGTAATATTGTGAATCGTTTGGTAATCTTCATATACTACACCTTGCGTGAAAGTGTCTGGAAGTTTAGTAGAACCTATTCTAATATTATCAAAATAATACGTATCGCTTGTGTAAGAACCTGAATTAAACAATAAAACCATTTGATTTACTGCTAAATTTGAAGTTCCCGCATCTGGACTTGAATTGTAGTAAAAAGTCAATGTTTCCCATTGATTTTGTTTGGTTGTAATGGCTACATAATTACTATTTCTTCCTGTCGGATAATTAGCTGGAAGCGATGTTGCACTGTTTTCAAAATTCATGCTTACAACCGTACCAATTGGCGCCGTTGTATACACATCGATCATGATTTTATTGGTCTGATTTTTAAATAAACCAGCATCTTCAATTGAAGTTTGTGTATTAAAGAAAAGTACATCATATTGCTCAGATGCATTTCGAACATACTTCGCTACATTCGCGGAAGCGTTAACCGAATTCGTTCCAGGATTTGCCACAACTGAATAAGTTCCAGTTGTTGTTCCTTTTATAATTTTATTTACGCCATCATAATTTTGCAGAACATCTGTTGCAATAATTGGTTTTTCTGGCGCTGCTTTTGTCAGCAGATTATCAAAATAATAAGTTGCTCCAGAATTAGAATTCGATTCAAAAAGAATAACCACATTGTTGATTGATAAAGCACTAGTATTAGGATCGATTATTTTTTCAAACTCAAATTCGATCGTTTCCCATTTGTTCTGAACTGTCGTTGTTGCTTTAAAACCGCTATGTCTTCCTGATGGATAATTGGTTGCAGTAGTTACGTTACTGTTTTCTAACTGCATCGAAATTTTTGTTCCAACCGGCGCCGAAGTATAAATATCAAACGAAAGTCTTTTTCTTCCGTAAACGTAATCGTTCGCATTGGTGATGGTTACGTTTCTGATGTTTAAAACATCATATAATTCACTTGAATTTCGAACATATTTTCCAACCAAAGCAGAAGTGTTAATTCCCGTAGCAGAAGGATTCGCAACAGCCTCTGTCAAAACTCCCGTTTTTACAGGATATAATACATTTCGATTACTTTGAAAATCTTCATGTATTTTTTCAACTGGCAATGCTGGCTCGGTTGTAACCGCCAGTTTATAGTTATTGACATTACAGCCAGAAACTGTTGCAGCTACAGAAACATCTCCTCCAGAAGTTCCCCAATTTACGGTAATCGAATTTGTTCCCTGCCCTGATGCAATTGTTGCTCCCGCTGGAACAGTCCAGTTGTAGGTCGCCCCCGCAATTGCATTTACAGAATAGGTTTTACTAGTTTCATTTTGGTAGACTTTGTTATCGCCTGTTACCGCATATTTAAAACTCCCATCGTAAACACGAACATAATCGACTTGTAATTTTGCTGGGAAATCACTAGGAACTGGCGGTACTCCTGCTCCATTTACACTGGTGTAAGGCGTTCCTGCACTACCAACAGCAAGGTTTAAAATGATATAGAACTGACTATCGTTAAAAGGCCATCCGCCATTAACTGTCGTATTTGGTGTTGCGGTGTGAAATAAAACATCGTCAACAAACCATTTGATAATATTTGGTCCCCATTCGACCGCATAAACGTGAAAATCTGAAGATAAATCTGTTGGAGAGCTGTAGCTTCTTCCTGTAAAATGATATCCGTTTCCGTCATAATGAATAGTTCCGTCTACAGATTGCGGATTTCTGTGTTTGGCTTCCATAATATCAATTTCACCAGTATACGGCCAGTTTCCATTTACGGGAAGCATCCAAAAAGCTGGCCATGCTCCCTGCCCATTAGATAACTTCATACGGGCTTCAATTCTTCCGTATTTTAAAGAGTACTTTCCTTCTGTTGTCAGTTTTGAAGAAGCATACGGCTGATCTGGAAATGAAGCATTCGGTTCATACTTTGCCTGAATGTTCAAATAACTGTTTGCGCCTTCTTTTACGATTGTCGCCTGATTTGGGTCGTAACGCTGTGCCTCAGCATTTCCAAATCCACAGAGCGACGGACAGCCGTTTCCTGATATGCTTTGCCATTTGGTTAAATCTACTGTTGTACCATTAAATTCATCAGACCAAACGAGCGTATTACATTGGGCATGAGTTTTAAGAAATGGCAGCATTAAGAATAAAACTGCAATACAAAATTGTTTAATTAAATAAGAATTGCTTTTCGGTGGTCGGCCGAAAAAAAAGTCATTTTGCTTCATTTTTAAATAGGTTTTAGTTAGTAAATGTTATTCCTTGAATAAATGCTACTTTATAAAAACAGATTGTATTTTCCGACAATAACAGCGCAATATTAACTAAAAAATCAGGCAAGACTTACATTTTTGAGTACGGTTTGACTACGGTACTATTAAAAAAATGTAATAAATAGCCCATAAAAACCGTAAAACTACTTAGGATTTCATTTACAAGACAAAAACTAAAAATTGAGAATGAACTCGGTAATGTTAGTATCAGAAGGAAGCTGTAATTTTTTGCGAATACGGTATCGAGTATCTTCAACACCTCGAACAGAAATTCCTAAAAGTGGTGCAATTTCCTTTGTATTGAAGTTCATTCGTAAATAAGCACACAATCGCATATCGCGTGGAGTCAATTCTGGATAACTTGATTTTAATCGTTGCATAAAATTATCATGCAATTGATTGAAAATTTCTTCAAATTCGTTCCAATGCTTGTCTCCCTGCAATTCGTGATCGATTAATTTATTAATTTTCGTCAGAAGACTGAAGTTTACATTTGGATCGTTTTTCTTATCAATCTGTCCAATCAATTCTTTTATCGAAAGTAAGATTTCATTTAAATGAATCAAATTGACCGTATTCGAAGCCACTTTAGCATTTTTAAGGTTAATTGTAGTTTGAAGATTTTCGCGAACAATCGCCATATTTTCTTGTTCTAAAGCCAGTTTCTGCTCATTTAATTCCGCACGATTTCGAAGCAATTCTTTCTCCTGATTAAGAATTAACTGCTCTCGTTCACGTTCTGCGACTCCTTTTTGATATTTAATAATGGTATAAATTAAAACGCCAAAAAGCATCAAATACAAAATATAAGCCCAAGTAGTTCTATACCAAGGCGGTAAAACTTCAAATCGAAAAACGGCTTCTTCACTAACTACATCATAAATATTTTTTGCCCTTACGTGAAAAACATATTCGTTTTCAGGCAAATTGGTATATTCTTTTTCTGTTTGCAGACTATAATCTGACCAAGTAGGTTCAAAACCTTCTAGCCAATATTCGTATTTTGTAGCATCGGCATCATCAAAACAAAGGGAAGCAAAAGAAAAATGAAGCGCATTATTAGAATGCGATAAAACAGTCGAAAATTTATCACTTACCGATCCTGTCTTATTCGGCAAAACATCATAGCGGCTGGAAAACAGCAAACTATCTTTTGGAAAAATACATTTTACTTCTGAAATAACCGCTTTATATTTCGTTTGATATTTCTTGTTTTTAATAACGCTGTAATGAATCAAACCTTCTTGCGTTCCAAAAAAGACATCGCCACTTTTTGTGGTTTGAATATTTTCGAAACCTGGAACATACAAATAGCGAAGTTTTCGAAAAGGAAGCTCCTCAATTTTAAAACTTCCATTTTTCTGCTTGCTCAATTTTCCTGTATTTTCGCCAGAAACATACCAAATATTGTCCTGATTGTCTGGTTTTAATAATCGGATGTGATTTTCTAGTCCGAGATATTTCTTAAAAACAGGATCTGGAATCATCTTTTTTGAAGATACATCTTGCCTGTAAACACCTTTGGTTGTTCCAAACAAAATCTGATTATCAACCTTAAAAGTATTCAAAAACAAGCTCGATGGAAAACCATTTTTATCATTGTAAAACTGAATATCCTTAACCGAATCAAATGTCGCGTTGAATTTAAGTTTATAAATTCCTTTATAACCGTGCGCAATCCAAATGTTGCCTTGTTTATCGGTTTCCATAATTCTACTGCTTTCCTCAAAACCTTTTATTCGATGCTGAAAAACCCAAGAATTGTTCATTTTTTTCAAAAGATATAATCCTGTATAACCTCCAACAAGAAGTAAATCAGGATGATTTGGAACTAGAATTCCTTGCCAGGCGCCGTCAATTTTGGCTATCGCTTTCGCGGAATTTCCCTTGATTTCGAATATTCCATTTTTTTCAAAAGCCAATAACGAATTACCGTAAACACCAACATTCCAAACATTTTCAGACATTCCTGAAACAAGCTGAAAGGTAACGTTTTCTCTTTTTCCGCTTTTATAAGCTTCCCAATTAAGCCAAAACAAACCATTGTCAGTGCCGATATATAATTTATTTTGGTAAATCTGGCTACAATAGATTTTGGTTTCAGAATTAGTTCCATCAATAATTTTTGATAGAGGAGACGAAATTTGAATTAACGAAATTCCACCTTTAAGTGTCACCCACAAATTTCCTTCTTTATCAATTTTAAAATTGGTCACATATTCATTCTGAAGTCCCATTTGCTTGTCGATATGCTGAACCAAATGTCCTGAACCATCTATGACTATCAATCCTGATTGACGGGTTCCAATTCCGATATAACCATCCGAAAGTTCAATTCCCGCCGAAATCTGACTTTGCTTTAATAAATGATCAACTTCGGTGACAAATGGTTTAATTTGATTTTCACTGAAAGTAAAAAGACCATTTTTTTGAGTTAATAATAAAAGTCGGTTTTGAGTTTGAAAAATCTTTCTCACCTGCAGTCCAACAAACTTGTGACTATTTTCAACTGGAACTAAGGTATCACCTTTTAGCTTTAATAATCCTTTTTCATTGTCTGAAACATATATTTCTTTTCCCACTTCGAAAAAATCATCAAAAGAAGTTTTAGCATCTATAACTTTAATTGAATTGTTTTTATAAATAAAAATCCTTTCGTAAGAAAAAAAAATCACTTCATTATTTCGAATGATGGTATGTAAAACATCACCAAAATTTCTAGCTGATTTAGGAAGCAATTTTACCAAAGAAGTATATTGATATTGCCCATTTGGAAGCTGAATCACAAACCCAAAATCCCCTTGCGCACCAACATATATTTTATCGTTTTTATCAATTGTCATAGAGCGCACCATACTTCGGTTTTCTGGCTGGGTCACAATTCCCCAGCGCACGCCATCAAACTGCATAATTCCAAAATGGTTGGCAAAAAACATCATGCCTTTAGAATCTTGCAAAACATCCCAATTCTCTGATGCCGCTTTATATGCTTTCGGGCTGTAATTGACTATAAAAGGAACTCCAATCTTTTTGATTTGAGAATTGACAATTGGAGAAAATAATAGGAATAGAAGTAAAATTCTAATTTTAAATTTCATCATTCTGTTTGCGTCTGTAGGTTAGTTTTGCGATTTTTAAAATCACAATCCGGAAAATGCTTCTTTGGGAAAAGTCATTTTCTAGACAAAAAACATTCTTTTTTTAAATGTATTAATAACAATTATTCATTATTATCAAAGCAAAAAAGAGAATGTCGAAACTCAAATATATAAAATTTTATTTTAATGCAATAAATTGCTTTTTAATGAGAGAATTTGATAATTAAACTTTGTCGGGTTTAACCTAAAACTTGAAACAAAACAAACATGAAACAAATTTTAAATTCCAAGTTTTTCACTTAACTCTTCATACGAACTAAAAAGCTCTGCTCCTTCTTCTTTTAAATCATCATTATTGAAACCATTTGCAAAACCATAAACTTTAAATCCACCGCTAATTCCAGATTTTACTCCTGCTTTACTGTCTTCTAAAACAATGCAATCTTTTACCTCAAATCCCATTTCTTTTGCGGCGTGCAGAAATATTCCTGGCTCAGGTTTCCAACTACCAATTTGATATGAACTGAAAATTTTATCTTCGAATCGATCCAACAGTCCTGCCACTTCAAGATTCAAACGAATTTTCTCCACAGGTCCGCTTGAAGCCACACAATATGAAATGGTCAATTTTTCGATAAAATCAATAACACCTTTCATTGGTTTTACCTGAGTTTTAAAAGCTTCAAAACTCTTTTCGCGATATTCAGTTTCAAAATTTTCTGGAAGTTTCTGATCGATCGCTTCTTCAATATGCCGAAAACAATCTTTTAGATTTCGACCATTAAAATGACGATAAGCGTCTTCCAATTCCATTTCGAATCCGTGTTCTTGTGCCATTGAAAGCAAAATTCCATTACCGATTTTCTCGGTATCGACTAGAACTCCATCGCAATCGAAAATTATACATTTTATCATTTTTATTGATTTCATTTAATTATAAAAATTGCCTTTAAAAGACAAGTAATGAAATTTACGAAAAAATAAACCGATTCAAAAATCTAAATTTAGTTTTGTGATTTTCAGCATTCTGTACAGAATTACACCTATTCTGTATTTTCGATTCAGTTTTGATTTGTACTTTTATAATCCTATCTAACCTAATTTTTGAAATATTAAAAACTGAAAAATTTGAAAAAACATCTTTTTATTATAACCGTTCTGACAGCAAATTTTACTGCTTTTTCTCAGAATAAAATTATTACGATTACCAACAATTTAAAGGTTGACAGAGAATTTGAAACCATAGAACTGACTAAGAAATCTCTCGGTTTAAATGCCAATTCCAAACTAGAAAATTATGCTGTAAAAGAAATCGGCAGTAGTTCTTTTTTAGAAACACAAACTGTAGATCAAGATGGCGACGGAAATGCGGATTTGCTTTTATTTCAACCAAAAATAAAGGCGTCGTCAAAACAAGATTTTGAAGTTTTTATTGGAACAAATCCTTCGGCATCAAAAGTTATCAATTGCTATTCTCGTTTTGTTCCAGAACGTACAGATGATTATGCTTGGGAAAATAATAAAGTGGCTTTTAGAACTTATGGCCCTGTGGCACAAAAAATGGTCGAAGACAAAATTGCAGGTGGAACGTTAACAAGCGGAATCGATGCTTGGCTAAAAAGAGTCGATTATCCAATTATCAATAAATGGTACGAAAAAGCAACAAACGGAACAGGAACTTATCATAAAGATACGGGAGAAGGTTTAGATAATTTTCATGTGGGAGACAGTCGCGGCGTGGGTGGAATTGCCGTAAATGTAGACGGAAAATATTATTTTTCTAAGAATTTTATCAGTTGGAAAACTATTACAACGGGACCAATTCGAACAAGTTTTATTTTAACTTATGCCGACTGGGATGCAAAAGGCAATAAAATAACTGAATCAAAATTGATTAGCTTAGATTATGGAAATCAGCTTTCTCGTTTTGAAATCAATATTACTGGGACAAAAACTATTGCTGCAGGTTTGACGCTTCATGACAAAAAAGGAACTATTGGAACTAACATAAAAGAAGGCTGGTTAAGTTATTGGGAACCAATTGATGATTCTGAAATCGGAACAGGTTTAGTCGCTCCAAAAAACACTTTGCTAAGTTTTGATAATCATGTTACGGAAGAAAAAGATTTGAGTAATCTTTACGGAAATATTTCAGTAAAAAACAACAAAGCGATTTATTATGTAGGTTTTGGATGGAAAAAAGGAAGTCCGTTTCTAACTAAACAAGAATGGGAAAAATATTTGAGTTCTTTTGCTGAGAGAATTAATAATCCGTTGATTGTGAAGGTTAAGAAATAAGTTTTTTTGCCACGAAGGCGCTAAGACACAAAGTTTTTAAATATAGCCCGTGGTTTCAACCACGGGAACACAAAGCATAATCACAATACGTTTCCCGTGGTTGAAACCACGGGCTATGTTTGAAGTGTGTTTTGTCATTTCGACTGAAAGGAGACCCGAGCGATAGCGAACTGGCGAAGCAAATCACACTAGAAACTCGATAACGATTGGCGATTTTCTTTGTGGAATATCTTGTGAGATTTCTCCTTTCAGTCGAAATGACAAACTAAACTTTAGAAGCAAGGAGAATATTATTTCACAGGAAAATAATTCTCTTTCAAAATAATCTCTAACGGAATATAATGTGTCTTTTCTGTTTCTTCTTGAAGAACCAGTTTTTTGTATAAATAATTGATTCCCAAATAACCTTGATCTTCTGGTCTTTGGTTAATTAGAAAATCAATTACGCCTTTATTTAGATATTCGATATTTTCTTTCAACAAATCAAAACCAATAATTCGAACGCCTTTTATGTTGTTTTTTTCTAAAAAATCAGCCACAATATAAGCTCTGGAATTCGGCACAAAAACACTATTTACGCCCAAAAACATTTCCATACTCAATTGATCTATTCCGGAATCTTTTAAAGTAACTTCTGAGAACTTAAAATTGGTCAATTCGTCATGATCTTTGAAATACGAATAAAATCCTTTAATGCGTTGGAGATAAACAGAAGTACTTTCGATTTCGCGCGTAATTTTAAAAATTAAAACCTGTCTTTCATTTTTAACCGCAAAACTGATTAATCTTCCTGCCAAATAACCGCTTTGAAAAGCATTTTGTCCAACATAAGCGTGTTCATTTTCCTCCGAAATATTCGAATCGATCATGACAATTGGAATGTTCTTCTTTTTATATTCGTCCAAAAACTGAACAGATTCTTCATAAAAAATTGGTGCAAACAATAATCCGTCGCATTCAAACTGCATTATTTTTTTTGCAGATTCTTTAAAAGAAGACAGATTATAATCATAGAAAAAATAATCCAAGACAATTCCGAACTTGCTAAATTCTAAAGCCGCTTTTTCAATTCCGTCAATCTGACTTTTCCAATATTCTAAAGTTTCCGATTTTGGAAGGAAAATGGCAAAGTGAAATTTCTTATTTAACGCCAAGTTACTGGCCAATATATTTCGCTTATAGCCAAACTCTTCGATAATCGCATTGACTTTGTCAACCGTTTCCTGAGCCACTTGTCCGCGTTTGTGTATAATTCGATCCACAGTTCCTGGCGAAATATTGGCTAATTCGGCAATTTTCTTAATCGTTATGATATTGATTCTTTTTAAGTTAAAAAAATAAAAGCAGTGCGGTAAAATTAATTTATTTTATTAAAAATAAGTTGTTTTACAGTACAATTTACATACATTTGTAAAAACACCGTGTACGCACACGCAAAGATACACATAACATTAAAAAACCAAAATAATAGCGTTCAAAAATGATAGTAGATTCATTACAAAATGCAGCAAAATATTACGGACTGCATCCAAATTTCAAAAAAGCTTTTGATTATGTAAACGAAAATGATATTGAAAATCTTGAAGAAGGAGCTTTTGAAATCGGCGAAGGTTTAAAATTGATTGTAATTGTCGGACAAGGAAATACGAAAGAAGAAGCCGTAAAAGGATTTGAATGCCATGATAAAAATATCGACATTCAGATTTCTATTAAAGGTCCTGAAACTTTTGCGTGGAAACCAAGAGAAAAATGCGTTAATCCTAACGGAGATTATAGCGACGAAAGAGATGTTCGTTTTTTTCATGATGCTCCAGACACCTTTTTTCAATTACAGGAAAAACAATTTGCGATATTATTTCCAGAAGACGTTCATACTGCAATGATTGGCGAAGGTCTTTTGAAGAAAATTGTAATTAAAGTAAAAATATAATTTATGAGTACCATTCAGAACTCGATTGATGTTATTGTAAAACAAGGAATGCTTCCGTTATATTTCAATGCAGATGAAAACAAAAGTATTGCGGTTTTAAAATCTCTTTATAATGTCGGAATTAGAGCTGTAGAATATACAAGTCGTGGCCCAGAAGCACTTTCGAATTTCAAAAAATTAATCGAAATTAGAAATGCTGAAATGCCTGGAATGCTTTTAGGAATTGGAACAATTAAAAATTTAGCGCAGGCAGAAACCTATTATTTAGCTGGAGCTGATTTTTATATCAGTCCAGGTTTTGTTCCTGAAATTGCAACGTTTTTAATCGGAAAAGAAGTTTTATATGCTCCGGGTTGTATGACACCAACAGAAATTATTGCTGCTGAAAATGCTGGAGTAAAATTCATTAAGCTTTTCCCAGGAAATATTTTAGGGCCAGATTTTATGAGCGGTATTCGAGATGTTTTTCCAAACTTAACTTTCATGCCAACTGGTGGTGTAGATACTACAAGACAAAGTATTGAAACTTGGTTTAATGCAGGAGTTTCGGCAGTTGGAATGGGAAGTAAATTAATCAGTAAAGAAGTAATGGCTTACGAAGCTTACGAGACAATTGAAAAAGAAACAAAAAGAGTTTTGGATTTGATTGAAACGATAAGAGGTTAAAAATCAAATTCAAACAAAATAATAAATTATAAAAATAAATGGATTCAATATTCAATCTAAAAGGAAAAATTGCGCTGATTACGGGTGGTGCTGGAGTTTTAGGAAGCAATTTTGCAAATGTTTTAGCCAAACAAGGCGTTATTGTCGGAATCGTTTCACAATCTCTAGAAAAAGCTGAAAACACTGTAAAAACAATCGAAGCAAATGGTGGAAAAGGTTTTGCGGTTCAGGCAAATGTTTTAAACAAAGAAGAAATCGAAAAACTTAGAGATTTTATTGTTGAAAAATACGGTCGTTTGGACATCTTGATCAATGGTGCTGGAGGTAATATGCCTGGAGCAACTATTCAGCCAGATCAAGCTGTTTATGATATGAAAACCGATGATTTACAAAAAGTTATTGATTTAAATATTATTGGAACTATGCTTCCTTCTCAGGTTTTTGCAGAACTTTTTGCAAAGCAGAAATCAGGAAATATCATTAATATTTCTTCGGCATCGGCTCAAAGACCTTTAACAAGAGTGGTTGGTTATTCGGCTTCAAAAGCAGCAATTGACAATTTTACACAATGGATGGCGGTTGAATTGGCGTCTAAATATGGCGAAGGAATTCGTGTAAACGCAATTTCACCAGGATTTTTTATTGGAGAGCAAAATCGCGCTTTGTTATTAACTCCAGAAGGAAAATTAACGCCAAGAGGAGAAAAAATTATCGATCATACGCCAATGGGAAGATTTGGTTCGCCAGAAGATATAGACGGTGCGCTTTTATTCTTATGCAGCGACATGTCTAAATTCGTAACTGGAATTACATTAAAAGTAGATGGTGGTTTTGCCGCTACAAGTATTTAAGATTTCTCACGCCCTGCAAGGTTTTGAAAACCTTGTAGGGCTAAATTATACGTTTATATAAATCAAAATACCTACAAGGTTTTGAAAACCTTGCAGGAGAACAAACCAAAAACACATAACAAATGGAACAAACATTAAGATGGTTCGGACCAAATGATCCTGTTTCTTTACAAGATATTAAACAAACTGGAGCAACCGGAATTGTAACGGCTCTACACCATATTCCAAACGGGCAAGTCTGGAGCATTGACGAAATCATTAAGCGTAAAGTTGAAATCGAACACGAAGACGGAGATCCTAAAAAAGGCGCTTCTGGCTTAACTTGGTCGGTTGTAGAAAGTATTCCGGTTCACGAAGACATTAAAAAACAGACTGGAAATTATCTTCAATACATTGAAAATTACAAAGAAAGCATTCGTAATCTGGCTTTGTGCGGAATTAAATGTGTTTGTTATAATTTCATGCCAGTGTTAGATTGGTCAAGAACAGATTTATCTTTTACGGTTGAAGATGGTTCTAAAGCTTTACGCTTTGATATCAATGCTTTTGCAGCTTTTGAATTATATATTTTAAAAAGACCTAGCGCAGAAAACGAATATTCTGAGGAACAAAAACAAAAGGCAAAAAGCTATTTTGAAGCCATGACTGCTGATGATAAAGTAAAATTGCAGCAAAACATTCTGGCTGGACTTCCAGGCGCTGAAGAAGCTTATTCTGTTGAAGATTTCTTAGTTACTTTGAATACTTACAATCACATTGACAGACAAGCTTTAAAGAATAATCTTTTTCATTTTTTAAAAGAAATTATTCCAGTTGCAGAAAGTAAAGGTGTTTTGATGGCTATTCACCCTGACGATCCACCCTACCCGATTTTAGGTTTGCCAAGAGTTGTAAGTACCGAAGAAGATTTGATCGAATTAATGAATGCCGCTCCTTCTAAATCAAACGGATTTACAATGTGCACGGGGTCATACGGTGTAAGAGCTGATAATGATTTGCCTGGAATGATAAGACGTCACGGCGATAAAATGAATTTTATCCATTTAAGAAGTACACAGCGCGACGAAGAAGGAAGCTTTTACGAAGCCAATCATCTTGAAGGAAATGTTGATATGTACGAAGTTGTAAAAGCAATTCTAGAAGTTGAAAAAAGAAACAACAGCAAATTACCAATGCGTCCAGATCACGGACATCAGATGTTGGATGATTTGAAGAAAAAAACAAATCCGGGTTATTCTGCAATTGGCCGTTTAAGAGGTTTAGCAGAACTACGTGGACTTGAATTAGGGATTAAACGATCCTTATAATTGGTTTTGCCACTAAGGCCCTAAGACGCTAAGTTTTTTTAAGCCACAGATTAAAAGGATTAAAAAGATTTTTTTCTCTCGCAGATTTTGCTGATTAAGCAGATAATTTAAAAGTTTAGTTTGTCATTTCGAGGGACGAGAAATCTCCGCAAGTGACTCCACAAGTTGAATTCTCAATCTTTGTAGAGCTACTTGCGGAGATCCTTCCTTCGTCAGGATGACAAA
>NZ_JAOVZN010000003.1:318679-451872 GCF_025717045.1 Flavobacterium sp. SH_e
ACTAACTAACTAACTAACTACAAAACCACAAAAACCATGATTCGCCAAGCCATTATTCTCTCCTGTGGCTTTTTTATGAATACCATATTGGCGCAGGAATTACCTAAAATTATTACTTCAAAAACAAACTATTTACCTGATTTTAGTTATGCAGGTTATCACTTCGGCGAAAGCCAGATTCCTGAAACTAATGGAAAAATCATTAATGCAACAGATTTTGGCGTTAAAGCAAACGATGAGTTAGATGATTCTAAAGCTCTTTTAAAAGCTTTCAAAGCTGCTAATTCAGTTGAGGGAAATGTAATTTTACAATTACCCGCAGGAAAAATTATTCTTAGCGATATTCTCTATATCGAAAGAAGCAATTTTGTACTTCGCGGCGCTGGTTCTGCTCAAAACGGAACAGAAATCTATTGTCCAAGACCGATGATGTATCTTAAAGACCCTGAAGTTCTGGCAGAATTACGTGAATATTTAACCACTTTCGATAAAAGACAACGAGAAGCTGAAAACAATATTGATCTTCCTTTTTCGCAATATGCTTGGTCGGGAGGTTTTATCTGGACACAAGTTCCTGGCGAACGCGTAAAATCGTATTTGGATAAATATGAACCCGAATCTGCTCCATTGGCGAAAGTCAGTTCTGGGAAAATAGGTGAACATATTATCAACGTTTCAGATATTAAAGGCTTGAAAGTCGGCGATGTTGTCGAATTGCAATTGTTTAATAAAGATGGTGAAAACGGAGAAATCATCAAAGATTTATATCAGGGAGCTAAAGTAAAACCGGGTTCTCATCACTGGAAATTTCCAAAACTTCCTATTGTGAGACAACAAGTTCAGATTATTAAAATTTCAGGCTCAAAAATTACTTTAAAAACACCTTTAACCATTTCGATTAAACCAAGTTATGAAGCTCAATTCGTGGAATGGAAACATTTGAATGAAGTTGGAATCGAACATCTTCGCTTTACTTTTCCTGACATTCCGAGAGTTGCACATCACGTTGAGCCTGGAAATAACGGTATTTTCTTAACTCGTTTATTTAATAGCTGGGTTAAAGATGTAAAAATCACTAACGCCGATAGCGGTATTCTAGCTGAAGAAGTTGCCAATGTAACGATTCAAGATATTACAACTGACGGGGCTCATTTAGCACATTATACCGTAACTTTAGGCGGTGTTCATAATGTTTTGGTTAAAAATCTAAAGATTTACAATTCAGCTGTTCATCCTTTGAGTTTCAATACTTTTTCAACTAAAAATGTATATCAGGATTGTGAGATTTTTGCAGATCCGCTTTTAGATCAGCATTCGGGTGCCAATCATCAAAATTTATTTGATAATATTACTGTTCATATTACTCCAGATAAAAATAATAGTTATCTTTTATTTGGTGGTGGCGGAGCAGATTATTGGAAACCTTCACACGGACCTTTCAGCACGTTTTGGAATTTAGATGTACAAGTCGAAAATCCAGATGCATCAAAATCGGTTTTATTATACGGAATGAAAGATGGTGCTTTGGCTAGAATTATTGGTGTTCATGGAAATACTAAATTTGAAATCAAATACGACGTTGATCCGTATATTGAGCTTTTGAATATGCCTATAGAAAAAATTCCGTCTTTGTACGATTATCAATTGAATAAACGTTTGAAAAAATAAATTTAAACACATAGAAACATAGTTTTTAGGAGCGCAAAAAAAGGCGTTTCACTTGCATTAACAATCATAGATTTTACGTAAAGCTATGTGTGAAAAACTAGTTTTTTTCAATAGAACTAAAAAAAGAAAAATTCTATGTTCCTATGTGTTTAAAAAAATAATCTCGCAAAGACGCGAAGTCGCAAAGTTATATTTGTTTATATTAATAAATTAAGTGTAGTTTGTCATTTCGACGAAGGAGAAATCACACTAGAAACTCCACAAAGTGAATTGCCAATCTTTGTCAAATCCCGCGTGTGATTTCTCCTTCGTCGAAATGACAAAAATGAGAAACCTTTGCGTTTTAGCGACTTTGCGAGATTACATTATAAGTTAAAAACCTTTGAACCTCTGCTCCTCTTCAACTTTGAACCTAAAATCAAACGCTATGAAACTCAAAATAGCTCTTTTATTATTTGTATTTATTTTCGGAAACTTATTTTCCCAAAATAAATATCGTCTTAAAAATTTTTCTACAACCGACGGACTTTCGCAGAGTTCTGTGATTGCTATACATCAGGATAAATTTGGGCAAATGTGGTTTGGAACGCGCGACGGTTTGAACAAATACGATGGTAGTCGATTTACGATATTTCGAAATGATGCTTCAAATAAATTTTCTATCAGTAACAATGATATTTTGGCAATTGAAGAAGATAATTCAGGAAAAATCTGGGTTGGAACATACAACGGATTAAATTGCTACAACCCAATCTCTAACCGTTTTACAAGATACCTTCATACAAAAGCCAATCATACCATAAGCAATAATGCAGTGTGGAGCATTAGAGAAATTGGTGGCGAAATGTGGTTCGGAACTTCAAAAGGATTAACGATTTTAAATAAAAAATCAGGCTTATTTACTTCCGTTTTTCATTCTGATGATGATGTTTCTACTCTTCCGAGCAATAATATTTTGACAATTTTAAAGACAAAAAAAGGCGAAATCTGGATTGGAACTACCAAAGGTTTATGTCAATTGACAAATAGAAAAAATGGCAAATTATCCTTTAAAAATTACGCTTTAAATACTACTGATTTATTAAATGTACAATCGGTTATTGAAGATAAAAATGGTGATTTATGGATTGGAACAAAAAACAAAGGTCTTTTGAAATTTGATCAGAAAGAGAAAGTTTTTGTTTCTTTTTTATCAAATGAAAAGTATAGCGAAATCAATACTGATATTCGATCTTTAATAATTGACAATCAAGGTTCTTTATGGGTTGGAGCTTATGATGGAATTTATATTTTAGGGCAAGATAAAAGTCTTCAAAAAATAAACAACAGCAATAATAGTAACGGAATTGATAAGGTAAAGTCTGTTTTTATGGACAAAAAAGGCTCTATCTGGATTGGATGTTATTACAAAGGGGTAAATCTTTGGGATGTTTCTAATGTTAATTTTTCTAATTACAATCAAACCTCAAAAAAAATTCCGATGAGTTTTGATGTTGTAAGTTCTATTATTGCAGATCAAAACGATAATATTTACTTTGGAACTGAAGGTGGAGGAATTACCATTTACAATAAAAAATCTGAAGCCGTAAGTTACATCAACAGCAAAACGGGGCAAACTCATAAAAATGATATCAAAGCCATGTCTTTATCAGAGGATCATATTTTATGGATTGGAACTTTCTCTAAAGGATTATCGGCATATAATACCATTTCTAAAAGAATTGAAGACAACAGAATTGCACCAGATTTAACCGATTTATTAAAAGAGAGCGGTGTTTATTCGCTTAAAGCGGAAAACAAAATCTTATGGATTGGAACTTTTGGCAAAGGTTTAATTCGTTATAATACATCAGACAAAACTTTTCAAATTATTGGAAATGACATTTCTAAACCTACTTTTCTAACTAATAATATGGTTCGCAGTATTTTGATCGACAAACAAAATTCAATTTGGCTTGGCACACAAAATGGTTTAAATCGTATTTCGCTTCAAAATTTTAATCCTAAGAAATATAAAATACAGCATTTCTTTTACGATCATTCGGCTTTATCAGGCGATGATATTTTGACTTTATTTGAAGATTCTCAAAATAAAATCTGGGTCGGAACAAAAGCAAAAGGTTTATATTATTTTGATGGGAAAAAATTCAATCAAACTAGTCTTAAAGTCGGAAATACCGTTATCACTTCTATTCATTCCATTTTAGAAGACGATTCCAAAAACTTATGGATCAGCACCAATCAGGGAATTATAAAATACAATCAATCTAAAAAAACGGTTGTTATTTATGATCAGAAAGATGGTTTGGCAAGTAATGAATTTAATGATAATTCGGCTTTAAAATTAAACTCGAATCAGTTTTACTTTGGAAGTCCGTCAGGCGCTACATTTTTTGATGCCTCAAAAATCTCTTTGAACAATTATGCTCCACAGCTTTTAATTACTGATTTGAAAATTAAAAACGAAATTATTAATGCGCATGATAAAGATGGTATTTTAGAGAAAAGCATCGGTTTTACCAACACGATTACTTTAGATTACGACAAAGCCAATTTCTCAATCAATTTTGCAATTCCGAATTACATTCGATCAAAAAATAATCAATACAGTTATCGTTTGGTTGGTTTGGAAAATAACTGGACAACAACTAAAAATAGCGAAGCCAATTTTGCGATTCAAAATCCAGGAACTTATACTTTTGAAGTTCGTGGAGCAAATAACGATGGGGTTTGGAATAAAAATCCGACAACATTAACTGTTATTGTAAATCCAGCTCCTTGGCGCAGTATTTGGGCATTTTTATTGTACGGAATTATAATTGGTTTAGGATTATACGGCTTGATTTGGATTATGAAATCGAAAGCCAGATTGAAGCAAAAATTAGAATTAGAATATCTGGAAACACAGCGAATTGAAGAAAACAACAAACTAAAATTGGATTTCTTTACCAATATTTCGCATGAATTCAGAACGCCATTGACTTTGATTTTAGGTCCGTTACAGCAAATTTTAGCCGATTATAATGGTACAAATGAAATGTACAAAAAGCTTTTGGTTATTGAAGGAAGCGCGAATCATCTTCTAAGTTTGATTAACCGTTTAATGGATTTCAGAAAATTAGAAAATCATCAAGTTTCGCTAGAATCAGCAAATGGAAACATTGTCAAATTTACCAAAGAAATCTTTTTATCTTTTATAGAATATGCCAAAGACGGAGATTACGATTATACCTTTGAAACTTCCGATGAAGAAATTTTGGTTTATTATGATCGCTACAAACTCGAACGTGTTTTTTATAATTTGATTTCGAATGCTTTTAGATATACTCCAAAAGGCGGTTCTATTCACATTAAAATCAATCACGATCAGCAAAATCTTTTTATTGAAATTGAAGATTCAGGTGTAGGAATTTCAGAAGAACACATTGATAAGATTTTTGATTTGTTTTTTGAAATTCCGACGCATAATCAAGTCCAGAAAAATTACAATAAAGGAACCGGAATCGGTCTTTCGATTGTGAAAAATATTGTCGAGCTTCATAAAGGAAAAATCGATGTTACCAATAAAACAACTGGCGGTGTTATTTTTAAAGTGACTTTACCGCTTGGACGCGAACATCTTTTGGATAGCGAAATTATTCCTGACTTTAAAATCAGTGATGATATTGCGCAATATTCTGCACAATTAGAATCTACAGAAATCATTGAAAATGATGATATTGAAGACCTAATTGTAAACGAAGAAAAACAAACCATTTTATTGGTTGAAGATCATAAGGTTTTGAGAAAATTCATGAAGAATCTTCTCAAAAAAGATTATAACATTATTGAAGCCGAAAATGGTAAAGTCGCTTTAGAAAAGGCATTAAAATTTGTTCCGAATCTAATTATAAGCGATGTTATTATGCCTGAAATGGTTGGAACTGAATTGTGTTCTAAAATTAAAGAAAACATCAAAACTAGCCATATTCCGGTTATTTTATTGACTTCTCGATCTTCATTGGTTTATAAATTTGAAGGATTAGAAAGCGGTGCAGACGATTATATCAGTAAACCATTTAATTTAATGGAATTCAGACTTCGAGTTAAAAACCTATTGAATACAACAGAACGTTTAAAAATTAAGTTTTCTAGTGGAGACAGTTTTATTCCATCAGAAATTACGGTTTCTTCTTTAGACGAAGAATTGTTGAAAAAGGCTTTCAAAATTGTAGAAGAAAACATTTCCAACGAGCAATTTGATATTCCGTTTTTCTGTTCCGAATTAGGTGTAAGCCGAACCATGTTGTTTTTAAAAATTAAAGCTTGGACCAATTGCACTCCAAACGAATTTATTCATGAAATAAGATTAAAACGCGCCGCTCAATTATTAGAACAAAACAAATTAACCGTTTCTGAAATTAGCTATAAAGTCGGTTTTAATAATCCGAAATACTTTAGCAAATGCTTTCAGAAAAAGTATGGAGAAACTCCTTCTCAATACGCCGACAAATTTTATAAATCTTTAAATTGTGAAATGTGAGATGTCAAATGTGAGATGTCAAATGTAAGATGTCAAATGTAAGATGTTAGAGGTAACTAATCTTTCTACTTTCTACTTTCTACTTTCTACTTTTCACTTTTCACTTTTCACTTTTCACTTTTTACAACTCACATTTTACAACTCACATTTTACAACTCACATTTCACATCTTACATAAATAATCCACTGTTTTAAAAGGCTTCAAAAAGGGTATCTGTATTTTTAGATACCCTTTTTTGTATTTCTATTTCTTTTTTGGCTTCTACATTTGCGATATGAAAATCAAAAAAACAAGTTTCCTTTTACTCCAAATTTTGTTTGCCATTATCATAATCGGAATGAGTTTATTGCTTTTCTACTTTATCTAACTTATTAACCTTAAAACCAAAAAATGAATGTTTACAAACCACAAAAACAAATCGTTTAAATGGTGTTTGCTGGTATCTTTTTTACTAGTAAATATCGTGATACATGCGCAAGAACGAAAAGTGACTGGAAAAATAACTTCCAGTGATGATTTACTCGGACTTCCTGGCGCAAATGTTTATATCAAAAATTCCTCTGTTGGCGCAGCTGCCGATATGGACGGAAATTATACTGTAATTGTTGGAGAGAAAAATGCTGTTTTAGTTTTCAATTTTGTTGGATTTCAGACTGTTGAAATTCCTGTTGGAACAAAAAGTGTAATCAATGTAAGTTTAAAACCAGATACGAAAGCGCTAGATGAAGTTATTGTAGTAGGTTACGGAACTCGTAAAAAAAGTGACATAACTGGTTCTGTTTCTTCTGTAACGGCAAAAGAATTGACTGCTTTTCCTCTTTTAAATGCCGAACAAGCTTTACAAGGCCGTGCAGCGGGTGTTTCCGTAATGACAAATAACGGTGGTGAACCTGGAGCTCCTGTAAAAATCAGAGTTCGTGGAGGGACTTCTATTAACGCAAGTGGCGATGCTTTAATTGTTGTTGACGGATTTGCGGGTGTTTCTATGCCAGCACCACAAGATATTGCTTCTATCGAGGTTTTAAAAGATGCCTCAGCAACTGCAATTTATGGATCTCGCGGATCAAATGGAGTTATCATGGTTACTACTAAAAAAGGTAAGCCAGGAAAACCAGTAATTGAGTTCAGCAATTCAACTTCTGTACAATCTGTAAACAATAAATTGCATTTATTGAACGCTGACCAGTTTGCTGCCTACAGAAAAAGTTTTACTACGCATACACAAGGTCCAGCAGATACAGATTGGCAAGATGTAATTTACCGTGAAGGAATGATTTCAAACACCCAATTATCATTTTCCGGCGGTTCTGAAAATGTGAAATATTATGTTTCTGGAACGTATTTCAATCAAAATGGGGTTGTAATTAATTCGGGAATTGACAAATACACTATCGTAGCCAATCTTGAAGCAGATTTATCTCCAAAGTTAAAAGTTGGTTTGAATACTTTCACAAGCAAACAAAACAAAGAAGGAATCGTGAGCCAGACAAGCGCTGGAGGAACTGGAGCCGCAGGTGTAATTGCATCGGCTTATCGTTTTATGCCAGATAAAGGAATTTATAATGCAGACGGAACTTATACTACAACTGCTCCAATTGGAGACGACATTGATAATCCGTACGCAACAGCAATGGAAAATATTTTAGAAACTGTTTCTATCGTAAACCGAAATAATTTCTTTGCTCAATATCAAATTACTAAAGATTTAGATTTTAAAACTACTTTAGGTTTAACCGATAATAATTCGCAAACAGGAAGATTTATTCCGTCAACTTTAATTGCGGGAAAAAATATTAAAGGAGAAGCTTCAGTAAACAACACAAGATTCTCTTCTTTCTTGACAGAGAATTATTTGACTTTCAAACGTGAGATTATCTCAAAAGGAATTTTGACAGTTTTGGGTGGTTATTCATACCAAAAAAATAAAAACGAAAGTTCATATGCTGCTTCAAGAGGATTTTTAACGAATACCAACTCTTATAGAAATTTAGGCGCTGGAACAGTTTTCTTAAAACCTGATTCTGGATTGTCTGAAACAGAATTGATTTCTGCTTTTGGAAGGTTGAATTTTGATTTTGACGATAAATATCTGTTTACGTTTACTGCTAGACGAGATGGTTCTTCAAGCTTTAGTCAAAACTACAAATACGGAACTTTTCCTTCAGGAGCAATTGGATGGAACATTAGTAAAGAAAATTTCTTAAAAGACAGCAAAACGGTTTCAAACTTAAAATTAAGAGCTAGTTACGGAGCAACAGGAAACCCATCAATTGGGGCTTACTCTACTCTTTCGAGATTTTCTGAAATCTATTATGTAAGCGGTGATGTGATTACAAATGCGGTGCAATTAACTTCATTAGATAATCCAAACTTAAAATGGGAAACTTCGTATCAGCAAGATTACGGAATTGATTTAGGTTTATTTGATAACAGAATCAGTATTACAGCAGATTATTATAAAACAATTACCAAAGATTTATTGTTTAACAGACCGCTTCCAGGAATTTCTGGCATTGCTTCTCAGCTTCAAAACGTTGGAGAATTGGAAAATAAAGGATGGGAATTAGGAATTAATACCAGAAATTTTATTGGCGCTGATTTTACTTGGTCAACAAACTTTAATATTTCTTCTAACAAAAACAAAGTTTTAAAATTGGCTGATAATAAAGATCTTTTGATCAACTCTGCTCCAGGACATTTCTTAGCAACTGAATCGCAGATTTTGAGAGTTGGACAGCCAGTTGGTTCTTTCTTCGGATTCATTTATGATGGAGTAATTCAGCAAGGTGAAACGGTTTTACCAGGAAACTTTGAAACGGCTCCAGGAGGAGAAAAATTCAGAGATTACAATGGCGATGGAAAACTGGATTCTCAAGATAAAACAATCATCGGAAATCCAAACCCAGATTTCATCTTCGGTTTCAACAATGATTTTACCTATAAAAATCTTGATCTAAACATTTTCTTTCAAGGTTCACAAGGAGGTCAAATCTTAAACTATACTTTGATGGAATTGGCTTCTGGAAATAACAATGCTACCACAGAAGTTTTAGATGCTTGGACACCAACCAATACTGACACCAATGTTCCTGCAAATGCAGCCAGAACCAAAAGAATCACTTCAAGATTTGTTTATGATGGAAGTTACATCCGTTTAAAAAACATCTCTATTGGATACAGTTTAGATGAAAAAATTGTTTCGAAAATGGGATTAAGCAAAGTTCGTTTTTACATCAGCGCTCAAAACCTTTGGACAATTACAGATTATCCAGGAACAGATCCAGAAACGAACTACTTAAACGACACGAACTCAAGAAGTAATACCAATTTAGGATTGGATTATGGAGGATATCCAAACGTAAAAACATTTACAGCAGGATTCAATTTAAAATTTTAATCTAAGACAATTATGAAAAAATATATAGCTCTTCTTTGCTTCGGAACATTCGCTTTTTTCAGCTGTTCTGATCTGGAAGAAAAACCAGTAGGAATTATTCGCCCAGCAAACTTTTTCAACAATACAGACGATTTACAGGCTGCTGTAAATGGCGCTTTTGCTAACATTGGTCACAATAATTATTGGGGAAGAGAATTTACAATTGCCCTTATGCTTCGTGATGATATGGCCGATATTGGAGACAGAACAACGCAAGCAGCTCGTATTGATGTAAACGATATGTCAATGAATGATACTAATGCGCTTGTCTCAAACTTTTGGCCTCAGTCGTATGTCATTATCACAGCAGCAAATCAGGCTATTGAAGGTGCTAAGAAAACACCTGGAGATCCTGCAAAAGTCAATGCTATTGTGGCTCAAGCACATTTTGCAAGAGCTTTTGCATACTATCATTTGGTTCGTCTTTTTGGTGATATTCCGTATGTAGATTTTGTTGTGAATGATGTGTCACAAGTTAATTCTTTAAGTAAAACAAAAGAAGCTGACGTTTACCCAAAAATCATTGCCGATTTAGAATTTGCCAAACAATGGTTAGATGACAAACCAAAAGTAAAAGCTGTTCCGGGAAAAGGTACTGCTGCTGGATATTTGGCTTCTGTTTACCTGACTTTAGGAAATTTTCAAAAAGCCTATGATGAAGCCAAATTTGTCATTACAAATGAAGTTAAGTTTGGTTTAGGTTTAGATGCCGATTTTCAGGATCTATTCAACGCTACAAAAGCAGCTTCATTAAAAGAACCACTTTTTACAATTGATTTTAATAACTTAACTTCAGGAAATTACGGTCAGGATTATACAGCTTTTTTCACTGGATCTTTAAAAGATGACAGTTATAGCTATGGACAAGGATTTTCGGTTGCTGTTCCTTCTTTAAAAGTATTCAATACTTGGGATCAGAGAGATTACAGAAGAGCGGTAAGTTTTGATACAATTATCAGAAAGAAAACTGGACCAGGCGGATCTCTAGAAATTTATCCTTCAAGTGATAACGAAAAAGCGCCTCGCCCACATATTGCAAAATATTTCCGTTTTCCGGGAAAAGCTGGCGCGAACGGAAGAACTTCTCAACATAATTATATCACAATGCGTTATGCAGAAGTTTTATTAACTGCTGCCGAAGCTTTAAATGAAATTAATCCTGGAACTATAGAAGCTGACGGATACGTAAATCGCGTTCGCGCAAGAGCAAGAAACAAAGCTGGAAAATTGGTTTCTTTTCCTGCAAATGTAACACCAGGACTTTCTCAAACAGACTTTAGAAAAATGGTTATTGATGAAAGAAGATTAGAATTAGCTTTTGAATACATTAGATGGTACGACATTAAGAGACTTAAAATTGGGCCAGAAGTATTCGGCGCAAATGGTTTAGAACCACATGCTAATTTTGATCCAAACAGAGATTATTTATGGCCATTGCCAGGAACTGAGTTAGCTATTAATCCGAATTTAAAACCAAATAATCCTGGTTATTAATAATACGGAACGAGGATAAAACGGGTTTGCTATCGCAAAAGCGCGGATTTACACTGATTTTTATTACTTAACGCGTTATTTGGTTTCACGCAGATTTAAAAATATTTAAGCTTATTAAAAATTGATTTAAAAAAAATCTGCTTTATCTGCCAAAATCCTTTTAAATCTGCGTGAAATAAAAAATCCGTGTAAATCAGTGTTTTTGCGATAGCGAATCCGTACAATCCGCGTCTAAAAATCACGATTACAAAATATTTATTATGAAGAATGTCAGTTCCATTTCTTTAATTCTTGGTTTTGCATCGCTGGTAACAGCATGCAAATCAAGAATTAATTCTCAATCAAAAAATACCTTAGCTGCGACAGAAAAATTGGAAACGCGTTATAAAATGCTATTAGATTATCCAGCCGATTCGATGTCGATGCCAAGAAGTATGAATATTAAAACTCTTGAGATTCGCAAAGTGCCTTCAAGAGATTGGACAAGCGGTTTTTTTGCTGGAAATCTTTGGCAATTGTACCGATTAACAGGCGATTCAAAGTATAAAGAACAAGCTCAAAAATGGACACCTTTTAGCAAAAAAGAAAGTGTCAACAGTAATTCGCATGATGTAGGTTTTAAAGTGTTTTGCAGTTTTGGAGAAGCGCTGAAAGTGGAAAACAAAAAAGAATACGAAGCGGTAATTATTAAAGGCGCAGAAACTTTATGCACGAGATTTAATCCAAAAGTGGGTTCTATTCGTTCTTGGGATTTCAATAAAGAAATTTGGGATTATCCTGTCATTATCGATAATATGATGAATTTGGAATTGCTTTTTGAAGCTTCAAAATTATCTGGAAATCCAAAATATCGCAACATTGCCATCCAACATGCCAACACCACTTTAAAAAACCAATTTAGAGAAGATAACAGCTGTTATCACGTTATCGATTATAATCCAACAACAGGAGAAGTTAGAAAGAAAACAACACTTCAAGGTTACAATGACGATTCGGTTTGGGCGCGTGGTCAAGCTTGGGCAGTTTATGGATTTACAATGTCGTATCGATACACAAAAGATCCCGCTTATTTAAATCAAGCCGAAGGAACAGCTCTTTATTTTATGACAAATAAAAATCTGCCAGAAGACGGAATTCCGTATTGGGATTTTAAAGATCCTAGTATTCCAAATGCGGCACGAGATGTTTCTGCTGCAATGGTTATGGCATCAGGATTATACGAATTGTATAGTTATACCAAAAATAAAAATTATTTGGCTTTCGCCGATAAACTGATGGCATCAGTACAAACAGATCAATATATTTTAGATACTAAAATTAAAGCACCTTTCTTATTCGATCACAGTACCGGAAACTGGCCAAAACATGACGAAATTGATGAACCAATAATTTACGCCGATTATTATTTTCTAGAAGCACTTCTTAGAAGAAAGTAACAAAAGGACAAAGTTACAAAGGTGCAAAGGCTCTCTACCTTTGAACCTAAAAAAGCCTTATTATCCTATGAAGAAATTACACTTTAATACATTTTCAATTTTTGCGCTTTTTGTTTTGTTTCAGATTTGTCTGGGCAGTTTTGCTCAGACAAAAATGAACATTAACGACAATTGGCTTTATCTAGAAAATCATACTACAAACCTCAGCGAAGCACAAAAAGCTTCAAATTGGATTACTTTAAACTTGCCTCATACTTGGAATGCCGAAGATGCTACCGATTTAAATCCAGGCTATAGACGCGATGCGAGTTGGTATCAAAAGAAAATCAATATTACCAAAATAGATCCTAATCAGGTTTATTCTTTATATTTTGAAGGATCAAATGTAACGACTAAAGTGTATGTGAATGGCAAAGAAGCTGGTTCTCATATTGGTGGTTATATTGGTTTTTCGATTGATATAACCAATTTCATTAAAGAAGGAAACAACGATATTTTTGTTCGTGTAGATAATAGTTATGATATTGAAATTATTCCGTCTCAAAAAAGCGATTTCTTTATTTATGGCGGAATTACTCGTGATGTCTGGTTAGTTTCTAAATACAAAAATCATATTGAAAATTTAAAAATCACGACTCCACAAGTTTCAGCAAAAAAAGCTACGGTTCAGATTGTTTCTTCTTTTGTAAATTCTGAAAACTCAAAAGATTTATCATTAACTGTGACGCTTCAAAATCCGAAAGGTAAAAAAGTAGCAAGCAAAACCATTTCGGTTGCAGATAAAACGGCAACAATTACTTTTGAAAATATTAAAAACCCAGAACTTTGGGATACAGAAAAACCTAATTTATACAAACTGACAGCCGTTTTATCAGAAAAAAATCAAATCAGAGATAGCCTGTCTGAAAAAGTAGGTTTCAGATGGTTTGAGTTTAAAGACCATGGTCCGTTTTATCTTAACGGAAAGCGTTTGCTTATTCGCGGAACTCATCGTCATGAAGAACAAGCCGGAGTTGGTGCAGCAATGAGCAACGAGCAACATTGGGCAGATATGAAATCAATTAAAGAAATGGGCGCAAATTTCGTTCGGTTGGCGCATTATCCGCAAGATCCAGAGATTTATAAAGCTTGCGACGAATTAGGTTTGTTGGTTTGGGATGAATTGCCTTGGTGCCGTGGCGGGATTGGAAATGATGCTTGGAAAACCAATACCAAGAACATGCTGAAAGAAATTATCAATCAGAATCATAATCATCCGAGCATTATTATCTGGTCTTTAGGGAATGAAATAAACTGGCTTCCTGATTTTCCCGATGGCGATAATGCAGATAGAACCAATGCGTTTTTAAATGAATTGAATGATATTGCACACCAACTCGATCCGACCAGAAAAACGGCTATCAGAAAATACTATGAAGGTTCGCATATTGTCGATGTTTTTTCTCCTTCAATCTGGTCTGGCTGGTATTCAGGAAGTTATAAAAGTTATCAAAAAGCAATTGATGTTTACAAGAAAGAATACAAACATTTTATTCATGCCGAATATGGCGGAGATAGTCATGTTGGACGTCACAGTGAAAATCCAGTTACGGGCGAAAATGTCATAAAAGCTGAAGGTTGGGAAGAAGCGATTGTTCAAACTAAAATTGCAAACATTGCTCAAATTGGCGACTGGAGCGAAAATTATATAGTCGATTTATTTGATTGGCATTTGCATGTATCGGAAAATGATCCTGATTTTGTGGGTAATATTCAATGGGCATTTAAGGATTTTGCAACTCCGTTACGTCCAGAAGATGATATTCCGTACATGAACCAAAAAGGACTTACAGACAGAAACGGAATTCCAAAAGATGCGTATTATGTTTTTAAAAGTTATTGGGCAAAAGCCCCTTTCGCTTACATCGAATCGCATACTTGGACAGAACGCCAAGGTCCAGAAAATACACCGAGAACAATTAATGTTTTCAGTAATTGCGAAAAAGTGACTTTATCTCATAACGGAAAATCGCTTGGAGAGAAACAACGAAATCTTTCTCTTTATCCTGCAAATGGTTTGACATGGGATGTTAATTTCAAAAAAGGAGAAAATGTTTTATTAGCTGTTGGAAAAACAAAAGATGGTAAAACAGTTTCTGATACGTTGAAAGTGAATTATCGTTTTACTAAAAATGATACGGCGGTTTCGTTACAATTATCATCAGAAAAACTAAAAAATGGTAATTATCTGGTAACTGCAATTGCAATTGACAACAATAATTTGCGCTGTCTAGATTATGAAGCTAGTGTCTATTTTCAATGTTTAAAAGGCGGTAAAACTTTAAAAAATCAAGGAACACCAACTGGAAGCGAATCGATAAGAATGGCAAACGGAAAAGCTTCTATCGAAGTAATTCCTGATGGTTCTGGAAATCCGATTGAAATGACAGCTTTGAATCAGAGCTTTAAAGGGGAATATTTGAAGATTGAGCCTTGAGAATTTAACCGCAAGGTTCGCAAAGGTTTACGCAAAGGACGCAAATTATTTATGCTTTGCGTAAAAAAACTTAGCGAACCTTGCGTAAACCTTTGCGTCCTTTGCGGTTAAGCCACACACAATTACAAAAACAAATTAATACAAAAATGAAAAAACTATTAATCGCATTACTCCTAACCTCTTCTGTTCTGGGATTTTCACAAAACCTAATCTCCAACGTTCCCAATCGAAATACCACTTCGTTAAACGGAGTTTGGAATTACATTATTGATCCGTATCAAACTGGCTTTTATAGTTTTCACTTGGATCAATACGACAAACAGGAAAAACCTGCAAAAGGAGCTTTTTTCAGTAATTATCATGCTCAAAACAAACAGGAATTGGTAGAATATGATTTTGATAAATCGCCTACAATTAATATTCCTGGAGATTGGAATTCGCAAGTACAGGAACTAAAATATTACGAAGGAAATGTTTGGTTCAAAAAGTCTTTCGATTATAATTTAACAGCTAATAAACGCCTATTTTTATATTTGGGTGCAATCAATTACAAAGCCGATGTTTATTTAAACGGAAAAAAGCTAGGAACACATGAAGGCGGTTTTACTCCGTTTAATTACGAAGTGACTTCGATTATACAGCCAAAAGATAATTATTTGGTTATAAAAGTTGATAATACGCGTCACAAAGAAGATGTTCCGACTGTAAATACCGATTGGTGGAATTATGGCGGAATCACGCGCGATGTCACTTTAATTGAAGAAGAAGATTCATTTGTTGAAGATTACACGATTCAACTGAAAAAAGGCAATGCAAATGTTGTTTCTGGTTTTATTAAAATCAATAATTTAGAAGCTTCACAAAATAATATTTCGATTTCAATTCCTGAATTAAAAATCAACTTTAAAGGAAAAGCTGATAATAAAGGAATTTTAAACTTCGAAATTCCAGTTAAAAAGATTTCATATTGGTCACCAGAAAATCCAAAATTATATGAGGTTATAGTTGACTTTAACGGAAAAAAATTAAAAGATCAAATTGGTTTTAGAACTATTGATACGAAAGAAGATAAAATTCTACTAAATGGAAAACCAATCTTTTTACGTGGAATTTCCATTCACGAAGAAAATGCAAAAGGCGGACGCGCGAATTCTCAAGAAGATGCTTTGCGTTTGCTAAATTGGGCAAAAGAATTGGGTTGTAATTATGTTCGTTTAGCACATTATCCGCACAACGAAAACATTATCCGTGAAGCTGATAAAATGGGATTGATGGTTTGGGAGGAAATTCCCGTTTATTGGACAGTTGAATTCACCAATAAAAACACCTATCAAAATGCCGAAGATCAGTTAACTGCTTCTATTAAAAGAGATAAAAATAGAGCGAGTATTATTATTTGGTCAATGGCAAATGAAACTCCAATTTCTGATGCTAGAAATACGTTCATTAAAAATTTAGCATCACACACGAGATCATTAGACAACACCAGATTAATCAGCGCTGCTTTATTAACCAAAAAAGAAACTATTGATGACCCGATTGGTGAAGTTTTAGATGTTGTGGCTTTCAATCAATATTTGGGTTGGTACGGCGGAAATTTGGAAGATGCTGAGAAGATAACATGGAAATCGAAATACAATAAACCTATTGTGGTTTCTGAATTTGGCGGTGATGCTAAAGCTGGTTTTCACGGAGAAAAAAACGAACGCTGGACAGAAGAATATCAAGAATATTTATACATTCAAAATTTAAAAATGATTGAAAAGATTCCACATCTAAGCGGAACTAGCCCGTGGATTCTGGTTGATTTCAGATCGCCAAAAAGATTGCTTCCAGGTATTCAGGACGGTTATAATCGTAAAGGTTTAATTTCAAATGACGGCGAAAAGAAAAAAGCGTTTTACATTATGCAGGATTGGTATGCTAAGAAGAAAAAGGAATATCAGAATTAATTCATTATTACCAATTCATTAACAAAAAACAGGCTTCAAATTATATGATTTTTCTTCATTATTAATTTACTTTGTAGTTAATCTAAAAATTGTAAACCATGAAAAAATTCTATTTACTAGCAGTTACTTTGTTTGCTGCTTTTACAGTTCAGGCTCAAGACATAGTAAAATTTGCTCCGCTTGATGCAAGTCCGGTTGATATTTCGTATTTCCCAAACAAAGCGGTGAAATTCAAAAAAACGGATAATCCAAATCCTGTTATTAAGGTGCTTTACGCAAGACCTTCTGCAAAAGGAAGAACAATTTTCGGTGATGTGGTAAAGTTTGGCGAAGTTTGGAGAGTTGGTGCTAATGAAAACACAGAGATTAAATTCTACAAAGATGTAACAATTGGCGGGAAAAAAGTTCCTGCAGGATACTATAGTTTATTTGCTATTCCTGAAAAAGATAAATGGACGATCATTATCAACAAAGAGTTGGATTTATGGGGCGGTTATGCTTACGATGAAAGCAAAGATGTAGTTAGAGTTTCTGTTCCTGTTAAATCTGTGGGAGAAACTATTGAAGCTTTATCTATTGCTTTTACAACTCAAGGCAACCTAGCAAACCTTGTTATTGGCTGGGATAAAACAACTGTTGAATTACCAATTACGGTTAAATAATTAATCGGTTTTAAAACAAAAAAGAGGCATTAAAAATGCCTCTTTTTTGTTTTAAACCTTAACAGTTTCTATAATTTTATCCAACGTAATTGGTAAATCTCTAACACGTTTTCCAGTAGCATTAAAAACAGCATTTGCAATTGCAGGCGCCATTCCAACCAAAGCCGTTTCACCCAGACCTTTCGTTCCCATTGGATTACTGATTGGATCTTTTTTATTCACGAAGAAAACTTCCTGTTTTTCGATATCTGCATTTACAGGAACATGGTAATCAGCGAAATTATTATTGATTGGACGGCCAAAACGATGATCAATTTCTAGTGCTTCCATCAATCCCATTCCGATACCTCCTACTGCTCCACCAAACATTTGTCCCGCAGAAGTTTTCTGGCTGATTACAGTTCCAATATCAGCGCAAGAAACGACATGAGCCAATCTTATTTTACCCAAATTCGGATTCACTAATACTTTTACAAAATGAACCGAAAACGAGTAGATTGAATATTTTTTTGCTTCTTCAGCAGCTTTAGAAAGATTTTCAACTTCAAAATCTTCTAATTTATTGCTGCTCAAAAGTGCTGCTAACGTAACCGACTTCGATTTGTCTTTTTTAGAAGAAACCGCACCATTTTCAAAAGTTAAATCAGTGAGAGCGATTCCTTTCAAAACAGGATTTTTACTTCCCAATTCAATTATTTTATTTAATAATAAATTACAAGCATCATGAACCGCAGAACCAACAGATGAAGTCGTCGCCGAACCACCTTGCGTTGGGCCTTTTGGAAGTCCGCTTTTACCCATTTCGATAATTACGTTTTCCGCAGGCAAACCTATTACTTCAGCTCCAATGGCAGTCATCATAGTTGCCGTTCCCGGTCCCATATCGTTTACACTACATTGCAAAACTAAATCACCATTGGCCAATAATTTTGCTTTTACAGAAGTTGGACTTCGATAACAGCCGAAAGTTCCTGTTCCCATTCCGTAGCCCACCAGCCAATTTCCTTCTTTAACAGAACCTGGTTCATTTTTACGGTTTTTCCAGCCAATGCGTTCCATTCCGCCTTCGTAACATTCCAAAAGATATTTACTGCTCCACGGTTTATTTTGTTCTTGATCTTTTTCGGCATAATTCAGTTTACGGAATTCAATCGGATCTAAGTTTAATTTATATGCCATTTCATCCATTGCACTTTCTAAGGCAAAAGAACCTGTTGCTTCACCTGGCCCACGCATCCAGATTGGTGTACAAGTATCCAAAGGCACAATTCTGTAACGTGTTGAGACATTAGGACAATCATAAATAAATCGCGACATGTTTACGGTTCCTTCCATGAAATCCTCGTAACTCGAAGTCATCGCAACAGCTTCATGTGTTAAACCTGTCAATTTTCCATCTTTAGTTGCACCAAGTCCCATTTTCTGAATGGTGTAAGGTCTAAACCCAACATTGGTAAACATCTGTTCGCGATGCAACACTAATTTCACAGGACGATTTAATTTTTTTGCTCCAATTAAAGCTGCAATTTCATACGGCCAAGTGTGCAATCCCATTCCGAATGCGCCTCCAAGATATTCAGCATGAACCTCAACATCTTCTACAGGTACTCCAAAAACTCCCGCTACACTTCGGCGCGTTCCCTCTACACCTTGACTTTTTGTATATAAAATTGGTTTGTTTCCGTCCCATTTGGCAATGATATTGGCCAATTCCATCGGGTTATGCACCTCGGTTGGAATTGTATATTCGGTTTCCAGAATAACCTCAGCATTTTTATAGCCGTCATGTTCACCGCGATGATAATCATTTCCTTTATCGGTTTCGACTTTCTTTTCTTTTTCAGCTGCTTTTTTAAGTTCTGTAGAATG
This sequence comes from Flavobacterium sp. SH_e, assembly GCF_025717045.1. Classification (GTDB taxonomy): domain Bacteria; phylum Bacteroidota; class Bacteroidia; order Flavobacteriales; family Flavobacteriaceae; genus Flavobacterium. Next base: position 338,196 of record NZ_JAOVZN010000003.1, read on the forward strand.
TTCTTCCTTAAGATAATCGGCTTTAATTAGACTCGCCGCATATCGCATACGTTCAAAAGTATCGGCAATCACCAAAGCAATTGGCTGATCGTAATACAAAACCGAATCATCTTTGAAAATCTGCAATGGCTGACCAAAATTGTGCTTGTCCTTTGCTTTTTCATAGCCAGACGGTTTATCTACATTCAAATGCGTAATTACTGCCAAAACTCCTGGCGCCCATTCTGCTTTTTTTGTGTCAATGGTTTTGATTCTTCCTTTTGCAATCGTACTTCCCACCAAGCAGGCATAAACTACACCAGATGTTTTATATTCAGCCGAATAAGTTGCAGAGCCTGTTACTTTAGCAAATCCGTCAACTCTATTAATATTACTTGTCTTGCTCATAATCTAATTATTTTGATGCTGCTATTGCAAGTGCTTCTGCTACCGCATTCTCTCCAAGCGTTTGTTTAAAGTTATTGTCGCCGTATCCTTTTGCTCCTTTCATAGACAAATGACCAGCTTGTTTAAATAGATCTTCTGAAATTGTTTTTCCTTTCAGGAATTTTTCTGTTTCAGTCAATCTCCATGGTTTATGTGCCACACCGCCCATAGCAAGTCTCGCATCATTGATGGTATTGTTTTTTATATCTAAAGCCACTGCAACAGATACTAATGCAAAAGCATAACTCGTTCTGTCACGAACTTTTAGATAATGCACATTTTTAGTAAAATTATTATCTGGAATTTCAACAGCCGTAATCAATTCTCTACTGTCAAGTGTATTGTCTTTTTCTGGTGTGTTTCCTGGAAGTCTATGAAAATCGGTGAAGTTAATCTCTCGTTTTCCTTTTGGACCTTCTACCAAAACTGTTGCATCAAGTGCTGCCAAAGCCACACACATATCACTTGGATGAACTGCAATACAACTATCTGAAGCTCCAAAAATTGCCGACATTCTATTTGCACCCCCAATTGCGCCACATCCGCTTTTTGGTGTTCTTTTATTACATGGCATATCAGTATTGTAATAATATGAACAACGTGTTTTTTGAAGCATATTTCCGCCAACCGTTGCCATGTGTCTGATTTGCTGAGAAGCTCCAGCCGCTAATGCTAATGCCAACAAAGGGTGTTTTTCTTTAATAGCAGAATCTTCTGCAACCTGACTATTTTTTGCTAAAGCGCCAATTGAAACTTTTCCCTTTAAAAATTCTATTTTCTTTAAATCCAATCCGTTGATGTCAACCAGTTTGTCTGGAGCTACAACATTTTTCTTCATTAAATCGACCAAATTAGTTCCTCCAGCAATAAACATGGTAGAATTATCTTTGGCTTTCCCTGTAACTGCCGACGAAGAAGACAGCGCTTTAATTATCTGAAAATTTTTCATATCTCCTTTCCTCCTTCCTTCACTTCAGTTATAGCGTCAACAATATTATGATAAGCTCCACAACGGCAGATATTTCCGCTCATGTATTCGCTGATTTCTTCTCTGCTGTTGGCGTGACCTTCTTTAATACAAGCAATTCCCGACATAATTTGTCCCGGCGTGCAATAACCACATTGAAAGCCATCATGCTTGATAAAAGCTTCCTGCATTGGGTGCAGTTTTTTTCCTTTCGAAAGTCCTTCGATTGTTGTGACTTGTGCGTTTTGCTGCATCGTTGCCAGAGAAAGGCACGACAAAATTCGAGTTCCGTTTACGTGAACTGTACACGCACCGCATTGACCGTGATCACAGCCTTTTTTCGTTCCTGTAAGATGCAGTTGCTCGCGAAGTAAATCAAGCAAAGTGGTTCTTGGCTCGATGTTCAAATTGTGTTTTGTGCCATTTACTTCAATAGAAAGCGGTACAGTTTCTAAATACTCCGCTATTTTTTCATCCCATTTCTTTTCTGATGCCATAACCAATGAAGGCGGCGTCAGAGCAAGAGCGGTAAAAAGTCCTGATTTCTTTATAAAGTCACGACGGGAACTAGCATCTTCCTGTGTTACTTTATCCTGATTTGTTTTTTTAGAAGCCATTCAATCTATTTGTTAAATTAGCAAATTCACTTTTGTCATTCTAACAAATTTAGCGATCTTATGTAAGAAAAAATTATAAAATTCAAACATTACTCTTATTTAGAATAATTACAATTTCTTTCTTTTTTTTAACCGCAAAGAACGCAAGGATTTTTACTTTTTGAACTTTTATAAAATCGCAAAGTTCGCAAAGCTTTATCAATTCCAACTTTGCGAACTTTATATTTATTTAGCATAACTATAATTAAAAACTTTGCGCTCTTTGCGGTTAAAATAACTCATACAAAATTGTATTTTTACCATATTAAGCCTAAGCTATGCCACAACCAAAAATCATTTATCTTGATAACAATGCCACAACTCGTGTTGATGAACGAGTTGTGAATGCAATGCTTCCCTATTTTACTGATTTTTATGCCAATTCAACAAGTACACATTTGGCTGGATTAACAGTAAAAGAAGCCATTGAAAACGCAGCTTGGCAAACGGCTGATTTAATAAATGCTGATGCTGATGAAATCCTATTTACTTCGGGCGCTACTGAAGCTATAAATCTGGCAATAAAAGGTCTAGCAGATCAAGACAGAAAACATATCGTTACCATTCAAACCGAACATAAAGCTGTTCTGGAAACTTGCCGTTTTATGGAAAGCATTGGTTTTGAAGTTACTTATCTTCCAACTGATTTCGACGGGCTTTTAAATCTTCAACTTTTAGAAGAAATAATTACAGATAAAACACTGGTTTTCATAGGAATGTTTTCTAATAATGAAACTGGTGTCATACAAAATATCAGTGCGATTTCTAAAATATTGAAAGCCAAAAATGTGCTTTTTATGTGTGATGCAACACAGGCGGTTGGGAAAATTCCTATTGATGTAAAAACTTTAGAAATTGATCTTTTGACTTTGTCTGCTCATAAATTTTACGGACCAAAAGGAATTGGCGCTTTATATATTTCGGCAAAAGCCAAAATAAAATTGTCTCCTCAAATTCTTGGAGGCGGACAACAAAGAAAATTAAGAAGCGGAACGTTAAATGTTCCCGGAATTATCGGTTTAGGAAAAGCATCGGAAATTGCTGTAAATGAATTAGAAAAAGATCAAAATAGAGTTTCTTTATTACGAGACAAACTTGAAAAAGGTTTGCTACAATTTGAGGGTTCTTTTGTAAATGGAAATACAGAAAACCGAATTTACAATACTTCTAATATTTGTTTTCCAAACATAAATTCAGAACAACTAATTTTAGCTTTAGGAAATATTTCTGTTTCAAATGGCGCTTCGTGTTCGTCGGTAATTTCTGAGCCTTCTCATGTTTTAAAAGCAATGGGTATATCTGATGAAGAAGCTTTGAGTTCAGTTCGTTTTAGTTTGGGAAGATTTACTACTTCTGAGGAAATTGATATTGTTGTTGAGCGTGTTTTGAGTTTAGCTAGACAGTTTGTCACTAAGGCGCTATCCCGATAACTGTCGGGACTAAGCTTTTTATTTTTTAATCTCGCAAAGTCGCCGAAACGCAAAGATTTTTATGAATTGGCTCCAGTTTTAACTGGAGTTTTTGATGGATTACAAATTAAAAGGCTTTAGCCAAACTAAGTCTTGTTTGGCTAAAGCCTTTTCTGTACGCTCTCTTTCTTAATCCAGCTAAAGCTGGACGCAATTCAAATTAAGTTTCATGAATAATCTTTGTCGATTACCGCGTGTGATCCTTCCTTCGTCAGGATGACAAACTGGATCTAGAAAATCTATGTAAAAAAAACTTTGTCACTCTGCAACTTTGTCCCTTTGTCCCTTTTGCTTAAGAAATCAACTTAAAATAATCTTCCTCTGTATCAATATCAATATTCCCTTTTTCGAAAAGAACTGAAACCACATCGTGAGTATATTTTTTAATGAGTTTTTTAGCGCCTTCCTGCCCTTTTAATTCCAGAAGTTCTTGGAAGTATTTTTTATGAAATAAAACTGGTGTTCCTAAAGTTTCTGCATACGCTGAAGCTGCAATTCCTTTTTTGGTTTTATTAGATTCAAAAATTAAATTTTCAAAGACAGAAACCGTTACAAAAGGCTGATCGCAAACTGCTAAAATGCATTGTTCGCATTCTGGATTTAAAAGCAATAATTCACTAATTCCTTTTACGATTGAAGATGACATTCCATTTTCCCATTCCGAATTGAAAGAAAATGTTATTTCAGGCAAATTAAGCTCTTTTTCGATTAAATCATGATTTGAACCTGTCACCACTATTACAAACGAATTTTTGGCCTTCAAAGCTTCTGAAATGGTGTTTTTCAGCAAAGTTGATTCTTTATATTCCAGCAATTGTTTTGGCCTGCCTAATCTGGAAGAATTACCCGCAGCCAAAATAATAATGCCTGTTTTATTTTGAAATCTATTCTCCATAATGAATTTCATCATGTATTTTGCCTTCTTTATATTTCAGCGAAGTTCCTATTCTTCCTGAAGCCACAGCTTTTATTTCGGAAACAATCGATAAAGCAATTTCTTCTGATGTTTCTGCCCCAATATCGAGCCCAATTGGAGTATGAATTCTTTTTAGCTGTTCTTCGCTTACTGTAATTCCTTCGTTCAAAAGATCGTCCAGCATTCGGTTAAATTTTGATTTTGGGCCAAGAATTCCAATATAATGAAAATCGGTTTTTAGCAACTCTTTTAAAACTGCTAAATCATATTTGTAATTGTGCGTCATCAAAGCAAAATAAGTCTGATCGTCAATAACAATATTTTCTAAAAATTGTTCTGGTTTTACAACTGAAACTTGGCTTGCTTTAGGAAAACGCTTTGCTGTGGAATGTGTCGCTCGTCCTTCGCCAATAGTAATTTTCCAACCTAAAATTGAAGCCATTTTTACTAAAGGCTGAATATCGTTTCCTGCGCCAGCAATTACCAGCGAAATAGAAGGTTTTATGTATTCGATTAAAGCTTCGTTGTCGTTTTCTTCCTGAAGTTTTTTCACTACAGAAGTTTTAGTTTTCAATACTTCTTTTACATCAGAAATTAAACTTAAAGCTTCATTATTATGGTTTAAAACAGGACTGTCTTTTCTAAAAAACAAAGTTGTTCCAATCTGAAAAGCATTTCTTTTTAAAGAAAAAACGGTTACAATTACGGCTTCTTTTCTTTCTAATTCCAATTGCTGCAAAAGCTGAATTGGGTTATTTGAAACCTCTTCGTCAATATATTCAAAAAGAATATGAACTATTCCGTTGCATCCAAGCTGTAAACCAACTTCTGCATCATCTTCGTTATTCGTATTGTAAGTAACTAATTTATTTTGCTTTTGATTAATTGATAGAAGTGCTTTTCGCAGTGCATCGCCTTCTAAACAGCCACCGCTTATTGCGCCTGTCAATTGTCCGTCTTCTGTAACCAGCATACGTGCACCAGGCTGCCGATACGACGAACCTTCAACTTTAACGACCGTTGCTAAAGCTGTTTTTTTTCCTTCGGATTCTGCTTGCGAATAGGCTTTAAGAATTTCGTTGATTTCTTTCATAGGTCCTCTTCATCAATACAAATTAGAATTGATGATTTTTTTTATTAGCCTAAAAGTAAAAAAATATTACAAACTTAAGCGCTGGAAGGTCATTTAAGTTTGTAATATTCTTTTTGAAAAGTCCTATTTAAACTGCCTAAATTATTTTATTCATTTAATTCTAAAAAATAATTCAGCTTAGATTTTATTATTTTTTTGTTTCTGTCTAGCAGATATAGTTTTTCAGGATTTTTACTGTAATAACCATAATAAACCTGATCTTTTTCTGGCTTGTCCCAGTTTAAAATATAGATTGTTCCATCAGGGTCTTTTTCTAAACCTCTTTCGGTATTGATATTACCTTTTTCCTTAAAGTTTTTTTCAGACTGTTTCCCTTTGTATGTACTAGATAATTCAAATTTATTATCTAAAACATCAATTTTTAGAATCGTTTCAATTCCTTCGCAATCTGCACATGGCAGCGTTCCTTCGTAAACAGAAATACTATCGGCGGGTTCATTTTTTTCATTACTAACAATAGTATCTGTCAAGACAACATTATTTTCAACTTTATTATTTTTAGAATTGCAGGACGCAATAATAGCTGATGTAAAAGCAAGAATAAGTATTTTTCTCATGATATTTTTTTTGTAAATATAAAGAATATTCTTACCTAAATAATAAGTTTAACTTTTAAATCTACAGCGATATAACTCCCATAATAATGGCAGTCTGAACAGCTTCTGCAGTATTGGTCACTTTTAATTTTTCTATAATGTTTTGTCTGTGGCGTCTTACTGTATAAACCGAAATATGCATTTCTGCTGCAATTTGTTCGCTTTTATTTCCTTTTGCTACACTGGTTAGAACTTCTATTTCTCTTTTTGAAAGTATATTTTCTGTATTGTTTTTATACTTTTCTGATTCGATTACTTCACCTGTTTGAATATTAAAAATTTTCCCGTCAATTCCTGTTCGAGGCTGTAAATCTGTTGAAGGCAGGTATAAACATAATGCAAGAGAAATGCTTCCATTATTAAACGTATTGAGATAAATAGTTCTATGGTTTATGAAAGTATTTCTGTCATTAGAATCTTTCATTCTAAGACGGCTCAAAGTGCTGTAATTACTGTATTCTTCTTTTGGAATTCCTTTTAAAAACTCATAAAAATTAAGTTCTAAAACATGACGTTCGATCAAATCATTTGAATTGATTTTAGTAAAAATGCATTCTTCAAAAGCAGAATCAATAACGGAATTTTCATCAGGAAGTCCGAAAACTGAGCCAAAACTTCCTACATAAATGTAACTTTTGTCAGATTGATAATCGGATAAAACAGCCACACATTGCTCAATTTTGACATAATTGATGACGAATTGTTTGTACATTTCGATATTATTTGATTCTCCAATGTCAAACTTTTGTTCTAAAAATGTGGACATTAATTGGTTTTCGATTGAAGAATTCTGTGGCATTGGAAAGTGTAATTGGTTAATTTTACGTATTGCCCTTTTCTTCGAGCAATTTTATTTTTGGAACATTAAAAATATCACTTTCTATCCCAAAAAAATAATTTATGAAAACAATTTTTTACAACGCTATTGTTATCCTTAGCCTTTCTGTTTTATCAAGCTGCAATAACAAAAATGAAACTGCAAAAACAATGAAAGAAGAAACAAAAATAGATTCAGTCGCAAAAGGTTCGCCAATTGATGTTAAACTTTCTAATATTCATTTTACTAAAGGAATAAACAACGCTGAAAAACTTATTACGCTGGGAACCAATGGAAAACTTGTTTTTAAAACAGGCGAAAAAACAGATTATTTTTCTGATCCAGACGGAAAACTTTCGAATACTACAGCGCCTATGCTTTTATCAAAAGTAGATAATACGAAACCTTTTACGCTTACTGCGAAAGTTACGCCCGGGTTTACAGAAAAAGGTTTATACAATGCAGGCGTTTTATACATTTATGTGAATGATAGTTTTTATCAGAAATTCTGTTTTGAGCAAGACGAAAGAGGCAATCACAGAATTGTAACGGTTCGAACAATGGGAACTTCTGATGATAATAATCATGATGTGGTGAAAGAGCCTTCTGTTTACATGAAAATTTCTTCGGATACTAAAACAGTTGCAAGTTATTATTCGTTAGACAAAAAGACTTGGCAGATGGTTCGTTTATACAAAAACAATTATCCAAAAGAAATCTGGATGGGAATTAGCACACAATGCCCAATGGATAAAGGAACACAGAGCATTTTCGAAGAAATTAATCTGGAAGAGAAAAGTGTTTCTGATTTTCGTTTAGGAATATAACTTTTTCTTTAAGATCTGCCTGTTTCGAATTTACTAAATGTATATTTTTTTTATTGTTTAGGTAATCATTTTTTTAAATTGATGTATGATTTATATTACCAAGTTTTGTATTTTTATCAATAGCAAAATTTATATTACCTAACTTTAAAAATAAACTACATGGGAAAATTTGTAATTACTACTAGAGCCAACGGAGAATTTCAATTCAATTTAAAAGCTGGTAATGGTCAGACCATTTTAACAAGCGAAGGTTACACTACAAAAGCGGCATGTAATAATGGTATTGAATCTGTTAAAAAAAATGCAGCAGACGATGATCGTTATGATAGATTAGAATCTAAAAGCGGAAAACCATATTTCAATTTAAAAGCTGGAAACGGTCAGATTATCGGTTCAAGTGAAATGTACGAAAGTGTGTCTGCTAGAGAAAACGGAATTGAATCTGTAAAGAAAAATGCTCCTGACGCTACTATTGACGATCAGACGGCTTAAAACATATTTATAATTATAAAAAAAGCTGTTTCTATTAATTTAGAAACAGCTTTTTTTTATTGAAAATTAAATACTGAAATTATTTCTTCAAAACCTCAATTCCAGTATGAGTTGGAACAACTTGTTTGATCGTTCCGTCTGCATTAAATTCTAATTTATCAATGCAAACTTCACGATGAAAACCTCCTGCGTCTCCCATTTTTATTCCTGTTGGATAAGAGAATCTATGATACGTGATATACCATTCGTCTTTATTCGGAATTTGTAAAACTGAATTGTGTCCTGTTGCATAAATTCCTTCTTCTGGTTTTCCTTGAATTACAATATTGTTTTCTGGAATTTCAAGCGGTCCTGTTGGAGAATCTGAAATTCCGTATCTTACTTTGTATTTCGGACTTCTTGTGTCGTCTTCGCTCCAGAAGAAATAGTATTTTCCGTTTCTGTAGATTACATAAGTTCCTTCACGGAAGGATTTATTTACAGCAATGACTTTCTGCGTTCCAGGTTTTAAAGAAACCATATCAGGATTTAACTCAGCAACGCCCATATACATATTTCCCCAATACAAATAGCTTTTACCCGTTTTTGGATCTGTAAAGACATCTGGATCAATTTCTTGTCCGTCATGTATTCCTTCTGGTCTTGAAGCTACAATTGCTTTTCCGCTGTCTTTAAAAGGTCCTGTTGGATTATCAGAAACCGCAACTCCAACTTTTTGTGCTGCAGTAAAATAGTAGAAATATTTGTATTTCCCTTTGATTTTTTTCTCTACAATACAAGGCGCCCAAGCGTTTCTATTTGCCCAAGTTACGTCTTTTTTAAGATCGATAATAATTCCTTCATCTTTCCAATCAACTAAATTATCTGATGAAAAAGTTTTGAAATAATATCCCGACCAGCCGTCAAATCCATCGCTTGTTGGGTAGATGTAATATTTTTTTGTTTTGTTTGAATACAAAATTTCAGGATCTGCATAATAACCTTCCAAAACTGGATTGTGGTTTACTTTTGAAAGTTTTGCTGGCGTTCCCCATTTGTCTGTAATTCTCTTTAATTCAGAACGTGTTATTGGAAGAATCGTTCCGTGACGCGGATTAAAATCCATTGAAATATCATTGTCAATTACACTGAAATTTTCTAGGTCTTTCGTTTTTGTGAATTGATATCTTCCTTTGGTATAAACATCGTACATTAAAATATATTCGTCGGAATTGTTCAGTTTGAAAACGCTCGAACCTTCTACTCCATCTTTTGTCTGCTGCAGATAATTATCATTTTCAATCCATTTTCCAGAAGTCAAATCTTTTGTAACCGCCACTTTGATTCCAGGCGTATTGGTTTCTGTTTTATAAAAAAGATGATATTCTCCATTTTTCTCGATGATATCGCCATCAATACAAGCGTTTCCTGATTTTGGAACAAACAATAGTTTTGGTTCTCCTTCTAAGGCAGTAAAATCTTTATTCGCGTAAGCATAATAAATTTTATCTGGACCTCCAGCATACTGCATACTAAAGTAGATCATGTATTTACCTGCTTTTGCATCATAAATAGTTTGTGGCGCCCAAACACGTTTTAGGTTTTCATTTCCTGGAAATGTCGTCTGGATGTTGACAATACTACTTTTCCAATTTACTAAATCGGTGCTTTTCAATAAAACCATTGCGCGGTTGCTATCCCAACCTTTTGAAGAAGTCATATCTGTCAAAACCATATAAAATGTTTTGCCATCGTCTCCGCGTAAGATATGCGGATCGCGAACTCCTCCAGTTGAACTGATTGCTTTACTGTCTAAAATTGGTTTATTATTGTTAAGCGCATAATAATGATATCCATCATTACTTACGGCGTAATTAACTGCTTCTTCTTCGACTTTATTTCCAATGAAATAAACGAATAAATATGCTGTTAAATCCTTTTCGGCAATAACGGGCGGAACTCCATTGTCTTTTTGCCCTTGCACTACATTCAAAAATGACAGCAGCGCAACAAAACTTAATTGTAATTTTTTCATTCTTTCTTTATTTTTAATTACTGTGAATTCTCACAGCTATTTTGTTTTAACACGCATTACAACAAACGAATACGGTGGCAATTCTTTAGAAAATGCTGCTGCAACTGATAATTGCTGTGTTACTGGTCTTGCTGTTGTAAGTTCTGGATTTCCTGACAAAACAGTATAACTTATATTTTTTGCTGGCGTAAAATTATCGAAACTTATGGCCGGAGCAACTGAAACAGGAAGCGCATTTACCATTTTGATAATTAAATCTCCCGAAGTCTCATCTGACACAATCGAAACTGAAACACGTTTTCTAACTTCATCATTACTATCCGAAAGTTTCAAAGTACTTTCTATATAACGATTTCCAGGGTTTTGCCCGTAAAGTTGTTGCACAAAATAATTTACTGTTGGTTTTACCTCATTTCCTGTAAAATAGATCAAATCTGGATTCCATTGTGTATGTTTTTCTCTTGCTAATAATGGCGCATAGGAAGCCATTGTCACCACATCTCCATTACGCTCAACTCCAGTCAGATATAAAGCTTCTGCCAAGGCATTATAAAATTTATTTCCCCAAGAAGCATATTCTCCTAAATAGACTTTCGATTTTGTACGATCATAACTATCGTAAAAATTCTGATTATTAATAAACCATCCTGGCGATTGATAATAATGTTCGTCAACGATTGGCAATTTCAAATCATCAGCAATTCTCCAGCCTTCATTGTAATCTGTTCCTTCAAAAAATGGTCCAACTGTACCAATAATCATAATCTCTGGATATTTTTGCTGTACCGCTTTTACAATCATTTTGTAACGCTCTTCAAAAACATCGCTGATCAAATCCTCATTTCCAATCCCGACATATTTTAAATTGAAAGGTTTTGGATGACCAGCTTCAGCACGCTTTTTACCCCAAACGGTATTTACGTTTCCATTAGCATATTCAATTAAATCCAAAACATCTTGAACATATTGGTCCATATCTTCCATCGGAATTCCGAATTGCTGCCCTGAACCTCCATCAGATGAATTCTGACACGGAACTCCTGCAGCTAAAACTGGAACAGCTTCAGCACCTAAATCTTCACAAAACTGGAAATATTCAAAATATCCCAATCCCATTGATTGGTGATAATTCCAAATATTTCGCATTGGAATACGGCTTTCAAGTGGTCCAATGGTATTTTTCCATCTATAGATATTATGCAACCCATCTCCGTGCGCTACGCATCCGCCAGGAAAACGCACAAATTTAGGATGCATATCTGCAATAGTTTCTGCTAAATCTGCTCGAAGACCGTTTTTACGATTTTTAAATGTTTTTTGCGGAAAAAGCGAAACCATATCAACGGCAGTTTCTCCGTTGGTGCTAATTTCTAAATGAGCATCATTTACTGTTTTAGAAGGTTTTAAAACTAGATTAAACTTCTTCCATAAATTTGAAGGAGAAAATGCCGCTTCCGCTAAAGTCTCTCCGCCTGCCGTTTTCAGACGAACAACTGCTTTTGTTCCTTTAGCAAAAATACTAAAATCGTATTTTTCATTCGCTTTAAGCGCAATTCCGTCAAAGCCCGAATTAGTAATTTTTCCGTTTTTAATTACAGCATAATTTGGATTGTTAGGATGAATCGGATTTTCTTTTTCAATTTTAAAATCACCGCTCCACGCCATTGAAGAATTCCATTTTTCATCGCTTCCTTTTTTGTCATGAAGCGAATATTCAAAATCACGGTTTTGAATCAGTTCTCCATACAAACCGCCATCAGCTGCATAATTGATATCTTCAAAAAAAACACCCGTAAGCATATTGCTAATTTTCTTCGCCTTTTGAGTATTAATGGCAATATCTGCTTTTACCGATTTTAAACCCAGAAATAATAAACTGTCGCTTTTTGGAGAAGTATTGTCTCTTTTATCTCTAAACTTTACCGATTCCATTTTTCTTGTCATATTTTCAACTAAACTCCAGTCTACAGTAAAAAGAGTTCCCTGAAAAACTTCACCGTTTACAGTAAATTCTTTTCTTAATTTTAAAGAAGTATTGGTATCAATTTCTGACGGACTGTAAGATTTAAAATCTTTAGTTGTTGAAAAATAGTTTTTTCTGCTTTCGCTAAAGTGAATCAGGTACTGATCTTCTTTTTGATCGACCTGAACATTCGAAATAACCGATTTATCTTGATTTTTTCCAACAAAATTCTTCATTCCTTGAATGTAATTTTGTCTTCCCCAAATGACTAAGTCCTTACTTTCTGAATGAGCAAAAACATTGTCTTTTACACTCCAGAAACAGTGGAAAATTCCAGCCTTGTCTTGAACCAAAAAAGGGTCTGACATGCTTTTCCCTGTTGGTCCCCAACTTCCAAAATCTGATTTTAAAAAGCCAAATTCTGGGCCTATTGCAAACCAATTTTGCTGATCTGTACTCCATGCAAAATGAAGTCCATTTTTTCCATTATTTTTTAAAGTAGAATAAGCGAATAAATATACTTTATCTGGCTTTTCTGATTTGGGTTTCATACCGAATCCAAAGACTAAAAAAACAAATAGAAAAAATGAAATCAGTTTTAATGGTTTATATTTTAAAACCATTTTCATTATTTTTTCCCTTTTAACTGATATAAAACAGAACTATGAGGTTTTAAATCTGCTCCAATTTCTTTTGAAGTTGTTTTTGATTTCTCGCCTGTCCACATATTTAAAATTTCTGCTGAACCTGAAATTCCTAAATCAGAAAGATTAACTGAAACCTTTTGAGAATCCTTGTCTGAAATATTAAACAAAGCCAGATAAACACTTCCATCTTTTGGATTTTTTGAAGTTACAGCAATTTTTCCATCTTTTTGAAAAAGCTGTTTTACATCAGTACTTTCGTTATGCATTTTTACAACATTTTTGTTTGTTAACAATGACACTGTAAAGGCATCATTACTTGGCAAATCTCCTCCAAAAAACAATGGTGATTTGAATATATTGAAAAATGTAATCAAAGTATATTGTTCGTCTTTTGTTAAACGCGTCATACGATCTTCTCCTCTTTCTCCTCTGATCGAAATACGTCCTAGAGGAATCATATCACAATCTGGCCACGTTCCTGGTGCAATGTGCGGATACCATTTTTGCGCCACATCCATTAAATGTGTAATATGAGGCCATGTATCCCAAACATCGTCAACCATACGCCACATATTAGCATGTGTTGTTACGTGAGGCGCTGCTTCGATTGGTGTTTCTCCTGGCGAAGTACTTAAGACAATTTTACGACCACATTTGTCAATCGCATTCCTGATTAAGTTGATTTCTCCTTCGTGATAAGGTCTTGATAAATCATCAATTTTAATAAAATCTACTCCCCATTGTGCGTATAATTCGAAAATAGAATCGTAATATTCTTGTGCTCCAGGTTTGTCTGCTAAAACAGTATAATTGTCTCTCAGCCATTCACATTGTAATGCTGTTGAATAAACTTGATCAGCGGTAATTCCGTTCGCTCCTTTAATTGGCAATTTATCTTCAACTGCTTTTTTAGGAATTCCGCGCATAATATGGATTCCGAATTTTAATCCTTTTTTATGAATATAATCCGCTAAAGGTTTGAATCCTTGTCCGTTTTTTGCTGAAGGAAAACGGTTAACAGCTGGCAAATATCTTCCGTACTGATCGATTACGTAACGCGGATCTGTTTGATTGTAACCTCCTGCTTTGTCGTTTTCAACAAACCATCTGATATCGACAACGATGTATTCCCAACCAAATTTCTTCAACTCTTTTGCCATGTAATCGGCGTTGGCTTTTACCTCATGTTCCTCAACTGTTGGACCATAACAATCCCAGCTGTTCCAGCCCATTGGCGGAGTTTGAGCCCATTGTTTGAATTCTTCTTTTTGAAATGGTTTGGTTTGTGCATTAGATGCGGCTGATAGAAAAAAAGCTCCTATCGCCATTGTAAGTAAGTTTGTAATTTTCATTGTTTTGTGGTTATATGTGTATTTTTTACACTTTAAATATAATGAAAAAATTTAATCTCATCTATTTTATTACCTTTCAAAGGATTAAATAGCAATTGTTTTATGAATATCCGTACAAAAACGGTTGTTAATTGGATGTCCCGATGGATTATTTAACTGAGTATTTTTTGCATTATTATACTAAAGAAAAGCCCCTTTACGGGGCGTTTTCTATTTTACATTTATCGTAACCTCAACAGGCTTTAACCATTGACTAGTAAATTTCACTTTTATAGGCGCTGTCGAATCTCCATTTGCCTGAATATACGCTGCAATATGTCCGTGGAATACTCGCTGAATATTATCTGTATAATCTGTCATATCGCTGTTGTTTCCAGCTTCTAACCCTAATAAAGTTCCTGCGCCAGTAATTGTACAAGTTATTTCGTTGTCTGAAAGCATTACTGGAAGTCCGTTTTGGTCTTTAACCTGAACCATAATTTTCGCCACTCCTTTGTCTTTACTGATTGTGATATCTTTATCAGCAATTGTTAATTCAACTGGCTGTTGTGTTGAGTTAATAGCGTAACGGCTCACTTCTTTATCATTTGAATCCAAACCAACTGCTTCTAATTTTCCTGAAGCAAATGGAATATCCCAATAGATGATTCCTGTTTTTTCGTCGTATAATTTAGTTTCTCCTACAACTTTTCCGTTCAATTCTAAACGCGCTTTTGCAGCATTTGTATAGCAAACCACACGAATTTTTTGTCCGTTTTCGTAATTCCAAATCGCCCAAGCATCTTTAGAAATATCTTTTTCGTTTGTCAACGGATAAGTTCCTAAATAAGCCATTGGTTTATCTGACCATAATGATTGACGGAAATATCCTCTCGGTTTGATAACGCCAGCAAAATCAACTAAACCTGAATAAAACCCTCTTGAAGGCCATCTTCCTGATTCTCCCAAATAATCGATTCCTGTCCAAAGGAACTGACCAAAAATATGTTTGTTGTTTTTTACAGCTAGCCAAGGTTCCATATCATGAACATTTTCACTTCCGTAAATTACTCTTTTTGGATATTTAGCATGATCTGTCTGGTATTTACTTTCTGTATAATTGTAACCTGTAATATCTAAAGCTCCTGGATATTCTGTTTCGTTAGACATTGCAACTCCTGCTAAACCAGCTGTTGTCGGACGTGATTTGTCGTATTTTTTAACCGCCGCAACCAAACGTTTTGCAATTGCTCCAAGTCTCATCGCATCTGGCGCATCTGGCTTATAACCACCGTAAGCTGCTTGCCCGAAACCGTCTTTTCCTTTGTCTAAAACTGGGTGAGAATATGGATCGTTTGGATAATCTACTTCGTTACCAATACTCCATCCGAAAACTGAAAGATGGTTTCTGTCACGGCGAACAAAATCTTCTAAGTCTTTTTCTGCCCAATCCGCAAAAATATCAAATGAACCTTCAAATCCTGGTGTTCCGTAATTCCAGCCTTCTAACCATTTACGTTTTGGGAATTCCCATTCGTCATAAGCTTCGTTTAAAACCAATAATCCTAATTCGTCGCAAAGTTCATAAAAATCTGGTGCTTGCGGATTATGACTTGTACGAATAGCATTGACACCAATTTCTTTCAATGTTTGTAATCTTGTTTTCCAAACTTCTCTTGGAACTGCAGATCCTAAAACTCCAGCGTCATGATGCAAACAGACACCTTTCATTTTCATCCATTTCCCATTTAATGCAAAACCATTGTTTGGATCGAATGTAAAATTTCTGAAACCTGTTTGAGTTACTGTTTTATCAATTTCTTTTCCATCTTGTAAAACAGTAGTTTTTAACTCATATAAATTTGGATTCTCTAAATCCCATAATTTAGGGCTTTTAATGTTGATTTTTGTCGAAATTTTTCCGTTCTGATTTGTAGCAACATCAACCTTTGAAGATGATTTCGCTACAGATTTTCCGTCTTTTGAGAAAAGTTCATTTACAATTGTCAAACTTGCTTTTCCTTTTGAACCATTTTCAACAGCAACCTCAACATTCAAAATTCCGTTTCCTTTGTTTACTTCTGGATAAGCGTAAACTCCCCATTGTGCAATATGAACTGGATTTGCATAAACTAACCAAACGTTTCTATAAATTCCAGAACCAGTGTACCATCTTGAATCGGCACTTTGACTGTGGTCTACACGAACTGAAATTGTATTTTCTCCTCCAAATTTTACAAACTCAGTTGCATCATAAGCGAAAGAAATATATCCGTTTGGACGTTTTCCAAGAGAATGCCCGTTGATGAAAACTTCGCTTCTGTTGTAAACTCCTTCAAAGTATAAATACACTTTTTCACCAGCTTTGCTTTGCGGAATATTGATTGATTTTCTATACCAGCCAATTCCACCTGGAAGATATCCTGTACAACTTGCCAACGTTGGACTCAATTGCCCTTTTACGCTCCAATCGTGTGGTACATTTACCTGTTGCCATTTACTGTCGTCAAAAGCATTGTTTTTTGCTTCTGGAGTTTCTTGAAGATTGAATTTCCAGTTATCATTTATTTTTTTTGAATCTCCAAATGATATCTGACTGAACGCAGATACGCACGAAAAGAGAAATACAGGTAGTAAGATCTTTTTTGTAAACATTTTTTTTAAGGTTCTAAGACGCTAAGAATCTTAAATCTCAGCTTCTTTTGTTTATTTAATTTTTTTTGTTTCAGGTTTCAGGTTTCAGGTTTACTTTGAACGTGAAACTTGAAACTAATTTCATTCTTATTGCAATTCTCCCACAAACGTCACTACAGACTTTGCAGGGATTTCTAGATTACCATTTTTTTGAACTTCAGCTCTTTTTAGGTTTGATGTATCAGAAGTTATGTAAGGCGTGAACTCGTTGTTCTTCAAAGTTCCTTTTGATAAATCAAATTTGTATTGCTGAGCTGATTTTCCACAGTTTACTGCTACTACAATCAGTTTTTTATTTTGAGCATCTTTGTAAGCGGTTAGCATTACATCGTTGGCTTTGTCCAATTCATTTTGGTTTGGAATATCAACTCTCAACATTCCTGGACGAACAAAAAGTGAATAATTCCCGAAAGCCCAAAGCAGTTTTGAATCGTGAAATTCTCCATCATTTCTCACATAATCTGGAGCAGTTCCTCCGTTACTTTTTCCGTCATCCAGATAGATCAAGCCGTCTTTGTAATCTACTCTTGTTATTGAGGTCCACCATTGCCACGAAGCTGCATTAGCCACTGCAATATCATTATGAATTAAACGCGCTACAAATAAAGCAGTTTGCATTCCTAAATCTCTTCCTCCGCCAGAACCTCCAGGGATTTCTGCTTCTCCCGGATTTTCTAAAATACAATATTCCGATTGCCAGTATTTTAATCCTGGTTTTTGTTTAATTTCTTTAGCAATTAATTTTCTGCTTAAAACTTGTCTTTCAACTGGCCATGTCGTAAAATAACTATGCCCAAGAATTAAATTTTTTACATTTGAAAACTTAGTCACATTTGTTTTGGTGTTTCCAAAGAAATAATCAATTTGATTGTCACGGTTTTCGGCATTTACATTTTCATACAAATAATCAATTTGAGCAGCTTCAGCAATTACAATCTCGGTGTTTATTTTTTTAGCTTTCAATTTTTCTGAAAGTGATTTGGTCAAATCATATATTTCCTGATTGGTTGCTGGTGTTCCTTCCTGACTATTGGTATCTCCATGTTTTGGCATCCATTCCCATTGCGGTTCGTTTATCGGACTAACATAATCGAATTTTATTCCCTCTTTTTTCTCCAATCCTTGAATACTTTGAACTAAGAAATCGGCAAATTTTGGAATCGCACCATCTTTTAGATTCAGTTTATTCTTTTGAGAGGCAAAAGATAATCCGTTGTTAGTCATATAAACTGGAGGACTATTGGTAAAAATAAGAAACTTTTCTACTCCACGTTTTTTAGCCGCCTGCAAAAACCATCTTTGTCCTTCTTGTTTTGAGAAATCATAAGTCCCGTCAGCATTCAAAAAACATTCGCTTCTTCTCCATTCGTCCGAAACTTTACTATTTTCTCCTTGCTCTGTACTTCCTGCGCCAAGATTGAATCGCCAGATCGAAAGTCCGATTCCTTTTGGATTTCCTTGTGCATCGATTTCTTTACTAAAAAGCAAATCTGCAATGGCATTTTTTTTCTGTTCAGGCCAATTTTTACCCACAAACTGTGTTCTCCAGGCATCAGAACCTCCAAAACCGTCCATGGTTTGCACTACATTATCTGTGCTGATAGTAACCGTTCGCTGCGCAAATGCCAGTGAAGTTGTTACCAATAAAAGCGAGATATATATTTTTCTCATTATTCTTTTTTTATTTTTTAACCGCAAAGACGCTAAGTTTTCGCAAGGCACGCAAAGTCTAATTTAAGCTTTGCGCTCTTTGCGACTTTTCTTTGTGTCTTTGCGGTTAATTTCATATTCTTACTTATAATTACCTACATAAGTTATCACAGACTTCGCTGGAATTTCCAAATTCGAAGCATCTACCGCAGTTCCTTTTTTCAAACTTAAAGTTTCAGAAGTGGTATAAGGAGTCAGTTTATTATCGGTAACCGTTCCTCCTGAAAGATTCAATTTGTATGCTTTAGCTGATTTACTGATGTTTACCGCAACAATTACCAGTTTTTTATTTGCAGCATCTTTGTAAGCTGTAACCATAACATCATTTAAAGCAGTTGAATTATCAACACTCGGAATTTGAACTCTTACCATTCCCGGTTTTACGAAGAACGAAAAGTTGCCCAAAGCCCAAAGCGTTTTAGAATCTCTGATATAACCATCGTTTTTACAATAATCAGCGTTTCCTGCTCCATTGCTTGCTCCATCATCAACGTGAATTAATCCATCTTTATAATCACCACGGCTTATTGCTGTCCACCATTGCCAAGACGTAACGCCTCCAATTGCAATATCGGTGCTGATAATTCTTGCTGTCCAAAGTGCTAGTGACATTCCTAAATCTCTTCCTGAACCAGCTCCGCCTGGAAGTTCATCAGTTCCTGGACTTTCTAAAACACAATATTCTGATGACCAAAGACTAACATTTCCAACTGATTGAATTTTTGATGCTGCTGATTGTCTTGATGAAATCATTTCGCTCAAGGGCCAAGCTTGCCAATAACTATGTCCAGAAATTGTCTTTTTAACATTACTTAAACCACCAATATTTTTAGTAGAATTAGCTGCGAAGAAATAATCAATTTGGTTAGATCTGCTTTCCTTTCCTGAAACCGTTTTGTACAATGGTTCATAAGCTCCTGCTTCTCCTACTACAATTTTAGCATCCAATCCTTTTGATTGCAGTTTTGGAGAAAGAACATTTACAAAACTGTAAATATTAGCATTGGTTGCTGGAGAACCTTCCTGTCCAGTACCGTCCCACTCGTATTGCGGTTCGTTAAACGGACTCACATAATCGATTGTCAAACCGTGTTCTGTTTTAAGTTTGTCTAATGAAGTTGCCCAAAAATCTGCTAAATCAGGCATTTTATCATCTTTTAAATTGTAAAATTCTTTAATTGAAGCATATGCTTTTCCGTTTCGAGTTAAATAAACCGGAGCACTATTTGCAAATGCTAAAAGTTTATCTACACCACGTTCTCTTGCAGCTTTCATAAACCAAACCTGACCCGCTTGTTTTGTCATATCGTACGAAACTCCGTCTGTAGTAAAACATTCTGATCTTCTCCATTCATCCGTAATATCGCTTGCGTCACCTTGTTCTGCGCTACCAGCTCCAAGATTAAATCGCCATAATGATAATCCGATTCCTTTTGGATTTCCATCGGCATCTAAACCTTGGCTGAAAAGCAAATCAGCAATTTTATTTCTTTTATCTGTTGGCCAGTTTTTTCCAATAAAATTACATTGCCAAGCATCTGAAGCTCCGAAACTTTCCATAGTCTGAAGATTCATGTCTAGATTTACGTTTAAACTAGCCACTGTAGAATCTTCTGAATTTGAATTATTTGGTTCAGAATCACAGCCTACCAATAAAGTGTTAGCTAAAAGCAAGCCTGCACACAGCAGACTTACTTTTGTTGCATTAAAGATTCTCATCTTAATAATTTGGGTTTTGTTTGATTAAACCGTTACTTAAGTCAATTTCTAATTGCGGAATTGGCCATAATAAATGTTTAGACGCATCAAAATTGATTCCTTTGTCTTGTGGCTCTCTCAAGTTGGTTGTTTCATAAGGATCTGTAGAATTCAGGTTATACTGAACAAAAGTTCCATTTGGTCCCATTAATGATTCGATTACCGGTCTTCCTGTTGTTGGATCTTTTTCACGACGAATATCATATAAACGAAGTCCCTCAAAAGCCAATTCTAAACGACGTTCTTTATAGATTTGTCTCAATAAAGTAGGTCCTGAAATTCCTGTTTTTGGATCTAATTTAACACGAGCTCTAATCACATTGATGTCTGCTAAAGCATCTCCTCCTAAATGATAATTTGCTTCTGCTCTTGTTAAATACATTTCAGCCAAACGAATCAACGGAATGTTTAGTGGTAAGTGACCATCTTTTTTATCTAAAGAACGACGCGTTGCAATTGGAATATAATATTTACGGCAAATACGTCCTGATTTATTATCATTTAAACTGAATTTATGTGTTGGGTTTAAAACTTCATCTCCGTAAGCTGCTTCTCCCCATTTTGTAATCGTGCTTCTTCTACGAATTTCGTCATTTTCAGAAAGATATGCGTTTTCTAAATCACTTGTTGGCATACACCATCCCCAACCGTCAAGAACGTCTCCTGCATCATTACTTGGAAAGTTCTTTTTGTCTTCTCCTCTTGCTCCTGATAAAGTTGGAAGAGCAGATCCTAAAGATTTATCTTGTACAGATGATGATTGCGCTTCAAGAATAGATTCGATTCCGTTATGATTGTTTACATCCCAGATCTTTAAGAAATCTGATTCAAGAGCAAAAGGTCCTTCTGTAATAACTTTATTCGAATATAATTTAGCTTCAGCCCATTTTTCTTGAAATAGAGATACTCTCGCTAATAAAGCATAAGCAGCCCATTTGTTGATTCTTCCGTCTTTAGCTACTGGAGCATTTTCTAATTTCGCAGCCGCTTCTTTAAGATCGCTTTCAACTTGAGCATAAACTTCTTCAGCTGTACTTCTTTCTAAAGTTAAATCTCCAGTTCCTAATGATTTTGTGTAAACTGGAACTCCTCCAAAAAGATTCACTAATTCGTAGTAGCAATATGCTCGAACAAATAATGATTCTCCCATATATTGGTCTTTCTGAGCATCTGTAATTGGCGATAATGCCATTTTCTCTAAACCAATATTAGCCGATTGAATGGTATAATAATGTGCCGTATAAATACTATTCATGTCTCCCATGTTATCTGGAGTAATAAGATATTGCGAGCACGGTCTGTGAGCACCACTATCTTGCCCTGTATTTCCCATCCAAGCATCGTCTGTTGACATTTCGTTGGTAACTCTTGGAGCAATTAATGTCCACCAATCGCTAGGAAGTAACAACCTTTTTGTTAATTCGTTTGTATAATTTTCACACTCTTGTACAGTCTGAAAATAGTTCTCTAAAGTTTGAGTTCCTCTTTCTTCTTTTTCAATAAAATCGCTGCAAGAAACTGCTAATAGAGAAAAAGTTATTATTGATACTATTATTTTTTTCATGATCGTTTTTTATTAAAATGCTACATTAAGACCCATCAAAATTGTTGGCTGTACCGGATAGTTCCATCCTCCAAATCCTGATCCTAAAACTCCACCACCTACTTCAGGATCAACTCCTGTATAGTTTGTCCATGTCCAAAGATTTTGTCCTGATAACGAAAGTCTTAATTTATCTAGTCCGAATTTGTTGTAGAATGAATATCCTACTTGTAAATTTTTCATACGAACATAAGAACCGTCTTCAACATAAAAAGAAGAGAACTTTGTAAAGTTTTCGTTGTTATCATCTTTAGACAAACGAGGTATGTAGTTTGAAGTTCCTTCACCATGCCAAGCCATTTGATCTAATCCGCTTACTTTGTTTGTTAAGCTTGCACCATTGTATAAATCTGAAATATTCTGGTTTATAAGATCGTTTCCAATACTTGAATAGAAATTAGCTACTAAATCAAATCCTTTGTAAGCAAAATTTAAATTTAAACCAACATTATAATCTGCCCACGGACTTCCAATTTTTGTTCTGTCTTTATCATCTAATTTTCCATCGCCATTAACGTCTTTAAAACGAATATCTCCAACTTGTGCGTAAGGCTGCAATTTTGTACCATGTTCATCTGTGTGAGAATTCAATTCTGTTTGATTTTGGAATAATCCATCAGCGACATATCCGTAGAAATATCCTGGCTCGTCACCTTCAACTGTTAATGTTCTGTTGCTTGAACCGTATAGTTTTTCGCCATCAGCAGATAAAGTCAACATTTTTACATTTACAGTTGTAAAAGTCACATCTGCACCCCAAGAGAAATCTCCTTTTTTATCTTTATATGAAATCAATAAATCGATACCATTAGATTTCATAGAACCTACGTTTGTCCACATTGTTGAATATCCAGGGAATCCGCTATAAGTTGGGAACTGTTTCAAGAACAACATATCCTTTGTTTTCTTTTCGTAGTATTCTAAAGATCCTGAAAGTTTGTTTTTCCATAATCCGAAATCAAGTCCAAAACTCACATCTTCAACCGTTTCCCATTTAATATCTTTATTCGCCATTGTTGATGGATATGATGTATCAACTACTTCTCCATTTATGATATAAAATCCTTGTCCTATATTTGATTGATAAACCGCACTTGGTAAATTTTGATTACCCACTTTACCCCAACCAGCTCTAAATCTAAGATCACTAAGAACATCTTTTGTAGATTCCATGAAACCTTCATTTAAAATTCTCCAAGAAACAGAAGCCGAAGGGAAGTTTGCCCATTTGTTGTTTTCCATGAATTTTGAAGAACCATCACGTCTAAAAGTACCTGTGAAATAGTACTTTCCGTCATAGTTATAAGAAAGACGAGAAATGTATGACATCAAAGAGCTTGATGTTTTGGTACCACTACTGTTACGATTCTTAGTAGCCGCATTTAATTCTCTCATCGAATCAGAGTTGTTTGGAACTCCCTCACCATATCCCCAAAGTGTACTTTGGTTGTATTCTTCCATGGTATTACCAATCATCAAAGACGCGTTATGTTTTTCTGCGAATGTTCTATTGTATGTAGCTGTATTTTGCCAAGTCCAGTTAACATCTGTAGTATTCCATTTTTCGACACTGTTAATTTCTGCTTTTTCGTGTGCAGCATCAATTACAAAATCCGGACTGAATTTATCTCTTACGATATCACCTACTTCAATCGATGCTTGAGAACGAATTACCAAACCTTTAATTGGTGTATATTGCAAATAACCGTTTGTGTTTAAATTGTACTGATCTGTATAGTCATCATAACGTTTTACAGCTGCAACTGGGTTCCAAACATACGATGGAGATCTTGCATAAATACTGTACTCATTTTCTAAACCAGTTAATTGATCTGCTGGTTTATAGATTGGTGTAATTGGATCAATTTTATCAAAATCTGCCCAGTTGCTTGGCGAACCATAAGTTTCATAACGTGGGTTTAAAGTAATTCCAGCTGAGAATTTATCAGAGAATTTAAAATCATTTGCAATTCTCATCGTGATTCTCTCCCATCCGCCTATGCCGTACATAGATTCTGAATCGTAATAGTTTAAACTAACTGCATAAGTATGTTTATCAGAACCTCCTGTTACTCCAAGAGAAGCATTTGTTACAGGCGTACCAGTTCTAATTCCTGCTCTCCACCAATCTGTTGTTTTTCCTCTGTATTGAGAAGGATTTGGCAAATAATCTGAATATCCTGAATTGTTATATGCTGTATTCATAATCGTTGCATAACCTTCGGCATCAGCCATATTGTATGGATTATTCATAATTTGCATACCAGAACTCAAATCAAAATTGAATCTTGTTTTTCCAACTTTACCTTTTTTAGTTGTAATTAAGATAACTCCATTCGAAGCACGAGAACCATAAATTGCACTTGCAGACGCATCTTTAAGAACCTCCATAGATTCGATCTCATTATTGCTCAAAAAGTTAATACTTGTTCCCATTGGAATTCCGTCAACTACATAAAGCGGATCTGTACTTAAATTGATCGTAGAAATACCACGAATCAAAACTCTTGGCTGTGCTCCCGGACCTCCAGCTCCTACAACCTGAACCCCAGAAACTTTACCTTGTAATGATTCTGTCACATTACCAACAGTCATAGTCTGTAGTTCTTTTCCTTTTACAGAAGAAATAGAACTCGTTACGTCACTCTTTTTTACGGCAGCATAACCCACAACTACAATCTCGTCCAATGCCTGACTCGCTTCTTGCATCACTACACTAATCTCTGTTTTATCTCCAACTGGCACAACTTGAGAATTAAAACCTACGAATGAGAATTCAATCTGCGCATTTTTATTTGGAACATTAATGCTGTAATTTCCATCAAAATCAGTTGCAGCCGATGTTGAAGTTCCTTTCACGATCACATTTACTCCTGGAATCGGCACATTGGCTTTATCCTTAACAGTACCTTTTATTTTTATTTGTCCAAAGGATACAGCAGTACACATAAGGGCAATAAAAAATCCTATATATTTAAATTTCATATTAAGCTGTTTTATTTGTTAAATGTTACAACAGGGTTATAACCAACTATTTTTTTGTGATAAATACTCTTTCTAATTCTGTATCTAAAACTACTTTGTAAACTCCAGCAGCTGCAGGATATTTAGCATTACCATTTTCTCCTGGTGACATAGTTGCGATACCGTTTTTAATAAGTCTCCATGATGGACTCCACCACTGACCTGTAAATGTTGCTTCCATTGTTCCAGTTAATGTGTATTCTCCAACTAATTGGTAAGGATTACTTGCATTATTCGCTAAATGAAGTTTTGTAACTACCCATGCATTCCATGTGTCCCAGTTAGCACCGTCGATTCCGCCACCACAAACACTCACGAAAGGTTTTCTCAATGCTTCATCATCATGCCATAAACCATTTGCAACATCAGCCCAAACTTTGCTTGTTGGCGTGTATTTCTCGGCTGTATATTTAAGTGTGTTTGGATTTACTTTTATGATATAATATCCTTTTGTTGGTAAAATAATTGGAGTTGAAGCAACATCATCAACCAATTCTCCAGATGTATTTAGACCAAAACAGTGTGGTGCAAAATCTGATTCCTGACCTAAGAAATAAACCTCTTTATTGTCTGTATCTGCATAATATTTGAACTCGAAATCTTGTCCATTTTTCTCGTGGAAATACATTGGAACTCCAACCGCGTCTGTTGTAAGATTAGTGCCTTTTGGCTGATCGCATAAATAAATTGCAGGATATTCGTTTGTTGCAACAATGTTAACATCTAATGATCCTGTATTTGGAATTGCAAATTTATCTTTAGCCGTAATTGTTAAAACATAATTGGCCGCAGTAACTGGCAATGTATAAGTCTTATTGAATGTATAAGATTGTGGAGAACCTTCTAACTGAATCGTTTCATCGATACCTAAATCTTCACATTTTACATTAATGTAATCAATTCCCGAATCGTCATTTACCACAAAATTTACTGGCATTTCGTTACTTGTTGATAATAAAATAACTGCTCCTTCTTTTGGCGTGACCATTGTTATAGTTGGAGCTGCAAATTCTCCATCAAGGCGCAAATTGATTTCTTCGGTTACAACATTTCCTGAAACGTCTGTAATTAATAATTTAATTTTGAAAGCTTCTGATGTTCCTCTATCTGAAGGAATTTCAAAAAAGTAACTTAAATCGTAAGATTTTAAAAGCGGATTTGTTGCGAAAGTAATTACTTTATCCAATGATAATTCTGGAATCTGAATTTCTACACTTTTCAATCCTAAGTCATCTGCAAGAGCAGCTTTAATTTCAAATTTTCTACTCGGAGCTCCATAAATCTCTTTTGTAGAAACTACCACCGTAGGGTTATCAGAACTTGGATATCCTGAATCATTATTTTGGCATCCGGTTACAAGAAAGCCAAAAAGGGCAAGAAAAAATAAAAATACATTTTTTTTCATTTCTTTAATTTTAAGGTTAGGTTAGTTAGTTTTCTTTCTAAAGCGAAAGTTTGTTTTATTCTCGTAGGTTATTCGAGGTTGTGCTATTTTTTTTCTGAGGCGAGGAAAACAGCATTACATCATTATGTGGTCATTTTCATATTATATTGAGTTTGGTTAATTGTTAGATATTTCCTTTTTTTATTTTCTTTCAAATCGTATAAGTGTCTTTTTTAATTAACCCGCAGTTTATCTTTTTTAAACTGCGGGCTGATAAGTAATGTAAACCAACCATTACTGATCTAAAATTTAAAGAGTGCTCAGCTCTTTAAACAGATAATAAACTATCTTGAAATTAACACTTATAACTAACAGCAATAACCTAATTATCGATTGC
Organism: Flavobacterium sp. SH_e; assembly: GCF_025717045.1. GTDB lineage: Bacteria > Bacteroidota > Bacteroidia > Flavobacteriales > Flavobacteriaceae > Flavobacterium. The sequence continues at coordinate 365,040 of NZ_JAOVZN010000003.1, forward strand.
TATTACTGCAAAGAAATGTTTAAATAACACTTTTAAGGAGGGGTAAATTGGAAAAAAAAGGAGGTCAAAATCGCAATTAACTATTATTTTGGAACAAATTTTACAGAGTATTAAAAATTATGGATGATTTTTTACAAAATATACAATTATTGAAAAAACAGCAGTTTTTCAACTAAAACGTTTAAGTTGAATAAAAGATTTCTCTTCTTCATTAAAAAAAGAAGCAAATTATGCAGCGTTAAAACTGAAGCTATTGATTATTTAATGATATTCAAGTCAGAATTGAATGACGTTTTATACTTTTTAATGTATTCTGAAGGAGTCATTCCAAAAAGTTTTACGAATTGCTGTCTAAAATATTTTGGATCTTCAAAACCAACTTCAGTAGCTGCTTGAGTGATATTCATATCTTCTGTCAGCATTAACATCGCCGCTCTTCTAATTCGCAAGGAACGAATAAAAGCATTTAAGGTTTGTCCCGAAATAATTTTGATTTTGGTATAAAGCGTTCTATGGCTCATTCCCATTTCAAGAGCAAAAGTTCGAATCGTAAAATCTTTTTTATGAATATTAGCTTCAACAATCTCGATACATTTTTTCAATATTTCTTGATATTCAACAGGGACTTTCTGAGTATTTTCTTTTAATGTAATACTGTCTAAGAAATAAGTCCGCAAATTATGACGGTTTCTCAATAACGACTCTACTCTTGCAGTAAGAATATCGTCATCAAATGGTTTTGTGATATAATCGTCTGCGCCTTCATTAATTCCCTGCAAATGCGTTTCAGGATTTTTAGATGCCGTTAATAAAATAACCGGAATATGTGATAAAGCACTGTCCTCTTTAATTTTTCGGCACAATTCCAAACCATCCATTTCTTCCATTGTAATATCACTAATGACAAGATCTGGCATATGTTTTTTAGTCAATTTTAAACCTTCCTCTCCATTTTCAGCGCTATATACAATATAATTATCAGCAAACAATTTGATCAGATACGCGCGAATTTCTGCATTATCGTCAACTATTAAAACTGTACGTTTATCGGTCAACATGGTCTTTTTAAAATCGCTGTCTGCAATTGAAGTTGTTACTGTTGAAATTGGTTCTTCAATTTCATCTGGAATTAATTCGTCAAACAATTGGCTTCGTTGTGGTTTTTCATTCGTGATTTCAATATCTTCAAAATGACTGTTTCCTTTTAAAAACGTCAATTTAAAAGTGCTTCCTTTTCCTGCTTCACTGCTGCAGGTTACAGAACCTTTGTGTTTATCAACGAAATATTTAACAATATAAAGTCCGATACCAAAACCTGTTCCTACCGAAACTTTCGAATTGATCTGTTTGAATTTTTCAAAAATAACATCAATATCTTTTTTATCGATTCCGTCTCCGTTATCCGATATTTCAAGAAAAACCTCTTCATCACTTTCTGTCACAATCAAATTAATCTCACCTCCAATTGGCGTATATTTAAAAGCATTTGACATTAAATTGAATAGCGAAATTTCGATCTTTTCATAATCGCCAATAATGGTAATTTCGTGATCAGGAATTGTAAAATGATAATTGATATTTTTATCTTTCGCCTGATTTACAAAACATTGATACACTTCATTCGAAAGATTATTTACATTGATTGGCGATAAGCGAAGAGAATCGGCATCATTTTCGGCTTTTCTCAATAAAAGCAATTGATCTACCAAACTTAAAAGTCTTCTTGCATTTCGATGTGCAATTGCCAAATCGCTTCCCGAAGAACCGTTTTCTACAATTTCTTTTTGAACCGCTTTTTTTAATGGATTAATAATCAGCGAAAGCGGTGTTCTAAATTCATGCGAAATATAAGTAAACATAGACGACTGCTTTTCGGCAATCTCTTTTTCTTTTTTACTTTCAAGCTCGGCGATTTTTACCTTATACTTTAATTTTTCTTTGTTTTTATTGTAATCAAGATATAAAAATAAAAGTCCGCCAATTGCTGCTAAATACAACGTATACGCCCACCAAGTTCTATACCACGGCGGCAAAACTTGTATAGAAACCAAACTCACTTCTTTATTCCAGCCACCTTTAAAATTGGTAGTTTTGACTTTAAAAGTGTAATTTCCTTCTGGCAATCTTGAATAATTTGCTTTTCGGGCTTGACCCACATAATTCCATTGCTGATCCCAGCCCTCTAGAAAATAAGCGTAATTTATTTTATCTGCATTATTGTAGTCTAAAGCAACAAATTCTAATGATAAAGTCGTTTGATCGTATTCCAGACTAACTTCTTTCGTTTTATCTGAATCAATATCAACCTCAGCTTTACTTTCTTCAATCAGCTGATTATTAACATAGAAATCTGTTAACAGTACATTATTTTTTTGATTAAAACCTTTTATAGCTTGCGGATAAAAGATATTGAAACCATTTATGCCTCCAAAAAGAAATTCTCCAGAAGAAAGTTTGATTCCCGCATTAAAACTAAATTGATTACTCTGAAGTCCATCATTCACAGAAAAATTACGAAATGTCTTGCTCTTTTTATCATAACGGCAAATTCCGTTATAAGTGCTCATCCATAAATTTCCATTTTTATCCTCTAATAACCTTAAAATAGTGTTTGAAGGCAACCCATCATCGATTGTTAATCTTTTAAAAGTATTTATTTTTCGGTCAAATAAAAGCAAACCTCCTTCTTGTGTTCCAACCCAAAGATTTTTGTCTTTGTCTTCGTAAATACATCTGATAGGATTTCCAATTGCTTTTTTAGTGATTTTTCTAGTATTTTTTTCAATAGATAAAATAGAAGTATAATTTCCTGCCCACAACTTTCCATCTAAAGTTTCAGTCATGCATTGCAGATTATCGATTCTTTTATCAAAAAGTTCAAAAGTGTCTTTATCTCGGTCCAAAAGATAAAGCGTTCCCTCATTTGTAGCACTTGCCCAAATATTTGATTTTGAATCTTTAAACACAAACCAGATATTTTTTTCTGTTTGTTTCGTATGCGGATTATAACAAGAATAATGTTTTACACTATTATTACTCTTGCTTATTTTGTTGATTCCTCCCGCCCAAGTAGAAATCCAGATGTCATTATTATTATCACGAACTATTCCCGTTATAAAACTGCTTGAAAACGAGTGTCCATAATTTGTGTACGTATTATTTTTTCTATCCCAATACTTTAAACCTGCTCCATCTGTACCGACCCAAACGTTCTTTTTTTCGTCTTCGCAAAAAGATAAAATAAAGTTATCTGCTGGATCTTTAGCATTATAGCGAACACTTTTGAAATATTTTGGCGTATCGCTCAGCATACTAATTCCGCCACGAAGTGAACCAAACCACTTATTCCCTGATTTGTCTTCGTATAAACTCCAAACAGAATTACTTTTGGCTAATTGTTCATTATAAGAAAGAAGATTTTTAGTGCTTGGATTGATATAGAAAATTCCGCAACCGTCTGTCGTGACCCAGGTTTTACCTTTTTTATCTACCAAAACATCAGTAACACTGCATTTATTTGTGAAATAATTTTCGGAAATAGAACCTGTTTTGGTATTCATTAAAAATAGACCTTCATCTGTTCCTAAAAGAAGATTTCCATCAGAAGAAAGTTTCATGGCTTTTACTCCAATCGAAAGTGGGAAAACAATTTTTAAGTCTTTCGCTTTGTAATTATAAGCGCAAACTCCAACATTGCGAACGTATATCCAGCATCCCGATTTCTCTTTATTTTCTTGAATTGCAATTGCATCATAATTAGAAATCGTAATTCTGTTCCCTAATGCATTTAGCGGAATATGTTTTCCTGTGAAAGAACCGTTTTCAAAAGCTAATAATCCTAATTTCTGTGAAGCGACCAAAACCAAATTATCTGATACGGAGCGCATCTGATGTATAATATCTTGAAGCACTTTTGGTTTATCATCCCACAATGTATATTGAACGGTATGAAATGATGCTTTTGTTTTATTGTAAATGCAGATTCCGCTGGTTCCTCCTACCCAAATATTGTTTCTAGAATCACCTTCAATATTGTAGATTGTATTGAATAAAAGTGATTTTTTATCGTTGATTCTGTTTCTAAAAACCTTAAAATTATATCCGTCATATCGGTTTAAACCATCGTAGGTTCCAAACCACATATAACCTTCTTTATCTTGATAAATTGTTATAATGGAATTATTAGACAAACCGTCTGATATGTCAAGAAATTTGACGGGATAATCCTGCGAATATCCTAAGGAAGAAAACCCTATTAGCAGTAGAAGATTTAGAACAAAATGCTTCAAAATGTACTTTTTTATATTCTTGTAATAAGTACAATTATAAGCTAATTTTAGGGAAATTTTATAAAAAAGAATGCAGAAGTCACAAACTTTCTGCATTCTAATTGAGATTTTATCTTTACGCTTATTTTTTAATAAAGTATTCCCTACTGTCATTAAATTCTATGGGAATATTTTCATAAATAAAAAACCGAAAAAAGTCCTTAATCCAATAAAAACACGATCAATCCGCGCGCACCATGAGCTCCAAGAACTAAAGACTGTTCGATATCAGCCGTTTTTGACGGACCTGCGATGAAAGTTCCGAAACCGTATTCCATGTTTCCAATTCTATCATAAGCTTGCTGCATCGTTGGCAACAGATCTTTTTTATTTACTACGATTGCTAAATATTGTGCAATAAAAGGCGCAACACGCTGACCTAAAATATCATCCGTAACCCAAAGTCCGCTGTTTTCTGCTACTCCAAAATGTGCTTTTACAACCGTTAACTCAACATCTTGAAGCGAATGCGGATCAACGGTTTTCCAATCTAATGAAGCAATTTCTGAAAGTTCTGGAAGTGTCGTAATCAATCGTTTCTCTAAATTATAATTGGATTTGATGTAATTGATTATTTCATCATAATTCGCAACTTCAACAGGATCTCCACCGATTCCTTTTAAAACCGTTTTATACGTTTCTAAAACATCAAATTGTTCAGAACCTAAAAGATTTAAATCTGGTAGTTCTGAAACTAATTGGGGCTGATTTGCTTTTATTCTTTTTAAAATTTCGCCTTTACTACTCATTTCCTTTTTCTTTAGATTCTCGCGAATTTTTCTTGTACCATTCTCTAAAAGATTCTTCTGGAACATCTGGCATTTCACGCTGATCGTACCATTTGTTCATTTTATTATTAACCATTCCTGGAATATTCTTCATTACAAATCGTCCAGATTTTCCAGCAATATTAAAAACTGTCGGATTTGCCAAAACAGTAGCCATTGTTTTCATCGCAATAGTTTTAGCTTTTGGCGTATGACCTTCTTTAACCAAAACTTGACGCCATTTGTATAACTGATCGTGAATATCAATTTTTACTGGACAAACGTTCGTACATGAACCACAAAGCGTGCTGGCAAAAGGCAAATCGGCATTTTTGCTCATATCTAAGTTTGGTGCCAAAATAGACCCAATTGGTCCCGCAACCGCATTATGATAACTGTGTCCGCCGCTTCGTCTGTAAACTGGGCAAGTGTTCATACAAGCACCACAACGAATACATTTTAATGAATTTCTAAAATCTTCTCTTCCTAATTGTGTACTTCTTCCGTTGTCAACAATTACGATATGCATTTCTTTTCCGTCTCTTGGCTTTTTAAAATGGCTTGAAAAAGTCGTTATTGGTTGTCCTGTTGCACTTCTCGCCAATAATCTCAGAAAAACACCTAAATGTTCTCTTTTCGGAATCAGTTTTTCGAATCCCATACAAGCGATGTGAACATCCGCTAAATGCGCGCCCATATCGGCATTTCCTTCATTCGTGCAAACTACAAATTCACCAGTTTCTGCAACTGCAAAATTAACTCCAGTTAAAGCTACTTTTCTTGTTAGGAAAGTATTTCTCAAACTATGACGAGCAGATTCTGTTAAATATTGCGGGTTGAAATTTCCTTTTTCTGTACCTAAATGTTCGTGGAAAGTTTCACTTACATCTTCTTTCTTCAAGTGAATCGCCGGAAGTACAATATGACTTGGCGGCTCTTTCCTAAGCTGAACAATATATTCTCCTAAATCAGAATCAATTACTTCTATTCCTTTTTCGGCTAAATAATCATTCAAATGGCATTCTTCTGTAAGCATCGATTTGGATTTCACCATTTGCTTTACATCATGTTTTGCCATGATTGAATGCACAATTTCGTTGTGTTCTTTGGCATCGGCAGCCCAATGTACAATTATTCCGTTTCGTTGCGCATTAGCTTCAAATTCAACTAAATAATCGTGAATATTAGAAAGCACATTAAATTTGATTTGAGAAGCCGTTTCGCGAAGCAGTTCCCAATCTGCTATTTGGTGCGCTGATTTATCTCTTTTAGAGCGAACAAACCAAAGTGTTTCATCATGCCAATTGACACGTTCTACATCTTTATTAAATATTGTTGCGGCTTCGCTGTGCGGTATTATTTTTTCTGATGACATTTTTAATTATTTAAAAGTCAATTTTGAAATGTTTATAGTAATTTATTTAACCGCAAAGTGCGCAAAGAAAAAAACGCAAAGTGCGCAAGGATAAAAAATAACTTTGCGAACATTGCGTAAAACTTTGCGCACTTTGCGGTTAAATTTTATACTCAACATTTATTTTTAGTTTTCGAGTGAATTTAATATTTCAGCAATGTGAATGGTTTTGATTCTGCTTTTTTGTCTTTTAAGAATTCCATCCAAATGCATTAAGCAAGACATATCACCTCCTGTAATATAATCCACATTGTGACTTTCGTGATCTTTAATACGATCTTGTCCCATTTTTACAGAAACAGCTTCTTCAGTCACGCAAAATGTACCTCCAAAACCACAGCATTCGTCTTTTCTAGTTAAAGCAACCAGATCTAGATCTTTTATGCTATGCAATAATTGTTCTGGTTTAGAGAAAAACGGCGCATTTAATTCTGACATCTGCGAAAGCTTCAATCCACGTTGACCGTGACAGCTTACGTGCATTCCTACTTTAAACGGAAATCTTCCGTCTATATGATCGATTTTTAAAACGTCAGTGATAAACTCGGTAAGTTCGTAAACTGTATTTCGAATTGCTGTTGCTTTTTCTTCTTGTTTTTCGTCGTGCAAATGGTCTTTCACATGCAAAACACAACTTCCAGAAGGGCAAACGATATAATCAAAACCTGAGAAATTAGCGATGAAGTTAGTATCACATCCTTTAGTTAAATGAGCATAACCGCTGTTTGCCATTGGTTGTCCGCAGCAGGTTTGCCCCATGGGAAACTCGACATCACAACCTAATTTTTGTAGTAATTCGTAGGTTGCAATTCCTACTTTTGGGTAAAATTGGTCGACATAACAAGGTATAAAAAGTCCAATTTTCATATTGTAATATTTAGTGTGTTGTTCATTAGGCGTGTAAGGTAAAAAATGTAAAAATTACGTTTCTCAGCAAATTTACAACATACAGACCGTTTTTACCTAATGTTTATAGAATTTCAAGTCAATTAAATCGTTCTGAATTGGTTTTGGATTCCAGTTTTCATGAATCGCTAATGCTGCTCCCAAAGCACTTGCTTGAGCCATAGAAGCCGCGTAAACTTCCACATCCGGAAAAGCTTCTGCTAATAAATTCATGTAAATTGAATTTTTACTGAATCCGCCATCAACAAAAATCTTTTTTACTGGGCTATTTTGAATAACCAAATTAGTAGAGAAAAACTGCTGTTCTACCAAATCCAACATTAATTGATGATAAGCAGTTTCGTAATCTTTAAACTGTGATAAGTCTCTCTTCTGGAACGGACATTCTTTCAGAATATCAAAATCGTATTTCTTTGGATAGAAAATCTGATAATTCAGTGAACGTAAATTTGCCGTAATTTTTTTATCAAAATAAACCTCTTTATAAGTATCAATTGGCACTTTAAAGTGTTCTGCTAATCTTTTGGTTTGTACTTCATGCTCATTTCCTGCAAACAAACGTGCTGCCTTAACAGGTTTGTTTGTGTATTGCATATAACACAAACAGTCATGCTGTAACTCTTCAAAGGTTAATGGTTTATTATTAAAAGGATTTAGAGAAATACTCCAAGTTCCAGTTGATAATAAAACGAAAGGCTCTGTAAAGTTTATCGTATAAGGAATTATTGCTGAAGAACTGTCATGAAGTCCTGTACCAATAGACAATCCTTCTTTTGTTCTTATAACATCTTTACCGTAATAAATTGGAGGTAATTTAGCATCAATTCCTTCATTTTTTAACCATTTATGATATTTCATTTTTTTGAAATTCCACAAATTGGTATGACAACCAATACTTGTAATATCAGCGTAAGCTTCATTGGTCAAAAGAAAACTCAAAAACTGCGGTAAATGCAAACAATATTTAACCTTTTGAAACAATTCAGGTTTTTCTTCTTTTAATCTGTAAATCTGCATTCCGGAATTCAGGCTCCCTAAAACTGGAGAAGCTGTTTTTACGGCAAACTTTTCTTCTCCCTTATACTTTTTATAAAAATCAGATTTTAATTCCTCTGGATAATCTTTTAAATAATTATACAGAGGAGTTAAAACTTTTCCGTTTTCGTTTATATAAACAAAACTGGCTCCGTAAGTGCTGAAATTGATGGCTTTTAAAACATAATCAGTTAATTCTTTTATTTCTTCTAATCGATCTAAAATCCATTTCTGAAGAACGTTTATGTCTTCGCAAGGAAAACCATCTTCGTCTTTTGTTTCCTCCAGATTAACTGATTTTTCCCAGACAATTTTATAATTTTCATTAAATAAAAAAACCTTTTTGTTTGTTTTACCAATATCAAAAATCGCAACTACATTCATTTTTTTAATTAGAAGTTAGGAGTTATGGGTTATTCGTTAAGAGTTATTCGTTAGGTATGCTGAAAAGTTCAATATTCTGTGCTTAAAACTCCTAACGAATAACTCGTAACTAATAACTTAATATCTCAAATTATAATCCCGTTGCCATTGTTTTTAAACCTCTTTCTTCAATAAGATTTTGTCTTACCTGAATAGAACGATACAATGCTACTGGATTTAAAGCCGCTCCAGAACGAAGACGAGCTTCAGCAACAAGTGCACGAACATCTGTACGGAAAGCATTTTGAAGAATTTCCTGTGCTTTTACTACGTCATTTTCTTCTTGAGCTTGTACTAATGCTTTTCTGTCAACAGAAAGTGCCTGTGCATAAGCAATCATAATTGCTTCAACAGATTGCAATAAATCTTCCAATGGATCTTTAATATTGTGAGAAGCATCAATCATCCAGCCTAAATCTTTGGCGTGATTCATTCCTCTTGCATCCATTCCTTCTACTAATTCATTAAAAATTAAGAATAATTGGTATGGTTTTAATGCACCAGCTGTTAAATCGTCGTCTCCGTATTTTGAATCGTTAAAGTGGAAACCTCCTAATTTGTTTTCCATCAACAATAAAGAAACAATCTGCTCGATATTAGCATTTGGAAGATGGTGACCTAAATCTACCAAAGTCTGTGCTTTGTCACCTAATTTTTTCACATAAGAATAAGACTGTCCCCAATCAGCTACAGTAGTTGAGTAAAAGTTTGGCTCAGCGCATTTATATTCTAAAAATAATTTCCAGTTTGATGGCAATGCATCGTAGATTTCTTCTAAACTTTCTAATGTATTTTGGTACGCTTTTCTGAAGTTTAATTGTCCTGGGAAATTAGAACCATCAGCCAACCAAACTGTTAAAGACTCAGATCCTAATTCGATTCCGTGTTTAATTACTTCAATGTTATGTGCAATTGCTTGTTTACGAACAGCTTTGTTTACGTTTTGTAAAGAACCGTATTTGTAAGTGTGTTCAGCGCTTGCCTGATCTTGAAATGTGTTCGAATTCATCGCATCAAATTTCAATCCGTGCTGTGCCGCTAATGTTTTTATTTCATTATAATTTGTTGGAATATCCCACGGAATATGAAGTGAAATAGCTCCTGAAGCATTATTTAATTTGTGAAGCAATCCAACGTCTTCGATTTTTTCTTCTAAAGAACGAGGTTCACCTCCACCTGCAAAACGTCCAAATCTTGTTCCTCCTGTTCCTAAAGCCCAAGATGGAATTGCGATTTGAAAGTCGATTAATTTTTGAATAATCGCTTCTGTTTCATTTATTTCTGATGCTGTAAAAACTAATTTATTTTGGTGTTTTTTGATTAAATCTTCGTTATGAGATTCGATGTGGTTTGATGAGATTAACATAGTTATTGATATTTTAATAGAGTTTACAAGATATAACTTTTATATTTCTAGTATATTTTTTTAACAACATAATACCGAAATTTTTGACACTGATTCTACGGATTCGCTATCGCGAAGACGCAGAAAAAAAACGGATTTTTAAAAAAGGTAATTAAAAAAAATCTGTGTCAATCGGCGTTTTCGTGATAGCGAATCCGCGTCATCCGCGTTCTATGATTTTCATATGTTTACTATTTTTCAACTTAAAAATTTTATAGCAACTAAACTCTGGTTTTACTTCACTTTTTTGATAAGTTTTCTTTGTTAAAGCGAATTGTTATATGCTAAAAAAATCTAACGTTCGAAAGAATTCGAACGCTAGACCACAAAAAACCACTTTTGCTTAAACAAACTTATATAAAAAACCTAAACAATCTTTATCTATAAAAGCCCATGCCTACGCCGCCGTCTACGTTTAATGCGTTCCCTGTAGATTTACGTAGTAAACCTCCAACAAAAGCATAACAAGCATTGGCAATATCATCTGGCAATATGATTTCATTTAATAACGTACGTTTTGCATAGTAAGCCGGAAGTTCTTCAACTGTGATTCCGTATGCTTTTGCACGACCTTCTGCCCATCCTCCAGACCAAATATTTGAATCTGAAATTACTGCATCAGGATTTACTGTATTTACACGAATTTTGTCTGCTCCAAGTTCGGCAGCCATTAAACGTGTTAAGTGCGCTTGAGCAGCTTTTGCCGAACCGTAACCAGGATTGTTCGGACCTGCAACAACTGCATTTTTAGAAACGATATTTACGATATCTCCTCCAAAACCTTGTTTACGCATTACTTCGATTCCGGCTTTAGAAACAATAAATTGTCCTTTTACCAAGATATCGTATAATCTATCCCACTCTTCTAAAGTATGTTCTGCAATAGATTTTGAAATACTGATTCCTGCATTATTCACCACAATATCAACACCTCCAAAAGCTAAAGAAGCTTCGTCTAAGGCTTTTTCTGTGCTAACTTCATCAGTAACATTCAATAAAGTACTTGAAACTGCATCTTTTCCAAATGCTTTTACAAACTCTTCAGAAGCACCTTGCAAACGTTCTTCGTTAATGTCATTAATTACAACACAAGCACCTTCTTGAGCAAATTTCTTAGCGATAGCTTTACCAATTCCACCCGCAGAACCAGTGATCAAAGCTACTCTTCCAGATAATGCTTTTGGTCTTGGCATACGCTGTAATTTAGCTTCTTCCAATAACCAATATTCAATGTCAAAAGCTTCTTGGTGCGGTAAAGAAGTATATTCTGAAACTGCTTCAGCGCCTTTCATTACGTTTACGGCATTGATGTAATATTCAGATGCTAAACGTGCCATTGTTTTATCTTTAGCAAAAGTGAACATTCCCACTCCAGGATATAAAATCACAACAGGGTTTGGGTCACGCATTGCTGGTGAATTAGATTTTTTACATGCATTGTAATAGTCTTTGTACATTGCACGGTATGCTTCAAAAGCTGGAGTTAATTTTGCTTTAACTGCCGCAACATCTGATAAATCTTCGTTTGGATCTAATTCTAAAACCAAAGGACTAATCTTAGTTCGTAAAAAGTGATCTGGACAAGATGTTCCTAATGGAGCTAATTTCGATAAATCATTAGAATTAATAAATTCTAAAACTCTTTCATCGTCTGTATAATGCCCAATCATTTGACGTTCTGATGAACAGAAACCTCTTAAAATTGGAGCAACTTTTGCTGCTTTTAATTTACGGTCTGCTTCCGGAAGACTGTCAATTTTCTTTCCTCCAAAAACTGGACGTTTTTTTCCGTAATTATCTTCCAAGTAAGAAGCACATTTCTCGATTACCTCCAGCGTATTAATATAACTATCAAACGCAGTATCTCCCCAAGTAAATAAACCATGAGAACCTAACATGATTCCGCGTAATTTTTTACCGTTTTTCTCTGCTTCTTCTAAACAAGCTCTCAACTGAAGACCAAGATCAAATCCTGGACGCTGCCAGCCCACCCAACCGATTTCTCCGTTGAATAATTCTTCTGTGATTTTCTTTCCATCTTTCGCAGCAGCGATAGCAATTGCAGCGTCTGGATGTAAGTGATCAATATGTTTGAATGGAAGAAAACCATGCAAAGGCGTATCGATAGAAGGCGCTTTTGAAGCTAAATCAAAAATACAGTGGTTGAATAATTCTACCATTTCATCTTCAAATTCAATACCTCTGTAAACGTTTTCAAGATTACGAAGTCTGTCCAAATACAAAGCTGCACAACCTGATTTTGTCAACGTTCCAATATCACCACCAGAACCTTTAATCCACATTACTTCAGAAGATTCTCCAGTAAGAGGATCTTTGTCTGTAATTTTTACAGAAGTGTTTCCACCGCCGTAGTTGGTCAATCTTAAATCAGCTCCTAACAAGTTAGAACGATAAATAAAAAGCGCTACTTCATCACCTGCTAATGCTGCTGCCTTAGCTTCATCCCAAAGGTAGCTTACATGCTTAAAATTCATATTATTAATTGTATTTGTATTCGACATATAGTATTTTAAAATTATTTCTTGTATTTATAATGAGTTACCAATTCCTACCAAAACGATCGCTAGCATAATAAGCCCGATTCCCCAGAAAAAAGTCCTTAATGTTTTTTTAGAAACTCCTTTCCATTCTTTCAAATAAAAACCCCAAAAATTTGCTGTTAAAATGATGGTTGCCATATGAAGAATCCATGAACTGGCACCATTTCCTAGTTTGCTCTCTCCCATTCCGTAAAAGAAAAACTGTAAAAACCACATAGTTCCTGCAAGAGCAGAAAACAAAACATTTTTGGTTATTGGAGTAGATTTATCAGTATAATTTTTAATTGATTTGTTTTTAAAATTCAAATAAAGACACCAGATAAAGTTGGTTGTAAGTCCTCCCCAAAGCAAAACAACATAAGTCACGTTGTTTTGAAATAACGGATTTGCGCCATTTATAACAGCATGTTCTGCCATTGATTTCCCTGCTTCAATTCCGTAATTAAAGAATGAGCTTAAAATCCCTGAAATCACCGCTACAATTAAACCTTTTACCAGATTGAAGTCTTTGTCTTTATCTTCGTGACCAGTGGCAAAATCTTTTTCTTTTAGCATTCCAGCTTTTCCAGAAATTGCAATTCCAATAAGATACACCACAACTCCCAATAAAACGATCTGACCGCCAGTATTAGTAAGCATGTGAGAAAATGAAATTTTTCCTTCTGTTGGAACGATATCATAATAAATTGATGGAACTAAAGCTCCAAATGCAGAGCAGAATCCTAATGTAATTGAATTTCCCAATGACATTCCCAAATAGCGAACACCCAAACCATAAGTTAAACCGCCAATTCCCCAAATTAATCCCATTAAAAAAGTAAAAGATTTTATTGATGGAGAAGCCGTTGCGATAATTTCTGTAAAATTTGGAATCGTTAAGTAAGCGGCAACTGGAGGAACAATTAGCCAAGAGAAAAATCCTCCTACAAGCCAGTAGCTTTCCCAAGCCCAGTCTTTCACTTTTTTAAAAGGCATATAAAAACTACCCGAAGAAAATCCTCCGATAGAGTGAAAAATGATTCCTAATAATGATTCCATATTATTGTTTTTGGTTTAGGTTAGGTTTGTTAGTGATTTGGTTTTGTAAAATAAGAGAATGTAAAAAAGAAAACTGTCCTGTACTATCCTTTATGGTTTTCGTATTTTTTGTTAAAACTAGAGATTATTAGAAATAACAACCAGCAATTTTTGGGTAAATAAATTTAAAATGGCTATTTTAGCAATCGATTTCGTAATTATTGAATCCGCATTCGGGTTAAAATTTAGAAATTATAAAAAAAAGATTACAAGCCTTAGCAAATTCTCTTTTTTGATAAGTAAAATAATTTTGCTCGTAAGATTATTTGATTAAAGAGATTTTTTTTAATAAAAGTAGATTTTAAAGTGAGTTTCGTTGCAATACGAAGCAGATTTCCTCAAATGAACATGATTAAACTTATTAAAATAGACGAAGATTCGAGAGTTCCTAAATACAAACAAATTGTTGACTCTATTCTTCAGAACATCGCCAACGGAAATTTAAAAATCAATCAAAAAATTCCTTCTATAAATAGTTTCAGCGAAGAATTTTATATGTCTCGCGATACTGTAGAAAAGGCATATAATATTTTAAAGGAACGAAAGATCATTTCTTCGATTAGAGGAAAAGGCTATTATATTACCCGAACTAAACTTGAATCTAAAGTCAATATTTTGTTTTTGACCAATAAGCTGAGCTCGTATAAAATGAAAACTTATAGTTCATTTATTAATACTTTAGGAGCTAATGCACACGTTGATCTCCAAATTTATCATTGTGATGAAACTCTGTTTTTGAATATTTTAGACAAATTTGAGGGCGCTTATGATTATTATGTGATTACAACGCATTTCAAAACAGACGAACTGAAACACTTAAGTTTTACTGATGAAGTTGTTGCTGCGATAAAAAACATTCCGCAAGAGAAATTAGTGATTTTAGATAATATCAAATTGGGCGCTGGTGATGAAGTAATTAAAATTTATCAGGATTTCGAAAATGATATTTATAATGCTTTAAAAGAAGGTCTTTCTAAAATAACAAAATACAAACGATTAATTCTTGTTTATCCAGATAAAGCGGTTTACCCGTATCCGAGAAGAATTTTACACGGATTTAGAAAATTTTGCGTCGAACACGAAATCAATTTTGAGATTCTGAGTGAAGTTTATGATGATATGATTTTGAAAAAAGGCGATTTGTTTATCACAATCGAAGAATCTGACCTTGTAAATCTAATGAAGCAAATTCGCGATGAGGAATTTGTTTTAGGAAAAGAAATTGGAGTAATCTCATACAACGATACACCTCTAAAAGAATTATTAGGAATTACAGTAATGTCAACTGATTTTAATATCATGGGAGAAACCGCTGCTCGAATGATCTTGAATAAAGAAAAAGGTCAGGTAAAAGTGCCTTTTAATTTTATTGATAGAAATTCTATTTAAGAGGGACAAAGTTACAGATGTTCATAGGAACAAAGGTTTCTTCTCTTTGGGAATAATGAAACTTTCTTATATTTCTTTTTAAATAAAAAACTATAAAAAAACCTCGTCGATTGACGAGGTTTTAGTTGTATTATTTTTTTGATTCTTCGATAGAAACTTTTCTAAACTCTTTTAAAAGTTTTTCAATTTCCAAAGTCGATTTACGTGCTCTTGGTCCAGCAGCTTTAATTCCTTTCTCAGTTAAAGATTCTGCTTCAGCTTTGAATGTTTCAATTTCGGCGTTGATTTTTACTAATAAATCTTTCATGCTTATATATTGTTAAATTAAGCCACAAAAATAAAAGTTTGTGTGATAGTTACAACAATTTTGCTGTTAAATTTAATGCAGTTTTTCATTCATTTTCTTTACAATAAATTGACTTCTTGTTTTTCTAAAACATCACAAAACACAATACATTAACAATCAAATACTTATTATCACAACTTTCAAAACATTCCTGTTTTAAGGCTTTGTAGAAAGTGTTGCAATGAATAAAATTTTCTTTCACATATTGTCTGAAAGTACTTCTATTTGTTAATTCCTGTAGAGAAAAATTACCCCAAAAAGGGAAAAAATCCCCAACAGACTGTTTAAAATGCTTCAATTTTAATCTTGATATGGGGAATTTAGAAGGCTAAAATTTTACTGTTTTACTTCTCTCTGTCTTTCAGTTTATCAAGTCCAGTTATCTAATTTCAACTTTTACTTTAACAGAAAGCTGTTTTGCCAAATTCGTCACATAATTTGTAAAAAATGCCGAATCATTAAACCCTTTGTCTGCACTAAATTCCCAAGCTGCAATTGCATAATAGCTAATTTCTTTATTATCTTGAACTGTTAATTTAGCCAAATAAGAATCTGTCAACTGCCCTGTTTTCGGAGCTTCAATATAACCCTGATAAATAGCTGCAGGAACTAAAATTGCCGTACCTAATATCCATTGACGTTCGTAAGTTAAATAGTCATGCTGAATAAGGCAAATCCAATCTCCAGACTCAATCACCTGAAGCGGATTTCTATTATTTAAGTTAGAAATTGCTGCTATAAAAGTTTCCTTTCCTTTAATCCCTTTAATCGAAACTGTATTTTTATAACCGTACATTCCTGGCCAGATAGAAGTAGTTTCTTGAACTTGATATAAATTATTGGCCGCTTTCCAGTTTTCGTAATGATAGCTTAAAACAGAATTTACAGGGCCTTCGCTTACAATTTTAAAAGTTGTTTTTTCGATATTATTAATGGTATCATTTCCTAAAATTCCAAGTCGGTTAATTTTATTATCAATCCATAAAGCATAACCTCCTAATCCAACTGAATTTCCGACAGGAAAAATATCACGGCCCCAATCGTACATTACATGGTAATTGTCTTCAACTGCACCTTTATCATTTATTCCAACATTTTCTGGTGTTATGCCTGGAAGTTTTTTACCGAAAACATCTTTTGAGTTTCTTCCATCCAAATAATGTCTAAAACCTACTTTATCATTTTCCCAAGTTGGTCCATCTGTTTGATATTTTTGATAACCTAACTTTTTATGAACTTGATCTGCCATTAAAACTTCTTGTGTGTCTGGATGAACTGGAAGATTCTTCCCTTCTCTTTTACCAAAACGAACACTTGTTTTAACTGTAAATTTCGGATCTGTATTTGACCATTTTAATTGTACCGTTTTCTCTTCATTTGGCAAAAAATCAGCAGTAAAAAAAAGTTCATCCCATTTTCCATCTCCATTTAGATCATTTATTTGTGCTGGAATTGTATCTGTTTTAAAAAGCAAAATTGGAAAAGTTCCCTTTTCGTTACCAAGAGCATCTTTTTTTATAGAAATTGCCTTTTGCGATAAGGTTAAAGAACTGCTGTTTTTTAAAACAATTGTTTTTTCTGAAACTTTTTGAGAAACTCCACAACTAGTTAAAAAGGCTGTTATCAAAGTAATTGGAAGATAAAATAATACGGCTTTTTTCATTCTTTATTTTTTCAGAACAATTTAAGAGTTTTAATTGTTATAACAACACTTAAATTCAAAAAAATGTTTTAGAATTCTTACACCATTATAATAAAAATGCAGGATAGAGAAAAAACTATCCTGCAAAAAAAGCATAAATTTTATAAAATATGCATGTGAAAAAATATAAAAAAATAAACTAAATTACATTAAAAAATACATTGTTTTGTAGTAATCCTGAAATTTTGTCTTAGAAATTTTAGATGGTATAAAAGGTTTATTTTCTGTTTTGTTATCGAATTTCTTTCTGAAAAAAGCATTCAATTCTTTCAGAATTTCATTTCGAGTTTTAGATTCATCAATTAGAACAAATTTATTTGATACTTCTAGAAATGAGATACTTCTATAGAATTGAACATTAAATAAGCAAACCAAAACATTTGGTTCTTTTTTTTCCTGTGATAAAAAGCTGAGCAACTCTTTCCTATCATGTATTGCATAAACTATATGATCAAACTCTTTTTTTTCGTTTTCAAATGATAAAGATTCTTCAAAGAAATCAAACTCTTCTTTAAATCTTCTTTTAAACATTTTTAAAAAGACTCCATTGTTATCGTACACTAAAACCTGTTTCTTTTGCATTTTGATCTATTAAAAACATATTGCAAAATTAATTAGGCAACAAAAAAACAACTACCTTAATAAGTCAGAAAAATAATATGATAAGCCATTTTTTTCATTTTAGACTTTTATAATGTGGGTTACATTCTTTTCAACAAATAACAATAGTTCTTCCATTTTTCTAAAATCATAGTCTTTATTAGAAATTGAGATAATATAATTGTTTCTACCTCTTACATATAGGAATAAAAAATTTTTAGTCAAAATTGCTTTTTCAATCGATGTCCATCTATGAGTAAGTTCTCCTAATGGAGATTTGACATAAATTTCTAAGCTTGTAAATGTAATTTTATATCTGTTGTGAAATCTATCTGATTTTAGCAATCTCTTGGTCAGCTGAAAACCAATTTTCGAAATTGTATTTATAAAAGAATATTCAATTACAACAAAAAAAACAATTAATGCTAAGCTTCTTATCAGCCAAGCAGAAATATCTTGATCTTCATTGATATAAGCAAAATCAAAAAAGATGAGAATCAATAAAAAGAAGAGTGATATATATATGAATCGCTCTCTAAACAAATGCTCAAAATACATTTTGTTTAATTTTCTGATCTCAGAAATATTCAATTCAAACACTAGTAAAAAATTAGTGGCATTCATTTTTATACGTTCAGATATATTTTATAACAAAAGTAGTTTCATCCTATTTTAAATTGGGATAATAAAGTTTTTAAACTATTAGAATAAGACTTTTTTTAATACGATTCTTTATTTACTTTTTTCTTTCTTCTTATAGATAAAACAGAAGCGATTTTGTAAACAAAACTTTTCTTTTACTCTGCCTTAAAAAGTCAAAAAAATAACAAAATAGGACGTAAAAGCAAATGTTATTTATTTTGTTTTCAAATAGTTAACTAAACAATATGTTTTATTCTAAGTGCGAAAATATTTACTTACTTTTGAATCAAATTTAAAATAAAGAAAATATTTTCCTACAATGAATTTACTGTCAACTGAAGAAATTTTAAGAGAAAAAATCAAAGAACTTACTTGTCTTTATGAGATTTCAAAGATTATTTCAAAATCAAATTCGATCAACATCCAAACCCTGCATGATATTATCATGAGCATAAAAAATGCGTGGAGACATAGTACTGATAGCATTGTCGAAATTCATGTTACAGATTATCATTTGTCTACTTCAGAACAAATGAAAGAAAGTATTTCACAATCTAGTTTTATACAAGTAAATAAAATAGACTGTGGCCATATTACAGTGCATTATCCCGCTAAAAAATATACACAAAATGACTTCGACGATGATGAACAAAAACTTCTTGATACGATTGCAATTGAAGTTGGAAATTATATTGAAAAATATCAAACATTAGAACGAAAGGCTTTATTACGCAAAACTATTGAGCGAATGGAACGCCTTACTCTGCTTGGAGAAATGACGGCTGGAATTGCTCATGAACTAAATACACCTTTGGGTAATATTTTGGGTTTTGCTGAATTGATAAAAGAGCATAATACTGATTCTGATATTGATGCAGACATTTCAATCGTTATTAATTCGGTTATATATTCGAGAGAAATTGTCAAAAAATTAATGTTCTTTTCTTGCGAAATGCCACAAAAATTAGAATCACAAGAAATAAAACCAATTATAGTTTTTGCTTTATCATTCCTAAAGTCGAACTTTCAAAAAAAAAGCATCAAAACTGAATTGATTTTTAAAGATGAAAATATTATTTCAAAAGTAGATTCAGTTCAAATTACTCAAGTTCTCTTTAATCTGCTCATAAATGCAGTTTATGCATCGCCAGAAAAAAGCGTCATCAAGATTATTGTCAATCATGATGAGAACAATTTATATCTGAAAATTGAAGATCAAGGAACTGGAGTTCCTGATGCAATTAAAGAAAAAATATTTGAGCCTTTTTTTTCAACTAAGCCAGTTAATTATGGCTGTGGATTAGGCTTAAGCGTAGTTCATGGAATAATTAAAAACCATAATGGAGAGATCATTTTACAAGACAATTTTCCAAACGGAACCATTTTCATAATCAGAATCCCATTAAATTAAAAGCAAAATGAATTCTAAAAAAGAAAATATATTGGTTGTTGATGATAACAACGATATGTTAGATCTCATTCAGAGACAATTAAAAACTTTTAATTATCGCACTTATAAAGCTTCTTCTGTAAACGAAGCTATCGAAGTCTTAAAAAATACAACCATCGATTTATTAATAAGTGATCTTAATATGCCAGAAATTAATGGCATGGAGTTATTAAAATATACTGACGAACATTATCCTGCTATACCAAAACTAGTGATATCAGGTGTTCCTTCTATTCCAAATGTTGTTTGTGCAATCAAATCTGGCGCATTAGATTATTTAACAAAACCATTTACAAGCGAAGAACTATATAAAGCAATTAGAAGTTCACTGGTAAAGAACAATCTTCTTTCCTATGATTTTAAAAATTCAAAAAATGAGAATTTATATAGCAATATTATAGGCAAATCTGTCCATTCTAACAATGTCGTTGAAATAATCGAACGTGTTAAAGACACTAAAGCAACTGTTCTCATAGAAGGTGAAAGCGGAACAGGAAAAGAGCTTATTGCCAGAGCTATTCATTTTACAAGTAAAATCGCTCACAAACCTTTTATTGTTGTAAATTGTGGCGGAATTCCCGAAAATTTGGCTGAATCTGAATTATTTGGTCATATTAAAGGTTCATTTACAGGAGCTATTGAAACCAAAACTGGTTTATTTCAGGCGGCTTCAGGCGGCACAATCTTTTTAGATGAAATTGGCAATACTCCTTTATCACTGCAAATTAAACTTTTAAGAGTCATTCAAGAAAAGGAAATTCTGAGAGTTGGCGCCACAAAACCAGAAAAAATTGATGTCAGAATCATCTCTGCAACCAATAGCAATCTGGAGGAAATGATAGCAAAAGATCTCTTTAGAGAAGATTTTTATTACCGCTTAAATGTTGTTAATATAAAAACCACACCATTAAGAGAGCGAAAAGAAGATCTTCCTTTATTAATAAAAACTTTTATTGATAAATATTCTAACGAATACAATAAACCCGGAATAACGATAAGTGAAAAAGTAACAGAAGTTTTGTTGCGATATAACTGGCCTGGTAATATAAGAGAACTTGAAAACATTATTCAGAGAATGATTATTATGAGCGATGATCTTATTACTTTAAATCAAGTTCCCGAAAACTTGAAATATCATATTCCTATTTCACCTGAAATTATGAAATCTTTAAAAGAATACGAAAAAGAGCAAATCTTAAAAGTTTTGGCATTTGTGAACCATAATAAAACAAAGGCAGCTCAAATCTTGCAAATTGACCGTAAAACCATAAATCAGAAAATAGCTTAAACTGAGTATTTTTTCCCCATAAGATCATAAACTACCTACCTAATTTTATACAAAAAATGACAGTCTGTTTTTAATATACTGATTTACAATATAATGTTTTTCGAGGCACATTATTTGCCCTTAAAAGACAAAAAAGTATTAAAATAAATCAAATTAATTAAAAACGTATTCTGTATGAAATCGACAGATTGTCAAATTGCTTTTAGTATCTCTCATTTTTTTTAAGAAAGAGAGATCGATTCTATATGTCTAAATTTTTATTATTCTTTTTGAAGAAAATTGGTTAGCAAATTCACAAAAAAATTCATTTAAACCTAAATATCAAACACTTACAAACAAAAAAAATCAAAAGTTTCGTTAAAATAACTTAACTTTAGGTACAAAATCCACATTTCCATGAAAATAATAGAACATTATTATGGTGCAGATCTAAGTTGGGTAGAACATTATGCTGCTCAAATTGGAGGAAAAATTGAAGGGAATTTTATTATTCTGCCAGAGGATTCTCAAACTGGTATTAGATACTTTCTAGATTGTGGTGATGGAATAATAGCCTATTACATAGATGTAGAATATCATAGAAATTTCCAATTAATACAAAAAAATTTAAATCAAGATTTTGTCGGCTTTTACTACAATCTGACAGAAGGAGACGCATCTGTTAGCAGCGGACATTTTATGTACAATGTTGGGCGATGGCAGTATAATTTAGCAGTTATAGACGGTTCTCTAGAATCAAAATATGATGTTGTAAAAGGAAGCAAAACTTTTGCTCTTTGCATTTTTATCAAAAAAAGCATGATTAAAGCATATGCTAAAAAAAATAGCATTGTCATTCAAAATATAGACAGCATAGTCAATTCAAAAGAAAATACAATTGTTCGTTTTGACCGAATGAGTAACGAAAGTTTTCATTTGTTAAATGATTTAAGAAAATTAGAAGTTGGAGGAGCCATTTTTGATTTAAATCTTAGAGGAACTGTTCATCTTTTAATTTCAAATTATCTAAAAAAGATTGCAACAAAAAGACTTATAGTGCAAACAGTAAACGATAGTGATTTGAGCAATATCATAAACATTCAAATGTATTTAATTAATCATTTAGATGACCACTTTCCTAGCATTCAATTTATGGCAAAAATGGCAAATATGTCTGAATCTAAATTTAAAAGTTTATTTAAAAAAATAACTGGAGATACTGCAAATGTTTTCTTTATGGAAAATAAATTGCTTTTTGCAAAAGAACTTCTAGAAAAAAAACAGCTTACCATTTCTCAAATCTCAGATCAACTTCATTTTACCAACAATTCTTATTTCGCTTCAAAATTTAAAGAACATTTCGGAGTATCTCCCAAAGCATTTAATAAACAATTGTGAAAATTGCACTAATGATCAGAAACAAATTAGCCTATGAGAAAAGTTACACATTATTACAGTCTAACACCAGAATGGCAATTGGATGTAGTCGAACAGTTAAATACAAAATTGATTGATAACAAAATTATTTTTATACCAAAAGAAATTGGGGAAGGTTTTTTTTATTTTTCTCAGGTCATGGATGGAATTTCTGTTGTTTATGCCGATCTAACTGCAAAAGAGCCATTGAAAATTACCCGTCTTAGATCAGATAATGAATTGTATATTTTTCATTTTGATTTAAGTGAACATATTAATCTCATTAAGATTAACAATATTGATTACCAAATAGGAGCGTTTAATCAATTAGATTTGGCAATTCTTGACAATCAAATAGAAAGTTCTTTTAAACCTGCTGTAAATGAAAGAACTATTGCATTACGTATATTGATAGATAAAAAACTACTGCATGATTTTATCCAAAAAATCTCTTTGCCAGAAAATTCATTTTCAGCAGATACTCCAGGAAAGAAAGCTTTTTACCATTACGGCAATATTGACAGTAATAGCATTTTATTAATTCAATCCTTAAAAACAAAACCTGTAGAAGACTTATCTTTTGATTCTTTCTTAAAAGGAATTTCATTGAAAGTCCTTGGTAATTTTTTTAATAAGTTTTATGAAACAAAAGACAATAGTGCAGAGATTACAGATCTTGAAAGTGAAGCGATTGAAAAAACAAAAGATTATTTAATGAACAATTTATATGGACCATTTCCTTCTTTAACTGTTTTAGCCGGAATGGCTGGTATGTCGGCATCTAAATATAAAAGTTTGTTTAAAAAACATTTTAATAATACCCCGAAAAACCTATTTATAGAAGAGAAAATAAATTTAGCGCAAAAACTTTTAAAGAGTGGTGAATATAGTACTCTAACAGCCGTAATGTATGAACTTAATTATACTAAACTCAGCTATTTTTGCACTAAATACTACGAACAGCTCAAACGAAAACCAACAGATGATTTCATAAAAAAACTCCATCGTAAAAATAAGAAAGTGACTTAATTATCACTTTCTTATTTGATTGCTTTTTTTAGTTTTTCTAAAGATGGAGCTTTCAATTCTTTTAATTGATTAATAGCTATCTGAGCTATTTCTGTTGCTCCTTTAAGAGATAAATGTGTATCATCTGCTTTATCTTTATCATAATACGGATTTTCTCCTGCCTTAAAATGCAAATGCAATTCTTTAGATTTATCAGGTCCGTAGGATTGTTCTAATAATTCTGTGTAATATTCCAAATCAATAAATGGTACATTGTATTGTTGTGCAACTAAACGCGTTTCTAATGGATAATCGCCATGTGTTGGAACTAACACACCTTTCTCGTTGAAATTACGTCTTGAAATTGATGTCAATAAAACAGGAATTGCTCCTTTTGCTCTGCTTTCGTTTACAAATTTGATTAGATTGTATCTATAAGCCGTATGCGGATTTGTATATCGGCTTGGATCTTCAATTTTAGCATCATTGTGTCCAAATTCGATAAAAACATAATCTCCTTTTTTAAGTTTATTATAAATAGAATCCCAACGTTTCTCGTCTATAAAACTTCTGGTGCTTCTTCCGTTTACAGCTTTGTTAACAACAATTATATTATCTGTAAAAAATGGTTGTAAAACTTGTGCCCATCCATGTTCTGGATTCTTTTCGGGATCTTTTTTGTTTGCCATTGTTGAATCTCCAATACAATACAAAGTTGTTTTTTGTGCAAAACAAACTGACGTAATTAGGAATGTTAGTAATAAGTATTTTTTCATTCTTTAGTAATTTTGTTTTATTTTTTTATCGCAAAGAGCGCTAAGATTACGCAAAGGTCACAAAGTCTTTTTTTGTTTGCTTTAGCGAAAGAACACAAAGCTTTATGTGTTTTTCGTTTGTAAGATACACTACAAACATCTCAACAAAAAACCTTTGAACCTTTGTTCCTCTGAACCTTTGCAACTATAATTTAAGGTTTCGAAACCGCTGTAGGCACACTCGCTCTTTGCCCAATAAAAACATCTGTCATTAGAACATTTTCAGCATTTTCATTTGACAAAGCATTTTTAGCCGATTTAATCTCAATGTTTTTCAAAGTGATATTTCGGATTTTTTTGTCCGGAAATCCCTGAATTACAATACCAGATTCTGATGCTTTATTACAGGTAATATTTGAAAAATATACATTTGATATATCCGATTGATACCCTTTTCCTTCTCCGTGATAATTAGCCGTAATATACAAGCAATCTTCTACTTCGTCCAATTGAATATTTCGAACAAATATATTTTTAATAAATCCTCCTCGATCTGCATTGGTTTTTAAATAAATTCCTCTTTTTAAATATCCAGCTGTTTTACAATTTTCAACAAAAACATTCTGCACACCTGCTGACATTTCGCTGCCAATTACAATTCCGTGCAGTCCTTTAAAATTACAATTTCTAATAACAATGTTTTGACTTGGTATTGCTGTATTTGCTCTACCTTCGTGATCTCTTCCTGCTTTTATAGCAACATTGTCATCTCCATTATCAAAAGTTACATTTTCAATTAAAACATCTTTTGCATATTCAGGATCAATTCCGTCATTGTTATGGTTTAATGATTTGTAACTTATTCCTCTAACGGTTATACTTTCTGATTTTAAAAAATGAAGACACCAAAACGGTGAATTTTCTATTCGAACATTTTCAACCAAAACGTTTTTGCAGTTTAGAAACTGAATCATCTGAGGTCTTAAAAAATAAGCTTCTCCAAATTTTCTTTCGTTTAATGGAACGTTATTGTGATTCATTTCACGGCTGCGGTTTTTACCTTCATTTTCTTTTGCTTTAAAGGTCTTCCAGATTTTTCCTCCTTCTCCATCAATCGTTCCTTCGCCAGAAATGGCTATATTGGTGCAATTATTAGCGTAAATAAGTGGGCTGTAATTATAAAGCATTGTTCCTTCCCAACTGGTTAAAACCATTGGAAGATAGTCTTTTGGATTATCGCTAAACTTTATTTTTGCTCCTTTTTCAATTTTTAAATTTACATTGCTTACAAAATGAATTGGCCCGTTAATTTTATAAATACCTTTTGGAACAATAATAGTTCCTCCGTTATTCTTTTTACATAAAGCCATTGCTTTATCAAAGACCTTTTTATTGTCTGTAATTGAATCTCCTTTTGCTCCCAAATTCAAAATATTTATTTGATAAGAAGGAATTACAGGAAGCTGAATTCTTTTTACAATAGAATCTACTTTAGCTGAAGGAAAATCATTGTTTTGTGAAAATGAAGCCCATGAAAGAAATAGTAGAAGTAGATATTTAAGATTCATGTTTTCTTATTTTTAATTTTCAGTCGCAGTTTTCAGTAGAAACTGAGACTTATTTCAAGTACCAATTTACATTCTTATCTTTTAAAATATTTTCTATCGAATATTGACCAACTTCTTTTTTAGAAAGTTGATGCGCCCATTTTACTCTTTTTAATGGCTGAAAACCTTCACCAGTACAATTGTATTCGGCGTAAAAAGCTTTTTTTTCTGCTTCTGGTTTCGACCAATTTTCCCAGCCTTCTGGTTTAATCTGTTTTCCCATTTCACAATTAATGAAGACGGTTTTAGCATAAATACGCCACGGACGACCTAAATAAACCTCTTTCGCATCTGGATTTGCGGTTAGTTTACAACCTATAAAAACAAATCCGAATGGAGTTGCCTCTGGAGTTGAAGCTGCAGTAATGTATGAGCTTTTTATGCTGTGAATGGTACAATTTTCGAATAAAGCAGTTGCACCACCAAAAATAAAATCTGTAGTTCCCTCTATATAACAATCTTTAAAATATTGCTTTGCTTCTTTTCCAGACAAATACAACGTATCTTGATTTCCTAAAAGATTGCAGTTTGAAATCTTAGCGCGATTAGCGACAACTGATAATGCAATCGCTTGTCCGCGTTCTCCCGAAGTATTTTTGATGGTTAAATTTGAAGCTGTAAAATCATCACCTTCAACCAAAACTGTATACGTATAAAAAGTGCTATTTCTTCCTAAGCCAATTTTCGAGAAATTATCATCAAAAGTAATGATGGTGTTTTCTTTGCTTTCGCCTTGTAAAACTACATTTGTATTCCATTCTGGGACTCTCACTTTTTCATTGTAAATGCCGTTTTTTATAAATATCGTTACCTTCTCATACGGAAATGCTGGAGTTGCATAAATTGCATCTTGAATTTTAGTAAAATCTCCTGAACCGTCCTGCGCAACCGTAATGTAAGTCACGTTTTTTTTTTCAGATGAACCTACTCTTGTTCCGTTTTTAACCGCCCAATCAGGAAACTTTTTTAAAACTTCTTGCGGAGCTTCAGAATACCACGAATAACCATTTCTTCTTTCTGAACCAATTTGATCCAAAGATTTTTTTCTAATTCCATCACGGTCGCAGAAAAATGGTTCATTGGTTTCCAAATCCATAAATCTTGCCCAAATTGGTGTTGCATTAGTTGCAGGAATCATCTTTTTATCTACAATTTTTCCCGCATCATTCAAGACTCTTTTCTCTTCTAAATTGGTGATTTTTGTTTTTTCAAACCATGCTACAGCACTTTTTACTGATGTAACAATTTCTGGTGATGGTTTATCGATCGACATTAAAAGCAAAACAATTTTTGTCGATTCATATCCGCTTAAAGAAGCCAATTCAAAAGCTCTTGCATTTGCTGGAGCCAAAGTAACTTCGTCATGTTGCGCACACCATGCGGTTAAAATTCCATTTTGCTTGTATTGCGTTTTTAAAATACAGTCAACTCCTTTATCAAAGGCTTTTTTACATTTTTCGACAATTTCACTAGAAGGTTTTATGCTGTAATAATCCGTTTGATCGGCAACTGCTTTTATCACATTCATAATATTTACCATCGAATCGTCATTATAGGTAATATGCGTATAATACCCTTTTTTCAACGGATAAAATTGTGGCCATCCGCCGTTTGCATATTGTGCTTCAAGAAGATAATTCAATCCTTTTAAGAAAGATGCTGCGTAACGTTCGTCTTTTACTTGAGCATACATTTTAGACATAAAAAGCATTTCCTGACAAGTTGCTCCGTTGTCTGTTGTTGTTTCTACAGCCGTTTTTTTAAGCGCAATTAAATCTTTCTTTTGCTTTTCTGTCAGTTCATCCTGCATTTGAATATTTTTTGGCCATCCGCCAATATCTCTTTGATAAAGTAAAACATTCTCTGCTATTTTTTTGGCTTCCGCCGAAGCAAACCAAGAAGCATCATTCTTACGAATAATTTCTGACCATCTTTTGTATGTATTTTGAGCTTTTACAGCAAAACTGCAAAGACAGAAAAAAAGTATTATTTGTTTTTTTAACTGCATCATTTCCTTCTTATTTCGTTACTCTAAACCAATCTACTGCAACATTTCCAGAATCGTTTTTCACTTCTTCGCCCAAAGCAAAAAGTCCGACCTTGGCACCAATCCATTTTCCCTCTTTTGCAGTGAAATCACTTCCAATGGTTTGATAATTTTTATCATCTAAACTATAGAAGAAACTGCAAATTCCACCTATTTTAATTTGTACTCTTAGGTAAATAGTGCTGTTTTCTATTAAAATAGGTATTGTTTCTTTTTCTGAAACCGTTTTGTCAAAAGTTCCTGTTTTCTGGCTTAAATACAGTTTTCCATTATCATTTTTAAAAGACAAATAACTATAATCTAATCCCATAACAATCAAACCCGTAGATTCCCCTTTTATTCTAGAATTAAAAGTCAGTTTTGTTGTTGCTGTAAATTCTTCAGCAGGAAATTTTTGAAGTAATAAATTTGGAGCATTAAAAATATTTTGAGTTGTTGTTGCACAAAATAAATTCAAGTATCCTAAACTTGTTGGAAATCCCCAATTGATTTGTTTATTGGCTTGCCATTGCCATTGTAAACCTAATTTTGGTGAATTAAATTCATCTGATTCTGCTGGAGTTTCTATTGGATATTTTTTACCGACATTTGGCTTTCTGAAAGTTGTAACCGGTTCTCCAACTCCATTATTATCAAAATCTTGTCCCATCACTGGCCAATCATTTACCCATTTCATTGGCTGTAAATGCACAATTCTTCCATAAGCTCCTTTATCTTGAAAATGAAAAAACCAATCTTCTCCCGTCTGCGTAGTGACCCAAGCACCTTGATGCGGTCCATTTATGTTTGTTGAACCTTGTTCTAAAACCTTTTTCTTTTCATATGGCCCAAAAACATTTTTCGATCTTAAAACAGTCTGCCAACCAGTTGGAACTCCACCTGCAGGAGCAAAAATGTAATAATAACCATTGCGCTTATAAAACTTTGGACCTTCAATTGTGCCTTCACTTTCATGTCCGTCAATCACCATTACTTCATCATGATTTACAATAGTTCCTTCAGGATTCATTGTACAAACTACCAACAAACTTTTAATCTGAGCGCGACTTCCGGCAAAAGCATGAACTAAATATGCTTTTCCATCATTATCCCAAAGTGGACTCGGATCTATCAATCCTTTTCCTTCTTTTACCAAAATCGGCGCAGACCAAGGTCCTTCGGCTTTTTTTGATTTAATCATATAAATTCCAAAATCGGGATCTGGGTAATAAATATAAAATTCATTATTGTGATAATTAATGCTTGGCGCCCAAACTCCATTTCCGTGCTGTACTCTATCGTAAGTTTCAAATGGAGGCTGTTTTGCTAAAGCATATCCAATAATTTTCCAGTTTACCAAATCTTTAGAATGCAAAATCGGCAAACCTGGAATACAGTTAAAAGAAGAAGCCGTCATATAATAATCATCGCCTACGCGAACAACATCTGGATCTGAATAATCAGCATGAAGAATCGGATTTGTAAATGTTCCGTCTCTATTATCTGATACCCACGCTTGCGCGTTATTCTTCTGAAAACAAAAAATGGAAAGAAGAAAAAGGATGATTTTTATATTTTTCATTTTTGTACTGATTAACCCTTTTAGTTAAACCCAACAGATTTTAAAAACCTGTCGGATTTCTAACTTGCTTTTCTTTGCAATGCTTCGACTTCGCTCAGCAAGACAAACTATATAATTGATAATTAACAATTCACAATTAATCAATTATCTGTTTAGCTCAATCGCTGCCAAGATAAAAGGCCCTGTTGCTTTAGGATCGTTGTCTTTTTTTCTTTCGTTTACATAATATTCGTAAGATCCATCACGGTATGGATTTCCTCCTAAACCAGCAACTTGACAGCAGTTTGTTAGCGTGATTCCGCCATCTTCATCTACTTTTTTGATTAAAACTGTAGATAATCCATCAAAAGCTTTATTGGCTGCTTTTTTAAATTTAGATGGTAAGTATCCTTTGTTTGCACCTTTTGCAAAAGCATAAGAAAACATAGCAGATCCAGAAGCTTCTAAATAATTTCCTTTTTCACCGCCTTTATCTGTAACCTGATACCACAAACCTGATGGTTTATCTTGGAATTTAAGTATCGCTTCAGAAGCATTATTTAAATATTGGATCAACTCTTTTCTCTTTGGATGATCTTTTGGCATATAATCTAAAACATCAACCAAAGCCATTACATACCAGCCTAAAGATCTTGACCAGAAGTTTGGTGAATTTCCTGTTTCTTTATTTGCCCAAGGCATTTGTTTGCTCTCATCCCAACCGTGATATAATAATCCCGTTTTTGGATCTGTAGCTTTAAGCTGAATTAATTCGAACTGTTTTGCGATATCGTCGAAGCTTTTTCCGTTTTCAAATTTAGCAGTGTATTCTGCATAGAATGGCTCTCCCATATACAGACCATCTAGCCACATTTGGTTTGGATAAATTTGTTTGTGCCAAAATCCACCGCTTTGAGTTCTTGGCTGTTCTGAAAGCTGTTTACGAATTAATTGCATCGCTTTTAAATACTTATCTTCTTTTGAATAGGCATAAACATCAAAAAGCAAACGCCCTGGTAATACCAAATCGATATTGAATTTATCAAATTCGTACGTATTAATACTTCCATCAGCTTGAACTAATTGATCTACATAACCTTTCACGTAAGCTTTGTATCTCGGATCTGGATTTTTCTTGTACAATTCTTCTATTGAATGCAAAACTAAAGCATGAACATAATCCCACTTTGGCTTTTTAGCATCGTCAAGCATATACGATTCTGGATGACGTTTCATCAATGTAAGAGCCATTTTATCAGACCATTTCAGGTTTTTCCCGATTACGATATCATTTTTTGCAGGCTCTTGAGAAGTTACTTTACAACTTGTAATGGTCATAACGCAAATCATCAAAACCGACATAAAATAACTATGCTTTCTATTATTTTTCATTTCAAAATATTTAAATTCTACTATTTTTCTAATTCAATTGCGGCCAATAAAAATGCTCCAAGACCTATTGCGCCATTTTCTTTTGTTTTGGAAGACAGATAATAATTGTTTGTGCCATCTCTGAAAGGTTTTCCTCCTAAACCAACATTAGATGAAACATTCAAAATATTGATTTCTCCTTTTTTATCCACTTTCACAAACTCTTTAACAAAACTGTCAAATGATTTTTTAGCTGTTGTTTTATAGCTTGAAGACAAATACCCTTTATTGGCTCCTTTTGCAAAAGCATAAATAATCATTCCAGAAGCTGATGGTTCAACGTAATTTGCATACAATTCAGGCTTATCTGCTACTTGATACCATAATCCAGATTCGCTTTTGTATTGGTTTACACTTTTTGAAATCTGTTCTAAATAGCTTACCAAAACTTTATACTTGGGATGAGATTTTGGGAAATAATCTAAAGTTTCAACCAGCGCCACCATATACCATCCAATACCGCGTCCCCAAATTGTTGGCGAAGTTCCCGTTTGTTTATCTGCCCAAGCAATCTCTTTACTTTCGTCCCAAGCTTGGTAAACCAAACCTGTTTTTTTATCTACAAAATGATTCTGAACTAATCCGAATTGTTTAGCAATATCATCTAAACTTTTTCCTTTTTCGTACTTAACCGTAAATTGCGCATAGAAAGGTTCTGCCATATACAAACCATCAATCCACATTTGGTTTGGGTAGATTTGTTTGTGCCAAAAACCTCCGCTTGGTGTTCTCGGCTGACTTTCTAATTGATTTCTCAGCTTTCCAATAATCTGTAAATAGCGCGAATCTTTCGTTTCATCATACAGATTAAAGAGCAATTTCCCTGGACTTAAATAATCGATATTGTATTCTTTTATATCGTATTTTTTAATATTTCCAATGCTGTCAATCATTCCATCAACATAATCTTTAATGTATTTCTGGTATTTTTTATCGTTTGTTTTTTGATATAATTTTTCAAAACCAGACAATACAAAACCCATTTTATAATCCCATTTTGGTCTGTCATTTCCGTCCAGTTGCCAAGCATTTGGATATTTATTTAAAATGGAAAGCGCTATACGCTCCGACCATTTTAAATCATATGAAATAACAGTGTTTTCGGAATCAGCTTGATTTTGAGCATTGATTTTATTTCCAAAAAACAACAGTAAAATCAATGTCGCTTTAAAAAAATTGAACTTCGCAGAAAGAGATTTACGCATAAAGATTACGTTTTACATTTTACCTTTTTTATTTAGCACTTCTAATTGTTTATCTAAATATTTAGCAAATTCTTCTTTTGTTTTAATTCCGTTAACTTCTTGTTCCCAAGCTCCTAAAAGGTAAAAAGTAACTGCTTTTGTGGTTGGTTTGAAAACTAAAAGATAATCTAAATCAGTATCTGCTACATTTTCGATACTACTAATTTCATAAAAAATTGCCATACCTAACTTATCTGGAACCAAAGATTGTTCTCCATAAGTTGCCAAATAGGCCCATTTTTTATTTTTACTTTCTTTTTTAAGAAGCTCAGCCGTTTTTTGTTTTACAATTCCAGTACAGATTCCTTTAATTGCTTGTGAAGCTTTAATAGTGTGCTGCGTATATAATTGATCTGGTTTTATCGTTAATTCTGAAATAAAATCAATTTTATCTGAAGCGGTTTTCCATCCATAATAATTCACTTTTACCACAGATTCATTCGATTTATTAGCAACTGTAGCAATAGTTGAGTCTACTTCACGGAAGTGTAATTTTTCATTATTTAAATAACGATCTATAGAACCAATTCCGATTCCTTTTCCTGCTTTTAGAATATCGGCGCCCCAATCGCTCATATTGTGATACGAATCGAAACCATCTTGCCCAACTATCGGAAGAATATTTTCAGAAGTCTTTTTCCCGAAAATATCTATCGCATTTCTCCAATCTAAATACAAACGATAGCCAATTCTGTTATTTTCCCATCCTGGCCCTTCATAACGAATATCAAAAGAGTGATCTGTATGCTCTGGAGCCAGTTTTAATCGGTCCACATTTTTAAAAACCGTTCCGCCTTTATACTTTCTGCCTTCCCATTTTCCGTCTGTTTTTGCAGATATTTCGGCATAAGTCTTATTGGTTTTAATATCGTATTTCTGCGCATTTACGGCAGTTAAACCCGCGAAAAATAAAATTGCTGTGGTGATTTTTGCTTTCATTTGTATTCTAAATTATTTAAAAATTTTATCTAAAAATCGTACGCTGTACGAAATTGTCTGTCCAAACCAAGGTTCGTAAAACCAAAATGAATGAGGCGAATCTGGAAAAGTCTGCACTTCATTGTAAATTTTATTCTCATTCAAAATCTTGATCATATCGTCTCTTCCAGCATGAAATCTTGGAATACTGCTGCAGATATACAAAACTGGCGGCGTATTTTTATCGGTATGATTTAGCGCCGAAGCGTTTTTCCAGTTATCAGGAATTTCATCTGATTTTCCTCCAAGCCAAAAAGCAGCCATATCTCCTTCTGATGATTCTGGATGTTTGAATGCTAAAACTCCGTCTACATCAATAATCGCATTTACTTTTGATGAAGATTTACTTTTAAAAGAAGGATCTTCGAAAAGAGAATTATTATTTGTCGTTCCTATTAAAGTTGCCATTTGTCCGCCAGAAGAACAGCCTAAAACCGCTATTTTATTAACATCGACATTAAATTTTGCGGCATTGTCTTTAATAAATTTTATAGCATTTTTTACATCTATAACTCCCGTTGGATATTTTGCTTCCAATGACAATCTGTATTCAATTGAGAAACACGAATATCCTTTTGCCGCAATTTCTTTTCCCATAAACTGCATCTGATTTTTATTTCCAGATCTCCAGCCTCCGCCGTGAATCAATATTACAGCAGGATTTTTTTTCTTTTTGGTATTAATGAAAGCATCAAAATGTAAAATCCTATCTTGTTCTTGATTGTAAACCAAATCGAAGCTTTCTTTAACATCTGGATTTGGCTTAATTTCTGGAATTGTGATGAACGGATATTTCTTAACTAATTTCGTAAAAGTACTTTTGATTGTATACGATGTATCAACCTTATATTGCTGGCTGTGAACCGCAATCACATTCAAAAACACTATTAAAATTAATTTATTTCTCATTTCATTTCTGACTTTTCAGTTAAGAAAGGAGTCCAACATTTGCCAAACTCCTTTTTAACTCCTTCAAAAAACAAATTATCTCAAAAATTAATCAAATTACTAATTACCAATACTTTGAAGACAATTATTACTTAATAGATTCTACTTTTTTGTTGTTTACGTAGGTATCTATAAAATTTATATTTTTTACATTTTTCAATAAATAAACCGAATCGACTTTCTGTATTTTTACATTTTTCAGTGTGATATTTTCTACTGGCGACTCTTTGTAACCTTCAGCCCAAACACTGTATTTTCCGCCATTTTTCACATTGACGTTTTCTAAACTGATATTTCTGATTGTCGGAATAAAATTTCCAGTCTGCGAACCATAAACATTGTAGAACATGTTCAGTTTTAAAACACATTCTTTTACTGTTCCAACTTCCAGATTTCGTACATAAATATCTTCAATGACTCCGCCTCTTTTTGAATTGGTTTTGATACGAATGGCGCGATCCAAATTTGGACTGTCCATCACACAATTTTCGACAAAAACATTATTCACTCCTGCTGAAATTTCGCTTCCAATTACAACTCCTCCGTGACCATCAATCATTTTACAGTTTTGCACGATGATATTTTTACTCGGAATTCCAACTCTTCTGCCATCTGCGTCACGTCCCGCTTTAATTGCTATACAATCATCACCAGTATTGAAAGTGCAGTTTTTAATTAAAATATTTTGAGAATATTCAGGATCACAGCCATCATTATTCGGGCCGTGACTGTTTACGGTTACACCGTCAATAATCATATTATTAGTTTTAATTGGATGTAAAATCCAAAAAGGAGAATTGATTACTTTGACATCTTTTATTAAAGCAGTATTGCATTCGAAAAATTCAATGAAATTTGGTCTTAAATAACGTCCTTCTCCAAAAACTCGTTCAGAAACTGGAACTCCTTTTTCAGCCATCTCAACCAAAACTTCACGATTTGTTGGATCGTTTTGAGATGGAATTCCTTTTTTCCAACCGTAGTTTTTTCCTCCAGACCAAATCCACCAATTTGTACTGTCGGCCTGACCATTTAATGTTCCTTTTCCTGTAATGGCAATATTGGTTTTATTCTTCGCATAAATCAGCGGGGAATAATTCATTACTTCTGTTCCTTCCCAAGAAGTATGAACGATTGGATAATCGTTTGGATTTAAACTAAAAAGAATCTCAGCATTATCTTCTAAATGCAGATTTACATTGTTTTCTAAATGAATTGCTCCGCTCAAATATTTTCCATTTGGCACCAAAACCTTTCCGCCTCCATTTGCGGCACATTCTTTTATTGCTTTTTGAAAAGCTAAAGTGTTTAATGTTTTGCCGTCTGCAACAGCTCCAAAATCATTTATATTATAAACCTTATTTAAAAAATGAGTTTGCGGAATACTTTTTACAACCAAATCCATTTTTTCCCACGGATTATCAGAAGAAACTGAAGAAGTATGTTTTGCGCACGATGTGATTAACAAGCCAAAAAAGGCTAAAAAAAGAATCTTTTTAAATATGATGCTCTTATTTGTAATCATTTGCACAGTATTTTCTTGTTTAATACCGAAAACATTGAAAAATTATGTAATCGATTACACGAAAGTAGAAAAATTGTTCTAAGAGACCAAATTAATTTAGAAAAAAATTATATATTTAATTTTTATTAGAAATTATAATTACATTTAATGCAAAAATTTAGATAATTTATTATCATTGTAGAATCTAAAACGATTT
The DNA here is from genome assembly GCF_025717045.1 of Flavobacterium sp. SH_e. GTDB lineage: Bacteria > Bacteroidota > Bacteroidia > Flavobacteriales > Flavobacteriaceae > Flavobacterium. Next base: position 401,047 of record NZ_JAOVZN010000003.1, read on the forward strand.
AGTTTTTGGTTATGGTAATCGATAACAATTTTTATTACATAATGAAAAAAAATGTACTTTTGTCTAAAAATAATCTGAAAAACTTTTTTTTGAATGAGTGAAAAAGTAACTATTTACGATATTGCTGAAAAATTAAACATCACAGCTGCAACGGTTTCCAGAGCGTTAAACAATAATCCTAAGATAAAAGAGGCTACACGCGAACTTGTTATTAGGACTGCGGCTGAGATGAATTATAAGCAGAATAAACTGGCGCTAGCACTAAAGAGTGGTCGCAGTAATAATATCGGAGTTATTGTTCCGCGTATTGACAGCAACTTTTTCGCCTCTGTTATTAGAGGAATTGAGGAAGAACTTTATCCTCATGGCTATCAGGTTATTATTTGCCAAACTCATGAAAGCATCAAAAGAGAAAATGAAAATCTTCATACTTTAGTAGATGCGCAAGTTGACGGAATTATAATGTCTGTTACTGGTATTTCAAATGAGAACGATGGCGCTTTTAGAAATGTGTTAGATAAAAATGTACCGCTGATATTTTTCGATAGAAGTAAACATATTGACGGTGTTAGTTCTGTAACGATTAATGACTTTAAAGGAGGTTATCTAGCTACCAAACATTTAATTGATGAAGGCTGCAGAAACATTGCGCATTTCTCTGGAAATCAATCTTTGGATATTTTTAAAAACAGGTTTTTAGGATATAAACAAGCGTTATTAGACAGCGGATTAACTTTTAAAGAAGAATATGTTATTCACACAAAAAGTAGCGTCGAAGCTGGAAAAGAAGCTGTGGATATTTTATTGGACTTAGAAACACCACCAGATGCGATTTTTTCTGCTAGTGATTTTGCTGCTTTAGGTGCTATCCAAGAACTTCAATTTAGAAATATCAGTATTCCAAATGAATTTTGTGTAGCAGGTTTTAGTAACGAGCCTTTTACAAAATTTATGGAGTTATCAATCACATCTGTAGATCAGTCACCGTTAGAAATGGGAAAAATGTCTGCTCGCGTTTTCTTGGAACAGGTTGCCAAAACTGACACTATTAAAATTGAAAAAAAGGTAGTCCTTGCGCCAGAATTACATATTCGTAAATCTTCTACAAGAACTAATTTTTAATTTTCTTTTTTTTCATCATATAAGTTATATAAGCTCATTTTAGAATGGGCTTTTTTTTATGCAAGCTTCGGAGAAGCGAGATATTTATAGCAAAGGATAAATGGTTACAACATACAGCTCCGGCGGAGCGACATATATTTAGATTGCAGTAAAAATATGTCGCTCCGCTGGAGCTTTCTCAAAAAAAAAAAAAAAAAAGACGCACTATATTGTGCGTCTTCTATATAAACCTTTGTCACTTTGCATCTCTGTTCCTTTGCACCTAAAAAATTACAACGAAACCCCTCTTTTCCAAGGAATAAAATCGTTTTGGTTTAAAATTGCAGCTTTGGTTTTTATTGTACCGCTGGCAACATCAATAATAAATTCTAACATTTCGTCAGCCATTTCCTCAATAGATTTTTCACCAGTAATAATGCCTCCAGTATCGATATCTATAATATCAGACATTTTGTTTGCTAACTGTGTGTTTGATGAAATCTTTACAACTGGTGCAATTGGGTTTCCTGTTGGAGTTCCTAAACCTGTTGTAAACAATACCATATTTGCACCAGAACCTACCATTGCAGTTGTACATTCTACGTCGTTTCCTGGCGTACATAACAATGTAAATCCTGGTTCGTTAATATACTCTCCATAATCGAAAACACCTGTAATTGGTGATGTTCCACCTTTTTTGGCAGCACCAGCCGATTTCATAGCATCTGTAATCAAACCGTCTTTAATGTTACCTGGAGAAGGATTCATATCAAATCCTGAACCTGCATCAACAACTGTTTTTTCGTACCATTGCATTAAATCTAAGAAACGTTTTCCATCCTTATCATCTACACAACGATTTACTAATTCCTGTTCTACTCCACATAATTCAGGAAATTCAGAAAGAATTGTAGTTCCTCCCAAAGCAACTAAATGATCGGATAACACTCCCAATGTCGGGTTAGCAGAAATTCCGGAGAATCCGTCAGATCCACCGCACTCTAAACCAATTCTTAATTTAGACAATGGAGCTGGCTGTCTCTTAATTTCGTTTGCTTTTTTAATAGCCTCAAAAGTATCTTTAACCACACTGCTCAACATCGTTTCGATTGTTCCTATTGATTGCTGATCGTAGATTAAAACAGGTTTTTTACTATTTGGATTAATCGCATCTAAAGCTTCTTTAAAAATTGAAATCTGAAGATTTTGACATCCTAAACTCAAAACAGTTGCTCCAGCCACGTTTGGATTATTTACATAACCAGCCAAAAGCTTCGCTAAACTGTGAGAATCCTGACGAATTCCGCCACAACCACCTTGGTGCGTAATGAATTTTACCTCAATATTGTTAAATAAATTAGCGTCGTTTGAAGCTTCTTGATTTCCTGCCCCACCCGTTTCTGATTTCACCAAAGAACGCAACAATAATTGATAATCGTTTTCTTTAGGTTTCATTAACTCCTTCTCAAAAATATCTTTTAAGATTTCAATGTTTCTGTTTTCACAAAAAACCAATGGAAAAAACAGCCATACATTTTCTGTTCCAACCTGCCCATCTTCTCTGTGATAGCCCTGCCACGTTCTGTCTTTCCATTTATCTACATTTGGAGCATTCCAGCCAATAGTTTCTGTTTTACCAGTAACTTTATCACTCTCGTGCTTTACATTTGCTGTAGAAAGTAAACCGCCTTTTTCGATTCTAGCGCTTGCTTTTCCAACCAAAACACCATACATAATGATTCTGTCCCCTACATTAAAAGGAACCATTGCAATCTTATGTTTCATTTTTACATCAGACTCTACGGTAATTGATTGTCCTTCAAAATCAATCACTTCGCCTGCAGTAAGATCCACCAAAGCAACCGCAACATTGTCGGTTGGGTTTACTTTTATTAATTTTTTCTGCGTTGCCATAATTAACCTTTGTTCTTTGTTCTTTTTGTTGTGTTTTTTTTTATTTTATTCTTTCTTGAAACTTAGCAAAACCAGCTTCAATTCCGTTTGAATCTATTTCTTCTAAAGCAATTGTAATTGCTTTTGTTAAACCTGGAATTTCTGTTAAATCTTCCTCCCAAAAACCTTTATTTTGTAATGTTAAACGAGCAATTTTCTCGTAATCATCAGACTTCCAAAGTCCGTTGAAGAATGTTGTAATATCTTCGCTGTCGTTCACTGGCAAATCTTGTCCATTCCAAGTTCCTTTGTAGAAACGAATTAAAGCCGCAAAAGCGAAAGTTAAATGAACAGGAAGTTTTCCGTGAACATCAACATAGCCTGTTAAACTTGGCAATACACGAACTTTAAATTTAGAAATTGAATTTAAAGCGATCGAAGACAATAAGTGCTTCACGAATGGATTTCTAAAACGGTCTAAAATCTCTTCAGAGAAACTAGCCAATTCTTCTTTATCCATGTTTAAAGTTTCATTGATTTCTTCAAATAATGCTTTATTGATAAAATCACCAGTAAAAGCATTATCAACAGTTTCTTTTACAGTTTCGTTTCCGTAAAGCAAAGAAAATGGAACCATTGCAGTGTGCGCTCCGTTCAAAATTCTAACTTTACGAGTTCTGTAAGGCTGCATATCAGAAATGATTTTGACATCTAAATCTGTTTTATGAAATGGAAGTTTTGCTTTTAATTCATCATCCCCTTCAATAACCCATAAGAAGAAAGTTTCTGCACTTACAATCAAATCATCTTTGTATGAAAGCTGTGCATTGTATTCTTCGATTTGATCTTTTGGATAACCTGGAACAATTCTGTCAACCAAAGTATTATGGAAAGAACAATCGTTTAGTAACCAAGAAACAAATTCTTGTTCCAATTTCCAATCTACACAATACTTCAAAATAATTTCTTTTAAAGTATCTGAATTATAATTGATTAATTCGCAAGGAATAATCGTTAAAGCTTTATCTGAAGCCCCCTTAAAGTGCTTGAATCTTTCATGTAAAAGTACAGTCAATTTCGCTGGGAAAGAAACTGGCGGCTGCATAGTTGGCAAATCTGAAGCAATGTACTCAATTCCTGCTTCTGTTGTGTTTGAAATAATAAAAGCCAATTCTTCTTCTTTAGCTAAAGCTAAATAATCTTGAAAAGAAGCATAAGGATCAATCGCTTTTACAATATTAGTGATCAATTCTTTTTCTTGAATTTCTTCACCTTTTTTAACTCCTTTCATGAACAAAGTATACAATCCGTCTTGCGCATTAATCATGTTCACCAAACCTTTATCGATTGGCTGAACCACAGCAATACCCGCATTAAAATCAGCTTCCTGATTTAATTTTTGGATAGCATATTCAACAAAAGCTCTTAAGAAGTTTCCTTCTCCAAATTGTACGATTTTAATCGGAAGTTTCTCTGTAAGTCCCGCGTTTGATCTGTTTATTTTTTCCATTTTGAATTCTAAGTTAGTTGTGTTATAAATAACCATTTACAAACCCTATTTCTTCATTTCTGCCTTTAAAATTGTAAAAGAAACATCACACCCGATTGAGTAAAATAGAGCCCGCTGTGAGGAATGGCGAGCTAAATTTTTCAAGCGTAATGTTCTATTACAATCTCTAAAAATCTAAAAAAAACTTATTAAAATAAGGGGTTGGCATGATTACTCCTTATTTATTTTCGAATGTTTTTTATAATATCAAGAACCTGTTTCACTTTTGCAGTTAGTCCGTCGAAGTCTTTATTTTCTAATATGTCTTTTGAAATCAATTGTGAACCTAAACCAACACAGGTTGCTCCGGCATTCAGCCATGAACTCAAACTTTCTACTGTTGGATAAACTCCGCCCGTAGGCATAATGTTTGTCCACGGACATGGGCCTTTTATTGCTTTAATAAATTCTGGGCCATAAGTATCGGCTGGGAATAATTTTACGATTTCACAGCCTAATTCTTCTGCTCTTGCAATTTCTGTCAGAGTACCGCAACCAGGCGACCAAAGTACTTTTCTGCGATTACAAGCTATAGCTATATCTTCTCTAAAAACTGGTGTTACAATAAAATTTGCTCCTAAACTCATGTACAATGAAGCCGAAGCCGCATCTGTCACAGAACCCACTCCTAAAATCATTCCTGGAAGTTCTGCTAAAGCGTATTTGTTTAAAGCTCCAAAAACTTCATATGCAAAATCACCTCTGCTTGTAAATTCCATCAATCTGGAACCTCCGTCGTAACATGCTTTTAAAACTTTTTTACTTAGCTCAATATCCGAATGAAAAAACAACGGAACCATCCCATTATCTTTCATTGTTTGAGCTACTTCAATTCTTGAATATTTTGCCATTTTTATTTAAAATTATCTTGATACTAATGCAGAACCATCACCATCAATCATATTTTCTACTTCTTTTAAAGTAACCAAGTTGTAATCTCCTGCAATTGTATGTTTTAGACAACAAGCTGCAACTGCAAAATCTAAAGCTCTCTGATTGTTATTTTGATATTCTAACAAACCATAAATTAATCCGCCCATGAAAGCATCACCGCTTCCAACACGATCAACGACCGGAGTAACTTCTTTAACGGCTGCACTGTAAATTGCTTTTCCATCGTATAAAATTCCGCCAATTCTTTGATGTGAAGCACTAACAGAATAACGAAGCGTTGTTGCAGCAATTTTTAAGTTCGGAATCAATTCAAACAATTTATCGTAAACTGCTGGAAGTGATTTTTCGTCCTGATAATTCGGATTTACTTTTGGGATTCCAAGCATGAAATATGCTGTGTCGATATCTCCTAAAATCACATTACTGTACTTTAGCATTTCTGGCATAACCTCGCTTGGCGTTTTTCCATATTGCCAAAGTTTCGATCTATAATTTAAATCACATGAAATTTTAATTCCCAATTTATGAGCAACTTTAATAGCTTCTAAACAAGCTTCTGCTGCACTTTCTGAAATCGCTGGTGTAATTCCGCTCCAGTGAAACCATTCAGCTCCAGCTAGCACTTTTTCCCAATCAACCATACCTTTTTGGATTGTTGACATGGCACTGTGCGAGCGATCGTAAACAACATTGCTTCCGCGAGTTCCTGCGCCAGTTTCTAAGAAATAGATCCCTAAACGCTCCCCTCCGTAAACTATATTCTTAGACTCGACATTCATTTTTCGCATTTCTTTTAATGCCGAAAAACCAATTTCGTTTTCAGGTAATCTGGTTACAAATTCAGCGTTGATTCCATAATTTGCTAAAGAAACACACACATTGAATTCTCCACCACCGTACGTAGCACCAAATGCTGTAGATTGCGAAAAACGCAAATGTCTTTCTGTCGATAAACGCAGCATAATTTCTCCAAATGCAACTACTCTACTCATTTCTTTTATTTTTAAATTTACCATTAAGGCATTAAGAGAATTAAACTTTACTTTATGTTCTCTTTGCTATTAAAGGTTAAGTTTATTAAGCCTACTCGCTTAATTATCTTTATTATTTAAGTAACTATTTATTAAATCAAAAACTTAATTTTCTTAATATCTTAATGGTTAAAAAATTAGAATTTGAAATATTCTTTTGCGTTGTTGTATGAAATATCAGAAACTAATTTTCCAATCCATTCCATATCATTTGGAAGCTCTCCTCTTTTAATTTCATCTCCCAAAAGATTACATAAAATACGTCTGAAATATTCGTGCCTTGGGAATGATAAGAAACTTCTAGAATCTGTCAACATTCCAACAAAACAACTGATTAGCCCCATATTTGAAAGCGCATTCAATTGTTTTGTCATTCCATCTTTCTGATCTAAGAACCACCATCCAGATCCAAATTGTACTTTTCCGCGAACGCTTCCGTCGTTGAAATTTCCAATCATCGTTGCCATCACTTCGTTATCAGCAGGATTTAAGTTGTAAATGATTGTTTTAGTCAATTTATCTTTACTGTCTAAAGCATTTAAGAAAGCAGACAATTTTTGTGCTTGAGGATAATCTCCAATAGAATCCCATCCTGTATCTGGACCTAAGATTCTATGCATACGAGCATTGTTGTTACGCAATGCACCTAAGTGAAATTGCTGTACCCATCCAAATTCATGATATGTTTCTGATAAGAAAACTAAAATGGCACTATGGAATTTTAAAATCTCTTCTTGAGACAACGTTCCATTTTCTCTTTTCTTTTTGAAAATCGCATTGATTTCACTTTCTGTAAAGCTCTCAAAATCAATTTGATTCAATCCATGATCACTTAATTTACATCCGTTCGCATTAAAAAATTCGATTCTTTTTCTTAAAGCAGACTGCAAATCAGCGTAAGTGTTAATTGCAACTCCGGACACATCCCCTAATGTGTCCAGATATGCATTATAACCATCATTAGCAATTAAGATGGCTTTATCAGGTCTGAAAGCCGTACTCATTTTAATTCCAGTCGAATTATTCGCGAATTTTTGGTGAAATTCTAACGAATCAATTGGATCTTCTGTCGTACAAACTAATTCAGCGTTTACTTTTTTAAGAAGGTTTTGCGTGCTGTACGCTTGAGAATTGATTTTCTCCGAAGTTTCGATATAAATTTTCTCGGCAGATTTCTCATTCAATAAATCATAAATATCAAAATAACGAGCCAATTCTAAGTGAGTCCAGTGGTACAAAGGATTACGCATTGTGTACGGAACTGTTTTTCCCCAGTTTAAGAATTTATCTTTATCTGAACCATTTCCTGTTACAAACTGCTCGTTGATTCCCAAAGTACGCATTGCACGCCATTTGTAATGATCTCCATTAATCCAAACTTGAGTAATATTGTCAAAGATTTTATCTTCAGCAATAAACTGTGGATTTAAATGGTTATGGTAATCTATAATGGGCTGATTTTTTGAGTAATTGTGATATAACTCCTCAGCATATTTATTTTCTAATAAAAAATTATCGTTTATGAATGTCTGGCTCATGTCTTTTAAAATATAATTTGAGAATTATTCTTCGTTTGAAGGTTTTCCTATTGTAGCTAGGATTCCACCATCTACATATAAAATGTGACCGTTTACAAAATCACTCGCTTTTGATGATAAAAATATCGCCGCTCCAGCCAAATCGCTTGGATCACCCCATTTTGCTGCAGGAGTTCTGCTGATGATGAAATCATTAAACGGATGTCCATCAACTCTAATTGGTTTGGTTTGTTCTGTTGCAAAATATCCAGGACCGATTCCGTTAATCTGAACATTGTATTTTGCCCATTCTGTTGCCATGTTTTTAGTCAGCATTTTCAAGCCTCCTTTTGCAGCAGCGTAAGCAGAAACTGTATTTCTTCCCAACTCACTCATCATTGAGCAAATGTTGATGATTTTTCCTTGACGTCTTTCGATCATTCCTTTGGCAACATGCTTGGAAACGATAAACGGACTTACAAGATCAATATCGACTACTTCTCTGAAATCTGAAACTTCCATATCGAGAAGCGGAATTCTTTTGATAATTCCAGCATTATTGATTAAGATATCAATTGATCCAACTTCGCTTTCAATTTTCGCAACAGCAGTTTTTACTTCCTGCTCTTCTGTTACATTAAATTTGTAACCAACTGCATTAATGCCTTCACTTTTTAGTTCTGCTACAGCATTATCAATTTTTTCTTGAGATGAATTTCCGTTTACAACGATTGTTGCACCTGCCTGACCTAATCCTTTTGCCATTGCCATTCCCAGTCCGTGCGTACTTCCAGTGATAAGGGCAACTTTTCCTTTTATATCAAATAAATTTGTCAACTTATCTTAAATCAGTGATTTTACAAACATCCATATCTCCATAATCTAAGTTTTCACCAGCCATACCCCAGATAAAAGTATAATTGCTAGTTCCTGAACCTGAGTGAATAGACCAAGGCGGAGAAATTACTGCCTGATGATTGTTCATCCAAATATGTCTTGTTTCTTGCGGTTGTCCCATAAAGTGGCAAACTGCTTGATCTTGTGGAATATCTAAATAGAAATAAACTTCCATTCTACGATCGTGAACGTGTGCAGGCATCGTATTCCAAACACTTCCCGGTTTTAATTCTGTCATTCCCATTTGCAATTGGCAAGTTGTCACCACGTTTCCAATAATCATTTGGTTTACGGTACGGTGATTTGCTGTTTCCATCGTTCCCAATTGTAATTTATTAGCTTCAGCTAAACTTACTTTCTTAGTTGGATAAGTGGTATGTGCCGGTGCAGAGTTCAAATAGAATTTAGCAGGATTGTTTTTGTCGTCACTTTTAAAAACCACCTCTTTATTTCCAGCTCCGATATACAAAGCATCTTTAAAACCTAACTCATAAGTTGTTCCTTCTACTACAACAGAACCGCTTCCTCCAACATTGATGATTCCCAACTCTCTACGCTCTAAAAAGTAAGGTGCTTTTAAAGGATCGATTGTTTCTAAAGCTAAATCGCCTTTTACAGGAACTGCAGAACCAGCAATGTATCTGTCGTAGTGTGAATAAACCAATACAACTTCGTCCTCTTGCATTAAGTCATCAATTAAGAATTCTTCTCTCAATTGCTGCGTATCATATTTTTTAACTGCTTCTGGGCTTGACGCGTATCTTGAACTATATTTTGTCATAATTTTAAATTAATGTAATCGATTGCACAAAATTATATTTTTATATTTAAATAGCATAATTGAAAACGAAAAATTATTTCAATTATCCTAATTTTTCTTTATAGATCAGTGATTGGAGCATATTTAGGAACCAGTGATTTCATTACAATCCAACCAGTTAAGTAACAAATTGCACAAATTGAAAAGATAATAAAATAACCCGCTTCTATTCCTTTAAATCCCATAAAAACCATTTCTGTTTCTTTAGCATAATCAAACAAAACTCCTGAACCTTTATTGATTACTGTAGATCCAATTCCACCTGCTAAACCGCCGATTCCTGTAATTGTTGCAATTGCTTTCTTAGGAAACATATCTCCAACCGTTGTGAAAATATTTGCCGACCAAGATTGGTGCGCTGCCCCTGCAATTCCAATAATAATTACTGGAACCCAGTAACTAATGTAACCAAGTGGCTGTGCGATTAAAGCTAATAATGGGAAAAATGCAAAAATCAACATCGCTCTCATTCTTCCTTCATAAGGATTCATTCCTTTTTTCTCAACGAAATACGTTGGAAGCCATCCTCCAATGATTGATAATAATGTAATTAAATAAAGTACAAATAATGGAAAAGCAGCTTCTGTAGAATCCATTCCGTAAACAGAACTTAAATAAGCTGGAGTCCAGAATAAAAAGAACCACCAAACTCCGTCTGTCATGAATTTACCAAACGCAAACGCCCATGTCTGTTTGTATTTAAAACAATCTGCTAAAGAAACTTTTCCTTTAGCTTCAGGTTTGAAACCAATTTTACTATCCTCAATATCATCTTGTTGAATATAAGCCAATTCTTCTGCTGTAACTTTAGAATGTCTTTCTGGCTTATCGTACATAAACATCCAAAATCCCATCCAAACAAAACCTAAAGCTCCGATAATGATAAAAGACATTTCCCAACCAAAAGATTTTGCAATAAACGGAATTGTAATTGGCGCCGCTAAAGCTCCAACTGTTGCACCTGCGTTAAAGATACTTGTTGCAAATGCTCTGTCTTTTTTAGGAAAATATTCTGCTGTAGTTTTAATAGCCGCAGGGAAGTTTCCTGCTTCTCCAACTGCTAAAACGAAACGAGCAAAAATAAATAGCGCCACACTTACATTGATTACCAAAGCTGTATCACTTATTGTACTGATTATTTCTTTTGAACCATGAAACCCTACAAACCATTCTCCTGTAATAATTCCTGAAGTAGCAATTCCGCAAAAAGCGTGAAGACAAGCTCCCACAGACCATATTCCGATTGCCCAAAGAAATCCTTTTTTAGTATCCAACCAATCCACAAATCTTCCAGCAAACAATAAGGAAACTGCATAAAAAATAGAAAACAAAGCAGTGATATTTCCGTAGTCATTGTTTGTCCAGTGAAATTCTGGCGCAATAAAATCACTCCAAGTTAAAGAAAGCACTTGTCTGTCCAGATAATTGATCGTAGTTGCAAAAAATAATAATGCGCAAATACTCCAACGGTATTTACCGGTTGTCTTAACACTCTGATTTACTGCAACGGTTTCGGTTTGATTCATAGTAAGTTGAAATTATAGTTTTGTAATTTTTGGTAAGCGTGAGATAGTTCTATTTACATCTTTCTAAAAATATTAAAACCAACAAATTAACATTCTACGAAAGAAATAATGTAATCGATTGCACAAATATAGTTTTTAATCTGTATAATCCAAATAAATTATATATAAAATTATTTAAAGTGGCTAAATAAACATATTAAGCAAAAAAAATAATACAAAATTACACATTAAACAATATATTTGTTAAAAGCCAATAGACAAAAATCATCCTTTTTATGGTATAAAATTGTCCAAAACTTGATACTTTTCGCGCTTATTTTACCTATTTTTATTAAACAATTTTAGTTCTCTTATTTTTAGAACCAAAATAAAATAAACAATTGTAAACCAAATAATTATAATTAAATTGAAAAATACAACAACACAATCTTTAAGAAAAATTACATTAAGTTTTTTTCTGTTTTCGGGAATATTTAGCATTAACGCGCAAAATCAGGTAATTCCGTTGTGGAATAAAATTCCTGATGAAATAAAAGCTACTGATTATAAAGAAAAACCAGAACTGAAAGATGGAAAAATGCAAAGTACGAGTCAGGTTTCTGTACCTACTTTAAGCATTTTTATTCCGAAAGAAACAAAAACTAATCAAACTGCTGTTGTAATTTGCCCTGGAGGCGGCTACACGCATTTGGCTTTTGATAAAGAAGGAACCAAAGTAGCTGAATGGTTCAATAGCTTAGGAATTGCAGCTTTTGTATTGAAATACCGCATGCCAACTGATTTAACGATGAAAAATAAAAATGTTGGTCCGTTGCAAGATGCGCAAGAAGCCATTCGCTATGTAAGACAAAATGCAGCAAAATGGAATATTGATCCTAATAAAATTGGAATTTTAGGTTTTTCAGCTGGAGGACATTTAGCGTCTACAGCTTCAACACATTACGATGACAAAGTTTATGAATCAGCTTTTAAAGTAAGTGCTCGTCCAGACTTTTCGCTACTAATTTATCCTGTAATTTCGATGGAAAATGAAATAACACACAAAGGCTCGCAAATCAATTTACTTGGAAACAATCCTTCAAAAGAGTTAATAGATTCGTTTTCAAACGAAAAGAAAGTTACTTCGAAAACACCTCCAACTTTCTTAATTCATGCTACAGATGACACTGTTGTAATTCCAGAGAATAGCATCAATTACTATTTAGCCTTAAAGAAGAATGGCGTTTCTGCAGAAATGCATATCTACGAAAAAGGCGGTCACGGATTTGGCTTAGGAATTAGCGACACAAATAAATTCTGGACTAGAGACTGCGAAGAATGGCTTAAAGCAAACGGTTATAACTAAAATAAAAAAAGGCAAAACTTTTACAAGTTTTGCCTTTTGATCAAAAAAAAAAAAAAAACAAGGGATGAAAAAACCTTTTCAATATCTTTAAGCAGTAACTTCTTGTTCTGCTGTATTTTTCAATTTAGGAACAGGAATTGCTTTGCTTGCAACTTTTGGCTGAGCAGTCGGTTTCTTTTTACCAAATTTCTGTTTTCCCCACCAAATAATAAAACCTGTAATTGGTAAGCTCGCCGAAATTAAACTGGCAAAAAATGCAATAAATTTCCCTGTTAATCCAAGAACGCTTCCTACATGAATATCATAATTCATACGTCGGATTTTATCTGGAATATTGGCCTCAGTATACTTTCCCGAAAAAGGTGTTTTAATTGAGATTTCTTTCAAACTCTGCTGATCAAAACTATATCGATCCATATTATAAAAAGTGTGTTTTTGCTTATATACAAAAGCACCAATTGGATCTGCAGGTTTCGCTGGAATACTGATTAAAATTCCAGCCGCTTGCGGATTTTCTTTTCTTAAATTCAATAAAACTTTATCGGCAGTTGTGATATTGAATTCCTTCACATGAGTTGTATCAGATTTTGGAGATTCGCGATTTTCAACCAATGGTTTTCCTCCAGATGTGACCCAATACAACGATTTACTCCACCATCCAAAACTCCATACTAAACCTGTCACGGCTATGAAAAACAGAAATATACAACTGTAAAAACCAAGCACATTATGCATATCATAATTGACACGTTTAAAGCTCGCATCCCATTTAATTTTAAAACTTTTATCAATAATAGATTTAATCCATTTTGTTGGCCACCATAAAACGATACCCGAAATTAATAGTACCACAAAAATTAAAACTGCAACTCCAACAATTGGCCTTCCAATATCATAAGGAAGCCATAATGCGCGATGTCCGTTTAATATCCATCGGAAAAAATCGGGTGATTCACCTCTTGAAAAAGTTTTTATATTTAATATTTCTCCTGTATAAGGATTCATATAAACACTAATAAAAGTTCCAGATCTTCTGCCTCCTTTCGGTTTTTCTCCCTTTCCTTTTCCTTTGCCTTTTTCAGCAAGTTTTCCTTTTGCGTTTTCGTTTTTAGCAAAATCTTTTTTTCTTTCTCCTCTTTTCTCTCCGCGCCCTCCTTTTTCACCTTCTTCTTTTTTCTCCACAAAATAACCAACAATAGCTGCTTCATCTTTTGCGCCAAAAGTGACACTTGTAGCTTTTTTGTCTTTCATTTTTTTATCAGCAATCGAGACCAATTGCGAAGGCAGTAAAAATGCTTCATTCTGAGGTTTTACAAAACGCCAGTCTTCAATAAAATCTTTAATTTCATTTTCAAAAACATAAATACAGCCTGTAAGACTGACAATTACTACAATGATTCCAGATGCCAAACCGAGCCACAAATGCAGCCAGGCCATAATACGCTTAAAAAGCGACTTTTTACTTTTTTTCTTATTATTCGGTTTTGAAGAAGAAAACATAATTGGATAGATAAATAGGATAAATGAAAAAACTGTAAGCCCTCATAAAATAAGGACTTACAGTAAAAAAATATTAGTATTTCAATTTTTGAATTGCAGTAATTTGTCCGCCTTCAACTTTCATACCTTTTGTTGCAACAGCAGTTGTACCGTTGATTGAGTAAATCCAGTTTCCATCAGGAGTATTGATACCTACAATTGCAGAACTTCCGTCTTCAGAAGTAATGTTGTAACGGCTAGTTACAGAAGTTAATGTTTCTGGTGCATTTGTTACCCAAGTAAATGTTTGGTTGTAAACATCTGCAATTGCCATTTTTACAGTTCCGCTATTTTTTCCAACATTTCCGTACATTAACAATAAGAATTTACCTTTTGAAATATAAGTTGTAGAAGAAATTTTATATCCGCCAGATTTTTCTTGAACGTTAAAGAAGTAAGATTGATCAAATTCTGTAGTTCCTTTTTTAATTTTAACAACAGCAGAAGGTTTGGTAGAAGTCATTACAGAATTGCTTGTAGCGATTGCACCTGAGAAACCGTAAGCATCTCCATTTTCATCCTGAAATAATCCGTTTGTGAAATAAGCTCCTAAATAACTTGTTCTGTTATCTTTGATTACTTTTTCTAATTTCAATTCTGGGTAGTTGTAAACCGCAACCCAGGTACTATCTGGATTTGCAGTTCCAAAGTTATCTACTCCATCTCCTTTAATACTCATATAAGGCATATATACTTTTTCTCCAACTTGAGTTGCCCAAGTAAAGAAAGCTCTTTCTCCATTCCCTGCTAATACTTTAGTATCTTGTTGAGCTTCACCAGTAATAAGTGAATTTACAGCATCAATTTTATACATTGAAGCAATTGAAGCACCGCTTCTTGGAACTTTAATTGTCAAAATATCAGTATTTACAGCCGCAAAAACGTGTACAGTTTCTGCTTGAAAATCAGATTTCTTAACTAATTTTCCTTCTGAATTTAAATTATAAGTTGTTACAGCTCCCGGATTTCCTTGTCCGTAAAGCAAACTGAAGAAATTATTTTGTGCTGTAATATAGTAACGATACGTTCCGTCTTGCTCCAATCCGTTTCCTGTAGTTGTGATTGTTCCTGTTGAAACATCGTCTGCAGTCAATAAATAATCTGCAATTCCTGCTGCTCCAGTTGTTGCAGTAATAATATATTTCGTTTTCCCTGTATCAGTTCCTCCGCCAGTTTCTTCTCCTGATTTATCAGAATCACTGCTGCAAGAAAAAGCTGTAAAAGCTAAAACAGCTGATAATAAAGCTAATGTTGTACTTTTTTTCATTGTATTATGTATTTGTATTAAAAATTAATTGTTTGATTTACTGAAATAATATCTAAACTTGATGTAAAAAGCTCTGCTTGGTTTTTGCAATGAAAAATTATCGTAAAGCTTATTATCTAAAAGATTTTTACATTCTAAAGCGATATTGTATTTTCCGTTTGCCATTGTATAAACCGCATTTAAATCGTGGCTGAACTGCTGCGGAATTTCTAATTTACTGTCCTTGCTTCCCATACTTGGCCATGACAGATAATAAGTGTGAACATATAGCAGATTATAGCCTACAGACAAATTGTTACCTTTTTTCCAAACATTATTAAAGAACATTGTAGCATCTGCATTACCAAAGAGATAAGGCATGTTTGGAATTCTGTCATTATAAAAAGGAGATACATAATTTTGATTTGGCTCGTACATTGTTTTGTTTCTAATGTTCTGATATGTTGCGTTGAAACCAGCCGTAAAACGATTCCCATAAGAATATCTTACCTCACCATCAATACCATAATTGGTAACTTTTCCCTGATTCACATTTGTGGTCATGGTTTGATTATTGTTTAATGTTGCACGAATAAAGTCTGTGGCATTTCTATGCAAAAGATTCACATCAAATGACAAGGCATTTTTTTCATTAAAACTTGTCTGATAACTTGCTCCTAAATTGTAGTTGTTACTTGTTTCAGGTTTTAAAGAAAGGTTTCCTTCTAAATTGTCATTGACATTACCAAAGATTTCCTCTGGAGTTGGGAGCCTATACGTCTTTTCATAAGAAGCCTTAATTTGAAGATTATGCCTTAAATAATAACTCGTAGCTGCGCCATATCCAGTTGTAGAAGTATGATCTACATATTTTTGATAAGCTATATCTCCTGTAGCTCCCGACGGATTATAGCTTCTTGAATAAGTAGTTTTTAATGAATAATCTTTTAGAAAAACAGAAGTACTCCATTTTTCATTGTAATCTAATTTATAACCCAATCCTAAAACATTCTTTTGCGTTTTCTTAGGCTGTTTATACACCAAAGATTCTGGAACTAATTCGTCACTTTCTTTACGATCAAACGTGTTAAACGTATTATTGACCATAAACGAATGTCTGTCATTAAGTGTGTAAGTAGCATTGGCCGTCGCTACTCCATTATTATTGTAAAACTTGCGCAGAGTTCGGCTTCTTTCTCCTCCGTCACCATCATATTCTTTATAGTCGCCAAACCAATTGTATCTTCTAAAAACAGTATCTATATTCTGTTCGTAACCAAAATTGTAATTTCCAGTAACATTTACATTCAGACCTTTTGTAAATAAATCTCTAACCTGATATTTCAAAGTAGGCATTACAATACTTCCTTTTCTGTAAATCTGACCAAAAACGCTTACCATTCTGGCTCCCGTTTGAATATCGGCTTTGTTTTCACCACCAGTAAATCCGATCATTAACTTATCAGCGTATTTTTTTCCTGTTACACCAATATTGAAAATCACGGTTTCATTACGATATTTATCGTGAAAACGTCTCACTCTTTGGTTAGGGAAATATGCTCCAGTATTTAAATCTGCGACATCGACATTTACCCAATAATTATTATCTGAATAGTTTTGAAAAGCATTAATTTCTGTTGTAAAACCGCTTTTTGCAGTATATCCAGCATTAATACTTGAACGATGCGTATTAAAAGATCCGAACGAATAAGAAGCATCAATAAAAGTTCTAGGTTTACTGTTTGTTACAATATTGATTGCTCCGCCTAAAGCATCTCCACCCAACCAAATTGGCACAACACCTTTGTAAACTTCCACGCGATCAGCTAAATTGATTGGAATATTATTTATTTGAAAAGAAGAACCAAAATTATCCATCGGAACGCCATCAATAAATACTTTAATTTGATTTCCTGAGAATCCATTGATCGAAAGTTCTGATCTTGAACCTACTCCGCCTGCTTCACGGTTTCGAACTCCCGAAACGCGATCTAATGCATGAGATAAATCTAAAGTTGAATTGTGAAGCTTTCTAGCATCTATTGCAGTTACACTGTAAGCTTGTTTATTTACTTTTTCTGTTTGAGATCTTCCTAGTACAGTTACACTTTCTAACTCTTGCAATTCATTTTCCATTTTAATCGAAACATCTAAATTACTTGCTGAAACTTCGATCTGTTTTTTCTGAACTGCAAACCCAACTGCGGAAACTTTTAGAACATATTTTCCTGGAGCTACATTTTTGAAAATATAATTCCCATTTTCATCTGAAATCACACTCAAATCCGTTTTTTCAATAATAACCGTTGCAAACGGAATTGTCTCTCCAGAATTTTCAACAACTTTTCCAGACACCAAAAAGCCCTGATTTTGCTGGGAAAACGATAAGAACGTAAATAAAAAAGACAAACAGGCAAATAAAATTTTTTGAGTTGACATATCTTTAATTAGACTAATTATAAATAACTTTGCTGCAAAAGTACCATCAACGTCTTAAAAAAAGATAGGGAAAAACGGATTATTATTTTGTAAAAACGGATTAAATTTTGAAAATCAAAGCCACTCTTTTAACGCCAGAAATGCCTATAATTAAAATTCAAATTGGAGACAAATATTACCCAAAGAGCATTTTAACCGAAGAAAACATCAATATACAAAATGGAGATTCAGAGAAAATTATAAGTCACCATTTGATAACTGAAGGATTAGTTCTTTTGGATACTGAAATGTATTTCTCAACTCCTAAAACCGTTAACTTTGAAATTAATGAAGAATCTGTAGTAATGAATTTTATTTACAGTAGTAATGTAGAAACCCAAATTGATCAATTAGAAGGCGAAAAATACTCCAAAGAAAACACTCATAACATTTTTTATACCAGTGATTTCAAAGGTTCATTTAAAATTCCTGCTTCTACTCCTACAAACTATCTTTCTATCATTCTTTCCAAAGAATTTTATTATAATATTATCAATGAAGACTGGCAACTTCATGAAAAGTTTTCAAAAAAAATACTTCAAAAGCAATCTAGTTATTTAACTACAAAATATCTTCCTTTTACACCAGCTATCCAATGGGTAACACACGAAATAAAAAACTGTTCAAGACAAGGTGTTTTAAAAAGAATTTATATTGAAAGTAAAATAAAAGAACTTTTAATTCATCAACTTGAAAGCTTAATTATTAAACCTTTAGCAACAGATAAAATTGACGAAGAAGATTACAACAAATTATTAGAAGCAAAAAAAATATTAGACAACGATTATAGAAACACACCTACTCTACCTGAACTTTCCAGACTTATTTCGCTAAACGAATTCAAATTAAAAAAAGGATTTAAAACTTGTTTTGGCACAACCGTTAAAAGTTATATCATCAAACTAAGAATGGAGCATGCCAAAGAATTGTTTCAAAATAAAAAAGCAACAGTAACTGAAGCTGCGTATAAATGTGGTTATAAAGATGTTTCGCATTTTTCGGCGGCATTTAAAAACTATTATGGATTCTCACCTCAAAAGTTTAAAATCAATACCGATGTAATTCAATTCTGGCTCGTTGGTCTTTCATTTTTTATATAAAAAAAGGGTTTTAAAATTATGTCCGTCGACCTAATCTTAAAACCCAAAAAAAAATTAGACATTAATGTATAATGCAAACTCTTATACAAGTACCCACGATCAAATGAATATGTCAAATTCGTTGTAAAAATGTTTCTCCAAAAACAGCTCTAGAAACATTACATGACATTTAAAAAGGTAAAAATGCCAATAGTTTCAAGATTTCTACAGCCCAAAAGTATAAAGCTTAAAAGAGAATACATTACGGTTTTCCTCATTAAATAAAAAATAATGGAACCAAACTCATCTCCAAAGAGCTAATTAATTGTACAGCAGAATATTTCATTTTTTTATTTAACAAAACTTTCGCAAAAGAAAATTCTCATTTTTTTTTAAACTTTCTTTAGAAGAAGCGAAAAAACTACATTTCTTGTCCTAGATTAAGTCTTGATTTTCTAAATCCTATCTACATTTGTAACCAATGTTAATTAGATAAAGAAAGAATTTGTCAATTAGATAATGAAAAGCTCAGAAACTTAGTACCTTAGTATTTTAGAACCTTAAAAAAATGAAAACTTTACAATTCTTATTACTTGGAAAAAACGAAGCGATATTGACAATTTTACTTCGTCTTGTTAATGCAGATGAAAACTGGAACGGAGTTGCTTTTAATAACGAAAAAGAAGCTCAAGAATACTTTCAAAACAATAAAATCGACATTGTGCTTTTAAGTTCTGCAATTGAAGATCATGTGGAGAAAGAATTCACTTCTTTCTGCTTAAAACATCAGCCAGACGTAGAAGTCATTGAACATTTTGGAGGCGGAAGCGGATTGTTAAAATCTGAGATTTTGCATCGATTACATTTAAAAGGAAAAATTTAGCTATTACATATTTATCTTTAAAAATCGATTGTCGACTATAAGAAATTTATGCTACTTTTGAGAACACAAATTTAAACCAACACCTCAAAAAGTAAGTTTCTTAAGATGAAAAAAAGCATTGCTCTATTATTAATTTGTTTTTCCTTTCAAATAGGAACTTCACAAAAAATCTATTTCGAAAAAAGCAATTACAAAGACAGTCTGACTCTAAGCAAGAACATGCCTCTTCTTGCCAAAAAAATACTGCCTCTTTATAAAAACCCAAGCAGGGCTTCTTACTTAGATAATTATGCGCGAATACAATCTGTTGCAGGAGATTTTAAAGGAATGCGTCAGACCTTTGAAACCTATTCTCAGGAAATTTTAGGAGACAGTATTGCCAACAGACCTTTAGGATTTATTTATAAAACTTATGGAAAAACAGCTTTAAAAGAACCTAAAACAAAATCTGATTTCGAAAAAATCTACAAATCTGAATTCTACAAGTTATACAATACATTAAATACAGAAGGAAAAAGCTGGGCCGAAGGGTATTATGAATTAAAACTGGCCGACATTAAAAACGATTATGAAGAGCAACTTAAAGCTGTTCAAAATAGTGATAGCATTAGTGTAGAAAATGCCGCGCAATTATGCAGACAATATGCTCGCTATTCTATTATAAGCAAAACATTTTCTCTGGCTACTAAAATAATTGCAGAGATAGAAGCTAATACTTACATAATAGATCGTGATATCATTATTACATTGCCAAACGGAAGTACAATTTCTGCCACTATGGTCAAACTTAAAAATGTAACCGAGCCACAGCCCGTTGTAATGAAATATAATATCTATGCAGGAAACGAAGTCAGCGACTGTAAAGAAATTGCGAATATGGGTTATGTGGGTTTTGTTGCCAATACACGAGGCAAACGTTTAAGCAATGATCCAATAGAACCTTACGAACACGATGGCGACGATGCCTATCATATTCTAGACTGGGTTAGCAAACAGGCGTGGTGCAATGGTAAAATTGGATTATACGGCGGCAGTTATTTGGGCTTTAGCCAATGGAGCGCTGTAAAAAAAGTACATCCTGCTTTAAAAACAATTGTACCTCTAGTTTCGGTAGGAGCCGGAATTGATTTTCCTATGCAAAACGGTATTTTTATGAGTTATGCTTTAAAATGGATTCATCTGGTTGCCAATACTAAATTAACAGATCTCAACAGCTTTTTAAATAGCAAAAAATGGGATGAAGTTTTTACTCAATATTACAAAACGGGAGCGAGTTTTCGTTCTTTAGACAAAATTGAAGGCAATTCTTCTCCTCTATTTCAAAGATGGCTAGAGCATCCTGCTTACGATAGCTACTGGCAGAATATGACGCCTCAAAAAGAAGCATTTGCTAATATTAATATTCCAATTTTAAGCACAACAGGCTATTATGATGATGATCAGCTTGGAGCAATGTACTACTACAATCAGTATCAAAAATACAATAAAAGCGATAATTATTATCTAATAATCGGGCCTTATGACCATGGCGGTTCGCAGGGAACTCCACGAAAAGAATTAGGCGGTTATACTATCGATGAAGCGGCTAATATTCCAATTAATGCTATTATTTTTCAATGGTTTGATCATATTTTGAAAGGTGCAAAACGTCCTGAAATTTTAAAAGATAAAGTAAACTTTGAAATTATGGGGAAAAATGAATGGAAAAGCGTTGCTTCTTTAGACAAAATGCACAATGAAAACTTAACTTTTTATCTAAATAACAGCAATTCAAAATATACTTTACAAAAAACAGCTCCAAAAAAAGCTGTTTCTATTAACCAAACAGTTGATCTTACAGATCGATCTGAAATTAATATCTATAATGACGACTACGTAAACGGTTTTCCTAAAGTTATTGATTCGATTTTAAAACCAGAAAAACATTTATTGGTTTTTGAAAGTGATCCTCTTGAAAATTCGACCATAATCAGTGGTTCATTGAAAACATCTTTAAAAATAAGCACCAACAAAAAAGACATAGATGTCGAAATACAGCTTTATGAAAAAACAGCAAAAGGTCAATATTTTGCTTTAACCAACAATTTACAAAGAGCCAGTTTTGCAAAAGATCGAACCAAAAGACAATTACTTATTCCAAATAAAATAGAAACAATAGATATTGAACAAACCTTTATTATTTCGAAAGAATTAGAAAAAGGAAGTTCAATTGTAATCGTATTAGGAGCTAATAAAAATCCAAACTGGGAAATTAATTACGGTACTGGTAAAAATGTGAGCGACGAAACTATTGCTGATGCTAAAGAGCCTCTAAAAATAAAATGGTATTCTGACAGCACCATTACACTTCCGATTTTAAAATTGTAAATCAGTTTTTATCAAATGGAAAAAACATATTCGGTTGTATTTTATTCTAAAACCTTGGTTGAACCTGTTAAAAAATTGAAAGATTTTTTAAAAAGCAAAATCAATTGGTATAACAGCTGCAATTCTGAAGCGCATATCACAATTTGTGAGTTTATAATTGATGAATCTCAACTTGATTCTGTCAAACAAAAGCTTATTAAAATTGCAGATACTTTTACGCCTTTCGAAGTGTTTTTAAATCACTTTGATTCTTTTCCAAACAGTGGCGCTTTTTTTATTGGCGTAACTGAAGAATCAAAAAAGAATCTTGTACCCATCATGAAAAAAACTCATGAAACGCTCAAGTCTTTAAAACATAAAAGCGATAATCCGCATCTGTCGATTGGACGAAAATTAACACCTGAAAATCTTAAACTCGCTTCTGAGCTTTTCACCACAATTGATCTTCAATTTGAATGCAACGAAATTGTTTTAAGGGAATTTGATCCCAAAGTAAAACAGTTTTTTGTAATTGATTCTTTTCCTTTCGGAAGTAATCCTGAGCCAGAGTTTGTACAAGGAAGTTTGTTTTAACCGCAAAGAGCGCAAAGATTTTTCGCAAGGTTCGCAAAGATTTTACACAAAGCTTTGCGAACTTTGCGTTTTCTGTAGACTGCCTAAATCAAAAAACCTTGCGCTCTTTGCGGTTAAACTCATCAAGTTTTTTTTCGTATATTTGAATTTCGCAATTCATTACGATATGAAATCTCTAGATTCATTTTACCAAGATATTACCGAAGGCTCAGCAGTTGATCCCAATTCATTATTACCAAATGACATTCAGAAAGAAATCGGGCATTTTAATGTCTTTGATATAAAAGAACTTTTGGAACGCATGAAAGGAAAGCCTGGAATGCCTTATGACAGAAGAGCTTATTACAAAATAAGTTTAATTCGAGGTCACAACAAAGCAGAATATGCTGATAAAGTAATCGAAATAGAAAAACAGGGATTGTTATTTGCAACACCAAAAATCCCATACAATTATTTACCGCAAGACACCAACCAAGGCGGTCAATTTTGCGTATTTACGAGCGAATTCTTATCCAAAAGTAAAAGCGGAATCGATCTAGACGAACTTCCAATTTTTGCTTCAGACGGTTATCCTATTTTTCAGCTTTCTGATGAAGAAGTAGAAGAAGTTTCTTTGATTTTCAACAAAATACAGAAAGAAATCAACTCCGATTATATTTATAAGTATGATTTAATTCGAAATTATGTTGCTGAATTAATTCACTTCGGACAAAAATTACAGCCTATTACAGCATTGTATTCGAAACACAATTCGGCAGCGAGAGTTTCTTCTTTATTTGCTGAATTATTAGAAAGGCAATTTCCAATAGAATCGCCAAATCAAAGATTAGAATTAAGAACAGCAAAAGATTTTGCAGAGCGATTATCTGTTCATGTGAATCATTTAAATAAGGTTTTAAAGGAAAACACCGGAAAAACCACAACAGAATTAATCAGTAACCGATTAACAAACGAAGCCAAAATTCTTTTAAAACAAACCGATTGGAATATTTCTGAAATTGCCTATTCACTTGGTTTTGAAGAATTAGCGCATTTTTCTAATTTCTTTAAAAAACAAACTTCTTTTACGCCAGTTGCTTTTAGAGCTTAAATTTTGTTTCAGGTTTCAAAATGATATTCTTTGTGTGTTTTAACCGCAAAGGTCGCAAGGTTCTTTCTAAGCTTTATGTTATATAAACATAAAGTTCGCAAAGCTTTACGTAAAAAACTTTGCGAGCCTTGCGTAATCCCTAGCGTTCTTCGCGGTTAAACCTGAAGCCTGGAATTTGGAACTTCTAAAAATTGGATTTTCACAACACTTGATTTGAATTTCGCAAACATCTATTTGATATTTACAACTCCCCAACTCTACTTCGCTCCTACCTTTGTCTCATCAAATTAAAAGAACGAAAAGATGAATTTATCAGACAACAAAATTTTAATAACTGGCGGTGCAAGCGGTATCGGACTTGGACTTGCAGAACGATTCATTCAAGAAAAAAATACTGTAATTATTTGTGGAAGAAGAGCTTCTCTATTAGCAGAAGTAAAAGAAAAATTTCCAAGTGTAATTACCAAAGTATGCGATTTATCTTTAGAACAAGATAGAATTGCGCTTTACGATTGGATCAAAGAAAATCATCCTGATTTAAATGTTTTAGTTAACAATGCAGGAATCCAAAACTGGATGTCGATAACTGATGCTGATTTTTATGAAAACATGAAAAATGAGCTTACTACAAATATTGAAGCGCCTTTACATTTAACTTCATTATTTATTCAGTTACCATCGCTAAAAACGGTAATGAACACGACTTCTGGATTGGCATTTTCTCCTTTTGCAAAAGTTCCTGTTTATTCGGCTACAAAAGCATTTTTTAGATCGTTTACGCTTTCACTTCGTCACTTATTAAAAGCTAAAAATATTGAAGTAATCGAAATCATTCCACCAGCTTTAAACACCGATTTAGGCGGAATTGGTCTTCACGACGCACATCCAAGCGTAAGCAGTTTTATCGAAGCTATTTTCGAACAATTAAAAGAAGGTAGACAAGAATTGACTTTCGGAACCAGCGAAATGAGATTAAATGCAAGCGCAGAAGAATTAAGAAATCATTTTAATGCAATGCATTCTGTATAAGTTAAATGTTGAATGTGAGATGTGAAATGCAAAAGATTTTAGTCTTTTAAAACTTAGAAAACATGACAACTATTTCACATCCGCATTCCATTTCACAAATAACATTTCACCTTTTACAAATTCACAATTAATAATTAACAATTAAAAACATGTCAGTAAATACAAAAATAGCTCTAGTTACAGGCGGTAGCAGAGGTTTAGGAAAAAACATGGCAATAGCAATTGCTAAAAAAGGAATCGACGTAATTATTACTTACAACAGTAAAAAAAATGAAGCCGACGCTGTTGTTTCAGAAATTGAAAATTTAGGTCAAAAAGCGGCAGCGCTTCAATTGAACGTTGCAGAATCTGGAACTTTTGATTCTTTTTTTGAAAGTTTAAAAACAGTTTTAAAGAATACTTTTAAAACCGATAAATTCGACTTCTTAGTAAATAATGCTGGAATCGGAATTCATAACTCTTTCGTTGGAACAACTGAAGCTGAATTCGATCAATTGACTAATATTCAGTTTAAGGGACCATTCTTTTTAACTCAAAAAGGATTAAACGTAATGAATGACGGAGGTGGAATTGTAAATATTTCTACAGGTTTGGCGAGATTCTCTTTCCCAGGTTATGCAGCTTATGCTTCAATGAAAGGCGCAATTGAAACTTTAACTAAATATCAAGCAAAAGAACTTGGGGCAAGAAAAATCAGAGTAAACGTCGTAGCTCCCGGAGCTATTGAAACAGATTTTGGCGGTGGCGTTGTTCGTGATAATGAGCAAATGAATCAGCAAATTGCTTCTGTAACTGCCTTAGGAAGAGTTGGTTTACCCGACGATATTGGAGGAGTTGTAGCATTTTTATGTACCGAAGATGCGCGTTGGATAAATGCTCAAAGAATTGAAGCTTCTGGCGGAATGATGTTGTAAAAATTTCAAAAATCCAAAGTTGAAATTCCAAATTCCAAGTTTCTGGTTTCAAGTTTAACCGCAAGGAACGCTAAGGTTTACGCAAGGTTCGCAAAGTTTTTTAGATAGAGCTTTGCGAACTTTGCGTTTATACAACATAAAGCTTAGAAAAAACCTTGCGAACTTTGCGGTTAAAACACACAAAGAATATCAGCTTGAAACCTGAAACTTGAAACAAAAAATAAAAAAAAACAAAACCCGATAAGCATTAAAAACTCATCGGGTTTGTCATTTCAAATAATATTTGAATTAGTAAAGCTGTTTAATTTTTTTCGACAGAGACTTCAAAATCTCCTTCTGCGTCAAAAACTATATCATAAAATTTAGTGTCTTTTGTTACTCCTACTTCGTAGGTTGTTTTTTTCTTATCGTCTACCACCATTGCAATTTCTTGAATCGCTTTTGCCTTGTAATTCTTTTTTAAATAAGACTGCGCTTTTATTGGAAGCTGTTTAAACGGAATCTGCAGCTCATACGCTTTCATGTTTCCCAGATTATCGTAAATCGCCACCGCTTTGGTTCTATCGTCTACATTATATCGCGCTTCAAATCGAATCTCATCTGCATCGTCTCCAACATATTCTTCAGACCAGACTGGTACTTTTCCCGGATATTCTCTCTCAAAAGCAAATCGAACCTTTTCTGGAGGTGTGATTTCCTTTTTCATATTAGTTCCCTCTTGGGCTATTAAAAAACTACTGCATAAAAAAGTAAAAGTTAAAAACACGTTTTTCATAGTTTCATTTTTTAAAATTAAACTTTAATAACGTATTAAAAGTACTACTTTTTTATTAAGATAGCATGAAGATTTTAACATTTTTTAGCTGCACGAAAAACTCCTTCAAAATCAAGTATTAAATTACAATTCGAGCTTTTTTAATCTATCTGTCAATTCTCTTTTATAAGTAATTCCAATTGGGATTCTTTCGTTTTTAATAACCACAAAATCTTTTTCGGTTGCATCAATTTTATCCAACGCCACGATATATGATTTATGAATTCGCATAAAGCTCTTTTCTGGCAAGCATTTTTCAAATTCTGTTGTAGTAATCGAAGCGAGATAAGTTCTTTTTGTAGTGTGAAGTTTTACATAATTGCCAAAACTCTGTGCATATAAAAGCTGATCCAACTCGATATCCATCAAATAACCATCTACTTTTACACTAACCGAATTTACTGTTTCCTCTGTTTTTTGCTTTACGCTTTCGGTCGCAAAAAAACGGTCAATTGCTTTTAAAAATCTTGGAAAATAAATGGGTTTTAGCAAATAATCAATTACACCATAATCGTAGCTTTCAAGAGCAAATTCAGAATACGCTGTAGTTAAAATAGTTTTAGGATGCGTTGGAAGAATTTTAAGCAATTCCATTCCTGAAATTTCAGGCATATTAATGTCCAAAAACATTAAATCGACTGGATTTTCTCTGAGATAATTCATCGCTTCAATGCCATTATAGCCTTGAAAAACCAATTCTAACTGCGGATTCTGTTTGATATAATTAGCCAAAACATAATGCGCAGCGGGTTCGTCATCTATAATAATGCATCTTTTTGTTTCTCTCATCCTACAAACTTTTTAAGCTGTATTTGCAAATCTACAATATAAGTCTGTTTATCGTCTTTAACATCTAATTTATAGTCTTTTCCATAAATTAAATTCAGACGTTCGATCGTGTTTTTTAAACCAATTTTGGTAGAAATCACATCGTTTTTCTTCGGAATTGAATTGGCTACATGAAGATGTAATAATCCGTTCTCAACAGAAATCGTGATTTTTACAAAGCAGTTTTCAATAGCACAAGTCCCGTGTTTAAAGGCATTTTCAATAAATGCAATTAAAAGCATCGGAGAAATTTTGTACGTGTATTCAATATCTACTTTACTTTCAAAATTAATATCACATCTATAACCAACACGTTCTTTTTCAAGCTGAACATAACTGTTTATAAACTCCAATTCATCTTCTAAAGAAACACATTGTTTGCTGTTGCTTTCTAATTGATAACGCATTAACTGCGAAACTTTCATAATCAAATCAGGCGTTCTATCTGGAAATTGAAGACTTATTCCGTAAAGCGTATTAAATGTATTGAACAAAAAATGCGGATTTAATTGTCCTTTCAAAGAATTTAATTGCATTTGATTGAACAATAAAGCCGCATCGGTTTGTTTTCTGTGAATACGATAAAATTTAAACACAATTATCGGACTCAGAATGCAGACCAAAGTTCCTAAAACGCTTGCCAATTGGTAAGCATAACTTCTTTGATGTGAATTTTGATACAAATGGCATTTATTAAACATATCCATCATGGTGATTTCATACAACACAACAGAAAAGACAAAAACACCAAAAAGGGTCAAAATGATATAAGTTACTGGCTTGTTTGCTTTGAATAATATTGGAAGTAAAAAGAATCGGTTAAACTGCGCATGCATATACAAAATGCAGTAGAAAAATATACCCATTAAGATAGAAGTGAATGAACTAATTAACATCCAATCGTTTTTTAAGGTATATATAGTAAAGGAAAAAAGGATAACAGCAACTTCTTGCCACCATTTGTTATCCAGTATGTTATCAATTCTTTTGTTCATTCTTAATTTTAAAATAGTTTACAAAGTTCGAATAAAATTTTAATTATTTTTTCCATTAAATGACAAATTCAATTCGTCATTTACTAGTGCAGTACATCACTTAACCTGACTTTTATCAGCATAAGAGAAATAAATTTGTTGCATCAAAAACATTCTATTTCACACCTTGAGTTTATGTATTTCAAAAAAATTACCATTTTATTTTTATTGATTTTT
The DNA here is from genome assembly GCF_025717045.1 of Flavobacterium sp. SH_e. GTDB lineage: Bacteria > Bacteroidota > Bacteroidia > Flavobacteriales > Flavobacteriaceae > Flavobacterium. The sequence continues at coordinate 429,671 of NZ_JAOVZN010000003.1, forward strand.
GCCTCAATCGGTTACGCTCAAACCCTATCTTTAAAAGAAGCTGTAAAGATAGGTCTTGAAAACTACGGTTCAATCCGAGCAAAAAACAATTACACCAATGCATCAAAAGAGACTCTCAAACAATCTCGCCGTGATTATCTGCCCAACTTGAATTTATCGGCTCAGCAGGATTACGGAACCGTAAACGGACAAAACGGACCGCTTTATGGTTTTGGAGGTTTAGGAGTTGCTTCATCAGGACTTCCGTTGCCAGAGCAAAACTGGAATTCGGCATTTGGTGCGCTTTATTTAGTCAACATGAACTGGGATTTTTTCACTTTCGGAAAAACACAGGAAAAAATCAATTTATCTAAAATTGATGTTCAGGCTAAAGAAAAAGATTTAGCACAGGAAAAATTCCAGCAGGAAATCAAAATCTCAGCTGCTTATTTAAATTTATTGGCGAGCCAAAGATTGTTGATTTCGCAAGAAAAAAATCTTTCTCGCGCAGAAATTTTCAAGAAAACAGCTGTTGCAAGAGTTAAAAACGGATTATTGGCCGGAGTCGATTCTACATTGGCTACAGCCGAAGTTTCTAAAGCAAAAATGGCATTAAATCTTGCTAAAAACTTCGTTAAGGAGCAAAACAACAAATTAGTTGATTTAATGGGTGTTGCTCCACAAGATTTTGTTGCTGACACCCTATTTGTAACACAAATTCCAAAAGAATTGGTTACGAAAGAAACTGCTGGAGACAGTCTTCACCCTTTATTACAATTCTATAAAACCAAAATCGATTACAGCAATCAGCAGGTTAAATTGTATAAAAGATTCTATTATCCAACAATGAGCGCATTTGGAGTTTTGCAAACCAGAGCTTCTGGATTTGAGAATTCTTATTCCACAGACCAAACTGCTTTCAGCCGAAATTACTGGGATGGTGTAAATCCAGATCGCACCAATTATTTGGTTGGAGTTGGAATTACCTGGAATTTAACCACGCCTTTCAGATCAAGCAAACAAGTAAGCGCTCAGAAATTTGTATCACAAGCATTGCAAGAAGAATACAATCAGGCTGATAGAGAATTGAAGTCTCAGCTGGCTTTCGCCGAAGATAAAATCAAAATTACTTTGGAAAACTATACCGAAGCACCAATTCAAGTTGACGCTGCGCAAAGAGCTTACACTCAAAAGTCTGCTTTATACAAAAATGGTTTAACCGATTTAACCGATTTAACTCAAACCATTTACACTTTAAATCGTGCTGAAATCGATCGAGATATTGTCAATAATAATGTTTGGCAGTCGTACTTATTGAAAGTCGCTGCGACAGGAAATTTTGACTTATTTATAAATGAATTTTAATTATAAATCCTAATGAATTTAATACGTTTTGCACTCCGCAAACCCATTTCCATTTTAGTATTGGTTGCGGGTCTATTTTTCTTCGGAATTGGTGCCATCAAAGACATTAAGGTAGACATTCTGCCAAAAATGAATTTGCCGGTTATCTATATTGCGCACCCGTTTGGAGGTTATACGCCAGACCAGATGGAAGCTTATTTTGCCAAAAACTATGTAAACGTTTTACCTTTTTCGAATGGTATCAAATCGGTAGAAACCAAAAATATTCAAGGGTTAATGATTATGAAATTAACCTATTATGAAGGAACTAACATGGCTCAGGCAGCTGCCGAGTTAAGTGCGCTTTCCAACAGAATTCAAGCGGCTTTTCCTCCGGGAACGCAACCTCCGTTTATCATTCGTTTTGATGCTTCTTCACTTCCAATTGGTCAATTGGTTTTGAGCAGTAAAATACGTTCAAACAACGAACTGCAGGATTTAGCCAACGTTTATGTTCGTGCTTCGTTTACTGCGATTCCTGGTTTATTATCGCCAGCTCCTTTCGGCGGAAGCCCAAGAACTATTGAGGTAAACGTAGATCCAGATTTATTGCGTTCTCATAATATGACGCCAGACCAAATTGTAGATGCGATTCGTTTGAACAACCAAACAGCACCATCTGGAAACGTGCGTATGGGCGACAAAAACTATATTACACCAACTAATAATACGATTAAAGAAGTTAAAGATTTTGAGCAGATTCCGTTATTCAAAGGCGGAGTTCAAAACCTAAAATTAGGCGATGTTGCGTCTGTAAAAGATGGTGCCGATATTACGGCAGGTTATGCTTTGGTAAACGGAAAACGTTCGGTTTACATTAGTATTGCAAAAGCGGGAGATGCTTCTACTTGGGATGTGGTTCAAAAATTGAAAAAAGAATTGCCTAAAATTCAAAGTACGCTTCCTGAAGATGTAAACATTACGTATGAATTTGACCAGTCGGTTTATGTAATCAACTCAGTTAAAAGTTTGATTACGGAGGGAATTATCGGTGCGGTTCTAACGGGATTAATGGTTTTATTATTCTTGGGTGACCGTCGTGCAGCTTTAATTGTAATTATGACGATTCCGATTTCGATTATTTCTGGAGTTTTATTTCTAAAATTATTCGGACAAACGATCAACTTAATGTCATTATCGGGATTAGCTCTTGCAATTGGTATTTTGGTGGATGAAAGTACGGTGACGATCGAAAATATTCACCAGCATCTCGACATGGGAAAACCAAAAGCACTCGCCATTTGGGATGCCTGTCAGGAAATTGCTTTACCTAAACTATTAATCTTACTATGTATTCTAGCCGTATTTGCGCCAGCATTTACAATGGTTGGTATTCCAGGAGCGTTGTTCTTGCCTTTGGCTTTGGCAATTGGATTCTCAATGGTTATTTCATTCTTGCTTTCGCAGACATTCGTTCCCGTAATGGCAAACTGGATGATGAAAGGTCATGAAAAACATGCACACGGACCAGAAATTACTGATGACGAAGCTGAATTTAATGACTGTGGTTTAACACCAGAATCTGAACAAAATTTAATTGGTCAGAAAAAAGATTTGGTTGAAAGAGAAGATTTCAACGACGACGGAAAAGTAAGCGGTTTCGAAAAATTCAGAAATCGTTTCATGCGACTTTTAGATCGTTTGTTTGTTCACAAAAAAGCAACGACTATTATTTATTTAACAGCGTCAATTATTCTTGCGGTTTTATTTATCAGTTTTATTGGTAAAGATGTTTTCCCTAGAACAAATTCTAGTCAGTTTCAATTAAGAATGCGTGCTGTTGACGGAACGCGTTTGGAAAGAACAGAAGAACAAGCGAGAGTTGTTTTAAAAGAATTGGAAAAAATGGTCGGAAAAGAACATATCGGAATTTCTTCGGTTTATGTTGGGCAGCACCCTTCTCTATTCTCGATCAACCCGATTTATTTGTTCATGGCAGGTTCTCACGAAGCCGTTTTCCAAGTAAGTTTAAAAGACTACGAGGCAGACATGGATGATTTTAAAGATGAATTTAGAGCAAGAATTAAAAAAGTATTGCCTGATACTAAACTATCTTTTGAACCAATCGAATTGACGGATAAAGTTTTAAGCCAAGGTTCTCCTACTCCAATTGAAATTCGAGTTGCCGGAAAAGACAAAAAGAAAAACGAATTGTACGCTACACAAATTGTGGACAAACTAAAAGCAATTTCTTATTTCAGAGACGTGCAAATCGGTCAGCCAATACATTATCCAGCAATGAATATTGATATTGACAGAACCCGTGCTGCCGAATTGGGAGTTGATATGAATGATATTTCGCGTTCGCTTGTCGCTTCAACCTCATCTTCTCGTTATACAGAAAAAAATAACTGGGTAGACGAAAAAGCAGGATTATCATATTCTGTTCAGGTTCAAGTGCCATTAAATAAAATGAAAAGCAAAACCGATATTGGAGAAATTCCGGTATTAAAAAACTCGCTTCGTCCCGTTTTAAGTGACGTCGCTAAAATTACACCCGGATTTGTAAGTGGTGAAAATGACAATTTAGGAGCCATGCCATACATTACCGTTACGGCAAACATCTACCAAACCGATTTAGGTACGGCATCAAAAGATGTGGCGTCAACAATTAGTTCATTAGGCGAATTACCTCGTGGTTTGTTTATTACGCCAATCGGACTAAGTACTGTATTGACAGAGACATTAAGCAGCTTGCAAACAGGATTATTGGTCGCTGTGTTTGTAATCTTCTTAATGCTGGCCGCTAATTTCCAATCGTTCAAAGTTTCGCTTGTTATTTTAACGACAGTTCCTGCCGTAGTTTTAGGATCGTTATTAATGCTTACTTTAACTGGTTCAACATTAAACTTGCAATCGTATATGGGAATTATCATGTCGGTTGGAGTTTCTATTGCCAACGCCGTACTTTTGGTTACGAATGCCGAACAGCTTCGAAAAATAAACGGAAATGCCTTGGAATCTGCGAGAGAAGCGGCTGCGTTGCGTCTTCGTCCGATTATCATGACTTCTGTTGCGATGATTATGGGTATGTTGCCAATGGCAATTGGACACGGCGAAGGAGGCGATCAAGTTTCTCCGTTAGGAAGAGCCGTTATCGGTGGATTATTATTTTCTACTTTTGCCGTATTATTGATCCTTCCGCAGATATTTGCGTGGGCACAAGAAAAAACATCGACACAATCTGTTTCTTTAGATCCTGAAGACGAAGAAAGCATCCATTATATCTCATCTTTAAAACCAAAAAATGAACACTAAAATTATAAAATATAGCCCGCTGTTTCTAGCAGCAGTATTTTTCCTTAACAGCTGTAATTCTAAAAAAGAAGAACCTGTTAAAGCAGAAATTGAACCTAAAGTAGAAACTTTCCTTTTAGCGAAAGAAAAACTAACAACAGAACTGCGTTTGCCAGCTGAATTAACTGGTTTTCAACAAGTTGATTTGTATGCAAAAGTGAGCAGTTTCGTAAAAACCTTAAAAGTTGATATTGGTACGAAAGTAAAAAAGGGTCAGCTTTTGATTGTTTTAGAAGCACCAGAAATCAGTTCGCAATTGGCTGCTGCCGAATCGAGACTGAAATCTATGGAAGCGATTTACGCAACCAGCAAAAGCACTTACAATCGTTTGTACGAAACGAGCAAAGTAGAAGGAACGATTTCTAAAAACGATTTAGAAATGGCAAGCGGTAAAAAGAATTCTGATTATGCACAATATCAAGCAGCAATTGCAGCGCACAAAGAAATTTCTATTATGAGAGGTTATCTTGAAATTCGTGCTCCTTTTGATGGTGTTGTAGCAGCTAGAAATGTCAATTTAGGAACATTTGTTGGTCCAGCAGGAAAAGGTTCAGATTTACCTTTATTGACGATTCAGGAGCAAAGTAAATTACGTTTGGCAGTTTCTGTACCAGAATTGTACACAGGATATTTACACCCAGGCGACGAAATGAGTTTTAATGTAAAATCGTTGCCAGAAACTTTTACAGCTAAAATTACCAGAATGTCTGGCGCTTTAGATTTAAAACTGCGTTCTGAAAGAGTCGAAATGGACGTTCACAACACCAAAGGAAATTTATTACCTGGAATGGTTGCCGAAGTTTTGTTACCGCTTAACGCAAAAGACAGCACATTTGTAGTGCCAAAATCGGCGGTAGTGAATTCTGCAGAAGGTTTATATGTGGTAAAAGTAGTAAACCACAAAGCCACAAGAGTCGACATTAAAAAAGGAAGAGAAATCGAAGACAAAATTGAAATTTTCGGCGATTTGACTCCAAACGATAAACTGGTAAAAATTGCCAGCGAAGAAACTAAAGAAGGCGATGTCATAAACGAATAATACCGATTATGTATTCAATACAGTCTAATAAAAATTAGACTGTTTTCATACTATATCGGCATTAATAACCTGCGTTTAGTCTTCTTTTTAGTAGATTACCCAAAAACTGTACGCATTCTTAGGAATGCAAATTTTTAAATTTGCTTGAAAGGGCAGTTCTTCTTTAATTGGAGGGACTGTCCTTTTTTTGTCTAATAAATTCAGGTAAAAGTACTTGGTTGTTTGGATTGGTAAATTGATATTTTTAATAAAATATTTTTTTTAGCGAATTATGGATTTCCGTAATATGGCTTATTGACAATTGATGATTTTTGTTGTAAATAATTAAAAACCAAATAAATATGAAAAATTTATTATCAACGATTCTAATACTGGTAACTTTTCTAGTTATTTCTTAAAAAGGAAACATTGAAGCATCAACAGTTTTAATCAACTAACAATTAACAATAAAAAATATGAATCCAATTTATACAGACTTACATATCCATACTTCTGACAATCCAGACAAACCTAATGATAACTACGACTTGGATTTGTTGATAAAGAAAATATTAGAATTTAATAAGGATTCGGAATATTTAATATCTCTTACCGATCATAATTTTATCAATAAAAAATCTTATTTACGAGCAAAGGAATTAGGTATAAATATAATCTTGGGAGTGGAACTTCATATAAAAAATTACGAGAATTGTAATGCATATCATTGCCATATATATTTTGACATTGAAGAAATTACTGAAGTAATCCTAGATGAACTTAATGAAAAGCTGAATGAACTATATCCTAAAAAAGTTGTTGAAAAACTGGATCCAACTATACCTTCAATTCAAGATATTATAAATAAATTTGACGCTTATGAATTTATGTTACTTCCTCATGGAGGACAGTCACATGCTACTTTTGACACTTCAATACCATCTGGAGTTAAATTTGACACGACACTTGAAAAAAGCATATACTATAATCAATTTGATGGTTTTACCGCAAGAGGTAATATAAAACTTGAAAAGACACAAGATTATTTTAAAAAGCTCGGTATAAATGAATTTGTAAATCTTATTACTTGTAGTGATAATTATTTTCCTCAAAACTATCCCAATGGCAAAGATCAAAATCCTTTTACACCCACCTGGATGTTGGCTAAGCCTACATTTAGTGGCTTACGCCTTTCTCTTTCAGAGCAATCAAGACTTATTTATTCAGAGGACAAACCTAAAATTTGGTCTGAAAACATAAAATCAATTAAGCATAATAAAGCTAATATTGAAATAGATGTTGAACTTACATCTGGACTTAATGTAATTATTGGTGGTTCTTCAAGTGGTAAAACTTTGCTAGTAGATTCAATTGTTAAGCAACTTACCAAGGATACATCTACATCAATTTATGCTCAATATGAAATAGATAAAATAGAAATTGAGAATCCGTCAGGAATGATTCCTCACTTTTTGCATCAAAATTATATAATGGGAATTGTGAATAACATAACTGATGATAAGATTGAAAATATTGACATCATTAAAAGAGTATTTCCTGGAGACGAAGAAATTAAAGAAAGAATAAACAATGGCTTGATGTTATTTAAAAGGAATATTCAAGATTTAGTAAAGAATGTAAAAATTTTGGAAGAAGAAACTGAAACCCTAAATAAAATTCCAAAGTTATCAAGATTGTTAATTAAAGACGATATTGAAAATAATATTTTTGAAAAATTAATTCCAACTTCAAATGAGATTGAAAAACTCCAATTTTCAAAAACAAAGCACTCACAATTTATATCTAATCTAGAAGAAATCGACAATTTTCTAACTAATTATCCTTTTATCAAACATGATAAAAAATTGATAGCAGATTTGACAAATGAGCTCGAATTAACTTTAGAATATTCCCAAAAAGAAAAATCAGTAAGAAATATTGTAGTTACAGAGAAAGAAGAATATGATAACCTTTTAAAAACAAATGATTCGGAAGAGCAAACAAAAAAACAAAATTTTGAAAAACTTTTGGAATCTTTAAAGAAATACGTAAAAGCATATCGTGAATTTTTCAATACTATTAACGTTATTTCTACTTATGCATTGACATTTGATTCAGAAGAGATTGAATCAATGGGACATAAACTTTATATAGAAAATGATTTCGTTTTAAATAAAGACAAATTTTTGGAAGTCGTAAACAACTTTTTAAAACAAAGTGCGTCTGATTTTGGAAGTTTAAGACCCGAATTATTCTTTAGTTCAAACTTCAAACAAAGACCATTAGTTAGAAATTATGATGATTTTGAACTTAAAATTTATGGTAGTTTCGAAACCTTAAATAAAAAGAAATATAAAATAATAACTGCAGAAGGTCGTGAATTTGACAAATTAAGTCCTGGTTGGAAAACATCTGTTATACTTGACATAATTTTAGGATATGATAAGGATATTTCGCCAATAATAATTGACCAACCAGAAGATAACTTGGCAACAAATTATATAAACAAAGGTTTGGTAACTGCTATCAAAAAAATAAAATCAAAAAAACAGATTATTTTGGTTTCTCACAATGCAACAATTCCAATGCTAGCAGATGCTCAAAATATAGTTTTATGTAGAAATGTCAATAATAAATTAATAATAAAATCTAGTCCTTTAGAAGGTAAAATTGACGGAAAAGATGTTGTTGATCATATTGCAGAAATAACCGATGGAGGAAAACCATCTATCAAAAAAAGAGTAAAAAAATATAACCTTAAAAAATTTAACGAATAATATGAAATTAATATTTACAAAAGATAGCAATAATGAAATAAATGTTCAACTTCAAAAAGGAACAGTTATTGAAGATTTTTCTTATACAGAAATGGTAGGTCAATTATTAACTCAGAATGTTTTCGATGATACCGATTTTACAAATCTCTCAGAGGAAGAAAAGACCAAAATTCAAATTATGCTTGGCAAAATAAGTTTAGTCTTTCAGGAAGATGAAGTAGAACCCGATAGCCCAGCGATATCTCCGCAACAATAGTGCGGATTTGCAATCTTTGCCAGCAAAAGTAATGAATACATGATATTTCTAAGAACTAAAAACCTCGATTTTTAAATTAATCGAGGTTTTTCATTTATACAATTTACTCCTCACTCAAATAAGGATTTAAAATCTCCGCCAATTCATTGAGCCAATAATAATTGTCTTCAAAATTGGTTAGTCCGATTTGGAGGGTTTCGTGTTGTCGCATTACGCCGAGCGCTAAAATGCAATTTACTTGTCTTAAGATTTTAGCCATATCTTCTGGATCTATAATATGGTTAAAAAAATCAATCAGCCTTGTTTCGGCTTCTTTGGAAAGGGTGTTTGTACTCATAATGTCGTAGTATTAGGAATATAAAAACCCTTGCATCTTAGTGTTCCTAACGCCTACGACAGCGTTTACGGTCGTTTCCGATACCGTACACATAATACAAGGGCAAATCTTGTTCTAATTTAAAGTCGTAATTATAGGAACTTCAAATGTAAGAAAACTTTTTAAAAAGAAAGATTTTTCTTTCAATTATTATATTCCTTTTATCAAATATAAGAAATCTATATTTCAACCGCATTTTTGTCATTTCGACGCAAGGAGAAATCACACTCGTATATCGACAAAGATTGTCAAAAATACTTTGCGGAGTTTCTAGTGTGATTTCTCCTTCCAGTCGAAATGACAAATTAAAAAAAACACGTATATTCGTACAAAAAAATGGAATGTTTAATCCGCAACTTGGCTTTCATACTTATTACGTTTACATTATAACAAATGAACATCGAACATCTTTTTACATTGGTGTTACTAACAACTTAAGAAAAAGACTTTCAAAACATAAAGAAAATATAGATTTAAACATAAGTAGTTTCGCCGCAAAATATAATATTCAGTTTTTAGTTTACTACGAAAAATTTACTTGGATACAGGATGCAATCGCCCGAGAAAAAGAATTAAAAAAATGGCGAAGAGATAAAAAAATTGAATTGATAAGAAGTTTTAATGAAACTTTTGAATTTCTTAATTATCATTTTGAGTAAGAATATAAAATATTGCATCTGTTATTGTCATTTCGACCGAAGGGAGAAATCACAATAGAAACTCTACAAAATATTTACCCAATCTTTGTCGATATGCGAGTGTGATTTCTCCCTTCGGTCGAAATGACAAACTGGATTAAAAAAAATACAAGACCACAATTGATCCTGCATTTTTTGTAATTTTTAAACCTAAAAGAAAACAACTTTTTACGCTCTCTGGCGTTCATGTATTCCTTCTTTAATTTCTTCGACCATTTTTTTATTAAAAGCGGGTAAATCATTTGGGTTTCGGCTAGTTACTAATCCGTGGTCTACGACAACTTCTGAGTCTTCCCATTGTGCTCCGGCATTTTTTAAATCGTTTTTAACAGAAAAGAACGAAGTAACTTTTCGACCTTCTAAAACATCAGCATCAACCAGAATTTGAGGTCCGTGACAAATAGCGGCTACTGGTTTTTTACTTTCAAAAAAGGAACGTACAAAATCTACTGCAGCTTCTTCTCTTCTTAATAAATCAGGATTTATTACTCCTCCTGGCAGAACCAAAGCATCGTAATCGGCTTCATTCGCCTGATCTAATACAACATCAACATTATATTCTTTGCTCCAATTTCCGTCTTTCCAAGATTTGATAGTTCCAGATTTCAAACTGACGATATCTGCATTCCAACCTTGCTCTTCCAGATAGGCTTTAGGCGATGCTAATTCTGATTCTTCGAAACCGTTTGTGGCTAATATGGCGATATTCTTTTTCATAATTTCAAGTATTTAAAACGTTATTAATTTTAATTTACCTAAAATTAGTTATTTCAAACAGCCAGCGGAAACAGACGTTGTTAAAGCTTTCTTTAATAAAAGTTAATTAATTGGAAATCAATTTTTTATTAAAAATTAAACTAAAATTATATAAAATTTCTATCAATTTGGTTTATTATTTTATACCATGAAATTTGAAGAAGTGACTGTTTGAATTATGTCGCTCTTCAATAACAAGATTGTAAAAAACACAAACAATTCCAAACCCAAAATCTCTACAAAAATATTCCTATTTTTGAATACAAAATATCGCAAACTTTAATATGATTGACAACATTAGTGATTGGGAAGAAAAGCAAAAAGGCTATTTAGTTGTATCTGTATTGTGTCTCATTTTCGGAACTTATTTTTTTTTCAAAGTCATTAGCGGAAGTTATGCCATAGAACAATCAGACCTTGAAGTTTATGAAAACCTGATCATTTCGAAAGCTCCAGAATTCAAAGAAAGAAAAGGAAAAAGAAGCAGAAAATGGATAGAATTTAATTGCACTGATAATCAAAGTACTTTTGAGATTGCTAGTTATGACTATAGTTGTGTTAATGACGAGGAAGTAATAAATGAAATAAAAACTGGAGATACCATCTCAGTTGCTGTTTTAAAAAATGAATTGGATGATTTCAATACGCAAAATACTTGTGAAATTCATTCGCTCGTAAAAAATGATAAAGAATACCTCGATCTTAGATGTAGAAATGAAGAAGACACCGGAGGAGGAAAAAGAATTTTTCTGATTTTGTTTTCGATCTTTATTTTGACAGCCATTGTATATGCTCTTCCTAAAAAACCCAGACTTTTTGATAAAGTAGATCCTATACTATTGGTTGGAATTGGATCAATAATACTGGCTTTCATTTTTAATTTGATTACATTAGAATTATAGATAGCGCATTGAAAAACAAAGATTTTAAAACAAAACCTTGATCCATAAGATCGAGGTTTTTATATTTTATTGAAATCTATGCTTCTAGTCGAAATAAGAATTCAAAGTTTCACTCAAACTATCGAGCAAAAAACCTTATTTTAATATAAAAAAAACTTTTAGAGGCAATATCAATAAAACCAGCAGTTTTAAATTTACTGCTTTCGAGACAAATTAAATACCACTTCTTATGCCGTTAAAAAAGAAAATTGCAAAAATAATGTCCCAAAAATACAATACCAATATTACTATTTTAGGCGATTATGAAAGCAGCAATTATACTTCAATTCTTGACGATAACAATGGGACGATCTTAGTCGTTTCAGATAGCGATCAGTTTTATTTCAAAGATAGGCATCGCAATCTCTGGTTGTCGGTTCTAGATCCGTTTCATATAGATGGAAAACAGCATTTTCCCGAACTTGGAGATTCTTATACACTCAATCATGGAGTACAATACAATTTTACAACCAAAGAAGCAATCGTAGAAATGGCTTCTACTTACTTTGAAAAATATGCGGATTAATGTTGTCCTAAATGCCTATTTATTCGGATTAAAAACAACCAAAAGATTCAAAATATAAGAAAGTAAACTATCTCAAATCCTTTTTAATAACTAAATATTTCAAGTCTGTTTTTCCTGCATTACTGATTCCGTGTTCGGCATTTGGCGGACAATAAAAACTGGTATTTGGACCTGCTGTAACGGTTTTTCCATCAAGGAAGAATTCAGCGGTTCCTTCTAAGATATAGAAAAATTCTTCTTCGGGATGATGATGTGGTGCGTGTGTCGATTTTCCAGGTTCTACAATACTCATTTTTAAAGTGTTTTCTTGAGTAAAATCTTTGTTGGCAAACCAATATTGATAACCAACTTTTGTTTTTACGGCTTTGTTTATATCAAAATGATTGACACAGTTTTCGATGGTGTATTGCGGAGTTTCTTTTTTGGTTTCCTGAGAAAAAGTCTGTTGGAAAAATAAGACCGTAATTGTGGTTTTTAGGATAGTTAGGGTTTTCATTTTCTTTTTGTTGTAATGTTACGAAAAAATGCAATTCGCACTAACGAAGCAAACAAATAAATCATAGAGATTAACATGAAAATTAGACTTTTGTCTTAACTTTGTAAATCAACTTTAGTAAATTAATATCATGCAAGCAATTAACATCACGGCATATACAGAAGACGCTTCTCAAATAGAAGCTGTAAAAGCCTTTATGAAAGCACTAAAGATTAAATTTGAGATAGCAAATGTAAAACCATATGAGTTATCTGAAGAACAACAGCATATATTGAACGATCAAATTATTTCAGATAAAAGCCTATATACAGACGCGGACTCTGTGTATACCGATTTAAAAAAGAAGTGTGAATTATAAGGTTATTGTTTCTCCAGTTGCATTAAAAAATATTGAAGAAGCTTTAGAATATTATATCTTAAAAGTCAGCAAAAAAGTAGCTTTAGACTTCCTTAATGATTATAAAAAAGTTTATAAAGCATTACAATTAAATCCTTTCTATCAAATTCACGATACTAATTATCGCTATCTTCCATTTAAAAAATTTCCATACGTAGCATTTTTCATAGTCGATGAATTATCAAAAACTGTATTTCTAAATGCTATTTTTCATACTTCTCAAAATCCAGAAAAATATCCTGTAAGATAAGAATCATCGATTATTATTATTGAGAACTTCGACTTCGTTTAGCCTGATAAGGATTTGCAATTTCTTTTTATGCATTGTTTAGTTGCGAGATCTAATCTTTGTCGATTTGCGAGTGTAATCCTTCGTTCCTTAGGATGACAAACTTTGAGGTGAAATCTAATGAAAAAATATGCGTTCTCTCCTAGCCCCGATCGAAATGGCATCTTTTTGTGGTGGGGTTCACCACAAAAAATATAATGTAGAGCGGGACAAAACGTTCTTAAAAACGAAAAATCTTCTGCTCCTGAAAAAAATTAAAAACAAAAACATCAGTAAAATCAAGCCTTTTCAAACCATCTATAGTACAATAAGAAAATATTATGATAAAAATATTTTGAAATCCGAAAATCCGCCATACATTTGCCTAACAGTGTTAAACGATTTAATACTTGAATACAATGGCTAGCAAAGATCGAATTTTAAGACAAAAAGAAGAGACAAGAAATAATATTCTTGGCGCTGCTTATGATATCGTAAAAGATGAAGGCTGGAATGGTTTAAGTATGCGTAAAATTGCCGACAGAATCGAATATACTGCTCCTATTATTTATGAATATTTCTCGAATAAAGAAGCAATTTTAGAAGAACTGACAGGCAAAGGTTTCGTTAAACTGACTAAAGAGCTGCAAGCTGCAATAGACAAGTTTGAAAAACCCGAAGATCAATTGGAAGGCATGTGGATGACTTACTGGGATTTCGCTTTTACTAATACTGAAATGTATCAACTAATGTTTGGTGTTCAAATGACTTGCTGCGCACAACGATGTTCGGCTCAGGAGGGACCTTACAAATTATTTACTCAGGTAATTGCTGAAGTAATGAAAGACAGCAATCCGAGTCAAGATATCATAAAACAAAAGTACTTCACTTTCTTTTCTGTTATTCATGGTTTAATCGCCATTAACATCATTAACAAAAGTGATATTTTAGAAACAATTAATGCTCAAATTTTGAAAGATGCCATTGGTGGTATCATCAAATCCATACAATAAAAAAATTTTCAGTTTTACTTAACAGTGTAAAATGATTTAAACGGGATAAGATAGCATCCTTTTTTTTAGAAGTTTAACTTAACACTGTTAGAAAATTTAATCGAGGTAATAAAACTCTTTTTTTAGACTTTTACTTAACACCGTTAAATATTTTAATACTGATTTAAGAACAGAATTGAAAATGATTAAAGTTTGGAAGTTTGTGCACTTTTACTTAACAACGTTAGATAATTTAATTCAATTAAATATGAATCCCGAGAATGCCAGAATGCCCAAAGAATTAATCCGAGAAAATGTTCAACCAATTAAAACCACAATGAAAATGAAAAATGTAATTATAACCAGTTTTATTCTGGCATTAGTACTAAGCAGCTGTGCTGACAAAAACCAGGCACCAACTGCTCCGCCTCCACCGGTTTTACCTGTATTGGCTATCACGAGTGCAAACACTACTACAGACAATGAATATCCTGCTTCTATACAAGGAACTGTTGACGTTGAGATTCGTCCGCAAGTAAGCGGAAACCTTGACAGAATTTATGTAGACGAAGGTGCTTATGTAAGCAAAGGACAAACTTTATTTAAAATCAATGAGCGTCCATTCCGCGAGCAGTTAAACAATGCTTTGGCAAGTCTTCATGCAGCTGAAGCGGCTTTAATCAACGCCAACTTAGAAGTTGATAAATTGACTCCGCTTGTACAAAACAAAGTAGTTTCTGATTATCAGCTAAAAACAGCTAAAGCTTCTCAAAAAATCGCAGCAGCGAATATCGAACAAGCAAAAGCGATGGTTGGTTCTGCTAAAATCAATTTAGGATATACAAATGTGACAGCTCCAGTTAGCGGTTACATTGGAAGATTGCCTAAAAAACAAGGAAGTTTAGTTTCTGCTTCAGATATTGAACCTTTAACTACTTTATCAGATGTTCATGAAGTATTTGCTTATTTCTCTTTAAGTGAAACGGATTTCATCAACTTTAAATCGAAATACGCTGGAAATTCATTAGGCGATAAAATCAAAAAACTACCTCCGGTTAACTTGATTTTAGCTGATAATAATGATTATCCAAAAACCGGAAAAATCGATATGGTTGACGGTCAGTTTGATAAAACTACAGGCGCAATCACGCTTAGAGCAACTTTCCCAAATACAAACGGAACGCTTCGTTCTGGAAACACAGGAAGAATTCGTTTAGGATTAAATCACGACGATGCGATTTTGGTACCACAGTCGGCTACAGTTGAAATGCAAGACAAAGTATTTGTATTTACTGTAGGCAAAGACAACAAAGTAACCAAAATGCCTATTACAGTTGTGGGTAAAAGCGGTACTAATTATTTAATTAAAGAAGGTGTAAAAACAGGCGACCAAATCGTATTAAGCGGTATTGACAAACTTCAGGACGGACAAGCGATTCAGCCTGAAAAATCAACTAAAGTTGCCGAAGTAACTAATCAAAAATAATTCTAAAACACAATGTTCAAAATATTTATACAAAGACCTGTACTGGCAACCGTAATTTCCATTTTATTGGTTATTCTGGGGGTATTGGGTTTAACTAAACTGCCTTTACAACAGTTTCCTGATATTGCGCCTCCATCGGTTTTGGTAACGGCGGTATATCCGGGAGCCAACGCAGAAACGGTTTTACGTTCTGTGGCGCCTTCTCTCGAGGAGTCTATAAATGGTGTAGAAAACATGACTTATATGAGTTCTACTGCCAGCAACGACGGTACTTTGGCTATTACTGTTTTCTTTAAATTAGGAACAGATGCCGATCAGGCTGCGGTAAACGTACAAAACCGTGTGGCGCAAGCAACTAGTCAATTGCCTGCGGAGGTTGTTCAGCAAGGTGTTATCACGGCAAAACAACAAAACTCTTTCATCATGGCAATTGGTATGTATACCGATGATGAAGCGAAATACGATCAGACTTTTGTTGCCAATTATGCTCAAATTAATATTATTCCGGAATTAAAACGTATTCCGGGTGTAGGTTCTGCCAGTATTTTTGGTGGTGTAAAAGATTACTCTATGCGTGTTTGGTTAAATCCTACACAAATGGCAACTCATAATGTTACACCAAGCGAAGTTATGGGCGCGATTCAGGACAAAAGTTTGGAAGCTGCTCCTGGGAAATTTGGAGAGCGAAGCAAAGAAGTTTTTGAATACGTTATTAAATACAAAGGTAAACTTACCAAACCAGAAGATTATCAAAATATCGCGATTCGTTCCAACGCAGACGGTTCTGTTCTTCGTTTAAAAGATGTAGCGAGAGTTGAATTGGGTGCTTACTCTTACAACAGTTTAACTCGTTTAAATGGTAAAAAAGGAATTGTAATCGGGGTTATTCAGTTAGCGGGTTCTAACTCAAATGACATTCAGATTGCGATCAATAAAATGATGGAAAAGGCTTCTAAAGATTTTCCAAAAGGCATTAAACACAATATATTTTACAGTACAAAAGTTTCACTTGACCAATCTATCGAACAAGTTGAACATACTTTGATTGAAGCTTTTATACTTGTATTTATTGTGGTATTTATTTTCCTTCAGGATTTTAGATCAACTTTAATCCCGGCTATTGCTGTACCTGTAGCAATTTTAGGAACGTTCTTCTTCATGCAGTTATTCGGATTCTCGATCAACCTTTTAACGCTTTTCGCATTAATTCTGGCGATTGGTATTGTGGTCGATGATGCCATTGTGGTAGTCGAAGCGGTGCATGCGAAAATGGAGCATAAACGTTTGTCTCCAAAAATCGCAACCCATGAAGCAATGCACGAAATAACGGGTGCTATTATCTCGATTACGCTGGTAATGGCTGCTGTATTCCTGCCGGTTGGTTTTATGGAAGGCTCAACGGGAGTTTTCTATCGTCAGTTTGCCTTTACTATGGCAATCGCAATTGTAATTTCGGCTGTAAATGCCTTAACATTGAGTCCTGCGCTTGCGGCATTATTCTTAAAAGATAATCACGGAGAACACGATCACAATGCGCCTTATGAGAAAAAAGGTTTTAAAGAGAAATTCTTTACCGCTTTTAACACCAGTTTTGAATCTTTGACAAATCGTTACGTTGGCGGAATTAAATTCTTAATCAGAAAAAAATGGTTGAGTTTAGGTGGGTTAGCAGCTATTACGCTTGCAACAGTTTTATTAGTAAAAACAACTCCAGCTGGATTTATTCCAACAGAAGATCAAGGATTTATAGCAATTGCAGTAAATACGCCATCGGGAACTTCGCTTGACGGAACTCAAAAAGTAATGACCGAAGCCGAAAATACTTTAAAAGCATTAGACGCTTCAAGATTCGTAACCGCGATTTCAGGTTTTAACTTATTGACAAACTCTACAAGTCCATCTTCTGCGGTAGTTTTCGTTTTATTGAAACCAAACGAAGAACGCGGAGAAGTTAAAAACATTGACGAAATCATGAATCAGGTTCGTGGTAAACTGGGCGCTATTTCTGGCGGAAGTTTCTTCGTATTCAGTTTCCCAACTGTTCCAGGATTTAGTAACGTTGAGGCTTTAGATTTAGTCCTACAGGACAAAACTGGAGGAAAACTAGATAAATTCAGCGGTATTTCTCAAGAATTTATTGGAGCTTTAATGAAACGACCAGAAATTGCCGTTGCCTTTACTTCTTTCAAAGCCGATTATCCTCAATTGCAATTGGAGGTTAACGACGAAAAAGCGAATCAATTAGGCGTAAATGTAAAAGACATTTTACAAACGATGCAAGCTTATTTTGGTAGTGCACAGGCATCTGATTTTAACCGATTTGGTAAATATTACCGTGTGGTTGTTCAGGCTGATATTGCCGATAGAGCCGATCCAACAGCAATTGATAGAGTTTTTGTAAAAAACAAATCTGGCGAAATGGTGCCAATAAATACTTTAGTAAAACTGACTCGTATTTATGGTTCTGAAACCGCTTCTCGATACAATTTATTTAACTCAATTTCTATTAATGCCATTCCGAAACCTGGATTTAGTTCTGGAGATGCCATTAAAGCGATTGAAGAAGTAGCAGCACAACAATTACCTGCAGGTTACGGGTTTGAATTCTCGGGCCAAACACGTGAGGAGATTTCGTCTGGAGGACAATCTGCAACTATATTTTTACTGTGTTTGATATTCGTTTATTTCCTACTTGCTGCACAGTACGAAAGTTACATTTTGCCTTTGGCAGTAATCTTATCAATCCCTGCAGGTATTTTTGGAGTATTTGTAGCTATTGGTTTAACTGGAATTGAAAACAATATTTACGTACAAGTTGCTCTTGTCATGCTGATTGGACTTCTCGCCAAAAATGCCATTTTGATTGTGGAATTTGCGGTACAAAAACGAAAATCAGGACAGGCTTTGGTCAAAGCTTCTATTGAAGCGGCAAAATTACGTTTGCGACCAATTATTATGACGTCTCTTGCCTTCGTAGTTGGACTTGTACCAATGATGAGTGCAAAAGGTCCATCGGCTCAGGGAAATCATTCGATTAGTATTGGAGCAGCGGGCGGAATGCTTTCAGGAGTAATTCTAGGATTATTCATTATTCCTGTATTATTCATAGTGTTCCAGCATTTACAAGAAAAATTTAGCGGAAAACCAGTCGCTGTCATTCATAATGAAGAAAAATAAAATATGGAAAACTATATAACAACCATTCTTGTCGCCATCATATTTGGCATCGGATATATATCGTACAGAATCTCAAAAGATCTTGAAACCAGAAAAGATACTTGTACAGAAATTTAACCTTTTTGGGAAAATAATATTTTAACACATAGAAACATAGATTTCTTATTTTAAAAAAAGAGAATAAAAGAAACCAGTTTCCACACATAGAACTATGTGTATTTATGCAAGTGAAACGCCTTTTTTAGTCTTCAGAAAACTATGTTTCTATGTGTTTAAAAAATCAAATCCAACGGATAAAAAAATTTAATAAAAAACTAAATGAAAAATCATATAACCAAAATCGTGACCTTCGCCATTCTGATCACGACTTTAATATCCTGTAAAGTCTCTAAGGATATTGAAACTCCAAAAGATGCATTTCCTGAGAATTTCAGGAATGCATCGGTTTCGAGTGATACTACGAGTATTGCCGATGTGGAGTGGAAAAACTTCTTTACAGAAAAAGATATTATCAAATTAATTGACAGTGCCGTTGCCAGAAACAACGACCTTCAGATTGCTGAAAAAAATATAGAAATTGCGCAATACCGTTTTACACAGTCAAAATGGGGAAATGTACCTCAAGTTAACTTATTTGTAAACGCAAGCACAAGCAATCCGTCTGACAATAGTTTTACGGGATTAAACTTAAATCAGGCAATTGGAGCTAAACATATTGACGACTATTCTGCTGGAGCTTCTCTTTCTTGGGAGGCTGATATTTGGGGAAAGATCAGAAACCAAAAGAAAGGGGCTTACGCAGGATATCTTCAATCAGAAGAGGTAAAAAAAGCATTGCAAACGAATATTGTGGCTAATGTTTCTAGAGGATATTATAATCTTTTGATGTTAGACGCACAATTGGATATTGCCAGACAAAATTTACGTTTAAATGATAGTACAACCAATATTATCAAATTAAAATACGATGCCGGTCAGGTAACTAATTTAGCGATTCAACAGTCTGAAGCACAAAAATTAAACTCGGCACAATTAATTCCGTTATTGGAACAGAATATTGCGATTCAGGAAAATGCTTTGAGCGTTTTAACAGGTTCGTTTCCGAATTCTAAAGAAAGATCTGTTCGTTTAAGCGCACTTGAAGTAAAACATAATACAGCAATTGGAGTTCCGTCTGCTTTAGTAAGCAGAAGGCCAGATGTAAAAAGTGCCGAATTGGCTCTTAAAGCTGCCAACGCAAATGTCGGTATTACGAAAGCGGATTTATACCCAGCTCTCAGAATTACGGCTCAAGGCGGCGTAAACTCTTTTGAAACTAGTAATTGGTTCAACATTCCGGCTTCTTTATTTGGAACTGTTGCAGGAGGTTTGACTCAGCCTCTTTTAAACAATAAAAGAGTTAGAACACAATATAATATTGCTATTGCAGAAAGAGAGAAAGCGGTTTTAGCTTTTAGACAATCTGTTTTGGTTGCTGTAAGCGAAGTTTCTGATGCTTTGGTTAAAGTAGAGAAATTACAGCAGCAGGAAACTTTCTTAAAAGAAAAAGTAAAAACATTACAGCAGGCTATTAAAAATGCTAACCTTTTATTCAAAAACGGTTTGGCAGAATATCTTGAAGTTTTAACAGCTCAAGCAAACTTATTGCAAAGCGAATTAGAACTTGCCGATATTAAAAGACAACAGCTTACAGCCAATACAGATTTGTACCGCGCTCTTGGCGGAGGCTGGAAATAATACCCGTTACATTACCCGTTAATTATTTATTTTTTGAGATGAAAACGCTGTGAGACTTTTTGGGTTTCATGGCGTTTTTTAGTTATAGAGATTAAGGCACAAATTTTTTCGATACTTATTTAAATAAAAAGAGATTACTTGGAAAAGCAATCTCTTTTTATTATTATTCTCTAGTTAGATGTTAACTATTTATTATAAACTTTATAAGATATATAATTACCAATTACTGGACAATAATGTTCTGGTGCATAATTTTCTTGCGTATTAATTGGTGCAGAAAATGCAGGAAGTATATCAACAGAAAATGTATAAGAACCTGGCTCAACATCGACATTTGCTTCAAACGACACACGTGTTGATAAACAAAGATTTGGATCAATTTCACCAAGACCAT
Organism: Flavobacterium sp. SH_e; assembly: GCF_025717045.1. Classification (GTDB taxonomy): domain Bacteria; phylum Bacteroidota; class Bacteroidia; order Flavobacteriales; family Flavobacteriaceae; genus Flavobacterium. The sequence goes on from NZ_JAOVZN010000003.1 coordinate 450,646, forward strand.
TCATAATAGGATTAAATACAGAATATTTAAGTGAAGTCCCAAATCCTTCTGCTCTAGTTCCGTTCTGCTTTATAATGATATCTCCAGTTCCCATAGTATTTGACTTTGCTGCAACTGTTAAAGACCCCGTTATAATTATTCTTGATGGTTTATCAACAGTAATGGTTCTATTGGACTCTAATAAATTCGTACTAACATTTAGTGGGTAAGGTGTTTCAAAAGCGGATGCTAGTGGACCAGTATATGATGAAATTAAAATCCCTTCAGGAGAAGCATTCGTCCAGACAAGATTACCAGAAGCATCAGAAACTGCTATTTTTCCTGCTCCTGCGCCATTAGTAATTTGTACTGCTGGAGTAACTGTTTTTGTTGTGGCTGTAAGGTTAGTTCCTGTTACTGTGCCACTCGCTGTTACATTTGCCGCACCAGAAATATTCTTAGAACTCATTACTAAATCTTGAGTTGCAATATGATTTCCTAAGTTATCTCCTGCAACAGTAATAGCAGAAGGATCCGTCCAAGTAAGATTACCAGAAGCATCAGAAACTGCTATTTTTCCTGTACCTGCTCCTGTAGAAATCTGCGCTGCTGGAGTAACCGTTTTTGTTGTAGCTGTAAGGTTATCACCAGTAACTGTACCGCTAGCTGTTATATCTGTTGCACCAGAAATATTCTTAGTACTCATCACTAAATCTTGAGTTGCTGTATGGTTACCTAAATTATCTCCTGGTGTAGGATCAGCTAAAGGAACCCATGAATCTCCTTTTTTATAATATATTCCTATGCCTTTTCCATTTTGCATATATGGATTTATGTTGTACACAAACTGTCCTTCTTCGGGCAATTGAAGTAAATTTGCAAGAGCATGACTTACAGTATTATCCACAAGGCTTATTTTTGGCATGAAATATTGATTTTGAGCAACATTCATGATTTCATCTAATGATGTGCTTCTTAGTATTCCACCATTCTCATTTCGTGTGACAAAATCAAAACCATTTGGCTTTCTCTCCGAAGGATCATTTGGTTTCAAATTTGGCAGTTGCTCGATTACAACATATCCATTTTGAAAAAGATATTTATTCACATTAGTATAATCCTTACTTGTATAATCAAAATCACCTAGTCCTTTTGCGAATTTCAATCCCCAGTTACCACCACCTCCGTTAATACCATAGACTCCCATATCTAAGTGTTGAGTTGCTTTATGATTGCCAAGGTTATCTT
>NZ_JAOVZN010000003.1:452003-564097 GCF_025717045.1 Flavobacterium sp. SH_e
GTGATTATTTTAAAATCGCCTCCAGCGGCATCGACTGTAATAAATTTTAGCATGTTAGCGTCATTAAGATTTGAGATATATTTTCTATCTAAATAATCAACACTTAATCCAGCACCCTGTATTGCAACTACGTTCTTGTCATCACGATTTTTTGAAAAGCTCAATCCCCAATTTGGATTTCCATCATTGTTAATTGGCCAATTTTGTATATTCAAAGTTTGTGTCGCAATATGATTTCCTAAATTATCTCCAAGAGAAGCTCTTGTTACCCATTTTAAAACTCCGGTTGGATCTGCAACTAAAACGTTATCTGTGTTCGCTCCAACCTGTAATCCATCTATGGTTAATGTATTTTCTGAATTGGTTACAATTGTAGTAGGTTTTAGTAAAGCTCCTCCTAATTCAATGTTACCACTTTCAGCTTTTAATCCGTTATTTGCTGTAATAGGATTAGTGAAAACTTTTACCTTTTTTCCATTTGGTGTTACTAATGTTTCTGTTTGTGCCATCAAAAATCCGCTTTGAGCTAATAAAAGCATACAAACAATCTTCTTTATTTTCATCGTTTATTTTATTTAATTGATTAATTCATAAAATGAGCACGAAAATAAAATTACAGCATGCAGGATTTTACCTCTAAAAGTTTTCTTTGTATTAAAATGAGCTATTTTTATTACTTTTTTTATCCTAAATATATTTTTAATAGCTTAATAACAAAAAACACGAAACAGTTTTTTGCTACTTTTGATAAGCTTAAAAATACTACAAAAATGCATCATCAAGAGTACCTCAACAATCTAAAACAAACCATCGAAAGCTACTACCCGCTTTCTGATCAGTCTTGGAAACAGATAGAAAGCACTACGCATTTCCAAACTCTTAAAAAAGGAGAAACATTATTAGGAAATGGAGAAATTGCTAAAAATCTTCATTTTGTTGCCAAAGGAATTTTAAGGGCTTTTATTACAGATGAGCAGGGAAATTTCTATAACAAAAATCTTTTTCTTGAAAATTATTTTGCAGGTTCTAAAGTTTCGCTGATGCTCCAAACTCCCTCAAATTTTACAATTGAAGCTTTAGAAGATTGTATCGTCATCAACATCAATTATAAAAAATATATGGAGCTGATCTATAAAAATGACGATCTCAAAAACTTTTATATTGCCCATCTAGAAAAAAACTGGATCATCGAAAAAGAACAAAGAGAAGTCGCTTTAGTGATGCAAAACGCAACCGAAAGATATGTAAGCCTTTTAGAGAAACATCCAACTATTGCAGATCGCGTTCCATTATTGCATATTGCTTCGCATTTGGGCATTACGCCAACGCAGTTAAGCCGAATCAGAAAAAGTTTGGAAAAAGATTTGTAAATCAACATATGTAAAGGCTTTTCTGAAAAACTCAATTTACCTTTGTCAGTATAATTCAAACTCGTCATTTACAATGAACCATCTAGACCTCATCAAAGACAATATTGACAATCTTACCACTCTTTGGAAAACTGTTGCAACTCCTCTCCTTTCTTATCATAAAAATGATCCTTTTGAATTTTCTCAAATAAAAAACTCAGGCTGGCCAAATAGATTATGGTCTAGAGAAGATATTACCGAAGAAAACTTTCTGCAGATTCAGGAAACAATGGAGAAAAATCCAGGTTTGGTTATTCCGTATTGGGATATTTTTGGAAGTAATTCTAAAGAAATTTTCGAAAAAAATGGCTTTCATATTCGAATTCAGCTTGTGGCAATGGCTTTAAAACTGAGAGAAAAATTTCCGCTTCAATACAGCCTTACTTTCAAAAGAGTTTTAAATGAAGAAGATGCCAAAACTTGGTCAGATATTTATCCGCTTTCTTTTAGTTATGTAATCAGCAAAGAAACTTTGGTTGCTAATTACGAAAATGTGAAATTCTACTTAGTTCATTTTGAAGGAAAAGCGATTGGAACATTGACTCTTTTTCAAACTGGAGATATTATGGGAATTCACGGTGTCGGCGTTATTCCTGAAATGCGAAAAAAAGGTTTCGCAGAAGAGATCATGAAATTTGCCATCAACGAAGCTATTGATGCCGATTGTGAATATGCACAATTACAAGCTTCTGCTCTAGGAAAGGGCATTTACACGAGATTAGGCTTTGAGGATTTGTTTACGATTACGAATTACCAACTGAGTTAAATTCTAAAATCCAAATTCCAAACTTCCTTATTTTATGTCATCCTGACGAAGGAAAGATCACACTAGAAATTCCACAAAGTAATTCCTACCAATCTTTGCCGAGTCTCTTGTGTGATCCTTCCTTCGTCAGGATGACATAACAAATACGAGTAAATCTAAACAAAGAAAAAAACTCTGAGCCTTTGTTACTTTGCATCTTTGCACCTCTTAAAAAACAATCTTGTCCAAAATGCCCCTAAAATAGTCGTAAATGTGTATTTCTTTAAAAGGAAAACATTATTAGATTTGTAATACTTTAACTAATAACCTTTTAAATAAATATTCAATGAAAACAGCGAAAATCATTTTCTGGACTACTACTATTCTTATTTTTTTATTCGAAGGCGTTATGCCAGCTTTAACCTCTCAGTCTGAACTAGCCAAAGAAGGAATCAGACACCTTGGCTATCCGCAATATTTCGGGAATGCACTTGTTGTATTTAAGATTCTTGGAGTTTTAGCTTTAATTATTCCGCAAGTGCCTGGACGAATCAAAGAATGGGCTTATGCAGGATTTGCTTTCGATTTTATTTTTGCCTCAATAAGTCATTTCGCAATTGACGGAATTGGTTTTCAAGGCTTCTTCCCTTTAATTGTTTTAGCGATATTAATTGTATCGTATGTAACATATCACAGAATACAGCGTTATAAAAACATAGCACTCTAAAAATCAAAACTTTATGATTGAAGTTTTTAAAACAAATGTTCAAGAAGAATCTCAATGTAATGTTATCATTGAGAAGCTTCTTGAGCATTATCCAAATAGCTTGATCAACTTCGATTTAGAAGATTGCGACAAAATTCTCCGTATTCACGCACCTTCAATTTCCAATACAAAAATCATCGACATTTTAAATTCGCACGGTTACCTCTGCGAAGCACTTCCATAAAAAATTAACACTTCTCAAATGTCTGATTCATAGTATTTTAATATTTTTTATTGTATATTTGAAATACCATCATTCATTCGCCTAATTCTATAAATTTAGTTTAACAGTCTATTCACCGTAGTTTTAAACCAATCGGTAAATATATACTGTCGAGTACCTAATTTCTAAAATTAATAAAAATGAAAAGTGCTATTCAAAATACCATACTTGAGACCTACACCAAATTGAATGATCTTCTTTCTTCTTTTGAAAAAGAAGAAATCAATATTGTGCCATTTGAAGGAAGCTGGACCGCTGGGCAAACTGTACAGCATATTATTCTCGCCTGCTCAGGATTAACAATTCTGTTTGCGGGAAATACGGAAAAGACAACCCGAAAACCTGACGAAAATGTAAAAGCTCTTGATGGCATCTTTTTAGATTTTAATACTAAATATCAATCACCTGAAAACATAAAACCTGCTGAAATTGACTATGAAAAAGGTTCGCTGCTGGCTTCTATCAAAAAAATACAAAATGATTTATTTGAAGCTGCAGAAACCTACGATTTAACGCTGACGTGTTTGGATGCTAAAGTATTTACGAATGGCTTCATTTTGCAATTGTACACACGCAGAGACATACACACCAGTTAAAATCGATTTACGAACATATTAAAAAATAAGGAATCAGTATTTAACTCTAAACTATTTTTATGAGATCAAAAGTTAGAACTATTGTTTCATCTGGTTTAGTTGCAGGAACATTAGACATTACTGCCGCTATTTTGATTTATGCTGTAATACTTCATAAAACAACAGCCGAAAAAATTCTACAATCTATTGCAAGCGGTGTTTTTAAAAAAGAAGCTTATACAGGCGGACCAGAAATGACTTTTGCGGGTTTAGGTTTTCATTTCTTAATTGCTTTTATTTTTGCTTGGTTTTATTTTAAAATCTTTCCCTACATCCCGTTCTTTAAAATAAACACATTTCTATCTGGCATCTCTTACGGATTCTTTATTTGGGCTGTAATGAATCTAATTGTTCTCCCGATTGTTTTTCCTGTTTTACCAGAAAAAAAATTAGATTTTCCGCTTTTGCTTTCAATTCTTATTGTGATTTGCTGCGTCGGAATTCCGATTGCTTTTATTACTAGGAAGTATTACGCAAAATGGTACTGATATGAAGGTGCAAAGGGATAAAGGTTCAAAGTTGCATAGGCTAAAACTCTGGACCTTTGCGACTTTGAACCTCTGAACCTTAACAAAAACTAAACTTTCGTTCTTCCTGTAATTAATGATATAATAAATAATACTAAAAAGATAAAGAATAAAACTTTTGCGATGCTTGCGGCTCCGGCAGCAATACCGCCAAAACCAAAAATTCCAGCTATTATAGCAAGAATTATAAATATAACTGTCCAACGTAACATAATATTGATTTTTTAAGTTCTTAATACGACTATTTTATAAGCCTTTTGTTTATTTCAAAGTTCTTTTATTCTTACAAATCTTGTTAACTCTAAACGCTTTATTATTATCGCTATAAACTAAAACAACACCATATTATACGCCACTTTCACGATTATTAACAAGCCTTACAGAATTACCATGTTTGTGCATTTGAGTTAATTTTTTAATGGATTGGATTAATGGTCGCTTTTATACTAAAGTAATTTTAGATAAAATTTTTACAGTAATGGAAGCAGCTAAAAAGCATGGTGTCATTTTAGAAAAAACAGATCGAAATTTTGAAGAATTAGGAGTTTTAAATCCTGCAATTTATCAAGACGGAAATAAGGTACACATGTTTTACAGAGCCGCAAAAAAAGGGAATTTCTCTACTATTGGTTATTGCCGCTTTGAAGGCCCAATAACTTTAGTTGAAAGAAACACACAGCCCATTTTTGTTCCTGATTATATTTATGAAATTCATGGTGTCGAAGATCCTAGAATTACTAAAATAGACGACAGGTTTTATATGACTTATGTTACTTACGACGGAATTAACGCCTGTGGAGCTCTCGCCGTTTCAAAAGATTTAAAGGTTTTTAAGAAGAAAGGAATTATTACACCGAAGTTTATTCTTAACGAATTTACAAATCTAATTAGAAAGCATTTACAGAATCCGAGTATTGCTAAGATTTTGGCCTTCAATACTGAAAGAAATTATCCGTTAACGGAAACCATTAAAGAAAACCTGTTTGTTTGGGACAAAAACGTAGTTCTTTTCCCGAAAAAGTTCAATGGAAAATTTGTTGCATTGCATCGATTATTTCCATCTATTCAAATTTTTTCGTTTGAAAAAAAATCAGAATTGACAGAAGATTTTTGGAAAGATTACTTAAAAAATCTTCCCGATCACATTGTAATGGAACCAAAGTATGACCACGAAACAAGCCATATTGGTCCAGGAGCCCCGCCAATAGAAACAGCAGACGGCTGGCTTTTAATTTATCATGCTGCTGAAAGAAGAGAGAAAGGTTTGGTTTATCATGCCGCAGCTGTTTTATTGGATTTAGAAGATCCTTCAAAAGTTATAGCAAGGCTTCCAAAACCTATTATTACTCCTTCTGAATATTATGAAAGACATGGTTATGTCAATTATGTGGTTTTCCCTACTGGAACAGCCATTTTTGACAACCAACTATATATTTACTATGGCGCTGCCGATGATAAGATTGCGGTGGCATCTCTGAACCTGAACGAGTTATTAACCGAGCTAAAAATGAATTCTCATGAAAACAATATCAAATAAATCAAAAATAGTTTTTTTATCTACTTTTCCGCCTACGCAATGCGGCATAGCAACCTATACTCAAGATACCATTAAAGGAATCACAGATGTTTATGGTAAATCTATCAAATGCGAAATATGTGAACTTGTTGATAAACCCAAAGACCAACCAACACAAGCATTTACCTTAAATACAAAAAATCGAGAAGAATATGTTAAAGTAGCCGAGGAAATTAATGCAGATGAAACTGTGAAATTAATTCATATTCAGCATGAATTTGGTTTGTTTTCAGGAAATTATGGAGATCATCTTTTAGATTTTTTAAATGCTATTAAAATCCCTGTTACATTTACTTTTCACAGCGTAATTCCGAATCCGAATGACGAATTGAGAACATTTGTAAGGCTGCTGTTAAGCTACAGCAATTCGGTTTTTGTTATGACTAATAAATCTAAAGAAATACTAATTAACGACTACGATATCAATGAAGAAATAATTACTTGTGTACCTCATGGAACTCACATTGTGATATATGAAACCCCAGAACAGGCAAAAGAAAAATTAAACATTCAAGATAGATTAGTACTTTCAACTTTCGGACTCTTAGGAGAAGGTAAAAATATAGAAACAGGTTTACAGGCTTTACCAAAAATTATCGAAAAAGCACCAAATGCTTTGTATTTAATAATCGGAAAAACCCACCCAAATTTAATAAGAGATGGCGTTGATACTTATCGAGATAAATTGGAAGGCTTGGTTAAAGAATTGAATCTTCAAGACAATGTTCGTTTTATAAATCAATATTTGGATACTGATGAACTTTTAGAATATTTGAAAGCGACTGACATATATATGTTTACTTCCAAAGACCCAAATCAGGCTGTGAGTGGCACTTTTGCTTATGCAATGAGTTGTGCTTGTCCGATTGTGGCATCAAAAATTCCGCATACGAAAGAAGTTTTAACTTCAGATTCTGGAATTTTATGTGATATTGGAAATCCTGATCAATTTGCTGAAGCGGCAATTAAATTGATTGAAGATGAAAACTTAAGACACGAAATGGGAATTAGTTCTTTTACCAAAATGCGAGCTACTTCATGGGAAAATGTTGCAATTACTCAAATGAATACTTACAAAGACCTAATTAAAAATCCATCAGAAATCAAATATAGCTATCCTGCTATTCAGTTAAAACATATTAAAAAATTAACTACCGAATTAGGAATCATCCAATTCAGTAAAATTTCGATTCCAGATTTAGATTCAGGATATACTTTAGATGATAATGCACGAGCTTTAATTGCTTTTTGTATGCATTACAAACTAACTCAGGACAAAGACGATTTGGCTTATATTTTAATTTATTTAGATTTTATTCAGCGTTGCCAAAAGCCAAAAGGAGATTTTATCAATTATGTCGATCAGGAAAACCGCGAACATATAGAACAAAATGCCGAAGTGAATTTAGAAGATTCTAATGCAAGAGCAATCTGGGCCTTAGGGACTGTGGTTTCAATGTCAGATTTACTACCAGAGGCGATTACCAAAAAAGCAACAAAATGTTTATTGAATTCCTTAAAATGGGCCGAAAATATTCAGTCGCCGCGTTCAATTGGTTTTGCTACAAAAGGATTGTATTTGTACCATTCAACAATTCCTAATCTATATGTTGCTGCAATCATCAATAAACTGAATGCTAAACTTTTGGCAAACTACGAAGATACTGCCACAGAAGACTGGCAATGGTTTGAAAATTATCTGACTTATGGAAACGGAATTCTTCCAGAATCTATGCTTTATGCATATTTAATTACCAACAAACCGGTTTACAAAAAAGTAGCTTTGGATTCTTTAGATTTCTTAATTTCTAAAACATTTGCAAAAGGAACTTTCAAAGCTATTTCTAATCAAAGCTGGCATCATAAAGGTTCAGAACCTCATGAATACGGAGAACAGCCAATTGACGTTACTTATACAATTCAGACTTTAAATGCATTTTATAATGCCTTTAAAACTCCAGAATATAAAAAGAAAATGAAAGCGGCTTTCAACTGGTTTTTAGGAAAAAATCATTTGAACCAAATTATGTACAATCCTGTAAGTGGCGGCGGTTACGATGGACTTGAGAAACATAATGTAAACTTAAATCAAGGTGCAGAATCAACAGTATGTTTCTTAACTGCCAGATTATTAATGGAAAAATTGGCAATTTCACAATCACGAGTTATACCATTAATGAAATCCCGTACAGGATTAGCAATTAATTCGTAATTTTATAAAATGAAGCTAACCAAATACTTCACTTTTTTAAACCCGGAAAATCCCTTTCTTATTCGAAAGGGATTTTTTGTTTTTCAAACATTCTCAAAACGCCGTTTCCTTCCTTTTATTGTGCGTCATTCGATGAAAATTATATAAACTTCCTAAAAAGTTCTGTAAGATTTTAACTCTTAAAAAAAGTAACTTTCATATAGAAACTGAAGAGGTCTTTTCACTATTCAGTTTTTCATTTTATAGGATTCACATTAAAACATAAATATTTTGATTCTTGCTATTAAAAATACATTCGCCGAAATTGGAGAAACCACAATATTCGCCAAAAGGTTTTTTAAAGAGGTTTTTATTCCACCTTACGAAACGAGAGAGTTTCTAAAACAATGCTATGTTATTGGTTATAAATCTCTGCCATTAGTTGCAATTACGGGTTTTATTATGGGATTGGTGCTTACGCTTCAATCGCGTCCAACGTTGGTAAAATTTGGTGCAGAATCTTGGCTTCCGGGAATGGTGGCGCTTTCGCTAATAAGAGAAATTGCTCCAGTAATTACAGCATTGATTTGCGCTGGAAAAATTTCGTCAGGAATTGGAGCCGAATTAGGTTCTATGAAAGTGACGGAACAGATTGATGCTATGGAAGTTTCAGCTGTAAATCCGTATAACTATTTAGTAGTGACACGAGTTTTAGCCTGTACTTTAATGGTACCAATTTTAGTCTTTTTTGCAGATGCTATTGGAATTATTGGCGGATATGTAGGCATCAACATTCATGGAGATGTCAATTTTTACAGGTTTTTAACCCAGATCATTCAATCCTTAGAATATTTAGACCTGCTTCCAGCAACGCTAAAAACTTTCTTTTTTGGATTTTTTATCGGAATGATTGGCTGTTATAAAGGTTTTAATGCATCAAACGGAACAGAAAGCGTGGGCCAAGCTGCTAATTCCGCAGTTGTAACGGCATCGTTAAGCATTTTTATTATTGATATGGTCGCTGTTCAAATAACCGATTTATTCTTTTAAAATGATGAAGGAAAAATTACATAAAGAATCAAAAACAAAAGAGAAAGATCAAACTCCGATTATTGAAATTAAAGATCTGCACAAGACTTTTGGAAAAGATAATGCCGTATTAAAAGGCGTAAATCTCACTTTGAATAAAGGTGAAGATTTAGTGGTTTTAGGACGTTCAGGATCTGGAAAATCAGTAACCATAAAATGTATCGTGGGATTGATTGAACCTGACAAAGGTGAAATCAAAGTTTTTGATGAAAACGTTCTTAATATTTCTAAAACAGAACTTAATGCCATTCGAGTTCGAATTGGTTTTTTGTTTCAAAGTGGCGCATTGTATGATTCAATGTCGGTTCGAGAAAATCTGGCTTTTACCTTGACCAAACACAAACGTGATTTAAGTCGAGATGAAGTTGAAAATGAAGTAATGGAAGCACTGGAAAATGTGGGCCTAGCCGATGCTATTGACAAAATGCCTTCTGAACTTTCGGGCGGTATGAGAAAAAGAATTGGCTTAGCGCGAACTTTAATCTTAAAACCAGAAATCATTTTATATGACGAACCCACAACGGGTTTGGACACTATAACGTCGAGAGAAATCAGCGAATTGATTTTGGATATTAAACACAAACAAAAAACGTCTTCGATTATTATCACGCACGATATGGCTTGCGCTAAAGTAACTTCTGATAGAATTGTGGTTTTAAAAGATGGCGTAATTCACGCTGAAGGAACATACGAAGAACTAGAAAAAGACGAAGACGAATGGGTTCGCTCATTTTTTGAATAAAGCAAAATAAATTAAGAAATCATGGAAAAGGAATCTGGATATACTTGGAAATTAGGAATGTTTGTAACGATAGGTTTACTGCTTTTTATAATGGCTGTCTATTTTATTGGAAAACAGCAAAATCTTTTTGGTTCAACCTTTCATATTAGCTCTCAGTTTAAAACTGTAAGTGGTTTGGAAGTTGGAAATAATGTTCGTTTTTCTGGAATTAATGTTGGAACAGTAGAACAAATTCAATTAAAAAATGATTCGACTGTAAACGTCATTTTGGTAATGAAAGAAGAGGTTCGAAAATTCATTAAAACCGATGCCACTGCAAGTATTGGCTCTGATGGTTTAATGGGTGACAAAGTTTTAACAATTTCTCCAGGTGCCAAATCTCAAAAAGAGATTGAAGACAACGGACAGATTGCTTCTGTTGACGGAATTGAAATGCACGATATTATGAAAAGCGTAAAGAAAAGCGTGGATAATATTGGTATAATTTCAGATGAAATTGCCATTTTCAGCCATAGCATGAACAACGGAAACGGGGCTCTAGCAAGATTGGTAAGAGATGATAAAATGGCCAACAGCGTTTCGAACACACTTTCTAATCTAGAAAGCGGTACAAAAGGTTTTAGCGAAAATATGGAAGCTGCAAAAAGCAATTTCCTCTTTAGAGGTTATTTTAAGAAAAAAGAGAAAAAGGCAGAAGAGAAAAAAGAAAAACAAGAAGAAGCTAAAAAAGAGAAACAAGAACAACAAGAGAAAGCCGCTAAAGAAAAAGAGGAAAAAGAACAGAAAGAGAAAGAAGAAAAACAAAAACAGGAAGAAGCTAAAAAAGTCGAAGCCGATAAGAAAAAATAAATTTTAGATCAATCATAACTTACAGTTCTATATTACAACTTTTAAGTTCTCGTTTCTAGATTTTTAACTTCTATTTTTAACATTGCTCAAAAGCAAAAACTTATATTATATGCCTTCTACATTCAAACATACCACCTTAAAAATTTTAAAAATTACTGGAATTACAATTGCGGTAATTTTGTTTTTGCTATTTATTATTCCGTTACTTTTTCCAGGAAAAATTGCTTCAGAAGTAAAGAAAATTGCAAACGAACGTTTAGATACTAAACTCGATTTTACAAAATCTAAACTTTCTTTTTTTACGCATTTTCCGTCATTGACCGTTTCACTTGACGAATTGTCTTTAACAGGTTCTAAACCTTTTAGCAATGACACTTTACTGAAAGCAGATCAAGTTGCTTTTGGAATTGATATAAAAAGACTGCTTTTTGATAACGAAGTCAAAATCAACAAACTCTACGTTTCTGATGCTTTAATCAATATTATGGTTAATGAGCAAGGTCAGGCGAATTATAATATTTATGTTGCCCCAGAAGATCGAAAAGAGGAAAAAGAAGATCCAAATGCTCCAGAAGAAGGAACAGCAATTCGATTGGAACGCATTGATTTGCAAAACTGCCATGTAAAATATAACGATCGCTCTGCAAAAATTTTAGTTGATGCGAAAGGTTTCAATTACATCGGAAAAGGAAATCTAAGCGAAGACATATTTGATCTTGCAACCGATGCCAAAATTGATAATCTCGATTTCTATTACGACCGAACTGGTTATTTGAGACGAAAAAAAGTTAGTGCCGATTTAATTACCCGAATCAATACGCACGCCCTTACTTTTATTTTGCAAAAAAATGAACTTCATATCAATAAATTACCTTTAAAATTTACTGGTTTATTTTCTATTTTAAGAGATGGATATAAAATCAATATTAAAGCCGCTTCAGAAAATACAACTGTAAAAGATTTATTGTCTGTAATGCCACCAGAATATTTAACATGGTTGGAAAAAACCGAAATTTCAGGAAGAAGCGATTTATTAGTCACTTTTAAAGGAGATTATAATGTCCCGAAAAAACAAAAACCAAACTTAGCTTTCAATTTAAAAATAAATGAAGGTTCGGTAAATTATAAAAACGCGCCAGTTCCTTTAACCGATTTTAAAATGGATTTGAATGCTATTCTTCCGTCTTTAGACATGGAACAGCTTTTGGTAAATCTTAGAACATTAAAATTTAAAGTTGGCGAAAAAGATTATTTCAATGCTTATCTGCACAGTAAAGGTTTAAGCGAAATGAACCTTAATGCAAGTGTAAAAGGCGCTTTGGATCTTGCTGTTGTCGATGCCGCTTTAGGATTGGAAAATATTGACTTAAAAGGAATTTTAAAGACCAATATTCAGGCAAAAGGAATTTTTAGCACTTCGAAAAAACTGTTTCCAAAAACTATTGGCGGAATTTCACTTCGAAATGGCTGGCTTAAAACAAAATATTATCCAAATCCAATTACCAATATCACTTTTATAGCCAATATGCTTAATAAAGCTGGAACTTATCAGGATTTGATTGTTGCCGTTGCTCCAGCTTCTTTTGTTTTCGAAGGAAATCCTGTTTATGTTAACGCCACTTTATCTGATTTTAGTGATTTAGCTTATAATGCAAAAATTAAAGGCGAACTGAATGTGGGCAGAATCTATCAGGTTTTCTCAGAAAAAGGCCTCGATTTAACAGGTTATGCTAAAGCCGATCTTTCGCTAAAAGGAAAACAAAGTTACGCTACAACAGGCCAATATGATAAACTGGATAATAAAGGAACATTGTTGCTAAAAAACATAAAAGCGACTTCAGAATTGTTTCCGAAAGCGTTCTTTATCAAACAAGGAAATTTCCGTTTTCAAAATGAGAAAATGTGGTTTGAAAAATTTAATGCCTCTTATGGAAAATCTGATTTTGACATAAATGGTTATCTCTTAAATACCATTAATTATTTCTTAGAATCTAACGGAACTTTGACTGGAAACTTCAACTTAAAATCAAAACTGATCAATGTTGATGAATTTATGGCACTCGAAAAAGGAGAAAATAAAGACCGTACGCTTGCCGTAGATTATGCCAAGGAAGATCACCCAAAAATGAGTGGTGTAGTGATCATTCCTAAAAACCTGAATGTCAGTTTAAACGCCAACGCTGACAAAATAGAATACAATGGTTTGGTTCTTAATAAATTAACTGGAAAAACTGGTATAAAAAAAGAAGGATTTTACTTAGAAAACATTACCTTTAATATAATCGATTGCATTTTAGGTGTAAATGCCTCTTATAGAGACGAATCGCCAACATCTGCACACTTTGATGCTCACTTTACAGCAAAAGATTTTGATGTTCAAAGAGCTTATAAAGAGATTCCGATGTTTCATGACATGGTTACAGCTGCTGAAAAAGCGTACGGAATCATATCTGTCGACTATAAAGTCAAAGGAGATTTGAATGGAAATATGGGACCAATCTACGAATCTCTTCAAGGCGGCGGAACGATAAATTTACGTGATGTTAAAATTAAAGGACTAAAACTTTTTGACGGAATTAGTTCTAAAACAGGACAAAACGGTTTGAATAATCCTGATATGAAAGGAATTGAAATTAAATCGACTATAGATAAAAACCTTATTAATGTTGAGCCATTTACCTTTACTGTGGCAGGTTTTAAACCCACAATAAAAGGAACTACAAGCTTTGATGGACTATTGGATCTTAGAATGCGTTTAGGTCTTCCGCTTTTCGGAATTATCGGTTTCCCGATTGTAATTACAGGAACGCATGAAGCTCCAAAAATTAAAATATTCAGCAAAACAGGACAAGAAATTAACCCCGCTGTTTATGACGAAAAGAACAATAAAGTAATTCGAGAAGAAAAAGTAAGCAAATCAAAAACCAAATAATAATGAATTCTAAATCTCAGCAAAGCAGTGCATTCGAAAAGTTTGCTTCAAAAGTTTCAAAAGCCGCCGGAAGCACAACTGCTTTTATTAGCGCGTTTATTATTGTTGTTGCTTGGGCAATATCTGGTCCTATTTTCGATTATTCTGAAACCTGGCAATTGGTCATTAATACAGGAACTACGATTATTACTTTTTTGATGGTCTTTTTAATTCAAAAAGCACAAAATAAAGATTCGCTTGCCATTCAGTTAAAATTAAATGAACTCGTTGCATCCAATGATTTATCGAGCAATAGTCTTGTTGATATTGAAAGCATGACCGAAGAAGAAATGATTATCATTCAGAAATATTATCACCGATTAAGTGAACTCGCTAAAAAAGACCAAAGCATCAGAACTTCGCATTCTATTGCCGAAGCACATGAACTTCATAATCGTAAGAAAGAAAAAAATGTAAAACCAAATAAAACCAAACGAACTCCCAAAAACAGCTCTAAAAAATAACCAAAAATGAAACTAAGTTCAACCGAAACCTATTGGCCATTAAAAAACGCCATCAAGCAAAGTTACCCTTCATTAGATTCCGATATTAACACTGACATTCTAATTATTGGCGGTGGTATTACAGGTGCATTAATTGCATATAAATTATTGAATGAAGGAAAGAAAATTGTTCTTGTAGACCGTCGCGACGTTTGTGGCGGAAGTACTTCTGGAAGCACTGCTTTACTGCAATATGAAATTGATGTTCCTTTACATCAGTTAATTAAACTTCGCGGCGCACGATGTGCTATTGATAGTTACCAAAATGGCAAAAAAGCCATTTTTGATCTTCGAAATATTATTGACACTATTGGCTGCGATTGTGGTTTCGAATTCAAAAAAAGTATCCTTTTTACTACTGTGAAGAAGGATGTTCCGTATTTAAAAAATGAATTTAAAACCCGAAAACAGCATGGTTTTGAAATCAGCTGGCTCAGTCGATTTGAACTTCAAAAAATGGGTTTAAATGCAATTGCAGGTATCGAATCTAAAACTGCAGCCGTTATGGATCCGTTTAAATTAGCAACTGATCTTTTATTTCATTGTCATGAAAAAGGAATGCAGATTTTTGACCGAACAAACATAGCTTCAATACAGCATCAAAAAGGCAAAATTATTGCTACAACAGATTCAAAACACGTCATAACAGCCGATCATATTATACATTGTACGGGTTATGAAAGTACAGAAACGATAAAGGAAAAAGTGGTCAATTTAAAAAGCACTTACGTTATTGCTTCTGAAAGTCAGCCAGATCTTCCAGAAAATTTCAAAAACGCTATTTTTTGGGACACAGCATCGCCTTATCATTATTTTAGAACTACAGAAGATAACCGTATTATAATAGGCGGCGGTGATGAAGATTTTAAAGACACCAATAAACGTGATAAACTGCTTCCTAAAAAAGAACAATATCTTTTAAAACAGTTTTTCAAGAGATTTCCCGATTTAAATTTTAAGATCGATTATTCTTGGGCGGGTACTTTTGGAGAAACCAAAGACGGACTTCCCTACTTCGGAAAACCAAATCCGAGGAAAAATGAGCATTATATTCTTGGCTTCGGAGGAAACGGAATCACTTTTAGTGTAATCGGAATGAATTCGATCTTGGATTCACTTAATAATAAAAAGAATACAGATTTAGATTATTATCGATTTGGGCGTTGAAAAAAGCGATGCTTTTTTCGAGGGATAAAGAGGCAAAGGTTCAAAGTGACAAAGTTAAGACTTGTGTCATTTTGAACCTTTTTTCTTTAAATTTATATATATCATGCTTTAGAGCTAACGACTTTAAATTAAAAGCTTTGCTTTTTTATTAGAGGCTTCAGAGTACAACCTTTGTCACTTTGTCCCTCTGAACCTCTGTTCCTCTATTACGCAGTAATAGCAAGAGAATTCAAATTAAACTTATATTCTTTTGGGCTGCAGTTGAATTTTTGCTTGAATATTTTAGAGAAATAACTTCTGCTGGTAAAACCAATGCAATACACTATTTCTGAAATATTTAAATCGGAAGTTCTGATTAAAATTTCGGCTTTTAAAACTCGCATGTGTGTAATATAATCGTTGACTGTGCGATTATGAATCATTTTAAAACCTTCCTGAAGTTTATTTGGAGAAAGACCTGATTTTTTACTCAATGATTTTATCGAAAATGCTTCTTCTGGACTTGATTTTATAAATTCAGAAAGCTCTTTGATTTCTTCCATTTCTCTTAAAGTCAATCCGTTTGATTCATTTGCGAAAGCGTGTAAATCGTCAGAATGTTGTTGAATTTCCATTGCAAGGATAATTCTCATAATTCCTTCTTTCAACAAATTACGGACAATTCCCGTTTGTGTAATCGAATTAAGCTGTTCGATTTTTTCTGCAATCTGCAAATTATATGAACCAATGTAAAAGAAATCTTGAACTAAATTATTTTCGAAAAAAGTATCTTTTACTTGCTGATTTAAAGAATGATTTTGATTTTTTGCATCAATTTCGGTTCCTACAGTAATTAAAGTAAGTTTCGTTTTTTTTCCTTTTTCAAAAAACAAAACATTATCCTGATTCTGTTTTGAAGTTACAATTGCAGTTTGAAAAGTTTTTAGTTTTCGCTCTTCCCCATCTAACCCAAAGCTATGCGAGAGATTTCCCTTCGAACAATAAGCAAAATAAATTGGTGACGATTTTACATTTAGAATATCTAATCTAACATCAGTTGAAAATGTCATATCAAACTGAACATACGAAATATTATCATTAAAAGAAGCTCCCATAATTGAACCTTCCGCAAAACTATTTTGTACTTCTAGTGTATATTCGTCTAAGTCAAAAGTCACTTTTCCGCCAAAATTAGTATGAAGTTCATCAAATATACTTTGAGTTTTTTCCGTATTTATAGTAACTATTTTCATGGTGACTGGATTTAAATTCTATAATTTGCTAAACAGTTTTTGCAGGAAAGCCATAAAGCTTTTCTTAAAAAACTGAAAGTCAAAGTTCGCCCAAAGACAGACCAAAAATGTTATATAATTTTCTCGTTTTGTTTTATAATTCCTTATTAATGATTATTTTAACTAAAAGAAAAAAAATCGAATTAAATTAAAGATGAAAAGTTTCTCCTTTGCTCCTATAAGTTCTCCAAATTCTAAAATTCTGATTTTAGGCACAATGCCTGGAACAAAATCTCTAGAACTCAATCAATATTACGGTCATAATCAGAATAACTTTTGGAAATTTATGTTCCAGATTTTAGGCGAAGAATTCTCTAATGATTATGAAATCAGAAAAACTTTATTAATTAAAAATGATATTGCTCTTTGGGATGTCTTACAATTTTGCGAACGTGTTGGAAGTCTCGATAGCGCCATTAAAAATGAAATTGCAAATGATTTTGAAGACTTTTTAGAAAAGCATCCCAAAATTGAAAGCATTTTTTTTAACGGACAGAAATCGGCGGCATTTTTTAAAAAATATGTCCATTTAAATAAAGAATACAAGACCTTTACTCTTCCATCAACAAGTCCGGCCAATGCTGGCAAGGCTTTTCAAGATAAATTAACTGAATGGAACGTCATTAAAAGCTTATTATGATAGCTTGAATTTTATATAATTAAATTGCCAATATTGGAATCATGTAACTTTTTCCGATTAAAGTATAACAAAACGCAACCACTCTTAAAGTAATTTTACATCAAAGAAAAATAAGCCATATTGTAGATTGATGAACGAAATGGAAAGGCTTTCTTCTTATTAAAATCGACAAAGCAAACTGTAAAAGGTTTAGTCTATAAAGAGAACATTGGTTATGTTAGTTTATTTTTGGGAAAAAGCTACTCTATAGAAATATAGAGTAGCTTTGTTTTTATAGGTTACCTTCTAAACAAAAAAGCATGAAAATTCAAACTTATTACAATCATATACGGTTTTACACGCCGCATCATTTTATATATTATCCTATTTTAATTCTGTTTTTAATCGCCAGTATTTATTTGAGTATTAATACGGAAGATCATCTAATTTGGGGATTTATCAGTGTCTCATTTGTATTTCTATTCTTCATAGCATATATGTTGCGCCAACATTATGCGCTTACGCTTCAAAACAGAATTGTGCGATTAGAAATGCGCTATCGCTATTTCAGTTTAACTGGACAACGATTTGAAGAATTTGAATACAAATTAACTGACGATCAAATATTTGCATTACGTTTTGCTCCAGACAGCGAATTAATTCCGCTTATAAAAGATGTTTTAAAAAACAACTTAACTGGAAATGCCATTAAAAAAGCAATTGTACACTGGAAAGCCGATTATCATAGAGTTTAGTTTGTATTTTTCTTTTTATTGAAAAGAAGATAAAACATAAACAATATGATCCAAACGGAAATAATTACAATAAAATAGATTCCAATAATATTTGGATGAAGATAATTTGGTTCGTAAAATAATTTATTTACTGTTGTAAATTTTTCGACAAGCGCTTTTCTATCAAAATTATTTCTAATTCCGTTAAGCGGTTCATCTCGGTTATCTTTATAATGATAAACATCTTGAGTCAATTGTTTCGGAATCAGATTCGTTTCTATATTGTATTTTCTAAAAAGCGTATCCAATTTTTGAAATGTAAAAGTCAGTGAGTCTTTCTTAGAATTATAAAGCAATTTATAGCGATCTACCGCAGCTTGATATCTTTGCTTATCAATCGAATCTCCTTGAACAGGGCTAAATAAAGATTTGTTTTCCAAAAAGATACAAATATCTTCGTCATGTTCTGGATGTACTGGAACACTTGCAAAAATAATTTCTATACTATCATTTAAAACCTTTTTAGAAATAATTCTTTTGTATAATTCTTCTTTATTAAAACTCAAAATATTTAGAATGCTATCGGCTCTATCTATCGTTTTATCAAAAGTACTGGCTAATGTTTTAATTGTGTCAATACTATAATAGCTATTCTCTATTATTGGGTATTCTCCAGCCGAAATAGTATCTTCTTCTTTAATAACCGGATAAGGTTTTGGATATAAAATATTCTCGTAATTAAATAATTTTTCAGAACTATAAGAGGTATATCCATACAAAAACGGATTTAATACATTCAGCAGTTTTTTGTCTTTATTAAAATCATTTTCAGATAATTCTGTTTTCAGTTTTGCGTTCATTCCAAAACTATAACTTATAAAAAAGGAAAAAGTCAAAAATGAAATCAGAAGTAAACAAACTCCAATCTTTAGTAAATTTCTGCCTTTATAATTTTCTCTGGAATGATTTCGAACCAAAAAAATTAGAAAGAAAAGTAAAAATAAACCACTGACAAAAAAGTGCGAAATCGAAACGTCATCGTAAAATTTAAATCGATAAAATTCGGTGTAGATATTAATATTCTTCAATCCTTTAAAGGTAAAATAACCATATAAAAAATAAGCTAGGTGAATTACGGCTAAGATGATTATAGATTTAATAAAATAACGCTTTAGATTTTTAGTCATGGCTTTAAAAGTTTCTAATGTGCTGAGATTGTATGTTTTTTCGAGGTTTCTAATATACTGAAATTTTGTTTTAGCAAAAAAATATTACAAATAAAAAAAGACGCGAAAAATCACGTCTTTATAAACCGTTGCTGTTGTAAATATTAATTTGAATCTAATCTTCCAATCTTTGGTTAGATGCACTGCTGTGCATCTCTACAATTAAAAAACCTAAACAACTTTGCAATTTTGTTCCTTAGAACCTCAGCATCTTAGAACCTCAGAACCTTATTTAGAAATATCAAATCCCTCTTTCAAGATTTCACTTTCAACCTTATCAATCAATTTGTTCGTTTTACCAGTTAGCTTTTCTTTTTTCCAATCTCCTTTTACATAAAGAATCAAAGTGATTAAAGCCGTTGCAACAGAAGCAATAGGGAAAGCCCACCAGATTCCAATTTTACCTAAAGAAGTATTATGAGACAAAATGTAAGCCAATGGAAACTGAATTACCCATTGCGAAACCAAAGTGAGAATCATAGGAAGTTTTGTGTTCCCAACAGCTCTGAAAACACCGGTTAGACAAAGCTGTAAGCCTAAAAATCCCCAAGAAAGACAAGTAATTCTTAACAATTCAGTTCCTCCTTTAATAACCGCTTGATCTCTCGGAACGAAAAATGCAATTAAATAGGGCGCAAAAATAAAAGCGAGGATTCCCAGACCTGTCAGCAAACCAAAACCAAGATATGCTCCAAGTTTTGAGATTTCGGCTGCACGGTCAATATTTCCTGCACCGATATTTTGTCCGACAAGAGTTGCAATTGCCATTGATAAACCCAAAGCCGGAATTAAAATCAGCTGAATCAAATTAGAACCAGCTCCATAAGAAGCAACAGTTAAAGTTCCAAAACGGACAATTAAAAACGTAATCGCCATCATTCCCAACGCGCGCATTGACTGCTCAATCGAAGAAGGAAATCCAATTTCAAAAGCTCTTTTAATGTGTTTATAATCTGGTTTAAAATCGGCAATTCGGAGATGAATTCCATGTTTTCCTCTAAACAAAATTGCAAAACCAATTATAATCGCAAGAAGCTGAGTAAATAAAGTTGCCAAAGCTGCGCCTTTTACGCCCATGGCCGGAATAAAATTCCATCCATAAATAAACAGCGGATCCAGCGCAAAATTTAAAATAACAGTTCCTAAAACAATATAAACTGGCAATGTAACGCGTCCAACTCCACGCATAATCGATTGGAAAATCATAAATCCAAAACTAAAAACCAAACCGACAAACGCGACACGCATAAATCCTAATGCATCTACATAAACTGTAGGCGTTACTTTTAGGAGATATAAAAAATAAGGACTCAAAATATATCCAATAATAGATAAGACTACCGAAACGATAATAACCATCGATAATGTCTGTGCGGCTACGTGATTGACCATTTTTTGGTTTCCTGCCCCAAAATATTGTGCAATTAAAATAGAACCAGCAATAGCTAATCCAGTTCCTAAAGCTATGGTTAAAAATATTACGGGTGTGCTTATCGAGACGGCTGCAACAGCATCCCCGCCTAAACGTCCTACCCAAAAAGCATCTACCAACTGATATGCGGCTTGTAATAAATTAGCAATCATAATTGGAATTGCTAATTTTAATAATGAAGAAAGGATTGGCCCTTCTAACAATTCATTTTTTTTCATTTATTCAAAATAAGTATTTAAAAATAAGTTGATATGTCAACTTTTAAGGATTAAAAAAAATTAAAGCATTTCTAGTTTGTCTGCATATGATCTTACTGCATTCAATGCTTCTACTCTTTCTTTTGGAGTAAACACAGACATTACTTCTTCTTCGGCCCTTTTCATTAGAGATCTAATGCTTTTTGCCAAAGTAATTCCCTCATTTGTAAGACTGACAATGTTTTTTCGTTTATCCATTTTGTCTTTTACAACCTCAACGAGATTTTTTTTTTCGAGTGCTGTTATACTTCTTAAAATAGATGATTTGTCTCTCATTGTTTTATCTGACAATTCTCTTTGCGAAAGACTTTTATGATGCAAGATCATCAACAATGGCAATTGTTCTAACTGCAATGTGATTCCAGCTTCATTCATTAACGCATTTGTACGTCTGAAAATTGCTCGTTTAATACGATGAATCTGGAAAAAGAAACTATCTGATATTTCTTCTTTCCAAAAATTTGAAAAGTTTTCGTTATTGGTCTTTAAATTTTCCATGATGCAAATTTACAAAAAAGAGTGACATGTCAACTATTTTTTTAAAACAAATCCTTATTTTACTGATATCCAGTAATTTTACAAAAATAATTCGATCACAAAAACCAAAATGAACGATTATTTTTACTAACTTTAATTGTTAAATATTACCTAATAAAAACCTAAAAAACTAACTATGATGAAACAATTATTTATTTTTTTGGTAATAATGCTCCTTTGGATTCCGTTAAAAGCACAAACTGTTGCTGAAATCGGTAAAGAAAATGATTTAACAACTTTTAAAACTGAAAGTGAAGATTTTCAAGACACTTCGGTAGATGATCTGCCCTGGCACAATAGACGATTTAAAGTTACTGCTGGTGGTTTTTTTCCTGTAAATAATACTGTAGTTAAAGTTGAAGGCAACAACGGAAATATAGGAACTGAAATTGATCTTGAAAACGATTTAGGCTTTTCTAAATCAACTGCATCATTTTTAGGAACATTTGATTGGCGCATATCTAAAAGATCCCGATTAGGTTTTGAATATTTTGTACTAGACAGAACCGCAACTAAAACGCTGCAAAGAGATATTAATTTTGGAGATCATACTTATCCAGTAGACGGAAGCGTTCGAGGTACTTTTAATGTACAGATTGCTAGAATTGCTTATGGTTATGCTATTTTATCTAAACCTAAATACCAAGCTGGTCTATTAATTGGTGCGCATGTTCTTTTTGCAGATTTAGGCCTAAAATTAGAAGCTAATACGCAGAGTGTAGAATATCATGATACTTTTGACTTTACCGCTCCACTGCCAGATGTTGGAATATGGGGAGAATTTGTTCTTGGAAAACGCTGGGGTTTATATGCCAACGTAAATTATCTTGCTGTAAAAATTAATGATACCGATGGCCGAATTATAAGCTACAATTTGTCGGTTTTATATAATGTTGTTCAAAACTTTAGTCTTACTGCAGGCTATACTGGTTTGAACTTTAGAGTAGATACTGTTCAGGAGCGATTAAACGGTTTCCTAAAATGGGGTTATAATGGGCCAACGATAACTGCAGTGT
This sequence comes from Flavobacterium sp. SH_e, assembly GCF_025717045.1. GTDB lineage: Bacteria > Bacteroidota > Bacteroidia > Flavobacteriales > Flavobacteriaceae > Flavobacterium. The sequence goes on from NZ_JAOVZN010000003.1 coordinate 474,489, forward strand.
ACACTTTTGGAAAGCATGTTAAAGTTACTAAATAACGATTCTGAGGTTCTGAGATGCTAAGGTACTGAGTTTTTTAACCGCAAAGAGCGCTTAGGATTACGCAAAGTTCGCAAAGGTTTTATATAAAGCTTTGCGAACTTTGTGTTTAAAATATATTAAAAGCTTTTTTTTTAACTAAACGAAATATTCTCGCAAAGAGTATAAAAACTTTGCGAACTCTGCGAAAAAATCTTTGCGAGCTTTGCGGTAAAATTATACTCAAAGTTACTCAAACTTGAAACCTGAAACTTGAAACTTGAAACAAAAAAACAAACCCGATAACTCCTCAGCTATCGGGTTTATTACCAAACTTAAACTTACTTAACTTAACTCAAAATAAAACTTAACTAATTTATTTTTCTATTGGAGTGAATTTTACAGCTGTTCCTCCACCAGCTGCCAATTTGATATCTAAAACAGTTTTGCTGTTTACTTTTTGTTTAGAGATTGTAACTGGATATGGATTTGTTTTATAATTTGCTCCTTCTCCATCTGCATAAATTTCTGCTTCGTATTCTTTGTTTTTATCTAGAAACGAAAGTGCTACTTTTAAATCTCTTGCATTTCTATTTGTGATAGAACCTAAGTACCAATTTTTCTCATCCCAATCTTTACGTGCAATTGTAGTATATTCTCCAATTTTCGAATCTAAAACTTTGGTATCAGACCAAGTGCAAGGCACGTCTTTTACGAATTGAAATTCTGGTTTCCCTTCATAATTTTCAGGTAAATCTGAAGCCATTTGCAACGGGCTGAAAATAATAACGTACAATGCCAATTGATTTGCCAACGTTGTCTGCACTTTTGCTCCAGAAGGTGTTTTATAATCAAAATTGAAGTTTCCTGGAGTATAATCAAAAGGCCCGGAAAGCATTCTTGTAAATGGCAAAGTTGTTAAATGTTCTGGCGTATTTCCTCCATCTACAGACCATGCATTATATTCTTGCCCACGTCCGCCTTCTTGCGACATAAAGTTTGGATAAGTACGCTGTAACCCCGTTCCTTTCATTGGTTCGTGGTTATCGATCATGATATGATATTTAGCCGCAGTTTCGATTACTTTTCTGTAATGACGTGCTCCGTATTGGCTATCATGCCATTCTTTTTTATCCAAATATTTGTTTACATAACCTGTTTTAACCGAATTCACTCCCATTTTTTGATACAGTTTGAAAGCTTCTTCCAACTGATTTTCGTAATTTTTGGTTGCTCCAGCCGTTTCATGATGTCCGATTAAACGAACATTTTTAATGGCTGCGTATTTAGTGATTTCTTCCAAATTAAAATCTGGATACGCTTTTACAAAACTAAATGCAGAACCGTCTGCTGTCCAATCGCCGTCCCAACCTTCATTCCAGCCTTCAACTAAAACTCCATCAAAACCATTTTTCGCAGCAAAATCAATATATTCTTTTGTGTTTTTAGTTGTTGCGCCATGTTTTGGTCCTTGTCCCCAAGTGTATTTTTCTAAGTGCATTCCCCACCAGATTCCGATGTATTTTGATGGCGTGATCCAAGATAAATCTTCAATTTTTGAAGGTTCGTTTAGATTTAGCATAATAGTTGAAGTCGCTACTTCTCCAGGATTTTTCCCGACAACAATTGTTCTCCAAGGCGTTTTAAAAGGTGTTTCGGCATATACTTTTACACCATCAGCCCACGGCACTAAATCACTTTTATATTGTTTGTCAGTAGTTTTTAAAAGTGTCATTGAAGCAAAATCTGTTAGGTTGGCTTCGTGAATCGCTACGTACAATTTATCTTTAGTTTCAAAAGTTGCAGGCGTATTAATCGTGTCGGTTTTACTCATTAACGTTTTACGGTATTCACTTTCGTAATAGCTATTTTCACGGTGAACTGGAATCCACCATACTTCATTATTATCTTTAAAAGTAAATTGCGTAACTTCATTAGAAATTTTGACTTTTCCTAAATGAGGCTGTTTTGGAAATTCATAACGAAATCCAACACCATCGTCAAAAACTCTAAAAATAATATCCACCAAACGCTCCTCGTCTTTTGCTTCTTTTAAGTGAACAATCAGTTCATTATGATGATCTCTTACTTTTTTGAATTCGCCCCAAGGCTGTTCCCAAGTTTCATCTGCCGATTTTTCTTCTGTTGAAACAACTTCAAAACCGTCAGTCATTTTTGCTAAACCTTGAAATTCAAATCCCATAAGCGAAGGTTCAATAACCGATTTTCCATTAGAAGAAAAACTGTATTGAGGCTGTCCTGAAGGAGTCAATTCAAAAGTTAATTCAGAGATTTTTTCTGGAGAACTGATTTTATACGTTGTTTTAGTACTGCAAGCCAGCATCAGCATCGATGCAAAAGCGATTAGACAGTATCTATATTTTCTGTTTTTCATTATTTAAATTGTATTAATTACAGCTCTATTTTATTTCGCTTATTATTTGTTTTGCTTTTGCTGGCTGCATCGAAACAAAATAATTAAACGCTTGATCGAGTTTTTTCTGGGCTTCGACATTTCCTTTTTTCTGTACGCGTAAATCATACAATTTGCTGATATCTGGAAATACGCTTTCGGTACTTTTTACTCCAGCGAAAGTTTTAATTTTTTCGACAAAAGAATAACCAAATTCAACTGTTGGCTCAATCATCGTTCCTTCTCCGAAATCATTCCATGTAATTAGCTGCAGATAATTGACATTGGCATTTTTAGCCAAAGCAAGAGTTTCATCCAATGTCGCTCCGTTATTGTGTTCGATTATCCATCCAATAGCTGAACCTCCTCCGCCTTCAGCATAAAAATCTTTAAAACCAGGATAAGCACTTCCCATAGCAACGCCCAATTTTGGTTTGGTATTGGTATAAAAATTCGTGAGATAGCTGTTGTCTTTGTATACCCAAGCATATTCGCCAGAAGCATTATCTCCTGCTTTAACAGAATGATCCCAAAGTGTCAAGAAAGTTGGTTTTGTGGTTAAAGTATTAAAGACATTTGTCCATTCAGCTGGGGTCTGTAGAACAATTGGTCCAAAATTCATTAACAGCGGTTTACCATTAATCTTAATATAATTAGCATCAGAAAAATAATTCTTTTCTACATAAGCTAAATCTGTTTTTGCTGCGCCGGTTACTGAAATTGCTTTTCCTGCATTAACAACATTCGTTAAAAATCGATCTTCATAAACAATTGCATATTCTAAACCTACTTTGTCCAGCATTTCAATTAACTGATCTGTATTTTCTTTGATCATTCCATAATCGTTTACATCGTAAGTTCCGTACCAATCGATAAGAATTCCATCAATTCCTGAATATTTCATCAACAATAAATGATTTTCAATCACATTTTTATCGCCTGAGTGATAAGGTCCAATCAGCGGATAATAATAAGATGCGATTTCTCTTCGCCCGTTTGCTCCTACGTTATTTGGATTTTTGTTTGCCATTGTCCAGTGATATCCCCATTTTTTATCTGCACTGCTTTCGTTAGTTTCAAACCACGGCATGTAATGCATATAAATTTTGGTGCTGTTGGTTTTCTCAATCGCAACAGGTTCTGTTTTTTCTGGTTCTACCGGTTTATCTGAACCTTTGTCATCGCTGCTGCAGCCAGCAACCATCACAATACTCATTAAACCAAAAACCAATGATGTGATATATCTTTTCATATTGAGATGCTATTTTATTTATACTTAATAATTTAAACACATAGAAACATAGCTTTTAAAACTTAGAAAGGCGTTTCACTCACATAAATACACATAGCTATGTGTGAGAAACTAGTTTCTTTCTTCGTTCTTTTACACATAAAAATCTATGTTCCTATGTGTTAAATATATTTTAAGCACTGTAGAATCTATTTATTGCAATGTTTAAAAACATGTCAGCCTTCCACGACTAACCAACATGGAAGACTGACATTAAATAACCTAATACCCAGGATTTTGTTTCAGGTTTTTATTAGTAGTTAAAACTGTGCTTGGAATTGGAAAAATCGCTCTATATTGCTCAGTTGCTCCTTTTTCCCACCAAGGCAAGAAGAATGTTCCAAAACGAATATTATCTGTTCTTCTTCTTCCTTCGAATGTAAATTCTTTCAACAATTCTTGGTCAATAAATGCAAGGTCAATTGTTGTAGGCATTTCTTCGCCAGCACGCGCAGTTACTTGTTGCAAAAATGGTTTTGCTAAATCTGGCGAACCTAAACGAACGAAACATTCTGCTTGCATCATTAAGATTTCTGAGTAACGAATTAAAACGAAATCATGATCGCGTTCCCATTGTTCTCCAGCTTTCATTTCATATTTTGCTAAACGAACTCCTTCATTTTCTTTAGCATCGGTCAAACTTGTTAAGTTCTCTGTGTATGTCAATGGTTCTCCATTGTCCATCATAATTACAGAACCCGTTGCAAGATTGATTTGGTCCCCTTCAAGCATGCATTTTTTTCTCTTGTCTGTGTCTGCAAAAGACGAATATACTCCTGGCTGTGCACACATTCCGTTAGCGCTCCAAGGATAGTTTCCTACTGGAGAAATGGCTAATTTTTGATTGTAATGCGCAGACATAGAATTCATATAATTTCCAACTGTTCCAGCTTTTGAATCGTAAGGAATTGCAAAAATGATTTCGCTAGAACCTTGATTTTCTGTTACGAAATTGGCAAAGAAATCTGGCGTTAAACTGTATCCCGTAATTTTTTGACATGTATCGATACAATCCTGCCAACGCGCTACGCCAATAAATGCTTCTGAATTAAGATATAATCTAGCTAGAATTGCGTAAGCAACATTTCTAGTTAATTTAGAATACACCACATTTGGATTTAAATATGGAATAGCATCTGTCAATTCTTTTTCAACAAAATCATAAACTTGTTTTCTTGTCGAATTTGTCGGAAGATCTGTATCTTCAAAATTGGTTACGATTGGCACATTTCCAAATAAATCTAAAAGATTGTAATAGTAATAGGCTCTAAGGGCTTTTAATTCTGCAAAAATTGGTTCCTTAGCTTTTTCAGTCAAAGACGATTTGTTGATTTGATAAATGATTGCATTGATCTTAGCAATTCCAGTATAATTGTAACGCCAAGCTGAAAGAATCATTCTATTATCTGCCTTCCAAGTGTGTCTTTGAGCATCTTGATATTGCCCGCCGTCATACCAGTTTGTTCCTCTTGTTGGAATTGTAGCTTCATCTGAAACTACTTCATTCAAAAAGAAAACATACTCACAAGTTGGAAAGTTATTTGAAATTGCATCGGAGAATCCTCTTAACGAAGAATAACCTCCACCTACCAGCGCATCAATTTCTTTAGTTGTATTTCCGAAATTTCCATCTTCTACCTGATCATACAACTGTTCGTCCAAATCAGTACATGATACCGTAAAAAGCATGCTTAAAAGTATCGCTGCTGTTATTTTGATTTTCATTTTTAATATTTTATGGTTATCAATTCGCTTAGTTATTCAGCGTAAAATTTAGTCCAACAGAAATTGTAGTTGGTCGAGGATAATTGTTGTATCTATCAATTCCAGGAGCAGCCAATCCAGTTTGATCCATTACTCCAGTTTGATTAATTCCGTCTTGAGCATTTAAACCAATCTCAGGATCTACACCTTTGTAACCTGTAATTACAAATAGATTTTCTCCCATTACAAACATTCTAACTTTAGATTTTTTGTATTTCAATGGCAAAGTATAACCAAGAGATAATGTTTGAAGTCTGAAGAAAGAAGCATCTTCGATCCAGTAATCAGAATACTTAGGAGCAGAAGTAATACCGCTGCTTAAGAAAGAATCTGGCACGTTGAAAGCTGGTAATCTGTTTGGATCGTTTAGCATCATGTTTGTAGCATTTAAAGCTTTTTGTCCAAACATTCCGCATCCTGAAACTCCAAGATCAAAATTTCCATAAGTGAAATTCATTCCGATACCTAAAGTCAAATCAGGCTGAATATTTCCTAAATCTGTTTTATCTGCATCTACCAAAGCACTTTCAGAAACTATTTCTCCAGCTGCGTTATAATATTGGATTTTTCCATCAGCATCTAAACCTGCATTTTTAAATCCCCAGAAAGTTCCAACAGGATATCCTTCAGCAATAATTTGAGAATATTGTCCAGACATACCTGCTAAACCATGTAAAGATCCGCTGTAGATGACATCTGTTTTGTAAGTTGGATTCGAAAGCTTTTCAATTTTCTGAACGTTATGTCCAAGTGTCAAATTAGCATTCCAGTTGAATTTATCTCCTTTAATAATATCTGCATTTAAAGTCAATTCAACACCTTTATTTGACATTTCACCAACGTTAGCCAACATTGTTCCCACTAAATATGGCGGCTGAGGCACTTCGTAAGTGTATAATAGATCTTTTGTTTTTTTAGAATAATATTCAAAAGATCCGGTAATTCTGTTGAAAAGACCAAAGTCGAAACCAACGTTAATTTGCTCTGTAGATTCCCATTTCAAATCAGGATTTGGATTTTGTTTTGGAGAATAAGCCAAACTCCAAGTTTTAGTAACAGGATCATAGTAACTGTCATTTCCAACTCCTAAGATAGAAAGCGATTTATACTCACCAATTCCGTCTTGATTTCCTGTAACTCCGTAACCAACTCTAACTTTTAAGTTGTCTAACCAACCTTTTGTAGAACTCATAAATTCTTCGTTAGAAACTCTCCAAGCCGCAGAAGCAGATGGGAATGTTCCCCATTTATTGTTTTCTCCAAAACGGCTTGACCCGTCACGTCTTACAGTCGCAGTCAATAAATATTTACCATCGTAGCTGTAGTTAGCACGAGCATAAAAAGAAACTAAATTTGATTTTCCTTTGTATGAGTAAACGTCACCTAAACGATAGTTGTAACCCGCTCCTAAATTATTATAACCAAAAGAATCCGTTACGAAACCACCTCTTTGTGCTCCAAAACCTTGGTAGATATTTTCAAGGTAAGAATATCCTGCCAAAGCACTAATATTATGCTTATCGATTGTTTTACTGTAATTTACATAAAGTTCACCTTGAGCATTTGTATATTCTCCATAAGTTCTTTGTGCAAAACCTCCTTCAGTTTGTCCTTCCATAACAGCATAAGACGGTTTGTATGTTCCAGCTTTTACAGCATTATGCTCTAACGAAATATTTGCTGTTGCAGTAAAGTCATTTAGGAATTTTACATCTGTTTTAAAATAACCTAAAAGTCTGTGTCTTTCATTATCGAAAGTTCTGTTTGTTAAAATCTCAACTGGATTTTGGTAAATATTTCCTGCTACTGAAGTAAAATTTCCTTCTGAATCGTAAACCGGAATTGTTGGATTTAAGTTGTAAGCTCTTTCAAAAATTCTATAATCAATCGGATGCCATTTGTCTATGTTAGCAAATAATCCAGTATCAAATTTTACGTCTTTATTATCTCCAAGATATTGATAAGCACTAACGTTTCCGCTTAATCTTTCCAAACCAGATCTTTTGATAACTCCTTCATTGTTTAAGTAAGAAAGTGAAGTTCTGAATCCGCTGTCTGCTTTACCAGAATTAATACTTAAAGTATGTGATTGCGAAATTGCTGTCTGCTCAATTGCTTTTTGCCAATTTGTATTTGCACCATAATCTACCGCATCTGCAAGTCCATTCTGGCGTACATAACCTCTCCATTGATTTGCTGAAAGAAGATCTAAATTATCATTCACATAACCAACGCTAGTTTGTCCGTTATAAACAACAGAAACTCCTTTTGTTCCAGATTTTGTTGTAATCATGATCACCCCGTTTGCTCCACGGGAACCATAGATTGCTGTTGCGGAAGCATCTTTAAGAACGTCAACCGATTTAATATCTGATGGCTGAACCACGTTGATATCAACACCCGCAATTCCATCCACAACAATTAACGGACTGTTGCTAGCTGTTAAAGAAGTTCCTCCACGAAGACGGATTGTAGAACCTGCGGCTGGATCTCCAGAAGGACGAATAATATTCAATCCCGCTACTTTTCCTTGTAAAACTTGTTCTGTTGAAGAAATGGTTCCTTTTACTAAATCATCTGCTCCAACTGTAGAAATTGCTCCAGTTAAATCTGATTTTTTCACTTTTCCGTAACCTACAGAAACTACTTGCACTTCTGCCAATGCATAACCATCATTTTGCAGACGAACGTCATAATTAGAAGTATTTGCAGTAATCTGAACTTTCTGTGTTGTTGATCCGATAAACGAAACTTCGATTGCACTTCCTACGGCTACCTGCAGACTGAATTTACCATCAAAATCTGTTGTAGTTCCGTTTTTAGTTCCTACTTCAATGATAGAAGCTCCTGGCAATACATTACCTGTATTGTCATAAACGGTTCCTGATATCTTTTTCGTCTGCGCGAATAAACCAGCAGAAAGAAAAAGCATAAATATCATCAATACCGCTCCTTTAGCAGTCCACATTTGATGCAGGACGCTTTTTGTATTTTTACTATTCATTAGAATTGGTGTTTAATTTGGTGAGTTATTTGTCTAAAGTCTTAAGCGGAATCGTTGTATCCGAAATCGTTTTGTCTTTGTTATCTTTAACCAAAACATGGATTTCGCTTAAAACTGGAGAATCCTTAAGTTCTGAAACTAAGTTGACAAAACCTTTAATTTCTGCAGTTCCTCCAGTAAACTCACCAGAAATTGTTTTTGTGCCCGCTGTAATTGTGTAGATTAATTTGTTTACACCCACTTCGTTGTTTTTTCTAGACATCCCAAGAAAATCTTTTTGACTGATTTGAGTTGGAAAGAAAGCAAAACTTGGCGGCGGTGGCGGAATAAATTCTCCTGCATAAATAACCTGATCGCCTGAATTTGCTGTCCAATTCTCTGCTACCATCAGAAAATTTATTTTTTCCATAACAAAGTCGTCTGGGGCATTGAAGTATTGTTTAGGAATAAAATCCATTCTATAAAAACCATTCCCTAAGTCTTTCAATTTAGTTTTTTCGGCAATTTCTGGTTTTGCGGCTTCATACATTTGCTGAATAGCCCAGTCATTTAAACCAGCATGCATATGTACACTTGGAGTACCAGCAAATGCAGGGTTAAGATTTGCATTAAACAAAATACTTATAGGTTTATCAATTAAAGGTTTTGTTGGATATGGTCTAAACAATTCATCTGAAGTATAAAAAGATGAAAAATCAGTATAAGGCATATTTGCCACATCACTTTGTTTAGATCCATTTTTATTTTTTAGGCGAAACCAGAATCCTGCACTAGCAGCGATTTCATCTGGAGTTTTAGAAAAATAAACTGTTGGAGTTAAAGTAAAACTCCAGATTTTATTCCCTTCATATTTTAATTTCGCAAAGTCTGAAGAGTTTTCCCAGTTTCCTGCATCTGGTTCAGATGGAGACCAAATCCAGATGTATAAATCTTCTGTTTCGGCAAATGTAGATGCCGACATATCAAAATACCATGTAACTTGTTCGTCATACTTGTAAACAACAGGATATGATGACATTGGCCCAACGGCTCCTGCAGCTTCTTGTGCCTGAATAAAATTAGGAGCCATCAACAAGGCAAGTAAAATTGTATATATAAACTTTTTCATATTACTTTTTAATTAATAGCATTTAATTTAAATACATAAGACACAAAATCTACTCCGCCAGAAGAATGCACTAATTGAATCTGCATTTCTTTGGTTTTACCTGGAACTGAAGTCAATCTCAGTTCATCTGTTTTTTGCGTTTTTTGCGCATCGCTATACAAATAGATTTTTGTTGCTACACCATTGGTTGGCTGAAAATCTGAGCTAAGAGCCCAATATCCTTTAGGTGCAAATAACGGAGGGACATCTCCTGTTACTTCATAACTTGTTGGTTTGTTCTTTTCATCTACGTTAAATTTAATTTTGAAATCTTCGTAGTTAAAATAAGTACTCAAGTTTTCTTCATTTGGTTCGATCTTATTTGCTTTCGCAACTTCATCAACCATTTTCAGATTGGTTAATCCCCAATTTCCATTTACTTTCTCATAAAGGGTAATTGGTTCCACGTAGCTTCCGTCATCTGTGTTGTCGCATCCAATAGCAAAAAAACACATCATAAAAGCTAGCCAATAAAGACTTTTACATTTCATAATTTTTTGGTTTTCGTTAGTTTGTTATCCCCTTCAAAAGGATACAGCGAAACTAGACGTTAAATAAATCCAAAAAAAAATATCAGAGAAAAATCAAGATTAAATTCAATATTTTTAAAACACAAAACACTAACAATCAATATTTTATATTTATTTTTACAATTAAAAAATCAAGATGCTGTTTAGATCGAAAACGGCAGTTTTTTAATGGTAAAAATGACAATATGTAAAATATTCAGCATATTTTTTTCATCATACATATATATAACCTCTTTTTATTGTATAATTGCAAATAATTTGACTGTTTTTAACATTTAGCGCTCATTTCCCCTTCAAAAACCATCTTTTAAAGCGATGTTATTAAACTATTTACAAAATCTCTAAGGTCAGATTTTAATTAATCTCAAACTTATCTTAATTTTAAAACGAATTAACTAACTATATCAAAACCCTATCTTAAACCAAAACCAATCATGCGAAGAATATTGATGCTGCTTTTCTTCATCATAGGTTTTTCTCTTACTGCGAAAGAGACAAATCCGTATCTGGAAGAATTAGATCAGGTTCTCTTAAAAAAAGATATTTACCTGAAACAGAAATATCGAAAAATTGAATCTTTAAAGAAAAATGTATCCAAGTTTACACTCAGCCAAAATAATGAAGAGCTGTACAATTGTTATATGTCGTTATTTGACGAATACAAATCTTTTAAATATGATTCTGCTTACTATTATTTAGAGCAATCTAAAATCAAAGCCAAAGCTTTAAAAGATCCCAAATTCTTATCCAAAAGCCGAATTAAAGAAGGCTTTGTTTTATTGTCGTCTGGACTTTTTAAAGAAGCAATTGATACTTTAAATGTTATTGATGACACAAAACTCGATCTGAGAAACAAATTTGAATACTATAATATCAAAGCCCGCGCTTACTATGATTTAGCCGATTACAATCGTGATCAGCGTTTTAATATCCATTATGTACAGCAAGGAAATCACTTTTTAAAAAAGGCTTTAGAATTAATTGGAACCAATACAAATGAATATTGGGCCGCAGAAAGTTTAAAACGCTTAAAACAACAAGATTGGCGCGGTGCCGAATTTGCTTTTAGCTATTGGATCAACAATTACAATCTTCCGCCTGATTATTATGGAATTGCAACTTCAAGTCTCGGATATATTTATTCGGAACGCGGTTATACCAAAAAAGCGATTCAATATTTAGCTCTCGCCGCAATTGCTGATGTTAAAAATGCCACAAAAGAAACCGTAGCATTGCGAAATTTAGCCAACGAACTCTTTAAAATGGGCTATTTGGATAAAGCCAACGAATACATCAACATTGCAATGGATGATGCTACTTTTTATAATGCCAGACATCGAAAAATTGAGATTTCGTCGATTCTTCCAATTATAGAAAAAGCTCAGCTGAATAATGTAAAAGATAAAAATGACAAACTTGAAAAGATTATTATTCTGCTTACAATCTTAACAGTTATCATTTTTGTTTTTCTTGGCATCATTTTCAAACAATTAAAGGAAAAAAATAAAGCCAGAAAAATCATGGCCGATTCGTATTTGCAATTGCAAGAAATGAATGTGAGTTTGAGCGAAGCCAATGCAATTAAAGAGGAATATATTACGTATTTTATTAAAGCAACTTCAGCTTTCATTAATAAAATAGATCATATTCAAAAAAGTACTTTGCATAAAATTATCACTAAAAAGACAGATGAAGTTATTGCAAGTTTGAAACGTTACAACGTAAAGGAAGAACGCGAAAATCTATTCCATCAATTTGATGAAATCTTCTTGAAATTGTTTCCAACTTTTGTAACAGATTTCAATAAATTATTTCCAAATGATCATAAATGCATTGTGAAAAAAGGTGAGCTTTTAAATACCGAACTGCGCATTTTTGCATTGTACAGATTGGGAATTCAAGATAGTAATCAAATGGCAGAGTTCCTTGAACTTTCTGTAGCTACAATTTATACGTATAAAACCAGAATTAAAAGCAAATCTGATTTTAAAGATACTTTTGAGCAGAAAATTATGGAGATTAAGACGATCTAAGGTTCTAATTTTTTTTTAGCCACGAATTCACGAATTATTTTTTTTAATATCTATTCGTGTAATTATCGCGCACAAATTTTACGTATCATTTTAAATAAAAATTCGTGAATTCGTGGCTATCTATTTTTTATTCAGTCGTTTCCAACTGCAAAATGGTATTCTGATAAATTTTACTCAATGAAAACAATTGCTCCACAAAAATCATAATCGCAATTGGAACAAAGAAAAACGCCAATAAATCTTCTTCATATAAAAAATAAGTCGAAATTATTGCGAGACGGGTATATTCTAAATAATACATCCATTTTCTTTGTTCTAATAAAGCGCCACAATTAATTAAAGTCAAAATAACCAGCGAAAGCACAAATATCTTATCGTAACTTTCTAAATAATCAAAATAATAGGTAAAAACCGTTAGAATCAAAGTACAGATTCCTAATTGTATATAAAGGTAGTTTTTAAACCGAAGTCTTTGGTGCGGATTACTTTTATCTTGCAGAAAACGTTTTTCGAGAATCGGGCGAATATCTTGATCCATATCGGCTGGACTTCCAAAAACAGCTTTCCACCTCGCTTTGAATCCGCTGGAGCGTTTCCACAATTCGTAGATTTCAAAATAGTAATGAAAGTGCTGCCATAAGAAACTGTAGCTTTTTAACGGATGTGTTAAACCGTATTTTGGTTTTTCTTCTTCGGTTTGGAAAGTTCCAAAAAGACGATCCCAAAACGTAAACATATCGCCATAATTTTTGTCCAGATATTTTTCATCAGAAGCGTGATGAACACCGTGAACAGAAGGTGTTACAAATACATATTCTAGCCATTTTATTTTGCCAATAAGTTGTGTATGTGTGAAGAAAGAATAAGCACCGTGAACAATCAACATTGTAATGACCATCGTTGGATGAAAACCAATTAAAGGCAAAACACACCAAAACCCTGTTCGAATAATCGCCTGAAAAGTAGTAATTCTAGCTGCTGCCGTAAAATTAAATTCTTCGCTGTGATGATGCACAATATGTGCTGCCCAGAAAAAATTAACTTCATGACCTAATCGGTGATACCAATACCAAACAAAATCGGTTGCTAAAATCAATGCAAACCACACCAAAGCATTACTTGGAATCTCAAATATTCTATAATCGTCATAAATCAAATAATACAATTGATAAAAACTCGCTGCGACAAATAAGTTAATCAGCCGCTCTGCAATTCCTATGGAAATATTGGAAACAGAACTTTCATAATTAAAAATTTCAGGCCTTTTTCTGCGTTGAGCAAGCTTATATTCTAAAAATAAAAAAAGAAAAAAGGCCGGCATGGCAAATGCTAGAAAATTGATATTTTTCATTTATATGATACTTTTCGATTCTAAAAATTTGTTCAATAGTTCAAACGAAAAAGACACTTCCATTAATTACGTTCTTTTAGGAGAGACAAAAAACGTAATCAACGAAAATGATCTTTTACGAAAATAAACCTGATTTTAATTCTGTTTATATTGTGGAGCTTCCAAAGCAACTTCTTTAACCGATTGTGTTTCGGCTACTTTTTTCAAAGCAATAATATAAGCAGCAATACGAGGCGTTACATTGTGTTTTACTGCAACTCTAAAAACAGTATCAAAACCTTTCTCTAAAATATCTTCCAGACGTTTATTTATCTGGTGAATTCTCCAAGATTCTAAAAGCGAATTCTGAAGCCATTCGAAATAAGAAACGGTAACACCACCTGCATTGGCTAAAATATCAGGAACAACTAATATATTTTTATCATGTAAAATTTGATCTGCATCTGAAGCAACTGGACCATTTGCGCCCTCAATGATAATTCTGGCTTGAATATCTCCAGCATTTTTTTGAGTAATAACATCTTCTTTTGCTGCCGGAATCAAAACATCAACTTCCAAAAGCAATAAATCTTCATGTTTAATCGCAACCGAATTTGGATAACCTTTTATCGTCTTGTTATTCAAATTATAATACAAAATCAACTCTGGAATATTAATTCCATTCGGATTGTAAAATGCTTCTGAAACATCACTAACTGCAACAATTTTCACTCCTTTTTCATATAAAAACAATGCAGAATGCAATCCAACATTTCCAAAACCTTGAATTGCTGCCGTAGCTCTCGCAGGTCTGATTTTTAATTTTTCAAGTGCCAAAAGACTAATAATGCTTACTCCTCTTCCTGTTGCTTCTACCCTGCCTAAAGAGCCACCTGAGTGAAGATGTTTTCCTGTTACAACGGCGTGGATTGGTCTTCCGTGTAATAATGAAAATTCATCCATCAACCAGCCCATTTCATCTGGACCTGTTCCCATATCTGGAGCTGGAACATCTTTTTCTGGTCCAAAAATATCAGCCAAAGCTTTTGTGTATGCTCTTGTAATTTTTTCTAATTCAGTTTTAGAATGGTTTCTTGGATCGCAAATAATGCCGCCTTTTGCCCCACCAAAGGGAATTCCAGTTACAGCAGATTTCCAGGTCATCCAGGCGGCAAGTGCTTTTACTTCGTCCAAATTTACAGCAGTGTCATAACGAATTCCGCCTTTTGAAGGTCCTAAAGCTGTGTTATGAATTACGCGATATCCTTCAAAGTTTTGGACATTTCCATTATCTAAAGTAATAGAAAAGTTTACCGTAATTTGTTTTTCAGGGCGCTGTAGTTTTTGACGAAGAGAATCGTCTAATTTTAAAATATCTGCAGCGATATTAAAGCGATCAATCATGGATTGAAACGGATTATGTTTTATAATTTCTGAGCTCATAATATATAGTTTTTAGGTTTGGGTTATCTTTTTATATCTATTGAAAATCTTTTTTTCGATAAAGTCATTTGCTTTTATCTCTTAAAACTGATACAACACGGAATCTTTATTAGACAACGTCGCATCAAAATTTTCATATTTATATTGGTTCTCATATCTAGATTTTTTAACGATTCAAAAAAAAGCCTTTCATGGTGCAATGAAAGGCTAAAAAAAAAAATAACTAACAAGTACTTTCTCTATTAACGCCATTTCAAAACGTGTTTCATCATACAGCACATCGCAAAGCTGCATGGGAAAGACGTCATAATATTTCGGCTATAGTTTTTCATTGTTGAGACAAAGCTACAAAAATATATTTATAAATTCTATAGAATTAGTCGAGTTTATTTTGATTAATTTAAAAACTATCATTAAATCGATTGAAAACTAAAGGATTAGTGCTTAAAAAAAATTATTGTAATTGCGATAAAACGATAAAAATAATGGCAATAAGAGCTAAAAACAATCCTAAAATATTGATTTTAGAAAGTTTTTCTTTAAAGAAATAGGCTCCTACAATTGTTCCCAAAACAATAACTCCCATATTCATTCCTGCAAAAACAGTTGATGGATTTTCTGCAAATGCTTTATGGGCTTTTAGATAAAATAAAATGTTACCGAAATTGAAGATTCCAACCAATACTCCAAATGGAATGCTTTTCACCTCTAACTTTTCTTTTGATATCAATACTTTATACGAGACAATAAATATTGAAATAGCAAAAGCAATTAGAAAAACGAGGAACAAAGAAGTTGTATAAGGAACTACAGTGTATAATGCAATTTTCTTGAACAGAATATCAACAAGTCCAAAACCAAATAGCACTATTGCGGGATAAATCCATTTATTTTCGGTGTTAGCCGATGGCTTTTTTAAAATGAATAAAAGCGCTGCAAAACCGATTAAAACTCCAATTATTTTATAGGTATTAAATCCTTCATTAAATAACAGCCAAGCTGCCAAAATTGGAATAAATAAGGACAATCTTTGAGCTGCATCTGTTTTTGCAATTCCCATATATTTTATCGAAAGCGCTAGAAACAGAAATAATATTGGAAGCAAAATTCCAACAGAAGTGTAAATTTCTAATGGCGCATTATTATCTAATGCATTTAGATCTGGCGTAAAAGTAAAATAGCAAAGCGTAATTGCAGCGATGTAATTGAACGAAATAATCTGTGACGGATTAGCATTATATTTTCTAGAAATTTTGAATATAACACCCACAATAACACTGCAAAGAATACTTAATATAAGGAATAACATAAATTTATTTTTGGACTGTAAAAGTAACTATTGTAAAATAAAAAAGCCTAGCCGGTTTAAAAAAACCAGCTAGACCAGATTAAATTTTATTTATATTCTTTTTAGAATTTACTGATATAACTTCCGTAAATATCTCTAAACTGATTTCCTTTTGCAAAACGATCTTTGCTCAGTTTTTTATATTCAACCAATCCCCATAAAACGAATTCTTTCAAAAAGTATTCATCTTCTTTTGCCGTTTGAGACTGGTATTTTTTCAATAAATCATCTAATGGCGTTACTTCATCTAAAATACTTTTGTATGCTGCATCCGAAGCATCATCTAATAATTCGAAACCGCTTTCCGCGAAAAACCATTCCACAATATCAGAATAAGGTGTTTTTTCGTCTGGTTTTTCTAATTTTTCAATTTTTGGAAAATATTCTGGAAATAATGTTCTAATTGCCGAACCAATTAAGCTTTCTGCCACAACATCGGCTCCCTCCTGTTCTCCCTCGTAAACCAATTCGACTTTTCCTGTAATTGCTGGAGTGATTCCAATAAAATCTGATAAACGAATTGTGGTTTTATCAACACCAGAAATCAATGCACGGCGCTCTGCAGTACTAATTAAATTTTCGAATGCAGTAATACTCATTCTCGCACTTACACCACTTTTGTTATCGATATATTCACTTTCACGAGCTTCAAAACTAATTTGTTCCAGAATATCTCTCGCTAAACTCGGAACATAAACAACATCGGTTTGGTTTTTATCTAATTTAGATTCTTGTTCTGTAATCGTTCTCGCAATCTCAATACTTTCGGGATAATGTGTTAAAATCTGCGAACCAATTCTATCTTTTAAAGGCGTTACAATACTTCCTCTATTTGTATAATCTTCTGGATTTGCGGTGAAAACAAATTGCATATCTAAAGGCATTCTCAATTTGAAACCTCTAATTTGAATATCGCCTTCTTGTAAAATATTAAACAAAGCCACTTGAATTCTGGCTTGCAAATCGGGTAATTCGTTAATCACAAAAATACAGCGATTCGCTCTCGGAATCATTCCGAAATGAATTACACGATCGTCTGCATAAGACAATTTTAAATTTGCAGCTTTAATTGGGTCAACGTCACCAATTAAATCAGCAACCGTTACGTCTGGAGTTGCTAGTTTTTCGAAGAATCGTTCGCTTCTGTTCAACCAAGAAACTGGGGTTTCATCTCCCTTTTCTGCAATTAAATCTTTTGCAAAGCGAGAAATAGGATTTAACGGATCATCATTAATTTCTGAACCTTCCACAAACGGAATATATTCGTCTAATAATTCGACCATTTTGCGCGCCAAACGCGTTTTTGCCTGCCCGCGAAGACCCAACAAATTGATATTATGACGAGATAAAATGGCGCGTTCTAATTCTGGAATTACTGTATTTTCAAATCCGTGAACACCTTCAAAAACAGGTTTTCCAGATTTGATTTTTTCACGAAGATTATTTCGCAATTCATCCTTTATGCTTGTACTTTTATATCCAGCGGCTTTTAATTGACCTAATGTTTTTATAGTTTTTATTTCCATTGTATTGAAATGTAAATTTTTATTTTTATTTTTTTTCAAAAGGCAAAGCATTGTGTCTTCACTTTGCGTAGACACACTGCAGTGCGTCTCTACGATATACGGAACGTTTATTTTATTGCTGACGAAACCTTTGAACCTTTGTTACTCTGAACCTTTGAACCTAGTTAGACACACTGCAGTGCCTCTGTACGATATACGGAACGTTTATATGCGCATGCAGAAACCTTAGTATCTTAGCATCTTAGGACCTTAGCAACTCTATTTAATCCTCTTCTTCCTATTCGCTTCATAATCTTCAAAAATCATTTCACCCAAACCTTTAATTCCAGTATAAAATGCTTTTCCTTGATTAGCCTCAGTAAACTGATTCACAAAACGCTGTAAATAAGGATCTCTAGCAATCATAAAAGTAGTAATTGGGATATGAAGTTTTCTTGCCTGTTGCGCTTGCGTGTAACATTTATCCACAATATATTCATCCAGACCGTTACTATTCATATAATAAGAACCATCTCGCTCACGAACGCAGCTTGGTTTTCCGTCAGTAATCATAAAAATTTGCTTGTTCGTGTTACGCTTTCTGCGAAGGATATCCATCGCCAATTGCAAACCTGCAACTGTATTTGTGTGATACGGCCCAACTTGTAAATAAGGTAAATCTTTGATCGGAATTGTCCAGGCATCATTTCCAAAAACCAAAATATCTAAAGTATCTTTTGGATATCTTGTCGTGATTAATTCTGCCAGTGCCATGGCAACTTTTTTTGCTGGAGTAATACGATCTTCTCCATACAAAATCATACTGTGGCTAATGTCGATCATTAAAACCGTACTCATTTGGGCTTTGTACTGAGCATCTTCTACGATCAAATCGTTTTCAGTCAGCATAAAACTTTCTACGCCATTATTAACTTGCGCATTTCGAAGACTTTCGGTTAATGAAATTCTCTCTAAGCTATCACCAAAATTATATTCACGGAATTCTCCCGTATGTTCGTCACCACTTCCTGCATATTTTGTTTTATGATTTCCGCTTCCAGATTTTTTTAAGTTTCCAAAAATTTGATCTAAAGCTTGCTGTCTGATTGCTCTTTCAGTTTTTGCCGTAATGCCAAAACCAGAACTTCCATCGCCTTTTACTTCATCTTTGATGTATCCTTTTTTCTTAAGGTCTTCGATAAAATCGTCAATTGTATAGTTCTCATCGGTAAGTTTGTATTCTTTATCCAGTTCCCGAAGCCAATTTATAGCTTCATCAAAATCACCCGAAGTATGAGTGATCAACTCTTTAAAAATCGTAAAAAGTTTGTCAAACGGAGACTGAAAAGGAGCTTCGTAAGTCTTAAAATAAAAGCCTTTTTTAAATTCGTTTTTCATAAATCTAAAATTACGTCTTTTTGGAATTATGAAAAACGAATCGTTTATTAATTTTTAGTTAAAATATTTAATCAAAAATCTCAACTAACAGTGTTAGATATAATAATTATTCAAACTTTCCATCCAAATAATACCAAGCGCCATTTTCAAATTTAAAAGTAGAAAATTCATAATGCACTTGCGGTTTATTATCTGAATCTAAAAAATAAGCTTTGAATTCTACTGTGTTTTCAGAAAAACTCAAAATCTCCAATTTCTGCCATTTATTAGAAACTGCCCATCTTAAAATTTCAGATTTCGAATAATATTTTCTTTCTGAAATATAAGTCGTTTCCATTAAATAATCGGCATTATGGGTCGCATACGCCGAATATCTAGAACGCATTAAAGTTATTGCAGAAGGTGCTTTTTGATTATTATTGAGATACAATCCGCAGCAATTTTCAAAAAGCAGTCCTGTATCGCAGAAGCATTTCTTACTCTTCATCAACTGGTTCTTCTCCATTAATTTTAACATGAAGTTGGTTTAACAAAACCTGATAACGAGTTATTTCTCGAACTTCTTCATCCTCTTCAGCAAAATCAATCATTTCGTCTAATGTTTCACTTACTTCTAATAATTTATTATTTGCTTCTCTGTCATTTTTCGCAGCGATTAAATCAATGATTTCTTGTACGCTTGCTTTTAAGTTTTCAAATTTACTATTCATGTCTTTTTTTTGTTTCTTTTGTTTCAGGTTTCAAGTTTTGCTACGTTAACTTGAAACGTTAAACCTGAAACTTGAAACCATTTATATTACTCTTCATTTTTACTTTCGTTGAATTTCTTCACGATTTCTTTTAATTTTTCTTTTCGGGCAATTTCTGCTTGCTTTGCTTTTGCTTGGGCTTTATGCAATTTATCGTTGTGTTTTTTGATGTTCCTTTCGTTATTTCTTCCCATTACACCTCTCTTTTAATTTGTTCTAACGTTTTTTCTGTGAAAATCAATTCTTTGATAATCTGTTTTCTCAAGTCATCAATATCATCATAATCAAAATATTTTGCCCACGAAGTCAATTGTTGCAGGTTTCGAACTTGTTTTAATCTTTTTGTGGTTTCAAAACTTGTTCTTAAAATTGCCTTTCCATCATATTCCGGATTATTCTTGTGTTCATAATTGGCAAGATTGTTTTCGAAATCGGCTTTTATGTAATATAATTTCTCTTCAGCATTGTCTGGATAAAACTCTTCCCATTTTGCAAACCCTATTTTAGTTTTAGATTCTGTTTCTGGATTTCGGGCAATTAAACGCCATTTGCTATTTGCTAATCTTCCCCAATGGTTCGAAACGCGGTACATTCCTTCTTCTGTATAATAATAGGTGCTTCCTGCCTTACTTTCAAATTGCTTTTTCAATCCTTGAATAGAATCTGGCAACACTTCATTAAAAGCGCAAAACGTATTTTTAAAAGAATTAGGATGTGGCTTAAAATTTTTCTGCATGTGCAAATATACTCAGATTACGGCGAACTCCATAAACCAATCCTAAATTGCTTACCTTTGTACTTTAATTTCAAAATAAAAAAATCATGTCTAAAGATTTAGAAAAAAAAATGCCTCAAAAAGGAGTTTTTACTGGCATTATCGAAAAAGATGAAAACAATAATTATTTCTGTGGAGAATATCTTTTAGACTACAAAATGGTTCAGGCTAAATTTAATGAAGGTGATTGGATTACAATAAAATCAGTTATTGAAAATCCAAGTGACATGAGCTACGATAAATATCCAAAAAAATCAAGAAACTTCGATAAAGCGAATCATAAGCCAGAATAGATTTTTTGTTTCAGGTTTCAGGTTTCAGGTTTCAGGTTTCAGGTTTCAGGTTTTGTTGGAACGTGTAATTTTTAACGCAAAGTACGCTAAGATTTTTTTTACTGCATGTTATACTTTGAAAATATTTAAGTTCGCAAAGCCTTGTATAGATTAAAGCTTTGCGAACTTTATGTTTATAAACATTTTGCTCAAAAAAAATCTTAGTGTTCTTTGCGTAATTCTTAGCGCACTTTGCGGTTAAAAAACGATTCTAATATCTAGTTAACATTTTAATAAACCAACTTTCCTGAATATTTTTTCGATCAAAACTAAAAAGTTAAAAAAAAGTGTACCTTTGCAAAAAATTTGTCGATTTGAACTAAAACAGAACGATTTCAAACTAATAGACAAGTAGTTACCTTTTATTTATGAAAAAAATAGTTGAATACCGCAAGTTACTAAACGTAGAAAAAACTGCAGAGTTAAAAGATTTAAAGACAATTTATCGTAATGCGATGAAAGAATCTCATCCTGATAAATTTGTGGGAAATGAAGCTGGTTTAAAAGAAGCAGAAGAAAAAAGTAAAACAATTATCGAAGCTTACCACTTTTTAGTAAGTATTCACCCTGATACTATCAAACTTAATTTACCTGAATATACAGAAACAATTTCAACTTGTTCTATCACAGATTATAAATTTGTTGAAGGCCGTTTAATTATTGATTTTTCTAACGGAAGTGTTTACGAATACATTAGTGTTCCAAAAGCAACTTACGTGAAAATGGTAAATGCAGATTCTCCAGCAAGATTTGCTAAAAGACATATCTTAAACTCTTTTACTTGGAGAAAGAAAACAAATCAAGAATAGTCTACAAACACTATATTTTACCAAAAAGCACTCTATGAAAAGAGTGCTTTTTTTATGTCCAAAAATTTAAAAATTAATTATAAAGAATTAAAATAAGGTTTTGATTAAGAGTTTTAAATCAAATCGGACCAACAAACACACTGATTTAATGGGTTTTAAATCAAAAAAAACTATAACAAAATTTTAGGTAGCAAAATTCTGTATGTTATATAATTTTAGATACTTTTGTTGCACAAATCAATTAACTAATTAATTTTTTATAATGAAAAAAATACTTTTTGTACTTACAGCTTCTGCAGCTATTATTTCTTGCAGCAAAGTTAAAGATGGAGAATACCTTATTACAGGTACTGCCACAGGGATTGAAAATGGAAAAACGATCATCTTACAAGGTGCTGACCCTGCTACAAGAATGCCAATTTCTCTTGACACAGTAAAAGTTGAAAACGGAAAATTTGAAATAAAAGGAAAAGTAACAGAACCAGCTTTCCACTCTTTAATTTTACAAGGTGCTAATGGTCCAATTCCATTTATCCTAGAAACTGGAGAAATTAAAATTGCAATTGACAAAGATAGTATTCATAAATCTAAAATTTCTGGAACTTACAACAATGACGAGTACTCAACTTTCATTGAAGAAATGACAAAAACTCAAAAAAGTTTAATCGATTTCCAGAAAAAGAACAACGATAAAATGAAACAAGCTCAACAAGCTCAAGATACAGCAGTCATCAACAGCTTAATGAAGCAATACATGGAAATCCAAAAAGAAGTTGGTGAAACTAGCAAAAAGAAATATTTCACTTATGCTGAAAGCCACCCAAAATCTTTTATCTCAGCTATTATTGTTCAAAATTTATTGAATGATCCAGCAGCTGACACTAAAAAATTAGAAGGAATCTTCAATTCTTTTGATGAGTCTTTAAAAAATTCAGCTCCAGGAAAAGAAATCAAAACTAGATTTGGTCAAGCAAAAATGCCATCTGTTGGTGCAACAGCTCCAGCAGTAGGTAGCGCAAAATGAAGAGCCGATTTTTCTGCTCCTAATCCAGAAGGAAAAGTAATTTCTCTTAAAGAAAGTTTAGGAAAAGTAACTATTGTAGATTTCTGGGCTTCGTGGTGCGGACCTTGTAGGCAAGAAAATCCACATATTGTAGCACTTTATAAAGAGTTACATGCAAAAGGTTTAAATATTGTTGGAGTATCTTTAGATAAAGATGCTGCAAAATGGAAAGAAGCTATTGCAAAAGATGGATTAACTTGGACTCAAGTTTCTAATTTAAAATTTTGGGAAGAACCAATTGCAAAACAATATAATGTTGAAGCAATTCCCGCTACTTTTATTCTTGATGCGTCAGGAAAAGTAGTAGCGCGAGATTTAAGAGGTGCTGAATTAAAAGCAAAGATCTTAGAATTATTAGCAAAATAATCCTATTTTTTATAAATATCAAAAAATCTCCCTCGTGGAGATTTTTTTTGTCTTTTCAGAAATTCAAGAATAAAGTTTCATCAAAAAGAATTAAAATTCCAACTTAAAAAGATTATTAAGCCAATTACAAAAAAAAATAAAAGATATTTTCTCGTCAATATTTATTTAATACCTCAATAATAACAATATTTCACGACTTTATTAAAGATAAATCCAAAGCAAAAATCGAATAATTATTATAAATATAATCCTACTTTTGCAAATAAGTAAAAAAAAATGCATTTTAGATGTTTTTTATTTTATTCAATTCCAATGAATTAAAAAATAACTTTAAAATAACTTAAAATTAAGTCATTTTTTTGTTTGGAAATGTAGAAAGAGTTCCTATCTTTGCCACCGCTTAGAACAACAAAGCACAAAAGCTGAGATCGGGGAGATACTCAAGCGGCCAACGAGGGCAGACTGTAAATCTGCTGTGTGAACTTCGCAGGTTCGAATCCTGCTCTCCCCACAAAAGTCCTACTCTTTGATTAGGACTTTTTTTTTTTGCATTAAACTTAAAAATGCTTTTACGTTCAAATCTAACTTATGCTTTTCTTCTTTCCAACGAACATTCAAATAATCATTATTTTTTAATTTATTACATTTAAACCGAAACTTTGCAATAACAAATTAATGAAAGAGCAGTTTAGACGGCATATAGAAAAAATATCTCCCTTGAGTGATGAAAAGTTTGATTATGTATTTTCTTTTTTTAAATCTAAAAAAATAAGGAAAAACAGTATAATTATAAGTTCCGGAGATTTAGTTTTTCATGAGTACTGGGTATTTAAAGGATGCTTAAAGGCTTCTTACATGCTTGAAGATGGAAAAGAAAGAATCATAAGATTTGCTGTTGAAGATTGGTGGGTTAGTGATTATGATGCTTATTTTAAAAACGCCCCTGCCACACTCAGTATTGAATCTCTTGAAGATTGCGATTTTTTGGTTCTTTCTCTAAATGATCGGGAAAAGCTCTGTAATGAATTACCTGAAATGAATTATTTTTTCAGAAAAAAGATTGAAGCCGCTTATTCTGCTTTTCAGAGACGTCTTGTTTCCATGCTTTCTAACGATGCAAAGAAACATTATGAAATTTTCGTTAACCAATATCCTATGCTTATGGAACGTCTTCCTAAATCAATTATCGCTTCTTATCTAGGAATTACCAGAGAAACACTCAGTCGTATTTCTAATGCTCCAATGTGATTTACATCACGGCTTCGGCGTGATCTGCATCATTTGAATTAATGAATATTATCAAAAAATTTGTGTTTATACTTTTAAACAGCGTAGACATGAAGAAAAAGAGTCTTTTCTTACTCACAATGACCAAACAGTCCAAAGCAACTCCAATTGGATTTTGCGCTATTCTATTGTGGAGCTCCATTGTAGGACTAATTAAAGAAGTCTCCCATTCTTTTGGAGCAACCGCAGGTGCGGCAATGATGTATACTGCAGCCTCTCTATTTCTGTTTTTAACCATAAAATGGACACCGCTTTCTAAATTCCCAAAAAAATATCTTTTTTTCGGGGCTTTATTGATGGTTTCCTACGAATTATGTCTTGCCTTATCTATAGGCTATTCACAAAATAGCAGACAGGCTATAGAGGTCGGGATGGTTAATTATTTGTGGCCAACATTTACAATGATTGCAACAGTTCTTTTTACTTCTAAAAAAGCAAACTGGCTAATTCTTCCAGGCATAATAATATCAATGTTAGGAATAGTTTGGGTCTCTAGGGGGTGAAAAGGGATTTAATATTTCAGAAATGATTGATAATGTCAAAGCAAATCCGCTAAGCTACGGATTAGCTTTTTTAGGAGCTTTATTATGGGCTGGTTATTGTGTTGCTACCATTCGCATTTCTAAAGGTGTGAATGGCATTACTTTATTTTTTATGATGGTTGCTGTTGTATTATGGATCAAATATCTTTTAATTCATGAAGACTTCCCTATGCATTTTAGTATTATGGCAATTATTTACTTGATATTAGCCGCATGTGCTATGGGATTTGGTTATGCCGCATGGAATATTGGAATCATGTATGGAAACGTTACAGCTTTGGCAGGAGCATCATATTTTACACCAATATTATCATCACTTCTTTCTTCGGTACTTCTTTCTACATCTCTTGGGTTGTCTTTCTGGCAAGGCTCAATAATGGTCTGTGCTGGTTCTATTCTCTGCTGGCTCTCAACAAAAAAGTTCTCTCAGAAAAAAAATAAAATTTAAAAAAACTTGCAATTTTAGCCAATTTCATTATATTAATCCGTTTATTTACAATATTTTACATTTACAAAACTAAAAAAAAAGAATACCTTTACTCTCTATTGTTTCCATTTATTGCTTCTACCAGTTCAAGAAATTTATTTACTAACTAATTTCTATCGTAATATAATATGAAGAACAATTTTATCTGGATTCTTATTTTACTTCTTCCTTTAGGAGTATCAGCACAGAGTACTCAAGAAAAAGAAATTAACCATCAGCTTCAAACTTGGATTTCTATAAATAGTGTTACCAAATTTACAGATCATTGGGCTGTAGTCGGCGATTTTCACATCAGACGAAACGATTTTTTGGCTGATCCCAGTTTCTATTTTATAAGGGGTGGATTTAGTTATATTCCGAATTCAAATATTTCATTAACAGCTGGATATGCTCATATGTGGCTTGCTCCTTCAAACCCTGATTGGAGTACTTTTGCAGACGAAAATAGAATTTACCAGCAAGCGCAGTTAAATGCCAAAGTTGGAAACGTAAGCATTCTTCAGCGCCTTCGAAACGAACAGCGCTGGCAGGAAAAAATTGTTGATGACAAACCAAGCGGAAATTGGCGTTTTACCAATAGAATTCGCTATTTAATGAGTTTTACTTTCAGTGTTTTCAATAATAAATCGTGGCCGAAAATGGTTCTTTCAGATGAAATTCTTTTGCATTTTGGAGAAGAAGTTGTTTATAATACATTTGATCAAAACCGTTTTTTTGTTGGAATCAAAAAAACTATTAACCCAAAATGGAGCTATGATTTTGGTTATATGAATGTCTATCAGCAGAAATATTCAGGTTATCAATATGATATGAATCATACTATCAGATTGTTTTTTTATCTGAACACCAGTATCCGAAAAAAAGCTCCATCAGCAATTGAAAATTCTGGTGACGAATGATTATTTCCTTTAAAATTCACTAAACTAATTGTGATTTAAAAAAATCATAAGCTCTTTTTTCTGCATAGGAATACATTGAATTACGGAGCGGAAAAGCACAATGTCCGCCATATTTTGGAGTCTCTAGATAAACATACGCACTGTCTTTCGCGATAGCTCTTGGATAGCATCTTTCACCCAAAAAAGGATCATCGAGCGAATTAATAATTAAAACTGGAGTAGTGATATTTTGAAGTGAAAATTCGGGAGAAACACGCTCGTAATAATCATCCCGACTTGCAAATCCATGAAGCGGTGCTGTAAAATATTGGTCAACCTCATCAAATGATGAAATTTTATCAATCTGATCACTATTTATAAAATCAGGAAATTGAGCCGCTTTGTATTTCAGCTTTCGCTTAATATCAATTGTGAAATTCTTTAAATAAACTCGGTTAAAACCTTGCTTAAGAACTTCTGCACTTGTTGCAATATGAGTTGGAACCGAAATTGAAACTGCCGCTTTTATACGTTCATCAACTTTTGTCCATCCTAAATAATTTAAAAGCTGAACACCGCCCATCGAATATCCAATCAAATAAACCTCTTCAAATCCTTTTTGTAAAGCAAACTGAACTACCTCATCAAGATCATCAACCGCTCCGTGATGATAAAGTCTTGGCAAGCGATTCATTTCTCCTCCACAAGTGCGATTGTTCCAAGCAAAAACTGAAAATCCTTTTTCTTGAAAATATACTGCACAGCTATTATTATACGTTCGGCGAGAATCTCCTTCTAAACCGTGACATAAAATAACCGCTTTTTTAGAGTCGTTTATAACAAAATCGATATTGATAAAATCTCCATCGTTTAGCTCAATTTTTTCTCTTGTATAACTTGGAGCTTCAAATTTTTTAAACAAAGCCGCATAAATAGTAGAAACATGTCTGTTGCGATGAATAATAGCAGGAAAATTATATTCTGATTGTTCAATTAGTGGCATGACATTTTTTTTATGGTGCTTACTACAAATCTAAGAAATCAATCAATACGTAGGTTTATTTCTCTTTTTAAAATTATTCTATAACACGAAGTTTTTTATATTTTTTCAAAATTTTTCATCTATACAAATAGACTTTCTATCTATATCAGCCAACCACCAGTCTATTGCATTACCATAGTTTACTGATACTTCTGAATTTTGATTCAAATTAAAAAAGTATCAAATGAAAGTCGCTGTAATAATAAGTTTTATACTATGTTCTTTTTTCGGTTACGGACAGGGAACATCAAATACTAAAAAGCAATGGACGCTCGAAGATTGTTTTGCTTACGCTAAAGAAAAAAACATCAGCATCAAAACAACCGTATTGAGTAAAAATGCTGCTGAAGTAAATTATGATCAATCGAAATCTTCAAGGTTGCCAAATTTAACGGGTTCTGCATCCCAAAATTTATCTTTTGGTAACTCTATTGATCCCATAACAAGTGATTATGTAAGTCAGAAAGTTAATTCAACAAGTGTTGGAATCAATTCATCAGTCACTTTATATCAAGGAAATCAGATTTCGAATCAAATCAAGCAAAATAAATTATTGGTTGACCAAAATTCTTCTTTTGTTGAAGAGGCGCAAAACAATGTAATATTAAGTATTACAGAAGCTTATCTGCAAATTTTATACAATAATGAAGGAATTCGAATTGCTGAAAATAATTTAAAAGCAAGTGAAAAAGAAGTTCAAAGAGCCAAACTAAGATTGGACGCAGGAAGTATTGCCAGAAAAGATTATACCGATGCGCTTTCGCAGGCGGCAACTAATAAATACAATCTTATTGCTGCTCAAAATGATCTTTCGAAACAAATTCTGGTTTTAAAACAATTACTCGAATTAGGTCCTGAAGAAGATTTTGAAATTGCATTTCCTCTCGAAAGCAAAATACCAGATGTAATTCCGAACAAAATCGAGGTTTATAATAAAGCTATCTCTTTAATGCCTGAAATAAAAGCATCGCAAATAAATGTGGCGGTTTCTGAGAAAGAGCTTGATATAGCAAAAGGTTCCTATTTACCAACTTTATCACTATCAGGAAGTTTGGGTTCTGGTTACACAAATACTCAAGAATTAAATTTCTCAGATCAATTAAATCTGAATTTTAATCAGCGTGTAGGTTTGTCATTGACAGTGCCAATTTTCAACAGAAATCAAACTAAAGCACAAGTGCAAAATGCGAAAATAAGTATTGATAAAGCCGAAATCGCTTTACAAACTGCACAAAAAGATTTGTATAAGAAGATCCAAACCGCTTGGGAAAATGCAACTGCTTCAAGCGAACAAATGACTTCCGCCCAATCAGCTAAAGAAGCTGCGGAAGAATCTTATGTTTTGGCGCAAAAAAAATATGAATTAGGAGCTTTGAGTACAACAGATTTAGTTATCAGCCAAAATACCTATACAAACGCTGCTCAAAATTACATTCAGGCAAAATACTTAAACATTTTATACACACAATTATTATCCTTTTATCAAGGAAACGAAATTAAAATCTAAAACAATGAAAACTAAAAAGAACAAAATTTTTGTATTATCTGCGATAGGCTTCTTAATTGTAGCATTTTGTTTTTCCTTTATTCCAGGATCTAAAGAAACTCCTATAAAAGTAGAATCTCTTAAAGCAAAAATAGCAGATATTAAAACGACAGTAACGGCTACAGGAACAGTTCAGCCAATTAATGAAGTTGAAGTAGGAACTCAGGTTTCTGGTGTTGTTGAAAAAATATATGTTGATTACAACAGCGTGGTTAAAAAAGGACAGCTTTTGGCAGAATTAGATAAAACCAATCTACAAGCCGCTTTGGTTCAAGCAAAAGCTTTATACAACAGCGCTTTGAACGAACAGAGATATTTACAAGGCATTTTTACCAGACAAAAAACTTTGTATGATAGCAACGTAATCAGCAGGTCTGATTATGATGAAGCTTTATACAATTTAAACAACGCAAAAAGCACTGTAGTTCAGCGTTCATCTGATTTGCAGAAAGCACAAACTAATTTAAGTTATGCAACAATTTACTCTCCTATTGATGGCGTAATTTTATCTAAAGCGGTTGACGAAGGACAAACAGTAGCAGCAAGTTACAGTACGCCTACTCTATTTACAATTGCTAAAGATTTAACTGAAATGCAGGTTGAAGCCAATGTTGACGAAGCTGATATTGGTCAGGTAAAACAAGGACAGCGCGTAACATTTACAGTTGATGCTTATCAAGGCGAAGAGTTTAGCGGTGTTATTACGCAAGTAAGACTTAACGCAACGACAACCTCGAATGTTGTGACTTATACTGTGGTAATTAAAGCTGATAATTCGAATCTAAAATTAAAACCAGGGCTTACGGCTACAATTTCTATTTACACATTAGAATTAAAAGATGTTTTAACAATAGAAGCCAAAGCAGCCAATTTTGAACCTGATGCCAAAATTTTAGCTAATTATCAAAAACAAAATAATATTTCTGTTAGTCCATTAGCATCTCCTAAAAATGAGGATAAAAAAACGGCTCAGGTTTGGATTTTAGACGGGAAAAATATTGTGCCTACAATAGTCAAATTAGGAACAAGTGACGGTATTAATGTAGAAGTTTTAAGCGGATTAAAACAAGACGATCAATTAGTTTACGGATTAAGAGAAATTACAAAAGAAGATGCTCCAGAAACGTCTGGAGACAATGACAGTCCTTTTATGCCTAAACCTCCAGGAAAAAAGAAATAAAAATGGCTAAAACAATTATAAAAATAGATAATCTAAAGCGTTCGTTTGTAATGGGCGAAGAAACCATTCACGCTTTAAAAGGGGTTTCTTTTACTATAGAAGAAGGTGAATTTGTAACTATTATGGGTTCTAGCGGATCGGGAAAAAGTAGTCTTCTAAATATTTTAGGCTGTTTGGATCAGCCAACCTCAGGAATTTACGATATTGATAATGTGGTTGTAAAACAGCAGACTAAAAAGGAATTGGCTAAAATTCGAAATGAAAAAATAGGTTTTATTTTTCAGTCTTATAATTTACTGCCCAAAACTACAGCTATCGAAAATGTAAAATTGCCTTTGATGTACAATACCAAATACGATTCAGAAGAAATGGATGCATTGGCACTAGCTTCTCTTGAAAAGGTAAATTTAAGCAATAGACTGCATCATACACCGGCACAGCTTTCTGGTGGTCAGCAGCAGCGTGTTGCAATTGCGCGTTCTTTGGTCAATAATCCTGTTGTAATTTTAGCTGACGAGGCCACGGGAAATCTTGACACCAGAACTTCTTATGAAATTATGGCATTATTTCAAGAGTTAAACAAACAAGGAAAAACAATCGTTTTTGTAACTCACGAACCTGATATTGCCACATTCAGCAGTCGTACTATAGTGCTAAAAGACGGACATATCATAAAAGATAGTCCCAATACTAATATTCACTCTGCAGCAGAAGCTCTTGCTGCATTGGGAAAAGAAGATGAATAATTATGAGAATTCTAAATTTATTTAAGATCGCATGGAGAGCCATTATTCTAAATAAGGTTCGAACTCTGCTTACAATGCTCGGAATCATTATTGGAGTGGCTTCGGTTATTGCAATGCTCGCTATTGGTGAAGGTTCTAAAGAAAGCATCAAAACCAAAATTTCGAGTATGGGTTCTAATATGATTACGGTTCGTCCTGGCGCCGATATGCGTGGCGGTGTTCGTTTAGATCCGAGCGCTATGCAAACCTTAACTTTAGGCGATTATGAAGCACTGAAAACACAAACCAAAATGCTTTCTGCGGTTTCTCCTTTGGTTAACGGGAGCGGGCAATCTATTTATGGATCACGCAACTGGCCAACCTCTATTTACGGAATTACTGAAGAATATTTAAAAATCAAAGTTTGGGAAGTAAAAACGGGAAGTATTTTTACCGATCAAGAAGTAAAATCGGCTGCAAAAGTGGCTGTGATTGGACAGACTGTAGCAACAAATCTATTTCAGAATGAAAACCCAATTGGTAAAATGATTCGTTTCAATAGCATTCCGTTTAAAGTAATTGGAGTGTTGGAGAAAAAGGGAGAAAGTACTTTTGGACAAGATCAAGATGATGTTATTTTGTCTCCTTATACTACAGTCCAAAAGCGTATTCTAGCCCAAGATTATCTAGAATCTATTGTGGCTTCTTCTTTAAGCGAAGAAAAATCGCAGCAGGCTGTTGATGAAGTTTCGCAGATTTTAAGAGAAAGACATAAAATTAAGGGAGACAAAGAAGATGATTTTAATGTTTTCTCCATGGAAGAAATGATTTCTACTTTTAGTTCAACCAGCGAAATGCTTACTATTTTATTAGTTGCAATTGCCAGTATTTCGTTATTAGTGGGCGGAATTGGAATTATGAATATTATGTATGTTTCGGTAAAAGAAAGAACAAGAGAAATAGGGTTGCGTCTTGCTGTTGGCGGAAAAGATACTGATATTTTGATGCAATTTTTAATAGAAGCCATTATGATTAGTGTCACTGGAGGAATAATTGGTGTATCTTTGGGATTAGGGACAACTCTTTTCATCGAAAAAGTACTCCATTGGCCAACAGCTGTAACAAGTTATTCTATTGTAATTTCGTTTTTAGTTTGTGCCATTACAGGAATATTTTTTGGATGGTATCCTGCTAAAAAAGCGGCTTCTTTAGATCCGATTACCGCATTGCGTTATGAATAAAACGATAAACTAATGAATTTTAAACAGAATAAATTATTAATAGGGTTTCTGCATATAATGATATGGTTTGTATTATTTATGCTACCCTATTTGTTATCATCAGGTCAAAATCAGGCAATAAAAGCGGTGCTTTTCTTTTCTTGGATTCCGTTATTTTTGTATTCCATCATATTTTATTGCAACTATTTTGTTCTTATTGAACGCTTTCTGTTTTCAAAAAAAATAATTTGGTTCGTTATCGCAAACCTAATACTGATTACTTTATTTATTTGGGCAAACCAATCGATCAAAGAGATTTTCTTTGATTTTCACGTACCGCACAATGACAAAAATGATGACTTTAGGCCTTCAAAAAGTCTTTTCATTTATAGTGATTTCATATTATTTAGCGTTCCTGTCGTTTTTTCTATTGCTGTAAAAACAACAGAACGCTGGATAAAAACAGAAGTCGAACGCAAAGAAGCTGTTACTATCAAATTAGAATCAGAATTGCAGCATTTAAAATATCAATTACAGCCGCATTTCTTTTTTAATTCATTAAACAACATTTATTCTTTGGTAGACACTTCTCCCGAACAAGCCAAACAAACCATTCATAGTTTGAGCAAATTGATGCGCTATTTATTGTATCAGACTAATGATGAAAAAGTTAGTTTAAAAAGTGAAATCCAGTTTATCATAAATTATATTGAATTAATGAAACTGAGATTTACAGAAAATACCAAAATCGAATATGACTTTCCTGTTCTAAAAACAGATCTGCAAGTTGTACCACTTTTGTTTATTTCTTTAATCGAAAATGCCTTTAAACACGGCGTATCGGCAAGTCAGGAATCAGAAATTATTTTTAAGATGGCTATTGATGAAAACCGAATTGATTTCAGCATCAAAAATCATAATTTTCCAAAGACCGAAAGTGATAAAAGCGGTTCAGGAATTGGCTTGCAAAACATGAAAAAAAGACTGAAATTATTGTATCCTGATAAACACGAATTTACCGCAACGGTAGTTGATGGCTTTTTTATAGTAAACCTTACTTTAGAAACTTAATTTTTGTAATTAATAAACGAAATTCTATGTCTGATAAAATAACTTGTCTGATTGTTGATGATGAACCAATGGCTTTGAATTTAGTTGAAAGTTATGTGGCAAAGACTCCTTTTTTACAATTACAAAAAAAGTGCAACAGCGCTATTGAAGCTTTGGAATTTCTAAATGAAGAACGCGTTGATTTAATTTTTTTAGATATTCAAATGCCTGATTTAACAGGTTTAGAACTTGCCAAACTGATTCCTAAATCTACAAGAATCATTTTCACAACCGCTTTTGATCAATATGCATTAGAAGGCTTGAAAGCTGAAGCAATCGATTATTTATTAAAACCTTTTGATTATACTGAATTCTTTACTGCTGTAAATAAAGCTAGAGAATGGTTTTCGATGGTAAAAAATGCCAAAAAAGAAAAAACCGATCAGATGGAATTCATCTTTGTAAAATCAGAATACAAACAGCTGAAAATAAATCTGGATTCGATTTTATATATCGAAGGTTTAAAAGATTACATCAAAATTTGGGTTAAAAATGAACCACATCCTATTCTCACTTTAATGAGTTTGAAAACAATGGAAGAAGAATTACCTGCAGATAAATTTATGCGTGTCCACCGTTCTTTTATTGTTGCGCTAAAAAATGTGGAAGTAGTTGAAAGAAGCCAAATCATAATCAACAAACAAAGAATTACAGTTTCAGATCAATACAAAGCACAATTCATGAGTTATTTATCTGAAAATTCATTGGACTAAAATCGGACTTTAAATGTAAAAAAAGTAATTCCTTTAATACAAGCCCTACAGAACCATTTTCTAGCTCAAGTCCTTTAAATACAATACTTCGCAGATTATTGCGTTAATTTGTATATTTGTTTATCCGAATTTTAATCAAGCTTCAGCCACTAAATGTTTGAACTTCTACCTGTAGATCCAAAAACTATTTTTCTGCTTTATTTATGGGGGAATTTTTTTACCTGCATTCTTATTTTCAGTTTTTCTTTTTCTTACTCAACGAGCGATAATAGAAAAACATTAAAATGGTTTGGCTTAGGCAAATTGATTCTTACAGTTGCTTGGGTGCTTGCACTTTTTCGAAATATCATCAGCGATTTTGTTTCGATTAATATTTCCAATTCCTTAATTTTTTGTGCCTGCTGTTTTGAAACTATAGCAATGTTATCGCTTATTAAGGCACATGCAAAAAAACTTTATCAGCTGCAAATTGCTATTACGGCAGTTTTCATATTGATTTTTAATATTGGAACTCTTTTTGAAGCCACAATGAATACTCGAGTTATTATTGGTGGCATCGGAATATTTGCTATTTATTTACTTCCAACAATTACTTATTTTACAGAAAAACAAAAAAGCTTTTTTAAAACCTTTTATGTACTCTGTTATATCGGATTTGAAATTTTAATCGTCATACGAACAATCTATAGATATCTGTATCCGCAAAATCTTATTATTTCTAATGATCTTTTTGATAGTTTGTATAGCATTTGTTTATTTCTTCTAACTCTTATTGGAATCGTAGGATTTTTGCTTTTAGTAAAAGAAAAACAGGATCATAAAATTAAAAAGCTTTTGAACGATAAAAATCAGTTCTTTTCTATTATCTCTCATGATTTAAGAGGACCATTAGGATCATCTGTTTCGCTTTCTGAGATTCTATTGGAAAATATAGAACAATACAGCCGTGAAGAAATTAAGGAAATATCAGAAAAGCTTCATGATTCGAATAAAAACATTTACAAATTATTGGAGAATCTGCTGGATTGGTCACGAGTCCAAACGGGAATGATTGCTTTCAATCCTAAGAAACTTTTGCTAAATGCCTTGATTCAAGAAAATATAGAATTAAGCAAAAATGTCGCTTTACATAAAAATATAAGAATCTTATTCGAATCTTCTGATCTTATTGAAGCTGAAGTTGACCAAAACATGATTAGTACCATTTTACGTAATTTACTAAGTAACGCTATTAAATTTACCGACAAGAATGGCGAAGTTAAAATTAAGCTTCAAAAAATAAACCATAAAATAGAAATCTCTATTAGAGATAACGGAATTGGAGTTCCTGAAAATATAAAAGAAAAATTATTCAAAATCAACGGAAAAGTTCTTCAAAAAGGAACAGAAAACGAGCTCGGAAGCGGACTCGGATTATTACTTTGCAAAGAGTTTGTAAATATTCATGAAGGCGAAATCTGGGTAGAAAGCAAAATAGGAAAAGGAAGTGTTTTTAAATTTACGCTTCCGATAAAAGTTATTAAATTATAAAATTCTAAATTCAAATCTAAAACATAAAAAAAAATCCAAATCCCAACATAAAATTGGAATTTGGATTTTTAAATATTGGTATTTTATAAACGTTTAGTCTAATACAAAACTTACACTAACATTTGCTGTTATTTCGATTTCGCCAATTGCAAGAGTTTCGTTTGAAGCTCCTCCCATTGAATCTGCTTCTTTCATTCTCATTGCAGCGTACATTGGCTGTGGGTGATAAACTTGAGAATTATCAGAAATTGTAAAAGCTTTACCCACTTTTTGTCCTAATACAGACACATATTCTTCTGCTTTTGTTTTAGCATCTTTCATTGCTAATTTTCTAGCTTCAGATTCATATTGAGCCATTTTAGATGATTCGAAAGAAACTCTGTCAATTCTATTAATTCCTTGCTGAACAAGACCTTCCATCAACTCATCGTATTTAGCTAAATCTTTAACTACAATTTCTACAGTTTGAGTAGCGTTATAAGATGTTTTCTTTTTCTCATAATCATACTGTGGATTTAAAGCAACTTGTTTTGTTTTAAAATCTGCTGTTGGAATATTCATTTTTTTAATGAATTTCAAAACAGCATCCATCTTTTCGTCGTTTTGTTTTTTAACGTCTTTAGCATTATTCCCTTTTGTTTCAACAGAAGCTGAAATACAAACCTGATCAGGGGCTACTTTTACTTTTCCTTCTCCATTAACGTTAATTAGAGGTACTTGTTTGATTTCTTGGCCGTAAGACATAGTCATAAACATGATTGTTAAAAATAATACTAGTTTTTTCATTTTTGTTAAATTTTAATATTTAATAAAAGCTTTTCAAAAGTTATGCCAGCATTACAATTTTCCCAATTTTGCCATTCCAAAAAGTATGACAATCGGGATTGCAAGCAAAATTACCATCATTGTATGGTCTGTAAACAATGATGGCATTTTTATTAAAGTAATTAAATAACCGCCTATAGCACCTCCAAAGTGCGCCGTGTGTCCAATATTATCATTTTTAGCTTTCATTCCGTAAATTGAGTATAATAAATACACAATTCCAAAAATGTAAGCTGGCATCGGAATTACAAAAAATATTCCGAGCATCATATTAGGTTCAAGTAAGATTGCCGAATATAAAACTCCAGTTACAGCACCAGAAGCGCCAACTGCACGATAACTATAATCGTTTTTATGGAATAACATCGTAAGAAGACTTCCAAAAATTAAGCTTCCGAAATAGACCAAAACAAAAGAAAACGTCCCGAGCCAATCTAAAACAACTGGCGCAAAAAAGTAGAGTGTTAGCATATTGAATATTAAATGCATCATGTCTACATGTAAAAATCCTGAAGACAACATTCGTAATTGCTCGCCAGAACGAATACTTCCTACATGAAATTCATATTTTCGAAAAAAAGAAAGATCATTAAATCCTTTGTAACTAATAACAGCGTTTGCAACGATAATACCTGCTAAAATGATATTCATAAATAATAATTATTGTGAATTGTAAATATAATCATTCTTAAAGATAAGTTAGCAAGAAAGCAAAATATCCCTCCCTAATCATTTTTCATTTATATTTGTAAAAAAAATTACATGCAATTTCTTGTTTATATTTTAGCCTATCCTATACTCTGGCTTATCTCTATATTACCTTTTCGTTTATTTTACTTATTCTCAAATTTTGTATATCTCTTGGTGTACAGAGTAATAGGATATCGTAAAAAAGTGGTTCGTGAGAATCTGGCACTTACATTACCTCATTTAAGTGATTCTGAAAGAAAAGATATCGAAAAGAAATTCTATAAGCATATGTGCGATATGTTTTTAGAAATGATCAAGACGATGAGTATGTCTCCTGCGGAAATGGAAAGAAGATTTCACGTAACCAACATAGATCTTGTGCTTGACTATGCTAAAAAAGGTAAAAGTGTAATTCTTGTAGCTTCGCATTATGCAAGTTATGAATGGCTTTTGACAATTAACCCTAAAATTGGTTTCAAAGGAATTGCGGTTTATAAAAAATTAGCCAATTTGTATTTTGATAAATTGGTTCGAAAAATCCGTTCAAAATACAATACAGAAATGATAGAGACCAGAAAAGCAATTCCAACAATGGCGCAAAATCAACGTAACGGGGTTTTAGCGATGTATGGTTTAGCAAGTGATCAATCTCCAAAATTGGACAGAATTTTTCACTCTATGGAATTTATGGGAGTTGAAGTTCCTGTGCATACGGGAGCCGAAATGCTGGCAAAAAAATACGACTTAGCCGTTATTATGGTAAAAGTAAAAAAGGTAAAAAGAGGATTTTATGAGGCTACTTTTCTTTCGCTTGCCGATAATCCGAAAGAATATCCAGATTTTCAGATTACCGAAATGTATTTAAAAGAGGTCGAAAAACAAATTCTTGAAGCTCCAGAATTTTATTTATGGACACACAAAAGATGGAAACATCGTATTCAATAATTTTAAAATAATACAACAAAAAGTCCGAAAAACAACTTGTGTTTTTCGGACTTTTTGCTTTATAATGATCTAAATCAGCATTTCTAAGCCTTCAATAGCAGATTTGATGTGTTTTTGTAAAGATTTTTTTGAATGGATAAAAAAAAGAAACAATTTAAATTTGGAATTCTCTAATTATCTTAAAAAAACAAAAAATCATTAACCATGATCAAAAACTTACGATTAACAATTCTATTATTGTTTCTGTTTTTTACTGTTTCTGCTCAAAGTCCAAAACGAGGAATTGCTTATGGAGGTCATTCTAAAGCAGATCTTCTTGCATTAAAACCTGGACTTACTTGGTGGTACAATTGGTCGCCAGAACCTGAAGCGGCTGTAAATCCTGATTACGAATCATTAGGAGTTGAATTTGTTCCGATGGCGTGGGGAAAAGTCAATGATGTCGATGTTCAAGCTTTTATCAATAAAATAAAACCTGGAGCAAAATATCTTCTTGCATTTAACGAACCAAATTTTAATGACGGTGCAAGATTAACGCCTCAGGAAGCTGTAAATGCTTGGGTAAATATTGAGAAAATTGCTGCTGCTAAAAATCTCGAAATCATAAGTGCTTCACCAGCATATAATGGTCCAAGTAATTATGGCGGAATTTCAGATCCCGTCGTTTGGCACAACCAGTTTTTTCAATTGTGTCCAACTTGCAAAGTAGATTATATTGCTTTTCATACTTATGATGCTACTTCGGGTTCTGTGATTGGCGTTACCAGTCTTCTGAAAAAATTCAATAGACCACTTTGGATCACTGAATTTGCAAATAGAGTTATTCAAAGTGCAGCGGATAAAACAGCTTTTATGAAAGATATTGTAACCAATTTTGAAAACGATCCTGATATCTTTCGTTATTCTTGGTTTTCTGGCAGAGTAAATCCAACTTGGACAGATATGTTAGAAGGACAATTACTAAGTCCTACAAGCGGTGTTTTAAGACCAATTGGTACAGAATATATTAATGTTCCTTATACCACGAAAAAAATGAATGTTCCGGGTCGCGTTACAGCAAACAAACATTACAGAAGAAAAGGTACTGGTCTACAAGCAACAACAGACTCTAACACTGGACAAAATGTTTGTTACATCAATGAAGGAGATTGGAATGAATTTATGCTGAATGTCGCGAATGCAGGAACCTACAATCTAACTTTTAGAGTCGCTTCTCCTGTTCTTGATGGAAAGTTTGATATTCTAGTAAACGATGTTGTGGTAAAAGCAGACGAAACTTTTCCGCCAACAGGAGACTGGCAGACTTTTGCTGATAAAGTAGTAAATGGAGTTGCATTGCCAAAAGGAGAAGTTTATCTGAAAATCAAATTCAAATCAAATGATTTCAATTTTAATTTTATAGATATCGCTGTTGCTAATCTGGGCGTTAAAGATAATGATTTAGAAAAAGAGAGTTTTACAATTTATCCAAATCCTGTAAAAACACAATCAACTTTGCATATTAAGTCAAGCACAACAGAACCTTTAACCATCAAAATAATTGACATGAAAGGCGATGTTTGTTTTTCTTCTTCAGATTATTCAACAAATGAAGATATTAAAATTGGAGAAAAATTAGCAAAAGGAGTTTACATTGTAAATGCGTCATACGGAAATATTAAGAAGTCAGTCAAAATAATTAAGAACTAACTTTAAAAAAAATGCCTCTTTCGAAATTTCAAAAGAGGCATTTTTTATTTTTAAATGCTGAAAATCTTAAATTCCAGCAATTACTTTAATTTCCTCAATAATTCGAAGAGCTAATTTATCTGCCGCATCTTGAGAAGGCGCTTCAGTATAAATACGAATAATTGGTTCTGTGTTTGATTTTCTTAAATGGACCCATTCTGTAGCAAAATCAATTTTTACACCGTCAATTGTCGAAATATCTTCGTTTTTATATTTCTCTGTCATTTGAGTTAAAATGGCATCAACATCAATTTGAGGTGTTAATTCAATTTTATTTTTACTCATGTAATATTCTGGATAAGAAGCTCTCAAAGCAGAAACTGACATTTTTTTATTCGCTAAATGCGTTAAAAACAAAGCAACTCCTACTAAACTGTCTCTTCCGTAGTGTAATTCAGGATAGATAATTCCACCATTTCCTTCACCACCAATAATAGCATTGTTTTTCTTCATTAATTCTACCACATTCACTTCTCCTACCGCACTTGCTTCGTAGCTTCCGCCGTGCGCTTGAGTCACATCTCTTAAAGCACGAGAAGATGACATATTAGAAACTGTATTTCCTGGAGTTTTGCTCAAAACGTAATCTGCGCAAGCAACCAAAGTATATTCTTCACCAAACATTTCTCCGTCTTCGCTAATAAAAGCCAAGCGATCAACATCTGGATCTACTACGATACCAAAATCTGCTTTTTCTTTTACAACAAGCTCAGAAATATCAGTCAAATGCTCTTTTAATGGCTCTGGGTTATGAGGGAAATGTCCGTTTGGTTCACAATACAATTCTACCACTTCAACTCCCATTAATTTTAGAAGTTTAGGAATAATAATTCCTCCTGAAGAATTTACACCGTCAACAACCACTTTAAATTTAGCTTCTTTAACAGCTTCGATATCAACTAAAGGCAAGTTTAAAACTTCGTCAATATGAATATCCATGTAAGCGTCATTCGAAATAATTTCGCCTAAACTATCTACATCAGAAAAATCGAAAGCTTCAGCTTCAGCAATTTCAAGAATCTTTGCTCCGTCTGCACCGCTTAAAAATTCGCCTCTTGCATTTAATAATTTTAAAGCATTCCATTGTTTTGGATTGTGAGATGCTGTTAAGATGATTCCTCCGTCAGCTTTTTCCAAAGGAACAGCAACTTCTACAGTTGGTGTTGTAGAAAGTCCAAGATCAATAACATCGATTCCTAAACCAATTAAAGTATTCACAACTAAATTATGAATCATTGGTCCTGAGATTCTTGCATCACGGCCAATTACAACAGTCAATTTATCTTTAGCAATATTATTTTTTAAGAAAGTTCCATAAGCCGATGCAAACTTTACTGCATCAACAGGAGTTAGATTATCTCCTACTTTTCCTCCGATC
The DNA here is from genome assembly GCF_025717045.1 of Flavobacterium sp. SH_e. Classification (GTDB taxonomy): domain Bacteria; phylum Bacteroidota; class Bacteroidia; order Flavobacteriales; family Flavobacteriaceae; genus Flavobacterium. The sequence goes on from NZ_JAOVZN010000003.1 coordinate 515,630, forward strand.
GTTCCGCGGATTCCAGAAATAGATTTTATTAGAGTCATTTTTGTGAGTTAGGGTTATTTTTTTACAAATATAAAAAAGTTACTGAGTTCCTAAGGTGCTATGTTTCTAAGATTTTAATTTTTACCTATAAGAAACTACTTGCAACTCGTGATTTTTATAACAAAATGATTTAAAAAAGTTTTTATACATTTACTAAAATAACTTAGAAACTTATCTGTTAAGTATCTTAGAAATAATAAAAAAAAATGAATTTCTTAGCCCATATATACCTTTCTGGAGAAAATGATTTAATTAAAATCGGGAATTTTATGGCAGATGGAATTCGCGGAAAACAATTTGAACATTTTCCTGAAGATGTGCAAAAAGGAATTTTACTGCATCGATTTATTGACACTTATACCGACTCTCACGATATTTTTAGAACCAGTACAAAACGTTTACACGAAAGATACCATCACTACGCCGGAGTTATTGTAGACATTGTTTATGATCATTTTTTGGCAAAAAACTGGACCAATTATTCCGATGAGAAATTAGAAAGTTTTATCAACCGATTTTACAATTCGCTTCATGATAATTACGATATTCTAACTGAAAAAACTCAAGGTTTAATGCCGTATATGATCGAAAGAAACTGGCTTTTGAGTTATCGTACAACGGAAGGAATTCATCAAATTCTTACTCAAATGGATCGAAGGTCTAAAAATATTTCTCAAATGCAGTACGCAATTGAAGAGTTGAATGAATTTTACGACGAATTTGAACAAGAATTTACTTCATTCTTTGAAGACATAAAAATACATGCCAAAGAAAAATTACTTTCTCTTTAACTGTTTTTGTTTTCACTTAAATCTATTTGCTTATGAAAAAAATTACGCTTTTAATAGCACTTGTATACATAAATATTTCTCAAGCGCAACAGACAAATCCGACTGGTTTGGTTGTTACAAAAGCAATGGTAGTTTCTGCTCGAGAAGAAGCTTCAAAAATTGGATCTGACATTATGAAAAAAGGCGGAAATGCTTTTGATGCAATGGTTGGAACCGAATTAGCGCTTGCAGTTGCTTTTCCGTTTGCGGGAAATATTGGCGGCGGCGGATTTATGGTTTACAGAAAAGCCAATGGTGAAGTTGGATCTATAGATTATAGAGAAAAAGCGCCATTGGCAGCCACAAAAGACATGTTTTTGGATAAAGATGGAAATGTTATAAAAGGAAAAAGCACCGAAACGGCTCTTGCTATTGGCGTTCCTGGAACTATTGCAGGTATTTTTGCTGTACATAAAAAATACGGAACAATGCCTATTTCTAAAATTTTGGAGCCTGTTATTGCTTTAGCAGAAAGAGGTGTCGTTGTAACGAAAAAACAAGAAAAAAGTTTAAAAGATTACCACGAAAGCATTGTAAAAATAAACGGTGAAAATTCGCTTTTATCTGGAAATTTCAAAGAAAGTGATACGATCAAATATCCTGCTCTTGCCAAAACTTTAAGAAGAATTCAGAAAAAAGGAAGAAATGAATTCTACAAAGGTGAAACTGCAAAAATCTTAGTTGATTATCTTCAGAAAAAAGGCGGTATTATCACTATGCAAGATTTAGCTAAATATGAGGCAAAATGGAGAAAACCGCTTCAATTTACTTATAAAGGTTTAAAAATAACTTCGATGTCTCCTCCAAGCAGTGGCGGAATTTGTTTAGCACAGATTTTAAAGATGCTTGAACCATACGATTTAGCAAAAATGGGACATAATTCTCCAGATGCCATTCAAGTTATTGTTGAGGCAGAAAGAAGAGCTTACGCAGACAGAAGTTTCTTTTTGGGCGATCCAGATTTTGTCAAAATTCCGATAAAAGAATTATTAGCAGAAGATTATTTACGAAACAGAATGGCAAGTTTTAATCCTGAAAAAGCAACTCTTTCTTCAGAAATAAAAGAAGGAAAAGTAAATTATGCAGAAAGCACCGAAACGACGCATTATTCTATTGTAGATCAATTCGGAAATGCAATTGCAGCAACTACAACCTTAAATGATGGTTATGGTTCTAAATATTATTGCGACGAATTAGGTTTCTTTTTAAATAACGAAATGGACGATTTCAGCGCTAAACCAGGCTCGCCAAATATGTTTGGCTTGGTTGGAAATGAAGCCAACAGCATTGCTCCGCAAAAACGAATGCTAAGTTCGATGACGCCAACTATTGTAGAGAAAGATGGTAAATTATTTATGGTTGTTGGAACTCCAGGCGGATCAACGATTATAACTTCGGTTTTACAGACGATCTTAAATGTTTACGAATACAATTTAAGTATGCAAGAAGCTGTAAACGCGCCTCGCTTTCATCATCAATGGTTACCTGATTTAATTACATTCGAACCAAACACTTTCGAAACCAAAACAATCGATCAGCTAAAAGCTAAAAGCTATTTAATTAACGAAAAGCCAACTCCAATTATTGGAAAAGTAGATGCTATTTTGGTTTTACCAGATAAAAAATTAGAAGGAGGAGCCGATTTTCGAGGAGATGATACCGCTGTTGGGTTTTAATCCTTTTTGGTTTTTATTTTTTTTATCTAAGATTATAACCTAATTTTGTAAGTCAGATAATTTTAAAACGGAATGCTAAAAAAATATTTCAGAAGACTAGAAAGCATAATTGCCTTGGCTCAATCATTAATGACTCCAAAGCAGTTTCTTTTTTTATCAAGCGTTTTAATAGGAATATCTTGTTCGCTAGCAGTAATCGTTCTTAAAACATTCGCACACAGCGTCTTCTCTTTTGCCACATACATCAACGGAATCCTAAAATTGAGTTTCATTAACAGTATTCTTCCAATTATTGGTATTTTATTGACCGTATTTGTTGTAAAAAAAGTACTTAACGGAACCATTCAAAAAGGAACTTCACAAATACTTTATGCGGTTGCAAAAAAAGCAAGTATTATTCCGAAAAAGCAAATGTATGCGCAGATTGTCACAAGTTCATTAACGGTTGGTTTAGGGGGATCTGCCGGTTTAGAGAGTCCGATCGTGATAACTGGAGCTGCATTTGGCTCTAATTTTGCTCAAAATTATAAACTGCAATACAAAGACAGAACTTTATTAATTGGCTGCGGTGTTGCAGCGGGAATTGCGGCTGCATTTAACGCTCCCATTGCAGGAGTTCTTTTTGCAATTGAAGTTTTATTGGTAGATGTCAGTATTTCTGCCTTTACTCCTATTATGATTTCTGCTGCTACAGGCGCTTTGGTTTCTGCTATTGTTTTAGATGAAAGCATCCTTTTGAGTTTTAAACAGCAAGAAACTTTTAATTTTCATAATATTCCTTTCTATGTTATATTAGGAGTTCTTACTGGCTTGGTTGCGATTTATTATTCGAGAAATTTTCAGAGAGTCGAACACTATTTTGCCAAACAGCAAATTAATCCATACAGAAAAGCTTTAATAGGTTCGTCACTTTTAGCATTATTAATATTTATTTTCCCGACATTGTTTGGTGAAGGTTACGAAAGCATTAGAACACTTGCAGAAACAGATCCTGGAAAATTGCTAGACAATACTTTGTTTGCTGATTTTAGAAACAGCCAATGGGTTTTACTTTTATTTGTTGGAGCTACAGCGATGGTTAAAGTTTTTGCTTCAGGATTAACAATCGGAAGCGGTGGAAACGGAGGAAACTTTGCTCCTTCTCTATTCTTAGGATCCTATTTGGGATATTTCTTTTCTAAGCTAGTAACGCTTATTGGTTTATCTAAACTTCCAATTACCAATTTTACAATGGTCGGAATGGCTGGAATTTTGAGCGGTTTATTTCATGCTCCTTTGACAGCGATATTCTTAATTGCTGAAATTACTGGAGGTTACGGATTAATGATTCCGCTTATGATTGTTTCTTCAATCAGTTTTGCGATTTCTAAACGTTACGAAAAATATTCGCTTGACGTAAAAGGATTAGCAAAAAAAGGACATGCATTTACTAGCAATAAAGATTCTAATATTTTATCGACTTTAGATATTGACTCTATTATTCAATGCGATTATTTAACAGTGCATCCTGAAGAAAATTTAAGCAAATTGGTTGATCTTATTTCGCATTCTAACCAAGTTGTTTTTGCCGTTGTAAATAACGATAAAGATTTAGTTGGGGTCGTTCATTTTAATGATATTCGAGAAATTATTTTCAATGCTTACCGCGTAAAATACACACAGATAAAAGACGTAATGAAAGCACCATCAGCAACAATTTCTTCTCTTGACAGCATGGAAATTGTGATGAAGAAATTTGAAAATTCGAAATCTGCTTTTCTTCCTGTTTTAAGAGACGGAAAATATCATGGCTTTATTTCCAAATCGATCGCATTAGAAGCTTATAGAACAAAACTGCGTTCTATGACTATTGAATAAAATTCTTTTGAAATAAATTTTATAAATATATTCATACTAAATATTATATTTGGTTTACTGTATAGAACCCAAAAACTATAACTAAAACCACAAAACAGTATGAAAAACTATCTATTCCTATTTTTATTTCTAGCTGGACTCAAAAATGTATCCGCACAAGATACTGCCAAACTTAATACAAAAGAAATCTTCAAGGAAATTAGCGATGAAGCTTGTAAATGTATCGATTCAATTCCAACCTCAGACAGAGTTAGAGATTCCATAACTGCAGACATTCATTCCTGTATCTATGCAAAAGTTGGAGCTTATCAAATAGGACAAAAACTCTCAAGTTTAGATTTATCAAAGGCTTTAGAAGATCCGCAAGGGAATAAAAATATAAATGTTTCTATGGATTATGATCCAAATTCACAAGAATTTCAAGAAACTTATTATGAAATTGAGCGATATTTAATGGAGAATTGCAATTCTTTAAAAGACAAAATAACAACAAGTGATAAAGTAAATAAAAATTCAATTTCTGAAAACAAAGAAGCGCTAAAGTACTATTATTTAGGAATTGAGGAATCGAAAAAAGAAAATTATAAAGAAGCTATCGAATATTATAAAAAAGCAGTAAAAATAGATCCTAATTTTGCATTCGCTTATGACAATATGGGAATTTCTTACCGAAAATTAGAAAAATATGACTTAGCAATTGATGCTTATGAAAAATCGCTAAAAATAGATCCCAACGGAATGATGCCACTTCAAAACATTGCAGTAGCGTACTCCTATAAAAAAGACTATAAAAATGCCGTAAAAGCATATGAAAGAATAGCCAAAATAGAACCAAACAATCCTGAAGTTTACTACGGAATTGGTCAAATATATGCCTTTAATTTAAGTGACACAGAAAAAGGATTAGACAATATGTGTAAAGCTTATAATATTTATGTAGAACAAAAATCAGCATATAGAAGTGATGCCGAAAAAATAATTCAAATGATTTATGCTCAAATGAAAAAAGACGGTAAAGAAGCTGCATTTGAGAAAATATTAGAAGCAAATAATATTAGTTCAAAGTAATTTTAACTTTAAAATGAAAACGCTAGTTTAAAACTAGCGTTTTTTTTGTTACTATTTGTAACATAAACTTTTGCTATCGAGCACTAAAAGAACAAATCAAAGTGGTAACTTTGCGTTTTGCTCAAAATTATGTTAGATAAAGACAATACTATTGAAGTTCTTGGTGCAAGAGTTCATAATCTAAAAAATATCGATATCTCTATTCCGCGTGAAAAACTGGTCGTAATTACTGGTTTATCAGGTTCTGGAAAATCATCTTTGGCATTTGATACGATTTATGCAGAAGGTCAGCGTCGTTATGTTGAAACTTTTTCAGCTTACGCAAGACAATTCCTTGGAGGATTAGAACGTCCGGATGTTGATAAAATCGATGGGCTTTCTCCTGTAATCGCGATTGAACAAAAAACGACAAGTAAAAGTCCTCGTTCGACAGTTGGGACTATTACAGAGATTTACGATTTCCTAAGACTTTTATACGCGCGTGGCGCTGATGCATACAGCTATAACACTGGAGAAAAAATGGTTTCTTATTCTGATGAACAAATCAAAGATTTGATTATTGAGGATTACAAGGGAAAACGAATCAATATTTTAGCTCCAGTTATTAAAGCCAGAAAAGGTCATTATGCTGAACTTTTCCAGCAAATTACCAAACAAGGCTTTTTGAAAGTTCGCGTAAACGGAGAAGTTCAGGATTTGGTTTCTGGAATGAAATTAGACCGTTATAAAACCCACGATATTGAGATTGTTGTCGATAGAATGGTAATTGAAGATAATCCTGATACTCAAAAAAGATTATCTGAAAGCATCAATACAGCAATGCATCATGGTGAAGATGTTTTGATGATTTTAGATCAAGATTCTAATGAAGTGCGTTATTTCAGTAGAAATTTAATGTGTCCAACAACTGGAATCTCGTACCAAAATCCAGAACCGAATTTATTTTCTTTTAACTCCCCAAAAGGAGCTTGTCCGCATTGTAATGGATTGGGAACGGTTCACGAAATTAACGTTAAAAAGATTATTCCGAATCCGAAATTATCTATAAAAGCTGGTGGTTTTGCTCCGCTTGGCGAATACAAATCGTCTTGGATTTTCAAACAATTGGAAACCATTGGAGAAAAATTCGGATTTAAAATAACTGATCCGATTGAGAAAATTCCAGAAGAAGCAATGCAAATGATTTTGTATGGCGGAAAAGATAAATTTTCTATCAACTCAAAAGATCTTGGCGTTACAAGAGAATATAAAATCGATTTTGAAGGAATTTCTAATTTCATCAAAAATCAATATGACGAAAGCGCTACAACAAGCATAAAACGTTGGGCAAAAGATTTCATGGACGAAATTAACTGTCCTGTTTGCGATGGTTCTCGTCTTAAAAAAGAAGCTTTATTTTTTAGAGTAAATGAAAAAAATATCACCGAATTGTGTGATATGGATATTTCTGACTTAACAGCTTGGTTTTTAGATTTAAATAATCATTTAACTGATAAACAGCTTTTAATTGCTTCTGAAGTTGTAAAAGAAATTAAAGACCGATTGAACTTCCTGATGAATGTTGGTTTGAATTATTTGGCTTTAAGCCGAAGCTCAAAATCTCTTTCTGGTGGTGAGGCACAACGTATTCGTCTGGCAACACAAATTGGTTCTCAATTAGTTGGAGTTTTATATATTTTAGACGAACCAAGTATTGGTTTACACCAAAGAGACAATGAAAAATTGATTCAGTCTTTAGAGCAATTACGTGACATTGGAAACTCTGTAATTGTGGTAGAACATGATAAAGACATGATCGAAACTGCCGATTATGTGATTGATATTGGTCCAAAAGCTGGAAAATACGGAGGAGAAATCATTAGCATTGGAACTCCAAAAGAAACTTTGGCTTCAAATACAATTACCGCTCAATATTTGAATGGTAAAATGAAATTTGACATTCCGAAGAAAAGAAGAAAAGGAAATGGTAAATTCTTGAAACTAACTGGAGCAACAGGAAACAATCTTAAAAACGTTTCGATTGAAATTCCGTTAGGGCAATTAACTTGCGTTACAGGAGTTTCTGGAAGCGGGAAATCAACTTTGATTAATGAAACGTTGTATCCAATCTTAAATGCGTATTATTTCAATGGCGTAAAAAAACCGCAGCCTTATAAAAAGATTGAAGGTTTAGAGCATATCGACAAAGTAATTGATATTGACCAAAGTCCGATTGGTAGAACGCCTCGTTCGAATCCAGCAACTTATACTGAGGTTTTCACCGAAATCAGAAATCTATTTACGATGACTTCCGAAAGTATGATTCGTGGTTATAAAGCGGGTCGTTTCAGTTTTAACGTAAAAGGAGGACGTTGCGAAACCTGTGAAGGTTCTGGTGTAAGAACTATCGAAATGAACTTTTTACCAGATGTTTATGTAGAATGTGAAACTTGTCAAGGAAAACGTTTCAACAGAGAAACTTTAGAAATCAGATATAAAGGAAAATCTATTTCTGATGTTTTGGATATGACGGTTGATGAAGCAGTTCCTTTCTTTGAAAATATTCCGAAGATTTACAGAAAAATCAAAACGATTCAAGATGTTGGGTTGGGATATATTACGCTTGGACAACAAAGTACAACCCTTTCTGGTGGTGAAGCGCAGCGTATAAAACTAGCGGGAGAATTGTCTAAAAAAGATACAGGAAATACATTTTATATTCTGGATGAACCAACTACGGGATTGCATTTCGAAGACATTCGCGTTTTGATGGAAGTAATCAATAAACTGGTTGATAAAGGAAATACAATTCTTGTGATCGAGCATAATATGGACGTTATAAAACTTGCCGATTATATTATTGATATTGGCCCTGAAGGCGGAAAAGGCGGTGGACAATTGGTTGCTAAAGGAACTCCAGAAGAAGTGGCTCAGAATAAAAAGAGCTATACGGCTAAGTTTTTGAAAAAAGAGTTAGAGTAATATTTTAAATATATGAAGAAAATCATTTTCCTTTTGTTATTGGTAAATCACGCTATATTTAGTCAGCAAATAGAAACTTTTAATGACCCTAAAAATTATTATCAAGTTGCAATCAGTGATTTTAAAATTAATCCAACACTACATGTTTTTCCAACTAACCAAAAAGATCTTGATTTAAAAAAAGGAAAACCTATTAAAAATATTAGCTGCTATTATTATGATAATACTGCAAAAACATATTATATCGAATTTACGCCTGATGGTAAAATAACGAAGAATGAAGATTTTTATCGAAACCACAAAATCATATTTAATTACTCTAAAGAAGTCATTACTAGACAGCACTATGAAATTAGAAACGACAAATCAGAAAGATTATCTTCTATAGATAGTATTGTTTATGATCACAACAATAATATTATAAGAAAATCATTAACTAATTATGATTTAAAACAAAAAATTTATGAAATAAATGTTACTGATTATGAATATTTAGAAAAAAATAAATTAGCAAAAATGTATCAATATAGCATCGCAGAAAATATGCCATACCTTGCTGGAAATTTATCTATTTATGAGTACAAAATGAGTATCATTACAGAAAAAAAATATCATTTTGAAAATAATAATCATAGCTCGAAAAAATTTAAAAAGGATTCAATAACAATTAATCCCAATTTCAGTAAAAATGTTTATTACCTAAACAAAAAAGGGGAAATTTCAAAATTTGATCATTTTTACACAGATAAAAGTATAGACAAATCAACTAATCTAAAATATGACGATTTCAGTAAAATCATTTCAATTACTTCTACTTATTTTGATGAACCTGATACTCAAACTTTTAAATTTGATATTAATAATAATCTTACGGAATTGACTTATGATGGAGCAATTCGAAAATGCAAATACGATAAAAATAATAATCTCATATCTGATATATTAACCGATAAGGAGACTAATCAAAATATTTTCGCTATACAGCAAAAATATCAATATGACACAAACAATAACTGGACTTCAATTGTAATTTTTAAAAATGGATCTTTTGATACCAAAATGACTCGAAAAATAAATTATTATTAAAACAGTGTTTTTTCATCGCACAGATCACTGATATTCAGAACAAATCGATAAAACAAACTTTATCTCTCCACTTTTACAATCTAATAATTTCGTATTTCTATAACAATTCTAGAAAAAAGCGTTAATTTAGTATCCGCTTTTTTTTTAAAATTCAAGCTTTTTAAAGAAAACATGTTTCAATTAAACCAATTGTTTATTTGAGACCAACTGCTCTAGCCCTGATGGGAGCGGCATCCTTTTGTGCTGGGGTTCAGCACAAAAGATATAGCGGACAGCAGGAACTAGCTCCTTCAACTACGCTCAGGATGACAAAAAAGACATAAATAAAATAATAAATTAAAATACCTAAAATGAGATTAGAAGATTTTGATAATGATGAAGATAAAGTAATTCAGGACCGTTTGAAACAAAAAACGTGGAATGAAATTAGAACCAATGATAGCTGGGCAATTTTTAAAATTATGTCGGAGTTTGTAAATGGTTATGAAGCAATGGGGCGTATTGGTCCTTGCGTTTCGATTTTTGGATCTGCAAGAACAAAACCAGATGATAAGTATTATAAATTAGCTGAAAAAATCGCTTATAAAATCAGTAAAGCAGGTTACGGTGTGATTACAGGAGGTGGTCCCGGAATTATGGAAGCTGGAAATAAAGGCGCGCATTTGGGCGGCGGGACTTCAGTTGGTTTAAATATCGAGCTTCCGTTTGAGCAGCATTTTAACCCATATATTGATCACGATAAAAACTTGAATTTCGATTATTTCTTTGTGAGAAAAGTAATGTTCGTTAAATATTCGCAAGGTTTTGTGGTTATGCCAGGTGGTTTTGGAACTTTAGACGAAATGTTTGAAGCCATTACTTTGATTCAGACTAAGAAAATTGGAAAATTCCCAATTATTTTGGTAGGAGTTGAATTCTGGTCTGGATTGATTGACTGGGTTAAAACAGTTTTGGTTGAAAAAATGCATACAGTAAGCCCAGAAGATTTGAATTTATTTAAAATCGTTGACACTGAAGATGAAGTTGTAGATGTATTAGATAAATTCTATAAAAAATACGATTTAAGTCCGAATTTCTAAATTTAATTATCTCAGGTGAGATTGTATTTCGCTATGAACATAATACCATTTATCGTTAAATTACGTAAAGTATCGTAAAAATTGAAAGCTGTTTTTTAAAACAGCTTTTTTTATGCTATTTTTACAGAAAACCGAAGTCACAATATGTCCGTAAATTAAGTATCTCTACTAATTTTTTAAGCCATTATTTGAAAGCACTTTATAAAATTATTTGCCTCATTTTAGTTTTATTCTGTTCGATAAAACTTTCTGCACAACATCTTTCTAAGATGGAAGTGGCGGTAAATCTTGAGCTTAAAACACTGAATATAAAACAGGACATTACGTATCATAACACTTCTAACGATTCCTTAATTTCCATTACTTTAAACGATTGGAATAACGCCTTTGCTGATAAAAATACGCCTCTAGCTAAACGTTTTTCTGACGAATTTTATAGGGGTTTTCATTTAGCAAAAGCTGTAGATAGAGGAAAAACTACCATAATAAATCTGACAGATTCCAATTTTATGGCTCTTGAATGGGAAAGAAGTGCCGAAAATCCAGATTATATTATTGTGAGATTGAATCGTAAACTTCCTCCAGGTGAAAAAATCGATTTACATCTCAATTATATCTCAAAAATTCCAAATGACAAATTCACTCGTTTTGGTTTTGGTCAAAATGGCGGTATGGCTTTAAAAAACTGGTTTTTAACTCCAGCTAGATTTGAAAATCATCGTTTCATAAAGTATAATAATTTTAATTTAGATGATATAGCTAATGCTATAACTGACTATGAAGTTGAAATTAAAATTCCGAATCAATATTCTATTGTAACTGATTTAAATTCGGTTTCAAAAGATATCACAAACCAAGATTACAGCATTTATTCTTTCGAAGGCAAAAATAGAACCGATTTTAGTCTTTACATTGAAAAAGAAAATACTTTTAGAACTTATGATAACGGATTATTGGAAGTTTCGACCAATTTGAAAAATAAAAAAATTGACGAAATTCAGAAAGCCATAATTATAGACCGAGTAGTTTCTTTTGCAAACAATTTTATTGGTAAATATCCACATCAAAAAATAACCGTTTCACAAGCTGATTACGATCGAAATCCATTTTACGGACTAAATCAGCTTCCTTCATTTATTAGTCCGTTTTCAGATGATTTTATCTTTGAGATTCAGTTTTTAAAAACATTTTTGAATAATTATCTCAAAAATAGCTTGACTTTAGACCCTAGAAAAGACAATTGGGTTTATGATGGAATCCAGATTTATACTATGATGAAATACATGGAAGAACATCATAAGGATGAAAAAATGCTGGGAAAACTTTCAAATATGAAACTCTTTAAAAGATACAACATCACCAATTTGACTTTTAATGAGCAATATAGTTATTATTATATGCTGATGGCACGTAAAAATTTAGATCAGCCTCTTGGAGATCCAAAAAATACGTTAATAAAATTTAACGAACAGATTGCCAGTAAATATCGAGCAGGTTTAAGTTTGAGTTATTTAGATGATTATCTTAATCATGATATTGTGCCCAAAAGCGTAAAAGAATTTTACAATCTCAATCAGTTTGGACAGTCAAATCGATATGACTTTGAAAAAATCTTAACTCAAAAAAGCCCGAAAAATATTGATTGGTTCTTTAAAACTATCATCAATTCGAGAGATATTATTGATTATAAATTTTCAAACGTTTCAAGAACTGCAGACAGCGTTACATTTTCAGTCAAAAATAAAACTGGCATCTATGCTCCTATTCCAATTTACGGAATTAAAAAGAAAGAGGTTGTATTTAAAGAATGGATTGAGCCTACTAAAAAAGACTCTGTTTATGAATTCAACAGGAAAAATGCAGACAAAATTGTAATTAATTACGATAACGAAGTTCCAGAATATAACCAGAGAAACAACTGGAGATCTTTAAAACATCTTGCGCTGAATCGTGCTGTGAAATTTAATTTTGCTAAAGATTTGGAAGACCCGGATTACAATCAGATTTTATACATTCCAACATTAAATTACAATTACTATGACGGTTTTACACCTGGAATTCGTTTTCATAATAAAACTATTTTAGACAAACCTTTTAATTTTGACATTAATCCTGCATATTCTATAAAAGCTGGTACAATTTCTGGTTCATCGGCATTTTCATGGAATCAATATTACAGAAACAGCACCTTATTTAATGTTCGATATTCCATCAGTCAGAATTATTTTCATTATGCGCCAGATGCTACTTATTTGAGATTAAACCCAATGGTAGTATTTCGCATTCGCGAAAAAGATTTTAGAGACAATAGAAAACAGACTTTTCTATTTCGCCAAGTAATAGTAAACCGTGAGGCCAGTTCATATATTACTGATAATTCTGAACCAAATTATTCTGTTTTTAATGCTAGATATGTTAATAGCAAAACAGAATTGATTGATCATTTTAGCTATATGAATGATTTACAATTTTCAAGCGGATTCGGAAAAATTTCAGGTGAAGTTGAATACAGAAGATTATTTCAAAATAATCGAAAGCTAAATTTACGCTTATACGCTGGTGCTTTCGTGTATAATAAGACAAATTCAGATTATTTCAGTTTTGCTTTAGACCGCCCAACCGATTACTTATTTGATTATAATTTATTTGGAAGATCTGAAACAACCGGCTTTTTCAGCCAGCAATATGTAATTGCTGAGGGAGGCTTTAAATCACAATTAGAACCATCTTATGCTAACCAATGGATGACAACTTTAAATGTTAGTTATGCCGTTTGGAACTGGGTTGAACTTTATGGAGACGTTGGTTTTTTAAAGAATAAACATCAAAGCGAGTTTTTTGCTTACGATAGCGGAGTGCGTTTAAACTTAGTTCCAGATTACTTTGAACTCTACTTTCCGGTATATTCTAATAACGGATGGGAAATATCACAACCTAGATACAATGAAAAAATACGATTTATAATCACTTTTTCGCCAAAAACTTTAGTCACACTTTTTACCCGAAAATGGTTTTAATCAAATAAATTTTAAACAAAAACTTGCGAAATTATCAATAAAATTAAATTTTACATAAAAATCACTTAAAAAAAATACGTAGTTTTTTGAATTTGAATACAAATAATTAAATTATATTTAGTTTAAAGAATTATGATTATTGATTGTTTTTAAGTAATTTCGCGACATAAACAATGACCTTTCAAAATGATGATAAAAGAAAAAAGCAATACTACACTGACATTTGAAGATTTCAAAACTGAGGTATTGAATGACTATAGAATCGCTGTAACAAGCCGTGAATGTAGCCTTTTAGGTCGAAAAGAAGTATTAACAGGAAAAGCTAAATTTGGAATTTTTGGCGATGGAAAAGAAGTTCCACAGCTAGCAATGGCAAAAGCTTTTAAGAATGGAGACTTCCGTTCTGGATACTATCGCGATCAAACTTTTATGATGGCTATTGGCGAATTGGATGCAAAACAATTTTTCGCTGGTTTGTACGGTCATACTGATTTAGCTTTCGATCCTATGTCTGCGGGAAGACAAATGGGCGGACACTTTGTAACGCACAGTTTAAACGAAGACGGTTCTTGGAAAGACTTAACAAAACAAAAAAATTCTAGTTCAGATATATCTCCAACTGCTGGGCAAATGCCTAGATTATTAGGTTTAGCACAAGCATCAAAAATATATAGAGAAGTTGACGGAATCACAATCAAAGACAAGTTTTCTGTTAACGGAAATGAAGTAGCTTGGGGAACTATTGGTAACGCAAGCACTTCTGAAGGTTTATTTTTTGAAACTATAAACGCTGCAGGTGTTCTACAGGTTCCAATGGTTATGAGTGTTTGGGATGATGAATACGGAATTTCTGTTCATGCTAAACATCAAACAACTAAAGAAAACATCTCTGAAATTTTAAAAGGATATCAACGCGATGAAGATTCTAAAGGTTATGAAATCTTTAGAGTTAAAGGCTGGGACTATGCCGAATTGGTTTCGACATACGAAAGAGCTGGAGCAATTGCACGCGAAGAGCATATTCCTGTTTTAATTCACGTTAACGAATTAACTCAACCACAAGGTCACTCTACTTCTGGTTCTCACGAACGTTATAAAAGTGCAGAAAGACTGGCTTGGGAAAAAGATTTTGACTGTATTCGCCAAATGCGTCTTTGGATGATTGCAATTAATATTGCTTCGCCAGAAGAATTAGCAGAACTTGATTTCCAATTAAAGAAAGAAGTTCTAGAAGCTAAAAAATATGCTTGGGATGCTTTCATTAATCCAATTATAGAAGAACAAAAAAAACTTCTTAATTTATTAGAACAAATTGCTGAAGCAAGCATTGATCATAAAGATAGAATCAAAAAATTAATCTCTGAATTGGCTGCAATTAAAGCGCCTTTAAAAAAGGAATTATTGGTTTATGCTAGAAAGATTCTTCGTTTTATTGAAGTTCCAAATAGCAAAGTTATTTTATCAAACTGGATAACTGGATTCCTGAATGAAACTCAAGAAAAATTCAGCAGCAATCAGCATTCAGAATCGGCTAAAAATGTATTTTCAGTAGAAAAAGTACTTCCAAAATATTCAGAAAATGCAAAACCAGATTTGGATGGAAGAATGATTTTGCGTGATAATTTTGATGCTTTATTCGCGAAATATCCTGAAACTTTAATTTTCGGTGAAGATGTTGGAAACATCGGAGACGTAAATCAAGGTCTTGAAGGTATGCAGGAAAAATACGGAGAACTTCGTGTTGCCGATGTGGGAATTCGTGAAGCGACTATTATTGGTCAAGGAATCGGAATGGCTTTAAGAGGTTTACGTCCGATTGCTGAAATCCAGTATTTAGATTATCTATTGTACGCTATTCAAATCATGAGTGATGATTTAGCCACTTTACAATATAGAACTGTTGGAAAACAGAAAGCGCCATTAATCATTAGAACCCGCGGACACCGTTTAGAAGGAATCTGGCATTCTGGTTCTCCAATGGGAATGATTATCAACGCAATTCGCGGAATTCACGTTTTGGTTCCAAGAGACATGACACAAGCTGCTGGTTTTTATAACACTTTGTTAGAATGTGACGAACCTGCTTTGGTGATCGAATGCTTGAACGGATATCGTTTAAAAGAGAAAACGCCTCTAAATTTTGGTGAATTTAAAACGCCAATTGGAGTTGTAGAAACTTTAAGAGAAGGTTCTGATATTACTTTAGTTTCTTACGGATCAACTTTAAGATTGGTTATCCAAGCGGCTAATGAATTAGCAGAAAAAGGAATTGAGTGTGAAGTTATCGATGTTCAATCTTTACTTCCTTTTGATATTAGCAAAGACATCGTAAAAAGTATTGCTAAAACAAACCGTCTTTTAGTAATTGATGAAGATGTTCCTGGAGGAGCTTCAGCATTTATTTTGCAACAGATTTTAGAAGAACAAGATGCATACAAACATTTGGATAGCAAGCCACAGACTTTAGCTGCTAAAGCACACAGACCTGCTTACGGAACTGATGGTGATTATTTCTCTAAACCTTCTGCAGAAGATATTTACGAGAAAATTTACGATATGATGAACGAAGTTAATCCTTCAAAATATCCTGCTTTATACCAGTAAAATAAGATTTTTAGATATTAAAAAAGCTCCAAGAATTTGGAGCTTTTTTTGTTTTTACCCAAAGTGTTCACACAGTTTTGTCATTTCGACGAAGGAGAAATCTCCATAAGCAGCTCGACAAAGATTGATCAGCATTGTGGAGTTTCTCGCGGAGATTTCTCCTTCGTCGAAATGACAAGATTGTGGATAATGTTATTCAAATAATTAAATATCCTTCAACATCGCTCTCGCTCTTTCCAAGTCCTCAGCCGTATCAATACCAATTCCAACATGAGATGTCTCAACCATTTTGATGCGTTTTCCGAACTCTAAATAACGTAATTGCTCTAACTTCTCAGAAGCTTCTAAAGATTTCATTGGAAGGCTATAAAAGTCTAATAAAGCCTGTTTTCTGAAAGCATAAATTCCGATATGCTGAAAATATCGTACTCCAACATTTTTCTCTCTAGGATACGGAATTACAGAGCGTGAAAAGTATAATGCAAACTGTGACTGATCTACCACAACTTTTACATTATTTGGATTATTGATTTCGTCTTCATTTGTAATTTCGCGCATTAACGAAGCCAAATCAATTTTCTTATCAGGATCATTTTTAAAGACCGATAAAACTTGCGCCAAAGGTTCTGCTTCTGTAAAAGGTTCATCACCTTGAACATTTACTACAATGTCAACATCAAGATTCGCAACTGCTTCTGCAATACGGTCGCTTCCAGATTCGTGCTCTTTGATGCTCATAATTGCTTTTCCGCCATTAGAAACAATTTCATCGAAAATCAGATCAGAATCGGTTACTACAAAAACATCATCAAACAATTTTGTAGAAACTGCTGCTTCGTAGGTTCTTAGAATTACTGTTTTTCCACCTAAATCCTGCATTAGTTTTGCAGGAAAACGTGTTGAAGCATATCTGGCTGGAATTACCGCTATTATTTTCATTTTTATATTTTACTGAGTTTAAAAAACTTAAAATTTAGTAATTTAATTTTCACTGGTTTTTAAGTGTTTGCAAATATGCAAAAATTACTTTTAAATTTTCTGTTTTTCTATTTCTGTAAAGGATGAAAATCATGTTCAAGAATATTAAACCAAAACTGTAACACGAAGATAAGTTGCTGGAATTAATGTAGAATTTTGATCATTACTTTGGTTTTGGCTATTAACTAATCCTTCAAGTTTAGCATACAAATCTGAAGTTTTACCATTTTGTTCAGCAGCTTCAAAAGCATTCATAGTTGGACCATAGTACGTTTTTAATCGATTTAGCCACTCCGAAGGTGGGAATGCTGCTTTAAATGTAAAGGTATCTTTCTCAAAAGAAATATTTTCTTTAGGAACACCCGCATTTGTAAATCTTTCGATGACGTTATCCTCAATACCCCAAAGCATTGGACTTACAAAACCCTCAGGAGGCGGAGGAGTAAATTCAGCACTAATTTTCAAGATTTGTGCAATCAACGTTGGATCTCCCGGTATCCAATTACCCATAATAATTTTACCTCCAGGCCGTGTGACACGAACCATTTCTTTGGCAACATCAAAAGGTTTTGGAGCAAACATTGCTCCGAAAATGCTCATTGTAACATCGTAAGATTGATTCTTCAATTCATTCAAATCGGTTGCGTCACCTTCTTGAAATACAACATTATCCAACCCTTCTTTTTTTGCTCGAAGATTACCAGCTTCAACTAAATTTCTTGCTATATCAACACCTAAAACATTGGCTCCTAATTTTGCCGAAGGTATTGCGGTAGTACCATCGCCACAGCCGAGATCTAAAACGTTACTATTTTCTTTAATTCCAATTTTGGCAACCAATTCCGCACCACTTTCTCTCATAGATTCTGCAACACGCGTAAAATCGCCTTTTTCCCATAATGCTTTGTTTGGATTCATCTTAGTTTTATCAGTGATTATAGTGCTGATGCCGCACTCTTACTTAATTTGTAAACATCTTCTATCGTTTTTTAAATTATCACCAGTTAATCCACAAAAGGCATTTAAAAAACTACTTAAAAAGAAGAAAGAAACCAAACAATCAACTGATAAACAATTACTTATGTAAAAATAAACAAATTTAAATGAAACATTTTACTATCGCATCAATTTATTTTTCAAACAAATTGTGTAGATTATAACTTTTAGGCCATTATCAAATAAATTGGAAACGATTGGGAAACGATTTAAAAACAAATACTATTACAATATTTTTACCGAAGTCATACTCAACGAACCTGCCAAAAGTTTATCGTTAAACAATTCCAATTCATCCTTTTGATCTTTTAAACCTAAAGTATATAATAATGGCAGATAATGTTCTGGTGTTGGAACTGCTAATTGAATGGCTTTATTCATTTTTTCGAAATCAATTAATGGCTGGAAATTCCCATCTAATAAATAATTATTTACGGTTTCTCTTGCTTCAATTGCCCAGTCGTAACCATAATTGTCTTTGTCAAAATTTCTAAAATCGACCATTCTAAGATTATGGACAATATTACCGCTTCCGATAATTAAAACGCCTTTGTAGCGAAGTGCTTGCAGTTTCTGAGCCAATTCGAAATGATATTGTCCCGATTTGGTGTAATCTATACTCAGCTGAATAACAGGAACATCAGCATTTGGATATAAATGTTTAATTACGCTCCAAGCGCCATGATCTAATCCCCAATGTTCGTCTAATTCGACCATGACTGGATCTAAAATCTTCTTAGTTTCAGCTGCCAATTCTGGACTTCCTTTTGCGGGATATTGCACATCAAAAAGTGCTTGCGGAAAACCTCCAAAATCATGAATCGTTCTTGGCATTTCCATCGAAGTAACTTTTGTTCCTTTTGTAAACCAATGCGCAGAAACACATAAAATAGCATTTGGCTGCGGAAGTGTTTTTGCCAAATCTCGAAATCCAGTCACAAATTGATTTTCTTCAATAGCATTCATGGGACTGCCGTGTCCTAAAAACAGAACTGGCATTTTATCGGTATTCGAAAACTTAGATGAGATCGAATGTAAATCGTTTAGTGTTGTCATTGTTTAGATTTTTTTTTGCCACAGATTAGAATGATTAAAAAGATTTTTATTGCACTTTAAAATTTTTCACGCAGATTTTGCAGATTGAGCTGATATCAATTTAAAAAACGATTTCAAAAAATCTGCTCAATCTGCAAAATCTGCGTGAAACAAAAATGCGTTTTACTTTGTAATAAATCTGTGGAAATCATTTTAATCTGTGGCTAAAATTTATTCCTCAAAACTCTCGTCTTTAAATCCTATCAAATATAGCTTATTTTTGGCACGTGTCATGGCGGTATAAAGCCATCTAATATAATCAGTATCAATGCCGTTGGGCAGAAATGGCTGTTCGATAAAAACCGTATTCCACTGCCCGCCTTGCGATTTATGACAGGTTATCGCGTAAGAGAATTTCACCTGCAAACCGTTAAAATATTCGTTTTCTTTTACCTTCTGAAATCTTTTATATTTAGTCGGTTCATCTTCATAATCTTTCATCACCTCTTCATACAAACGATTAGATTCTTCATAGGTTAATGAAGGCGATTCGCTTGTTAAAGTATCTAAAATTAAAACCGTTTCAAAAGGCTTTTGCTCTGGATAATCGACCATTCTGATTTTTACTTTCGCAAACTTAAATCCGTACAATTCTCTTATTCCGAAAAGTTCTAAAACCTCAATAATATCTCCGTTGGCAATAAATCCAGCTTCATCAGTTTCTTTCAGCCAGAAATAATTGTTTTTTACGACCATTAAAAAATCACCAACTGAAAGTTCACTTTCTTTAAATAAAATTCGGCTTCTTATTTGTTCATTGTATTGATTCGCTCTTTTATTTGAACGAACAATAAATGCGGTATCTTCAATACTATAATTGCTATACGCGGTATTAATCGCGTCCTGAATATCATAACCATCAGTCAATCGAACGATATCTTTAAACTTCTTTACATTGAATTTAAATTCGGTTATAAAACTTTCTTTCAGCAATTCACGCAATTCTGTAGCATTGTATAAAATCCCTGAACTTTCTTCCTGACGCATTACTTCGTCCAACTCGATATGTTCGATTTCTTTATCGTAATGCACACCAAGAGTCTGAATATCAAGCGCTGGACTAATATCTAAATTCACAGGAGGCAACTGTGCCGTATCTCCCAAAAGTATCATTTTACAATTTTGGCCTGAATATACATAATTAATCAAGTCGTCCAAAAGCGAACCGCTGTCCAATGTGCTGTCTGAAATCATCGAAGCCTCGTCGACGATAAAAATGGTATTTTTATGCTTGTTTACTTGTTTGGTAAAAGCGACTCCTCCGCCAGAAGATTTCTTTGGAAAATAAATCTTTTTATGAATTGTAAATGCTGGATTATTCGAATAATTGGCAATTACTTTTGCGGCGCGTCCCGTTGGTGCAAGCAAAACGTATTTTTTGTTGATGTCGGCTAAATTATTCACAATAGTCGAAATAACGGTCGTTTTTCCAGTTCCAGCATATCCTTTCAAAACGAAAATTGTATCATTTTGAGGTTCGGTTAAAAAAATCGCAATTTTCTGAAAAAAAATATCCTGTTTGTAAGTTGGGGCAAAAGGAAATCGTTTTTGTAAGATACCGTAAAACTGTGCAGAATTCATAAAGTAATATTGAAACACAAAGGTCGTTTTTTTTAATGGCAATGACAAAATTCAATTTCAATGGCAATTTGAATGACAATCTCAATGACAAAAGCAATTTCAATTTCAAAATTAAAAGCAAGTTTTAAAACTCAAATTCATCTACAACCTTAAACAGCTCATAATAAACAAAATGATAATATTCTGCTAACTTTCTTGTAATATTAAATTTTGAAATTGCAACTTAATTAAGTCCTTTTCATTGATATTGAAATTGACATTGTTATTTTTTTTATTTGTAAGTTTGTGGTCGCTTAAATTCTTTCTTGATTTAAAACAGGTAACGAATTGTAAATCAACTATGTCATTACAAAATACTAACATTACTTCAAAAAATTACAGAAAACTTTCTATTCAGGTTTCACTGACTGGATTTTCATATTGCTGTTTTGATACTTTAAACAATATTATAATTTCTTTCAAAGAAATAAAATTTGACACGTCAACTAAAACTGCAAAAATTGAAGATTTATTCAACGAAGCATTCAAGAATAATCCTGAATTGAAAGAGACTTACGACGAAGTAATGGTTATTCATAATAACAATCTTTCGACTTTTGTACCAACTGCTTTGTTTGATGAAAACTATTTAGGAAGTTATCTGCAATACACTACAAAAGTATTTGAAACGGATTTTTTCACTTTCGATCAAATTCCAAATTATCAAATGAATTCTGTTTATATTCCATACATAAACATCAATAATTTTTTGATTGACAATGTGGGATCGTTTGATTATAAACATGCTAATACTATTTTGGTGGAAAAAATTCTGGACAATTCTCGTAATAATGACGATAAAAAAATGATAGTGAATTTTAACCCTGATAATTTCGAAATTATTGTGGTGCAAAATCAAAAGCTTCTGTTATTCAATTCTTTTGAATATCAAACACCAGAAGATTTCATTTATTATATTTTGTTTACAGCAGAACAATTAAGTTTAAATCCAGAAAGTTTTAAATTAGAATTATTGGGAACAATTACAGAAAATGACCCTTATTTTGAAATTGCTTACAAATATGTTCGCCATATTTCTTTTCTAGACGTTGCTAAACTTAAGGAAAAGAATAATTTTACAACTGCTCAAAATCAAAAACATTATATCTTATTTCAATCATGAGAATCATTTCAGGAAAATACAAAGGACGCAGAATTTTTCCGCCAAAAAATCTACCTGTGAGGCCAACAACTGATATGAGTAAAGAAGCATTATTTAATGTTTTGAATAACCATTTTAGTTTTGACAGCTTAAAGGTTTTAGATTTATTTTCGGGAACAGGAAACATTAGTTACGAATTCGCTTCACGCGGAAGCGCACCAATTACCTCTGTTGATGGCGATTTTGGATGCGTTAAATTCATTAAACAAGTTTCATCAGAATACGATTTTGATATTGCTGCAACTAAAAGCGATGTTTTTAAATTCTTAGAAAATTCTAAAACGACTTACGATATTATTTTCGCAGATCCGCCTTACGGATTAGATCAGGCAACTTTTGAAAAAATTGTTTCGACCGTTTTTGAAAGAGGTTTACTTGAAGATGATGGAATGATGATTATTGAGCATTCAAAATATACAAAACTTGAGCACATGAGTAATTTCTCGTTTCAGAAAAGTTACGGCGGCTCTTATTTTAGTTTTTTTGAACTAAATTCAACCGACGATGATGAAGAATTGCCTCATGATAATTCTATAAAAGAATCTGAAGAAGACGAAGGATAGTCTTCCCATATAATAAAAAAAAGCCCTTGTAAATTACAAGGGCTTTTTGCATAATTAAATTGTCTTAAACTATCATAAATAAATCTTTTAGAGACTCTTTGAGAAAGTCTATTCTGCTTTTTTTGTAAAAAATTTTTTTATGAAAAAACTAATTTTACTTTTTACATTTATTTCTTTGGCTTCATGTTCGCATGATGCGGATGTTCATGATTACAAAGAAGAAAAAAATTATCAGGGTCCAAGATACATGGATCCTCCGGCTTGGATTCAGGGAACTTGGATGGATGATAAACAAAGAGCATTTAAATTCACTCAAGACGATTTATTGTACAAATATCCTATGCAGAATTTTATTTCTACAAGTGATGAAATCTATGATTATGAAAGTAAATATTGGAAAGAATATGAACAATATCAAAATCCAAATGTACAAGAGGTCGAATTAATTGATTATTATAGTCTAAAATATAATTGTTATGGAGCTCCTAGCAAAAAATTCATGTTTACAAGAATCTCAGAGAATCAAATTGAATCAACCGGTTTTATGCCAGGAATTTATACTAAACAATAAAATAAAAAAAACAGAATCCTCTCGAAAAGTCAAGAGGATTCTGTTTTTTTTTACTTCTTTCTATTAAACTTATTGAGATCTAGAAAGAAATAAACTCCCAATCCAAAATTATCATGTTCACTGTAATCGAAATTATTATATGGAAGTTTTGACAATGGTTTTCCTAAATTTAGTCTGTTGTAGTTGACACTTACAGCGATTGAGTTATAACTCCTTTCAGAAAGAAAAAATTCATATCCAAATTCAATTCCGAAATATACCTGCCAATTCGTAATTGAAATGTCTTGGGTAAAAGAACTTGAAGGATTGAAATAATTTGAGCTGCTAAAATTACCAGTTGCATTTATTCGTGCTACATTCAATTTTGGCATTATATAATATTCTAAACCAGAAGAGCTATACTCTTCATTATTTGAAAATACATTGTAAAATTTTAATCCTATAGCCGAATTGATAGCAGATGATCTTGTCGTCAATTTTTCAAGGACGTAATTATCATAATCATAGTTCTCTTGAAATCTATTTCTATTATTAAAATAACTAAAAGAAATTTGAAATGCAATTGGGAGATCATTATAATCTAAACCACCTTGGATCTCTTTGATTTTTTCTTGATTTTCATTGAAATAGATCGAATAATTTCCAAATCCTCTTATTGCCTGTGCATTTACTCCAAAAAATGCAAATATGCATAAAACTAAGAACATATATGGTTTTAGCTGAAAAAGAAGCATATTTAATAAATTAAATTTATTAGTAATATTTTTTATTTATTTCCATTATTTTTTATTCTGAAGTAATACGATACACCAAGTCCGACATTAATCTTATTAGCATTGAAACTAAATGCAATGGCATCTGAACTAAAAAGTAGAAATTCTACCTCCAAAGTAAGACCAAAAAGAATGCTGCCGATCGGCAACTCTCCCTTTTCGTTTATACTATTTACCATTTGTAATAATTACACTTGTATTACCCCTTTATATAATTTTATAGAATTTACTCATTTTGAGATTGTTTTTTTTTGAATGCGAAATAATATACTATTCCTCCTCCAAAACCAATTCTACCATAATCAATCTGATTAGTTGGAAGTTTATTCAATGACTTGTTCAATTGTATATTGCAGAAATCAAAATGTAATGCTATAGAGTCGAATTCAGACACTGGAATCTCTATACCTGCGCCAATGCCAAAACTATGTTGCCATCGAGCCGCTTTACCTTTGTCATAAATATTATTTGACGAATTACTTGTATCAATAAAACGATATTCCCCACTGCCAAAAACCTTAGACATATTGAGTTTTGGAGTAATATAAAAGCAAGACCAGTCACCGTTGCCATTTATTTTGGTTCCAAAACTGATATTTAAGGCTGATGCAGAAGCTTTAATTATTTCAGAATTTTGAACATCATTCTCATAATAATAACTCAAATCATCCTTTATTCTCATCATATAGTAGCTTAATGCTACTTCTTGCCTAATTAAGGGGTGAATTCTAAATTCTACACCACCTCCAAAATTTAAAACCGTTTTTGTATTAATTTTTTCGCCGGCATGATACCCCATTAAACTCCCAAAACCTCTTATTTCCTGTGCATTTAAAGAAAAAGATGAGATTATCATTAAAATGAAAAAAGACTTACTTTTTAAAAATTTCATATTGATGCATTTAATTTTTTCAAGCCAAATACACAAATACCATTCCGAAAAAGAAAGAATTAACCTACTTTTTTATTCCAAAATAATAACTAATTCCTGCTCCAGCTAATAAAGTGCCATAATCTGTATTGTTGTAAGGAAGTCTATTTAAAGTTTTTCCCATATTAATTTTATTTACTGTAACACTTAGAGCTATAGCATCTGAATTAAATATTGGAAATTCCATTCCAAGAGTTAAACCAAAAGAATGCTGCCAATCTGCTCTGTGTCCTTTTTGAATTAAATTATTCTGTGGATCGTCATAATCTATAAATTGATAATTCCCATTCGCAACAATTCTTGACATGTTTAATTTTGGGATTATGTAATATGAGCAGGCAGCGGTATCAAAAGTTTCTCCGCTGTACCAAAAGTATATTTTAGGCCCTACAGTAAAGTTTAGCATATAAACATCTCCATATAGTTTTTCTAAAGTATTAGTGTCAAAATCATAAAACTCTTGATCGTTGAGTCCCATAAGAGAATAACTAAGGCTTACTTCTGGTTTAAATAAAGGATGGAACTCAAATTCTGCTCCTCCACCAATATCGACAATTGCACCTTTTTTAAAATCATTGTTAACACTATAAGCTGTAACATTTCCAAATCCTCTAATAGCTTGCGCGTTTACAATTGAAAATGACAACATTACTAAAACTGAAAAAATTTCCTTTTTAAATTTATAAAACTTCATTATTTGTGTATTTAATTTTTTAAATTAAATACACAAATACTATTCCAAAAAAGAAAGAATTAACCTACTTTTTTATTTGATTCTATTTTCACTTTCATTAACGCTTTTTTCTTTAAACTCGGAATCCTTTACTTTCCCAAAAGAATAACGAATTGCAATTGAAATCTCATTTGCATCGACCCAATATTTAAACTTCGCATTTATATCGTTCACTGTAAAACCATCGGTGTAACTCGTGGTTTTAAAAATATCATTATAATTTAAAGTACAATTCCAGTTTTTGCCAAATGCTTTTACCATCGACAAATCGACTATAAAATTGGCTTTTCGTTCAAAAATTCCATCATTTTGTTTGGTCAATCCCCAAAAAGATAAAACGAAAGTAAAATCTTTAGGCAGTTTGAATGTATTGTTAGAGTAATAATATAAATATGGTTTCGAAGGATGCAAAACCGCTGTGTCGTCTTCAACCTTACTTTTT
The DNA here is from genome assembly GCF_025717045.1 of Flavobacterium sp. SH_e. Classification (GTDB taxonomy): domain Bacteria; phylum Bacteroidota; class Bacteroidia; order Flavobacteriales; family Flavobacteriaceae; genus Flavobacterium. The sequence goes on from NZ_JAOVZN010000003.1 coordinate 541,711, forward strand.
ACAAAAACAAAATTATTGGTTGTTGTCCAGAATTTATAGGTAAATGGAAGTGCTAAATCTATTGTAAAACCAGTTTCTCGTTTAAAATTTACATCGTTAATAGTTAGCACATTTGTTTCTTCATTAAAGATAAAACTTGGATTGGTCACGTTTTTGGTTTGAAAATAACTCAATTTTAAAGTTTTGTCGCGGTATTGAAATGAACTCGAAACTTCATCGACAAATGCTGGACCTAAATTTAAACTGCTTCCGTACAAAAAATACGGATTGATATAAGTTGCAATTTGGCTTAATGAAGAATATTTTGGCCTCACAATGCTTTTCGCATAATTTACATTGATGCTTTTTGTACTGTCTATAGAAAATGTAAGATCGGCTTTAGGAAATAAATTAGTGTAATTCTTATCGATTGAAGTTGAAACTTCTGTTCTAAACTTTGAATACACATCGGTATTCTCTGTCCTTAATCCTAATGAGAAGTCTATTTTTTTGAGTTTTCCCGAAAACTGAATATATGCTGCCAAGTTTTCTTCTTTAAAATCATAATTTGAAACTTCATTTTCCTTTTTTTCAAAATCCAAAATCGTTGCATCAGATTTTGATTTCGCTTTCAAATACAATCCGCCGTATTCCAGATTCATTTCATTTTTAAACTTTTTCTCCACATCAATTCTTCCCGAAAAGACATCAACATTAAATTTCTGATCACGGTTTTGCGATAATTCAAAATTGGTTTCATTATAATTATTGGAAACTAAACTTTCTAAGTGCTGATTAAAATTTGAATATTGAAAACCAGTAAAAAACTGTGTATCAATCGATTTAATCTTTTTAGAATAATTCATAAAAGCATTTACAAAATTCTTTTTACTTGCATTATCACTTAGAGTAAAAACATTGTTTTCCTGATTTTGATTTTTATTATAAGTAAAAGTATTGATGTCGAAAGTATCATTTTGCAGTTTTCCATTTACATTAATTGAAAAATAATCTTCCTCTTTCATTTTGTAAAAGATGCCACCGCCAAAAACATATTGATTGCGTTTTGTATTTGCCATTACATCATAATTAGAAACAATCGAAGCTTTTGGAATCTCATATTCTAAAGTATGATTTTCCCAAGGATTCAATTTATTATAATTGAAATTGGCTTTCCACTCTAATTTACCTTTTTTAAAACTGGAATTAAAACCTAAATAATTATTATAGTTTCTTTTAAAAGATGCTACTTCAGAAATTTCTGTTCTAAAGCTGTCTTTTTTACTCAATTTTCTTGTAATTAAAATCACTGCACGGCCTTCAGCTTCATATTTTGAAGATGGGTTTTTAATAATTTCGACTGTTTTAATATCGGCAACTGTCAAAGCATTCAAATCGTTTATGGTTGCTTTTTGTCCGTCGATATAAATCAGCGGATTTCCTTTTCCAACAATCGAAATACTTTCACGATCTGTACTTACCTGAACCGATGGAAGTTTTGAAAGCAAATCAACAGGATTTGGAATTGTGCTGTAAACCGAATTGGCAACATCTACTTTTATATTTCCATTTGAGTTCGTAAATGTTTTTTTCTCCTGGCTGATTACAACTTCATTTAATTGATTTGAAATCGAATCTTTTGGAGTTTCATTTTGAGCATTTGCCATAAATGAAAGTAAAAAAAGTAAAATTGCAACGAGCAGTTTTAATGGCAGATAAATATTCATTTTAAAATTAATAATGGTTAGCATTGCTGCAAAAATGCTTTGAAAACCTACTTCTGAAAGTTAATCGTAGGTTAATGCAAGGTTAATCTGCTATTTGTTTCCTAAAAGCTGTATTTTTGAAACAGATTTTCTGACGGATATGAAACAAAAAATCAATTTACTAATCGCATTTTCTATTGTCGCATTAATTGTGCTAATGACTGTTCAATGTTATTTGGTAAAAACCACTTATGACTACAAAGTGGCTCAGTTTCATACACAAATCAAAAACGAAATTGCTCAGATCACCAATGATTACAGTGATATCGATTCTGTTTTAGTTTCTAAAAAAGAAGCGTTATACAAAAGCCTTTCTGAAAATTATATGAAAGGTAAAAACACTAAATTGAACGTAAAAAATGGTGTTTTAAAAAATGATTTTCAAAGCGCTTTAACGAAGGAAATTCAGCGAAGATTTGAAAGAGATTTACCAAATTTCAAAATTGATTTTGCAATTGTACTCAACAAATTTATTCTTTACAAAAGCACTCAAAGAGTAGATACTATTTTCTCTGAAAAGCCATTTATAAAAAACAAACTATATGGAAATCTAGCTTCGTTAAATCATGCTTTTTTAGTTCGAAATTATGTTGGAACAACAAACGGAACTTTTGAAAATCAGGAATATCAATTATTGACAGAAGATTCGATGTACGTTTCGGTTATCGATTGGGAAATAATCATTTTAAGACGAATGACAATTATTTTGATTTTATCCCTTATCTCCATTACAACCTTGATTAGTCTTTTTATAATTGCGATAAAGGGATTAATAAAACAAAAAAAAGTGAGTGACGTTAAAACCGATTTTATCAATAATATAACGCACGAACTTAAAACGCCTTTGGCAACTTTAGGAATTTCGACAAAGATTTTAGAGCAAAAAAAAATTCGTGATAACGATGAAAATTTCAATGCAATTGTCAATACCATTTCACGCCAAAACAATCGCCTTCAAAATTTGATTGATCAAGTTATGGCAAATTCTTTGGCTGAAAATGAAATTGAATTGCAAAAAGAAAAAATCGAAATAGAAAATTTTATGATTTCTATTATAAATGATTTTAAAATTACTTTTCCTAAAATCGTTCTAAAAACCGATTTTCAAACAGAGAAAACTATTTTGATTTTAGACAAATTTCATTTGACAACAGCTTTTTTAAATGTCTTAGAAAATGCTGTAAAATACGGTTCAAATACGATTACAGTGAAAACAAAAATCGTAGAAAATCAATTTTCTATTAGCATTGAAGATGACGGAATTGGTATTGCTAAAAACAAACAATCTCTTCTTTTTGAGAAATTTTATCGTGTAGAACAAGGAAATCTTCATAATACAAAAGGCTTAGGATTAGGATTGTACTATGTTAACCAAATCGTAAAAGCGCATCAGGGTTCTGTTAGCGTTATTAGCGATTTAGGAAAAGGAACTCAGTTTACTATTTTATTAAAAGTTTAATTCCCTTATTTTGAAAAGATTACTTTTAGCCGAAGACGATTTTGATTTTGCTGCAATTTTAAAACAATATTTAGAACTGCATCAATTTGAAGTAATCTGGGCAGAAAATGGCGAAATAGCTTTAGACTATTTTAAAAACCAGACTTTTGATATTTGTATTTTTGATGTAATGATGCCCAAAGTGGACGGATTTTCATTAGCAGAAAAAATAATTACCATCAATCCCGAAATTCCATTTATTTTTCTAACTGCAAGAAAGTTAAAAGAAGACAAAATCATTGGCTTGAAATTAGGCGCAGACGATTATATTGCGAAACCTTTTGAAGTTGATGAACTGGTTCTTCGTTTACAGAATATTCTAAAAAGAATTGAGCAAAAAAGAAGTTTAGAAGGAAATAATATAATTGAAATTGGCTCGTATATTTTCGACAACGAACGTTTGACGCTTAATAATAAAAATCACGTTCAACAGCTAACAGAGAAAGAAGCTACACTTATTGAGTATTTATATCTCAACCATAATCAATTATTAAAAAGAGATCAAATTTTAATGTCTGTATGGAAAAAAGATGATTATTTCTCAGGCCGAAGTATGGATGTTTTTATCAGCAGGCTCAGAAAATATTTTAATTCTGATCCAAATATTAAAATTGAAAGTGTTCGAAATATTGGATTGGAATTTAAAATAGAAAAACCTTGACGAATCAAGGTTTTTCTATTTTTATAGGAGAATTATTTTCCAATTACCCAGCCTAAAGTGAAGTTAAATGGAAGTGCTAATTTTGTTTCGCATTTACTGAAATTTACGCCTGCGCCAATATTAAATTCTAAATTAAATCGTCCTTTATACGTGCGTTGTAATCCCCAAACAGCAGCTACTGTAGATGAGGGAACATATGAAAAATACTCTGTATCACCTGAAAGAGGTTTGAAAAAATAAGAAGCATTTAATGCTAAATAATTTCCAGAGTTACGTTCTGTTCTTTTGTCTTTATTTGCTCTTTTTTCTAAGTTATAATAATGACGAAACTGCTCCGTAATTATGGGAACAACATATACATCTGATTTATCATAATAGTCGCTATATTTATATCCAAAACCCAGACTTGCTTCAGAATAAAGTGTGTTTTTTTCTGAAAATCCATGTTCATAAACAAAACCAGGAAATAGTAAGTTGATTTTAAATTGATTCTTAGCAACAGAAACAGGAGCTTCTTCTTGCGCTTGAGCTACGCTAAATGGAACAATAAATAAGAGTAATAAAAAGTAGTTTTTTGTCATTATATCAATTGGTTAGTTGAGGCAAAAATAACAATTAAACCATGCGAAAATCTTAAACGCAGTTTTATTTTCCTACAATTATCTCCTTGAAATCATATAATCTTCATAAACAATTGTATAACAACACATAAGCCTTTAGAGTATAACTTTGTTAGAAACTTTTAAATCTAACAATCATGAACCTAAAAAGATTTTTCGGAGGATTACTGACGATTCTCGGAATTGTAGGACTTATTTATACGGCCGTGATTTTTGCTGACACATCAGGCGGAACCAGAGATATAAAATCATTAATTATTTATGGAATATTAGGAATCGTATTTTTTACTTCTGGAATTAGTTTGGTACGTACAACAAAAGACGAATCTTAGACCTAAATATTAGAAACACATAGAGATGTAAACTTAAATTTGAAAAGTCGTTTCACTTAAATTGGTAATCAAATTGCCAAGCCTGAAAGCAAGCTTTTCAACTAATTTAGTTTTATGTTTCTATGTGTTTTGAATTTGTATTATTTCATTAAAATTGCAGCAATTTTTTCGTAAAGCGGTGTTTTTAATCCGTACTTTTTTCCTTCGTTTACTACAAATTGCGTAAGCGAAATTACTTCGGTATTCTTTCCTGCAAGCAAATCCCTGTGCATAGATGATGTTGCTTCTTTTGGAGATTTTTCCAATTTTACGACAGATTGAGCGACAATATCATGCGGAAGTTTTAGGCCTTTTGCTCTCGCTACATCTTCAATTTCGTGAAGCAGTTCTATGTATGTCACTTTTGATTCAGAATTGCTTAAAATCTGTCCAATATTCTGATTCAGGTAAGAAGTTGCTGAAGCTAATGCTGAAATAAAAATGAACTTTTCCCAAACAGTTTCTTCTATATTCTCGACCAGATAACTTTCTATTTTTGCTTTTTCAAAAATAATATGCAATTCTTCTAATACGGCAAAAGGAGTCGTTTTTGATCCAAAAAATACTTTTTCGTAAAAACCAATCTTACGGATTGTTCCTGGCGAAAAAATCATCGAAACAATATAAACACAACCCTGAAGCACTTCGTTTTTAGGAAATATTCTTTTAATTCTTTCTTGGGCATCAACACCATTATATAATGGCAGAAATACTGTTTCCGTTTTTACACAATTTTTTAAAGAAGTTAAACTTTCTTCAATATCGTATGTTTTGGTAGCGCAGATCAAATAATCTAAAATTCCAATCTCTTCTGGATTATTAGAAACCAAATCTGGAAAAACAACTGTTTCTGTTTCGTCCGTAACAATTTTCAATCCGCTTTCTGTAATGGCTTTTTGTGTTTCGCCTCGTGCAATAAAAATAATCTCGACATTATCATTTTTTTGATATGCTTTCGCTAAAAGTCCACCAAAGTAGCCTCCAACACCACCAAGCCCTAAAATTCCTATTCTTGTTTTCATGATAATTTAATTAATGCCACGAAGGCGCTAAGTCGTAAAGTTTTTTTTTTAAATCTAGTGAGGTAATTTTAAGTCTAAAGGAAAAACAAAAACGTACCGCCTTTATGTCTTCGCGACTAAATTTATTCCTCCAAAACTGGATTCAAGTTTAATTCTGTAAAATCTCTTTCTGTTTTCGAAATGATGATTGTCGCCACAGTATTTCCAATCAAATTGGTAATTGCTCTGGCTTCGCTCATAAATTTATCAACTCCCAATAAGAACGCCAAACCTTCAACTGGTATTTTATGCAACGCTGTTAAAGTCGAAGCTAAAACAATAAATCCACTTCCTGTAACTCCAGCCGCACCTTTCGAAGTAATCATCAAAATTCCGATTACAGTTAGAATTTCGAAAAAACTTAAATGCACATCATACAATTGCGCAATGAAAAGCACAGACATCGAAAGATAAATTGAAGTTCCATCGAGATTAAAAGAATAACCCGTTGGAATCACCAATCCCACAACCGATTTACTACAGCCCATTCTTTCCAGTTTGACCATTATACTTGGCAAAGCCGCTTCAGAAGATGAAGTTCCTAAAACCAATAAAAGTTCTTCTTTTATATATTTTAAAATCGAAAGAATACTGATTTTATAATATCTCAAAATACTTCCCAAAACAAAAAATACAAAAAGTGCCATCGTCAAATAAACGCAAAGCATCAATTTTCCAAGCGGAATTAAAGTTGCTAAACCAAATTTACCAATTGTATAAGCCATTCCGCCAAAAGCTCCAATTGGCGCTAGATACATTACATATTTTAAAGCCGTAAAAACAACTTTTGAAAATCGCTCTAAAACCAAAATGGTCTGTTCTCTTTTTTGATAAAAATTCAAGGCAATTCCGCAGACAATTGCAGCGAGCAAAACCTGTAGTGTAAAATTAGACAAGAAAAATTGCAACCATGAAAAATGTTCGGAAGCGCCTTTTGTATATTGGCTAGCATCCCCAAAAGTTAAACCTGATTTGTCAATTTTTCCTGGTTTAAAAATATAAGCAACTGCAACACCAATTGCTAGTGCAACTGTTGAAACAACTTCAAAATAAGCCAAAGCTTTAACGCCTATTCTTCCCACTTTCTTTAGATTTCCCATTCCAGAAATTCCTAAAACAATAGTCAAGAAAATAATTGGGCCAATAAAAAGCGAAATCAGCTGAATGAACTTCTTCCCTAGAAATTCCATTTTTACCCCATTTTCTGGCGAAAAATGTCCAAGTAAAATACCAGCAATAATGGCAATTAAAACCCAAAAAGTAAGATTGGTCAATACCGAATGGGAAAGACTTTTCTTGGTTTTAGAAGAAGGATTTGGAGTGATTATATTCATGAAAAAATGGTTAGATAGTTTCACAAATATATAAAAAATGCAGACCTGTAAGCCGGATTCTGTTCTTGTCTGGTTTTGCAACAAAACAATACCTTATCATTTATCTAGATCCACCATTACTGATGGACTCAATCTACCTACCCTTCGGCAACGAACGAGAAGCCCTTAAATGCCGATATACTTGGTATTTCACCGCATAGAGTTTACCTGGTTTCACTACAGCATTACCTGTACATACTTTCTGCTGCACTTGTCCTAATCCCTTTCGGAACCGACGGGCGTTACCCGCTATGCTTCTCTATGGTGTCCGGACTTTCCTCCCCTCCGATAAAATCGGAGCGACGATAAGGCGGTCTGCGCTGCAAAAGTAGCGATTTATGAACTAACAATAATGATTTTAAATTTCAGATTTTATGACTTTCACTCTAACTTTTTAATTTTAAAATAGTTATCTTTAGAAATCTATTATTAATAAATTCAGTTTATCATGAAAAGAATGTATCATTACGCAACTGTTTCAAAAGCTTTAGATCAATTGAATGAAAAAGGATTTACGTGCGATTTTAATCGAAATGCTGATGCGATTAAAAAGAATCCTGAGAAATTTGAAATTGTACATGTGTATCGATACGAGGGCGAGTCAGACCCGGCAGATGAGGCAGTTGTATACGGAATTAAATCGACTTCTGGTAAAAAAGGAGTTTATGTTGCTGGCTTTTCAGCCGATTCAGATCAGGAGACAGCAAAATTTTTATTTGATTTAAGTATTAGAGGACGTTAGAGATCAAGTAAAAAAATGAGGACAAAAAAATTATTCAATAATCTATGCCATTCCTAGAAACGGAATTCAAACCTTTCTAGGAATGACATAAAATAAGAATAAAAACCTCACGAAGGTATTTTCAACTTCCAACCTGGCTGAATCAAATCAGGATTTGAAATAATATCTTTATTCGCTTCGAAGATATCCTGCCAAGAAACTCCGTAAGCTTTTCCAATTTTCGAAAGAGAATCACCAATTTCAACAGTATATTCTCTAGAAACACCTTCTTCAACTTCAATATTCATTACCACATCTGCCGATCTGTATTCAGGATCTATTTTTTCGTAAGCATTCCACAACTTTTCTTTATCCGTTGCCGATTTTGCTATACCATCGATATACAATACATTATCTTGTTCTCTAATCTGCAAATTTTCAATTCCTAATTCAGAAGCCAAATTTGCTACCTCTCTATATTTATCTTGTAAACTCATAATGCGCTTATTTAATGATCAATTGATTATCTACTTTTTTCGGCTTCAACTCCTGAATACTTTGCATCAAAGACTGTAATTTATCTTTCTTGATTTCTCCAGAAAGCGTAACAACTCCGCCCACAACAGTCGCGCTCACACCATCATAAGCATCAACTACTTTGCTAACCGATTTATCTAAATCTGTATCTGAATTAATTACAACGGTGGCTGCCGCTGGTTCTTGATTTGCCCTTTTAATTTCGCAGGTATTCACAACAGATTTTACACCTTTTGTTGCTCGTACACTTTTTTCGATATTTTTTTTGAAGTTTTCATCATCACAAGTTCCAGTGATTGTGGCAACACCTTCATGAACCGTAACTTGAATTTCTGGAGTATCGCTTAATTTTTCGCTGATTGCTTTTTCAATGTCTGCATCTTTTGGAGCACAAGCCATTAAAGAAATCGCAAGCCCCATTCCTAATAAAACCGATCTTATTTTCATAACAATATGTTTAATAATTAACTATTTTAAAATTAAATAGATTAACTATCAAAAGATTATATGATGTTGTTGTGGGTTTTATATGTTTTCCAGTAAAAGAATAAATAATTTTGGCATTAAGAACAATCCCAATAACTTTCAATACTTTTTTCTCCACAATGAAGACATATGTAATAATAAATATTCCCAGCGTCTCCAATCATTATTCCATGATCTGACCAGTGAATAGCACCATTTTTATATTTTAACTCTTCATCTGTATCGTCACTTGAGAGCTGAAATAAAAACTCTTTAATTCTGCCGCAGCTACATTTTGGATAAACCACGTTTTGAATAAAACTAGGATATCCGTCAAGTTTTGTATGAGGTTTGGTAACATATTTTTCTATCTGGTTATCACCTAACTTAAATCTAAAATTTGCATCGAGTTTTGCTAAATCCCGACTATCATATTCATCGTAATAAGGATAATCAAAAGTTTTTGTTGGTTTCAAATAGCAATCTGGAACTTCTAGTTCGATATTACTTGAACTGTTTTTATTTTTCACAAAAAGTCTATTTTTCTCACAATCAACTTTTGAATAATAATGGAACATTTTATGATCCGAAATATCATTTGTACGCGTACTTTTACAATCTTCATTTGGACAGCGGAAAAGCTGAAAAATATTTGTATCTCTGGGAAAATAAAATTCAGGAAAATCTTTTCTATAAAGTTGGAAAACAAAGTTTAAAGAGCTTTTACAAACATCACATTTCGGATATTCAGAAAAAGATTCCATGTTAGGATATCCACCAAATTTACTTTCTTTCCAGCTTATTTCATGTACTGATTTATGAGGTTGTAATAAAGTCGTACTCCTTTTATATTTTTCAATAACTGATAAAAAAGAAGAATCTTCAATCGAAAAATTTTGCGGCTCCATAATTTCATTTTCTTTTTGAGAATCCTGATAAAGTGACTTCTCAGGAAAGTTCAACAATTCAGCTTCAAAATTTGAGTAATAATTAGTCCCATACAGAAATACCGCAAGCAAAGGAAAAATTAGAATTATACTAATATATCTCACTCTTTCTTTATTTACATTTTTCTTATGTGTTTCGAAGATAGAAGTCTGATTCTTAAAAATTAGTTGCACCAATATTCCAATCATTACAACCAAAATTGCAAAAATGACATAATAAAAAATTTTTGTTATGCCAAGACCGTGATTTATCTGAAAATCATAAATCCAAAATAGCAGTAATAATATCGATACAATTCTAATTGTCTCCATTAGTCTTACTATATGTTTTCCTTTCATAAATTTTTAAAAATTTCTTTCGATACAAAAATAGTAAACTTTTTACTACAAATTATACAATACAGGAATTTTAGAATAAAATTTAAAAAGCCTTTTTATATAAAATATAACGTTAATAACTCAAACTCAAACCACTCAAAAATCAACCGAAAGATTTATGATTTTCAGATTTGTGATTTGGTAATTTTCAGCCTATATTTGCTATCGAATAAAAAAGAATATGGAACAATTTGTAGTATCGGCACGTAAATATCGCCCGCAGACCTTTAAGGATGTTGTGGGGCAAAAAGCCATTACAAACACTTTGTTGAATGCTATTGAAACCAATCACTTAGCTTCTGCTCTTTTATTTACAGGACCACGTGGAGTTGGTAAAACTACTTGCGCTCGTATTTTGGCTCGAAAAATAAATCAGCCTGGATATGACGATCCTACTGAAGATTTTGCATTTAACGTTTTTGAGCTGGATGCTGCTTCAAACAACTCGGTTGATGATATTCGTAACCTTATCGATCAGGTTAGAATCCCGCCACAAACTGGACAATACAAAGTATATATCATTGACGAGGTCCACATGTTGTCTTCGGCTGCTTTTAATGCTTTTCTTAAAACGTTAGAAGAACCGCCAAAACATGCTATTTTTATTTTAGCAACAACAGAAAAACACAAAATCCTCCCAACGATTTTATCTCGCTGTCAGATTTTTGATTTCAAAAGAATTACAGTAAAAGATGCTAAAGAACATTTAGCTGATGTTGCTGAAAGTCAAGGAATCAATTTTGAAGATGATGCACTGCACATTATTGCTCAAAAAGCAGATGGTGCAATGCGTGATGCGTTATCAATTTTTGACCGTGTCGTTTCTTATTGCGGAACAAACTTAACTCGTCAAGCCGTAACCGAAAACCTAAACGTTTTAGATTACGAAACTTACATTACTGTTACCGATTTAATTCTAGAAAATAAAATTCCAGATCTTTTAGTAGCATACAATGATATTCTTGCTAAAGGTTTTGACGGACATCATTTTATTGCTGGTCTTGCATCGCATTTTAGAGATTTGTTAGTGAGTAAAACTCCTTCGACTATTGCTTTATTAGAAGTTGGAGAACAAGCTCAGCAAATGTATGCGGTTCAATCTCAAAAATGTTCTCAGGAATTTTTATTGAAAGGAATTGATCTTGCAAATGACTGCGATTTAAAATACAAATTAAGTCAGAATCAACGACTTTTAGTAGAATTATGCTTGATGCAATTGGCCTCTATCAATTTTGATGGAGAAAAAAAAAAGCTGAGCAATTCATAATTCCGCCGACTTATTATAAAAATGGAAGCTTTTCTATTGTTGAAGTTGTAAGTCCAAGCAAAGAAAATCCAAATACAAAATCAGAAACAAGTTCGGAAGAAAATACAAATAGCAATGCTAATGCTGCTGTTGCAAATACTCCAAACACAGTTCAAACTCCAATAGTTCAGACTCAGGAGACTCCTAAAGTAGATACTAGTGGCGCTCCAAAAGTTTCTGCTTTTTCTCTTGCCAGTATCCGTAAGAAAAAAGAATTAGAAGCAAGCAGTAAATCGTATGTTAAGCCATCTTCTGTTTTACCGACCGAAGAATTTAACGAAACCGATATGCGTCTTCATTGGAATAAATATGCGGAACGTTTAGGTCAAAAAGGCTTTAAGATTATGGAATCGATTCTATTAATTAGTGATCCTATTCTGAACGGAACAACAATTTCTTATGAACTGCCGAACGAAGGATCGAAACTAGAATTCGAAAGTCAGATGAATGGTTTATTGGGGCATTTAAAAGGGCATTTACATAATCATGATATTACAATTGAAGTAATTGTAAATGAACAGGCTGAAACGAAACGAACTTACAATAATCAAGATCGATATAATCGTTTCTTAGAAATCAATCCAAATATCGAGCTTTTGCGTTCAACATTTGGATTGGATTTAAAAGACTAATTTCTATTTGTTTTTGAACCCGAAATTATAAACTTTATCTAGCCATTTTTTTCGTTGTTCTTCATTAGAACCTTTTATAATTCCGATATAACTTACTTTAACTGGCTTTACTCCGCAGAATTCTAAAGTAGATTTCTTTAATTGATTGACACTAGGTCTTCCAAAGAACAGGCGATAATACCAGCTTGGCTGATCTAAAGTTGTAATAATGTGTGCTGTTTTACCTTTTAGCAATTTGTCCCACCAAACAGAGTTTTCACGGTATTGAAATGCCATTCCAGGAAGAAATAAACGATCGATAAAACCTTTTGCAATTGCAGGAAGTCCGCCCCACCATACGGGATGAATCCAAACTAGATGTTCTGCATTTTGTATTTTTTGCCAAGCATCTAGAAGATCTGGCTCTAAATCTGTACGTTTTTGATATCCAAATTGAAGATTTGGATTGAATTTTAAATCGGCAATTGTAATGGTTTCCACTTGTGAACCTGAAGCAATGGCTCCATTTTTATAAGATTCTGCAATTCCGAAATTGAAGCTTTCAACGTTTGGATGTCCGTTTATAATCAGTATTTTTTTCATATCAATGTTTTTCCAAAAATACTATTAGTACATTTTCTTTTACTAGACAAATGTCCTGAAAAAATGTTTAGATTTATTTCTCTCGCTCCCGATAGCTATCGGGATTGCAGATTACGCAGATTCTTTTCTTAATTAAAAAGTTTAAAAAACAAATCTGCGTAATCTGCAAAATCTGCGGGAAACAAAAAAATTAAACAACCGCTTTCCTTATCCTGCTTAAATGTCTTGGAGTAATTCCTAAATAAGATGCCAAATACTGCAACGGGATTAACTGAATATACTTTTGATGATTCATACAAAGTTCTTCGTAACGTTGTGCTCCTGATAATTTCTGAAAAGAAATCATCCTTTTATGCAGATTTACAAATTCTAGCTCGGTCAATTTTCGGCCCGTTTCCTGCCAATTGAATCCCGATTTATAAAGCTTCTCCAATGCTTTTCTATCCAGAATCTGCAATTCTGTATCGGTTAAAGCTTGAATGTTTTCTTCTGCTTTTTCTTCAGTAATAAAGCTGGCAAAAGAAGCCATAAATTCATTTTCAAAAGCAAAACAATTGGTGATTTCGTCACCTTTATGATTTACAAAAAAGGAACGAAGAATTCCTTTTTTTATAAATACTATTTCATTACAAATTTGGTTTTCAGTCAACAAAAGTTCTCCTTTTTTTAAAGTACGAAATGTAATTAAATCATCTAAAAGACTTAATTCATCAGCAGAAAAATCTTGAATGGACTGAAAAACAGATTTCATAAATTATTCGTTAAAAACTCTTTCGATTCTTTTATCTGGAATGAGCCATAACATCGCTACAATAAAATATGCTGCGCCAGAAATCCATTCATTATAAAATGCAGAAACAATTCCAATTAAATATAATACTAAAGAAATTTTTCCTTTAAAATCTTTCTTAAGCACTTTTCTTAAAGCTGAATCGTCTCTTTCACTGCACATAATAGTGTATTGCAGAATAATATATGAAATAGCGCAAAGCAATAAAATAATACCATACATTGTCATAGCGGGCTTCTCAAAATTGTGTTCTCCCATCCATCCAGTAGAAACAGGAATTAGCGAAAGCCAAAACAAAAAGTGCAGGTTACTCCATAATACTTTTCCGTTAACTTTTGATAATCCATGAAGTAAATAGTGGTGATTATTCCAGTAAATTCCAACATAAATAAAACTCAAAACATAACTTAAAAACTTTGGAATTAGCGGTTTTAAATCGGCAAATTGATGCCCCTCAGGCACTTTAATTTCCAAAATCATAATCGTGATAATGATTGCCAAAACGCCATCACTAAAAGCTTCAAGTCTCCCTTTATTCATTTATAAAAAAATATGAAAATTAAATTTTACCGTAATACATCGCTTTTACAATACCATCAGAAAGTCCAATTTTTGGAACATAAATCTGGCGTGCTCCGCTCCATTTCATCGCATTTAAATAGATGCGAGTTGCATGGATAATTACGTCGGCGCGGTCAGAATTCAGACCTAATTCGGCAATTCTTTGTTCGTAAGTCAAAGAGTTTAAAAATGCGTACTGCGAGTTAACATAAATATACGAAAGCGGTTTTTCCTGCTGTTTTCCAGACATTTTAAACAATTTGTTGATGTTTCCTCCAGAACCTATTAACGTTACCTCATCGTAATCTGATGTGTTGGTTTTAATCCATTTTTCGATTTCATCCCAAACTACATCGTGAACCATATTATTCAACAAACGAACCGTTCCCGCTTTGAAAGATCTTGAAGTAATCATTTTTCCGTCAGAGAACAAAGTAAATTCAGTACTACCACCACCAACGTCAACAAAAAGATAAGTTTCGTCAGATTTAATTAAATGATGTAAGTCTGTTGAAGCGATAATTGCGGCTTCTTTTTTACCATCAATAATCTCGATTTTTATGTCGGCTTTTTTCTTAATTAAAGCCACAACTTCTTTAGCATTATAGGCTTCGCGCATTGCAGAAGTTGCAAATGCCATATAACGCTCTACTTTATGTACTTTCATCAAAAGATTGAATGCTTTCATTGCATCAACCATTCGATCGATATTTTCTTGTGAAATTTCTCCAACTGTAAAGGCGTCTTGCCCTAAACGAATTGGCACACGAACAAGGGAACTTTTATTAAACTGTGGTTCTTTCCCTTCTTGTTCTACAACGTTAGCTATCAAAAGCCTCATGGCATTCGAACCGATATCTATTGCTGCAAACTTCCTTATATTAATCATGCTCACTTTATGATTTGAAATTGGTTTTAAATTATTAATTTACTTTTTGAGGAACCTCTTCTAGTACTGCTATTTTATTCTGATAATATTTATAGGTTTCAAATTGTGCTCTAAAAGGGGCATGATTGTTCTTTGGCTTATATTTATTATCTAATTTATATGAATGGTATCTTACTTTTACATTTCCTTTCCAGGCAATGTTGAAATTATCAATTAATTCTTTTTTAATTTCAAGGTCATAAATTGGACAGGTTACCTCAACTCTTCCATCTAAATTTCTTGTCATGAAATCGGCAGACGAGATATAAACTTCGGTTAAACCGGCATTTCCAAAAATATAAACTCTTGAATGCTCTAAATAATTATCGACGATACTTATCGCTTCGATATTTTCGCTCATTCCTGGAATTCCCGGAATTAAAGAGCATATTCCTCTTACTTGAAGTTGGATTTTTACTCCTGCGTTACTTGCTTCATATAATTTATCGATCATTTTAAAATCGGATAAACTATTCATTTTTAATTTTATGTGCGTTTTTCTACCAGCCAAAGCATGAAGAATTTCGCGGTCAATCAGCTTTATAAATTTGCTTCTTGTATAATGTGGTGATACAATTAAATGTTTGTATCTGTGAACTCTATAATTGATATCAAAAAATTCGAATATTTTTGATGTATCTTTTAAAATACCTTGATGACAAGTTAAAAGTGTTACATCGGTATAAATTTTAGCTGTCGATTCGTTGAAGTTTCCAGTAGAAATAAATCCATAACGACGATTTTTACCTTCTTCCAATCTTTCTATAACACAAATTTTACTGTGTACTTTAAGGCCTTTTATTCCAAAAATAAGTTCAATCCCTTCGGTCTGCATTTGTTCTGCGTACGAAATATTTGAAGCTTCATCAAAACGGGCTTGAAGTTCGATTTGAACCACTACTCTTTTTCCGTTTTTGGCAGCATTAATAAGCGAGCTGATAATTTGCGAATTCTTTGCCAAACGATATAAAGTAATTTTAATACTAGTTACTTTTGGATCTAAAGCGGCTTCTCGCAAAAATTTTGTCAGATATGAAAATGATTGGTATGGTGCGTGAACTAAATAATCTTTTTTAGAGATTTTTTCTAAAATACTTCCATCAAGACTTAAACCTGGAACTGGCAAGGGTTCATTTGGTTTATATAATAAATCATAACGTCCTAAATTTGGAAACCCCATATAATCACGGCGGTTATGATATCTTCCACCTGGTATTATACTATCTGTTTCTACAATTTTCATTTTATCTAGGAAGAAATGTAGCGTATCGTCTTCAATTAAACTATCATAAATAAAACGAACAGGCTCTCCAATTCTACGGTCTTTTACCGATGAAGCAATTTTTTCGAGCATACTTTTACTCAAATCACTATCGATGTCTAATTGAGCATCACGAGTAATTTTGATCATGTGGGCAGAAACGCTTTTATAATCAAAAATATTAAAGATGTTTTTGAGTTTGAAACGGATAACATCGTCAATTAAAATCACATATTGTTTTTCGTCTTCTGAAGGAAGAACTACAAAACGATTTATGGTTTTTGGAATTTCGATTAAAGCATAACGAACTTCTTCATTTGCCAATTCTAAACGAACTGCTAAATATCCTAGAGTATCCTTTAATACTGGAAAAACTGCTAGATCATTCAAAATGATAGTAACCAATTCTGGACTTAATTTTTGATTGTAAAAATCCTTTAAAAAACATTCCTGTTTTGGTGTTATCTGAGTTTCGTTTATAATAAAGATATTTTCGGCTTCAAGTTCTGCTTCAATATTTCCTAGAATACGTAAACTTTCAGATTGTTGCTGAATTACAATTTCGGTAATATCCTTAATTAATTGATGAGCAGAAATACCGCCCAAATATTTTTCACCAGAAATACCAGAGAGACTCAATCGTCGAATGGCTGCGTACCGAACTCTAAAAAATTCATCTAAATTGTTTGAAAAAATTCCAACAAAACGCAGTCTGTCTAAAAGAGGAACCGTATTATCTCCAGCTTCCTGAAGAACTCTTGCATTAAACGCTAACCAGCTTTTTTCTCTATCGATATATTTCTGTTCGTACACTGTTATTATTTTAAATCTTTGGGGAAAATAGTTTTATGTGTTTTGCCTTTATTGATAGCATCCCAACTGTCAGAGTCAAATTGCAATGACACAAACCCCGAAGTTGGAACATTTTCTATAAAAACATCCCCAAATTTATTAACAAAATTTGTAATAGCCTCGTTATGTCCGAAAAGAATAACGCTTTCAAAACTATTATCACACGATTTGATAACTTTTTCCAATTGTTTTTCGTCAAAAGTGTAAAGATCGTCTCTGTAAACGATACTTTCTATGGGGTAAGAAATGTTTTGAGCAAAAATCAAAGCCGTTTCTGAAGCTCTTGCGGCAGTACTGCTCCATATAATATAAGTCTTTGGAAGATATTTAGAGATATTTAATGAAACATCATGCGCATCTAAAATTCCTCTCTTCATTAAAGGACGATCGAAATCTTTTAAAGGTGCTTCCCAACTTGATTTGGCATGACGTATTAAAATGAGATTTTTCATAAGCATCAAATTTTTAAAACCCTGATTTGGAGGTTCATTTTTTAAATAAGTTCTAATTTACAAAAGATATTTTAAACCTTTTCTATTTTTTATTTCTGTTAACATTATATATAAATTTTAACAAGAATTAATTATTCGTAAAACATAAAAAGTTAAAAAAAAATTAATCTTAAAAATTTGTGTTTTATGTACTTCATCTATGAAATGAGCATTTGATCGATATTTTACAATTTCGTAAAATTTTAACCAAATACTTGATTATTAATTATTTAGCCTATTTAAAAAGTTTCCAATATCGCTAAAAAGTCAAAATTTTAAGACGATAATTTTTGCATTTCAAAGTTAAAAAAAATCGTTTTCGACGGAAATTTTAATAAAAAACGAACACTTTAACGAGTTTTTAGGTTAGTTACAGATAAAAAAATATAATTAGAAAAACTCTAATATAACTTTGATTCTGTTAAAATTTCATAAATACTTTAAAACAAAATCTTAAGTTATGAAAACTAAATCTACTCTTGAAAAAGCAGTAAAATTTGTAAACAATTGTAAGTATATTTTTTTCTCGAAAAGAAATATTTTCAAAAAAAGCATTTTTTTCCTGCTGTTTTTTTTGATAACAACTTTTTCATTTGCTCAAAGTGAAAATGTGGATTCGTACTTAACAAACTTAGAAAACTCTGGTCAGAATTCTAAGCTTAGCCACGTCAAGCATCTTCTGTATGATTTACAGTCGGCAGTTTATTCTTCGTCGGGGGAAATAAACGTTTATGGCGATCAGCCTACTGTCTTATTTACAGATATGAACTCAATCAATACCCTAAATACTTCTGTGTCTTTAAAAAACGATATTGAAATTGCCACGATTAAAATAGAGAAATCATCAGATTTAAATAAATCTATCGATCTAAATTCTTTCTCTGGCTTTGAAAAGCTACAATACATTTTCATCATTTCAGAAATTGAAACCAGTCCTTCTGTGATTAATAATCTGATTAAAAATGACTCTTCAAAATATATTCTTATTTATAAAATCTCTATAGGCGGATAATTTAAAACCCATTACTATGAAAAAATTCTACTCTCAACATTTTGCGGTTTTTTATTTCTTTTTGATGCTTGTTATGGGCATTACTGAAGGAAACTCGCAAGTTATAAAACCGTTTAAAGAAAGAACTTCTTCTTATTCTCCTACAAAAACAATCTATAAAATTAAAGGGAATTTTACGATGATGGGGAATACTAACTTGACTTTACAGAATTATGCTGTTGACAGAACCAATGGAACAAATGCAATGGTTTATGTTGATAAGGATAGTGATAATCAAACGCATAACTCTTCTTCTGCAACTTTAGATTTGCTAAACGATAGCGGAACAAAATTAACAAACTGCTACAATATCGTTTATGCTGGATTGTATTGGACAGGAAGGGTTTCTGATGCAAATAATAGTCCTAACTCTTTTTCTGTTACTAAGAATGGGGTAACCAAAACTTTAGATAAACGAAAAATTTTATTTAAAGGTCCGCTTGATAGCAGTTATGATGAATTTACAGCTACGGATATTTATTTTCCAACAAATGCCGATAACAATATGTTTACTGCCTATGCAGAAGTTACAGACTATGTAAGAACAAACGGAGTTGGTGAATACTTTGCTGCTAATATTGCAGCGACTGAAGGATCTGATGGCGGTTCAATTGGAAAATATGCAGGATGGGGTTTGGTAGTTGTTTATGAAAACTCTAATATGAAAAACAGAGATATTACTGTTTTTGATGGTCATGCCTTTGTACAAAATTCAGTAACTGCAAATTACAGCATTCCAGTTTCTGGATTTAACTCTGTAGCATCTGGACCAGTTGGAATTAAACTTGGGGTTATGGCTGGTGAAGGTGATGTGAATTATGACGGAGATTATTTTCAAATTCAAAAATTAAATACCAACAATTATCTTAGTTTAAGCCGAACAGGAAATACCACAAATAATTTCTTTAATTCATCGATCAGTACTGGAGGAAATTCCCGAAACCCTAATTTGGTTAATAATTCAGGAATTGATATTAGTATGTTTGATCTCCCAAACAGTGCTAAAGATATTATTGGAAACAATCAAACTTCGACCACTTTTAAGTACGGATCAACAATTGACACCTATACCATCTTCTCTATTGTCATGGCAGTCGATGCTTATGTTCCAGAAATAGAAGGTGTCCTTACTGCCACAACAATTAACGGAAGTGCTGCTGGTGCAGGTCCATATACCGTTTTGCCTGGTCAGGAACTTGGTTATAAAATTCAAATAAAAAACAGAGGATCCGAAGCAATACAAAATAGTAAAATTGTTATTCCGATTCCGTACAACGCTACATTTGTAAGTGGAAGTTTAGCAAAAACAGTAAATTTCAGTCCTGCTCCTACTCCAAATGCTTTGACGTATGAACCTACAATTGGTGCAAATGGGTCTATTGTTTGGGATATAGGAACATTACCACTTCCTTCTGATCCAAATACTGTTTTAGCAGAATTGACATTCAAATTAAAATCTACAGAAAACTGTGCTTTACTTAAAAATTCAAATTGCAGCAATGTGATTCAAGTAAACGGTTCGTTGAGTGGAAAAGGCGTTAATTCTGGCGTAACCGTAACTGATAAAGCTTTAATCTTAGGCTATACATCATCTGGAAGCTGCACAGGAACTGCGATTTCTGCTCCACTTCAGACCACAATAAATTCTACGAATTATACTAATGCGAATTGTCAGGCTACTTCGCCTACTATTGCTTTTACTTTTTGTAATGGTGCATCTTCAATACCAATTACAGATGTGACAGGTTCGTTTCCTCCTGGCTCTACATTTTACAATGCATACCCTGTAGTTGCTGGAACAACAACACAATATACAATTAACAATCCGTTCCCTGCTACAGTTGGTACATCTACATATTATGCAATTCCTCCTGGAGCTACCGGCGGATGTTATTTCCAATTTACTATAACTATTGAAAGCATTACAACAATGCCGACAGTTACTACTCCTTTAAATTATTGTGTGGGTGATACTGCAGTTCCATTAACTGCTGTACCAAGTAAACCGGAATATACATTATATTATTATCTAACTGCGAATTCAACAGGACAGCAAACGTTAACTCCTTCCACTGATACTGCAGGGCAATTTACATATTATGTAGCCGAAGGAAAAACAAATGCTTGCATTGGTCCTAAAAAAGCTATTGTAGTTAATATAAATGCAAAACCTACAGTAACAATAACTAATCCGCTTCCTATTTGTGCACCAGCTACTTCGTTAGATTTGACTGCTGCAAGCGTTACTGCTGGAAGTTCATCAGGATTAACTTATACCTATTGGACAGATTCGGCAGCGACAATTCCGTATGCAAATTATGCGACTGCTATTCCTGGTACATATTACATTAAAGGAACAAACGCTTCTAATTGTTACGATATAAAACCAGTTGTTGTTACAAAAAGTACTGTAACTGTAACCGAAGTAATAGCTTCTCATCTAGATGTAACTTGTTTTAATCAATCTACAGGGGCTATTACAGTAAACAATGCTTCTGGTGGCGTTGCTCCTTATAGCTATTCATGGAAAAAAAATGGATCTGCTTATGCTGGCACTTCTCAAACTTTAAGCAATTTAGGATTTGGAAGTTACGAGGTTACTGCAACTGATGCAAATGGATGTCAAGGAAAATTGACAATCAATATTTCACAGCCCTCCGCTGCTCTGGCTTTAGGAGCTTCATCTAAAACAGATGCTTCATGCTATGGAGCAAGCACTGGAACTGTGACTGCGGGAACTGTAACAAACTCTGTTGGAACTGTATCTTATTCTTGGAAAAACAGCGCAAACGCAGAAGTCGGAACAACTGCTTCTGTTTCAAACCTTCCTGCCGGAACCTATACTTTAACCGTGACGGATTCATGCTCTTCTCAGACAAATTCTGTTACAGTTGGACAGCCTTCTGCAGCTTTAGCTTTGGGAGCTTCCTCTAAAACAGACGCTTCATGCTACGGCGCAAGCACTGGAACTGTGACTGCGGGGACTGTAACAAACTCTGTTGGAACTGTTATTTACTCTTGGAAAAACAGCGCTAATGCAGAAGTTGGAAACACAGCTTCAGTTTCAAACCTTCCTGCCGGAACCTATACTTTAACTGTGACGGATTCATGCTCTTCTCAGACAAATTCTGTTACTATTGGACAGCCTTCTGCTGCTCTGGCTTTGGGAGCTTCCTCTAAAACGGATGCTTCATGCTACGGAGCAAGCACCGGAACTGTGACTGCGGGGACTGTAACAAACTCTGTGGGAACTGTAGCCTATTCTTGGAAAAACAGCGCTAATATTGAAGTCGGAACAGCAGCTTCCGTTTCAAACCTGCCTGCCGGAACATATACTTTAACCGTAACGGATTCATGCTCTTCTCAGACAAATTCTGTGACTGTTGGACAGCCTTCTGCAGCTTTAGCTTTAGGGGCTTCATCTAAAACGGATGCTTCATGCTACGGAGCAAGCACTGGAACTGTGACTGCAGGGACTGTAACAAACTCTGTGGGAACTGTAGCCTATTCTTGGAAAAACAGCGCTAACGCAGAAGTGGGAACAACTGCTTCTGTT
>NZ_JAOVZN010000004.1 GCF_025717045.1 Flavobacterium sp. SH_e
GTTTTGCGGGGTGCAAATGTAGCACCTTTATTTAGATTTCCAAGCACTCGACATGAGTTTTTTTCTAACTTTTTTCAAACTTTTTTTTTAACTCACTGATAACATAATATTTATGTTTTAAAATTTTTACATTGTAGTAAAGCTATTCTTGCTTTTAAGCATTAAAAGCAAGAAAGTACTTGTATAAAATCTCTTTTTATTGAATTCACGACTTGAAAACAGCTATTTTCTTTGTCATTACATAAGACAACTTTCCCTAAACTACTATAAAATCACTCTTAAATAGCTTGATTACGCTGTTCAAGTAAATACTTAACTTATATAAATAAAAAAGCCTGAGATATTCTCAAGCTATTTTAAACAATTTTAATGAAGTAATTTTATTTACTGAAATCGTAACTAAGTGAAGCACCTAGTCCAAATTGAAATGTCGATGCGTAATCAGTAACAGCTACTGGCCCCCAATAGTAATCCCAATAATAATCATATCCTACAGCCGCTGACATTGATTGCAGATAAGCATGGAGATTAATTGATAATGGTGAATTGGTTTTTACTTTGACACCTGCCTTAATTTCCCATGCAAAATAAGTTCCGCTGCCACTCTTTGGCGTCTCCAGAATTGCAACTCCTAAACCAGCACCCAGAAATGGAAGCGCTTTTTGAGAACTTGAGCCGAAATAATAAGTATAATCTGCCAATATATAATTAATTGCCCCTTTATCATCTCCAGCATTAACTTGTGTTCCAGCTGGAATAGTACCTTCCCCTAAAGGAATCTTTGTGTATAATGGCATTTTTGTATCAAGTCTGTTATATTTTAATTCTACAGAAGCGTTATCCATTATAAAATATTCCAAACCTATACCATATTCAAAACCATCTTCTACTCGTGCGTATGAAGAATCAAAATCTATCTTGTCAGAAAAGGTATAACCTCCGTACAAATTAAGCAAAAATGACTGCGCACTTTGTGCTGATAAAGTCATTGAAAAGAAAAAAACGATAACTAATAAATGATACTTTTTCATAATTTTTAATTTTGATTTATAATAAATGGTTTAATTTTTTTTTTAAACCTCTTAGCTAAATTGAAAAAATACTTTTATGCTTTTGTATAGGTGGCTTGGTTTGGTTAAGAGGCTCAAGCTTTATTTTTACTAATTAATTCACTTCTTTTTTCCGGCTTTGAATACTCAGAGCAGTAAAATATTTAGAACTTTTTTCATCGTGCATTAATGTATGAAATAATTAGCTGTTTCAAAATTATTATACAAAAAACGTTTTATCACAAAGAAATAGACTTTATCATGTTCCAAATTATAAAATGAAACCATTTTTTTCGAGCGTGTATTAATTTAATCATGAAAAGACAAAAAAATTCTCTTCTTTTATTTAATATAATTTAAGATCTAAAAACTTAAACAACTATTAATCAGAATTATTCTCTAAACCAGTAACCATGAAAAAGTCAGATTAATCTTTGTTTTTTTTTGCAAATGCTTAAGAAAAACCTTTTGGTTCTCAGACCTTCTTGTTTTTATTTTATGTTCTGATCTGCTGCATCGGTATCTTTCAAAAACTTTATAAGTCCGTTCATATAAATGTCCTGATCATCATACATACACATATGGCTTCCATTGGGACAGTACAGATAAGTACCGTTTTTAACCTGAGAGGCAATCCATTTCATATGCTCGGGATCCATAGTATCATATCGAGCTCCAATGGATAATGTAGGCACAACCAGTTTTGGAAGCTCCTTTTTTATATCCCATTTCTCGAGTTTTCCTGACAGTCCAAATTCACTAGGCCCTTGCATAGTTACGTAAAGCGACTGGTTTATTTTACTAAAGGATCTATTTACGGGCTCCGGCCACTTATTTGGATCTAAACGTAGTATATGTTTAGCGTAAAAGTTCGGCATTAATAGCTCCATATACTGTGGATTTTCAAAATCTTTATTCTTCTCTATCTCCCTGATCTTTGCCAAGACATCCGGATCCATCTGTTTTGCCAACACTTCATCTGCATACTTATCATAAGCAATGGCACTCATCATCATATTGGAAATAATAAGCCCCTTTAGATGATGCTGATACTTCAATGCATACTGAGAGGCTAAAATACCACCCCACGAGTGACCTAAGAGATAAAAATTGCTCTGATCTAGACCAAGGGCCTGTCGCACCTGCTCCACTTCTTCTACATAGCGATTAAGATCCCAAAACGCTGGATCATTGGGATTATCGGAATTACCAGTACCTAACTGGTCATAATAGATAAACTCGATCCCTTCTTGAGGCAGAAAACTCTCCATACACTCAAAATATTCATGGGTGGTTCCTGGTCCTCCATTTAAAAGTAGCAGCTTTATTCTCGGGTTATTTCCGATACGCTTGGTCCAGACTTTAAACTTTCCTTTCGGCGTGTTTATCTCTATAACTTTTATCCCTCCTGTTTTTATGCCTGGAGATGTGTCTTTTAAGTACGTACTGAGAGATGCGCTTTCCTTTTCCGTCTGCTTATTGTTGCACGATGTAGCACACAGCATGCCAAGTACCACAAGAAATGTCTTTTTATATGCATTCATGAGATTTTAATTTAAATTTACAGCTTTTAGTTTTCCAGCTCTAATATACTAAATTTCAGCTAAAAGGGTTCTTATACCTGATACATCAATATTGTCTATTTGAAAATCTTAGAGTGGTTTAGGTATATTAATTACCATAATTTTGATTTAAAAGATATCTTTTAAATTTCAGAAACTAAATATTAAATTAGCATCCTATCACACTCACTATTAGACGTTTGTGAATTTACCAGCAAACAGATAGACCAAACCGCAATTTTAATATTCTTTCTTTCCAAGTCCACTAACAGAAATACTTTTATATTGAGACTTGTTTCCAGCTTGAACAGGAATCAAAGCTATATTATGCAATTTTAATTAAATCACAAGCAATCAAATTCAAACACAAATATTCCCTCACTCCAGCCAACTGCCCTTCATACTCGTTATTAGCCAAAATAAAAAAGAGAGCCTGCAATACTAATAATTTATCGTATTTTTATAGACCGTCTCCTTTAAAACAAAGTTCAGACAAAACATTAAACGTAGAAATGAAAATAAAAAAACTTCAATTAATCTTATAAAAATGCAGAACATAGAAAACAAAGTAGCATACATAACTGGCGCATCTAAAGGCATCGGTTTGGGAATTGCAGAAGCTTTAGTGCGAAGCGGAGTAAAAGTGGCTATCTCAGGAAGAGACAGCAAGGCACTTGAAAAGGCTTATCAGGCATTAGGAAACCAGAATGTGATTGTAATAGAATCTGATGTCAGAAATTTCGATGACGAAGTAAAAGCCGTCCAGCAGATTGTGTCTGAGTTTGGAAAACTCGATATTGTCATTGCCAATGCTGGGGTGGGAAAATTTGGATCCATAGACGAAATCTCCCTAGAGGACTGGAACGCAATGATTGACACCAACCTAACTGGGGCTTTCCATACCCTGAAAGCGACCTGTGAACAGCTCAAAGCAAATAAAGGCTATTACATTTCAATCGCATCGCTGGCTGGAACCAATTTCTTTGCGAAAGGAGCTGCTTACAATGCATCAAAATTCGGCCTTGTGGGTTTTACGCAGGCTGCCATGCTGGATCTTCGTGATTATGACGTAAAATGCACCACTATTATGCCAGGCTCGGTTAGCACAAACTTTAACGGCAATACGCCGAGTGAAGATGATAAATGGAAAATACAGCCATCAGATATAGGCCAGATGGTGGTAGACCTCTTAAAAATGAATCCAAATGTACTGCCAAGCAAAATAGAAGTCCGTCCGACAAAAACTAAGTAATTAAAATTTTCTTTCTATTTACATCTCCATACATTAAAAGCGGCTCAAAAGGCTGCTTTTTTATTTACTCTCTATTGGGCACTATTAAGTATACAACTTTGAAGTAATACAGGAAGCATTCTTCACAGAAAAACAATAGGCTAACAATAATAACTGCTTATAATTATGGTTTTTACAAGTAATAATTCTCACAAAAACTTTAGAATTAAAAACGGAATTCCTATATTGTTCTGCTAAAAGATGCCTATGTCAGGCATATACTTGCTTTTAACCTTTTTTCAGTTCATTTTAATAGAAATCATCTAGATTATGAAAAAATCATTACTGTTCTTCGTTACATTAATAGCTTTTACAGCATGCTCAAAACATCAAGGAAAAAAAAGTACCGCTATTAGTGGAGTAGATTCTACATTGCGGCCAGGTAACGATTTTTTTAAATATGTAAATGGCAAATGGTACGATTCTGTATCAATACCTGCCTCTCAGGCTGGAGTGGGTGCCTACATGTTTATGAATTTCCCACAACGAATTCGATTGCAGGGAATATTGGATAGTATCTCCCAAAACAAGAATCCAGAAGGAAGTATAGCACAAAAGGTAGGCGATTTTTATGCGTCAGGTATGGATACTGTGACCATTGAGAAACGCGGTTATGCGCCTATCAAACCTTTACTTGCCAAAATTGAAGCAATTAAAGATCTACCGTCCTTAATGAATTTTGTAGCTAATGAAGAAAAAGCGGGCAATTCTTCTATTATAGCTTTTGGAGTATCATCTGATCAAAAAAACAGCAGCATGAATATTGCCGAAATCTATCAAACTGGAATTGGTTTGCCTGACAGGGATTATTATTTCAAATCCGATTCATCAACTGTTGCTATACAGAAATCATACAAAAAATATGTTGCTGCATTATTTCAACAAATAGGCAGCGATGCCAAAGAGGCTAAAAAGAATGCCGATTTGGTTTACGATATTGACAAACAAATTGCAGTTTCGCATAAAACAAAAGTTGAACTTCGAGATGTGCAGGCAAATTACAACAAAAAGGCTGTAAAAGATCTTGTAAAAAGACATCCCAACATAGACTGGACTTCTTTTTTAAATAATTTAGGTGCTAAAACAGATTCTATTAATGTTTGTCAGCCAGCTTATTATGATGCCCTTAATAAGCTTTTAAAAACCATTCCTATTAATAATTGGAAAATTTATTTGAAGGCAAATTCTATAGAAAGATATGCCGATGATTTGAGCAAACCTTTTGTAGATGCCTCATTTGAGTATACAAAAGTTCTTTCTGGTCAAGCTGTCCAAAAATCACGTGGCGAAAAAATGGCGAATATTATTGACAATTACTTAGGCGAAGCACTGGGTGAATTGTATGCAAAGAAATATTTCTCAGAAGATGCTAAAAAACGTATGTTGATTCTCGTAAATAATTTGCAAAAAGCGTATGCTAAAAGAATCGATAAATTGGAATGGATGAGTCCTATTACAAAACAAAAAGCAAAAGAAAAATTATTTGCTATTACTAAGAAAATAGGATATCCAGACAAATGGAGAGACTATAGCAACGTACACATCGCTAGGAATACCTATTTTGAGAATATAGTTTCGGCCTCTACAGCTGCATATCAATTTCAATTGGCAAAATTGGGGAAACCAGTCGATAAATCAGAATGGTTTACTACTGTTCCAACAGTTACAGCATACAATAATCCTACTGCAAATGAAATTGTTTTTCCGGCAGGTATTTTACAACCCCCATATTTTGATAATGATGCAGATGATGCGCTTAATTATGGAGGTATTGGAATGGTTATAGGTCACGAAATAACCCACACTTTTGATGATCAAGGTGCTCAATATGATAAGAATGGCAACCTGAAAAACTGGTGGACAAAAGAAGATTATGCACAGTTCAAATCAAAAATACAACAGGTTATCAATTTGTACAGCACTTATACTGTTTTAGGTGATCTACACATTAACGGCGCAATGACAGTTGGTGAAAACACCGCAGATATTGCTGGAATAGCAGTTGCTTATGATGCTTTTAAAATGACTCAACAAGGACAAGAAAACACAAAAATCGATGGCTTTACACCAGACCAGCGCTTCTTTATCTCTATAGCCAAAATATGGAGAGTAAAAATGAAAGACGAGTTCCTGCGTTTGTGGATTAACAATAATCCACATTCTCCTCCAAATTGGCGTGTTAACGGTCCTCTTATGAATACTACTCCTTTTTACGAAGCATTTGATGTAAAACAGGGAGATAAAATGTTTTTGCCAAAGAAAGATCGAATTACAATTTGGTAGTATCTCAGTGAAATAAGCGTTTTTCTTATGAACGCAAATCACTTTATCTAAAAACAAAAGCTTCAGATTTCTCTGAAGCTTTTTTGTTGTAGCGGGAAAAGGACTAATTTATTAATGTTTACCTTTTCCTTTTCCGCTATGGCCATTATCATGGTGTCCCTTTTCTTTTCCGGATTTATTGTTACCATTGCCAGGTTTCTGTCCTATTGTTTTCTGAGGTTTCCCTTTATAGCCTTTAGCGTATTTTACTTTATGATTTTTGAAATTATCATAAGGACGGTCGCCTCTGTAATCTGTCAGTACAACCTTGTATTCACTGTAAAGATCATAATTTCTGTAAGCCGATGGCAGAGATCTGGTTCTGATCCATCTTCCATTACTTAAATAAACATAATTAGATGTGCTGATATCATAATACGTTTCAAGATCAGGCAGATAATAATATCGAACGTCTGTATAGCCTACCGGTCCCCATGCAGGAGGATTTCCAATATTAACGTTTACCGATACCTGCGCGTTGGAATAATTAAAAGAAAGAAACAATACTCCAATAATAAAATATTTGATAGTTTTCATGATTACTTTTATTTATTATTATATCAATTTAAAAAGACAAGAAACGTGCCAAAAAAAATAACCTCTAAGAGACACAATAAGTTAATTCATTGTAAATCAAATAAAAAAACCTCTAAATTAAATTTTAGAGGTTTTTAAATATCATCTCAATAGATAAGAAATAATCGGATCTAGCTATTTAAAATGCAGATCAGAGAATCAGAAAAACATTTGTCTTAATTAGCAGGTTTTTCTTGTTCCTGCTCTTCAATCCCAGTCGCAGCATTATCACCAATATTAAAAGACAAAGAAAATCTTATCATATTATCTAATGGAGACTTCTGCTTTGCCGCAGAGCTTAAATAAGAGAAATCAAATTTAACTTTCTTGTATTTAAATCCAGCTCCTAGGGTTAAGTATTTGCGGTTTCCCTTTTCACCGCTTTCATGAAAATAACCTGTTCTTAGGGCAAATGACTTTTGATATAAATATTCCAATCCAAGAGCCCAAGTAACTTCTTTTAATTCTTCACTAAAACCTCCTGGCGCATCAGTAAAAGAACTGAAAGCTCCTTTAACAAATCCAGTTTCCTGATATTGTGCATTAGTTTGGTCATTTTGTGGTGATGGAACTAATAATTTATTAAGTTCCATCGAAGCTGCTAATGTGTTGTCCTGATCAAAAATAAAATCAAAACCACCGCCTACTTTTAAATTAGCTGGCAGAAAGCTTTCAGATCCTGAATCTCCATTATATTTTAATTTTGGACCAAGATTTGAAATATTAAATCCTCCTCGCCAGATACCATTAAAGTTTTTGAAAGCTGTTTCCGGCGTCTGAAAATATCCTGCAATATCTACTGCAAATGAACCCGACGCATGGCCACTTGAATTTCCTTGCTGAATTTCTAAATTAGAATGAATGTATCTTCCCGTAACAGACATGGCAAACTTTTCACTTAATTTTAATGAATAAGATCCATCAAATGCAAATTCATTTGGCTTTACAATTTGCCCTGAATCATCCTCATCTTGTTTGAATAAGGTTTCTCCGATTCCAAAATACCTCAAACTGAATGCAAAGGCACTTCTTTCATTAATCTTGTTAAAGAAATTTAAATTCAATAAACCCGTATCATTTGACAATGAAGACATATAAGGCGTGTAACTCAACCCTATTCCAAATTTATCTTCTGCAAAAGGATATTTCGCCGCATTCCACTGCTGTGAGTAGACATCTGCTGAAGTCGCAACTCCCATATCTCCCATTCCTGATGCTCTTGCATCTGCTGAAACTTGCAAAAAAGGAACTGCAGTAACAATTGCCCTATTTTGTTCTTGAGCGAGTAGATTTCCAACTCCAAAGAGTATTATAAATAATAGAAATATTTTTTTCATGTGTATCTGTTAATTGTTTTTGATTGAAATTCCAATGCGCTTCTGTGATGCAATATCTATTGTCAGACATCAGATTGAATTCTTATGCAACATTAAATTGCATCACCGCGCATTAATTATTTCATTATTTACTCTCCTGATCTTTTGATAAATTTGAAAACTGATGACGTTCCTTCTTTTCCGCTAACATGCAAAAAGTAAGCGCCTGTCGGCAATGTGCTCAAATCTAACTGGCTATATTGTTTCAACTGTACATCATCAATATTAAATCTGCGTACAATTGAACCATTAAGAGCTACAACCTCAACAGTAACATCTCCAGCCCAACGGCTTGTCCACTTGATATTAACAGTATTTACTACAGGGTTAGGAAATATGTTAAGCTCAGCAACTTCTGACTGGTTTACAATAACCGTCACATGCTGTTCTGTACTTGCTCCGTAAATATCTGTAGCTGTTAAAACTAAATCGGTTTGACCATTAGAAAGACTTTCAACTGTAAAACCAGTTGCTGATGTTGATACTGATGCAATCGCAGGATCTGCTATAGTTGCCTCATATGTCAATTCATCTCCGTCAGGATCAGTAAAATATTTATCAAAACTAAAGGCCTCTTGCACAGATAATTTATTGAAGATAATTGCTTCTCCGCCAAGCGCAACAGGAGCGCCATTATTTATTACTTTAACAAGTATGTGTATTTCTGTACTTAATCCAAAAGCATCTGTCGCTGTAAGGGTTACGATTGTTTCGCCTACAGTGTGCGTTTCAATTACAAATTGCCCCAATTCCTGACCAACTGTTACAGTTACAATTTTATCATTTACCGTCGTTGCTTTAAAAGTCATTTCATCGCCGTCTGGATCTGTAAAATAATCCTTGAATTCTTTCACATCGAAATAATCCAGTTTAGAATAAATTAATTCTTCTGACTTAGCAACTATCGGTGCACGATTGGTTTTCAAAACCTTAACTTCAAATACTGCTTCTGAAGATGCACCAAGCTCATCTGTTGCAGTGTAATTGATTGTATATGTTCCCGCAGTTTCATAACCCGGAGCAAGTTTTACTGAAAGTTCACCATTAGTCAGTTCAAATGTAGCCCATGACGGAGCATTAGAAGACTGAACTGTAATTTTATTCGCTTCTTGATCAGTCAGCCCGATTTTTACAATTGCTTCTGAAGCTTCATTAACAACGATAGTTTCTACTGGTAAATTCGAGAAAACTGGAGCTTCATTAATATGCAATTTAACAGGAACCTTTCCAACACTATTAACAGGATCGTTTGTTCTAATGTTTAAAACTGCATGCTGATCTCCACGAACTCCATTTGCAGCTATAAAGTCAAGCTGGACTTCTTTTTTCCCACTAGGAGTAATCGTTCCATCTGAAAGTCCATTTATAGAAACCCATGCATTAGAAGTATATTTTTCCTCACCTGCTCTTACCATCCATCCGTAACCTGGATATAAATCTGCTTCTTGTAAATCATACCATTTCTCGCCATCGCTTAATGTATATCTGCCAGGAGTATCTTCAATCCCGGAAATAGAACCTTGTACATACGGTAATTCATAAGGATATGTGATTACTACATAGAAATCTTCATTTGGATAAAGTCCTTTAGGCTCTTTTATAGGTAATGTTACCCAAGCCCCAGTTTTACCGCCTTCGTAAACATAATCAACAGAACCCTGATCGATTATTGTTGCATCTGCAACCGAAGAACCGCCTGCTCTTATCTCGTAAACAATCGTCCCTGATGGTTTATCCATACCAAACATAAAGGTTTGAAAATGTGATAGCGTAAAACCTTCTTTACCTGCATTAAATCTTGTTGCGGTTGTAAAAGGTTCGCCTCCATCATAACCAAATCGCGTATCTGCAGCTGTTTTGTCTTCATGAGCCAATACTCTGTTAAAAGTAGGTTCAGCATAAATACTCACGCCTCCTTTTGCCACTGGATTTGATTTTAATAATGAATCTGCTTTGGCTGTTTTTGTCTTTTTAGCCATCGATTCTGAACGTAAAGCAATACCTTCTGGAGCTTTTCTCAAATAATCAATGCTCAATTCGTATTTTAAATTTCCACCATTTTGACCATTCTCAAAAACAGCATATTGTGTATCGGTATCTGTTAAATAATTAACAACACTATTAACTTCAGTAGTTTTTACTGCTAAAGCTGGTGGCAGCACAACCTCAGCTTTAATTGGAATTAAGAATTTTGCTGCAGTAGCATTGCTTTCAATAACAACATGATCACTAATAGAACCTGCTGCTGTTGGAGTATAAGTAATTCTAAATTTAGAGTTTTCTCCTGGTAAAATTACTGGGTAATTGCCTGCTAAGTCATTAATATTTGTCCAACTCCAATAGCCTCCGCCAAACCAGCCTGTAAAAAAAGCATAAGTTTCAATGGCATATTGAGAAGAAACACTTTCTATCGAAATATTAGAGATTTGAAGTTTCTCTGCACCTGTATTTTGAACTAAAAATTCTCGTGAATAAATTGCATCTGGATTAACCATTATCTCGCCAAAATTTATTTCTTCTAAACTTGATGCAATAATTGGTGCTCCTGTAACGGTTAGATTAATTGGTTTTTCAAGCAATTCCTGATTCGGAACATTTGTACGCAATTTTAATTTTCCACTATATTCTCCTGCATAAATATTACTTGCATCAATATCTATTTGAGCACTTAAAGTCGTTCCTGCAGGAATTATATGTTTTTTTGCAGGGCTGATCAAAAATGCTAAACCTTTATTATGATTAACTTTTGCATGATTTGAAATGATAACAGAATCTGACTGATCAGCATTTTGAAGGCCTATAACCGACAAATTTGTTGTAAAATCTGCACTTCCGTTAACTTTATACTGAAACTTCATAGTACCATTTTTATAAATGATAACCTGAGCAGAAGTTGGATCTCCTAATCCGCCAAAGAAATTTACAACGTATTCCCACGAGATAATAACTTTATCATTATCTGCATAATAGAAAACTCCAACATCATCTTTTGGATAAGTCATCGTATCAAATGCACCAAATACCCAATAAGGAGCAATAATCGTTTTTAATTCATCTGTTGGCATATTTCCAACAAATGGTGCAGGCGCTTCTGGTTGGTCAAAAGTTAATAATCCAGATATGCCAATATGCATGTCTGTATAATCTTTACCATAATAATTAAAAGACCACGGCATGGTTACTTTCTTCCAATATCCGTCAACATTAGTTGGATCATCACCTACTGATAATTGAGTTCCTGTTTTACGAATATCAATCCATTGATAGTTTGTTCCGTCATTAGAAAGCTCATAACTATAAGTGAAATTTGGAATAGCCTCTGCCGCAGCTGTCGGTACAGACATTGTTAGCCAGTTTGTACCCGTAGCTACCACTTCAAGATCAGCTTTACCTGTGTTTTCAATAAGTAAAGGATATTTAGAGGTTTCTCCGTGCTGTAAAGTCTCTGTTATTAAGTCTAAATTCGTAACTTTTATTCCTGGAGGATCTAATACTTTTCCAGCAAGTGAAATCGTATAATTACCTCCTTTATTATCTGTAATATGCAATATATCTGCAAAATCACCTACAACGTCACTAGGTAAAATAACGTCGTAAACCTTAATAAGTCCCGGTGCTATTGTTGCAGTTGTTTCGCCTGTTACTTGAAATTTATTATTGTCTAAAGTAAAGCCTGTTAATGTTACTGGTGTAGTTCCCGTATTTTTAATACTGAATTTTTTGGTTGCAACAGCTCCCTGAAACACATTTCCAAAATCAATATTTGTTTCAGATATAGCAAGCTCTGCCTTACCTCCGCTTGTGATATTTATTTGTATTAAAGGATTAACCTGCGCATTTACTGGATCTGTAGAAACGATATTCAAATATCTGTTGATCATACCTTCATTCAAGGCTGCCGTTTCCATAACGATATCCATTTTTGCAGATTCACCTGGCAATAAAATTCCTCCAGCATTAGTTACAGAGGTAATCATATCTGGACCTGGATAATCAAAACCTAAAGCAAGTCCTGAATAAATATTTGTTATTTTACTATAATTATTGACTAAAATACCATCTGTCTGATCATAATCTTCTATAAGAACGTTTATATATCCAAGGGTTTCATTTTGATAATTAATATTGTCATAGTAAAAACGGATATTTCCATCGGCAAATAAAACCATCTGTGCACCGATCTTTCCTCCAAGTCCATCATCAAAATTAGAATATTGCACTATAACTCTATCTGCTTCCACTTTATAATGGACTGAACCTCCTTTGCTTAAATCAAAGTACGTTCCTAAAATCGAAATAAGACCTTTTGGAGAATAAGGTGCTCCATCTAAAACTGGATCATTAATAGGATTTATTTCATCATCAAAAGCTGTAAAACCTTTGTAGCTAATGTACAGGGTTTGCATTTTCTTAGCATAGTAAGGAAAATCAAATCCCATTTCAAGAGGATAATACCGGTTTGATTCTGCTTTAAAATAACTTGTAATATCAGTTCCCGTTGCTGAAATGTCATTGTATTCATAAGTTAACGGAGACGTCTCTGAAGCATAACTTGTACGGAATTTATACCCATATTTATGATATCCTCCTTCCCATGTATCACTAGTTCCTGACTGATCAAATTTTGGAACAAAATATTTTAATGCAGCTTTACCTTCATTTTTCACATTAACTGAAGCCGTCACTTGATCTCCTAACGCAACATTATCGATAAGTTGAGTCATTGGGTCAACCACTATTTTTGCAGGTTCAGAACTTACTCCGAATAAAATAATACGCAAAGTTTTAGAACTGCTAGAAGAGGTAAGCGTTAAAAATCCATTATCGTTTCCTGTAGCGCTTGGTGTATATTTTACTTTAAGTACCGCTTCAGTATCTGCGGCAAGCTGATTTGGATAACCGCCAACAAGTTCAAAATTTTGATTAGAGATATTTAGAGCAATATCATTAAAATTACCTAATCCTGTATTTTTTACTACGAATTCCAATTCTTTGGAAGTTCCCTGAAAAACACTTGAGAAATCGAGTTTTTCTGGCCCTTGTAAAACTGGCTGCTGACCTGATACATTTACGGTAACCGGAATTTTAAGCTCTCTTTGAACTGCATCATTAGACTTTAAAATTGCATTAGCATAATAAGTTCCATTTATCAGATTAGAAGCATCAGCAGAAAGGACTGTTTTTTCATTTGCTTTTCCGTTTACTTCACCACTAGAAGGATCTAAAGACAAATATTCTCCTAAATATTTATTTTGGCTGCTTATAATATTGAACCAAGCAAAATCATTGCTATCAAGAGCTGTGCTCAACGGCCCCCATGTTTGTCCAACATCAAAAGAAATAAAACAATTATCAGAACCTTCAGGCGTATTTTCATAACCAAGTCCTAAAGGGTAAAGATTTCCAGCTGGAATATGCAATACAACCCAAAAAGTTTCTCCCTGCTGAAAAAACAATTGTTCCTCTAAATTAATCGACACATAACCTTCAGACGCATCAAAAGGAGTATATTCTTGCGCGTATATTAAATTTTCTTTGTTTAATGACGTTCCTTTATAAACTTCAATTACAACAGGACCAAATTTAGGATCTACTTTTAGGTAGCTTGTAATTTGTGTTAAGTTAAAACCATCTGCTTCACTAACAATGTATTTTGAAGCAGCTGAGTTTGGAAGATTAGTATCTGTATCTCCAATAAGATTTGTAGGATAATCCGAATAACCTTTATCTACTTGCGTAAATCCAAACGGCTGGATTGCTGCTTTTTTTGATGTAGCTGCAATTTTAGATTTACTTCTACCCACTTTTCCTGCTGCTGCAACTTTTGTAGTTTTAGCAGAAGGATATCTGATATTTTTAGCAGAATAAGACAGAGCAGTTTCTTTATGACGGGCTAAAAATTCCCATCTCAATACTCCTTCACCGTTATTTAAGATTGTCATGTCATGAGATCCCTTAAAAGAAGTATCTGCATCTACATTTATCACAATGTCTTTACTATTATCGTCTACCGTAATTTCTGGACCTGCATTTGTCGTTCCCTGAACACTATTTGATAATTCAGACAGATTGTTCCATCTGTCTCCTGAAATTACCGTAAAGTAATAGGTTGTCAATCCTAAAAGCCCGTTAATCGAATGGGTTATCACTGTTCCAGGTTCAACCGTATTTTTGATAATATCGTACTTTGCCGAAGCCAGATTATTCTTTGTCAATGGTGAAGTACTATAATAAATTCTAAAATCTACCGGTTTTAAATCATCCGTATCTGCTGGAACTGTCCATGATAAATTGGCAAATTCCTGTGCTATTCCCGTCACTGCCAGATCTGAAATCGCATTTGGCGCAACACCAGCGTTATTTTGGATTGCTAAAAATGCATCTATATGACCTGAACCTAATTTCCCTTTATAATCAGGATTATGAGAATCGATGTCTACTACTCCCGTCAAAAGTTTAGTTCTCAAAACTTCTGGTGTTAACTGGCTTTTTCTGTTAGCCAAAGCAAGTGCGGCAATACCTGAAACGTGCGGACAAGCCATTGAAGTTCCCTGATAGAATCCGTATTGATTTTTAGGTAATGTGCTTAAAACCCCATTTTTTGCCCCAAGTTCAGTTTCTCCTCCTGGAGCTGCAACGTCTACCCAGGTTCCATAATTAGAATAACTAGCTTTTTGCCAATTTGGTCCAATTGAACTTACAGATAGCGTATTCTCATAATAACCAGGAAACCATTCTCCATCAGAATTACTGTTTCCTGCAGCAAAAATTACTATTCCACCTTTCATTGGACTATTTGGATAATCTCCTGCTTCGGCAATAAAATAATCTATAGCCTCTTTTATCGATTCGTCAAAATTTCCTGGTTCTGTATATCCCCAGCTATTTTGAGAAATTACCGCACCATTGTTTGCCGCATAAATATAACTTTCTTCAAAACTTCCGCCACCTAAAGTCTGAACAGACATAATTTTGGTACCGTCGTTATTGCCGCTTCCTCCAGCAACTCCACAAACACCAATTCCGTTGTTATTTACAGCAGATATTGTTCCCGCTACGTGCGTCCCGTGAGGCTGTCCTTCGATCGCTCCACTATTTTTGTCAAAATTCCAGCCATGAATGTCATCAACATAACCATTTCCGTCATCATCAACTCCAGCAACTCCGTTAAGTTCTGCTTTATTAGTCCAGATATTCGCCAGAAGATCCGGATGCTGAATATCTACTCCCTGATCGTGTATTGAAACTACAATTTCCGGATTCCCTTTTACAATATCCCAAGCCTTAAACAAATTAATATCTGAACCATCTGGATACCCAGTTTGTCCTGTATTGTTATAATGCCATTGTTCTGGCAATTTAGGATCGTTAAAATAAGAATCAGCTACCGAAGATTTTGCATTGCTAATTTCAACTGTTTTAAAATTGTAACTGGACAGCACTTTTTGTTTCTCTGTTTCTGCCGTTTCAATTTCAGCAATTCCCTTGTATTTTTGTACTGCATCTTTAGCGCTCTGGTTCGCGTCTATGTCTACAACATACCATAAATCAAGTTTATGCTTTTTCAATTTTGCTTCTAATCTCGGATTAGGATTTTCTGGAAAGAGCCTACGCATATTCCGGGCTCCAACCTTACTAGAAATCTGATCAAAAGCCTGAATTCCGGTGGTGAGTTTTTTTCCGGTGGTCAGATTCATTTTCTTTAAAGTCGGCGCCAACTGTCCTGAAAATTTAATTTTCACAGAACCTTGCTTGACACCTTCTTTAAAAGTCGCCTGTTGACCAAAGGAAAAAACTGACCAAAGCGAAAAAATAAAAAACCATAATAATCGATTTCCTTTTTTGTAATAATTTGTCATTAAAAATTGTTTTTTGGTTAGTTAATGATTTTGTGTAATTAATAAAGCAACCATTTGATTAAACACTAATCTTAGTATCGAAATAGTTTGCTGTTTTCATTACCCATTAAATGTTTCAGAGCAAGGATATGGAAAAATCAAATAGTGAGGATTCAAACTATAGTTACATCTTATATATAGCGAATAAACAGCCATTACATTTATATAACATAAAACAATAAAATATTGAAAAACAAATATTTACAAAGTAAAAATTATTTTAAAAAAGAGATTTTAGATGATTGAAAACAGCAACAAAACGCACAAAATTTCAGCATTATATTGCATTAAAAAAAAGGAGAAAGTTCGAAATGCAGACCATAATAAGCTTTGCAGACTTTACATTTCTATAAAACCTCAGCTATAGAAAACTTTGCATGCTCTACGATAAAAATCAATCTCTCTACTTTTTGAGCAAATCCCTTTTATATAACTAAATCTTCAAAAATTATTCATAGTTTAGCAAACAAATCATTTAAATTGAAACGTTTTAACATTTATGCCGTTTTTTTCATATTTGTCTGTGAAGCATTGTTTTCACAAAATATTGCCCATTTAAAAGTGCAATATGAAAAAAGCACTGATCCAGATACAAAAGTAAATCTCCTTGTTAAAATCGGGCAAAAATTAGAGAAACAAGACTTGAATTCAGCTCTGTTTTATTATAGAAAAGCACTTTCATTCGAAAAAAAAATCAGTGACACCATTTTAGCCAAAGTATATTCAAATGTCGGAGATGTAAATTTATTGAAAGGTAATATTGATGTCTGTCTGGAATATCAGTTAAAAGCACTGAAATTATATGAGCGTTATCCCCCTCAACAAAATATTATAGGTGTTTACAATAGTATAGCTCTCGTTTATTATTATCAGACTGATTTTGATAAAGCTCTTGAAAAATACAATCAGCTTAAAGCCTTGCTGAATAAAAATATTGTAAAAGATTCTAAAAAACTTCATTATATCAAAGGAAAACTACTCAATAATATTGGTATAATTTACGATAATAAACTTCAAGGAGATCTTGCACTAGAATATTATGTACAGGCTTCAACTCATAGTAAAATAGCTAAGGATAATGAAAATCTGTCTTCTGTATATTCAAATATGGGAATCATTTACCTCAAATCGAAACGTTACGATCTTGCTAAAGCCATTTTCATCGAAGCTCTTAATTTGCGAAAAAAAGAAAATAACATTTTCGGATTATCCAAATCAAATTACCACTTAGGAAGGCTTTATAAGGAAAAACAGGAATTCGATAAAGCGCAACAGCACTTGCTTGCCAGCCTAGAATATTCTAAGCAAATCAAATCTTCATCTTCCAGAGCGTCTGCTTTGGAAGAATTGAGTCTTGTAATGGCAGAAAAAGGAGATTATAAGAGTGCCTACCAATATCATGTTGCTTACAAAGCCCTAAATGATAGTCTTTATAATAAAGAAAATCAGCAAAAAATTACTCAGGCCGAAATGCAGTATAAATTTGATAAGGAAAAACAGGCAGCAAAAATAGCTCAAAACCACAGAGAGCTAGTTTACGCTATTATTGCGATTGTTCTGATTCTGTTAATTATTATCGTGGTTATAATGTACCGACTTCAGGAAACCAAAGCCAAAATCCAGCAATTGGCAAAAGAAAGCGCAGAATCGAGCAATAAACAGCTATCTTTAAGAGAAGATACCTTAAAAAGGGAATTGGAATTTAAAAATAAAGAGCTTACAACAAATATTATGTATCTCTTAAAAAAGAACGAATTTAATACTGAAATTTCAAACCGATTGATGGAGCTTAAAAAGCAGATGAAAAAAAACGATCAGGACGTTATTCAAAAAATAATTCTGGATATTAAAAATGCTCAGGATGATGATATTTGGAAAGAATTTGAAGTTAGATTCAGTCAGGTTTACAATGACTTTTACGAACGTTTAAACATTAAATATCCTGATTTGACACTGAATGAAAAGAGAATCTGTGCCTTTTTAAGATTAAACATGACGACTAAAGAAATCTGCGCATTGACACGTCAGTCTTATAATAGTCTTAATGTGGCAAGGGCGAGGTTAAGAAAAAAACTTAATATTCAAAATGAGGAAATCAATCTGGTGACTTTTTTAGAAAACATATAAGTGTATTACTTCAGCTCAGATAAATAAAAACCAGAGCAAATTTCTTTTACTCTGGTTTTTATTTTCAACTTGATATCTCTTCGATAATCATTCCCTTATCCTCTACTACCTGATTACCCCATTTATGTATAGCATCCAGAACAGGCAGAAATGTTTTTCCAAATTCAGTTAGGTTATAAAGCACTTTAATGGGTGGTTTTTCTCCATGGACTGTTCTGGAAACCAGACCGTCTTCTTCGAGCTGTTTAAGCTGTAGGCTCAATGTTCTCTCTGTCACAGCAGGAAGCTCCCTTCTAAGATCGCTATAGCGCTTTTCACCATCTTTTAAATGATAGAGGATCACCGTTTTCCACTTTCCTCCTACCAGATCCATCGTAAGACTAATGGAACAGGGATACATTTTTCCTTTGACTGAAACAAATTTTCCCATCTTCTCAAATTTTATTAGTCCTATCCATTTGGATAGTTATTGCAAAATT
The DNA here is from genome assembly GCF_025717045.1 of Flavobacterium sp. SH_e. Lineage (GTDB taxonomy): Bacteria > Bacteroidota > Bacteroidia > Flavobacteriales > Flavobacteriaceae > Flavobacterium. Next base: position 18,681 of record NZ_JAOVZN010000004.1, read on the forward strand.
AATTAACTATAAATAATTTTGCAACTATAATTTTTATAGTTACTTAATGAAAAAAATATTTGTAATAAACGGAGGGAGAAAATTTGCACACTCGGGAGGTAAACTAAATAAAACAATAACAGAATGGGACAAAGAGTTCTTTACAGAAGAAAGGGGATTTGAACTCATTACCACAGATTTAAGTGAAACTTATCAAACTGATAAGGAGCTTGAAAAATTCATCTGGGCTGATGTTGTAATCTACCATTTTCCGATCTGGTGGATGTATATTCCTTTTCAACTAAAAGAATACCTAGACAAGGTTCTCACAGCTGGACACCGCAGAGGTATGTATTACAGCGATGGTCGTAAAGCAGATAATCCCGAACGCAATTACGGAACAGGTGGACTAATGCAGAAGACTTCGTATATGGTTACTACAACATGGAATGCTCCAAAGACGGCTTTCACACTTGCGGAAGAATTTTTTCAAGGCCGAAGTGTAGATGACGGAGTCCTTTTTCCCTTTCACCGCATGAATGCCTTCTGTGGCATGAATCAACTGGAAAGTCTTCATTTTCATGATGTCGAAAAAAATGGATCCCCTGAGCTGGTCGCCTCATTTAAAGACCAATATATAAATCATCTCCAGAAAGTTTTTGCATTTGATAATTAATTAAAATAAAACACAAAATGAAACAGAACGCAATAATATGGCCAGAGGAATATCTTCCTGGCACTACGGACAATTACTGTTCGAATGAAGTAATCGTAAAAGGATTGACTACTCTAGACATCTGGCCTTTATTAAATGATCCTTTTCAATGGCCTACTTATTATGCCAACTCATCAGATATTGAGTTTGAAAATAATGGGCAGACCGAATTCAGTGGCAATACCCGCTTTCGATTCAAAACATTTGGATTTCCAATTGAAGCAGAAATTACTGAACATGTTCCCCCTTCAGCCGGAGAACCAGCTCGTATAGCGTGGCACGGATGGGCAGAAGGAGATGCTGATACGAAATTGGATGTTATACATGCTTGGCTGATTGAAGATCTTTCTGGAGGCAGGGTGCGTATCCTGACACAGGAAAGCCAGATTGGAAAACCAGCCCTAGCGCTCGCGACACAAAAGCCCAATCCAATGATAAACGGACATCAGGACTGGCTTGATGGACTTGTCGCTGCTGCTAGAAGCAAACAATAACAGTATATAGCGATCTTTAAAATTTATAAAAAAATATTTATTGCGGTTAATGGACTTAAAGTTTAAAAAAAGACCAAAACCATAAAAAAAGAGTATAAAGAAATGAATATTTAAATCTTAAATCAAATCTAAACCAAGCAACGGAGAGAACTGTCTTGGCTGTCATAATGCAAACCAAAATGAAGATTTTTTCGTATATGAGGTTAAACGGCATTTATGAATACAACAGCCTCTCTTTTCGCAAAAATCCTAACAGCACTTTCTGACAGGGATAGTGGCTTGAATTTGGAACATCTTGCAGCACTTGTCACACCTCTACCAGACAGTGTGGCTGGCTTACACACCACCGAAAAAAATGGGCAGGCTGCATTGCTCGACGCTTTAATAGCCCTGAATGATGGCGGGTATATTGCCTTAAATCCGCTTACCGACCAGAGTCGCATAACTTTAAAGGGACTTGTTTGGATAGGCACAAAAGGCAACTTAAATTAACCATTCATCAAAAATTCAGCTGATAATGATTTTTTCGAACGCCTCAGAAGCAGAATAAAGAAAAACATCAATTCGAATCCAATTAGGATTGCAAAAAAAATAAAAGCCTGAGAAATTTAGATTCTTCAGGCTTTAAAAAATTATTACCAAGCATATTTCAAAATCAATCTTGCATTAAAAGGAGTTCCCGCCGTAAAATGGATTTCTTCAACAGGATCGGTTTCATTGGCCAATCTTGATTCGGTTAAAAACTGTGTTTCTTTCCATTTTGTATTAAAGATATTGTCGATGTTTACACCAATTGAAACTTTCCTAATCTGATAATTCACAGAAAAATCAGTTATGCAGTAACCTTTTGCTACAACTGAATTATCCTCGTTTGCTGGTCTGTCTCCTAAGAAACGAGTCCTTAAACTGCCTGAGAATCCTTTTAGATCTTTTACTGAAAGGCCACTCATCAAAGTATTCTTTGGAGCGAGAGGCAAATAGTCATTTCCTTTGGGCTCGTCTATCGCTCTTGCGTGGGTATAGGTATAATCTGTATTCCAAAACAGCCAGCTGGCCAATTGATATCTAATGCCAAAATCGAAGCCTTTTCTCTCTGTCTTCCCGCTTGGCTCTACTACAGCTTCATCTCCAACATACACAAATTCCTGCGCTAGATACAGATACCAGATCGCTGAATTGATAATCATTCTTGGAAATGGCTTCCAATTGATCCCTAAATCTGCCCCGTAGGTTTCTGGAAGGATCTTTTCTCCTTTCTGCGCCACCACCACACGTGTGTCGTTGCTGTGAAATCCTTTTCCTAACTTTAGAAAATACTGTAATTTGTCATCCTGAGTATACAAAAAATTCAGTTTTGGACTTACAATTGCTTTGGTTTGTGTCTGGTTAGAATAAGCTACAGCTAACTGATCTTCATAGCCAAATTTGAAATAATCTAAACGCAAGCCAGAATTTATCAACCATTTGCGTGATCTAAAATCAAGACTCGCGTAAGAAAAAAGATTTGTTTGATTTACATTTCCTAGACTCAGATATTCTAAAACCGTTTTTCTGTTTAAAGTATGCGAAAGTTCAACATCTTTATTATTGTCGTTTCTAAGTCCAGCTCCTAATTTAAAACGCCATTTTTCATTTATTTTCTGATCATATTCAGACTGAAAGCCTATAATGCTTCTATTTTCCTTTTGCTTGATTTGATCGCCGTTTAAAGGATCATTTAAGAAAAATGTGAAGTTGGAATACAATTCAAAATCATATCTGCTCAAATAGGCAGTACTTTTAATGTGTGTGTTTTCGTCAATTTTAGCTTCATATTGCAAATTGAAGTTGGTTCTATCAGTATTTCCGCCTTCATTGGAATCAATAGCTCCGTAATGCGAAATGGTTCCATCATTTACAGCACGGTCAGGAATCTGTCCGCTGGCATCCCATTGGCTTTTAAAATGCGAAACCGATACAGCCAGGCGGTCTCCGTTCTCCATTTTGGCACTATATTTTCCAAATAGATTAATTCGACTAAAGTTCTGGGGCGCATCAAAATAGCCATTGGTCATCATATAATCCCCCGCAAAATAAGCCGACTGGTTTTCTTTATTAAGCAGATTGAACATGGCAACGGTACGGAAAGTATCAAACTGTCCGCCTTCAAAAGAAATAGAACTGTCCTGCAGCGCATTTTTAGTATTAAAACTCACATATCCTGCCGTTGTAAAATCTCCTTTATCTGCAAAATACGCTCCCTTATCAAAGTCAATATTGTCAACCGTTTCTGGAATCACAAAGTGCAGATCTGAATAACCCTGCCCGTGTGCATGCGAAACCATGTTGACCGGCATTCCATCAACAGTGATATTGATATCGGTTCCGTGATCGCAGTCAAAACCTCTTAAAAAGATCTGTTCTGCCTTTCCCCCACCTGCATGCTGTCCAATGAAAAGCCCTGGAACCTTGCGCAATAGATCCTGAGAATTTGAAACGGGTTGAATCTCTAAATCAATTTTTGAAATAGTATTTAAATACTTCAGATTATTGCTAATTTTAACTTCTTCCAACAAAAATGCTTTTTCTATTAAAACAGCCGAAAATGAATCTAACTTCTCAGCTTTAATCTTTAAGGTTATAAAACCCTGTTTTGAAATCTCAAGACTGTCATTTAGGCTTGTATTTTCTAAAATAAATGTTCCTTTATTGTCCGAATGTGCGTGTGTCTTTGACATCAGATTTCGGATCAATGCATCATTGAGTGGCTTTCCTTTTTCATCGGCTATGTATCCTTTTAAAGATTGGGCATGAAGCGCGAAAGAAAATAGACAAAAAAAAAGGAAGAGAAATTGTTTCATAAAGTTTAAAAAGAATTATTGGCGCTGTTAAACCGGCTTTTTCAATAGAAGCTGTTTTTTAAAAATCAGCTGTGCAAAAGTCATAAAAATTAAAAGCAAAATCAAGAATTTTCCAAATTCGGGAAGTAAAAGCAATTTCTGGGTCACAAAATTTGGTGAACCTGTTACCCTTTCTATAATCCAGAAAACAGAGGCAATGAAAGCTGCAAAAGCGCTAACATTTTTGAGATAACGATAGTTTTTATCCCTGCTTAAAATAAGCAACCAAGGCATAATGAGGAGCACTACAAAAAGCTGCATGATTTCTATGCCAAGATTAAATCCGAGCAAGCTTATTGCCATTCTTGATGGTGAGAGATGAAGGCCCGTTAGAGTTTCAGCAAATGCCAGCCCATGTATTAAGCCAAAACCTAAAGCAATGTAGATTTCTTTATCAGGAAATAATGGCCATATAGCATGAACTGCCGTTATAGCAACCGATACGGCAATTAAAATTTCGATAAGCTGTGGCTGAATGTCAAGCCAGCCAGCCGTTCCTGCAATTAGCGTCAATGAATGACCAATGGTAAAACCGGTTATTATTTTAAAAATTTTAAGCGTGCTTTCTTTTGCTCCTGCAACTCCACTCCATTTTTTTGATTTTACAAGTAAAGCAGAGGGAAGCAACAGAACCAATAAAAATAATAGATGGTCAACTCCTTCTCTGATATGTTCTATCCCCAAAAGAGCCATGCTTTTAAATCCTTTCCAATGACTAGCTTGCGAAAGATTTATTTTTAGAGGAAAGACCTTATTCTTTTCTGTATTCATGCTTATTACAGCGATTTGCTGCGAATCATTATCTACCCTTCCGCCCAGCCAATCCTGGCGGATAGTAATCAGTGCCTGATGATTGATAACCTGATGGACAATAGCATCATAGAAAAGTGTAAATGCTCTACCTGATTGGTTCGCTGGCATTCTGCAGACTAAGGAAACTTCAAGCTGATTAAATGGCCCTGTATAAGACTGCCTTGATCTGCCAATTTTCATACTGCGAATATCCAATCTCCATTTTTTTCCATTTTGCCCCAGAATATGAAAATGACTTTTGATATAATTGGCCAATTCAGTATGATAAGCTTTGATAGATGACTCTGGATCTGAATTTAGGCTTTTTCCAAATGCTAGTTCCAGCTCGCTCAGCGGAAGGCTCAATTCTACATTAGCTGCTTTTTCTTTAATATCAAAAATCAGCAATGAATTCGGAACTGGATGCGAAAAAATGACTAGAGGCAGAACCAGCATTAAACAAAACAATAGATATTTTTTCATGATATAAAACAGGATAAAATAAAACGTCTCGGACTTTTAAGAACAGTTTTTTGCAAGCCATTCAGATAAGGCCAGATAACCATTTATCTGGACCTTACCTAAATTTGCCTCTTACAGTCCTATATAATCTCTTTTATGATCTCTCATAACAGTATGATAATGTATTCCTGACATTACCACTCCATTTTGGCACACAAATTCGATCCAGACACTTGGTCCGTCAATTCTCACGTAATCTGTATTAGCGGTTAAAAAAGAACTTGCTGTTCCTGCTGTAGCACTACTATTGCTGGCATAGCCTACATAAGTGTCCGCCAGCTCATTCTGATAAATAGCTAAGTAAGAAGCTGCCGTTGCATCATCCACATCATTTACCCAAGCTGCGATGGCAGTCAACACTTTTGCCTGCGTTGCGGAACTAAGTGCGCTTACTTTTATTCCTGCTTTAGTGCTTGGCATTGTGTTGGATGTAGAGCCTGGCACCATCAAACAGTCCGAAAATGTTCCTGAAATTTTAGCCGTTGCCAATTCGGTGCTCGACAAAGCGCCAAGCATTTCCTGCATAGCTGTATGTTCAGATTCTATCGGTCCCGTGTACGTCGTTCCTTTATAGGTAAAAGATCCTTTAGGCTCTACCGCTTCGTGCATTGGCGTAATGCTCGTAACTGCTCCGGCATCATAAGTGATATTCTGCGCATAATGGTGTCCACCAATCTGCAGTTGCCATTTTCCTGTTGTGCTTGGAGTTCCTAGAAATGCAATAACATAATTTCCAGAAGAATAGCCAGAAGCTGACAATCCCAAATAATCATCAGCAGTCATGATCTGAGAGAATTCATCGTAACCCTCTCCTGTTCCAGTTCCAAAAGCAGCCTGCGCTAAGGTTTTTGCCGCCGCAAGCTGCGAAGTGCTCAGCGAGCTAAATGCAATTCCATTTCGGCATGAAAGCCCACAAGGAAGATTAGACCATCTTTTCGCATTGGTAAGATTTAAAGCAATCACAGCAGAAGACTGCTGGCTCTCGCTCAGTGTGGCCAGAAAATTATTGGCCAGACATACGATTTTTGCGGTTCCTGTCAGGGAACTGCAATCTGATTCTGCATAATTTCCTGTGCTTTCTGATGCGCCTGTAGCTGTTTCAGCATCTGAAGAATCATCATCGGCGCTTTTACTGCATGAAATCGCAAATGAAACGCCTGAGAAAAGAACCGCAAGCAGAAACACTTTTAAGTAGATTCGGTTTTTCATATTAATTAAATTTAAGAATGGTTAAAAAAAAATATTTTTCTATAATTTTCTATAAATTAAAAAAATGAAAATGAGCGGTTTAAAGTTGTGTGGCAAACGGGCTATTTTCTGTGGTTAAATTCCCAATAAGGCCATAAAATCGTCCTCATAAGTCTTTCCTAAAGGAATTTCTTTTTCTGAAATAAAAATTGTTTTATTTTTAAAGGCAGTTATTTTTGGCATAGCTGCGATATAGGAGCGGTGCACCCTGCAGAACTGTCTGGCAGGGAGCTTTTCAAGAATATTTTTAATGGGCATTCGGATCAGAACAGGCTTTTGGCTGGCTAAATGGATTTTAATGTAATTATCAAAACCTTCAATATACAGGATATCCTGCACACTAATTTTTACCAATCCATAATCCATCCTAAAATAAAGTTCGTTATCCAGCGACTGGGATAAGAGCTTATGTTGCTCTATGGCTTTGTCAACCGCTTTTTTAAAACGTTCAAAGCCAAATGGCTTCAAAAGATAATCTATAGCACCAAACTCGTAGCTCTCAACAGCATATTCTTTATAAGCCGTAGTGAAAATCACCATTGTTTTCTGCGAAATAGATTTATAAAAATCAATTCCAGAATGTGAAGGCATATTAATATCCAAAAATATAAGGTCAACGGCATGTTCCTCCAAATAGAATCTGGCCTCGCTTGTCTTTGAAAATATCTTTTTCAGATCGACTGTCTCAATCCTGCTGCAGTACAGTTCGATGATCTCCAGTGCTGGCATCTCATCATCTATTGCTATTGCTGTTATCATATTAGGGTAATTTTTAAAACAACCGAAAAAGTGTCTTGTGCATTGTCTATCGCTAAACTATGTTTGTTTTGATAAAACAATTCCAGCCTTTCTTTAGTATTCTGAATTCCTATATTGGTCGATTCAATGTTTACAGAAGTTACAATACGATTAAAAACCTTTAAAATGACTTCCTTTCCCAAAGTTTCTATCTGAATGCGAATAACGGATTCCTCATCGGGATTGACGCCGTATTTAAAAGCATTTTCGATAAAGGTGAAAAGAAGCAGTGGCGCAATTTTTTTCCCTTCAAAATTTCCTGAAGTATCATAAGTCAAGTCAACCGTATCTCGCAATCGTGACCTTTGCAGATCAATATAATTACTAATATACTCAATTTCTTTTTCTAAAGAAACTTCATTCTGGTAAGAGTCCTGAAGCAGATAACGCATAAAGTCTGAAAGCTTTATCACCGTTTCTGCCGCCCTTTCGTCTTTTTTAATAGAAAGGGCATAGATGCTGTTTAGGGTATTAAATAAAAAATGCGGATGGATCTGCATTTTTAAATGAGCCAATTCTGCATAAAGCTTTTCGTTTTCTATTTTTCGAATCCGGTTCTGAACCTGCATCAAAATTGAAAAAACGATGATAACCGCATAGAGATAAATATGGTGGCTGATCTGATTCCAAAAATTACCCAAAAAACCAAAGTCTTCCGCAGTTTCATGACTAACTATATGAGGCATTCTTGGAGCATTATGCAAAGGATTTCTTCCTGTAATTAATGACGGTACAATAGAAATCAGAGCAAGACCTGAGAGAATAATAATGCCATAGAGAAAGTATTTTTTTTTGATAAAAAATTTCTCAATGAGATAGTAATAATTCGCATAAAATATGCAAAGCATCATCAGATTTGCAATAAAATCTCGGCGCGTTGGGACAGACAGCAGAAAGTCTTTTTCTTCTGGCGGATGTGTAGGGAAAATTATGGGCGTTGCCATAAAAATAACGCAGGCTATGATATGAAAGGCTATATTTCTGTATTTCCCCATACGAGATGATTTTTTCATCAAATATAACCTATCATTTGCTGATGCGAAAAATAATGTTGCCAATGTGCTAAATTCTGGGGTCAATCAGTAAATTTGTAAGCATAAATGCTTTTCTGCCATAAAAAGCTAAGGCAAATCTTAAAGATCATTCACTTCTCTAAAAAAGATTTTATAAAAAATAATTAAGAACGCATTTTTAACGCCATTATCTTACTCTTCAATTTTCGTTAGCACACCCAATAGTTAAAAAATAACTTTATGAAAAAAAACTTCTGTTATGCATTAATACTAATTATAGCACTTTCCTGTTCTGAAAAAAAAACACAGACAGAAAATATTATAATTAAAAATAGCAAATCCGATACTGTTTCTAAAATGAAGAATGATGAATCGGAAAACGATTCAGATTGCGTATTTGATGACAATTACAAAAAAATAACAGAAGAATGGCTCAATGCGCTTGAAATCAAAAAATATGTTTGGGATTCAAAAACTAACAAAGCGTCATTACTATACAATGGTGATTCTCTAACTGTATATAAAGGAGGCTGTAATCATTTTATCAGTTCAGTGGAAATTAAAACAGATATTTACCCAAATAAGGAATTAGACAGTGCTTTAATAAGAAAAATTAATGATGTAGCATGTAAATTTAAATTTGACAACTATTGCAAAAAGCTTATTGAAGGCCGATTTAAAAAAAATGACAATGGTGATTCATCATTTTTTTTGGAGTTTGAAGATGATGATTCAGAAGATAATTTAGTCTCTGAAGGGATACAGATTTTAGAAAGAGAAAAAAACACATTCATTACAATATCAGAATACTATAATTAAAACTGTTGCTAACAGTGGTTTAGCACTTCTAATAAAAAAGAGCATAATGACGAAAATTAAATCCATCACTTATACTCTCCTTTGTATAAAAAAGTGTGAACATCTTAGTTGCCTACATCCACACTTATAGCCAATGCTACGGTTGCAATTTCAAAACATCATGGCATTTGACTGTCTGCGCCACCGCCTTGAATTCAACATTCTGGCGAATATCATCTGCTGATGCGGCGAAATGTGCAACATAAACTCCTTTGTCAGTAATAAAAGCCTGCTCTGATTCGTCATAAGATGCCAAATCATAATTGGTAAATGTCATATCAATCTTCTGGCTTTCGCCTGGCTGTAATTCTTTTGTTTTTCCAAATGCTTTGAGCTCATAAACTGGTTTTACCAATTTTCCTTTGGGTGCAGTAATATATAACTGGACAGCTTCTCTACTGCCGTATTTTCCAACATTCTTCACAGTTACTGATGCTGTGTAAACGCCGTTCTTTCCCTTAACTGAGGCATTAGCATATTCAAATTGCGTATAATTCATTCCAAATCCAAAAGGATAGGCCGTTTTCTTTCCTGCTGTCTGGAAATATCTGTAGCCAACATCCAAACCCTCATCGTATCTAGTTTCTCCCAAGTTAGGCATTTTATTAATCTCATCCTGCTTGACAAAAATTTCATCTCTCCATGTCAGACCATTAGGGAAATTCTTAGTAGAAGGAACATCAGCCAGAGCTTCCGGCCATGTCATAGTCAGTTTTCCAGAAGGCGCTGTTTTGCCTGTAAGCACATCGACGATACTGTTTCCTGCTTCCATACCAGGCTGCCAAGCCAGCAGTATGGCATCTGAATATTTCTGTATTGGAGCTGTTTCAATTACGCCTCCTACATTTAAAATTACAATGACCTTTTTTCCCTTTTTATGGAAAGCCTCGTAAGTCTGTTTGAGCATATCAAGTTCATCTACGTTTATATTAAAATCTTCAAAAGCACGGTCATTGCCTTCACCAGAACTTCTTCCTACGGTAACAATCGCAAATTCATTTCTTTCTGCAGCATTTGTATAGGTAAAAATTCCCATCTGTGGTTCTTTAACCCTAGGCCTCGGAAAATAGCTCGATGATGAAAAAGCCCCCATTTCAGATTCTGCCTCATGATGGGCATAGTCTCGATATTTTGAATAAACGGTGTTCAAAGTGTCATCAATTCGAATACCAGCGTTTTTGAGTCCCTCAACTAAATCTACCACATACGGCTTATTTACATCGCCAGATCCTGAACCGCCGGCATAAAGATGATAAGAAGTATGTCCAAAAAGAGCCGCTTTTTTCACTGAAGAAACAAGAGGAAGCACATTGCCTTCATTCTTCAGTAGCACCATTCCCTGAGGCGCAGCCTTGCGTATTATTTCTGCATGGGCTTTTAAATTAGGACTGTTTGAAAATTTATATCCATTGAATCTTGGGGTTTTAACTATATATTCCAATACGCGTTTTAGGTTACGGTCGACATCCGCCATAGAGATAGAGCCGTTTTTCAATCCGTCCGTAATCTGTTTAATCTGCTCGGCGTTTCCTGGTGTCAAAAGATCATTTCCAGCATGCACCTGTGCCGCGGTATTTCTGGTATTCGTCCAGTCTGTTAGTACAAGGTTTTTGAACCCCCATTCATCCCGCAGTATTGTAGTGAGCAGATCTTCACTTTCCTGTGTGTACACTCCGTTAATATAGTTGTAGCTGCTCATGATAGTCCAAGGCTGGCTTTTCTTTACCATTATTTCAAATCCTTTCAGATATAGCTCTCTCAATACACGCTGGCTGGCTATCACATTATTGTGGGTTCGGTTCCCCTCCTGATTGTTGGCCGCGAAATGCTTCGCAGAAACTCCAACGCCTCTGCTTTGGATTCCATTAATAATTGCCGCGGCAATCAAACCAGAAACAAAAGGATCCTCAGAATAGTATTCAAAATTGCGTCCACATAGCGGATTTCGCATCAGATTCATGCCCGGCCCCAATATAACATCCACACCATACTCTTTGACCTCGCTTCCGAACGTGGAGCCAATTTCATTCATAAGCCCTGTGTCCCATGTAGAGGCAAGCAGCGTTCCGATTGGAAAACCAGAGCAGTAGTATTTTTTTTGATCATTCGGCCTTTCAGCGCTTATATGGACTCCTGCTGGCCCGTCTGCAAAAACAGTGTGAGGTATTCCAAACCTGTCATTTTTGGCAGTATTACCAGCTGCTCCGAGTACAATAGCTCCGGCATTAGGATCGGGATTAGTTGGCAGTCCCCAATACGATTTTCCAAAGCTATAGCCTACAAGCATATTGGCTTTTTCTTCAATGGTCATTTCCTTAATGACTGCATCAATGTTTTTTGGGTTTAGCTTTATCTGCGCTGTAATACTGCCTGACAGCAGCACAACACCTAGCATAATAATTGCGTTCTTCATTTCTAGCGGTTTTTTAGATAGTAATATTATACTGTAAATCTAAACGTTATAAGAATACAATCGTAAGGTAGAAGATAAAATGTAGAAGACAGAAACATTTAAAAAACTAAAAATCAATATATTAACATCAGTTATTTATCTAAAAAAAGTAGCTATTATAGGTTTGAGAAGAAAATTAAAACCATTAAAAAAGTTCTTCTAAAACTATTGTAATACACTATATATAAAATTATTTGCAAAATTTAGAAACAATGCTGTGCTTTTCATAATTTTTTGTTTAAAAAGTTATTTCACTTCAGGAACAATAATTTGGTATTTTCCGCTAAGATGCATTAGACTAAAAAGATACATCAGCCCGTCATAGTAGGGATCAAAATAGCCGTCTTGATAAGGTTCAAGCTTTGCATTCCAAACCGCATGAACAAAATCCATACTTTCTTTATCGTTATTGACTAATGAAGCAGTGGCTGAAGTCGCTACTAACCCAATGGAATGCCTTAGTTTTTTAATAGGACCAGCCTGAAGAATAAAATCTGGATTAGAACCATCTAGATTAAACTGATCCTCAAATTTGTCCAATCCTTTCGATCGAAGAAAATTTTGAAATCGTTTCGCATATTCTTCCTGCCATTTTTTATCTTTTCCGTACCAAGTATAATCCATTGCCACGTTCATAGGAACACGCCAGGAATCGTAACGAAATCCTTCAGGCATCCAAGGTGTTGGATGCGGTTCGCCAGTAAATTCAGTATAATCTGAATTCAGGCCTGTTAAAGGATGGCATGCATTATGCAAAAAATTTCGCGAAACTTCTGCACATTCTTTATAAAACTGTTCGTGTCCATCTTTAGCATACAATGCCCATATTTCGTAAAATGCAGGGACATGATAAGAAGGATCTGTCCAATTATAGCCTCCACCTTCTGGCACAAATGAAATCTGTTTGTGAACAGTATTTATGATATTATGCACATTGCCAGTGCCGTCTTTTTTCCACATGGCATCCAGAATTTTCCTAGCTTCTTTGTAGTAGTGTATTCCTGTAGCGTTTCCCCATTTATTGGAAGCAAAAAGAAGACTCGTTATATAATATAATTCTCCATCTGAAGCAGATCCTGGAGAATTCTGCTTTTTAGTCAGCGGATTCACGCTCCAAGCAAAATAGCCTTCTCTGGGCCCATTCTGATGCTGCATGTATTTTACAGACCATCGCCAAAGCCTATCGAAAACTTCTTTTTTATTGAACTGAACGGCAATCATCATTCCGTAAGACATTCCTTCGGTACGAGCATCTTTATTTTTGACATCAGAGACGTATGCGAGAGCATCTCCTTCTTCAAAATATACTTTATTTGGCCCTTCAAAAATATCGTAATAGGCTTTAGCTACTTTTTTTTCTATTTCGTCTTGGCTGTAGCCAGCTTCTTTAAAAAGATTTCGGTATTGAGGTCTGCCGACTTCTGTTTTTGCTGTATTTTTTTTCTTCTGTCCCATAACCGAAATTGGCACAGTGATCATGAAGATTAGTATCGAAGTCGAAATTGTAATCAGATGCTGGTTTGATTTTTTTTTATATACAATCATATTTATTTAAATATTAATTATTCATCAGAAAAAAATGAGATTTTTATTTTACGAGACTTACACCTTCTATTGTCTAGGCTATCTTTTATAAACAAGAAAACCAAGATTGGCTGTAAAAACATCTTTGACAATGGGATTTTAAGCTTCTGTCTACCCTGTAAATAAATTACAAAGGAGTACAAATGTTCTATTGCACTAAACAATAAACAGCGCAGTAAAATGCGCTGTTTACAAAAAACTAACTTAACTTAACTTGACTTAACTTAAACTAACCAAAATTTAATTTAATTATCTTAATAACCAGGATTATTATCGCTTGGTTTTATTTTAGGATTCGAAGATGTTTCTCTGTTTGGTATAGGCCATAATTCACTTTTACCAGTAGTAAAACCTGTGCCTTGCAATACAGTGCTTGCTATACCCCATCTTATAAGATCGTCAAAACGAGATTGTTCTCCAGCAAGTTCTACTTGGCGTTCGTGAACAATAGCTGCAAAAACTGTCTCTTTTGTTGGCGTAATATTAGTTGTCAAGTTTGCTCTATCTCGAACTTCTTTAATGTATGCAATCGCTGCTGTTTGCGAACCACCATCTCTTTGATTTTCACATTCGGCTTTCATAAGCAATACATCGGCATAACGCATCACTTTGAAGTTAATGCTAGATCGTGTTGCTTCATCTTCTCTATTATAATAGTTTTGATATTTTTTCCAGCCTGCTCTCCTTACCCCTGCAGAAGTAGTAAAATTACTTGCGAGCATTACCTTGGTTCCTTTTAAATAAGGAGAACCAGGCACATAAAAAGTATCTCCGAAACGGTTATCACCTGGCTCGTAAGAATCGAGAAGATCATCTGATGGATAAACATTATACCAGCTAAGATTTCCATATTCCTGACCTCTAAGTGTTGACTCATCAAAACCAGTTCCGCCACTATCACCAACAGCACCCCATTGATCACCAGTTCCATTTTTTTCGTCAAACTCGATTTCAAAAATCGATTCTTTACCATGTTCCGTTTCTTGCATGAAGTTGTTATAAAAATTTCCTTTATCTTCAAGGCTGTAGCTTGTCACATTATTTAAAGCAGCCAAAGCTTCACTGTATTTCTTTTGGTACAATAATACTTTACCTAATTGCGCATAAGCCGCTTCTTTATTAGCTCTTCCTGCTGATTCTGATGCTTTTGGCAAAAGATTTTGCGAAGCAAAAACAAGATCTTCTTCAATTAAGGCATATACCTCTGTTTTAGGGCTTCTTGCATTTCCTATAATAGTACCTGTTTTATAGATTGGCAAATCACCAAAACGTCTTACTAATAGAAAATAATAGTATGCTCTTAAAAAATGAGCTTCTCCTAAATATTTGTTCTTTTTTTCTTGAGATAAAACAGAATTCGGAAGAGCATTGATTTTAGGTTCGTTATCCAACACAAAATTGGCTCTCGAAATTCCTGTATAACAAGATTCCCAGTAGTATTGAATAATATCATTTCCTGCATTAAAAGAAAAATCCTGAAAAGGTTTCTTGTTACCTTCTAATTGTGGATTTCCTAAAGCATCATGTCCCATAAGATCCATGGCAAAGAAAAGATTTCTTCCATAAAGGCCTCTTGTCTGAAGATTTGCATACGAAGCGTTTACAGCAGACTGCACCTGCGTTTCGGTTTTAAAGAAAGTTTCGGGCGATAAAGTATTGGGATTAGTCAATTCTAATTCGCTACTATCACATGAAGTTAGAGTTAAAACTCCAGACAGTACTATAAGTATATATTTAATGTTTTTCATCGTCTCTAAATATTAAAATGTAACATCGATTCCAAAAATTACCGATTTTGGCTGTGGATATCTCCCTAAATCAATTCCTGCTGAATTTGCATTACCATCTGCGCGTGCAATTTCAGGATCTAAACCGGAGTAATTTGTAATTGTTATAAGGTTCTGTGCACTTAAGTAGAACCTTGCTTTTGAGAAATAACTCTTAAAAGTGTCTCCTGATAATGTATATCCAACAGCGATGTTTTTTAATCTTGTGAATGAACCATCTTCAATATAGCGTTGATTTGCAGAAGACCAGTTGATATCAGCTCCTTGAGCTCTCGGCAATGTAGCTGAAGGATTTGTCACCACACCATTTTCAACAATTGCTCTATCTAAAACGTCTGTGCTTGCATTAAACAAACGGTTCATTCCTTTTAGATCAAAAGTGTTAGCATTATAAATATCGTTACCGGCAACTCCTGTGATAAAACAATTGAAATCAAAGTTTTTATACGCTGCCGTTAGATTCAAACCATAAGTAAAATCGGGGTATGGATTTCCTATGTTTGTTTTATCATCTGAATTGATCACTTTATTGCCATCGCGATCCACAATTTTAATGTCACCTGGCTTTATAGTAGTCTGACCTGGTCCAAAAACAGCATCTACTTCTGCCTGATTTTGGTAAATCCCATCGGTCTGATATCCATAAAAATAGAATAACGGCTGCCCTACTTCTAATCTAGAGAAATTTTCAAGACCTGCTCTTGCTGAAGGTCCACCTAGAACGCTGGTTACTCCTGGGGCTAAACCAACCACTTCATTTTTACTTGTTCCAAGATTTGCTATTGCAGACCATGTAAAGTCTCCTTTTCTGTCATTGTAACCAATAGAAACTTCAAAACCGCTTACTTTTACATCTGCAATATTTTGAATCTGAGTTCCACCGCCTGCAGATCCAACAGAAGCTGCAAGAGGAACTGCAAAAAGAATGTCGCTACTTTTATTGTTGAAATATTCAAACGAACCTGTTAGCTTATCATCAAATAAACCGAAATCAACACCTATATTTCTATCTAGTTTTGACTCCCATTTTAAATCAGGATTAGCTGCAACGCCCAACGAAACACCTGGCGCATTTTCTCCTCCAATTGGATAATTGTAATTTGCCAATAAAGTAGCACTATATTGGTAGTTATCTATTCTATCGTTTCCTGTTGTTCCTGTACTAGCCCTAAGTTTTAAGGTACTGAAAATAGAATTTTGCATAAAACTTTCTTTCGCAATATTCCAACCTAATGCTACAGAATAGAAATTCCCCCAACGGTTATTTGCTCCAAAACGAGAAGAAGCATCTCGACGCCCTGAAACCGCCAAAAGATACTTACCATCATAGTCATAGTTGATACGCGCTATATACCCTAAGTTCTTTTCTTCATAATTAGCAGATCCTAAGCTTCCCTCATTATATCTTAACTGATCAATTTCGTTTGAAATATAATAACGGCTTCCCGCTGCTAAACTTTGCCCTTTTCCGTCAATTTTAGTGATAACTCCCAATATCTCAAGGTTGTGCTTTTGAGCTATAGTCGTTTTATAAGTTAAACTATTATCAAAAACGATGGTTTGCCCTTGAGAATTTGTCTCATTTGTTGAAGAAAATGCTTGCTTATGATAAGAACCATCTTGATAGCTTGGAATAAAAGTATGGTCTTTACTAGTATAATAATCTAAAGAAACCTGTGATCTGAATTTTAATCCTTTGTAAATTTCTAATTCTGCATAAATATTTCCGATAATAGATAGATTATTAATTTTCTGATACCCTAAATTAGCCACGCGTACAGGGTTTTCAGCATCATTTCCGTCAATTGCACTAGGCCCTTGATATCCTCCCAAACTATTATCATTATAGATTGGCAAATAGGGAGCCATTTTAATTGCATGCTCTAGTAATGTTCTTCCTCCCGAGCTACGTTCTGGATTAATGGTACTGAAAGAAACCCCAATGTTGCTTCCTATTTTTAGTTTTCCAATATCTTGTGTATTATTTGCTCTAAAAGAATAGCGTTCGAAACCAGTATTTATAATAGCTCCATCCTGTTTCATATATTCTGCAGAATAGCGTCCTGTTGAAGTCTCAGTACCATTTGAAAAACTCAAATTATAATCCTGCATAACTCCTGTTTGAAAAATCTGATCCTGCCAGTTAGTATTGATATTTCCAAACTCAGCTGCTCTAGCAGTTAAATCACTTCCTAAATCTTTAGCGTATTGAAGGTATTGCTGCGTATTTAAAACATTATATCGTTTTGTCACTTCCTGTCCGCCAACGTAAGTGCTAAAAGTTAACTGGCCCGGACCTTTTTTCCCTTTTTTAGTGGTAACCATAACAACACCATTAAAAGCTTTAGATCCGTACAAGGCTGTTGTGGAAGCATCTTTTAAAACAGAGATACTCTCAATGTCATTAGGGCTTAAACCTGAAAGATTTCCAGTTAAAACTCCGTCAATTACATACAAAGGAGCACTATTTCCCATTGTAGCCAATCCACGAATAGTAACTGTAGGATTTGAACCCGGCGCGCCATTTACAACTGTAACCCCTGCAGCACGTCCTTGTAAAGCAGATTCAGCATTAGTAATAGGCACTGCGGCAATATCTTTTGAACTTACTGTTGCAATTGCTCCTGTAACCTTAGCTCTCTTTTGTGTACCATAGGCAACCACAACTTCATTTAGATTTTGCGTATTTTGAACAAGAGTTACATTAATTGAGCTTCTTTCTCCAACAGTAATAGTCTGTGAGATTAAGCCAACATAAGAATATGTTATTTTATCGGTAGGATTAACTCCTTTTAAAGAATATTTACCGTCAAAATCTGTAGACGCGCTATTCTGCGTACCTTCTACATTAATACTGGCACCTGGCAGCGGAAATCCCGAAGGATCAGTGATCACGCCATGAATGGTCTTTGATTGTGCCATTATACTATGGCTACTAACTAGTAGCAGTCCAATTAGTGCAATTTTAAGTTTTAACTTCATAATGGTTTTTTTGTTTGGTTTAAATAGTTAATGTGGTTTTTGTTTTCTAAAGGTTAATATTCATAATTGATATTTTTTATTTCATTAATAATTGGAAATCTTCAATTTTAGAAGGTTACTTTAATGCAAATCTGTTTCATGCTATTTGTAACAAATATAAAAAAAGAACACAAAAAACAATCGGTTGCATAAATTTTTATTTAATAAAAACGTAAAAAACAAGTATTATAAAAACATTAAAGACAGCATTTAGATTAAAAAAATAATTATTATTCAATATCAAAATAATTTTAAAATATAAAATATCAATTATACAGTCAATTACTATTTTTTTGACAAAAAATGTAATATTAAAAAAGTGAATAAAATTCTTAAAAATGGAATTAAAAAATAAGTATAAACTTGTTAAATATAGATAAATGTGTGATTTTTTTGATTTTTAAAATACAAAAACATTTTTGAAAACGTTAAAAAGAAACAAAAGAGCAATCGGTTGCTAAAAAAAATAATTATAAGTATCTAATGTTACCCTTAAAATTTAACCTAACTGACAGTACTGGATTTTAAGTAAAAGAAAGATAACGATTTGTGTCCGTGCTACAGATTGTTTACTACTAGATAGAAATTTGCAGTTATCTAGTTAATTACAAGACGCATTTCAAACAAAAAAGCCAACTTCAAAATAAGTTGGCTTTTTGTGGATTAATCAAATTTAAAAGTGTCTAATGATGACTATAAAAATCTTTTAATTTGTTATCAATATTCCTCCATTGCGTGGTATTTTTATTTCGACTTCTTGGTTTCTGTCCATTTTAAAGGTACTTACATTCCCATTTAAATGTTCATCGTCCGTGTAACATTTTACTTCCATACCAGACGCTAGCATTTCTAATTTTAATTTTGTTTTCAATACTTTATTTTCAGCATTAATTCCAGCGATATACCACTTTGTGCCATTTCTCCTTGCCAATATTACATATTTGCCCGGGTAGCCTTCTAAAAAACGAACCTCATCCCACAATGTAGGCACTTCTTTCATAAATTTTATGGCCCAATCGGGAGCATCGTATAAATTGTTTGGCGCTAAGGCAAAATGCTGTATTCCACTTTGAAAAAGTACGGAAGTCGCTAATGCAAATACATCAGAAGTCATTCTTTTTGAACCTTTATTTGGTGTGTTATCGCTGTTATAGAATTTATTTAAAGCACTTCCTCCAAAATCCATGCTTCCTACAGTGTTTCTAATAAATGTATGCGTGGCAGCACTTATTGCTTCATTGTCGCAACTTTGCTGTCCAAAATGCAAGTTTTCGCTTGCTAGAACGGCTTCACTTGAGGCAAAATTTGGATACATTCGCTCCCAACCTCGGGGCAGTGTACAGCCATGAAAAATAACCATTATTCCAAAGTCATTGGCATCTGTTAGTATATCTTCGTATAATTTCATAGTAACCTGCTTGTCACCACCAAAAAAATCAACTTTAATTCCTTTTACACCGATGTTTTTCATCCATGCCATTTCTTTACGTCGAATACCTGCATTGTCCATTAACCCCCTCGGTCCCTGCGGAGCATCATTCCAATATCCATTTGAATTGTACCATAAATAAAGCCCTACTCCTTTTTGTGCGCCATATGCTGCTAGCTCTGCAATTTTATCACGACCTATCTGCGTATCCCAAAGTGCATCTATTAAAATGGTTTCATATCCCATCGAAGCGCTAAAATCGATATATTGTTTTTGTATAGGGAAAGTGGTATTATTATCCATTTTCATAATCCAGCTCCAAGTTCCTTTTGTATATTGATAGTCTTTAGAAGCTTGGTATTTTGGCTTAACCAAATCGAATGGAATAGTAGTCTCTACAATAGGCGCCAATGTTTCTCCAATTGTAATGGTTCGCCATGGAGTTTCTCCTGCAAGCGAAATTCCTGGAGAAGTTGTCCCGTTCCCGTTATTTTCTCCCAGCATCGGAAATCCAATTGTGTATAATCCGTCCTCATAGCCTATTAATCTGCTTGCACAATAACCACTGTCTACGCCTGTTTCAGAAATTAAAACCCATCCGTTGTTATTTACTTTAAACAAACATGGAAATGTATAGCCATTTCCCAAACCGTTTTTTCCAACAGCATCATCGAGAGTGTATGAGGTTTCATAACTAGGGGCTGTTCTAGCATATCCTGTCATTGGATTACTTTGCGGACACAAAAATGTAGTGGCTCCTTTAGGCAGTAAAAAACCCGAAACTTCTTCCTGAACCACACATGAAAGAGTTTCCATCTGCGGATATAATTTATATTTAAATCCCAGATTATTATTGCTCACTCTAAATATAACATCAAAAGCAGACTTGCCGTTTTTTGTAAACGAAAAAACAGCTTCATTAGCAGTATACTGAACCTTGCTCTTTTTTATGTTGCGCTGCTGATAAGATTCGTCTATTTTATTTTGTGTAATATTTGTTTCTAAAGTTAATCCCGAACTGAAATCTCCAACATTCGTTTTTAAACCAAGAGGAGATTTCTCGATGAATGTTTTTTCATTGTAAATTACACTATACTGAGCCGTTCCGTTATTTACGTAAACTGATACTGCAAGCTTTCCGTCTGGGCTTTTTATTATAGATTGGGCGTTTAGCTTAAAGAAACTAATTAAACATAAAAATATTAAGCTTTTAAAATTCATAACTTTTAAGATTTACCTTTTGTTAATCGCTTGAACTCTTTTTTTTTGGAAAAATAATGTTTTTAAATGATTATTTCGAAAACATCCAATATTGAAAGTACATATTTTTTTCAGGGGAGTTTCACTTGTATACAAAAAAAGATCATGTACACCTGAAACTTTTTTGATATCTGCTGTAACCAAAGACCATCTGTCATTTCCTCCCGTCATTGGAGCTGGATCGGCTTTATAACTTGTCTGTACAATAGATTTTGACCAAAACCATATACACCAAATAAAAATATCAGAAAAAACAGAGCTATAAATTTAGGTTTAAAAAGCATAAACGCAAACGATAGTTAATAGAACCAAAACAAGATTTACATTAGTTTTCATATCAATATTTTTACGCGTTTTTTATTGTATAACTACTTTAAGTATTTTAAGATCTTTTGCTGCCGAACTATTGCCATAATAGACTTCATATTCGCCAGAAGCTACTTTCAGCCCAGTTGTAGCTGCATCATAAAATTCAAATGAAGAAGCTGGCAAGTCTATAAGGACGTTTTCTTTACTTCCGGCTTTTACAGTAACTCGCTTAAAAGCTTTTAATGTTTTTAAAGGACCATCAGTATCATTTACTTTTTTAACATATACCTGAATAATCTCGGTTCCGTCGTGCTTACTGATATTTTGCACAGGAATATTCAATTGAATATTTTCATCTGATCTTATTTTGCTTTTACTCAATTTTCCTAAGCCAACAATAAACTTAGAATAGCTTAATCCAAAACCAAAAGGAAATAATACATCTGTCGTATATCTGTAAGTACGTCCTTTCATAGAATAGTTTTCAAAATCGCCCAATATTTCAGAATTTTTGTAGAATGAAACAGGCAATTTTCCGGCAGGATTATAATCTCCAAAAAGCACATCAGCAACAGCCTGTCCTCCAGATTCTCCAGGATACCATGCTTGCAAAATAGCATCACAGCTCGACGTTTCTGGTGTTAAAGCAATCGCAGAACCCGAACAGTTTACAAAAACTACTTTTTTTCCTGCCTCTTTTAATTCTTTCAAGCATTTCCTCTGCACGGCTGGCAATTCTATATTGGTTCTGTCACCTCCTTTAAAACCAGGAAAAGAAACTGGCATTTCTTCTCCTTCAAGCAAAGTTGAAAGTCCCCCAACAAACACAACAGTATCAATACCTTTTAATTTTTGGATTAAAGAGGAGAAGTTGATGTCAAATTCTTTCCCAAAATCAAATTCAAGATTCGCCTGCCAGTTGTTTGACTGTGCAAAATCAATTTCAATTGAATAAGTTTTTCCAGCTTCTACGGGAAATGGAATATTTCCTGGAACTGTTCTCCAGTTTGTATATTTTGCGATAGATTTTCCGTTAACCAATAATTCAAAAAATCCTGTCACGCCAGTTTTAAAAACAAGCGTATCCGTTGTTTTTGCGGTAAATTCAGTTTCGTATTTTGCAGAAAAGCCTTCCAATTTAACTCCAGAAGCAAACTCATGCTGTCCAGCTGTTGTCATTTTTATAGGATTGGTAATCTGCGTTGAAATAAGACTATTTCCTTCTCTGTTTGGATTATTCCAATATGTGGCCTTCATTCCTTTTTTGCCTTCAAAAGAAATCTGGTCAAAATAGCTTTGGTTAACTTTATCTTCTACCAAATCACAAGCTTTATCATAAAAGATTTTATCTGCTCCCGTTTTGGATTTAATTCCTTCCTTAATTGTAATTGTTTTAACTGGTGTTCCATTATAATTTCCCCACAGCATCGGTTCATTGGCCGCATTGGGTCCAATAACTGCGATTTTTTTTGATGTTTTGTCTAAAGGAAGAATATTGTTCTTGTTTTGCAGTAATGTCATTGATTTCTGAGCCATTTCTAAAGCCAGCTGCTGATGTTCTTTACTATTAAGCACTGAGGTTGGAATTTGAGTCCATGGCACAATCGCATCATCATCCATTTCTCCTAATTCAAAACGACCTTCTAATACACGCTGTAAGCTTTTGTCGATATCTACTTCTTTAATTAAATCTTTTTCAACGGCTTCTGGAAGATTTTTAAAAGGGTAATTTTCCCATACACATTCTACATCTGTTCCAGCCAATACTGCTTTAGAAGCAGCATGCACAGCATCTGACGAAACTTTGTGTGTAGTATAAAAATCGGTTACGGCTCCACAGTCTGAAACTACCATATATTTAAAACCCCATTCGTCTCTAAGAATACGTTGCAGTAATCGGGTATTGCTGCAGCAAGGCTCATCGTCCAGACGCTGATAGGCGCACATTACTTCGCGGACATCAGCTTCCTGTACCAATGCTTTGAAGGCGGGCAGATAGGTTTCATACAATTCACGCGGATTTACATTATTCAAATTCAATTCGTGTCTGCTCCATTCTGGGCCAGAATGTACGGCAAAATGTTTGGCGCAGGCTAAAAGTTTGCGATATTTGGCATCTGCAGGTCCTTGTAATCCTTTTACAACCGAAATTCCCATTCTGGATGTGAGGTAAGGATCTTCTCCATAAGTTTCTTGTCCACGCCCCCATCTTGGATCTCTAAAAATATTGACATTTGGTGTCCATACCGATAAGCTTAAAAAACGTTTGTTCTCATTTCCATCTTTAATCCATTGGTTGTATTTAGCTCTTGCCTCATCAGAAACCGCATCAAAAACACGATAAAGCAGTTGGTCATCAAATGAGGCCGCCATTCCTATAGGTTCTGGAAAAACAGTCACATTATCATTGTTTGCATAACCGTGTAAGGCTTCGCTCCACCAATTAAATTTTTTAATGCCGAGTCTCGGAACGGCGTCTGATTGATCGCACATTAACGCTGCTTTTTCTTCGAGCGTTAATCTTGAAATTAAGTCTTTTGCGCGATCAGAAGAACTTAATGACGGATTTTTATACGGCATCAGCTGTGCATTGACACTAACTGCCAAAAACAAACTTATAACAAACAAATACCTTATTCTCATTGTTTCTATTTTTAAAATGTATTTAAAACCTTTGTAATGATTAATTCATTTCCGAAATTTTATCCTGCAGACGGAAATAATCAAAATCAGCAAAACCTCCTTCTGTTTTTGTAGCATAATTAAACAGTCCAAATCGGTAACCCATAAAATATGGAATAGTGTACGGCATCTTGATCTTTTTTCCTATCGCAATCCATTTTTTTCCGTCTAAACTGTAATAAAATCTCCCTTGATCTGCTTGGTCTTTAAAGTTGCATTCGGCTTTGAAATATATTTTGTTCTGATTTAATAAAACACTTTCTATTTCCTTCGGATTTCCTTTTTCTGCATCTATCATTATAATTTTTTTCGTCCCATGATCAACTTTTACTCCAACCAGACCAAAATCTTTTTGCAGCAGGCAAAGTCCTGCAAAATCTCCTTCTTTCATATTAGAAAGCTCCAGCATTGTGGTTCCAGAGCATACGGGGCCAAAAGTTCTCTGGGTCAAAATGTTTTTTACCTGCGTAAAACTGCTGTCTATTCTCGATGTTTTTAATCTTAAATAACCCTTTCTTTCTTTAACTGACCAATGAGCATTATCTGGATTATGATTCCATTGCCAAACTAATGGCAGATCATTTTCTCCATTTTTACGGGTAAATTCGTCTGAGTTTACAATTCCGGGAATTAGGCTTTTATTCGCTGGAAGATTTAATTTTTGAGGCACTTTACCATTTTCTCCCAATATTGGCCAGCCGTTTTCCCATTTTACAGGAACAAGATACGGAATACGTCCTACGCCTCCTGCATCTCTAAATAAATAAGAAAACCATCTACCGTCTGGAGTATCAATAAGTCCGCCTTGTGCAACTCCCATATCCTGCAGTCCCATCTTCCCTTCCCACGGACCTGAGATACTATCTGCTCGATGTATAATTACTGTACGCATACCATTTTTGGGCCAGCAGATATTAAATAAATAATATTTCCCGTTAATTTTAAAAAGCTGTGATCCTTCTGCAGGCAGCATAATATCGCTCTTCGCAGGAGCATTCGCATTTTCAATTAAAACTTTTTTCGTCTCTTCTTTAACTTCTGACAGATCTTCTTTTAATTCTACAATTTGAAGTTTTCCGCCACCCCAAACCAAGTAGACTTTACCGTTATCATCAAAAAAAAGAGAATGATCGTGATAAGAATTATTTAAAACCGTTCTCTTCCAAGACCCTTTTTCAATATCTTTTGTAGAAAAAATATAAGTTTTACCGGTTGTTCCCGAAAAAGTGCTTACATAATACATATTATTGTGATAGCGTAAACTGCTCGCCCACGAACCTCTGCCGTAATCATTTTTTTCATGATCTAAATTTAGTCGGTCATCATTATCTTCTAAAGTTTGGTATGCATAATTAACAAGATGCCAATTGACTAAGTCGCTAGATTTCATAATCGGAACTCCAGGATTCATGTGCATAGTCGTACTGCTCATGTAGTAAGTATCCTTAACCCTGATTATCGATAAATCAGGCACATCGGCAAAAATAATAGGATTCTGAACTTTGCCTTTTTGAGACTGAGTGGTTAAGATAGTAAAGGCAATTGCTAGAAACGCATACCTAATTTTTTCTATTTTCATACTAGTTTCTATTTCAATGTTTCTAAAAAATATCAAACGGGAAATATTACAGTTTTCAAATGCTATATCCCAACAACAAAAGCATTTTTTCCGCATAACGTCTTCCTAATTCTCTGTAACCTGCCGCATTAAAATGCAGGAAATCTGAAGCAACAGCACAGCCTTTTGAAGAAATCACATAAGATGTTGGAATGGTTTGAGGCAGAGTTGCAATAATTTTATTCATGCTGGCGCATTTCCCCTTTTGATCTTCGTGAACAGTTTCTCCAGAAAGCAGAGGCACTTTTTTAGGATCCAAATTCAGATCTTTCATCAGATTGTCGTATACTATTTTGACCTTTTTGGCCCATAGTGTGTCACCAGTATTAGATTCTCCCTGATGCAGTAAAATTCCTTTAATAACTCCATCTTTTTGTGCAATTTTTGCCATTTCGACAAGTCTTGCATACGGACTGCCGTTATATTCTTTAATCATACCGAGCATCCAATCTGGCGCTGTTTTTACATAATTTTCAAAATTATCTTTATCAAAAAGTTCTATTTTACATCCTCCCACTGCAACATTTACCACTCCTACTTTAATATTTTTAGGAAGATTGGCTACCATAGTTCTTCCAAAATTATCCGTTAGTGTCAATCCCGTTTTACATCGGCATAACGGCGGTATTGCCGTATACCATTTTCCCATTTCACGGTTTAAATCTGGGCAGTTTACTGCTTCTAAAACCTGAAAACGAGGATCGACATTTATTTTGTCTTCAGCTTCTATTGGAGCAGAACCTTCCATATTGGACTGTCCGAAGCTTAAATAGACATGGAAATTTGGATTCTGAGAATATCCATTATATCCTGCAAAAAATAGGACTGTAAATGCGAAAAATCTAATTATTGATTTCATGATATTTTGTTAATCTTCTTATTTAAATAAATTTAAATCTATTATTTCACCCATTCTCTTGTATCCTAATTCATTAGGATGCAAAAAATCGCCGTCGTGCATATTTGATAAGATTGTCTTTGAATCTGTTTCTGAAGCCATTTCTTTATCAAAATCTATAACTGCATCAAATTTGTTATTTCGAATCCAAGCATTTACAATATCTCTTGCTTCTTGTTTAAAAGGTGCATCATAAAATGACTTTTGAAAAGGCAGAATCGTACAACCATATACTTTTATGCCTTTGGAATGCGCTTTATCTATCATAATTTTATAAGCCTCTATAATTTCCTGCGCTTTTGCAGGAGCGTCTTCTGCTCGTTTAATTCCTCCTATATCATTTATTCCTTCTAAAATTACAAGCCATTTTGCGCCTGCTTGCGAGAGCACGTCTCGATCAAAACGCTCTAACGCCGTTGGTCCAAGTCCGCCTTTTACAACACAATTCCCTCCAATTCCTAAATTTAAGACTCCAATATTTTGGGTCGTTTTATCTGCTGCAAGTCGAGCTGCTAAAATATCGGTCCAGCGGTTTTGTTTGTTTGTTCCAGAACCGCGTCCGTCTGTAATTGAGTTTCCGAGACAGATTACATTTGATGTTTTTTTTGATGCCACTACATCGAGTCCCATAATAGAATACCAATGGTCTGTTTTTATTGCGCCCGAAAAAACCTCATCATTGAGGTGATCGCCTTGCAAAATATAAGAGGTCGTTCTTGAGCCTGGATGCCCAGATGTTTTTTCTGAAGCGGCACCATAGTAAATAGTAATAGCTAGTAACTGCCCTGATTTTAATTGAAAATTCACCTCATCTGAAAATGCTTCCTCACCAGGATTTAATGTTATTTCTTGATTTCCATTAAAACTGAGATTTTTTTGTGTGGTCTTATCAATTGCGGGTGCTTCAAGTGCATTGGCTACGCTGACTTTTTTTAAAACTGTAACTTGATCGCTAAACAAATTGGAGAAACGCAATCGAATATGTTCTCCTCCAATCGAAACTTTTATAATTTGACGAATTGTATTTTGTGCCAAGCCTAGAGCTGGAGGCATATTATGCGGTTCTACAAGCATTTGTGCACAAGCCCATGATCCTACCCAATTTGCTGCAACTGGCTTTTCTGAAGACTTTACTAATGTCTGATTGGGCTTACATCCTGTTATTAAAACAAAGAGTAAAAACAATGCATATTTTAAATATCTTTTCATATTCACTTTTAAAAATTTAAAACATTCTATTCTATCTAAAAGCACATTAACAAAGTACTTCTTTTTTGGCAATTGCTGTTTCTATTTCAGATTTGAATTATTTGCAGTGGTAGCATACAGTCCTATCAAAGCTCCTGTGAATCCTCCAGCTACATTTGTCGAAAGAATATCTCCTGAAACTGGATTTCCAAGATTTTCGAAATCAACACCATTTATGGCATAACTAAATTGATAATTGTCTCCTTCGGCTTTTACTTGTAAACGTAAAGTTCCTTTGATTTCTATTTTTGCACTTGATATAATTTCTGACTGGCCATTTTCTGTTCTTTCCAACAATATATAATTATCTTTTCCTTTTTTAGTCACTCCAAAAACATAATTAAATCGTTCATTCTGAAGGCATACAATTCCTGCCAAATCTTTTTCAGATTGAGGTTTGTAATCTAATGTAGTCGAAAAAGAAAATGAATTGTGCTGTTGTCTGTAGAACAATGTTGAAGTCGGTTTTAATTCTTTGATATTTACAGGAAATGGATTAATCTGCAGACCTTTTTTAACAACAGAAATAAAATTTTCGCGAGGTCCTCTTAATCCGATCCATCTATAATCTAATTTTTCCGAAGTAAAATTCTCTGTGAATGTAAAATTGCCATTCGGGAAAAAACCATCCTTACCTGTTTTATTTTCTACGCCATTAGGCATTTTCAATTTTGGTCCTATTGGAACTAAACCATTCTCAAAAACAGGAAAAGTTCCCGACCAGTCAACTGGCAACATAAATGTTTCGCGGCCTGCATTTACCCTGTCTTTTTCGTTTGGACGAATTCCTAGAAATACGCCATAATATTTATTGTCTCGGCCAAGCACTAAATCTGCATGCCCTGCCCAATCAACTTTATTTGGCCTGTTTTGAGGGAAATATCTTTGAGTAAGAATCGGATTATTTGATGACGGTTTAAATGGTCCTTTTGGACTATCGCTAATAAAAACAACTTCACTATGATTTCCTCCTGTTCCGCCTTCAGCGCACATTAAATAATAATGATTGTCTTTTTTATACAAATGAGGCGCTTCTATCCAAATTGGCTTTTTAGAAAGGTCAACTCCTCCGTCAACAATAATTTTATCAGTTCCTGGAATTACCTGATCTTTCTCTAAATCATATTCCCAAACTTTAATTACGCGATGTCCGTTATATAATTCTTTTCCTTTATCTGGAGCATCATTATGCACGACATAACCTTTTCCGTTATCATCAAAGAAAATAGAAGGATCAATTCCGTCAAAAGCCAATTTAATCGGACTTCCCCAACCTTTTTTAGGATCTTTAGTTTTTACAATTATATTTCCTAAACCGCCTGTAAAAGCTGTTACAATCATATAGAAAGTATCGTTATGTGGATTATAGGTAATTCCTGGCGCGTATACACCAGCGCTGATACCAGTATCATGCGGACTAAATTCTGAAACATTATTTAAAACTCCTCCTAAATCTGTCCAGTTTACCAAATCTTTGGAATGAAAAATCGGTACACCAGGAAACATTGCAAATGAAGAGCATACCATGTAATAATCTTCTCCTTTTCTTGTAATAGCTGGATCAGGATAACATCCTTGCAGAACTGGAGAATAAAATTCATCTACTTTTAATGGATTGTTCTTATAAATCTGATCATCTCCTTTGTATGTAACATTCGAAAAAATGGGAGCCTTTCCGTTTTTTATTTTTTTTGTACTCTCCTGTGCTTGCATAAGCAGCGAGCATAATAGTCCTACAATAGGTAAAAAAAAAGCTTTTTTATTGTTCATGTTCATTATTATTAAAAATCTTTAAAAAATAGTAAAAAGCCGAGAGCATGACTCTCGGCCCTAACTAAACTAACTTAAATCTTAATAGAAGTAACTTGTAAGATTAACACTATTATGATGTTAGCTTAAAAAAAATAGAATTTAATATCCTGGATTCTGATATGCCGCTTTTTCCTCTGCAGACATTTCCATACCATCCATCTGTCCTTGTGGAATAGGTCTTAAATAATGATGCGCATCAATAGTCCTTGTTATAACTTCTGGCGTATGCTGCCCGTAGTTAGATCCTCCAATAGAATACTTGCCAGCAAGTTCATTCCATTTCTGAGTCCTTACTAAATCATACCATCGGTATCCTTCTCCAAAAAATTCACGTGAACGTTCTGCAAGAATGTAATTAATATCAACTACGGTTGGGGTCGCACTTGTCATGGCTGCACTATTGTCTTGTATTTTAGCAGTATTTCCATTATTATCCCATTTCCATTTTCCTGCTCTGGCTCTTAATACATTTACAAGTGATCTGGCACTTAAAGATCCTGTAGCTCCCTTTACAGCTGCTTCTGCGGCAACAAGATACAATTCTGAGAATTTTGCTACAGGAAACGGTCTTGTGCTTCCTGCATTAGGCTGTCCTAGTCCACCAGCATTATCTGTTCTATAAGGTCCAAGTTTCCAGAAACCTGGGTATACAATTCTGCTAATACCTTTTGGTGAGATTACATAATCTGCTCTTCCTGGCAGTACACCCGCTCCAACTCCACTTTCTCCTTGTCCTGAAGGATAGGTAATAGGAGTTCCTGGCTCATCATTAAGGAAGCTTAAAACAGCATCTCCTGGTTTAATTGTCAGACCATTTGCATTGCTTAGAGTTGCAACACCTGTAAGACCAGTTCCTATAAGATTCCAATTCCCTCTAAAAACTGTTGTAAAGGTTCCATCATATCTTGAATCATTGGTCTTATCTGCAAAAGTGTTGGTAAAAACTTCAATAGGTGGCGCCATTCTTGTCCATGGACGTCCCAAAAATTGATTTGCTTCTCTCTGAACTGAAGATACCGCAGCAGTTCCGTTTTTACTTCTAATAGCGGTATAGTTCCACGTCACCATCCAGCCTGAAAAGTTGTCTGGGGCACCACCGCTACCATAAGTAAGGCTGGCTCCATTATAATATTCACTTTCCTGTGTATGATCTGCATAAAGCATTACTTCTTTGTTTCTGTCATTTGCTCCAGAATTAACATCATAATAAGAATCAAGAAGTCCGTATGGTCCAGGATTATTTATTCCGTCAACAGCCAGATCATAAGCTTTTTGAAAATACCACTGCGCATTATGTCCATCAGGGTCTGTTCTTTGAGCATCTGGATAGGTTGGAATATTGTTTGGATTTTCTAACCACCAGCCATAAGTAAGATAAGCCTTTGCTAAAAATAATCTTGCAACGGTTTTGGTTACCGTACCGGTCAATCTTGGCGCATCAGGAAGATCATTAACTGCTGTAAGTAAATCCGGAAAAATGGCTTTTGTATATACTTCAGGAACCGTATTACGTTTAGAATATCTAGATGGTTTACTGTTAAACTTTAATTCGCCAGCCCCTAAATCCATCGGTACGCCTCCAAAAGTCTGCACAAGCAGAAAATAATCAAATCCTCTAAAAAATTTAGACTCTGCAATTAAACTACTGGCAACTCCTACGGCTGCGCCATTCTCTATAATACCGCTGGCAGTATTGATATCATAATAAGAATTATTCCACAAAACATCCGAACGGCTTGAAGTTGGATTAATAATACCTACTCCAGATAAATCGTGGTCTTTAAAATTACCGTCTGCACTCTGTGCATACGTAGCTTCATCTGTTCCTGTCTGGCAAGCATTGTAAAAATAAGCTTGTCCATAAATCCAACGCAAATGCGCATAATGAGAAGTTAATCCTTGTTTAACACCCTGTTCTGTTTTAAAATAGCCAGGTTCATAAAAATCATGCGGTTTTTCTTCTAATATATCAGAACAGCCAGCTAAAGAAAATAAAACTGCTGATCCTATTATTAAATTTTTAAAAATATATCTTTTCATTTGTGTGTCTGATTAAAATGTTAAATTAAGTCCAAATAAATAATTTCTGGTTGTAGGAGTATTTGTTCCGATAACCGAAAACCTTCTCTGATAAGAGGCAACAGCTTGATTTTCATCTCCTAATGAATTCGTTTCAGGATCCATTCCAGATAAGTCATGATATGGAGAAAATAAAACAAACGGATTTTGTGCAGTGAAATATAATCTTAATTTGTCAATGCCTAAATTTCTTGTAAAATTCTGGTCAATCGTGTATCCTAAAGTAAGCGCTCTAATTTTTACATACGATGCATCAAAATATCCCATAGTTGACATATATTTAGGGTTATCGCCGCTTCTAATCCCTCTTGGATTTGGGAATTCTGCATCTGTATTATCAGGAGTCCAGTAGTCTACATCAACATTGCTTCTTCTTCCGTTTAATAAGTTCATGTAGCTAGCTCCTCCATAGAGTGTACTGATTAATACTCCACCACTTTTAAATGCTCCCACTGCATTAAAATCAAAACCTTTATAAGTTACGTTAGTGTTGAAACCTCCCTGAAAATCTGGATCTGTTTCAATAATCTGACGATCGCTGGCATTTATAGCTCGCGTTGGTGAACCATCTGCATTATATTCTCCAGTATATTTTACTTTAATAGATCCCACAACCGTTCCTTGCTGATTGACATCTGTTGGCCCTGGTTCATAAATTGACATATATGGATCACCTTCCTGCCAGAGGCCAATTTTTTGATAATCATAAATTGAATTGATATTATATCCAACAAACCAGTTGTTGGCTTCATCACGGCTGGCTCCAGAAGCGAGAGCAACCAGTTGATTTTCATTTTTGTAGAAATTAACCCCCACAGACCAAGTCACACCATTAGGATTATCCAAAATAACCCCGTTTAATGAAATTTCATAACCTTTATTCTCTGTTTCTCCAACATTAGCAACATAACTGCTCACTCCAGAAGTTGCTGGAAGACCTACACGCTGAAGTAGGTTTTTGGTATTGGTTTTATAGTATTCAACTGTACCAGATAGACGGTTGTTAAAGAATCCGAAATCTAATCCGTAGTTCCATGTCGTTGAAAATTCCCATCCTAAATTAGGATTTGGCAACTCTGTAACATATACTCCGGTCGAATTAGTGCTTCCAAAATTATAAGGTCTTGTGCTCAACGCTCCTAATGTTGCATAAGGCGATACTGCTTGATTAGATGTCTCTCCATATCCAGCTCTCAATTTCAATAAATTAATATGCTTGACATCTTTAAGGAAAGACTCATTTGAAAGTGTCCATCCTGCTGAAACTGCTGGATAAGTTACCCATTTATTGCCCGGAGAAAGTCTTGAAGAACCGTCAGAACGAACTGTTCCAGATATGAAATAACGATTATCGTAAGAATACATTAACCTTGCCATATATGAAGTTAATCCCCATTGGGTATAATCCTGATCGGCTGGATTAATAACAGCTTCTTCTTCGCTTTGTCCTAAATTATAAAATTGGAAGGCATCAGAAGTAATCCCATTTCTTGTCACTCTTGAACTCTGTCCTGTATATTGCTCATTTGAATACAATCCGACAAAATTTATAGTATGTTTCTGCGCAAAAGTTTTATCGTATGTCAGCAAATTTTCTAAAAGCCATTGAGTAGACCAGCCGTTAGTGATTGCAGCATTGGAAAGTGTTGTTGGATTTACATCAAAGACTCCTTGCCCCTCATAATACCCAGCGTTTGAAGTACGGAAATTCAAACCTGTATTAAGTCTGTATTTTAAACCTTCAACACCTGGAATTTTTACTTCTGCAAAAATATTATTATATGAACTAAAAGCTCTATTTAAATTAACATATGCGTCTCCTAAACTTTTGATTGATTGCCTTGTATACACCCATTGATCATCTGCAGCCATACTAACTGTTCTTTTAAGGGTTCCATCAGCATTATAAGGGTCTGCTAGAGGTGAAGTTGATAAAATATTACCCGTTCCTATATTATCACCGTTAGTAATGGTGTAATTGCTATTTGTATTGAATCCCATACGTATAGATCTATTAATTTGCTGGTCTAAACCTGCTCTTAAACTAAAACGCTCATAGCTCTGGCCAGGAAGAACAGACTCTTCTTTATAATATCCTAAGCCTGCATTGTAAGCTCCTGTTTCAGTTCCTCCTGAAACACTCACATCATGACTGATCATTTCACCAGAACCATAGAGTAAATCCTGCCAATCTGTATTTACATTTCTTTTCTCATCAACACCATCTACATATAAACCAGAATAATCACGAAGCGTGGCAAATTTAGATGAATCCATCATTGGGTATTTAGACCAAGCCTGTTTGATACCGCTGAAACCATTGTATGTAAATGTGGCTTTCTGATTTTTTTTCCCTTTTAGAGTAGTCACTAAGATTACACCATTTGCTCCTCTAGAACCATAGATCGCAGTTGCAGAGGCATCTTTTAGAATGTCTACAGACTTAATATCGGAAGGATTTATATCTCCAATTGATCCAGCAAAAGGTACTCCATCAAGAACCACCAGCGGATCATTACTTCCTGTTAACGATCTAGTTCCTCGTATTCTGATCTGCATTGCTGCTCCAGGTTTTGAAGAGGTCTGAGTCATTTCAACTCCAGGAAGCCTGCCTTGAAGTGCCTGAGTAATATTTGCCGCAGGAACTTCGTTTAATTCCTTGCCACCAAGAGAAGCCACTGATCCTGTCACAGCCTCTTTAATCTGAGTGCCGTACCCGATTACCACGACTTCCTTTAAATTATTGGCATCTTCTTCCAGCTTTACATTAATATTTTTCTGTCCGTTTACAGCCACTTCTTTACTTTTTAAACCGATGAAACTAAAAATAAGCACCCCGTTTGCTGGCACATTTATAGAATAAGTGCCATCAAAACCGGTACTCACTCCGTTTTTAGATCCTTTTAAATTAACATTGGCTCCCGGAATCGGTCCGCTACCATCAGTTACTGTTCCAGTAACTGTCGTCTGTGCTTTAGATTGAAATGAAAACGCAAACATGAGCATAAAAAAACAAAAACATTTTAAAAGTCTCTGTTTGCTTGCAATAAATTGGTTAGTCATAAAAATTGATTTAATTATTAATTGGTTTGTTGTTAGTAAGCATTCTTTAGCACCTATAATAAACTCAAAAGGAAAGATTATTTTACAAGTGTGTTTACTACAAATATAGAAAACATTTTTAAAAAACAATCGGTTGTGTAAATTATTTTTTGATAAATATTAAAAAAAACATTAGTAAAATAATTTTTATTATATATTTAATCGAAAAATTTTAATAATATATCAAAATCAACTACAACGTTATAGAAATATTTAGGGATAACAATAAGATTTTTAAAGATTCTTAAAGAAACCATAATTTTTAAATAATTGTATTTTTTCAGCAGTACAAAATTTTAAAAACTGCACAAAATACTAGGATTCATAAAAAATTACAGTAGAATATTATATTTTTAAAAATCAGTTATATACAAGGTCCCTATATCAAAAAATACGCTAAAAACAATCGATTGCTTTAAGATTAATATAAACCAAAAAATTAATCAAGAGAGTAAAAACAAATAAATGAAGTTTTAAAATTATTCAAGCAACAATACTTTCAAATCAAAACTTATGGTATGATCCAAAAAAAAACAGAAAACGTTCTTAAACTATCAGAATATATTTTTTAAAAAAGAAAATTGAATTTTACATTCCAACTTATTTCATCTTTTGACATATTTAAACTATAAAATTTAGCAGCTCTATATGAAACTCCTTCTTCTTTTTCATTTAAACTATGCACAAGTCTTCTCTGCAAAATCTTTCTTCTAAAATTAGTCTTATTAATTTTAATCCCTAAAACCTTCTCATACAGATGAACAACCTGAAGCAGAGTGAATTTTTCTCCTAAAAGATTAAAACCTATTGCACTGCAGCAAATGTTTTTTTTCAGCTCTTTAAGGCTAAAATCTAGAATTGTTAAATCATTTTCTCCTAAATGAGCTACATTATTGGTTTCAATCCAAATTAAATCTGAATTTAATTCTTCGTCTTCAACGGTTTTTTCTTTCTTAACCATTGCATAATATACAATTGAAATATTCTCTTCTACTAATGAAGAAGGATGACCAAATGCTTTTAGTTGATCTAGAAAAAAATCATCTGAAGGAATGTATTTTTTTACTATCTGTCTTGCAGTTTTCAACATTGACATTCCTTTTAAGCCATCACTAGGCAATTTCCATCTTAAGCTCTCAAAGCAACTTTCGTTTTTTACTAGCAAAACTTTTAGCTTTTTCTGCTCAAAACAGAATATTACGCAATTTATTTCTATCTTATTTTCATGATATGAATTGTGGCATATTCTCTCTTCTGACTTTTCTTTTTTCATAAAAAATAAATTAAAATACTTTTTAATCAATTAAAACCTTTTATTAAGTAAGGATCGTGATAACCGAAACAGTTTTCAAGACATCTAATCTTAGTTGCTTTTTATGTTCTCCATATGGGACGTTTATAAAAAATTATAAGATTTATATTCATTAAACAAACAATCGGTTGTGTAAAAATATGCAAAAAAAATATATAAATTAAAATTTAATCATTTATATTTAGATATTTACAAATAACAACCGATTGTATATTATGAATTCTTAAAACTTTACGCGCTCATTTTTTTTAGAGTTTTAAAATACTCTCACACGCTTTTTATGTTTTAAATCTCCGTCAACTAGAACCTAGTTAAAAAAGAAACTGCTCTTACATTAAATGCAAGAGCAGTTTCTTTTTATGGTTAAGAAATTTATTTTCTTTTTGAAGACTCACGAACAAGAACCTCTGTATTAAGAAAGGTTATTTCTTTTACCTCCTCTTCTTTTGAAGATTCTATATTTTCAATAACTATATTTGCAGCTGCTTTTCCCATTTTCTCTGCAGGATGTGTAATCGTTGAAATATTAGGTTCGATTATCTCAGAAATAGGATCATTGTTAAAACCAATTATAGCAAAATCCTGAGGCACTTTGATTCCTTTCTTTTTTGCTGTCTGCAAAGCACCAACGGCAAGAATGTCACCTGGCGCAAAAAGACCATCTGGCGGATTTTTTAAACCAAATAGCTTATTACAAGCTTTAACCCCATCGTCATACGTTATAGCTTTGAGATTTATAATTAATTCTTCGTTAAATGGAATTCCATTATCAGCCAAAGCATCAATATAACCTCTCTTTCTTTCATTGTAAAGATTGCCAAATTCGGCACCAGCAGTCATATGCGCAATTCTTTTGCACCCTTGATCAATAAGATGTTTTGTTGCTTTATAACCAGCCGTATAGTTATCAATTACAACCCTAAATGCATTAAAACCTTTAGGAACACGATCAACAAAAACAAGAGGAATATTGCTATTTAAAAACTGCTCAAAGTGAGAGGTGTCTTTTGTCGCCATTGCCAGCGAGCAAATTACACCACTTACTCTACTGCTATACAGTGATTTGGCCATTTTAACCTCTTCATCATAAGAATCATGTGACTGCATAATAATAACTGAATAATAAAATTTTCTGGCCTCAACCTCAATACCACTAATTAATGATGATAAGAATGGCTGAGTTATCGTTGGAATTAAAACACCAATTGTTTTAGACTTATTTCCTCTTAATCCAGCTGCCAAAGTATTTGGAACAAAACCCATCTCTTCAGCTGTTTTTTTTACTTTCTTAATAGTCTTCTCACTAATGCTGTGATGGTCTTTCAATGCACGTGAAATTGTAGACGTAGCGAGATTAAGCCGCTCCGCAATATCATAAATAGTTACATGTCTATGCTCTTCCATTACTATATAATAAGCTATAAATATAATATATTTTAAAATCATCAACTGCAGCCTATATAATATGACTCTCGATTCTTTTAAAAGAAACAGATTTTTTCTAATTAAAGTTGATACTTTTATAGTTAAAATAAGACTTAAAGTAATTAATTCCGAGATAAAATCAATAAAAAGAGTCAAAATATTAATAGTAATACCTTAACTTTTATTTTTTGTTTTGCATCCCTTCTACTTGCCAATACAGAAATTAACTTTCCTTATTTAATAAGGTTTAAGCAATGCCGAAATACAATTAAGGTGTAAATTTTTAAATATAAAATTCTTACAGAATAAAAAAAACAAAAAAGAGCTGTCTTTATAAATAAATAAATAAGCCTTCAATAGATCGGTAACAAAGTAGTTAAAAACAGATGTATTAAAAATATCTAAATTTTGCTCCCATACTCATAACCTTCAATTTCAATCTCTCAATAAAACTGAATACTAGCTTTTAAACTTCTCAATAATTCTGTTTGCCAATAAAAACAAGTAAAAATACTCTGATTAAAAACAAATAATAGCTTTAAATTTATTCCTGAGATAAGGAGACATTTTCTCGAATGAATCCATATGCAACTACAGCATAAACATTCTTAAATTTTACTAGTGAGCAGTAATTATTTAAAAAAAAGAACTTATGAAAATTGGAATCATCGGCATCAGCAGTTTTACTCTTGAATTAGCCCGTAGGGCATCAGACGCAGATTATGAAGTTATAATAAACAATCCTAGGGGCGGAAGTCTGATAAAAGAGACAATAAAAAAAATGGAGCCCAATGCAAGGATTGGAAGCATAGAAGAAGCAGCTTTTCCGGAAATAGTAATATTATTTCTTCCAAAGGATGATTTAGAAAACGTTATACAGTCTCTGCCTGACATGTCAGGTAAGACAGTCGTTCATACTAGCGGGCTGATTTTCGATCCCCATCTGCTGCTATCTGGAATTACAAATGCCATGACCTATAAGACAACGGCCTCACTACTTCCAGAGGCTCATGTAGTAAAATTATTCAATCCAGTCGAAATTAAGCCAAAACAGATCTCAGCCGAGAATAAAAACAAAGAGGATATTTTTTTTATTGCTGACCACACAGATTCCAGAAACCAGATCCGAGCTTTACTGAAAAAACTCCATTATTTTCCTATTGACCTTTCGACCAGATTTCATCTGCAGAAGGAAATAAATCTAAAAAGATTCATTAACCCTCTTGCTATCAAACCCTTTAAAAATAGCCATAATTAAAAGAATATCAAAGATATTTCCCTTAGTAAAAACTGTTTTTAATTTTCCAAAGACATTAAAGGGAGCGGATCTTGGCAAGGCATCTTTGATATGAACAGTATATTATCTGCAATAGCAATTACTGCCAAACCCCTCTCTTCTGCCCTTTTTCTAATAGCAAATCATTAGATTAATTTCAGAAAGCGATTCCATATGGATTATAATCGTATGTCTATCTATGCTTTTTTAATTTCATTATCTGCTTCGCGGCTGCTTGACCGTTTAAAGCCTACTTAACCAGCACGCTTTTATATTTGTCAATATTTTTTAAAACAATTCCTGTCCCTCTTACTACTGCTCTAAGGGGATCTTCTGCAATATAAACCGGCAGATCTGTCTTCTGGGAAATTCTTTTATCAAGACCTCGGAGCATTGCTCCTCCTCCTGCCAAATACAGTCCAGTGTTATAAATATCTGCCGCCAGCTCAGGAGGCGTAACTGAAAGCGTTACCATAATGGCGTCTTCAATTCTAAGTATTGATTTATCTAAAGCTCTCGCAATTTCTCTTGAGGTTATCTGCACCTCTTTGGGTTTACCTGTAAGCAGATCTCTTCCCCGCACCATCATATCAACTGGAGCATCTTCAAGCTCTTCAATCGCTGCACCCACTTCTATTTTTATCTGTTCTGCGGTGGCTTCACCTACATACAGATTATGATGCGTTCTCATGTAATAGAGTATATCTCCGGTAAAAACATCTCCCGCAATTTTTATGGATTTATCGCAGATGATGCCGCCAAGAGCAACAACCGCAATTTCTGTGGTTCCTCCCCCGATATCCACAATGATATTTCCTTTGGGCTGCATAACATCAAGCCCCATTCCTATAGCCGCCGCCATAGGCTCATGAATCAAGAAGACTTCTTTTCCGTTCACCCTTTCGCAGGACTCTTTTACCGCTCTCATTTCAACCTCCGTAATGCCGCTTGGAATGCAGACCACCATACGCAGAGCCGGCTTAAAAAGATTTTTCTTTATCTCAGGTATATTACTGATAAACCAGCTAATCATTTTTTCCGAAGCATCAAAATCAGCAATGACCCCATCCTTAAGCGGTCGAATAGTTTTAATATTCTCGTGGGTCTTACCCTGCATTAAGCTGGCTTCTTTACCCACAGCAATAATTTTTCCGTTCCTTATGTCTCTTGCCACTATTGAAGGGCTGTCTACTACAATCTTTCCTCCGTGGATTATTAAAGTGTTGGCAGTTCCCAAATCCATAGCGATTTCCACTATCATAAAATCAAATAAGCCCATAGTATCGTTTTATAAAAAAACGATACAATAGGAGTTTTATTCTCTTTTGTCTGAAAATATAGTGGTGAATTTATATAAAGAATACTTAAATCTTCCCCAAAGAGGGAATTCACGAATCATTAACAGGTAACAACAAAACTAACCAAAAGTAAAAAGATGTCTGACAAATCAGACATCTTTGTGATATAACTAATTCTCTTTTTTTTGCGGAATCACTTTTGGCCGTTCATGCTGATTAGATAAAATCCAGCCAGTTCTATAAATCCAATCTGTCATTTTATGCAGTTTTGCAAAATCAATATTCTCAGATTCATCCATTGGAGTATGGTATTGGCTGTGCAGTACACTTGTAAAAAATACTGCCGGAATATTTTTTCTGGCATAAGGCAAATGATCAGATCTAAAATAAAAGAATTCAGGATGTTCGGGTCTGTCCCAAAGTTTATCAAGTTCGAATTTTGGCCCTTCGTCGTTGGCTTTTTTAGCGGCAGCGACCAAATCGGGCGAATTTTGATGCGGCTCGCTTGAACCTAAAAGTGCTGCCTGATTGATATTATTTCGACCTATCATATCGCCGTTTAAAACTGCAATTATATCTTTTTCAGTTACTGTAGGATGTGAAGCATACCAGCTCGACCCTAACAATCCTCGTTCTTCTGAACCATGAAATACAAATAGAGCGGATCTTTTCGCAGGCTGCTTTCTGTAAGCTCTAGCAATAGCCAGCATCGCCACGCAGGTACTTGCATTATCATCTGCTCCGTTATAAATTGAATCCTGTCCGTATTTCTGTCTTACGCCATCATGGTCTTGGTGTCCGCTGAAAAGTACATATTCATTTTTTAATTTAGAATCAGTTCCTTCAATTTTTCCAACAACATTTACAGATGGATATTTGTAAGTTTCTGAAACTACTTCGGCAGATAAAAAGTCTTTTGTATTTTTAAGAAATTCCATTTGATCATTGTGCACCCAAAAAGCAGGCATTCTAGGAGGAACAGGCATTTTATCGCGGTATCCTTCAATTCCGTAAACGCCTCGCCTCATTTGAGGCTCTACTTCAGGCCAGCTTTTTTCGCCCAATTCATCTGCAACGATAATAAGAGCTGCAGCACCTCTATAGGCTAAATCTTCATAATATTTCTGTTTCACAAATCCGGGATAACGCCTTTCAAAAAGTGAAATATTATCTAGAATTCCGTCTTTTGATGCCAGAACAACAACAGCTTTTCCTTTCACATCTATTTTTCTGATTTCTTCTGCAGAAACTTTTCCTAAAAATAAAATTGGAGCTTCAACTTTTTTCGTGGTTGTTTCGGCCACTAGAACATCGCTCCATAATTTAAATTCTTTTTGCCCGATTTTAAATCTGGTATTATTGGTAACTTGATGCCTGTATAAATCAAAAAACTGAAAGAAAGTGCCATCGTCTCCCGCTGGTGACATTCCTGCTTCTTTGGCTTTCTCTGCCAGCCACATGGATACTTTTAATTCATCTAAAGTACCAGCTTCACGACCGTTAAAATGATCGCCTGCCATTTGGTACATATCTGTTTTAAGATCCTTTAAAGTGATCGCACTGACCAAAGGTTTTTTGATCGTTTGCGAAAAAATCACATTACAGCTTAAACTGAAAAATAAAAATAACTTCTTCTTCATAATTAAAAATCAAATTAAAGATTGAATAATTTTCTGATAAAAAAAGAAGGGTCTGAAAAAAAGACAAATCTATGTTTTTTATAAACATACTTCAAAAAAAGATAAAATTTCAATTCTATTCTGTTCAATTTTCAATAAAAACAAGACTTAACCTACAATACATCAAACATCAAAACAAAACACTATTGAATCTTATGCAAAAGAGCATTACTTATTTTTACGATAATTTATTATTTTAATGATAAAATGGTAAAATAACATTTTTCGAGGCTTGTTATCGATAAATAATCTTCATTTCAAAAAAAATAAATAATATTGCTGAATTGATTGTTACCAAAAACATGGCTCAAAATTCGAATATAGACGAAAAAAAACTTCTTCTTGAATTGTCTCAAGGAAGTGAGCTTGCGTTTACCAATATGTACAATCAATATAAAAATAATGTGTACTCTACTGCTTTACGAATCACGAAATCGAAAATTCAAGCAGAAGAAGCCGTTCAGGACATTTTTTTAAAGATATGGCAGAATCGCGAGAATTTAGCTGAAGTTACTCATTTTGAAAATTACCTCTACATAATCTCACGCAATCATTTGTTCAATTCGATTAAAAAAATTGCCCGAGAAACAAGTCAAATAACCGAATTCAATCAGAAAGAAGCTGGAATTATTGATACTGACAGCAATATCAAAGATGAACAGTACAATACGATTTTAAATCAAATCGTTGAACAGCTGCCACCTCAACAGCAAAAAGTTTATCAAATGGCCAAAAGAGACGGCCTTAGTCATCAAAAAATTGGTGAAGATTTAGGCATCTCAACCGAGACGGTAAAAAAACATATGGCTCAGGCTTTAAAATTTATACGTCTTAAAATTTCTCCATACATGAATATATTCATGTCATTACTGCTATTTTTAAAGTTCTAGACTAAAGTTTTTTCTTTCAAAAAAGCCGAAAACTACATTTTTTTACATTTTTTTTTCATTTTTTTCACTTTCGACTACTCCCTCCTCTTTTTTAAATGGTCTTTATATAAAAGGGACATTTAAAACGTGTTCTATCCCTAAAATTAGAAGGGCTAAAAAAAAACTCCAATCTATCATTTACAAACAAGTACTAATTTAATTAACGAAACAAATGCAGCAAAAAAAATTCAAAGAGTTATTTGAAGGCTATCTGCAGAATAATCTATCTGATGCGGAACAGCAGCAAATGATGGAAATAATTCAGCAGGGAGAGCATGATGATTTTCTGAAGGAAAAAATTCAAGATATGCTGAAAGCAAATTACGCTATAGATGTAATGGATAAAAAACAAAGTGACGACATTCTAAATTACATTTTATCTAAACCGCAAAGCGAATCTAAAGTTGTGGAATTGAATCCGAAGAGAAGAAGAAAAGTAATTTTGCAATCATTTTTAGTCGCTGCTAGTGTCGCTTTATTGATTGTATTAGGAAACTCATTGTTTTTTAAACAAAAAACAACTCTTCCTCTTGCGCCAGAGACACCTACTGTTGTGGCACAAAATACTTTAATTGATTTTAGCGGAAAACAATTGGTGCATCTTCCTGATGGAAGTACTGTTCTTTTAAATGATAACAGTACGTTAAAATACGATCAGAATTCTTTTGACTCCGAAACTCGTGAAGTTACCTTAACTGGAGAAGCTTTTTTTGACATTAAGCACAATCCTAAAAAACCATTTATCGTACATACTGGTAAAATTCAGACTAAAGTTTTAGGAACTGCTTTTAATATTAATGCTCAAAATTCTT
Organism: Flavobacterium sp. SH_e; assembly: GCF_025717045.1. Lineage (GTDB taxonomy): Bacteria > Bacteroidota > Bacteroidia > Flavobacteriales > Flavobacteriaceae > Flavobacterium. Next base: position 61,991 of record NZ_JAOVZN010000004.1, read on the forward strand.
CTAACAGCATTGAAGTTACAGTTGCTCGCGGTAAAGTTCAGGTGGGAGATACCGAAAAAATATTTGGCGTAATCACTCCTAATCAGCAGATTAAAGTCAACAAAAGCACTTTAAATTTTGAACAGAATAACGTAAGCGCGGCCATTGTAACCGAATGGAAAAGCAATTACTTAATTCTGGATGATATTAATATGGCCGAAGCCACTTCTTTAATTTCTCAAAAATACAAGGTGCAGATTTTGATCTCGAATGATAAAATTAAGAATTGCCGAATAACAGCAAGTTTCTTAAACGAAGAAGATTTAGATCATGTATTGAAAGTAATAAGCAGTGTTATAGAAACTGAATATCATTACAACAAAGCTGGAGCTGTTATTTTGGACGGAAAAGGCTGTGAAAAAGAGTAAAGAAAAAAGAGTAAAGAAGATCAAAGCTGACTAACCTCCTACTTAGAAAGCTTTCGAAAATAAATATTAACCTTAAAAACAAAGACCAATTAACCAAAACTAAATTAAAAAAGCCATCTAGCTCCTACACCAGATGGCCTAGATTTTTAACAATTAATCCAGTAACCATTAAAAAACAAGCAAATTTATGAAATTACGCTGTAAAACAACCATGTTTGACAGGGAAAAGAATTCGTCTTTTTTTCATCTGTCAAAAAAAACCATTATGATTATGCGAATCAGTTTATTCCACATTTTCTTGCTGACCTGCGGTACGCACATGATTTTCGCTACCGAAATGAGCGGTCAGAATTTAGAGTCAATATCTGTTGACATTGAACTGCATAATCAGGATATTAAAACGCTTTTTAAAACTATAGAAACCAGAACAGGGTTATTGTTTGCATATCAGCCACAACTTATAAAAGATTTTCCGAAAGTAACTACTCAAAGAGGAAGAAGAAGCGTAAGCGAAATTTTAAATTCTGTATTTCAAGGTACTAATTTAGTCTACAAACAAGTTGACAAAAATGTTGTAATCTATAAAAAAGAAGTTGTCAAAACTGCCGAAAAAACAGAGAATGAAAAAGAAGTCAATTTTATGCTTAACGGAAAAGTGCTGGATGAAAACGGACAGCCACTTCCTGGTGTTTCTGTAGCGGTTGTAGGCGGCAACAAACAAGGAATATCTGATTTTGACGGACAGTTTTTTATCGAATTGCCTAAAGGAAAACATATCTTAAGAATATCTTATTTAGGATATAAAACACAGGACGTTACAGTTGAAAACCAAACTTCGATCACAATCAAAATGCAGCCTGATTTGGCAAAATTAGACGAGGTTGTAATTATTGGATACGGTACAACCACTAGAAGAACTTCAACTGGATCTGTAGTTAAAATTACTGCCGAAGATATTGAAAAACAGCCCATAACTAATATTCTGCAAAGCTTACAGGGAAGAACTCCTGGTGTATTTGTGACACAAACTTCCGGATATGCAGGAAGTAACATGAATATCAGTATTCGCGGAACAAATTCTATTGCGGGCGATAATCTTCCTTTGTATGTAATTGATGGTGTTCCTTACATTGGCGATGATATTAAAGAGCAGGTACAATCCGATCGAGTAATTAGAGGTGCTCAAAAATCAACTAGTCCATTAAATGTTATAAATCCAAACGACATTCAAAGCATTGAAATCCTTAAAGATGCCGATGCAACCGCAATTTACGGATCTAGAGGTGCAAACGGCGTTGTTCTTATTACTACAAAAAAAGGAGAAGCAGGAAAAACAGTCTTTACTGTAAACACCAACTCTGGAATTTCTGACGTGGCACATATGGTGAAAACTTTAGATACTCCAACTTATTTAAACATGCTTCGTACAGCACTAACCAATTCTAATGCGCAGCCAAGCAGTTTCAGTACGGGAATTGCTTTAACAGATTTTGATCAAAATGCCTATACAAACTGGCAGGAAAAATTAATTGGGGGAACTGCCGATTTTACAAATTTCTCTGCAAGTTTAAAAGGAGGAAATGAAAATACAAACTTCTTATTAAGCAGTGCTTACCACAAAGAATCTACTGTTTTGCCAGGGGATTTTGGGTACAATAAGTTTTCTACCAACTTTAATATTAACCACTATACATTAAACAAAAAACTGAAAATAGGAGCTTCAGTTATTTTCTCAGCAGACGATAATAAACTGCCTTATTACGATATTACCAATTATGCTGTTAACACGGCGCCAAACCACACTATTTATAATGCAGACGGATCATACTACTGGTCACCAACTTATTTTAGTGATGTAAATCCGCTGGCAGCTTTAGATAGGAGAGTTGAGGATAAAGGAAATAATTTAATCACAAGTTTTAGCCTTCAATACGAAATTGCAAAAGGATTATCTTTTAAAACTGATTTAGGATACGGAAGAGCACAGATGACTTCTGAACAATTTTTACCTGCATCGGGAATGAATAATGTGTATTATACAGCAAATAATATTTCGCTGAATGCATCTAGAAGTTATACGGTTTCAATCAATAATACTAACAATTTTAGTATTGATCCGCAGTTAAATTATACAACTCCTTTATGGAAAGGTAATCTTACTGCTTTAGTAGGTGGCTCATGGCAAAATAGAAAGTCACGTATGCCTTCTTATGTAAATACTTCAGGTTACAGCTCTGACAACCTTGTTGGTATTACAGGAACTGCAGCAACAGCATCAATCTACAATGGTTCATCAGAATATAAATATGCATCTATTTTCAGTAGGGTAAACTATAATATCCAAAATAAGTATATTCTTAATGTCAATTTTAGAAGAGATGGTTCTTCTCGATTTGGAGCTAATAACCGTTATGGTAATTTTGGCTCAATTGGTGGCGCATGGGTTTTCTCAGAAGAGAACTTTCTTAAAGATAACGGTATCATAAGTTTTGGTAAACTTCGTTCAAGTTATGGAGAAGTTGGTAGCGACGCTATCGGAGATTACGGATATGCAAATACGTATTCGACTGCAACTTATGGCGTTGGGAATTCTTCTATGGCGGCGACCAGAATTGCCAATCCAAATTTTCAATGGGAAGTTACAAAGAAATTTGAGGCTGCGATAGATTTAAGTTTTCTTAATGACAGAATCTCTTTCACTACGGCTTATTACAGAAATCTTTCTGGAAATCAGTTAGTAAGTGCAACTTTAAGTCCGCAGGCTGGATTTACTTCTTATCAAGCTAATTTAAATGCTGAAGTTGAAAATAAAGGATGGGAATTTACTTTGGCCGCGACCAATATTCATAATAAAAACTTGAATTGGACTACTTCTTTCAATATTTCAACAAACTCAAATAAATTATTGTCTTTTCCAGGCATAGAAACCTCTAGCTACTACTCTACTTATGTAGTTGGAAATGCTTTAAGCGGTAGATATCTGTACAATTTTACAGGAGTAAATGAAAACGGTATTGCTCAGTTTGAGGATGTAAATGGAGACGGAAAAATATCCTCAGGATTTGCTCAGACAGGACTTGGCGATAGAAAATATTACGGTGCTACTTATCCGAAATATTATGGTGGAATTTCAAATTCAATTTCATACAAAAATTTTGCCCTTGACTTTTTGTTCCAGTTTGTAAAACAAGACGGAAGAAGCTTGCTTTCATCTATTGCGGTACAGCCAGGATACCCTTATGGTCTTGCCAACTATCAAGTTGATGAATATAACGAATATTTAGCGCAAGGAAATGTATTGAGCTCAAACTATCAGGCTAGCTTCTTTAATTATGCAGGATCTACAGCAACTATTGTTGATGCATCTTATATTAAATTAAAAAATGTAAGTGCAACTTATAATATTCCTTTAGATCAAAAGACTCAAAAATTCATACAAAATATACGTCTTTCACTTCAGGGACAAAACCTAGTCACTTTTACTAAATACAAAGGATTTGACCCTGAAACTCAAGGTTTAAATTTACCTCCGTTACGTACCATAACTTTAGGAACACAGTTTACATTTTAAATCTAAAAGACATGAAAAATACATCGATTAAATACACCTATATATTTTCGTTTTTCCTTTTAATTGGATTTACGAGCTGCGAAGAAATGCTTGATGTTGATCTTCCAAGCAATGAATTATCTTCTGTTACCATTTATGCTTCAGATCCTACGGCAGAGGCTGCTGTAAATGGTATCTACCAAAGTATGGTTACAAGTACTTTTTACGGATCATTACATTATGTTTTTGGAGAAACTTCAGACGAGCTTATCCTTAAAACGCAATTGGAAAACGTTTACACTACTAACGAAATCCCTGAAAATGATGGAACTACAGGCTCCATGTGGACTGAGTTTTATAAAACCATTTATAATGCAAACAGTGTTATAGAAGGAATCGGCGCAAGCAAAACATTAACATCAACCAAAACTCCACGCTGGATTGCCGAGGCAAAATTTTTAAGAGCTTACTGCTATTTCTATTTGACAAATATTTGGGGCGATGTTCCTTTGGTATTGACAACAAATGTTGATCAGTCTGCTTTAGCGCCACGCACAAGCCAAGCAGAAGTTTACAATCAAATCGTACTTGATTTGACTGCTGCTGCAGCTGATCTTCCTGTAGATTATTCTAATTATAATTCCCAAAGAATTAGAGCTACCAAATGGGCAGCAGAGGCATTACTAGCAAGAGTAAATCTTTATTTAGGAAAATGGAGTGAAGCTTCAGCTTATGCCACTTCAGTAATCGGCCAGACAGCAACTTATAAAATCATTCCAGATCTAACTTCTACAAACAGTCCTTTTATTGCTGATAATAACGAAGCTATTCTCCAAATTCCTTATTTTACAACTGCTTATACTTACGAAGGTGCTGCATTGTATACAACTGCTGGAACCTATATGCTGAGAAAAGGAAACACCATGTTTGAAACGGGTGATGCGAGAAAAACAAATTGGACTATTAGTGTAGTAGCCTCAGATGGTTCTACTTTTTTAGCGCCAAGAAAATATAAAAACTCTTATGTTTCAAGTCCGGTTGAGCGTTCTACGGTTCTTAGATTGGCAGAGCTTTATTTAATAAGAGCTGAAGCAAGACTAAAATCAAATGATATAACTGGCGCACAGCAAGATATAAATGTAATTCGCAACAGAGCATTATTACCTTCAACTACAATAACAGATCCAACGCAATTGGCAGCTTTAATTTTGCTAGAAAGAGAACGCGAATTGTTTGGAGAATTTGGTCACAGATGGTTCGATCTTAAAAGAAGCGGTACAATAGATCAAGTTCTTGGAGCTACAGCTGGAAAAATCTGGTCTTCTACAGACAGTCTTTTCCCTATTCCAGACACGGCTATTCGTTCTAATCCCTTCTTAACCCAAAATTCAGGATACTAAAAAAATTAAAAGTAACGCAGGAATGATTGTATAGAAAACTCATTCCTGCGATTTTAACAAACACTATGGAAACAACAACTATTGTAAGAGTTGAGGACTTGTCGCATCAATACAGTAAGGATTGGGCAATTCAAAATATCAATTTCGAAATTAAAGAAAACAGGATTTTAGGCCTTTTAGGATCTAATGGAGCCGGAAAATCGACAACTATGAATATTCTTTGCGGCGTTTTAAACCAAACCAAAGGAAACATTTTTATCGACGGAATTAACTTAAAAGAAAATCCTGTAGAAGCTAAAAAAATGATTGGTTTTTTACCGCAAACTCCACCGCTTCATTTGGATTTAACGGTGGATGAATATCTAATTCATTGTGCGCAATTAAGATTAGTCCCAAAAGAAAATTTGAGAAACGCTGTAGAAAAAGCAAAAGAAAAATGCGGAATTTCACATTTTAGCCACCGTTTGATTAAAAACTTATCAGGAGGTTACAGACAACGTGTGGGAATTGCGCAGGCTATTATTCACGAACCAAAATTGGTAGTTTTAGATGAACCTACAAACGGATTAGACCCAAATCAGATTTTAGAAGTTCGAAATTTAATTAAGAAAATAGCACAAGACAAAGCCGTAATCTTTTCTTCACACATTCTTTCTGAAGTTCAGGCAACCTGCCAGGATATCAAAATGATTGAAAATGGACACATGGTTTTTTCTGACACGCTGGAAGCTTTCAACAATTATATCGAAGCAGATAAATTAACGGCTAGTTTTGAAAATCCGCCAGCTATTGAAGCTTTTAAAGAAATTTCAGAAATCACAGAAGCAGTTTATCTGACTCCTAAAAAAGTACAAATTACTTTCAGCGGAACACAAGAAGTTGCCGAAAAAATTGTTTCATTAAGCGTTTACAATAACTGGAAACTTCGTGAAATTCAATTTGAAAAAGTTTCATTAGACGAAATCTTTGCACAATTATCTAAAAAAGCCCCATCTAAAAACGCTATTCTTTCTTAAAAAAAAAATATACAAATGAAAACAATATATAGAATTGCTAAAACAGAGCTCAACACGATGTTTTACTCGCCTGTCGCATGGGTTGTTTTAGTAATATTTTCAATCCAGTCAAGCTGGAAATTCTTTGGCACTATCGAACGTTTCGAAAAAGCCCAGAAAATCGGACAAAGCATGGACAATTTATCGCAAATTGTTTTTTCAGGCTTTAGCGGTTTATATACCGAAATGCAGAATTATCTTTATCTCTATGTTCCACTTTTGACAATGGGATTAGTGAGTCGCGAAATCAACAGCGGTTCGATTAAGCTTTTACTTTCTTCACCTATTAGAATTAAAGACATTGTATTGGGTAAATATTTAGCTATAGCAGCTTACTGTCTTCTGTTCATTGCAATTTTAGGTTTGCAAGTTGCCATTGCTTATTTTTCTATAGAAAATTTAGATCTTAAGTTTGCCATATCTGGACTAATTGGTTTGTATTTATTGGTTTGCACTTATGCCGCAATCGGACTTTTTATGTCATGTCTGACTTCTTATCAGGTTGTAGCAGCCATTAGTACTTTGGTAGTTTTAGCAGGTCTAAATTTTATTGGAAAACTTTGGCAGGATGTCGAAATCGTAAAAGATATAACTTATTTCCTTTCGATTGCAGGACGTGCCAACGAAATGCTTGAAGGATTAATTATCAGTAAAGATGTCTTTTACTTTGTTTTGGTAAGCAGTCTTTTTATCGTATTGAGTATTTACAAACTTCAGACAGGAAGAGATGCACAAACAGTATCTAAAAGAGTTTTAAAATATACTGTTTTAATTGTTGTTGTTTTATCACTTGGCTATATAACCTCTAGAGCGCCGCTGACGCTTTACACGGATATGACCCGCAATAAAGACAAAACATTGACTCAAAACAGTTTGAATATCGTTAAAAAAATTGAAGGTCCGATAAAGCTAACTACTTACGTGAATTTACTAGACATCAATTATTTTATGGTTTTGCCTGTTTCTCAGAATTCAGATATTGCCAGTTTTGAAAAATACACTCGTTTCTTGCCCCAAATGGAAATGGAATATGTTTATTATTATGCTAAATCAAATAATGAAGCTTTATACGCGCAAAATCCTGGATTGAATGACAAACAGCTTGCAGAGAAATTGGTAGAAACACAGAATATGAAACTGAAAAAGTTATATTCTCCTGCCGAAATGAAAAAAATTATCGATTTAGAACCAGAACAAAACAGAGTAATCAGAACGGTTGAATACAATGGAAAAAAGACTTTCTTAAGATTCTTTGACGATTTATTTAAAGTTCCGATGGAGAAAGAAATTTCTGCTTCTTTAAAAAGATTGGTTACTACAGCTCCAAAAATTGTTTTTGCAACTGGAAATATGGAAAGAAGCGTTGATAAAAACGGAGATAAAAATTATAAAACGGGTTTCAATGAAGTTTCATTTAGATATTCTTTAATCAATCAAGGTTTTGATGTTGCTTCTGTTGATATTAATGCACAGAATATTCCAGCAGAAACAAGTATTTTAATCATTGCCGATCCTAAAACGCAATTAAGTCAAGGAGCTGTTGATCGCATTACAAAATATATCGATCAAGGAAAAAACTTAATGCTTTTGGCAGAACCAGAAACTAACTCAGCTTTAGCTGCTGTTACAGATAAATTAGGCATTAGTTTCACTAAACAAGCATTAGTTCAAGAAAGCGAAACCAATTCTCCTGATTATTTAGTAACCGAAGTTTCAAAAAATATCGATTCGACTGTAATCAAATTAAGCAAAAACAGAAATAATAGTCTAATTCCGTTTTTAGGAAGCAGCGGACTTACAACAACAAAAGATGCAGGTTTTAAAGTATCAACACTTTTAAAAACAAACGCTAATCCTGCTTGGGAATCTCCTACAGGAATCACTTCAATTTCTGAAGATTTGAAAAAACAGCCTTCTGTTAAAGAAGTTCCGCTTGTTGCAGCTTTAACGAGAAATGTTAATGGTAAAACACAAAAAATAATTATTGCTGGAGATGCAGATTTTATGGGCAATGCCGAACTAAGCCGTGGCGGATCTGGAACTTTTCAGTTTGTAACGGATATTTTCAGCTGGTTCAGTAATTATGAATTTCCAATTGATACAACTCGCCCAGAAAACATTGATAAGAAAATTACAATAAATGCAAATCAGGTTTTCATCAACAAAATTGTATTTATTGCCTTGTTTCCATTACTGATCATCTTGAGCGGTGCTTTTATACTTATTCGAAGAAATAGAAGATAAAATTCAAAAAAATGAATACTAAAAAAAATATCATCATTGCGATAATGGCCTTGTCTTTTCAAGGCGCATTTTCGCAGTTTAAAACCACAATTCCGCTGAATAAAGACGTGACAACCGGAAAATTAAAAAACGGTCTAACGTATTATATTCTGCATAACGAAGAGCCAAAAGACAGAGCGAGTTTTTACTTTGTTCAAAATGTCGGTGCTATTTTAGAAGATGACAACCAAAACGGATTAGCGCATTTTCTAGAACATATGGCCTTTAACGGAACCGAACATTTTAAAGGAAAAGGCATTATTAAAATGCTGGAAAAAAATGGTGTAAGTTTCGGAAAAGACATCAATGCTTATACGGCTCAGGATGAAACGGTTTACAATATCAGTACTGTTCCAGTTACGAACGAAAAACTAATCGACTCTACACTTTGGGTTTTACACGACTGGTCTGGTTCTCTTTCTTTAACGAATGAAGAAATTGATGCCGAAAGAGGTGTTATTCGAGAAGAATGGAGAACGCGTCGTACAAGTGATTTTCGTCTAAAAATGCAGACGGATCAAGTTTTGTATAAAGGTTCAAAATACAGCAAAAGAGATGTTATTGGTGATTTAAATATTATCAATAACTTCAAATATCCTGAATTGAGAAACTATTACAAAAAATGGTATAGACCTGATTTACAAGCCGTAATTATCGTGGGAGATATTGATGTAAAAGCGATGGAACAAAAGGTAAAAGCTATTTTCTCGGGAATTCCGTTAGCCAAAAAAGTTGCACCGCGTACCTATTCTGAAATTCCAAAACACGATGAATTGTATTTTGGAACAGCATCTGATAAAGAAGCTTCTTCTACAGCAATTACATTGAAATATGTTTTGGATGAGCCGTTGGTAAAAGACAGTATTTTGAGCCGCAAAAATGTGATGAATTCTTTTTACACGAGTATTTTAAACAACCGTTTCAAAGAATTAATCTTGAAAAACCAAAGTGCTGCCTTAAACCTAACAACTTATTTTCAGCCGATTTCGAGATTAAATACTTCGTTTAACATTTCGGCTGCAGCCAAAAAAGGAAAAACGCTCGAAGCTTTTGAAGATGCTTACACCGAAGCTGAACGCTTAAAACGTTTTGGAATTGCACAAACAGAACTCGATAGAACTAAAAAGCTATTTATAAGTTCTTATGATGATTTTTTAAGTAATAAAGATAAAGTCGATAATGATTCTTGGTCGGATAAACTGACGAATTATTTCCTGAAAGCAAAGCCGTTTCTTTCTGCCGAAGACGATTATAAATTGATTGTCGGCATTATCAAAAGCATCACTTTAGAAGAAATAAACACTTATATAAAAACCATTCAAAAACCAACCAATCAAGTTGTTTTGGTAACGGGTTCTGATGAAGACAAAGCAAATTTCCCAACTAAAGAAGCTGTAGTTGAAGTAATGAAAAAAGTCGAAAACAAGACTTTAGAACCTTACACAAAAAAGGAAAACAACGAACCTTTAATTGCAAAAGAATTAAAACCTGCTGCTGTCAAAAAAACATTTGAAGTACCAGGAATTACAACTGCAAAAGGATATACTTTAGAAAATGGTGCAAACGTAATTGTTCTTCCAACGACTTATTCTCAGGATCAAGTTGTGATGACAGCATTTTCTAAAGGCGGTAAATCTTTAATTAAAACCGAAGATTTGGCTTCTGCCGAAATCGCTACAACAATTGCAAGATCGTCTGGTTTAGGAAATTTTGATAATATTGCTTTAAAAGAAAAACTGACGGGCAAAGTAGCGCAATCAGCTCCTTTTATTGGCGAGAATACACAAGGTTTTCAAGGAAGTTCTAATAAAGCCGATTTCGAAACGATGCTGCAATTGCTTTATCTTTCTTTTGAAGCGCCACGTTTTGATGCAAATATCTTCAGCATTTTAAAAGAACAGTATAAAAACCGTTTGGAAACTATCAAAAAAGACAACGGAAATACGTTTAAGGATTCTGTTGCTTTAGCAAATTCAAATCACAACCCGAGGACTTTTGTTTTTGATGAAAAGTTTTTACAAAATATTGATTTAAAGAAAGCGGAAAGCATTTACAGAGATCGAATTAAAAATGCTTCAGATTTCACTTTTGTATTTGTTGGGAATATTCCTGATGGCGCTTTAGAAATGATTCAGAAATATATTGGGAATTTAAAATCAAATCCTGCTGTAAAAGAAACTTTCGCAGATCATAATATTGGTCCAAAAAAAGGAAAAACAGTTGTGCATTTCAAACGTCCTATGGAAGTTGTAAAAAGTACTGTTTATCTGAACCTTTCAGGAAAAACAGAATACAGTAAAGAAAATGCCATGACGATGTATATTATCGGTGAATTGCTTTCAAAACGTTTTCTTCAAACTATTAGAGAAGAAGAAGGCGGAAGCTACGGCGTAAACGTTGGCGGAAATCTTGAAATAATTCCAAAACCATCTTTCAGCCTTGCGCTTACTTTTGACTGCAATCCTGATAAACAGGAAAAATTAATGCAGATTGTCTGGAAAGAAATCAACGATTTAAAATCGAATCCAGTAAACGCAAATGATTTGGAAGACATTAAACAAGCTTTGTTGAAAAACAGAGAAGAATCGCTTAAAACGAATACTTTCTGGGCGACAACTTTATACAATTACAGCTTAAATCAGATTCCGTTTTCAACAGATGAAGAATACAAAAATTTAATTTCTAAAATTAATCAGAAAACTATTCAGCAGTTTAGTAAGCACGTTTTGGATAGTTCAAGTAGCGTCGAAGTTATTATGAGCCCTGAAAGCCAATCAGGAAAGTAAAACTTTAGAATACATTTTTTTTATTTTATTAGTGGAGAGAGGCTGTCCTAACTAGACAGCCTTTTTTTAAAAGTCTGTTCATGCAGTTAATTTATTAACCGCAAGCAATTCTTAAAATTAAAAAGAAGCTTGTCTAAAAAACAGCGCTTTAATGCTTAATAGGCCTTTCTGCCGCTTTAGTAATAGGTCATGGTTCTGGTTGTCACATTGCCGTTGTTTGGAAAGGTTAAAGTATCCCAGTTGCCATATCGGTCATAAGTATAGATACGCTCAAATTCCTTAAGCTCTTCTCCATTATCAACTGCCGACGCAAAACGGCTATGGCTGTCGTATATGCAGTCATATTTAAAGTATTCGTTTTTTTCAAGCGTCTCTCTGATTGATGTTATGTTGCCCTCGCCGTTATATTTAAAATAGCCGCTTGCTCCCCTTGAGCTCACCAATTCGGTGATTCTGCCGGCATCATTATGCTTTACGGAAACTTCCAGATCTAATGAACCGTCTTGTGAAAAAACAGCAATGCGAAAAACCCTGCCGTTCTTATCGAGAAAATAGATTGATTTTGAAGTAAAGTTCTCTTTGGATGTATGGCTGGCCGATAATCTGCTTCCCATGATATGGTAATATCTTTCCACTATCGAATCCCTGTAATTTTCATAAACGGTTTCACCCACCTCTTCCAGTGGAGTATTCAGATGATCGATGGAACGATAGTATTTTTTCTCCAGCATACCGTCTTTTGAAAACTGGTTTTCAACGACCATTCTCCTGTAGCCTCTGCCAAATTTTTCATCCATCTTCAATGTGCTGGAGTGCTTTATTATATTTCCGCTGCCATCAAAAAAAATCGAATCGGTTTCTGCAGAAGACACAATATTCCCATAGTTCGAATTCCTATTGCTTTTAGCGACCACTATCAGGTTTTCAAGATACTGGTAAATCATTGTGCTGTTTCTCAATTTATTTTCACAGCGCTCAATCCTGCCATCTGCATTAAAGGCCAGATGATATTCATTGATTCCATCGCTGTTATTGTCAATGCTGACCTGTTTAACCGGTTTGCCTTTCTTCAGATCAAAATCGGTGCTTTTAAAAGAATAGTTGTTTTTGTAGAATCCGTTGTTCCTGTTTGGATTAATATAGGTTCGTACTAGTTCCTGATAACTGTCTTCAGGGATATCCAGCGGCAGGCCCAATCCGGGAGCTTCTGAAATCTGGGCTGACATTTTAAGGGAAATTAGGGCAAGAATTAAAAGGACTTTTTTCATATGGTTATTAGCTTGGCAATTCGTAGCTAAAATAGCATTTTCGATTCATTGGCATCATATTCTCACTACTCATTTTTAAACAAAATATTACAAAAAGCAATCTCCTTCCAGCTAACCTCTATCAACGGCCAAAACAAAAAAAGAAAAGAGAAAAAACTAGTAACTAACTAGCTTTTAAATAGTCTATACATTCAAACAGATCTCCTAACCTAATCAATTTTACCATCATCGGTCAAAATCATAATTAGAAAACATTTTTAGAAAGAAAGAAATCTTTACAGGGCTTTTTGTACTGAAATATTCTTTTCAATGAAATTCATTTTGCATAAAACTTAAAACCGTAAAATGCATCTGTTTTACCTTAACCTATATCATGCTAATTTGTTGAAATTACTAGTAAAATGCCTTACACTCTGTGAATAAACAACTAATGATTATACAAAGCTAAGATTCAGAAAAGGTTTACATAATAATATTAGCACAACTCATTTTTCTTTAGTACTTATGCATAATATAAGAAGTTGAATTTTAATATTTTACAACAAAACACCATAATAATATACTTTCAATACCTTCTCATTATAACTCAACTCTTATAGCATTATAAATAGTACAAACCTAGAACAATAATGTCACAGCAAAATAACGCGCTTTTGCAACTGTAAACATTATTTTTTCTTTCATATATCGTTGACATGGAAACTAAAATAGAAATGCTCAAGACTTTAGCTGAAGTCCGCAATTGGTTTGGAATATCTTGTACTGAATTTGCATGCGAAGATTTTATGCTTCAGGAAATAGACACGTTAAATCAAAATAAACTGCTTAAAGCATCTAATTCTTATAAAGCAAATTTCTTTACTATATTTATAATTTATGAGGGCAGTGCAACTCACCTCTATAACAATAAGGAGATGAAATTGGAATCGTCAAGTATCTTTATAACAACTCCTGGATATTTTCGCAATTATAAAATAAACCATATCTCTAAGGCGTATTTTATCTGCTTTACCGAAAATTTCATTGCTAACTACTGCATTCCTGATATTTACAAGAAATTTCCTTTCTTATTATCAGACTCTTTTATGTACACCATCGTAGACTTTCAAAATTATCAAATAGTAAAAAGCAATATCGATCAGATTAAACAGGAAACAAAAAAAGAATATCAAGATATGATTCTAATTGGCAATATGTTAGAATTTCTGCTTATAAAAATCAGCGAGCTTTTTCACAATCAATCCAATCCGATTCTTGATAAAAACATCAATTCAACTGTAGTTAACAGATTTTATCAAGATTTAGATAAGCACTTTGATGAAGTATTAGACGGTAAAAAGCCTAAGCAATTAAAAGCAGGTGATTTTGCTGCATTGCAATTTTTAAATGAAGATTATTTCTGCAGAATGATAAAGGTAAAAACAGGCAGAACCCCAAATACATGGATTAACAGCAGACTATTGGCCGAAGCCAAAACCTCATTAACTGAAACACCAACATCCATTACAGAGATCTGCAGCTTATTTCAATTTACCGACAATCGTTCTTTTAGCCGTTACTTTAAAAAACAGACTACTATGACTCCTAGTGAATATAGAAAAAATCTACAGCCTATAACCAAATCTTTGAATATTATAAATTAATGCCAATTTTAACGTATAATATACATAAGCCTTTGCTATATCTTTGAATATTGTAAGTTTCCAGATTTGCCAGTTGACTTTCCATAACCAAATATTTATAACTATGATAATGCAACCAACCAACCTCAGCACTTATAAAGATCAGATTGAGTTTTTAAAGCTTTCTTATCATGATTATATTGATAACGACGAATTTTCAATTGTAAAAGTACATGAATGGAACTTGACTTTTCCATTTAACTCCCCAACTTTCAGATCGGATTATTACAGCTTTACTATTGTAACCAATGCAAATGGTAGCTTTACTGTCGGAGACGATAAGTTTGAACTGCATCCCAACCATGTCGTATTGGCCTGTCCTGATTCTTATTTTAAAATCCACTGGACCGATATGGAAAAAGTTTACAATATAGCATTCAAGAAGTCGTTCATTTTAAAACACTTTCCGGGTGGAATTGATAATATTATGGAGTTCAACACTAAGAACGGCTACTGCTGCTGCCTCACAGAAGAGACCATGAATTATTTTGAACAGACCTGTCTTGAAATGCATAAAATAGCAACCTCAGAATTATGCTTTAAGAATGATTTAATGGCAAACATGGCACTAAATCTTTTATTTTTAGTGCAGCTGGAAAAGGAAAATGAAACAGATATCAGAATAAATACCGCAAAAAACAATAAAATTGTCGTCGACTTTCGCCAAAATATTGAAAATAATTTTAATGAACTTGCTCAAGGCAGATGTCTCTCGGTAATGCGAATCAAAGAGCACGCCCGTATGCTTAATTTAGATGAGAATTATTTATCTAAAACTATAAGCGCTATCACGAAAAAAACGGTAAACGAATGGATTAACAAAAAGCTTATCGATGAGATTAAGTATCTGCTGAAAAATTCAGAAAAATCAATGAAAGATATTGCTTTTCTGTATGGTTTTAACGATCTGAACTACTTTTACAGCTTTTTCAAAACACAAACCCAATCTGCCCCGGGAATCTACAGAAAACTGCATCAGAATACTTAACGCATGTATTATAGCATATTAATGCAATCAATTTAAGGTTTTTAATAATGAGTACAATTAAAAAAAAAGATACATACGAACTCTATGATAATGTAAGAGTCATGGGAATGGATTACTCTGAAGGGCATCTTGGTGACGATGATTTTTCATTGATAATTTCCAAAATACTGCACCCAAAAGAAAGACTTCCATACACCTATTCATTATTTCGCTCTACTCTTTTTACCATTGGAATTGTTATTGATTCCTATGGGGCAATGAAATATGAGGATATAACTGTAGAAATAAAACCTAATATGCTTTTCATGAATAAACCTGGTGATCTGCAGGAATTACATTGGGAAGAAGTAACCGAAACTTATGGTTTACTATTTTCTGAAGATTTTATTCTGAAATATGCCGGAATCTCCATCTATGAAATGTTTCCTTTCTTATTATTTGAAAGACATCTGCCTTTGCATACCTCATCAGAATTTCAGCAGGAACTCAGAGCCATCATTCAGCTGATTCATCAGGAATTGAAAAAAGACTCACCGCTTAAGAAAAAATTATGCGCCAACCTGCTGACCAGGATTCTGCTTAAAATCAAACAAGAGTTCTGGGTGGGTTACAGCGTACATAATGCACAGTCCAGAAATCCTGATATCTTAAATGATTTTACGCAAAATCTGGAATACCATTATGACCAGCTGCTAAAAGGAAAAGTAAAACAAGTGCTTCATATAAAAGATTATGCTGAAATGCAGCAACTACACGAAAATTATCTATCCACTATCCTAAAAGAAAAAACTGGTAAAACTGCTGGTCAGTTAATTGCTGAAAAAACACTTGCTACGGCAAAAATTTTAATTCAGGATTCACAATATACTATGAAAGAAATTGCATTTATGCTCGGATTCAGCTATACCTCCTATTTTAGTATTTTCTTCAAAAAACATACTGGCATGACACCTTTAGATTACAGGAAACAAAGTTTACTGGACTAATTTCAATATATTATTTTGACTTTTGAGCCAGTTTTTCTTCCAGTTCTTTAATTGTATTTTCCAATTTAGCAATATATTCTTTCTGAGGCTGAAAAGCCATTTCAATATCTTCTTTCGTAAAACGTGGTGTAATATGCTGAGGGCAATTCCAATCGTACGCCTGAATTTCGAATAGTATCATTCTCTCAGGTCTGAACTTATAATCCGAAGGCTTTAGCTGATTGTATAATTCCTCGTTGTCTTTCAATTCTACTGCTTTCGCGCGGGCATAAATTTTCAGTCTGGCTCTTTGCGGATAAGACATCAGGAATAAAGCGACTTTATCGTTATTAGAAATATTTCCTAGCGAAATATATTGTCTGTTTCCTGAAAAATCCACAATACCAATTGTTTTGTCATCAATAACCTTAATAAAACCGACTGGTCCGCCTCGATGCTGTATGTATGGATATTCATTCTCACCATAACTGGCCATGTAAAAGCTGTCTCTTTCAGAAATAAACCCGATTTCATTTTCAGTCAGCCCATCAACTATAGATCTCTTTTCCATATTTTCATACGCTGATCTGCTTCCGTTTTCCTCCTGAAGCTTTTTAATGGCATCCGTAAATGCTAATTTTTGATAATTCATAATCGATAATTTTACAGAGTTAAAAATTATTAGCGCTTTTAAAATATGAAAACTTTTAATTCTAATTATTTGTTCCCAGGTTCGATTCCCGGCGACTCAAAAAAAAAAGAAAGTATTTTATTTTTTTCTTTTGCTGATGATATAATGGTCAATCGAATATTTGCCTGCGCCGGTAAAGCAAATCAGTAAAAAACAAAGGCTGTACATTAACGGAGTATCTTTCACTAAGATAGGATCATTAAAATGCACGATAAAATAACCTGTCATCGTAACGGCTAAAATAGGCAGAGCTGCTAAACGCGTCATAAAACCTGCTATTATAAAAATTGGCATTACAAGATTTGCGCCTGTGGCAAAAACTTGATTGAAGACCTCATTCAAACCCAAGGGATTCGGAACAACTTCTGCCAATTCAGTTCCTACACCTATCTTCTTTAGTCCATGTGCAAAAATAAGTTCCAATGAAACGGCAATCCTAAAAAAGAACAAAACAAAGTTATTCAATCTGGTTCCAACATTTGAATATAGCAGCGAAAAAAAAATATTTATCATGGTTTTCATTTTTAGATTAACTTTTAATTTTATTGGCCTAATTAAGTACATTCTCCAGATTATCAATTCAGAGCTTGTCTTATTGAAGGCCAATAAATTAAACTATTCATTTATACAATAAACTAGTGTTTAAGCATTGCTCTGCTGTATTGAACACCAATTCCGTAAGAACCGCCAAATCTTTGAACTAAATCTGTAACAGCTGTATACGTTTCCGATCTTCCCCAGTCGCGCTGCAATTCTAATAAATACTGCATTGACGTAATTGGTCTTGCTCCAGCCTGAACCATGCGAGTTACCGCCTGATTGTGAGCTTCGTCTGTTACATCCCCGCTTGCGTCAGTGATTACATAGACAGTATAGCCGTCATTTATAGCTGATAGCGCAGGTCCTACAATACAGACAGAAGTCCATAAACCGCCCATTACAATGGTTTTGTTTCCTTTGCTTACTACCTCTTTGTAAGCATTGGCATCTTCCCAGAAATTCATAGTACTTCTGTCAAAATATTTGGTGCTTGATTTAGGATAAAATTCCTGAACTTCAGGAAAAACGGGACCACTGAAAGACTCTTCTGCTACTGTTGTAATTACTGTAGCTACTTTAAAAATCTTTGATGCTCCTGCAACCATTCCTGTATTTGTTCGCAGCTGATCTACAGGAATATTGCCTACTGAGAATGCCATCTGACCTTCATGATCCACTAAAACCAATGTGTGATTTTTAGGAGTCAATAATTGCGGACTTGGTTTTTGTGCAAATGCAGTTAGAGATGACAATACAACTGCTGCTGTTAAGAGTAACTTTTTCATAATAGTTGAGATTTATTGATTAATTTAATTGGATTGAGAAATAATTTCTTGGATAGATTTAAAGTATTCCAAAGCATTGATGAATACTGTTATTTAATTTTTTTACTCAAAAAATTTATAATAAGCTTTGAAACTTCTGAGTAGTGTTCTTCTAAGGCAAAATGGCCTCCGTTTACGAAATGAATTTCTGCACTTGGATTATCTTTCTTATAAGCATTTGCTCCTGGTGCTGTAAAAAACTGGTCATTTTTACCCCAAATAACCAGCATAGGCGGTTGATATTTTGCAAAATACTGATGCCATTTTTCATATAGTGCGATATTGGATCCGTAATCGCGAAAAAGTGCCAGCTGTATAACGTCATTTCCAGCTCGATCCAAATAATACTGATCAACGATATAGCTTTCTGGTGCCACGTTTTCAGAATTTTCAGCGCCTGTTAGATACTGCCATTTTGTAGCATCAAGCATCAGGAAAAAACGTGCTGCCTTTTCTGTTTCAGTATTTTGATTTTCGATGTATGCTGTAAGAGGTTTTAAAATTTCGCCTAAGCCTTCAACGTAAGCATTTGCATTTTGAATTATAAATGATTGAATCAGTTCAGGTCGTCTCGTTGCTATCCTCAAACCGACAGGTCCTCCATAATCCTGAATATAAAAACTCGCTTTCTTAATTTTCAGTTTATCTATGAAGTGCTCTATCGTAACTGATAAGTTGTCAAATGTATATTGATACTTCTCTGGAGTTGGAGCACTGCTTTGTCCAAAACCCGGATAATCAGGAGCAATAACGTGATAATTGCCAGCCAGCTCGGTCATCAGATTTCGATACATATGAGAAGAAGACGGAAACCCGTGCAATAGGATAATTGTAGGCTTTGCTATTTCTCCCGCTTCACGGTAAAATATATTTAAACCGTCAACAAGTATTGTTTTGTATTGAACAGGATTGTAAATAATATTATTTTTTACCTTTCCATTTTGCTCCGCAGAAAACTTTGCATACAACTTAAATTGATTGACACTCACTATCGTCAGCATCAATAGGATAATTTTTATTTTCATTTTATGATATTATTTAGATGCATTTAATGCTTTAGAAATATCTTATTTTTGATAACCTCCATAAAAATTGACAGGTGACCAGTCAGGAATTGCTTTTTCTGATGCAGGTCCCAATTTTGAAAACTCTTTATCTCCAAAGACTACATTTCCTCCTACTACTGTTAATACAGCTGATAAATCTTTTATTTGGCTTTCTTCAATAGTGAAATAATCATCAGATAGAAGGATAAAATCGGCAAACATTCCTTTTTCTAAAGTGCCTTTGACATTTTCTTCTTTGGATACCCAAGCACTGCCTTTGGTATATAAGAATAAAGCTTCTTGACGGCTAAGCAGGTTATCAGGAGCACTTAATTGCATTCCTCCCACAGTTTTACCAGAAACCATCCAGTATAAAGCAGGCCACGGATTATAACTGGCAACTCTTGTCCCGTCGGTTCCTGCTCCTACAGGAATTCCCATTTTGATCATTAATTTTAAAGGCGGTGCATATTTAGCTTTGGCCGCTCCGTACCTTTCAACAAAATATTCTCCTGCGTAAGCCATTCTAGACTGAATAGCAATTCCTCCATTAAGTGCTTTTATTCTTTTCAGCTGTGGTTCTGTAACTGTTTCTGCGTGATCAAACAGCCATCTTTCCTTTGCTAATTTCCCATTAGTTTCTTTATTGACTTCTTCGATAACATCTAATAAATTAGCAATGGTTTCACCATAAGTGGCATGAATTCTGAACGGCCATCCGCTATCGACATGCAGGCGGATTACTTTCTTAATATCATTTCTCCACGATGGTCTATCTTCGAGCATAGGCTGCGGTGCCAAGAAATTTTCAAAGTCACCTGCGCTCCATGTCAGGAATTCTCCTCCTCCTTCTAATTCGTATCCATGTTCCAAATGAATTTCTCCATTGTGACCTACTTTATTTGATTTTATCCAATTTTGAAATTCTTCGAATTCACTTCCTTTATTTTGAGGAAATAAATAATAAGACAATCTTATTGGCATTTTTCCCTGATCTGCAAGTTTTTTTGTAGCATCATAATCCTTCGGAAACACATGTCCTCCACCTCCGGCATCGATACCGCTGGTGATACCAAAGCGATTCAATTCTCTATAAAATTGTCTGGTTGAATTAGACATTTGCTCTTCAGTCATGGAAGGAAGCGCTCCAATACCCGCATAAAGTATCGTCGGATTCGGTTCTGCGAGAAACACTCCTGTCAGTTTACCATCTGGACCTTTTTCATACGAGCTTCCTTCGGGCGGTTTCGTATTTTCGTCAATTTTAAGAGCTTTTAAACCGCTTTTATTCATCCAAGCTCTGCTGTAAAGAAATAATACAAAGGCGGGAACATCACCTGTTGCCTCATTAATTTCCTGAACGGTGGGGAATCTTTTTTCTTCAAATTGAAAAGGACTCCATCCTCCTACGACACGTACCCACTGCCCTTTTGGAGTTCTTGCTGCCTGTTCTTTTAGCATTTGCAATGCTTTTTTTAAAGACTTGACACCATCCCATCTTAATTCGGCATTATAAAAACGTCCGCCTCTCGTGAGATGCAAATGAGAATCATTCAATCCCGGAATAACTGTCCTTCCATTAGCATCAATAACTTTGGTCTGTTCTCCTTTGAGTTTTAGCATTTCCTCATTCGTTCCAAATGCTAACACTTTTCCTTTTTTTACTGCTATTGCTTCTGCAATTATGCTGTTCTTGTCCATAATGGCTATTTTACCATTGGTCACAATTAAATCGGCTGCAGTCAAATTTTCTTTTTTCTCCTTTTGACAGGAAATAAATAGTATTATGATCAATACTGAATATAAAATTTTTCTCATTTTGCTTTTTTTTTATATTATGATGAGTGTAGAGAAGCTTTAACAATTACCTCAGCTACAGCTTCAGGTTGCGATATATAAATGGCATGGCTTCCCTTTACGTAAGTAGCAGCTGTTTTAGAACGTTTGTACATTGCTTCCTGAATTTCGGGCGGGATACTTTTGTCCTCGGTCGCAATTACAGCATAAGAAGGTCTTGATTTCCACGCTGCTTTTTTAATTGGTGTTACAAATCCTTTAGCATAAAAAGCACCTTGTGAAGCAAACATAAAATCTGCATCTTCTGCACTTATATCAGCACATATTCCCATATGATATTTATCTTTATCATAGTAGATAATACCATTTTCATCTGCAGGCAAAACTCCATTCTCTGGTGTTGGCGGAGCAGTTTTCAACCATTGCAAAGCTGTTTCTCCATCTCCAGGCTGAAATGCCGCCACATAAACTAAAGCTGCCACATTTTGATGGTTACCAGCTTCGGTAATAATTGCTCCACCATAGGAATGACCAACAAGAACAGCGCTTTCGTCAATTTTGTCTAAAGCAATATTTACAACTTGAACACCATCTTCTAACGATGTTAATGGATTATGAACCACTGTTATATTATATCCTTTAGCTTTGAGAATATCATATATACCTCGCCATCCTGAACCATCTGCAAATGCACCATGAACAAGGACTATATTTTTGATTATATTCATATTGTTTTATTTTAAATATTCAAACACTTGTTTTTTTTGCAGTTTTAAGACCTTAGAAATATTATGACAACTTTTGATTAGAAAATTTTGAGAGTTATTAAAGCTTCACAAACTGACTTTGATATTATTGTTGAAGCAAAATTACACCCAATGAAGAGCTTCTTTTCTGTGAATAATTCACTATAAATTATAAAAAACTAAGATTTCAAAAACTTCGATGCTTAATCTCATTAAAAACAATCTGAAAGACTGATAAATACGGTATAAAAAACTTCTGCTAATCATTAATGCAACTAGCAGAAGCTTAATAGTTACTGCAATTTATTTTGCTTCCTCACTTAATATAGAAGCGACCACAGCTGGCTGTGAGAAAAAAGGAGTATGACTGGTTGGCAAAGAATATGTTCTGGTTACATTAGCTCCTTTTGCCATACTTTTTTGCAGTGTAAGCCCTATTGCATGATCATATTCCGTAAAAATATACACCTTGTTTATCTTTCCAAAATTGGCAGCAGTTAGTGTAACTGGAGTTGCTAAAGGCCCTAATGGTTCAGCTTTAAAGTTAGCAACTAGCCTTTCAGCAGTTTTACTTGGCGCGTCTGCTGCGAAGAAATCTAAAATCCCATTTTTGGCAATTCCAACTACTCCTGCTTTTTCATCTGGCTGTATGTATTGTCCTATGTGAGTTTCTTTATCTGCAGCTGAAATAGAGAAAAGACTTTCTCCATTATTTGGCAGAAATGCGCAAAGGTAAATCAGTTTTTTAATCTGTCCCGGAATTTGCTCTGCGGTCTCACTGACCACCATTCCGCCAAAACTATGGCCAACAAGAGTTACATTTTTTCTTGTTCCGATTGCTTTTTTGACCGTGTCAACATATCCTTGTAGCGTTAGAGATGAGACAGGTGTCTGGTCATCTCCATGTCCTGGCAGATTTACTACTATTACTTCATTGCCACTTTTTTTAAGTGATGCTTCAACATCCTTAAAATCCTTAGCCGATGACCATGCACCATGAACAATAACAATTGTGCTTGGATTAGCTGTATTAGCCTGAAGCGGTGCTCCGATAGCAGTCATTAAAATAATTGCTGCTGTTGTAATTGATTTTCTCATTTTTTAAAATTTTTATAGTTAAATTAAATGCTCATTTATTAGTGATTTCTTTATGAATTGATCTACTATTTTTAGCTAACGTTCTATGGCTATCAATTAAAGAACAAAAGGTATTTTATAAGATTAAGGTTAAAGTTGCCGCTGTAAACAACATGTCTTTGCCATTACTGACATCCTTAATAAAATTGCCGCTTTTAAACCATGTTCCTTCAATAGTAAAAATCAGGTATTTATTAAATTCATAATTAAATGAAGCCCCCAGCTGATTCCCTATTTTTTTTGAATTTGAACCTGAGCTGTCAAATAATATTGAAACGTTTGGCTGGTATATGGCGTCGCTTGATGAGGCTCTCCAAAACACATCATAATCCATATTAAAAAATAGTTTTCGTGTTAACTGACATTCCAGAAATGGGTGCACATCAATTAAGTTGGAAGGCCCGATTAAGGAAGCTAAACCAAAATATGCTCCACGCGGGAAAAGCGGATTAAATGTTTCTAATGATTGATCTGTTTGTATTTTGTCTCCTGATATATATTCTGCTTTTAAACCTACTTTCTGTATTGACTTTTTTATATTGTAACTGTAATAATTATTGGCTGAAAATGTCCATGCCTTAATATTTTTCCTTTCAAATCTTCCAAATTGATAGGCTGCTTCTATATCATAAAACCAATTGGATTGATTTCCAAAAATTCTAAACCCTGCCGTATTTCTATTTTCCGATCCTGAAAATGTATTGAATGTGCTTTCCGATTTCTGAAGGTTAAGGAGATATATTTCTACGTTATTCACATATTTAATTTCTCTCAAAAGTGAATAGAAACCAATAAGTTTAGTATCATCGTCAATTTTATCGTTGAAATTTCCGAATCTATTTTTTACATGATAACTGTAAAAGGCATCCGCAGAAAAATTCTTTTTGTTGAAGGTGATTTTCATAGCATCAAATGCCTGTCTGCTATTTGGTCCTTCGCGCACTGAAATCAATCTTTGCGATCCATAATACAATTCCTGCCTTCCTATTCTAAATTTTATACTTCGAAAATTAACGTCAATAAACAGCTGATGGAGATCTAAAGGATTTTCTTCAATCGGATTCGGATTTTCTCTGCTGATCGCAACGCTGCTTTGCAGCTGACTAAATAATCGAAATGAGTTGCCTACTTTTAAATCACCATAAAAGAGAGTTCTGTTGAGTAGAAAACCATTATTATCCTTCAAGTTTTCATCCCAATTTTCATTTTCAAAATATTGATATTGAGTCCTGTTTTCGGCTCCAAAAAAAAGAAATGACTGAGACTTTTTCGATATTGTAATCTGTTTGGCTTTATAATACAAACTCTGATTTGTACTGTCTATTGAAATGACATCATTATATCGTAAAAACTTGAATTCATTTATCTGCTGCGAATACAAAACGGAATGGAATGCTGCCATAATAAGAATATATTTTTTCACTCTTTTTAATTTATTTTAATCAGCATACAAAAGGTTTAGAATCACATTCAATTCCGAACATTAGAAATTGCGCATCAAATAGTTATAGATCTTTTTTAATAAAAATTTTGTCCGCTGCAAATTTACCGCCTCCCAAAATGAGCAATGCAAGAGCCATTCCAATCCATAGAATAAAATATTCATAGCCTTCTCCTTTTAGAGTTCCAAACCAATTCATAAAGAATCCGTTTTTAAAATGAGTTGTCACGATCATCCCAACAGGAAGAGCCACATACGCAGCAGCGATGACTCTTGTTCCCAATCCTGCTATTAGCGCGAATGCCCCAACAGTTTCAAGCATAATTACTAAAAAACCAATAATCCAAGGCATTCCCACAGATTCTGTGAAGAAAAGCATCGTTTTAGAAAATCCGAAGCCGCCATACCATCCCAACAATTTTTGCATGCCATGCATCAGGACAACAGAACCTAGAATCAGCCTTAAAATTAAAGGCGCATACGATTCGCTTGTATCAAATAATTTATTTTTCATGATGTTTTTAATTAAAATTCAGGTTCAGTAGCCAGCTTCTTAAAACTAAAAAATGCTGCTATTCGTGATTTAATATTTTTCAAATCCAAAAATGAAGATTGAGCTTTTACTTTTAAAAGACCAGTATTCTGTTCTTCTCGGATGGTTTGTCCCAGGAGAAATGAACCTCCAGAAAAAACGGAATTTTCTATACCGTACAAATTTTCAATTTCGCGGTCTAATGAGACAACATAATGCCCTTCTTCTGAGATTTGAAAATTGTAATCATAATTTTCGATCACTTTTCTAAGTATCGCATTATTTGTTTCCTCAAAATTGGGGTTAATGGTGACTTCCTCTTTAGTATCTGGATAAATGCCTGTTTGAAAATCTTGTGCAAATTCATTTTCAAAAGGCATAAAGTTTATTGTTAAATCCATATTTTTTATTTTTTGATTAATTACCTTATTTTATTTAGGATCTAGAAACACTTATCTTATTTGCAGTTTTTGAATCATTGCCGCATTCAAATTATCACTATAAGCTCCATAAGCATCTACCAATAATCCTTTAACACCACTCTGGGTGCGAATGGCGTAGAGTATCGATGAATCATCTGGGTTAGAATCACCTTCAAATCGATAAAAAGCGTCCACATGGAACTCATTTGCTTCAAAAGTTTGGTTTAATGTTTTACAGTTTAATGTCGAGTTGCTGAGATTAAAATCAAACGTATATCCTTCAGCTTGTTTTGTGTTAATTGCTTCTGTGAGCGTATCGTAATTTGTCATTTTTTAGATTCTTTTAGTTGGTTATAATTTTCAGATCTTCAGATTTAATTATCGTCTGCTCTGTCTCATGTTTCTATACTTTGAAATACTCTTTAGTCTGTAAACTTTTATTCTTCTAAATTGTAATCAACAGATTTTCTTTTCGTTAGAACAAAATTAATTCTAAGTACAGCTTCAAATCCTATGGAAAAGTTGTGAAGAATTATAAATATTAAAGATTTCACCATACACTATAAATTTTGCCACTTAAATTTTTTTTCTTTGAATTTGAAATAAAATATCTAATTTTGTATTAAATACTACAGAAATAAAATGCGAGGCAGACCATCAATATTTAATGAAGAAGAACTTTTAAAAAAAGCCCAGATTTTATTTTGGGAAAAAGGCTTCACTCCCACTTCACTTGAAGATCTCCTGGAGGCCATGCAAATTGGAAGTGGCAGTTTTTATAATACCTTCAAAGGCGGAAAAAAAGAACTTTTTTCTAAAGCACTTCAATTGCGACGAAATGATTTAAATCATTTCAAACAGCAGCTTATGGAAAGCGAATCACCTATTGATCTGATAAAAGACTTTTTTCGATCTCTCGCCGAAGCGGAAAAAAACAGCCATTTAATGGGGTGCCTGATTGTGAACACCATCATCGAAATGAGTT
Organism: Flavobacterium sp. SH_e; assembly: GCF_025717045.1. Taxonomy (GTDB): domain Bacteria; phylum Bacteroidota; class Bacteroidia; order Flavobacteriales; family Flavobacteriaceae; genus Flavobacterium. The sequence continues at coordinate 88,536 of NZ_JAOVZN010000004.1, forward strand.
TTGTTGATCAGAAATTTCAAGATGATGCCTTGAACGTCTTAAAAGAAATGGAGCAGATGTATATTTGGGCAATTGAAAAAGCACAGAAAGAAGGCAGATTGCAGAGCAAAACCCATCCAGAAATTCTTGCGAGATATCTCGTTACATTTTGGAGCGGACTAAATGTTTTAAGAAGAATGTATCCAGACAATGCAATCCTCAAAACTCAAATAGAAATGCAGCTTAGCATCATTAGCTAAGCCTTTTTTTTATCCATTTTTGTATCATTCAACACAAAATTAAATTTTAAACATTTTAAAGCATATATTACTGATTACTAATTTAAAACAATATTCATGATTATTTACAACAGAGTTATTTTACTGATTTTTGCAATGCTTTTTCTAAACGCCTGCAATACGAAAGAGAATCAGTCTCAAACCGCCAGTACAGAACAAATTGCTTATTTCAAGGACAGCTCTAAAGGCATTAAGACAGGTGGAATCAAAATAGTAGAAATTACCACTCCAAAGGGAAAATTTAAGGTCTGGACAAAAACTGTAGGCAATAATCCTAAAATTAAAGTATTGCTGCTTAATGGAGGTCCAGGAGCTACGCATGAATATTTTGAATGCATGGAGAGCTTCCTCCCTGCCGAAGGAATTGAATTTATTTATTACGACCAGCTTGGCACTGGTAATTCTGAGAACCCGAATGATCCGTCATTTTGGGATCTGCCAAGATTTGTGGACGAAGTTGAACAGGTTCGAAAAGCATTAAATCTGGACAAAGACAACTTTTATCTGTTGGGACATTCTTGGGGCGGCATTCTGGCAGCCGAATACGCCTTAAAATATCAGGAACATTTAAAAGGTTTAATTATTTCTAATATGATGATGAGTGCTATTGATTACAGCAATTATTCCGAAGTTCTTGCCAAACAGATGAATCCGGATGTTTTGTCTCAATTGAGAGAAATTGAAAAAAATAAAGATTATAAAAATCCAAAATATATGGAACTGCTGATTCCAAATTTCTACGCAAAACATATTATAAGAATGAATATCAATGACTGGCCGGAACCGCTTAGCCGTTCATTCGCAAAAATCAATGAATCTCTATATGTTACAATGCAGGGACCGAGCGAATTCGGTATTTCGGGTAAACTAGAAAAATGGGATATCAAAAATCAAATTTCTAAAATCTCTGTACCAACATTATCAATTGGTGCTAAATATGACACCATGGATCCAAAGCACATGCAATGGATTGCCTCAGAAGTCCAAAACGGAACTTACCTGTACTGTGATAAAGGAAGTCACATGAGTATGTACGATGATCAGCAAACATACATGAAAGGACTTATTAAGTTTATAAAAGATACTGACAAGGCATCACAAAAGTTATAAAGAAACTTGATATTATTTACTGTACATACATTTTAAAATGATAAATATTAAAACCCTAAAATTAATCTTGTTCTTCGTCGCTTTGAATACTTCTATTCATAGCCAAACTACAGCAGACCGAACCGTTAAAGCTTTTACCTTAAAGGGAAGCGTAAAAGGTGATATGACTGATAGTTTTGCATATTTATATTACGGAGATATTCAGGATAGTGTAAAAATTGAAAATAAGCAATTTGAATTTAAAGGTTCTGTAAAAGATACCGTTGTAGCGAAAATATATTTGCCATCTGCTGCTAATGCTCCGCAATTCTATCTGGAAAACAATGCAATAACTATTAATATCAGTGTTGACAAAGCTCTAAAAGATGGAAAATCTATACAGACTATGCATATCGATACCGTTAAAGGATCTTATTCTTCAGAATTGCAGAAGGAATACTTAAATTTCTATAAGTCGAACGCAGGCAAAAAAGATTTTAGCAAATTGTTGTATTCAAAATTAACAACATTTTTTAGTAAACATCATTCTCATCCTTTCAGCGGGGCAATTTTGGCAGAGCTAGCGCTTATAAATCCAATTTTGGACAAACAGCAGCTTACTTCATTATATTCGATTTTAGATATTTCCAAACAAGATAGCCAATACCTTAAATTATATAAAAAAGGAATTGAGAAATTTGACACTTACGCTGTTGGAAAACCTTTTTTAGACTTTAAACTTCCAGATCAGGATGGCAATTTAGTTGGCCTTGAGAAATATAAAGGAAAAATAGTGCTTATTGATTTCTGGGCTTCGTGGTGTGCGCCCTGCAGGAAAAAAAATCCTGAATTGATTGGTTTAAAGCAGGAATTTGCATCTCAAGATTTTGAAATCATTGGAATTTCAAGGGACAAAAATAAAAAGCAGTGGACTGATGCGATAGCAAAAGATCAATTAAGTTGGACAAATTTATTAGATCAAGATCAAAAAATGGAAAATACAATGGGAATAGAAAACATCCCTTATAATTATTTGCTGGATGAAAAAGGCATAATAATAGGTGTCAATCTTACCGCAGAGGAAATCAGAAAAACGGTGTCAGATTCACTAAAAAACAAAAGTTAAGCTTGCCAGCCGGAAAAAGCAGACTTAAAACAGAATAGATTATAAATGTAAAACCTCCAAAGTTTCAAATTTTGGAGGTTTGCTTTTTAAATAAAGTAAGATGATTTCTTTTTACAATTCTTGAATCTGTCTGATCATTTGGTTTGTAAATCCCCATTCGTTATCGTACCATGCCATAACTTTTACAAGGTCACCATCGACTACGCGGGTCATTTCAAGATCTACAGTTGCTGCAAAAGCATTTTTGATCATATCGGAAGAAACCAAAGGTTCATCGCTTACATCCACTACTTTTTTATACCTGTCGGTTTGAGCTTCCTCTTTTAGAATAGCATTAATTTCCTCGACAGATGTTGGACGTTCTGTAACAAATGTGATATCCGATATAGAACCAATTGGCACTGGAACTCTCACTGCAATACCATCAAATTTTCCTGCATATTCAGGAAGTGCTTTTGTAACTGCAATTGCAGCTCCTGTTGCTGCCGGCGCTGAATTTATTGCTGCGCCGCGCCCCATGCGAGGCTCTTTTTTTGATGGCGCATCTACCAATGTCTGCGATGCTGTATAAGCGTGAGTCGTATTAAGTATTGCCTTTTTTATTCCAATTCTTCTTCCGATTATTTCTATAATTGGTCCAATATTGTTGGTTGTACAGCTTGCACAGGAGAATATAGAAACTTTTCCTTCTTCGGTATTTACACCGTGTACGATTGTTGGAGTATCTTTTGTCGGACCAGAAATCACTACAAACTTAGCGCCCGCCGCAATATGCTTTTCTGCATCTGGTTTATTGGTGAAAAACCCTGTGCTTTCAATCGCCACTTCAACATCTAATTCTCTCCAAGGTAATTCTGCAGGGTCTTTTATTGCTGTATAGCGAATTGATTTTCCGTCAATCACTATTGAGTCTCCATCTATACTCACCTTTTTTTCAAATCTTCCATAGATACTATCATACTTTAAAAGGTAAACTGCATTTTCTATGCTCATTAAATCATTAATCCCCACGACTTCAAGCTCAGGAGTTTCTAAAATAATTTTAAGAGCAGCTCTTCCTATTCGGCCAAAGCCATTGATTGCTATTTTTTTCATTTCGAAATTTTAATAGTTATTAATATTTTTACGATTGATCTTAAAGATAAGTATTTTCCGAATACGCACAATTTAATTACTTCATTTTAAAACACTTACACTTTTAGATATATTTTTTTTTAAGCTCATAGAAGTTTGTTACAGAGTAAAAAAGTATACCGCAATGATACCTCCGACCACAATTATTAATTTTCTAACCAGTTCCTGATTCATATGTCTAGAAAATACTGCCCCATAATAACCGCCAATAATTCCTCCTATTGTCAGCACAATGGTAATTTTCCAGTCTATTAAACCCGAAAATATAAAGCATAACGCAGCAATTCCATTGTTTACTGTAACCATCAGCACTTTTAATCCATTCATTTCATTTAAATCTTTCATTCCGTAAAGGGTGAAAAGAGTAAGAATCATGATTCCTATTCCAGCATTAAAATACCCGCCATAAAAGTTAATCAGAAACAACGGAAGTAGTTTTCCATGTGAATATTGAAAATGTCCGCTTCCGGAAGTAACTTTTTGAAAATAAGCCAATATAGGTTTGCTAAACGCAAATGTTCCCCAAGATATCAGGTGAAAATAAGGAACCAAAGATTTAAAAAGTTTGGGATCTGTCATGACCATTACCGTTGCACCGCATAATCCACCGATTCCGCTAATCAGTAAAATAATTTTCAAATCTTTTGACTGGATGCGAATGTCATTTTTGAATGCCTTAACACTGGCTACATTTCCAAACCACATAGACACGCAAGTCATAGCATTGGCTCGAATTGACGAAACTCCGTTTAAAACTAAACTTGGAAAAACGATAAACCCGCCCCCGCCTGCAAAAGCATTTACAGCTCCGCCCACTATGGAGGCTAAAAGTAACAGTCCGTATTGAAGATAATTTTCCATTTTTAGTGTTGTTGCAGTGAGTTGTAATAATAATCGATTATTGCCCCAGCAATCTCAACCCCAAATTCTTCTAAGGCAAAATGGCCCGTGGGATAAAAAATTAGCTTTGAACTTGGCAAAGCATTATGAATAGCGATCGCTCCTTCCTTTAGAAACACTTCATCATTTTCCCCCCAAACGATTAATGTAGGAAATTGTGATGCTATCAATTTTTCCTGCCAAGCTTTATAAAAAGCAAGATTATTTCCGTAGTCTTTTTTAATAGCCAAATGAATTTCTCTTAAGCCTATTCTTTGCATTAAAAATTGATCTAAGTGATACGATTCTGGAGCAATTTTATTCAAATTGGAAACGCCTGTAAGATATTCCCATTTGATATAATCGAATTCAACCAGCTTTTCTAGTTTTGCGCTGTTTTCGCTGTTTTCATTATCAAAGAGAAACATTGAGTTTTTAATTCCCTGTCCGAGACCTTCTTCATAAATGTTTCCATTCTGAAAAATGAGCATTTCGACTGCTATACTACTTTTTGCAATTACGTGCATCAGAATTGGCGCACCATAATCAAAAAGGTAAAAGCTCGTTTTTGTGATATTCAGTTTTTCTAAGAATCCTGCTATTATTAGAGCAAAATTTTCAAAAGTATACGCAAACTTATCTTTTTCTGGAACAGCACTAAAACCAAAGCCTGGTAAATCGGGAGCAAGAATATGAAATTGCTCTGAAAGCATCGGAATTACATTCCGAAACATATGCGATGACGACGGATATCCGTGAAGCAGCAGGAGATTTGGTTTCCCTTCCTCTCCTGCTTCTCGGTAAAAAATTTCCGTATCATTTACATAAATGCTTTTGTAAGCGACTGCGCAGGCTTGCTCCGTGATCGATTTATTAGTCATTTATCTCTATTAAATGATTAATTTTTACCCGTTTTTCTGATAAGGAAATCTTTAATAAGTTCTGAAATTTCATCTCCAAAACTTTCCAATGCAAAATGCCCTGTCGGAAACAAATGAAATTCAAGATTTTTCACGTCTTTTTTGAAAGCTTCAGCTCCCACGCCTGGAAAAATATAATCATCTTTTCCGTAAACAATCAGCATTTCTGGATTGTATGTTCTAAAATATTCCTGCCATTCAGGGTATAAAGGCACATTGGTTCTGTAATCATAAAAAAGTGCCAGCTGAATATCCCCATTTTCAGGACGTTCCAAGTGTCGCAAATCAATTTCCCAATTGTCTGGAGAAACTACTGAAGTATCTGGAACGTTGTGTGTATATTGCCATTTCAGTCCATCAGGAGCATGGAAAGTGCTTAATGTAGCTGCCGCTTCTTTATCATTTCTGTCTTTCCACAACGCTCTAAAAGGATCCCAGAAAGTTTCCAATCCTTCTTCGTATGCGCAACCGTTCTGCACAATAAGTGTTTCTATTTGGTTTGGATTTCTGCTTGCAATTCTAAAACCAACAGGCGCACCGTAATCCATTAAATAAAGACTGAATTTTTTGATTTCCAATTCATCCAATAACGTTTTAACTATGTTGCTGAAATTTTCAAATGTATAGTCAAAATCCTTAATTGGCGGCTGCTCACTTCTACCGTAACCAGGATAATCTGGAGCTATTACGTGAAAATCATCTGCAAGATAATTTATCAGATTGCGAAACATGTGCGAAGATGTCGGGTATCCGTGAAGCAGTACTAATGTCGGTTTTTGTTTATCTCCTGCTTCTCTGTAGAAAATTTCGACTCCGTTCACTTTTCTTGTGTGGTAACTTGTTTTCATAATTTTAATTTATTAGGGTTATTAATTCTTTAGTTTTTAAAATCAGATAAATTTTCGTTCACTCTCTTTAATAGGCAGATCATTAATGCTTGCGTATCTTCTTCTCATTAATCCCTCTTCATCAAATTCCCAATTTTCATTTCCGTATGCTCTAAACCACTGGCCGTTTACATCTCTATATTCATACTCAAATCTCACAGCAATGCGGTTTTCTGTATGCGCCCAGTATTCTTTTTTTAGTTTATAATCGAGTTCTTTTTCCCATTTATGAGACAGAAAATCAATAATTTCATCACGACCGTTTATAAATAGGTGTCGATTTCTCCATTCGCTGTCTATAGTGTAAGCTTGGGCAACTCTCTGCGGATCGCGGCTGTTCCATCCATCTTCCGCAAGCTGTATTTTCTCAAGGGCTGTTTCTAAAGTAAATGGTGGTATTGGAAATTTTTTCATGTCGAAATATTTAAAGGTTACTACTATTGATGCTTGCTTTCTTAAAAAATAATCAGCTATAGAGATGAACAGGCTATAAATTATTTATCTGCTTTGTTGATTATCTGAAGCAAAATTATAGCTGCAGGAAAGTTTACTAACTGTGAAAAATTCACTAAAGATTATAATTATCCAAGATTTGAGTTTTTTGATGATTTTTTGTGGTTGTCAGATGACATAGTTCTAGAAACTCTTATAATCAATTGATTTAAAAACACTTATAATTAAACAGTTAAAAAAATCAGATTTGGATATAATTGTTTTAATTTTAAAAGAAAAAAATAATGGATATTCAAATACCTATATTTGACAGTATTAGAGATGTCTTTGATTGGACGGGACTTTCCTCGGAATGTTTGATATTCGAAGAGATATCGCAAAAGTCTTCACTTTAGCTAAAATCTTTAAATTTTATAATTTTATGTCAGAAATGGTGCCTGCCAGATATTATTTTTTTACGCAACTTTGAAAAAAAATAAAAGCGCAGTTTCAAGCTTAAGAAATTGTTTATAAGCGAATTAGAATGATACCACAGCTGACTACCTTAAGTAAACTTGATGATTGTCTGGCATTTATGAAGTTGCCAGATAATTATAGCAATAATACAGATTTTGCTGCATTAAAACTGCATGAGATGAGTATCAATACACCATGCATATCACCTACTTTTCGGCCTTCCTTTTATAATCTCACCATAATTGCAAACGGCTCTGGAAACTGTATGGTAGGAAATGAGAACTTTGAACTTCGTTCAGGCAATGTATTTATTTCTCGCCCAGATTCATTTCTTTCGAGCAACTGGAGTGTTATCGGAAAAGTGTACCATATTTGTTTCAGTAAGGATTTTGTTTCAGAATATTTACCCGAAGGAATCAATTCTATTATGAACACAGACAAAATGAATGGCTGTACAAAAACGCTGTCAAAAGAAACTATGCTCTACCTCGAGCAGACTTTCATTGAAATTTTTGATGAGAATAATTCTTTTTTGCCTTACAAAGAAGAAATGCTGGCCAATCTTACCCTTTGTCTACTGTTTACAATACAGCAGCAGGATAAAGAAAAACCGTATTCCAAAATAGAAAAAAACACCTCAATTGTTAATGCTTTTCGCCAAAATTTAGATGATAATTTCAACAATCTGCTTACCGGAAAAAACAGTGTTGTGATGCGTACCAAAGAGCACGCAAAGCTTCTGAATTTAAATGAAAACCACCTTTGCAAAGTAATCAGTAATTCAACAAATAAAACGATTAATGACTGGATCAATGAAAAAATGGTTGATGAAATTAATTATCTCTTGAAGCATTCAGACAAATCAATCAAAGAAATTGCAGCATTGTTTGCTTTTACAGACGTGAATCATTTTTACACCTACTTTAAATCACAGACATTACATGCCCCAGGCGCTATTAGAAAAGACTTTTTAAATAATAAATTTAACTCCTAAAAAACATAAAATTATCGGCAAATCGCTCCCTTTTCTTCCTTATGATGACCTTCACATTCTGTAATCCGTACTCAATTATTAAATATTTAAGTTTTTAGAAAATGGAAAATGATAAAAAGCCAAAATTCACTGATTTTTATGAAACAGTGGAAGTCATGGGAAATGAATTATCTCACGGACATCTGGGTGATGCCGAATTTTCATTTGTGAACTCTCGCATACTCCATCGCGATCATACCTTTCCATGGAGCACTCCTCCATTTTATACTACCTTTTTCTCAATAGGATTTCTCATGGAAGCTCATGGAAAAATTACTGTAGACAAGGAGCAGTATATTGTAAAATCGGGAATGTTTTTTGTGAATAAACCTGGAGAACTTCAGCAGCTTACATGGTATTCTGTTGAGGAATCTTACGGACTGCTGTTTACCGAAGACTTTATTTCAAAATATGCTGGAATTTCGATTTATAAAACATTTCCGTTCCTTTTATTTGAAAGGCAGGTTCCATTACAAACTACAATGGAATTTAGACTGGAATTAAAAAAGATTCTATTGCTTATTGTCCAGCAGCTTCAAAGAGAATCTCCATTTCAAAAAAAAATGTGCGCTAATTTACTTACCCGTTTTTTACTTAAAATTAAACAGGAGTATTGGGAAGGATATAAAATTCATACCGCTCAAAATCGAAATCCCGACATTCTTAAAGATTTTACACAAAACCTGGAATATCACTATGATCAATTGCTAAAGGGGAAAGTCAACAGAATACTCTATATTAAAGATTACGCAGAAATGCAGCAGCTTCACGAAAATTATCTTTCAAGTATTCTAAAGGAAAAAACAGGGAAAACTGGCGGACAATTGATTGCTGAGAAAACGCTGAGCACTGCTAAAATTTTAATTATGGAGCAGCGATTTTCAATGAAAGAAATTGCTAATATGCTAGGTTTCTCGTATTTGTCTTATTTTAGTATCTTTTTTAAGAAACATACAGGGCTTTCGCCAGTAGAATATCGAAAAGAGAATACTAAAGCTTAATTTCAATCTATATCTTACGCAAAATTACCAGTTTGGACGGATAGGAACAACGTTGCCTTTATAAATGTGATTGTGTTCGCTGTGAGAGGCATTAAAATCATTCCGCACCACAATGGCACTTTTATGAGCATGCTTTTTAAAAAAGCTGTAAAACTGCTTCAATTCATTAAAAGCATACACTTCTGCTATCTCGGCCATTGATTTGTCCGTGTTTTTAAGAAGATATGTTATTTCATCTATGAGTTTTTCGTTTATCCATTGATTGACCGTTTTTCCAGAGCTTTTGCTTATAATTTTTGAAAGGTTACTTTCACTGATGTTTAATAATTCTGCATGTTCTTTTATTCGAAATACTGAACTGCATTCACCGGAGATGAGCAGGGTAAAGTTTTTATCCATGTTACTGCGAAATGCGGCTACAATGGCAGCATTCTTCTCATTTAAAACTTCTGCATTAATTTCATTTTGATGCTTTTGTATGAGCAACAGGATATAAATAAGAATATTTGACATTATTTCATCTTTAATTGGCGTCAGAGAAATAGCGTGTTCATATAATTCTAAACACAACTCTTCCATTCTATTAATTTCCTCCTCATTTAGAAGATAATTTATTCCATTGGATTGATCCATTTCCAATATTTCGTCCACTCCCAATGGCAGACAGTGCGAAATAAAATCCTTCCTGAAACTAATATTGTACACACTCTTCATCTCGGTCCATCCGCTGGAAACGTAAATATCAGGACGCTTCATAAATACGTGCCCAGAACTTACTTTAAAAACCTCATTTCCAGACACAAAAGTTCCTTCCCCCTCTTTTACTATTACTAAAGTGTAATGATCAGGCCTAAACGTAGGAGTTATATAAGGCATTTTTAGTCCCATCTCATGTACTTTTAAAATAGCAAAATCATCACTGTCTATATAGGAATAAACAGGGAGATTCATAAATGCGAGCATGTCACGCAGTTTTTTTAAAGTGGTGAGTTCTGGTTTCATTTATTGATTTGTCCTGCTTTCTTAATGAATTATGATTAGATAAATTTACTAAAATAACTTAAAATTACAACTCATGCCAAAGTTGAATTATGGATTGTGGCATACTAGTGGCAATTTTACTTATTAATTTGCTAGTCTAGTTTACTAATGCAAAAAGTGGATTATTTCACAATTGCTCCCATTAGATAACTTCTGGGAGAAAAGCACTCTTAATTTTAAATTTATAGACACTTAAAAATAATGCAATAAGCCACAAATATCAAAACATTAAAAAAATGGTTGAATTTAACAAAACAATCGCTATTATTTTTACCAATTAACACAAAATAGCATGAAATCTATTAAAATTTACCACTATTAGCTTTAAAAGTTTTAGATTTGCTTTAAAAACATAAGCAATTTTATTCCTTAAATGGAAAATACCACAACAGATATTTCTTTATGGCAACAAGTTAAAAAAGGCGATATTACTGCCTTTGAAAAGCTATATGATATCTATGCTGATGTTTTACTTACTTTTGCTTTACAATATACTAACGAACCTACAATTGCCAAAGATGCAATTCACGATGTTTTTTTGGACATCTACAAATACCGAAGCGGTCTTGCCGAAAGTGTAAACGTAAAATCATATTTATTCAAAATCACACAAAGAAATGTTTTGAAGAAGAATAAAGCTTCTCAAAAAATATTTTCTATTTCCTCTGATTATGATTCGGTTATCCTTAAAGAACTCTCATTTGAAGAAACTTTAATTGAAGAGGAAATCAATTTGGAGTTAAACTCAAAACTGGCTTTTGCGATGGAAGAACTTACAGAAAAACAGCGCAAGGCGTTATTCTACAGATTTAACGAAGACAAACCTTATGAAGAAATTGCCACTATTTTAGGCATTTCTATTGAGTCCTGCAGAACACTGATATACAGATGTTTGAAAGAACTTCGAAAAAAACTTTAAAAAAAGGTTATTTTTTTTGTCTATGTTTTTAAAGAACTGTTCTCTTTAGAAATATATACCCCATAAAAAAACATCGCCTTGCAAATTAATTTTAACAAAATATCGAATGATGAAAAAGATTATTTAAAAAATCGGATTCATCTTGGACTAATCGAACTAGAACAAAAAGAATCTAGGCGCAGGAAGAAAAAAAGACTTCTAGCCTATTCTGCTGCTGCTAGTATCGTTTTATTAGTTTCATTATCTGTATTCATAAATTATACAGCTACTGAAAGCAGTAAATCTCAAACAGCATTAGAGCAGTTTGCTGCAAGTACATCAATAGAATCGAATGTTGATTTAGAAAATATTTCTCTTGTTTTACAAAACCAGCAGACTATCGCGGTGCAAGATAGTTCTGTTATTAGTTATGGTAAAAATGGAGAAAAAATAACCGTTGGAAAACAAGCTATAAACACAAATTCAAATAATGCTTCGGCTTTTAATACGGTTAGAGTTCCTTATGGCAAAAGAACACAAATTGTATTGATCGACGGAACAACAGTTTGGTTAAATTCTGGTTCGTCTCTGATTTATCCAACTCAATTTGACGGTTCTATTCGTGAAGTATACTTAACAGGAGAAGCTGCTTTTGACGTTGCGCACGATAAAACAAAACCCTTTTTTGTAAAAACAAAAGAATGTAATGTTCGAGTGCTTGGAACTGTCTTTAATGTGAGTTCTTATCCTGAAGATGCAACCGTTCAAACGGCTCTTTTACAAGGAAAAGTTAGAATTACGTATTCGAAAAAAGGATTGTTAAGCAGTCAGGAAATTCAGGAAGATTTGACTCCCGGAATGATTGCTACAATTAATAAGGATAAGAAACAGATTAAAGTTGAAAGAAAAGATGTTGCTTCAATATTATCATGGCGTGAAGGTTATTTTACCTTCAGAAGCCAGTCTTTGAACGATATTTTAAGCAAGCTTTCAAAATATTATAAAATTGAATTTATAAAAGGATCCAATTTAAACTTAGATGCTAATTATTCGGGTTCATTTGCTTTAAACGAAAATCTAAATTCATTAGCAAATACCTTGTCGAGTATTACCAATAATACTTGTACAGTTAACGCAAACCAAAGAACTATTACTATAAAATAAAAAAATCAATTCTAAAACCACCAATGCCTATGATATAAGACCAAAAATAAACATATCAACCTTATTTGTAAAAACTAACCAAAAAAAAACCAAAAGATGTTGGAACCATCTTTTGGCATTGTAGAACAGTAGTCAACGCTTAAATTGACTACATCGTAAAATCAAAACAAAATTATGAATAAAAAACATAATTCAGAAAAGTATTTTTCTGGACGATACCACTATTACCTATATCTGCTGCTTATGAGATCTGTTACTGCATTTATTTGGATAAGTATGTGTAGTTTATATGCGAACCCTTCTTTAGGTCAAAATAAAATACATGTTCGTTTCAAGAACACACCGCTGATTGACTTTTTTTCGACTTTGGAAAAGCAGACTAATTATGTCTTCTTTTATAATGATGATGTATTGAAATCTCCTAATACGATTACAATGGAGAAAGATGCTTCTTTGGAAGAAATTTTAAATAACGCATTAAAAAACAATAATTTGACTTATGATATTATTGATAAGCAGGTTGTTGTAAAAAGAAATAGCAAAAAACCAGAACAATTAGAATATGAGCTAACAGGAAGAGTAACTGATAAAAAAGGTGCTCCTCTTATTGGAGTAAATGTAGTATTAAGAGGAAAACAGACTTGGGATATTACTCGAAAAGAAGGTGATTACCGAATGAGAGTTGCCCCAAATGACACAATTGTTTTCAGTTCTTTAGGATATAAAACAGTGACAGTACCTGTTAACAATAAAAGAGTTATTGACGCAACGCTTGTTCCAGATGTTATGGAACTTCATAGTGTTGAAATCACTGCTTCAAACGGTTATACCGAAATTCCTAAAGAAAGAGTTACGGGAGCTATTGGTGTTATTGGCGCTAAAGAATTAGCCGAAGTTCCAACAGTAGATATACAGTCAAGACTTGAAGGAAAAATTGCAGGTGTAAACGTTGATCCAAGAACTGGTTCTATCAGTATTAGAGGAACAAATAGTTATTCTGGTGTTGGAAGTCCGCTTGTTGTAATCGATGGTTTTCCACAACCTATAAATGATTTCTTTTTTAGTAAAAGAGATGTTTCAGGCACTTCAATATTAAGTTATATCAATCCTGATGACGTAGAAAGCATTAGCGTTTTAAAAGATGCCGCCGCAAGTTCGATCTGGGGATCTCGTGCCGCTAATGGAGTAATTGTAATTACAACAAAAAAAGGTAAAAAAGCAGACCCAACTATCAGTTTCAGCACTACTACAACAATTGGTGATAAAATGGATCTTGGAAAACTGCGTGTCATGAATACAGCCCAATATATTGATTATGAGAAAGATTTAGTTAATGGTGGATTTGTTGTAGATAATATCAGTAATTGGCAGGCTAAAAATCCAAGTGCTGCACAAGAAATCATGTTCAGACAGCAGAGAGGCGAAATTTCTCTTAATGAAAGAGATCAATTATTAAATGAGCTGTCTCAAAATGACAATCTTGGCCAAATCAATAAATATTTATTAAGAAACTCTCTGACAACTCAATACGATTTATCAGTTAGTGGCGGAAATGATAAAAGCACTTATTATTTGTCTTTAGGCTATAATAAAGATGAGGCAGCAATGAGAGGCAATGAATCGAAGTCTTATAATGTTACGCTAAACAATTCATTTCAATTGAAAAGCTTCTTAAAGCTAAATACTGGCATTAACTACGTTTCTTCAAGCTATCAGGTGAATAATACAGTAAACGAAGCATTATCAAATGTATCAAACTTTGCATTGCGCCCTTATGATATGATTACTGATGCAAATGGAAACGGAATTGACCGTTACATCATTTTCAGACCAGAAGTTGCACAAGGATTTGAATCACAAGGATATCTTCCGTGGTCGTACAATTACTTAGATGAATTAAATTATTCAAATGTAATCACCAAAGGCGCAAATCTTAGATTGAACGCAAGTTTGACTGCTACAGTTACAAACTGGCTAAATTTTGAAGCATCAGGAATGTATACCTCAATTGCAAATAAAACCAAATCATTGAGTGAACTGGACAGTTATTATGCACGAAATTTGATAAACGAAGCTACTTCTGTAAATACAGCTGGAAAATTGGTTTATGGAATTCCAGTTGGCGCTTATCTATACAATACTCTAACAGGAAACGAGTCCCAGAGTATGCGTTTTCAGATGAATATCAATAAAAATTTTAATGAAAATAACAGTCTGCATTTCTTAGCCGGTTCAGAAATCAGAGAAGAGCGCAGAGAAGGTTCAAGCCAAAGATATTACGGATTTAACGAAGATACCAATTCAGGACAGTCTGTAAATCCAACCGTTTATTACACAACAATTTATGGTTGGCAGAATATTATAGGAACTTCGGATAACAGCATCAGCAGATACCGCGATCGTTATTTATCTTATTACGGATTAGGTTCTTATGATTTTATGAACAGATATCACCTTTCTGGAAGCATTCGTTTTGATGATTACAACTTGCTAGGTGCTTCTAGAAAAAACAGAGCTTTGCCGTTATGGTCTGTTGGAACAAAATGGGATATTAATAAAGAAGCTTTCTTAAGAGACACAAACTGGCTGAGCGATTTAGCTTTGAGAGTTACATATGGTAAAGCTGGAAGTGCTCCGGGAGGAGGTTTTGGAAGCCAGAGTGCTGTGATCAGTGTTGGGTCAGTTGATTATAATACGCAATTGCCAACTGCCAGCATTTCATTGCCTGAAAATCCAGATATTAAATGGGAAACTACAACAACCCTAAACTTTGGTTTAGATTACGGATTTTTTAATAACCGTTTACACGGAAGTGCCGATTTGTACTATAAAAAGTCAAAAGATATTTTAACTAATCTGCCTTTCAACCCAACAACTGGATGGAGTTATTTAAATTACAACACCGGAACACTTGAAGGACATGGTGTCGATTTGAATATTTCGGGAATTATTATAAACGGAGCTTTTAAATGGAACAGCAGTTTTAATTTATCCTATAATACAAACGAAGTTACAGACTCTCGTTTTGAAGCAACAACTACCAACCAATACTTATCTGGTGTAACAACATTGGGCAAACCTATCGGATATCTTTATGCATATAACTGGGCAGGTTTGGATAGCAATGGACAATCTACAGTATATAAAAAAGATGGAACTATTGTGAATTCAAATCAAGGAATTGCAACAATTGATAAAGAAGATCTAAAATATATGGGAACTACATTTGCTCCTTATTTTGGAGGTTTCATGAATGATTTCTCATTTAAAAACTTCAGACTTGGAGTTCAAATTACATATTATGCAGGACACGTGTTTAGAAATACAGTTTTACAAAACTATCCTTCATACACAGGAGTGCAATATGGAGCTGTTGCCAAAGACGAACTTATTGCAGACCGTTGGAGACAACCTGGAGACGAAGCCACAACAAATGTTCCTGGCTTAGCTAACATTAGCTATAACAGTTTAAACCGTTATCAAATGGCAGATATCAATGTTCTTCCTGCAGATAACGTGAGATTACAGCAGATTTCATTAGGCTACAATGTTCCAAACCAATGGCTGGAAAAAACTTTCATAAAGTCATTGAGCTTCAATTTTGCTGCAAGGAATCTAGGATTATTATGGGTTAAAAATGATTTAGGAATTGATCCTCAGTATTTGTCAAGCAACAACTACAATACCCTTCCTCCTCAGCGCACATACACTTTACAGCTAAGCTGCAGTTTTTAATTCTAAAAAACAGATTTTATGAAACTTTTAAAGATCACATTATATATTCTTCCATTCTTTCTGTTAAACTCATGCAGAGACTATGTTGAAGTAGAGCAAGTTGGAAACAACAGAATTTTAAAATACACCTCAGATTACAGAGGGCTTGCCAATAGCTATAATGACATTAGCGGTTCTGGAGGTATTTATCTATTAGCTAGCGCCGATGTAGATTTTCCTACGGCATATCAAAATGGTATTACAACTATTTGGGGAAACAGCTACACCTGGCAGGATATAATCTATGATCCATCGCAGGGAGATTCAGACTGGGTAAGTCTGTACAAAGCCGTTTATTACAACAATGTAATTCTAGATGGCGTTATGAGCAGCGAAAAAGGAACGGATGCAGAAAAAAAAGAAATCTATGCTGAAGCCTTTGTTCATAGAGCTTTTGCTTATTTGCAATTGGTAAATACTTATGGTCCGCAATTTGATCCTGCTTCTGCAAATTCAGAAAAAGCAGTTCCGCTATTATTGAAACCAGAATTATTTTCATCATTGGACAGAAGTACAGTCGGACAGGTTTACGATCAGATTATTTCTGATTTAAAAAGCGCTCTAGCAAATGATATTCAGGATACGCCTTCATTTAATGTGCTTCCTTCTAAAAGAGCTGCTTACGCATTACTTGCCAGAACATATCTTTATATGGGCCAATATCAGCTGAGCCTTGAAAATGCAGAAAAAGCTTTAGAAATGCAGAATGAATTAATCGATTTAAAATCATTTGCTTCCGCCTATAGCTATCCAGTTCTGATTCAGAATCCTGAAGTTATATTTTCTAAAACCTTATTGCTTACTTACAATGGAGCGCCATTATCGACAGACTTATTAAATAGTTTCAGTGCTGATGATTTGCGTTATAACTATTACACAATCGCAGGAACCAATTTCTATCCAAGTTATACTGGAAGAGGTTTCGGAATCAATTCGTATAGTTATACTAACGGAATCAATATCGGAGTTTCAGTTCCTGAAATGTATTTAATTGCGGCTGAATG
The DNA here is from genome assembly GCF_025717045.1 of Flavobacterium sp. SH_e. Taxonomy (GTDB): domain Bacteria; phylum Bacteroidota; class Bacteroidia; order Flavobacteriales; family Flavobacteriaceae; genus Flavobacterium. Next base: position 105,673 of record NZ_JAOVZN010000004.1, read on the forward strand.
TTATGCAAGAGCTGGACAGACTCAAAAAGCCGTAGATTATTTGAATATTCTTAGAGCAAAAAGATACAAAGCCAACACAGCTTATGAGGTAAGTGCAACAACAAATACCGAAGCTTTAAATCTTGTTTTAACCGAAAGAGAAAAAGAATTCATAGGAAGAGGTTTCCGCTGGTTTGATCAGCGAAGATTAAATCTTGATCCAGCTTTTCAGAAAACATACACAAGAACTTTCAAAGGAACTACTTATACGCTGCTTCCTAACAGTGACGGATATGTATTCCCAATCAATCAAAATTATATCGATTTAAACCCTGAGTTAGGGAAATAAAAAAACTTACAATGTTTACAAAAATTAAGAATATCAAATTATTGGTACTGGCCTTTTGCGCTTTTACCTTACAGGTTACGAGTCAAGAAGTTAAATCCAGATTACAAGGAATGGTAGACATTCCAATTCCTGGCGCAACTTTCAGCATGACTTATGATCCAAAAGGCGGACCATTAGAAAACGTTAAAGATATTAGCGGTTATGCTTATGTTTTCAATGATTACAGATGGGAAATCGAGGACCTTAAAGTGAAAAAAAATGGCGCTGTTTACAGCGCCGATTTTACAGTTCCAAAAAACTGTGCTTTTATGGCTTTCAAATTCTATGGCAACACAGAAAATGGTTTAGTTACCGATACCAATCAAGACACAGGATATATGCTGGTTGCTTTTAAAGAGCCAAAAGTAAAAATGCCTGGAGCAGATTTAGCTTGGGCTACTTTTAGAAACAAAGATTTCAATGGTCAGTTTGGCGGCTACTTTAAAGATTTTTCTATTGACGGAGATGCAACAGAATATTGGTTAAAGAAAGAAGTTGCTGATAATGGAAACAGATTTCCAGAGTTTTTTGATACCTATTTCCAAGTATTGAAAGTACAAAAACCAGAAAAATTTCAAGAATTAGGAACTCGTTTTCTAGGAGATTTTACAAAGAAAATGAATGGAATGCCAGAAGAAGTTTATCTTAAAGTTCATAACATTTATTTGTATGAATTAAAAAATAAAGCCAAAGCAGATTCCCTTGAAAACGTAATTGTAAAACAATTTCCAAAAGGCGCTTTTTTAAGATTCAAAGCGTATCAAAAAATTATGCCAACTGCCGATGCAGCAGAGAGAAACAAAATTATCAATCAATTTTTAGCTGATTTTCCGTACACTTCAGATGTGCCAGATTCTCAGAGATATTTCTATGACAACATCGTAAAAATGCAATTCGGATATTATTTCGAAACCAAAGATTACAAAAGTATTTTGGCTATGATTCCAAATATGAATTTTGCTAATCTAAACGATGCTTACCACCAAAATATTTCTAAAGCATTGTATTTAAAATCGGTAGAACCAGAAGTTATCGAAACGATGGCAGTTCCTATGATTAAAGAAATGCAGGCTAAAGTAAACGATCTTTCTTATATGCAAGGCATTTATTGGTCACCAAATCAAGCAACTGAAAACGCAAAAAATCAGCTGAATAATGAATTAGTGATTCAGATTCGTATGTTTGACATGCTAAAAAAATACAAAGAAGTTTTAGCAACATTTGAATTGCTGCCATTTGAAAAACGCTACGAAAAAGCAAGCATCAACGATATTCATGTTAGAGCTTTAGAAGCATTAAACAAACCAATTTTTGATGTTTTGAAAAATGCGGCAAGAGCCAATACTTTGTCTGAAGGATTAACTGCGAAATTGAAAGACGCTTATTTAAAAGAAGGTAAAAAAGAAGCCGATTTTTCTGCTTATTTGGAGCAGTTGAAAAAAGAAAACAAAGCAGAAGAAAAAATTGCTCTAATTGATATCGCTGCTCCTGCAATTAAAGTGCAAGGAACTGATGGAAAAATGAAGCAATTAGATTTAAACAGCGGTAAAATTATCGTAATCGATTTTTGGGCAACTTGGTGTGGACCTTGCAAAAAAGCTTTTCCCGCTATGCAGCAATTAGTTACTAATTTTAAAGAGGACAAACAGGTAGAAACTTATTTCATTAGTACTCAAGAAACTAAAGAAACATACAAAAAAGAAGCTGTTGTCTATTTAAAAGAAAAAGGATTAAAACTAGACACTTATTTTGATTTGGTTAAAAAAGGCGGAGGAACAAACAATGAATCTTTCTCAAAATATGCTGTAATCTTCAAATCAAGTGGAATTCCTAGAAAAGTGGTGATCAAAAACGGTAAAATTCGTTTCACTTCTGAAGGTTATTCTGGAAATCCAGGGCAATTGGTTGATGAACTTACAAACGTTATCAATGTTTTAAAGAACGAATAATTTCGCTTTCTGAAAATCTAATTATATGAAAAAAATACTTTTATTGTGTATGCTCGCTTTGGGCATACACAGTATATCTGGACAAAAAAAAGCAGTTGACAGCATTGCATATCAATCATGGAAACGTGTTGGAACCAACAAAATTTCTTATAACGGAAACTGGGTTTCATACAAAACCGTTTTTCAAGATGCTGAAAAAGAATCTGCTCCTGAAACGTATATCGTTAATACAAAATCAGGAAAAAAAATAACTTTTGAAAAAGTTGGTGATGCAAATTTTGTTGGTACAGGAGATTTAATAATGTATCAGGAAAACAATGTGACATATTTGCATAATCTAGCAACTGGCGCAAAAAACGTTTGGAAAACAACAGATTACACACAAACAATTGAAGGAACTAATTATTTGTATTACAACCATTTTCAAATGGGAAAGGATGGAAATAACTCAAACAAACTAGTCTTTTTTGATCTAGCTAAAAACGATAGCATTGTAATCAACAATATCAAATCGTCTAAAATACTTCGCGGACAAAAAATCATTTTTACGCAGCTGAACAACAATTCGATTGTGCTGAAATATGGAGATTTAAAAGGTCCTTATAAAGAAATTTATAAAGGATCTCCAGCTAATTTTGGAGATTTTGCTCTTAACACTAATGAATCTGAAGGTACATTTACAACCAAATCTGATCCATCAAAAGATGTTGATGTGCTTCATTATTTCAATTTAAAAACCAATGTGCAAAAAGAGGTTTTAAATTTTAATTCCATTAAATGGGAAGATCAAAACTATAAATTTTCAAGATCGGCTTATCCGTTCACAGAAAATACACGTTTTGTATATTTAGATGTCAGATCGGCTTCAAACCAATATCCTGACAATCGTATCAAAAAATCAGATATCGATATCTGGAAATGGAACGAAGGCGCTATGGAACGAAGACTGGCAAAGGTTCGCGGAGAAAAAGCTTCTGCTAAAGATCCTTTGTATGTTTATGATCTAAAGGAAAAAAAATGCATCAGAATCAGCGATAATCATTACTCGAATATCAGTCATCCTGATGCTGTCGATTATCCTAAATTATTCAAATTTGTAAACGATAAATATACTGTTGAAGTAGATTGGACTTTTACAGAAAGAAATGATTTATACGCTATTGACGCTGCAACAGGAAAAGAACAATTGGTAAAAGAAGGAATTGGTTCTACTCCATTTTGGAATCCAACCGGAACTTTTGCTTTATTTTTTGATGAAAAACAAGAAGCTTGGCAATCTTACAAAACAGATGGAAGTTCTACTGAATTTAAAAATATTTCAACCGAAATTCCATACACACTTAAGGATCAGGAAAAAGATATGGGACGCACTCCCGTACCATATGGAATTGCTGGATGGTTAAACAACGGAAACAGTGTTGCTCTTTACGACAAATTTGACATTTGGGTGTTTGATTTAAATGGAAACATAAAACCGTATTCTCTAACTCAGGAATTTGGTCGAAAAAACAATGTTGTACTGCGTTTGTACGGTTCTGAATTTGGAGGAAATCTTACTGGCAAAACACTTACTTTAAGAGGTTTTGACACTAAAACAAAAGCTGAAGGCGTTTATGTTTTAAAGAACAGCAAAATCACTGTTTTAGCAAGCAATCCGAATTACGACATTAAAATTCAAGCTTTTGCAGGAAATCAATCAAACTATCTTTTCACGAAAGAAAGTGCTTCCATTTTCCCAGATTTATGGTGGGCAAATGAGAATTTCAAAACACAAAAAAGAATAACAGATATTAATCCGCAACAATCAGAGTACAGTTGGATGAAAACAAAACTGCTTCGCTGGAAAAACTTTGACGGCACTGAAGGCGAAGGGATTTTATATGTTCCTCAAAATTACGATGCTTCTAAAAGCTATCCTGTAATTGTTCATTTCTACGAAAAACATACGCATGAAATGAATCATTATCCAATGCCAGAATTGAGTACGTCAAACATTAATATTCCGACTTTCTTAAGCAGAGGCTATTTGATTTTTATGCCAGATGTAAATTATACCTACAACAGTCCTGGAAACAGCGCCTATAATGCCGTTGTGAGCGGAACGCAGTACTTAATTGATCAAAAAATCTCAGAAAAAGGCAAAATCGGAATTCAAGGACATAGTTTTGGAGGTTATGAAACTTCATACATCATTACTAAAACCCCAATTTATACTTGCGCAATTGTAGGTTCCGGAGTGAGTAATTTTACTTCAAACTATTTAAATTATCGTGTAAATGGTATTTCGAATATGTTTAAATACGAAGCAGATCAATACCGCATGAAAGGTTCAATGTATGAGTATCCAAATGAATACGTGGACAACTCTCCTATTTTTAACGCTAACAAAGTGACTACTCCTGCATTAATTTTCCATAATGACAAAGACGGAGCTGTTCCATTCGATCAAGGCATGGGATTATTCTTTGCTTTGAGAAGATTAGGAAAAGAAGCTTGGCTAGTAAATTATAAAACGGAAAATCATACACTGGACAGAGCCGCTAATCAAAAAGACTGGACACAAAAAATGCTTCAGTATTTTGATTTCTATTTAAAAGGTGCTTCACGCCCTGACTGGATGTAATATAAACCAATATTTTATTTATACACCGAAGACTGTTATTTGAAGGTTTCTTATGAGACCTTCAAATCAACAGCAGGAACTTCATACACTTTTTTCAAATTATAATTCAATCAAAAAAAGAACAATAACGATCAAAAATGAAAACAAAATTAATTCTAGCGCATTTATTGATTCTGGGTTTATCACAGGTTTCAGCGCAGTTTAAAACTACATTTCCCCTGCCAAAAGAAGTCGCACACGGAACGCTTCCAAACGGAATGCAATATTTTATCATGCATAACGAATGGCCAAAAGACAGAGCCGATTTCTATTTTGTGCAAAACGTTGGAGCAATTTTAGAAAATGACGATCAAGACGGATTAGCACATTTTCTGGAACACATGGCTTTTAACGGAACAGAGCATTTTAAAGGAAAAGGAATCATCAGCATGCTAGAAAAACAAGGAGTTTCTTTTGGAAAAGATATCAATGCTTACACTGCTTATGACGAAACGGTTTACAACATCAGTAATGTTCCTTCACAAAACAAAACTTTATTGGATTCTTGCATGTATGTGCTGCACGATTGGTCGGGATCCCTGCTTTTGGCAGATAACGAAATTGATGCCGAAAGGGGTGTAATCCGTGAGGAATGGCGCACGCGAAGAAACGCAGATTACAGAGCCGGAGAAAAAATTGATAAAGTCGTATTTGATGGTTCAAAATATGCAAAACGAAATGTAATTGGAGATTTGGCTGTCATCAATAATTTCAAATATCAAGTCCTTAGAGATTATTATAAAAAATGGTATCAGCCGCAAAATCAGGCTGTCGTAATCGTAGGGGACTTTGACGTCAGTTTAATCGAAAAAAAGGTTAAAGAGATTTTCGGTTCGATACCAAAACCTAAAAAAATCAATAAAAGAGAATACGAAAAGATTCCGTTCCATAAAGAAAACCGTTACGTGCTGGCAACAGACAAAGAATTGCAACGTTCCGGAATTTCACTTTCGTATACCAAATCGAAACCTTTAATCCAGGATCAGGCTGAAATGACCAAAAGCATGCAGGAAAATCTGGCGATACAAATGATGAATACGCGTTTTAACGAATACATCATTAATAACGAAACAGCAGGTTTGGCTTTCGGAATTTCAAATGATAATCTTTCGAGGTTAGACAGTAAATTTTCATTGCACATAACTCCAAAAAAAGGAAAATTCATAGAGGCTTTTAATGAAGCTTACAGAGAATTTGAAAGAGCGATGCAAAACGGATTTACGCGACAGGAATTAGACCGTTTGAAAACTAAAATGCGTACAAATTATGACAATCGTTTAGCAAATAAAGATAAAATTGGAAACAGCTATTGGGCAGAGCAATTGCAGCTTTACTTCTTAGAGTCTAATCCCGTTTTTACGGTTGAAGGAGAACAAAAATGGATTACTGCATTTTTAAACAATGTTACTTTAGATCAGGTAAATGCTGCTTTTAAATCTTTACAGCCAAAAGATAATTTAGTTCTTTCAGTTTCTGCTCCAGAAGATGCTGCAACGAAATTTCCTGAAGCAAATGACTATTGGAATGCAATTAAAACCATTTCAAACTCAAAATTAGAATCTTACAAAGAAGAAGAATTAACTGCTTCTTTAGTAAAAGAAGATTTGAAAGAAAAGCCAATTGCAAAAACAGAAGACATCAAAACATTCGCGAATGCGAAAAAATACACGTTAGCAAATGGCGCGAAAGTGATTGTTTATCCAACAACTTTAAGCAAAGACCAAATTTTATTTTCAGCTTACAGTGCCGGAGGAAACTCTCTAGCAGATTGGAAAGAGCTTCCATCCGCTCAAATTGCGCCAGCTGTGGCAGCGTATTCTGGTTTGGGGGATTATAAGTTTACTGATTTAAAAAAGAAATTGACTGGTAAAACGGCGAATGTGAGTCCGTATATTGGCGGTTTGTACGAAGGTTTTAACGGAAGCTGCAACAGAGAATCTTTGACTACTTTATTACAGCTTACTTATTTGTATTTCCAGCATCCGAGGTTTGACAGCAGTACTTTCGATAAAATCAAAGAGCAATATCAAAACAAATTGAATAATGCTCCAAACAGCAATGAAAAGGCTTTAAACGATACTATTTCTAACCTAAATGCCAATTACAGCAAACGCAACTGGCTTTTAACGCAGGATTTTATCAATGCTTTTGATTTGAATAAAGCTAAAAAGTTCTATACAGAACGTTTCTCAAATGCTGCAGATTTTACCTTTTTATTCGTAGGGAACATTTCAGAACAAGATATTGCTTTGATTAATACCTATCTAGGAAATATTCCAGCAAACGAGAAAATGGAAAAATATGTTGATCATAAGATTTTTATGAAAGACGGAAAGACTGAAAAAACAATCGTTAGAGCTATGGATACGCCAAAAACAACGGTTTATCTTCACTTAGAAAACAAAGATGTTGTGTATAGCAAAAAGAATAAAATCTTAAGCTATATGCTATCTGAATGGCTGACAAAACGTTATTTGGAGACTATTCGCGAAGAAGAAGGCGGAAGTTATGGCGTTCAAGCTGCAACGGATATTTCACAGATTCCTAGTGCATTATTTTCTTTAGAAATCAACTTTGACTGTAATCCTGATAAAGCAGATGCTTTGGTGAAAATTGTACACGCTGAACTTGCGAGAGTGCAAACCGAAAACATTCCTGCAAATATGTTAGAAGACATCAAACAATCTATTCTAAAAAATCATCAGGAACAGATTAAACAAAATAATTATTGGCTGAGTATCTTAAATTCTTACGTTCGTGATAACGAAGAACCAATCAGCAGCGAACTTCTTAAAACGATTCTAAGTGCTATAACGGCAAAAGATTTAAAAGAATTTACTGTGAATGCCTTAAATAAATCTAACAGCGTGCAAGTACTTATGAAAGCAAAATAAGAATCTCTTATAAAAACAGATTCCAGATTCTGATTTATAATGTTCTTATCGATTTTTTTATTTTTTATTTTAATTAGTTTTTAAAGGCTGTCCAAAAGACAGCCTTTATTATTTAAAACAATTTAAGCCAATTTTGCACGGGCATATCTGGCTCAAAAGCTATTACAATAAAATTTTATAAAAAAACAAGCTGTTTAGTCAGAACTCTAACGACTTAGAGAAAGGAATAGCTTCAAATCTAAACAGACTTCTTGCAGATTTTCACCAAACACTCACATACTCAGATCCTAGCTAAACATTAATTAAGGATTTCTTCAAAAAAAATATGCCAAGTCTTCAGCAGATGAGTTTGGACGTTTGAACAAAGTTGCGGATTGATATATTTGAGAAATTTGCATCAGATAAAAACGCGGAGAAAATGGAATCAAAAAAAGTTCAAACCCTTTCAGAGCCCAAGCTAATTCAAAACCTCTATTTTGGGGATAATGTTGAAGGCGAAGCCTTTGTGCCAGACCATATCTTCAGCTATATCGTAAGCGGCAGGCATGATGTATGGATAGGATCCAAAAAATATGCTTTTGCCGCTGGCGATTGTCGCTTCTTTAGAAGAAATCAATTGGCAAAATCCATTAAACATACTGAATCTGATGGATTCAAGTCCATAGCTGTCCATTTTGACCAAAATACCCTTATGGAGATTTCAAAAGAGACCGGCTTCAAGTCAGAGAGGTTTCACGGCGAGGGCGTTAAGGCCATCAAGGCTAATGGCATGCTGAAAAAATCTTTAGCCACATTTCATGGATATGCCCAAAGAAGAGATACTGATGCAGAAATTTTACGGATTAAAATTAAGGAGCTGGTTTTAATCCTTGCAGCTATTGATCCGGAAATTAAGCAGATGCTATTTGAATTCAGCGATCCCGGAAAACTGGATTTGGAGGGATTTATGAATGGCCATTATAGGTATAATGTTCCACTGGAAAAATTCGCATTTCTCACAGGGCGCAGCCTGTCGGGCTTCAAAAGGGATTTTGCCAGACTGTTTAGGATTACTCCAAGCAGATGGCTGACTAAAAAACGGCTTAATGAAGCAAAATATCTGATAGAAGACTGCAGGAGGCGCCCAAGTGAAATCTATTTAGAAATAGGTTTTGCCAATATGTCCCATTTCTCCTATGCGTATAAAAAAGAATTTGGCATATCGCCTTTACAAAAAAACAAGAATAGCTAATAATAGAAAAAATGGATTTAAAATTAAAAGGAAAAAGAGCGCTTATAACTGGTTCGAGTTCGGGATTGGGAGAGTCAATAGCTAAAATGCTGGCAGATGAAGGTGCGGCCGTTATAGTTCATGGCAGAAATGAAGATCGTGCCAAAGCTGTATGCCAGGAAATTATCAGCAATGGAGGAATGGCAGAAATAGCTTTAGGTGATCTCAGTACAGATAACGGAGCTGATCAGGCCGCTTCAGCCGCGCTTAAAAATGGCCAGATTGATATTTTAATCAATAATGCGGGCGCTACATCACATAAATCCTGGGGCGAAGCAGCGTCAATGGATTGGACTGAAATCTATAACAATAATGTGGTTTCATATGTAAGAATGATTCAGCGTATAGTGCCGCAAATGAAAACATTAGGCTGGGGACGCGTTGTCCACATAGGTGGAGGCCTCGGCATACAGCCTATTAAAGAGCAGCCCCATTATAACGCGACACTTGCCGCAAGGCATAATCTTTCAATCTCACTTGCCAGAGCACTTCAAGAAACCGGGATAACTTCAAATGTAGTTTCCCCTGGGGCAATCATAAATCCTATGGTTGAAGATTGGCTTGTGAATGCTGCGCCTCAGTTTAACTGGGGAACCGATTTGGAGGAGATAAAATCTAAGGCTGTCCAGCAGCTGATTCCAAATGATGCAGGAAGATTTGGAGAACCAGAGGAAATTGCCGGGGCAGTTGCCTATCTTTGTAGCACTTATGCCAATTATATTAGCGGAGCCACAATTAGGGTAGATGGCGGCACAATTAAATGTTTGTAGAATATTCTTCAAAACATCATCTAATAAAACAGAGTGCTACGATATCCAAAGCATTCTTTTTGAAAAGATTCGCAAAGTCAGAGACATTGCGAATTTTATTTATCATAGAAATTGTAACTGCGATAAAAATCCAATAGATTTTAATGCGATTCAAAACAAAAAAGATGAGCATTACTGCTCATCTTTAAATTATTTATTTCTAAAATTTGTTCAATTTCAAAAGGTTAGAATTTCAAAATCTCATATCACTAACTTTGAAACACTCCCCCTTTTACTTGCCGATGCAGAAATTAACTTTCCTTATTTCATAAGGGTTAAGCAATGCTGAGGTACAATTAAGGTACAAATTTTTAAATATAAAATTCTTACAGAATAAAAAATCAAAAAGAGCTGTCTTTATAAATAAATAAGCCTTCAATAGAACGGTAACAAAGTAGTTAAAAACAAATATATTAAAAATATCTAAAATTTAGCCTCTCGAACCCATAACCGTTTAATCTCCAGCTTTAAAACAAAACTGAATGGTAATTTTTAACACTTCTCAACAATTCGCTTTTCTATTGAAAACAAGTAAATATACTCTGATTACAAATAAATAATAGCTGTAAATTTATTCCTCGGATGCGAAAGACATTCTCTCCAATAGATCCACATGCAATTACATACAGCATAGGCATTCTTAAAATTTACTAGTGAGCAGTAATAATTAAAAAAGAAGAAATTATGAAAATTGGAGTCATAGGCATCAGCAGCCTTACCCTTGAATTAGCCTGCAGGGCATCAGAAGCAGGTTATGAAGTTATAATAAACAATCCCAGGGGCGGGAGTCTTATAAAAGAGGCAGTCAAAAAAATAGAGCCCAACGCAAGGATTGGAACCTTAGAAGAGGCAGCCTCTGCCGAAATAGTTCTGCTGTTTCTTGCAAAGGATGATTTAGAAAACGTTATACAGTCTCTGCCTGATATGACCGGTAAGATAGTCGTTCATACAAGCGGACTGATTTTCGATCCCCACCTGCTGCTGTCAGGCATTACAAATGCCATGACCTATAAAATAACAGCCTCACTGCTTCCGCAGGCTCATGTAGTAAATTGTTCAATCCAGTCGAATTTAAGCCAAAACAGACCTCTGCTGTGAACGAAAGCAAAGAGGATATTTTTTTTATAGCTGACCACTCAGATTCCAGAAACCAGATCCGAGCTTTACTAAAAAAACTCCATTATCTTCCTATCGACCTTTCAACCAGATTTCATCTGCAGAGGGAAATAAATCTAAAAAGATTCATTAACCCTCTTGCCATCAGACCTTTCAAAAACAGCCATAATTAAAAGAATATTTAAGATGCTTTCCTTAGTAAAAACTGATTTTTTCATTTTCTAAAGAAATTAAAGGGAGCGCATCTTCACAAGACATCCTTTGATATGAACAGTATATTACCTCCAACAGAACTTACTGTCAAACCGCTCTCTCCTGCCCTTTTTCTCATAGCAAATGGATTAGATTAATTTCAGAAAGCGCTATTCCATGTGGATCATAGTCATAAGCATATCTATACTTTTTTAAATTCTTTATCTGCTTCTCAGCTGCTTGACAGTTTAAAGCCTACTTAACCAGCACGCTTTTATATTTGTCTATATTTTTCAAAACAGTCCCAGTGCCTCTTACCACCGCTCGCAGGGGATCTTCTGCAATATAGACCGGCAGGTCTGTTTTCTGGGAAATTCTTTTATCAAGACCGCGGAGCATTGCTCCACCGCCTGCAAGATACAGTCCTGTGTTATAAATATCTGCTGCAAGCTCAGGAGGCGTAACTGAAAGCGTTACCATAATGGCATCTTCAATTCTTAGTATTGATTTGTCCAAAGCTCTTGCAATTTCTCTTGAGGTTATCTGCACCTCTTTGGGTTTGCCTGTAAGCAGATCCCTTCCGCGCACCATCATATCATCTGGCGCATCCTCAAGCTCTTCAATTGCTGCACCCGCTTCTATTTTTATCTGCTCTGCGGTTGCTTCGCCAATATACAGATTATGATGCGTTCTCATATAATAGAGTATATCTCCGGTAAAAACATCTCCCGCAATTTTTATGGATTTATCGCAGATGATCCCGCCAAGTGCAACAACCGCAATTTCTGTGGTGCCCCCGCCGATATCCACGATGATATTTCCTTTGGGCTGCATAACATCCAGCCCCATTCCTATAGCAGCTGCCATCGGCTCATGAATTAAGAAGACTTCTTTTCCGTTCACCCTTTCGCAGGACTCTTTTACAGCCCTCATTTCAACTTCCGTAATACCGCTTGGAATGCAGACTACCATGCGCAGTGCGGGCTTAAAAAGATTTTTCTTTATCTCAGGTATATTGCTGATAAACCAGCTGATCATTTTTTCTGAAGCATCAAAATCAGCAATGACCCCATCCTTAAGCGGCCGAATAGTTTTAATATTCTCGTGGGTCTTGCCCTGCATTAAGCTGGCTTCCTTGCCCACGGCAATAATTTTTCCGTTCCTGATATCTCTTGCCACTATTGAAGGACTGTCTACTACAATCTTTCCTGCGTGGATTATTAAAGTGTTGGCAGTTCCCAAATCCATAGCGATTTCCACTATCATAAAATCAAATAAACCCATAATATCGTTTTAATAAAAAACGGTACTATGGGAGTTTTATTCTCTTTTATCTGAAAATGCATTAGCCAAATCTATCTATAAAGAAGAATCCGAACCCGCTTAATCATCTGATTTAAAACTATTAACAACCAAACATTTAATCTTTTACTTAAATCTACATTTTAACACATCTAACTCATCTGACAATTGCAATTAACATTTACATTATCAGTCACAGTCTTATTATCTTCACTTATAAAAACCTTTTCAGCCAACCAATTTTTATAGCCTAAAGCTGCTGGCTGATATTTCGAAGAAGGATTTTGTGGACAGCCTGCTGCCTGCGGCAATTAATAAAGCTGATCCAACGCGGATGATCGCTTTTCTTTCCGCTGTGCACATAATTGTTGTACCGCTTTATAGTAAAGGCATCAGGCTCATTTTCAAGAGCCGAAGATTTCTCAACGATATCATTGATAAGAAAGGCATACAGATTCATATCTGAAAAGACGCTTCCCTTTTCCATGCCATCTACCACAGCCTTTAGCTCCTCAAAAAGGCTGAACCCCCTTTTCTTTTTAGATTCCGGATACTCCTCAAATATTCTCCCGATCTGAGAGACCGCATCACTGTAATGATCCGCATTTGTGCTATTGGTAAAACTGTATGCAATCAGATACTCCAGTTCCGAGATGGCAAAATCCAAAAGGTCCGTATAATTCTTTTCGTTGAAATAATTTCTCGGATCTGTTCCGCTTCTGTTTCTTCGAAAGGTTTCCTCTTTTATGTTCATTGCCTTTGCGGCAACTTTAACAGACATGCCGAGCCGGTCGAGAATCATGATTATCTTATCCCTTGGTGTTTCCATTTTCACAAGAATTAGAATATAAATATAAGAAAAACAGCCGATTAAAAGCTTTTACAGGATTTTCTGCATGCCACCTACTGCCAAAGCGCAATTGATCCGCAATCCGACGATGCGCTTTTGAATGGTTTTAATGGCAGACAGTGGCCCCCATACCTGAAATCAGCTTATTATTAAGTAAGTAAGCCTGAAAATAAAAAACAGCAGAATAATGGCTGGGCAGCAGGTTCTACACTTTATCAAACATTGCCAATTACATTGCAGCATCATGTTTTTTATTACTGATGCGGTCCTGCAGTATAATTGCCTCCCACCCCACCTATGACGGGATTTTAATTTTTACCTAAAATCTGTCCGATAATTATTTTTTGAATTTCCCCAGACTTTTCCGTCAGCACCGAATGGCCAGCATCTTCAAACAGGAATATTTTTTTCTCCGGCGCTTTAAGCTGCTTAAAGTATTCTTCAGCGATGGCATAGTTAGTCTGGAAATCTTTTCCGCCGATGAAAAAATAAACTGGGCAGCTGATTTTAGGAAGCTCCCTCATAAGATTCTGCTTGACGGCCTTATTCCATGTAGGCAGCCATTTCTCTGACCAGCCTTTCAGATACTCTTTAACAGCAGTGGTGTCTTTATCCGGAAAAGGCTGCCCATCGTAATGGAACATCCATTTTCTGGAGTAATACAGCGACTGGTATTTTTCAAAAGGAATTTTAACTGTACTCAATTCTTTTTCAGCAGCCAGATTTCCTTTTTCTTTTGCAGCCGCTTTGAGCCTGTCCAGCAGCAGCCGCTCGCTTTTGCTCTGATTGATAACAGGGCTGAATGCGAGATAGGCATACAGCAGTCCGGGATGCTTTTCAGCCATTTTGAAGCCAAGGACAGTTCCCCAGGATTCTCCTGCGAGATACAGTTTCTTTTGGCTGAACTTTTTCAAAAGAAGCTGCAGGAGTTCGTAAGTGTCATTTTCCATCAATTCCAATGTAATGGGAACCGGCGACTGGTTTAAGGACAGTGTTCTGCCTGTTTCCCTCTGGTCCCACTGCACAACTGTAAAGTGATCCTGCAGCCTTGCGGAAAAAAGATCAGACTGGCTCATTCTGGAGCTGCCCGGACCGCCGTGCAAGAATAATATTAAAGGCCGATCGGCATTCCCCGTATAGGAGATTACCTGTTTTATGCCGCCAACCGACAAAGTATCATAATGGGTCTGTGCAGATGATCTGCCTAAAAGCACCACCATAAGAATGAGTGCCAGATTTATTTTATTTTCCATTGGCTGTAGATTGCATTTCCCTGAATTATTCTTTACAGCCAAAATAATGATTTTTAAGGATTTGACAGCATCATAACATTAAATTTAATGGTATAATAAATCATCTAATGCTTTCCAAAATAAATTAGCGCTTCTTCCTCCCTAATTTATTTAAAGGATACCTCCTGTAAAGCAGCACCCAAAAAATGGATCTTTTTTCATTTAAAGTTAATTAAAGCATAAATAAAAATTATTTCCTAAGCTGCTATTATCTAATAGAGTACATTTGCACAAATTAAATATTTAATATGCAAGAAGGTACAGTAAAATTTTTCAATGAAGAAAAAGGATTCGGATTCATAACTCCTAATGATGGAGGAAACGAAATTTTTGTTCATGCTTCAGGTCTATCGGAAAATATCCGTGAAAACGATTCGGTTCGATATGACATACAGGAAGGCCGAAAAGGTCCAAACGCAGTAAACGTAGTCGTAGCATAATATACTATAGTAGCAGTTTATAAAGCACCTGTCCAAAAAACAGGTGCTTTTTTTATTTATAATGAATTATAATCATTATTTTCCCTTTCCAGAGATTCTGTCCAATTTCGGATTAGTGCTGTTTTTAATATCCTCTGCAAATTCGTCCACCCATTTCTGATCCGTCGCCCATGAAGTGATTATACGCACTGCCGCACTTCTTTTGTCTATTTCTTTCCAAACGTAAAACGCAAACTTTTCATGCAGCCGCGCAATCACCTTTTTAGGAAGAATCGGAAAAAGCTGGTTGGTGGCTGGCTGGGTTAAAAATTCATAACCGGCCTTTGAAATCGCTTCGGCAATCTGCTGGGCATATCCATTGGCTTTTGCCGCAAGAGTAAAATACAGATCTTCCCTAAAGAGTTCATAGAACTGAATTCCCAATACCCTTCCTTTTGCCAGCAGTGCGCCGCGCTGTTTGAGGACATAGTCAAATTCACTGCATAAGCTGGAGTTCTTAAATACGATGGCTTCCCCGAAAAGAGCGCCATTTTTGGTGCCCCCTATATAAAACACATCGGTTAGATGTGAAATATCAGCTAATGTCAGATCATTGCTTTCAGCAGTAAGGGCGTGGCCGAGCCTGGCTCCGTCCATAAAAAGAATAAGATCAAGGGCGCGGCATGCCGCTGCAATCTCCCAGAGCTCCGTCTTGTTATAAACGGTTCCTATTTCAGTGGAATTGGAGATATAGACCATTTTAGGCTTAACGGCGTGTGGCCTGAGCTGATGCGAATCAACTGCATTCTGAATATCAGAAGCCGTTATTTTACCATTCTGGCCTTCAACAGCAATTACCTTATGGCCAGTGAGTTCTACTGCACCTGTCTCGTTGGCAAAAATATGCCCTGTCGCCGCACTGATTACAGCTTCATGGGTTCTCAGCAAGGCGGAAATTACCAGAAGGTTTGCCTGGGTGCCTCCAGACACAAAATAAACAGCGGCATCGGGATTGCCCATTTTCTCTTTCAGGCATTCTTTAGCTTTTAGGGAATAGTCATCATCCCCGTATCCATTCTGCTGGTCCAGATTATTTTTCATAAGGCTCTTGAGAATACTCGGGTGCGCACCTTCAGAATAATCATTTTTAAAACTGTACATAAAAATAGGATTTAGTTACGCAAAGCTAATGGATTTCTTCTCTTAGAAACTGCTCAATAATTTTTTTTCGTGCACTGCAATAGCAGACCGCCTCGAAAACTTCGCCGCTGTTTGAATTTCCTGTCTGACCATCCGGATCCGATCTCACTTTTTACTGAAAGCAGAAATCAGCCTCACATCAGACAGACCTCTTCCATAAAAAGGATAAATCCAGCCATAAAAAAAGGCAGGAAAAATCAATCCCTGCCTTTAAATCTCTGCTCCACTTCGGACCGCAGTTCTGAAATGGTTTTAATTCGCCCAGACTTTATCCACTCTAAAAGCTCCGACTTTATAAAGTAAAGCTTCTTGCCCTGCTTGTTCACGGGAATCTCATTTCGGCACACTTTGGAATAGATGGTGGCCACAGAAAGGTTCACAAGTTTGGAAGCCTCCAGAATTGTCAGCAGTCCCGGATCAAAATCCTCAGGCGGCCTATTGTTTCTAATGTCCTTCACCATACGCTCAATGCTCTCCATGCGCATGATAAGGGTTCCCAGTATATTGGGCAGGTCTTCAAAAGTAAACGGTTTCATTGCTCTATCATTTTACGGATTTCAAAATCAAAAAAGTAAATTCTGCTGGCCCTGGTCTTCTTAAACGAAGGCTCATAATGCAGATAGCCGTACTCGTCCAGCTCCCGAAGGCATTTATGGTAGGTATATCTGGAGGAAATCTTGGCAATGGGCGCGAGCTCCCTTCTGAAAACCTCAATGGGATTGCCAGAGCCCCTAACATATCGGAACTGCAGAAGGGCCGCATAAATGGCAATATGCGTAGTGCTGATCCGGTAATCCTTTTCAATTGCAGAAAAGAAGTCCGTTAAGGGCTTTAGGCTTTCCATATCTTCCCGCTATTTGGATTTAAATCGACTGCGATTTTTTTTTAGCCTTCTTTTCCTGCTGCTCTTCCGAGACATCTTCTCCTTTGCTTTCACCATCCGCCCCCTTTTTCTGCGATTTGGAGGAAGAAACAGCATTCTGCTGCGGATCCTGCTGCTTCTGATTTTGGCTCTCTCTGCCATTGATCCTCTGCATTGAGGAATCATACACCCTGATAGTCTTAAACTGCGGATTGGCCTCCACAAACTGTCTTTTTTCCTCCCCGCCGACGATAAAAGTCACAGCCTGCACATTTCCCTTTTTAAGGGAATTCATCAGGCTCTCTTTAGCCTCTGGGGTCTGAAGCTCTTTGATTGCATGCTTCTCAAGGGCCGCCTCCAGATTATAGCCGTAGTTCTGATGGTAATGGTGCATTTTAAAATTTCCATTGGTCTCGCCATCAGTAAAGTCTAATTTTACCCAGCAGTTATAGATCTCCCCATCCCTGCTCACCAGATCCTTATTCACTGATCTTCCCTCCAGCAGATTAAAAGCTTCCTTCATCGTAAAGTTATTCTCACTGCCTATGTAAAAAATCTGCTCCAATGCATGCGGAGCGCCCTCTTTCTGAAGGATAGCCTTATAGGAGTTAAAGAAATACAGATCGCTCTGATCCGATTTCTTAAAGCTGAGCTCTGATAAAAGCCTGGCGGTATCAAATCTTGCATCATGGCTAAGGGTAAACTCCTTTTCCCCCTTCTCCATCTTCTTTTTTAGCTCTATCTGCAGTGACTCTCCAAAACCAGTGTATTTGATCTGGTTTTCTAAAAATTCTAAATTCTTCTGATTCATAATATTTCCATTTAAGTTATTCTCTGTTAATTCCCTCTTTTCGCTTTCCGATCGGACAAACGATGCCAGATCAAGGGTCCCATTGCCGCAGGTGTCCATTCCGCTCTGCATCACCATCTTTAAGCCATCAATAAGCGAATCTATTGGCATGCTCTTAAAATAGTCCGTATCATTAGGTCCTATAAGACAGTGGTCCTCAGCGCCCATTGCTGTTCTAAAAAACGCAATGCTATCGCTGTCAGTCACTAGATTCAAAGGATGCGCGGCATAGCGATAGCCAAGAGAAGCCATTTCCTTAGCAAAGCCCAAAAGCATTTCAGTATCAGCAATATTTATAGTCATAATTATTTTTAGCATTTAATTGGAAGTGATGCTGGATTCGCCAATTGGAAACACTTTATCAGTCAGATTATCATTAATATCGACTTCCAAATGCCTGCCTCCATTTTTTTCAATCATCTGAAGCGTCAGATATTTATTCTCAGGTATGGTAAGCTTCTCCAGCGCAAAGACTTTAACCACTTCAGACTTATAAGGAACAACAGAAGATGAAGAGGTGCTGTACAATGGCTGCAGTTCTATTTCCTGAGATGCCGTGCGTTTTGATTTTCTCTGGTCTCTGATAAAGAATCGAAGCTGGTCTATATCGTAGTTAATTTTGGATCTGTTTTCGAATACTACCCTTAAATACAGAACATCCTGATGGATAAAAATGCCGTTTACCTCCAGGCTGATCCGGAACTTTGACTTTTTTAAACCGCCCGTCTTTTTCTTCTTTGATAAGGCAAGTGATGCGAGCTGCTCTATTTTCTTCTGGTTCTCGTTCTCCAATGAAAACAGTACATCTTTACTGGCTGCAACTGCATTTTCAGCTTTAATGCTTAAGTCCGGGCAGTCTTCATCGTAATTCAGCACAAATACGTACAGTCTCCCATCTGAAGTCACTATTGTTAGATTAGTCTGGAAAAAATACTGCTTGGCTGCCTTTACCAGCAGTATATTCTCCACCCCTTTGGCTTTCTGCACCAGCACATCTGAACTTCCTTTGTCGATGCTCTTAATGGCATAAGGAAAAACAATGCTTGTTGTTTTGGAAAACCCAATCTGAAGATTGCTGTAATTATCTTCATAGAAGACCGTTTCTTTTGCTGCCGGCTGCGGATAGGCGCAGCTGCAGATCAGCAGCCATCCAATTAAAAGCAGATGCTTTATTTTTTTCATTTTTTCAATTCTTTAAGGTTTTATATTCTTCTGCTTCTCATCATAGAGCAGGACCCGATAGCCCGCTTTCACCACCACTTTTATGAGTTTAACCTTCTTGCTCATCAAACTTTTAGCCGCCTCGATTCCCATTCCTGCTGCCTGCGCTCCCCAGGAATCAGCTATTCCTGTTAGCCCCAGAGTCTGGATAGAGCGGTCGGCGGATGCTTTAGCCACATCTCTGCTGATCGCTCCGGGTATATAGATGCCATCAATGCCATCAACATCATAAACAGCCAGATCCACTGGAAAAATCGAATTATTGTACTGTATATTGGCAATCTTTACCTCAAGCCTCTCTCCTTTTAAGGCGGCTATTCCATACAGAAAAGTATTCTTGGGTATGGCTGTTCCCTGCAGATAAATATCATGCGTAAGCCTTAGCTTAACCACCGAGCCGTTAACAATTGTCTGGGTCTGATGGACGGCCGCTTCAATAGAGTTCTGCACTTCCTCAGCAGGCGGTTCTTCATCCAGCGGATAAAATGCATTGGTTTTTAGATAGCTCTGCATATCGGCCTTCTGCTCCAGTGAGCTGATAATGTTCTCTGCCCCCTTTTTCTGTACGGAAAATATCCTGCCTTTTTTGCTTTCGGAAGACTCTTTAAGCCTTTCCTGCACCCGCTGCGGATGCTGTATGTCTAAGATATTCTCCAGCATGCCGCCAAGCTGCTGAAGTTCTGGATCAGCTTCCTGCGGTGCGCTCATCGCGGACATAAGCCCT
This sequence comes from Flavobacterium sp. SH_e, assembly GCF_025717045.1. Classification (GTDB taxonomy): domain Bacteria; phylum Bacteroidota; class Bacteroidia; order Flavobacteriales; family Flavobacteriaceae; genus Flavobacterium. The sequence continues at coordinate 125,652 of NZ_JAOVZN010000004.1, forward strand.
TCGAGCTTTTTAATCCCATCCGAGTCCCCTGACAGGCCGTAATTTTCAAATTCCCTCATGTCCTGTCCATAACCCGAAGCAGCAGCAGTAGGCTGGCTGACTGCCTTTTCAAGAGCCCTAAGCTTCTCATAAACTTTCTGTTCATTGTGGTCCTGAAAAGACAGTGAATTAAAAGCCGTTCTGTTTTTTGAAAGAATGCGGGATTCAAAATCATCTGCCGAAAAAGAATTTGCTTTATCTTCTGAGGCTTTACCTTCAGAATAATTAGGATCTTTCTTTATCTGCTCGCGCAATTTTATAGAATCAAGCGCCGCCTGATCATAATAGCTCATCTTGTCAAGTGTTGAGTCCTCATTAAATTTAGGCAGGGGCAGATTGAAATTAAATCCCTTCTTTTCATCATTCCCTGCAGTTTTGGCTACCATACGTCCTCCTCCTAACGAGTAGAATAAGAATGTCAGAAATGGAAACGCTATAAGAGGCAGCACTAGAAGCATCTTTCTCTTTTTTGATTCTTTTGGAGATAATGTTTTCTCTTGCATCGTTTTACTTTTTTAAGTTGATTGTCTTAATTTTTGAAGCGTCTATTAAATCCGCAGAAGCCTCAGCTTCTTTATTAAATGACCGATACAGGCTATAGATTAAAAAGCCTGATGCCAAAACCGTAAATAGCAGCAGAGCCCAGACCAGCTGTCTCCTTGAGAGGCCACCCGTGAGCCTCTGCATTTCATCTGCCCATCTTTTCTGCGCCAGCAGGTAATGCCTGTGATATGCAAAAGGCTCAGTCTGTCTTTTAAATAAGGCCTTCATGCAATTCTATTTTCTGGCTTCAGCCGAGAGATCCTTATTTTCAACCGTATTAAACCGCTCGATAAGAAAACCATGCGGATTATTGTCGCTTCTTGACACATTGCGCAGGGCACCTTCGGTAAGCAGGCTTCTTTTCAGAATGCTGGTAGTGCGGATAATGTTCTGTCTCGCATAGCATTTAAAACGGTAGGGATATTCCCTGACATCGATGCTCACGCTATCAATCTGGATAGTCTGGCTTATGTTTCCCGATATGATGCCGGAATAAAAATTATTCTCTTTCAGGTCATCATAAATGCGTTTAGCGCTGTCATCTGCCAAATAGAGCGCTTTAGTGATATTTGTTTTAATCACTTTGTCATCGGGATCAAGGGTAAAGAAAAGCTTATGGAAAGTTTTTACATGATCCCTTGCTTCAACCGGCACATTATCTTTCCGCTCTGATGCATAGGCTTCCAAAGCCTTGCCATTGGCCAGTATATAGACTCTGTCCTGCATCTGTGCCACAGACCCAAAGCTTCTGTAGAGCGTATAGCAGCAGATGATAACGCAGCCTGCAATCACCAGCATGGTAAATCCCCTGACATATCGGAATGCCGTATCTATATTTTTCATTCTGGTAAACATGCCCTGTTATTTTTAGATTACTTTGAGTTTCCTTTGAGCTTATCGCCCATATAATTTCCTTTCTCTTCAAAATAAGGCGAACCCGCCGAAGATGCTGGCATGCTCTGGGACATCCTTCCAGCCGCATTGCCCATAGCATCCATGGCCATACCCGCCCCAAGGGATGTTTTGGAAACAGCCGAACTTGCAGAACTGCCCAGCAGACCCGTCACTTTCTGGCCTAAAGCGCCTCCTCCAGCCGCATGGACGATATAGTTGGCCACCGATGGAACTGTAAAATATCCTATAATGCCGATAATCATAAAGATGAGATAAGCCATGTCGGTCCTGCTGAAAAAGGTGTCTCCCGTCGACTGCACCTGAGACAGATCCAGCCTCAGCATCAGTTCCTGGATTTTTCCGATGATGCTCCCAAAAATATTGGCAACGGGGAGCCAGAGGTATATGTTGATGTATCTTGCCAGCCAGACAGTGAGGGTATGCTGGAACCCGTCAAAAACGGCGATTCCAAATACGAGAGGCCCCAGAATGGATAGCACAACCAGCTGAAAAGTTCTGAGCGTATCAATGCATAGGGCGGCCGCCTCGAATAATACCCTCAATACTTCGCCCATCCATTCCTTAACAGAGTTTCTGAAGCTGTAGGAAGCTTTTTCCATCGCGAATTTCACATCATTCCCTATACCGGCAAGCATGCCCTCATCCGAAGGATCTTCATCATGGGTGTATTTATACCATCTGTCCCGATCCCCGGCACCTGATACCCCAACATACATTTTCCAGGGATCCGTTTCCCTGACCGCTTTTTCCTTTTCCTTCAGCAGCACCGCAACAGCATTATTGGAACCGGTGACCATTGCGGCGGTAGCCGTTACAGTGGGTTTCATCACCCCGTTGATCAGGGCCAGCACCGATGGAAATATCATAATGCAGAAGCCGATCACAAAAGGACGGAACAGCGGATAAAAATCGATGGGCTCTGCGTTTGCAATGTGGCGCCAGACCCGTGAAGCTATGTACCAGATCGTTCCAAACCCTGCTATACCCTGCCCGACTGCCAGAAGATTGCCGCATAGCGGCATCATCTCATCATACAGCCTCTCCAATACGGAGTGAAGGCTCTGCATATCATCTCCCAGCCCCTGAGCCTGACCCGCAAAAGGCATCAGCAATGAGGCATTTAAAAACAGCGCTCCCCTTAAAGATTTATAGATTTCCATCACATTAATTTTTTAAGTTCTGAAGTTCTTTCGATGCATATGCGTCTTTTGTTTCTTTAGCCCGCTGCAGCGCCAAGACGCTTGATTCCCTATTAAAGCTTCGCAGAAACAGCAGTCTGTCCTGCATCTCCAGATAGATAGCATCGACAGCCTCAAGCCTTTCATCATCCGACATCCTGAGCTTATCGGCAGTGATCACAGTGGCCAGCTCGTCAAGATTTCTCAGGCTCTGGCTCAAAAGATTCCCGTAAACCTTTTCGAAATAGGCAATTTCCTGCGCGCTGAAGCTTTCGCTTTCCATAAATCTGGAAAGCCCTTTCCTGCTTTCTTTCATTAAAAGAATCTGAAAATTGGCAATATCCCCCACCCTTTTGTAGTTCTTAACCGCAGGGCTGACCTGCATCAGGCCATCCAGAAAGGTTTTATGAAGGCTGAAGTTTCCTTCCGTCATGTCTTTAACTGTCTTATAGCCTCCCGAGAGCAGCTCGTATCCCTTTTTCATGTCACTGAGAATCTTTTTGAACTGCGAGAGCTTTTCAATATTTAAGATCAGCTGCTGAATTTCTGCTGACTGGCCTCTCGTGCGATAAGGAACCAGGCCCAGAAAAACCAGCAGTGCTATAATCGCCATCTTTTTCATCTCTGCTTATTTTTATAGTCCGTAGATAATATCTAAATCTTTAGAATCTTTTTTCTCGCCAGCTTTTGAGAGCGAAAGCAGTTTGGCTTCCCTGCTGAAAGAAACGCAGAAATTATAATCTTCCAGCATTGTACTGTGCAGCGCATCAATGCGCTGGATCCTCTGGTCATCTTTCAGTTCCAGTTTTGAATCAGCAGCAACAGCCAGCAGTTCATCCAGTGTCCTGCTGCCGTTCTCAAGAAGCCTTTTAAAGGAGCGTTCTATATAATCCAGTTCATCACCATGAAACAGATCCGTTCCCTTCAGTTCGGCAAGAGCCTTTTTATAGATTTTGACGATCTGAAGCTGCATTGAAATAATTTCAGCTGTTTTATAATAATCCCTGACTTTTGGATTTATTTTCAGAAGCGATGCAAAATAATCGCCATGAAGGTTCACCTCGCCCCTCTTGGCATCCCCTATAAAATTCAGCCCTTTGGATACGGCCGAATACCCTTTCTTCGCATAGTCAATATAGACCTTAAGCGCCGCAATCTGAAGCAGCAGTTCCTTTCTCTGCTTTGCCTGCCCAATCATACTATGGTTAAAAACACATAGCACTATTAGAATTACAGTTATCTTTTTCATGTTTTTTATTGAATTATGGTATTCCGTAAAATTGTTTTACCTGTTTGGCATCTGCCTCTGTTTTAGCCCTCTGAAGGCTCAGCATCACATTCTGCCGGTTAAAAAGCAGCAGGTCATCATAATTGGCATCAATCTGGTCTGCAGCCTTATTGATGATTTCAAGACGTTTGAGATCGCTCATCTGGGTGGTGAAAGAATCCAGCATCAAAAAGATCTGGTCGATATTCTTCAGGCTTTCTTCCATAATGCCTGAATAGACCCGCTCCATATACTGGATTTCGCTGTCTTTAAAATGGGGATCCTGTCTGAAAAGATTCCAGGCCCTTTCATATTCCTGAACCAGTCTGGATTGTTTTTTGGCTATTTCCCTTATCCTCTGGTAATAGGTGATAATTGATTTTACCTTACCCAGTTCCTCATAATAGCCTTTGTATAGGTCTTTCTGTTTCTGTGTCCATTCTGAAATCTCATCAAGCTTTAATTTTGAAAGGACATTCTCTGCCTGCTTCTGCGCATTCTGAAGCCAGATGGTTTTATTCTGCAGCCTCTGGATTCTCAGATCAATCGCTTTTATGACTTTTTTGGTAACCGCTTTCACAATCTCCAGTATCGGCAGCGCGGCCATTCTTTCTGCAGGCCTTGCCGGACTGGTGATCAGCAGCAGGCAGACCATGCAGGCAATTAATTTCTTTTTCATTTTTCCTTTTCATTTAATTTCCGTTTCTAATGTCCTGAGCCATTGCTGCAATTCCTTTTCTGATGTCCCCTCCAAACTTTTTCGCATAGGCATTCATTTTCACCTTCTCGCTTTCCTCTGTGGTATAGGCAAGATATTCCTCCAATGAAACCTCTGTCCTGTATACTTTTGAAAGCATCCCGCCAAGAGAGATAAAAACTTCCTTATATTTCCTATCAGGATCATTGGCTTTATTGACTGAAAGCACAAGGGCTTTCTCTTTCTCCGTAAGACCAAGCAGCTCCTGTATCTGGTCAAACTTATTCTGGTATTTGCTCTGATCCAGAAGGATCTTGCAGTCGCTGTTGTTGATAATGGCCTGCTTTACAACAGGCGAAGAAATGATATCCTCAACTTCCTGCGTGACTACTATAGCTTCCCCAAAAAACTTGCGGACAGTCTTAAAGAGATACTTGATATATTCTGCCATACCTTCCTTAGCTATAGCTTTCCAAGCTTCTTCAATGAGGATCATTTTTCGTATGCCTTTGAGCTTTCTCATCTTGCTGATGAACACTTCCATTATAATGATGGTCACCACTGGAAAAAGAATCGGATGGTCTTTGATATTGTCAAGCTCAAATACAATGAATCTTTCCTTTAGAAGCTCCAGATTCTCTGTTGCATTCAATAGATAGTCAAACTCCCCTCCCTTGTAGTAGGGACGCAGCACATAGAGAAAATTGTTCACATCAAAATCTTTCTCTTTCACTTTATCATCTTCCAGAATGGAAACAAAATCATCCTTTAAAAACTCATAGAAGCTGTTAAAACACGGAAAAATATCAGAATGGATTTCCAGCTTTCCATAATACAGCTGCAGGGCGTTGGAAAGCGCCACATACTCGCTCCTGTTGAAAGTCTCGTCATCTTTCTTCCACAGAGCCAGCAGAAGCGTTTTGATGCTTTCCTTTTTCTCGGTATCCAGATTATCCCCTTCTGAAATATAAAACGGATTAAACCGGATCGGATTCTTCTCGTCATAGGTGAAATAATAGCCGCCGACCATATCGCACAAGCCCTTGTAGCTGTGCCCCACATCCACCAGCACAATATGGGTTCCCTGCTCGTAGTAGCTTCTGACCATATGGTTGGTAAAAAACGACTTGCCGCTTCCCGAAGGCCCCAAAATAAACTTATTCCTGTTGGTGCAGATTCCCATCCTGACAGGCTCATCGCTGATATCCACATGCACGGGCTTTCCTGTCAGACGGTCTCCCAGCCTTATCCCGACAGGACTGAGCGAACTCTTATAGCCTGTTTCCATATTCAGAAAGCAGACCGCCTGTTCCGTAAAGGTGTCAAAGGCATCGTTCATTGGAAAATCTGCTGCATTTCCAGGCATGCCGGCCCAATAGATCTGAGGCGCTCCGACAGTCTCCTGTTTTGCGGCGGCATCCATCTGCGCCAGAGCTGACGACACCTTGTTTTTAATATCTTTCCCCTCTTCCTTGTCAGCACTCCATGCCAGAACATTGAAATGCGCCTTGACAGCAAGCCTCTGCTGTGAGACCGCCTCGTTCAGAAAATCATTCGTGGCATCCCTTGCTATTAAATTTTCCCTGCTGCAAGCGGACAGGGACTGGAGCCGAAGCCTTTTGCTCTCCAGCTTCTGGATCGTCTTCTGGGCATCCTCAATAAAGAGATACTGATTGTAGATATGATTGCAGGATAAGAGCTGTCCCAATGTTGAGGCAAATCCTATACTGAATTTCGTCTTATCGGTCGAATAGCGGTCAAAATTGATCCGAGAGCCGCAGAGCCCCGGCAGGTCGGCCACATCGCCAAGCGTAAAGAGCTGGCAGTGCTTATCTCCAACCGCAATCCCTTCATCAAAGCTGATATCGCTAAAAACAAATGAATCTTCTGCTTCAGATAAGAAACAGTACTTTTCCACCAGCCCGATCCTTCTGCTCTGGCTTCTAAGCGAATCATTCTTCAAACGAATAAGCTTAACAAACCCGCTGTCTTCCATAATCCTTTTAAACTGCCCGCATACATCGATAAAATCCTGCAGCAGCTGCGGCTTTAAAGCCTCTTCAGGAACGATGGAACCCCTGAGCAGATTGGAAAACAATGATGTTGAATTCCTTCTGCCTTGCGGCTTCTTGGTAAGCATGATATAGCAGCAATGGTCCAGAAATGGCCTCTCATTAAAAAAACGCTCGCTGCTTCTTGCCAGAAAACTGTCCCCACCGCCTGAAAAATCAGCTTTATAGGCACTCTCTAAAAACCAGTCCTGCTTATGGAAGACGCAGAACTTGGGGAGCACCTTTATCGCTTTAATCCAGGACTGGTGAAAAGCTTCATACTCCTGATCCGACAATGTGAAAATCTCAGGCAGTTCCGCTTTAAAAACTACTGTCGCATCCCCCTGCTTTGATAAAATGCAGTCATGCTCCACTGCCATAATCGGCAGTATTTCCTTCATCTCCTTTTTCATCTTTAATGTATTTTACCTACTGTTTTACAGCTGAACGATTACCGCTGCCGGCATATGCCGCTTTAGCCATTTTTAGGATATGGAGTCCAAGCCGCGGATCCACGCAGTTGCGAAGAATCTGTCTTCTATTCTTTAGCTTGAATTCCTTGAGGCTGAATCCTAAAACTTTTTCAAGATCGGGTATCTGGGCATATCTGATCTTTATGTCTGAAAGGGCATCAGCTGCATGTATCGTGAAATTTGACCAGAACAGATGGCGATGCAGCACTGCATCCGGCTCAATAAGAGGCTTATAATAAGGCTTGACATTCTCAACTGCCCAGAAGCACAAAGCGTTATGCTTTAGAAACAGTATTTCCTGATAAAGCCGCATATCAGGGTAGACTGGGACAGTGCCTCTAAATCTCACGCATATATTGTGCCTGAAAGAAGAATGTGACTGGCATGGCGGAGAAGACCAGATAAAATCAAATTCATTGAAATGGTCTAAAAGATACTGATGCGCATCGGCAACTATCACTGTATCATCAGGAAATCTCTGTGCATATATCGCAGCCAGCAAAGGATCCAGCTCCACAGCTGTCACTGATACGGCTGTCCAGCTTTTCCTGTTGCCTCCAATTCCGGCATATAAGTTTAAGATTTTCATACATCATAATCCACATTTAACGTTCTATAGCTATAATTTTATAAATATAGCCCTACTGTACGCCTTGATCCATTTTGGAACCTGCTTTTTAGCAATTGCTTTCATCATTCCATACTCGCCATACTTATTGCTCATTCTGTATATTTTAAAAACGAGAAGACCTCCTGCCATTCCAATAAAAATAACGCATGCAAGGGAAGGGATTCCAATAATATACAGCACGCCAAATAAGATCATCAGCATAACAACACCGCCTCCCAAGTACCAGATATACTGCGCTTTCAGACCCTTGAATTCAATGCTTTGATTAATGCCTTTATTGATCTTATATACACTGTTTGCCATCAGACTCCAAAGAAGGATTTAATGACCGTGGCGACCACCACCAGAAACACGCAGCTCCCAAACCAGGCGGCCGCCACCTTGCCCGTATCAGGATCACCCGCATTCCATTTCTGATACACCTTTACTGCTCCGATTAGTCCCAGTATGGCTCCTACGGCATACATCAGTTCGGTTCCCGCATCAAAATAGCTGCGCACCTTCTGGTTTGCCTCATTAATTCCAGCCACTCCATCTTGGGCATAAATTCTAGCTTCATATATTAGCATTAATGCCAGAATACAATAGGATAATACTTTTTCTTCATCCAGCTCCTTTAATTTCCATCCACACCTTTTCATCTCCCATCATTTAAATTAAACCATCACTTGAAATAAAAGCAGAGAAATACCGCTGTTACAGCTGCTATCTCCTTGTCACAAAATGCATACCGCACTAGAGCGAACAGGGATATTCCTCTGCATAAGCTTTACTCTTCACCATTGTCCCATAAGCGATCCATCTCTTCCGCGCTCAGCAGAAATTCAGGATATTTTTGGCTTTCCAAGACCGTAAGGGAATTTATCTTATCGCGTAAAGCAGACTGCCTTACAAAAGGATATTCAGCAAGCACAAACTGCAGATAATGCCTGAATTCAGCTTTAGACACACCTCTATCGTTACTTTCAGAAAACACGCCTAACAGCCTATTAAACAATTCCTCAGCATCTTCAAGAGTATCAAAAGGCTCGCTGTATTCTGAAAAAGGCCCCAGCCTTTTTTCATTCTTCCCGACAGAAGATCTGCTCCCCGATCTGCCTTTGAAAACAGAGCTGATATTCTTCGAGTAATATCGGAAATACACAAACCCATACCACACCAAAACAAAAGCAATAACGGAAGCCGCATAAGCTCCCCAAGAAATATCTGCAATCATAACTGTTTCTTTTACCGTTAAACGTCCATTGCAAAAATCAGACAGCGCGTTCTGATTTAAATGCAGGACAAAGGAACAATTACATCAGCCCCATTACAAGCACAACTTTCTGCTGTGCCTTCCTGTCCCTTATGATGATGGCAAGCCTCAATTTCCATCAGCAGCCTGCCAGAACTGAAGAAAATGCCTTGCCTATTTCAATTCTCTTAAAAATCATCAAAAAAAAAGATGGGCGTGATGCCCATCTTTAAAGTGCCATAAAAGACCTGTTCAATCTGAATGCTGAAAACAGCAGCAAAATGCCTGCAGACAGCATTTTCTAAGCTTCTTGAAATATTAATCTGCTTCTCAAGCTTTTTATTGCCTCTGAAGCTAAAATGCGTCTATTTGTCTTAGCCATCTCTTCAAAATGTACAGATTTTTAATTGCAGTTTGCAATTCTCGGATTATTTGATGCTGCACATTGGAAAGAATATTTACTCTGTGGATATAAGGGAGAAGGGTCATCAGTCACTTCCAATGGAGACAGCGCCTGCCCATTATAGCTCGGCATTGTTGCCTGCTCTTTAGATCCATTTCCTAGCGCTACATTTTTGGCTGCCGAATTTCCATTAAAACTATAATCAATCAGTGCGTCAAGCAATCTGTAGATCCCATAGTAATCATATGCATCATATGAGCTTTGCGTATTGGGAAGATTATGCTCCGCGCTGTATGTGAAAGTAGGCAATACAGATTTTTTCATTAAAATAAAATCTTTTTCAGAGTTTGGAATATTTATATTCTTAAAAATATCAATTGCCATCCTATGGTCATTCGTTACGTCGTCATTATATACCTGGGTTATCAGTTTTGTGTTTTCCGGAAAATTTTGCAGTTCCTCCTGAGTGATTTCATAGGAATACCATTGCGCCATTGCAAAAATAAAACGTCCGTTCTCTCCCCAGCCTTCATCAACAAACCCTCTATGGGCTAAAGCAAAAGAGGCTCCTGCGCCAAATGAATGCCCCATAAAGCCTACTTTTTTGGTATCAATTACATCAGGGTAATCCGCGGCAGCTTTTTTAAAGCTTTCCCATAGTACGCCATACCTTTCATCCACTGTCACACCCGTTGTGGGATAAGGCGCAAAAACCACAGCATATCCTTTTTTTGCGATGAATTCATACAATCCAATATTATATGCACTTTCCTCTCCTCCAAATGGATGCGAATAAAAAATTACGGGTCTTGGGGAAGCAATATCTTTTGGGTAAAATATTTCAACATTTCTGCCACTGTACAGCGGGCTTGGAAAACTGATTTTTGCCACAGTATAGGCTCCATCTGATCCATAGCCGGTTTTTGGCCTTGAAATGGGCCCGGCCAAATCATCGTCCACATAAGCGGAATCTTGGCCTGAATCATCTGCTTCGTTCTTTGAGCAGGACAGTAATAGAAATAAAGAGATCATAAATAAAATTGGGGCCTTCATTTTTACGCATTTAAAGTTATTTTAATAAGACTAATTTTCATTGCAATGGTTTAATGCTTTAAATTTAAAGCATAATTAAATGCGGAGACCCAAATGGCAAATTAATTCATAACCGACGCCCCTATTATTTTATCAGCCGGTTTTTGCCTTTATAATCCTCACGAAAAGAATCAAAAAAGGAAATCTTTTCAGCGGTCATGCATCTAAAAAAACAATGGAAAAAAAGCTTACCGCTTCTTAAAGCTGATAAAAGCATAACTAAAAATTATTTTCTGGCCCCTATCCTTTAATAGGCTCCATTTGAACAGATTAAGCATTTAAGATGCCGGAAGGCACAGTAGAATTTTTAATGGAGAAAAAGGATTCGGATTTATAGCGCCTGTTTAAAACAGGCGCCTTATAAACCCTAATTTAATCGAGTTATGCCGTCAATTGCGCTGCTGAATCAGCTTTTTAAGCATTCCGTCAAATATAAAGCCATGAAACGGCAGGACGCAATACCAGTATGCTTTGCCCATCAATCCGCGCGGCTTAAAAGTAGCGGCCTGATATAAGGTATTGCCGATTATTTTAAATTCCAGCCATGCTTCACCGGGCAGCTTCATCTCGGCATATAAAACCAGTTTCCCTTCCGCTTTATTGGCATATACCACCCTCCAGAAATCCAGTGCATCTCCTGCATGCAGCCCATTTTTATTTGTCCTTCCCCTTCGGGTTCCAACACCTCCAAAAATCTTATCGATGAAGCCGCGCAAATCCCAAAGCCAGTCGGCATAATACCATCCTGTTTCTCCGCCAATAGACCAGATTCGGGCAATAGTATATTCCCGGTCTATTACCGTTCTTTTCCTTCTGTCAATATAGCAGCCCTTTTTTGGAACTTTTAGGTATTGGGAAACATTTCCCCTAAACAGCCCGCTTACCTGTGAGTCCTTCCAGCTTGAGAGGATATCATCTTCACTAATTTTTTTCAAAGCCCTCTCTACTGCCTGCCTGTAGGCAATAGGAGCGATTCCCAGCATGCTATTAATATTATTATCGCTGCAGATCACTTCTGTTTTCATACTGCTGACCAGCGCTGAAGCCAGTTTGAAGGAAGTTGAGGTGACAAAATACAGCCAATAGGACGATAATTTTGGCGTCATTACCGGTATTGTAAAAATATGCCTCTTCAGGTTTTTAGCTTTAGCAAACTCCAAAAGCATTTCTTTATAGGTCAATATATCTGGCCCCCCGATATCAAAACTTTTGCTGTAAGCCAATGGATTTAAGAGTGACCGGATTAAAAATTCCAAAACGTCACCGATTGCAATCGGCTGGCATTTCGTATTGAGCCATTTTGGGGCAATCATAATGGGCAGCTTATCCACCAGGTCCCGCATTATCTCAAAAGAAGCGCTTCCTGATCCAACTATGATTCCAGCCCGAAGCACAGTTGAGGGAACTGCTGCGGTTTTTAAAATATCCTCTACTGCCTTTCTTGATGACAAATGCTTGGATAGTGACCGGCCGTTTACAATTCCGCTGAGATAAATGATCTGTTTTGCATTTGTCCTGTTTATTTTTTCAATGAAATAATTTGCCGAAATGCTTTCCAGTTCATCATAATTGGAAGCGCCAGACATGGAATGTATCAGATAATAGGCCGCATCAATATCATCGGGAATCTTATTGAGGCTTCCCGGATCTAAAAAATCAACTTCGATAACCTGTATTTTATCGGTTAGCTTTTCAGGAAAACGGAATCTGCTTTTATCCCTCACACAGCAGATTACTTCACTGCCATTCTCCAGCAGCAGGGGTAAAAGCCTCCTGCCTATATAGCCTGTTGCACCTGTTAAGAGAATTTTCATTTTTTACAATTTAAAGCTTACCAAACCATAGTCCATTGGGAAAATCTGGCCCGAAATTGAAGCTGCATCTTCAGAAATCAGATAGCCTGCCATACGAGCCACTTCTTTTGGCTTCAGGTAATTTTTCATGGGGTGCCGCTGCATCATATTTTCCTTCATGCGGTCATTTCTTAAAATGGAAGCAGATAGGGAAGTTTCCGTAATAGTGGGCGCAATGGCATTAATCCGAACCAAAGGGGCAAGTTCTGCACCGAGCGACTTAACCAGCCCCTCCACTCCCGACTTGGCTGCTGCAGTGCTGGCATGGAAAGGCATTCCTAGTTTTGCCGCAACGCTGCTGAACAGAACTATCGAAGGATTTTTTCCCTTCTTTAAGGCAGGCAGAAAATGCTGAATCGCCTTCACGGCGCCTATCACATTAATTTCAAAATCATTTCTGAAATCATCAGCGCTTAAACTCAAAATAGGCTTTAAATTTATGGAACCAGGACAATAGATAAGAGCATCAACGCCTTCTATTTCGGGAAGTGCATCCGCTAATACATCGGCACTGCAGTGAATCAGATTGGGATGCAGAATTTCAGGTGCCGTCCTGCTGATATTGCATACCCGCTTATGCTCTAACTGCTGCTCCAAAATAGCTCTTCCGATTCCTTTGCTGCCTCCTATTATAACAACATTTTCCATGATTTCCATATGCAGATTAAAATTTATAATCGATTTTATTGATAGCAGGCTTTCGTAATCTGCCGAATTAGAATTGAAAGCGGCTGCTGTTTGGCAATTGCCAGATAAGACTGGACAAAATAAATCTAATTATGCAGCTTAGCTTCATTAAGATTCTTTTTTAATGCCCTGAACAGCCATCTTAGAATACAAATCACAAAATTTCAATAGATATCCCAATAGGTTTAAAAAAGCGGTTAAAAATGTTTTTAACCGCTTTTTAAATTTCTAAGAGCCTACCGAAAGATTGAGCAATATTTCAGTGCAAATAGGGCTTATAAGCTAAAATTTGGCAGCAGTACTTTATCAATTACATGAATTATTCCATTTGAGCACTGTACATCTGTTGCGATAATATTGCTTACTCTTCCGCTGGCATCTGTAATCTTTGCGCCTCCGGTTAAACCAACCTTAAAATTCTGTCCTGCAAATGTGCTTACAGACTGCCCATCCGTTAAAGCAGATGACTCTACATTTGCTCCAGCCACCACATGATACTTCAGAGTTGTTTCAAGAACATTAGCAGGAATTGCCGCAAGTCCGGAAAATCCAGTTTCTGTAAGAAAAGCGGCAAAGGCGGCATTGGTAGGCGCAAAAACAGTAAAGGGAGAACTGGCTGTTCCCGATAGAATTCCGGCAAAACCAGAGGCAGGATTATAGGTCAAGGCGGCCACTAATGTTGTGAAATTCTTGTTGGCAGCCGCATGATTTACAATTGTAGGAAGTCCGATAACGCCATCAACAATATGAATGACCCCATTTGAAGCTTCAATATCAGCTGCTGTTACTGTTGCCCCTCCATTTGTTTTACCGCCATTTACATCAACAGTGGCGCCTTTTTCAAGATACATGCTGATTGTATTGGAAGATGAGGCGCTGCCTTTGGCTAAGGTTTTGACATAACCGGTCTCAATTTCAGCAGATTTAACTTTCGCGCTTAAAACATGATTGAGCAATATTTCTTTTAATGCCGCCACTGGAACTGCATCAAGATTAGCGTAGCCATTGGCAGATAAAAAGGCAGTGAATGCCTCATTAGTGGGTGCAAAAACGGTATAGGTACCGGAGGAGTTCAATGTTGCAGTAAGGCCCGCTTTATCCAAAGCGGCCACCAAAGAGCTAAGATTGGGATTTGTTTTGGCAGCAGCTGCTATTGTCTGAAGCTGCTGGGATGAATCATCATCATTACTGCATGAAATACTGACTAACGCAATTAAGGCTAAAAAAGCAATTAATTTAATTTTGAATGTTTTCATAAGTTTTTTTTTTATTGTCACACTAAGTTAATCAATTTTGTTTAACAAAAACAATAAAAGGTTAAACAAAAATAAAAGTTTAACAGTTCAAACCGCTACATATCAGTCGCTTATAATCAAAAAAATCACTCAAAAAGCCCTCCAGTGGCGAAAAAGCCAGCTACCGGAAGGAAGCCGAAAAGAAGAAATTAAAAATTGTCCAGCTGCTCTAGATTTTAATATTTTACATACACTGAAAATGGAAAAGCCCAATAAAATTTGCCTGATCTAACCAATAGCCACTAAATTTTCAAAAAAAATGCTTCGGTTCAGAATGCCGATAGGCGTATTTTAGTGATGGCAAAGCATTAGGCATATAGGCAGCAAGCACTGCTTGAGCGAGCATTAAAAGCATAAAAATCAAGCGGAAGGCCACATTCTAAAAAAACAGATGCTAAAAATGAAATTAGGAGTTATGGAGGCTGGAGCCATCAAAATTAATTTTGCGATTAAGGCAGCCCAATTAGGTTATGGGGTTTTAGCTTTTGATGCTAAGGAGATAGGCCATTTAAATGAAATAGCGCAAAAAATCGGTGGCAGCGCACAGATAGCTGATTTTATATTATTTTCTGTTAAATGGGAAAATTTAGAATCAATATTATCAAACCTGCAAAATATGGCTGAAAAAATAATCTTACGCACTAACAGCCCAATTTTTAATTTGGCATTTCCTTCACCATTGCCTGTAACACTTGTGAACCCATCTTTAAAAGAAATAGGGATATTCTTGCCTGAGGCGCACGCTATCAAAGTTTTCAAGAGATTGCGTCCCTCATTCAAATAGAAGAAGAAATTCCTGCAAAAATGGCTATTTCTATCTAGCCCATGACATAAGCATAAAAAAAAGGCAGATTCATTATTTGATCCTTTAAATCTTGCCAGCTGTGCAATAATCTTAGCATTTCCAATTAATTGATAAGCTTCCCTAAAAGCTCTTTGAGGGTAATAGAACTCATTTTCTGCAGGTTGGCTTTTATAAGCTTCTTATCTTCCTCCATATTATTTTTGTAGCCTGCTATGCGGGGAGCATTGCTCTGCACAGAAAATCGGATTAGCCTTATCTCAGCATTTTCAGGATCAAGAAGCACTGCTTTTTCTATCTCTGCCTTACCATTATTGAAAGTCTCAAATTTACTTATTGGATTAAAAATATGTCTGGCCCAAATAGCTCTGAAGCCTCCTGAATAGGCAAGACGCAAAGGATCTGAACTGCCATTGAGCTCCACTATCATATCCCTGCAGAGCTTCTTATTGTGAAACGCAAGAAGATAATTGCCTCTTATTTTTTCAAGCTCCAAAAATCCCATGCCATTCATAGCTGGAGCACAGAATACCAATAGCAGAACTAATTTCATAGGCCTGCCATTTTATATTGCAGATAACTTACCATCATCATTGAAATCTTTTTAGAATTATGTATGCGTATTCTTGACTCGAGTATTTTGCTTGCCGGCGTTTTCGCTATTTTATCAAAAAGAGAAATGTAGTATCTGTAAGCCAAATAAACTCCAAAACGGGAGGAAGGAGGCAGGGCTTTTATGCCTATAAGGGCTTCTTGAAATTCACTCCTTATCTCCTGCTCTATCCTGATCTTTGCATCTGTGTCAAATCTCTTCATTTCAAGGTTTGGAAAATAGATGCGCCCCAAGATGGAATAGTCATCCTTTAAATCTCTCAGAAAGTTGACTTTCTGAAAAGCAGATCCCAACTTCATAGCGAAAGGCTCAAGCTGCCTATAAGCCTCGGAATTGCCTTCAACAAAAACTTTGAGGCACATCAGCCCCACGACTTCAGCCGATCCCAGAATATATTCGCCGTATAGCTCTCTGGTATACAAGACAGGATCTAGATCCATTTCCATACTCTTCAGGAAACGGTCAATAAGCTCTGTGCCTATACCATACTTATGCACGGTCTGCTGAAAAGCGTTAAGTATTGGATTGATCGAAATCTTTTCCTCGAGAGCCTCCATAGTTTGGATTTTGAAGCGGAGCAGCAGCTCCTTTTTATTGTAATCGTGAAAACTGTCCACAATTTCATCGGCCAGCCTTACAAATCCATATATCGCATATATGGAAGGCCTTATATCATAACCCAAAGCTTTGATCCCTAAAGAAAAGCTGGTGGAATACTTCCGGGTAGTGGCCCTGCTTATCTGATATGATAGCTCGTCGAACAAATTTTTCATAAAATGCGGTATTTTTATCTCTTTCTTTTTAAAACTGCCATTTCTAATATCATCCATCAAGGCTTTTCAGATCCAATAGCCGTCAAATGGGCCGCATGATACTGCTTTAGGCTATGTTTTTAAAACACCTGCCGCATTTAAGGCATCTGCAAATCCAAAATCATTGCCATCGTCTGCAAAAAATCGTCCCATCGGGCAGCCATGAAGGTTAATTTCACCGACTATATGAACCCCTGCACCAAATTAAAGATGCTCTTTATTGAATATTTAGCGCCGCAAGCAATTTGGATGGGGCTATATTTCTATTAAAAATGGGATTGTGAAAATCCTCAAGCTTGCTCAAAATTCGAATCAGTTCCATTTTTTCCGAAAAAGTCAGATTGCCGCTTACGATCTTAGATGCATTTCGAATCTTTGGCATCTGCTTTTCCAATATCTTGATTCCATAGTCAGTGATGCTGATATTTTTGCTTCTTCGGTCAGTTGGCGACAAATCCTGGCGTATCCATCCCCTGCTTAATAATCTTGCTATGATCTGCATTCCCGTGGGCTTATCCTGCAGATTCATCTTTATAAGCTCCATTTTAGACATCCTGCCATGAACCCTAAGATTAATGAGATAGATAAAATCCTCCTGCGTAGAAAAATCCGTATCCGAGATAATCGCTCTAGAATACATTTTAGCATATCTATTCATGCTCACAATCATAGTGCAGATCACCCCCTCAGGGCTTCGCCCATTTTCCTTACCCTCCCAATCTGGCTCAGCTTTAGCCTGTATGGGTATAAAATTCTCAGCAATCCAAGATTTAAAACCTTCCACGGAATCCGCTTCCTTGCCCACTGCCTTTCTTGATTTTTCGAAGTCACCCGCTAAATCAATAATATCTTTCAGTAAATTATAATTCATAAAAAACATTTTAAGTATACAAATATACTTTTATTTTTACATTTTAGTTTACTTTTGTGCCATTTAAAAGAAATATAAAATTAATTTTAAGCAGAAATATTCTCAGACCGGATTAAAATACAGGGCTGAAAATTTATTTTTAAGAAATAAGGGAACTTTAAATTCAAAAAAAAAAAATGAAAGGCGTATTAATAGTAAACTTAGGATCACCAGAGAGTCCAACAGCAAAAGATGTGAAACCGTATTTAGATGAATTTTTAATGGATAAATATGTAATAGACTTTCCA
>NZ_JAOVZN010000005.1 GCF_025717045.1 Flavobacterium sp. SH_e
GTATGTCGTCGCCTTTCTTTTGAAAACCCTGTTTCATAAACGGGGTTTTTTATTCTAACTTTTACTTATAGAAATATAAGTAAATAAGGTACCTTAGCTCAGATGGTAGAGCAATGGACTGAAAATCCATGTGTCCCTGGTTCGATCCCTGGAGGTACCACATAATGCTCGGATGGTGAAATTGGTAGACACGCTGGACTTAAAATCCAGTGAACAGCAATGTTCGTGCGGGTTCAAGTCCCGCTCTGAGTACTAAAACTTCAATTAGCTTTTGCTAATTGAAGTTTTTTTTTGCATAAAATTGAGCTCAGTCACTAAATTTTATATTTTTACTTCATTATTTAGCTCAAATTTTTCTAAAGTATGCAAAATGTTTTTCTTAAAGAAGATTGTGATCAATATATAAGTAGAATTAATCAGCTTAAATCAAATACACAGCCGCTTTGGGGCAAGATGTCTGTTGATCAAATGTTGGCTCATTGTAACGTTACTTATGAAATGGTATATGATGATATTCATCAAAAACCTAATGCATTTATGAGATTTATTTTAAAATCGTTTGTAAAAAATAAAGTAGTAGATGAATCTCCATATCCAAAAAATATAAGAACGGCTCCGCAGTTTATTATAAAAGGCTATCGAAATTTTGAACTTGAAAAAGAAAGACTTATTTCTTATATCAATAAAACTTTAGAATTAGGTAAAAATAATTTTGAAGGAAAAGAATCTCTTTCTTTTGGTAAATTATCTTCTAAAGAATGGAATAATATGTTTGCAAAACATCTAGACCATCATTTTTCTCAATTTGGAGTTTAAATAAAGATAATAACTATGGCTATGAGAATCTATATCCTTATCTTTTTTCTTCTTTTCGGATTGTCTTCTAATGCTCAAAAGCAAGAAGTTCAAAAATGTATCGAATCATTTTTTGAAGGGTTTCATCAAAGAGATTCAACAAAGATAAAATTAGTTTGTTCTGAAACAATGATATTGCAGTCGATTAGCGAAAATACTAATAAAGCGAATAAACTGTCTAATGAGAGTAGCAAGGAATTTTATAAATCTATTGCATCAATTCCTTCAAATATGAAATTTAAAGAAAAAATATTGAGCTACAATATTCAAATTGACGGAGTGATGGCTCACGTTTGGTCACCGTATGAATTTTATATAAATGATAAGCTTAGTCATTCGGGGGTTAATGCTTTTACTTTATTCAAAGAAAAAGATTCTTGGAAGATTATTTATTTAATTGACACCAGAAGAAAATAATTAATTTTTGAGAATTTCAGTGTTATAATACAAGCAAATATCATTTATAAGACATTCAGGGCATTTTGGTTTGGGCCGGCAGATTTCACGGCCTAAAAATGAAATTGCCATTCCTATTTCAGACCAAATATTTTTAGGCAAAGCTTGCATTAAATCTTTTTCGACTTTATTCCCGTCTTTACTTTCTTTAATAATTCCAATTCTTGGTGCAACACGAATAACGTGTAAATCTGATATAATTCCTTCAGATGGCTTACCTGTTTCTCTTAAAATTACATTTGCAGATTTTCTTCCAATACCTTTTAATGCAGTTAGCCCTGACATTGTTAAAGGAATTTCATTATCATTTTGAATTGTTTTTGCAATATCCAGAATCCATTGTGCTTTAGTTCCGTAATTTCGAACTTTAGTTATGTATGGCAAGAAAGTCTCTAAATCGGTTTTTGATAAGCTTTTAAGTGTGGGGAATTTATCAAATAAAGCTGGTGCAATTGAATTGATATTGGCATCAGAATCCTGAGCTGATAAAACAACCATAACCAATAACTGATATGGATTTTGATAATCTAAAGGGTGTTTTCGTCCTTTATATTCTTTTAATATAGGTTTTAATTTCGTTTCCCAATCCGTATTTTCTCCAAATAAATTCATTTTAATTTGAGTTTAAAACATTGGTAATTAGTGTTTTGTAATTATAAATTTACGAATTTTTAATAAAACTTAAAATCTTTTTAATGACATTATGACTTCCTAAAATTTTTCTATGGCCAAGACCTTCTGTTAGATATAAAGATCCATTTTGAAGATTTTCATTAATATGTATACCGGCTTTTACTGGGACTTCAGGATCATCTTTGTCATGCATTACTAAAACTGGAATTTTTACTTTTTGAGCCGCTCTGAAAGCTGAAAAATCATCCATTTTAACTTGGTGTTTATTTTCAAAAGATTCCTTCAAATGCGTACTAATCTCTTTTTTTAATCCAAGTTTAAAAGTAAATTCATCCAAAATATCTTGAACAATATCGCCACTTCCAATTATTACTGCTTTTTCTACTTTAAGTCCGTCTTTAATCGCATTTAAAACAGACATTCCTCCTAAAGAATGTCCAATTGCAATTTCAAAAGGCCCAAATTGTTTTTCAATTTCTAAAATAGATGCTATAAACTCAGACATTATTGTCGTTTTTCCTTTTGATTTTCCATGTGCTGGAGCATCAAAACTTACCGTTGAATATCCGTTTTCTAAAAGTTCGTCAGCTATTTTAAAAAGTTGAGTTCCTCTTCCAGACCAGCCATGGACCAACAAAACTTTGCGTTGACTTTGTCCATAAGTATAAGTAACAACGCTTTTATCGATTGCAGGTATAGAAATTAATTCTTGCAAACTTTTACGATCCATTTCTAATTCACGTTTCGGAACTTTATGCTTTATAGGAGTCGTAAATATTTTTGCAGCAAATTTTGTAACTAATTTTGTGGATATAAATTCGCAAATTTTCGCAGAAATTATAATAATCTTAGGAATTTTTAATGATTTAGTAGGATTAATTGCCTTTTTTGCCATTTCAATAAAACTTATTTAAATGAAGAATTTTGCTTTTTTTTTTGCTAAATTTAAAAAAGCATAAAAGTAACACTTAATTGATTTGCTTCTTATAAATAATTATAAATTAATTTCTGGAATGGAAATATTTCATATTAGTGCAGAATGTTATCCTATGGCAAAAGTAGGTGGTTTGGCAGATGTGGTAGGGGCATTGCCAAAATATCAACAATCTGCTGGGCATGATGTTAGGGTTGTTGTTCCTAGTTATGATACTAAATTTAGAAATGAAAATAATTTTGAGTGTGTTCACTGGGGAACAGTTAAATTGGGAAATTTTAATTTTCAATTTAGTGTTTTAAAAGAAACAACAGATAAATTAGGTTATGAATTGTACCTAATAGAAATTAATGAATTATTTAATCGCCCAAATGTGTATGGTTACGAAGATGATATAGAAAGATTTTTGTCATTTCAAATTGCTACGCTCGATTGGATTATAGCACGAAATAAAATTCCAGATATTATTAATTGCCATGATCACCATACAGGTGTTATTCCGTTTTTGCTTCAATTTGCTTATAAGTATGAGATTTTAAAAGATGTAAAAACAGTTATCACAATTCATAATGGTTTATATCAAGGCTGGTTCGGTTTTGATAAACTGTATTATTTACCTGAGTTTGATTTAAGACATATTGGATTTTTAGAATGGAGTAATTCTATAAATTCTTTGGCGGTAGGTATAAAATGTGCTAATGCTGTAACTACAGTTTCTCCAAGCTATTTAAACGAAATTAATATTTCAGCAAATGGTTTAGAATCGTTGTTTAATTCTGTTAGAAGTAAATCTAAAGGAATTTTAAATGGAATTGATATTGAAGTCTGGAACCCGCTGAAAGATCCAATGATTGAGGAGAATTATTCGATCCAAGATTTTGAAATAGGAAAAAGAAAAAATAAAGAAAAGTTGTGTGAGCAATTTGAATTAGATCCATCAAAGCCTTTATTCAGTTTTATTGGCCGGCTGTTTGAAGAGAAAGGCGGTGATTTGCTTCCGCATGCTTCTGCTTTGGCTTTATCTGAGCATTTCGAAGAAATTAATATTTTGATTTTAGGATCAGGAAATTCAGAAATTGAATCGCAGTTAACTCAGTTACGAAATGATTATAAAGGGAATTATAATGTTTTTATAGGTTATAATGAAGATTTGGCACATTTGATTTATGCTGGCTCAGATTATATTTTAATGCCTTCGCGGGTTGAACCATGTGGTTTAAATCAAATGTACGCGATGCGTTATGGAACAATACCAATTGTTAGAAGAACTGGAGGATTGCGAGATACGGTTATTGATTTTGGAGACGAAGGAAATGGAGTTTGCCATGATCAGGCTTCGGTTGCTGATATTTGCTATTCAATAAACCGTGCGGTTAGGTTGTATGAGGATAAAATAAATTTCAATAAAGTTTTAAAAAGAGGAATGTCAGCAGATCATTCCTGGGAAAGAGTTTGCCAAGAATATATCGAAATATACAACTTAATAATTCAGCAAAATGAAATTTAAAAAGAAAAATGTAGTTGCCATTATTTTAGGAGGTGGACAAGGTTCACGTTTATTTCCATTGACAGAAACAAGATCGAAACCTGCAGTTCCGATTGGAGGGAAATACCGTTTGGTAGATATTCCGATTTCTAATTGTATCAATTCTGATATTTTTAAAATATTTGTTTTGACGCAATTTAATTCAGCATCCTTAAATGCTCACATCAAAAACACTTTTAATTTTAGTATTTTAAGTCAGTCTTTTGTAGATATTTTGGCGGCTGAACAAACTCCGGATAATCCAACTTGGTTTCAAGGAACGGCAGATGCTGTAAGACAATGTATGTCACATTTTTTGAAACATGATTTCGACCACGCTTTAATTTTATCAGGAGATCAATTGTATCAAATGGATTTCAATGAAATGTTGGAAGCTCATATTGCTGCTGATGCCGAAATTTCTATTGCAACATTGCCAGTAAATGCTAAAGATGCTCCAGAATTTGGAATTCTTAAAACAGATCACGAAAATAATATTCATGCTTTCATTGAAAAACCTCATGCGTCATTATTGCCCGAATGGGAATCTGAAGTTAGTGAACAAATGCAGGAAAAGGGTAAAAAATACCTTGCCTCAATGGGAATTTATATTTTTAATAAATCATTGCTACAAGAATTAATGGCTGATCCAGAAACAAAAGATTTTGGAAAAGAGATTATTCCGCAAGCCGTTGGAAAACATAAAATATTAAGTTACCAATATGAAGGATATTGGACAGATATTGGAAATATTGAGTCCTTTTTTGAGGCAAACATTGGTTTAACAGATGATATTCCAGAGTTTAATTTATTCGATAACGAAAATAAAATTTTTACAAGACCAAGATTATTACCTCCTTCAAAGTTTAGAAATTCAATTATTAATCAATCTTTAATTTCGGAAGGCTGTATTATTAATGCGAAAGAAATTAAAAGCTCTGTAATTGGTATTCGTTCAAGAATTGGTGAAGGAACGGTCTTAGAAAACTGTTATGTTATGGGTAATGATTTCTACCAAGATCTTGAGGAAATGAACCATGAAAGCAGTATAAATAAAATTCACGTTGGTATTGGCGAAAATTGTTATATCAAAAATGCTTTGGTCGATAAGAATGTACGAATAGGAAATAATGTACATATTAGCGGAGGAAAGCATTTAGATAATTTTACCAATGAATTGTACAGTATAAAAGACGGAATTGTTGTTATCAAAAAAGGAGTTACACTTTCAGATAATTTTAGAATAGAATAAATTTCAAAAAAGCCAATATAAAAGTCCCAAATTCCAAACCCAATTATTCTCTAAACTAATATGAGCAAAGTAATCCCACATTCTCTTTTTACTGATTTTGATATAGATTTGTTCAAAGCTGGAAAACACTTCAAACTATATGAAAAGCTTGGAGCTCATTTAATTGAAGTTAATGGAGTAAAAGGTGTTTATTTCGCAGTTTGGGCACCAACAGCTCATTCAGTTTCGGTTGTTGGCGATTTTAATTATTGGACACAAGGCGAACATGCTTTAAATGTTCGCTGGGATTCTTCTGGAATTTGGGAAGGATTTATTCCAGATATTTCAAAAGGAGCACTTTATAAATATAAAATCCAATCTAATATAAATGGTGTAATTACAGAAAAAGCAGATCCCTTTGCACGTTATTGCGAAAAACCGCCTCATACAGCTTCTGTTGTTTGGGATTTAGATTATAATTGGAAGGACGAAAACTGGATGCAGACACGTCAGGATTTTAATGCTTTAGATAAACCTTATTCGGTTTACGAAGTACATTTAGGATCTTGGAAAAGAGCAGATCATAATCGTTTTTTGACTTATCTTGAACTTGCTGATGATTTAGTAAAATATGTAAAGGAAACAGGTTTTACGCATGTCGAATTTATGCCAATTATGGAATATCCTTATGATCCTTCGTGGGGCTATCAGTTGACAGGATATTTTGCTCCTACTTCTCGTTTTGGAAAACCGCAGGATTTCATGGTTTTAGTAGATCGACTTCATCAAGAGGGAATTGGGGTGATTTTAGATTGGGTTCCATCGCATTTTCCCGACGATGCACACGGTTTAGGTTATTTTGACGGTTCGCATTTATACGAACATCCAGATAGAAGGAAAGGCTATCATCCAGATTGGAAAAGTTTAGTTTTTAATTATGGAAGAAATGAAGTTCGAGCTTTTCTAATAAGTAATGCTGTTTTTTGGCTTCAAAATTATCATATTGATGGACTTCGTGTCGATGCCGTAGCTTCGATGCTTTATTTGGATTATTCTAGAAAAGATGGCGAGTGGGAAGCTAATATTTTTGGAGGAAGAGAGAATTTGGACTCCATTAGTTTTCTTAAAGAATTTAATGAAGTAATTTATTCTAATTTCAATGGTGTACAGACTATTGCTGAAGAAAGTACTTCGTTTTCAATGGTCTCAAGACCAACTTCTGTTGGAGGTTTAGGTTTTGGTATGAAATGGATGATGGGTTGGATGCACGATACTTTAAAGTATTTTCAAAAAGAAACGGTCTATAGAAAATACCATCAGAATGAATTGACTTTTTCGATGACTTATGCCTTTACTGAAAATTTCATGCTTCCGTTTTCTCATGACGAAGTCGTGTATGGCAAAAACTCTCTTATTTATAAAATGCCAGGAGACGAATGGCAGCGTTTTGCAAATTTGAGATTATTATACGGCTATATGTTTACGCATCCAGGAACGAAACTTTTGTTTATGGGAGCTGAGTTCGGACAAACATCTGAATGGAATTTTGAACAAAGTTTAGATTGGCATTTACTTCAATATGATTTTCATTCTGGAATAAAAAGGCTAATTACAGACTTAAATCAATTGTATAAGTCACAGCCCGCATTGTATGAAAAGCAATTTAGAGGAGATGGCTTTGAATGGATTAATTATTCCGATCATCAAAATGCGATTTTATCCTATATCAGAAAGGGGAATAATCCAGATGAAAATATAATTGTGGCTTGCAACTTTACCCAAGTCGTTCGAGAGAACTACAGGATTGGAATTCCGAAAAAAGGCAAATTAAAAGAGATTTTTAATAGTGATGCCAAAATATATGGCGGAAGCGGAGTTGAGAGCTCGAATCCATTAAATGTTGAATCAATTTCTTATGATGGAAGGGATTTTTCTGCTGAATTAATTTTGCCGCCACTTAGTGTAACCGTATATTCTTTGGTTTAATAAAAATCTTACAATCGTTTTTACTGGTAAGATTTTGTTATTATATCGTGTTAAAATTACCGATTTATCGATTTTTTGATCAGTAATTTAAGACTCAGTCAGAAAAAACGTTTTCGTGAATAAACCTTTTATTCATAGAGGTTTACGAACTTTTTTTGTATGTTTGAAAGAAAGACAAAGTTATAAATTAATTCATTCGAGATATGATTACAAACACATCATTAGAATACAAAGGCGATTTATATCCATCAAAAATTGTCTCTTATGAACATGAAGGAGATTCGATTTTCTTTAATACAGATAATAAAGTAATCTTAAAAGTCACAATTCTTCGTGATAGTTTAATTCGTTTTCGTTTTACTACAAAAGGATATTTTAGCAATGACTTTTCTTATGCTATTGATAAAACACAGCTTCATGGTTATAATTTTTTAGAAGTTACAGAGGAAGAAACATACTATCAAATTAGAACGAGCAAAGTAAAATGTAAAATTCAGAAAGCTGATGTGCGTCTTTCGATTTACGATTTAAATGATTTTCTAATTCTTGAAGATGAACTTGGTTTTCATTGGGAAGAAAGCTATGAATACGGTGGAAATATCGTAAAAATGAGTAAATATTCTAAAGATGGCGAATGTTATTACGGACTTGGCGATAAGGCTACTCAAATGAATCTTAAAGGTAAGAGAGTCGAAAATTTTGCCACAGATCAATATGCTTATCAAAAAGATCAAGATCCTCTTTATAAAGTAGTTCCGTTTTATATTGGTCTTCATAATAAACAATCTTACGGAATCTTCTTCGATAATACATTTAGAACTTTCTTTGACTTTTGTCACGAAAGAAGAAATGTAACTAGTTTTTGGGCAGAAGGAGGCGAGATGAATTATTATTTCGTTTACGGTCCGCAAATGCAAGATGTTGTGACTACTTACACCGATTTGACAGGAAAACCAGAATTACCGCCACTTTGGGTTTTAGGATATCACCAATGTAAGTGGAGCTATTATCCTGAAAGTAAGGTGAAAGAAATTACATCGAAATTTAGAGAACTTCAAATTCCTTGTGATGCCATTTATCTCGATATTGATTATATGGAGGGATTTAGATGCTTTACCTGGAATAAAAACTATTTTCCTGATCCGAAAAGAATGGTTGCCGAACTAGCTGAAGATGGTTTTAAAACGGTTGTCATTATAGATCCTGGAATTAAAATCGATAAAGATTATTGGGTTTATAAAGAAGCTTTAGAAAAAGATTATTTCTGCAAAAGAGCCGACGGGCCTTATATGAAAGGAAAAGTTTGGCCGGGAGAATGTAATTTTCCTGATTACACAAATCCCGTAGTTAGAGAATGGTGGGCGGGATTATTTAAAGAATTAGTTGCAGATATAGGAGTTAAAGGAGTTTGGAATGATATGAACGAACCGGCAGTAATGGAAGTTCCAAATAAGACTTTCCCTATGGATGTTCGTCATATTTATGATGGAAACCCTTGTAGTCATAGAAAAGCGCATAATATTTACGGAACGCAAATGGCAAGAGCAACTTATCATGGAGTTAAACGATTTGCATATCCAAAACGCCCATTTGTAATTACAAGATCAGCATATTCTGGAGCGCAACGCTATACATCTTCTTGGACAGGTGATAATGTCGCAACTTGGGAACATCTTTGGCTAGCTAATATTCAGGTACAGAGAATGTCAATTTCAGGAATGGGATTTACAGGTTCTGATATTGGAGGATTTGCAGAACAGCCAACGGGCGAATTATATGCCCGCTGGATTCAGTTAGGTGTTTTTCATCCGTTTTGTAGAACGCATTCATCTGGAGATCACGGAAATCAAGAACCGTGGGCTTTCGATGAAGAAGTAATTAATATAACAAGAAAATTTGTTAGTCTTCGATATCAATTATTGCCCTATTTATACACAATGTTTTGGCAGTATATTGAAGAAGGAATTCCGATGCTGAAACCTTTGGTTTACTTTGATCAAGATGATACACAAACACATTATCGCAATGATGAATTTATCTTTGGAAATCAGATTTTGGTCTGTCCTATACTTGAACCTAATGCTGTAGGCAGACGTATGTATATACCTAGAGGAGAATGGTATAATTACTGGACAAATGAACTTTTTATAGGTGGTAGAGAAATTTGGGTTGACAGTAAATTTGATGAGATTCCGGTTTTTGTAAAAGCGGGCGCAATTATTCCGAAATACCCGGTTCAACAATATGTTGGCGAGTTAGAATTTGATGAATTAACGTTTGATGTTTATTACAAAAATGGCAAAGAACAATCAGCAGTTTATGAAGATGCACAAGATGGTTACGATTATAAAAAAGGACGTTACAGCTTCTTGTCATTAAGAAATATTGGAAAGGAGAAAGAATTGATTATCCAGCTTCATAAAGAAGGAAAATACATAACTCCATATACAAAATACAAAATCAACTTAATTGGTTTGCCATTTAAAGTTTCTGAGATTGAAATAGACAACGAAAAAATTGAATTTGATAAAATCAGCTTTGAACAAAATAATTTCTTAATTGTTGATAAAGAGTTTAATGAGCTTCATATTGTTGGAGAATAGTTTAATTCTGATATTTTTTTTCCTAATTGTATAAAATATTTTATTTTTTTTAATTGTATTTTTGATATAAAAATCGCGTGAATTATGAAAAAATATGTGTTTTTAGGAATTTTTGGAGCACTTGTTGTGGCATGTGCAACAAATCCAATTACAGGAAAACAAAATTTGAATTTTGTTTCAAATAGTGAACTATTTCCATCTTCATTCCAGCAATACAGTCAGTTTTTATCAGAGAACAAAGTGATAACTGGAACTGCAGATGCAAAACGTGTAGAGACTGTTGGTTATAAAATTAAAGCGGCAGCTGAGAAATACCTCAATTATTTAGGACAATCTCAATATTTAAAAGATTACCGTTGGGAATACAAACTTGTTGATAATAAAGAAGTAAACGCTTGGTGTCTTCCTGGAGGAAAAATTGTGGTGTATTCTGGTATTTTGCCAATTACACAAGACGAATCTGGTTTAGCAACAGTAATGGGGCACGAAGTTTCTCACGCACTTGCAAATCATGGGGCGCAAAGAATGTCTGCAGCACAATTACAGCAAATAGGAGGTGTAGCACTTGATGCAGCAACAAGCAATAAATCGGAATCAACGAGACAAATATTTTCTCAAGCTTACGGAATTGGTTCTGAAGTGGGAGTAATGCTTCCATTTAGCAGAAGTAATGAAAGCGAAGCCGATAAAATAGGTTTAACTCTAATGGCAATAGCAGGATATAATCCAGACGATGCCGTTACTTTCTGGAGTAGAATGGCTGCTAAATCTGGCGGATCTGGAACTCCTGAGTTTATGAGTACGCACCCGTCTGACGCTACAAGAATTGCGAATATTAAAGCTTTAATTCCTGAAGCAAAAGCAATTGCTCTAAAAGTTGGAACAATAAAGTAAGACAAACTTATTTTTATATAATACAAAAAAAGCTATTCGATTTCGAGTAGCTTTTTTCTTTCAGGAAGAGTTGATGATTTAATAATGCACGAATTGAATAATTTATATCTGATTATGATAAAAATTAGATAAATTCGTAGCCTATTAATAAAATCATTTCTATGAAAAACCTACAAAAAGGAGATAAGAAGCTCTTAAATGCTTGGGCATTTTACGATTGGGCTAACTCAGTTTATACCTTAACAATCGCTTCCGCTGTATTTCCGATTTTCTATGAAGCTTTATTTTCCGATCGTGATCATTATATTGATGTTTTCGGAATGCATCTTAAAAATTCAGCTTTAATTAGTTTTATTACGGCTGCTGCATTTTTAGTTGTTTCATTTATTTCTCCACTATTATCAGGAATTGCTGATTATGTTGGAAATAAAAAATCTTTCATGAAATTTTTCTGTTACATGGGAGCTTTGTCATGTATGGGATTGTATTGGTTTGATTTGGATAATATTTATGTTGGTTTATTATTTTACTTTTTAGGATTATTAGGTTTCTGGGGAAGCTTAGTTTTTTATAATTCTTACCTTCCAGATATTGCATTTGAAGATCAACAGGATAAAATTAGCGCAAAAGGATATTCTTTAGGATATATAGGAAGTGTGATTTTACTGATTATCAATTTAGCAATGATCATGAAACCAAAACTTTTTGGTATTACTGGTACAGATGGAGAAGCTGCAATGAAAGCAATGCGTTATTCATTTGTAATGGTCGGAGTATGGTGGATTCTTTTTAGTCAGTACACATATTATTATTTGCCAAAAGGAAGTAAAGAAAAAAGTCAGAAATTGACAAAAGATGTCGTTTTTAACGGTTTTAGAGAATTAAAAAAGGTTTGGGCGGCATTACAGAATATAACTCCATTAAAACGTTATTTAGGAGGTTTCTTTGTTTCAAGTATGGCAGTTCAAACAGTGATGTTAGTAGCCACTTACTTTGGAGCGCAAGAAATTCAATGGACTAACAAAGAAGAAAGTACAATAGGATTAATTATTTGTATTTTATTGATACAATTGGTTGCTGTTGCGGGCGCAGTTTTAACATCCAGAGCTTCTGCAAAATGGGGAAATATCCCAACTTTAATATTTATTAATACTTTATGGGCTGTTTTCTGTGCTTTAGCTTTCTTTATCACGCTTCCAATTCATTTTTACGTTATGGCAACTGTGATTGGTTTGGTAATGGGAGGAATTCAGGCTTTATCAAGATCTACGTATTCGAAATTACTTCCAGAAACAGAAGACACAACTTCATTTTTTAGTTTTTATGATGTTGCAGAAAAAATCGGAATTGTAATTGGAATGTGTGTTTACGGAATTATTGATCAGATTACAGGAAGTCCGCGTGCGGCAATTGTAATTTTAGCAATTTTCTTTATTACAGCAATATTCCTTCTTAGAAGGGTGCATAAAAAAGACGTTTCAAATTAACTGAAACGCCTTTGAAATAGCTAAATCACGAATTGCAATAATTATTTGATTGATGATAGTTTTGTAATTCGTGATTTTTTTTCTTCTATAATCAGCTTTTTGAAATGCTTCCTGATCCTGAAACTTTTACATCTTTCTTTTCTGGATTTCCAATATATCTGATGTTTCCAGAGCCTGAAACTCGTGCAGTTAAACTTTCGTTACAAGAAACTTTACTATTTCCAGAACCTGAAACGTTTGCTTCAACAATTTTTGATTTTAAATCTGCTGCATCGATGTCACCCGAACCAGAAAGTTTTGTCGAAAAATTATCTGCAATTCCTTTTAAATGCACATTTCCAGAACCGCTTACGTTTAATTCCAAATTATTAGCATCAACTGGTAAAGTAAAATTTCCAGAGCCAGATAATTTTACGACAAATTTGTCAGTTTTAATTACGTCTTTTGACTGAATATTTCCAGAACCCGCTAAACTCAATTCAGATATTTTTTCAAAAGGAACTGTAATCTGAATATTTTTAGTTGGTTTTATATTCGTAAATTTTTCAACATAAATTTTTAGCGAATTATCCTCAACTTCAACTTTAATGGCAGACAATAAATTCTCTTCGCCTTTTAAAGTAATTTTTCCCTCTTTTCCTGCAACCAAATCCACATCAAAAAAGCCGGAAATTTTAATTCCATCATACTCTCCAGTTGTTCTCGTTTCCGTTACAACATTTCCATTTCCTTTTAATTTGTTGTTTTCTTGTGCATTAATAGTACAGTTTATGAAAAGTACCGATAATGCTAATAGTAAAATTGATTTTTTCATTGTTTTGATTTTTAGATGATTAATTCTTTGTTAGTGAAATATTTCCGTAGTTCGAATTTATATTGATTTTATTCTGACCTTTTTTCTTGTAGAAGCCGGCAATTCTTTTACTGTTACTTTTAACTTCAGAAACAGAAATATCTAAACTATTGTCATGTTTGATATTCGAATATCTTGCAGAAATATCAAAGTCAAAAGCATAATTGGGCACATAACCAATCGAAATATCTGTATATCCAGAGTTTATATTGATATTTCCAGCTTTTTCATTCATTGTTTCAATTTTGATTTTACTGTAATTAGTATCATAACTGAAATTGCTTGAGATTTCTCCAATAATAATTGTTAAATAATTTCCTGAACCGTTTAAAGAATTGACTTTATCAAATTTAAGAGTTCCATAATTGCAATCCATTTTGATGTTTTGTCCATCGCCAAGATTAACATCTGTATAATTTGCGCTTATATTTAAATTTCCAGAATCACTAATTTTAAGTCCAGAATATCTAGCATCGACGTTTCCTGTTTTTATATAATCAATACTTGAATTTTGGCAATATTGAATTGAAACTTGATTGTTAGTTCCATTTAATTTTCCTAAAATAACTTTTCCGTATTTGCAGTCAATATCTGTTGAAGATTCTGCATTTGGAACAAAAATATTACCGTATTTATTAACCAATTTTATAGATCCATTTTTTGGAATTTTAATTAAATAATTAATTTCAAAACTGTTGTTGCTTCCTTTGCTTTTGAGGTTAGAACTTCCGAGTTTAGTAACTGCAGAAACTAGCCCTTTTAGCGCTGTAATATCTACATCTATGCTATTTAATCGTTCGTTTACCCAATTTTCATTTGGTCCATTTACTTTTATGGTTATATCCAGATCGATTTTATCTTCGTCCCAAGTGGTCACCGTGATATTTCCATATTTATTATCAACATCAATTCCTGCGTTCGAGTTTACTATATAAGTTTTCTTTATGTTTTTTTGTTTAGTTATAAAAGTGTCATCATTTGAAAATCCTAAAAATGGAATCAAAAGAAATAAGATTAGTAAGTTATAGTGTTTTTTCATTAGAGGTGTTTTTTAGTTTTTCATTGTCTTCAATTCTTTTCAAAACGGTTTGTAAAAAAGAAATACGCGTTTGGAGATTGTTTATCATTGCATAAATAATCTGTTTGTTCTCGCCATTTTTCTGCAATTCATTTATGATTTTTTGATAATCAGCATCAAAAGTTTTCATCTGATTCAAGGCGTCATTAATGATCTGCTCATTTTCAGGTGAACTTTTTTCTTTTAATTTAACCAGTTCGTTATCAATCAGAATATTGAAAATAGAATCGGTACGTTTAGTTTCTTTAGAGGCAAATTTGAATTCTTTTGGTTTTTCGTTTTTGTAAAAAAGAGATATTCCAATCATTAATACAATCGAAGCGGCAATAGCCGTTACGAACCAATATCTTTTCTTAGGTTCTTTCTTTTCTAATTTTTGCAGAAAATCCATTTGATGATCAGGGTTTAATTCCTGAATATCCCATTCGTTTTCAAATCTGTTGAATAATTCGTCTAAATTGTCTTTTTCATTTTTCATAATTCCAATTCATTTTATATCTCTTCCAATTTTTTTCTCAAACTGTCTTTAGCTCTGCTCAAAGTTGTTCTGCAATTTGCATAAGTAATGTTTAAAATTTCACAGATTTCTTCTTGATCATAACCTTCAATGTAAAAAAGCGTCAATACCATTCTGTAATTGTCTTTTAGCTGTAGAATTGTATCTAAAACCTGTTTTACTTTTAGACTGTTTAAGTCAATATTTTCAGAAATAATTCCGTCATTTTCTTCAATTTTATAAAGCTGTTTACTAATATCTTCTACTTGAAAAGAGTTGTTTTTTTTATAAAAATCGATACTATAATTGATGATTATTTTTTTTAACCATGCACCAAAAGCCACTTCTTGTTTATAGTCATTGATTTTTGTAAAAGCTTTTAAGAAACCTTCTTGCATGACGTCTTGTGCAAAATGTTCGTCTTTTACAATACGAAAAGCCACATTATACATCGCTTTACAATAGCGATTGTATATTTCAAACTGCGCTTTCTGGTTGTTGTTTTTGCAAAGCACAATTAGATCTTCGATATTTTGGTTTTTTATATTCAAGTAGTGGCTTTTGGTTTTTAATATAGACTTGGCTTTTTTTTGTTTGTTACAGTTTTGATAAAAAAAATAAAGAATATTTTTTGATTTTACGTAATGCCGTAAGGTATAATAAATTCATTGCTATAATTTCACATAAAATTTTAATACCAAAAACAAATTCAATTATGAGAAAACTAAACAAATGCTTTGCAATCCTGTTTGTTATGACAGGATTTATGTTAACTTCATGCAGTAGTGATTCTGGCGAAACGGCTGGCGAATCAACAGGAGATTACTGGCCTTCTAAAATAGGAAATCAATGGGTTTTTGATCAAGATGGATCTGAAAGCACGATAAAAATCCTAAGCTCATCAAATAAAGATGGCAATACGTATTATAAATTCAATCAGCTATTTGGAGGAAATGATGAAATTTCTGGTACAGCAGGCGCTTCATTAAAAAAGGTTAAAGGAGATTATTATGTAAGTATTGATGAAGTTACTTATGATGCAGAAGGAATAACTGGTAAAATGACTGGTTATGAATTCATCCTTTTTAAAGATTATCTAGAAGTTAACCAAACATGGACAGGAAGTTATTCTCAAGAAACAACTTTTAACATAGCTAATTTTCCAGCTATTAAAATGACGGTAAATTATACAGGAACTATTTTAGAAAAAGGAACAAGTATAAAAGTGAAAGAGGTGACTTATGATAATGTTGTTAAATTTAAATTTCATTTGGATGCTTCAATGCAAGGCCAAACGTCTTCATCTGATTCTTACTATTGGATCGCTAAAGATGTTGGAATCGTTAAATTTGAATCAGCAGGAAGTACTTCAGAATTAGTTTCATATTCTGTAAAATAATTCTAAAAAAAACACATTTTTAAAACCCGAAAAGTCTTTTTCGGGTTTTTTGTTTTCTAAACTCTACACTCTATTATTTTTCTAAAAATAGTTAATTCGAATTATTTGTACTTTAAGTTTGTTTTGGCATAATGATTGTCTATTTTTATGCCCTATCTTGTAATTGAAATACGGAACGTGTTTTCAGTAAAAACTACAATAAGTCATACTCTTTTTACAGATAGTATAAAATTTTTAATGACAAAACGACTTATATTTTATTATGTCAAACCATAAAATACTTACTATTGACAATCTGTCACTTCAAGAATTTGACTCAGAGGCAGAATTAATTCCATTATTGACGCCGGAAGACGAGGAGGAAATGAATAATGAAGAGCTTCCTATTTCGCTTCCAATTTTACCTTTACGTAATACTGTTTTATTTCCTGGGGTTGTAATTCCAATTTCTGCAGGAAGAGATAAATCTATTAAATTGATTAATGATGCAAATGCTGGTGGTAAAATCATTGGCGTTGTATCTCAAATTAACGAAGAAGACGAAGATCCGTCAAAAGACGATATTCATAAAATAGGAACTGTAGCACGTATTTTACGTGTTTTAAAAATGCCTGACGGGAATGTAACAGTTATCCTTCAAGGAAAAAAACGTTTCGAAATTGACGAAGTTGTTTTAGAAGAACCTTACATGACAGCAACTATTAAAGAAGTTGCAGAAGAACGTCCTGAAGAAAATGATTCTGAATTTACCGCTATTTTAGATTCTGTAAAAGAATTAGCAATTCAGATAATTAAAGAAAGCCCAAACATTCCATCTGAAGCTACATTTGCCATTAAAAACATTGAAAGCCAATCGTTTTTAATCAATTTTGTTTCTTCAAATATGAATTTATCTGTAAAAGAAAAACAAGGACTTTTATCGATAAACGGATTAAAAGAACGCGCTTTAGAGACTTTACGTTATATGAATGTCGAACTTCAAAAATTAGAGTTGAAGAATGATATTCAGTCAAAAGTTCGTTTTGACTTAGACCAGCAACAAAGAGAATATTTCCTTCACCAGCAAATGAAAACCATTCAAGAAGAATTGGGAGGCGTTTCGCAAGAAGAGGAAATGGACGAAATGGGGCTTAAAGCCAAAACCAAAAAATGGGACGAAAAAACGCAGAAACATTTCGAGAAAGAATTGTCTAAAATGCGTCGTATGAATCCACAATCTCCAGATTTTGGAATTCAGCGTAATTATTTAGAGCTGTTTTTAGAATTGCCTTGGGGCGAATATTCTAAAGATAAATTCGATTTGAAACACGCTCAGAAAATATTAGATAAAGATCATTTTGGGCTTGATGAAGTAAAGAAAAGAATGATTGAACATTTGGCAGTTTTAAAATTGCGAAATGACATGAAATCACCAATTATATGTTTAACAGGGCCTCCAGGAGTTGGTAAAACTTCTATTGGTCGTTCTGTAGCAGAGGCTTTAGGGCGCGAATATGTTCGTATTTCTTTAGGAGGTTTACGTGACGAAGCAGAAATTCGCGGACATAGAAAAACCTATATTGGAGCAATGCCTGGACGTATTATTCAGAGTTTGAAAAAAGCAGGGACTTCAAATCCAGTATTTATTTTAGATGAGATCGATAAATTATCAAATGGTAATAGCGGTGATCCATCTTCAGCTTTATTAGAAGTTTTAGATCCAGAGCAAAATAGTGCTTTTTACGATAATTTCCTTGAAATGGGATATGACTTGTCTAAAGTAATGTTTATTGCAACTTCAAATAATATGGCAGCTATTCAGCCTGCGTTGCGCGACAGAATGGAAGTAATTAAAATGTCAGGCTATACAATTGAAGAAAAAGTTGAAATTGCTAAAAGACATTTATTCCCAAAACAATTGGAAGCTCACGGGTTAACTGCAAAAGATTTGACTATTGGTAAAAAACAATTAGAAAAAATCGTTGAAGGATATACCAGAGAATCAGGTGTTCGTAATTTAGAAACTAAAATTGCTCAAGTAATTAGAAATGCAGCAAAATCTGTTGCAATGGAGGAGGAGTATAACAAAAAAGTTACAGATGAAGATATTATAGCGATTTTAGGAGTGCCAAGATTAGAGCGTGATAAATATGAAAATAATGATGTTGCTGGTGTTGTAACTGGTTTGGCCTGGACAAGTGTTGGAGGTGATATTTTGTTTATCGAATCTTTAATTTCTGAAGGAAAAGGTGCTTTGACTATTACAGGGAATTTAGGAACTGTAATGAAAGAATCTGCGACTATTGCCTTAGAATACATTAAAGCAAATGCTAAGAAATTAGGTATTAGCACAGATCTTTTCCAAAAATACAATATTCACTTACACGTTCCAGAAGGTGCAACTCCAAAAGATGGACCAAGTGCTGGTATTGCAATGCTGACGTCTTTAGTTTCTCTTTTAACTCAAAAGAAAGTTAAGAAAAGCCTTGCTATGACAGGCGAAATCACTCTTAGAGGAAAAGTATTGCCAGTTGGCGGTATTAAAGAGAAAATCTTAGCTGCAAAAAGAGCAGGTATCAAGGAGATTATTTTATGTCATGAAAATAAAAGTGACATTGATGAAATTAAAGAAGAATATTTAGAAGGTTTGACTTTTCATTATGTGAAGGAAATGAGCGAAGTATTAGCGCTAGCTTTGACAGATCAAAAAGTTAAAAATGCTAAAGAATTAAAATAAGTTTTTTTTACTTCAAATTTTAAAAATCCAAATTCCAATTTACAGATTGGGATTTGGATTTTTTTATGCTTTTATGTTTAAGATTTTGGTTTTAAAACCTGACGTAAATATTAAATTCATATAGTTATAAAAATTATTTTTTAAGTTATATAATTTTATCTTTGTATTTGCGTTATTCCCATATTGGAGCGCCCAAAACAAAATGTTTAAGAAAGTTATTTTATTTTTTACAATTTTAATTTGTTCGTTTTCTTTCGGACAAGTTGGCGGGCGTTACACCTATCAATTTTTAAATTTGACTACTTCACCAAGGCAGGCGGCGTTAGGAGGGGATATTATTACAATATATGATGAAGATGTTAATCAGGCTATGTCTAATCCAGCACTTATAAACGCAGACATGGACAATCACTTGGCAATGAATTACGGAAGTTATTACGGAGAGGCATCTTACGGTACGGCTTCGTATGCTTATACTTATGACAGGCATTATCAAACTTTCTATGCTGGTGTTACTTATGTGAACTATGGTACATTTGAAGGTTATGATGAAAATGGCCAAGCTACATCAAACTTTAGCGGAAGCGAAGGCGCGCTTTCTTTCGGATATGCCTACAATGTTCCTTATACAGATTTTTTTATAGGTGCAAGCGGTAAGTTAATTACTTCTTCATTAGAAACTTACAACTCAATAGGAGGTGCAGTTGATTTAGGTTTTTTATATCTAATTGAAGAGAAAAATTTAAATTTTGGATTGGTATTTCGCAACATTGGTACGCAGTTTACTACATATTCAGGAATCAAAGAGAATTTACCGTTTGAAATCGTTGCAGGTATTTCTCAAGAATTAGAACACGTGCCAATTCGCTGGCATCTTACATTAGAGAATCTACAGCAATGGAATATTTCTTTTTCTAACCCTAATCGTGGTGAAACTAATATTGATGGATCAACAAGTCCAGAGAAAGTTTCTTTTTTTAATAATACTTTAAGACACGTTGCATTTGGTGTGGAACTTTTTCCTAAAAAGGCATTTAATTTTCGAATAGGATATAATTTCAGAAGAGGAGAAGAGTTGCGAGTAGATGAACAGCGTAATTTTTCAGGAGTTTCATTAGGTTTCGGTTTAAAATTAAATAAGTTAAGATTTAACTATTCGTATTCGAGATATACATTGGCAGCTAACACAAGCCTTTTTGGTTTAACATTAAATTTTCAATAAATACATGAAACTATTTTATTTGGTTTTGTTTGTGACTGTAAGTTTTTTTTCTGGTTCAAAACTTGCTTTCAAAGAAGAGGATGATGCTATTTCTACAATAGAAATGGAACGAATTAATAGCAGAATTGCTGATATAAAAAACATGATTAGTATTGATTCTAAATACAATCAAAAGATTGCTTTTCTAATTGATATGAAAGTTCCTTCTGGGAAAAATCGCTTTTTTGTTTACGATTTACAGAAAAATGAAGTTGTAGATCAAGGTCTTGTAGCTCATGGTTCTGGTTCTGAAACTGGTGTGAAAGGAATTTTAAAATTTAGCAATATGCCTAATTCTAATTGCACCGCATTAGGAAGGTATTCAGTAGGCAAAACATACAAAGGTATTTTTGGAAAAGCATATAGATTGGCTGGTTTAGAGGAAACTAATAATAATGCTTTGAAAAGAGCAATTGTACTTCATCATTATTCTGCAGTTCCTTATGATGAACAAGATTATTATATTAGCAATAGTCACGGATGTCCAATGGTTAATGAGCAATTCTTCAAAAGAATAGAAAAAATAATTGATGGTTCAAAATCGAATATCATTATGGATATTTACTATTAAAAAAAAACTTCTTAATCCAGAAATAATAAATAGAACTTTTTATTGTCGGAATGATTTGTTTTCGATGATGAAAAGTTTTTTTTAGTTCATTAATTAATGAGAAAATAAATAATATTTCATTTTTCATTAATTAATATAGGTGTTCCAAATAAAAAGAAAGATGGCTACATTTGTAGAAGTTTTGGCGACGCTTTTGTTGTTAACTGAATAAGCAGTCATTAAAAAAATAAAAATTTAAAAATAAAGAATTGAAAAAAATTACCATTGCAATCGACGGATTTTCATCTACAGGCAAAAGCACTCTTGCAAAACAATTAGCAAAAGAATTGGAATATGTTTATGTAGATACTGGTGCTATGTATCGTGCTGTAGCTTATTTTGCTATGCAGCATAATTTTATAGGAGCTGATTTTTTTGATAAAAATGCTCTTATTGAAAATTTGTCTAAAATTCAGTTAGAATTTAAATTCAATTCTGATTTAGGTTTTGCTGAAATGTATTTAAACGGTGATAATGTTGAAAAACAAATTAGAACTATCGAAGTTTCTAATTTTGTTAGTAAAGTTGCTGCAGTATCAGAAGTTCGTGCTAAATTAGTAGAACAACAGCAAGAAATGGGGAAAAACAAAGCCATTGTTATGGATGGAAGAGATATTGGAACTGTTGTTTTTCCTGACGCAGAACTTAAAATATTCATGACAGCTAGCGCAGAAACACGGGCTCAAAGGCGTTTTGATGAATTACAGCAAAAAGGAGATAATGTCTCTTATGAAGAAGTTTTGAAAAATGTTGTAGAAAGAGATCATATGGATACACATCGAGAGGATTCTCCTTTAGTAATTGCTGAAGATGCAATTGAGATCGATAATTCTTACTTAAATAAAGAAGAACAATTTGCAGCTGTTTTAGAATTAGTGAATGATGTTGTTAAAACAGCGTAATTTTTTGCAGATTTCATTTTAAATGGTAGTTTTACCGCTTCATTTTTACTAAAGACAAATTTATTATATGGGGATTAAAAACAGATTGATCTTAATGAGCTTTCTTCAATTTTTTGTTTGGGGAGCCTGGCTTATAACAATTGGAAATTATTGGTTTGGCACAAAAAACTGGGAAGGAACTCAATTTGGACTAGTTTTTGGAACTATGGGAATCGCTTCTCTTTTTATGCCAACTCTAACAGGTATTATTGCCGACAGATGGGTAAATGCTGAAAAGCTTTACGGAGTCCTTCATATTTTATATGCTGCAGTTTTATTCGGAATTACGCAAGTTACAACACCAGATACCTTTATTGTTGTAATGCTTTTGGCAATGTGCTGTTATATGCCAACAATTGCTTTGAGTAACTCTATTTCTTATACTTCGCTTAAATTAAACAATAAAAACATCGTTAAAGATTTTCCGCCAATTCGTGTTTGGGGAACAATTGGGTTTATTGTCGCAATGTGGATTACTAATTTAAGTGGGAGTAAAGCGACAGAATATCAATTCTATATTGCTGGAATTGGTGCTTTAATTCTTGGGATTTATGCCTTTACTTTACCAAAATGTGAACCACAGCGCTTGATTAAAGAAAATGCTACTTGGATAGAAACTTTTGGATTAGAGTCTTTTAAATTGTTTGCAAATTATAAAATGGCTTTGTTTTTTGTTTTTTCTATGTTTTTAGGAGGAGCATTACAGTTAACAAATGCTTATGGTGATGTGTTTTTAGATGAATTTAAACATTTTCCAAAATATGCAGATTCTTTTGTAATTCGTTATTCGACTATTATTATGTCGATTTCTCAAGTTTCTGAGACGTTGTTTATTCTTGCGATTCCGTTTTTCTTAAGACGTTTCGGAATCAAACAAGTTATGTTAATCAGTATGTTGGCTTGGGTTTTACGTTTCGGATTATTTGCTTTTGGTGATCCTGTTGGAGGTTTATGGATGATTATTCTGTCTTGTATTGTATACGGAATGGCATTTGATTTCTTTAATATTTCAGGTTCTTTATTCGTAGAAAGCAATACCGATTCTAAAATTCGTTCTTCTGCACAAGGTTTGTTTATGATGATGACAAATGGAGTAGGAGCGGTTTTGGGAAGTTTAACTTCTGGATGGGCGATTGATCGTTTTTTTACAAAATCGTTCGCTAATACAACTGAGTTAGCTGGATTTTTACAAACAGATGCTACTAATGAGAAAATGGTGGAATTTGTAAAAGGACAAGGAAATTCAATTTCTGTTGATGGAATTTTTGCAAATCCAGTTTTAATGAAAGACTGGCATACAATCTGGTTGTCATTTGCACTTTATGCCTTAGTAATTGCAATTGCTTTTGCTGTTTTATTTAAGCATAAACATGATCCAAAAGAGATTGAGAATTTGAGTCACTAAGATTAGAAATAATCTTTGTCAAATTTTAAAGATATGACAAAGATAGTTACACATAGTAAACCCGACAGTTTTTTTAACCTGTTGGGTTTACGTTTGTAAAGACCTTATGGAAATAAAAAGTTATAACCTAGCCCCGATAGAGCGGATATCCTTTTATGGCGGGGTTCGCCATAAAAGATAGGAGCGAAAGCGGGACTAAACGTCTTGAAAAAACCTAAAATCTTCTGCTTCTTAATAATCAACTGACAATCAATCTGGAAATATTTTGTAAATCCAAATATTTGTAGTAATTTTGCAGACCTTTTGGCAGAGAAGAGTTTCCTTTAGGTATCAACCATTTATGTAAAACAACTTCTGTATTTTCTATCGCATAGAGAAACTCGAGAAAAACAGAATACAAATTTTTTTATCAGCATGTCTGAACAAACAAAATCACAAGAAGAGTTTTTAGCAAATTTTAACTGGCACAACTTCCAAGAAGGAATCGATGCAGTAGATGAAAAAAACTTACAAGAGTTTGAGGAACTAGTATCTAAAACTTTCATCGCTACAGATCAAGAAGAAGTAGTTGAAGGAGTTGTAGTTAGAATTACAGATAGAGACGTTATCGTTGATATCAATGCTAAATCTGAAGGTGTTATTTCTTTAAACGAATTTCGTTACAACCCAAATTTAAAAGTAGGTGACAAAGTAGAAGTATTAATCGACATCCGTGAGGATAAAACAGGTCAATTAGTATTATCTCACAGAAAAGCACGTACTATCAAATCTTGGGATAGAGTTATTGCAGCTAATGAAACTGGAGAAATCGTTAACGGTTTTGTTAAATGTAGAACTAAAGGAGGTATGATTGTTGACGTATTCGGTATCGAAGCGTTCTTACCTGGATCTCAAATTGACGTTAAGCCAATTAGAGACTACGATGTATATGTAAACAAAATGATGGAATTCAAAGTGGTAAAAATCAACCACGAATTCAAAAACGTTGTTGTATCTCATAAAGCTCTTATCGAGGCTGATATTGAAGTACAGAAAAAAGAGATCATCGGTCAATTACAAAAAGGACAAGTATTAGAAGGTGTTGTTAAAAACATTACTTCTTATGGTGTGTTCATTGACTTAGGTGGTGTTGACGGATTAATTCACATTACTGACCTTTCTTGGAGTAGAATCAACCACCCAAGTGAAGTTCTTGAATTAGATCAAAAATTAAACGTTGTAATCCTTGATTTCGATGATGAGAAAACAAGAATTCAATTAGGATTGAAACAATTAAACGCTCACCCATGGGATGCTTTAGATGCTAACTTAACTGTTGGTGATAAAGTTAAAGGTAAAGTAGTTGTAATCGCTGATTACGGTGCTTTCATCGAAGTTGCTGAAGGTGTTGAAGGTTTAATCCACGTTTCTGAAATGTCATGGTCAACTCATTTACGTTCTGCTCAAGATTTCGTAAAAGTTGGAGATGTTGTTGAAGCTGTTATCTTAACTTTAGATAGAGATGACCGTAAAATGTCATTAGGTATCAAACAATTGACTCAAGATCCATGGACTGACATTACTTCTAAATACCCAGTAGGTTCTAAACATACAGGTATCGTTAGAAACTTCACAAACTTTGGTATTTTCGTAGAATTAGAAGAAGGAATTGATGGATTAATCTACATTTCTGACCTTTCTTGGACTAAGAAAATCAAACACCCATCTGAGTTTGTAAACGTTGGTGAAAAACTTGATGTTGTAGTATTAGAGTTAGATGTTGAAGGACGTAAATTATCTTTAGGTCACAAACAAACTACTGCTAATCCTTGGGATCAATACGAAGATTCTTTCGCTGTAGGAACTATCCACAATGGTGAGATTTCTGAAATCGTTGACAAAGGAGCTACTGTAGAATTCGGAGATGATATCGTTGCTTTCATTCCTACTCGTCACCTTGAAAAAGAAGACGGAAAGAAATTGAAAAAAGGTGATACTGCTGATTTCAAAGTAATCGAGTTCAACAAAGAATTCAAAAGAGTAGTTGCTTCTCACACTGCTATCTTCCGTGAAGAAGAAGAGAAAAACGTGAAAGCTGCTGCTGAAACTACTGCATCTGCATCTACAAACGCGCCAGCTGCGACTTTAGGTGATAACAATGATGTATTAGCTGCTTTAAAAGCTAAAATGGAAAAAACTGAGAAAAAATAATTCTTAGTTTCATCTAAATAGAAAGTCCCGCAGAAATGCGGGAGTTTTTTGTTTATAATTGTTTCAGTTTTCAAGTTGCTCCTCAATTGCGAGTTCGAGCGGAGTTGAGAACTTTTTGAAAACGATATTTACTTAGTATTAATTTGATGCTAACAATTTTGATTCTTCTGGTGTAAAATCATCTACGATAGTGTAGGTGTTTATATTTGCCAGTCTCATTTCTTCTAAAATATCTACTAAATTTCCATAATTACTTTTGGTGGATGGTTTTATAAAAACAATTGCACCTCGGTTTGGTTTTCCTATAGAAGCTGAATATTTTAGCATTTTATTATTGAAAGCGGTTAATTCAGTTCTAAATTTATTTTTGCTAAACTCAGTTTCTGTAGGCTTTTCCAATGGATCTGGAGATAATATACCTGAATATGTTATGATTTTATCGTTGTCTCCTAATATAACAGTGTAAAAACGGTCAGCTATAAAACAGCTTGCAATGGGTTCTCCACCGCATCCTCTAAATCTGTCTGGTAAATTTAGATCCATAACTTTAGGTTTAGCCAATTCACCAACCAACATAAAAAATATAATCAACAAAAAAGAAACGCTGACCATTGCTGTTAAATCAACTCTGGAGGTTAATTTTCTACTTCTAA
Source organism: Flavobacterium sp. SH_e (assembly GCF_025717045.1). Taxonomy (GTDB): domain Bacteria; phylum Bacteroidota; class Bacteroidia; order Flavobacteriales; family Flavobacteriaceae; genus Flavobacterium. Next base: position 26,207 of record NZ_JAOVZN010000005.1, read on the forward strand.
CTTTTTGAGGCAGATTTTTCATAAGTTTTATATTTAATACAGAAGAGTTATTTTGAAGCCAATAATTCTGATTCTTCAGGAGTAAAATCATTTACAATAGCATAAGTATCAATTCCTGTAATTGCCATTTCGTCAAGTATATCAATTAAATTTTTGAAATTAGATTTATTACTTGGCTTAATTATTACTACTGGTCCATTTTTGGGTTTTCCTAAAGCGGCTGAATATTCAAGGATTTTTTGTTTTCTGATTTTTAATTCTTGACGTATTCCATTTTTTCCATAATCTATTTTTTTTGGAGCTTGTATAGGAGCAAATATTAATCCTGAATAAGTTACTATTTTATTATTTTCGTCTAATAAAACTGTTATGGTACGATTGTTATTACCAAAACCGCATATAATAGTACCTTCTGGATACTGATATTTTTCCGGAAGAGATAAATCCATAACCTTAGGTTTAGCCAATTCACCAACCAGCATAAAAAATATAATCAACAAAAAAGAGACACTAACCATTGCAGTTAAATCTACTCTTGAATTTAACTTTCTGCTTCTAACTTTTTGAGGTAAATTTTTCATAGACTTTATATTTAATTTGAAGCTAGTAATTTGGATTCTTCTGGACTGAAATCATTTACTATTGCATAAGTATCAATTTTTGCAATTGCCATTTCATCCAAAATATCTACAAGATTTTTAAAGTTACTTTTTTTACTTGGTTTAATGATCACAACCATTCCTCTTCCAGGTCTTCCTAATTGAGCAGAATAATTAAGCATGTTTTTATTTTGTTTTAAAAGTTCTTGTCTTATTCCGTCTTTTCCGTATTCAAATTTTTTCGGAGCAATTTTGGGTACTTCTAGGAATCCCATATAAGACACTAATTTATCATCATCTCCTAGTAAAATTGTGTAAGAACGGTTTTCTCCACAGCCACCAGTCCACTTGCATGTATGCGGATCATAATCTGGTAGACTTAAATCCATGATTTTATTTTTTCGCAATTCAATTGTGACCATAAAAAATATAATCAGTAAAAAAGAAACGCTAACCATTGCTGTTAAATCTACTCTTGAATTTAACTTTCTGCTTCTGACTTTTTGAGGTAAATTTTTCATATGTAACAATTTATATTAATTAGAGGCTAGTAATTTTGATTCTTCTGCAGTAAGATCGTCAACTATTGAATAGGTTTCAATTTTAGCAATTTTCATTTCATCTACGATATTTACTAAACTGCCATAGTTCGAGTGCTTACTCGGCTTTATAATAACAATTACTCCACTCATTGGTTTTCCTTCAGAAATCATATAATCTTGAACTTCTTTCTTTTTGCGGAACACCTCTTGTCTTATCTCATTTTTTTGAAATTTAAATTCTTTTGGTTTCTCCAATGGAAATTCTAGTAAACCTGAATAAGTAATCATTTTGCCATTTTTATCTAACAATATTGTAAACAGTTGATCAGCTTTAAAACATCCAATATTCTCTAGACATGCATATTTCTCTGGCAAATACAGATTCATTTTTGGAGGCTTTGATAATTCGTTAACAACCATAAAAAATGCAATAAGTAAAAAAGAAATACTAACCATTGCAGTTAAATCAACTCCTGAATTTAATTTTCTATCTCTGAATTTTTGAGCTAAATTTTTCATAATTGATGATTTTTGTTTTTAAATTTAACAATAAAAGAAATGCAAAAAGTAAATTTTTTGGGTTTTTTTAAAGAAAAATTAAATTAAGTTAATGCCTTGTTTTGCTGGAAATTTAAGAGAGAATTTGCGCTTTTTGACATAAGACTGGTTTCAAGCGAAAACCAAAACAAGTTTATCACCGTAAATGAGCTTATAACTTAAAATCATTTAAATATGAAAACTAAAAAAATTTTAGCCCTTGCAGTTTTAGCTTTAGGATTTGCATTTACATCAAATGCACAAAAATCAGTAATGGTTGGCGGTGCAGCGATGTATCCAAATAAAAACATTATTGAAAACGCTGTAAATTCAAAAGATCATACAACATTGGTTGCCGCAGTAAAAGCAGCCGATTTGGTTGAGACTTTAAAAGGAAAAGGCCCTTTTACTGTTTTTGCTCCAACAAATGAAGCCTTTGATAAATTGCCAAAAGGAACAGTAGAAACATTATTAAAACCAGAGAATAAAAAAATGCTTCAAAACATTCTGACTTATCATGTTGTGGCAGGGAAATGGAATGCTTCTGATATTGCAAAAGCAATAAAAGAGGGTAAAGGAAAAGCAACTATAAAAGCGGTAAATGGCGGAACATTGACAGTTTGGATGAAAGGAAAAGATTTATATATTACGGATGAAAATGGTAATAAATCAAAAGTTACTATTGCAGATGTAAATCAATCAAATGGTGTGATACATGTAATTGATGCTGTGTTGCTTCCTAAAAAATAATTAATATCTCCATAATAGTTGCCTACAATAAAAAGTCCTTTAGATTCTCTAGAGGGCTTTTTTTATAAAAATCTATCTTTTAAGATGTATAAAATTGAAAAGGCATTGATGGCAAACAAAAAGACAAGAACCGATCTATCTATTACCGCGCCTTGTGCTAAACAGAAGAAATCTATAACGAAAATTAAAATTATTAAAGTGTATTTTATTTGCTCTTTTAATGTAAGTATATTTTTTGTAAGAAAGTAGAAAATAGTACTGCAAATCAAAATAAAAAGCAGAGAAGCAAATAAAAAATAAAGTATAATAGTTAGATTTCTTAAGTCACCAATTCCATCAGTTTTAAGGCAGAATAATAACCAGATCAGAATAGAAATGAAAAATATTCCGTTTGTAACTTTAATAAATTGCAGAAAATTATTTTTCATTTGGATAGTTATTTTTTTGCGGTTAATGTACTTCCTGCTGAAGCAATTATGACACAAACTACAGCCAAAATTTCGTTGAAATTCAAATTTTCATGAAGGAAAATAAATGCACAGATAGAAGCTGCGGCAGGTTCTAAACTCATCAAAATACTAAAAGTACGTGGAGGAAGTTTTCCTAATGCTTTCATTTCTAGTGTAAACGGAATTGCGCTAGATAAAAGAGCAAGAGCGACACCCATTCCGAAAAGTTTTGAAGTTAGATTGGCTAAGCCATTTTCTAGAAAGCCAAATGGTAAAACTAAAAGTGCGGCAAACAACATTCCTGTTGAAACAGCATCACCATCATTCATTATTTGAGAAATCTTTCCGCCTAAAACTATATAAGCACTCCAAAATGCTCCAGCTAAAAGTGCACAGATAATTCCTATCGGATTCAAACTATCATTTGTCCAAGGAGCAATTAGTAAAATTCCGATTGCGGCCAATAAAACCCAGCAATAATCAATTAAACGTTTTGAACCCGCTATTGCCAATAGTAATGGACCAACAAATTCAAGTGTAACAGCAAGTCCGATTGGGATTTTTTCTATAGCGAAGTAAAAAATCAAATTCATTGCACCTAGAGACAAGCCATACGGAATTACAATTTTCCATTGTTTTGCTGTTACAGCCTTAAAATTAGGTCTGTAAGCTAATAATAAAATTAATGCAGAAATGCCGATACGCATAGATGCTGTGCCCGCAGCGCCGATTGCAGGAAATAAAGTTTTTGCAATTGCTGCTCCGCATTGCACACTGATAATTGCTAATAATACTGCAGGAACAGGTGGCAGACTGATTTCTCTGTTTTTCATAAAAAGTAAGACAGAATCATAAAACGCTTTATTTCTGTCGGATAAATAAAATGTATTCTAAATTAATTGCCTAAAGCTTTTTTAGTGACGTAAGCGCGATAACCAATAATAGCCATCTGCCATTTTTTTGCTTTAGAAATATCTAAACCTTGTTTGGTAAAGCTTGGCAAAAGTAGTTTGTTTAGTTTAGCTAATAATTTATACATAGTAGATTTGTTTCGTCAAAGATATAAAAAAGACTTTGTGTTTGAAACAAAGTCTTTTATGCAGTAAAATGTAAAAAACATCTAGATTTTTAGAATGAGGTTTTCGTCTCCTTCAGTTTGTCTATTTATAGCATTTTTTGGAGCTTCCATCCAACCTGTTTTATTAATGACAAACTTAAAAAGATGCGTTTTGTCTTTTTCAAATTGTGATTTAGGAACTGATAGTTCAAATTTGTTTTTGCTTTTCTGAATCATTTGAAAATTACTGTCATTTGGATTCCACTTGTCAAAAGAACCTGCGATAGAGACACTTTTAACTAAATTAGGATCTAAGTTTTTATCATGTTCATAAACAAACACAACATTATCGTCTATGATTTTGTAACCATAAATTCCAGTTTGTTTTTTGTTTTCAGTCAATAAATCATTAGAAAGTCTAACAATTGCTTCGCCTAAAGCATTTGCAGTACTTTCGTCACTTATATTTACAATAATTGAAATTCCTAATTGACGTTCTGGATAAATAATTAGCATATTTTGAGTTCCAAATGCACCTCCATGTTTCCAACAGTTTTTTCCGTTTTCGTCGACTTGAATATAATCCCAAAAATAACCGTTCCAAGTTGTTGGACTGTTTAATAGATTTCGCTGAGATTCTTGAACAATTTTATTTTTTGTATTTAATTCATAACTAATAAATTTGGTCAAGTCACTTAAAGTAGATTTTAATCTTCCTGCAGCTCCCCAAAGATTATCTGAAATCGTTGGCATTAAAACTCCTTTCAAATTATAGCCATTAGCAATTACAGTATTAGGACTTACATTTATACCACTTGATTGCATATTCAACTTTGAAAAAATATTTTCCTTTAAAAGCGTTTCGTAACTTTTCTGATAAACATTTTCTAGAATATGTGCCGTCAAATTAAGGCTTCCATTGCTGTATTTAAATTTAGTTCCAGGTAAAGTGTCTAATTTAACGGTTTTAAGATCCTCAAAGAAGTTTTCGCGAGTATAATTCTCATCCATTTTTTTGAATGCTAAATAACTGCTGTCGTTTCTGTTTTTTCTTAACTCTGAATTGTCTGGAAGATCTTTGTCAAAACCAGTTCTAAAAGAAACCAAATCTTTAATTGTAATTGGTATTCCATTATATTCTAAGTTCGGGTAAGAACCGGTAATGTATTTTCTAATATCATCATCTGGATTTAGTTTTCCTTCTAAAACTGCCTGAGCAGCAAGTAATCCAGTGAATAATTTAGTAATGGACGCAACTTCAAAAATGGTATTATTGTTGGCTATATTTTCTTTTCCTTTGTCAATTTCTCCGTAATGTCTGGTGTATGTTTTTCCATTTTTAACAACGCCAATTGAGATAGAATTCGCTTTTGATTTATTAGAAAGTATCGAAGCAGTTTTATCCATTGCAATAAAAATACTTTTATCAATGGTGTTTTTCTGTGCTAGTATAGAAAAACTTAAACACAAAAATAAAATTGAAATATTTTTTTTCATGCGTCAGATTTTTGTTTTTACTGAAATAATAAATAGAAAAACCAGTGGTATAAGCACTGGTTTTTCTGTTGAGAATTAAATAATTAAGCTTTTTTATTTTCTTTTTCCCAAGCTTTCATGTCTTTTTCATGCTGTTTCATGTCTTTAGCGTGTTGCTTCATATCTTTAGCATGTTGTTTCATATCTTTTTCGTGCTGTTTCATATCAAGTTCATACTGCTTCATGTCTTGCTCGTATTGCTTCATGCTATTTTCATAATCTTGAGAGTTATCTCCAAATTTGAATTTAAAGTCATAATTGAATTTCTCCATATTAGCACTGAATTTTTCCATCGCGATTTCATATTTCGCCATTTCTTTTTCATAATCAGCTGATCTTTGAGACATGATAGCTTCAATTTGCTTTTCATAGGCATCCATTTGTGGTTCAAATGATTCCATCTGCTTTTCGAACGCTTCCATTTCTTTTTCAAACTTACTCATTGCAACTTTATCATTCGGATTCTTTGGTGCAACTGGAGGTTTTGGCATTTTTGACATGTCTATTGCTGGAGCAGGAGGCAGTGGTCCTGAAGGAAATGAAGGTGGAGTTGGAGGTGTTGGAGGAACAATATCTCCGTTACGAACAATTACTCTCTCATTTCTGATAATTATCGGTGTTCTAAAGTTTTTATCAGTATTGATAACAATAGCTTTTGTTCCATTTTCGTCAGTACCTATTGCAAGCTCGCAATCTTTTATAGCTTGGTCTCCGTCAATTTTGATCGTTTGTTTTTTACCAGAATCTGATTTTACTTTGATCTGAATTGCAGTTAACTCTTCTTTCGTATTTCTTTTTACGTCAGAAATTTCAACATCAAGATTATGATTTGCTTTTAATTTTCCTGGTAATTCGTTTAACTCTTTATCAGTTGTATTTTTTGTTATCTTGATAGTTTCGTCAGAATCTTTAACGGTGTCTCTTTTTATGATAGCGATATCATCTTGTTTTTTTTCCTGAGCAATTGTCTTTATTTGAAATAAAAGGACAAATGCACCAAGAGCAGGAATTACTGCCGAATATTTCCAGTAATTTCTTTTGTTTGATTGATTTTTGTTTAACATAACAATTCGTTTTTTGATTAATGATTGATAAAAATGATTGGTGATTGCAACACAAGTTTCATGTGTTGTTATTTTTAAAAGCGTGTATTGATACGCTTTTTTGTCTGAAATTTTCTTCGCTGCTTCACTATCAGCAATAAATTCAAGATTTTGTAAAATAGCTTTTTTGTAAAGCCATACAATTGGGTTAAACCAAAATAGGATACAGAATATTCTAGAAATTAAAACATCAACGGTATGTTTTTGATCACTGTGTACTTTTTCATGTTCTAGAATATTTTCTAGTTCTGCTGCCGTGTATAGTGATGAGTTATACACGATGTAATCGAAATAAGAAAAAGGAGCAATATTTTCATTGACGTCAATAAATTTAAAATCATCTTGCTGTTTTACTTTTTTTCCTTTTAAGACAGAGTTTAAGCTGTAAAAATCAAGTGCAAATTTGGTCATGAAAGCCAAGAAACCAATTCCGTATGCAAGACCTAAAACTAAATTCCAATTGATCTCAAAACTTTCTTCCTCAACGGCATTTACTGTTGTCGGTCTATACTGAGGTTCATATGCAATAACATCATGATTTGAAGTTGGAATATTTTCAACCGTATTTCTCACAATAACAGGATCTGGAGCCAGTGTAGGCGGCGCTTCAATCCAAATTACTTTGGTATAAACGACAAAAGGAAGTACAACAGAAGTAATTAATCCAGCGATTAAAAACCAGCGGCTGCTGTTAAAAAAAGTTTCTTTGCGAAGTAAAAAAATGTAAGCAAAATAGAACATTGCCAACAACCCGCTTGATTTTAAGATAAAAATGAAAAGTGCTTCCATAATATTTTGATTATTTACCTTCTTTTGGATTTTCGATCATATCTAAGATTTCGCGTAACTCATCTGCCGAAATTTTTTCTTCTTTAGCAAAAAACGAAACCATGCTTTTATAAGAACTATTAAAATAATTGTCAATTGCAGTACTCATAAAGCCTTTTCGATAATCTTCAATACTTACAGCTGGATAATATTGATGTGTATTTCCAAAAGCATTGTGAGCAACATAACCTTTCTCTTCCAAATTACGAACAATGGTAGACAAAGTATTGTAATGCGGCTGATCTTCTAAAATCTCTGCTTGAATTTCTTTTACAAAAGCCTTTTTCAACTTCCATAAGATATGCATGATTTCTTCTTCTTTGTTGGTTAGTTTTTGCATCCTTTATATTTTAAATGATTACTCACGAGTTTCAATTTCAATAACGCCATTTGCACCAGCTTCGCCAAATTGAGCAATTGCATCTATACCTTTATATATGTGCATAGTTTTAATATCACGAGGTTGTATATCTTCTAGATTAAAATTGCTTGGCATTACATTTCCATCCACGATTATAAGTTTTTTTCCGTTAAGAGAAACTTTACTTGAACTTGAAACGACAATTTTTGGCCCATTTTCAGATGTTGTTATTGTGGTAACATTGTTGTCTTTATTTGTCGTTACAATAGTGCTAATATTTGTATTAGTATCACTGTTAGTTTTTGTACTAGTAATAGAATTAGTGTTAACATGGGTTTCTGTATTAGTAGTTATATTTTTGTTTTCTATTGTTTTTGCAGTAACTTTCACTTTGTCGTTCGAACTTACTTTTTTGCTAACAACAATTTTTTCGTCTGATGTTTGTATGCCAGCTTTTTTGCTTCCATCTTTATCTGTAATAACGACTATTCCAAAATCTTTGATGGTTTTATCTCCAACTTGTATTGATTGTGTTTTCTCGCTACCATTAATTACATCAACTTTAATAGATGTCAATAGATTTTGCGAGTTTCTTTTGATTTCAGAAACTTTAAAATCAATATTGTGAATTGATTTTAAGTTCGCTTTAAGTTCTTTTAATTCTGCATCTGTAGAGTTTTTCGTGATTTTGTAAACATTTACAGATTCAGTTCCTGTCGAAACCGCTTTTAAATTCTGCTGTCTTTCTTTTGCAATTACTTCAATTTGAAATAATAATACAAATGCTGCAAGCGCAGGAATTACAACATAATACTTCCATGAATTCCTCTTTTTTGATTGATTTTTGTTTAACATGACGATTCGTTTTTTGATTAATGATTGATAAAAATGATTGGTGATTGCAACACAAGTTTCGTGTGTTGTTATTTTTAAAAGCGTGTATTGATAGGCTTTTTTATCTAAAATTTTTTTTGCAGCTTCTTTATCAGCAATAAATTCTAAATTTTGCATTATTGCTTTTTTATAAAGCCAAACAATTGGATTGAACCAGAAAATGATGCTGAATGCTCTAGAAATCAGTACGTCTATGGTGTGATTTTGATCGCTATGTACTTTTTCATGTTCAATAATATTCTCTAATTCTGAAGGCGTGTATAGTGATGAGTTGTAAACGATATATTCAAAATAGGAGAAAGGCGCAATGTTTTCGTTTATGTCGATAAATTTAAAATCGGCTTGCTGTTTTACTTTTTTTCCTTTAATAATGGTATTCAAACTATAGAAATCAATTCCTAGTTTTATGAAGAACACTAAAAATCCGATTGCGTAAAGGCCAAGAATTAGAAACGTCCAATTAAAATCGACAGCTTCTTCTTGTGAAACATTTACTAACGATGTTGAAATATTTGTATTTAAATCGTTTGTAGTATCAATCCATATAACCTTTGTGTAACTTACTAATGGTAAAATTGAAGAAACAATTAATCCAGACAATAAAAACCATCTGTTGCTATTAAAAAATGTTTCTTTGCGAAGTAAGAAAAAGTAAACACAATAAAACAAAAGCATTAAGCTGCTTGATTTGGCGATATAAATGAAAACTGCTTCCATAAACCGATTATTTTTCGTCGTTTTTATTTTCGATCATAGATAAAATTTCACGCAATTCATCTGCTGAAATTTTTTCTTCTTTGGCAAAAAAGGAAACCATACTTTTATAAGAACTATTAAAGTAATTATCAATTGCGGTTTTCATAAATCCTTTTCTGTAATCTTCAATTGCTACAACTGGAAAGTATTGATGTGTGTTTCCAAAAGCATTGTGTCCAACATATCCTTTTTCTTCCAGATTACGAACAATTGTCGACAATGTGTTATAATGTGGCTGATCTTCTGTGATTTCAGCTTGAATTTCTTTTACAAAAGCTTTTTTAAGCTTCCATAAAATCATCATAATTTCTTCTTCTTTGTTTGTTAACTTCTGCATCTTCTCTAATTTTAATTCAAACCTACAACTATTTTTTTAGTTACACAACTATAAAAGTAGTTATTTAACTAAAAATTAAGTTGTATTTGAATTTAGAGCGCAAAAAAGCCATTCAAATTTAATGGTAATAAATTGAATTTTAAGGATTTAAGAAGTTAAAGTTTTTATGAAGCTTTCTCGTTGGTTAAAGCATTTTTAATCCAAATACAGCATCCAGTTGCAACCACACCAATACTTGCCATAAAAAACCAGTTAATTTGGTAACCAAATCTGGTAATAATCTCAAAGCCAAGTTTTGAACTGACAATATGTGCAAGACTAAAACTCATTGTATAAAGAGCCATATATCGGCCTTCTTGTCCGCGTGGAGCACGGCTTAAGGCAAAAGCATTAGAAAATGGAAAAGTAAGAACTTCACCAATCGAAATACAAACCATACTTACAACCAATATTCCAGCCCAGAAATTAATAAGAAGCAAAAAGAAACTAGAAGCCAATACAAAAGAACCTATAATAATGATTCGAATCTTCGGAAAGGCTTTTCGTTCTAAAAATCCAACTGTTGGCATTTCTAGAGAAAATATTAATAATCCGTTTAAGGTCATTAGTAAACCAGTTTGGAATTCGCTTAAACCAAATTTTTCATTATGATATAATGGAAGAGTAGTAAATAACTGGAAGAAAATCATAGCTGTAATAAAGCTTACAAATAAGAAAACCCAGAATATTTTATCATGAAAAACCGACTTTACATCAGAAGCGCTTTCTGCTTTATCATCGTGGGCTGCCTTTTTCTTTTCTTTTACCAGTAAAGCAAAAATCGAGATCGAAATAATACAAGAAGCTCCGTCAACCCAAAATAATCCTGAATATCCCATTCCCATAATAATTAAACCTCCAAGAGCTGGCCCTGCAGCAAAACCTAAATTTACAGCAAGGCGCACAAGTGTTAGCGCGCGAGTTCTGTTTTCTGGTTTTGCATAAGCTCCAAGAGAAACAAACATCGCGGGTCTAAACATATCGGCAATTGTCATAAGAACAAACATTGCAGCACAAAGAGCCCAGAAAGTTGTAATATATTGCACAAAGAAAAGAGAAACTCCACTAGTAAATAAGCTAAAAATCATGATTTTATAGAATCCGATTTTATCTGAAAGTTTACCGCCAAGCCAAGAACCCAGCATTGATCCAAAACCAAATGAAACCATAATCCACCCAACTTGATTGTACGAAAAATGAAGATCTTCTTTTAAATATTTGGATAAAAAAGGAAGAACCATTGTTCCGGCGCGGTTGATAAAAGTGATGATGGCAAGAATCCAAACTTCTCTGGTGAAACCTCGAAAGTTGTTAATGTAGTGGGTTAAAGCAGTTTTAAGCATTTTGTTTGATAAATTATCGTCACAAAGTTAGGAAACTTTGTCTCGTTAAGTGGTTGTTGTTTTGTTACTTTTGAACTATTTTTGCAGAAAATTTCTAAGATGAAAACTATAAACGCCATTGCTTTATTGTTGGTTTTTAATTTTGCTTTTGCCCAAAAAAAGTTTAATAAAGCTGATGTTCAAAAATTCCAAAAGAGAATTAATTCAGAATTTGCTGATCCTAAGGCAAGTCCGTTGATGGCTGAAGATCTAAAAACGTTTAAAAGCTTAGATTTTTTTCCTATTTCTGAAACTTATTTTGTGAATGCAACTTTGGTGAAAGCTAAAGGCGGAAAAGTTTTTGAAATGAAAACTTCAGGAAATTATACTCCAAAGTATATTAAATATGGAACTTTAAACTTTAAAATAAATGGAAAAGCCTTTAAATTGGCGGTTTATCAAAGTTTAGAGCTAATCGTTCAGGAAAAATATAAAAACCATCTCTTTTTACCTTTTTCAGATTTAACAAGCGGAAAACAAAGCTACATTGGAGGCCGTTATATTGATTTAGAAATTCCGAAAGGAAATACAATAGCAATCGATTTTAACCAAGCTTATAATCCGTATTGTGCTTATAATTATAAGTATTCTTGCCCGCTTGTGCCTCAGGAAAATGATTTGAAAATTGAAATTAAAGCAGGAGTTAAAGCTTTTCATTAATGGAATATTTCAATTTTCATACACATCAATTTACCAATCAACCTAATGTTTTAGAATTGGTTAATCAGTATCCAAAAGATTTTGATGCCGCGATTCCGTTTTATTCCATCGGGATTCATCCTTGGTATATCGATGAAAATCGTATTGATGAAGATTTGAAAATTATAGAAGAAAAATTGCAAACTCGAAATTGTCTAGCAATAGGAGAATGCGGTTTGGATAAAAGAATTGAGGTTCCGTTTGATTTACAAATTTCTGTTTTTGAAAAACAGTTAGAATTAGCAGAAAAATTTAAGAAACCTGTAGTTATTCATTGTGTTGCTGCTTTTCAGGAAGTAATGGCTATCAAGAAAAGAATGAAGATAAATGTTCCAATGATTAGTCATGGTTTTTCAAAAAATAATCAGTTAGCAGAACAATTAATTTCGGCAGGGTTTTATCTTTCATTTGGAAAATATTTATTGAAAAATCCAGATTTGAAAACGGTTTTTCAAAATGTTCCAAATGACCGTTTTTTTCTTGAAACCGATACAATTGAAGAATCAATTCAACAAGTTTATGAATTAGCTTGTGAGTATAAAAGGTTAGATTTAAAAGAGTTGCAAGGAGTTATTTTAAGTAATTATAAAAGTATATTTAACCAATAATAAGAATAAAAAATAAGCAGTATTTGAGTTCAAAGTTTGTCACCCTGACAACTGGGAAGAACTTGAAACTTGAAACAAAAAAAATAAAAAGTAAAAAAATAAAGAATATATGGCAGAATGGACAGAAAGAGCAGAGCTTTTGTTTACTAAAGAAGGATTAGAAAATTTACAAAAATCTAATGTTTTAGTTGTTGGACTAGGAGGAGTTGGATCTTTTGCAGCTGAATTTTTGGCAAGAGCAGGAGTAGGAAACATGACAATTGTAGATGGAGACGTAGTGGATATTACCAATATTAACCGTCAATTGCCGGCTTTGCACTCCACAGTTGGTCAGCCAAAAATTAAAATTGTTGGCGATCGTTTGATGGATATTAATCCAGAATTGAATTTAACTCGTGTTCAGGAATTTCTTTCTCCAGAACGTGCTTTTGAGATTGTATCTCCAGAATTTGATTATGTTTTAGATTGTATTGACAGTATTACTCCAAAATTAAATCTGATTATTGCTGCAAAACGCAAAAGAGTAAAAATCATAAGCAGTATGGGAGCTGGAGGAAAAATGTTGGCATCTAAAGTAAAAGTGACAGATATTTCTAAAACGATAAACTGCTATTTCTCTAAAACAATTCGCAAGCGTTTAAAAGAAGCAAAAATCAATAAACTTAAAGTAGTTTTTTCTTCTGAAATTCAAGACGAAAAAAGCTTAAAGCTAACAGACGGTAAAAACTTCAAAAAATCATTCTACGGAACAAACAGCTATATGCCAGGATTATTTGGCTTACACGCAGCCGAAACAGTGATTAGACATCTACTTAAAAAATAAGGTTCTAAGATGCTAAGATTCTAAGGTGCTAAGTTTTTTTTGTAGCTGAAACACAGAATCTTAATTTCTTGAACTTTTAAATAAAGCTGATAGTCAGCTTTGACAAAGTTAAGTGTGCAAAAAATAGAAACCTCAGAACCTTAGAGCCTTTAAAAAAAATGATTAAAACAGTAATTTTTGATATGGACGGCGTAATTGTTGACACAGAGCCTGTTCATCGTTATGCTTATTATTTACAATTTTCGGAATTGAATATAGAAGTTCCTGAAGAAATGTACACCACATTTACAGGATTTTCTACTCGAAATACATTTCAAACTTTAAAAAGCTATTTTCCAACTGTAGAGCAGGAAGTGGAAGATTTGATTCAAAGAAAGAGAACTATTTTTAATGATGCTTTTGATACTAAGGAAGATTTGTATCTTTTGGATGGTGTTGAAGAACTAATTAAAGATTTGTACAATAACGGATTACAATTAATTTTGGCTTCTTCGGCTTCAAAAGTAACTATTGATCGTGTTTTTACAAGATTCAATTTGCATCAGTATTTTACACATATTGTTAGTGGAGAAGATTTTCCGCAATCGAAACCAAATCCGGCAATATTCATTCATGCTGCTTCATTATCTGTTGCGGCAAAAGAAGAATGTATTATAATCGAAGACAGTACAAATGGTGTTAAGGCTGCAAAAGGAGCAGGAATTTATTGTGTAGGCTATAGAAGCGAACATTCACATCTTCAGGATTTGTCTGAAGCAGACTTGGTTATCGATCATTTTAGTGAATTAAATGCAGAAAAAATATCACAGCTTAAGGCTTGAATTATATAAAATTTAACATTTGTTCCCTGTTTGAATTTGTAAATTTGAAAAAAATTAAACTTAAAATAATGAAGAAACTACTTATTGCTTTAGCCCTGATCTTAGCGCCATTAGCATCAGAAGCACAAGTAAAAACGCCGCAAGCAAGTCCAAAAGGATACATTAAGCAAACTGTTGGTTTAACGGATGTTGAAGTTACGTATTCAAGACCGGGAGCAAGAGGGAGAGCTGTGTTTGGTAATTTAGTTCCATTTGGAAAACTATGGAGAACAGGAGCGAATGAAAATACAATTATCAACTTTAGCGATGACGTAATTATTGACGGTAAAACGCTGAAGAAAGGAAAATATGCAATTTATACAGTTCCTAGAATCGAAAGCTGGGATATCATTTTTTATCTTTCTACAGATAACTGGGGATTGCCAGAAAATTGGAACGATTCTTATGTAGTTTTGAAAACTACTGTAAAAGAGGATGCATTACCAACGCCTGTTGAAACATTCACAATCGGAATTAATGGTTTAGATCCAAATTTTGGTTATTTAGATATTGCTTGGGAAAACTCTCATGTTGCTTTAAAGTTTGAAGTTCCTACAGCTAAAATTGCTGTGGCAAGTATTGACAAAGCTTTAGCTGGTCCAACTTGGAACGATTATTTTGCTGCTTCTCAATATTTATTTCAATCAAACGGAAATATTGATACAGCAAGAACTTACGTTGACAAAGCTCTTGATATGAGTTCTGATAAACCATATTATGTTTCAAGATTAAAATCTTTGATCCAAGCAAAACAAGGCGATAAAAAAGGAGCAATTGAAACTGCAAAAGCTTCTTTAGCATCTGCTGAAGCTGCAAACAATGCAGATTACGTAAAATTGAATAAAGATAGTATTGCTGAATGGAGCAGATAAGATTTTAAATTCTAATTTTTAAAATATCAAATTCCAAAACTGACGAGTTTTGGAATTTTTTTTGTCTTTTTTTAAGCTTAATTTAGCGTTGAGAGAATTCTAAAACCGTAAGAAGAAACATAAAAACCTTGAACTTGAAACAAAAAAAGAATTTCAATTCAAACTTGGTGGCTCAGGAATCCTAACCGTTTTCTTGATTTTCTTAATAAGAAGATAAAAAGTAATTCCGCCCAAAACAATCAGCAACGCAATTTGGAGCTGGCCAAGTACATTATTTCTATTATACATCGCGTTTGCGGCGGCAAGTTTCGCTTTTCCTTCTTCAATTTGAATTTGCGATAAAGCTTCGAGTGTTTTTAAAGCTTTTGCGCTAGAATTAGCAATTTGATTCCAATTTTTGTTTTCAACCTGTTTGTTGATTTCTTTGCATGATCCCAAAAACGCATCGAAATATTGTTTTTCCTTATTTGTTAAAACTGTTTTCGCGTACAAATCATCTATATCATGAATAATATCGAGCGTATGAATAATTTCATTTTTTTTAATGTTGTCGCTTAAATTTAGCTTTTCAGCTTCTGCTTTTATAAAATGAAGTTCTTTAGAATATTGAAAAATATAATGCGCTACAACCAACCTGTCTTTGTAGATTGCATTAATGTTATCATTTACATTTTTGGAATTTCGAAGCGTATTAAAATTTCCAAGAAGAATAATAAGCATTACAATGAGTAATATAAAAGCAGCTTTGGTTTTGTTGCTATACTTTTTTTGATCTTTCATAAAGCTTATTTTTTTAGGAGTAACTTACTTATTTCAGTTTTATCGATTTGCTGTTTTATACATGAGTTCTACATTTTTAATTGAGCCAATTGGAGCAATTTTAATATGTTTTTGTCCAATTGCAACATAAAAATAATATAAGCTATTTGTACCGAGAAGACTAACTTCCTGCGGTTCTTCGTCGTTAAAATTAATTTTATAATTATAATCTAAAGTTTGCTTGTCGATGCGTTCTGAGGTATAATAACCGTCGGCAATACCAGTTCCTAAAAAGAAAGACAAAAGCACAACTGCCAATGTTCGTAGAGCAATACCATTATAATAACTTGTTTTTTCTTCTAAAGAAAATCCTTCAACAGATTTCAATTCGAACATTCTTTGCACAAAGGTTTTTTGGTTATTCTTCAAAAGAAATTTTGGAAGATAATAATGGCTGACGAATAATGAAATTACGGCAAATAAAACTATCGGATTTGAACTCAAATATGCAATCGGACTCATTAAAATATCTGTAATTGTGGAGAATTTCAAGATATTTATTCCCAATTGATAATAGTAAATACTGTCTTTAAGTATTCCCATCATGATAAGAAATACATAGCCTAATGGAAGTAACTTTTCAATATCGCTCGAAATTTTCATTTAATTTCTCCAGTTTTAAATTAGTTAGTGGTCCGTTTTACAACTTACTAAAATAATATTTTTTACTTACAAAAAAGGAGAATTATACTTTAAAGAAATTATGTGTCTAATTTATATATTTTATAGGAGCTATTTCCTGCTGTCCGCTATATCTTTTGTGCCGAACCCCGGCACAAAAGGATGCCGCTTCCATCAGGGCTAGGGCAAGAGATTTTTTTATTTAATGAAAATCAGAAAGAGTAATTTGCTATTCCAAAATCACTTCATTATCATCTGATTTCCCTCTGAAAAATAAAAACTGCAAAACAACTGCCAACACAATCGTTAAAATTGCTCCAATAAAATTAAGCCACAAATAACCTAGTTTTTCTTGGCTGTAAATCATAAAATAATAAATGACAAAAATGGTAAGCTGACTTATAATAGCACTGATAAACATTGGCTTTGCCTGAACTCTTTTAGTATAAAAAGCTACAAGGAAGATTCCTAAAACTGTTCCGTAAAAAATAGAACCAATAATATTTACAAGCTGAATTAAATTTTCAAACAAAGTTCCAACGCAAGCAAAAAGTATCGCTATAACTCCCCAAAAAAGAGTGAAAAACTTAGTAACATGTAAATAGTGTTTCTCTGATTTTTCTTCTTTCTGGTTTCGTTTATAAATATCAATTGCAGTTGTAGAAGCCAATGCAGTAAGCCCAGAAGCCGTTGAAGACATTGCAGCCGAAAGGATAACGGCCAATAACAATCCGATAAGGCCTTTTGGCAAATAGTTCAGGATAAAATGAAAAAATACATAATCTTTATCGTTTGTTTCAGTATGGCTATCTGCTCTTGAAATTATTTCTTTCGCTTTATCGCGAAGATCTTTTTCTTTATTGGACAAAGCAACCAATTCTTTTCTTAAAATTGGATTGTCGTAATCCTGATTCAACTGATCGATGTACAATAAATTGATTACTTTTTTGTCTTCAGAAAGTTTGACTAACTTTTCCTCTAAAGCGTGATATTCATTTTTAAAAGCCGATTTTTCAATCGCAATTTTATTATTCGGATTAAAATTTAGTGGCACTGGATTGAATTGAAAAAATACAAATACCATAACTCCTGTCAAAAGAATAAAGAACTGCATTGGAACTTTTAAAAGTCCGTTCATGATTAATCCCATTTGGCTTTCACGAACCGATTTTCCAGACAAATAACGCCCAACCTGAGATTGATCTGTACCAAAATAGGCGAGAGCTAGAAAGAAACCTCCGGTTATACCGCTCCAAAATGTGTATTTTTCTTCGGGATCAAAAGAAAAATCAACGATATTCATTTTATCATTTGCTCCAGCAATATGCAGCGCACTATTGAAAGTCATATCATTTGGAAGGTAATGCAAAATCAAGAAAAACGTGATAAACATTCCAGACATGATTACAAACATCTGTTGTTTTTGGGTTACGTTTACCGCTTTTGTACCACCAGAAAAAGTATAAATAATTACCATAACTCCAATAATGATATTCATTATCGTTAAGTTCCACCCTAAAAGTGCAGACAAGATGATGGCTGGGGCATAAATGGTTAAACCAGTTCCTAAACCTCGTTGAACTAAAAACAAAATTGCAGCAAGTGAACGGGTTTTAACGTCAAATCTTCTTTCTAAAAATTCGTAAGCGGTATAAACTTTACTTTTATGATATAGCGGAATAAAGGTCAAACAAATCACAATCATGGCAATTGGCAAACCAAAATAGAATTGCACAAAACCCATTCCGTCATGATATGCTTGTCCAGGCGTAGATAAAAATGTAATTGCGCTGGCTTGTGTTGCCATTACAGAAAGTCCTACAGTGTACCAAGGTGTTTCATTGTTCCCTAAAATGAAATCCTCTACGTTTTTACTGCCTCGGGTTTTCCAAGAGCCATATCCAACAATGAATAATAATGTGACAATAAGTACGATCCAGTCAAATAGCTGCATAGGTTATGAGTATAATTGCATGATTAAGAAAAAGATAGCAATATAAATTGCATTAGCTACTAAAACATAAGTGTAGCTTTTTTTCCATTTTTTTGTTTTTTTAGCGTCCATTTTTATTGCTTTAAATCTTGTTTAGGAGCTTCAATTGGCTGTTTTAGAGAAATAATATTCGATAATAATCGATATGCTCCAGAAACGCCTTCTGGCAATTCTCTAAAGAAACTCAAACCAGTGTAAATATAATATCCTTTTCCGTATGGCGCGACAAGTAAAGCTCCGTCTTTAGCAGATTCTCCTTTATCATGCGAGGAAATAATAGGAGTGAAGGCAGCATCGTATTCATTTGGGTAATACAAACCTTGCTCTTGTGTCCATCCTTGAAAATCTTTTTCAGAGATTTTATTTGGCGTATTTAAAACAGGATGATTTGGCGCTAAGAAAGTAATTTTAGCATTTTCTTCTGTAACACGATCATTTGACAATTTTAACGGATATGGAGCAATTTTATCAGTTACTAATTTTCCGTTTGTGTTGTACTGAACAATCATGTTTTTTCCGCTTTTTACAAAATTGAAAAGTATATTTTGTTTGTTTGCCAAGGCATTAACGGTATTGTAAGCACGAATTCCTGTAATAACAGTGCTGAAAGAATCTAGCTTTTGAGGCGTAATTTCTTCAGGTTTTATAATAGTAACTTTGTATCCCATTTGAGTTAAACTTTCAGGGACTTCGTCTCCAGCGCCCATGATATAAGCAATTGCATCGCCAGAAGTTTTTAGATCTATTCTAATGCACTTTGATTCAGCTGGTTTTAGAACCATTTGTTTTGTAATATGGCTGAAATCTATAATAGTTTCATCTTTGTCAAAACGTTTATTGTCTACAATAGCGACACTCTTCGCCATAACTTCTTCTGGATTTACAGGAGGCGTCACTTCAAAATAAAATACTTGTTCATTTCCTTTTTTGTCTAAAGTAAACGGAATTTCTTTAGGAGAAACAGACCAGCTTTTTGGTAATTCTAATTGTAGATTTCCTTTAACATCATCTTTTCCTGCACGAACTTTTACCGGAATCATTTTACTTTTAGTATTGGTAAAAAGTAAAACTCTTTCTAAAATTGAAGTTGTAACTTCTGGAACAATATCAAGGAAATTATACATTTCGCCTTTTACGCCATCATTGTATTTGAAAACAACAGTACGCTCAAACGGAATTTCAACATTATTGATTTTTACATTAAAAACAACTTTTGCATCACGAATAATATCTGGAGTTCCAATAATTTCCTGATTAGAAACAGTGTACATTCCAACAGTTGCTTTTTCTTTTAACCAATATGGCTGTGTATATTCTATATCATTTGGAAGCTGTAACTGTAAATTGATCTTTTGATCGCTATTGTTTTTTAAAATGCTATTTTGAGTTGTCGTTTTATTATCTGGAAGTGTTGTTACACTAACTAACTGCATGTCAACAGAACATCTATTGATAGCTTCAAGCGTTAGTTTAATAGTGCTTCCTGGAGTTGCTTCCTGTTCATTTGAAACCGCTTCAAGATACAAACCTGAACAAGAGGCGATAATATTTTTTATAGCAGCTAGTTTAATTGTTTTCCAATGTGTATCGTCTAAAGATTCGATCATGGAATAGGCTTTAACTAAATCTGGAATACTTGCAGATGGATTACTGAAGTTATATTTTGAAACGATCGAAGCAATTAAATCGCCAACTGGTTTTCCGTTTTTAACACGATTCCAGCTTGTATCGATTCCGTCAAATAAATTATCACGTTCTTTTGGAGTTTCACCATTTATAAGCTCTAAGTATTCAGTTTCTTCACCGCGAACCCCTGTGCTTCCAAAACCTTGAGATTGGTGACGGCTTCGGCTTAAAGCTGCAATTTCCTGATTCGATTTTCCTATTCCAGTGTAGTAAACACCTGTCTCTAGCTTTGTAAATTTAGATTTATTTGCAGCATTAAATTTTTCTTGGCTTCCATAAAACCACCATGACGGATTAAAAAATTGACGTTTTACTTGCCAAGGTTTAACGTATTTTAATTGTTCAGGATAAACTTTTGGATCATTTGTTAATTTGAAACTCTCAACGCTCAACATTGCAGAAGACGTGTGATGTCCGTGTGTCGTGCCTGGAGAACGGTGGTCAAATCTATTGATAATAATATCTGGTTGAAATTTTCTGATTGTCCAAACTACATCAGCAAGGACTTTATTTTTGTCCCAAATGTCTAAAGTTTCATCAGGATTTTTTGAAAAGCCAAAATCATTTGCTCTTGAAAAGAATTGTTCACCTCCATCAATTTTTCTAGCTTCAATTAATTCTTGAGTTCTAATAACGCCAAGTAATTCACGCAATTGCGGTCCAATTAAATTTTGGCCTCCATCTCCACGTGTAAGTGATAAATAGCCAGTTCTAGCATTCATTTCATTTGCTAAATACGAAATCATTCTAGTATTTTCATCATCTGGATGCGCTGCAACATACAATACAGAACCTAGAAAGTTTAATTTTTTGATTTGATTGTAAATTTCTACTGAATTTGGTTTTTGTGGCTGCTGTGCAAATGAAATTTGAAAACCTATAAAAAATAAAAGAAAGATATGAACCTGTATTTTTCGCATATTGTGGTTAATTGTTTTTTTGAAAGTGCCTCAAAAGTACTAATTATTTTACGGAACAGTATTTAAATGAAATGTTAATGATTAATAATTTGATCAATATTTGAATTAGAGAAAGCAAAAAAGCTGCCAGAAATAATCTGACAGCTTTTGAAATTATCTTTGCGAATTGCTCTTAATTATTTCAGTTTGTTTTCTGTATCAACATAATTTCCTGTAATAGTTACGTTGCTTCCTTTAGTAACCTTACCATAAATTGTAATTGAAGAAGTGCTGCCTATAAAATTGATTTTAGCACCGCTGTTCAATCTTAAATCCCCCCAAATAACAACAGAACCTTCAATATTTAAAACCGATTTGTCGTTAATAATAAGCTCTGTTGGATTCGTTTGCTGGTATTTACCTTGAGATAAAGTTCCTCTCATATTGAAAGTTCCTTGGCTATTTAAAGTCAAATTGCTTAGAACCGCGATCGAACCACAATGTGTTAAAACTGCACCAGAATTGATAATTGCCGAATTAATAGCAGTTGCTCCTTGGTATGATTTAATCTCATTAGAATTCAAGATCAAATCTCTACCTTGATTATATAAACCGTAAGTTAAACAGCTTGCAAATGTTGTATTTGGCTTTTCCATTTTAATGATTTTCAAACCGCCTGTTCCGCTGGCAACATAAATATAATCACCGCTAGATTTTACATAGTTTGAAGAACCCGCAATTCCAACAGAACCCAATAAAGTAAGTTGTGTTGCAGATTGATAGACGTTAAGCCCAAGAGCTCCATTTGCAACAAAAGCATATCCATCGTTTACAGAAACAGCATTTGTTACATTGTCTTCAGCAGCAGCTGGAATCCCTATGGTTTGCAGTTTTGATCCGCTGTTAATATCATAAACACCAAGACCGTTAGGACCTTCAGAAACTAATAATTTTGTTCCGTCAATATCCATTGTTCTTTTCGCCCCGCTTACATCTGAAGATGTTGTAAAGCTTTTTTGTAATGCAAGAGTCGATTGATTGTAGATATTAACTCCTTTAGTTCCGCTCAAAGTCACAACTTTATCACTTGTAAGAGCAATAGAACGTAAGTCGGCCATTGCGACTTTTCCTGTAATTGCTTTTGTTGAAGTGCTTAATTTGAATAAACTTCCGTTATCTCCTGTAACTGCAAAATAATTTGAAGTATTAGCAGCAACATCTGTTGTAACTCTGCTTTCCAAATAATTTGTTTTTAAAGTATTGGTAAGCAATCCAGAACTTAAATCCATATTGAATACAATTGCCGGATTTCCTGCAAGCTGAGAATCTTTATCAACATCCTTTGCAGCTCCGATAATTAAATTTCCATTTGCGTAAGTAAGAGATGTAATATCTGTATTTGGAATTAAAGCAGAAGTAACCAATTTTGGTTTATAAGGATCAGAAACATCAATAACATCAATTGCTCCCGAATAAACATCGCCTCTTGTGATATAAGAAACATAAGCATAATTTCCGTTCACAGTTACATGACTCGCTTGAAGCGTTTTTCCATTAGCATCAACTGGAGGTTTTACTTCAGCAATTTGAACTAAAGGGAAAGTAGTGTTCGTTGTTTCTGTCGTTTTTCCTGTAGCAGAAACATTGTCAACCGAGACAACACCAGAATTTGTAAGGTCAAGTCTTTGATTTAAGGCAGTTTGATCAGTAGTAATTGTAATGTTATTTAACGATTGGTTGTCGTTTTTGTCATTGTTATCGTCACAACCAATTAGAAGTGACATTGCTAAAAATGAAAGTAAATAAACATTCTTTTTCATAAATTTCTTTTTTGGATTATAAAATTCGGCGCAAAGATAAAGTATAAATAAATTAATGTAAGGCATTTCTGTTGTTAAACTTATTGCAATACAGTGATTTATATTAAATATACAACGATTTAACAAAAGAGCCCATTAAACAAATCATAAAAAAAAGAGAGTATCAAATAAATGATACTCTCTTGTATTGATTGCTAATGATTTAGCATTATCTTCTTCCGTGACCGTGTCCATGATCGTGATCGTCGTGATCATGTCTGTCATGGTGTTTATCATGTTTGTCGTGTTTGTCGTAATGTTTGTAATCTTTACGATCGTAACGACGGTCATTGTAACCATATACAGGTCTTGGTTTATAAGGTCTTTGCGGAGCTCCATGATATCCTTTATAATATTTTACTCTATGGCGATCAAAATATGTATAAGGAGTTCTACCGTGGTAATCTGTCAAAACTACTTTATAACCTCCATACAAATCATAGTTTCTATATTGTCTAGGTAAGTAAGTTGTTCTTACCCATCTTCCTCCTCCGAAATAGATGAATTGCGATGCACGAACATCGTAATAAGCTTCAATATCTGGAAGATAGTAATATTCCATTTCTGTATATCCCACTGGTCCCCAAGCTGGTGGAGTTCCAATATTAACGTTGATCGATACTTGGGCTTGCGTGGCATTTGCAACCATTAGAAATAATCCGGCGATTGCTAACTTTATCGTTTTCATCTTTTTTTATTTTTTAAATGTTAATCTTGAATAGGGATATTCATATACTGTGCCAAAAAAATAAATGAGATGTATTTTATCGGATAAAAATGCATTTCAACGAATGTGTTTTAATCTGCAAAGCGTATAATTTGTTGATATTGAGGAATTTTGCCCTGCTTTTGAAATTTAGAAAAAAAAACAAAAAAATTATTTATAATTGACAACTCTAGGCTTTGCAAGTTCAAAACTTTGAAGTCCATAATCGGTGGTTTCAAATGTATTAGTTTTGAAAACATTATCTCCCTGTTGAGGAATGCTTGGGTAATATGAAAGTGATAGTTGAAACGAGCTAAAAACCAGATAATCATTACTTACCAATAAACCAATAGTAAGTTTGGAATACGGTTTATTTTTAGTCATTGCGATTTCTGGGCTTCCTAAAACTGCAATAGAATAATTAAAGAAAGGATTTAAACGAAAACCCAATAAAGAATGCGGAGAATAGGTTTGTGTTTGTAATGACAAAACGGCTTTACTTGTTCCATACAAATAACTGTTAAATCCTGCCAAGCCATTCTCTTCATTTATGTTTAATTGATCTCCAATAATATCATCTCTATTTATTCCAACAACCACTTTAGGATTCACGAATTGTCTGATTTTCCAATTTCCTACGCTAAACAATTTTGTAAAATAATTAGATTCAAACAGAAAAGAAGTTTGATAGGTTTTAGATTGATGAAAAAAAGTTCCAGCTTCAAAATTCATACTCAAAAAGCCTAATCGATAATAATTCCCAAATGAAAATTGGGCACCAACATAAGGCCTCCAAAAAGTATTTTTGTATTGATAGCCAAAGGTTACGCCATAAATGCGTCCTATCGGAACGTCTTCGGTTTGTCCATTTCTAAAAATATAACTGTCTTTAATAAACTTTCGCGTATTTAACCCAATTCCGCTTAAAATTAGTTTTTCAGAAGAATAAAAATGATTTGGATCATAAATCTCTGATGGCGATTCGCTATAATTGACATTCAAAAATCGGGCAGTAGTAATCAAATTTGTTATTGCCTTATTTTCATCTTCATACATTTTGGTAGCGTGTCCAGCCCATAAATCCTGAGAAGTATATTTTTTTGGCTGATAAGCAAAAGCTGGATCAGGACCTTGTAGGGCTTGTAAAGTATCTTTTCTGAAGCTTTCGTCAACGTAAATTCCGCCTGCCCATTTGGTTAATGGAGAGTAGAAATCTCGCTCGATATCTATACTTTTAAGATAATTATTATCTAAATCCATATTGTAATGGAGAACAGTACCAATATAAGTATTCTTAATATTTGGAACTGTATAGGTTACGTCATTTCCATTTTGTCCATCGCTAAATCGATTGGTAAAACGATATTCTAATTGCTGTCCAGAACCAAAAAAATCTTTTTCTTTAAATCCAACCGAAACTTGATTGCTAGAAATAGAAAATCTAGGAATTGTACTCCACGAATCTAAAACACGAATCGTAACATCTACAGAATCGGAAGCGACACCAACAGTCTGATTTGAAATTCGAACAGCGGTAACATAGCGTTGTGCACGTATTAAACGCTCTGTTTCTAGAACTTTATAAGTGTTATAAGGAGTATTTCTCTTAAAAAGCAATAAATTATAAATCGCTATTTTTTTTGTTTTCAAATGAAGTCTGTTACCCATTCTTTCTCCCCAGTTTTTAGGCATTTGCGTGGTATCGGCAACAGAATGTCCAAAAGGATCTAAGGTAATGATGTTTATTTTTCGAATAATCTTTCCATCATAATGAGTAGAATCTATAGGAACTAGCAATTCTTTGTTTTTCTGTGGCTTTTTAGATCTAAAAAACAATTTATGCATGGCTTGCGTAAATTTATTTTTCTTAGAATAATTTCGAATTTTAGTATAGATTTCTGTTGTGTCTTTTTGAGTTTTTGGCTCTTTTTTAGTTGTATCTACCTGAGAATATCCGCTCTGTAAGCAAAAGCATAACAAAATAAAAAATAGTATTTTTTTGTTTAAAGACATTCGGTAGTTTTTCTGCTAATAGATTTAAGTTTTATGAATATAGGTAATATTATAGAAGTGTTATAGCATAACGCCATTTTTAATTTTCTGTTGTAACTTTTCGTGTTCGCCATCTAAATTTCCGCGGAACATGATTTCCCATGAGATAACCCCATGCGGAAAGAGATTCAATTCGATCAAAAATAATTTTTAAAATAGCAAGAAGCGGAATGGCTAAAAACATTCCAGAAACTCCAGCCGCCGCGCCTCCAACAATAATTCCCATAATCGAAACAAAGGCATTTATTTCTACTTTAGAATTTATAATTAATGGCACAAGAAGGTTATTATCAATGAATTGTACAATAATATTCACAATCAAAATTCCAAGAATCACAGAGGTTTCGCCAGATCCTGTTAGAGAAGCTAAAACAGTTATAATTCCAGCGATTGTAATTCCAATATAAGGAATAAGGTTCAAGATACCCGTAATTAATCCTAACAATATGAAATATTTGATGCCAATAATCCATAATCCTAAACTTGTTAAGACAGAAACTACAAGCATTTCGATAATTAAACTTACGATATAATTGTTAATAGAAACTTTTATCTGAGAAAGAATATCCATTAAAGCGGGATGGTTTTCTTTTTTAATTAATTTTGCTAAGAACAGCTTAAAATGTTCTTTATAAATTAAAAACAAAAAAGTATAGACAATAATAATCATACTGTCTAATAGAACGTCGCTTACAGATATTATAAAAGATCCCAGTTTTGCTTGACCGGTTTTTACTGAATCTTTGGTAACCGAATCTAAATATTTTTTTTGTTCTCCAATACTTACCTGAAAATTTTCTCTAATGAATTTATGAATTTCGATTATAAAAGAATTGGCATTCTTCTTTATGGTCTCAAAATCATTAGCCATATAGGTAACTTGATAAGAAATGAAAATCAAGATTCCAACAATAAAGGATAGAAAAATTACGAGACAGGTCATTGCTGCAAGATGCCTTGGGAATTTCAATTTTGTATTGAAAAAAGTAAAAATAGGCAGTAATAATACGGCAAATAGAAATGCCATTAAAACTGGTGTTAAAATATCTTTTCCGATGCAAAAAATAAATGCAAAACAGATTAAGGTAACAAGAATAAAAGAAAGTTTTGCATAAAATGGTAAAGTTATGGGCCGAGTCATTTTTATTTTATTTAGCTGAATTATAAAACAAATATTACAATTAATTTGCCTTTTTTCGTTGCAGCTTTTCTTGTGCCCGTTATAAAATTCCCATTACAATTTTAATCGAAAAATTCCCTTTCTTCATATTTTGCTGGAATTATCGAAATTCCTTTTTGCAGTAGTAAATTGTTCGGGAAAACTATTTTTTCACCTTCTTTCGTTTTTAGACTTACGTGAAAAGTATTGATGTCCTCAATTTCAGCTTCTATTGGAAAATCTTTATCATGGATTTTGATTGTGTCTCCAATTCTAAAAGGAAACGAGAAAAACAAAACCATTCCAGAAGTTATATTGCTCAAAATAGACCATTGAGCAAACATTGCAACACCAATAACGGTTGCGATAGAAGAAATTGTAATAAAAATATCTTCTGTCTGAACTCCCCAAATAACAATTAAAGTTGTTACTACAAGAATGTTCATTAAAATATTAATGTATTTGATAACTAGATTTGTGCGGTGTTCAAATAATTGACTTGTATAGGCGAAACGTCTTATTAATTTAGCGATTACCATTCGCAATACAATCAAAACTCCAATAAGAACTATTGTTGCTATTATTTCGCGGCTATACTCTTTAAAAGAAAACATAAATAAATTTTTACACTAAAGTAGTCAAAAAATCATAAACTTTGGCTGTCGGAAGTCCCATAACATTTGTATAAGAACCTTCAACTTTTGCAACTGCCATGAAACCAAACCATTCCTGAATTCCGTATGCACCAGCTTTATCATAAGGTTTGTAATTTTCTATATAATATAAAATAGCTTCATCTGATAAATCATTGAAAGTTACTTTAGTAATATCGTGCAATAGAGTAGAAGAGTTCTTAGTTTTAAAGCAAACAGATGTAATTACATCGTGTGTAGTGTTAGACATCGATTTAATCATTGAGAAAGCTTCTTCTGCGCTTTTTGGCTTCCCTAAAGCTTTATTCTGATGCCATACAATAGTGTCGCTGGTAACTAAAATTTCATTTTCTTTCAATTCGCCTTCAAATGCATTGGCTTTTAGTTCGGCAAGATAATCAGTGATTTCGACTGCTTTTAATTCTGGGGGATAAATTTCTTCGACATCCTTTAAGCGAATTTCAAAATCAAGATCTAAATCCTTAAAAAACTGTTGTCTGCGAGGAGATCCCGAAGCTAAAATGATTTTATAATTTTTTAGTTTTTCTTTAAGCATTGTATTTGATATTTAAGGCAATAACCAGGATTGATAAGATTCCGAAGAATAAAATAAGTTTTAAAATAGTGCTTAAATGCTGGAAATCTTTTTGTGTTTTTGCACTAAATATTTTTACGATAAAGTATAATAAAGGAGCTAAAACTGTTGCAAAAGCATAAAATATAGTAATATAAAGCTTATTCTGCATGAAATAGGTATTACTATAAAGGGCAAGTAAAACAAAAGCAACAATTGCAAAACCTAAAGCGATTTTTGCTGCTCTGTTTACGCCAATTGCAACTGGAAGTGTATTCATTCCCATATTGTAATCGCCATTTACGTCTTCAATATCTTTAACAATTTCACGTATAAAATTAATCATGAAAGCAAATAAAGCATAGTCGGTTAGAATTGAAAAAAGACTTGCCATTTGCGCTTGATTTTCATGAGTTGTGGCAGGAAAAAGATCAAAAACACCAATGATTAAAACACTTACAGCTAAAAGTAATGCTACAACAAAGTTTCCTACAATCATGATTTGTTTTAACGTTGTTGCGTAGAAATACAATAGTGAAGCAATTAAAATGAAAAGTGATGCAAAAGTTGGTCTTTGAATAATATTAGATAAAATAAATCCTATTGCAACCCCAGAAACGTTTAAGCCAATATAAATGTTGTAAGCAGCTGTTTCGCTGATTCCTTTTCCAACGACAACATCATTTGGTTTGTTAATGCTATCTGTTCCTACATCATAAATATTATTAATAACATAACCTGCCGCAGCGAGTAAAACGGTGCTTAAAACAAGTAATCCATATTGCCAATCGGCTAATGCAAGCGGAACATCTTGCTGTTTTAAAAAAGCATAACGAAAAAGAAGCTGCATAAAAGCAAGCATTAAAAGGTTTTGATAACGTATAAGTTTTAGGAATTTCATTTTTTGAGGTTCTGAGAGGCTAAGATGCTAAGGTTCTAAGTTTTTTTAAATTAACAATTTATTATTAACAATTCACAATTAAACTTAATCGTGCTGTCCGTTAAAATATTCCATCCATTTTCCCTGTACTTTCATTACTTGTTCGATAACGTCTCTTACGGCTCCACGTCCGCCCTTTACGTGCGAAATATAACGGCAGATTTTTTTTATTTCAGGACTTGCATCTTGCGGACAAGTTGGAAGTCCTGTCAATTTCATGACATGAAAATCAGGAATATCATCTCCCATATACAACACGTTTTCAGGCTTAATATTTTGTCTTTCAATATATTCGTTAAAAGTTTTTACTTTGTCAGGAGTTCCTAAATGAATGTCTGAAATACCCAAATTGCGAAGACGAACACGAACACCTTCATTGCTTCCTCCAGAAATAATGCACACGTGATAACCGCTTTCAATTGCTGCTTTCATTGCATAACCATCGCGAATGTTCATAGTTCTCAACATTTCGCCTTCATTGGTTACTAAAACAGAACCGTCTGTAAGTACGCCGTCTACATCAAAAACAAACGTTGTGATGTCATTCATTAATTCTTTATAACTTTTTGCCATTATGCTGTATAGATTGTGTTAGGATTTTATAGATATTTTTTTTGTTTTCGTTTTGTAAAAATGCCAAATGAGCGTCGATAGTATTCGAATCGTGACGAATAGCTGGTCCAGTTTGCGCATCAATTGGATCTAACGTATTGATTTTATCAGCCGTTTCCTGAATTAAAGGTCTTAAGATCGCAAAAGGAAGCTGATTTTCTTCACAAATTTCATGTCCAATTTGGTATAAATGATTCGTGAAATTGCTAACAAAAACTGCAGCAACATGAAGCGCTTTTCGCTGTTCAGAACTTATGGAATAAACCGCAGTTGAAACACTTTTAGCAACGGTTTCCAAAAGCTTAAAATCGGCTGTATTTTCTGCTTCCAAGCAAAAAGGAACAATTGAAAAGTCGATATTTTTATTCTTAGAAAAAGTCTGCAACGGATAAAAAACACCTCGTCGATTTTTTGGATCCAAAAATTCAATTGAAGATGTTCCAGAAGTATGCACTACAAATTGATTGTTGAAAGGAATTTGTTCTGAGACCTCTCTGATTGCATTATCTGATACAGAAATAATATACAAATCTGCTGGCTGTAATTCGTTAAAATTTGTAATAATCTTTTCAGAATCAATTAAATGAAGTAAAGTTTCTTTCTTTCTAGAAAAAACCTGTTTGATTTCAACAATTTTATTTGCTGTGAAAGCCTTTATTAAATGCTGTGCAACATTGCCGGAACCAATTATTGTTATCTGAATCATAGGAGCAAAATTAATATTATTTTTTTAATGCAAAGGGTCTGTCAAATTATTGATAATGGATTTTTAAAGTTTTTATCGTTCTATATTTTTTGTTTGAATTCTAATAGTTTTTTGATAAAAAGCATTGTTTAATAAAACTATCTTTATTTTGTAGGTTTAAACTTTCTAAATTATCAATTTGTTTGAAAAATAGTCCTTATTTTTGGTTTTTATTAACAAAAGCCAAAGACAGCTAATCAACATTTTTAAGTACTTTTGTCGCACTTTTATACAATGTAATTCCTAAGAAATGGATAAAAAAATATTCTCTTTTTTGTTTTCTACACGATTAATGGCCGTTCTTTTTTTAACATTCGCAATTGCAATGGGTGTTGGAACTTTTATCGAAAGTAAATACAATACCGATACAGCCAGAATACTAATTTACAATACTTGGTGGTTTGAAGCAATTATGGCCATCTTTATGATTAATTTCTTCGGAAATATCAAAAAATACCAATTGCATAAAAAAGAAAAATGGGCAACTTTGTTATTACACCTTGCCTTTGTTTTTATCATTTTAGGGGCTTTTATTACACGTTATATTAGTTACGAAGGAATGATGCCTATTCGCGAAGGAGCAGCAGAAAACCAAGTCTACTCAGATAAAACCTTTTTGACTGTTTTTGTTGACGGTGAATATAAGGGTGAAATGAAAAGAAGAGTTTTTGAAAAAAGCCTTTTGCTTTCTCCTGCAACCAATAACGATTTTACAATTGCTGGAAAATTTGACCAGACTCCTTTTGAAGTTTCGTACTCAAACTACATCATGGGAGCTAAAGAAGTGGTTAAACCAGATCCGAACGGAACTTTGTACTTAAAATTAGTTGAAGCAGGAGCGGGAGGAAGAGAAGAACACTACCTAAAAGAAGGTGAAGTTCAGAACATTCATAATGTTTTATTTGCCTTAAATAAGCAAACTGACGGTGCAATCAACATTAATACTACTGGTAAAGAATACACAATTCAAACTCCTTTTGAAGGTGAATTTATGCGAATGGCAGATCAGTTTAAAGGAAAAGTTACAAAAGATAACGTTCAGCCTTTAATGATGCGTTCTTTATACAGTATTGGCGACATTAGAATTGTATTTCCAGAGCCTCCAATGAAAGGGAAAGTAGATTATGAATCAAATAATGACTACAAAGCAAAATCTCATACAGATGCCGTTGTGGTAAAAGTAAAAGCCGAAGGACAAGAAAAAGAAGTAATGGTTTTTGGTTCTAAAGGTCAAGTTGGAGAAGCTAAAACAGTTAAAATCGGCAATATTGAATATTCTATTTTCTTTGGAAGTAAAGCTTATATTTTACCTTTTAAAGTTAAACTGAATGATTTTATTGCTGATAAATATCCTGGCACAGAAAAAAGTTATTCTGCTTTTAAAAGTAAAGTAACCGTTCAAGATTCGACAGAAACATTTGATGCTGATATCTTTATGAACCACGTTTTAGATTATAAAGGATACCGTTTCTTCCAGTCTTCATTTGATCCAGATGAAAAAGGAACAGTTTTATCTGTAAACCATGATTTCTGGGGAACAAACATTACATATTTAGGATATTTTCTATTATACATTGGTTTAATGGCAATTATGTTTACTAAACATTCTCGTTTTGGAGATTTAAAAAGAAAATTAGAGAATATTCAAAAGAAAAAACAAAAACTAATCACAATATTAGTTTTATTAATTGGTTTGAACGGTTTTGCTCAGCAAACGCCTCATGTACATTCTCACGATCATGAACACGATCATGCACATTCTGCAGATCCAAACGATCATGCTAATCACGTTACAGCTCCACCTAGTCAGAAACAATTAGATTCGTTATTGACTATATACAAAGCGCCAGAGTCTCATGCTGCCAAATTTGGCCGTTTAATTATTCAGGATGCTGGAGGAAGAATGAAGCCAATTAATACGTTTTCATCTGAATTATTGAGAAAAGTGAGCCACAAGGACACTTACAATGGAATGAATTCTGATCAGGTTTTCTTATCTATGACGCAATATGCGCAGGTTTGGATTCAGATTCCATTGATCTATATTAAATCTGGAAACGATAGTATTCGTAAAATTATCGGAATTGATTCAAAAGATCAATACGCACCATTTGTAAAATTCTTTGATGAACAAGGAAATTATAAATTATCTCCTTATTTAGATGCAGCTTATAAAGCAGCAAATCCAAATAATTTCGAAAAAGATTTTGTTGAAACTGATAAGAAAGTAAACTTAATGGAATCAGCATTAAGTGGAAGCATTTTGAAAATTTTCCCAATTCCGAATGATCCAAACCATAAATGGGTTTCTTATTTAGAACGTGAGGGTGCTGGTTTTAAAGGAATGGATTCTACTTATGTGAAGCAAATTCTTCCATTATATTTTAGTGCTTTAAATAATGGTTCTATTGAGAAAAACTTTGACACAGCTGATAATTTGGTTGAAAGCATTAATGGTTTCCAAAAGAAATTTGGAGCTAAAGTACGACCAAGCGAAGAAAAAATCGACGCTGAGATTGCTTACAACAAATATGATGTTTTCAAAGTATTGCCTTATTGGTACATTACGGTAGCAATTTTGATGCTTATGTTTACGATTTTAAATATTTTCTTTGAGAAAAAATGGCTTCGAATCACCGTAAATGTCTTTCATGTTTTCGTAGGTTTACTATTTGTTCTTCATACTTTAGGATTAATTGCGCGATGGTATATTTCTGGGCACGCACCGTGGAGTAATGCTTATGAATCTATAGTCTATGTTGCTTGGTCGACAATGTTCTTCGGATTGGCTTTCGATAGAAAATCAAAATTAACAATTGCTTCATCTGCATTTGTTACAGCAATGATTTTAATGGCGGCATATATGAACTGGATCGATCCAGAAATTGCAAATTTACAGCCTGTTTTGAACTCTTATTGGTTAATGATTCACGTTGCTGTAATTGTAGCAAGTTATGGTCCAACTGCTTTAGGAATGATTTTAGGTTTTGTGGCTCTTTTATTGATTTTCTTTACAAATGATAAAAACAAAGCCAAAATGGATTTACATATAAAAGAAGTAAGCTACATTAACGAAATGGCTTTGACAATTGGTCTTATTATGTTAACTATTGGAAACTTCCTTGGAGGACAATGGGCAAATGAAAGTTGGGGACGTTACTGGGGTTGGGATCCAAAAGAAACTTGGGCTTTAATCTCTATTATGGTTTATGCCTTTGTAATTCACGCTCGTTTTGTTCCAGCTTTAAGAGGAAAATGGTTCTTTAACTTAATGAGTATGTATGCTTTTATTTCGATTTTGTTTACCTATTATGGAGTAAACTTCCACTTAGTAGGTTTACACTCTTACGCAAGCGGAGAAGCACATTCATTAAACTGGATTTATTACTGTTTAATTGTTATTTCTTTAATCGGTGCAGTTACTTATCCGAAATACAGAAAATACTATAAGACTAAAAAAGTAAAGAATAAAAAATCTTAAACGATTATTTTTAGATATAAAAAAAAGGTTCAACATCACGTTGAACCTTTTTTTGTTGTATAGATTTAATTTCATCCTGAAAATCTTCCGCTTAGTAAAAGTATAATAGTCAGAATAATAAAGAATGAAATCAAAAATATAATATGACTTAAGATTGATAATAAAAAGGCTTTTGCTGTTGGTATTTTATCAAAAAACTGAATATTAGTCCAGAAAATTAAAATCAATCCAATTATATATGTAAATGATGAAAATAACTGCATATGATCTGTTTTGTTTAAATAAAGCAGAATTGGAAATGTCAAAATCTGAACAAAAAGTCTTTGAGATGCTTTGAAAGTATTTAATACAAAAAATTCAATAAAATTGTAGCCTTGGTTTCTAAATACTGCATAAGTCCCGATTGTATATAGGGGAATCGTAGCAATAGTGACCCAAGAAAAATGAGAAGGAATCCATTCATTTAAATTTTCATAATTCAAATATTCGTTAGATTCTCCCTTAAAGTAACTTATATGGAAGTAATGAATTAAAAAGCCATATAAAGTAGCTAAAACGACAACTAGTGATAAAGGTTTAAAATGACGAGCTCGTTTTCCCTCTATAAACTCACGAACAGAATGTCCTGGTCTTGTAAAAAGCTGTTTTAAAGAATACAAAATTCCTTTATCAAAATGCAATAAACCATGCTGAATGTCGTGCCACAAAAAATGAACATTAATTTTATGTGTTTCTGCAGACTGCCCGCAATTATTGCAATAATGACCTTTAAAAACTTGATGACAATTTTTGCAAATGATTTCCATTTCAGTACAATATTTGATTTATGAATTTACTTTTTTATGATGCCATCAGGATACATAATTGCCAATAAAACTATTATCAGAAGAAAATTATACTCAACACCATTTCTTCCGCCACCTACAACAAACCAGCCTTCTTTAAAATGCACTAAAATGATTCCCATAATAAGGACAAAAATGGTGACATAACCAGCAAGTTTAATGTATTTATTGGCTAATAAAAGAATCGCAGTAACAACATGAGATAATTTGATGCTCCAGGCAAGAAAAACGCCATAAGGAGCAAAACCGATTTGATTTAGAAAAAGATTGCCGAAATCATTTATTCCATTATTGAACATTCCAAAAACGGAATGAGTAAGGAGAATAATCGCGATAGCGATTCTCAAAAGTAAGTTTGCATTCATAAATTGGTTTTTGGTCAATTAAAAATAATAAAAAAACGCATATTGCTATGAATATGCGTTTTAACTTTTTAAAACAGATTAAATTTAAACTTTTCCTAAAGTATAAAGCTGTGTCATTGTTGGAGTAGGGCTTCCGCCAGCTGGTTCCAAAGTAATTCCAAATGCTTCAGCCGAATCTGTTTGACTAACAGCAAAGATTTTTTGCGAATTGCCTTCAAAATTATCCAGTAAACCAATACTTGTTGGTGTAAGAACTGGAGTCAATTTAAGTGACCAAACTTGATAAACCATTCCTTTTGGAGGAGTTGGTAAACCTGCAGCATCAATATAAGTTGTTTTAGTCTGCTTATTCCAGTATACTTTAGCAAAAGAAGATGGTGAAACAGCCTGACCGCCAAGAGTTACTCCTGTATTTTTAATATCTCTTACAATACTTAAGTTTTTCTCAGTTTGTTTATTCTGTTGATCTAAAAAGGCATATTCTCGCTGGATTTTATTTTTCTCATTTCCAACAGTAGAAATTGCTTCCTTGGTTTTTGTTAATTCTAAAGTTTGATATCCTAAGCCGAGTAATAAAAGTATTGTCGCTGCCCAGCCCACATATTGAGACCAGTTTGAAGCTGGCTTCATGTCAACTACTTTTCCATGTTTTAGTTCCAAACGAGCTTTAATTTTCTCGAAATTTTCTACTGAATGGAACGGAGAGAAGCTAGACGAAAGGGCAATTATGGCTTTTTCTATCGAAATAATTTCCTGATCAACTTCAGGCGCTTTTTTGGCAAGTTCAGCTATTTCTAGATTTTCTTTTTCGCTCAGTAGGCCGTAAACGTACAGCTCTAAAATTCCTGATTCTATATATTCTTGTGCTTCCATTATATTTTTAAATAATTACGTAAATCGTTAATACAGTTTCTGTTTTGTGTTTTGATAGTTCCCAGTGGCATTGCCAATTCTTCTGAAGCTTCTTGTTGGGTATATCCTTTAAAGAATAACAGATTAATTATTTCGATACATTTTGGTTTTAGTTTTTTCACGAATTCTTGAATTCCAATTGCATCGAGTTTGTGACTTAATTTATTACTCTCATCTAACAGATTTACGAAATTATCTGAGGAAAGGTTTTTTTGAGTGTTATTATAATCTTTAGAACGAAGTTTATCGATCGATGTATTTCTGGCAATATTAATGATCCAGGTGTAAAAACGACCTTTACTTTCGTTATAAGAATCAATGTTTTTCCAGATTTTGACAAAAACATCTTGCAGAACATCTTCTGCTTCTTCTCGATTTTTAATTAGTACATGAATGACAGAAAAAAGACTTTTCGAGTACATGTCGTACAAATGTGTAAACGCCTTTTCGTCCTTTTTGTAAATTAAAACTAATAGTTCTTCTTGACTCATAGATTGGGATTTTTAAGTTTAAATATTAAAAGCTAAGACATTATATAGGTAACCTTTTATAAAGATAAATTATTTTTTTGTGATTTTTCTTATTTTTTTTAATGCTCTAAACCCTCATAAAATAAGGGCTTCTTAAAAAAAAGTCATTTTTTTTGATTTTTTTTAAAACCAAAAATAATCCAATTACGTAAATGTTTTTATAAACGTCAGAATGATCTTAAAAAATTGTCAAAACAAACTAATTCAGAGAAAAACTGTTGTTATAAAAATTATTTAAAAAAAAGGCATTATGGATAGCACAATTTTAGTCAAAATATTAATAGTTGGATTAACAACAGTTTTGACATTGACCATTTTTAATGAAAAGGCTTTTTTAGAAGACGTAATAAAAGTGAGAGTGGAATAAATCTTAAGTGTTTATAACAGAGAATCGATTATGAAATTTTTAAAATTATTCGTTCTGCTCATTTTCGCACTATTGTTTATACTGCTCTATAAACAATAGAAATATTTAAATTAATAATATAAGATATAAAATAGTTGATGTACTCGGACTTCCAAATTCAAGTTTTTTTTAAAGATGTCTAAACGATGATTTAGGAATTAAGATTACACAATACAAGCCATTTGAAAATATTTTGAAAGTTCGTGAGACATCAGGGGGTTAAAAAAAATTTCGAAACAACCGAGTCATCAACTATAATTTATAAAAGGTTACATAATAGTTAATTCATGGTTTGATTTGTTTGTATGGGGGGAAGCCTAACGTCTGATTAACGTTAGGCTTCATTTTTTATTTAACTTTTGATTGGGAAAATTTAAAGACTGAAAATAGTTTTAATGAAATGGATTTTAGCTAATTTTATAAAAAATTATCAGATGAAAAAAATATTATTTATACTATTTGGAGCAGCTTTATTGTGCGGTGCGCAGACAAATGCTCAAACAAGTAAGAACAAATTATCTAAAAAAGATAAAGTCATGGCAAAAGAAACAATTTATCAATTTAAAGTAGAAGATTTATCAGGAGACACTTTTGATTTTGCGTCTTTAAAAGGCAAAAAAATCTTGATTGTCAATACTGCTTCAAAATGCGGTTTAACTCCGCAATACAAAGATTTAGAAGCGGTTTACAAAGAATATAAAGATAAAGGTTTCGTAATTGTTGGATTTCCGGCAAATAATTTTGCTTCACAAGAACCTGGAACGGCTAAAGAAATCGAAACTTTCTGCCAGCAAAATTACGGTGTAACTTTCCCGATGATGAATAAGGTTTCAGTAAAAGGAAGTGATATGTGTGAAGTTTATAAATTCTTAACTGAGAAATCAAGAAACGGTTTACAGGACTCTGAAGTAGAATGGAATTTTCAAAAATACCTAATTAACGAAAAAGGAGAATTAGTTAAAGTAATCAAACCAAAAACTTTAGTAACAGAACCTGAAGTGATTAATTGGATTAAAAGTTAAAAAGCATAAAAAAACTCAAATTTGAATATTCAAATTTGAGTTTTTTTAGTTTCAAAGGTACAAAGAGGCAAAGGGACAGAGTTTTTAAATACTTGGCGAACTTTGCGTAATGCTTAGCGTACTTTGCGTTTAAACTAAAATAAGCTGCATAAAAACCAAATCCAGCCAATGATCAAATTTGTAGCCCACTTCACGAATAGTTCCCGTTGCTACAAATCCAAACTTTTCGTGAAAAGCAATACTTCCAGCGTTATCAGCATCAATCGCACCAATCATAACGTGATAGCCTTGTTCTTTTGCCAAACGGATTAATTCTGTTAAAAGTTTAGAACCAATTCCTTTTCCAATAATATTATCAACCACATAAACAGAATGTTCTACAGTATATTGGTAACCAATTTTTTCTCGAAACTGACCGTAACTTCCAAAACCAACAACTTCGCCATCTAAATCAGCCACAATAACCGGGAGATTTTTAGCAGTTTTATCTTCAAACCACTTTTGCTGAACTTCTAAGGTTTGAGTTTCATAACTGTAGTTTGCAGTTGTATGTAAAATAGAATGATTTACAATTTCTAGAATTTTTTGCAAATCTTCTCTTGTTGCAGGTCTTAATATAATGCTCATTGGTAATTATTTCGGTTGTTTTGTATTCAATTCAGCTAATAAAACATCTACTTCTTTAGAATTCCAATCCATTTCTTTTGCAATGGCTTTGGCATTTTTAGCATATTCTAAAGCCTTTTTCTTGTCTTTTATCTTGTTATAAAGTTTAGCTTCCAGGAGATTTCCATCATAAGAATCATTTAATTCTAAGGAATGATTAACCCAAAAAATAGCTTTCTTTAAACTTTCAGTATCGTTTATATGTTTCAAATAAGTATTTCCAATATCTTTTAGAAAACTAGCATCATTCCAAACTAATTTCTGAGTGTCTTCAAGCGTAACTTTTTTATAAAAATCCCATTTTTCAGTTCTTTCTGCCAAAGATAGATCGTATTTAAAAACTAAAGAATCTGTCTTTTGCAAACGAATCGACTTTGCAACTTCTCTTTGTTTATAATAGTTTATCGTATCTAAATTATCCACCAAAGGACGAAGCAATTCGTTTACAATACTTTCTATTTTTCGGTCAACACGATTTTGAGAAGCCACAGTTGCAAATTCTTTTTGGTGCTTTAAAACATATTGAAATTCTCTCGAATTAATGTCTGTAACGCCATTTGCAATAACTCTCCAATTTAATTCACTAACCAATTGCGCATCAGATTGTGTATTTAAATACGTATGTGTTGCTGGCGATAATTCTGTTCTGTCTTTTCCTTTTTTTAAAGTGTTTAAATAAATAAAGAATTTATCTGAATTGCTTGGATCTGCAAGAAATTCCTTTTCTAAATAAGGCAATTGCATTTTCGGATTTAAAGCATAACGGAGTTCGTTTTGAAATTCAGCCTTTTTCATTTCGCCTTTTAAAGCATAAATCAACGTTTCATTGCTATCGATAAATAAAAAAGTTGGAAGTGATTTTGTATTGAATTTGTTCTTTAAAACAATGCC
This sequence comes from Flavobacterium sp. SH_e, assembly GCF_025717045.1. Lineage (GTDB taxonomy): Bacteria > Bacteroidota > Bacteroidia > Flavobacteriales > Flavobacteriaceae > Flavobacterium. Next base: position 65,675 of record NZ_JAOVZN010000005.1, read on the forward strand.
TTCATCTTTTTCAATGTTTTTGTAAGTGCAGACAAAATTCTTATTTAAAAAATCAATTACGGCAGGATCGCTCAAGACTTCCGTTTTCATCAAATTACAATGCGGACACCAATCTGCGTAAAGCATCACGAAAAGTGGTTTGTTTTCTTTTTTAGCAGTTTCTAAAGCTGTTTTATACGGAATATCAACTGGAATAAATTGATTTTGAGATATTACACTTTGAAAAGTAACAGATAAAAAAAGTATAAATAAGAAACGCATATCAAGTCTAGCTTTTTATTAATTATTCGATTTTACAAATATATTTCCTTTTTTGAGAAAGACCCTTAATATATTCCTAATTATAATATAAATCAACTGCGAAGTTTGTAACTTTGTGCCCACGACGAAGAAAAGTCTAGTTGACGATTTTCTTTAAAAAAATAATATACGACCGGAATGATTTACCCCAAAATAGCGCTTGCACAAAGCATTATCGAAATTTTATCTGCCAAAGGCATTGTTAATATTATAATTTCTCCAGGATCTAGAAATGCGCCGTTAACGATCGGATTTGCTCAAAATCCAAATTTCACTTGTTATAGCATTGCAGACGAGCGTTGTGCTGCTTTTTTTGCTTTAGGAATTGCACAACAAACGAAACAGCCAACCGCAATTGTTTGTACTTCAGGATCAGCTTTATTGAATTATTATCCCGCTTTCGCGGAAGCATTTTACAGCCAAATTCCTTTAATTGTAATTTCTGCTGATCGTCCACAGAGTAAAATTGATATCGGTGACGGACAAACCATTCGTCAGGAAAATGTTTTCTCAAATCATTCCGTTTTCAATGCAAATTTGACTGAAGAAGCTTCAGAAGAAAATGATTTGAAAATCAATTTAGCAATTGAAACTGCAATTCAAAAGAAAGGTCCAGTTCATATTAATGCGCCTTTTGAAGAACCTTTATACGAAACTACAGAAGAACTTTCTGTCCAGCCAAAAATTACAAATCCAAAGCCAGAAGTTTTTTCATTAACAATAGAAAATAATGAAGAAGTAGTTTCTGTTTGGAACACTTCAAAACGAAAATTAATCTTGGTTGGAGTTAACGAAGCAAATGCAATTGATAAAGAAGTTATTGAAAATTTAGCTTCAGATCCGTCAATTGTTGTTTTGACAGAAACATCATCAAATCTACATCACGCTAGTTTCATTAATTCAATAGATACTTTAATTACGCCTTTTGATGATTTTGATTTTAAGAAATTTAACCCCGAAGTTTTACTAACTTTTGGAGGAATGGTTGTTTCAAAAAGAATTAAAGGATTTTTGCGAAAATACAAACCAAAAGAACATTGGCATATTGATACTTTAAGAGCTTATGATACATTTGGAGCACTCACAAAACATTTTGAAATGCAGCCAAATGATTTCTTTAAAGATCTTCTTTCAAAAACGTCTTTTGTAAAAAGTAACTATTTTAATAATGTTGATACTGTTTACCAAACGAGATTAGAACGAAGAAAAGAATATTTAAACAAAATTGGATTTTCTGATTTTAAAGTTTTCGAAAAAATAATCGAATCTCTTCCAAAAAATAGTTTATTGCAAATTAGCAATAGTTCTGCAATTCGTTATGCACAATTAATCGATATTGATGATTCTATCGAAGTTTTCTGTAATCGCGGAACAAGCGGAATTGACGGAAGTACTTCTACCGCAATTGGTGCGGCGGTAGGAAACGAAAAGCAAACTGTTTTTTTAACTGGAGACATTAGTTTCTTGTACGATAGCAATGCTTTATGGAATTCGTATATTCCAAAAAACTTCAAGATTATTTTAATAAATAATGGAGGAGGAGGAATCTTCAGAATTTTGCCGGGACATGAAGAAAAACCTGTTTTCAATACCTATTTCGAAACATCTCATAATCTTACAGCCGAACATTTGGCTAAGATGTATAATTTTAATTATTATACTGCAAAAGACAATGAGTCTTTAGAAAGCGGAATACAATCATTATATAGTTCGGATGAAGTTCCAGCAATTTTGGAAGTCTTTACACCAACATTTGAGAATGATCAGATTTTGAAACAGTATTTCAAATACTTATATTAAATTTGAAAGAAAATATTTGTTAAAATTATTGCTTCGTTGTTGCTTTAGCTATAACTTTGGTGTATTATTCACCAAATTAATTATATAGTTTATGAGCAAGAGAGAAGAATTAATTAAAAAGTATGCATCAGATTTAAAAGAAAAATGCGGAGTGACTCCAAACATGGATTTGTTAACTAAGGTTACAATTGGCTGTGGACCTGCGATATATAACGATGATGCTTCTGTAGTTGCTGGAACTCAGGAATCTGAATTAGAAACTGTAAAAAAGAACTTTTTAGTTAAAAAGCTTGGTTTAAAAGATAGTCCAGAATTGTTCGGAGCAATTCACGCTGTATTAGAAAAGTACGGAAAATCTAATAAACACAAATACAGAGCTGTTGTGTATTATTTATTGACAATTCATTTTAAAAAAGAAAGTGTTTACAAATAATGTACATTTGACATAACTTAAAATCCCTTTATAGCAATTGCCTTTAAAGGGATTTTTTAATTTTTACCTACAAACTAAGTTTTGTTAAAATTAATTTCTTTCTACCGCGTCAAACTTCGTACCTTTGCGACTTAGAAACTTAGCAGTTCTACTGCTTAGAAACATATGAAAATGCTAGAAATAGGAAAATACAATACCCTAACTATATTACGTGATACCAAAGTTGGTTTGTTTTTAGGAGATCCTGAAAACGATCCAGAAGGAATTCACGATGTTTTACTTCCAAATAAATACGTTCCAAAAGAATTTGAAATTGGTGAAGAATTAATCGTTTTTGTTTACTTAGATCATGAACAGAGACCAGTTGCCACGACTTTGGTCCCTTATATTTTATTGAATGAATTTGCGCTTTTAAGAGTAAATTACATCAATAATGTAGGTGCTTTTATGGATTGGGGAATGGAAAAAGACATTCTTGTTCCGTTTAAAGAACAAGCACGCCCAATGGAAAAAGGAAAACGCTACTTGGTTTACTTGTACATGGACAAACAAACCAATCGTTTAGTTGCTTCGAGTAAAACAAATCAGTTTTTGAATAATGACAATTTAACGGTTGAAAAAGGCGAAGAAGTTGATTTGATTGTTTCTCATATTACAGATATGGGAATCAATGTAATTATAAATGAACGTCACAAAGGTCTTTTGTATAAAGATGAAGTTTACGACGATTCTATAAGAACTGGAGACAGAATGCGTGGTTATATTAAAAATATTCGTCCTGATAATAAAATTGATGTTGCAGTTCAGGCACAAGGTTTTGAAAGTATTGAACCAAATGCAGAGAAGATATTAAGCGAATTAAGAGCAAGCAGAGGTTTTCTTCGTCTAAACGATAATTCTCATCCAGAAGATATTAAGACTGTTTTGAAAATGAGTAAAAAATCGTTTAAAAAAGCAATTGGATCTTTGTACAAAGAAAAACTGATTGAAATAAAAGAAGACGGGATTTATCTGGTGAAAGAGTAAAAACTTAAAAATTCCAAGATTAAAATTCCAAATTCCAATTGATAATTGAAATCTATAATTTTTGGAATTTATTTTGCGTTAGTAAAATTATTATAACACAAAAGGCTGCCCATTACGAGCAGCCTTTCGCTTTTTATTCTAGTTTTAAAAAAAATTGTAATTAAAAAAAAACAGAAATAAAATAATTCGAATCCATCTCAGAATAACAGCTTTACGAATTTTAGAAATCATTCCATTGATGGGTATGTCTTTTAAATAATCAATGTACCTATCTTAAAAGCAAAAAAAGAATTTCACGGCTCAATCCATTGGTTGTATAAAATAACTTTTAGAAAGTGTGAATTAGTACTTTTTTCCTCTTTTCGTTATCATTTCTATACTAATTATAGATACAATTCTAACATTTAACCTTAGGTGTTACTTTTTTCTTTTTGAAGTTTCGACAAACACATAAATCATTTGCTCTTTTAATTGAGGTTTGTTACTTAAAACCCTAAAAAAATGAGCGACAAATTTTTTAAATTTTCTCAAAAAAATCATTTTTTAGGTTAATAAATCAGTGAAAGAAAATCAATCTGAAATCATTGAAATAAAATGTATCTCATTGATTTCTAGGGTGTAAAATTAATTATTATTTTTCTAAACTAATGTTAAAAAATGTTATTTTTTGTAAGTAAATACCAATTGTTAACATTGTAAGTCAATTTCACAAAGACTTAAGGTAAATTGAGTAGGTAAAATAGTAAAAATGCCTTATTTTTACCGTATAATTATTAAACAAGAAAATCAAAATGGATTGGATTACAGCCAGAGAATTTGAAGATATAACCTATAAAAAATGCAATGGAGTAGCGAGAATAGCCTTTAACAGACCAAATGTTAGAAATGCTTTCCGTCCTAAAACTACTTCAGAATTATACCAAGCTTTTTACGATGCTCAAGAAGACACTTCAATTGGAGTTGTTTTACTTTCTGCTGAAGGACCTTCAACAAAAGATGGAGTTTATTCTTTTTGTAGTGGTGGAGATCAAAATGCACGCGGACACCAAGGATACGTTGGAGATGATGGTCAGCACCGTTTAAATATTTTAGAAGTACAGCGTTTAATTCGCTTTATGCCTAAAGTAGTTATTGCAGTAGTTCCAGGTTGGGCTGTAGGTGGCGGACATAGTTTGCATGTAGTTTGCGATATGACGCTTGCAAGTAAAGAACACGCCATTTTTAAACAAACAGATGCAGATGTAACAAGCTTTGATGGAGGTTACGGATCTGCATATTTGGCTAAAATGGTGGGTCAGAAAAAAGCTCGTGAAATTTTCTTTTTAGGTAGAAATTATTCTGCACAAGAAGCTTTTGAAATGGGAATGGTAAATGCTGTAATTCCACACGATGAATTAGAAGCAACTGCTTACGAATGGGCGCAGGAAATTCTTCAAAAATCGCCAACATCTATAAAAATGCTGAAATTTGCAATGAATTTAACAGACGATGGAATGGTTGGACAGCAAGTTTTTGCAGGAGAAGCAACTCGTCTAGCTTACATGACCGAAGAAGCTAAAGAAGGTAGAAATGCTTTCTTAGAGAAAAGAAAACCAAATTTCGGCGAAAATAAGTGGTTACCATAAAAAGTTAAAATTGTTTAAAGTTTCAGGTTTCAAGTTGCAAAATTCAACACAAAACGTGAAACTTGAAAACTGAAACAAAATTAAAAACTAAACAAAATATAAATGAAACATTGGATTGAAGCCGCAAGACTGCGCACATTACCTTTATCAGTTTCCGGAATTATAGTTGGAAGTATATATGCCTTGTCAAATCCAACAGAAACTATTAATACTCCAACAGAAGTTTTCAGCTGGAAAGTATTTGGTTTTGCATTATTGACAACATTAGGATTACAGGTTTTATCCAATTTCGCAAATGATTATGGTGACGGAGTAAAAGGTACCGATAATGCAGACAGAGTTGGGCCACAACGTGCTATTCAAAGTGGTGTTATTACGCCTCAGGCAATGAAAAAGGCTATTATCATTACATCATTATTGACTTTATTGTCTTCAATTATATTGATTTATTTCGCTTTCGGAAAAGACAATTTTGGATACTCTATCTTTTTTCTATTGTTAGGAATTGCCGCTATTATTTCTGCAATTCGTTATACAGTTGGTAATTCAGCTTACGGTTACAGAGGATTTGGGGATTTATTTGTTTTCATTTTCTTCGGATTAGTGAGCACATTAGGAGTAAACTTTCTTTATGCAAAAGAAGTTGATCCGCTTTTAATTCTTCCAGCAGTAGCAATCGGATTATTGAGCGTTGGTGTTTTGAATTTGAATAATATGCGCGATCAAGAATCAGATAAAAAAGCAGGTAAAAATACAATCGTAGTGCAAATGGGAGCCGAAAAAGCTAAGATTTACCATTATACTTTGATTGTAGGCGCAATGCTTTTGGTGGTTATTTTCGCTATTTTAAGTGATTATAACTTCGATCAATATCTATTTGTATTGGCTTATATTCCATTAACAAAGCATTTAATCACGGTTTACAAAAACCAAGATCCAAAATTATTAGACCCAGAATTAAAAAAACTGGCATTAAGTACATTCCTGCTTTCAATATTGCTTACAGTCTGTATGATTTCATTGATTTCAGACATTATTGTAAACCTATTTTTAGGAGGAAGATAAAACTACGTTAAACTTAAAACTTAACAAAATGAAAATTACATACTACGGACACGCTTCATTAGGAATTGAAGTAGGGGGAAAACACATTATTGTGGATCCATTCATTACCGGAAACCCACAAGCAGCAGCAATCAACTTAAGCACTATCAGAGCCGATTATATTTTATTAACTCATGCGCACGCTGATCACGTTTTGGATGTTGAAGCAATTGCTAAAAATACAAATGCAGTTATTGTTTCTAATGCAGAAATTGCAAGTTATTATGCAAAAAAAGGATTCAACTCTCATCCAATGAATCATGGTGGAAGCTGGAAATTTGATTTCGGAAAAGTGAAGTATGTAAATGCAATTCACTCAAGCAGTTTTCCGGATGGTTCTTATGGAGGAAACCCTGGAGGTTTTGTAATCGAAGGTGAGCACAAAAACATATACATCGCTGGAGATACTGCGTTGACATACGATATGAAATTGATTCCGCTTCGTACAAAATTGGATTTAGCAATTCTTCCAATCGGAAATAACTTTACAATGGATGTTGAAGATGCTATTATTGCTTCAGATTTTGTAGAATGCGATAAAGTTTTAGGATATCATTTCGATACTTTTGGTTATATAGAAATTAATCATGAAGAAGCAATTCGCAAATTTTTCGATAAAGGGAAAGATTTAATGCTTTTACCAATAGGAGATTCTATTGAATTATAATTAGGAGCTAATCCCGCTGTACGCTATATCTTTTGTGGCTCCCGATAGTTGTCGGGACACCACAAAAGGATATCGCTACTATCGGGGGCTAAGACACTCAATTCCATAAGAAAGTTATTTGGCATAATCTATGTTATTCATTTAGTGAAGTTTTTAAAATAAAAATCATTTTAATCTGTGAAATCTGTGGCAATTAAAACATCCTCACAAAATTCAACTTTCAAAAAAATAATTCTATCTCTTTTAATTACTCTTTCCTTTAATGCGTTTGCTCAAAAAGACGGCTATTGGGACAAAGAGCGAGCTACAACCAAAGAAATTATGGTTCCTGCGCGTGATAGAATTTCTATACCAACAGAAGACTTACCAGTTGGAACCACAGAAATTGTATACAGAATCACACTTTTAGATAAAAACCAAGAAATGGCAAATAGCTTGGTTTCTTTATTAAAAGCTATTCCAGATCCAACAGGAGTAAGCCAAGGTTCTGCAGGTGCAGTTTTTCTAATGTCAAAAATTTCAGGTGATGACGAATGCACTTATTCAATTTTCACATCCAACGAAAACGCTAAGAAATATGTAGCAGATGGCAAAATTGATCAAGCTTGCTATTCTCAGGCAGAGCCTGTAAGCAAAGATGCTAAAAGATTATCTGTCAATAAATCATCTTGTTTAAAAGAGAATATTAGCACGATTTGGTTTGGCTTCGAAAGCAAAAACTGGCTATTAAGTCAAAAAGTAGTCTTAGAAGTTGTGCCTTGGGTAGATACAAAATTGAACCGAGGTTGGAATCAAGATAACAAAAACGAAATCATAAGTTTGTGCAAAACTTCTACAATGGCACAAAAAATGGCCAATTCTGATGATTTTTGCGTTTGTATCTTAAACAAAATCATGAAGCAATATCGCTATGATGAGTTTCAAAAATTATTGGCTGTAGAAAAAACAAAAGTGTACAAAGATTTTGGAAACAGCTGCTACAAAGATGCTGATATTTCTAAAAATGTATTCAATGATTTAAGAACACAAGTTGCCTCTTTAATTAAAGCTCAAAAGTATAACGAAGCAATTCCGCAATTAAATACAATTGTAAACGAAGGAAAAGCAACGGCATTAGATTATAGTTCACTTGGATACTGCTATATTTTGACCAAACAATATGCAAAAGCCTTAAAAGCGCTTCAAGAAGGCGAAAAATTGGACGACACAGAATTATTAGTCAAATTAAATTTAGCACATACGTATTTGGTAAGTGATGATTACAGTGCAGCTAAGGCGATTTACAAAAAATATCAGACTCAAAATGTAACGGACAGTTTAAGTTGGGTTGCAAAAACCAAATTAGATTTTGCCGCATTTGAAAAAGCAGGTTTGCCATCGAAAGATTTTGAAAAAATCTTAAAATTATACAATTAAGATTCTTAGATATGGAGTGCTTCTCGAAGTTTTTTTTAAGCTTAGCACCTCAGTATCTTAGCACCTTAGTATCTTAAAAAATGAAAGCATCTTATCATAAATATTTACTAGAATTTAAACGTCCGTCTGGAACTTCCAGAGGAATTATGACCGAGAAAGAAACTTGGTTTATAATCTTGGAAGAAAACAGCAAAAGAGGAATAGGAGAGTGCGGTATACTGCGTGGCTTAAGCGCAGATGACCGCGCAGATTATGAAGAAAAACTAAAATGGGCTTGCGATAATATTCATTTAGGAGAAGCTGCACTTTGGAACGCCTTATTAGAATTTCCTTCAATCCAATTCGGAATTGAAATGGCTTTTTTATCTCTTAAGAGCAAGAATCCATATCTTTTATTTCCTTCAGATTTTACACATAATTTAAAATCAATTGCGATAAACGGATTAGTTTGGATGGGCGAATCTGCTTTTATGAAACAGCAAATCGAAGAAAAATTAGCAGATGGTTTTAACTGTATAAAACTTAAAATTGGAGCTATTGATTTCGATAAGGAACTGGAATTATTGCAATTTATTAGAAGTCATTTTTCGGCAGAGCAAATCGAAATTAGAGTTGATGCAAACGGTGCTTTTTCTTCATTAGAAGCTTTAGATAAACTGAATCAATTAGATCAATTTCAGCTTCATAGTATAGAGCAGCCTATTAAAAAAGGTAATATTTTAGAAATGGCCGAATTGTGTAAACAAACACCTTTTCCTATTGCTTTAGACGAAGAATTAATTGGTGTATTTTCATTCGACGAAAAAGAAAAATTACTTCAAGAAATTATGCCTCAGTACATTATTTTAAAACCAAGTTTTATTGGTGGTTTTAAAGGTACTCAAGAATGGATCACTTTAGCAGAAAGGTATAATATAGGCTGGTGGATTACATCAGCGTTAGAAAGTAATATTGGTTTAAATGCTATTGCGCAATGGACATATACTTTAAATTCAGATATGCCACAAGGTTTAGGAACTGGAGCATTATATACTAATAATATAGATTGTCCGCTAGAAGTAAAAAATGGACACTTATGGTATAGTAACTCAAAAGAATGGGAATCCATTTTTTGAGTTGCCAAAGGTACAAAGTAACAAAGGTTCAAAGGTATAAGAGAGCAAAGCAGAAAACCTCTGATCCTTTGCAACTTTGTACCTTTGAACCTTTTTTTTACTCTTTCCCTCCCAAAAGATTATCCTGCCAGTCTTTTAATTCTTTCCATTTTCCTTGATAAGCCATTGATGCTTGTTTAGCCCATGTACTCGGGTTATGCATAGCGAAGTTTTCGCCACCAGCATCTAGGATAGATTGCAGTCTTTCTGTTGAAGTTAGAGATAGTTCGTGCCAAGTTTTTATTCCTGCGTCATTAAATAAAGCTTCGATTTTAGGGCCAATTCCTTCAACTATTTTCAAATCATTTTCTTTTATTTTTTTGCCTAATACATTTTCAGCCAATGCCGCATCAAAAGGAATAATTACAGGAGCTGTAGCAGTAAATGATTGTGCTGTTGCTTTAGGTTTTGCTGCAAGATCAGCTTCTAAGGTAGAGATTCTTGCATTTAAATTTCGCGTATTAGCTTTGCACGCGTCTAAATCGGCTTGAAGCGATGCTGAAAGTGAATCATCATTTCTTGAGTTCATTTTTCCTAGTAAGTAACCCAAAATTCCACAAATTAAGCCAACTAGTATTGGTATTAAGATACAAGGTATATTCATGATCGTATATTTTTGATTAATTATTTGATTGTAATTACTGTTCTTCGGTTTTCTGCTTTCCCTTCTGGAGTACTATTATCACCAATTGGATCGTCTGGACCTTTAGAGTTTGTTTCAATTTTGGCACTATCAATTCCGTTTTTAGAAAGATAATCTTTAGAGAATTCGGCTCTTTTTTGGCCTAGAACAATATTAGAATCACGATTTCCAACATTATCAGAATGACCGACAACTAGAACTACAGCATCTTTTACATTTTCAATATATTTAGCAATATCAGCAACTTTTTGTTTCTCGGTATCGCTTAATGTTTGTCGGGATTGATTTGTATTGAAATGGAGAATCAGAGGATCTGCATTAATTTTAGTCTTTAATGCGTTCCATTCATCATTTGCAGTAGAAGTAGAATCGACAGTTTCAAATGAATAATCTGCAGGTCCTAGAAGAGTATCTGCGTTCATTTTCCATTTATCTAAAATTTCTCCTTTTGTATCAAACTGACTTTCAGGTATTCCTTTTGAAACAAAATAATTTCTGATATCATTCGCTCTTGCTAAACCTAAATTTTCAAAAGTAGTTGAATTTGTTTCATCAGAGGTTGCATAACCAGTAATCGTTAATTTCTGCTTAGGATTTGCTTGCAAAAATGCTTTTAATTTGTCTATACCAGTTGTAATCGAGTCACTTACAGGCATAATAAGCCTTGCGCTGTTTTTGAGGAACTTGAGATTATCATTTGTACGATATTCAATTCCCGAGCCATTTAATACAAACGGAACAAAATTGGGCTCTTGAACAGTAGGGGAAGCTGTTTTTGGAGTATCATCCGTTGTTGTTTTCTCACAGCAGTTGCAGCAAAATTTTAGATATAAAAAAGTACCTAAAATAATCGTTACAGCAATGCCTAATAGATAGAGTGCTTTTTTAGACATAGATGATGAAATTAAGATTTTATCAAATTTAGTTAAAATAACAATGTGTAATGTGTTAATAATCAGTTATTTTAATATTTTAAATTTGTTTGTATTGTGATCAATTAACAAATTTTTGATTTTCTATAATTTCAGTAGCTTGATTAAAATGAGTAACTTGCATAAAAAATAATGTACATTTAATATGGTCGAAATAGAAAGAAAATTTCTTGTAAAATCTAACGACTTCAAGAATCAAGCTTTTGCTCAAAATAAGATCGCTCAGGGTTACTTGAGTTCTGCTCCTGAGCGTACAGTTAGGGTTAGAATTAAAGGACATAAAGGCTTTATCACAATCAAAGGAATTAGCCATAGTGGTGGTATGTCCCGTTTTGAATGGGAAAATGAAATTCCGCTAGATGAAGCTCAGGAATTATTGAAATTGTGCGAAAAAGGTAAAATTGAAAAAACTCGTTATGAAATAAAATCTGGTGATCACGTATTTGAGGTTGATGAATTTTATGGAGAAAACGAAGGCTTAGTTATGGCTGAAATCGAATTAAATTCGGAAGACGAAGCTTTTGAAAAACCAGAATGGCTTGGTGAAGAAGTTACAAACGACGAGAGATACTATAACGCCTATTTAAGTAAAAATCCTTTTAAAGACTGGCAAAAATAAAATGACAGAAGAAATATATGACCTTATTATTGTTGGTGGCGGTCCAATTGGTCTTGCCTGTGCAATAGAAGCCGAAAAGAAGAAATTAAAATATTTAATTATAGAAAAAGGCGCGATTGTAAATAGTATTTTTAATTATCCTCTTTACATGACCTTTTTCTCTACTGCAGAAAGATTAGAAATTGGTGAAATTCCGTTTAATTGTTTAGCACCAAAACCTGGACGTCAAGAGGCTTTGGAATACTATAGAAATATTCATCGTTACTTTAAATTCAATATTAATTTATTTGAAAAAGTAACTGATGTTCAGAAAAATAACGGAATTTTCAAAATCACTACCGATAAACAAAATTACGAATCTAAGAATGTTATAGTTGCAACAGGTTTCTATGATATCCCAATTGAAATGGGTGTTTTAGGGGAAAATCTTCCAAAAGTTCGACATTATTACAAAGAAGCACACGAATATGCTTTTAGAAAAGTTTTGATTGTTGGGGCTAATAATTCTTCTGTAGATGCGGCTTTAGAATGCTGGCGAAAAGGAGCAGATGTAACAATGGTAATTCGTAAAAACGAAATCAATAGCCGTGTTAAATATTGGGTAAAACCTGATATTGAAAATCGTATTGCCGAAGGAAGTATTAAAGCTTTTTTTCAATCAAATATTACTGAAATTCGAGAAGACGAAGTAGAAATTGAAACTCCAGACGGAAAAATTACGATTGAAAATGATTTCGTCCTAGCCTTAACTGGCTACAAACCAGATTTAAATTTTCTTCAAAAAATGGGAATTAAGCTTTCTGAGGATGAATTAAAAATTCCGTCTTACAATCCAGAAACGATGGAAACGAATATTGAAGGTTTATTTCTCGCTGGTGTTGTGTGTGGAGGAATGCAGACGCATAAATGGTTTATTGAAAACTCGAGAATTCATGCTAATCTAATTATGGATTATATTAGCTCTAAATAAAAAAAGTTTGCCACAGATTAAAGGGTTCAAAAGGATTAATCATTGAAATCTTTTTAATCTGTGGCAAAAAAAATTAAGAACTACAAGAAAGCATCGAACAGCCAACTTTAGTTCTTGCCCATTCTGGGCGTTTTGCAAACCATTTTTCAGATCCTGGCTGTTCATCGTATGGATTTTTCAAAAGTTGAAATAATTCATCAACTAGAGAATAATCTTCTTTATCCGCAGCATCAATGGCTAATTGAGCCATATAATTTCGCAATACATATTTTGGATTAATTTGATTCATTTTTGAAGCTCTTTCTTCATCTGAAAGTGTTTCGGTGTTTAGTCTTTTCAAATAAACTGTGAACCATTTTTGCCAAGCATCTAAAATATTTTCTCTTATTTCCTCAGGAATATAAAATGAAAATTCTATTTTTTCGAATGCTTGTTCTACAGAATCATCTTTTTTAATTTTACTAAGATTTCTAAAAAATATCGTCATATCGGTTTCTGATAATTGCAGAATTTCTTCTAAACCTTTAATGATTTTATCATCAGCTTCACTTGAAGTAAATATCCCTAATTTGCTTAAAAACATTGATTTGTAATCATTTTCATAATCATTGATAAATGTATCTAGAATTTTTTCTAAAGGTGCAGCTTCATTAACTAAAGGATAAAGCGCATTTGCCAATTGAAACAAATTCCACTGTGCAACCTGAGGCTGATTTCCGAAACGATATCTTCTATTTTGACTGTCAGTTGTATTTGGCGTCCAATCTGGATCATAATTTTCCAGCCAGCCATATGGACCATAATCAATCGTGATTCCATGAATCGACATATTATCTGTATTCATTACACCATGAACAAATCCGACACGTTGCCAATGCAAAATCATTTCTCGAGTTGTATCTGCAACTTTTTGGAAGAACTGTAAATATTGCTCTTTTGGTTCGCCTTTAATTTCAGGGAAATAATGCTGAATTGTAAACTCTACAAATTGTTTAAGGTTTTTTAGCTCGTTTCTCGCCGTCAACATTTCAAAACTTCCAAAACGAATAAATGAAGGCGCAACTCGACAAACAATTGCGCCTTTTTCATAAGCAGGATTTCCGTTATATAAAATATCTCTTAAAACCTGATCTCCAGAAAGAATAAGCGAAAGTGATCGGGTAGTGGGAACTCCTAAATTATACATGGCTTCAGCACATAAATATTCTCTAATAGAAGAGCGCAAAACAGCTAAACCATCTGCTGTTCTAGAATATGGCGTTTTACCGGCACCTTTTAATTGAAGGGTATAAAACTGATTATTGTTTTCAACTTCCGTTAAATTAATGGCGCGGCCGTCACCTAATTGTCCTGCCCAATTTCCAAATTGATGGCCAGCATAACACATGGCAAATGGTTGAGTTTCTGGAAGAACTTCTTTTCCAGAAAAAGTATTTAGAAATTCTTCTGATTGAATTTCATCTTTGTTAATGCCAACTAGTTCAGCAACTTCTTCAGAAGCGTGAATTAGTTTAGGATTTGAAGGTTTAATCGGATTTACGTATGAAAATAGCGTATTTTTAACCTGACGAACTTCATTTGCCAAGTCTGGATCTGCTGGTAATTCTGCTGTAAAGCGATTATTTATTTTAAGATTTTTCATTTTGTTGATTTTTCTTTTTTGCCACAGATTACACAGATTAATGGATTTTTTTGTTTGCCACGAATAACACAAGTCTCCACTAATTTTTAGGTTTAGTTAAAATAACATTCGTGAGAATTCGAGTAATTGGTAGCAAATAGACAATAAATAAAATCTTTTTAATCTGTATAATTTGTGTCAAACTTAAAATTAGTCAATTAACATGTCGGCATACATTTTTTTAAGTTTTTGGATTTTTGGATCAATTACAACTTGACAATATCCAGCTTCTTGATTTTCATTATAATAGTTTTGATGATAATCTTCTGCCTCGTAAAAAACTTCAAAAGGTTTTAATTGTGTTACAATTGGATCTGCATAAGCTGGCTGTACCTCTTCAAATACTTTCTCAGCAATTTCTTTTTGTTCATCGTTATGATACAAAATAATAGAACGATATTGTGTTCCACTGTCGCCACCTTGACGGTTTAGAGTTGTTGGATCATGACTTGTCATGAAAATGAAAATTAAGTCATGATATGAAATTATGTCAGGGTTAAATGTCACTTGAATCACTTCTGCATGTCCTGTTCTTCCAGTACAAACTTCGCGATAAGCTGGATTTTTGATAAACCCGTCTGAATAACCCGATTTTATTGATTCTACACCTTTTAAACGCTGAATTACAGCTTCAATACACCAAAAACATCCGCCACCAAAAGTAGCAACTGATAAATTTCCCATAAGTAATTACTTTCTATAAGTTTAATGCCTATTAATTCGATAGGATATTATGATAATTTATTAAAAAAAAAGTTCTTTTAACTAAAAATACTAAACAGTAATATAGTGTTTGAAGTTTACTATTGATAAATTCGCAATTTTATAAAAAAACTATATATTTGCAATCCAACACAAGGCACAACTAATGAATAGCAAAAATAGTACCATGACACTGGAAACTTATTTTCAGGAATTTAGGCAGAATATTGTCGGAATAAATCAAGAATTTACCTCTCCTTATGGCAGAAAATCAATTATTTACACTGACTGGACTGCCAGCGGAAGATTGTATCGCCCGATTGAAGAGAAACTCTTAAATCAATTTGGACCGTTTGTTGCCAATACTCATACTGAAACTACTGTCTCAGGTACTGCAATGACAAAAGCATATCATCATGCAAGACATATTATTAAGCGTCATGCAAATGCAAGCAATGATGATGTTTTAATTACAGATGGAACCGGAATGACTGGAGTTATCAATAAATTCCAGCGTATTTTAGGATTGAAAATCCCTGAAAACTTAAAAAGTTTCACCAATGTTCCTGCTGAGAAAAAGCCAATTGTTTTTATTTCACACATGGAACATCATTCTAATCAAACTTCTTGGTTAGAAACTATTGCAGATGTAGAGATTATTCCGTCTTGCGAAAAAGGGCTTTTTAACTTAGAGAATCTGGAAGTTTTATTGGAAAAATATAAGGATAGAACGTTGAAAATTGCTTCTATTACTGCTTGTTCGAATGTTACGGGATTAAGAACTCCTTTTCATGAAGCGGCAAAATTAATGCATCAATATAATGGTGTTTGTTTTGTTGATTTTGCTTGTTCAGGACCTTATGTTGAAATTGATATGCATCCTGCTGATCCAGAAGCTTATTTAGACGCTGTTTTTATGTCGCCTCATAAATTTTTGGGCGGTCCAGGAACTTCTGGGGTTTTGATTTTTAATAAAAAGCTATACAATAATATGATTCCAGATTGCCCAGGCGGAGGAACAGTAAGCTGGACAAATCCTTGGGGAGAACATAAATATATTGATAATATTGAAGATCGTGAAGATGGCGGAACGCCTGGTTTTCTTCAGGTTATAAAAACTGCTCTTGCCATTGAATTGAAAGAAGAAATGGGGATTGAAAACATTATGCAGCGTGAACACGAAATTGTAGATTATGTTTTCTCTGAATTAGATCCAATTGATAATATTAAAATTTTAGCAGGACAGCACAAAGAGCGTCTTGGTGTAATTTCGTTTTTTATTGATGATCTTCATTTTAATTTAGGAGTTAAAATCTTAAACGATCGTTTTGGAATTCAGACTAGAGGAGGATGCAGCTGTGCAGGAACTTACGGCCATTATTTATTGCATGTTGATCAAGAAACTTCTAATAAATTGGTAAATGAAATTACAATTGGTGATTTGATCAAAAAACCAGGATGGATTAGAATGTCTATTCACCCAACGACTACAGATAAAGAAATTGCTTTTGTTTGTAACAGCATAAAAGAATTAGCGGCAAATCATAAAGAATGGGCTTTGGATTATTCTTATGATAAAAACCGTAATGAGTTTATTCATAAAGATGCGAATTCTTTTGAAGATGAATTAGTTGAGAGTTGGTTTAAGTCTTAACTTTTGATTGTTTTCTTAACGCAGAGTTCTCAAAGGATTCGCGGCGTTTTGGAAGTTTTTTTGAGCTAAATATTAGTTCCTGTTGAGATCGCAAAGCTTGCTTTTAAAAGATTTTTTTCAAAATTTAAAATTTGACAAAGATAAATTATTAAACCCGACAGGTTTTCAAATCTGTCGGGTTTGTCAATTTTACGTATGGACCTTTGTCAAAGTTTTAAACTTTGACAAAGGACTTCTAAGACAATTAATTTTGTTCTTTTATGAAAATGATATTTCTAGTCTAGCCCCGATAGAAGTGGAAATCCTTTTGTGCCGGGGTTCGGCGCAAAAGATTGAAACGGATAGCGGGACGAGTGTTCATGAAAACACGAATTCGTCTGCTTCTAAAAAATTACATTATCAATCTGACGCCTCCTAGATCTGCAACTCGGTATGAAAATCTATTTCCTGGAGACCCTATGAACATAAAGTTTTTAGGGATTTTCCATTTTTGAGAAAGTTCGTCTATAATTTCTGGACCAAATGTTCCTTCAATTTCTATATATTCAATATCTAAACCGTCGTAAGCACGGTCTAAAACTTCTAAGTCTTTTTTGAGCCCTTCGTTATTTACAGTATCACTTTTTACGTGAACTATTTTAAGTTTTTTGGTTGTTTCATTGTCTTCAACATATTGCAGGACTTTGTTCAAGATAGTGATATCGTCACCTTTAGTAAAGAAGACAAACTCTTGCGAATTGATTTCTGAACTTAAATTTTGAAGATAACGGTTACTTATAATCACCATTTTTCGTAATGGCTGGTAAAAATATTCTAAAGCTTCAATCAATAATCGGATTAAAAACACACGGTTTAGCATGATACCAATAAAAATTAAAGCTGGAATAAGATATTGCAAGAATGTGTAAAACGAATTGATGTTAAGATGCATGTTCCCGATAAAAGCTGTAATAACAAAAGTTACTGCAAGAACGACGGCAATTCCTCGAGCGCGTTCAGGTCTTGGAAGTTTTCTGCGTTTGTATTTAAGAAGTAAGTTTCCAATTCCAAAAAGTGCCATTACAGCTAAGAATGAAAAAGTATAAACTCCAGCCAATGATTCTAGATGTCCGTTTGTTGCGAAAAGAACTGAAATACAGAGAATTAAAAAGCTTATAACGATTCTGTAATGAGAACCTCTTTTATTTTGTTTAAGAAAATAATTTGGTAGAATTCGATCTAATGTCATTCGGTTTAAAAGTCCCGAAACACCAACAAATGAAGTTAAAACTGCTCCACAAAGTACCATAACAGCATCAATAGAAATTAGCCAAGCAAGCCATGCTCCGCCAGTTGTTTGCCCTAAATAAGCTAAAAGTGATTCTTTATTTTCTCCAACTTCAGTTAACGGAATTACACTAATCAATAAAATAGCAATTATGGGATTGAAGAAGCTAACAATTCCCCACATGTTTCGGAGTGTTTTAGGAAAAACGCCATGTTCTTGTTCTTCGACAAAATTGGCAGAACTTTCAAAACCAGATATTCCGAGCATTGCGGCAGAGAATCCTAAGAAAAGTGCTGTTCTAATACTTCCAGAAGTTATTGGAGTTTGCCAATTGATATAAAAAATATCTAAGCCATTCATTAATACAAACCATACTGATGCTAAAACCAACAAGGTCAAAGTCGCAATATGAGTCATGAAAATGATAACGGCGACAAAAGCAGATTCTCCAATTCCTAAAATGGCTAATCCAGTAAATAAAACTAAAACGACGACAGTTGCAATTGTAACATTTAGTCCGTCAAATATTCCGTGCAAATAGTGCATTCCTTCGGATGCCGAGATTACAGCAGTTGCCATGTATGACAAAACTGTTAAAGTTGCGGCTAAAGAAGCTAAACGTTTAGTAGAAGTGTTTAATAAAACATTGTAAGCACCTCCATTTAAAGGAATTGCTCCAACAACTTCACCATAAATTTTTCTGAAAAGAAATAATACAACAGCAACAATTAAAAGTGAAATCCAAGCATATTGGCCAGCATATAATATGGTTAAAGCTGAAACGTATAGACAAGAAGAACTAATATCGTTTCCGCAGATTGCAGTTGCCTGTAATTGATTTAATTTTTTGTGTACGATTTCTTTCATCAGTATTTTGAATTGACACTTTAGTACAAAACAATGAGCAACAAATAATTATAATCGGGCAAAAGGCGGATATTAAATTGTAAACCCTTTTATACTTTAATGTAATTAGGGGTTTTCAACTTAAGGATATTATTTGGTTTCTTGAAACTTTTGAAGTGATAATAAAGCCTGAGTCTGTATTTTTTTCTGGAAAAATCCTGTCCAGCCAAGTAAATAACCTGTTGTTCCAAAGGCTTGCTTTGACCATTTCCATACATCAAAATTGTCTGTATGCTTGATAATTAGGCCATCTTGAAAAACAAATTCGGCGCTTATTTTATTGATCACTTTTCTGTTGGTTTTACTAAAATTATAAGTAGCCGTCCAATTTGCAGAACCAGTTGAATCATCTGCTTTTACATTGAAAAATTCAATTTTTAAATTTCCTTTACTTTTTAAAAGCAGCATTTCCCACATTTTTGAAACCTGTTTTTCTTTTAATAAACCAAAAGCGGGATCAATAAAATGAACTTTTGGATGATAACATTCGCTCATCGTTTTTGCATCAGCGTTAGCGAAAGCGGTATAAAACTTTGTGATTAAGGCTTCATTTGCGTTCATAAAAAAATATTTATGTTAAATATAAGATTTATTAGATTAAAAAATCATTATAAAACACTAATTTCTTTAGCTGTATCAAATGTTTTTTTAGACTTGTCAAATGCTGTTGAGAAATATTTCACTTTACTATAAGCTGTAAAGTGCCCTGTTAGATTTCCTGAAATATCTGGTCCACCAGCAATTATGAATCTTATTGCATAAATATCTGTCTTTTTAAGCTTCAGCCATTCTGCAGGTGTAAAATAATAGTAAGCAGTTGTTTTTCCATCTGCAGATTCTTTTACATTTTTATCTGTACATGCAATAACATCAGCATTTGTCAAATCGACATAAACGCCACCAGCAATTTTTGCTTTGTCACTTGCTGTAGAAACGGTTAGTTTTAAAACACCTCCTTTTTCCGTTTTAGCTATTTGAACATTGATTTCGCCGGAGTAAGCATATTTTTCGCATATAAAAGTATATTCTTGTGTCGCTGGATAAGGAGCTGAACCTTTTACACTTATAGTTTGCTGTGCTGAAGCAAAAGTTGAAATAAATAATAACAGAAGTAGTGGTAGTTTAAAATTCATATATATAGTATTTATTGATCGGCTAATTTGGCGTCAAATTTTTCATCCCAATCCATTGATTTTATGGCAGAAATGAGATTGTCTTCATTTACAAAAATTCGCAATTCCTTATTGGCAACTTTTTTACTGTAGAATGCGTGGTAGCGGTAAATGACTTCATGTTTGGTTTTGTACACTCCATCTAATTTTAAATCTATAAAACTTCCGTAATACTGTCTAAATCTTTGGCAGGTTTTGGTTAAACGTTCTTCCGTAGTGTTTTCCATAACCGATTTAGTTACTTCAGTTTCATTAAAAGGTTTAAATTTTGAAGTATTACACGTTTCTAAAACTCTCTTTCCTAAATCGTACGCTTTACGCTGCTGATTTGCATTTACTTCTGCTCCAGAAACTTTTTTTATTTTTAAATCTTCTGTATCTCTACTTACTGTTTTCGATTTACATCCAATTAATAATAATATTAACAAACATATAATCAATCCTGCTTTCTTCATAACTATTTAAGTAATTTTTAATAATAAGTTAGGATCGGGACAATTTTCAATGTAAAAATTTAGGTCTTTTGTATTGCAGACACCAGGATAATCTCCCCAGTAATCCTCTATTTTATGGATGATTTGAAAATGGACATGGGGTGCATAATCTCCATTGACTGAGGCATTTCCTAAAGTTGCAATCTTTTCGCCCTTTTTAAAATGGTCTCCGATATTTAAATTCTCTATACTTTCTAACGATAAATGTCCGTATAAAGTATAAAATTTCTCATTTTCCACTTCATGCTCTAATATTATAGTTGGGCCGTAATCACCTAAACCAATATTGTTTTTAAAGCTATGCACTTTGCCGTCTAATGCAGCAAGAACTATTGTTCCAGCTTCTGCCCATAAATCTAAACCAATATGAATATTTCGTTCAGGTTTTGTAGCGTTCAAAAAAATGGGGCTTCTTTGGTATAAAAAACGTCCTTCAATATAACCGCCAAAAGCAACTTTGGCATTGTTTTCTTTTAGGTAATTCGAAATGTACTTTTCAAAATCTTCAGAAGTATCTAATTTAGAATTCATTAGATCTTGATTTGAAACCGATAGATTTAACGGAGTATATTCTGAAATACTAATTGTTTCATCAATAACTTTAGTAGGTGGTAAGGCATTTAAAATGGAGGTTAGGGGTTTCATGAAATTTAAGCTACTTTATTTATAATTATTAATTCGTTGTGAACTTCAATGCGAGGCAACATTTTGGTTTTAAACATTTTCGGATTTACTTCAGAAATATATTTTCTATTTCTAACATTGTGCGCTTCATCTAAAATCATCGTATTAAACAATACAACACCATCATCTTTTAAAAGAGTACATATTCTATCTACAAAAAACTTTTCGAACAAAAAATTTGGCATATGAGTATCTTCAAAAATATCAATTATTATGAGATCGTATTTGTCTTTTGTTTTTAAAACAAATTCAAATGCATCGTCTATAACAACTTTTAATTGTTTTATTTGATTAAGGTTAAAATACTCATTTGCAACCTGAATCATATCTGGGTCTATTTCTACACCCGTTATTTTTCCGTTATATTCTATTTCGTTTACTAATGTTTTAACAACACTTCCGCCGGCAACTCCTAGTAATAAAATGTGTTCCATTTCTAAAATTTTGTTGTAACCGATATTTCGAAGTCCGTATCTTAATATGCGCTGTAAACTTCCGTATGAATAATTTGTGTTTTCAGTATCCAAAACTAGTTCTCCATTTGCCCAAGTGACTTCGATCATTTTACTTCTGGCTGATTTCTTTTTAAATATTTTTATTGGGATTATATAACTGAAAAATTTTCGAATCATTTTGAATGCTTTTACTCAAATTTACCATTAAATCTTTAATTTGCACCAAATATTAAATTTTTAATGAAAAAACTATTGTACAAATTCATATTTTTTAAGCTAATGGGCTGGAAAATAGTAGGAATAGAAAATGCTGAAGTGAAAAAATGTATACTTATGGTGATGCCTCATACAAGCAATCACGATTTTTATATAGGACTTTTTACGCGAGGAATCTCTGGACTGCAAATGAATTGGGTAGGAAAGAAGGAATTATTTCGTTTTCCTTTTGGTTATTATTTTAGAAATGTTGGAGGCGAACCTTTAGATCGTTCTGGTGGACTGAACAAAGTAGATTCTATTGCGGCTATTTTTAATAGAAAGGAAATCTTCCGTTTGGCTGTTGCGCCAGAAGGAACTAGAAAAGAAGTGAAGGAAATTAAAACTGGATTTTATTTTATAGCGCTTAAAGCGAATGTGCCAATCGTTCCCGTAGCTTTTGATTGGGGTAAAAAAGAGGTAAATCTTGGGAAACCATTTTATCCAACTGGAAATTATGAAGCCGATTTTGAAATCTTGAAAAAACATTATCAAGGAGTTTTAGGCAAAATCCCTGAAAATGGTGTAAAACTGTAATTTCTGAGAATTTTTCCAAACGCGTGAGAATCGCGTATTTGAAAATTTTCTGGATAAAGATTCGAATATGCGCTAATTTTTGCATCAAGGAGAGTAGGCTTTAAAAGTGCCATTTTTATAGAAAAACACAATTTTATCAATATCATCGTCTTCTAAACTAAAATTTACATTTTTTGGAAGCGATGATTTTTTTATTTCTCTTTTTCCTTCTTCGTTTATTTCTGCAGTTGAAAATAAATCTTCTCCAGAATTTTCATTAGATGGAATAGGAGTTAAGTCTTTTAAATTTTCTTGAATTTCGTCATCATTATTTTTAGGAAAATTTCCTCTTCCTATCAAAATCCAATATAAGTCTACATCTGGAAAAACTTCTAGAATTTTCATTACAAAATCTAAACTTGGCTTGTTTCTTCCGGATAAAAGATGAGACATACTAGAACGCTGTACACCAATTTTATCGGCAAATGCAGAGGCATTTAAACCATAATAATCTAATACCGTTTCAAGTCTTTTTACAAAATCATCTATGTTTACCATTGTAAATTCTTGTTTTAAAATAGTGTATTTACAAATGTAAACAAAAAAATAATACGGTACAGTTTTAATGTTTCAATTTTAAGTATAGTATACTTTTATGTTAAATTTATATATTAGATGATAACCATTAAAGAGTTGAAAAAGAATTGCTTAATACATAATAATATAATTAAATGGTTGTATTGAAATGAGTTATGCATTTAACTAATAAAATCTTTAAAATAATGTTTACAATTTTAAATTCTGTACTTTTTTAGTAGTTTACAATTGTAAAAATAAAGATATTTACTTTTGTAAACTAATCGAAAACGCAATGAATTTAGAACAACTTTTTATACAATACAAAGAAAACTCAATATCTGGAAGATATCTGACTTTAGACCATATTCAGCCTCTTTTAGATAAACTAAATACAGACAACCAAGTGCAAGTTATTGGTAAATCTGTTTTGGGCGAACCTATATATAGTTATCAAATTGGTACAGGAAAAAGACGCGTATATCTTTGGTCACAAATGCATGGAAATGAAAGTACAACAACAAAAGCTTTATTTGATTTCATTAATTTATTAAATGACGATACAGATTTAGCAAAACAATTGCTTAACAACTTCACATTTTATTCTATTCCAATTCTAAATCCAGATGGCGCTAGGCTCTATACTCGTGCAAATGCAAATGAAATTGATTTAAATAGAGATTCTCAAGATTTAACACAGCCGGAAAGCAATGTTTTAAGACAAGTTTTCGAAACTTTTAAGCCAGATTTTTGTTTTAATCTTCATGATCAGCGTACTATATTTGGAGCAGGAACTACAGGAAAACCAGCAACTGTTTCATTTTTAGCACCATCTTATAATGAAGAAAGAGATGTTAATGAGGTGAGACAGAAAGCAATAAATATAATTGCAGGAATAAATGAAGAGCTTCAAAAATATATTCCTGGTCAAGTTGGGCGTTTTGATGATTCTTTCAATATTAATTGTATTGGAGACACTTTTCAATTTTTAGGAGTTCCTACGATTTTATTTGAGGCTGGTCATTATCCAGGGGACTATGAAAGAGAAATTACCCGTAAATACATATTTTTCGCGTTAATTTTGAGCTTTAAACTAATTTCCGAAAACGATTTAGTTGATAATAGATTTGGTGAATATTTGAATATTTCACAAAATAACGTGGTTTTTTATGATTTTATGTATAAAAATGTCAAAATAAATTATGATGGTATCGAAATTATTACGAATTTTGTCGCTCAATACAAAGAAGAATTAATCGAAAATAAGATTCATTTTAACGCTTATATAGTTGAAGTAGGCGAGTTGGAAAATTATTTTGGTCATTATGAATACGACGCAAAAGGAGCCGAATATTCGGACGATTTCCAAAATTTTCCAAAAACGGGTCAGAAAGCAAATTTTTATTTAAATAAAAATGTTAAATTTGTTAACGGATTAATAAAAAGTTAATTTTTATGTGAATTTGTTGTTTTTTATATATAATTTTATACTTTGTAATAGCAATTAGTAATATTAATTAAACAATTATGAGTAAATTTCGTTTAGATGAAGTAGATCACCAGATTTTAGATATGTTAATAGACAATACGAGAGTTCCGTTTACTGACATTGCAAAAAAACTATTGATATCTGCTGGTACAGTACACGTTAGAGTAAAAAAGATGGAGGATGCCGGTATTATCATGGGGTCTTCATTAGCCTTAGACTACGATAAATTAGGTTATTCATTTATTGCTTATGTTGGGGTTTTCCTTAATAATACATCTCAAACTAAATTTGTATTAGAAAGAATCAATCAAATTCCATTCGTAACTGTAGCTTCTGTTACTACAGGAAAATTCAACATCTTTTGCAAAATTAGAGCAAAAGATACTAAACACGCGAAAGAAGTTATCTTCATGATCGACGATATTGAAGGTGTTTACAGAACAGAAACAATGATCTCATTAGAGGAAAGTATTAACGATAAGAAGCGTTTGATGCATACTATTTTCAAAAATATGTAAGAACTTTTCTTGAATGCTATATTAAAATATAACCTCAAGTTTATTCTTGGGGTTTTTTTATGACTAATTAACCAACCAACTATAACACGATTTTATGTATACGTTGCCAAAAATTGAACGTTTTAATCAAGACGTTCTTTCAAAATATCACATTTATAATAGTGTTTTCATAACATTGCCTTTTGATTCTATAGATAATACAGGAGTTTTACTTCCTTTATTTACAGAAACTTGCGAAACAGGCTTTAAAAAACAGGAAACACCAAAAGAAATTGTTGATTTTTTCTCTAATAAATTTTTAAGTAATACTTCTGAGGCGGAAAAAATCGACCTTATGTTTCGATTTATTCAATATATAGAACGCCAAATCGTATTATTTGACGCCATTGAAGATGCCGCTTTTCCAGAAGTTAATAACATGGAAGGACGTGGGTCTTTAAGAGATATCAAAGAAAAATCGGATGCTAAAGAAAAAGATGACGAACTAAGTGAATTTCTAGAAAACTTCAATGTTCGCACTGTTTTAACAGCACATCCAACTCAGTTTTATCCTGGCCCCGTATTAGGTATTATAAATGATTTGACAGAAGCTATTCGTCAAAACAATCTACTTCAAATAAAACAATTACTGGCTCAATTAGGAAAAACCCCTTTTATTCAGAAAGAGAAACCAAATCCCTATGATGAAGCAGTCAGTTTGATTTGGTACTTAGAAAATGTATTTTATGCTACAGCTGGAGAGATTGTACATTACCTTCAAAAAAATATTCTAGATGGAAATCCAATTCAGAATCAATTAATCAAGTTAGGTTTCTGGCCAGGAGGTGACCGTGACGGTAATCCTTTCGTAACTACAGATATTACTCTTAAAGTTGCAGACCGTTTGCGTACTTCTATTTTAAAGTGTTATTATGTAGAAATGAGAAATCTGAAACGTAAGTTAACTTTCTCAGGTGTAGATACTTTAGTAGCTGAACTTGAAAATAAACTTTACCGTTCTGTATTTTATTCTAAAGGTGATATTTTCATCACTTTAGATGAATTATTGACGCAATTAAATAAGATCCGAGCTATAATTATTGAAAAGCATCAGTCTTTATACTTAGATGAATTGGAAGCTCTTTTAGTAAAAATTAACCTTTTCGGATTCCATTTTGCGACTTTAGATATTCGCCAAAATAGCAAAATTCATAATGCAGTTTTCAAAGATGTTGTGAATTATTATTTGAACTCTGGTTCAGAAGTTTTTCCGAAAAATTATTTCGAATTGACAGAAAATGAAAAAATTGATGTTTTATCGAAAGTAAAAGGAAATTTAAACCCAAGTGATTTCGAAAATGAAATTACTAGATATACTTTAGAATCAATTCAAGCAATTAAAACCATTCAGCAAAATAATGGTGAAGAAGGTGCTAATCGTTATATTATTAGTAATAACGAAAGCGCACTGAACGTGATGGAAACTTTTGCAATGATTCGTTTGAATAATTGGGAAAATCCAACTGTTGATATTATTCCGCTTTTTGAATCTGTAGACGATCTACAAAATGCCCATTCTATTATGGAGCAATTGTATACAAATCCAGAATATTCTAAGCATTTGAAAGCAAGAGGAAACAAACAGACAATTATGCTTGGATTCTCTGATGGAACAAAAGATGGCGGTTATTTAATGGCTAACTGGAGTATTTATCAAGCTAAAATTTCGTTGACTAAAATTTCTAGAGAATACGGAATTAAAGCAATTTTCTTTGATGGACGTGGTGGACCTCCAGCTCGTGGCGGTGGAAAAACACATAAGTTCTATGCTTCTTTAGGTCCAAAAATTGAAAACAATGAGATTCAAATAACAGTTCAAGGTCAGACTATTAGCTCTAATTTTGGGACTTTAGACTCTTGTCGTTATAATATTGAAAACTTATTGAGTGCTGGTGTTACAAATCAAGTATTTAGTAAAGAGAAAAATGAATTAACAGCTGATGAAACTCAAATCTTAACGGATTTAGCGAATTTAGGTTATGAGAAATACTTAAGCTTCAAAAATCATCCAAAGTTTATTCCGTACTTAGAAAAAATGAGTACGCTGAAATATTATTCTAAAACTAATATTGGAAGCCGACCTTCAAAAAGAAGTAAATCAGAATCATTAGATTTTGCTGATTTAAGAGCAATTCCATTTGTTGGCTCATGGAGCCAGTTAAAACAAAACGTTCCAGGTTTCTTTGGTGTGGGATCGGCTTTAAAACATTTTGAAGAAACAGGACAATGGGATAAAGTGAGTAATTTGTATCACAATTCATTGTTTTTCAAAACTTTGCTTGAAAATAGTATGATGTCATTGGCTAAATCATTTTTGCCATTGACAGCTTATATGAGAAAAGATCCTGAGTTTGGTGAATTCTGGCAGATTATTTATGACGAGTTTTCAGAAACAAAACGTCTTTTATTAAAAATCGCTGATCATAAAACTTTAATGGAAAATTATCCTGACGGTATTGCTTCAATTCAGATTAGAGAACGTATAGTTTTACCTTTATTGACAATTCAGCAATATGCGTTATTGAGGATCAACGAGTTGAATAAAGAAGAAGCTCCTGACGAAGAATTAGTAAAAGTGTACGAGAAAATCGTAACAAGATCTTTATTTGGAAATACGAATGCAAGTAGAAATTCAGCTTAAAAAATAAATGAAATGAGAGCAGCAGAATTATTAGAAAATGAATATTCAGGTCACTTTGGCACTTATATAAAAGCAGCTGGCGACGGAATTTTAATTGAAGAATTAGAAATTTCTCTTCATGAATTCATTCGATTTGTTCAAAATATTCCGATGGATAAATTTGATTATCGTTATGCAGAAGGAAAGTGGACAATTAAAGATATTATTCAGCACGTAATAGATACCGAGAGAATTTTTGCCTATCGTGCTTTACGTTTCTCAAGAAACGATAAAACGCCTTTGCCAAGTTTTGAAGAAAATGATTACGCTGATAATACAGACTCAAATAATAGAAGTATTCAAGACTTACTTACTGAATTTTCAGCTGTAAGGCACTCAACTTTATTGTTTTATAAAAGCTTGTCTCAAGAACAGCTTAAACGTATTGGGACTGCTTCAAATAACCCAATTTCAGTTCGCGCCTTAGGTTTTGTTATGATTGGACATCAAAAACATCATCAGAAAGTTTTTGAAGAAAGGTATTTGTAAAAGCTTACATTTTTAAACATAAATAAACCCGACAGATTTTAAAAATCTGTCGGGTTTACTATTGTATACAATTTTAGCATTTCGGAAAACGTGGGCTTCGACTTCGCTCAGTCTGACAATACTGGTTTTAAATGTCAAATGTCAGACTGAGCGAAGCTGAAGTCTTTCTTTTTATACCTTTTGATTCTTTCTTTCCAAAAAAGCCAAACCAAACCGAATTTTATCATAAGACATTTTTTCTTCAAAATAATCAAAGTAAGGTCTTAATGCATTTGGATTTTCTAATTCTATCTGTGCTTTTTCGATTTTAAGAATTTCTTCTTCAGAAACAAACTGATTTAAATCAATATCATTTCCGTCAACATATAATTTAGCCAAATGTGAAATGATTGTGGTTTTACCTAAATTTCGCTGTTCAGCGATTTCCTGTACAGAAAGTCCATTTTGAAATAATTCTAATGTTTTTTTATAGGTATTGTCTTTTTTCTCTTTTTTTACAACCGATTTATTTCTTTGGAATTCTACAATTGCATTAATGAACTCAGAACCATATTTTTCCAATTTGGCTTTACCCACACCTTCAACCGCAAGGAAATCTTCATCTGTCATTGGTCTTAAAACTTCCATTTGTCTTAATGAAGCATCACTAAAAATAACATAAGCAGGAACTTCTTCTTTCTGTGCAATTTCATAGCGTAATTTGCGAAGTGTTTCGAATAAAGAATTTTTAGCTGCTTTTGGTTTTGCCTCTTTGGTTTCGTTCTTATCAATTATTTTCTTAACAACAGTCGTCAGTTTTACTTTTTCTCCTTCAAATAAAACTTTCTTTGCAAAAGGAGTAAGAAGAATTTTATTATGCTGATGAAAGGCAATTTCGCAGTAACCTAAATTAATAAGCTGAATAAGATATTGATTCCAGTCATACCAAGAAACATCAGCACCAATTCCATACGTTTTTAGCTCTTGATAATTTTTTTCGTAGATATAGGCGTTTCTCGAGCCTCTTAAAAAATCTACAATTACAGCCAACGGTTCAGATTCTTTTAATCGCGTAATCGCCGACAGTGCTTTTTGCGCGAGAATCGTACCATCGAAAAAAGTTGGAGGATTTTTGCAAATATCGCAGTTACCGCAATTTTCAGTTACTAATTCTCCGAAATACGATAATAAAATTTTTCTTCGACAGCTCACTGCATCGGCATATTGTTTCATACGATCCAATTTTGCAAGCTGAATGTCTGAGTTTAGTCCTTCAGAAGCAAATTTCTGCAATTGAATCACATCTGCATAACTTTCAAAAAGAACAGTTTCTGCAGGAAGACCATCTCGACCCGCACGTCCAATTTCCTGATAATATCCTTCAATATTTTTTGGAAGATTATAATGAATTACCCAACGAACATTCGATTTGTCAATTCCCATTCCAAAAGCAATTGTTGCGCAAACAACCTGACAATCGTCATTTATAAATTGATCTTGAGTTTTAGCACGTGTGTTATTATCTAAACCAGCATGATAAGCTTTCGCTGTAATTCCGCTTTTCTTTAATTTTTCAGCTAGTTCTTCAGTAGTTTTTCTGCTTAGACAATAAATTATTCCAGATTCATTCGGTTTATTTTCAATAAAATCAATTATTTGTTTTACACGATCTAGAGCTGGGCGAACTTCTAGACTCAAATTTTTACGATCAAAAGAAGCAATGAAAGTCTTTGGTTTTTGTAAGTTCAGTTGTTTTGTTATGTCTGTACGAGTTGCTTTGTCAGCCGTTGCAGTCAATGCTAAAATTGGAGTGGAAGGGAAGCGACTTTTTAAATAACCTAAATTAGTATATGCTGGTCTGAAATCATGTCCCCATGAAGAAATACAATGAGCTTCATCAATCGCTATTAAGCTAATAGTTAATTCGTTAAATGCAACTTCAAGATACGAAAGGCTTTCAGGTGCAATATAAACCAGTTTGAAGGTATTAGACTTTAAATTTTCTATATAGTATTGCTGTTCTTGTGCCGATTGTGAACTATTTATATAGCAAGCAGAAATTCCGTTAGTTTTTAAACTGTCAACTTGATCTTTCATTAATGCAATAAGAGGAGAGATCACTATGGTAATTCCTGGTAAGATTAAGGCCGGAAGCTGAAAGCAGACCGATTTACCGCCACCAGTTGGCATAATAGCTAGGGCATCCTGTCCTGCTAATACTGTATTAATAATAGATTCTTGGTTGGGTCTAAACTTTTCAAAACCAAAATTTTCTTTTAATGTAGTATGTAAAATTTCTGTAGTCATAGGCATATAATTTTTGATAGTAATAGTAAAAATAATCTTACAAATACAAAAATATAAATTTCGTTTAAACTTTAAATTGAAATATAAAAAAAAGGAACCCAAATCGAGTTCCTTTTACTTATTTTAAAGAAAATGAATTAATCTTCATCATCTTCCTCTTCATCATAATCAGTGTCGGCTTTGTCATCATCGTCATCGTCATCATCGTCATCACCACCATCGTTATCAGGTTTGTCTAGATTATCATCATCTTCATCATCGTCGTTGCTAATATCATCATCTAAATCTATACCTTTAACTGGTGCAATTGCATCTACATCAACATCTAAATCATCATCTTCATCGTAGTTTTCAATTCTGTCGGCAAGTTTAGTACTAATTTTCACCAAATAAATTGTGTCTTCAGTACGAACTTCAACAGCTTCAACCAATTCGTTTTTAGCATTTCTAAAACGGATTACATCCGAATCATCATAACCATCAGGAAATTTTTCTACCAAAAGGTTTAAAATTTCGTTGGTAAGTTTGGCGTAGTCTACTATAACTCTTTTCATAAATTATTCTATAAATCTAATAAATATGCAAAAATTAACGGAGCAACAATTGTAGCGTCCGATTCAATAATAAATTTTGGGGTTTTGATGTCTAATTTACCCCAAGTGATTTTTTCATTTGGAACTGCCCCAGAATAAGAACCATAACTAGTTGTTGAATCTGAAATTTGGCAGAAATAGCTCCAAAATGGTACATCGTGCATTTCCATATCTTGATATAGCATTGGAACTACACAGATAGGGAAGTCACCAGCAATACCACCACCGATTTGGAAGAATCCAATTCCTTTAGAGCTGTTTTTTGAATACCAATCTGCAAGGAAAGTCATGTATTCAATTCCAGATTTCATGGTAGATGCTTTCAATTCACCTTTAATTACGTATGAAGCAAAGATATTTCCCATTGTACTATCTTCCCATCCTGGAACGATGATCGGTAAATTTTTCTCTGCAGCTGCATACATCCAGCTATCTTTTAAATCAATTTCATAGTACTCTTCTAAAACGCCAGACAACAACATTTTGTACATAAATTCGTGTGGGAAGTAACGTTCTCCTTTATCGTCAGCATCTTTCCAAATTTTGTAAATATGTTTTTGTAAACGACGGAAAGCTTCATGCTCAGGAATACAAGTGTCTGTAACACGATTTAATCCCCTTTCTAATAAAGCCCACTCATCTTCTGGTGTTAAATCACGGTAATTAGGAACTCTTTCGTAGTGAGAATGAGCCACTAAATTCATGATATCTTCTTCTAGATTTGCTCCAGTACATGAAATAATATGCACTTTGTCTTGTCTGATTACTTCTGCAAAAATTTTACCAATTTCTGCTGTACTCATTGCGCCAGCCATACTTACAAGCATCTTTGCACCATCAGCTAACTGCTGCTCGTATGCTTTTGCAGCGTCTACTAATGAAGCAGAGTTAAAATGCAAATAATGTTTTTCAATAAACTGACTGATTGGTCCTTTCATTTTTTTTGTTTTTTTTTGAATTAAAAAGTTTAACCTTTTTGGATGTTAATGCAAATTAAGAATTTTAAAGATATTTCTTTTACTTAATCTGCCGTTTTTTTACAACTTTTTTTTGTAGCCTAAAATCTTTAAAACATCGTCTGAAGTTTGTTGTTCCGAGAATACTTCAGTTGCCAGAATTCCGTTTTCGTCACGATCAATTAAAATGTGTTTAGGCTGCGGAATCAAACAGTGGTGCAGACCGCCGTATCCTCCAATTGTTTCTTGATAAGCGCCAGTATTAAAGAATCCGATATATAAAGGCTTCTCTTTGTTGTATTTAGGTAAATAAATGGCGTTCATGTTTTGTTCAGAATTGTAATAATCGTCACTATCACAAGTAAGACCTCCTAACAGAACCCGTTCGTAAGTATCATTCCAGCGATTGATAGCCAGCATGATAAAACGTTTGTTTATAGCCCAAGTATCTGGTAAAGTGGTAATGAAAGATGAATCAATCATATTCCATTTTTCTCTATCATTTTGTTGTTTTTGATACAAAATCTGATAGATTGCACCACCGCTTTCACCTACTGTAAATGACCCAAATTCCGTAAAAATATTTGGAACATCTACTTCGGCTTCTTCACAAGCAATTTTAATTTGATTGATAATTTCATCAATCATATATTGATAATCATATTCAAAGGCAAGTGAGTTTTTAATTGGGAAACCACCACCAATATTAAGACCGTCTAGAGTAGGGCACTCTTTTTTAAGAGCAATGTAAACTTTAATACATTTTACAAGCTCGTTCCAGTAGTATGATGTATCATTAATTCCAGTATTGATAAAGAAGTGAAGCATTTTTAGCTCTAATTTATCATTTTCCTGAATTTGTTTTTTATAGAAAGAAACTATGTTTTTGTATCCAATACCTAATCTAGAAGTATAGAACTCAAATTTAGGTTCTTCTTCGGCAGCAATACGGATTCCAATTTTGAATTTCCCTTTAATTTCTGCCTGAAGTAAATCTAACTCTTCGTAATTATCAATAATTGGAATAGTATTTTTATGTCCGTTATTGATTAATCTAGCAATATTGGTAATGTATTCGTCTCTTTTAAAACCATTACAAATTACATACGTGCTTTTGTTGAT
Organism: Flavobacterium sp. SH_e; assembly: GCF_025717045.1. GTDB lineage: Bacteria > Bacteroidota > Bacteroidia > Flavobacteriales > Flavobacteriaceae > Flavobacterium. The sequence goes on from NZ_JAOVZN010000005.1 coordinate 98,898, forward strand.
TTTACCGTTTTCCAATAAATTCTCAACAATATTAACATCAAAAGCAGACGATGTCTCTATATGAATATTATTCTTGAAAGCTTCATTCATGATATATTCAAAATGAGAGCTTTTTGTACAATAACAATAGTAGTATTTTGCGTCGTATTTGTTCTTTTCCATTGCCTTTCTGAACCATGCTTTTGCTTTATTGATGTTTTCAGAAATCTGAGGTAAATAAGTAAACTTTAACGGTGTGCCATATTGTTCAACCAATTTCATCAAATCGATGTTGTGAAACAATAAGTTGTCTTTGTTTAATTTAAATTCCTCTTGCGGAAAGTAGTATGTTTGGTTTATTAGATCAGAATATTTCGTATTCATTTATTTGTCAACGTTTTAGAGATTGTAATTTAATTGTAATTTAGAAATTTTCGGTGCTAAATCCTAATTCAAACTCTAATATTGGCAAATATAATTGGCAGTTTTTCGTGCTCGGCTTTTGTACATTGGAAAACATCAAAGCAAAATGGGCTTTTACTATTATAAAAACGGTTCAACATTCTTAATAAAGAACTGTTGAGTCTGTTTCTGTAAGAGCTAAATTGCCTTTGCTGATTGTTTGTTTTCATGGGGCAAATGTAAAAAATAATATATACCAAATGCAATGGTTTTGATTAAAAAAAGTTTAAGATTTATAATCTTGAAACGCTTCTAGAATCAATTTATTTTCAACGGATTGGTTAATTTTTATTTTTCCGATTCCTTCAATTAATGCAAATTGAATTAAACCGTATTCATTTTTTTTGTCGTGAATTAACAATTCTAAGATCGGATCGATGTCATTTTCTTCAAAAATTATATCCTCATAAATACCTTTAATTATGGTTTTGATTTCTCTGTATTCTTCCTGAGAAATTAAACCTTTTTGAAGCGAAATATAACTTTCTAAGATCATTCCGACCGCAATAGCTTCTCCGTGCAGTAAAGTTGTTTTTTCTTCGCTTTCTAGAAAGTATCCTTCAATAGCGTGACCTAGCGTATGCCCAAAGTTTAATGCTTTACGGATATTTTTCTCCGTTGGATCTTGAATCACAATTTCATTTTTAATTTCTACTGATCGATAAATTAATTGATCTAATTCATCAAAAACAATTGATTTTAAATCTGAAAACTGTCTCCAATATGGTGCATCATATATTAAACCATGTTTTAGCATTTCTGCTAAACCTGAACGCATTTCAGTTTGTGGCAAAGTTTCTAAATATTTTGTATCAATTAGTACCATTTGCGGCACATTGATAACTCCAATCTGATTTTTAAGATTTCCTAGATCGACTCCTGTCTTTCCTCCAACAGAAGCATCAACCATAGATAATAAAGTAGTTGGGATATTGATAAAATCTACACCTCTTTTAAATGTAGAAGCCACAAAACCACCTAAATCAGTAACAACACCTCCTCCTAAATTAATAATAAGAGATTTTCTATCGGCACCAAGTTCTGTCAAAATATTCCAGATCTCAATACAAGTTTCAATATTCTTATTTGCTTCTCCAGCTTCAAATTCTATAATTTCAATTGCTAAATCAGTTTCAACAAGAGGAATAAATTTAGACAAACAATATTCATTGGTTTGATCGTCTACAATTATAAATATATTAGAATATTTATTTTCTCTTAAATGTTTATTTAAAGCTTCGTAAGCATTCTGGTTGAAATGCACAAGATAATTGTTGGCTTGAATAGATCGCATAATTCTTTAGTTAATTGAAAGCGCAAAAATAAAGTATTTTAAACTAAATAAACCTCAAACTTCTGTTCTAATTTGTTTTAAAAATCCGAGTAATTGTTTTTAAGTGTTTAAAGTGTGCTATAGTAAAACATTTACTTCGTAAAGCTACATTTTTATACATCCTATTAAAGATATATAAAAATATGGTGCTCTTTAGTAAACAATATTCAAAACACTCTCTATATTTGCATAAAAAATAAATTTAATGGAAAAGATATTCGATAACACTCAGGTTGCATTTTCACTTAAAAGTGATACAGAACTTGATAGAGCTTATTTCCTTTTCAAAATGATTGACAGCGAGCCTTTGGTAAGAATTGGAACTGCTGTAACTAATTTTGCGATTAAAGCTCATTTACCAGTAGAAGGATTAATTCGTGCAACTGTTTTTGATCACTTTTGCGGTGGTGTAAACGAAAATGATTGCCTTACTGTTGTAGACAAAATGTTTACAAAAGGAGTTTCGTCTGTTTTGGATTATTCTGTTGAAGGGAAAGAAGAAGAAGAGCAATTTGATGCAGCTTTGGAAATGACACTGCGAACAGTAGATTTTGCAAAAGAACGTCTTGCAATTCCATTCGCAGTATTTAAGCCAACTGGTTTAGGGCGTTTTGAATTATACGAAAAATTAGGAGAAAAACAAGCTTTTACTCCTGCAGAACAAGCAGAATGGGATAGAGTAGTAGCTCGTTTTGATAAAGTTTGTAGTGAAGCTCATAAAAAAGATGTTGCTTTATTGATTGATGGTGAAGAAAGCTGGATGCAAGATGCAGCAGATGATTTGGTTACCGATATGATGCGTAAATACAATAAAGAAAAAGCAATTGTCTTTAACACTTTACAGATGTATCGTTGGGATCGTTTAGATTATTTAAAAAAACTTCATGAAGTAGCCAAAACAGAAGGTTTCTATATCGGAATGAAATTGGTTCGTGGTGCTTACATGGAGAAAGAAAACAAAAGAGCTGAAGAAAAAGGTTATGTTTCTCCAATTTGCGTTTCTAAAGAAGCTACAGACATAAACTATGATAATGCTGTGCAATATATGTTAGATCATATTGATAAAATGGCCATTTTTGCAGGAACTCACAATGAATTGAGCTCCTATAAATTGATGGAAATGATGGAGAAGAGAGGTATCGCTAAAAACGATAACAGAATATGGTTCGGGCAATTATATGGAATGAGCGATAATATTAGTTACAACTTAGCTGAAAACGGCTATAATGTTGCGAAATATTTGCCTTTCGGACCAGTAAAAGATGTTATGCCATATTTAATTCGTCGTGCAGAAGAAAATACTTCTGTTGCGGGTCAAACAAGCCGTGAATTATCTATGATTAAAGCAGAACGTAAACGTAGAAAAGGGAAATAAATTAATTGTTAATTCTGAATTGTAAATTGTGAATGTTTACAATATCAAGAACTGTTTGTCACACAAAAAAGCTCCAATCTTAAAATTGGAGCTTTTTTGTGTTTAATTATATTTAATTGTAAATTTTTAAGAATTACTAAATTGTAAATTGCTTAAGTTTTTATAAATTCCATTTTCTAAGTTAATTAGTTCTTGGTGTGTTCCTTCTTCAGAAATTTTACCATTATCCAAGACCAAAATTTTATCTGCGTTTCTAATTGTAGATAGCCTGTGAGCAATAATAATGCTTGTTCTTCCTTCCATTAAAACTTCTAAAGCTTCTTGAACCAGTTTTTCGCTTTCACTATCTAAAGAAGAAGTTGCTTCGTCTAAGATTAAAATACTTGGGTTTTTAAGCAAAGCTCTAGCAATCGCAATACGCTGGCGCTGTCCGCCTGAAAGTTTAACTCCACGTTCTCCAACCAAAGTTTCGAATTTCTCTGGAAAACTATCTACAAAATTGAATGCATTTGCTTGTTTTGCAGCTGCAATGATTTCTTCTTCGCTAGCATTTGGGTTTCCGTAAGCAATGTTTTCTCTAATTGTTCCTCCAAATAAAATTACATCCTGAGGAACAATACTCATATTTCCACGAAGTTCTTCTAAATCATAATCGTGAATACTTTTTCCGTCAACTAAAATTTCTCCAGAAGTTATGTCATAAAAACGCAATAGAAGAGATGAAATAGTAGATTTTCCGGCACCACTTGGTCCTACAATTGCTATTTTTTGACCAAATTCAGCATTAAAATTAACGTCTTTTAAAACCTGAACTTCTTTTCTTGAAGGATAACTAAAAGCTACATTTTTGAAAGCAACATTTCCTTTTATTTTCTCAATAGCAGTAAGTCTAGGCTTAGCATTGATTTCTTCAGGAGTTTCCTCTAATAATTCGAAAACACGCTCAGTTGCACCAACAGCTTTTTGAATCTGTGCATACATCTCGGCGATTCCGCCAAAAGAAGCTCCAATGAAAGTAGTATATAATACAAAAGAGATTAAATCTCCAACACCTTCAACTTCTCCTTTAATTGTCAATGTTATTCCGTACCAAACTACAGCAACAACACAACCAAAAAGACATAGAATAATAAATGAAGCAAAATAACCTCTGTATTGACCACCTTTTATGGCGATTTTTACAATTTCTCTAATCTTATTTTTATAACGCTGAATTTCGTACCATTCGTTAGCAAATGCTTTTACATTGCTAATTCCTTGTAATGTTTCTTCAACAATAACTTGGCTTTCGGCTACTTTATCTTGTGTTTTTTTTCCGTATTTACGAATGAATCTTCCAAAGATTACGGCTGCAACTGCCACAACTGGCACAATTGCAAGCATCATAAAAGTTAATTTTGGACTAATGCTTCCTAAGATTACAAAACCCCCAATAATTAAAATAAATTGGCGTAAAAATTCAGCGATTGTTGTGCTAAAAGTATCTTGTAACTGCGAAATATCAGCACTAATTCTACTATTAAGCTCTCCAACACGTTTTTGAGAATAAAACGACATTGGTAATTTTATCAGGTTTTCATATAATGCAAAACGAATATTAGAAAGAGAGTTTTCTGTAAAATTCACAAACAATGAAATTCTGAAAAAAGAAAAAATCGCCTGAAGCACCAAAATTCCCATTAAACCAAGCGCTATTTCGTTGGCTTTAGAGAGATCTTTATTAGTAACACAATCAACAAGCATTCCCATTAATTTAGGAAAGGCAAGGGCAGTGGCGCTTGTTAGAAATAGAAAAACCAAACCTAGGAAAAATTTCCATTTGTGATTTTTAGAATATTTAAAAATTCTTAGAGCTTTCTGAAGAGAATTAGAGTTTAATTTAGCTTTCGGTAAATCATTTTCTTGAAATCTTGCCATTTGAATATACAATTAAGGTATGCAAAGGTATGACTAAGTCGATTCACTACAAAGGAATATTAAGAATTAGAGCTTTTAATTTGGGTTTTTAACGAAATTATAAGAAAGAGTAAAAAAAGTTTATTTTTTAAAGGTTTGAAAAATAGCTATCTAAATAAAAACACGAAAAAATATTTATTTTTTTTTTCTAAAAAGGCTTGCAAATACAAAATCTAAGCGTATTTTTGCACCCGCAATCACAAAGATAGCTGCCTAGTAAAATAGGGCGATTAGCTCAGCTGGTTCAGAGCACCTCGTTTACACCGAGGGGGTCGGGGGTTCGAACCCCTCATCGCCCACAAATTTTTTCACAAAAAGGCTTGCAAATACAAATTCTAAGTGTATATTTGCACTCGCTATCACAAAGATAGCAACCTAATAAAATAGGGCGATTAGCTCAGCTGGTTCAGAGCACCTCGTTTACACCGAGGGGGTCGGGGGTTCGAACCCCTCATCGCCCACAAGAAACTTCTTAAGAAATTAAGAAGTTTTTTTTTCGCTTTTCTGAGTGCACATGGATTACAATCAACACTCAAGTTTGGGGAGATACTCAAGCGGCCAACGAGGGCAGACTGTAAATCTGCTGTGTGAACTTCGCAGGTTCGAATCCTGCTCTCCCCACAAACTTCCAAAAAACTCTAAAGTCATTTGATTTTAGAGTTTTTTTTTATCTTTGAAACTTTAGAAATCAATATTCGTTATGGAACAGAAAATTCATCAGGGGAGAAACGTAAAACGTTTCAGAGAAATGTTAGGCGTAAAACAAGAAGCTCTAGCTTATGATTTGGGAGAAGAATGGACGCAGAAGAAAATTTCTATGCTGGAACAGAAAGATGTAATTGAAGACAATCTGCTCAAACAAATCTCTAATTCTTTGAGAATTCCTGTAGAAGCTTTTCAGAATTTTGATGAGGAACAGGCTATAAATATTATTTCTAATACCTTTGATAATGGCGCATTCTTAAATACTGGCAATGGCGCAATATTTAATGTTAATCCTGTAGAAAAATGGATTGAAGCTTTAGAAGAAATTAAACGTTTAAATACTGAGCTTTTAAAAGCTAAAGATGAACATATTAAAGCTTTAGAAAAAGTAGTTAAAGAGAAATAATTTTTAAACATATAAAAAGAAAAAGAGGCTTTAGGTCTCTTTTTTTATAAAACAATGACACATGTATTTCTTTAGAAAAACTAAATTTTCGTCTTTGGCTGAAGCTTCAAAAAAGCCTAAAAACTGCATAAAGTTAAGCTTACATTTTTATGATCAGAACTTGAAAGATAAGGGTGAGATATTTTCAAAGTTTGTAAATCTGGAAGTATTAGAAATGCAAGCAGATCCTTCAATTTATTATTTGGATGATTTTGAAATTCCATCTGAAATAAGAAACCTTAAAAAACTTAAGAAAATTTCAGTTTTGAATTTTCCGCTAAAGTTTTTTCCTGAATGGATTTTTGAAATTAAATCTTTACAATACTTAATGCTTCGAGGAACAGATATTACCGAAATTCCTGATTCAATATATCGATTGGAAAAATTGAAAACGCTTAGAGTTGAAAATTGTAAGTTAAATAGAATTCCGAAAACATTAAACCAAATGAAAAACTTGAAAATTCTGGGACTTTCAGACACTGTACTTACAGATTTCAGCATTAGTTTATTTCCGCAAAACTTAAAAGAAATTAATTTTAGCGGTACAGGAGTGTACAAAAAGGAAGATTTAGAGCATTTGAAAGCAAAAATGCCTCGAACAAGAATATATCCGTAAATACTGATTACAGATTATTAATCCTTGCAAATCTTCATTAAAAGCCATACATTAGAATCAATCAAAAAATCATTATAACGATTTGAAACAGCAAAAAGACTGGTCAATAGACGAAATTCAAAATACTTGGCAATTAGTTTCAAAACTTCACGACGGACAAAAATATGGCGGAAGCAATGAAGGCGAAAGGGTAGAATACATTAATCATATCGGAAGTGTTGTTTTTGAAGTTTTAAATGCCAGCCGATTTACAGAAAATATGAATGCCGATTTGGCTGTAAAATGCGCTATGCTTCATGATACTATAGAAGATACGGCATTTAATTATGAAAAAGTTAATGATTTATTTGGAAACGAAGTAGCATCTGGAGTTTTAGCATTAACCAAGAGTGATGAAATTAGCAATTCTCTCGAAAAAATGCTTGACAGTTTAAATAGAATTAAACAGCAGCCAATAGAAGTTTGGGCTGTTAAAATGGCGGATAGAATATGCAATTTGTACGAGCCTCCATATTATTGGAACGACGAAAAAAAGCTAAAATATATTGAAGAAGCCGAAATTATACATAGCGAACTTAAAGATGGAAACGTGTATTTAGCAGAAAGATTAAAGAATAAAATTAGAGAGTACAATCGTTTTCTTAGCACTGCTAACCTATTATAAAACACCAAAAAAAACCAAACAATTAGATTCGGGAGTTTTTTGTAGAAAATAAATTTTACTAAAGTTTAAATAAAATTTCGAATTCTTAGTAAGACAAGCTAATAACTTCATCTTCATATTGATAAATTAAGACATTGTTGCCAGCATAAAAGGCAGATCTAAAATCTCTTTTTAGGGTTTCTTTTAACTTTTCAAATTCTAAATTGTAGATTATTATATCAGAATTTCTTACGATGCAAACCAATCTGTCAGTAATATAAAAAGTATGTAATGCGCCAAATTTCCAATAAGCAAATTTAGTTTTAATTACTCTTAACGGTCTTTTATTCTCTAAAACAGAATATTCGCAAATAGAAAAACTATCATTTTGAAATTTATCTCTGTTATAAAGTAACACTACAAATCGATCTCCTTTTGAGTTAAAACTTAAATTATGAAAAGCGCCATTAAAATCAAGATCATCCATATCATAAATCAAATCAATCTTTTTTGACTGATTAAACTTAAAAATTTTAACGCCTTGAACTCCATAATTGGCATGATGAGCTATAAAAGCAAATTGATTCGTAATATTCGTTTTAGTCACTGATTCAATATATTCATAACCAGACCATTCTTTTTCGGGATATAGTTGATCATCACTTAATAAAGCTTCAAAAGTAGTTTCGTCTTTTATCCAAAATGCTTTAATAGGCTTATGAGTATAGTCTTCATCTGAAATTGAAATAAACTCATCTTCTTTATGATGAATCAAGAATATTTGATTTCTAGCTCTCAAAAAATGTTTTTTGAAAATATTTAATCCATCAGAATTAAAATGATAATAATAGATATTATCACTATCAATAAGGGATAATATTACAAAATCTTCCCCATTTTCTGAAAATGTATTTAAGATAGCACTGCTAGTCACTTCAGGAGAATGCAGAAGTTTCAAATTAATATCTTTTAAAAGAGTAAATTGTTCATCATAAATTACTAAGTGGTATGAATAGTCCTTTGATAGTAACTGATATATATATCTATTATTTTTATTAAAATGAATTGCAACAATTAAATTACTATCATCTTGATAATCGGAGAACAAACATTCCTGATATTCGGGGTTATTTCTGAAATTTTTTTCATTTTTATCTTCTGAAAAGTTGTAACTTCTAAGAACAGTACGATTTTTACTAGGGTTTTCATTATTTTTTATTGCATAAACTACAATAAGCATAATGCCCAAAAGTATAATTAAAGTAGAAAATATAATCATTTCAATAAAATTATAAAGTTGTTTTTTCTAGTTCAATTTAATTAAAGATTTTCTTTCGTCAGCCTATCTAATTCTTTCAACAAAGTTGGCATTCTAAATTCTCCGTGCATGCTTTCTACTTTTTTATAAGCTTCTTCCAGATCAATTCCGATAGAAGTGATGTATAATGGTTTCTTGCTGTCGCCTCTAAATAAAGCTTTTTTATTTTTTTCTATAGAAGCAAAATTTGTTTTGGCAACTCCAATAATTGGAATTTTTTTATTCAGTTTTTCGTATAAGTAACCGCCTAAACCGTATTTCTCTTCATCATCCAAATAAACAAATCCATCAACGACAATAGCTTCAATTGTCGATAAATCAATTTGTTTTAATAAACTTAAAATACAAGGCAATTCTCTTTTATAAAATTCGCCAGGAATATATTCTTCTATATTGCCAATTATTTCAGAATGAATTTTGAAGTTTTTGTCTTCGTTCCATTCAGCAAATTCGAGACAGATTGTTTTTGCTTTATCGTCAAAGTAGTAAGTATCAAAAGCTAAGATCATTTGGTTAAAATATTTTAATTTTAGCTAATATAGAAAAACCTTACAAGGAAATCGTGTGATCTTTAGCAATTAATTAAAAACTTTCAGAAACAGTTTTTATATACTTCTAAATCAGATTAAACATTTAAAAAAAAATCAGTTTTTGAAAGCTTCTGAAATAAATGTAGCTTAGCTATTATTTAAAAAAAACAAATCCAAAACTGCATTAAAATGAAATGGATTACGAGAGAAAGACCAAAAATTGACCGAATAGCCTGCCCTTGGTTGATTAGAAAATTTGTTGACCACGAAGCTCAGTTCATTTATGTTCCTTTTGATGATATAGTTTCTAAAGCAAAAGAATTAGATGCAATTCCATTTGATATCCCAAATGTTGAGTTTACACACTACAATGAAGAATGTACTTTTGATTATATCGTAAAAAAATATAAAATTAATGATCCCGCTGTTTCAATTATTGCCGGAATTATACGAGGCGCAGACACTGATCGACATGAAATTGCAAAAGAATCGGCTGGACTTTGGGCAATTTCTGCTGGGTTAGCTTATAACATTAAAGACGATTACGAGCTTTTAGAAAAAGGCATGATTCTTTATGATGCTTTGTATAGCTGGGCAACACATTTGTATCAGCAGAATCATTTACAGAATAGCCCGTTTGAGAAATTATTGCATGAAGTTTATAGCAAGTTCTTAAAAGACAAAAAGACTTCTGGAAAAACGCCTTCTTGGGTTAAAGATTTAAAGAATATTATTCAAGATCAAATAGATGCACAATTTACTTTTGATTTAAAGAAAATTTCAAGCGAACTTGATTTAAATCCTTCCTATTTATCACGAGAATTTTCCAAACATTTTGAAGATTTAAATTTTGGTGACTATGTTAGAAAACTTCGTATCGAAAAAGCAATCAATCTTATTGAAAATTCGTCGCATACGTTAACCGAAATAGCTTATATGACGGGGTTTTCAGACCAAAGTCATTTTACTCGAATTTTTAAACTTCACACAGGAAAGAATCCGTCTTCTTATAGAAAGAAGGTAAAAAAGTAAACAAAATACAAAAGGTAAACGAGATACTATTTTTTGGTTTTAGATGCTTCTAATTTTGCTTTTATAAACAAAAAAGGCAAAAACAATGTTTCTTAAATACACTTTCTTTATTACAATATTATTCTCGAGTTTCTCAGCTTTCTCCCAATCAATATATCCAAAAATAACTGGATATTTTGGTATAATGCATCCAATTGTTACGGTTAATAAAGATGAGACAACGGTAAATTTTAGAGATTATTACGCTGTTGGATTTCCTACTGGAATCAATATTTGGAAAAACGAAAAAATCGGATTCTCTTTTGAAATGGTTCCAAATATAAAAGACGATCAAGGAACAAGCAAAGTAACGGGCTTATTGTTTCATCCTGGGGTTTTAGTAGCTTTAGGAAAGGGCTACACTTTTGCAGGAAGAGCTGCTTTTGAAAGTAACGGCCGATATGGTTTTACACCGGTTTTTAATAAAACTATAATTAAAAACAACAGCTGTAGTTATTATGTTGCTGTGCCTTTGCCAGTTCGCTTTGGTAATGATCATCCAGCCAGTTTTACGGTTGGTTTTCAGTTTGGAATTGCTTTTTAAGACATTAAGTTCAATCACTTATAAATTAATTGATTAACTTAGATAAAAATCAATTAAAGATGAAGTTTATGAAAACTAAAATGATATGGGGCAACTTGGTTTCTCGTGATTTACAAAAAACGATTCAGTTTTATACAGATCTGGGTTTCAAACAAAACGGACAGGAAACAAAAGAATTGGTCAGTTTTGTTTTTGGCGAAAATGACTTTGTAATTAACTTTTTCGCTCGCAAAAGATTAGAAGATGCTGTAAAAGGAAAACTTGTAGATGCTAATAACGAAAATGAAATTATATTTTCTTTATCCGCAAATAGTGTAGAGGAGGTCGATCTTTGGTATAAAAAAATAAAAGAAATCGGCGGAACTATTTTCTCTGAACCAGAAAATTTTGAAGTTGGTTACACATTTGGGTTTTCAGATCCTGATGGTCATAAATTCAATTTTTTGTACTGGCCAGGAATGTAGTTTTAATATTTTATTGGTCGTCAGAACCACAATATTCATTATAGAAGAAGACCATATCTTTGATATTCTTTTTGGTAAATTTCTTATTATCGATTTTTTCTATCACTTTTTTACAATCCCCAAAGTATTTTTTGGCTCTCAAATTAAAACTAAACTTAATATCTGTTACATATAATTCAGTTTTACGTTTTACATAAAAAGCTTCAGACATTTCCCAGCTACCGCCAGTATTTGTTGGGAGGTTGTTTGCACCAAAATTTGTATTTCCGCCTTTAAAATATATTTTAGCATCACGATAAAGATTAACATTTCCTTCTTCAACAACCTGAAGCAACTTTGGTTTTGAATGCTCAAATTCAACATATTCATATTTTTCAGAATATCCGTAAGCAGAAAAAACTAGACCTTTTGCAAAATCATAACTCCATTTATCTGCTTTATCTTCTTGTTTAACTTTAAAATAAATGGCATTATCTTTAATTTCAGCAAAGCCTTGAATGGAACTGCTGTCATTAAAAATTATAGATGCTTCTCTATAATCCTGGCTAAATCCTAGATTAATAAAAAATACAAATAGAAGCTGTAGAATTAATTTCATTTTTTTCTTTTTCTGTCTGCTAATATAAATATATATAAAGTATTTTTTTGCCATATGACAAATTCTCTATAAAAACTTATGACTAACTTTCGTGCATGAAAGAATTAGTAAATTACATATTGCAATTTGGCAATTTAAATCAACAGCAGATTGATTTGATTTTATCTAAAGCTCAAGAAAGGGAAATCAAAAAAGAAGAATATTTTTCTGAAGCTGGAAAAATTGCTGCTGAAGTTGGATTTATCGTTGACGGAATAATGCGCGTTTGTTACTATAACAACAAAGGAGAGGAAATCACAAAATATTTTATTGACGAAAATAATCTGGTTGTAGATTTAGAAAGTTTTGATAATAATATTTGTTCATCTGCCTATGTTCAAGCTGTGACAGACTGCAAAATTATCGTGTTCTCTAAAGCCGATTGGCAGGAATTGCTCGACACAATTGTAGGTTGGGATACAATTGTGCACAAAATAATTTCCAAAGCATTGATTCAGAAAGTAGCTAGAAGAAGTCCGCTCGTTTCAGAAGACGCTACAACTCGTTATTTATCATTTATGGAAATGTTTCCAAAAGTAATCAATCGTGTTCCGCTTTCTTATTTGGCATCTTACCTCGGAATTACACAATCTTCTTTAAGCAGGATTAGAAAAAACATTCGTTAAATCGCTTTTTGTCATATGGCAAATGTTTTTGTTTTTTATCGACAGAACTTTGCTTCAGATAATTTAAAAAAACGAAAATGAAAACAGTATTAATTACAGGCGCAAATAGAAGCATTGGTTTAGAAACAGCCAAACAGCTTTCAGAAAAAGGATTATTTGTTTATTTAGGCACTCGCAATCTTGCAAATGGTGAGGAAGTTGTAAAAGAATTAAAAGCAAAAGGATTTCAAAACATTCAAGCCATTCAAATTGATGTTACAAATGCAGAAAGTGTTTTAGCGGCAAAGGAAATAATTGAGAAGGAGCAGGGTAAATTGGATATTTTAATTAATAATGCAGGAATTTTGGGAGATGTTCCACAAGATCCTTCTACGACTTCTATAGAAAATATTCAAAAAGTTTTTGACACGAATTTCTTCGGAGTAATCACTGTTACGCAGACTTTTCTTGATTTATTGAAAAAATCTGATAGCCCAAGAATTAGCAATATTACATCTGGTCTTGGTTCACTGACGTTACATAGTGATCCCACTTGGAAATATTATGCTATAAAAGCCATTTCGTATGTTTCTTCAAAAACAGCTTTAAATGCTTTTACAGTTACTTTGGCTCACGAATTAAAAGATTTGCCGTTTAAGGTAAATTCAATCGATCCAGGTTATACCGCAACCGATTTTAATCATCATAGTGGCCCAGGAAGTGTTGAAAGCGCTGCAAGTTTCATTATAAAACATACTTTATTAGACGAAAATGGACCAACAGGGAAATTCTTTAGTAATGATATTGAAGATGTAAGCGAGGAAAGCCCGTGGTAATATAAAAAAGCCTCCAATTTTGGAGGCTTTTTTTATTAAAAATCTTTACTGAAAGTTTCATAGTAGTACTGCGCATCTGAAATCTTTATATTGTCAACATTCATCAATAAACTGTATTTTAAATAATCTAAAACAGAGTTTTTTGGAACATCAGTATAAGTTTGGCTATATCTTACAGCTTTCCAATCTACACTGTTTGTAGTGTCAAAATTATTAATGGTTTTTAAAACTTCTTCAGGAAGTGTAAAAAGCTTAAGTTTTGTTGATCCCGAGCTTTCAGTTCCATCAAAGTGAAAATTATAATAAAATGCAATATCTTGAGCGTATTTTTGAAATGATATGTAAGATCTTTTAATTTCTCTTCCTGAGAAAATATCAGCATGCTTTAATGTAAAATCGTTTCCATCTTTAGTTACTTCTAAACCAGTTAAAGGCTGAACATCTATTTCTGAAGGAATCGCTTTGTTTGAAAAAATAGAATATGAAGTATAAGTCTTTTTTGCGCTATAAATAAATTTCCAATAACTCATTGGTAAAACAGCATCACTATCTATATAAAATGTTTTATCTCCAACTTCAGACATGTCATTAAAAGAGGTAATTATATCTTCTCTACCCGGCGTTGAATTATAAGTGTACATAAAAGTGTTCCAAAATTCACTATTTTTTGCATTAACTTTTAAAATATTTGTTTTAGCCTTTGTAAAATCGCTTTTGTTTAAAGTAATTAGATCATCTATCTTTTTATCTTTCAAATCAATATATTTAATATAAGGCGTATTTGTGCCTTTTTCGAAAATAATAAGCTCAAATCCATTCTCAGGATAGTCGGGATCGTCATTATCTGAACAAGTAAAAGTCTTATAAGTATATCCATTTTCTATCTTTTCCCAATTAAAGTCTCCCCAATAAGCATATCCAGGTTGACGAATGTAAGGCACAGACATATATATGAAATCTCCTATTGTGTTATTGCCAGCATAATTACCAAAATCTTCAACCTTTACGCTGTATTTACTAATTTTTGATGGATAATATGTTTTTTCAACTAAGCCCATTTCAGAAAAAATCTGACCTACTTCAATATTTTTTATATGATGCACATTTATAGTTTTTCCTTCAGAAATATTAAAATATAAAACATCAAATTTATTCTCATTGTATTTTCCTTTTAGTTCCCATTTAGTTGAATCTGATAAAGATCCATAATTCAGTAATTTACCATCTTTACTATATGCAGCAATATAGACTTTACCATTTCCAGAAAATCGATCGCTTTTATAATCTACAGAAAATAAAGTTTTTGAATTTGCTTCAGTTTCTTCTCCAGGCGTTTCATCATTTTGACAACTCACGATTGACAGTAATACTCCTAAAAGAACTACAAGATTGCTTTGAAATTTTAACATACAAATGGTTTTGAATTAATAGTTTTGGTGTTTTCAAATTTAGAGAAAAAAGTCAGATTTTTAATATATTAGTTATTTTATTCTCAAAGTTTTTACAATAGCAATTAATTAAAAGCAAAAAACTGTACATTAGTCCAGTGTTTAATTGCAAAACTTTAATTATGTCCATTACAACAGAAGCCGAATTAGCAGGAATGAAAAAAGCGAGTGAAGCTGTTGCTTTTACTCTAAAAGAAATGAGAAAATTTGCCAAGCCCGGAATTTCTACAAAAGAATTAGACGATTATGGGGGACAAATCCTCAACGATTTAGGAGCTAAATCTGCGCCTTACTTGACTTACGGATTTCCAGGTTGGACTTGTATAAGTGTGGATAACGAATTTTGTCACGGAATTCCATCTGATAAAAGAATTTTGCAAGAGGGAGATTTAATCAACATTGATGTTTCTGCAGAATTAGGCGGTTTTTGGTCAGATAACGGCGGTTCTTTTGTTATTGGATCTGATGTAAACGAGCATCAAAAATTAGTTGAAGCTTCAAAAGATATTTTGCACAAAGCTATTTATAACATCAAAGGTGGTGTTCGTATTTCAGATATTGGATTTCTAATTGAAACTGAAGCTAAAAAACGTGGCTATAAAGTGATAAAGAATTTAACTGGACATGGAGTAGGGAGAAGTCTTCACGAAGCGCCACACGAAATAGCAAATTATAGAGATCGTTTTAATCAGACAAGATTTAAAAAGAATTCTGTTGTTGCCATTGAAACTTTTATTTCTACAACTTCAACTTATGCGGAAACGTTGCAAGACGGCTGGACAATGGTCGGAAATAAAGGCGGATTTATGGCGCAGCACGAACATACGATTGTGGTTACAGAAGGAAAACCAATTATTCTGACCGAAATGAATGAAATTTGGAATTAAGAAAAAATATAATATAAAAGCTCCATTAGAAAAAAATGGAGCTTTTATATTTTTAAACATATCGATTTTCTTGCATTTTTTCAATCAACCCAAACCATCAACCATTAACCATTAACCATTAAGCTGGCTCCCAAAGTTCAATTTTATTGCCTTCTGTATCCATTATATGAACAAATTTTCCGTAATCATACGTTTCGATATCGTCTAAAACTGTAACTCCATTTGCTTTCAATTGCACCACAAGTCCTTCAATATTTTGGACACGGTAATTGACCATAAAATCTTTTTTAGATGGAGAAAAATATTCATCACCTTTCTTAAAAGGACACCATTGTGTTGATTCGATTTGTTCTGGATTTTCAAGATTTCGAGATTCAAAACTTGCAGAACCCCAATCGTTTATTTCCAGTCCTAAATTTTTGGCATACCAATCTTTAGTTTCTTTTGGATTGTCAAGAAAAAAGAAAATTCCGCCAATTCCTGTGACTTTTGGCGTAATTTCATTTGAATTATTTTCCATATAATTAGTTATTTAAGATTGTTTAAAGAATGTCATTTTTAAATCTAAGGTATTAAAATATTCATTGCATTTCCCTTTTTTTATTCTTTTGATTTATCTTTACATGAACACTTTTTTTGCAAATCATACTAAAATGAAAACGGAAAGAATTTACAAAATATTATTTTCTAGCGTATATCCTTTATATATTCAAAAAGTAGAAAAAAAAGGCCGCACGAAAGAAGAATTAGATGTCGTAATCAAATGGTTAACAGGATATACTGACGAACAACTTAAAGAGCAAATTGAAAAGAAAGTAGATTTCCAGACGTTCTTTGCCGAAGCTCCGGAACTAAACCCGAATGCTTCTAAAATAACAGGGGTAATTTGTGGTTATCGTGTAGAAGAGATTGAAGATCCATTAATTCAAAAGATGCGATATCTAGACAAATTAATTGATGAAATCGCCAAAGGCAAAAAAATGGAAAAGATTTTGAGAGAATAAAAAAGACCTTCAAATATTTTTGAAGGTCTTTAATTTTAAACTCTTAACAAACCGCGAAAACCTCTCGCTGCGTAATAAGAATCGGCGCCGTTATGATATACAAAAACGGTATTATATCTAAAATCTGAGAATATTGCTCCTCCAAGTTTTCTAATTTCTGGTGGAGTTAAAATCCAGCTAGAAGTTTTCGCATCAAATTTTCCAAGCTTTTGAAGTTCTTTGTATTGCTCTTCATTCAAAATTTCAATTCCCATTTCCTGAGCCATATTTATAGCGCTGTCAGCAGGTTTGTGCTCTTTTCTTTTTTCAAGCGCTTCATGATCGTAACAAATGCTTCTGCGCCCTTTCGGACTTTCAGCAGAACAATCCACAAAAAGATATTCATCTGTTTGTTTGTCATAACCAATAACATCTGGTTCGCCTTCCGTTCTTTCCATTTCGTCAAGAGACCATAATTTGGATGGATTTGCTTTTAGTTTTGCTTCAATTTTTGACCAATCCAGATTCTCATGACGATTTCTATTTTTCTCAAAACGTTTTTCAAGAATACTTAAAAGTTCATCTTGCTCATTTGCTGTCAGTTGTTTTTTCATGTTTTTGCGTTTTTTAATTAGAACTGCACTTTCTATTTTCAGGTCTGAAATACCAAGAAATTACAGTTAAAACAATTAATAAAATTGGTCCAAAAAGTGCCGAAGCTTCATCTTCTACAGCTAAATGAGAAACTACAGCTCCAGACATTGCAAAGAAAAAACCAGCATAAGCCCATTCTTTCAACAAACCAAACTTCGGAATTAAAATTGCAATTACTCCCAAAAGTTTCCAAACTCCTAAAAGGCTCAAAAAGTAAAGCGGATAACCTAAATGTTTTATCATTTCTGCTTCTTCCTTTAATGGTATAAGCTGTACAATTCCTGTAGAAGTCATTCCTAAAGCCAGCCAAAGCGTAGCAATCCAATAGATAATTTTATTTCTTTTACTCATAATTCGTTATTTTAGTTTTGTTACAATTTCTTCCAATCTATTATGTGCCATATTTAAGCCTTGGGCAAACGGCAGTTTTAATTGCGTTGTTCTATGTTCAATTGATTTGTAAATAATTTGCATAGTCAATTTACTAGTATCATCTGTTAACTTTTCGAACTCTAAGAATTCTAACTGAGGCGCAAAATTGGCGTTATTCATTTCAAAAGTGCGTACTATTTTTTGGTTTGGAATGAAATCATGAAAAACCCCATTTGCTTTAAAAACTGCATTACCATTAGGATCGCTGGTTTCAAACTCCCATCCGCCATGTTTTTTATTTTCGAGTTTTATGACTTTTGTTCCCATCCATTGTGCTACAATTTCAGGTTCAGTGTGAGCCTTAAATAATAATTCTAAAGGCAAATCAAATTCTCTTGTAATAACAAGATCGTGCCTGTCATCTTCTGCGTGAATTTTGGTTTTCTTTTCCATGGTTTATTTTTTATAGTTTTTCATAATTGATTCTAATTTATTAAAACGATCATCCCACATTTTTCTAAAAGGTTCGATAAATTTGTCAATTTCCTTCATTTTTTCTGGATTTAAATGATAATAAATTTCTCTTCCGTTCTGTGTCTGATGCAATAATTCGCATTCGCTAAGGATTTGGATATGCTTGGATATCGTTTGTCTTGACGAATTAAAATTCTCGGCAATTGCCCCAGGAGTCATAGACTGAATGGCAACTAAACTCAAAATAGCTCTTCGGGTTGGATCGGCTATTGCTTGAAAAACATCTCTTCTAATTTCCATTGTGCAGTTATTTGACTGCAAATATAATGAAGTCATTTGACTGCGCAATATTTTTTTCAATTTATTTTTAAAAGAAAACCTCCAAATATTTCTATTTGAAGGTTTTATAATTCGGTTTTCTTTATTTTTAATCCAATCCAGCAAATTGAAAAGGTTTAGTTTCCTTGAAATAACTCAATGAATTTCCAGAATAATTTTCGTTATTAGCCAAACTTAATTTTTTGACTTTTGCTTTTTCGCTAAAATCAATCTTACTGAATTCCACCCAAATCACATTCGGATTTAAAACATTGTCAAAATAATAAACTAGATTTTTTTGATCTGCAACTGTTCGCCAACGAGTAGAGGAGATGTTAGGTTCTGTTTCTGAAGCAATTCCCAGCGGAACAGAGCAATTTCTAATAACGCCAAAGACACTTGCCAGAGCTCGTCTTGTATCATCTGTTTTCGGAATTGCATCTATATAATAAGAAGCGCGCACAAAGCGATCTGCAGCTCTATTGGTTCCTGGAAGCATAATAGTTCCAGGAATACTTTCCCAATAGGTATTTATAGCCAGCTGTTCTTCAAATATTGGAGAATTTGTCATTGTAACATATTTTCGATCGTGGTGAATTACCAGTTTGCCATTAATATATTCAAAAATAGCGTTATCTCCACTAGAATCAGAAACCGATAAATGTACCGTTGCAAAAATATTCGTACCAGGAATATGAGAAGAAGTAATAACAAAATCATTTTTTTCTAAAGCAGAAACAGTCTCTGCAACCGAAGAAAAATTGTCTAAAACATACTGAAGCCACAAAGAAACTGCCAAACCTTTTACTTTTCCATTTTTTTCAAATGCTGGATATTGCGATTCTACAAGCCATAAAAGATTGCCAACAAGTCCTTTTTCGTTCATTCCGTCAGAAGAAGCTATATCCCAAGAACTTGTAATTACGCTGCCATATTTGGATTTCCATTTGATAGAACTAGTTCCAACTTCACCAAATCGTTCTATACCACGAGGAAAAATCCACAAGTTAGCAGGAATTTCTCCACGCCAATCCATAGAACGCGCTGTGATGATTGTTCCATTTAAACCTTCATAAACAACTCTTGTACAAGGAAAAATCGTTTCAGTTATTAATAACGTAAAAGCGAGAAAGACGGGCAAAATTCTGTTTTTTGGTTTCATAAAATTTTAGATTTTAATTAAACTTGCAATTTGAATTTATAAAAAGCTTTATTTTTATAATAGACTGAATTTCATCAGTTTTTTACTGCAATTTACGGAATTTTAATTTTCTGAATATCAAATTAATACTAAAAAGAAAAGCGCCAAGATAATTCTCAGCGCTACTTTTTATCTTCTAAAGTAAAATGCTTTTTTCAATATTAATTTGTTCTAAAAACAATTGATCGTGTGAAATTACAAGCAAAGTTCCTTGATATTCATTGATTGCGGCTGTTAAAATTTCAATATTTTGAATATCTAGGTTATTTGTAGGTTCGTCTAAAATTATCACCTCAGGAAATTCATTGCTAATCGTTAGACAACACAACATTAACCGCATTCTTTCACCTCCGCTTAAAGAATTGCAAGGTTTGTCCCAGTCATTTCTAGAAAATAAAAAACGATTCAATCTCATTTTGATTTCATGCTCTTCCAAACCGCAATCGTTAAAAATCTGTGCTTGTTCATAAATCTTAAGATCTTGATTTAGTAACGAATAATCCTGATCAATATAAATTGTTTTTTTTGCTAACGAAGCAACATTTCCTTGCTCTACAGCCAATTTGCCAAGTATAATTTTGATTAAAGTCGTTTTTCCAGATCCGTTTTGTCCTTTTATAGCGATGCGATCTCCTGAAAGAATTTCAAAACTTAGATTTTCTTTCCAAAGCAAAAGATCATTGTATTTGTAATTTATTTCTAAAGCTTTAAAAATGATTTTCCCTTTATGAAAAGAAGCATTATTAAATCCGAATTTCATTTGATCTATTGCAGGAAGCAAAGAACGTAATTGGCGCAAATCTTCGGAAATGCCGCTGATTTTTTCCGCGTGAACATCTTTTAGTTTCGAACTGCTGTTTTCTGCTTTATTTCGAAGCGTATTCATCATAATTCTGGCAACACCAGATTTCTCTTGCTTCTTTTTACCTCTCGAATCTAATTTATTTTGGCGTTCAATAGTTTCACGTTCTTTTTCTTTGGCTTTTTTTAATGCCTTTTCTTTACTCTGAACATCTTGTTCTAAAGCGTTATTTTCGTTTTTTTTCTGTTCACTATAAAAATCATAATTTCCGCCATAGACCGAAATTCCGTTTTTAGACATTTCAAAAGTCTTTTCCAAAATATTCAAAAGTGCTCTGTCGTGACTAACAATAAGCAAAGAACTAGAAGTTGATTTAACAAAATCATAAAGCAACGTTCTTCCTGCAAAATCCAAATGATTACTAGGCTCGTCCAATAAAACTACATCAGGCTCGTGAATCATAATTCCAGCCAAAAATACTTTTGTTTTTTGTCCGCCGCTTAAAGTTTCCATTTTCTGATTCAGATCTAAGTCGTTAAGCTGCCAGTAAGATAGAGCTTCATTGCAACGTTCTTCTATTGCCCAATCGTCATTTAATAATTGTAAATTTTCTTCGGTTACAACGCCTTCAAGTATTTCTTTAAGTGAAGTTAATTTTTCCCTTATTTTTAAGGCTTCAGCAATTGTCAAATCATTAAACTGTCCAAATAATTGAGGTACAAAATAAGGTTTTGAACTTTGATTTATTTGTCCTGAAAATGGTTGTAATTCGCCTGAAATGATTTTTAATAATGTAGATTTTCCCACACCATTATTTCCAATTAGTGCAGTTTTTTCGTGATTATTTAAGCTAAAACTAATGTTTTGAAACAGCATGTCTTTATTCTCATGCTGATATGAGATATTTTGAAGAATAAGCATAATTCCTTTCTTTTATAGATAAATAATTAAGCAGCCACAAAACTGTGGTTACTTGCTAAATTTTCTGAAAGAAATTACTTTTCACATACCGTAATACTTATTTTAAGAGGAGCAAAGATATTTATTTTAGTTTTAAAAATCAAAAAACCATTCTTAACGATGGAAAAGAATGATTTTTTGGCATTGAATTACGTTGTAATTCTATATTTATATTTTACTAAATGTCAGTTTGGCTTCTTTGGTGTCTAGAATTAATTGATCGTCTGTGATTGTACTTTCACAAACATAAGGTGTACCAACTTCGTCTTTAATAACAAGTTTTTTACCTTTTTGTGTTAACGCGTAAGTTCCGTCCGTGATTTCACGTAGCAAGTACCCAGTAACGTGCCCATCTTCTGTAAAAGTAAGCATTCCGTTAGCTAAAATCGCGTTTTTTGTAGAATCAGAAACAGTTTCTTTAGGTTCTACTGCAGTAACTTTCCATGAATTCACAAGCTTGTCTCTTTTAAGATGGCATGAAACTATTACGACAGCAATTGCAATTACGAGGGTAAATAATTTAAAGTTTTTCATGATTTTGTGATTAAAAGTTAAACAGGAAAAAGTTACAAAAAAAAATGAAATTAAAATATTCGAAATCAAATATTTACAAAGATTTTTTTTACTTCTAATTTGAAACTGCCTATAATCTAAAAAGCCTTTATTATTGGGAGTTAAACTGATATTCAGCAGATTACAATTACAGCAAAAAAGTTAACTGAATGAGATTATTTAGCTTTTAGAGGTATCTTAATTAAGGGTTAAAGCCCCTAAAATTTCTTCATACATAAACGGCCCTCCAGGGTAAGTTGCCGTATAATCCAGATTCATCCAAACTTGTCCGCGTTCGTCTATATGATAATGAAGTTTTTTACCATAACTCTCTTTTACAAATAACACGTTTTTAATCAAATAATTGACTTTTTCAAGATCAATCATAGAACCAATTAAAATTTCAGGATAAATATGCCCTTTAGTATGAATAAGGCGTGGAGTTCCGCCAATAGAACGAACAGCCGCCGCCATTAAAATAGAATGATCATCGCAATCACCTGAGAAATAATCTAAAGATTCACTGGCAGTTGCGATGTAATCACCTTCTTTAGGGTCGTTTACATAATTCCATCTGCTGTTGATTTCTTTAAAAACAGCAAAACACTGAATTATAGTTCGATAATCTGAATATCCCCTAATCCCTTTAAAATGTTTCGTTGTTGCCATAATAGCAAAATTTCGCACTTTAGGATTTTGATATTCTATAGCATTGATAATCTTTGTTTTATTAGGAAATGGAAGTAGTTTTGCTACAATTATATCTTGCGGATATGGATTGTCAGACATGGTGTAAATCATCGAATTATAATCTTCTGAGATTTCGCTGAAACCATAATTTCCAATTACAGATCCGTAAAATAGAATTAGTAAATAAACTGCAACACATAAAATAATTATTGTTCTGAGATACATCAGAAGAAAAAATATTGCTGCAAAAACAAATATAAAGATGAATACACGATCTAGATTGAAAGCCCATTCTAAATCGATCAGATTTTGATGCAGTATGATGAAAATCGGAATAGTAATTAAAAGACTCAACAGCGAAATAATAATCCTATCCCACGGTGATTTCACCTGTAGTTTAGATTTTAACTGCGGAAAGTCAATTTTAGGGAATTTCATCATACGAATCAAAAAAGCAGTATTACAGTGCTTTTACGGTTTCTACAAAAATACTTTTTTTATCAATAATTCCCAGATCAAATAATTGATTTTGAATTTTATTAAAAGACTTTTCGGTTAGGTTTTTCTGTGACCATTGTGTCAATTTCAGCCATTCTTTGATATCCTCAGCTTTCTGATTGAACAGTTTAGACAATTTCTTGTCTATCTCAGGAATTTCTTTAAAATCAACAGTTGTTTTGTTGATGATTTTAAGAATAGTTTCTACCACTTTGGCATTCTTTTTTAAGAACTCGTCGCGTCCAACAATAATAAATGAAGGCCAAGGAGTAGGGCAGTCGTCGATACGTCTAAAAATACCTTTATCTACAAGAGGTTTTGTCATAAAACGTTCCCACATGAAATAATCTGCTTTTTTGTTTGTTAAAGCATCGACAGCACCGTCAATTGTATTTACTATTTCAAACTGAAGATCATCCATTTCCCAGCCTTGTTCATTTGCATTAACATAAGCCATTAATTGCGATCCAGAGCCAAGTCTTGAAATAGCTGCTTTTTTGTTTTTTAGATCTTTCAAAGTTTGAAAATCAGATTTTGCGTCAACGTGAATTCCCCAAATTAAAGGAGATTGCACATAAATCTGAACAATTTTGCTCGGATTTCCGGCTGAAATATCCTTAAGAATTCCTTCGGTCAAAATAACAGCTAAATCTGTTTCTCCGTCACGAAGCATTTGACACATTTTCCCTGTTCCTTCTGGAACATTAGTCCATTGTAAGTCGATGTTCTCTTCTTCAAATTCGCCGTTCTCAATACAGAGATGCCATGGCAAATTGAAGTGTTCCGGAACACCCGCAATTTTGACAGTTTTCATTTATTTTAAGTTTAAGTTAAGTTGCTTGCTTGGTATGCGTATGCGTAATCTAATTGTTAAGCTTGGTTAGTTTTTTAATAAATCTGTTCTGTGTTTTTCTGAAAGACAAGGTTCTGCAAATTCAATGATATCTTGACTTTCATATTCGTTAAGAAGACTTCTTACTAAAGAATAATCTACATCTTTTGCTATTTCTGCAGCAAAAAAAGTTTCGTTTAAACCCTCCGACAAACAATTTATTGCCTTTAATTTTTCTCGGATAATTTCTTTATCAAAACCTTTTTCCAGAATAGCAATTTGAACAATCGAATTTCCAGAATTCTGAATCGTTTTTCTATGCATGAAACGCTCTTCTGTCTCATCATATTCTGCGTAAAAAATGTCGTCTGTTGCGATTAAAGGTCCAAAAAAAGGAATGTTATCCAATTTGAAAAGACCTTTTTCTAGATCAATAATTTCTGCCCACATCGTTTCAGATACTACTTCGTCTAGATAATCACTATAGTATTTAAATAATATTTTTTTATGTGTTTCTTGTTCCATTATTCAATTTCACTTATAACAGCTTTTAGTGGCGATATAACAATTCTATAACCATCAGGATCTTGAATCATTTTTCCATTTTCATTCCAAAATGGATTCAATGACGGTATAATTGCAATATTCTGCTGTTTCAATTTGTTTACTAATTTATCGTAATCTGCAATAGTTTTAGGATATAAGACCATAACATCGTCTTCATCAAAAATATGTTTTGCCGAAACTTGTGATTGAGTAAATTCAAAATGCCAGTCTAAACCTGGTTTTCCAATAAAAGCTCCATCGTAATTATTATGATGTTCGAATCCGCCTAATCTTTCAAAACCGAGTACATCTACATAAAAACTTTCAATTTTTTCTAAATCATTTGTATGTCTAGCCACTCTCAAAAACATAACTTATGCTCTTATTTGATTAATATGATGTTCTAAATGTTCAACATAATCAGTCATTAAAAACCTTAAATCTATTTCAGATTCGTCGGTCAAAATGATTTTATAATTTAAAGCTTTTTCATCCACAGATTTCATTAATCTAACTATTTGTTTATTTATTGTATACCAAAGCTGAGTCAGTTCCTTAATGTCTATTTTCTGATATTGATTTATATTTACTAAATCTATTTGATTATACGGTCTGTGACGATATGGTTTTTCTGAATAGTTAATCTCTGTAAAACGAACAAGATTATGAATTGCAGAATCTACCAAATGCCCTAAAATCTCTTTTTTAGACCATTTTCCAAATTTTTTTTCTTCCAAAACTTCATTCTGTATTGTTGGAATATAATTGACATTTTCGTCCAATAACTCTTCAAATTTAAGAATAGCCGTTTGCATAAAGTATCTAATTAATTACCTGCTAATTTATTCAATGTATAAGCAATTAATTCATCAACAGCTTTATATGGATCTTCACTGAAAGTTCCGCTTGCACGATTGGCAATAATAGCATTTAATGATAATGCATTATGACCTAAAAGAGCCGATAGTCCATAAATCGCTGCTGTTTCCATTTCTAAATTAGTAATTTTAGTTTCATTAAAGCTAAAATTATCCATTTTATTATTCAATTCTTCATCTTGAATATTCAAACGCAAAACTCTTCCTTGAGGGCCATAGAATCCGCCCGCAGTTGCAGTGATTCCTTTGAAAATTCTATCTGATTCAATTATTTTTTCTAATTTATCAGAACATTGCGTTACATAAGGTTTCCCTTTTTTGGGATCCCAATTGGTATGTTTTACAAACGCATCTTCAATTTCTGTGATAGAAACATCATCAATTAGATAGGAGCGAAGCATATTATCTAATCCTAAACCAAATTTTGACATCACAAAACTATCAACAGGAATATCTGCTTGTAAAGAACCCGAAGTTCCAATTCTGATAATATTCAAAGAAGTTAATTCTTTTTTTGGCTGACGCGTTTTTAAATCGATATTTACTAAAGCATCTAATTCATTAAGGACAATATCAATATTATCAGGTCCAATTCCTGTAGAAACGACAGAAATCCTTTTGCCTTTGTAAATACCTGTTTGGGTTTTAAATTCTCTTTTTTGAGTAGAATATTCGATAGAATCGAAAAATTGAGTGATTTTTTCTACTCTGTTTTGGTCACCAACAAAAATAATGTCGTGTGCTATATGTTCAGGACGAAGGTTTAAGTGGTAAACACTTCCATCTGGGTTAAGTATTAATTCTGATGATTGAATCATTTTTTTAAGTTTCTAAGGTTCTGAGATGCTAAGGTTCTACGTTTTTTTGTTTCATGTTTCAAGTTATTGGGCAACTTGAAACTTTAAACCTGAAACTATTTAGCCTCCCACACGTTTGGTTTTAAATCCTTTTTCTTTTAAGATTGCCATAATTTTATCTCGATAATCGCCTTGAATTATAATTGAATCATCTTTAAAAGTTCCGCCAACACTTAATTTGGTTTTGATTTCTTTGGCTAAGATTTTAAAATCTTCGTCAGAACCTTCATAACCTTCAATAATTGTGGTTGCTTTTCCTTTTCGTTTTTCAAATTTACAGATCATAGGCTCTTTTTGAACGTAAAGGACATGTTCTTGTTCTTCAACTTGTTCTGGCTCATTTGATTCAACATGCTCCGGAAATAAATTCTTTAATTGATCTTTTAAGTCCATAAAACTATTTTAAATTCTAAATATAGTGAGTTTTTAAAAATTAAATTCCAAATCCCAAAAAAATAGTTTTGGAATTTGGAATTTTAAATTATTGAAGATTGAAAAGGTTATTTTTTGATTAAACCAAGTTCTACCAAACGCTCATATAAAAACTCGCCAGCAGAAATATCTTCGTATTTTTTAGGATTTTCTTCGTCAATACAATTTTCTAAACAATCCAAGCGCATATCGCTTACTGGATGCATGAAAAAAGGAATTGAATAACGAGAAGTTCCCCATAATTCTCTTGGTGGATTTACCACTTGATGAATTGTAGATTTTAATTTATTGTTAGTATGTCTAGATAACATATCACCAACATTAATTACTAATTCATCATCTTCAGCAATCGCATCAATCCATTCGCCATTATGATTCTGAACTTGCAATCCTTTACCTTGAGCTCCCATTAATAAAGTGATTAAATTGATATCACCGTGAGCTGCTGCACGTATTGCGTTTTCTGGCTCAGAAGTAATTGGAGGGTAGTGGATTGGTCTTAAAATTGAGTTTCCTTCTTTTGCATAATTGTCAAAATAAAACTCATCTAATCCTAAATGTAAAGCTAAAGCTCTTAAAACATAAACTCCCGTTTTTTCTAGTTTTTGATACGCATCTTTACCAACAGCATTAAAACGAGGTAATTCGGTAACTTCAACATTTTCTGGGTATTCTGAAGCCCATCTTGAATCTGCGTCAACGTATTGACCAAAATGCCAAAATTCTTTTAAATCTCCTTCTTTACGTCCTTTAGCATGTTCTTTTCCAAAAGAAACATAACCTCTTTGTCCGCCAATTCCAGGAATTTCATATTTATGCTTAGTTTCTATTGGCAAGGAGAAGAATTTTCTAATTTCTCCATAAAGTTCGTCAACCAATTGATCATCAAGAAAATGACCTTTTAAAGCTACGAAGCCAATGTTTTCAAATGCACTGCCGATTTCATTTACAAATTTTTGTTTACGTTTCGGGTCGTCCGAAAGGAAATCACGTAAGTCTACACTAGGAATGTTTTGCATACTTTACATTTTTTATTTAAAGAACAAAGGTGTCATAAGCACCTTTTCGCTAACAAAGGTAGATAATATTTTAGAAAATAATCTCAAGCGCAACCCTTAAAAGCAGATTTCTGATTAAAATTTTAATTCAGAATCCAATAAAATTGCTGTAAATTGTTATATTTGAAACACCAAAAAAAGAAAAAAATACATGATTTTTTACCGACAAAACCTTACAAATACTGAGTTATTAGATTTATATAAAAAAATATTAAAACCTAGATTGATCGAAGAAAAGATGCTGATCTTAATTCGACAAGGAAAAGTTTCTAAATGGTTTTCTGGAATAGGTCAAGAAGCAATCGCTGTTGGAGTTACAGCTGTTTTAGACCAGTCAGAATATATTCTTCCAATGCACCGAAATCTTGGTGTTTTTACAACAAGAGAAATTCCGCTTCATCGTTTGTTCTCGCAATGGCAAGGAAAAGCAAATGGTTTTACAAAAGGTCGTGACAGAAGTTTCCACTTTGGAACACAAGAATATAATATTATAGGAATGATTTCGCATTTGGGTCCGCAATTAGGAATTGCTGACGGAATTGCTCTTGCGAATAAACTTCAAGACAATAAAAAAATCACAGCAGTTTTTACTGGAGAAGGCGCAACAAGTGAAGGAGATTTTCACGAAGCTTTGAATATTGCAGCGGTTTGGAAATTGCCTGTAATGTTTGTCATTGAAAATAATGGCTACGGACTTTCGACGCCAACTAACGAACAATATGCTTGCGAAAACCTTGCAGATAAAGGAATTGGTTACGGAATTGAAAGCTGGATTATTGACGGAAATAATATTGTTGAAGTTTACAATAAATTATCTCAGCTAAAGAAAGAAA
The DNA here is from genome assembly GCF_025717045.1 of Flavobacterium sp. SH_e. Lineage (GTDB taxonomy): Bacteria > Bacteroidota > Bacteroidia > Flavobacteriales > Flavobacteriaceae > Flavobacterium. Next base: position 127,692 of record NZ_JAOVZN010000005.1, read on the forward strand.
TGCAGGAGAATCCGCGTCCTATTTTGTTAGAATTTAAGACTTTCAGAATGCGCGGACATGAAGAAGCAAGTGGCACAAAATATGTTCCTCAGTATTTAATGGATCAATGGGAACTAAGAGATCCTGTTACAAATTATAGAAAATATTTGGTTGAAAACGGAATTCTAACCACGGAACAAGACGAGCAATTTCATGCTGAAATAAAACAAGAAATTGATGAAAATTGGGCAATGGCAAATGCAGAACCTGAGATCGAACCAACTTACAGTGGAGAATTAGATGATGTTTATAAACCATTTCAATATGAAGAATATACACATAATTCTGACACAAAAAATATTCGATTTATAGATGCTATTCGTAACGGATTAGAGCAATCTATGTGGCGTCATAGAAATTTAGTAATTATGGGGCAAGATATCGCTGAATATGGCGGAGCCTTTAAAATTACGGATGGTTTTGTTGATGCTTTTGGAAAAGACAGAATACGTAATACGCCAATTTGCGAAAGTGCTGTTATTTCGACTGGAATGGGATTATCAATCAATGGCTATAAAGCAATTGTAGAAATGCAATTTGCTGATTTCGTTTCAACAGGTTTTAACCCAATTGTAAATTTATTGGCTAAATCTCATTACCGTTGGGGCGAAAATGCCGATGTTGTTGTTCGTATGCCTTGCGGCGGAGGAACTCAGGCTGGACCATTTCATTCTCAGACAAATGAAGCTTGGTTCACTAAAACACCAGGTTTAAAAGTAGTTTATCCAGCATTTCCTTATGATGCAAAAGGATTATTGAATACTGCTGTAAATGATCCAAATCCGGTTTTGTTTTTCGAGCATAAATTATTATACAGAAGTATTTATCAAGATGTTCCAACTGATTACTACACAATTCCGTTTGGAAAAGCGGCTTTGCTAAAAGAAGGTTCTAAAGTAACAATTATTGCTTTTGGCGCACCAGTTCACTGGGCTTTAGACACTTTAGCAAAACACCCAGAAATCGATGCTGATTTAATAGATTTAAGAACGTTGCAACCTTTAGATACTGAAACTATCTTCGCTTCGGTTAAGAAAACAGGAAAAGCAATAATCTATCAGGAAGACACAATGTTTGGTGGAATTGCAAGTGATATTTCTGCTTTAATTATGGAAAATTGTTTCAAATATCTTGATGCTCCAGTAAAACGTGTAGCAAGTTTAGATTCTCCAATTCCTTTTACAAAAGCGCTTGAAGATCAGTTTTTACCTAGAGATAGATTTGAGGAAGTTTTAAAGGAGTTATTAGAATATTAAAACATAAGAACTTAAACACATAGAAACATAGAATTTAGAATCTAAAAAGGCGTTTCACTTATTTAAACACATCTCGAAGCTTCGGGACTTATGTGTGAGAAACCAGTTTCTTTCTAATTCTCTTTTAAAAAACAGCAATCCTATGTTTCTATGTGTTAAAATATTTTAGATTACCACAACTAAACGTTTCCCATTTGGAACTTCTGCGTTCCACATTTTTTCAATATTTGAAATTTTCACTGTTTCAATATTTACTTTTAATATATTTTTAGAAGCCAAAAGAAACATTTCAGGAAGTATTTCAGAAAACAACAATTTCACTTCTTCTTTTGTCCAGCTTCCTAATCCTGACCCAGACAACTGAAGATCAACGCTTCGTAAAATCTGAGCTGATAACTGAATAGTATCTCCAGACATGGAACCAATATTTACAAAACGTGTTTTGGGAGTAAAATTTCCATTTCCTTTTAAAACTGAAAGAATAATTTCTGCAGAATGTCCCCATAAATAATCAATTACAATATCAATTGGAGTCTTTAGATGATTTTCTTTTAATTGAGAAAAAAATAATTCATCACTTTGCTTTAGAGAAATAATTTCGTCAGCACCTAATTCTAATAGGCTTTCAAGAGTTTTTTCATTTCTTCCTGTAACGATTATTTTCTTAGCTCCATAATACTTAGCGATTTGAACTGCCAATTGGCCCGTAAAACCAGTCGCTCCATTGATTAAAACCGTTTCGCTTGGTTTTATGCCAGCTCTAAAACGAAGTGCCATTGCCGAACCTGCGACAGCGTTTGGCATTGCAGCAGCTGTTGCATCATCAATTCCGTCTGGCAAAACCACCATTCTGTTTTTCTCCACTAAAGCTTTCTCGGCGATTGTTCCCGAGATTCCGCGCGCATAAACTCTTGTTCCATCTTCTAAAACACCAATTCCGTCGCTTCCTACGACAAAACCGTTTTGATTTTCTTTTTCTGAAGAATAATGTTCTCCGCTTGCAATTCCTTTATCCAGATTTGTAATGGCTACGGCTTTTACCGAAACTAAAATTTCATTTTCATTGGATGCAATTGGTTCTGGAAATTCTGCATATTTTGGCGATTCGCCTTTTTTGTAAACTACTGCTGCTTTCATAATTATTAAATTTTATGAAGCAAAATTATAAAGCCGTTTACAGGCAGACGATAACATTTGTTATCAAATTTTTATTAAACCATATAAGTTATATAAGCTAATTTAATTTGGCTTGTCAACTATTTTTTTATTTACTAATTTGCTTTTTATTCTGCTTAAATGTACAGTAGTTATTCCTAAATAAGAAGCAATATAATGTTGAGGAACACGCATTATGATTTGAGGCCTTTCTTTAATTAAGTTAGTATAACGCTCTACTGGGGAATCTTTTATGAACGAAACAAAATATTTCATATAATCGAAAGTACGCTCAAAAAGCTTATTAATGAGACTATCCCTCAATTCTGGAATTTCTTTGATTTCTTCGAGAATTTTATCTAGATCATTTTTATGAATCCACCACAAAACTGAAGGCTCAATTGTTTCTATATTTGTCGGGCTCGGAAGTTTCTTCATAAAACTTTCGATAGAAGCAACGCTCTGATTTTCAAAAAAGAATTGCGTAGTGAGATCTTTTCCGTTGTTATTAAACCAAACCCTTATACAGCCTTTTTCAATTATAAAAAGCTTTTTTGAAATTTCACCTTCTTCCAAAAGAATAGTTTTAGTAGGAACTTCAATTCGATTAAAATAACCGACGTATTCGTTCCATTTTTCTTCTGTTATAGGAAATCTATCTCTAAATTGATCAAACATTTTTCTGACCTAATTAGACTCAAATTCAAAAAGTTGCACTTGACTTTTCAATCTTTCAATTAATAAATTCATCATACGTTTATTTAAATTAGATGAATTTTGAATATAAGTATCATATTCGTCAAGCGTAAAAAGTCCCATTACGATTCCTTTTAGGGAATTTCGGAACTTAATATCTTTCTGAATTGAATTTTCAATAGTTTGCAGTTTCTTCTCAACCGAATAAGAATAAAAATCACGCTTGTTTTTATTTACATAATTAATAAAAACTGCAATAAATAAATCGTTTTGAAGTTTTAAAATTGGCCTGATTGTTTGGTTTTGAAACAACTCATCTGCTGAAGATTGAGCACTTACTGTTCCTAAAGTTTCGCCTCTGAATTCTTTTAAAAAAGTGTCTCTATCTTCCATGGGGTTTTGTTTTTAGTTTTCTTTAAAGTTAACTAAATATTCCAACAGTAAAAACCTATTTTTGTTTTTATAAAAAATAAATTATGCGCTTTTTTCTATTTCTCTGCTTATTATTGGTTTCTTGTAATTCTAAAGAAGACAAAGAAAAATACAACCGTGCTTTGTATCGTGCTGTAAATAATAAAGATACAGCTGTTTTAGATATACACATAAACGACAAGCGCTTTTACGGGCGCTATGAAATTTCGCATTATGGAACTGGAAAAGATTCTGGCGATGTAAGAGGGAATTTAAGAGGCGACACGCTTCGCGGAGATTACCACTATATTTCTTTTGGCGGCGCGTGGAAAAGAGTTCCTTTAGCACTTTTAAAGAAAGACAATAAACTTTATTTAGGAAAAGGAGTAATTGGAACTTATTTTAATCTTCCGTGTTATGTTCCAGAAGTTCCTATTGAATATCAAAATCCTGAGTTTCTTTTTGAGAAAATAGAGGAGAGGCAATAAAAATTCCAAAATTTAAATTCCAAATTCCAAATTGAAATGGCTTGTGTATTTTACCGCAAAGCACGCAAGGTTTTTTTATAAGTTAGACTTACTAAAAACGCAAAGTTCGCAAAGCTTTGTCTAAAAAACTTTGCGAACTTTGCGTAAAACCTTTGCGAACTTTGCGGTAAAAATACACGCAATCTATTTCAACTTGAAACCTGAAACTTGAAACAAAAATTAACTCAACGTAGAAGGCAATTCAAAAATTTCAAGATCAAAATATCTTACTGATGCCATCACATGATCGAAAATATCGGCCATGATATATTCATAGTTTGCCCAACGTTTATCGCTCGAAAAAACATAAATTTCCAACGGAACTCCATGTGCTGTAGATTGTAATTGTCTGCAAATGATATGCATATTTTTGTTTAATCCAGGATGATCGGTTAAATATTGAATAATGTATTTTCTAAATAAACCTAAATTTGTCATGTTTCGGCCATTTAGCGAAAGCGTTTTGTCGATTCCTCTAAGATCGTTGTATTTATCAATTTCCGCTTGACGGCTATCAATATAAGATGTTATCAGCTGTACTTTTTTCAGTTGATGCAAATCTTCATCATTCAAAAAACGAATTGTGCTGCTTTTTATTAAAATGTGTCTTTTAATGCGGCGTCCTTCCGATTTTTGCATACCACGCCAGTTCTGAAAAGAATCTGAACTTAAAGCGTAAGTTGGAATTGTAGTAATCGTATTGTCGAAATTTCGAACTTTTACGGTTGTCAAATTAATTTCAATTACATCTCCATCAGCACCAAATTTGTCCATTGTAATCCAGTCGCCAATGCGAACCATGTCGTTTATCGCAACCTGAACACTCGAAACAAATCCAAGAATTGTATCCCTAAAAATCAAGATAATTATCGCTGAAAGTGTTCCTAAAATGGTTAACAATTCGCCTTTTTTAATTCCGAATAAAGTCGAAATAATCATAGCAACTCCGAAAATCCAAAGGACAATCATAATAACCTGAACAAAACTGTCAATTGGTTTGTCGCTGTATTCTGGCTTTTGCTTTAAATAATCGCGTAACGAATTAAAAACCGTTCTAACGATCCATAATCCAAGCAATACTATATAAATGCCTACAATTTTTCCGAAGATTGATTCCCAATATTCATACCGATCTAAAATAACGGGAACTGCTTTATAAATAAAGAAAAACGGAATTAGATAAGCTGTATATCTAGTGGTTTTATTCTGAATTAAATAATCATCAAATTTTGTTTTGGTACGCTGAGCAAAAATAGCTGTCAGAGTAACTAAAACGAATTTGGCTGCGTAATAAATAACGTAAGCCAATGCTATTAAAATAGCAATATTAAAGATTAAACTGGTATAAGACGCAACATTACGGCTCATTCCCCAATCTCTAAAAATAGGATATAAAAAATTAAATATTTTCTCCAAAAGCTTATGCATTTGCTTTAGTTTCTAAATATTTTTTCTCTATATAAAAAGTACCAAACGGAATAAGTGAAGCAACCAAAATGATTCCGAATGTTTTTAAATCCCAATTCATAGATTTTTTCAATAAAAACGCTAAAAGAATATATCCGATAAATAAAACACCGTGTGTCATTCCTAACGGACGTAATAAGGTATGGTAAAGTTCAGGATTATTGTTTTTGATAATCAACATATTAGCAAATAATACTAAATAAGAGATTCCTTCTAAAATGGCAGTAACTTTGAAAATCTTGAGCATATTGGTACTTTTTAAGTTTTATGCGGCAAAATTAAGTAATATCGTTGGTTTTTCGGATATTTATAAAGAAAGTAATTTACTTTTGTAACCTTAAGTTTTGAGAATGAGTAAAAGAGATTTAAAAAAATATTTAGGCGAATTAACCAAAGAGCAATTAGAAGAACAATTGATAGAATTGTACGAGAAATTTGCTCCCGTAAAAGTCTATTATGACTTTGTTTTTAACCCAAAAGAAGACAAATTACTTCAGGATGCAAAAGTCAAAATCTCACATGAATATTTCCCTATTAAAAAACCTGGAGCAAAATGGCGCCCAAAAGCCAAAATGCGAAGATCGGTTGCGCAAAAACTTATAAAGCATTTTATGATGCTGGGAGTAGATCCTTATATAGTGGCAGATATTATGCTTTATAATATTGAGATCGCTCAAACTTATTCTTCTCAAAATTTTATTAAACAGGATTTATTCTATAAAAGTATCTTTAATTCTTTCGAACAAGCTGTTAATTTTATCATTGCAAATGGCATTTTTAATGATTTTAAATTACGTATTAACGCAATTTACGAGGAAATTTTACAGCAAAAATGGAAAAATAAGTACGATTTTGAGGTGATTTTGGACAAAATTGACTACTAAAAGGCTTTCTCATAAAAAATCTTTATTTAAAAAAAACATTTATTTTAGGTTAAAATAAGATGAATAACTGTTTTTTAGATGTATTTTTGCAAAAATCCAAAAATAAACAATGTCTCAAAACACTTTAGAAATACAAAGAGAAGAGAAGAAAGAACTGTATGCATACCAAAAAGGCGATATTGACGCTATTTTTGACCGTTTAGACAATGCTCCTCCTAAACACCACTTATTGTATCAGCTTCCAACTGGAGGAGGAAAAACAGTAATATTTTCTGAAATCGTTCGCCGCTATTTATCTCATAATGATAAAAAAGTGGTTGTTTTAACGCACCGTATCGAACTTTGTAAACAAACTTCAAAAATGTTAACTGGTTTTGGCGTTACAAACAAAATAATCAATAGTAAAGTAAAAGAATTGCCAGATCAAAATGATTTTTCATGTTTTGTGGCAATGGTTGAAACTTTAAAAAACCGTATTAATGATGAAAAACTTCATTTAGATAATATTGGTTTGGTTATTATTGATGAGGCACATTACAACTCATTTAGAAAACTATTAAACTCATTTAAAAATGCTTTTATTCTTGGGGTAACAGCAACGCCTTTGAGTTCTAATATAAAATTACCAATGCACCAAAGCTACCATGAACTTATTGTGGGAGATACTATTGGTTCATTAATCGATAAAGGATTTTTGGCTAGAGCAACAACTTATAGCTACGATGTTGGTTTAACTTCATTAAAAGTGGGTATCAATGGAGATTATACGGTAAAATCATCTGATGATTTGTATACCAATACTTTGATGCAGGAAAAGTTGCTTCATGCGTATACAGAACGTTCGCTAGGAAAGAAAACTTTGATTTTCAATAACGGTATCCATACTTCTTTATATGTATATGAAACTTTTAGAGAAGCAGGTTACGATATCAGACACTTAGACAATACAAGTAGTTCTGAAGAGCGTAAAGACATTTTACAATGGTTTAAAAAGACTCCAGACGCAATTTTGACTTCTGTCGGAATCTTGACAACTGGTTTTGATGAGCCAACTGTAGAAACTATTATTTTGAACAGAGCAACAAAATCGTTGACTTTATATTTCCAAATGATTGGCCGTGGTTCTCGTAAATTACCTGGAAAAGATGAATTTACAGTTATCGATTTAGGAAATAATGCCGCTCGTTTTGGTTTATGGAGCGATCCTGTAAACTGGCAGCACATTTTTAAATCACCTGAATTTTATTTGGAGAATTTACGTGATGATCATGAAATTGAGATGTTCTTTAAATACAGCATGCCGCCGGAATTACGCGCGAAATTCAGTAAAACGGCCGATGTAAGTTTTGACGTTGATGAAGAGCACAAATTAATCATTAAACAAAATCTTCGTTCTAAAGTAGTTTTAGATAAATCTCTAGATCAGCATGCGGGAATGTGCGTAGATAATACAGAAACACTTCAGGAAGCAAAAATGCTTGCTAAAGAATTAGAAGATGATATTGAAGATCGTATCAAACGTTATTCTAAATGTTTGAGTCAATGCAGTAAAAACTACCGTGAATGGCTGGTTGACGATTACAAACAAAGATTGACTTTATTAATTGGTAAAAAGTATCGTGAGAAAATCATGAACGAACCCGATTGATTTGTGAGTTAAAAAAGTTTAAAGTTTCAGGTTTCATATTTCAAGTTGTTGGAATCTAAAATATTATCAATTTACAAAAGGAGAAATAGCATTTCAAAGCAAATGTGATTTCTCCTTTCAACTTATTAAGTTTTTGGTGTAACTTGAAACCTGAAACTTAACCCGAGGCAGAATGCCGAACGGGCGAAGCAAACAAAATTAAAGAACATGTCTAAACCATTCTCAACATTAGGAATTTCGGCTCCAATTTTAAAAGCTTTAAGCGAATTAAATATTGTTGAACCAACAGAAATTCAGCAAAAAACAATTCCGTTATTTTTGAGCGAAACTCACGATATTGTTGGTTTAGCCAAAACTGGAACAGGAAAAACCGCTGCTTTCGGATTGCCATTATTACAATTAGTTAATTCAGAAGCAACTGCTGTGCAAGCTGTAATTTTAGTTCCCACAAGAGAGTTGGGACAACAGATTGTTAGAAATCTAGAGGCTTTTGCAAAATATATTCCTAGTATATCAATTGCTTCAATTTGTGGGGGAACTCCAATAAAACCTCAAATTGAAAGATTAAAAGAAGGCGCTCAGATTGTTGTAGCTACACCAGGACGTTTAATCGATTTGATTCAGCGTAAAGCAATTGATTTAAAAACTACAGAATATCTAGTTTTAGATGAAGCAGACGAAATGATTGCTATTTTAAAAGAAGGTTTAGACGAAATTGTTGCAGAACTTCCTAAAAAACGACGCACATTATTATTTTCAGCAACACTTCCAGGCGCAATCAAACAGTTAATTCAGAACTATTTGAATAAAAATGTCGTTCAAATAAGTGCTAACATGGAAACGGTTGGTAACGAAGGAATTGATCACGAATATATTGTTGTAGATCCGATTGAAAAATTGGAAGTTTTAATGCATTTCTTAAATTCAAGAGAAGGCGAAAGAGGAATTATTTTCTGTAAAACAAAAGCTGCGGTTAATAAATTGGCTAAAAATCTGGCTATCAATAAATTTTCTTCTGGAGCGCTTCACGGAAGTTTAACACAAGGAATTCGTGATCGAATTATGGAACAGTTTCGTGAAGGACATATCAATATTTTAGTGGCAACCGATTTGGCTGCTAGAGGAATTGATGTAAAAGAAATCTCGTATGTCATTAATTATCACTTACCTGATACATACGAAAACTACGTTCACAGAAGCGGAAGAACGGCAAGGGCAGGAGCAAAAGGACTTTCTTTAACTGTTTTACAGCAAGAAGAAGTTTTTGAAATTGCTGATTTCGAAAGAGAATTAGGAATTAAATTTTCTGAATTCAAAAAACCATCAGCGGCAAGTCTTGAAGAAAATAATATGCTTTTATGGGCAAAACAGATCTTCAAAACAAAACCTAACTACGAGCTTTCTAGCGATTTAAAAACGAGAGTAAAAACTGTTTTTCATCATTTAACCAAAGAGGAACTAATCGAGAAATTAATGGCAAGTTATGTCCTACAGAACAAAATCGATATAGTTGATAAAACAGTTAAAAAAATCAAAAAGTAAATAATATGACTTTTGTCATTGTATATTAAAGTTGTACTTTTATAAGGAAATATTCTATAATCCTATTAATTACAACATATATGAAAATAGTCATTATTGGAGGTGGATTTGCGGGAATCAATCTAGCAAAAGAGCTCGTAAATCAGCCTCAAATACAAGTAACTCTTGTAGACAAAAATAATTATAACTTTTTCCCACCACTTATATATCAAGTTGCTACGGCATTTTTAGAACCTTCGAGCATTAGTTATCCTTTTAGAAAATTTTTCGCAGGTAAAAAGAATCTTAGTTTTCGTTTAGGCGAATTATTATCTGTTTCTCCTGCAGAAAAAAAGATTACACTAAGCAACGGAGAGTTAGAATACGACTACTTAGTTTTTGCTACCGGAGCAGAGACGAGTTATTTTGGCATGGAGAACGTAATGAAAAATGCAATTCCGATGAAAACCTTAAATGATGCCATCGTAATGCGTAATACATTGCTTAAAAACTTAGAAAAAGCTGCCATTTGTAAGGATATGCGAAAAAGACGTAAATTACTTACAATCGTAGTAGCAGGAGGGGGGCCAACAGGAGTAGAGGTTTCTGGTATGTTTGCTGAAATGCGCAAAAATATACTTTTAAAAGAATACCCTGAATTAGATACATCTGCAAGTAATGTCTATTTAGTTGATGGTGGTGATGCCTTATTAGCACCAATGAGTAAAGAATCGCAAAAAGATACTTTAGAAGCTTTGACTAAACTAGGTGTTGTTGTAAAACTAAATACCAAAGTTGTAGATTACGTTGATGATACAGTAATGTTTGAAAACGGTGAAACTATCAAAACAAGAAATTTAATTTGGGCAGCTGGAGTTTCAGCTAAAATTTTCGATGGAATTCCAAAAGAAAGTTACGGTCGTGGCCGACGTATGGCAACAGACGAATTCAACAAAGTAAACGGTGTAGATCATATTTATGCAATTGGAGATACTGCAATTACAGCCGGAGATAAAAATTTCCCTGACGGACATCCTCAGGTTGCACAAGTTGCAATTCAGCAAGGATTAAACCTCGCTAAGAACTTTAAAGCAATGATAGCAAATAAACCGCTTAAACCTTTCGCTTACAATGATAAAGGTTCTATGGCAATTATTGGGAAAGCAAAAGCCGTTGTAGATTTACCAAGTCCAAAATGGCATTTTAAAGGTTTTTTTGCATGGATCATCTGGTTGTTTATCCACTTGATTTCTTTGATTACATATAGAAACAGATTAAATACATTTTGGAACTGGATGGTAGCTTATTTCGCAAAAGATCAGTCACTTAGAATGATTATTAGACCAGATAAGAAAACTCAGAATTAAAATTTAAAAATTCCAATTTCTTGAAATTTATACATAAAAAGCCGAAATCATTTAGATTTCGGCTTTCTTTTTTTAATTTGGGATTCAATATTGGAATTTTAATCAATTGAAATTTAACTATTTATTCAGCAGTAGTTGGGTCAATTATTCCTGTTACTTGATTAACTGAATTAGCTGGAAAACCTCCTAATTTAGCGTGTTCATAAACCATTTCCTCATTTGGCGCTATATAAATGCAATAAAGTTTATCGTTTGTAATATAGCTATTTACCCACTGAATTTGTGTTCCTAGTTGACTGAGTACACCACAGGAAGCCTGTGAAATACTTTTTAATTGATCAGATGTAAGTTTACCAGCATTTGGGATTTCTCTTTCAATAACATACTTCGGCATAATATTTCGAAATTTATTCCTACTCATGTGGCTTTTCGGTTTCGCCCCGTTTTTCAAATGGTATCTGGATTCCATTCCATTTCATGCTATATAAAATTAATGAAATAAAATTGCAAAAGCAATCAGTAAATTGATTTTTAAATACTTACAAACTATTAATGCCCAGATGTGAAATTATCTTCTGAAGATAATTCTACCTTTTGCTTGATAAAACGCTTACCAATATTTAAAACTATAAAGGCAATAATTGTAGTAACTGTCATAATGAAAACCATTGGAGCTACAGAATCCTTTACAAAAATTCCAACAGCAAAGGAAGCCAAAGATCCTAAACCTAATTGAATAGCGCCCATTAAAGCTGAAGCGCTTCCTGCATTTTTTGCAAATGGAGCCATCGTAAGTCCAGCTGTATTTGGATTTGAAATTCCTAAACAGCCTAAAAACACAAAAAGAATTGCTATAGTTTCATACAATCCTAAAAGGTTGTTTAAAGAAAGTACAAGAAAGACAATGCTAACAACAGATTGCAAAATTAATGCAGCAAAAATCATCTGTTCACTCGAAAATCTCTTCAATAAAACCGAATTTAACTGACTCGAACCAATAAAACTAACAGACATAAAAGCAAAAATCCAACCATACGTTTTAGCATCAACATGGTAAATATCCATAAAAATTATAGGTGAGGCCGCTACATAAGTAAATAATCCAGAAAATGCAATTGCTCCTGTGAAGGCATAAGTATAAAATTGCGGTTCTTTAAGAACTTTCAAAAAGTTAGAAATAATAGGTTTTGGCTTTAAAGATATAGAAGTATCAGGTTTATAACTGTTTGGTAAACCAATTTGAGAAGCCAATAAAACAGCAATTCCCATGCACATTAAAATAAGAAATACCGTGTGCCAACCATAATCTTCTGTAACATAACCGCCAATTGTAGGCGCCAGCATTGGCGAAAGCCCAAGCACAAGCATCAGAAGAGAAAATACTTTCGGAATGTCTTTTACCGGAAATAAATCACGAACCATGGCCACAGAAGCAACTGTAGCAGCACAACTTCCTATGGCTTGAATAAAACGAAGCAGTATAAAAGCATCAATATCAGAGACATAAACACATCCTAACGAAGCTAAAATATAAACTAGAAGTCCCATAAATAATGGTTTTTTACGCCCGAAACGGTCTAATAAAGGCCCATAAAGCAACTGTCCAGCAGAAATTCCTATGAAATAACTGGATAAACTCATAGAAACTTTAGCAACAGACGTATTTAAATCTTTTGCAATTCCTGAGAAACCAGGCAGATACATATCTATTGAGAAAGGACCGAGAGCGGTTAAAGAACCCAAAATTAGGATAAGCTGAATATATTTTTTTGTTGTCATTTTCTTAAAAAAAGGCTTATAATTTTTTGCAAAGGTAAAGATTTCATACCTTGTTATAGAACTTGAAGAAGTTTATAACAATAAATTAAAGTAATCGCGAAAATTATTTATCGCAACTATCTATTAATCTTTAAATTAAGAAACTATGAAAAAGTACCTTTTGTTATTAGCAGTTTTATGCACATCAATTTCATTTGCTCAAACCATTACATCAAAACAAGAAGAAGCTAGTGTTGAGCAATATGAGCTTTTAAAAAAAGTAAATCAATATTATCCAGACATTTCATTAAGCAAATCGGTTACTAATTTTTACGCAGACGGTAAAATTATTGATTCTCAGCAAGATTTTGATTTAAGAGGAACCAAATTTTCAAGCTATAAACTAGGAATCGAACCAGGAAACAAAAAAGTAAAATTTGATTATACTTCTAATGAAGCTGGTCACGTTTATGGTGACGTTACGATTTTTAACGGAAATGCTTTGCGAACAACTTTTAATGAAAAAACAAATCAAATTGATGTATCGTTGAACGGAAAATCAGTTTATTTGAAAAAGCTATAATTTTTTAGAGATTAAAAAGGCATCATAGATTTATGATGCTTTTTTAATTTATATTTGATTCAAATTTTTAATGAAACGATTCACAATGAAAAAATTTCTTTTTATCGCATTTTTGATTACTTTGAAATCATATTCACAGCAAAATAGATTTTCTGGAACTTGGGGAAATGAAAAATGCAAAGACTGTAAAAAAGAATTTATTTTCACGATAACAATAGCGCAGTCAAATTCTAAGATTTTTGGAACTGCTGAAGTTACAAGCGATCATAAAGAACTAAATTCAGGAATTTTAGAAGTTACCGGAGATGTTTATCCGCTTGGAGATAAAGCTCAAATTAAATTGAAAGATAAAGACGGAACAAAATCTAGCGCAGTTTTATTTGTAAACGATGGGGTAATTCAGTTTACAAAAAACGGAGGAGGCGATGTTGTACCAAAAGAGATGATTTTGAAAAAATTATACGAATAACTCCGTTTTTAGAGTTATCTCATTTTTGACCTATAATTTATATTATGTAAAATAGAATATTTTAGAAAATGCACTATAATTGTGCTATACAGACTTTTGTTTATAAAATTTTCATTTACGGCAAATTTACCTTCCTGCCTCTAAAGATATATTTTTACTTACAATTTGTTTTATTTCTTAAAACTGAAACCTCTTATAAATACGCTATATAATTTTTATTTTTTAAAATTCTCAAATATTAAAATTTTAGCTTGCTGGATTATGCAGTTTGTTTCTTAATCAAGTTATTTTCTTCAAATTCAAATCGCTTATATACATGCGCTGTATGATTTTTATTTTTTAGAAATCTCAAATATTGAAAATTTAGCGTGCTGGATTTCTAGAGAGTTTATTTTATAATTAAAACATTTTTCTTAAATTCAAATATTCATAAATGCGCTATATGATTTTGGTATTAAAATATTTTCAAATATTGCAATAGTATCGATCTGGTTTGCCAATCATTTTGAAAACATTAAAGCTTTTTCAAGTCTTATTACCATTATCTTTTAACATTTCTTTAAAATAATTAGTTTCTGCTAAAGATACTTTCATTGTAAGACTTTATTTTACTATTTTTACATTCGATACTTTAAAAAATAAATTATCACATATATGAATACAGTCGCTGAGCATATTGCAGATTTTTTAAAAGAATACAAACCATTTGATAATTTAACTTTCCAGGAATTATCGGATATTGCTACGAATATTCGTGTAATCAATTTAGAAAAACATGCGGTATTATTTCAAAATAACGATCCGCTTCACGAAAGCTTTTATGTTGTAGCTTCTGGTGTTATCAATCTTACAACCATTGCAGACGCTGAAGAAACCATTATAAATAAATGTCATGAAGGAGATATTTTTGGCTTACGTCCGTTTTTTGCCAAAAATAACTATATGATGACTGCTAAAGCACGTGAAGAAAGCATTATTTATGCTATTCCAATTGCTGTTTTTAGACCTTTTGTTGCCAATAATTCAGATGTTTTAAACTTTTTATTAGAAAGTTTTGCAGTGAATTCGCGCCATACAAAAGACAGCATGAATTCTAATGGGAAATTGATTTCTGATGCCGATTATCTTGATCAGCAGACAGAAATGCAATACATTCAGTCACTTAACTATAATAATTCTCCATTAACAACTCAGGCTGGTTCTATCATAAAAGATGTCGCAATTTTGATGACAGATTCTATGCTTGACAATATTATAATCTGCGAAAAAAATCATCCAATTGGTATTGTTACCAATGCCGATTTATCGTCTAAAATTGCCACTGGCCGCTATCCTATTACAGAAACAATTGACAAAATCATGTCGTCTCCAGTTGTTACTGTTCTTGAAAATGTTTCTTTGGCAGAAGCTCAATTGTTAATGCTTAAACACAATGTTACACATTTATGTGTTACAAAAGACGGCACAAGCAAATCTGTTGTAAAAGGTATTATTTCTGAGCACGATCTTATTGTTGCTCAAGCTAGTAACCCTGGCGTCTTAATTAAAGAGATTAAGCGTTCGCAGTTACCAAAAGACTTAAAACAAATTCGTGATCGTCTTTCTGATTTGATCCAGAATTCGATTCAAAAAAATATTCCAATTTCTCACGTTAGTAATATTGCGAGTGAAATTAACTTAGCAATTATAAAAAGGGCAGTTGAATTATCAATTTTAGATTTAGGCTCCCCTCCTGCACGTTTTGCTTGGTTAAGCATTGGAAGTCAAGGGCGTAAGGAGCAACTTTTGCTTACTGATCAAGACAGTATTTTGATTTTTGAAGATGTTACTCCTGAAAAATATAGAGAAGTAAAAGATTATTTCTTAAGATTGGCAAAAAGAACAACTTCTATTTTAGAAAAAGTTGGTTATGACTATTGCCCAAACGGACATATGGGAAGCAATATGCTTTGGTGCAAATCATTGAGTGACTGGACAAAACAATACAATAGCTGGATGAATACTCCAGGTGAAAATAGTAATGATTTGAGCAGTATTTTCTTTGATTATGAAATTGTATTTGGCGAAGCTAAAATTGAAGAAGCTATAGAAAATGTGATTTTCAAGAATGCTGTCAACAATACTTTATTCTTTGACTTTTTAGGAAATGATGCTTTAAAGAAAAATTCTCCATTAAGTTTCTTCAAGAAATTTATAACAGAAGAAGACGGTCCGCACAAAGAGAAATTTGACATCAAAACTCGTGCATTGATGCCATTAATTGATGGCGCTCGTTTATTGATATTAAATGCAAATATAAAAGGAATTCAAAATACATACTTAAGATTCAAGCAATTAGCTATAACAGATTCTAAAAATGCTGAAATTTATTTAAGCTGTGCAGAGGCTTTTTTAACACTTTCAAAATTTAGAACTGTTGAAGGATTAAAAAATGACGACTCTGGCCAATATATTAACTTAAGAGAAATGTCAAAATCTGACAAAGAGAAATTAAAAAATGCGTTAGCCCCAATGAAAGACCTGGAGGAACTGATTAAGAGTAAATTTCAATTGACACAATTCTCATAAATATGCTAGACTGGCTAAAAAATATCAACAAAGACTATCCAGATTTTTGGAAAGACTATTTAACTAAATTCGAAACTAAACCTAATAAGTTTGTTGTTTTATCAGCAGAAACTTCTGGGCTTAATCCGGATAAAGATGTTATATTATCTTTGGGTGCATTTTCTGTAATTGATGACAGTATTGTAATAAAAGAAAATTTTGAAACCGTTTTACTACAATATAAATACCTTCAAGATAACGGACTTTCAAATGAATTTATCATTGAGAGTAAAATGATGAAAATGCCTGAACCTGACGCACTTGAAGCTTTTGTTAATTTTATTGGAAACTCAATTTTAGTTGGACATCACATCAATTTTGATATTGAAATGCTGAACGCAGCCTTGGAACGCTTAGATTGTGGACGACTAAAAAATGAAGCTTTAGATGTTGATGTAATGTATAGAAAACTTACAGACATAAATGACAAGCAGTTTTCTCTAGATGATTTGTGCGAAATTTATAAAATTCCGAAAAGTGATCGAAACTCTTCTTCTGAAGATGCATACAAAATCGGACTTTTATTTTTAAAATTAAAATCTAGATTAGGAATCAAGTAAAAATTTTGAAATGTAAAAATTCCAATTTTTGAGATAAAAAAATACCTCCTATTGATTTAAGAGGTATTTTTTTTTAATGGAAATTTACAAACTCAATTATCTTTCAAATTAAGTAAAATTGTAATTTTATGGTCAAATATTTATAAGATGCGAACCATGAAAAATTTATTATTTCTATTGCTGTTTCTGTTTTCAGCACCAGCAATTTTTGCACAAAATCAAGATCTTTCGTCTAAACGTATTCTGGGAAATTGGTATTCCAATACAAACCGAAATACAAAATGGGTTTTTACTCAAGACGGAAAAGTTTACAATTACAACAATAACCAAATGAAAGTAATGTATAAATATACCGTTTCACACAGCTGTCAAAATTACTCAGATGATACTGCTGAATTTGTAACTTTACGTGATAAAGATGGTAATGAGTTTTGTTTTAAAATAAATGGAATTAATGAAAACAAAAATGGAATTTTATCACTTACTAATTTAAGTAACATGCAGCCTCTTGTTTTTGTGAACGAGGAAAAATCAAAAATTGCTCAATAATTCCAATTAGTATTAAATAAAAAAATGCCTCTTTTATTAAGAGGCATTTTCTATTTATGTTTAAAATTAAGCTATTCTGTCTTTCATAATTTGCTCTACAACTTCTGGATTCAATAAAGTTGTTGTATCTCCAAAATTAGAGAAATCTCCTTCTGCAATTTTACGTAAAATTCTACGCATAATTTTTCCTGAACGAGTTTTTGGCAAACCAGAAACGAATTGGATTTTATCTAATTTCGCGATTGGTCCAATGTGATCTGCAATATATTGATTGATCTCTTTAGTTAAGTTCTCTTTATTTCTAACTTCACCTGTTTCTTTTAGAATAACAAAACCATATAATGCATTTCCTTTAATATCATGTGGGAATCCAACAATCGCAGATTCTGCTACAGCAGGGTGCTCGTTGATTGCGTCTTCAATTGGTGCTGTTCCTAAATTATGTCCAGAAACAATTACAACATCATCAACTCTACCTGTAATTCTGTAGTATCCAACTTCGTCTCTTAAAGCTCCATCACCTGTAAAATATTTTCCTGGGAAAGCAGAGAAATAAGTTTCTTTGTAACGATCGTGATTACCCCAAATAGTTCTAGCAATTCCAGGCCAAGGAAATTTAACACATAAACTTCCAACTACTTGATTTCCTTCAATTTCATTACGTTTTTCATCCATTAAAACTGGCTGAATTCCTGGTAATGGTAATGTTGCATAAGTTGGTTTTGTTGGCGTAACAAAAGCAATTGGAGAAATCATGATTCCACCAGTTTCAGTTTGCCACCAAGTATCCACAACTGGACATCTCTTATCTCCCACGTGGTCATTAAACCAGTGCCAAGCTTCTTCGTTAATTGGTTCTCCAACAGATCCAATAACTTTAAGTGATTTAAGAGGATATTTTTGAATATAATCTAAACTTTCTTTTGCTAACGAACGGATTGCTGTTGGCGCAGTATAGAATTGTGTGATTTTATGTTTTTCGATAATATCCCAAAAACGGCTAAAATCTGGATAAGAAGGAACTCCTTCGAAAATTACGGTTGTAGCACCATTCAATAATGGCCCGTATAATATATAAGAGTGACCTGTGATCCAACCAATGTCTGCAGTACACCAGAAAATATCATTGTCTTCGTAATTGAAAACATTTTTAAAAGTATAAGCAGTATAAACCATGTAACCTGCCGTCGTATGAACCATTCCTTTTGGCTTTCCTGTTGATCCTGAAGTATATAAAATAAACAAAGGATCTTCGGCATCCATAATTTCGGCAACGCTATTATCTAAAGCTGCATCTAATAATGGCTGTAACCAAATATCACGGCCTTCTTTCATTTTAACATCTGTATTAGTTCTTTTTGCAACTAAAACTTTAGTTACAGAAGGGCAAGTATCTAGAGCTTCATCTACAATTCCTTTTAAATCAATTGTTTTATTGCCTCTATAACCTCCATCAGATGTAATTACCATTTTACATTCGCAATCATTGATTCTGGCAGAAACTGCAGAAGCAGAAAATCCAGCAAAAACAACAGAGTGAATCGCTCCAATTCTAGCACAAGCTAAAACAGAAACTGCTAATTCTGGAATCATTGGTAAGTAAATACAAACTCTATCTCCTTTACGAACACCTTGCTCGCGAAGAACGTTTGCCATTTTTGAAACTCTCTCGTATAATTCATTATACGTAATATGTAAAGCTTCTTCAGAAGGATCATTCGGCTCAAAAATAATCGCCGTTTTTTCTCCTCTTTTGCTTAAATGTCTATCAATACAATTTTTGGTAATGTTAACTTTAGCATCTGTAAACCATTTTACTTCAGCTTCAGCCATATTAAAATCAACTACTTTTTCCCATTGTTGGTACCATGTAAAATTTTCTTCAGCTATTTTTCCCCAAAATTTTCTTGGCTCTCTTATTGACTTATTATAATGTTTAAAATATTGTTCTAAATTTTCAATTTTGTAATAGCTCATCGTTTGTTGAATTTTTTTATAAATGTATTAAATCTGAACGTATTCGTGAAATAATTTAATTCATAAATTTTACCAAATAAAAACATTTATTTAATAAAATATGATAATTATTTGTGTTTGTTTTAAAATTTTAATTTTTAAAGCAATTTAGAAAGGGCAAAAAAGGCATAATAAATAGATATTATGCCTTTTTTAATTTAACAAATTTCAATAACAATTAATTTTGTCAACTGCACTGCGAGTTTTTCTCTATTTTGAAAATAGCAGCATCATTATTAATTAACATAGAAATTTCAACAAGTATATTTTTTAAGTAAAAATATACCCCAATTTTAGGGATTAGCCTCACTTAACTTACTCTCACTGGAAGTTAAGTGAATGCAATATGCATCTATATCTATTATCTTAATAAGTGCTTACTAATTCAAAATATTACAAATCATTGATACAGTGCAAATCCCGCAAAATCGAATTCTGCGGGAATTCCCAATTTTTTTAATTATCCAATTTTTTTCATTGCTGTCATAGACTCTCTCAACCAAGCTCCTACTTCTTCAATAGGATGTTGACGAATTTCTCTGTTTACAGCGATAAGTACTGCATTGTCTACTCCGTTTGAAGTTGAAAATGGTTTACCAATTATGTTAGTTTCAACTTTTTTCATGAATTCAGTCAATAATGGCTTACAAGCATGATCAAATAAGTAACATCCGTACTCAGCAGTATCAGAAATTACACGGTTCATTTCGAATAATTTCTTTCTTGCGATTGTGTTTGCAATTAATGGCAATTCGTGTAATGACTCGTAGTAAGCTGATTCTTCGATGATTCCAGCTTCAGTCATTGTTTCAAAAGCTAACTCAACACCAGCTTTTACCATTGCAATCATTAATACTCCATTATCAAAATATTCTTGCTCTGAGATTGGAGCTTCTTGTGGAGCTGTTTTTTCGAAGTTAGTTTCTCCTGTTGCAGCTCTCCATTTCAATAAGTTAACATCATCATTAGCCCAGTCGATCATCATAGTTCTAGAAAATTCTCCAGAAATGATATCGTCTTGGTGTTTTTGGAATAATGGACGCATAATGTCTTTTAATTCTTCAGCCAATTCGTAAGCTTCAATTTTTGAAGGATTGTTTAAACGATCCATCATATTTGTAATACCACCGTGTTTTAAAGCCTCAGTGATAGTTTCCCATCCGTATTGGATTAATTTAGAAGCGTAAGCAGCATCGATTCCTTTTTCAACCATTTTATCGAAACATAAAATTGATCCTGTTTGCAATAATCCACAAAGAATAGTTTGCTCACCCATTAAATCTGATTTTACTTCAGCTACGAAAGATGATCTTAAAACTCCCGCTCTGTGTCCACCAGTTGCTACAGCGTAAGCTTTTGCTTGATCTAAACCAAATCCGTTTGGATCATTTTCTGGGTGAACTGCAATAAGAGTTGGAACTCCAAATCCTCTTTTGTACTCTTCACGCACCTCAGAACCTGGACATTTAGGAGCACACATAATAACAGTGATATCTTTACGAATCTGCATTCCTTCTTCTACGATGTTGAATCCGTGAGAATAAGACAAAGTAGAACCTTGTTTCATTAATGGCATAATAGCAGTTACCACAGCAGTGTGCTGTTTGTCTGGTGTAAGGTTACAAACTAAGTCTGCAGTTGGAATCAATTCTTCGTAAGTTCCTACTTTGAAACCATTTTCAGTTGCATTTTTATAAGAAGCTCTTTTTTCTGCAATTGCATCTGCACGCAATGCATAAGAAATGTCTAAACCAGAATCTCTCATGTTTAAACCTTGATTCAAACCTTGTGCTCCACAACCAACAATTACAACTTTTTTTCCAGCCAATGCTGCAATTCCGTCTGCAAATTCTGATTGCTCCATAAATTCGCAAACTCCTAATTGTTCTAATTGTAATCTAAGTGGTAATGTATTGAAATAATTTGCCATTTTTGTTTTAATATTTAATGAAATGAAATTTTAATATTGATTTTATATAACTAAGATTTATTATTTAAAGGTTTCTAATAATGCAGAAATCTCCATTTTTTGTTTAGAAACTGATATTCTTCCAGAACGTACAAACTGCATAATTCCGTATGGTTTGAACTTTTGGTATAATTCTTCAATTTCAGAACGTCTTCCTGATTTTGAAATCACAAAGAAATCACGAGAAACCGTTACAATTGTAGACTGGCTTTCTTTGATAATATTCTGAATTTGTTTCTCGTCAAACAACAAACTTGAAGCGATTTTAAACAAAGCATTTTCTAAGAAAATAGTCTCTTCATCTGTGTGATAAAATGCTTTTATAACTTCAATTTGTTTTTCAATCTGGCCTACAATATTCTGAACCCATTTTTCCGTAGTATTTACTACAATGATAAATCTTGAAACATTCTCTATTTCTGATTCTGAAACATTTAGACTTAATATATTAATGTGGCGCTTTAAGAATATCCCCGATATTCTATTCAACAATCCTACATTATTTTCTGAATATACCGATATGGTAAATGTTTTATCTTCCATGTTGTTTTTTAGTTTATTTTGTTTCAAGTTTCAGGTTTCAAGTTCTGTTGAGAACGTGAAACTTGAAACTTGAAACCTGAAACTTTTTCTTAACTTAATCTAATTTCTGACACACAAGCTCCCGTTGGAATCATTGGGAAAACGTTGTTTTCTTTTTCGACTACAACTTCCAAGAAGTATGAATCTTTTGAAGCCAGCATCTCAGCGACCGCTGCATCTAAATCTTCACGTTGTGTAACTTTTTTAGATTTGATATGGTATCCTTCTGCAATTGCAATGAAATTTGGATTAATCATTTTTGTTGAAGCATATCTGTTATCAAAGAATAATTCTTGCCATTGACGAACCATTCCTAAGAATTCGTTGTTTAAAATGACAATCTTCACTGGAACCTGAGTTTGGAAAATAGTTCCAAGTTCCTGAATTGTCATTTGGAAGCCTCCATCACCAATAATCGCCACTACTTCACGTTCTGGTTTTCCCATTTTTGCTCCAATTGCAGCAGGCAATGCAAATCCCATGGTTCCTAAACCTCCTGAAGTAATGTTACTTTTTGTCGAATTGAATTTAGCATAACGGCAAGCAAACATTTGGTGCTGACCAACATCTGAAACGATAATTGCATCTCCTTTTGAATGTTTGTTAATCATTTCAATAGTTTCTCCCATCGAAATTCCTTTGCCGTTTGTTGGGTTTAATTCTTCTTTAATTACTGAATCGTATTCAACTTTGCTTAACTCTTTAAATTCATTATGCCAAGCATCGTGAGATTTTGCATCTAATAATGGCAATAAAGCAGCTAAAGATTCTTTTACATCTCCTAAAACAGCAATTTCTGTTTTAACGTTTTTATCAATCTCAGCAGGATCAATTTCGAAGTGAACTACTTTTGCCTGTTTTGCATAAGTGCTTAATTTGCCCGTAACACGGTCGTCAAAACGCATTCCGAAAGCAATTAAAACATCACATTCGTTTGTTAGTAAATTTGGCGCATAATTTCCGTGCATTCCAAGCATACCAACGTTCAAAGGATGATCTGTTGGTAAAGCTGATAATCCTAGAATCGTCCAAGCTGCAGGAATTCCAGCTTTTTCTACTACTGCTTTAAACTCAGCTTCTGCCTGACCTAAGATAATTCCCTGACCGAAAACAATAAGCGGTTTTTTTGCACTATTGATTAAAGCTGCAGCTTCGGCAACTTTATCTAAATTTAATTTTGGAACTGGAACATAACTTCTAATTCCTGTGCATTTTTCATAACTAAATTCGAACTCGTCAAATTGAGCATTTTTAGTAATATCAACCAATACAGGCCCCGGACGACCAGAACGAGCAATGTAAAATGCTTTTGCTATAATTTCAGGAATTTGAGAAGCTTCAGTTACCTGAAAGTTCCATTTTGTTACCGGAGTTGAAATTCCGATAATATCAGTTTCCTGAAATGCATCAGATCCTAATAAATGTCTTCCAACTTGCCCAGTAATACATACTAATGGAGTTGAATCGATTTGAGCATCTGCAATACCAGTTACTAAATTTGTAGCACCTGGTCCAGAAGTAGCAATTGCTACACCTACTTTTCCTGTAGCTCTCGCATAACCTTGAGCTGCATGCGTTGCACCTTGTTCGTGACGTACTAAAACGTGGTGTAACTGATCTTGAAATTTATATAATTCGTCATAAACTGGCATTATAGCTCCACCTGGATAACCATAAATTAAATCTACTCCCTCTGCTAATAAACATCTTATAACGGCTTCTGCCCCTGATATTTTCATAGTATATTGTTTTTATCAATTTCAATGTTGCTGAAATTGATTTTTGATTTTTTTATAATTAATTATCGGTAACACATCCTGTTGATGCACTCGAAACCGATTTAGCGTATTTAAGTAAAACCCCTCTGTCAACTTTTAAAGCTGGCTGAACCCAAGCCGCTTTTCTTGCTGCAAATTCTTCGTCAGATATCTTCAGGTCGATTGTATTTTTCACAGCATCGATAGCAATTAAATCTCCATCTTTTACTAGTGCAATACCACCACCGTCATATGCCTCTGGTGTAACGTGACCTACCACGAAACCGTGCGAACC
Source organism: Flavobacterium sp. SH_e (assembly GCF_025717045.1). Classification (GTDB taxonomy): domain Bacteria; phylum Bacteroidota; class Bacteroidia; order Flavobacteriales; family Flavobacteriaceae; genus Flavobacterium. The sequence continues at coordinate 151,808 of NZ_JAOVZN010000005.1, forward strand.
GCCCGAGAATCTACCGTCTGTGATTAGTGCACAACTGCTTCCTAATCCAGCTCCAATAATAGCAGATGTAGGCTTCAGCATTTCAGGCATCCCCGGACCACCTTTTGGCCCACAACCCCTAATGACGACTACATTGCCTGGTTTAATTTTTCCGGCTTGAAGACCTGGAATTACTTCAAATTCACCTTCAAATACAACAGCTGGCCCTTCGAAATATTCTCCCTCTTTACCGCTGATTTTTGCTACAGCACCTTCAGAAGCAAGATTTCCGTATAAAACTTGGATATTTCCTGTTGGTTTTAATGCTTTTTGAATTTCATGAATTACTTCTTGTCCGTCTTGTAAATCTGGAGTTGAAGCTAAATTTTCAGCCACTGTTTTTCCAGTTACTGTTAAACAGTCTCCGTGAATCAGTCCAACTTTCAATAAGTATTTCATAACTGCAGGAATACCTCCAACTTCGTGAATATCTTCCATCATGTACTTACCACTTGGCTTCATGTCTGCCAATACTGGTGTTCTATCGTTAATTGCTTGGAAATCATCTAAAGTAATTGTGATTCCAACTGAGTGAGCCATTGCAATTAAGTGCATAACAGCATTTGTAGAACCACCTAAAACAGCTACAATTGTGATAGCATTTTCGAAAGCCTTACGAGTCATAATGTCTCTTGGCTTAATATCTTTTTCTAATAATATTTTGATTGCTTTTCCAGCTTCCAAACATTCGTCTCTTTTTTCTTGGCTTAAAGCAGGGTTAGAAGAACTATAAGGCAAACTCATTCCTAATGCTTCAATAGCAGAAGACATTGTATTTGCAGTGTACATACCACCACAAGCACCTGCTCCTGGGCAAGCGTTTTGAATAACCCCTTTAAAATCTTCTGGAGTAATTTCTCCTTTTACTTTTTTCCCTAAAGCTTCAAAAGCAGAAACGATATTTAAAGATTCACCTTTCCATTTTCCAGAGTGAATAGAACCACCGTAAATCATCATTGATGGACGGTTCAATCTTCCCATTGCGATTAATGCACCAGGCATATTTTTATCACAACCAGGAATTGCAATAATACTATCGTACCATTGTGCTCCTGCAACAGTTTCAATAGAATCTGCAATTACATCACGAGAAACCAGTGAGTAACGCATACCTTCAGTTCCGTTAGAAATACCGTCACTGACACCAATGGTATTAAAAATAAGTCCGACAAGATCTGCATCCCAGACACCTTTTTTAACATCTTGTGCTAAATCATTCAGGTGCATGTTGCAAGTGTTACCATCGTAACCCATGCTCACAATACCAACTTGTGCTTTTTTTAAATCTTCCTCAGTTAAACCAATTCCATACAACATCGCTTGCGCCGCAGGCTGTGTTTGATCTTGTGTGATGGTCTTGCTGTACTTATTTAATTCCATTATAGTTTTATTTTTTTTTTAATTTTTTGTTCAAAAAAAAACCTTCCAAATATTTGGAAGGTTTGTAATATAGTCTTTCAATTATATTTATAACATTCCCGATGCAGATGTGTGAATCACATTGATAACAACGACAGAAGTAATAATAATTGAGATTTGCATCCTTTGTTTTTTAGTGTTACAAAAGTAAATAAACTTAAGGAACTAAAAAAATAAAATCTCAACATTTCAAAGACTTCTTGTTATTATCTTCACATTTTAACAAAAAAGATTAAACAATTGTTGATTGTCCAATACTTACATTGTCATTATTAAAATACAGCAAATCATCTTTGCTGAAAATAAAATTAGAAACGAACTCTCCTACTTCGTTTGTTCCGAATTTTGAATCTGGTTTCAAATCAACAGTAACTACTTTGTATTCAATTGCTTTTTCTACCGCTTTATAAATTACATGAGCTTCTTTTGTTAATCCAAAATGCTCTAATAAAAGTGCAGCAGCTAAAATTGAAGCAATCGGATTGGCAATGTTTTTTCCTTTTGCCTGCGGATATGATCCGTGAATTGGTTCAAACAAGGCGCTTTTTTCTCCTAAAGATACCGATGGCAACAAACCAATAGAACCCGTAATTACACTAGCTTCATCAGATAAAATATCTCCAAACAAGTTCTCTGTTAAAATCACATCAAATTGTTTCGGATTTAAGATTAACTGCATGGCCGCGTTATCTACAAATAAGAAATCAAGCTTAACATCTGAATACTCTTCGCTCACTTTCTGAACTACTTTTCTCCACAGTCTAGAAGTTTCCAAAACATTAGCTTTATCTACTAATGTTAGTTTTTTACGTCTTTTTTGTGCCGATTGAAAAGCTAAATGTGCAATTCTAGTGATTTCTTCTTCTGAATATTCACATAAATCTGAAGCATGTGTTCCTTCTTCATTAAGTGTTTTGGTTCCAAAATAAGCTCCACCAGTTAATTCTCTAAAAATGGTAAAATCAGCTCCTTCAATAATTTCTCTTTTTAAAGGAGAAGATTCTATTAAGGCTTTATAAGGTTTTATAGGACGGATATTAGCAAATAATCCTAATTCTTTTCGCAATTTCAGCAATCCTTGCTCTGGACGAACTTTTGCACTTGGGTTATTATCGTATTTAGGATCTCCAATTGCACCAAGCAAAACTGCATCTGTATTCAAACACAGATTTAAAGTTTGCTCTGGTAAAGGGTTTCCTGTTTTATCGATAGCAACCGCTCCCATCAGCGCTTCTTCAAAAACAAATTCATGATTATACACTTCGCCAATGGCGTACAAAGCCTTTTTAGCCTGTAATATTACTTCAGGTCCAATTCCATCTCCTGGTAAAACTGCAATTTTTAAATTCATAATCTCTCGCTCTTTATGTCTTTAAATCCTTATTGTTCCTATTTTTATTTTTTAAATATTAACTTCTATTTTAGAAGCTTCTATAATTTGGTGAATATCTGCGTCTACAACTTCTTTTTTAATGTCAGCGAATTTCAAGAATTCGATGTAAACGATATCCAATTGTACTTTCGTTAATTCGTAACCTACTTTTTTAGCACGGTAAGCCAAAGCAGCTCTTCCGCTTCTTGCTGTTAAAATGATTGAAGATTCATTTACTCCAACATCTAACGGATCCATGATCTCATAAGTTGCTCTGTTTTTAATTACACCATCTTGGTGAATTCCAGAACTGTGTGCAAAAGCATTTGCTCCTACGATTGCCTTATTTGGCTGCACAATCATTCCCATACTTTCAGAAACTAAACGGCTCATTTCGTTTAATTCTCTTGTATTAATGTTTGTGTCTAAGTTTAAGTAAGGGTGCTGTTTGAAAATCATTACCACTTCTTCAAGGGCAGTATTTCCGGCTCTTTCCCCAATACCATTAATTGTACATTCAATTTGTCTTGCACCATTTATAGCTCCTGCTATTGAGTTTGCAGTTGCCATTCCTAAATCGTTATGACAGTGGCATGAAAGGATTACGTTTTCGATTCCTTTTACGTTTTCTTTTAAGTATTTAATTTTTGCTCCGTATTCTTCTGGAAGACAATATCCAGTAGTGTCAGGAATATTCAATACCGTAGCTCCAGATTTGATAACCTCTTCACAAACTTTTGCAAGGAAAGCATTGTCTGTTCTACCAGCATCTTCTGCGTAGAATTCAACATCTTCTACATAAGATTTAGCGTGTGATACTGCAAATTTTGCCCTTGCAATAATATCTTCAGGCGTAGTTTGTAATTTGTGGAGTATATGAGATTCCGAAGTTCCGATTCCAGTATGGATTCTAGGTTTCTTAGCATGCTTTAAAGCAGCTGCTGCAACATCAATATCGTTTTTTACGGCTCTTGTTAGTCCGCAGACGGTTGCATTTTCTACAATTTTACAAATCTCAGAGACCGATAAAAAATCGCCTGGACTTGACACAGGAAAGCCTGCTTCGATAATGTCAACTCCCATTTTGTCTAGTCGTTCTGCGATAACTAATTTTTGCTTAGTATCTAACTTACATCCTGGGACTTGTTCACCATCTCGCAAAGTGGTGTCAAAAATTTGAACTTTCTCTCTATTCATATTCATTAATTTAATGTAATTTCACATCTTGATAACAAATATATATTGTACTATCGCAGTACGAAATTCATTTTAATGAAATTATACTGTTCATAAAACGTTTTATACCCTATTAACTAATTTATTATCAATAAGTTACATTATTATTTTTTACAATGGCTAACCATCAAAAAGATTTCTTATTTGTTCTAATAAAATCACTTTCGAAATCAGAAAAAAGACAGTTTAAAATTTTTGCAAGCCGATTAGAAACGAGTTCAAACACAAAATTTATCGAGTTATTCAATATTCTAGATAAATCAGAAGTTTACGATGAAAAACTCATTCTAAAGAGCGGTGTTATCCAAAAAGTACAGTTATCTAACTTAAAATCATACTTATACAAGCAAATTCTAGTCAGTATAAGGCTAAATATTCCTAGCCAGAATATTCGTTACCAGCTTCGCGAACAAATGGATTTTGCCGTTATTCTTTATAATAAAGGACTTTATAAGCAGAGTTTAAAAATTTTAGATAAGACAAAACAGCAAGCTTTAGAGAATGACGAAAAATATATGGCGTATGAAATTGTTGAATTCGAAAAACTAATCGAATCTCAATATATTACACGAAGTATTCAAGGTCGTGCTGACGAATTGGTAATTCAAGCTAAAGAATTAAACTACCGAAATACGATTTCAAGCAAATTATCCAATTTATCGCTTCAACTATACGGAATCATGTTGAAAACAGGTTACGTAAAGAATGATCAGGAATATAAATATATAGACGATTACTTTAATAGACATATTTCAAAACTAGACGAAAGCAAATTTGGCTTTCGCGAAAAATATTGGTTCTACAACGCTAATTTGTGGCGAAGCTTTTTAGTTCAGGATTTCTTAGCAAGCTATAAATATGCCTATAAATGGGTTCAGCTTTTTTATGATAATCCAAACATGATTTATCTAAATCCAGTGTTTTTCTTAAAAGGAAATCATTATTTCTTAGAATCGCTTTATATGCTTAAATATACATCGAACTTCAAGAAATATTTGAATCTTTTAGAAGAAACTATTGCTGATCCAAAATTCCCTGTAAACGATAATATTGCGTCTTTATCATTTCTGTACGTTTATAATAATAAATTAAACCTACATATTTTAGAAGGCACTTTTGCGGAAAGCGAATACTTAATTCCTGAGATTTTAGAAAAATTAAAACTGCATAGCGAACATTTAGATGAACATCACGAAATGTTATTCTTCTATAAGTTTGCTTCTATTTATTTTGGAAATGAAAAATATAATGAATGCATTAATTATTTAGATAAAATCATTAACAATAAGAATTTAACAATGCGCGAAGATTTAATGTGTTTTGCGAGATTATTGTCTTTAATTGCACATTATGAACTTGGGAAAGATTATTACTTAGAAAACCATCTAAAAAGCACGTATAAGTTTTTATTGAAAATGAATGACTTGCATGAAGTTCAAAAGGAAATCATTAAATTCTTAAGAAACTTAAATAATTTTTATCCTGCTGACATCAAGAAAGAATTCAAAAAAATGCATACACGTTTTGTTGAACTTGAAAAGAACACTTACGAAAAAAGAGCTTTCTTATATTTAGATATCATTTCGTGGCTTGAAAGCAAAATTGAAAATAGAAAAATTGCTGATATTATTAGGGAGAAAGCGAAATTGAATAATCGATAGTTTTTTTAAATTCCAATAAAGAAATTCCAAATTCTAATAAAAAAAGCTGAAAACAATAGTTTTCAGCTTTTTTTGTCATTTCGACGGAGGAGAAATCACACTCGAAACTCGATAAAGATTGGAGGCTTTCTGTGCGGAAATACTGGTGTGATTTCTCCTTTCAGTCGAAATGACAAAAACTTTACCTAAACAACAAACCCGACAGATTTTAAAAATCTGTCGGGTTTTGTTTTAGAATTTTAAAAACTTATTCCACAATATTTGAAGTTGTAACATAGAAATTTTTATCAACTTCCAATTTTCTATCTTCGTTCTCAGTTTTAACCGATTGCCAATCTGTTGTTGGTTTTAACCAAGTTTCTATTCCGTTAATTTTCACTTTTATAGGCATATCAAACTTAGAAACACAATTGGTCCAATGATATCCTAAAGTTCCATTTTTAAACATATACTCAAAAACCGGAACTTTTGTTGTTGTTAAATATTGCGCATATACTCTGTTAAAGTTAACTCCTGACTGTTCATTGATATAATCTTCAATTTGTTTCGAAGTAACTGTTTGATGATAAAAAGTCTTATTTAAACCTCTCAAAATCGATTTCCATTTCGCATCGTCATTCACAATCTGGCGAATTGTATGCAACATATTAGCTCCTTTCGGATACATATCTCCAGAACCTTCATTGTTCACGTCATAATGCCCAATAATCGGTTTATCGTTTTCAATATTATTTCTGCATCCAATTACATATTCAGCCGCCGCTTCTTTACCATAATAATACTCAATAAAAAGGCTTTCAGAATAATTAGTGAAACTCTCATGAATCCACATATCAGCGATGTCTTTGTATGTGATGTTATTAGCAAACCATTCGTGCCCTGATTCATGGATAATGATAAAATCAAATTTTAATCCCCATCCAGTTCCACTAAGATCTTTTCCTAAATAACCTTGCTTATACTGATTCCCATAAGTCACAGAACTTTGGTGCTCCATTCCTAAATAAGGCACTTCAACCAACTTGTAACTGTCTTCGTAAAAAGGATAAGGTCCAAACCAGTTTTCAAAAGCTTTCAGCATCTTTGGAGCATCTTTAAAATGTTCTTTGGCCAAATCCAGATTGTCTTTTAAAACATAATAACTGCAATCTAAGTTTCCTTTTTCTCCTTTAAAAACCTCAGTAAAGTTTACATAATCACCAATATTAATATTTACACCATAATTATTGATGGGGTTTGAAACATACCAATTAAATGTTTTTGTGCCGTCTTTTTCCTTTTTTACGCTTTTCAATCTTCCATTAGAAACTTCTGTCAAATCGCCAGGAACATTCACGCTGATTAGCATATTCTCTACTTCATCATACATATGATCTTTACACGGCCACCAAACACTTGCACCTAAACCCTGACAAGATGTAGCAATAAAATCTTTTCCGTTTTTATCTTTTTTCCAAGAAAAACCACCGTCCCATGGTGCTCTAACCGCTTCTTTCGGTTTTCCTTCATAAAAAATTACGATTTCTTTCGTATCTCCTACTTTTTGTTTTTCATTTAAAGTGATAAAAAAAGCATTTCCATCTCTTTCAAACTTCAACTCTTTCCCGTTTTGAGTTACTTTAGTGATGTTCATCGGTTGTTGCAAATCAATCTGCATCCTGTTGTTTTCTGTTAAAACAGTATAACGAACTGTGTTAGTACCCGAAATAAATTTATCAGATGGCTTTACTTTCACATCCAAATGATAGTATTTTAAATCCCACCAAGCTCTTTCTTTTGTAATACTGCCTCGCAATGTATCCTGATGCGTAAAAACAGTTTCTGACTTGTTTAAAAGTCCTTGTGCATTTGCAGTGAAACCAACCAAAAAGGCAATAAAAACGCCACTAAAGTATTTTTTCATTATTTAAAAATTTGTATGAAATAAAGGAATTAAATCAGTTTATTTTTAACAAATGTAAACATTCAGATCAAGAAATTTAAAAATTTATGATCTTGATGATAAAAAAACACCCTTAGTTTTGATTAATCTTCTCTATTTTAGTGGTTTCAAAATATTAGAATTTAAATATGAGATTTGACACCATACTTTCGTCTTTGGTCGTAATAATAACAGCAGCTGTTAATTCGCAAAATATTCCCATTCCAAAAACAAAGAGCAAAATAATCATTGATGGCGATTTATCTGATTGGAAAACTCCATTTTTAGGGCCTTTTGTAATTCATGATTCAGAAAAAAAAGCGACACAAAATACTTTTGTTTCACTTTTGTGGGATAAAAAAAATCTCTACTTAGCTTATAAATGCACAGATTCTAATATTATTGGAAAGACACAAGACAAAGATTCTCAAATTTTTTACACCGATGATTTGGTTGAAATTTTTCTGGATCCAGATGGAGACAGCCATAATTATATTGAAGTTGGAGTAAACGCATTTTCTACAAATTATGATTTGCTTTTAAAATGTATTTCGCCAGAATGCGGAGGATGGAATACTTCGATGGATTTTGATATTAAAGGTATGGAATCTGTAAGCAAAATAAATTCTGATGGCTATACAGTAGAAATCAAAATCCCTTTTTCTAGCCTCAAAAAAATTGAAAATGGCGGATTTAAAAAGCCAAAAATTGGAACAAAATGGAGAGGAAACACTTTTAGAATTGATTACGGTAACACAATTGAATACACTGCCTTACAACCATATAAGAGTTTAAAATTTGGTTTTCATCAACCAGCAGAATTTGCTGTTTTTGAGTTTGCAGAATAGTTTTTAAAGAACTGAAATTGTAGAAATTCAATAACTTTAAAATACTCAGCATTATCAACTAAATAACCAAATGATGAATTAGTAATTTTCATCTCATAAATTTCAAAAATGGATTTATTTCTAACAAAATAGATATTTGCATAAAACCTGTTATTAAAATCTCCACAACATTTGTACGTCTCTAAAAACATACAAATCCCCTTCTTTAAAGCTGTTGGGTTTGAAAAATCTTTCGGAAGAAATATATCTATAAAAGAATTATTATCTACATAAAGTTCTCCTGTACTGTCATTAATTGGATAATAATTGCCATTTGGCAGTTTTTCTAAAAACAAAATTAATCTCTGCCCTGTTTTTAACTCTTTTATTCTAGGATCACAAATCCACTCCTTCCAAATAGCTACATTAATTTTTGAGCTTGATTTTCCCTTTACGAATTCGTTTATCGTAAATTGATATTCATTTTCGGACACTTTAGAGATTTTTCCGTCAACTATCAAAACAGCTTTAGAAATGACAATAGAATAAGGCATGACATTCTTCTTAAAGCCATAGTTTAAAGTCGGAACTAAGAATAAAAGCATGTATACAACTAATCGCATAGCAATATTATTTAGTACTAAAATAATATATCTTTTTGTCATTTCGACCGAAGGGAGAAATCGCACTCGTAAATCGACAAAGACTGAAGATATTCTTTGTGAATTTCTAGTGCGATTTCTCGTTCCTCGAAATGACAAGTTTGTGTTATTTCTGGCGTTTCTTCAAAACTTCAATAACATCATTCAATTGAAAACCTTTAGCTTGTAATAAAATCAAATAATGAAAAAGTAAATCAGCGCTTTCGCTAAGAAATAAATCATCATTATCATCTTTTGCTTCTATAACTACTTCTACAGCTTCTTCTCCTACTTTTTGAGCTATTTTATTGATTCCTTTTTCGAATAAAGAAGCCACATAACTCTGTTCAGAATCAGCATTTTCTCTACGGGTTTTAATTGTATTTTCTAATTGTGAAATAAAACCATAATTCGCATCATTTGGTTCTTGCCAACAGGTATCTGCTCCTGTATGACATGTTGGCCCGACAGGTTTTGCCTGAATTAAAAGCGTATCGCCATCACAGTCATTTTTAATGCTTACCAGATTCAAAAAGTTGCCACTCTCCTCGCCTTTTGTCCAAAGTCTTTGTTTGGAACGACTAAAGAAAGTCACCTTTTGCGTTTCTATTGTTTTTTGAAGCGATTCTTCGTTCATATAACCCAGCATCAGAACATTTTTTGTTTCTGAATCTTGAATTATAGCCGGAATTAATCCGTGTGCGCTTTTTATATCTACCGTCATAATTATTTTAGATTTTAGAATTTAGATATTAGATTGTTTAATTCTGAATTCTTTTATTTTTAGATTAAATCTTGCTTCTTTCTTCTTGACTCTATTTCCTAAAGTCTAACTTCTATATTATTATTTCTTAGTTCTTGTTTCAAAGCTTTGATTTCGATTTCTTTAAAGTGAAAAACACTTGCTGCCAAAGCCGCGTCTGCTTTTCCTTCTTTAAACGAATCTACAAAATGCTGTATGTTTCCAGCTCCTCCCGAAGCAATAATCGGAATATTTACCAATTCTGAAAGTTTAGCCAAAGCTTCGTTTGCAAAACCGTTTTTGGTTCCGTCATTGTCCATCGAAGTGAATAAAATTTCGCCTGCCCCGCGTTCTGCCACTTCAACAGCCCAATCGAATAGATTTAATTCAGTTGGCACTTTTCCACCAACTAAATGCACAATCCACTGTCCGTCAATTTGTTTCGCATCGATTGCAACAACAACACATTGACTTCCGAATTTCTGAGCCAAATCATTAATCAATTGCGGATTTTTTACTGCCGACGAATTAATCGAAACTTTATCAGCTCCATTATTTAGCAGAATATCAACATCTTCAACAGATGAAATTCCACCTCCAACTGTAAACGGAATATTAATTTTTTCTGCCACGCTACGTACCATATTTACAAGCGTTTTACGTCTTTCTTCAGTTGCAGAAATGTCCAGAAAAACCAATTCGTCTGCGCCTTCAGCCGAGTAAATCTCAGCCAATTCTACAGGATCTCCCGCATCGCGCAAATCAACGAAATTAACACCTTTTACAGTTCTTCCGTTTTTTATATCTAAGCAAGGTATTATTCTTTTTGCTAACATTTATCTAATGTATTAATTAGAGAATTAGTCAATTAGATAATTACTTCACATACTTTGTAAATTATCTAATTATCAAATTTTCTCATTTTCTAATTATAAAATCCTCAAGTTGTTTCAAAGTAATTCTTCCCTCGTAAATCGCTTTTCCGATGATTGTTCCTTCACAACCTAATTCAGCTAATTTTGGTAATTCATCGAAAGTTGAAATTCCTCCTGAAGCGATTAATTTGATTCCTTTTGCTTCCGCTAAAATTTTGGCATACAAATCAAAACTCGGGCCTTGAAGCATTCCGTCTTTTGCAATATCCGTGCAAATAACATAATCAATTCCTTTTGATTGATAATCTTGTATAAACGGAACTAAATCTTCATTTGATTCTTCTAACCATCCAGAAACCGCAATTTTTTCATCTTTTGCATCAGCGCCTAAAATGATTTTTTCTGAACCATATTCTGAAATCCATTTTTCGAAAATGGCTCTGTTTTTGACCGCAATACTTCCGCCTGTAATTTGGTTTGCACCGCTTTCAAAAGCAATCCTCAAATCATCATCCGATTTTAATCCTCCTCCAAAATCAATTTTTAAGCTTGTTTGTGTTGCAATTTGTTCTAGTATCTTATAATTGACAATTTTACTTGATTTTGCTCCATCAAGATCCACTAAATGCAGATATTCAATTCCGTGTGCTTCAAATGATTTCGCCACTTCAAGCGGGTTCTCATTATAAATTATTTTGGTATCATAATCACCTTTGGATAAACGAACGCATTTTCCTTCAATGATATCTATGGCTGGTATTATTCTCATTTGATTTTAGATTGTAGATTAACGATTTTAGATTCTAAAAATTGAAATTGATATTTTGATTGTTATTGATTTTTGATATTTCAAATTGGAATTTGGGATTTTATTAATTGGAATTTAACTTTAAAAAGTTTCCAAGTATTTTTTCTCCAACATCCCCACTTTTTTCTGGGTGAAACTGAGTTCCGTAAAAATTATCCTTTTGTAAAGCCGATGCATATTCTACATCATAATTTGTTGTAGCAACAGCATATTCGCAATCTGGCGCGTAAAAACTATGAACCAGATACATGAATTCATTTTCAGAAATACCCTTGAACAAATCGGTCTTTAAATCATAAATCTGATTCCATCCCATTTGTGGCACTTTTACATTGTTTGAAAATTTCAAAACATCAACATCAAAAATCCCTAAACCTTTTGTATTTCCTTCTTCTGTTTTGTTGCACATCAATTGCATTCCTAGACAAATTCCTAAAACGGGTTGCTTCAATTCAGGAATCAAGCTGTCTAAACCACTTTCACGAAGTTTACTCATAGCCGAACTCGCCTCGCCCACGCCAGGAAAAATAACTTTATCAGCCGATTTAATTTCCTCTGGATTATTACTCAAAACAGCCTTAAAACCCAATCTTTCAATAGCAAACATAATGCTCTGAATATTTCCTGCTCCGTAATTTATAATTACTATTTTCATTTGTTTTTTGTTTGTTTTGTTTCAGGTTTCAAGTTTCAAGTTACTCAACAAAACGTGAAACCTGAAACTTGAAACTGAAACAAATTTTTAAAGCATTCCTTTCGTCGAAGGCAAAATCATTTTTTCAGTATCTCTTTTTACGGCTACTTTTATTGCTTTCGCGAAAGCTTTGAAGATTGCTTCAATTTTGTGATGCTCGTTAATTCCTTCTGCTTTTATATTTAAGTTGGCTTTTGCGCCGTCCGTAAATGATTTGAAGAAATGATAAAACATTTCTGTTGGCATTTTTCCAACCATTTCACGTTTGAATTCAGTTTCCCAAATCAGCCAGTTTCTTCCACCAAAATCAATTGCAGCTTGCGCTAAACAATCATCCATGGGAAGGCAGAATCCGTAGCGCTCGATTCCTAGTTTATTTCCTAACGCTTTCGCGAAAACTTCTCCTAAAGCAATAGCCGTATCTTCAATTGTATGATGCTCATCAACTTCTAAATCACCTTTTACAAGTATTTCTAAGTCCATCTGACCGTGACGTGAGATTTGGTCTAACATGTGATCAAAAAAAGCAATTCCGGTGTCGATTTTGCTTTTTCCTGTTCCGTCAAGATTTAGATTGATGTAAATATCTGTTTCGTTTGTTTTTCTTGTGATTGATGCTGAACGCGCTTCTAGTTTTAAAAACTCATAGATTTTCTTCCAATCCATTGTTTGTAAAACGATTGTTTCGCTCAATTCTTCACGTTTTGCCGAAATTTCATTGTTTCCTGCTCCGTCTGTATCGTTCATAAAAATGGCTTTAGCTCCTAAGTTTTTAGCCAATTCTACATCTGTTAAACGATCGCCTAAAACAAAAGAATTTTCTAAATCATATTCTGGATTATTCAAATATTTAGTCAGCATTCCAGTTCTTGGTTTGCGTGTTGGCGCATTTTCTTCTGGAAAAGTTCTATCTATAAAAATTTCGTCAAAAACAACTCCTTCGTTTTCAAAGGCTTTTAGAATAAAATTCTGCGTTGGCCAAAACGTATTTTCAGGAAAACTGTCTGTTCCCAGTCCGTCCTGATTAGTTACCATTGCTAATTCGTAATCCAATTCGTTGGCAATTTTAGCCAAATATTGAAAGGCTTTCGGATAAAATTCCAGCTTCTCCAAACTGTCTAATTGGTAATTTTCTGGTTCTAAAACAATCGTTCCGTCACGATCGATAAAAAGTACTTTTTTCATGTTTTATAGTTTGAGACCTAACAGGTTTTAAAAACCTGTTAGGTCTGTCATAGTTTATAACAATTTCAATTCTCTAATTACAACCGCGTTTTCTTCTTTTGTTCCAATTGTAAAACGAAGACAGTTTTCGCATAAAGGTTGTGTAGTTCTATTACGAATAACGATTCCTTTTTCGATTAACTGATCGTATCTTTTATTCGCGTCATCCACTTTTGCTAAAATAAAATTGGCTTCTGTTGGATAAACTTTTTCGACAAAACTCACTTCAAGCAATACTTTAAGTAATTCTTCTCTTTGTTCAATAATAGAAGCTATTTCTTGTTTTATTTTATCAGAATCTTTTAGTCGCTCAATTGCTCTTTGCTGTGTTAATTCGTTTACGTTATAAGGCGGTTTGATTTTATTTAAAATTGAAATTACAGCTTCAGATGCATAACAAACTCCTAAACGAATTCCAGCCAAACCATAAGCTTTAGAAAGTGTTTGTGTAATAACTAAATTTGGATACCCATCAATTTCTGCCAGCCAACTTTCTTTATCTGAAAAATCAATATAAGCTTCATCAATTACAACTAAACCTTTAAAATTCTGAAGTAATTTTACCACGCTTTCATCTGAAAATGAATTTCCAGTTGGATTATTTGGCGAACATAAAAAGATGATTTTTGTATTCTCGTCAACCGCTTCTAGAATCTTTTCAACTTGTGGCTGAAAATCTATCGATAGGAGGATTTCCCTATTTTGTACCGCATTAATATTCGCTAAAACACCGTACATTCCGTATGTTGGTGGAAGCGAAATAATATTGTCTTTATTAGGTTCGCAGAAAGCTCTGAAAAGTAAATCTAAAACTTCATCACTTCCGTTTCCTAGCAAAATCTGATTTTGTTTTACTAAATTATTCTTAGCCAAAATAGCTTTAACCGAATTCTGTTGCGGATCTGGATAACGATTCACTCCATTTTGAAACGGATTTTCATTGGCATCCAAAAAAATCATATCTGCTGTATCAAAATCTTCAAACTCATCTCTTGCAGAAGAATATGGCTTTAAAGATTTCACGTTTTCACGTGTTATAGTATTTATATCGAAAGTATTCATTGTCTTATTTTTTACAATATAGAAAATAGAGTAAAGAGAATAGATTTGTCATTCTAACAAATAAAATTTCTATATTCTTTGTTCTATATTCTTTTCTCTTAAATTTATTCTAAACTCTTCAATCTCAAAGTCACAGCATTTTTATGCGCCTGCAAACCTTCAGCTTCAGCCATTTTTTCAATGGCGCATCCTATGTTCAAAATTCCAGTTTTTGTGATTTTTTGAAATGTCATAGATTTCATAAAACTATCCAAATTTACACCACTGTAATTTTTAGCATAACCATTTGTTGGTAATGTATGATTGGTTCCTGAAGCGTAATCTCCAGCACTTTCTGGTGTATAATTTCCAATAAAAACAGAACCCGCGTTTACGATTCCGTTACAGTAGAAATCATCATATTCTGAACAGATTATAAAGTGCTCTGGCCCATATTCATTGATTAAATCCAAAGCAATCTGATCGTTTTCAACATAAATTAATTTTGAATTTTCGATTGCTTTCTCTGCGATTGCTTTTCTTGGAAGCACTTCTAATTGTGACTGAACTTCTTTTTCAACTTCATCAATTAGTTTTTTTGAAGTCGAAACCAAAATCACCTGACTATCTGTTCCGTGTTCTGCTTGAGATAATAAATCTGAAGCAACAAAAGCTGGAACTGCTGTATCATCAGCCACAATTAATAATTCTGAAGGTCCTGCAGGCATATCTATTGCAACTCCAAATTGTGTTGCCAATTGTTTTGCTACTGTTACAAACTGATTTCCAGGTCCGAAAATTTTATATACTTTAGGAATTGATTGCGTTCCGAAAGTCATTCCAGCAATCGCTTGAATTCCGCCTACTTTTAGAATTTTAGTTACACCACATAAATTTGCTGCATATAAAATTGCGGGATTAATTTTTCCTTTTTTATCTGGAGGAGAACATAATACAACTTCTTTACTGCCCGCAATTTCAGCTGGAACTGCCAACATTAAAACAGTAGAAAATAAAGGAGCTGTTCCTCCCGGAATGTATAATCCAATTTTCTGAATTGGTCTTTTTTCCTGCCAGCAATTCACTCCTTCAATTGTTTCAACTTCAACTCTGTCTGTTTTTTGAGCGTTGTGGAACTTATAAATATTGTTTTTTGCTAATTCAATAGCTTCTTTTAATTCACTTGGAATCAAACTAATCGCTTCATTGATCTCCTCTTGAGAAACTTGATAATTACCTAATGAAATTCCGTCAAAAATAGAAGTATATTTAGCTACAGCTTCATCTCCTTTTCTTTGAACTTCTTTGAAGATTTCTTTTACCGTAACTTCAATATCGTCAACAGTTTGAGTCGGTCTTTTTAATATTTCTGACCAGGTTTCTGGTTTTGGATTGTCTATTTTATTCATTATTTTTTTCGCTTTAAGCTTTAAGCTCTAGGCTATAAGCTAATTAACTTTGTATTTTTTTTAGGCATAAAGCTTAAGGCTTACTGCCTAAAGCAGGCGAAGTCCTAAAGAACCATTTTTTCAATTGGGCAAACAAGAATTCCCTCTGCTCCTACTTCTTTCAATTGATCGATTACGTCCCAAAAAGTATCTTTATCAATCACAGAGTGAACACTGCTCCAACCTTCTTGTGCCAACGGAAGAACCGTTAAACTTCTCAAAACTGGAAGAATTTTTCCAACAGCTTCGATTTTATCATTTGGAACGTTCATTAGAATATATTTTGAATTTCTAGCTCTTAAAACTGCTTGAATTCTGAATTTTAAAGTATCAATGTGTTTTTGGATTTCTGGAGAAACTTTTGGAGAAACTGCTAAAACAGCTTCACTTTTCAAAATAACTTCAACCTCTTTTAAGTTGTTTTTGAATAAGGTGCTTCCGCTTGAAACAATATCTACAATCGCATCTGCAAGACCAATATTTGGAGCAATTTCAACAGAACCAGAAATTTGGTGAATGTCGACAGTTAAACCAAATTTACTGAAATATTCGTTAACAGTGTTTGGATATGAAGTTGCAACACGAAGATTGGCTAAATCTTGAACTGAATTGTATTCGAATGTTTTAGGGACAGCTACAGAAACTTTACATTTTGAGAATCCCAATTTTTGAACTACTTCAATTCCTTTTCCTTTTTCTACCAAAAGATTGTCGCCAACGATTGCTAAGTCTACAACTCCATCAATTAGATATTGCGGAATATCAGAATTTCTCAAGTATAAAACTTCAAGAGGAAAATTTGAAGCTTCAGCTTTTAATTGGTCGATTCCATTGTTGATTGAAATACCGCAGTCTTTTAGAATTTGAATGCTGTCTTCGTTTAAACGACCAGATTTTTGAATTGCAATTTTTAAAGTACTCATTTTTTAGTTGTTTGTTTGGATTAATAGTTTGAGTACAAAGAGAGTTAGAATTAAAAAACCCGTTTGATGTACTCAAACGGGTTTTAAAATATGATGATTTACATGCATACCATTAACACATCGCTTGAGAGCAATAATGTAAATGATGATGATGTAATTGAATTGAAATCATGATTTGTTTTGTTTTTTACTTCTTTGATTCGGTTGCAAATATACTAGATAAAATAATTAAAAAGCAATTTTTATTTTAACTTAACGGTAGTTTATTGTTAAAAAATGTTTTAGACAGCATTTTAGTTAATGATTTTAAAATTGCTTTAACGAATTATTATATTCTTCAAAAACCAGTAATACTTTGGTTCCTTTTCCGATTTCACTTTCAATTTTAAATTTAATTTGAAGCAGATCTGTCATTCTTTTTACAATAAATAGACCAAGTCCAGTTCCTTTAATTTCAGAATGATTTAACGAATCTGATCTAAAAAACGGATTCAAAATAGACTCTAAATCTTTCTTTGCAATTCCAATTCCTTGATCTGAAATATTGCATATGATTTTATCATTTTCTCTCGATAATGAGATTTTAACTTCACTATCAGGCTTTGAATATTTTATGGCATTTGAAATTATATTTCGAAGAATCGTTACCGCCAAATAATTATCAGAATAAATATAAAACTCTTCCGGAGAATTTAAAATTACGTTTATTTTTTCTGCTTTAATTTTCTCTGCATTTAATTTGAGAACATCTAAAATTACTGCATTTAGATAAACATTTTCTTTAAGAATATTCTGTTTCTGATTCTCAAATCTAGCCATCATAAGCAGTTGATCTACGAGAGAATTTAGGTGGTCTACTTCATTAATACAATAGTTTATTTTTTCTTCGTATTCCTTACTATCTCTAGGTTTACGGACAAGTACTTCAAGTGTTCCTTTAATAACTGTAAGTGGCGTCCTTAACTCATGCGAAGCATCAGAAGTAAACTGTTTTTCACGTTCAATTGCGTCTTCAATTCGGTTCAATAAATTGTTGATTGTTTTAGAAAGTGTGAACAATTCGTCTCTTGTTTTTGGCAAAGGAATTCTTGCTTTAAGATTGTCTTTTGTAATGATCTTAGAGGTTTGAATAATATTATTTATCGGTTTAATACTTCGTCCCGCATAAAATCTCGCAAGAAAAAAAAGAATCAATAGAATGATTGGAAAAGTAATCAGTAAAGTATCCATCAGATTATCCAAAACCTTTGAAGAATCAGACAATGACATGGCAATAATCAAATAACCCACTTTTTTTGATTTTATTTGAAGTGGAACTTGAATCTGACGAATTTTACTACCCAATAATTTACTATCAAAAGGATGAAAAAGCACTTTGCTTTCATGAAAAACAAGTTTTTCATTTTTTAAATTCGGCGATTTTTCAATAATTTTTTTGTTCAAATCCAAAAACTGAACAAAAATAGGGTTTACATCGACTGAATTGTGTTCTCTTTCCTCCCACTCTTCAGCATCCATAAAAACTATAGCGCCTTTTTCTATTCTTAATTCTTTAAAATGATCCTGAACTTCGATGTTTAGATTTTCATCGATATGATTGTAAACTGTCAGTTTTACAATAAAATAAATAGCTGAAAAGACTGCTAAAACCAACAGCCCAGTTCCTACAATATAATTTAATGCTATTCTATTTCTAAAAGATAATGATGTCATTTTATTAATCATTGGCGATATATCCAATGCCGCGGATGGTTTTTATGTAATCTTCTTCAATTTTTAGGTTTAGTTTTTTACGAATTGCATTCATAAAAACATCTATAACACCTGTATCATATTCAAAATTGATTTCCCAGACATCTCTCAAAATCTGATTTCTAGTACAAACTTTTCCTTTATTCTGAATCAAATAAGCTAATAACTCAAACTCTCGCTGCGTTAACGAAATTTCCTCCATACCTTTTAAAACAATATGCTTAGACAAATCCATTGTTATGTTTCCAAGCGTCAAACTCTCTGTTTGCTTCTTATTTCTAAAGTGCACCTTAATACGCTCAACCAATTCTTCAAAACTGAAAGGCTTTTTGATATAATCGTTTGCGCCAGCTTTCAGACCTTCTATAGTTTCTTGAACGGTATCTTTTGCTGTCAAAAAAATGATGGGAGTATCTTGATCTTTAATTCTAATGGCTTTACACAAATCAAGTCCGTTGATTTTTGGCAGCATCCAATCTAAAAGAATCAAGTCGAATTTCTGCTCTTGAACCAACTCAAAGCCTTTAGAACCATCAGCTGCAGTTGTTATTTGATAACCTTCTTCCTGTAAACCTTGTTTTAGAAATTGGACAATTCCTATTTCGTCTTCTACTATTAAAATATGCATTTATCGTATTTAATTAAGATTCGCATTCGATTTTACAATTCAAAGATAGAGAATTTCACTCTCAGAAATAAGCCTAATTATCAAGAAATGAAGAGAACCAGCATCTTAAGCAAACTTTAAGTTAACGTTAAGTAAGGTAAAAGTTGAACTTAATCTGGCGTTAATCATTCGAAAGTAATTTTGTATAAAAATAAAACTTATGGATTTTTATAAAAAACTTTCACCTTTTTACACTCTTACAATATTCTATTTTATTGTGAGTTTCATACTTAGAATAGTTTTACTGTTTCATCCAATTACACAAAGTTCGTTTACATTTGCTGAAAGCTTGAAAATCTTTTCATTAGGTTTAGCATCTGACTTTTTTGTCTTTGTTTTAGCTTCAGTTTTTTTGTGGCTTTATCTTATTTTTATTTCAAATTCTAAATACAACAAACCTTACGGATACATTATTTTGGGAGGTTTCGTCGCGCTTTTAATTTATACAGCTTCTGGAAAAAGTGTTTTTGATGAATATGGTGGCGCTTTACCAAGAATTGTTATGATTTTTGTTGCTATAAAAACACTTTTATTTTCCCTTTTTCTTTTCTTGCCAAGGCATCGAGATAAAATCAGATTTTGGCTTTTTGCCTTTGTGATTTTTTTATACGTTTTATTAATTCTTCAAAATGGAATAAGTGAATTTTTCTTCTGGAATGAATTTGGTGTAAAATACAATTTTATTGCTGTCAACTATTTGATTTACACTAACGAAGTAATTGGAAATATTATGCAGTCTTATCCGGTAGTCCCTATTTTCTCTGCCTTGTTTATTATAACTGGAATTATTACGTTTCTCATTATAAAAAAATCAAGAAACTATATTGACGAGATTCCTAGTTTCAATGAAAAATTAAAAATTACAGCTATTTACACCGTTTTATTTGTTTTTTCTTTATTGGCTGTTCCGAGTTTAGCAAAAACGGAAAACTCTAAAAATGTATTTGTAAATGAATTACAGTCTAATGGTATTTACAAGTTCTATTTGGCTTTTCAGAATAACAAATTAGATTATTTTAAATTCTACAAAACCATTCCAAACGAAAAAGCCTTTGCAATATTAAAACAAGAAATACCTACTATTTCAGGAAAAAGCACTTTGCGTGAAATAAAAGAAGATTCGCTGGAACAACACAAAAATGTGGTTTTAATTACAATTGAAAGCTTAAGTGCTGATTTCATGAAAATGTACGGAAACGAACAAAATATTACACCTTTTTTAGATAGTCTTGCACAAAAAAGCTTACTCTTTACAAATGTATATGCGGCTGGAAACAGAACTGTGCGTGGTCTAGAAGCAGTTACTTTGTGCCTTCCCCCAACTGCTGGAGAAAGTGTTGTAAAAAGAGAAGATAACAAAAATAAATTTTCGACTGGATCTGTTTTTCTTCAAAAAGGTTACAATGTAAAATTCATGTATGGGGGTGATGCTTTTTTTGATAACATGCAAGATTTTTATTCTGGAAATGGATATCAAATTATTGATAAATCAAGCTTTGCTGAAAACGAAGTGACTTTTTCTAATGTATGGGGAGTGTGTGACGAAGATATGTACAATAAAGCGATCAAAATCATGAATCTTGAGGCAAATCAAAACAAGCCTTTCTTCAACCATATTATGACCGTGAGTAATCACAGACCTTTTACATATCCGAATAATAAAATTGATATTCCTGGAAATATCAAATCTCGCGACGGAGGTGTAAAATATACCGATTACGCTTTAAGCCAATTCTTTAAGCAAGCTAAAAAACAGCCTTGGTTCAAGAATACAGTTTTTGTAATTATTGCGGATCATTGCGCTTCGAGCGCGGGAAAAACTGAGCTTCCTGTAGATAAATATAGAATTCCAGCTCTAATTTATATTCCAAATGCGAAGCCTGAAAAATTTAATAAATTGATGTCTCAAATTGACGTTATGCCAACATTATTTGGATTACTTAATTTTGATTACGAAAGTAAATTCTTTGGCCGTGATGTTTTCAAACCAGATTACCAGCCTAGAGCTTTTATTGCAACTTATCAGGATTTAGGTTTAATAAAAGATAATGTTTTAACGATTCTTTCTCCAAAACAGCAAATCAAGCAGTTTCAATTAAAACTTAATGAGAAAGCTGGAATTTCTCCTGAATTTCAAATACATTATGATGAAATTCCGCTGAAAGCTGAAAACAAAAATTTAGCCAATGAAACCATTTCATACTATCAGTCAGCTTCTTATGTATTGAAAGAAAAAGAATATCAGTTTAAAGATTTAGCAGCTAAGAATAAAAAACTATATGCCAATGTTCATAATTAATTGATTACAATCATTAAAAAAGCCTCAAATCTTTACGATTTGAGGCTTTTTCTAAGATTTCAAAAACTAATTTGAAACATTAAACTTATGCAAACTTGAAACGAATTTTTAGTCGTTTTGATTTTTCATTCCAAATAAATCTCCTCTTTGAAACAATTTTAAATCGTCTTGTAAAAATTGATAGTTTCTTTGAGTTACTGCCGGCGCATCTAAATCGCTCAAGTCTGGCTTTCCAGCGTTTATCCAGGCAGTATACCAAAAACTTGCAGTAGCTGCAATCGCCTTTCTCATTTGGCTTTCAACCATTCCGTTTAATTGTTCGTGCAGTTTTTTAGCATATTCCTCAGAGAAAACAGCTGTGTTGTATCTAGTTTTCAATACATTCCCTTCTGCATCCATTTTAAATACTTTGTCTTGCGGAGTTGCAGTTCTCAATTTTTTATCAATATCCAATAAGGGTTGCGCTAAACTGTGAGTATCATTGATCAAGTCCCAAATTGCTTTATGAACGTCCGGATAATACTGCGCCTCAGGAACGTTTAATTTGTAATTTTTAACAAATAATTCAGGTAATCTGCTTTCCCAAAGAGAGTGAATTCCTTTTTGATCAGTCAATTGTCCATCATGATTTGCAGAAGTGTGCAATGGCATGTGTGCATCACCAACATAATGTCCTAAATCTGCAGAAAGAAATAAGATTTCGGCTTTATTTTTTTCTTTAAAAGCTTTAGTCAATTTTGCCATCATTTCTTCAAGGTACCAAGGCAAAATTCCATTATCACTTAAGAATTTAGCATCGTATTTTTGTTTTGCCTCTTCTAAAGTTTTGGGATAAGTATCAGCTGCTCCAAAGTTTTCCATATCAAAATAATGTCTAGGGCCTTCTTCTTTATAATTTAAAGCATACTTACGGATATCTGGAACCGAAGCTTCTTGGGTAATAAAATCAATGTGATTATAAAAAAATACCTGTAATTGTTTTGGTAAAGCCATCACAGCAGCTTTGTTAATACGTTCATGGCCTACATTTCCCCATGATAGCATAATAAAGCCAATAATTAATGCACCGAAAGCGATTAATTTTGGTCTCATTTGGATTTTTTTCATTTGTTTTTTTATTAGAGGGAGCAAATTTAGCTTTAATTAAAGAATACGCAAAAAATACTCGAGTAAGATTATACTATTTTAACTTTTTTAGATTTATTGCCCTAAAAGCGACAGAATTACATATTAACAATAATTTTCTTTGTATGTTTGTTTGGTATTAAATCTTAAATATGCGCCAGAGTTTTCTTATTGTAGCCACTTTTTTATCAAGCATTTGTTTTGCACAAGAAACCGAATTAAAACCAAGTAATGTAAACGACACAGTTTTAAATCAAAAAAGAACTTTAAAAATAACTGATCCTTTTAAAGCAAAAAAAGTGATGTGGGAGCTATTTCCTGGTACAGAATATGGAAAACGTGATGGCAGTGGTTTTATAAGCTGGATTTGTAAAACCTGTACTCCAACTGGATATACCGATGTAAACGGTGTCGAAGGCGATCAATTATTTCCCTACACCGAAGGCGTTGCAACAAGACTTCTTGCCAATATTGATTATTCAGATTCAAAAGGAAATCAATTTAAAATACTGGCTTTCAACCATTCTGTTCATGATGAAGACGGATTGCAGACAGGACGTTTTTCTGGCGGTTTATTAGGTTTGGCAAAATTTGCAAAAAATAATAATGTTTGGGAAATGCGATCATTTCAACCTGCTGTTGCTGCATTTGGAGCTTTTGCACAATGCCCAACTCCTAAATTGGTCGAAATTGGAGAAGATCAGTTTGCTTTTACACTGCTTCATGTCAATGGTGGTGCGGGAGGTCCTTTCGAAGGCTGGCTTTATTTAGTAGCTGGTTTTGGTGGCAAATATCAACCTATTCTTGAAGTTGACAATTATCAGCTTACAAATGTTCAAAGCATTAAATGGACTGGTTCTTATACAGTTGTGAATGATAACATTAAAAAGCATTTTAGAGATATTATCGTTAAAACAACGGGATCTTTTAATAAAGCATTAAAGGCGCAAGATGAATTTGAAACCAATGTTCCGGAAGAAATTGCGACAATGGCCAAAACAAAAAAATCATTTAATTTTGAGATTGAAAGACGCTATTCATTCAAAGGAAAATTGTATAAAATGATTGATAAACCAATGGTGAAATTTTCAAACGTAAAATAGATTTAACTTAAATAAAGGATTGATACTAAAGCCAAAACTGCGATAAAAATCCAAAGAAAAATTCCCTGAAACAAAGGCTTTACTCCTACCGTTTTTAAAGTCGCAAAATTTAACGTTGCCCCAATTAAAAACAAAGTGATGGTTAAACCGATTTTTGCAATTCCAACAATGTGCGCTGTAAAAATTGCTGTTGATGAAAAATAAGTATTTATAAGCATTGCAACAATAAACAAACCAATAAAATAAGGAATTTTAATCTTTGTCCCGACGCTTCGGGATTGTCTTTTAAAGAAAAAAGCAGTCAAGATCGAAATAGGAATAATCCATAAAGCTCTTGCTAATTTTACAGTTGTAGCAACTTGTAGTGCTTCTGCACCATATTTGTTTGCTGCGCCAACAACTGAACTTGTGTCATGAATCGCGATTGCACACCAAAGGCCAAAATCTTTTTGAGATAAATCCAATTGATGTCCGATAAACGGAAAAACAAATAAGGCAATTGAATTTAATATAAAAATAACCCCTAAAGCAATTGAAGTCTGATTTTCATTTGACTTGATAACTGGCGAAATAGCTGCGATCGCACTTCCTCCGCAAATAGCTGTTCCACAAGAAATTAGATGAGACGTTTTTCTTTCTGTTTTAAGCCATTTCCCCAACAAAAATCCGAAAATTAAAGTAGTGAATATTGAAAAAACAGTTAGCAAAAAACCTTCTTTCCCTGCTGAAACTGCACTAGTAGCGTTCATTCCGAATCCTAAACCAACAACCGAAAACTGCAATAAAAATGTAATGGCTTTATGATTGAATTCCAAAAATGGATTTCCGAAAAGATTCACAATTAAAACTCCTAATAAAAGCGCAATTGGTGGAGAAATAATCGAAAATAAGCACAAAAGAATCACTGCAAGAAAAAGTACTTGCTGTAAGGATTGATTGATTTCAAATAATTGTGCTGTTGTTTCTTGTTTTGTTTTCAAAATTATGACAATTGATATTTACTTTGCAAAGTTCTATTGTTTCTATCTAAATTGCCAATCGTAAATTGCAATCGACTATAACTTCAAGTTATAATGATTACCTAGATTTTGAATGAATAACTCAGATAAAGAATCTGATTTTCCTTGTAAGGTTATAATGTAAAAATATCTTTCTATAGATAACTTCTCTACATCTAAAACAATCAATTCATTGTTTTTCAATTCTTTATTTACCGCATGAATAGACATAAAAGCAAAGCAATCTGAGTTCAGCAAATATGATTTTATACTTTCAGTACTTCCTAACTGCATTTCGATTTGTAGATCGTTAAATTTTAAACCCGCTTTTTTCAAAGCAAATTCTATAACTTCAAGTGTTCCAGATCCGCGTTCACGCGTTATGAATTTCATTGATTTTAAATCATTTAATGAAATTTCATTTTGTTTTACGAAAGGATTGTTACTGTTGCAAACCAAAACCAATTCATCTTTTAAAAACGGAATGTATTTTATAGATTGATTTTTAGATTGTCCTTCAACAATCCCGATTTCGATTTCTTTATTGATTAACGCATTTTCGATTTGTTCTGTGTTTCCATTCAGCAAATTGACTTTTATGTCTTTTTGCTTCTGATGAAAACTAGCCAAAACTGGAGAAATAATATATTGCGAAATAGTTGTACTTGCTCCTAACCTAAGCAAACCTTGACGTTCATTATTAAACGAACTCATTTCAAAGTCTATTTCTCGGTAAATATCAAAAATACTTTTAGTATATTTAAGAAGAATTTTTCCTGCTGGGGTTAAAGCAATTTTAGAACCGTTACGTTCAAAGAGCTTGTTCTTATAGGTTTCTTCTAACTCTTGAATGTGTTTAGAAACTGCAGGCTGAGTAATATACAATTCTGTTGCCGCTTTAGTAAAATTAAGGCGGAGTGCAACGGTGTAAAAAACTTTTAGCCTGAAATCCATATTTATTACTGAAAATTATTCAAAGTATATTTTTGCCGTTTTTGTTTTGTAATTACTCCCAATATAAAGATTTTCTTGTTTGTATTGCTGAATATCTTGATAATAAAAGTTTTCTTCAATTATATTAGATTTACAAATACAAAAATTTTGATCTTTATCAACTCCAAATTGTACTGTAGTTGTTTTTCCTTTAGTCGAAATAATATATTGAGATTTAGATAAAACTTTAATTTTATTACAATCAATAAGATTTTCTATTTTAGGAATTCCACTTTTTACAAGACTTGCATTTGTTTTATTGAACTTTAAATAATAAAAAGACTCTATATTTATTGGATTTTTTCCCACCTCAGGTGTAATAAAAATATAATTTGCTGACGAAAAGAAATTGGTATTGTTTCTAAATTTACTGTACTGCGCAAAATCGTTTTCATAATCTGGCAGTTCTTTAAATGTATAAGTATTTTTTAAAGTATTTTGAGAATCTACTTTAGAAAAAGAGATATTTTTTGTTTTGTATGAAGACTCAAAAAAGTAAACGCTTTTATTTTCTGGACAAAAATAAGAAAAATCCATTTCTTGTTTTATAGGTTCTCCATCTATATAAATGATATTATTTTTAAAGTCTTTAAAAAACAAAAGTTTTTCAACTTTAACATATTCTGCAACTTTTGTCTTTATGATTTTTTTGTGTGTTTTTAAAGCCAAATCAAAAGCATAATAAGTTGCGAAATCATCAAAAGTAGATTTGTTTAATATATAAATTGAATCGTTATCTTCTTTAAAATAAGGATTATTATAGATTTTTCCTTCTTCTATTTTTATTCTATTCAATACTTTTTTACTGTCTAAATCAATTTTATAAAGAGCATAAAAAGTATTATCCAGATTTAACTTTTCAAAATTTAACACATATAAATTATTCTCTTTTAAATAGGCTCCTATAATTGTAGACTCGCACTTTTCATCAAATTTTAATTCGATTGCATTTTGTGAGTAAGATTGCAGTATAAAACCAATAAATAGGAATATAAATATTTTTTTCATAAACAGTAAGAAATCAAAATTATAATTACAACAATCCGTTGTATTTTCTAACAAACCATTCGGCAGTCAATAAGGTTGCAATCAGAATTAAAAGCCAAACCCAATCAATAATTGGAGTTTTACTTGAAACATTTTTCTCGATTGATTTGTATTCTTTGTTCTCCAAAAGTGTATTAATCAATTGATCGGATTGATTTTCGAAGAAAGCTTTTCCTCCCGTTTGCTGAGCCAATTGCTGTAATTTAACTACATCTGGATTTACAAATTGCTTTTCGACATCAAAATCTAAAATTTCAAAATGACTTGCGTATGAGGTATTTGAATTTAATTCTTTTACTGTAAAGTTATATTTCCCAGCAGGAAGTCCTTCCAAATTAGCCGAAAAAGAATTACTTCCTTTTAGCAAATCGTAATTTTTAGTTTGTTTGGTCGCAGCATTTACAACACTAATTGTAAGTCTAGCCTTTTCATCAAACTCATAATTTTTATTGAAATATTGTGCATTGATGATAATTTCTTCTCCAGAATTATAGAAACTTTCGTGAGTTACTACTAAAGATTTCTTTGAAGCTGATGATGCTAAATATTGAATGATTTTATCAATAAAAACATCATACTTTTCAAACGACTGATTGTCAACGTGGCTTTGCAGACGCCATTTCCAACTATTTTCTCCTAAAAGAAAAGCGGTTCTTTTTCCTTGATTTTCGGCGAATGCCAATAAAGGCGCATTCGTAGAAACGTTTCTGATTTTTGACGAAAGTAAAATAGAAACATTCCCATTTGTGCTGATATTTCCGAATGGATTTTGTAAAGGCGGGAAATTTTCAAAACCGATATCATCAATAGCAAAAAGATTAAAATCGGAATGGAATTCGCTAAGAAAATCTTCTCGCTGATTGCTCATTTTAAAAATCAGATTATTTTGTTGCTGGTTTAAAAAATTGAAATCGGTATTATTTCCTGTTATTATAAAGGTATTTGTTCCTTTTAATTTACCGTTGTCAAAAATAGCCTTGAAAGCAGTTGTTGGTTGATATAAAACCAAAACAGAGATATCTTGTAAGTCATTAATTTGGTTTGGCTTAACCAAGATTACTTTACGCTGCGCATTAACCTCTATTGAACGTTTTAAAGCCGCAATATCTGGATGATTTATAGCCGAAACAATGGCAATTGTAGACTTTTGATCGATAATTTCTACTGCGAAATTTTTAATATTATTGTAGCTGTTCTTTTCTTTTGCTGAAGATTGAATACTAGCTTTGTAAATCTGCAATCCTACTTTATCTGCTGGAAGAAGCAGGTTTATAGAAGCTGTTTTTTTAGATGGAGAAAACGAAAGTTTTTCTTTTGCCACTATTTTATTTCCTTGCGAAATAGTAAATTCTGCATTGGTAGTTTTATCACCAGCATATTGCAGAAAAACTTCAACAGGGAATTTATTTTTATGAAAAGCGTATTTATTTACGTTTAGCTGATTGATTTTTAAATCGAAAAAAGTGGTTGTATCTCCCACAACCAAAGGATAAACTTTATTGACAGGATCAAAACGATATACATAATCGTTTCCTGTAGTTTGATTTCCGTCGGTAATTATAACCGTCGGGAAAATTAGGTTTTTATTGATGCTTTTTAGATTTTTAGCAACTTCGTCTAAATTGGTCTGGTTGCCGCTAAAATCAAATTTATCTGAAGTTTTAAAATCATTGTCAAATTGATACGATTGAATATCAAATTTTTCTTTTAAAGCAGGATGCGAAACCAGTTTCTGATATAATTCAACGGCTTTTTGGTCTGATTTTAAAGCCGTTATTGAGCTGGAATTATCAACAACAATTGCCAAAGGCGTTTTGGTAATTTCCAAAGAATTTTTAGAAATTATAGGATTAATCAATAAAACCAATAATCCGAAAATGGCCATAAAACGTAAAAAAGCCAAAAGTATAATCACATTGGATTTACTTTTGGCTTTGAAAAAATATTGAAAGTACGATAAACCACCAGCAATTACTAAAGAAAGCAATAATAAAAGAATCGTGTTTGTCGTCATAATTTATTTAGTAATTGGAAGATTAATAATTCAAAGATTTCAAAACCTTTGAACCTTTGCAACTTAGTACCCCAGTACCTTAGGTTAGCATTCCTCCGCAAACATTAAGAACTTGTCCTGTAATGTAAGCACTCATATCTGAAGCTAAGAATAAACAAGCATTTGCTACATCTTCTGTAGTTCCTCCGCGTTTCAACGGAATACCTTCTCTCCATCCTTTTACTACATCTTCGCTTAATTTTGCAGTCATTTCAGTTTCAATAAAACCTGGCGCGATCGCGTTGCAACGAATGTTACGAGAACCTAATTCAAGAGCTACAGATTTTGTAAATCCGATTGCGCCAGCTTTAGAAGCTGCATAATTTGTTTGACCTGCGTTTCCAGAAACTCCAACTACTGAACTAATATTAATAATTGAACCTGCTCTTTGTTTCAAGAAAGTTTTCTGAATCGCTTTAGTCATATTAAAAACCGATTTCAAATTCACATCAATTACTTGGTCAAAATCTGCCTCAGACATACGCATTAACAAATTGTCTTTTGTAATTCCAGCATTATTGATTAAGATATCAACAGTTCCAAAATCAGCTAAAACAGCATCAACAAAAGTTTGAGCTTCGTTAAAATCTGCTGCGTTAGATTGGTATCCTTTAGCTTTTACTCCTAAACTATTCAATTCTGCTTCTAAAGCTTCTGCAGAAGCTGCAGATGAACTGTATGTAAAAGCAACGTTTGCTCCATGTTTAGCAAAAACTTCAGCAATTCCTTTTCCAATTCCACGGCTTGCACCAGTAATAATTGCAACTTTTCCTTCTAGTAATTTCATATTAAGGTATTCGTTTTATTTTTTGAGTTACAAATATAGAGTATTTGGGCGTTTAATAAAATTTGTAATCAAAAAATACCTTATAAAATTGTTTATTTTAAATATGCAATGACTTATAATTTTATAGTTCTAGACAATAGAAAATTTTCATGAAGAAAATTCAACAAAAAAAGCCTTACTATCTCTAGCAAGGCTTTCTTTTATTGGCTATTCTAAGTTTTAGAATGCTACATTCCATCTAGGCAATTTTGCATTTTCATCTAAGAAACTCTGTAAAACTTGTCCTTCAACAGCTGTTGGAATTGCTTTTACATCTGCTGTAAAAGTTTCATACCAAACAACTTCAAGCTCAGAAATATTTTCTAATTTCATTTGTGCTGGCCAAGAATATTTTCTACCTGTTTTTGCAAACTGATGTCCGTTTACGATTTTATCATAAAGTCCACCATTTTTACTTTTTAGCGTTCCATCATTTTGAACAGTTCCAGTAGAACCTACCATGATCAATTCTTTTACGTCACCTTCAACAGCATATACAACAAAGATACCTGCGCTTCCTTCTGGCGCATTACAAACTTGTTCTAAACTATCTTCAACTGTAAAAGTAAAACTATTGCTTACTTTAAATTTTTCTAAATCTTTACTCATCTTTCTATTTTTAGCTTCTAAGATACTGAGGTTCTGAGATGCTAAGTTTTTTTCATTTACGCCTCAGCCTTTAAAATGTAAAAAAGTCTCAACTAATAATTGAGACTTTTTTGGAATTTATTATTTCGAGACTTGAAGATTATCCAAGTACTTCTTTTACTTTTTTACCAATTTCAGCTGGTGAATCAACAACGTGAATTCCGTTGTCTCTCATGATTTGTTTTTTAGCTGCAGCAGTATCGTCAGAACCTCCAACAATAGCACCTGCGTGCCCCATCGTTCTACCAGCAGGAGCAGTTTCTCCAGCGATAAATCCAATAACTGGTTTACGGTTACCATCAGCTTTTACCCATCTTGCAGCATCAGCTTCTAATTGACCACCAATTTCACCAATCATAATGATAGCTTCAGTTTCTGGATCATTCATTAATAATTCAACAGCTTCTTTAGTTGTAGTTCCAATAATTGGATCTCCACCAATACCAATTGCAGTAGTGATACCTAAACCTTGTTTTACAACTTGGTCAGCAGCTTCGTAAGTTAAAGTTCCAGATTTAGAAACGATACCAACTGTTCCTTTTTTGAAAACGAAACCTGGCATAATACCAACTTTAGCTTCACCTGGAGTAATTACACCTGGGCAGTTTGGTCCAATTAATCTAGAATTTCTTTCTTTAACATAATTATTTGCTTTAATCATATCTGCTACAGGAATTCCTTCTGTAATAGCAATAATTACTTTAATTCCAGCATCAGCAGCTTCCATAATTGCATCAGCTGCAAAAGCTGGCGGAACAAAAATGATAGAAGTATCAGCGCCAGCTTGATCTACAGCATCTTTTACTGTATTAAAAACTGGACGATCTAAATGGCTAGTACCACCTTTTCCTGGAGTAACACCTCCAACAACATTAGTACCGTACTCAATCATTTGAGAAGCGTGGAAAGTTCCTTCGCTTCCTGTAAATCCCTGAACAATTATTTTGGAATCTTTATTAACTAAAACACTCATGATATATATTTTATGTAGTTTTTAAATTTGTGTTGCAAAAATAAGGTTTTGTAATGTATTTTGCCTCTTTTATTGTCAAAAAAATATTAAGAAAATTGACTCATCTGATAACCTCTGTAAAGTTTATCATCTTTAATCTGCCAAATTGTTGCAAAATGTGCCAACAACATCTCTTCCCTTGGATTCTCTATTGTTTTTACGAAATGAGAGTAACGTACTGATACTAAATCATCTTCCGCAAGAATGTGACTAATTCTCACCTTAGAACGAACGTAAGCTCGACTAAGTTCATTAGCCATTTCAACAATAGAATCATAATCCATCTGAATAAAACCTTTACTGCTGTTCCATTCAAGCGTAACATCAGGATGCAGATATGTTTTTAAAATTTCGCTATCAATTAAGGCATCTGACTTGTAAAATTTCTGAACAAATTCTTTAATAGACATATTACTTCAATTTACTTAATATTTCAGGAATCTTCTTGATATTAGCTAATTGCTTTAATTTTTCTCTTGACTCTTCGATTGGAGTACCAAAATAAGATTTCCCTCCTTCAACTGACTTCGTCACACCCGTTTGTCCCATAACTACCGCTTTTGCTCCAATTGTAATTCCGCTTGTTGTGCCAACTTGTCCCCACAATGTTACTTCATCTTCAATAATCACACAACCTGCAATACCAGTTTGAGACGCAATTAAGCATTTTTTTCCAATAACAGTATCGTGTCCAACATGCACTTGGTTATCTAATTTTGTACCTGCACCAATAGTTGTATCTCCCGTAACTCCTTTGTCTATTGTACAAAGTGCACCAATACCAACATTATCTTCAATAACTACTCTTCCACCAGAAATCAACTGATCAAAACCTTCAGGGCGTTTTTTATAATAAAAAGCATCTGCTCCTAAAATAGTTCCTGCATGTATAATTACATTGTCGCCGATTACAGTATGATCGTAAATTGAAACATTAGAATGGATTAAACAGTTTTTACCAATTTTAACATTGTTACCAACGAAACTATTTGGCTGAATTACTGTTCCTTCACCTATCTCTGCTGAAGGCGCAATGGCAACATTAGCAAATTGAAAAGGTTTAAAATGTTTGGTAAGAATATTGAAATCTCTAAATGGATCATCAGAAATTAAAAGGGCTTTCCCTTCTGGGCATTCTACTTCTTTGTTTATCAAAACTATAGTAGCAGCCGATTGCAAAGCTTTGTCGTAGTATTTTGGATGGTCAACAAAGACTATATCACCAGGTTCAACGACATGTATCTCGTTCATACCTAAAACTTGAAAGTCTTTGTCTCCAATAAATTTGCAGTTAAGCAAATTTGCAATTTCTTGTAAAGAATGACTCTTTGGAAATTTCATATATTATAATTAGAAAATTTGTCAATTAGAAAATGAGTCAATTAGAATGTGAATATACAAAATTATGTCGATTCACAAATTATCTAATTGACTCATTGTCAAATTTATCTTAATTAAAAAACTATTCTTTAACACGCTCCATGTAAGAACCTGAAGCTGTATCAATTTTAATTTTATCACCTTCGTTGATGAACAACGGCACGTTAATATTAGCACCTGTTTCTACTGTAGCATTTTTTGTTGCGTTTGTAGCAGTGTTTCCTTTAACTCCTGGCTCAGCGTAAGTAACTTCAAGAATTACAGATGCTGGCATATCTACAGATAATGGCAAATCTGTTTCTGTATTGATTTGAACCATTACATTTGTTCCTTCCTTTAACAAATCTGGAGCATCTAAGATGTTTTTATTCAATGAGATTTGCTCGAAAGTTTCAGCATTCATAAAGTGAAATTCATCACCTTCTGGATATAAAAATTGGAATGTATGTGTTTCAACACGAATAACGTCAATTTTGTGTCCTGCAGAAAAAGTATTATCTAATACTTTACCTGAAGTTAAACTTTTTAGTTTTGTTCTTACGAAAGCTGGACCTTTTCCAGGTTTTACGTGAAGAAATTCAATAATTTTATAGATGTCGTGATTAAATTTAATGCACAATCCGTTTCTAATATCTGATGTAGATGCCATTTGTTTTTTTATTTTAGATTTTTAGAATGTAGACTTTAGATTCTTAGAAAAGAATTAATCTTCATTTTATTTAATATATTTAGTTCAAAACTCGGAAATCTATCCCGATAGCTATCGGGACTAAAATACTTAATAGTTTCCTGAGTAACCTTTCATAATTCCTCGAGAAGAATTCCTAATAAAATCTAGAATTTCATCTCTTTCAGGAGTTGCTTCCATTTCAGCCTCAATAATGCTTAAGGCTTGAGTTGTATTGTAATTCTTTTGATATAAAATTCGGTATATTTCCTGAATTTCTCTAATTTTTTCAGTAGTAAATCCTCTTCTTCTTAAACCAACCGAGTTAATTCCAACATAAGATAAAGGCTCTTTTGCAGCTTTCGTAAATGGCGGAACGTCTTTTCTAACCAACGAACCTCCAGAAATCATTGCATGATCGCCAATATGGATAAATTGATGAATTGCCGCTAAACCACCAATTACAGCGTGATTACCAACAACTACGTGACCTGCTAAAGCAACACCATTTACAATGATTGCATTATTTCCAATCTCACAGTCGTGTGCAATGTGCGCGTATGCCATTACTAAGCAATTGTTACCAATTACAGTTTGACCAGAAGCAATTGTTCCTCTATTTATAGTTACACATTCTCTAATTGTACAATTATCACCGATAATGGCAAGAGAATCTTCACCTCCGAATTTTAAATCTTGTGGCACCGCAGAAATTACAGCTCCTGGAAAAATGTTGCAATTTTTTCCAATTCGAGCACCTTCCATAATGGTCACGTTTGAACCAATCCAAGTACCATCACCAATAACAACATTATTGTGAATTGTTGTAAATGGCTCTATTACAACATTTTTAGCGATTTTTGCGCCTGGATGAACATATGCTAATGGTTGATTCATCTGTATGTTTTATATTTTTAATTAAAATATTCTAAGTTTGAAGCAACAAACCTAAACAATAAATTTGATAATTTATTATTGTTTTCTTGCTATTTGTGCCATTAATTCTGCTTCAGTAACTAATTTACCATTTGCGTAGGCGTTTGCTTGCATATGACAAATTCCTCTTCTGATAGGAGAAATTAACTCACATTTAAAGATTAAAGTATCACCTGGCAATACTTTGTGTTTAAATTTAACATTATCAATTTTCATGAAATATGTCAAATAATTTTCAGGATCTGGAACAGTGCTTAACACTAAAATCCCACCTGTTTGTGCCATTGCTTCTACAATTAATACACCTGGCATAACTGGAGCTTCTGGAAAGTGACCTACAAAGAAATTCTCATTCATAGTAACATTTTTCAATCCTACTACGTGACGATCAGACATTTCGATAATTCTGTCGATCAACAAGAATGGAGGTCTGTGAGGAAGCATTGACATAATTTTATGAATATCCATCAATGGTTCTTGATGCAAATCATAAGTAGGAACATGATTTCTCTGCTCTATTTTGATAATTTTTGCCAATTTCTTTGCAAATTGAGTATTTACAAAGTGCCCTGGTTTATTAGCAATAATTTTTCCTTGAATGCGAACTCCAATAAGAGATAAATCTCCAATAACATCAAGCAATTTGTGTCTTGCAGCTTCGTTTGGATAATGTAAAGTTAAGTTATCTAAAACTCCATTTGGTTTTACAGAAATTTCTTCTTTACCAAATGCCTTCTTTAAATTAGCCATTGTAGATTCAGAGATTTCTTTATCTACATAAACAATTGCATTATTTAAATCTCCTCCTTTAATAAGTCCGTGCTCTAACAATGACTCTAATTCATGTAAGAAACTAAAAGTTCTAGAACTTGCAATTTCTTGTTTAAAATCAGATAAGCTTTTAAGCGTAGCATTTTGAGTACCTAATACTTTTGTACCAAAATCTACCATAGTTGTTACTTGATATTCATCGCTTGGCATAACAAGAATTTCGCTTCCTGTAGCTTCGTCTGTAAAAGAGATTACTTCTTTTACTACGTAAACATTACGTTGCGCGTCTTGTTCTTCAATTCCTGCCTTTTCAATCGCTTCAACAAAATATTTTGATGAACCATCCATAATTGGAAGTTCAGAGGCATTCAATTCAATAATAATGTTATCCAAATCGCAGCCAACTACTGCAGCTAAAACGTGCTCTGGTGTTTGAATTTTTACACCTAATTTCTCAAGATTTGTTCCTCTTTGAGTATTAACAACATAATTAGCATCAGCCTCAATGACTGGTTGGCCTTGCAAATCTACTCTTACAAAAGTGAAACCATTATTAACGGGAGCAGGTTTAAAAGTCATTGTAACTTCTTTTCCAGTATGTAATCCAACTCCTGTTAGTGAAATTTCATTCTTGATGGTCTTCTGTTTAACCATTATTTCCATTTTTTGGGTTTATTATTTGTGTTTCTTTAATTCATCAACTTCTGCAACAATCTTAGGCAGATTTTTGAAGTGTACATATGATTTATTGTAATCGCTGTATCCAAGTGCTGGAGAGCCTTGTAATACTTCATCGTCTTTAATGTTTCTTGCAACTCCTGACTGCGCCTGAAGTCTAACATTATTCCCTATAA
Source organism: Flavobacterium sp. SH_e (assembly GCF_025717045.1). GTDB lineage: Bacteria > Bacteroidota > Bacteroidia > Flavobacteriales > Flavobacteriaceae > Flavobacterium. Next base: position 187,810 of record NZ_JAOVZN010000005.1, read on the forward strand.
TTAAGTGGCCTGCAATTCCAACTTGTCCTCCAATCATACAGTTTTCACCAATTTTAGTAGAACCAGCAACACCGCTTTGAGCAGCAATTACAGTATTTTTACCAATTTCAACATTGTGAGCAATCATAATTTGATTGTCTAGCTTAACTCCTCTTCTTATTATAGTAGAACCTAAAGTTGCTCTGTCTATTGTAGTATTAGCACCAATATCTACGTTATCTTCGATAATAACGTTACCAATTTGTGGCACTTTACTATATTCTCCATCTTCATTAGGTGCGAAACCAAAACCATCAGCACCTATAATTACACCTGAATGAATCGTACAATTATTTCCAATTACAGTTTCTGAGTAAATTTTTGCTCCTGCGAAAATGAAAACATTATCACCGATCACAACATTATCTCCAATAAAACTATTTGGGTATATTTTTACATTATTACCTAAAACTACATTTTGCCCAATATAACTAAAGCTTCCTAAATATAGATTTTCTCCATGTTTAGTTCCTTCAGACATAAAAGACTGAGGCTCGATACCAGTTTTGTTTAATTTTACTTGATTATAAAAATGCAAAAGTTTAGAAAATGCTGCGTAAGCATCTTCTACTTTAATTAGTGTAGTAGTAATATCCTGTTCAGGAATAAAGCTATCATTAACAATTGTTACTGTCGCTTTAGTCGTATATATATAGTTAATATACTTTGGATTAGCCAAAAAAGTAAGCGATCCTTCGTCTCCTTCTTCGATTTTTGAAAGTTTAGAAACTTCTGCATTGGGATTACCAACAACTTCTCCTTCTAAAATTCCTGCTATTTGTTCTGCTGTAAATTTCATCGCGACAAAAATATAAAAAATAGGTTTTAAATGTTAATTTTAGATAAGTTGTTTTGGAAAACAGATATAATATTTTGTCACCAATTTAGATAACGATTTCAAATTCAGCTGATCAGAAGCTTCAACAACATCTTCAATTGTTCTATCTTTTTTCAAAATTCGGATAGGTTCTGCTTCTTTGCTGTAAGCTTGATTTTTGATTTTTCCTCTAAAAATAAAATATCCAGCCTCTAATTGGCTAATATGATGTTTGTTAGCAAACTGCTCTTTTAGAGACTGAGATTCTTCCATTGAAACCTTCTCTGCACTCATTTTTATTTTAAGCAAATCTCTATTGATAATCATTTTGCTCAAAGTACTTAAAACAAAATCATCTTGTCTTTGCCAAGCTTTCAAAGCACTAATAATATCGAAATCGTCTAATTGCGAAAACAAATCCAATTTTTCGGCATCAAAATCCTCAAGTGTAATCTTATTATGCATAAAATACGAAAGTGGCTCACTGCAAGGAAGATCCACTCCTTTTAACACTAACTCTTTTGCTCTTTTAAGAACTTTCATCAAAATTAATTCAGCTACTAAACTGGTTTTGTGTAAATAAGCCTGCCAATACATTAATCTTCGCGAAAGCAGGAATTTTTCAACAGAATAAATTCCTTTTTCTTCAATTACCAAAACATCGTCTTCCACATTCATCATCTGAATCAATCGTTCAGAATTCACATTTCCTTCTGCAACACCGGTATAAAAACTATCACGTTTCAAATAATCCATTCTATCCATATCCAATTGACTTGAAATTAATTGTAACATGAATTTTCTATGATATTCTCCTTTAAAAACCTGAATTGCTAAACTTAGTCTACCGCCAAATTCTTCATTCAGCTGATTCATAAACAATAATGAAATAGCTTCATGATGCACATCTTCAACAATACTTCTTTCCATTGCATGAGAAAATGGCCCATGTCCAATATCATGAAGCAAAATCGCTATTAATAACGCATTTTCTTCTTCTTCAGAAATGACAACATCTTTAAAACGTAGTGTATCAATTGCTTTTTTCATCAAATGCATGCATCCTAAAGCGTGATGAAAACGGGTATGATTAGCTCCTGGATACACCAAATAGGACAATCCCATTTGTGATATACGACGCAGACGCTGAAAATAAGGGTGCTGAATTAAGTCGTAAACCAGTTCGTTTGGTATCGTAATGAAACCATAGATAGGATCGTTGAATATTTTTAATTTGTTGATCTGAGTCACTACTGAATTATTTTTTTGGTCAACAAATATAAGTAAATAAGTATAAAGAGTCTGGTGTTTTTTATTTAAAAATCACAGTTGAAATCAATATGATAATCAATAAAATACATTAAAAAATGTTAAAATTCAAAATAAAATCTTGAAGTAACTTTGGTAAATTTATACTATTTTTAATACTTTTTAAGTTCTATAACTCTAAATTGCAGTAAAAATTAAATTGTTTTATGGATAAGATAAAAATACTTTGGGTCGATGATGAAATCGATCTTTTAAAGCCCCATATATTATTTCTAGAAAAAAAGAATTACGAAGTTACAACTTGCAATAATGGCCTTGATGCGATTGCTTTATTTGAAGAAGATAACTTTGATATTGTTTTTTTGGATGAAAACATGCCTGGAATGAGCGGATTAGAGACGCTTTCAGAAATGAAAGAGAAAAAATCAGCTATTCCGATGATTATGATTACCAAAAGCGAGGAAGAATATATTATGGAAGAAGCCATTGGTTCTAAAATTGCTGATTACCTTATAAAACCGGTAAATCCTAATCAGATTTTATTGAGTTTGAAGAAAAATTTGGATGATTCGAGGTTAATTACCGAAAAAACAACTTTGGACTATCAGAAAGAATTCAGAAAGATTTCAATGGAATTAGCAATGGTTAATTCTTACGAAGATTGGATTGAATTGTATAAAAAATTACTTTTCTGGGAATTAAAATTAGAAGATATTAACGATACTGCGATGATCGAAATCTTAGAATCTCAGAAAGTTGAAGCGAACTCACAATTCGGAAAATTCATTGAAAGAAACTATGAAGATTGGTTTGCACCAAAAGCAGATAAACCGATCCAATCTAATACATTATTCAAAGAATTAGTTGTTCCAGAAATTAAAAAGAAAGACAAACCAATTCTTTTTGTAGTAATTGATAATCTACGTTACGATCAATGGAAATCTTTTGAAAGTGTAATTGCAAATTATTATAAATTAGAAAAAGAAGTTCCGTACTACTCTATTCTTCCAACCGCTACGCAATATGCCAGAAACTCTATCTTTTCAGGTTTGATGCCTGTAGAAATGGAAAAACAATTTCCTGAATATTGGAAAAATGATGTTGAAGATGGAGGAAAAAACCTTTACGAAGCAGAATTTTTATCGGCTCAATTAAAGCGTTTGGGTTTAAATATTAAGGAAGATTATTTCAAAATTACAAATTACTCGGGAGGTAAAAAGCTAGCAGAAAACTTTAAAGCTTTAAAAGGGAATGATTTAGTAACTGTAGTTTATAATTTCGTTGATATGCTCTCGCATGCTAAAACTGAAATGGAAGTTGTAAAAGAATTAGCGTCAGATGATAAAGCGTATCGTTCTCTAACTTTAAGCTGGTTTAAAAATTCTCCTTTATTAGAGATTATCCAACAAGCACAGCTTTTAGGTTTCAAATTGATTTTAACCACAGACCACGGAACAATTAATGTAAAAAATCCGTCGAAAGTTGTGGGAGATAAAAATACAAGTTTAAATTTGCGTTATAAAACTGGACGTAGTTTAACTTACGAGCAAAAAGACGTTTACGTTGTAAAAGAGCCAAAAACAATTGGTTTGCCTGCCATAAACATGAGTAGTTCGTTTATTTTTGCCAAAAATGATTTCTTTTTAGCTTATGTAAACAACTACAATCATTATGTGAGTTATTACAAAAACACTTATCAGCATGGCGGAATTTCATTAGAAGAAATGATTATTCCATTTTTAGTTTTTAACCCAAAATAAAAAGTATATCGTCACGAATTTCACCAATTTCCACTAATTATTTTAGACAAAAATTAAATTTAATTCGTGAAAATTGGTGAAATTCGTGGCAAAATTTAAACAACAATGAATATCATTTTTTCATTAGATCAAATTCAAGAAGTTGCAGAGCAGATTATTGCTTCAAATCCTAAAAAAATCATTCTTTTTAATGGAGAAATGGGAGTTGGAAAAACAACTTTAATTAAGCAATTATGCAAAACTTTAGGAGTTGAAGATGCAACAAGCAGTCCCACTTTCTCTTTAGTAAATGAATATCAAAGTTCTAACAATCAAACCGTTTATCATTTTGATTTTTATCGCTTAAACAAAGAAACTGAAGCTCTAGATATGGGAGTTGATGATTATTTATATTCTGGGAATTGGTGTTTTATTGAGTGGTCTGAAAAAATTGAAAATTTGATTCCTGAAGAACATTCTACAATTAATATTGAACTACTTTCAGACGGAAAAAGACAATTGAAATTAATCTAGAAATTTTAAGATTTTTAAAGTAAATCAAGTAAAACATTTATTTACAATAAAAAATATCTTAACATTCAGCTTGTAGTATTAGCAGAATTTTTGCATTAATTTTAAAACTTTTTACGTAATTTGTACTCTTAATTTTTTGCACTACCCATGTCAATCACGTTAACTCCATTTACAAAACAACAATTAATACCACAGGAAGAAAAACTTGAGGTTGGTCGTTTTAAAAGAGAACTTTTTATAGGAATTCCTAAGGAAACAAGTTATCAGGAACGTCGTATCTGTCTTACGCCTGATGCGGTCAATTCCTTAACTTATGAAGGCCACCGCGTTATGATCGAATCTGGAGCGGGAGAAAGTTCGAGTTATACTGATAAAGAATATGCAGATGCTGGTGCAGAAATCACAAAAGACACAAAAAGAGTTTTTGGATGTCCCTTTCTATTAAAAGTAGAACCGCCAACTCTATCAGAGATCGAAATGATTAATCCAGAAACGGTTATAATTTCGGCTATCCAGCTTAAAACCAAAAAGAAAGAATACTTCGAAGCTTTAGCAAAAAAGAAAATCACTGCCTTAGCTTTTGAATATATTAAAGACGAAGACGGATCTTATCCTGCAGTAAAATCTTTAAGTGAAATTGCTGGAACTGCTTCAATCCTTATTGCTGCTGAATTAATGATTACCGACGAATTTGGAAAAGGACTTTTATTTGGAAATATTACAGGAGTTCCACCTACTGAAGTAGTGATTCTAGGAGCAGGAACAGTAGGTGAATTTGCTGCAAAAACGGCTATTGGACTTGGCGCAAATGTTAAAGTTTTTGATAATTCGATTACTAAACTTCGTCGTCTGCAAAACAATTTAAATCAAAGAATTTTTACTTCAACCATACAACAAAAAGGTTTACTAAAAGCCTTAAGGCGTTGTGATGTAGCAATTGGTGCCATGCGTGGAAAAGAACGTTGCCCAATTGTTGTTAATGAAACAATGGTTGAGCACATGAAAAAAGGTGCTGTAATTGTAGATGTCAGCATCGACACTGGAGGTTGCTTTGAAACTTCGGAAGTAACGACTCACGAAAAACCAACATTCATAAAAAACAATGTTTTACACTATTGTGTACCAAATATTCCTTCACGTTATTCCAAAACTGCTTCATTATCAATTAGCAACATATTAACACCATATCTACATCAGATAGCCGAAGATGGTGGTATTGAAAGTGCTATTCGATGCAATAAAGGCCTCAAAAATGGAATTTATCTTTATCATGGAATTCTAACAAATAAAGCAATTGGCGATTGGTTCGATTTACCAGACAACGATATTAATTTACTTGTATTTTAAGGGAACTTTAATGTACCTTTGCAAAAATTTTATTTCATGAAGTTCGTACACCGTTTTGCATATTACCTGATTGGTCTCGTAATGGGATGTTTTATTGTATCAGGATTTTTTATTGGAAAAGACACTCGTTGTAATTATTTCCCAAATGCGAGAGTTTTAAATAATCTTAGAACAAAACCATTTCAATATTCACCAAAAGCCATTCAGACTTTAAACGAAAAATGGGTTGACACTGCAGACGTCAAAAATACATTAACTTATGGAGATGTAGATTTTGATCAAAGTAATGTTCCGTTCAAAAAAGGAAAACTTTATATCATTGAAGGAAAAACAGTAAAAAATCAAGAGATAATTCTAAAAGTGGTTAATTACGAAAACAAAGCTGTTTTAGAAGAAATCGCAAAAAAATAAAAAGAAACCCAATAACATAACAAGCTATTGGGTTTTCTTTTGTAAAGAATATTTAATCTAAAATCACAAAGACACAAAGTTTTTTCCTTTGTAACTTTGCAACTCTGAACCTTTGTCACTTAAAAAAATCACCATTCAATTTCTTTCAATCCTTTAGATTTTAAGAAATCATTTGTTTGGCTAAAATGTTTATTTCCAAACCAAAATCCTCTATTCGCGCTCAATGGCGAAGGGTGACCCGATTTTAGAATATGATGTTTTGAAGCATCAATCAAAGCTGCTTTCTTTTGAGCAAAACCGCCCCAAAGCAAGAAAACAACATTTTCTTTTTCAGCAGAAATTTGTTTGATCACAGCGTCAGTAAATTTTTCCCAACCTTTTCCTTGATGGCTTCCAGCTTCAGATTGTCTAACTGTTAAAGTTGCATTTAAAAGAAAAACACCTTGATCTGCCCAACGTTCTAAATTACCGGTATTTGGCATAGGAATATTAAAATCGTCTTGAATTTCTTTAAATATATTTTGAAGTGATGGCGGAAAAGGAATTCCATCATTTACAGAAAAACACAAACCATTTGCCTGATTTGGACCATGATAAGGATCTTGTCCAATTATCACCACTTTTACTTCGTCGAAATGACAATGATCAAAAGCTGAAAAAATTTGACTACCTTTTGGATAACAAACTTTTGTTGCGTATTCTGCTTTTACAAATTCAATTAAATCGTTGAAATATGGTTTTTCGAATTCTTCATTCAAAACTGGTTTCCAAGAAGAATGCATTTTTACGTCCATAATTTTTTTATGCGAATTTCAGAAATTAAAACTTAAAATCAAAAAAGCCGAAAGCCGAAAGTTGAAAGTCAAAAGTCAAAAGTCAAAAGTTAAGCAAACTAAAAACTCATAATTCATAACTCATAATTCATTATTGTTTTCGTACTTTTGTGATTGCTTTCATAAAGAAATTAAATGATCAGTATTACAGAAAAAACGTTACAAGACTTACAATTTCCAACCGTTCTAGAAACCATTTCAGATGGATGCAACACCGATATTGGAAAAGAAAAGGCTTTACAAATAAAACCCATTAGAGATAAAGAAGAATTAATTCAATCTTTGATGCAAACATCAGAGTACGTGTCTTCTTTTCAAAATAATAACGCCATTCCAAATCACGGATTTGACGCTATCTCGCACGAAATTAGATTCTTAGCAATTGAAGACAGTTTTCTTGAAGTAGGAAGTTTTAGAAAAATCGCTAATCTTTCGACAACGACAAATGTCTTATTGAATTTCTTAAAAAAATTCGACGACTATTACCCAAATTTAAATGCCAGGGCATCTCGTGTAGAATTGACCAAAGATATTATATCTGCAATTGATGCAATTGTAGATAAATATGGAGAAATAAAAGACAATGCTTCTCCTGCTCTTTCTGGAATTCGCCAAAATATGAATTTGGTTCGTGGAAAAGTGAATCAAAGTTTTGGTTCAGCCTTAACGCAGTACAACGGTTTAGGTTATTTGGACGATATTAAAGAGAGTTTTGTGCAAAATCGTAGAGTTTTAGCGGTTTTAGCCATGTATCGCCGTAAAGTAAAAGGTTCTATTTTAGGAAGTTCTAAAACTGGAAGTATCGCATATATCGAGCCTGAAGCAACTTTAAAATATTCTAGAGAATTAGCCAATTTAGAGTACGAAGAAAAAGAGGAAATTACGAGGATCCTAAAGAATTTATCAAATGTCATTCGCCCGTATCTTCCTTTATTAATTGAATATCAAGATTTTTTAAGTGACATAGATGTAGTTTCTGGAAAAGCAAAATATGCAAATCGTATTAATGGAATTTTGCCAACAATTACAGAAGAAAGAAGACTATTCTTTAGAGAAGCTTATCATCCAATTTTGTATTTGAACAACAAACAGAAAAAAGAAGTTACGCATCCACAAACCATTGAGTTAAAACAAGAAAACAGAATTATTGTAATTTCTGGGCCAAATGCGGGAGGAAAAACTATTTCCTTAAAAACAGTTGGATTGCTACAATTGATGTTGCAATCTGGAATTTTGATTCCAGTTCATGAAAGAAGTGAAACTTTCTTGTTCGATAGAATTTTAACCGACATCGGAGACAACCAATCTATTGAAAATCACTTAAGCACATACAGTTACCGATTAAAAAACATGAATTATTTCTTGAAGAAGTGCAACAAGAAAACCATGTTTTTAATTGACGAATTCGGTACAGGTTCTGATCCCGAACTTGGAGGAGCTTTGGCTGAAATTTTCTTGGAAGAATTCTACCATCGCGAAGCTTTCGGAATTATTACCACACATTATTCTAATTTAAAAATTCTTGCAAACGAATTGCCATACGCAACGAATGCGAATATGATGTTCGACGAAAAATCTTTAGAACCAATGTACAAATTAGCTTTGGGTCAGGCAGGAAGTTCGTTTACTTTTGAAGTTGCTCAGAAAAATGGAATTCCGTTTGGATTGATCAATCGTGCAAAAAAGAAAATTGAAGTTGGAAAAGTTCGTTTTGACAAAACAATTGCTACTCTTCAGAAAGAAAGATCGAAGCTAGAAAAAACTTCTTTGAATTTAAAAGAGGAAGAAACTCGTGCGCGTGAGGAAAGCAAAAAGATGGAAAACATTAATACTAAAATCCAACAAAAATTAGAAAGCTATCAAGAATTATATGATAGCAATCAGAAGATTATATATATAGGACAAAAAATTGATGATATTGCTGAGAAGTATTTCAACAACAAAAATAAAAAGGAGCTTATTGGCGAATTTTTGAAAATTGTTGAGATCGAAAACTCAAAACGTAAAAAAGCAACTCCGAAAGAGGTAAAAGCAAAAGTTGAAAAACAAAAAGAAATTATTGCTGAAGTTCAAGTAAAAGTTGAAGAAATTCGAAAAGAGAAAAAAGAGAAAAAATTAAAGCCTGTTATTGAAAAGCCAAAACCAATTTTAAAAATTGGTGATCGAGTAAGAATGCTTGACGGAAGATCTGTTGGAAGTATCGATTCTATAGAAAAAAATAAGGCAACTGTAAATTATGGAATTTTTACTTCGAAAGTAAGTTTGGATGAATTGGAATTGGTAGAAGCTGTAAAAAAGTAAAGTTTTCAGTCGCAGTCGCCGTTTTCAATCTCAAAAATTGACATAAAAAACACTTAAATTAAAATAAAGCGTTTTAATGGACGTTTTTATATTTAAAGCAAAATAAGATTGTCTTTTTCTAAAATTCGATTACAATCAATTTATGAAAGTTATTTTTGATTTATTAATTTTATAGAAATTAATAAATCAATAGATAAAATTAATTCTTTAAATCTATAGAGCTTTGTCAAAGTTCGAAACTTTGACAAAGTTTTTACTTTAAAACTATAAAATGGAAAGCCTTCCAAAAAATAAAAAAATAGTTCTTTTTGACGGAGTTTGCAATCTCTGCAGTTCTGCTGTGCAGTTTATTATAAATCATGATAAAATGGATATTTTTAGATTTGTAGCATTGCAATCGGACTTAGGAATTTCTATTTGTAAACATTTAGGAATCAGTTTTTCTAAAATGGATAGCATTATCATGTATGATCCAGGAACTGCATATTTTTATAAATCTTCAGCGGTTATCGAAATAGCTAAAAATTTTGGAGGTTTTTGGAAGTTAACGCCAATTTTTAGAATTGTACCCATTTTTATCAGTGACAGGATTTATGATTATATTGCTAAAAATAGATACAATTGGTATGGCAAAAAAGAAAGCTGTATGATTCCTACTCCGGAGTTGAAATCTAAGTTTCTTTAAGAGAAATTCCAAATTCCAATTTAACACAATATTGTCATTTCGAGGAACGAGAAATCACACTCGTGACTCTACAAAGATTGGCTACATACTTTACTGAATTTCTAGTGTGATTTCTCCTTCGTCGAAATGACAAACAAAACGGGAAAACCTCACAAAATAAAAATCCCAAACTCCAATAATTTTGGAATTTGGGATTTTTTTTATTGAAAATTCAGATTTTATTATCTAATCAATTTTCTGTATTTGATACGTTTTGGAGTTAAATCATTTCCAAGACGTTTCTTTTTATTTTCTTCATATTCAGTAAAACTTCCTTCAAAGAAATAGACTTCAGAATCTCCTTCGAAAGCTAAGATGTGTGTACAAATTCTATCTAAGAACCATCTGTCGTGAGAAATAATTACGGCACAACCAGCAAAATTCTCTAAACCTTCTTCAAGTGCACGAAGTGTATTGACGTCAAGGTCGTTCGTAGGCTCGTCCAGTAAAAGTACGTTTCCTTCTTCTTTCAAAGTCATTGCCAAGTGTAAACGGTTACGTTCTCCACCAGAAAGCATTGAAACTTTTTTGTTTTGCTCTCCACCACCAAAGTTGAAACGTGATAAGTAAGCTCTTGAGTTCACTTGCTTTCCTCCCATCATAATTAATTCCTGACCATCAGCAAAATTTTCCCAGATTGATTTATTTGGGTCAATATTAGCGTGAGACTGATCTACATAAGCAATTTTTACAGTATCTCCAACTGAAAATTCTCCGCTATCTGTAGCTTGTTCACCCATAATCATTTTGAAAATAGTCGATTTACCAGCACCGTTAGGCCCAATAATTCCAACAATACCCGCCTGTGGCAAAGTAAAATTCAAATTATCATACAATAATTTATCTCCAAACGCTTTTGCAACATTTTTAGCTTCAATAACATTTGTTCCTAAACGAGGACCATTAGGAATGTAGATCTCTAATTTTTCGTCTAGTTGTTTTTGATCTTCGTTTAATAATTTGTCGTAGTTCTGTAAACGCGCTTTTTGTTTTGTCTGACGACCTTTTGCACCTTGACGAACCCACTCCAACTCACGCTCTAAAGTTTTTCTACGTTTAGAAGCCACTTTTTCTTCTTGAGCCAAACGATTTGATTTTTGATCCAACCAAGAAGAATAATTTCCTTTCCAAGGAATACCTTCTCCTCTATCCAACTCTAAAATCCATCCAGCAACATTATCTAAGAAATAACGGTCGTGCGTTACTGCAATTACAGTTCCTGAATATTGCGCCAAATGCTGCTCCAACCATAGAACTGACTCGGCATCAAGGTGGTTGGTTGGCTCATCTAATAACAATACATCTGGTTGCTGCAATAACAAACGACATAAAGCTACACGACGACGCTCACCTCCTGAAAGGTTTTTAATAGGTGTATCTCCTTCTGGAGTACGCAATGCATCCATTGCGATTTCTAGTTTTGTATCGATTTCCCAAGCACCAAGCGCATCAATTTTGTCTTGTAATGCAGCTTGACGGTCCATCAACTTATCCATTTTATCTTGATCTTCGTAATATTCTGGAAGACCAAATAAGTCATTAATTTGATTGTATTCTTCTAAAACCGCCATAGTTTCGGCAGCTCCTTCACGAACAATCTCGATAACTGTCTTAGAATCATCAAGAATTGGCTCTTGCTCTAAATATCCTACCGTATATCCAGGTTGAAAAACTACATCACCTTGGTAGTTTTTGTCAACTCCAGCAATAATCTTTAAAAGAGAAGATTTTCCAGAACCGTTAAGTCCTAAAATACCAATCTTAGCTCCATAAAAGAAACTTAAGTAAATATTTTTAAGTACAGGTTTGTCTGCTCCCTGATAGGTTTTACTCAATTTCTGCATTGAGAAAATTACTTTCTTATCGTCTGACATTTTTTATTTTTATTATAATTATTTATTTTTTTTAATGAATTTTGAGATTAAAACCTTCTAAACTCTACCTTTTAAAGCATTGAAAACCCAAGCATTAGCTAAAAAACCAACTCCAACAGCTCCAAATCCCCATCCTGAAACATCGCTATATCTAAAGATTCCAAGACCTATAAGCAACAATCCCATAAGTACCATTATTAAAGTTGCCCATCCTAAAATGGTATTTTTATTCATTCCCATAATTGTGCAATTATTTTAAGTAGTAAAATTTTCAGAAAGGCAAATATCGTGAATTTTAATGGCTTAATTAAATATTTTATACAGCATTTCTTTCAGCAAATCTGATTGAGGTAAAGCATTGGCTCCCACACCTTTACTTTTAACATCGATATCACGTAAAGCCCCAACAATTTGACTTACTTTTCGCATTGGATAATTTTTTACAGCCAAATCATATTCTTTCAAGAAAAATGGATTCACGCCAAGTGCTGATGCTACATTTTTAGCACTTTTATCTTTTAACCCGTGGTATTTTAAAAGCTGAACAAAAAATCCAAAAACTAATCCGGTTGTCATAACCAAAGGATATTCTTTCGGATTATGAGCAAAATTATCTGCTATCTTATAAGCTTTCAACTGATTACGTTCACCAATTGCTTTTCTAAGCTCAAAAACATTATAATCTTTACTAAAACCAATATTTTCTTCAATATGCTGTGGCGTGATCATAGTTCCTTGAGGCAATATAATCTGTAATTTTTCTAGCTCATTGTTGATCTTGCTTAAATCTGTACCCAAAAATTCCACTAACATAGCATTTGCTTTTGGATCAATAGTATATTTTTTACCAGCCAAAACTCTTTTAATCCAATCTCCTACTTGATTTTCGTATAATTTTTTACTTTCGAAAACAACACCTTTCTGACCTAGTAACTTGGTAACTTTTTTACGTTTATCGAGTGTTTTATATTTATAACAAAAAACTAAAACTGTAGTTTGCATTGGATTATCAACATAAGATTCAATCTTATCAATTGTTCGAGATAAATCTTGAGCTTCTTTTACAATAACTACCTGACGTTCAGCCATCATTGGATAGCGCTTGGCCGTTGAAACAATATCCTCAACAGAAACATCTCTTCCATACAAAACTGTCTGATTAAAACCTTTTTCCTCTTCAGCTAAAACATTCATCTCAATATATTCTGATAATTTATCTATATAATAAGGTTCTTCTCCCATTAGAAAATAAATCGGCTTAATATCTCCGGCTTTAATATCGTTAACAATTTTTATTACTTCGTCCATTTAATCTTTGTTTCAAGTTTAGCGTTTCAGTTCAAATTTCAATAACTTGAAACTTTAAACTTGAAACAAAAAACTATTTTATATTTTTGCTTTATGCTTAAACTTAATTTCCCAGCTTACACTTTCCGATTCAAAAATAGCGAAAATAAAGTGTCTATTTTTGATGAAATCAGGAAAAAATTTATAATTCTTACGCCAGAAGAATGGGTTCGTCAGCACGTTGTTCATTTTTTAATGCACGAAAAAAAATACCCCAAATCACTCATTAACGTAGAGAAAGTTTTAACTATCAACGGATTAAGAAAACGATACGATGTTGTTGTATTCAATCCTGACGGTTCTATACATATATTAGTAGAGTGTAAAGCACCTGAAGTAAAAATTTCTCAGGCAACTTTTGACCAAATTGCCCGTTATAATATGACAATGCAGGCACGGTTTTTGAATGTCACAAACGGACTAAACCATTTTTATTGTCAAATGGATTTTGAAAACGAAAAATACGAGTTTTTGAGAAACCTGCCTGATTATAAAGAAAACCATTAACAAATAAATAATTCAGTACTTTTGGATAAAATAGCTGTTGTCATTTTAAATTGGAACGGAGTAAAATTGCTCGAGCAGTTTTTACCATCTGTTATTCAGTTTTCCGAAGGCGCAACGATTTATGTTGCTGACAATGATTCTACAGACAATTCTGTTGAATTCGTTACAAAAAATTTCCCAAGCATTAAGATCGTAAAAAATTCAGGAAATCATGGTTTTGCAAAAGGCTATAATGATGCTTTACAGCATATTGATGCAGAAATCTATGCTTTAGTCAATTCAGATATTGAAGTAACTGAAAATTGGCTAAAACCAATTCTTGATACTTTTGAAAACGAAAAGCAAACCGCAATTATTCAACCTAAAATTCTTGACTTTAAAAACAAGGAATATTTTGAATATGCTGGTGCCGCAGGCGGTTTTATTGATAAATACGGATTTCCTTTTTGTAGAGGAAGAATATTTGAAACTGTCGAAAAAGACAACGGGCAGTACAATGATAACATTGAATTGTTCTGGGCGTCAGGCGCATGCTTTTTTATCAGAAAGAAAGTTTTTGATGAATTAAAAGGTTTTGATGAAAGCTTCTTTGCTCATCAAGAAGAAATAGATTTATGTTGGCGTGCTGCCAATGAAGGACATATAATAAAGTATAATTCTCAATCTGTCGTATACCACGTTGGAGGCGCAACATTACAGCAAGGAAATCCTAAGAAGACCTATTTGAATTTTAGAAATTCGTTATTAATGATGGTCAAAAATCTGCCGAAAAGAGGATTATTTTTTGTGATTTTCTTCCGCATGGTTTTAGACGGAATTGCTGGCATTCGTTTTCTTACACAGGGAAAATTTGGCCATACTTTTGCCATTCTAAAGGCACATTTTTCATTTTATTGCTTATCTTTAAAATATCTTAAAAAACGTAAAGATTTTCAAATACAGCAATACTATACTGTAAAAAGCATCGTTTTCCTTTATTATATAAGGAAATTGACCTTATTTAAAGAAATCTTTAACAGTATTCAAAATATTAAAAACTAAATTTGTAATCAAGTCTAATTAAAATTAAATTTATGAGAAAAATAGTTATCGCACTATCAGTATTAATGGCCCTAACTTCATGTGTTTCTAAAAAGAAATATGCTGAGTTAGAAGCTAAAAACAAAGAGACTCAAGATTTGTTAAACTCATGTACTGTAAAATTAAATACGTGCTTAGAAGAGAAAGCTGGATTAGCAGCAACAGCTGAAAGCTACAAACAACATAATCAAGATTTAATCAACAGTTCTAAAGATTTAACTATCTTAACTACTAAAGGTGCTGAAAACCTTGAAAAATCTCTTGAAAGTTTAAAAGAAAAAGATTTGAAAATCTCTAGACTTCAAGACGCTTTAACTAAAAAAGACAGTGTTACTTTAGCATTAGTTACAAGCTTGAAAGGTGCAGTTGGAATTAACGATCCAGATATCGAAGTTAATGTTGAAAAAGGAGTTGTATTTATCTCTATCGCTGATAAATTATTATTTAAAAGCGGAAGTTATGACGTAAGTGACAAAGCTAAATCTGTTTTAGCTAAAGTTGCTAAAGTTGTAAATGACAAACCTGATTTCGAATGTATGGTTGAAGGACACACAGATGACGTTCCTTACAAAAGCAACGGAATTATCTTAGACAACTGGGATTTAAGTGTTAAACGTTCTACTTCAATCGTTCGTGTATTAACAAACGATCTTGGTGTTAACCCAGCTAAATTAATCGCTGCAGGTAGAAGTTCTTATGTACCATTAGTTGCAAACGATTCTGCTGAGAACAAAGCTCGTAACAGAAGAACTCGTATCGTAGTTATGCCAAAAATCGATCAATTCTATGATATGATTGAAAAAGAAATGAAAAAACAAGCTAAATAATCTTGTTTGACATACTATAAAAACAGAAAAAGCAGGTCAATCGACCTGCTTTTATGTATTCTTAATTTACTATTTAATAAGTAATTAAAGGAGAAAATCAAGAATAACATTATCTTTATTAACTAACTAAATTTAACTATAATAAAGTTAGGCATAAATTTTAAATTATTACGTGATTAAAGTATTTTTTTACAAAATATCAATATTACACAATCTTCTGACTAGACATACTAGTATTTTGAAATCAAATCTGTTTGTCGATTTATAAATACTTTTTCAATTTATACCATAATTTAAAGATACCATTTCTCCTATTTTTTCTTCTGCAATTTTTCCTGTAAAAATAATATCTTCAATATTAGAATTGTTTCCATACTTATATATGTAGAAAGTTTTCACATCAAAAATAACCCTTGATTCTTCTCGATTAGCAAATAAAAGATCATATGAGGCAACAAACTTTTTGTCGCCGTTTTCTTTTCTTTGACTTATCACTTCAACTTTTGTAAAATTACCTTGTTTAGAAACTTTAAAACAATTCTCGGGAATAACGTCGCTGTTATTTTTAGATATAAAAAACTGATCTTGTCCCCAAGTACCATTGGCTAAATTTCTAAAAAAATTAATTTGTGAACCTTTATAAGCTTCTTCCCTTCGTTTTAAAATTAAGTCTGAATTATTGATTTCTTCAAAATGACTGAAACCTGCATAATAACTTTTAATTACATCTCTGGAGTATATGCTTAAACTACCGAATGTAACTTCAAATTTTTGCAAGTCATAGCTTATTTTATAACCTAAGTAAGAATTAATAATCACTAACGGTTTATCCGAATAAGCTTGTAAAACATGGTTTTGTCTATCATATTTAAAGTGAATATCATCTTCATTTTCAATAATAATTTTAGCATTATTTCTGGTTTCTCCAATAAAATACTCCCTAAATATTTTTAGTCTTTGCTCCCTAGTAAATATATCTTTTTTATTTCCTACAACTATTTCTTTAAGTGTATTTTTGGCAATTTCCATATATATAACAATATCTTTTTTTAGATCAATATCTGTAACATATTGATTATCAAACCCTATATAACTAAACACTAAGGTATTCTTTGCATCAGGGTCGTATTCTATAACAAAATTTCCATTTTCATCGGTACTAGTAGAAATTGTTGTTCCATCTAAAAAAATATTTGCCCCGGATAACGGTACTTTATCATTACTAAATACTTTACCTGCAATCCTTTGGCTGAAACAAGATATAGAAAAAAGTAGAACAAGAAAGAAGAATAAATTTTTCATAATTATACTGTTAATATTTAATACTAATTAACAATATATTATTAATTTACAGAAAAATCGATGTCTTTTTTTACAAAATATCAATATCGCCTTTTCCTTCTCTTACAATAACAGGTTCATGTTCAGAAAGATCGATAATTGTTGATCCAACATTATCTCCGTAGCCACCATCGATAACCATGTCCACAAGGTTCTGCCATTTCTCGAAAATTAATTCTGGATCTGTCGTATACTCAATCACATCATCTTCATCACGAATCGAAGTTGAAACAACAGGATTTCCTAATTGACGAACAATTTCAAGAATGATATTATTATCAGGAACACGAATACCGACTGTAGTTTTCTTTTTGAACTCTTTTGGCAAATTATTATTTCCTGGTAAAATAAAAGTATAAGGTCCTGGAAGTGCTCGCTTTAATATTTTAAATGTTGAAGTATCAATTTGACGAACGTAATCTGATAAATTACTCAAATCATGACAGATAAATGAGAAATTAGCTTTCTCTAGTTTCACTCCTTTTATTTTAGCAATTTTCTCTAATGCACGCGAATTGGTAATATCACAACCTAAACCATAAACAGTGTCTGTTGGATAAATTACCAAACCTCCATTCTGAAGCACTTTAACGACTTTTGCAATTGCAGCTTCACTAGGTTTATCGGGATATATTTTTATAAATTCAGCCATTTTGTTTTTGTTTCAAGTTTAAAATTGTTTCAGGTTTCAAGTTTTTATGCTTCCATTTTACATCTTAAAATATGAAACTTGAAACTTTATTTATCCTACCACATCTAATTTAGCAAATCTTAGCAACAATTTCTTAATTCCGCCTACTTCAAATTTAATTTCTGCTTTTCTATCTGCTCCAACTCCTTCAAGATTAATCACTTCTCCTTTTCCAAAACGTTCGTGCATGACAACATTTCCAACCGTCAATTTACTGTCAAATAAATTCGAATTTCCAGTGCTTGGAGCATTTCCCGAAACAGGTTTTAATTTTCTAATATTCAGATCTGGTTTCGGATTATTATCTGTAACATGTTTTGGCGGAGTTCCTCCTACTGGTTTTGCTAATCTCAATTTCGATTTATCAACATCGCCAAAAATATCACCATCAATTGGTGATTTATAACGATAACTAGTTTCAGAAGGAGTTAAATATTCTAGAAACTGCCCGTCAATTTCTTCGATAAAACGAGACGGTTCACTGTCAGTTAATTTCCCCCAACGGTAACGAGATTGAGCATAAGTCAAATACGCTTGGTGTTCTGCACGTGTCAATGCCACATAAAACAAACGACGTTCTTCTTCCAATTCACTTCTAGTACTCATACTCATAGCACTTGGAAACAAATCTTCTTCCATTCCTACTACAAAAACGTGTGGAAATTCAAGTCCTTTTGCTAAGTGAATCGTCATCAAAGCTACTCGGTCTTCGTCATTAGTATCTTTATCTAGATCCGTTGCTAAAGCCACATCTTCCATAAATTCAGAAAGTGCGCCTCTTGCTCCATCAATTTCTCTTTGCCCTTCGGTAAAATCTTTAATACCGTTTAAAAGTTCTTCGATATTCTGAATTTTGGCCATTCCTTCTGGAGTAGCGTCTTTCTTTAATTCCTGAACCAAACCAGTTTTTTTCGCAACGTGATCTGTTATATAAAATGCATCTTGATTCTGATCGATAACTTGAAAACTCTGAATCATTGTTACAAAATCCTTCAATTTGTTTTTTGTGCCAGCATTTAGTTTCAAGTCGATTTTATCAATATTCACCATTACTTCCCAAATCGAGCGTTTGTAATGGTTTGCGGCAATAGTAAGTTTTTCTACAGTCGTATCTCCAATTCCACGTGCCGGATAATTGATTACACGAATCAAAGCTTCTTCATCTTTTGGATTCAAAACCAAACGTAAATAACACAAAACATCTTTAATCTCCTTACGTTGGTAGAAAGATAAACCACCATAAATTCTATACGGAATATCGCGTTTTCTCAGTGCATCTTCCATCGCACGCGACTGTGCATTGGTACGATACAAAATAGCAAAAGCTCCATTATGTAACTGATTTTGCATTTTCTGCTCAAAAATCGTACTCGCTACAAAACGGCCTTCTTCTGCATCTGTCAAACTTCTGTGGACTTTAATCTTAGGTCCAAATTCATTTGCTGTCCAAACCACTTTATCTAGTTTCGTTTTGTTATGCTCCATAACGGTATTTGCAGCTTCAACAATATTTCGTGTCGAACGATAATTCTGCTCTAAACGAAACATTACAACCCCTTCATAATCCTTCTGGAAATTCAAAATATTATTAATATTCGCACCACGGAAAGCATAAATACTCTGCGCATCATCTCCAACAACACAAATATTCTGAAATCTATCTGACAAAGCCCTAACAATCAAATACTGAGAGTGATTTGTATCTTGGTACTCATCAACCAAAATATAACGGAAACGATCTTGATATTTAGCTAAAACTTCTGGAAAACGTGTCAACAATTCATTGGTTTTAAGCAATAAATCATCAAAATCCATTGCGCCAGCCTTAAAACAGCGATCAACGTACTGCTGATAAATTTCTCCCAATCTTGGTCTTTTAGCCATTGCATCAGCTTCAACCAATTCTGGATTATTAAAATATGCTTTAACTGTAATCAAGCTGTTCTTATAACTAGATATACGTCCTAAAATTTGCTTTGGTTTGTAAATATCGCGATCAAGCTGCATTTCTTTAATAATAGAAGAAATTAATCTAGCTGAATCCTGAGAATCATAAATAGTAAAATTAGAAGGATAACCCAAATGATCTGATTCTGCACGAAGAATACGCGCAAAAATCGAGTGAAAAGTTCCCATCCAAAGATTTTTTGCTTCACTCGCCCCTACGATATCCGAAATCCTGTGTTTCATCTCGCGGGCTGCCTTATTGGTAAAAGTCAATGATAAAATATTGAAAGCATCAACACCTTGAGCCATCAAATACGCAATTCTAATTGTTAAAACACGGGTCTTCCCCGAACCTGCACCAGCAATAATAATCATCGGCCCGTCTTTCTTTAAAACAGGTGCCCTCTGCGCTTCGTTGAGCTGGTCAATATATTTCTGCATGTAATTTTCTCCTTTTATGCAAAAATAAGAATTAAAGATTTAAAAAGCTACTAAGATTCTGAGGTTCTAAGTTGCTAAGTTTTTTTCTTTTTTGAAGCCAAAGAATAGGCATTTTATTAGACATGGTTTCCCGCTTTCGGCTTTATCTCTTCGCTGCGCTACGAGGATATCGCCTCAATCGGGGCTATGATTCAAACATTTTTTTTGAGATGCTAAGCTACTAAGGCTCTAAAATTCTAAGCTTTTTCTTTAGACAAAAGAGAGCAAACTCAGAATCTTAGAGCCTTAACAACTTAGAATCTTATTTAAAAAACACATCATAAGCAAATCGGATCAAAGTGCCGACAACCACAATCAAAAAGAAAATTCTAATAAATCCGTTTCCTTTATTAATTGCGAGTTTTGCGCCAAGCCATCCACCAAGTCCATTGCTTATTGCCATCGGAATTGCAATTGCCCAAATGATTTTTCCTTTAATCATAAACAAGCAAATAGAACCAAAGTTTGTGGCGAGATTTACCATTTTAGCATTCGCAGAAGCGTGAAGAAAATCAAAACCTAGAAGCGCGATAAAAGCCACTACAAAGAAACTTCCTGTTCCTGGACCAATAAAACCATCATAAAATCCAACAATTACACTGATCACAACTGCATAGATTAATTGAGTTACAGCCGAATGATCTTTAGCAACATGCTGTCCGAAATTTTTCTTGGCATAAGTATAAACAAACAATAAAGACAAAACCACCAATAAAAGCGGTTTCATAAAATCATTGCTCACCATTGTTAAAATAGTTGAGCCCAAAAAAGCAGAAGGAACTGCTAGACACATCATTATAATAAGCAGTTTCCATTGAATAATAACTTTCTTTAGATACTGAAAAGCGGCAAAAGCTGTTCCGCTAAAAGCTGGAATTTTCAAAGTTCCAACAACCGTCGAAACAGGAAGATTTGGCAGTAAAATCAATCCCATTGGTGTTTGAATTAATCCGCCACCACCTACAATTGCATCAATAAAACCTGCAGCAAAAGCCGCTAAACAAAGAAAAAATATTATATATGCATCCATTAAAAATATATTTTAGTCTCAGTAAAAAACAAGTTGCAAAAGTACATCTTCCTTTTTGTTTATTACCATAAATTTAAAGTGGATTTCTCATCAAAAAGTATATTTTTGCTAAAAAATTAACCCAATGGATTTTACAAGAATTATTGAATTAGCCAGTTACACTTTACCTGCAATTGTTACTGGATTTGTAGCTTACAGTTTTTTTGAACTGCATATTAAAAACAACGATAAAAAACGTGCGTTTTTGTTAAACAAACAAGCACATAAAGAATCTCTTCCTATACGTTTACAAGCCTACGAACGTATGACTTTGTTTTTGGAGCGTATTAATTTGACAAAACTGTTAATTAGAATTTCTCCTATTTCTCAAAATAAACACGATTACGAAAACTACGTAATTGATCAAATTGAACAGGAATTTGAGCACAACTTAACACAACAAATTTATATGTCTGAAGAATGCTGGACTATCATTACAACTGCAAAAAATGCAACAATTCAAATGATTCGTAAAGCTGCAATGAGCGATAAAGTTGAAAATGCAGATAAACTTCGTGAAGTTATCTTGAATGATTTATTAGAAAAACAATCTCCAAGTAATGCCGCTTTAGGATTCATAAAAAGTGAAGTTGCTGAACTTTGGTATTAAATAGTCTTAATAGATTTTAGAACTGTTTGTGTCCAATCTTTATCTGTTTCAGAAATTATAATAGTTTTAAAACCATATTTATTGCCTTCAATTTCAACTCCAATTGAATCATCTACGTGAATATCGATATTGAACATTGGAGGAAATTTTGAGCAAACAAACTTTCTCTTTAATATATTTTTATGGTGTTTTTGTTGATTTATAACATAATCAATTGAGACACCATAACTATAAAATGTCCATTTTATTCTTGAGGCACTTCTATGAGAAGTCGTATAAATATAGATTTTATACTTTCTTCTTTTTAATTCTTTAAACAACGCTAGTGTTCCTTTTCTTATTCTTTCAATTCTAAATAGCTTCTGAAACAAATTCATTTTCTCTAAATCAAATTTGTTATTTGCTATTAAAGTGTCGTCAAGATCGAAGGAAATAATCATAAAATCTTAAATCAATATCTTATTGTCACTCATAACCTCAGACTTGTTCTGAGCATATTCATACCCTTGCTCCCACCATTCTTTCATAACCTCTTTATTAAAAATCAAAGCGTTATCTGTTAATTTTATGGGAGTGTAATATAAATTTAATTTCACATTCTTATTGTTTGCCATAAGTTTTCCTATAGCAATATCATGTTTTTCTACCTGATCTAAAGCAATTCGGAACAAATCGATCATTAACGAAAAAGGATTTTTGCCAATAACCATTTTAGAAGTATTAACCTCTGTTTCTAAAATAATAACATCAATTTCTGTAGCACCACGATTGATTGCTTCGCGTATTGGAACCAAACTTGAAAATCCTCCATCACCGTATTCACAGTTGTTTTTTTCAACCAAACTCATAAAGGGAACATAATTACTAGATATCCAAGACCACTCGCAAAACTCTTCATAAGTACAATCTTTTACTGATTTATACTCCGATTCGTTTTTGGTAAAATTGGTTACCGTAACAATAACATCTGTTTTTAGTTTTTTGAGTTTATTAAAATCTGAAAGAGAAAAATTATTCTGAATATACTTTTTCAGACCTTTGCTTTCTCCAAAGGTACGTTTTCCCTTAAAAAACTGACGAAGTACATTAAAGTGATTAATTGTCACAATATCGACTCCATCTTTATTTTTTACCACAAACGGACAAATATTAAATATACTCGACATGGTAACATTGGTATAAACTGAATGGATTTTTTTAATATGACCGAGAGCTAAATGCGGAATCAATAAACTTCCGGTAGAGGTTCCTATAAACAAATCGTATTCATGTTTTTTTTCTTCTATTAAATACTGGGCAACACCGCCGGCAAAAGCGCCTTTACTACCACCACCTGAAATAACCAATGCTCTCATAAATTGTAATGTAGGTTTTGTTTTTGGGATATTTTTTTTAGACTTAGAGGAAAGAAGCAAGAAGAAAGATCTTTTAACTTCTTCTCTGCAAACTCGCATCTTGTTTTTATTATCTTGCTTCTTTTATCTTTCCACTCTAATTCACTCTTTCAACAAACGATTCAATTGGAATTGCTCATCGGGTGTCAAATTAGGTAAAATTCTATTAAATGAAGCACGCATTTCGGGATTTTTTAACAAAAGTCGAATAGTATCTCGTCCGAACTTTGAAAATTGCCACATATGATGCGTTGTAGCGCCAACTAAATTACTCAAAACCTGATCGTTAATAATTTTAAAAGCAATTAGTTTTTCTAAAGCATTTTGTCTTGTTGTAGCTTCATATTTTGTTGATGAAAATGCAATTAATTCATTAACCAAAGAATCTTGGTCATTGCTGTAGTTTGGTGTAGATAAAGCTAAAGAAAGCCATAACGTTCTAAGATTATAATCGTTAAAACCAATCCAGTTTTTAGATTTATCCAAATAAACGGTTCTCTGGTTCGGGAAATTTCTCCATAACCAATAAAGTGCAATTTCTTGTGTCTGATATGATTTGTCATCTAAAAGCGTTTCATAATTTGCTCTAAAATCTTCTGGAATTGTGGTTAATGATCCAGCTAAATTTTGACGAACATTTATATTATTAGTTTGCAATGCTAAAAGCAAAAGCGACTTTTTGTCTTCGTATTTCTCATTTTCTAATTGATCGACAACAGCTTCTTTTACAGATTGGTAAACATCAGATTCTAAAGTGCTTTTTAAAATATCTGCTTTTTCAGCTAAAGGCGTTTTTTTCAATTTATCGATTTCCAATCTTTTTTGGATTGCTTTGCTTTTGCTTAATAAAGCATTTGCAGTTGGCGTATCAAAAGCAGTTGATTCTAGCCAAGTTTTTTGAAATTTATCCAAATCAAAATCAGAGACTTTTTTAATTTCATCGAAGAAATTCTTAGTGTTTACCGTTTGATAAGCATATTTATTCAGATAACTTTTAATCGCTTTTTTGAAAGCTTTATCTCCAATTGATTCATGCAAAACAAACAATGCCCACGCACCTTTTTCATAAAAAGTTAGCGAACTTGCTTTAGCGTTCAAAACTGGAATAGTATCTGTTCGAGAAGCAAATTTTATCTGCTGCGCCGTATCGTATAACTTAGAATAGAAATAATCTTCGCCATAAATATCTTTTTCAGCAAGCAAGGCAAAATATGTCGCAAATCCTTCTTGAAGCCAGTGATGCGTGCTACTTTCAGCTGTAATCAAATCTCCAAACCAATGATGTGCCAATTCATGCGCATCTACATTAGTATAATTTCGATCACAAAAACCTATTGAATCTACTACATAACGTGTTGCGAAAAGAGTTGAAGTAGTATTTTCCATTCCAGCATATAAAAAGTCTCTTACTGGAATCTGTCTGTTGATTTTCCAAGGATATTTTACGCCAATTTCTTTTTCCAGAAAATCAAAAATGCGTTTCGAATAACGATAAGTTGGTTCAAAACGATCTGCGTCTTTGGGTTCGTAATAATATTCTAATGGAATTTTGCTTTTGGATTTAAATTCTTTTTTATCATATTTCCCAATTGTCAGCATTAATAAATATGAACTCATTGGTTTTTCCATTTGATATTGCCAACGATTTAGATTTCCGTTTGTTGTTTTTTCCTTTAAAACTCCATTTGAAACTACCTGATAATCTTTATCATAAGAAATCTCTAGATTAAAAATCAATTTTTCATTCACATCGTCAAAACTCGGGAACCAGTTACTCGTGTATCTTCCCTGCCCTTGTGTCCAAATCTGCACTTCGTCATTTTCCATTTCAACAAAATACAGCGCTTGTTTTGGTTTTGTAGAATAATTAAATGTCAAATGATTTTGTCCTTTTTTAAAAGGAAAAACCAATTTCAACTGTTTAGTCGTATTGATGAAAATGATTTCTTTTTCATTTATTTTCACATTAGAAAATTCCATGTTTTTAGCGTCAAGCGAAATAGTATCACAATCCTTTAGAACCTCAAATTGAAAATCGACAGCACCTGAAACTGTTTTTTCTTTTGAATTTAAAGACAATTTTCCTGAAACAGATTTAAAATCGACGTATTGAGTTTGCTGTGCAAAAAGAAAACTGGTGAATAATAAAAAAATGTATTTCATTGAAACAAATTTGAAGGCGAAAATCCAAAGTTACAAAGGTTTCCTTTACAAATAGAATGAAATTTGTAAGTTTACAATATAAAACCGCCAAATCGTGTCTACACCTCAAAAAGCCTTATTTAACTGGAGCAGCGGAAAAGATTCTGCACTTGCTTTATATAAAACACTTCAAAGTACTGATTTTCAAATAGAATGTTTACTGACAAGCGTAAACCAGCAATATCAGCGGATTTCAATGCATGGAATTCGGGTTGAATTATTACGCGAGCAAGCGCAAAGAATCGGAATTCCTTTAAAGATTCTAGAAGTTCCAGAAATGCCAACTATGGAAGTTTATGAAAAAGTGATGACGGAAGTTTTAATAGAATTAAAAGAAAATGGAATAACGCATTCTATTTTTGGAGATATATTTCTAGAAGATTTACGTCAATACCGTGAAAATCAATTAGCTAAAATTGGTTTGAAAGGCGTTTTTCCAATTTGGAAAATTCCAACTCAAAATTTAATTCAGGAGTTTATTTCCTTAGGATTCAAAACAATTGTGGTTTGTGTAAACGAAAAATATTTAGACAAAAGTTTTGTTGGCAGAATTATCGATCAGAATTTTATAAATGATTTACCTCAAAACGTGGATGTTTGCGGTGAAAATGGTGAATTTCATACTTTTACTTTCGATGGGCCAATATTCTCAAAACCAATTGATTTTGAAATTGGTGAAATTGTCTATCGAAAATATGAAAGACCAGAAAAAGAAGATTCGTCAAACACAGCGTGTGATACTAATGATGAAACTGCTTTTGATTTTGGATTTTGGTATTGTGATTTAATTAAAAAATAATTTGGAGTCCATTTATATTTGAAAAACTAATATTTTAAAAACTAACTGATATGACTTTAAAAGAAAAAGATGAAGTAAAAAAAGTAGTATTCTTTTTGAAAGAAATTGGTATTGAAGTTATTGAAAAAGAACTTGGTGAAACCTTTTTACCTGGTTTAGAATTAGGTCCTGATTGCATTTATATCGATTATAATAAATTACTTTATCCAGGGGATATTTTACATGAAGCAGGACATCTTGCAGTAACAGTTCCTGCAGAAAGAAAACTGGTTGGCACAACAGAAATTTCAAAAGATTGGCCTACTCAAGGCGACGAAATTGCTGCAATTTTATGGTCATACGCTGCATTGCATCATTTAGAATTTCCTGCTGAGTTTGTTTTTCATCCAAATGGATATAGAAATAGTTCTGAGTGGTTTATTTCAAATTTCGAATCCAAAAATTATATGGGATTGCCTCTTTTGGAATGGATGGGATTGTGCCTTGGAAATGAAAAAGCCGAAAAAGAAAATAAATCTCCTTTTCCGGCTATGCAAAAATGGCTACGCGATTAATCTTAAGTAGATTCGTCAACCCAAGTTTTCAGAAACCATTTATTATCTTTTAGTTCGAAAATATAATCGATATAAATTCCATTATCAAGTCCGCGCTGTTGCAGAGTTGCTTTATTTTTCTTTACAGAAATTGTTCTTTTTAAATATTTCTCATCCCCTTTGTTATTCAGATTAAGGGTTTTATACTTTTCTTTTGTCATAGTATAATCCGTTAATTCAAAATCGTCATTGTTCATTTTATATTTTAAAGGAAAAACCACTCTGCTAATTTGAAATTTCTTGTCAGCATTAAATTTCTTAAAAAAAGTATTAAAATCTTCAGGAGCTGTTTTTGTATTTTGAGCATAAATAGCTGCATTTAAGCTTATTATAAAAACTATAAAAAAGTACTTTCTCATTATTCAGAATACATTTTAAGCAAATTGGTAACTGTATTCCAGTTGCGAATCGTTGCTGTTACATTTAATTTTTTTTCAATATATTTTTGATCAAAACGGGTTTTTCCAGCGCCAACGGCATATTTTATAAAAATTCTATTTTCATCAATACTTGCTTCATCTGGCTTAAACTGACTGATTTTCAGATCGTTTATACTTTCCTTTTTTAAAGTTGTTGAAACGAAAGCCACATATAACTTTTTCATGTCAATATCTTTTTCTTTTAAAAAGGGATTATTTGCAAAACAAGATTCTAGGTTTTCTTTGGTAATCATAACAACTGGAACTTCGTGTCCAAAAACTTTAAAGATTTCCTGTTTGATGATAAAACCAACTTTTGAGGCTTCTTCTTCGCTATCAACAAAGACATTTCCAGATTGCAGATATGTTCGAACATTCTGAAAACCAAGATTCTCCAGCATTGCTTTCAAAGCTTCCATTTTCATCATATTATGTCCAGAAACATTGATTCCGCGTAAAAGCGCTAAATGTGTTTTCATTTTTTCTAATTTAAATTCAAAGATAAAAAACTATTCGGCATCATCTTCCTCACTGATTTCAATATCAAATTTCACTAAGAAATCATTAAATTTTTG
This sequence comes from Flavobacterium sp. SH_e, assembly GCF_025717045.1. Classification (GTDB taxonomy): domain Bacteria; phylum Bacteroidota; class Bacteroidia; order Flavobacteriales; family Flavobacteriaceae; genus Flavobacterium. The sequence continues at coordinate 215,579 of NZ_JAOVZN010000005.1, forward strand.
CTTGTATTTTCTTTTAGCTTGTTCTACAATTTCATCCGCTTCTTCATTTGATTCTATTGCATTAAAGCCAAACTGTTCTTTAGCCCAATCCTGAAATTCTTCTTTGTTTTCGCTTTCTTCGTAATATTCTTCATCTTTATAAAAATAAGCATAATCAAAATCAACAGAAATTTCGGTGTCTAAAGTCAGAAGCTGAATCAGTTTTCGAGTGTTTTCTGCCACAACATGGACTCCTCCTTCGTCTCCAAAAACAACAATTGGGCAATTATTCAAATCCTTATCAATAAGCCAATATGCATACGAACTTCCTGAACCATTTGCACCTGCAAATTCGATAAAACTATTGTAAAACTCTTCTTCTTCAGACCAAGTTTTTATTCCAGTTTTATCGTCGTTAATCGTAAGTCCAAAACATTCTGAATAAGTTTCAACTCCATATTCCTGCTCAAATTCGTATAATTTTACTAAATCTTCTGGCAGTTTGTAATTGCCAAATTGATCAGCAAATTCTTCTAAAGAAAAACGGCTATCATAATCTGAATATTCTGTTTCACTTTCTTCTTCCTCTTCTTCAATAACTTCGGCTGTCAACATTTCAAAAGTTGCTATCGCCGCATTTTTTACGCAGAAAAGCTCAATTCCCGGAGCATTTTCGTCATTTATCCATTGGTATTTTGGATCTCCGTTTTCGTCAAGATACTCTAGAATAAGCATAATTTCTTCGTCTTCATGACACCATAAAGCACGCATTCTGATGTTAAAACCATTCGAAATTTCTTCAGAAATCTGGCTATATTTCTTTCCTTCATAATCAAAAGGAATAAATAAATAAGTCGTTCCAGAAATATGTCTAACTATTTTTCCGTTTTCTTTCAATTCCTCCTTTTCAGACAAAACTTCAACCATATTTATAAACTGACTACGGAAATCAGCATAAGAGTATTTCTCTTTTTTATCGTAATCTAAAATTGAAAGTCCTTCTTTAAAAATATCTAAATAGTTATTGCCTAATATTTCACTGCCGTAGCTAGAAAGTTCTAAAAAAGCATCATCTACAATATCAGACAGTTTATGAGTCGAAGGCAAATAATTTTCGACAGTTATAACAGATCCGTCAGTATCTTGAACATTACTGCAAATTAAAACATCAGGTCTACCAGCGCTTATAATTGCCTGAACGTCTGTAAAACGTTCAAAATGAAACAGCATATCATCAGTATAAATTAGCCAAGCTGTAAGGTCTCCTTTTACAAAAAGCTCTCCATGATTGTATTCTCCAGCAAGTATATCGCATTGCAATCCTCCGCCCAAATAATGGACACTTCCGAACAAGTTAATATTCACTGTCGTTGTTTTTCCTAAGACAATTAAAGCCGGAGAATTATCGGTATCGTAAGAACTAATAAGCTTTGCAACCGTTAGATTTCCTTTAAAAATAAATCCTAAAATGAAAATATCAGGATATTCTTCTGTGCTGAAATCCATCTCAAATAAATCCATTTCTACATCTTCCTCTGCTAATAAAAATATTGGATTTTCTTCGTAATCAGGAAAACGCCAGGTATCTTCAAAAACATTGTAGATTTTTTGATTATTGAAATCGGTAAGATCTCCAATAATGTTGTGAGCTTCGTGTCGGTTGATTACTTTGAATGTAATGCCAGAAAACACAATGGTTTCAAAAGGAACTTTTTCTTCTTTAATCATAATTTGAGGCTTATAGTTTTAATGCTTAAACAAATCTAGCAATTATCTTTTTTTATTAAAATTATACTGACGATAAAAATAAAAAACTCCGTCAAAAACGGAGCTTAAAAAAATTGAATTAGTAAGCATTCAAAAATTATTTCTTTTTCTCATACACTAGTGTTGGACCGTCGCATATACTCCACGTTCCATACAAGTTGCCAATACTATGAATGATGTATAAATTTTCTTTTACATTAGAAGTGCAAGATGCAATTATATCACTCTCTGCCGTATAATTCAATTCGAACTGTGTTTGATCTGCCGTTTTTACTACAGAATAAGTTCCTGAAATAGTTGTAGTTTTTCCGTCTTTTTTTCTTGTTTTAGAAAATGTATTATTAGAATTAAAAGTATACGATTCCTCCCATTCTAAAACATCAATCGAATTTACTGCTGGATTACCACTGCCCATTTTTGTTAATGTCCATTTTCCAACGTAACTTTCAGATGGTTTGTCGTCGTTATCAGAACAAGAAGCGAGAGAAAGAAACAATACAATTAAAAGTCCAATTTTTTTCATTTTTTAGTTTTTTAAGGTTATGTATTTATAAGACTTTCCTTTCTTAAAATAGTTGCGTCTGCAATTTCAATTTAACGATAAATTAATATTCAAAGACTTGAAAACTATAATTCATTTTCAAATTTCCTAATTAAGATTTATCTTCGCTTTTCTAAAGAAAAAAGAAACAAGAAGAAAGATAATGAGATTGTAATTGGTCTTTTTTCTTGCTTCTTGTTTCTAAAAAAAATCTAAATCTTCGAAATGTCTAATAATCTTCTAGAAACTCCAATTGAATACTTAAAAGGTGTTGGTCCGAGCCGTGGTCAGCTTCTTCGTAAGGAATTGGGTATTCATAAATATGGAGATTTAGTTAATCTTTTTCCGAATCGATATATTGACAGAACGCGTTATTATAAGATTAACGAATTACAGAATACAGGTTCTGAAGTTCAGATTATTGGTAAAATCATCAACATTAAAACGGTTGAATTTGCCAAAAACAAAAAGCGTCTTGTTGCTAGTTTTGTTGATGAAACAGGGCAAATTGATTTAAACTGGTTTCAAGGACACAAGTGGATTCGTGAAAGTTTAAAACTAAATGAGCCTTTAGTGATTTTTGGAAAATGTTCTCTTTACGGAAGCCAATTTAGTATGGCGCATCCCGAAATTGAATTGTTAAGCGAACACGAAAGAAGTTTACGTTCGGCTATGCAGCCTGTTTATCCTTCGACAGAAGCTTTGGCTAATAAAGGAATTTCAAATCGCACTATTAATAAATTGATGGAACAGCTTTTTCTGGAAACACAGGCATTGTTTACCGAAACTTTCCCTCCTTTTTTAATTGAAGAATTAAAGCTAATTCCAAAACGTGCCGCATTATTCAATATCCATTTTCCAAAAAGTGCTGAAATTTTAGCGAAAGCGCAATTCCGACTAAAGTTTGAAGAATTGTTCTTTATTCAGCTGCAATTAATTACAAAAAATCTCATTCGAAAACATAAAATAAAAGGACATCCATTTGACAAAGTGGGCGAACTTTTTAATGAATTTTATAAAAATCATCTTCCTTTTGATTTAACAAATGCTCAAAAAAGAGTAATCAAAGAAATCAGAACTGATATGGGAAGCAATGCCCAAATGAATCGTTTGCTTCAAGGTGATGTGGGTTCTGGAAAAACGATTGTTGCTTTTATGAGTATGCTTTTGGCGATAGATAATGGTTTTCAGGCTTGTTTGATGGCGCCTACTGAAATCTTGGCCAATCAGCATTTTCTTGGTTTATCTGAATTCGCTAAGACTTTAAATATCAATATTCGAATATTAACTGGTTCTACTAAAACTTCTGAAAGAAAAATTATTCATGAAGAATTAGAAAACGGAGAACTTAAAATTTTAATTGGAACTCATGCTTTATTAGAAGATAAAGTAAAATTCCAAAATTTAGGCCTTTCGGTAATTGATGAACAGCACCGTTTTGGCGTAGAGCAAAGATCTAAACTGTGGAAGAAAAATGATATTCCGCCACACGTTTTAGTAATGACTGCCACTCCTATTCCGAGAACGCTGGCAATGAGTTTATATGGCGATTTAGACATTTCTGTTATTGACGAACTGCCACCAGGAAGAAAACCGATTCAAACTGTACATCGTTATGATACTAATCGTTTGAAAGTATGGAAGTTTCTTCGTGATGAAATCGCAAAAGGAAGACAGATTTATATTGTTTACCCGTTAATTCAGGAATCGGAAAAAATGGATTATAAGGATTTGATGGACGGCTACGAAAGTATTTCTCGTGATTTTCCACTTCCTCAATACTCTATTTCCATTCTTCATGGAAAAATGAAACCAGCTGATAAAGATGCTGAAATGAAGCGTTTCTCTGAAGGAAAAACTAATATAATGGTTGCTACAACAGTAATTGAAGTTGGTGTAAACGTACCAAATGCCAGTGTTATGATTATAGAAAGCGCAGAAAGATTTGGGCTTTCGCAATTGCATCAGTTGCGCGGACGTGTGGGACGTGGTGCTGAACAAAGCTATTGCATCTTAATGACTGGGCATAAATTGAGTTCTGATAGTAAAACCAGAATGGAAACCATGGTTCAAACCAATGATGGTTTTGAAATTGCCGAAGTTGACCTTAAACTTCGTGGTCCTGGTGATTTAATGGGAACACAGCAAAGTGGTGTTCTAAATCTTCAAATTGCAGATATTGTAAAAGACAGAGAAATTCTTTCTTTGGCTAGAAATTATGCGATGAAAATTTTAAAAGAAGATTCTGCTCTTCAAAAGCCTGAACACGCAGTATTACGAGCGATTTTCATCGAATTGACTAAAAAGAAAAACATTTGGAATTATATTAGTTAATTAGATTTTTTGAAATAAAAAAAGAACATTTTTTTATATTTTTTTAACTTTTTTCTTAAAAATATAGTTTTTTTATTCCAAAATCTTACATTTGCCAAACCCCAAAAGCAAATTTCCTAATCAATTCCAATGATGATAAAAAATTACTATTTTTTATTTTTATTCTTTATTGTTAATTTAATTAACGCGCAGTCTGGATGTTTCAATGTTGATTTCTCAGAAGCCAACTTTGATGGATGGAGACCTTTTTATGGTTCCAGAGAAAATCCTAGTGCAAATAAAGGACAAAATATTGACCACCACATGATTATGGATGTTGGTGTTACAGATGAACATGTTGCTGTTTGCGGGGGCGAACTTTTTACTGTTCCGCCAGGTGAAACTTATTCTGCAAGATTAGGTAACGATAAAGGTGGAAATGAAGCAGAAAGACTTGTATATGACATAAATGTAACGGAAGACAATAATCTTTTTATCTACAAATACGCCGTTGTACTAGAAGATGGTGGACATGAAAAAGATGCACAACCCAATTTCGAAGTAAAAATTGTGGATGAAAAAGGTTTTGAAATTGATCCTTTATGCGGGGTTTATCGTGTAAGTTCTGGTGAGCCTAATCAGAATGCGAATGTTTGCGGTGAAATATATTGGACACAATGGAACACAGTTGGAATTAACCTTGCCAATTATGTAGGTAAAAAAGTATCTATTGAGTTTACAACCAAGGATTGTGGTTTTCAGGTACACTTTGGTTATGCTTATATATCTGCAAAGTGTAGTAAATTAAAAATCAATGTTGGTGTTTGTTCTGATGGAAATAATTTCACTTTAACGGCTCCTACAGGATTTGTTTCTTATTTGTGGACCTATAAAGGTCAAGTTGTAGGCACTCCTTCTCAAACTATTGATTTGCCTTTAGCAGATTATCCGGCAGGTTCAACTTTTGAATGTCTTTTAACTTCTTTCAACAACGGAAATACCTGTCAATCTACAATTCAAGCGACACTTTCAAGCCCTACTGTTATAACTCCCGATTTTGCAATTTCAAAACCTTGTAAAGTTGACTACAATACTTTATCGCCAATTGCTTTTCAAGATAAAACTAAAATTGTAAGCGGAATAATTAATAAATGGGAATGGGATTTTGGCGATGGAAAAAAATCTGGATTGGCAAATCCGAGCCATATTTTTGAAAACTCTGGCGATTATATCGTTTCACTAACCGTTTATTCAGATACAGGATGTTCTGCTTTTATATCTAAACCAATTCATATTGAAAACAATCCAATTCTAAAACCTGACGTACCTGAAGTTCAAACCTATTGCACTTATCCTGTAATAACAATTGCGACACTTGATACAAATGGACAAGAATTAAAATGGTTTGATACTGATTTATCTACAGAAGAACTTCCTGAAACTACTAAAATTCCAAAAAATAGAGACATATATTGTGCTATTTTGAAAGATGGCTGTATTGGTCCAAGAACCAAAGTTACGATTGTCCTTAATTCTGCAGCTCCAGTTATAGGTGATAAAGTCCAATCATTTTGTTTAAGCGAAGAACCTACAATTGCTGATCTTAAAGTTCAAGGAACTCAAATCATGTGGTATAATGCAGAAGAAGGTGGAACTCAGCTAAACACTTCTACCCCGCTAAAAAATAATGTCACTTATTACGCTTCCAATTTTGATCCAAATATTAACTGCGGAAGTCCTAGATGGGGAATTAAAGCTGTACTAAATCAGAATTCGTCAGTACTTGCACCAGACTTTACTCAAGAGTTTTGTTCTAAGCAAGAATTTACTATTCGTGATTTAAATTATTACAATGCTGCAGTAAGATATTATAGCAGTATAAATGATAAAACTCCATTGGCGCACACAACAGTTTTAGAAAACGAAACAACCTATTATGCTGCCATTCGAGATGGGGAAACTAAATGTGAAAGTGACACGCGTACCGTAATAAATGTAAAGATTCTTCCTTGCGAAGTAACTATATATAATTTGATTACGATTGACAATAACACTTCAAACGATCATTTAGAAATTCAAGACATTGAATATTTTCCAAACAACTCAATTCAAATTTTCAACCGATTTGGGCAACTGGTTTATAAAATGTCTGGGTATGGAATTGATCAAAATTATTTTTACGGCCGAGCCAATGCTGGAGAAGTTTTTAGAAAAGATGAAAAACTGCCTACCGGATCTTATTTTTATATACTGAATTACAAAAAAAGAGATCTAACCGATGCAACAAAAAAAGGCTTTTTATATATACACAATAATGGGTAGAACTTTTACAAAAAATATATTTTTTATTGCAATTATTATATTTTCAATACATAATATTCAAGCTCAAAACGACGCTAAATTATCTATTTTTAATTATAATCCTTTGTTTTACAATCCAGCTTTTGCAGGTTCAGCAGATGGACTTAATATTGTCGGAATGTACTCAAGCCAATGGGTTGGTTTTGAAGGTGCACCAAAAACACAATATTTGTCTGTAGATACTAAATCATTACAAAAAATTGGATACGGTATTAGCCTATATCACGATGCAATAGGGCCTACACGAGAATATAATCTGGAAGGAAATTTTGCATATTACATTAAATTGGATAGAAAATACAAGTTAGTTCTTGGTATTAAATCGGGGATTAACTCTTTTAATGTCAACAAAAACAACTTAGACATTCAGGAACCTGGAGAAGAAATAAGCAATTTCAATCAAGAAAGCAGAACGTCACCTATTTTTGGAGCTGGTGCAAATTTTTATTCTGATAAATTTTTTATCGGAGTTTCAAGTCCAAATTTACTGCAAGCTAGTTATAGCAATCCTGATGGTACAACACTTTCCAGCAGAAAAAATTATTATTATACCAATTTCGGATATCAATTTGAAATTAGAAGAGATATTACTTTAACTCCTGCCCTTTTAGCACGTATAACTCCTGGAGCTCCTGTAAGTGTTTTAACTTCTCTAAATTATAATTATTTAAACAAATACTTAGCTTCTGTCAATTTTGATTATAACGCCAGCGCTGGTGTCTTTTTAGGAATTCAGCTTATTGATGATTTAAAAGTGGGATATGCTTATGATATTTCTACAACTAAATTCAGCAACTACAATAATGGCTCACATACTTTCTTCTTAAGTTATACTCTTCTTAATGAGAATAGCGAAAAATGCACTTGTCATCTATACTAAAAAAAACATATACTTCATTGCATTCTAATAGATTCTGGTGATTTAGATTTGTTGGGGGTCAAATTTAAAGTTTGAATAATTTATAGACACAATGAAGTATATGGAAATTATTTTTTCAGGTCTTTTTTCTTTTCAAAAAGTCCGTTGAATAAGCCTTTGCTTACCTTGTTTTTATCATCCTTTCCTGTGGCAATCAGATGATCGATGTATTCCATGTATGTTTTCTTTCTTTCTTCAAGAAAGCCAACTAAATATTCTTCAGAAGCGTGCATTCCGCTGGTTTCTTCAATCTGAAGAAGTTTTTTATACAAAGGCTCAATAAATTTGACAATAATGTCATTTGGAACAGATTTTCGCGTTCCAAAAAAGCCCACGATTTCACCATCTGTATCTGCTACAATTTTAAAATCGGTTACAACCCAGTAATAACGGCCTGTTTTAGCCATGTTTTTTATAATCACATGAATATTTTCACTTGACTTAATACTGTCCCATAAAAATTTAAAAATGACTTTTGGCATATCCGGATGTCTCACAATGTTATGAGGCTGTCCAACAAGTTCAAATTCGTCATAACCAGAAACATCTATAAAGTCTTCATTGGCATATAAAATGGTTCCTTTTTTATCTGTTTTACTAAGCAATACTTTATTTTTATTCCAATCTACTTCTCTATCAGAAGGTGTTGGACGGTTTAGTTTGGCATCCATAAATTTTACATTTAAATTAAACTACAGTTCAATTATGAAAAAATACAACAGGTCTAAAATTCATCTTGTTTTTGAATACTAATCCCGATTTTCATCGGGATTATACTTTTAATTTCTGCTATTTGTTGATTTAACATGAATATCATTAACCAAATCGTCGATTTTCTTGGCACTTTCTCTCATCATTTCCAGATAAGTAAGCAATTTATCATTATCGGTATGCCCTTTTGAAACATCAATTAGTTTTAAAACTGAATTTACAGGAAGTTTTAAGTCTAAAGTTGTTCGATGAATAAAATCATTGTAGTCTTTTGTAGCAGACATTGAGCTATATTTAGCAGAAGCTAATTTCATGTTTTCCAATTCATATTCATCAGAAATTTTAGAGATATGGTTTTCGCTATGCTCTTTAAAATAATAAGCCCAATAACCATTCATAAGGAATACTACAGCAGCCAGAACGGTATGAATAATTAAAGTTTCTAGATCAAAATTTACTTGAGAAAAATAAACCTGAAGTCCATTTGCATCATTATAAATATAGTTTTGAAGATATGCTAATCCTGCGTGATGAAGAACTACCAATAAAGTCAGTGGAATTTGAAGTCTCCAATTTTGGTAAATAATCAAGATTGTACTTGCAATAAATACTGTAAAATGCATTTCAAACATTCCATGCATTTGATAAATATACTGCGCCATAAAAATAGCTAGAACAATTGACAAAACGTATTGGTAAAATTTAGAATTTTTCATAAAAAATTTAGCGGAGTAGTAAGCTAAAAGATTCAACGTTCCAACACCTACGCCAATTTCGAAAGTGTCATACTTAAAGGATAAAGCAATACCGAGAAGGAAATAAACTGCAAGAACATAATTAATAATCGTATCCGATTTTTGTGTCATTGTAGACATAAAACTGTGCAAGTAGTCTTGCTCGTTTAAACTAGCTTTTGTTTTCATGGTTTGTTAAGATTTAGGTTTTGGAAATAGTTATTTAGTACATTTTGGTAATGAACATCCGTAAGCCTTGAGGGCTAAAGCGGTAAAAGAAGGATTATCTTTTCTGCTGAGTAAAGAATCGATAGCCATTTGGGCATAATTACTTTTTGCGTCGGTGCAATATCTTGTTTTATTATAATTGCCTCGATAATATAAATTATGTGATGGATCTAGCAAAACAGCTTGAGGCGTCGAGAAAACACCACATTTTTCAGCTATAGATTCATCAAAATAAACAGGGATTTTGGCGTCGAACTTTTGCTGAATTTCATCAATAGTAAAATTCCTTTGTTTGTTTAAAACCACAATTTTAAAATTGATTCTGTCGCCATATTTTTTTATCAACCCACTTACATGCGGAACATTGAATCTTGAACAGGGACAATCTGGATTAAAAAAATGTATAAAAATTGGTTTATTATCAAATGCACAGCATGGTCCTAATTCGATTTGGGAACCCATCGCAATAGCGTGATAATTTTTTGGAATTGGTGTTGGAAGACTGTATTTAAACTCATTCTGCCAAAATAAATAACCAATTGCAAGAAGTAAAAATGTAAACCATAAGCTTAGAAGTAATTTTTTCTTCATAGATCATTTTTTTAATAGTTTTAAACAACAAAAAATAAACACTTGTTAATATAATTATTTCCTTATATTCTTTAAAAAACTAAAAAACTACTCCTATTCGCACATTTTAACAATAATACTTTCGAATAAAGATTGCATTATCGCATAAATCAATCATTTTGTTTAACGTACCAATGTTACAAATAAAATCGATAAACTGCAAAAAAAATCAGACAAAATGCATTAAAAAAATTCAAATTAAGAACTGGTCTAACTTCAGATAGTTATAAAATATCTTCCAGCCTTTTTGTTTATTGGGTTTAAGTTTTATTCTTCATTGAAAAAAAATTAATCTTTTATTAAACCTTTTGATCTTTTTTTAGTCTAACTGCAAACCTTTGTACATACAAATGTTAAATAAAAGCTAACAGCCTCCGATTTCACAACAAAAAGTTAAATTTGTAAGGTTACTAAAAACACAAAACTAAAATCTATATTCACCTCATTTTTATGAAAGTAAAACACCTCATTTACACTCTTTTAATTATAACAATTGGAGGTTTTATCACCTACAGAATTATATCTAATAAAGGTAAAAACGAAGACTCTAAAAAATTTAACGACAAAGATTCTCCAACAACTGTTAATGGAACTGTAATAAAAACTGCCACTTTTGACAATAATTTGTCACTTACTGGTTCTATTGAAGCAAATGAACAAGTAGAAATACATAGTGAGGTTTCTGGAATTGTAGAGGGGATATTTTTTAATGAAGGAAGTTATGTGACAAAAGGCCAAGTGCTTTTTAAAGTTAACGATATTGAATTAAGAGCTCAATTAAGACAAGCTGTAACTAAAGAAGGTTTGGCAGCAGAAAACGAAAGAAGAGCAAAACTATTGCTTCAAAAAGAAGCTATTAGCCAAGAAGAAGCTGACGTTGCAAGAGCAGATCATGCTTCAGCTCAAGCACAAAGCCAATTAATTAGAGCACAAATTTCTAAAACATCTGTACGTGCTCCTTTTTCAGGAAAAATTGGATTACGTTCTATTTCTCCTGGAACTTATATTACGCCAACAGTTTTAGTAGCTAAATTGGTAAATACTGGCAAATTGAAAATTACATTCTCAATTCCAGAAAAATACGCTTCTCAAGTAAAAAACGGATCTATTATAGATTTTACCGTTTCTGGTTCAGACAAGACTTATAATGCTAAGATTTATGCAATAGAACCAGAAGTTGCTGTTGCGACTCGTACGCTTCAAATTCGTGCGATTGCTGATAATACAGACGGTAAGCTTTTCCCTGGAACTTTTGCAGATATCAAATTGCCTTTAAATATTATTAAGGATGCTATCGTTGTACCTTCTCAGGCTATCATTCCTATTCAAGACGGTAAAAAAGTATTTGTTGCCGATCACGGAAAAGCAAAAGAAGTAATGGTTGATGCCACAACAAGAACCGATTCTTCAATTTTGATTTTATCAGGATTAAAAGCGGGAGACACTTTAATTACAAGCGGTGTTATGTCATTAAAAAATGAATCGCCAATTAAAGTAAAAGTAAAAGTAAAATAATTATGAGTTATGAGTTTTGGATTATGAGTTAAAAGCTAAATCTAAAATCCGAACTCTAAAATCTAAAATCTCACATGAGTTTATCAACTACAAGTATAAAAAGGCCTGTTTTAACCATTGTACTGAATTTATTAATTATACTTTTCGGTTTTATTGGTTATACTTTTTTGGGTGTTCGAGAATTTCCTTCGATTGATCCTGCGCAGGTTTCCATTCGTACCAATTACACGGGTGCCAATTCTGACATTATTGAGTCACAAATTACAGAACCTCTTGAAAAAGCAGTAAATGCGATCGATGGAATTAGAAATATTACTTCTTCTAGTAACCAAGGAAGCAGCAATATTACCATTGAGTTTAATCTTGATAAAGATTTAGAAGAAGCTGCTAATGATGTTCGTGACAAAGTTTCACAAGCAATTAGAAGTTTACCACAAGATATTGATGCTCCGCCAGTTGTATCTAAAGCAGATGCCGATAGTGAAGCTATCATTTCGATGACCGTTCAAAGTGATACCAGAAGTTCTTTAGAATTAAGCGATTATGCTGAGAACGTTATTTCGCAAAGACTAGAAACAATTCCAGGAGTTAGTGCTGTTCAAATTTGGGGACAAAAACGTTACGCAATGCGTTTATGGATTGATCCTGCAAAATTAGCCGCTTATGGCTGTACAGTTGCAGAAGTTCGTACAGCATTAAATGCACAAAACGTTGAATTGCCATCAGGAAAATTAACTGGAAACAGTACTGAATTAACAGTAAAAACAGTCGGAAACCTTTCTAAGCCAGAAGAATTCAACAATATTATCATTCGCACAGATGGTGATAAAATTATTCGTTTGAGCGATATTGGAGGTGCTGAATTGGGACCAGAAAATTTAGAAACTAAATTGAGCCAATCTGGACTTCCTTTAATTGGTTTGGCAATTGTACCAATGCCTGGAGCAAATTATTTAGATATTTCGAAAGAGTTTTATAAAAAATATGAAGCTTTAAAGAAAGATCTTCCGAAAGATATCAAACTTAATATTGCACTTGATAATACCATTTTCGTAAAGAAATCAGTACTTGAGGTTGCTGAAACTTTAGGAATTTCAATCATATTGGTAATCATTATTATTTATCTATTCTTTAGAGATTGGGCAATTGCGTTTAGACCTTTAATAGACATTCCAGTTTCTTTGATTGCCACATTCTTTATCATGTGGATGTTTGGTTTTTCGATTAACGTGTTAACTTTATTGGCAATTGTTTTGGCTACAGGTTTGGTTGTAGACGACGGAATTGTAGTTACGGAAAATATCTTCAAAAAAGTAGAAGAAGGAATGTCGCCAATTGAGGCTGCAATTAAAGGTTCAAATGAGATTTTCTACGCCGTAATTTCGATTTCAGTTACTTTGGCCGCAGTGTTTTTGCCTGTAATTTTCTTAGAAGGATTCGTTGGAAGATTATTTAGGGAATTTGGTGTTGTAATTGGTTCTGCCGTATTAATTTCTGCTTTTGTATCTCTGACTTTGACTCCAATGTTGAATGCTTATTTAATGAAAGGCGGAGAACAGAAAAAATCTAAATTCTATATTAAAACAGAACCATTTTTCGAAAAAATGAATAGCAGTTATGCAGAAGCATTAACGAAATTTATGGGCAGAAAATGGATTAGTTTTCCAATTTTGATTGTTTGTTTCGGATTGATTTATCTGTTTTTTACGATTCTTCCAAAAGAAACCGCTCCTTATGACGATAGAAGTTCTGTAACCATGCGTATGACAACTCCTGAGGGTTCTTCGTACGAATATACAGATCGTTTTATGCAAGAAATTTCTAAGCTGATTGACGACTCAATTCCAGAGAAAAAAGTAGCTTTAGTTATTACATCTCCTGGATTTAGCTCAAATTCGGTAAACAGCGGATTGGTTCGTTTGACTTTAAAAGATGTTGACGAAAGAGAGAAATCTCAAAAAGACATTGCCGACAAATTAACGAAATGGACGAAGCAATATCCAAATGCAAAAACCTCAGTTACGCAGCAACCAACAATTGCTGTAAACAGACGTGGAGGTTTACCAATTCAATACATTATTCAAGCTCCAAATTTTGATAAATTAAGAGAAAAGATTCCGTTGTTTATGGCTGAAGTTGGAAAAAGCGATGTTTTTTCTACAACTGATGTAAATTTGAAATTTAACAAGCCTGAAATCAACGTAACTATTGACCGTGCAAAAGCAGAAAGTTTAGGGATTTCTATTTTGGATATCGCACAAACTTTACAACTTTCTTTAAGTGGGCAACGTTTTGGATATTTCATTAAAAACGGAAAACAATATCAAGTAATTGGGCAATTTGACCAAAAAGACAGATCTAAACCTTTGGATTTGACTTCTATGTTTGTAAAAAACAAAAACGGAGAATTGATACAAATGGACAACGTTGTAAATGTATACGAACAAAGTAACCCACCGCAGTTGTATCACAACAACCGTTATATGTCAGCTACTGTTGCCGCAGGTTTAGCTCCTGGAAAAAGTATGGGCGACGGAATTCAGGAAATGGACAGAATTAAAGCAAAAGTCTTAGACGAAAGCTTTACAACTGATTTAGCTGGAGAGTCTCGAGATTTCGTAGAAAGCAGTTCTAATACTTCTTTCGCTTTTGGATTAGCTTTATTGTTAATTTTCTTAATTCTTGCAGCTCAATTCGAAAGTTTTATCGATCCGTTTATTATCATCTTAACAGTTCCAATGGCGGTTGCAGGAGCTTTATTCTCGCTTTGGTTATTCAATCAAACTTGGAATATCTTTAGCCAGATTGGTACCGTAATGTTGATTGGTCTGGTAACCAAAAATGGTATTTTGATAGTCGAATTTGCCAATCAATTACGGGAACAGGGAAAACCTAAATTAGAAGCTATTTTAGAAGCTTCAGAAGCACGTTTACGTCCAATTTTAATGACGAGTTTAGCTATTGCATTAGGAGCGCTTCCAATTGCAATGTCGCTTGGAGCTGCATCAACTAGTAGAATTGGTATGGGAGTTGTAATTGTAGGAGGAACTATTTTTTCATTGGCTTTGACACTTTTTGTTATTCCTGCAATTTATTTAATGTGGTCTCGAGCTAGAAAACACTATCCAGAATTTGACCACATCGACGAATACGAAAAAGAAAGCATTAAATAGAAATCAAAAAATGATGTTTTTTGGTTAAAGAAAAAGAATATGAATATTAAAAAAATATATGGTACAGTACTAATTCTGCTTTGCTGCATTTTTCAGGCCAAAGCACAGGAAGTCCTTACTATTGAGCAAGCTATGACGATAGCTTTGGAGAATAATTTTGAAATTAAAATTGCAAAAAACAACTCCAAAATAAACGAAACAAATGTTACAATCGGAAATGCAGGAATGTTACCGACAGCAACGGCAAATATAACCGACAGCAACAGCATCACAAACTCTACACAAGTTAGACAAGATGGAACATCCACTTCGTTGGATAACGCAAAAAACAACAGCTTAAATTATGGCGTTAGCTTAGGATGGACTGTTTTTGATGGTATGAAAATGTTTGCTAAACTCGATCAGTTAAAAGAGCTTCAAAAACTGGGTGATGCAGAACTTAAAAGAACTATTTTACTTAAAATCGCTCAGGTAAATTCTGCTTACTATGATTTAGTTCTACAGCAGCAACAATTAGCTGCATTAGATACTACAATCGTAATTTCTAACCAGCGTTTAACTCTGGCTAAAAATCGATTCAGTATTGGAAAGGCTTCAAAATTAGAGGTTTTAAACGCACAGGTTGATTTAAATTCAGATCAAGTTGCTTTGTTACGACAAAAAGAATCTTATGCTAATGGAAAAATTTTATTGAATCAATACTTAGCTCGAGATCCAAAAATTGATTTCAAGGTTACGGATGAAGTAAAAGTGGACAATAAATTGGTTTTGGCAGATTTGATGGATTTAGCTCAAAAACAAAATCCAGGTTTAGAAGCACAAATCATTAATAAACGTATAGCCGAATTACAGCTGAAACAAGTAAAAGCAGATCGTTATCCGACTTTAAGATTAACTTCAGGATATAATTTTTCTGAAAGCCAGTCTAGTTTAGGCTTTACCAGTGAAACTTCTTCTAGAGGTTTGAATTATGGTTTTAATGCTTCTATGAACATCTTTGATGGTTTTAATCAGCATCGCAATGAAAAAGTTGCTAAATTACAGATTGAAAATTCGCAGATTGCAATAGAACAGCAAAGCACGATTTTAAATACGCAATTAAGTACTGCTTTTCAAACGTATTTAACTAATCTTGAATTAATTGATTTAGAAGAAGATAATGAGGCTATTGCGAGACAAAACTTAGAAATCACATTGGATAAATTTAAAATTGGAACTATCACAACATTAGATTTTAGAACTGCTCAGCTTAATTATGTGAATGCAAAAGTGCGTTACAGCAATGCGCAATATGAAGCAAAATTATCTGAAATCGCTTTAAAAGAATTAGCTGGAAATATCAATTTTTAAGCTTATCACTTCAATCAAGACAAGAAACTTTTCTATAAAATATTTAGCATTAGTAGAACTTATCTTTATCTGCTAATCTTTTAAATCTGCGAGAGAAAAAATTAGCTCGCAGATTTAGAAGATTAGCAGATTTTTTTTTATTCTGTATCAAATTTGGACAATTTTTAATTTAATTTTGTTTCAAAACAAACTTAAATGATTTCATATAACACCAAAGACTGGTTTACTTTTATTTTTCATTTTCATAAATCTGATACAGTTCGAAAACTGATCACAATTATGATTGCTATTGGAATCTATTCCGCGATAGTATGTTATTTAGAACTTCATTATTTTAAAGTTACAAAAAACGATTATATCCATAACATTCCAATTATGCATGGAATGCTTGGTTTTGTGATCTCTCTTTTACTTGTTTTCAGAACAAATACAGCTTATGACAGATGGTGGGAAGGCCGTAAACTTTGGGGCGGACTTGTAAATAGCAGCCGTAATTTAGCGATAAAACTTTCAGCAATTTTAAAAGATGAAAACGACAGAAAGTTTTTTAGAAAATACATTCCAATGTATGCAGATATACTTCATCAGCATCTTAAAGATGAAGATACGAGCAAACAGCTTTTTGAAGATGTAGATTTAGAAATAGATCATCACAAGCATAAACCTAATCAGTTAAAAAAAATCATGTATCATAAAATCAATGATTTATATGATGCAAAAAAAATATCTGGAGAGCAGTTAATTACTTTAAATGACGAATTAGTTGCTTTTACCGATATCTGTGGCGCTTGTGAACGTATTAAAAACACACCTATTCCCTACTCTTATAGCGCTTTTATAAAGAAATTCATTTTCTTTTACACTATGACACTTCCTTTTGGATACTCTGTAAGTTTAGGTTATTTAGTTGCTCCTGTTGTTGTTTTTATATTTTATGTATTGGCAAGTTTGGAGCTTATCGCTGAAGAAATTGAAGATCCGTTTGGAAATGACGAAAATGATCTTCCAACCAAAAAGATCTCTGAAAACATCAAAAAACACGTTGAAGAATTGATATAATTAAACGTTAAATCTGCAATTTATATTCTTATTTTCCTTAAATTTAAAGTCTTCACCAAAAACTTAAATTTAATGAATAGCCAACGATTTTTAGTCAATCCGCTTCAATTATCGCAAGAAAAATCATTAAAGACGCTTGTTGAAAATAGAACCATTTACAATCTTAACCATTGTGAATTAAATCTGTTTGAAACTTACGAATCGACACAAAAAGTTCCATTAAAATTTAATGATTTGGTGGTGACTAGTATGCTTCGTGGCAAAAAAATCATGCATCTTTTTGATGATCCAGAATTCGTTTATCTTCCAGGTGAAACGGTAATTGTTCCTTCGAATGTTGAAATGAAAATTGATTTTCCTGAAGCTTCGAAAAACAATCCGACACAATGTTTGGCTCTAGCGATAGATCAGGCTAAAATAGCAGAAATTTTAAATTTCTTAAACGAACAATATCCGAAAGAAGGACATAATATGTACTGGCAGTTAAACTATCAGAATTATTTCTTTTACAATAATGTCGAAATGGCGGCAACTATTAATAAGCTCATTAAAGAATGTATGAGTACTTCAGTTGCTAAAGATATTTTTGCAGATTTAACTTTAAAAGAATTATTGATAAGAATTATTCAGACTCAGACAGTAAAATCGATTGAGGAAGGAAAATTTCTAGACGCCAATAATCCGATAAAAGAAGTTACAGAATACATCAAACAAAATTTGAAGGAAAATATGAGCTTAAAATCGCTTAGCGAAAAAGCGTGTATGAGTACAACTTCTTTCTATCGTTTCTTTAAACGCGAACTCGGAATGAGTCCGATTGAGTATATTTTGAATGAAAAAATAAAATGTGCTAAAAATTTATTGAGAAATCCAACACTTCAAATCAATGAAGTTTGTTATTTATCAGGTTTTGAAGATGCAAATTATTTCATCAGATTATTTAAAAAACACGAAGGAATTACACCAAAACAGTATCAGTTATTGTATGTATCTTAAAGTTGCTAAGATACTAAGACGCTAAGATTCTAAGTTTTTAAAAACTGCAAATAAACTGAAAACTGCGACTGAGACTGAGACTAAAAAAATTACTCAATCCTAGTCACTGGCTCCAAATTCTGCTCTTCTTCGGGAGTAAAAATTCGATATTCGATTTGAAATGTTTTCTTTAAAGGAGTTTCTAACGAAAAACCTCCTACTCCAAATGCATCAATTACAGTTAAAGTAAAATGGGCATGTTTCCAATATTCAAATAAATCTTTGTCTACCCAAAACTCAACATCTTCAACAGTACCAATACAAACATCTCCAGTTCGCTGATAATAACCTCCTTTTTCAAAACATTGTGGCTGTGTGCCTTCACAGCATCCTCCAGCTTGATAAAACATCAAATCACCGTGTTTTTCTTTTAGAACTTTAATCAGTTCAACTGCTTTTTCTGTGGCATCAATTCGTTTAATCATCACTATAAAAATTAAAAAAAGCAGTAAACATTTAAGCTTACTGCTTTTACATAACCAACTATTTAAGAATTCGCGATATCCAGAACAATTCTTCCTTCAATCTCTCCTTTCTTCATTTTATCAAAAACAGTATTTACATCTTCTAATTTTGAAGTTGTTACTGTTGCTTTGACTTTACCATCAACAGCAAATTCAATTGCTTCTTTCATATCTTTTCGAGTTCCAACAATAGAACCTCTGATGGTAATTCTATTTAAAACGGTATCAAAAATAGACAAATCAAAATTGCCTGGAGGAAGTCCGTTTAATGCCATTGTACCTTTTCTTCTCAATGTTTCAAGCCCTTGTTTAAAAGCAATTGGAGAAACTGCGGTAACCAACGCCCCATGCATTCCACCGACTTCTTTCTTTAAGAATTCTCCAGGATTTTGATTTTTAGCATTAACCACCAAATCGGCGCCTAATTTTTTTGCCAATTCCAATTTATCGTCTCCAATATCAATAGCCGCCACATTCATTCCCATAGCTTTTGCATATTGCACAGCAACATGCCCTAAACCTCCAATACCAGAAATTGCTACCCATTCGCCAGGTTTCACCTCAGTTTCTTTTAATCCTTTGTAAACCGTAACGCCAGCACATAAAATAGGAGCCATTTCGATAAAATTCACATTAGAAGGCAAAATTCCAACATATCTGGCATCTGCAATAACAAATTCTGCAAATCCGCCATCTACACTGTAACCGCCATTCTGCTGGCTTTCGCATAAAGTTTCCCAGCCTGTAATGCAATGATCGCAGCCTCCACAGGCGCTATATAGCCAAGGCACACCAACAGCATCTCCTTCTTTTACGTTTTTTACATCTGGCCCAACTGCGGCAACATAACCAACAGCTTCGTGTCCCGGAATTAAAGGCATTTTAGGTTTAACAGGCCAATCACCTTCTACAGCATGTAAATCGGTGTGGCACACTCCGCTTGCAATTACTTTTACAAGAATTTCATTTCTGCCTGGGCGTTTTACTTCGACTTCTTCAATTTTTAGAAGAGAGCCAAATTCTCTAACAACAGCAGCTTTCATTGTTTTGGGAAGCATAATTCTATGGTTTTACGAGAGTAGAAAATCTATCGAAATCCTATTCTCTGGTTTATATTCTTTTTTTAGAAGAAACCTAATTTCTTTTTATCGTAAGAAATCAGCATATTTTTTGTCTGACGATATTGGCTTAACATCATTTTGTGGTTTTCACGTCCAATTCCAGATTGTTTATAACCACCGAACGGGGCCCCAGCAGGATAAGAATGATATTGATTAATCCAAACACGACCAGACTGAATCGCTCTTGGAACTTGATAAATTTCATGTGCATCTCTTGTCCAAACACCTGCACCTAAACCGTACATCGTATCATTTGCAATTTCAATAGCTTCTTCGGTAGTTTTAAAAGTAGTAACCGCCAAAACTGGCCCGAAAATCTCTTCTTGGAAAATTCTCATTTTGTTGTGGCCTTTAAATAAAGTCGGTTTAATGTAATAACCGCCTTCTAATTCTCCGCCTAATTTATTTTCGTAACCTCCAGTCAAAACTTCTGCACCTTCTTCTTTTCCTAATTTGATATAAGACATGATTTTTTCTTTCTGAACAATAGAAGTTTGAGCACCAATCATAGTCGATTTATCCAACGGATTTCCAGCTACAATTGCTTCTGTTCTTTCAATTACTTTTTTGATAAACTTGTCGTAAATATCCTCGTGAATTAATAATCGTGATGGGCAAGTACAAATTTCACCTTGATTTAAAGCAAACAAAACCGCTCCTTCAACCGCTTTATCAAAGAAATCATCATCGTGATCTGCCACAGATGGAAAGAAAATATTTGGTGATTTTCCACCTAATTCTAATGTTACTGGAATAATATTTTCTGTAGCGTACTGCATTACCAAACGTCCTGTAGTGGTAGAACCTGTAAATGCAGCTTTCGCTACTTTTTTATTGGTTACTAACGGACGTCCCAATTCTGCACCAAAACCATTTACAATATTCAAAACCCCTGGAGGAAGAATATCTCCAATTAATTCCATTAAAACCATAATAGAAATTGGTGTGCTTTCTGCTGGTTTTAAAACAATTGTATTTCCCGCAGCAAGCGCTGGAGCAATTTTCCAAACTGCCATTAAAATCGGGAAATTCCAAGGAATAATCTGTGCAACAACACCAAGAGGTTCGCTTAAAGCAATAGAAACAGTTTTAGAATCTAATTCTGCGATTGAACTTTCTTCTGCTCGGACTACACCAGCAAAATATCTAAAATGGTCAATTGCCAATGGAATATCAGCTGCAAGAGTTTCACGGATTGGTTTTCCGTTGTCTACCGTTTCAACTGCTGCGATATAATCTAAATTGTCTTCAATTTTTTGTGCAATCTTATTTAATAAAATACTTCTTTCGGTTACAGAAGTTTTCCCCCAAGTCTTAAATGCTTCATAAGCAGTATCTACAGCCAATTCTAAATCTTCTTTTCCAGAATGAGCAGCTTTTGTAAATACTTTTCCATCTATTGGAGAAACAACATCAAAGTATTCTCCTGTAATTGGTGCGGTAAATTTTCCACCAATATAATTATCATATTTTGCCTTAAATTCAGGTCTTTTTGCTGTGGTATTCATAATATTCTTTTTTTGATTTACACCAAATTTAGTTTCATAAAAAGAAACAGAGTAGCACTTTTCATTCATCTTGTAGCACAAAAATTACACATTCGATTTTTTTAGCCTTTTATAATATCTATTTGATAAATTTTTAATAGATAAATTATCAAAAACTTAGTACACAGCATTTTATCGTCAAGAAAAATCAGCAAGAAAAAACCACGTAATTTTTTCTTACTCCAAACCGCAATCCTTATATTTGTAACCTTATTCAAAGAATTAAATAACTACAATGAAAATATCTTACAACTGGTTAAAACAATTTATTAAAACAGATTGGACATCTGAGCAGACTTCTGAATTGCTAACAGATTTAGGTTTAGAAGTAGAAGTTGTCGAAAAATATGAATCAATTAAAGGAGGTTTAGCTGGCGTTGTTGTTGGACACGTTTTGACTTGCGAAAAACATCCTGATGCTGATAGATTGAAAGTTACTACAGTTGATATTGGCTCAGAAGCTCCTGTACAAATTGTATGCGGTGCTGCTAACGTGGCTGCAGGACAAAAAGTGCCAGTTGCAACAATCGGAACTATTTTATACGATAAAGATGGTGCTGAGTTTACCATTAAAAAAGGAAAAATCCGTGGACAAGAAAGCCACGGAATGATTTGCGCTGAAGATGAATTAGGTTTAGGAACGAGCCACGACGGAATTATGGTTTTGGCCGAGGATTTAGTTCCTGGAACTCCAGCTTCTGAAGTTTTCCAAATTGCAAATGATGAAGTTTTCGAAATCGGATTGACGCCAAACCGTGCCGATGCAATGAGCCATTTTGGAACTGCTCGTGATTTAAGAGCGGGAATGTTGCAACGTGGTGTAAACGTAGAATTGATTACGCCTTCTGTAAGCAATTTTAGAGTGGATATGCGTACGCTAAAAATCGACGTAAACGTTGAGGACAATCATTTAGCTCCAAGATATTGCGGTGTAACTATCTCTGGAATTTCTGTTCATGAATCTCCAAGTTGGTTACAAGACCGTTTAAAAGCTATCGGATTAACTCCAAAAAATAATATTGTTGACGTTACTAATTATGTTTTGCACGAATTAGGACAGCCTTTACATGCTTTTGACGCTGCAAAAATCAACGGAAAAATAATTGTAAAAACAGTTGAAGAGGGAACTAAATTTGTAACTCTTGACGATGTTGAAAGAACGCTTCATAAAGAAGACTTAATGATTTGCGACGAAAAAGGTCCGCTTTGTATTGCCGGAGTTTTTGGAGGTAAAAAATCTGGAGTTTCTGAAGGGACAACCTCTATTTTCTTAGAAAGTGCATATTTTGATCCTGTTAGCATTCGTAAAACAGCTAAAAGACATCAATTAAGTACAGATGCTTCTTTTAGATTTGAAAGAGGAATTGACCCAACTATAACAGAATATGCTTTGAAACGCGCAGCACTTTTAATTCAAGAAGTTGCAGGCGGAAAAATCACTTCTGATGTTGTAGAGGTTTACCCTAAAAAGGTAGAAGATTTTTCTGTTTTATTGAATTTTAGCCACGTAACTAAAATTATTGGACAAGAAATTTCGAAAGATACTATCAAAAAAATCTTGGTTTCTTTAGACATTAAGGTAAACAGTGTTTCTGATACTGGTTTAGGTCTAACAATTCCAGCATATCGCGTTGATGTTCAGCGTGAAATTGACGTAATTGAAGAAATCCTGAGAGTTTACGGTTATAACAACATTAATTTCTCTAAGAAATTTAATGCTACTGTAGCAAATTCGCCAAGAACAGAAGATTATAAAGTACAGAATGTAATTGCCTCTCAATTGAATTCTCAAGGTTTTCATGAGATGATGGCAAACTCGCTGACAACTGCAGCATACGCAAAATTATCTACTTCATTAAAAGAAGAACATAATGTTTCAATGTTGAATCCGTTGAGTAGTGATTTAGCAACGCTACGTCAGTCTTTATTGTTTTCTGGTTTAGAAGCGGTTTCTTATAACATTAATAGAAAAAATTCGGATTTAAAATTATTTGAATTCGGAAAAACCTATCATAAATATTTAAACGGATACGAAGAGCACAAACATCTTTCTTTATTGATTTCTGGAAACAGAAACAAAGAAAGCTGGACAAATCCGCAAAAAACAACAGATTTCTTCTTGTTGAAAGGATATGTAAAAGCAATTTTATCTCGTTTAGGAATTGAAAAAATTGGTAACGCTCCAGTTCAATCAGATGTTTATTCTGAAGGAACTGCGATTACTTACAATAATGATATTTTGGTTGAAATGGGTGTTGTTAAAAAACCTATTTTGAAGCATTTCGGTATTAAACAAGACGTTTATTACGCTGATTTTAACTGGGATTTGGTTTTAAAAATCATTACAGGGAAAATTAAATATACCGAAATCCCTAAATACCCTGAAGTTCGTAGAGATTTAGCTTTGTTAATCGACGAAAAAACAACTTACGAAAGTATTTTCAATTTAGCGAAGCAAACAGAAAAAGCGCTTTTAAAAGATGTTAATTTATTTGATGTTTACCAAGGTGACAAATTACCAGAAGGAAAAAAATCATACGCTTTAAGTTTTACTATTCAAGACAATACTAAAACATTAACTGATTCTCAGATCGATAAAATCATGTCTAAATTACAACAGACTTTCGAAACTGAACTTGGAGCAACTTTGAGATAGTTTTTTTCAAGTTTCAGGTTTCAGGTTACTAAACTTTGAACATAGTTTTAACGCAAAGTTCACAATTCCAATAGTTATCGGGATACGCAAAGTTCGCAAAGTTTTTACACAAAGCTTTGCGGACTTTGCGTTTATATATAATCCAATTGTAAAAAACCTTGCGTTCTTTGCGTTAAAAATCGTGTTCAAAGTTTAATAAAAAACTCATCTAGAATATTTCTGATACGCTTTCATCAGCTTTTCATCATATTTATTGGTTTTATAAGCTGGTCCATTGTATTTTAAAGCAAATGAAGCCCAGTTTTTATTTCGCAGAAGCGCTATCAAATTATTTTTTTCCAGAAACAGTCCGAAAGCTTTCAGATGTTCACCTTCGCTCTGATTCATTTTTTCTACAAACTCATCAATACTTTTATAACCGATAGAAGTTGCATTAAAGCCCATGATTTGAAAAAGTCCCCAAGAAGCTGAGCTATTCGCTGCATCAATAAATCTTTTATCCTGAGCTAGATTTCGAGCCTTTTCGAGACGTGTATATTCAGCTGTTCCGCCTACATAATACTTTTTAGTATATTTTTCAAACAAAATATCCTGCGTATTTGAGTTCTTATACGAACTCGGATTTATTTTTCTCTTCTCTAACTCATCCCAAAAGACATGTCCTTCAAATAAAATCTTAGGGCGACCATCTATTAAAAAGCCTTTTCCGTTGCTTTCAACTTCGTTTACCGCTTTTACAACTGCTAATTCCAAATTAAACTGCTTCGAAAAATTGATTAAATCTTGCTCAGACAACAATTTATTATTGGAAGAAAATCCATTTTTGCTTTTCTCTAAAAGAGTCGACCACGTTTTAAGTCCCACTACTCCATCAACAACCAGATTGTTCTTCAATTGAAAATCTCGAATTGATTTATCCGTCTCAGTTCCGAAATAATCGGAAACAATCACTTTGTAGTTTAATTTGGCCAAAAGCTCGTTTAAATAATAAACCTCTGGAGATTTTGCACCTGCTTTTACGGTTCTCATTATTTCTTGTTTTAGTGGTTATAGATTTCGATTACATTTTGGAATGTCTGTTTTTGCCCTAAAACTGACAATATAAAATTACAAAATCATAAAATATTACATAACAGCACTTTAACCCAAAAATTTAAATAAATTTACCCAAATAAAAAAGGGTATATTTCCCCTTGTCCGAATTTTCTGTTTCAAATAATTTTGTCTCCAACAAACTCAAAAAACTGTTAACTAAATCCTTAACCAATAAAACAAATAATTAATCATGAAAAATCCTCCCGCAAAACCTAGCCAGTTAATTACTAAAGAATTTGCTAGACAATTAAATGTAAATTACAATAATAAAAGAGCTTCACTTACAGCAAAAAAAGCTCAAAAAGAAGATGCTAATGCAATTTGGTATTCTTTGGAAGAATTAGAAAATTATATTCATTATATTAAAACTAACGGAGCAAAAGACGGTTATAATGTAGACGGAATTCGTTTTTATTTTGGGGTTTATCCAGATGATGAAAAACATGGAGAAAAGGCTGGATTGACTACTCTATTTTTAGTTCCAACGGGTAAAAAAGTAGAAAGCAATACTGAAAAAATTCAAAGTTTTGCTTTGGTACAAGAAGCTTCTTCATCAGACATTCAAAGCTTGGAACCAATGAATTACGGAAACATCGGAAGACCGCCTAGCTTAATATACTAAAAAACCTTATGTTTGAATTTTTAAGATCTTATATCGTTTATCTGGCTTTATTATCTGGAATCGTTGGTTTATTTTCGCTACCAAAACTTCCTGATAATAAAGCTAAATTTTTAGTAATTTTAATCTGGTTTTCGATCATAACCGAAATTGTAGGCTATTATTTTACCGAGTGGACGGGTTTATTGAATTTTTATGTCTACAATTTCTATATGTTTGCCAGTTTCTCTGCCTATATTTTACTTTTAAGAGCCTTGCTTACCCAAATAGACCACCGAATTTCGGCTGTTCTTTTTTTGATTTTATTTATCATTTCTTTCTTCTTGAATATTCTATATTTCAAAGAAGACATGAACCGCTCATTTACATACAGTTTTGCGATAGGCGTACTATTAGTATTAATATTATCCTGTCTCTATCTGATTGAGATTTTTAATTCTGAAAAAATATTAAATTTTAAAAAGTCAGTGTTTTTCTGGTACATTTTAGGAATTCTTGTTTTTCATGTTCCTTTTACGCCTTTTATGCTGGCAATCAATTGGTTCTTAATTAAACAAGACGAATCTATTTTTAGTTTGGTTTTATTTATTTTAAATTTTCTGGCACATAGCTGCTTTATAATAGGATTTATATGGAGCGAAAAGAAATACAATTATTAGTTATTTCCTTAGGCATTGTTTTCTTCACCTTACTTATTACTCTGGTGGTCATATTCTTTTATTTTTTAAAGAAGAAAAACAAATTTGTTGTAGAAAAAATGGAATCTGATTTGTATTTCCAATCTGAATTGGTCAAAACCAGAATTGAAATTAAAGATCAGACTTTATCTGAAATTAGTAAAGAATTACATGATAACATCGGACAGATTATTTCAGTTGCAATTATGCAGCTTAATATTTCAATAAGCACTAAAAATATTCAAATTGAAGAGCTTAAAGACTTGAAAGCTGTTTTAGCAAAATCTTTGGACGAATTAAGAATTCTTTCGCGAATCATCAACAAAGATAATTTGCTTCAAAATAATTTTTTAGAAGCGATTCAGCAGGATTTGGAAAGAATTAAAAAACTTAAAAAGATAAAATATAATTTTAATCAAACAGGAACAATTCCGACAATCAATGAAGAACACGAATTAATTATTTACAGAATATTTCAAGAAGCGCTTCACAACAGCTTAAAACACTCCAGAAGCGATTTATTTGATGTTAATATTGAGACCACTGATTCTGTTTTTCGATTGAAATTAAAAGATTTCGGAATTGGATATGATCTTAAAAAATCGAGCTCTGGAATAGGACTGAATAACATGAAATTGAGAGCCAAACTTATTGGCGCCAAACTCATCCTAAACTCTGACGAAACAGGAACAAGTGTAACTATTGAATATCCTTTAACTCAAGGCTATGAAAACTAACTCAAAAAGCAAAATAATAATTGTTGATGACCATTTACTTTTTTCACAGTCGTTGGAACTGCTAATTAAGAGTTTTGGAGATTATGAAGTTATAGAACGTTTTGAAAACGGAAAGGTATTTATTGATTATTTGGAACAAAATCCTTTATCGGAAATTGATCTTATTTTACTTGATGTCAATATGCCTGTTCTAGACGGATTAAGCACTATGAAATGGCTCAAGGACAATAGACCTGATCTTAAAGTAATTGCTTTATCTGTTAACGATGACGATGAGATTATCATTAAGATGATTACCAATGGCGCAAAAGGCTATCTGCTGAAAGATACTTCTCCTGAAATTTTTAGAGACGCTATTCACTGCGTCATCGAAAAGGGTTTTTATTTTACAGAATTAGTTTCTGGAATGCTGATTAATAAAGTCAACAGCGACAACAAAAAAATTAGTTTAAAAGAAAAAGAAATTGTTTTTATCAAACACGCCTGTACAGAAATGACTTATAAGGAAATCGCATCAGAAATGTGTTTAAGCCCTAAGACCATTGATGGTTACAGAGAAACTCTTTTTGATAAACTTGAAATAAAAACCCGAATCGGACTTGTGCTTTATGCTATTAAACATAAAATTGTATTCGTTTAACTAATATGTCAATGCAGCAAAAACCGGATATTCCTTGATTTTTTCTCTTCCGTTCAAGAAAGTCAGTTCCATTAAGAAATTGCATTGTACAATTTCACCACCAAGCCTTTCTACCAATTCGCAAACTGCTTTTGCTGTTCCGCCAGTAGCCAAAACATCATCGTGAATTAAAACTCGATCTCCTTTTTTGATGGCATCTGTGTGCATTTCAAGACTATCGGAACCATATTCAAGTTCGTAAGAAGCCGAAATAGTGTCAAAAGGAAGTTTTTTAGGCTTTCTAACAGGAACAAATCCTGCATTTAATTCTTGCGCCAATAACATTCCGAAGAAAAAACCACGTGATTCTGCCCCAACAACTTTATCTATTTTTTGATTATTTAGAGAATCAATTAGGATTTTTAAGCAATTTGCTCTCGCTTCGGGGTCAATTAGTAGTGGAGTTATATCTTTAAATAAAATTCCTTCTTTTGGAAATCCTTGAATATCACGTATATAATTTTCAATCTTCATTTTTTTTTAATTTTCTGTTATTTTTTCCTTGTTTATCTCACATTTATGTCTATCTTTGCACCCGCAATAAGCAATCAACAAAGCTACAAAAAAAATAGCTAATTGATAATAAAAAGGCCTCGTGGCGCAACTGAATAGCGCATCTGATTACGGCTCAGAAGGTTACTGGTTTGAATCCAGTCGAGGTCACTCTATGGGACAAAAGATAAAATCATCTTTTGTCCTATTTTTTTTGCCTTTTTCACACTATTTTATTGAAGAAAAGAGTTTTACCAGAATCGTCAAAGTATTAATTGACATTTAAATAATACTCATATTGATCTACAATACCAAGCCCAATTGCTTTATCTTGAACAGGAATGCTTTGAAATTGTTGTTCTTTAAAATTCGATCTTTGTTCTGGGATATCCAATTTATTATTTGATATGAGAAAAAAATATGGAAGCTGAGGAAATTGATCGAGGTCAATAAGTCCTAAAGGTGCTCTGTGCTTCCAAAAAAATAGCTTTGGAGTTGTTTTGTAGACAGATAGGTCATAAAAAAACACTTTCGATGAATCAATTTTATGTTGCATGTAGAACTTTTTATTAAGTCGATCTCTGGTCTTCATTTTTGTATGTACGCCATCGCCAGCACCAATTTTGTTTATAACAATGGCAGCGATATTAAAGTTTTCATCTTTTAGCTTTTTAATTATGGGATCATTAAATCGCTTAAATTTTGAGCCATCCTTTTTCCTTGCAATAAAACAGATATCGCTGGTAGTATTAGAGTATATTCGATCTGGAAATATATTGCTAACGCCACTTTTTAACGGGAAAACATATTCAGAATCGGTAAGCTTGTTTTTCTTTAAGTTAATTAAAGGATAAGCTTCTTTTTGGTTTGGAAAAGTGAAGCTGTTTTTTTGAATTTTACTATCCTCCCATAAAGGATTTACTAACTCAATTTCAAGATTTAATTCCTTGATTTTTACAGCTATATATTCTCTAAATGCATTGTAATTCATTTCAACATCTGTTGAAATACTTATTTTATAGGGATCTTCTACATAACTCTTTTGTGGAAAATAAGGAAACCAGAAAAACTCAAAGCCATAAGAAACTTTTATGGGATTGAAGAGTTTAAATTTTAATTCGTTTGGCAATCCTAACACATTTTGAAAACCTTTTTCATTGTATTTTTCATGATATGCCATCACGGTATTGTAACCTGCCGGAATTTCATTAAAATAATAACTTTTATCTTCTTTGTTATACTTTGCAAATATGATAGGCAAGTCAAAACCTTCAAGCGTAACTTTTGCGTCATTGATGTTCTTCAGAGTTTCTGCATCTTCTAAATATATTTTTATAGCCGGAACTTGTTTTTGCTGTGCAAAAATGCAAACCGATAATAAAATAAAGCAAAGTGCAACGAAGTGTTTTTTCATTAATTATTTCAATAAAATGATAAAATTACGAGACCAAAATAATATTACAACAGTTATTATCGCTTACTAATATAATATGGAATACTGTACAAACATCTCACCGGATTCCCATCTTTAATTGCCGGAATCCAATTAGGAGATAATTTCAAAACCCTTTCTAATTCTTTACCCGAACCATATCCAAAATCGTGAAGAACTTTTATCTCAGATAAGCTTCCATCCTTTTCAATTATAAAATTTGCAAAAACTCCACCTCCGGAAGATTCTTCATCATCAAGTATTTCTTTCGGAATAATATAATTATTTTTTATAAAAGCATAAAATTTTTGAATTCCACCTGGATATTTTGGCTGAATTTGTACAGCTACATTATTATAAACTTCATTATCTACAGTCTTCTTTTTACCTTCATTCTTTTCTTGTCTTATTGGTTTTTGAGAGACAATTGTTCTTTTGTTTCCGTACTTCTTAGCAAGATCAATCACTTCGAAAGAGGATTCCCATTTGCGGTCAAACACTTTTCCTAAAAAACGATACGAAATCTTGTCTGAAATTTTCACAAGCCAAAACCCTTCTGAGTTTTTAAATAAATAAAAATCTGATGTTGGTGTTGGATCATTACCACAAAAACCATGTCTATATCCAGAAAAAGAAGCCAACAATTCTATTCCTGCACTTTTAATAATTTTTACATTTTTGCAGTATAAGAAGTTTTTATCAATAAGGAAAATATTGAAAGTGCGTGCAGAATTCACATCGACATCACTCATTTTTTTTATGTCACGAATTCTTTCATTACAATAAGAAACCACATTCTTATCTTTATAATATTTATCTTCAGAATATTGATCACTATTATCCATTGGTACAAATGTCTCAGCATCAAATGAAGTTCGCTTACCCCTAAAATAAATTCGATCATACATTTTGCAAAAATTATAATCGATAAAAACCTTATTGGAACCATCAAAATCATCAACGTCATTTTTTTGTGCTTTTGCTGTTGCAATCTGCTTTGGGCTTAAATCTTCATAAAAAGATTTTGTTTGAGTTGCATAAGCCTGATTTTTATAAAAGACAATCCTGCTATACTTATTGTATGAAAGAGTATTGTAATCTATTTTTCCTCCGTATTTAAAAGGTATTTTTTCGATAATCTCTTTTTTTAATTCTTGATTATATGCTCTTTCATAAATGCCATTTTTATCATAAAAACAATAGGAATAACCAAGAAAACCGAAAGAAGGAAGATCTACTTTCATGTCAATTTCTTCACCATTGTTAAAAATGCTTTTACCATCACTGATATAGAAATCATAGTTATCAAAAATCCAAACTTTGACTTTACTAGAATTTTCAAGTTTCATAGAAGTTTTATTTCCCATGAAATATACATCGTTTTTATACCTTGCATAATTTCCTGAAAGAGCACTTAAGAATTCAGGATTCATATCTTCTATCAGTTCTCCCCTTTTAAAAACGAAATTTTTTGTTTTTAAAAAATCATAATTAACGTATTGATATGGCTCTTCTCCAAAAGAAGCAATTTTGCCTTTGGAATAGATATAATTTTTATCGTGGCAAAAATCATTCAAACTGATATTGGCCGTTGAACCATCAGAACCTTCTATCTTTTTATCGAAATAATAAATATAATTTTTATCTTTAAAATATAGATTTTTATCCTCTCTATCTAATACTTTACAAGGATTAGGCTGAAAAGTTGCCACATCAATATCGTATAATTCTGTAGTGTTTTTGAATACTTTATATTTTGTTTTCCAAATAAGATCATTTTCTTTATTACTTCCTAAAGCGACAAAACCGGTAGTATCGATTTTTAAAAATTCGCCTTTAATGTACATCCCATTTTTATCAAATGCGAACCCAGATTCCTTATTTTTCCTTGGTTTAAAAGAAGCCATATCCGGATAAAAAACAATATGCGTACAAACATCTTGATACACAACATAATCTTTGTTTACGATGTAAGTAAGGTTTTCAACAAAATTGCATTCTCCCGATCCATATTCTATTTTTAGAGCAGGATCTTCCAATGCCGGTACACTAGTATTTTGACAGCTAGAAAATAAAACTAAATTAAAGGTTATAAGGATTATTCTTATCATAGGTTTTGGCTTAATGAATGGAGTATCATTATTTCTATTTGCTTTTAGAAGTAAAAAAACAAAATTTATTTCATTACAGTAACAATACTGTAAAAATCTTCTAAGTAAATCAACTTCACAATAACATAGATGACCTAAAAGGTAAAAAGGTTGGGATAGAATGAAAAATAATTTCAAGAAAGATATTGATGTTTAAAAATTTTTAACTTTTAACCCTTACCGTACATACAAACCGCTCTTGAATAAAAATTTAAAATAATTATCTTACAAATTCACTTGAAAATAGGCTAATTTCTTTAAATCATTCATAAAATGGTTTGTAAATTGTTCAGTAAGGTCACTTAAGGAGACAACTAGACAATAGTTGTCTCTTTTTTTATGCCCTAATGTGTAGATTTTTTAAGCCTTCAAAGCCTAATATTTGTGGTTCGATTTTTTCACAAGAATATGTGTTTGAGGCTCGCATAAATTGCGAGTCTCAATTTTTCTTAAAAACTGGAAATTTAGTTTAAGTCTTTCATAAGCACACGTAATAGATTTGAATTTATTAATTTTGTTCTCATGGAAAAGAAAACAATACGCAGTATTTCTGAGTTTAATAACGAACTTAAATTAAAAGGTTTTAAAGCCTTTCAGATTGAAGACGACAGTAATGCAACCCGCACTTACAGCCGAAAAGAGTTTTTTAAAATCTGCCTTACTACCGGTCATAGTAAAATACACTATGCTGATAAAAGTTTTGATCAAGACGGAACCATTTTATTTTTTGGCAATCCTAATATTCCTTATTCATGGGAAACGATTTCTACAAAGTACATCGGTTATACCATACTTTTTTCTGAAGATTTTTTGAAAAACTCCGAACGATCAGAAAGTCTTCATCAATCTCCTTTCTTTAAAATTGGAGGAACTCCTGTACTCCAAATCTCTGAAGAACAAAGACTTTTTCTAAATGGTCTTTTTCAGAAAATGATTGATGAACAGCAAAGTGATTATATATACAAGGATGAATTAATACGTAATTATATTAATTTAATAATCCATGAATCGTTGAAATTGCAACCTTCAGAAAATTATAATGTTGGTAAAAATGGAACTGCCCGAATTGCCTCGATATTTTTGGAACTGCTCGAAAGGCAATTTCCAATTGAAAACGCTGATAATCCGCTAAAGCTCACAACTGCACAGCATTACGCCGAAAATCTTCATATCCATGTCAATTATTTAAATCGCGCTGTTAAAGAAATTACTGGAAAATCGACAACAACTCATATTACTGAAAGAATTACTGCAGAGGCAAAGGCCCTTTTGCAACATACAGATTGGAATATCGCCGAAATAGGATATGCATTAGGTTTTGCTTACCCGACCTATTTTAATAATTTTTTCAAAAAACATACTGGGACCAATCCTAAATCACTACGAAACATCGAAGTTTGATATTCTTAATTTTTAGTTTGATATTCTTTAACGGCACCATCTGGTGCCGTTTTACTTTTGTACTGTAATTTAAAATATAATTTGATATGAGAATAACAGTATTTATAGCTATGTCTGTTTTAGTTGTCGGACAGACATTCGCACAAAAAAAAGAATCTATTCAAAATAAAAAAAACATGAAAACAGAACAAGAACATTATACATTTCAATTAAATGATAAAGTAACCCGCCAGAAAGTAAGTTTTAAAAACCGATACGGCATTACTCTGTCTGGGGATTTATATCTTCCAAAAAATCCTAATGAAAAGTTGCTTCCGGCTTTAGCTATCAGTGGTCCCTTTGGCGCTGTTAAAGAACAATCATCAGGTTTGTATGCGAATCAAATGGCAGAACGTGGCTATGCAGTTTTGGCATTTGATCCTTCTTATACTGGGGAAAGTGGTGGCGAGCCTCGTAATATTGCCTCATCAGATATCAATACTGAAGATTTTAGCGCTTCTGTAGATTTTCTTGGATTACAAAAAAATGTAGACAGAAACAAAATAGGTATTATCGGAATATGTGGTTTTGGAGGTTTTGCACTAAACGCGGTTGCAATTGACAAACGTATAAAAGCGATAGCCACTACTAGCATGTATGATATACCGCGAGCAGCATCAAAAGGGTATTATGACAAAGTAAACCTAGAGGAGCGCACCAAAATACTAGAGCAAATGAGCATCCAGCGCTGGAAAGATGCAGAAGCAGGCACACCAGAGTATGGAAACTGCCCTAATCCAGATATTATAAAAGGTGATGAACCACAATTTGTAAAAGATTATTATGA
This sequence comes from Flavobacterium sp. SH_e, assembly GCF_025717045.1. Taxonomy (GTDB): domain Bacteria; phylum Bacteroidota; class Bacteroidia; order Flavobacteriales; family Flavobacteriaceae; genus Flavobacterium. The sequence continues at coordinate 249,790 of NZ_JAOVZN010000005.1, forward strand.
TTATTACAAAACAGCTAGAGGTTTTCATAAACGTTCAATAAACTCAAATGCAGCTTGGGCAAAAACAAATGGTTTCTCATTGATGAATATGCCAATACTAGCCTACATCAAAGAAATTTCTCCAAGACCTATTTTGATTATTGCTGGCGAAAATGCTCATTCAAGATATTTTAGTGAAGATATCTACAAAGCTGCCGCTGAACCAAAAGAACTCCTGATTATAGCAGATGCGGTTCACGTTGATCTATACGATAGATTGGACAAAATTCCATTCGATAAACTGGATGCATTTTTTAAGAATAATCTAAAATAGCTGGTCATGCTATTTTAAAAAATTGAAAACTAACATGGGCACAAAAGCGAATAGAGATATTTTTAAACAACTTTTAAATGGCGAAACTATCTCTTCATCAAACAATCAAGCTCATAGACTGCTTGAAGAATCTTTCGCCACCAAAAAAATGCTTCTTCTTTTGAACAATACAGCTGATCCGTCCGAAATACGATCTATCTTAAGCGAAATAACTAATAGTCAAATTGATAAGAGCACTACTGTATTTACTCCAATCCATATAAATTATGGAAAAAACACCAAGATAGGGAAAAACGTCTTTATTAATTTTGACTGTACTTTTTTGGATTTGGGTGGCATTACTATAGAAGATAATGTATTGATTGCACCAAGAGTAAATATTATTTCGGAAGGACATCCTATTTCCAGTCAAACCAGAAAATCACTTGTGCCTGGAGCTGTAAGAATAAAAAAAAACGCTTGGATTGGAACTGCGGCAACTATATTATCGGGTGTAACTGTTGGAGAAAATTCAATAGTTGCAGCTGGAGCGGTAGTTGCAAAAGATGTGCCTGATAATACAATAGTCGGCGGTATTCCTGCAAAAATTATTAAAGCTATTCCAGAATGACAATACAAAAATTAATTCTTACATTTATAATAACTTCAATTTTAACTGCATGCAGTTCTAAATCAGAAAATAAAATGAGTACAACAGAAATTTTTCCTCAAGGAGAGCCTCTTCCAAACGAATGGTTTACAGGTAGTGCATTTTTAAAACCATTAGTGGCACGTGACAAAAACAATGAATTTTCGGCTGGAAGTGTAACATTTTTGCCAAGAGCCAGAACTAACTGGCATACTCATCCTAAAGGACAGGTTTTACTAGTTACGGAAGGAAGTGGAATTTACCAAGAAGAAGGGAAACAAGCTCAAAAGATTAACAAAGGTGACGTTGTAAGCATCCCTGAAAATATAAAGCACTGGCACGGAGCATCTGCTAATTCAAAAATGGTGCATATTGCTATTACAAATTTTAAAGATGACAACCAGGTCACATGGCTTGAAGCTGTTAGTGACGAAGAATATGAATCTGCAAATAAATAGCAGAAGATGAGGATGATGAGTATTAAATCATTTGTCAAATCTAAAAAGTTCAAAAATAAACCCTTAAAAAAATTTATAAATGCTTTAAGGGTTTATTTTTTTATTGAAATGCTTGTAAATTTAATCTGCCGCATATTTATTATTCCAATATAGCATCAATAAAAGCGTAACAATCACGCACGAAGCAGTTCCTTCAAAAAATAAAGAAAGGCAGTAATTTGCAACCGAGGGGTCGCCCCCAAACATAAAAGCTTCTGATAATGATTTGACATATTGGTCTCCTCCTTTTGAGTAACTGTAAATAAGTAATGCAACAATGCTAATTACCACAGCCGTAAATGAAGTAACCATAGCAGAGATTGCATTTGGAACAAACTCATTTTTTCCTTCAGCCAAATTCATTTGTAGTGTTCTGTTTACACCATAAAAAATAAAAAGAACATTTAACAGTCTCAGATAAAAAAGATTGGAAAGATTTAAAACCTCCATCAATAGGAAAAATAATGCAATCCCTGCAAATATTAAAAAGCCGTTAATAATTTCTTTAGATAATTTCATAACTCTCATTTTAGTTTAATAAATAAATTATGCCCACGCCATAATTGATTTTTACAGATGAGCCTCTTTTAAAAAATAATTATTTTTTAATTGAATCTGTTCTAACATTCTGATTTCCTTTTTATGTTGAACCGTCAGTTCCAGACCCTGTTGAACCCTCGCCTGTTGCACCTGTTGTTCCGTTTTCTCCATGTTGGTCTGAATTTAGTGTTGCAGAAGAATCTATTGCAGGACCAACTGTATCAACAGACATATTCACACTGTCGGTTTCTGAACTATATTCAGAATTTGTATTGTTTTCATTTTTTTTACAAGCAAATGCCAAAACTCCTAAAAGAATCAGCATCAAAGTTCTAAATTTAAATAACGTTTTCATAAATAGTCTTTTCAGTTAATATTAACTCAAAAGTAAAGTCTTCATTTACAGCATATTTATACAATTACGAGAATCATTTACAGGATTCATAGAATATCCAAAAACAAAAATAAAATCTGCATAATTGTATAAGCAATCCATAAAATCTTGTAAATAAAATTTTCATAAAGACCTTAATTTTAACCTATTAACTTTTTAAATCGAATGATTATGATCACAACAGCAATAAACCAACAAGAACAAAAATCAAAATTTCAATTAAAGAAAAATGTTTCGACATTAGAAAGAGTTTTAATGGTAACAAGCGGTGCATATTTATTATACAATGCTTTATCCAAAGAAAATAAAAGCATCAGCAAAGCCGGAGCGGGAGGCGCAATGCTTTTAAGAGGAATTTCAGGATATTGTCCTGTATATGATGCAGCCGGACATTTAATGAATGATAAAGCATCAAATATAAATATCAGACTAAATACAGTAATTAATAAACCCGTTGGCGAAGTATTTGATTATTGGCGAAATCTTGAAAATTTACCACAATTTTTGAGTCATCTTGCGAGTGTTCAGACCATTGATGAAACTACTTCTGAATGGACTGCAAAAGGTCCAGGCGGAATTGGTTCTATAAGCTGGAAAGCCAAAATTGTAAAAGACAGAAAAGATAAACTCCTAAGCTGGATTTCTCTGGATGGTTCTACTATAAGAAATGCTGGAAAAGTAATTTTTAAACCTCATGGAAATAGCACCGAACTCGATATAACAATTTCATATCATGCTCCGCTTGGAATTGCCGGTGAAAGCGCAGCCAAATTTTTAAATCCGTATTTTGAAAAATTAGTTCAGACAGATCTTGCGAATTTAAAAAATCATTTAGAATCAAATTAATCTTAATTTTACTTGCAAAACATGGATATAATGTTGAAAAAAGGACAGCAAGTACGTCAAGAATTTGGTGGACCTGTTAGGAAAGTAATTGGTTTTGAGCCCGAACTTATAGAAAATGTTATTACTCAGTGGGAAGACGAACAGGGAAATATCATAACTGCAAAGTTTATGGATTCTCTGTTAATTCCAGCTGAGCATTAAACAATTATTATAAAATTGCAAATTAAAAGATGGCAGAAAACTTTGCAGCGTATCCCAATAAAATACCTTACTCCTATTATTCAAATCCTGATGTATTGTAACAGGCGATTCCGATGGAGTTGAACATATTACTGGAAATATCGCTAACTTTTTCTGCTCTGTAGGCATAACCGCTCCTCCCTACACTTCTCTTGGTGTTATTTGGGAAGGACATTTAAAAGATTCCAAAAAAACGAAAGCTCAATTGCAGAAATATTATAAAAGAATGTATCACAAAGATGCACAGGCAATGGCTGAATCCTTAAAAAAAGCCACAAGATGAAACCTCCATTTAAAAATACTTTTTGTTAGAATTTATTACAAAAGTTAAAAATTATAGTATCTTTAATGATAAGAATTGCAAGTAATACAAATAACTAAGTAATTCACATCTTCTGATTTATTGATAAAATGACTTTTCAAAATACCACTCAAACTGAAAATATTTCTCCAAACTTTTCCTTAACAGCTATTGCGTGTTCTACGGAAGAATTAGAAGCCTTACATAAAATAGTCTCGCAAATCCCTAATAACTCGGGTATTGTTTATGTTATTTTAAAACATTTTAGTTCAAATAACCAAAACAATCTTGTAGCCGAATTATCAAAATCAGCAAAGATTCCCGTTGTTGAGATTGTAAATAAAATCGATTTTCAGCCTAATCACATTTATATTGTTCCTGAAAACAATTATATAACGGCAGAAGAAGGTGTTTTAAAAATGTATTCCATTAAGCGCATTGATAAAATCATTAATAATATTGATATTTCTTTTGAAGCTATTGCCCAAATACATAAAATTTTTGCCGTTGGTGTTGTTCTTTCCGGTACTACACTTGATGGTACTTACGGATTAAAAAAAATTAAAGAATTTGGCGGTATAACCATTGTTCAGGATCCTGAAACGGCAAGTTTTAAAACAATGCCCCAAAATGCTATTGAGGCAGTAACAGTCGATTTTATTCTAGCTCCAGAAAACATTGCTTTTGAATTAAACAACATTCGTAAAAGTTATCTCAGCAACCATGCCTACAGTGATGAAGAACATATTTCGAAAAAGGAAGAAGAGGTTCTCAATCAGATCTTAAATCTTATTCTGCAAAAAACGGGAAATGATTTCTTTAATTACAAAAAACCAACTATAAGAAGGCGTATTACTCGCAGAATGTTGGTTTTGAAAAAAGAAACCATGAGCGATTATTATACTATTCTTCGTAACGATAAAAAGGAACAGGAGCTTCTTTTTAATGATTTATTAATTCCAGTCACCTATTTTTTCAGAGACGAAGATTCCTTTAAATCTCTTTCCGAAACCATTTTACCTCAGATAGTTCAAAACTGCACCAATAATACTTTACGCTTGTGGTCAGCAGCATGTTCAACTGGCGAAGAAGCCTATTCTTTAGCAATAATAATCTCTGAATATTTGTCTGCACAAAATATAACAGATTTAAAAGTTCAGATTTTTGCTTCTGATATTTCGGAGCAATGTATTGCAAAAGCCAGATCTGCCATTTATTCTGCCCAAGACGTACTGAACATTTCTGAAACAAGGCTTGAAAACTATTTTACGAAACGTGACGGTCATTATCATGTCAATAAAATAATTCGCGATATGTGCATTTTCGCAACGCATAACTTTATTAAAGATCCTCCATTTGCCAAAATCGATTTGGTTTCCTGCCGAAATGTACTGATTTACCTAACTGCTTTCCTTCAAGAAAAAGTACTGGGTTCTTTTCATTATTCTCTTAAAGAGAAAGGTTTTTTATTTCTTGGAAAGTCAGAATCAGCTAATATTGCACCCAATCTATTTGATGCGGTAGTCAAACAAGATAAAATTTACGCCAAAAAATTTACGCCTGCGCGCTATGTGCCACAGGCCTTTAAACCTTCTAATGCGATAACTAATAAATTAAAAACATACGAAAGCAGTAATTTGGAAACCGATTTCAGAAAAGTTGCCGATGACATCTTATTTTCAAGATACACACCTTCAAGTGTCATTATAAATGAACATTTGGAAATTGTTCATTTTCACGGCGATACTTCTCCATTTTTATTACCTGCTCCTGGAAGACCCAATTTTAATATTTTAAAAATGGCGCGTGAAGGAATCAGCTTTGAACTTCGCAATGCTATTTCAGAAATTAGAAAGAATAAAGAAAATATCATTTTAGAAAATCTTTCTGTAAAAGATCAGAATTATCAGGCTTCCGTTGAAATTTTGACGCTTTTAAATGATGAAGATCATCTTATGGTTCTTTTTCATAAAAGTCCGATTCCTGAAACCGATTTTAATTCAAAAAATGATAAAAAAAGTGCCGATCAGCTTCGAATTATAGAACTTGAAAAAGAATTATCACAATTACGTGAAGATATAAAGCGTGTTACCGAAGAACAACAGATTGCTTTTGAGGAACTTCAGACAACAAATGAAGAATTATTAAGCAGCACAGAAGAGCTTCAGGCTATGAATGAGGAATTGGAGACTTCTACAGAAGAATTGCAATCCAATAATCAGGAATTGATGTGTACCAATGATGAACTTTTAGATCGTCAGGAACAGCTTTTATCTATGCGACATTATGCAGAATCTATTGTACAAACTATCAGAGAACCTTTAATTATCATTGATAAGGATTATAATGTAAAAAGTGCCAACCCGTCTTTTTATAAATATTTTAGTTCTTCTGAAAAAGACACGGAAGGGTTGTCGTTTTTTGAAATTGGCAATTGCCAATGGGATATTCCGGAGTTTAAAGATTTAATTTTTAAGATGCTGGTTCAAAAACAAACTATTGAAGATTATAAATTACAAATTCTCTGCAATGGTAATGAAAAGAAAACGTTGATGGTTAACGCACGTTTAATCCAGAACACCAAACCAGACGGAATGATACTGCTGGCTTTTGAAGATATTACAGATTTACTGGCTTCAAATGAATTATTGAATAAAAGAAATGCAGAATTGCAAATCTACAACGAGCAGTTAGAAAACTTCACTTCGTCGGCAAGCCATGATCTGCAGGAACCTCTTAATAAAATTCACATGCTCTGCCAGCGAATTTTTGAAAAAGAAAATGGTTTATCAGAAAATGGGAAACACAATTTACAGCGTGTTATGTATTCCGTAAAAAATATGAGTCAGCTCATTGCCGATCTTATCAATTATTCGAGAATAAACTTTACTGAGAAAAAATTTAAAAAGACCGATTTTAATCTTCTTGTCAAGAAAACTTTAAACGATATCAAAGATTCCATTGAGGAAAAAAAAGCCGTGGTTACAGTTGATATTACAGTTAATTCAATAAATGCAATCGCTTTTCAAATACAGCAATTGCTTACCAACCTGATTTTAAATTCGATTAAATATTCTAAAGAAAAAATCGCGCCAGAGATCAGCATAGAAACTATGAAAGCTTCTTCAGAAGAAATCATAAATCTGGGCGGAAATACTGAAACAGAATACATTAAAATTAATGTGACAGATAACGGAATTGGGTTTGATAAAGATTTTGAAAGCAGAATCTTCGAACCTTTCTATAGACTTCATGGTAAAGGCGAATATGCAGGAAGCGGACTTGGCTTAACTCTTGTAAAAAAAATAGTTTCAAACCACAATGGCTTCATTAAAGCATCTAGTAAAGTTGGTATTGGCACAACTATGAGTATTTATCTTCCTTAGTAATAAATAATTACCTCTCAATTTTAATGGGAATTATGAAAGTCTTTTAATCAATTGTAATAAAACTTTCAAAAAAGTAGGTTTATATTTATGTTAAAGAGATGAATCAATTATTTGAGCATTCAATTTAATTATAGCATTTCTGTAATTGCCTGATAAATTAGTCCAGAGAGTAAATTACAGCATCTATAACAGCAATTTAATATAGAAGTTATTAGCGTGAAAAAAAAGAGAATAAAGTCTACTTAAAAAAATAAAATAGACTTTACCTAATTGAAAAAATTCATGGTATTATGGTTTAGTTCAATTAATGGTATCTCTACCCTTCTGAGTCGTGTTTTCTTTAGACTTATTGGTTTTTCCCTTCTTTTCACGCTGTTTATTGACTGTATCTTTCTTTGTAGTAGTGCTTTGCTGCGTACTAGTTTTGTGTTTGCTTTTTTTACTGTGAATAGTCTGTACTCTGTTTTTTCTTAACAGGGGTTTCCTGCGCAGATGCAAACCCAAAAAACAGGATCATACAAAAGCTTGCAATTAAATTTCTCATAATTCATTTCTTTTAATTAATAATTTGATTTTTTTCAAAACAATATCTATTTGTTTCATTGCAAATTTTATCGTTTTGTATATCAGTTATTTACACCTAAAAACATTTAAATTATAGGATTTCCATAAACCCTCATTAAAATGAAAACAAATGAATTAATCAATCAAACAAACTCTAATTTTCAAGTAACAGCAATAGGAAGTTCTTCAGCAGAAATTGATGTATTAAAAAAAATAATATCAGATCTGCCGTTAGATTCAGGAAGAGCCTATCTTATTTTTGAAAATTTTTCGACTGCCCAAACTCCTAATCTTGCAAATGAACTTGCTGCACAAACCAAAATACCAGTTACCGAAATTGTTCATCACATTAATGTAGAATCCAACCATATTTACGTAATTCCTGAGAATAATTTTCTGATTTACGAAGACGGAATATTAAAACTAAAACCTACAAACAGAAGCACTAAAACCAACAACGGTTTCGATATCTTTTTTGAAACAGTCGGAAATACTTTTAAAAGTTATTCTATTGGTTTAATACTAACCTGGTCACCATTAGACGGCTCCACAGGTCTTAAAAAACTGAAAGAAGCAGGCGGATCAACAATTGCTGTTCTTTCAAAAAAAGGTTTTATTCAAAATGCGGTAACTTCTGAGTACATCGATTACTTTATAGCGCCAAATGAAATTGCAGACAAGCTCACGCAGATTCACGAAAGCAACTTAATCACGCATTCTTACGGAGAAAAAGAATCGACAGCGGATGAAAAAGAACTGCTGAATCAAATAATAGAAATATTGTATCTGCGCACGAGTACAGATTTTCAGCATTATAAACAGACTACACTGCGAAGAAGAATTGCAAAAAGAATGGTGGTAACCAAACAAGAAACCATAGAGCGATACCTGATTTTACTGCGAAATAATACCAAAGAGCAAGATTTATTGTTTGATGATATTCTGATTCCAGTTACTTATTTTTTCCGTGATCGGGAGGCTTTTGATAATTTGCACCAAAACATCTTCCCTTCTTTGATTGAAAGTCTTTCGAATTCAACCTTAAGATTCTGGTCGGCTGGCTGTTCTACAGGAGAAGAAGCTTATTCTCTGGCAATTTGTATTCACGAATATCTGGAGGAAATCAATAGAAACGATATTAAAGTGCAGATTATCGCTTCAGATTTGTCTGAAAAATGTATTTCAAAAGCGCGTTTAGGCATTTATACTGCACAAGACATAAAAAATATAAGTGAAAAAAGGCTTGAAAAATACTTTACCAAAAGAGACAATAGCTTTCATATCAATAAAGTCATTCGTGATATGTGTGTTTTTGCCGTTCACGATTTAACGAAAGATGCACCTTTTGCCAAAATTGATTTTGTTTCGTGCCGCAATGTTTTAATCTATTTTGATACCGATTTACAGAATCAGGTATTAACTTCATTTCATTATGCACTTCGCGATAAAGGCTTTTTATTTTTAGGAAAACCAGAATGGACACAACACGTTCCACACTTATTTGCAACGGTTGACAAATTGGATAGAATTTACAGCCGAAAAACAATTGAACAGTTCCAGCCAAAAAAAATAGCACGAACTGATTATAACAGCCCAAAAATAAATGAGAGTATTGATCCTGAAATAAACTACAGAAAAATTGCTTCAGATATTTTGCTCGAACATTATTCGCCTGCTGCCGTAATCATTAACGAAGATCTCGAAATTGTTCATTTCCATGGTGACACCAGTCCGTTTTTACAGCCTGCGCCTGGTAAACCGAGTTTCAATATTCTAAATATGGTTCGTGAAGAATGGGGTTTTGAACTTAGAAATAATATTTTAAAAGCCAGAAACGAGAAAAAGAACTTTTCGGGAGATTTTATTTCCTTAAAAAAGCAGTCTTTTTTAACTTCATTTGAAATTATTTATCTTCCTGCCTACACTGATTTACTTCTTATAATATTCTGCAAAAAAATCATTTCGTCAGCAGAAACCAGTAGTCATCATTCGCTGGAAATGGAGAAAGAACTAGTGCAACTTCGTGGCGATTTTAAAAGAGTTACCGAAGAACAGCAGATTTATTTCGAAGAATTGCAGACTACAAATGAAGAATTGGTAAGCTCAAACGAAGAAATGCTGATGATAAACCAGCAGCTTGAAAATTCTGCTCAGGAACTGCAGTCTAATAATCAGGAACTTTCCTGTTTAAATGATGAACTTCAAAATCGTAGGGAAGAACTGGCTTCTATGCGTAATTTTTACGAATCTATTGTTAACACCATTAAAGAACCGCTTATTATTATTGATAAAAGTTTTATCATTAAAAGTGCCAATCCTGCTTTTTACAACTATTTTAAAACCACTGAAGAACAGACAGAAGGTCTTTCGATATTTGAGATAGGAAATTCGCATTGGGATATACCTGCGTTTAGAGAATCTGTACTAAAAAAAGTAAGTTATAATGAGGTTGTAGAAAATTTTAAAATCCAGTTTGACTTTGAAATTCATGGAAAAAAAATAATGCTAATAAATGCCACTCCAATTGTAAATGCTGTTCCAGACGGAATGATTTTATTAGCAATGGAAGATATTACAGATTTAGAAGAAAGCCATGAATCTTTAAAAAATAAAAATCTGGAACTTCATAATTACACCAAACAATTAGAATCGTTTACAATTGCGGCAAGCGATCATTTATTAGAGCCGATTCGGAAAATTTATATGTTTGGGAAAAAAGTTTTAGATGCCGAAAAAACGCTTACAGAATCTGGTAAACATAATTTAAACCGCTTATTAAGTTCGGCTGTAAATATGAATCAGCTTTTGGAAGATCTCATTGATTATTCGAAAATAAATTTCGGGCAGAAAGACTTTAAAAAAACAGATTTGAATATTGTTCTAAAAAAAGTACTATCCGACTTAAAATCAAGCATAAGTAAGCAGAAAGCGGAAATAGAACTCAATACGCTCCCAACGCTTCGTATTATTCCTTCGCAAATGCAGCAGCTTTTTACTCATTTGATTTCTAATGCTATCAAATATGCCAAACAAGACAGTAGCCCGAAAATAAAAATTGGCGTTGAAGAAGTTTCTCCTGATGAATTAATAGATTTTGGGGCCAATCCAGAAACAAAGTACATCAAACTATGTATTAGTGATAACGGAATCGGTTTTCCTAAAAATTTTGAAACGCTTATTTTTAATCCTTTCTATAAATTGAACACCAGCGACGAACAATACGGAAGCGGACTCGGACTAACCTTGGTTCAAAAAATCGTGCACAATCACAAAGGATTTATAAAACTTTCAAGTGAACCCAACAAAGGAACAATAGCTTACATCTATCTCCCTGTTTAAAATCAAATCTACATAGAAGAATCTCCAGAAATGGAGATTTTTTTGTTTTACAAACATTTTGTGGCAATTCTAGAATTATCATTTGCAATTGTATAAAAAACACATTTCCGTAAAAATTAAATTTGAAACACTTGATAAATTACGGTTAGCAACTACCTATAAATCTGAAAGATAAAACTGTAATTATTTTAAAGTTTTAAACTAATAAGAAAAACACCATGAAAAATTTTCAAGACGAAAAACAAAGAGATTTATCCATCAATACCTCCGATGGAACAAACAAATTTTTAACTACAGATCAGGGCGTTAAAATTAATGATGATAATAATTCGCTTAAAGCCGGTGATCGCGGACCATCATTATTAGAAGATTTCATTTTAAGAGAAAAAATTACGCATTTTGACCACGAGCGAATTCCAGAACGAATTGTTCATGCACGCGGATCTGGCGCGCACGGTTTTTTTGAAGTGACTAATCCAATTCCAGAATTGACAAAAGCAGGATTTCTTCAAGAAAAAGGACAAATAACGCCTGTTTTCGCTCGATTTTCTACCGTAGCAGGATCAAGAGGTTCTACCGATCTTGCCAGAGATGCGAGAGGATTTGCCGTAAAATTTTATACGCAGGAAGGGATTTATGATTTAGTAGCCAATAATATTCCTGTATTTTTTATTCAGGATGCCTCTAAATTTCCTGATTTGGTTCATGCTGTAAAGCCAGAACCGCACAACGAAATTCCTCAGGCGGCATCGGCGCACGATACTTTTTGGGATTTTATTTCGCTAATGCCAGAATCTATGCACATGATTATGTGGGTAATGTCTGATCGTGCTATTCCGAGAAGCTACAGAATGATGGAAGGTTTTGGCGTTCATACCTTTAGATTAGTAAATGCTCAGGAAGAATCTGTTTTTGTGAAATTTCATTTTAAACCTAAATTGGGAACACACGCTGTTGCTTGGGATGAAGCGCAGAAGATTTCAGGAAAAAATCCTGATTTCCACAGACAGGATTTATGGGAAGCCATTGAAATGGGAAATTTCCCTGAATGGGAATTGGGCGTTCAGGTTATTCCGGCCGAAGACGAGCATAAATATAAATTTGACCTTTTAGATCCAACAAAAATTGTTCCCGAAGAATTAGTTCCCGTAACCATTGTCGGAAGAATGGTTTTGAATAAAAACCCAGAAAATTTCTTTGCCGAAACCGAACAGATTGCTTTCCATCCCGGTCATGTTGTTCCAGGAATTGATTTTTCTAATGATCCGCTTTTGCAGGGAAGATTGTTTTCTTACACTGATACACAATTATCGAGATTAGGAAGTTCGAATTTTCATGAAATACCTATCAACAGAAGTATTTCTCCCGTTCACAACAATCAGCGTGACGGACATATGCGTCAGGAAATTAATAAAGGGCGTGTCAGTTATTCTCCCAATTCTCTTGGAGGCGGATGCCCGTATCAGGCAAAAATTGCCGAAGGCGGATTCTCAAGTTTCAACGAACGTGTTGACTCTCATAAAGTAAGAGCTAGAAGCGAAAGTTTCAACGATCACTTCGGTCAGGCCAAATTGTTTTTTAACAGCCAAACACCTGAAGAAAAAAGCCATATCGTAAAAGCATTGCGTTTTGAACTTGGAAAAGTAGAAACGACAGCGATCAGAGTTAGAATGCTGGGATTATTATCTCAGGTTGATACAGAACTTGCCGAAAAAGTTGCGCAGGGACTTGGAGCAACCGTTCCTTCAACTTTAGAAACTCCGATCAATAAAGGCGTATCACCAGAAACAGAAGAAGCAGGAACTCAGGAACCAAAAACTGTTCAATCTTCAGTTGAATCCTCTCAAGCTTTGAGTATGGTTAATAATCCAACCAATTCGCCAACAATCGAATCCAGAAAAGTAGCGATTCTAGTAACTGACGGCGTTTCTGAAGCTGCTGTAATGAACATGAAAGATGCACTAAAAAAAGCTGGTGCCAAAGGCTGTGTTATTGCGCCGCATTTAGGCTCTGTTACAACAGATACCGATAGAGCGATTGCGGCAGAATTCAGTTTCTTCACCGCTTCATCGGTTTTATTTGATGCTGTTTATGTGCCACACGGACTAGGATTAAATGCTTTGGCAGAAAATGACGATGCTCTTGAATACTTAAACGATGCATACAAACACTGCAAAGTAATTGGTGCCGATGGTGAAGCTTCAGAAATAATTAATGCAGCGCCATTTGCTTCAAAAATTACAAATGACGATGAAGGCGTTATTGTAACCAGCGAAATTGCCAGCGAAGCATTTGCTCAGGAATTTATAAACGCTATGACCAAACACCGTTTTTGGCAGCGTGAACCAAACTTATACAGTTAATCAAAAAAATATAAAAATGAAAAATTCAGAAAAACAAGGTCAGACGAATGCTGCAAAACCAAAAGCAAGTCAGACAAAAGATATAAAAAACGATGCTAAAATAAATTTTGTAGAACCTGCGCCAGATGCTGCTACAGAATTAAAAGATCTATTTATTGACAGTTTAAAAGATATTTACTGGGCAGAAAATGCGTTGGTTGGCGCGTTACCAAAAATGGCGGGGAATGCTTCATCAGCGGGACTTTCAGGAGCTATTTTAGAGCATCTTTCGATAACACAAAATCAAGTTTCCAGATTGGAACAGGTCTTTAATTTATTAGGAGAAAAAGCCGAAGGAAAAAAATGCGAAGCGATGGCAGGTTTATTAAAAGAAGGAGACAGCATTCTTTTAGAGACCGCTCCGGGCGCGGTCAGAGACGCTGGCATAATCGCCGCTTCGCAAAAAATCGAACATTATGAAATTGCTACTTATGGAACCTTAGTGGCTTTTGCAAAAGCAATTGGCGAAAATGATGCTGCAAAATTATTAACCCAAACGCTGGCAGAAGAAAAAGAAGCAGATTGCATATTAAACGATGTAGCACTGAATTTGGTAAACATTGTTGCAGCAGAATAAGAAAACAAATTCATTCTTACTTTTTTATTTGAAAAGCACCTGTATTTAAACAGGTGTTTTTTTTATTTCAAAATTAACCATCTGTTAATTATACAATTAGAAATGCCATTATATATAAAATAATGATTTTTAGTCCGTGTACATTTGGCTTATTAACAAATTAAAAAAATATATTATGGCAACTTCAAACACTAAAAAAAGCACTGAGAGTGCTAAGGCATCAGATAAAAAAACTGATAAAAAAGAAACAGCTTCAAAAGGCGGTTCTAAATCTGCTTCGGATTCAAAAAAAGAAACAGGTTCAACTAAAAAGTAACACTTAAAAATTGTATTATGGATATAGAAGAAAGAGAAAATTACGATCTGGAAGATCAGGATTTTCAAAATACAGAACGATACGAAGATCCAGATATTGATGCGCCACCAGCAGATCATTCCATATCCGACAATGCTGAACCTGATTATGGAAATGATTTAGAAAGCCAGGAATTTGGCACTTCTGAATTTGATAATGAAAATCTAGGCAATGAAAGATCAGATATTGATGAATTTGCTACAGATGAACTGGACTACGATGAACTGGAAGACGACTTTGATGACGATGAAATTGACAATGACGAATTGGATAACGAAGATCTAGGAAATCTAGATGACGAAGAAGGAACAAATCCAGATCGAAATCTTTAAAAACATTAAAGCCGTATCGTAGACGGCTTTAGTTTATTAAAAATTTTGCTTTTCTTTTTTTTCTTTAGTTAAAAGTTTAGGCCTTTTTTCTGCCTTCCAGTATTGTACGATTGTGGTTAAGACCTCTTTAAATTTTTCTTCTCTGTAAGGTTTAACAAAATAGCTTTTTGTTGGAGTGGAATAAGCATCAATCACAAAACAATTGGAAAAGAAAATAGAATAAAAAAGACACGGAGAATTAAATTGTTTGTAAATATCCTTATAATCAATATCATCTTGTTTACAATTTCCATTAAACTTTAGAATGTTTGAAAAAAATAAGAAAGGTTTTAAGTGCAGCGAAATAAGGTGCTCTTTTGCCTCAGTAAATGTACTAAAGTATAGCAGGTTATTTTTAAAATCAGTTTCTTGAAAAATTTGTTCAAACAAATTGAAATCTTCTATACTTTCTTCTATTATAATAATTGGTCCGTTCTTATCCATAATCGTGTTTTTTTGGAGATTATACGTAGAGAATCTAACAAAGATCATCAGAATATAATCGTCAATTTATACAATTATCACATTAATGTTATATTATTCCCATGTTTGATGTTTTTTTTTACTTAAAAAGAGATGATAACTATATAATTAGAACACCAAAACAAACTTTTACCTATGGGAATTATATAAACTTGAGATATAATCGTGTAATTGAGCCAATTGGTTCAGTTTATCTTTGTAATCCAATTATTTCATTAAAAGAAAATGAACAAAAACAGTTCTGCTATCATTTTATAAGAAGTCAAAAAAGAAGCTTCTTTAGATAAACAGAAGCTTAAAAATTCTCAAATCGAATAAATTTATTAATTAAAAAATTCAAGCCATGGAAAGTTCAAAAATAAATATCGAAAAAAGTGAATGCAGCATTTCTAATACAAAGATATATTATGGAGATAATGATGAATTAATCTGTGTTAAAGTTTATCAAGGAGATTGGGGCAATTGGGATGAAAAACCTGAGAAGAGTGAATCTATTTCCAATGAAAATATAGAAAATGATGCTGAAAAGCTTTGAAACTAAATTAATCGAAAATTTTCACAAGAAATGGGCTTTTTTTTATGATTTATTGTGAGAAAAAATTAATTCATCCAATATTTTATTTCAATACTATTCTTTCAGTAATTGTTTTATTTGAAGAAGCGTCAATTCCGGTAACTTCGGCATACTTTACATTTGGCAGCCAAAAAGAGCCTCCTTCAATGCGCACAAATATTTTCTCTACTTGTATTTTTTTCTGATTCACATTTACAAAAACATGATATTTTTGATCCGAATCTATCTTTTTCAAGATTAAAGGCAGTTTTTTATACGATACAAATTGAAGTTCAAACTCCTCATTATTCAGGGTTTTACTTTCTATTCCATATGCAAATTTGCGCTGTATGTAATTAAAATCTTTCTTCTCTCCTTTCTCAGCATATCGAATCCAATATCCTTTTACAGGATCGCTTTTGTCTATTTTTCCATTTTCCTGATAGTTTATAGCATAAATAGCCGTGTTTATATTTGGGTCTCGCTGAATGTAAAACAGCATATTATCTATGTTTTTAGGCGTTGGAAAATTTAATGGCGATGGATTTTTTGATTGTGCCGATAGATTTTCAGAAATTATATTGACTAAGATCGTGATAACGATTAGTGATTTTGTAAAATATTTAAATGATGTTTTATTCATAACAAGATGTATATATACTAAAACCCGTTGCGTAATTATTTAACACATAAAAACATAGATTTAGGACGCTTAAAAAAGGCGTTTCACTTGTTTAAAATAAACATAGCTAGCTAAGTGTTAGAAACTAGTTTCTTTTTATATTCTTTTTTCGCATCCAGCAACTATGTTTCTATGTGTTAAATAAATGGCACGCAACGGATTAATTTGATTCGATTATGTTCTGTTCTTTCTTTATTTTAAAAACCCAATATTTAATCAGTGGGTAATTAAATCCATAAGAAACAAAACTATCGGTGATTAATCTTCCTATTCTGTAATCGATTTGAAATGCTTTTTGCAAAATAAGTGTACCAAATGATTTTAAGGAAATGCTTCCCAAAACAACCAACGCAAATTTAAAAAGCTGACTATTGATGCGGCTGCTATAACCAGATTGGTTTTTAAATACCCAAAATCTATTGATGCTAAAATTGATAATTGCGCCAACGGTTCCAGAGATTAGAATAGAAAAGCTAAAATGCAGTTTAAATACTTCTGTCAATAGAACCATTAAGCCATAATCGGTTAAGCCACCTAAAAACGCCGCAACTTGTGCTTGTAAAAAAGTAAAAATAGCTTTTTTCTTGAACATTTCAGCCTTGGTATTTATCTTTTAAATCGCCCAGCTTTAAAAGTTTCAAGCTGTCTATGGTATTAATTATAAATAGCACAATAGTGATTGAGCCAGCCAAATAGGCAATTGATCCGTGAAATAAAACTTCAAGAATTAAAATTAAAGCAATAATAAATCTAAGTTCTGTTGGACCAACAAAGCCAGAATCTATGCTGTACTCATTTGTAATTTTGTAGCGCAACTGACTGATAATGATAGACCAGCCATACAATGCGACAAAAGCAAAGGCTACTATTTGTGTGCCATTTTTAGCATAAATGTAGTAGCCAAAGCCTATAAGTACAATACCGATCCAATCGGCAATAATATCGAGTGCAAAACCATACCAGCGGCGCGGAATATTTCTATAATAGGCCAATCTTCCGTCTAAAGAATCACCTAACCAATTTATACCTAAGCCGATAATACCAAAAAGCAAATACCAATTTGCCAAATAAGTTCCCAAAACAAAAGCCAGAAAAACTAATCCTGAACCAAGCGTACCTATTAAAGTTAGCAAATTTGGCGAAATAAATTTAGGGACTTTTGGAAGCAGAAATACAATCGTTGACTGTTCTGCTCTTTTTAAAATATTAGTTCGCTTACGGTCTGAAAATGTCCTTTGTTCAATTTCATTATAATCTTCAGCATGTATTTCTTTTCCCATTAGTCTAATATTTGCAAGCCTGATAGTATAGCTAATTCTAGTTTTGCAATTTTTAATTTGATTTTTCTTTGCTTGCTTTTAAAAAAATCTGTGGTACTTTTTAGTTTACCTGATCTAACCAGATAACTAAATGCGATAACAAACAGCATAATTATTTAACAATACCCGCAAAACGTTGATAGAAAACCGTTGGACTGTTTTCATTTTTAGGAGCATATTTTCCTGCTATGATTGGAATATAAATAACTCTTCTTCTGCTTTCTTCGCCACGAACAGATGATTGTGCAACTCTGTGCCACAAACGTCCATCGTGAATGGTTAAATCTCCAGCTTCAGGAATGATAGAAACTTCCTCTGGATCAGCTTGATGATCTAAAAAGTATTTTTTACGGAAAAGCATTTGATAAATACTTTGCTTATGAGTTCCAGGAATGATTTTTAGACCGCCATTTTCAGGTTTTAAAGTGCTTAAATGAATACCGACATTTAACATCGGGTTTAATTTTCCACCATAAAAAATATCTCTTAAACCGTCTGTATGCCAGCCCATTTTGGTAAACTTACTTTCTGGCCCATTGATATAATGATTGAAAACCATTCCGTCTTTTTCTTCAGTTCCTAATCTTGCACCCTCTCCTGCCAATGGCAATAAACCATTAAATCTTGGATCAAGCAAAAGACCACTTAAGGCTTGATGATGTTGATTGATAAAAGCAAAACGTTGTACAATAGCGGAACCATCTAAATCTTTTCCGTATTTAATTGGAACACCGTTTACTTTTTGAAGATCATTTTCGATCCAATTTTGCTCCACCTCTTTGGAAGCATCAATGATGGATGAAACAGTTTCCGGATTTATAAATTTTTTGAAATGGATAAAACCATGTTTGTTAAAAAAGTTTATTTGCTCATTAGTTAATTGCTCAGTAAGGGTAAAGGTTTTATAAGAAGATACCATGATAATATAGATTTAATAAATGAAATAATAGTGTTTATAATTTTATCTAAAAGATTGCAACAACAGCAACAACAATACATTAGCATGTTTTTGTGCATTCGACCTTTAGGGAAATTAAACATATTTTTTCTTTTATCTGACATACTCTATAGAATTAGTAGAATTTAATACAAACATAATATATATTTTCTCTTTTGCAAAGAATATTTTTATATTTTTTTTCGAAAAAATTTAAATTTTATAAATCCCAGCTGCCGTTTTTTCGATAAAAGCCTTTGGCAGTATACGATTAGCATACACCGAAATGATATTTGTAAAACCCGGAATAACTTCAGATTTTTTATTGAACATGGCTTTTACAGCCATTTTTGCCACTTCATCTGGCTGCATATTAAACTTTTCCGCCATTTTGTTTAAAGCGCTTAAACCAGCTCTTGCAGCAAAACCAGTATTAACCGGCCCTGGACTAAAACAGGTTACTGAAATTGAAGTTTGGCCAAGTTCGAAACGCAAAGCACGCGTAAATGATAAAACAAAAGCTTTTGTTGCTGAATAAACCGCCAATGTAGGTACAGCCTGATATGCAGCAGTACTCGATATATTTAAAATGTAGGCTTGTTTTTCTTGTGAAAGTATAGGTGCTAATAAATGTGAAAGTTCTACTACGACATTCATGTTAAGCTGCATCATGCCAAGCTGATCGGTTAAAGAAGACTTGCTAAAATCGCCCCAAACACCATAACCTGCATTGTTAACCAGAATACCAACTGGATAATTATTGATTTTTACCCAATCGGTTACTTTTTGTGATGCACCATTTGTAGAAAGATCAATCGATAAAATAAAAGCATTGATGCCGTATTTAACTTGAAGATCATCAGATAGTGCTTTTAATTCCTCATCACTTCTTGCAACAAGCAATAGCGGATATCCTTGTTTAGCTAATTCATAAGCAATAGATTTTCCAATTCCTTTGCTGGCGCCAGTTATTAAGGCATACGGTTTAGTTTTTTCGCTCATTTTAATAATTTAATTATCAAATATAAAGATTAATTGTAAACCGTTGAGTGTGGAACGTATATAATAATTCGCCTCTTCTGCCCTATCTTATGGGTTCCATATATGATTAAAAAATTACCTGAAACTGAAAGATCGCCTGCCAATTTCCAATTAAATCAGGTCTCACTACATTATAAAAAGCTTGAGCGCCTGCAGAATAAAAAAGTTTGCTTTTTGTGCCTATTTGAAATGTTTTGCCTGGGCCTCCGCCAATGGGAACGAGCCATTGATTATCACTTGATGCCAACCAATTAACTTCTACCGTGGCATTACTTTCAATAAACCATCCCTTAGAAAAATTATAATAAGCTATGTATTGAATGCTTCCAGAATTTACTTTATTGTTTTCATCTCCTCCGAGCGACCAATAATTTTGAGCCACAATTCCGCCTGAAAATTTATCTCCCGCCAGATATAATAAAGCAGTTGGTCCAATACTTAATTGATTGCTTCCTAAAGCAGGATTTGTTCGTGTCGGAATTTGCATTGCGGGTCCAACACCCCAACTGAACTTACCTTTTTTTTGAATACTTGAAAAATAACCGTTGAACAATATATTTCCCATTCCTCCTTCGTGTGTACCGCCAGGAGTAAGTGGCGGTACAGTCTGAAAAGGAATAATAGTATAGGTTATCAGTTTTAAATTGCTTCCGAGTTTAAAAGGATAAACAGGCTGTATAGAGAATGAACTTGCTGTTCCATCTGCAACGGGCAATAAAACTTCCTGCAGAAAAACGCTTCGCAAACCGCTTACAGGATCTTGTCTTTTTTTGCTCATTTCTTCTATAGAAGTTTTCTCTGATTCATTAGATTGACTAAAAGCAGAAAGCGAAATACAACAAAATAAAAAGGCTAAAGCATTATATTTTATGTTCATAGTCTCTATTTAAAAATTTATGTTTTATTGCTAAAAGAGCAAAAAAAATTAATTTATCTTCTCAAAATCGCCTGGCACCCATGAATTATCAAGAGCTTTTTCGGTAGGCCCGTAAAGACGAAGTATGGCGAAATAGCCTTTGCCCGGAATTGTTTTTAACCAATTTTTCGTTTTTCCGTCTGGAGCTTTAGGACCTACATACAAATCAGTAGAACCGTCTGCATTTTGAATAGGTTTATCTTTTGAGCCCAATGATGGGAAAGGCTGTCCGTTAGCATAACCTGAAGCATTTTCTGCTTCATATAAAGTAAGTGACCAAAAATTCGCAGCTGGAACATTTGCAGGAAGTGTTACTTTATAGGTTGTAGCAGGATTAAGATAATTACCATCTTTATCACGAAAACCTACCACATATTTAGCTCCTTTACCAGGTGTTTGCGATGCCATTCCAGGACTCCAAGAATAATAATCGGTAAAGAACCATATACGAGTATCAAGATCCATAAAACCTCCTTCTTTACGTTTCCAGTCTAGCTCTTTCGTAAAAGGTCCTGAAATATTATCACGAGTAGCTCCAGTCATTGGATTTACCCATTGACGGTCAGGATACATATGAAAGGAACGTCCACTGACTTTGCTGCTCATCCCTATTACACGACTCATTTTATAAGCCGCTTTGGCTGCTTTATCAAGAATATCTTTAGTATGCGCATCAGGACTAAAGGGCTGTCCTTTTATTATGCCAAGTGAAGCCAACATTCCCAGCCAATCAGGCGAACCAATGTTTGCAGGATCTTCACTATCTACAAGGTGTTTTAATTGTTCAAATGCCGAAAAATCACGAGCAGGAAGCATATTGGCCTTAACACCAGAAGCATCAGGAAATTTCATTGGCACTGCACTGCTTTCTTTTCCTAAGGGATAAATTTTAGATTTTTCTACCAAAGAAACTGCAGGTGTCAAATCAGTAGGCAGTTCATAAAAAGAACGAAGGAAAATAAATAGATTATTGGTTTGTGAACGATACACAAAATAACCTGAAGGTATTGTCCCTTTATAATTTGGCGGTAATATCAAAAATTTACCTCCTTTACCGGCATCAGGACCAAAAAAACCGAGATCTCCAAAATATTTACCTCCATCGACAGGAATTGGACGTTGCCAGAAATCTAATAAAATTCCTTGTAGCATGGGCGGCGCTTCAAAAACTATTGGTCCATCTTTACCCAAATCAACATAACTCATCGCATAAATCACATCGGAGTTTGGAGTTGTTACTAATGTATTAGCATCCAATCTTTTTTTCCAGATTGGCAAAACATTATAGCCTGCACCAAAGGTTTTTTCTGAACCTTCTTTCATACTAAGTGTATTTATTAAAGGCAAAGCCCAAAGATAAGTTTGGCAAGCTCGCTGAAACAATAATTCATCTGCCAATGTTTTGGCTTGTTCGTCTGTTGGTCGATTTTCTTCAAAAGACATATTGGCCAAATCATCAAATTTTGAATTTCCATCTGATGAAACTGTTTGCGTTTCTGTCGTTTTATTTTGCTTGCAGGCTACAAATAGTACTATCGATAGTACTGCTATTATAATTTTATTTTTCATAATGTACTTTTTTACTTTTGCCTCTTTTTTTCATTAAACAACTAATAATAAAAAACTTATAATATTCAGAAAACCAAAGAATTTAAATCTTAGTAATAACCGGCGGTGTCCATGTACCTTTAGTAACTCCTTCTTTACCCCAATACGCACGGATGTATAAAGAAAATGTTCCCTGCGGCGATGGAAGCCAATTACTTTCCTTATCAGCTCCAGGAGATGTTGAACTTACGTAAATCGTCAGAGATCCATCTGCATTCTTTTTAAGGCCTTTGTTTTTTGTACCCAATGAATAGCGGTTTATTTTATTTTTAGAAAATAAATGATGTTCATTATATAAAGTCAGCGACCAAAATCCTTGTACAGGAGGTTCTTCTCCCTTTGCAAAAGTTACGGTATAATTATTTTTGCCATCTAACTGTGATTTATCCGAAGCATTATCTGTGTAGTAATATTGTGTTTCATTTGGTCTGTTATCAAACATGTTTGATTTTGCAGTTGCAGCTCTGTTGTAATAATCATAGCTTCCTGAACCTGTCCAGTCTGCACTGTAAAAGGAACGATTCCAGCCATTTCCTGCGGCCACTCCGTTATTTTTCCAAAGGAAGAAACTATGTATAATAGTTTCTTCTGTTTTTTGTGCTGTTTTGATCAATGCTTCTTTTATTGCCGGATCAGATTTAGTGGCTGCGATTAATTCTTTCAATTGTTCATATAATTCCTCCTCACCTTTAAGCGGTGGTAAAATTTCCAATACTTTTCCCAATTCATTCTCATCAAAAAACTTTTCAGGAACAACCCATTTTGTTTCTTTACCATCAGAAGCAGGACCTTTTATAGATGGCAGATTCTTATACACTACGGTTTTTATTTTACCATCAAACTCAGCAACAGGATAAGCTACAATCTGATTTATAGCAGACTGAATGGCTTGTTTGTCTTCTTTGTTATCATTTTGAAATACTCTTGGGATAATATTGGCCAGTGTCGTTGGGCATTTTACAATATCAGTTATTCCTTTTGGTGCTTCACCTTTCCAATTAGGACCAGTTAACAGATAAAATCCAGGTTTAGTGCCATAAGGTTTACCCAACTCTCCAAATTGATTTGTTCTATGATCGTACATGGCGTATACCCAAAAACGATCTCCAAAATCTGGAACCTGAACCACTACGGGCTGTGAATCTAAATCGAAAAATCCGAGACCGTAAACCACATCCTGATTGGGACAGGTAACAAACGTTTCATCTGGCGTAATATAATCGTTAAGCATCGCTAATCGACCTTGAGGAGCGACTGGCAAAACGCCGTTTAAATATGCTGGCTGAGGCGCTTGTGTTATTGCTGTACGTCGATTTAGCATATTTATCATTGGCCATGCCCAAACGTATGCAAACTCCCCAAGTTTCTGTGCATATTCAGGACTCATTTTCTCTCTTTTTGGAAGCACGAGCGAAAAGTCGCTGCCTGATTCTGTATTTTTTATTTCTAAAGTGGCTGCAACGGGTGCTGCTGCTTCTGTTTTAACAGTTTCTTCCTCGGCTTTCTTTTTGCATGAAGATGCTATTCCAAGTGCAACCAAAAATAAAACGGCAATTTGTAATGATTTCTTTTTCATATTATGATTGGATTAATTGTCATTATGTACTTAATGTTCCTATTTTTAAATTTGATTTTTAACATGTTATGAAGCCTCAACATCTGGCAAAGCCAAAGGTTAAGTACATTTTTTTTTCTATTGAAACGGTCTATCCAATTTTAGATTTGCCTGAAAGAATAAATTTACAACAGCATGTTTTACAAACTCAAAAAAAGTGGTTGCATATTATAACTTGCAACATTAAAATGCATTATACATACCTATACGACACAAAAAGACTGCTTTAAAATCTCTTATACATTCACTTGAAAATAAGCCAATTTGTATAAAATGATTTTGATTTCGTATTATAAGAGACAAAAAAAAACTCCAAATCAATGATTTAGAGTTTTTCATGTACTTTTTTCGGCTATCAAACCATTTTTATTTTAGCTCCATTCAGGAAACTGGGTTTTGTTTAAATCCAATTTTTCAATCGCTTTCATGTCAGCATCGTCAAGCTTGAAATCAAATATATTAAGGTTTTCTAGAATATGTGCTTTTTGCGAAGATCTCGGAATACTAACAATACCGCGCTGGTAATGCCATCTCAAACTTACCTGTGCCGTAGTCTTTCCATATTTCCTGGCAATCTGAGTTAATACTTCATTTGTAAAAAGACCATTTCGGCCTTCCGCAAAAGGCGCCCAAGCCTCCATTTGGATATTATGTTGTTTTAACACGTTATAATCATTGGACTGCTGAAAATAAGCATGAGTTTCAATCTGATTCACTGCAGGTTTTACCTCAGCATAAGATAAAAGATCTTTCAGTTGCTCTGGGCTAAAGTTACTTATTCCTATAGCTCTGATTTTTCCAGCTTTGTAAAGCTCTTCCATTGCCTTCCACGATCCTTTTACATCTCCTCTTGGACGATGAATTAGGTACAGATCAAGATATTCAAGCCCTAGTTTTCTAATCGTTTCTTCAAATCCTTTTTTAGCGTTTTCATAACCAGCATCATCAACCCAAAGTTTTGAAGTAACAAAAAGCTGCTTTCTATCAATTCCGCTTTGTTTTATTGCCTTCCCTACTTCTACTTCATTTCCATATACTTTAGCGGTGTCAATAAGGCGATAACCTGCCGCGATTGCCTCAACTACAGATTTCTGGCATACATCACCGCTTAGTGCGTAAGTTCCAAAGCCGAGTATGGGCATTTTTAAACCGTTATTTAGCTTAACATCTGGAATGCCTTTAGCAACTTTATCCGTCAAGACATTTCCAAATAGATCAGGCATGCCAAACATGCCTAGGTAAATTCCAGCAGCTGCTAGTTTTACGCTGCTTTGCAAAAACTTGCGTCGGTTTATTTCGTTTTTTTGGTTTTGAGAATTCATGTTTTTTGGTCTAGTTAGTCAATTATAATCAGCTAATAAAAGTATATATTTATTTTAAATAAAATAACTCATTCTGTGATAGATTTCTACATCGTCGAATAAGTAATAAAGTCATTTAAAAAAATAAAGCCGTACAGAGTTCGATACGGCTTTATTTTTGTTACATTTCTTTTAAGTTGATTTCTTTTTTCTCTCCATCCTTGTCAAGGGTTACACGCTTCTCTATATTGGCTTTATCCGTATAAGATTGTTTTGCTGTACCATAATTTGTTGTAGAGCCTTGATAACCGAAATAATTATAATAATTTGTATATCCAGACACGTATGAATAATTATAAGAGTTTGTAAAATCAAAACTTACCATAACAATGTAAGTTCCTGGCATTAGATCTGCGAACTCAAAATGTCCTTGATCATCATAAACTTTAGCTTTTTTAACCGAATAACCAAAATCGCTATCCAAAGGAACTTCTGGCATCTTTTTCTGTTTGCGAATTTTCTTGTTCACTTCTAACCATTCTTCATAATAAGCTGAACTTGGAAATATTGTAATTTCGGTACCTCTTGGCGCATATTGTTTCTTAGCGGTATTAACCAAACCTCCCAATCTTTTACCAGAATCAGATCGCGCGTATGCTGTGCCAATTATAACACCATTTCCGCTCGAAATCTGTCGAGCAACTTCCTCTTTATTAAATTTGTTTTTAATAGGCTGATAATCCAACTCTTCGTTGACCGTTATCTCCCACATTCCATTGGCCATAGACATTTCTCGCTGCCATAAACGGTGATCTTTTTTGTCTATAATATAATTGTAAAAAGCATTGGTGCTTTCTTCCAGAACCGATACAATCCATGTTTCATGCTTGCCAGTTCTTGGAGAATTGTAAACGAAACTTTTAACCTCTTTTATGGTATAATATTCAACAAGCACATTTGACTCATCATTATAATAAAATTGTGGAAAACGGCCTTTATATCCTACATCCAATGGCAATGTCCCAATTAAATGATCAGTCCAGTTGAAGTCAAAAAATTCTTGAGTAGGTTTTAGTTTCAGTTTTTTATCTTTTTTGGTTTTCTTCGAATAAAAATTACCTGTAATCGTTTCGCCAAAGTTAAGGTTCAGTTTTGCATTTTTGGTTTCATCAGAATAACTTATTGCTTTCAATGTTAGCGCATCTGCTGTACTAATACGTGTGGTTGGTTTTCCATTGTCTTTTGGAGTAAAAGTATTGTCTAAAGTCAATTGATTGTTAGCCAAAACAATATCGTAGGTCAATGCTCCCATATTTTTCCATTCTGTACCTTTTACATAATAAACGGTATAGAGTGATTTTCCGGGTTTGATATACTTGGTATTGATATCCTTACTGCCCGGTATAATTTCTTTTTGGCTGAATGCAAAAAATGGAAGCAGCATTATTACGTACAAAAGCTGTTTTACCAAAATTGCTTTTATATTTTTTAAAAATGTTAATTTCATTAATAAAAAACGATCTAAACTGTTAACTTTCATTGGGATTTATTTGATTAGCCACAAATTTACTGACGCCAAATACAGAAAACAATACCTGATTTCATGGTTATTTTCCTCCCAATCGCACCCATTTGTAATCTTTATTCCGTTACAGAATCAACCAGAATCTTTTTCTTGATTTTCTCCACTCCCCTTTCTTTTATTAATTCTACTGCATCGAGCATTTTGGTTAAATGAATATAAGGCGTCATCAAATCAGGATCTGGATCTGCGGCATGAGGCGACAATGAAAACTCTAGAACTTGATATAGAAATAATTCAAATTCTTGGAGCGTTTTTTCATTAAATGCGTTTTGAAATACTATAAAAGGATTATCGTATTCTTCCTTAGTTAGAGAAGAAAGCTGAAAAGCCTTTTCTTGTGGCAAAGATTCTTTTACGTTCCATTTTTTACTTTTCTCTTTTAAACAGCAACAAACTCTGAGGAATGATTTGAGAACCGAATACAAAATAAAAACATCTGAAGGATTCTCCTGTTTGTAGACTTTTGTTTTATAGCAGTAAATTACCGCTTCGCTTAAAATTTGTTTATAATAATCGAGATGTGCATAGGCAAAAAAGGCATTAATTACCTTAAATGGATTTCCTTCTATATTTCCTGCCCAAAAGCTGGTTTCGAAATACATTTTATTCTTTTTCATAGTCAATAGATTTAATTTATGTAGCGAAATTCTTCTATTTCAAAAGAATAAACTATTCAAAAACTAGATATATTATTCTGACAAAAAAGACTCTTTTTTGCGATATTTTTTTATCTTTGAAACTCATGATTTTTAGCCAAATGGCTTTATCTTTGATCTTTTAGAAAACCAATATTCATTATGGAACAGAAAATACATCAGGGAAGAAACGTAAAACGTTTTAGAGAAATGCTTAACATAAAGCAGGAAGCTTTAGCTTATGATCTGGGAGAAGACTGGAACCAAAAGAAAATTTCTATGCTGGAGCAGAAAGATGTAATTGAAGACAGTTTGCTAAAACAAATTTCAGCTGTATTGAAAATTCCTGTTGAAGCTTTTCAGAATTTTGATGAGGAACAAGCTATAAATATTATTTCTAATACTTATTCATTCGAAGATTTTAAAGATAATGCCGTTGCTTCTGGATTTAGCTACCAACCATCTTTCAATCCTGTTGACAAAATTGTTCAACTATATGATGAAAAAATTGCTTTGTATGAAAGGATGTTGAAGGAAAAAGAGGAAATGATGGTGAGGTTGGAGAAATTGATTGGGAAATAGTTATTTATAAAGATATATTGATTTTGGAAAGAGACTTTAAAGTCTCTTTTTTATTTTGATTATATTCAAATGTAAATCAGTAATACATAATAGTAATAAATGATGGGATCAATACAAAAAAAATACACATCTGACTTTAAAAAGAATGCAGTTCTTCTCAGTTATGGAAAAAAAAGTGTTAATGAAGCTGCTAAAGAACTTGACATCACACCAAAATTACTATCAAAATGGAGAGTAACCTACCAACAATATAAAGAAGGAAGTTTTCCAGGAAAAGGTAAAAAAAGAGTTTACTATGATGATTTAAAGATTTTTGAGCTAGAAAAAAAACTTGTAGAATCAAAATTGAGATTAAACATAATTAAGGAAGGAATAAAATTTAAACATGAAGGCAAAAAGGCAATTTACAATTTTATCAATCAGAATAAAAAGAAATATCCGATTACCATAATGTGTAATGTTTTAGGAGTTTCCACTTCAATGTACAATTTAAGAATCCAACATCCATTATCAAAAAGAGAAATCCAATTAAACCAATTCAAAGAGGCAATTACTTCTATCTTCTATGAATTTAAGCAATATAAAGGTTGTGTATTAATTGCAAGAGAGCTAAATAAAAGAGGATTGCAAATCTCCGAAGATCAAGTTACATTTTTCATGAACCAACTGGGGCTTAAACGCAAAGTCAAAAGGAAATACAAAGTAACTACAGATTCTAAACATAATCTATACATTCCGCCAAATATACTTAACAGAAATTTTACCGCAGTTAAACCTTCACAAGTTTGGGTTTCAGACATCACTTATTTGCAGATTGATAAACGCTTTTTGTATCTAACTGTAATTATAGACCTTTATGATCGTAAAATAGTTGGCTGGAATATTAGTTCTGGACTTTCAACTAATACAACTATTTTACCTGCATGGAAAATGGCAGGAAATAACCGCCAAATAAAAGAAGGCTTATTATTCCACTCTGACCGAGGAACACAATACGCGAATAAAATTTTCTCCTCTATTTTAAAAGAGAACAACTGTATTCAAAGCATGAGTCGAAAAGGTAATAGTGTGGATAATGCAGTTGCCGAAAGCTTTTTTAATTCTTTAAAAAGAGAATTAATAAAAAAGCAGACAAGATTATTATCTCCGAAAGAAATGAGAGCAGAAATATTTGATTATATCGAAAACTGGTACAACAAGAAAAGAAGACATTCTTCACTTAATTATAAAACCATTGAAGAATTCAATCAAGAAATCTGATTTAAAAAAAATACGTTTACAGTAATGAAACAAAGCAAAAAAAGTTATAATAATGATTTCAAATTAAAAATCGTAAAGTTAAGTTTTGAAAAAAGAAAACAAGAAGACCTCGCAAAAGAATTCAACATAACAAGCAACTCGATTATAAACTGGCGAAAAAATTTTATTATTAATGGTGAAGAAAATTTTTCTTTATTAGGAAAAACAAAACTAACGGAACAGGAAAAAAAAATATACGCTCTTAAAACAGAAATAAAAAAAACGGATATTAAATTTGACATTATAAATGGTGCAATAGATTACCTAAATAAAGGATTACCAGCGACATATCAATATATAAAAGAAAATGAAAAAAAATACTCAAGTTATCTAATGTGTTCAACACTTGGTATTAGTTTAGATAGTTACAAAAAGTGGAAAAACAATTATATTTCCGAAAGGAAAAAATGGAAAATAAAACTAAAAGAAGAAATTACTTCTATATTTATCAACTCAAAAATGCGTTACGGATCCATGCGTATAGCAGTTGAACTTCAAAAATCAGGTAATAAAGTATCAGCTGACACAGTACTTAATTGCATGCGTGAATTAAACTTATATGCTTTGGAAAAAAACAACAAACCCGATCGCGCGAATTTGTAATCCGTGCCCGCAAAGTATATCTTAACAGACAAAAAAAATGCGCAAAGTCAAAGACATTTGCGCAACTTTTCAGTTTATACTTTTCGGAAAGTGAGAAAAGTAAAAGCTTATTTATTCCTTCGTTTTAAAAACCTTATAAAACACAAAAAGAATCCCCAGCCAAATCGGAATTAATTCTACAGATATCTTCATATTCGTCATCCACATAATGGATAAAATACCTAATAAAAATATGAAACAGATATAATTGCTTACAGGATAAAATATAGAAGCAAACTTCGTTTTGGTGTTTTCTCTGTCTTTGGCGCGTCTAAATTGCAGATGCGTGTACGAAATCATAACCCAGTTAATCACTAAGCAAGACACTACTAAAGACATTAAAATACTAAAAGCTTCTTCTGGAATTACTTTATTGATTAAAATACAGATCGCAGCAAAACAAGAAGAAATTAAAATAGCATTAACTGGAACTGATTGTTTGTTTAGCTTCTTTAAAAATTGAGGAGCACTTCCTTGATCTGCTAAACCAAATAACATTCGCGAGTTACTGTATACGCTACTATTGTATACTGATAAAGCTGCGGTTAATACAATTAAATTAAGCACATTAGCGATAAGACTTGTAAAAAATATTTTGCGTCCAAAAAGCTCAAATTCCATTCCGTTCAAGTTTTGAAAAACCATCACAAACGGACTGCTGTCTGTCGTAATTTGTCTCCAAGGCGACAAAGCAAATAAAATGACCAATGCGCCAACATAAAATATAAGAATTCTATAAATAACCTGATTGGTCGCTTTTGGAATGTTTTTTTCTGGATTTTCTGCTTCAGCGGCAGTAATTCCAATTAGTTCTAAACCGCCAAAAGAGAACATAATCAAAGCCATTGCTGACAATAAACCTTGAAAATCTCCAGTTGCCGTTTTTTCGAAGAAACCTTTTGGAAAGAAACCTCCATCGTTATACAAATTATTAATTGTAGCGTGCTCTCCTCCTGTTCCGCTTATTAGCAAATATGCACCAAAAAGAATCATAGCAATAATAGCCACAACTTTTATAATTGAAAACCAAAATTCAGTTTCTCCGTACACTTTTACAGAGGCAAAATTCAAGGCATTAATAACCAGAAAGAAAAATAAACTGGATGCCCAAAGCGGAATTTCGGGCCACCAAAACTGTACATAAACCCCAATGGCTGTAAGTTCGGCCATACTAACGAGAATATACAAAATCCAATAATTCCAGCCTGATGCAAAACCTGCAAATGAGCCGCAATATTTATAAGCAAAATAGCTAAAGCTTCCTGATACAGGTTCTTCCACAACCATTTCGCCAAGCTGTCTCATAATAAAGAAAGCGATAATTCCGGCAATAGCATATCCTAAAATAACAGATGGCCCTGCTAATACGGCCGCTGGACCAATGCCAAGGAAAAGACCTGTTCCTATAGATCCGCCTAAGGCAATTAACTGAATGTGTCTATTAGTTAGTCCACGTTTAAGCTGATTCTCTTCTACAGCATCATGATTATTTTTCACAGATTATGTTTTAAAGGTATTTAAATGTATTCAGAAATGTATAAAAAGCGAAGATAAGTTAAAAAAGGAATCGTACAAAGCTTCTTTCTGTAGCATCTGTCAGAATTAGCTATAAATAGTTCAGTTTTGCCCATTTGCAGGATAAATTTAAAACAGAAAAGTCCATCCGCGTGCGAATGAACTTTCCAATAAATTATTAAAAAACAACTATTGTCTCCCAGGACCTGTACTGCCTCCAATTTTTGTTACCATAGACGTCAACGTAAAACTTGAGGATAATGTAGGATTGCTAAAAGTTCCTCCTAAATATAATCCATTAAACTCCGTTGCATTACTAACGCTAGAAACCGTTACCAATTTATAAGTTTTACCCGAACTGAATGCA
The DNA here is from genome assembly GCF_025717045.1 of Flavobacterium sp. SH_e. Taxonomy (GTDB): domain Bacteria; phylum Bacteroidota; class Bacteroidia; order Flavobacteriales; family Flavobacteriaceae; genus Flavobacterium. The sequence goes on from NZ_JAOVZN010000005.1 coordinate 281,626, forward strand.
CTGCCAGACAATAATAAGGTCGTAAAACTTGCAGGCGATTTAAATGTCATTACCTCTGCGTTATCACTATTTAGTACGCTATATATAGTACCAGAATTTCCACCGTCTAGTATAGCAGAAGCCTGTGTAGATACGCTTGCCGTTGGTGAACTGGTTGCTCCTCCAGCACCAATTAGCAATCCGCCCGTAATTTTAAATGTATTACTATCGCAATCAAAACCTTCTTCAGGGCTTTTAGCTCCTATCGCAAAGATTTTTCCGCCCGTTACGGTAAGCGTACCATTAGAATCAATTCCATCATTTGTTGTACTGTAAGCAACAATAGTTCCTCCATTAATGTAAATTGCATCTCCAGCGTTGATTGCGTCATCAACCGCTTTGATATAGATTTCTCCGTCATTGATTGTCAAGGTGCTTTTACTTTCTATTCCTTCTCCTCCTTCACCTGTTGTGGTAACATTAATAGTACCGCCATTAATTACAACATAAGGATCAATTGTGTCATCGGTATCGTATGAAGCAACTATTCCGTCATCAGCAACAGTAGCAGTGATTGTTCCATCATTGATGATAATATGTCCTTCTTCGGCTTCGATACCATCGCTTGAAGCATTAATATTCAAAGTGCCTCCGTCGATATAAACCGCATCGTTTGCATGAATACCATCTGAAGAAGCTTTTGTTATATTAATCGTACCGCTTTGCACACGTATGTAGTCATCTGATACAATAGCATGTTTATTGTTTCCTACAATATTCAGAGTTCCGCTGCCTGAAAAAATAAGTTGGCCTTCGCTAAAAAAAGTTCCCTTTTGGTCTTCTGTAGAAGTAGCATAAGTTGTTCCATCTTCTAATGTGTTTGTTCCGCTAACGACAATAAAAGCACGTTTACCTGACTGGATATTTATTGCTGGTCCGTCATTATTCTTGATAGAAACGTCACTTAAAGTAAGCTTATATTTTTTATCACTGTAGATTTTAAGCATTCCATCTGTAGTGCTTCCAATTACTTCATAAGCTACTTCAGCAACTGAAGAAGTAACAGTAACATCTGCCCCAGAAATGGCAATTGTAACTCCAGCGACTTCATTTTCTGCCGTTGCACTTGTACCATTAAAGATTATTTTTACTGTAGATGAAAACGTTGAATTTGCAAGTATATCGTCGTCGTCTGCCCCAGTTTCTGATGAGCCTTCGGCAGTTCCCTTTGCAGCAGTTGCACTTATTGTAACAGGATTATCTGTGGTAATAGTATCATCATCATCTGAATCGTTGTCTTTTGAACAGGATATAGTAAAAACTCCTAAAAATAGACAGAAATAGAAATAGGTTTTGGCTTTCATCTTATTGGGTATTTATAAAATTAATAATTATGAAATGAAAATCTAAACAAGAATTATGGTAAAATTTCCAATGTAGTTTAAGAATCGATAACAATAATAAAGTCTAATATGCTTATTTAGTTATTAGTTACAAAAATCTAAATTATATTAAATTTGAAGTAAGGCGAAATAAAATATATCAATGGAAGTATTCTCTAGACAGATTTCGCAACTATGTCGACTTTACCTTTACATTCTTTTTGAAAACAGTAAAACAAGTCACTAAATAAAGGCTTTAGAGAAATCTAGAGCTTTTTTGATTATAATTCTCTTGGTTTCGAAAGACTAAAAACCAATAACAACCATTTAAAAACCAGTATTTTAACCACTTAAAAAAGGGGAAAATCCCCCTTTTCTGGTAGGCTTACATTTATCTAATTTAGTCAAATCTTAAAGCCTTGTTTTAAGCATCAGTTTAAAGCATAGTCAGAAGCCCTATTTCAAGTTACAATCTTCGCCCTACACCTTATTCCTTTCCATAAAATTTCATTTAGCATTTATAATAAATTTTGTCAAAAGATGATTTTTGAAGTAATACAAATAATTTCAGAACAAGTAAATAACTATCTCGAGGAAATTGGGTTAGAAAAATCTGTTGTTCCAGAAAATATTGCTTTTCTAGAGTCTCGCAATGAAGAGTCAGATTCAACCTCTATAAAAGATTCTGTTGTACTTACACTAATCAATTTAGCAGAAGAAGCTACTTTAAAAAACTTCCCAAACCATACTATTGACAATGTAAAAACAATTTATAAAAACGGAATTATCAACTTAAATCTCTATATCCTTTTTAGTGCCAATAGAGATAAATATATAAACTCCCTTAAGGACATTTCAAAGATTATTGAATTTTTTCAGGGAAAAAAACTTTTTACTCAAGCCAATACTATTTATAACCGAAACAGCAGCTCCATGAGCAATGTAGACAACTTTAGATTTACGGTCGAACTCTATACTCCCACTTTTGAGGAATTAAATTATATCTGGGGAACACTCGGCGGAAAACAGCTTCCGTCGGCTTTATACAAATTGAGCATGATCCAAATTGAGCGCAATATTGCACAAGCAGAAGGACAGCTTATTGGCGAATTTACAGGAGTAACTAAACGAAAAGAACAGTCATGAGTTATTCTTCTACATACGGATTGTTGTTTCAAGTAACGCTTCTTCATAATTATTTTTTGAATAACGGAGAGGAAACTTTTACAAGCATGACAGATGATAAAAAAGATAAAATGATGCAGCAATTTAGTGCAGATGCATTTATAGCCATAACGCCAACTTTAGAAACCACCACTGTACTCAAAAACTATAAAATGGTGTTCAAAAAAACCAAAACAGGTTTCGGAATATATATTAAACTAAAAGATGAATTAGATCCATTTATAAAAGTCCCTGCTGATTTGAACCTAACATTTTTAATTAAAATTAATGACTATCAATTTGAAAATTATACTAATCTTGATTTTGCTCTTACTCAAGCATATCTTTTCAGTAATGTAAAACCATTGACTGAACCCGTTTCATTTAAATATATTCCGAAAATAAGTGACAACAAACTTATTTCAAATGCCTATTTAGTATCTGAAAAAACCACTGCCGACTTACTTTCAATACTGCAGCCGTCTGAACAGCAAAATGTCTTTGGAGTTATTTCGCTTACCGCTAAAGGTGACAACAGCTCAGAAAATAGTATAGACGATTTGGGCAAAATGATAAGTCCGAATTTTAAAATTCATTTTGATAATCGGAAAACGCTCTGGAAATACATCAACCGTAAAGCAGGAACCGAAATTAAAACCAAGACTGCAAAACCATTAACGCGATCTGGTTTTATAGAGATTGACCCTGTTAACGATTTGGATCCTTCGCAACCTGCAGAAAGTCAATATCCAAATCCGTCTGTAAAATCAATAACAAAAATCGATAGTGATTACTATTCAGAAATATTTATTTAATAATTAAAAAACAATTCAATTATGGCAACAACTTACAAAACGCCTGGAGTATATGTTGAGGAAATCGTAAAGTTCCCTCCTTCTGTTGCCCAGGTAGAGACAGCGATTCCGTGTTTTATTGGCTATACTGAAAAAGCCACTAATAAGATTAATGGAGATTTGAAATTAAAACCAACAAGAATAACATCTCTTTTAGAATATGAACGCTTTTTTGGCTTTGCAAAACCAGAAACTACAATTAGTGTTACCATTAATGATGTAGTTGATAATGGTGCGACAACAAGATCTCTTATTGTAAACCAACCGTCTAGCAGACAGCCTTTTTTAATGTATTATTCAATGCAATTGTTCTTTGCAAATGGCGGTGGACCATGTTACATTATATCCGTTGGACGTTATGGAGATGATTTAGATGATGCTGATACAAAAGTAACCGCTATAAATGATAGCGCTCAATTAAAAAAAGGTTTGCTAGAATTAGAAAAAGTTGATGAACCTACACTTATCCTTTTTCCAGATGCTACTCAAGTGACTGGTATTAATGCAACTGACTTTTACGGTTTGTATAATGATGCCTTGAACCAATGTAAAAACCTGCAGGATCGATTTACACTTATTGACACACTTAGCTATGATGCTTCCAGCCCAACAGATACAAACATTGATGATTTGAGAGGAGTTATTAGTTCGGAGAAAGATACTTTAAAATATGGAGCTGCTTATTATCCGCATTTAGAGACTATTCTAGATTACAGATACAATGCAAGTGAAATTTTAATTAAACATTTTACTTCACCTACACCTGATGCCATGTCGACTGTATTGAGCAATTTAGCAAGTTCAAAAGCTGCAATTGGACCACTAATTAGCAAATTAAAAACAGTTCCAGGAACAAATGATAATCTAACAGGAAGTATAGCCGAAGTTTTGAAGTTTATTGAATCAACCGACGGCTTTAGTAACGCAGCCGCAACTGCAGCAAAAGAAGCAGCCATTACAGGAGGAGCAACAGAAGCTGAAGCCGAAGCCGCAGCAGCTGCCGCAGGAACTTTTACGGTGACAAAAAACAATCAGTTTATACCCTTATTAGAAACTTTGACTAAAGATCTAACCAATCTTATAGGTGAAAAAGAAAAAATTAAAAAAGCAGCATTAGCAGCAATAGCTTCTGATGAAGAAGATCAAGCAACTAGAGACGCTATTACAGCAGCTTTAAAAAATCTCACTGATCCTTTTGAATTATCCGATAAAATTGAAACCGCTAAAACCAATTTGGTTGATTTATTAGGAAAAGCAAAAACCGCAAATACCAAAGTAAAAATAACCGCTAACATTAAAGGAGCAGATGGTGTTACTACTGTGCTTTCTGAAATTCCAAAAATTTTGCATTTCACAGCACCAACTTCTATACTTGGCTTGCCAGCTGCTATCGTCTTTGATGTTGACCCTTTTGCTTCTATTATATCTACTATCGATGCAATTATCGCCACTGTAACAGATGCAAAACCAAAAGATACAAATAATGGCGCTATGAATGGTCGCTATTTAGCAGATATTACAGAGCTTGATAACGTTACTTACAATAAAATACTTTCTGAAATCTCTAATCTTTCAATAACGCTGCCACCAAGTTCTGCCATAGCAGGAATTTATGCAAGAGTAGACGCTGACCGTGGCGTATGGAAAGCACCAGCCAATGTTAGTTTAAACTATGTCATTGCTCCTACAGTAAAAATCACTAATAATATACAAGACGGATTAAATATTGATACGGTTGCAGGTAAATCCATAAACGCTATCAGAACATTTACCGGCAAAGGTACTTTGGTTTGGGGATCAAGAACCTTAGCTGGTAATGATAGCGAATGGCGTTATGTGCCAGTTCGCCGCTTCTTTAATATGGCCGAAGAATCTATTAAAAAAGCAACCGAACAGTTTGTTTTTGAACCTAACGATGCCAATACTTGGATAAGAGTAAGAGCCATGATTGAGAATTTCTTAATTCTTCAATGGAGAGCGGGAGCTTTGGCTGGAGCCAAACCAGAACAAGCATTCTACGTAAGAATCGGATTGGGACAAACCATGTCTGCTATGGATATTTTAGACGGTAAAATGATAATCGAAATCGGTATGGCGGTAGTTCGTCCAGCTGAGTTTATCATCCTACGTTTCTCTCACAAAATGCAGGAATCTTAATTAAATCATCATTAAAAAATATAGATCATGAGTTATCCGTTACCAAAGTTTCATTTCTCAGTTGACTGGGGAGGAACAAAAATAGGTTTTACAGAAGTTTCCGGATTAGATGTAGAAACCGAAGTTATTGAATACCGTCAGGGCGCTAGTCCGGAATACAGCAAAATCAAAATGCCTGGCATGCAAAAGTTCTCTAACATTACGATGAAAAGAGGCACTTTTAAAAGCGATAATGAATACTACGCTTGGTGGAACACAGTAAAACTAAACACCATCGAAAGAAGGGATATTACCATCAAATTACTTAATGAGGAGCACGAGCCCGTGATTACTTGGAAAGTGAAAAATGCGTGGCCTACAAAAGTGCAGTCAACTGATTTAAAAGCTGATGGAAACGAAGTAGCTATCGAGTCAATCGAATTGGTTCATGAAGGTTTATCTATTCAAAATGACTAGTCATGTCTAACTACTATCCACCCGTAGGCTTTCATTTTCTGGTTGAATTTAATAAACTGGGCACAAAAGAAAAAGACCATCAATTTCAATCCGTATCAGGACTTTCTGTAGATCTTGAAACGGAAGAAATTGTTGAGGGTGGAGAAAACAGATTCAAACACAAACTACCCGTTAAAACCAAATATCCAAACTTGGTTTTAAAAAGGGGAATATTGATTGATTCTGACGTAATTGAATGGTGCCGAAAAGCATTAGAAAATTTTGAATTTAAGCCCGTTGATTTAACTGTAAAACTCTTGAATCAAGATCGCGAACCTTTAATGCACTGGAAAGTTATACATGCCTATCCTGTAAAATGGGCCGTTGAAGATTTTAGTGCCTTAGAAAGCAAAATCGTTGTTGAAAGCTTTGAGCTTGCTTATAATTATTTCACGCTTCATAAAAAATAATTTTATCATGCCAATTGAAATCAAAGAGCTTCACATTAAAATAAACGTGAACGAAAGCTCAAATTCGGGTGCAAAACCAGCTTCTTCTTCTTCATCTAATAATGAAAAAGATACTGTAGCTGAATGTGTCGAGCAAGTAATGAAGATTATTGAACGAAAAAAAGAACGCTGATATGACAAATGGTGAATTAAAAAAACTGAAGATCATTGCTTATAGCGATCCACAATTCAACAATCCTGTTTCGGGTATTGAAGAGTTCGTTACTTTGATGAATCCAGAGAAATATACTTTTCATTACAAGATTGAGCAAGACACAACTCAGGCCGCAGGAACGAGCAGTCCTGCACCAAGGTTTACTGCAATTGCTCCAGAGGAATTAGAGTTGGATTTTGTTTTTGATCGAACAGGTGTTATTGCAGGCAAAGAAAGTACCGAAAATGGTGTTATTGAAGACATTGAACATTTTAGAAAAGTAATTCTAGAATATAATGGCACAGAACATAAGCCAAATTATTTGAAAATTGCTTGGGGAAGTCTGTTGTTCAAAGGCTCTCTAACCGAAATGACCATTGAGTACAAACTTTTCAGGCCAGATGGAACGCCTATTAGAGCCATAGCAAAAGGAAAATTTAAAGGTGTTGTTGAAGATGAATTGAGAGCAAAACAGCAAAACAATCAATCTCCTGATTTAACGCATACCAGAATTGTAAAAGCGGGCGATACGCTTCCTTTAATGTCGTTTAGAATCTACGGCGACTCAAAATATTATCTCGAAGTGGCAAAAGCCAACAAGCTTATCAATTTCAGAAAATTAAAAATTGGCCAGAAAATATTTTTCCCTCCACTGCAAAAACAACAATAGATGAACAATAGCGACGTCATACAAACCAGTAAAAGTGCCGATTTAGTAACGCATAAATTGCTCATTGAGGGAACTGAGCTGTCTGGTGTTTACCAAGTAATGAGCATTGTAGTTCATAATGAAGTAAACAGAATACCTATGGCACAGATTGTTTTGACTGATGGAGATGCTGCTTCAAGAGATTTTAAATTAAGCAATGAAGATTTGCTCATTCCGGGCAAAAAAATAGAAATCAAAGCGGGTTATCACAGTGACGAAGAGACTATTTACAAAGGAATCGTCGTAAAACATTCCATAAAAATAAAAGACAAATCGTCCCTGTTGATTGTAGAATGCAAAGACGAAGCCGTAAAAATGACTATCGGGAGAAAAAGCAAATACTTTTATGACGTAAAAGACAGTGATGCTTTTGAAGACATTATTGGCACTTACGGATTGCAAAAAGATGTAGAAAGCACAAATTATAGCCACAAAGAGTTAGTGCAATATAATACATCTGATTGGGATTTTATTGTTTCTCGTGCTCAGGCTAATGGAAAATTATGTTTTGTTGAAAATGGAAAAATCTCGGTTAAAAAGCCAGATTTAACTTCAGAATCAGTTGAAACGGTTGCTTTTGGTGCCACTATGCTAGATTTTGATGCTGAGATTGATGCAAGAAATCAGTTTGCCAAAGTTTCATCCTATAGCTGGAATGCATCCAATCAGGAATTATTAGAAATTGAAGCTAAAGATCCTAGTGTAAGTCTAAACGGAAATTTAGCTGCTTCGGATTTATCCGATATCGTAAAACTGGAAAATTTAGAATTGCGTCACGGCGGTCATGTTACCGATACCGAATTGCAAGATTGGGCCGATGCAAAATTACTATTTCAACAGCTGTCAAAAGTTCGCGGAAGAGTTAAATTTCAAGGTATTCCCGCTGTAAAACCCAATACCATTATTACGCTTGAAGGCGTTGGAGACCGCTTTAATGGCAAAGCATATGTTACTGGAGTTTTCCATGAAATAGCAAATGGTAACTGGACTGTAAATGTGCAGTTTGGATTAAATCCAGAATGGTTTTCTGAAACTTATGATGTCAATACGCCATCCGCTTCAGGAATAATTCCATCCATAAAAGGACTGCATATTGGTATTGTAACGCAACTTCAGGACGATCCCGACGGCGAAGACCGAATTTTGGTAAAAATCCCAATCATCAATAACGAGGAACAGGGAATTTGGTGCAGAGTCGCAGCTTTAGACGCAGGTGACAATAGAGGCACATTTTTCAGGCCAGAAATTGAAGACGAAGTCATTATTGGCTTCATCAACGAAGATCCAAATGATGCCATTGTTTTAGGAATGCTCCACAGCAGCGCAAAACCCGCTCCACTAAAAGCATCTGACGACAACCATCAAAAAGGAATTTTTACAAGAAGCGAAATGAAAATGCTCTTTGATGACGAAAAAAAATCAATAGCCATTGAAACTCCGGCGGGAAAAAAAATAACACTCGACGAAGACAAAGGCTCTATCGTTGTTGAAGACGAAAATTCGAACGTGATTACAATTGACAGCGCAGGAATAAAAATGGAAAGTGCGGGCGATATTTCGATAAAAGCTACAGGCGATGTAAAGATTGAAGGAATGAATGTAAATCTAAAAGCAACTGCCCAATTTAAAGCCGAAGGAAATGCTGGAGCAGAAATGTCATCGGCAGCAGTGGCGATTGTAAAAGGTAGCATTGTACAGATAAACTAACTCATATTCCGCTTTCTATCCTTCAATACTTAAATTAAAAAATTAACTATAAAAATAAGCAATTATGGGAGCACCAGCAGCAAGAATTAACGATATGCATGTTTGCCCTATGGTAACAGGAACTGTACCTCATGTTGGCGGACCAATATTACCGCCAGGATCGCCTACGGTATTAATAGGCGGCCAGCCTGCCGCTTGTTTAGGAGACATGATTGTTTGTACAGGGCCACCAGACAGTATTATTGCGGGATCAGCCACAGTGCTAATTGGAGGAAAACCAGCCGCAAGAATGGGAGATTCAACGGCACATGGCGGAACAATTATATTAGGATGCCCAACGGTTTTAATAGGTTAATTATGGAAAATAAAGAAGCTTTTTTAGGTACTGGATGGAGTTTTCCGCCAGAGTTCAAAAAGAACAGCAAAGCGGTCGTAATGACGTCTGACGAGGCAGATATTAAAAGCAGTCTGGAAATATTGCTTTCTACCAAAATCGGCGAGCGCATTATGTTGCCCAGATATGGTTGTAATATGGATGAACTGCTTTTTGAATCATTAGACAGAACACGCAAAACGTATGTTTCAGAACTCATCAAAACAGCGATTTTATATTACGAACCGCGAATTGATATTGAAAAAATTGACATAACACAAGGTAATGAATTAGAAGGGGAATTATTGGTCATTATCGATTACAGAATAAGAAGTACAAACTCAAGAAGCAATCTTGTTTATCCTTTTTACAAAGAAGAAGGCACTAATGTTTAAAAGTTTATAAGCTATGAGCACCAACGGCAGCCAAATAGACAATGTTATTTTTAAAAGAAATGGAGTTAATCAGGAAGAACGCTTTAGTGACGCATTAGAGCCTAGCAACCTAAAACTTCATGATTTTACTATTGAAGACTGGCTGTTATTTGCTTATAATTTTGCCAAAGAGGTCAACTTTTTCGACACGAATAACGATAAAAAACCAGAAGGCGACTGGCAGGAGTTTTTCAACTATTTTGGCTTTACAAAAGATAATATTCCAAAAAGAACAGACAAAGAATATGTCACTTCAAAAGAAGACATCGCCAGAACATTATCAATCGCCAATATCAATCAAGACCTTACTCCTCACCTAACCTTGTTTGTGTGTTTCCTGAAGTTGTTGGAATTATCCCAAAACAAGCTTAATCTTATTACCAAAAAGCATTTAGATTTTTTCTATAAAGACATCCTGCAAATCGAAAAACTGCCTGCAAAAGCAGATAAAGTCAATATCATTTTTGAATTAGCCAAAAAAATAGCCGAAGAAAAAATCGACGCAAATACAGAACTTGACGCAGGAAAAGATCCAGATGGAAAAAAAATAATTTACAAAACCACAGAAGAATTTATTGCCAATAAAGCGAATATAGCGTATTTAAAAAGTGTATATAATGACGTTGATTTAGGTGAAATTAAATGCAGCGAAATTGCCAATTCTCTAGATGGAAAAGGCGAACCTCTAAAAGAAGATGCGCCGTATTGGTTTCCATTTGGATATACTTCCAATGAAGAAAAATACCCAAAACTAGAAGATGCTAAATTAGGTTTTGCAATAGCTTCGGAATTATTTAATCTTAAAGAAGGCGATAGAAGCATTGACATCACTATTACTTTTGATGAGGCTTTAACTTTTCATCATCCGCTTAACGTAGATGATCTTTTGAAAAATATCAGCATACTATATAGTGGAAAAAAAGGATGGATCGGAAATATTAAACTTAGTACAGCGATTACTTTTAAAAATGTGAATCAATCTTCAAACATTGACAGCAATCAATTAAGATTGGTTTTTCAGATACCAAAAGATAATCCAGCGATTGTCAATTACGATCAGACAGTTTTAGGCGAATTTTTCTCTACTGAACTGCCTGTAATTCGATTCTTAATTAATACGCAAGATAAAAAAGGACATGCTCTTTTTAGAAGTCTAGTTACAAAATCAATAAAAAGTATTAAAGCAAAAGTTGAGGTTACGGATGTAAAATCTTTAATATTAGAAAGTGATACTGGCTTGCTTAATGCCACAAAACCCTTCTATCCTTTTACAACTCAACCCGAAAAGAACAGTGCATTTATCATAAATTATCCTGAAATTTTTTCTAAAAATTGGACAGATGCAGCTATTAACATAAAATGGAAAAATACTCCCTCATCATTTGTAACTCATTATGCCGCTTATAAAAAAAGTTTCCTCGAGACCATAAGCCAAAATATTTTTGACAACGCAATATTCCACGATATTAGCCGTGAAGCCAAAATGAAGGCCAATCAGCCTGAAGATGAAAAAGTCGTTCCAGAAATAAAGGCTGTTTCAGAAACTAAAAATTTAAGAGTTTTAAATAAAAAGAATGCTATTGTTACAAAGGACTATTTTAAAGCAACATTATCTGTTTTAAACAAAGAAGTTTGGGATGAACAAAATAACGCTGTCAATTTATTTGATGATCCAGATAATGACAAAGTATTTGAAACTAATGTCAATGTTAAAGGCACTTATGAGCTTGGCAAAAACGGTCCAATTCGATTGACCTTAAATCAATCCTTTTTGCATTCGTTATTTCCAAAAATATATACTTTGGCGATAATGAATGTGGCGAAAGACGCATCAACGCCCATTCCAAATGAGCCTTACACGCCTGTCGTAGAAAGCATAAGTCTCAATTATTCTGCTGAAGAAACTACTGAGCTTGATGCTTCAACCTACGAATCTAACCGAATAAAATTGTTTCATGAAGCTCCTTTTGGTCAGCAGGAAGAGCATTCTTATTTAAAACAGCAGGCTATAAGTAAAGAAATTTTAGATCCTTCCACTTCAATTACCAATTGTTTGGTTCCGGATTATTGCAACGGAGGCGAATTTTATCTAGGTCTTCAAGATGCCGAAATATCACAGCAAATTTCGTTATTATTTCAAATATTAGAAGGAAGCGAAAACACCAGTGTTGATACTTTTACAGGAATACAAAAGGTGGAATGGTACATCTTATGCGATAATTATTGGAAAAATCTGGATAAGGATATTTTAGCAAATGGTATCGATAACTTCTTAAAATCTGGTATCATAAAATTTGGCATTCCAAAACAGACGACAAATGACAATACGCTGTTTCCAGCCAATACTATTTGGATAAAAGCAAAAATGCACAAAGCTTATGATGCCGTTTGTAAAGTTATCGATGTAAAAACTCGAGTTGTTACCGCCCAGTTTTTTGATAACAACAATAATTTAGCTCATTTAGACAGCACATTACCTGCGAAAACAATATCGAAATTAATTACTAGAGTTCCGCAAATTAAAAGCGTTGAACAGCCTTTTAATTCGTTTGATGGAAAACCGTTAGAATCTGATCCCTCCTATTATTTGCGTGTAAGCGAACGCTTGCGCCACAAAAACAGAGCTATAACGCTTTGGGATTATGAGCATCTTATTTTACAGGAATTTCCAAATGTTTTTAGAGTAAAATGCCTTAACCATACTTTTATTTCGGGTACAGAAACCTCGTTTTTATCTCCAGGAAAAGTAACGCTAGTTGTAATTCCGGATATCGTTGATAAAAATGTATTTGATATATATGAGCCAAGAGTGAGTACAGCAACATTAAACAGCATTGAGAGTTTTATTAATTCTAAAAACTCCATGCTAGTATCTGCAAAAGTGATCAATCCTGATTATGAAAAAGTTATAATAAAACTTAATGTAAAGTTTTATCCAGAATACGATGAGAATTTTTATAAAAAACAGCTCAACGAAGATCTTATAAAATTTTTATCACCTTGGGCATTTGACACCTCAAAGCAAATCATATTCGGAGTGGAATTGCAACGAAGTATTGTTATCGAATATATCGAAAATTTATATTACGTAGATTTTCTATCTACGCTAGAAATGGCAATCTATATCAATAAGAAAACAGATAAAGAACATACTGAAACATTAAAAGATACAGAAAACAATGATGTCAATATACCTCTTTTAGACTTTCAAACAACATTGTCACCATCAAGTCCAAAAAACATTTTAGTCTCTGTTAAAAACCATATTATCAGTACCAAAATAGACACTTGCAAAGAAATAACCCCACAAGAACCTGAAAAATGTCGCTACTAAACCCACATATCACCATTCCTAAAAAATCAGCATCAGAGGACGATTTAGATTTCTTTTATTTAAGAAAAAAAGGAATCGAGTATATCGAATCTTTTGGCAGTAAATTTTGGACAGATTTTAATGAGCATGATCCAGGTATAACCATACTAGAAATGATTTCCTATGCCATTTCAGATCTTGGTATGAGACTTAATCTTCCTATAGAAAATATATTAGCATCTGATGACATTAATAAAGACATTCCAAAACAGTTTTTTAAAGCCTCAGAAGTATTGTCATCAAGTCCAGTCACACAAAATGATTACCGAAAACTATTTATAGACATAGAAGGAGTTCGAAACTGCTGGCTAGCAAAACATGAGAAAACAGTTTATGTAGACTGCAAAAAAAATCAGCTTTCTTATGACTTTAAGGATTATGAAAATCTACCCGATAACTTAAGAAAATCTTTTGAGCTAAATGGTTTGTATGATTTGTATGTAGATTTTGAAAGTTCAAAACCCTCAGATATAGAAGCTGTTAAAGAACAAATAAGAAAGCAGTATCATGCAAACAGAAATCTCTGCGAAGATCTTGTCGATATCAAAAAAGTAGTAGACTACCCGATAAAAATATGCGCAGATATTGAAGTAAATACGGAAGCCGATGAAGAATTGGTTCATGCCAATGTTCTTAATGCCCTTGAAAGCTACTTATCTACAACAGTCAATTTTTATTCACTAAAACAAATGATTGACAAAGGGTATTCGACTCTGGAAATTTTTGATGGCCCTTCTTTAAAGAACGGTTTTATTGACACAAAAGAATTGCTTATAGCCGATTTGCGAAACGAAGTGCGTCTTTCAGACATTATGAGAATCATTATGTCTGTGCCAGATGTTGTACTGATTAAAGATATTTCTTTGGGAAATTGCGGCGGTGATGACTTGGAAAACAAATGGCTTATCTGTCTTAAACCTTACCAAAAACCAGTTATTTGTGTCAAAAGTGTTTTCAATTACAACAAAGGATTACTGCCTCTAAACATCAATCAGACACAGGTAAAATTTTATTTAGAGGCCATAAAAGCCGTAAAAGACAAAGCTACAACCAATGCCAGCCAGAATAAAGAATTAGAAATACCAAATGGCGAATACCTTAACACCGATTTTTATACTACTATACAAAATGATTTTCCTGAAACTTATGGAATTGGCGAAGTAGGCCTTCCAACCCGAGCGTCTGTTGAACGTAAAGCTAAAGCAAAACAGTTAAAAGGATATCTTTTATTTTTTGATCAGATATTAGGAAGTTATTTTAAACAATTAGGACAAGTAAGCGAATTGCTTTCGGTAAGTGGTAATTTAACTCGTACGCTTTTTACTCAAGTCGTTAAAGATATTGAAGGAGCAAATGACATTGTAGATGGATATGAAAATTACACTGATGATAGCATCACAGAACTTCTTTTTGATCAGCAGGACAATAATATTGAACGCAGAAATAAAATTTTAGACCATCTCTTGTCTCGTTTCGCCGAAAACTTTTCAGAATATGTTTTTGTCAATAAAACCATTTACGGCAATACTACAGATCAGGTCGTATTGCGAGACAAAGAAAACTTTTTGAAAGATTATAAAGTCGTAAGCAAAGAGCGTGGTAATGCTTTTGATTATTACAAACAGACTATTGCCAATTTATGGAATACGAATAATGTTTCGGGAGCAGAAAAAAGGATTTCGAGACTTATTGGTATTAAAGATTACAGCCGCAGAAATCTTTCCAATTCGTTTGTCCAGATGTACAATTTTATTGATACAGACAATCAATCGGTTTATAGATGGCGTATTGTGGACAAGAATAATGAAATTGTACTTTCTTCAACAGCAGAATACTTTGACACTTCTGCTGCAAATAAAGAGCTTTATTTTGCTGTATTACAGATTATTCAGACTCGAGAATATAAAATAAAAGAGGCTTTTAAAAACGGTACAGTAAAAGACTTAACTATTATCGATAATATTTTGATTCAGCAGTCAGACGCTGGAAAATACTCTTATGACATCATAAATCCAGCAATTGATGACAAGAAAAATCCAGACCGCATTATTGCCCGAAGATTTGAATACTATAATAATCTAGCAGATTTAGAAAAATCGATTCTGGATTTGATTCAATTCATGAAAGAAGATTTTACCGAAGAAGGAATGTTTTTGGTAGAACACATGATGCTTCGTCCAGATGTAAACCAGACGACAGTAAATCCAGATACTTTCATGCCTATCTGCGCCGAAGAGTGTGGCGATTGCGAACCAATAGATCCTTACTCCTACCGCGTGAGCGTAGTGTTGCCAGGATATACATTGCGATTTGCCAATACCGATTTTAGAAATTATATAGAAAAAATAATCAAGGAAGAATTGCCAGCTCATGTTCTAGCAAAAGTATGTTGGATTGGATATCGGGAAAAAGATGTGAAAGACCCCGCAGAAAACCAGCTCGTTCAATTTGAAAAAAACTACAAAGACTATTTATTCGCCAAAACCGATTTGAATCAAGAACAGCCAGAACCGCAATTAATCAGTTTTATTAAATCACTAACCAGTCTGGACAATGTTTACCCAACAGGACGTCTATTTGACTGCAGTGATGAAAACGAACGATTGTCAGATAAAATTATACTAGGAAAAACGAATTTAGGATCACTATAAAAACTATTGCCATGTCAGCAAAACTTTCAACAATAACAACACAATACCGACGATTCACAAAGAATCAGGTACTTACAGAAGGAAACCTTAATGAGGTTGTAGATTTTTTTGACGATCAGGATCGCCTATCCCGCATTTACCTAAGTGGCGTTGGTATAGTTTGCGGACTTTATCCTTCTTATAATGAAGCACAAAAAACGATTTCAACAACGCAAGGAACTGGCATAACTACAGATGGTGATCTTTTTAAATTATATCAGGCAGATGTATTGGGAAACAAAAAAATCGATTTTGATTCCAAAACCTATACGCACTGTAAAGTCTATGATAATACAAAAGCGGCTTATAAACCATTTTTTTATGATGGATCAAACAAACAATTGCCTCTTTTTGAACTCTTAACAGAAGAACAGCAAAAAAAAGAAAAAGATCCTAATTTTCCTTTAACTCAATTTACAGCAAATACAGAATTTGAGTTTAAAGATGCTGTAATCCTTTTGTATTTGGAGTCTTATGAAAAAGAATCTGACCTTTGCGTAAGCCTTTCTTGTGACAATCAGGGACTGGAAATTGTAGGCAATTATAAAATTTTAATTGTCAGCAAAACCGTTGCCACACAAATAATGAATCATGACAGCATGATTGGTAAAATCAATTTTGTCAATTTATACCATACATTACCAGATCTAAAATCGAACAGAATTGTACTAAAAAAAGAAGATTTCGCTCATCTTGAGGCTATAAAACAAACTTTTACGAAAGGAATTTTCAAAAACAATGCAGTTAAAAATTTGCAGGAAGGCTACAATCAGCTGCTGACAGGCTTAAATATGCCAATTGTTTTAGATGCAATTCAAAAAAAGATAACCGAACTATTTAATTTTGAAGGAGATCCTGTACTTCCATCAGATTTTCAATATCGATATGATCTACTTAACGATCTTGTTGATACTTACAACGAAATCAGAGCACTTTTACTTGACATAGAGGATAGTTATTGTTATCCTGATATTAATGCGTTTCCAAAGCACTTAATGTTAGGCGAATTAATAAAAACAGAACCTTGTTTTGAATTTCGTCATGCTTTTTACAAATCGCCTTTGCTTACAGGAGAAAGCCTTAACACTTGTAATGACTGCCTTGCAGATGATAAAGATTCTGAAGAAAAAGACTTAACATCAGATGAAATAAAAATATGCTATGGCGAAAACACAGCCAGACAAAGAATGTACAATCTCATTCTTCGAAGTGCAGAATTACTAGAAAATTACAATCCGTTACATGATTTTATAAAAATTACGCCTTCATTACAAATGGGCAAATTGGGCAAAAAAGCCATTCCTTTTTACAACAATGTAACTGATTCGCTTATTAAAGCTTGGGATTTTGATAAAACCTTTTTAGGATTAGAAAAAAACAATGTCAGTTACCATGACGATTTATTGAATACTAAAAATCCGCTCGAAATATATCTTGATAGTGATTTTTATAGAATTGAAGGACATCAGGGGCGCAATTACAAAGAAGTACTTAAAGCAATTCAGCAAATTAGATTAGATAATGGACTTGGATTCAATATAATGATTCTAGCAGTAAATGCAAATGAATTGGATAAAACCAACCAATATTTCACCAAATATTACCTAAACAAAAATCACGGCTACGAGCATAAAGCAGGCGTAATTCCGGGAGGAACTTTCATAATGATCTATCTGGAAGAAAAAATTCCTTACTATAAAAACCGCAGATTATCTTTAACTGGTGACTTCGAAAAATTTGCGGAAGGCATAAACATTTTAAATCCAGTTGTTGCTGATTTCTCAATACCGTATTTATGTTGTGACGAAAACAATATAGGCCTTAGTTTGCCAGTAGATAAAATTTGTTTTGACAGCAAAACACCTACTCTGCCGTTTAAAGTATCTCCAGCAGGAGGTTTTGTAAAAGCCAACATTAGATCCGATCAAAATGGAGGAATAAAAGTAAATGAATTTGGCGCACTTGTTTTTGATCCAAATGCAGTCAGTAAAGAGCTGATAGGCCAGCCTATAACCTTTACAGTCAATAATTTTGATACTGATTGTAAGATAACCATTTTTGAAAAACCAAAATTCGATTTTGTTGCAGTTCCCTCAAAACCTTCTGGAGCTGACGAAACTGAAGTTACTTTTACCATAACTGGAGAAAATATTGAAGGCAATAAATATACTTGGGATTTTGGAGACAAAACCGATCCTATAACAGATGATAAAACAGAAATAAAACATATTTACAAGTATAATAGTGAATCGCAAAAGAACTTCACATTTGACGTTGTACTTTATGCAGACAATGGCAATTGCGATTTTAAAGTCACTCATCCTGTAAGTTTTGAAATTGAAGATCCAAAAGTGTTGGTAGATGGCAAATTAGTAAACGAAATATCCTTTTGCCGAAACGATAAACCTGTAGAGCTTACTCTACAACCTAATATAAAAGGGGTAGAAATTTTAGGAGAAGGAGTTCAAGTAACATTCGGAGAAAAATATATGTTTGCTCCAGGCGAAGTATCTAAAGATGTCAAAACGGTAACCATTTTTATAGACGACAAACCATCTAATCTTACCATTACACTTTTAGAGCTTCCTACTGCTAGTTTTAGCTTTAATATAGATGCGGCGGGAATTCTAACCTTAACCAACAATTCTTTAAATGCTAAAACATATACTTGGAAAATTGATAAAGAAGTAATAGTCACAGATAAAAAAGATCCTATCACAAGACAAACTTCATTATATAATGAATCTTCTATTTCTGTTTTATTAACTGCTGAAGGCAACTGCGGTTCGGCCACTGATGGTCCAAGGTTTATTGAAATTAGAAAAACCGTTGAGGTAAATACCTGTCTTGACAATGCTGATTTATTTGTAAAAAACTCACTTGAAACAATTTCTAATTTAAAAGAAATCTCCGTTTCAAATAAATTCAATAGAGAAACTAATCGCTTAATTTCTGAAACGGAAAACAGATTGGTCGAAGTTCAAAAAGACCTTGAGAGTTACATCAATGGTAAGTCAAATGATAAATTATCTGGATTATTCACGCAGGAAAATTTCAATTTACTATCTGCAGTTGTTGCTTCTGCCATTAAACTGCAAAATCCGGTTCTGATTAGTGCAGTACAAACGCTTGTATCGCTAAATACTATATTGTTTTATACGATTTTGAGATGTCAGGATCCAGAAACGCTTAAAGCATCAGAAAAACAAATTATCCCAATCGAAATACTCTTTACTAATTTATTTAAAAGTTTTGTCGAAATACAATTCAACACAGATACTGATGGTTCCTTGAAAAAGTTTTTGTCAAGCATGTTAAAAGTATTTCCTAAAATCGATTTTATCATATCCTCTTTAAACATACAAATAGAAGCCCTTACAGCCAGTGCAAAGCTTAAATAGACATATTATCAATAAGGTTTTCCTTGAGATAAATACCAATTCTAAAGAAAAAGGATATTATCTCAAGGATAATATTGATGCGTTTTTGCAAAAGGAAGTATTCGTGCTTTTAGAAAATTATTTTAATGAAGTAGATTCGAAAAATCCTTTATACAGCATACAATTAGACAAACTCAACCTTGACATTTCAATAAATCAAAATTTAGATTTCGAAAATTTCAAAGAACAGATTCTGAAAAAAATCACGAAACAAGTTGAAGAAGTTTTTGAAAAGAAAGATACAAATGTCGAAGGCTATAAACTGGTCAAACCGCAAGAAAAGGAAATAGAACGTTTTTTTCATTTTCTGGAAACAGGCATAAATCCTTGGTGGACAACTTTAGATAATAACTTTAAAACAGTTGAAGATAAATCATTTATAAAAATATTAAATGATAAAAATTTTTCTTTTAAATGGACTAATGCAGTCCAAAAACCAATTGTAAGAACAAGATTTATCAAACAATTTAGTGACAGCCACATTGTAAACATTATCAAAAAAGGAATATTGCTTAAAAAAAATAATACCTACAGCAGTGCTAAAATAATCGGTATCGAAGCCATTAAAAAACACATTGAAACTAGTATGGCTAAAAATCAATTGATTCCTAATCAACGATTTTTAATGTGGGAGATAGTCATTTTAAATCTTTTGGAGACAAGCGATTCAATTGTCAAACAAAAGCTTTTCAGATTGATTTGCAATGTATTTGAATTTCGTAAAAAGAACATTTTTTTACAACACAAAGAACTTTTTCTAAAGGAAATCGAAAATCAGACAAAAAGCCAAAACGAACTGGAATTACTAGCTAATCTTGATGCAATTATTGCAATTATCGAAAAAAAACTAAACCATGCTATTTTAAAAGAAAAAGAAATAGAAGCTGTTCAAAACGATCTAGAGACGATAAAAACTGGAACAGAGACAAAAAACGCAACAGAAATAGAAAATGAAGCGAAAGTTGAAAATAAGGCAGAAATAGTAAATGCAAAAGAACTAGAAAATCAGACAGAAGCAGAAAACGAGGCGAAAATAGAAACAGAAAGAATTCAGGAAAACAATGAAAATCTATTACCCGACCCAAATTTGATTTTGTTGAAAAGCAAAGATTCGACTATTAGCAACGATGATAAAAATACCGAAACTCTATCAAACAACTCAAAAGAAACTCCAAATAATAACGAAGAAATAATCGATAAAAAAGAGCCTTCTTTTGAAAAAAAAGAACAAGAGATATTAGGTACAGATATTAACGAATCTTATGTTGACAATGCAGGTTTAGTATTAATTCATCCCTTTTTGAAATCTCTTTTTGAGAATTGCAAACTGCTCAATAAAGACAATACTATAAATAATCCCGAAGTTGCCGCGCACCTCTTGCATTATGTAGCCACAGGAAAAGAACAGGATTATGAAAACGCTATGCTCTTCGAAAAGTTTTTGTGTAATATTCCAATAGCTGAACCTATTGAAAGAAACATTGTACTCTCTAAAGAAATGAAAAAAGAAGCTTCCGCAATGCTACAAGCCGTGTTGAGCAATTGGGAAATAATGAAAACATCATCGGCAGAATTACTTCAAAATGAATTTTTGCAGCGACCTGGAAAACTGAACATCAATGGAGAAGATAGTCCTGTAATTACAATGGAGCGAAAAACACAAGATGTTTTATTAGATAAACTAAGCTGGAATTTGAGCATCGTAAAATTGGCTTGGAAAAAACGAATCATATACGTCAACTGGTAAAAATTAAAAGTATGAATGCTGATAACACTTCTTTTTTAGAATACGATAAAAGAAATATTCTCATTGAACAGCAAAAAGCGTTGGGATTTGTATTCGATAATCTTGATTTGTCGAAAATTGCTTTTTGCGGAGGCGTTGCAGATTATCTGAACCTTCGCCAGTACTATCAAATGCGCGTAAATGATTTGGACATATTGTATGAAGACGAAGAAGATTTAAACCCAATTAAGAATAAAGTAGACATAAAGAGATATACCTCTAAATTTTACAGAACCAAAAACGGAGAAACATTGGTTTATAAATTCAAAATCAATGGCAAGGAAATAAATGTAGATAATTTTCCAAATGATTTTTCGAGACTAACCTTGACGCAATCACCTCTTTTGGGCAAAATGGTTTGGCACTCCTCATTTAATGAAATGAAAAAATATCACAACAGTGAGATACATCTAAAAACCTCAGAAATAGCAGGAGAAAATTACGAATGGAAGCGATTATACAAGCACAGCCGAAAAGCTTCTTTGTACAACAATGTAACTTTCTTAGAAGAAAAAAACTTAATTCATACCATTAAAAAGAATATTTTATGAAGGAAGAGCCTAGAATAATTTACAGTTTAGATGCATTTCCTGTCAGTAATAATCGATGGAATCAAGGCAATAAATTTAAAGAAACTATTTATTCGACTGCATTAAGCATACTATACAGCCATTTATGGTATCAAGATATCGAACTTTATGCTGATGACAATGCATATAAGTTTCTTTATATGCTTCCCATCAGAGTTACTAAAATTAAGAGCAATGAGGATACTGTCATCTGGATGAAATCGAAAATTGATGTCATGGAAAAACAAACAAAACCTTTCGTACATCTTGACAATGATGTCTTTATAAAGAAAAAAATAAATTTTGATTTTGATAAGGTAATTGTTGAACAAAACGATTATGAATTATACGGCATGTACCAATATCGGTTGGATTTTTTTAATCAATTTACTCAAAATTTAGAGTATTGGAAACCCGATTTAGGATATGCATATAATTGCGGAGTACTAGGTTTTAGAGACTTTGGGCTTAGAGATCAGTTTTTGAAAGTTTTTTATGATTTAGAAGAAATATTTATAAAAAATCATAATCCCAAAATAGCAAAAATAGAACCCTGTATTGTTTTAGAACAGTATAATCTTGCGTCATTATTACATCATCATAATATTAAACCAACATTATTGCTTTGGAAAAAAAACTTATTCGAAAATTTCCAATTGGCAGATAAAATTGGTTATTCACACATTGTGGGTCAAAAAAAATACAGAATTGACATTGTTCAGGAAATCGAAAATAGGCTTTCTAAACTGTTCCCGTATTGGTACAAAGAAGTAAAGAATGCCTTAGAGAATGAAGGTATTGCTTAAAATAAAAGATATGAAGCAACGACACAAAATGATTTACAGCCTCGATGTACTTCCTATAATGAACAACAGATGGGATATGGGAGACAAATTAAGGGAAACTGTCTACATGACTGCTCTAAGTGTATTATACAGCCATTTGTGGTATGAAGAGATTGAGCTTTATGTGGACGAAATAGGTTTTGAATTCCTGTATATGCTTCCTTGTGCCGTTACCAAGGTGCAAAACGACAATAAAATTGACCTTTGGATGAAATCAAAAATTAATGCTATGGAACTTCAAACAGAACCATTTGTTCACATAGACACTGACATCTTTATTAAGAAAAAAATAGATTTTCTTTTTGATGCTGTTATAGTAGAACGCAAGGAAGATACTTATGAAATCCATTATAAGAAGCAGGTAGAGTTTTTTAATAAATACACGAAGAATCTGCCTTACTGGCATACCAATTTAGGCTATTCTTATAACTGTGGCATATTTGGTTTTAATGATCTCAAGCTCCGCGATGAATTTATAAAAAGCTATTATGACTTGGAGAAAATATATATCGAAAACCAAGAAAACTTAACTGAATTAAAACAAGAAGGTTATGAAACCTGCATTTTAATAGAACAATATACTCTTGCATCGCTATTGAATTATAAAAACAATAATCCAACAATGCTTTTAAAAGGAGAAAACATAACAGAACAAGGAAAACATGCCGATAGTATTGGGTATTCTCATTTTTTTGGAATGAAGAAATATGAAAAATATGTTGTTGATGAAATTGAACTTCGACTCTCTAAAATATTTCCGTATTGGTATAAGCAAATAAAAAATGCATTAGAGAAAGAAGGTGTTATCGCAAATAATCCGCAGTTTGTTTAGAGAAACAAATTAGTATTTCAGAATGGTAAAATAATAGATCATGAGAGAATTTGAACAAAAGAAAATAGCTAATCACTCCCCTTCTACTTTTTTTGGACCAAAAGTTCAAAAGAAACTAACTACGGGCGCTGTAGGAGATAAATATGAAGTAGAGGCCGATAATGTTGCTGATAAAGTAGTGAACAAGCGTAAAACTGGAGGTTTATTGCAATCCAGAAGCGAAGAAGCTGTACAGCAAAAACCTATTGCAGAAACCGTTTCAACTGTTCAAAAACAAGACTTGGCACAAGAACAGCCTCTGCAAAAAAAAGGTGCGGAAAAAGAAGAAGACAAAAAAGTTCAAAAGAAATCCGATAAGGAAGAAGACAAAAAAGTACAGAAAAAGGGAGAAAAAGAAGAAGACAAAAAAGTTCAAAAGAAATCGGATAAGGAAGAAGACAAGAAAGTGCAAAAAAAATGCGCCGATTGTGAAAATGAAGACAAAAAGGCTCAGAAAAAAGAAGAGAAACCAGTTCAAGCAAAGCTAAAGGAATCGAACTCAGTAAATGAAAACGTAGAAAGTAATCTCAACAGCTCTAAAGGTGGCGGAAATGCTATGGACAAAAACACAAAACGTGAAATGGAATCGGGTTTTGGTACTGATTTTAGCAATGTAAACATCCATACAGACAGCAAAGCCGTTCAAATGAGTGAAGAATTGGGCGCACAAGCTTTCACTCATGGCAACGACGTCTATTTTAATAAAGGAAAATACAATCCAAACTCCAAAGAAGGTAAACATCTGCTGGCGCATGAACTTACACATACGATTCAGCAGACTGGCAGCAAAAAAACAAATAGTGTTCAGAAACTATCCGATTCGGATTGCGATACAACTACAACCTTAAATTTATCCGGATCGTGTTCTAATTATCACAATACCTGTTATACTGAAACTTTTATCCCTTCTAAAAGTGACGCTTTAAAAATAGTTATTGATGTAGATTATATGGAACCTCCTGCCTCTTGGATTAAAGAAGATTTCAGTGCTCAGGTTATAAAATGTGGTCGATTCGATGACACTAATATAGGTTCAAAAAGGCTATCGTCGGATAATATCCCTTCGACCTTAGAATTTAAGATTGCAAGTGTAACTCCCGGAGATAAATATTTCATTAGAATATATTCAAGATCTAGTTCAGCTTTAAAATCAAATTATAGCGTAAGTCAATAAAATATGCCAGTCTTAACCAAAAAAACAAATTCAAATTCTCCGCACTCCGCGTCACATCATGACAAGGGGAAGGAATCTTTTTTTGGTGTTCAGGCAAAATTGAATATAGGAAAATCTAATGATAAATTTGAAGTAGAAGCTGATAGAGTCGCAGACCACGTAGTAGCGAATAAACAAACGGCTAAAACAGACTCTTTCTTTTCGCCATCGCCAGTAATGCAAAAGAAACTGGCTCGCGATGTTCAAAAACAAGAAGAGAAAAATAAAGAAGTGCAGCGAAAAACTACTGCCCCAACTATAACACCTGTTGTACAGCTTAAAGAGCAATTAATCCAAAATAAACTCGATTCTAGAATAACAGAAAAAAGAGAAATCAATCCAGCTTTTTCTTCAAAAACGTTAATTCAGCATAAGCTAGAAGAGAAAACTCAGAAAAAAGAAGAAACAGTTCCGAATAAAAAAGAAATCAAAAAACCAGAAACTGTTTCAAAAAGTGCTTCATCAATCAAACCTTTAATTCAAAATAAAGGAGAAGAAGAAAACGTACAGCAGAAAAAAGAAGAAGAGAAACAAAACTCAGACGAAGAAAAACAACTTCAAAAAAGTACTGCTAGCGATGCCAATCCTAGCGATAATTCTAATATCGAGTCCAAATTAAACAGCAGTAAAGGCGGAGGTTCTCCCCTTACGGGAAAAGTAAAAACCGAAATGGAATCTGGTATTGGAGCCGATTTCAGCAATGTTCGTATCCATAATGATTCTAATGCTGTTCAAATGAATAAGCAATTAGGCGCACAGGCTTTTGCTACTGGAAACAATATTTATTTTAACGAAGGAAAATACAATCCGAATTCTAAAGAAGGCAAACATTTACTCGCCCACGAATTAACACATACTGTACAACAGGGAGCAGCTATTAGAAGAAAACCTGAATCCATCTCCCCTGCTCCAGAAATGATTCAAGAGTCATTATTGTCTTTCGCTATTCCTGATTTTATAAAAAACAATGTCAGACATATTCCTGGTTATACACTACTTACAGTTGTAGCAGGTTACGATCCCTTAAATGATGTAAATGTAAAAAGAAATGCCATCAATCTTATTGAAGGATTTATGGGATTAATTCCATTTGGAACAGCCATATTTGACAAATTACAAGAATATGGCATTATTGATCGTGTTTTTGATTGGGTCAACAGTCGTTTGAGCGAATTGGGTCTTAGTATGGATGCGTTACTTCAACTTGTTCAAGATGCTTGGAACGAATCTTCAATTGGAACTTTCATAGATGTTGCTAGAACTAAATTTAATGACTTAGTAAATCGGGTAACTACTTTTGCAACTTCGCTTGTTGATCAAATCATAACTTGGATAAAAGAAGCGTTGATTGATGTTGCAGAACCATTATTAGCCGAAAACAAAGCATATTCACTTCTCAAAAAAATAATCAAATACGATCCGCTGCGTAATCAAGAAGTTACTGCAACAACTGTAGAAATATTAGAAGATTTCTTAATACTGATAGACAAGCAGACAGAGCTTGAGCAAATGCGTGAAAAAGGCACGCTGCAAAAAACCGCCGATTGGCTTGATACACAAGTCGGAACTTTCGATTCATTGTTAAGCGAACTTAGCGGACTTATAACGTCAGCTTGGAATGCTATTCAGCCTTCAAATCTGGCCAATATTTCAGATAATCTTTCAGCGCTTGCCGACCAAGCTGGAGACTTTTTACAAAGAGTTTGGGATTTTGCATCAGGTGTAGCGCTAAAAGTATTAGAGCTTGTGAAAGAATCGCTATTAGGATGGCTTTCTTCTCAGGCTGCCACTGTAAGAGGCTATTCGCTTGTTAAAGTGATTATTGGAAAAGATCCTTTTACGCAAGAGGTAGTACCCCGTACAGTTCCAAATATGATAAGAGGTTTCATGAGCCTTATGGATGGCGGAGAAGAACAATATGCACAAATGGTGGAATCTGGTGCAATAGCCAGAATTACAGGCGAAATTGAAGCTGCAGTAGAGACGCTCAACATGACACCTCAATCTATCATACAGCTATTTACCGATATCTGGGATTCTATGACTATCAATGACCTTATTCATCCAATAGATGCTTTCATGAGAATCATTGAGAAGTTTGGAGAACCTATAGGCCGATTAATTGCTTTTGTGGCAGAAATTGTCAGAATCGTTATTATGGCTATTCTCGAAATCATGAATTTTCCATTCGATCTCATCGGAAATATCATTACCAGAGCCTTAGAAGCTATTGAAGACATTAAGAAAGATCCAATTGGTTTCTTGAAAAACATACTCCGAGCGCTTAAACAAGGATTCGTACAGTTTTTTGATAATATCGTAACCCACTTAATCAATGGTGTAACGGGCTGGCTAATGAGCGAATTAAAAGATGCCAATATTCCTGTACTTACTGATTTTTCTTTACGCGGTGTTATTTCTTGGATATTAGAAGTGCTGAATATCTCGATGGAAAGAATCTGGGAAAAACTAGCCGCGCATCCACGCATTGGCCCTGCTAGAGTGGCCAGAATCCGCAGTATGATTAATACGCTCGAAGGTATTTGGACATTTATTAAAGATGTTCAAGAACGTGGTATGGCCGCCATTTGGGACAAAATACAAGAACAGCTTAGCAATTTATGGAATACCGTTCTCGATGCCGTGAAAAACTTTGTTATGGAACGTATTGTCAATAGAATTACAGCCAGACTTTTAAGCATGCTTGACCCAACGGGAATCATGGCTGTGATAAATGGTGCTATGGCGTTCTTTAATGCAATTCAAAGTTTTATCAAATACTTGCGCGAAATGCTCGAAGTGGTCAATTCGTTTGTCAATGGTGTAGCCGATTTAGCCCGAGGCAATGTCGCCACAGCAGCAGATTATCTAGAAAGAACCATGGGACAAGCAATGCCTGTTGTAATAGGTTTCTTGGCAAATCAAGTTGGTTTAACTGGCATTGGAGCAAGAATTGGCGAAATGCTTATTGCTGTTCGCCAAATGGTTGATGAAGCGCTGACATGGTTAGTGAATCAGGCTGTAGATAGAGGAATGGCGTTGCTGGACAGAGTGATGGGAAGAAGTCAACCAGAAACAGCAACACCTTCTGGTGCAATTGCAGGAGCTTTAGCGGAAATTAATTCTGAAAGTGAAAAAGAAAAAGATGGAGGAAGTATTACGATTGATGAAGCAGAAGCAGTAAAAAATAAAATCAATGCCGATCATGCTAATGTTATTAATATTTCATCTGTTACCGACGGAGGAGAAAATTGGAATTTTAACTATGTTCAGAGATCTATTTTGCAAATTCCAAAATCAGGAACTAAAATAGAGATTCAAGATTTGTTGTTGGATAAAACAAATGACACATATTATTTAGTTACTGCAATAAATTCAGCTACAGAACAATTGACAGTGAAAATTTTAAATCAACCTGCTTCAACTGTTGTTTATAATACCGCCACTATAAATCAAGGTATTGAACAAAGAACTTGGGAAAAACTCGTTCCCGGTGGCAGCTCACCCGTGAGTATTGGACAACATATTAAAGCTCCCTATATAACAGGATCTTATATAGCTGAAATAGTGGAACCAGAAAGACAAGGTTTAGTTTCTTATAGATTCCGCAGACAAAGTGCTAAATTCAGCACTGTATTTAGCAATTTTGTAACAAAAGTAAGTACTGGGGAAATAATCGTTATAAATGAAGATGTTAATTATTTGAGAGAACAAACACCTTCTCCAGAACTACAATCTTGGGCACAATCCACATTACCACCTAGTGCTCAAGATCCTGCTTTTCCATCATTAACTGTTGATGGTACTGCACATGCGGATCATATTATACCATTTACAGTAATTGTACAAATGTCTGATTTTGACTTCCTGACCACTGAACAAAAAATTGCTGTTTTAAACTTAATGGAAAACTTTGTTGCATTAAGTCCCAGAGCAAATTTATCAAAAAATTCAAGATCGTATGCACAATGGACTCGTCATGATAAGTTGAATATTTCTGTTGATAGTGTATTTAGAAGAACGATGATGAGAAGAGAAACTCAGGCAAGGGCTGCACTTGTTGCTAAGATTAATGAATTTTTGAGATTAAATACACCTCCTTGAAAATGTTAACGATTTACCGCTTTCAATATTAATGAATGAATAAAACTAGAGAGGTTGTAGAGACAACAATTTTAAAACATCTAAAACACTAAAGTCATGCAAAAAACATTCTACCAAAAAGAACTGCTTATTAAAGCAACACAACAAAGAAATGGAGCAAATAACAACAAGAAAGACGTTGAAAAAATTCAGTCTTGGCTTAATTTATTTGCTATGCAGAATCCAGGTTCGGGAACGGCAACGGGTATCGATGGCGATTTTGGTCCTGCAACAGAAAAAGCTGTATTGAATTATCAAAAATTCAACGGTTTGCCTCAAAACGGAACTGTAGATCAAAACTTATTTGATAAATTGGCGTCACCACTCAAAAAAGCTTTTGAAAGTCCGATATCGGGAAATAATCTGAGAGAATTAATACTGAATACAGCTAAAAATCATCTTAAAAATCAACCTTTTGAACTTGTCATAAATAACCAAAGCAATACTGGACCGTGGGTTCGAAGCTATATGGATGGACACGAAGGAACTGAATGGTTTTGGTGCATGGGTTTTGTTCAGGCTATTATTGATCAGGCCGCTTCTGTTCAGGGGAAGAACTTTAAGACATTGATGCCGTTGACTTATAGCTGTGATACTGTGGGCACAACTGGTCTTCAGAAAAATATATTGACACGTTACCAAAAAACCAGAACTAATCCAGCTTTAATAAAACCTGGCGATATATTTCTTCTTCAAAAAACACCAAACGACTGGATCCATACAGGAATTGTAACTGCTGTTCATGCTGACACTATAGAAACTATTGAAGGCAACACAAATTCTGGTGGTTCTAATAACGGAAACGCTGTGTTGGACAAAATCAGAAATTATAAACAGTCTAAACTTGATTTTTTCTCAATCGAATCATTAGTATAGAAAATGGAAAATGTATTTACATATCTCAAAAACCAATTTGTATTTCAGCTTGATGCTCTTTTTCAAGCTGAAAATCCAATGGCAAAACCTGTATTCAATCAAATTGATTCAAATGGTTTTATTGACGAGTTTATTATCGAAAATAATCTGTCCGAAATTGATATTCTTGTTTTGGGACTCGCTCTAGTTCCTCACGTGAAGCCCGATTTTTTGAGTTCGATTATTGCTGAATATTTACCCAATGGTGGTGAGCTGCCAGAATTTGGCGGAATGAAAACAAAGAATCATCGCGGAATTCTGCCAACTGGTGAAACTGCTCAGTTTTTAGTTGCGGGAAATGATCTCGAAAACCGAATATCATTTTATAATTATCTGCACAATCAATCTTTTTTGCATAAAAAGGGAATTGTCAAAGTAGAATCTGTTCCAAATGGCGAACCTAAATTGAGCGGTTTATTAATTTTAGAAGAGGAATACATTGAAAAATTCATAACTGGAAAAATCTTAAAACCGCAACTGAGCAGTATTTTCCCTGCGCAATTAATAGAAACGCAATTAGATTGGAACGATTTGGTTTTGAATTCCAATACTTTAAATCAGATAAAAGAAATAGAAACTTGGCTTAAATTCAACGATATTTTGCTTCACGAATGGAATATGAAAGCCAAAATAAAACCCGGTTTTAGAGTTATGTTTTACGGCGCACCGGGAACAGGAAAAACGCTTACGGCTTCACTTTTAGGGAAATATACTCAAAGAGATGTTTATAGAATTGATTTATCTATGGTGATTTCGAAATACATTGGTGAAACCGAAAAAAATCTTTCTTCTCTTTTTGACAAAGCGACAGACAAAGACTGGATTCTGTTTTTTGATGAAGCCGATGCTGTTTTTGGAAAAAGAACCAATGTACGGGACGCACACGATAAATATGCCAATCAGGAAGTTTCGTATTTGCTCCAGCGAATCGAAAATCATCCTGGATTAGTGATTTTAGCTTCAAATTTTAAAACAAATATTGATAGTGCTTTTACCCGAAGATTTCAATCCATAATTGAGTTTGAAGTCCCTTCTTACGGCGAACGTTTAAAATTGTGGCAAAATAATCTGCCGAAAGGAATTAAAATTGCCGAAGATGTAAATCTGCAAGAACTTTCAAAAAAATACGACATTACAGGCGCTAACATTGTCAATATCATTCAATATGCCTGTCTGAAAACTTTAGAAGATCAAAACAAAAGCATTAACCTTAATCATCTGCTTCAAGGAATTAAAAAAGAATATGCAAAAGAAGGGAAAATGATGTAGTTGTCATTCCATAGTAGTATATTCTTTTGTCATAACTACTTTGCCATTGACAATTTTTTCATAATTATTTTTATAATGCGAAGTCGAATCGTTTTCGCTAAGGTCAATTCTGGTTATAATTTCAGAGTATTTTATGGTGCCGTTTTTATTAAAATAATGCTTTTTTCTAATCTCACCATCTATAGTAAATGAACTTGTAGATAGTATTCTATTAATACTATCTTTTTCTTCTATCGCATTGTCTGACAGCTCTTCTGAAAACTCAAATGATTTTGTTTTTTTATTAAACACGAATATATTTATCATATCCGTCATTTGAGAACTTCCACTGCTTGTGATCAGAAAATCTTTAAAACCATCAAAATTTAAATCCTGAAAATGCTCATTAAAATAATCTTGTTCATTAAAATCATTTTCAGATTTAAAATAATCTGAATGAGTTAATAAAATTCGCTGTGTTTTATAATCTCTTAATTCTAATGTTGTTGCTCCGGAAATAGAATCAATTTGTTTCCAAATACATTTTATACCATTGAGAGCAAAAGGCTGACTTATTTTTACAGGGATAATTATCTTATTTTGAGAAATCTCTTTTTCAGAAGCCCCATCTTTAAGATCTTTTTTTACAGAAACACTTTCTGTCGTATTTCTACAACTCGTTAAAAGTAGAATAATAAATATCGAAATAAGATTTTTCATTTATCTATAAAACCAATTGTACCCCTTTTTGGCGCATATAACAATTTTAAATCTGAATAATATTGATCAAATTCATTTTTTGAAATTGCTTCCACATTTCGCAACCATCTCAAATCGCTTACCTGAGTTGCATAATCTAAATTTGGATCTAAACTTAAATATCGTTCACGCAAATAATTATCTCTCTCCAAAAACAAAGTTGTTATGAATTCGTCTACTAAATTTTTATTAGGGTGCTTTTTAAATAAAAGAAGCTGTCCGTTATTATAAGTTCTAATTTTCCATGAATTTTCATTCATAAAAAAATAAATAGTAAATAAAACAATAGCTATAAATGCAAAAGCAATCCAGGCATCTGGATCAGAATCTTTATCATTACGGAAATAAAAAGAAATTCCTGTTATTCCAAAAATAAACAGTGAAAGTAGTAATATAATATTATTAGAAGTTTTATATGTCGTTTTCTCTTTTGACAAATTTTCAAAGGCAATCATTCCTTCACTTTCACCTCCTACATAAGATGTTTTATAATTCACTTTATTATCAAGAATATTATATTCTCTTTTTGTAAATAATCTTCGCTGCTTTATCGTCTCCATTTATTTTCTTTTAAAAATTAGGACTTAAGCGCACCAGATCGAGAATTCGAAATACTAGAAAGCAATTCCAAAGGCTCTACATAATGTGGGTTTTTGCTAATTTTTCCGTCCTTGATAACATACGGATGCGTAAGTAATATATCTGTAAGTGTACCTTGGCTGAAACTGCTGACATCGTACATACAAATTAGTGAAACCGAATGTTGTGGTGTGAGAAGATTTAGTCTAGCTTCGTATTCCAAGAGTTCATCAGTTCCTGGCAGGTTCTTAAGCGCCCAAACCATATCTCCGCACGCCCTAACGCTATCATAACCAGCTCTTGATGCTGACAATAAAGTTTGTTCGAGCGTTTTGTACATTTTGTCCGCAGCAAACTCGGCATTGTTTATATACGTATTTTCAGAAGCTAGTACTTCTAATTGACCGCTCGAAAGTTTTTCAGCAATAGAGATTCCATTTTCAGCCAAACAACGGCAATGCTCTCCGTGACGGTTTCCCTCAAGAATGTTTATGACTTTATCATTGGCATCCAAGCCCTCTAAGATATAAGGAATGATTACCTCATATTGCTGTTCTCTCGAATCGAAAAAACCGCAAATGTGCATTGGAGCTGTCAATGATTCTCCACATACTGAAAAAGATGTCTGTTTGTTCATGTATCAAATATACATAATTAGTTTTCATCAACAAATAAGCAACAACCTATATTCTCCTTCATTTTCTACTGGCGCTCTATGAACACAAGGCAACACTTCTTGTTTTGGATGATCTACAGCCAGACGCCAAAGATGTCCTAAACCTAAATTAATTGGTTCTGCATCTGCTTGTAACTGATAATGCAAATCAAAATAATTCTCCTTCAAAAAGTTTTCAAACTCCTCTTCTGCTCCATCATGAAGCTCTTTTAGCTTTGCTCTAATTTCTGGAATTAGAATTTTTTGCTCTACTTGCGAATTAGAAACAATATCACTTGCCGCTCCGTGATAGGTACATAAAAAAGTATCGGTTGCAATAGGCGAACGATCGACATGAAACGAATAAACATCAGTCGATATGAAATCAAATTCATTATCACGTTCGTAACACTTCAGCAAATTTAGAGATGGCGAAGCTCCAAAATCGGTTAATAATTTTAAATCATTTAAGATTATTTCTCTAGCTATATTTCCTTTTTCTGAAAGTTGGAGCGCGATTAAATCTGTAGAAGAAACTTCCGTTATGTTTTCTTTTAGAGATAGCTTGCCAACAATTTCCTTAAAATCGCCATCCAAGTTTCTGTACCAGCATAGCGCGTTTGTTTCTCCTTTGAAATTGGTATGCACAAGTTCTGAGAAAGTAGATACTAAACCAATTTGATTGCTGGCAGAAAATGTATTATTCATATAATATTTAGAAGTTAGTTGCTTTTTGCTTTACAAAATTATGCAATAGTAGCTAGTTGGCACAAATTTATCATTACATCCTTGCAAGCTTGCAACTTTATTATTTAAATTTTAATGCTTTCTCTTTCGGTTTACTAAATTTTTACAGCTAAAAACAGACGATTTAACGTAGGCTGGATTTTTGTGTACGTAAAAACGCACTTTATTACCCCTTGTACAGCTTAATATTAATCAACTTTACATTGTTTTTATTTTCCGATCAATTGATTTGATGGAGCGAAAATTCTCAGCTTTAATATCAAATGATATAACCACTATCAATTATTTGCTAACTATTAATTATTCACTAACCTTAACACTTTAAAAAATGAAAAGAATCTTAAAATTATCTAGTTTACTGTTTATTACAGCATTAGTATTTAATTCCTGTGAAAAGGAACAAGAAGGAAATGTGCAACAGGAAGCTACTACAAAAGATGAGCTGAAAATCGTTGATAACGAAATTTCGGCTAAAACCTTGGCTACAGATGGAATTGCCGCATTAGCAGCTGGTAGCGCTGGTGCAAGAACTATCACATTACAAACCAATACATTATCGTGTCCTGGAGGTCTGTGTACATCGTATGGAGTTTGGTCAACTGGACTTTACACTGTTTGGTTCACAATGAAATTTAATTCAGGTTTTTATTGGAGCCGAGGTGGCAAATGCGGATATGGAATCTTAATTGGTGACCAAAATACGGGTGGTGATCCAGGTTGGGACGGAAATGGCGGTAGTGCCAGATTTATGTGGTATTGCCCAAACGGTTCAAACACCACCAAAGGAAGCGGAGCTTATCTTCAGCCTTATGTTTATTATAGAGATCAGCCGGGACAATATGGAAATGATTTTGGAAAAAAATACTATATTCAAGAGGGAGTAACATACAACTGTCAAATATCTGTTAAGTTAAATACGGGATCAAATACCGACGGATACGTAAAATATTATGTGAATGGCACGGAGATATTAAATCAAAAAATACGTTGGGTAACAAACGATTCTAAGCGAAATGTAAATGCAGTAAGTCTTCACACTTTCCGTGGTGGTAGCCAAGATTATTGGACGGCTCCAGTAACAAGTTCTATTTATTATCCAAGTGCGTCTTGGGATGCTTTATAGCATATAAGTTTTAAACAAAATTGATCAAAAAATAAAAACCAAAACTTCAATGCTGTTTATAAAAGTAAAGACAGCATTGAAGTTAATAGTTAATTAAAATTTTGCGAATATTAATTTTTATGTTTTTCCAATTCCTTTTTAAAACAAATGCTGCTTTCTATTCCTGCATATTGTCCATAGTTTTCAATAATGATGTAATCACTTTTAGCATACAATGCTACAGCTTCTATCTGCACATTGCTGGTTTCTAAAACGGTCGATACATACTCTAATTCTGAAGCCCACTTTTCAAGCTCGTTTAAAATTTTATGTGCGATTCCTCTTCCCCTATACTCTTCCAAAACAAACATGCGTTTTACCTCTGCAGATTCTCTATCAAATTGTTTTATAGCACCACAACCTACCGCATTTCCATTGACATAAGCAATAACGACATGTTTAATCGCATCGACTTTATTAAACTGATTAAAGTATTCCTGCATTTCACCATTTCTGCTTGCTAAGTTCTCATCTAGTTTTACAATCAAATTTGAAAAATCTGCATTTTTAGAAGTTGTTCTTTCCAGTTCAAGATCTTCGGTATATCCGTATATTTTCATATCAGTCAAGTCTTTTTCTCCCCTTCTGTAATCTTTCTTTAGAAGTCCTTCATATACAAATCCAGAACGCTCGGCAACTTTAATGCTAGCAGTATTTTCTTCAGCAATTTTCATAAAGAGCCTATTAAACTTTTTGTTTGCAAAACACCAATTTTTGAATGCGTTTAATGCTTCAGAGGCGTAATTATTACCATTATGTTTCTTAAAAATAAAATACGCAAGTTCACCTTTAGGAATTCTCCAATCGATTTCTCTAACAGATATATGTCCAATAAACTCATTACTTTCTTTTAAAAATATACCACAGGCATAGCTTTTACTTTCCTGCCATTCTAGATCTTTCTGTTCCAGATATTTTTTTGTTGACTCCAAGCTATCATTGATTTTTATCATGTTCGCAAAGTAATCATACAAGTATTCACTATTATCAGTAATACTCTTAAAAAAGCATTCAGAATCTTCTAGTTTATAAGGTTTTATTACAAGGTTCTTGGTCGTAATCATCTTCAGTAATTTGTAGTTGTGTTTTCAAAAGATAAAACTAGGCAAAAACCTTATGCTTAAAAATGCTATTTTTCTATTTGTTTATGCATTTTTTGCATTACGGTTCCTTTTTTTATTATAAAATGAATTTTATGCACGATCTATGAAACGCGTTTTTTAATTCTCCATTATTTAATAATCATACGTTTTCATCCCATAAACATAGGTCTCTGTATTAAGAAAACATTTCTTTTCAAAAATATAATAATGCAAAAAAATGACTTACAACCACTAATAAACAAGCTTTTACATATTTTAAATAAATTAAGCTACATTAAATCTTCCTCAACAAATGTTAAATATCAGTAAAATCAGTGTTTACTTGAATTTATTTTGTTAATTTTGTTAAAGACACTGCAAGAAAGTTACTCTGGTATTTCTAATTGTTAAAACCAATTTTTTCCCAGATCAATTCTCGAAGATCAAAATCAGCTGTTTTGAATATTTCTTCGTTCCAAAGGTGTCAAAAAATGTATAATAATTTAATAGCCCCCAAGACTATGAAAAAAATTACTCTACTAATTTGTTTACTGCTGACAGCTGCCGGTGTAAACGCGCAACAAGAAAAAGGAATTATTGGATACACTAACTGGTTAGACAACTGGACAGAATTCAAACCTCAAAAAGCTGATTCGAAAGAACCGAATCAAATTTTAGCTGGAAACATCAAGGAAAACACAAAACTTTTGAAAAGAAATGTATACATTCTTCAGGGAAATGTATATGTAACTAATAATGCTGTTCTAACTATTGAACCTGGTACAGTAATTATTGGAGATGCTGAATCAAAAGGAACACTAGTTATTACAAAAGGAGCTCAGATTATTGCACAAGGTCAAGAAACAGATCCTATTGTATTTACTTCAAATCGTAGCATGAAAAAAGCTGGCGACTGGGGAGGTGTGGTAGTTCTTGGAGATGCTCCTATTAATAAATTTGGAAGCGTTGGTTCTTATAACATGGATCTTGATCCTGCACTTACTGTGTACGGAGGAAACAATGTTGCAGGAAACTCAGGAATTTTAAAATTTGTTAGAATTGAATTTGCTGGTAAAAAAGTAAAAGGTGCAGATACATTCAACGGATTAACTATTGCAGGAGTTGGAAACAAAACAATTTTAGAGAATGTAATGGTAAGCTACTCTGGAGGTGATTCATTTGCTTTCTATGGTGGAGATGTAAATGCTTCTCAATTGGTTTCATACAAATCAATTAACGATGACTTTAAATTCACTCAAGGCGTACAATGTCGTTTATACAACTCTTTAGCTGTTAGATCTTCTTACTTATCAAGTAACAAAGATGGTTCTAGATGTTTAGAGGTTAAATCATACGAAAAGAAAAGCGACACTGACTTTACTAAAAAATCTACTTTAGTTGCAGCTACAAATATTACTATGCTAAATGACAGTGAAAATATTAAAGCTGATATGCAAGCTGGTTTAGTAAAAGAAGCTATTTATGTTGCAGAAAGTGCTTCTTTAGAATTAAAAAGAAGTGTTGTTTCAGGTTTCAATCCTGCTGTATTAATAGACAGCCAAACTGAAATCAATTCAACTAATTTAAAGAAAATTAAATTTGAAGAAATGTTTTTCAACCAATGCAGCGGTAATATTTTTACAGAAAATAAAACCGACAATGCAGATTTAGAGAACTGGTATGGAAACAGTGTTTTCTTCAACGTTTATTCAAATACTGACAACAAAGAAACTTTTGTTGACGTATACAACGCAAGAAGACCTGACTTCAGACTTCAAATAGGAAAAATCACTGCTTCTAGCGGTAAATAGATAAAAATCTTTTATAGAGACAAGAAAAAGGAAACAGATATTAACTGTTTCCTTTTTTTTATTTCTAAATTTCAGGTTTTGCAAGATAAAAAAACTCACAAAGTTTAAACTCCTGTAATTTAAATACAACCTTCCGTAATCTGCAAACCTATACCTCCCCTTTCTTTCGAAATTTGTATTTCAAATAAAACTATTAAAAATGAAACAAATTAAATTAGGAAATCAAGGTTTAATTATCCCTCCTATTGGCTCAGCATGTATGGGAATGACAGGTTTTGAGGAAGAAAATTGTTTACGATCTTAATTTTGAACATCCTCAATTATTTAGTATACTATTCAAAAAAAGAACCCAAATGGCTCCTTTAGAATTTCGTGAAAAAATCAGGAATAATTGAAATTTAATTTCTTCATAAAAAGATTTATCGATTGTTCAGTAAAGATTACCTACTGAACATAATACGGAACACTATATAAGCATCGTACAGGATTTCCATTTTTCATAGCCGGAATCCAGTTAGGGCATAATTTCAAAACCCTTTCTAATTCCTTACCAGTTCCGTAACCAAAATCTCGAATAATATCTATATTAGAAACACTGCCATCTTTTTCAATTATAAAACTGGCAAAAACACCACCCCTGACCGAATCATCACTATCCAAATCTTTTGGCACAATGTAATTCTTATTTAAAAATGCATGAAATTTATCTATTCCCCCAATATAAGATGGCTTAACATCAACATCCATTATTTTATAAACTTCATTATCATTTACAGATGAGTTTTTTTCTTGTCTTATTGTTTTTACTGCTTTTTGAGGTAAGACTTTTCTATTGTTTTCAGAATCTTTAACTGCTGGAATGCTTTTATTCTGGCAACTAAAAAATAATATCAAACTAACGGTGGCAAAAAATATTCTGATCATAGGCTTTAACTTAGTGAACAAGAGATAATATTTTCGTTTATTTTCTAGCAGTAAAAAAACGAAATTTATTCTTTACAATAGCACAACTAAATTAAAAAGCCAGAAATTATTTCTGGCTTTTTAAAACTTTTGGAATCAGTCAAAAATTATTCTTTTTGATCCACAAAAACATATAATTTCTGTACTTTTCCATTTTCGATCACAAACAAATCCATTCCGCTTACGACAGAAGGTTTTTCTTTTGAACCAAACTGCCAGTATAATCGAACTATATTATGATTGGTTTCAACTGATTTTGGAGTAAACTTAAAATCAGGATTTTTAGTCTGTAATTCTACAATAAACTTACTAATATCCTCAATTCCTTCAGCAATAAAATGACGATCAACCATTTCAACATTAGACGCATAAATTTGATTTAATAAAGCTTTACGTTTTGTTTCGTCTTTTTCATTCCAAATTTTAAGATGATTTTCAACTATTAAAGTATTCTTTTTTGCATCGAAATCATCAGCTGAAACTTTTTTTACTTCTGTATTTTTTGGAGACCATAATATTGTTTTTGGATGTGTTTTTTCATATCCTTTTCCGTTTGGATAAGAAACCAATTCCATTTTAGACCCCCAAGGTGTTTCAAAATAAACCCATGATTCACCCGCTGTATCTCCAGAAGGTGTTGTAAAAGGTTCTCCTATTATTTTGACATCTTTACTTTTCAAATATTTCACCACTGCATGAATATCATTCACATAAAAAGCAATATGTGATGCTCCAATATCATCTGTATTTGGATGCGCTTTACTTCCTTTATTGTCTGCATATTCAAATACTTCTATGCTTGCTCCATTTCCTGCATTTATCATTTTGATAGTAACTGCTCCTGTTTCAGGATTAATATGATTTAATTTTTTCCATTCGGCATCAAGCGGAATTGGTCCTAATTGTGTTACTGGCGTAAAACCAAGTACATCATTAAAAAATGTAACCGCTTTTTTAAGATCTGGAACATTAATTCCAACATGATCGATTCCAACAATTCCCGCGCTAGTTTGTGCGACTGTTTTTTCTGAAGTAGAAAAGAGTATTAATACATTAAGCATTGCTGCTGCTGAAGTCTGTATTTTTTTGTTTGATTTTTTATGAGTTGTTTTCATGATATATATTTATTATTGATATTGATATTGATATTGTCTAAAATTAATTTGTGTAAGCAGCTACCCATTTTGCTTTAATATTGGCACGAGCTTCAATAAATTCCTTATCAGTTCCTTGCGCAATGGCATCAAGCGGAAAACGAAGTGGTCTCTCCCCTTTCTTCATACTTACCAATTCCAAAATACCGTCAGCAATAGTTTGCGGATTCATATCAAACTGCGCCATTTTTCCGAATAATGCTGTTCCTAATGCGTTGAATTTTTCTGTTGCTGATTCTCCATATTCTTTTATAATTTCTTCTTTATCAGCATGAATACCAGCTTTAGATCCGTTATTCATTTCTGTTGGATAAACTCCTGGCTGAATACTTACGTTTTCAATTCCGTAATCTGCAAGTTCATCTTGCAATCCTTCTGTAAAACTTTCAACTACTAATTTTGATGCGATATACGGAACCATAAAAGGAAGTGTGTGTCCGCTTGCTCCTGTTGTAATGTTAATCACAAGTCCGTTTCTTTCTTTTCTCATAGAAGGAAGTACTGCCTGATACATACGTAATACACTGTAAACGTTTACGTCGAACATTTTACGAACCTGATCGATCGAATAACCTTCAAGAAGACCAAAACCGCTTACGGCTGCATTGTTAATCAACACATCAATTTTTCCGTATTTAGTAATTACTTTTTCGATTGCTTTATTAACTGATGCATCATCTGTAACATCGATATCTACTACTTCAATGTTTTCTATTGCTCCTAGTTCTTTCGCTGCGGCGGCATTTTTATCATTTGTATTGCGCATTCCTGCAATTACTGAATGACCTGCGTTAGCTAATGTAACAGCTGTTAGTTTTCCAAAGCCTGTACTTGTTCCTGTAATGAAAATTGTTTTTGACATGATTTCTAAATTTTAAATGTTTATAATGTTTGTTTCTTTTGAACATTACAAAGTTGCGACGAATGCAAAACCTGTACATTGATTAGAAATAAGTAAAAACTTGATATAGATCAAGAGTTTGAAGAAGACATAAAAAAAGGAGCTTTAAAAGCCCCTTACGTTATTATTTTTTTGCCGTTTGTTTTCGAATACGGCTTAGTGTTTCTGGTGTCATGCCTAAATATGAGGCAATCATAGTCTGAGGAATTCGAGAAGCAAATCCTGGATATTTATTTACAAAGTTCAAATACTTTTCTTCTGCGGTTAAAGTTAATGAAGCTTGAATTCTATTTTGTGCGGCTATAAAACTTCTTTGCAAAATAGTATTAACCATATTATTGAAAGCTGGAATTTCTTTGCAAAGCAATTCAAAATTTTCATGGGTAAAAAGTACAAGCTCGGTATCTTCAATAGCATCGATATTAAAACGCGACGGCTGTTGCATCATCAAACTCTCGCGATCACCTGTCCACCAATTCTCAATACTGAAACTATTTACATGCTCACTTCCTTTTTCGTCAACAGTATAGGTGCGAACACAGCCTTGAGTGATAAAAGCATCATATTTCCAAACATCTCCTTCTTGAAGAAGATATTGTCTTTTACGAAGTTTTTTAATAATAGCAAATGATTGTATACGTTCTGATTCTGCTTGGGTCAGTTCCGTTTTTTCTTCGAGATACTTTTGGAATATTTCATACATAGAATGTAAAATTATACAAAAGGGATTTGATCGGCAAATAAATATTAAGTAGTACTCTACTAAAAAACATTAGAGTAGTTTGTGTTTAATTTCATTGTATTTATTGCGTCCAATAGGCAATATGTTAATCACTTCAATTTAAGATCCAAAAGTGATCAGGCAAGCAAATGATGCCAATAGAAATTAAGACATAATCATGATTTACATCAATTTGCCTCAACTTGTTTTTCGGTAATTATAAATTGCCATTGCATTCAGTATAATAGCAAATATAATCAGGTATATTAATTCTCTTCCAACTTCTCTAAGACCGCTTCCTTTTAAAACAATCAAACGCACAACTTTTATAAAGTGAGTAACTGGAGTAAATTCAGACATAACTCTTGCCCAATTCGGCATACTGTCTGTACTGGTAAAAAATCCGCTCATTAACATGAAAATCATCATAAAGAAAAAAGCAATAAACATGGCCTGCAATTGCGTATCGGCAAAAGTAGAAATCAGAAGTCCCATTCCTAATAAAGCAATAAGATAAATAGCAGCGAATAGATATAATACTAACAGACTCCCTTTCGGAAATATTCCATAAACAAGATACATCACCGTAAGTCCAATAGTAAACACAATCATTCCAACAATCCAAAACGGGATGAGTTTTCCTAAAATAAATTGCCATTTTTGAATAGGAGTTACATTGATCTGCTCAATTGTTCCTATTTCTTTTTCTCTTACGATATTGAGCGCGGTAATAAAACCGCCAATTAAGGTAAGCAACAATACTAAAATCCCTGGAACCATATAATATTTATATTCCGCTCTGGGATTGTACCAATTTGTACTGGACAATGAAATTAATGAAGGAGATATCGAAGCCGTTTGCTGTATTAATTTAGTTCTAATATCAAGATCTCGACTAAAATCTGCAATTACAACATTTAAATAAGCATTTCCAATATTTGATTTTGTTCCGTTTATGGCATCGGCAGCGATGTAAACTTTCTGACTTCCTTCTCTTACTAGATTTCGTTCAAATCCTGATGGAATTTCCAAGATTAAATCAGCTTCTCCACTTTCTATCAGTTTTAAAGCTTTTAAATATGAATCTGATTTTTCTATAATTTTAAAATAACCTGATGAACCAATTTTATTGATCAATTTATTGGAATAAGAGCTATGATCGTGATCAACATAAACAATATTCACATTTTTAACCTCAAAATTAGCAGCCAAGGGCAAAATAATCAACTGTATAATTGGCATTGCAAACATCATCGCCAAAATAGTTTTATCTCTAAATATCTGGCGAAACTCCTTTTGCAATATAAATCCAAGCACTTTCATGATAATCGAATTTTAAATTTTTTCAAAGCTATTGTCAATAGAAGCGCTGCCATTCCCGCAAGAACTAAAGTCTCTTTCCAAACAAATTCAAATCCTAAACCTTTAAGCATAACTGCTTTTACAATACTGTAATAATATCTTGAAGGAACAATATGTGATACAACACGAAATATCCAAGGCATATTTTCTAACGGAAACATAAAACCAGTTAATATTAAGGTAGGAAGCATCATTCCCATCATAGAGATCAACATTGCTGTCTGCTGAGAATCTGTAACATTTGAGATAAGCAAACCAAGCGAAAGACAGGTAATAATAAACAGAATACTTTCAGCAAAAAGCAGTAAAAAACTTCCTTTGATTTCTACATTGAGAAGATATACAGAAAGAAACATAATAAGCATAAAATTTATCAGCGAAAGCACCAAATATGGAATAGCTTTGGCAATTAAAACCATAATAGGTTGAAAAGGCGATACAAGAAGGATTTCCATTGTTCCTAATTCTTTTTCGCGCACAACAGAAACAGAAGTTAATGCTGTACTGACAATCATGAATATTAAAGCAATAACGCCTGGAATAAAATTGAGTGAGCCATTTTGCTCTTCGTTATAAAGCTGTCTTAATTCTGGAATTATCTGATATTTTAATTTGACCGTTGGATTTAACTGCTGCTGATAATCATTTACAATTGCATTTAAATAATTGGTTACTATTGTTGCTGTATTTGGATCAGAAGCGTCTGCAATTACCTGAATTTTTGCGCCACCAATACGCTGTAAATCGGAACCAAAATTAGCAGGAAAAATAACGGCACATTTTATAGTTCCAGACTTAAATCTATTTTCAATGTCATTATAATTTAGAATGGGAGCTTCTACATTAAAATAAGAACTCGATTGTATTTTTCGTATAATATTTTCTGTGTGAATGTCATGCGAATTGTCCTGCATCGCTATCCCAATGTTTTTGACTTCATTGCTGAGCGCAAAACCAAAAAGAACAATTTGCGCAACAGGAAGCCCAAAAAGAATCAGTAAAGTTCTCCTGTCTCTAAAAACGTGATAAAATTCTTTTCGAATAAAAGCAAGTAATCTTTTCATATTAATCTGCTGCTCTTTTAGCGTTTCGTGCCAGTTCATAAAAAACGTCGTCCATAGAATTTGTATTGAAGCGTTTTTTTAATTCTGCAGGCGAATCTATTGCTTCAACTCTTCCGTCAACCATAATACTTATTCGGTTGCAATACTCTGCCTCATCCATATAATGTGTTGTGACAAATACTGTAATTCCATTGGCCGCGGCCTCATAAATCATATCCCAAAACTGTCTTCGCGTTATGGGGTCAACTCCTCCCGTAGGTTCATCAAGAAAAACAATTTTGGGGCGATGAAAAACTGCTACTGAAAAAGCTAGTTTTTGCTTCCATCCCAAAGGCAAACCTCCAACCAGTTTTTTTGCTTCTTTTTCTAAACCAAGAGTTTTGACCAACTCGGCGCTTCGGTCTTTTATTTCAGAACGCGAAACACCATAAACACCACCATAAAATTCAATATTTTCCAGAATGGTCAAATTATCATACAAAGAAAATTTTTGGCTCATATAGCCAATATTCTTCTTAATCTTTTCTTGCTGCTTGTAGACATCAAAGCCTGCAACGGTAGCTTCACCAGAAGTAGGAAAAGAAAGTCCGCAAAGAATTCTCATCGCTGTAGTTTTTCCGGCTCCATTAGCACCAAGAAATCCAAATATTTCCCCTTCGTTGACTTCAAAACTGATTTTGTCAACCGCTTTGAAATCACCAAACTGTTTGGTTAAATCTTTACAAACTATAGCTTTTTCCATCTTCTATTTC
The DNA here is from genome assembly GCF_025717045.1 of Flavobacterium sp. SH_e. Lineage (GTDB taxonomy): Bacteria > Bacteroidota > Bacteroidia > Flavobacteriales > Flavobacteriaceae > Flavobacterium. The sequence continues at coordinate 326,288 of NZ_JAOVZN010000005.1, forward strand.
TTTTGATTCTGCTAAATCATTTTGCTCGCGCATTAACCTAATAAAACTATCTTCAATAGTTGGTTCTATCTTTTTTATTTCAAGATTCTCAGGATTGTATTTTTGTGCTATAGTTCGAACTTTTTCTTCATTAGAATCTTCCGATACAAGCGTTACGTGAATAAACTCTCCAAAAGCATCAGAGCTTTCGATTTCCTTATCAGTTCTTAAATCTTTTAGCAGTTTGTAAATATTTTTGGCTTTTACAGCAAATAAAACTTTGGGAAACTTTTTAATAATACTTTGCGGTTCATCAATACTCATTATTTTTCCGCTTTGAATAAGTGCAATTCGGTCACATAACTTTGCTTCGTCCATATAAGGAGTAGAAACCACTATCGTAATTTGCTGTTCTTTTAATTTTGCTAACATTTCCCAAAATTCACTTCTAGAAACTACATCAACGCCAGTTGTTGGTTCATCTAAAAATAGTACATCAGGTTTATGGATTAGAGCACAGCAAAGTGCCAATTTTTGTTTCATTCCACCCGAAAGTTTCCCTGCTCGTCTGTCATTAAAAGGTTTTATCTGATCGTAGATATCTTTAATCAAGTCGTAATTTTCTTCAATAGTAGTTCCAAAAATAGTAGCAAAAAAATTTAGGTTTTCCTTTACTGTCAAATCCTGATATAACGAAAATTTACCAGGCATATATCCTACTTTATTTCTAATTTCCTGAAACTCTTTTACAACATCATGCCCTTCAACTGTTGCTATACCATTGTCGGCGAGTAATAATGTCGTCAAAATGCGAAAAATTGAAGTTTTTCCAGCTCCATCCGGACCAATCAATCCAAAAAGTTCTCCTTTCTTCACTTCAAAAGACACGTCATCTACTGCCGTAAAATCTCCGTACTTTTTGGTTATATTTTTAAGAGTTACTGCTGGCATATTGCATTTTATTTAGACCAAAGAACTTCTCCGTACATACCTATTTTAAGATAGCCGTCATTTTTGACTCTGATTTTTAAAGCATATACTAAATTGGCTCTTTCATCTTTGGTTGGAATCGTCTTTGGAGAAAACTCTGATTTATCTGAAATCCAATTAATTGTACCTTGATATTCTTTATATTTTTCCTTCCCTTCATCAATTCTAACTTTTACCTGCTGCCCCATTTTAATCTGAGACAATTGCGTTCCTGTAATGTAGGCTCTAAGATCTAATATTTCGAGATTAGCAATTTTATATAGTGGTTTCCCAACCATTGCCATTTCATATCGTTCAGCATATTTAGCCAATACAGTTCCTTTTACTGGATTTACAATAACACTTTTACTCAATTGATCATCAATTCCTTTTAATTGAACACCAACTGTATTTCCTTGCTCTGTCAAATTTTCGTTTGTAATATCCAGAGAACTCTTCTGTGCACTTATCTGAGCTTGTAAAGTGGCAACTTTAGCATTGGCGTCATCAAGCATTTTTTGAGAAGCTATACCGCCTTTTACCAGACGATCTGTTCTGTTACGGTCAAGAACTGCATTTGCAAGTTGTTTTTTTAAGCTTTCCGTTTGAATATCTTCTTGAGGTCTTCCGCTAAGAATTGCTTTTTTGTTTTGTGATAATTGCATTTTATTGATATACAATTGTGTGCTGTCAATATATCCAACTTTTTGTCCCGCTTCTAACAGCTGGCCTTCTTCCACATTCAATTTTAAAATCTGTCCATTTGTTTCTGCTGAAAGAATAGTTTCTACAGCTTCAAAAGATCCCGAAGCATCGAAGTCATTTTCGTTATTATTGCAAGAAAACAAGCAAAAAGCAGGCAGTAAAAGACATAGTAGCTTTATTTTTTTCATAATTATAGAGATTAATTACCTTTGATTGTTTGATACTCATAAATACTCATAAGCAGCTGAATTTCATGCAGAGCCTTATCTGCTCTTGCATTTCCTTCTTTTTCTGTAGCATTTAATAAATCTATTAATGGTCCAGCACCATTGTCATATTTCAACTGATAGCCTTCGCGAATAGTCTGGCGAAGTTTTACAATAGCATCATCATCCTTAAGAATTGCATTCTGTCTTTCGATATCTGCCTTTTTCTGATTCATTTGAAACTTTGTATTGAATAAAAATGTTTCTTCCTGAACATCAATTTTATTTAATTCCTGCTTTGTCAATTCTTTTTCATTCGAATTTTTATACAAACCTTTAGTATCCCAAGCAAGACTTAAACCTGCTACTCCAACTGTTGATATTTTATTAGCTCCTAAATTTATTCCTGGAGCTAGTAATACGCCAGCGCCAAGAAGCCCAACTTTTGGCATCAGACTTACTTTTTGCATATCAGACTGCGCTGTTATCATATTGCGTTGCATTTCAAATCGCTGTATTTCTGGGCGTTTTATTACTGTGTCGAGGTCAATAGCATTTAAAGGTTTTTCTAGTTTAATCTGGCTAATGTCCTTTCCTATAAGATACGAAAGCATGGTTTGATAACCACTTTTAGTGTATTGAAAATCTTTCTTTTGTCTATTGAGATTTAACTGTTCGACCTTCATTTCATCGACATCCGTTTTATAGTTAAGTCCATTTTCGTGAAGTTTATTGACTTTATCTATATTATTGGAAAGAATCTTATTCTGAATTTCCAGCTGTTTTAACTGCTCATCAATTAATAATATTCCAAAATAAAGCTGATTAACTCTTGATCTTAAATCATAAAGCGAAACTTCTACTGAAGCTTTATCGACATTAGAAGATGCTTCGATAATTTTCTTTTGCGTTTTGGTTGCTCCGCCATCCCAAATGGTCTGATTTACTTGAGCTAAACCAATAAATTTGAATTTACTGTCGTCTCCAGATCCCATGCTAGGAAAATCTCCAAAAACATAACCTTCAATAGCCGTCACGCTTAACTGAGGCAAATAAGCCTTATTTGCATTACTTATGGTATATTCTTTACTTTTTTCAATCAATTCGTATTGTTTAATCAAAGGATAATTATCAACAGCAAGTTTCTGACTTTGTTCAATCGTCAGATCCTGAGCTTTTGCTGTGCTAATCATTACCAATAAAAACAGGTATTTTAGTAAATGTGATCTTCTCATATTTAATAAATAAAATTACTTTCTATTAAAGCATTTAGATTGAAGCAAACATCATCTTAATCCAAATTGGAATTTTCTTTTTACGTTCTTCCATTAAAGCATTAAATTCATCGATTTCTAAATTTCTGCTTCCTCTTATAATTGGTTTTGCAATAAATGGAAAAACAATCATCCCCAAAAGATTCATTAAAAAATGAAGTGGATTTGGTTCTGATATTTCCTTTTTCTCCACCCCTTCTTGAAATTGCTTCATGAAAACCGAATTATTCACTAGTTCTTTTACTGGCAATTTCTTCAAAAGCGATTCTGGATTATTACGTATTTCAGTTACAATGAATGTTGGTATTTCGGGTTCTTTTATGATAAAATCAATATATCGCGAAACGATTAATTCTACTTTTTCTTCTAATGAGGTTTTGTCATCATTAAAAACATTGGCAATGCTCTTTACAAAAACAGTTAAAGTTTCTGCCATTATGATTTCAAAAAGTTTAGCCTTACTTCTAAAATAATAATTAAGCAAAGCCAAATTTAAATCGGCCTCTTCCGCAATATCACGCGTGCGAGTAGCTGCAAACCCTTTTTTATAAAAAACAGTTTTCGCCGCTGTTTTTATTTTTTCTTCTGTCGTAATATCTTTCTTTTTCGGTTCTAACACAGTTATTTTTTTTATTTCCTACAAATATAAAAATATAATCACGAATTAAACAAAATATTTAATCAAATGATTAAATATTTTGTTTAATCTATTTTTAATAGTCTTTAAATACATTATAGTAATCAAATACTTTATTGTATTTTTGACAATAAGCTATATATCAAACCATTATCGTTTAATCAAAAACTTAAAAGTGAAATATCATATTAATTAACAAATCACCAATATTGTGAATTATACGCTTTTTCAACCGTTTTACACCAAATACATAATACGCAAAAAGACCTTTTTACTCTTACTATTTTGTAGCTTAAACTTCTATGCGCAGTATAATAAAAGTGGTTATACTGATATTGCTAAACAAAGGCTATTAATTCATATTACTTCAGATTACCTCCATACAATTAGTCAGGGACAAATTGACAAAGACAGCGCCGTTAGAGCTTCATGCCGACTTTATAATTTAAGTATTCTAATTCCCAATAATGAAAGTTATAGTGATGGAACAAGTATTCCTGCAATTAAACTTCTTGAACAAGATAAAGTAAATCAAGCCAAAAACTTACTTCCAAAACTAAAAGGAGAAAACCATTTTTTAACGCTTCTAGAACTGAGCAATTATTTCATTTTTAAATCTGGCGCGCAAAAAAAAGACCTTGACGAAGCAGAAAAATATCTAGAAGAAATTTTACAGCAGAAAAAATGGGATAAATGGAAAATTGGAGCCTTGATGTTAAAAGCCAATTTGCTCAATCAAAGAGGGAATTCAGACGCAAGTCAAAAATTATATACAGAAATTGAAAAACAGTGCAAACAATCTGGAAATAATTTGGATCAGGCCAGAGCACTTTTAGAAGCTGGAAAAACTTTACAATATGGCGATCCAGAGAGACTGATTTATTTTCAAAAAGCTCTTTCTATATTTCAGAATCTGAAGGAAAAAGAAAAGGAAATCGAAACCTTGTCTCAAATCAACATCGAATATTTTATCGCCAGACGTTATGATGACTCGCAAAAATTGATTTATAAAATATTACAACTTCAAAAAGAAATAAAATACTATCACAATCAATATGCTTTTGATGTGCTCTCCTATTTATCATATCGAAAAGGAGATTTGGTTAAAGCATTGTATTATTCCAACAAAAGCATTGAAAGCATGCATTCCAAAGAAGATTCTATTTTCAAAGGTTTGTTTTTCTTGAGAAGAGGGCAGCTATATCAGCACAACGGAAAGAGTCAAGAAGCACTATTCTGGTACACTAAAGCTTCGGAAAATAAAACCCAAGAAACTAAACTTTATTGGTACAAAGCATTTCTTTCTAAAGCTTGGGTTCTCAACAAACTCCATCGAAGTAATGAAGCCCTGACTCTACTCAAAAAAACAGAAAGTGAATTCCCTCCTATTACTGATTTTGAGAAAATGCACTTTGCCTTCATACTGGGAGAAACCTACGCAAGTTTAAAAAAGATGGACTTAGCAGAAAAAAACTATTCTATTTTTCAAAATATAGCCAAAAATTATCCACTTGAATTTGTACACGACGAATTTCCCGCTGCCTTTTTTCAGATCTCTTCTTTTTATCAACAGATAGGTAAAACGGATAAGGCCAGACAGCTGTTAAAAAATGGAGTCTCACATACTTTTGAAATAGGTGTAGCAGAAAAAAGCGAGTATTACTACAATCTTTTTAGAATTGATTCTACCGAAAGAAAATATAATGATGCCATTAAAAATCTGCTTTTAAGCCAGAAATATAAAGACTCCTCTTTTAATGACGAACAGAAAAAAAAGTTTGCTGAATTATTAATTAAATATGAGACCGACAAAAAAGACAAAAACATTAAATTACTACACACTCAAAATCAGTTGCAGCTTGTTCAATCTCGGGAAACTGAAAGAGAAAAAAACATTCTTTTAATTGGTGCTTTGTTATTAATTGTAATTGTGTGTTTGTTGCTTTACAGCTATATAATCAAACAAAAAATCAATCGCAAACTCAAAGCTAATCAATTTGAATTAGATCAAAAAAACACCTTTTTAGAAAACCTAAATAATGAACAGCAAAAATTACTGAAAGAAAAAGAATGGCTTATTAAAGAAGTGCATCATCGAGTAAAAAATAATTTGCAGATGGTTACAAGTCTTCTTAACTCACAATCTGCTTATCTCAAAGATAGCGATGCTAAAATGGCTGTAAAAGACAGTCTACGCCGAATGCAAGCCGTATCAATGATTCACCAGAAATTGTATCATGACGACAACATTTCGGCTATTGCAATGCCACAATATATCGATGAGCTGGTGCATTATTTACATGAGAGTTTTGATAGCGAAAATCAGATTGTTTTCAAAAAGAATATCGAAGCAATCAATCTTCATGTTTCGCAAGCAATTCCGCTAGGGTTGATCATTACCGAAAGTGTTGTAAATGCAATAAAATATGCCTTTTTAGAAAAACAAAACGGAGTTATAGAAATCAGCCTTTATCATGAAGACAAAGAAAATATTGTCCTTAAAATAGCTGACAACGGAATAGGTTTACCCGATTTTACTAATAAAACCGACACTAATTCTCTGGGGCTTAACCTTATAAAAGGGCTTTCAAAACAATTAAAAGGCAGTTTTAGCATCGAAAATAATAACGGCGTTAATATAATAATTAAATTTATATATCTAAATAATTGATTTACAATGAGCAGTAAAGTTTTAATTGTAGAAGATGAATTTATAGTCGCAAATGATTTACAGCTAATACTAAAACAAGCCGGTTATATTATGACCGGAATTGCTGTTTCGGCTGAGGAAGCGAAAGAACATATCGCAAAAAACAAACCTGATCTTGTATTATTGGATATTTATTTGGAAGGAAAACAATCAGGAATTGATCTGGCAAAAAAACTAAAAACTGAAAATATTGCTTTTGTTTATTTATCTGCCAATTCCAATCAAACTATACTCGAAGAAGCAAAGAAAACTGATCCTTACGGTTTTCTTGTAAAACCATTTCGAGAAAAAGATTTGCTTATCACTTTAGAAATTGCATCGTACAGACATAAAAACAGCATAGAATCTCGTTCGAAACAAGAAAAGCTTTTACAAGAAAAGCTAAATTCAATAAACCGTCAGACACTTCAATATGAAGATTATTTAAGCGAAGCTGCTCGTTTATTACAAACTTTTATTCCTTTCGATCTTATTGTATTCGAGATAAAACAATCAGATCAAAAAAAATGCACGGCTTACTTGCGCATAGGTTTTGACGAATATCAATACATTGGCGAAAGAGAATTAGAAAATATTACAAATTCAAAAAGCAATACTTTTACCGAAATTAATTATCTGGAAAATGAGGCGGTTATTTACGAAACTGAGGTTTTCAATTCGAATTTGTCTTTTATAAAAAATCATTTTAGAGCAGCATCTTTTCTCATATTTCCTTTTCCATTAAATGATAAAATAAACATCCAATTTATATGCTGCAGCCAAAAGAAAAAAATCTATTCGCAATATCATATTGAATTATTGGCTAATGCAAAAAAGAGTTTTCACGACCTCATGAATCAGGTTACAAATCAGCAGAAATCGTTAAAAGAAAACACGAAAGATAGCCATAAAGAATCTGTTACTCATCGCTTTAATGATATTATTGGAAAACATCCTCTTTTATTGGATGCTCTTGATCTTATCACACAAGTTGCTCCTTACAACACATCGGTTCTGATACTTGGAGAAAGCGGAACAGGAAAAGAAAAAGCGGCTCAATCTATTCACAATTTTTCCATTCGGAAAGATGGTCCGTTTATAAAAGTGAACTGTGCTGCGATATCGCCAACTTTAATAGAATCTGAATTATTCGGTTACGAAAAAGGTGCATTTACAGGCGCAATTGAAAGCAAAAAAGGAAAATTTGAACTAGCTGATGGGGGAACTATTTTTTTGGATGAAATTGGTGAATTATCTAATGAAATGCAGATTAGATTATTACGCGTTTTACAGGAAAAAGAAATTGATTCTGTTGGGGGAAATACAGCCCGAAAAGTTGACATACGAATTGTAGCCGCAACAAACCGAAATCTCGAAAAAGAAGTTTCTCAAGGCAATTTTAGAATGGATCTTTACTACAGATTAAATGTGTTTCCTGTAACCATGCCTGCTTTACGAGAACGCAAAACCGACATTCCAGAATTAGCACATTATTTTGCAGAGAAATTCTCAAGAGAATTCAGCAAAAAATTTAGCAGCATAAGTTCTAAAATGATGCAGCAAATGAATGAATATAACTGGCCGGGAAATATTCGTGAATTGGAAAACTTTATCGAAAGAGCTGTCATACTTAATAACGGAAAATCAGAATTAGATCTTAATCTGAATTTTTCTCCTCGTTCAGAATCGTTTCATACAGAAAATGTCCAGAATTTAGAAGATGTAAAAAGTGCACAACAGCAAATAGAACGCGATTACATCATTTCAATTTTAAAGAAAGTAAAAGGCAGAATACGCGGAACATCTGGTGCAGCTTCAATACTAAATATAAAACCTACGACTTTAGAGTCTAAAATGAGTAAACTGGCTATTAAAAAAGACGATTACTCAGAATAGAAATTACTCCATTTTTTTCGGAACTAATTTATGTTTCTCCGAAATCTTCGTAGAAATACAAAACTCTGATTTTCTAACATTTAAATAATAAAAACTAAATCAACAGTAACAATAGTCTTTGACGTTTTATTATTGCCATTATTTCTATTTTATAAAATTATTGGCATATTCTTAGTCATTTTCCGTAGCATATTCATGTCTAAAAAAGATGTATTGTCTATGGATCAGCTGCGAAATCATATTGAAGAAATTACTCCTGTAAGCGATGAAGAATTTGCGTATATCAAAACTTTCTTTACCAAAAAGAAAATAAAAAAACACCAGTACTTAATTCAGAGCGGAGACAAAGTGCAATGCGAATATTGGATTATAAAAGGTACACTAAGAGCATTTTACATTAATAAAGATGGCAAGGAGCATATTCTTCAGTTTGCCATAAAAAATTGGTGGATTTCTGACTATAACGCGTATTTCAATCAAACAGAATCTACTATAAATATTGTCTGCATGGAAGATGCCGAAATATTGTGCTTGACACTTTATGCGCGAGAAAAACTTGCTTCTGAACTTCATAAAATGGAGCATTTTTTTAGAATGAAATTAACCCTTCTCTACTCTTCTCAGCAAAAAAGAATTATCTCTTTATTATCAGACAATCCGAAAGAGCGTTATGAAAAATTTGCGAGTTACTATCCAAGCATCTTGCAGAAAATACCCAAAAAATATATCGCAGAATATCTTGGCGTTTGTCGGGAAACGCTAAGCAGGCTATATCTCAATAACTAATAAAACATAACCAATGGTTTCAACCATTGGTACGCAACACTAATCACCTCTCTTTTGCGTTCCCAAGGTTGAAACCTTGGGCTATGTTGAATAAAATTGTCAAGAAGTTAATCAATTTCACAATTCACAATTCACAATTCATAATTCATAATTCATAATTCATAATTAAAAAAATCCATTCTTAACCAAAGTCAATGATTTGGAAAGAATGACCGATATAATTTTGCCTTGTTTTTAAATACAAAGTGATCGTAATCACACTTTTAAAGTGATTTGAATCAACTTCTAGCGAATATGCAAAATGGAAATTTGTTAGAGAGATAACTGAAAATTTAAAACCGAAAAAATATGAAAACAACACAATATAATTCAATTACCCGAAAAGTCTTGATAGTCGCATTCTGTATGTTTATGAGTATCACAGCCAATGTTAAAGCTAAAAATTCTGAAAGCATGAAAAAGAAAATTTTGTTCGTGGTCACTAATCATGAAAAAAAGGGAAATACGGGAGAGAAAACAGGTTTTTATCTTTCTGAAGTAACACATCCTTGGGATGTTCTAACAAGTGCAGGATACGAAGTTGATTTTGTGAGTCCGAAAGGAGGCAAAGCACCCGTAGAAGGATTCAATTTAAGTGATTTGACAAACAAAAAATTCTGGCTTGATGAAATATACAGACAAAAAATAGAAAATACGCTCAAACCTGACAACATCAATCCCAAAGAATATGCTGCCATTCATTTTGCTGGCGGTCATGGTGCATTATGGGATTTACCAAACAATAAACAAATCATTGCATTAGCTTCTAAAATATATGAAAATAACGGTTTTATCAGTGCTGTATCACATGGTTCTGCTGGTCTTTTAAATATTAAACTTGATGATAAATATCTTGTAGACGGCAAAAAAATTAATGCCTTTACAAATGAAGAAGAAACCGCTGTAAAACTAGATAAGGCCGCACCTTTTTTATTAGAATCTAAACTTATAGAAAGAGGAGCCATTTTTGAAAAATCGGGTTTATGGCAAGAACACGTAACAGTTGACCAACGTTTGGTTACAGGACAGAATCCTCAATCGGCAAAAGCAGTTGGCGAGGTACTTTTAGAACAATTAACAGCCTCTCAAACTATCGCGAAATTAACGATGTATGAAGTTCCAGAAAATGCTACAGAATCATTCAGAAAAGCATTAAAAGATTACGTAACGGCTTCGCTTTCATCCAAAGAAAATATTATGGCTGAAGCTTTTTACGAACAAGACAAACCCAATATTTTATGGCTCATTGAAAGATGGAATGGAAAAAAACAATTGGAAGATTTCGGCAAAAAAACTCAGGCAAAAGCACTACAATCTTTAACTGAAAAATCCTTAAAAACGGCACCTAAAATCTATTATGTAAAAGATCTGGAACCTTTAACCAAAGAGCAATGGAGAAAAACTTCAAAAAAAGAAGACAATCAACTTGTGATTATGCTTTTTGTTGACGGAAAAAAAGGTACAGAACAAAATTTTAAAGATACTTATCATATCGCGATGCCGCAATTTCGCAGTGAACCTGGCGTCGTAACGTATCAGCTTTCAGAAATTGAAGGAGATGAAACTCAGTTTGTAACCTATGAGAAATTTAGAAGCAATGATGCTTTTCAATATCACCTCAACTTTCCTCCTATTAAACCTGTAATAGAATATTTGGAAACCAGCATTAAGAAACCTCCTTTTCAAAACGGACTGCATAATCTTATAGAATTTGCTCCGATGACGAGAGAATAAAAACATTTGGTGAAAATATTTTTAAACACATAGAGACATAGTTTTTTGCAGAAGTATAAAAAGGCGTTTCACTAGTTTAAATGCACATAGTGAACTATGTGAAAGAACTATTTTCTCTTTGACCCCTTTATTAGACATCAAATCTATGTTTCTATGTGTTGGAAAAATTTCATTAACAACTTAAAAAAATCAGTAGTAATAGTTAAAAATAAAAATCATGAAAAAATTAAGACAAATTATGACAGCAAGTTTATTAAGCGCCGTTGCATTAACCGATGCACAAGCACAAGATATCGATCATAAATTAGATGTGATCAACCAATTGACAACTCCGTCTCATGTTTCTGTAATGCCTGTTTCCTCGCTGTTGAATGCACCAGGAAATGAAGCTTTGAGAGCCTTCTTTTTTAATCCTGTGAAAGATAAAACAGTTTTAAAAGGCAAAAAAATCGCAGTGCTTGCTGCAGATGGTTTTGAAGAAATCGAATTGACTGGACCTGTATGGTATTTTAGAGAATTGGGTGCACAGGTTGATATTGTGTCTCCAAAATACAATCCTGCTCCAGCAAGATATGGATTAAGCAGTCCAGAAATGGCAAAAACGCACGTTATGGCGATTCAATATTTGCAGCCTGTTGGATGGATCAAATTTGATCACACAGCAGATCAGATTAAAGTAAGTGATTATGATGCTGTATTTATTCCTGGTGGCGCGTGGAATCCCGATAATCTTCGCTACGACAAAGACGTTATTAAATTCATTCAAGATTTTAATAAATCGGGGAAATTAATCGCAGCTATTTGTCACGCACCAGTAGTTTTGGCTTCGGCTGATATTCTAAAAGGCAGAAAATTAACGGGATATTGGAACATTCAAATCGATTTGAAAAATGCAGGCGGAATTGTATCCGATCAACCTGTAGTTGTTGACGCCAACATTATAACAAGCAGACACCCAATTGATGTGGCTGATTTTTCGAAAGCAGTGGAAAGCTGGTTAGTTAAGAAAAAGTAATTCGATACATTACTGCTGAATTAAAAATAACGGGAGATAAAATTTTGTCTTCCGTTATCATTTATTTTAACGAATCACTTGCCAATCATTCGTTTACGAAGTCTGCTTAGAGATTCTGGTTTTATGCCAATGTAAGACGAAAGCTGATTCTGCGAAACCATCTGAAAAAGATAAGGTTCTTTTTTTAAAATGGTCTTGTAGCGTTCTTCGGGAGTTTGAAAGTGAAGCATTTCTTCTCTTTCGATAATAATTAGATAAGCATATTCGGCAATTAATCTTCCGAATTTTGACCAATTGGGAGAACTATGATATAATTTTTCTACTTGTTCATATTCTAAAGCAATTACTTTCGAATCTTCCATCGCTCTGCAATAGTATTGAGCTGTTCTCTGCGTAATGAAACTAGCGAAATCTACTAGAAAATCATCCGGTTTTGCAAATCGGCAATTGATTTCGTTTCCTTTATAGTCCACATAAAACATTCTGAAAAAACCACTTTCTATAAAGTATATATGACGGCAGATTTCTCCCTGCTGTAAAAGGTCGGTATCTTTTGGCACTTCCCTCCTTTCGATAATCGGAAGCATCAAATCATACTCTTCATCAGACATCGGAACAAATGATGTTATAACTTTTTTAAGTGCATCCATAGCAAGAAGTTAAGAGAAATAACTTGTCTAAAATTAGATTTTATTCTGCTAAATACAAAATGCTTTCTTTTAAAATCTAAATGATTCGTTCTTAACCAAAGTCAACGATGTTCGTCAAGTACCCGCTCTACCTTTGTCGTGTAAATAAATTGAAAATCAAACAATTAAAAACATTTCATAAAAGAAACAATCTATTACTAATCATTAAAAAAACTTAATCATGAAAACTAAATTTAACATCGACGCTAAAGCACACAATCCAAAATTAGGATTCAAAATTCACTTTCTTGTTTTCTTATTGGCAACTCCTATAATCTTTCTTATTTGGTATTTAACAGATACGACTTATCCATGGCCGCTTTGGTCTACATCTGCTTGGGCAGTTGGAGTTCTTTTTCACTATTTGGGTGTATTTGTCTTCAGAAAAAATAAAATCTAATCTCGATAATCATGGAAACAAACAACACAACATTCAGACGCATCGTAACAGGACATAATGCAGAAGGAAAGGCAATTATAGTTTCTGATGAAGTTCCAGCAAGAACTTATATGGTTGGCGGACCAAATGGAGCTAAATTTCATGAGGTTTGGAATACAAAAGAAACTCCTGCTCTTATAGACAGCATATCTAAAGATCCTGAAGAAAATGGACTTATTCTTGGTCCTCCAAAACAAGGAACAAGAATACGAGTAATCGATTTTCCGCCTGAAAGCGATGAAATTCGAAATCTCACTAAAGAGCAAGCTTTTGAGCATTTCAAAACGATGAGTGGCGAACAAGCTTCAAAAGCAGGCGGAAATGCACCTCATCCTTTAATGCATAAAACCGAAACTATTGATTACGGAATTGTTTTGGATGGCGAACTAACCTTGATTTTAGACGAAGGCGAAACAACAGCAAAAGCAGGAGATATCATTGTACAAAGAGGCACCAATCACGCTTGGAGCAATCGATCTGGAAAAGTCTGCCGTGTTGTTTTCATTTTAATTGATGGACAATTTGAAGAAAATCTTCGCTAAATCTAAATAACTACTATCATGCGAGTAAATCCGATACATCCAGAAACAATGAACGATGAAGTTCGCTATGTGCACGACGAAGTTGTAAAACTTATTACAACAAGCCAAGGGCCAGTTTCAATGCTTAATAACGAAGGTGCTTTAACTGGGCCTTTTCCGCCCATGCTCGGTTTTCCGCAATTTGGAATTCCTGCTTTAAGTTTTGTGCGCTCATTAGACAATCATGCAACACTTCCTAAAAAAGCGCGAGAAGTGGCTATTCTATCTGTTGGCGCTGCATTTGGCGCACGTTTTGAACTTTATGCTCATGAAATTATGGCTAAACATTTTGGCTTTTCAGCCAAAGCAGTTGCTTCGTTGGCATCAGGAATTCGTCCAAATGAATTGAATCAAGAAGAAGCTATTGCCTATGAAATTGCTTCTGTTTTAGCCAAAGGCAGAATTGTTCCAGATTCGGCTTATAATCTTGCTAAAGAAATCTTAGGACAAGATGGAGTTGCTGAACTTATCTTTTTAGTTGGCGCTTACACTTTGCTCGCAACTGTTTTAAATGGTTTTGATGTTCTTTCCTAACTAAAAAAAGACATCCAATTTTAATAAAAAATAATACAATGAAAATTTTAAAAACAATGAAAAAATCAAAAATGAATTCTCAAACTTCCTTAAAATCAATATCAAAACTCTTCTTGCTATTGTTTACTTCCATTGCAAGTGTATCATGTTCTAACGATGACAATGCAAATGCCAAAAAATCTCCTGTTGTATTGGTTCACGGTGCATGGCAGGCGTCATACGTATGGGATCAAACCGAGAAAGACTTAAAAGCTGATGGCTATAATGTTACTGTTGTAAAATTGCCTGGACACGGAGACGATAAAACTCCTGCTTATCAGGTTTCGTTTCAGACTTACGTTGATGAAGTGAAAAAAGTCATTAACTCATACAGCGAGCCTGTAATTTTAATTGGTCATAGTTTAGGAGGAGCTGTAATTACTCAGACTGCTGCTGAAGTTCCTCAAAAAATCAAAAAACTGATTTATGTTGCTGGTTTTATTCCACAAAGCGGAAAAAGTGTTTTAGATTATTCTCAAATGGATACGGCTTCACTTTTACCTCCATCATTAAAATTATCAGATGACCAAACTTTGGCCGGAATCGTAAATCCAGAAGTGAATCTTCCAAAAATATTTGCTCAAGATGCTACAGATGCGCAAAAGCAATTTCTTGTAGAAAAATACAAAGCAGAACCTACAATTCCGCTAGGAACACCTTTGACTTACAAAACAGAAGATTATAATTCGGTAGGAAAAAAATATTACATCTTCACAACTGCCGATAATACCATTACTTATAATTTTCAGCAGAAAATGGCAAAAGAAGCTGGAATTACAAATACTTATACGATCAATTCTGGGCATAGTCCGTTTATATCAAAATCTGATGAGCTGACTAAACTTATAAAAGAAATTATAACAAAGTAATTTCTTGATAAACTTTTAAGCAATAAGAATTTACAATTTCAAAACTCTAAATCAATGATTTAGAGTTTTTTTTTCGTTTTTATAATATTCATTTGGATATTTTTTTCTTCAAAAATTCTATCTATAAAATCATCCGGACCACCCATAATCTAAAAAGTGGTTTATTTTGAATATACCGCAAGATAGTACATTTGGCTATAGCTAATGTATATCAACGATTTTACAAGATTAAAAATGAACAAACAAATACGACACGATTGGAGCAAAGAAGAAATTCAGACTATTTATGACCAGCCTTTATTGGAATTGGTTTTTCAGGCTGCTACTGTGCACCGCGAATGGCATAAAGCATCTGAAATACAGGTCTGCACATTACTTTCTGTAAAAACAGGCGGTTGTCCCGAAGATTGTTCTTATTGCGGACAAGCAGCACGTTATCATACCAATATTAAAGTTCAAGCTCTTTTACCAACTGAAACTGTAATTGAACATGCGCAAAAAGCAAAGGAAAATGGTTCTTCTCGTTTCTGTATGGCTGCTGCTTGGCGAGAAGTTAGAAACAACAAAGATTTTGATCGTGTAATTGAAATGGTTAAAGGCGTTAATGATCTCGGATTGGAAGTATGCTGCACGCTAGGAATGCTAACCGAAGAACAAGCACTACGTCTTCAAGAAGCAGGTTTATATGCCTATAATCACAATTTAGATACTTCTGAGAACTATTACGATGAGATAATCAGCACACGTAAATTTGATCAGCGTTTGGACACGATCAATAATGTTAGAAAAGCTGGAATCACAGTATGTTCTGGCGGAATCATCGGGCTGGGAGAAAGTAATGCTGATCGTGTTTCTATGCTGTTAACTTTAGCTACGATGCCAGTTCATCCTGAATCTGTTCCAGTAAATGCATTGGCTCGAGTAAAAGGAACACCATTAGAAAACAATCCAAAAGTCCCTATTTGGGATATGGTGCGAATGATTGCTACAGCGCGTATTATTATGCCAGCTTCTATTGTCCGTTTAAGTGCAGGACGCATCGAAATGACCGAAGAAGAACAAGCGTGGTGCTTTATGGCTGGAGCCAATTCTATTTTTACTGGCGAACGTGAAACTTTACTAGTAACGCCAAATCCAGGAGTATCCGAAGATATGCAGATGTTTCAGAATCTTGGACTTAAGCCTTTAAAGAAAGAAAATAAAAGCAGTTGTCCTGTTATCTAAAAAACATAAAAAAAGCCCTCATTTTCAAATCAGAGGGCTTTTATTTATTGCTTATTTCCAGCCTAATCCAGGAGCAACATGTTCCAGAATAGAGGACAATACATGTACGTTATAATCAACGCCCAAAGTGTTTGGGATAGTGAGTAATATCGTATCTGCTTCCTGAAGAGCTTCGTCCTGAGCCAATTCTTCAATTAATTTATCAGGTTCGGCAGCATAACTTTTTCCAAAGATGGCTCTTTTATCTTGTTCGATATAACCAAAACTATCATTGGCTTTAGCTTGTCCGCCAAAATAATATCTGTCTTGATCGTTGACTATTGCAAAAATCGAACGGCTTACAGAAACTCTTGCTTCACGCTGATGTCCCGCTTTTTTCCAAGCTTCTTTATACAATCTTATTTGTTCTGCCTGCTGCACATGGAAAGGTTTTCCGTTTTCGTCATACTTTAGAGTCGAACTTTGCAGGTGCATACCATTTTCTGCTGCCCAAATAGCAGTAGCATTAGATGCGGCTCCCCACCAAATACGCTCCCTCAATCCTTCAGAATGTGGCTCAACGCGCAATAAGCCTGGCGGATTTGGAAACATAGGATACGGATTTGGTTCTGCAAACCCTTCGCCTTTTAATCCTTCCAAAAAATCCATTGCTTTCTTGCGGCCCATATCAGCATCAGTTTCACCATTTTCAGGTTTGTAACCAAAATAACTCCAGCCATCAATAACTTGCTCTGGCGATCCTCTGCTTATTCCTAATTGCAATCGTCCTCCAGATATTAGGTCAGCTGATCCAGCATCTTCCACCATATATAGCGGATTTTCGTATCGCATATCGATTACACCTGTTCCAATCTCAATTTTGCTCGTTTTTGCACCAATTGCAGAAAGCAAAGGAAAAGGCGATGCCAATTGCTGTGCAAAATGATGCACGCGAAAATAAGCTCCATCTAAGCCAATTTCTTCCGAAGCTACCGCTAAATCAATAGATTGAAGCAGAGTATCTGCTGCATTACGAGTCTTATATGCCGGATTATTAGACCAATGTCCAAAAGATAAAAATCCTATTTTTTTCATAAATGACTCCTTTTTTTAGTATTTCAAATATACGCATCATATAGCGAGCAGACTAGTACTTTCTATGTAAATTAACGAATACCTAACTTTTAGCTTTTATAATCTCTAAACCGTATGGCTGTTATTCCTGAGCAATTGTAATCTGATTAAAAAAGTAATCTATATATTAGCATTGAATATTCGCAAAAGCAATTATTCAAAATTTAGTGTAAAAATAATCTGTTTCCCAACCTTTTTGAATTGGAATACATCTATATATTTATAAGTTAGAATTACCAAGAAAATGATATTTAGTGTATTTCAGCAATATTTAGCAAACAAAGCGAAAAGGAATGAAAAAAGCCTAAATAAATGGTATTATATTCTGCTTTTATTGCCTCTATAAAAAAGTATAGTTTTGACTATAAAGTTGATAAAGGCAGAAGAGCCTATCATTTGCATTATAAAATTATTAATAAAAACAAAGTTGAAGTCTCTATTTACGATACTTTCCCAGGAAAAATATGGGATTATATTTTAACTCAGTAAAACCAAAAATGGAGTATAAAACCAGCCAAATTTTAAATTTATGAAAACAACCATTTTATCAATTTTCTTGTTTATCTGTGCTATAACTCAGGCTCAAACCAAAGTAATCTCACACAAAAGTCACAGCGGTTCCAGTAGTTCATTTGCGAAAGCATATCAAAATAATTTGTTTGATATTGGTCATTCTAACTTTGGAACACCTCCTGAAAGTCGCAAAATCATAGTTTTAGATACTGTTATTGCTTTAAACAATTCTCTTACAATACTAAAATTTAGAGAGTCTATTAAAAGTTATCCTAACGGTGTAAACTATAAACATCTAAAAAAATCAGATTTTAGATTTAAAACCAAAATGATAAAAGATAGCTTGTTCAATGGAAAAAACTCAGTTACAGTTATAAAATTAGCGCCCGAATATAGATACCCAATGTATTTTGCTAATCCTATAGAAGGTGTTATTTTTATAGGATTTAAAAAACCTTTTTAATAAAAAAACATACGTTTTCGTTTATCAGATACTAACTAAAATTTAAATTATGAAAACAGCCCTTCTATTTGTTCTATTCTTTATCGCTACAATCTGCCAAGCACAAACCAAATTAATCTCACACAAAAGCCATAGCGGTTCTATAAGTACATTTGCAAAAGCATATCACAATAATTTGTTTGATATTGGTCATTCTAACTTCGGTTTATACGAAAGTCATATTAATAAGGTAGATACAATTATAGCAATAAACAACTCTATAACTTTAGTAAAATATAGACAATCTAAAAAAGAATACAAACAAGGAGTAAAATTTGAAGATTTAGAGAAATCTGCATTCATCCATAAAACAGATACGCTTAAAAATCATCCTATATACAATAAAAAAAATACGGTAAAATCAATAAAGGCTTTTAATACCGAGTTTGCTAAGGGGCATGATTTGACGCCACTTAATGAAATAGTATTCATCGGTTTTAAGAAAAAATAATACTTTCTAAATGAAAAAAATAGGTTCATTTTTTTATCACGTCTTTCTAATATTTGCATTGTTAGGAGTTCTATTTGTGCCTTTTTCTTTTCGATATCTTGATTTTCAAAATCAAATAACGAGATTCCTTTTTGAAGATCTAATTCTTTTTATTGGCTCTTATTTTGAAAAAATTTCGATTTCAAATCCAGAAATCACTTCAGATTCAACAACGCTTTATTTATTGTTTTTACTTTTATTTGTTTTAGCATTTGCGTTTAGAACTTTTATATCTTTTTTCGATTTTTGGAAAATCAATAAAAATTTAATTCTTAATACAATTCAGATTGTTTTGCTCTATTATCTTGCTTGTATAATGCTTAAATATGGTTTTGATAAAATTTTTAAAGCTCAGTTTTATCTCCCAGAACCTAACATTTTATATACGCCGTTAGGAATGCTCGATAAAGATATTTTGTTCTGGAGCACTATGGGAACTTCTTATCGCTATAATCTTTTTATGGGATTAATGGAAGTTATCCCTGCTCTAATGTTGTTTTACAACAGAACAAGAATTCTTGGACTTTTTATTCTTTTCGGAGTTTTAATAAATGTGGTTTCTATCAATTTCGGTTTTGATATTTCAGTGAAGTTGTATTCTTTGTTTTTATTATTGATCTGTTTTTTATTGCTTGTTCCGAGTTTGAAAAAATTAGCACAATTTTTTATCTTGAATAAACCTAGCTTATTATCTCCATTTAAAGGCTCTGATTTAATTTTTTCAAAATCAAAAAGATTTATTTTAAAAGCTATTCTATTACTTTTCATTTTTATGGAATGCCTTTTCCCATATATTCAAAAAGGAAATTTTAACGATGATAATAGTCCGCGAAACCCACTGCATGGTGCTTATGAAGTTGTAAAAATAGAAGAAATGATAACGGCTAAAAGTACGCTTAACCTACATTTGAAACGTATTTTCATTCATCGAAATGATTATCTGATTTTTCAATATGCTGATGATGCAATGGAAGATTTCTATTTAGAAACTAATTCTCCGAATGAACTAACACTTAAAAATTATAATGGACAGAAAATAAAACTAGAATACAAATATTCAAAAGATTTAAAAAGATTAGAACTTTATTCATCAGAATTAGGACTGAAAATACATTCCAAATCTTTACCTTGGAAAAAGTTACCATTATTGCAGCCTCTTTTTCATTGGACCGTAGATGAAATACATTAGAGGCAAATAAATATTTCAACATGAAAACCTTAAAAATATTCTTTATCCTTATTCTATTTTCTCAAATAGCTTTTTCTCAAGATAGAATTGTTTTTGGTGTTATTAAAGACAGTTCAGACATTCCTGCACCTGGAGCTACAGTTTTAGTTGAAGGGACAAAAAAATATACACAAACTAATTTTGATGGTTTTTACTCTATAAAAGTTAGCAGCGATCAATTTTTGATTTTTACCTACGTAGGAATGGTTCCGCAAAGGATTAGTGCATCTAAAAATGAAATTGATGTAATACTACAAATTGATCATAATACCATTCTTTCTGATATAATACCTCCTCTTATACAAACAAAAAAGCCAAAAGATTTGAAGTCTGCAACTAAAAGCATCTCAGCTGAAGACATAGAGAAACCCGAATGACAATTCAAACGGGTTTTATTTTATTTCTGTATTGAATTTCTTAAATCTATTATGAGTATTTCACAAAATTGATAATGTGTTTTGAAGTCAATTCTGGAAATTGATGCTGAGGCGCATGTCCAGTTCCTGCATAAACAACCATTTGAGCATTAGTCATTTGATTAAAAATAGTGTACCAATTTTCGACAGCAAAACTTATATCATGATCTCCTGAAATAATCAAAATTGGTGTTTTTGTTTTTTTAATCTGCTCTCTAAAATTCAAATCATCTTCTCTAAAACCATCTCCTCCCCCAAAATATAATTGGAAAACATCCATTGTAGAAGGAATTTTTTCTACTTCAATTTTTTTATGGATTCTGTCGTGCGACGCTTTTGCCGCCAATTTACTAGATTCTGATTTTGGTTCGAAAAACAAAACAATCTCGTCTTCAAAATCATTTAATGGTTTCAGAGCTGCATCAAAAAAAACTTGCTCAATCGGAATCTCATTTTTCCCAGGAGGATTTGTTCCAACCAATATTGCATGCGTTACAAGATTAGGATATAGCAAAGTAGCAGCCTGCGCCACTAATCCGCCATAAGACCAGCCTAAAACTGCAATAGAATCTAATTTCAAAATATCAGCAAGGTCTTTAATATCCTTTGCAACAACGGTTATATCTGGTGTCAAAGTACCAGTAGAAGAGCCAATTCCGGTATAATCAAATACAATAACATTAAATTTTTTAGCCAACAATGCAATAAATAGCGGATCCCAAGTATCGAGAATTCCCCTAAAACGATTCACAAAAAATATCGCTTTCCCTTTACCATAAGAGCGATAAGCAATTTTACGATCGCCAGCATCGGCATAACGTGTCTCTGCATCATAAATTTTTTTCATAATTATAATTTAAAGATTGGTTTCAAAATAATTCTTTTGCATTTGCGACAGTCAAAGATTAAACCAAAACACAAAATCTATTGAATACAAAGGCTTTACATTTTTATACTGTATTATCAATCATGATATTTCAATACTTAAAACTTCTTTTTAACGATATATAATAATTCTAAAATCTTCTTCAATTAAGAATACTATTGTAATCAACACTTTATTAAAAAGGCATTGCTTTTGTTTCTGTAAATCAAATTGTTCTGCATTCAAAAAAATAATCTAATTAAGCTGATATGTATTTATCTAATAAAAAAACGATTATGTTTATTACAGGAGCATTTGTAAATCATTCCTGCTGGAAAGAATGGATTATTTTTTTTGAAAGTAAAGGTTATAAAACCGTAGCGCCGCCTTGGCCACACAAAAATGAATCTTCAGATGTTTTAAGACAAACACATCCGAATTCAAAAATTGCTAAAATCCGTCTCAACAATTTATTGGATTATTACATCGAAATCATTGAAAAATTGCCTGAAAAACCAATTCTAATCGGGCATTCTTATGGAGGTCTTTTGACACAATTATTAATTCAGAAAGATTTAGGATATGCCGGAATTTGCATACATCCTTTTCCTCCTGGCAAAATGTTATATTTCAATTTTTCCTTTTATAAAATCATTCTGTATTTTTCAGATTGTTTTATTTCGAAACAAAAAACCTATTTATTGTCTCTAAAAAATTGGAAACATTTTTTCAGCAATCAAATGTCTTTTGAAGAACAGAAAGACAGTTATGAAAAATTAGTAATTCCAGAATCCAAATTAGTTTTGGGCGATATATTTTCTAAATCGGCAAATATAAATTTCAAAAACAAACACAATCCTATTTTATTTTTGGCAAGTTTTGACGATCATTTTATTCCGTCTGCAATTATTTATTCCAATTTTAAAAAATATAAAAACATACATTCTATCACTTGTTATAAAGAATTCCGAGATACCAATCATTTGGTTTTAGTCCATCGAAATTGGAAAACTGTTGCTGAATTTATCGCGAACTGGTTAGAAAAAATTGCTTAGCTAATCTCTTTTTTAATTTCCAGTTTCTTTATTTTAGAGTTTAAAGTTGAAGGATGAATATCTAAAATTTCTGCTGCACCGCCAGCTCCTGAAATTTTTCCATTGCATTTTTTTAGAATATATAAAATATAATCTCTTTCGTTTTCTAAAATAGTCTTTATCGAAAATGGTTCAGAAACCTGTTCTGGATGCATTTTAGAAGACATTGAAAGTTCTATTTCTTTTATCGTATTTCCTTCTGTCAATAAAATGGCGCGTTGCATAACGTGTTCAAGCTCTCTGATATTTCCTGGCCAATTGTAATTCATAATTTGCTGCAAAGCAAAATCAGAAAGATTTGGAGCTTTTCTGCCCATTTTTTCGCTGTAAACTTTTATAAAATGATTGGCAAGATCTGGAATATCTTCTTTTCGCTTTTTTAAAGAAGGAACAATAATAGGGAAAACGTGAAGACGATAATACAAGTCCATTCTGAATCTTCCAGCTGCTACTTCTTCTTCCAAATTTTTATTTGTGGCCGCAATAATTCTAACATCAATTTTTAAAGATGATGTTCCGCCAACGCGTTCAATTTCTCTTTCCTGCAAAACACGCAATAATTTTACTTGAAGTTCCAGCGACATCTCTCCTATTTCATCAAGAAAAACTGTTCCGCCATCTGCCAGTTCAAATTTTCCAATTCTTCGATCTACAGCTCCTGTAAAAGCGCCTTTTTCGTGTCCAAAAAGCAAAGATTCTGCAAGATTTTCAGGAATCGCTCCACAATTTATTATAACCAGTGGCTTCTCTTTTCTATCAGATAAAGAGTGAATACTTTGTGCGATTTTCTCTTTTCCTGTACCACTTTCGCCTAAAACTAAAACGGAAGTATCTGAAGGAGCCACTTTTCGTATATAATTGAAAACAGAAATCATTTGCGAACTATTGCCAATAATTCCTTCAAAACCTACAGCAGCTGTTTCTGGTTTTTCTTTTTTTATTTCCTTTTTTTGAAGAGGCAAACTCGTTTCTTGTGTCGAATAAATTTTAGCAATAAACTGAGAAAAAGTATGCTCGAGTGCTTTCAAAAGCTTTAGACTTTCTTGAGAATAAACATTCAGGTTTCGGCTATAAAAAGTAAAATGATAGCTCTGGATCGCTGCAATTGAAACAGGAAAAATCAAATACGATTTTATTCTAAAATTATGAGTTATCAAAGCTTTTATTGGCGCTTCCTGCAAATTATTAATTAATGATTCTTCACTATAGATAATTGCTTCTTTATCAATTATTGACTTTTTGTAAGCCTCATCAATTTCTTTCAGAGATAAATCTGTTATTTGAGAAAGCTTTTTAGAATCGACAATTTGATAAAGATCAATATTTTTGCGAATGATTCCCAGATTATCGTAATGTGTTGTGGTAATAAATCCTGTTTCTAAATAATCAAACGGAATAAAAGTCTGGATAATTTTGGCGAAAGCCAGAAGCGCGTCGTCTTTCTTTACATTTGAATTTATAATCTCAGTAATTTCTTTTTGAAGCTGAAACTGCTGCATTAACTGCGATTCTAAACTATATTGCTGACGAAAAAATGCAATTTCTAAAGTTGTCAAAACATCCTGATCGCGAAATGGTTTCACAATAAATCCGTAAGGATGGGTTGTTTTTGCTTGATCTAAAATGCCTTTACTCGAATTTGCCGAAATAAATATAAATCCGATATATTTTTCTTTAAGATAATGAGCCAGTTCTATTCCGTTTCTGCTCCCTTTTAACATGATATCCAGAATAACTAAATCTGGTTTTTCGATCTGAATCTGATCCAAAGCCTGCTCAACCGATCGTGCAATTCCTGTTACTTCATAATTTGCTTTTTCGAGAATTAATTGCAAATCGTGCGCTTCAATAAATTGATCTTCTACAATTAAAATTCGTTTTTTCAAACCTGAAGAAACAGCTTCATATCCGTTATCGGGAGACTTTTTCATAAGTGAGTAAATTTTGTCTTATATTGCACTTAATTAATTGATACAAAAATAGTTAATTATAATAATTAAATTTAATCGTTTCCAAATTTAGATAAATTAAAATCACAATTAACCGTAATTTTCATATTATTTTTTAAAAGATCAAAAAATGTTTCTGTTTATATTTGTTAATCAAAAACTTACTAAAATTTAATTTTAATAAACCATGAGGCTACTTTACTCGTTTTGTCTGCTGTTTTTAATTGTACTTAATTCTGAAGCGCAAAACCATCCTGCAACAGCAAATTATGACTTAAAAAAGAAGCGTTTATTAATACAAACTTGTTCTATTTATTTATACAATTCTAATCAAGGATCAATTGATGCTGACAGTTCTGTAGTTTTAACGTGCAAAGCCTATAAACTTCCTGTTTCTTTAGCTTATGATGAAGGTTTTAATGACGGCTCTTACTTAATTGGAAATGATTTAATTGAAAGAGGAAATATTGACGCTGCCAAAAAGCTTTTTCTCAAATCAAAAAACGTAGATAAAGTAAAACTGGCTTTACAATTGGGAAATTATTATTTGTTCCTGCCTTTTACAAAACCAGATGATTTAAAAAACGCCAATTTTTATATAACTGAAGCGCTAAAAATCAGTAATCAGTTAAAAATCCAAAAGTGGCAACATCAGAGTTTAATGCTGCAAGGAAAGTTCTATTTTCAAGTTAATAATTATCCTGAAAGCAAAAAATGCTTTTTGCAAGTTGTAAACGAATGCCGAAAGCAAAACGATAAAGTCGTTCTGGCAGATGCATTGCTTAATCAGGCAACCTATCAATACGATTTAGATCCTGAAAAAGAGAAAATTTTAAAAGAAGCCGAAGTTCTATATAAAGCTTTAGGTTTTGAAGAAAAAGTAATTGAAACAAAAACAAAACTGGGGACGATTTATTTCTGGCACGGAAAAATAAATGATGCGAAGAAAATCCTGTATCAAAATATTGCTGCGATGCGAAAAATTGGCTTTAAGCAACAGCAATTTGGAGAAACGACTATTGCGTATATTGAAGCTATTCAATTTAATTTGAAAGCTGCTTTATACTATGCTCAAAAAAGTGTAGAAACAATGGAATCTACAAAAGACTACACTTTTGCGGACATTTTTTATATGCGCCTCGGATTAGTGTATTTGCAGATGGGACATACGGACGAAGCTATTAAAATGGCTGAAAAAAGTATTAAGTACGGACAAAATGTTTATAGTAGTGGCAGCTGGTATAAAAGCTTTATCACAGCCACTGCATCATTGTCTATGAAAGGAAAAAACAAAGAGGCGATTGAATACATGAATTCTATTACGAGCAATTATCCGCCTCCAAATGACATTGACAATATGCTGATGAATTTTGCCTACGCAAATTGCTACTGGCGAATTAAAAATTATGGTACAGCCGAAAAGTATTTTATAAAGTCTGGAGAAGCTGCAGATCGTTTAGATTCACCGCAGACTTATCGAGATGTTTGCAATACTTATGCGTCTATTGCTTTGTTTTATGCAAATCGAAACAATCTCCAGAAAACAAAATTATATGTTGATAAAATCGAGGCTATTTCAAAGAAGTACAGCAAGAACTACAATTCAGAAGCATTACAAATGTCTTTATACAAAATAGATTCGCTTAATGGAGATTTTAAAGCTGCTTTAGTGCATCATAAATTGTATAAAAAATTGAGTGATTCTCTTTTAGATTATTCGAAAAACAAACAAATTGAAGAGCTCAAAATTCAGTATGAAACAGAAAATAAAGAACAAAAAATCAAACAATTAGATAAAGAAACGAATCTGCAGGAAGCGGCATTAAAAAAATCCAAATTATTAAACACACTTTCTATTTGGAGTTTAATTTTATTGCTTCTTACTGTTGTTTTGCTGTACAACCGATATCGTCTGAAACAAAAAAGCAATGCCGAGCTAGCACTTAAAGAAAAAGAAATTAATCTGAAAAATATAAATCTTAGGCATTTGCTTGATGAAAAAGAATGGCTTTTAAAAGAAATTCATCATCGTGTAAAAAACAATCTTCAAACTGTTATAAGTCTGCTTAATTCGCAATCGGCCTATTTGGACAATGATATGGCGCTGTCAGCAATTAAAAACAGCCAGCATCGTATTCACTCCATGTCTTTGATTCACCAGAAATTGTATAATTCGGAGAATATTTCGACGATAAATATGCCCAATTATATCAGAGAATTGGTCGAATATCTTAGAGAATCTTTTTCGCTTGGACAACGCATTCGTTTTGAACTAAAAATTGATCCGCTAGAATTGGATGTTGCGCAGGCAGTTCCGTTGGGACTTATTTTAAATGAATCCATAACAAATTCAATTAAATATGCTTTTCCAGATAATCAAACTGGGATGATCTATATCACGCTCGAAGCTACTTCGGAAGAGAAATATCTGCTTACAATTGCAGATAATGGAGTTGGTTTTGATGCGAATATGAGCTTTACAAAAATCAATTCTTTTGGTTTGAGTTTAATAAAAGGCTTAAGCGACGATTTGGATGCAGTTTTTTCTATGGAAAATAATAACGGAACGATTCTTAAAATTGAGTTTTTAAAAGAATTTCCAATTAATGAAAAAAGAAGATAATTTGACCAATTAAACTTTAATTTCCCTTATAGCGAAATCTCACTAATCTAAATTTGTTTAACGAAATATAGCATTTTTTAATCTTATAAAAAGTACTAAAACCTCCTATTTACGGGTGTTTTATTGGCATGGCATGTAAATTGGTTTTTCTGGGAAAATTAACCCTTAAAACCATTTATTATGAAATATTTGAATGTTACAAAGAAATTATTAATCCTGTTTTTAATTTTAATAACCATGACAACAAAAAGCAATGCTCAAGTAGATTATGCATCAGATCCGCATTTAACTCCAGCAGTTAAAGAATTTTTAAAACCTTTAAATTCTGGAGGAGCACCTTTAGAATCGCTTCCTGTGGCCGATGCTCGCAATGTATTGGTTGGCGCTCAAAATGCTTTCAAAGTTGATTTATCTGGAATCGAAGAATCTGAAAAAGAAATCACTGCAGACGGCTACAAAATCAAATTAAATATTGTTCGTCCTGCAGGAGCAAAAGGAAAACTGCCTGTTTTTATGTTTATTCACGGCGGCGGCTGGGTTTTGGGCGACTATCCAACTCACAAAAGAATGGTTAGAGATTTGAGTGTTCTAACAGGTTATGCTGGTGTTTTTGTCAATTATTCACTTTCTCCAGAGCATAAATATCCGCAGCCAGTAAATGAGGTACATGCCGCTGCTAAATGGATTGCTGCGCATGGAAATGAAATCAATGTTGACGGAAGTAAATTAGGAATTGTCGGCAATAGTGCAGGCGGAAATCTTGCTACGGCGAGCGCGTTAATGGCGAAAGAAAAAGGAACTCCGCTGTACAAAGTACAAATTCTTTTCTGGCCAGTTGCAGATGCTAATTTCGAAACAGAATCTTATAAACTTTATGGAAAACAGCGTTTTTTAACTTCTTCTCTAATGCAATGGATGTGGGATCAATATGTTGATCCTTCTAAGAGAAAAGAAATTTATGCATCGCCATTGCAAGCGAGTCTTGCCCAGTTAAAAGGTTTGCCTCCAACTTTAATTCAAGTAGCTGAAAATGACATTTTAAGAGACGAGGGCGAGGCTTACGGACGCAAATTAAGTGATGCTGGAGTTGTAGTTACAACAGTTCGTTACAACGACGTAATCCATGATTTTGGTTTATTAAATGGTCTTGCTGAGATTCCGCAAACTAAAGCTTTATTTCTTCAGGCTGCTGCAGAACTTAAAAAATATCTGAAGTAAGAGTTTTTTAGACAAAAAAAACATAACAACCTGTATTTAAACATTTTACATATATAAAATTTGTAAATTTAATTTCTTAAATAATCAAAGAGTTATGCTTGTAAAAGAAAACACTGGATTGCTGTTAATTGATGTTCAAGGAAAACTAGCTAGAATTGTACACAACAATGAAAAGCTTGCATCGAACCTAGAAAAACTCATTCGAGGCTGTCAAATACTCTCTATTCCGATAATTTGGGCAGAACAAAACCCAAAAGGACTTGGGGCTACTATACCTGAATTGGAAAAATTATTGCATCATCAAAAACCAATTGAAAAATATACTTTTAATGCTTTTGATAATGAAGTTTTCAAACAGGCAATTATCGATTCTGGAAAAAAACAATGGCTGGTTTGTGGTATAGAAGCTCATATTTGTGTTTATCAAACGGCGATGGGATTACTATCTAACAATTTCGAAGTAGAAATTGTTGCAGATTGTATTTCTTCTAGATCTGAAGAAAGTATTGGAATAGCATTGAATAAACTGGAAAGTAAAGGAGCATCGGTAACCAATATTGAAATGTGTCTTTATGAACTTGTTAAAGACTCTCGAAGAGAATTCTTCAAAGAAATTCTACCATTAATCAAATAAAAAAATCATGTCAAAATCAAAAACTATTGTACTTATTCATGGAAATTTTGTTAACGACAAAACTTGGACGGAATGGAAACAGTACTATGAACAGAAAGGATATACAGTTTACGCACCAGCAAATCCAGGGCATGAAGGAAATCCTACTGAATTAAGAGCAAAAGTTCATCCGGATCTAACTAAAACTGGATTTATAGATGTTGTTACTAATATTAGTAAATTGATCGATACTTTGCCTGAAAAACCTTTAATAATAGGACATTCAATGGCCGGAATGGCGGTATTGAAATTAATAGAACTAGGAAAAGCAGTAGCTGGTGTCAATATCGATGGGGCACCACCAAAGAATGTTTTTCCTCCATTTCAAACATTAAAAACCGTAATACCTGCTTTTGGTTTCTTTTCTTCTAAAAAATATTTTATGGGGAGCCGAGAGTGGTATGATTATGCTTTTTTTAATACTATAACGGAAAATGAAAAAGCGAAAGCATTTGAAAAATTCGCAGTTCCTGAAAGCTATAAAGTGAGCCGCGAATTGGTTTTAAATTCATATTCGAATATTAATTTCAAAAAACCTCACGAACCAATTCTCTTTATTGGCGGCGGAAGCGACCATATCTTTCCTCCTAGTTTAACACAAACAGTTGCAAGCAGATATAAAGAAAATGCTGGTCGTGTAGATCTCAAAATATTTGATGGGAAAAGCCATTTTATCTGCGGAGAACCTGGCTGGGAAGGTGTCGCCGATTATATTATAAATTGGTATGAAGCACTATAGAAATTGTATATTTTAGAGTTTAAAGAATATATAAAAATGCTAAATCTAAAAGATTTAGCATTTTTGTTTTTCTTTCAAAATAATAGTTTCATGAAGAATATTGCTCCTTTTTTATTTCTTCAATTCCCTTTCTATAGCTTGTTACAGGAAAATCTGGAAAACGCTTTCTAAATTTTGAATCATCAAAAACGTTAGCATGTTCATATCTTGGAAGCAGTTCTTGCAGTTCTTTTGCTTGTTTATTGAAAAGTGCTCCTACTGTAAACACAAACTTTGGCATAACCTTATATTTTAAATCTCTGCCATATATTTCAGAAGCCAATGTAATGAATTCTTTATAATTAAGATGGCTTTCATCGACAGGCAAATGCCACGTTTGACCATAAGCATCTGGAGTATTCCCTATTAATGCTGTGGCACGACTTGCATCAGGCGTCCAGATCAGGCTTCGCTTTTTAGTGTCACTCAAAGGCACTTTTAGTTTTTTATTTCCTTTAATTGCATTAAAAATTAAAGTATTGGTAATACTCTTCGTTTTAGCGGGACCATAAAATTCTGGCGCGCGACATATTACCGCTTTCAATTGTCCTGATTTTATTTCATTTAAAACCATTTCAGCCATTTCTTTCCTGATTTTTCCTTTTCTTCCCACGGGTTCAAAAGCGGTTTCTTCTGTAAGAACTCTGCTGTCTTGCGGATACATATACGTATTATCAAAAAATACTAGTTTGGTTTTGTTGATTTTACAGGCTTTAATAACGTTTCTTGTTATCAGCAGAAATTGTTTTTCCCATAAATCAGAATCCATAGGAAGTCCTAAAGTAAAATAGGCAATTTCAGAACCTTTCACCGCTTCTATTGCTTTTTCTTTATTGGTTAAATCTGCCGAAAAAACAGTATCTGTATCGTTAACTTTTTTTGCTTTACGACTTACAATTCTTATATCTGATGTATAATTTCTTTTCAGTTCTCTTGCCAATTCTTCTCCTATCTGTCCATTTGCCCCTAATATCGTCTGCATCTTATTTTTGTTTTATTTGACATTCTGTCTAAATTATAGAAAATTTGCAATACATTCTAAAATTAAATTATAATGTTCTCTTAATAAAAAAAGCCGTACCAAGTTGGTACGGCTTCTATTAAAATTTAATGATTATTAAGATTTTTTCTTATTTCACATCAAACCAAAGTTTGGTAGTTAATAAGTCTTTTCCTTGAACTTCAACTGCAGCTTGGTAGCTTGCTCCGTTCAACGATTGTTCTGTACCTGGATAGAAGAAACGTGAAGGAATCTGCCCATCTAAAACTGTGTCAGGGCCAGCTGTTAATACTGGATAATCCAATCTTCTCCATTCTGTAAAAGCATCTAAACCTTGTCCGAAGAAAGCAATCCATTTTTGTGTACCAATCGATTTAGCATAATTTGATGAATCATATTTTACGCTTGCCTGATTCAGATAATCTGAAATAGTTGTTGCATTGGTAATTCCAAATTGATTGAACGATGCCGTAATTGCATTTTTATAATACTGTTCTGCATCTCCAGAAATATATCCGCGCGCTGCAGCTTCAGCGAGATTAAACAATGTTTCTGAATAAGAAGCAATTACCGCTGGTGATGCCGAAGTCAAGAAATAAGTTCCTGGTTTTGATGTTTTAGCAAAACCTTGGCTGTTAGCAGCACTATTTGATAATCCGTTAGCACCTCCAACATATTTTCCTACACTTGCATCTGATGGCAATTGTGCAAAAACTGGCAAACGTGGATCTGACAATTCATACAATTTATCAACCATAGTTTTTGAAATACGGAAATCATCACGAGTTTCAAACCATGCCGAAGCTGGATTTTGCTGAGGCGAACTAGTATAAGTAAACTTAAATGTTTCGCTTTCGCTGCTAATTACTCCAGCAGCGTCGCTTGTTGCTTCAATTGCAGCTTGTTTTGCTAATGTAGGTTCTTTATCTGAAATTCTTAATGCGATTCTCAAACGAAGCGAATTCACAAATTTTTTCCATTTCGATATATCTCCTTT
Organism: Flavobacterium sp. SH_e; assembly: GCF_025717045.1. Classification (GTDB taxonomy): domain Bacteria; phylum Bacteroidota; class Bacteroidia; order Flavobacteriales; family Flavobacteriaceae; genus Flavobacterium. The sequence continues at coordinate 358,051 of NZ_JAOVZN010000005.1, forward strand.
ATAAACCAAATCTCCAGTAACAGAACCGTTTGTTGCGTTAAGCAAAGATTGAGCTTGTTTCAAATCTTCAAGTAATCCTGTATAAACTTCTTTTTGAGTATTGTATGCTGGCGTTACTTTTAAACCTGCTTCTTTGTACGGAATACTTCCGTAAGCATCTGTCAACAATAAAAATGTCCAAGAACGTAAAGTCAATGCGATACCTTTATAATTTGAATTTGCCTGTGCATCTGGAAAGTTTAGAATTGTATTCAAATCTGTAATTAGAGTCGAATATCCTTTATCCCATAATGTTGTGAAAGAGGTATTAGACACATCGTATCGATCTGGTTCTGTATATTGGATTTTAGCCCAATGCTGAACAAACAACAAAGATGAATTAAAGTTATTTACATCTCCCCAGTACAAATCTGCACCTTGTTTTAACGTTCCCGTCAATAAGTATGGTGCCAATGGAGTTTCAGTCGCATTTGGATTTTTATTAATATCATCCAAAGTATCACTGCAAGAGCTCAGTGTCAATGCAAATAGTATTGTATATGATAGTTTTTTTAGCATGATTCCGAGTTTTTAAAATTTAACATTAAGATTAAGACTGAAATTTCTAGTTGTTGGCAATGCCAAACTTTCCAATCCTTGTGCATTTCCTGTATTAAAAGCCGTTTCAGGGTCAATATTTGGAACCTCTTTGTAAATAAAGAATAGGTTACGTCCTGCAGCAGTAATACTTGCTCCTTCTAGACCTAGTTTTTTAACTAGTTTTTTATCAAAGTTGTAACTAAGTTTTATCTCTCTCATTTTTACAAAAGTTGAACTATAGATATAGGCTTCACTAATATTGTATGATGCTTTGTAATATTCCTGTGCACTAATCACTTTGTTATTTGGAGTTCCGTCTGCATAAACACCATTAAAGATCATTCCATCATCATAAACCGTTACACCGCTTGGCGCAGTTCCGCCTGTTACCAAAGTTCTCCCATTAGCAGTATTGTCACCTGGGTAATAGTAGCTTAATCCTCCATGTTCTGCATCACGACCTGTCATAGTCTGAGCTAAAACTCCTGTATAATTTCCTGTTCTGTTTGTTCCTGAGAAAAGTTCCCCTCCTACACTAGCATCAACTAAGAATGATAATTCAAGATTTTTGTAAGTCAAAGTATTGGTAATACCTGCCAAATAATCTGGAGTGTAATGTCCTAAAACTCTTTTTGTTGGATCTGCTTTTGGAAGACCATTTGATCCTACCACAATATTTCCGCTTGCATCGCGCTCATAAGCAGTTCCGTAAAGTGCTCCATAAGCTTGACCTACAGACGCTAATACATCTACACCTCCAGAAGAACCAATTGTGTAATTTTTAATATCTCCAGCGTAATCCAAAATTTCTACTTTACTCTTATTTTTCGAATAATTTAAAGCCACATTCCATTTGAAGTTCCCTGTTTGAATAGGATTTCCATCCAATTGAACTTCTATACCTTGGTTATTAATTTTACCTGCATTGATTAACTGCGAAGTATAACCGCTTGCTGCTGTAGTTTTTATCTCCAAAATTTGGTCAAAACTATTTGTGTTATAATAAGCAACATCAAAATGAAGTCTGTTTTTCCAGAAAGAAGCTTCAAGACCTACTTCAGTAGAACGTGTTGTTTCTGGTTTCAAATTTTCATTAAGTTTTCTCTGAGACGAAGTTTGAATTGGATTTCCGTCAAATGCTGTTTGGAAATTGTAAACTGTAGACAATTGATATGGATCTGCATCGTTACCTACTTCAGACCATCCACCGCGAACTTTTAAGAAATCTAAAGTACTGCTTTTAATGTTTAAAGCGTCTGTTAAAACCACACTACCATTAATAGAAGGATAAAAATAAGAACGGTTGCTGCTTGGCAATGTTGATGACCAGTCATTACGTGCCGTAACGTTTAAGAAAGCATAGTTTCTAAATCCTACTTGAGCTGAAGCATAAGCACTGTAAACTCTCAATCTAGACAATGAATTTGAAGACGTTAAAGGATCTCTCGAATTCGTTAATGTATATAAATCTGGCACAGCCAAACGTGGCGCTTTTTGATAATTGTTTGCGTCGCTATGGTTACGAATGTTAAATCCTGCAAGTGCATCTAAACTAAAATCATCATTAAGCTTTTTTGTATATTGGAAAATACCTTCTGTATTTTGTTCATTTACAGTATAAGCGTCTTCGGCATAAGAACCGTAAGGCGTTCCGTTTGTACCGTATTTAATGGTGTATTTTCTACGGTCGTTATAGTAATCAACTCCTGTGCGGAATCTAAAATTAAGTCCGTCTGCAAGTTTTGCCTCTAAATGGATATCTCCAATTAAACGATTACGCTGTTGGCTAGTTGTATTGTAATATGCATTCCAGTATGGATTACTGTAGTAGCTGTTGTTCCAGTTAGTGTTCCAATCTTTATTAAGCTGATTGATATCTACTTGACGTCCGAACCAAAGAAACTGCAACATAACACCAGCAGCACGACCTCCTGATGGTCCTCCAGGTAAAGCTGGAGCATTGGTAACAATATAATTTCCTGTCACTCCTACTTTTACGTTTTCAGAAATTTTGTAATTAGCATTAACAGAGAAGTTTGTTTTGTTTATTTCACTGTTAGGCACTGTTCCAAGCTGTTTTTGATTATTAGCTCCTAAACGGAAATCTGATTTTTCATCAGCTTTAGCAACAGAAATACTATTATCGTAAGTAATACCATTATTAAAAAAGTCTCTTACATTATTAGGATGAGCTACAAATGGAACTGCTTCTCCGTTTGAATAAAATTGAGGAATAAGGCGTCCATCCAATTTAGGCCCCCAGCTTTCATCAACTCCATCATTAACTCCGCCTCCTTTACCATCTACGTAGCTGAATTTTCCGTTCGATCCTTGTCCAAATGAATTTTGAAAAGAAGGCAAAGTTGCTACTTGAGAGATTGTAATACCTGTATTGAAAGTAACTCCAAATCCTTTTTGATTTCTACCTGATTTTGTAGTAATCAAAACCACACCATGCGCAGCACGAGATCCATAAAGCGCTGCGGCGTTAGGACCTTTTAAAACCGTTAAAGTTTCAATATCCTGCGGGTTTAAATCGGCAATTGCATTTCTAAAATCACGGGTTGCTCCACCAAAATTTAATTGTGAATTATCTACTGGAACACCATCAACAACAAACAATGGCTGGTTGTTTCCTGCGATAGACGTTTCCCCACGAATAATAATACGTGAAGATCCCATATCTCCTTGTGAGTTGGTTATACGTACACCAGCTACTTTACCAGAAAGGCTGTTCAAAAAGTTTGTTTCTTTTGTTTCAGCCAAGTCTTTTCCTTTAACTGCCTGAGTGGTATATCCTAAAGATTTCTTTTCTTTTGAGATTCCAAGAGCGGTTACAACAACTTCAGATAATGCATTCTGTTCTTCAGTAAGCTCAATTACGATTGCATTTTTATTGACTACAACTTCTTCTTTTTTATATCCCAAATAACTAATGATAAGTGTATAAGGAAATTTTTGGCCAGTCTGGAAGTAAAAATTTCCATCTGTATCTGTTACGACTCCATGTGTTGTGCCTTTAATGTTTATAGAAGCTCCAATAATAGGCTCTTTTGTAACAGCATCGACTACTGTTCCCTCCAGTTTAGACTGGATTAACGGCTTAGTCTCCTGTGATTTAACTCCTATGGAAATCAACAAAATACATAGCCAAGCATATCTTTCTAATTTTTTTTTCATTACTTTGTTTTAGTTTAATAAATAAGGTAAGCCAAGAACTGGTTAGTACATTCTAGCTTTCCTTTTAGAGATAATAATTTCTTTAAGCTTCACCATTTCTGTTCCCGCAGAGATGGTTTTTCTTTTTTATCTGCAACACATTCGTTTTTTCATTTTCACTGATTTTAGATTACTACTATTTAAATTGGCCTATACAATATTTCAACCCTATACAGGATTGTATTTATTAAAATTTACAATGAATTAAAAAGAGAGGAATTTTAACCTTGGTAACTCGTAAGGCTTAAACTGCCTTTGTGGTTCTCGCTTGTTCAAAAATGAAATTGGAATATGGTCTTTAATCTCTGGCTTTTAACTTATTTTTTAAACTCTACTAATTTGATAGAACAAAAGTATATTAAAAATTTTAGTTCCCAAATTTTAATTGATTTTTTTGCAAAAAAAATGTTAAGCAAATTAATTTTACCTGTTTAAAGCATTAAAAACAAACAAGTTAGCTTTTTAAAGGATTTTAACTATTTTATAAGAATTATACTAAAACCATAAAATTTAGAAGTGATTCTAGCCTTTTTAAAAGAATTGTACAACAGAAAATGTACAATGGAAAGAAGTGATAAATTTTGTTAGAAATGATTCGAGACTAATTTCGAAAGTTTATTTCAAAAAAAAAACTCCAAAGTCTAAGACTTTGGAGTTTGTAATTTTTATGCTTGAGATTTTTATAAATCGTTGAATTCGTGTAAAGATTTCAAAGTGTTTTCGTAGAATAAAATCGCAGCGATAAGATTTCCTTTATCTGAGTAAGGCATCATCTTTCTTTGGAAATCTACTGTAGTATCTAAGAAAATTGTTGTGCCTTCTGCTTGTCCATCTAAGAACTTTTTGTTTTCACTAGTATCAGGAATACCTAAATCTGCCATTGTAACACCAGGTTTAGTAACCAAAGCAATATAAGGAAGTGTTTTTACTAAAACTTTAATACGCTCAATGTACAATTCTAAAAGCTCTCCTTTTTGCATACCACTTAATTCTTTTTGATCATGGTATTTACGGATTAACGCTGTTGTACTAATAATACTTCTTGGTGCATTTTTTGCCTGTGCAGAAACAGCAGCAGTCGTCAAGAAGAAAAGGACACTTAATAAAAAAATCTTACTCTTCATTTGTTATATAGATTTGGTTCTTGAATAAAAACAAAAATATATAAATTAACTTAAATTGCAACTTTTATAGTTTATTTTTCCCAAAAATATGATTATCTCTTAATCTGAATAAGTAAAATAGTACAGCGGATGCCCAATAAATAAGTGTTTTCAGGGCTTTGCAAGCTTTTATTTGATCTTTTCTTATGATTTAATTATTCTAAATCGCCCAGGATATTTGATCCAGATGCTTTTTTTGTTCCCATAATAATCCATAAAATCTTCGCAAACAAAAACGGCATGAGCTTTTGACCATGCTACAACTCCGCAATATTCACTTCCAGATTGTCTTTTTAATTTTTGAATTTGCTTGCCTAATTTGAATCCTAAGTATTTATAGATTGTTGGAGTATATACGGTGCCTTCTTCTAATTCTTCTAAAGCTTTTTCAAATGTTGGTTCTTTATCGATAATCTGCATGTATTTTGCCATTACAGCATAAGTCAATACGGCATAATCTCTAATTCTTTCGCTGTCACAATTATCTTTAATATAAACAAAACCTGCCGATTTTCTGGCTTTAGCTATTTCGATGCTATCCAAACTAAAAGTTGCATCGTTTTTTAGCTTAATCTTATAAGTATCATTGCTTAATTTTTCGCTCTCAAAAAGATTATCTAATCCATAAACATTTAAAGAAGCTTTAATGAAAGCGATAGATGAACAGTTTGTGCGTTCTCCTTGTTTAAAACTTTCAAATATTTTATCTGAGCTCAATTGTGAGTAAGAATTGGAATAGACAAACATTAAAAGTAAAAAAAATGAGGTAACCGATTTCATGCCTTGTATTATATATTATTACTCAATTATTATTTGAGAAACTGTATTAGATTTTTACAAATCTATAAAAATCCAATCATATTTCTTACTTCTTCGCTTTCAAGTCATAAAAAAAAGTGTTTTGACGAGAAAAAGAAATAAAAAAACGCCTCAAATAAACTTAAGACGTTTCGGTTTTATTTTTTTTCTTCATTATTTAATTGATCATCGAAATCAGGTTCTTTTCCTTTGAACTTTTTAGTGTCAGCATCATAATTTTCGTCATTTGTTAAAACGTCCTCATGATCTTTATATTGATGTTTTCTAGTATCGCTTCGATGATCCCCGCCGCTCTCATTAAGATTAGGGTTTTTCTGAGTTTGATTCTTTGAGTCCATAATTTTTAATTTTTAAATGTATTATAAAATTAGCCAAAATCATTTCTTCAGACTTATATAATCATTTGTAAAAATTATAGAATAACACGGTAATGGCTGATATTATATCATTTACAAAATCAAATGCAGATTTATCAATAACATTTCTTTATTTTTGCCGCTTCATAGAAACCAAAAAACGTTTTATTCTATAATATGTGGACTATATGCCATGAATGCCAGGGACAGGGCAAAATAAATCGCGGACTCAGTAAAAAAGCGCAACGTCGCTATAAGACGGAATTAGCTTTATATGAGAACAAGCAGAGCAACATTGCTCCGATACGTCCTAAGGCGCATCTGCATTTGTGCACAATTTGTTCTGGGTCTGGATTAATACAATCTGAAAAGTATCTTGAACCCGATCTCACAAAACCGCATGTCGCCATTATTGGTGCCGGTATTGGTGGTGTCGCTTTAGCTGTTGCTTGTTTACACCGCGGAATTCCATTTACGATTTATGAACGCGACAACCACTTCGAAGCCAGATCTCAAGGTTACGGACTTACTTTACAACAAGCAAGCAAAGCCATGAAAGGATTAGGAATTACATCTTTAGACGGCGTAATTTCAACAAAACATATTGTACATAATACAGAAGGAAAAATATTGGGTGAATGGGGAACTCGAAAATGGTTGGAAACTGCAATTAAAACGCCTACAAAACGCACCAATATACATATTGCGCGACAATCTCTTCGTTTAGCTCTTCTAGAACAACTTGGCGGAAATAATACAATACAATGGGGACATCAGCTTATAAATCTTGAAGAAACTGAAGAAGGTGCTCAATTAACTTTTCAGGTAAATGGAGAAGCAAAAACTTCAAAAGCTGATCTTGTTGTAGGCGCAGATGGCATTCGAAGTGCAGTTCGAAAGCTAATAATTGGTGAAGATCAAACGCCTTTACGTTATTTAGACTGTATTGTCATATTAGGAATTTGCCCTTTAAGTGCTCTAGAAGGTCATGATAGTTCGCTTTTAGATTCTGCAACAGTTTTTCAAACTGCTAATGGAAACGAACGAATTTACATAATGCCTTATACTGCAGATTCTGTAATGTGGCAGTTAAGCTTTCCAATGTCTGAAGAAAAAGCTAAAGAATTAAGTTCAAAAGGACCAAAAGCATTAAAAGAAGAAGCTTGCCGAAGAACACAATGGCACAATCCAATTCCGCAGATTTTAAATGCTACAAACGAAAACTTAATTTCTGGATATCCAGTTTACGACCGTGAATTATTAAGTTTGGACTTACTGGCGAAAAATAAAAATATAACTTTAATTGGAGATGCAGCGCACCCGATGAGTCCCTTTAAAGGTCAAGGCGCAAATCAAGCATTGCTCGATGCTTTAAAATTGGCCAGAAAAATTTCTAAAGGCTGTAATACTCGATCAAAATGGAGACAAATTGGCTTGAGAGAAAGCGTTTTAAATGAATTTGAAGAAGAAATGATAGAACGCAGTGCAGTAAAAGTAAAAGGCTCTGCAGATGCTGTTCAATTTCTGCACTCCGAAATTATACTTCAAGAAGGCGATGAACCTCGAGGTAGATGTTTGAAGAAAAAAACAGACAAATCAGAAGTAAAATGCTAAACCTATTTTTGTTTAGCATTTTTTTTATAAAACTCACTTCCAACAACATACGTGTGAATTAAATAACATTTGAATATTAAAGTATAACAAATTCAAGTTGCTCATTCTTTAAATTTGTAGCCTTCAAATCGTAAAAATGATCACGCCATGAAAAATACAGATAGAAATTTCAGCGAATTCCATGAAACTCTTACAAACCGAACTATGGCTTGCAACGAAGATAATAATGAATTAATTTTTCGTAAAACTTATGTAGGAGATTGGGGAGATTGGGACGAGAAACCAGAGGATATTGCAAAAGATCAGCATCTTTTTCTGGATCAAAATATAAGTTTTACAACCGCAGTTTAAGCTTCACCGCAATTTTAAGCATTACAATTCTATCAATTATGCTAGAACACTAATTGTATTGCTTAAATTTTCTTTACTTATAAAATCCAGAATAAATTCTTTTACTTCGTTACGTGCTTCATTTCTGGTTGCAAACGAGTTGATGTAAAATTCATCATCCTTGTCACTAATATGGATAATTTCTGTATAACCTTTTGTAATTAAACTGCCTTTTAGTTTAATAATATTTACTTGTTGCTTTCCGTCAAGTTCTTTGCGAACCTGTAGTTTTATAGCTCTTTCCATATTCAAATATTTTTAAATAGTTAACTATCATATAATTATAAATTTAAAACATTTAATCTATCGAAATCAGATTTTAACACTACTCACAACGCATTATTTATCAACACTTTATAAACATTTTTACCTCTACAAAAAGAATAGGAAAAGCTAGAAAAATCAAGCCTTTCCAAATTAATTGCCTATAAATTGCTGATCGCTCAAGGTTTTCATAAATGCAATCAAGTTCTCTTTTTCCTGCTCTGTAAGCGGAATTCTATTCCCATTATTCTTAAAAATCGGATCCAGATTCTCTGCTTCGAGAACGCCACTGTCAAAATAATCCAAAACTGATTTGAGCGTCGCAAACTGACCAAAACTTCCATACGGAGCTGTATATTCAATATTTCTTAAAGTCGGAACTCGGAAACTCATAAAATCAGCGGCAATTCCTGTAACTCTTCCTCTACCCGCTTCATTTGTATTTGTATTTAAAGGAAAACCGATATTTCTAAAACTTTGATCTGTAAACAATTCTGTACCATGGCAACTTGCGCATTTTTGCTGAAACGTTGCATAACCAGCCGCTTCACTTTCTGTAAAAGATGCCCCTTCTTTACGTTTTACTTTATCATATTTGCTATTGGCCGAAATTAAGGTATATTCAAATTGTGCAATACTTTTATAAATTCTGTCTGACGTAATTTCTTCATCTCCAAATGTCTTTTTAAACAAATCTTTATAAGAAGCATCTTCTTTGATTTTTTCAATAACTTCCAAAATTGAAGAATCCATTTCTTCGTGCGTAATGATAGGAACTAAAGGTTGTGTTTCTAACTGCAGTTTGCTTCCATCCCAATTAAAAAACTTTAAAAACATTAAATTTTGAAGTGATGGCGCATTTCTCAGGCCGACTCTTCCTTCAATTCCGATAGCTTGCGGATTATGATCTGCGAATGCATTTGCCTGAATATGGCAACTTGAACAAGAAATAGTATTATCTGCACTAAATCTTTTTTCATTAAAAAGTTTTTCACCCAGCTCAACACCATATTTTGTAGGTTTATTTAAACTCACATACGTATTCAGCTCTGGAAAATCGGCAGGAATATTTAAAGAAAGTTCAGGATTATCGTAAGAAATCATTTCAGAATCATTATTACATGAAATGAATAACAATGCAATGAATACGAAACCAACTATTTTTTTCATTTTAAATGAATTTTAAAATAGAGCCGTCTTTTAAATTCAGACGGCTCAAAATATATTTTTAGTTTTCTACACTCGTCACAGAAAACATTCCTGTAATATCGCTAGATCCGTTTCCTCCTAGATTATCAACAAATTTTACCATTTGCGCCGCAGTATGAACATTTGGAGTAGCATTATCGCTCATTCCAGTTCCAGTTGATAGCGTAATGGTGTTAGTTGCTCCGCTCAAAAGCTTATCAAAATCTGCTTTAATTTTGATTTTTGGAGCTTTACTTCCAACAACTGCATTTGTAGTAAGATTTAAAGTGATATCTCTATAAGCATTTACACCTTGAGTATAAGCGCCTTCAGTTCCTTCAACGGTACTTCCTGTATGAATAGACATTACTTTACTATCAGTATCATAGAAACCTTCTACTTTTGTAAAACGGTATCCTGTTCCCCATTCCCACATCATAGCCGTATCATTAGCGCCTGCTGCTGCATAAAATTTAGGAAATCTTACTTGATCTAAAGTGTTTTGTTCGGTTTTGATACCTAAACCAAATTTAATCTGCTTGTAAGTTGCAGATGGCACATTGCTCAAAACATAACTTAAAGATTCTGCTTTTGCCTGATCAATTACAGTTGCACCTTTATCTAAGTCATTTACATTGTAAGGCACTTCAGTTCCATCATCTTTAATAAGACGGATATTGCTGATTACATATTTTACTTCAGAAAAATGATGAACTTGTCCAGCTGCTGAAGTATTTGTAGTAGCCGAAGCTGAAGTCGCATCTCCTAAAACAATTGTAGTACTCTTAAATGTATTATTGAATTCTAATGTTACATTGTTTGCTGCCGGATTATCATCACTGTCTGAACATGATACAAATGCCAAAGCGGCAGCTGATAATAAAAGGTATTTTTTAAAATTTTGCATTTTTATGATTTTAATTTTTGTATTGTATTCTATTTTAATTAATTGACAAGGAAATAATTATAAAATAGGCGGTGGTACAAAAATTTCAAGACATGGTTCTAATAAAACTGATTCTTTATAAATTGAGGTTTTATTAGAGTTAATCTCTTTCGAAATAAAAACAGCAAATTCGATGTTTGAAATCAAGGCAATATCAATCTTTTTACCAATACTTCTTAATTCCAAATCAGAGTTTTTTTCATTCTCCTGCAATTCTTTCTTTAAATGACATTTCCCATGGCATTGCAGTTCTGGTTTGGCTTTATTGACACAAAATTCTTTTTCTATAGCATTCTGATTCAGTTTAAAGTGCACAACGATAAGCGCCTGCTGGAAAGAAACCAGCAAGAACAAAATAGTCATTGTGATACTAAAAACTTTTTTCATTTTTTCTTAGAAATTAAATTTTAAAGACGTGAAAATATTACGCCCCATTCTCGGAATATTTCCCCAGTCTGAATAAGTGCTGTAATATTCATTTAGTAAATTTTCTGCTCCAACTTGAATTGTACTTCTTACTTTATTGATTTTAAAAGAATAATCAGCAGAAATATTCCAAATGGTATAAGCTCCTGTTAGATCTTCGCCATATTCTGGACTGTAGTTAATTTGTTCAAAATCGCCATTTACAGAAGTTTGGATTCCAAAATTCTTATACATATAATGAAGTGATGTCAAATAACTCAACGGACGGATAAAAGGCAAATTTCCTCCTTTATCATCCATTCCTCGTGCGTAAGTCAGTGTTCCTTTCCAATGTAAATGCTCTAAAATATCGTAACTCACATTCGCCGACATATTTAAAAGTGTTGCATAATCTAATGAAGTATAACCTTTTACACCAACCGATTGATAATTCATCGGACTTCCCATGCTTAAGATTCTACCAATAATATAGTTCTGAATGTAGAAATAGTTTATTTTTCCTTGAATGCTTAATTTTTCGTTTTTAAAACCTGCGCTTGCATTTCCTTCATACGAAATTTCATTTTTAAGATTTGGATCTCCAATGTAATCATAACGGTCAAAACTATTATAAATGTAATAACCGTAACCTTCAGAAACAGAAGGCGCTCTATGACCATAACCAGTTCCCACAGAAAAATTAAAATGATCAATATTTAAGTTATAGCCAGCATTAATACTTGGTAAAAATCTCGTTTTTTCCTGAGGCGCACCAGGATGAAAAATCCAGTTGAATTCTACATATTTAGAATAATTGTAATTCACTCCCAATGAACCGCCCAAATTCAATTGACTTTTATCTGAAAGATCCCAAGAATTATTCATAGAAAGTCCAGCAAAACGAGTGGTAACCCAAGGCCAGCTGTACGCAAACATGGTTCTTTCGCTACGATCTTGCGGATACATACGCATTTCTGCAATAGACAAATTATCGTAAGCATTCAATTGAATTTCAGACGAGTAATTATTTCTTTTCAAATTCGCTTTTGAAACCAATCCATAAGTTGTGCTCCAGCCTGGCATATCCATGTGAACTAAATTTTCTGGACGAGTCGTGTCGTCCATATAATGTTCAATTGCATTGAAATAAATTTTAGTATCGACAACTCTAACCAAACCTTCTTCAAATAATTGTTTATAGGAAGCCGAAGTAATTAGCGCTCTCGAAAGCCACAAATCCATTGGTAATGCAGGAAAACCGACATCTTTTGCCATATCAAAAATAGCATCTAATCTAACGGATGATAAATCACTAGTTTTATAAGCTAAACCTAGCGAAGTATTGAATTTATTGTATTGCGAATGCTTTACTTCATCATTATTTCCGTCATGATAATTATCTGCCGTTCGATACGAAATACTTCCATCAGCAACAAATTTAGTTCCAGAATAAGAAATATTTCCTAAGTTAAAAAACTGCTTATTATTGAACTCAAAACCCGTTTGATACGCACCATTCCATTTTTTCTGAAGACCAAACGGCGTGCTTTTTCTTCTCAAATCAATACTTCCCGCAACGGTCGCGCCATGAAGACTCCCTTCTTGCCCTGATTTAATATCAATTGCTGCAAGATTATTACTTTCAACATAAGACGTAATTGGATCCATTTTGTCTGTACAAGCTCCAAAAACGTGCATTCCGTCAATTGTAACCGTCGAACGTTCTGTACTCATATTATTTAATAAAGGTTCCCAGGCATAAGCGCCGCGTTTTATAAAACTAATATTATCAGAAGATGATAGAAATTCATCGACAGAAACAGCCATTTTCATTTCTGTTTCAATTTTCTTTTTGGTTGCGTTTTTTACTGTTACTTCTTCTAAGTTTTTGATACTGTCGTGATGTGCATGCGGATTTTGAGCAATTGCAGACATTCCCAAAAAAAGCAGCATTATAATATATTTCATGCTATTAGAATAAAGTATCGATATAAAGTTCACTTTTCACCCCTTCCACTCCAGGCGTAAAATCCGTTGGAACAACTGTTCCTTTTAAAATTAGTCCATTTTGATTCATCATAATTAAATTCAATGTCCAGTTTCCTGTCATTGTATAATTGACAACTCCATGATACAAACCATCATCCTGCTGCGTTAAATCTTTATTGTTTGGAGAAGAATGATTTCCCATTGATGCTTCTGGCATTCTAGGATCTAACTTTAAAGTATATCCAACAACTTCTGAATAAGAAAATTGAGTTGGATCTGGAAAAGTGTCAGCCGGAGTTGTTGGTTTGTTGTATTTATAAACTCCCGCAACTAATGGATTTTCAGAAACCGTTGGCTTTTGAGGTGAAATCAAGGCAATAATATATTGTTCATCATCTTTTCCTGTAAAAGCAGTCATATTCAGATTTTTGTTGCTTTGTTTTTCAACAGAAATATCTTTATTTATTTCGTATGTCTGATTATCAACTGTAAAACTGATGTACAATTTCCAGCTCGCAGTAGTAGTGCTTTCGCCAGTAAAAACCGAATATCCGCTATAATATTTATTAGCAGAATCGTACGCGACATTATACTCATGCGGACATGAACTTTTACTTCCGTCAGCATTACTTATAATAGGCAAAAAGGTTACGGCAGAAGTAGTTACTTCTTGATTGTTTTGTGTATTTACAATTTTTAGATGAAGCTCATTATACCCTTTATAAAATGTTCCGTTTAAGGCATCTATACTTATTTTATAATTACCGCTAGTAAACGAAACTGCTTCTTTAAATTCATAATTATCAGGAACTTCAGAACCAATTTCAGCGTTGTAATCTGTTTTATCAATTGTGCAGGAAGTAACCACAAACAATGCGATTATCCCATAAATAAGAGATTTCATTTTGATGAATGTTATAAGAAAAATTTAAAATTTAGCACTCAGTTATAATTTTTTGAATAACAAAAAAAGCTAAAGTACTGTGAAATAGCCAAGAAAATGGCAACGTAAATAAAGGTGCAATATAGAAGCCTCTTCAATTACAAAAGATGATCAAAATCAGTTTCAGAAAAAATTACGCAATTCTTTTTCAAACTTGGAATTTAAATCCAAGCTAACACATCAAACAAAATTGTTTGGAATTTGAAATTTCAAAATTTCAGAATTGGAATTTATAAAGAAATAGAATTTAACCTCTAAACTATGTAGAGAGGAGGATGAAAAGTAAGATTAGAAGCCCCGATTGGTTTCTTTTCAAATAAAATGGAAGAATTATCTTTTGATTCGATAACTGGAATTACACTAAAATTAATTTCAGCAGCATTTTGAACATAAACAAGCTCTAATTTATCTTTTAAGCTGTCTTGCATTTTTCGTTCGTTATCAGAATATTTTTTGATGCTTTTTTGAAGTTCGCATCGACCATTACAACTATTGAAAGCTTGTTTACGCTGAACGCAAATAGTTTTAGCAATTTCTTTCTGGTTGATTTTGAATGAAGCATAAACAAACAGACTGCCAAAAGAAGGCGACAGAATTAAAATAGAAAGCGCTATTATGATTAACCTTTTCAAGTGTTTGTTTAAATATTTGCCCACAAAAGTACATACAATTTTGTATTTATTTTAACGAAACAAGATTTTTTATTTAATAAAAGATAAAAACATCTTATTTGTAAAAAACGAATCGATCATAAAATAACGATATATCGTAGATTTAAAAAACTTCAAAAATTGGCAATTCCTTTAAAACAAAGGCCTTAAAGATAAAGGCACGTTAATTGGCTAATGTTTGGCATCACATATTAATTTAAAATGCGAAACATGAAAACATTCCAAATATTTCCACTTGCACGTTCACCAGTAATCAAAATCCGCAAAAAAATCACTTCTTAATCTAGATTAATCGATGCAGATTTCATTCCGAAATATATTTGCATCATAATCAAACAAAATAAAACACATAACAAGATATAAGTTTAAATTTTAAACTTAAAATCCAATTTAAATTAAAAATACAAAACAAATTAATATTAAAAATCAAAAACCATGAGCACATTTACAGTAAAAGACGGAACACAGATTTATTACAAAGACTGGGGAACAGGACAACCAATCGTTTTCCACCACGGATGGCCTTTATCAAGCGATGATTGGGACGCACAAATGATGTATTTCCTTCAAAAAGGATACAGAGTAATTGCACACGATCGCCGCGGACATGGTCGTTCTGGTCAAGCTTCTGAAGGAAATAACATGGAAACTTACGCATCTGACATCGCTGAATTGACAGAGTTTTTAGACTTAAAAGATGCAATCCACGTTGGTCATTCAACTGGAGGCGGTGAAGTAATTCGCTACGCTGCTAAATACGGAAAAGGACGTATTGCAAAAGCAGTAATCATTAGCGCTGTAACTCCTATTATGATTCAAAACGAATCTAATCCAGAAGGTGTTCCATTATCTGTTTTTGACGAAATTAGAAAAGGAACTGGATTCAACAGAGCACAATATTTTTACGACTTCCCTATTCCATTTTACGGATGGAACCGCGAAGGGCAAACAATTCAAGAAGGTATTAAACAAAACTGGTGGCGTCAAGGAATGATGGGTTCTGTTTTATCTCACTACGAAGGAATTAAAGCTTTCTCTGAATCAGATTTTACAGAAGATTTGAAAAGTTTAGATATTCCTGTTTTGGTTTTACACGGAGAAGATGACCAAATCGTTCCTTTTGCGCAAGCTCCTAGAGCTGCAAAATTGTTGAAAAACGGGAAATTGATTTCTTATCCTGGATTCTCTCACGGAATGCCAACTATCAATGCTGAAACTATCAACAACGATATTTTAGATTTCATCAAATAAATCAATAATCACTGCCTGTAAAGGTTCAATTTGCAGGCAGTTTAATCTTCTCAAATTATGAGTTTTTTTCAGCAACCCTCGTTTGATACTGTTACAGAAGCTTTGCAATGGCTGAGCACACAAGGTTATACAGAAAATTTTAATCTAGACACCAATTGTATTCGCTATAATAACAACACGCAAAGTATGTCGCCAGAAGAATTCAAGATTGAATATTTATTCCGATTTGAAGGCGATACCGATCCCGGAGACGAAGATATTGTTTATGGAATCAAATCTGAAATCTACAATTTAAAAGGTGTTTTAACCAGCGCCTTTGGAATTTATGCCGACTCTGTTTCTGCCGAAATGATTAAAAAACTTTCAACACATTAACATAAAAAGACATATCAGTTTAATAAAATTACGATATATCGTAAAAACATTTTTTGTATTAAAAACACAAACCCTTACCCAACAACAAATTAAGAATTTGGCACTTCGTTGGCTTAACTAATTATAAATCTAAAAAAATAAATATCATGAAACCATCAGTTAACTTATTATCACCAGACAATCACGCTTTAGTTTTAATCGATTTTGAAGGTCAAATGGCCTTTGCAACGCACAATATTCCAGTAAGCGAATTACGTACGAATGTGGCAATTGTTGCTGGAGCATCGAAAATTTTCAATGTAGAAACAGTTGTAACTACAGTTGCAGAAGAAAGTTTCTCAGGTCCTGTTTTTCCTGAATTAGAAGAATTTTATCCAATTGCAACTTCTGGATATATTGACAGAACTACAATGAATACTTGGGAAGACGAAAACGCTTATAAAGCTATCGTAGCAAAAAACAAAAAGAAAATTGTTCTTGCTGGACTTTGGACAGGTGTTTGCATTGTAGGACCTGCTTTATCTGCAATTGATGAAGGTTACGAAGTTTATATTATTACAGATGCATGTGGTGATGTAACCGCAGAAGCTCACGAACGCGCAGTACAAAGAATGGTTCAAGCTGGAGCAATTCCTGTAACTTCTATTCAATACTTATTAGAGCTTCAAAGAGATTGGGCTCGTGAAGAAACTTACGGTCCAGTTACAACATTAATGAAAAAATATGGCGGTTCTTATGGAATTGGAATTCACTATGCACACAACATGTTGAAACACTAATCTGACTAATTCAATTTATTATAAATCTCTTACGCTTCATTATGTTGGAATCATCAAAATCCATATCGACAAATAAATTCCTCTGGATCATTATTTTATCTTTTCTTTTAATGGGAAAAACCGCTTCTGCTCAAAGTTTCAAGCTTTTGCGTTACGATGAAAATTATGAATTCTTAAAAGATTCAAGCAGAAACTTTTATGAAAGATTAAAATTCATTCCGTTAAACCAGCAGAAAGATATTTATATGTCACTTGGAGGCGAAGCAAGATATGAATATGTTGATTTCAACAATGAAGATTGGGGAAGATTAAATATTGGCCACAATAATTTTTTGCTGCAACGATACGATCTTCATGCCGATATTAATTTAGGAAAAACCTTTAGAATATTTGCTCAATTAAGAAGTGCCTTAGAAGACGGTCGTGTAAACGGAGCACGAGGCATTGACGAAGATCAGTTAAATGTTCAGAATTTATTTTTGGATGTGAATGTCTGGCAGCAAAAAGACAAAAAAATAACCGTTCGCGCCGGAAGACAAGAATTAGATTATGGTTCTGGAAGATTGATTTCTGTTAGAGAAGGTCCAAATGCTAGACTTTATTTTACAGGAGCAAAATTAATGTACACCTCTTCAAGAGTGTCGGTTGATGCTTTTGCTATGATGGCAGATACCATTTATACAGGAGTTTTCGATAATAAAATGTCTAAACAGCTAAATCTCTGGGGAGCTTATTCTAAAATAATTTTTCCGAAAGCAGGAAATCTCGATGTTTATTATCTCGGAATAAGAAGAGATTTATCGCTTTTTGAAGAAGGAATTGCGCCGGAAAGAAGACATACTGTTGGAACAAGATTATGGAAATATGGCGGCGGATTTATTTATAATTTGGAAGCAGCATATCAATTTGGAACTTTTGGATCTGGAGATATAAATGCTTGGACAGGATCTATTGATATTGGATATATGTTTGAAAACACAAAATTCAAACCCACGATAAATCTTCGAAATGATTATATCTCAGGAGATAAAAATCAAGGAAATGGAAATCTTCAGACATTTAATCCGCTTTATCCAAAAGGAGGTTATTTTGGTTTCAGTCCGCAAGTTGGACCGGTAAACCTTATCGATATTCATCCTTACGCGACGATGGATTTACTTTCGAATTTAAAGATGCAGGTCGATGTGGTTTTAAACTGGAGATATTCAACTCAAGACGGAGTTTACAGGCCAAGCGGAATGCTTAACCTTCGCGGAAGCGATTCTGACGAAAGATACATTGGAACTGCTTATTTGGCCAATTTCACCTACAATTTAAACAAATATATTTCGGTAGTCAGCGGTATTCAATATTTCAAGACAGGCGCTTTTATCAATGACATAATTCCAAACTCAAAAGACGGAGTTTTCTTTAACGCCCGATTGGGATTCAAATTTTAATTTTTTAATCAAATAAATAATTTAAACATATAGAAACATAGTTTTTTGGAACGTATAAAAGGCGCTTCACTTAGATAAATGCACATAGCTGTGTCAACTTTGTCAAAGTTTAAAACTTTGACAAAGTTCTCGCAAAGAACCACACAAAGGACTATGTGTTAGAAACTAGTTTCTTTCTCCTTTTTAAAAGTAAAGAAAATCTATGTTTCTATGTGTTTAAATATTTCTCACCACTAAACCTTAAACAATGAAAACAAACACATCCACATACAGATTTAGATATTCGTATCTAATTCTCTTAATCATAACCTTTAATGCATTTGCTCAAACCGCTTCAATCGGTTCTACGACAACTTGGGGGAAAGTAGACGGAATTGCAGTTAACGGATTGGTTCAAGGGCCATCTGCAGCAGAAGCAGATTTACAAGTTGCCTGCGTATTTGAATATACAGAAGGTGATATTTTTAACCCTCCTGCCCTTCCAGCAAATTTAAACGGAATGGTACATTTAGATGATGCTTTAAAAGGCATTATTACAGAGTTACGCAAAAGCGGAAAATTTACTGGTCATGCTCTTGAAACTTTATTGATTACGCCTCCAAAAGGCACTTTAGCATCCAAACAATTATTATTAATAGGATTGGGCGACCGTAACAAATTTACTCCAGATTTAATGATCAGCGTGGGAAGTACTGCGATGCGCGAGGCTTTACGTTTAGGCGTTTCTAACTACTCTTTTGCAAGTGATATTAAAGATGCAGGAATCGATTCTCCAACAGCTTTGGTTGCTACAAATGTAGTTTTAGGTTCGTTTGAAGCTTATAGAACGCAATCTTATTTAAAAGAAAAAAAATTAGCTGAATATAAGCCTTTAACGAAAGTTATTTTGCTTGCCGGACCAGCTTTTTATACAGTTGCTGGCGAAGGAATTAAAGATGCAATTGCAAAGTTGAACTCTAAATAATCGAATCATGAAAGCAGATTTAATTTTATTCAACGGGAAAATTCATAGCTTCAATGCTGAAACACCAAACGTTACCGCTGTTGCTATTAAAGACGGAAAATTTATTGCCGTTGGAAATGACAGCGACATCATGACTTTTGCTTCTGAAGAAACCAAAATAATTGATCTTCAAAATAAAAGAGTTGTGCCAGGAATTAACGATTCGCATATTCATCTTATTCGTGGCGGTTTAAATTACAACTTAGAATTAAGATGGGATGGTGTTCCTTCTTTGGCAGATGCGCTTCGAATGTTGAAAGAACAAGTAGATCGTACGCCAAATCCGCAATGGGTTCGTGTAGTTGGCGGCTGGTCTGAATTTCAATTTGCTGAACGCAGAATGCCCACTTTAGAAGAAATCAACGCAATTGCGCCAGATACTCCTGTTTTTATTTTGCATTTGTACGACAGAGCGATTATGAACAGAGCGGCTTTGAGAGCAGTTGGTTATAACAAAAATACGCCTGCACCCCCGGGCGGACAAATAGAACGTGATTCAAACGGAGAACCAACCGGACTTATTATTGCGACTCCAAATGCGATGATTTTGTATTCGACTTTGGCTAAAGGTCCGACGCTTTCTTACGAACATCAAATCAATTCTACGCGTCATTTTATGAAAGAATTGAACCGTTTTGGAATTACAAGCGTGATTGATGCGGGTGGCGGATTTCAGAATTTTCCAGACGATTATAAAGTGGTAAATGAATTGAACGAAAAGAAACAATTGACAGTAAGAATTGCTTATAATCTTTTCACTCAAAAACCAAAACACGAATTTGAAGATTTCTCAGATTGGATTGATACCGTAAAATTATATCAAGGAAACGATATGTACCGCCATAACGGAGCTGGCGAAATGCTGGTTTTTTCTGCTGCCGATTTTGAAGATTTTCTTCAGCCAAGACCAGATCTTCCTGAAAATATGGAAGCGGAACTAGAAAAAGTAGTTCGTCTTTTGGTCGAAAATCGTTGGCCTTTCAGACTTCATGCGACTTACAACGAAAGCATTACAAGATTTTTGAATGTTTTCGAAAAAATAAATCAAGATGTTCCTTTCAATGGACTTCCGTGGATTTTTGATCACGCTGAAACTATTGACGAAAGAAACATCGAACGTGTAAAAGCTTTAGGTGGCGGAATTGCTGTACAAAGCAGAATGGCATATCAAGGCGAATATTTTACAGATCGTTATGGAGCAAAAGCTGCTGAAAACACTCCGCCAATCAAAAAAATGATTGAAATGGAAGTTCCTGTTGGTGCAGGTTCAGACGCTACACGTGTGAGCAGTTACAATCCTTGGGTTTCTATGTATTGGATGACAGTTGGAAAAACAGTTGGAGGTTTACAACTGTACACAGAAACGAGATTGAACAGACAAACTGCTTTAGAATTGTACACTAGAGGAAGTGCTTGGTTTTCGCAAGAACAAACTAAAAAAGGAGATATTAAAGTGGGAATGTTTGCCGATTTAGTGGTTTTAGATCGCGATTATTTTACAATTGATGATGAAGACATCAAAAAAATCGAAGCCGATTTAACCATTGTTGACGGAAAAATTGTATATGCTAATGGAGATTTTTCTTCCTTCTCTCCACCTCATATTCCTATTTTGCCAGATTGGTCGCCAACAAATATTTACAACGGTTATCCAGTAAGAAGTGGTTTGCAAAGTGCGATTGAAAAAAATGCAAAAGCAGACGCAAAACCAAAACTAACAGCACAAATTCATAGCTGTAGCGGAAGTTGTGACGTTCACGCGCATAATCACGACGTTGCCCGAATGAGCAATGTTCCTGTCAATAATTATAATGCTTTCTGGGGTGCTTTGGGCTGCTCTTGTTTTGCTTTTTAAACTTAAAGAGATGATTGAAATTATAAAACAAATTTTGAGCTCCGATTTAGGAAGTTCTTTTAATAATGCAGCTATTCTCGTTTTTAGAATTTTGCTTGCTATTGAACTTTTCAGAGTGCACGGAATGAAAAAATTCAGAGTTGAAAACGGACAAAAAGAACACGTTCCAAACCCATTGCATTTGCCTGAAAAATTAAACGGATTAATGGCGACTTTTTCGGATACGATAATTCCGTTTTTCATCATTTTCGGACTCGGAACACGTCTTGCCGTTCTTCCAACAATTGGCGTAACTGCAATTGGCTACTTTGTGGTTCATAAAAATGATTCACTCGAAGTGCGCGACGTTCCTTATATGTACACTTTATCTCTATTATTACTTCTTGCATTAGGTGCAGGAACGTATTCACTTGATTATTATTTATTAACGCTTATAAACAATTAATTTAAACACAAATAATTTTAACACATAAAAACATAGCCTTTTGGAGAGAGTAAAAGGTGTTTCACTTGCAAAAATTCACATAGAAAATGTAATAGCACTATTTGCATTCTCACAAGACGTTCATAGATCTATGTGTGAAAAACTAGTTTTTTTCCTCTCCTTTTCAAAACAAAGAGAAAAACTATGTTTCTATGTGTTTAGTGATTTAGATTCCTCCATAACTCATAACTCATAACTCATAACTCATAACTCATAACTCATAACTTAACAAAACCTAATTTAAAATGAAAGCAAACATCGGAATTAAACAAGAAAGCATCTCAACAGTTGTAGAAGTATTAACTAAAATTCTAGCTGATGAATTTGTACTTTATACCAAAACAAAAAGAGCACACTGGAATGTTGAAGGTCCAGATTTTTACAACAAACATCTTTTCTTCGAACAACAATACGATAACATTGACGAAATCGTAGATACTGTTGCAGAAAGAATCAGATCTTTAGGTCATTATACGCCTGCAACGTTAAAAGACTTTTTAGCATTGACACACTTAACAGAAGAATTAAAAGAGAAAAACGACAGCAATGGTTTTATCAAAGAATTACTTCTAGATCACGAAAGTATTATTATTTACTTACGTGAAAACATAAATAGTATTGCTAACGAATTGCAAGATGCTGGAACAAGCGATTTTATTACTGGACTTGTAGAAAATCACGAAAAAATGGC
Source organism: Flavobacterium sp. SH_e (assembly GCF_025717045.1). GTDB lineage: Bacteria > Bacteroidota > Bacteroidia > Flavobacteriales > Flavobacteriaceae > Flavobacterium. The sequence continues at coordinate 380,474 of NZ_JAOVZN010000005.1, forward strand.
TTGGATGCTTCGCGCACATTTGAACTAAAAATTATGGAAATACAACAAAAAAATATTTGGTACGTAACCCTGCTTTTAACAATGATCGCAGGGTATTGCGATACCGTAACTTTTGTCGCAGCCGATTCGATTTTCTCGGCACACGTTACGGGAAACTTTATTGTCTTTGCTTATCAAATCATAAAAGGCTCAGACATACACGCTTGGGTAAAATTGCTAACCTTTCCTGTTTTTATTATTGCAGTAATTACAGGCGGAAGAATTGCTTTAAAAAGTACTAATCGTTATACAATTCTATTTTGGGAAGGTATAATATTGGTTTTAAGCGGAATTGCTTCTTATGTTTTTGGCTATTTGCAAAATTTTGAAGAATGGACAATGTATGCTGTAGCTATGACAACCGTATTTGCGATGGGACTTCAGAATGCTTTTGGAAAGCTTTACGCGAAAGAAACTCACGGTCCAACTACAATGATGACTGGAAATGTAACTCAAGCTTCTCTTGATTTAGGAAACTTGTTAAAAAACGGATTGAAAGACGTAGATGTAGTATTAAGTTTTAAAAAACAATTAGTTACCATAATCGGATTTCTTGCCGGTTGTTTTTTGGGAGCTGTTGCAGGTAAGTTTTTCGGATTAGGGACTTTAATTCTACCAGGAGCTTCTATGATAATTTGTTATTTATACCATCGAGAAAGCTAGACAAACACGGACTTTCGGATTGCAGATTTCTGATAATATAGTATCTTTAAAAAATGAATTTAAGCCCTATTATTTCTGTCAAAAACTACGTACACGCCTTATGTACAGTAACTTTATTTTTACTTGTAAATACAGTTATTAACGCGCAATCCAAAGAAGATCCAAATGTTCTAAAAAATAAAATTGCCAAAGCTGAAAGTAATCCTCAAAAAGTAGAATTGCTTTTGGCTTTAAGCAATTATTATCTCACTAAAACTGGCGAAGAAAAATCAGATTTAGACAACGCAGATCTCATCAATACACAAGCAAGATTGCTTAGTGATCGTTTAAAATACAAACTTGGAAAAGGAAAATCCATTCTTTTGGGAGCTCAGATTTATAGAGAAAAAGGCGATAGAGAAAATGCTTTGGAAAAAACAAAAAACGCGATCACCTATTCTAAAAATAATAACTTAACAGAATTAGAAGGAAGCAGTTATACTGAACTTTCGATTTATGATGCCGAAATTGATCAGAAAGCAAAGTATAAACAAATGGCAATTTTGCTTTACAAAAAAGCAGGCGCAAAAGAAAAACAAGCAACAGCTTTAAAAGAACTTGGTGAACTATACAGCAGCAGCGAGCAGCCAGATAGAGCAGAACCTTTTTTAAAAGAATCTCTTGAAATTTATAAAGCGATAAAATTCAAAAGCCTGCAAGGGGTTTATAATATTCTTTCTGAAGTATATACTCAAAAAGGGAATTTTTCAGAAGCCTTAAAATGCGGACTTCTTGCAGAAAAAATCGCGTTGGAACTCCAGGATAATACTTTGCAGTTAAGTTCTATTTACAACCATATTGCATTGGTTTACTATTACTTGCGCCAGAATGAGAAAACCGAAGAATATTGGAATAAAGCATTAAAAATTGCCAGACAATATAATGATACAGAATACATAAGAACCATTGCTGATAATCTTAGTTCCTTATATATTCGTCAGAAAAAAGAAAGTGAAGCTCTAAAACTCATAAAAGAAATGCAGGACAATTATCCTACTTCAAATATGGAGAGAATAATGACCGAGAATTATCTTTTATTCAATATTTACAGAATCCAAAAAAATAACGCCAAAGCAACCTTATATTATAAAAAAATGGTTGCTCATTATGGTGAAAATGCGGAAAGAAATGGAAATACTTTTGCTGTTTTAAGAAGTTTTGCCTCCTATCATTATCAACTTAAAAACTTTACTTCTTTTTATCAAATAATTAAAAAATTAGATTCGGTTGCCGCGGCATTAGGAAATAATAATATTAGATCAGAAAGTCACCTTATTTGGTTTAAAGCTGATTCTTCTAGAGGAGATTACATCAATGCGATCAAACATTATCAGCTTTATAAAAGCCTTTCCGATTCTGTTTTTAAAGGAGAAAAAAGCAAACAGATTAACACTCTTCAAATCGAATTTGAAAGCGAGAAAAAAGATAAAAATATCAATTTACTTCAGCAACAAGCAAAATTGCAGCAAATTCGAATTCAGAAAGATACGGTCGTAAAATATGTTTTTATTGGAAGTTTTCTGGTTCTGCTTCTATTCTTGCTGGTTTTATACAACAGTTTTAGATTAAAAAAGAAAAAAAACGAAGAATTAGAAATTCAGCGTCAGCAAATTAACGAACAAAACGAACTGAACAAAAAAATGCTGATTGAAAAAGAATGGCTTTTGAAAGAAATTCATCATCGTGTAAAAAATAACCTTCAGATTGTCATTAGTTTATTAAATACACAATCGGCATATTTGGATAATGAAGATGCGCTGATAGCGATACAAAACAGCCAACACAGAATGCATGCCATGTCGCTGATTCATCAGAAATTATATCAATCTGATAATCTGGCAAATATAGATATGTCGTGGTATATTCATGAATTAATCAATTACATGAAAGAATGTTTTGATACAGATAAAAACATCCATTTTGTTTTAGAAGTAGAAAAAACGTATCTTGATGTTGCCCAAGCCGTTCCAATGGGATTAATTATAAATGAAGCCATTAGTAATGCCATAAAATATGCTTTTCCTGAAGACCGAAAAGGAGAAGTACGAATCGTTCTTAAAAATACTGGAGAAAATAATTATAAACTGCAAATTGCAGATAACGGAGTTGGACTTCCAAAAGATTTTGAAGAAATAGAAAGAGATTCTCTTGGTATGAATTTAATGATTGGGTTAAGCGATCAGATTGATGGAGTTTTTGAAATGAAAAATGATAACGGATTAAAAATCACTATTACATTCACAAGAAGTACAGAATTTGAAGTTACTGCCGAAAATTCTGAAATGATATAAATAGCATAAATGAAGGAGAAAATTCTAATTGTTGAAGATGAATTTATAGTAGCAAACGATTTAAAAATCATGTTACAAAAAGCAGGATACCAAGTTGTTGGTATTGCTTCTTCTGTGGTTCAAGCGCGAAAATTAATAGAAGATAAAAGTCCCGATTGGATTTTGCTTGACATCATGTTAAAAGGCAATCTAACTGGAATCGATCTCGCTTGGGAATTGCGCGAAATGAATCTGCCTTTTCTTTACATTTCTGCAAATACCAATCAGAGTACGCTTGAAGCTGTAAAAGCAACACATCCTTATGGATTTATGGTGAAGCCTTTTCGGGAAAAAGATCTAATTGTGATGCTGGATATTGCGAGATATCGTTACGATCAGGAAAAAGGAACTTTAGCAGAAAATCCTATTGAAACCGAAACTCAAGAAATTGAAGGAATCGTTGGCCAAAGTCCGCTTTTACAAGAAGTTATTGAAAAAATAAAAATTGTGGCTCCAGCTGAAACTTCTGTTTTGATTTTGGGCGAAAGCGGTACAGGAAAAGAAAGAGTCGCGCATTCTATACACAATCTTTCTTCAAACAAATCAAATCCAATTGTGGTTGTGAATTGCGCAGCTTTACCCCAATCTTTAATTGAAAGTGAATTATTCGGACATGAAAAAGGCGCTTTTACAGGTGCAAATGCTTTACGAATCGGAAAATTTGAACAAGCCAATAATGGTACTATTTTCTTAGATGAAATTGGAGAATTACCGCTTGATTCTCAGGTGAAATTGCTTCGCGTTCTACAAGAAAAAGAAATACAGAGACTTGGTGGCAATAAAACCATAAAAATCAATGTTCGTATTGTAGCGGCAACCAACAGATCTTTAGAAAAAGAAGTTGCAGAAGGCCGTTTCAGATTGGATTTGTACTATCGTTTGAATGTGTTTCCGATCCAACTGCCAACTTTAAAAGAACGCAAAGAAGATCTCGAAGCTTTGGCATATCATTTCTTGAAAAAGTACGCTGCAAGTTCCAAAAGAAACATCACAAGCATTAGTCAAACTGCTTTAGAACAATTAAAAAATTACGATTGGCCGGGAAATATTCGAGAATTAGAACATTTAATAGAGCGAAATGTGCTGCTTGCCAAAACAACTGAAATTGAAAAATTTGATATTCCATCGAATGCCATTTCAGGACCTATAGAAATCAATACAGGAAAGATAAAATCGATGGAGGAAATGGAAAAAGATCATATTATGAATGCATTGCAACTCTGTGACGGAAAAGTTTCTGGTATAGGCGGCGCTGCAGAATTATTGAAAATGCAACCGCAGACTTTGTATTCAAAAATGAAAAAATTAGGTATAAAACAAGGATATAATTAATCTACATTAAGTAGACTTAACTGCTAGTTTAACGAACTTTGTATTTCTAAACCAAGACATAAAAAAATAAATATGGAAACAATAAAACTAGAATTAGACGAAAAAAAACACGGCGCTTTTAATCTCTATGTTGATGATAAAAAACTAGGAGAAATGACAGTAAGCCTAAAACCCGATTTACTGACAGTTTACCACACAGGAGTTGAACCAGAAGCTGAAGGAAAAGGCTATGCAAAAAAACTTTTAGAAGAAATGGTATCGTATGTTCGTGCCAATAATTTGAAAGTTTTACCGCTTTGTCCTTACGTTCACGCTCAATTCAAAAGACATCCAGACGAATATGAAGATATTTGGAAAAAGTAGTTTTTTCTGATACCGAATTTCTGCAAAGTTTGTCATTTCGACGAAGGAGAAATCACAAAAGAAACTCCGCATGCAGAATCTGCATTCTTTGTCGAGCTTCTCGTGTGATTTCTCCTTCGTCGAAATGACAAAATTGTGTAAAATCTGCAAATAAAACTTTATACATCCAAAAAAAAACTATTATGAATACAAATATATTAACAGACGGCATTCCTTTAAACGAAGCTAAAAAAGCTTTAATCCTAATTCATGGTCGTGGCGCCGGAGCTCATGATATTCTTTCGATTGCGAGACATCTTAATGTTCAGGATTTTGCATTAATCGCGCCTGAAGCAGAAAATAGAACTTGGTATCCGTATTCGTTTTTAGCTCCTCTGGATCAAAACGAACCATCGTTTTCAAAATCATTAGAAGCGATTCATCAGGTTGTTGTGGCAATTCAGCAAAATGGAATCGAAAAAGAAAATATCTATTTCTTAGGTTTCTCACAAGGAGCTTGTCTCGCTTTGGAATTTACGACAAGAAATGCAGCAAAATATGGAGGAATAGTTGCTTTTACAGGAGGATTAATTGGCGATCAGATTTATGAAAATCATTATTCAGGAAACTTCGAAAATACGCCAGTTTTTATTGGAACAAGCGATCCTGATTTTCACGTTCCTGTCGAAAGAGTTAATGATACTGAAGCTCTTATGGAAAAAATGGGCGCAGATGTTACTAAAAAAATCTATCCTAATATGGGACACACCATCAGTCAGGATGAAATAAATTGTGCAAACGCATTGATTTTCAACAAAAAATAATGATTACGATAACGCGAGTTTACAGCGATGTCAACGGAGAAAGTCATTTTGAAGATTTTGAAGTTCCGTTGAAAAACAATGGCGACATAGGATTTTTATCTGATGATGAGCCTGTCAAATCTATCGTTTTTAGAGAAGTCAGTCCTTCTTATGATTACGATTTTCATAATGCGCCAGACCGCCAATACATTGTTTTATTGGAAGGTGGCGTAGAAATCGAAACTTCATTGGGAGAAAAAAGAACATTTAATACGGGTTCGATTCTATTGGTTGAAGATACGACTGGAAAAGGACATAAAACAAAAAATATTGAGCCAAAACTTCGAAAATCAATATTTATAAAATTGTAGTTTAAATACTAGATTAGGGAAAAATTAACCGCAAAGCTTTGTCTAAAAACTTTGCGAAGCTTGCGTAAATCCTTGCGAACTTTGCGGTTAAAATAATTATGTTACTCAAATAAAATTATCAAATGGAAAAAGAAACCGTAAGAATAGAGGGCTTCAGTGATGCTGTATTTGCCATTGCGATTACGCTTTTAGTTTTAGATCTTCATGCGCCAGATGCTACTGTTGTAAAAAATGGTGCAGAATTATTGTCTTACCTAAAGAACGAATGGACAGCATATCTTGCATTTACGCTTTCTTTTTTCAGCATTTTCATCATGTGGGTCAATCATCACAAGATTTTTAAACAGATTTACAGCCGAAATACGGCAATCATGTTTTCAAACGGATTGATTCTTTTTTTAGTAACAGCAGTTTCTTATCCAACGGCTTTATTAGCTCGTTTTTTTGAAGGAGAAGCATCAAATATTGCCGTGGCAATTTATACTGGAATATTTGTATTAATCAACATTTCATACAATTTATTGTGGCTAGTTGCGAGTAACAATAAAAAGCTTTTACGTCCTGGAATTACTGATTCGGCCATTAAAAAAATCAGAAATAATTATCTATACGGATTTCCAACGTATTTAATCGCTTTCGGAATTTCATTTCAATATCCAGCTGCAGCATTGGCAATCAGTATGCTTTTGTTGATTTATTGGGCTGTTTCTTCTGGAAAAATAAATATGATTGAAGAATAAATCAATCGAAAAAATGTTCTTTTTTAATGCCTAGCTTCTTCATTCTAGAACTCAATGTTGTAGATGGCAAACCGAGTAAAACCGCCGCGCCCTGCGGACCAGAAATTCTTCCGTTGCATTTTTTTATGACTTTTAGAATATGCTCTTTCTCTACTTCTTGAAGCGTTTTAGTATAAAATTCATTTACTAAAGCATTTGGACTAGGAATTACAATTTCGGGGAAAATCATTTCTTTGATCTTTTCATCTTTGGCAAACAAAATGCTTCTTTCTACCATATTTTCTAGTTCGCGTACATTTCCTGGCCATGCATTAGCCATCATGCTATTGAGTACTTTTTTAGAAAAACGTTTTACATTTCTACCCATTTTTGTAGCGTGCTTTTCTAAGAAAAAATGTCCTAAAATAGGGATATCTTCCTTACGATCGCGTAAAGCAGGAAGCTTGATAGGATAAACATTCAATCTGAAATATAAATCATTTCTAAAACGCTCGCCATAAACTTCCTTTTCAAGAGATTTATTGGTTGCAGCAATTACTCTAGCATTTACTTTTATGCTTTTGTTTCCGCCAACTCGTTCTATTTCTTTTTCTTGTAAAACACGGAGCAGCTTTCCCTGTAATTCTAAAGGCAACTCTCCTATTTCATCCAAAAAAATCGTACTGTTTTCTGCTTGTTCAAATTTTCCAATTCTTTGTTCTGTCGCACCTGTAAAAGCACCTTTTTCATGTCCGAATAATTCGCTTTCGATCAAATTTTCAGGAATCGAAGCACAATTTACCTTAACCATTTTGTTGTTTGAAACTGACGATAAATCATGAATAGCACTTGCAACAAGTTCTTTTCCAGTTCCCGTTTCACCAAAAATTAAAACAGTTGTATTAGAAGCTGCAACTTGCGAAATCAATTCGTAAACGTCTTTCATCTTATCACTTTTTCCAATGATTCCATGAAAACCATCATTTTTCTGAGAAATAATATCTTTTTTTTCAGAAACATTTCTTTTCAAAATTTCTAGTTCTACAAGATTATTTTCAAATTGTTCTGTCAAACTGATATTTCTAATCGTAATAGAAAGCTGTATTGCTATTCCTCGCAAAACACGATTTGATTCTCTGCTGAAAGTTTTAGCATTTTTAAAGAATAGAAAAAGCACATTTCGTTTTCCTTTACTAAGCGGTAGACAAATTCCTATTCCATTTTTAAAGCCTTTTTTATAATTGTTTTGAATGTAATCTGGATTTTTTTGATCTGATTCTAAGTCAAAAATAACCGTATCGGCAGAATCCATGCAACGGTCAAAAAATCCATCATTTAAAAGATAATTTTTGCTTTCTTGATTTTTATTCGAAAAGGAATAGAAAAGCTCGTATTCTGTTTCATTCTGATTGGAAGAAGCCAAAATGAGATCATCAAACTGGAAATTTTCTTTTAATATTCCGTTTACAACATCATTAAATTCATCTTTGTTTAAAGCCTGAGAAAGCGAATTACAAATAGATAAAATCAGCATTTGTTCTTGTTCTCTTTCCTGCAGTCGGTTTATCATGATTGCAGTTTTGTCTGTAGGCTTTTCCATGTGGTATTTCTTGGCGGTTAAAAGGTAAATTTAATAAATAGCCTTTATTAAACAACTATGGATTTTCTAAATATGCCTTTTTTACTTCATAAAATTACGATATATCGTATAACACAAAAACTGGAATTCTGTAAAAAAGCCTGTATTTCAACGCCTTGTAATAATCGGAATATTATTTGGTTATAAGTAGAAAGTTCGAAAAAACTATGGCTTTTTATTTCTTAATCTAGGTTAATCGATGCGCAGCCATAACAGACGTAAATTTGTAAAAGAAAATCAAACAACAATTTAATATTCAAATACCATGGAAAATAAAATTTTAGGCTTACACCATATTACTGCAATTGCAGGTGACGCAAAACGCAATTTTGACTTTTATTCAAAAGTTTTAGGATTAAGATTCATAAAAAAAACAGTGAATTTTGACGATCCAGGAACATACCACTTTTACTTTGGTGACGAAGTAGGAAGCGCTGGAACTATTTTAACTTTTTTCCCTTGGGGAGAAGGAATTCAGCAAGGAAGAAAAGGTTCTGGAATGGCAACTGAAATTGGTTATTCTGTTCCAAAAGGAAGTCTTGAATTCTGGCAAAAACGTTTTGATCAATATAACGTGATTTACAATAAACCAGCTGAAAAGTTTGGTGAAAAATATTTGACTTTCTTAGATCCAGATGGATTGAAATTAGAGTTAATCGAATCTAAAACAGAAGATAACAGAAAAGCTTGGGAAACTGACGAAGTAAAAGCTGACGTAGCTACAAAAGGTTTCCATAACATTACTTTGACTTTAAATAGCATTAAAGCAACTGCAGCAGTTTTAACTGAAATATTTGGTTACAAATTGATTGATCAAGATGTAAACCGTTACCGTTATGCAACTGATGCCGTTGAAAATGCTGCTATTGTTGATTTAGTTGAATTGCCTGAAGAAAAACGCGGTTTAAATGCTAACGGAACTGTTCACCACGTGGCTTTCCGTGTACAAAACGATGAAATTTTAATGAAATTCAGAGAAAAAATCGAAGAATACGGTTTGCAGATTACGCCACAAATTGACAGACAATATTTCCATTCTCTTTATTTTAGAGAACCAGGTGGAGTTTTGTTTGAAATCGCTACTGACAATCCTGGATTTACAGTAGACGAAAGCTTAGAAGAATTAGGTCAAAACTTAAAACTTCCTGCACAATACGAACCACAAAGAGCTGCTATCGAAGCTCATTTGGTTAAAATTAATTAATTTAGAAGTTTAATTTTATATTTGAAAAACGCCTTAAAAACATTTTTGAGGCGTTTTTTCTTTTTTATTAAGTCTAGTATTTTCTATTAAATCCACATTAAAACCTAAATCTTTTGCAGCTCTAACGGTTGGATCATTAGACATATCATTCAACATCCCAACAATAGTAAGATTCTCAATCTGATTGGTTTTTAAGTATTCTAGCAAACCCGTTTCAATAAAGCTATTAGGATTATGTTTTATGATTATCATTTCTCCTTCAATTGGCGCAACTTCATCGTATATTTCTGCTCCTTTTGTACCAGCAATAAAAGGAGAAGAATTTTTGTTTATCGAAATATGTTGAATATGAATAACTGTTTTCCTTTTCTTTCTAAAAGCATCTAAAGTACGTTTTGCTATCGAAGCAACTTCATAACTCTCTTCAAACTCCATTTTGCCTTTATAGAAGTAATCATTTTGTATTTCAATAAGCAACAATGCTGATTTAGTATATTTTCTTTTCATTCGCATTACAATTACATAAGCTGTTTTTATTGAAAACTACTGGTTTCAGCTGCTCAGTTCAATCCATTTATTTACACCATAAATCAAATATACTCCGGACCCCTCTGGAGTATGCTTATTGCCCGATTGATAATCGCATAAAATATATTAATGGATAAACTTTACAACTTCTTGGTGAAACCAGCAGTCCAACAAAAAATAGTCCTAAAAACAAAAATTAAACTTTTCTTTGCTAAAAATTCGAGCGCGAAACTAGTCATTTGAAAGAGGCAAAAATGGTGTGTTTCTTTACCAATTACGCAATAGATAAAACATTTACAATAAGGAACAAAACATAAACAATTACTAATCAATAAATTAAATTTAAAACATTCGAATCGACAAAATTTCCAGTTAATATCAACCGAATATCATCTTCTAATTGAAAAGTGTATTTTTACTGACAATCAATGCCAATTATTGCACATAAATTTTTAATGTTGTTAAGAAAGCGTAACATAAACCACATTTTGAAAAATAATAACTACATTACCCTCTTCTAAAAAACAAATCATAATCGGTTAAATTATAAACAGTACAGATCGATTTAATTTATAACCAATTTATATGCACTTTAAAACTACTCTGCTATTTTATACATTTTTCCTTTCTTCGCTTTTGGGTTATTCTCAAAAGACTTTTGATGCTATTTATACTGAAACTTATCAGGTTTTACTCAGTTCAAATCCTAAAAAAGCATTAAACAACGCCGATTATCTTTATACAATTGCGACGAATAATTTGGAAAGAATAAATACGCGTATGTTAAGAGCGCATATTTTATATCAATACGGAGTTCATAATGAAGCTATCGCGACTTTAAAACAAGCTGATAGTTTAGCTACAGTAGATAAAAATTATGCCGCTCAAGCCAAAATTTATGGTTTTCTTGCTTCAATTTATCGCGAAAATGAAATCTATAACTTAGGGAGAATATATCTTAATAAAGCAGTGAATGTCAGTAAAAAAATCAAAGATAAAGGCGAAATGTATCGCTTTCAAGGAAATTTATCCCAAGAACTGGCTTGCTATGAATTGCATGGTTCTCATTATGAAAAAGCTATTTTACATCTAGAAAAAGGAATTCAGCTATTTGAAAAAGCAGATAAAACAAGCGACAAAAATTATCAAATCGCGATTAATGATGAACTTATTGCCCAAAATTATTTGGAGATGGACAAAGCCGATTCTGCTTTATTTCATTATGAAAAAGCTGAAAATGAACTTAAAAAATCCTTGTCTTATGATAGTCCGCTTAGGGGTTTTATTTATAACGGTTTAGGAAATGTATATACTTCTACAAAAAATTACAAAAAAGCTTTGTCATATTATGCAAAAGCAGAAGAAATTGCAGAAAAATCAGATTATTCGGCACTAAAACAAGAGGTTTACAACTCTTTGATGGAATTTTACAAGAAAACGGACAGCAAAAAATACATTGTTTACAATGAAAAAAATCTAGAATTAAGCCAAGCAGAAAACGCAAACAAAAAAGCTATTGCAGATGAGCTGATAAAATCACTTCAGCAAAGTCATTTACAAAGCCAATCTCAATATAAAAAAAACAAACTAATTATCATTGGCATCTGTATTTTTGCTGTTTTAATTACAATTGCCATTTATATTTTTAAAAGAAAACAAGACTATAAAAAAATCAGAGCTTTTATTAATAACAGCAAACCAGTTAAAAGTTCAGAAGTTCAAATAGAATTAAAAAAAGACACCTCAAAAGAATATATGTCTGAGGCTACTGAAAACAGTATCTTAGAAAGTATTAAAGAGTTTGAAAAATCAAATTTATTTCTCAATAAAACATTGTCTATCAATTCGGTTGCTGCAGAATTAAATGTAAATCATCGTTATTTATCTTATGTCATCAACAAACACAAATCCAAAGATTTTGCTGGATATATCAATGAATTGCGAATAAACTATATTGTTGATCGCTTAAAAAATGATCCTTCTTATTTAAAATACAAAATCAGTTATCTGGCAGATCAAGCTGGTTTTGCATCACACAGCCGATTTACGATTACATTTAAAAAAGTTACGGGAGTTTCGCCTTTAACTTTTATCACTTATCTTCAAAATAATAAAGAAGAAGAGCTGGTTTAAGGCAAAAGCAACGAAATATCGTTGTTAATCAATTTCATCATATTTTGAACTTAGAGGCATAATTATCAATACCTTCGTATTGCCAGTTTAATTGTACTAAAGATGTTCTCTAACCAATTTAAAGTTTCTCTTTTTCTCCTTGTTTTATTTACAATTGGAGATACGTATGCATTGGCTTCTTTTAAAAGCAAAAATCAAATAGAAAATACAGAAAAAAAACTGCCAAATCCTGAAAATGATATTTACAGAGAGGCTATTTATACTGAAAAACTAGTAATAAAAGCTGAAAAGCTATTAGATGATTTGCCTGGAAACATCGACAAAATCAAAATTTTATTGAAATTAAGCGATTGGTATCAAGAATCATATAATAGTCCCAAAGCGTTGGAAATGGCTTTTATATATGCTGAAGACGCCCTTTCTCTCAGCAAATCTCTTCATTCTAACGTTTATGCGGGCAGATGTCTTCTTCAGCTTTCAATGCTCTATCAGTTGCGAAACGATAATAGGATGATAGAAGTTTGTGCTAAAAAAGCAATAGAATTTTTATCCAAAACGAGTGAGGCAAATGATTTGGCAGAATCTTGGGTAATGGTTTGGTCAGCAAAAATGCGCACAAGTGCCCCAATGAAAGAGATATTGTATCCAATTTTCAAAGCTAAAGCCTTATTTGAAAAGTCAAAAAACAATGCAAGAATTGGTGACTGTTATAGAGAAATTAGTGAATTATACTTTTCATATTCCGATTTTGAAAGTTCTTTATATTTTCTAAAAAAGGCTGCATTTTATTATAAAGCTGCAAATATCAGACAAGAAGATGCCTATCATTTATCAGCCAGATTGAATATCATTTATGAGACTGAAAGAAGAAACAAGGATATGATTAAACTTAAAAATAAGACGCTTCTGCAGCAGGTTAAACTTAAAAATGAGATATTCTTACGCAATTCTATGGTCATTTTTGTGATACTATTGCTTATTATTCTTGGATTGCTTTACAAGAGTTTTATGTTTAAGAAGAGAACAAATAAGGTACTTGAAACACAGCAAAATGAAATCAATAAAAAAAATAACACGCTGCAAAATCTAGTAACCGAAAAAGAATGGCTGTTGCGGGAAATTCATCACAGAGTAAAAAATAATCTGCACATGGTTGTTGGTTTATTAGCAAGCCAAGCTGAATATTTAAAAAATGAAGAAGCCATTCAGGCCATTAATAATAGTCAGAATAGAATTCAGGCAATGACTTTAATTCATCAAAAACTATATCAATCTGAAAATTTATCGATAATTGATATGCCTTCATATATTTTTGAATTGACTGAATATTTAAAAGATTCTTTTGAAATACAAAACAGTATCCGATTTATACTCGACATAGATAGCTTTAATCTCCCGTTATCGCATTCTATTCCAATTGGGCTCATATTTAACGAAGCCGTTACAAATGCAATAAAATATGCTTTTCCAAATCATCAAAATGGCATCATTAATATCGCACTTAAAAAAAATGACAACAACAACTATATCCTAATTATTCATGATAATGGTATCGGGCTTCCACCCGATTTTGATCCTTATAACAATCCTTCTTTAGGTATAAAATTAATGCACGGCTTAGCCGCAGATATCGAAGGAAAGTTTTTAATAACTAATGCAAAAGGCACCAAAATAACTTTGGAATTTACTATTAACGAAAGTAATCTTGATTAATTTAATTCTATAAAATGGCAAAACCACTAAAGATTCTCATTGTTGAAGATCAGTTTGTAGAAGCAAATCATTTGCGATTAATGCTAAAAAAAGCAGGCCATTCTATTATTGGAATGGCACGATCAGTTTCTGACGCTAAATATTACATTGCTCAAGAAAGGCCTGAATTGGTTCTTTTAGATATTTTCCTTTCGGGAAAAGAAACTGGTATTGACCTTGCCGAAATACTCAAAGAAAATAATATTCCTTTTATTTATCTTTCTGCAAATTCTAACGAAGAAGTGCTCAATAAAGCAAAATTGACACATCCGTATGGATTTTTGGTTAAACCTTTTCGTGAAAAAGATTTACTTATTACAATTGAAATTGCTGAATATCATCAGCAACACGGAATTGAATCTTCGATTAGAAAAGAACTTTTGTTTCAAAAACAGCTCAAAACAATCGTCAAAAAAAGTGGCACTTGGGACGATCGTGTTTTAAATATTATCACTTCCTTACAATCGCTCATTTCTTTTGATCTTGTAATGGCTATTTTTTATATCGATAGTAAATTATCTAATCGCGTTCTGGGATACTCAAGAACAGGTTTGCACGAATATCAAAAAATAGGAATTGAGGAATTGCAGAATATTACGGCTTTAAAAGAATCTGAAATCAATGATTTGCGAAATAAAAGCAAAGTTGAAACAGACGCAACATTTTATAACGATCAGGATTTTGTGAAAATTTGCGATAAAACGCCAATAAAAAAAATGATTGCCAACTCGATGAACATGAAGTCAAATCTGATGCTTCCTGTTCCTCTATCACTTCATGAAAATGGCGGTCTCTATTTATCTTTTTTCAGCCGACAAGCTACAAATTACAATAAAAATCATCTTACGCTTTGCGACAGACTTCAGGAACCATTAATTTTTGCTATCGAAAATTTAATTCTTGCAGATAAAAAATTAGATCAAAAAAGTCCTCCTGTTAATCAGAAAACAGGAAAGAATGCAAAAGTATCAGGATTTGAAACCATTGTTGGAAAAAGTCCAATATTACTAAAATTGTTCGATCATATCATACAAGTTGCTCCAGCGGACACAACTGTTTTAATTACAGGTGAAAGTGGTACAGGAAAAGAAAGCATTGCAAATAGCATTCGGCAATTATCGGACAGAAAAAATGGTCCATTTGTAAAAATAAATTGCTCTGCTTTACCGCCAAGTTTAATAGAATCTGAATTATTTGGACATGAAAAAGGATCTTTTACAGGCGCTACAGAAAAACGAATCGGTAAATTTGAACAAGCTCATAATGGAACACTATTTTTAGATGAAATTGGCGATATGCCTTTGGAAATGCAGGCAAAATTGCTTCGTGCAATTCAGGAAAAAGAAATTGAACGCGTGGGCGGAAGTAATTCCGTTAAAGTTAATGTCAGAATAATTGCTGCGACTAATTGCAATCTAGAAAAAGAAGTTGCAGATGGCCGTTTCAGACTTGATTTATATTATCGTTTAAATGTATTTCCAATTCAACTTCCGCCTCTAAGAGAACGTAAAGAAGACATTGGACTTCTTGCCCGACATTTTATTGCTATTTATAGTGCCAAAATTGGAAAAAATGTCACTGAAATATCTGAAACTGCTTTGAAAAGCCTTTTAGCATATCAATGGCCAGGAAACATACGTGAACTGGAAAATCTTATCGAAAGAAGCATTCTTTTGGCTAAAACAGATACTATAGAGCATATTCCGCTTCCATCTTTAGATGAAATTAAAATAAACAATACGTCGAATGAGTGGTATTTTAAAACCATTCAGGAAAACGAAAGGGAGCATATTATTAATGTTTTGGAAAAATGTAACGGAAGAATCAGAGGCGCCGGCGGAGCATCAGAAATACTTGGCTTGCCTCCTACTACTTTAGCTTCGCGAATGCAAAAATTAGGTATAAAGAGAAATCATTTTTAATAATTTTAGATTTTAGATTGTAGATTTTAGATTTGGATTGGGTAATTACGAGAAAAATCTAAAATCTGCAATCTGCAATCTAAAATAAACTCCGACGATATTAAGTTGACTCTTTTTCGTTTTTTAACGAAATATAGTTTGATACATCTTTTTACAAAACACACAACTAACTAATAATCAATAAATTAAAAATCAGGTTCGGTTTTCGTTTATAGTTTGGCATAACATTAAAACGTGTATTATGCTAACCGAAAACCCTACTACGATTCTTTTTATTACTGGTGCTTTTGTCAGCAATAAATGTTGGGACGAATGGAAATTATTTTTTGAGAGCAAAGGATTTAAAACCCTCGCTCCTGCATGGCCTTACAAAGATGCTCCAGCCGCTGTTTTACGCGATCGTCATCCTGATCCTCAAATTGCGAGTTTACGATTATCTCAATTAATCGAATATTTTGAAAATATTGCTAAAAATCTGCCTCAAAAACCTATCCTCGTTGGGCACTCCATTGGCGGACTTATAGCACAAATATTACTGCAGCGGAATCTGGCAACGACTGCAATTGCAATACATTCTGTTCCTCCTCAAGGAATAATGACGTTTAAATTTTCTTTCTTAAAAGCTGGCTGGGGACCTTTAGGCTTTTTCACTTCTACAAAGAAAACTTTCTTAATGAGTTTTCCGCAATGGCAATACGCTTTTACAAACGGAATGCCAGAAGAATGGCAAGACAAAGCTTATTGCGAATCGGCAATTCCTGAATCTAAATTAATTGTTCGCGATACGATAACTTCTGTTGCAAAAGTAGATTTTAAAGCACCGCATAAACCGCTTTTGCTAATTGCGGGATCAATCGATCATACTATTCCCGAATCATTGAATTTTTCTAATTACAAAAAATACTCAGATAAAAATTCTATCACCGATTTTAAGGTTTTCCCAAATCGAAATCACTTTGTATTAAATCAGCCTGGATGGCAGGAAATTGCAGTTTATATACACGAATGGATTGCAAAACTGCCTCAGCAAAATTCATAATAACCCATTATTTAATAACCACTTCTAAAATTTTTTAATCATGAAAACAAATTTATTAAACACTACTTTTTTCAATTTTAAAACAAAAGTTGTACAGTTTCTCACTGCCATTATTTTACTATTGACTTTAATCTCTTGCAATAAAAAAACTGAAGAAACTCCAGTTACAGAGACAAAACCTGCGACAACAGAAACAGCTGAAGTTGCGCCAGCAAATCCGCCAGCAAATTTCAAACATGCAACCGCAACTGTAAACGGAATCAAAATTCATTACGTTATTGGCGGACAAGGAGATCCGTTAGTTTTAGTTCACGGTTTTGGACAAAACTGGTACATGTGGAACCGACTTTTACCAGAACTTTCTAAACATTTTACTGTAATAGCACCAGATTTAAGAGGTGTTGGAGAATCTGACAAACCAGAAAGCGGTTACGACAAAAAAACAATGGCATCAGATATTCATGAATTGGTAAATCAGCTTGGATACAAAAAAATCAATTTGGCTGGACATGATATCGGACTTATGGTTGCCTATGCTTATGCCGCACAATATGGCGACAGCGTAAACAAAGTTGCTTTGATGGATGCACTTTTACCTGGAGTTGAGCCAGTTTGGTCAAACGTAAAAGCATCTGCTTGGTGGTTTGGTTTCTTCGGATGGCCAGCTTCTGGAGATATTGTAAAAGGAAAAGAAAAAGAATTCTTAACTAATTTTTGGCCAGTTGTTGGACACGTAAAAGATCCATTTACTCCAGAAGAATCAGCTGAATTTATTAGAGCTTACGCTACTGAAGGAGGTACAACTGCAGCTTTTAAATGGTTTGGAGCATTTGATCAGGACGGAAAAGACAATGTTATTTTTATGAAGAAAAAACTAAAAATGCCATTATTAGCAATGGGCGGAGAATATTTTGCTGCGGCTTTCCTTAAGGATCACTCGAAATTAGTTGCTGAAAATGTTACCGAATCAAAAATTGCTGGCTCAGGACACTGGTTGGTTCAAGAAAATACAGCGCAAGTACAAAAAGATTTACTAGCCTTCTTTTTGGCTAAATAAATAGCCTTTTGGGTGTAATTCATGCTTTTTTTCAACACATAGAAACATAGATCTTATTTAAAAAAAAGGTATTTAAAAAGAAACTAGTTTCTAACACATAGCCAACTATGTTTGTTTTAAACAAGTGAAACGCCTTTTTTAAAGCTTTCAAAAACTATGTTTCTATGTGTTAAAAATAATTACCCCAAACGAATTAAATAACTAAAATCATGAAAAAATTATTATTAATTCTATTGCTTTCTGCGGGTTTGTCATCTCAAGCCCAGCAAAAAGCTGATCTAATTATTTACAACGGAAAAATTGCAACGATGCAGAAACAAGGCGAATTTGTTCAAGCAATTGCAATGAAAGATGGAATAATTCTGGACATTGGAACCGAAAAAAACATTCTTTCTTCTTATAAATCATCGGAAACAAAATTGATTGATGCCAAGGGAAAAACAGTAGTTCCTGGACTAAATGACAGTCACATGCACGTAATTCGTGAAGGCTTGAACTATAATTCAGAATTGCGTTGGGACGGTGTAAAAACCTTAAAACGCGCTATGGAAATGCTGAAAGAACAAGCGGCAAGAACTCCAGACGGCGTTTGGATTAAAGTTATTGGTGGCTGGAACGAATTTCAGTTTGAAGAAAAAAGACAGCCTACAATTGAAGAAATCAATGCAGCTGTTCCTGATAAACCTGTCTTTATCACTTATTTGTATGGAAAAGCTTTTCTAAACAAAAAAGGAATTGAAGTTTTGGGTTACAACAAAAACACTAAATATGAAGGAAGCCTTTTGGAACAAGACGCCAACGGAAATTTAACTGGTTTAATGTATGCCAAAGAAACTCCAAAAGCGATTTACATGACGATGGGATTGACTACAAAATTAAATCCTGAAGAACGAATTAATAGTTCCATTCAATTTAATCGTGAATTGAATCGTTTCGGATTGACAAGTGTTATTGACGCCGCGGGAGGAAGCCAAAACTTTCCTGCTGATTACGTTACTTCTTTGGATTTAGCCAAACAAAACAAATTAAGTCTCCGCATTTCTTATTATTTGTTTGCACAGCAAAAAGGCAAAGAATTGCAAGATTATGAAAAATGGGTTGCAGAAACTCAAATCAATAAAAATGATAATCTGATTGTGGCAAATGGTTATGTTGAAGAAGGCGCTGGAGAAAACATTGTGGCTTCGGCTGCTGATTTTGAGAATTTCTTAGAACCGAGAATTGTTTTGTCTGACGAAATGGAAACTGACTTAGAGCCAATTATAAGGCTTTTGGCAAAAAACAGATGGCCTTTTAGGCTTCATGCCACTTACGGCGAATCTATTGACAGAATGCTTAATGTTTTCGAAAAAGTAAACAAAGAAATTCCGTTTAACGGTTTGCGTTGGTTTTTCGATCATGCTGAAACTATTACGCCTTCAGAATTGGAACGTGTTAAAAAATTAGGTGGCGGTATTGCAGTTCAATTCAGAATGTATTATCAAGGTGAATTGTATAACAAATTGTATGGTGCTCCAAAAACACAGTTGCCTCCAATTAAAAAAATGCTTGAATTGGGAATTCCTGTTGGAATGGGAACAGATGCAACAAGAATTTCAACTTACAATCCTTGGATGTCATTGCATTGGCTTCTTACTGGAAAAACAATTGGAGGAATGCAGTTCTGGCCAAAAGATCAAGCTTTGGATAAATTCACCGCTTTGCAATTGTACACTTCTGGAAGTGCTTGGTTTTCTGGTGAAGAAAAAGAAAAAGGAAAACTAATCAAAGGAATGTATGCCGATATGGCGATTTTATCTGATGATTATTTTGCTGTAAAAACTGATGATGTTCGAAAAATCGAATCGGTTTTGACGATTGTAAATGGTAAAATTGTTTACGCTTCCGCGGAATATAAAGCGTTGAATCCTGAAATTCCTGCAGTAATTCCAGATTGGTCTCCTGTGAAATATTTTGGAGGTTATCAAAAATGAGAATAGCACGCTAATTTTATGGATTCGCTTTCGCGAAGACGCGGATTTGAACGGATTTTTTTATTGCTCTAATTTGAGATGAATCCAAAAAAGCGATTTCTTTCCCTTTAGCCCTGATCGAAGCGGCATCCTTTGCTTTTTTTCTTTAAAAAAGCAAAGATATAGCGGAGAGCAGGAACCATGAATCCAAAAATGCCAAATGTTTTGGCTTCTAATAAAAATTAAAAATTGACAAAAATATTCAAAATGAAAAATTATAAATCTATATTAATTGCAGTGCTTTTTGTGGTCGCATTTTTTTCGGCGCAAAATACGTATGCACAATTTCCATTGCCGCCCGAAGTTCCAATTTGGGATGCCAACAAAGTGACTTTGCAATTGCATAAAATCTCGGATAATGTTTATGCCGTTTCGCCATCAACAACCGAAACAGAGACCACAAAAGGGATTCCGCAAGCTACTTCTGCGGGATTTATTGTGGGCGAAAAAGGCGTTTTATTAATCGAAACCATGTTGAGCAAAAGATTGTACGATCAATTGTATAAATTGATTCGTTCTGTTACTCCAAAACCAATTGTTTATGCCGTAAATACAAGCGATCATGGCGATCATTGTTTTGGAAATTATTTGCTTCCTAAGGAAACGATTTTGATCCAAAATGAATTCTGCAAAGAAAACCTTTCTAAAAATTTCGAAGGAATCAAAAGTTTTATGATCATGCTTTTTGGAAAAGATCGCGGGATCGAACAAAGCGTGTATCGTCCCGCAGATCTTACAATTGCAGTAAATCAAAGCATAAAATTGGATTTGGGAGGAAATAAGATTGTAGAAATCATTAACGTAGGAACAGCTCAATCGCCAGCCGATTTGTTTGTTTTTCTGAGAGATTCGGACAAAAATGTGTTGTGGTCAGGAAATCCTTTTATTGCTGAAAGTCCGACGATTCCTTGGTTATTTGATGGTTATTTTCTGGAGCCTGTTCGCAATCTTCAAAAAATATATGAAATGATTGGAGATAATGATGTTGTTGTTCCTGGTCATGGCCGAATTACCAATAAAAACGGAATTAAATACACTATCGATTATGTAAATGCTCTCAAAAATAATGTTGAAGATGCTGTGAAAAAAGGGGAAACTTTAGAACAGGTAAAAGCATCTGTCACGATGAAGGAATTTGATAAAGGTTATGTGCTTTTTAACTGGCTGCATTACAATTTTAATATTCCAAACGCTTACAACGATATTAAGAAAAACAGTTTAGGCAAATAAGCCATGAAAAAAATCATTCTATTATTTCTTATTTGTATAAAGCTTCATTCACAGTCTTATCCTGATTTTAAACCGTTGCGATTTGACGAAAATTATGAGGTTTTACAAAAAGATACCGTTAAAAATAACTGGTACAAAACCATGAAATATCTGCCTCTCTCCTCTTCGGGGAAAACTTATCTGAGTTTTGGAGGAGAAGTCAGGTATCAATATTTCTATGCTAAAAATGAAAAATGGGGAGATGATCCTCAAGATCCTGATGGCTACATTTTAAACCGATTTTTGCTTCATGCCGATTTTCATTCGAGTAAATATTTCCGAGCTTTTATTCAGCTCCAAAGCAGTAATGCAAACGGAAGAATCGATCCGAGTCCGGTTGATAGTAATCCGCTTGAAGTACATCAGGGATTTATTGATATTAATGTGATTTCAGAAAAAAATAAACAGTTGATTTTTAGAGCTGGAAGACAAGAATTAAGCTATGGATCACAGCGCTTGGTTGCCGTTCGAGATGGACCAAATAATCGTCAGTCATTTGATGCCGCAAAAGCAATTTTTGGTTACCATAATTTTCGTTCCGATTTATTCTACAGCCATTATGTAGTGGCTCAAGATGGCATTTTTGATGATTATTCGAATAAAAAAAGACAATTCTGGGGAAGCTATTTTGTACTCAATAAAATTCCGGCAATCAAAAATATTGATCTTTATTATTTAGGCTACCAAAGAGCAAATGCCAATTTTGATGATGCAAGCGGAAAAGAAATGCGTCATTCTGTTGGAACTCGTATTTGGGGAAAATATGAGGAATGGCGCTACGATGCCGAAGCTGTTTATCAGTTTGGAAATGTTGATTCTAAAGACATAAAAGCTTGGACGGTTTCTTTAAATACTGGATATCAGTTTACATCAGTTGTTTTAAAACCTGAATTTGGATTTAAAGTGGAGTTAATCAGCGGAGATAAAACCAATGGCGATAATGCTTTAAATACTTTTAATCCGTTGTTTCCAAGAGGTGCTTACTTTGGATTGGCTTCTGTTATTGGACCATCAAATCTTGTTGATTTTCATCCTTCGATTAGCTTAGAATTGGCAAAAAATATCGATTGGGTTATCGATTATGATATGTTTTGGAGATATAGCAGTGAAGACGGAATTTATGGTCCAAATACGATCATGATTTATCCAGGCGACGCAACCAATGCCAAAGAAATTGGAAAGCAGTTAGAAAGCGAAGTTATCTACACGCCAAATCAATATTTATATTTCCGTGTTGAGGCAACTTGGTTTAAAGCTGGTGATTTTCTAAAAGCTGCTGGAACTGGAAAAAATATGTTTTTTACAGGCGTTACAATGCAGCTTAAATTTTAAGTTGTTTATTGACGGATTTCTTAACGCATAGAAACATAGATTTTTGGATTTGAGCAAAGAATATTGAAAGAAACTAGTTTCTAACACATAGCTATGTTTGTCTAAACTAAGTGAAACGCCTTTTTCGACAAAGCATAACTATGTTTCTATGAGTTAAAAAAACTTATAGCTAAAAAGAAAATGATAATTTCTAAATATCAAAAAATGACAACAAGAAGAAATTTTATAAAAATGGCAGGTTTAACAGGCGCTGCAGTAATGGCAAATCCTGTTGATACATTTTCAAACTCTATAAAACAAGAAAAAATGGATGCTGATATACAAAATAAATGGTTAGACGGATCAAGATTAGTGGTTTCGGTTTCTATGCAATTTGAAGCTGGCGGACAGCCTGAAAACGCCGAAAGTCCGTTTCCTCAAAACATGCAGAAAGGTTATCGTGATTTTCCTGCTGAAACTTGGTATGAATATGGCTATAAAGAGGGAATTCCGAGAATGCTGGACAATTGGGACAAATATGGAATAAAAGTTACTTCGCATATGGTTGGTTCTGCAGTTTTAAAAAATCCTGCTCTTGCTAAAGAAATTGTACAGCGCGGACATGAAGCCGCTGCGCATGGCATGAACTGGAGTTCAGAATATGCGATGTCTTACGACGAAGAAAAAAAGTTTATAAAAGATGGCGTTGATGCTATAAAAAATGTAACCGGTTTTACCGCTGTTGGATACAATGCTAATTGGCTCAGACGCGGAGAAAATACAATCAAAATTCTGCAAGAACTAGGTTTCATCTATCATATAGACGATTTAAGCCGAGATGAACCTTTTATCATTCAAGCGAATAAAAAGGATTTTGTGGTTGTTCCTTACACAATTCGCTGTAATGATATTGTTTTAATTGAAGGAAAAAACTTTTCATCTGATCAATTCTTCAATCAAGTAAAAGCCGAGTTTGATCAGCTTTATGCGGAAAGCGAATTTAAACGCCGACAAATGTCTATTAGTTTTCATGATAGAATTGGAGGAACTCCGCAAATGGTTAAAACTGTTTCAGAATTAATCATTTATATGAAAAAACACAAAGGCGTAACTTTTAAAAGAAAAGATGAAATTGCAAAAATGACGCTTGAAGATAAAACGTCAATTCGTGAGTAATTATAATTAAGCTTTTTGAAGTCTTTTATATCTTCAATTTTGAAAAAGCTGTCTAGAATTTAGATAGCTTTTTTTTGATTTCACTAGATAATTCTTTTTTTTAAGTTACAAATTAGGCTCAAAAATGTTTTTTAAAAGCTTTTAAAACTATTAGCTTTACTCGACCAAACAGACTTAAAACATGAAAAAAGTAGTTCTATTACTTTTACTATACTTTTTTACCACACCCTCTTTCAGCCAAAATGAAACCAATAAACTTAAGCTTCAGAAAGATAGATTAATGCTTCATAATGTTGCTATTTATCTTCGTAATGTCAACCAAGGATCTATAGATATTGATAGTGCGATGATTTTAGCCTGCAAAGCTCACAAGTTACCGTACACGCTTGCCAACGATGAAGGTTTTAACGACGGATCAAACTTTCCAGGAAATAATTTAATTAGCAATAATTATGCTCGCGGGGCAGAATTGCTATTGCCAAGACTAAATACAATCGATCAAATTAAACTGTCATTGCAAATTGGGAGTTTTTATCTTTTTAAGGCTGGTGCTAAAAAAAATGATTTGGAAAATGCGCTTTTGTATATTAATAAAGCTCAAAAACTGGCCGAAAAATCCCGAATTCAAAAATGGTTGTTTCAATCTAAATTTCTTCTAGCAAAATATTATTATCAAGCGGGCAAACAGCAATTGAGCAGTACTATTTTTTCGCAACTTGTCAATGCGGCAAGAAAAACAAAAAATGACAAAATACTAGCAGAAGCCATCGATAACAGAGGCACTTTTATGCCAAATAGCGATAAGAAAAAAGCGGTTATTCTATCTGAAGCTTTGGCTATTTATAAAAAAACAGGAAACAAGGAAAAGGAAATTGAAACCTATATGAAAATAATTCCTGTGCATTTTTGGACAGGCGACATGAAATTAGCCAAAGAAGAACTTCTGACCTGTCTTAATCTTCAGAAAAAAATAGGTTTTCTATACACACAGTATACTGAGACAACCATTTCGTATATCGAATTATTTCATAACAATTATAAAGATGCGCTTTATTATGCCTTAGAAAGCGTTAGTTCGATGAAAAAAACAAAAGATTATGCTTTTGCAGACAGCTTTTATATACGTCTCGGTAACGTTTACAATAGTACTGGTTATTATGACGACGCCATTAAATTTTATCAAAAAGGAATTGAATACAATCAAAGAGAGCTCAATGCCGGAACTTGGTATAAAAGTTTTTTTGGTTCTGTTCGATCATTAATGGATAATTCTAAATATTCTGAAGCTTTAAAATATCTAGAAAACAATTCTAAAAAATATCCTCCAAAAAACAATTTGGATAATATGATCCTGAATCAGCTTAAGGCTCGCTGCTATGAAGAGTTAGGAAAATTGAAAGAAGCCGAAGCCTGCTATGAAAAACTTGATTTGTTTGCAAAAAAACTAAATTCAATAGAAACAGTCAAAGATGCTGCAGACTGTTACTCGATTATGGCGTTGTTTTACATCAAAATTCATAAACCGTATAAAGCAAAAGAAATTACGGAGAGAATCCTATCAACATCTAGTAAAACAGAAGGTTATAGTCGTTATGCTTTAGAGCTTGCTTTATTCAAAATTGATTCCGTGAATGGAAATTATCTTTCTGCGATCGAACACATGAGAAGTTATTCTCGAATTCAGGATTCGATGGATAACATTACTAAAAATCGTGATTATGAAAATTTGAAATTCAAGTTTGAAACTAGTGCCAAAGTACAAAATATAAAATCTTTAAAACAGCAGACCAATCTTCAGAAACGTGAACTGCATACGTCCAAACTTTTAAATACCATTTCTGTCAGCAGTTTATTTTTATTACTGATAATCATTATTTTATTGTATAACAGGGCAAAAATTAAACAGCGCAATACTAGCCGACTAGAATTAAAAGAAAAAGAAATCAAGCTCAAGAATGTAAAATTGGAACGTTTGCTTGAAGAAAAAGAATGGCTTTTGAAGGAAATTCATCATCGCGTAAAAAACAACCTTCAAACTGTAATTAGTCTGCTGAACTCTCAGTCTTCTTATTTGAAAGATGATTTGGCCATTTCTACAATAAAAAATAGTCAAAATAGAATTTACGCGATGTCACTAATTCATCAAAGATTGTATCGTGAAGACAATGTTTCTATGATTGATATGCCAGAATATTGCAATGAATTGGTTGAATATCTAAAAGAGTCTTTCAATGCAGAATACATTCATTTTGAAGTGAAAATTGACCCGATCGAATTAGATATTTCGCAAGCAATTGCATTGGGATTAATTATCAACGAAGTCATAACCAATTCGATAAAATATGCTTTTAAAGATACCAAAAACTGCATTATTACTCTATTACTATCTGAGATTTCAGAAAACTGCTATAAGCTTCTTATTTCTGATAACGGAATTGGTATACTAGATGTTGTAAAAATGCAAAATAGCGATTCGTTTGGAATGACACTAATCAACGGTTTAAGCAATACTCTTGAAGGCGATTTATCTATTGAAAATAAAAATGGCGTTAGTTTTCAGTTACTCTTTAAAAGGATTTTAGATAAAGACTAATCTTCTATAGCCATCAATTCTGTTTTCGCCATAATTAAAGCGAGATTTTTTTTTCTAAAGCAATTAAAAGGAATTTGTTTTCTCGCAGATTATGCAGATTTAATGCATTATTTGTCGTCCTAACGAAGCAAGGATTGTCAAATATTGACGATTATGTTTTACGTAGTTACATTTGTAATCCTTCGTTCATTGAGATATAAACTATGTATAAACCAAACTTTTGGAAGAAAAAAAACTCTGAACCTTTGTCCCTTTGAACCTTTGCACCTAAAAACCTTAGAACCTTAGCATCTTTAAAAACTACCTATCCATCCACTGTTTGAAGAAAGGCGTTTTTTCACGACTAATGATTACCTCGCGTTCGGGATCTAGTTTTAATTGGATTTTAAGTTTTGCGTTGAAGTAGTTCGCAATAGATTTAATGCTTTCTGCACGAATGAAAAATTGGCGATTGGCACGGAAAAAGATATTTGGATCTAATTCCTGCTCCAGCTCTTCCATGGTTTGCGGAATAGAGATAACTACACCCGATTTAAGGAATAAATTACTGGTTTTGAATTCAGAATATACAAAGTCAATATCCGAAACATCTACGCTTTTATAGCCGTCACGATACGTTACTAAAAAGCGCATTCTGAAAACTGGTTTTTCAATCAGTTCTTTCAAAATTCCAGTGATATTGGTAATATTGGTTTCGTTTTTATTTAAAGATTTGAATTTGGTTAATGCGAACTCCAATTCGTTCTTTTCTATGGGTTTCATCAAATAATCAATGCTGTTTACTTTGAAAGCACGAATCGCATATTCGTCATAAGCCGTGGTAAAAATTACGGGACAAATAATATTGATTTCATCAAAAATAGCAAAACTCAATCCGTCTGCTAAACGAATGTCCATTGTGATTAAATCGGGATTTGGATTCGATTTCAGCCATGCAACTGTATCCACAACAGTGTCAATAATGCCTAAAATTTCACAGTTGGGTTCTAATTCTTCCAGCAATCTTTTCAATCGGCTGGCGTTGATACTTTCATCTTCTACAATTAAAATTTTCATAAGTATTAAATTAATGGCAGACGTACTTCGTAATAGCCGTTTGATTCGCTGAAAGTTGGCATTCTCTGAGATAAAATCTTGTAACGGAATTCAATGTTTTTATTTCCAATTCCTGTTGAAACCAAACTTTTCCCTGCAGTTCGCTGTAAATTATTTCGAACGACAATATCGCCAGAATCATAAAAAACAGAAATAGTAAGCGGATTTGCCAAAGTGGCCATGTTGTGTTTTACAGCATTTTCTAACAATAACTGCAAGGTTAAAGGTGGCAAATGAAGTGCGAGCGATGCAGCATTAACATCAATTTCTAAATCGATTTTATCGCCCAATCTTTTCTTTAGCAAATAAAAATAGGCATTCAGGAATTCTATTTCCTCTTTTACCGTAATGGTATCTTTATTAGAGTTCGAAATCATATAACGATATACTCTCGTTATATTTTCTAAAAACGAAGCCGCTTCTTTCTGATCTTCATAAATCAATTCTGTTAAAGTGCTGAAATTATTGAACACAAAATGCGGATCTAACTGCATTTTTAGAGACTCTAATTTCGAACGTGTGACAGCTTCCTGAAGTTCAGAAGCTTTAACTTTTAATTCAGCCGTTTCGATTGCATTTAGTCGCCATCTGTTCAGCAGAAATATTCCAGTATGAATGGCACTGATGAAAAGCGAAATAATAGCGGCCATAATTTTTGACTGCCAAATCGTAACTAAGTCATTCTCTTCTAAAGCGGTACATGGATATAAATAATCCCAAAGACAAGAGAAAAAATAATTAAGAAGAATGTTCCCAGCAATAAGACAAATGAATTGCGCTATTGCGCGAAAAGCTGGATTTTGTTCCCAACGAATGTAATTGTTCAATTTTCTGCCTACGAACAAGGTCAGTTCTGTAAGTATGGCGCAATACAATAAAATAATGAAGATATCGAAGGTTTGATCTAAATCGAGCAAACCTTCTTCTTCAAAATTTCGATAGGGATTTAAAAAATAATAAGAAGAAAGGTAAACTAAAAAAACGGCTGGAATAACTATAACCCTGTAGTATTTATAGAAAAAATTCTTGCCCGTTTTTTTATTCTTATTCTTTCCCTTCATTTATTCCCTTAACTATTAAAATCGATATTTTAGTGTTCCACTAAAATATTCTCTTCTACATTATCTGCTTTTACCGATCGAACGGTTTTCTTCTCGCGCATTACGCCCCATTTTAAGCACGTTGCACCCCAAGAAAATCCTGCTCCAAAAGTAGTAATTAATACATTTTGACCTTCTTTAAAATCGTCTTTGAAATCCCACAAACACAACGGCACTGTTGCAGATGTAGTATTTCCGTAACGGTCAATATTTACTTTTACTTTTTCGAAATCAATACCTAAACTTTCGCCTACAGCAGTAATAATTCTTAAATTAGCCTGATGGGGAACTACCCAGTCAATTTGGTCTGATTCTAATTCATTTTTCGCCAAAGCATCTTGCGAAACCTGGCTCATTGCTGCAACGGCTCTTTTAAATACAAAAGCTCCATCTTGTTTCAAATAATGTGTTCTGTGTAAAAGACTTTGCATAGAAGTTGGATTTCTAGAACCTCCAGCTGGTACAGCCAAAGAAGAAACTCCGCTTCCGTCCGTTTTTAGAATCGTTTTCATTAAACCTGCATCAGATTCTATTTTTTCTAATAAAACCGCTCCTGCTCCATCTCCGAAAAGAATGCAAGTATTACGATCTTCATAATCTACGATAGAACTCATTTTATCTGCCCCAACGATGATTAATTTCTTGTAGCGACCACTTTCGATCATGTTTGCTCCCATTTCTAGCGCATACAAAAATCCACTGCAAGCTGCATTCATGTCAATTCCAAAAGCATTTGTAAGCCCACTTTTATCGCAAACAATACTTGCTGTTGGAGCTAAAATGTGATCTGGAGTTGCTGTTGCTACAAGCAAAGCTTCAATTTCACTACGATCTACATTATAATTTTCGATAAGATTTTCAATCGCTGCTGCGGCAAGATCAGATGTTGCCGTATCGTCATCTGCGATTCTACGTTCTCTAATTCCAGTTCTTTTGATGATCCATTCCTCCGATGTATCAACTGTTTCTGAAATCTTTTTATTGGTAAGGATTGATGATGGTACGAAACCACCTATAGCTGTAATTACTGCGCCCATTGTTTTTGTTTTTGTTTTAAGCTTTGTACTCTTAGAACCCAATGCTTACTACTTTTTCTCTTCTTTTTTTCTGCCCATTTAGAACTGACACAGGAAACCAAAACAGCATCCTTAAAAGCCGATTAAATCTGCTGACTACAACTCTTTTGAGAAATTGGTGTTTTAAAAAACTGAACAAACTAAAATCATTCTACAAAATCCAATTAAAATAAATTAAAAATCTACACCAAGCGTTCTCTCGGTATTACTTGGTATAAAATCTTTAATTTATCTTATTTTTAAAATCATACAATGCTGTTTCAGTTTGTAGATAATTCTCAATTTTAGCTATTGCCAAACTGATAAAAAAACCTATCTGCATTAAGTTTTTAGAGTGCTACAAAATTAATTTAAAAATATCTTAAACAAGCAGGTAATTAAGAATAATTAACAAAACTGACTGAAATGTTAAAATATAATTTTGAAATTCGGCAACTAGCGCTAAAAATTATAAAATCCCTAAAATCAAAAAAAATCTGTTAAAATTTATTTTGATAAAATTTCTTCAAAAAAACCTCTTAATTTTTATATCATTATTTTTAAATCAAATTAATATTTAATAATTCGGAAATGATAATAATGGGATATCAAGCCCTGCTGCCAAAATCCTAGTTTTGCTTCTGTGAACCAAAGAATCCCAAAATCCGTATTTTTGAGGCACCATAATTAACAAATCGGCCTCATAATTTTTAATTTCTTTTCTAATTTCGTTAATTACAGCGTTTGATCTTACGGTTTTATATAAATATTTTACATCTTCAAATTCCTTTTCGATATTCGAATTCATTAAAATTCTGTGTTGTTCTTCTTTTAAATCATCCAACTTTTCATCTACGCTAAAAAATTCGATTTCTGCACCAAAATCTCCTAAAGTGCTTTTAATCCAGCTGAACTTTTTAATAGCTGAAAAACTCAGACTATCACAAGCATAAAGCACTTTTTTTATACTTTGAAAACGTGCATTTTCAGGAACTGCTAAAACTGGAATATGAAGATTCTTGATCGCTGTTGTAGTTGAATTTCCAAGTAATTCTTGTTCAAAAGAACGTTCTGCCATTCCCATAACTACTGCATCTGCCTTTGTTTGCTCAATTATTCGTGGGAGTTCGTCTTCTAAAAAAGAATAAGTACAAATTGAATCAACTTCAATTTTAAACACATCGGCTGTTTCTTTAGCCAGATTTTCTAATCTCGAAATTGCTCTATCGATTTGCTTCTGCATCGCATCGGCTGTTATGTGCGAATTGGCACTGTGTACACTTAAAGAAAATGAATTAAATAAAACCAGTTTTGCACCAGTTGCTTTTGCAAGTCCGGCTGCATAAGTAACAGCATTATTAGCAATCGTAGAAAAATTAGTAGCGGCGATTATAGTAAGAGGTGAAATCATAAAATAAAATTAGGCGTGATATTTTCTAGTAAAATTGTCTAATTATTTGCTTCTGCATGAAATTTAGTAACCCAACTATCATTTTTTATTACTCAACCGTAAAATATCATTTCTGAAAAAACTAGCTTTCCTTTTTTGTTTCTTACTTTAAAAACGATCCAAATAATCAAGTGGGCATTTTTAATATTTACTACTTTTACTTATCATTAAAACTTAATGGATGGACGCAAAAAATCTCTTAAAAGAACATATTTCTAAAATTGCTTCGCTAACCGACGAAGAATTCGAGTATTTCTTTTCGCATTTTAAAACAGAAACTTTTAAGAAAGGGCAAACTGTTATTAGCGAAGGTCAGAATGTTGACAAAGAGTATTTTGTTGTTTCTGGCTGTCTAAAATCTTTTTATGTTAATGATGAAGTAAAAATGTACATTCTACAGTTTGCGATGTCTACTTGGTGGGCATCTGATTACGCGGCACTTTACAACAAAACCAAAGCAACAATTAATGTTGATTGCATTTCGGATGTTGAAATTCTTTCTCTTTCTAATGATGATCGAGAAAAACTCTGCAGAGAAATACACGAAGTTGAGCATTTCTTTAGATGGAGAACCAATCGCGGTTATGTGGCTTCTCAGAAAAGATTGCTTTCTTTTATGAATAATGATACGAAAACGAGATACGAAGAACTGCTGGCTTTCTACCCTGCTCTATACAACACTGTTCCCAAACATTTAATTGCGGCTTATCTGGGCGTTTCACGAGAAACTTTAAGCCGATTATACAACGCTTCCAAATCGCATTGACGAATGTGATCTACATCACGTAATGAACTTCTGAAACCGCCATTACTTTGTACTATAAATTAATAACAATTTAAAAGTATAAAATAATGGAAACTCAAAATTTTAAAATTTCGAATACTGAAAGTCAAGTAAACTGGATTGGAAAAAAAGTTACTGGACAACACAATGGAACAATTAATATTGAAGAAGGTAATTTTACTTTTTCTAATAATGAACTTACTGGCGGAAATGTCATTATCGACACTACTTCTATCGCAATTCTTGACGTCACCGATTCTGCAACAAATCAGCAATTTGCTGGACATTTGGCCTCAGATGATTTCTTTTCTACAGATAAATTCCAAACTGCTACTTTAGATATTACAGCGGCTTCGAAACAAACTGAATCAGATTATTTTATTGAAGGCAATCTTACGATTAAAGCGATTACACATCCAATTGGTTTTAATTTGGAAGTAAAAAGAAACGAGAGCGATTTGAAAGCTTCAGGTAAAATCATCATTGACCGTACCAAATATGATATGAAATTCCGTTCTGGAAACTTCTTCACCAATCTTGGAGACACTTTAATCTACAACGATTTTGAATTGGATGTTAACCTAACAGCAAAACTTGCTTAATACCTAGAAATCATGCCATACGTAAAAATTGAATTAACAAGAGAAGGCGTTACCAGAGAACAAAAACAACAGTTAATTTCTGGCATTACAGAACTCATCACTGAAGTTTTAGACAAAGATCCAAACCTTACTCATATTGTAATTCAGGAAATAGAATTGGACGATTGGGGATTTGCAGGCGAACAAGTTTCCGTATTGCGAGAAAAAGGCATTACGGCTCAAAAGAAATAATCTTTAAAATCAGAAAAAATGAAAACAATTATAATCACCGGTGCCTCTACAGGCATCGGTAAAACAATCGCACAATTATTTTTAGAAAAAGGTTATAATGTAGTGATCAACTCCGCAAATTTAAAAAACCTTGAAAATACGTATCAAGAATTAGGGCATGCTAACCAATTAGCAATGGTACATGGCGATGTAAGTCTTATTGCTACAGGAAAACAATTAGTGCAAACGGCCTTAGAACGTTTTGGAAGCGTCGATGTTTTAATTAATAATGCAGGAATTTTTCAGCCTCAATCTTTTTTAGATGTGGAAGAAAAAGACTTGGATCGTTTTTTAAACATTAATTTAAAGGGAACTTATTTTACCAGTCAAGCCGCAGTAAAACAAATGCTTGTGCAAGGAGAAGGATCCATTATTAATATTGGAACCGTTTTGGTGGACCATGCTATTGATGGGTTTCCTGCAACCGCACCAATTTCAAGCAAAGGCGGTATTCATGCTTTTACGAGACAACTTGCTGCTGAATTTGGGAAAAACAATATTCGTGTAAATGCCATTGCTCCAGGAATAATTAGAAGTCCGCTTCAGGCTAAAACTGGCGTAGACAATGCTGATAGTTTGGCCGGATTACATTTATTAAACCGTATTGGAGAAACCAGTGACGTAGCACAATTGGCTCTTTATTTGGCCGAAAGTAATTTTGTAACAGGCGAAATCATTAATTTAGATGGCGGTCATGTTGCCGGCCACAGTATTCAGTAATTATAAAAAATAAGTTATGGAAAGTTTCGGTACAAATGCAGCTTTAATTACGGCTGTACTCATGAATTACTTTAACGGAATTTATACTGGCGATGTTCCTTTATTGCAAAGTGTTTTTCATCAAGAGGCGATTATTGGTTTTGATATTAATGGGGAAACTTATTTTAAAACCTTAAATCAGTATTTGGAAGGCGTAAAAAACCGTAAAAGTCCACAGGAATTGGGAGAAGAATTCAAAATGAAAATCCTATCTTTAGAAATTATCAATAATACCGCTGTCGCGAAAGTTCAAGTTCCGATATTCGAGTATAATTATTATGACCTTTTAAGTCTTATCGTTGTTGATGGAAAATGGGTTATCAGTAACAAATTAGCAACTAAAGTAAATTAAAATACAATGTGGAATTCAACCAAAATAACACAATTACTAGGTATTGAGTATCCAATTTTACAAGGTCCAATGGGCGGTGGTTTTTCAACTGCCGCTTTATTGGCTGCCGTAAGCAATGCAGGCGGATTGGGCAGTTATGGCGCTTATACGCTCACTCCCGAAGAGATTCGCGAAGCTGGGAAAGAAATCAAACAAGCCACTTCTAAGCCTTATAATATTAATTTATGGGTTAATGATGTTGACAAAAGCCTTCTGAATTATCCTCAAGAAAAACTGGAAAAAATAAAACTGCTTTTTAAACCTTATTTTGACGAATTAGGGATTCCGCTTCCTGATTTATCTTCTGATATTCCTTCTAAATTTGAAAAGCAAGTTGAAGTTTTATTCGAACTCAAACCAGCCGTTTTTAGTTTTATTTTCGGAATTCCTTCCAAAGAAATCCTTCAAGAAAGTCGAAAACTCGGAATAAAAACTATTGGAGCGGCAACAACTTTAGAAGAAGCACTCGCTCTAGAAAATGCCGAAGTCGATGCTATTATCGCAGCTGGATTTGAAGCTGGCGGACATAGGCCATCATTCTTAAAACCAGCACAAGATTCTTTTACAGGATTATTCACTCTTGTACAGCAATTAAAAGCTAAAACCAAAACGCCAATTATTGCTGCGGGCGGAATTATAGATGCAAAAGGAATAAAAGCCGCAATGACTTTAGGCGCCGATGCCGTACAATTGGGAACCGCTTTTATGGTTACCGATGAATCTGGCGCTGCAGCGATTCATAAAGAAATGCTTTTTACAAACCCAAACACTCCGACAACAGTTTCTAAATCATTGACTGGAAGAATGGGCAGAATGATCAGCAATACCATTTCTGATGCTGTCCCTTTTGAAACTGAGGTATTGCCATTTCCGCTTCAGACCAAATTAATTGCACCTTTAAAAGTAGCCGCACTCGCTCAAGGAAGAACTGATATGGTTAGTTTTTGGTCGGGACAAAACACAAGCAACTTAAAACACCATAAAGCTGGAGAATTGATGCAGGCTTTAATTGCTGAAATGTCTGCTTAGTTTTTTTACCGCAAAGAGCGCTAAGTTTTTTTTGCTTTAGATTGTGTTTTTAAGTTCGCAAAGCTTTGTCTTTTATAATCTCGCAAAGTCGCAGAGTCGCAAAGGATTTTATTTTTAAAGCCACAGATTATTAGGATTAAAAGGATTTTGTTTCACGCAGATTTTGCAGATTTTAGCAGATTTCATTTTTATTATTTAAAAAATCTGCGCCGATCTGCTTAAATCATTTTAAATCTGCGTGAAATAGAACTTTGCGACTCTGCGACTTTGCGAGATTAAAAACCATAATATTTCCACACAAAGCTTTGCGAACTTAAAATCTCCAGCATTTATATAAAAAAATCCTTGCGCTCTTTGCGGTTAAAAAACACCACCCAACATCCCGTCCATTTCACCCCGAAGTTTGTCCGCTTCAACATATTTTCGATTTCGTTTTTAAGGCTTTCAACGCACATTTGTACCGTTAAATAACTTTAAATATCAAAATCATGAACTCAAAAACAACAATTATCTATTGGACAGGCGCAGTATTAACTTCTTTATGGTTTGGCGCAAGCGGTTTCTTCGAATTAACAAACAATCCATTAGTTTGGGGAATCACACAACAATTGGGTTATCCAGCGCATTTTATTTATATCCTTGGCGTTTTTAAAGTAGCGGGAGTTATTACGCTTTTAATTCCGAATAAATTATTACGATTGAAAGAATGGGTTTTCGCAGGTATATTTTTCGACATCATTTTTGCTTTCTTTTCAAAAATAGCCGTTTTAGGTTTCGGCGCTGCGACTGATGCGATTATTGCCTTTGTAATGGTTAGCGTAACTTATGCAATGTATAGAAAACTATATACAGCGACTTACACTCCATCAGAAATCAATTAAAAAAAAATTACATCAAAATAAAAATGCCTAATACTTGAATATTAGGCATTTTATTATTTCTTATTAATACAAATCAAAATGAAAAAGATTATTCTAATTCTCTGTTTTATACTTTCAGCTTTGTTTTTTATAAGCTGTTTTATGTTTCCTGGATTATAAAATCAAGCCAATTAATTTATCTGAATCATCAAATAAATTAATTGGTTATCTATTTTCGAGCCAACTCAAAAATGCTGTTGCTTTTTCTTTTCCTACCAATATTTTTTCTTCAGTTGGAACACTTAATTTTACCAATATCTTTCTCGAGAAATAATGTTCTGCTTCTCTTATAGCTGTAAAATTAACCAAATACTGTCTGTTAACCCTAAAAAACTGAATTGGCGATAAAAGTTTATGAATATCATCCAAAGACTGCGTTAACGGATATTCATTTTTATCTAAAGTCATAATCGTTGGCGTTTCATTTTTGATATAAAAAAACGCAATATTCTCCGTTAAAACCGTTTGGTATTTATTGTTTTTAAAAACCAAAAAACTGCTTTTCCCTTTGTTTTCACCATTTCGCGTAAGCAAATAATCAAAATCGGGCATTGCTTTTTTATTTCTCTGAAAGAAGTTTTTCAGCTCTCCCGCTTTCTTCAAAGCTTGCGAAATACTTTCTCTTGAAAAAGGTTTTAAAACATAATCAATTCCGTTTGATTTAAAGGCGTCGATGGCATAATCATCAAAAGCGGTACAGAAAATTACAGGCGATAAAACCTCAACATTCTTAAAAATCTCAAAACACTGACCGTCTGCCAGCTGAATATCCATAAAAATCAAATCGGGTTGATCGTTTTCTGAAAGATAATCAACCGCCCCGTCAATACTTTGTATATACGACAAAATCTGAACATCGGGTCTGATGCTCAGAATTAGCTGGCCAAGCGCTTTGGCCGTTTTTACTTCATCTTCAATTATTATGATAGTCATAATTAAGTGGTATTTTTACTTTAAAGGTAGTTTCGTCTTTGTCAATTTCAATTTCTTTATGAATCAGGTGCATAAAACGCTGGTTGATATTATCTAAACCAACACCCGTAGACACGGCGCCTCTTTTGAGCTGAATTTTATTTTCGACCACTAAAAACTCATTTTCTGTATAAAGCTTTATTTTCAAAGGTTTATCTAAAGAAACGACATTGTGTTTGATGCAGTTTTCAATCAATAATTGCAATGTAAAAGGCGGAATTGCCGAATCGAACTGTTTTGGATTTACTTCATTTTCTAAAACAAATCCGTCTTCAAAACGAGCTTTCAGCAGATATACATACGAATCTAAAATCTGAAGTTCTTCGCTTAGCGGAATCAAATCCATTTTTCGGCTTTCTAGCGTAAAACGATAAAAATCGGATAATTTCAAGATAAAATCTGAACTCTGCGGATCTTGGATATCAACCATAGATTTCAGCGTGTTTAAACTATTAAACAAAAAATGCGGATTGACCTGTTGTTTCAACAATTCGTATTGAGCGCCTAGATTTACTGCTTTTGTACGTTCCAATTCTACTCCCATTTGCTGTGTCTGATAGTTTTGAAAAAGCAAATGCAAAAACATATAGACAATCAAATTGATTAAAACTCCTCGAAGTTCAAACATGATTGGTGCATCCATTTTTGAAACCTGAAACAGTTCCTGATGCGCGATTACCAGAATCACCATCAAGACAATTCCCAAAATAACACTCAGCAAAAGTTTCCAGTTAAACAGACTTTTATTGGCATGATTAGCAGAAAATTTGGGTAAACTGTAGATGTTGTAGTACCATATAAAAAGAGAAAACAACAGCGTTATCGAAGAATTTATAATAAGATCTCCAGGTGTAGAATCGGCATCAAATAATTTAGGTATCGAAGCCATAACTGCCAATGCAATCGAACTTCCCCAAATGACTTTGAGCGAAACCTGAAAACGTTTTGTTTTTTCCATAATTGTAGTTTATAGTCAAAGATAGTTTTATTTGAAAAAGATTTCACGTAGATTTAAAGTGATTTTGGCAGATCTATATAGTTTTTTTATTAAAGTTTCCCTAAACAGTTTGTCATTTCGAGGAACGAGAAATCTCACTCGGGATTCGACAAAGATTGGCGAAAATCTGTGCGGAATTTCTAGTGAGATTTCTCGTTCCTCGAAATGACAAAAAATGAGAATAAAAACTTTGCGCCTTTGTGACTTTGCGAGATTAAAAACAATCTGCGTGAAATAAAAAACTAAGCTCTCTTAACTCCCAAAATTGCACCTGAATTCATATCTTGAATAAAACCGATGATTTCAAAATCTTGTGTATTGTAGTTTTTTGGAAGATGAATTGCCGCTGTCCCTTTTTTGTTTTTGTTTAAATCTACAGATTGCAGATTACGAACAATTTGATAATGCGATAGAACACGATTCGCATTTTCGCCTCTTTTTACGTTGCTTTTCGCTTCTTTCTGAACAACCGCAATTAATAAACGGCTATTTTTTGAAGTGCCTTCTACATTATAATTTACAGAAAGCGAATTAGCATTTTGATTTGCTTCTAAATTTAAACTCGCTGAAATTGGTTTAGAAAGTGCCGATTTAATTCCGTTTCTAAGGCTTGTTTCCTGAGAACCGATAAAATCTGTTTTTCCGTTAATGATTACCTGAGGCGTATAAATTGGTTCTTTTCCCATAAATTGAGCGTAATCGTATTGTCTTTTAGTAAAATCAGCATTGCTAAAAATATCTTTCCAGCCTTGCTTGTCCCAATAATCTACATGATACGCCAATACATAAACGTTCTTATCCTTGTATTCATTCTGAATTTTCCCAAGCAGTTCATCTGCTGGCGGACAGCTCGAACATCCTTCTGAAGTATATAATTCTAAAAGAGCAAAACTTTTTTTATCTGAGTTCTGACTGAAAATGCTATTCACACTTAGGAAAAACAACATTATTATACCCATTAATATTTTTTTCATAACATGATTTTTTAGTTGTGAAATGTGAGTTGTGAAATGTTAGATGTAAAAAGTTTGCATTTTACATCTAACATATTACTTTTCGCATTTAAAGAATATTAATCTCAACGTTTATATTTCCTCTAGTTGCTTTAGAATACGGACAAGTCTGATGCGCTTGAGCTGCCAAAGCTTCCGCTGTTTGGATATCAATTCCTGGAAGGCTGATGTTTAATCTTGCCTGAAGAGAATATTCGCCTTCTGTTACACATAAATCAACCTCAGCGTCTACCGCAGTTTCAGCTGGAAGTCTAACTCCAAGTTTAGAAGCGGCAATTCCTAAAGCTCCAATAAAACAAGCCGACCATCCCGCTGCAAACAACTGTTCTGGATTTGTTCCCGGACGTGAAGATCCCGGTGCGCTTAATTTGATATTCAATTGTTCATCTGAACTTTGAGAAGCTCCTTCTCTACCGCCTGTTGTGTGTGTTTTTCCTGTGTATAAAATTTTTGTGCTCATGATTTTTTGTGTGAAATGTTATTTGTAAAATGTGAAATGTTTATTGATATTGATATTGCAATTCAATTTGGAATTTGGAATTTCAAAAAATTGGAATTTATTTAGAAACATCAATTATCGCTTGTGCAAATGCCTTTGGATCTTCTTGCGGAACGTTGTGTCCAATTCCTTTTAAAATTCTGTGTTCGTATTTTCCTGTGAATTTGTTTGCGTACACTTTTCCATCCGCGAAAGCGCCATCAAAATCACTTCCCATTGTAATAGTCGGAACTTTGATTTCTGGTTTTGCTGCCAAACGTTTTTCTAGATTATCGTATTTTGCTTCTCCCACTTCTAGAGACTGTCTCCATCTGTAATTATGAATCACAATTGCTACGTGATCTGGATTATCAAAAGACTGAGCCGTTTGATCGTAAGTTGCTTTGTCGAAGTTCCATAATGGAGAAGCTATTTTCCAGATTAGTTTATTGAAATCGTACGTGTTTTGTGTGTAACCTTGTTTTCCTCTTTCTGTAGCGAAATAATATTGGTACCACCATCCTAACTCAGCTGTTGGAGGAAGCGGTTTTAAATTTGCTTCTAAATTCACCACCAAATAACCACTTACAGAAACCAAACCTTTTACGCGTTCTGGCCAAAGTGCTGACATTACAACCGCTGTTCTAGCTCCCCAATCGAAACCGCCAATTACAGCTTTATCTATTTTCAATGCATCCATGAAAGCAATAATATCACTAGCCAAAGCTGCCTGCTGACCGTTTCTGAAAGTGTCTTTAGAAAGAAAAGTTGTAGTTCCAAATCCTCTTAAATACGGGGTAAAAACGTGATATCCTTTTGCTACTAAAATCGGAACGACTTCGTTATAACTATGAATATCGTACGGCCAGCCGTGAAGCAAGATTACTGGCGTTCCGTTTGACGGACCTGCTTCAGTATAGCCCACGTTTAATAATCCGGCGTTGATTTGTTTTAATGTTCCTAAAGAACTACTTACTTCGATTGTTTTTTGTGTTGAAGTTTGCGCTTGAGTAAAAGCTGCATTCATAAAAAGAATAGCGATTAAAATATTTGATAGTGTTTTCATAATTTTTATTTTTTGATTAGTTGATTATCAGTTAATTTCTTCGTCAAAGGTATCTTGACAATGCTTGTTTTAAAAGGTAAAAAAAGGTGAAGTGGACAAAGTTCAGGTTGAACCGGACAGGCTTTGTTTTTTAACCGCAAAGGGCGCTAAGAGTTACGCAATGTTCGCTAAGTTTTTTACAAAGCTTTGCGCTTGGTTGTTTTTGCCACAGATTATAAAGATTAAAAGGATCTAATAATCTGTGGAAATCATTTTAATCTGTGGCAAAACTTTCAACACAAAGCTTTGCGAACTTTGCGCATTTTAGCAGAAGTCAAGAGTAAAAAACCTTGCGTACTTTGCGGTTAAAAAATTTAATTCTTCATCGTCAAAATAGGTTTCCCTTTTTCTATGATATAGGTTGCTAGTTCTGATGCTTTGGCATTTGTATTATTTTTAGCAGAATGCACCACACCAGCCGGAATAAAAAGCACTTCTCCTGCTTTTAGTGTCACCGTTTTTTCTCCTTCAATCTGATATTCCAACGAACCTTCAACAACGTAAATGACTTCTTCGCCTGGGTGAGAATGTTTTCCGAAAGCTGAATGCGCTTCAAAATCGATTCTTGCTTGCACCATTTCTTTTCCTGGAGTACTTAGATCATGTTTTTGCAGATCGATGCGTTTTACTCCTTGTGCCGTAATCTGATTAGGAACTAAAAAGGCAATGATTCCTAAAATGATAATTGCGATTACAACCCATGTTTTTTGTTTTTTCGTTTCCATAATTTCTAGTTTTAAATATTTGTTTTCTGTTAATTTCTTCGTCAAAAGTATTTCGATAACCCTTCATACGAAATCAGAAAATAGGTGAAACGGACAAACTTCAAGGTGAAACGGACAGCGTGTGAGTTGTGATTTGTGAGATGTGAAATGCGAATGGTTTTACCGCAAAGAGCGCAAGGATTTTTGTTTATAGGACTTTGTAAAAGCGCAAAGAACGCAAAGCTTTGTCTTTATTTTTTTGCCACAGATTATTAGGATTAAAAGGATTTTCTAATCTGTGTTAATTTATATAATCTGTGGCTAAACAAAAAATCGCAAAGCTTTACAAATAAAACTTTGCGACTCTGCGTCTTTGCGAGATTAAAAAAATTTAGCGAACGTTGCGTAAACCTTTGCGCTCTTTGCGGTTAAATAAACTGCAAAAAAAATCAGGATTAGCGTTTTATCACCATCCTGATCTTTTGAATTAAAAATAACCTTCGCTTTTATCTTCTTCCTCTAAAGCCTCCGCCTCCTCTGAAACCGCCACCGCCGAAGCCGCCTCCATTAAATCCTCCACCACTTCTTTGAATATTTTGGAAATTTCGAGTTTGCATTTCGCCACGATCTCTTGAAATAGCCGAACGATCTAGATCGTTTGTAATATCTGGACGGCCAGCTTCTCCAAGCGGTTTGTTGGGCTGTCCGAGCGTTTGATCTGCTTTCGGGAAATTATCTCGTTGAATTCCGTCTCCCATTCGGGTCTCGCCTCCTAAATTTTGACCAGATTTCGGCAAATTATCGCGCTGAATTCTCTCTCCTGCACCATTTGCGCCAAGTCCTTCATTAGGTCTGTCACGTTGAATTCGTTCTCCCGCTCCGTTTGCTCCAAGTCCTTGGTTAGCTCTATTCTGAATCCTTTCACCCCCTTTTTTAGACGAACCCAAAGTTCCTGCCTGTGTCCAGCCACCGTTTCCGTTATTGTAATGGCTCCAGTTTCCGTTGGCATCTCTTTTATAAACATGTCCATCGTGACCTGCATATACATTATTATTGGTGTGAATCGTAGTTCCTCCGCCTCTTCTGTGCGTAATTACACCTTTATTTCCTCCCGAAGTTTCGTAACCAATAGCTGTTCCGCGTCGGGTTGTAATATGTCCTGTCTGCGCCCACTGATTTCCGTTTGTCGCCGCAGAATGTCCCCATTGTGCATACGCGTTATGCCCTTGATTCGTTCTCGCATAATTACCCGTCCACGGATTATAAGTACTTGCAGCCGTGCGTCCGCCATACCATCCTTGTACGCTTGCAGAACGACCGTATCTTCCTGTTGCCGGATTGTACCAAGCCGAAGTTCCAGCTGCACCATAAGGTCCGTAAACACGTCTTCCCGCTGCATAACCTCCCGTCCACGGATTGTAAACCGCTCCTCCTCCATACGCATAAGGCCACGGGCGATAAATTGGATACATTCCGCCGTAATACATATAAGGCGGATAATACCATCCTGTGCCATAAGTCAATATAGCGCCGAAAGTTGCGCCAATAATAAAAGCACCCAAATAACCCGCTGTTGCACTGCTTTCAACCGTTGTATCGGTTGTGGTTTGCGTAACATACGTAACATTATATACTGGCGAACTTGGCGGAATCGTATAAATTTCTTTCGGAACAGAATCGCATGTTTTCCAAGGTCCATTCGGACTTGTCGACATAAACCAAACCGCCTGAAAACACAAGTAATACAAATCGCCTACTTTTATAATCTTCTCTTGCGTATTGCTTGCATATTGCATTTTTGTTCCATCAATAGGTTTAAACTGAGGAGTTCCGCCATCATACGATACTTTTACTTTTGCCTCAGCATCCGATTTCTTCAAAATAGCCGTTGTCGGAACCTGAGATAACATCACAGCATCATTCGCTTCTTGCGTTCCTGGCACCGATGACAATACATTAGCACGCGGAGAATCCTTCGGAATTTTGGCAAAATCCGCAGGAAGACTATTACTGGCATAACTCCACGGTCCAGTTAGTTCTTTTGACTTAAACCATCTTCCAGACAATAATACATAGTACTGACCTTTATTTTCGTCAGCAAAAATATCATTCTCGGTATTGTCTATGTATAACAATTTAGTTCCCGGAATTTTAACAAACTTCGGGCTTCCGTTTATAGCAATCAATTCAGCAGGTTTATTGCTGTAAAAAACCTCTGGAGCTCCTCCAGAAGACGGAGGCGGAATCATTTTCTTAACATCATCAAAATTCTGTCCCGAAGGCAGATTGCTCAAACCCGAAGGCAATTTGGTTGTTTTAGTCCATTTACCAGCGATATTTTTCGATGTTAGCCAGATATTCTCCACCAATAAATAATAATCTTTTGTGGTTTTATCAAAAAACAAATCCCAATTGGTATTTACCACATATTGAATATCTGTTTTTTCTACAGGCACCAAAACCGGCTCACCTTGCACAATAAGCAAAATCGACGGATTCGTACTGTAAAAAATCGCAGGAGGATCGTTTTTAGCAGCAATTCCCTTTGGCGGACTTTTGGTATGACTTAAATCTGCCAAAATACGATCTACCGCAATAGGATCTCCGCTCTGAGGCAACGTTTCTTTAAATAACTTTTCCATTTCAGGAACTTTCTTTTTGTCCAGAGCAGGAAAACGTATATCTGTTACCTGAAGATTTTTAATAAAAGCGCTTCGATTGTCTTTGTCAACCAATGTTTCTGCTTTCAAAGAAGCCACGCCCAAAACCTGTTTTCCGTCTTTTGGAGTCAGCGAAAAAGCCACTCTGGCTGTAAGTTCTTTAAAATCTTTCCAGTCGTCTACCTGAGGCTGATAGTACACGAGTTTTGCTCCGTTATTCTCGGCTTCACGAGGCCAGCCACGATCTGCAATTAATGTAGAGTCAGCAGTTTCAGACTTTCCAGTTTCAGAACTTGACTGCTCAGCATCTTTATCTTTTTTGCAGGAGAACAAAATTGCACTCAAACAAACTCCAAATATTAGAAAAGCATTTCTCATAAATTTAAAAGTTAGATTATTCATTGAAAACTTATTTTCTCGATCGTCTTATAAAATTCTTTCCTATAAAATTAAATTCACAGAATAAAAAAAACTATTAATCAATCACTTACTTTGTTTCACATTATAATTTGAAACCAAATAAGCATCTAAATACTCGTTCTTTTCTCGAACTGAGATTCTAAATCTGTTTCTAAATAAGTATGATAAAGTGAAG
The DNA here is from genome assembly GCF_025717045.1 of Flavobacterium sp. SH_e. GTDB lineage: Bacteria > Bacteroidota > Bacteroidia > Flavobacteriales > Flavobacteriaceae > Flavobacterium. The sequence continues at coordinate 424,726 of NZ_JAOVZN010000005.1, forward strand.
CATTGATATTAATTAGGAGCTATTTCCTTCTATCCGCTATATTTTTTCCTTGCTAAAGAAGCAAGAAAAAGGATGCCGCTCCTATCAGGGCTAGGGCACTCATTTTCATAAGGAAGTTTTCGAAAGATTATTATTTAAAGTCTTTTACGTTCTAACCTCAATTAAATCAATACTTATAAATTATTTTAATAAATACTAAAAATTATTAATTTTATTAATAAACACCTTCCCTATACCTTTGTCTCATCAAAATCAAAGAAATGATTTGATCATCTTAAAAAATAACTTAAAAAATAGAAATCATGAAATTTACAAGAAGAGCAAACGTAAACTGGAAAGGTACAGGAATGGAAGGAAAAGGAACCATCAGTACACAAAGCACAACTTTAGATAATGCACAATTATCATTTAAAACTCGTTTTGAGCAAGGTGTAGGAACTAATCCTGAAGAATTAATCGCAGCGGCACATTCTGGATGTTTTACTATGCAATTAAGCTTTTTATTATCTGAAGCTGGTTTTGTTCCAGAAGATTTAGATACAACGGCTAAAGTAACTTTTGAGGACGGAACTATCACTTTAATTCAGTTAGAATTGACTGGAAAAGTACCTGGAATTTCTGCAGAAGAGTTTCAGCAAACTGCCCAAAAAGCAAAAGAAATTTGTCCAATTTCTAAATTGCTAAATACTGAGATTACTTTACAGGTAACCTTAAACTAATTCTTAAAAAAATTCAATCATAATTTTGTCATTCTGAGGAACGAAGAATCACACTCGAAAATCTACAAAGATTGGTGACATTCTATACGGAGTTTCTTGTGAAGATTTGCTTCGCCAGTTCGCTATCGCTCGGGTCTCCTTCGTCGAAATGACAAAACTGAGACAAATCATATTTACAATCTAAAATTTTATAAAAATGAAAACAATATTTAAAAGCTTTTTAGCATTCGCAGTACTAATTTTTAGTTTAGCATTCACAAACGTAAACGCACAAACTACTCCTAAAATTAAAAATGTCGTATTAGTTCACGGTGCATTTGCAGATGGTTCTGGATGGCAAGGTTTATACAAAGTTCTGACTAAAAAAGGCTATAATGTAACCATCGTTCAGAATCCGTTAAGTTCTTTGGAAGATGATGTTCAAGCCACAAACTTAGCTTTAGATAAACAAGACGGACCAACAATTTTGGTTGGACATTCTTGGGGAGGAACCGTAATTACAGAAGCTGGAAATCACCCGAAAGTAGCGGCTTTGGTTTACGTAGCGGCTTTACAGCCTGATAATGGCGAAAATTCTGTTCAATGGTTGCAAACTACTCCTCCAGCTCCAGAAAATGGTGTATTGCCTCCAGACGAAAAAGGAATTGCGTATTATGACAAAGCGAAATTTCACGCTGGTTTTGCCGGAGATTTGAGCAAAGAACAAGCCGATTTTATGTATGCTTCGCAAGGTGCTTTTCATGCGCAAGGTTTTTTAACTCCGATAACAAAAGCCGCTTGGAGAACTAAACCTTCTTACGGAATCATAGCAACTGAAGACAAAAGTATTGTTCCGAGTATTCAGCACGCGATGTACAAACGCTCTAACACCAAAATCACTGAAATTAAAGGTAGCCACGTGGTATTTATTTCTCAGCCAGAGAAAGTGGCAAATGTGATTATTGAAGCGAGTAAATAATTGTGAATTATAAATTATAAATTACCTCGTTTTGTCATTTCGACTGAAAGGAGAAATCACACTAGAAATTCTACAAAGATTGGCGACAAACATTACGGAAACCCGCGTGTGATTTCTCCTTTCAGTCGAAATGACAAACTGTGTGCAAAAATTCCAAATTCCAATTACTGTATAGCTTGGAATTTGGAATTTTTTGCATTGGAATTTCTCCCAAATCAATTGGAATTTGGATTTTTTATTTTGGAATTTCTAACGATACTTACTAACCTCCTTAATAAAATACGGCGAATCGTTCCAGCGGATTTTTTTATAACTGAAATCTTTTTTTAATGACTCAGGCAGACAGTTCCAGATGGCTTCATTCATTTTCTCTAGTAATAATTTCTTAGAGAAAGAATCAGACACTACTAGACTTATTTCTCTTACGGGAACAGGTTCTTTAAAAGGTTTAAAAAGTCCGCCTGATTCGTTTAAAGTAGAAAGTTTAGGGATAATCGCAAATCCTAAATGGGCGCGAACTAGATTTTTTAAGGTTTCTATCGAATTAATATCGTACGTAAATTGTTCCTTTATTTTATCGGATGTTTTTAGTCCGCAGATGTCTAATAATTGTGCGTTGTAGCAATATTCGTGATGCAGTAATAACAGTTCGGTTTTGTCGCCGGGCTGCATTTCGTAAAATTCATCATTCGCCATAGGATGCGTCTGATTTAAATAAGCAACAAACGGTTCTTTAAAAACAACATGTTCTATTAAATTCGGGTTTCCTGTTGGCGTAGCCATAATCGCAACGTCAATTGCACCCGTTTCCAAATCGCGCATTAAATGTCCCGTGTAGCCTTCTTTAATAATAAAATGCACATTTGGCGCCGCTTCTTTCATGGCCTGAATAAACAGCGGAATCAGATAAGGCGATAAAGTGGAAATAATGCCAAGTTTCAACTCTCCTTCCAGCAGATTCTTTTCGTTGATCACAAAATCACGAATTTCATCTACTTCACGAAGTATCTTTTTGGCTTTATTGATAATTTCAATTCCTAAAACAGTCGGTGTCAACGGCACTTTATTTCGATCAAAAATCTTAATTCCGATTTCTTCTTCCAGATTTTTTAACTGAATGGTAAGTCCAGGCTGCGTTACCATACAAACTTCGGCAGCTCTTGCAAAATGCCGTTCTTCGTCTAAAGCGACTATATATTTTAACTGCTGAATGGTCATGTTTTCTAGTTTCTAAGGTACTGAGATGCTAAGATACTAAGTTGCTGCGTTTTTCTTTTTAGTTTGTAATGAAAAACTTTGTGTTGGTTATTTCTGAATTATGTTTTTTCAAATAGACTAGAATAACAAAAGCGATCATAAACGGATCGCTTTTGTTGTTTAATGATAAGGATTTACCAAAATACCCTATTCTATTATTTTTTTGTCTTTTACAGGTCTTTGTTATTATTTCTCCCTGTCTATATTTACCATAATACCGCACTAAAAATACTGCGCATATACTAGCAGTAAATCCAACTACATTTTAGAAATCCCATTATTCTCCTCTATATCAAAATAAAGGATCGCAAAACTATTGCATAATTAACCTTAAAACAAACAGAATGAGCTTTCTAGCAAGCTATAAATCAACGAAGAAAATGTAACAGCACGATCAAATTCAAACGCTATTATCAATAGAACGGACTGCCAAAGAATCGGTTTTCGGCAATGCCAAGTTCTTAAAAAATAGATTTCAATTTAACCCATCATTACCTTATTTAAATTACAAAAAAATGTCAAAATTCACAGAACAGGTACATATTACTATAGAAGGTTTTACTCAAAATATTATCTATTACAATCTCGAGCTTTCTCAGAAAATGGCAGATCATCATCATTTTTCTTTCTTTTGGCAATATACAGGAAAACCTATTATTGCCCCACAAGATCAGGAAAAAGCCTTTAGCAATTACATTGGCAGTGAGGTCATTTTTACCTTTAAAGTAAAAGGCATACGCTTAATGTCAAAAGGAAGGATTACAAAATTAGGTTCTATCGATCTGCACGGAAGCCCAGCTGGACTGCACGTAACAGGAACAAGTAATACCATTGCTCTTGATGACATGCCGAAATCTAGAATCTTTCGCGAGAAAAATCTCCAACAGATTGGACTCGAAATTTTTGCCGAAGAAAGTTCGGGAGAATTCTATCAGAGAGAAGCCATTGTGCCTACTTATACAAAAGAGTTCAGTTTTAAAACGCAGTACAACGAAACAAGTTTTAATTTCCTTAAACGCCTTTCTGCACGTTATGCTCAATGGTTTTATTTTGACGGAATGCGTATGCAGTTTGGTCAAATTAAAAACACTGAAATAAAACTTATAAACGAATCTTCGCTGCATAACTTTAGCATCGAAGCTAATTTAGTTTCACATAAAACTTCGTTCAGCAGTTATGACTACAATAGCGCTTCTAATATAAAAAATGGCGCAGAAAAAACCTCTGAAGGAAGCCGAGACCGATTTGCCACGCTAGCTGTTTTTAAACAGCCTTATATTGTAAGACCCGGACTTGAAAATGGCGCATATACCAGCAATGCTCAGAATAAGGACGAGATTGACGAAATGGTGAAAATGCAAACCGCGGGACGCGATGCCAACAGCATATTCTACAGCGGTACCTCCTATCTGCCTATAGGTTTGGGACAGACTTTTTCTATTGAAAATAAAAACGTAGAACACCATTTACTGGCAGTTGAAATTATTCACTGCTCTGAAGTAAACGGAAATTATACGTGCAAATTTAAGGCAATTCCTGCCGATGTTGCAGCACCGCACTACACAGACGTAAATGCATTTGCTTCTGCCGAAAGCCAGCCCGCAATAGTAATTGACAATAATGATCCCGAAAAAATGGGGCGCATAAAAGTGGAATTCTTCTGGAATGGCTGGGCAAGCAAAAGCGATTGGATGCGTGTCGTTCAACCTTATGGAGGCTCAGACAAAGGACTTTATTTCAGACCCGAAATTGGCGAAGAGGTTCAAGTAAGTTTTGAAGCCAACAATGCGGAACGCCCGTATGTTTCTGGCACCTATTATAACGGAAAAGAAATGCCCGATTTCTTTGATACCGAAAACCGAATTAAAGGCTGGAAACTCCGTTTTGGACAGCTTTTCAAGTTTATTGAAAAAGTGGGCATCTGGCTTTCTGACCCGAGTGGGAATGAAATTCAACTAGATGAAGAAGGCAAAAATATTAATGTGACCTCACCTGAAACAGTTACCATACGTGCTAAAAATATTGTTTTTGAGGCAAGTGAAAGTATAACTTATGTAGCTGGAACTAATATCTCTGAAACAGCAATACTAAATAAAACTTCAAGTATTGGAGGAATTTTAGACACTAGCGTAGGATTGGATAAAATATTACATGTTGCTGGAGACAATCATATCAATATTGATGGCGATTCTAACTCAGAAGTAAAAAAAGATAGAAATATCGCTTCTGAAAACAGAATAATTACACATAGTGAAATTGGACATGAGTTTCACTCTGATAAGGATATCAAAAACAACAGTAGTGAAAAAACAAGACAAAACTAACTAAGATGGCAATAAAAACAATCTGTGGTATCACCATAATGGGAAACATTGGCAATTACAGCTTTCATAACTCCAAAAATAGCGCTCATTTTTCACTGAAAGACAGCAATGTTAATTATCGCGACCCTTATGGAAATTACATGACCAATCATGCCTGTCATATCCGAATTAATTTCGAACCTTTTAGATTAGAAAAAATGGGCGATGAAATTAGAAAATCAGATGGCAGTCTAATTATCATGATGCCAAAAGAACAAATAGAAGAAATTGCCAACAAAACCTTTTATGCAGATAGGCAGTTTCATGCTATAGATTTTTTAACCTATACTATAACCGAAGAAAAATAATTTTATGTCAGAATATATTAGAGTAAAAGGAAATATTGTTGAGAAAACAGGTGGCGTTTCTAGAGTTTATGCCAAAGGAGGAATTGAACACAACTCAAACGGATTTATCGATTATTTTGCAGAAAATTATACTTACGGTGAACCAGAAAAGTATGTTTCTGTGTTTCCAAAAATTTTATACGTTAATGGTCATTTTTACAATGAAGATGGAACTTTTGAAGGAAAAGTAAATGAAGTAGAAAATGAAGGAAGTGCAGAAGATGTTTACACATGTACAGGAAAATCAAAAATGAAAAATGAAAAAGGCGAAGAAATTGTAACTTATAATAATATTCAATTATTAAAGGAAAATGAAAAAAACATCACGCATTCAGATTTTTGCTATATAGCTTATGTGGTAAAAATGGAGGCTGGAGAAGATGATTTCAAAGAATTAAAATGCATTGCATATACAAGTTTTAATAGATCTATAAACGTAAAATCTACGTGGAAAAAATTATTATCAACTAGCTATTCTTCTGTCGGAAATAAAAAAGAAATGAAATCTTCATTAGATGACAACAAATCAAAATTAACTAGAAAAGCAATCTTTTATGTTCTAGGAGGAGAAGATGATTTAACAAATGGCGCTGAACTTTGGGACGGCACAGATTTTCTTGCTTGGGGAAATTCAGAAATGAATCCATATAACAAAGTAGGGCAAAATAAATTCGATGAATATAAATTTATTGAAATTCCTAAAGATATTTATGATTCTTTTCTAGCAGCTAATGGAAATTCTACAAAATATGGCGACAAGGGTAATCATAATGAAAAAAATGACCCTGGAACTCACGAACATGTCAAAAAGAAAGTTAAGCAAATTATTAAAGGAAAAGATGGAAAACCAGTTCTTGGAAAAGATGGAAAACCAACGTTTGAAGAAATAGAAATACCTTCAAAAATTAAATATAAAATTCCTGCTTCGGATTTTGAAAATAAAGATTATTGGATCTCTGGAAATTTTTATTATGACACCGGAGTAAAAGCAACAAACGGAATTTCTGGTACAATAAATGCAGGAAAAAGTATTTTTTGGAAGCTTACAAAAATAAGATTAACGAGTGATAACCCAAAATAATAACATGATGCGAAAATTATTTATTATAGCAATTCTTAGCTGTTCACTTATGCTAATTAGCACTAAAAAGATTAAATCAAATGAACCATCCTTTCGACTTGCTTTTTTACAAGAAGTTTACATCGATAAATCAGAAAATGAAGAAAGTAACGGTGAAAAAGAGATTAGAAATTTTGTAGGACTTTTTCCAAAAACGAATGATACTATAACTATTTTTGAACTAAGTAACTCAAAAGAAATCCCAGAAAAAAGTCTATTTTGGATTAACGCTGATATAAAAAAAGAACGCGCAATACTATACTTTTCGGCATCAAATGAAAACGTAACCGTTTCATTTAATAACAATAAAATACAAATCAATAATGATACCTACACAGTTAACAGGGAATATTTTATATACTTAAAACGAAAGATATTAATAGAAAAATCTATTTTAGACTTAGTTTATCTTTTAAAAGATGGATGCGGTGATTATTCTCAATCTTTAGAACTTTTAAATAAAAATTGGAATAATTATAAGGAAAACACAAAATACAGAATTATTAGTGCAACAATTAAAAACAAGAATGAACAAACAAACAAGAAATATTTCACTTATCAAATAAACTTTTTTCACAATAGAAATGGAAAAATAAAAAATATAAATGGTGGAAATAGTTTTAGCAAAAAATTCATTTCAGAGAATAAAAAAAACATCCATTATTCTATTGATAAACTAATAAATGAAAGATCTCAAATCAAAGAAGATTTATATATTAACAAAAGAAGTTTGTTCGATTCAATTATAGGTAATTACGAACAATATTCTACTGCTAAAACTTTTTACTATGTTAAGTATCAAACAAATTTAAAAATTGTAAATACTTACACAAAGCCTAAAAACGTCCAAGAAATTCTTAAAATATTAGATATTAATGAGCAAAATTTATGATGTGTTTTGTGTTAATGTATGTCGACATGTAATGCCTCTCGCTAGTGCCGATTTAGTTTATAAAATTGTTTTACATTGCGTTCACGAGCGGGACGCTCACGTCAGCAGTGGGAAAACAAGACATAGATTTTCACTTTTAATTCTCTTGGCATTATTAGTCTCTTGTCAAACTAAAGAACCTATAGAAGTCAAACAAATAGATTCAAAGGAAATGGTAACACTTATACCAAGTTTGAAAAATCCTTCAATGAAAGACAGCGTAGTTTTAAATATTCCAACTGAATTTAGAATTATTATAAATTCTTCTAATGTGGGTTACATAGTTTGGCGTTATCGTGCAAATGGAAAAGTTCTTCTAGATGACATTACTGATTATCAGGTTTGCAATAAAAAAAACAAATTAAAACTAATTTATAATTTAAATTTTGATGAAATCCCCAAGGACGAGTTTATCGATATAATTATTAAAGAAAGAAATCGTCTAATTTCCAAAGTTGAAGCTAATAATTTACTTAAAAAGTATAAAATTAATAAGTCAATTGATCATTTAAAAATTGGTGACACTGTAAAATTAGTAACGTATGATAAATTTAGAATTGAAAACAAGGATATAATAAATAGTTTAAAAAAAGTTCAAGATTCAATTGATTTTAAGGCAATGAGAGGTACGGATGAAAATTTTTATACTTCAAAAAAAATCAATTGGTAAAAGGCTACGTAAAATTTATCATGCTACTAAGCAGAATTAACAACAATTTGGCAAAATATCGTAACAAATTTTGCAAAATAAATTAAAGACTAAAAAATATGAAATTTATAATTGTGTTTGTGTTTTTAACACAACAGTTCGCTTTCTGTCAAGAAAAAAATATTGATTATTTACCTCTAAATAAAGAGAATTTTCAGGTTAAACCTAATTCAGTAACTTTTAAATTTTCTGTTCTAGCTACTAAATACAAAATGCGTTATGATCTTGCCCGAGACACAATATTAAAAGAAGGAAATTATATAATTAAATACGATGATTTTTTTACAAAATTTTCAGTAAATAGAGCTGGGAAAGTTGATGGAAAACTTGAGGAAAAGTTTATAAAGCGTGGAGAAGTATTCACAACTAAATACCAAGTTAGAGATGGATTTATATATAAAGCTACTACATACGATTCAACAGACAATCTAGTTACAGATAGCGATGTTTATTATTGCGGAGACATTATTGAAATAGTGAGGATTACAGCAAATGGTGAGAAAATAATAACAATTGAAACTCCCCACACTACGGAAATTAGAAAATATGATAAAAATGGCGCTTTTTTAGATGAAGAAATATGGAATAAAGCTGGAATAGGTGGTCCTTGTAAATAAATGTAGAGTATTTACATATATATTATCCATGAATTAATTAATAACAAATCACTTAAATTTTAGTGTGATAAACTTATATAGTATGACCACAATTTTTCTCTATACCAGAATATCATCAGGCTTACCTTGGTTTTTAGAAATATTTATAATTTTAATCCTTTTTGTTGCATATTTTATCAATAAATATCAAATCAATAAATTAATAAAATGGCAGAAAAAAGAACTAGATTATTTTAAACGGCATGGTGATAAAATTATTATTAAATATGATGAGTTAGTCTTAAAAACAAACTGCTGGATAGAAAATGAAGAAGACTTAGAAAAAGTATCAGATAAGATAAGTAGGAATCTTATAATTTTAGAAAAAACACATAGAGGTCAACTTTTTAAAACAAAATATGAAATTTATATGGAGCCTGAAATATTAAGGATGAAACTTGCATTAAAATATGAATTAGACTTTTACTATAATCCCAGTAATTTTGATGATAATCTGCTGGATTTTGAATTTTTATTTCAATAAATCTTACCTTTCGATTAAATTTAGACAACGATAGTGCAGATTTGCAATCCACGCTATCGGGCAGTTTCATGCTATAGATTTTTTAACCTACACTATAATCGAGGAAAAACAATTTTAAGAATAATACTACTTTTTAAACTATTAAACCAACTTCTTTTTTAATATATTTGCAGTCCTAAAAGTTAAGACATGATTACAGAAAAAAAGTTTGCCCGTGTGGTATGGTGGCGGTATTGGAAACAACTGCAACGCGTTCTTAACTGCGTAGGACACCTAACCTACGCGGGTTTTATATTTCCCTAAAAGTTAAGATTATGAGTACCAAAACCCTTTCAAAAGAAGCCGAAATCGGTCTAATGAATTTCTTCAACGACAGAATTGACCCACTCGATATGGCGAGAGCCATAAGACAGGTAAATCTAACCCTCGCATTGGGCGTTCTAAACGATCAAGAAAACATTCAGTTAAACGCTGCCAAACTTGGAGACAGCTTCTATTGGCTCAATGAACTAGCCGAAATTTTAGATCCTTATCTGGATTTGGAGTAAAGGTTTATTTCTTTTTGAAAAAAATTAAAACCCTCAGTTCTTTAAAAGATTGAGGGTTTTGTTTTTCAGTGGAAATATTTTTATCCCAAACTCATCCCGCCATCCATAATAACATCCGCTCCAGTCATAAATACCGCAGCCTCACTACTTAAATGTGAAACCATTTTTGCGACATCTTCCGCCCTTCCCATTTGTTTTAGTGGGACTTTTTCTACTACGACATCCATAATGCTTTTTACGGTGGTTTCGTCTAGGCCTACTTTGTTCATGACTTCGGTTTGAGTTGGTCCTGGGCTAACCGAATTGACACGAATCTTTCTTGGTGCTAATTCTAATGCCGCCGATCTCATAAACGAATTCAAAGCCGTTTTACTCGCCGAATAAACCGAAGATCCTGGACCTGGCATACTCGCAGTATTCGAAGAAAGAAATACCACCGAAGCGCCATCTTTCAGAATCGGGATAAATTTGTTTAAAGTGAAAAAAGCACCTTTTAGATTCACGTTCATAATATTGTCGTACAACTCTTCTGTGGTATGTTCGATCATTCCTAAACCTGCAATTCCTGCATTGATAAACAAAATATCAACCGAACCGAAATCGGCTTTTACTTGAACTGCCAATTTTTCAATATCCGAAATATTCGATTGGTCTGCTGTTATGGCTGTAACGCCTAGTTCTAAAGCTGCTTTTTCTATAGCTTCTTTTCTTCTTCCTGTAATGATTACGTTTGCGCCTTGTTCTTTTAACTGTTTGGCTGCTGCGTAACCTATTCCGCTGTTTCCGCCTGTTATAACGGCTGTTTTATTTTTTAGATTTTCCATTTTGTATGTGTTTAAAATTAATGAGACAAAGATAAATTCAAAATGGTATCACTTTGTAACCAGTATCATGGAGTATACCAGAAATACATTTTAACATTATAAACGCATTTAAAAATCAGTTTTGTTTAAAAGTCCATTCTTAATGTTAAATATATAGTTCTCTTTTTTTTGTTTTTTGGTTAAAATCCTCCGATTTATTCAGATTTTTAATCCAATTTTCTTAATTTATTTCTAAAACTTCATTAAACGCAAGTTAAAAGTTAACAGGAATTCATTGAGGTTCTTGCAATAAAGCGTATATTTGAGTTAATACAGAAATTTATTATCGTGCAAGAAAAAACAAAATCATATAGTTTTATATTTCCAAAAACTCCTACTGGAGTCGACGGACTAGACGAGATTACGGAAGGAGGATTTCCGCAAGGACGACCAACCTTAATCTGCGGTGGCGCTGGATGCGGCAAAACATTATTATCTATGCAATTCCTAATTAAAGGAATTACAGAATATGACGAACCCGGAGTTTTCATGTCTTTTGAAGAACCCTCGGACGATCTTACGCTAAATGTTAAATCATTAGGCTTTGACCTTGAACAGCTTAAAAAAGATAAAAAACTGGTTGTAGATCATGTCCGCGTTGAAAGATCGGAAATTGAAGAAGCAGGCGAATATGATCTTGACGGTTTATTTATCCGTTTAGGACACGCTATAGATTCTATAAAAGCGACTCGTGTTGTATTGGATACCATCGAATCACTTTTTGCTGGTTTAGACAATCAGGCTATTTTAAGAGCTGAATTACGACGATTATTTCATTGGCTCAAAACAAAAGGTGTAACAGCAATTATTACAGGAGAACGCGGCGAAGCAACTTTAACCCGCCAAGGTCTGGAAGAATATGTGTCAGATTGTGTTATTGTATTAGATCATCGTGTAATTGAGCAAGTTTCGACCAGAAGGCTTCGAATTGTAAAATACAGAGGTTCAACACATGGAACAAACGAATATCCGTTTTTAATTGATGAAGATGGAATTTCAGTGCTTCCTATTACTTCTTTGAAATTAGATAATGAGGTTTCTTCAGATGTTATTTCGACAGGTGTTCCAGGCTTAAATGAAATGTTTAACGGCGGAGGGTTTTATCGCGGCAGTAATATTTTGGTTTCGGGTACTGCAGGAACAGCAAAAACTACCGTTGCAAGTTATTTTGCCAACGAACAATGCAAAAAGAAGGAGAGAACGATTTATTTCGCTTTTGAAGAGTCTCCACAGCAATTGGTTCGTAACATGAAATCGATTGGTATTGATCTTGAAAAACACATCAAAGGTGGTTTATTGCAGATTCATTCGTCACGTCCATCGTTGAATGGTCTGGAACTGCATTTGCTTACGCTGAGAAAACTTATCAAAGAGTTTAATCCAACCACCATCGTAATTGATCCAATCAGTAATCTTATCTCTGTAGGAAGCGAGCATGAAGTTCGATCAATGCTCGTTCGATTAATTGATATGCTGAAAGCCAATAATATAACTGCTTTATTTACATCCTTAAATAAACAAACCGAAAATTTCAGACCCGATTTGGCAGAAGAATCTGTATCTTCACTAGTAGATACCTGGATAACGGTACGCGATATGGAAGGTATTGGCGAAAGAAACCGCGGTATTTTTATCGTTAAAGCAAGAGGAATGGGACATTCTAATCAAGTTAGAGAGTTCGTAATCACAAGCAACGGAATCGAATTATTGGATGTAGAATTTGGTCCGCAGGGAATTTTAACGGGTACAGCAAGACAATCGCATCAGTTTAAGAAAACCATTTCTAATATTAAGCTTCAAAACGAAATAAGCAGAAAAGACAGGGAAATTGAGCGCAAACGCAAACTTCTCGAGGCTAATATTGAAGCATTAAGAACCGAATTCGAATCGGCTGCAGAAGAACTAAGTATCCTTAAAGCAACAGAAGAATTGCAGGAAAAACTGTCTTCTAAGAAAAAATAAATCAAATGAAAAAAGAAGTAGCCGAATGGCAATTATTGCTTTATATAGCAGGGCAAACGCCAAAATCTATCAAAGCGCTGGAGAATATAAAGAAGTATGCCGAGGAACATTTAAAAGGAAAATACAGCATCGAGATTATCGATTTGCTGAAGAATCCACAATTGGCAGAAGGCGATCAAATTTTGGCCGTACCTACTTTGGTGCGCAAATTTCCTGAGCCCATACGTAAAATTATAGGTGACCTTTCTAATGAAGAAAGAGTGCTTGTAGGTCTTAACATTAAACCTATAAAATCTTAAATCATGGAAGATTCATCTGATGGCACAAGTACAACCAAACATAAGTTTATGCTTTTTGTTTCAGGTATGTCTGTTAAATCAGGACATGCAATCGAAAATTTACGCAAAATCTGCGACACCTATTTCAAAGACAATTATGAATTAGAAATAATAGATATCAGCCGTGATAAAGAACAGGCAGTGATTCATCAAATTGTGGCGATTCCTACTTTGATTAAAACACAGCCAGAACCTAAAAGAATCATTTTGGGAGATTTATCAGATCGGGAAAAGGTCTTATACATACTTAATATAAGCGAATAGTTTGAAGGAGAATAAAAAAAATATAGCCGAATTACTAGCAGAAATTGAGTCATTGAAGGAAGAACTTTATGAGTCAAATAGTATTGTGCACGCTATAAAACAAGGTGATGTCGATGCGCTTGTAGTAAGCAGTAACGGAGTTCCTGAGATTTATTCACTGGAAACCGCCGATTATACGTACCGTCTTCTTATTGAAAAATTTGGACAGGGCGCGTTGAGTATTTCAAGAAACGGATTGATACTGTATTGCAATGAGTATTTTTCGAAATTGGTTGGTATTCCGTCAGAAAAAATAATCGGGAATTACCTTAATCAATATTTTGTGAATCCCGAACAGTTTGTTTCGCTAATTGAAGCATTGCGCTACGGCATCACGACACATGAAATTCTTTTTAAATCGGAGAATGAAAAACAGACTTTTCCTGCTTATATTGCTTTAACAGATCTTGAACCTGCTGTAGAAGCGATTGGAATTGTAATTACCGATTTGACCGAAAAGAAAAAACACGAAGAAGCTTTATTTCGACATCAGAAAGAATTAGAGCAAAAAATCAACGAACTCAATAAAACCAATCGCAATCTCGAGGAATTTATTCACGTGATCTCACACGATTTGAAAGAACCACTTCGAAAAATCGTCATGAACACCAGCAGGATTGACGGAAGTTATTTTAAAGAAGCCGATACGAAAGCCATAAACGTCATGAAATTATCGGCCTTGCGTTTGAATTCGCTTGTCGATGATTTGGTTCAATATTCCTCGCATACAGCGCAGGAAGAACGTACCGAAATAAATCTGGAAACTATAATTGCTCAGGTTATTGAAGATTTTGAAGTTGTAATAGCAGATAAAAAGGCACATATCAAAATGGGAAAACTGCCTATAATCAAAGCTTCCAGAGTGCAGATGAGACAACTTTTTTCCAATCTAATTTCAAATGCCATCAAATACAGCAAAACCAATATTGCTCCCATTATAGAAATTTCGCAGGAAGAAAATTTAGATAATGAAATACCAAATCAAAATGCTAAATTTGTAAAAGTGCAGATTAAAGATAATGGTATTGGAATGGAAGAAAACCACTTGCTTAAAATCTTTATTATTTTTCAGCGTCTGCATGCCCGAAATGAATATTCAGGAAACGGTATAGGTCTCGCAATCTGTAAAAAGATCATGGAAAACCATTCCGGAAACATTACCGTTGAAAGCACCTTGAACGAAGGCACAACATTTAATCTTTACTTCCCAATCGTATAAAATGCCACAAAAGTACAACTTACATATTATAATCGCCGAAGATGACATGGACGATGCCGATGTTATCACAGAAACTTTTACCAACAATCCTAATTTCAGCAAAGTAAGCCTTGTTGCCAATGGCGAAGAACTACTGAATTACCTTAAAAACCCTTCAAACGAAAATCCCGACGTTATTCTTACCGATATCAATATGCCTATTATTGATGGTATTGAAGCTTTGCAAGAAATCCTTAATAATGATGAATTAAAAAACATTCCGTGTTTTGTATATTCAACCAGCATTAATCCATCTTATAAAGAAAAATGCGATGATTTGGGTGTAAAAGCTTATCTCATTAAACCATATTCTTTTGAAGCTTTCGCTGAAATCCCGAAAACTATCTTGAGTATTATTGAGGCTTAGATTTTGTTTTAAACTATTCAATTAAACTTTCTCTTTTTGTCATTTTTTTAGAATTATGGTATAACTTTGTAACCAAAAAAAACATTCTAAACTAATGCTATTTTGTTATGGAAAGAAATCAGAAAGAAGAAGTACAGGCGCTTCAGGATACGTTGCATGTTTTGGGCGGAAAATGGCGTTTGCCAATTATCAATTCGATCTGCAACGGAAATCATCGTTTCAGGGAAATTGAACGCAGTATTCCGGGAATTACTACACGAATGCTTTCGCGAGAACTCAAAGAGATGGAATTGAACATGCTGATCAAAAGAACCGAAGACCGCGATGCTGAAATTCAGGTAAAATATGAATCGACGCCCTATTGCAAATCATTTGGTCCTGTAATTGAAGAAATGATCAAATGGGGAAAATTGCATCGAAAGGAAATCATCACAAACTCGTAATTGACATTGCCAGTATTACAACGATATAGTTGAAAGACAGATGTAATAAGCGTAATTTTTACACATAAAAAGTATCACAATAAAGCCTTAAAGACAACAATTTCTCGCATACTTTTTCAGCATTTTTGCCTAACTTAGCGCTCTGCATTTTGAAATGTAAAAATTAAAATAACCATTGTTTTTCTGCAAAACATTGAACGAAAAAACATTACTGTGCTTTTTCGTTCGTTTTTCTGCAAAAAACAGCTTTCTAATAATTTAGTTAATTGAAAACTATGAACAAATTTGATTTTGGAATTGTAGGACTTGGTGTAATGGGCCGCAACCTACTTTTAAATATCGCCAGCCACAACTTCGCGGCTGCAGGTTTAGACTTAGACACCGAAAAAGTTAACTCACTTCAACAAGAAGCTGATTCTGATCATACAATCGAAGCTACTACAGATGTAAAGCATTTTGTAGAACTTATTCAACAGCCAAGAGCGATTATGTTATTGGTTCCTGCGGGAAAACCAGTTGATAGCGCTATTGCTAGTTTACTTCCTCACTTAGATAAAGGTGATATCATCATCGACGGTGGAAACACTTATTTTACAGATACTGACAGAAGATTTTTAGAATTATCTGAAAAAGGAATTCACTTTTTCGGAATGGGAATTTCTGGTGGTGAAAAAGGCGCTCGTTTCGGTCCTGCCATGATGCCAGGTGGAGATCAAAAAGCTTACGAAAGACTTCGCCCTATTTTTGAGGCAATTGCAGCAAAAGTAGACGGCGAACCTTGCGTAGAATATTTAGGAAATGGTTCTGCTGGAAACTACGTAAAAATGGTTCATAACGGAATCGAATACGGAATTATGCAATTGATTTCTGAAATTTATGACCTTATGAAAAGAGGTTATAATTTGGATGATGAAACAATTCAGAAAACTTTTGCTGAATGGAACCAAACGGATGATTTACGATCATATTTGATTGAAATTACTGGAAACATCTTAAAACAAAAAGATGAAGACGGAACACAATTAATCAACAAAATCTCAGATTGGGCAAGATCTAAAGGTACAGGAAAATGGACTTCGCAAAACGCGATGGATTTACAAGTTCCTGTTCCAACAATCGACGCGGCGGTTAACATGCGCGATATGTCTAAAACAAAACCAGAAAGAATTGAAGCGGCTAAGAAATTAGTTTGGAATGCAAGTGAAACTAATGTTCCTCAAAGCGAAGCCATTACAGCTTTAAAATCGTCTTTGTTCTTCTCTATTGTTGTAACTTATGCACAAGGATTAGCGCAACTTCACACCGCTTCTAAAGAATACAATTACGGATTAAATTTAGAAACGGTTGCTAAAATCTGGCGTGGCGGATGTATCATTCGTGCAATGATTTTAGAAGATTTCAGAAAAGCATACGTTGCAAAATCAGATTTGCCAAACCTACTTTTAGATGGTGGAATCGCTTCGAAATTAACAGAAAACCAAGCAGGAATGAGAGCTGTGATTCAGTTCGCAGTTCAACAAGGATTGCCGGTTGCAGGATTAATGAACTCGTTAGCTTATTTTGACGCTTACCGTTCTGCAAATCTGCCAACAAACCTAATTCAGGCGCAACGTGACTATTTTGGAGCGCACACTTACGAACGTATCGATAAAGAAGGCGTTTTCCATACACAATGGGCTGAATAAACAATTAAAGCAACACAACTACAACCACAATGACTAAAAATAAACTAAAGAATCCAACAATCATTGTTATTTTTGGAGGAACTGGGGATCTAGCAAAGAGAAAGCTCTTCCCCGCTTTTCAAAATCTGTATCTTGACGGACGTATGTCTGAAAAGTTTCAGATTATCGCTCTTGGAAGAGCTGAAAAAACCAATGAAGATTTTCGCGCTTATGTTTTAGAAAACCTGAATCTTTTCTCAAGAAAAAAAGGACTTTCTGATGCAGAAACAGAAAAATTTCTTTCGCACATCACTTACCACAGTCTTGATATTGACAAAGAAGAATCATATATCGGGTTGAACGAGAAGATCAATAATTTTGATTTGGCTTTTGGCGAACGCGCTAATCGTCTTTTCTATCTTTCAATTACGCCTTCTTTCATTTCAACGATTTCAAGCAATATTAAGAAGATCGGACTTGCTGCAAATCCGAAACAAGATCGTATTATTATTGAAAAACCTTTTGGTTACGATAAAACTTCTGCAATTGAATTGAATGAAATGCTTTCGCAAACTTTCAAAGAAGAGCAGATTTATAGAATTGACCATTATTTAGGTAAAGAAACTGTTCAGAATATCTTGGCTTTCCGTTTTGGAAACTCGATGTTTGAACCTTTATGGAGCCGTAACTTTATTGATTTCGTACAAATTACCGTTGCAGAAGAAGTCGGCGTTGAAGAACGAGGCGGATTCTACGAAGGTGTTGGAGCATTAAAAGATATGATTCAGAATCACTTGCTTCAAATTTTATGTATGACGGCTATGGAAGCACCTGCATCATTAAATGCAGATGATATCCGTAATCGAAAAGCAGACGTTTTAAAATCAATTCGCCGTATTAAACCAGACGAAGTAGATCATTATATTGTACGTGGTCAATACGATGCTGGTGAAATAAAAGGCGTTCCAGTTCCAGGTTATCGTCAAGACAAAGGCATTGCACCAGATTCTAATACAGAAACTTATGTAGCCATGAAGATTTATCTGGACAACTGGAGATGGCAGGGAATTCCGTTTTATTTGCGTTCTGGAAAAAGAATGGAAGAAAAACAATCTTCGATCATTATTCAGTTTAAACCAGTTCCGCATTCTTCATTTTCATATGGAAAAGAAGGTATGACACCAAATAGATTGATTATTAATATCCAACCTTCAATGGATATTAAACTACAATTTATGACCAAAAAACCAGGTTTATCAATGTCTTTAAGACCTGCTGAAATGGTCTTTGATTATTTTGCTTGTTCAACAATGTCGCCAGAAGCATACGAAACATTGATTGCAGATGCATTATTAGGCGATCCTACTTTATTTATGCGTTGGGATCAAGTGGAAGAAGCTTGGGACGCAATTGATACCATTCAACAAGTTTGGAAAACGACTGCACCTAAGAATTTCCCAAATTACAAAGCAGGAAGTTGGGGACCAGAAGAAGCAGACGAATTGTTAGCACGTCAAGGACATAAATGGATTCCGAATACACAAACAAAAAAAAAAGAAGAAGTTTTAAATGATACAGATTTACAATAATACAGAAGAAATCAATACAGTTGCGGCAGATCTATTCGTAGAATCAGCTCAGAAAGCAATTGCTGCAAATGGCAAATTTACAGCGGTTCTTACAGGAGGTTCTTCTCCGTCAGGAATCTATAAATTATTAGCTTCTGATGCTTACAAAAACAAAATAGACTGGAGTAAAGTTTATATTTTTTGGGGAGACGAAAGATGGGTTCCGCTAAATGATGATTTGAGTAATGCTAAAATGTCTTATTCAACGTTATTGAGCCACGTTCCTATTCCGCAAGAAAACATTTTTGAAATGTATAAAGACGGTGTTACACCAGAAGAATATTCCGCTGAATATGAAAAATCAATCAGAACTGTTTTAGGTGAAGAAGGTAAATTTGACCTTATTTTATTGGGTATGGGAGATGACGGACATACGGCTTCTCTTTTCCCAGGCGAAGCGGTTTTAGAAGAACAAACCAAATGGGTTGATGCTTATTATTTAGCTCCGCAAAAAATGCACCGTATTACACTTACTGCACCATTAATCAACAAAGCAGAAAAAATTGTGGTCGTAGCTTTTGGAGAAAAGAAAGTACACGCTTTGAAAGAAGTTACAACTGGAGAGTTTAATCCAACTTTATATCCAATGCAATTGATTAAACCAGTTTCTGGAGATTTATTGTTTTTGGTAGATAAAGTTGCGGCTGGACAGAATTAAGAAACTGTTTCTATAATTTATAGAATGAAAGGTTTATACTTTACAGGTATAAACCTTTTTCTTTTAATATTATTTAAAATTCGAAGTTGCGTACTCTTATTTAATTCTCCATCAACTCAATATCCATTGTTTTAATCAAACCGTTTTCAAAAGTATAAACATGTTTTACAAATCCGTCAAACATCAAATTGCCTTGAAGATCTTTTACATTTTGATGCACTTTTACTTCTAGACTTCCATTTTCTCTTTCATCAAAACCAACAGGCTCCACTATCGGATTAATTTCTGTCCATTGTCTCGTCCAATATTGACGGATTTCATCGTGACCGCTTATATATCCGCCTTCCCAAGCTTTTGACCATTGTACATCTTCTTGCATGGTTGATAAACAGTTGTCGATATTTCTTTCGTTAAAAGCATTGTAAGCTTTTTCTATTACGTGTTCAAATTGATTTGACATAGTGTGTTTATTTTAATTAGTTTCATAAAAGCAAGATAGAAATTATAACTTTTTAATAAAAATCTCTATAAAAAAGAAAACCCTAAAAACCAACTTCGATTATTATCAAACTTTTAATTTTAAATGGTTTTTAGAAAATTTTAAGAAACCTTACTTTTCAAATTGCTATATTTGGCGCACTTTAAGCAAGTATACGCCGTCTTTTAAGAAACAAAACAACTCCTGATTGCTGTAAATGAAACCTGTAAAGTTCATATATATCGTTTTACTTTCGTTGCTCTCTTTTTTTAGAGGCACCGAGACGTATCAGCCGATTTATAACATCAGCAACTGTATTACTTTAGATAGCGTTGCGGCAGACGACACGCAGATTTTTTCTTCCGACTTTTCTTCTTCTAAAAATCTAGAAGTTCATTATAAGCTCAAAAAGAAAATGAAATGCAGAGCAACTACTTTAGAACAAAGTACAATCAGAGCTCCGTATCTCAGCAATTTGGTTAATTTCAAGCTTTATAAAGAAAGCTTAATTTATGGTATAGCTTCAATATACCATATCGAAAGACATCCTCATCTTCACTTATACCAACTTTTCTAGGCTTTAATTTTTTGACGTTTTTATATTTCCAAGTTCTGGAACAATTTCTCATTTATCTAATGTGAGTAATTTGATATTGCTATAAAAACATTCCTAAAACGGTACTTTTCTAAACAGAGAAGCATCCGAATTCATTTTTATTTTCTGTTTAGACTGTTGTCGAAAACAAAATCCAAATTCATACTCCCGATATTTTAATATTAAGGGAGCATATCTATTTATTCAAAAATTTAAACCTAATGATGAGCATTTATAAAAATCCATTCCTTTTATGCACCTTGGCTTTATTCGTTTTAGTCTCGTGCGGAGATAAAGCAAAAAAAGATTCAAACAACATAAAAACGGTTCCTGTTTATAAGGTAACTCTAAAAGACACCATAGTTTCGAGCAAATTTGTTGCCGATGTACATGCTAAAAACAATGTAGAAATTCACGTTCGTATTCCTGGTTTGCTAGATAAAGTTTACGTAAGTGAAGGACAAAAAGTAAAAAAAGGACAAATCCTTTTCAAAATAAGCGACGTTGAACTTCAGATTCAACTCTTAAAAGCCGAAGCCATTTACAAAAGTGCTAAAGCCGATTTGAGAATTGCAACTGTCGAATTGGAACAAGCGCAAACCTTATTCAATAAAAAAGTAATTGCAGACAAAGAATTAGAATTATCTAAAGCAAAACATGAAGCCGCATCCGCGAAAGTAGCACACGCCGTTGCAGAGAAAAAAGCAATTAATCAGCAAATTAGTTTTACCACAATCCGCGCACCATTTGACGGAACCGTTGATAGAATTCCGTTTAAAGAAGGAAGTTTAATTGAAAACGGTTCATTGTTAACTACTGTTTCTCAGTTAGATGACGTTTACGCTTATTTCTCAATTCCTGAGAATACTTATTTCCAGATGATGGAAGACAAGACCTTAAATACGCAAGGCGATATCAAATTAATATTACCAAACGGACTAGTTTATGACCAAAAAGGAGAATTAAGAACCGCCGACGGAGAAATCGACAGAGAAACCGGTTCTATTCAATACAAAGCAAAATTTCACAATCCCCAAGGTTTTATCAAACACGGAACTTCTGGTAAACTAATTATTTCAGAACCAAAAACCAATGCGATTTTAATTCCGCAAAAAGCAGTTTTTTCTATTCAGGACAAACAATATGTATTTGTGGTAAAAAAAGATGGAGTAGTTAAAATGACAAATGTTACAATTGAAACCACTCTTGATGATGTTTACATTCTAAATGAAGGTTTAAAAAGAGACGACCTAATTGTAGAAGAAGGCACGCAATCATTGAGAGACGGCGATAAAATCAACATCAAACAAATGTAGTTTATCGACTTGTAAAACAGTTATTTAATTATTGATCTAAAAAAATAAAAATGATAGAGTTATTTATCAGAAGGAAAATATTGTCATTAATCATCTCGGTTATGATAGTCCTTCTGGGATTGCTGGCGTTGTTTCAGCTCCCTATTACCCAATTCCCAGATATTGTACCACCGTCTGTAACCGTTACAGCAAAATATACAGGAGCAAATGCAGAGGTTTCAGCCAATGCTGTTGCCCTTCCGCTCGAAAGAGCCATAAATGGAGTTCCTGGAATGACCTATATGTCAACCGTAACTTCAAACGACGGTTTAACCTTAATTCAGGTTTTCTTTGAAGTAGGAACCGATCCCGATTTGGCGGCTGTAAACGTTCAGAACAGGGTTACTACAATTTTGGATGAACTTCCAGAAGAGGTAATTCGTGCCGGAGTTACAACCGAAAAAGAGGTAAATAGTATGTTGATGTATTTGAACATTACAAGTACCGACAAGACTCAAGATGAGCAGTTTATCTTCAATTTTACGGATATTAATATTCTTCAGGAATTAAAACGTATTGATGGAGTTGGACGTGCTGAAATTATGGGACAAAAAGAATATTCGATGCGTGTCTGGTTAGATCCAGAAAAAATGCTTTCGTATAATATTTCGGCAAATGAAGTGATTAATTCGCTTCAAAAACAAAACATTTCTGCCGCTCCAGGAAAAGTTGGCGAAGGTTCTGGACAAATGAACAATCAATTGCAGTACGTAATCAAATACGGCGGAAAATTCTTTGAACCTAAACAATATGAAGAAATTCCTTTAAGAGCCAATGCTGACGGAACGATTTTAAGACTTAAAGACATTTCTAAAATCGAATTTGGTGCGATGAGTTACGGAATGGTTTCTAAAACCGACGGAAAACCTTCTGCATCAATCATGTTGAAACAACGTCCAGGTTCGAATGCATCTGAAGTAATTGCGAGTGTAAAAGAAAAAATGGCCGAATTGAAAGGTTCTTCTTTTCCTCCTGGAATGGAATTTAATATTGCTTATGACGTTTCCCGTTTCCTTGACGCTTCGATTCATGAAGTTTTAAGAACGTTAGTTGAAGCTTTTATTTTAGTAGCATTTGTCGTTTTTCTTTTTCTTCAAGATTGGAGATCGACATTAATTCCAGTTTTAGCTGTTCCGGTCGCACTTATTGGTTCGTTTACTTTCATGTCTATGATGGGATTTTCAATCAACTTATTGACACTTTTCGCATTAGTACTTTCTATCGGAATTGTGGTCGATAACGCTATTGTTGTTGTCGAAGCTGTTCACGTAAAAATCTCCGAAGAACATATGTCGCCAATGGATGCAACAATTAGCGCTATGAAAGAAATTACTGGTGCCGTTATTGCAATTACGATTGTAATGGCTGCGGTATTTATTCCAGTTGCTTTCTTGAGCGGTCCGGTTGGAGTTTTCTACAGGCAGTTTTCTTTGACAATGGCAATTAGTATTGTCATTTCTGGAATTAATGCGCTTACCCTTACTCCTGCTCTTTGTGCTATTATGCTGAAAGCGCACGATCCGAATAAAGAGAAAAAATCACTTTTAGACCGTTTCTTCCATAGATTCAATAATTGGTTTGATAATATTACTTCGAAATATATCAAAGTATTAGTAAAATTTGCCGATCGTAATACCGTTACAGTTGGTTTATTGGTTCTGTTTTGTGTTTTAACTTGGGGAACAACTAAATTCTTAGCATCAGGATTTATTCCGACAGAAGATCAAGGAATGGTTTACGTAAGCGTTACAACACCACAAGGTGCAACGGTAGAACGTACTGAAAAAGCTTTAGACGAAGTAACACGAATTGCAAAAGAAATTAAAGGTGTAGATAACGTTACCACTCTTGCGGGATACAGTATTGTTACTGAAATCGCTGGAGCTTCGTACGGAATGGGAATGATCAACCTAAAAGACTGGAGCGAACGCGATATTTCGGTAACCGAATTCATGGCAGAACTTACCGAAAAAACCAAAAACATTACCGATGCACAAATCGAGATTTTTGCACCGCCAACTGTTCCTGGTTTTGGTAATACGAGTGGTTTTGAGCTTCGTTTATTGGATAAATCTGGAGGAAGCATCACAAATACAGATAAAGTGACCAAAGAATTCATAAAAGAATTAAATGCTTCGCCAGAAATTCAGAATTCTTTCTCGAGTTTTGACGCTACTTTCCCGCAGTATTTAATTCATATTGATTATGATTTGGCAGCTAAAAAAGGAATTTCGGTAGACAATGCCATGAGCACTTTGCAGACGATGTTAGGTTCTTTTTATGCAACCAACTTTATCCGTTTTTCTCAAATGTATAAAGTTATGGTTCAAGCAAGTCCGCAATTCCGTCAAAATCCAGAAAGTATTTTGGATATGTATTTGAAGAATGAAGCAGGCGAAATGGTTCCGTTTTCAACTTTCATCAAGCTAGAAAGAGTTTACGGTCCAGAGGTTTTAACGCGTTACAACATGTACATGTCGGCTATGATTAACGGTGAACCTGCCGAAGGATATAGCTCTGGAGATGCCATTGCCGCTGTTGAAAAAATTGCTGCAGAAAAACTCCCAAGCCGTTTTGAATTAGAATGGTCTGGTATGACGCGTGAGGAAATTTTATCAGGAAATCAGACAATCTACATTTTTGCGCTTTGTATACTATTTGTATACTTATTATTGGCTGCGCAATATGAAAGTTTGTTGCTTCCATTCCCAGTATTATTAAGTCTTCCTGTTGGAGTTTTCGGTTCTTACATCGCGCTTGTAATGGTCGGACTGGACAATAATATTTATGCTCAAGTAGCACTCGTCATGCTGATTGGTCTGCTCGCCAAAAACGCCATTCTGATTGTAGAATTTGCCATGGCACAGAACAAACTCGGGCGAGACATTATCGAAGCCGCGATTGAAGGAGCCAGACTTCGTTTCCGCCCTATTTTAATGACTTCATTTGCCTTTATTTCAGGATTGATTCCGTTGTGTATCGCTTCTGGTGCGGGTGCAATTGGTAACCGTTCAATCGGGACAGCAGCTGCGGGTGGAATGTTAATCGGAACCGTGTTTGGTCTTTTGATTATTCCTGGACTTTACATACTGTTTGCGAAATTGGAAAAACGAGTAAACAAATCTTAATGTACAATTTTTAAACACATAGAATCATAGGATTTGGAAAGCGTGGAAAGGCGTTTCACTTAGCTTAAATAAACATAGCTGTATGGTAATCAGCAATCCCAAAGTTGAAACTTTGGACTATGTTCATTCAGCTATGTGTTAGAAACTAGTTTCTTTCAACTCCCTTTTGAGAATAAAAAATCTATGTTTCTATGTGTTAAAATAAAAATTTAGACAAAAGATTGAACAAATAAAATTAAACAATGAAAGAAATATTAAATCAATATAAAAATACTGATGTGATAAGGACAACCAAAAGTGCCGTTGTAATAACCGGAATTTTACTTTTGACAGCTTGTTCTGCGCCAAAAGTCAGTAACAAACTAGATGCAGCAAAACTTCCAGAAAATTTTGATGCACAAAGAAAAGAAACTTCAAGCGAGACTTTTATTCCATTAAAAACGGAAACCTTTTTTAAAGACCCGAAATTAGAGGAATTATTAAAGAAAGCCATTGCCAAGAATCCTGATTATTTAATCATGCAAGAAAGAATTCTGATTGCCAATTCGCATTTAAAAGTGGCAAAACTGGCGCTTCTTCCCTCTTTAGATTTTGTGGCAGATGCTTCTGGAACGCATTTCGGAAAATATACAATGGAAGGCGTTGGTAACTTTGACACTAACTTTTCTCAGAATATTACAGACAAACAAAAAATCAATGAAAATGTTTCTCCTAACTTTTTTCTGGGAGCGAAAGTTTCTTGGGAAGCTGATATTTGGGGAAAACTAAGCAATCGAAAAAAAGCAGCTCAACAGCGATTTTTTGCTTCTCAACAAGGAATGCGATTATTACAAACGCGTCTTTTAAGTGATGTTGCTGACTTATATTTCAAACTGATTGCTTTAGACAAACAAGCTGCGATTTACGATAACAACTTGAAAACGCAGGAAAGAGCGCTTGATATTGTTTCGGCACAAAGATCTGTTGGAAAAGCTACAGAATTGGCTGTGCAGCAGTTTAATGCACAAAACAATAATATTCATGCCGAAGCTTCAGAATTAAAATTAAGCATCGATCAGACCGAGAAAGCTTTATTGACACTTTTAGGTGAATATGGCGGAAAAGTTGACAGAAGCAGCGATTTCCTAGCGGGACATTTAGAAGTTTTAAACCAAAAAATAAGCGTAGATTCTATCATTCATAAAAGACCTGACGTATCTGAAGCTTACTTTGAATTGCTTGCCAGCAATGCCGATGCAAAATCGGCTCGCGCTGCCTTTTTTCCGACGGTAAATCTGGGTGGATATGCAGGTTTCAACTCGTTTTCATTCAATACTTTATTTGATGCGGGTTCTTTTGCTTGGCAATTATTGGGCGGTTTGACAGCTCCGGTTTTCAATAAAGGACAGATTAAACAAGAATTTTATGTTTCCAACAGAAGACAGGAAATTTCATTTCTTCAATATCAAAATGCAGTCACAACAGCTTTTAATGAGTTAAGCGCTTTACTGCACAGGAACGAAGCTTACGAAGATGTTTTAAAATATAAATTGAACGAAATTGATCATCTCGAAATTGCAGTAAATGTCTCAAACGATTTGTATTTGAGCGGTTATGCCAATTATCTGGAAATCATCAATGCGCAAAAAAATAAATTGCAAGCCGAATTGGATTTTGTTGACATCCAGCTTCGAAATGCAAACTCACAAGTATTGCTGTACAAAGCTTTAGGCGGAGGAATAAATTAGTTTATATGTTGGTCAAAAATGGCTTCTGTTTATAATAGCTCATCGCAGAGGTTGTTTTTAAGTCCCGTTTCTATTTTGAAACGGGATTTTTTTATTAAAACATGCCCCGTAGGACTAAATTATTTTTAACACATAGATAAAAGCCCTATATTTTACCGCAAAGTCCGCAAAAGATTTTACGCAAAGTGCGCAAAGTTTTTTTGAATCATTACAATGAAAAAAGTTAGCAAAGCGATATCTGCACAAAGCTTTGCGAACTTAAAATATCGATTAGGATTAGTCTCAGAATAAAAATGTCTTTGCGAACTTTGCGTTAATTTTTTATTCCCTTCAACAAGAAAGCGATTGTTTTTTGATCGAAATTTTTCGGTTACACTTAACATCTATTATCTTTATTCCAAAAAACAAAAAATGGATATTTCCAGAATCCTTGATCTTATATACCAACTTCCTGAGCAATCTAAGCTCGCTCTGCAAAACAATGTTACAGAAATAGCTTTTGCTAAAGGGCATATTTTGCTAAAAGCCAATAAAGTAGAATCGAATATTTATTTTATAAAGAAAGGATTGGTGCGAGCTTATGTAGAAAGAGATAATGAAGTTACTTTTTGGTTTGGAAAAGAAGGCGAAACCGTGATTTCGATGAAAAGTTATGTTGAAGACCAACCCGGATATGAAACTATCGAACTTTTGGAAGATTGCGAATTGTACGAACTCAAAACAGAAAATCTTAGAAAACTCTTTAATGAAGATGTTCACATCGCCAATTGGGGAAGAAAATTTGCTGAAAAAGAATTAATAAAAACCGAAGAACGTTTGATTTCTAAACAGTTCCAAAATGCTTCTGAACGTTATTTGGAATTAATGAAAGATCATCCTGAACTCCTTCAAAGAGTACAGTTAGGACATATTGCCTCTTATTTAGGAATAACACAAGTTAGTTTAAGCAGAATACGTGCAGAATTAAAATAACTTCATTTTTTATCATTTGTTAATTTTTTTCTGATTTCCATAAAAGAACTTTGCATCACAAAATTTTAACTATATGAACTGGATTATTTTAATCATCGCGGGTCTATTTGAAGTAGCCTTCGCCTCATGTCTCGGAAAAGCAAAAGCAACAACTGGTACCGAAATGTACTATTGGTATATTGGTTTCTTTATTTCATTAACTGTAAGTATGCTTTTATTAATGAAAGCTACTGAAACGCTTCCGCTGGGAACTGCTTACGCTGTTTGGACAGGAATTGGCGCTGTTGGAACGGTTTTAGTCGGTATTTTTGTTTTTAAAGAACCTGCAGCTTTCTGGAGATTGTTTTTCTTAGCCACTTTGGTTGGTTCTATTGTGGGTTTAAAAGCGGTTTCTCACTAAAAATATATTTTACAATTATATTCAACTTTGTCAAAGTTTTAGGCTTTGACAAAGTTTTTTTTGTTTTAAAACATATTGTTTACTCCATTCTTTCCATTACTAATAACCACAATCTTGTCATTCCGACGAAGGAGGAATCACACGCGGAATTCGACAAAGATTGGAGAAATTTGATACGGAGTTTCTAGTGTGATTCCTCCTTCGTCGGAATGACAAACTTTTGACACAAACTGCTGCCCTTAACTTTGACAAAGTTTGCACCTTAGTTTTGCGTCTTCAGCTTGGAATTTGGGATTTAAAAAATTTGGAATTTAAAACAACTAATGCAATTTCAGCATCACATGATAAAAAAATAGCATTTTACATCATTATTCTCTCTTTTATCTTTGTCAAAAAATAAAGCCTAAAATAAAAAATGACATTCAGCCATTCCATTAAATCTTTTGACGAATTAACTAATCACGAATTATACAATATGCTACGTTTAAGAAGCGATGTATTTGTCGTTGAACAAAACTGCCCTTACCTTGATTTAGACAATAAAGACCAAAAAGGTTTTCATTTATTGTATTATGTCAATAATGAATTGGCAGGTGTGACACGATTGCTTCCTAAAGGAGTCTCTTATGAAGAAATTTCTATAGGAAGAGTTTTAATTGCAAGATCTCACCGTGGATTAGGCTTGGGAGTAAAACTAATGGAAGCTTCGATTGCAGGTTGCGAAGAAAAGTTTGGAAAAGCTCCAATCCGAATTAGTGCGCAATACCATTTATCCAAGTTCTATCAATCGTTAGGTTTTGTAGAACAAGGAGAAGTTTATGATGAAGACGGAATTCCGCATATCGGAATGCTGAGAGCCTAACGATTTACGGAATAATCAATTTTAAAACATTGGAAAGCACGGGATTATGATCTTCGGTTCTCCAATTGACATATAAATCGGTTTCTAGCGGCAATTTTATAAATCGAATTCCTGGAATTTCATGAAAGACATACGAATCGGGCAAAATTGCGATTCCAAGTCCTTTTCGAACCAAAGCAATTATAGAAGAACCAAATTCAGATTGAAGATAAGGTTCTGGTGCGTTCTCCAAAGAATTGAATAATCTCTGAATAAGGTCGCTGTAACTGCTTCCGTCGTCATTAGTTGGCAAAATAAATTTCTGAAAAGCGAGGGTTTCTTTAGTCAGATCTTCAAGTTTTTGGTAAGGATGATTCTCTGGAACGACAACTGCTAAGTGATCGGTATAGATTTTTTGAGATTGAATATCTTTTGCATTATTAATATCTCTGGTAATCGCCAGATCAATTTTATAATTTCGCAGAAAATCCTGCTGATTCTCGTACAGCACCTGAACCAGTTTGATTTTTAGTTTTGGAAAAGCTTCTGAAATACGCGATAAAATCTCAGGCATAAGAGAAGCCGAAATAGAATCGGGATGAGAAATGGTAATGGTACCGCTCTCCCCTAACTGAATCTGGCGGGCAGATTGATGAATAAATTCTAATTTACTCATTTCTACCTCCCATTTTTCTTTTAAAAACTGGCCAGCAGCAGTTAGTTTTACATTGCGTTTGTTACGCTCAAACAACTGAACGCCAAGCTGATTCTCAAGAGACTGAATCTGACGGCTAAGGGCTGATTGTGTAATATTCATTTTTCCGGCGGTGTTCCAGAAATGAAGTTCGCGGGCCAAAGCCAAAAAATATTTTATCTGCTGTAAATCCATTGATGCAATTTACGCATTTATCACAAACAAAAAATAGCTTTTAACGCATTAAAGAAATAAAAAATGAACATGCTAAAAATAACCAAAGCCACAACAGATAACATTTTAAAGCTTCAAGCAATTGGCCGACAAACCTTTTCTGAAACTTTTGCAGATGTAAACAGCGAAGAAAATATGAAAAAATATCTGGACGAAAGTTTCGCTACAGCAAAACTGACAGCAGAATTAAACAATCTTTCATCTTATTTTTATTTAGCTGTTTTAGACGAAAAAGTCGTTGGTTATTTGAAATTGAATACTGCAGAAGCTCAAACCGAAAAAGAAGATTTAAATGCCTTAGAAATAGAACGTATTTATGTCGCAAAAGAATTTCACGGCAAAAAAGTCGCACAAGCATTATATGCTCAGGCAGAAAAAATCGCCGAAGAAATTAAGGCAACCTATATGTGGCTTGGCGTTTGGGAAAAGAATTTTAGAGCCGTGAGCTTCTACACTAAAAATGGTTTCGTACAATTTGACACACATATTTTTAGATTAGGCGACGAGGCACAAACTGATTTAATGATGAAAAAAGCATTGATTTAAAATGGAAAGAAGACAACTTTTATTGTTTTTATTAATTCTAGGCACTGCATTTTGGGGAGTATCTTACTCTGTTACCAAAATGGCAATTGGCAACTATTCGCTAAACGTATTTCTATTTTATCGCTTCCTTCTCGCTGTAATGGTATTGAGTATCATTTTTTGGAAATATGTGAAAGACATCAATCGAGAAGCTATTAAAACAGGTTTTATTTTAGCTGTTCCAATGTTTTTAGGCATTCAATTACAAACTGTTGGACTTAAATATACAGATGCTTCCCAATGCTCTTTTATTGCAGGATTAACCGTAATTATTATTCCGTTATTAAAACTAGCAATTTATAAAACCAACGCTTCACTAAAAATCTGGATTGCCGCTTTGACGGCTTTAACTGGGTTATTTATTATTGCCATTCAGGATAAATTTACCATAAACTTCGGAGATTTATTTACCATTGCGGGAGCCTTTGCTTTTGCAGTTTATTTGATTGCTGTTGAAAAACATTCGGCCACCAAAAACCTCTTATATTCTATTGTTCCAATGTTTGCGTTTTGTGCGCTTTTTACTTTTTTTATTGCACTAACAGACAGTACATCAGAATGGTTTCCTCAAAACAATACGTTTTGGATGGGCGTAATTTATTGTGCTTTGTTTTCTACCGCTTTTATGTATACGGTTTCAAACATTTCGCAACGTTATTTATCGGCAGAACGTGTGGCGGTAATTTATTTGTTTGAACCTGTTTTTGGTGCAATTGGCGCTTTTTTTATTTTGGGAGAAAACCTTTCTTGGCGACTGCTTTTAGGCGGAACTTTAATTTTTTCTGCCACTATTATTTCTGAGGTGAATTTTAAAAGTGAAAAACTAAAGTTGTTGATTAGAAAAAACTGATATTTTAAAATATTTCACGCAGATTTAAAAGGATTTAAGCAGATAAACGTAGATTTTTATTTTAATAAATATTTTTAAATCTGCTGAATCTGTGTGAAAAAAAAATACATCTTTTATATCAATCCTCAATCAAGCTAATCTCAAAAACCGTTTTTCCATTTTCACTTTTATGCGAAATATAACCGCCGTGTGCTTCAATAATATTTTTAGATAAAGTCAGTCCAATTCCTGCTCCTTCTGTTCTGGTGGTGAAAAACGGAAGAAATATCTTTTCTTCAATCTCTTTTTCAATGCCTTTTCCTGAATCTGAGACTTTTATAAAAATACGGTTGTTTTTTGCTTCCGCCGAAATCGAAATTTGTTTCTGATTGCTGTTTTCTAAAGCATTAATCGAATTTGTCAATAAATTAATCAATACCTGTTCAACTTGTTGCGAATCTATATTTATCAAATAGTTTTGAGTAACACCATTAATCACTTCAATATTGTTTTTCCTAAACAACGGATTCATAACTTGAATGCAATTTTCAACGAGTTGCTGTAATGACGTTTTTTCTTTTTTAGGCGAAGGAAGCATAGCCAATTTTCGATATCCTTCAACAAACTTCTGTAAATGATCGCTTCGTCTCAGCATCGTCTGCACGCTGTGTTTTATGTCTTCTAAGTCTTCTGTCGAAAGCGAATCTTGTTCTACCAAATCTTCCAAATTCTGGCAGATCGAGCGAATTGGCGTGATGGAATTAAGCAATTCGTGCGAAATCACTTTCATCAAGTTAATCCATGCATCTTTTTCTTTTTTCTCTACCACATTCTGAATCGAATCTAACAAAACAATAAAATAATCCTGTCCAAAAATTTCGGTTCTTGAAGCCTGCAAAACAAACGTCTGTTTGCTTTGTTCATTTATGCTAAGTTCAATTGAAGTTTTAATTTCATGAAAATCATCTTCTTCTATAATTTCGCATAAAGACGGCAGCTGGTTCTTAAGATATTTCCACTTGGAAACTTTCGAAACATTAAAATGGCTCGAAAAATAATCGTTCATCAAAAAAATACTCCAATCACTTTCTTGTTTCTGCAAAATAATAACACCAGATTCTATATTGTTTAAAATTGAACGGTAAATAATGTCTCTCGTAACTTGCTCATTTTGTTTATCTTTCAAGGTTTCATACAAAATAAACAGCTCGTTATAAGTACTGTTGAATTTATGCTTAGAAAAATCAGAACTAAAATCACCCTGAAGTATCGAAGAAATTGTTTTATTATAGATTAAAACCATATTTCTAACATAAAAATACATTTCTCTTCCCAACAGAAAAACCATGCAAAGTCCAAAAATTCCCGTAAAAAGCAAACCAATTCGAAAGAAAAAAAGCGACAATTCGATTCCGATTACGATAAAAATTAATCGCAGAAAAAGGAGTTTGTAAGTTTGTAAAGTCCTTAACATAATTAGTCGATATTGATATTAAATTTCTCCAAACGTCTGTACAGCGCGCCTCTTGACAATCCTAATTCTTCAGCAGTTTTGCTGATATTGTTGTTGTTTTTAAGAAGTGCTTTTTCAACCGTTGCTTTTTCAACTGAAGAAAGCTGAATATCATCTGGATTTTCCTCGTAAGGCGTTATTGTTTCTAAATCCAGATCAGAAATCGTAATCGTATTATTTTCGCAAAGAATTACGGCGCGTTCGATCTTATTTTCCATTTCGCGAATATTTCCATTCCAAGCGTGTTTTTCAATCTGTTCCAAGACTTTTTTATCAAAAGTAATTTCGTCCCTTCCGTACTTTTCAATCATTTTATCCAAAAGATATTCGGCAAGCGGAATCTTATCTTCGTGACGTTGTCTCAGTGGAGGCAAAACAATTTCCATCGTATTAATGCGATAATACAAGTCTTCACGAAAGTTTTTGTCGGCAACTTCTAGTTTTAAGTTCAAATTGGTTGCTGTAATAATACGCACATTCAGAGGTCTTGCTTTCGTTTCTCCTAATCTTATTACCGTTTTGGTCTGAATAACCTGTAATAGTTTTGATTGCAAATGAAGCGGTACATTTCCTATTTCGTCCAAAAAAATAGTTCCATTTTGCGCCATTTCAAAACGTCCAGCCGTATCCGTTTTGGCATCTGTAAAAGCGCCTTTGGCATAACCAAACAATTCACTTTCGAAAATGTTCGAATTTAAAGAACCTAAATCCACAGCAATAAACGGCTGATTTTTCCTTTCAGATTGTACATGAATATGATGTGCCAAAACGAATTTCCCAGTTCCATTTTCACCTAAAATCAAAACATTAGCGTCGGTTTTTGCTACTTTATCTGCAAGGGAATAAGCCTTTTTTATAATTTCAGAATTTCCGATGAAGAAATCATTTTTAACTTCAACTTCATCGATTTTCTTTTTGTCTTTTCTCGCTTTATCAACGGCTTGTTTTACCGATTCTAAAAGCTTTTTGTTTTCCCAAGGTTTTAGGATATAATCAAAAGCACCTGATTTTAAACCTTCAACAGCAGTTTCAACTTTCCCAAAAGCAGTCATTAAAATCACAACTGTTTTTGGCGAAAGCGTTTTTATTTCTTTTAGCAAATAAAGGCCTTCTCTCCCATCTTCAAAACCTAACCTATAATTCATGTCTAACAAAACAACATCGATAGCATTTTTCGACAACAATTCGACAATGTTTTTCGGATTATTGAGTGTAAAAATATTCTCGAAATACTTTTTCAGATAAACTTTTGATGCAAAAAGAATGTCTTCCTGATCGTCGATGATTAAAATGGATGCGTTGGTCTTTTTCATTGTTGTTCAGTTTTGGACGAAAGGTGTCCAATAATGGACAGTTTGTTTTTTTATCAAAAAATAAAACATTAAAAATAAAGCAGTTACAAGGTTTAAATTCTTGGCATGAAAATCACATTAGAACTTGTAAATCATTAATAATTAACGCCTTTCGGGAGTACAAATAACAAATAAATAGTGATAATTTGAAAATAAATTATCTTATTTTTCAGACTTGTTTCTGTCATTTCCGAAGGCATAAAATTTTTAAAAGAAAATCAATCAAAACCCAAAACAGTCAATTATGATTAACATTACAAAACTTTCAAAAGTATTTAGAACTGAGGAATTAGAAACCAAAGCATTAAGTGGAATTTCGTTAACCATCAATCAAGGAGATTTTATTTCGATTATGGGACCGTCTGGAAGCGGAAAATCTACTTTATTAAACATCATCGGACTTTTAGACAGTGCTTCAGACGGAAGTTACAAGCTTCTTGATCAGGAAATAGTTGGTTTAAAAGAGAAATCAAAAGCAAAAGCCAGAAAAGAAAACATCGGATTCATTTTCCAGAATTTCAATTTAATTGATGAATTATCAGTTTTTGATAATATCGAATTGCCTTTAATTTATGCCAATGTTTCTTCTGCCGAAAGAAAATCTCGAGTAAATGAAATAGCAAAAATATTAGGAATCTCGCACAGATTGAAACATTTTCCGCAGCAACTTTCGGGCGGACAACAGCAGCGTGTAGCGGTTGCAAGAGCTTTAATCAATAATCCGAAAATTATTTTGGCAGATGAGCCAACAGGAAATTTAGATAGTAAAAACGGAAATGAGGTAATGGAATTACTAACCGATCTTCATGCTAGCGGATCGACAATCTTAATGGTTACACATTCTGATTATGATGCTTCTTTTTCGCAGAAAACCATTTTAATGAAAGACGGAATGATTCTTTCTGAGAAAGTAAATCATAGAAATGTAGATGTTTTGGTTAATTCAAATAATTAGGGATATGCTGAAAAATTGGATTAACATATTTATTTATCAAATCAAAAACAACAAGCTGTTTTCGATTTTGAATATTTTAGGATTATCGATAGGAATGGCAACTTTAATTTTTGCTATTCTTTTTTGGAACGATGAGCATTCTTACGATCAATGGAATCCCGAAAAAGACA
The DNA here is from genome assembly GCF_025717045.1 of Flavobacterium sp. SH_e. Classification (GTDB taxonomy): domain Bacteria; phylum Bacteroidota; class Bacteroidia; order Flavobacteriales; family Flavobacteriaceae; genus Flavobacterium. The sequence continues at coordinate 460,130 of NZ_JAOVZN010000005.1, forward strand.
AAATTTATTCGGTTCTAAATGACATTGGAGATCATAATATCTGGACATCAAATGCGGCAACACTTGGACCGATGTTAAAAGCTGTCTCTTCAGACGTTGAAAGTTACTGTTATTTTTTCAGTTCATATGAAAAAGATGCGGTTTCATACAAGGAAAAAAGAGAAGTTCTAAACAATATTTTTACTGCTCAAAGTAATTTTTTCTCTTTCTTTCCCTATAAATTTATTCACGGAAACGGCAAAACAGCTATTCAGGATCGAAGCAGTATTGCACTTTCTGAAGAAACTGCCGAACGTTTATTTGGAACTGAAAATCCAATGGGAAAACTAGTTCGTTATGACGGTCAAATTTTCACTGTTCGTGGTGTATATGATCTTTCTGAAAAATCATCTGTAATGCCAGATGCTATAACAACCGTTATAGATGATGATTTAAAAAGAACAAAAGACGATTGGACTTATCATTATGGGCTAGTTCTTAAAATAAAGAATCCAAATGCTACAGCTGCGGTCATAAAAATAATGAACAATTTGTTCTTTGAAAATTGTACAAAACTGTACGCAAAACAAGAAGGTATCACCGTGATGGAATTTATAAAAAAATACGGCGAACCTGTAAAATCAGACCTATTGCCTTTGCCTAAAGCTAAATTATACTCTGGAAGCCAACCTTTTGCTGAGCCAAACGGAAATATGCAATATCTCATAATTTTAATGGGTTTGTCCATTTTAATCTTATCGCTTTCTATTGTAAATTATATTAATCTAGCAACAGCAAACGTAATTAAAAGAGCAAAGGAAATTGGTGTTAGAAAAATTGCAGGTGCAGGAAAAGAACAAATTGTAGCTCAATTTATTTTTGAAACCGCTTTAACAACTATTTTTTCTGTTTTAATTGCTTTAGTGATTGTCGAAATTTCACTTCCATTTTACAACTCTTTTCTCGATAAAGATTTGGCATTATTAGGTTCTCAGTTTTACATTCAATTGATTTTAATCACGTTACTTGTTATAATTGTTTCTGGAGTTTTGCCAGCGATTTATGTTTCAAATTTTGAAGCTTTAAAAGTTTTGAAAGGCAATTTTTCAAGAAGCAAAAAAGGAATTTGGCTTAGAAACGGGATGCTGGTTTTACAATTTGCAATTGCTGCTTTTTTCATCATCGGATCTTTTATTGTTTATAAACAAGTCCGTTTTATGACAGAAAAGGATTTAGGTTTTAAAGGCGCGCAAGTTTTGGATATCACATTTAAAGCCAAAAAAGATAAAAATCAATACGAGCGTTACAAATTGATCAAACAAGAAGCGAGTAAAATAAAAGGTGTCGAAGCTATTTCTACCGCATTATTTGCAATGGGATCTATGGAAAACTCTTGGTCAAGTGCGAGTTATAAAGATAATAAACCTTTTTTGATACAAGAAATGGCAATGGATTTTGAAATGCTAGACATGTTGAATGTTAAAATTCTCAAAGGAAGAAAGCTAAATCCTGCCTTTTCTTCAGATACCATTTCGTCTGTTTTATTAAATCAAAAAGCAGCTAGCTTACTTTCTGAGAAAGATCCTCTCAATAAAATCATTTATTGGAGAGATCAAAAGGTAAAAATAGTTGGGATTGTAAACGATTTTAATTACTTCGGAATGGAAAGCCAAATTGCTCCAATGATGTTTTTTTACGTTACAAAAATCAATGGAGTTAAAGATGATATTCGACATATTTTTATTAAAATTTCACCTGATGATATGCAGGAAACCATTGCTGGAATTAATAAATTTTGGATTGAAAAAGTAGATTCAGAATATCCGTTTGAATATAATTTTGTAGATAAGAATTATGCAAGAACGTTCAAGAAATATGAAAACCAAAGAGATTTATTTGCTTTACTGAATATCATTGTAATCCTAATTGCTGTATTCGGATTGTTTTCTCTGGCTTCTTTTTCGATGGAAAGAAAACTTCGCGAAATTGCCATTAGAAAAACTCTTGGCGCAGATACCGATGTATTATTAAAAGAATTATCCAAACAATATGTAGTTTTCTGTATAATCGGTTTTCTAATCGGAATTGCTCCTGCATATTTCTTATTGGGAAAATGGCTCGAAAACTTCGCTTTCCGAATTGATATTCCTCTACTGCCCTTTTTCCTAGCCTTTATATCGTTATTATTCTTAACCCTGACGATTGTTCTCGCAAAAGCCTATCAGGCAACAAAAGTGGATGTTTTAAAATATCTAAAATACGAATAAATAACTGTTTTTTTCTCGCTGATTATACAGATTTAGCAGATTAAAGCATTAAAAACTTTGCGTCTTAGCGCCTTTGCGAGCAATTTTTCAAAGTATTGAGAAAAATACTTAAAATAGAATCTCGCAGAGTCGTTAAGGCGCAAAGTTATTTATATTCATTCTTAAACCGATTTTGACATTCGTCAATGTTTTTTTCCTCGATTAACTTTACTTTTGAAAATGATTAATTTTTGAGAAATGATGAGTGAACTTGAGACTTTAATTCAGAGCAAATTACAACTAGAAAATGATGAACTTAACACCATTTTGTCTTGCTTTAAATTAATACAAGTAAAGAAAAATGAGCAATTGCTGCAAAGCGGAACTGTTGCAGATAAAATCTATTTTATCAAAAAAGGCTGTCTGCGTTTGTATTACAGTACCGAAGATCACAATATCACCACTCGTTTTATGGCTTTTGAAGGCACATTTTTAACCTCAATCGTTAGTTTTATTTCTAGAGAACCAAGCTCAGAATATATCGAAGCCGTGGAAAACTCAGATCTTTTTGCGATTTCTTACGAAGATTTTTTCAGACTTCGCAACACAATTCCTCAATGGGATAAAATGTATATCTACATTCTCGAATATGGTTTAACTGTCATTACCTCAAAACTCAGCAGTTTATTAACGCAAAATGCTGCAGAACGGTATCGCAATCTTCTTAAAAATAACCCAGAACTCATTCAGAGATTGTCCAACGCCAATCTTGCATCATACCTTAATATTTCGCCAGAAACATTAAGCAGAATAAAATCACAGATTTAACTTTCTGTCAAAAATTAAAAAAACAAAACAACATTAAAAAACATTTTCTATCATGAGAAGTGATGAAGTAAAAAAAGGCGTTCAGCGAACTCCTCACAGATCCTTATTGCGAGCTACGGGCTTGAAAAACGAAGACTTCGGAAAACCATTTATTGGAGTTGCGAATTCGTTTATTGAAATTATTCCGGGGCACTTTTTCTTAAATAAAGTTTCTGAAATTATCAAAGAAGAAATTCGTGCTAATGGCTGTGTTCCGTTTGAATTCAATACAATCGGAATCGATGACGGAATCGCAATGGGACATGACGGAATGTTATATTCGCTTCCAAGCCGTGAAATTATTGCCAACTCCATAGAAAGTGTCATGAACGCTCATAAATTGGACGCCATGATTGCCATTCCAAACTGTGACAAAATTGTTCCAGGAATGATTATGGGAGCTTTAAGAGTTGATGTTCCTACTATTTTTGTAAGCGGTGGACCAATGTCTAAAGGTTACACCAAAAACGGAACTGCAATTGATTTAGCTTCTGCATTTGAAGCAGTTGGAAAACACGAAGCTGGAAAAATAACCGACGATGAATTGTATGACATAGAGTGTAATGCGTGTCCAAGCGGTGGAAGCTGTTCTGGAATGTTCACGGCTAATTCTATGAATACTTTAATGGAAGCGATGGGGATTGCTCTTCCAGGAAACGGAACAATTCTAGCGCAAACTCCTGAACGCGAAAAATTGTATCGTGAAGCTGCGAGACGAATTTGTGATATTGCGAAAGATCAGCAAGCTATTGAAAAATTCAAACTGAAAAATATTTTGAATGAAAATGCTGTTCGAAATGCTTTTGCTGTAGATATGGCAATGGGCGGAAGTACCAATACTGTTCTTCATATGCTCGCAATCGCAAACGAAGCTAATGTCGATTTTAAACTTCAGGATATTAATACCATTTCTGGAAATGTTGCACATATTGCTAAGATTTCGCCTAGTTTGAGCACCGTTCACATGGAGGACATTAACAGAGCTGGCGGCGTAAATGCGGTTATGAAAGAGATAAACAAAAGAGGTTCAGGTGTTTTAATTGATAATCTTACTATTAGCGGTGAAACTTTATTGGAGAAAATCGCAAATGCTGAAATTAAAGACACAACAATTATCCATACCATTGATAATCCGTACAGTAAAGTTGGCGGATTGGCTATTTTATATGGAAATCTTGCAGAACAAGGTGCTGTAATTAAAACAGCTGGTTTAACTGGAGATCGCGTATTTACGGGAAGCGCAGTTTGTTTTGATGGTCAAGCCGAAGCAATTGCGGGAATTATGATGGGAAAAGTAAAAGCTGGAAATGTCGTAGTTATTCGTTACGAAGGACCAAAAGGCGGACCTGGAATGCAAGAAATGCTTTCTCCAACCAGTTTAATTATGGGAATGGGACTTGGAAGTTCTGTAGCTTTAATCACTGACGGAAGATTCAGCGGTGCAACTAGAGGAGCTTCAATTGGTCACGTTTCTCCTGAAGCTGCTGAAGGCGGAATGATTGGTTTGGTTAAAGATGGTGACGAAATTCACATTGATGTCGATCGATATATTTTATCCGTTAATTTGAGTCATGAAGAAATCGCAGCAAGAAGAACTGCTTTTAAACCTTTGAAAAAACCTTTAAATTCAAGATGGCTTTCTCAATATAGAGCGTTGGTAACAAATGCAAGTACGGGGGCTGTTTTAAAAACAGATTTGGATTAAAACATACTTTTTCAAATACTTACAAAAAAGCTAAATCAAAATGATTTAGCTTTTTTTATTTTATTTTAATATCTTTAATAAAACTATGCTCAAAACTATCAACCTAAACTATTAAAAAATGGAAAAGATAACCAACAAAAAAACGTTATTTTTACTCTCGATTGGAATTTTCATTATCGCGGCTTCTGTTATTCTTCCGCATTTTTTTAAAATTTCTGATTTTTCCAGAGGTTTATTAGTTGGAACAGGAATTGGCTTTATAATAAAATCAGAACTCTTCTCTATTTTTTAGTAAATCCTTTTCTTGTCATTTCGCCCCAGCCCTTGGTTCCCATAACTTTTTCTTTATAACCAACTAAAGCGGCATAAACCGTAAGCGGATGAAAATAGAAAGGTTCAATAAAGGCTGCAATCAACAATTTGAAAAAATCGGCCTGTTTGGGATACTTATGGTATGTTTTTTCTTCGCTGTATAAAGCAATAACCGAAAATAAAACGGCAAAAGAATACACAAAAAGTAGTAGAAGGAAGAAAAAGTGCCAGTTCAGCAATCCGAAAATTATAAATACAGCTGTTATAACAAGTCCAATGAATTCTATAGCTGGAGCCAGGAATTCAAACAATGTCCAATACGGCACACTCAGCAATCCTAACAATTTATATCTTGGATTTAAGAACATTACTCTATGAAAACTTAAAGTTTCAATTGTTCCTCTCATCCAGCGGCTGCGCTGTTTTTTAAATATCTTGAAATCTTCTGGAGCTTCGGTCCAGCAAAGCGGATCTGGAATATAACTTACTGAATAAGGCAGTTTATTTTCAAGCATATAACGGCGCATTCTCACGATTAATTCCATGTCTTCTCCAACCGTTTTAGTGCTGTATCCGCCAGAAAGTATGGCAATTTCTTTATCAAATGCACCAAAAGCACCGCTAATTAGCAATAATCCGTCTAGTTTTCCCCAAGCCATTCTTCCTAAAAGAAATGCTCTCAGATATTCTAAAACCTGGATTCTAGACAACATCACATCTGGAATATTCACTTCTACCAAACGTCCGTTTTTAATCACACATTGATTAGCAATTCTCACTACGCCACCTGTTGCAATAATTCGCTTTCCGTGAGATTCTAAAAATGGTTTTGCTAGTTTTAAAAGCGAATCTTTATCTAAAATACAATCTACATCAATGCAAACCACATACGGATTTTGTGCAATGTTTAATCCAACATTTAACGCATCTGCTTTACCTCCATTTTCTTTGTCAACAACAATTAATTTTTTGAAAGCCGCATTTCTTGAAGTGTAAATTCCTTTAATTTTTTTAGTTTCAATTTTTGGATGAAAATCCAATTCTGTCAAAACTAAATCGTAAGTTTTGGTCAGGATTTCCATTGAATTATCTTTACTTCCGTCATTTACAACAATAACTTGATAATTATTGTAGTTTAGCGAAAGAAGCGATTTTACATTTTCTTCAATAGTCATTCCTTCATTATAAGCAGGCGCAATCAGCGAAAGTTTAGGAGCAAATTCACTGGTAAGCAACACTTCATAATCAACAAAACTGTTTCTTTTAAGATACCTTCTAAGCTCTTTTGTCGAAATATAAGCCAGCATTAAATAGGAAGACATGATTAGTATGGCGTAACCAAGAATCAGGAGTATATAAATATCCAAAAACCATTCTATTTCAGTATTAAAAAAAGTCATTTCCTTATAAAATTAAATGGTTAATGTCTGCAAAATGCTTTGCGCTTCGTATTTTATTACTGTATTTGAAGCCTGAGCCGCCAACTGCGCTACATGCGGAACTTTCTGCGTCAGCTTAAGTTCTTTTATAAGTTTCAGACCAAGTGTAACGACAGTTGTGTTTTGTGATTCTAATAAAAACTCAATTCCTTCTGTATCACCAATATCATGCTTCTTAAAAGCATTAATAATATTCAACTGCATCCAATCGTCTATTGGGTCTGAATGTTCAACTAAATATGCAATACTCTTTGTGCCTCCTAGTTTAATACAAGCATTTATTGCTGTAATTTTCAGTGTTTTATTTCTGGCTTTCGAGAATGCAATAATCAAATCAAATCCTTCATTTACATTAAACTCTGCCAATTCTGTAATTGCTCTACATTTTACTTCCCATTTTAAGCTTTTCAGTCTTCTAAACGAATCTTTTATTAATCCAGAATCTTTATAAAATTGTTCCAGTTTCTTGGCATAAATCCCTTCATAATTTTTATGAAGATTAATAAGAGATTCTGTCAAAACTTCTCTAAAAAAAGAAGTATCAAAAAGAACTAAAAAGTTTTTATCCTCTTTTATTGTTGAAAATGATGTATCTTCAAAAATAACAGATGACATTACTTTTTCAATTAAACTACTGTATTCATTTCTAAGCCTTTCTTTTTTTATTTTATTGCTTCGGCTAGCAACAATAATAAGGTACATAATGAACGAACCTAATATAAATAGATAGATTGAAAAAGTAAGAAAAGGCACTTCCCACTGACCGGCTTTATATAGTTCCCAGATTTCTGCCATATTAAAAGCGTTTTGTTACAATTAACTGAACATTAAACCTATTTCTATATTCTCCAGGTATATATTCTTCACGCTCATAAAGGAAAATAGGGCGCACAAAAAATGAATCACCAAAACGATGCTGATATTGGATTCCTGCACGATATGCCTTTAACGGCTGTGTAAAACTGTTGTAGAGATACAAATAAGGAACGTTTCCATATTGTAATTCCAGTCTAATAATACGCTCTTTTTCTTCGTTTACGCGCTGAACACTTAAAACATGAGAAAACAATTCGTTTGAAATATCATAGTAAGGTCGGTAACCAAAACTGTAAATTCCTGCATTATACACTACTTGCCCTGTAAGCAACGTAATATCGTCTGTGTCAAAATGCATAAATCTTGCTCCAAGCGAAAAATCAAACTTTTTTTGCGGGGCAAAATAATATTCTACACCTCCTTTAGCCACAGGAAATATAGTCTCGCCAGTTGAAACTCCAGCATTTGCATATAAATAGCTTTTATTTGAAAAAGTTTGATAAAAATCGGTTTCAAATAACATTTGGGTATCACCACTTATATTTCCGATGTTCGCTCTTCCAACAATAGCCGATTTGCTAAATTTATGTGAATATTCGACATATCCGTAGTGAAATGGAGACTGTCCAGGCTCTGAAGTAGAGACATTTAAATAAGAAGCCGAAACTGCATTTTTTGCTTTTCGCCCAATAAGTGTTCTAATTCCTCTGAAAGCCTGAGTACTATTATCAATATAGGCTGATTTTTGAATTAAATCTAATGCTTCTTCATCACGGTTTAACTTCTCCAGACAAGTTGCTTTGGTTTTTAATACATCAACCGATTTTGGATCAATAGCTAAATATTTATCGCAATATGAAATACATTTTTCATAATCTTCTGTCCAAAAGTAAACGTTTATTAGTGCTTGTAAAGCTTCTGAATTCGGATTGTTTCTGTCTGCCAAAGGAGACAACACTTTTATTGCTGTTTTGTAGTCTTTTTTCCAGCTGTAAATTCGTCCTGTATAAGTTTGTATGTCTTCGTCGTTTGGAAATTTGGCGCGTAAGGGATCTATTAACGTTAATGCTTTGTCGTAGTTCTGTTTTTCAACTTCAAGTTTCACATTGGCTAAAGTCTCATCAACATTTATTTCTTGTCCAATTGCAATGGAAGAAATAAACAAAAGGCAGATAGAATAATATAGAAATTTCATTAGGCACGTTTGTTTAGTAATTTATTGATTCTCACTAAAAGCACAGCCGGACTGACTGGCTTGGCAATAAATTCATTTGCACCAATATCAAAAGAATCCAGTTCTGTTTGCTCGACGCCTGAAGAAGTCAATATAATTACAGGAACATCTGATTTGAGGCTTTGTCTAACATATTGCGTAATCTCCATACCGCTTACGCCAGGCATGTTAATGTCTGTCAATATTAAATCATAATTTTCTTTTTGGATCGCTTCAAGTGCTTCTTTACCATCAGAAAATTGGTCAACACTAAATCCTTTAGACTCTAAGAAAAAAGATAATGATTTGCGTAGGATATCATTATCTTCGGCTAAAATAATTCTCATTTTTTTATTTTTTATCTTGGGGACAACTTAATTTATAACGTCATATACTGTAAAGCTATTGCATATTTCCTTTATTTCATAGCTCTTTTAAAATTTTTGTGACTTCATCAATTCCACAGCTAAAAATATTTACTTTATCTAAAGTTTCAGCTGTAAATTCGCCAGTTGAAGCTTCTTCTTCAATAATCGAAAGGCACTCACTCAAATCCTGAAGCATAAAAATATCCATACTAGACTTCATATTATGCGCCAATTTCTTTACGCTGTCATGATCTGAATTATGAAAAGCTTCCTCCATATCCTTAGCCTGACTTGGAATTTTTTCTACAAAAAGATTTATCATCTCTTTTTTAAATTCAGGATCGCCACAAGCCATTTCATCTAGGAAAGTCATATCTATAATTCTTCTATGGTTCGTTTCACTATCTTGATTCATTACTGTTTTTATTGCTTTTAAAAGAACAGGCTGTTTAAAAGGTTTTGGCACATAAGCATTCATTCCTACTTTATAACATTTTTCCTGTTCTCCTACTAAAGAATGCGCAGTCATGGCAATAATTGGAATATTAGAATTCATTTCATTACGAATGTATTCTGTGGTTTGGTACCCATCTTTTACAGGCATTTGCAAATCCATTAATACCAAATCATATTCATTTTGAGACAGAAGTTCAATACCTTCTTCGCCGTTGTGTGCAATGTCTAATTCAAATCCAAAATTATTAATTACGCTTTTTGCGAGCTTTTGGTTTAAAACATTGTCTTCGCAAAGAAGAATTTTAAGATTTCCTAGATTATTTTTAGAAACAGATTTTTCTTTGATTTCAATAACATCTACTTTTTTATAAGTCAACATAACCAAGAATTCTGAACCTCGATTTGGCGTACTTTTTACATCTACTTCGCCTTTTTGCAGTTCAACTAACTGTTTTACAATATTTAGCCCAAGTCCAGTACCTCCGTAAGTTCTTGTTGTGCTTTCTTGAACTTGCGTAAATCGTTCAAAAACAGTTTTAAGTTTATCTTTTGGAATTCCAATTCCAGTATCTTTCACAGAAAACTTAAGCGAATAATCGTCTTCTGTTTCATCAATCTTTTTAACAGAGACTGTCACTTCGCCTTCACTTGTAAATTTAAGCGAGTTTCCTATAAGATTTACCAATATCTGATTAAGCCTTCCTTGATCGCCAATAACCATATCAGGCATTTCTGCATCAAGAAAAAGATTAAATTCGACATCTTTCTGCACTTTTACCTTTAATAAATTATAGACATGTTTAAGCGTCTTTTTTAAATTAAACGGTTCAGATTCGATTACTAAATTTCCTGATTCAATTTTAGAAATGTCCAATATATCATTGACAATCAGAAGTAAATTTTCTCCAGCAATCTGAACACTTTCAATATAATCACGCTGAACGTCATCCAATTCAGTTTGCGCAAGAAGATCAGTAAAACCAATGATTGAATTTAAAGGCGTTCTAATTTCGTGGCTCATATTAGCCAAAAAAGTATCTCTTGCCAATACAGCGCGTTCAGCAATTTTTCTCTGTTGATATAACTGAATATTCTTCGTTCCCAATTCTAACTGCGCCATAACGTGTTTGGCAACAATTGAGAGCGCATTTCTTTGATTATCATTCAGTTCTTTTACAACATGATCAACCGCACACAAAGTTCCAATATTATACCCGTCTGGAGTTGTAAGTGGCACCCCTGCATAGAATCGAACATTAAACCCGCCCGTAACATTAGGATCATCTTTGAATATCTCATTTACATGCGTATCATTGATTTCTACAATTTTTGTATCTAAAATAGTGTAATTGCAAAAGGAAATTTCTCGGGGAACTTCTGACACCCCTACTCCTATCTCAGATTTAAACCATTGTCTGTTTTCATCAATAAAAGAAATATGGGCAATTGGCACACCGCAAATGTAAGAAACAAGCCTTGTAGCATCGTCAAAAGCATCATCTGGAAGTGTGTCTAGTATATTGTAACGTTTTAAAGCGGCTAAACGTTGTAGTTCGTTATCTGGAATGGGGTAATCTTTATTCATTTTATTAGCGTGGTAAAGTGTATAAAGATAAGGGTATTTAATCTAAAACCCTTGCATTAAATCGACATTATTAAAAAAGAGGCTTTATATGCTTCAAATTTTATCCGTCAAATCCTCCTTTTTTTATTTCATTACAAATTTTTTCTAGGTCATTACAAAATTGAATGCCTCCTATTTCATGAACGCTAATTTTGTCATAAAATTGCTCAGATTTTATAAACTAATCTCTTCAAAAAAGCCATTTTTCTATCTTTTTTCTAAGAAACAATATGCTGGAAAGAGTAAAATTTAAAGTAAATGAAAAATTTAAGAAACAGTATTTTTTACGTTGGAATTATTGGAGGTTTCTCCCTTCTAATGTATTGGATTATTCTATTAGGTGTAAAACTGGAAACAGGCCGAAATCTTAAAATCCCTACTTCAGATAAAAGTCAATGGGGCGAATTTCTTGATTCTCTTATCAAGAACTTACACCATCCATTAGCCCTATTATTGGCACAGATCGTTACAATCATTTTTGTTGCCCGCATTTTTGGATGGATTTGCATCAAAATGAAACAACCCGCTGTAATTGGAGAAATGATCGCCGGGATTGTAATGGGACCTTCATTAATTGGAATGTATTTCCCTGAATTTTCTGCAGCGTTATTCCCTACTGAATCACTTGGAAATCTTCAATTCTTAAGTCAGATTGGTTTGATTCTTTTCATGTATATCGTGGGAATGGAAATCGATATGAAAATTCTAAGAAACAAAGCTCACGATGCTGTCGTTATTAGCCACGCAAGTATTATCATTCCGTTTGTTCTAGGAATGGGATTGGCGTACTTTATATATGATGAGTTTGCCCCTACAGATGTACAATTTACATCTTTTGGTTTGTTTGCCGGAATTGCGATGAGTATCACTGCATTTCCGGTGCTTGCCAGAATTGTGCAGGAACGCGGTATTCATAAAACTAAATTAGGAACAATTGTAATTACTTGTGCAGCAGCCGATGATATTACGGCTTGGTGTATTCTAGCAGTTGTTATTGCAATTGTAAAAGCAGGTTCTTTTGGAAGTGCTTTGTACACTGTTTTTTTAGCTTTAGGTTACGTATTTTTAATGATCAAAGTAGTTCGTCCGTTCCTTAAACGAATTGGAGATTTGTATGCTACAAGCGACAAATTAAGTAAACCAATTGTTGCAATATTCTTTTTAACTCTTGTAGTTTCTTCTTATTTGACAGAAGTTATCGGAATCCATGCTTTATTCGGAGCTTTTATTGCTGGTGCAATTATGCCTGAAAACATTAGATTTAGAAATCTTTTTATTGAAAAAGTCGAAGATGTTGCACTTGTACTTTTATTGCCATTATTCTTCGTATTTACCGGATTAAGAACACAAATTGGTTTATTGAATGAACCTTATTTATGGAAAATCGCTGGATTGATCTTCTCAGTAGCCGTGATAGGTAAGTTTGTCAGCAGTGCGCTTGCAGCAAAATTCGTAGGTCAAAACTGGAAAGACAGTTTATCTATCGGAGCTCTAATGAATACTAGAGGTTTAACCGAATTAGTTGCCTTAAATATTGGTTACGATCTTGGAGTTTTAAGTCCAGAATTATTCTCTATGTTCGTAATTATGGCACTTGCAACTACATTTATGACAGGTCCAACTTTAGATTTTATCAATTGGATTTTCAAATCGAGTAAAATAGAATCTGAAGAAGATGTTACTCTGAAAAATAAATACCGCATTTTATTATCATTTGACAGACCAGAATCAGGAAGAGCTTTGCTTAAAGTAGCTGACGGACTTACGAATAAAAGGGCTGAAAGTTCTGAAATTACTGCAATGCATTTTCTTCCAACTGAAGAACTACACCATTACAATACAGACGTTTACGAAACAGAAAAATTTAAAGGTGTTGTTGAAGAATCTGTAACACTAAACAGAAATATCACAACGATGTTTAAAGCGTCTTCTGATATTGATAACGAAATTGTAAATGTTGCAAACAAAAGCAAACACGATTTACTATTAGTTGGAATTGGGCAATCTATTTATGAAGGAAGTTTATTAGGAAGAGTTCTTGGTTTTACGACCCGTATGATTAATCCTGAAAAAATATTAAATACCGTTACCGGAAAAGAAAACATCTTAGAATCGGCTCCTTTTGATGACGGAACGAGACAGATTATTGCTAAATCTCATATTCCAGTGGGAATTTTAATTGATAAAGATTTAACTGAAATCGCACATATTTTTATTCCGTTATTCAATGCCAAAGATTGGGATTTGATTCAAAATTATGTCCAAAAATTTATTCAGAATACTGATGCCAGAATTGAAATCTTGGATGTAGAAGGAAAAATCATGTCAGATTTAGACACAAAAGAAAAAATTAGATTAATGGAACAAGCTGCTTCAAATCAGCTTTCGCTAAGAAAAGAGCATTCGATCGAAAAAGATTATTTAAATCAGCAAGATCTTATGCTAATCTCAATTGACGGATGGAAACATTTAGTAGAAACCAAAAGCCCGTGGTTAACTAATATTCCGTCAACCCTAATTATCTCTGAAGATAAAAAATAGATTTTTTTAATTATGAATTATGAGTTATGAATTATAAGTTGCAAATCCATCTGTAATCTCGTAACTCATAACTCATAACTCATAACTCATAACTCATAACTCATAACTCATAACTCATAACTCATAACTCATAACTCATAACTCATAACTCATAACTCATAACTCATAACTTCATAACTCATAACTCATAATTCATAATTCAAGAATTTGTTTAAGCTCAAGAGTTGTTTTCCCTGACGAAAGCACTTTAGGAGATTTCGCTAATTTTTCGGCTAAAAATGCCGTTGTAATTGGTTTTAGATTCTTAAAAAGTCCAATTGCATTGAATACTTTAATAATATTTACCGAAATCTTTTCGCCCAAACGATCTGAATTTTCACGAATCAGCGGTCCAGGTCTAAAAATAAGATATTGCAAAAAATGAAGTTCTTCTATATATTCTTCCAATTTTCCCTTCATCATCGAATAGAATACACTGCTTTTTGAAGAAGCTCCATAAGAAGAAACCAAAACCAAAGAATTAACATTATTTTGCTTTGCAGCAGAAGCAAATTCGGCCGGAATATCAAAGTCAATTTTCCATTGCTTTTCTTTTGAACCTGCATCTTTTAAAGTTGTTCCAAGGCATGAAAACAGAACATCTCCGATAATTAAATCTTGAAATGAATTTACATTTGAAAAATCAACGATATGTTCTCTCAACTTTGAATGAGATTTTCCCGTAGCACGTCTCACAAAAATAGAAACCGATTCATAATCATTACTTTCCAAAAGTAGATCAACAAGTTTTTTTCCTGTTGCGCCTGTAGCTCCAATTACCAATGCTTTCATAAATAAAGGGTTTAGAAAGTAAATATAATGTTTTATTCTATTTTAATCATGATTTACCATTTGGCGAAAAAGCATTAATTCCCCGTTATTATTTCTTTTCCAAACATTTATACTTTTGCCTTTTACATTTCCATTATTATCCCCGTCGCGCCAATCAACATTGTAAAAACCAAATTCTACAATTGCTTTTCCTGCATTTATAATTCCAGAAGTCTTGATTGAGATTTGCTCAATACTCAATGTCCCAGGTTTTTCGTGTTCTGTAAAATAAGCTGTAATCTCTTTTTCGCCAGAAAGAATTGGCGTGTAATACGTTAAATACATCGCGTCTGGCATAAACATTTTGGCGTGTTCTACTCCTTGCCTATTCTGAACTAAACTTTTAATGGTATTATTTCTGTCCTTAACTTCTAAAGTTAATTGATCTGACGAAATGTATTCTTGTGTTTGCGAAACATCCGAATCGTCTATTTCAGGAATATTTTTATCATCAAAATAACTTGCTGAACCCCAAATTTCTGCAGCAATAGTAAGAAACTGTTTCTTTTTCTGCCATAAAACAGCATATTTTCCAGAATAAGAATGTGGATCTTGCCTTTTTAAAATCAGATTTTCAGTAAAATTTCCAATTTCAAGAACGTAACTTCCAAAATCCTGTATTTCCAAAATTGTTCTTTCGTATGAAATAATTTTTGCCTGAGAAAGCCATTGTTCATAGAATGCAGAAATTGACTTTTTCCCCGTTCTTTGTCTGCTGTGTTCGGGCATAAAAATAGATTGATCTGTATATGCTTTTATTAATGCGTTTTGATTTCCTTTAAGAAAAGCGGTTGCAAAAGCAGTATTATAAGCTTCAATTTGTTTTCTAATTCCGAAATCAATTTTATTTTCTTGTGCAAAAAGACCAAATGCTAAGAAAAAAAAGGTAAAACTAAATTTAATCATAGCCGATAATTTTTAATTGAAAACAAATATAATATATTAATCTTCAGTATTTTACAATTAAATCAATCTAGATATTTTCATTTAGTTTTTCATCCAATTTTTTCTTTTTTTTCAATGAAAACTCTTTAAAAAGTCTTCATTTTAGGAGTTTTAAGTTAACAAAAAGAAGCAGTTCTTCTATTTATTAAGAAGTTAATTTTTCTACAAATAACCACTGCAAGACAATAATTAGTTTCATAAAATGTTTATATATAAAAGATTATGATGCATCTAATCTTTTCAAAATAATACCCCTCAAGATTAATATTTATAAAAACATGAAAAGAATATTTTTAATAATTGCCTTTACTTCCTTTTCTCTGCACAGCTTTGCCCAAGAAATCGATAATAAATTCAAGAAGATTCCGGCAAAAGATCCTGCCGTAAAAGAAGTTATTCCGCCGAAAGAAGTCTCACCAAAAGAAAATCCCCCGGCGCCTGTAGAAAAACCCGCGCCATTACAGGTTAATCCAGACGAACTATTTAAAGACAGAAATCTTTACAAAGAAGACGCAAATGTTGAAGGGATTTTTTATAGAAGAAATCAATTTTTAGGAAATATCAACACCACTTCAGCTACTTCTACAATTATGTACCGTGATGCAGCTTTTGTAGACGGCGATAAAGTAAAAGTATATTTGAATGATAAAGTAATTGAACCTGAAGTTTTCTTAAATGGTGATTTTAAAAGCGTGAAAATAGACTTAGTAAAAGGAATCAACAAAATTGATATTGAAGCACTTAACGAAGGTTTTGCTTCTCCAAACACAGCCGAATTTAAAGTTTATGACGATAAAGGCCAAGTTATTTCGTCAAGCGAATGGAATGTTGGTACTGGTTACAAAGCCGTTATTGTATTAGTTAAAGAATAATTCTTTTAACAGAAATCGTTTGAAATCATAAAAAACACTTAAAACTGCTGACTTCAGCAGTTTTTTTATTGTATATATGTAGCTAACTACGTAGTTTTGTACACATCTTTAATTTACATTACAAATGCACATTCAACCAATACAAAATAAATACGAAAATGAAATCGTTGATTTGATTTTAAACATTCAGCAAAAAGAATTTAATGTTCCTGTTACTTTAGAAGATCAGCCAGATTTACTAGACATTGAAAACTTTTACTATAAACCAGGCGGAATATTTCTTGGCGCTTTTATAGACGAGAAATTAGTTGGAACAATCGCTTTAGTTAAATTTAATGCTGAAGCTGGAGCGATCAGAAAAATGTTCGTTAAGAAGGAATACAGAGGAAAAGAGTTTCAAATTGCCCAGCAATTATTAGAACAATTAATTGCATACAGCAAAGAAAAGGGAATTAAAGACTTATATTTGGGAACTGTTACGCTCTTGCAGGCTGCTTTACGTTTTTATAAAAAAAATAATTTTGTAACAATCCCAAAAGAAACACTTCCAACTGATTTTCCGTTAATGAAACCCGATAATGTTTTTTGTCATTTAAATCTAAACCAATAGAAATGAATATAATTGATGAAATTGGCATCTTAGCCATATCTACTCGATTGCAACGTCTTAGCGAACAGCTTCGCAAAGACGGGGCTTTAATTTATAAGTCGTACGATATTGATTTTGAACCAAAATGGTTTCCTATAATTTACACGCTTCATATAAAAGAAATGCTGAGCGTTGTTGAAATCGCTGCCGAAATTGGCTATAGCCACCCTTCGACTATAAGTTTATTAAAGGAATTGGAAAAGCTAAAAATCATCAGTTCTAAAAAAGATAAACTGGACGAACGCAAAAGATTGATTGTCCTTACAGCAAAAGGAAAAGAACTTGTTGTAAAAATGCAGCCCGTTTGGACCGTTATGAAAAATGCTTTACACGAAATCACTGACACCCAAAACAATCTTTTGAAAGCGATTGAAGAAACGGAGCAGAAACTAGCTTCACAAGGATTTTTTCAAAGAATTTCAGAATTCAAAAGCTGATTTATTCTTTTCCAGTAATCTTTTTTCTGTGATTATGACCCCATTTTGCTAACGAATCGATTACTTCTTTTAATGTATGTCCATATTCTGTCAGCTGATATTCTACAGTTATGGGCTGAGTATTCAAAACAGTTCTAGTAACTAATTGATTTTCTTCAAGGTTTTTCAATTCCCTGCTCAACATTTTTCCAGAAATTCCTTCAACTTCTCGCAATAAATCGGTAAATCTTAAAGTATTAAAGCAAAGTGATGCAATGATAGAGATTTTCCATCTTCCGTTTAAAATATACATTGCGTCATGCACTGCCATAATATGTTGTGTGCATTTTTTAGGATCGTGTTTTAGTTCTTTCAGCATGTTCTATTGTATGTTACCTCGATGTTACAGTTACTTTTGGTAATTGGATGACAAAAATACACTTAAAGTGTTTACATTTGAATACAATTTAATTATTAAAGAAAAATGGCCTTAATAGATGCACTAAAGTGGCGTTATGCTACAAAAAAAATGAACGGACAAGCTGTTCCGCAAGAAAAAGTAGATTATATTCTTGAAGCTGCAAAACTTGCTCCATCTTCTTCTGGATTACAGCCTTACAAGATTTTTGTTATTACAAACAAAGAATTAAAAGACAAAATTAGAGCTGTAAGTTTTGATCAAAGTCAAGTTACAGATGCTTCTCACGTTTTGGTTTGGGCTGCTTGGGACGGTTATAGTTTAGAAAAAATTTCTGCTGTTTTTGACAGAACAATTGCTGAAAGAGGAATTCCTGCTAATGCAATGGATGAATACAAACAAAGACTTTGGGGAATGTATGAGCCTCTTGGGCAAGAATGGCACGCGAATCACGCTGCAAAACAAGCTTACATTTCTTTTGGGGTAGCAATAGCTGCCGCTGCTGAACAGCAAGTAGACGCAACTCCAATGGAAGGTTTTATTCCTGCTGAAGTTGACAAACTTTTAGGTTTAAGCGAACTTGGACTAAAAAGCGTTTTGGTTTTACCTATAGGATATAGAGATGATGCAAACGACTGGCTGGTAAATTTGAAAAAAGTGAGAACTCCACAAGACGAATTTATAACAGAAATCAAGTAAAAAATTATTTTTTGCTTAAAAAAGAATGCTTCTGGAAAAGCCTCGCTGGCTTTTTTAGAAGCATTTTCGGTTTAAATATTTCATTTTCAAAACAAAATCAATTGTAATGCAAAACAGGAGAAATCACAATTTGATTAAAAGAATGTTATTTTTAATGTTTATACAAAAAAAGGTACTTAAAGCGGATAATTAAATAATATCGTATAGCTAATTTTGCTTCATCCAAAACAATTCATTCTTATTACAACAAATTAAAATTCTAACATTATGTCTGATTTTTTAACGCAATTTGGGGAAGACCTAAAAAAGAACGTCCCAGGTTTCATTGCAGTTTCTGTAGCTGAAATCGCAAGCGGTATGTCATACTATTCACACTCTGCTGTTGCAGATTTTGATCCAGAATTGGCATCAGCTTACAACCTTGAAGTAGTTAAAGCAAAAATGAACGCTATTAAAGCTTTGAATTTACATGGTCAGGTTATCGATAATATTATGATTACGCTAAGTTCTCAAATTCATATTGTCGACGTTTCTGATAATCAAGATTACTTTATTTACTTAGCTGTAGATTCTACAAAAGCTAATTTAGGTATGACAAAATCTATCCTAAATAAATACAAAAAAGAAATTGTAGCTAAATTATAACTAAATTTTGCCCCTTATAAAAAGGAATATTCTGTTAAGAGTATTCCTTTTTATTTTTTATACAAATTGCTTTTCAATTCTATAAATTATTCTATATTTCCAAAAGTAAATGAGGAATTATATAAATGGAATTACGTGCGTATTTTGAAAAATATCCTGACGAAGCAACTTGCATCGAAGAACTGAAAAACAAGCGCTTAGAAAATGGTCTTTTATGTAGGAAATGTGGACATAATGCACACTCTTTCCGACAGAATGATTTAAAATTTCAATGTCGAAAATGTGGCAACCGAATAAGTCTTCGATCTGGAACCGTTATGGAAAATTCTAATCTTCCTGTACGATATTGGATGATTTGCATCGAATTAATGACGCTTTCTCATCGAAAAATATCAATTCTTAAAATTCAATATCTTTTAGGCCATAAACGTTACGAACCGATTTGGCTAATGGTTCAGAAAATACGTTTGGTCATGAAAATTAGAGATGAAAAATACAGATTAAGGGCTTATTCTGAATTTGATCCTGAATTTCTCCAGAAGATTGATAAACTTGCTCTGCAAAAGAAAACAAAAGATGAGAATGATTAATTGTTAATGGTTAATTGTTAATTGTTGATGGTTAATAATTAATGGTTAGTTATTGAAATTGAAAAGTCTATATGAATAAAAAAAACCACAGATTACAAGATTAAAATGATTTTAAAAATCTGGGTTAATCTTGTAATCTGTGGCTTAATAATTCTATTGATATGATTGCTTTGGAAAAATTTACAATTAACCATTAACAATTAACAATCAATTATTATTTCTTCTTGTTTTTCTTTGCTTTAGATCTTCTCGCTTTGTTTTTCGCGATTTTTTTCGCTTTAGCTTTATCCTTTGCTTTTTTTGCTTTTGCTTTCTTTTTCGCTTGAGCTTTTAGTTTTGCTTTTTTAGCTTTTTCCTTCTTTTTGTCTTTCGCCTTTTCTTTTTTCTTAGCTACTTTTTTCTTTTTTTCTTTCTCTTTCATCTTTTTATTTTTTTTAGATTTCGATTTTTCATGGTTTTCGTTAGATGTTTCTTCATCAGATTCAGATGCAATCTCTTCCTCTTCTTGCTTTGACTCTTCTGTAACTTGCTCTGCAATGGCAACTTCTTTTTCTGTCACTTTTTTTGGAGCCCTTTTAGGTTTTGGTTTTACTTCTGTAGTTTCGGTTGCCGATTCTGTTTCTAAAACTGAAGCATCTTTCTGCTCGTTTTCATCATTTGAGATAACTGGAGCAACTTCTACTTCCTGATCGATTTCATTAGTAAGCACTTCTTTTGCCATTATTCTGTTAATTTTAAGAAATTGATTAAATTTATTTTGGTTTAAACTAATTTTTAATGTTATTAAATCATTAAATTAACATCAAAAAATAATAAACAAAGATAAATTGAAAAAGGTATTCACCAATGTTAAGTTTTTCATTGATCGGAAAAACTCATCACAAACTTCTTAAAATCAAACACTTATCCAATGTTAAGTTTTTAATGACTCTTTTTGGCAAATAAAAAACCTTAATACAAGCGTTCTGGACATGATTTGACTTTATATAAATGAATAGTAATTTGCATAATTTCGCTTAAAATTTTGATGCATGTACGACGATTTAAAATACAAATCAATAAAACCCAGCAAAAACCTATCGGATTTTGTGGATAGTTTTTGGTGCATGGAGAATAAATCGAGCCAAACAATAGAAACAATTGGACTTCCCGATGGACGAATTGACTTATCATTAATAAAAACAACAGAAAATTGTTTTCAAATTAGGCTTTTAGGCTTAGGAACGCATCAATATGAAAAAGGTGAAATTCCAGCAAATAGCCTAACCTTTGTAATAAGCTTTAAACTTCCTGCTACGGAATATGTTTTTAGCGAAAGCATTGCAGACCTTATAAATTCAGCAAAAATACTTGAAAGTGACTTTTGGGATTTCAACGAAAATGATTTAAAAAATTTTGAATTGTTCTGCGAAAAAGCTTCTGCAAAAATTGATTCTTTATTAATAAAGGAAATCGATGTGCGAAAACAAAAACTCTTTAACCTCATCTATGAAAGCAACGGCGCGATGTCGGTCAAAGAATTATCTGAACAGTCTCATTGGAGTAGCCGTCAAATTAATCGCTACTTTAATCAGTATTTTGGTCTTTCGCTGAAAGCCTATTGTTCGATTCTCCGTTTTAGGGCTTCGTTGGAACATATTGCAAAAGGCAAACTTTTTCCTGAAGAGAATTTTTCAGATCAGACACATTTCATTAAAGAAATCAAGAAAATTTCGGGTTCGCTTCCAAAAGAGCTATTCCAAAACAAAAACGACCGATTTATACTATTATCTGCTCTTTCTTCTAAATAATTTTACAGCATAGATTTTAAACACAAAACTATGTTACTACAAAATAAACAAGTTGCCATTATCGGTGGCGGAATGGGCGGTTTAATTTTAGCGCGCCTTTTACAACTTCAAAATGCAAATGTAAACGTTTATGAAAGAGATTTAAATTCTGAAGTCCGCGTTCAAGGTTCTCCTTTAGATTTACATGAAGATTCTGGTTTAAAAGCCATGAAACAAGCAAATTTACGGAATGAGTTTTATGAAAATATTCGACTAAATGCGAGTAAAGCTCGAATTGTCAATCAAAATTTTGAATTGAAATTTGATGAGCATAACATTCGGAAAACTGCTTTTGATGAAATTTCCAATAATGATGCAGATTCTCTAGGGAACATTTCAAAACCTCGACCAGAAATAGATCGTTCAGAGCTTAGAGCTATTTTATTAGAATCGCTTTTGCCTGAAACTATTGTTTGGGACAGTCAGTTTCTTACGATGGAAAAAGAAAATCAAGGCTGGCGTTTGTATTTTAAAAACGGAAAAACTATTTATGCTGATTTGGTAATTGCTGCTGACGGTGCCAATTCAAAAGTCCGTTCTTATTTAAGTACAGAGAAACCTATTTATTCTGGAATTACTATGATTGAGGGAACGATTTATAACGCCAAAGAAAATGCTCCCAATCTTTTTGAATTTTCGAAAGGCGGAAAAGTTCTTGCCTTAGGAAATGGAAAAAACATCATGTACGGTACAAAAGGAGACGGCTCGCTGATGTTTTTGCTTAGCAGTAAAATACCCGAAAATTGGCTTGCAGAAAGTGATTTGGATTTTAAAGATAATCTGAAAATTTTTGAATGGTTTAAAGAAGTTTATCAAGATTGGAGTTCTGAATGGCACGAACTTTTTTTGAGTAATGAATTGTATTTTATTCCTCGTCCGCAATATTATTTTCCTTTAGATCAATCTTGGAAAACTCAGGAAAATCTAACTCTAATTGGAGATGCAGCGCATAGAATGCCTCCGTTTGCTGGAAAAGGCGCTAATCTTGCTATGCTAGACGCCCTTGAACTTTCAGAATGTTTAACCAATAATCAATTTTTAGATTTGAAAACCGCGATTTCTTATTTTGAAAAACGAATGCTGGAACGAGCTGCTAAAGCCGCAAAAGACACTTTAAGAAATGGAGAACAATTGCATTCAAAAGATGCTTTAGAAAATCTTCTTTCGATATTCAACAAAACAAAAACACATTAATCATTTTAATTTCAATTAGTTATATTTTTTATTTAAATTTACAAATACCCGAAAAGCATTCCTCAAGAACTGACACTCCCTATAAGTTTCACTAAAATAAATTTATACTATGAGGCATTTTCTACTTCTATTCTTTTTTTCAGGTTTTATCTATTCTTCTTTTGGTCAAAAAATTAAAGATTCTGTCTCAGAAAAACCTAAAGAAAAGAAAATTGAATTAAGGGTAATGCCTTATTTGAGTTACAATAGAAATCTTGATTTTATGTTTGGAGCAATTCCGATGATGATGTATAAAGTCAATCACAATGACACTATTTCTCCTAAATCATTATCTGGAATGTCGGCCATTTATACTACTAATAAATCTTATGTTTTGGCTTTCTTTAATAGATGGTATTTGAATGAAGACAAATGGCGATTAAAATTTTTCTTTTTTACTGGAAATCAGAATTCTCAATTTTTTGTTGATGATATTGATCAACCTGATTTTTATGATTATGGAACGAAAACAACTATTTTAAGTTTAGGCGGACAAAGAAAAATTGTCGGGAAATTTTATGGAGGTTTGTCCTATACCTATGCACATTATAATACAATATATGAAGACAATGTTTCTCCTTCTTCTGTATCACACAGTAATGCTTTGGTTGTAAACTTATTATACGATACAAGAGATGCTGTCTATTATCCTACAACTGGATATAAAATTAAACTGGACTGGTCTACTTATCCAAAGTTTTTAGATAATGAATTGGCTTCTAATAGAATATCCTTTCAATCCAATAAATATATTCCAATCAGAAATAATATAGATGTTATTGCGGCTCGTTTTTACAGCAAGTTTGGTTTAGGAAATGTAGCGTTTGAACAGCAAAGTACAATTGGAGGAACTGATATTCGAGGTTATTCCGAAGGAAAATATCGCGGTTCGGGATTAATGGATATTCAGGGCGAATACCGTTATAACTTTGCCAAAAAAATGGGATTAGTTGGCTTTTTTGGTATTGCTACTATTTATGGCTCAGATACTCCAAGCTTTGATTGGAAATTATATCCTGGCGGTGGAGTTGGCTATCGATACAATCCTTTCAAAAAATCAAAATTTAATGTAGGCTTAGACGGTGCAGTTGGTAAAGGAGACTGGGGAATTTACTTTAGAATTGGTGAAGCCTTTTAATTAAAAAAAACATAATTAAGCTTCAAATTATTACAATTTGAAGCTTTTTCGTGTAACTAATACTACTTTTTAATTGTTGCAACACACTCTTTCTTGTTTCATTTTATAATATGAAACATACAAAAAAATATCTAAAGGCGATCTTTTGCTAAATTTGATTATTCCCAAAAAAAACACTTCACAACCTAGTTGCAAATTAATGCTCAACACAATTTATTAATTTAAGGTGGGCTCTAACTTCTTTGTATCCACCTTTAAATACTTTGATTGCTTATGGCACAATTTTACGTTTCCCCGACTTTTCGTAATTTTTCCAAAAACCTTTTTTTAGTATTTATTTTATTTATTTTACACATTACTAAAATAAGTGCTCAAAATTGTACTGTAAATGCTGGAGTACTTAATGTAACAATTTGCGAAACCGATGCTTTAGTTTTAACGGGAAATAATCCTTCTCCAATTATTGGCACCGTTTCTTGGACGCAAATATCTGGACCTGCGGTTGTAATTGACACACCAAATAGTGCTAGTACAATTGTAACAGGCTACACAGGAGGAAATACCTATATATTTAGATATAGCGCAACTTGTGCGGATGGAATTTTAACATATCAGGATAAAGTTGTTAATGTACAGCCTATTACAATTGCAAATGCAGGTGGCAATATTGCCAGCTGTCCAAATAGTACAGGGAATTTATCTATTACAGCAAATACTCCTCAAAATACGGGAGAAACAGGTAGTTGGGAAATAGTGGGCGCTAACAATGCAGGGGTTGTAATTAATTTTCCTAATCTTCCAACCTCAACTATAACTTTACCTGCTACAAGCTGTGGTGTGACAACTCTTCAGTGGGTTATTGAAGGGCCTGAATACGCTCCTGGACAAAGATGCAGAACTACCTCTCAAATTACTGTAACCAATTATGGAGGTGTAACTCCTGTTTCGGCAGGTCCTGACCAAACTTTAAGCAATTGCTATACCACTACACAAAGTACTAATCTTAGTGGCACTTATGGAGGATGCGGTCTGAACGGACAAAATGGACAATGGACATTTGTAAGTGGTCCAAATACACCAACTATTGGAAGCCCCAGTTCAAGTAATACACAGGTTTCTAATCTTGTAGAAGGCACTTATACTTTTAGATGGACTGTTACAGGGCCATGCGCTTCTGGCAATGATTTGGTTATTATTAATGTCCCTGCAGCAACACAAGACGTAACAACACTTCCTGGTGGTGATGAAAACATCTTCTTTTGTGATAACACCATTACTCAAGTAACTTTAGTAGCGCAAACTCCTTTGTATGCAGGAGAAACTGTCCAATGGACACAAATTTCAGGAGATCCAGGAGCAGTAATTGTTTCACCCACTAATCCAACTACTCTAGTTACTAATATCTCGGATTCTGGAGATCCTTATAAATTCAGATATACACTTACTAACAACAATACTGGCTGCGTTTTTACTAAAGACTATAACGTTCAATTTAATGGCGCTACAAGAACCATTGTAGCCAATAATGGCAATGATATTGTTGGAAGTTGTAATGCGACTGTATTTACAATCCCACTTACTGTTACTGGAACAGGAGTAAATCAGTATCGAATTGTGACAGGACCGGATAATTCTCCGTTAGGCCCTTTTCCTACTCCACTTCAAGATGTAGGAAACTCACTTACATTGACACTTACTACGTCGGGAGGTTACACAGTTGAATTTATTAGAAGCCAAAATGGAACATTGCCAGTTGGCTGTGATTACGGTTTTGATACTTTAAATATTCTAGTTTCTGGAGATCCCGTGCCTTCAAATGCTGGTTCTGATGTTAGTTTACCTTGCGGAGATACAAGTACTATACTTTCTGGCGTTATAACTGATGAAGGTATGCATTTTTGGAGTCAGCTCAGTGGCCCGAATGAAGCAATAATTGCTGATAATTTTGCCATAGATACTCAAGTTACAGGCCTTATTCCCGGAACCTATGTTTTTCAGTATATAACAAAAGGTGGTGGAGCTACCTGCGGTTTTTCTGTTTCTACTGTAACAATTTACGTTTCTGACAGTACACTTGGCACTACAGATGCTGGTCCTAATCAGGTTGTTTGTGCCAATGCTCAAGTTCAGCTTGCTGGTGAGCCTGTACAAGGCGGTGAAATTGGCACGTGGAGTCAGATTTCTGGCCCCAATACCATTTCATTTTCCAACGTGAATGATCCAAATGCTGTCGCTACAGGTTTTACATCCAATGTCTCCCAATATGAATTGCAGTGGACGGTTTCTTATCTTCACCCCGGTCCTTCTTGCAGCTCAGCTATATCAGACACTGTAACTATAATCACCAATAATTCTACAGCTTCATCAAATTCCGATGCTGGACCAGATGCTTGTTATCCAGCAGGAACAACATCTTTTAATCTTAGCGGTAATACTCCAGGAATTTTTGAAATTGGTCTTTGGTCTGTAACACCATCTACTGGGGTTATTTTTGCAGATTCAAGTGATCCTAACACTTTAGTAACTGTTCCAGGAAACGGAACTTATGTATTTACTTGGTCAATTGAAACTGCTACCAGATTATGTGCCCCCAATAAAAGCGATGTAACTGTTACCATTGCAAACACCCCTCCTGCTGCAAACGCAGGACCAGATCAGGAAATATGCGGTAGCACTATCACAATGGCCGCAACAATTAGTAGCGGTGCTGTAGGAACCTGGACAAGGATTTCAGGCGTGGGGGGCTATACTATAAGTGACATACACGATCCGAATGCTGTTTTTACATTTACCTATAGTGGCTATTATATTTTTAGATGGACAGTTGATGCCGAAGTCTGCGGCGAAGCTTTTGATGATATTAATTTAACAATTGGCATTCCACCCCACCAAGCCGTTGCAGGTCCTGATCAAAATATTTGCAACAATACAAGTGTAGCAATGGCAGGCAGTACGTATGACAGCTTTTTCGAAACAGGTCAATGGTCTGTTTTGACTGGAGCCCCTAATCAGCCAACTATTGTTGATCCTACCAATCCAAATACTGTAATCAATGGGCTTGTTGCTGGCACTTATACTTTTAGATGGACTATTACAGCTAAAAGTATTTTCCTCTGTCAAGGTACTTTTGACGATATAATAGTTGTGGTTAGTCCAACTGCAAATGCTGGAGCAGATCAAACTTATTGTGATGTCACCAGTATTCAGCTTAAAGGAAATGAAAATTCAACAGGAACCTGGACGCTTACTAGTACATCTGGAAATCCTGCTGCGGTCACCATTACACAATCGCCACCTAATAGTTATATTGCGAATGCTACCGTAGTTCCAGGAACGAGTTATGTTTTTACCTATACCACAACTTCAACCACTTTTCCTGACGGATCTACTTGTGCAGGATCGTCTGATTCCGTGAATGTTGAAATTTTTAGCGGTGCAAGTGTTCCGCCCGATGCAGGTTCAGATCAGACATTGTGTATTTCAGATGTAGCAGGCACAGCAACTTTACAAGGAAATGTTCCACCACCCGATGTTACCGTTTTTGAATGGCGTTTTGCTTTTCAACCACCCGGAAGTGTCGCTGTCATTACAACTCCTACTGCTCCGCTCACTACTGTCACGGGATTAACCGTACCAGGATTGTATATTTTAGAATGGGTTTTTGAAAGTCCATCATGCAGAACATTATCTGATATTGTCAGAATAGAAATGAATGCTGCACCAAGTACCGCTGATGCAGGGCCAGATGATGCTGTAGCCTGTCAGACCACATATCAAACTGATGCTGTACCGCCAGCTGTTGGTATTGGAACTTGGTCAATCACTAGTCAACCCGCAGGGGCCGCAGCGGTAATAGATACTCCTAACAGCCCAACGACAACCCTTTCCAATGTTACCGTTTTAGGAACATACACCTTAACGTGGACGGTTACAAATGGTCCTTTTACAAACCCATCATTGTGTCAGCCATCTTCAGATACTGTTGACATCACTTTTAATGACGATCCACCAACTGTAGCAAATGCAGGCCCTGATCAGGAATTATGTGACGAAAGTTCAGTAAGTATGGTTGCTAATTCGCCTGTCATTGGTACAGGAACATGGACTCAAGTTTCCGGACCAAATACAGCTCTAATATCAGCTCCCAACAACCCAAACTCACTGATGTTAGGATTAATTGCAGGGACTTATGAATTTAACTGGACAATTGCTACAACCGGATGTACTTCTAGCGATACTGTCCTCATTACAATTTACAATTTACCATCAACAGCCAATGCTGGTCCAAACCAAATAATTCCACAGTTTTCTCCTGTAAATATGGATGCAAGTGTTCCTACAATTGGCACAGGAACATGGACTCAGGTTTCTGGACCAAGCATCATAGGCTTTACAAATGCTTCCTCTCCTAGCACTGCTGTAACGGGTACAGTTGCGGGAATATATGTATTACAATGGACAGTAAGTAACGGAAATTGTGCAGTTTCATCAGATACCATGAATTTGACTATTTTATCTGTTGCGGATCTTGAATTAACCAAATCTGTTACTCCAGTTACAGGAAGTGCCGGAGACACAGTAACTTTCAATATTCAGATTTTTAATAATAACTCCTTAGGCGGAACAGTAAGTGCAACGGGAGTTTCTGTACGAGATTATATTCCGCTTGGTTACACTATAGTACCAGGTTCTGTAAATCTTGCAGGAATTTACAATCTCGGCGATAATACTATAACTTGGAACAATCTTACCGTTCCTGTTGGTGGTCGAGTAAATCTTACTTTTCAGGCAGTTATAAAAACCACAGGCTCTTATGTAAATAATGCCGAAATTATAGCTTCTGATCAATTTGATCCTGATAGTACGCCAAATAATAATATTGCTACTGAAGATGATCAAGATGATGCTTCTATTATTTTAGACGTTGCCGACTTATCTTTACAAAAAACAGTTTCTCCAGCAACAGTAAGCATAAATGACAATGTCATTTTTACAATTAGAGTAACCAACAGTGGTCCTAATAATGCTACAGGAATTACAGTATCGGATCATCTGCCTCCAGGATATACTTATGTAAGTGATAATGGTGCTGGAAAATATAATAATGCTACAGGAATTTGGAATGTTGGAAATCTGAACAACGGAAACTCACTTGCTTTACAGATTACAGCTAAAGTGAATGTTGTTTCAACAGGAAACGATTATATCAATGTCGCTGAAATACAAACTGCACACCAGCTTGATCCTGACAGTACACCTGGAAACGGATTACCTGAAGATGATATGTCTAGTGCAAATGTTTCACTAAAACAAGCTGATTTAGAACTTACAAAAAGTGTAACCCCAACTTCAGCAGCAGCAGGACAACAAGTAGATTTCACTTTAAATGTATTAAACAGAGGGCCAGGAAATGCAACAGGAGTAGATGTACAAGATGTAATTCCTGTTGGATATACACTAATTCCTGGATCTGTTTCTTCTGGCGGTACTTATCAAATTGCTACCGCTACTTTAGAATGGAAAGATTTGTATCTGCCAGCTAATTCTAACGTTAATCTAACTTTTAGTGCACTTGTTAATCCATTAGGGAATTATTTGAATATTGCACAAATAACGGCTAGTGATCTACCAGATCCAGATTCTACTCCAAATAATAATATTGCTTCTGAAGACGATCAGGATGATGCCGAAATTACTTTTATAGGACCATCTGCTGATTTATCTTTAGTTAAAAATGTTGTCGCAGGAAATACTAGTCCAGTAGTTGGAAGTCAGGTTTCTTTTGAACTTGTCATTTCAAATGATGGCCCAAATAATGCAACAGGAGTTCAGGTAACTGATTTGCTTCCATCAGGTTATCAATATGTAAATTACAGTTCATCTGCAGGTTTATACAACAGTGCCACTGGAGTTTGGAATGTTGGCACCGTTGATGTTGGAGTTTCAGAATCGCTGATTTTGGATGCAAAAGTACTCCCGACAGGAAATTACCTAAATATAACCCAAGTTACAGCCAGTAATCTTCCTGATCCTGATAGTACACCAAATAATGATGATGGAGATCAAAGCGAAGATGATGAGGATAATGCTGTAATAACACCTGTACAGCCGTCAGCGGACTTATCTTTAACCAAAACCGTGAGTAATCCGACTCCTTTGGTAGGTTCTGTAGTAACATTCACTATTATTACTACAAATAGTGGTCCGCAAGATGCTGCTCAAGTTCAGGTTACTGATTTACTGCCTTCTGGATATACTTTCACCACTTTTAATGCAACAAGCGGAACTTATGACAGCGCAACGGGTTTATGGACACTTGACATATTGGAAAGCAGCGAATCTGAAACATTACAGATAAACGCAATAGTAAACCCTACAGGAGATTATACCAATATTGCAGAGGTTACGAATAGCGATACTCCTGATCCTGACTCAACACCAAACAATGGAATATCAACAGAAGACGATTATGGAACGGCAACTATTACTCCTATTCAGCAGTCTTCAGATTTATCTTTGGCTAAAACTGTTAATAATTCTACACCATTAGTAGGTTCGCTAGTCACCTTTGAAGTAGTTGTAACCAATAATGGCCCACAAGATAACTTTGGCATCCAGGTTACAGATGTTCTTCCATCAGGTTATACATTCACTGGATTTACAGTTTCTACGGGAACTTACGATACCAATTCAGGAATTTGGAATGTTGGTAATTTAGTAACTGGTGATTCAGAAACACTTCAAATTGTCGCAAGAGTAAACCCAACTGGTGATTACACTAATACTGCAGAAGTAACAGCAGCAAATCTTCCAGATCCCGATTCGACTCCAAATAACGGAATCACAACCGAAAATGATTATGCAGAAGCAACTACAACTCCTGTTCCAACATCAGCAGATTTATCATTGACTAAAACAGTAAGTAATCCCACTCCACTTGTAGGTTCGTTAGTAACATTCAGCATTCAGGTAACGAATTCAGGTCCGCAAGAAGCAGACGGTGTTACCGTTACAGATTTACTCCCTTCGGGTTATACATATGTGTCATACAGCGCTACAACTGGAACTTATGATTCTAGCACAGGGCTTTGGGATGTTGGAAATATGCCTGTCACAGATTCTTATACTTTGCAGATAACAGCTTTGGTTAATGCCGCAGGAAATTATACTAATAGTGCAGAAATCACAGCCAGCAGTCAGCCTGATCCAGATTCGACTCCGAATAACGGCATTACAACTGAAGACGATTATGCAGAAGCTTCAACAACGCCAATAGCAACATCTGCCGATTTATCGTTAACTAAAACAGTAAGCAATGCTACACCTCTTGTGGGTTCTCAGGTAACTTTCAGCCTTCAGGTAAACAATGCAGGACCGCAAGCCACAGATAATGTAACAGTAACCGATTTATTGCCTTCAGGTTATACGTATGCATCTTACACTGCAACAGCTGGAAGTTATGATGCTTTAACAGGACTTTGGTCTGTTGGAAGCATGCCTGTTGCATCAAATCATACTTTACAGATAACCGCTGTAGTTAATGCTGCAGGAAATTATACCAATACTGCAGAAATTACAGCCAGCAGTCAGCCAGATCCTGATTCGACTCCGAATAACGGCATCACAACTGAAGACGATTATGCTGAAGCCACTACTGCTCCAATAGTTCAAAGTGCTGATTTATCATTGACTAAAACAGTTAATAATGCCAATCCTTTGGTTGGCTCTCCAGTAACTTTTGAAGTAATTGTAACCAATAATGGCCCGCAGGATACCTCTGGAGTAACGGTTACTGATTTACTGCCAAGTGGTTACACGTATTCTAATTTTACCATTTCTACGGGAACTTACAATCCTGCAACAGGTGTCTGGACAGTAGGCAATTTGATTAATGGAAAATCAGAAACGTTACAGATTCTCGCTGTAGTAAATCCAACAGGAAATTATGTAAATGTGGCTGAAGTAACTTCAAGTGCACTTCCAGACCCTGATTCAACACCAAACAATGGTGCAGCAGCAGAAGACGATTATGCAACAGCAACAGTAACACCAAACACACAGTCGTCAGATTTGTCATTAACTAAAACCGTTGACGATCCGACTCCATTATTGGACACTTTCGTAACTTTTGAAATTGTAGTCACCAATAGCGGCCCCCAAGATAACACCGGTGTAAAGGTTACAGACCTATTGCCTGCGGGATGCTACTTTCAGTCTTACGCAGTCTCCAAAGGCACATACAACCATATGACAGGATTATGGAATGTTGGCAATCTGGGTTCAGGACAGTCTGAATCACTGCAGATTAAAGCACTGGCCAGTGCAGTGGGAAATTATACCAATATTGCAGAGGTCACAGCTGCGGATCTTCCGGATCCGGATTCCGCTCCAAACAATGCAATACCGACAGAAGATGATTATGCTACAGCTCAGGTTACCATAACAGCGCCTAACCCGCCTATCCAATTATCTGACCTGTCTTTGACTAAAATGGTTGACAATGCGTCGCCATTAGTGGGGTCATCTGTTATTTTCGAAGTGAGCCTCACCAATAAAGGCCCTCGTGACAATGCTAGCGTAGAGGTTACTGATCTGCTCCCTTCCGGATATGCTTTTATTAATTACAGCGCCACAAAAGGGACTTATAGCGGCACTACAGGAAAATGGAATATCGGTTCTTTAGCCAACGGAGATTCGCAGACCCTGCGCATAACCGCTACGGTAAATGCGGCGGGAAACTATGAAAACATTGCAGAAGTAACTGCCAGCAGTCTTCCAGATCCAAATTCCACGCCAAACAATGGAATCCCAACAGAAGATGATTATGGCAGCGCCCTAACGGTTCCAATACCTCCAATGGCAGATTTATCCCTTGTTAAGACTGTTGTTGGCGGAAACTTAAGTCCAATTTTTGGGGCAACAGTTACATTCGAAATAACCGTAACTAACAGTGGCCCACAAAATGCAACTGGAGTTAAAGTAATTGATATGCTTCCAAGCGGCTATGAATATGTAGTATACAGTTCAACATCTGGACAATATTACAACACAACAGGAATTTGGGATATCGGAACTATACCAAACGGAGCTTCAGAATCTTTATTAATAGGCGCAAAAGTCAATAATACTGGAGTTTATCAAAATGTGGCAGAAGTTTATGCTTCTAATGAAGTGGATCCCGATTCAACCCCAAATAACGGAGTTACTTCAGAAGATGACATCAGTTCTGTATTATTGAGTCCTGTTCCAGCAGTAGCCGATCTTTCTATTGAGAAAAAAGTAATTAATAATATTCTAACTCCTGCTGTAGGCTCTCAGATAACATTTTCTATTATTGTTACCAATAACGGACCTAGTATTGCAACAGGTGTTACAGTTAAAGATATTCTTCCTTCGGGATATGATTACATCTTTTTCAATTCTACATCTGGAAGATATGATCCTGTAACTGGAATTTGGAACCCTAATGTTATTTTACCTGGAAACAGCCATACATTACTCTTGAATGTCTTTGTAAAAAGTCCAACAGGCACTCCTGATGAATACCTAAATATAACAGAAATCATGACTGCCGATCAGCATGATCCTGACAGCACACCAGGAAATGGAGTAACTACAGAAGATGATTACGACAGCATTTCTGTTACACCAGTAATTGTAATGGCAGATTTATCTATTAAAAAAACAGCTCTTAATCAAGATGCCATTCATGATGTAGGTTCAACGGTAATTTTCACAGTTACAGTTACTAACGACGGCCCTGCAGATGCATCTGGCGTAAGAGTCAAAGATTTGCTTCCGCCTGGATTTACCTATCAGACCAGCAGTCCTACAAGTGGGTTATATAACTATGTCACAGGTATTTGGAATGTTGGAAATATTCCAACTGGAACAGATCAGTCACTAGATATTTATACGACAGTGAATAAGCCATCGGGTATTGCAGGCGAATACACAAATATAACTGAGGTTATTGCCAGTAACCTGCCCGATCCTGATTCAACTCCAAACAATGGAGTTACAACAGAAGATGATTATGACAGCTTACAGATTAAAATTGCAGTTGCCGATTTAAGTCTAGAAAAAACAGCCAGCAATAAAAACGCAAATGTAGACGAAGTTGTAACATTCACCTTGCAACTTAATAATGAAGGCCCAAGTATCGCAACCGGAGTGGCTGTTGAAGATATTATTCCGCTTGGCTATAAGAATATTTCGAATATTAATAATGGCGGTATCTTTAGCTTAAATACCATTAAATGGGTAAATCTAACAGTCCCTGTTGGAGGCATTTCGCTAACCTATCAAGCAACTGTAGCCAGTCCACTTGGATTAGAAAGTGTTGATTATGTGAATATTGCTCAGGTGACGGCAAGTAATCAATTTGACCCGGATTCTACTCCAAATAACGATAATGGAGATCAAAGTGAAGATGATGAAGATTCTGAATCGATTAACATACCTTCTACTGATATTGCTATCAACAAAGAAGTCGATAAAACAGATGTTCCTATGAATACTCAGGTAACTTTTACCATCAGTGCTGAAAACTTAGGCAATTTAACCGCAACAAATGTGGAAGTTCAGGATGTATTACCTAAAGGATATTCCTTAATAAATTCATCAGCAAGTTCAGGAACCTATGATCAAAAAACAGGAATTTGGAGCATTTCTTCTATCAGTACTGGAGCATTACAAACATTAATACTCACTGTTAAGGTTATCGATTTTAATGATTATTTAAACAATGCTCATTTGATTAAACTGGATCAGATAGATACTAATTCAGCAAACAATCAGGATAGCGCTACTGTTTCGCCAAACTGTCTGAAAATCTATAATGAGTTTTCACCAAATGATGACGGCCAAAACGATTTCTTCTATATTGATTGCATTGAAAGATATCCAGATAATCAGCTAGAGATTTTTAACCGCTGGGGTAATTTGGTTTACTACCAAAAAGGCTATAAAAATACTTGGGACGGAAAAGAAGAAGGCTCTGCCAAAACGCTTCCTGAAGGCACCTATTTCTATATTCTAGATTTAGGAGATGGATCTAAAAAAACCTCTGGATGGGTTTACCTCAAATAAGACCATTTAGAAAAGGCGATTTAAGAATAGGATTAACCAAAATAAAATTGGCTATGATTAAAAATATAAAAAAGGTTTTCGCGATAATAACTCTATTCTCGGTATATGGAGCCTTTGCACAGCAAGACCCGCAATATACGCAATACATGTACAATACACTCACTGTAAACTCGGCTTATGCCGGTTCTCTGGGACATTTAGCTATAACAGGAATTTATCGAACACAATGGGTTGGTCTTGAAGGCGCTCCAAATACTCAAAGCTTCTCTCTAGACACGCCTGTCGGAAAAAATGTAGGTCTAGGAATTTCAGTCGTAAACGAAGAAATCGGCCCAACAGACGAGCAGTATTTGGATGCCAATTTCTCTTATACGATTAAATCTGGCGAAACTCACAAGCTTTCCTTTGGAGTAAAAGGTGGTGGACGTGTTATCAATATTGACTGGTCTAAAGGAAGCTACAAAGATCCCGATGTGCAATTTCGTGAAAACATTACCAATAAATTCCTGCCTGTTGTTGGAGCTGGATTGTATTGGCATGGAGAAAGAGATTACATCGGAATTTCAATTCCGAATTTTATGACCCGCGAACGTTATACTTATGATGATATCAGCGAAGATTTAGTCAATCAGAGAATACATGTTTATCTTATTGGAGGTATTGTATTTGATCTTTCGGCACATACCAAATTCAAACCCGCTGTTTTAGTCAAATATGTTGCTGGAGCACCTTTAATTGCAGATATATCAGCCAATTTTATGTTTAATAACGCTCTAACACTTGGTGTCGCCTATCGCACATCAGATTCTGTAAGCGGTCTAGTCGGAATACAGATTACACCAATGATTATGGCTGGTTATGCTTACGATTATACTACAACCGCTTTGCAGAATTATAATAGCGGTACACATGAAATTATGCTTCGCTTTGAACTAGTTTCACGCAAAAAAGGACTAAAATCACCTCGATTCTTTTAATACGGATAGTCTATGAAAAGAACAATTACTATACTCACATTATTGGTTATACAGCTGATTTATTCGCAAACCAAAAACAAAACTGCCGATGCTCTTTTTGATAAGATGTATTATGTGGAAGCCGCAAAATCGTATGAGCTTTCGATAAATAACGGTGATGCTTCTAAAGAAACACTTCAGCGGCTGGGAGATGCTTATTATTTTAATACTAGAATGTCAAGCGCATCAAAATGGTACGGAAAACTGATTGCTGAATATCCAAATGAAGTTTCTGCTGAATATCTATTCCGTTATGCGCAGTCATTGCAAGGAATTCAAAATTATGAATTGGCAAAAAAATGGATGAAAGCCTTTGCTGAAAAACAAAAATCAACCGATCCCAGAGCTAAGAACTTTTCTCTTAAAAATGTCACATTAGAAGATATCGAAAACATAAAACCGTCTTTTGTACTGGAGAATTTAGACATTAATTCTGCTTATTCAGAGTTCGGCCCAATGTATTATAAAGGCGATTTAGTTTATTCAACAACTGTCGATTCTTCTTATTGGAAAACAGACAAATACGGATGGAACGACCAACCCTATTTAAATCTGCAGTTAGGAAAAATAAGCGAAACAGGCTCGAATGTTTCTTTTAAACAGCGCTTTGGAAAAGAAATTACAACAAACTTTCATGAAGCTTGTATTGCCTTTTCGCCTGACGAAAAAACAATTTATTTTACTAGAAATAATTACAACGGAAAACTAAAACGTGACAGCAAAGGAATTAATAACCTAAAAATCTACTCTGCCACTTCTATAGAAAATCAAAACGGAACTACACAATGGACTGATATTAAAGAATTGCCTTTTAACAGCGATAATTATTCTGTTGGACATCCGTCGGTAAGCAAAGACGGCAAAAAACTGTATTTCGTTTCGGATATGCCAGGAACAATTGGCTCTACAGATATTTTTGTAGTGGATATTTTAGGCAATAATCAATTTTCTGACCCCAAAAATTTGGGCGAAAAAATAAATACAACAGGACGCGAAATGTTTCCATATATTACCGATCAGTCACTCTATTTTTCTTCTGACGGATTCTTAGGTTTAGGAGGTTTAGACGTATTCGAAAGCAGAATAAATGACGGCATTTTGGATACACCAGCCAATCTTGGTGCGCCACTAAACAGCAATAGAGACGATTTTGGCTATATCGTTAACGAAGCGACCAACAAAGGTTTTGTCTCTTCTAACAGAAAAACAGGAAAAGGAGATGATGATATTTACTCTTTTGAAAGATCGTGCAATCAAGCCATAAGCGGATATGTTTTCGATGCTATTTCAAACAACAGAATCGCCGGCGCAATGGTAACGCTTAAAAATGCAAACGGAATAAAAGTGGCTGAAACTGTTTCTCAGCTTGACGGAAAATACGATTTTAATAATAACGTAAATTGTAACACTTCTTATACCATTGAGGTCACAAAAGACAATTATAATACCAATAGCAAAGCGATCGTTACAGCAAATAGTTCTGGAAAAACAGACGTTCCAGTAGGTTTGGATCCTGCATTAATTGTTCGCGAAAATGGCGTTTTAAAAATCAAAATTGGAATCATTTTCTTTGATTTAGATAAATCAGAAATACGCTATGATGCTGCAATAGAACTTAATAAAGTCGTTCTCTTAATGCATCAGTATAAATCAGTAGTAATAAAAATTGAATCGCACACCGATTCTCGTGCCAATGATCAATACAATTTAGAGCTGTCTGATCGAAGAGCAAAAGCCACTAGAGATTATTTAGTTTCTCAAGGTGTTGCCCTCGAACGAATTGAAAGTGCAATTGGCTACGGAGAAACTCAGTTAATCAACAATTGCTCCAACGGAGTTCCCTGTACAGAAGCACAGCATCAAATCAATCGCCGAAGCGAATTCATCATTACCAAAATGTAAAAAAAAGCGTCCCGATCAATCTCAGGACGCTTTCTTTATTTATTTCTCTATCTGCACTTTTCTCTTGATTCTTGCTTCTATTTTCTTTATTCTATTCTCTTTACTCTTAATCACTGAAGCTTCACACACATCCACTCGCCTTTCATAATCAGCTTATCTTCATCAAAAGCTTCTCCATATTGTTTAATGATTTTTTCACTTGTGCGAATATTTTTCACCACAAATTTAACCAGTTTATTAAACTCAACACCAGCAAAAAACTCAACATTATCCATACTTACTAATCCAAAAACGCCGTCTGCGATTCCTAAAAGCTTTATTCCTGCGCCTCCACATTGCGCCATTGCTTCGATTAAAATAGTTCCTGGAACAAAATTAAAATCTGGAAAACTGCCTTGGAGCCAAGCATCTTTATCTGTAAATGTCTTTAAACCAATGATTGTTTCTGTAGTATAAGAAATAATTTCATCGACAAAAAGAAAGGGCGCACGATGCGGAATTAAATCTTCTATTTTTTTAGTCATGTTTGTGTAATTTTTACCAATGTACGAATCTGACATGAAATAACCAACGTTTTAAATTACATCTCTGTCAAATACTTATTTTATCGCTGTATTTCTTAAACAAAAAAGAGATGCCGAAGCACCTCTTTTCCCGCTACCAACTCTAAAATCAATTGTTTTTACTCTTGCAATAAAACAAAACTTTTTGCATTCGCCTTGATTTTATTTCCTTCAAAATCAATATCAATAATTCCTGCCTTTCTTGGTGAAACTCCGCTATTGCTTAAATGCGTATGCAGAACATATTTCATTTTTCCGTTTTTATCATAAAAAACATCTCCGTGTCCAACTCCATTTATTCCAACGTCTTTACGGCTTATTATTGGGCTTTCTAGAGCTTTTTCCCAAGGTCCATACGGACTTTTTGCTGTTGCATAACCTACAGCATAATCAGGATTTCTAAAATCATTTGCAGAATAAATCATATAATACAAACCGTTGTGTTTTAAGACCGTTGGGCCTTCTGTAACTGGCCAAGATACATTCTGTGTATTTTCCCAAGCAAGAACCCCAGAAATGCATTCTTTCAGCGTTTCTTCTTTAATTCCCGACAGGTCTTCTTTTAATTCTGCAACAAAAATTCTGTTCCCGTTAGTCAAACGCACGTGATAAAGGTATTTTTTGCCATCCTCATCAACAAAAACAAACGGATCAATCTGTTTGCCCAAATTAAACATTGAAGCCTTAGAATCGCTTTTAAATGGCCCAATCGGACTATCACTACTTGCAATAGCAATATTCTCATCGGCTGTATAAATAATTTTATATTTTCCATCGAATTTAAAAATCTGAGGAGCCCAAAAACCTTTCGTTCCAAAAGCATCGCCTTTTTTAAAAGCCAAACCATTTTGTGCGCCAGATGGACCATTCCATTTTTTTAAATCAGAAGAAGTGTACACTTGAAAACCTTCTCCGTTAGGAAAATCTCCAGTTGTTGTTCCGTACAAATAATAAACTCCATTTTCATAAAAAATGGTCGGATCTGCCAACAAGATTGGTTTGTCTTTTGAAACCGTTTTTTTTGTTGTTTCTTTCTCTTGAGAGCAACAAATAAAGACACAAAACAAACTCAACAGGCTAAAATATCTCTTAATATTCATTATTAAACTTTTTATTTAGTTAAATATAATTTCAAAACTAAAAATCAAATAGTTAAACATACAGTATAGAGAAAAACTATAATAGAAATCTTGTCATTTTTTAAGTAAATCACAACAAAATTTCGATTACTTTTTTGTTTTTAATACTGTATTTTTAATTCCATTTTTAGAGCATCTAAATCATAAAAATAATTGCGAAAAACATTATTTCACGATCGAAAATTTACACAAAGAAACCGTATGATACTTCTCTCCCGCTTTTAAGGTAATCGGAGCAAATTTTGACTGATTCGGAGCATCTGGAAAGTGCTGGGTTTCTAAGGCAAAAGCAGTTCTAAAATCATCTTTAGCGCCTGATTTAAAGATGTTTTTACTTTGCATGAAATTTCCGCTATAAAACTGTAGTCCAGGTTCTTCTGTATAAATATCTAAAGTAACACCTGAAACATCGCCTTTAATCGTTGCGGCGTGAACAAAACCATCTTTTTTGTCTGTATTCAGCACATAATTGTGGTCATAACCTTTTCCAAATTTCAGTTGTTCGTCTTTAGTTTCGATTCTTTCACCAATAGTATGTTTTGAAGTAAAATCAAATGGCGTATTTTTTACTGATTTTAATTCTCCACTCGGAATTAAACCTTCATCAACAGGTGTAAATTGATCTCCGTAAATCTGTAATTCATGATTCAAAATTGTTCCACTTCCTTCTCCGTTTAAATTGAAAAAAGCATGATTTGTTAGATTTACAATTGTAGTTTTATCCGTTGTCGCTTCATATTCCATTTTTACTGAATTATCATCTGTAAGCGTATAAGTTACTTTTACATTCAGATTTCCTGGAAAACCTTGTTCGCCATCTGGAGAAACATACGTAAAAACCAAGGTCTTTTCATCTGTCTTTTCCGCATTCCAAACTACATCTTGAAACCCTTTTATACCACCGTGTAAAGCATTCTTTCCATTATTCAATGGAATCTGATATTGCTTGCCTTCAAGTGTAAACTTACCTAATGCAACTCTGTTGCCAACTCTGCCTATTGTCGCTCCAAAATAAGGTTCAGTCGAGTTTTTAAACCCTTTTACGCTATTCATTCCAACTACAACATCGGTTTGTTTTCCGTTTTTATCTGCTACCCATAAACCTACTAATCGCCCGCCATAATTGGTAAAAGCAGCTTTTATGCCTTTGTTTTCGATCCAATACAAACTAACTTTCTTGCCATCGATTATCGTGTCGAAATTTTTGGTTTCTAAAACCGTTTTTACTGAATCTAATTTGATTTCAGTGTTTTCTTTTAAAGCCGAATCGTCTTTTTTGCTGTTTTTACAATTGAATTGAAAAAGTGCAAGCAACAAAACTGCAGCTATTTGAATATTTTTCATTTTTATGTCATTACGATAAATGAAGTAATTTCATTCTCTGGTTTAAATCTTTTCTAATTATTTTGATGGAATAGCTAATGGAGTTCCTTCACTCACGGGCTCACCTAAAACTGGAAATCCGTTTGCATCCCAATTAATTTTCTGCATTCTTGGAGATCTTTTATTTCCACAGCCCTCACCCGGATTCGAATTGGCATGATATAGAATCCAATCTTCTTTTCCGTCAGGTGATTTAAAAAACGAATTATGACCCGGCGCGTAAACTTTGTTTTTCTCTGATTGCTTGAAAATAGGCCCTGGCGCCTTCTCCCAAGCCGAAGCATCTAACAAATTATCTCCGCCTTTAAATTTCAATAATCCTAAAGCATAGAAATCTGTCCAACATCCGCTTGCCGAAAACACGATGAAGATCTTTCCATTTCTTTCTAAAAATTGCGGTCCTTCATTGACATTAACTTGCGGCGGATTAACATCATCATGCAATGCGCCATGCGTTTCCCAGTTATTTGTTGGCGCAGAAATCATAACACGGTCACCGTCAATTTCTAGTGGATTTTTCATTTTAGCTATGTAAATGTTCTGCTGGCCGTTTTTGTCGCCTGCCCAACCTGCCCAAATCATGTACAATTGTTTTTTATATTCGAAAACATTTCCGTCAATTGCCCATTTATCAGTTTTAGCTGCGATTTTGCCTTTAAACTCAAAATTCCCTTTAAACGGGTCTGAAGATTTATTTTCTAAAACATACATTCTATGATTGTTGTTATCTCCATTATCTGCGGCGAAATAACAATACCATTTCCCGCTGATGATATGAAATTCAGGCGCCCAGATTTCTGCTGAATAATCAGTTCCTTTTGGTGGCGTCCAAATGACTTTGCTTTCTGCGTTTTTGATATCAGAAAGGTCTTTTGTTTTCCATAAAACCAATTTATTTCCCAATGTATTGGTATAGTAATAATAGCCTTTGTAATACGTGCTGTAAGGATCTGCTCCCGATGGAAGGATTGGGTTGGTGAATGTTTTTTGCTGTGCAAAACTTATCGTTGTGAATAGGAAAAGGATTAGATATTTTTTCATTTTTTATTGATTTTAGACTTTTAGCTTAGAGTTTTTTTTAAACGCAAAGACGCAAAGGTTTTTCGCAAAGTTCACAAAGGTTTTTTCTCAGCTTGGTCACTTCAGAAGAAGACGAAGAACACAAAGCTGTTCTGCATCTTTTTGTCATTCCGAGGAACGAGGAATCACACTAGGGATTCCTCAAAGATTGGCGATTTTCTATGCGGAATTTCGAGTGCGATTTCTCGTTCCTCGAAATGACAAACTTTGTTGGGCTATGTGTGGAAACTAGTTTCTTCTACTTCCTTTTTTTCAAAACAAAACCCTATCTTTCTATGTGTTTAAAAATTATTTAACATTCAAAGCATTGATAACCTCCATATTAATCTTATTCACCGCTTTAAAATCCATTTTGTCCACTTTTCGGTCGTAGGTCATAAAACCGTTCACTTCGCCTTCAACATCTGTTGTTTGAGTATAGACTGCGGCCGAGAATCCCGTTTTAACGTATTTTCGAAGCATTTCCGCGTACTTTTTATATTCGGCGGTAACTTCTGCCTCATTTTTAAATTTGA
Source organism: Flavobacterium sp. SH_e (assembly GCF_025717045.1). Lineage (GTDB taxonomy): Bacteria > Bacteroidota > Bacteroidia > Flavobacteriales > Flavobacteriaceae > Flavobacterium. The sequence goes on from NZ_JAOVZN010000005.1 coordinate 502,689, forward strand.
TGTAACCCCAGTTGTCATTTGCTCTCCAAAGATGTCCTTCTAGTGGAAGTCCGATTCCGCCATACTCTCCCAAGACTGTAACTCTTCTCGCATCGTACAAATACATTTCTGGCCCTGGATAATTATGCAAATCCAAAATATCTCCTGTTTGAAAGTGATTTCCACCGCTTGCAGAATTAATCAAACGCGTTGAATCATGATTTTTTGTCCATTCTGTAATTTCAACGGTTTTAAATTGTCCCCAAGCTTCGTTAAACGGAACCCAAACCACAATACTTGGATAAGAATACAAATGATCCATAATTTCTTTCCATTCTTTTCTGTAGATTTCTTCTGATTTTGTCGAACGCTGTAATTCTGTTCCTTCAAAATACTTTCTATTTTGCCAAATCGGCTGATCGTCTCCGCTTGGCATATCTTGCCAAACTAAAATTCCCATTTGATCGCAATACGTGTACCAACGCTCTGGTTCAACTTTTACGTGTTTACGGATCATATTAAATCCTAATTCTTTGGTTTTAACAATATCGTATTTCAAAGCTTCATCAGTTGGTGCGGTATACAATCCGTCTGGCCACCAGCCTTGATCTAAAGGTCCGAATTGGAAATAATCTTTGTTATTCAATTGCATTCTCACGATTCCATTTTCATCTCTTTTTGATGAAATCTTACGCATCGCAAAATAACTTTTCACCTCATCAACCACTTTATTCTTGCTGATTAAGCGAATTTTAGTCTGATATAAAAACGGACTTTCAGGCGACCACAGTTTCGGATTATTCAAAACAATATCATTGCTTTCTCCCACAACTGCTTTTTCTTTAGCAATTTCTTTTCCACCTTCCAAAACAGAAATTTCTACTAAATCGCCTTTTTCTGCTCCATTTACCTCCGCTTTTATACTAATCGTATTTTGATCAATATTTGGAGTTGTTCTTAATGTTGCAATGTTTTTAGCATTTACAGGCTCAATCCAAACTGTCTGCCAAATTCCTGTAACAGGAGTGTACCAAATTCCTTCTGGATTTTTAACTTGTTTTCCTCTTGGCTGTGGCCCATCATTTGAAGGATCCCAAACTTTTACAACTAATTTCTGATTTTTACCTTTTTGGATAAATGGCGTAATGTCAAATGAAAATGGCGTATAACCTCCCGTATGCGAACCCACTTTTACATCATTCACAAAAACCTCTGTTTTCCAATCGACAGCGCCAAAATGCAAAAGGATGTTTTTTCCACTCCAGCTAGATTCAATCGAAAATTGAGTTTCGTACCAAAGTTCATTTTTAGCACCAACTTCTTTCATCACTCCAGACAAACTCGATTCGGCCGCAAACGGAACCAGAATCTGCCCGTCATATTTTGAAGGCGCTGCTTTTCCAAATTCTTGAATGCTATAATTCCACAAACCATTCAGATTTTTCCATTGGCCGCGCTCCATAATCGGACGGGGATATTCGGGTAACGGTTTCTTCGGGTCAACCTGTTCCGCCCATTTGGTTTTGATTTTATCTCCTTGCGGTTTCCATTGCGCATTTACCGCAAACATGGATAACAAGGCTAAAAAAAGGATGCTTTTTCTTTTCATATTCTATCTATTTGAGATTTTACACTCATACGTTTTTTTATTTTAAACCATATAAGTTATATAAGTTCATTTTAGTTTTAGCAACTGTTATTAAGCATTGTCAAGAAAAACATAAGATTCTGACTTTCAAACCACAACCAAACTTAATATGAACTTATATAACTTATATGGTGAAAATTTACTCTTCTAATTTAAAAATGAATTACCGGGCTCATCTCCACATAAGCCCGATAATTACTGAACTAAACTAACTTAACTAACCAAGTTTTTTAATTGTGAATTGTTAATGGTAAATTGTAAATTATACAGAAATTCAAAAATGAAGTTTGGAAATAATTCACCATTATTTCCCGAATTTCTTCACCAAACTGTCGTATTCTTTTTTAGAGATTGTAATCATGCAGCCGTGGCGTACTTTTTCTGGGAGACTGTATTTGTCCCAATCTGAGAAAAAAGTGTAGCCTGAGGCTTGAAACCAAGGTCCGTTTAGGTTATCTGCAATCGATAATCCGTAGGAAACACCTGGATATTGTTCGTAATACATGTACCATATTTTGTCATCTGGAGAAGGAATCAGCATTGGCGCTTCTCTAAAGTTTGGACTGATAGATTGCTGGGGCAAAGAATAAGGTCCTAAAAGGGATTTTGATTTGGCAATTCGGATGGTTTTTCCAGTTGTCCAATACAAAGTCGGGTAAGTTTCGTCTTTAATCACGGCGTAATAGGAATCGCCGACTTTACGAATAAAAACATCAATTGTTCCCATATCCCAATCGAATAAACGTTTTGGAGTTCCTTCGAAAGTTTTTAAATCTTTAGACAAAACATATAAAGTTCGCTGACTTGCCCAATAGCGTTCACCATCTTCTTTTGTTCCTTCTAAATGAGGCGTATGCCAAGTCATGATAAATTTTTGAGAGTCTTTATCATAATATAGTTTTGGAGCTCCAATTCGCTGCAAAGCGTTTGAATAATCGGGCGTGCTTTTTAAATCGGGTGTATAATCAGAATGTTTTTTCCAAGTAATCAAATCATCCGAAACCCAGATATTGATAGCTTTTGCATCATCTCCAGTATTTCCTGCGATATAATATTTTCCGTCTGGTCCTTTGCAGATATCTGGATGCCCTTTGTAATCTTCAAAAACGCGTTTTCCGTTGTTTAGGTTTTCCCAATGAAGTCCATCCAAACTTACAGAATAATATAATCTGCCATAATCGTTATGCGTCATGTGAGCAAAAAGATAGGCTTCGTTTTTCGGTTTTTCATTTCCCCTCACTTGTCCCGGCGGATCTGGCTGTTGTGCTTTCGCTGAAAAGCCAACTAGAATTGTTGCCAGAAAAAATAAGTCTTTTAATGTTTTCATAAGCTCTATTTTTAAATGTGCCAATTAGTCAATTTGATAATTATAAAATTCTTGAAATGTGTTAATTGACTAATTTTCTAATTATCAAATTGACACATTATCTATTTTTTTTTATTCACCTCAGCAGTCATTTTCTTAATCAAATCGGTTTCAGCTTTGATATATGGCGTTCCGTCTGTGTGCAATACTTCATGAAACCATACTTTTGGTTCTGCTGTATACGTTTTAGTCCAACTGTCCCAAGCGTATTTCGTTTGTGTTTTTCCGTCAACAAATCCCCAGTTGATCATACCAACATTATATTTTCTTGCAATTGGCAGGAATCCTTCAAAAGTGCTTCCGTTTGGTCTTGCCATATATTCTGTACACAATAATGGTTTTCCGTAACGCTGTAATTGTTTGATTACTTTTTCAAAATCTTGCGGTGTATTGTAATTATGGAAAGAAACAATATCAGATTGCTCGATCTGCATTTTATGCATTGGTTTCATTTTAGCTTCGTCGCTCCAATCTCCAACCCAAACTCCAGAAGTTAACGGCTGAGATGGATTGCTTGATCTTGCCCAAACAAAAATGTCTTTTAAAAGAGGCAGAACCAAATCGGCTTTGTTTTTAATTTCTACTTTTTCATAAGACGGTCCAGTCATATTATCTGGTTCGTTCCAAACATCCCAACCCAAAATACGGCTGTCATCTTTGAACTTCCCAACTGTTTCTTTTACATATTTCTCTAAACGAGGATATTGCACTTTATCCTGTAATGCTTTTTGCCCTGGAGCCTGCACCCATCCTGAATTGTGCGTATGCGGTTTTGGCGCGCGCTGTTTTCCTAAAGCTGGAAACGGATCCCAACAAGAATCGAATAAAACAAAAAGTGTTTTGATGTGATGTTTATCTGCAATTTCAAGAAACTGATCCATTCTTTTATAAAGTCCTTCTGCGTCTTGCTGATGCAATAAATCGTGCAGATACACTCGCATTACATTCATGCCTAAATTTTCTGCCCAGCCCAATTCCTGATCAATTCTTTTTGGGTCAAAAGTATCTTCCTGCCACATCTCTAACTGATTTATAGCTGTGCTAGGAGAATAATTTGCTCCAACTAACCAAGGTTGCGCTGCGTACCATTTATTGGCCTGATCTTTTGTCCAGATTTCTCTTTTTTCTACTGAAGTGGTTTCTCTTTTCTTTTCTTCAGGATTACTTTTTTTGTTGTTGCAGCTAAGCAATACTAGTCCTGCTAACATAAATGTCAGACACAATTTTACTTTCTTCATTCTAAATGTTATTTATTTTGAACAATAGTTCTTTATGATAAGGGAATCAGAATTTGTATTTCTGATTCCCTCAAAAAATTTAGTTTTAATACCCAGAGTTCTGCTCTAGGTTCGGATTATTATCCACATCTGATTGTGGAATTGGCAATCTGTGATTTTTTCCAACTGTGAAGTTTTTGAAATCAGGATCACGAACTGCAATCTTATCAACAGAAGCCTGAGTATCTAAATCTCCCCAACGTTTTAAATCTTCCCAACGAACACTCTCGCCAGCTAATTCTAAAACCCTTTCCATTTTTAGACGCTCTAAGAATTTATCATGATCGTTACCAATTTCTGGATGCGCTGTTGCCAATGTATTCATGTTTGCACGAGCTCTTACTAAATCAACATATTGATATGCCTCAGCAGTACTTCCCAATTCGTTAAGAACTTCCGCGTAGCGCAATAAAATATCAGCATAACGAACCAATCTGTAGTTTACTTGGCTGTAATAATCTTCATTATTTCTGTAATAATCACGGCTTCCTTTTCTAAACCAAGCTTCATTATTATTCCATTCCCAATCTTTTCCGTATGTTTTATCTCCAAAATCAGCTAATAATTGAGGATAATATAAAGTCCATCTTAATCTTTCGTCCAGCTTTCCGTCTTTGGTATTTTCTTGTTTAAAAGCATCTACCAACCAAATACGAGCCTGACCATCTGACCATCCAATTCCTCTTGGTGCAAAAAATTGAGAACGGTTGCTAGAAACAGCAGCATTTTGATCTTCACCAGTACCTCCTTTTCTCTGATCTCCAAATTGAATTTCAAAGACAGATTCGCTGTTATTTTCATTTATATCCGTAAAGTTGTCACGGTAATTTGAAACTAAACTGTATTTAGCACCTGCACCAGAAATTAAATATTCTAAAGCGCCTTTTGCTTCAGTCCATTTGTGCTGTTGCATATACACTTTTGCTAGAAAAGCTTTTACAGCACCTTTATCAGGTCTACCTGTTTGATCATCTGCCCAATCAATTGGCAAATCTTCATAAGCTTCATTCAAATCTTTTTCTATTTGAGTCCACACTTCGGCTAGTTTTCTTTGTTGTGGCAAATCTGATGGCAACGATGGCTCTAAAACCAATGGAATATCTTCCCAAAGAATTGCAGCATAGTAATAGTGTAATGCTCTAAAAAATTTAGCTTGTGCTAAAATTTTCTTTTTATCGTCTTCATTTTGAAAAGTAATATTTGGAACATTTGCCAAAACCTGATTACATCTAAAAACTGCTTTGTAGGTATCTCTCCAAGTCACCGCATTTCCTTCCCAGAAATTATAATTGATATAATTGAATCTTGTCCAATCTGCTAATTCTGTCCAAGGACTAACACTATAACCTTCATCTGAAGTTAAATCTAAACGAAAATACATCCATCTTGCCCATAAACCATCTTTATAAAACATGGCATAAATAGAGTTAACACCAGCTTGTGCATCGCTCTCAGTTTTCCAATATTGACTTACTTGTATTTCATTAGGGCTGTCGAAATCAAGTTCTTTTTCACATGCAGTAAAAAAGAGACCTAGAGAAACTACGGCTATTATTGCTATTTTTTTCATTATGCTATTTTTTTAAAATTAAAAGCTAAACTCAACACCAAATGAATACGTCTGTAAATTTGGGAAAGCTCCATTGTCAACACCTCTTTCAAAAATATTTCCATTACTAAACTCAGGATCCAAACCTTTATATTTTGTAATTGTAATAACATTTTGCGCTGACAATGTCAATCTCGCTCTTGTAATACCAGATTTATCTAAAACACTTTGTGGGATATTGTATCCAAATCCAATGTATTTAAGACGGATAAAATCTCCGTTTTCTAAGAATCTGTCGCTATCTCCTCTTGAGTTTAATGTTGAACCTTTTGTAATTCTAGGAAAATCAGTATTTGGGTTTTCAGGAGTCCAAGGCTGAATTCCTTTTCTGTAGTTACTATTGTCATCAAAACGGTCTACAACACTTCTAAATCCGTCATAAACAGTAGCTCCGTGAGAAGCAATCCAGTTCATAGAAAAATCAAAACCTTTATATTCTGCTCCAGCATTTAATCCCATTTCAAATTCTGGCCAGGGACTGCCAACAACTGCTTTGTCTTCGTTAGTAATTTGTCCGTCTCCATTATTATCTTTAAAACGAATATCACCAGGAACGGCATTTGGCATAATTACTTTTCCGTCAGCATTTTTATAATTGTCAATTTCCTGTTGGTTTTGGAATAATCCATCAGTTTCCAAAACATACCACATTCCTACTGGCATACCAGCTCTTGTAACCGTATTTCCAGAGTAGTTTTCGTTTTGTCCGTTACCTAATGAAACCAGTTTATTATTTACTTTTGTGAAATTTACAGAAGCATTGAAAGACAATTCATTGATTTTTTTGCTGTAAGCCAATTCCAATTCAAAACCTTTGTTTTCAACCGTTGCTGCATTAGAAATTGGATTTCCTCCGTCGTTTCCTGTAGTTAATAAAATTGGAAACCCAAATAATACATCTTCTGTACGAGCAATAAAATAATCTGCCGTAAAACGTAAATCATTATTTAAAACACCAAGATCTAATCCAACGTTGGTTTGTTTCAATTTTTCCCAACGCAATTCAGGATTTGCTAATTTAACCTGAGTTGCTGAATTGTATGTGTTTTGTCCATTACCTAAAACGATCAGTCCGTTTGTATTGATGAAGCTTTTGTATTCGTAATTTCCAATATTTCCTGAACCTAGTTCTCCATAACTTCCTCTTAATTTTAAATCTTTAATAAATTCTGATTTAAAGAAAGACTCATTGCTAATTCTCCATCCTGCAGAAACAGAAGGGAAATTTGACCATTTGTTTTCATCACTAAATCTTGATGATCCGTCACGTCTGATAACAGCATTAAATAAATAGCGATTATCGTAGTTGTATTCTAATCTTCCTAAATATGATGCTAAAGCAGCTTCAGATATACTTCCTCCCACTACAGGATCAGTTCCTAAATCTAAAACCTCAAAATATTGCCCTGTTGCTGAATTTATTGGAAGGTTTCTTTTTTGACCATAAATAATATCATATTTATCTTTTTGGTAAGTCTGTCCAACTAAAACAGTTACATCATGTTTGCCAAATTCTTTTTTGAAGGTCAATGTGTTTTCAAACAGCATTGTTTCTGATCTTGCTTTATTCTGATCTGTCAAAGCTGGATCTTGCGGCTGATTTAATGTCCAGCTTCCCACCTTTCTCAAAAATTTATAAGAGTCAAAACTAGTTTCATAACCAAAATTGAAACGGTATTTCAGCCAAGGAGCAAATTTTAATTCTGACCAGATATTTCCTCTGATTCTAAAATTTTGATTAATAACATTTGCAAAATCAGCAATTGCTAAAGGGTTCGTACCAAAAGTATCTGCAACACCTTGCTTTCCGTATCCATATCCTCCCCAATTAGTTGGGTCATAAAGCGGAATTGTTGGTGTCATTCTGTACACATCAATAATTGGATTTCCAGACATTTCATCTGTTTTTGAATTACTGATTGCTAAATTTTCTCCAATACTGAAAATTCCTTTTGTTCCGCTAGAGTTTACACGGAATGAAATTCTATCAAAATCAGTTCCTATAACAGTTCCTTCATTTCCAAAATAATTTCCAGACATAAAAAATGTTGAGTTTTCATTTCCTCCAGAAAAACTAGCATTATAATCTTGCATCATTCCGGTTTGGAAAGTTGCATCTTGCCAGTCTGTATTTACCGCCATGTTAAGATTTTGCCTTGGCAATCCAGCATTATCATAAGCCATGTTGTTGTATTTTGCAAACTCATCAGTTTCCATTAAATCATAACGTGGCATAGTTGTAAAACTGGTTTTTGCAGAAACTTCAACCTGTAGCGGACCTTTTTTACCTTTTTTAGTCGTAATAATGATCACCCCATTTGCAGCACGAGAACCATAGATTGCAGCTGCCGATGCATCTTTTAAAACCTGAATGCTTTCAATATCATTAGGGTTAAAATCTCTGTTTGCAGAAGTTACTAAACCATCAATTACATATAATGGATTAGAACTTTGAAGATTTTTTAATCCACGGATTTCTACACTTGCTTCTTGTCCTGGGCGTCCTCCACCGCGAACTTTAACTCCCGTAACTAAACCTTGTAATCCGTCAGCAACTGTAGTGATTTGTCGTTTCTGGATTTCTTCTGGTTTTACTAAAGCAACTGCTCCCGTAAGGTCTTTTTTCTGTTGTGATCCGTAACCTACTACAACTATTTCATCGAGCTTCATTGCATCTTCTTCCAAAGCAACGCTTATAGAAGTTCGGTTATTGACTGCAATTTCTGTTGTTTTATAGCCTTGCGAACTAAAAACTAATGTTTGGTTTCCGCCGACAGCAATTTTATAACTCCCGTCAAAATCGGTCACGGCTCCATTTTGGGTTCCTTTTATTAGAACATTCGCAAAAGGAATCGATTCTCCATTTGCGGCTGTAACTTTTCCCGTCACAGTAATCTGTTGGGCAAAAGTGGACTGCAGTAATAAACTAAAGAAAACCAAGAGGTAATATCTCTTTGTTAAAAAGTGAGTGAACGTTGTTTTCATTGATTTTTGCATTTTAGATAGTTTTATTTCTTTTTGTGGTTTGGTTTAATGAAATATTGAATTGTTTAATCGTCCGGAATGCGAACAAAAAAAGAATTAATATTATCTGGTAATAATAAATTGTTCATTTTGTTTCAAAATTATTAATGGTTTAGTTTTTCAAACTTAATTTTATTGATAGCGTATTTTTAGACTTAAAAAATTATCAATATCATTTATTTGATTTTTCAAAGTAGGCACTTTTTATTCAAAATAAAATGCTTCATTTGTGTCAATATCTATCTCAAATGATTCAAATTGTATTAAAAACAGCCCATTTTCATTCAGCTGCAACATTTTGTAGAATATTGAGACGATTTGCAGAAAATTAGATTTTAGCTTAAAAAACACCACTATGCGTAAATTCTTTCTTTTTTTATGTTTCAGCATTTTTTCGATAAATTTTTCGAATGCGCAAGAGTATTATTTTAAACATTTTCAGGTTGAAGAAGGACTTTCAAACAATACGGTTTTGACGTCAATACAAGATAATGACGGTTTTATGTGGTTTGGAACCAAAGATGGCTTAAACCGTTTTGATGGTTATCGTTTTAAAACCTATAGAAGCAGCGGAGATCCTATTCATAGTTTAGGAAGCAATTATATTCAGTCACTTCATGAACATAATGGCACTATTTGGGTTGGAACCGATAAAGGTTTGTATCATTATGACAAAAAACAAGATCGTTTTACCATTTTGAATGAGGCCATAAATGATCGTATAAATGACATCAATCACGACCAAAAAGGCAACATTTGGTTTGTTTCTGGCAACATTTTGTATAAGTATGCACCAAAAAAGCAGCAAACAACCACTTTTAATCCGAACAAATATTTCATTACGACTTCGATTACGAAAGATTATAAGGGCGAAATCTGGGCTTCTTCTTTAAATAAAATCTATCATTATTCTGAAGAAAACCTTTCTTTTGAAAATATTCCGCTTAATCCACCAGCGAATAAAACTAATTTTAGAATTACGGTTATTTATGCCGTCGATCAGGAAAATATAGTAATTGGAACACAAGACAACGGCGTACTCCTATATAATAGAAAAGACAAAACGACAAGCGAACTGAAATTTAGCATTAAAGAACCTGTTTTTGTGCGCCAGTTCAGAAAAAGAGGAAATGATGAACTCTGGATTGCGAGCGAATCTGGTGTTTATGTTTACAATCTAAAAAACAAAACCGCTGTAAATCTTAAAAAAAATTACAACGATCCATATGCGATTTCAGACAATGCGTCCTACTCTATTACTATTGATAAAGAAAACGGAATTTGGATCGGAACTTATTTTGGCGGTGTCAATTATCATCAAAAACAATATACACAGTTTAAAAAGTATTTTCCACAGAACAATCAAAACTCCATTAGCGGAAGCGCAGTAAGAGAAATTCATAAAGACGATCACGGCGATTTATGGATTGGAACTGAAGATGCGGGCGTAAATCGTTTTGATCCGAAAACGCAAAAATTTACTTCTTATAATGTTTCTTATTATAATATTCACGCTTTAATGCCAAGAAAAGACAAAATCTGGGTTGGAACTTTTGAGCATGGTTTGGATGTTTTGGACCGAAATTCGGGTGAAATTCTTAAACATTACAGCGCAAATGATGGCAAAAGCGGACTGCATAGCAACTTTATTTTTTCTTTTTATGAAATGAAAAATGAAGATCTAATTGTAGTTACTACATCTGGGCTTTATCGTTATAACGAACAAGCAGATAATTTTGAAATTCTGAAATTCTTTCCAGAAACGTATCATTATACGAATATGAAAGAAGACAGCGACGGGAATCTCTGGGCAGGAAGTTATCGCGATGGATTGTTGTTTTATAATCCGAAAACAAAGAAAAAAGAGGTTTTTACGTATGATTATAAAAATCCAAAAGGAATTAGCAATAATACCATTAATGCCATTTTTGAAGATGCTGCTGAAAACTTATGGATTGCAACAGAAAATGGTTTAAATCTGGTAAACAGAAAAAATCACACTTTCACCAAATTCACGACCAAAAACGGAATGCCAAGCAATGTTTTCTATTCTATTTTAGAAGATGATTCTAAAAATCTTTGGCTAACAACTTCTAAAGGTTTGGTGAAATTTGGTCCAGATCATAAAACGATCAAAATTTTTACCACAGCAAACGGATTGCTGAGCGATCAGTTCAATTACAATTCGGCTTTTAAAGATGCAAACGGCGATATGTATTTTGGAAACTTAAACGGGATGATCAGTTTTAATCCGAAGCATTTCAGTAAAAACAAATACACGCCTTTTATTTACATTACCAATCTTCAGATCAATAATAAGGATATAGAAGTAAATAGTCCCGACTCGCCTATTTCGCAATCTATTTCTTTTCTTGACGAATTAGAATTAAACAACAGCCAATCTTCTTTCAATCTCGAATTTGCGTCTTTAAATTACACCGCACCAGAATTAACTGAATATTGGTTTCAATTGGAAAATGTAAACAATGATTGGGTTTATTTGGGAAGAAACAACAAAGTTTTCTTTACCGAATTAGCGCCTGGCGATTATGTTTTTAAAGTAAAATCCTTGAATAGTTTTGGCGTTTGGAGCAAAGAAGTAAAACTCAAAATTCGAATTCTTCCGCCATTTTATGCGAGCATATATGCTTATTTATTGTATTTCTTATTAATCTGTGCTGGCTTTTATTATATCATTCGTTATTCTCAAAATTTGACTCAAATCAAGAATAACCGTAAAATAAAGCATCTAAACGATGAAAAAGAAAAAGAAATCTATCAGGCAAAAATTGATTTCTTTACGAATGTAGCGCACGAAATCAGAACGCCTTTGACTTTAATTAAAGGTCCGTTGGAAAAGCTTTTAGGAATGAAATACGAATCGGAAGAAGTGCCGCAGCATCTTTCGATTATGAAGAAAAACACTTCTCGTTTATTGAAATTGGTAAATGAATTGCTTGATTTTAGAAAATCGGAAATTGGCGGTTTAAAATTGACTTTCGTCGAAGCGAATATTTCTTCGATGGTTCGAAATTTCCATTTAAGATTCAGTCAGTTAATTGAAGAACGCGAACTTGAATTTGATTTGGAATTGGGAGAAAAAGACATTCATGCTTTTGTGGACAAAGAAGCTTTCAAAAAGATTCTCAGCAATTTGATCAATAACGCGATTAAATATTCAAACAAAAAAGCTTCTATTTCTTTATTTAGAGATGAAAAGAAATTGACTTTGATTGTAAAAAATGACGGCAATGTGATTCCAATTCATTTAAAAGACAAGATTTTTGAGCCATTTTTTAGAGTTGACGACAGCAGTACGGCTTCAGGAACTGGAATTGGGCTTTCACTTGCGCATTCGTTGGCGCAATTGCATAACGGAAGTTTAGATTTAGTTGCTGACCCGAATTGCAATATTTTCGAATTGGTCGTTCCATTGCATCAAGAAGAAGAATTTATGCTTTATGCTGATTCTGAAAAAGAGCAGACGGAAAACGAAACGCCAAAAGAACCAATTGAAATTAAAAACGAAAAAGCACAGATTTTAGTTGTGGAAGACAATGACGATCTTTTGAGTTTCATTACAACGGAATTGGCGGGAACTTATGCTATTTTAAAAGCAGAAAATGGTGAAGAAGCATTAAAAATCATTCACAATGAAAACATTCAACTCGTAATTTCTGATGTCACAATGCCTATTATGGACGGAATTACAATGTGCAAAAAGATCAAAACCAATCTAGAAACGAGTCATATTCCTGTAATTTTATTGACGGCGAAAAACTCATTAAAATCACAAATCGACGGACTTGAAGTTGGTGCAGATGCTTATGTTGCAAAGCCTTTTTCAATGGATTACTTAAAAGTTCAAGCCAATAATTTGATCGAAAACCGAAGACAAATCATGAATTATTATGCGAGTTCTCCACTTTCGCACATTAAAAGTATTGCGCACAACAAAACAGACGAAAAATTCCTGAAAAAACTGGACGATGAAATCCTTAAAAACATCACCGATCAGGATTTAAGTGTAGAATCGCTTGCAGAAATCATGAACATGAGCCGTTCGACCTTATACAGAAAAATTAAAGATATTACGAATCTGAGTCCGAACGAATTAATCAATATTGTCCGTCTCAAAAGAGCAGCGGAATTATTATTGAATGAAAATTATAAAATGTACGAAATCGCAGAAATGGTCGGTTACAAATCACAAACTAGTTTCGGGCGAAATTTCCAAAAGCATTTTAATATGTCGCCAACAGATTACATCAATACTAATAGATAATTAGAAAATGTGTCAATTAGATAATTAGTCAATTATTCTCACTGTCTAATTATCTAATTGACAAATTAACTAATTTTCTCAGGGTCATACAACATTGCAGTACACAAACAGTTTTTTCTTTCTTTGCTTAATAAAATTGAACAATTGACACAGCTTTTACAGTTTTCCCAAAAAAGTTCATCGTTTGGCAATTCAGAATAAGTAACAGGTTCAAAACCAAGTTCGTGATTCATTTTCATAACGGCAAGACCTGTGGTTAGACTGAAAATAAGCGCTTTTGGGTATTTTTGATGGCTAATTTCAAAAATCTTTCTTTTAATTTTTTTTGCCAATCCCGTATTTCTAAACTCTGGCGCAACAATTAATCCAGAATTAGAAACATATTTTCCGTTTTCCCATGAAGATATAAAAGCAAAACCCGCCCATTTTCCTTTTGATGTAAAAGCGATAATAGCTTCCCCTTCTATTATCTTTTTTGCAAGCAATTCGGGAGGCCGACCAGAAATTCCAGTTCCGCGAGCTTTGGCTGAAGATAGCGTTTCTTCACAAATCTGATTTACATAACGAATATGTTCTAGTTTTGCTTCTTCTATAATGAAATCATAAGGTTCAATATTTTCTTCACTGGAAGAAAAAACAGCTGTATCCCTTTTATACTGAATGGTTTTCATAATATGCACTAAACTATTTTAGCGATTAGCATAACAGTAATAAAAAGAACTACAGTAAATACCATTAAGTTGACGAATCGATCTTTATTTCGTCTAGATTTATTTGAAGTATATATTTTTGTGATTTCCTTGCTTCTACTTCTATTTGTTTTCATGCTTTTAAATGTTTTTAGGTTAAGAAAATGGGGTTGATAAAATAACCTCAATCGCTAACTGGAAAAACAAAAGGTATGCCACAGCAACTCAAAACAACATAAACCACTCATTATAAATTAAATAATAAAAAATCAGCTTTGGTCAATTTATAAAAGCTTATCAAAATGATAAAATCTTATTCAAAATGAAAGGGATAAAAAACAAAAAAGCTCTAAATCGAAATTTAGAGCTTTCTGTAATTATATAGACTTGTGAATTAGTCCCATTGATTGTTTTTAGAAACTGCATATTTTCCTGCGCCTGTAAAAAACAAAGCAACAGCACCAAAAAAGTAAAGCATTAATAATTCTAAAGCATAACCTCCGTGTTCACTAATTGAGAAAATATCTTGAGCGTGAGCTGTTGCAATCGCTACTATACAAGTAAAAGCCAAAAGAACTGCGGCTATTCTAGTTCTGAATCCTAATAAAATAGCAATCGGAGCTAAAACTTCACCAATGTAAACCGCATATCCAAATGCGCCCATATTTTCTACAAGAAATGAAATTCCGTGAATCAGTTTAGAAACACCGTGAAAAAGCATTAATCCACCAGTACTGATACGCAATAGCAATAATCCAAGGTCTGTGTTTTTTGAAATCATAAATAATGTTTTAGGTTAAAATTTAAATACAAATTGGGCTTGTAAGCAACTAAAATACATAAATTTTATGATTCCAAAACTATATTATTTAAAATTATTCTAAATAATTATTTTAAGCTATCACAGACCAGATTTAAAGGCTTAAAACTTCACAGCAATCTTTCCAATTGTTCTTCCAGACTCCAAAAGTTCGTGCGCTTTTTTCAAATTTTCAGCTGTAAGTCCGTTTAAAGTGGTGTTTAAAGTAGTTTTCAAAATACCATCATCTAACAAATCGGCTACAATATTTAGAATATTGTGCTGTTCTACCATGTCTTCTGTTTGATACATAGAACGCGTGTACATCAATTCCCAAGAGAAAGAAACGCTTTTACTTTTTAATTTGGTTAATGCAACAGGATCGCTGCTTCCAGTAATCGATGCAATATGTCCTTGCGGTTTAATCAACTCGACCATTGTGTCCCAATAAGCATTCGTGTCAACGAAATCCAAAATAAAATCAATATTCTCAAAACCTGCTTCACGAACAGCAGAAATCAGACCTTTATGATCTACCACAAAATCTGCTCCTTGTTTTTTACACCAATCAATTGTTTCAGGGCGAGACGCTGTTGCAATAACGGTCAAACCTGCGATTTTCTTAGCCAATTGAATCGCTATCGAACCAACTCCTCCTGCTCCACCAATAATCAAAATTGATTTTCCTTTGTCTTTCTCAGCACTTATTCTGATTCTATCAAACAAAATTTCCCACGCGGTCAAAGCTGTTAACGGAATTACAGCGGCTTCTTCAATACTCAATGATTTTGGTTTTCTGCCAACAATTCTTTCGTCAATAATTTGATATTCGGCATTGCTTCCTTGTTTGGTAATATCTCCTGCATAATAAACTGGATCGCCTACTTCAAACAAAGTTACATCTTGCCCAACAGCCTGAACGATTCCTACAGCGTCCCAACCAATGATTTTTGGCGTTTCTAAAACAGTATCTTTTGCACTGTTCTGGCGAATTTTAAAATCGACTGGATTTACTGAAATCGCATCAATTTTAACTAATAAATCGTGTGGCCCCGGAATTGGTTTTACTGCTTCAAATTCGATAAAGCTTTCTGGGTTTTCTATAGGTAATGAGGTTTTAAATCCTATTGCTTTCATCTTTTTTTAATGTTTAAATTAAAATATAGTACAAATATAAGCCGAGTTGAAATCTTGTAATTGGTATATATTGAGTGTATATTGGTACATATTAAGCAGATTTTTTTTAAACACATAGAAACATAGATTTTTTTGTTTTAAAAAAGAATAAAGAAAGAAACTAGTTTCTAACACATATATATTCAAAGATGAATCAGCTTTCTAAAAGTTTAAAACTTTGTCAAAGTTCTGCTCATAAAACTATGTGCATTTAAATAAGTGAAACGCCTTTCATCGCAAAGAAAAACTATGTTTCTATGTGTTTAAATAAAACTTTAAATTTGTTTTAAAATCATTAAAAATGAATATCAGAAAAGCCGAAAAATCAGACTCAAAATATATCGCTCCTATATTATTATTAGCAATGGAAGATATCATTTATAAATTTATAGGGAAAAAAGATTACGCTTCCGCGAAAGACTTTCTGCAATACTTCATTGAAAGAGAAAACAATCAATATTCTTATCAAAATTGTTTTGTTGCTGAAGAAAATAACGAAATCATTGGCACTATCAATATATATAAAGGTGGAGATATTGAAGAATTAAGAAATCCGATAATTGAATACGTGAGAAAACACCATAATCCAGAATTTGATCCAGAATTTGAAACGCATGAAGGAGAATATTATATTGATTCTT
The DNA here is from genome assembly GCF_025717045.1 of Flavobacterium sp. SH_e. Lineage (GTDB taxonomy): Bacteria > Bacteroidota > Bacteroidia > Flavobacteriales > Flavobacteriaceae > Flavobacterium. The sequence goes on from NZ_JAOVZN010000005.1 coordinate 519,182, forward strand.
TAGGCGTAAATCCGAAATATCAAGGAAAAGGAATTGGTTCGAAACTGCTTCGTTTTTTAATTGATCAATATGTTCACGAAAAAAACGAGACTTTAGGACTATTGGTTGAAGAAGATAATCCGTTAGCAAAAAACCTTTATTTAAAATTAGGATTTGAGGTAGTTGGCGAAAAAACTCTGGTTGGAAAAAAACTGGAACATCTTCAAATACGACCTAAATAAACCTTTATATTCTCATTTTTATGCATTTTATCGCTTATTTTAAACAATTTGACGATCATTCTGTCGTTATTACAAAATAACCAGATGACTTTTCTTTAATTATCAAAAAAGAAAATAGTCTAATTACACTGAAATAAAAATTAATTTATAGAATGAAAAACATAACAATATTAGAAGCAGGTCTAATTTTAAGAATAGTTTTAGGAATCACAATGCTTTCAGCTGTCGCTGATCGATTTGGAATTTGGGGAGCACCAGGTTCAAATGCAGTTGCTTGGGGAAATTGGGAAAACTTCGTTGTCTATACACAAACTCTAAACCCTTATGCAAACAAAGATATTGCAGAAATCCTAGGCGGAATCGCCACTTTCTTTGAAGTTTTACTGAGTTTATTATTGTTATTTGGTTTCAAAACCAGAATTGCCGCTTTAGGAACTGCATTTTTAATGTTCTTTTTCGCATTTGCAATGTCAGTTTCGGTTTCCGTAAAAGCTCCACTTGATTATTCCGTTTGGACAAGCTGTGCTGCCGCTTTATTGCTGGCAAATATTGGCAAAACATCTTTTGCGGTAGACAATAGAATTTAAACAACTAAATCACTAACTATAAAAGTGTTACAGTTCTCAACTGTAGCGCTTTTTCATTTTTAAGGTTTTATTAAGCCCCTAATTTTTCCTTGAACAAATTTGTATTCGTAAATTAGCCAATACAAAAACACAATTTAAATGACAATACTTACCTTCACACTGATCATGATTCTGGGTGCTTTTCTAGCAGGTTTTATCGGTTCATTATCAGGTTTGGGAGGCGGCATCATCATTATTCCGCTTCTTACTATTATTCTTGGTGTCGATATTCATTATGCAATTGGAGCCGCTTTGGTTTCTGTTATCGCCACTTCTTCAGGCTCTGCCGCAGCTTATGTTAAAGAAGGAATTACCAATATGCGAATGGGGATTTTTCTCGAAATCGCGACAACGATCGGAGCTGTTTGCGGTGCATTACTTTCAACCGTTGCTCCTACTTCTTTCATAGCCGTTTTATTCGGTTTGACTTTGATTTTCTCTGCTATTAATTCGCTTCGAAAAAAAGAAGAACACATTGTATTAGAATCTAGTCCGATGGCTAAAAAGCTAAAATTAGACGGAACTTATCCTTCTCACGACGGCGAAGTCATAAAATACGGAACTAAAAACGTTCTAGGCGGTTTCAGTATGATGGGAGTTGCTGGAATGATGTCTGGACTTCTCGGAATTGGTTCTGGTGCTTTTAAAGTAATCGCAATGGATAACATTATGCGCGTTCCTTTTAAAGTTTCAACAACAACGAGTAATTTTATGATGGGAGTTACAGCAATGGCGAGTTCTGTTATATATATTCAGAAAGGATATATCGAACCTGGAATTTGTATGCCAGTTGTAATTGGTGTTTTGTTTGGGGCAATGGCTGGAGCCAAAATATTAGTGCGAACAAATCCTAAAAAATTGAGAATCTTTTTTGCCTGCCTAATTTTTGTTTTGGCAATCAACATGATTTATAACGGACTAAATGGAAAAATCTAATATGGTACAAGAAGAAAAATTTGGAGAAAAAGATTTTCAGACAATTATTGGTAACTTACTTCGCTACGGAGTTTGGATTTCGTTATCTGTAGCTTTTATTGGAGGTATTGTATATTTACTTCATAATGGAAATCAAATTGAAGATTATTCTGTTTTTAAAGAAAATGACCGAAATATATTTGAAGTAATTGCCGCTGTTTACAACGGAGCGATTCAAGGAAACGGAGAATCTCTAATATTTACAGGAATTATTTTGCTGTTTTTAACGCCCGTTTTACGTGTTTTGCTTTCGCTGTTTTCTTTTTTATTAGAGAAAGATTACTTATACGTTGGCATTACTTTAATTGTAATTCTAATTATTATTATAAGTATTTCATTCGGCTTCTCACATTAATTTATCTGTAAGCCATAAGCTTTAGGCTTTTGCAAAAAACTTGATGCTTAAAGCAAAAAATAAAAAATATGGAAATAGGAATAGACAGTTTTGCTTCGGCAATGTATGGCGATAACAACACTTTGAGTAGTGTCGATGCAATGGAACAGTTACTGCAAAGAATTGAATTTGCAGATCAGGCTGGTCTTGATGTTTTCGGAATTGGAGAACATCATAAAAAAGAGTTTTTAGATTCTGCTACAGCTGTGATTTTGAGTGCGGCGGCGGCAAGAACTAAAAATATACGTTTAGCAAGTGCCGTTTCGGTTTTGAGTGCGGCAGATCCTGTTCGAGTATATCAAAGTTTTGCGACTTTAGATTTGATTTCGAAAGGAAGAGCTGAAATCGTCGTAGGTCGCGGTTCTTCTATTGAAGCTTATCCCCTTTTCGGGTTTAATCTGAATGATTATGATGCGCTTTTCAGCGAAAAATTAGAATTACTTTTGCAGATTCGTGACAATGAATTTGTAAATTGGGAAGGAAAATTTCGTCCCGCAATAAACAATCTTCCCGTTTATCCAAGGGCTTTACAAGAAAAAATGCCAATTTGGCTTGGAGTTGGCGGAACACCAGAATCTTTCATAAGAGCAGGTTCGCTTGGACTTCCGTTAATGGTTGCCGTTATTGGCGGACAAACGCATCGTTTTAAGCCTTTAATTGATTTATATAGAGAAGCTGGAAAAGCTGCTGGTTATAAACCTAATGAATTAAAAGTCGGATTGCATTCACCTGGTTATGTTGGCACAACAACCGAGAATGCCGTTGCAGATTATTATCCAGGCTATTCTGAGTTATGGACTAAATTAGGATACGAAAGAGGCTGGCCACCTGTAACAAAAGGCAAATTTGACGGTTTGATTGATGATTTAGGCGTTTTAATTGTCGGAAGTCCAGAAAGAGCAGCAGAAAAAATCCTTCGTCACAGCGAAGCTCTTGGCGGAGTTGACCGATTTACTTTTCAAATGGATAATGCTGGATTGACTCACAAACAATTAATGAATGCTATAGAATTAATTGGTACAAAACTAATTCCGTTGATTAAAAAAGGATAATTTTTTTGCCGCTCCCGATAGCTTTCGGGATAAAAGATTAAAAGGATTTTTTTTCTGATTTTTGGATAGCATCCAGCTTTAGCTGGATGAAAATATAGAACAAATATTAAAGGCTTTAGCCAAACTTCATTAGTTTGGCTAAAGCCTTTTTCAATCTCTAATTTGTAACCTCCAGTTAAAACTGTAGGCAATTCATGAAACCTTTGAACCTAAGTATCTCTGAGCCTTTGCGTCTTAAAAGAAAAAAGCATCGCCAATTAAGACGATGCTTTTTGTTATGATTTGTAATTTTTCAACCAAAACAAACCATTTTAGAATTTGTAAGTAACACCAACTCTAAAGTTTCTAGGTGCTTCAGTCTGCCAGTAATAAGCATTCAAATAGCTGTAGAATGAACCACTATATAAATATTTGTCTAAAATATTGAATACGTTTGCTGTAACTTTAAATTTACCTGTTTCATAAGATAAACCTCCATCAAGTTTGAAATAAGACGGTAATCTTTCTAAACCTGCGCTCCAAGTATCTGTCTGGCGTCCGTCAAGGAAAGTTCCTCCAATAGAAGCACCAAATCCTTTTAATGTACCGTGCTGAAGCGTGTAGTTTAACCATGCATTTGCTGTATGTTTAGCATAACCTGGCACAATATCACCTTTTTTAATTCCAGTTGCAGCAGAAACTGCAGGATCAACTTCGTTTACAATAGACTCTGTAAAAGCATAATTTGCAATAAGATTAAGTCCTTCAAAGATTCTTCCTCTCAAATCAAACTCAAAACCTTGTGCTCTTTTTTCTCCTAATACAACACTAAATTGCTGTCCAGGTGTATTTGCAGGATCTGATGTTAATTCGTTTTTCTTTAAAATGCTATAAGCAGACAAAGTTGTGCTCCAAGAACCATCAAACCAGTCTCTCTTAATACCAATTTCTGTATTATTTCCAGTAAGTGGTTTTACTTTATCTCCATTTTTAATTACACCAGATTGCGGTGTAAATGCCTGATCGTATAATCCGTAAACAGAAGTATTTTCGTCAATAGAAACACTTAAACCGGCACGAGGCGTAATGTGACTGTCAGAAATTGGAGCTCCACCCCAGCTTGCTTGACTTATCCATGTATACCTTCCAGCAAGTGTTAATCTCACTTTATTTTCAAGGAAACCAATTTCATCCTGTACATATCCGGCAGCATATTCTGAACTCATTAAACCACCAATTGCTTTTGCTCTTACAGAAAGCGGTGTTGTGTGATCAAATTCAGGCAAACCATTTGATGGCGTACCATAATTTGGATTATTTACATTAAACGGATTATCAACCGTGTCTAAATCATGCGATTGTCCCCAATCTGCCATATAATCTTTGCTTCCTAAATCTACTCCAGCCAAAATTTTATGAGAAACATTTCCTGTATTGAATTTTCCGTTTACAAATACTTGTCCTAAATACATATTACTTTCTGCATCCCAAATACCAACATTTCTAATGATTTCGCCACTTGCAAGATCACCCTCAGAAACACCATCAAAATCTCTATCAACTGGTCCTGGACCTACAACTCCTGGCCAAGAGCTATATCCTTGTTGAATATACTTAAAATAAGATGTTTGAGCTGAAAGCTTCCAGTTTTCATCAAATTTATGTTCAAATTGAAGATATCCGCTATGATCTTGAATATTCGTATCAGGAAGACCTGGCTGTGTCATCGTAAATCCAACTGGAAGTGTAGCGTATCCACCAGATGCTGGTCCGAAAACGTAGTAAGAACCAACTTCTGTCATATTAGCATACTGAAAGTTATATTCAGCTGTAATTTTTGTTTTATCATCAATTTGGTACGAAAGTACTGGAGCAATTACATAACGGTCATTGTGCTCAAACGGACGGTGAGAACCTTTGTTCTGTGCGGCTCCATTAAATCGGTACAATAATTTTCCTTTTTTATCTAATTTCCCATCGAGATCAACACTTACTCTATAAAAATCGTAGCTTCCGCCAAGTACACTAACCTCTCCTTTTGTATTTCCTGTTGGTTTTTTAGTAACCACATTATATAATCCGCTTGGATCTCCGCTTGAAAGCATAAATCCAGCTGGTCCTTTTACAAACTCAATATGATCTACAAAACTCATATCTTCTGTTAAAGGTCCCCAGAAAGAAGAAACCACGTTAAATCCGTTTCTAAAAGCCTGAATTTGAGAACCTCTCATTGTAATATTTGTATATAAATCTCCCCAATGCTCTAAACGAACCGCTCCACTCACATTACGAATTACTCCGTCGCTCATACTAATAATCTGCTGATCTTTTAATGTTTGAGCACTTACGATTTGTATGTTTTGAGGAATTTCTAAAACTGGTGTTTGAAGACGCAATGATAAAGAAGGCTTATCTTGTTTGTATTTGTTCTTTGTAATAACAACTTCTTCAAGATCTTCCTGACTTTCTGAAAGAGTAAAATTCTTAGTCAAATTTTGTTTTGCGTTTATTACAATTTGATCTTCAACAGCCTGAATACCTACACCTTTTAAGATAATTGTATAAGTCCCTGGCTTTATATTTTTAATCTCATAATGTCCTGAAACACTTGTAACATCTGAATATTTAGTTCCTTTTAAGACTACAGCAATATTTTCTGCAGGTTTATTTCCACTCAAAAAAACTTTTCCATTTATATTTCCAAGTTGTTGTTGCGCGATCATATTTAATGAGCTCAAAAGAAGCACAAAAAAACAAACCTTTACATTAAAAATTATTTTCATTGGTTTTGATTTTAAATTGAGCGACAAAAGTATATGCAAATCTTAACTTTTCCAAATTATTTTTACTCATTCTAAATAAATGTAACTTTTTATATCGAATTTGAACAAAAACTTATTTCGACAATCTTATTTTTAAGTTATTTCTTCACAATATTAATCTACATTAAGTCTCAAACCGAATTCTATTTTTATCTTTATACTTCCAAATTTCAAAAAGAACCTAATAAAATAAAATCCTGATTATGAAATCAAACACAATAAGAAAAGTAGCCATTGTGGGTTATAACAGAATTCCCTTTGCAAGAGCAAACACTGCATATTCTAATGTTGGAAATAAAGAGATGATGATCGCGGCACTTGATGGTCTTATTGATAAATACAATTTAAAAGGAAAATTATTGGGTGAAGTTGCCGGAGGTGCAGTAATCAAACATACTTATGACAATAATCTGATTCGTGAATGTGTTATGAAAACAAGCCTCGATCCTGCAACTCCTGCTTGCGACTTACAGAAAGCTTGTGATACAGGAATTGAAAGCGCTGTTTATATTGCAAACAAAATTGCACTTGGACAAATCGATTCTGGAATAGCTGGCGGTGTAGATTCTATCAGCGATATGCCAATTGCAGTGAGCGAAAAACTTCGAAAAATATTATTAGAAGCTAGACAAGCAAAATCATTAGGCGGAAAAATTAAAACTTTTCTAAAACTTCGCCCAAAAGATCTTAGTCCGTTAGTGCCTAGAAATGAGGAATCTCAGACAGGACTTTCTATGGGCGGGCATACCGAAATCACCGCAAAATATTATAAAATCTCAAGAGAAGAGCAAGATCAATTTGCTTTGAAAAGCCATTTAAACATGGCAAAAGCTTATGATGAAGGCTTTTTTGATGATATGATTACGCCTTTCAACGGATTAGAAAAAGACAATAACCTAAGAAGAGACAGTACAATTGAAAAATTAGCCAAATTAAAACCAGCTTTTGATAAAGTAAATGGCACTCTGACTGCAGGAAACTCAACTCCTTTAACAGATGGAGCATCTTGCATTCTTTTGGCTAGCGAAGAATGGGCAAAAGAACAAGGGCTTCCAATTTTAGCTTACATTACTTTTGCTGAAATTGCGGCAATTGAATATGTTAAAAATCAGCAGAATCTATTATTAGCGCCTTTATTTGCTGCTTCAAGAATGCTGGAAAAAGCCGAATTAAATCTTCAGGATTTTGATTATTATGAAATTCATGAAGCTTTTGCTGCTCAAACTTTATCCACTTTAAAAATTTGGGAAAGCCCTGAACTAAGTGCTGAAATTGGTTTAAAAAAACCTCTTGGAGCAATTGATCGAAGCAAATTAAACGTAAAAGGAAGCAGTTTAGCGGCCGCTCACCCATTTGCCGCAACTGGCGGAAGGATTATTGGTGTAATGGCAAAATTATTGAACGAAAAAGGCTCAGGAAAAGGATTAGTTTCTATTTGTGCCGCAGGCGGACAAGGTGTTACAATGATAATTGAGAAATAACTTTTCCATTTTTTCAAGAACATTTCAGTTTAATTTTATAAATCTGCTAAATCTGCGAGCAAAAATATCTCACGCAGATTTAGTAGATTTTTTTATTTTTAAAAAGCAAATTCCTCAACCGAAGACAACGCTTTTGGCAACGCATTTTCGGCAAAATCAGGAATTGCAGTGCCTTCTACTCGAAATGTTGTTACATCGGTCATTCCTAAAAAGGCGAAAACCGTTCGTAAATACGATTCAGAGAAATCATAACTTTTGTATGGACCTTCAGAAAATATTGCGCCTGATGCAATAGATAAATACACTTTTTTATTATTTACCAATCCTTTTGGCGATCCGTCAGCATAACTGAAAGTCTTCCCTGCTCTAGCAACCTGATCGATCCAGCCTTTTAAAACAGCTGGAATTCCGAAATTATATAAAGGAACTCCAATCACAATAACATCAGATTCCAATAAATTTTCGATTGCATCATCTGAATATTTTAAAGCTGATTTTTGTTCTTCTGAATGTGTTTCAGCAGGCGTATAAACAGCACTAATATGTGAACCTGTTAAATATGGCAAAGGTGTTTTAGAAAGATCAAGTGTTTGTACTGTACTGCTTGGATTTACTGCTTTCAGCTTTTCGATAACAGCATTAGATAATTGGTTACTAAATGAATTTTCTCCATTAGTACTTGTTAGTATTTGTAGAATTTTTTGGCTCATAATTGTATATCATTTGTTTTACAATACAAACTTATTTACATTTACTATCTCTTTTATAGTACTATCCTTGAGGATAGCGCTATCCTCGAAGATAGTAAAGCAAAAAACATGGAAACAAAAGCAGATATCATTAACGAAATAGTAGAAAAAGACTGTAAACCAAAAGAATGCATGGCCGCATTACTTCCTGTAAGGGATGCATTAGAAATCTTGAGCGGCAGATGGAAACTACCAATTTTAATTGCACTTTCTGATCGTCCAAAACGATTTAAAGAAATTTCAAAAGACATTAACGGAATCACAGATAAAATGCTTTCTAAAGAATTAAAAGACTTAGAAATCAATAAACTTGTTACAAGAACGGTTTACGATACTTTTCCGCCAACTGTAGAATATTCAAGAACAGAACACAGCAAATCGCTTACAAATGTAATTATGGCGTTAAAAGACTGGGGAACTTTGCACCGAAAAGAGATTATCGGAAATAGAAATGAATAATCACATTTCAATCTAAATCATAAAAAACAATATAAAATACTTACTTTCTTAAACTGTAAATCAATAATTTATAGTAAATTAGGACTTCCTTACAATTTAGTTTCTTTTTAAAATTTTGTTGCACTTTATTTTAAACCACTAAAATTATGGAGTCAAAAATACCCGAAGGTCCTCTTGCTGATAAATGGAATCTTTACAAGTCTAAAGCCAAATTGGTTAATCCAGCAAACCGAAAAAAACTAAATATTATAGTAGTCGGAACCGGTCTTGCAGGCGCTTCTTGCGCAGCTTCTCTTGCTGAACAAGGCTATAATATAAAATCTTTTTGCTTTCAGGATTCTCCAAGACGTGCGCATTCTGTTGCCGCTCAAGGCGGAGTAAACGCTGCTAAAAACTACAAAAATGATGGCGACAGTACTTTCAGAATGTTTTATGATACCATTAAAGGAGGCGATTTTAGATCTCGCGAAGCCAATGTTTATCGTCTAGCCGAATGTTCGGCACATCTTATTGATCATGCAGTTGCTCAAGGCGTTCCTTTTGCTAGAGAATATGCGGGTTACCTTAATAATAGATCTTTTGGAGGTGTTCAAGTTTCTCGAACTTTCTACGCTAGAGGGCAAACTGGCCAACAGCTTTTATTAGGTGCTTATCAAGCTCTTGAACGTCAGTCGGCTTTAGGAAAAGTCGATTTATACACACGCCACGAAATGCTTGAACTTGTTGTTATTGACGGCAAAGCCAAAGGAATAATTGCAAGAAATCTTGAAACTGGAATTTTAGAGCGTCACGCAGCTGATGCCGTTGTACTAGCTTCTGGCGGTTACGGAAAAGTATATTATTTGTCTACTTTGGCAATGGGATGCAATAGTTCGGCAATTTGGCGCGCACATAAAAAAGGCGCTTTTATGGCTGGTGTAAGTTGGATTCAGTTTCACCCTACTTCTCTTCCACAACATGGTGAAAACCAATCTAAACTGACTTTAATGTCTGAATCCCTTCGAAATGACGGTCGAATCTGGGTTCCTAAAAAAGCAGAAGACAATCGCAATGCAAATGCTATTCCTGAAGAAGAACGCGATTATTATTTAGAACGCCGATATCCATCTTTTGGAAACTTGGCGCCAAGAGATATTTCGTCAAGAGCGGCAAAAGAAAGAATCGATGCCGGTCATGGTGTTGGGCCAATGAAAAATGCTATTTATCTCGATTTCTCGGATGCTATAAAAGCTCAAGGAAAAGATAAAATCGAAGCTAAATACAGTAATCTTTTTGCTATGTATGAAAAGATTACAGGCATAAACGCTTATAAAGAACCCATGTTAATTTCGCCTTCAGCGCATTTTACAATGGGCGGACTTTGGGTCGATTATGAACTTATGACTACAATTCCTGGTTTATTTGCTTTAGGCGAAGCTAATTTTGCCGATCATGGAGCAAACCGTCTTGGAGCAAATTCGTTACTTCAGGCTTGTGTAGATGGCTATTTTATTGCGCCTTATACTATTCCGAATTATTTGGCTGGTGAATTAAATTTACCTAAACCAGATATTTCGCATCCGGCATTTGAAGAAGCAGAAAAAGCTGTCAGAAGGCAATTGGATCGTTTTTTACATACCAATGGAACACTTTCAGCAGATTATTTTCATAAGAAAATCGGACGTCTTCTTTATGAAAAATGCGGTCTTTCGCGAAGCAGAGAAAAACTGGAAGAAGCAATTATCGAAATTCGGGAACTTAAAGCTTCTTTCGAAAAAGATCTCAGAATTACTGGCGATAATACTTTAAATAGCGAATTAGAAAAAGCAGGCAGAATTGCAGATTATATTGAATTAGCCGAATTAATGTGCCATGATGCTTTACAGCGTGAAGAATCCTGTGGTGCTCATTTTAGAGAAGAATATCAAACCGCTGATGGTGAAGCTGTTCGCAATGACGATGAATTCTGTTATGTCTCTGCGTGGGAATGGAAAGGATCAAATAACAAACCTGAACTGCACAAAGAACCTTTAGTTTTTGAAGCAGTTGAACTTGCTGTTAGAAGCTATAAATAATTGTTAATGGTTAATGGTTAATTATTAATTGTGAGTTGTAAAATGAAACTGAACTAATTTTCGACTTACTATTTATAGTAAAACTGTTAAACAGAGACTCAATAGTAAGCAAACAGTTAATCATTCGCATTAAATATTTCGCAATCAGCATTCACAATCAGCATTCACAATCAACCATCAACAATCAACAATTAACCATCAACAATCAACAATCAACAATCAACCATTAACAATTAACAATCAACCATTAACAATTAACAATTACCATGAAACTTTATCTTAAAATATGGAGGCAATTTAATTCTTCTACAAAAGGAGAAATGACAGATTATGAAATTGATGAAGTATCAGAACATATGTCGTTTCTGGAAATGTTAGATCTTTTGAATGAATCGCTTATTCAGAAAGGAGAACGTGTTATCGAATTTGATCATGACTGTCGTGAAGGAATTTGCGGTCAATGCGGTGTAATGATTAACGGACGAGCGCATGGCCCTTTAAAAAACACTACAACTTGCCAGCTTCATATGAGAAGTTTTAAAGATGGCGACACTATATATATAGAACCATTTCGCGCAAAGGCTTTTCCTGTTTTAAGAGATTTGAAAATTGATAGAAAAGCATTTGATTCGATAATAGCCTCAGGAGGTTTTATTGGGGCTTCAACAGGTCAAGCGCCTGAGGCAAATAGTATCCCCATTTCGTACGAAACCGCCGAAGCTGCTTTTGATGCGGCTGCCTGCATAGGATGTGGAGCTTGTGTTGCTTCCTGCAAAAATGCCAGCGCTGCTTTGTTTGTTGGTGCCAAAATAACGCATTTGGCTTTGCTTCCACAAGGAAAAATTGAAGCTTCTAAAAGAGCCATTTCGATGGTAAAACAAATGGATGAAGAAGGTTTTGGAAATTGCTCCGACACTAGAGCTTGCGAAATAGAATGTCCACAAAGTATTTCTGTACTTTCGATTGCCAAAATGAATTATGAATATAGCAAAGCAGTTTTGCTTAGAAAATAAAATTTTGTTTCTCGCAGATTTTGCAGATTTAATTTAATCTGAATATTCTAATTTTCTTCAAATATTTTAATCTTTTTTTTTCGCCACGAATTCACGAATTATTTTTATAATCTGTGCTTAATAAGGTGCGCTGAATTACACCAATTTTTCGTAAAAATCCGTGAATTCGTGACGGAAAAATTTTAAAAATATATTAATTTGTTTGCAAATCTTCAAATTAAAATCCTTCTACTTAGCTTGGAAAAGGAACTAAAAACTTAGCATCTTAGTATCTTAGAACCTTAGAATTAAACCGTAAAATAAGGCGTCAAAATATCTTCAAAATTATAAAGACCTTTTTCTTTCTCTTTCAAATTTTCGGCAACAAAAATAACTCCGTTCCCAAATGCTTCCCTAGAAATCGATTCATGAATTAAACGCACGGTTTGAAAAGGAAAGCCAAAAATTACTTCGTGTTTACCAACAATTCCTCCTGCCCTAACAACATTAATATTTTCTTTATCAACATCAAGAGCTTCTGCAATTTTTACCGCCGTTCCAGAAGTTCCTTGTTTTGCTTTAAAGTGTTCTTCATTTACTTCAATATCAACCCATGGTGCAATTTTCTTTAAAAATTTAGCGGCAAACAATAAATAATTCACTCCCAATGTAATATTTGGCGACCAAAAAACAGTTGTTTTATCTGCCAGTTTTTTCAATAGTTTTAGTTCTTTTTCCTTGTAATGCGAAATTGCTGAAATGATTTTCACTTTGTATTTTGCTGCTGTTTCTCCATAAGTGTAAATTCCTTCGTTAGAAGAAAAATCGATAATGGCATCTACTGGATGTTTTTCTAACAATTCTTCTACAGAGGTATGAGAACTTGAATAGATTAAGCCGGGTTCATCTGACTGGATTCCAAAAAACTCGGGAACTGATCTGTGTTCCAAAACATTACTTTGTCTTAAAACCCATTCAAGGCTGAATTTTTTATTTTCTAATAGTATTGAAGCTACTGATTTTCCAGTTTTTCCGAATCCGATTAATCCTATTTTCATAAGCATTTGTTTTTTTGTGGACGAAGCTTTGTCCGATTGAAAAATATTGATATTGTAAAGCATTCAATATCAATTCTAATTTTAATTTTTAAAACAGTTTAAAAACCGCTCATTTATAAAAATAGAAAAATCATAACAGAATTAGCAAATAAAACTGAATTTTATAACAATAAACAAACTTCTTAATACGATTTTTTCTGTTAATACACTTTTAATCTGTCAAAATTTTAAAACAGATTGATTTTATCAACTATTCCATCTATAATGTTAAAAAATGTCTTTAAAAAAAGGATTTCATAATATACAAGTAAACATATTTTGACTAGATTTATCACCTGATACCCCAAATAAACATCAGTAAGTAATGGCCTACAACAACAATGAACTGCTTCGTTTTTTAGATGCTCAGAATAAATTGTATTTAACAGCTCTGGACGAAATTAAAAATGGTAAAAAAGAATCTCCTTGGATGTGGTTTATATTTCCTCAAATAAAAGGAATGGGTTCTAGTGATACTTCTAAATTTTATGAAATCAAAAATGCCGATGAAGCAATTGCTTTTTTAGAGCATCCAATCTTAGGAAAACATCTTTTAGAAATTACATCTGAATTAATAAAAAAAGAAGAAACAGTAAACGATATTTTTGGAAGTCCCGATGTAGAAAAATTAAAATCATGTATGACATTGTTTGCTAGTGTTCAAAACAGCGAACCTATTTTTCAGGAAGTCCTTCATAAATATTTTGATGGCTCGTCTGATTTTCATACTATTCAGCTCTTATATAGCAATCTTTAGAACTTTCAAACTACATAGCATTTATAGTTCTGTAATAAAATTATAGTAAGTCCATGAAGTCTTTTTGTAATAACATAAGGCTTTACGGACTTTGCTCTTTTATGAAATTCTTTAGAAAAAAACTTAACAAACTTTAATACAAAATAAATTCTCATTTTACTATTTTTGGCGAAATCTTTGAAGAAATCTCAACAAAATAATATTTGCACAAATTAAAATTAATGAAAAAACTACTTTTAATAAGCATATTAGCAGTCTTGGTAATTTATGTCTTTAGAGAAACGGTCTATAAACCTTATCTCTGGAAGAAAACAATGGAAACTCCTGAACATAAATTACAGCTTGGAAGTTATATTTTTAGCAAACAAAGAGGAGCAAATGGTAGCCAGAGCACAGAAAAAAAGTACTTCGTTTTTAAAGTAACTGAAATAAATGGAGACTATGTACGCCTTTCTGTAGTTCGACAATTATCGAAAAAAGGAAATCCAAAATCTTCGGATTTTTCGATGACTAGAGAAACGTATAGAAGTTTAAAACGTAATATTAAAAAAACCACCGTAACAGGAATTCTTCGTGAAGATTTAACTAAAGATGGACAAGCTTATACTGTAAACGATTATCTTTTAAATAAATACCCTTCATTAAAAGAGTCGCAATTCTATTACGAAGAAATTCCAAAAGCTGAAATAAATAGCAATACTCCAAAAGATTATTTTAATCTTATTTACTCCAAAGAAAAGATTATTGAGAAACGAAAACTCATTCCTTATACGATTTTAGACAACGATGTACCTCAATTAGCAAGGCAATTGTCTCAGAGAGTGTGTCTAATTCTAAATTAAAATCTAAACTCCCAATAATTAAATTGGGAGTTTTTTTATTGAAAATTTCTTTAAAAGAAGGTCTTTCTAAACCTATTCTGAATAATTTTTTTGAAAACATTCAATAATTCTATTTTATTTAGAATTAATATAAATAAACTTTTATATTTGCCGCTTTCTGGGCAAAACGGAGTAGTTTTCAAAATTTACTTAATATTGCTTTTCCAAAACATAAACTTATTAAATGAACAATAATGCCGGTTTCGAATTAGATCTTTTCCATTCTTTTAAGGATGGTGACGAAACTGCCTTTAAGTTTTTTTATGATAAGTATTTTAGAAGAATCCAATCTTTCAGCATTCAGTTTATTTATGACCAAGATGAAGCTGAAAATCTTGCTCAGGAAGCCTTACTACACCTATGGCAAAACAGAGAAAACGTAGAATCTCTTAACGGAATTCAAGCTTTCTTGTTTACTTATGCCAAATCAAAATGTTTGAATTTAATTCGACACAATAAAGTGAAGGATAAATTCAAAAATGACCTCTTAAACCATAAGGAAAGAGAATTGGATATCGAAGTTTTAAACTCGATTCAGTTCGACACTTTAGAATTAACCGAATTAGAACGAATTATTCAGGAATCTATTAGCGATCTGCCGCCAAAAACCAGAGAAATTTTTATTAAAAAACGCTTTGAGAATAAAAAAAATGCAGAAATCGCCGAAGAATTAGGAATTTCTTTAAAAGCCGTTGAAGCCCATATGACAAAGGCTTTGAAGATTTTAAAAACGAAATTGTCTGATTATTTGTTCTTAATTTTTATCCTTATTTATAATAATTAAGAATAAAAGGTAGGGTATTTTAATTCTGAGGTGTACTAACTATAGCGAGAAGTTTTAAAACGCAGATATGACATCGGAAATAATAAATAAATACCTTTCTAACGAAGCTTCAGAACAAGAAGTTCAGGCACTTTTTGATTGGATCGAAGCATCGGAAGAAAATAAAAAACAATTTATAAACGCTAAGAAAATCTGGGCATTAACCACACTTTCTTCCGGTTTATCAATTGAGACTGCACCTGTAATTCAAATGAAGCCAAAAAACAGCGTTAGACAATATTTACAATATGCTGCAGTGTTTTTAGTGTCTTTGGGTTTAGGAACTTCTGTTTACTTATTTAATACTAAATCTGAAACTCCAAAAGAAATTGTTCTGGAATTGGGCGACGGCCGTTTAGAATATCTTTCAGGAAAAAATCAGACTACTTTAATAAATGACAAAGGCGATTTAGTTGCTAAAAAATTCCCGAATGAAATTATCTACTTTGGTAAAGTTCAAAATCACGAAGTTATTTATAATACGCTTAATGTTCCTTACGGAAAACGTTTCAAACTTAGACTTTCAGATGGTACTGTTGTGAGTTTAAATTCGGGAACTGTTTTGCGTTATCCAGAGCAATTTAGTGTAAACGGAAACCGAAATGTATATTTAACTGGTGAAGCATTTTTTGAAGTTGCCAAAGACAAAACTCATCCGTTTATTGTACACGCAAATCAGGCTGATATTGAAGTTCTTGGGACTAAGTTTAATGTGAGCGCTTATCCTGAAAACCCTACAGTTAATAGTACTTTAATTGAAGGAAGCATCCAAATGTCTGAAGCTGTTAATCCATCTAATGTTATTCTGTTAGAGCCAAACCAAATGGCTACTTGGCAGAATAATTCTAAAAAAATTATCTTAAAAGAAGTTGATCCTGCCTTTTATACTGCCTGGACAAAAGGCGAACTTGCTTTTAAAGATACTCCATTCTCTATTATCGCTAAGATTATTCAGCGTACATACGACGTTGAAATTGTCAATGAAAATTCTGATTTGGCCAAACAGAATTTTACGGGTACAATAAAAATCAGCGAATCTAGTGTCGAAAACATCTTAGATCTGCTAAAACGCGACACGCCTTTTAATTATTCTATTAAACAAAAAACCATTACCATTACCAATCCTCGATAAATAAACAAACATGACATTTACGATACAACCCGTTTTAAGAAAAATTCTGTTTTTCTTAGCCATACTCATATCTGGTTTTAAAGGATTTTCACAAAATAAATTAATTACAATCCATACTAAGAATAAACCTATAAGCCTAATTATCAAAACGATTGAAGAACAAAGCGATTTTAGGATTATTTATAACGCAAGAAAAATAGATGCCGAACAATTAGCCGATTTAAATGTAGATAATGTCTCTTTAGAAACCGCTTTAACACAGTTATTAAAAGACAAAAACATATCTTTTTACATTCAGAAAAAACAGGTTTTATTGACAAACGCTGCTTCAACTGATTCTTCGACTGGAACAGCACAGGAAACGGAAAGATTTATTAGCGGGACTGTTTATAATGCAAAAGACAAACAGCCGCTTCCAGGAGCTACAATTCGTATAAAAGGAACAGGAATGGGAGCTATAACTGATTTTAATGGAAAATTTGTTTATCAGTTAAAAGGAAATAATATTCCGAATCTTGTGCTTGAAGCAGGCTTTTTAGGAATGGAATCGCAATCTCAAAAAGCAGATCAGAAAAAAGATTTTGTTTTTTATCTTCAAGAAGAAGCTGACGAATTAAATCCAGTTGTTATTACGTCATCTTACGGAACCACAAAATTAAAAGAAGAAATTGTTGGTAGTATTTCGACTTTACAGGCCAAAGATATTGCTGTAGAACAAGCTTCTGAATCTATTGATAAAATGATTACAGGTCAGATTGCCGGAGTTATGGTCGAAAATACTTCTGGAGTTGGAGGTCCTGTAAAAATCAATATTCGCGGTCAGGGAACTTTACCGTCATTAACGGGAGCAAAAACTGGAACTTCGACACAACCGCTTATTATTATTGACGGAGTTATTATGGGCGAAGAATATGGAATTGACAGTTCCTATTTTAGCGGAAATGGCGATTTTACAGAAAGTTTCGGAAATCCTTTAATGAAAATTGCACCAGAAAATATTGAAACGATTTCTGTTCTTAAAGATGCCGCAGCTGTTGGTATTTATGGTGCTGACGGAGCAAATGGTGTAATTTTGATTACTACTAAAAAAGGAAAAAAGGGAAAAACCCAGTTTGGTTTCTCTAATCAGCTTGGAGTTTCGTCTGCTATTAATCAGATTAAATATTTGAACGGAGAACAATATACTGAACTTCGAAATGAATATTTAAAAAATACTTCTCCAGGATCTGCCCTTCTTGAGTACAACGGAGTTAACACAGACTGGTTTAAACTATTAAATAGAACTGGGGTTTACAATAAATACAATTTTAATGTTTCTGGTTCTACTACAAAATTCACTTATCGCACAAATATCAGCTATTTAAAAATTGATGAACCGCAATTAGGCAATTCAACCAAACAATTAAATGCTGGAATTAATTTGGGTTATAGTTCTAATAAACTGGATATTAACTTAATGCTTAATCCAAGTTTTATTCAAAAAGATGCGCCAAATATATTTTATTCTTTTGCTTACTTGCCTACTATTTCTCCTTATAATGAAGATGGCTCTTACTCTACGCTTGGAGTGAGCGGTATGATGCGAGGAAATCCCCTGGCTGCAATCGAGCAAAATAAAAACGAAGCACAGACTTATGGCCTTTTAGGAAGTTTGAGCCTTTCTTATAAATTAAGTAATGCAATCAAATTTTCTACCCTTTTTGGTATGGATTATACTGATAAAGATCAAGATCGATATTTTTCAGCTCAGAATGAAAGCGGACAGTTTGCGGGTACTTTTACTTTAGACAATATAACATATCCAAGATGGGGACGCCGACTTATCAATGAAAGAAATGCAAAAAAATGGAACTGGCAAGGACAAGCTTTATTTGATAAACAGCTTACAGAAAATCATGCCGTAGACGGTGTTGTTGGCTTCGAACTTTCTCAAGATAAAACGGATTTCCGTTATCAATCTGGTGTCGGATTTGTGAATCCGTATGTTATTAATCCTGTTTCTAATGCCATTAGAGATGACAATCCAGCAACTGAAGCAGACGAAACTAATAGCAATCAAACCATTGGAAGTGAAATTAGTTATAATTCAAGAGTTTCATTATTTTCTCAAGTAAATTACAATTATAAAAAACGTTATTACTTTTTGGCCAATTTCCGTCGTGATCAGAGTTCTGTTTTTGGCGACGATTCGGATGTTGCTAATAATGGCGGTGCTGGAGCAAGCTGGATCATTAGTAATGAATCATTTTTCAATCGCAATTCTTGGGTCAATTTCTTAAAACTGAAAACAAGTTATGGTACAACAGGAAATTCTAGAATTGGTTCTTACAGATCAAAAGGTTTATACAATATAGCACAAAACAGTTATAACGGAGGAACTGGAGCAACTACAGGAACGGCTCCAAACGGAGATTTAAGCTGGGAAAAGAATACAAAATTTAACGCCGGAATTGACTTTAATATTTTTGATCGTGTTGAATTGAGTTTAGAATATTACTATGATAACAAAAGTGATTTAATCACGACACGAGATATTCCTACAGAAACAGGTTACTCTTCAATGCAGTTGAACGCTGCAAGTATGTACAACAAAGGTTTTGAGCTTTCTACAAGAATTAAATGGATAAAAAGCAATGCTTTTAAATGGACAACGGCATTTAATATTTCAACTGTTGACAGCAAAGTAACTGATTTAAAAGGTTTAGGAAGCGATTATTCTTTGGCAGAACTTGCATTGGCTCAAAAAATCGGTTACAGCACCACTACAATATGGGGAATAAAATGGGTTGGAGTTGATCCCGCAACAGGAAGAGATTTGGTTACTAAAAACGGTCAGATTTATGATCTTGTTACCTACAGAACTTTATTTAGTGCAGCAGACTGGGAACCAATTGGAGACACACAAGCTAAAGCATACGGAGGTTTTTACAACAATTTTACTTTCTATAATAATTTGGTTTTATCGGTTAGAGGAGATTTTCAAGTAGGCGGTGATTTCTTTGCTTCAGACGTTTTGATCGACAAATATTCAAATACGTCAAACAGAAATCTTTCTGTAAATGCAGATGATCATTGGAGAAATCCAGGAGACATTGTTTCTCAATCGGCAGTTGCTGGATCGCCAGTTACTTCAAATTTAAGCAAATACGTTTATGATGCTACTTATTTGAGAATAAGCAACATCAATCTTAGTTATAATGTTCCTATCAAAAATATTTTCTTGGATACACTTTCTGTTTTCGCAGATGCAACAAATGTGTTGTATTGGTACAAAGAAAAAAGTCCGAAAGGAATGAACGGAATTCGTGAGTTTAGTTTTACCTATCCTCAGGCAAGAACAATTTCACTTGGTGTTAATGCAAAATTTTAAAACGATGAATTATTTAAAATATATAACAATAGTAATCCTGATTTTTTCATTGCAAAGCTGCAGTGATTTTCTGGAACAAGAGCCTGGAACACAAACCTCTATAGACGAACTTCTTCAAGATAAAGCTGGGGTTTTAACAGCTTTAAAAGGTCTTTACAAAGAAGTCGAAGAAAATTTAAGAGGAGAACGTTTTGCGGTATATGCAGATTTGCAAGGCGGAAATATTAAGTTTACGCCAGCTTCTTCGGGAAATAATAAAGGGCAAATTACCGCAGCAACCAACATTAAAGAAGTATATTCTTTTGAAGATGCAGCCGAATCCAGTAATTTCAAATCTTTCTACGATGACAGTTACGATATTATCAATCAGGCCAATTTAATATTAGAGTACACCCCTGCTCTAACTGATGCAACTGACGTAGAGAAAAAACAAATAATGGCAGAAGCTTTAACTATTAGAGCTTACACCCATTTTCTTTTATCTCAGGTTTACAGTCAAGATTATGGCTATACTCCAGATGCATCACATTTGGGCGTTGTATACAATACCGAATCTATAAAATCAGGACTTAAATATCCTAAAAGAGAAACATTGGCGGTTACTTATTCCTTAATTATAAATGATTTAAAAACGGCACTTGAAAGCTATTCAGACCAACCAGCAATGGAAGGTTCTGCGTTATCTTATTTTGGAAAAAATAGCACAAAAGCTTTACTAGCAAGAGTATATCTTTTTCAAAAAGACTGGACAAATGCTTATGCAATGGCAAATGATGTCATTACAAATTCAGGAGTTGTATTAGTAAATTCATCAGATTTAATAGCACAATGGGCTCAGCCAGATTTGCCTATTTCTGAGGCTTTATTAGAATTTTCAATTCCTAAAGATTCAGAAGGAAATGTATCTTCTTCAATGGCTTCTTACTTTGGATACAACGAAACCAGTTATGCAAATTACGTAGCATCTAATGATTTAATTGATCTTTATGAAAATAACGATTTAAGAAAACAGCTGTTTCTTAATGTTAATCTTTCAACTTTAGTCAACGGAGTATTAACCCCAGTTTCATACAGTTTTACTCAAAAATTTCAAGATAATGCAGGTTATGTCGCTTTCAGATTAAGCGAAATGTATTTAATACGTGCCGAAGCGGCTTTAGAAAACAATCAATCTGATCTTGCTATGGCCGATGTTAATATTATTCGTGCTCGCGCCAATGCAACCTTGCTGACTTCTACAGATAATTTAAAAGAAAAAATTCTTTTAGAAAGAAGAAAAGAACTTTGTTTTGAAGGACAATTATTCTTTGATCTTGCACGCAATCACAAAGGAGTTTCAAGAATCGACGGATGTATTTCGACCAATTGCTCTATGTCTTATCCATCATTAAAATACGTGTTACCAATACCGACTTATAATATTAATCTTAATGTAAACTTACAACAAAATGAATCCTATTAAGATATTCCGCATATTAGCTATAGCCTTGCTTTTGGCTTCTTGTTCTAAAGACGATTATAAATTAGGTTCTGAAATAGATCCTTATTTAAGGTTTAATTTTCAAGTTAGCAGCAGCAATATACCTTTAGAATACCCAACGGTAAACGGAAATTTAGTTCCTGTATCTACTTACACAAACAGCTCCGTAAAAACATTGAAAGTTCCAGTTGCTTTAACAACGCGTTCATTAAAAAATGCTGTTACAGCAAATTTCAGCGCTGTTTCATCAACTGACGATAGTGAAAGTTTTACTGTAAATCCGATTAATGAATTGGTTTTTCAGGGAAGTAAATTGACCGATACGATTTTTGTTTCTTTTGATAAAAGATGGAAAGAAAATCAAAGTATCAGTTTAAAATTAGAAACGGTTTCAGATCCTGAAATTCACATTGGAAGCCTTAATTCAGAATATCCAAACGATACTTTCAAAATTGATTTAGGAGCAATAACAACCAATTATACTTTCCCTGTAACACAATATATTGTTAAAGGAGAAGCTGGCGAAACAATTGATTTTAAAGTGAATTTCCCAAACGGATTTTTCCCTTCAGAAATAGAAAATCTCCAAATATTCAAGTTCTTAAACGGATTTAATTATTCTCTAACTCACGATGATTTTGGAGATAACCGAAATTCGATAACCTATCATTTAACTCTTTTAGATGATATCCAGAATGATGATGTTTATTATGAATCTTCGCTTACTTTAATTAATGCTGGCGATTATACTGCAACTGGAAATACAATTCTGCAGATTGTAAAACCAATAAAATCGACAAGAGATATCAATGCAAATCCAGCTTCTAATTTTTATGATTTAAGCAACCAATATTATTTAACTTATGGAGAAACTTGGTTTGATAAAAGCGGTGTTTGCGCATGGCAAACATACAATGCGTTTACATATCCTGTTGTCGTAACAAAAGATAACCAAAATGCTATTTTATACAGTGATAAAGGCACTGCAAATCCAGATGACGATATTTATCATGATGCATTCAAAATAGGGTTTAATGTCGCAACTGGAACAAACACAACTAATTCATTCAATTTAAAAAGATGGTTTTCAAACGAAAGTACAACTGCCGCAAACTCTCCTGGATTTAATATTACGTCTGCATTAGAATTTTTCCCAGCAGAGGGAAACAGCAAAACAGAAGGAAATGTATTGGTAATTCCGCAATATATTACCATTACAGGAACCAACAAAAATAGCTACAGCATTGCAATATCTGGAGAAGGAACATACAAAGAAATAAGTACAGGTTTATTCGAAATTTCTTTTGAATTGAAACTTACGAACGATGAACTGTTTGGAGGAACAGTTTCTGCACAATACAGAATGTACAATAATAAAACGTATCCAAAACCAGCTGCATTAAGCATTGACTGTCCTAAAGAAGTTACGCTTTAATTTAGTGTTCAGTCGCAGTCTCAGTTTACAGTCTCTAGCAATAAGCTTTGTCAAAGTTCGAAGTTCGAAACTTTGACAAAGCTTTTGGAGCCTAAAAACGTTTCAAATTTCAAGTTTCGCAACAACTTGAAACCTGAAACTTGAAACGAAAAACTTAAAACAAATCAAAAAAACAAAAACGAAAACAAAAACGAAAACAAAATTGAAAAAACTAATCTTCCCTATTCTTTTCCTTGTTGGCTTAACTGCTTACAAAGGCGTCGAAAATCCTGATTACATCGATATTCAGGAATTACGAAAATTGTATTCCAGCGGAGATTCTTCGAAATGGCCCGCAGCCGAATTACATGAAAACGTTGATAAATCTAAATTTCAGGATATTGGCGTTTTGCCTGCTGTTCCCTATCCTGCTTATAATCCGTATTCTAAGGAAAAAGAAAGTTTGGGAAAGATTTTGTTTTTTGATCCGAGATTATCAAAAAGCGGTCAAATTGCTTGTGCTTCCTGCCATAATCCAGAATTAGGCTGGACAGATAATTTGACACGTTCTTTTGGCCATGATCGCCAAACTGGAAAACGCAATTCGATGACTATTTTAAATTCGGCGTATGCCACTTCTCTATTTTGGGATGGAAGAGCAAAAAGTCTGGAAGATCAGGCGCAGTTTCCTGTTCAAGATCCTTTGGAAATGAACGAAAAACTGACAATTGCAGTCGATAGAATTGCTAAAATAAAAGGCTATAATTCCTTATTTACGGAGGCTTTTGGAGATAAAAAAGTGACTTTAGAAAGAATTCAATATGCAATTGCCACTTTCGAAAGATCGATCAATAGTCCGAAAAGTAAATTTGATCAGTTTGTAAGCGGAAAATCAGATATTTATACCGATCAACAAGTAAAAGGAATGCATTTGTTTAGAACCAAAGCGCAATGCATCAATTGTCATAATACGCCATATTTCAGCGACAATCAGTTTCACAATGACGGTCAGACTTTATTTGGAACAAAAAATGAAGATTTCGGACGTTATAATGTTACGAAAAATGTAAAGGATATTGGCAAATTCAGAACGCCAACACTTCGCGAAGTTGTAAACACAAAACCTTGGATGCATCACGGACATTTTCCAACTTTATTAGATGTTGTAGAACTATACAATTTAGGAAATCCATCTCCAGTACAGAAAAAATATTTGGGAACAGCGAGAGATTCTCTGATTCCAAAAGTAGATCCAATGCTTAAAAAATTGGATTTAAACAAAGAAGAAATCGCTGATTTATTGGCTTTTATTGAAACTTTGAGCACGCCAACAAGAAGAATTATAATTCCTGAAATGCCAAAATAAGTTAGTTGATAATTTGCTTTTTGCCCCACAATCTGCAAATTTACGAAGCCCGTTTCTTTATGAAATGGGCTTTTTTATTCATTAACTTTTATACTTTACCATTTCTTTTTCCACATAAATTTCTAATAATTTCCATAAATCAAAATCATCATTATAAAGATACATTTTACTATATAATTCATCTATCGTTTCATCATCTGGATCTTTTAGATATCTATTATATATTTCCTGTAATATTTCCGCATCTTTAAAAGCCCGAATGTTTTGTAATGCAATAATTATATTTGGAACATCTTCTCTTATACTATTCTGAAGAACATCTCCTTGCATATTCATTTCCGTGTCAAGATTAATAATAAAAATTATATCTCTAATAAACTGTGGGTATTTAAACAATTCACCATTATCAATCGGTTCATTATAAATATTTGACATTGATTGAATTACATCATCCACTGTCATTTCATGCAAATTATCTAATGTTTTGTCTACAAAATTCATTCTGCAATTTGTATTTCATTTTCAACTTCATCTAAAACATCATTTAAAGTTTGTAAATCTAGCTTATCAATTTTTGCTATGTCATTCAAACCTTCTCGTATCAAATTAAAAACAATCCTTTTCTTTTCTGTTTCTTTTTTCTTTGTATAATCCTTATAATCTTCTAGAATTGCCATTCCGCATATATACCAATTTTCACTTCTTACAGTTTGATATAAAGCATTTTCAAAAGAATCCGAAACCTGAACATATAAATGGGTATAATCTGGAAGTTTAAACTTTTTTTCTCGAAGTTTGACTAGAATTTCATCGCAAATTTCATTGTCATAAGGATCAAAATAACGATAACCAACATTTTCGAAATGATAATAAAATCGTAAATCACGAATAACTTTTTTATTTTCGATAATTCTATTTTCTCTTTCTTTTCTTTCGTCAATTCTTCGGTTTAATGCTTCTTGATATAAAAGTGATTCATATTTTTTATTTAATTCCCATAGATCAGTATTTTGCAATTCTTTTTCTAAAAGAAATAATATTTGTTTTACCCTTTCGGTATCATAAAGATCATCTTTCTTCTTCTTGGCAAAAATAATTTCAAAACCATGATAAATTAACTTAAACACATCATCTAAAATTCTTTCAGTTTCAAATATAGGTAGAGTTACTCTAACCATACTTTTACCTCTATAATAATTTGGTAGTTTATTAAACCAATCATTATAAATTTCTTTATCTTTTCCTTTTGGTTTATTTGAAAAACAAGCTAATTGAATCTCTATCTCTTTATAAGGAAATTCTATTTCCTCCTGTTGAAATCTGTCTGAAATTATTCTTCCAAAACATCGAAATGGCTCATCAAATGTACCACCATAGGTTCCATATCCACTTTTTATAAAACAAAATTGCATGTTTATTTAATTAAAATTTAATCTATTACTTTCATTCTAACCTTAACATTCTCTGCTCTTAAATTTATAGGATCAAAAATCCAAATTTGATTTTCATCAGATACCTCAATTTGTTTTTCGGGTTGAATATTACCCAATCCTTCTATTTGTCTTTTATTAAAAACATTTATAGGATACAACTTTTTAATTGTTCCTTTTAGTATTTCTAAAAGCTTATCTTCCCATATTCTTTCTTGTTCAGGTACTTTTAAAATGCTAGAGAAAATATAAGTCTTAATTCTTCCTTCTCCATTTTCAAATAAAGTTTTATCATCTGAATAAGCATATGCATAATCAATTTTTAACTTGTCAGAAACCATTTTAATAATTTGAATTGCTTTGTCTAGACTTTTAAAATCTTCATAAGGCCAACTAAAATACATATCAATTCTATTTATAACATGTTCATTTGAAAAAATAGAAAAACCTGATTTATATGTATGGTCATTTGAATGAACTGTAAAACCAAAAAGATTTTTAAATCCTTTACTTTCTATTTTATTTTTTAAAGATCTTTCACCTATAAAACCATCACCTTTTGAAATTCCATAGCCAGATCCTGATATATCATACTTCAGTTTGGAATCATTACATAAATTATTTGCAATATCTATTAATAATTCTGTAGCACTTTTCTTTTCATCTTCTGAATATTCACTTTTTCCTATATCTATATATATCCTCAAATAATTTTTATCAAAATTTTTCATCAGTAGATACAATTATACATTCAATGTTTCATTAGTCACAAAAATAACTTAATCAAATAGTTATAAAATCTTCTTTAAGCTATAGTTATATCAGAATAAGGCAATTTTTCAAATCAGGCTTTTTATTTAAAACAATGATTTCAAAATGAAAGATTTTTCGATAATCTTAAAACAATGATCTTTTGTGTTTTTGTAACTTTAATAAAACATTTAAAAATGCCATTCAATGCCAATCAATAATTATTTACTATCCTTTTATTGACACATAAAATACCTCTTTAGCCTTGATATTATTGACGTTTCTTAAATTTGACTATAACTCAAAAGAAACTTTTTCTTTTATAAAAAATTACTGTTATGAAAATAGATCAGATTCAAATCAAAACAAACGATATTCAAAAAACGAAAACATTTTATCAGAACATTTTTGGACTTTTCATTCTGGAAAATGATGAAAAATCGATAACGTTTCAGGCTGGAACTTCTATTTTGAAATTTATTGAAGATCAAGAGTTTAATTCCATATACCATTTTGCTTTTAATATTCCTGAGAATCAGCTTGAAGAAGCCATTCAATGGTGTGAAAACAAAGTTGATTTAATTGTTTTGGATGATAAAAGTGTAGTTACTCATTTCGAAAACTGGAATGCGCATTCTATTTATTTCTTTGATCATAACGGAAATTTACTGGAATTCATTGCCAGACATGATCTTAACAATGAACAAGTTGGTGAATTCAACTCAGCTTCTATTTTAAGCATAAGCGAAATCGGAATTGTTACAGAAAGCCCGTTAAAATTAGGAAACCAATTAATCGAAGAACACGGACTTCATTTTTTTTCACAAAATACAAATACAGAAAAATTCGCAGCAATTGGCGATCACGAAGGTTTATTGATTCTGGTACAACCAACTAGAAATTGGTATCCAACTCAAATTCCTTCTGAAAGTAATCCGGTGAAAATATCCTTAGAAAACAATGAAAATCTAATCGAATTACATTTATAAACTATTTTATAACAAATAGATAAAAATATAATTTGTATTTTCATCACAGCAAAAAGATATTTATAATATAGTTTTTAAAGTGTATGAAAAGATACTTCTTCCTCACCTTATTATTTTGGAGCTTTTACGTTTCTAACGCACAAACCAATCTTGGATATGAAAAATTAATCGCAGAAGCTTCTTTACTTCATCTTCAAAAAGATTATAAAAATGCTATTTTAAAACTGGAAAAAGCGTTTTTGCTTAAAGAACCTGATGCATTAAATGCTTATAAAGCTGCAGGAATGTATTCGTTAGCTCAAAATGAAGCAAAAGCTTTTAAATATTTAAATATAGCTCTAAATAAAGGATGGACTGAAGCAGAGCAACTTTCCATAGATCCGTATTTTGAATTTTTACGTGCTAAATATCCGTATAAGTGGCAAACGATTAAACAGAATGCACAATTGAAAGAGCAGCAATATGAAAAGAAATTAAAACTTCCAGAATTGCGAAAACAAATCAATGCAATGGGAATTGCAGATCAGAAAATTAGATATTGGAAAATACAAACTTCAGATCCGACTCTATCGAATGAAATACAGCAGAAAATTAACGACTTAGATTTTAAAAATCTTTCGACAGCAAAAGAGATTCTGAAAAACAACGGTTGGCCAAAAATATCAGAAATAGGAAAAGATGGTGCTCATAATTTCTGGCTAATTGTACAGCACGCAGATCAGGATATTTTATTCCAAAAAGCGGCTTTGCATGAAATGGATAAATTAAAAGGAACAAAAGAATTGGACATGGAAAATTATGCTTTCTTGTATGACCGAGTGCAATGCAATCTCAATTATAAGCAAGTTTACGGAACGCAGGTAAATTGGACTCAAAATGGTGAAGCTTCAAGTTTTAGAGGTATAATTAAAGAAAATGAAGCTGATAAAAGAAGAAATGAATTTGGACTTCTTCCTTTAAAAATTTATGCTTTGAATTATGGTTTTAAATACACGATTCCGACAGCCGAAGAAGCATTAAAAAAAGATAAAGAAGATACTGAAAGTACATTAAATCTAATAAATGAGGCTAAAAAGTATTACGAAGCAAAAGAGTTTCAAAAAGTATATGATAATTATAATAATGCGTCCATGATTTTAGGCGGAATGACAAGCGAGCAAAATTTTGAAGCTTCTGAACTGTTTGCAAAAATTTACAATCAAACTAATGAAGAACAGTACAGAAGTATTTCTTTAGATTTTTTAAGTTTGAATTATCTAAGAGGTGATTTAGACAAAAAAGTGCTCTTGTCAAATAAAGAATTTAATACATTCTATTCTGAAAACAGATGGAAAGATATTGTTGATTCTTTATGAAACTCTAAAACTTCATCCTCTGAATCCTCACAGCATTCAAAATCGCCAATAACGCCACTCCAACATCTGCAAAAACAGCTTCCCACATTGTAGCAAGTCCGCCTGCGCCAAGGATTAGAACAAAAGCTTTTACTACAAAAGCCAAAATGATATTCTGCCAAACAATCTTTTTGGTTTGTTTTCCAATATTGATTGCCATTGGAATTTTACTTGGTTTATCATCTTGAATCACAATATCAGCAGTTTCGATTGAGGCGTCGCTTCCTAAACCTCCCATCGCAATTCCCACAGTGCTTAATGCAATTACAGGTGCATCATTTACGCCATCGCCCACAAAAGCAACAGTTTCGTTTTTAGCTTTAATTTCGTTGACTTTATTGACTTTATCTTCTGGAAGCAAATCGCCAAAAGCTTTTGCGATTCCAAGTTTATCGGCTACAAATTGAACAACATTCGATTTATCTCCGCTCAGCATTGTTAATTTTACACCTAAAGATTTTAGTTTAGAAACGGCTTCTTTTGCGTCTTCCTTAATTTCATCGGCAATGGTTAAATAGCCCGCAAATTTGCTTTCGTATGCAATTGCAATTGTGGTGTAAACGATTTTAGAAGGATCAATATCATACGAAATAGAATATTTATCTAACAATTTAAAATTTCCAACATGCAATTCTTTTCCGTTATGAGTTGCTTTTAATCCGTGTCCAGAAATTTCTTCAATATCATTTAACACTATCGAAGAATCAACGTGGCCAACATGATTATGAATAGCCGTTGCGACAGGATGCGAACTTTTATTTTCTAAAACATTGACTAGTTTTAAGATTTCATCTTTATCAAATTCGGGTTTTATAATGACTTCCTGAACTTTAAAAACTCCTTCAGTCATAGTTCCTGTTTTGTCTACCACAACATTTTGGATTTTAGAAATACTGTCTAGAAAGTTACTTCCTTTAAACAGAATTCCGTTTTTACTTGCAGCGCCAATTCCACCAAAATATCCCAATGGAATACTGATAACCAATGCACAAGGACAAGAGATAACCAAGAAAACTAAGGCTCGATACAGCCAATCAGTAAAAACATAATTGTCTACAAAAAGCATTGGAAGCAAACAAATTGCAATTGCCAAATACACTACAATTGGTGTATAGATTTTAGCAAACTTTCTGATAAACAATTCCGCAGGCGCTTTTTTTGTAGTTGCGTTTTGGACCAGTTCTAAAATTTTAGACAATTTACTATCGCTATAAGCTGTTGTAACTTTTACTTCGACAATAGTGTTTCCGTTTATCATTCCTGCTAAAACAGTGTCTCCTTTCTTTTTGGTTGCTGGTTTGCTTTCGCCTGTCAAAGCAGCTGTATTTACGAAAGCAGAATCTGATAATAATTCGCCATCCAAACCTAATTTTTCTCCTGCTTTTAGTTGAATAACAGCTCCAATTTGAACGTCTTTGGCTTTGACTTTTACTGCAACATTATTTTCTAAAACATGCACCTCATCGGGACGCTGATCCAGCAGACTTTTAATGCTCGTTTTTGCTCTGTTAACTGCCATTCCTTGGAAAGTTTCTCCAATGGTATAAAACAGCATAACAGCAACGCCTTCGGGATATTCTCCAATGGCAAAAGCACCGATTGTCGCAATACACATTAAGAAAAACTCTGAGAAAACATCTCCCTTTACAATGCTTTCATAAGCTTCTCTCAAAACTGGAAGTCCAACTGGAAGATACGCAATTGCATACCAAACGATTCTAACATATCCTGTAAACCAATCTTGTGGAAAATAGTTATCAAAACCAATTCCGATCAGCAGTAAAACAAAGGATATAATCGATGGTAAAAACAATTGAAAAAGACCGCCGTTTGTACTATGTTCATGATCTCCGTGATCGTGTCCGTTATTATCAGAATGCACGGGCTCGTCATGTGAACAGCAGCAGGAAGGTTTAGCTTTATTTTTTGCGGTTTTTACTTCTTTATCTTGATGTATCATTTTTGGAGTTTCAAGTTTAATCCCGATAGCTATCGGGACAAGTTTTATGTTTACAAAACTTTATTAAAATAATGTTCTAAATTTAAGCATTTTGTGTCAAAGTTTATTGCCACAAAGGCACTAAGTTTTTATTTAACTGTGGCGAATTAATCTCGCAAAGGCGCAGAGCCGCAAAGTTTTTTTATTTTATGTCATTTCGACGAAGGAGAAATCTCCACAAGTGGCTCTGTTCCTAAAATCCAATCTTTGTAGAGTTTCTCGCGGAGATTTCTCCTTCGTCGAAATGACAAATAGATCGTTTATTCTCTATATAAAAAACTTCGCGCCTTAGCGTCTTCGTGGCAAAAACACTTGTTAATGCGAATGTTCCCCTCCTCCTTTCATGGCTGAAAGCAGATAAAAAGCGCCTTTTGTTACAATTTTAGCATTGGTCGGAATTTCATTTACAAACTTAACTTCGGTAAAACCTAAATCAGTTGTTCCCGGAATTACTTCTATCGCTTTAAAATGAATTTCTTTTTCGTGGCTTTCCTCCTTTTCACCTTCTTTGTGCTCGTGTTTTTCTTCTGCATGTTCTTCTTCTTCAACAAAAACAAAATACTTGTCTGCATTTTTTACTACTGCATCTTTTGGCAAGGCTGGAACTGTTGCATTGGTAATATTAATATTTGCCGAAACATACATTCCTGGAATCAAACCTTTTGCGTCAGCGGGATCAATTTTAGCATGAACAGCAACGGTTTTACTTTCGTTAGAAAAAGATTTATTGATTCCGAAAATCTTTCCTTTAATCGATTTGTTCGACTGATTCGTTAATACAAAATCAATTATTTGACCAATCGAAATTGAACCTAAATCTTTCTCATACACATTCAAATCCAAATGCATCTGACTATTGTCAACGACTTCAAAAAGTGAAACTCCTGTATTAGCAAAAGCGCCTTTAGCAATATTTATTTTTCCAACATAACCATTTATTGGAGAAACAATTGGCACAATTGATGTAGTTCCTTTAGTATTTACATGCAAAGCATCCAACTTATTTTTTGCCGCCTGCGCTCGAGCTCTTTCTGCTGCTAATTTGGCTTTTACTTCCTGAAAAGTCTTCCTCGGATTCACATTTTCGTCGCTCAAAGTCTTCTGACGGTTATATTCTAACTGAAGATATTCTACATTCGCAACGGAAGACTGATAATCTTCCTGCATTCCTATAACTTCCAGATTTTGAATTGTTGCTAGAACTTTCCCTTTGTTTACGAATGTTCCTTCCAAAACAAAAATATCTTTTACCGTTCCGCCAATCAAAGTCGAAACCTCAGCCGAATTTTGTGGAGGAACTGTCGTGTATCCATTGGCTTTGATGACTTTATTCAGATTTCGATCTTCTACAATTCCAGTTTCAATTCCGACAGTTTTGTATTGAGAAACGGTTAGAGCAACTTCTGTCGTTGATTTTTCTTCTTCCTGAGCTTCTTCTGCTTTCTTTTGGTTACAACTTATTAAGGTAACCGCAAAGAGCGCAAAGGTTCCGCAAAGTACGCTAAGTTTAATTTCCTTGCGAGCATTGCGATTTTTCTTTGCGAACTTTGCGGTTAAATCTGCGGTTAAATCTGCGGTTAAATTTCTAAATATATTTTTCATTTTTAATTGTTTTTGATGGTTGGAAATTGAAGTTCGATAGCACTTTGATTATAACTGTGCGTTGCCTCTGCAAATTGTTTTTTAATATCAATTGCCTGATTTAAAAAGCTGATATACGACCAATAGCTCATATCGCCATTGGCATAACTTTTTTGGGCAGTTTCAATAATTTGGTTTGCATATAACAATCCTTCGTTTTGGAAATAAGACAGATTCTTCTGTTGCTTTTCGAAGTTGTTTTTCAACTCTTCCCTTTGCAGATTCAGCATCATTTTGTTTTTATCTAAAGCCAATTGGGACTGCGAAATGCTAATTTCAGCTGCTTTTGCTTTAGTAGTATTAACGCCTCCAAACAAGGGAATCTGCAATCCAGCTGTAAAACCCTGAAACAATGATTCTGTATTAATCGTTTGTGCAAAATAGCCCAAACCAACTTTTGGAGTTCTTAAAGCTCTAAAAGTTCCGGCTTCTTTTTGATAAACGGAAATCTGCTGTTGGTAAAAATCGGTTATCAAAGTCTCGGCTTTTGTGTTTTGCTGATTTTCTATAAAAGTATATTGCAAAGCCGTATTTTGGTCAGGAATAATATTCTCATCTGTTTGAATAAAAAATTGCAATTGTTTCTGATAAATCGCTAAATCGTATTCTAACTGCGCTTTCTGCGTTTCAATTTCTTTTACTTTGGCTTTGGCGCTAATGACTTCGATGTTACCGCTTTCTCCTGTTTTAAAACGCAGTTCAGCATTCTTTAAAAATTTGGTATAAATATCATTCAATTCTGAATTGAGTTTCTGAATTGAAACCCCATACAAATATTGGAAATAAGCCAATGTAACCGCTTTTTCGATTTCATAAGAAGACAAAGCTTTTCGTTTCTCAGCCAATTTTGCCAATTCTTCCTGCAATTGCCTGTTGGCTTTTGTGATATTTCCCAACGGAAAAAACTGCTGCACCGAAACATTATGGTCAAAATCGGCACTATTGAACTGCCCGCCTTGATACTGTACTTGTAGCTGATCTGGCTGAAAAGCTGCTTTCTTTAGAACGGTTTGTTTTTCGATTTCTTTATCGGCTATTTTTAAGTCGATGTTGTTTGATTTTGCAAGTTCTATTGCTTTTTCAAGGCTTATGGTTTGCTGTGCAAATGTTGCTGTGCCTGCCAATAAGAATATGCTTAACCGCAAAGTTCGCAAAGGAAGCGCGAAGTTCGCAAAGGTTATTTTTCTTAGATTATATAGTAACTTTTTCATTTTCTTTTAAATTTTTCTTTGTGTCCTTTGCGTAAACCTTAGCGCTCATTGCGGTTAAACTTCTCCAACAATAAATACAAAATCGGTAAAACGATTAAGGTTAATAAAGTTGCTGAGATTAGTCCGCCAATTACAACCGTTGCTAGAGGTTTCTGCACTTCTGCTCCGCCGCTTGTGGACAATGCCATTGGAAGAAATCCTAATGAAGCTACGGCTGCGGTCATTAAAACAGGGCGTAAACGTGTTTTTGTTCCGATAAGAATTCTCTGAAACGGATCTAAAATGCCTTCTGATTTTAATTGATTGAAATACGAAATCAATACAATTCCGTTTAAAACAGCAATTCCGAATAAGGCGATAAAACCAATTCCGGCAGAAATACTAAACGGCATTCCTCTCAGCGAAAGCGCAAAAACTCCTCCGATAGCTGATAACGGAATCGCACTAAAAATCAGCAATGCTTGTTTGACACTTTTAAAAGTGAAATACAGCAAAACTAAAATCAGTCCCAAAGCAATTGGCAAGGCTACAGAAAGTCTTTGTGAAGCTTCAATTAAATTTTGAAATTGACCTCCATAAGTTATGTAATAACCAGCAGGAAGTTTGAAGTTTTTATCCAGTTTTGCCTGAATTTCTTCGACGACACTTTGAATATCTCTTCCACGAACATTTAATCCAACAGTAATTCTTCGTTTTCCGTCTTCGCGGATAACTTGCACAGGACCTTGTTCATATTCAACAGAAGCAACCTGAGAAAGTGGCACCTGCTGGCCATTCGGAAGCGGAATAAACAAATTGCTTACATCGGTAATATCTCCTCGATTGTTTTCGTCCATTCTTACCACAACATCAAACCTTTTACTTTCATCGTAAATTTTCCCGGCAACTTCTCCAGCAAAAGAGGAACGAATGATTTGATTGATATCTGAAATATTCAGTCCGTAAAGGGCAATTTTATCATAATCGTATTTGATGGTAATCTGTGGCAATCCCGTTACTTTATCGGCTTTTAAATCTCCAATTCCTTCGATTCCTTTTATTTTCGAAATCAATTCTGTGGCTTTTGCATCCAGAATTTCTAAATCGTCACCAAAAATCTTGATTGCAATATCAGATCGACTTCCTGTCATTAACTCATTAAAACGCATCTGAATTGGCTGAGAGATTTCGATATTTGCACCTGGAATTACCTCCATTTCTTCTTTCATGGCATTCGCCAATTCTTCCCAATTATGATATTTGCCTTTCCATTCTTTTTTGTCTTTCAAAACAATAATCAAATCCCCGCTTTCAATCGGCATTGGGTCGGTCGGAATTTCACCGCTTCCTATTTTGGTCACGATAGTTTTAATTTCGGGAAATTTTGCTTTAAGAATCTGCTCGTATTTAGTCGTCGTTTCCACCATCTGCGTAAGCGAACTTCCCGTCATAATGGTGGCGTTGATAGCTAAATCGCCTTCTTCAATTGTCGGGATAAATTCACCACCCATATTTTGGAAAACAATAAAAGCCAGCGCGAATAATCCAACTGCCACAGAAAGCACCACTTTTCTAAATTCTAAAGCTTTTTTCAATAATGGTGTGTATCGGCTTTCTAACCAAGCAATCATTCTATCGCTGAAGTTTTCTTTGTGTTCTGTTTTTTTCGAAAGAAATAAAGCACTCATCATTGGGATATAAGTCAACGAAAGAATAAATGCCCCGATAATGGCAAAACCAACTGTCATCGCCATTGGCTTAAACATTTTTCCTTCGGTTCCAATTAGAGCCAGAATTGGCAGATAAACGATCAGAATTATAATTTCGCCAAAAGCAGCACTGTTCCTAATTTTTGAAGCCGAATTATAAACCTCATCATCCATTTCATCCTGCGTTAATTCTTTTTTGTTTTTGAATTTCTGCAGATGATGCATCGTGGCTTCAACAATAATCACTGCACCATCGACTATAATTCCGAAATCTATGGCACCAAGGCTCATCAAATTTCCGCTTACGCCAAAAGCATTCATCAAAATCACAGCAAACAGCATTGCTAAGGGGATTACAGAAGCAACAATTAATCCTGCACGAAGGTTTCCTAGGAACAAAATCAAGACGAAAATTACGATTAATGCTCCTTCTAATAAATTCTTAGCAACTGTTTTAATAGAATTGTCAACGAGTTTTCCTCTATCAATAAAGGCTTCGGCAACAACTCCTTCTGGAAGACTTTTGTTGATTTGAGCCATTTTTTCGTGAACACGGTTTACAACTGCGCTTGAATTTTCTCCTTTTAGCATCAAAACCAATCCAGAAACGATTTCTCCTTTTCCGTCTTTAGTTGAAGCTCCGTAACGTAATGCAATGCCTTCTCGAACTTGCGCTACATTTCGAACCAAAACTGGCGAACCATTTCGGTTTTTTACCACTACATTTTCAAGATCTTTTACGCCTTTTGCCATTCCGACACCGCGAATGAAATAGGTATATTGATCTTTTTCAATATAAGCCCCTCCCGTATTTTGATTGTTCTTTTCTAGCGCCTCAAAAATTTCGGTAATCGTAACACCAAGACTATTAAGCATATTTGGATTTACGGCGATTTCAAATTGCTTGAGTTTTCCTCCCCAAGAACTTACTTCGGCAACACCTTTAATTCCTTGCAATTGCGGAATAATAATCCAATCTTGAATGGTTCGCAGTTCAACTGCACTGTATTTGTTTTCGTAGCCTTTTTTGGCGTAAACATCATATTGGTAAATTTCTCCCAGACCTGTAGAAATTGGCGCTAATTCTGGAGAATTAACATAATCTGGAATATTTTCTTCGGCTTGCTTTAATCGCTGAAAAATTTGCTCGCGAGCCCAGTAAATATCAACGTCGTCTTCAAAAACAACGGTTACAACTGATAATCCGAAACGCGAAATACTGCGAAGTTCTATCACATTTGGAACTGTTTTTACAGCTCTTTCTAATGGATAAGTAATTAATTGTTCGACTTCCTGACTTGCCAATGTTGGCGCTGTGGTAATAATCTGCACTTGATTATTGGTTACATCTGGCAACGCGTCAAGCGGTAAATTTTTAAGTGAATAGCTTCCCCAGGCAATCAGCACAAGGGTAAATAATAGAATAACGAATTTGTTTCGTATACTAAATTGAATGATTTTATCTAACATTTGAATATATAATGACGTGAGAAATTAGACAATTAAATTGCCTGTAAACGTGTGGAAAGTCCACAACTCTCTCGCCCATTTTCAAAACATTGAAATGGGCATAATCATTACGCTATCTGAGGGGGTTGCCAAATACTTCCGTAGAAATTGGAAATAAAAACAGAATTATAACTAG
Organism: Flavobacterium sp. SH_e; assembly: GCF_025717045.1. GTDB lineage: Bacteria > Bacteroidota > Bacteroidia > Flavobacteriales > Flavobacteriaceae > Flavobacterium. The sequence goes on from NZ_JAOVZN010000005.1 coordinate 556,053, forward strand.
GTAAAGAAATTGAAATTTGAGTAAAAGTCTTTGGAAATTCAAAACTTTCTGTAGAATGGTAGCTTAAAACCTGCGCACCGCAGCAGTTGCAGGCGCAAAATGGAGAACATAAATCATTGCTTTTATCATGCGAATGATTGTCTTCTGAAGTAAATTGTGCCGTTTTATACATAGCGCTGTTTACTTCCATATCAGCACATGGCATATTAGAAAGTGCCAGTAGGTAAACTGATAATATGATTGCTATCCATTTCACAGCTGTAAAAATAAGACTTTTTTTTAAATTATTCAGAACTGCATAATAATTGAAATCATTAAAAAGAAAGTCATTGTAATGATCTGAATATTATTTTAATAGCTTTTTTTATTTTCTAAAAAAATTTTGTTGGAGGTAAGAAAATTTCGTTAACTTTAACAATAATTAACAATTTTTTAAGTCCCAAATTTTAACCCAAAAAAAACTTTTTCTATAAGCCAAAAAAATAAACAGAGATTTCTTTAAGCACACATTAGTACAATTTATTTTTCACAGTTTAATTAATTTTAAATACTCTAATCAATGAAATGTAAGACACTAATATCAGCCTCTTTATTATTTTTCAGCATCCAAATTTTCGGTCAAGTTTATACCGATAAAATCGTAGGAGAAAAAAATCAAACGTTAAAAGACAGCCTTAAAACAGAAGAATACCCGTATGCCCTTCCTATCTGGGGAGAAAAAGTAGCTCAAAAAGGATATAAACTTCCTTATTCTGCTGGGGTTTCTGTTAATTATTTTTGGCAGGAATCTGAAATTGTCATTAATGATTTAAATATTGGTTTTAATCATGGACCACAATATAACTTAGATGAAATTGTACGATTTGACAAATCAACGGTTGAAGCTGGTGCGCTCACTATCAGACCTGATATATGGCTGCTTCCCTTTTTAAATATTTATGGAATTTTTGGAAAAGCCAAAACAGCAACAAAAATTAATGCTGGTATTTGGGTACCAGACGCAGACAACAATTGGTCTGAAATTGCAAATTTCAGCACCAAAGCAAATTTTGATGCTACTACTTTTGGTCTTGGTATGACACCTACAATTGGTATTGGCGGCGGCTGGTTAGCTCTGGATATGAACATGGCCTGGACTGATATTAGTTCGCTAGATAAACCTGCTTTTTCCTATGTTTTTGGTCCGAGATTAGGAAAAACATTCAAATTCAATAAACCAGACACAAATATAGCGGTTTGGGTTGGAGGTTTCAGAGTTCATATTTCTGGAGATACTAATGGAGATTTGCCTTTATCTGATTTTATTGATCTAAGCAGTGCTCAGGCTAAAGTGGACAGCGGACTTCAAAAAGTATCAGACAATCAAACAAAAGTAGATAACTGGTGGGATGGCTTAACACCCGCTGAACAAAAAAATCCCGTTAATATAGCTAAACATAATACTGCCGACAGAGCTTTAGAAAGAGCAGGAACATTCCTCGCAACTCTGGACGGAGCATTAAGCACAGCCTCAGATTCATCTGTTCAATATTCCCTTCAAAAAAGACCAAAAGACATGTGGAACTTTATCATAGGGTCGCAATATCAATTCAGTAAACATGTAATGTTTCGTGCAGAATGTGGTTTCTTAGGAACTCGTACACAAATATTAGGCAGTCTTCAGTACCGTTTTGGACTTTAATTTAGAAATCATATGAAAAAAGGTTTTCTAATCCTTATCACTTTCTTTTGTATTACTTCCGCACAATCCCAAGTCTTGATTTCCTTAATATTTGGAGACAAACTCAATTCAGAGTTTTTAGAATTTGGTCTTGAAGGCGGTGTTAATTTTTCTACCATTTCAAATATGGGATCTTCTGCCACAAATCCTGGATTTAATCTTGGATTTTATTTCGACATTAGATCTAAGAAAAATCCAGCCTGGATGATTAATACTGGTGTTATTGTAAAATCGCCAATGGGAGCTCAGGATATTCCTGTTTATTCTCTAAACGATGAAAATCTGGATAATACTTTTGCGGGCGGAAGCGTAAATCGTGAAATTCGTTATTTTAATGTCCCAATATTAATTAAATATCAATTTAAAAATAATATTTATCTCAAAACGGGACCTCAATTTGGTCTTCTTGCCAAGGCTTTTGATGAGTTTAAAAACGAAATAAATAATGACGATGTTATTTACAAAAAAAATATTCGAGATCAGATTCATGTAATTGATGCCGGACTTGCATTTGGAGCAGGATACCATCTTAATGTTGGAAACGGATTAAATTTTACCGTTCAATATTACTACGGATTAGTAACTGTCATGAAAGGTGACGGTCCAAATAACCAATACAACAGATCTTGGTACATTACTGCGGGAATTCCTATTGGTAAAGGAAAAGCGGCACAAAAAAGAGCCGAAAAAGAAGCTGAATTGAATAAAGTCGTTCTTCCTGAAGACGAGAAAAATTAAGGGATTGAAGATTTTAGATTGAGGATTAATGATTTTTGATTTCTTCATCTGAAATCAAAAATCGTTAATCATTAATCAACAATATTAATTTCTTTTATAAACTCTAGAATCTCCTCTGTTTTTAAAATAAAATCAGGAGTTGTATTCAAAATAGCATTATTTGGCATAAAAGGCATATCTGCAGAAAGCGGGTTTTGCACTACAATGATTCCGCCAGCTGCTTGAATTGCTTTTAAACCAACTGTTCCATCCGAATTGGAACCAGAAAGTAGAATTCCGATCAAATGACTTGTATATATTTCAGCAGCAGACTCAAATGAGACGTCAATACTGGGTCTGCTATAATTTATTTTTTCTGAGGTGTCTAAAGATAAAGTTTCGTCTTTTTCAAATAATAAATGATAATTAGAAGGTGCAATGTAAATGAATCCAGCTTCGAGTTTTACTTTATCTTCTACTTCTTTTACTGCTACTTTTGATTTTAAAGCAATCAAATCTTCTAAGGTTTGTTCGTCTGTATTTTTTCTGTGAACAACAATTACAATAGCAAAAGAAATTGGTTTTTCTACAAATGGCAAAATCTGTAATAATGCCTGCAAACTTCCTGCTGAACCTCCTATTATAACTACTTTACAATCTTTTATTCTTTTATTTTCCTCCATATTTTCTCTTTAGCAAATTGTTTGTATTTGGTTTGAGATATAGAATATTTTATAGTTTCTTTTGTTCCCAGAGCTAAAAATCCTAGAACAGCCAAGCTGTCATCAAATAAATTAACAACTCTTTTTTGCAAATTATTATCAAAATATATTAAAACGTTTCGGCATAAAATCAGGTCAAACTCATTGAAAGAATTGTCTGAAACTAGATTATGCTGTGAGAAAACCATTTTCTCTGAAAGATTGTCATTAAACTTTGCAAAACCATAATTCGCAATATAATAATCTGAAAAATCTTGCTGTCCTCCCGAATCTCGATAATTATCTGCGTAATCTTTTATCATACGCAACGGAAAAATACCGCTTTTTGCCGTTTCTAAAACCGATGCATTTATATCAGTTGCATATAATATTGATTTATGAAGCAAACCAGCTTCTTTTAGCATAATTGCCATAGAATATACTTCTTCTCCAGTAGAACATCCTGCATGCCAAATTCTTATAAAAGGTTTCGTTCCTAATAGCGGGAGAACTTCTTTTCGAAGCGTGAGATAAAAAGAGGGATCACGAAACATCTCGGTTACATTTACCGTAATTTCGTCAATCATTCTTTTGCAATATTCTGGATCTGTGCGGACTTTAGATAAAAAATCATGAAAATGCTTAAATCCATCTAAATAAAAAACCCTGCTTACACGTCTTTTAAGTGAAGCTCTGGAATAACTTCCAAAATCAAAACCATAATATTCGTAAACATCATTTATAAGAGTTTCTAATTCAATATCTTCAATCATAATTCATTTAAATTTCTTCCAAAATCTGAAGTAATTTATCCACATCTACTGGTTTTGAGATGTAAGCATCTGCTCCAGCTTCTAAACATTTTTCTTTATCTCCCGCCATCGCTTGTGCGGTTACGGCAACCACTAAAGTAGATTCCTGCAACGGAATCGCTTTTATAAGCGGAATTGCTTCATAACCGTCCATTTCCGGCATCATCATATCTATTAAAACGGCATCGATTGATGCGTCTTCTCTCAATATTTTTAAGGCTTCTTCGGCACTTAAACAAGATACGCAATCGTACGATTTTGCTTTTAATGTATTCGCTAAAGCAAAAATATTCCTGGAATCATCGTCTACAATCAACACGCGTTTCTTTCCCATTTACAGCAATTTAAAAGTTAGATTTTATCATAAAGCCACACTCGCAATAACGATAAAAGCTGGTCAACGTCTACAGGTTTTGTGATATAGTCTGAAGCTCCTGCTTTAATACATTTTTCTCGATCTCCAGTCATGGCTTTTGCCGTGACAGCTATTACAGCTAAGTTAAGAAATTTAGGATTACTTCTTATCTTTTCTGCCGTTTCATAACCATCCATGTTTGGCATCATCATATCTAGCAATACAACATCTGTGTCTGGATTTTCATCCAAAATCTTAATCGCTTCTTTTCCGTCAAAAGCTGTAATTACATTCATTCTAAAGGCTTCTAAAGCTTTAGAAAGCGAATAAATATTACGAACATCATCATCTACAATTAGTACTTTTTTCTCAAACAAAATATTGTTTAACGAATTCAGTTTCTTATGGCTTTCTTTTTTATTGTCTCCATTCTTCTTTTCTTCAACTAAATGAAGGAAAAGCGAAACCTCATCGAGCATTCTTTGGTACGAATGTGCAGTTTTTACAATAATAGAATCAGCATATTTTCTAATTTTCAGTTCTTCTTTTATAGACAAACTTTTTCCTGTAAAGACAATAACTGGCAGATTTTCTAATCCTGGACTTTTCTTTACGCCGTCTAAAATTTCGTATGCCTGTTTGTCTGGAATTCCCATATCTAGAATCACACAATCTACTTCTTCTTTGCCTAAAGCCGATAAACCTTCTGAAACTTCGCTTTTAATCTCAGAATTGATATTGTACGATTCTAAGAAATAAGCCAGCGCCTTTGCGTGTTTCGGGTTATCTTCAATAATTAAAACCTTTTGCGATTCTTTGTTGATGATATGCTCAATTCGCGTAAAAACTTCTGGAATTTTGTCGAAAGCAACTGGTTTGTCTAAGAAATCTACTGCTCCTTTCAGCAAACTTTCTTGTTTTAATTTGTGCGAAGACATGATGTGAACAGAAATATGTTTGGTATGAGAATTATTTTTTAATTCTTCCAAAACTTCCCAACCGCTTTTAATAGGAAGTTCGATATCCAATAAAATTCCGATTGGCTTATAGATCAAGGCAAAATTTAAAGCATAATCTCCTCTCACGGCAACTATTCCTTTGTATCCTTTTTTCTGTGTAAAAGCCAATAATGATTTAGCAAAACTAATATCATCTTCAACAATCAAGATTACTTTATCACCTTCAACAATAGAATCTCTGTCATCTTCAATTTCTTCAGGAATAACATCGCTGATGTATCTTGGTCTTGCATCTTCTTTTTCAGTTTCTTCTTCAACAATTTCTTCTTCCTCGATTCTATTAACCGAAATTTTATTCAAAGCGAATCCGAGAACTGTGAGACATAAAGTAAAACTACTTCCTTCATTTACTTTACTATGCAAAATGATTTCTCCTCTAAGTAATTTTGCCAATTCACGACTAATTGACAATCCTAATCCAGTTCCTCCATATTTGCGTTTCGTTGAGCCGTCTGCTTGCTGGAAAGCTTCGAAAATTAATGGCTGTTTTGCCAGAGGAATTCCAATTCCGGTATCTTTTACAATGAAACAGATCTCTTTATCATTGTCATCATTTATTTTAATTTCAAGACTTACCGTTCCTTTTTCAGTAAATTTAATGGCATTCGAAATCAGATTTTTTAAGATTTGCTCCAAACGCATTTTATCTGTTTTAATTACGATTGGTGCATCTTTGGTGATAATTTCAAAATTAATATTCTTTTCTTTCGCAACAATATGGAACAGATTGTACATATTATCTGTGATTTCCTTTGTAGAAACATCCAAGAATTCCAACTCCATTTTTCCTGCTTCAATCTTAGATAAATCAAGGATTTCATCAATTAAACCTAACAAACTGTTTCCAGAACTTTGAATCACTTTTGCGAATTCAATTTCTTCATTATTCATTGTTTGATTATTGTTTTCAGACAATAAACGGCTTAATAATAAAATTGAATTCAGCGGAGTTCTTAATTCGTGAGACATATTAGCCAAAAACTCTGATTTATAGCGAGTACTCAGCTCCAAAGCTTCCGATTTTTTCTGAATTTCTGTGTTTTTTTCTTCCAATAAAACACTTCTTTCCGATAATTCTTCATTGGTTTGTTCCAATTCTTCCTGCTGCACGCGAAGTTCCTCTTCAGAAGCTTGAAGTTTTTCTGTTTGTGCTTCTAATTCCGCATTCATTGCTTCTAATTCGCTGTGCTGAATTTGCAATTCCTCTGACTGAGATTTTGTTTCCTCTAATAATTCTAAAACTCTTTTACGGTTTTGAGTCGCTTTTAAAGCAATTCCGATATTATTAGCAACGATGTTCAAAAATTCCAACTGAAGCATTGAGAAACCATAAATACTTGCTAATTCTATCGCGCCTTCTACTTTATAATCCATCAGCGGAAGCGCCACAATATGCGTTGGTTTAATTTCTCCTAATGCATAATTGATCTGAATATCATCTGGCGAAAGTGTTTTCAGTTCCAGCATTTTACCCGAAACAATCGCCTGACCAATTAAGCCTTCACCTTTTTTAATTCTCTCTCTGCTTTTACTTGGAATGTAGCTGTAGCCTCCAGAAATTGTCATTTCTTCTCCATCCACAACATACAAAACTCCAGCGCTGCTGTTGGTATATTGGCACAAAAATTCAATTACATCTTTAGATAATTTTTGAATGGTTTTCTCACCCAGCATTTTATCATTTAGAGTTGCAACTCCCGACTGCAGCCATTCTTTTTGAGATAATAATTCGAAAGAACTTTTTAAAGAATCTTTCATTTCATGAATAGATGCTCCAAGCTCTCCTAAAGTATCAGCTTTTCTATCATCGATCTGAACATCATAATTTCCTTTAGCAATTTGAGTCGCAATTCCGCCAATTACTACCAACCTTTCTGCAATTTCTTTATCTTTTTTCTCTAATTCATTCTGCAATAAAGTTCTTTCGTTATAATCTTTTAGAACTCTGATCATGAACACAATAGAAATAAGAGTGGCTATAAAGAAAGCGATAACAATTAAAGCCAAACTATAATTGCCATAACGCTCTGAATTTGAGTTGCGCTCTTCTAAAAGTTTTTGCTCCGTATTTTCAATTTTCCTGATGATGGCTTTCATTCCGTTCATCATGTTCCTTCCTTCATTCAAATCGAAAATTAGAGTTTGCTTGCTCAAGCGTTTTTTTACAATTTGATTGTTTAAGTATTTAAAGAAACCCGAACGTTTATCAGCAAGTTCTTCTAGTAATTTTTTCTGTGCAGGATTATCAGATGTAAGTTCTTCCAATTTTTCAAAATAAGCATTTGATTTACTTTCTGCATCATTAAATCGATCTACAAACTGTTCGTCTCCTGTAAGCAAATATCCTCTCATGCTCGTTTGAGCTTCAGTAATAATCGACGAACCTTCATTTAGGTTATAAATTACATCCTGAGTATGATTTACCCAAAAATTACTGTTTAATAAGCTTTTAATACTAATAAACGAAGCAACCGAACTTATTGTAAGTACTAGCAATGAAACTAACGAACTTATTAATAAATTCCTTTTAAAATTACCATTCATATATTTCTAAATTATTTTTATTCGTATTTCAAAGGAAGCACAATAATAAAACTTGCACCCTCACCTGATTTACTTTTAGCCGTAATTAATCCGTTGTGTTTTTCTATGATTTTTTTTGCAATTGCAAGTCCAATTCCTGTTCCTTCATAGGTTTGACGGTCATTTAAACTTTGAAAGATAATGAAAATTCGATCCAAATAAATTTCATCAAAACCAATTCCGTTATCTTTTACAACAATTCTGCAAAATTTACCTTCTGGAGAAGTTGGACTTTCGATTGATTTTTCTAAAATGATTTCTGAAGTAATTTCTATTACTGGTTTTCCTTCATGTCCAGAAAATTTCAATGCATTTCCAATTAGATTCTGAAAAACCTGACGCATCTGACTCGGAATACTATCAATATTAGGAAGTTCATTAGTCTTAATAATAGCATTTTTCCGTTCAATAAGATAATCAAAATCCCCTAAAACTTCTTGTAAAACAACATTTAAGTCTGTTTTTTCAGGCTTAACCTGCGCCGAAAGTCTAGAATAAGCCAAAAGATCAGTAATTAAAGTCTGCATCCTTTCAGCCGATTTTATCGTTCGATCTACATAATCTACAGCTTTATCATCGGCTTTTAGATAAAGATCTTTTATAATTTTTATAAAAATTTGGATCTTTCTAATGGGCTCATTTAAATCATGAGAAACAACCCATGAAAATTGCTGCAGTTCATGATTTCGAAGTTCCAATTCTTCGTTTTTCTGAACTAATTCTTTTGTTCTTTCTGCAATTTTGATTTCAAGATTATCTTGTGCTTCTTTTCTAATTTTGATTTCTTTAGAAAGAAGATCTTTTATGGCTTTAAGTTCGTTTTGCTGTTCGTAGATTTTAATGAAAGTTTTTACTTTCAGTATCAGCAAATCGGTATCAACAGGTTTTGTAATGTATTCAACAGCGCCCGTTTCGTAGCCTTTAAAAATATATTTTTTCTCGGTATTAAGCGCTGAAAGAAAGATAACGGGAATATCTTTAGTACGTTTATTTCCTGATAGAATTTTCACTACTTCAAAGCCATCAAGTCCTGGCATTTGAACATCCATAATAATCAGACAATAATCTGTTTTTAGAATTTTTTTGAGTGCTTCTTCTCCAGATTCGGCACTATCAACATCGATATTATGCAGCTCCAATGTTTTCTTTAAGGCAATAATATTGGCCCTTATATCGTCTACAATTAATACCATGTCGGGAAGCTAAATCGGTTGTAAATCAAAACAGTTGAATTTAAATAAATATAAAAATTTTCTTATTTTTTTAATGAATTGCAAAATGCATCTCGATAAAATGATGCGGAAATTCTCAAATGTATAAAAAAAATAACGGGCAGGTTTTTTATTTAAATCGGAAATAGTTACAAAATTCCCATCTAGGGTTACAGTTTTTTCATTTCTGTGTGATTTATAACTTTTTAGAAATCACTTCTTTTTTTAACATTTTTTAAAATTGAACGTATTTTCATACATAAACAAGTGTTTTATTTTGATTGAGGCAAACAAAATTTCTTTTAAGACAAGCAAAATTTGATTGAAAAACTAATTTTAAGTAACATACAAATACTTCAAAAAAAGAAAAAAACATGAAAAAGAAACAAACATTCCCTGAGCAAAAACAAAATCTTCCTGGAAATGAATACATGATGAATCCTGAACCAGAAATTATAAGAGAGAATTATGTTGGAAGCGGAAAACTGTTAGGCAAAACAGCTTTTATTACAGGTGGTGACAGCGGTATAGGGAGAAGCGTTGCCGTACATTTTGCCAGAGAAGGCGCAAATATTGCCATTGTTTATTTAAAAGAAGACAAGGATGCTTTAGAGACTAAGGCAATGATTGAAAAAGAAGGTCAGCAATGTCTCCTGATAAGTGGCGATTTAAAAGATGAGAAATTCTGCCGATCGGCCATAAAAAAATGCCATACTACTTTTAAAAACATCAATATTATTGTGAATAATGCTGCTGTGCATTTTCCTCAAAATGAATTGGAAAACATAACAAATATTCAGCTGCATAAGACTTTTGAAACTAATATCTACCCTTTCTTTTATATCACTAAAGCAGCATTAGCTTTTCTAAAAGAAGGCGATGCTATCATCAATACAACTTCGGTAACTGCTTTTCGCGGAAGCGAACATTTAGCTGATTATGCGAGTACGAAAGGCGCGATTGTGAGTTTTACCAGATCGCTTTCTAGTATGTTGGCGAAAAAGAAAATACGTGTCAATGGCGTTGCACCTGGACCAATTTGGACACCTTTAATTGTGGCGAGTTTTGATAATTTATCTGATTTTGGAAAAGACAATCCAATGGAAAGAGCTGGTCAGCCGTCTGAAGTAGCGCCCGCTTATGTATTTTTGGCTTCTGAAGACAGTAGTTATATTACCGGGCAGTTTATTCATGTAAATGGCGGGGAATTGGTAGGTTAAAAAAGTTTCTAAGATGCTGAGATACTAAGGTTCTAAGTTTTTTTTAATCTACTTACTGAGCCTAATAACAAATAGCTTAGTAGCTCACAACCTTAAAAAATAAAAAAAATGAATTATATCGATATCATCGGACTTTTTGCGGGAGCGTGTGTAACAATGTCAACGATTCCGCAAATTATAAAGGTTTGGAAAACCAAAAAAGTGAAACAGATTTCGCTTAAAATGTTCGGCATTCTAACTTTCGGAATTGCAGTCTGGGTTGTTTATGGCATTTTGAAAAATGATTTCCCAATTGTAATTACCAACAGCATTTCGTTGATTTTAAATATTACAATGGTTTATTTTATTCTTTCTTATGAAAAGGAATAAATTATAAACGAAAAAAAACAGCCCGATCAAAGCTGTTTTTTTTTGAAAGTGAAGAATATGGTATGCTTACTAGCTAGCTAATTTTTGATTGTATGGTTTTAATTCCAATTGGTATTTTCGAGGTTGCAAGTTTCGTTTTAAAAACTGTACAGGCGCTGTAATCACTGCCAAATTTAAAGGAGTAAGCTTTTTAATTTCGCTTAATTGCTTAACTGCAAAATTCAGAATTGGAACAAACGGAGTTAAATAATTATAAGTATGTTGCGCTATTTCTAGTTCTAAAACTTCGCGAAGAATACTTTTCATTAATAAATAACGAATTGCTCCTTGATTTGGGATTCTTTTAAGTTCCTGAAATTTCTCACCAATTTTCTGATTTTCATCTCCTATATAAATGTAATTTCCAGAATTGCTTGTAAATATTTTTTTGACTTGACAAACAAAATCATTTTCTTTATTTTCGACTGTTGTTGGCATTCCAATTATTGAGAATTGAATTTGCTGATGGCTTTGAAAATACAATACACTATTAATCGTAGAAGAATTACTCATAATACCAGATTGTTGTCTTTTAAGACAATGAGTAGCGCCATCGGCACCAAAACTATGTAAAACATTTCCTTTCTCGCAATAAGCAAAAAACACAGGCGCAAAAGGATTAGATTCAATACTTAAACTAATTTCTTGATTAAAAATTAAATCAAAATTGAGATACGTCATTTCTTTTTCAAAACGAACTCCTGAAATGCTTCCTTTCGCCCATTTTGATTTAATTGTCAATTTATATTCTTTGGCAGTAACAGATAAGTCGCCACCAAAACTTTCTTTAAAGTTGTTAAAAATAGAATCAAATCCTCCAGTATTTATGTAAAGTTTTTTCATGGTTTAGTTTTTAATAAAGTGGTCAGTTATTATTTACGCACAAAAACCAACCTTGTTTTACTTCATTTCTATAATCCAAATTTCGTTTATATTGTCAGTCAATTCTTTATACAATTTTGGAGAGATTTTTCATAATTATTATTTAGAAGGTGCAAAGGTTTTGAGGTGCAAAGGTTCAAAGGTTTCTAATCTTTGTCTCTCTGAGCCTAAAACTGAATGAATTATTATTTTAGAGGTTTAAAGGAGAAAGATGCAAAGGTTCAGAGGTTTTATTTGAAGTTTGTTTTTGTCTAAAAGGTTTAGGACAAAGATTATAAACCTCTGAACCTTTGTCCCTATACACCTTTGCACCTAAAAAAAAGCAGCTGCTCCAAATAAATTTGGAACAACTGCTCATCAGCAAAATAAAAATACCAATCTATTTTTATTCTTTAAGTCAGTTCGTTTATGTCAGCATTTTTAGAATAATTAGCTTTCGGAATATCTTTAAAAAATTCAGCTTCTTCCAAATCGGCCATTGGGCCATATCCTAACAAATGAGTTCCTTTTCCACCGTCTTTAGTTTCAATTATATATAAAATAGACATATCATCAGGATCGCTCATTCCTTCATATCGATGATGTGCGACAATAAAAATATCTTGTGGTTTATAGACAACTTTACTTTCTGAATCTATCAAATGGTCATTTTCAAATAAATAATTTACTGTATATCCTTCTTCCTGATATCTTTTTATATTGTCGGTTTCGTGTTTTGAATCTTCTCTTTTCATGATTTCAGTTTTAATCTGTTTATCAAATTTCCGTATTGAAACCAGATAAAATTAACTCAATTGATTTTAATCTTGCCTCATTCAAAAATCGGCTTCAATGGAATATTTATTTTTTATTAATTTTAACAAAGCCAATATTTAGCTTAAAAAATAGCTTAAAATTAGCTGATTATAATTACAATAAAATACCAAATCTTAATGAATAAAAACTGTGATTTTCTGGCAAATGGAGGAGAAATGGGAGAACTTACCCGTGCCAAAGATTGGAGCAAAACACCTGTTGGACCAATAGAATTATGGCCACAAAGCCTTCGTACCACTTTAGGAATTCTTTTAAACTCCAAATTCCCCATGTTTCTATTTTGGGGACCAGATCATATTTGTTTTTACAATGATGCTTATCGTCCGAGTTTAGGAAACAACGGCAAACATCCGTCGATTTTGGGAGAAAAAGGTGCAGAATATTGGTCTGAAATCTGGGATTTTATTAAACCTTTAATCGATCAGGTACTTCAAAAAGGTGAGGCTACATGGCACAAAGATCAACTATTGCCAATTTATAGAAACGGACAAATGGAAGATGTTTACTGGACTTTTAGCTATAGTCCCGTAAATGATGAAAACGGAAAACCAAACGGTGTTTTAGTGGTTTGCAATGAAACTACTAACCAAATAATTACTCTTAAAAAACTAGAAGAAAGCGAAAAACGTTTTAGAAATACAGTCAAACAATTGCCGCTGGGAATTTGTGTTTTAAAAGGAGCCGATCTAATTGTCGAAATGGCAAACACAACTTATCTCCATATCATCGACAAAGAAGAAAGTGCTATTTTAAATAAACCTATTTTTGATTCTGTTCCCGAAACAAGAGAAACAGCCTATCCTTTTTTAAAAAATGTTTTCGAAACTGGTGTTCCCTATTATGCTGATGAATTTGCTGTTACCTTAAATCGCTACAGTAAACAAGATTTAGCCTATTTTAATCTCGTTTTTTATCCTCTAAAAGAGGAAAATGAGGTTATTACTGGCGTTATTGTGGTTGCTTACGAAGTCACAGAAGAAGTAAAAGGAAGACATTTATTGACAGAAAGCGAAAAAGCTTTTAAAAATATTGTAATGGAATCGCCAATTGCAATGGCTATCTTTAGAGGAAAAGATTACATCATTGAAATGGCCAATTTAACAATGATGCATAATATCTGGCAAAAGAAAGAAAAAGATTGTATTGGCAAGCCTTTATTGGAAGTTTTTCCGGAGTTATTAGATCAAAAATATCCTGGATTATTGAATGAAGTTTTGAACAATGGAAAAACAATTCAGGAGAATGAGGCAGTTGCTTATGTAGATATTAATGGAAAACTCAAAAAATTCTACCTCGATTACGAGTATACAACCCTCTATGAAAAAAATGGAAAAGCATCGGGAATTATGTGCACCGTTTTTGATGTAACTTCTAAAGTGAAAGCTCGAAAAAAAGTTGAAACTGCCGAGGAAAGGGTTCGATTAGCTGCAGAAATTGGAGAAATTGCCATGTGGGATTTAAATCTTAATAATAAAGAATTAGTCTACAGCGACAATATTCTCGATATTTTCGGTTTTGATAAAAATAGAAAAATTATTCATCAGGATATTCGAAATCGTATTCTTCCAGAAGATGAACATATAGTGGCAGATGCTTTCGCGAAAGCATTAAAAACGGGGATTTACAAATATGAAGCACGAATTTTAAAATTAGATAATTCGGTTGCATGGATTAAAGTGCACGGAAAGATCTTTTTTGACGATAATCATAATCCCTCAAAAATGATGGGAACTGTAATGGATTTTACAATTGAAAAAGAAATCCAGCAGGTACTGATGAAGAATGAAAAAAAATTCAGACTCCTCGCCGACTCTATGCCCCAGTTTATTTGGACAAGTGATACTTTGGGAAATCTGAATTATTTTAATGAAACAGTTTACAATTATTCTGGTTTATCTCCAGAAGAAATTGAAAAAAATGGATGGCTTCAAATTGTACATCCAGACGATCGAGAAGAAAATGTAAAACTCTGGATGGAAGCCGTAAAAACAGGTAAAGATTTCTTATTCATTCACCGATTCAAACGCTATGATGGCGAATATAGATGGCAATTAAGCCGTGCAATTGCACAAGTAGACGAATCTGGAAAAGTGCAAATGTGGGTGGGCACAAGCACGGATATTGAAGATCAAAAGAATTTTACCAATCAGCTGGAAGACCAAATTTTTGAACGTACAACACAGCTTGAGCTCAAAAATAGAGATTTAGTTAATATGAATATTGAACTGCAGTCGTTTGCCTATATTTCAAGTCACGATCTTCAGGAACCTTTGCGAAAGATTCAAACTTTTGCCAGCCGTTTGGCCGATTTAGATGAAAAGAATATTTCTGCTACTGCCAAAACTTATTTAAATAGAATTGAGTTTTCTGCCAAGAAAATGCAGGATCTCATACAAGATTTATTAACCTATTCGCGTGCCAATTCTGCAGATCGAATTTTTACAACAGTTAAAATTGATGAAATTGCTGACGAAGTTGTAAGTGATTTTTCAGATCGGATTGAAGAAAAAAATGCGATTGTTGAATACCATAATTTAGGAAAAGCTACACTTATTCAGTTTCAGTTCAAACAATTACTTCATAATTTAGTCGAAAATGCATTGAAGTTTTCTAGACCTGGAATTCCTCCAATTGTAAAAATCTCCGTAACGCAAATTGACGGAAAATTGCTTCCTAATGCCGAATTTAAAGATAAAACCTATTATCATCTCCAAGTTTCAGACAACGGAATTGGTTTTGATCCTGTTTATAAAGAAAAAATCTTCGAAGTTTTTCAGCGTTTAAATACTGAAAGTGAATATCGAGGAACTGGAATTGGTCTTGCGATTGTGAAAAAAATCGTCGAAAACCACAAAGGATTTATTGATGCTACGAGTGAAAAAGGCAAAGGATCTGTTTTTAATGTTTACTTTCCCGATTTATCCGAAATCAGTATTTAAAAACAAAATTTGATTGCGTTGGAATAAATTTATTCCAGTCAATTTGAATCGCGTGTTCGATTGATTTTATAATATCGCTCATTAAAACAGGCTTTGTAATAAAACAATTAGCGCCAAGATCACGGCATTTTTCAATAATACTAGGTTCACTCGAGGTAGAATAAATCACAACGGGAATGTCTTTTTGGTAATCTGAATTTCGAAGTTCTTCTAAAACATCAAATCCATTTTTTCCAGGCATATTTAAATCCAAAAAAACTACATAGGGTGTTGCAGGCGGATGAAAAATAGCATTTAGGAAATTTTGACCAGCTGAATAAGTTTGAAGTTTAATATTCTGCGGTATAGATTCTACGGCGTCAGCAAAAATGCTCAAATCATCTTCGTCATCATCGGTATAGAAAATAGTAAAATCTGTCATCGCATTTTTTGGCTGAGAATTATAATCTTTCAAAGATAATGTAATTTTATGTAACAAATAGATATTGGCTCGATTTCCCTCAAAATATAAGCAAATTGAAATCTCATAATTTATAAGTTTAATTATATAATCCAAAAAAGAACAAAAAACGCCAACTTTACTTTAGACATTTACAAGCGAAATTATTTGTTTGTCAAATAGTTAAAAATTAAACATATAACTTTAAAATATAATGTTATGGGCGATCATAAAGACCTTACAGATGAATTTGCAGTAGACAAAATAAAAGATCTAGCTGAACATATTAAAACTTGCATGTTTTGTACATACAACGAATACAGACTGCAATCGCGACCAATGTCTGTTCAAAAAATTGATGATTTAGGACAGCTTTGGTTTTTATCTGACCGAAACAGCAGTCAGAATGCAGAAATTACTTTAAATCCGATGGTAGAAATTTTCTTTTCTGAACCACATGATAAGTTTTTAACGCTTCATGGAACGGCCAGTATTTCCTACGATCGAGAAACAATTGAAAAATTATGGAATCCAGTCGTAAAAATTTGGATGCCTGGCGGTATAGATGATCCAAATTTGAGTGTGATTAAAGTAATTCCTGAAGATGGTTATTATTGGAACAACAAAAACAGAAAAATGGTCGCTATTGCAAAAATGACGGCTGCTTTTGTTACAGGAAAAACAATGGATGACGGAATTGAAGGAAGTTTGAAACTGTAGTTATCTTAACCACATAATTTAACCGCAAAGATGCAAGGGTTACGCAAAGTTCGCAAAGAAATTTCTTTCTTGCTTTGCGTTAAATTCTTACTCTTTGCGGTTATTCTTTTCTGTTATCCTAATTTTATTTCACGCAGATTAAGCAGATTTAAAACAGATTTTTTTTAATCTGCATGATCTGCGTAATCTACGTGAAACAAAAAGTTAAACAGAACACAAAGCTTTGCGTACTTTTTTACACATCTGGATAAGTCTTCAAATAAAAAATCTTAGCGTACTTTGCGTTAAAAAATAACGCAATAAAAAACAATGCATTAAAAAACTAAACAGTCATTCTTTTTAACTCCAAAGCATTCAAAATTCCTGCTTCGCTTGCTGTGTTATTGAAATATATAAATCCTTTTTTGGAATCAATCTCATTGTTTACCTGTTTTAATTCTTCTGTAGAATAACTGGAATGAAATAATTTCGGAATTCCATGAAATCGAATATAAAGCAATGGAAAATCCTTAAAAATAGTTTGCGGAAGATTAGGGTGACTTACACTGCAAAACGTAATGTTATTGTCTTTAAAAACATTCCAAACCTCAGCATTCCACCAACTTTCATGACGAAATTCAACCACATTTTTAAATTTATAATTAAGAATTCCAATTATAGTTTCTAATTTTTCTCTGCTAAAATCATAACTCGGCGGAAATTGAAATAAAACTGCGGCGAGTTTATCTTTCATTCCTTCTTTGCAAACTTCATAAAAGTCATCTAGGAGACTTTCGCAATCCTTCAACTTTTTGATATGCGTGATTTCTTTCGGCACTTTGACCGAAAACAAAAAATATTCTGGCGTTTTATTGTACCAATTTTGAAAAATTCTAACGGTTGGAAATTTATAAAAACTTCCATTAAATTCGTATGTATCAAAATGCTGGCAATAGAATTCGAACCATTTTTTGGAAGGCAAATTTTGAGGATAAAAAACAGTCTTCCAAAAACTATTGTAAAAGCTGGAACAGCCTATTATTATTTGATTTTTCATTTGTATAATTGTTGGCAATTCGGGCAGAAAAAACTTCTGCGTTTTCGTTCTCCTGTCTGTTTTTTTTGAAACGGAAGGTTGCATCTCAAACAAACATTTTTGGTATAAGCTTCCCAATGCTGTTTCAATTCAAATTTCTTTTTCCAATATAAAAATTCAAAGCTGTAAGTAGAGCATTCTCCTATTAGCTGACTGGCTACATGGGGCGGAATCTTCCCCACAACCGATTCTGGATGAACATAACAGCGGTACAAAACTTCATTTTTAATGATGTTCCCTACTCCCGAAAAAATATCTTGATCTAAAATGACATCACAAATCATTTTTTCTTGCATTTTTTCTAAACTCAATTGTGCTTTCTTCGGATTCCAATTTTCGTTCATGACATCAACACTCCAATCATAATGAGAATTGATATCACCTTCAAGAATTTTAACAGAACAAGTATAAAAATTAAGTTCGCCGTTTTCAAAAACCAAACTTAGTCGAGGTTTAGAGATTTTGCGCTCATTTATTCGGTAGGTTCCAAACATAAGCAAGTGAATTTTCACTGTAAAAGAATCAAAACAGATTAAAAAGTGTTTTCCCCAGGTTTTAAACGCAAGTATGGTTTTATCCTTTAGACGCGAAATATCAATATTGGTATTTCCAGAAACAGAAATTATTTTCTGTCCTGCAAATTGCTGTACTTCTTCTCTTAAGATTACTATTGACGGACCTTCGGGCATATACTATATTTTTATTTAATTAAAAAGTGCAGTCCGTAAACTGCACTTTAATTACATTTCTAAATGTTTTATTCAATTTCTGCAGCTTCGAGATTGACTGCATTAACAGCAACTTCTGTGAGCGTTTTATCGGCACCTTTTTCTTCATCAAGTGTTTGTTCCAATAAAGTAGCCGCTTCTGGCAAACCAAGAGTTTCCGCAAATTGTCGTAAAGTACCGTAAGTCGCAATTTCATAATGTTCTATTTTCTGACTTGCAGCGATAATTCCAGCATCGCGAACTACGCCAATTTCGGTTTCTTCCAACATTCCTTTTGCTTCTTCGATCAAACCTTCCATAGCATCGCATTTTTTGGCTGTTGGTTTTTGTCCAATAATTTTAAAAACTTGCTCTAGACGAGTAATTTGCTCTTCTGTTTCTGTTAAATGGTTGTCGATTGCGTCTTTCAATTCAACCGAAGTTGCATTTTTAACCATTACTGGCAGTGCTTTGGTCAAAGCTTTTTCTGCCCAATAAATATCTTTTAAGGCTTCCTCAAATAATTCGTTTAATCCCGATGCAGCATTTGATTTTGGTTTTGTAACTCCTCTTGGAGTAGTTTCTTTTGCAGACGTTTTTGTTTTACTATCAGTAGTTTTCATGGTAATAATTTTTTATAATTAATATGATTGTAAAATTACAGTCTCAAAAAATGGACTGGTTATATGATTTCATATTAAAATTCCATTCTAAACATCTGTTAATTATACAATTAGACTTTATAATTTTATAATAGATTCGTATTTCTTCATAGTAGCTTTGTATATATTTAATCATAAAAACAAGATATCATGAATACTATCAATAAAAAAGACAGCTATAACAAAGATTTAAAAAATCATTTTTCTGATGATCGAAATTTAGGCGAAGATCTAAAAGACGATAGAAGACAAGTAGATAATGACAATCGAGAAATTGCAGAACGCGGTTACACAGTTAGAAACGGACATAATCCGAACAGGCCTAATCCTGACCAGGAAGATTACGTTAGCGATGATGATTTAGATGATCTAAACGATGATTTTCATAACGACAGAGATCTAGAAGACAATAACGACGATATTTATGAAGTAGAATTGGATGATGATAATTATGTTGAAGAAAATGATGAGTTTGATAATCCGTCAGATTTGAAAGAAGATGAATTTGATTTTAATGAAACTGAAGACGTTTTAGAAGACATCGATGATGAGGATGAAGACGACGAAGATGATGATTTTGAAGATGACGATGAAGACGATTACATAGAAGAAGATATCGACGACGATAATGATTATGTTGAAGATGATGTACAAGAAGACAATGATGACGAAGAATATCCTGAAAATGATCCGCGCCGATTTTAATATTCTACTTTAGAGAAATAAAAAACCGTCTCGTTAAAAAACGAGACGGTTTTTTTTGAGCTTAAATTTAACAATTTAATCTATAACAATTCTTAACAGAAATAACAAATAACCATTTTTGAATTATTAAAACCAGAAACGACACATTGCAAATGAATGTGCCGTTTTAATTTGTCGTTTATTTAACTGATATTCTTATACTCTCGATCTTCCGCTGATTAAGGAAATAACGAATAAAACTAAAAATATAAAGAATAAAATTTTTGCAATACTTGCGGCTCCAGCGGCAATTCCGCCAAAACCAAATATTCCCGCCACAATGGCTAGAATAATAAAAGTGACTGTCCAACGTAACATAACAATAGTTTTTTAGTTAATACTGATTTTGTTTGTATTCAAAATTTTATGCTTTTAGAGAGATGCATAAACTCTTTTATGAACATGATGAATTTAAATTGATTTCATAATTCTGAATCAACTCAGAAAATGCGATTTCTGATTTCGTAAAATATTTTCTTGCGCTTCGGCTCTTTTGAGCCAAATCGAAATATTTTTGGATGGAACCATCTTCATAAGTCGAAATCAAAAGCGGATGAACGTAATAATCTTTGCAAACTTTTCTTGTGTTTCCAAGCGCTTCGGCTGTTAAATCAAAGGCTGTAATTATATTCTGTTTGATTTCTTTTTCATCTGAAGTGATTCCCATTTCCATTAAACTTTCAAAGAAAATAATTGATGCTGCCCAAGTTCTAAAATCTTTCGCGCTGAAATATTCGCCCGAAATATGGTGCAGATATTCATTTACAGCGTGACTATCTAAAACTTTTCTTTCTCCGTTTTTATCGTAATATTTAAAAACTTCGTAACCTGGAATTTCTTCACAACGGCTTACCAATTTTATTAGTTGCTTGTTTCGGGTCGTAATGGTATGCTGTTTTCCTTTTTTGCCAATAAATTCAAATCGAAGTGAATTTCTATTAATGTTGATATGACGTTTTCTAAGAGTAGAAAGTCCGTACGATTTGTTGTCTTTGGCGTACTTCTCATTTCCGATTCTGATATGTGTCTCTTCCATTAACCGAATCACTAAAGCGGTTACTTTTTCTTTAGACCATTCTTTCTGTTCCAAATCAAGATCGACTTGCTTTCTAATGGATGGCAGTTTTGCACCAAATTCAGCTATTTTATAAAACTTCGTTTGATTCCGAATCAAATTCCATTTTGGATGATAGCGGTATTGTTTTCTATTTTTTAAATCTGTTCCAACGGCTTGCAAATGTCCGTTTGTAATATCAGTTATTCGGACATTTTCCCAAGCTGGCGGAAGTACTAGACTATTAATGCGTTTAATTTCATGTTTGCTTTTCACGTTTTTTCCGTTCTTTTTATAAACGAAATTTTCTCCTTCGCGGCAGCGTACAATTGTCAATTGATTATCATTGATGTATTCCAAATCTAATTTTTCAATTACTAAATGAGGTGCTTTAATCAGCTGATTCATTAAGATTTCTTTTTTGGCTGCAGCATTCATGTTATTTAAATTTTTATCACACTATTGTTTTATTTTAAATTTTAATTATTTCTAAGCGATTCTATTAGATCTTTTTTGTTCATATTAGATCTTCCTTTTATGCCCACTTTACTGGCTTGTTTTAGAAGTTCATCTTTTGTCCATTCGTCATAAGGCTTTGCTTTTCCACCTTTCTTTCCTGCATCTGGCGTGTTTGCGATACGAGCCGATTTTTCTTTGCTATATCCTTTTTTTACCAATGCTTCATATTGCTCTTCATTCTTAATTCTTGGATCTGGCATAACTTTAAAATTTAAGATTAACATTTAGACATTCTGTGTCGAAAACTGTTAAGTCAAAATTCATTAATAACTAAGGATTTTCTGTTATAGAATTTTAGTTTGAAATTTCAAATTTGTAGGATGGGAATTGTGTAAATTGTTGATGGTTAATGGTTGATGGTTGAACAAAAAAAATCCCAACTCTTTTGGAATTGGGATTAAATTAATTTACCGAGTTTATTTTTAGGTGAACAAAATTCTTTCAGCTTAATACTTTTACAGCTTCCAGGAATTTGAATTGTGAGAAGTATGGTTCATATTTAAAATATCAGCTCCAGCTCATATTTATCAAAACTTTATTTCCTGTAATTTCTACCCTTCCTCCATAAGATTGCAAGCTTTTTGGGTGAATTTCATAAATCTTAGTGTTTTCTTTAATCTCTGGAATATTATTTTGAAAGCCTTTGCTTAGTTGCATCCATTTCTTTATTTCAGATTCAGAACTTTCAAATTCTATAATAAATTGTCGCGTAAAAATAGAGCCTTTTTTTTCCATACTAATTATTTCTGAATTTTTAGGGAGTTTTTCAAGCTGTCCCCAACTTAAAGCACATTTAATAGCATCTTCTTTTTGCCAAGGCATTACAAAAGAGGAAAAATAGTTTAGGTATAAGGAAAAAATTCCTAACAAAAATAATATCGAAAATATCTTAATGATCTTCATTTGAAAATAATTTTAAACCAATTAATCACATTTAATATTCTTATAATCCTGTATTTTGTCATCATATTCTAGGCAAGTCTTTTTTACCAAAATCATTTTATTATTGACTACTTTATATTCGGCTCTTTCAATGCTTCTTCCTGCACAGCATTGATTGTGCTCGTAAATTCTTTTGGTTTTACTGTCGAATTCTAAAGAAGTTCCGCTGAAACTGCTTTCAAAATATTTACCTGTTTTCGGATTAAAGAGAAAATATATTCGTGAAGTATTTGGTCCTGCATAACTGGATTCAAAAACGGAGAATTCTTCAAATCCATCAAAATTATAATCGCCTGTATTTACATTGTACAATCCCCAAAGCTGACATGCGACATCGACTTTCTGAATTAATTTATCGGTCTTTTTTTCAATAATTTTTATTCCTGAAACTCCAGAAGAACCGCCTTTTTCTTTCGAAATGACTAATTTAAAATACTTGTCTTTTAAAGAAACTGGCTGTAAAATCTCTCTTTCTGTCCATTCTTCGCCATTATTATTGAGGTCAAATTCTTTCGTCAAACTTATTTTAAGTTCTTTTCCCGAAATCAAATCTTTCCAAATTCCGTTTAATTGATCACTTTCAGCACTATAATTTTCGAAACTCAATTTCGCGGTTTCTTTATCATTTTTATCCTTTTCTGTAAATACTAAAGTTTTGCCATTCAATTTAGCATTTAAAACAATTGAAGTATCAAAATTGCAATAAGCATAAATTGCCGTTCCTTGTCCGTCAGAATAAATGTCAGTTACAAACTCAATTGGATATTTATCAATGAAACCTTTATAATTGATTTGGGCTGATGCAAAAATTGTCATTAAAAGAAATAGAATTGTAATTTTTTGTTTCATGAATAATATTTCTGATTACAAGTTTTAAATTAAAAATTATTTTGATAAATCATTTAAATGATCCATCATCATTAATAAATTGAAATTCTAATAAATGTTCCAAATTGACCACGCCAATCTTCAGTGTCATTTTCTATTGCCGTATCCCAACGAATCACTCCACAAAAATTAGACTTATCTAATTCATCTTTTATAACAACTCCTAATTCGTTATTTAAAGAGACTTTCATTCCATAATTAAAATCATTTTCCATAAAATAGATTTTGAGCTAATATAGAAATTTAACTACATCTTAATCCTATAACAATCCATAAAAATCCTGTAAAATTTTCTTACAGCTTCTCTATAATTTTACATTATAACATTTAAACTATTAAAATCATGAAAAAGTTATTATTAGCCGGAAAAGCCATTTTAGGAGCAGCACTTATCATTATATTCCTTCAATCTTGTAAAAACGAAACCAAACAAGAAGATCCAAAAGAAGTTGCAGAAGATGCAAACGAGGCAAAATTCGATTCTATTGACAGCAAAGAAGACGATTCTGAATTTTTAGTTGATCAAGCCGAAATTAATTTAGCTGAAATCGAAATCGGTAAACTGGCACAAACAAAAAGTACAAACGCCGAAGTGAAAAAATTTGGTAAAATGCTTGTTGATGAGCATACTAAATCAGCTTCTGAAGTGAGTGCTTTAGCAAAAGCGAAAAACTTTACTCTGCCAACTTCTCTAACCGAAGAAGGTCAAGACGAATACAATAAATTAAACGAAAAATCTGGTGTTGATTTTGATAAAAAATTCGCTGATATGATGATTGACGGTCATGAAAAAGCAATCAAAAAATTAGAGAAAGCCGCAAAAGATGCCAACGATCAAGAAGTTAGAACTTGGGCTTCCAACAATATTGCAGGTTTAACAGCGCATTTAGAACATGCTAAAATGCTGAAACAAAACCTAGACAAAAAGTAAAATAAATTTAATTGGTTATTATTTATTTTTTTAGATGCAAAGGCTCAAAGTTGCAAAGGTTCAAAGGTTTCTTTTAATAGAAAGAACTTTTGCTTTTAAGTCTTCATTTATTTACAAAACCCTCAAGAGTTGAATTGCTTGAGGGTTTGTTTTTTTTTACAGATATAGAGTTACATAGAGACAAAGGTTCAGAGTTTTTTCTTTGTCCCTTTGAACCTTTGCAACTTTGAACCTTATTTCCCAGCTATCTTCTGCAGATGCTCTGGATATCTTGAGCCTTCTATTGTTATTTTTGAAGCTGCATCGTTGATTTCTGAAAGGTCACTGGCAGAAAGAACTAAATCTAGTGCACCAAGGTTTTCTTCTAAACGATGTAGCTTTGTAGTTCCAGGAATTGGTGCAATCCAAGGTTTTTGAGCTAAAATCCACGCGAGAGCAATTTGCGCATTTGTTGCTCCTTTTTCAGCAGCAATTCTAGATAATAAATCTACTAACGTCTGATTTACTTTTCTGGCTTCTGGAGTGAAACGCGGTAATGTATTTCTAAAATCTGTACTGTCAAATTGGGTATTCTCATCAATTTTAGCAGTTAGAAAACCTCTTCCTAACGGACTAAAAGGCACAAAACCAATTCCTAATTCTTCTAAGACTGGAAAAATTTCTTCTTCTGGAGTTCTCCACCAAAGTGAATATTCGCTTTGCAGTGCCGTTACGGGCTGAACCGCGTGCGCACGTCGAATGCTTTCTACACCCGCTTCTGAAAGTCCAAAATGTTTTACTTTTCCTTCCTGAATTAAATCTTTTATAGTTCCCGCAACATCTTCCATAGGAACATTTGGATCAACCCGATGCTGATAATACAAATCGATTACATCTGTATTTAATCTTTTTAACGAACCTTCAATGCTTTTTCTAATCCATTCTGGACGGCTGTCTAATCCTTTTTTAGAATCTCCTTCCAAAAAACCAAATTTTGTGGCAATTACAGCT
Source organism: Flavobacterium sp. SH_e (assembly GCF_025717045.1). Classification (GTDB taxonomy): domain Bacteria; phylum Bacteroidota; class Bacteroidia; order Flavobacteriales; family Flavobacteriaceae; genus Flavobacterium. The sequence continues at coordinate 581,107 of NZ_JAOVZN010000005.1, forward strand.
TTATCGCGAAAAGGTGCTAATGCTTCTCCCAATAACTCTTCGTTCAAAAATGGTCCGTAGCATTCTGCCTTATCAAAAAAAGTAATTCCTTTTTCATAAGCCGAACGCAATAAACTTATCATTTCGTTTTTGTCATGAGCTGGACCGTAGCCAAAACTCATTCCCATGCAGCCAAGTCCCAACGCTGAGATTTCAAGACCACTATTTCCTAATTTACGTGTTTGCATTTTTTTCTTTTTAGTTGCAAAGGTTCAAAGAAACAGAGGTTCAAAGGCTTACTTCTCTGTATCTTAAAACCTCTATTATTTTTGTTCGTTGATATAGCTTTCCTTTTTCAACTCAAATATTGGAAAACTTTGTCCCTTTGAGCCTTTGCCACTTTTTACTATTGCTTAGCTTTTTGCTTTTTAATTGCAAAGGGACAAAGATTATCCTCTTTACCCTTAAAACCTTTCTTTAGATTTTTTTCTTTTCAGCTCAAAAATTAGAAACCTTTGTCCCTTTGAGCCTTAGCAACTTAGCATCTTATTTTAAAGACTCCATATCAATTACAAAACGATATTTGATATCTCCTTTTAATAATCTTTCGTAAGCATCATTTACGTCGTTTACGCCAATTAATTCTATGTCTGCAGTAATGTTGTGTTCTGCACAAAAATCAAGCATTTCTTGAGTTTCTGCGATTCCACCAATTGCTGAACCAGCGAAGCTTCTTCTTCCTAATAAAAGGCTGAAAGAAGTTACGGGAAGTGGTTCCATTGGAGCTCCAACAAGTGTTAACGTTCCGTCTACTTTAAGTAGATTTAAATACGAATCGATATTGTGTTCAGCTGAAACGCAGTCTAAAATAAAGTTCAAACTTTTAGCATGTTTTGCCATTTGTTCTTGATCTGTAGATAAAACTACTTCGTCTGCTCCAAGACTTTTTGCTGCATCAAATTTAGATACCGATGTAGTAAAAACCACCACATGAGCTCCCATAGCTTTCGCCAATTTGATTCCCATATGTCCTAAACCGCCAATTCCTACGATTCCTACTTTTTGCCCAGGCCCAACTTTCCAGTGTTTTAACGGAGAATAAGTTGTAATTCCGGCACAAAGTAATGGTGCAACTCCAGCAAGATCTAATTTATCAGAAATATGTAATACATAATTTTCATCTACAACAATACTTTGAGAATATCCTCCAAAAGTATGTCCGCCTAAATGTTTGTCTGGTGAATTGAATGTCAATATGTTCCCTTCGTCACAGTATTGTTCTAAATCATTTTTGCAATGTTCACATTCTCTACAAGAATCTACCATACAGCCAACTCCAGCCAGTTCACCAACTTTAAAGTTTTTTACATGATCCCCTACTTTTACTACTCTTCCCACGATTTCGTGACCTGGAACAATTGGATACATTGTTCCATGCCATTCATTTCTAGCTGAGTGCAAATCTGAGTGACAAATTCCGCAATACAAAATTTCGATTTCTACGTCGTGTGCCTGTACTGCTCTTCTTTTAATATCTAGGGTCTTCAATGGTGCCTCGGCAGCTTCAGTACCAAAGGCTTTAATGCTTTTTGTTTCCATAATTTATTGTTGTTTTTTGTTTCAAGTTTCAAGTTTCAAACCGTTCTGAAATCGCAATAGAAATCTAGCTGATTCTTATTGATTTACAAACAGTTACATAAATTTCGATTATTTTTACCTAATCAAAAAATATAATCTGTTATAAATCAGTAAAATCTGCGCAAAAAACTTAGTATTTCAAAATCTTAGTATCTCGGAGACTTAGAAAGAATAATATTCCTCATCAGTAACACTGTCCATCCATGTTCCTGAACCTTTGTCCACTTCTGTAACGATGGTAATATGAGAATATCTTGTTTTTGGAGTTGCTCCGTACCAATGTTCTACTCCAGGTAAAACTGTAATTACTTTTCCTTTTTCGATAAGATTAATTTGTCCGCCTCTTTCTTGGTAATACCCAACTCCATCTGTTACAATGATTAGTTGCAAACTTGCATTACTGTGCCAATTACTTCTTGCTCCGGGTTCAAAAGAAATATCTTTGATAACAGTATTTTCAGGATGAATTTCGCTTGTTTGCTTTTTATATGACACTTCGCCTGTCATATAAGTATTTGGGATTTTACCTTCTTCGATTACAGCAGTGAAATGTGTCGACATAATTTCGTTGTTTTTAGGTTAATAATTAATTTAAAAGTTGTTATAAGCTTATTTCAGTGAAATAATCAATACATCGAATCTCTTTCTAGAAAGAGATTTTGATTTTAGCAATATTTTAAAAATGTTATATTTTTCTATTATCAAAAATTTAAAACTAAATATAAAGCTGGACATCGCTTTTGTGAAGTGTCATTTAGCCGTTTAAAAACTGATACAAAGATTCGTTGTTTATTTCAGGGCAAATGTAGAACAATACTACAATGCTGAAATAACAATATTCAAACAAAAAATTAAGAAATTGAAACAATTTACATTCGAAGTGATTTCGGAACCGTTCCTGTAAGTCTTTTAAAGTAATTATTGAAGTAACTCGGATATTCAAATCCAAGCGAGTAACCAATATCCGAAATGCTCCAATCTGTGTGTTGCAATAAAGCTTTTGCTTCGTTGATTATTCTTTCGGAAATGTGAGCCGTAGTTGGCTTTCCAGTAACTTCTTTTACAGAACGATTTAAGTGATTTACGTGCACAGAAAGGCTTTGCGCGTAATCTTGAGGCGTTTTTAAGGCTAAAGGCTGATTTTTAGTCTCGATTGGAAATTGTCTTTCTAATAATTCTAAAAACAGAGAAGTAATTCTTGAAGAAGCATTTTTATGTTTAAAGAAATTCTCCGAAGGCTGCATTTTCATCGATTCATGAATAATCAAATTGACGTAACTGCGCATCAAATCATCTTTGAATGCATAATCGGTTTCATATTCTTCGATCATTTTTTGGAACAACGAATCTATAAACACCTTTTGCTCAGGAGTTAAAGAAAAAATTGGAGTTCCTCCTATTTTAAACAAAGGCGATTCGTGAAGAGTTTCTGATCTATCTTTGGTTTTAAAAAACTCTTCTGTAAAAACGCAGGCATAACCTTCGTATCCTTCAGAAAGCGTTTCCCATGAATATGGAATAATCGGATTACCGAAAAACAAAATCGTTCCATCGGTTTCTATTCCGCGGTCAGCATATTGTATAATGCTTTTACTAGTGTTTATACAGATTTTATAAAAGTCTCTTCGGCTGTAAACGGGAACTTTACTGAAATCTCCATTTATAGGATAAACTTTAAAACCTTTCATCTTCAAATCTGAAGTGAAATCGCAATTCTGTGTTTCTGTTTGATTATTCATTTTGCAAAGTTATGAAAATCAAACATTATTCTTTTGTTAATTTTTTGTTTCAGATTTAAAGTTTCAGGTCTGTTAATTTAACCGCAGAGTTCGTTAAGTTTTTTTTGATTAAGAGAAAATGCTTGCAAAGTCGCAGAGACGCAAAGTTCTTTTTCACGCAAATTTTACAGATTTAAGAAGATTTGTACCGATTTTTATTTTCTTAGCTTTTAAATCAAAATATAATCTACTTAAATCTGCAAAATCTGCGTGAAACTATTTTATACTCAAAGTTGTAGCTCGCAATCCTTTCGCAGAAGCTGACAAAACTACTTCTTTAGCATTTTCATCCTTCTGAATGATAATTTGTGCATAACCATTAAAAAGCTTTCTTTTCCAAGATTCTGCTGGTGTTGTTACTTGAATAATTCCTGGATCTGTATTCATAACATCCCAGTCTTTTGCTTTTTGTAAAGGTGTTGCTGCAATATGAATAGTATTTTTTCCTTGTTTTAAAATAGCCGAATTCAAAACATATTTATGAGCATCTTCTTTACTTGGTTCAACTTTATTTCCGTTCACAAAAACTACTGTTTCTACTCCTATTTTTTTATAAAAGAAACTTACTACATTCGAAGCTGAATTGTTCTTCAAATCAAATTCTCCTTTATAAATGTATGACGGAGCTTGCTTTTTGTAATCACGATCTTTAAATGCTTCTGTCCACTCATTTTCTGAATAATTAGGCAATTGCTGAGGCAAAGATGCAGTCATTTGCTTTTGTTCCATAAAATTATTTATAGCAACTAAAGCAATATCATTAATAAATTGATCACTTTCTAACGAAGTTGGATCGCCGTTTCCAACTCCTAAAATTTTTCCTCCTTTTATAGAAAACGTAATTTCATCGTTTGCTGTCGGAATGTGTAATCCATTTTTATCTGTAGATTCAACTGTCAGAACAGAAACATTTCCTTTTAAAACATTTTCCTTATCTAAAGACAATTTAATGTTATCAGATTTTCCGGTAGTTTTCTGAACGTCTGATAATACTTTTTTACCATTTTTGTATCCAACAGCTTCCAAAGTTCCTGGAGTATAATTTACTTTCCATTCTAAATGCCCATTTTGTTCCATTTTCTTTTTTCCTAAACTCTTTTTGTTAAGGAAAAGCTCTACTTCGTCACAATTTGAATACGCCCAAACATCAATTTCTTTACCCTCCATTCCACTCCAATTCCAATGTGGCAGTAAATGCAAAACAGGCTCTTTTCGCCACCAAGATTTCAAATAGAAAACATTGTCTTTCGGGAAACCGCAAACATCCATCATTCCGAAATAAGAAGTTACAGACGGCCAGCCATAAGGCGTTGGTTCTCCACGATAATCAAAACCCGTCCAAATGAACATTCCTGCTAAATATGGCCTTTCGGCGTAGAATTTCCAGCCTTCTTCAATACTGTAAAAAGTTGGTCTCGGTTTTTTATCGTAAGCACTTTGGTAATGTTTCGCATCATCTGTAAAATAAATGCCTCTGGTTGCAAAAGTCGAACCTTCCTCAGTCCCCATTCCTGGCTGCTGTTTAAACTGATTTCTGTGTGCATCTATATCTCCGTTTCCTAAATAATTATAACCCATAATTTCTACAACAGAAGAAATTCCGCTTTTAAATCCGCTGCTGATTCCCACAGTTACAGGTCTTGTTGGGTCAATACTTTTACTGAAATCCTGCATTGTATTGGTAATTCTTTCGCCAGTAATTCCGCCTTCAATATGCCATTCTTCATTTCCAACCGACCAGCAAAAAATACTTGGATGATTGCGATCGCGTTCCATCATTCGCTGTAAATCATTTAAATGATAATCGTTAATTCCCATTAAACGCGTTTCATCAATAACCAACATTCCAAGTTTATCGCAAGCATCCAATAATTCTGGCGTTGGCGGATGATGTGAACAACGATAGGCATTTGAGCCCATTTCTTTCAGTTTTGCAATTCTATAATACTGAATTTCATCTGGGAGTGCCGTTCCAATTCCTGCATGATCCTGATGATTGTTTGTTCCTTTTAGCTTTACGTGTTTTCCGTTAAGAAAAAAACCATTTTCTGGATCAAACTTTATTGTTCTTATTCCAAATGAAGTTTTATAACTGTCAATTACTTTTCCTTCAATTTTTATTTCTGTCATTAACTGATACAAATTAGGCGAATCAATATCCCACAAAAGTGGATTTTTGACATTCAATTTTGATGAATAGGCATTTGTTTTATAAAATTCTGGAGCTGAAACATTTTCAGAATTTGTTGCAACTTGTTTTCCAGAAACATCCAAAATAATTTGACTTATTTCGACATTTCCTTTAAAATGACCTTTGTTCTCCAATTTTACTTCTGCAGTAATTAACGCATTATCATTTGTAATTTCTGATGTAACGTAAGTCCCGTTTTGTGCCACATGAAGCAGATTTGTTTTCTGAAGATAAACATGTCTATAAATTCCTGCTCCTTCATAAAACCAACCTTCTTCCATTGAAGCATCTACACGGACAACTATTGTATTTTCTCCACCATAATTTACGTAAGCCGTTACATCATACTCAAAACCATTATAACCGCTTTCTTCTGTACCTAAATAGAATCCGTTGAAAAAGACTTTTGAATTCCTAAAAACGCCATCAAATTTTAGAGAAATAATTTTCCCTAAATCTTCATTCGGAATATTAATCTTTTTTCTGTACCAGCCAATACTTTTCTCTGGGAAATTTTTTCCTGCTGATTTGAATCCGTGGCTAAAACTTGCACTTTCGCTAAAAGGCTGTTCAACTGCCCAATCGTGTGGCAAATCTAATTTTCTCCAAGCACGATCATCAAACCCTGAAGCTGCTGGTCCGTCACCAAATCCGGTTTTGGTTAAATAGGAAAAATAGCCTTCTGCATGGCCAAAATCTTTTTTTGTATCATATAAATGTCCGAATGAAAACCGCCAATCTTTATCAATCAAAATAAGTTCTCTTCCTGATTTATTTTGCGCTAATAAATGGAATGAACATAGAAGAAATAAGTAAAAAATCGTTTTTTGGGTAAAAGTGGTTTTCATGAGTTTGGTTGTTAGTAAATCAAATAGCGATAAAAATAAGGCTTTTGGAGAACAAACATTAATAGTATTTTATCAAAATATGATAACTCGTTCATACCAAATGTTTCTATAACGAGATTTAAAATTTAGAATGAATCTAATGGCTTCATATTCAAAAATGATTTTCTTTTGATGTAATTTTATATTGAAAATCTTAAAAAGCAATTATACGATGAGTACTATTATTAATGAAAATAGACTCCAGACAACTTTTAAAAACCTAGATCATAAGATTAATAAACTTAATGATCAAAAGATTGTGGCTTTTTTTGAATCTTTAGGATTGTTAGAAAGAAAAGATGTTCCGAAAGACTTTTTGAATTGGGAAAACATATTAATCGTTGTTCCAAATCGACATGTTTCGCACGAATTGAAATATTATAAATATACGATTTCACGAATTTCATTTTTAACAAATCCTTACGCAGATCAAATTCATATTTACGATCTCAAAGATTGGAAAAGCGCATCGGGAAACAAAACGCAGTTTCAGATTAGAGAAATGCTGAAAACGAGTTTTGGAGGTGTGAAGAAAGTTATTAAGGAGTCTTAGAAAAGAATTAAAAATCTGGAATTAAAAATTAAAAGTCCGATCTTCTTGATTGGACTTTTGTTTTAACCGCAAAGGCCGCAAAGATTTACGCAAGGTTCGCAAAGTTTTTTAATTCTTAGCGTGCTTAGCGTAAATCTTTGCGGCCTTTGCGGTTTAATAAAACTACTGTACCTCTAAAAGTTCTTTAATTTTTGCTTCTAAAGCCTGTCCATGAATATTTTTTGCTAAAATGATTCCGTTTTTATCAATCAAAAAGTTCAACGGAACAGATTGCAGCATATAATCTCCTACAACTGGAGATTGCCAGTATTTTAAATCACTAACGTTTGTCCAAGGTAATTTCCCTTTTGCGATCGCTCCAGTCCATAATGGCTTTTTGGTATCCATAGAAACTCCGTAAATAGATAATTTGTCTGGATAAGCATTATTCAGTTTTATTAATAATGGCTGTTCTTTAATGCAAGGCCCGCACCAAGAAGCCCAAAAGTCAACTAAAACTAAAGTTCCTCTTAAAGAAGAAAGTGCAACTTTCTCCCCTTTTGTATCTGGAAGATCGATTTCTGGAGCAATATCTCCAACATCTACACCTACAACTTGAGCTTTAGAACTGGTAATTACACAACATAAAAATGTTGCAATAAGTAAAGTTTTTTTTTCATAATTAAGTTTATTATTTGGGGTTTTCAATCTTGTAATCAGTTTACTTCTGTCATTTCGACGAAGGAGAAATCACACCAGATGCTCGACAAAGATTGTCGATTCTCTTTGCAGATTCTCGAGTGTGATTTCTCCTTCGTCAAAATGACAAAAATGATAACCAACCTTTACACTTTTACAAGATTATTCAAAGGCAAATATAAATTTTCTTTCATAAAACAGCTAGCTTTCCACGATTCCAATCATAAAATTATCCTAAATATTTTTCTCTTAATTGATATATCGGGAAAAGTCGATATATTTGCATCATGGAAACGATAGAAATTTTTAAAGCATTATCCAACAAGTCCAGATTACAAATGCTGGAATGGCTAAAAGAACCCGAAATTAACTTTCCGGGACAGCTTGAACATGCCGGATTTGAGCATGGTGTCTGCGTTGGGCAGATTCAAGCTAAAGCTGGTTTGACACAATCCACAGTATCCGAATACCTGTCTATTTTACAGCGCGCTGGTTTTATTGAAGCTAAACGTGTTGGACAATGGACTTATTATAAACGTAACGAAGGTGCCTTTGAAGCACTTAGTAAATTAATTCAATCTAATTTGTAAAATTACTATGAGTACAAACAACCTCTTTTCAGAATTTAACTTAAAATCGTTAAATCTGAAAAACCGAATCGTAATGGCGCCAATGACGCGCTCTTTTTCTCCTAACGGAGTCCCAACTGATGAAGTCGCAGCTTATTACCAAAAAAGAGCTGAAGGCGAAGTTGGCTTAATTTTATCTGAAGGAACTGTTATTGACAGAAAATCTTCTTCTAATGATGCTAATGTTCCTCATTTTTATGGCGATTTAGCTTTAAACGGATGGAAAAAAGTAATTGACGAAGTTCATGCTGCGGGCGGAAAAATGGCTCCGCAAATCTGGCATATGGGAATTATGGACAACCATCATTCTGGATGGGTTCCGCCTGTTCCATTTGAAGGTCCATCTGGATTAAACCGACCTGATTTTAGAAATGGTGTTGCCATGTCTGAAAAAGATATTGAAGACACAATTCTAGCTTTTGGTAAAGCAGCGGCCGATGCAAAAAGACTAGGCTTTGACACTGTTGAAATTCACGGTGCACACGGCTATTTAATTGACCAATTCTTTAGAGCTGAAACAAACTTACGTGAAGATATTTACGGAGGAAAAACACTTCCTGAGCGTAATCGTTTTGCAATTGAAGTGATAAAAGAAGTGAGAAAGCAAGTTGGAAATGATTTTGCTGTAATTATGAGATTTTCTCAATTCAAACCTTCTGATTACAATTATAAATTGGCTAAAAATCCGCAAGAATTAGAAGCTTGGCTTACTCCTCTTGTTGACGCTGGAGTCGATATTATTCACGCATCACAACGTCGTTTCTGGGAACCAGAATTTGAAGATTCTGATTTGAATTTTGCTGGATGGGCTAAAAAAGTTACTGGAGCGCCAACGATTACGGTAGGTTCTGTCGGTTTATCTGGTGATTTCTTTGGTGCATTTGCTGGAGAAAGTTCACAGCCAACTTCTTTAGAAGAATTAAACAGACGTTTCGATAGAGGGGATTTTGATTTAGTTGCTGTTGGAAGACCTCTTTTATCAGATCCGAATTGGGTTGCTAAGATTAAAGCAGGAAAAACAGATGAGCTAAAAGGATTCAGTAAAGAAGCTCTAGTACAGTTGGTTTTAGAATAATTTTTTTGGGTTCAAAGCTGCAAAGGCTCAAAGGGACAAAATTTCCTTTTGAACCTTTGTTTTTTTTTATTAATACAGAAATAAATTTGTTTACAATTTTGACCCTAAATAAAAAAGGGATAAAACAAAACGCTTTATCCCTTTCTGCATTTGTAACTAACAAAAATTACAAACTCTAAAAAAACTCTTTATGCTGTTATTGACTTTTTATTTTGAAACTTCTTTACTAACCAATTTCTAATTGGTTCATCGTATAATTTCAAACATACAAAAGCCAATATTATGGTCACAATTAAAACTCCGATTCCTTCTAAATATCCTTTTTCCATAGTTACTTTATTATCAACAACCCAAGCTGTAAACCAATAAATTAATGGATAATGTGTAATGTAAATTGGATATGAAATATCTCCTAGAAGTTTACAAATTTTAAGAGAGAATTCATTTTTAATCTCTCCTCCTGCTCCAATTGCAACAATAACTGGAAAAATTAAAATAATACAGATTGATTCGTACAAACCATTTATCCAAAGGCTATTTTCGTCTCCAAATCTTGGCAATGCTAAAACAATTGTGATTAAAATACTGCAAATCCAAAAAGCATTTTTTACATGAATCAATTTCCCTAAACGGCATAATAAAACTCCAGCAAAAAACGGATACAATAAACGTGTGAACCCAACATTCATTTGTTCCAAATTCAGCGACCATCCTCCGATTACGTCGCCTTTTGGTCCAAAAACAGTATAATTAATTAACAGTCCGGCAAATATCAGTACAAAAACTGATAGCACTTTATTCGAAAACTTACGAAAGATTAGGGCGTACAAGATATTTGCAATATATTCGAAAAAAAGTGACCACGCCGGACCGTTTAAAGGATGCATTTCTCCCCAACCTCTAATTTCTAATGAAGGCGGAATTGGCAACAATGTAAATCCGATGATCATTGTTAAAATAACTTTCCATACTTCCATTCCTGCGATTTGCGGAAAAAGTATATCTGAAGCCTGAAAGTAATAAAAGATAGCCCCAATAATCATTCCCACGATTACCATTGGCTGTAAACGGATTAAACGACGTTTGTAAAATTCCCATTGTCCCATTTTTCCCCAGCGATCGTCATACGCATAAGCGACAACAAATCCAGACAAAAGGAAAAAGAAATCAACAGCTAGATATCCGTGATTTATAATTTGAACAAAACGATTTCCGCCAGCAAAAGCTTCAAAAATATGAAAAGCAACAACTAGAATTGCCGCTACACCACGCAGGCCATCAAGTATTTCGTAGTGTTTTTTAGGTGTAATATCAGATGAAATTGAACTCATATAAAAATGGTTAATTATTAATGGTTAATTGAATTAATAATTGATAATTTACAATTAACAATTATTATTGATGATTTTTAAGCCATTCTGTTCTTCTTTGATCAGGTAAATGTTTTACAGAGAAGTTTTCGAATTTCGCTTCAAAGCCTTTTCCGTCTGGAGAAGCGGCCATTAAGCCAACCATTACTGGCGTGTTATCTTGTAAAGGAGCATTTCTAGTCATGATGTAGTTTTTGTCATCAAAAGAATAGAATATTTCAACAGCATCTAATCTTCTAACGGCTTTAATCCAAATAAATGGCGGTACTTTATCGAGAGTCGTTACACTCCAATCGCTTTTATCGTGTGTAACAACTGTGCTAACATTGAATTTTCCGTCAACAAACTCCACACCTGTTTTGATATAGTTTTTTTCGTCAATACGAATCATTAATCCCATTTGATCAAAACGAGCAATGTAATTTCCAGTCAATTTAACTTTTGCTTCAAATTCGCCTCCATAATTAGCGTAATAAAAAGGTGCATCATCAACTGTGAATCCATAATGCGAAATCCTCCAATAATCGCTATTTGCAGTAACATTCATAATTAATGCATTGTTTTTAATTTCCCATTTTTCAGGCTCATTAAACCATTGCATTTTATTCAGGCTCTGTGCTGAAATATTTTGGCACAAAACAAGTCCAATTGTAAAAAATAATATTCGTTTCATTTTATTTGATCCTTAATTTTCAAAAAGTAAAACTTCTAACGTTTTACTTTTAACCTCTAACTTTTGAAGACAAAAGCAAAGCTGCAAATTTTGACACTTGCAGCTTTACAAACCAACCAATTTTTAGAAATAAAAAACTTATTTAAGTGAGAAGTTCACTTTAGATTTTATATCTGTTGATGAAGCTCCAATAATTGCTTCGAAATCACCAGGTTCTGCAACCCAGTCATGTTTTTTATCGTCGAAGAAACTTAAAGCCGTTTTATCGATTGTAAACGTTACTGTTTTTTCTTCTCCAGCTTTAAGAGCTACTTTCTCAAAACCTTTTAATTCTTTGATCGGACGAACTAAAGAAGATTTCACATCAGTAATGTACAATTGCACCACTTCAGATCCTTCTCTGCTACCTGTATTTTTTACATTAACTGAAAATGTGATTTTATCTCCAGCATTAATTTGCTTTTTATCAGCAGTTACTTTTCCGTAAGCAAAAGTCGTGTAGCTTAAACCGTGTCCAAAAGGAAACAATGGTTTGATTTTGTTTTTGTCAACCCAACGGTATCCAACAAAGATTCCTTCATTGTATTTTACGTCATTTCCACCTGGGAATTCACCTAAAGCGTGAGCTCCATTATCAGACAATTTTACTGGGAAAGTGAAAGATAATTTTCCAGAAGGATTCACATCTCCAACTAAAACATTAGCTAAAGCATTTCCCGCTTCAGTTCCTAAAAACCATCCTTGAACAACTCCAGGAACTTCTTTAATCCAAGGCATTGCTACTGCATTTCCAGAAATATTTACGAAAACAATGTTTTTATTTACTTTCGCTAATTCGTTGATTAATTTATCTTGACCATAAGGCAATTCTAATTGTTTACGATCGTGACCTTCGTCATCTTGATTTTCGCTTTTATTTAAACCTCCAATGAAAAGAACAATATCAGCATCTTTAGCAATTTTTAAAGCCTCAGCAGTTAGTTCAGCTTGAGGACGTTTTTCTTCTAAACTTACTTTAGCGATAACTCCGTTATAGTTACTTGTCGGATCTCCAACATAACCTCTTGCATAAACAATTTCAGCTTGGTTTCCGATTTTTTTCTTTAAACCTTCAAGCGGCGTGATTTCGTACCTTGCTTTAAGCGAAGAACTTCCTCCTCCAACTGTCATCATTTTAATAGCATTTTCTCCAATTACAGCAATCTTTTTAGTTTTAGAAAGATTGATTGGAAGAATATTATTGTTGTTTTGTAATAAAACAATTCCTTCTTCAGCAATTTTACGGCCAGCTAAAGCGTGTTCTTCAGTTCCAAAAGATCCAAAAGGACGGTTTCTATCCATTGTAGTTAAGAAAGATAGACGTAAAATACGACGTACTTTTTCGTCTAATTCTTTTGTTCCGATTTCTCCCTTTCTGATCATTTCAGAATATGGTTTTGCTAAATAATAGTTGTCATAAGCATTACTTGTTCCCCAAGAAAGACCATTTGTCCAAGAACCAAATTCCATATCCAAACCGTTGTGGATCGCTTGTTTAGTATCGTTAACTCCACCCCAATCTGAAACTACAACTCCTTTGAAACCCCATTCTCCACGAAGAATGTCGTTTAATAAATATTCATTATGGCAGCATTGTTGTCCTTTGTATTTGTTGTAAGATCCCATAATCGACCAAACATCACCTTCTTGAACTGCAGCTTTAAAAGCAGGAAGATAAATTTCATATAACGCACGATCGTCAACGATTACGTTAACTGAGTTACGATTTGTTTCTTGATTATTTAAAGCGAAGTGTTTAACGCAAGCAGCAACCCCATTTGACTGAACTCCTTTAATATAGGGAACAACCATTTTTGCTGCTAAAAACGGATCTTCTCCCATATATTCGAAGTTACGACCGTTTAATGGGCTTCTATAAATGTTCACACCAGGCCCTAATAATACATTTTTGTTACGGTAACGTGCTTCTTCTCCAATAGATTTACCATATAAAGAAGCCAATTCTTTGTTCCAAGTTGATGAAAGTGCTGTAAGTGCAGGGAAAGCAATACAAGAATCGTTTGTCCATCCTGCTTGATCCCATTCGTCCCATTTTACCTCTGTACGAATTCCGTGTGGTCCATCAGTCATCCAGTTTTCTGGAATTCCAAGACGTTTTACACCTGGAGAACTAAATTTAGACTGCGCATGAATCATGGCAATTTTCTCTTCGGTAGTCATTCGCTTAAGCGCATCTTCTACGCGCTCTTCAATCGGTTTTTTATCGTCTAGATAAACTGGAACTTTGTTCTGGGCATTCACCCCCAAAGAACTTAGTAAAAGTAAAACAACAATTGTTTTAACGTTTTTCAACATAACAGTAATTATTAAAGCATTAGTTTATAAGTGGGAATGTCTTCCTAAGAAAACACTTTTTTATCATATTGTAAAACTAAAACGTTATCGTACAAGTTACATTTTTAAACCAAAAAAAGTAGTGAATTAAAAAATCAAAATATTGATTTACAACTGATTAACATTTTTTAAACCCTAAAAAAAGTAGTGGATTTAAAATAAATATTTATACTTTCAAAGCCATTGAGCCAATTTTCATGACCATTTCTTCGAAATCATTTCGTGAAACTGCAGCCTTATTTCGAGCTCTTGTACGGTAGTTGTAAATTGTGCTTAAAGAATAACGTAAAAATGCCGCTATTTTAACACTGTCAGTAATTCCGAGTCTGATTAAAGCAAAAATTCGAAGTTCTGTGTTTAGCAATTCATTTTGTTTTAAAACGATTTGTTCCTCTGGAATTAATAAAGCATTGAAATCTTTAACGAATGTTGGATATAAATTCAGAAAAATAATATCGAAATTCTTGTATAATTCTTCTAACTCATTATCAACCAAAGTAGTCGATTTTAATATTTTATAAATTTCGTCGAATTGCTTTGCGGTTGCTTTTTTGTTTAAGATAATACGATAATTCTCCAGCTTATTGATGTAAGTCGAACAAAGATTGAAGAAATGGGCAATATATTCTTCTTTAACTAAATTAGATTCAGACAATTGCAGATTACTTTCCTGAAGTTGGCTATTTGTTTCGGTAATGTCTTTGTTTAATTCTGCTAATTTCTGACTAGTTTCATAAAGTTCTGTTCGAATTCTCGACACTTTTTTCATTTGCTTGTAAACGTAGATTATTGCAACAAGCAAAAACAGAGAAAGCAAACTAATACAAAGCAAATAAATCTGCAATTCGCTTTTTCGTTGTGCTTCGCGTTCTTGATAAACCGTATTTATAATCGAATATACTTCTGACATTAATAAAGTTCTAAATTGAACATTACAATACAAAGCATCTTCAATTGCCGATTGCGTCAATTTATATGCCATATCGACATCTCCAATTTCGTAAAAAACCAAAGCCAATTCTTGCAATGAAGCATTATCTTTATTGGCATTTTTAATATCCGAAGTTGCAGAAAGTGCGTAGTATTTTTTTCTGGATTCTAAATCATGCGTAGCTTCTGCAATTTTTCCTAACAAATAGGTAATCATTGCATATTGTGGACTTTCTTCGTTTGTTTTATTTAATAAAGCTACTAATTGCTTTTTGGGATCATTGTATTTTCTGTCAATAAAAATATCTTGCTGAATCCTATTAATTTTAAAATCTAACGTATTCGGATTTAGAATACTTAATAATGAATCTCGATACTTACCAATTTGTTTTCTGTATTCTGGACTATAACTGTTAGCAGCATAATGTTCGAAAAACTCACGATACGAAATATAATAGTTTGGAAGTAATGAAGTGGCTAAACTTTTTTTATTAATGCTTTTTAAAAGAGCTTCAGATTCGCGATATTTTCCTGACGAAGAATAAAGCGTTACCAATTGTAATTGTGCTAAATTAAAAAGTTCTTTGTTCTGAAGTTCTTCGGCAATTTTAAGATTCTTTTTTACATATTGAATAGCCGAATCCGAATTTAATTTTTGATATTCAAGATATAATGTTTTGTTGTAATTGTACTCCTGCTCTTTTGTAAGATTCTCCGATTTTATCTTCTTGAAGTTTTGAATTCGTTCTTCTTTAATCTTTACATAATGCTGTTTATTTTTAATCGCCTCATTTAATTCTTTTAAAATAACATCGGTACCTTCCGATGCAAAAACTGGAAAGTGTAATATGATAAGAAACAGAAATAGGCAATATTTTTTCAAGTCGATTTAATATAAAGGAATTACAAATATAACAAAGCGAAAATATAAAAAACGAATTATTTAGCTATGGTTAAAATGTACTAAAAGATAATTCTTCTACTATTGTTATAAATAATATAATTACAAAACGCCTTATCTATAAAAAAAATGATTTCGTTTTGACTTTATCAAACTCGAAATCATTTATTTATGAATATATTTTCAAAACTATATATGAGCTGCAATTGGCGCTGATAAACAGCTTTCGGGAATATCAAAAGCATTTACAAGAGCCACAGCATCTGGACGAATATCCCAACAAAGCTGATTGACAATTTTACGAACTGCTTTGGTTTTAACCGCTTCCATGTAACCATCTTCAAGATACCAAGCTTTGTTTTTTTCGATTTGTGAAAGTGCATACAACTGATTCAATTTAGTTAAAATCGCTTTTGATGATTCATCTTCAACCGCTTTTATTGCGATTTGAAATTGCTCTAAAACTATTCTTTCCAAATATGCTTGTGCCACATCTATCATTTGGTGTTGCACGACATTAAAAGCATCATAAGGTTCTAATCCGCCATCGATCAATTTCTTGATACGTCTTGTCGCAGAAGCCAAAATTGTTTTTTCTCTGTGAACAAATGCCTGAAGATGAAATTCTCCGTCTAATAAATGTTCGTCATCTGTCCTTCTAGTTGCAATTGGGTTCTTTTCTGCAATGGCTGTTTTTGCATTTTCATACACATAATTGATAATTCCCAACGATCCCATTTCTCCAAATGCTTTTCTGAATTCTGCTAAACGATTTTTAGCCACTAATTGCATCAAAACTGTATTATCTCCTTCAAAAGTCGTATAGATTTCTGTATCATTTTTAAGTGCATTGATTCGGTTTTCAGACAAATAACCTTTTCCACCGCATGCTTCTCTGCATTCTTGCAGAATATCTCTTGTGCTCCAAGTGGAATAGGATTTCATTCCGGCAGCCAAAGCTTCGATTTCCTGCATTTCAGCTTCTGTTCTATTCAAAAATCTGTTGGTTAAATATTGAAGCGCAAAATGAACCGCATAAGTTTTAGCCAAATGTGGCAATAATCTGCGTTGATGCATTCTGTAGTTTAAAATTGGAACTTCAGAACCGCCTTCTGGTCCAAATTGTCTTCTTTGATCGCTGTAGCGAATGGCAATTGTCAATCCAGATTTAGCTGCCGCTAAAGCTGAACGCGGAATCCCAATTCTTCCTCCAACTAAAGTTCCCAACATCGTAAAAAATCTTCTGTTATCACTCGGGATCGGACTTTCGAATTCGCCTTTATCATTTACTGAAGCAAAACGATCCAACATATTTTCTTTCGGAATTACCACATTATCAAAACTAATTGTTCCGTTGTCAACTCCGTTTAATCCCATTTTATGACCACAATCGCCAATTGTCACGCCGTTTACGACATTCCCATTCGGATCGCGTAACGGAACCACAAAAGCATTTACGCCATAATCATGATCATCAATAATTAATTTAGCAAAAACAGTCGCCATTTGTCCATGAACAGCTGCGTTGCCAATATATTCTTTTTGGGCGTTTTTATTTGGCGTATGAATCGTAAAGGTTTGATCTGAATGATTATAAGTCGCTGTAGTTTCTAAACCTTTTACATTTGATCCGTGATGCGTTTCGGTCATGGCAAAACAGCCTGGAAGTTTCAGTGAACCAATATCTTTTAGATATTTAGCATAATGTTTTTCTGTTCCTAAAGATTGAACGCTCATTCCCCAAAGTCCGAACTGAACGCCAAATTTGATTACTAAACTCAAATCATGATAACTTAAGGTTTCCATAATAGCAAAATAATCTTCTACGTTCCCTCCTCCTCCGTATTCTTCCGGATACGCCATACTTCCAAGATTTTCATCGGCTAGAATTTTACACCATTTATAAACCGTTTCTCTGAAAACATTAATATCTGTAGAAGTTTCATAAGCAAATTCAGGTCTCGAAATAACCGATTTTACTCTTTTAATTATGGCAGCTTCTTTTCCATCTAAAATTTGAGTAATTTTCCGAATATCAAAACTGGCATTCGTATGAGAATTTGCAGTAAAAGAACCAGCTTTGGTTTTAAAGTTTTGAAGTGCTTCTTCACCTAAAATCCCTAAATCATTTTCCAGTTTTTTGAAATCTGATTCGATTGGAGTTAAATCCAAATCGGTTCCTGAAAGTGCTTTTGCAATATCAAAAATCGACTTGATCGAAGAGGTATCCTGAATACTTTTTTCAATGTCTAATTTCCATTGTGTGAGTTCATTTCGCGAAGGGGGATTTGAAATATCTGCTTTAGAGAGCAAATATTCTTTTTCTTCTTCAGATAAAACATGTAAGGAATTTATAAACTCTTTTAAGGTTGCAAATTCTTTCTGTGTCAGTAAATCATCTGACCACACTAAATAAAATAACGGAGTAAAGGCTTGAAGTTTGGTATTTTTCATATGAATAGATTCGGTTTGGATTTAGATTTTTTTTTCGCGTTATCGCATAAAAAAACAGGAATGAAAAATACTCATTCCTGTTTGAACATCCTGTTAAGATTCTGATAATTTTCGATTTTAAACCAATAAAAAATATGAAAACTAAGAATTAAGAACCTTTGGATATTGAGGTCATTTTTTGCTTCATTGCAAAAATATGATGTGAATTAAAAACTAACACAGCAGCAAAAATAATTCCGTATGCTGTTATTTGTAAAGGCGAAATATTCTCTTTGAAAACAAAGGCTGCCAATCCAAACGCGATCATCGGATTGATGTTTAATAACATTCCAACTGTTGAAGAATTGATTCCGGAAAGTGCGTACAAATTCAGGAAAAGCGGTACAATTGTAAATAAGATTGCAATTGTTTCAATACAGAAATAGAATTTAAATTCCGTTGGAACTGGTCCTCCATAACTTGGATAAAATGGCAATAAACACAACGCAGCCAATGTAATATGAAACGTCAAAACGATAAACTTGTCAAAACCTTTATTGGCACGCTGACTTACTAAATAAGCGGCATAAGTTAACCCAATAATGATACTAAAAAACATATCCATTATATCGTTGTATGAAAGCAATATACAGCCCGAAATACTTAATCCTACAGAAAGCCATTGTGTTTTTAGCAGTTTTTCTTTCAGTATAAAATAAGCTAACAAAGTTGTTAAAATTGGACAAACCAAATAGGCTAATGAAGCCGCTTTTACGCTGACGTGATTCACTACATAAATAAAAGTAAACCAATTAGCCATCAAAAATGCGCTTCCGCCAATATTCAGCAGAATCGATTTTCTTTTTTCTGATTTCGGTAAAGCTTTGAAAATTTCAATGGTTTCTTTTATTTGTTTTCTTTTGAATAAAAAAGCAATCAAAAGCATTAAAATACCACAGCTGAAAACACGAAAAAACAAAATATCCAATGACGGATAATCATGTATTGGCTTTAAAACCAAACTGAAAAGTCCCCATGTAACAAAGGCTGAAATCGCCGCGATATAATATTTTGTTGTTTTCACAAAATTGCTTTTTTGAATTGTTTTCTTTGATGAAGCAAATTTCTTAAAAATAAAACAGCAATACAGATACAGTTTTTGTAAATTGCAGCATAACAGTTTTTATTTTTATGAAAAATTCGAATTACTTATATCTACAATTTGCTGACCGAATCGAGAAACAGATTAAATCGGGCATTTTAAATGTTGGTGATAAATTGCCTTCTATACGCGAAGTATGTGCCGAAACGGGATACAGCATGAGCACTGTAAGTAAGGCTTATTATGAAATTGAAAGCCGTTCTCTAATTGAAGCACGACCGCAATCTGGTTATTATGTAAGTAATATTTCTGCACGAGTTATTCCAGAACCTTCTGCCAGCACCCCAATTTTAAGCTTAGAAAATATTGAACGTGAAGACTTAGTTGATTTAGTCTACGGCGATATGCGAAAAAAAGATATTACTATGCTTTCGCTTGGTTTTCCGTCTAACGAATTACTTCCAATTGCAAAACTCAATAAAGGAATGGTTCAAGCAATGCGCCAATTACCCAATAGCGGAACGAGTTATGAGGAAATTGAAGGAAATAGCAATTTAAGAAAAGAAATCGCTCGTTGGTCTTTTACTTGGGGCGGTTCTTTGACTGAAGATGATATTATTACGACTCCTGGCTGTATCTCTGCAATTTCAGATTGTTTACTGACTTTAACCAAACCTGGAGACACCATAATTACTGAAAGTCCTGTTTACTTTGGAATCCTGCAATTGGCACGATCATTAGGTTTGTATGTAATGGAACTTCCTACCAATATGACAACGGGAATTGAATTGGAAGCAGTAAAAAAAACACTTGCTACAAACAAAGTAAAAGCTTGCGTTTTGATGAGTAATTTTAGTAATCCGTCTGGAAGTATGCTACCGAATGAGCATAAAAAAGAGATTGTGAAATTAATGGATTTCTATAATGTTCCGTTAATTGAAGATGATATTCACGGTGATTTGTACTTTGGCACAAGCCGACCAACTAATTGCAAAACGTATGATGAAAGCGGAATCGTTTTATGCTGCAGTTCTGTTTCTAAAACTTTGGCACCTGGTTATCGCGTAGGTTGGGTTTCGCCAGGGAAATTTAAAAAAGAGGTTTTGAGAACGAAGTTATATCATACCATTTCCAACACAACTATCACACATGAGGTGGTTGGAGATTTCTTGAAAAATGGCCGTTATGAAAATCATCTGAGAAAAATTCGTCAAATTCTGAATCGAAACTGCACGAATTATATCAATACCGTTTTAGAATCTTTTCCTGCAGGAACAAAAGTGAGTCAGCCTCAAGGTGGATTTTTCCTTTGGGTAGAACTGGATAAAAAAATTGATACAGCGGCTTTTTATCATTTAGCGCTCAAACATAATATTAGCATTGCGCCTGGAAGGATTTTTTCGTTTCAGAATCAATTTTCAAACTGTATGCGATTGAGTTTTGGATTGCCTTGGTCAAATGAATTAAGAACAGCTATTCAGACATTGGGGAGATTGGCGAAACAATTATAAAATCTTTTAAACACATAGAAACATAGATTTTATTTTTTATGAAAAAGAATAAAGAAAGAAACTAGTTTCTCACACATAGCTATGTGCATTCAAATAAGTGAAACGCCTTTTTTACATCCAAAAAACTATGTTTCTATGTGTTTAAATAATAAAAAAAGTTGGACAGCGCAACTACTCGCTGTCCAACCAACAATTAAAAGAAGACCAAAATTAAATAGTTATAAGACAAAATAAGCGTCCTTTTCGACTTTCTTAGGTTCGTCTTTTAAGTCAAATTCATTCAGAATATCAAATTCGCTTTGATATTCGTTCAGCATTTGCTTGATATTTTTTTCAATTGTATTTGCAATTGTTGTGACTGGTGTATCTGTAGGTCTGTTTTCAAACGGATCTTGCAAATGAATTGCCATTCTTTCAATCAAAAAGAAAGCTGCACCAATTGCAGTAATCAACGGAATTGCAAACCAGCTTAAAACACTTGTTAATCCGAAAGGCAATAATAAAATAAACAAACATAATGTCAATCGAATGTACATACTGTATGTTGTTGGAAAAATGGTGTTTTTAATACGCTCGCATTTTCCCATTTCATCACATAATCTGGACAATGTATTATCAATTTCAACTTGCTGATAAACATTAAGCCTTTTTTCGTTTTTTGCATTTCTCAAATCTCTTGCATGCAACATTAAAATTGCATTTGGAACGTTTTGATGGTTTTTGATGTATTTAATTTCTTCTTCATTCATTAGACCTTCAAGCGGTTTTATTGCGTCTCTATTTCTAAGCGACTGCCCAAGGCTATAACACCATGCGATTTGTCTTTTTGCAAAATTTTCTTTGAATTCACTGGCTTCAACAGAAAAATCTGGATCTTCGTAAAATGTCAAAACTTGACGGATCAATGTTCTGGAGTCGTTTACAACAGCGCCCCAAACAATTCGTGCTTCCCACCATCTGTCATAAGCCTGATTCGATTTAAAGGCTAATAATAAGGAAATAATAGTTCCAATCATGGTTGGAATTGCAATTGGAATATCTACGGGAAGATTGATGAAATAATGATGAAAAATTTCAAATAGTATGGTATACGCCAATACTAGAGCGATTTCTACTTTAATTTTCCCGAGAACGTACTTCATTGGTATTCTTTTCTTTAACAACATATTTTCGGTTTTAAATTAATATTTTTTTGAGAGGCCAAGATTCTAAGTTTCTAAGAATTAAAAAACTTAGAAGCTTAGTGTCTTAGTAGCTTAGAATCTCAAACTCTTAAACCATCTCTTCGTACAATGAAAGAACTGGAAGTCCAAGTTTTTCATTGACATTTTCTTTTTTGGCTTTTTTAAATTTGATTTTTTCGCCTTTTCTCGTTTCTACCAACATATCTATGTTGTGTTTTGAAATGGCTTCTGATAAAAATGGAGCAACATTTTCGTAGTTGTCTTCAAAACTAGACGTTTGGCTTACAATTTCGAAAGAGAAATTCGCACTCAAAAATTCTTGTACATCTTTTACATGAATATTTCGGCTTGAATTTTCTACATAAAGTGCTTTATTAAAGACTTCTTTATTAATTTCTGTACTTAAATGCAGAATTGGACATTTTTGATTTCCAGCCAATTGAATCAAATATTGATGAATTCTTTTGGTTTCCTGCTTATAAGAATGTGTAAGAATGACCAATTTTACTGAGAAAGCCTCAATAAGACGTCTAAAAAGAGGCGCTGAAAGTCCGTATTGATTGTGAACTTTTAATTTAGTATTTGGAGTGTGGTCGATAATATAACGGCAGGTTTCTAGAACTTCTTCCTGGCTTTTTGTAAGTCCAGATCTCATTTCACGTAAAAAACTAGAAGAAGAAAATGTATCTGGCGCTTCTGAAACTAATACTAAAATAATTTCTGATTCAGTATTTTTTGACTGATTCACCGCAGATTTTACAGCCGAAATTGTATCATCTTTTAAAGTCGTTGGTATAAGAAAGTTTTTCATAAGTATAATCGTTTAGTTTATACTTACAAATTAACTATCAACAACTTAGAGCGACATTAATCTAAAATTAGAATTTTCTAAAATTAAACATTAGATTTTTTAATGTTGCCTTTTTTAAAGATTATGGTAACGATTGTACCTTTATTTTGTTCCGATTGCACTTGTAATTCGCCATCATGCATTCTAATGATTTTTGATGCTAAAGGAAGTCCTAAACCATAACCAATATATTTGGCCGCAATTTTTCCTCTAAAAAAAGGTTCATACAAATGCGGAATATCTTCTGGTGGAATTCCGATTCCGATATCATTAATCGAGATTTTGATCATTTCTCGATTAGCAGAAAGATTCACGAACACTTCGTTGTTATCAGAATACTTCACTCCGTTGGTAATAATATTATTGATTGCCAGCTCTAAAAGTGGTTTATTACATGGCAATAACAGCAAATTAGAATCTTCTGGAGCGAAATTAAGTTTAATGCTCACACGATTGTCTGGATAAATTTTATCTAAATCTGATTTTACGTCCAAAAGCAATTCGTCCATTCGTGCAATATCAGATACTTGTTTTTGGCCGTCATAGCCAGTTTGTGTCAATTTCAGCAAGCTTTCGGTTAGATTCCCTAATCTTGAAGCTTGACTGTAAATATTTTGTAGCGATTCTACATATTCATGTTGCTGTCTTTCTTTGAGTAGCATAATCTCTGCTTCGGCAATAATAGTTGTTATTGGAGTTTTTAACTCGTGAGAAGCATTATTAATAAAGTTCGCTTGGATCTCGAAAGAAGTCTCTAAACGATCCAGCATATTATTAAAAGTATTCGTCAAATCTGAAATTTCATCAGAATTTTTAACTTCAGGCAAACGATTATGAAGATTCGAAGCGCTAATTCTCTTCACTTCTCTTGTAATTCTTGCTACAGGATCGATAACGCGCTTTGCTAAAAATCTACCCAATAGAAAAGCCAGAATCACAAAACCGATTCCGCCAAAAAGCATGATTTTTACAATATAAACGGTCGTATCTTTTCCTTTACGATCTCTCGCACCAACAATTACAATATATTTCTGGCTATTTTCTTGAAAAACCTGTCCTAAATAATATTTATTATCTCTTTCGTAAGAATCTTTTCCTGTACTTAGAATATTGGTGTAAAATGAATTAGGAAGGTTTAAATTCGTATTATAATCAAAACTATTGTGGCTATTGATTTTCAATACATATTCTTCTTCTTCGATCAATTCTTCAAGACCATTTTTTTTAAGGTTTTGGTAATATTTAATCTTTTCTGGATCTTTTTGAAAATGAATAGAAGAAACAATTTTTGCTCGATCATCCAGACGCTTTAAAAAATGATATCGATTGTTTTCTCTAAACAAGAAAAATACAATGATACACAATAGCGAAGTACTAAAGGTTGAAAGAGCAACGTAATTAAAAGTAATTTTTTTTCTAATATCCATATTATAGCTTAATAACATAGCCCAAACCTTTCATGGTATGAATAAGTTTGGTTGAATAAGGCTTATCTATCTTTCTTCTTAAGTACGTAATATATACATCGACAACGTTGGTATTCATATCGAAATTAATATCCCAAACATTATCTAAAATTTGATCTCTAGAAACAATTCGGCCAGTATTTTTTGCCAAATAATATAAAAGTTTAAATTCTTTGGCCGTTAAAACGATGTTTTCTCCATCTCTTTTAACTGTTTTTGCGCGTCCGTTTATTTCTAAATCACCAATTGTAATTGCATCTATTTTCTCTGTTTCCTGTTGTGATCTTCTGTACAAAGCATTTACTCTGGCATCTAATTCGCCAAATTTAAAAGGCTTAACCAAATAATCATCAGCACCAGCATTAAGTCCAGTAACAATGTTTTCTGATGTTCCTAAAGCCGTTAAAAGCAAAATTGGCACGAAATTTTTAGCTGCGCGAAGTCTTCTGCAAATTTCGATTCCGTTAACATCAGGAAGCATTACATCTAAAATTACTACATCGAAAGTATAATTATGAATCATCTCCATGGCAGTTTTACCATCCATAGCAACGCTTACTTCATTATTATTTTCCGCAAATCCTTTTCTTAATATCGATAATAGGTTTGGTTCGTCTTCAACTATCAGTAATTTCATCTTAAGAAGTTTGTATATACAACAAAAATAGGAATTGAAATTTACATAATTTAGAACATTTCTGCAAATTATGATTTTATTGTGAAGAATAAAAAAAGCAGACCTTATTGCCTGCTTTTTTACATTATTTTTAACTCTAATCTTTTTATTTTCAATTTGTACAAATTTTGAAATTAGAAAGTCTCACCAGCATTCAAGTAAAAACCTTTAGAATTATTACCCCACGCATAATCTAAAATTAGATTTGTTTTGGAAGCTTTGTCAATTAAGATTCTCAAACCAGCTCCGATAGCAGGCTGAATCGATTTGAATAATTTAAGATCAGTATCTGAATTACTGGCTGTTACAAAATTGGCAAAAACAGTACCGCTCAACAATTGATTGCAGGTAATAGGAAAACGAAATTCTGTAGATAAATAAACTAAACCGTTTCCTCTAAACAATCCCTGCGTATAACCTTCTCCGCTCCTACTGCGCTGATCCCAGCCAATTGCAGGCAGATTTAAATAAGGTACTTTTCCTCTGGTTACAAATTGTCCATAAGTCCAAATTGCCAAAATGTAGTGTGGATTTTTATGAGAAACAGGTATAAAATGCCGGTATTCTGCAAAGAGCACATTACTATAATCCTGATTATTAAACAATACTGGATTAAATCTATAATTAATATTGGCAAACCATCCTTTTGACGCATTTACCTGATTATCTCGCGAATCATGAACCAGATTCAAACTTATTCCGTTTAAGAAATATTCATAGTTGTCAAATCCATATTTCTGGCTGTAATTGTAGTGATAAGTATATTTACCATTTTCCAAATCTAACTCTTTGTCGTCAATACTAGAATACCAGTCAATATTAATTCCCCCACCTATATAGTAGTTCTCTTTGACCTCAAAAGAAATCGTTTGGTGGAATTTTAAATAGTTATAATCCATGTCTTGGGCAAGCGAATCAACACTAAAACCATCAGGCTGGTCGCGTCTGGGCGGAATTATATCAGTTCCTAAACCATAATTAGGTTGCGAAAACAAATACAACCGATAATCGCCACTCAAAAAGATTTTATTATTATTGAGCAGAATATTGTTTTTAATATTAACCAGCCATTGATTTTTTAGTGTATATGTAATCCCAACATTGGCAATCGAATATTTATCTTTTTCTTCTTTTCCTTTAAAAGTATATTGAGCAACTGCTCCAAAAAAGAATCCTGTAGCGGGCTGAGATCCAATAGCTGGAATCAATAAAAAGAAATTGTTTTTTGTTGGCTTAACTACTAAAGCATCATCATCTTTCTTAAAAAGATCAAATACTGTTTTTGGAGGGCAAATTTTTGGAGATTCAATTTCAGGATTTTTAATTTCCTCTTGAGCAAATAGATTAAAAGAAATAAGAAGCAATAATCCTAAGATTTTAGACTTGTACTTATAGGCATTATTTTTACAAAAAATCACCATTTGCAAAGTTTAGTTTTGGAATGAGACTCAATCTCTATGTAAATATAACTCTTATTTTCAACATCTTACGAACTAAATCAAATAAAACTAAAATTATTTTAACAAAAAAACCGTCAAAATAAAATTGACGGCTTTCGGCTATAGCATAGAAAAATTATTTAGTGATAAACTTCGGATGGATTAAGTTTTCCAAAGAATAAATTTCGTCCCATTTTTCCTGTGTGATTAATTTTCGTTCTAAAACGGCAATTTGATGAACGCTTTTACCTGTTTTTAAAGCCTCTCCTGCAATACTAGCACTTTCTTCATAACCAATAATTGGATTCAATTGTGTCACGATTCCGATACTATTCATAACCATATTATAGCAATGATCAACATTTGCTGTGATTCCGTTAATACATTTATCAATTAAAGTCTGAATTGCATTTGAAAGATAATCTAACGAAGTAAACATTGCAAAAGCAATAACAGGTTCCATTACGTTTAACTGTAATTGTCCCGCTTCTGCTGCCATTGTAACGGTTAAATCCTGACCAATCACATAAAAACAAGTCTGATTTACCACTTCTGGAATTACCGGATTTACTTTTCCTGGCATAATAGATGAACCAGGCTGGCGTGCAGGAAGATTAATTTCATTTAAACCTGTTCTTGGCCCAGAACTCAATAAACGTAAATCGTTACAGATTTTAGAAATTTTTACAGCAGAACGTTTTAAAGTTCCCATAATCTGAACATAAGCTCCTGTATCTACGGTTGCTTCTATTAAATCTGGAGAAAGCGTTAATGGAATTCCAACCTCATCTGCTAGATATTTTACGCAAATTTCTGGATAACCTTCAGGTGCATTAACTTTTGTTCCAATTGCTGTTGCTCCCATATTGATTTCCAACAATAATTCCTGCGCATTTTTCAAACGCTGAATATCTTCGCCAATTGTGGTTGCATAAGCTTTAAATTCTTGCCCTAAAGTCATGGGAACCGCATCTTGCAATTGCGTTCTTCCCATTTTTAAGACATCTTTAAACTCCTCACCTTTTTTAGCGAAAGCAACTTCTAAACCTGAGAAAGTTTTAATGAAGCTTTCCATTTTTAAATACAAAGCAATTCGAAATGCCGATGGATAAGCATCGTTTGTAGATTGTGAACAATTTACATGATTATTTGGATGAAGAAAATTGTATTCGCCTTTTTTGTGACCTAAATATTCTAATCCGATATTGGCAATAACTTCGTTAGCATTCATGTTTACAGAAGTTCCTGCACCGCCCTGAATTAAATCGCTCACAAATTCTTTATCAAATTTACCAGCGATAACCTGATCACTTCCATAACAAATCGCTTCTGCAATTTTAGGATCAATTGCACCACAATCTTTATTTGCCAATGCCGCAGCTTTTTTTACATAACCTAAAGCTTTTATAAATAAAGGCTCTTTTGAAATTGGAATACCAGTAATATTAAAGTTTTCTACCGCTCTAAAAGTCTGGATTCCGTAGTATAAATGGTTTGGAATTTCTAATTCTCCCAGAAAATCATGTTCTTTTCTTGTTGATTCCATATAATAAAATTGATCTGTTTAACTTAAAAAATAAGTGTAAAGCTACAGTATTTTATGGATTAAAAATGTGAATGAAATCAAAATCATTTATAATTTGTTTCCATTATTATATCGTAAATTATTACCTTTTCACCTTCAAAAAATTATAGAAAAAGGTTGAAAAAAGAAAGCGAATATTTTCTTGATAAAGAGTACAATACAATTATTTACGCCAAAGACGATCTTAATTTTAAGGACTTCGAATGCTGCGTTTTTAATAATTGTAATTTCTCTGCCTGCACTTTTCTTGCCGTTACTTTTATCGACTGCGTTTTTAATGATTGTATTTTTACTGAAGCCAAAATTAATTACGTTGCTTTTAGAACTGCAAGATTTAATCGATGCGAAATTAAAGATGTTAACTTTGCAATGTGCGATAAACTAATATTTGAAATCGAATTTAACGACTGCATTCTAGACTTTTCGAAGTTTTACACTCTAAAATTAAAAGGAACGTTTTTTTCGAACTGCAGTTTAATTGCCGTAGATTTTATGGCTACAGATTTGACCAATGTAGTTTTTTATAATTGCGATTTATACCGTTCAGAATTCAACAAAGCCATCGCTAATAAAGCCGATTTTAAAACGAGTTTTAATTACACTATTGATCCATCAAAAACTAAATTGAAGAAAGCTGTTTTTTCTTTGAAGGAAGTAAAAGGGTTGTTGTTTAAGCATGATGTGATTGTGAGTTAGAAAGTAGCTTTTAACTTATTATATCATTTTTCTGTCTTTTAGTTGCTATTTGCAATTAGGTACTCAAAATACCTTTGCAAAAACATTTAAGTTTTATTATTCAACTGATTACTAAAAACTTAAAAAGAAAAAGCAATAAAATCATGAAAAACAATTTTAAATTTACATTACCTGATTTCCCAAACAACAATTTTGAATTTGAAAGCAATATTTTTTCCGGAAAATCAACATTGAGACAAAATGGAGTACTTGTTGAACAGAGTAAAGAAAAAGGAAAACCATTTTTAATTAAAAGAACTAATGATGAAATAGTTAAGGCTTTTCCAAAGGCTAACATACCAGACATATCTTCACAAGCCTTAAATATTGACGGCAAAAAATACCCAATGGCAAATAAATTAAAATGGTATGAATATATAGTTGGTGCATTACCAATTGGACTTTTATTTAGTGGAGGGGCAATTGGCGGAGCAATCGGTGGAACAGCAACTGTAATTAATTATACCTTTTTTAGAGAAGAAACTCCTAATACTAACATACCTTAAAGTTTTAGTTATCAATGCATTATGTATCTTTATTTATCTTTTTGCAGCAAGCTTTATTTATAATTTAATTCACTAATTATAATTATCCAAAAAAAAAGAGTCTTTGAAAATCCAGTTTCAAAGACTCTTTTTTTATCATATATTAAGAGAACTATATCTTCTTCCCCATCACATAATCTTCCATCAAATATCCATTTCCTATTTCTATATCAACCGTTTCTTTAATTTCGAAACCGAGTTTTGTATAGAAATTTAAAGCCGTATTAAATCGGTTTACGTTTAATAAAAGTTGGTTTGAATTATTTTCTAATGCCATTTTTGCAATTTCTTCAAAAACTATTTTTCCATAACCTTTTCCTTGCGTTTCTGGCAAAAGATAGATCTTATGGATTTTGGTAATTGCTTCGTTTTTATAATTATGTTCAATTCCGATAAAGCCAATTGTAGATTCTGAATCTAGAATGAGATAGAATAATTGTTCTTTATTGTGAATTTGTTTTGAAAGTGCTTCATCAGAATAAATAAGATTCAACATATAATCTAATTGTTCTGTTGTCAAAATTTCGCCATACGTTATTGGCCATGTTATATGTGCAATTTCTTGGATTTTAGCAATATCTCCAATCGATGCTTCGGTAATTTGAATCATATTATTTTTTAAAAACTTGATTTTCTTGTTCGCTTACGCGGATGAAAGTCGTTCGTTTAGTCAATTCTTTTAATCTGGAAGCTCCTACATATGTGCAAGTGCTTCTTATTCCGCCCAAAATATCTAAAACAGTGTGAATCACGTCTCCTTTAAACGGAACTTGGACTGTTTTCCCTTCGCTTGCTCTATATTCTGCAACGCCTCCAGCATGTTTGTCCATTGCGGTTTTCGAACTCATCCCGTAAAATTGTTTAAATTTTTCTCCTTTTACTTCTATTAGTTCTCCGCCACTTTCTGTGTGTCCAGCAAGCATTCCACCCAACATAACAAAATCGGCTCCAGCACCAAAAGCTTTGGCAACATCGCCCGGAGTTGTACAACCACCGTCGCTAATAATATGTCCACCTAAACCATGGGCAGCATCAGCACATTCTATAATTGCTGAAAGTTGCGGATAACCAACACCTGTTTTTACTCGCGTTGTACAAACAGAACCAGGACCAATTCCGACTTTTACAATATCGGCGCCAGCTAACAAAAGTTCTTCGGTCATTTCTCCTGTGACAACATTACCTGCAATAATGATTTTATCTGGATATTGTTTTCTTGTTTTCTTTAAAAACTGAACAAAATGCTCTGAATAGCCGTTTGCAACATCAATACAGATAAATTTTAAAAGTGGATTTGCTTCAATAATTTTTCCAATCTTTTCAAAATCTTCCTTTCCTGTTCCAGTGCTTACTGCAATATAATCGTAAATATCAGGAGTTGCTGTCTTTAGAAATGAATTCCATTCTTCTAAAGTGTAATGTTTATGAATAGCTGTAAAAAGTTTTTCTTTTGCCAAAACCTTTGCAATTTCAAAAGTTCCTACGGTATCCATATTGGCCCCCATAATCGGAATTCCAGACCAACTTGAGGTACTGTGCAAAAACTTGAAATTTTGTTCTAAGGAAACTTCAGATCTACTTTTGAGCGTTGATCTTTTAGGTCTAAACATTACATCTTTAAATCCTAATTTCAGGTCCATTTCTATTCTCATAGTTCGAGATTTTGGTTACTCTCAAATATAAGAAATTTTAGATTGTAGGCTTTAGATTTTAGATTATAAAAACTTAAAAGATTGGACACGGATTAAACCGATTCGCTTTCGCGAAAACGCAGATAAAACGGATTTTTTCTTTCTATACTTCGCGTAGGCTTCAACTTCGCTCAACCTGACAAACTTGAAACCTGAAACAAAACAAACAAAAAAACTACCCGTGAATAGTCTCTCCTTTTCCGTAATTGGTAATAATTGATTCTTCAAATGCCAGCCATTCTCTCCAGCGTTTTTCAACATCAATTCCTGTTCCGTATTTACGAGCGTATGTTATAAAAGTGGTATAATGTCCTGCTTCACTTTCCATTAATTCTCTATAGAAAAGAGCTAATTCTTCGTCTTTAATGTTTTCAGAAAGCACTTTAAAACGTTCGCAGCTTCTAGCTTCAATCATAGCAGAAAATAGTAATCTTTCAACAAGACCTGAAACACGGCTTCCGTCTCCGCTTCTTTTCATGTATTGGTATAGTTCGTTTACGTAATCGTCTTTACGTTCGCGCCCTAATTTCAATCCTCTTTTAATGATGATGTTATGAACTTGCTCAAAATGATCGATTTCTTCTTTGGCTAAAGCCAATAAATCTTTCACTAAATCTTGGTGTTCAGAATTGTTTGTAATAATTGTAATCGCGTTTGTTGCCGCTTTTTGCTCGCACCAAGCATGATCTGTTAAGATTTCTTCGATGTTTTTCTCAACAATATTTACCCATCTTGGGTCGGTTGGCAATTGTAATCTTAGTACGCCCATGTCTTTTAATTTGTTTCAGGTTTATTTTGTTTCAGGTTTCAAGTTTCTTATCTAAACGAAAAAAAGTTTAAAGTTTCATAATACGGTTATTTACGCATTACAAAACTTTAAACTTGAAACCTTAAACTTTAAACTAATTAATATGCAAAAATTGGTCTTTCGCTCATTAATTCGTTTACTTCTTCAGCAACTTCTTCGATAAGATCTTCGTTTGTGTGATCTGTAAGCACTTTATCGATTAAAGCTACGATAGTTTCCATATCTTTTTCAACTAAACCACGAGTTGTGATTGCAGCTGTACCAACACGAATTCCAGAAGTGATAAATGGAGATTTATCGTCAAAAGGAACCATGTTTTTGTTTACTGTAATTTCAGCTTTTACTAATGCATTTTCAGCTTCTTTACCAGAAATGTTTTTATTTCTTAAGTCAATAAGCATCATATGGTTGTCAGTTCCGCCAGAGATAATGTTGTAACCTCTTTTTACGAAAGCATCAGCCATTGCGTTAGCATTTTTTTGTAATTGCATTGCGTAAGTAAAGAACTCATCTTTTAATGCTTCACCGAAAGCAACCGCTTTAGCAGCGATAATGTGCATTAAAGGTCCACCTTGATTTCCTGGGAAAACAGCTAAATCCAATAATGAAGACATCATTCTAATTTCTCCTTTAGGAGTTGTTAATCCTTGTGGATTTGGGAAATCTTTCCCCATTAAAATAAGACCTCCACGTGGTCCTCTTAATGTTTTATGTGTTGTTGTAGAAACAATATGGCAATGTGGAATTGGATCACTTAATAATCCTTTTGCGATAAGACCAGCTGGGTGAGAAATATCAGCAAATAAGATCGCTCCAACGCTGTCTGCAATTTGTCTGAAACGAGCAAAATCCATATCACGAGAATAAGCCGAAGCTCCAGCGATGATTAATTTTGGCTGTTCTTTAGTTGCAATTTCTTGAATTTTATCATAATCTAAACGACCAGTTTCAGCATCTACACCGTAAAAAACTGGACGATATAAACGTCCTGAGAAATTTACTGGAGAACCGTGAGTTAAGTGACCTCCATGAGATAAATCGAAACCTAAAATAGTATCACCAGGATTTAGACAAGCGTGATAAACAGCTGTATTTGCCTGAGAACCAGAATGAGGCTGTACGTTTGCATATTCAGCGCCAAATAATTCTTTAGCTCTGTCAATAGCAATTTGCTCAATAACGTCAACTACTTCACAACCGCCGTAGTATCTTTTGCCAGGATAACCCTCTGCATATTTATTAGTTAAAACAGACCCTGCTGCTGCCATTACTTCATCACTTACAAAATTCTCTGAAGCGATAAGCTCTAGTCCGTGAATTTGTCTTTCTTTCTCCTCTTGGATAAGATCAAAAATTTGTTCGTCGCGTTGCATTTTTTTGTTTTTCGTTAATTTCACGCAAAAATACAAAAAAACGTTTGTCAAACTGCTAGATTATGATATATTTGACAAGTAATTTTTCAACAAATAATTAACATTAAACATGCCAATAACTGCCAACGATACCAGTAGAAAATCATGGTTAGAAGTGCCAGAAAATAGCGACTTCCCCATCCAGAATATTCCTTTCGGTGTATTTCTTACTAAAGAAAATGTCGTTACCGTAGGAACGCGAATTGGCGATTACGCCATAGATTTAGGGGCTTTACAGCAATTAAACTATTTTGAAGGAATCGAATTAACCGATGATATGTTTATGCAGGATACGCTAAATGATTTTATTTCTGACGGAAAAAAAACATGGCGTTTGGTTCGAAATCGTATCGCAGATATTTTTGACGAGAACAACCCTCAATTACGAGATTCAACAAAACACCGAGATATTGTTATATTTAAAATCGAAGATGTAGAGATGCAATTGCCAGTTTTGATTGGTGATTATACTGACTTCTATTCGAGCAGAGAACACGCTACAAACGTAGGTAAAATGTTCCGCGATCCAGAAAATGCTTTATTGCCAAACTGGCTTCATATTCCAGTTGGATACCACGGAAGAAGTTCAACAATTGTACCTTCTGGAATTCCAGTTCACAGACCAATGGGACAAACTTTACCTGCTGGACATGATACGCCTGTTTTTGGAGCTTCTCGTTTAGTAGATTTTGAATTAGAAACTGCTTTTATTACAACAGATGTTAACGTAATGGGGGAAAATATCCCAACCTACGAAGCAGAAGACTATATTTTCGGAATGGTTTTATTGAATGACTGGAGCGCGCGTGATATTCAGAAATGGGAATATGTGCCTCTTGGGCCATTCTTAGCCAAAAACTTTGCAACTTCAATCTCTCCGTGGATTGTGACAATGGATGCTCTTGAGCCTTTTAGAACTAAAGGCCCTAAACAAGATCCGTCTCCACTTCCTTATTTACAAACAAAAGGAAAAAAAGCTTTTGACATTCATTTAGAAGTTTCAATACAACCTGAAAACCAAGAGGAAACAGTTGTTTCGAAATCAAACTTTAAATATTTATATTGGTCAATGTGCCAGCAATTGGCTCATCACACTTCAAACGGATGTCGTGTAAATTCTGGCGACATGATGGGTTCTGGAACTATTTCTGGTCCAACTCCTGATAGTTTTGGTTCGATGCTAGAATTAACTTGGGGCGGAAAAAATCCGTTGAGATTAAAAGATGGCAGCGAACGTAAATTTATTGAAGATAATGATACGGTTATTATTCGTGGATTCTGCGAAAATACCGAAGTAAGAATTGGTTTTGGAGAAGTTTCTAGCCAATTGCTACCTCCTTTTATTAAACAATGAAGATCAGATCAGTCTGAACAAGAAATATAGAAAACAAAAAACCTTGGTGATCGCCAAGGTTTTTTTATGCTTATATTTAAATCTTTTAAAATTGAAAAGAAAAGTTATTTATTCTAAGACCAACTTTACCCAAACCAAACGATGATCTGAACTTGATTCACGTTTTTCAACTAATTCTGACATTTGTTCATCTTTCGCAGGCCAGAATACCCCACTGTTTATAACTTTAAAACCAAGTCTGGATGGCAAAACATAATCGGCGCGCATTCTCCAAAATGCAGTATGATTAATTCCAAAAGGATTTTCAGGACTATATTCAGCACCACCTTTACTAGCAGGCGTAAAATCGCTATTAATTTTCGGACTTTCTATTAACGATTTTATACCTTCTCTAATAGCGCTTCCTTCAACTGGAGAAGCATTTTGATCACCCAATATAACAAATCGAGAATTTGGATCTAAACCACCTTTTACACCTTTATCATCATAAATGTACGAAGCTGAATTGTCTGAGATATAATCTTTCCAGAATCGGATTTCATCATGATTTCTTTTTCCATTGCGATCTTCATCACCATCAAAAGTAGGAGGAGTTGGATGACTAACTAAGACATGAACTGTTTTATTGTTAATTTGTACAGGAACGTCCCAGTGAGATTTTGAAGACAAAGGGAATTCCTTCCAAGCTTTCTTGCTATACCAATCCGATCCATCTGCTTTTTTAGTAAGCAATGCTCCGGGCATATCTTTCCATTTAAAATGTTGAAAAGTACGAACCGCTTTAGCATCAATAGGATATTTAGACAAAAGCATCATTCCATATTGTCCAGGATACATACCAAATCCCCAAGCATCATTTCCAAAATTATTCAACTTTCCATCGTTGTTCAAATCGTAAGGACTTGGCTGACCAGTATTCACTGTAGAATAATAGTGATAAGGATAATCAATGGCCGTTGCCCCGCCCTGGCTCACGTTCAAGTATTTTTTTATAAAAGCCTTTACACCAAGTTCAGGATCTTTAATGTAATCAAATTCGTTTAGCAGAATAACATCTGGTCTAACAGTTTGAATAATGTGAGCGATATTTTTGATTTGAGCATTATTCCCTGAATTAAGCTGATAAATCAATATCTCCTCCGATTTCCCCATTGCCCCTTTTGGAGAATAATTATCAGATTCCATACTTACATTGTAGGTAGCAAATGTAAGTTCATTTTTATCTTGCAAATCAGACTGTGAAAAAAGAACTCTCG
Source organism: Flavobacterium sp. SH_e (assembly GCF_025717045.1). Classification (GTDB taxonomy): domain Bacteria; phylum Bacteroidota; class Bacteroidia; order Flavobacteriales; family Flavobacteriaceae; genus Flavobacterium. The sequence continues at coordinate 616,830 of NZ_JAOVZN010000005.1, forward strand.
AAGAAAGCAAGAAAAGGATAAAAAATATTTTCTTCATATAAAAAAAATCTGCATTTCTGCATTGTTGAACATACGAATATAAGGAGGTTATTCGGACACATAGCAAATCTGTCTGTTAAATATACAACAAAAAAAGCTGCCACTTTTGGTGACAGCTTAAATAATACAAGAAAGTCTCTGTATATCTGACAATTTTATAGCAGATTAAAAAGATCAAAACGATTACTTTATAATCTGTAGCTACTATTTTTATGCAGGAATCTGCTGACTTAAACAATGTAAAGTTCCAAAACCCCAAATAAAATCAATACAGCTTATTCCGATTACTTCACGATCTGGAAAACATTCTGCTAAGATATTTAAAGCTACACGATCATTGCTATCGTTGAATGTTGGCACTAAAACACAATTATTCAAAATCAAGAAATTAGCATAACTTGCCGGTAAACGTAAATCTTCAAAATCAACACGTTTTGGCATTGGAAGCGCTACAATAACTGGAGATTTTCCGTTTTCTAATTTTGCGTTTTGCAAACGTTTCAAATTATCTTGTAAAGGTTTGTAATTAGAATCGTTTTTATTAGTTTCCACAATAGTTACTATAGTATCTTCATTTACAAATCGGCATAAATCGTCAATATGACCGTGAGTATCATCACCTTCAATTCCATCTCCTAACCAAATTACATTTGTAACTCCAAGATATTCTTTAAAAACTGCTTCGTAATCTTCTTTTGTAAAACCAGCGTTTCGAACCTGAATTGTTGGATGCATTAAACATTCTTCAGATGTTAATAAAGTTCCTTTTCCGTTTACGTCAATCGCTCCTCCTTCAACAATTACTGGTTTTCCTTTATACATTACTTGAGTTAAAGGCACATTAATAAAATCAGCTACTTTACCCGGAACAAATTTGTCTAACTGATAGTTTTTATATTTTGCCCAACCATTGAAATTAAAATTCAACGCTTCTCTTTTCGAACCATTTTTCACAATAATTGGTCCTGAATCACGCATCCAGCTTCTGTTGGTTTTATGAATAATATAGGAAACGTTATCAAGGTTTACGCGAGCTCTTTCAAGCATATCTGCAACTTTCTCTTTTAGTTTTTCATCGGCTACGACCAAAAAAACAGTTTCAAAAGTGGCTACTTTTTTAATAAATTCTACAAAAGCCCATTGAACGGCCTCATATTTTCCAGGCCAATCGTTACCATTATGCGGAAAACACAATACAATTCCTTGCTGTTTTTCCCATTCTGCTGGAAATCTTCTATTATTTGTTGACATAAAGAGGTTCTAATTTAGAAAGTGCAAAGATAAGCATTCGTTAGGATTATAAAACATTTGATTGAAATTCATCTATAATTTCACAATAAATATCCTGCAAAAATTAAGTTAAAGATTAAATAATACCTACTTAATATTTAACAGAAAGCTCAGAATTACTTTTACCAAAACTAAAAACTAACACATGAAAAATTTATCTATCTCATTATTTGCAGCGCTTTTTATTTTGGCGAGCTGTAATAATGACGAAAATTCTAACAACGAACCTGAAGTTGTTGTAAACGAGAACCCAGCAACTTTTAAAGAAATTGGTTCTATTACAATTGGCGGAGAAGCTGCAGCTGAAATTTCTGCTTACTGCGAAAAAACAAAAAGACTTTTTACAGTTAATAACAGCGGTGTAAACCAAATTGATGTTATTGATATCACAGATCCTACAAAGCCAACAAAAATCGGAAAAATTGATTTAGTAGCTTATGAAGGTGCCGCAAACAGTGTTTCTGTTTTTGACGGAAAATTGGCTGTTGCTTTAGAATCTACTGTAAACAAGCAAGGAAATGGAAAAGTAATTGTTTTCAACACTTCAGATTATAGTTTAATCAAACAAGTTACGGTTGGTGCTTTACCAGATATGATTACTTTTTCTCCTGACGGAAAATTCATTATGTCGGCTAACGAAGGGGAACCAAATACAGATTATTCACAAGATCCAAACGGAACGGTTTCTATTATTGAAACTAGCACTTATTCGGTTACTACTTTAGATTTCAGTTCGTTCAGTAGCCAAGCTACTGCTTTGGCAAAAGACGGATTCAGAGTTTCAAAATTCGCTAAGAGTTTCGCTCAGGACATTGAACCAGAATACATTACAATTTCAGATGATTCAAAAACAGCTTGGGTTACTTTACAAGAAAATAATGGTGTTGCAAAAGTTGATTTAACTTCTAAAACAATCACTGCAATTTATCCTTTAGGCTTAAAAGACTACAATACAGCAGAAAATGCTATTGATGTAAGCGATAAAGACGATAAAGTAGCTTTTAATCCTTGGAAAGTAAAAGGACTTTATATGCCAGATGCAATTAGTCATTTTACAGTAAATAATACTCCTTATTTTGTTACTGCAAATGAAGGAGATGCTAGAGAATATGATGCTTATTCTGATGTTAAGCGTATGAAAGACATGACATTGGACGCAACTGCTTTTCCTGATGCAGCGACTTTAAAATTAGAAACAAACTTAGGAAGGCTTAATCTAATTACTGACATGGGAGATACTGACGGTGACGGAGATTTAGACCAAATGGTAAGTTTTGGAGGAAGATCATTTTCAATCTGGAACGGAAATACTGGAAAAATAGTTTTTGACAGTAAAAATGATGTTGACAAAAAAACTAATGAATTAGGAACTTATGACGATAAAAGAAGTGATGATAAAGGTTCTGAGCCAGAAGCTGTAGTAGCAGCTAAAATGGGAACTCAAAATATTTTATTCGTTGGTTTAGAAAGATCTGATGCTTTTATGGTTTATGATACTACAAACCCAACTTCGCCACAATATTTACAAACAGTGAAAACTGGTGACGCTCCAGAAGGAATTTTGTTTATTCCAGCTTCAAAAAGCCCTACTAAAAGAAGCTTATTAGTAGTAAGCAGTGAAGGAGATGGATCTGTTAAAATTTACCAACCAGATTTGAAATAATAAATATATTTCCAGGATAGCAAAAGGGCAAAATGTGAATTTTGCCCTTTTTTTATACCTTCTATTAGACTAATATTAACGGATTTACATAATTAAAAGCCAAAATATGGAAATTATGTAAGTGTATATACAACACATTCTAGAATTCGACCTCTAATTTTGTTCATGAGTTTAATAATAAAAACAATTTAATTTTTGATATCATGAAAAAGAAATTAGTATCAGCCTCTCTATTATTACTATCATTCGCCGCAGGCGCACAAAATATGGCTACCACTTCTACAAAACCTATTGTAGATCAAGAATACAACAAATGGTCGATAGAACTTAATGGCGGGGTTAACAAACCAACTAGAGCAATGACTCCAGGTTACACGACAGAATCTTTAAACTTTTTTCACGGAGATCTAGGTGTAAGATATATGTTTAATCCAAAGTTTGGTGTAAAATTAGATGTTGGTTACGACCAATTTAAAGAGAAAAAAGACACACCCGATTTTGAAAGCCGATATGTTAGAGCAAGTTTGCAAGGAGTTATAAACGTAGGACGCGCTTTAAATTTTGAAACTTGGACTAATACAATTGGTATTTTGGCGCATGGTGGTTTTGGAGTTTCGCAAATTAGTACTGAAACTGGTTTTGGAGGCCAAGATTATATGGCTCATGGAATTGCTGGTTTAACTGGCCAAATCAAATTGAGCAATAGAGTTGCACTTACTGGAGATCTTACGGGAATTATTAATGGAAGACAAAACTGGAACTTTGACGGAATGGGTAACACCACTACAGGTTCTTTTGATGGAATTCTATTAAACGCTTCTGTTGGTTTAACTTTTTACTTAGGTAAAAACGAAAGACACGCTGACTGGGTTGGCGAAGAAGATCGAATTGGTGAATTGGAAAAAAGAGTTGACTTGATCGAAACTGGTCTTTTGGATACAGACAAAGATGGAGTTGCTGATTTATACGATTTAGAACCAAATAGTATTGCTGGAGTTGCCGTTAACACAAAAGGACAATCTATAGACAACAATCAAAATGGTGTTCCTGATGAGTTAGAAAGCTATTTAGACAAAACTTATGAAAAGAAAGGTTCTGGAACAGCAACAAACAATACTGTTGAAGAATTAATCAATGGAGGTTATGTAAATGTATATTTCGATTTCAATTCGTCAAAACCTACAAACGCTTCTTTATCTGGTGTTGATTTCTTAGTGAAATACTTAAAAAACAATCCAGGGAAATCAGCTGATATTATTGGATATGCTGACGAAATTGGAAACACTAACTATAACACAGAATTGTCTAGAAAAAGAGCTGAAGCTGTGAAAAAAGTAGCTATAAATGCAGGAATTGATGCATCAAGATTGAATGTAATTGCTAATGGAGAAGATACTTCTGTTAACAAAAATTCTAAAGAGGCACGTCAGATCGTGAGAAGAGTTACTTTCCAAGTAAAATAATCTTATTCTAATATATATTTAAAAAGGCGGTTTCAAAATATTGAAACTGCCTTCTTTATTTGACTCAAAGCAAAAAAGGACAAAATATACACTTTGTCCTTTTATTATATTTGAGATAAATCTAATTATTTATCGATTGCTCTTTTTACAATATCTCCAAAAGCATCAATTCTTCTATCTCTAAAGAATGGCCAGTTTTGACGAACGTTTTCTTGTAAATCTAAATCAACCTCAGCAATTAAGATTTCTTCTTTATCGTGAGACGCTTGCGCTAAAATTTCACCTTGTGGTCCTGCAATGAAAGAAGCTCCCCAGAACTGAATTCCTTCCGTTCCGTCGATATATTTTTCTAAACCAATTCTGTTTGCTGCTGCAACGAAAACACCGTTTGCAACGGCGTGACCTTTCATTACGTTCATCCAAGCTCCATATTGGTTTTCTCCATATTGTTCTTTTTCTTTAGGATGCCATCCAATAGCTGTTGGATAAAATAAAACCTCAGCACCTTTAAGTGCTGTAATACGAGCAGCTTCTGGGTACCATTGATCCCAGCAGATCAAAGTTCCAACAGTTCCTTTTTTAGTTTCAATAGCTTGGAAACCTAAATCCCCAGGCGTAAAATAGAATTTTTCATAGAAATGAGGATCGTCTGGAATATGCATTTTGCGGTATAAACCAGCTTCTGTCCCATCTGTATCGATGATGTAAGCACTGTTATGGTAAATTCCAGCCATTCTTTTTTCGAAGAAAGGAACAATAATAACTACTCCTAATTCTTTAGCCAATTCGCTAAAAGCAATAAATGAAGTACTGTATAATGGCTCCGCTAATGCAAAATTATCAACATCTTCGCTTTGGCAGAAATAATGACTGCTATATAATTCAGGAAGTAAGATAACTTCTGCTCCTTGACTTGCAGCATCTCTTACCCAGCTGATACATTTTTTAAGATTATTTTCGGCAACATCATTCAGATTTAACTGAATAACTGATATTTTATATTTTCTTTTCGGCATGACATAAAATTTAGAGTGCAAAAATAGTAAATTTTAGAGGAATGGCAAAGTTAGGTTTTATCTCAAACACATAAAAAAAAGAGCTCTAAAAAAGCTCTACTCCATCTGACTATTCGGAAAACGTTTCATTGAAAATATTTTCACAATGAAAACCGTACCATCTATTTCTTTATAAAGCATCTTATAATCTCTAACAATAATCTTTCTATATTCTGGTTCAATTTCATCTTTCTGATACTGTTCTGCAAAAACTAAGCTTTTTAACTGCTTCTAGAATATCAGCTTTTACATTTAAAGCTCCTTGAGGTGATTTCTGTTTATAAAATGTATAAATCGCTTTTAATTGTTCTTTGGCAGAATTTGCCCAAATAACTTTTACTCTGCCCATTTACCAATTTTCAGATTCTTTTTCTAAATCTTCTTGCGAAATTACGTTTCCGGTTCTAATTTCGTTTTCGGCATTTGCCAACTCAGATTTATACTCAGATCTAGTAATAGGTTTTCCATCAACTGAAAAAGCAACTATTTCATCTTCTTGGTAACTTTCAATTACCGCTTTCACAACCTTTAAAAGACGTTCATCTGCTGTATTTATATATTCTAAAATACTATCTCTCAATTCCAAAGCTCCCATAATCATATTATTTTTATAATTCAAAGATAAGATTTTAAGGTAGACTTTAAAATTTATAGATTTTAAATATTTAATAAATAAAAAAACCATTTTACATCAGCTTAAAAATAAACTTCTCTAAAATGGCTTTCAACCTAAAAAAATATCAACTAAACTAGTTGTTATTCAATCACAACTTTTTGAGTAAGGAATTCAGTTTCTGATTTTTTGAATTTGATCTCTACAGTTCCTTTTGCAGTTGGTTTAATTTTGTAAACTGTTTTCTTTGGTTCTGGAACTTGTTGTGTACAAACTTCTGCTGGATATTTAGCAATTACTTGTAATCCTTTTACTGATCCGATTGTAACTTCAGAGATTTTATCGAATTCTGCGCAAGAATTATCTACTACATAAGTTACTTCATAACTTAATTCGTCATTTACTTTTCCAGTTGCTGGTCCTTTGATTTCTGTTACTAAAGCAGCTTTTGTAGTTGGAACTGGTGTTTTGTCGTTGTCATCATCATTACTGCATGAAACAAATGTAATTGATAAAAATAATACTACTAAAACAGATTTTAATCTAAAACTTTTCATATAAAATAATAATTAATTGTTAATTACTATGAAGATGTGGCTAAATTGAAAAGGTTGCTTTGAGGAAATGTTATTTTTTTTCAGAAAACAATTAATCATTTGTAAATCAAAAACTTATTTATCAAAAAAAATTAATGATTTTATCTCATTTTCTTATAAAAAAATAAAAATTCTCGCTTAGACCCGATAGAACTTGAAGCAAAAAATGTTTTATTTCTACATCAAAAAAAAACACCAATCTTTCGACTGGTGTTTCTTTTAAATATATGCTTACAGCTATATTATGCTGTTTTCTTTTGGAATATTTTTTTGAAAAGATTCACAATTCCTAAAACAATAAAACCAATTATCAGCCCGATTGCGAACTCTTTTATGATTGAAGGGAAGTTTGGCAGCAAGTGGTGAAAAAATTCAATATTATGAACAAATAATCCTCCAGCCACTAAAATTAAAGCAATTGTTCCAATTACGGTTAATGCTTTAATTACTTTTGGAAGTGCTTGAACTAATATATTACCAACACTTTTTAAAAGACTTTTTTCTTTTTTACTATGCTGAATCATTTTAAAACCAACTTCATCCATACGAACAATAAGCGCTACAATTCCGTAAACTCCAACCGTAGCAATAACTGCAATAATAGAAACAGTAATGATTTGCGATAATAATGGTTTCCCAATCACTGTTCCTAAAGCAATGATTACAATTTCTACAGAAAGAATAAAATCAGTCACAATTGCCGATTTAACTTTGTCTTTTTCAATTACTAAAATTTCTTCTTCAGTAAGTACTTCATCAGTTATTCCTTCCGATTCTTCGTGTGCGTGAGGAACTATAAATTCGTAGATTTTCTCAGCTCCTTCATAAGCTAAAAACAATCCTCCCAATACCAAAATTACCATAATAGCAATTGGAAAAAATGCACTTAACAAAAATGCAATTGGAAGAATAATGATTTTATTTAATAAGGAACCTTTACTAATTGCCCACAAAACAGGAAGTTCTCTTGATGAAGCAAATCCAGAAGCTTTTTCAGCATTTACTGCTAAATCATCACCAAGAATTCCGGCTGTTTTTTTTGCTGCAACTTTGCTCATTACTGCAACGTCATCCATTATTGCTGCGATATCATCTAATAGTGCGAAAAAACCTGAACCCATTTTTTAAATTTATTTTTAGTGATGCGAATCTAGACATTTTGACTTAATCTGCCCAATAATATTACATCAAAATTTATCTTTTTATTCGTATTTTTCTGTATAGGATTTTTAATTGCATTGACCTAAAAGAACCCAAAGAATGATAAAAACTATGATGGTTCCAAAACATCCGCCTCCTAATTTTTTAGCACCGTATCCTGCTAATAATCCTCTAAATATATTGTTCATAATCTTTCATTTTTAAATTAATAATTTGCTGATTTTTACAAACTTAAAATTGGATATTTCTTCAAAATTTATTGTTATAAAAATTATCCAAAAAGTTTCAGAATTCACGGCAAAAAAAAAGCACCAGCTTTGATACTGATGCTTTTAAGATTAACCAAATGAAAAAAAAATTAATTAGCTGTCTGGTTTCTAAAAACCAATTTGCCATCGAAAGCATCTAATAAAATAATGCTGTCTGTCGTTATATTTCCTGCCAAAATCTCTTTTGACAATTGATTTAAAACTTCTCTTTGAACTACACGCTTAACAGGTCTCGCTCCAAATTGCGGATCATATCCTTTGTCTGACAAGTAAGCGATAGCTTCTGGAGTTGCATCCATTGTAATACCTTGCTGAGCCAGCATTTTTGTAACTCCTTTCAATTGTAAGCTAACAATTCTTGAAATATTTTCTACCGTAAGTGGCGTAAACATTACAATTTCGTCAATACGGTTGATAAACTCTGGACGAACAGTTTGTTTCAGTAATCCTAAAACTTCATTTTTCGCAGCTTCTGTTGCCGCTTCTACTCCGCCTTTTAGATTTTCGAATTTCTCCTGAATAATCTGGCTTCCCATATTAGACGTCATGATGATAATCGTGTTTTTGAAATCGGCCAAACGTCCTTTGTTATCTGTCAATCGACCTTCATCTAGAACTTGCAATAAAATATTGAAAGTATCTGGATGCGCTTTTTCGATCTCATCTAACAAAATCACAGAATATGGTTTTCTACGAACCGCTTCTGTCAATTGTCCGCCTTCATCATAACCTACATATCCTGGAGGTGCACCAACCAAACGGCTCACACTATGACGTTCTTGATACTCACTCATATCGATACGCGTCATCGCATTTTCGTCATCAAAAAGATATTCTGCTAAAGCTTTTGCTAATTCGGTTTTACCCACTCCTGTTGTTCCTAAGAATAGGAATGTTCCAACAGGTTTCTTCATATCCTGTAAACCGGCGCGACTTCTACGAACTGCATCACTCACCGCTTCTATCGCTTCTTCTTGACCTACTACACGTTTGTGTAATTCATCTTCCAAATGCAATAGCTTTTCTCTTTCCGTTTGAAGCATTTTTGTAACTGGAATTCCAGTCCATTTTGCTACAACTTCTGCAATATCTTCTCTAGTTACTTCTTCTTTAATTAAAGAATTTCCAGATTGAAACTCTTGCAATTGCTTTTGCAAAGATTCCTGACGTTCTTGAGCTTCTTTGATTTTTCCGTAACGAATTTCAGCTACTTTTCCATAATCACCTTCGCGTTCTGCACGTTCAGCTTCATATTTAAAGTCTTCGATTTCATGTTTTACAGCTTGAATTCCGTCAACGATATCTTTTTCCTGTTTCCATTTTGCGTAGATTTCGTTTCGTTCTTCTTTCAAGTTGGCCAATTCCATACCTAAAATCTTCAGCTTGCTTTCTTCTTTTTCACGCTTAATGGCTTCAATCTCAATTTCTAATTGCATGATTTTACGATCCAAAACATCTAATTCTTCTGGTTTTGAATTGATTTCCATACGCAATTTAGAAGCTGCTTCGTCCATTAAATCGATCGCTTTATCTGGTAAAAAACGATTCGTAATATATCTTTGCGAAAGTTCAACAGCTGCAATAATTGCTTCGTCTTTGATTTGAACTTTATGGTGCGTTTCGTATTTTTCTTTGATTCCACGAAGAATTGAAACTGCACTTTCTGTATCTGGTTCGTCAATTAATACCTTTTGGAAACGTCTTTCAAGCGCTTTATCTTTCTCAAAATATTTTTGATATTCATCTAAAGTCGTTGCTCCAATAGCTCTCAATTCTCCACGAGCCAAAGCAGGTTTCAAGATGTTCGCCGCGTCCATTGCGCCTTCACCTCCACCTGCACCTACAAGCGTATGAATCTCATCAATAAACAAAACGATATCACCTTCTGCAGCTGTAACTTCTTTTACAACCGATTTTAAACGTTCTTCAAATTCTCCTTTATATTTCGCTCCAGCAATCAAAGCTCCCATATCTAGTGAGAAAACGATTTTTTCTTTTAAGTTTTCTGGAACGTCACCGTCCACAATTCTATGCGCTAAACCTTCTGCAATCGCCGTTTTACCAACTCCAGGTTCACCAATAAGCATTGGATTGTTTTTAGTTCTACGAGTCAAAATTTGCAAGACACGTCGAATTTCTTCGTCACGCCCAATAACTGGATCAAGTTTTCCTGTTCTTGCTAATTCGTTTAAGTTTTTAGCGTATTTATTAAGCGAATTATAGGTTTCTTCTGCCGAAGCCGAAGTTACTCTTTCGCCTTTTCTTAATTCTTCAATAGCTGCTTTCAGACCTTTACCCGTAACGCCTTGATCTTTTAAAATCTGAGAAACTCTGCTTTTAGAGTCAAAAATGGCTAAAATTAAATGTTCGATCGAAACGTATTCGTCGTTCATTTTTTGTGCAATGATTTCAGCTTCATTCAAAGCTTTATTAGCATCTCTTGAAAGCATAATTTCACCTCCAGAAACTTTTGGAAAACTCTGAATTGTACTGTCTAAAATTTGTAAAAACAACGGCACATTTACATTTAGTTTTTTCAAAATAAATGGCGCCACGTTTTCATCAACTTCAAAAATAGCTTTGAAAATGTGTTCATTTTCAATTTGCTGCTGGCCATTTCGTTGCGCTAATTGTTGAGACAACTGAATGGCTTCCTGCGATTTAATAGTAAACTTATTTATATTCATATTTTTACGATTTGATTGATTTTAAATGTTTGAAATTTATAAGATTAAAGTTACGATTTATTGAGGCACGTTATTAACTCAAAATAATTTAACTTTGTAATCCAATAGACAAATTATATTCCATAGTAAAAAAACAGACAAAATGACGTTAAAAATCAGCATTTATCGATTTTAACACGTCAAAAAGTCATAAAACAAGCCAAATATGAGTTTTTTTAATTCAATCTTCGGAAGTTCAGAGAACTCAGAAGCTTCAAAAAATAAAGTAAACTGGACAGAATTGACAGATATTCTTCAACTACAGGAAATCGAAGCCGTTTCTGCAGAAAAGCCAGTTGTTATTTTTAAACATAGTACAAGATGCAGTATTAGCCGAATGGCTTTAAAACAATTTGAAAGAGAATTTGATCTTGAAGAAACAGTTGATCCGTACTTTTTAGATTTGATTGCAAATAGAGACATTTCAAACGAAATTGCAAGCAGATTTGGTGTTTATCACGAATCTCCACAATTGATTTTAATTAAAAACGGAAAAGCAGTTTATAATGTTTCTCACAGCGATATTGATGCTGAAGCATTGAAAAGCAAAGTATAGTCTTCTGTAATATGTAAAAATGTAAAAAGTGAGATGTATCAATAAATTTACATCTCACTTTTACTTTTTATAATTAACCATTTACAATTAATCAAAAGCTTTCTCCCGCTCCGCCTCCGCTGAAACCTCCATCTCCAAATTCCATTGGAGAAACCGTTTTTACTTCAGGTTTCATTCCGAAAGTTGAAGCTACTACTAAAGCTTCTGCATTTAAAAGAGAATCCGAATGATTGATTCTGTCTGGTTTAAACGTTAATCCGCTCTCTTTTTCTTTTAATTTTTTAATTGAAAAATAAGCTATTGCAAATAAAACTACTCCGCCCAGAGTTAATGCCACTTCAATTGGCAAAACAGAGTGATAAAATCGAATGGTATAAATTGAAAATGCAATAGTTAAAAAGCTCATCCAAAGCATTATTCTATCTTTTGTTTTTAATGCCTGAACCAAATAAACTATCGGAACAATGAAAGTAAATCCGTAGAAGAAAAAAGCAAACGGAATATCTGTTCCTGGCTTAACTTCGACGCCTAAAAGTTCCGCAGAAAGCTCTCTTACAACTAAGTAATTACAAGAAAGGTAAAACAAAACCAAACAAAAGCTATTTGCTAATAAAAGTCCGTTGTAGTAGTAATTTTCTTTTAAATCATTAATTAGCTTTTTCGTTAAAAAGTAAAAAACTCCTGCAAAAATCATTGCTGTAAACGGTAAAATAGCTTTTCCAATATCGCCAAATTCAAACATTCCAAAAAACAAAAAAGCAGTTACAGCTAAACAAAATACCAACATTGACAATACATGCAAATACCTTAAAAACATAAATAATGATATTACGGCCACAAAAAAAGCAATGACTAATTCGTAACCTTCTGTTGTAATTCCGATAGCACAGCCAACATTTAAAATTGTTCCTAATATAAATGCATCATCTAAACCATGTGCATGAAAATGCTGTTTTCCTAATAATTCAGATCCGCAAAAACCAATAGCAGCAAAAATGTAAAAACAAATTTGGAAATAAATATGCTCAGAATTTATACCAAACAAAGAAACCATTCCGCAAATAGAACCATACAGCATGCTTCCCAATAAAAAGAAACCAATTCTAACTAAAATATTGTTTTGAGTCTTCAAAACTGGCAATTCTTTTTCTATAAACTTCTTTTGGTCTTTACTAATAAAACCTCCTTTGTATAAAGTATCTGTTTCACCTACTAAAGCTTCATTTTGCAATACTTGTTTATCGTATACTATCATTCTGTTATTTCTTTATGGAAGTTTTTAATTAGCTTAATAAACATTATAATTGAGCCTACAAAATAAGCTGGAAGCAGGAAAATAAACAATTCCCATATATCAGAAAAATCAACATCTTCAAAGATTCTAAACAAAAATATGTTTCCTCCGATATAGGCATAAACAATCATAAATACATACAAAGACACTGCTTTATGGTCATAACTTGCTTTATAAAAATAATAAGTTGAACCAGCTAAAATAAGCGCAAATATCAACCATGTAATTGTATCATAATTAGTTAAGTTTGCAATTGCAGCAATACTGATAATGTGCAAAGCAAAAGTTAGAAAAACCAAACCAAAGTGTGTTTTAAGAGAAATTCGACGGCTGTAAATTGTCCATAAAATCAACAACACACCTAGCATAACTGCTGAATAACTCAAATTTTGACTGGCATAAAAATCATTATTACTTAACAAATCCTGAGGTGTTACCGAAAGACCAACATAAGCTGCCAAACCAGTAATGGCGATTGTCAAGACACTTCTATTATCAAAATAATAAGCACAGAAGAAACTCACTATTGTTGGGACTAAAGTTGCCAATCCGTAATGCTCTCCAAAAGGTTTATATTGAAATTGAAGATATCCAATAAAAATACAAGTCAATATATTACCACCTAAAACAAGATATTCTAAAACGGGATGCTCAAAAGTGGTTTCTTCTTTCTGAAATCCTTTAGAATGTTTGAAACAGTAGAAAAAACAAACTACAATAACAATTAAAAGTACCGCAAGAATTGCAATATGACCTATTGAATCAATGTTTTCATAAATCAAAATTCCTATTCCTGAAGTAAATAGCAGTACTGATAAATACAGAAAAAGCTTTAATTCTGCGTTGAGCGAAAATATATTTAAATTTCGGTAAGCTTTAATTTCTTCAAACTGATTTTCTGTGATTAATCCTTTCTCAAAAAGATCGAAAGTTGACTTTTCTTTAAATTTTTCCATTGGTACAATTTAAATTGATGTATCAAATATATATATAATTAGCATGAATTTTCTTCTTTTGGCTCAAAATTCCTTTTATTATCTGGAAGCACAAAGTATTATTACTTTTATAATCAAAATCTTAAAATATAAAATATTTGACAATTTAATTCAAAATTATTTTTATTCTTTTACATTTGTGCAATCGATTACAACAAACATAAAACCACAAAAAACCACACTTAAAAAATGAAAACAAAACTTATTTTATTGGCATTGCTTCTGCCTTGCTCCTTTCTGTTTGCTCAAAACTATTATATGAGCACTCCAGAGGGATTTGGAGCTTCTGCAACTGGAGGCGGAAGTGCTACTCCTGTGACAGTGTCTACTTTAACCGATTTAATGGCTAAATTAAAATTAACAACTCCGCAAGTCATTTTAGTTTCAGGAACTATAAATTGTACCTATACAAGCCTACAAGTAAATGATAAAACCATAATTGGTCTTCCAGGCGCTCGCTTAGTCAATTTGGATCAAACTGCTGCAGGTTCAGGAATTTTGAGTTTAAAACCAGGATCTAACAATATTATTATCAGAAATTTAATTTTTGAAGGACCTGGCGCGTATGATGTTGACGGGCGTGATAATCTGACTTCTGAAGCTACCAATCTTTGGGTTGACCATTGCGAATTTCAAGACGGAATGGATGGTAATTTTGACAATAAAGGCACTGCAGATAACGTAACTATTTCTTGGTGCAAATTCACTTATTTGAAAGCTCCAAAAGCTGGAGGTTCTGGCGGAGCTGATGATCACCGTTTTTCTAATTTGGTAGGTTCTTCTAAAACGGATGCTCCTTCAGACGGACATTATAGCATTACTTTTAAAAATTGCTATTGGGCAGAAGGCTGTAGAGAAAGAATGCCAAGAGCTAGAAATGCAGAACTTCATATTCTAAACTGCTACTACAACACTTCTGTTTCGAGCTCATTAGCTATTGGTTTAGGAGGCGGAAACAATAATACAACTTGTTATGTTGAAGGAACTGATTTTGCTAAAATTGGAACTGCTTTTAAAAGTTATGTAAGTACTGATGGCGGTACAATTGGGATTAGTTTCACCAATTGTTTAAATACACCTGCAAATTCAGGAACTACTGTAACAAAGCCTTCTTATAATTATACTGTCTTATCAACTTCAAATGTTGCAGAATATATTTCGAATGCGACTTGTGGCGCTGGAGCAACGCTACAAGTTAGCAATCAAGGCGCTATATCTACAAGCTGTAACAATTTAGGATTAAACGATAATGTCAATAACTTGGATTTAAAATATTATCCTTCAGTAATCAATCGCCTTTTAAACATTGATTTTTCAAGTTCTGACACCGGTTTGGCCGAAGTTAATTTATTTGCGTCAAATGGATCAAAAGTATATTCTCAGTCAAAAAATATTTCTCCAGATGAAAGACTAGAACTAAATGTTGGAAATCTTTCTAAAGGAATTTACATCTGCAAAGTTCAAATCGAAAACCGAAGCAAAACTTTTAAACTGGTGAAAAACTAAAATTTACTCCATAAAAAAAGGTCATTGAAATAAATCAATGACCTTTTTACTTTTTACAGCTCACTTTTTACATCTAACGAGATATTAAAAAGCCGCTTTCATTTTATCTTTAATCGCATCTAAGCATAAGTTATTAATACTTCCTTCGTGCGTATGTTTTGTTTCTTTTGGAGATTTGTACGTCCCTGCTTCTAATTGTTCTGCAACAGCTTTGTAGGCATCTCTAAACGGCATTCCTGCAACAACCATTTCGTTTAAAGTATCTACCGTAAACAAATAATCGTATTTTTTATCTTCTAAAATATGATCTTTTACTGTAATATCTTTAATTGAAAATATTGCAATATCTAAACAAGCTTTTAGGTTTTGAATCGCAGGGAACAAACCTTCTTTCAAAAGCTGTAAATCTCTATGATAACCGCTTGGAAGATTGTTTGTAATCAAAGTAATTTCGTAAGGAAGTGCTTGAATCTTATTACATTTTCCTCTGATTAATTCGAAAACGTCTGGATTCTTTTTATGAGGCATAATGCTTGAACCTGTTGTAAGATGCGCCGGAAGACCAATAAAATCGAAATTCTGACTCATATACAAACACACATCCATTGAAAATTTAGCTAACGTGGCTGCAACACTACTCATTGCAAAAGCAACTGTTTTCTCTGATTTACCACGGCTCATTTGAGCTGCAACCGAATTGTATTTTAAAGTTTCAAAACCTAACTCTTGTGTTGTAAATGTTCTGTTGATTGGAAAAGAGCTTCCGTAACCCGCAGCAGAACCTAACGGATTTTGATCTATAATTTTCAAGGCTGCATTCAGCATAGTAATGTCGTCAATCAAAGTTTCTGCATAAGCGGAAAACCACATTCCGAAAGATGACGGCATCGCGATTTGCAAATGTGTATAACCTGGCAATAAAACATTTTGGTGTTTTTCTGCAGATTCCATCATTAAGTCAAAAAGTGTTTTTATTTGTTCTTTTAACTCTTTTACAACGTCTTTAAGATATAAATTTACATCTACTAAAACCTGATCATTACGAGAACGCGCGGTATGGATTTTCTTTCCTGCATCACCAAGTTTTACCGTTAGAAGATATTCGATTTTAGAATGTACGTCTTCGAAACTGTCTTCGATTTCGAAATTTCCAACTACGATATCTGCGATGATTTCGTTTAATGCATCAACCAAAGAAGTTGTTTCTTCAGTAGTTAATAAACCAATCTGTCCTAACATTTTGGCATGAGCGATTGAACCTAAAGCATCGTATTTTGCTAAAACCAAATCCAGTTCGCGGTCGTTTCCTACTGTGAATTGCTCGATTTGTTTATCTGTTGGTATTCCTTTTTCCCAAAGTTTCATAAGATGTATGTTTTTTGTTTCACAGAGATACTCAAAGGTTCTCAGAGATTCACAAAGTTTCTTTTTACTTAATGTTTCTAAGTTCCTTAGTGTCCTAGCCCCGATAGTAGTGGAAATCCTTTTGTGCCGGGGTTCGGCACAAAAGATTGGAACGGATAGCGGGATTAGCTCCTAAAAAATATTATAATTTAAAGAAATCAGTTAGTATTTTAATATACAAATCGACTCCTTCTTCAATTTCATTTATAAAAATAAATTCGTCTGCTGAATGCGAACGTAACGTTTCTCCTGGCCCAAGTTTCAAAGACTGACAACTTAAAACAGATTGATCTGAAAGTGTTGGCGAACCATAAGTTGTTCTTCCTAAAGCAATTCCGGCCTGAACCAAACCGTGCGCAACTGGAATAGATGAAGCGTTTAAGTGCATTGATCTTGGTGTTACTTCGGCATTTACATTTGCTTTTACTACTTCCAAAATTTCAGCGTTTGTGTAGCGATCTGTTACACGAATGTCAACCACTAAATCACATTCTGATGGCACTACATTATGCTGTTTTCCTGCATTGATCTGCGTAACGGTCATTTTAACTGGCCCTAAAACGTCTGAGATTTTATCGAATTTATAGTTTTTAAACCATTCCATTACTGGAATTGATTTGTATAAAGCGTTATCATCGTTTTGATGTGCGGCGTGGCTTGCAGTTCCTTTTACTTTTACATCTAAAACTAAAAGTCCTTTTTCTGCAACTGCCAATTGCATTAAAGTTGGTTCTCCAACGATAGCGCAATCTAATTCTGGTAAACTTTTTAAAACACTGTTTAATCCATTTTTTCCGCTACTTTCTTCTTCAGCAGAAGCTACAATTACAATATTGTGAGAAAGATTTTGATTTTCGTAAAAATGTACAAAAGTTGCTAATAACGAAACCAAACAGCCTCCTGCATCATTACTTCCTAAACCGAATAGTTTTCCGTCTTTTTCAATTGCTTTAAACGGATCGTTTGTGTATGCCTGATTTGGTCGTACCGTATCGTGATGTGAGTTTAATAAAAGTGTCGGTTTGTTTTCGTCGAAATATTTGTTGAAAGCCCACACATTGTTGTTTTCTCTCTTGAAAGGAATTTCATTCTGATTGAACCAATTTTCGATTAAAAGAGCTGTTTGGTCTTCTTCACTTGAAAATGAAGGGGTTTCGATTAAGCTTTTTAATAAACTAATTGCTTCCTGGGTAAGCGTATCTATATTTTTCATTTTAATAAGGTTCAAAGGCTCAAAGGGACAAAGCAGCAAAGTTTTTGAGCTTTCCTTTGACCATTTTTACTTGCGCAAATTTATTTAAAATACCTTGTGCGCTCTATTTTTTTGCCACTAATTACACGGATTTTCAAACATTATTTTTTTATCACAGATTTAAAATCAAAATGAACTTTTTAGCGTGCATCTAAAATTATTTTCTCTTTTAACAGCAAAAATTAATGTCAATTCGTGGCTACATTTTTTATAATGTAATCGTTGTATGCGGAATATCTGAATTTTGAAGCATTCTGTGATGTCCAATTTTGATTTTCTGCACACCTCTTGATAAACTATTAAAACAGTTATCTAATTTTGGAATCATTCCAGAATGGATTACTTTTTCTGCTTTTAGTTTTTGATATAAAGCTTCGTTGATTTCTGTAATTACAGAAGAATCGTCTTCTGAATCTTGTAAAACGCCTTGTTTTTCAAAACAATATGTCAACGTAACATCAAAAACTTCAGATAAAGCGATTGACAATTCGCTTGCAATTGTATCTGCATTTGTATTTAATAATTGCCCGTTTTTATCGTGTGTAATTGCACAGAAAACAGGAACAACTCCAGCTTCTAATAAAGTTGCCAGTAATTTGGTGTTGACTTGTTTTACATCACCTACAAATCCGTAATCGATTGTTGGGTGATTTCTTTTTATTGACTGAATTAAATTTCCGTCAGCTCCAGAAAAACCAATTGCGTTATTATCTTTTGCCTGCAATTGCGCCACAATATGTTTATTGATTTGTCCTGCATAAATCATCACGACAACATCAAGCATTGGAGCATCTGTAATTCGGCGTCCATCAATCATTTGTGGAACTAATCCAATACTCTGAGCCATTTTCGTAGCCGATTTTCCACCGCCGTGAACTAAAACTTTATAGCCTTCTATTTTAGAAAAATCGGTTAAGAATTGTTCTAATTCTGTCGGATTGTCGATGATGTTTCCACCTATTTTGATTACGGTAACTTTCTTCATGAGGTTCTAAGTTGCTAAGGTTCTAAGGGACTAAGGCTTTTGCTCATCGTTTCTTAGCATCTTAGAAACTTAGAACCTTAGCACCTCAAAAAACTATATTTTTTTAAGAATCTTTTGTAAAACTAATTGTGCTGAATATGTTCTATTATTTGCCTGTTCAATTACGATTGAATTTTCTCCGTCTAAAACTTCATCGCTTACAATTACATTACGACGAACAGGAAGACAGTGCATGAATTTTCCATTGTTGGTTAAAGCCATTTTCTCTGCAGTAACTGTCCAATTCGGATCGCTATTGGTTACTTTTCCGTAATCGTTGAAATTACTCCAGTTTTTTACATAAACGAAATCAGCGTTTTCAAATGCTTTGTTTTGATCGTATTCGATTTTACAGTCTTGTGTGATTTCTGGACTTAATTCATAACCTTCTGGGTGCGTGATTACAAAATCCATGTCTTTTTGCATTTGCATCATTTCTACAAATGAATTCGCAACTGCCTGAGGCAACGCTTTTGGATGAGGCGCCCACGAAAGCACTACTTTTGGTTTGTTTTTGTGTCTAGGTTTGAATTCTTCCATTGTAATCGCGTCTGCAAGTGACTGTAATGGGTGACGGATAGCGCTTTCCATATTTACGATTGGCACAGTAGCGTATTTCAAAAATCCTGAAATTACAGTTTCTTGATAATCTTTTTCTTTGTCTACTAAACCAGCAAAAGCACGAATGGCAATAATATCACAGTATTGCGAAACTACTTCTGCCGCTTCTTTAATGTGTTCTGAAGCACCAGAATTCATAACAGCTCCATCTTCGAATTCCAATGTCCAGCCTTCATTGGTAAAATTCATTACCATAACGTTCATTCCTAAGTTCATTGCTGCTTTTTGAGTACTCAAACGTGTTCTCAAACTCGGATTGAAAAATAACATTCCAAGAGTTTTATTCTTCCCTAAACTTTGATTTTTAAGCGGATTCTTTTTGATTTTGATCGCTTGTTTTACCCATTTTGATAATGAGTTGATGTCTTTTATTGAAATATAGTTCATCTTCTTGTTCTTTGTTTTTCTTATTGGTTTGTAAAAATTAAACGCGGATTTTACTGATTCGCTATTGCGAAGACGCAGATTAACGCGGATTTTTTATATTCTTATTTTTCTACTGTTTTCAAATACTTTTCGTCTAAATTCTGGTTTTGTTCCAAAATTTAGAAGCAAACCTACTTCACAGTTTGTGCCTTTTAAATAATTCAAAATTTGGTTTTCAAATTCTATTACTATGCAATTAGCAGCTTTTAGTTCTAAAATAATCAAATCTTCAACTACTAAATCGGCATAATATTCTCCAACTTCTATTCCTTTATAATAAACTTTAATTTTCTTTTGAGCTTCAACATACAAACCTTTATTTTTCAATTCCAAATACAAGGAATTTTGATAAACTCTTTCTAAAAACCCATGTCCTAATTCATTATAAACTTCATAAAAAGTTTTAATAATGAGTTCCGTTAACTCTCGATGCAATAATTCCATAAAATAATTTTGAATGAAATATACTACATAAAATTAAAATAAATATAAAATCCGTTTAAATCCGCGTCTTCGCGATAGCGAATCCGTTTCATCCGCGTTCAATATCACACAATCTTGGTAAACGGAATTTCGTCTTTTAATGCCTTTAGAATAAAATTATCATTCAGTCCGTTAACGATCCAGGTTTCGATGTTGGCTGCTTTTGAAATTGCCGCTGCTTCAATTTTAGATTGCATTCCTCCTGTTCCATGTGATGATTTTGAATCGCCGATTTCTTTTTCGAGCGTTTTTAAATCATTTACCAATTTAATTGTTTCTGGAACTTCATTATGAATTGATTCTTTCGTGTAAATTCCGTTTGTGTTGGTTGCAATTATCAGAATATCAACATTTAAAAGAACAGCCGTTAAAGCCGCTAATTTATCATTATCTCCAAACCGAATCTCATCTGTTGCAACGGTATCATTTTCATTGATAATCGGAATGTAATTGTTTTTAACCAATACATTAATCGTATTTACAATGTTCTTTTTGGTCTGTTCTTTTTCGAAATCAGAATAAGAAAGCAAACACTGCGAAGTATTTAATCCTAAATCCTTAAAATTTTCATTGTAAATCCGCATTAAATGTGGCTGTCCGATTGAAGCTAAAGCTTGTTTTACAAATACATCTTTATCTTGATTATCCAACTTCACAAATTGTTTTGCTGCCGCAATTGCTCCTGAACTTACGATGATAAATTCATATTCGTCGTTTAGAGCCGCAATCTGTATTCCAAGGTCTTCAATCTTTCCCCGCGAAATATGATTGGTTTCTTTGGTTAAAGTATTACTTCCTATTTTTAATAAAATCCTTTTTTTTGCCATGTCTTGTTTTTTAACCGCAAAGGGCGCAAGGTTTTTTTATGTTGTTTGTGTTTACAAAACGCTAAGTTCACAAAGCTGTATCCTTAAATAGATTTAAATTTTTAAAATAAAAATTCAAATAATCTGAAATCAAAATTCGTTAATCATCAATCTAAAATCTGAACTCTAAAATCTACAATTATCGTATTTGTCCTTCTCCGTACACATACCATTTATTCGTTACGAGATGTTGAAGTCCAATTGGTCCTCTTTGATGCAATTTATCAGTGCTTATCGCTAGTTCTCCACCAAGACCAAATTGTCCGCCGTCTGTAAAACGAGTTGAAGCATTCTGGTAAACTGCTGCTGCGTCTACAGCTTCCATAAATTGTTGTGCTGCTTCGTTATCTCTTGAAATAATTGCAGCTGAATGCCCTCCACAGTATTTATTAATCATATCAATAGCGTGATCCTGAGAATCGATTGTTCCGATTACGATTTTATAATCTAGAAACTCTTCATACCAAATATCATCGTTTTGAAGTGTTTTAGTATTTTCGAAATTTGCTAATGATTTATCTACAATAACTTCCACTTTCGCTTCGATTAAAGCTTCAATCAACATTGCTGTAAAACCTTCAAAATTTGGAAGCTTAGAACTTATCAAAACTTTATCTAATGCATTACAAGCTGATATTTTAGCTGTTTTAGCATTTAAAATTACTTTTAAAGCTAAATCTGTGTCTGCATCTTCATGAACGTAAACGAAATTGTTTCCTCGTCCACTTACAATAACAGGGCAAGTCGCATGCGCTTTTACAAATTCAATTAGCTTTTCTCCGCCTCTCGGAACAATTAAATCAACTTTTTGAGTTGGTTTTTCTAAGAAAGCCTGAGTTTCAGTTCTGTTGTAATTCAGATATTCTACCCAGTCTTTTGAAACTCCGTTTTCTTCTAAAGCTTTGTGCCAAAGACTTACGATTTTCAAGTTTGATTTTAAAGACTCTTTTCCGCCTTTTAATAAAATCTTATTTCCAGATTTAAAAGCGATTCCGCCTGCTTCAATTGTAACGTCTGGACGAGATTCGTAAATTATTAAAATCGTTCCGAAAGCTGCAGTTTTATTTACCACTTTTATTCCATTATCATGGGTAAAATGAAAACGCTCAACGCCAACAGGATCTTCTTGAGAAGCCAATTGGTTTAATGATAAGATCATTTCATCGACTTTTTTATCATCTACTTTTAAGCGTTCTTCCATCGCTAAATCTGAGCCGTCATAATCAGCGAGATCTTCCTGATTGGTTAGGATTATCTCATTCCGCTCCTGCTCGACCAGCTTTGCCATAGTCCGCAAAACCGCATTGCGTGTTTCAATTGATAATGGTTTCATAATTTCAAGTGGGTTGGTTGTTTTTTGGTTGTTTCTTTTTATAGAAACTTATTGATACCTAACAGGTTTTAGAAACCTGTTAGGATAATTGTGTGTTTAGTTTTTTAATTCTTCTAAACTTTCTTTTAAAGCTTCTACAAACGTATCGATATCTGCTTTTTTCACAGTTAATGGCGGTAAAATTCTTAATAGATTTTTATTGTTCGCGCTTCCTGTAAAAATGTGTTTTTCAATGATTAATTTCTTTCTTAAAGCTGCTACATCAAAATCAAATTCAACTCCAAGCATTAATCCTTTCCCTTTTACTTGTTTGATTCCTGGAACTTCTTTGATTTTTTCTAAGAAATACTCATAAACTTCGTTTACATTCTTTTGTAAATCAAGTTTTTCAATTACGTCTAAAACTGCAATTCCTGCTGCACAAGACAAATGGCTTCCGCCGAAAGTTGTACCTAATAATCCGAAACTTGCTTCGAATTTTGGAGAGATTAAAATCGCTCCAACAGGAAATCCATTCCCCATTCCTTTTGCAACTGAAATGATATCAGCATTGATTCCGTGGTGTTGGAAAGCGAAGAATTTTCCGCTTCTTCCGTATCCTGATTGTACTTCATCTAAAATTAAAACAACATCGTGTTTTTTACATGCTTTCTCTAAAGCCTGAAAAAATTCAGTTGTTCCTTGGTCTAAACCTCCAACTCCTTGAATTCCTTCTATAATTACTGCTGTAACATCTCCTTTAGCTAATTCAGCTTCAACCAATTCGATTTGGTTTAAAGGTAAAAAAGTAACTTCTTGCTGTGCATTAATTGGCGCAACAATCTTTTTATTGTCTGTAACCGCAACCGCTGCAGAAGTTCTTCCGTGGAAAGAGTTATGAAAAGCTACAACTCTAGATTTTCCGTTATGGAAAGAAGCTAATTTTAAGGCATTTTCGTTTGCTTCAGCACCAGAACTGCATAAAAATAACTCATAATCTTCTAATCCTGAAAGTTTTCCTAATTTCTGCGCCAATTCCACCTGTAAAGGATTCTGAATGGCATTCGAATAAAAACCTAAATTATCTATCTGGTTTTTAAGTTTTGCTACATAATCTGGCTGTGTGTGTCCGATAGAAATCACACCATGTCCGCTGTATAAATCTAAATATTCTACTCCTTTGTCGTCAATAATTGTACAATCTATTGCTTTTACTGGAGTTATGTCGTATAATGGGTAAACGTTGAATAAGTTCATCTTTTTAAAGTTAAAAGGTTATTTGTTAGGAGTTAAGAGTTATTTAGCAGACTTTAAAATGCTTGTAACTTTTTAACTCTGGAAAAGTTATTTATAATAGGAGTTAGAAGTTTTTAAATCTAAGCAGTTATATAACGCTTAACCCATAACTTATAACTCATAACTTTTTCAATTAAAATCCGCTTGGTTTCAAATGTAAACCTGTGGTTTCTTCTAATCCGAACATTAAATTCATGTTTTGAATCGCTTGTCCTGAAGCACCTTTGGTTAAGTTATCTATAATTGATGTTATGAGAACCCGGTTTCCTTTTTTCAATAAACTAATAATACATTTATTCGTCTGCACCACCTGTTTCATGTTGATGTTTGTTGTGGTAACGGTTACGAAAGGCTCGTTTTTATAGAACTCTTCATATTTTGCTACTAATTGCTCCAAACTATCATCGCAAACTGTATATAAAGTTGCAAAAATTCCTCTTGGGAAATCTCCTCTATTCGGAATAAAAAGCAATTCGCTGTCAAAATCATCCTGCAACTGAACCAGACTTTCTCCGATTTCACCTAAATGTTGGTGTTCAAAAGCTTTGTAATGCGACATATTGTTGTTTCTCCAGCTGAAATGAGAAGTTTCAGAAAGACTTACTCCTGCTCCTGTGCTTCCAGTTGTAGCGTTAATATGAACATCATTATTCAACAAATTATGCTTTGCTAAAGGCAACAAAGCCAACTGAATAGCAGTTGCAAAACAACCTGGATTGGCAATATAATTTGTCTTTTTGATTTCGCTTTTATTGATCTCAGGCAAACCGTAAACAAAATCTTTTCCTTCGAAATGAGCGTCTTTATTCAATCTAAAATCATTTCCTAAATCAATAATTTTGGTATGACTTGCAAACTGATTTTCTTTCAAAAATGAAATCGATTTTCCGTGACCTAAACACAAGAAAACAACATTGACATTTGGATTGATTTCGGCTGTAAAATTCATTTCGATATCGCCCATCAAATCGTGATGCGCTACAGAAAGAGGCTTTCCAGCGTTTGTTGTACTGTAAACAAAATCGATGTTTACATTTGGATGATACATTAAAATTCTGATGAGTTCTCCGGCCGTGTAGCCCGAACCACCAATAATTCCGACATTAATCATGATCTAATTTGTTTACAGATGAGAATATGTTTTGTGCATTTCCTAAAATCTTGATAAATCCTTTTGCATCGTCTGATGTCCAAGCATTGTTCATTTCACCATATTGACCGAAACCTGTATTCATTAAATCATTTTCAGATTCGATTCCGTCCAATGAGAAATGATATGGTTTTAATGAAACGGTAACCGTTCCATTCACTGTTTTTTGAGTGTCTTGCAAGAAAGTTTCGATGTTTCTCATTACTGGATCTAAGAACTGACCTTCATGAAATAACATTCCGTACCAGTTTCCTAATTGCTCTTTCCAGTATTGTTGCCATTTTCCAAGAGTATGTTTCTCTAATAAATGGTGCGCTTTGATGATAATTAACGGCGCAGCAGCTTCAAAACCAACTCTTCCTTTAATTCCAATAATTGTATCTCCAACGTGAATATCTCTACCAATAGCATAAGCACTTGCTAATTTTTCAAGAGCAACAATATTATTTGAAGGTTTATCAGTTTTTCCGTTTAAACCAACTAATTCTCCTTGCTCAAAATGAAGCGTTACTTTTTCTTCTCCTTCTTTTTGCAATTGCGAAGGATATGCTTCACTTGGCAATGGTTGGCTTGAAGTTAAAGTTTCTTTACCTCCAACACTTGTTCCCCAAAGTCCTTTATTGATAGAATATTGTGCTTTTTCCCAAGAATAGTGAACTCCGTTTTGAGCCAAATAATCAACTTCTTCTTGTCTTGATAATTTTAAATCTCTAATTGGAGTAATGATTTCGATTTCTGGAGCGATAGTTTGGAAAATCAAATCGAAACGAATTTGGTCGTTTCCTGCACCTGTACTTCCGTGAGCGATTGCAGTTGCTCCTACTTTTTTAGCATATTTTATAGCTTCAATTGCTTGAAAAACACGCTCTGCACTTACTGATAATGGATAAGTATTGTTTTTTAATACGTTTCCGAAAATCAAGTATTTGATAGCTTTATCGTAATATTTATCTAAAATTGTTAAGTTGGCGTGTTGTGCGCTTCCTAACTCGTAAGCTCTTTTTTCAATAGCTGTTAATTCTTCAGCAGAAAATCCTCCTGTGTCTACAAGAACAGTGTGAACTTCGTATCCTTTTTCATTTTTTAAATATTTCAAACAATACGAGGTATCTAATCCTCCGCTATAAGCTAATACTACTTTTTTCATTTTTTATAATTTAGGCTAATACTTTCGTATGTAGCAGTTTGAGATTTCTTTTTGATTAAATTTTGAATAAAAAAATAAACGACAATATTTTGTTTAAGAATAAAGCTTGTTTAATTTTTTTAAGTCTGTTTAAAACAGCCTCGTTAAAAGGATGTCTTGGTGGTGTTTTTTGTTTTTCTTTTGGATCGTACAACATTCCTGTACAAAGGCACATTTTGTTTTCTTTGCTTTGTAAAATCGGGAAGTTAGTACAAGTTTTACAGCCAGCCCAGAAGCTAGGATCGGTTGTTAATTCTGAGAATGGAACTGGTTTATAGCCTAGTTCAGAGTTAATTTTCATAACAGCCAAACCAGTTGTAATTCCGAATATTTTAGCATCTGGAAATCTTTTCAAAGAATAATCAAAGACTTTTGATTTTATTTTTTTTGCCAAACCATGACTTCTATAATCAGGATGTACAATTAATCCAGAATGAGCAACAAATTTTCCGTGCTGCCAGCTTTCTATATAGCAAAAACCTGCAAATTTTCCGTCTGCCAAAGCAATCATTGCATCACCATTTGCCATTTTTTTCTGAATGTACTCAGGAGTTCTTTTAGCAATCCCCGTACCTCTTAATAAGGCAGATGATTCTATAGTATCGCAAATTTCCTGCGCATACTTAAAATGTTCTTCTTGAGTTACAACAATAGAGATCTTCATTTCAATTATTGAAGTTAGAGTTAAAAATTAAAGCATATTGATTCGCTTGAAATCCAGAATTGAATCCAATAAAATTAAGCATAAAAGAAGTAACATTCTCAAAATCAAAACATTGATTAAGAAAATTCACAAAATAATAAATACTTTTAGGATGCGTTTGTCCAATGGACAAATTATGTGATTTCAAAATGAAAAATGGATATGAATAAATATACGGCTATAAAACTCAGTGAACACTATAGAGATAGTGTCCGTACTTCGGGAGAAGTAATCGGTGAGTTTGTCCGTGACAAAGAAGTTATATGTAAACTTATTTTATTCATCGGTGCAAAAGTACATTATTTTTTTATTTACAAAACAAAAAATTAAAATTCTAACATTTTTTTTACGTTTTGTGAATATATAGAAAAACAAAACCCGATAATTATTTCTAATTATCGGGTTCTAAACACATTATACTTTTAAAGTTTTACTTTTTTGTAAATGGAATTACTTGTCCATTATCTATAAGTATCATATCGAAACCAGTTTTTGCTTCATTAAACTTAAATTTTAATCCAGCTCTAGCCGATTCGAATGTATCTTTTTCGTTTGCAACAGGACTTAAAGTAAATTTTGGATAATTTGGAAGTTCTGCATATAAAGTGCTATTTTTTTCTGTCAATTCAACCGTTAAAGGAGATCTTGCATTAATATAACTACCTAAATACGGATCTAAAACAAGATCTTTTTCAACCTTTCCTTTTCCCGCTGTCCAAACATTATTTGACTCATTATTGTCAGGAAAAGCGTGATCTGGATCTAAAGTAATGCTTTCAATTTCTTCAGTAGAATTGTGTTTGAAAGACCAAGAATTGTTTCTTTGCCAGATTTCTACAGGTAAATTAACTCTTGATACTTTTCCGCTTTTTGTTTTAACATCTAAAATGATTGGCATTGGCATTTTATCAAAATTTTCAACTGTGATCACCACTCCTTTTGCAGGATCATTTTTTACATATTTAATTGAATTAATTCCTTGATCAAAACGCCAGTTGTTTACGTACCAGCTTCTCCAGAACCAGCTTAAATCCTCTCCCGCAACGTTTTCAATAGTTCTGAAAAAATCGTCTGGCTGTGGATGTTTGTAAGCCCAACGCTCAATGTAAGTTCTAAAAGCAGTATCAAAACGCTCTTTTCCTAAAATTTGTTCTCTTAAGATTACTAAACCTGCACTTGGTTTAAAATAACACAACATACCAATATTGGCTTCTTTCATATTATCAGGTGAGCTCATAATAGTTTCTAAGTCAGGCCTTGTAAATGCTTCTGCCTGATGATGTAAATCTGCTGGGCCTTCTTTATACTCTCCATTATTGAATGCAGCTGTGCTCAATGAGTTGATAAAAGTATTAAAACCTTCATCCATCCAGCCAAATAATCTTTCGTTAGAACCAACAATCATAGGGAACCAAATGTGCCCGAATTCGTGATCTGTAACGCCCCATAAATCTTGTCCTTTAGATTCCCATCCGCAGAAAACAATTCCAGGATATTCCATACCTCCTTCATTTCCTGCAACGTTTGTAGCTGCTGGATAAGGATATTCAAACCATTGTTTAGAATAATGCTCAATTGATGCTTTCACATATTCTGTTGAACGTCCGTAACCATCACGACCATCACTTTCAACGGGATAAGCAGATAATGCTAAAGATTTTTTACCGCTTGGAAGGTTAATTTTTGCTCCATCTAAGATAAAAGCTGGAGACGATGCCCAAGAGAAATCACGTGCATTTTTGATTTTATAATGCCATGTTTTCTCAGTTCCTGCATTAGCACTTGCTGTTGCTGCAACTTCAGAAGCTGTACGAATCATAACTGTTTTATCACTGTTAGATGCTTCTTTATATCTTTTTAATTGTTCAGCAGAAAATACTTCTTGCCCATTTAATAATTCTCCAGAAGCTACAACATAGTGATTTCCTGGCACTGTAAGTTTTACATCAAAATCTCCATATTCTAAATAAAACTCAGAAGCACCTAAATAAGGAGGTGTATTCCAGCCACGTACATCATCATACACGCACATACGTGGATACCATTGTGCAATTGTAAAGATTTTTCCATTTTTAGTTTCCAGAACTCCCATTCTATCAGATCCTTCAAATGGCGCAATAAATGAGAATTCAATTTTTACTTTTACAGAACCTCCTTTTGCAGCCAATTCCTGAGGAAGGAAAATCTGCATTCTTGTATCTGTTACAATATATTTTGCATTAACTTCTGTTTTACCAGAAATAACTTTTACAGATTTAATCTTATTTCCTCCATCAAAAACCTGTCCTTGAGCTCCATTACGGCTTCCTGTTAAAGGCACAACAGCATTTCCTCTAGAATCTTCTTTAAATAAATTCTGATCTAAATTCAGCCAAAGGAATGATAATTTATCTGGACTATTATTAGTATAGGTAATTTCGTCTGTACCAACAATTTCATTTGTAGTTCCATTCAATTTTGCCGTAATTTGATAATCGGCTCTGTTCTGCCAGTATTCTACTCCTGGCTGACCACTTGCAGTACGAGTTGAAGTTCCGTTTTTTGTGTAAAAATGAGGACCAAAGGCATCATGGTAATTGTAATTATTTACTGGATTAGTTGCTGTTGCTGACGGAGTTTGCTGCGCCCAAACAGAAGAAATCCCAAAAAATAAAGCCGCGGTTAAAAAGGCTTTTGCAGATTGCTTTTTCATATTTTTTAGCTGTTTATGTAGCAAATTAATGAAAAAAAAAGCTATTCGCAGAGAAATTTCAAAACATAAATTCAATTTTAGCAAAATTTTATCAATAAAATAATTTAAGTCTTTTTCTTAAAAAACTAAATTTTATAAAATATATTTACATCTCTATAAAAGACATCCACTTTACATTTAACAACTGTGACGACAACAATCTCAAATTCAACACTAAAAGCTTCCATAAAACATGCTGGAGCAGAATTATTTTCTATAAAAGACAATCAAAACAACGAATATATCTGGGAAGGAAATCCTGATTTCTGGGGCAAGCACTCCCCTGTTCTTTTTCCAATTGTAGGAACTTTGAAAAACAATACTTATAGAATTAACGGAAAAGAATATCATTTGCCACGCCACGGTTTTGCTCGTGATATGGAATTTGCTTTGATTGAAAAAACAGAAAACAAAGCGATTTTCTCTCTTAAATCTTCTGAAGAAACATTGCAGAAATATCCTTTTGATTTTGAATTACAGCTTATTTATACTCTTAATGAAAGTTCCTTAGATTTAGAATATAAAGTAATCAATAAAGGAAAAGAGAAAATGCCTTTTTCAATTGGTGCGCATCCAGCAATTGCGGTTCCAGGCAATTTTGAAGATTATGCTTTTGAATTCGAAAAAGAAGAAAAATTAAAGTACTATCTTCTTGAGAATGATTTGATTTCGTCTAAGACTAAAATCTTAGAGAAAAAAGATAATTTAGTTCCTTTAAATTATGAGTTATTTAAAAATGATGCTTTGATTTTTAAAACTTTAGAATCAAAATCTTTGACAATTCTTAAAGATTTAAAACCATATGTAAAAGTTGATTATAAAGATTTTCCAAGTTTAGGAATCTGGACAAAAGAAAATGCACCGTTTGTTTGTATTGAACCTTGGTTAGGTTATTCTGATACTGATGAGAATTCAGGTGATTTATATGAAAAAGAAGGAATTTTAACTTTAGAAGAAAATAAAGACTTTCAAGCAAAATTTAGTATTACTATATTATAAATTTAAGACATAATGTTAGATTTCAATTTTTCTCCGTTTCCTATAATAGAAACAGAGCGCTTAATTTTAGACAGAATTTCAGAAAAAGATGTAAAAGAAGTTTTTGAACTTCGTTCTAATCCTGAAACGATGAAATATATTCCGAGGCCTTTAGTAAAAAATTACGAAGATGCTTTGGAACATATTAATATGATTAATGAAAAAATTGAAAACAATACTGGTATAAATTGGGGAATTAGACTTAAAGGCAATCCTAAATTACTAGGAATTATGGGTTTTTACAGAATGCAGCCTGAAAACTATCGTGCTGAAATAGGCTATATGCTTTCTCCTGATTTTCATGGAAAAGGAATTATTCCAGAAGCTGTAAACGAACTTATCAAATATGGCTTTGGAGATCTAAAACTGCATTCGATCGAGGCTGTAATTGATCCAAAAAATTATGCCTCAGAAAAAGTATTACAAAAATGCGGATTTGTAAAAGAAGCTCATTTAAGAGAAGCCGAATTTTGGGAAGGAAAATTCCTTGACAAGGTAATTTATTCATTATTAGAAAAGTAAGATTTTATTCTTGTTAAATAGTCTTACAGACAATAGATATAAAGCATTATGCGTTATATTTGCGCTCAAAATCAGCTAAAAAGCCGTTTTGAATCCAAAACATTTTTATGAAAAAAATACCCGCCTTAATTGTTCTTCTATTCTGTATACAATTACACAGTCAGACTTTTGTAAAATTTAATGGTGCTACAGCCTTATTATTAGTTCCAAATATTGGAATTGAAACAAGCATTGGAGAAAAAACTACCTTTAGCGCCGATGTGATGGCTTCTTTCTGGGAATCTTTCAATGGCCATAATCCTATGAAATTTGTCACTGTAACTCCAGAAGTTCGTTACCATTTTAAAGAAAAATATAATGGTTTTTATGCTGGAGCACATATAGGTGCAGATAAGTACGAATTACAAAAATGGAATTATTGGGACAGCAATCACTATGAAGATGGTTTCGGTTACAGAATTGGAGCTACTGTTGGTTACAACTTAAAATTAAACGATAAATTTTTACTTGACTTTTTTGTAGGTGGCGGATGGCATCAAGGGTTTTATCATGGATATTATAATGACGGAACTCCAGGCCGATATGAAAAAGCAGTTCACTGGAACAAAAGTGGCGAATGGCTTCCTTATCGTGGAGGTGTTATGATATCTTATAAATTATAAGATCAGCTAAGCTTAGGAAGTGTTTTAATGTAAAGTTCTTCTACTTTTTTACGAGCCCAATCTGTTTTTCTTAAAAAAGTAAGACTTGATTTCACACTCGGGTTTGAATTAAAACATTTAATTGGAATTAATTCTCCTAAAGTATCAAAACCATAATAATCGACTAAAGTTTCGACAATTTTTTGAAGCGTAATTCCGTGAAGAGGATCTTTAGATTGGTTTTGCATTTTATACTTTTTAAATAATAAATCAAAAAGACCGTACTATGAAAAGTACGGTCTTTTCTTTTGTAAAATTACTAAATTGAATTTTACGATAATCAAATAAAGAATAAATTAGAATACGAATTTAAATCCAACAGAAATAGGCGAAGTCAAATTTGGGTTGCTTCCCGCTAAAGCTGTATTATAAAACGGATCTACATTTGCAACGTGTGCTAAACCAAAATTGGTAACTGTAGTTTTGTCTCCAGTTTTAGGATCAATAGTTGTTGATGTAAAGTTTGCTAAATCATAAGAGAACTCTACAGAGAAATTTTTTGTTACAAAATAATCCAAACCACCAGATAAAGACACCCCAACTTGGTTTACTTTTAATTCACTTTCTTTCTCCTTACCTGTAATAATTGGCACAGCTACCTGTCCAAAGAAATAAAGTGAACTTGCAATGTTCCAATATTTTCTCACTAAAGGCTGAGCAACAATTAAATCTGTTTTAGCCGCTGTTCCTGCATCAGAATCAGCTTTAATATTAATATACCCAACTGCTGCACCTACTGCAACTGAAGGCGTAACAAACGTTCCAACAATTGGCAATACTGATAAAGTGGTGTTTTTAGCATCTGCTGTTTTAGTCTGTTGATATCCAAATTGCGATGTTACAAACCAAGCTCCTTTTAGTCCTTGAGTTGAATCTTGAGCTTTAGCAGTTAAACCGATTAATACCATACTCACTAATGTTACAATCTTTTTCATTTTAATTTTGTTTTTTAATTACATGACAAACTTAGAAGTAAGCTTTTCTGCTGGAGCTGATTAAAATCATAGATTAAAAAAAAACTTTAATTATCTTAGCCATCATAAAATTTTTCAATTTTGTCTTACATTTGCAGCTATGATAAAATCAGTCAATATACTTAACAAAAGAGCGCGATTCGATTACGAAATAATCGATACATATACTGCTGGAATTGTTTTAGCAGGTACCGAAATAAAATCTATACGTTTAGGAAAAGCAAATATCACAGAAAGCTTTTGTGAATTTAGTGGCATGGAACTTTTTGCCATTAACACTTACATTGAAGAGTATTCCTTTGGAAATCAGTTCAATCATAAATCTAGAAGCGAACGAAAACTTCTTCTTAATAAGAAAGAATTAAAAACACTTCATAAAAGTGTTCAAGCTAAAGGACTTACTATTATTCCTTTAAAATTATTTACAAATGAGAAAGGATTAGCCAAATTACAGATTGGCCTTTGTAAAGGAAAGAAAAACTACGATAAGCGTGAATCTCTAAAAGAACAAGATACTAAACGAGATTTAGACCGTATTAAAAAAGCTTTTAATTAAAAAAGCTTTTTTAATTTTTACCTAAACTTCTATTTATTAATATTTTATAGTTATTTTTACCTATAACCAATTTAACTGTAAAATATGAAAAAGTACTTCGTTTTGTTTTTCGCTATTGCAGCGTTATCAAGCTGTGGCAGTAATACTTCTATTGTAAACAGCTGGAGAGATCCTGACGTTACTATTACTCAGGAACATTTTAAAAAAGTTTTGGTTGTTGCTTTAGTCAAAGATGAAGCCTCGAGAAGAATTACCGAGAACAGAATTGCTGCGAGTAATCCAGTATTCAAAACTTCTTATCAATATCTTAATGCAACTTCACAATTAACGCAAGAACAAAAACTAAAAATTTTACAAGACGAGAACTTTGACGGCGTTGTCAGTATGCGTTTAGTCAGCAAAGAAAAAGAAGTTAATTACGTTCCGGGCACTTACACAGGAATGTATTACGGCGGATTTGACGGAATGTATACAGGAATGTACGGATATGGATTTGGAAACTGGTACGGAATGTACTCTCCTGCCTTCTATGATCCAGGATATTACCAAGAAACTACATCTTATATGGTAGAGACCAATGTATTTTCTTTAAAACAAAACAAATTAATTTGGACAGGAACAACAGAATCTCAATATGTTACCGATTTAGGCCAAACTGTTGATGCAATTATGCAGGCGGTTGTAAAAGAAATGAGAAAAGACGGTTCGCTTCCGCCAAACTAAAATATCAAAAAAGCAGTATTCTTAAATGCTGCTTTTCTTTTATTTAAAAAATTGACTATTTTTGTCAAGACTAAATTTTTCATAAAATGAAATCGCTTTTAAAAAATGCTAGAGAACAAAAAGGATTAAAAACTCGTGAGTTAGCTCAGCTTGCGGGTATTGATCAAGCTTTGATTAGTAAATTTGAATCTGGCACTCGAAAACCCACCAAAGATCAGATAATCAAACTTTCTCAACTACTAGAAATTGATTATGAGACTTTAATGATTTCTTGGCTTAAGGAAAAGATTCTTTATGAAATTGGTGATGATGATCTTGCTCTAAAAGCATTAAAAGTTGCCGAAGACGAAATTAAGTACAATAAAACGGTTTCGAATCTTAAATTATCTACTTCATTAGAAAAAATTCTAAAAGAAATTGATACTTTAAAGGAAAAATTAGATTCTTACCGTCAGTACGACAGTTTTAAAATTAAACAAGCTCTCGAATTAGAATACACTTTTGAAAGTAATAGAATTGAAGGAAACACCATGACACTTCGTGAAACAGATATGGTTATCAATGAAGGTTTGACAATTTCTGGAAAAAGTATGAGGGAACATTTGGAAGCCATTAACCATCAAGAAGCTATTGGTTTTATAAAAGAATTAATGAGTAAAAGCAATTCATTAAATGAACGTGATCTTTTGTCTATTCATAATTTAATACTTCGAGGAATTATTCCAGAAGATGCTGGACGTTACAGAAAAGTTCAGGTCATGATACAAGGAAGTACGCATATGCCTCCCCAAGCTTTAATGGTTCCACAAGAAATGGAGGAATACTTTATTTGGTACGAAATCAATAAAAATAAATTGCATCCTATTATCCTTGCAGCCGAAATGCATGAACGTTTAGTTACAATTCATCCTTTTATAGATGGAAATGGCAGAACTTCGAGATTAATAATGAATTTAATTCTAATGCAAAAAGGGTATCCTATTGCTAACATTAAAGGTGATTATGAAACTCGAATGCAATATTATCAGTCTTTAGAAATCGCTCAAACCAAAAAAGACAAAGAAGATTTTTTTCTGTTTATAGCTCAAAAAGAAAAAGAAAGTCTAGAAAGATACATTTCAATTCTTACGCAATAAAAAAGCCCGCTTAAAACGGGCTTTCTCATTAATTTTTATCTTCTAATAAAGGAACAAATCTAAATTCTCCAAACTCATGTTTTTCGAATTGAGTTTCATTTTTTCTGATTAATAAAGTCATAATCTGAACATCTTCTCCAAGCGGAATAACAAGTCTTCCTCCTATTTTTAATTGAGCCATTAACGGCTGCGGAATAAATGGTGCGCCCGCCGTAACTATAATACTATCAAACGGAGCAAAATTTGGCAATCCTTTGTAACCATCTCCAAAAGAAACATGCTTTGGACGAATGTTTAATTTTGGAAACAAATTCGATGTTGTTTTAAATAATTCACTTTGTCTTTCGACCGTAAATACTTTAGCGCCTAGCATAAACAAAACAGCAGTCTGATAACCAGAACCTGTCCCGATTTCTAAAACTTTGTGATCTTTCTTAATTTCAAGTAATTGCGACTGAAAAGCCACTGTATATGGCTGAGAAATGGTCTGTCCCGCACCAATAGGAAATGCTTTATCTTGATAGGCAAAATCTTCAAAACTTGAATTCAAAAAAAGGTGTCTCGGGATTTTTTTTATCGCATCCAAAACCGCTCTATCAGTAATTCCTTTTTGCTCTAAAGTTGTTACTAATTGATTACGAAGTCCTTGATGTTTAGCTGTATCTTTCAAAATGGGTAGGTTTTATTTTGGCAAAAATAAGAAAACAAATTATCAAAAGTCAACTACTTTTTTATGATTTAATTTCTATTTTTGATTTATGCACTAACCTAAATGAATTCTAATATTTTATGAAAAAAACTATACTTGCCTTATCTCTACTTTTTTCACTAATGGGGATTTTAAAATCCTTTTTTTTTGTCTTTTATGATTTTGAAGATGTTACGGCATTTTTAAATTTTATACTACTAGATATTCAGCCATATGGCTTCGCAGGAATGGATATTTATATCCCTAGACACGTAATTCATGGCGCTTCAGGCGGCACTATTTCACTGGGACTTGTAAATTTCTTTTTTATTTTAACTTTCCTTTTAGGCACTTTAATTTATTATTTTTCAAAATACAAAGAAACCAAACTGTTAGCTTTCAATTATTGTCTAGTTTTTTTAGATTCTATAACAAAGATAATCTCTTTTATTATTTTTTTTAATTTGGAAAAACTAAATATTTACAGTGTTTCTTATATAACAATGACGCTATTTTACATTTTCATCTCCTATCAGTTCCTAACCAAAGAGCTAAACCCTAAAGGAATTGAAGATAATATTCAAACAACTGAAAATGTACTTGAAAACGCATCAAACACAAAACGCTTTTTAAACTTATTCATCGATTCTTTCATTATACTTGCAATTGTATTTGGATATATTGAATACGCAGATCGACGTAACGACATAATGACTTTTTTCGGCTATTTCAAAAGTGCTTTTGGTGAACAATATGCTGGAATAGTATTCTTTTGGACCGTTAAATTTATATATTATCTATTATTTGAATCTATTTTTAAAACCACACCGGCAAAATTTATAACATCATGTTATATAACAGACGAAGAAGGAAATTCACCAAATTTTCAAATGATTTTGAAACGAACATTACTTCGATTTATTCCGTTTGAAAGTTTCTCATTTTTGCTTGGAAAAAATTTACACGATGATTATTCAGACACTTATGTTGTCAATAAAAAAACAGATCGCAAAATTGAAGATCGATATACACAATTTTTAATAATCTCATTCGGAATACTTTTAGTTGTATACTTCACTATGTTTAAGAGAGATTTTTATTAATTAATAAAAACACAAGTAAGATTGATTTAAATTATCAAATCACGAAATCTTTGTAGCATTCATTTTCACGTTCAACAAATAAATTATATTTTTGTTTAAAATACATTCTCATGTTAAAAGTAGGAGTTTTAGGTGCTGGTCATCTTGGTAAAATACATTTACGCTTATTACAACAATCTGACAAATACGAATTAGTTGGATTTTACGACGAAAATCAAGAAAATGCCGAAAGAATCTCAAAAGAGTTTGGCTATAAAAACTTCAGCACAATTGCAAAACTTATTCACGCTGTCGACGTGATTGATATTGTAACTCCAACACTTTCGCACTACAAATGTGCAAAGGTTGCGATCAAATCTGGAAAACATATCTTTATTGAAAAACCAATTGCCAATACTGTAGAAGAAGCTGAAGAAATTATTGCTTTAGCAAAAGAATACAATGTTAAAGGACAAGTTGGTCACGTAGAGCGTTTTAATCCCGCTTTTATTGCTACAAAAAACATGATCGAAAACCCGATGTTTATAGAAACGCATCGTTTGGCCGAATTTAATCCGCGTGGTACAGACGTTCCTGTGGTTTTAGATTTAATGATTCATGATATTGATGCTATTTTAAGCGTTGTAAATTCAAAAGTAAAAGATATTCACGCCAGCGGTGTATCTGTAATTAGCGACACGCCAGATATCGCCAATGCTAGAATCGAATTCGAAAATGGCTGTGTTGCCAATTTAACGGCAAGCAGAATTTCGTTAAAAAATATGCGTAAATCACGTTTCTTTCAAAAAGACGCTTACATTTCTGTTGACTTTTTAGAAAAGAAATGCGAAGTAGTGCGTATGAAAGATGCGCCAGAAGTTCCTGGAGATTTTGATATGATTCTTCAAAATGCTGAAGGTGTAAAAAAACAAATCTATTTCACTAATCCAGATGTTGAGCAAAATAATGCTATTTTGGACGAATTAGAATCTTTTGCAAATGCAATTAATACAGATACTACGCCAGTTGTAACACTTGAGCAAGCTACAGATGCTTTGCGTGTGGCTTATCAAATTATTGATTGTTTCGATAAATAATTTAAAGAATTTTAAAAATAAAATTAGCCACGAAATTCGCGATAAAATTGTGAATTCGTGGCTAAATTGTAAAATATAATATATTAAAAGTAATATGAAAACAATAGCTGTAATTGGTGCAGGAACAATGGGGAACGGAATTGCGCATACTTTTGCACAAAGCGGATTTACTGTAAAATTAATCGATGTTTCTGAAAAATCATTAGATAAAGGAATGGCAACTATTGCGGCAAACTTAGATCGTATGCTGTCTAAAGGAACTATTACTCAGGAAGATGTTGCCAAAACAATCACGAATATTATTACTTATACAGATATTAAAGATGGTGTTGTTGGCGTAGATTTAGTAGTTGAAGCTGCAACTGAAAATGTTGAATTAAAACTAAACATCTTCAAACAATTAAACGAATATTGCTCACACAATACGATTTTAGCAACCAATACTTCTTCAATTTCAATTACACAAATTGGAGCTGTTGTAGCACATCCTGAACGCGTTATTGGAATGCACTTTATGAATCCAGTGCCTATTATGAAATTAGTTGAAATCATCCGCGGATACAATACAAGCGATGAAGTAACTAAAATCATCATGACTTTATCTGAGAAATTAGGTAAAGTTCCTGTTGAAGTAAACGATTATCCAGGTTTCGTAGCAAACAGAATTTTAATGCCAATGCTAAACGAAGCAATTGAAACTTTATATAATGGTGTTGCTGGAGTTTACGAAATTGATACCGTAATGAAATTAGGAATGGGACACCCAATGGGACCATTACAATTGGCCGATTTCATTGGTCTTGACGTTTGTTTAGCAATCTTAAATGTAATGTACGACGGATTCAAAAATCCTAAATATGCTCCTTGCCCACTTCTAGTAAATATGGTTAGAGCTGGAAAACTTGGAGTTAAATCTGGCGAAGGTTTTTATGATTACAGCGAAAGCAAAAAAGCAGAGAAAATCTCGAAGCAGTTTATCTAGGATTTCCATTTCAAAAGTAAGTTTACTTTTCGTATAAAATATGATTACATTTAAGGGAGAACATAAAAATTTAAGAGCACGGATTTTTAGCGAACAACCTTTTGCTTACTTATTTGTATTTGTAATTTATACATTTGTAATTTCTCGATTTTTTGAAGACAAAAACCTAAAATATTACGCATATTTTCTTGAATTAGCTCTTTTAATATTATGCATTATATTAGCTTTAAATTCATTTAAAAGTATTATCAATTTAGTTACCATTGATGAAAACAAAATAATATTAGAAGGTGAAGATTTTAATACTAAATGGAAAAAGTCAATTTCATTAAAAGAAACAAAAATTGAAGCAAAATGCAAGGGAACTCGAGGTGGTCTATGTAGTACCACATTTTACTTAAAATTAAAAAATGGAAAAAACAGTTATACTATAAATTCATTTCAAACATTTTCAGACAAACAAATACTTGAAATATTTAATGAATTTAAAAAGTATAAGGGCGAAAAAATTATAATTGACGAAAAGTTAGATATAATGAGAATCGAAGAAAAAATAGAAAAATGTCAATAGCGTCAAACTTAAATACAATTAAAGCAAGTTTACCTGAACATGTAACTCTTGTTGCCGTTTCAAAAACAAAGCCTGTCTCAGATTTGATGCAGGCTTACGAAGCAGGCCAGCGCATTTTTGGAGAAAACAAAATTCAGGAAATGACTGAAAAATGGGAAGAAATGCCTAAAGATATCCAATGGCATATGATTGGTCATGTTCAGTCAAATAAAGTCAAATTTATGGCACCGTATGTCACTTTGATTCATGGTGTTGACAGTTTGAAATTATTACAAGAAATAAATAAACAAGCTTTAAAAAACAATAGAATTATAGATTGTCTTCTTCAAATATACATTGCAGAAGAAGAATCTAAATTTGGTTTGGACGAAAATGAACTAAATAAACTTTTAACTTCTGTAGAGTTTAAAGAGTTGAAAAATATTCGTATCTTGGGTTTAATGGGAATGGCAACTTTCACAGAAAATCAAAACCAGATTAAAAAAGAATTTACCCATTTAAAATCGATTTTTGATTCAATTAAAAAATCTCATGAAATTAACGATTTGACCATTATTTCAATGGGAATGTCTGGAGATTATCAATTAGCAATCGAATGCGGAAGCACAATGGTTCGCATTGGAAGCAGCATTTTTGGAGGGCGCTAAAATTCTCAATCTTGAGACGCACTACAGTGTGCCTCTACAAAAAACTGAATACTAAAAACTGAGACTGAATACTGAATTTGTACGCAATACTTGACATAGAAACCACTGGGGGACAATTTAATGAAGAGGGAATTACCGAAATCGCTATCTATAAATTTGATGGGCATGAAGTAGTTGATCAATTCATCAGCCTTGTCAATCCTGAAATTCCGATTCAGCCTTTCGTAGTAAAACTGACCGGAATTAACAATGCTATGTTGCGTTCTGCTCCAAAGTTTTACGAAATCGCCAAACGCATCATCGAAATTACTTCAGACTGCGTAATTGTGGCTCACAACGCTTCTTTTGATTACAGAATCCTTAGAACAGAATTTCGACGTTTAGGTTATGATTTCGAAGCCAAAACACTTTGTACAGTAGAATTAGCAAAAAAACTAATTCCAGAACAACCTTCATACAGTTTAGGAAAACTAGTGCGCGCACTCGGAATTCCAATGGCAGACAGGCATCGTGCGAGCGGAGACGCGATGGCTACGACAAAGCTGTTTAAAATGCTTTTGGAAAAAGACACAGAGAAAACAATCGTAAAAGATTTTATAAAACTCGAAGTCGAAAAAGGAATTTCACCAAAATTCTTGGACATTTTAAGCCAAATGCCAACCAAAACTGGTGTTTATTATATTTACAATGAAGCAGGGACTTTGATTTATATTGGCAAAAGTCAAAATATCAAAAAAAGAGTTAATCAGCATTTTACTGGAATTACAACCAAAAGCAAAAGAATTCAGGCAGAAGTCTTTACCATAACTTACGACGAAACTGGAAGCGAACTAATTGCGCTTTTAAAAGAAAGCCAAGAAGTAAAAATCAATCGTCCTAGATACAATCGTTCGCAAAAAAAAACCGTTTTCCCTTTCGCATTATATGCTGAAAAAGATTCAAACGGATATATCAATTTAAAACTTGAAAAAGCAGACGGACGTAAAAAAGAAATTACATCTTTTGCTTCTTTACAAGAAGGCAAAAATGCGCTTTTTAGATTTACAACAAAATATCATTTGTGCCAAAAGCTAACCGGTTTATATCAAACAAAAAAAGAGTGTTTTCAATATAAAATCAAAGAATGTGATGGCGCTTGCATTGGAGAAGTTACACCAGAAGTTTACAATTTAAGAGTTCAGCAGTTTATCTCGGAAAACAGTTTCGAAAATAAAAGTATGATCTTAATCGACAGAGGCCGAAATATAAATGAAAGAAGTGCAATTTTAATCGAAAACGGAACTTATAAAGGTTATGTTTATTACGATTTAAATTATCAAATCACAAATATTGATATTCTCAAAAACATTCTGATACCAATGCAGCACAACAGAGATGTAAAGAATATTATTCAAAACTACATCCGAAAAAGCAAATCATTAAAGATTCTTAATTTTTAAAATGTAACCTTTCATCATCTTATAAGATATGAAAAACAAAAAAACAAAATACGAGCATTTCAGAGAAAAAGTCAAAATTATCCTTTATGGCACAGATACCATCTTAGGGCGAATGTTCGATTTAATTCTTTTGGGCTTGATTTTGCTTAGTGTTCTTTTAATAATGCTCGATACTGTTCAAGGAATTAGTTATAAATATCACGAACAATTATTAATTTGCGAATGGATAATTACGATATTTTTCACGATTGAATATATTCTGAGAATTATATCCATTCAAAAACCAATAAAATACATTTTCAGCTTTTACGGAATCATCGATTTACTGGCTGTATTACCAATGTATTTATCGATATTTTTTCCTGGGGCAAGTATTTTATCTATTGTAAGAGCATTACGTTTTCTTCGATTGTTCAAAATTTTACATATTCCGCAAATCAATCATCAATCTTTACAATTAAAAGAAGCCATTGATGCAAGTAAAGAAAAAATCCTAGTTTTTATTTATTTCGTTTTAATCAGCACCATAATTATTGGATCAATAATGTACTTGGTTGAAGGAAAAGAATCAGGATTTACAAGTATCCCGATGGGTATTTATTGGACAATTGTTACTTTGACAACAGTTGGTTATGGAGATATTTCTCCGCAAACTCCTTTAGGTCAATTTATTGCAGCATTTGTAATGATTTTAGGTTACGGAATAATTGCAGTTCCAACAGGAATTGTCACAGCCGAATTTGCAAAAAGCAGTCTGAAAAACAATGCTGTAAATAGTAAAAAAACATGCAGAAAATGCCAGTCTCAAGTCCATTTTGACAATGCTAAATATTGTTATCAATGCGGGACAGAATTGCCAAATAATTAAAATAAGAAGCTAATCCAGCTGTACATTGCAACTCCTCCTTATCTTTGTTGTTTTTTTAAGTCACAAAAGGAGCTTCCGCTGGTCGCTCTTTTATTCCAAAAAAAACAAACAAATATAAGTCCGGAGTTTACATTTCCATCTGGGCTAAAAAATATGAAGTACCTTATAACCATTGTCGGACCAACAGCTATCGGGAAAACTGCCTTAAGCATTGCTTTGGCACAACACTTTAAATGCGAAATTATTTCTTGCGACAGCCGTCAGTTTTTTAAAGAAATGACGATTGGAACCGCCGTTCCAAATCAAGAAGAATTAAATGCAGCGAAACATCATTTTATTCAAAACAAATCTATTTTCGAAAATTATACCGTTGGCGATTACGAAAAAGACGCAATTTCAAGACTAGAAGAATTATATCAAAATAATGACTTTGCAATTTTAATTGGAGGATCAGGTTTGTACGTCGATGCCATTTTAAAAGGTTTTGATGAATTTCCAGAAATAAATCCGGAAGTTCGATCTGAAGTAAATTCAAACTATGAAAAGTTGGGAATCGAATATCTTCAAGAGCAATTACAAAATTTAGATCCAGATTATTATCAAAAAATAGCAATTGAAAATCCACAAACATTACAAAATCCACAACGAATGATGCGTTTTGTAGAAGTTTGCATTGGATCACAAAAACCATATTCTTCATTTCTAAATTTGAAGAAAAACAACAGAAACTTCACTCCTATTTTAATTGGCTTAGACGCCGACAGAGAAATCATTTATAGCAGAATCAACCAGCGTGTCGATATTATGATGGATATGGGATTGTTGGAAGAAGCCAAATCACTTTATCCTAACAAAGAGTTAAATGCCTTACAAACAGTCGGCTATAGAGAATTATTTAGTTATTTTAACGGAGAATTCTCTTTGCCATTCGCAGTTGAAGAAATAAAAAAGAACACAAGAAGATTCTCTAAAAGACAATTAACGTGGTTCAAAAGAAACGAAAATACAAAATGGTTTGATTACGCAACAGATAGAAAAGAAATCATAAATTACATAGAAAATCTTCTAAAGTAAACAGAGTCTTTTCTCTTTCATCTTTATTCTATTTTCCGCAGGAAAAATCTAAAATCAACAATCTAAAATCTAAAATTAGCAATGCCTATATCACCAAATTTCACATCAGTTTTAAGTAAAGACTGGGAAATTAATTTTACACAATGTACGCCAAACGGCTACTTAAAATATACCGATTTGTGCAATCTTTTACAGCTTACCGCTGCTGCACACTCTGAAGTTGGCGGAATCAGTTTTACAGATATGCAGGAATTTGATCAAGCTTGGGTTTTAAGCAGAATGCGTGTAGAAATAACTGCTTTACCAAAATGGCAAGATGTTGTAACAGTAAAAACTTGGATTAATAGTCTTGAAAATTCACGTTCGGTTCGTGCGCTTGAGATGTATGTAAACGGAAAAAAGATTGTTGGAAGCGAAACTTATTGGGCTGTTTTTAATACCAAAGCACGCCGCCCAGAAGCTTTGGCTTTGCCTTATGAACATTTTGAACTTTACCCAGATAATAGAGCAACTGTTGAAGGTTTCTCTAGAATTAACATTAATCCTGATAAAGAATCAGTTTTCAAAAAAACGGTTTATTTATCTGATTTAGATATTGTAAATCATGCAAATAATGTAAAATATCTGGAATGGTGTCTAGATCATGTTGATGCAAAAAGAATTCTTAAACAAGAAGTTAAAAGCTTCGAAATGAATTTTCTAAAAGAACTTTCTCTAAACGATCAGGTTGTTATTCACGAAAATGAAAATGAAGATCATTCAGCAACAACATTCAGCATTACAAAAGGTGATAAAAATTGTTTTGCATTAGAATTACACTGGAAATAAAATTTCTCTGCTATTTCCACAAT
This sequence comes from Flavobacterium sp. SH_e, assembly GCF_025717045.1. Taxonomy (GTDB): domain Bacteria; phylum Bacteroidota; class Bacteroidia; order Flavobacteriales; family Flavobacteriaceae; genus Flavobacterium. Next base: position 661,459 of record NZ_JAOVZN010000005.1, read on the forward strand.
CTTGTCATTTCGACGAAGGAGAAATCTCCTCCAGTAGCTCCGCATCGAGAGTCATCTTTATGGAGTTACTTGCGAAGATTTCTCCTTCGTCGAAATGACAAACTTTGTGTATTTTAAAAAAAAACGATGCAATTTTGCATCGTTTTTTTGTTTAAAATCATTTCGATTTCTTTTTAGATTTTTTCTTCTTTTCTTTAGATTTCTTTTTTTCCAACAAATCTACTTTATCCTTGATTCGTTTTTCTACTTCACTAATCCCAGAATCATAATCGTGTTGAATAGAATATAATTTTGCTTGCTTAATTTCTTTCAAAGCTTCTTTAAATTTATGCTGCACTTCTAACAAAACGGCTTTCTTTACAAAAATCATAGATTTATTTATTCCTTTAATAGTCAAAGCAAACTCAATCAATTTTTGAGCTTCTTCGAAATCTTCATTCACAATTAAAGTCTGCAAATAATACGGATAAACTTCAAGAGCATGAATATTAATCGCTAAAGCTTCCTGAAAATAAGATTTCGCTTCTTCATAATTCATTAATTGTTCTGCCTGAATTCTTCCGTATAAACACAAAACCATTGTATTTTTATTATCATAAGAAAAAGCATAATCCAAAGATTCTATAGTTTCTTCAAGTGAATAAGGGTAATTGTCCAAAGCTTGAAAAAGGTATTTATCAATTGTTTTCATTTTATGTGTCGATATTTATTGTTTTTTTGGTCACATATAATTCGCATATAAGCATTGTTTTTTGCGACCAACTTTTTAATTATGCTCATTTCGTAAATCGTTTTTTAGTTTCTGACGGGTTCCTTTGTAACTTTTCTCTACTTTATTCTTTTTAAAATCACTTCCAGTAAAAACTCTCACAGGATTTCCTCGTTGTATATTAAGCTGATTCTCCCATTGTTTTCCTATATGATTTTTAAGCTGAAGCAATTTCTCGTCTTCTAGTTTTTTAATTAATCTTTCTGTTGCCAGTTTTTTGTTTTGATGTTGCGAACGGCTGTCCATTGAAACTACTGCAATTCCTGTTGGAATATGAGTTGCTCGAATAGCAGAACTCACTTTATTTACGTGCTGTCCTCCTGCTCCCGAGCTTCGCATTGCCTGATATTGAATATCGTTTTCAGAAAACAAGCTATCTTTCTGTTGTTCAATTTCAAAGATTCCAATAAACCAGTTTTTACGCTTGTGCATTTTCCTAAACTGACTTTGACCAATCCATTGAATAGTACCAATCCAAGAATTCACAAATCGATCTGCATTTTTTCCTCTTATAGCAATCGAAGCTGTTTCTACAGTTCCGTTTTCAATTCCAGCTTCTCTTTGCAGTAAAATCGTTTCCAATTGCTGTTCTTGCGCTTCTTCCAAAACTTTTTTAAGCACTTGGGCAACCACCCAAGTGCATTCTGCAGGTCCGCGACCCGCTGTTATCTGAATTATTCTTTCCATTTCTTTAAAATTTTAAGCAGCTTTTCTCTATTTTTTGCTGCTTTTACAAACTGCGGAAGTCTAGAAACCATAGTTCCATTACCACTTCCTTCATTGTTTCTTTCTCGCAAATCTGCTTTAATATATCTTTCCAAATAATCAATATGATTGAGATTGTAAGCCCAGAAAAGATTTCCGTTAACTTCCTTTTGAAACCAAAGCGGTAAATCATACCACATTTCTCTCGCTAAACCATTGTCAAGTTTTGATTCTTCTCTAACTCTATATGTTTTCGTTTTCCATTCCTCTTGAAAATTACAATGAGGACATTTCGTTTTGTACGTTAAAGGTTTCTCTTTTAATGGTTGTGACTGGTATTCAAATTTTTCGTAGCAATTATTACAATACTCTTTGCCAAAAGCGACGTATTGATACACAGCCTGTTTTATTTTATAAAAGCAATTTTTGCATTCAAAAACCATACTGTGACATTTTCCGCATTCACATTTTTCCTTTAATTCTTCTTTAACAGCTGCTTTCGATTCGCATTTTGGACATTTAACCAAAATCTCATTATAAAAGCTTCTCAACCATTTGTTTTCGTCTTGAAATCTTTCCATAATTTTAATTTTTAGCGATCCATTCTAACAATTTTAGGCGTGAATGTTCCTAAAACTTCGACTAAATCTGTTTGGTTTGCCATTACTTTTTCAATGTCTTTATAAGCCATTGGAGCTTCGTCAATATTCCCGCCTATCAAAGTCACATCGTGTTTCTTCAATTCTTTGTTAATCTGACTTTGCGTAAAACTGCTCTTACATTTAGCTCTAGAAAACAAACGTCCCGCGCCATGCGACGCCGAATTCAAACTTTCAGCATTTCCTTTTCCTTTCACAATAAATCCTGGCGCTGTCATCGAACCGGGAATAATTCCCAACTGACCTTCACCTGCAGGTGTCGCTCCTTTTCTATGCACAATACATTCCTGAGCGTTTACCATTTCTTTCCAAGCAAAATTGTGATGATTTTCTATCGTTACCACTACTCTTTTCCCGATTGCTTTGGCAATTCTTCTGTGAATATCATCATGACAAGCTTTTGCATATTCTCCAGCCAAATTCATAGCCAGCCAATATTCCTGACCATCATGTGTGTTCAAATCCAGCCAAGCTAAATGCTGAACATTTTTCGGCAACGGACATTGTTTAGTCGCTAGATAAGTGTAATGTTTTGCAATATTAGCTCCCAATCCGCGGGAGCCGCTGTGTGATAAAACAGCAAAATATTCTCCTTTTTCCAATTTCCATTCATTCTCCGGATTATCAATTTTTGCAATTCCAAATTCTACAAAATGATTTCCTCCACCTGAGCTTCCTAGTTGTTTGTAAGCTTTTGGTAAAAGATTTTTTAACAACGGAATATCCTGAAATTCACTTTTATGAAAAACTTCATGATCGACTCTTGAAGATTGCACTTCGTTCATTCCGAACTTGGTATTATCTCTTAAAATTGCTTCTAATTGATGTTCTCTTCCTTTGAAATGAGAAGCTGGCAAATCAAAAATCGAAAGACTCATTCTACATCCGATATCAACCCCAACACCGTACGGAATAACCGCATTATCAGTCGCCAACACTCCGCCAATTGGCAATCCGTAGCCTGAATGCGCATCTGGCATTAAAGCTCCTGCAACCGAAATTGGAAGTTTCAATGAATCATATAACTGAAATTTTGCTTGCTGATCAATTTCATTTTCGCCAAAAATCGCAAAAGGCGCTCTGGTTGTTTTTAACTGATGCATTCTTACTTGAACAGGTTTGATTAAACCTTCAGCAACTTTTCCCCATGTTCCGTTTCCTTCATATTTTTCAGGATTTAACAGTACGTCTTTTGCTTCTGTTAGAATAGATTCCTTTTTTTCTCTTTTTCTATATCTGTTTATTTGCCCTAAGGCGATGTTTATTGAATTGTTTTTTGGAAAACCCAATTTAATCAGGTCTTTTCCAGATAATTTATTTCCCATAAATTTTTTAATTATTTTATTTTGGGCGTACTAATGAGTTCTAAGTTTCATAAAATTCAAAATGAAACATTAGTGCGCTGAATTTTTTATCCGTTCGGATAAATTTTTAATCTTTTTTCGGGAAAATTTTGAAGTGTCTAGAATAAAAAAAAGCCCGAAACTTATAGTCTTCGGGCTTTTTTATATATCTAAAAATGTATTTCTAAGATTGAAATAAGCCACGAAGAATTACTTCACCAAAACCATTTGGTGTAAAGCTCTGAGATGTTGATGTAAGTACAAACACTATTTCTTCGTTTTAAAAGGTTATTATTTTTTTCGTCTGCAAATATTCAGAATTGTTTTTTGATTTTCCAAATTTATTTTAAAGAAAATTCATCAAAATAAATTTTAGAAATATTAGCAGAACTTACAAAACCATAGCTACTAATTTAAAAATCAAACAATTACAAGAAAACTTATATCAAAAAAAATAAATCAAAAATTTTGGATTAATGAACAAAAAAAGCCCTGATTTCTCAGAGCTTTTTATATTATTTAAGTGAATTTCAATTATTCAGTAACTTTGCTTTTTACAACTAATCTGAATCCTTCACCGTGAATATTTAAGATTTCAACATCTTCATCTGCTTTTAAATATTTTCTCAGTTTCGCGATGTAAACATCCATACTTCTTGAAGTAAAGTAGTTATCATCTCTCCAGATTTTAGTTAAAGCTAATTCTCTCGGCATTAAATCATTTTCGTGAAGAATTAACATTTTAAGCAATTCATTTTCTTTTGGAGATAATTTAATTGGCTCTTCATCTTGGTAAGTCAAGAATCTAAGTTTTGAATTTAAATGGAATTTACCAATGTTAAACTCAAACTGAACTTGCTCAGCTTTTGTATCAGCAGATTTTCTTTGAATGATTGCTTTAATTTTCATTAAAAGAACTTCTGAATCAAAAGGTTTATTTAAATAGTCATCTGCACCAGCTTTATAACCTTTTAACACATCTTCTTTCATAGATTTTGCTGTTAAAAAGATAATTGGCACTTCACTGTTCTTTTCTCTAATTTCTTTGGCTAAAGTGTAACCATCTTTATAAGGCATCATGACATCAAGAATACATAAATCATATACATCTTTCTTGAATTTTTCGAAACCTTCCATACCGTTTTTAGCTAAAGTAACTTCAAAGTCATTTAACATTAGATAATCTTTAAGAACCGCCCCAAAATTTAGGTCATCTTCTACTAAAAGTATTCTTTTGTTAGTATTTTCCATATTTTAATTTATTAATGGTATTTTTATTATAAAGGTGCTACCCTTTCCTTTTTCGCTTTCTACATATACTTGACCATTGTGATCTTCTACTATTCTCTTTACGTAAGCAAGTCCTAAACCATGTCCTTTCACATTATGAAGATCTCCAGTATGTTCTCTGTAAAACTTCTCAAACACTCGTTTTTGAGCTATCTTACTCATTCCTAACCCATGATCTCTCACTTTTATCAAAATCATATCTTTAATGTTCTCAGTAAAGATTTCGATTTCTGGTTCATCGGGTGAATATTTAATGGCATTTTCCAAAATATTAACCAACACGTTTGTAAAGTGAACTTCATTTATCAAAGAGGTTGTTCTTGCCGCATTATAATGCTTTACTACAGTACCTTTTCTGTCTTCTAGAATTAAGTTTACGTGCTCTATCGCATCATCAATTACATCTGTAACCACGGTTGGTTCTTTTGTAATATCAAGCTCTCTCTTTTCTAGTTTAGAAATACGCAGTACATTTTCAACCTGAGCGTGCATTCTTTTATTTTCGTCCCTAATCATTTGAAGATAACGATAAACCTTTTCTTTATCTTCAATAACTTTTGGACTTCTTATAGCATCTAATGCTAAATTTATGGTTGCAATTGGAGTTTTAAACTCATGCGTCATATTATTAATAAAATCGGTTTTGATTTCAGAAATATGCTTCTGACGCAATAATTGATTTAACGCACTTGTGTATGCAACTATAATAATTAATGTAAAAACTATAGATAAAATAGTTATACTTAACAATTCAGATAATAAAAATTTCTTTTTATGCGGGAAAGTGACCGATAATTCATACCTACTATTCCCTTCATTATCCGTATAAATAGGAATACTGTAAGTTGCTTCTTTATCTAAAGAATGAAATCCATCAGATTTAATCTTGGTTGGAATTCCACTACTATATATCCCAAATTCGAACTTCGTTTTAACCTCATATTCTTCCAGTTCTTTCTTCAATAATTTATAAAGCTTGTCTTTTGTAATCCTCCCTTCGATTGGAGTTAAAGCCGCAATATCTTTATATTGAATCTGCTGTTGAACTTTATTTAGAATATCTAAACTTCCTGATTTTTCAATTTTTAGATCAGGAATAATACTTTGTCCTAAATTATTATTATCGATACCGTTGTTGTTGTTATAAACCTCAGTTACCCTTTTTGAACTAAAATTTTTAAAACGCTCACTACTGAACTTTTTATTAAAAAGCGACCCATTGATGTCATAATCTTCAGATGTTAACGTGCTTGAATAAACAATTGTTTTATTTGTTTTTGGGTTTCTTTGCACATAAAGCACTTCCAGTAAATCTTCTTTTTTTGGAATTTTCCCCGTACTGTCTTTTATACGGTTGTATTTGTCATAGAAACTGTACTCTTCTTGTTGCTCAAGCTTATCTGCAACATTTCCAATTACTTGAGTAACGTGGTATTTAAATTGCTCTTCATTATTTTTGAACGAAGAATTGAACCAAAACACTTGTACCAGAATTATCCCTATCAAGGACAGACTCATCAGTAAAACAAGTATTCTAAAAAATAATTTATTCATCGAAACAAAATTAATATTTTAACAATATACTAAATAATACATTAACCAAATATTAACATTTAAGACTGTTTTTGTTTTATATTTAAAATTTTAAGAATTTTAACAACTTCTTCTTTAGCATTTTTAAGATTATTGTTATTAATCACGAAATTGCTCTCAGAAATTCGTTTTTCGTCATTCCACTGCATTTTCATTCTACTTAAAACTTGTTCCCTAGTAGTTTTATCTCTCTTTATAACACGTTCTATCCTTACTTCTTCTGGGGCCGTAACGGTTATAATTACATCACAATCTTTATAACGTCCGCTTTCAAATAAAATGGCTGCTTCGTACATAACATAATCATGATTTTCATACTTTTTCATCCAAGCCTCAAAATCACTTTTTACCGCTGGATGCACAATTGCATTTAATTTTCCTAATTGCTCTTTATCATTAAAAACGATCTGAGCTAATTTTGCTCTATCTAAAACTTCTCCATCAAAAATACTGCCACCAAAAGCAGATTTTACTTCTGCGAGAATATTTTTTGATTGCATTACTCTTTTGGCACCATCATCAGCGATATAAACAGGAACGCCCATTTCTTCAAAATAGTTCGCAATAGTTGTTTTACCACTGCCAATTCCTCCTGTAAGACCAATAACTTTTGTCATTCTTATAATTTAAAAAACATACGCGGAAAAGCTTCCTGTGGTTTTTTCTTTAACAAAATCACTTTAATATATGATTTAAGAAATCCTGTTCCGTAACCAAAAAATTGTTTCCACACTGCAATTACAGATAGATATCCAATCTTAATACTTTTATTCTGAACACTAGCTGTAAGAAAAATTATAACGAAATATACGAAATATAATTGTAATAAAATATCAATATTGAAAATTAACAATAAAAAAGCTAATAATAATCCCAGAATAAACAAGGTAGGAAAGAAAAAAGTTAATTTATTATGTTCTGGATACCAGCTATTTAAAATAGGTCTTGCAATTCCAAATTTATTAACCTGAATAGAAAATTTTTCCCAATCAATTCTTCTTTTATGGTACACATAAGCTTCTTTAAACAGCTTTGTTTCGAAACCTAAATTCCATAAACGAATCGACAAATCAGGATCTTCTCCTGGGTGGATGTTTCCAAAACCTTTTGATGCTTCAAAGGCTTTTTTAGAAATTCCCATATTGAAACTACGCGGCTGAAATTTGTTTATTTTCTCAGAACCACCTCTAATTCCACCAGTTGTCAAAAAGGAAGTCATAGCAAAATTGATGGCTTTCTGAATATCAGAAAAACTATCTAAAGCTTTATCTGGCCCTCCAAAACAATCTACATAATTGCTATCTAATTCTTTTCGAACTTCTGTCAAATATTGCGACGGAATAATACAATCTGAATCAAAAATGATAAAATAATCGCCTCTCGCCCTCTCCATCCCAAAATTTCTGGAATCTCCCGGTCCTGAATTTTCTTTAAAATAATATGATATATTTAATTTTCCTTGATAATTCATCACCACGTCTCGACATGGAATTGAAGATCCATCTTCGACAAGAACAATTTCAAAAGCTTCATTATAATCAGATTTTGAGAGACTTTCCAAAAGCTCATCAACTTCATCAGGACGATTATACACGGGTATAATTAAAGAAAAAATCATAGCAGAATGCGCGTTATTAAGGGGTATATTTTTAATGTTGTAAAATTTTAACAAAGATATGGTATATTAACAAAAAAACCATCAACTTTTGGCTGATGGTTTTTCGTTTTACTTAGTAAAATATTGTTATTTGATACTTTCAATCTCTACAACTTCGTTTGTGTCTGCATTATAATCAACACCAGGCACTTCAAATCCGAATAGATTCAAGAAATCACTTCTATAACCAGCTAAATCACCAATTTCTGGCAATGTTTCTGTAGTTGCTTCTAACCACAATTTAGCTACTTTTTCTTGAACGTCCTCACGCATTTCCCAATCATCAATTCTGATTCTTCCTTTTTCATCAACAGGAACTTCAGAACCATTGTATAACCTGTCTTGGAATAAGCGCTGAATTTGCTCGATACATCCTTCATGAATTCCTTCTTCTTTCATGATTTTGTATAAAAGAGAAATATATAATGGAATTACTGGAATTGCAGAACTTGCTTGAGTAACTAAAGCTTTATTTACAGAAACATAAGCTTTTCCACCAATAGATTTTAAAGAATCTTCGATAGTAAATGCAGTAGCCTCTAAGTGATCTTTTGCACGACCGATTGTTCCTTTTCTGTAAACTGCTTCAGTTAATGATGGTCCTATATAAGAATAAGCAACTGTTACAGCTCCTTCAGCTAATAAATTTTCAGCTTTCAAAGCATCAATCCACATTGCCCAGTCTTCACCTCCCATAACTGCTACAGTGTTTTCAATATCTTCCTCATTTGCAGGAGCAATAGAGACATCTGAAACTTTTCCGGTATGAAAATCAACAGTTTTATTTGTAAATGTTTGTCCAATAGGTTTTAAAACTGAACGGTGCGTAACACCTGTATTTGGGTTTGTGCGTACTGGCGAAGCTAAACTATAAATTACAAGATCAACTTGTCCTAAATCAGCTTTGATTAAGTCTAGCGTTTCTCTTTTGATTTCGTTTGAGAAAGCATCACCGTTAATACTTTTTGCATATAAACCTGCTTTACTAGCTTCTTTTTCGAATGCTGCAGAATTATACCATCCCGGAGAAGCTGTTTTTCCTTCAACTGGTGGTTTTTCAAAAAACACTCCAATTGTTGATGCACCAGAACCAAAAGCACTAGTAATTCTTGAAGCCAATCCGAAACCTGTAGAAGCACCAATTACTAAAACTTTTTTAGCACCAGCGATTTCTCCTTTAGATTTTACGTATTCGATTTGATTTTTTACATTTTGCTCAGCTCCCGTTGGGTGGGCAGTCAAACAAATAAATCCTCTCATTCTAGGTTCTATAATCATCTTGCAATTATTTTTTTTTGTATTATTTCAATTTCAGTTTTAATTTTTCAAAAATAGACATTTTATCCTTAACCCTTTTCATATTAGCGCTCATATTGTCAATAAAATTTGGGTTTAATGCATTTTTCTTGGCTTCTTTATAAAAGTTATAAGCGTCAGTATATTGGTTTTCGTACTCCGCCATTCTACCTAATTCACTGTTATAAGAAGAGTTATCAGCGTTTTCTAAATTTGCTTTAGTAAAATCAATATGCTTTTTTGCTTCTTCATATCTTCCAATATCAATTAGCAAATAAGTATAATTTAGATATGGCGCAGGATATTTAGGATCAAATTTCATGGCCAATTTATAGTGGTAAATTCCTTTTTCGAAATCGCTTAACTTATTGTAATAAATCCATCCTAAATGATTGTGTGCTTTTCCAAAATCAGGATACTGAGATAGTATTTCTTCCAGCAATTCTTTGGCATCTGCTGAGTTTCCCTCAGAAATTAACGAATCTGCTTTTATAAACTGATTTTCGTAAAAACTTAGACTTTCCATTGTGGTATTTTAATTCAGTAATTGTTTTGCATGATTTAAAGCCGAATCTGAAATATTTGCTCCAGATAACATTTGAGCAATTTCGATAATTCGATCTTCTTGTGATAAAAGCCTTAACTCTGACTGTGTATCGTCTCCAATAGTAGATTTAGAAACTTTGAAGTGAGAATCTCCTTTTGCGGCGATCTGCGGTAAATGCGTGATAGCAAATATCTGCATTGTTGAGCTCATTTCTTTCATAATCTCACCCATTCTAATTGCAATTTCTCCAGAAACTCCAGTATCAATTTCATCAAAAATCAATGTTGGTAATTTGGAATATTTAGCCAAAATTGCTTTGACAGCTAACATTATACGAGACATTTCTCCGCCAGAAGCTACTTTTTTTAATAAACCAAAATCGGTTCCTTTATTGGCAGAAAACAAGAATTGTAATTCATCTTTTCCGTTTTGAAAATACGTTTCCGAAGGAAGCAACTCAATATTGAAACGAGCATTCGGCATTCCTAATGTTTCTAAAATTGAAATTAACTGTTCTGATAATTTCGGAATTGCATTTACTCTATTTTCATGTATTTTAGATGCATAATCATCTAGTTCAGAAGCTTTTTCTTCGATAAATTTAGACAAGGAAGCTATTTCTTCATCCATATTATCAAGCTCTAATAAAGAATTTCCTAAATCAGACTGAATCTGAAGCAAATCGTCTACAGAACTTACCTGATGTTTTTTCTGCAAATTATAAATCAATTGCAATTTTTGACTTACTAACTCCAATTGCACTGGATCATTCAATAATTTTTCTGAACAGTTTACTAATTCCTTCGAAATATCATCAAATTCAATAGTTAAACTTGTTATTCTTTCAAATAAATTTTGATATTCTACAGAAAAAGGAGCTACTTTTTGCAATGCATTTTTAATTTCATTTAAATTATGAAAAACACCAAATTGCTCTTCATTTGCAATTGCTAAAGATTTATCTAGAGATTCTTTAATTATCTCAACATTATTTAGCTTTTCGTAGTCAGCTTCTAATTCTTCTTGTTCTCCAGATTTTAATTGAGCGGCAACCAATTCATTCAATAAAAATGTATGGTATTCTTGCTCTTTTCCAGCATCGCTTTGTTTTTTAAGCAAAGCATTCAATTTCGATTTATCTGACTTATAAGATTTAAGCAGTTTTTGATATTCAGCAATTATTTCTCCATTATTTGCAATGGCATCAATAATTTTAAACTGAACATTTTCTTCCGATAATTCCTGAGTTTGCTGTTGCGAATGAATATCAATCAAATACAAACTCAAATCTTGCAATTCTTGAAGATTTACAGGACTGTCATTTATAAAAGCACGAGATTTACCTGAAGGCAAAATTTCTCTTCTAATGATTGTTTCATCTTCATAATCTAAATCATTAGCTTCAAAAAACTCTTTTAAATTGTATTTTCCAATTTCAAATTGTGCTTCAATAACACATTTTTCTTCTTTATTTTTTAACGAGGTCAAATCAGCTCTCTTTCCTAAAACAAGACCGATCGCTCCCAAAATAATAGATTTCCCTGCTCCTGTCTCCCCTGTAATTATAGAAAAACCTTTAGAAAAATCTATAGATAGCTTTTCAATAAGAGCATAATTTTTAATTGACAGTGATGTAATCATAGGGCAATTTTATAAAAATAAAGATTAAGGAAGATTATAAATTTGAAAACAGATTTTAATATTTAATCTGTGACCATTTGCTAGAATTTAACGGAGACACTTTATTTAAAACATCTGTTAAATCGGTAATTGTAATACTTGGCCCGCCAGAAAAAATAGAAACAATTTCATCTGATTTTGCATCAAAGAAAACTCGGGTTATAAAAGCATTTGGCTTAACCGAATTCAATTTACCAATAAGCATTAATGAAGATTTTATTTTTTCTTTAGAAGCTTTTAAATCAACGGTCATTCCGTCTAAACCATTATGATAAGCAAACATTACCTGGCGTAAATCACTGTATGTTGGCGCAATCATATCGTTAATTAAGTAATAACGATTCTGAATTCCGTCTGCCTGACTCCAGCCTTTAAATCCGCCTTGTTGCGCTACATTGGCAATATTTTGTGCAGTTTGAAGATACTGATTTCCTGCTCCCATCTGGAAAGTATCAGCATCCATTCCTAAAATTAAATAGCAATAAAAGGATACAACGGAAACCAAATTTGACTCATAAGTAGTCGGATTAAACAAAAGCGGTTCGTACTCTGTATATCTAAAATTGAAATCTTTATCGTTGTAATTTAAAACTGGAGAAGAATAAGTAGAATTAAAGATCAATCTTGAAGATTGAACCTGAATTGTTCCTGTAAATTGATCTGAACTGTTTGATGACAAAGTAATATACATCGAACAGTTGATCCTTTCATTCTGTTTAAGAGTTGCACCAGTCCAATCGGTTTTATTTACAAATTCAGACAAAGAAGTCTGAAGCGTTTTAAAAACCTGATTATTTGGGTTTGTTAGACGTTCTGTATTGATAGTTACTGTACAGTTTAGCTGTTGAGCCTGCACAAAACCAAAGCTTAAAAATACTAATAGTGTAACTATTTTATTCATAATCGTCTATATATTTAATTTTACAAACATAAGTTGTTTCCAAATTATGTTTTCGGCGTATATTCTCAATTTATGATTTTGAAAAATGCAGAATAACTTTATTCAAAATATCAGCCGCAACAGATTCTTTTGATTTTAATTCCATTGGTTCAATTTCAAAATTTTTATCAATAAACGTTACTTTATTGGTTTCTTTTTTAAAACCAGCACCTTTATCTTGTAAGGAATTTAAAACAATCAAATCTAAGTTTTTTTTCTGAATTTTCAACTTAGCATTTTCAATTTCATTTTCAGTTTCTAATGCAAACCCTATCAAAAACTGATTCTTTTTGATAGCTCCTAACGAAGACAAAATATCTTTTGTCTTTTCAAGTTCAATTGAAAATTCTTCTGTATTTTTCTTAATCTTTTGATCTGCAACAAATTTCGGCCTGTAATCTGCAACAGCCGCAGCTGCAATCGTAACATCAACTTCATTAAAATATAGATGACAAGCATCGTACATTTCTTGAGCAGAAACTACATCTACAACTTTTATCAAACTGCTTTTTGCCTTATAATGTGTCGGGCCAGCAATTAAAAATACTTCTGCACCTAAACTTGCCGCTTCATTAGCAATATCAAATCCCATTTTTCCAGAAGAATGATTCCCAATAAAACGTACTGGATCTATTGCTTCGTATGTTGGACCAGCAGTAATCAGCATTTTTTTTCCTTTTAAAGGCAATTTACTTTCTAAATCTGCTTCTAAAAAGGCTATAATATTTTCAGGTTCAGCCATTCGTCCTTCACCAGACAATCCACTTGCCAATTCTCCACTTTCAGCAGGAATCATAATATTTCCATACTGTTTTAATGCAGTAAAGCTCGATAAAGTTGAGGGATGTTTGTACATATCTAAGTCCATTGCAGGCGCAAAATAAACTGGGCATTTTGCCGATAGATAAGCAGCAACCAAAAGATTGTCACAGTTTCCTGTTGCCATTTTAGATAATGTATTTGCAGTAGCAGGCGCAACCAGCATTAAATCGGCCCAAAGACCTAATTCAACATGGTTGTTCCAAACTTCGTCTTCATCATCCTGATTAAAGAAACTTGAATGTACTGGATTTTTTGATAAAGTAGATAATGTAAGTGGGGTTACAAAATCCTTAGAAGCAGGTGTCATGATCACTTGGACATGTGCACCTGCTTTTATAAAAAGTCGTACTAAAGTGGCTGTTTTATACGCTGCAATTCCACCGGATACACCCAGTAAAATCTTTTTCCCGTTTAAAACTGACATTGTACTATTATTTGTTTGAACTTCTGTGGTAAGTTTTACCGTCTAACCATTCTTGAACAGCTAAAGCGTGTGGTTTTGGTAATTTTTCGTAAAATTTAGAAACTTCAATTTGTTCTTTATTTTCAAAAACTTCTTCTAGACTATCATTATAAGTTGCAAACTCTTCTAATTTTTCAGTCAATTCTTTTTTAATCTCTGAATTAATTTGATTTGCTCTTTTAGCCATAATGGTAATTGCCTCATACACATTTCCTGTTGGCTCTTCAATAACTGTTTTATTGTAAGTTATTGTGTTTACAGGAGCATTCGTCTTTTTTAAATCCATGACTTTATTTTATTTAGTAAATTTTTGTAAATCTGTTTCAACTCTGGCATTCATTTCGTCTGCCTGTTTTTTGTATTTCGTATCGCTTTTAAACTTCATCAAATTAGCGTAAGCTGCCTGCGCAACATGTAAACGTTCTTCCATTTTTTGAGGAATACTGTTTATTGCTAATTGGTATGCTGAATCATATTTGTAAAACAATGCATCTTCTTTAAAAGGTGTTCCAGGGAAATCAGCAATGAAATTATCAAAAGCTACTAATGCTGATTTATAATCTGAAATTGTATTATAACCTTTAGCATTTTCGTATGCTTTTTTCTCCAGTTTTCCATTCAGCTTCTGCACCGCTTCGTTTGCCTGCACAACATATTCTGAATTTGGATAATTATCAATAAAAGCTTGTAATTTCTCTAAGGCTTTTACAGTATCTGTTTGATCTAAGCTATAAACTGGAGCCAATTTTGAATAGCTATATGCGCCTAAAAACGCAGCTTCCTGTACTTTTTCACTTCGTGGATACCCCGAAACAAATGCTTCAAACTGATAACCAGCTAAATAATATTGTTTTGTTTTATAATACGATTGTGAGAACATGTAAAATAGTTTTTCCGCCTGAGGTTTTCCTCGGTAAGAACTGGCAAGCTGTTCAAAAAGGCGGATTGCCTTTGAATATTTACCAGCATCATACATTTTTGTTGCCATGTCAAATTTTGCTGCAACATCTTCATTTTTCAAAGCTTTTTGATACTCACTACAAGAACAAAAAAGGGCAACAACAATTAATAGCGATACTATTTTTTTCATTTTCTTACTGTTATTATGATTTCTTAGGACAATTATGCCAAAACAAAATCACACCGAAGTTTCGGTGGCAAATTTAGTTATTAATTTAGCGACTGCAAAATAATTTTTTAGTATCTTAAAATACTAATACTTTAACAATTATTTAATGCTGTTTTTTACAAACTCATTCAGTCTTGTTGCCAGAGAATCATCTACAGAAACTAATGGAAGACGAACTGTATTATCAGCAATTCCTAGTGCTTGGAAGATTTGTTTGATTCCCGCTGGATTTCCCTGCTCAAAAATCATATCAATACTGTCTGATAAAAAATAATGTGTTTTGAATGCATCAGCAGCTTTTTTATTCAGTCCTAAACGAATCATTTCTGAAAATTCTTTAGGAAAACCTTGACCAATTACAGAAATTACTCCTGCTCCACCCGCCAAAACGATTGGCAATGCAAGCATATCATCTCCAGAAATCACCAAGAAATCCTTTGGAGCATTTTTAATAATCTGCATTGCTTGAGCCATATCTCCTGCAGCTTCTTTAATCGCAACTACATTTTTAAAATCATTAGCCAAGCGAACTACTGTTGCAGGCAACATATTACTTGCTGTTCTTCCTGGAACATTATATAAAATTACTGGAACTGGAGAAGCTTCAGCAATTGCTTTAAAATGCTGATAAATTCCTTCTTGAGTCGGTTTATTATAATATGGTGAAACAGATAATATTGCTTCAAAAGCAGAAAAATCTCTTGTTTTTAATTCTTCAACAATCTGCATAGTATTATTTCCTCCAACTCCTAAAACTAGAGGCAATCTTCCTTTATTTACATCGATTACTGTCTTTATAACCAATTCTTTCTCTTCTGTCGTAAGGGTTGCATTTTCTGCAGTTGTTCCCATCACAACAAGATATTCTACTCCGCCATCTATAGAAAAGTTTACAATTCGTTGTAAAGCTTCAATGTCAACTGAAAAATCTTTTTTAAATGGCGTCACAAGCGCAACACCAGTTCCTATTAATGATTGCAT
Source organism: Flavobacterium sp. SH_e (assembly GCF_025717045.1). Lineage (GTDB taxonomy): Bacteria > Bacteroidota > Bacteroidia > Flavobacteriales > Flavobacteriaceae > Flavobacterium. The sequence goes on from NZ_JAOVZN010000005.1 coordinate 677,333, forward strand.
ATTTTTAATTATAATTTATTTTATATTTTTTAAATACCTAAACAATTCTGAAACGAACAGTTTATAATTTACTAATTCTGTATTAATCATCCAACGGTTTAAACTTTGATCTGCTGCAGAAAATCCAACCTTAAATTTAGCTTTTGATTCGCTTGTTATGAGTTTCAAAAAAATGTTTTCTACATCATAATAACTCAACAAAAGATCAAACTCTGAATTGATAAATTCATTCAAAAAATCTTCCGTAATTTTTCCCCTCCAATTGATGTGTTTTTTACCAAAAGTTGGTCGGGAATAGGTCTCTTTTTCCTTGAATTTTTCTCTGTATGCAAGAACTTTTATGTTTTCTAAAGCAATTCCGTGAAGCGTTAACTCCTTTATCAATTCTTCTGAATGTTCAAAATTGCTTTCATCTATCAATAAACCAATAGATTGAATGTTTTTAGTAAATACTTCGCTTTTTTCTTTATTTAAATTAATATTTAATGATTTTTTTACAAAAAATTCCTTTGTATAATTTAAAAACATAGTACTTTTACTAGATTACAAAATTAATTATTTAAGTTGCATTTAAAATGGTAAAACTAAAAAAGTATAACGGATTTTTAAAACTTTTTGTTATATTCTTAACACTTTTTTTTATATTTTCCTGTAGTCCGAAAAACTACAATTTAACTAAGATTGAAGGAAAGCAGATTCCTGTTACTGAAAAGGCTGCTGAAACTCCTGAAATTGAAAACTTCATTAAACCTTATCGCGATCATATTAATCAAGATTTAAATAATGTTTTGGCTTTTTGCCCTGAAACACTTGACAAAAGCACTGGAAAATGGCAAACAAGTATTGGAAGCTTACTGGCCGATGTTTGTTTACAAAGAGGCAATACTGTTTTTAAAACCCGTGAAAATAAAAGTATCGACTTATGCCTTTTAAATCATGGCGGTATTCGTGCTATTCTTCCTAAAGGAAATGTTACGACAAGAACAGCTTTTGAAATCATGCCTTTCGAGAATAATCTTGTTGTGGTTGCATTAAAGGGAGAACAAATTCAAGATATTGCTGCTTATATTATAAAGGAGAAAAAACCGCAGCCTTTGTCTGGAATGACATTTACTATCACAAAAGAGAATACTGCTAAAAATATTATGATTCAGGGAAAACCTTTTGATTTAAACAAAATTTATTATGTTGCTACAAATGATTATTTAGCAAATGGTGGCGACAGCATGACTTTCTTTGCAAAAGGTGTTCAAACATTTGACTTAAATTATAAGCTTAGAAATGTGCTGATTGATTATTTTAAAGAAGTAGATACTGTTCTGGCTCCGAAAGATATCAGAATTACCGAAGAATAAAAACTAAAGAAGAATACAAGCATTTCTGCAAAAATAATATAAAATGAAAAGAAGAGAGTTTATCGAAAAAACAGCAGCAAGTACTGCCCTATTAAGTTTAGGATTGTCTTTGAGCAGTTTTGAAACTAACGATATTAAGCATTTAACCGTTTTACATACTAATGATGTGCACAGTCACATTGATCCTTTTCCTGCTGATGATCCGCGTAATCCTAACAAAGGTGGTGTGTCTCGTCGCGCTGCATTGATTGAAACTATCCGTAAAGAAAATCCAAATGTTCTTTTATTGGATGCTGGAGATATTTTTCAAGGTACGCCATACTTTAATTATTATGGAGGAGAATTAGAATTCAAATTGATGAGCATGATGAAGTACGATGCTTCGACAATCGGTAATCATGATTTTGATAATGGTGTTGACGGATTATATGCGCAGCTTCCTCACGCAACTTTCGACTTTATCAATTCCAACTATGATTTTAAAAACACGGTTATGGACGGTCATGTGAAACCGTACAAAATCTTCAATAAAAACGGAATTAAAGTTGGCGTTTTTGGTGTTGGAATTGAATTGCAAGGTTTAGTAGATAAAAAATTATATCTAGAAACGGTTTACAACAATCCAGTTGAAATCGCTCAAGATATGACACAGCTTTTAAAAAAAGAACAAAAATGTGATTTGGTAATTTGTCTTTCGCATCTTGGTTATAAATATAAAGACGATCCAACTAAAATTAGCGATTTGACATTTGCTGAACAAACTCAAGATATTGACTTAATTATTGGCGGACATACTCATACTTTCTTAGACAAACCTACAATTGTAAAAAATAAAGCGGGCAAAGATGTGCTTGTAAATCAAGTTGGATGCTATGGAATTAATTTAGGCCGAATTGATTTCTATTTAGACAAAGACAAAGCGCATACTAATCAAAGTGCAACTATTGTTGTATAGGTTTTTGAATTCTAGCTTTTTCTAAAAAGTATTCTACCATAAAGAAATAAGCTAAAATTTGAGTTATATCTCGTATTAAGACTAAAACGACTGAATACGAGAAATACTCATTAAAAATATAAAAGATATCAGAAAAGATATAGCTTATTGCCATTAACGACATCAGTAAAGCAATATGTGTTCCTTTTGTGATGTAACTTACAAAACAGAAATAGCTTAATACACTCAAAACGATTCCGTAAACAGTGTAAAGCATATTGAATTTTTTCATGTTATCGAGCTGTAAACTCAAAACAGAAATTAGCAGATAAACAATAAAAACAACTACAATCGAAATAGGCAGAATATCACGTTTGGTTAGTTTTATTCTTTCGTGTTCCCGAATAAATATGGATACAATTAAGAGGTAAACAATTAAAAAACAGATTACTCCTCCTATTTCTGAACTTTCAATATCCATCAGATCGTAAACTTGTCCAACGAAACAAAAAAAGAAAATCAATCCTTCTGTTTTTCTGATTCTAAACTCACTGCTAATTAAATAATAGATAAAAATAGCAGGAAGTACAATTGCTTTAGCGTAAGTCCCAAAAAAGTCTTGTTCTGTCCAATCAAAAATGATTGTACACAACAGTGCCAGAAAAAACAAAATTAATGATGGCTTATTCGGTTTCATTCAATTTGTTTATAAAATCTTCTTCTGATAATATTGGGATATTTAATTTAGTTGCTTTTTCTAATTTTGCTGGCCCCATATTATCTCCTGCAACAACAAAATCTGTTTTTGCAGAAATTGAGCTTCCTACTTTTCCTCCATTGTCTTCAATGGTTTTCTTCAGTTCGTCTCTTGAAAATTGACTGAATACACCTGAAACTACAAATGTTTTTCCAACAAATTTATCTGTAGCATTTGGATTAATTCTTTCTTCAATTTCAAATTGTATTCCGTAACTTTTTAAGCGTTCGATAATTTTTCTATTTTCTTCGTTTTCAAAGAACTCAATTACACTTTGCGCAATTCTTTCACCAATTTCATCAACCAAAACTAAATCCATTAATGAGGCTTTGCTTAATGCATCAATATTTTTATAATGTTTGGCTAATTTTTTAGCCACAGTTTCTCCCACAAAACGAATTCCAAGTGCAAACAAAACACTTTCAAAAGGAATTTCTTTTGATTTCTGAACTCCGTTTACCAAGTTTTCTGCCGACTTCTGAGCCATTCTTTCCAAATGAAGAATGTCTTCGACTTTCAATTCATACAAATCGGCATAATTATGCACTAAATCATTCTTAAAAAGTAAAGCGACTGTTTCGCCCCCAAGCCCTTCAATATCCATTGCTTTTCTTGAAATGTAGTGCTGAATTCTTCCTATAATTTGTGGAGGACATCCATAGAAATTTGGACAATAATGATTTGCTTCGCCAACATTTCTAACCAATTCTGTGTGGCATTCTGGACAATATGAAATATAATGTGTCTTCTCTGAATTCTCTGGACGTTTCTCTAAATCTACTGCAATAATTTTTGGAATAATTTCTCCTCCTTTTTCTACAAAAACAGTATCATTGATTCGAATATCTAATTTTTCAATTTGATCTGCATTGTGAAGAGAAGCTCTTTTAACAATAGTTCCCGCAAGCTGTACAGGTTCTAAATTAGCAACCGGCGTAATTGCGCCAGTTCGTCCAACTTGATAAGAAATTGATTTTAATTTGGTAGAAACCTGTTCTGACTTGAATTTGTAAGCCATTGCCCAACGAGGCGATTTTGCGGTATAACCTAATTCTTCTTGATGTTGAATGCTGTTTACTTTTACAACAACTCCATCTGTTTCGTAAGGTAAATTATGGCGGTGAACATCCCAATAATCAATGAAGTCGAAAACTTCATTCATACTGTTCACCAGTTTTGCTTCTTTTGGCACTTTGAATCCCCAGCTTCTAGCCGATTCTAAACCTTCAAATTGAGAAGCAAACGGCAAATTATTTCCTGTTACAAAATATAAAAGACATTCTAATGGACGTTTTGCAACCTCAGCACTATCTTGTAATTTTAAACTTCCCGAAGCTGTATTTCTTGGGTTTGAATATGGCGTTTCTCCAATTTCAATTAATTCTTGGTTCATTTTTTCAAAACCAGCAAATGGCAGAATAATTTCACCACGAATATCAAATTTATCTGGATAATTCCCTTTTAAGTGTAAAGGAATTGATTTTATTGTTTTAATATTGTTTGTTACCTCATCGCCTTGAAAACCGTCTCCACGTGTTAATGCTTGAACTAATTTTCCGTTTTCGTAAGTAATGCTGATTGAAGCTCCATCATATTTTAATTCGCAGGTATATTGCAAATCAACATTTCCTAGAACTCTCTGAATACGATTTTCCCAATCTAAAAGGTCTTCTTTTGAATAAGAATTATCCAAGGAATACATTCTATATTGGTGCGCTATTGTTTTGAAATTTTTGGTAACAGTTCCTCCCACTCTTTGTGTTGGCGAGTTTTCATCAAAAAATTCTGGATGTTTATTTTCTAAATCTTGAAGTTCTTTCAGCTTAATATCAAAATCATAATCTGAAATCGTAGCATTGTCTAACACATAATAGTTGTAATTGTGTTGATTAAGTTCATTTCGTAGTGTTTGAATGGTCTCTTGAATGCTCATAGATAATTTTAAAATATTTCAGATTATGGTAACAAATAACTTATTATCAAAATTAGAATTTATTTTTGTTCAAATGAATAAAAAATGAAAGTTTTAAAAAATCAAAAATCAGACTGCAAATTCATGCAGTCTGATTTTCTCCTTGTCCATTATTCTTAAAAAAGAATTAAAAAAACCAACTTCCAAATGGTTTTGACGTTTTATATTTTTCACTGATTATCAATATTTTACAGTGCAAATATAGAACTATTTTTGAATAATGATAAAGTCTGAACGTCTATTTAATAAATGCTCTTCTTCGGTGCATTTTACACCATTTTTACATTTGTTAATTAGTCGCGTTTCACCGTAGCCAATTGCGCTTTCAATTCGAGAAGCTTCTATACCTTGCGAAAGGATATAATCTCTTGTTGATTTTGCTCTATTGTCTGAAAGTTTTAAGTTATAAGCATCTTTTCCGCGCGAATCAGTGTGAGATTCAATCTTTATTCTGATGTTTGGAAATTTCTGCATAATGAAGACAACTTTTGTCAACTCTTCTACAGCTTTTGGTGTAATGTCATATTTGTCATAATCGAAATAAATTGGATTTACATCAACTTTTTCAACACCTTGCTTCTTTATAACTAAGTCATCGTAATTGCTTAATTCGAAGTTTACATTTGTGATTTCGCCACCATTTTCCTTTGTTGTTTCTACCGTTTTATCATCGCTGCTATAATTTGGTTTTGCAGCAATCATTTTAACGATTTTGTTGCAAGGAACTTCAATAGCATATTTGCCATCAAAATTGGTTTTGGTTTCGCCCAATACTTCACTAAAAGAGTTGTAAGCCATTATAGTAACATCAGATAATGGTGCTTTAGTTTTACGATCTATAGCTATTCCTGAAATGCTTTGATTGCAAATTGGTTTTCCTTTTTCAAAAGAGTAAATGTCGTCATCTCCTTTTCCTTCCGCTCTATTTGAAGAAAAATAGCCGTAAGAATCTGTTTTATCAATTATAAAAGAAAAATCATCTTTGTTACTGTTTATTGGCGCGCCAAGATTTTTTGGAGTAGTAAAACTTCCGTCTGCCAAAAATTTACTTTCGTAAACATCTAAATCTCCCCAGCCATAATGTCCATCAGATGAAAAGTATAAAACTCCGTTTTGATAAAATGGAAACACTTCGTTACCAATAGTATTAATACTTGGGCCTAAATTTTGAGGTGAGCTCATTGTACCGTCGGCAGCAATTTTTACGACATACAAATCTGTTTCGCCATATCCGCCTGGCATATCTGAAGCGAAGAAAAGCCATTGTCCATCTTCGCTTAATGCTGGATGTCCTACAGAATAATCGTCGCTGTCAAAAAATACTTTCTGTGGATTTTCTAATTTATTATTGACGATTGACCCCTTAATTATTTGAAAATTATTGACTTTTGCATCATCAATAACCAATTTGTTTTTCTTTACAATATTGGTTGAATAATAAATCGTTTTTCCTTGGCTATCAAAACTTGCAGTCGCTTCATGATATTTGGTCATTACATTTGGAAGAAATACAGTTTCGTTGAATAAACTTCCATCTGCTGGATTTCTTTCTGCAAAATAAAGATTTAGAAAAGGCTGATTATTCCAAGTGTATAATTTCTCACTGAACTTGGTTGTATCACGAGCCGAAGTAAACACGATGTTATCATTAAAAAACGTAGCTCCAAAATCTGATTTACTGGTATTGATATCTAAATTTTTAATGGTATAAAGAGGTTTTGCTTTTGCTACGCTATCCATATATTTCTTTTGGGCAACATAACGACTAGCTTCTACTTTATCTCCTTTTTTATCTAAATATTCCTTCGTGATTTTATCTGCTTCATCATAATCCATAACTGCTTTCATAGATTGAATATAACGCAGATAGTAAATATCAGTAAGATTGTTTCCTTGAACTTCATACAATTTTCTGTACCATTTAAGTGCATTTCTAGAATCAGAAATAAAATAGTATGAGTCTGCAGCGTTTTTCAAAGTCTGCGCTGATGGATTTTTTATGTTTTGCAAACATTCTTCATAAGCTTTAGAAGCATCCAAATAAGAATAGTTTTTAAACAAAGCATCAGCTTTCTTCAAATTGGTCTTTTGAGCGAAACTAAACGTAACGCTCAAAATTAAACATAGGATATATAGTTTTCTCATAAGTTTTATTTTTAGAAGAATCGAGGAGATTTAATTTTGCTCTGGTTTTTCACAAATTGATAACGCAAGATTATTTCGTGTGAGCCATCGTTGTATTTGTTCAATTGGCTTACAGTGTAATCAAAGGCATATCCAAGATAAAAACTTGGCGAAATTTGAAAACCTGCTAGTATGCTCACAGAATCATCTGTTCGATACGCTCCTCCTATGACAAACTTTTCCTGAATCATGAAATTTGCTGACACGTCTGCTGTAAGTGGCGCTCCGCTTACGGCTTTTACTAAAAATGCCGGTTTGAATTTTAAACTTGGACTCAAATCAAAAACATAACCTCCCATTAAATAGTAGTGCAGACGATCATAATCTACTGATTCTTTAACATCATCATAGTAATCATTCTGAATAAAACTTGGAATTGAGAATCCTAAATACCATTTATCGGTATAATAATAAACCCCTGCTCCAACTGCTAGTTTCATCTGATTGTTGATGTTCTGATTCAACAAAACATCATCATCATCGTAATATCTTCCTTTAGACCAATCTACGTTTAACATTCTCGTACCTGCTTTCAAACCAAAAGCAAGTCTTTTTTCGTACCCAAGAGGTATTGAATAAGAGAAGTTTCCATCAAGATATAGTTCATTAGAAGGGCCAATTTTATCATTTACAATACTTAAACCTAGACCTAATTTTTCATTTCGTAAAGGAGAATGAATTGAAAAGGACTGTGTTTCTGGTGCTCCGGAAATTCCGACCCATTGAGAACGATATAAAAGTGCTGCTTCTATGGTTCCGGTAGATCCAGCATAAGCTGGATTTACCGCCATAGTATTATACATATACTGCGTATATTCGGGATCTTGCTGCGCTGTGGCGCAAACCGTGATAAAAGAACATATTAAAATGAAATACGTTTCTAATGATTTTATATATAGTTTCATAACGATACTTATTTAGTTTAATTAATTAGATGATTAATAGAAGTGGATTATCTCATAATAGATAACCAGCCTTTTTTAACCGTTCCATCTCCAATGGTTATCACATAAAAATAAGTACCTGTTGGCAACATATCTCCTCTATTAACAACTCCGGAAACATTTGCTGTTCCGTTCCAATCATTTTCATAATGTGCTTTACTATACACTAACGCTCCATATCTGTTAAATACTTTCAACTCGTTGTTTGGATAAGATTCGATACAGTCAATTCTGAACAAATCATTTTTGCCATCATTATTTGGTGTAAACTCGTTGTAAACAGTCAAACAAATTGGTTCTATTGTAACCGAAGCTGAGTTATTTGAAGCGTCAACATCTAATGGTGTTGAGATTTCAACCGTTGCAACACTTGTGTAATTACCGCTTGGCAATACTTCTGCAACAATTGTCAATGTTACACTTTGCCCTGCGTTTAGTGCTGGTATTGTCCAAATCTGAGTTGCTGGATCGAATGTTCCTGTCGATGCAGATGAACTTACTAATTGTAAACCACTAGGAAGCAAATCACTAACAATAGTATTTATGAAATCACCCTCGCCCACATTGTTTACTGTTACTGTAAATGTTACTTGATCACCAAAATTAGGCGTTGGATTATCAACAGTATTTGTAATCGTTATATCTGAACAACTTGCTACAGTAACATTTAAAGTTTTAACTGTTCTTTCGTTACAATTGTTAGTATAAGCAACTGTTACTGTTCCAGGACCAATGTCCGACCAAGAAACTGTTACAGAACCATCATTTGATGTACCTCCTGAAACGATCGTTCCTCCAGTAATTGTCCATACATAATCAGATTTTCCGTTTGCAATTGAATATGTTACTCCCTTGAAAACACATGGAGTATCATCAGTCGTTGTAAGCTGAACTGCTGCATCATCTTCAAATGCAATTGTAATTCCTAATCTTGGTCCGTTATCACAACCATTTGTTGTATTACTCAAAGCCGCTGCATAATAAGTTGTTGCAGTAAGCGGAGTATTTGCAGCTAATGGTGTTCCTCCTGTAGCACTAGTATAGAAAACTACATTTGCTTCGTTTACTAAAATATTAGCTAAAGTTGGTAAAGCTGATAAACAGAATGTCTGATTTGTTCTTGGCGTTGTAATTACACCTGGCGAATTAACACTTACTGTTACTGCCAATCTTGCTGGATTTTCGCAACCAACTGCGCTAGAAACTGCTCCATAATATACTCCTGTTGCAAGAGCTGTTGTTGCAGAAAGCGCTGTTCCGCCTGTAGCTGTACTGTACCACACAACATTTGCTTCATTTACTTGAATATCGGCAACTGTTGGTGAATTTAATGTACAGAAGTCTTGAGTTGTATCGTTAGTAGTTGGTGTCGCACTTGGATCAACTACTGTAACAGTAACTTGTAATCGAGTTGAACTTTCGCATCCAGTAGCAGCATCAACAATATTTCCGAAATAAATTCCAGAAGTTAATGGTGTTCCTGATGGAATTGCTGTTCCGCCTGTAGCAGATGCAAACCATGTTACATTGCTTTCATTAACTTGAATACTCGCAACTGTTGGTGCACTTGTCGAACAGAAACTTTGAGACGTGTTGTTAGTAGTTGGATTTATAGTATTTCCAACTGTGACAGCTACTTGTAATCTTGTACTACTTTCGCATCCTGTTGCTGGATCTTTTATAGCTCCAAAATAAGTTGTTCCAGTTGTCAAAGCAGTTGTAGAAGCTAAAGCTGTTCCGCCTGTTTGTGTTGTGTACCAAACTACATTGCTTTCATTCACTTGAATATTAGCAACTGTTGGATTTGTTCCTGAACAGAAAGTTTGTGCTGCATCATTAGTCGTTGGTGTAGCTGGATCAGTCACACTAATTGTTACTGCCAATCTAATTGAACTTTCACATCCTGTAGCTGCATCAGCTAATGCCGCATAATAAGTGCCGCTTGTTAATGCTGTTGCT
>NZ_JAOVZN010000006.1:0-947371 GCF_025717045.1 Flavobacterium sp. SH_e
GGAAGATTTGGATTAACAACTACAGTTATGGTAGTACCAAAGCTAGTACAACTTGCGCTACTAACACTAAATGAAGCCGTATATGTTCCAGCGGCAACATTCGCAGGTACATTAATAGCGTTAGAAATTGTACCTGCTCCACCTGCAGCAGTAAAGCCTGGACTAGGCACAACATTCGTTTTATTTGCAAATCCAGCAGAAATTGCAGCAGCATCCCAAGCGATACTGTAATTTACTGGATTTCCAGTAGTTCCTGAATAACCAATTGCTACATTAGTGATAGCAGAAGGCTGACACATAGTAGAGCTAAGTGTAGCTGGTGTAACTGTAACAGAAGTTGTATTGTTTATTACAACTGGAGTTCCGCAAGCAGTCTCTCCACATGCATTTTTATATTTAACGTAATAAGTAGTATTTGCTGTCGGAGTTACTGTAAATGAACCGTTAGCCAATGTTGATCTTCCTACCAATGTACCGTTACAACTTCCTGAAGTCCATTCTGCATACCCTCCTGTATTTGTTCCCATATTACCTCCATTCACAGTTAATGTAATTGGTGTACCCGCACAAATAGTACTAGCAGTTGTTGATGCAGAAGTTGGAGCTGATATTTCTGCCAAAGTATTCGTAACTACGATAACAATGGTCTCATCCGAATAAATTCCAGATGTAACAGTTCTTCTATAAAAAGTTTTTTGATTAACTGTTCCTGTAATCGTATAATCTTTTCCATTATTTACACCAGGAGCGGCAGTATATCCAGTAAGTGCACTAGTCGTACTTACTTCCCATAAATAGCTATAAGAGCCATTACCTCCTGTTGGTGTAGATCCTGTAATAGTCCCAGGATTTGTTCCTGCACAGATAGGAGTAGAATAAGTTGCAACAACATAATATTTCTTTTCAATTCCATAACAAGGATCTCCAAATGTTGCATTATAAGAACCTGATGAAGGAATTGTTGCAGATGTATTACCTAATAAGTCAGTAGTTACAGAACGGCTATTGTATGCGTGACATGAACCAATAGTAAAATTTGGTGCTGTTCCATTTGGAAGACCATAACTTGCAAATTTCACATTGATGAAAATACTTCCAATAGGAGCACTTAAAGTTAATAATCCCTCGTACTCACCTTTTACACCGGTTACTTGTCCAGTAGAACCATAAGATGCATAATTATTGTCAATTGCCGGATAAGGTGGTGTACCCGAAACCGTTATTCTACCTGTATTTCCTGTGGAGAAAAAAGTATCATTTGTATTTGCTGCTGTTGGGTTTGAAGAGGTACTTCCCCATGTCGAAGTTAAAGGCCCAACACCAGCTAAAGTCAATATTCCAGCAGTATGCGAATAAGATCCTAATGCTGCTTTTGCACCTTTAGAAACAGACCAAAGTCCTGCCACATTCGTTGTCGCAGTAAAAGTTAATGTTCCTGAACCAGAGATTGCTAAATTATAAAAGCTAGTAACATTTGTTGATTGGTTTGTTCCGTTGAAAGTTACTGTTCCTGCTGTTCCAGGAGTAAATGTTCCACTATTTGTAAAATTCCCACTTACATTTAACAAAGCATTTGTACTATTAGCCATCGTTAGTGTTGCACCACTATTGATAGTTAGATTTCTAGTCAAAGCTGTTGTTGATGCAGCAATTGTAGGCTGATATGTTGTTCCTGATGGAATCACAACATCTGTAGTAGCGGTTGGTATTGTATTTCCACACCAGTTTGACGCTGTATTCCAATCTGTGCTGGTAGCACCAGTCCAATAACCTGCTATACAACTTGCTGTACTTACATTTAATATCCCAGCTGCGCTCGTGCCAAAGTAAGTACCATTTTTAAAAGTTGCCGCACTAACTGTACTTCCATAAGAGCCATTATTTTGTCCTGTACCATTAAGCGTTAACGTGACGGCCGTATGTCCTGTATTGGTATTTAAGTTGGCCAAAGTTCCAGAAGCAATTGAAAGATTGCCTGAAATTGCAACCGCTGAAGTTGGGAAAGTTTTTGTTCCTCCTCCTGAGAATACAAGATTATAAAAGTTAGTAACATTGAAAGATTGACCCGTTCCATTTAATGTTACTGTTCCTGCTCTTGGTGTAAACGTCCCACTATTAGTGAAATCACCTCCCACAGTAAGAGCATAATTAGTAGCTGATACATCTAGAGTCGTTCCTGAGCCAATAGTTACATTAGCATTAGCAGTTGTCGCTCCTCCCAAAGTTTTAGTACCACTGCCTGAAGTCGTTAAATTACTATAAGTATTAGCCTTAATCGTTTGGTTTCCTGCTCCATTATAATTTACTGTATTACCAGTTGCTGTCGTTGTTAATGTGGTAATTGTAGGTACAGTCAATGCAGTTATATTAAGCTGGCTAGTTGCTGTTGCATTGTTAAAAGAAGTAATAGTCCCTGAACTATTTAAATTAACCGTACCTCCAGCATTATTCGTAATTCCAGTTATAGTTCCTGTAGTATTAAGATTTAAAGTTCCTGTATTTATTAAATTTGCAACCGCAATTGAACTTGTACCTCCAATATTCAAAGTTGATCCAGGAGCATTTGTTAATGTACCTGCACCTGAAAGAGTCGTTGAAATTGTTAACGCACTTGTATTATTGTTTGTATATGTTCCTGATACAGCTACAGATGGGATTGTTATTAAAGATGATCCGCTTATACTTTTAGAAGCTCCTGTGAAATTATGTGCGCTTGTATTTGTAGCAGTATAAGTCCCATTATTCTGAAGATTTCCCGCAAAACTCATTGTAGAATTTCCTGTTTCATTCCAAGTACCTCCAGAATTGATAGTTACATCACCAGTAAATGTTTTTGTCCCGGTACCATTAAAAGCTAAAGTTCCTCCAACTGTTGTAGTTCCAGTAACTCCTAATGTATAATTTGATCCTATTGTAAAAGATGCACCTGAATTAACGGCCAAATTTCGCGATACGGCCAAATTTGCACCAGTTGTTGCAGAAGCTGTGCCTGTTACAGTTAAATCATTATTTACAGTTGTAACAGCAAATGTCTTAACTCCACTATTTGATAATATTAAATTGTTATAGGGCGTTGTGTAAACAGTTTGCGCCCCACCAAGATCATAATTCACTGTTGCACTACTACCATTCAAATTAATAGTATTTGTTCCCGTACCGCTCAAACTACTAAATGGACTAGCATTTCCTAACAAAAGCAACCCAGATTGTTGAGCTCCAGTTGCCATACTAAATGTACTAGTATTACTACTGTGCTGATTTACTGTTGTAATTTGACCATTAATGTCTAATGTTCCTTCTTCGAAATAGAAACCAGCATCATTTAAAATATTGTTACCGCCACCGCCGTTAGTTCTTCTACTATTTAATGTTAAATTACCTGAAATATTAAAATTAGCAATTGTAGATGTCAAAGTTGTAGTACGGTTACTTGATGGCGTTGTAGCAGTTAAACCAACTACAACTGAACTTGCAGACAAAGTACCTGATCCTAAAATATTTATATCCCTATTACTGCTATTCGATGAATTTACCGTTATAACTCCTGTAGTAAGAGTTACTCCTGAATCAACAGATAAATCCCCGGTATTACCTGTAAAAGTAATACTAGAACAACTGCTACTTAAAGTCACTACAGGAGAACCGCTCGGTATTTGGACTGCATCCGTGCCAGTAGGCACTCCAGCAGGCGACCAGTTTGATCCCACATTCCAATTGGAATTTGTTGTTCCAGTCCAGATTTTCTGTCCAAAACTAGTTGAATGCAAAAGAATGAAGAATAAAAACGAGTAAAGTAATTTTCTCATCATATGAAGTAGGTATTTGTATTAAATTTGTTTTTGGGCTGCTAAAAAGCAGAAAATGGCATTTCTTCTTCTCAAAAGAGAAGTACAACTTCTAATTTTAAACCTGAATCAGAATGTTAAAATGTTGACTTTTAGGCCAATCTGAAACTGTTAAAATCACATACAAAAATATTTAAATTAGCCTAACACGCAAGGTTATAATTTATTTCTTTTGTTTATTTCTTAACAAATTTTAGAATTAATTTACAACTAATTGACAATTACTACAATTAAACGTTAAAACGCATGAAAAAACCGACGAATAACACTTTTACTCCCAAAGAAGCGCTACAAAAACTTGAACATTTTTGTGCCTACCAAGAACGATGTCATGAAGAAGTTATCGCAAAATTATATAGCCTAAAAATGACGCCCGATGAGATTGAAAGTATTGTCGTACAACTGATCGAGGGGAATTTTCTAAATGAAACTCGTTTTGCATGCAGCTTCGCAAGAGGCAAACACAGAATCAAAAGTTGGGGAAAAATTAGAATTACAAACGAACTTAAGGCAAGGAACATTTCCTCGACGAACGTCACTTTGGCTTTAAAGGAAATTTCGTCTGAAGAGTATTTTGAAACCTTTGAAAACCTTGCTGAAAGATGCTGGAATAATTTGTCAGAAAGTGATACTTTAAAAAAGCGTAAAAAGTTCTGTGACTACATGCTACGAAGGGGTTTTGAAAGTAATTTGGTTTATGAAAAAGTGAAAGAATTAGAAGAAAATTAGATTTATTCTTATTTCAAAAAAGCTTCTATTATAACTCTTTTAAAATCAAACATATCGATCTTAAAAATTACAATAAAATTCCACTATTTCTTAAAACAACTTTTGGTTATAAATTATTCCGATTTTGCGGAATTTATAGCAAATCTGACGTTTTTAGTCTAAAATCTCAAAAAACAGTCTAAAAAAAACCTCATTTCTTACGATTATTCTTATAATATTTTTTAACATTTTATAAGAAATATTGACTAATATTAAAATTTTTAATGTAGTTCATCGAGTTTTTTAACAATTCATCGATTATATATAGGTTATCAAAACCCTAACTATTCCCTGCTCGTAGATGTATCTATCTTTGCGACGGCTCAAAATCTTATGCCAGCATAACAAACTGATAGAAAACATTTAACATGAAGAGAACTCTACTTTTATTTTTTTTATTGCCCTTTTTTGCGTTAGCTCAAAATGTTGATTTAGTAAAGTGGGATCAACCTAGTGGTTTCGCTCCAAACGTCTTAGTTTCGAATATTACCTCAGCTAATATGTCTGGAACGCACTTGACTACACTTAACTATGCTGGTTTTACTGGAACAAACTGGCCTGTTGGAAATTTTATCAGTTCATCAGAATACATTCAAATTTCTGTTACGGCAAATGCTGGTTATAAAATAGATTTAGCCACTTTAAAATATGCATATAACACTTATGACGGAAGTAGCGGGCCAAGAAAATATCAAGTAAGATATTCTAAAGACAGCTCATTCCCTTCAAACGGAACATTACTGCTAGATGATCAAAGTCCAGTACTTTCATCAAAAACCAACGTAACATTATCATTCCCAACAGGAGTTGTTGTTCTGCCTGGTGAAACAATGTACATTCGTTTTTATGCGTACGACCGAGGAAATACTGGATGGAGTGATGCTAGATGGGCATTAATGAGTTCACATACAGACATTAATTCTGGCGGTACATATACAGTACCAACTATAAATGGAAAAGTAAGTGCTTACGTTCCTACTTTGCAAGCATACAATGATACTGCAACAACTATTCAAAACAATTTTACTTTTATTAATGTTTTGGCTAATGACATTCAGGCTAACAGTCCGATATCATCAGTAGCAATTGCAACTCAGTCAGCAAACGGAACTGCAGTTGTAAATTCAGATAATACAATAAAATTTACACCGGCAACTGGTTTTACAGGATCAACATCTTTTACTTATACTATTGGAGATGGAACAAACACTTCAACAGCGACAGTAAATGTAACGGTTACAGCACCTGTAATATCTGATTTAATAAAATGGGAAGGCACAACAACAACTACACCAACTATTTACGCCTCTACAGATGCAGTTAGCGCAGATAATTTGACAGGTGGGTCTGGTATAACTCTACAAGCTTTAAATGATGAAGGGTTTAAGGGGACTTCATGGCCAACGCAATTTAGCATTGACGAAAGCAAATATTTCCAATTAACAGCATCTGCCAAAACAGGTTATAAAGTTAAACTGTCTAAATTCAATTTTACTTACAATGGCGACAGTAATCTATACGTTCAAAGATATCAAGTGCGTTATTCTAAAGATAATTTTGCTACAAGCAATTTACTTATTGACGAAGCAACTAGCACTGGTAAAGTAACTAAATCTTTAGATTTATCTAACATCACATTGTACGCTGGCGAAAAATTGACATTGCGTGTTTATGGCTATAAATTGAAATCTAATACAGATAATGGTTCTCCAATATTTTTAGCAAATACAAATACAAAAAGCTCTGGTACTGTTCCTACAATTACCGGAACTGTTTTAAAATACGACCCAACTGATTTAAATGCAAATGACGATATTGTTACTACACAAGAAAAAAGAGCTATTTCATTTAATCCATTAACAAATGACACAAATACAGCTGGTGCAACTATAACTTTCACACAGCCTCCAACGGCTGCAGGAACTGTTACTAGAAATAATAACATTTTTACTTTTACACCTGCAACAGCTTTCACAGGAACCACTTCATTTACGTACACTTTAACTAACGGAACTAAGACTTCTACTGCAACTGTTGTAGTATATGTTACTGAACTTAGTCCAAAATTAATTATTTGGAATGGTGCGTTGCAACAGCCAAAAGCTGTAGTTACAGATTCTAATATAATTGGAAATGATCTTACCATAACTGGCACAAACTGGAGTATGGGTATCTATAACAATTACTTTAATCTAAGTGGATTGCAAAATAATGGCTCAACAGCAATTGATTACAATAGATATGTTCAGATGAGTGTTACGCCTAAAGCGAATTACAAACTGACACTTACACAATTCAAATTCATCTATTTCTCTCCTGCAGGAAACGGGAATGGAAATGGAAACGGGAATGGAAATGGCGCAAATAATGAAGGAGCATCTATGATCCAAGTGCGTTATTCTACAGACCCAACTTTCGCTGACAATGGTACAGTTTTATTAGGCGCAACAGCAACGGTAAAAGGAACCGATACGACAGTAACTCTAAACTTCCCTACCGGAACAACTGTTTCTAGTAGCACTAATCAAACATTTTACATCAGAATCTATCCATATGCAGTATCAAATCTTTATAATGGATATTTCAATATAAAAAATGATTATGGTGGAGAAGTTGGACCAACTCTTAGCGGTGTTGTAGAACCCTCAAACTTAATAACTGCTAATCCAGATACGGCATCTACAAATTCGAACACAGCTATTAATATTCCGATTTTATCAAACGACGAAAATTATACTCCGTTAGCATCAATTACAGCAACACAACCAACAACTGGAGGAACTGTACAAGTTAATGGAACAACAAATATTACATTTACACCAACACCTGGTTTTACAGGAACTGCAACATTCGAATATACAATTTCAAATGGTACAAATTACTCAACTACAACTGTAACGGTTAATGTGACTACTCCGCCATGTGCGCCAACTGGAGATCAAGTTGCTTTTGGAGCAAATCTTTGGAATGGATATGTTTATAAAATAGCAGATAATGTAGCTTTACCGCCAAATATTACTTTCCCTGCTTTACCAAGCAGCAGTATTGCCACTTATATCGGAACTGTAACTGAAAGTAAAAACTTTGATAGAAATAATGGAAGTGGTGCTATTTCTGGCGTAACTACAAATTTTGCCTGCGATACTGCTCCTTCAGATAGATTTTTTGTACGATATAAGATGACTGCAACAATAACTGAAGCAGGTTTATATGGTTTTAACTTAGGAAGCGATGATGGTATTAGACTGTATATCGATGGGGTACAAGTTTTTGCAAGATGGAATGGACACGGTTATGTAAACGATTATTTCACATCTGACTTAACTGTTGGTGATCATCAATTTGTACTTGAATACTATGAAGACGGAGGCGATTCAAGAACTACTTTCTACTTTGGTTTACCTAAAGGTGACCCAACTCAATACGGAGATAAGGTTTGGAATGTATATGGTTATGTTGGTAATGATTTAACTTTGACAAACGTTAGATATGCTGGAAATTATGTTGATCCGCATTTAAATATTTACTCAACTGCTTATTGGACAAGAGATAAATCTCCTTCTTCTGCAACAATCTGGGAAGGAGCTCAAGTACCAAATGATAACTTTACAACGGTTTACAAACGTAAAGGTTTTGTTTGCGGACAATATCAAATAGAACATAGCAATCATGATGATGCAGTTGAAATTTATATCGATGATGTTTTGATATTTTCTCAAGACGGATGGAATAATGCTTCTTTTTTAGTAAATTCTGGACAGCTTTATGCTTTAAACAGTAATTCAAGGGTAGAAATTCGTTTAAGAGAAGATGGTGGAGATGCCAATCTTGGATTCAACTTTATAAAAACTGATGCTGTTTATAACGGAACAGGAACTATTCCAAGCGGAAGTACTCTTGTAATTAACGGGAATACCACATTAAGTTCAGACATTTCAGTTTGTTCTTGTACTGTTAATGCTGGATATACGCTAACAGTTCCAACTGATGTAACATTGACTGTTGATGAGGATATCGTTGTTGGGACAGGTGCAAAACTACTTATACAAAGTGGGGGAGCACTTCTTCAGACTTCAACTAGTAAAACTATGTTTAGTGGAGAAACAACTGCTTTTGAATATCAAAGAACTATAAATGTAACTCGTTATGATTTGACTTATTGGTCGTCACCAGTAGATAATCCAAGTTTTACATTACATGATTTTTCGCCAAACACCTTGTATGACAAATATTACTATTGGGATTCTAAATGGATCACCGATTACAACGGAAAAATGGTTATGGGTGTTGGACAAGGTTATAATATAAGAGCACCACAGACTTTTGATATAAATACACCGGCTGATTTTACAGGACAATTCTATGGAACGCCTAATAATGGAGATATTTCTGTTAGCCTAGCAGCTGGAAAATCGAGCTTTATTGGAAATCCATACCCATCTGCAATAAATGCTTACGATTTAATTTCAAATAATGATGGTCTAGGAGCATTATACTTTTGGACACACAATACACCTCCATCAAAAGCAGAAGGAAGTAATGTGTATACCTATGACAGTGCCGATTTTGCAACCTATAGTAAAATGGGTGGAGTACAAGCAAATTCGGGAGGTACTACACCAACAGGATATATTGCAGCTGGTCAGGGATTCTTTGTAAAACCAACGATAAGTTCTGTTTTATTTACAAATGACTTACGTCTTAAAGCAAATAATAAAACATTCTTTAAAACAACTGGAAACTCTGAAAGAAATCGTTTATGGCTAAATTTTAAAAATAGCGAAAGTGCCTTTAAACAAACTTTAATAGGATACGCAGAAGGCGCAACAAACGGATGGGATATTGATTATGATGCAGCTACTTTAAACAGTAATACTTATGTTGATTTTTATAGTATTAATGAATCTAAAAAATTGACAATTCAAGGACGCGCACTTCCATTTGACAATACAGAAGTAATTCCGTTAGGATATAAAACAACTATTGCTGGCGAATTTACAATTGCTATTGATCACGCTGACGGATTTTTTGACACACAAGCTGTTTATTTAGAAGACAAAACAACCGGAATCATAACTGATTTGCGTAGTTCAAATTATACTTTCACTACGGCTACAGGAACTTTTACAGATCGTTTTACTCTTAAATACACGAATAAAACTTTAGGCACTGATGATTTTGAGAATCTTGAAAACAGTGTTTTAGTCTCTGTAAAATCAAAAGTTATAAAAGTAACCTCTTCTGAAAATATAGAAGAAGTGCAGATTTATAACATTGGAGGTCAGTTGTTATACAACAAAAGTAAAATCGATTCAAGCGAATTACAGATAAGTAATTTACAATCAAGCAATCAAGTATTATTGGTAAAAGTTATTTTAGAAAATGGCCATACGGTCACGAAAAAAGTAATTTTCAACTAATGAGATTAATATAATAAAAATCCGGCAATTAATCACTGTCGGATTTTCACATATCAAAACAATAATAACAAAAAAAGCTTACCAAAAAACAGACCCTTTATCAACTAATCTTAACCAACTTCATGAGCACAAAAAAGCCATCGAATTCTCGTTCTTTATTAAAAAAAATTAGTATTCTCGTTTTTCTGATATCTTTAAAAGTAACTAGTCAAAGTAACACTATCACTAGAATTCATACAGACTGGAATAAAAGCGGAACCAATTACTGGACTTCCAATGCTGCAACAGGTGTAGGAAACCGTCCTGATAATGTCAATAATTTACTAGCGTTTGAGTGGAGAGGAAAAACCTTTTCAACAGGTGTAGATGATAGCAAATTAACTGCTAACGCTGTAACTTTTGAGGCACAAAATTTTAGAGCTTTGAAAATTCAAACTTTAGGAGTAAATTCAATCACCTATTTTCTGCAAGGTTCAATGATAGATGGATCGGCAAGTGCCGCAACCTTAACTCCTCCATTAGCTGGAGCTGCATCAACTGGAAGCGAAAGAGCATCAAGACTTACAGATGGCAATAATGGGTTAAGCCTTGGAACAGGAATCGCAAATATTCCAAGTGGTTCTTCAGAATTTAAAATTGGAACAAATAATTTAAATTTAGTTGGAATAAACGATAATATTCCAGATATAATTGTTACTCAGGTTGCAGATCCAGGAGGAGCGTCATCTGCAGACATTTTTAAATTTGTTGATGCTTCAGGAAATACTGTGGGTAATCAGCTATCTGTCAATTTTAGTTCTGTTTCGGTTATCGGAACTTACAGCTTAGATTTATTTAGAGCGACTGATGGTGTTATGGCTTATACGCCTGCATCAACAAGAGATATTAGAATGTTAGGAATCGAAACGAGTGCATTCGGTATTACTTCAGCAAATGCAGCACAAGTTGATCGTTTTGTAGTTTCCTTTTCTGGAAGTTCAGACTGCGCTTTTATTGCTTTCAATACAAGTTCTCTAAAAATTGCTGATTTAAGTATGATCAAAAAAGCTACATTATCATCATGCGGTAAAGTAGGTGATCAAATAACTTATAATTTCGATATAAAAAATACTGGACAAGTTCCAATTACGAATATCAGTGTTTCAGATCCGATGCCTGGAATGGTATTTTCGAGTAATTTAATTTCTTCTCTAGCAGTTGATCAAACGGCAACAATAACTGCAACTTATACCATTACTGCGGCAGATGTTACAGCGGGAAGAATTGTCAATTCGGCAACAGTTACAGGAACTGATCCCTCTTTAAATACCGTTACAGATATTTCGGGAGACGATTACAGCAATAATAATGCTACTATTACTATTTTACTTGCACCTCCCACTATAAGTGCAACTCATAATGTAACCTGTCCTAGCGCAGGAAGCATTGATTTAACTAATCTTCCAGCTTCAGGAACTTGGCAGATAACTCAAACTGGAACTGCTTCTGCAACTTATAATGGTAGCGGAACCACGTTTACAGTTCCAAATTTAGCTGTTGGATCTTATGCGTTTAGAGTGAGTGTTGGCGGTTGTAATTCACAAACTACATCTAGCGTAACAATAAGCAATGAATCTACAACTACTTGGAACGGATCAGCGTGGTCAAGTGGTGTTCCAGATTTGACCAAAAGAGCTATTATTGCATCAACAACACCAAATCAACCTTTTACAGCAAGCACTTCTATGTGTGCTTTAACTGTTAATTCTGGTGCTATTGTTACAATTCATACAGGGATAACCTTAAGAATTACAAATGCAGTAACAACAAACGGACAGCTGATATTTGAAAACAACTCAAGTCTTATCCAGACCACCAATGCGGTCAACACCGGAGAGATTGTCTACAAAAGAGAAACTTCAGTGCGCCGATATGATCTTACATACTGGTCAACCCCAGTTACGAAATCAAACTTCACCATGCACGATTTCTCGCCAAACACCCTTTATGACAAATACTACTATTATGATTCCGATCTAAAATGGGTGATCGATTACAACGGAAAAATGGATATGACAATAGGAAGAGGATTCAGCATAAGAGCCCCTCAGACTTTTGACATCAACAGTCCTTCAGTTTTCACAGGACTGTTTACAGGAATTCCAAACAACGGAGACATACCGGCAACGGTTTCTCAAGGGAAATGGAACCTTGTGGGTAACCCTTATCCTTCAGCTATTGATGCAGTGGCTCTAATAAATGCCAATACCGATTTAGGAGCTCTGTATTTATGGACGCATAACTCGACTCCGACAAAACAGGCTGGAAGCAATGTGTACACTTACGCCAGTGCAGATTTTGCAGTCTTCAACCTTTTGGGAGGTGCCGGAGGAGCAGAGCTTGACGGACAGCAGTTCCAGGGATACATTGCGGCGGGACAGGGTTTCATCTGCAAGCCGACCACTGCGACTCTGAACTTCACCAATCTGATGCGTGTGGACGGCAATAACACACAGTTCTACAAAACAGCAAAAACAGAAGGTGTGGATAAGAACCGCCTTTGGATGACTCTGAGCAATACCGAAGGGGCCTACAAACAGGTTCTGCTTGGCTATGCGCAGGGAGCAACGAACGATATTGACGTCAACTATGATGCGGCAACGATGGGATCAAATTCTTATGTTGACTTCTACACCATCAACGGAACAAAGAAACTGACGATCCAGGGACGTGCGCTTCCATTTGACAATACCGAAGTGATTCCGCTGGGGTACAAATCGGCCATTGCGGGAGATATGACAATCGCAATTGACCAGGCAGACGGATTCTTTGATACCCAAGAAGTTTACTTGGAAGACAAGACAGCGGGAACGGTAACCGATCTTCGCGCAGGAAATTATACTTTCAATACGGCTATCGGAACTTTCACAGATCGTTTTACGCTTAAGTACACCAATAAAACTCTAGGAAATGAAGAGTTTGAAAATCTTTCTGATGGAATAACAGTTTCTGTAAAAAACAAAGTAATCAAAGTTTCTTCATCAAAAGAATCGATTAATGATGTGGTTATTTACAATGTCCTTGGTCAAGAAATCTTTAGCAAAAAGAAAATCAATAGTACTGAATTACTTATTTCTAATTTACAAACAGGAAATCAGGTTTTATTTGTAAAAGCCAATCTTCAAAATGGCTATATTTCGAAAAAGAAAATTATACTTCATTAATATTTTAGCTATAAAAAAACCCATCTTAATGATGGGTTTTCTTTTTTATTCTTCTTTCAATTCGTCAATTACCTTCTTGATCTCTTTGGCATATTTTCCATAAAACTTTTGAACCCACCATTCTAAAGAAATTCCCATAGACAGCACTGTAAAAACAACAATTGCAAAGAAACCTATTAATTGTCCGTTAGAAAATTCAAAATTTGATAAACCCGACGTCTTAGAAAGACCGTAAAAATAAAATCCTAATAAATAAATAACCAAAAAGGGAGTAAGCGAAAAACCAAATGTTTTATACAATTCCATATTTAGTCTAATATCAAAATAAGTCTCATACAAACTGTCTTTTGTTTTCAAAGTTGTTGCATTCAACCTTTTAAAAAAGAAATATAACTTCACTAAATAATAAACGCAAACTGCCAAGAACAAGCTATAAATTAAATAGTATAAAAAAAACATTTGTGCATTAAAATGACAAATCAACGGAATAGTCCCAAGAAAAAACATGGATAGTATTTGATAAACAAATTCATTTTTAAGATTTCTTCTGATTTTATCTAATGGCATATTAGCCGATTGGATCTTCTCTAAGTTTTTTGGCAGAATAACATTTTCTGGCTTATCGTTATTCCATGCATTTTGTATATCGTTAAAATCCATATCCCTGATTTTTTATAATTTCTTTTAATTTTTCTTTGGCTCTATTCAGTTTTACTCTCGCATTTCCTTCAGAAATACCTAAGTTTTCTCCGATTTCTTTATGAGAGAAACCTTCTAACTGATAAAAAATTATGGCCTTATCTATTTTTTCAAGTTTCTGTACCGCTTTGTAAAAATGATCCAACTGACTTTCTTTTATATGAGAATCACCTTCATCATCTTTGACATTCTCCGAAGCAATTTCATATTTATCTACTTTCCGTTTTTCTTTTTTCAGGAAGACAATTGCCGTATTTACTGCAACTCTGTACATCCAAGTCGAAAACTGGCTTTCATTTCGAAAAGACTCATAGGATTTCCAGAGTTGGCATACAATTTCCTGAAACAAATCCTGCTGGTCATCAGAATTATCCATATACATCTTAGAAACTTTATACAAAATTCCTTTATGGATTTCTATCCGATTTAAAAACTCATGTTCTTTCTCTTTCAAAACAGATTTAATTCATTACAGGTTTTACAGTATATCCTTCTTTTCTCAATAAATTAATAACTCCATACTCACCTCCTAAATGTGCTGCTCCAACAGCGATAAAAACACTATTTTGCTTTATTAACTCTGGTATTTGCTTTACCCAATTTAGATTTCTATTATCAAGAATCTGCTTTTTAGTTTTTTCACTTGTAAATCGTTTATCTGTACTAACTGCATACATGGCTTCGATATTTTCATTTTTATAAGCATCAACCAATTCAACCGTTTCTTCAGCAGTAGATTCTTCTAAAAGCGTCAGCATTTCATCATTAGAATAAGCATTTTCAAGAATTTCAAATTGAGATTTAACAGATTCTAATCCCGCAATAGGAACATTTCTTTTTTTAGCAGTATCCGAGAATTCCATTTCATAAAACTTTAAATCTGTGCAGCCAAAACTTTTAATGGAAATCAAGCTCAAAACAGTCAAAAGACTAAAACTATCTACTTGCTGAACCGACATACCCGTACTCTTTTTTAAAATTGAATCTAGTTTAGCGAGCTGTTCTGGAGTCAGCTTTTTGCTCAACGGCTCTTTTCCCATTGCCAATTGCTGCATTTGGCTCATTTCGTTTGGGTCTGTGAGGTTGATTTCTAAAAATAATTTATCTGATTTTTCGAAAGCGCTTTTGGCTTTTTCAGATAAAAAATAATCTTTCGAACAAATCATATGAATCGTTCCGTACAAATAAGAAGATTTTTGAAGTCCTTTTCCTGAAACCTCCCAAAGGAGAGAATTTTCAAGTTTTGGAGTTTTTGTTTGGGCCGAAATAGTGCAAACAAACAAGAATGCAAGAACTGTAACTATAAATTGAAATCTGGTTTTCATGATTTAATATGGTTTATTTGATTACAGCTTGTAAGTAATCGAATAAACGAAACGTTACAAAAAAATTTATTCTTTTTTCAAGTTTAAGTTTTAGAAAATCAGAATTTAAAAAACAAAGTCTCTAACTAGTTCTAAAACCTGATTAATTTCTTCCTGCGAATTATAACTGTGGATACAAAAACGAAGGCGCTCCTGACCCTCTGGAACAATTGGCGAAAGAATCGCCTGCACATCGAATCCTTTATCTTGCAGTTCCTGCGTTAGCTTTTTTACATTTTCATTTCCCGGAACTATAGCAGAATGTATTGGAGATTTACTGTGAACAAACATTGGTTTTAAACCCAGCAAATTTTTCTGCTGATTAAAAAACACGATATTCTGGCGAAGCTTCTCTCTCGTTTCTTTTTCAATTTCTAATTGCTGATAAGCTATAAAAATCGTTGCAACAGAATGTGGAGACAAACCTGTACTGAAAATAAAGCTTCTTGCAAAATTCACAAGATATTCTTTTAGCTCTACAGATCCTAAAACTGCCGCACCTTGACATCCTAAGCCTTTACCAAAAGTCATTATTCGAGCAAAAAACGATTATGCAATTGTAAATACTGCGTCATGCCTTCTCCTTTTTCTCCAAAAACACCCAAAGCATGAGCTTCATCAACGACCAAATAACAATGATACTTTTCTGAAAGCTGAATCAGTTCTTCGAGATTCGGACTATCACCATCCATCGAAAAAACAGTTTCTGTAACAATGTAAATATTCGTCTTTAGAAATTTAAGAATAAGTCGTTCCAAATCTTCAATATCATTATGGATAAAATGGTGCGATTGAGCGCTCGACATTGCAATTCCATCTTTTATTGAAGCATGACATAATTCATCATACAAAACAACATCATTTTCTTGCGGTACAGCGCTAAAAAAACCCAAATTAGCATTGTACCCCGAATTAAAAATTAAAGAGGCTTCTGTATCATGAAATTGAGCTATATAATTTTCTGCAATTTGATATAGAGAATGGTTTCCTGTAATCAATCTTGAACCCGTTGCTCCATTTTGCAGCGTTTCATTTTCCAGTAAATAAGCATGAGTGTGCTTGAAAATAATTTCTGACTTAGAAAATCCGATATAATCGTTTGAAGAAAAATCTACCAGATTAGTAAAAACAGGTAGTTTCCTAAAAAGATTATTCTCCTTTCTATTTTCGATTTTCAGGTTAAGATTTTCAGGTATTTTCATAAAACAAAGTTATGCAATTGAAATTACAACAAAATAATACAGCGGATTCTATTAAGATCCGCTGTATAAATTTAAGATTAAATTGCACTAATAAAAGGCGATTGTCTGATATAATGTGATTCAACCATCTCTTTCACTATAAACTTCGAAATATCAAAAGCCGAAATTTTTTCTCCCAAACAATCTTCTAAGTTTACAGAGATTGGAGCAGTTTCATCAGAAAAAATGATTAATGGAACTCGAACTTGTGTCCAATCTATTTTACTTTCAACCAAAAGATCATAGGTTAATTGTCGGTCTTTTTGGATTTCAGGAAAATTCGTTTTCATCCAATCAGTCGCCATAATTGTTTTTGGGCTTTTTTTATCAAATGGTGTATCGATATTCAGTCCAGCCAGCAAAATATACCTTTGAATATCATTTTTGTCCATAGTTTTCAGAATATTCTTCGTCGCCTGACTTGCCACCATTGGCTCTCCAGGCCTTTGTCCAATTGTACTCAATACGGCCTGACAATCTTGAAGCAATACATTTATAGATTCTTCATCAATAGCATCACCTTTGATAATTTCTATTTTTGAATTTTGAATAGTAAATTCGTCTGGATTTCTTAATAGTAGTTTTACACTAAATCCGTTTTCTAATAACTGGTTTACAAGATATTTTCCAGTTCTTCCGCCGCCGCCAAGAACAGCGACTTTTAATATATTTTTCATATATATTCTTTATAAAATTTGACATAGAAAATTATGCTTCATTTTCTAACTATGAAGCAAAACTGTAAAAGCTTACTGAACTTTTACTATTGATCAAATATTTTATAAAGAGATTTTAATACTTCAAAAGTAATGAAATAAAAAAGCCAGACAAAACGTCTGACTTACAATTTATTGTATTTTTTCTTTTTCTACCCATTTAAAGTTTCCTTTCTCAGTAGCATCGAGTAAATTAACCTTCAAACCATCTGCTATTTTTAATGCATAACTAAATGCAGATTTCAAATCTAAATGAACAGAGATCGACTTTTTCTTTGTTTCAGATAACCAAATATATATTTCAAAATCGCGATCTGAATAATTTTTATATACCGATATGTATTCTACATTTTCAAAAACAGAATC
This sequence comes from Flavobacterium sp. SH_e, assembly GCF_025717045.1. GTDB lineage: Bacteria > Bacteroidota > Bacteroidia > Flavobacteriales > Flavobacteriaceae > Flavobacterium. The sequence goes on from NZ_JAOVZN010000006.1 coordinate 17,623, forward strand.
TTTACATAATGGAATCTTAAACAGAGTAAAATTAAATTTAACTGTCTTCAGTTTGGCATTTGTATAAACTCTTTTTGTAAAAGTCAATCCTGCCGCACAGATCAACATAAAAAATGTTGCCAATATAAATTTTAGTGCTTCAATCATTTTTCCTGAAGAAAAGAGATCCAAGGTTTTAAAAACCATTGAAATTGAAAAATAATATAATGGCAATGCAATCAGAAAATGCCAAAAAGGCCTTTTCGAAACATAAATCAATTGATCAAATTCTAGTTCTTCCATTTACCAAAAATAAAAAACCAGACTTTAAAATCTGGCTTTAAAATATATTTACTTAACTAAATTTTAAACAATTTAATTAATTGTGTAAGTCACTGTATTACTTGTTGTACTATTAATAGTATATTGAGTGGTCGCAGGATAGCCACGTTTTGCAATATCGCGCTCAATTGCAGTAAGTGGCGACTCACAGCAGACTCCCAACCAAGGTGCTGTGTATGTTGGGCCAACTACGACATTTGCAGCTTCTACTGAAGCTTTAATAACATTATCAGAACTTGTGGTTAGAGACATTGTCCCAAAACCTAATGTAATCAGCAGCATTCCTAAAAAAACTTTTTTCATACTATTTTTTTAATGTTAATATATTTACAAACTTAATATATATACAGTAAAATATTACAATATTTAATAATGTGTTTTAATATATTTTGTTAATTTTCTGACAAATAAAATTTATACTTATAGCTAAGATCAAAAAAGTATTCAATTACAAAAACATTTACTTTCATTTTAAATCATAAAAAAAGCCAGACAATAATTGTCTGGCTTTTTACTTATTCTAAAATTGTCTTAGTCAACTAATACAATTATCTTATTGTTTTTCATTTCGATTGTTCCTGACTTAATCTCTAAAGTATAAGTTTGGTCATTAACTCTCGTAAATTTATCAGCTGCCTCTTTAGAAAAATTGAAGCTTGGAGCTGCAATTTTAACTGTTCCCTCTTCTAAGATAGAAACAATTGGCGCGTGATGATTTAAAATCTGAAAGCTTCCATTAACTCCTGGTAAGCTAACCGAAGTTACCTCTCCCGAAAATAATTTTGCCTCTGGTGATACTATTTCTAAAATCATTTTTTTTGAGTTATGAGTTATAAGTTATGAGTTATAAGTGAGCAGAAACTCAATAATTTATAACTCATAATTCATAATTTATATTAAGCTTCAGCTAACATTTTCTCTCCAGCTTCGATTGCATCTTGAATAGAACCTTTCAAGTTGAAAGCAGCTTCTGGAAGGTGATCTAACTCACCATCGATAATCATGTTAAATCCTTTGATAGTATCTTTAATATCAACTAATACACCTGGAATACCTGTAAATTGCTCCGCTACGTGGAATGGCTGAGACAAGAAACGTTGTACACGACGAGCTCTTGATACTGCAAGTTTATCTTCTTCAGATAACTCTTCCATACCTAAGATCGCGATGATATCTTGAAGTTGTTTGTATTTTTGAAGAATTTCTTTAACTCTTTGTGCACAGTTGTAGTGCTCATCTCCTAAGATATGTGGAGTTAAAATTCTTGAAGTAGAATCTAACGGGTCAACTGCAGGATAGATACCTAACTCAGCAATTTTACGAGACAATACAGTTGTAGCATCTAAGTGCGCGAAAGTTGTAGCTGGCGCAGGGTCAGTTAAGTCATCCGCAGGAACGTAAACCGCTTGTACAGATGTAATAGATCCTTTGTTTGTAGATGTAATACGCTCTTGCATAGCACCCATCTCAGTTGCTAATGTTGGTTGGTAACCTACCGCAGATGGCATACGTCCTAAAAGTGCTGATACCTCAGAACCTGCTTGTGTAAAACGGAAGATATTATCAACGAAGAATAATACGTCTTTACCTTGGTCTGATCCAGCTCCATCACGGAAGTACTCAGCGATAGATAATCCTGAAAGTGCCACACGTGCACGAGCTCCAGGTGGCTCATTCATTTGTCCGAAAACGAAAGTAGCTTTAGACTCTCTCATTCCTGGCATATCTACTTTAGATAAATCCCATCCTCCATTTTCCATAGAGTGCATGAAATCATCACCGTATTTAATAATTCCTGACTCTAACATCTCACGAAGCAAGTCATTTCCTTCACGTGTTCTTTCACCTACTCCAGCGAATACTGAAAGTCCACCGTGACCTTTTGCGATATTGTTGATCAACTCCTGAATCAATACTGTTTTACCAACACCTGCACCACCAAACAATCCAATTTTTCCTCCTTTTGCATAAGGCTCGATCAAATCGATTACTTTGATACCTGTAAATAAAACTTCAGATGAAGTTGATAATTCTTCAAATTTTGGCGCTGGTCTGTGAATTGGCAGACCGTTCTCTCCAGTTTTTGGCAATTCGCCTAAACCGTCAATGGCATCTCCAACAACATTAAATAATCTTCCATATACATCTGGACCGATTGGCATTTGGATTGGATTTCCAGTTCCAACTACTTCATATCCTCTACTTAAACCGTCTGTTGAATCCATAGAAATGGTACGAACAGTGTTTTCACCAATATGAGATTGTACTTCTAGAACTAAAATAGTTCCGTCTTTTTTAGTGATTTCTAGTGAATCATAAATTTTTGGAAGTTCAACATCTTTACCGTTGAAAACTACGTCTACTACTGGTCCAATGATTTGAGCAACTTTTCCTATTACTTTTGACATTACTTATGTATTTATTAAATAGCTATTTAGGTTTATCGAAAATACCTCTTTTTTCAGAGCGCAAAGATAATTTTTTAAAATATAAAATCAATTTTTTTTTCATAAAAAATACCATGATTTTGTTTGATTCATAAAACTTGCCTAAAAAATAACAAAAACAGCATTTTTTTTACTAAAAGAAAAACCGCTGCATCTTAAAAATGAGCGGTTTTTAAAGTTAAAAAATAGCTTTAAATTATAATGTAGCTGGAAATAAAATTGGATAATTACCAATATTAACTCCTTTTAAGTTTGAACCGTATTTCGCATTAATTGCCTCTATAAATTTATTTGCAATAAAAGCATAACCCCTTGGAGAAGGATGAACTCCATCTAAAGAAAACATACCTCCAGTTACAAATGTTGATTTTAATGTAAAATTGTTTGCCGTAATTCCATTTGGCGAATTTAATTGATCCATAAGCGATTTAGCATCAACAAAAGCCAAACCATTTGCTTCTGCCGCAGCCTCAATTACCAAATTATAAGCTATTGTGGCTGCTTCTATCTCATCTACTTCAGAAGGCAATAAAACATATCTGTCTGGCAAAGGAAAAGTAATTCCTAATTGTGACAAAGAAGGAGAAGGAGAAGCAATTCCGTCTGCTGGCACACTTGGAGCTTTACCTATTCTAGAAGATGCACCTAAACAAATTAAATCTGTAGATACCGCTTGTCTTGCTTTTCCAAAAATCTGCCCCATTACCGTAGCAGTAGTCGCATCTAATCCACCGCCCATTAATACCGCTTTTAGATTTGCAGAAAGATCTGGTAAATTTTCGTCAACTATTAATAACGGATTATTTTCTGTTGTAGACAAAAGCTTAATTCTATCTCCTTGTCCTAAATAGGCTAACGCATTATGCAAAGGACCATATAATTGAGCATTTAAAGCTGCAACCATATTAACTCCTTCAACTGTTAAATTTGCTTGAGTAAGCTGATTATAAACAATTACATGAAAATGAGGAAGAGTTGTTATATTAGGAAGATTAGCAACAACTCCTTTTCTTCCGCCAGCAACAAGCTGAGCAACCAAGCCTTTATATGCTGCTTCAAAAGTTGCAGGAGGCGTTAAAGGGTTCACAGCAGGATCTCCACCAGCAGTTGCATAACCCAATTCATCGTTTCCTCCAATCCAAAGCGAGAAGAAAGTAGGATTTTGACTTAAAGCATCTGCCAAAACAGTTGTTGTTGCACTCGATGCAAAACGAGCAAAATATGGATTTGCCTTTCCTAAGGCAACTCCAGCAACATCACCATAACCAGGAGCTAGCAAATGAAAACTTTTAGCCCCAGGAACTCCTAAGTTATTAAATGTTCCCGATAAATGTGCTGTAACTTCAGTTGTTGGCACGCCTACAACTGGAACTGGCGTACCGTTAAGATACAGACGTGGCCCACTTATAACATTTCCTCCGAGTAATAACCCTCCAATATTGTCATTTGCGAAAGGCGTTTTAAACTCACCACCCCCCACTAAAGCAAACTGCTGTGCCAAAACATTTGGATAAGCTCCTTCTTGTCCTTTTATAAATAGGGCATTATCACTAAATCCTGCAGCAAAAGAGTCACCTAAAGCAACATACTTTGAAAAATCAGCACTACCCGCAGTCAAGGGTTTACCATCAGACGACTCCACAACTGGAGCCACATCGTCATCACTATTACAAGCCATAAAGGTTAACGAAACCAATAAAAGCCATTTAAAATTTTTTATCATAACTTAATATTTTTATAATTATCTGTTTCCAAATTATACATTCAGAAACATCAATAATGAATTTGACTTAGAATTAACAATTATGGATTAATAGTCCAAGAAGCAAAATATTGCTGTCCAATTAATCCAGCTCCAATAACTTGGTAGTACTCTTTGCCGCCAATATTAGCCGCTCCTAATTTTACAACTGACTTTAATTTTGGAATTCCATAGTTTATCTGAGCATCGATTACAGTTGCAGATTTGATTGTGCCGTCAGCAAAACTAGATTGCCATTCGTATTCACTATTCCATCTTCCGCTTACATTAAATCCAAAGTTTTTAAATAATTTATCATTTCCAAGAGACACTTTAATCCTGTGTTTTGGAGTATTAAATCCAGCTTCGAAACTCGGATCTTTATCCTGATCAAAGTCAAATTGAGCATAGTTATAATTTAGTCCCAATTCGAAATCATCAATTATTTTTCTAGAAAGTCCCACACCAAATCCCAATGAATGTATTTCTACATCTGAATTGGTATATAATTGATATGCTCTATATTCGCCATTTTGTAACGCTCTGATTGACTGAACACCTGGATCAGAAACACCTGCCGCAATATTTGGATTATCTTGAGCAGTTCCATAGAAAGGAGAAACTACATTTAGATTACCAATAAAGTTATTATATATATTATAGTATCCGTTGATATCTACTGATGTACCTTCAAAAATAGAACGGTAACCTAATTCAAAAGCTTTTACTTCTTCTGGTTTCACATAATTTGCTCTTGATTTCTTTAACAACGCAGCCGCTGCTACAGGATCACTTCCTGCCATTGCAGAAAATGCCGTTACAGAACTTGCTAAATATGAATTTCCGTAAGCGTCATTTCCATTCATAACTTTTGTTGCGCTTCCTGCATAAGCCTGACCTTCTGCACTAAGAGTAAAAGTTTCATTAAATCTAACCAAGTTATCTGGAGCAGAACCAAGCAATACCGCATTTCCAATATTAAACCCTATATACTGATCTTGAGTTGTCGGGTTTCTAAAACCTGTTTGAAAAGATCCTCTGAAGTTATGATTTCTCTTTTCTCCTGCTGAATAAACAAGAGACAAACGTGGAGAATAATTACCATCAAAGTTTTTAGATTTATCATAACGAAGAGATCCTGTAAACTTCAATCTGTCATCCATAAATTTTTTCATCAATTGTGCATACGCTCCATACTCATTATAGTTAATTGGGCTATTTGCATCTGTATAAATTCTTCCGTGCGAGTTAAGTTCGTATGCTCTGAAAGAACCTCCAACTTGAATTTCGGCAAATTTTATAATATCTCTAAAATTATAATTTGCATCTGAATGATACATTTTAGAATTATCAACCAATCTTGATCCGCTAAGAACATCTGGATCACTTATAACTTGATTAAATGCATTTTTAAACTCAGGTGTTCCTGGCAAGAAACGGCCAGTATCCGCTGTAGCTCTAGCTGCCGCATGAGCCTGTTCTGGTGTCATACCTGCTAAAGTTCCTTGAATATAAGCTCCAGCATATTGACCAAACCAAGTATTATCATCTTTCCATTTTCTGTTTACGTTAATACCTGTAAAAACCATATCGTAAGAATGTCCTCCATCTTCTGCAGTCATATACCCTCTTAAGAAAAAGTTTTTTCCTTTAAATTCTAATTTATGTTGCTGCATAAAAAAGTCATTTAAATAATATCTGTTGGCACCTTGATAAACTGCATTACCTGTACCAAATTTACTTTGCCAGATAATTTCCAATCTTTCGTCTCCAAAAGGTCTTCCATGTAAAGAGAAATCTACCTTCTTATTCGCGGCTTTATTATCTGTTAAATCAATCTCGTTATACCCCGTTCTACTAACAGTTGAATTCGGTAAAAGGTTAGATGCACCAGCTGGAATTAATCCCATTGCTTCAAGCTTCAAACCAACACCTTTAATGTTTGTCGAAGCCTCATCACCATATACATTTATACCATCATAACTAGGATCTGTTCTATTTAGACCGCCTCTTGTTTTATCATCATAATTTGTTGCGTACCAATCTGTAGCCTGCATATAGGTAAAGTTGGCTTTTGCAGCAAAATATTTATTGAAAGCATGAGCCAATCGAATACCAAAATCATAAAACCCATTTGTGCCTGCCGCCTCTTGCGAAGTTGCTCCGTATTTAAAATAAGTTGAAATACCTTGATTTGTAAACGGACTTTTGCTTGTCATGAATAAGATTCCATTAAATGCATTTGCACCGTACAAAGCCGAAGATGCTCCTGGAAGTAATTCCACACTTTGAACATCAACTTCCGAAACCCCAATCATATTTCCTAAAACAAAGTTCAATAAAGGAGATGAGTTATCCATTCCGTCTACCAACTGCATGAAACGAGTATTCGCAACAGTTGCAAATCCTCTAGTGTTGATGGACTTGAATGACATACTACTAGTATTCATCTGCACCTCTTTCATATTTTCTAAACCATCATAAAAAGAAGGTGAAGCCGTTTTTTTGATTTCCTGAACCCCCATTCTTTCAATTGTCACTGGAGATTCCAGAACTCTCTCTGGCATTCTTGATGCAGAAACTACAATTTCATCTAATTTGTTTTCTTCATCTGTTAAAATAACACTTAACTTCTGATTTGCTGATGTCACACTAATTGTTTTAGACACAAATCCTACTGCCGAAACTTTTATCGAAAAAGGCAATTTAGAATTGGTCGTTAATTTAAATGAACCATCAAAATCAGTGGAAGTACCACTATTTTCTCCAACAACAACAACATTGGCTCCTGGAATAGACTGTTTGGTACCATCTGTAACCGAACCTGTAATTGTATTCTGCGCAAAAGATATTCCGCTGAATAACAACATAATTAGCAAGTAGACTCTCATTTGGGTAGTTTTTTCGTTAGTATATGTAGCCAAAATACACAAATATTTTAATATGCATAAAAAAACGTTAAATAAAATTGATATTTTTCATCATTTCGCATAATATTTTAACTATTCATCAATTGAATTTATTAAAATAAAAACAAAGAAATACAGAAGAAAAATCAATATACTATGCATACATATAATTTTTAATCAAATTTTTGAAAATTTCACAAAAATACATATCCAGAAAAAAATTTCTGATAATAAAAAAAAGCGAGACCTAAATCTCGCTTTTTTAACATTTTTAAACTTTTAATTTACTTAGAGTTTGCTTCGACTTTATCTAGTCTTTGTTTTTAAATTTTACATTTAACCTAAATTATAAGACACAAAAAAAGCGAGATCTAAATCTCGCTTTTTAAAACTATTATATTTGGATAAATAATTATTCTACCGTAACCGACTTTGCTAAGTTACGAGGTTGGTCAACATTACATCCTCTCATTACAGCGATGTAATAAGAAAGCAATTGCAACGGAATTGTTGTAACTAATGGTGATAATGCATCTGAAGTCTCAGGAATTTCGATTACATAATCTGCCAATTCACGTACTTGAGTATCTCCTTTTGTAACCACTGCAATGATTTTTCCGCTTCTAGATTTAATTTCTTGAATGTTACTTACAATCTTGTCATAATGCCCTTGTTTAGGAGCAATAACAATAACTGGCATAAATTCGTCAATTAAAGCAATTGGGCCGTGTTTCATTTCGGCAGCAGGATATCCTTCTGCGTGTATATAAGAGATCTCCTTTAATTTTAAAGCTCCTTCTAAAGCAACTGGAAAATTATATCCTCTACCTAAATAAAGACAGTTTGGAGAATCTTTAAAAGCTGCAGCAATTTCTTTTGCTTTATCATTCGTTTCTAATGCCTCAGATACTTTCTCAGGAATGATTTCCAATTCTTGAAGGTAAGTATGGAAATCTGTGTTTGATAAAGTTCCTTTAGCTTTTCCTAATCTTAAAGCAATCATTGTTAAAACAGTGATTTGAGTAGTAAAAGCTTTTGTAGAAGCTACTCCAATTTCTGGTCCTGCGTGCGTGTAAGCACCAGCATGACTTTCTCTAGAAATAGAAGAACCAACTACGTTACAAACTCCAAATACAAATGCTCCGTTCTCTTTAGCCAATTTAATTGCAGCCATAGTATCTGCAGTTTCACCAGATTGTGAAATCGCGATTACTACGTCATCTTTATTGATAATTGGGTTTCTGTATCTAAATTCAGAAGCATATTCTACTTCAACAGGAATACGTGTAAACTCTTCAAAAATGTATTCTGCTACTAAACCTGCGTGCCAAGAAGTTCCGCAAGCCACAATTAGAATACGTTTTGCATTTAAGAATTTCTCCAGATTGTCTTCGACACCAGCCATCTGAACAATTCCTTCATTAGCATGAAGTCTTCCTCTGTATGTATCTTTAATTACACTTGGTTGCTCGTAAATTTCTTTAAGCATGAAGTGATCATAACCGCCTTTTTCAATCTGCTCCAAATTCATTTGAAGTTCTTGAATGTAAGGATCAACTAAAGAATCATCGTGGATTTTTCTAATTTTAATTGGCTTATGCAGTCTGATATTTGCCATCTCGCCATCTTCTAAATAAACTGCATTAGAAGTATACTCAATAAATGGTGATGCATCAGAAGCAACAAAATACTCGCCTTCTCCAACTCCAATTGCCAACGGACTTCCTAATCTAGCCGCAACAAGTTCGTTTGGATTTTTTTTATCAAAAACAGCAATAGCATAAGCTCCAACTACTTGGTTTAATGCAATCTGAACCGCTTTTCCTAATTTAATATTTTCTTTCTTCTGAACTTCTTCTATTAAATTAACTAAAACCTCAGTATCTGTATCCGATTTAAAAGAGTAACCTCTTTTAATCAGCTCCTCTTTTAGAGGCGCATAATTTTCAATAATTCCGTTATGGATGATTACTAAATCTCCTGAATTTGAAAGATGAGGATGCGAATTCACATCATTTGGAACTCCGTGTGTTGCCCAACGCGTGTGCCCAATTCCGATAGTTCCATTTGTTGTAAAACCTTCATTAGCTTTAGCTTCTAGATCAGAAACTTTACCTTTTGTTTTACAAAGTTTGATCCCTGCCTCTTCGTCATATAACATAACGCCGGCACTATCATATCCTCTGTACTCGAGCCGCTTTAATCCCTTTATAACAATGGGATAGGCCTCTCTATGACCGATATATCCAACAATTCCACACATATATATTTATTAATTTGGTTTCGTGTAGTAAACCTCAAGTCGCACTCTTTTATCTTCTGCAACAGATGCTTTTGAACCATATAAGATTGTGCCTAGAGGACTCATCACCGATGCTCTCGGCGCTTGTGAAATAGTTTCGTTTTTAAGTTTCAATACATTTGAAGCACTTACGTTAATGCTTTGAGAAACAACTAGTCCTAAATCAACATTTTTTGCTGTCGCGTCTTTAATAAGATTACGAACATGATCTGTAATTCTAATTTTATATGTTTTTCCTCGTTTATTAGAATCCAGATTAATTATACCTCCGAAAACATATTTCGAAAGTCCTGGCTGAACAGTATTAGACGTTCCATCAGAATAGTAATCTACTAAAGGAACATTATTTGTCAAATCATAAAGATAAACTCTATTAGGCTCTACTAATCCAGTCATTTTATCAGCATCAATAGTAAAAACTAAATTTGCTTCATTTACTTTCCAATTACTTGCTCTAATTGTTTCTAATTGAGAAGCAAAATCTGTAAGACGAATAACACTTAAAGATCCTTGACCTCCTTTTAAGTAAAGTCTTTCGTCTCCTTCTGTTTTATTTACATTTGTTGTTATAGCACTTTCGTAATCAGGTTTTCGAACCGTTTGAAGAAAACTTGCTGTACTTGCCACACCCGTACTATAACCGCTCTTCAGCAATAAAGTAATTGTCTTATCTTCTGTAGTACTATCAGCATCTGTTGTAATAGCTGTTTTAGCTTTATATTTAATAATAATTTTACCTCCAGAAAAATCAATTAATGCCATGTTAGCAGGACTGCTTCCAGATCTTTCAACATTAAAATACAACCCTCTAAAATATTCCTGAAAAATGTCTTCTGTAGAAAGTTTCGAAGCCGCTGCATTTAATATTTTATTTTGGAAGAACGTCTTATTTAGAGTTAAATTCATTGCCGGAACACTTCTGTCAACTGTTTCTTTTTTGGTATCAGGATCAATGGTTGTTACCGAAATTTCTTCTGAACTAAAGAAGAATTCGTCATTTTCTAGTACACCTCCATCATTCAATCGATCCCCAATTTTCTTGCCAGAAAAATCAGCATCTTGATCTGTATAATAATACTGTGGCAATTGAGATCCATTATTAAAATAACTGTTTCTCATTTGCATTCCAGACTCGTAAATACTTAGTTTTAATTTTCCATTTTTATCTCCATAAATAGAATCTAATTCGTAAGTATGGCTTCCGTCATCATTAGTCGTTTTTAACGTATTAAAATAAGGAATACTAAGAGTAACACTTTCAATTACTGGAGATTCTCCAATAGTTGGTGCATAAGTTTCAAGTCCTATTTGAGTTACAAAGCTTGCTGTTGTAGTTCCAAAAACAGGGTCATCATAAATACCCAACGCATTTGTACCCAAATTATTTGACTGGATAGGAGTTACTTCTTGGTTAAAAGCCACAACATCATATTTTTCAGGTTCAAGCCCAAAATGATCATCACCAACTAACCCATCACCAAGCGCATTAAAATCTTTGTCGCAAGAATATAAAAAAACAGCAATTACAGCTAAAAAGATTTTTTTAACAAAAGAAGTATTATACATGTTTTATAATAAAAGTTAAAAATTTAAAGTCCAAAAGTTCTATAGAAATTTGTATAAGCCTCAGCAAATGCATCTTTCGTGGCGAAAGGTAAAAAAGGTTTTCCTGAAGATTCTATAAATTTTGTTAAACTTGGCGAAACATTTTCTGACGCAATGATAACACCGTCTGAATGTAAAATACTAGCTTTTAAAACATTCTCGTAATTTGGAACTTCTAAATCTGATACAGCGTCATGAGGAACACCATCGAATTTAACTTTATTAATCATTTCCAAATCTAAATTTTCATCAAACGACTGTCCGTAAACAGAAGTAATAATTTTAGTTTCAGAAAACAATGCTTCATGTTTGTAATAATGTTTCATGTAAATTGGTAGCATTGCCGCCAGCCATCCGTGAACATGTATAATGTCCGGAACCCAGTTTAACTTTTTTACAGTTTCGACAACACCTTTTGCAAAGAAAATTGCTCTTTCGTCATTATCAGGATATAAAACACCTTCTTCATCAGCGAAGGTTGCTTTACGTTTAAAGTATTCATCATTATCAATAAAGTAAACCTGAATTCTTTCTTTCGGAATTGAAGCTACTTTAATAATCAAGGGCATATCTAAATCATTCACTACCAAATTCATCCCTGAAAGCCTGATCACTTCGTGTAACTGGTGTCTTCTCTCGTTGATATTTCCATATCTTGGCATGAAAATTCTTATCTGACCGCCTTGATCATTAATCATTTTCGGAACGTCATAAGACATTAAAGAAACCTCATTTTCAGCCAAATAAGGCACGACTTCAGATGATACATATAATATCCTCTTATCTTTCATAATAGTATTTTACTTAATTTTGGTAATAAAAACGTCGCAAAATTACAAAAATTTATGCAGTTTATAACTAATATATTATGTTTGCATAAATTTTAATAATACCTCAATGCATATTTTCTACAGTAAAGCAGCGTTGATAGCCTATCTTAAAACTATCAAAACCGCAAATTCAACTATCGGATTTGTACCAACAATGGGCGCTTTACACCAAGGACATTTGGCTTTAATGCAACGTTCACTAAAAGAAAACAACGACACAGTAGTTAGTATTTTTGTCAATCCAACGCAATTTAACAACCCTGAAGATTTAGCAAAATATCCTAGGACACTAGAAGAAGATGTTAAGAAAATGCGTACATTAAGTGATAAAATTATTTTATACGCTCCTTCTGTCGATGATATTTATGAGGGAAATACCGTTTCGCAAGATTTTGATTTTGACGGATTAGAAAATCAAATGGAAGGGAAATTCAGACCAGGACATTTTAACGGCGTTGGAACAATTGTCAAAAGGTTATTCGAAATCGTAACTCCAACTAATGCTTATTTTGGCGAAAAAGATTTTCAACAGCTCCAAATTGTTAAAAAACTGGTCGAAAAAACAATTTTACCAGTAAACATTGTTGGTTGCCCTATTTTTAGAGAAGAAAATCAGCTTGCAATGAGTTCACGCAATGAACGTCTTACTGCAGATGAACGCAAAGAAGCTGCAATTATTTATAAAATTTTGACCGAAGCAAAAGACTTTTTCCAAAATCATAGTCCGCAAGAAACTGTCGAATTTGTAGAAAATTCTTTCAAAGACAACAAAAAATTTGAACTTGAATATTTTGTTATTGCTGACGAATCCACACTTTTACCTATCGATCAGAAAGAGAATGACAAAAATTACCGAGCATTTATAGCGGTATTTGTTAATTCTATAAGACTGATTGACACCATTTCATTAAATTAATCTAACTTTGCAGCATGCAAATTCAAGTTATAAAATCAAAAATTCATCGTGTTAAAGTAACGGGAGCCGATTTAAATTATATTGGCAGCATTACTATTGATGAAACTCTACTAGAAGCTTCAAACATTATTGAAGGCGAAAAGGTATCTATTGTTAACATTAATAATGGCGAGCGTTTTGAAACTTACGCTATTAAAGGTGAAAAAAATTCAGGCGAAATCACTTTGAATGGTCCTGCAGCAAGAAAAGTACAAAAAGATGATATCATCATTATCATTTCTTACGCAACCCTAGATTTTGAAGAAGCTAAAACCTTCAAACCTTGGATTATTTTCCCTAACGAAAATGACAATTCTTTAACCTAGGATTTTCTTTTCTTACCGAATTTCCCTACTTTGTCAAAAGTCATTTTGCACAAAACAGCTCTTCTTTTGTCTCAATTTAAAAATGATTAAGACGATAAAACACTGTGCTTCAATTTTTAATCTACTTAACAAGGAAGCAAATAAAATAGTATATTGCTACACTATTTTCAATACTTTTTAATTCACTGAAATGCCACAAATCATGAAAAAAGTTTACCTGCTAATTTTATTAATTTCAATTTCATCGTTCGCACAAAAAACGTTCGACAACATTAAATCAGAAAAACTAGGAGAAGAACGAAGAATCACAATCGGACTTCCTGCTTCTTACGAAGCAAACAAAGACAAAAAATATCCAGTTCTTTATTTATTGGATGGCGATTATTTATTTGACCCATTTTCTGGAGCTATAAGTTATGGCACTTATTGGGATGATATTCCAGAAATGATTATCATTGGAATTCATCAAAATAAAGACGGAGAACGTTTTGATGACACAACAATCGACCAAAATGAAGGACTTCCTTTTGAAAAGGGAGCAAAATTTTTTGAATTTATAGGAGCTGAATTAATTCCATATATTGAGAAAAAATATCGCACATCGCCTTTCAGACTTATTGCAGGTCATGATTTAACGGCAAGTTTTGCTAATTTTTATTTATATAAAGAAATTCCGCTTTTCGATGCATACATCTGTTTAAGCCCAGAACTTGCACCAAAAATGGAAGTACGGGTTGCTGAAAAGTTTGCTAAAATAAAAAAACCAGTGTTCTATTATCTTTCTGCTGGAGAAGGCGATATCAAGAAAATAAAAGAACCAATAGAAAAATTAAACGGAAATATTAAAATTGCTAATAATCCGTTAGTGAATTATAAATATGACGTATTCAAAGGTGCTACGCATTATACAGAAGTATTACATTCTATACCTAGTGCATTGTATCAGATTTTTGAAGTATACAGACCAATAAATTCTGCCGAATACAACGACAAGATTGCGGTTCTTCAAACGGGTTATGCAGAATATCTAGAAAAAAAATATACAGCGATGTCTGAAGTTTTAGGCGTTCAGATTCCTGTTAGATATAGTGATTTCAAAGTAGTAGAAAATCTTATTTTAAAAAGAAACGCCTACGATGAATTAAGTAAAATGGCTGAAATTGGAAATGTAAATTATCCAAAAGCCATGTTGGGAGAATATGAATTAGGCTTGATGTACGAAAAAATGGGCGATCCTAAACATGCTTCAAAAAAATATCAAAATGCTTCGCAAATGGAACCAATTGGCGATTTGAATAAAGATTTGATGTATGAGAAGATTGACGAAATGAATACGCTTGCTAAAAAAACCAAATAATGTCAAAAGTTAAAACTTCCTTTTTTTGCCAAAACTGCGGAACCCAATATGCCAAATGGCAAGGCCAATGCAATGCCTGCAAAGAATGGAATACGATTGCCGAAGAAATTATTCAAAAACAAGACAAGGTTGCCTGGAAAAGTGAATCGGCTCCTGTTAGCAAAGCGCCAAGACCTTTAAAAATTACTGAAATTGATTCTGCTCAAGAAGTTCGTATGGACACTACTGACAGTGAATTGAATCGTGTTTTAGGAGGCGGACTTGTCCCTGGGTCTTTGACGCTTTTGGGCGGTGAACCCGGCATCGGAAAAAGTACACTTTTACTTCAGGTTTCTTTAAAATTACCTTATAAGACTTTATACGTTTCTGGAGAAGAAAGTCAGAAACAAATTAAAATGCGTGCAGAAAGAATTACGCCAAACAGCGACAACTGTTATATTCTTACTGAAACCAAAACGCAAAACATTTTCAAACAAATTGAAACCATTCAGCCTGAAGTAGTCATAATCGATTCTATTCAGACTTTACATACCGATTATATCGAATCGACCGCAGGAAGTATTTCTCAAATTCGCGAAACCACAGCAGAATTGATCAAATTTGCCAAAGAAAGTAATATACCAGTAATCTTGATTGGACATATTACCAAAGACGGAAACATCGCTGGACCAAAAATTTTGGAACATATGGTTGATACTGTTCTCCAATTTGAAGGCGACAGAAATCATATTTATCGAATTTTGCGTTCGCTTAAAAACCGTTTTGGTTCGACCTCTGAACTTGGAATTTACGAAATGTTGGGCAGCGGATTACGAGAAGTTAGCAATCCTTCTGAAATCCTAATTTCTCATAAAGACGAAGAATTATCTGGAACTGCAATTGCGACAACTTTAGAAGGTATGCGTCCATTGATGATCGAAATACAATCTTTAGTAAGCACAGCTGTTTATGGAACGCCTCAACGAAGCACAACAGGTTACAACGCCAAAAGACTAAACATGATTTTGGCTGTTTTAGAAAAAAGAGCCGGATTTCGTTTAGGCGCAAAAGACGTTTTCTTGAATGTAACTGGCGGAATTTCTGTTGACGATCCTGCAATTGACTTGGCGGTTGTGGCCGCGATTTTATCTTCAAATGAAGATATTCCTGTTGGAAAAGGATTCTGTTTTGCTGGAGAAGTCGGACTTTCTGGCGAAATTCGTCCTGTAAATCGTGTTGACCAACGCATTCAAGAAGCTGAAAAACTAGGTTTCGATACTATTTTTGTTTCAAAATACAACAAAATTGCTTTAAAAAATACTGGAATTAAGATTGAGCTTGTAGCAAAAATTGAAGATGTTGCAAGTATTTTATTTGGATGATTTTTAGAATAATCTATTATAAAAAAATCCTGCTAGAATGTATAATATACTTTAGCAGGATTTTTTATAACCTTCTTAAATTATTACCATTTTATAATTCTAAAACTTCCTTCAGTAACTGTAAATGTTTCTCCTTTTGAAGTACCTGAAAAACTAAAAGTTCCTTCAATTTTTTTATCATCATTAGCAGTTATATTTATAGTGCCAGATGTAGCATTAGAATTGTTTATTTCTGGCATAAAACTAAAAGTCGCCTGATAAGTAGTTGTAAGATTTGACAAATCATATACTATTGGATGACTTCCTGTTGTAATATTTAAAGGCATCCATAAAGAGATTTTTTTATATGTGTCATCAATTCCTGAACTTCCCATTATATTTACACTTGCTGAAGTAATTAAAGCGGGTTCAGAAAAATTATATACTTTTTCATTATACTTAAATTTCATAAATCCTTCCTGACTGCTTGGATTTTCTGTATCATCAGACGAATTATCACTACTGCATGAAGACAAGACTAATGCACTAATTGCAAAAGACAAAAACATAATTTTTTTTAAAATTTTCATTTAACCGATTTTTTTATTGTTTAATAAAAACAAATATATAAGATATTTACTACATAATATTACAGTTTTCCACAAATATCAAAAGAAAATAAAATCAAGAAGATCGTTACCTTTTGAAATAGCATCGACAAGTAAACACAAACATTATTATATCAGCATTTTAGGTATATTGTTTAAAAATTAAAAGAAAAACTCTACAAGCTGATAATTTTAAATTTAAATTTATCCTAGATTTGAAAACTAAATAATTTCGAAGCAAATTAATTTTATGAATTTTCCAAAACAAAAAATATACAAAGCATTAAAAATACTAGGAATAATAATCGTAGTGCTTTGCATCGGACTTTACTATTTTCGTGATTCGCTTTTAAAACAGGCTATCGCGAAAGTGACTCATAAAATGGCCGTGCAATACAACAGTAACTTTTCTGTAGAGTCAGCTTCATTTGATGGTTTATCAACCATAAAATTGACAGATGTGGTTTTAGCGCCAATCAATGCTGACACGCTTTGCAAAATTAAGAATGTAGAAACTAGCATTAGTTTAAGTAATTTATTAATTGGCGATGTTCAGCTTGGAACTTTAAAAGTTGACAACGGTTATATTCAATTAGTCAAAAAAGGCAAAAAACGAAATTTTGATGCCTTTTTAAAAAGAGACAAAGAGGAGACAGAATCGAACGAAAAACGCAAATATGCTGCTTTTGCATACAGAATCATTTCAAAAGTGCTGAATTTGGTTCCGACCGATATGGATTTGAAAAACTTTCAATTCAAAATCGACGATAACGGAAAACAAACTTCTATAGATGTAGATAAACTCGTTTTAAGCAACAAACAGCTCGAAACCAATCTTCATGTCCAGGCAAAAGATTTTGATCAGCGCTGGAACATTAAAGGATTTGCCGATCCAAGAAACAAAAAAGCTGATATTCGTTTTTTCAACTTAGATACTGGCGCGATTCGCGTTCCGTATTTAGATCAGCGTTATAACTTAAAAGCAAGTTTTGATTCTATTCGTCTTAATGTTCAAAACATTGACAAAAGTGGCAGCGAACTTCATATCGACGGTTACACTTCTATCGCAAATCTTAAAATCAACCACCCAAAAATCGCGAGTAAGGATGTCGTGATAAAAAATGCCCGTTTTGATTACCGATTTTTATTGGGCGATAGTTTTATTTCTATCGATAGTTCTTCGACTATGCAGCTGAACAAGATTAAAGTTCGTCCTTATATTTCTTACGACACTGAAAAAGACACAGTTTATACTTTGAAAGTTGATATTCCGAAAATGAAAGCGCAAGATTTTATCGTTTCGCTTCCTGATGGTTTATTCACGCATTTTCAAGGAATGCAGGCAACTGGAAATTTCGATTACAAATTGGATTTCAAATTCAATAAAAATAAACCCAATACGCTTGTTTTTGACAGTAAGCTTAACAAAGAAGATTTACGAATTACCAAATATGGCGAAGCCGATTTAAATAAGCTAAATGGCGAATTTGTTTATCGTGCGATTATTCAGAATGTCTTGCAAAGACCTGTTTTGGTTGGAAATGCAAATCCGAATTATACGCCTTTGGACCAAATTTCTCCATATTTGAGAAAATGTGTTTTAACAACCGAAGATCCGTCTTTCTTCTCACATCGCGGATTTATAAACGAAGCGTTCAAACAATCTATTCTTAAAAACATTCGGACTAAGAAATTCTCTCGCGGGGCAAGCACAATCAGCATGCAGTTAATTAAGAATGTCTTTTTAACTCGTGAAAAAACGCTTTCGCGAAAGCTTGAAGAAATTTTATTGGTTTACATTTTAGAAAACAACCGAATTGTAAGCAAAGAAAGAATGTTGGAAGTGTATTTCAATATTATTGAATGGGGTCCAAATGTTTACGGAATTGGTGAAGCGAGTCATTTCTATTTTCAAAAAAGTCCTTCGGCTTTAAATGTTGACGAATGTTTATACTTGGCAACGATTATTCCGAAACCAAGAAAATTCATGTATCAGTTTAATGATGAAGGTAACTTGAAAGATTACGCTATTAAAAACCAAAAATTCCTAAAGAATTTAATGTTTAGAAGAGGACTTTTAGTTCCTGAAGATACAATTGGCTTATTGCCTGTTTACATTTCAGGAAATGCACGTTCTCTAATAAAAATTAAAGTTCCAGATTCTACAGCAATCAAAACAGATTCTTTGGCTGTTGATGATGAATTTGATTTGTAAATAGTTAAGCTTAACCGCAAAGGACGCAANNTGCGTCCTTTGCGGTTAAACAATTATTTAAAATTCTTCAAAAACTCTTCTTTGTAAGTTGGCGAAACTTCAATTTCAGTTCCGTCGTTTAATGTTACTATTCCGCCTTTATTATATGATTTCACACAATTAAGATTGATGATATGCGATTTATGAACACGAATAAAAGGCAATGGCAAGATCTCCGAAAAATGTTTCAGAAATCGGCAGACCATTTTTTTTGCTCCATTGTTTAAATACAAATCGGTAAAATTTCCATTTCCGCGAAGACGAACAATATCTTCCATTTTGACAACTTCAAAACCTTCAAGTGTTGGCAGAATGACTTGTTGTTTTTCTGGTTTCTGTTCGTGAAAATTCTCTACAATAATTTTATTTCGATTGAATATTTCATGATTTAAAATCTGATGATGCACTTTGTTTACCGCAATTATCAATTCTTCGATACTAATTGGTTTTAAAAGATAATAAGCTGCACTTTGGTTTAAAGCTCGAAGCGAATATTCAGAAAAAGCGGTTACAAAAATGGTTTCAAAGTGAAGGTCTTTGCAAGCTTCCAAAACATCGAAAGCATTTCCAAAAGGCATTTCTACATCCAGAAAAACCAACTGCGGTTTAATTTCATGCAACAACGGAACGGCTTCTTTTATATTTTGCGCTTCGCCAACAACCTCAACTTGCGGACAATATTTGCTCAAATAATTTTTAAGCACTTCGCGCGCTGCCAATTCATCTTCGACAATTACACTTTTAATCTTCTGCAAAGTCATCATATTTTGTCAATTAATGGAAAAACAATTTGAACAATTGTGCCTGATTCTGGTTTTTCTTTTTCTGAAACAGTAAACGAAATATCTTTTTTGTACAATTCGTTCAAAAGGTCAATTCTTTCTTTGGTATTGTTCAAACCGCGAGATTCGTAAATTCTCTGATTGGTCGTTTTGAGTTCACGGCTTTTGGTTAAACCAATTCCGTTGTCTTCAATTATCACATTAATTTTTCCGTTTTTATATTCAAATCGAAGTGATAAAAAACCCTTTTTGTCCAAATAACGTAATCCGTGCCAAATGGCATTTTCTAAATGTGGCTGCATAATCATATTCGGAACAAAAACTCTTTCGGTGTCGAGAGACTCATCAACCACAATTTCAAAATCGAATTTATCCTGAAAACGCAAATGTTCTAAATCGAGATATTTCTTTAATTGCTCTACTTCTTTATCCAATGAAATAAAATCTTTATTGGAATTTTCCATCATATTTCGCATCAGATTTGAATAGGAAGTCAAATATTTATTGGCTTCCAATTCTTTATTTTCGGCAATAAACTGATTTACGCTATTTAAACTATTAAAAATAAAATGTGGATTCATTTCACGACGCAATGACTGCAAAGCGATTTCTTTGTTTTTGATTCTGATGGAATACAACGCTTTTACAATGAATAAAAACAAAAGCAGCAACAACCCAATTGAGCCTAAAAGGAAATAATTGAAGGAGTTTTTCTTCGAAATCAATTCGTCTTTTAAGACCTTTTCTTTTTCAAGCTGACGAATTTTATCTTCTGTAACCTGAAAAGTTTTAGCATCGATTAAAGTTGTATCAGATTTGATTAATTGTTCGAAATTATTAAAAAACTGTTCGTACAAAGCCATGCTTTCCTTGTCTTCTCCTTTTGTTTTATAATATTTGATTAATGAAGACAAACTCTTTTTTGCTTCGGATGAATTTCCTTTCTGAAAAGATAGATCGTAAGCTTCTTTTAGGGAAGAAATAGCTTTTTCTGGTTCTTTCTTTTCAAAATAAAGCGAGGCTAGCGATTGTAATTGTTTTATTTCTGTGGTAAAATCGTTGTTGGTTTTAGCATCAGCAAGCAATTTTTCGTTAATGGCAAGCGCTTTGTCAAACTGATTATCAGCAACGTAAACTTTTGCGATTTCGTTTTTAATTTTAACTTCTTCTGGTTTGTCTTTGGCGTATTTTAAAGCTTTTTTATAACTTTCAATTGCTACTGCTTTGTCCTTCAACTGCAAAGAATTCTCTGCTTTCTGAACATATGCTTTACTAACTTCTTCGGTTTTTTTCTCTTTTTTCAGCAATTCAATATTAGAATTCAAATAATCTGTCTGACTTGCAGGATTAGATTGATTTTTAAGTCTGTTGGCATCATTCAAATTGATTTTTTCTTCAGCTGCATCTTTGGTCAGTGAACCAGCCTTTTCATAATTTTTTATAGCAGAATCGAAGTTTTTCTGATTTTCCTGAACTTTGGCCAAACTTCTTGTAACGCGCGTTTTATCTTCTGTCTGTTTTAATTTGGTATAAGAGTTTAAAGCTCTTTTAAAATATTCTTCTGCTTTTGCATTATCGCCTTTACTTAGAAAATCGTTAGCTAGCTTTTCATAGTTTTGAGCAATTTTCGATTCATCGTTTTCATCTAATGATTTAGATAATTCCTCGGCAGTTTTACTGATTTTGGCTTTACTCTTTGTTTCGCTTTTTTCAGGAAGTGCCTGCGCAGTTATTTCTTGAGGAAATAAAAACGCTAAAAAAAGCAGACTAAAAACAATTAATACATGACGTTTCACAAACAAGTTATTTAGAAAGTGTAAAGTAACTTAATTTCAAATTCCTATCCTATCATATTCACCAAGTCAAACGGCCTGTTGACCCATTCTCTCAAAAATACGTTTTTTCGATCAATACTTTTACCTCATAATCTTAAAAAACCATTATTATGAAAAAACTACTTTACTCCTCTTTTATCCTTTTTTCTCAATATATAATTGGACAGGCTTCTGGAAATGTCAATTATCAGAATCAATATTCTGCTAATAATACAATTGATATTAGTTTCCCTTCTCACGAAGGTATTGTAGCAAGTGTAAAAGGACTTGCTAATGTAAAAGCAGATTCATATACAGCAATTTTTAGCACAACTCAAACGGGTAAAACAACTAAAGAAGTCAATGAATTAATTGACCAGCGAATTGAACGTTTACTAAGCGAAATCAAACTCAAAAAAGGCGTTGAGATTTTTGTCGATATGATTTCTTTTGTTCCCGTTTATGAATATGAAGCCGAGAAAAAGGTTTTCAGCCGTAAAACTTACAATGAAGTTCCTGT
Organism: Flavobacterium sp. SH_e; assembly: GCF_025717045.1. GTDB lineage: Bacteria > Bacteroidota > Bacteroidia > Flavobacteriales > Flavobacteriaceae > Flavobacterium. Next base: position 39,734 of record NZ_JAOVZN010000006.1, read on the forward strand.
GGGATTTGAGTTAAAGAAAAACATCCACATAAAATATTCCGATCCAAATCAGCTGAATGATTTTATTTCGATTTTATCTAATCATGAAATATACGATTTAGTGCGAGTTGATTATTTCTCCAATTCATTGGAAACCATTAAAAAAGAAATGATGAACAAAGCCAAACTGCTGATTCAGGAAAAGATCAAGAATTATGAACTTCTTCTTGGGGAAACATTCACAAACGTTGAAAAAAGAATTACCGATGATTTTGTTGTGAATTTACCTGTCGAAATGTACAGATCGTATGAAGCGTACAATAGTTCTTCTTTAAACTTAAAAAAATCGGCAAATGTTAATCAGACTAGTAAATCGACTACGCTTTATTATCAGCCTGTATTCAGCAAAGAATTTGATTTTATCATTAACCCTTCGGTTTTGGAACCTGTTATTCAGGTACAATATGAAGTAAAGATTTTCATTAACAGAGAAAAAGAAAAGAAACAAGTTGCCAAAACAGATAAAGAATTTATTCTGATTACTCAAAATGGCGATTTAAGACCTATTAATGTCAATTCTCCAAAACCAACCAACTAATCTTAATATCTTGGGCATAATTAAAAGCGCAACATTTTGACACAGATAAAACGGATTTGCTATCGCAAAAACACCGATCTATACGGATTTTAAATCAGTTTTTATCTGCGTTGCAATTTATCTATTTAATCCCAGAACTATTTCACCAAGTCAAAAGACCGTTTCACCATTTGTCCCAAAACCGTGCTTTTTTAGTTTCTAAGTTTGATCTGTAATCATCCAATTAAAAACTAAAATTATGAAATCAAATCTTTTTATAACAGCACTTTTGGCGGCGTCAATTTCTTTTGCTGCGTGTAATTCATCTAATGCAAAACCAATAAAAAATACTGAAATCGAAAAACCAGATTCGGCTGAAACGACCAAAATTCAAGTCGCGCTTTTATTGGACACTTCTAATAGTATGGACGGATTAATCGATCAGGCGAAATCGAGATTATGGAATATTGTAAACACTTTGACGACTTTAAAATACGAAGGAAAAACGCCAGATATCGAAATCTCTTTATACGAATATGGAAATGACGGTTTATCTGAAAAGTCAAATTACATTAGACAAGTCACGCCTTTATCGACAGATTTGGATTTGATTTCAGAAAAATTATTTGCTTTAAGAACCAATGGCGGAAGTGAATATTGCGGTGCCGTAATTCAGGATGCAACCAAAGAATTAAAATGGTCAGCAGAAAACAACAGCATGAAACTGATTTACATTGCAGGAAATGAAGGATTCGATCAGGGAAAAATCAGTTATAAAGAAACAATTAGCGATGCTTTGAAGAACAATATTTATGTGAATACTATTTTTTGCGGCAATAAAACGGAAGGTATCGGTTTATTTTGGAAAGACGGCGCAGATCGCGGAAAAGGGAAATATTTCAATATCGATTCAGACAAAGCGGTTCAATATATTGCAACGCCTTATGACGATGAAATCGCTAAATGTGACGAAAAAATAAACAAAACTTACATCAATTACGGCGCTAAAGGTGCAGATAAAAAAAGAAACCAAGTAATGCAGGATCAGAATGCTAAAATGGTTTCGGCTTCCAATTATACCGATCGCGCGGTAAGTAAATCCAAAGCAGCTTATAAAAACGAAAGTTGGGATTTGGTAGATAAAGTAAAAGACGATGCAGGCGCTATTTCTAAAATTCAGAAAGAAGAACTTCCGGCAGAACTTCAAAATAAAACTACTGCTGAAATTCAGGTAATCGTAAACGAAAAGAAAAAAGAAAGAGAAACGATTCAGAAAGAAATTACTGTCTTGGCAAAAAAACGTCAGCAATATATTGATACTGAAGCTAAAAAAACTAAAATGCAAGATGATCTTGGAAACACAATAAACTCTTCTATTCTAGCTTTCGCAAAAGTGAAAGGCTATACGGTTGAGAAATAAGAATTCTAATGAAAAAGAAGATCTTCTTTCTGCTCTTTACCGCGATTCCTTTGATTTGTTTGAGTTGCGAAAATAAAAAAGAGAAAATAAAAGACACAAAAAGTACAAAACCGATTTATTCCTATGAAAAGAAACTAAAAAGTAAAATTGCTGAAATAAGAAGCTTCTTGGGGAAATCTTCAAAATACAATTCAGATGTTGCACTATTTTTAGACATGAAGATAGAATCTGGAAGAAATCGGTTTTTTATTTATGATTTGAAACACGACAAATTGCTAGATAAAGGTTTAGTCGGACACGGTTCTGGTTCGGAAACAGGAATTCCAGGCGAACTAAAATTCAGCAATATCAAAAATTCAAATTGCAGTTCGTTAGGTAAATATGCCATTGGCGGTTCTTATGTTGGAACATTTGGAAAAGCTTATAAATTATATGGTTTAGACAAAACCAATAGCAATGCTTTTGATAGAAATATAGTGCTGCATAAATATTCTGAAATTCCGTTTGATGAACAGCCTTATCCAATTTGCAATAGTCTCGGATGTCCAATGGTAAACGAAAAATTCTTCGGCGTTCTCGAAAAATTGATTGACAATTCTAAAAAGAAAATCATTTTGGTTATGTATTATTGAACCAACCTTTCAGCTACTTTTGTCATCTATACTTTTATAAAAAGACTTTAAATTATATTCCAATGATTAAAAAACAAGCAACCGCACTCCTATTACTGTTTGGTTTTTTTGCCTTTGCACAGAAACCCATTTTTACTACGGCAAAAGTAAAAGCGGCTACAGTATATTTTAATGCTGCCGAAATTTCGCAGACCGCAAGCACTACTTTACCTGCTGGAACGAGTGAAATAGTGATTAAAAATGTGGCTTCATATTTAAATGAAAATTCCGTGCAGATTGGCGCTCCGGCAAATGTCACGGTACTTTCAGTTCAGTTTACCAATAATTACATTTCAGAATATGAGACAGATTCGAAATCACCTTTAATCAAAAGAGTAAATGATAGTATTGTTTTGGTTCAGAAAGAACTTCAAAAAGTAAATAATACAATTAGTTCAGAAACCAAAACCATGCAATTGCTGGATCGAAATCAGCAAGTTTCAGGAACAAATTCTGGATTGAATGTTACTGAATTGATGAAAATGGTTGATTATTATAAAAACAAACAAATCGAAATCGCCAATAATATCAATATATTAACCGATAAACAGAAAAAGCTAAACGAAACGCTTCAAAAACTGAACAACAAACTCGAAATTGATTCAAGTAAAGAAGAAAAAACTTCATCAGGAAAATTAATTGTCCAGGTAATGAACAGTGCGGCCGGAATTGTTCCGTTAGAGATTTCATATTTAACACAAAGCGCGTCTTGGGTTCCATTTTATGATTTGCGCACCGAAAGTGTAAATGCGCCAATCAATATGGTTTACAAAGCTCAAGTAGCTCAAAACACTGGTGTTGACTGGAAAAAAGTAAAACTGACTTTATCAAGCGGTTATCCGAATCAAAATAATCAGGCTCCGATATTAAGTTCTTGGTTTTTGAGAAACAATGCTAATTATGGTTATAATCAAAGAGCTACTGCAAACCAAATACAAAGTAGTGCTCTTGGAATGATGAAGGAGAAAAAAAACAGTGATGCGCTTGCGGCACCTGTTATGGAAGAATCTACTATTTCTGATTTTACAACTGTTTCAGAAAACCAGCTTAATATTGCTTTTGATATTGATATTCCGTACGACATTCTTTCTAACGGAAAAGTTCATAGTGTTTCATTAAAAGAGATTAAACTTCCAGCAACGTATAAATATTATGCTGTTCCAAAAGTAGAAAATGAAGCTTTCTTACTTGCTGAAATTGCAGATTACAGCAAATACAATTTATTGCAAGGCGAAGCAAATATCATTTTTGAAGGTATGTATGTTGGAAAAACGTTTATCGAACCGAATCAAACTTCTGACACTTTGAATTTAAGTATGGGTCGTGATAAAAAGGTTTCGATCAAACGTGAAAAAGTGGCTGACAAATCGGGAACTAAGTTTTTATCTTCTAGAAAAGAACAGACTTTTACGTACGACATTACCATTCGAAATAATAAAAAAGAATTGGTTGAACTTTTATTGAAAGATCAATATCCATTAACAACCAATAAAGAAATCGAAGTGGAATTATTGCAAAGCGACAGCGCCAAAGTAAATGCCGAAACTGGAATCTTGACTTGGCAATTACAGCTGAAACCAAATGAAACCAAAAAGATCAGAATAAGTTACCGAGTAAAATATCCTAAAGATCAGGTTTTGAATTTGTAAAGCTTTTAAACACAAAATCCCGACAACTAATAAATTTTCGGGATTTTGTATTTTGTCGGAAACCTAACAGGTTTTTAAAACCTGTTAGGTTTAACTGTAGACATTTTTAAGGCGCAGGATCTGGAATTACTGCCTGAACCGCATCAATTTCTGCTAAGATTTGTTTCGAAAGAACCACATCAATTGTATCGATGTTTTCTTTTAATTGTTCCATAGTTGTCGCTCCAATAATAGAACTTGTCAAAAATGGTTGTTGTAACACAAATCCCATTGCTAGTTGCGTTAGCGTTAAACCATGTTTTTTAGCAATTTCTAGATACAATTTAGTCGCTTCGGTACATTGGTCACTATTGTAACGTTTGTATTGCGGAAAAAGATTAACTCTCGCTTTCGGGTGACTTTCTCCAGTTAAGAACTTTCCAGTCAAAACTCCGAAGGCTAAAGGTGAATATCCAAGTAAACCAACATTTTCATATTTTGAAACTTCTGCAGAATTCACTTCAAATAAACGGTTCAATAAAGAATACGGATTTTGAACGGTTTTGATTCTTGGAAGATTGTTGTATTTGCTTTCTTCCAAAAGGCGCATCATTCCCCAAGCATTTTCATTAGAAACTCCAATGTGTTTGATTTTACCTTCTTTGATTAATCCGTCGAAAGTTTCAAGAATTTCTCTGAAGTTATCTTCCCAAACATCATCATGGCCGTGAAAAGCACGCTGACCAAAATTGTTGGTTTTTCTTTCCGGCCAATGCATTTGATACAAATCAATATAATCGGTTTGAAGTCGTTTTAAACTTTGCTCAACAGCAAATTTGATACTTGCTGGAGAAAAATCCAATTTCTCACGCATATAACCAAAATTCGGATTTGGACCAGCAATTTTAGATGCCAAAATAACTTTATCTCTATTTCCTGATTTTTTAAACCAAGTTCCAATAATTTTTTCTGTGCTTCCGTAAGTCGCTTCACTTGCAGGAACCGAGTACATTTCAGCAGTATCAAAAAAATTAACTCCTCTTTCAAGAGCATAATCCATTTGTTCGTGCCCTTCTGCTTCTGTATTTTGCTGCCCGAAAGTCATTGTTCCAAGGCATATTTTACTAACTTTTATATCGGTGTTAGGTAATGTAGTGTATTTCATTTTTTCTTTAAAGGTTCAAAGTTGCAAAGAGACAAAGGTACAAAGGGATTTTTCAAATTGAAATTTGATAAAGGTTAAAAAAAGTACAAGATTTTTAATTGATAAGCCGTCGTGCTAAGTTTTTAAAACCTTGCAGGAAATAAAAAAGGCTCAAAAGTAAAAACCTTTGAGCCTTTGTTACTTGTCCCTTTGAACCTCTGTTTATTTTAAACTTTTTAATGGATTTTGAAATGTATTGAAAATCCTAACAATGAAAACAGATTCATCTTTTATTTGATATAGAATTTTAAAATTTCTGATCACAATTCTACGACAATCTATTCTATATTCATCGAATTGAAATTGCTCGGCACAAATGATACTATTCGCACTATTAAATAATTCGTCTCTAACTTTTAATGCGGTTTTTTTTGAATATTTACTTTTAAGTTCAAAATAAATTTCCTTAAAATCTAATTTTGCATTTTCTGACCAAAAAACTGTTGGTTTATTCATTATCCCAATCTTTCATTTCTTTAGACAAATCTTCACTTGAAATTATTCGATTGTACTTAATATCTTCTAAACCTTCTTCTACTTTATTATGGTATTCAGTTAATGTGACAGGATTTCCTTTCGCATCATAAGAAACCACTTCATTTAAATAATTATCAAAAACTGAAGAAACAATTCTTAGAACTCTTTCATCAGCCAAATCCAATTGATTTTTTATCTTTTCTTTCAATTCTGGAAGTCCCATAATTCTTATTTTAGAAATCAAAGTTACAAAATTTTAAACTTCAATAATTCAAATCTCAAATTCTAAAAAGTAAAAACAAAAAAGCTCAAAAGTTAAAAACCTTTGAGCTTTTTTAATCTTAGCATCTTAGTATCTCAGAACCTTAGCAACTTAATTTATACTATTAAGCATCTCCGCAATCTCATCTAATCTTGGTGTCAGGATAATTTCGATTCTACGGTTTTTAGCTTTTCCTTCTGGAGTTGTGTTACTTGCCAAAGGAGAGAATTCGCTTCTTCCCGCTGCGGTTAATTTTTGTTTATTGATTTTTGGGTTTTCACTTAAAATTGCAACAATTGCTGTTGCTCTTTTAGTCGACAAATCCCAGTTGTTTGCAATTGGTCCAGAACCAGCATACGGATCGTCGTCTGTATGTCCTTCGATTAAAACAGAAAGATCTGGATTGTCACCTAAAACTTTTCCAAGTTCTACAACCGCTTTTCTACCTTCTGTCCCAACTGCCCAGCTTCCTGAATTAAAAAGCAATTTATTTTCCATAGAAACATAAACTTTCCCATTTTTATGTTCAACTGTTAAACCTTTACCTTCAAAACCAGTTAAAGCTTTAGACAAAGTCTCTTTCAGTTTTCGCATTGCTTCTTCTTTCGCGGCGATCATATCTTCAAGTTCTTTCAAACGACCTGCTGTTTTGTCCAAACGAGCTTGTTCATCTGCAAGAGCTTTACCTTTTGCTTCTAGTTGTGCTAAAAGTTCACGGTTTTTAGCCATATTTTTCTCCAATGCATCGTTGCTGTTTTTCTCTAATGCATTGTAAGAATCTTGTAATACTTTATATTTCTTTTGTTCAGCAGCAAGATCGGCTTTTTGTTTTGCCAAATCATCTTTTGTGCTTGCTAAATCTTTAGTCAGTTTATCGCGATCTAGTTCTAACTGATTTTTTGCTTGCTTTAAACTTTCATTTTCATCAGCAATAGAACGATTCTCTTTTTTCAAATCAGAATATTTCGTTTCCAAATCATTATAAATTTTCTTAGAAACACATGAGGTTGTGGATAAGGCTATTGCCAGCAATCCGATAGAGGCTTTTTTAATCATCTTACTTAATTATTTTATGGGGCGTTTAACAAATCTAAACTTTTAGTTAAATTCCAAATTTTAAATTCCAAACTCCAAAAGCAAGAATCTGAATTCATACTTGAAATTTAAACTGCATTTTACTTTACAAGAACAATACCAAAAATTAATCAATTTCGACTAAAATAGGACAATGATCTGAATGCATAGCATCTGGAAGTATAACAGCCCTTTTTAATCTATTTTCTAGCGCATTGCTGACCAAATTATAATCGATACGCCAACCTTTGTTGTTTCCTCTCGCTCCTGCGCGGTAACTCCACCAAGAATAATGATGCGGATCTTTATTAAAATGACGGAAGCTATCTATAAAACCAGATTTCATAAAAGCATCCAGCCAAGCGCGTTCTGCAGGAAGAAATCCAGAAACTGTTTTGTTACGAACCGGATCGTGAATATCGATTGCTTCGTGACAAATATTATAATCGCCACAGATAATTAAATTTGGAATTGTAAGTTTCAATTCATTTATATAATTCTGAAAATCATCCATAAACATAAACTTATGATCAAGTCTTTCAATATTTGTTCCAGATGGAAGATAGAGACTCATAACAGAAACATCGTCAAAATCTGCACGAAGATTTCTGCCTTCAAAATCCATATGATGAATTCCTGTTCCGTAAACAATATTATTTGGTTTTGTTTTAGAAAGAATAGCAACTCCACTATAACCTTTTTTAGTCGCTGGATAGTAATATTGAAACGGATAACCCGCCGCTGTAATATCGTCTACTGGAATTTGATCTTGTGTAGCCTTTATTTCCTGAAGGCAGATAACATCAGGATTTGCTTGTTGCAGCCACTCAATAAAACCTTTGTTTATTGCAGCTCTAATTCCGTTTACATTATAAGAAATAATTTTCATCAGTGATTTTTTTAAGGATTCCAAATGTAATAAAAAAGTGCAAAGTTTGTCTTGGAAACAATGAAAAGTAGACTTTTTTGTTATCTTTGTTCGCTGTTCTAATAATTTAAAAGTAGTACATGGGTTTAGTTACCGCGAAAGAAGTTGCAAAGGCAATAAATGTTGAAAAGTACGGAGTTTTCGGTACATTTTCTGGCTGGATTCTTATGAAGGTTCTTAAGATCTCGACCCTTAATAAAATTTACGACCGTAATAAACACTTGGAAGACCTTGCGTTTTTGAACGGAATTTTGGACGAAATGGAAATTAAGTTCGAAATCCCTGAAGAAGATTTGAAGCGTTTACCAAAAGATGGTGCGTATATTACCATTTCAAATCATCCGCTTGGAGGAATTGACGGAATTTTGCTTTTGAAATTAATGCTTGAAAGAGAGCCAAATTTTAAAATCATTGCCAATTTCTTATTACATAGAATTGTTCCAATGAAAAAATACATTATGCCGGTTAATCCTTTTGAAAATCATAAGGATGCGAAGTCGAGCGTAATTGGAATTAAAGAAACTTTACGTCATTTAAGCGACGGAAAACCTTTGGGTATTTTCCCTGCTGGTGAAGTATCGACTTATAAAGATGGTAAATTAGTAGTTGATAAACCTTGGGAAGAAGGTGCGCTGAAATTAATCAGAAAAGCAAAAGTTCCTGTAGTTCCTATTTACTTTCATGCCAAAAACAGTAAATTATTCTACTGGCTTTCTAAAATTGATGATACTTTACGTACTGCAAAATTACCTTCTGAATTGCTTACGCAGAAAGATCGTGTAATTAAAGTTCGTATAGGGAAACCAATTTCTGTATCTGAGCAAAATGAGATTGAATCTTTTGAAGAATATTCAGAATTTTTGAGAAAGAAAACCTATATGCTTGCCAATCCATTTGAAAAAGACACTAAACTGATTGACACAGCGAGCTTAAAAATCACAAAAGCACCAAAAAAAATCGTTACTCCTGCAAACGAATCAAAACTTATTGATGAAGTTCAAGCTTTAAGAGATAGCGATTCCCGATTTTTACAAAGCAAAAACTACGAGGTTTTCTTTGCAAGTGCAAAGCAGATCCCGAACATTTTGCACGAAATTGGACGTTTACGAGAAATTACTTTCCGTGAAGTTGGTGAAGGAACAAATGAATCTATCGATTTAGACGAATACGACCAATATTATCACCATATGTTTTTATGGGATGATGAAACAAACAAAATCGCTGGAGCTTACCGTATGGGATTAGGTTCTGAAATCTATCCAAAATACGGAATTGAAGGTTTCTATCTAACTGATCTTTTCAGATTTGAACCAGAACTTCACGACATGATGCACAAATCAATCGAAATGGGGCGTGCCTTTATCGTAAAAGAATATCAGCAAAAACCAATGCCTTTGTTCTTATTGTGGAAAGGTATTATTCACACCACTTTACGTCATCCTGAACATAAATATTTAGTTGGTGGTGTAAGTATCAGTAATCAGTTTTCAGATTTCTCTAAATCGTTGATGATTGAATTCATGAAATCTAATTATTACGATCCATACATCGCGCAATATATTCACCCGAAAAAAGCGTACAAAGTAAAACTGAAAGACGCCGACAAAGATTTCATTTTCGACGAAGCAGAATCTGACTTGAACAAGTTTGACAAAATCATTGACGAATTAGAACCAGGAAATTTACGTTTGCCAGTTTTAATTAAGAAATACATCAAACAAAATGCAAGAGTTGTAGCTTTTAACGTTGATCCGCTTTTTAATAACGCAATTGATGGTTTAATGTACATTAGAATTGCAGATATTCCAGAAAGTACTATGAAACCTGTTATTGAAGAGTTTCAGATTGAATTGGAAAAGAAATTATCTGAGAAGGAAGATTAAGTTTATTTTTTGATATATAAAATTAGAAAATCCCATTTGCTTAATTAGCAAATGGGATTTTCTGTTTTCTTTCTTAATTGGAACGGAAACAGATCATAAATATGCTCTATTGTGTTTTCCCAAATCCATTATTTAACTAATTAAGATCTTTCCCCAATTCTCTTAAATAATCCATTTCATCTATAGGATCTTCACCATATCTATTTGTGCCTTCTTCACCTCCTGTGCATAGCAATATGACATTATAAAATGGAATTAAGACATACAAACCGCTTTTGCCAACATCATGCATTCTCCTTACCGTTGCTCCAATTAAAGGAATCAATACAAATAGATTGTATGTTAATTCTAACGCTCCCATCTCAACTTCTCCAAAAGTCAATTTGGCAACATTGTCTATTTTATTCAATATTATTACTAGAATAATGTGTACTAAAATAAAAGCCAAATATTCTTTTCTTCGTATTCTTCCATTAAAGCTCGCATAATTATGCAGAACTACCTTTTTATATATTTCAATCATTATTAAAGCTTTTATTGATTAGACAACATAAACCTTATTAAAACAAAAAATCCCAATCGTTTCTGAAAGGGACTTTTTATTCTAATCTTAGAACCAAGGTTTTTTTCCAACCTGATAAGTTTCATAAAACTCATCATCCGATTTTGTTAAATATATAATTCCTTCAACAAATCCAATCATTCCTGCCAAACCACAAGTAACAAAGGTTGCCACTAATTGAATGATTCCCTCTTTTTGGTATCCTAAATAAAATTTGTGAACCCCTAATGAGCCTAATACGATTCCTAAAATCCCAGCAGTCACTTTTTTATTTTCTACTTTTCCTGAATTTGTGTTTTCCATGTCTTTAAAAATAATTTTATATTGATAACTTCAAAATGAGCATGTTTTTATTTCTTTGCAATACTCTTAAAAAGTTCGCAATATTAGACAGCAAAACTTCATGCAACAATCCCTAAAAGTTTTTATTACAACAGAAAAAGACAATTTACCGCATAAAAAAATCCCATTCAAAATTGATTGAATGGGATTCTAGTATTATATGCGTTTTTCTCTTAAAACCAGCCTTTTTTACCAACTTGGTAAGTTTGGTAAAACTCTTCATCTGATTTTGTCAAGTAAATGATTCCTTCAATAAATCCGATTATACTACCAATTCCGCAAGTAACTACACTAATTACGATTTGTATAATTCCTTCTTGAGTATAACCAAGTACAAATTTGTGAATTCCTAAAGATCCAAAAAGAATACCCATAAGTCCAGCTAATACTTTCTTATTTTCCTGTCTTGGTTGCGACGGCGTGTTCCAGCTTTCTGGTTTTGTTGTTTCCATTTTTTATATTATTTAGTTAATTATTAATTCCAATTTCATCAATTTCTTCTGTTGTACTTTTTGGGTCTGGACCGTAATAGTTTTCTCCAAACTCTCCTTCAGTAATCAACAAAACTAACATCCAAATAGGTCCAGCAAACGGAATTAAAGCAACTAAAATTGTCCAGCCACTTTTGCCCAAATCATGCATTCTCCTAACTGTAACTGATAAAGAAGGAATTATAGAAGCAAGCATGTAAAGAAAAAACACAACTCCCACAATTGAAAGACCAACTGTAGGACCTAAAATTGCAGATAATATTATCGCTAAAAAAGCAAATGCAAAAAATAGAATTCCTGTCGCAAGGCGAAAGTACCAATATTCACTTCTTCTAGCTCTTCCGCTAAAGTTTGCATAGTTCTGGAACATGGCAATTTTATACCATTCAATCATAATTAAAATCGTTAGCTTTTCCCTACTCTTTTTAGGATTTTCGGTATGCTCCAAAGTTCAAAAAAAAGAACCTATTTAGACTCATTCTTTGAAATTCGGAAACAATATTATTAAAAATTAACAAATAAAACTAATCTCACTAAATAAAATTCACAAGAAAAACCTCGTTATTAAAATCTAAAGCCTGTACGCTATTTTTTGTTGTAAACCGCTTTGATTTTATCGACAATTACCTGAGCAAGACGTTCATGACTTTCAAAAGTCCAACCTGCAATATGAGGCGTCAGTAAGACATTTTTTGCTTCCAAAAGATATTGAAAAGCTTCTGGCGTGTTTTTATCTTGAAAGAGCGTTTCGAACGAAAGTTTTTCATATTCCAAAACATCCAAACCTGCGCCTAAGATTTTTTTCTCTTTCATCGCTTCAACTAAGTCTGCTGTCACAATGTTTTTACCGCGAGAAGTATTGATAATCCAAAAAGGCTTTTTAAACGCATTTATAAAGGCGCTGTTAACCATTTTATCTGTCTCTGGTGTCCAAGGAAGATGAAGACTTAAAACATCTGCTTTTTCGCGTAATTCTTCCAATGAAACCTGCTTCGCATTTTCGTCTCCAACATTATCCAAAATATCGTAGCATAAAACCTCTGTTTCAAAACCTCGTAATTTTTTGGCAAAAGCTTTTCCCATATTTCCATAACCGATAATCCCAACTGTTTTTAAATCCAATTCATGACCACGATTGCTTTCGCGGTTCCATTGTCCCGCTTTCACTTCTGCGTCTGCTTGGTTTAAGTTGTTGAATAAAGATAAAATTACGCCAAGCGAATGTTCTGCAACAGCGTTGCGATTTCCTTCTGGAGCAGCAATGAGATGAATTCCTTTCGAAGAAGCATACTCACAATCAATACTTTCCAAACCTGCACCAACTCTTGCAATAAATTGCAACTTTGTTGCAGCATCTAAAAAAGTCTTGTCAATCTTGAAACGGCTGCGAATTACAATTCCGTTATAGTCTTGAATTTTTGCTTCGATTTCTTCTTTTGAAGATTTGAAATCAGCGTGATTTTCGAAACCAGCTTCTTCCAATTGATTCCAAAGAATTGGATTATTGCTGTCGATATGAAGAATTTTTATACTCATTTTGTATTGAATTTTATAAATACAAAAATACAGGAATTGTTTAAGATTTTGATTTTAATCTCTCAAAGTCACGAAATCGATAAGAAATAGTGAAAGACAAAAAAATAAAAGCTTCATGTCTTCAAGCCTTCGTGGCAAACTCTTTTTTATTGCTTAGATTTTTTCTAACTTTGAAAGAATAAGAATTTTCAAATTCTAACTTCAATACTCCAGAAAATCTTCTGCAATGAAATTAACCAAGACTTTTACAGCCTTTTTTGAAAACGAAAAATCAGGAGGAATTATCTTGCTCTTTGTCACGATTTTATCTCTTTTTCTTGCCAATTCCTCTTTTCAAATTCCGTATGTGGCATTTTGGGAAAAAGAAATTGCGGGACATTCTATAACAGATTGGATCAATGACGGATTAATGACCATCTTCTTCCTTTTAATCGGTTTGGAGCTGGAACGCGAGATTTATCATGGCGAATTATCAAACTTTAAAAATGCCTCTTTGCCAATAATGGCTGCTTTTGGCGGAATGCTAGTTCCTGCCGCAATATTTTTAGTTTTAAATTACGGAACAACCACACAAAACGGAGCCGGAATCCCGATGGCGACCGATATTGCTTTTGCAATTGGAATCTTGTCACTTCTTGGAAAAAAAGTTCCAGCTTCCTTAAAAGTATTTTTAACTGCTTTGGCTGTAATTGATGATTTGGGTGCGATTATCGTGATTGCGATTTTTTACACCACTTCAATTTCTTTTCTAAATCTCGGAATTGCACTTGGAATTTGGTGTCTTCTTTTTGTTTTAAACCGAATGAAAATTCACAACCTAATTCCATATCTCATTGGCGGAGTCATAATGTGGTATTTTATGCTTAATTCTGGCGTTCATGCAACAATTACTGGTGTCATCTTAGCATTCGTTATTCCTTTTGGCGATGGTGGCGAAAAAACGTCTTCATACAAGTTACAGCATTTTTTACACAAACCCGTAGCTTTTTTCATTTTGCCTTTGTTCGCAATTGCCAATACTGCTTTAACAATTACCGAAAACTGGCATGAAGGCTTAAATCATGCCAACACTTACGGAATCATTCTCGGACTAGTAGTTGGAAAACCACTTGGAATTTTACTTTTCTCTTCTGTCGGCGTAACTGCAGGTTTGTGCACTTTACCGAAAAATTTAAAATGGGCGCATATTTTAGGTGCAGGAATGCTGGGCGGAATTGGTTTTACAATGTCGATTTTTATTACCGTTCTGGCTTTCAAAAATCCTGAAATTATTGTTTTTTCAAAAATTGCGATTCTAATTGCTTCATTTTTAGCAGGACTTATGGGATTTGTTTATTTGAAATATACGTTAAACAGATTGAAATAAAACTCCAATTTAGTAAGCTTAATAAATGAAAAGAATCAGAAAAATCCTTTCGATATCAATATCACTTATAATATTGCTTGTTGGTATTATCTTTTATCAAATAAAATACAATCCTTCACGCCTCAACTTAGATCCTCAACTACCCATTTCGTTTTGCGGAACCCAAGCTTTTGAATTAACAGGAGATGCTTACAAAGGAAAAGAGATTTTTAATTCCAATTGTGCAGCTTGTCATAAACTAGACGCCAAGAGCACAGGACCAGCACTTAGAAATTTAGACTCATTGGTTTTTGTCGAATGGATGCTAAGGAAAAACAATGAAATCGACAGCACTAAAATTGAGAATTTAGGAATCGATTATCATCGTACAATGTTTAAAGACGTTCTAGATGAAAGCAATCTTCCTTCCGTAATCAAATATTGTTCGAGAATAATTGATTAAACTTAAAAACAAAAAATCCCAAACCCCAACAAGATTGGAATTTGGAATTTTAAAATATTGGAATTTCTTTAAAACCTAACCTTTGATCTGTTTCAAAGAAGTCTTAATCCCTTTAATTAACGATGAGCTGAAACCATTGTGTTCCATTTCATTTAAACCAACTATCGTACAACCTTGAGGCGTTGTTACACGGTCAATTAATTGTTCTGGATGCACACGCTCTTCCAAAAGCATTTTAGCCGCTCCTTTTACCGTTTGTGCTGCAATTGCCAAAGCGGTGTTAGAGTCAAAACCAATTTCAATTCCCGCCTGCATAGACGCGCGAATATAACGCAACGCATATGCTGTTCCGCACGCGCCTAAAACTGTCGCCGCGTCCATTAATTTTTCGTCGATTACTGGAGCTGTTCCTAAATCTTGAAATAAATCAACAATTGGCGAAGCATTTACCGCATATTTTTCTGGAAAAGAAATACAAGTCGCCGATTCTCCAAATTGAGCTGCAATATTTGGCATAATGCGGACAACTGGATATTCAAAATTTGTTTTAGTCTGAAGCATTTCTAAAGACAACCCGCTTACTGCTGAAGCAATCGTTTTGTTTTGAATAACAGGCAAAATTTCAGCTAAAACAGTATCAACCTGATACGGTTTTATGGTTAAAATTACAACATCAGCATCCTGAATATTGTGTTTATTATCGTTAGAAACAGTAATTCCGTATTCAGATAAATATTGAATACTTCCTGTATTTCTTCTTGTCACAGTAACTTGGTTGTTTTTCGAGAATTTAGCAATTCCCAAGGCAATAGAAACCCCAAGGTTTCCTCCTCCAATAATGTGTACTTTCATTCTGGTTGGCTTTAATTATTTGTAACTGATAAACAGCATTTTTTCCGCCTGTAAATTACGCAGATTTTAGAGATTTTAAATCACTGTTATCTGCTAATTTGTGGCAAAAATCTAAAATCCAAGAATTAAGTTTGCTACTCCAAAGTAGAGCATAATTCCAAATACATCGTTGGTTGTCGTGATAAACGGACCAGTAGCAATTGCGGGGTCAATTTTATTTTTGTTGAGGAAAAGCGGTACTAAAGTGCCTAAAGTTGCCGCAAACAAAATCACGACAATCATTGAAATTGAAATCGCAAATCCTACCAAATATTGCTGATACATTATAGAATGATATCCTAATAAAAGCAAAGAGATAATACTTCCAGAAATCATAGAAACGGTAATTTCTTTGGTAAAATAACCACGACTAAAATCTTTCAAAGTTCCATTTGCCAAACCTTGCACCACAATTGCCGAAGCCTGAACTCCGATATTTCCTGCTGTTGCAGAAAGCAAAGGCACAAAAATGATTAAAGTAGAATATTTCTGAAAAGTTCCTTCATTACCTTTCAAAACAAAAGAAGCCACAATTTCGATCACCATTCCGATTAAAAGCCAAGGTAAACGTGCTTTTGTGAGTTCGTAAACGCTGTCATTCGATTCAACGTCTTGAGTAATACCTGCCGCTAACTGGTAATCTTTATCTGCTTCTTCCTTGATTACGTCTACGATATCATCGATAGTAATTCTTCCAACTAAACGGCCTAATTCATCAACAACTGGAATTGCCTCTAAGTCATATTTCTGCATGATACGAGCGACTTCAACATCTTCTGTATCAACATTTACAAAATTTAATTTTCGGATATAAACTTCACCAATCTGAGTTTTGGTAGAAGAAGTCAATAAATCTTTAAGAGAAAGCCTTCCTTTTAAACGGTTTTCATCATCAACCACATAAATTGAATGCACTCTAGAAACATTTTCAGCCTGAATTCGCATTTCTTTAACGCAAGTCAAAACGTTCCAATTTTCATTCACTTTTACAAGCTCTTTACCCATCAAACCACCAGCCGTATTTTCGTCGTAACGTAAAAGATCGACAATATCTTTGGCGTGTTCAACGTCGACCAATTCCGAGATTACTTCTGCTTTTATTTCTTGGGAAAGTTCGGCGATAATGTCGGCAGCGTCATTAGTTTCAAGCTCATCAAGCTCTTCCGCGATTTCCTTTGGTGAAAGTCGGCTTAAGATATTTTCACGCAGATCTTCTTCTAATTCAAGAAGAATTTCGGCTGTTTTATCACTATCTAAAACCTTGAAGATATAGGTTGCTTCATCGAAATCTAATTCATCTAAGATTTCGGCGATATCGGCGTGGTGCAAATCATTAAGTAAAACTTCAAGTTCGTTGTCGTTTTTCTTATTGATAAGTTCTTCTAACTGATGTATAAATTCTTTACTAACTTTGAACTCCATCGGTTTCTATTTTTTGAGTTAGTTCAATAAATTCATCAACGCTTAATTGCTCGGGACGTTTATCAAAGATAGTGTCTTCTCGCAAATTGTCTGATAAATTTAATGTTTTCAAACTGTTACGTAATGTTTTTCGTCTCTGCTGAAAAGCGGTTTTTACAACTGTAAAAAACAACCTCTCGCTGCAAGGAAGGCTATAATCTTCCTTTCGGGTCATTCTCATCACACCCGATTTCACCTTGGGCGGAGGAATAAAAACGTTTTCATTAACCGTAAACAGATACTCGGTATCATAGAAAGCCTGGGCTAAAACTGATAGTATTCCGTAGGTTTTCGAGCCTTTCTTTTCACAGATGCGCTCAGCTACTTCTTTTTGGAACATTCCAGAAAATTCTGGAATCTGGTCTCTAAGCTCTAATGTCCTAAAAACAATCTGAGAAGAAATATTGTACGGAAAGTTGCCAATAATGGCAAACTGTTTATTTTGGTAAACTTCATTTATATTATACTTCAGGAAATCCTGAGAGATAATTTTATCTTTTAATTTTGGATAATTGGCATCCAAATACGCTACAGATTCTGTATCGATCTCAATAACGTGCGTGTTGATTGGTTTTTCAAGCAAATACTTAGTAAGCACACCCATTCCTGGCCCTATTTCTAAAACCTCATCATATCCATTAAAAGTCAAAGTATCTGCAATTGCTTTTGCGATACTTTCGTCTTTAAGAAAGTGCTGCCCTAAATGTTTTTTTGCTTTTACTTTTTCCATTTCATTTATCTTGTTTGCCACGAGGCTGCAAAAGTATTCTTTTTTTGCCACAATCCCGACAGCTATCGGGACAAAGACACAAAGATTTAATTTCTTTTGACTGAATACTAATTACTGAAAACTGAACACTATAAAATTAATGCTCTGAAATAACCTCTAATTCTGTTCTAAAAGAAAGCATTTTATCAGCAAATAAACTTAACGCTTCTCTGTGGAATTCCGGTTCGTCTTCGATATAAAACTTGTCCAAAGTTTCTTTGCTATCCGTTACATATTGCACTGAATAAGTAATTCCGCCCATTTCTTCTTCAACTAGAACTTTTACAATTCGTGCCGAAGAAAATTTCTGAGTTGCTAGAATTTCTGGTATGTGTTTTTCTTGCATCCATTTTAACCATTTTTCGTGGACGCTTTCGTGTATGTTTGTGGTAACGTTGTAAATAATCATTTTTTCTAAGGTTCTGAGATGCTAAGATGCTAAGGTTCTAAGTTTTTTTCTCTCGACTCTTAAATCTTTTCAAATCATCATTTTACTAATTTTTCATTCTTTAGAATTTGCTTTTTGGAATTTAATTCTACAAATTCTTATCTCCTCTTAACTCGCGGTATTTTTTTCTGGCATCAACAAAGTAAATACTGTCTTGATGGTTAAAAATTACCTTTTCATATAAAGGCTTTGCCTTTTCTGGATCTTTTAGTTCGTCGTTGTAAATTTCGGCTGAGAAAAATAGTGCTTCGTCAACATAAATTCCGTCGCTGTGATTATCAATGATTTGCTGATATTGGCTTAAAGCCGAAGCAAAATCCTTCTGACTTTCGTAAACTTTTCCTAAACGCAATAACGTTACCGCTTCAATTTCTTGACCTTTAAAGTTTTTTAGAATATTCTGAAACTGCACAATTGCTTCTTGTTTTTTATTCTGATAGATTAAAAAATCTCCTTTTGCAAATTGTTTCAATGCTACTTGAGTTGAATCTGCCGCGGTATTATCATTAATTAAAAGAAAATATTCTAAAGCATCATTCGCAATTAACTGTGTGTTTGCTGCTTTTAATTCTTTAAATTGTTTATTTGCCCATTCAAAATCGCCTTTGTAATAACTTGTTTTCGCTGCTTTCAAACTTGCTTCGTGTGCCATTACATCATTCTTTAAATCCAATTGAATCTGCGAATAGTAAATTAGTGCCTGATTGTATTTTTCTTCCAAAAGCAAAATATCGGCCAGTTCCATTTTAGCATCGGCTTTTTGATATTCGTTTAAATTCAATTCTAAAGCCTTTTTGATTACAGCCTTTCCTTCTTCTGTTTTTTTCAAATTAAAAGCTAGAAAATGCGCTTGAATGATTTGCAAAGATAAGGTAAAAGGATTGATTTGGTAAGTTGCCAGCAATTGCTGCAATTCTTGATCGATGGCTGGGTAATCTTTTTCCTGGGCTTTATCGATCTTAATCTGCATCAAATACGCATTCGACTGAATCAATAAATCTAAATCTTTTGTGTTTTGAAGAATGAAATTCAAAATTTCTTCTGCTGTATCTGTATCGCCTTCAGTCAATGCAAACTGACTCAAATTAACAATACTTAATAGCGATTCTGGTTCGCGTTTGTAAATCGCTTTTTCTTGAATAAACGCTTTTCCAAATTCTTTCTGTTGTACATAAAACCAACTCAAATAATGATTCCAGAAAACATCTTGATCTTTCTGAGTTTTTAAGATTAATGCTTTACGCATCGCATCTTTAAAAGCAGTATTATCGGTTTCACCATTCATGAATCGAGACAATTGTGTCTGAATCAAATTGGTATTCTGCGGATTTGTAAAAGATTCTGTCAGCAACAAATCGATCATTAAATCGGTTTTACCCAACTGACCGTAAAGCATTCCGATTTGGAAATTGAAATTGAAATTGGGCTGAACCTGCATTGCCGTTTGATACGATTTTAGAGCATACTCCAACAATACTTTTTTCTCGAATGAACTTGCAATTCCGTAAACATCATTAGGATTTGTTTTAATTTTTTCGATTGCTTGTTCGTAATAGTTTTTGGCTTTTGAATCATTTTTCTGCAATTGAAAATTGTATCCCAATTCAACTAAGAAAACTCCTTGTTTGTAACGATTGAAACGATCTTGAATCGCTTTTTCAGCATTTGCGTATTGCTGCAATTG
Organism: Flavobacterium sp. SH_e; assembly: GCF_025717045.1. GTDB lineage: Bacteria > Bacteroidota > Bacteroidia > Flavobacteriales > Flavobacteriaceae > Flavobacterium. The sequence continues at coordinate 59,829 of NZ_JAOVZN010000006.1, forward strand.
CTGATAACAATCGACTGTTCTTAAAAAATATTGGGTATTGGATGGCGCACTTCTTAAAAGCTCTTCATAACTAATTTTAGCTTTTTCGAAATCGCCTTTATCGTAGTAATATTGAGCCAATTGCTCGTTTTGACCAAATGCAAAACCAGAACATAACAAAACGATACAAATCAATATGTTTCTCATATTTTTTAAGTTTTCAGTCGCAGTCACAATCACGGTTTTCAGTCTTGTTAAAACTGCAAACTTTTACTGTCCCCTGAGACTTTCTTGGTTTTCCAGAAAATCAAACCTAAGCCAATTAAAATAAACGGAACACTCAAAATCTGTCCCATATTAATCAGCATACTATCCTCGAAAGCTTCTTGATTTTCTTTGAAAAATTCAATTATAAAACGAGCTGTAAATAATAAAGTTAAGAAACTTCCAAAGATTAATCCTTGTGCATTTCTGATTTTTTCTGATTTGTACATATAAAACAGAATTCCAAAAATCAACAAATAAGCAAATGCTTCATATAATTGCGTTGGATGTCTCGGAATCAAATCGTCTCTTTCAAAAACTACTCCCCAATTTCCATTGGTTGGTTTTCCGTAGATTTCAGAATTCATAAAATTTCCCATTCTGATAAAAGCGCCCGTTACAGGAACTGCAACCGCCATTTTATCTAAAAGTCCTAAGAATTTTACTTTGTATTTTCGGCAGTATAAAATCATTGCCGTAAGAACTCCAATCGAACCTCCGTGACTTGCCAAACCTTGATATCCCACAAATTGATATACTCCTTTTATTTTTTGAATTGGCAAAAGAATTTCTATAGGATGTTTGAAGAAATAATCAGGTTCGTAAAAGAAACAATGTCCGAGTCGGGCTCCTAAAACAGTTCCGACAATAACATAAATCAATAAGGAATCAAGATTGTCTAAAGAAAGGTTTTCTTTTTTGTAAATATTTCTAACAATATAAAAACCTAAAAGAAGCCCGCAGGCAAAAAGAGCCCCGTAATATTTTAACGGAAAACTATCCGTAATCCAGAAAATGACAGGATCTACGTTCCAATTTAATATTCCGTTTTTCATAAGTGGTAATTTTTAGTCGCAGTTTTCAGTCACAGTTCACAGTCGAAACTGAAAACTGAGACTGAGACTGTCAACTAAATTAGTTTATAATATCAAATCCACAGTAAGGACGTAAAACTTCTGGTATTACGATTCCCTCCGGAGTTTGGTAATTTTCAATAATTCCAGCTAAAACACGTGGAAGTGCTAATGAACTTCCGTTAAGTGTATGAGCCAATTGGTTTTTTCCGTCTTTGTCTTTAAAACGTAATTTCAAGCGGTTTGCCTGGAAAGTTTCAAAGTTAGAAACAGAACTGATTTCTAACCAACGGTCTTGTGCAGTTGAAAATACTTCAAAATCGTAAGTCAAAGCAGAAGTGAATCCCATATCGCCACCGCAAAGACGTAAAACTCTGTAAGGCAATTTTAATTCTTTTAAAATCTCTTTTACATGTTCAACCATTCCGTCAAGCGCCGCATAAGAATTATCAGGATGCTCTACACGAACAATTTCTACTTTATCAAATTGGTGCAAACGGTTTAATCCACGAACGTGCGCTCCATAAGAACCTGCTTCACGACGGAAACATGGCGTATAAGCTGTTTGTAAAACAGGCAATTCGCTTTCGTTCAAAATAACATCACGGAATAAATTCGTAACTGGAACCTCAGCCGTTGGAATCAAATATAAATCGTCAATTCCAGCGTGGTACATCTGCCCTTCTTTATCTGGCAATTGACCTGTTCCATAGCCAGAAGCTTCGTTTACTAAATGTGGCACCTGAACTTCATTATATCCTGCAGCTGTATTTTTATCTAAGAAATAGTTGATCAAAGCACGTTGAAGCTTTGCTCCTTTTCCTTTATAAACAGGAAATCCAGCTCCAGTGATTTTTACACCCAATTCAAAATCGATAATATCATATTTCTTTACCAATTCCCAGTGTGGCTGCGCACCTTCATGCAAAGCAGGAATATCACCTTCTTGGAAAACATTCAAATTGTCATCTGGAGTTTTTCCTTCAGGAACAATATCCGCAGGAAGATTTGGTAAAGTGTATAATTTATTGGTTAACTCAACAGCCAAAGCTTCTGCTTTTTCGCTAAGTTCTTTACTTTTTTCTTTTAGTGAAACAGTTTTTTCTTTTAAGATTGCTGCTTTAGCTTTCTCACCAGCTTTCATCAATTCACCAATATCTTTGGACAATTTATTAGATTCTGATAAAGTATTGTCTAATTCCACCTGTGCAGCACGACGATTTTCGTCTAATTGAACCACCTCTTCAACAACGCTTTTAGCATCGATATTTCGTTTTGCTAAAGCTTTGATTACTTTCTCTTGATTTTCTCTAATAAATGCAATTTGTAACATAGCTTGATTTTTATAACTATTGTATTTTTTATAACGGAAGCAAATTTAAGGAAATGTTTGTTAACAATAGGTCAAAGTTTTGCAGGAAAACTGAAATCTCCTATAAACAGCAAAAGCACCTTAAAAGTGCTCTTGTTGTTTTTTGATTTTTTCCAAATTTATTCCAGAAAACGATACCTGTCATCTCTGTTGAAAGCATATTCTTTTCCGTTAAACTTGAGCTTTTCAAATTCTTTTTTCGTTTTCAGATCGCTTTTTTCTTGTACTCCATTTTCTGAATCATCTTCAACTGCTTCTTCATAAGAAAAGTTTTTGGTGATCATTAAATCAAAGTAACCATTTGTTTTTTCGTCAGAAAAACTCATTCCGGTTTCTAGAGTTTCGATCTGAAAAGTACCGCTCCCGTTAGAATCTCCATTCGTCAAGCGAATAGGATATTCGTATAATACTTTTCTGATTTCTTTATTAGCCAAAGTTACCAAAGTGAATTTTTGCTCCGAATACAACACAATTCTACTGCTTGCACTGGCTTCAGTGTAAAAAGCAACTGCAGGAGTTTTTCCGTTTAAAAAAACGAGATCTTTTAAAATATGAGATTTCGAAAATCGAATGGCTTCATTATCGTAATAACCTAAATTATCATCAAATTCTTCGGCAATTACACTTCCATTTTCCCGATTTACAAATAAATACTTACGCTGAAAATAATTGCCTAATTCTGCCTCATCATTCTTTATCGCTTTTTTATTATGTTCGACAATTGTCAAGACAAAAAAAGCGGTTTTATCATCGTAGTTAATCGAACTCGTTTCGCTAATCTTGATAGCAGAATATTTGATTTTGAGATTTGTCGCGACTTTCGAAAGCAAGGGAAGATCCAATTCTGTTGAATCTTCAATTTCATCTGTGTTTTTAAAAATGAGTTTCTTAATCTCCTTTTTATTTAAATCTGAATCTATTTCAGTCTGAGAAAGTAGTTCTTGATTCTGAATTTGCGTTTCGTCTTTGATCTTATCACTTTTCCCGCAGGAAAGTAAAAGCACCAAAATTCCGTTTAAAAGGGCAGTTTTTTTCATAGGTTTTGGTTTATTAGAAAATTTTAGGGCGTTCCAAATATATAATTTTCTTACAAACCATAACAAAAAAACAGAAATTTAATCTCTCTTAATTTCGTGTCCAACAAACTCTTCCAGTGTTTTAAACATTTCTTCAACCGAAAGCACTTCTGTATCAGGATGCGATTTTAAAAACGCCGCATTCAATTCGGCCAGATTTTCATCCAATTCAAAATAAGCGTTATTGTTTAGCAAATCCTTGAAAGCGTTTGGCGCATCGAATTTCTCTTTTAAAAATTTTCCTAATTTGATATTGCTTTGCAAACGAAGTTTTCGGGATTGTTCTTTAAATAATTCTAAGTGTTTTTCGGCGCCAATTAAAGCCAAACCTTCTTCTATTAATTCATTCAATTCTTTATTCCATCCCGAATCATGAACGAATTTTGAAAAATTTCCCTCGGCATATTTAGACGCATAAAAATCCAGATAATAACTCATTAAAGCATCTTCATGAATCAAATCGTCGTCTATTTTTTCTTCACGCATTAAATTGATTACCGAAATATTCGAATTTACAATATCTTGTGGATTTTCACTTTTTGCTGCCGTTTCTGAAATAATGATTTTACCGAATTCCATTTACGTATATATTTAGAGGATTATTTTGCAAAGTTGAGGGAAATTTTTGAGATAACCTTTTTTAAATTTTACTCCAAATAAAAATAGCAATTAATTTTTGGATAAGTTTTTGTAGTTTAAAATTTTACCAAATTGAAATATTCCCATAATAATCCTTAAAATCAGCTAAAATCATGGAAAACATCATTTACAAAAGTTTAATTTCATCTTTAGTCTTAACTAATATCTGGAGCATCATAACATTTTTCATTTATTATTTTGAGAGCCCCGGATTATTTAGAGGATTTGATACATTTTCTTTTTTTCTAATGAGTTGCTGGATAACTGCTGGCATTGGAATTTTATCTATTACACTTTCATTCGTAAGAATTTGGAAATCAAACCAAAAAAAAATTTTTCTTCTTTCAATAAATGGTTTCCTTAATTTGTTTTTTTCAATACTTCTTATTCTAACAGCTTTTTTGGGGATTATAAATTTCGATTACTGTATTATTAACTTATACTTAATCTGTAATTTTCTTATTCCAATTATAATTCTCCTTATTATCAAAAAGAAATTAGAACGAAATGGAAATTAAACAATGTAAATCTTTGACAAATTTTAAAAACTTTTCTAGTATTATGATTGTTTTTCATTTTTCTTAAACAACACACAATTTTTAATCAAAACTTACGTTATGGTTAAATTAGTTTTAAAAAACCTAAACACTTTTTTACGCAACTATTTAAGAACAAATGCATCTATTATAGATAAAGCTTTATACTAAAGTTTCAAAACCAAAACCAAAACCATGAAACAAATTATATTAATTGTTAGTATTCTGCTTGCATTAACTAGTTGCGAAAGTGAAGATTTACCAAACTCTGATGTGCAATTTTCGTTAGTTGCAAAAGGAGATTCTTTTCCAAATGATCAAAGTCTTGCGCCAAGACATTTAATTATTAAAGACCAAAAAAACTGGGATAAACTAGTTAAGGAAATGAATGCTTCAACTAATCTTTCCAAATATTTTAAAGAAAATACTATTGATTTTAGCAAATATCAAATCATTGCTGTTATAGACAAAACGCAAACCAGCGGCGGACATTCTATAGATATTGTTGAAATTAGTGAAAATCGAAATACCATAATTGTAAAAGTCGAAAAACTACAAAACGGTAATAATACTTCCAAATTATCTAGACCTTACGATATTGTAAAAACAGACAAAACAGATAAAAAGGTTATTTTTGAACAGTAGTTATCCTCTATTCTCAACCAATAACTCTTTCAATTCATTCGTTTTTAAATAAGTTGCAAAACGTCCAGCCAAGAGTAGCATTTCTTTTTCTTCAGGTGTTATTTTTAGCTTGGTTTCTACATGAGACGAATATTCATATAACATCAAAAGTTCGGCAGCGCCAAAATCTTTAAACTTTTCTTTGTCTAAACTGGCAAGTTGCAACTCTCCATTTTTGTCTTTTTTAAAACTGTCCGCTCCAAACTTTGCAATCAATTCTGTTCTAAAATCATCATGAAGTTTCAGCCAGCTTGCCGCTTCGTCATCTGTGTTTTTTAATTGCGTAACCAAATCTTCATATTTCTGATTTTTATTAAGTTTTGACAAATAATTCCGTAAAGTTGTAAAACCAATTATCTCATAATTTGAAGTTGGAATTTTATATCTCTCAAGATCACTTTCTACATCTTTTTCAAAAGTAATATATCGCGTTTGAACCGTATATAATGAAGCCGTCTCTAACAAAGAAAGCAATCCGATTTTTCCATCATTTATAAAAGGAGCTTTTTTTCCTTGTCCCAAACAATCGATAAATAGCGCTTTTTTATTTTTGTCTTTGACTTTTGTATCATTATGAAGTAGTTCGATCAAGGTTTCGTAACCCATATTATCAGACGCACCTCCATCAATTACACATAAAATTTTATCTTGATTTTTGATTCCGAATTTAGTTTTTGGAAGAACACCAGGAAAAGCAGAACTTGCTGTAATAGCATAAGTCAAAGGAAAATCATAACCATTGTTAATATAATTTTCGTCAAGCGAAAGTGGCGCTTTATTTGGAGCCAAAGACGAATTGATTTTCAGAGCCCGAATAATATGCGGCATAAACGGAAAACGTTCGCCGTTGTTATAAGCCGTTCCGTTGGCAACCAAAATTGGCAATTGCGGATTCTGTTTACTGTCTTTCGGAATAAAGAAATCAGACAAAAGCATTTGTGTTTTAAACTTATTCTGATTCTCTGGATTAGCGCTGTCATATTGTAAAACCTCCAAATCTAAACGTTGTGCCATAGAGATTTTTTCTCCTTTTTCGTTTCTGCTATTATTCAAAAGCGAGAAAAGATTCGCCGATTTACTGACATCCGATTTGAAGGCATCGGCTTTAGAAAAATAGAATTCGTTGAAGGTGCAATTGTCATATTGCAGTTTATTTTTCAAAATCGTCAAATAATATCCCGCCGAATAACAGCCTCCTGAAACGGTAGAAAAATAATCAACTTCATTTAGAAAATTACGACTCGAATTGTCTTCCTGGATATCTTCTAAACCTAAAAGAACTCCCATACTAAAAAACTGCGCTCGCGATCCTCCGCCAGAAATACCAACTCCTAAAGCAATATTCGGATTCTGGAGTCGGTTATCGCGATCCTGAACCGATTTATATTCATTTAATGCCACTTCAGGAATTGAATTATAATTGATTTCTGAAAAGAGATTTATCTTGTTTTGAGCGATTCCTTTATTCATCAAAACAAGAAAAAAGAATATCGTAGAAAGTCTTTTAAATAGCATAAACCCAAAAATTATTTAAAGCATTTAAAATTAATTGAAATAATTCAAAATGAAATCTTTGTCTATTGATTTTTAACTTTTTCTGATTTTAATTTTTGATTTGAAAACAAACTTTTAATCAAAAAGTAATATTAAAATAACCGTGAAATGTAAAACCTATAAATGAAATACAAGAATAAAGCGTAATTTTATTCCATCTAGAATTGGCTCGGCTACAAAATAGAAGATATGAAGGAAAGAAAAGCATTAGAATATTACGTTTTAGACGTATTCTCAAACGAGAGCTACAAAGGAAATCCACTTTCTGTAGTTTTTACAGATGGAAATCTAAAACTAGAAACCTATCAGGATATTTCTAGAGAATTTCGTTATTCTGAAACCTCATTTGTCTATTATTCTACAAGAGAAAAAGCACTTGTAGTTCGTTCGTTTACTCCAACTGGAATTGAAATAGATGGCGCAGGCCATAATTTATTAGGTGCAGTTTGTGGCGCCCTGCTAAAAGGCATTCCTATTTTTGATGAACAAAATGAAAGTGAGCCTTTTGTAATTATGAAACATTCAGCAATTCCAGTAACGGTAAGTTTTGATTCTGATACTTTTTCGCCAATGGTTCAAATGCATCAAAAATCGGCGGTCATTAAACAAGAGATCCCAACGTATAAAATTGCAGTTGCTTTGGGCTTAAAGATTGAAGATTTGGATGTAAATGCTTTTGTGCCAACAATCGTTAAAACAGAGGTTGCACATACAATGGTTCCTATAAAAAATAGTCAGATACTTAACAGCTTTATTCCTGACAACCAGCTTTTAATTGAAATCTCAAAAGAATATGATTTTGAAGGGTTTTATTGTTTCACTCCAGCTGAAGAAGGTCTAGACCACATAGTAGAAACAAGATTTTTTAATCCCATAATCGGAATAAACGAAGATCCCGCAACAGGAACCGCCGCAGGTCCGTTAATTGGTTTTTTAACGCAAAAGAAATTCACTAAATCTGAAAAAGAATATAAAATTCTTCAAGGCGTAAAATTAAAACAGTCCTCAATGATTGAAGTTATGAATCGTGAAGAAGATATTTTGGTGGGCGGTTCTTCAATTATAACTATGAAAGGAGAACTTTATATATAATTATTTAAAAAACACTAAACGTAATCTTTTTACTACTTTTGTATTTTTTAGAATATTTTATATCATGAATCCGAAAGATCTCATAACTACAAGTATCGAAAAAACTTTACTCGAGCCTTTAACTCAAATTGGATTTACTTTTTCAAAAAGTACTTTAACTTTTAAAAGAAAGGTTGATGAATTTGTCCAAACGATTCATTTTCAGTCAAACAGACATAACCAAGAAAATGTGTCTGCAGAGTTTTGGATCTTTTTTGGAGTTTCGTCGAAGAAATATTTAAAATGGCATCTAAATGAATTTGGAGAAAATGCTATAAATGACAGTTTAGGAGGAGCAATGAATTGGAATATTAAAGGTTGGGAATTTCCAGTCATCAACAGTAAAAAAGAATCTCATTTTCAAATCATAAATGAAAAAGAAAGAGAGAATGTACTTCAAACACTAAAGAATAATGTTTTAAATATAGGAGTTCCATTTTTAGATAATCTCTCAAATTGGGAAAATGCTGCAAATAAATTGGTTGAAGAAAAATGGTTTCATTACAAAGCTTGTGATTTTTTTCTGATTGCTAGAAATAATGAAAAAGCATTTTCGTTATTACAAGAAGGAATTGATTATTGGAATAAAAATCCTAAAGCATCTTTTCCAGACCATAAAGAGAAAATTCAAATTCGATTAGACAAGTATTTTGGATAATTACCTAATTAAAAAAGCTGCATCTAAAAAAGTGCAGCTTTCTTTGTTTTATTTCTTAATTTCCTGTGGTAACGTTTTTTTCTGTTCTGGCGGAATTCGCTTTTTCAGAAACAAAATCTGACCTAAATGACTCGATTGATGTTCCATAACATGAAACCAGCAATATTGGTTTGTCCAATCGTATCTTGTTTGCACTTCTGCAAACCAAGCATCGTCTCTTTTCTTTAATTCTTCAATTGTTTTTGCTCTTACTTCATTGTAGATATCCAAATAATATTGAATATCGTGACCTTTAAATTCATCTCTCCCACCTTGATCCAAATCTAAAGCATTTCCCCACTTTTTCTTTTCTTCTTCATTAAAATCTCTATTTTCAAAAGTAAAGACCTGATAATATTTTTCGGCTGCAGCCAAATGCATTACCAAAGCCCCAATTCGGTTTGCTTCTGCATCATGAAGATAATCAATTTCATATTGGCTCATGTTTTTTACTGTTCTCTCAACACGAGCTTTTAAATCTTCAAGCATAGAAATCATATCTGCAATTTTTGGAGATGCTCCTTCAACATTTCCAATTTTAGCTTCTAATCTTGGTTTTATACCTTTTCCTTCTATAAGCAAACTGTTTTTTCCATCAACACTAGATTTGTCCGAAGTAATTTTATATTCTTTTACTTTAACAATAGCATCGTTACTTATTCCTTGAATCCATTTAGGAATATCTCCATTACTTATCGGACTTTCAAAACTTGAATTTAAAACAGTCACAGGTTCGTAAACCCCTTTATCATTTTCAATAAAAAGTTCAAATTTGTCAAAGTAAAACTTCCCGTCAAATAGACATAAACCTCCAAAACTTAATGATTTACTATTCTTATCGACAGTTCCTTCAACAGTGTATGAATTCCATTCTTTAGATTTTATCGGTCTGTCTCTCATATTATCAAAAAAACCATCTTCATCGTTTTTGGTGTCAACACGAGCCCAAACTCCCGCCCATGATTTTGGTTCTGTAGTTTCGACTTTTACATAAGCAGTTACTTTAAATTTTTTCTTTACAGAAGTCTGAATAGCAATGGTCTGGCTTATAGATGTCCAATCTGTAGAAACTGTTTTTACCGTTTGAGCCTGACTCATACTAAAAAATAAAAACAGCAGTGGTATTATTAGTTTTTTCATTTTTGGAAAATTAATGTTGCTGTAAATGTAATATTGTTTTCCTAAGTAATAACTTACTTTTCAAAAAAAAACTTCATAAAAAAACCGCATCAGGCAGGATGCGGTTTAAAATATTTAAAACTAGAAAAACTTCTTAGTTCGTTTTCATTGGCGGTAAATCAAATGCCTTTGAATCGTGTTCGAAGCTGTTTCGGTGTGCTCCATCGCAAAATGGTTTGTTTGCAGAATGTCCACAACGGCAAAGACCTAATGCAGTTCTTCCTTGTAAGCCGTAAAGTGTTCCTTCTGGATCCATAATTTCGAAATCTCCTTCGATTTTAATTGAACCATTTTTATTGATGATTAATTTAGCCTTGCTCATAAATTTTGTTTTTTTCGACTGCAAAGATTGCGAAATATATTCTCATTTATAAGCGCGAAACGTAGTTTAAACTGGTTCTATTTTATGTGGGTTTTGCTACGAAGACGGGAAGGCACAAAGTTTTATCCCAATCTTGTCATCCTGAGGAACGAAGGATCTCATGCGTAACTCCGCAAAGAATATTCACCAATCTTTGTCGAATTTCTAGTGTAATCCTTCGTTCCTCAGGATGACAAACTACACTATTATTCTAATGTCTTGTAAACAAAATTCTTAAACTTCACACTTCCTTTTCCGATGGAACAAAGACCAATTCTTAATCCTAAAAATCCGCTTAAGACATTATGATTATATCCTGAAACTTCAACTGAATTTTCGATTTTCTTCCAATCTTTTCCATCAATGCTGTAAAACATATCAACTGTATTCTTGATGTTTTTTAGTTTAAGAAAGACTTTTCGCGTATGGGTGTTTTTCTCTGTTGGAAACTGCCAACCTCTTAAATTCGCTAAGATATTATTTTGATCGGCTAATATTCCAGAGTAATATTTATTATCGTAAAAAAGCGTTAATCCGCCAACTGCATTGCCTTCGATTTCCATTTCAACTTCGGCCGAATAAGAATGTCCGCCCGGAACAATTACAAGAGGGGAACTGTTTCCTACTCCATCGCCTTTTCCTTCAATAGTCAAAGTGTTATTAGCAACTTTAAATCTTGAAGCTTCTACTCCGCTATAAAATTTCCATTGCGGTTTAAGAGCCGAACCTTCAAAATTATCACTCAATGAAAATTCAGGAAGCGTTTTGCCTTCTGGTTTTTCAATTGGTTTATCGGTCTCGATATTATCTGGAATTTTATACCAGCCATCTTTTGTCCATTCTACTGGCTGAAGTAACGTTTGACGTCCTAAGTTGTAATAATCTTTTTCGTAACCGTGAAAAATCATCCACCATTTTCCGTTGGCATCTTCAAAAATAGTACTGTGTCCTTTTGACCACCAAGTTTCAGAACTGCTGTTGGTTCTCACAATCGGATTATGAGGCGAGTTTTCCCAAGGTCCAAAAGGCGATTTTGATCTTGCCGAAATAACCATATGACTTGTCGCTGGGCCAGCTGTTCCGCCTTCGGCAACGGTTAAATAATAATATTCTCCTTTTTTGAAAAGTTTTGGCCCTTCCATACAAAAACATTCAATGCTCCATTCGCGCGGAATTTTCCAGCCATCGTAAACATGTTTCAATTCGCTTGTTACCGAAAGTCCATCTTTTGATAAAGCCACATACCCTCCGTTACTAAAATATAAAAATCGATTTCCTTTATCATCAGTAACATGTCCAGGATCGATATTCCCAATTTTCAAATCTACAGGTTCACTCCAAGGACCATTTATAGAATCGGCAGTTACTACAAAATTGGTATTATTCGCAGGAAAATAGATATAATATTTGTTGTTGTATTTAATTAAATCTGGCGCCCAAACCGCTCCAACATATTTATGAAGCGCATTGGCTACTGGTTCCCAATTCATCAAATCGGTCGAATGCCAGATTAAAAGTCCAGGATAATAATCGAAAGAAGAATGCACAATATAATAATCTTTTCCGTCGCGCAATAAACTCGGATCAGGATAATCTCCCGCAAAAATTGGGTTTGAATATTGGTTTTGTTTTAAAATTTTTTCCGGTTGTGACTGAGAATAACCGCAATAAGTAAATAATACTAAAATGGTTAGATATATTTTATTCATGTTTTTGATATTTTTTTCAAATATAGTCAAAAAGACCATAAGTAAAATATGCCACAGATTAAAAGGATTAAAAATGATTTTTAAAGCGTTTGTTAGACTGAACGAAGTCGAATCCTTTCAAAGCACTTTATTTATTGGAGTGAAATAATCTCGCAAAGACGCAGAGTCGCAAAGTTTTTTTTGAATTGCGTCCAGCTTTAGCTGGATGCAATAATACGAATTCTACAAAATGGCTTTAGCCAAATATACGTGTGTTTGGCTAAAGCCGTACCATTTCATATTACATAACCTCCAGCTAAAGCTGGAGGCAATTCACATTAAAAATCTTTTTCAATCCTTTAATCTGTGGCAATAAAAAAACTTTGCGTCTCTGCGACTTTGCGAGAACCAAATTCAAAAAAACCTTAGGAATCTCTGCGTTTTTTCTTCGTGCAACTCTGTGAAAATAGCAGCGAATCTCCACGTAATATTAAAATCTCAATTCTATTGCTTATTTTTGCACTCAATAAAATTGAATTATGATACAAGATCCAAAGAGATATACCATTACGGCGGCATTACCTTACACCAACGGACCTATTCATATTGGTCACTTGGCAGGGGTTTACGTGCCTGCAGATATATATTCTAGATATTTAAGATTGCAAGGAAAAGATGTAGCATTTATCTGCGGAAGCGATGAACACGGCGTTGCAATTTCTATGAAAGCCAAAAAAGAAGGAATTACACCGCAGGAAGTTATTGATAAATATGATGGAATTATCCGTAAATCGTTTTCAGATTTCGGAATTTCATTCAACAATTATTCTAGAACTTCTGCTAAAATTCATCATGATACGGCTTCAGAATTCTTTAGAATTTTGTATGATAAAGGCGATTTTATTGAAGAAGTTACCGAACAATTGTACGATGCAAAAGCAAATCAGTTTTTAGCAGACCGTTTTGTGGTTGGAACTTGTCCAAAATGTGGAAATGATGGTGCTTACGGAGATCAGTGCGAAAATTGCGGTTCTACTTTGAACGCAACTGATTTGATCAATCCGAAATCGACAATTACTGGCGAAACTCCTGTTTTAAAATCAACTAAACACTGGTTTTTACCTTTGGATCGTTACGATGCTTTTTTACGCGAATGGATTTTAGAAGGCCACAAAAACGACTGGAAAACAAACGTTTACGGACAAGTAAAATCTTGGATCGACGCAGGTTTAGAACCTCGTGCAGTAACGCGTGACCTTGATTGGGGAATTGACGTTCCTGTTGAAGGAGCTGAAGGAAAAAAATTATACGTTTGGTTTGATGCGCCGATCGGTTATATTTCTTCTACAAAAGAATGGGCAGCGCGCGAAGGAAAAGATTGGGAACCATATTGGAAAGATCAAGACACCAAATTGGTTCACTTTATTGGGAAAGACAATATTGTTTTTCACTGTATTATTTTCCCAGCAATGTTAAAAGCTGAAGGAAGTTATATTTTACCAGACAACGTTCCGGCAAATGAGTTTTTGAATTTGGAAGGAAACAAACTTTCGACTTCTAAAAACTGGGCAGTTTGGTTACACGAATATTTAGAAGAATTTCCAGATAAGCAAGATGTTTTACGTTATGCTTTAACATCGAACGCTCCTGAAACAAAAGATAACGATTTTACTTGGAAAGATTTCCAAGCTAGAAATAACAACGAATTGGTTGCTGTTTTCGGCAACTTCGTGAACCGTGTTGTGGTTTTAACCAACAAATATTACGAAGGAGTTATTCCAGCGCCAAATGAATTTACAGACGTTGACGAACAAACTTTAGCAGAATTAAAAGCCTATCCAGCTGTAATTTCAAGTTCTGTGGAGCGTTACAGATTCCGTGAAGCTTTGGGTGAGTTGATGAATGTAGCTCGTTTAGGAAATAAATATCTAGCAGACGAAGAACCTTGGAAAGTGATGAAAGACAATCCAGAGCGTGTAAAAACTCAAATGTATGTAGCGTTGCAAATTGCTGCTGCGTTGAGCGTTTTGGCTGAACCGTTTTTACCTTTCACGGCTGCGAAACTTTCTAAAATCTTGAATTTAGGAGATCTTAAAGAACACTTTGCAGGTTTCAGCAAATTCTTGAAAGAGAAAGATCGCGATGCAAAAGACATCATTATCGACAAAACATTAGGTTGGAATGACATTTCTGAAAACTCAGATTTACTTCCGGCTGGACACAAAATTGGCGAGGCAGAATTGCTTTTCGCTAAAATTGAAGACGAAGAAATACAAAAACAAATAGATAAATTGGAAGCAACAAAAACAGCTAATCTTGCCGAAAACAAACAAGCAGAACCGCAAAAAGATTTAATTCAGTTTGAGGATTTTGCGAAAATGGATATTCGTATCGGAACTATTTTGGAAGCTGAAAAAATGCCAAAAGCAAACAAACTTTTGGTTCTTAAAGTAGATACAGGAATTGATGTTCGTACGATTGTTTCAGGAATTGCTGAAAGTTTTTCTCCAGAAGAAATCATCGGAAAACGTGTTTCTGTATTAGCAAACCTTGCTCCAAGAGCTTTACGCGGTGTTGAAAGTCAAGGAATGATCTTAATGACAACAAATGCAGAAGGAAAACTGGTTTTTGTAAATCCAGATGCTGATGCGCCTAATGGATCGACTGTAAACTAATTATTTATATATTTATAAATTGCGTGAGTCGATTAAAATTTAATTGATTCACGCAATTTTCTTTTTTAAACTATACACCAAAAAACTTGAAAAAAATAAACTAAAAATGAAACTCACCAAACCAAGATTAGCTCTAATCTGCGGTATACTTTGCATATCGATTTTTCCGATATTGGTAAAATTACGTTTAACACCAGGATTAATTTCGGCTTTTTACCGAATGTTTTTTGCTGTGGTGTTGCTTTTGCCTTATGTCATTTTCAGTGGAAACTTTAAATTCCCAAAACTAAAATTTGCACTTTTGGCGGTGCTTTGCGGCGTTTTATTTTCGTCGGATGTTGCTGTTTGGAATATCGCCATTCAGGAATCGAGCGCGACTCAGGCTTCGTTGCTGACCAATTTATCTCCGGTTTGGGTTGGAGTTGGTTCTTTCTTTTTTCTGAAAGCGAAACCTGCAACGAATTTCTGGATCGGAACCTTGGTCGCTTTATTCGGAATGGTAACTTTGGTTGGTTTTGAGTTTTTTATCGATTTAAACTTTGATAAAGCATTTCTATTTGCTGTTTTGTCCGGCATTTTGTATTCCATTTATCTTTTGGTCAGCAAAAATGTGCTTTCAGAAGTCGATGTTCTTTCGTTTATGACCATCAGTTTATTTGCTTCAAGCATCTATTTAGGAATTTTATGTTACGCATTAGGCGAACCTTTTACAGGGTTTTCAAATACTGGCTGGTTTGTACTCGTGCTTCAAGCCGTTATTTGTCAATTGTGCGCTTGGCTTTCCATTAGTTATGCCACTCAGCACATGCGTGCAACAAGAGTTTCGCTAAGTTTATTGAGTCAAGCTGTAATTACCTCAATTTTAGCTTGGTTGTTTTTGGAAGAACAAATAACTTTACAAATGGTTTTCGGCGGAATCATTCTGCTTTTCGGAATCCGAATTACTTTTTACGATAAAACCATCTCTTTGAAAGGGCTTTTTTCTAAATAAAGAACAGCTCACAGATTTTCACAGATTTAAAGAATTAACACAGATTATTAATTAATTTTAAAAAAAAGTTCTCACGCAGATTCGGCAGATTAAGCAAATAAAAAATCATTTTAATCCCAATAATCTGTGGCAAAAAAATTAATTTAATTCGTGGCAGGAAAACCTTAAACAAAGAAAAACTTAAACTTGAAACAAAATACTATGTTACATAAAACTAAAATACCAAACTTAAAAGTAATCGCATTTGATGCCGATGATACTTTGTTTGTAAACGAACCTTATTTTCAGGAAACCGAACATAAATTTTGTGCTTTAATGGAAGATTATCTTTCGCATCAAGGCATTTCGCAAGAATTATTTAAAATTGAAATTGCCAATCTGCCTTTGTATGGTTACGGAATTAAAGGTTATATTCTTTCAATGATTGAAGCCGCAATGAATATTTCGAACAAAACAATTCCGGTTGAAGTGATTGAAAAAATCATTCAATACGGAAAAGAATTACTTGAAAAACCAATCGAATTATTAGACGGAGTTGAAGAAACACTTCAGTCTTTGCACGGAAAATACAAATTGGTTGTTGCTACAAAAGGCGATTTAAAAGATCAGCAAAGTAAATTGCACCGTTCTGGATTAGGACATTATTTTCACCACATCGAAGTAATGTCAGACAAACAAGAAATTGATTATCAAAAATTACTTGGACGTTTGGACATTCAGGCGCATGAGTTTTTGATGATCGGAAACTCATTAAAATCAGATGTTTTGCCTGTTTTGGGAATTGGCGGTTATGCCGTTCATATTCCGTTTCACACGACTTGGGAACACGAAAAAATTAATCACACTATAGAACACGAGCATTTTAGTTCATTTGAAACTATTGCGGAAGTGGTTCCGAATTTATTATAATGAAAACACTTTTTGACCTAGAAAATTGGAATAGAAAAGAGCATTTTGCCCATTTTAAACAAATGGAAGAACCCTTTTTTGGAGTAACAGTAGAAATCGACTGTACACAAGCGTATCAAACTGCAAAAAGTTTAAATGCTTCTTTTTTCATTTTCTATTTACATAAAACTTTGGCTGCTGTAAATGCAATCGAAAATTTTAGATATCGCATTTCAGAAAACCAGATTTACATTAATGACCAAATAGATGCTTCTGCTACTATTGGTCGTGAAGATGGTACTTTCGGGTTTTCTTTAATCGAATATCATTCAGATTTTAAAACATTTGAACAAATTGCATTAACTGAAATTGAACGCATTCAAAATACAAGTGGACTTTTTACAAGGTCTTTCGATAATGATAATCTGATACATTTCTCGGCAATTCCGTGGATAAATTTTAGTTCGATTACCCACGCTCGCAGTTTTACATACCCAGACAGCTGTCCGAAAATTTCATTTGGAAAAATGATGGTCAATGAAACTGGCAAAAGAACCATGTCAATGGCTGTTTATGTACATCACGGTTTAATGGACGGAATACATGTTGGCCAATTTATAGATACTTTCCAAGAGCTTATGAATCAATAAAATAAGCGGAATGATTTTTGAGCGTAAAAACATATGAAACAAATCTTCCTTTTTTTGTCTTTAATCTCAAGTACTGTTTTGTTGAGTCAAACAGTAATTCATTCTTATCCCATAGATTTAAAAAACAAAATAGGACAGTCCCAAGTTTTAAATGCCGAAAATACAACAACTCACGATGTTTTTGCTTTCGTCGCAACTCCAGATAGTGTTTCAATATTAAAATACAACAGTGCTTTATTTCTAAATGATCAGTTTATAACTTCTCGAAAATATGTTGAAAACAGATCATTAATGGGGTGCAGTTTTAGCGAAGACGGAAATCCAACCTTATATTGGTTTTCTGGAGAAGAAAAAAACATCATTTTGGTTAAATATTTCATGGAAACCAAGACGTTTAGGGCTTTAAAATTTCCTGTTCCTCTCGACGAACAGTTTATTGTAACACAATATCAGAGAGACAATCATTTCTATTTATTGATGCAGAGCAAAACAAAACAATCCTTAACTGCGTTTGTTTTTAAAAATGGAATAGCCGAAGAAAGGCTTCTTGATTTCAGCCCTTTTGTCTTTCGAGATCGCAAAACCCAGCAAAGAACATTCAATCAGATTCTGAATGAAAATCCTATTGAGAAAATGGATTCTGGAGAAAATAATCCGTTATATAAAGCTACTTCAAAAACTAAAATTTACACGTTGCCTAATCGTTTGATTCTAACATTGGATCAAAGTTTTAGAAAAACACAGCTATTTGACATCAATTTAGATAGTTTGGAGATTACAGAAAAGACTTTTATGAAGCCTATCGGAGAAAAAAATCCAAAAACCTCCAATTCTTTTTATCATGAAAACAAACTGTATCAGATCAATGTTAATGCTGATGAGTTACTATTTGATATCAAAGATTACACATCTGGCGAATCAATAAAAACATTTGCCGTTTCAAAAAAAGATACGATCCGTTTTAGTAATTCGCCTTTGTTAATGCAAATTGAAGATCGCGCGCCCAGACAATTAAAAAACACAGGTAAGTTTTTAAAAGAATTATCCAATCTTGATGCTGGGCTTTCTGTATTTAAAAACAAAAAAAATCTCTTTATAACTTTAGGAGGAACGGGCAGCGATTTAAAAACAGTTTCCATGAGTGGTTTCAATTTTGATGATTTTTTTGGAGATTTTCCTTCTCGCAGCTATTATAATTTAGAAACCAACTATTCTGTCTTTATTGAAAGTATTTGGACCAAAAAACTAGAATTGACGCAAGAAACTCACGAGCCATTTGCAAGTGATAAGATTTATTATTTTTTAGATTCTCATAAAGAAGCTCTCCTTTCCAATACTCTGAAACTAAGTAATTACACCCTTTTAAGTTATTACGACATTGTTACCAAACAGCTTGTCTTGCGTAAATTCACAGACGGATTTAATTAAGACAAATTAGTTATCAGCAACTTACCCCTAAACACGGGCATTATAGTTATTTACAACTTCTTTTTCAACTATTTCACAATCAAGCAATAAGCTTATTTTAATACCTTTTTGTCTTTTAGGGGAAGTATTTACTTACAAATTATTGTTGTTTTGACCCAAATTTAAAATCTCAAATAACAATGAAAAAAGTTGTAATGACCCTTGCATTTGCCCTAGCATTAACTGGTGTACATGCTCAAACAGAAAACAATACTAGTTTTAATAAGTGGTCTGTAGAATTAGGTGCTGGTTTTAATAAACCACAAAGACCTTTTAGCAATGGATATTCTACTAATACTGTAAGTCCATGGACTGGAGATCTAGGTGTTCGCTACATGTTTAATAACAAGTTTGGTTTGAAGGCAGATTTTGGGTACAATAGTTTAACTGCAAAAGGCAGCTCTATCGATTTTGATTCAAAATACTATAGAGTAGATTTACAAGCCGTTGCCAACTTAGGCCGCATCATGAATTTTGAAACTTGGACTAACACCATTGGTTTATTAGGACATGCTGGTTTTGGTTATGGCCAATTAAGAAATGATAATTTTAAAGGAGCAGATGAAGTGGGCAACTTTATTGCTGGTGTAACTGGACAAATAAGATTATCAAATAGAGTGGCTTTAACTGGAGATTTCTCAACTATCTTAAACGCATCTCAAGATCGTACTTTTGACGGAGCTTATGTTCAAGACAATAGAGGTTTTTCAGGAATCTTGTTTAATGGAACTGTTGGTTTAAATGTGTATTTAGGAAAAAACACAAAACACGCTGACTGGGTTGTTACTGAAGGTAATAACAATTATGCCGATCTTACTGCTTTAGAAAATAAAGTAGCAGATCTTGAATCTCAAATTAAAAACAAACCAGTTCAAAAAGAGGTTGTTGTTGAAAAACAAGTTAACAATGCACAGCTAACTGATAATGATTTGATCAAAAGAATGATCAATGATAAATATTACAGTGTGTATTTTGACTTTAATAAAACAACTCCAATCGAAAACTCAACTGCAGCAATCGATGTTGTTTTAAATTACTTAAGAAAAAATCCTTCTGCATCTCTAGACCTAGTAGGCTATGCTGATCAAGTTGGAAAAGCTGAGTACAATGAAAAACTATCTAAGACTAGAGCAACAAACGTAAAAACTATTTTTGAAAAAGCTGGAATTGCTTCTTCTCGTTTAAATGTTGTTGCAAATGGTGCAGATACATCAATCCAAAAAGACTCTGACGAAGCTAGAAGATTAGCAAGAAGAGTTACTTTTATTGTAAAATAATTTCTTTTTAAGACTTGATTGAAAGTCCTTAAGATTTTTTCTTAAGGATTTTTTTGATTTAAAAAACAATTCTAGAAATGATGTACCTGCCAGATTTTTATTGAGTGTTAATTCAAAAGTCTAATGTTTTAGAGGTTTCTCAAAAGTGTAATGAATAATTTTTCTTAATTTTACAGAAAAGACACTTATTATGTTAGCAAAAAATATTGAATCGGCTTTGAACAAGCAAATCCGCATAGAAGCAGAATCTTCGCAAACTTATCTTTCTATGGCTTGTTGGGCTGAAGTGCAAGGATTAGAGGGAATTGCCCAATTTATGTACACACAGTCAGACGAAGAGCGTGCACATATGCTTAAACTAGTTAAGTATGTAAACGAACGCGGAGGTCACGCTCAGGTTACAGATCTTAAAGCGCCAAAAACAACGTATTCTACTTTCAAAGAAATGTTTGAAGAGCTTTACAATCACGAGCTTTTTGTTTCGAAATCTATCAACGAATTAGTGCATATTACTTTTGAAGAAAGAGATTATGCAACTCACAATTTCTTACAATGGTACGTATCTGAACAAATTGAAGAAGAAGCTACTGCTAAATCTATCTTAGATAAAATCAACTTAATTGGAGATGACAAAGGTGGACTTTACTTGTTCGATCGTGATATTCAGCAATTAACAGTTACTAGTTCAATCGCTATCAATCCTAAATAAAAAAGTTAAAGTTTATTTAGAATATTTAAAAATAACTTTTTTGGTTTATATTTGCCTATGTTTTTATAATACAGAGGAAAATTGGGTAAGAAAGAAAAAGACAAGGACAAAAAAAAGGATAAAAAAGACAAAAAGAACAAAGTTATCCTTGACAAAATTAAGAAGATTGAAAACTGTAAATCTTCTTGCTGTGAGAAATATAAGAAAAGTGAAAAGAAACGTTGCTCACGTTGTCCTATGTTTGATTTATTCAAAAAAACGGCTTAACAAAATATACAAAACCCACCAGAATTCTCGGTGGGTTTTTTAATTTAGAGAATAATTATCTTCCTATTTTTAAACTGCATTATGGAAAACACCAATACAATCCCAAAATCGAGCTTGGATTTTTTAGTCCAGCTTAAAGAAAACAATAATAGACCTTGGTTTGATGAGCACAAATCTGAATATTTAATTGAGTTAAATCATATTGAGAATTTTGCAGGCGCATTATTGAAAGAACTTTCCAAAACTGATGTCTTAGAAAATGCTTCAGGCAAAAAAAGCGTTTATCGAATCTATCGTGACATTCGTTTTTCTAAAGATAAAACTCCTTTTAAAACATTCTGGGGCGGAAGCTATACTCGTGCCACTGCTGCGAGACGCGGTGGTTATTATTTTCATCTCGAAAAAGGAAATAGCTTTTTTGCAGGTGGCTTTTGGGGTCCAAATACAGCAGATTTAAAACGAATAAGAACCGAATTTGCTCGCGATCCAGAAACTTTTCAAAAAATATTGAATTCAGATTCTTTCAAAAGCAATTTCGGAACTCTTCAAGGCGAACAATTAAAAACAGCTCCAAAAGGTTTTGATTCAGATCATCCTGCGATCGATTTACTTCGCTTCAAACAGTTCTTGGTCATAAAACGTTTTACTGATGACGAAGTATTAAGTCCGCAATTTTTAGAACTGGCTTTAGACGCCTTTAAAAACATGAGGCCTTTTTTTGATTATATGAGCGAAGTCCTGACAACTGATGCTAATGGTGTATCAATTTTATAAAAATGTAAAAATATAGACCCGACAGGTTTTTTGAAACCTGTCGGGTTTAGTTATTTTGCAAAAGCGTTATTTGCTCAACAGTAAAATTTCATTTACCACAACCTCAGTTATATATCTCTTTTCACCATTTTTATCATCATAGCTTCTGTGTGTTAGTTTTCCTTCAACAGCTATTTCTTTTCCTTTTACAACATATTTTTCGATAATTTCTGCTGTTTTCCCCCAAGCTGTTATGCGATGCCACTCTGTTTGCTCTACTTTCTCGCCTTTATCATTTCTGTAAATCTCATTTGTTGCGATTGTCAAATGTGCTAGCTTTCTACCGCTTTCTAATGTTTTAATTTCTGGATCATTACCAACATTCCCGATTAATTGTACTTTGTTTCTAATTGCACTCATGGCGTATACTATTTTTATGTTACTATTAAATTGAATCGTTCATCAAATTCAACACGGCAAAGATGCAAAACCCAAGTACTGACAGTCGGTTGCTAACTATTTACTATCGACTGTAAGTATTTGTAAACGTTTGTAAATGGAAATTGTTTTTTGTATATTTGAGATAAATCTTACGATATGCAGACAAAAATTAAAAAAGTCGAATTACGAAATCTTGAAATTGAAGACTATAAACAATTAAAAAAATCAATGATCGAATCGTATCCAGAAATGGCCGATTCGTATTGGGGCTCTGACGATATAGAAAGACTGCTTTCTATTTTTCCAGAAGGACAGCTGGTGATTTTAGTTGACGGAAAAGTTGTTGGCTCTGCCCTATCTCTAATTGTCGATGAAAAATTAGTTGAAAAAAGACACAATTATCAACAAATTAGCGGTGACTACACTTTCTCAACTCATAATGATAATGCTGAAATTTTATACGGAATTGATGTTTTTATTCATCCAAACTATAGAGGCCTGCGTCTTGGCCGTCGATTATATGATGCAAGGAAGGAACTTTGCGAACAATTGAACTTAAAAGCGATTGTTTTTGCAGGAAGAATTCCGAACTATAGAGAACACGCAAAAAAAATGTCTCCCAAAACGTATATTGAAAAAGTACGAACCAAAGAATTATACGATCCAGTTCTTTCTTTTCAGTTAAGCAACGATTTTCACGTTTTGAGAGTCATTAAAAATTATTTGGAAGGCGATGAAGAATCGAAAGAATTTGCAGTTTTACTGGAATGGAATAATATTTACTACGATGATAGTCCGAAACTGATTAATCTGAAGAAAAACATTATTCGTTTAGGATTAATTCAGTGGCAGATGCGTCCGTTGAATAATGTCGAAGCACTTTTTGAACAAGCTGAATTTTTCATTGATGCCGTTTCGGGTTATGGATCTGATTTTGCTTTGTTTCCAGAATTATTTACGGCTCCATTAATGGCCGATTATAATCATTTATCTGAGGCAGAAGCTATTCGTGAACTGGCACGTCATACTGATCCAATCAGAAAGCGTTTTCAAGAATTCGCCATTTCATACAATATCAATATCATAACTGGAAGTATGCCGTATGTAGAAAGCGGAAAT
Source organism: Flavobacterium sp. SH_e (assembly GCF_025717045.1). Taxonomy (GTDB): domain Bacteria; phylum Bacteroidota; class Bacteroidia; order Flavobacteriales; family Flavobacteriaceae; genus Flavobacterium. Next base: position 83,080 of record NZ_JAOVZN010000006.1, read on the forward strand.
CTTTACAATGTTGGTTTTTTATGCAAAAGAGACGGAACTTCAGAAATGTATACCAAAATTCATATCACACCAAACGAAGTGATTCATTGGGGTATGAAAGGCGGATCACAATTTAAAACCTTCGATACAGATTGTGGTAAAATCGGAATTTTAATCTGCTACGACGTTGAATTCCCTGAACTTTCTAGACTTTTGGCAGATGAAGGAATGGATATCTTATTTGTACCCTTTTTGACAGATACCCAAAACGGTTATACACGCGTAAAACATTGTTCGCAAGCACGTGCAATCGAAAACGAATGTTATGTTGCAATAGCGGGCTGCGTTGGAAATCTTCCGAAAGTAAATAATATGGACATTCAATATGCACAGTCATCCGTATTTACTCCTTCTGATTTTGCTTTTCCAAGTAACGGAATCAAAGCTGAAGCTACTCCAAATACAGAAATGACTTTAATTGTAGATGTGGATCTTAATTTATTGAAAGAACTTCACGAACACGGAAGCGTAAAAACATTAAAAGACCGAAGAACAGATCTTTACGAAATTAAAAAATTGAATTCATGAAAACATGCCTCGAATGCTCAGCCAAAATTTTTGGTCGCGAAGACAAGAAATTCTGTTCAGATAGCTGCCGAAATGCCTACAATAACAAAATAAATAAAGATAGTACGAATTTCATGCGAAATATAAACAACAAGTTACGCAAAAATTACCGTATTTTGGCAGAGTTAAATGTAGACGGAAAATCGAAAGCTTCAAGAGACAAAATGCTGAACAAAGGCTTTGATTTTGAGTTCTTTACAAACATTTTACAAACCAAGACAGGAAATACATATTATTTCTTGTACGATCAAGGCTATCGTTCCTTGGACAATGATTATTTTATGCTTGTTAAAAAAGAAATATAGTTAGTATTTATTCACCATGAGAAAAAACCAAACCTCAATTCTAGCCATAGCCTGCGTTTTAGCTTTACTCGGCATTATATATGCCACGATGATGCCGCAAGGAATCTCTAAAGATGACGAAGCGCTTGCTGAATTCTCGACCGAAAGAGCCTTAAATCAGGTTGAGATTATTGCGCAGAAACCGCACTACGTCGGATCGACAAATCACGAATTAGTTGCCAATTATCTAAAACTCGAATTAAACAGAATAGGCTTAGAAACGAGTATTCAGGAAGGTTTTACTCTAAATGATAAAGGTCTTTTAGTAAAGTCAAAGAATATTTTGGCTCGAATTAAAGGAACCGACAATACAAAAGCACTTTTACTTCTCTCTCATTACGATAGTGCACCACATTCTTTCTCAAAAGGCGCAAGCGACGACGCTTCTGGTGTTGCAACAATTTTAGAAGGTGTACGTGCCTTTTTATATTCTAAACATCCTCAAAAAAATGATATTATCATATTATTCTCTGATGCTGAGGAATTAGGTTTAAACGGAGCTGCATTGTTTGTGAATAAGCATCCTTGGGCAAAAGACGTTGGTTTGGTTTTAAATTTCGAAGCACGAGGAACTTCTGGGCCAAGTTATATGTTAATGGAAACCAACAAAGGAAATGAGGCTTTGGTTAGAGAATTTTCAAATGCAAAACCTTCTCATCCAGTTTCAAACTCTCTCATGTATAGCATTTACAAAATGCTTCCAAATGATACTGATCTAACTGTTTTTAGGGAACAAGGAAATATCCAGGGTTTCAATTTTGCTTTTATCGATGGTCATTTCAATTATCATACACAGCAGGATGATGTACAGCATTTAAACAAAACAACACTTGCGCATCAAGGTACTTACATCATGCCTTTGATAAAATACTTCGCAAACATTGACTTAAACCAAACAGAATCTACTCAAGATAATGTTTATTTCAGTGCTCCATTTTCTTTCATCAGTTATCCGTTTTCTTGGGTAATGCCAATGACACTAATTGCTTTTGGCTTATTAGTTTTCTTTATTTTCGTTGGAAAAGTAAAAAGAATCATCACTTTTACAGAAATTTTCAAAGGTTTTGTTCCTTTTCTTGGTTCAATTATAATTTCAGGATTGGTAACATTTTTAGGATGGAAATTAATGCTTGAAATTTATCCGCAATATTCTGATCTCTTGAACGGATTTACTTATAACGGACATGCTTACATTGGCGCATTTGTTACCTTGAGTATTGCAATTTGTTTTGCTTTCTACCACCATTTCTCTGAAGCTAAAATTACCATGAATCATTTCGTGGCTCCTTTATTGCTTTGGATTATCATTAACGGTTTTTTAGCAAATAGCTTAACTGGCGCCGGTTTCTTAATCATTCCCGTTTATTTCGGAATCCTTTTATTCGGAATATTTGTCTTTACACAGCATTACAGTTTAGGAATGAATTTACTTTTCAGCATTCCGGCTTTAGCAATCATTGCTCCTTTTATCGTAATGTTTCCAATTGGTTTAGGGCTTAAAATTTTATATGGAAGTGCTATTTTAACTGTTTTACTATTCGGATTGCTACTTCCAGTTTTTGGAGCATTCGCTAAAAAAGGCGCTTGGATTGTCATTTTCTTTATCGCTTCGATCTCATTTTTCGTTTACGCAGGATATAATTCAGGATACGAACAGGGCAAAGCCAAATCAAACAGTCTATTATATGTTTATAATGCAGATAATAATTCTGCTGTATGGACAACTTATGATACTAATTTAGACGAATGGACTAAATCTTATTTAGGACAAACGAATCAGAAAGCAATTGGTTTGAATACACTGCCTCTTTCAAGCAAATACAATTCAACATTTACTTTCAGCGCTATAGCGCCAGTTGTAGAGGTTCCAAAACCAACAATTCAATTTTTGAGAGATAGTGTTATTGGAAACAATAGATATTTGAAAATCAGGATTACTCCAAATAGAAAAGTAAATCGTTACGACATTTACGCTAATCCAAAAATGACGTTTTATAACTTTAAAGCAAATGGCGTAGCTACTTCAGGAGAAAAAGGAAATCGTCTTGAAAGAGAAGACAGCAAAATTTTATGCTATTATGTTGTAGGAAATGAACCGCTTGAAATGGAATTCTACATCAACAAATCGTCTATTTTTGATATGGATTTAATCGAAAGTTCGTTTGATTTAATGACTAATCCGTTATTAAATGTTAAACCAAGAGAAAACTGGATGATGCCAACTCCTTTCGTTTTAAATGATGCGGTTTTAATACAACAGAAAATCAAAAGATATACACCTCCAGTAAAACCGATCGAACCAGTTGTGGTTAAAGATAGTTTGACGGTTGCAAAAGATAGCATAACAGCACCAGCTGTAAAACCAGAATAAAAAACACAGAGGCAGATTTAAATCTGCCTTTTTTATTTTAATTAAATCCTCTGCCCTTCTGAACCTTTGTATCTTTGTGCCTCAAAAATGAAAAATGAAACAAATAAGCATATTAGGCTGTGGTTGGCTTGGTCTTCCTTTAGCAAAAGCATTAATTGAAAAAGGAAATTCAGTAAACGGATCAACAACTTCAGAAAACAAACTCTCTATTTTAAAAGATTTAGGAGTACATTCTTTTTTAGTGAAACTTGAAAGCGAAAGTGTTTCTGAAAACATCAATACTTTTTTAGCGAAAAGCGAAATTCTAATTATTGATATTCCGCCAAAATTAAGAGCTGCCGATCCAAATTCTGAAAAGAAGATTTTTGTCGAAAAAATCCAAACTTTAATTCCTTTTATAGAAAAATCAACCGTTAAAAAAGTGCTTTTTGTGAGTTCAACTTCTGTTTATGGCGATAATAATAGTTTTATAAACGAAGAAACAATTCCGAATCCAGAGACTGAGAGCGGTAAACAATTGGTTTTAGCAGAAAATCTTCTTCAAGAAAATCAAAACTTCGAAACCACAATTCTGCGCTTTGGCGGATTAATTGGCGAAGATCGTCATCCTGTAAAGTTTTTAGCTGGAAAAGAAAATCTTGAAAATCCAGATGCACCAATCAATTTAATTCACCAAAACGATTGCATTAAAATTATTGAAGAAATAATAATCCAATCTAAATGGAATGAAGTTTTTAATGCCGTTGCACCTTTTCATCCAACAAGAGAAGAATATTATACGAATAAAGCGATTGAAATGAGCTTGGAGAAACCTAAATTCAGTTCTGAAAAATCAAATATCAAAAAGGTAATTTCTAGTGAAAAAATTGAAAAAACTCTAAGCTATCAATTCAAGTTGGAGAATTATTAAAAAAAACTTTGCGAACTTTGCGATAAACCTTAGCACCTTTGCGGTAAAAAATTTGGTAAATGATGGAAACAGTTTATATCAACTCCCCTCTAGGAATCACCAAAATCATTGGAGATGAAAACGGCATTGCAGTAATTTCTGTTTCTGATGTTGGTACAAATGAAGTTTCTAAGAAAATTCCAAAGGTTTTACAAGATGCCGTTTCACAGCTAAATGAATATTTCGAAGGCAAAAGAACCAATTTTGACTTAAAACTAAATCCGCAGGGAACCGAATTTCAGCAAAAAGTCTGGAAAGCATTGCTAGAGATTCCATACGGGAAAACGGTGAGTTATATGGATCAAACCAAAAAGCTTGGAGATGTAAAGGCAATTCGTGCCGTAGCATCAGCAAATGGTAAAAATCCACTTTGGATTGTTGTTCCTTGTCATCGCGTTATCGGCACAAATGGATCTTTAACTGGATACGCCGGCGGATTATCTCGTAAAAAATGGCTTTTAGAACACGAAAGTCCGTCTGCACAGCAAAGTTTGTTTTAGTATTTGCCACTAATTGCAAAAATTATCACTAATTCTTCTTCCCTTTAATTTCTTTATTTTTCACATTTCTATGTTTGAATAAGAAAATTCATTCAATTACATATTTCATGATCTATAAAAAATCAAATTTGTGTACATTTATATCGGCAAAGAATTAGTATAATTCGTGAAATTCGTGGCAAAAAACCACAAGCAAAAAATATGATTGAAAAGATAAACCTTAACAACATTCTCTTTCTTGATATAGAAACTGTTCCTGAAGAAGAAAATTTCAATTCGCTTGACGCGGAAATGCAGTCGCTTTGGGATTTAAAAACGCAATATCAGCGAAAAGACGATTTTACACCAGAAGAATTTTATGAACGTGCAGGAATTTGGGCCGAATTTGGAAAGATTATTTGCATTTCAGTTGGCTTTTTTACTATCAAAGGCGATGTTCGCAATTTTAGAGTGACTTCTTTTTTTGGCGAAGAAAAGAAAATCCTAAAAGACTTTTCAAATCTGATCAATAATCATTTCAAAAAGCCACAGCATTTATTGTGCGGACATAATTCTAAAGAGTTTGATATTCCTTTTATTGCTCGAAGAATGATCATCAATCAAATGCCAATTCCTGACAAACTAAATCTTTTTGGAAAAAAGCCTTGGGAAATTCCGCATTTAGATACTTTAGAATTATGGAAATTTGGCGATTATAAGCATTTTACTTCTTTAAAATTGCTGACTAAGATTCTTGGAATTCCATCTCCAAAAGGAGATATTGACGGAAGTCAGGTTGCTCATGTCTATTATGTTGAAAAAGATATTGACCGAATTATTACCTATTGCGAAAAAGATACTATTGCTGTTGCCCAAATTTTCTTGCGCTTACGCCGAGAAGATTTGCTGATTGAGGATGAAATTATTCATGTATAGCTTTTTTAAGTTGCTAAGGTTCTAAGATGCTGAGCTGCTAAGTTTGAAAAACTGAAGGTTTAAATAAACTTATGCCTATATTACTTTAATAATTAAAAAGTAAACAGTACAGATATACAAAGTTTTACATAAACTTATATAATTATTTGGTTTAACAAAAAAATTTCTAAATGACACATTCTGAAATTTCACATCATCGTTTGGTTGCCCAAAAGCTTTATAAAACAAGTTCTTGTTTACCACAAGAAGTTGTAAAACATTTCGGTGCTATGCAGGCTCAAGATTATGCAATGGCGAAATGGGCTATTGGCTCTCGCTGTGATTTTTCGGAGAAAGAAATTGAAGAAGCTATTAATTCAGGCAAAATTATTCGAACCCATATTTTGCGCCCAACTTGGCATTTTGTTTCAGCAGAAGATATTTATTGGATGATGGATCTTTCTTCACCTCAAGTGAAACGTTTTACAGCTTCTGCAGCGAAAAAATTTGGTTACGATGACAAAAAGCTAAATCAAACCAATAATTCGATTGAGAAACTATTAACAGGAAACAATCATTTAACTCGAAATGAAATCATGCAGAAACTTGGAATTACCAAAACTGCAAGTGACGATTTTTTGAGCTCGGCTATTATGATGAACGCAGAATTGGATGGTTTGGTCTGTAATGGAAAAATGAAAGGCAAGCAAATCACTTATGCTTTGCTCGAAGAAAGAGTTCCGAAACCGAAAACCAAATTGAACAAAGAAGAAGCATTAGCAAAACTTGCTCAACGTTATTTTGAAAGTCATGGACCAGCAACGGTCTCTGATTTTTCGTGGTGGTCAGGGTTTCCGCCTACAATTTGTCAAAAAACAATTAACGCAATAGAGTTGCAATTAAGCCGTATTACCATTGATAATCAGCAATATTGGTTTAAAAAAGATAGTTTTGACGCGGATAGTTTTCGCGAAAGCGTACATTTTCTTCCTGCTTTTGATGAGATTTTGATTTCGTATAAAACACGTGAAGCGTCTTTTAATACAGAACATCAATCAAAAGTTTTTACCAACAATGGCATTTTTAAGCCCATAATTTTAGAAAACGGAAAAGTAATAGGAATCTGGAAAAGAACCGTCAAAAAAGATCATGTTAAAATTGAAACGGATTTTTTCAAAGAAACTGAAAGTTCGAAAAAAGAAATTCTGTTTGAAGGAATTAAATCTTTCGAAACGTATTTGGAAACCAAAATTATTATTGAATAGATTGATTTTTAATTAAAAATTTACCGTTAATATCTATTTCCACTTGTTTCGTTACTAAAATCTTTATGCTTATTATTGCTAAATAATTACATTTACAAAAAATTAGAATTATGGTATTAAGCAGATTTTGGTTAACGATTTTTATTTCTTCGATTGTTTTTATTGTAGTCAGTTTGTTTACTGCCAATACTTATACCATTGATTCTGTTTTGAATGGAAAGAAAGACGATCCTGTTTTGGTTTCTGAAAAATACGTTGAAGAACTTCCTGCTTTTATCAAAGACAGCATAAAGAAAGCACCAGATCAAACCATGATTATTAATCGTGATACGCTAAATGCCGACACGACTTACGTTTTTAAAAGTAAAACGGTTAAAATTTACAGCGGTCTTCAAAAATCGGATGGTTTGTTGCCAACTTGCAAAAGCACTTTGGTCGATTTAATTTTGCCGCTTATTGCCTATTTAGCTTTTTTCTGCGGATTAATGGAACTTTTAATCGTTTCTGGAGCTTCTGGAAACTTGGCAAAAGCTTTGAGTCCTGTTTTTGTGAAAGTTTTTCCGAGTATTCCTAAAAATCATCCTTCGATTTCCTATATGACTTTGAACTTCGCTGCCAATTTCCTCGGATTGGACTCGGCTGCAACGCCATTCGGGTTGAAAGCAATGGAAAGTTTACAGGAAATAAACCCAGAAAAAGATAAAGCGAGTGATGCGCAAATCATGTTTATGTGTCTTCATGCTTCTGGATTAACTTTAATTGCAACTTCGATTATTGGATATCGCGCCGCGGCAAATGCAAGTAATCCTGCCGATGTAATGCTTCCATGTATCATAACTTCGTTTATTGGAACTATTGCGGCTTTCTTAATTGTTGGTATCAAACAAAAAATCAATTTCAAAAGTGCTTCGCTTCTTATTGGTTTAATGGTTTTGATTGCGGCTATTGTTGGTTTGCTGATGTATGTGAATCACTTAGATTTAATTGGAAAAAACTACTTTACTTCTAACCTTTCGGGATTAATTTTACTTTCGATTATTGTTTTCACTTTGATCTTCTCATTCAAACATGAGAAAAAATTCAAAGATGCCAATACAACAGTATTTGACACTTTTGTAGTTGGAGCCAATAACGGAGTAAAAACCGGAGTAACTATTTTTCCTTATGTTTTAGGGATGTTAGTTGCAATTTCGCTATTTAGAAATAGTGGTTTATTTGAAATTATAAGCGACGGAATCGGATTTATCTTTTCAAACTTAGGTGTAAGCAAAGAAATTACCAATGCATTGCCAGTTGCCATGCTTCGTCCGTTTAGTTCTGCTGGATCAAGAGGTTTCTTAATTGATTCAATGAATACTTTTGGAGCAGATTCTTTAACAGCAAGACTGAGCAGTATTTTCCAATGTAGTGCAGAAAGTACTTTTTATGTAATTGCAGTTTATTTTGGATCTGTAAATATCAAAAACACGCGTTATGCACTAGGCACAATGCTTTTGGTTGATTTGATCTGCGTTATTACTGCGATTTTTGTAGCGACTTGGTTTTTTTAATTTAAACCCAAAACGAAATATGAATTTATTCAAGAAAATTTTTACTAAAGAAAAACAAGTCGAAAACAAAGAAGAAGATCAAATTTTAGAACAAACTCCATTTATTGAAGAAAAAAAGCCCGTTGAAGAAGTAAAATCGGAAGAAAAGCAATTCGAACCAAACAAAATTGATTGGCTTATAAATGATTCTATTTTGACTTTTTTGCCTCGTGAATTATTCATGCATTATTGGGACAACAATACCGAAAAAAACCTGCAAGATCCTTCTTGGCAAAATCAGGGCATTTATTTCTGGGATTACAATGAAACGTTTGAAAGAAAGTCTCTTCCTGATTTTTTTGAAAATTTCGAGAAGAAACCATTTGTCTTTAATAAATTTCCTGACTATATTTCCCTCATGTCTGCAAAAGTTATTCCGTGGTTTGGAATGCCTGGCGGAGGAGACAAACTTTCTCTTCGATATGAAGACAGCTCAATAACTTTAGAAGAAGCTCATAAATTGGACATTATAAATTATATTGAAATTATCGAGTTAAATTATGAAAATTTAAGTGTTTTGAACGATCGAGATAATTATCATTTTCTAATAAATCCTAATGAAGTTAAATTCGAAAACCAGCTTTTCTACCTCAATGGAGAAAGTATTTCTTTAGCCGAACTTTACCAAAAAAAGAAGCTTTTCGTAATATCTTTAAAATAAATAATCTTAACCACTACAAATATGAAACTAGCCCCCCTCTTCTTCGTATTGCTTTTGATCGGATGTCAAAAAACAAAACCTACAGACGCTGCTCCACCAATTGCAGAAATTATTGAACCACAAGAAACAGTAGCTGTTACAAATGATGAAAAAATCATTAAAACTGACACTGTAGCCATTTACACTGACGGCACAGAATCTACAACAGATTATATTCTTGCGAATTTAATAGACCAGCAGGCAGATAAAGACAGTATTGTAACTGTAAAATACAGATTAGATTTTTATCAGAATAAAACCAAAACAGCATCTTCTGGAATTGCAATTAAAGGTTTTCAAAAAGGTTCTGAATGGATCGCCTCTTATGGGTTAACATCTGAAACTTCTAAAAACTCTCCTTTTATACAAATCTCGGTTGGTTATCCTGCTTGCGGTTATACGCATGATAATTACTTGTATTATTTAAAAAACAAAGAATTGCAAAAGGTTCACCAATGGAGCACAATGTCTGACAGCGGCTGGGGAAGCTGGGTCGAAATTGTAAATCCTACAACCAAATCTGAGCCAAAATCTTTTTATTGCAAGACTGTTGCATTTGTACCTGCGGATGAAGATGAGAACCTTGACATGGGAATTCTTTCTCACTCAGATTCAATATCTTTCGAATTAAAAGACAGTAAATGGAAAAAGATTTTGTTATCTGCAAAGGACAAACCTTACTTCGAAAAAAAGATGACTTTTGATCAATTCAACAGTACAGAATAAAATGCATAAAACTGTTTAAGAGTTCTTATTCAAATTCTTTCTTAGGTAAATAATTTCTAAATTTGTAAAAAAACAAAACAATGATCGATTTTATATACCAAGATCCTTACCCGATCTTAAAGGATGATACGCAGTATCGCAAAATCACTTCTGATTTTGTGAAAGTTGAAAAATTTGGAGAACGCGAAGTTTTAACCGTTGACCCAAAAGGTTTGGAATTATTAGCCGAAGAAGCATTGACAGATGTTTCATTTATGCTAAGAACTAGCCATTTACAAAAACTAAGAAAAATTCTTGACGATCCAGAAGCAACAGATAATGATCGTTTCGTGGCTTACAATTTGCTTCAAAATGCATCTGTAGCTGCTGAAGGTCAACTTCCAAGTTGTCAAGATACTGGAACTGCGATCGTAATGGCTAAAAAAGGCGAAAGCATTTTTACAGGTGTTGATGATGCAGAATGGTTAAGCCGAGGTATTTTTAATACTTATCAAAAAAGAAACTTACGTTATTCGCAGATTGTTCCAATTTCGATGTTTGAAGAGAAAAATTCAGGATCAAATCTTCCGGCGCAAATTGATATTTATGCTAAAAAAGGAACTTCTTACGACTTTTTGTTCATGGCAAAAGGTGGAGGATCTGCAAACAAAACTTATTTATATCAGCAGACTAAATCTTTATTGAATGAAAAATCGCTTGACGAATTCATTCGCACAAAAATCAAAGATTTAGGAACTTCTGCTTGTCCTCCGTATCATTTAGCGTTGGTAATTGGCGGAACTTCTGCGGAAGCAAACTTAAGCGCTGTTAAAAAAGCTTCTGCAGGATATTATGATCATCTTCCAACTTCTGGAAACATGGCTGGTCAAGCTTTCCGTGATTTTGAATGGGAAGAAAGAGTTCAGAAAATCTGTCAGGAAAGTGCTATTGGAGCGCAATTTGGAGGAAAATATTTCACACATGACGTTCGCGTAATCCGTTTGCCTCGTCACGCGGCTTCTTGTCCGGTTGGACTTGGAGTTTCTTGTTCGGCAGATAGAAATATTAAAGGAAAAATCACAAAAGACGGAATCTTCGTTGAGCAATTAGAAGTAAATCCAAAACAGTTTTTACCAGAAACAGCTCCTCATTTAGAAGCTCCTGTAGAAATTGATTTGGATCAGCCAATGGCAGATATTCTAGCAAAACTGTCTCAATATCCAGTTAAAACTCGTCTAAAATTAAACGGAACTGTAATTGTTGCAAGAGATATTGCTCATGCAAAAATCAAAGAATTGTTAGACGCTGGAAAACCAATGCCTGACTATTTCAAAAATCACCCAGTATATTATGCTGGTCCTGCAAAAACTCCAGACGGAATGGCTTCTGGAAGTTTCGGACCAACAACTGCTGGACGTATGGATGTTTATGTAGATGAATTCCAGAAAAATGGCGGAAGCATGATTATGCTGGCAAAAGGAAACCGTACTAAACAAGTTACGGACGCTTGCAACAAATATGGCGGATTCTATTTAGGTTCTATCGGAGGTCCTGCTGCTATTTTGGCTCAAGACAATATTCTTAAAGTAGAAGTTGTTGATTTTGAAGAATTAGGAATGGAAGCTGTTCGTAAAATTACGGTTAAAGATTTCCCTGCTTTCATTATTACAGATGATAAAGGAAATGATTTCTTTGCAAATTTATAATTTTTCTTAACCGCAAAGAACGCAAGGGTTTACGCGAAGTTCGCAAAGAAAAATTTATATAAAAACGAAAAACCGTCCAAATAGGACGGTTTTTTTATTCTTAGTGTACCTTGCGCAAATCCTTGCGTTCTTTGCGGTTAAATTCATCAAGCGCTTATGTCTTGCTTTTCGAAGGCTATAAAATGAGATAGTTCGCCTTTTAGATTATAAACTGGTGAAGCTTCAATTTTGCATTTATACGTTTGGCCGTTTTTTCTATAATTTTCGAGGGTTTTGGCAAAAGGAATTTTCTTTTTTACAGCATCTCTGATTTCTTTTAAGTCTTTTTGTGAAGTTGCTGGACCTTGAAACATCTTTGGTGTTTTTCCTAAGATTTCTTCTTCCTTGTAACCTGTCATTTTCTTTATTCCGCTTGACGCGAAAACGATCCTCAAATCTAAATCTGTAACTAAAACCACTTCATTTTTAATTCTTTCCTGGATATTGAGCTTTTTTTCATCCCAAGTAAATTCAGTCGAAATTTGGTTTACTTTTTTTATATCAGCACTTAAACCTTTTAGCTCATTCATATATTCATAGTGAAAATCCCATGCTAAGATTGGAACTGTATTTCGCTCTAAGAAATCGTCGACATTTTTATTTTTCATATAAAAGGCACTTTAAATGATCAATAAATCTTTTTACTCAAAGATAGAAGAAAAATCTTGCTATTAGTCCCGAAGACTGTCATTTTTAATATCGAAAATGTTATCAAAATGTAAACTTTAATTGAACTACAACTGCTTTTTTTACTTCATTATTCAAGTTACTCAATGAAATACCAAGGAGCCGCACAGAATCTTTCATTTTTTCTTGATATAATAACTCTTCTATATTTTCCATAATTAGTTTTTTATCTGAAATAAAATACGGCAGCGTTTTACTTCTTGTTTGTTGAGAGAAATCACTGTATTTGATTTTCAGTGTAATTGTTTTTCCAGAAAGATTATGTCTTTGAAGCCTCTTTTCTAAAGATGCGGCAATTTGTTCCAATTGTTCCATCATAAAAATTTCAGAAGACAAATTCACATCAAAAGTATGTTCTGCTGCAACTGATTTTGTAATTCTAGACGATTTTACTTCGCTGTTGTGAATACCTCGAACTACGTTATAATAAAACGCACCAGATTTTCCAAAGTGCTTTTCTAAAAACTCTAAAGATCTACTTTTCAAGTCGGTTCCTGTAAAAATCCCGAGCTGATACATTTTTTCGGTTGTTACTTTTCCAACTCCATAGAATTTACGAATTGGCAAATCTTCCAAAAAAGCTTCAACTTCATCTGGATTTACCGTTTTCTGTCCGTTTGGTTTGTTGTAGTCGCTGGCAATTTTAGCCACAAATTTATTTATCGAAATCCCTGCTGAAGCGGTTAAACCTACTTCATTAAAAATCCTTGCTCGAATTTCCTGGGCCAAAAGACTAGCGCTTGGATTTCCTTTTTTGTTTTTGGTAACATCCAAATAAGCTTCGTCAAGCGAAAGAGGCTCAACCAAATCAGTATAATCGTGAAAAATTTTATGTATTTTGGATGAAATCTCTTTGTACCGATCAAATCTCGGCCGGACAAAAATAATGTCGGGACAATATTTCTTGGCTAAAACTCCACTGATCGCACTTCGAACACCAAATTTTCTAGCCTCGTAACTTGCCGCCGAAACCACTCCTCGATTTTCTGAACCTCCAACTGCAACAGGTTTCCCTCTTAACTCTGGATTGTCCATCTGCTCTACCGATGCATAAAAAGCATCCATATCAATATGAATAATTTTTCGATATGTTTGTGTTTCAGACATGCTGCAAATTTAAAAAGGAAAGCAATAAAAAAGCGCCGTAAATAGTTATAAATCATATCAATTTTTAAAGAATAGAAATTCGATGAGTTCAAACCAATTATTCTTTCTATTTTTGTTCTTCTACTCGAAAAATTAAATAATGCGAACATTTGTTATAGGTGACATTCATGGCGGATTACTTGCACTTGAACAAGTGATACAAAGAGCCGAAGTTACTACAGAAGATACTCTAATTTTTTTGGGCGATTATGTTGACGGCTGGAGTCAGTCAGTTGAAGTAATCGACTATTTGATTGATTTAAAAAGCAAACAAAACTGCATCTTCATAAGAGGAAATCACGATCAGCTGGCATTAGACTGGCTAGAAAACAGACATGATGATTTTGATGAAGAAATGTGGTACAAACATGGCGGAAAAGCAACTGTTGAAGGATACGCTAAAATCTCTGAAGAGAAAAAAAGAACTCATATCGAATTTCTAGAAAATCTACAAGATTATTATCTTGACGATCAAAACCGCTTATTTGTTCATGCCGGTTTCACCAATTTGAATGGCGTGAAATGGGAATACTTTTCAAAACTATTTTATTGGGATAGAACACTTTGGGAATCAGCTCTTGCATTAGACCCAAATTTAAAGGAAGATGATTTACACTATCCGAAACGTTTTACCGTTTACAAAGAAGTTTATATTGGCCACACGCCTGTAACGAGAATAGGAAAAACTGTTCCCATAAACAAAGCCTGCGTTTGGAATGTAGATACGGGCGCAGCATTTAGAGGTCCGCTTACTATTCTTGATGTTGACACCAAGGAATATTGGCAAAGCGAACCGTTAAATGAACTGTATTTTAACGAAAAGGGTAGGAATTAATTTATTTAAAATTTACATTTGCCCTGCAAAATATTAATATTAAAAATTTTATGAAAAAGGTTATTACATTTTTATTTTTAGTTTCATTCGGATTTATTAATGCACAAAGCGCTTTTACAGGAAAAGGTGATACGAGAGTAAACGTAGGTGCTAATTTACAAGATGGTGGTTCTGGAATTCAAGGTTCTATTGATTTTGGTTTAGGAGAAAATTTCTCTGTTGGTTTTGTTGCAAATTACTTATTAGGAGTTGATAACTTCAACGGTCATTATCATGGAAGCAATTACGTTGGAGATGCAGATTTCTCAGATCGTTTTGATGCAAAAGCAAGAATGAATGCTAACTTATCTAGTGTAATTGGTGTTGAGCAATTAGATGTTTACCCTGGATTAAGTTTAGGTTTACATAATTTTGGAGGTCACGTTGGTGGTCGTTATTTCTTTACTGACGGATTTGGTGTTTTCACAGAAATCGGATTTCCAATTGCAAAATACGGTTCAGAAAATGATCCTTTTTATCATTTAAACAATCAAGCTACTTTTAGTTTAGGAGCTTCATTTAGTTTATAACAATTCGTATTTAACCGCAAAGCACGCTAAGTTTGCAAGGTTTTTTAATCTCGCAAAGACTCAGAGTCGCAAAGTTTTTATAAATAGAAAACCGCCAATTAGGCGGTTTTTTTATTTTTTATGTGGAATTTATTATCTGCTGAACTTTCTTTTTAATGCGACAATAAACTCATTAAGTGTAATCCCATTATTTTCTTTTGGATCATCTTCTACTAATAATTCTGAAATATCTTTTTCTCTGTAGGGTACAAATAAAGATAAATACCAGCTACCTGTACTTGTAATTGCACTCCCATTCAAAAATGACGTCAGAAGGTAAAAGAACATTAAAAGCCTAACAAAAACAAAAAACTTTCTATAACCTTTACTTAAACCATTCTTATTGTTTTCCGATATCGATTTAATAGTAAAATATATTAATTGAACGATAAAAACTAGTATAAGAATATTTGACAAATATCTTAAACTTTGATAGTCAACCAACAACATTAAAAGCGATATTACGATTGAAATTGCTGCATTTGCTATAAACAAATAACTTCCCCATTTAATATCTATTTCAAACTTTTCCAAAGGCGTATTTTTTTAAATCACAGCAAATGTACAGAAAAAGATTACGCTTTCATTGTACGCTCTAGCAGAAAACAAAAAAGAGAACTCCATTAATGAAGTTCTCCCTATTTAAATCACTTTACAGCTTTGCACTTTGAACCTTTGCCTCTCTGAACCTTTGTACCTAAAATTAAATCACCATCTCAGGAATTTCACCTTCAATAATCAAATCAGCTTCGGTTGATGCGATGATGTGCTCGACTGAGATGCCTGGCGCTCGTTCTAAGAGTTTAAAACCTTTTTCTGTTACTTCGAGAACTGCAAGCTCAGTTACAACCTTTTTAACGCATCCTACGCCCGTTAATGGCAAAGTGCATCTTTTTAAGATTTTTGACTCTCCTGCTTTGTTCACGTGCATCATTGCCACAATGATATTTTCCGCGGAAGCCACCAAATCCATTGCGCCTCCCATTCCTTTTACCATTTTACCAGGAATTTTCCAGTTTGCAATATCTCCATTTTCAGAAACTTCCATTGCTCCAAGAATGGTCAAATCTACTTTTTGGCTGCGAATCATTCCGAAACTAAAAGCCGAATCAAAGAAACTTGCACCCGGAAGTGTCGTAATGGTTTGTTTTCCAGCATTGATAATATCGGCATCTTCTTCACCTTCAAAAGGAAAAGGACCCATTCCTAGAACACCATTTTCGCTTTGGAATTCTACCGCAATATCTTCCCTAACATAATTTGCAACCAAGGTCGGAATCCCGATTCCAAGGTTTACGAAATAACGGTCTTTTACTTCTTTTGCAATTCGTTTTGCTATATCTTCTTTATTAAGTGCCATAATAATGTGTCAATTAGAGAATTTGATAATTAGATAATTCTTTACGCAATGTGTTTAATTACCTAATTGTCACATTTTCTCATTATCTAATTTCTAGTTCTCACTGTGCGTTGTTCAATTCTCTTCTCAAATTTTTCTCCTTGAAAAATTCGCTGCACCATAATTCCCGGAATATGAATCTGATTTGGATCTAAAGAACCAACTGGAACCAATTCTTCGACTTCTGCAATTGTGATTTTTCCAGCACCTGCCATACAAGCATTGAAGTTTCTAGCAGTTCCTTTAAAAATAAGATTTCCCGCTTCATCGCCTTTCCATGCTTTTACAATGGCAAAGTCAGCTTTGAAAGCTTCTTCCATGATATGCATTTTTCCATTGAATTCTCTTGCTTCTTTTCCTTCCGCAACTTCAGTTCCGTAACCTGCTGGTGTAAAGAACGCTGGAATTCCAGCTTGAGCCGCACGACAGCGTTCTGCCAAAGTTCCTTGAGGAGTTAATTCAACTTCTAATTCTCCAGAAAGCATCTGACGTTCGAATTCGGCATTTTCGCCCACATAAGAAGAAATCATCTTTTTGATCTGCTTTTTCTGCAACAATAATCCCAATCCAAAATCATCGACTCCTGCGTTGTTAGAAATACAAGTTAAATCTGAAATCGAAGTATTTACTAAAGCTGCAATTGTATTTTCAGGAATACCACATAACCCGAAACCTCCAAACATAATGGTCATACCGCTTTTAATTCCGTCAATAGCATCCTGAACGCTATTTACTTTTTTTGTTATCATAACAAACTATCTTTATTGCTGAATATTTTTGATAAAAATAAGATTTTTAGATTGAATTATAACGATTTCGTAAAAATAAAACCAAAAGAAAAATCCCTTTACTAATCTTTCAAAAAGAGTTGTAAAGGGATTGAAATATAATTAGATACGTTTTATTGCAACATTGTTACAATTCGAATTCATCCGTATTTTGCTCCGTTTGTGTAGTGTCTTTTACTACGGCTGGCCTAGCATAACAATCTACTTTTATTGAAAGGTTTGCTGGACGCTCAAATTCTCCTTTAGAAATCTGAAGGTTTTTATCCGCATAACACTTTTTCATGAAATACCCCCAAACAGGTAAAGCGGCAGTTGCTCCTTGTCCATAAGTTAAACTTTTGAAACGTGCTGAACGGTCTTCGCATCCAACCCAAACTCCAGTTACCAAGTTCGGAACCATTCCCATAAACCAACCATCAGATTGATTTTGAGTTGTACCTGTTTTACCCGCAATTGGGTTTGTAAACATGTATGGATATCCTGTCCAACGGTTGTCTCCGCTTCCGCCACCTTGCGTACGTAAACGCACACCAGAACCACTTTCAGTTACCCCTTGAAGTAATTTGATTACTGCAAAGGCAATATCTTTATTTAAAACGTCGTGAGACTCTGGAATTGGTTCATAAATAACCTCTCCGCTTTTGTTTTCAATTCGGCTTAAAAACTGTGGTTTTACATAAACTCCTTGGTTCGCAAATGTACTATATGCAGCAACCATGTCTTCAACTGTAATATCTACAGCTCCCAATGCGATTGAAGGCTGAACTGGAATTTCTGTTTTTACTCCTAGCTTCTTAGTCAATTCTACAACAGCTTCTGGACTTGTTCTATCAATTAATTTAGCTGAAACGGTATTGATAGAAGCTGCCAAAGCTTGCTTTAAAGTAACCATTCCTCTATATCTGTAATCAGAGTTTCTTGGTTCCCAATCTTCAGTAACGTGGTGACGTCCTTTATGAATCATGAAAGGCCCATCCAAAATAGAATCACATGGAGACATATTTAATTCTTCGATAGCCGTTGCATAAACGAAAGGCTTGAAAGTCGAACCAACTTGTCTTGCTCCTTGTCCTACGTGATCGTATTGGAAATATTTGTAATTGATTCCTCCAACCCAAGCTTTAATTGCTCCAGTTTGAGGTTCCATTGCCATTAAACCAGATTGCAAAAAGTGTTTGTAATAACGAATAGAATCAAGCGGTGTCATAATTGTATCGCGTTCTCCTTTCCATGTAAAAACACGCATTTTTGTTTTTACTTTGAACGAAGCAATGATATCATCTTCGCTTTTATCCATATCTTTCATCTGAGCCCAACGAACAGAATTCTTCATTGCTTGCATCATGATTCGTTCCGTTTCTGCTTGCGTAATATTCACGAAAGGAGCATTTTTATTGTTTTTCATGTCAATAAAAAATTGTTCCTGCAAATTTTTCATATGTGCCGCAACAGCTTCTTCAGCATAAGTTTGCATTCTAGAATCTATTGTAGTATAGATTTTAAGACCGTCTTTGTAAATATCATATTCCGATCCGTCAGGTTTTTTGTTTTCAGTAACCCATTTTTTCATGTAATCACGAAGATACTCTCTAAAATAAGTTGCCATACCTTCACGGTGGCTTTCTAATTTAAATTTCAGAGTAATTGGTAAAGCTTGAAGTCTTTCTTTTTCAGATTCTGAAATCATTTTTGCTTTTGCCATTTGAGACAAAACCACATTACGACGGTTTTTTACTCCTTGCGGATTACGAACTGGATTGTATAAACCTGAGTTTTTGAACATTCCAACCAAAATAGCTGATTCGTCTACTGTCAAGTCTTTTGGATCTTTAGAAAAATAAGTCTGCGCCGCAGAACTTACTCCTACAGAATAATTTCCGAAATCATAAACGTTACAATACATCGCCAAGATTTCATTCTTCGTATATTGTCTTTCTAGACGAATAGCAATAATCCATTCTTTAATTTTTTGAACAATTCTAAACGGTAAAAACTTAGATCCTTCACCATGAAATAATTGTTTTGCAAGCTGTTGCGTCAAAGTACTTGCTCCCCCATTTGTTCCTAAACTAAAAACTGCTCTTAAAGTTCCGCGTCCGTCAATTCCTGAATGTTCGTAGAAACGTGCGTCTTCAGTTGCAACAAGCGCTTCAACTAAATTTTTAGGCAAATCTGAATATTTAAGCTGAGATCTATTTGTTTTGAAATACTTACCAATTACAACTCCATCAGAAGAGATAATTTCTGTAGCAAGATTTGAATCTGGATTTTCTAAATCTTCAAAGGAAGGCATAGAACCAAATAATCCCCAAGAAGCAAATAAAAAGAAAGCTAAAACTCCAAGTAAAGAGTAGGCAAAAATTCGCCAAAATTTCTTTTTGTAATAATTAATATCCTTAACGGTATTGGATTGATTGTTTTTTTTAGCAGCCATATTATTTATCTAATCTTTTTGTTCTATTCTAAAACCAACGTCTGTAATTCCTTCTAAAGCTTCAACGCCAGGAATTTTACCTGATTGTCTTACAGCTTGTTTGATATGGACCTTATAATTTCCTCTAAACTTTACATCTTCTTTGTAATAAAGTTTACTTTCTTTAATATCTGAAAATCCGTTACCTAATAAAGTTCCGTCTGGCTCAGCCATTTGGTATTCTAAGGTATCCACTTTTGTAAATCCGTTTGGCAATTCCATTGAAACAATCAAAAACAAATTATTAAACGGATAATTGTTATTGTCTCGTATGTTTACAAACAGATTGTATTTTTTTGTAGAATCTAAAACCGGCAGATTAAAAGTTACAATACTGTCTTTGTGCCAAGCACTTCCAACAGATTTGTACTCATCGAATACTCTTTTTTTATCGCAAGAAAAAAGAAGTATCGCTGCCAAAAGAAGAATTCCGCTATTTTTTATTCTCATTTTTAGTATTCGTTATTGGTTTTCTAGGTTCAGCAGGTTTATTTTCATTTGAATTTTGCTTATTCGGATTGTTTTTGTTCGAATTATGCTTTTTCTTATGATTTGGCTTGTTTGGATTGTTTGGTTTAACCACATTTCCGTTGTTCGCATTACCATTATTCGGATTATTATTTCCTGCTGGTTTAGCGTTATTGGCATTTTTTTCTTGTTGTGGCTTCACTGGAGCCGCAACACCAGCCGCCTCTGCATTTTGCTTACGTTTGCGATTTGGTTTTTTCTTTCTTTTTGGCTGATCAAAACGAGTTAAACTCTCTTGACCCATTGCATTATTGAAGTCTTTTTCAGGCTCTGATGTAACCTCAACAGCGAAATCTTCTAAAGAAGAAACTTTATTTTTCTGCTTGTTCTCAGCAATAATTTCTTTTACCTGATCAATTTTTAAAACATGCCAATTTGCGAAATTATTTGTGTAAGCAAACCACATTAATCCTTTAAAAATATCTTGCTTTTGGCAGACAGCATCTCCTTTTTCAGTGATCAGTTTTGTATCGTAATCAGGAAAATCTTTCAACGCGTCCATGTAAGTGTCTAATTCATAGTTTAGACAGCATTTTAATTTTCCGCATTGTCCCGCTAATTTCTGCGGATTCAATGATAATTGCTGATAACGTGCCGCAGAAGTATTTACACTTCTAAAATCGGTCAGCCAAGTCGAACAGCAAAGTTCACGTCCGCAAGAACCAACTCCACCTAAACGAGCCGCTTCCTGACGGAAACCAACTTGTTTCATTTCTACTCTCGTACTGAATTCTTTAGCAAAATCTTTAATCAGCATTCTAAAATCGACACGATCATTTGCTGTGTAGTAAAAAGTCGCTTTTGATCCGTCTCCTTGGAACTCAATATCAGAAATTTTCATTTCCAATTTATGCTGAATTGCCAATTCACGCGCACGAACTTTCATTGGTTCTTCACGATCACGTGCTACAGACCAGATATCGATGTCTTTTTGAGATGCTTTTCTGTAAATTTTTGGAACCTCGTTACTTTCGTAATTCACCCCTTTTTTCTTCATTTGAATCTTTACCAATTCTCCTGTAAGAGTTACAATTCCAATATCATGTCCAGGCGAAGCAACAGTTGCTACAATATCGCCAATACTTAAAGTTAATTTCTCCGAATTTCTAAAAAATTCCTTACGTCCGTTTTTAAAACGAACCTCAACACAATCAAAAATCGCCTCTCCATTAGACGGACTCATGTTTGAAAGCCAGTCAAAAACCGTCAATTTATTGCAGCTATCGGTGCCGCAAGTCCCATTATTTTTACAACCTTTTGGTGCGCCACCATCTGAGGTTGAACAACTTGTACATGCCATAAGTATATATGTAGTGCTGCCAAAACGCAGCTTAAGTTCATAAACGTTTGATCGGTAAAGATAGTATTTTTTTTATTTGGCTATTTATAGATTAGTTCTAAAGGGTTGTTAAATAAAAAATGTTGCTATTTTAAAAAATAATCGTTTTAAAATTGTTTGGTGAAAATAATTTATTCTTCTGTAAATAAAAGACTTATTGTGTTTGTTTTATGGCTTCTTAAGGTCGTTTTTAATTTTTTCTAAAATTACTTTTGCAGATAAATTTAAAAATCAAAAAGAAAATTGCAATTGGCGTTTAATTTATTTAAAAGATGTCAACAAACAGGATAATCTTTCAAAAGAAAAATCCAAAAAAATAAATTTTAATTAAAAATGGAATCAAAACAATTATTCAGATTATACAATAGTAAATTTTTCAAGGCAAACTGGTTGAATGAAAATGGCGAATTGGCTCAAAATGACGGTGAAGTAAAATGGTTCTATTGTGGAATTAATCAAGATTTTAATCCTGAAATAGTTAATGAAGCAATAAACAATACTTTTGAAGAAGATGAAATTTATCTCTTTATTTCATCAAATAAAAGTTCATTGGTTTCAAAATCAATTGTTGTCGAAGAAATCGGCAAAATGTTGCATAAAAAAGAAATCGGTGTAATGAATAAATCATGCACAAAAATTATCCATTTTACTACCTACGGAGTCTTTAGTAGTGGAATAATTAGAGATTTTCCTAAAAGCCGTTTAAAAACCGCTGGAACACCTTTAAAAGTAACATTTCACGCAAACATTTTGGATTCAAGCACCAAGAAAGTTGCGGATGCCATTGAAGATCATTTCTCTAATCTTGAAGAGGAATTACACAGAGATTATGGCGGCATTTTGGAACATCTTTGGATTGATTTAGAATTAGTTGAAAGTCATTTAAAAAGTAGGGATTCTTGGCCTTTTCGTTTTCAAAAAAGAGTTGATAATCCAGAATCTCATACCGAATTATACTCCTACAACGTAGGTCATTATAGTGTTAAACCAGATTTTGAAAAGCTAAGAAAGCTTTCATCTGAAACATCAATTTGCTCATATATATTTGAGTTATTATATGAATCGACTCAAGTTTTAGTCAATAAGCAAAAAAAACTTGATGGATTTAATGCAACTGCATTTCGACAGGATTTTTTATCTGCTTGCAAAAAGTTAGGATATATTGATTGATAAAACCCCCATAGTAAAACCCGATAGCGCGGATTTGCAATCCGTGCCCGCAACAGTAAGACGCAAAACAAATCATTAAAATAAAAGTTACACAAATTAATGTACTTTTAAATTTACAAAGAGAATAAACCAATCTTTGCGGGCACGGATTGCAAATCCGCGCTATCCTTGCTGAGATAAATCTGCGCAATCGGGAAAAACTTTTTAACGAAACAAATTATGAATAGTATCTGGAAAAAAGTAAGAACTGTAACATTACCAAAACCTGGAAATGTCGGCATCATAGAAAAAGACGAAACATACTATTCACTAGATGGAAAAACTATTTTATATAACGGATATATCATAAAAGATGCAGACTTCGAAACCTTTGAATATTGCTTTAGTTTTGCAAAAGATAAAAACAAATGTTACAGAGCTGATTCTATATACAAAGACGCGGATCCAAAAACTTTTATAGTATTAAATTATCACTTTGCTAAAGATAAAAACAATATTTATTCACTAGGTGGTATCGTGAAGAACCTAGATTATCAAACCTTTGAAATATTAGATTGCGAATATATATCGAGCAGTGACGAAATAAGGAATTCAAAATTATCATTTAGCAGCGATAAATCTGGTATCTGGTGGATGGATTATTATTCATACAAACCGGTTTTAATAAAAGGTACAAACAAAAGTACCTTCAAACGAATAGATGAATGTTTTTCTAAAGATGATAAACATATTTATTTCGGTGGCACACGCCTACCAAAAGCAAATCCCTTAACATGGAAAAGATTGCATGAAAACACCTATTACTCCCAAGACCTAAATAGAATTTATTTTACTAAAAACTTACTAAAACAAGCCGATGTAGATACATTCGAAGTACTGTCAATTCCAATAAACACAGGATTGTTTTCTTATGCCAAAGATAAAAATTGGGGTTATATGACTGGTAGTGTAATATCTCACGAAGAATTGGAGCAAATTATTAAAGAAGGCCTTTGGTAAGCTTTTGTTCAACACTTAAATCTAAATATAAAATACTCATTCTCTCTATTTCTTAACACAAAAACCCCTTTTTAATTTTAATCCTAAAATATATTTACGATTTTTATGTTTTATCTTACAGCATGGTTTGCGAAGCCAACAATTACAAGCCAAATTGCAATTAAAACTTATCATCATTTTTAAATATATTTCAAATGCAAACACAAAACCAGATTGAAAATTTCCTTTTTCAGGGAAAATTTGACGAGGCCAGAGAATGCCTAAATAACGGAGAAAACTTTAACGATCAATATCTTAAAAACAATTTTTCTCAAATATCTGCCAAAATTATAGAAGCCAAAGAAATTGATTTCATTGAAAGACTAATAAAAGCGGGTTTTATCGAAACTGATATTTACGAATTGGACAGTTTTGACAAATCTATATTCAATTCTCTTTTCCGAAATATAAAAAATGACGATGAATCCCTTTCTTTTTTCAAAGAAATAATGGGGAAAGTGGACAATTTTAACGACGAAATCAGCGATCAGACTTTATTGGGATACGCTATCGAAAAAGAAGCAGTTCCAGAATTGATTAAAATTCTAATAGAAGATTTCGCTTGCAATGCACAATACAAAAACAATGCGCAGGAAAATCTAATTCATAAAATCGTAAATAATTATTCCCTAAACGCCGAAAAAGGCAAAGAATATATTAAAATACTTCTAGAAAACGGTGTAGACATCAATGAGAAAAATGTGGTTGGCACTACTCCGTTGATGTATGCTGTCAAAAGAAACAAAAAAGAATATATTCCAACTTTATTAGAAAACGGAGCAGATCCCAATGAAAAAGACAATCAGGAAAACAGTTCTTTTTATTATGCTGTTGGTGAGCAATTTTCTATTCCGATGTATGAACTTCTTGCAGAATCTTCTTCAGCTGACTTCAATAGCATCAACAAAGACGGAAGAACTTTACTGACCGAATTTATCCGAATGATGTCTGATTCTGAACATGATCTGAATTCACTTCAAAGATTATTGTCAGATGGAGCCGATTTAAATCACAGCGCTCAATATTACGGAAATCCGAAATCGGGTATAGATTACATTGTTGAGAAAAAATCGGGTATTTTAAAATCGGTACTTGACAGTGGATCAGTTGACGTTAATGAACAAGACAATCAAGGAAACACCATTTTGCATAAAGTTTGCGCCTTTAATGTTAATTACGATGCTGAAATGGCAAAAGAAACTTATAGAAAAGTAAAGCTGCTATTAGATCAAGGAGCTGACATTTCGATTACAAACGATAAAGACGAAACTGCTTTGATGCTTGCTTCTGAAGACAACCTGAAGATTAAAACCGTAGAACTTTTAATGAAACAATAAAACGATCATTTACTTAAAATTACCCAAACATGTCAATGTCATTTATAGTTGCCTGCGAGAACGGGAACCGAAAAATAGCCGAATTGCTGCTTCAAAATAAAGAAGTAGATGTAAAATATACTGACGAACAAGGCAGAACCGCTCTTCATTATGCCGCACACCGTGGTTATCTCGATATTGTGAAAATTCTAATCGAGGAAGGTGCCGATATTAACTACGAAGATCATCAAGGAGAAACGCCTTTGTATTTTGCCTGTCTTCAAAAACAAAAACAAACGGCACTGCATCTTTTAGAAAACGGAGCAGAAATCACGAAGAATGATAAATACGGAAATAGTCTGCTGCATTTAGTTGTTCAGACGGCTCAAATCGAAATTGCAACAAAGTTGCTTCAAGCCGGAGTAGATGTTAATTTACTGAATAACAATGGAGAAACTCCACTATTATTGGCTTCTGCAAAATTAAATAGAGAAATTATCCAATTGCTTTTAGACAATGGAGCAGATATTAACGTTACGGATAAACAGGGAAATACACCACTTATTTACGCTTGTTATACCAAATCTATTCCAATGGTGACATTGCTTTTAGATAATGGTACCGATATAAACCACGCGAATCATTCTGGCGAAAATGCACTTTTAATTGCTTGTTATGAAACCAACAGAATGTTAGCTAAATTATTGATTGAAAGAGGTGCAGATGTATTTACTTCAAGCAATACTGGATATTCTCCTATTTGGTACGCTTGCGCGAATAATCAAAAAGAAATTGTCGCCTTGTTCCTTGAAAATGGAGTTGATGTGAACTACAGCAAACCTGTTGCCAACGATACTTCATCTATGAATGATTATTTGGATTGGATTGTAAGCGCCACAAATATTTCAAACGAATCGAGTTTTACTTTGAACAGTTCATACACGTATGGAGGAGAAAGTCTGCTGCATGTCGCAACCAAAAAAGGGAACTTAAGCATGGTTAAATTGCTTATCGAAGCTGGAGCAAACATCAATATTCAAGACGAATCTGGAAATACGCCACTTCATTACAGCGCCGCAAACGGAAAGAAAGATGTTGTAAAATATTTATTGGACAATAAAGCCGATGCATCAATCGTAAACGTGAAAGAACAAAAAGCGATAGATTATTCGAATGTAAAAGGCTTTAATGAAATTACAGAACTGATTCTGAAATACGCTCCGTCAGGAACTGTTGTAAATCCAATAAATACTCCACAACAACCCGAAGCACCAAAAGCCGAAGTTTCAAATTCGATGGAAGCAAAGAAAAAGGCCTTATTAGATTTGAAAGAACTTCTAGACGCCGGAATTTTAACATCAGAAGAATTTGATGTCGAGAAAAGTAAAATTTTAAAAGGATA
Source organism: Flavobacterium sp. SH_e (assembly GCF_025717045.1). Taxonomy (GTDB): domain Bacteria; phylum Bacteroidota; class Bacteroidia; order Flavobacteriales; family Flavobacteriaceae; genus Flavobacterium. Next base: position 109,477 of record NZ_JAOVZN010000006.1, read on the forward strand.
AATATAAATAAACACAAAATGAAAAAAATCTTAAATGCCACAACTCTATTTTTAGTATTAATTGCCGGAAGCTTAGTTTCTACCTCTTGTACCAACCTTTCACCAGAAAAAACCTTTGAAATTGCTGCTTTAAATTCGAATTTATTATCTCGTTTTGGAAGTAAAGAAATCAACGAAAAGCTGCAATCTGAAGCACAAGTTTATGATGAAACTCAAAAAAAGATGATTCCGTCTACTTATCAAGATTCTTTTAAATATGATATTAGCAATTTAGAAGCGCGATTAAAAACAATTCAGGACATACCAGAAGACGAAGACAATAAAGAACTTCTTCAAGCGTCAAAAGATTTATTTACCTATGCAATTGCGAAACAAAAAGAAGGCTATTTGCCAATTGCCAAACTGAAAGATGAAAAAGCTTCTCCAGAACAAATAGAAAAAGCAATTGCTGATTTCGATGCTTTAACCCAAAAAGATATAGATGCAAAGTTTACCAAATTGATGAATGTGGCACAAACTTATGTGGATAAGCATAATATCAATGCTAAAATTGGAATTTAAATTTCTCTTATTATAAACAACAAACCCTATTTTGTAATGTTACAAAATAGGGTTTGTTGTTTTAATTTATAGATTTTAAGTCTCTTTAACCGTAATAATTTTCACTGGACAAGCTTTTGCTGCCAATTCACAGCTTTCAACAATTGCATGATTGGGAGATTTTAATGTAAAAAATCCTTTTGCATTCTGCGAATGAATGAGAACCGATTTTCCATCTTTTTTAGACATCTGAAAATGAACTGGATCCATTTCGACACAGTAATTACAGCCAATACATTTATCTCGTTGTAATGTTATAATAACCATTATGCCTCAACAATTTTATATAATTTGTCCGACATTCTGATTCTGAATGGAAGTTTAAAAGTACAATCGTCTCCTTTTGTTGCTTTTTCTACCGTAATATCATTCACAAACATTTCATCGATAATCATTTCCTGAGCTCCTGTACTTGGTCCAGTCACCAAAATTTTATCTCCAATTTTTATATCATAAGCTTCAATTTTAAACTGTCCAACTTCTGCTTTTGGGAAATAATGCGTTCCTTTTCCAACATAAACCTTTTTTTGCGTTGCAGCTGATCCTGGAATATCGCTCCACTCGCCTAATTCCTGACCTAGATAATATCCTGACCAGAATCCCCGATTGTAAACTGTTTCTAAAGCTTTCATCCAAACTGCCGTTTTTTCTTTTGAGAAAGTGCCTTTGTAATACGCATCAATCGCTTCGCGATACATTTTAGTTACTGTTGCAACGTATTCTGGCGCGCGTCCACGGCCTTCGATTTTTAAAACTTTAATTCCAGAATCAATTACTTGATCCAAGAAGTCGATTGTACATAAATCTTTTGGCGACATCATGTATTCGCTATCTAATTCGATCTCAAAACCAGTTTCCTGATCGATAACTGTATATTTTTTTCGGCAGTTTTGTTTGCAAGCGCCACGATTCGCTGATGAATTATGCGAATGCAAGCTCAAATAACATTTTCCTGAAACCGCCATACATAAAGCACCGTGACCAAAAATCTCGATTTCAACTAAATTTCCGTTTGGTCCTTTAATTTGTTCTTTCTCAATTTGGTCGGTGATATTTTTTATTTGGCGTAAACTCAGTTCGCGACTTAAAACCATTGTATCGGCAAATAAACTGTAGAATTTTATGGTTTCTATATTCGTCACATTCAATTGTGTTGAAATATGGACTTCCATTCCAATCGATCTTGCCATAGCAATTACGGCTTGATCTGATGCAATTACAGCTGTAATATTTGCCTCTTTGGCTTTTGTCAATAATGTTTTTACGACTGATAAATCGTGATCGTAAATAATCGTGTTTAAAGTAAGATAGCTTCGAACGTTTTTGGCTCCACATCGATTGGCGATTTCTTTTAAATCATCAATCGTAAAATTCACCGTTGAACGCGCACGCATATTAAGCTGTTCAACACCAAAATATACTGAATCACAGCCATTATCTAAAGCAGCCTGAAGCGACTCAAAATCTCCAGCCGGAGACATAAGTTCAATTTTATTGGTAAGTGTCATTTTTGATTTAATATTCAAATGACAAAAATAATGTGGGTATAATTAGATTACTATGATATATATCATAGTCTATATTTTAAAAATTATCCGCAGTATATTATTAACAAAATTTAACGTAAACGCCGCAGCACTCCTATTTAATTCAATCTAAAATCTTGTATACTTTATCAGACAATCTAATTCTGAAAGGAACCTCAAAAGTAACTTTATCACCAACTTTAGCAGTTTGAGTTTCTGTCCCGTCAACAATGATTTTGTCTAAAACCAATTCCTGTTCACCAGTTGTAGGACCAGAAATAAGGATTCTATCACCGCTGTTTAATTCGTGATTTTCTACAGTAAATTGTCCAACTTGAGCTTTTACGTAATAATGCTCAGCTTTTCCAAGAAGTACTTTTTTTACTTTTATTTTCTGACGAATGTCGGCTGGTTTTTGAGCTGTACCTAAAGCAGTTTCTGGCAGTTCACCTGAATGTTTGAATTTTAGATTTTCAGATTTTCCTTTTCTGAAAACCTTATTTCCAACTTGTTTTCCAGTTCTTAAGCGAACCTGATCTACCAAAGGCATATGAATAATTTCTAAACATTCTGTAGAACAGCAGTTTTCCATTGCCGCTTTACAATCATCACACTGAATAAATAATAAATGGCAACCGTCATTTTCGCAATTCGTGTGATTGTCGCAAGGTTTTCCGCATTGGTGGCATTGCGAAATAATATCATCTGTAATTCTTTCGCCTAGACGATTATCAAAAACGAAATTTTTACCAATGAATTTACTTTCTAGACCTTCTTCTTTCAATTGTTTAGCATAGTTGATAATTCCGCCTTCTAATTGATAAACATTTTTGAAGCCTTGGTGTTTAAAATAAGCACTTGCTTTTTCACAACGAATTCCTCCGGTACAATACATTACCAGATTTTTATCGTCTTTGTGATCTTTAAGCTGTTCATTGATAATTGGCAAACTCTCTCTGAAAGTTTCAACATCTGGAGTAATCGCGCCTTTGAAATGTCCAACTTCACTTTCGTAGTGATTTCTGAAATCTACTACAATTGTGTTTGGATCATCAAGGATTTCGTTGAATTCTTTGGCTTTCAAGTGAACGCCAATATTAGTTACATCAAAAGTATCATCATTTAAACCGTCAGCAACGATTTTATGACGCACTTTGATAGTCAATTTTAAAAAGGAATGATCGTCTTGTTCTACAGCAACATTCAATCGTATACCTTTCATGAAATCGTAAACTTCAAGAGTTTCTCTGAAAGCTTCAAAATTTTCGGCAGGAACACTCATTTGAGCATTTATTCCTTCGCTGGCAACATAAATTCGACCTAATGCATCAAGGGCATTCCAGGCTACGAATAAATCATTACGAAATTTTTGTGGATCTTGAATTTTGGCATACGCATAGAAAGACAACGTAAGACGTTGTTTACCTGCATCATCGATCATGATTGCTCTTTCTTCTGCGCTCAAAGTGTTATACAGTTGCATGCTATAAACAGTTTTAAGTTAAGAATATATGATTTTTTAGATTTTCTTTAAAATCTGCGGCAAATTTAGGGTTTATTTTGAGATTAAAAATTCTATTTCCTCAATTATCTGATTTTTTTAACATCTATCAGATATTAAATAGTGCCTTTTGCTTTCAATTAAAGAAATCTGACTAGCGAAATACTTTAACATTCATTACTTATAATCAATCGACTTGTTTTGTGTAACACTTAAAACTACATCATCTACAGAAACCGAACGGCTTATGTGTCCAACAAGTGATTCAATATCCTCTTTGCGAAGGCTATCACGAACATCAGAACGTGCTTCGGTAATTTTTAAGTCAATGTTCTTTTCACGTAAATCAAGAAACAAATTTTTTAAAAAACGAACTCCGGCAATATCAATTCTGGGAGAAGAATTAAGATCTAATATTACCGTTTTTAAAGAACTCGATTCGCTATAGACTTTTCCCCAAATCTGTTCTTTGATGTGCTCAACATTAAAATAAAAAATGGAAGATTCTACTCTGACAATCAAGACGTTTTCAATCTTTTCATTATCGGGATGTCTTTTCAGATCTGTATACTGTCTCGTTCCAGCAACTCTTCCTAAAAACGCAACATTCGGTTTTGATGCAGCTTTTAACAACAACAATAAAGTTACTAAAGTAGCAAGTAATACTCCCGCAAGAATTCCCCAAATAAGCACGCCCGCAAGCGCAATCATAACAACTGCAAATTCTTGTTTGTCTATTTTATAAAGATGTTGCATTTCTTTGAAATCAAAAAGACCTCTTATAGCCACAAGAACAATTGATGCCAGAATTACCGTTGGCAAATTTTGAAGATATCCTGTTAAAAACAAAAGACAGCAGGCAATTGTCGCCGAAGCAAACAAAAGAGATAATGGTGTTTTAGCTCCTGCGGAATTATTTACTGCAGATTGAGACAAACCTCCTGCGACAGGATAGCCTTGTCCAAGTGCTACAGCGGCATTGGCAACTCCAAGTGCCAAAAGCTCTTGACGCGGATTTATTACATATCCATTTTTTTGTGCCAATGTTCGACCAGCAGAAACACTTTCGATATATGATAATAAAAAACAAGCCATTGCAAGTGGCAAAACCTCTTCGCCATCTCGAACTCGAAGAGCTGGCAAATGAAACTCTGGAAGTCCGGTTGGAATAACTCCAACTATTTTAAATCCAGCATCTTTTAATGATGTTGCAGAAATGAGAATAATCGACAAAACCACAATTAGAATAGCAACCGGCAATTGAGGAGCGATTTTTTCGCCAGCAATTAATACTAAAATCGCAATTATTCCAAAAATAAAAACGGTCGTATTCATATCTGGAATCTGCTGGAAGAGAATTATAATCCGTTCTACAAAATTATCTCCTCCGCCATGTACACCAAATAATTTGGGCAACTGTGTTAAACCAATTGTTATTGCCGCTCCAGCTTTGAATCCAACTAAAACTGTTTCGCTAATAAAATTAATAATGCCACTCAATCTCAAAAAGTAAGCTATTATAGCCATTCCAGCAAAGACCAATGCTGTTAGAGATGCAATTTCCGACCATCGCGCTATATCTCCATTTGCCATACTTGAAATAGTAGTTCCAATTAATAATGAAATTGCAGAGGTCGGACCGATTGCAAGTTGTCTACTTGTTCCAAAAAAAGCATAAAATATTCCGCCAAGAAGATAACCATAAATTCCGTATTGTGGAGGTAATCCTGCTAATGTAGCATAAGCCAAAGACACAGGAATTCCGTAAGCCGCAAGTGTTATTCCTGCAACAAAATCCTTTTTTAGGTCTTTCTTTTTGTACTCTTTAATCCAGTCTCCAGCGGGTAAAAACTTAGAAGTCATAATTAAAAATGGCTAAACATAGCTGTAAAAAGTTAATCTTTCTCGTTGAGCAATGCTTTTTTTACTTCATTTAGTTCTGCAATTTTTTCGGGGCTAACTTTCGGATATTCTAAATCCATTTCATCCAAAGCATGAATTATTGCAGAAGCAATTACAATTCGTGCATAATATTTATTGTCGGCAGGAATAACATACCAAGGAGATTTTTTGGTTGATGTATTTTTAATCAATTCCTCATAAGCGTGCATATAATCATCCCAAAAACCACGTTCTTTAGCATCGGCTGCGCTAAATTTCCAGTTTTTATCAGGATTATCAACTCTTTCAATAAATCTTTTCTTTTGTTCTTCTTTTGAAATATTCAAAAAGAATTTGATCACAATCGTTCCGTTTCTATTGAGATATCTTTCAAAGTTTCGAATATCCTCAAAACGATTTTCCCAAATATCTTTAGTTATTAATTTTTCAGGGATTTTCTGTCCTCTTAATATTTGTTCGTGAACACGAACTACTAAAACTTCTTCATAATAAGAACGATTGAAAATACCAATGCGACCTCTTTCTGGAAGATGTTTCTGGCAACGCCACAAATAATCATGGTCTAATTCTTCAGAACTTGGTCCTTTAAAAGAAGAAACTTGACAACCCTGCGGATTTATACCCGACATGACATGCTTAATCGCACCGTCTTTTCCAGCGGCATCCATCGCTTGAAAAATAAGAAGTACCGACCATTTATCCTGTGCATACAGAGTATCCTGCATAGCGGCCAGGGCTTTAACTCCCATTTTTAATGTTTCTTTTACTACCGATTTATCTTCATTACCATCATGAGACGTAGGTTTACCTTTTAGAGTAAAATCTTTATCGTCGCCTACACAATATTGCTCTGAGAATTTTTTTGCCCGATGCAACAGTTCTTTTTTAGTTATTTTTTTTAAATCATTAGAATCTGACTCTAAATCTTTGCTTTTTTTCTTGTTATTCTTTGACATAGTTAGAAAAATTTTGAATTAATATTCTTGCCTTTTTGAATAAATTCTTCTTACAAAAATGCAGTTCATCGGTATAAGATATCTCTTTATCTATATTCTCACTACTTATTGAAAACCAGATAACTAAAATTTCAACTAAAATTAACAAAATTCGCACAATATTTAATCATCTAACCAAAAAATCGCTAACTTAGCTCTTGCACTTTACTGGTTTTTAATTAGTTGTATTTAATAAATTTTATCTAAAAAGAATTTAACAATGAACAAAATCTACTCCTCAGCAATCTTACTAAGTCTTTTGATGTTTTCTTGCAAAAAAGAAACACCTCCAAGCCCCAAACCACTAGAAATTTCAGTTACAACCGTTTTACAACAAGATGTAAAATTAGAATCTGAGTATACGGGGCAGACATTTGGTCAATCTGATATACAAATCAACCCCAGAGTTGATGGTATTATAGAAAGCATGAACTTCAAAGAAGGAAGTTTTGTTAAAAAGGGACAATTACTTTACACTATTGATCCTTTGCCATATAAAGCCAAACTTAGTGAAGCCGAAGGAGTTGCAGCAGAATCACAAGCGCGTTTGTCTAAAACCAAATCAGATTTGGATATGATAACTCCATTAGCGAAATCGAATGCGGTCAGCCAAAGAGAATTAGTCTCTGCAAAATCAGCTTACAGTGCTTCGGTAGCGCAAATAAAAGCTTCTGAAGGTTCTCTGCAAAATGCAAGAATTGAATTGGGCTATTGCAAAATTACTGCACCAATTTCAGGACTAATTGGCTTATCCAAGGTAAGGGTTGGCGATTATGTAAGACCTGGGCCAGCATCCATTTTAAATACAATTTCTGATCTTGGAGATGTAAGAGTTCGTTTCACTATAAGCGAACAGGAATTTCTTCGTCTATACAGAGAGTTCAACAAACCCAATTCAGATTTAAAAGGATCTGGAGCAACTGTTTCCATAAAATTATCAGACGGTTCTATTTATCCTCAAACAGGAAAAGTAAGTTTTGCCGACAGACAAATTGACCCATCAACTGGTGCGATTACATTTGAAGCCGCTTTTCCAAACCCAGACAAATTACTTCGTCCTGGTCAATATGTAAAAGTTGCACTGCTAACAGACATTCGCAAAGAAGCAATTGTAATTCCGCAGCGCGCCGTTATAGAAGTGCAAGGTATTTATCAAGTTTACGTAGTAGGAAATGATAATAAAGTACAAATGCAAATTGTAAAACCTGGCCCAGCAATTAAAAACGGATATATTATTGAAGAAGGATTAAAACCCGGCGATAAGATAGCTATGGGAGGTACTTCTTTATTGAAAAATGGAAGTGTTATTACTCCCAAAATCATTCAATGGCAATTGGGCGATCCTGAAACTGTAACTGCAAAGTAATCTAAATCACATACTATTATGGGAGAATTTTTCGTACGAAGACCAATCGTTGCGATCGTAATCAGTATTATAATTGTGATACTTGGATTACTGGCATTGCAAAAAACACCTATTTCGCAATATCCGGATATCAATCCGCCTGTTGTAAAAATCACTACATCTTTTACTGGAGCAAATGCACTGAATGTTGAGCAAGCTGTTGCCACTCCTATTGAGCAAAAAGTAAATGGTGTCGAAAACATGTTATACATGAAATCTATCAACACTTCTGACGGTGCTTGTACCATTGAAGTTACTTTTGACGTAGGAACAAATCTGGATAATGCCAATATGCTTACCCAAAACAGACAAAACCAATCAGCTCCTTTTATGCCTTCGAGTGTAAAACAACAAGGGGTTGTAGTAAAAAAATCTTTGTCATTCCCGATGATGTTGTTCACCGTTACGTCTACGAATCCAAAATACGATGCTAAGTTTTTAAATAACTACGCAAGTATTAATATCGTAGATCAATTGGCTCGTATAAAGGGAGTTGGAGAAGTAACTCTTTTTGGAGGTAGCGATTATTCGATGCGTATTTGGTTAAAAGCAGATATGATGAGCAAACTCGGCGTAACTGTCGATGACGTCAAAAATGCTCTAAATGCACAAAACATGATTAGCCCAGGAGGAAAATTTGGAGCAGAACCTGCACCACCTAATACTGAATTTACCTATGGGGTAACTCTTCAAGACCGATTGGTTACTGAAAAAGAATTCGGAAATATTGTTGTTCGAAGTAAAGAGGATGGAGCACAAATTCTATTGGCTGATATTTCCCGAATCGAATTGGGAACAGAAAACTACAGCTCAAGTGCAAGACGAAATAGTTCGCCAAGTGCTGTTGTCGCGATATACCAAATGCCAGGAAGTAATGCTCTCGAAGTAGCCGAAAATGCGAAAAACACTATGAAGCAATTAGCCGAAAAGTTTCCGCAGGATATTGTTTATCAAGAATCTTTAGATACAACACTTGCCATTACTGCTGGGGTCGATGATATTGTTCATACCCTTTTTGAAGCCATTATATTAGTTATTCTTGTAGTATTTATTTTCCTTCAAAATTGGCGTGCAACTTTAATTCCGTTAATTACGGTTCCTGTTTCGTTAGTTGGTACCATTGCGGTTTTCCCAATGTTGGGTTTTTCAATTAATACACTTTCCCTTTTAGGATTAGTATTAGCAATTGGAATTGTGGTCGATGATGCCATTGTGGTTGTAGAAGCCGTAATTCACCATATCGAGCATGGGAAAAATCCACGAGAAGCAACAGTTCAGGCTATGAAAGAAGTTTCTGGACCTGTAATTGCGATTGCATTAATTCTGTGTGCCGTTTTCATTCCAGTGGCGATGACACCTGGTATTACAGGACGTTTCTACCAGCAGTTTGCCATAACGATTGCTGTCTCGGTCGCCTTTTCGGCATTTAGTGCGCTATCTCTAAGTCCCGCGCTCTGTGCTATGTTATTAAAACCGACCAAACCAATTGACCAGCAAAAAGGATGGCTTGCTAAATTCTTCTCTTGGTTCAACAGAGTTTTCGAAAATGTAACTGGAAAATATATTGGTGGAGCCACATTTTTTGCCAAAAAAGCCATTCGTATTGTTATTTTATTGGCTGTTATACTTGTTTCGATTGTTTTCTTAGGAAAAAAGATTCCGCTTGGATTCATTCCTGAAGAAGATCAAGGATATGTTTTAGTGAATATTGCCTTGCCGCCTGCTTCATCATTACAGCGTACAGATGAAATTTCTAAAAAGGTGGACAGTTTCTTAAAAGAAGAAGAATCTATTTTATCATACACCACAATAAATGGATTTAGTATGCTTACAAACTCCTATCAGCCAAATAATGCTTTTATTTTCATCTCACTTAAACCTTGGGAAGATCGAGCAGAAACCGCTAAACAGTTTGTAGATAGATTCAATAAAAAACTAGCGACTCAAATTACTACTGCGACCTGTTTCTCATTTGGTCCGCCAGCGATTCAAGGTTTGGGAGCTTCGGCTGGATTTAGTTTAATGCTCCAAGACCGAGGAGGGAATCCGCCTCAATATTTGGCCGAACAAACGCAAAACTTTATAGCTGCCGCACAGCAGCGTCCTGAAATAAAACGAATTTACACAACTTTTAATGCTGGTACGCCTCAAATTAAATTGGATATCGACAATGATAAAGCAATGAAATTAGGAATACCCGTTTCTAAAGTCACCGAAGCACTCGGGGCATTTTTAGGAGGAAGTTATGTAAATGATTTTAACCGTTTCGGACGTCAATATAAAGTTTATGTACAAGGTGAAGCCATTAATCGTGTGAGACCAGAAGACTTAAACCTGATTTACGTCAAAAACAACAAAGGCGATATGCTCCCAGTATCAACATTAGTCACCGCAACAAAAGTTACTGGTCCCGACTTTACGAATCGTCTGAATTTATTCCGATCGGCAGAAATTGGAGGTAGTCCAAACGATGGTTACAGTAGTGCTCAAGCCTTAACTGCTTTGGAAGAGGTAGCCAAACAGACTTTACCCGCAGATATGAGTTACGATTATATCAACTTATCTTATCAAGAAAAGCATTCACCTGGAGGATCATCGGTATTTATTATGGCATTGGTATTTGTATTCTTAATTCTTGCAGCGCAATACGAAAGCTGGAAGTTGCCTTTTAGTGTATTGCTTGGAGCTCCTTTTGCGGTATTTGGAGCATTTTTAGGGCTTCTTTTAGCAAGATTTGGAAGCGATGCATACGTGAACAACGTTTTTGCACAAATCGGACTCGTTCTCCTCATCGGATTAGTGGCTAAAAATGCCATTCTTATTGTAGAGTTTGCTAAAGAAGAATATGAAAAAGGAAAGCCACTCTATGAATCGGCAATGTATGCGGCCAGACTTCGTTTTCGACCGATTCTGATGACTGCTTTTGCTTTCATTCTCGGAGTAGTTCCGTTACTAACCGCTACAGGTGCAGGTTCTCAAGCTCGTATCGTAATGGGAATGGCGGTATTTAGCGGTATGTTAATCGCCACCATTTTAGGGGTATTAATTGTACCTGGTCTATTTGTAATGATTGAAAGAATCGGGAAAAAGAAAGATGAAACAATCGTAACGTCAGAAAATAATGTAGAATCAAATACTACAGATCATGAGTAAGAAGTATAAAATAATCGTCATTATTTTAGTCTTATCCTTATTTCCTGTGGGATGTATGGTTGGACCAAAATATAAAAAGCCTGAACAATTAAAATCAGAGTCTTATAAAAACGAAAGAAATTTAGACAGCATCGCTTCGGTAACCAATTTAAAATGGTTTGATCTATTTAATGATGATGTTTTAAAGGATCTGATAACCAAAGGCCTTCAGAATAATTATGATCTAAAAATTGCTGTTTCAAGAATAGAACAGCTTCGTGCAGAATTGGGATATGCCAAAGCAGATTTATTTCCCGCTTTTCAATATGGAGCAACGATAAACAGTAATGAAAAATACATTACCCCATCGACTGCAGGAGCCAGTATGTCTTGGGAACTTGATTTTTGGGGAAAATTTCGTCATGAAAACAATGCTGTCAAAAATGAACTTCTAGCGACTGAAGAAGCTCGAAAAGTAGTCTTATCAGAAATTGTTGCGAACATTGCCATAGCTTATTTTCAAATGCGAAATTTTGATGATCAATTAGAAATCACCAAGCAAACCCTTGAAACTAGAGAGAAATACTATGCAATTATAAACGAGAGATTTACAAAAGGGTACATTTCTGAAGTTGATAAAGTACAAATCGAACAGCAGGTTGCGATTGCCGAGGCCGCAATTCCTAACATTCAAAGACAAATAACTTATTACGAAAATACAATTGCGCTACTTACTGGTCAGCTTCCTACTGAAATTCCTAGAGGGAAAAGTAATACCGAGTTGCAGATCGTCAGTAAAATTCCATTATCGATTCCTTCTGCTTTATTAGAAAACAGACCAGATGTAAAAGCTGCTGAATTAAGATATGCAGCGGCAAATGAAAGAATTGGTGTTGCTCAAGCCATGCGTTTTCCTTCTATTAATCTAGCTGCCATTGCCGGATTTGCCAGTGCTGATTTAAGCAATCTGTTCTTAGGAAGTTCTTATATGCAAAATGCTTCCGGCGGAATTGCAGGTCCTATTTTTGCATTCGGAAAAAATAAAAGAAGAGTTGAAATAAACAGACAACAAGCAGAACAATTCAAATTTCTTTATCAAAAAACGTACATTGGTGCTGTTTCTGAAGTAGAACAATCCATACAAAATGTCAGAACTTATCAAGAAGAATGGAAAGCACGTAACAGACAAGTTCAAGCTGCTTTAATCAATTACAAACTATCTTACGAAAGATATGACAGCGGTTACGTTTCATACCTAGAAGTTTTAGATGTAGAAACCAATCTTTTTAATGCTCAATTAAGTCTTTCGCAATTATCAGAAAGACAATTAAGTTCAATGATCGAATTGTACAAAGCACTTGGCGGGGGATGGAATTAGTTCTTTTGAGGTTCAAAGGCTCAGAGTTGCAAAGGTTCAAAAGTTTCCTAGCATATTTAAAAAAACAAAAAGCACCAAATATGGTGCTTTTTGTTTTTTAATCTTTGTACCTCTGTACCTTTGCTTCTTTGAACCTTACGAATTAACAAAACTCATTAAACGCGTCCTGTAAATTCTCAGCAATTAATTCAGCTGGGCGTCCTTCGATGTGGTGACGCTCTAACATATGAACCAATTCTCCGTTTTTAAACAAAGCCATAGATGGCGAAGATGGAGGAAAAGGGAACATATGCTGTCTTGCAGCATCAACAGCTTCTTTGTCTACACCTGCAAAAACAGTGATTAAATGATCTGGTTTTTTAGCATTATCTAAACTCATTTTTGCTCCTGGACGTGCGTTTCTGGCAGCACAACCGCAAACAGAGTTTACAACAACTAAAGTGGTACCTTCAGCTTTGATAGCATTCTCTACAGCCTCAGCACTATGTAAATCTTGAAAACCTGCAGCTGTTAATTCAGCTTCCATTGGTTTTACCATGTCTAGTGGATACATATTCTTGTCTTTTAAAATTTTACTTTTGAACTGCAAAGTTACAAAGTTTACTCGCAACTAGTTAATTTGAAGTATAAAGTTTTGTTATAGTTCGATTGAAAAAGTCGAAAGTTGGAAAGTCATAAAGTTGAAAATCTAAATTCTGTCTTCTTTTATTTAAAAACTGCTCTAAACAAAGCTTCTATAAAAGGCAGTTTCGGGCATTTTAAAATCACTTGAAAATCTTCAAACAAATTCGTTTCTTCGTCCAAAAACTTAAAAATCAATTCTGGATTTCCTTTTTTAAACAAAGAAGAAAAAATAGAACTTCCCAATTCATTATGACGATCGAGGATATCCAAAAGCAATAAATCGTAAAACCAAAATCTGCTTTTTTGATGAAAGCTTTTTAAATTTAATGAAGTATCATTTTGAAGAAATTCGACAAGTTTTGAAGATTTTTTATCTGAATTTTTAAAAGTATAACCCGTACTCGCTTTTGTCCAACCGCCAGCAGTACCAATATTCAGCACCCGTTTGGTATTTTTTTCCCAGAAAGGATAACAAGTCATTGGGATGCTTCCCTGCTCCTTTTCCAGAATTTCATATTGTTCGATTCCGATCTTTTTTAGATAAATTTTAATCTCATTTTCATATTCTTCTTTCAGAAGAAGTTTTTCAGAAAACAAAGTATATTCAACCAAAGCTTCTGTTTTTGAAGTTGGCAAAACATACATAAATCTTGTATTTCCTTTTTGTTCCACCGAAAAATCCATGAAAGTAACTTCTTCCAGATTGAAAACTTCTTCTCGAGTTTTCACAAACCAGCCCATAAAATGCTGTTGCAAAACGGGATATTTGTTTTGTCTTTCGGCGAAAGCTTTAGTATAAATACTATTGAAAAGATAGTTGCAAGTAAATCGATTTTCCTCTGTTCCAACGAAAACGTGAGTTTCCAACTCGTTGATATCAGTTACTTTTTCGTTTAAAAAAGTAATATTCGGTTGTTGTGAAATAACTTCAAAAACGAAATCATAAAAATCTAAACCCTTAATTTTATTATATGAATATGGTTTTAAGTCCAAATCACGTTTGAAATTTTCATTGGCAAACAAAGCCGAATCCCATTTTTTTGAAATAACCGAATTCCAAACACTTTCTTCTTTTTCCCAAAAACACCAAGTTCTGTCATTGATTTTCTTCGAATCCTTATCTAGAAGCAAAACAGATTTATTTGAGAATTTCTCAGACAAAATCATTTTATAAACCGTCATCAAAGATGCTAGTCCAGTTCCTGTAAAAATGTAGTCGAAATGTGGGATTTGCGAAGAATTCATTCTCAAAAATAAGAAAATTTACTTTTCCAGATTTTCTAAAAGGGCTTTAAAATCTTTGAGCGCCAAATAATTGTTATATTGAAAGATAATTTCATTTTTATCATTCAAAACACATAAAATGGGATAAGCAATTTGATTGTTTATAGTTCCAAGCTCCAAAGCCAATTCATGAACACCAATATTATTTCCCGAAGGCTGGTATTTGAAAGTATGATTAGCAAATGTAATATCTCGTTTTTCTTCTGCATTGAAACTGATAAAATAGAAATCGGAGTTTAATTTCTCTACAATTTCCTGATTTTTAAAAGTTGTCGCTTTCATCCTTTGGCAAAACTGACACCAATCGGCATGGATGAAAACAATGATTTTTCGTTTTTGAATCTGTTGTAAGCTGTCTATTTCTTCAAAAGTTCTGCTTTTTAATTGGCAGAATCCTGTTGAAGTTATTCCGAAGAAGAGAATAAGTAGAAACAGCTTTTTCATTATTATTTGTTTTTTTTAGCCACTGATTAAAAGGATCAAAAAAGATTTTATTTGGTCTCCCTGAGCGAAGTCGAAGGGCGCTTCAATTGGAACGGGTTTCGACTTCGCTCAGCCTGACAAAAAGAATAATCCTTTTAATCTGTGGTCTATAAATTTACCTAAAAGTATATCGCAATCCCAAAAATCCGCGAATTGTTTGGTTCTGTCCATAAACATAAGTCGTATCAAATGTCAATCCGTACGGATTGTCTGGCGTTACCAATACTTTTCCAGCTGAATCATATTGTACATTTTTATCAAATGGATCATTCGTTCTCGAAATCAAAAACGGATTATTTTGCATTGGTGTAAAATTCAACAGATTTTTGATTCCACCGTAAACTTCAAAATCTTTCCATCCTGAATAAGTAAACTGAATGTTCTGAATACTATACCAAGGCGATTTTGGGCTTCTAGGATCGGTTTCGCTCAACAATGGCAATTTCATCGGACTGTAAACATTTCCTGTATAATCCATTGATAAATTCCAAGGCTGGATTTTGTATGAAACGCTCCAAGTTCCTGTGAAATTCTCAGTCAAAAAAGGTCTTTCTGAAATTCCGTTTTCAACATTTTTGTTATCTAAAACCGTTGCTCCAACAATAAATTTTAATCCTGATGGAAAATTAAGATCAATATTTGTGCTAATTCCTTGACTTATAGCATAACCATCAATATTGTCGTAAATAATTTCGTTTGGATTGGTTTCGTAATCTGAAATGATTTTATTGCTGAATCTGGTATAAAAAGCTGTGGTTTCAATTCCCATAAAGGTTCCGTTTCCGAAATTGATTTTCTGGATATAATTCAAATTGACATTTATAGATTGTTCTGGTTTTAAATCATTTTTGATAATAACATCTCTTGAACCCGTTAATGCCGCGTGATCTTCGGTAAATAAATTCACAACACGAAATCCAGTTCCAGCATTTAATCTAAAAATGGTGTTTTCGTTTGCCTTAAATCTGTAAGCGAATCGCGGTGTAAAAATAGAGCCGTGAATGGAGTTATAATCATAACGCATTCCTAGCAAAACCTGACTTTTTGCAGAAAAGGTAATTTCATCCTGAACAAAAATTCCAGGAAGCCAAGTATTTTCAGCTTCTTTAGTTGCCGTTGTATTATCGTCATAATAGGTATATCGGCTTGCAATTCCTGCCAACAAATCGTTTCTTCCATTTTTTTTATCCCAAGTCAACTGCAAGAATCCAATTTTCTGATTGGCGATATAAGATGTTGTTCCGTAACGACTGTCTTGATAATGAACATTTCCAGAGAACGAAAGCATCAATTTTTCTTCAAAAGGCAATTGATAACTTCCAATTAATTCGGCTCTTTTGGTATAAATACTTTCTCCATAAATTTCATCTCCGCCACGGTATTTTTTCTCCCAACGAATGTCTCCACCCCAACGATCTTCATACATTCCACGCGCTGCAATGGTAAAAAGGCGGTTTTGATTTCGCTTAAAACTCCATTTATTAAAAACTGAAATTCGTTCAGAAAGCGTAACATCGGTAAAATTGTCGTTGTCTTTATCAATAACCTGATCGTAGTTAAAGTAATTAATTCCGATAAGTGAAGTCGCTTTTTTACCAACATTAAACTTCGTTCCTAAATCGAGATTGCTTTCAAAATAAGAAGTCGTAAAATAATCGGCAGAAAATGTCGGAGCATTACTTGGATTTTTAGTGATAATATTAATCAAACCTCCAACTGCTTCACTTCCGTAAAGAGACGAAGCTGGACCTTTTACGATCTCAATTCGTTCCACCAGAGAATTAGGAATTCCCGACAAACCATAAACTGTAGAAAGACTGCTCACAATTGGCATTCCGTCAATCATTACTAAAGTGTACGGACCTTCCAATCCGTTTATGTGAATATCTCCCGTATTACAAACTCCACAATTGAGCTGCGGGCGAACTCCATTTATATTCTGAAGTGCATCGTAAATACTAGGAGTTGGATTTTTCTTGAAGAAAACTGGTGAATAAACCTCAACAGGAACGGCACTTTCTAATCGTTTTACAGGTTTTAAAGTTCCAGAAACTACCACTTCGTTCAATTCGTTTTGATCTTCTTCTAATTCAAAATCCAAGTTCAAATTTTCATTTTCTAAAACTGAAATTTTTTGGGTTATGGGTTTGAATCCAGTCGAGGTTACTTGTATTTTATAAGTTCCATTCGGAATCTTTTCGAGTATATAAAAACCCAAAGAATCAGTTTGAGTTTTAAAGTTTGTATTTAATAAACGTACCTTAATTTCTTGAACAACAGAAGCTGATGACTCTACTTTTCCTGAGATATTTTGAGAATAAAAGTTTTTAGTTGAAAGTATTAATGTTGCCAAAAATAAATATTTCATTATTATAAAATTAAATTTAGACAAAACTAAAAATTAAATTTGGCAAATATTTATTCTTGAAACAAAAATTTTCAAACTGATTTAAATCAAGATGTTATATTTTTTTTAAAAAACCATATAAGCTATTTAAGATAATTTAAGTTTGTGCTAAAATGAACACATATAACTTATATGGTTTAACTACGCTTTTCTATTGACTAAAAATCTTCGTCAATAAGTTCTTTATTTATTACAGCACCAGCAAAAGAACCTGTAGAAACCGCAATCGCCACAGATCGCATTGGAGTTGTGCAATCGCCACTAGCAAAAACGCCTGAAATGTTTGTTTTCTGCATGGCATCAACTTTTAATAAACCTTGTTCATTGATCTCACAACCTAAAGTATCAGGAATTGGACAATGCTGCTCAAAAGGCGGTCTTGCGTAAATCGCTTTTACCTCAACTCTTTCTCCGTTCTTAAAAATGATATTTTTAATATAACCTTCACTATGTTCAAAAGAATCTATTTCTTCTTCGAAAATCTGAACTCTATGATTTTTAAGAATTTGCGTTTTTTCTAGACTTAACTCTGACTTTCCGTTGGTGCACAATCTCAAGTCTTTTGTCCAATTAAAGATTAATTTAGCATATTCAAATCCCATTTCTCCATTGGCAATGATAGCTGTTTTTTCATTTTTGACTTCATAACCATGACAATACGGGCAATGTAAAACCGAAATTCCCCAGCAATTCGCAAAACCTTCAATTTTAGGAAGTAAATCTTTAACGCCCGTTGCGAATAATACTTTTCTTGCTGTAAAAGCTTCTCCAGATTCGGTTATGATTTCGAAACCATTTTCTGTTTTAATTGCTTTAACGGCAAGTCCGTTATAAAATTGAACGGTTTTATAAATGTCAACTTGAAGTTTGGCTTTCGCCGAAATGACTGCTGGCTTTTCTCCATCTTGCGTAATAAAATTATGAGAATACGGCGTTTGTCTATTACAAGGCGAACCACTGTCGATAACCAAAACCTGACGCAAAGAACGCCCCAAACTCATTGCCGCAGATAATCCGCTATAGCTTCCGCCAACGATAATCACTTCAAAATGCTTCTGTTCCATATTTCAATTTTAATGATTTTGTTTTCTGTGTAATTTATAATTTATTAAATGTCCGATGATCATTCCAATTCCTCCAAAATAAATCAGATCGATATGAATTTCGAAAAAGAGTTCTGTCAAAATACTAATCCAAATCAACGCCATTGAAACAACCAAAATTGACGATATCAAAAGAGATGATTTTTTTATAATTTTGAGAATTGCAAATAGACCTATCGAAGCAAATAGTAAATCTATAAAAGGATTGTGACTCAGCCCTAAAGGCAGGATCGTTAAAAGAGGAAAAATTAAACAGTGAACCAGACAAATGGTTGCGCTTGAAATTCCTAAAATATCATAAAAAGGTGTGCTTATTTTCTTCATTATGTGTACTTTTGCTTAATGCAATTTTGTTGCAAATATACACAATTTTATCAATTGCAACATTGTTGCGTTTAATTTTTAACTTCTTAAAAAATGAAAACTACACGTAATACAACAGCAAAGACAGCTGTTTTAGAGATATTTGAGAAATCTAAAACCGCTCTTTCGCACACCGAAATTCACAAACAATTAAATGATTTGTGCGATCGCGTTACCATTTACAGAATTCTAGACCGATTAATTAATGAAGATGTTATTCATAAAATTTCGAATTTGGATGGAACGGTAAAGTATGCAAAATGCAATCATTCGCATCAGCGTGTACACATTCACAATCATGCTCATTTTAGCTGCGAGAATTGCCATGAAATTACCTGCCTGGAAACTGTAAAACCGAGTTACATTATGCCGCATAATTATAAAGTTAATGAGATCAATTTTACTTTATCAGGATTGTGCCCGAATTGTTTAAATTCTAACATTTAACTTTTAGACTTGTCTAAAAATATTGTTTCTCGAATTTGATTTTTCTATATATTTGTGAAAACAATACTTTTACAATGACTAAATCTTTAGAAGAAGTCCACGAATCGGTTTCGACCGAAAACAAAAAAAAAGGTTTTAGAAAAATTTTAGCCTTCTTAGGCCCTGCATATTTAGTAAGCGTTGGCTACATGGACCCTGGAAACTGGGCGACAGATATTGCTGGCGGAAGCCAATTTGGTTACACTCTAGTATGGGTTTTATTGATGAGTAATTTAATGGCTTTGCTTTTGCAGAGTTTGAGTGCCCGCCTCGGAATTGTAACACAGCGTGACCTTGCGCAGGCTTCGAGAGAAACCTATTCCAAATACATAAACTATATTTTATATTTTCTTGCCGAAATTGCAATCGCAGCGTGTGATCTTGCCGAAGTTCTTGGAATGGCAATCGGAATTAATCTACTTTTTGGAATTCCGTTACTCGAAGCGGTTCTAATTACTGTTTTAGATACTTTTTTGTTGCTTTTTCTGATCAATAAAGGAATTCGCAAGATGGAAGCCTTCATAATTGCTTTAGTAGCGATAATTGGATTTTCTTTCATTTTCGAAATGATTTTTGCAGAACCAGAAGTTCATAAGGTTTTAGCGGGACTTATTCCTTCGATTCCAAACTCAGCTGCTTTGTATATCGCAATCGGAATTATCGGAGCAACTGTAATGCCGCACAACTTGTACTTGCATTCCTCTTTGGTTCAAACCAGAAAATTTGACAGAACACCTGCGGGAATAAAACAAGCTTTAAAGTACAATTTGATTGATTCTACGATTGCTTTGAATCTTGCTTTCTTTGTAAATGCGGCCATTTTAATTCTCGCAGCAGCTACTTTTCATAAAAACGGAATGTTTGAAGTT
Source organism: Flavobacterium sp. SH_e (assembly GCF_025717045.1). Lineage (GTDB taxonomy): Bacteria > Bacteroidota > Bacteroidia > Flavobacteriales > Flavobacteriaceae > Flavobacterium. The sequence continues at coordinate 129,535 of NZ_JAOVZN010000006.1, forward strand.
GCCGAAATTCAAGATGCACATCAATTTCTTGAACCTCTTTTAGGAACTAAATGGGCACCAATATTATTTGCCGTCGCTTTAATCGCCGCTGGACAAAGTTCGACCGTTACAGGAACACTTGCCGGACAAATTGTAATGGAAGGTTATCTGCATTTCAGAATTCAGCCTTGGGTTCGTAGAATTATAACACGTTTAATTGCTATTATTCCTGCTGTAATTGTAATATTGATTTATGGCGAAAGTGTGACAGGAAAACTCTTAATTCTAAGTCAGGTTATTTTGAGTTTACAGCTTGGTTTTGCGATTATTCCGTTGATCCATTTTGTCAGTGATAAATCAAAAATGAAAGGATTTCATATTTCCAGAACCACACAAGTTGTTTCTTGGATTATTGCTTCTATCATTGTTTCTCTAAATGCAAAATTAGTTTATGACGAAATCACATCTTGGCTAGAAAACTCAGATAATCCGATAATTCTTTGGCTAACAGTTGTTCCATTAGCTTTTGGATTCTCGGCTTTATTGCTTTATATCATTTTCAAACCTTTTATTGCTAAAGCGAAATCAAAAACCGTAAATCATTCACCACATAATTTAAAACTTCACTTTGCTCAAAAGAAATCACAAGAAGTGAAAAATATTGCCGTGTCAGTAGATTTTTCTAATGCTGATGAAGTCGCACTTAATCATGCTTTCGAATTAGGCGGAATGGATGCTAAATATACGCTTATCCATATCGTTGAAACTGTTGGAGCTTTAATGTACGGAATTCACATTCACGATCACGAAACTAGTATTGACGAAAAATTGCTATTGCAATACAAAGAAATGCTCTCAGAAAAAGGATTCAATATCGAAATAGAACTTGGTTTTGGAAAACCATTCAAAATAATCCCAGAAATCATAAACAGTGGTTTCTTCGATATTCTAGTAATGGGAACTCACGGCCACACTGGTTTGAAAGATATTCTCTTTGGCACAACCGTAGATAAATTGAGACATAAAATTTCGATACCTTTGTTGATTGTTAAATAAAAGGGGCAAAGGCTCAGAGGAACAAAGGGACAAAGTTTTCCCTCTGAACCTCTGAACCTTTGTAACTATGAACCTTAAAAGAAATGACTTTTTCAGAAGAAAACTACTTAAAATCGATCTATCACCTGACTGCTGCTTCGGAGACCGAAGTTAGCACAAATGCTATTGCGGAAATTATGGAAACGAAAGCTTCTTCTGTGACCGATATGCTTAAAAAGCTGGCAGAGAAAGATTTGGTTAATTACAAAAAATACCAAGGTGTTTCCTTGACTGAAAATGGAAAATTGGCTGCGAAAATGATCGTGAGAAAACACCGCCTTTGGGAAGTGTTTTTGGTTGAAAAGCTAAACTTTAGCTGGGATGAGGTTCACGATATAGCAGAACAATTAGAACACATTAAATCGGAACAATTGATAAACCGTTTGGATGATTTTCTTGGAAATCCAACTGAAGATCCGCACGGCGATCCAATTCCTGATGCGAATGGAAGAATTATTAAAATTGAAAAACATTTACTTTCTGAGCTATCAGAAAATCAAACAGGAGTTTGCGTTGGGGTAAAAGATACTTCTTCGGAGTTTTTGAAATATCTGGACAAACAAGGAATTGCTTTAGGTTCTAAAATTGAGTTTCTGTCTAAAGAATCTTTCGATTTATCGGTACGAATTAAAGTTAATGATAGAGAATTATCGATTTCTAATAAAATTGCTTCTAATTTGTTTGTGAAGCTGGTTTAGTCAATATTTTAATATTTTTTATCTGTTTGAGAAACCCATTCTCCAGCTACATCTTCATTTTGCCTCAGCACTAAATTCAATTGACCAACATGATGCTGAACATGCCTCATATTGTATAAAATTATCTCTATTCTGCTGTAATTTTTATATTTAGTGATAAATCGTTCTTTAGAAGTTTCATCGGTCAAATTATCGATTAAGAAGTAACATTTTTTACGCGAATATTCTAAATAGACCAATAATTCTTGTTTCGAGTAAACTCTTTCAGGTAAAATGCCATCCGGATCAAGCTCCGACAAAGAAAATGGTTGTAGCGGAGAAAACGCATCTGGTTCTACAGATGAATAATAATCAAGCCAAAAAATGGTATGATAAACAGAATACCAAAAGTCCTTTTTGTCCCAAAAACGATCAGGACAAACTAAAATCGAACTTTCCAGCATATCTATAACAGCGCCGAATTGTCGCCATAATATCTCCTTTAGCTCTTCCATTTTCTGAATTTAATTTGGACTTTAAACAATCCCCTTCTCAATCATTTCCAACATAACCGGAGAAGCATTTTTAAAAGTTGGTGCTTGCTCGATAATACTGCCTGCATTCTTTTTATTTACTTTGAAAGTAACATCTTCATCGGTTGTAAATAAAAGTGCTGTTAAAAAAGGATTTTTAATGTGAGTGCCTAAAATCAATAAGGCTTCATCTAAAGAATGAATACTTTCAATTTCTTCTGTTTTATATCTGAAAGTAAGCGAAATTGAGAATGTATTATCTTCATTGAGAACCAATCGGAAATACACGTTTTTAAGTTCGGTATCGCCCATCGTTTTGGCCAAAGTGAGTTTTGCGAAAGTTCCGCTTCGGATGCTTTCTTTAACTCGTTCACAAAAAAGGGCAAATATTGGTTCGTACATTTTTTTTAAGTTGCTAAGGTTCTGAGATACTAAGTTTCTAAGTTTTTTTTAATAGATTCTAAGTTTTATTCTTTATGAATCTAAGACAATCTCCATAATATAATTATTATTTTCCTGTAAATTCAGCTTTACGTTTTTCTAAGAATGCTGTTGTTCCTTCTTTGAAGTCGGCAGTTCCAAAGCATTTTCCGAATGATTTTATTTCAACATCAAAACCGTTTTTACCATCTGTAAAATTAGCATTGATTGCCTTTATGGCTTTTCCGATAGCGAAAGGAGCATTTTTGATGATTTTTTGTGCAATCACGTTTGTAAACGACAGTAATTCTTCTTGTGGTATAACATGGTTTACTAAACCGTAATCTTTTGCTTGTTCGGCAGTAATCATCGCAGCGGTCATAATCATTTCCATTGCACGGCCTTTTCCAACTAATTGTGGTAAACGCTGTGTTCCTCCGTAACCTGGAATTAATCCTAAAGTAACTTCTGGAAGTCCCATTTTAGCATTATCAGAAGCAATTCTAAAATGACAAGCCATTGCCAATTCTAATCCGCCTCCTAATGCAAATCCGTTGATTGCTGCAATAACCGGTTTTTTAAGACCTTCGATCATATCAAATAGCAATTCCTGTCCTTCAGCAGCCAATTGTGCGCCTTCAACAATCGTATAATTGGCAAATTCAGAAATATCAGCTCCAGCAACAAATGCTTTTTCGCCGCTTCCAGTCAATATAATAACGCGGATATCATCATTTTTACCCAATAATTTAATCGCTTTACTAAGATCGCTAATTGTTGCTTTGTTTAAAGCATTCAATTTTGTCGGTCTGTTTATAGTAATTGTCGCGATATTTTCTTCAATAGAAATTAAAAGATTTTCGTAGTTCATGACGCTTTTTTTATGAGTTTGTGATAGGAAGAGAAACTCTAAACGTAGTTCCTTTTCCGTAAGTTGACTCAAAGGTAATTGTTCCTTTGTAATTTTCGATAATGTTTTTGATAATTCCTAAACCAAGTCCCATACCGCTAGTTTTGGTAGTAAACTTTGGTTCGAAAATTCTGCCAATATCTTGTTTCTGAATTCCAATTCCGTTGTCTTTTACGGCAATTTCAACATTGTTATTTCTTCTTTTTACTGAAACTTCAATAGATTTTTGAAACTGACTTTCTGGAATGGCCTGAGTAGCATTTTTAACCAAATTGGTAATCACACGGATTAATTGCGTACGATCCATTTTGGAAATGATTTCTTCTTCTTCTTTTTCAAAAGAGATATAATCTTCGTTGAAAATATCCAAAGCCAATTCGACAACCTCAACAACATTCAGCGTTTCGTTTTGCTGTGCTGGCATCGAAGCAAAGTTCGAAAATGCCGAAGCTACCGCCGTCATGGTATCAATCTGCTGAATTAAAGTCTCGGAATAATCGTTCATCTTTTGTTTTACATCTGGAGCAGAAGGATCAAATTTTCGCTGGAAACTCTGAACCGTCAAACGCATTGGCGTAAGCGGATTTTTAATTTCGTGCGCTACCTGTTTTGCCATTTCGCGCCAAGCTTCTTCACGTTCGCTTTGCGCTAATTTAATTGCACTCGTTTCCAATTTGTCCACCATTCCGTTGTAAGCTCTAATCAAGAAATTAACTTCTTTGCTATTTGCTTCTAGAACAATTTTCTCATTTTTCTGATCCAGATTTGTTTCTTCCAAACGTTCAGAAATGGTTTTCAACGATTTTGTAATATATGTTGATAGGAAATACGCCAATCCGAAAGCGACAATTAACATAAAAGAATAAACCTGACTTAAACGAATCAAGAAAGTATTCAATTCATTATCATAATAGCCATCGTCTTCCAAATATGGCAGATTAAGGATTCCGAGCGGCTTGAATTTTTCATCTTTAATTAAACTGTATGAAGATCGGTTTTTAACTCCGTCTATCGTTTTAATATCTACAAATCGCTTTTCGATAGAAGAACGAACCAGTTTTAAAATGTATTCTGGAATTGGTGGTGCAATTTTATCAACGGCAAAAGATTCTTTTGAAGATTTTAGCAGTTTTCCGTCAAGACCATAAATATTGATTTCGATTTTGTGAATCTGCGCTAACTCGTGGATTTTATCTTTAAAAATTAAATCCAGGTTTTGAGTTTTCAGCGGATAAGTAGTCGTAGCCAGAACATAATTGATGTGTTCTTTTACGGCATTTTCTTTTCGTTCTAAACGTTCTTGATGATATTCTTTGGCCTCTGTTTTAAACTGAATAATCGAAATCGAAGCCAATAAAAAAGATGCCACAACAATCAATACAATCATCGACAGAAAAATCCTGGTTCGAAGCGAAAGCATTGTCATTTTGAAGTTGTTAAACATTTGTTTTATTTGTTTCAGGTTTCAAGTTTCAAGTTCAGGTTACGTTGCGTTTGACAACTTGAAACTTGAAACCTGAAACTAAAAAAACTATTTTCTCTCTCTAATTCTTTTATAAAAACGGAATCCCAGCATAATTAAGACCGAGAATAAAATAATTCCGATTACGCCGAAAATCCAGTTGATGGCACTTTTTAAAACTACTAAAAAGACAACAGCAAATAGAATAATCGTAGCGCCTTCGTTCCATAAACGCATAAAATTATTGGAATATTTTACTTCATCTCTTTGTAATTGTTTAAAAATCTGATGGCATTTTCCGTGGTATAAATATAAAAGGAAAACGAAGCATAATTTTACGTGCATCCAAGGCATGGTTATCCAAACGTGACCTGCATCTGTAAAAAACAGCATCCAAAAAGCAAAAATACTCGCCAAAACCGCCGACGGCCATGTAATAATATACCACAAACGGTAGGCCATTATTTTGTATTGTGCCTGAAGAATTTCTTTTTCTGGCGAAGGCTTTTCATTGGCTTCAATTTGGTAAACAAACAAACGCACAATGTAAAACAATCCTGCAAACCAAGTTATTACAAAAATAAGATGAAGCGATTTTAGATAATTATAATATTCCATTACTTCTTAAATGTAGATTTTTTAAAAAGATCAATCATTTCTTTACCATCATCTTCATCTTCATAAACGATTGAATTGACAAAGATCTTATCATTAAAACCTCTAGAAAAAATAACTAGTGTTACGACTTTTTTCCCATCCTCAGTTATTTCTATTTTAGCTCTTCTAAATGGCAAACCCGAAATATTTTCAGTAGTTACTGAGTAATCTCCCATTTTACCTTTCGGATAAATTTTACCAACATCCTTTAAAAGAAGAAAATCTTTTAATTTCATATTTAGATCAAGCGCTCGAACATCATTTCCAAAGAAATCTTCGTAATTCACTGAAAAATAATTGGCTTCGTCTTTCTTAAAAACAACAATCGAGTGCTTCTTTTTAGCTAAAGCAGTATCACCTTTAATATCGGCTTTTTCCTTTAAATTTACTTTTTCATAATCATCTGGAACAGAAATCTGCCAATTGAATGTTTTATCGTAAAAATTATTATCTGCAAGAGAATTGTTTTTTTTGCAACCTGAAAGAGTTACTAAAACAAGAAATAAAACGGAAATACTTTTTAATTTATTCATCTAATATTTATTTAGCCCAATCGTTAATCCAATTAGAAACAGTTTGACACCATTCGTCTTCGTCATTTAAACAAGGAATTGCCAAGAATTCTTCTCCTCCATTTGCTTCAAAATCTTCTTTAGCGCGCATAGCGATTTCTTCCAAAGTTTCTAAACAATCCGTTACGAAAGCTGGAGTTACAACCGCAATTTTCTTAATTCCTTTTGACGGCATATTGTCAATTTCAACATCAGTATATGGTTCAAGCCATTTGTCGCCTGCCAATCTTGACTGGAAAGTAACACAATATTTATCTTTTGGAATGCCTAATTGTTCTACAACCAAACGCGTTGTTTCGTAACAATGTGTTCTATAACAGAATTCTGCTTCTGGAGTTCCTACTTCGCAGCACATTTCATTGGTTACGAATTTTTTATGCGACTTTGTTTTATCCGTTTTGCGAACGTGACGCTCAGGAATTCCGTGATATGAAAATACTAGTTGATCGTATTCAAATCCTCTCAAATGTTTTTGAATGGAATCTGCCACATTTTTAATATAATCTGGTTTATTATAAAATGCGGGAACATCACTAAACCTCATGTGCGGGAATTTGTTCTTACGAATTTCTTCTGCTAAAACTAAAATTGTCAAAGTAGAAGCCATTGCATATTGAGGATACAATGGAAAAAGCAATACTTCAGTAACACCTTGATCGCTCAATTCCTGCAAACCTTTTTCGATTGTCATTGACCCATAACGCATTGCAAGTGAAACAGGAATGTTAGATAATGGCTGTACTTTTTTGTGCATTCTTTCAGAAAGAACGATTAACGGAGAACCTTCTTCCCACCAGATTTTCGCATAAGCGTGTGCAGATTCTTCAGGTCTTTTTCTTAGAATAATTCCGCGAACTAATAATGCTCTCAATAAATACGGAACATCGATGACGTATTTATCCATTAAAAATTCATCTAAATAAGGTTTTACATCTTTTGGAGTTGGACTATCCGGAGATCCTAAGTTTATTAATAGTGCGCCTTTCATTATTATTTTTTGCTTTAAGCTTTTTATTTGTTTTTAAAAATTTCGACAAAAGTAGAACTTGCAACTTTTTCGAAATATGATAATTATTACTTTTTAATTATGTTCTTATTTATAAAATTGATTCCTAATTTAAAAACTCATTTTATATTATTAACTTCTATATGCATTTTTTCTTCCCAGCCTTTTCCATTTCGCTTCTCAAGATAAACATCGGTTATTTTTCGATATTCATTTGCGGCAGCATCTAACTCTTTATCACCAACAATGCATCCGAGATTCTTACTGTATAATCCATATTTATTATAGATAGTCGTTTTTCTATTATTCCTCAATAATTCTAATGAGTCTCTTGGCGGAAGTGGCAAACCAAAACCAAATGTCTTTACACTATCGGCTTCAATATCATGAAATGCCATATTTCTATATTCAATGACAAGCGGACTTTCTTCAGATTTACAGCTCAAAAAAACAATTAAAATAGGGAAAATAACTTTCTTCATTTATTAAACATTCGCATTAATCGACATTAAATATTTTTTGGGTGTTGTTCCGAATTTCTTTTTGAATGCGGCTATGAAGTGACTCCCTGTGCTGTAACCAATTTTCAAACCAACTTCGTTTACATTATAAGAACCGCTGTCTAAAAGTTTTCTCGCGAAATCCATTTTGTAATCAAATAAGAAGCCATAAACTGTATCGCCGTAAATTTGCTTGAAACCCATTTTTAGCTTTTTCAAATTCAAACCGATTTCATCTGCTAGTTCTTGCAATCCTGGCGGTTCGGCCATATTTGCAATTACAATTTCTTTGGCTTTTCTGATTTTTAGGACATTATCTTCGTCAATCAAAAACGGACATTGTTCTGCATTCGGATCTTCAGTTCTATTGAAATATAAACTCAATAATTCGTATCCTTTTCCTTTATAATAAAGGTTTTTAATAGATGGATGAAGATTGTAATGGAACAACTGACTCAAAACAATTGCCATTGATGGACTGATATTTCCTTCGTTATAATACTTTTTATCCTTATTGTCAGGACTTAAAAAAGTAATATAATCAGCTTCGGCAGAAAATAATGCGTGAAATTTCTTGATTGATACAATTACTGAAATTGCCCACGAGTTTGGAGCCAGCTCTAAATTTAGGGGCAATTCTTTCTGTGGATTGTATAAAAGCAGCGATTTTTCTTCTTTCAATTCTAAAGCATAATTGCCTTGATTGAATAAGAATTTTGCATTGCCTTTTATCCCGAAGTGAAACTGTATCAGGCCAGTACCTATTATTTCGTGCTGTGCATAGAAAGGTTCTGAACCATCATTTTGAAAACGAATCAGCGTAAAGTCGTCTTCAATTTTTATAACTTCTTGAGAACTCATAGCGATATTTTTTTGAAACGAAAATCAAAACAAACTCAAAATGTTATTTAGAATCGCTCTAAACTAATCACTTCAAAGGAGCTGATTTTGCTACAAAAGTAGCCTTTTTTACTCAAAAACACCTATTTAGGTTCAAAAAAACATACAGCGACATAAAAAGTACTTTTAGCGTTACTTTTATAAACACTATAGTAATAATTTTGTTGCACTTTTATGAAAGTGAATTTATGGAAAACAATAACGTACCGAAACACCTTTATTTTTACTCAGTTGGTCTGAGTTATAAAAAAGCTGATGCTGAGGTCAGAGGTCAATTTAGTTTGGATGCCGTTGCGAAAACGCGATTGCTGGAACAAGCTAAAAACGAGGGAATAGAAAGTTTAATAGTTACTTCAACTTGCAACAGAACCGAAATTTACGGTTTTGCTGAACATCCATTTCAATTAATAAAACTTATCTGCGATAATAGTAACGGCTCTGTAGATGCTTTTCAAAAAGTAGGTTTCGTTTACAAAAATCAAGAAGCGATCAATCACTTATTTCGTGTAGGAACTGGTTTAGACAGTCAGATTTTAGGTGATTTCGAAATTATATCTCAAATCAAAACTTCTTTTATTCATTCAAAATCAATGGGATTGGCCAATGCTTTTATGGAAAGATTGGTAAATGCCGTTATTCAAGCAAGTAAAAGAATCAAAACTGAAACAGAAATCAGTTCTGGTGCAACTTCGGTTTCTTTTGCCTCTGTACAATATATTTTGAAAAATGTTGAAGACATCAGCAACAAAAATATTCTACTTTTTGGAACTGGAAAAATCGGAAGAAATACTTGTGAGAATTTAGTAAAACATACTAAAAACGAACATATCACTTTAATCAACCGAACTAAAGACAAAGCTGAAAAATTGGCTGGAAAACTAAATTTGATTGTTAAAGATTACTCTGAATTGCATTTAGAACTTCAAAAAGCTGATGTTGTAGTTGTTGCAACTGGCGCGCAAAATCCAACGGTTGATAAAGCAATTTTGAATCTTAAAAAACCTTTATTGATTCTGGATTTATCAATTCCGAAAAACGTAAATGAAAACGTAGAGGAATTAGAAGGCGTAACTTTAATTCATATGGATTATTTGTCTCAATTGACAGATGAAACTTTGGAAAACAGAAAATTACACATTCCGGCTGCAGAAGCAATTATCGAAGAAATCAAAGAAGAATTTGTTACTTGGATGAAAGGAAGAAAATTTGCTCCGACGATCAATGCTTTAAAAGAAAAATTAAACGCTATTAAAGCTTCTGAACTAGATTTTCAAAGTAAAAAAATCGCCGATTTTAATGAGGAACAAGCTGAAATTATCAGTAACCGAATCATTCAAAAAATCACTACACATTTTGCCAATCATTTAAAAGACGACGATACCATGGTCGATGAAAGCATCGAATGGATCGAAAAAGTCTTCAAAATAAAAGCATCTTAACAAAATCAAATTTTAAACCATATAAGTTCATTTAAAAACTGTGTTTTACCCAAACTGCTTAAATTTACTTTTATAACTTATATGGTTCAAGAAACAAAACATGGCTGAAAAAACAATCAGAATTGGAACACGCGATAGCGAATTAGCACTTTGGCAAGCACATACTGTCGAGAAAAAACTAAACGATTTAGGTTATAAAACCTCAATTGTTGCGGTTAAATCTCAAGGTGATATTATTCTGGACAAACCTCTTTACGAATTAGGAATCACTGGAATTTTCACTAAAACCTTAGACATTGCCATGATTAATGGCGATATTGATATTGCTGTGCATTCTATGAAAGATGTACCAACAGCTTTACCAAAAGGTATCGTTCAAGGTGCGGTTTTGCCAAGAGCCAATGTTTTAGACATTTTAGTTCATAAAGGAAATCCTGATTTTGCAAATCCAAGTACCATTGCAACTGGAAGTTTGCGTCGTCAGGCGCAATGGTTCAATAAATACCCAAATCATACTGTAGTAGATTTACGCGGAAACGTAAATACGCGTATGCAGAAGTTACAAGATAACGAATGGGACGGAGCTGTTTTTGCTGCTGCTGGTTTGGAAAGAATTAATCTGAAACCCGAAAATTACATCAATTTAGATTGGATGATTCCTGCGCCAGCTCAAGGTGCAATGCTGGTTGTTGGAATGGAAAATGACAACTACACTTTGGATGCACTTTCTCAATTAAATGATATCGAAACTGAAATTTGTACTTATATAGAGCGTCAGTTTTTAAGAACTCTTGAAGGTGGATGTACTGCCCCAATTGGAGCTTTAGTAACTTATAACGAAGATGAAGACACTTTACATTTTCAAGGTGTTTTACTTTCTATTGATGGAAAACAAAAACTGGAAATCAATAAAACGGTTGACATTTCACAATGGAAAAAACTAGGTTTCAATTCAGCCCAGGAGATTTTGAATAATGGTGGAACGGAATTAATGCAGAAAATCAAAGAATCCCTGAAGAAATAATGGCAAACCCAGTTCAAATACTCTCTACAAAAATATTATCTCCTTTTCATAAGCAAGAGCTAATGAAATATGGCGTTGAATTAATCGAAGCCGATTTCATTAAAACCGAAAACAAACCTTTCGAATTAAAGGACCTCAACGAAAGTCTGATTTTTACAAGTCAAAACGCCGTTCACAGCGTTTTATCAAATCCAAAATCAGAAGAATTAATCCCGAAGCTTCGGGAGAAAAACGTGTATTGCGTTGGAATTAAAACCAAAAATCTTTTAGAAGAAAACGGATTCAACGTTGTAGCTTACACCGGTTATGCTACTGATTTGGCTGAAATTATCACTTTGATTTATGGAAATGAAAGTTATACTTTTTTCAGCGGAAACCTGAGAAGAGATACTTTGCCCGAAGCTTTAAAAGAAAACGGAATTAAATTCAACGAAATTCAGGTTTACGAAACTACGTTGCAACCTCAGAAAATAAAAGCAAATCCAGAAGCGATTTTGTTTTTTAGTCCGTCTGGAGTTAAAAGTTATCTGAAAGACAATACTATAAACAAACAAATCTGTTTCTGCATTGGCGATACAACCGCAGAAGCTTTATTGAAAGTAACAAAAAATATCATCATCGCAGATCAGCCCACAATTGAAGACGTGATCGAAGATGTAATTCACGAATATAAATAAGAACCTTTGCAACTTTGTCACTTTGAGATTTTGCAACTAAAATAAAAAACATGTTAAAAAACGACCTATTTTTAAAAGCATTAAAAGGAGAAACAGTACAGCGTCCGCCAGTATGGATGATGCGTCAAGCGGGAAGATATTTGCCAGAATTTAGAGAACTTCGTGATAAATATGATTTTTTTACGCGTTGCGAAACTCCAGAATTAGCTGCTGAAATTACGGTTCAGCCAATTCGTAGAATTGCTCCAGATGCTGCTATTTTATTCTCAGACATCTTGGTTGTGCCACGCGCAATGGGAATTCATGTAGAATTGAAAGACAATTTAGGTCCGATAATTCCAGATCCAATTCGCACGATGGAACAAGTAAATCAAGTTTTTGTCCCAGATGTAAATGAAACTTTAGGTTACGTTTTTGATGCGGTGAAATTGACTAAAGAAATGCTGAATGATGAAGTTCCATTAATTGGTTTCGCTGGCTCGCCTTGGACAATTTTCTGTTATGCTGTTGAAGGAAAAGGTTCTAAAAGTTTTGATACTGCAAAAGGATTCTGTTTTTCAAACCCAGTCGCAGCACATACTTTATTACAAAAAATCACCGATACGACTATTTTATATTTAAAAGAAAAAGTGAAATCTGGAGTAAATGCCGTTCAGATTTTTGATTCTTGGGGAGGAATGCTTTCTCCTGTTGACTATCAGGAATTTTCTTGGAAATATATTAACCAGATTGTTGATGCTTTAGCAGATATTACGCCTGTTATCGTTTTTGGAAAAGGATGCTGGTTTGCTCTTGGCGAAATGGGTAAAAGTAAAGCTTCAGCTCTTGGAGTTGACTGGACTTGTACAGCAAGAAATGCACGTTACTTGTCTGGTGGAAATATTACTTTACAAGGAAACTTTGATCCGTCAAGATTACTTTCTCCAATTCCAACTATCAAGAAAATGGTTCACGAAATGATCGACGAATTCGGAAAAGACAAATATATTGTAAATTTAGGTCACGGAATTTTACCAAATATCCCTGTAGATCACGCCAAAGCGTTTATTGACGCGGTGAAGGAATACGGGAATTAATTAGTGTTCAGTTTTCAGTCGCAGTTTTCAGATTTCGCTGCGACTGAAAACTGTGACTGAAAACTAAAAACATGCTCAACAAAGGTTTACGTGACGAAGAAAAAATAAGAATTGACAATGTCCTGAAAACGTTGCGAACTCTTATTTTTGTGCCTTATCCTTTGAGTAACCTGCAAATAACTGATATCGAAAATCAGCTGAAAGAATTTGCATTAAACATTGAAACTTTAATCGATTATTCGAATGAAGATTTAATTACATTATTAATGCGTCTTCATTTTGATTGGGAACAATTAGAGCAATTTGCCGATATTTTAATAGAATTTTCTAAAGCTGAAAATTATAATTTTGAAAATAAGGCTTTGGCTATTTACGAATATGTTCAAGCCGAAAGCAAAGTTTTTTCTTTTGGAATAAATTCGAAAATTTCATCTATTAAAAACAAATAAAATGAGTTTTGCAGATTGGAAAACAGACCGAATTGAAAATATTCTTCCCGAAGAATTCTACAAACTGATTGATAAAAATAAAACTCATATCGGCAAAACATTTCCTGTAACACTTGCCAATTCAGATTCTCTAGAAAAAGCTCAAAATTTCATTTCTATTAGTCTTGAAAAAGAGAAAAACAAAGAAGGTTTTCATTTTTATGCCCGAGATATTAAAACCAACAATTTAATTGGTTATTTATGTGTAAAAACTATCGATTACCGCATCTCGAAATGTGAATTTGGATATTTTATTGATGAAGATTACCAAGGAAAAGGAATTACCTCAAAAATGGTTTCAGATGCACTTGAATTTTGCTTTAAGGAATTAATGCTGAATAAGGTTTTTATCTGCACATCAGAAGTTAATTTGGCCAGTCAGCGAATTGCATTAAAACATAATTTTAAACAAGAAGGAATTTTAAGAGACGAATTTAGAAATGGAGACGGCACTTTGCAAAACTCTGTTTACTTCGGACTTCTTAAATCAGAATATAATAGTCTTTAAGCGAAATTTATCCCAAATCAGAAAACCAATGAGAAAATTATTCTTGTTTTTATGCCTGTTTTTTAGTTTTAAAAATTATGCTCAAAGTTCTTTAAAAAAAGATAGCGTTTCTATAGCTGGCTTTATCAAAGAACAAAATATTTTAAAGAAAAATCCAAAAATATTGGTAATTGAAGACAAGAAGTGGGTTGATTTAATGAAAAGCTATTCAAAGTCGAAAGAAAAAATTAAAGAGGATAGAATTTCTGATGGTTTGAAAAAAAAGTCAGTTGCTGAACGATTTAATTACGATGACAAAACAGCCGAAAAAGAAATTATTTCTATTATAAATGAAGGCAATAATGACTCTATTAAAAATTTATTTGCAGATATTGTTTTCAATAGTATATATGATGGAAGTATAGAACCAGATCGAAGAAAAATAATCAATTTAGAATTAAAGTCCTTATTTTTTAAATGTTTGAAAAACCCTCAAATAGAAAGTCAAACTGCACAAATGTTGTGTTCAATGCAAATTGAAGGGTATGAACAACCAATAAAAGAATTATTATTATCTGGACAGTCAAGTAATGAAATTCAATTATTTTGCGCACTTAAATATGCCAATTATGGAGATGTTATTGATTATTTTTTTAATTCCTTACTGAATAATAAAAAATATACATCTGTAGATGTCTTCAAAAAAAATCATCTTGCCTATTCATTAAGAGAAAGTTATTTTGATAATACAAACATTGATGAGGCAACCCGAAAAAAACTGATAATATATTGTGCTGCATTGCTGAAAAAATTTCCGGTCGATTCGTCATTAATTCAGCCTCATTATGGAGCTCCAGACTGGATTCCTGCAGGTTCGCTGGACTACAATAACCAATTTGATCTTATTGCTTTTTTATTATCAACCGGTGACGCAGCAGTTCTTCCAATTATTGAAGATTTAAAAGAAGTAGGATTTAAAGACAATCTAACGTTTAAGTTTTTAAATTGGAAATTAGGCATTGATCAAAGAAAAGAAACTTTCAATGCTCTTTTGAATGATTGTAAATTTTATAACTATACGGTGAATGAATTATTTCTTAAAGGATTATTAACCGAGAATAATGACCAAAACTTTGTAGATGTTTTTGCTAAAATTGAGAAACCGCTTCCAAGTATGCATTATGTAAATGAGTGGTCAGATTGTTTAAGATTTGGCATCGAAACCATTTTTAATCCATTAGAAAAGAAAGACTTCAATAGAATTGTAAATAAGGCAGTCAAAGATAACTCTTATAAACAGAAATTAATCGAAGCATATAATGGTCATAGACAAGGCAATATACTTACCAGATTAACTGGCAGAGAAAATTGGAGGAAAGGAATGCCAAACAGCTGGATGACACCATTTGATTATTACAATTTAGATAGTTTAGCGCTTCCTAAAAGAGTTAAAAAATTATGCGATTTAGCAAGAACAGACTTAGAAAGTAAAGGTTACAAAGTCTTTACTGATGGCGACTTTCTTAATTTTGGCACAGAAGAACCAAGTTATGCGAGAGATAAACTCAACACTTTAAAAGCTCAATCACACAATGAGTTAAATGATATGAGTATTTTTATTGATTATAATTATATTCATAAAAGCTCAAATTATACTTCTCTCGAAAGCGATAAATTTGAGTTAAACTGCTTTATCTTTCTTAATGATATTGCATGTATTGCAAAAATAAACGATAGTACCAATGATTCACAATTAATATTTAATGACATTTCAGAAATACTATTAAAGAAGACAGGGAGCTCAAATAGATTTTTAGAGGTTAATCTTTTTAATGAAAAAAGCTCCCGTTATTTTATTTTTGGAAATCCAGTAATAGCAAAAGAGATATTAAGTAAATATAATTTCACAGAATAGGATATAGAATACAATCAAAATGAAAGACAAATTTTACGCATACATACAAAATTTACAAGACCAAATCTGCACTGGATTAGAAGCTGTTGACGGAACGACAAAATTCCGTGAAGACTTATGGAAACGTCCTGAAGGCGGAGGCGGAAGAACACGTGTTATTGAAAACGGAACTGTTTTTGAAAAAGGCGGTGTAAACATTTCAGCCGTTCACGGAAAACTTCCTGAAACGATGCAAAAAATGTTTGGCGTTGGTGAAGCTGATTTCTTTGCCTGCGGATTAAGTTTGGTTATTCACCCGAAAAGCCCGATGGTTCCTACTGTGCACGCCAATTGGCGATATTTCGAAATGTATGATGAAAACGGAAATGTGATCGAACAATGGTTTGGTGGCGGACAAGATTTAACGCCTTATTATTTGTTCGAGGAAGATGCAAAACATTTTCATCAGACTTGTAAAACAGCTTGCGATAAACACAATCCAGAGTTTTATCCAAAATATAAAAAACAATGTGATTCATATTTCTGGAATGCACATAGAAATGAAGCCCGTGGACTTGGCGGTTTGTTCTTTGATTATTGCAAAGCAAATGAATCGATGTCAATGGAAAATTGGTACAATTTCGTAACCGAAGTTGGAAATAGTTTCCTTGAAGCATATGTGCCAATTGTAGAAAAAAGAAAGAACCTTTCTTATACTCCAGAACAAAGAACTTGGCAAGAAATCCGTCGTGGCCGTTATGTTGAATTCAATTTAGTTCACGACAAAGGAACATTGTTCGGATTAAAAACCAACGGAAGAATTGAAAGTATTTTGATGAGTTTGCCTCCGCATGTACAATGGGTTTACGATCATCATCCAGAAGCAGGAAGCGAAGAAGAAAAATTGATCAACGTTTTAGCAAGTCCGCGCGAGTGGATTTCGTAATCTAAAAATTTATTTAACACATAGAAACATAGATTTAAAGACATATCTTAGAGGTGATTTTAGAAAATCAGCATTTTTTCACATAGTCTATGTGAATTATTTGAGTGAAACGTCTTTTCAAGCTATCTAAAAACTATGTTTCTATGTGTTTAAAACTAATTTACACCACATTCTTCACCAGCATTTTTGGATGTTTTGCCCAAAACGACACATTACAAAATCCGTATTTTAAATCTTATAGCGATAAAATAACCACCAGCATTTATTATTTAGACACTTCTAATAGTTTCGAAATTGCTTCAGATAATCAGGATCCTAAAATATATGTAAGCCTAATTCCTAATCGACGAGAGCAGATTGGTTTCAATTTAAACTATAAAATCATTGACGTTACAATTGGTTTTGCTCCTAAATTTCTTGGCGGAAATAAAGGTGATTCTAATTCTAAACATTTTAATTTCAACACCCGTTTTTATTACAAAAAATGGATGCAGTCTTTTACTTTCATTAATCAAAAAGGATTTTACATCAGCGATGACAACATAACTGCACAATTGCCTCATATGCGCACTACCAAAATTGGCGGATCGACTTCTTATGTTTTCAATGATAAATTCTCTTTCAAAACATTGGTAAGTCAAAACGAATGGCAAACTAAAAGCTCTGGAAGTTTTATTCCGTCATTTTCTTTTTATTATACCAATCTTGATTTAAATACTCCCGATTCTTCGCCTGGTGATATTTATGTTTTCACTTTGGCTCCCGCCTATTTTTACAATTTCGTAATTAGTAATCGGGTTTTGATTGGCGCTGGACTCGCTTTGGGAGCCGGAATCAATGATATTGACGGCGACACCTCAGCTTTATATCAAGCCGATTTCAATTTAAAACTGGCTTATAATAAAGATCGTTTTTTTGGATTTGCAAGTCTTAACACCGTAAGCTTTGCACAAGATGACAAAGTAGATCCAAGATTGAATGATAATATTGCGACTGTAAAACTTTCTGTTGGCTACCGATTTGATCCTCCAAAAAAGGTAAAAGAAGTTTACGATAAAGTCAATGAAAAGATTGGCCTTTAAGAAATCTTAATCTGAAATAAACGATAAGCCCGAAAAAATGCTTAAATTACAGTGATTTATGTAAACTAAAATTCATTATTATGGAAAATAGGAACAAAGAACAATTAAATCTCATGCATTCCGGAAAAGGATTTATCGCAGCACTAGACCAAAGCGGCGGTAGCACACCAAAAGCATTATCGCAATATGGCGTTGAAGAAAATCAATATTCGAACGACGAAGAAATGTACACTCTTGTACATGAAATGAGAACCAGAATTATTAAAAGTCCCGCTTTTGACAGCCAATATATTCTTGGAGCCATTTTGTTTGAAAACACAATGGATCGAAAAATTGACGGACAATGGACTGCAGAATATTTATGGGAGAAAAAACACATCATTCCATTTTTGAAAGTAGATAAAGGTCTTGCTGATCTTGCCAATGGCGTTCAGTTAATGAAACCGATTTCTAACTTAGACGATTTGCTTGATCGCGCTGTAGATCGAAAGATTTTTGGAACCAAGATGCGTTCTGTTATTAAAAAAGCAAATCAAACTGGAATTCAAGAAGTGGTAAAACAGCAATTTGAAGTTGGTCTGCAGATATTTAAAAAAGGGCTTGTACCGATAATTGAACCTGAAGTTGATATTTATATTTCGGATAAAGAAAAAGCAGAGCAGATTTTAAAAGACGAAATCAAGAAACAGCTGAATTTACTGGATAAAGATGTAAAAGTAATGCTGAAGCTTTCCATTCCAACGGCAAAGAATTTCTACAGCGATTTAATGTCCGATCCGCATGTGGTTCGCGTTGTGGCGCTTTCGGGCGGATATTCTCGAGAAGAAGCCAATCAGAAACTAGCTGAAAATCAGGGATTGATCGCAAGTTTCTCAAGAGCATTGTCAGAAGGACTTAGTGCAGGACAATCTGATGCTGAATTTAATTCTCAATTAGGCAATTCGATTAAAGAAATTTACGAAGCTTCTATTCAATAAAAACATAAAAAAATCCCTGACGTTTCAGGGATTTTTGCTTTTAATTATTTCGAAGTCATTTCATCCGCTAAATCTAATGTCTGCAAAATGATGTTTTTATCAGACTTAAAAGAGTTCAGTTTAAAAACGAATTTCAATTTATTATCAACTAGCTTTTTAGGCGATTCAATCGAAACATCTGAAAACTGAGAAGAAATTTTTGTCATTCGATCCAATTCTGAATCTTTAGCGTTTTTCCCAAATGTTTTGATTGTTTGCGCAATATTCATCTTTCCAGAAATGTAATTTTTGCTCAAATCTTTCTTGGTATCTTTAGCAAAAGATCCTTTTCCTGTTCCAAAATAATCTCTTGTATTGGCAACAATTATAACATCTTTGTCTTTCAGAATAAAAATATCGCCATAATCCTTTGTTCCAACAATAGTGTACACATTTCCGTTTTGAACTAGTAATTTTTTACGAATTCCAAGTTGCAGCAATTTGTCTCCAAATGTGGGATGCGTAGACGTAAAAATCACAGAAAACAACGGAATAGATTTTTTGACTTTCTCTTCGGTTATTTTTTCTTCAAAATTTTCGTCATAATCGTATTTTTTGGTCAGAACCTCAACATCTTTCACATCATATAAAAAAGCGCTTAAATCCCCGTCAAAAAGTTTCGCTGTGGCTTCTTCGTCAACAATGGTAGAAATCAAATCGGTGACGATACTAATATCTTCTTTTCCGAATTTCGGATTTTGAAATAATTCTGTCGTTAAAGATGGAAAGTTTTCAAGTGCTGCTTTTGTATCGAAATGATACGAAACATATCCTAAAGGTTTTTCGGCAGGAAAATAATTGAAGATATTTTTATTAATTTTTCGATTACTAATTTGGCTTACAACTTTAGCAATCTCAGTTGAATATTCTACAACTTCCTCGATTCGCGCATTATCATTATCAAAATAAAAATCGATATTTATTCCTTTTATAAAATTCCCGAAGTTCTTTTGCATTGGCAGATATTTATCATAACTGCCAAATAATCCTAACGGATAATTATACAACGAATAAAAACTCGACATCACGCCGCCGTAATTTACCCAAGACGAAATATCAGCTGCAACATTTATTTTTGGAGAAGTTGGTGCTATAAAACCATTTTCGAAAAGCGCTTTTATGATCTGACTTTGCTTCTCAGCCAATTTTCTATCAAATTCTGCTTGTTCCACGGTGTATTCTTCATACGGATTTCCGTCATATAAATAATCTTTTTCAGTATCAGCTACTGTGGTTTCTTCAATTATTGGTTCATCATGCATTACAGATGGTTCCGCAATTTTTGGTGTATCCACAACCATTGGAACAGGAGCTTCTATAACCGTTTCTGAATACGCATCTGAAACTTCAATAGAATCACTTGGAACAGTAGTTTCTGCTACATCATAAAATTTAGACGGAAGTCTTTTTGTCAATTCAAATACAACCAAATAATTGTCATTCCACACAAAAGATCTTTTTACTCCGCTTGGCGTAAAAACAGCATATTTACCAAAATCTTGAATTCCTCCTTTTCCTAACGAATCGCTTTTTTCGCCAGCTCCCAATTTTTCAACCAGATATTGTTTAACGGCTTCTTTACTTTTTACAGGAATAGTAACTTGGTAAAATGGAACACTGTCTAAGAAATTGCCATGAATCGTAATTTTTTCATTTAATTTAATGATTGACGCATACTTTCGAAGATCAAAATCAGGTTTTTTGCTGATGTATTTTGTGATAATCGGATGATTCAAAACTTCGTCAATACTGACTTTTTTAGAAAGTTGGTTTCCGTTAAACTGTACAAAATAGTCGTATTTATCTGGATTGGTTTGCCCAAAAGTAAAATAAGTGGCAAATAGAAAAATTAGTGTGTAAAAATGCTTCATAAAATCAAGGCGTTAATTGGATGGTATTGTTCATTAGTGTCGATTTTTTAAAAACGCTGTACATACTTTGTTTTAAAAAAACGGTCTTTTTGTTTTTGGAAATTTTACTGTTGATATTGTCCGCAGACAGAATATCTTTATCGAAAGTGTAAATAGAAATAATGCTGGCTTCTTCGAGATCCTTCTTTTTCTTCGGGTCGTTTATGACTTTTTCTGGAACGGGATACGAGGCAATTCTTTCAAAAGTTTTGCCGCTTCCGCTAAAGTGAATCTGATCGCGCTGATTGTTGATGGTATTTACAACAGCGTTGAGTGCTTTCAGATTGGCGTAGTTCAGTTTGATGATAAAGATATAATTGTCAAAATCTGTTTTGGTACTTACGTTGGAAATTCCGTTTATCTTTAAAGCTTTTTCTTTAAAATCATTGAGTTTCGCGGTAATTTCCTGCTCGTTTGGAATTTTTACGCCATCAACTTCTTCAAGCCAAATAGCCGATTTTGTTTTAAACCATGATCGCGAAAAGTCGATTATAAGAGTATATTCGCCACTTTGGTCGTCGTGATGTTTGATTCTTTCTGTAATCTCAAAACAACTCGTTAAGAGGAAACAGCATAATAAAGCGAGAATTTTCTTCATTAGACAAATTTAGATGGAATTATTTTAAAAACCATGATATGTCTAAATTCTTAATCTTTAGTTTCAATAATTAAAAAGGTCCAATATCTTCATAAATAGATCTATCTTCAATAAGATATGATTCATAATCAAACAATAAATTCCAAACTAAAACATAGAAATCTCTAATTGAAATTTGTGTGGGAAGTTGCAATTGTGCCAAAGTTTGTTCGTAGCATCTTTTAAGTTGATCCTCTGTCCAGAAATTAATGGCAAACCTTAAACTCTCTTTAAATCTAAATTGCCAAGAAATATCTTCAAGTTTCAATTCTGGTTTCAAAAAACTATTCACTACTTTTTCAATACTAGTATGATTATTTAAATTTAATCCCAATATTTCAGCAGGAATTTCATATCCTTCACCCATAAAAGCCCAGAATCTCCAAACATAACCTTCACTTATCTTTTTCGCTTTCACTTTATCTTATTTTATTCAACAAATAATCAAAAAGGGTTTCCGAAAAAACTGTTCATATCCTTCATTTATCAACATAGAAAAAAAATAATCCTGATCTAAATATGACTCATATTCAAAGAAGGGAATCAGAAAAAATTTGGTGTAACTCAAATATATCTCTCTTATCTCTTTTGAGATCATCTTCAAATCACATTTTGCATTTGTCACATCATAAAACACTTCAAAAAAATACTTGTTTTTCCTTTTAATGGTTATTTATGGAATTTTATTGTTCACACAATTTTCCCAATGATGATTAACAATTTCTGTGTTTTCTATGTAAATAAACTTTTTCATGTATTTCATCTTTCAATAAAAATAGTAACCGGACAATCCAATTTTTCTGAAAACTCCTTTTCCATCTGCGGAATAAGTTCTTCTTTCAGATAATTATCTTTCAACATTTCATTTTCACGGCTTACGTAGTTCCCTTTTTCATCAAATTCTGATTGATGCCCAATTTCAAATATTACGGCATTATTCCATGCTATCTTTCTTCCATCAACACTGTACAAACCTTTTGTTGGCTCTTTATTGTCAAGAAAAACTTTAATTACATCTGGATAAGTTTCTTTTACTACTTGAATCAATTTTTCATCTACATCAAGGTTGTGATTGTTTATTCTGCCTTGCAAAAAATACAATGTGTTTCTATCTAACTTTTCAATATAAATGTTGTTGTGCAGATAAATATAAGACAATGAAAGCGAAGAGGTTTGCTGATAAAGATTTTGATTTTCGTTATTTCTCTTAATAAATCTCAAATTGCTATTTGCTAGAATATCATCGTACTTTTTTAAATTCAATTCATTGAGCAAATATTGATCTAAACCTTTTCTATATAACGCCTGAAGATATAAGTAATTTAAACAAATCTCTTTATTATTGCAGATTCCTTTTTCAGCGGCAAGTGTAAAATTATATGGCTGCGGGAATATTTTTTTTAACTGTTCTCCTTTTGGTATTTTTAATTCTTTTAAAAATACTGCTTTATTGTCTTGATTTGCTGTCTGTTCCTTTTTTGCAAAACAGCTTATTAGGAGCAAAAAAGAAGACAGGATGAAAATTTTATTCATTATATATTTCGCCATCGGACGCATTTATTCTGTTTAAAATTCGATTTTCTGAATCAATTGGAAACCATACTGTCGAGAATTCATAATTTTCGACTTCATCTCTAGAAATATTTATTTCTTTACCTGTATTAAGTTCTCTTAACCTGAAATCATCATCCATTCCAAATACCATTTTGAAGTTATCATAATTAGAATCTTTAATCTTTTCATAATTTTCGGTTTGACCTATAATTCTCCATCTTCCTTTTATAATTCCGTCCCAAAATATTTGAACAGGAGAAAACATAACACCCGAATTTATAATTTCATTTAAATCGCTTTTAGCAGAGCAGACCTTTTTAAAAATTTCAACTAATACAGAAGAGTTTGTATCTACGACTCTTCCAAAAGCAAAATCCTTATCTAAATCATTTCAGATAATTTTGTTGTAAGCTTCCAATCTTCTTTCCATAAACAATGGAATGCAAAAAATAGTTCCTAGTTTTACATTTACAAACATAAGATTTTTCCTAATTTTTGCAAATGTACTCCAATAATTAAAATTCAATCAAACTTTTAGATAATATTAACGGATTCTACAGCTAGCTAAACGCCTTATTCTGTTCCTTTTTCTTTAACTTTGCGCCACTCATTAAAAAGTGAGATAAACTTCAAAAAAAATAAAAAACAACTTCAATTTTAGAATAAGGATTTATCAATCTGTTTTTCAAATTCAGGTTAAAATCTGAAATCTAAAATCTAAAATCTAAATTTATATGTTCCCATTACAAAGAGGCAGAAGATTAAGAGTAAATGAATCGATTCGTTCTTTAGTACGTGAAACCAGTTTAAGTCCATCGGATTTTATGTTTCCAATGTTTATTGCTGAAGGAGAAAATGTAAAAGTCGAAATTCCGTCAATGCCTGGAATTTTCAGAAGATCTATAGATTTAACGGTTGAAGAAGTAAAAGAACTTTTTGATTTAGGAATTCGTGCCGTTAACATTTATGTAAAAGTTAGCGAAAACCTAAAAGACAATACTGGAAAAGAAGCTTGGAATGCTAACGGGTTAATGCAGCAGGCTATTCGTGCCATAAAAACGGCTTGTCCAGAAATGATCGTTATGCCAGATGTGGCTTTAGACCCGTATTCAATTTACGGTCATGACGGAATTATAACAAATGGCGATGTAGAAAACGACAGCACAGTTGATGCTTTAGTAAAAATGGCCGTTTCTCACGCAGAAGCTGGTGCCGATTTTGTTGCACCAAGTGATATGATGGACGGACGTGTTTTACGCCTTCGCGAAGGTTTGGATGCTGCTGGATTTCAAAATGTTGGAATCATGAGTTATTCTGCTAAATATGCTTCAGCTTTTTATGGTCCTTTTAGAGATGCTTTAGATTCTGCACCAAAAGAAGCTGATGTTGTTGTTCCTAAAGACAAAAAAACATATCAAATGGATTATGCTAATCGTATCGAAGCTATTAAAGAAGCGTTGTCTGACGTTGAAGAAGGTGCAGATATGGTTATGGTAAAACCAGGAATTGCTTATTTGGATATTGTTCGCGAAATTAAAAATACAGTACATGTTCCTGTAACTGTTTATCAGGTTTCTGGAGAATATGCCATGATTAAAGCGGCATCTGAAAGAGGCTGGCTAGATCACGATAAAATTATGATGGAACAGTTAATGTGCATCAAACGTTCTGGCGCTAATCTTATTTCAACATACTTCGCAAAAGAAGCGGCGATACTTTTAAAGAAATAAGATGAAAAAGATTTTATTTTTAGTTGCTGTTTTAGCTTTCGCATCTTGCAAAAAAGAAACTTCCGAGCCAACAAACGCAGCAACCGAATCTGTTTCTGAAGGAGAATCGGCGAAAGCCAAAAGTCCAGAAGAACTAGGAAAACAGCTTTTTGAAGGAGCTGGAAATTGTTTTGCTTGCCATCAGCCAGATCAAAAAGTAGTTGGACCGAGCATTAAAGAAATTGCCAAAATCTACAAAGATAAAAATGGCAATATAGTTACTTTCTTAAAGGGAAACGCAGAGCCAATTGTAGATCCGAGTCAGTTTGAGGTTATGAAAACCAATTTTGCTATTACTCAGGCAATGTCTGACGAAGAATTAAAAGCAATTGAAACTTACATTTACAGTCATTTAAAATAATTGACTTTAATTAATACAAAAACGACACAAAATTAGTGTCGTTTTTTTTTTTACTCCTTTTCCAAACTACTGACATACTGTTGTCATTTCATTTTTGTAAATTTGAATTTTAACAATAAATATTTTATTAAAATGAATATTCAAAAATTCAATGTAATTGGTATTTCGATAAGAACGACAAATGAAAATGGGCAATCTGGAAAAGACATTCCTGAACTTTGGAATCAATTTTTAGCAGAAGAAATTAGCACAAAAATTCCAAACAAAATAAGTAACGATATTTACTGCATTTATACCGATTACGAAAAAGACCATACTAGACCTTACACAACAATTTTAGGTTGTGCAGTAGTAAATCTAAATGAAATTCCGAACGGAATGATTGGAAAAACAATCGATGGAAATCATTATGAAAAATTTATTGCCAAAGGAAATCTTGCAGAAGGAATTGTTTTTAACGAATGGTTAAAGATTTGGAAGTCTGATTTGAATAGAACTTTTACAGCTGATTTTGAAGTTTACGGAGAAAAAGCACAAAATCCGAATGATGCAGAAGTAGAAATTTATATCGCAATTTAGTTGCAATAAAAAAAGGCGCTTTTATCAAGCGCCTTTTTTAGTATTATAAATCTCTGATTACCAGATTTTAACTCGTTTCTCTGGTTCAACATACATTTTATCTCCTTTCTTAATATCGAAAGCTTTGTAGAAAGCATCCACATTCTGAATTGGCACATAGGCTCTGTACATTCCTGGAGAGTGCGGATCTGTTTTCACTTGATTTTTGATTGCTTCGTCTCTCGTTTTTGTTCTCCAAACTGTAGCCCAAGAAATAAAGAAACGCTGTTCCGGTGTAAATCCGTCAATTAATCCTGGATTTCCATGAGCTTTCAAATACAATTGTAATCCATCAAAAGCAGCATTGATTCCACCTAAATCTCCGATGTTTTCACCCAAAGTAAAATTACCATCAACGTGAATTCCTGGTAGAGGCTCAAGAGCACTGTATTGATTTGCTAAATCTGTTCCAAGAGCAGTGAATTGTTTCAAATCATCTTCTGTCCACCAGTCCACTAAATTTCCTTCTGCATTATAACGTGCACCAGAATCATCAAAACCGTGAGAAATCTCGTGACCAATTACCGCTCCAATTCCACCATAATTAACCGCTTCGTCAGCTTGGTAATTGTAGAAAGGCGGCTGTAAAATTGCTGCTGGAAATACAATTTCGTTATAAGATGGGTTGTAATACGCATTTACCGTTTGAGGAGACATATGCCATTCTGTTTTATCAACAGGTTTAGACAATTTATCGATGCTTTTCTTAAAGTTCCATCTAGATACGTTTTTAGTGTTTTCATAGTAGCTTCCTCCTTCTGCAACACTTTTAATCTCAAGCGCTGAATAATCTTTCCATTTATCAGGATATCCAACTTTAATCGTGATTTTATTCAGTTTCTCAATTGCTTTTGCCTTTGTGTCTTTAGACATCCAAGTTAAATTGTTAATACGATTTTGATAAGCCGTAATTACATTGTGAATCATGTCAACCGCTTTTGTTTTAGCTTCAGCAGGAAAAACTTTCTCCACATAAAGTTTTCCAAGAGCCTCACCAACTGTTCCGTTCACTACATTTAGCGCTCTTTCTTCAGCAGGAAGCTGTTTAATTGCACCTCTTAATGTTTTGCTGTAAAAATCAAAATTAGCTTGATCAATTGCTGTTGTCAATTTACTTGCTGCATTGTTTAATAGATCCCATTTTAGGTATTCTTTCCATTGTGCAACTTTGTTTTCTTTGAAAACAGTTTCTAAAGCTGTCATATATTTAGGCTCAGAAACGATTACAGTTTCTAATTTAGTGATTCCTAAACCCGCAAAATATTCGTTCCATTTGATCGCTGGAGTTAATTTTTGAAGTTCAGCAATTGTCATTGGATTGTATTGCAAACGGCTGTCTCTTCTTTCAACTCTGTTTAATCTTGGTTTAGACAATTCTGTTTCTAAAGCTAAAATTTCAGCAGCACTTTGTTTCGCTTTTTCTGGAGATTCTCCAATAAACTGAAGCATTCTCGCAACATGCAATTCGTATTTTGCACGTTTTTCTTTAGAATCTTTATCATCAGAAGTGTAATAATCTTTATCTGAAAGTCCTAATTGGCTTGGTCCTAAATTTACAGAGTTTTTAGAACTGTCTTTATCATCAGCTCCAATGTAAATTCCAAAAAAGCCAGCGTTTCCTTCTTGTTCCATTTCAACCAAATATTTCTGAACATCCGCAATGTTTTTAATTGCGTCAATTTTTTTCAGATATGGTTTTAATGGTTCGATTCCTCTTTTATTTCTTCCGATAGAATCGAGATAAGTATTAAATAGGTTAACCGCTTTTCCTTGATCTGTATTTGATTTATACTTTGGATTTTTTGAAGCATCTTTTAAAACTGCCATTACATCTTTGTCAGTTTTTTTAATCAGCTCATTAAAACTTCCCCATGTCGTGCGATCACTTGGAATTTCTGTTTTTTCTAACCAAGTTCCGTTTACATATTTGAAAAAATCCTGACTTGGGCTTATTTTCGTATCCATATAAGATACATTAATACCTGGCTCTTTTGGCGCTGTTTGAGCTTGAGCTGCAGTTATTGCAAACATTGCAGATATTGCACCAAACACAGGTTTAGCAAATTGTTTTTTCATAAAAAATTATAGTTTAAGGGAAAATACAAACATATTGTTATTATTTCAAAAATTGTGTTAAAATTCTAACTGTAAAATCAAAAAGACAGATAAATTTCACAAATAGAATTTGAGCACTGGAATATATGTATACAGATACTCATAAAAGTTACAAAAGGCTGTTAAAAAAATAATTCAGTAAAGTTTTTAAAATCTGCTTTTTGTATTTTTGCGCCAAATTATTTTTATGAAATCGCTTTTATATAAATACCGCAAATTCTTTATTGTTTTAATAGTATTTTCGGTGGTTACGATATCTTTGTTTTACTCGGCTTTAAAACCAAAAAAGACACTTCCAATTTACAATCCGTCTGATGTAAATCCTGAATTGGTTGACAGTACGATTCAATATAAAAGCAAATACCACACAATTGCCGATTTCTCTTTCATCAATCAAAACGGAGATACCATTACCCAGAAAAATTACGAAGGGAAAATCTATGTTGCCGATTTCTTTTTTACGACTTGCGGATCGATTTGCCCAAAAATGTCAACAAATTTGGTTGATGTACAAAAAGCAGTTTTAAATAATCCAAAAGTAATGTTGCTTTCGCATACCGTTTTTCCAGAAGTTGACAGTGTTTCTGTTTTAAAAGCTTATGCAATTAAATATGGAGTTGTTGACAGCAAATGGAATTTGGTTACTGGCGATAAAAAAGAAATCTACACTATAGCCAGAAAATCGTATTTGGCTGTTAAATTAGGCAGACCAGATCAGCTTTATGATATGGTTCATACAGAGAATTTTGTTTTGGTTGATCAAAAACGTCGCGTTAGAGGTTTTTATGATGGAACAAATAAAGAAGATATAAAACGTCTTTTAGAAGACATCGAATTCCTTTCTCAAGAATAAAAACCCTTATTTTTAGAAACATTTAGCATTTGTGTAAGCATTAAATGCCCGTATATATATAATAATTACCTATTTTTGCAATCTAAATTCAATCTAAATAAGCTTGCAAAATACAATACACACTCTGAAAAAAGGCGAAAAAGCCATTATCAAAGATTTTGATATCGAACTTATTCCACTTAAATTATTAGAAATGGGTTGTCTGCCTGGCAGCTTAGTTGAATTGCTACAAGTTGCTCCTTTTGGTGATCCTTTATATTTAGACATTAATGGTTCTCATGTTGCAATCCGAATTGAAACAGCTCGTGAAATTGAAGTAGAAATTATCAAAACCAATTTGTAATGAGTGTTCAGAATATCAATGTTGCCCTTATCGGAAATCCAAATACCGGAAAAACTTCAGTTTTTAATCAATTAACAGGTCTTAACCAGCAAGTCGGAAATTACCCTGGAATTACGGTTGAAAAGAAAATGGGTTTTTGCAAATTAACCCACAATATAAAAGCCAACATTCTGGATTTGCCTGGAACATACAGTTTGAACGCTAGTTCCATGGACGAAAGTGTGGTTATTGAACTTCTATTAAATAAAAACGATAAATTATATCCAGATGTAGCGGTAGTGGTAACAGATGTCGAAAATCTAAAAAGAAACTTACTGATTTATACACAAATCAAAGATCTTGAAATTCCGACGATTTTGGTTATCAATATGTCTGATCGTATGGAGCGCAAGGGGATTTCTTTGGATATTCCGTATTTAGAAGAAAAGTTAAAAACGAAAATTGCTTTAGTAAGTTCAAGAAAAGGTTTAGGAATTGAAGAATTAAAAGAACTAATTGTCTCTTATAAAACCATTACACACGAACCATGCTTAAATGCATCAGTAATTGATCCTGAATATTTTCAAAAATTACAGCATGCTTTTCCAAACCAATTGATGTACAAATTGTGGCTTGTTATTACTCAAGATGTTAATTTTTCGAATTTAGATCGAAATGAAATCAGAAGCACTTTTACCAAATCACATTCTGAATTAAAGCGTTTACAGCAGAAAGAAACCATCAAAAGATATCAGTTTATCAATGATATTTTAAAAGAAGGTTTAAAAATTGACGCTTCGATGGCGAAAGACATCCGTGCCAAAATTGATCGAGTTCTAACGCATAAGATTTTTGGTTACGTTATTTTCTTTGCCATTTTATTTTTGATTTTCCAATCGATTTTCAGCTGGTCAACAATTCCTATGGATTTTATTGATAGTACATTTGCTTCTTTAAGCAGTTGGGTTGCAGAAGAATTGCCAAGCGGAATTTTAACAGATTTGCTTTCGCAGGGAATTATTCCAGGTATTGGCGGAGTTATTATTTTCATTCCGCAAATTGCTTTCTTGTTTTTATTTATTTCGATTTTGGAAGAAAGCGGTTATATGAGCCGTGTGGTTTTTTTAATGGATAAAATCATGCGTAAATTCGGGCTTTCAGGAAAAAGCGTTGTGCCATTGATTTCTGGAACAGCTTGTGCGATTCCAGCAATTATGGCAACTCGAAATATCGAAAACTGGAAAGAACGTTTAATTACGATTTTAGTAACGCCTTTTACAACTTGTTCTGCAAGATTACCCGTTTATGCCATTATTATTTCACTTGTAATACCAAGCCAACGCATTTTTGGAGTTTTGAATCTTCAAGGATTAACGCTTATGGCACTTTATGTTTTAGGATTTTTTACCGCTATTTTATCGGCTTATATTTTAAATAAAGTTTTAAAACTAGAGTCTAAAACGTATTTCGTAGTTGAAATGCCAAGTTATAAAATGCCACTTTTCAAAAATGTTGGAATTAATGTGGTAGAGAAAACAAAAGCATTTATTGTTGGGGCGGGTAAAATCATCTTAGCAATATCTGTTATTTTATGGTTTTTAGCTTCTTACGGGCCTGGAAAAGAATTCAACGAAGCTGAAACTATTGTAAAAGAAAGATTTGCCAATACAACTTTGGATGAAACCCAATTTGAAAATGAAGTCAATTCTCAAAAGTTAGAAAATTCATATATCGGATTAATGGGAAGAGCTATTGAGCCAGCAATTCAGCCTTTAGGTTACGATTGGAAAATCGGAATTGCTTTAATCAGTTCATTTGCTGCCCGTGAAGTTTTCGTTGGAACTCTTGCAACCATTTACAGCGTTGGAGATACTGATAACGAATCGACCATAAAAAGTAAAATGCAAGCAGAGGTTCGTCCAGATACCGGAAAGAAAGTATTTGACTTTGCAACAGGAATCTCTCTACTGTTATTTTATGCTTTTGCCATGCAATGCGCCAGTACATTGGCGATTACAAAAAAAGAAACCAATTCATGGAAATGGCCAGCAATGCAGTTGGTTTTCATGAGCGGTCTCGCTTATTTTACCGCATTAATTGCGTATCAACTTTTAAAATAAAAACTTATGTTTCAAGAAATTATAGCCTTTTCAATATTAGGATTAGCTGTCGCTTTTTTGATTAAAAAGTTCTTTTTTAAATCGAAAAAGAAAAAAGATTGCGGCAATGGAACTGATTGTGGATGTTCATAAAGCAGGAACAAAGGAGTAAAGGTATATAGATATAAAGTAAAAAAGCTGTTCAAAATGAACAGCTTTTTTTTATGAGAAAAAATGTCTTATTGTGTTATTTTTAAAACCCAAAATAGCTTATTTGTATATTTTCTAAGGTTAGCTTTGTCTTTTAAAATTCATTTAAAATGACACCAGAAGATAAAATGGAAATAATTCGGGATAATCGAGTTGCCCGATTACTGTGGTTTACGTTAGGTTTTTTCTGCGCAACTGCTATCACTTACCTAGCAATGAAAGGTATTCATTAATCCATTGCAGTTTTTAATAATGAAATATTCCTCAAATATCAAATCCCGTAGGGATGAAATATTTATAGAAACATAGTAGATGCCAATAAAAAAGCCCCAGCGGGGCGATACTAAAAACTGCGACTGCGACTGGATACTATTTCAACCCTTCCCATTCCGCATAAAACTGAGCAAGGAAAGATTCCATAAAACGATGTCTTTCAGCCGCGATTTCTTTTCCCTTCTCTGTATTCATTTTATCTTTAAGCAGTAAAAGCTTTTCGTAGAAATGATTAATGGTCGGAGCATTGTTCTTTTTATATTCCTCTTTTGTCATATTTGTAACTGGAGCAATTTCGGGATTGTATAAAGCTCTGTTCTTAAATCCTCCGTAATTAAAAGCTCTGGCAACACCTATGGCACCAATGGCATCTAAACGATCGGCATCTTGTACAATATCTAATTCGACTGAAGAGAACTTTCTTTCGAAATTTCCTCCTTTATAAGAGATATTTTCAATGATATTAACAACAGAAGTAATTATGTCCTCAGAAACATTTTCTGCTTCTAAAAACGTTCTTGCTGTTTTTGGCCCGATAGTTTCATCACCATTATGAAATTTACTATCGGCAATATCATGCAATAAAGCCCCTAATTGCACAACCGTAAGATCGCACTTTGTTTCTTTCGCAATCAAAATTGCATTCTTATAAACGCGCTCAATATGAAACCAATCATGTCCGCCTTCGGCATCGTTTAATTTTTCTTTAACAAAAGCAATGGTTTTAATAATCAGTTGTGAATCGCTCATATAGAGGTTTTTACAGTTTATAAAAAATGTTGATTGTTGAAGAAACAAAATCTTCAACAATCAACAAATATTTTTTAAAGCAACAATGTTGCTTTTTTAAATTTCAATCTAAAAATTCCAAATTCCAAATTCCAAATTCCAAATTCCAATCTGAAATCTGAAATCTGAAATCTGAAATCTGAAATCTACATTCTAAAATTTTAAAGTCTCGCTGGTTCAACCCATTTGAAGATATGCGATTCTTTTGGTATCACAATTCTTTCAGAGATTTTCGCCATACGAGCTGGCAATTTCATTAAATAGTCACGCGCTTTTTCAGCTTCATCACTTAGATTAGAAATTTTATCAATTTCCCATTTGTTGATCAGTTTCTGCATGATTTCAACATAATCGTTTGCTGTGTAAACTCCAATACGTTGTGCTGAATCTGAGAACTGTTCGAAAGCTGTGCTAATTTTTTGACCAGATTCTCTCAAGAAGTGAGCCGGCATAACGATTTTCTGTTTCATCATGTATTGAAACGCCAACATCATTTCGCTTGGGTCTACTTGGAAAATTCTAGTTACAAATTCGCTATATGCATGATGGTGACGCATTTCATCACCTGCAATCATTTTACACATTTTAGACAATTTGTTATCGCCAAATTTCTTAGCTATCTGAGCCACCCTATTGTGCGAAACATAAGTTGCTAATTCCTGAAAACTAGTATATACAAAGTTTTTGTATGGGTCAGTTCCAGTTCCAATATCAAAACCGTCGTTGATCAAATGCTGTGTTGTCATTTCGATTTCACGCATGTTTACACGACCAGACAAATACAAGTATTTATTTAAAAGATCACCGTGACGGTTTTCTTCACCAGTCCATTGTTTTACCCACTTAGCCCAGCCGTTTCCTTGACTTCCTTCTTGCTGATCTATTCCTTCTACATCCATTAACCATGACTCATATGTAGGCAAAGCCTCTTCTGTGATGGTATCACCAACAAGCGTAACCCAGAAATCGTAAGGAAGTTCTTTAGCAATTTCGCGCAATTCTTTTACCTCTTCAAAGAAGTTTTCTCCTTGAGAATTTGGTAAGAAATCCGACGGCTGCCAAATTTTTTCCACTGGAATTAAATACTGTTCAACGAAGCTATCCACGTTTTTTTCCAAAAACTGCATTACTTCTAATCTAATGTTTTTTATAGACATTACTTATTATAGATTTGGGTTTTACATTTTAGCTCGGACTAAAACTTAAACCTGTTTATACTCATTTATTCCTTCTTTAACTGCTTTTTCAGTAATCTCCATCAGCTCTTCAAATTTATAATCTTTGACAGCCAAAGCTTTATGAGCTGTAAACTTCAGATGATTTCCTAAACCAACAGGAAAAAAACCAAATTTTACCATTTTCCAAGAATTATTGATACTCACGGGTACAACGTATGCAGATGGTGCATATTTGCATAAAATTTTTAAACCGCTTTGCGCAAATTCTTTTGGTACTCCTGTCTTACTTCTTGTTCCTTCTGGGAAAATAACGGCAGATCTTGTGTTTTTTTCGATATATTCAGACAAGCCTTTGATAACTGGTATCGCTTGTTTAGGGTCTTTTCGGTCAATTAGGACAGATCCTCCGTATTTCAAATTATAAGAAACACTCGGAATTCCGCTTCCTAACTCCTTCTTACTTACAAATTTACAATGAAAACGTCTAAAATACCAAATCATTGCCACGATATCGTACATACTTTGGTGATTTGCCACAAAAATGATTGGCGCACCCTTCGGAACCGTGTCTACGCCTTCAATTGTGTATCTTGTTCCCACAAGATTCGTACATTTTAAAAGGCAGAAATTTAAATAATCAACACTTTTTTTGTGAGCCTGGTAACCAAAAACATTTAAACAAATCCACTGAATTGGATGAAAAACAGCCAAACATAAACCAAATAATAAATAATAAATTACCGATATTGGATAAGAAATAATTTTTTCCATGCTTCAAAAATTAATGCGCAAAAGTAGTAAATAAATTTTTAGACTTATTAAAATTGAAAACAATAACTGTTTTTATGGTTTAATTGTACCTTTGCACTAGAATTTGCAAATTTTTTCTGAATTAAATGAACTTTACTTACCCTAAAAATGAGCGTTTAAAAAGCAAAACGACAATTGGTTTACTGTTTTCTGAAGGAAAATCGGTGTCCAAATATCCGCTTCGTTTGGTTTACCGTCAAGCGGAAGTAAATTCAGAAGAACAAACCAAGATTGGCGTTTCGGTTTCTAAGAAATATTTCAAGAAAGCCGTTGATCGAAATTACTTTAAAAGAGTTTTAAGAGAAACCTATCGTTTAAACAAACATTTGCTTCTGGATAATTTGAATCAGCCGTATTCTATAATGCTTTTTTATCAGACAAAAGACCGATTATCTTACCAAGAAATCAACACGAAAATGATTCAGTTGTTTGAGAAATTCTCACTTCAAATAAACAAAACTCCAGATTCTGAGCAGAAAACCGAATCGTAAATTTCAAAACGTAAGATTAATAATCAAATTAGACAAAAAAATCGTAGTTTTAGATCTAAATCGAAATTTTATGCGACATATTTTCTTTTTATCTTTTTTGTTTTTAATTCTTTCAGGCTGCAATAAAGCTGATGCTTCAGCTGAAAACATTGTTATTTCATCTGTAAAAATGCCTGCAAATGCAGAAAATGTCGCTTATGACAGAGAGCCAGATCCGAACAATGCTCCACCGCCACCGCCGCCTCCAGTCAAAGAAAAAATCGAGCAAAAAATCATAAAAGAAGCGACTTTAAAATTTGAAACTGATAATTTAGAAAACTCTTTCAGTCAAATTAAAAAAGCGGCTTCGACTAGTAAAGCACGAATTATAAACGATTCTGAAGGAAAAGATTTTGCAACTCTTTTTAGAAATCTTACTATAAAAGTACCAAGTCAGAATTTTGACCGTTTTATAAGTGATATTTCTAAAGGTGTTTCTTATTTTGAAGTAAAAACTATTTCTGCTCAAGATGTTACCGAACAATATATTGATCTTACTTCGAGATTAAAAACCAAGAAAAAGCTTGAAGAGCGTTATCTTGAAATTTTAAAGAAAGCGAACAAAGTCAGCGAAATTTTAGAAATTGAAGAACAAATTTCAGCTATTCGCGAAGAAATAGAAGCCAAAGAAGGTCAGCTGAAATATTTGGAAAGCCGAGTTTCTGAAAGCACAGTTACTATTGAATTTTATAAAACAATCCCTGAAAAAGAGGGCGTGAAAATATCTTACGGTTCAAAACTTTGGAGCGCAATTGAATCTGGATTCTATACTTTATCCGATTTATTGATTTCACTATTAAGTGCTTGGCCTTTTGTAATTTTGTTTGTTGTATTTGCCTATTTTATTAGAAAAAGATTAAAAAGAAGAAAAAAAGAATAATCATGTATCCGTATTTCAAAAAGAAATTTATTATACCAGTCGCTGCGGCGGGAATGTTGTTTGTTGGAACCAGTTTTAAAGAAGACTTTTTTGAAATTGCCAAACAAATCGAAATTTTTACAACTTTGTTTAAAGCCGTAAATACCAATTATGTTGACGAAACCAATCCTGGCGATTTGATGGATAAAGCCATTAAAAGCATGTTGGCAAGTTTAGATCCGTACACGGTTTATTTTAACGAGCAAGATGTTGTCAATTTTAAAATCAATAATACGGGAGAATATACGGGAATCGGCGCTTTGATTTCTAGAAAGAAAGATCGCCTAATTGTTCGCGAACCTTATAAAAATTATCCGGCAGATAAAGCCGGACTTAAAGCCGGCGACGAAATCATTCAGATTGGAGATGTTCTTATCGCCGATTTTAAAGACGATGCTTCGCAATTATTGAAGGGAACAAAAAATACTAAAATCAACATTAAATATCTTCGTCAAGGAAAGCCAAGTACTACTGTTTTAGTTTTGGATGAAGTCGATATTAAATCGGTTCCTTTTTACGGAAAAATTGATGATAAAACGGGCTATATTGTTTTATCTCATTTTAGCAGAAAAGCTTCAAATGAGGTAAAAGAAGCTCTTGAAAAACTAAAAGCTGACGGTGCTAAACAAATTGTTTTGGATTTAAGAGGAAATCCTGGAGGTCTGTTGAATGAAGCAATTGATATCTGTAATTTGTTTGTTCCAAAAAATGAAGTAATTGTAACTACTAAATCTCGAATTGAAAAACACAATAATACTTATAAAACTCAAAAAGAGCCAGTTGACACTGAAATTCCATTGGCGATTTTAGTAAACGGAAGAAGTGCTTCAGCTTCTGAAATTGTTTCGGGTGCTTTGCAAGATTTGGATCGCGCGGTAGTTTTGGGAAGTAGAAGTTTCGGAAAAGGTTTGGTACAACGTTCTGTAGATCTTACTTATGGAACTCAATTGAAAGTAACTATTTCGAGATATTATACGCCATCAGGCCGATGCATTCAAGCTTTGGATTATGCACATAAGGACAAAAATGGTGTCGCGCAAAAAACAGATGCTAAAAATTTCAATGCTTTCAAAACTAGAAAAGGAAGAACTGTTTATGATGGTGGAGGAGTTTTGCCAGATATCGAATTAGAAGAAGCTAAAATAAGTCCGATTGCGACTGCTTTAATTAAAAACGATGGTGTTTTTGATTATGCTACAAGCTATTATTATAAAAATCCGAATTTGGGAGATAAGATTCCAACTATTTCAGATGCAGATTATGCGGCTTTCAAACAATATTTGAAAACAAATAAAATCTCCTTTGACACCGAAACCGAAGTGGCTTTGAGAAATACTTTAGCAGCAGCTAAAAATGAAAAAATAGACGAAACAATTGCTCCTGAATATCAGCAGTTATTAGCAGCTTTGGAGAAAAGCGAAAGCACATTACTGGATAAAAACCAAAAAGAAATCAAAAACATGATTTTGGAAGAGCTGATTAAGAGATACCAATATCAAGAAGGTTTGTACCAGTATTACCTTAAAAACAATTCGGAAATTAAAAGAGCAGTTAGTGTATTAAATAACCAAACAGAATATAAAACGATTTTAAAAATGTAGTAAATGAAGCTGACTCTGGCCTTATTTCTGTTCTCTTTTTATACAGTCACGGCGCAGCAAAAACCTGTTGAAACGATTTATTTTGAATTTGACAGATATGATTTAACAAGCAAACAAATCAATGTTGTTTCTGATTTTATAAAAAACATTGACACATCAAAAGTGGAGTCGATACAGATTTATGGCTATTGTGATGATAGAGGTACCGATCAATATAATTACAGATTATCTATTAATCGTGCAAATACAATTCAAAACTTACTAGTAAGCAAAGGATTCAATCAAAGTAAAATTGTTATTCTCGAGGGAAAAGGCCGAATAGTCGTTAAAGCAGATACGGTTGAAAATTTATACGAAACCCGTCTTCGAAATCGGCGGGTTGATTTAATTGTCGTTAAAAAGAATAGCTTTGGAAAAGGCATTCATAACTCCTTCAAAGACAAATTAAAGGTTGGTGATAGAGTTTATCTGGAATCTATTCTATTTG
Source organism: Flavobacterium sp. SH_e (assembly GCF_025717045.1). Taxonomy (GTDB): domain Bacteria; phylum Bacteroidota; class Bacteroidia; order Flavobacteriales; family Flavobacteriaceae; genus Flavobacterium. The sequence goes on from NZ_JAOVZN010000006.1 coordinate 167,410, forward strand.
AAATTGGAAGCGCAAAATTGACTCCAATTGCAAAAAAAGAATTAGATAAAGTTGCCGTAACGCTTCAAAAACACCGAAACCTAAAATTTGAAATACGCGGACATGTTTGCTGTACGCCCGAAATCTATAGTGACGGAATTGACAGAGACACGAAAGAAAGGAGACTTTCCTGGAATCGCGCTAAAACTGTTTTTCATTATTTAATTTCCAAAAAAATATCAAAAAGTCGCATGACTTATCTGGGATGCGGCAATCAATATCCGTTAGGAAAGGGTGATAAATACGATCGACGAGTGGAGTTTTTGATTACACAGATTTGATAAATTTAGACGTCTTTTGCCAAAAGCCATTCGACAATATCTTTAAAGACATCATCCCAATGATAAGTAGTTTCTAATTCCTCTCCATTGGCATTAATCTTTCTAAATTCAAAATTATGTCCATAATTTGGATAGCTTTTTAGTTTTAAGTTTTTCTTATTTAGTAAAAAAGGCAACAAATCATTCTGCAAAGAACCAATATCTTTAGTCCCATAAACAATTAATAGCGGGTTTTTATAATATTTAAAACTTTCAAAACTCAGGTTTTGATTGTAGCTTAACCAATTCTTATACTTGCTATTATTGCTATAATTATTTTTATCATATTTAATAGTTAGATAATCTTTCAAATCTTCTTCTACATTCTTTTGAGATTGATCATCATTTTCTTTATCACTACTATAAAATCTTTCTTTTAAAATACTTTCAGAAATCCTGTTGAATGGATTAGCTGATAGGCAAACCATCTTTGCAATTTTTTTTATTGTTCTCTGCCACTTTAGCAACTACACGATATCCCTCAGAATGCCCAATTAAAAATAATGGTCCATTTTTAAACTGTCTATTTTTACTAAGATCATTAACAACCGAAACAACTTGTTTTACACGATATTCCAAATTATCATTGTCGATAAAATTCTTAGGAACTTCTCCTTTATCATTTACATATCCTCGGGAATCTCTATCATAACTTCCAATTAAAGGAATTCCTTTTCTTCCTATAATAACAAAATTAAAAGTTGAGAGATAATCATCAATTTTAAAAGGAATTATTGAACCTGTGCTAATTTCATCATAAAAAAGAATTGGCAAGGGTAATGATCCTTGTACAAAAACTATTGTTGGTTTAGAAATTGATATTTTTTCTTTTGAAGTAAGATAAATAATAGTGTCATTTTTTGTTCTCAAAATAGTTTTACAAAAACCAGCTTGCTCTAAATAAAATTTTTCATCTTGTTGAGAATAAATATTATTTATAAAAACGAAAAAGAACACTTTTAATATCAATATCCTTTTACTCATCTGAGAATTTATCTTTAATAATTTCATCGTAATTTAACTTTTGTAATTTTATCTTCTGCAAAACTTCTTGCGATAACCGATGCAATAGTTCATTCTGGATATGACAGATAATTTGAATGATTTCTTTGCAATAGATAGAAGGATTGTTAAAATTTTTTTCCAACGAATATCTGTGTCCTATAAATCCTCCTCCGCATATTGGCTTGAACAAACAACTCTCACAAGTTTCACACAATTTATCATGACTATAATAATATAATCTTGCTAATTCGGAATGCTTGTAAATTTTATTCAAGTCATCGTTGAGTACATTAAAGCTTGTTTTAGTAAAACCATCTCCACAAGTTTTCAATGTATCAACTGTTTCAATACTACCGTCAGTTTCTATAACTAAAGTTTTGTTTATTCCACAACCAAAAATTTCTGATTCACCACCAGATCCAAGAATCAGATTTATAAGATCAGAAAATGGTCTGACATTTGGTTTTTTTGATTCCTTATCATTTATCCACAAATCAAACATTTCTACAAGCCAATTACCAATTTTAGGCACTTTATTACTATCAGAATTTATATAATTATAATCTTGAAATAAAAAATGAACATTATTTACTTCCAATTTTTTAAAATGCTGATAAACTTCTTTTGGATCATCACTTACATCAATTACGCATAAACAATTAGAAAAATCATCTCCAAATACATTTTTAATCGAATTAAATCCACTAACAATTTGAAGATACATATTCTCCCCTTTATGGCCTACTCTATTTATACTATTAGATTTTGGCGTTCCATCAATGCTAATTCCGACTTGAATATTTAATTCTTTAAGACGCAAAGCTATTTTTTCGTTTAATAATGTACCGTTAGATTGCATGCCATATTCAATGCAAATTTCTTTGGGTATTATTCTTTTTTGAGTTTTAATAAAGTTCTCATAAAATCCAATGCCTGCCAATAGAGGTTCACCTCCATGAAAAACTACCAAAAATTCGCTAAGATTATTTTCAATACAATTATCTTTTATTCGCAATAGTAATGATTCGATAACATTCTGAGCCATAAATTTAGGTTGCAATTTATAACTTGTATCACACATATTGTATACGTAACAATAACTACAATTCAAATTACATCTACTTGCAACTTTAACTACAAGATTGTTAGTTACCATAAAATTATTCAATTAAAATGGGCGATCACTCGCCCAATAATTAATACTTTTTTTTAACGTCTTACATAAGTACTTTCAGTATATGTTCTACCAGCTGGCGGATCACGATCTTCCATAATACCTCCTAATATCTTTTGCATTTCCGTTCTTAATAAAGGTCTTAATGAATCATCCTTTTTTTCAACATTACTAGCCTTGTTTAAAAAAAACTTTACTTTTTGTTTCTTCAAAATAAAAAAATTAAATTTTAAATCATAATTAATAACTAGATTCAAATTTATAGGCTCTTCTTCAAAAACATTATTCAAAATTATGCAGTTTTCATGCGAATTGATTAATTAAAAAAAACAAAATGCAAGATTAAATATTCAAAAGTTTAAAAAAAATGATATAATTGTAAGAAAAAAAATACAATAATGAAAAAAAATTAATCTTAGCGAGACTTGAAAAAGGTTATTCTCAAGAAAAATTAGCCGATTTAATTGGGATGAGTCAATCTGCTTACAGTAGACGAGAAAATGGAAGTATAAAAATAACCGATAACGAGTGGAAGAGAATTGCTAAAGTATTAGATGTTAAAATAGAAGAAATTTGTGAATTGGAAGAAAATAAAAACTATGCATTATCACAATCATTTAGTATCCCTTCTTTCATTATAGAACATATTGAATTATTAAAAAAGGAAAATAAAATATTAAAAAATGAATTAAGTCGATTAAAAAAAAACTAGCTATTCACGTATCATCTCAATATGCGGAATATCATCTTCCAAATACATTTCGCTAGTTTGGACAAAACCGTGGCTTTCGTAAAATTTCTTTAGGTACAATTGAGCACCAATAGTGATTTGATCTTTTCCGAAATTGGATTTAATTCCAGCTATTGCTTCTTTCATTAATGCATGTCCCCATTTTCTATCGCGATAGTTTTGGTCAACAACTACTCTTCCAATCGAAGCATTATCAAAGCTTATTCCTACATCAAATAATCGTGAATACGCAACAATTTTGCCTTCAAACTCTCCAATTAGATGCAATGCTTTCTTGTCTTTGCTATCAAGGTCCAAATAAACGCAATTTTGTTCGACTACAAAGATTTCACTTCGCAATCTGAGCAAATCATATAACTCATCTACAGTTAATGCCTCAAAAGGCTTTATTTTCCATTTTAGTTCCATTCTTCCTTATTTTTTGCCGCGAAGGCACTAAGGCGCTAAGTTATATATTTTTTTAGGCTGCGCTAAAGTTTCTTATAGAAATCACAAAGACACAAAGTTATATCATGTAGAAATAAACCTTGTGTCTTTGTGTCTTTGCAACTAAATAAAAAATTATTTCTTTGTCATTACGATTTCCATACTTTTATATTCAGTCCCATTTTTTGTATCATACATTTCCATTTTTCTGGTTTGGGCGTCTACTATAGTATAAACCTCTCTATACTTGGTGCTTTTTGCTGTTACTGGATCGGCCATTTCTCCAAAATATTCTATACTCTTGGTGCTTTCGTTATACTTTCCGGTGCTAGTCATCATTCCAGTTCCCATATTATCGATAAATGTGGAAATGTATTCTTTAGTAGCGTTATTATAGCCTACTATGCCTTTACCCTCAAATGGCTGTCCCATCATAGTTCCTTTATAAATTGCTTCTTGAAAACGACCGCCTAAAATCATTTTGATTTCTGCTACAGAAGTTTCTTTTTCAGGTTTTGCATTAGCATCAGACCAAAATGTCATATCGCAATTCCATGTTCCAACTTCATCAGCCAGTATTTTATGTGCATCACTCGGAGTTGCATAAGCTGCCCAAGCTTTCATCTGTGCTGCAGAATCAAGCGGTTCTTCAACAACTGGCTCTTCCGTTTTAACACTGTCGGCCAGTTTTGGGGTTGACTCTTCTGCTTTTACTTCTTTTTTACAAGAAATAAAACATAAAGTTATTATTGCTAAGGTTGTGGTTAATTTTTTCATAACTATTTGTTTTTATGTTTGTTATGAATAAAATTACGAAAAATTGTTTCAGGTTTAACGTTGGATATGCTTTGACTTTTTAATCGCAAAACAAAACTACCTTTTGTCAATTCTGACTGTTTTTATGATTGCTTCTAACTCGAGCATTAAATCACGTTCTTGATGAGATGGCGAATAGCAGAATCCTTCAATCACTAAAACTCTATTAAAAGTTTTATCTAAAATTGCATAATTGATAAAAGGACCACTCATAAAATCATTCTTTAATTCCCAAGTTCCCTTTGTTTCAAAAGCATCTCTGTTGTCTAAAGTAATTTTTGAAAAATAAGGCGCGTAGGCTTCGCTGGTAATCATTTGTGTATTGGGTTCACGTCCTTGGATATATTTACCAATTGAGTCTCGCATTTTTACAATAGCACTTACGACGTCTTTTTTCTTTTTGAAATTATTCAACGGAATCTGATAAATCAATAAACTTGTATTCCCACTAATGATTTCTTTCTTTAGCCAGATAAATTTCTTTTTGTGCAACATGTATTCATATCCTGTTGGAATTTGAATATTGATATGGAATTTATTTTTTATGATAGCTTTATTCAGCAAAGAAGCGCTGTTATCTTCCTGAATTTTTTGAATTTCGGCATCGTGAATAATCTTGATTATTTGCGGTGAATTCAATTCAAGACTGCAAATAATGTCATCGACCGATTTTCCGTAAATGCGAAAAGTGTTGTGAGGTAAAGTTTTACTTCGAATAATTTCGAATTTTTCTGCGGCTGTTTTTTTTACCACAATAATGCTTCGGCTGTCAGTAACAAAGCCTTCCAATAATCTTGCAGGATATTGATTGATGGTAAAAAGCGGTTCTTCTTGAGTAAGTCCAAGAACTGGCGAAGCAAATTTATTTCTGATACTGTCTCCTACTTCTCCATACCATAATTGATCGTCAATAATGACTGAAATAGTATTGGTTTTTCCTGAAACTGTTTCATTTTGTTTTTCACTTTTGAAACATGATGTCAGTAAAAACGGAAGCAATAGCAATAAAAAATGGGTTTTATTCATTTTTTTAATTTATGAAATAAAACCCAAATTTAATAAGATTTTTCTATTATCCGTTTATTTTAAGTTTCATTCCCGGTTTAATATCTTCATCTTTAATGTCATTCCATTTTTTAATATCTGAAATTGTAACTCCAGGATATTTTTTAGAAATGCTGTATAAAGAATCTCCTTTTTTAACGTAATAATCTTCACTAACGTTTTTAGAAGGTGCTTTTTTCTTGAATGTATCAACCGAGTTTGATGCAATTGCTGTTGAAACTGGCTCTTCTATAACTATCGCTGCTTTAGAAATAATTAATGTTTTTCCTAAACCAATGTTATTTGAAGTTAAATTGTTAAGTTCTTTTAACTCCGCAATAGTCGTACCGAATTTTTTTGCAATGCTACCTAAATTGTCCCCAGCAACGACAACATAGTCCATATCTACAGCTGATGGCTTATCTTTTTCATCGGCAGAAGCAATAGCTTCTTCTTTCTTATCTACAATTGGAGCAGTTTTAACTGGAGCTTCCTCTTCAGATTTAATCTTGATATTTCTACCAATGGCAACTGAATTCGATTTTAAATTATTCCATTTTTTTAACTCACTGATGCTAACATTGTATTTTGAAGCAATTGCTCCCAAATTATCTCCTTTTCTTACTTTATAGAATTCGAAATCTCTATTTTCAATCACAGCTGGTTTTGCCACAGCTGGTCTAACTTTTGGAGCATATTTTACCGCCAATCTAGAATTTGTTGATTTCATTTCAGAATCATACTTCACATAAGCATAAATCTGAGGTTCGTTAGATACAAATGTTGCTATTTTATCTTTTGGAAGACGAATGAAATGCTGTTCTCCTTGATAAAAAGGAACAATTCCCATTTTATAAGATGGATTTAAAAGCTGAATTTGTGATTGTGGCATATCTAATAAATCAGCAATCTGTTTGAAAGACATTTGATTTTTGATTGCTACAGTATCGGTTTCAAAGTTTTTAACCACAGCTCTTTCAGGGTTAATTCCGTGTTCTTTGTGATATTCAAAAAGATACATTGTTGCTAAGAAAGCAGGAACGTAACCTTGAGTTTCTTTTGGAAGATAATTACGAATGTCCCAGTATTTTGTTTTTCCGCCAGAGCGACGAATTGCTTTGGTAACGTTTCCTGGACCAGAATTGTAAGAAGCTAAAACCAGTTCCCAGTCACCAAAAATATTGAACATTTTGGTCATGTATTCTGAACATGCGGCTGTAGCTTTAAGAGGATCGCTTCTTTCGTCTATATAAGAATCTATTTTTAAAGCGTATTGTTTTCCGGTTCCGTACATAAACTGCCAAAGTCCCGTAGCGCCCATTTTAGAAACTGCTTTAGGATTTAAAGCAGATTCTACAACGGCTAAATATTTTATTTCCAAAGGAACGTTTTGTTTTGCAAAAGCATCCTCGAAGATTGGGAAATAATATTCTGATAAAGCCATTAATCGAGAAAACGATTTTTTACGGTTCTTAAGAAATGACTTTATTATATTTTCTAAACCTTGATTGTATTCGATTTCAAAAGGTGATTTCTGATTCATCGCAACTAAACGCTCTTTCAGCAATTCGGTTGGAAGTTCTTCATCGACAGTAACATCTTTGTTGATGGTTTGAATGTCTTTGGTTAAATCATCATAAATATCTAGACTTACTAATTCGTTCATCCAAAGACTATCAACTTTTGAAGCTAAATGGTCTCTTTTGAATGTGCTTTTAATAGAATCTAAATATGATAGTTTAACCTCAGGCTTAATCTCTAAATCTGTCTTTGCCGTTTCCTGTGCACAGACAGCTAACGAAAAGAAAGCCGAAACCACAAGTGATAATTTCTTTACAATCATATAACATTATTTTAAAATTCTGTAATTCAAACAATTACAAGAGTTGTATTTTTGCAAATCTAAGCTCTTTATTGAAGAAAACTGTTTAAAAAAATGTTAATTGTGATATTTTAGTCTAAAATCGCTGCGATTCCAGGTAAAATTCTTCCTTCTAACATTTCTAGCATTGCTCCACCACCAGTAGAAACATAGCTCATTTTGTCTTCAAATCCGAACTGTTTTACTGCTGCAACAGAATCTCCACCACCAACTAATGAAAATGCTCCATTTGCTGTAGCTTCAGCGATATAATCTCCTAATGCAATTGTTCCTTTAGAGAAAGTTTCCATTTCAAAAACTCCTAATGGACCATTCCAAAGAATTGTTTTTGACTCTAAAATTACTTTTTTGAAGTTTTCTAGAGATTTTGGACCTGCATCTAAACCTTGCCATCCGTCAGGAATTGCAGTTACGTCTACAACCTGAGTATTTGCATTGTTTGAGAAATCGTCTGCTGCAATAACATCAACAGGAATGTGAACCTGAACGCCTTTTTCTTTTGCTAATTTTAAAATTTCAAGAGCTAGATCTAATTTATCATCTTCGCAGATAGACTCACCGATTTTTCCGCCTTGAGCTTTAATGAAAGTAAAAGTCATTCCTCCACCAATAATCATGTGATCTACTTTATCTAAGATATTTTCGATAACCGTAATTTTAGAAGAAACTTTAGAACCACCAAGAACAGCAGTTACAGGCTTTTCACTGTTTTTAAGAACTTTATTTAAACTGTCAATTTCTTTTGCCAATAATGTTCCAAAGGTTTTATCGTTTGGAAAAAATTGTGCAATAATTGTAGTCGATGCGTGTGCTCTGTGAGCTGTACCAAATGCATCGTTTACATAAATATCTCCAAGAGAAGCTAATTCTTTAGCGAAAGCTACATCTCCAGCTTCTTCTTCAGAATGAAAACGTAAATTTTCTAATAAAAGAACTTCGCCTGGTTTTAAATCTTTTGCTGCAGTCTGAGCTGGTTCTCCAACGCAGTTTTCAGCAAATTTTACTTGAACTCCTAAAATTTCAGAAGCTGTTTTTAAGATATGTTTTAAAGAGTATTTCTCTTCTGCTCCTTTTGGTCTTCCAAGATGTGACATTAAAATCACACTTCCACCTTGTGCTAAAATAGCATCAATTGTTGGCTTTGCTGCTTCAATACGTGTAGTATCTGTTACATTAAAATTCTCATCTAATGGCACGTTGAAGTCAACACGGATTATTGCTTTTTTATTTTTAAAATCGAAATCATTTAAAGTTTTCATCTGCTAATTTTTTTAATTTTTTGAAAGAATAACAAATATAGGACTTTTACTGTACTCTAAATTTCAAAAAAGCAAAAATAATCCATTAATAAAAACGAAAACGTTGTAAATTATGAAAATAAACAAATTAATTCTTAAAAATGATAAAATTACTTGTTTAATCGTGAACAGGACCTTGTGTACAAGGACAGTTACTGATAGATTGTAAGAAATCAAATCCGATTGTGATTGAATGCGTTCCTGAATTATAACCGCTAAGACCGTTAAACATCAACTGGTATGAATATGCAAAATAGAATTTTGATTTCATAAAACCAGCCATTGGTCCCATCGCCAAAGGTTTTGGGAATTGGTCATTTAAGAAACGGTAAGAAACTCCAATCCAATAGTAGTCTTCGTAACGATTGTAACGTCTGTATTTGAAGTTGAAATCGGTTGTAGAACGCTGGTCACTCGCAAAGTATTGAAGGAAAACCGATGGTTCGTATTCGATACGTCTGTTTTCTCCATCTTTAAAAGTGAATCCAGTATATAACTGAAAGTTAGAAAGTAAATCTGGTTCGTTTGTTCTCTCTGAAGTCAAATTTTTCTTTAAAACGTTATTCGCATTAAAACTCACATAGAAACCTTTATTACGATATAAAGCACTAAGGTCAAAGTTGTTGTTCGATGTACGACGATCATCTGTTACCCCTCCATCTGTACCAGTAAAATTACCAGTTTCTAAACGGAAAGTATTTATGTTATACGAAATACCAAATGAAAGATACTGTTGTGAATAATAATCTAATATAAGGTGATGCGCAAACGAAACCTTAGCACCTGTTTGTTTTGTATTACCATTACTATCATTATACAATGAAATACCTACTCCCGAACGATCTAAAACTCGAAAATCTGCATACACTGATTGGTTATCTGGTGCATCTTTAATTCCGACCCACTGTGTCAAACCGTTGGCTCTAATACGGAGGTTGTCTCCAATACCGGCATACGCAGGGGAAATAATGAAAGGGTTATCAGCTAAATACTGGGTAAACACTGGTAGGTTTAACTCTTGGCTGTAACTTGTTGTTACAGCCATGAGTACTAAGGATAAAATAAACTTTTTCATTGTATTAAATTTTTTAGATAACATCATTGGGGCTATAATTTTGTTATCTGTATAATGTGAAATGTCCAACAAACTCTCTAGGATCTTTCGGATCATTTAGTTTAAGAACGTACCAGTAATCACCTGTTGGCAATTCGTCTCCATGGTATCTACCGTCCCATTTTTCACCTACATGGTATTTCGCTACTACTCTACCATATCTGTCATAAATATCGAACGTTAGTTCTTTGTAAGCCAATGCACCACAATCTGGACCAACTGTATCATTTTGTCCGTCACCATTTGGTGTAAAGAAGTTTGGCAAGCAGAAGTCATAGAATGTTCCATTAACATCGATTGTTGCCTCACAACCATTTTTGTCTCTCACAATAACTTTATAAATGCCTGTTTTATAGATTCTATAACTATTAGATGAAGAGAATGGTTCTCCGTTGAAACTATACTCGTAAGGAGCAACACCACCAGAAGCTTTCACTACGATCATGTTGATGTCTTTACTTTGATTTGTTACATCAATTAAACTTACTGGGTCAACTGCGTTCACATCAAAAATTGCAGTTGGCACTTCACATCCGTTAGTATGTCTTGCTACAATGAAGTGGCTTCCTGGAGCAACATTTGTAAAGACATTACTTGGCTGGAATGTTCCATTATTATCAAGTGAGTAATCAACATCAGCTGGGTTTGTAATTGAATCATCAATTGTTACTACAACCATATTAGCTTGAGCATTATTCACACAATCGTAAGTTACTTCAGCAGTTGGGTTTAGAATTACTGCACTTGGCATGTTTTCTACAAACTGAACTGTACATCCTTCTGCATCTTTCACATAAACTGTATGTGTTCCTCCAGCAAGATTTGTGAAATCAAATGTTGTCTGAGTAGCTCCACCTACTGTAAATGGTCCGTTTTCATTATCTAAACTTACGCTATATGGTAATGTACCGCCTTTAACTTCAATACTGAATGCACCGTCTTTGTCTCCGTCACAAACTTCTGGAATCATAGAGTTTGGAACTTCAGTTATAATAACTGGATTAGGCTGTGTAATTTCAATATCTGCTCTTACATAACAACCGTTTTCATCTTGAGCAATCACGATATAAGTTCCTGGAGAAAGTCTATCGTATGTTGATTTAGAATCAAACTGATTTAAGTCTGGTGAGATTGCATACTTAATAACTCCTGTTCCTCCTGTTGCAGTGATTACAATTTTACCATTGTTTTCTCCGAAACATGAAACATTTGTTGCATCGAAACTAGCTTGTAAAGCAACTGGCGGTTCATTAATTGTAATTGTTGCTGATGCATCGTTACAATCTCCACTTACTACTTTTACAACGTAATCTCCAATTACTAAGTTATCGAATGTACCGCTTGCTTGTGGGCCTTGAACGATAACACCTGCTGTATTTTCTAAAGTATAAACATAGTTTCCTAATCCACCTTTAGCTTCAGCTACGATAACTCCTGTTGCTTCTCCTGTACATTTCACAACTGCATTTGTAACATCCACATCAATATCAAGTGGCTCTAATGCGTCGATCGCGATTTCATTTGAAACAATTCCAACACATCCAGCAGCATCTTTTACATAGTAGCTGTATTTACCAACAGCAACTGGGAATGTAACTGATGAAGCGAATGAACCTATTGTTGTTGCAAAATTAGCATCTGTGCTATAAGTATATGGAGCTGTTCCACCTACTGCACTTAATGTTAAGGTTGCTTGAGTTAAACAAGTTTGTGAAGTTGCTTCAACTAAACTTGGAACTACCTCAGTTGGTTCACTGATTACAATATTTGTTGATGTTGCTGAACAGCTGAATCCGTCTGTAACTGTTATACTATATGTTCCAGCTCCTAATCCTGTGAAAATTGGACTAGTTTGTGGTCCAGAAGAAATTACTGGATTAGCTGATTCAATATTTAAAGTATACATGTAGTTACTTCCTTGTCCGCCTGTTGGAGGATCTACAGTAATTACAGCAGATTTGTCTCCGTAGCAAGTTAACATTGTCGCACTTGCTGTTGCATTAATCACAATTGGAGCAGGAACAACTAATACTTCTGTTGCTGTATCAATACATCCTACATTATCTCTAACATTGATTGTATAAGTACCTGCAGATAATCCAGGGAATACAGATTGTTGAGAGTAATCTACTAAGATTGTTCCGTTCAATACCAATTGATATTCATATTTATTATCCCAACCACCTGCAGCAGATGCCGAGATTTCACCGTCATTATTACCTGCAGCACAAGTAATATCTGATTTAGTAGTTGTCAATTCTAACTCTACTGCTGGCTGCTCTATTGTAAACAGAGTACTTACAGTACAGAATGGATTGTTAACCAATGTCGCAGTAACTGTATACTGACCTGCAGTTAAATTAGAAATTCTAAGTGGACCTGCATTTGTTGTTGTTCCGTTGCTTGGAACTGGACCAGTAATTACATAGTTGAATGCACCAGCATCATTTGTTGGGTTCAATTGATTATCAACAAAAGTTAAATCAACGCTTCCGTTAGCAGCACCATAACAAATTTGTCCGTTTACTGTTACTGCTTTAATATCGAAAGTATTAGGATTATTAACATAATGTACTGATTGAATTGAACAACCTGTCGCTGGGTTATTAACTGTAATTAGATACTCACCTATTGTTAATCCTGTGAATACACCACTTGTATTTGTTTGACTGAATGTATTTCCGTTTGTACCAGTAACTGTATAGTTAAGAAGTACTGGAGTACCACCTGTTGATGTAACAGTAACTGTGATGTCTTCGTTAGAAGTACAAGTTACAGCTGTATCTACATTCACATTTACAGCATCTAAGCTAATAAATGGAGTAATAACTGATGTTGCAGCAGTAGTTCCCATACATCCATTGTCATCGTAAACGTTTACAGTATAGCTTCCCCCTAAGAAATCAGCTTCAGTATATACGTTTTCTGCACCTTTTTGAACTACTACACCGTTTTTCAAGAACTCGTATGTTACATAGTTTCCTGAACCACCCGTTACTGTAGCAACAGTAATCGTAGCATAAGCTGATGTATTTGTTCCAGTTGCACAACCGTATTGTGCAATAATTGGAGCAGCTACTGTAATTACAGGGTTTTCGATAATTCTAATATCTTCAGAATCTTGACAACCTCTTCCAGATGTTACAGTCACTGTATAATCTCCCGCTTGAAGGTTTTCGAATACATTAAGTGTTTGAGCTGGTCTATTTACCGCAACACCTAAAGCAGTCGTACCTGTTAATGTATAAGTATAAACTGGATTATCATTTACACCTGCACTGCTTGGATCTAATGTAGCAGTGATTGACGCATCTGATCCGCCTTTACAAGAAACATTTGTTCCTTGCAATGCAAATCCTGTTATCACTGTTGCTGGAGCAATTTCAACTGTTACTTGGAATGCACATCCTGTAACAACGTCTCTTACTCTTACAATGTGTGTACCTGGCGCAACATTATTGAATACTGCTGGTGTAGTATTTACAATAACACCACCATCTAAAGTATATCTATAATTTGCTGTTGCAGAACCACCTGAAGCAGTTGCTGTAATTCTACCATTATTTAATGTACAGCTTGGAAGCGCATTTACAACAGTATTAAGTTGTAATGCTGGTGAAATAGTCACCGCTGCTGTCGCAGTTGCTGTACATGCATTCGCATCTCTTACAGTAATATCGTAAGTACCTGCTTTATTTACTGTAAATGTTGGACTAGATTGGAATCCGCTTCCAATGCTATACTCATAAGGTGCAACACCTGAACCAACGCTAACAGTAAATGTATATTCACCTGCTGCTGTTGGACATTGGCTTGTCACGTTAGCAGTAATTGCACTTGGCAATGGATCCATCACAATTGTAATTGGAATAAATGTTTCACAATTATTAGAATCGATAACATAAGCTCTCCAAGCTGTATTTACTGCTGGATCTAATACCGCATTATTGTTATTAGAATAATCAGCCGCTGTTGGAGTTCCAGTTCCAGCGATAAATGCATATCTGTAGTTTGGAGTTCCACCTGCAGCGGTTACACTTACTTTTGCACCTGAATTACAATTTGCATGAACATTTACTGTTTCAGTTAATGTCAATACTGATGGTTGACCAACAGTTACTGATGCACTAGCTTTACAGTTTGTTACTTGATCTGTAACTTCAATTGTATAATTACCGATTGGTAAATTAGTTAAAGTTACAACTTTACCTACTTGTGTAATAGTTCCAGTTGTTGGACCACCGATTAATGCAGCAGTATATGTCGTACCGAAATTATTCACGTCAAATTTCACAGAACCATTTGCACCACCATTACAGCTAACATCATTAACTAATTGACCCGCAATTGTAATGTTAACCAATGGTTTAACAGTGTAATATTCTTGGTCTTTACATCCGTTAGCATCTGTTACTTGGAATAAGTAAGTACCTGCATCAAGTAATGTAAACACACCACTAGTAGCTCCCGAAGTATTTGTTGTTGCACTTGCTGGAGAAAGAATCTCGAAATGCAATGGACCAACTCCGTTTGTAACATTTACAGTTACTGTACTAGTTGTATTAGCTGTCGGAGCACAATAAATATCGGTTCCGTTAATTGTACTAATCGTTGGAGGGTTCAATGCAGGGATAACTACATCAACTGGTGCTGCAATGATACAGTTATTAGCATCTTTTATGTAAGCTGTAACTGTTCCTGAATTGTAAGTAGTGAACGTATTTGTTGCACTGTAATTTGCTCCTCCGTTGAAGCTATATTGGTAAGGAGCTGTTCCTGTTCCTGCAGTTACATTTACTGTAACAATTGCTGGTTGAGTAGCATTTCCTGTTCCACATGTTAAGCTTTGTGTCAAAACAGCTGTTGCTGCAAGAGCTAATGGTTGAGTAATCGTAGCTGTTACAATTACTGATGTACATTGTTTCGCATCGCGAACTTCAATGTTATAAGTTCCTGCTGTTAAGCCTGTAAAGATATTTGAACTTTGGTAAGTACCTCCGTTAATTCTGTATTGGTATGGTAAAATACCATTAGCAGCAGTAACGATAATGCTTCCGTTGTTTCCTCCAATACAGCTCACATTTGTCTGTGTGAATGTTGCTGATGGAGTTGTTGTTGGTGTAACTATTACTGGAATAGATACTGCCTGACATCCTTGACTGTCTGTTACTCTGAAAGTATAAGTTCCAGCTGCAGTAGCAGTGTAAGGTGATGTTGCAGGGAAATATCCTCCTCCGTTATAATCAACCTCGAAACCAGCGTAAGTTAAAGTTCCTTGAGTTGCCAATAATGTAATCGTAGCTGATCCCGCACAAGTTAAATCTTGTGTTAAAGTAGCTTGCAATAACAATTCTTGACGTAAAGTGTAAGGAGACTCAACAATACATCCGTTTGCGTCTTTAATATAGAATTTATAGTTTCCTGGCGCATTCAATACAAAGTTAGGGCTAGATTGGTATCCGTTACCTATACTGTAAGTGAAAGGCGTAACACCTGTTCCTGTAATAGTGATTGGAACTGGGCTTCCTGCATAGCAATACAATCCAGCAGATGAATTGATTGTTGGAAGCGGATCAGTATCAATTGTGATATCCAATTTAGCAACACATCCGTTAGCATCAATTACATAAGCATCCCACTCAGTATTTGTATTTGGATCTAATACCGCATTTGCAACAGTATCGTAATCTAATGGGTTTGGTGTAACTCCATCCTCAACGAACTGATATTTGTAAACTGGCGTTCCACCTGCAGCAGCAACTGAAACTTTTGCACCAAAATTACAATTTGCATTTATGTTAGTTACTGGATTAAGAACTAATGCTGTTGGTTGCGTAACTGTTACAGAAGCAGTTGCTAAACATCCCGTTGTATTGTCTACTACCCTTACTGTATAAGTTCCAGGAACAAGACCTGTAACGTCAACCGTATTTCCTGTCTGAACAAGTGTACCTGTACCTGCAGTTAATGAAGCTGTATAGCTTGTTCCGTAATTAGCAACTGTAAATTTCACAGCACCATTTGATTCTCCGTTACAAACAACATTGCTTACTAATTGTCCTGCAATTGTAATGTTTGTTACTGGAAGAACAGTATAAGATTCTTTATAAGTACATCCATTTGCATCTGTTACTTGGAACAAGTAAGTATCTGGTGCTAAACCTACAAACACATTAGAATTTTGTTTAGCCACTGCAACTGGAGAAAGAATCTCATATTGAAGTGTTCCAATTCCATTTGTTACACTATTAATAGTTACAGTACTTGTTGTTCTAGCAACAGGCGAACAATAAACTGGTGTACCAGTAATGTCCATATCTGTTGGAGGGTTCAATGCAGGTACAATTACATCAACTGGCACCGCAATGATACAGTTATTAGCATCTTTTACGTATGCTGTAACTGTTCCTGAGTTATAAGTAGTGAATGTATTTGTTCCACTGTAATTTGTTCCTCCATTGAAGCTATATTGGTAAGGAGCTGTTCCTGTTCCAGCAGTTACATTTATTGTAACAATTGCTGGTTGAGTAGCATTTCCTGTTCCGCATGTTAAGCTTTGTGTCAATGTACCTGTCGCTGCAAGAGCTGTTGGTTGAGTAATTGTAGCCGTTACAATTATTGATGTACATTGTTTAGCATCTTGAACTTCAATATTATAAGTTCCAGCTGCTAAGTCTGTAAATATGTTTGAGCTTTGGAAAGTTCCTCCGTTAATTCTGTATCGGTATGGTAAAATACCGTCTGCAGCAGTAACAATAATGCTTCCATCACTTCCTCCAATACAGCTCACATTTGTTTGTGTGAATGTTGCTGTTGGAGTTGTTGTTGGTGTAACTACTACTGGAACAGATACTGCCTGACATCCTTGACTGTCTGTTACTCTGAAAGTATAAGTTCCAGCTGCAGTTGCAGTGTAAGGAGATGTTACAGGATTATATCCTCCACCGTTATAGTCAACTTCATATCCTCCCGTGTAAGAGTTTGTTCCTTGAGTTGCTAAGAATGTAATAGTAGCTGATCCTGCACAAGTTAAATCTTGTGTCAAAGTAGCTTGTAATAACAACTCTTGGTTTAATGTATAAGGAGCTTCAACGATACATCCGTTTGCATCTTTAACATAGAATTTATAGTTCCCTGGCGCATTCAATACAAAGTTAGGGCTAGATTGATATCCGTTACCAATACTATACATTAGAGGTGCAACACCTGATCCTGAAATAGTGATTGGAACTGGTCCACCTGTGTAGCAATAAACTGATGCTGTCAAATCAATAGCAGGAAGCGGATCAGTATCAATTGTGATATCCAATTTAGTCTCACATCCGTTAGCATCGATTACATAAGCATCCCATTGAGTATTTACTGTTGGATCTAATACTGCATTTGCCATAGTATCGTAATCTAATGGATTTGGTGTAACTCCATCTTCAACAAATTGATATTTGTAATTTGGAGTTCCTCCTGCAGCAGCAACTGAAACTTTTGCACCAAAATTACAATTTGCATTTATGTTAGTTACTGGATTAAGAACTAACGCTGTTGGTTGCGTAATTGTTACAGAAGTAAATGCTGTACATCCTGTAGTATCATCTGTAACTGTTACAGTATAAGTTCCAGGAACAAGACCTGTAACATCAACCGTATTTCCTGTTTGAACAAGTGTACCTACACCTGCTGTTAAGGCAGCTGTATAGCTTGTCCCATAATTAGCAACTGTGAATTTCACAGCACCATTTGATTCTCCGTTACAAACAACATTCCTAACTAATTGTCCTGCAATTGTAATGTTTGTTACTGGATCAACAGTATATGATTTTTGATCTTTACATCCGTTAGAGTCTGTTACTTCGAATAAATAAGTACCAGGAGCTAATGTTGTAAATACACCTGAAGCAGCGCCTGAAACATTTCCAGTAGAACTTGCAGGAGATAAGATCGCGTAAGCTAATGAACCAACTCCGTTAGTAGCGGTAACAGTAACTGTACTTGTTGTATTAGCAATAGGTGCACAATAAACTGGTGTTCCAGTGATAGTTGTTATTGTAGGTGGGTTTAATGCTGGAACATTAACTCCATTTACTAAAGTATAGATACATCCTTTAGCATCTTTCACTAAAACATCAAATGTTGTACCTACGTAAGTTTCAAATGTATTTTCACTTGTGTAAGTCGTTCCATTATCAAAACTATATAAGTATGGAGAAGTTCCATCTATACCTGTTACAGTAACAACCGCTTTACTTGGAACATTTCCTGTATTACAAACTAATGCTGTTGTAATCGTAGAACTAGCAGATAAATCTGCTGGTTCATTTATCGTAATTGCTGCACTTGGGAAAACACAAGATTTAGCATCTCTAACAGTAATAATGTATGATGTACCCGCAGATAATCCAGTAAATACATTTGATGTTTGGAATGATCCACTATCTAATTGGTATTGGTAAGGACCAACTCCTGAAGTTACATTTACTGTAATTGTTCCGTCTGTACCTCCATTACAGCTTACATCTGTCTGAGCAGTTGTAAACACAGTATTTGGAAGAGGGTCTAATGTAAATGTCGCAGTAGCTTGACAAGCCGTTGGCAATTTATCATCGCTTACTCTGAAAATATAATTTCCTAATACACTTGTTGTAAGCACATTTGATGTCATAGTAATATAACTTCCTCCACCATTTGTAGAATACTCATAAGTATAATTTGTATTGTAACCTCCTGTAGCCGTTAAAGTAATTTGTGCAGCTGGACTTACTGTACAATCCAATTCTTTTGTTAATTCCACACTTAATTGTAACTGTGGTTTAACTTCGTAAGTAGTGGTTGCAGTACAGCCATTTCCATCTTTAATAACTAAAGTATAAGTACCTGGAGCATTATACGTAAAGTCAGGGCTTGTTTGGAAAGTACTTCCATTTACACTATAAGTAGCAGCTCCAGCGATAGCAGGATCTACATTTCCACCAACTGTTATTATAAATGGATTACCATCGTAACAAATTTCTGCTGGAGCAGTAATTGTTGGGTCTGTATATTTATCCAATGTAACAGCAGCAGACTTAATACAACCGTAAGCATCTTTTGCATAAGCAATATAGTTTCCTGCATTTCTGTTAAATGTATTAGCAGATGCCCATCCAGCAGTAGTTGCTGTAGGTGTAGGATCTGTATCTAATAACAATAAATAAGTGTATGGCCCTGTTCCGTCTTTTGCAACAGCTGTAATAATTCCTGAATTAGCATTACAGTTTGCAGTTTTAGAAACTGAAGCGGTAACTGACAATTCTACTGGAGATTCTTCAATATTAAAGTTTGCAGAAGAAATTCCGCATCCTACATTACTTCCAGAAGTTTCACTTACCAATACATAGTAACTTCCAACAGGTAGTGGTGTAGCAGCAGCTAAATTAATAACTGCAGATGCTCCAGCTGCTATTGTTCTTGTACCTGTATTTCCAGTTGAAACGTTTGTAAATGCATTAATAATATCATAAGAAATATCTACTGGTGTTGCATAATTATTTCTAACTGTAAAACTTACGTTTCCATCATTTGCGCCTGTACATGTAATGTTTCTAGGAACAAAAGTATCAAGTACTAAAGTTGAACTAGTTGGAATTGGTCCATTAGATGATTGGAAATAATAACAACGTGTATCCTCATCATAAACAATGAATGAATATGTTTTACCAGGAGTAAGTCCTGTAAAAGTAGTTGTTTTACTGTTTGCTGGAATTTCTCCTTGCCATCCACCAACACCATCAGCAGTCCAAACTTGACCTGGACCATTATAGATGTTAAAATGGAATGGACCATTTCCTGCGAAAGCAGATAGAATACGAACTGTTGCTTGACCACCTGCACAATTTGCAGTTACATCAACTTGAATATCAAGTTCATTAACTGGAGCGGCAATCAATACATTTGAAATTTGTGCTGTACATCCATTTTGATCTACAACTCTAATTTGGTATAAACCGAAATCAACTACTTCAAAAACAGCACTTCCTCCTGATTGTCCTGTAATTGATTTATTATAATTGTTGATTCCTGTTACATAATAATCATAAAGAGGTGTTCCTCCTACTACTGAATTAATAGTAATTGTTCCTTGAGTAATTCCAGAACCATTACATCTTAAAGGTGTTGTTGAGTAATCAATTAAAATAGGATCTGGCTGGGTGATTGTTATTGGGAATGTATCTGTACATCCTTTAGCATCAGTAACTGTAATTACATAATCACCTGCTGCCAATCCAGAAGTTTGTTGTCCGTAATCAACGCCTGTAGTTGTATTTAAAACATTGTATACAAATGGAGCTTGTCCTTTTGAATTGTCAATAGTAATAGAAATAGCTCCCGAATTATCTCCGTTACAGCTAATAACTTGAGTTTGTGTTACACCTGTAATATCAGGAAACACTGGAGCTGTTATAACAACGCTAGCAGTTGCTGGACATCCATTTCCGTCAGTAACGGTGAATGTATAAGTTCCTGCTGTATTTGTTGTAAATACATTTCCTGCGAAAGTTCCTGTATTTGGAGAACTAGTATAAGTATAAGTTCCATTTCCGCCACCAGCAGTAAGAGTAACTTGAGCAGCAGTTGGCGCACTACAAGTTATATCTTTATTCAACACTGCTGAAAGTGTCAATTTAGTATCAACGATAACTACATTACTATTTGCAGTACATCCGTTACCATCTTTAATTTTTACCGTGTAATTTCCAGGTGTAGTAATTACAAAAGTATTACCTGCCTGATAAGATGCACCATTATTTATACTATAAGATAAAGGCGCAACAAGACCTGCTCCTGGTGTTGCAGTAATTGTGTAGCTTCCTACACCAAAACATTGACCTGTAGCAGAAGCTGTAACTGTAGGAACAGCATCTCTTGCAATTGTAACATCTAATTTGAATGTACAATTATTTGCATCAATAATATAAACATCCCAGTTTAAATTAACCGCTGGATCTAAGTTTGCTTTATTATTGTTTGAATATGTTCCAACTGCAGCACCATCTTGTACAAATGAATATCTGTAAACTGGTGTTCCTCCAGTTGCAGTAACTGTAACTTCAGAAGTACCAACAAAACAGTTAGCATTTACTGTAGCATATGTTGCAGCTAGAGCCGCTGCTGGCTCGTTGATTGTAATTGAAGCTGGAGCAGTACAACCTGTAACTTCGTCAGTTACTACAATTGCATAAGTACCAGCAGTTAAGTTAGGTAAAGTAACTGTAGCAGTATTAACACCTGTTACCGCTGTTCCACCGTTAACTGTATAAGAATAAGTAGAACCAAAACCAGCAACATTTAATCTGATAGATCCTGTGTTACCACCGTTACATAATACATCGCTTAATTTATTAGCTGTAAGAGTAATTGGCGTTACTGGCTTAACTGTGTATGATTCTGTATAATAACATCCGTTTGCGTCTGTAACTTTAAACATGTAAGTTCCAGGAGCAAGATTTGCGAAAGCATTTGATGTTTGTTTTGCAATAATTACTGGAGACGGAGCAATTGTTTCATATTGTAACGCACCTACTCCGTTTACAGCTGTTAAAGTAACAGTTGTTGTAGTCGCAGTACAAGTTACCGCTGGAGCAGCAAAAGTTAAATCTGTTGGAGGGTTTAATCTCAATAGAGTTCCTGAACCTGTTACAGGACATCCTTTTGCATCTCTAACTGCGTATGTAAATGCTTGATCCGTTCCGTTGTCATTTAATGTTAATACATTATTTGAGCTATAACCGCTTCCGTTGAAGCTGTATTGATATGGTGCAGTACCAGTTCCTACAGTTACATTAATAG
The DNA here is from genome assembly GCF_025717045.1 of Flavobacterium sp. SH_e. GTDB lineage: Bacteria > Bacteroidota > Bacteroidia > Flavobacteriales > Flavobacteriaceae > Flavobacterium. The sequence continues at coordinate 189,099 of NZ_JAOVZN010000006.1, forward strand.
TAACTGTTCCTGCCACTTTTCCGTTTGAAGTGTTACAAGAGAATGGTACTGTAGCAATTGTAGCCGCTAAAGTAGCTGGCTGAGTAATTGTCACAGCTACTGAACCTGTACATCCTTTGCTATCTTTAACATAGAAAGTATAAGAACCAGCTGCTAATCCTGCAAATGTTGGACTAGCTGTAAATCCTGTTGTAGCATTGTTGCTATAAGAAAATCCGCCAGATCCACCTGCACCTGTTAAAGTAACAGATCCGTCTGAAGCGCCATTACAGCTAGCGTTTGTTTGAACCGCAGTAACAGTTGGATTTGTAATTGGATCCACTGTAACTACAGCTGTTTTTTGACATCCATTAGCATCTGTAATTACAAATGTATAAGTATCTGCATTAGCAGGAGTAACTGAATAAGTAAATGTTGGACCAGTAATTGAAGCACTTGGAGCACTTGGAGTACCTGATCCTTTTTGTACTGTATATGTGTATTGAGATCTTCCTCCACCAATTGTTACTGTAATAGTAGCGTTTGGAGTAGCAGTACAATCTAATTCTTTAGTAACTGCACCCGCAGCTGTTAACTGAGGATAAACTGTTGTAGTGGTTGTAGCAGCCACAACACAGTTATTTTTATCTTTTACATATACTGTATAAGTTCCTGCAGCAACTGTAAATGTTCCAGTTGATTGGAAAGCACCAGTTGGGCCATTAATTCCATAAGATAATGGAGCAAGACCAGTAGCTGTTGCTGTAATTGTAAATGTACTTCCTGAACCTGCACATTGATTGTTTACTGTTACGTTAGTAATTGCTGGTAATGCATCTACAACTACAGTAACTGGAGTTTTCGTTGTACAGCCATTTGCATCTTTTACATAAACATCCCAACCTAAATTAGCTCCAGAATTTGTATCAACTGTCAATACGTTACTATTTACATATGCAGATGTAGGAACAGTCGATGGGCTTTGCGCGTAAGCGTAAGTATAATTTGGTGTACCACCTGAAGCAGTAACCGTGATTTGTGCATTATCATTATTACAATTCACATTTGTAGAAACTGCTGTTGCAGATAAAGCTACAGCTGGCTCATCAATAGTGATACTTGCTGTGTTTGTACAACCTGTTGCAGTATCTGTTACTTGAACTGTATATGTCCCTACAGCAACATTAGATAATGTTAATGTATTTCCTGATTTTGTAAGTGTTCCTGAACCTAATGTTCCTGCTGTTAAAGTGAATGTATAAACACCCACCGTAGCATTTCCTGATACTGTGTAAGTACCAGATCCAGTTGCTCCTCCTTTACAAAGAACATCGCTTGTTTTGTTTCCAACAACGGTAATAGGTGTTACAGGACTTACAACATAAGGTTCTGTATAATAACATCCGTTTGCATCTGTTACTCTGAAAGTGTAAGATCCAGGAGCAAGATTTGCAAATGAATTAGATGTTTGTTTTGCAATAATTACAGTAGATGGAGCAATTGTTTCATATTGTAACGCACCTACTCCGTTTACAGCTGTTAAAGTAACAGTTGTTGTAGTCGCAGTACAAGTTACCGCTGGAGCAGCAAAAGTTAAATCTGTTGGAGGGTTCAATCTCAATAGAGTTCCTGAACCTGTTACAGGACATCCTTTTGCATCTCTAACTGCGTATGTAAATGCTTGATCCGTTCCGTTGTCATTTAATGTTAATACATTATTTGAGCTATAACCGCTTCCGTTGAAGCTGTATTGATATGGTGCAGTACCTGTTCCTGCAGTAACATTAATTGTAACTGTTCCTGCCACTTTTCCGTTTGAAGTGTTACAAGAGAATGGCACTGTAGCAATTGTAGCCGCTAAAGTAGCTGGTTGAGTGATTGTCACAGCTACTGAACCTGTACATCCTTTGCTATCTTTAACATAGAAAGTATAATTACCAGCTGCTAATCCTGCGAATGTTGGACTAGCTGTAAATCCTGTTGTAGCATTGTTGCTATAAGTAAATCCGCCAGATCCACCTGCACCTGTTAAAGTAACAGATCCGTCTGAAGCGCCATTACAGCTAGCATTTGTTTGAACTGCTGTAACAGTTGGATTTGTAATTGGATCTACTTTTGTTACTGCTGTACTTTGACATCCGTTAGCATCTGTAACTACGAAAGTATAAGTATCTGCATTTGCAGGAGTAACTGAATAAGTAAATGTCGGACCAGTAATTGAAGCACTTGGAGCACTTGCAGTACCAGATCCTTTTTTCGTTGTATAAGTATAAGGTGATCTACCTCCTGTAATTGTAACTGTAATAGTTGCATTTGGAGTAGTAGTACAATCTAATTCTTTTGTAACACTACCTACAGTAGTTAACTGTGGGTAAATAGTAAGTGCTGTAGCTGTAGTAGCTGTACAGTTATTTTTGTCTCTTACTGTTACTGTATAAGTTCCAGCTGGAACATTAAATACATTTGAAGTCTGGAAAGAAGTTCCATCAATACTATACATTAAAGGAGCTAAACCTGTTCCTGTTGCTGTAATAGTAAATGAATTACCAGAAGCCGAACATTGATTTCCGTTTGTAGCTGTAACCGTTGGAAGATTATCTTTAGCAACAGTAACGGCATTTTTAGCAATACATCCGTTAGTGTCTTTTACATAAACATCCCAAACTAAATCTGCACCAGAATTAGTATCTACAGTAACAACATTACTTGCATCGTAAACTGTTGGAGCTGTTGCTCCAGATTTTACTGCTGCGTATGTGTAATTTGGTGTACCACCAGTTGCAGTAACCGTAATTTGTGAATTATCATTGTTACAGTTAACATTGCTTGCAACAGCTGTAAATGTTACAGCATTTGCAGGCTCTCCAATAACAATACTTGCAGTAGCAGTACAACCTGTTGCAGAATCTGTTATTCTAACAGTATATGTACCAGCAACAACATTAGATAATGTTAATGTGTTTCCTGATTTAGTAAGTGTACCTGATCCTAAAGTTCCTGCAGTTAACGTAAATGTGTAAGCACCTGCAGTAGCATTTCCAGATACTGTATAAGTACCAGATCCAGTTGCTCCTCCTTTACAAAGAGCATCGCTTGTTTTATTTCCAACTACTGCAATAGGAGTTACTGCATTAATTGTATATGGTTTTTCGAAATAACATCCGTTAGCATCTGTAACTCTGAAATTATAAGTTCCAGCAGCTAATCCTGAAAATACTCCAGTAGTATTAGAAGCTATAGAAGCGGTTGGAGATGTAATTGCGTATGTTAATGTTCCTACTCCATTTGTAGCAGTTGCTGTAACAGTAGTTGTTGTAGCTGTACATGTTACTGCATTTGCACTAAATGTAATATCAGTAGGAGGGTTTAATCTATTTATTGTAATAGTTTGAACAGGAGTTTTACAACCCTGAGCATCACTAACTACATAAGAAATTGTCTGATTTGTTCCATTATCAGTAACAGTTAATGTACGTGTACTTGTAAAAGTTGTACCACCGTCAAAACTATATTGATATGGAGATGTTCCTGTCGTAGGAACTGCAATTGTTACAGTAGCAGACTGCTTAACATTTGATGTGTTACAAGAAAATGCTGTTGCAGATGCTGTTGCTGTTAATGTTGTTGGTTGGTTAATAGTTATACTTCCAACTGCAGAAGTACATGTACCGCTGTCCATAACTCTATAATTGTAAGTTCCAGCTGCTAAACCTGTGTAACTTGTTTGAGTCGTATATGTAGTTGGAACAGGTGTAGTTGTACTATTGTAGAACAAGTATGTATAAGTACCTGATCCACCAGCAGCAGTTAATTCTACTGAACCTGTTGAAGCACCATTACATGTAGCATCAACTTTAGTTGCTGTTACAGTAGGGTTTGTACGAGCGTTAATTGTTGCACTTGTAGTAGTAACACATCCTTTAGCATCTGTAATTTCAAAAGTATATGTACCTGTATTGTTTGCTGTATAAACAAATGAATTACCTGTTACATTATTTGATGAACCATAATTGCCATTTCTTTTCACTTTATAAGTGAAAGCACTAGTTCCTCCTGTAATAGTAACCGTAATTTGAGCATTTGGAGAACTTGTACAATCTATTACTTTAGTAACTGCTGCAGTAGCTTGCAATTCTGGTGCAATAACGATATTGCTTATCGTAGCAGTACAGTTATTGCTGTCTGTTACTAAAACATTGTGTGTACCAGGACCAACATTTGTAAATGTATTAGAAGTTTGAGCTGCACCACCATCTAAACTATAAGTTAATGTTCCAGTACCTGTAGCTGTAACAACAAGAGTTGACTGATTAGTTGAATCGTAACATAAATCAGAGCTTGCCGCCAATGTAGCCGTTGGTACAGTTGGAGACGAAATGTTAACAGTTGCTGAAGCTGGAGAAGTACAAGCATTTGTATCTTTTACTACAACTGTGTATGTTCCCGTTGCAACATTTGTAAAGACATTTGATGTCTGGAATGGAACTACAACTGTTGTTCCGTTTGATCCTCTTAATTCATATTGGTAACTAGGTGTTCCTCCTGTTACAGTAGCTGTAATAGAAGCACCATTCGAACAAGTAGGCTGAGCTGTAACACGAGCTGTAACAGCCAATGCTGCAGGAGCAGTAATTACTTGAGAGAATGGGAAAGTACAGCTTGAAGCTGATGAATCAAAACGAACTCTAATTGAGTATGTTTTATTAGTTAATCCAGTAGCAGTAACTGGAGAAACTTTAGAATTTACCCATGTAGCGCCATTATCTAATGAATAGTCGAAACCGTAAGGAAGATTAAAATTCTGAGCTGCTATTGTGATTTCTCCATTATTAGATCCAGCACAAGTAAGGTTTTTAAATCCTGTAATTGAAGCGCTGAAAGCTTTGTTGCTATCAATTACAATTGGGAAATCTTTTTGACTAATACATGATTTAGGAATTTGACGAACCCAGATATCATCAATAACGATATCATTTCCACCATATTCAATACTTCCAGAACGAATTCTAAATGTTAGATTAGTATTATTTCCTGGATTTAACGAAATGTTAATTGGAACCCATTTAGTTCTGTTTGGATCATTTGCCGCTTCGGCAATTTTTCCTGTATCTTGAGTAGCTACAACCTGTCCAGCAGAATTCACTAATTCAAATCGAACTATAGGAGCTGCACCAGTAACACCCGCATTTAATAAATTGGCAACATATAAATCAACCATTACAGGCTGATTTGGTATAACATCAACAATTGGTTTACTATATAAAACTCCATAATTTCCAGCTGCTGCTCCAATATTTACTAATAAATATCTTCCGTTTGGATCAGCTCCATTAGTAGTATGGTCTGTAAAGTGGTACCATGCATTATCATTTCTCCAGAAGAAACTTGTAACAGAATATTGGTTATCCTCTACAGAACGAGTTGGAGTTCCGTTTAAAGAACAAGTATAAGGAGGGTTAACTCTTTGGTCATTGAAGCAATATGCAGCTGCAATACCAGGAGTAGTTGTAGTTCCACCAGAACCAAAATCTTCAAGTAATAAATTACTATAAGTTGGAACAGAAACTAAATTATATTTTACTGAAACAGTATGAGATCCTGAAGGAACATTCACAAAAACATTAGAAGGTGTATTTGTATTTAATACATTATCTAAATAATACTCATAAGAATAATTTGTACCTCCACCGCTTGTAACTGTTACCGTACTTGTTGCAGTACCATTACAATTATAAACTGGAGCGCCAACAGATATTGTTGGATCTGCTGGTCTTGGATCTAAAATAACACCTGGCATACTGTAGATACAGCCTTTAGCATCTTTAATATAAAGAGTATATGTTCCAGGTGCAACATAAGCCTCATTTGACGTAATGTAAGTATTACCTCCATCGAAGCTATAAGTATAAGGTGCAGTTCCACCTTGAGGATTAGTAATACGTACTTTACCATATCCGTTACCAGAAGGATCACAACCTGCTAATTCAGCAACACCTGCTGATGCTGATAGAGAATTTGCTGGAGCTGCAATTGTTATTGAAGTAGCTGGATCTGTACATGTTGTACCTGCCATAGTATATCTCACTACAACATTATAAGTACCTGCTGCTACGTTAGAGAATACTGGATTACTGCTAAATGTTACGCCATTGTCTTTACTATATTCTAAAGTATAGCCATTAGCATTTGTTACATTTACTGTAATTTGAGAAGTACCTCCACTACAATAAATTTCTGAAGCCGTAACAGTATAAGTTGGTTTCGGATTTGCAGTAACTGTAATAGATGTTGTACCGCTACAGTTGTTAGCATCAACAACTCTAATATCATATTTGCCAGCTGCTGTTACATCAATTTCATTTGTTGTTTGGAATGATGTAGATCCGTTTATGAAATAATAATAAGGTGCAGTTCCTCCTGTTGGTGTTACAACAATTTTTCCGTTAGAACAAGCTGTCAACGGAACAGTTAGTGCTGCCGTTACATTCAAGCCCGCTGGAACTGGATTTACTGTTACTTGTACAGTTTTATCACAAGCCGGCGCAGGAGTAGATCCTACAGGACCATTCGTTACTCTTACGCTATAAACGCCTGAAGATAAATTTGCAAAAGTATAATCTGAATTTTGTGATGGGCCAAAACTATTTACTAAAGTTCCTCCACTATTATAAATATAATAGTAATACTGAGGTTCAATATTTTCAGCTCCAACTTTAATGCTTCCTTTATCAGTACTACATGTTGGTTGGGTTACCGAAGTACTAATGTTTAATTCTCTAGTTCTAATTAAAATACTTGGAACAGTAAAAATACAAGGATTAGTTGTTACACCAACTTGTCTAATATGAACCGTGTACGAGTTTGGAGAAGTAATAGGAAATACATTGCTAGTTTGATAAGCACTAAGTGTTCCATTAGGATCTGTACTTATAGCATATTCGTATCCAGCAGGAACTCCTCCAATAGTAATACTTCCTGGCGCACCACAAATAATATCTTTATGAGTTTCTGTTGGTGTTAAAGAGTTGCTGTATACATTAAAGTAGAAACGGGTGAAACATCCTCCCGCATAATTTAATGTTACTCTAAATTGTCCTGCCTGATTTGCTGAATAATTAGAGCCACTTCCTACGCTTGACCAATTATTTTTACAAGCATCACTGTCATTAGCACAATTTTGGTTTGTAACAGGAAGACAAGCTCCTCCTTCAGTTAATTTCTCCCAAACTATACTAGTGGCATCCGAGATACTTAATGTAATTTGTTTAGATGCATTACCACCACATAAGAAAATGTTTGGTAATTTTTTTCCATCATTAGAACAAGTTACAACCTGATCTGCAAAAGGTATTATAGGATTTTCTACCGTAGTACCAAAACGAGTTACAACAAATGATTGATAAATAGATCTACATGGAGCAGCTGCCAAATTGTACACATAATAAGTACCAGGATCTTTTACATTTAATGTTTGTCCTTTTCCTATCTGTTGTGTTTGTGCTTCATCACTAAACCAAGTATAATCAGAATAACCACTTGCGGCAGTCAAATTAATACTATCGCCACAAAGCGTAACATTGTCTGTATACTTACATCCGTCAACTCCTACTAAAAAGTTAGTTGCTTTTGGAACTAAGATACATCCAGTATTTGTGTTAACACTCGGGTCATCAGAAATTGTGAAAGCCGTATTTTGTGTTCCTTTGTAAGTTGCATACGCAGAGTTGTCGATACTGTTAGAACAAGCCTCACTCAAACTTTTACAATCTGGAACAACCTGAACTTTAAAGCTGATTACTTTTTCAGGATCACCAACTTTAACAACACTATTATCTACCTTAAAAACAATATTTCTTGTAGTCGCATTATAACTTTGAACAGTAACTCCACTTGGCAGAGAAACAATATCTGCAGGATAATTAAAAATAATGTTTATAGGAAGTTCATCTCTAATGGTAAATGAAGTAGCATTATCATTACCCGTATTTTTAAAACCAATTTCATAATTTAATTGTTGGCCTAATGTTACATTTTGTCCACCAATATTATTTCCTAGCGCATCCTTTACAATTTTAGTTAAGACAATTTTTGGTTCAATAATCTCAACGTTAAAAGCATTAAAAAACAATCCGTAACCATCACCACTTGTGGTAAGTTTTAACGTAGCCGAAGTATCATTATTTTTAATGACACTACCCCCTGGATTTGCAGTCGTTGCCGGGTTAGGTACATTTAAAATACCTGCCTCAAAACCTAGCGTATTTCCACTCGCGGGATTTCGATTTGTAAAAGGTCCATTAGTATCATTGATTGTACTATTGAAGAAGTTATTTACTAAACGCTCCGTAGTAGAAATATCTGTATTATTAATAGAATATTTATCTCCAGTTAAGTTAACGTCACCTTCTAGCGCCGCAAAAGCTAATTTTGCTTTTACTGTACCAGTAGGAATCGTTTTAAAACCAGAAATAGTATATGTTACAGCAGTACTATTTGCCTCAATCCATCTCAAACCATCGAATGTTGTAATATATTTTGCTGAAGATTTAGGATCTTCGTAAACAACAAATAAATTCCATCCTGCAGAGAAACCCCCATTAATTTTACCTCTAGCCGAAATAATATTAGCAACCGTATATTCACCTTCTGGATTTGCTAAACCTTGCACTAATGATGTCAAGTCATAATAATATGCATATGGCATTTGGCTACCATTTGAAGTAGAAGGATAATAATCATAGATAAGCTGACCGGTAATATCTGTATAAGCAGTCTGACTAGGCAATTTAACTTTAATTGATCCTAGATTACTTCTAGTAACCGTTTTATCATCTACAGATGCTTTACTATAAATACCTGACCAATAAAGCCCAGCATAAACAATTTTATAACATTCCCTGCTTGAACTTGGAACTGCTAACGTAGCCGAACTTGAGCTGAATGTACTGGCGTCATTATCGACGTCAATATATCCCATTGTAAGGTCATTGTTGTTTTGATTTGTAGCATTAAAAGCATCATTTGGTCTCTCACCATTTTTATTATTATCTCTATTCAAAATGTTGTTACCAATCAAAAGCATGTCTCCTTTTAAACTCGTATCAAAACGAGGGGTGAAATTCTTTTGCGAGTAAATAACAAAACTTTGAATACAAAGTAATACAGCTAAAACTAATTTTAAAGTAGTAGGTTTCTTCATGTTTCTATGGTTTCAATTTAACTGCTGCTCTTTAAAGGGGCATTTAAAAAACAGTCTCTGCTCTTTATTTAAATTTTATTTTTATCCTGCTCTCCTCTTTTCAAAGAAGAGCATTTATATCTCAATTAATTATTCTTCTAATTTTCAACTTTTACTATAGCCATTTTGCCATTATATGGTTTATTTCCTTTGGCCTCTAGTGCCTTGGTTGCCTCTTGTAAACCATCAAACTTTTCATAATAGATATAATATTTACTTGTTGCTACATTGTAGAAGAAATTAACATCCGAACGTCCTGATGCGACAGCTTTTGTTAAGAATTCATCACGTTTTTCTACACTGTTATGAACTGCAAGAATTAAATAGTAACCGCTATCAGAATTTTTAATATTCTTAATAATCTGCATATTTGACTGCTCTTCTCCAAAATCAAAATCATTTGCGGTCAATGGTGTACTGCTTAATTTCGTTGTCTCCTTTATACGTTTTAAAGCTGCTAAATCTTGACTATATCTTCCTTCATCATTCTCATAAGCTGCACGTTTAATTCTACGTTTACGCTCAATTTCTGTTTCTGTTTTAATACGCTCCAAATCGGCAATTAAAGCAGCTCCTTCTCTTTCCATTTTTAATTGAGCCGCTTTCAATTCGTTTATCTTTTCAAGATAAGCTTTATTCAAAGGATCATCTTTAGGGAATTTTTTAAGCCTGTCATTATAAAGATTAGTCAACTTCGCAATTTCATTTTTCATGCTATTATTAGCATCTGCAATCTGAACTTTTAATGACTCAATTTGACTATTCTCTGCCGCCACACTCTTGAATGGTTTTGGCTCTTTATAAATTCCTTTTTCACTTAAATCATTCTCCTCTTTTAAATCATTCAAGTCTTTTTGCTTATTCGCAACAGTAGCTTTAAACTGATCTAATAAATCATTCTGTATTTGACTAGTGCCTTCAACTGATTTAGTTAAGTTTTCGATAGCCTTTCCAGTATCATCTTTCGCTTTTGCCGCAGCTGCTGCTTCCGCATCTGCCTTAGCTTTTTCTGCTGCTAATTTGGCTTGGCGATCTTCTTCTTCTTTCAATCGTCTAGTCTCTTCTTCTGCTTTTAATCTCTCAGTAGCTTCTGCATCAGCTTTTGCTTTTGCATCTGCTAAAAGTTTAGCTTGAAGAGCTTCCATATCTGCTTTCGCTTTTGCATCCGCAGCTAATTTTGCTTGAAGTGCTTCTGCATCGGCTTTTGCTTTTGCTTCTGCCGCTAATCTCGCTTTTTCTGCTTCAGCGTCTGCTTTTGCTTTTGCATCGGCTGCCAATTTCGCCTGACGAGCTTCTTCATCTAATCTCGCTTTCTCTTCAGCAGCTTGCTTAGCTTGTAATGCTTGTGCATCTGCCTTAGCTTTTGCTTCTGCCGCTAATCTCGCTTTTTCTGCTTCAGCGTCTGCTTTTGCTTTTGCATCGGCTGCAAGTTTCGCTTGGCGAGCTTCTTCATCTAATCTTGCTTTCTCTTCAGCAGCTTGCTTAGCTTGTAATGCTTGTGCATCTGCCTTAGCTTTTGCTTCTGCCGCTAATCTTGTTTTTTCTGCTTCTGCATCAGCTTTCGCTTTTGCTTCTGCTTCCAATTTCGCTTGACGAGCTTCTTCCTCTTGTAATTTTTTAGCTTCTGCTTCCGCTTTTGCTTTTGCTGTTGCTTCAGCATCGGCTTTCACTTTTGCATCTGCTAATAATTTTGCCTGTAAAGCCTCCATATCAGCTTTTGCTTTTGCATCGGCTGCTAGTTTTGCCTGTAATGCTTCGGCGTCTGCTTTTGCTTTTGCATCTGCAGCTAATTTCGCTTGGCGAGCTTCTTCTTCAACTCTAGCTTTTTCATCTGCTGCTTGTTTTGCTTGTAATGCTTCGGCGTCTGCTTTTGCCTTAGCTTCAGCAGCTAATTTTGCCTGACGAGCCTCTTCTGCAACTCTTGCTTTTTCTTCTGCAGCTTGCTTAGCTTGTAATGCCTCTGCATCGGCTTTTGCTTTTGCTTCTGATGCTAATCTTGCTTTTTCTGCTTCTGCATCAGCTTTCGCTTTTGCTTCTGCCGCAAGTTTTGCTTGACGAGCTTCTTCTGCAACTCTAACTTTTTCTTCAGCAGCTTGTTTAGCTTGTAATGCCTCAGCATCGGCTTTTGCTTTTGCTTCTGCCGCTAATCTTGCTTTTTCTGCTTCTGCATCAGCTTTCGCTTTTGCTTCTGCCGCAAGTTTTGCTTGACGAGCTTCTTCTGCAACTCTAGCTTTTTCTTCAGCAGCTTGCTTAACTTTTAATGCCTCAGCATCGGCTTTTGCTTTTGCTTCTGATGCTAATCTTGCCTTTTCTGCTTCTGCATCAGCTTTCGCTTTAGCATCTGCTGCAAGTTTCGCTTGGCGAGCTTCTTCTGCTTCTTGTAATTTTTTAGCTTCTGCTTCCGCTTTTGCTTTAGCAGTAGCTTCTGCATCGGCTTTTACTCTGGCATCAGCAATTAATTTAGCTTGTAAAGCTTCCATATCTGCTTTTGCTTTTGCATCTGCAGCCAATCTTGCTTGTTCTGCTTCAGCATCCGCTTTTGCTTTTGCTTCTGATGCTAATCTTGCTTTTTCTGCTTCAGCATCTGCTTTTGCTTTTGCATCGGCATCTAGTTTTGCTTTCGCCGCAGCTTCTGCGTCTGTTTTTGCTTTTGCTTCAGCAACTAATTTCGCTTGTAATGCCTCTGCATCAGCCTTCGCTTTTGCTTCAGCAGCTAACTGTGCCTGACGAACTTCTTCATCCGCTTTTGCTTTCGCTTCTTCAGCTTGTTTTATTTTTAATGCTTCTGCGTCAGCTTTCGCTTTTGCTTCAGCAGCTATAAGTGCTTGTCTCGCTTCTGCATCTGCTTTTGCTTTTGCATCGGCAGCTAATTTTTCTTTAAGCGCAGCTTCTTCTGCAACTTTTGCTTTTTGATCTGCTGTCAGTTTAGCTCTGTTTGCAGCATCAATAGATGTTTTTGTCTTAGCTTCTGCAGCGGCTTTTGCTTTTGCTTCAGCAGCTAATCTTGCTTGTAAAGCATCTGAATCTGCTTTCGCTTTTGCATCTGCAGCTAAAATTGACTGCATATCGGCAGCCTCGGCTTTTGCTTTTGCATCTGCTTTACGTTTTTCTTCTGCAGCTTCTACTTTCGCTTTATTATCAGCTATTAATTTTAATCTTCGTTCTTCTGCATCTGCTTTAGCTTTTTCTGCTGCTGCCAATCTTGCTTGTCTTGCAGCTTCTGCATCGGCTTTTGCTTTCTCTGCTGCAGCTAATCTCATTTTTGCTGCTGCTTCAGAATTTGCTCTTGCTTTTTCTACAGCTAACTGTGCAGCTGTTTTTTGTTGTGTTGGTGCTGCTGCACTCACTGCTGCCGCTTTAGCTTTTGCAGCCTCTGCATCAGCTTTTGCCTTATCTGCTGAAGCTAGTTTAGCTTGTAATGCTTCTGCGTCTGCCTTAGCTTTAGCGTCAGCAGCTAATTTCAGTTTCATTGCTTCAGCATCAGCTTGAGCTTTGTCTGCTGCTAACTCTTCTTGTGTTTTTTGTGCTGCTGCTTCAGATTTATTTGCTGCCGCTTGTGCTCTCGCAGCTGCCGCAGCATCTACTCTAGCTTTATTATCTGCAGCTAATTTTAGTCTGCGCTCTTCTGCATCAGCTCTTGCTTTATCAGCAGCCAATTGCGCTTGTGTTTTTTTAGTTTCTGCTACCGCTTTATTTGCTGCTGCAGTCTGTGCTCTAGCGGCAGCTGCTGCATCGGCTTTTGCTTTTGCATCTGCAGCAAGTTTTATTTTTATAGCTTCAGCATCTGCCTTCGCTTTATTATCTGCTTCTAATTTGGCTTTCGCTTTTGCTTCAGCGTCTGCCTTCGCTTTGTTATCTGCTTCCAGTTTAGCTTTCGCTTTTGCTTCGGCATCTGCCTTAACTTTTTCAGCGGCTACTAGTCTTGCTTGTTTTGCTTCAGCATCGGCTTGTGCTTTTGCTTCTGCAGCCAATCTGTTCTTTTCAGCGATTTCAGCTCTGTTAACCTGAGTTGCCTCAGATTTTGGTTTGGCTGGAACTGATTTTGGCTTAGCTGGATCGATTATCGAACCTTCATCGTCATCTCCGTAATAATAATTTCTATTTTTGAATTTGTAGGCAATAGCAAATTCATGAGAACCGCCTAGATTAGAGAAATTGCCCATTCCTCTTTCGTAATTATATTCAATAGCAATGCTTGGAGAAAGATTAACCCCAAGTCCCGCTGAAACTCCATATAAAGTGTTATAACCAACTTGCGCCCAAACTCCTTGCTGAAGTGCTAGCATTCCAAGTCCTGAAATAACTGTATTCCCTTTTTTAATCTCTGTTCTAACGATTCCAGAAAATTTACTTCTGTCAAAAAAACCGTAGCTATCAATATATCCAGTGTACATTGCATGCAATTGAATTGCTCTTTCTGGATCATCTTTTACCATTCCTGATCCGAAATTATAAAGTACTAAGTTGTTAATCGATAATCCGAAATCAAGGAAATCTGTACCGTAGTTAATACCTGGATTAACTGTTAGTAATGTACTTGAAGGATAATCTCCTGTTAAGATATCTGAATCCTCAGAGATAATTTTCCCTTTATTCAAACCACTTTGATAAACGCCAAAGTTTAAACCGAAAGTTAAATTACTGTCATCTTGGATAACGATGTTATGAGCGAAATTGGCAACTCCACCAAAAACAGTCATTAATCCATAATTTTGTTGAAATAGGCCAACTGCAAAAGCTTCATTCTCTCTGAAACGACCAGAATAGTTTGCTAAATAAGTTTGTGGAGCATTTTCAAACTGAACCCATTGTCTTTTATTATAAAAACTAACATAAGGGTTTGATTCTCTAACAAAACTAAAAGTTGGGTTAATTAAATATCTATTAAACTTTAACGAATTTCTTATTGGTAATGAAAACGAAACAACTCCATCCTCAGCTGCATTTTGAGAATAGAGTAAACTTGAAAAACCGTAAAATAAAGTGATGAATAGTAAAAGTTTCTTCATATTATTTTATCACAGTTATTGATCCTTTTTTTTCACCTGTATCCGATTGAATGACATAGTAATAAACTGGATTTACATTTTTAAAATCTATATTGTTTTGAGGCCAATCGCCTTGATAATTTACTACATCTAAGACCTTGTCACCGTTTGAACTAATGATAATTACTTTTGTAGTTGCATTTTTATATTCGTCAGGAATATTCCAATATGGATTCATCCCGCTTAATTTAATAATGTTTGGAATAACTCCTGAAGGAGTAGAATCACCATTAATTCTAAATGAAAACTCTTTACTAGCTATACAGCCAGATGCTTGAGAAATTATTACTTTATAATTCCCTTTTACAGAAATAACATAAGAATTTGCTGTTTGTCCAGAAATCAAATTATTATTCAAATACCACTCATAAGTAGCACCGGTAGCATCTGTTGTAACAGTAACAGTAATAGTCTCGCCTTCGCTCAATTTATATCCATCTTGAGCATCTATTGTAGCCTCAAAACTGTTGCTTTGAAGATCAATACTTCCTATAGCTTTACATCCTCCAAAATCTACTTCTACAGAATAAACTCCAGATTCATTAGTAGAATAAGTACGAGTTGTAGCGCCAGTAATTATTACACCATCTTTTTTCCAAACATAACTATTTCCTGAAGTTGCAGTTAAAACCGTTCCCGTTCCGCTTGCGCAAAATGGGTTTCCTAAACTTGAGTCTATTGTGACCGCCGACCCACTGCTTGACGAAGTAACGTTAACACGATTAGAACTAAAGTTCACATCAGAACATTGGCCATAATCGATTTCTGCATAATACTTTCCTGTACTATTTACTACTAACTCTTTAGAGCTTTGTCCCGCAATTAGAACATCATCTTTGTACCATTTGTATTTAATACTTGCGATAGATGCTGGCGAAGGATCTTCAGTACTAATACTAAGCGTTAAACTGCCACCAGAACAAAGCATAGCAACATCACTTTTGTTATTAATAAAAAATGAGCCTTCAAATTGTTTAAAATATGCAGGGAAAGAAGTGTTTCCTAAAGAGTTTTTAAATCTCGTACTAGAAACTCCAGTAGAACTCTTAACTCTTAGACTATAAATATCTGAACCAACTAAATCTGTTGGAACCGCATATTTAATTGTTTGTTGGGTTGCAGAAACGTCTATTGTTTGAAGTAACGTTGTAGCAACAGGAGAAGTAAAATTTCCCGCAGCATCTGAAAGCTCAACTACGAACGTCGTACCTGCGGGAAAATCTATATAACTAAAGGTCGCATAGAATTCATTGAACGAGTTACCAGCACAAAGTTTTTCTAGGCCATCAAATGTTTGAGGAACTATCGTTTGGGCATAGGTACTCGATTTAGCAAAGAATAAAATGCTAAATAAAAGTAATAATTTGGTAAAAGATAAAGTAATTTTTTGAATCATATAGTGCGTTTTCTTGCTAGATCTATACGCTCAAAAAACAAGATATCTATGAAAGTTTCAGAAAAATCATATTTGTAATTTTCAATTATGTCTTTTGCAAGAATTGAAGTTGCAGCAAATGATGAATTCTCTTCACAGTTAGATACAGCATTTGACTCAGCTGCTATAGTAAGGCTGTCCTTGGGGTTGGACATCCCTACTATAAACTGATTTAAATTACTTGTCTTGCCATTGTTTTCAACAACAGCACTATTATCATTTTGGTTAATATTAGCCAAAGTTAAACCACACTCAGAAACAGCAGCCTTAGTAGGATTTTCTGCTGTGTCCTGTGCATATAGAGTTAACGATACAGGCGAAACCAAAAATATTATATATAAAAAATATTTTTTCGTAGATACCATTATGTCTTGATCTTTATTTGGGGTCCTTTATAGACGATACATAAATTGTGTCTGGGGACTTTATTAATAAAATTTACGCCGTGGGAAATAAAAATCGAAACTATTTATCTATTACCGCTTGAAGCCGTGATTTTTCCTAATTGTAATCTAAAATCTGGTTTTTTTGGATTGAAGATATCAATGAATGTTTCTTTGTTATCACTTTGTGAGTAAACGTTAAAGAAAACACTGTTTCCATACCAGCTTTCTAAATCTTCGTTGTTAGAATTGTATTCAGTAAAGATGTTTCCTTTACATAAGTTGAAATACATTTCCTCAAATTTGATTTTTTTAAGGTTGGCATCATTGATTTCAGTTTTGCTGTCTAATAATACTGCAGGGTTGAATCCAGAGATCACACTTCTTTTCATTTCAAGAGAAGCATTTTCAGCTACATACACAGCCTCTTTTACTAAACCTGCTTGAATGTCAGCATTAATGTTTTCGCTGTCATTAACCATTGTAATATTACTTGCAACAACTAAAGTTTGTTTTTTAGTGAAATCTGTTTCACTTTTCTTGTCAAAAGATCTAACCTCCATACAACGAGATCCGTCTTTAGTACTTGAGAAATAAGAAGATCTAACTGCTAAAGAGTTAAAGAAACGACATTGAACTCCTTGATTAAATTTAAAGTCGTCGTTAACTGATTTATAAGAAACGAATTTTGTAGCATTTATGTCACCACCTAACATTCCGAAAGAATCTCCTCCAGCGTAGCTAACCATAATGTTTTCCAAAACTGTTTTGTTTCCAACACCTGCAAGAGTTAAACCATTGAAAGTATCTGATCCTTTTACTTTTTTACCAGCAAACTCGATTCTCACGAATCTTAAGATTCCAGAGTTTGAAGCTACGTTGTCTCCACCGTAAGTAGTCATAGTTGGATCAAGATCTAGGTTATAAGAACCTACATTTCCAAATTTATTAATAGGTGCATCTCCAAGGATTACGATTCCACCCCAATCTCCAGCTTTTTTCATGCTTCGGTTTGAAGTAAATACAATTGGATCTGTTTCTAAACCGTCAGCGATTAATTGTGCACCTTTAGTAACTACCAACGCTCCTTTAGTTTCGAAGTCACCAATAATTACTGTTCCAGGTTCGATAGTTAAAACAGCATTGTTTGTAACATAAACGTTTCCTTGTAAAACGTAAATATTTCTTTTAAGCAATTTAGTATTAACAGAAATGTTTCCTGCCAAAATTTGGTTTGCTTCTCCATAGTCAACTTTGTTAGGCTTAAACTCAGTCCAGTTGTTTAACCAATTGGTGTAGCCCATAATTCCTTTCTCTTGTTGAGCACTCATACTCGTAACTGTCAAAAGAACGCAGATTAATTGAGTAATTTTTTTCATGATAAGGGGGTATTACGGTTAATAATAAATTTGGGTATGCGTAAACGAAAAAACTCCTCTCGAATTTTCCGAAATTTTCAGAACCTTCGAGAATGAGTTATTTTTTTATTTTGTTTTTTAAAAAACTACGCAAACCTTATCTGCTTGCGCGAACCCTTTAAAAAAGATTTTAAAAAATTTGGCTTTATTACATTTCGTTCAAGTCGTTGAACTCGTGTAATGATTTCAATGTACTTTCGTAGAACAAAATTGCAGCGATTAGATTTCCTTTATCAGAATAAGGCATCATCTTTCTCTGAAACTCTACTGTCGTATCTAAGAATGTCGTTGTACCGATTGCTTGAGCATCTAAAACTTTTTTGTGTTCACTATCGTCTGGAATACCTAAGTCTGCCATAGTAACACCCGGTTTAGTAACCAAAGCGATGTAAGGGAGAGTTTTTACCAAAACTTTAATACGCTCAATGTATAATTCCAAAAGTTCTCCTTTTTGCATACCACTCAATTCTTTTTGATCATGGTATTTTCGGATAAGCGCAGTTGTACTAATAATACTTCTTGGTGCGTTTTTAGCTTGTGCTGAAACAGCCGCTGTAGTTAAGATAAAAAAAGCACTAAATAGAATAATTTTCCCTTTCATAGATTCTTATTTTATAATTGGTTGTTGATAAAAACAAAAATATAGAAATTAACTTAATTAACAACTCTAATGGATTTTTTTTTCAAAATATTTTCTTAAAAAAACCTTAAAAACCAGCGTTATGTCGAGAAAATGTGCGTTTTAACGTGCTTTTTGTTAAAAATGTTAACGTCTTAAACGTAGGATATTCGCCATAAAAAAAGAAAATTTCTAACTGTAAATAATAAAAAAAAACTTACGTTTGTCGATTTTTGAAAAAAAATATTAACAAAAACATCTTGATATTTACTCACTTGACGATATTTATTAACAAAATTCTGTCGAAAATCATCTTAAAAATTTTCAGAAATCAGTTTCTAAATTTCAAAAATATACCTGCGAAATAATCTTATCTGGAAAATTTTTGACTATATCATTTTCTTCTATCTTTGTTCCATGCAATTTTCTCAAATTTTAGGTCAAGATTACATCAAAAGCCACTTGATAAAAAGTGCTGCTTCTGGTAGAATTCCTCACGCACAATTATTCGTTGGTCCGGAAGGAAGCGGCACATTAATTACCGCCATTGCCTATGCCCAATATATTTTATGTAGCAATACTGGCGACGAAAATTCAAACGGAAATGATTCTTGCAATCTAAAGTTTGATAATATCTCACATCCCGATCTGCATTTTATTTATCCAACCGTTACAACCGAAGATGTAAAAACAAAACCGAAAAGTCTAGATTTTATTCAGGACTGGCGGAGTTTTATTCAGGAAATGCCTTACGGAGGATTATTCGATTGGTACAAAATTCTCGGTGTGCAAAACAAGCAAGGAGAAATTCGTGTTGAAGATGCGCAGGAAGTCTTAAAATCGCTTGCGCTGAAATCTTACGAAGGTGGTTACAAAATTATGATTATATGGATGGCCGATAAAATGAATATCGCTGCATCCAATAAACTTTTGAAACTTTTAGAAGAACCTTCAGAAAAAACTATGTTTATTTTGATTTCTGAAAATGAAGAAGATATTATTCAAACCATACGTTCACGATGTCAGGTAATTCACTTTAACGGACTTCCAGAAAAAGTAATCGCAGAAACATTAGTTGCCAAAGAAAATATCGATTTGAATTTAGCTAAAAAGATAGCGCATCAAGCGCAAGGAAATTTTAATAAAGCCTTGCATTTGTTAAAAGAAGACGATGATGAATTTCCTTTTGAGCAATGGTTTGTCAATTGGGTTCGCGCCGCTTTTAGAGCAAAAGGAAACGCCGCTGCTATTCAAGATTTAATTTCCTGGAGTGAGCAAATTGCTGCGCTGGGACGCGAAAGCCAGAAAAAATTTATTCAGTATTGCATCGAAATGTTCCGTCAAGCTTTGATGCTAAATTATCAAGCCCCAAGTTTAGTTTACATTGAACCAAAAGTGGATAAATTCAAACTGGAAAATTTTGCTCCGTTTGTAAATGGAAATAACATTCATGAAATTTTCAAAGAACTTTCAGATGCTATGTATCACATTGAAAGAAACGGAAATGCAAAAATAATTTTAACCGATTTATCCATCAAATTAACTCGTTTAATTCATAAAAAATAAATTTCAAATGAACAATGTTGCCTCCATTTTGCTTTTGGCTTTTTTAGCTTTAACCTTCTTACAATCAGGTTACGAAAAAATTTTTTATTGGAAAGATAATGTAGCTTGGCTAAAAGAACATTTTGCAAAAACGCCTTTAAAAAATCAAGTTCCACTTGCTCTCTTACATTTGTTGATTTTAGAATTAATTTCAGGAATTTTATGTGTTGTCGGAGGCATTCAGCTTTTAACAAATAACGGGAGAGAATTTGGTTTTTACGGAGCAATATTTTCTTGTATCTGTTTGTTAATGATGCTTTTCGGGCAAAGACTTGCAAAAGATTATGATGGTGCGAGAACCATTGTTATATATTTCATACCAGCCGTAATGGCTGTTTATTGGTTAAATTAACCAATACAAAATTTAAATTTTTAGATAAAAAAAATGAATCCAAAACATCCTTCAGAATCCTTAACTATTTTAACTGATTTAGTTTTACCGAGCGAAACAAATCCTTTAAACAATCTTTTTGGCGGTGAGTTATTAGCCAGAATGGATCGCGCGGCAAGTATTGCAGCCCGTAGACATTCGCGCCGAATTGTAGTGACGGCTTCTGTAAATCACGTTGCTTTTAACAGAGCAATTTCGCTTGGAAGCGTTGTAACCGTAGAAGCAAAAGTTTCAAGATCTTTCAAAAGTTCGATGGAAGTTTTTATTGACGTTTGGGTAGAAGACCGCGAATCTGGAAACAGAACAAAAGCTAATGAAGCGATTTATACTTTCGTTGCTGTTGATGACACGGGGAGACCAGTTGAAGTTCCGGCAATTATTCCAGAAACAGAACTAGAAATCCAGCGATTTGATGCTGCGCTACGTCGTAAACAATTGAGTTTACTGCTTGCTGGTAAAATAAAACCTTCTGATGCAACAGAATTAAAGGCATTATTTTTATAGATCAAATTTGTGACAATTTGGAACAATCAAACTTCAGAAAAAGAAGTAATTTTACAAATTGAAAATATATACTATTAAAATATGGAAGAATTTTCTTATTTTTATCCAGAAAGACAAAATAATAATTTAGATATTTAGAAAAAAATGAGTTCAGACAAAGAAGCCAAATTAAAAGCGCTACAACTAACGCTTGATAAACTTGACAAAACCTACGGAAAAGGAACCGTAATGAAAATGGGCGATAGAGCCATTGTAGAAGTAGAAACGATTTCTTCTGGCTCACTAGGTGTTGACTTAGCTCTTGGGGTAAATGGATATCCAAAAGGAAGAATTATTGAAATATATGGTCCAGAATCTTCTGGAAAAACTACCTTAACACTTCACGCTATTGCTGAAGCGCAAAAAGCTGGTGGTATCGCCGCTTTTATAGATGCGGAGCATGCATTTGATAGAAACTATGCTGAGAAATTAAATGTTGATATTGAAAACTTAATTATCTCTCAACCAGACAACGGAGAACAAGCTTTAGAAATTGCCGAAAACTTAATTCGTTCTGGAGCTATAGACATCGTTGTAATTGACTCTGTTGCTGCTTTAACTCCAAAAAGTGAAATCGAAGGTGAAATGGGAGATTCTAAAATGGGTCTTCACGCGCGTTTAATGTCTCAAGCGTTGAGAAAACTTACTGGAACTATCAGCAAGACAAATTGTACGGTTTTCTTTATCAACCAGCTTCGTGAAAAAATTGGTGTTATGTTCGGAAATCCAGAAACTACAACTGGGGGTAATGCACTTAAATTTTACGCTTCTGTACGTTTAGATATTCGTCGTTCTGCTCAAATTAAAGACGGTGAGAACGTAATCGGAAACAGAACTAAAGTAAAAATCGTTAAAAACAAAGTTGCACCGCCATTTAAAACTGCAGAATTCGACATTATGTACGGAGAAGGAGTTTCTAAAACGGGTGAAATTTTAGATTTAGCTGTTGAATTTGACATCGTTAAAAAGGCAGGATCTTGGTTTAGCTATGGCGATACAAAATTAGGTCAAGGACGTGATGCTGTTAAAGCTTTAATTAAAGATAATCCAGAACTAGCTGAAGAACTGGAAATTAAAATTAAAGAACACATGAAAGAATTAGCGAATGCTTAAGAAATAAGTCAAAAAAAGACTATTAAAAAGCCGATTGATTTTTGTAATCCTCGGCTTTTTTTGGCTCTAAAAATAAAAATGAAATTATGACGCAACCTTTTCTAAAAAGGTTCATCTATTAAAAAAAGCGGTTTTATAATTGATACATGCCAATATCAATTTGCAGGTTTTTTTTAGAATTTACATTGGTTGGTTATTTAAACATTAGAAATCCGCTAGATCATTTATCTAGCGGGTTTTTTATCAAATTTTTCATTTTTTTCATTTTTTGACGCAACCTTTTTTACTTTTCTTCATCCATAATAT
Organism: Flavobacterium sp. SH_e; assembly: GCF_025717045.1. Lineage (GTDB taxonomy): Bacteria > Bacteroidota > Bacteroidia > Flavobacteriales > Flavobacteriaceae > Flavobacterium. The sequence continues at coordinate 211,177 of NZ_JAOVZN010000006.1, forward strand.
TATGACGTTAACTTGAGTTATTACCTAAACTCTTTATTATCAACCATTAATATTTTTAACCATGAAAGAAAAAATAGAATTGTTGTACAATAAAAACCGAAGAAAAACCAAATTAAGATTTAAAAAAGTATTGCGTTTTATTTCAGAAAAGATAATTCACAGATAATATTTTGAATAAAAATAGGGGGTTTTTAATTCAAAGAAAAGCCGGTAGATTGATTAAATCTACCGGCTTTTGTATTTTACATAATGTTTTACTGTTTAATTTTGAAAGTCAATTAAACCTTTGTAAATTATATCTCTAACTTGATCTCTTAGCTCTTTTCTATGGTCAATCGTCAAGCCTTTCGTTTCTATAAAAGGCAAAATTCTAGCGCGCATTTTCCCAGGACTTCCACTCATGAATGTGTATGAAAAACGTTCTTTGTTATCAGGAAAAATAATCGGAACAATGGGAATCTGATGATCTATTGCTAATCTAAAAGCGCCATCTTTAAATTCGTCCAGCAAAATACTTTCGTCATCTGGAACTCCGCCTTCAGGAAAAATGCAAATACTTAAACCTTGATTTAAACGACTTTGGGCTCGTTTAAAAACTTCATTTTTGCTTTTTGATGAACTTCTGTCAACCAAAATACAAGTTCTCTTATAAAAAAATCCAAATAGCGGAATCTTCACTAGCTCCTTCTTTCCAACAAATACAAAAGGGTTTTTAATTAAAGCCAGCATAAGCATAATATCGGTCATTGAGGTATGATTGGCCACGATCATATAACTTTTGCCTTTAATGAGCTTCTGTTCGCGTTTTACGCTATAATAAAAGCCCATTCCGAAAAGGATAAATTTAGCCCAAATGCGAGCCATTTTAAAAAAATAGGGATAACCTTTTTCTGAAAGAATAGAAATCAATAAAAATGGCAGCATAATAATTATCGGAATCGCCATTAAGACGTAAAACCAAACGCGCCAAAGAATCCAAAAAGCAATTTTAAATATTTTCATAGTTTCAAAAGTAAGAAAACAGAAATAAATTTTAATCAAGATTTTTTTTCTAAGTGCAAGGTTTTTCTAACGCAAAGAGCACAAAGGGNNCCCTTTGTGCTCTTTGCGTTAAAAAACTACAAACTTTGTAGTTAAAAAAAACATTACGACATTTGCATTTCAGAAAAAAAGAGAATGGCAAAAATACTTACTGGTGTTCAAAGTACAGGAACACCACATTTAGGAAATTTATTAGGCGCAATTATTCCGGCAATCGAATTATCAAACGATCCAACAAATGAATCTTATTTGTTTATTGCCGATTTGCATTCAATTACTCAGATTAAAGACGGAAAAACTTTAAGAGAAAACACTTATAGTACTGCTGCAGCTTGGCTTGCTTGCGGTTTAAATCCTGAAAAAGTGACCTTTTACAGACAGTCTGATGTGGTTCAAACTACTGAATTGACTTGGTATTTAAGCTGTTTTTTTCCATTTCAAAGATTGACTTTGGCACATTCTTTCAAAGATAAAGCTGATCGCTTAGACGATGTTAACGCTGGACTTTTTACTTATCCGATGTTAATGGCTGCAGACATTTTATTGTACGATGCTGAATTTGTTCCTGTTGGAAAAGATCAGTTACAGCATTTAGAAATCACTCGCGATGTTGCGGCACGTTTCAATCACCAAATGGGAGAAACTTTTGTTCTTCCTGAAGCTAAAATTCAGGAAAACATTATGTTGATTCCTGGAACAAACGGAGGAAAAATGAGTAAATCTGCTAATAATATCATCAATATATTCTTGGATGACAAGACCTTACGCAAACAAGTAATGAGTATTGAAACAGACAGTACTCCCCTTGAAGCTCCTAAAAATCCAGATACTTGCAATGCTTTTGCTATTTATTCTTTGTTGGCAAACGAAGAGCAAATTGCACAAATGAGAGCTAATTATTTAGGCGGAAATTATGGTTACGGTCACGCTAAACAAGCTTTGTTTGAATTGATTATAGAAAAATTTAAAACAGAAAGAGAAAAATATAACTACTACATCAACAACCTTGAAGAAGTTGACGCTTTGTTGAAAAAAGGCGCGGTAAAAGCTTCTATTATTGCTGATGGTGTTTTAGCAAAAGTTAGAGAAGTGTTAGGATTTCAAAAATAATTTTAAAACCGATATTTAAAAACGCTGATCATTTGTAAAATTGGTCAGCGTTTTTCTTTTACAATTCTTTTTTGTAACTTCAAGTATATTAATCTTTTAAACATAAAAAGATGGACAAGTATATTGAAGATTATAATATTCCACCATACCTATTTCAAATCCTAAACATAGTTTTCGGGCTCTTGCTTATTTATATTTTGTACCGATTGTATAAGCATTTCACAAGAAAATAATATAAGATTTTCTGCGTTAAATTGACTCAAAAAGTTTTCCTGGAAGTGGCCTAATTATACCTTTCAATTCCATATTTATCAAAAAAGCAGAAAGTTTGAAAATAGGAATTTCACATTCAATTGCAATGATATCGAGTAATTCTTTTCCATTCTTTTGCAGAAAATCGTAGATCTTTTGTTCGTCAGAATCAAGTTCCACGAAAAGCTGCTTCTGAACATTCTTTGGTTTTTCTTTAATATCCCAATTCAACATATAAACCAGATCAGCAGCACTTGTCAACAAATTTGCCTTCTGCGTTTTAATCAAATTATTACAACCCTGACTATACTTATCTGACACTCTTCCGGGCACTGCAAAAACATCACGATTATATTCGTTAGCCATATTTGCTGTGATCAACGAACCTCCTTTATCAGCAGATTCAATCACAATAGTAGCTTCAGTCATTCCGGCAACAATTCTATTTCGACGCACAAACTTCTCTTTATCAGGATTCGAATCGCTCCAAAACTCCGTTATAAATCCGCCGTTTTCTTCCATTTTTGCCATGTGCTTTTTGTGAGTACGCGGATAAATCTGATTTAATCCATGAGCCAAAACACCTACAGTCTGCAAGTTATGATCCATTGCAGCTTGATGCGCAACGATATCAACTCCATACGCAAATCCGCTGACGATTACGGGATCTAGTGGAGCAAGATCTTCAATCAGTTTTCTACAGAAATCAGTTCCGTAAGAAGTAATCTGGCGCGTACCAACAATGCTAATCATTTTCTTTTTTTTGAAATCAAGATTTCCAGCAGTAAAAATCAAAATTGGCGCATCGAAACAATGTTTGAGCCGTTCAGGATAACTTTCATCCTGAAAAAAAGAAACTTGGATATTGTTATTTTTTATAAAAGAAAGCTCTTTATCAGCCTTTTCAAAAATGGTTTTGTCTTTCAGATTTTTTAATAAAATAGATCCAATCCCGTCAACAGCTGCTAATTGTGTATTTTTAGCTTTAAAAATCTCCGTTGCAGATCCAAAAGAACTGAGTAATTTTTTACCCAAAATATCTCCCACTCCATCAACTTTTAGCAAGGCAAGTAAACTAAACAAATCCTGATCGTTCATATCTTTTTAACATTATGTAAAATAGAAAAAATAATTTTCCTTTTTCGAAGCGCAAATATCAATAAAACAAAGTAAATTCTTAATAAAATTAAAGAATAAAATTGTACTTCATCAAAGACCTCAATAAAATTGAATTGTAATTAACTGAAAACTAATTGTCTAAAAATAATTCTGAATTGTTAATAAAAATTGTGAATAAAATTTTGATAACTATAGCCGTTGCCTAACTTTGTTATCATGAAAATCGAAGAATATATCTCACAGTTATTGTACCGTTATCAATGTGTAACGGTTCCAGGATTTGGTGCATTTTTAACCGAAACTCATTCAGCACAGTTGAATGAAAGCACTAATTCGTTTTTTCCTCCAAAAAAAACCATCTCTTTCAACAGCCGTATCAAAAATAACGACGGATTGTTGGCAAATCATATTGCACAGGCTGAAAAAACATCTTACGGTTTTGCTGTAAGTGCAATTGCTTTTGAGGTTTTGAACTGGAAAAAAACATTGGAAGAGGAAGGTGTAATTCTTTTAAAGAACATTGGAGAATTGCGTTTAAACTCTGAAAGCAATATTATTTTCAAGCCAAACGATCAGACAAATTATCTATCAACTTCTTTTGGATTAAGTCCTTTTGTTTCGCCGATTGTGAAAAAAGAAGCTTTCGAGAAAAAAATCGAAAAAATCGCAGCAAAAGAAAAAGATGCTGTTTTGTTATATGAAAATGAAGAAGAAACAAAATCTTCAAATCCATTCTTGAGATATGCCGCAATTTTAGTCTTAGGTCTTGGAATTACAGGAAGTATTGGCTATCCTTTATACCAAAATCAAATTGATAATCAAACACTTGTTGTAGAACAGGCCGTTCAGAAAAAAGTACAAAACAAAATCCAAGAAGCTACTTTCTTTATCAAAAGTCCACTTCCAGCTGTAACACTTTCTGTCGATTCTGCTAAAGTAGAAACTGCCGAAGTAACAATGCCGTATCACATTATGGCGGGTGCTTTTAGAAGTGAACAAAATGCAAGAAAAGCTTATGATCAACTTATCAAAGATGGTTTCAAAGCCAGAATGTTAAAAGAAAACAAACATGGCTTATTCCCTGTTTTATACGGAAGTTACGCTACAATGCAAGAAGCAGAAAAAGCTCAAAAAGAAATACAAAAAGGCGAAAATCCTGATGCTTGGATTCTGGTCGAAAATCTATAAAATCAAAAAATCCTGTTCTTATCGAACGGGATTTTTTTTGTCCTATTCTGTTATTTTTAAAGCTTAAACTTCCTCGTAAATAAATTATTAGCATCTAGTTTTGCAATTTATAACAAACAATGAATTACATTAAAAAGTCTAGCGAAAATAATTTCGAAAAATTTTCATCGATTGGGGGGCTTATGGTTTCCAAAATGATTGTGGATCAAAACATTAAACCTTGTTTTCTATATAGAGAAAAAAGAACTCGTCCTGAAGATAGTGGCTGGAGAATTTTTACAGGTTTTGAATCTGAGGAATATACTGAAGATCCAAATAATATTGGAATATATAATCCGTCCACAATTCTAAAAATTGATCCTTCGCTAGAAAATATTTTATTGAAAGGAGTTGGTTCTGTCTACGAAAGAACCGAAGACAATTCCGATTGGTACAAAGTCACCGATTTTGATTTGGAAGATGATTATATGATAACTAACCGTTTGACAAAAGAATGGTCATTTAAGATTAATAATCTTTTCGAAAGAACTATAGAAGAAGATGGAACTTTATATTATACAACTGGGGATAAGTCTATTAGAATTTCAATTTGGAATTCTGATTTAAATAGAGAAATGCTTTTTGAAAAATATAAAAAAAACGTTGAAAATAGAGATCAATCAAAATCTAAAACATTACAACAGTTTGAATTTTCTGATTCTGAAGTATTTAGAATTGGGTATTTAATTGAAGAAAACAATGATGACAAAATCTACAATTTGATTATGAGTTTTTCTATAGTAGATCAAGAAGTAATACAAACAGCATTTTATTTTGACGAAGAAAGTGATTTAGATTGGGCAATTTCTACTTGGAAAAATATTAGTTTCAAGATCTAAAATATTGTAAATAAAAATGTTCCACATAAAACTTTTTAATATGAATCAACTTCTTTCAGCAAATAATTTTTTTTGTCCTATTCTGTTATTTTAAAAAATTTCAATGGCAATCTTTGATCATTCCTTCAAATAAATTAGCCTCAAAAATTTAAAACATTATGGATAAACTTTTTACAACACTAGTGTTCTTACTATTACTAAGTTCCCAATCTTTTTTTGCCCAGCAAACTACAAACACATTTCAAGAATTGGAGCGACAACAAACTGAACTTCAAATGCAAAAAAATTTGAAGGACAATTATAAAATGTTGGAAGACAGAATCTATCAGCTGAAAAAAGAACAAAAAGATTTGGAAACTAAAAAGAAGAATCTTTCTAAGTCTGATAGCAATTTGAAAGCTACAAAAGAGAAAATTGAAAAGCTCCAACTTGCTAATCAGAAAATTGAAAACAAAATAACGACAACTTCGATTTCTGAAGAAGAAATTCAAAAACAGAGAATTAAAACCAAAGAAAATGAAGTCAATATTCAGAAACTGAAACTTAATCAGATTACACAGGAAAAAGAGCTAGAAAAAGCAATGTCAGCCATATAAATAAAAAGGCCTATTTCAAAATGAATTAGGCCTTTTTTAAATGTTTATCGTGAAACAATTTTCGCATCCTGAGATAAAATTTCTTTTTCTGACTGATAAACAATCAACATCGCAGGAGCTGAACCTTTTTCACCCAAAACAACGAAATGACATTCATATCTGAAATTACCTTTTTTAAATTCGTAATGATGATTTCCACCAGTTCCATCAGCATGAAAAGTTCCTTTTTCAATTACTAAATCTGGTTTGTCAGTCATCTTCTGGTTCAGAGACCATGAAGCATATCGATAGTTATCATTTCCCAAATCATCAATTCGAATTCTGAATTTTGAGGTTTCGAGAATAGCAACGGGTTCTTTAAAATTTGAAAGCGAACTGTTTACACTTTTTTTCTGTGATGCAATCAGCGAATTTTTCAATTTCAATTCTTCCTCAGACTGATAATTTATACTGATGATTCTTCCATCAGTATCGATCCACAAATCACCTTGATTGAGCATAATTCCTCGCCAACCCATTTCAGACCAATCTTTTGCTGGATTTGATTTTACAATTTTTTCAATCAAAACTTTATCAAAAATCTGATTATATCTTTTTATAAAATCTGCCTTGTCTTTCACCGACGGAATTGGATATTCACGTTTGAACGGAAATTTTATTCGCTTTGCAACTGCTTCTTTATCGTTGTTTTTTACTTCAAAAATAAATTTCGAAATGAACTTTTGATATTCTGGTTTCAAATCTTGGGCAATCAAAAACGAAGAATTAAACACCAAAATTGTTAGCAATAATTTAAATATTTTCATGTCAGAAATAATTTAATGCATTAGTAATTAGAATTTTGAAAAGCAGAAAACACTGTTTCACGTAGGACGTTCCAAAAAATCAATTTATGCTCGCTTTGAACATTTTCAATTCGTCCCAGGTAAATTCATCTCCATATTTTTCTTTCAAAGGACTCAAAGATTCTTCCTGATAAAACTGAAAAGCTTCTCTCAAAGCCAGAATTTTATCATAAGGCAAAACATCAGTTATTTCAATTTTCTTCGCTTGAATAAGTCTTACCAAATGCCCTTCGATAGTTTGAACATTCAATTTACGCATTCTTGCAATATCTTCAACCGAATTTTTATCCATCCACAAATCGTACGTTTCTTCGACTGTCGTTTTTTTAGCCGTTTTAAGCTCACTTTTTTCTGCTTTAGCTGATTTGTATCGAACAATGGGTTCTTCTGTCCTGAAAATGTCTGTATTTGTCGTTTTAAGCTCTTCCCTAATCCTTTCCGCTTTGTTCGTTTTGTAATTTTTAATGTTTGGCGACGAAAGCTTTTCTTTACTGATTTCTTCACCGGCCACAACAACTTCAATCAATAACTTGGCTTTCATCAGTCGCAAAACCGCTTTAGTCTGAAGATCTTCTAAAAAATTAAGCTCTTCATAGAACTCTTTAACTTTTTTAAATTTTTGAATTTCAGCCATTTTGTAAATTAGATCATCGACCAACTTATCCATTTGTTTGAAAAAATAATCATAGGCTGCATCTACCCTCTCTTTCACAAAAAACAGATCGACTGTTTCTTTGATGAAAATTTTATTGAGTTGCGCGATGAATTTCTGCGAAGGATCTAAAAGCTGTTCCATAATTTCCATCCGTTTGTGAGCCCAAACCGCATGTTTCGTTTTTTCGGAGCCAGCTGCATTTTCGTTATAACTAAAACGATGATTTCGCCATTCTTGCGCCAATTCTCCCCAATTAAAACTGTTTATCAAATAGTTGTGAATAAAATTTTTTGTTTCGAAGTGAAGCGCCTTCTCCAAAGTTTCTTCCGTTGCTCTGTTTAAAGCGTAATCCATCACATCTTGATCGTTGGAAATGCCATTCATCTGCATCGGAGAAAGCAAAATAAGCCCATTTAAGGAACGTAAACGCGAAAGTGCTACATAGGCTTGTCCGGGCAGAAAAACTTGCGATACATCGAGCGCTGCTTTGTCAAAAGTTAAGCCTTGGCTTTTGTGGACCGTAATCGCCCACGCCAGCTTGATCGGATAATGCGCAAAAGTCCCTAAAACTTCTTCTTCGATATCTTTGGTTTGTTCGTTGACTTTGTAACGGATATTTTTCCATTCGTACTTTTCAACTTCTAGCGTCATGTTCTCTTCTGGAAAGTGAACAAAGATTTCTTCATCAGAAAGCGATTTGATTACGCCCATCTTTCCGTTGAAATATCTTTTTTCAAAAGACAAGTCGTTTTTGACGAACATGATTTGCGCGCCGACTTTCAATTTCAATTCTTCTTCAACAGGAAATATCTTTTCTGGAAAATCGCCCACCACAAATGGCGTATAAATGTACTCTTTTCCATCTAAATCATTGATTGACTGCGAGTTGATAGAATCTGCTTTGGCATTATGCGTCGTCAGCGTGATGTATCCTTTGTTCTCTTTGAAGTCAAAATCAGGCTTAACATACTGATTTAGAATAGCTATGTCCTCTGGAGTGATCTGATTATTTCGCAGATTATTCAAAACCGAAATAAAAGCATCATCGGTCTGGCGGTAGATTTTTGATAACTCAATATAAATCGGCGGATACGTTTGAAGAACATGGGAATGGAAAAAGAATTTTCCGCGGTAATAGTTTTTCAGCGTTCGCCACTCTTCATCACGAATTACCGGTGGCAATTGCAACAAGTCTCCAATAAACAAAACCTGGACTCCTCCAAAAGGCTGCGTGTTTCTTCGAACGGTTTGCATCATGAAATCGACAGCGTCCAATAAATCAGCACGCATCATACTCACTTCATCAATCACCAGAAGCTCCATGTTTTTGATTACATTTCGCTTGACGTTATTCATTTTGAAATGACGTCTAAGCGATTCTTTGTTTTCAAACTTTACCGTTTCCGTAAATTGTGCGCTCGCTTCGTACGACGGAATAAACGCAGAAAACGGAAGCTGAAACATGGAATGAATGGTTACACCTCCAGCGTTCAAAGCCGCGATTCCCGTTGGTGCAACGACCACAGTATTTTTATGAGTTGTCGCGATAATTTCGCGTAAAAGCGTAGTTTTTCCCGTACCTGCTTTTCCCGTAAGGAAAATAGATTTTTGAGTCTGATTGATGAATTGTAAAGTGTAAGCTGCCGCTTCTGAAACGTTCTGCATTGGGCTTGTATTAAAGAAATAAAATTACCGCATTTTATAAAAAGAAAAAACCTAAATCGTAGTGGATTTAGGTTTTCAGTAATTTAGTTAGTTTGGTAGTTTTTATTTTTTTGCTTCGCCTTCTTTTGTTTCAGCTGCTGGTTTTGCATCTGCTTTTGGCTCTGCTTTGTATTTATCATTTAAAGCTTTGATAATCTCTTTTGTGATATCGTATTTCTCTTCAGCATACAAAATTGTTGCAGCATCTCCTGTTCCGTAGATGTAAGAGTAACCGTTTTTCTTTCCGTAATCTTTAATGAATTTTTTAACTCCACTAACAAGAGAATCCATTTCAACACCACTTTCTTGTTGTAACTGTTGAGCTAATGCTTGTTGTGCATAACCTAATTGCTGCTCTCTTTTTTGCAATTCAGCACCTCTTTGCTGTGCCCAAGCTTGACCGTTTGCTTGTGCTTGACTTTGAAAATTAGCAGCGTCTTGTTTAAAACGTGAAATCTCAGCTTGTAATTGTCTACCTTTTTCTTCCGCTTGAGCTTTGTACTTTGCCTCTAAATCTTTTGCCTCAGTGTATTCTTTCATCAAAACCGAAGTATCCACGTAAGCTGTTTTTACTTCCTTTACCTCTGCTGTTTTGTTACAAGAAACTGCGAAAACTGAAAGTGCGATAATAACTAATGCTTTTTTCATTTTTTTAAATTCTATTTTTTTAAGTATTGAAGACAAAAATATAAAAAAATCAATAGCATCAACATAAAGTTTAAAAAATGCGTAAATTTTATGATATTGTTTTTATTTATAGTAAAAAACATAGCTATAAACCAACTTTATTGCCATATTTTGGGTATTTTTTGTCTCGTTTGGGTTAGCTAAAAAAGTCATCTTGCCTTTTAGAGGCAAAACGACTTTAAAATGATTTTTTGATTTTTATTTGTTTTTTAAAACGTAAATATGCGATGAATATTCCTTTGAGCTTTTTGCTTTCCAATTTGATTTTAAACCAATGAAAAATGCTTTGATGTAATTCATTTTTCCTGTTTTGTATTTTTCAGATAAAAGGCTCACATAAAACGAATCGAACTTCATTGGAAGTATTTTTTCTAATTTCATGTCTACTCTTTCAAAAAGCAATTGGATTGATTTTTTCGAAAAATGCCAAAAATGGATTGGCACATCGTATGCAGCCCAAAAAGTTTCATAATGACCAGCATCGAATGATTTGTAGTTTGGAACCGCAACAATTAATGTTCCAGTTGGTTTTAATAAACGCTTTAATTCTTGGATCTGATGTTCTAGATTTGGAACGTGTTCTAAAACGTGCCACATGGTAATTACATCCAAAGAATTACTTTCTAAAGCGCTAATTTCTTCTACAAATGAAATTCCTTTTTCTTTAGCAATATTTTTAGCACGATCGCTCGGTTCTACTCCAATTGTTTCCCAACCGTCATTTTTTGCTGTTAAAAGGAAATCTCCAGTTCCAGCTCCAATATCCAAAAGTTTTCCTTTTTTCGGTTGCTGGCTATTAATTAAATTCAATTTATTCTTAAGCGCAATATTTTTTACGAAATGATAGGCTTTTTCAAATAACGAACGTTTGTTGTCTGTATGCGAAATATAATCTTCGCTTTCGTAATATTTACCCAAATTTTGAAGTTCAGGTTGTGGAGAAGTAATTAGCATATCTAATTCTTCATCGTAATACAAATCAAAAATTTCTTTTGAAACAGAATGGTCTTTTACCGTAAGAAAGTGTTTTTTGTTTAAAACGTTCATTTTTTAATTTTATAGATATTGGGTTTAATTTATAGCAAATCCTAAAAACGAATTTTATCGCTTTTAGGATTTTTGTTTTTTTTTATTCTTCTTTTATTTCTATTTGATCTTTGCAAAATTTGATAATTCAACATGATTGCAAAACTCTTCTTTTATCAAGTTTTGATATTTGAAAAGTGTAAAAATCATTTCAATTTTAACAAAAGGTTTCACGTGGAACAGAATCAATTTAAATTTCTGAATTTAGATTTTAATTTATAATGCATTTCGAAAATAAAAACCCAAAAATCGTTTCACGTGGAACATTTGTTTAGTGATCAGTGTTCAGTTTTTTAGTTGGCAGTTATACTGAATACTTTAAAACTGAACACTGATTACTACAAATCTATCTTCCCATATAAATCAAAAGCACGGAAATATCACTTGGTGATACTCCGCTAATTCTCGAAGCTTGAGAAATAGTTACAGGACGAATCTTGCTTAATTTCTGTTTTGCTTCAATCGACATTGATTTGATTTTGTTATAATCAAAATTGTCTGGAATTTTTACTTCTTCCAAACGATTTAGTTTATCCGCATTATTTCTCTCTTTTTCGATATAACCCGAATATTTAACTTGAATTACGGCTTGCTCAACAATTTCTTCATCCAAATCATTCTCTTCGATGTAAGCAGAAACTTTTTCAAATTTCAACATATCTTCTAATTCAATCTGCGGACGAGAGAAAATCTTAAACATTTTATCTCCTTGAGAAATCGGCGCAGATTCTTTTGCTTCCAAAATCGGATTTGTTTCTGCAATCGTTACACTAGTTTCTTTGAAGAATTGAACCATCTTTTCAGATTCGTTTAATTTCTTTTCCATTCTTCGTAAACGATCTTCAGAAGCTAAACCAATTTCATATGACATTGGAGTCAATCTGAAATCGGCATTATCTTGACGTAACAAAGTTCTATACTCCGCTCTCGATGTAAACATACGATATGGCTCTTCAGTTCCTTTCGTAATCAAGTCATCAATTAGAACTCCGATGTACGCTTCATCACGTTTTAAAATCAAAGGATCTTTTTCGTGTACTTTCAAGTGAGCATTTATCCCAGCCATCAAACCTTGAGAAGCAGCTTCTTCGTAACCCGTCGTTCCGTTGATTTGTCCAGCGAAATACAAACCTTCAACTAACTTAGTTTCTAAAGTATGTTTCAATTGCGTTGGAGGAAAGAAATCATACTCGATAGCATAACCTGGTCTAAAAAATTTTACATTTTCAAAACCTGCTACAGAACGAAGCGCTTTGAATTGAATATCTTCAGGAAGAGAAGTTGAAAATCCGTTTACGTAAACTTCACAAGTATTCCATCCTTCTGGCTCAACAAATAATTGGTGACGCTCTTTATCTGCAAAACGATTTATTTTATCTTCAATCGATGGACAGTATCTTGGTCCTAAACTTTTGATTCTTCCGTTGAACATTGGAGAACGATCAAAACCTTCTCTCAAAATATCATGAACGTTCAACGAAGTGTACGTCATGTAACAAGAACGCTGATGCGTTAGCGGAGAAGTCACATCTGAATAAGAAAACTTATCTGGCTTTGCATCTCCTTTTTCTTCGTTCATTTTAGAATAATCTAAAGAACGTCCATCTACTCGAGGTGGCGTTCCTGTTTTCATTCTTCCAGCTTCAAAACCTGCTTTGATCAAATCTTCGGTAATTCCGGTTGCAGCACTTTCTCCTGCTCTTCCACCTCCAAATTGTTTTTCTCCGATATGAATTAAACCATTCAAAAAAGTACCATTTGTCAAAACAACAGATTTGGAACGAATCTCCACACCAAGTGAAGTTCTAATTCCTTTTATCTTTCCATCTTCGATTATCAAACCTTTTACCATCTCTTGATAAAAATCAAGATTTGGAGTTACCTCCAACATCATTCTCCATTCTTCTGCAAAACGCATTCTGTCACTTTGAACTCTCGGCGACCACATTGCAGGTCCTTTTGATTTGTTCAGCATCTTGAATTGAATTGCCGTACGATCTGAAACAATTCCTGAATATCCTCCAAGCGCATCAATTTCGCGAACGATCTGTCCTTTTGCAATTCCTCCCATCGCAGGATTGCAAGACATCTGTGCTATGTTTTGTAAACTCATTGTAACCAATAAAGTTTTCGATCCCAAATTTGCAGCCGCAGCTGCAGCTTCAGAACCAGCATGGCCAGCACCAACCACAATAACATCGTATTCTTCTAAAAACATTTTGTTTTATTATTCTCCAAAAACCGCTAACGCGGTTTCTAGAATTACTTTTATATTTGTCTTGTTCCACGTGGAACTTTTTATTTTGCTTCAGGTTTGAAGTTTGAAGTTTCAAGTTTCAAGTTCAAACCGAAACGTGTAAACTAGAATCTTTAAATTCTAGAAATCAATAAAAATGTTTCACGTGAAACATTTTTTACTTCATTCAAATCAGAACTTTCAAATCAGAACTTTCAAATCAGAACTTTCAAATCAGAACTTTCAAATCAGAACTTTCAAATCAGAACTCCGAAACAGAATCTTCACAATAAATATTTCACGTGAAACATTTCTAAACTTCCATTCCAAACTTCCATTCCAAACTTCCATTCTAAACTTCCATTCTAAACTTCCATTCTAAACTTCCATTCTAAACTTCCATTCTAAACTTCCATTCTAAACTTCCATTCTAAACTTCTATTCTAAACTTCAAAGACCATTTTAAAATCATGTTCCACGTGAAACATCCTTTTCTTTTTCTTTTAAATTCAAACTTAAAAAATCGTTCCACGTGGAACGATTTAATCTTTTATTCAAATTCTTTACTTTAACGTTCCACGTGGAACGTTATAAATTCTTTTACTTTCTTCTAATATGTTTCACGTGGAACGTTATAAAAATTTTATAAAAAAAATAAAAACGTTTCACGTGGAACATATACATTAAAAAGATGTTTAACTACTGTTCCACGTGAAACATCTTCATCTTCTCCTCTTCCTTAGCCCTCATTAATTGAGCATCTTTATCTGTCTTGTCTTTGTATCCACAGTAATGTAGTATACCATGAGACAACACTCTTTTGAGTTCTTCAGCAAATGAAACATTGAAGTCTTTTGCATTGTCTGCAACACGTTCTACAGAAACAAAAATATCGCCATTTAACTCGTTACCAACTGTATAATCAAAACTGATAATATCAGTAAGAGTATCATGATCTAAATATTCAACGTTTATTTTATGAAGATATTCATCGTCACAAAATATGTAGTTTATCTCGCCTTCATTCTTTCCTTCAGAAACAATTACAGCACTTAACCAGTCACTAAAAGCCTGCTCGTCTCCTAAACTAAAATCTGTTTCGTAATTAAAATTTATCATTTTGTATTAAAGTATTCTTGAACTTTTTGATTAAAATTCGAGCGCAAAGGTAGTGATTGTCTGTTTAATATCTCCACACTGTTTAAATATTCCAATAGTGAACTTGGTAAAGCATTCGAACGATTCGTAAATTCTGCCTTATTTGTTTCAGATTGTCTTTGTGTATCCTGACCTTGTTGCTGAACTGCATTGTTTAATTTCCACAATTCTTGCTGAATATTTAGAATACGTTGCAGGTTCTCATTCTTAAAACCTTTATTCAAAATCTGCTTTTCAGATTGTTTCATCTGATCTATAATAGATCTGCCTTGAGCATCTAAACCTTTCTTTGCTAATTCTTTTTGAAGCGCTTCACGAAGCTTAACTTGCTCTTTGTAAATCTCCATAATAGCTTCTGCGTCGCCTTCTCCATCTTCTCCTTCATTACCATTCTTCTCTCCTTTTCCACTCTTTCCATCTTTACCAGAAGAACCTTTATCTCCACTTTTGTTACCTTGTCCTTCCTTTCCTTGTCCGTCTTTACCCTGAGCGCTTTGTCCTTGTCCAGACTTTCCATCTTTACCTTCTCCAGGTTTGTCTCCCGGTTGTTGTCCAGGTTTCATTCCTTCTTTCATTTTATCAGCAAGACCTTTTTGTTTCTGAATAATATCTGGTAACTGCATTCCTTGTCCGTCTCCCTGTTTAGGTTTTCCTGCTCCCGGTTTAGGCATAGACATCTGCATGTTGTTCAATAAATCACTTAAAAAATCGGCTAACTTATTTGCAGATGAAACGGCATATTGCTGGTGTGAAACACCTCTAGGAATCTGAACGTCGGTTAAGGTTTCTATAGCCTTATCCATATTGTATTGTACGTTTCCAATTTCTTTAGTAACGTCTTCTGCTACCTTTGGATTACGTAATGAAAGTGCAAACAAACTATCATCTACATGTCTAAACTGCTGTTTCAAATTCTGTTGAATCTTGATATTTTTTGTAAATGCAGAAGAACCTAATTTCATTGCTTTGAACTGTTTCATCACATCTTCTTGTGATAAAGAATAAGCCAAAAGGTTATCTAGAATCTGACGAAGCATTGCTACATCTTCTTCTAATTGTTCCTGTTCTCCACCTTCCATTTCACTCTGCATTTCCTGAGCCATAGACTTCATTTTCTTTGCAGCACTTTTCTGTTTTGGTTTAGCTCCAGATGTATTCTTTTTACTCAATTCTTCAGAAGCTTTATTCAAATCATTATCTACATCTTTCTCTTTTGAAGCATCAGACGGAATGTCTAAAGGTTTCTTTAAAGTCTTATTTTCGTCTTTCAAATCTTTTAAATCTTCCTGAATCTTATCAAAAGATTTATTGATTTCATCCTGCTTCTCTTTCGTATTTTCTTTCTCTTTATTAGATAACTGTTCCTGTTGTTCTGACAGTTTGTTTAGTTTCTCAGCAACCTGTTCTGCTTTCTTTGAAACATAAAAACGTTTGGTTAACTCCACCAATTGTTCTAAATTACGAGATTGATTTTTACTGATTTGTTTGAACTTTTCCATCTTATCAAACAGTTCTTCGCTGTTTAATTTATCATTTAAGTTCTTCAATTCGTCTAATAATTTCTGATTCTTTTCTAAATCTTTCTGAGCATTATCCAAACGCTTTTGTAAATCTTCTGCTGTTTTATCTTTCTTATCATCTTTAAACTTGTCAAGATTCTGATTCATTTTCTCAGAAAACTGTTTCATCATTTCGTCTTGCTGTTTCTGACGTTTGATAAAATCGTTGATCTTCTGCTGATCTTTAAACTCTAAATTATCTTTTTCTTTTCCCGTATTTTGAAGCTTATCCATTTCTGAAATCTGCTTCGTTTGGTTCTTCAAAGATTTAGATAAACTATTAATATTTTGATTTTGCTGTTGCAATTCCTGATCTTGAATTTCATCTGTAGTTGCTACACGATCTGAAAATGTAGAAGACTTTGTAGACTTAAATCCGTGTGGTGCATCGTTATCAAAAACTTCAAAATAGTACTCGTATGAAACTCCTTCTTCTACTGGAAGATTGCTAGGAAAATTAAAAACAAACTGATCAAATACTCCAGCTTTCACAGGAATGTTTCCACGCTTAGCAGATTGAGGTTTGTTACGTTCGTAGTATACAATTTGTAATTTCGAAAGTCCGTAATCATCACCCAATCTTCCTAGAATATAGTTTTTATCAAGCTTCAAACTGTCTGGCGCAGGACCTACATTGATGGTTGGAAACTGATCTTTGATCACAGACAGCTGATAATCTAGTTTTTCGTAGTTTTTAACCTTATCATTTGACGTAAGTATTTGATATTCGGTATTTTGACTTATATTTTTAGCCAATTTAAACTCATTCTCGGCCTTATTGAACTTAAATACTTCATTATCTCTTTTCCATACAACTTCTTGTGTAGATTTGGTGTTCATTTTCCAAGTTACAGTAGTTCCTTCAGGTACAATTGCATTACCAGTTCCTTCAATTGTCTCTGATTTTTTCTTTAGATAAGAAGGAAAATTTAAAACCATTTCGAAGTTTGCAATCGATGGAACTGTGATCACTTTCAATTCATATTCTTCAGAAACAACCGAATTTCCTTCAAAAGAAAATTGAATATTTTCAGAAGGTTTCTCCACTTTAAATTCAAACTTTCCAGGTTGAGAAGATTCCATAAAATAGCTTTCATCACCAATATGAATCATAACATTTTCTGGAACAACGTTTCCAACAGATTCCATTTTAATCACAAAATCTTTGTTTTGTTCTGCTTGCAAATTCGAATTCAAAACCACAAATTTGAAAGGAGCTGGTGGCAAGAATGCAGAATTGAAATGCACTACTCTATTCAAACTTTGAGAAATTACATTGCTATTTCCAGAAATATAAAACACAGCAAAAAGCAAAATTGGTACTAAAGCTAATGGTAAATATTTTTTATTCGCTTTAAAATTGATAGCATTACCAAATGGAATTGGTTGTAAAGAATTTGCTTTTTGTTCTATAGAAGCTAAAACTAACTCCGAACTTTCAGCATTATTTTCAGAAGACAATTGTAAAAAGTTAGTCAGTTTATCACTCACTTCTGTGAAATGATTTCCAATAATTTTTGAAGCCTGAGTATAATCAATTCCTTTTTGAAGTTTGAATAACTTGAATAATGGAAACAGAATTAGACGGACTAAAAGGAAAACTTCAACTCCAATAAATAACCAAAATAGAAAAGTTCTTCCTATAGGTTTTAGCCAAAGAAAATACTCTACAAAAAGCGTAAATAGAAAATACAATAAACCAAAACCGGTAAAAAGTAATATCCCTTTTATCAATTCGTTGGTATAATATTTCTTAATAAAAGCTTCTAACTTTTGATATATAGCAGATGATGTTTTCAAAATAAATCTGTTTTAATTATAACCTATAAAAGTAGTAATTATAACAATAAGTCTGAAAGTCAAAAGTCGAAAGTCAAAAGTTTAGCACACAGCACAAAACCTTTCAGACTTTCGACTTTTGGCTTTTGACTAATATCGTATCTTTGCAACAAAATTTTAAACAAATGTCAAAGCAAGTTCGTGTGCGTTTTGCACCAAGTCCGACTGGACCGTTACATATTGGCGGAGTTCGTACTGCCCTATTTAATTATTTATTTGCAAAAAAACATAACGGTGTTTTTTATCTAAGAATTGAAGATACAGATCAAACTCGTTTTGTTCCAGGTGCAGAGGCTTACATTATGGAAGCTCTTGAATGGTTAGGAATTGCTCCTGAAGAAACAGTTGGAAAAAATGAAAAATTTGGTCCGTACAGACAAAGCGAACGTAAAGATTTGTACCAGCAATATGCAGATCAGTTGATCAATTCTGGTTGGGCCTATTATGCTTTTGATACTCCAGAAGCTTTGGATGCACATAGAAAACAACACGAAGCTGAAGGAAAAACATTTATTTACAATCATCATAATCGTGAAAAGTTAGATACTTCGTTAGTGATTTCTGCAGAAGAAACTGCTAAAAGAATTGCAAATGGAGAACATTATGTAATCCGTTTTAAAACTCCGGTTGATGAAACTTTACATTTAAAAGATATCATTCGTGGAGATGTGAAGTTTGAAACTAATCTTTTGGATGATAAAGTTTTGTTCAAAAGTGACGGAATGCCAACCTACCATTTAGCCAATATTGTGGATGATCATTTGATGGAGACTTCACATGTAATTCGTGGTGAAGAATGGTTGCCATCGATGCCCCTTCACGTTTTATTATACAAAGCATTTGGTTGGGAAGCACCAGAATTTGCACATTTACCTTTGATTTTAAAACCAGTTGGAAATGGAAAATTATCAAAAAGAGATGGAGACAAAATGGGATTTCCAGTATTTCCTTTAGAATGGAAAACTGAAGAAGGAGTTTCATCTGGTTACAGAGAAAAAGGATTTTTCCCAGAAGCAGTTGTAAACTTTTTAGCTTTACTTGGTTGGAATGACGGAACTGAAAAAGAATTGTTTTCTTTAGAAGAATTAGCAGAAGCTTTCGACTTAAACCGAGTTCATAAAGCAGGAGCAAAATTTGATCCTGAGAAAAACAAATGGTTCAATCGCCAGTACTTAATCACTAAAAATAATGATGAATTAGCGGAAGCATTTACTTCTATTCTAAAAGAAAATGGAACTGACTTTTCTAATATAGATGTTTCTAAAGTAGTAGGTTTAATAAAAAAAGACGCTTATTTTATTTCTGATTTCACAGAACTTTCTACATACTTTTTCCAAGCTCCAACATCTTACGATGAAAAAGCAAGTAAAAATTGGAAGGAAGAAACACCAGCTTTAATGCAAGAATTGATTTCTGTTTTAGAAAATATCGAAGATTTTACTTCTGTAAATATTGAAACAATTGTAAAAGATTGGTTAACTAAAAACGAAATCGGAATGGGTAAAGTAATGCAACCTTTCCGTCTAAGTTTAGTTGGAGCACTTAAAGGTCCTCACCTATTTGACATTGTTGAAATCATTGGAAAAGAAGAAACTATTTCTAGAATTCAGAAAGCAATTTCAAGTTTATAACTAGAATTCAAATTAAAATAGAAACGCTAGGAAACATCTAACAAATGTTCTTAGCGTTTTTTTAATGTCTAATAATTTTATTTTAGAAGAATTTTCGTAATTTACCAGAATCATAATATAAACTATATAACCATGAGTACAGCATTTATTATCTTCTTAGTATTAGCATTCTTCATTTTCATGTCGTCTTTCTTTACTGTAAAACAACAATCATCTGTAATTATCGAACGATTTGGAAAATTTCAGAGTGTTAGAAATTCAGGATTACAACTTAAAATTCCGTTGGTTGATAGATTGGCCGGACGTGTAAATCTTAAAATCCAACAGCTAGATGTTATCATCGAAACCAAAACTAGAGACAACGTTTTTATCAAAATGAAAGTTTCTGTTCAGTTTAAAGTTATTCAAGAAAAAGTATATGAAGCTTTTTATAAACTAGAATATCCACACGATCAAATTACTTCTTATGTTTTTGATGTAGTTCGTGCAGAAGTTCCGAAACTAAAACTGGATGATGTTTTTGAAAGAAAAGATGATATTGCAGTTGCAGTAAAACGTGAATTAAATGAAGCAATGTCTACTTACGGATACGATATCATCAATACTTTGGTTACCGATATTGATCCAGATATTCAGGTAAAAAATGCAATGAACAGAATTAACGCTGCCGATAGAGAAAAAACCGCTGCTGAATTTGAAGCAGAAAGTTCAAGAATTAGAATCGTTGCAAAAGCAAAAGCGGAAGCAGAAAGCAAACGTTTACAAGGACAAGGTATTGCAGATCAGCGTCGTGAAATTGCAAGAGGTCTTGTAGAAAGTGTTGAAGTTTTGAACCAAGTTGGAATTAATTCTCAAGAAGCTTCTGCCCTAATTGTAGTTACACAACATTATGATACTTTACAATCTATTGGATCTGATACAAATTCAAACCTAATTCTTTTACCAAACTCGCCACAAGCTGGAAGTGACATGTTAAACAATATGGTTGCATCGTTCTCAGCTTCAAATCAAGTTGGAGAAATGATGAAAAAGAACACTAAAAAAATTGAAAAACCAAAACAAACACCAAGACAATCTGGTTATGAAGATGACATTCAACCAGATGTTCAACAATAATTGACAAACTAATTAAAATAAAAAAGAGGCTTAATCGCCTCTTTTTCTATTTATAAACCAACTGATGATAAATGGTAAAACGGATTGCAAAATTTCTGGAAATGATTTTTTGATATAACCTGTGTAAGAGGAAACAAATCCATTAACTATTTTTTGTGGTGTAATGCTTTCTTTAGTTCTCTGAAAACTCAAAACCAATTTCTGATAATTGATTTCTTTTTCCAATTTTAAAATTTCCAGATCTCTGTCGATTTCACCATAAGACGAGTATTTTTTCTTTTCCATAAGTCTTAATCATTAAAAAATATTTCTGAAAACTTCTCTAAAATTGGACCTTCAACCACTTTATCTTTTACAAAGAAAAGTAAAATGGTAAACAAAAGATAGATCCCTCCTACTGTTAAAAATCCTAAAGCATTACTTCCGAACAAAGAACCAAAAGCATAAGCTGCAGCAAAAGATCCGAAAATTAAAACCATCGTGAAACACAACAATATCAAAGTGAATTTGAAAATTAAAGTTGTAGATTTCATTGCCACTTTAAATCCCCAAAGTTTATAGTAAGCCAAATGACTATCAATATACACTTTAGCTTGATCTTGAATATTTTCAGTGTTTTCTTTTAACTCTTCAAAAGCCATAATTATAAATTTAAAATAAAAAAAAAGCACAAAACTTTACTATAAAAATAAGCAAGTTCTGTGCTTTTAAAAAATTATTATTTCTGAAGTTTAGCGTTCTGTGCTTTCAATTCAGCCAACTTAGTTTCTAAAAAAGTAATTACTTCTTCTGTTTTATGGCTTACATTTGAAAGTAAATCATTCAAAGTTCCATCAAGATTTTGAGTAGCACTTGTAAATCTCTCGCGAAGAACTTCAGAGCTAGCATCAAAAGAATCTTTGATATTATGTTTAGCATCATCTAAACCTTCTTTGATTTTTGCTCGAGTTTTAGATCCTTTATCTGGAGCAAATAAAATTCCGATTGCCGCTCCTGCAGCTGCTGCAGCCAAAATTGCTGCGGCTGTATTTAAGTTCTTAGACATGATATTACAATTTTAAATTATTACTTAAAGATACTCTTTTTTGAACTTATAAATTTCTGATTAATTGTAATTTACAAAAAATTAACAATCTAATTAATACACATAAGTTGTAGCTTCATATTTACCATCTTTTTCAGTTATGCTTACAAACGGAGAACCATTTGAAGCTGACTTACTTTTAATTCTCATGGCAGTTTGGTTTTGATTTGCAATAGGCGGTTCACCTTTTGTCTTGGTCGAGACTCCTGTAAAAGTTCCAGTCTGCTTCAGTCCAATTGTTTTTTCTTGTGGCAAAACTGTAACCATCTTGTAATCATCTTTTGAATCTACAATTATTCTATCAGAAATTTTTTGAGTTTGTTTTGTTTGTTTATTTGTGATAGATGAAACGGCATGTTTGCTAATTTTAATTTCTTCAGAACTTCCGTTTACAGAATAATAAATTAAACCATTTTCATTTTTAATAAAATTTACATCAAGTTGTTCTCCATTATGTTTTGTAATTTGATGTGTTTGAGAAATTGCAACATTTGCAAATAATAACGCTAGCGTAAAATATAAAATTTTCATGATAATTAGATTTAAATTAAAAATTGTCAGACTTGAAATTTAAAAACTAAACTTTCACACAAATTCAACATTATGGAATTTTGTACATTACAATACAAATTGAAAAATATCTTTTACGCGAAATATTATCAAAATTACATCATAATAAAAATGAGAACATAAAATTGTCTTTTTGGGAAATCAGTTTTGAAAATCTATTATTATAAAAATTACGAGTTTTTAAAAACAATAAATTTCAGCTTAGATTCTTTACGGCAAATTTTAATTTTTACAAAAATCATTGCTGACTTTTGATATTGAGTTAAAAATAGAAGTTTTATAAACAATTGTGTGTTAACAAGCCGTTAAACTGACAAAAATAACAGCAAAAAGTTAAATAAAGACCTTAAATAAACAATTATTTAAAAAATGAGTTATCCATCAACCAACTTTAAAAAACGTCTTAAAATCAATTTATGAAGGTTAAAATCAATATAAAAAAACTATAATTTTTATATTTTAAATCATTTTTATAAATAATAAATAAAAACTAAAATTTTAAAAAACTTATAATTAAAAATTATAATCATAAAATTGAAATCAAAGACTTAAAAAAATAATAAAAAACTATAGTTTTAGATTTTACAGTCAGTTTTATAAATAATAATTAAAATCTAAATTTTAAGTTATAATAATCATCAAAAATTATAATTACAAAAATTAAAGTAAAAAATAAAAAAATAAGAAAAAACTTTAATTTTAGTTTTTTGAGAAGAAAACTTGAACTAAAAAAGAGAAAAATTGAAATAAAGAATTCTAAGGAATGAAAAACAAAAAAAGGTCTTCTCTATTAGACTCTTTTTTATGTTAGCTTAAAGATAATTTATAAAAGTCAATTTTAATCTATAAAATAAATTAAAATTATAAAACTAATAGATTTTATAAATAATAAATACATATAATTAAACATGTTAATTATATCAATTAAAACTATATAATACAGTTTGATAGGAGAAATTAGTAGCTAAAAAAGACCAAAATTAAAATAAAGCCTCTAAATAGACTAAAATTAAAAAAATGAATTCCTTATCCAACATTTTTTTATTTTCTATTAAAATCAATTTATGAAAGTCACTTTTAATTTATAAAAATTATAAAATTATCAATTTTAATAGTTATTCTATATAATAAAAAAAAGCGCTTATAAAAGCGCTTTTCATAAATTTAGCTGATATTACTTCTTCACCATTTCAGAAAGAATTTCAATTTCTCTTTCTGAAGCATTTTTTGGTGGATTTGAATATAATTTCAAAATTTCATCATCAAATTGATTTTTGAAACTTTCACTTTCAATATCTCTTAAATTTAAAAGTGCTTTTGATCTTACATAAGTCGATTCACTTTTTAAAGACATTGAATATAATTTCTTAATATCTTCTTCTTCAAAATCTGTAGATTTCCAGTTTGAATATTTTAAAATAAACTGAGAAAACAACAGCGAAGCCTTATTATTGTTGATATTCTTCTTCAAAGAATTCTGTAAAAGTGAAAAAGTAGAAATATTTTTGATGTTCTCCCCTATTGCACTTTCAATTGCAATTCTTTCTGGTTTAGTCTCAACTTTAAAATATTTGTTGATATCTTTCAAAGAATTATTGATGCTATTTTCTTCTTTTTTACCTTTTTCTTCCCAAGCATCTTTCAATCCAACTGTTTTGTTAAATACTAATTTTGAAGGAGTTGAGTCTTTATCAACAGTAAAATATCCTAAACGTTGAAATTGAAATTTATCTTCATTTTGAGCTGTTGATAAACTTGGTTCAACATATCCAGTTACAATTTCTAACGAATTTGGATTCACAAAATCTAAGAAATTTTTCTCTTTATAACTGTCCGGAGCTTCATCTGTAAACAAACGATCGTATAAACGAACTTCTGCTTCCAAAGCATGTTTGATAGAAACCCAATGTAAAGTTCCAGATACTTTTCTTTGGCTTGCTTCTGTTCCGCTTCCGCTCAAAGAATCGGTATCATAAGTAACATGAATTTCTGTAATATTTCCATTTTCATCTTTTATAACAGATTCACCTTTAATGATATAAGCATTTTTAAGACGAACTTCTTTTCCTAAAGTCAAACGGAAAAATTTAGCTGGAGCTTCTTCTAAAAAGTCTTCTCTTTCAATATATAATTCACGTGAAAAAGGCACTTTTCTGAAACCTGCACTTTCATCTTCCTGATTATTTTCAGCTTCCAACCACTCTTCTTTTCCTTCTGGATAATTTGTAATTACCAGTTTTACAGGATCTAAAACAGCCATTACACGAGGTGCAATTTTATTCAAATCTTCACGAATACAGAATTCTAAAACCGATACATTGATCAAGTTATCACGTTTTGCAATACCAATTGTATTCGCAAAATTACGTAGAGAAGCAGCTGTATAACCGCGTCTTCTTAATCCTGAAATTGTTGACATTCTAGGATCATCCCAACCATTAACATGCTTTTCTTTAACTAGTTGCTGTAATTTTCTTTTACTAACAACAGTATGTGATAAGTTACGTCTGGCAAATTCTCTTTGTTTTGGACGAAGCTTATTATCATCAAAAATCTGATCTAAAAACCAATCGTATAATTCACGGTGAGGCAAGAATTCTAGTGTACAAAATGAGTGAGAAATTTGCTCTAAATAATCACTTTGTCCGTGTGCCCAATCATACATTGGATAGATTTTCCACGCATCTCCAGTTCTATGGTGGTGTTTGTGTAAAATTCTGTACATGATAGGATCACGCATCAACATATTGGTTGATTTCATGTCAATTTTAGCACGAAGAATATGTGTACCAGCCTCAAATTCACCGTTTTTCATTCTTTCGAATAAATCTAAATTTTCTTCAACAGAACGATTTCTGTACGGGCTGTCTGTTCCTGGAGTTGTTGGAGTTCCTTTCTGGATCGCCATTTCTTCAGAAGATTGACTGTCAACATACGCTTTATCTTTTTTAATTAATAAAACTGCCCAATCGTACAATTGTTGGAAATAATCTGATGCATAACATTCTTCTGCCCATTTGTAACCCAGCCATTCTACATCTTTTTTAATAGCATCAACAAATTCCTGTTCTTCTTTTTCAGGGTTTGTATCATCAAAACGTAAGTTCACAGGAGATTGATAATCAATTCCTAAACCAAAATTTAGCGCAATAGAACTCGCGTGCCCAATGTGTAAATAACCATTAGGTTCTGGTGGAAAACGAAAGCGAAGTTTAGTATTTGAAAGACCTGATTTTACGTCTTCCTCTATGATTTGTTCAATAAAATTGAGTGATTTCTCTTCTGATGCCATTATTTTATAGTAATTTTAGCAAAGATAAAAAAGTTTATAGTTTATAGTTTATGGTTTATGGTTTTCTTTGGAAACTTACTCTAAACTTGAAACTTAAAACTTGAAACTAAATTTAGAAATGGGAGTTATTAAACTGAAAAATATCCGTACTTTTTCTTACCACGGATGTTTAATTGAAGAAGGAAAAATTGGATCTGATTACACAGTAGATCTAAAAATTAAAACCAATTTACAGAAATCAGCAGAAACAGATCATCTTTTAGACACTGTTGACTATGTTCATTTGAACAAAATTGTGACGGAAGAAATGGCAATTCGTTCGCATTTATTAGAACATGTAGCCAAAAGAATCAATATTCGTGTGCTGGCAGAGATAGAAACTGTAGAAAAAACAACAGTTTGGGTTTCTAAAATTAATCCGCCTATTGGTGGTGATGTTGAGTCAGTTACTATAAAAATGACGGAAATTAGAAAGTAATATTCAAAATTAAAATCCTAAAATTTTAAAATAGTTACTATGAAACTTTTGAAATTTAAAGATTTTAGTTACTTTTGCCAACCGTTCAAGTAATGGCGTCGTGGCCGAGCGGCTAGGCTGGGCTCTGCAAAAGCTCCTACTCCGGTTCGAATCCGGACGATGCCTCTAAAACCTTCAAAGCAATTTGAAGGTTTTTTTTATGGTTAATTTTTAGAAAATTAATTAGAATATACGTTCGAATCCTGACGAAACTCAAAACCCTCAAAGCAATTTGAAGTTTTTTTTATGTCCAATTTTTAGGAAAAATTAATTATTAAAGCTTGTAAATAAACCCGACAGGTTTTAAAAATCTGTCGGGTTTTCTATTTAACGTAATTATACACAATTATGTCATTTCGACGAAGGAGAAATCTCCACTAGAAGCTCTACAAAGATTGGATAATTGTTGCGGAGTTACTTGCGGAGATTTCTCCTTCGTCGAAATGACAAACAAAGTCAACTTTTTCAAAGTTCTAATGAAATTACTTCGTTCCTCTCAATGACTTATAAACACAAAAAAACCTCTGAAATTCAGAGGTTTTTAATTTATAAGTTGGGTTATTAACAACTACTTCTTCTCTATTCTTTCGAAAGCATTTTTAACCATTTCTTTCTCTTTCGGAAACCAGCCTTGGATTACTAAAGCAAATCCAAAAACCATTAAAACCACGCTAATTCCCTTTTTAATTTTAAGGATATTAGTTGGAGTCATTTTTGATTTTAACTGTTTGGCTAATAAAATTTTAGCACAATCAATTAACAAATAAGTGATAATTACAGCAGTAAAAAATGTCATCATTCTAGGAGTCTGCATATCTAATTTTGGACCTACAGAAATAATAACGGCAAGCCAGAAACCAAGAACACCAATGTTAATAACATTCAGTAAAAATCCTTTTACAAACAAACTACCATAGTTTCTTTTCAGAATATCACGATCAATTTCTTCATCGTTTATTTTTTCTTCTTTCTTTAGTTTCACAAACGAAATGATACCATAAGAAAGCATAATTATTCCGCCAAAAATAAAAAGTGCTGGATCATCTTTTAAACTAGAAATCAGCCTATAACTTCCAAGATAAGCAATAGCAATAAAGAAAATATCACCTAATACTACTCCTAAATCAAAAACAATTGCAGCTCTAAATCCTTTTGTAATACTGGTTTCTAATAAAACAAAAAATACAGGACCTACCATAAAACTAAGAACAAGTCCCCAAGGAAGTCCCGCTAGAATATCGTTAATCATCAATTACTACTTGTTATTTTACTTCTTCGATTTTACCGCCAAAAACTGTTTTTTGGTTTATTTGCTTTGGTTTTCCATAAATGTAAATAGAGCCTCCTGCGCTCACTTTTGCATCGACAAGGGTAGAAGCATTAACATCTGCTTTTCCGCCCGCAGAAACGCTTACAGTGGTCTGAGACGTTTCTAATTTACTCGCTAGTAAATATCCACCAGCTCCTAAACTTGCATCTTGGTTGGCAGCTTTTCCAGTTAATGTAATTTTGCCACCTGAAACTGAGCTTACTTTTAGTTTATCAACATCCAAATCAACGTTAATAATACCACCTTCCTGAGCACTAACTTTAAAAGAAGTAGCTTTGATAGCTTCACTGCTTTTTACCTCTGCTCCTTCATTAACATCAATCAATTCTAAATGTTTGTAATACAAAGTTACTTCAAGATCATTTCCTGACAGCAATTTTGGAAAAGGCATTCTTAGTTTCAAAATACCGTTTTTGTTCACAGCTTCTAATTCTGCTTCTCTAGTACCTTTTATAACAATTTTATTTTCAGATCCTTGAACTAATTTTACACTTAATTTATCAAATACTTTTACGGTATCAAAATCACCTAACTCTTTGGTAACTTGACCAAAAGACATTTGTACAAATAAAATTGCTGCTCCTATAATTAGCTTTTTCATACTTTTATTTTTAAATTAATATTTATTCTGCTCGTCTTAAAAAATGAAAATCAAGTTGTTTTTTCACTAAGTCGGCATTTTTTACTTTCACATAAATTTCGTCTCCTAATTGCAGTAAACGGTTTGAAGTTGCTCCAACCAATGCATATTGTCTTTCGTCAAAAGTATAGTAATCCTCTTTTATTTCTCTGATTCTTACCATTCCTTCGCATTTGTTAGAAACAATTTCAACATAAATTCCCCATTCGGTAACACCAGAAATAACTCCAAGGAATTCTTCGTCCTGATGATCCTGCATGTATTTAACCTGCATGTATTTGATACTGTCGCGCTCAGCATTTGTTGCTAAGTTTTCCATGTTTGAACAATGCAGACATTTGGTTTCATAAGTTTCTTCATCTACAGAAGCTCCTCCATCCAAATAATATTGCAGCAAACGATGTACCATTACGTCTGGATAACGACGAATTGGCGATGTAAAATGGCTATAATAATCAAAAGCTAAACCATAATGTCCAATATTATCTGTCGAATATTTGGCTTTACTCATACTTCTAATGGCAAGAGTATCAATAAGATTTTGTTCTTTCTTACCGTTTACTTCTTCCATCAAAGCGTTTATTGATTTTGCTATATCGCCTTTTGTTCTAAAATCAATTTTATAACCAAACTTAGCAATTACAGTTTGCATTGCAATCAGTTTATCTTCATTTGGTTCATCGTGAATACGGTAAACAAAGGTTTTCTTCTGTTTTCCAATGTATTCTGCTACTTTTCTGTTAGCCAAAAGCATAAATTCTTCAATCAAATGATTCGCATCTTTTGAGATTTTGAAATAAACTCCTTCTGGTTCACCTTCTTCATTAAGATTAAATTTCACTTCAACTTTATCAAAAGAAATAGCACCTTGCTGCATTCTTTTCTTTCTTAAAATCTTAGCTAATTCATCTAGTTTCAAAGTTGCTTCAACAATTTCATCTGAAACCACATAAGATTCTCCAGTAATAGAAATATCAACTGGAATCGTATTATTTCCTTTTGTTTCAATAATATGCTGAGCCTCTTCGTAAGCAAAACGTTGATCTGAATAAATTACAGTTCTTCCAAACCATTGGTTGATAACCTGAGCTGCTGGAGAAACTTCAAATATTGCAGAGAAAGTATATTTCTCTTCATTCGGACGAAGCGAACAAGCAAAGTTAGACAACACTTCTGGAAGCATTGGCACTACTCTATCCACTAAATAAACCGAAGTTGCTCTTTGATACGCTTCATCATCAAGGATTGTTCCTTCTTCCAAATAATACGAAACGTCCGCAATATGAATTCCGATTTCGAAGTTTCCGTTTTCTAACTTTTTGAAAGACAACGCATCATCAAAATCTTTTGCATCTTTTGGATCTATCGTAAACGTAAGCGTATCGCGCATATCACGACGCTTTTCAATCTCAGATTCCTGAATAGAAGTATCCAGTTTTTGTGCATACACCTCTACTTCTACCGGAAAATCTGCTGGCAAACCATATTCTGCTAAAATAGCATGAATCTCAGTATTATGTTCTCCAGGTTTTCCTAAAACTCGAATTACAGATCCAAACGGACTATCAGCTCTTTTTGGCCAATCTTCAATCTTAACTAAAACAACGTCACCGTTTTCTGCTTCACCAATTTTATCTTTAGGGATAAAAATATCGGTATACATTTTAGGATTTGCAGTAGAAACAAAAGCAAAATTTGGCTGCATATCAATTACCCCTACAAACTCTGTTTTATCTCTTTCTATAACTTCAATTACTTCACCCTCAGGTCTTTTTCCTTTTCTTCTGTTATAAACGTAAACCTTTACTTTGTCTTTATCTAAAGCACGATTCAAATTATTGGTCGGAATAAAAACATCTTCTTCAAATTCGTCACAAATAAAATATGCCGTTTTTCTGCTCGTCATATCTATTGTTCCTTCGTAGTAATCCTGGCTTACGGCTTTTACTAAGTATTTTCCAGGTTCTGTTTCTACTATTTTCTTCTGAGCTGCCAGAATCTTTAGATCTTTTATAATCTGATTTCTGCTTTTTGTATCATCAAGTTCTAGCTTTGCTCCTATCTGTTTGTAATTGAATGCCTTATTAGCGTTTTGCGATAAAATCTTCAGGATTTTCCCAGAGAAATCTTTCTCTTTTTTTATCGGCTTTCTAATTTTCTTACTCATATATCTTTTCTAATAAGGTTTAAAATTACGAATAAGAAATCAGATTACAGATTTTAACAAATAGAATTATTAAAATTATAACTTTTCGTACATTTACAAAAAGACCTAAAATGGAAAGCTTTAAAACGATCGCCGTATTCAATTATCTGCACGAAACCGTAGTTCTCAAACACTTACTAGAGCAAGAAGGAATTCCTTATTTTTTCGAAAACGAAATGACACTCTCTGTAATGCCATTTTACTCCAATGCACTGGGCGGAATCAAACTCAAAGTTCATCCAAACGATTTCGAACAAGTTCAAGAAATCTTGGACAATCTCAATAATCCGCTTAAAATTGTCTGAAACAAAAATTCAAACGAATTCAAAACAGAATAAAATTCAATCTCAAAAAAAATTTTTTCCTTTTCAACTTTTTTAGTTTTCAACATATATTAAATACAACAAAAAAGATTTTTAAAAATTTAAAAAAATTTGATGGTTATTATAGTGTGTTAATATGTCGAATAAATTTTTTTTTGAAGTCATTGAAATCTCGTTTTACTTATTTATTCTGAGTTATCAACATAGTTATTTTTAGTTAAATTACTTATTTATAAGACTTTTTGTATTTTAATTAACAACGGTTGACAACCAAAATTGAATTGATTTTGTAGATAAGTTGATATGTTGATTACTGTTGAAAATGGTATTTTTGATATTGATAACTTTTCCAAAAATTCACGAAACTTTTCTTGCATATTTAAATCACGTTTTGGATTAAGCATTTTTCTTAAACAACCAAAAAAAACTTCTAATTTTCTTTTCGAACTTATTAACATTTTCTGTTAACTTAAAGTTAATTGAATATCAAGCAATTACAAACTCCTATTAACACCTCAAAATTTTAACAAATTTTCTGCTTATTATTTATTGATTGTGAGATACTTATGGAGTTATCAAAATTGTTAATAACTGATAAGGTTTTGACTATAAGATAGTTGTAAAATGGAGTGTTTTGCCAAGAATTGGACGAATGTACAAGAGTTTATATTAGAATGTTTATATAGTATTTAAAAAGAAAAAAATTTGTGAAAATTGGAGTAATTCGTGGCAAACATCTATTTATTAAGTAAATTTGCATGACACAACTAAATAGTATAGAAAAATGAAAATTTCGATAGGAAACGACCACGCAGGACCAGAATATAAAAAAGCAATTGTTGAAATGCTTAAAGCTAGAGGATATGAAGTAACTAACTACGGTACAGATACTGATGCTTCTGTAGATTATCCAGATTTTGGACATCCAGTTGCCAACGATGTATCTGAAGGAAAAGCAGATTTTGGAATCGTTATCTGCGGAAGCGGAAACGGAATCGCGATGACTGTTAATAAACACCCGAAAGTAAGAGCTGGTTTATGCTGGACTAAAGAAATCGCGTATTTGACGCGTTTACACAATGATGCCAATATTGTGAGTATTCCAGCGAGATTCACTTCTATTCATCAAGCTGTTGAAATCGTTGAAACTTTTCTTGATACAGCTTTCGAAGGCGGCAGACACCAAAATAGAGTGAACAAAATTGCTTGCGCATAAAAAGTCAAAAAAAATTCGGTGCTTCGCACCTATTCATAAACACACCGGGCCGATTTTTAATTTGCTCGGTTTTTTATTTTAAGTATTTATTATTCAGTATTTTAAAATGTAATTTTTGAGTTATCAACAATGTTAATATCTACTTTTTATAATTTAAATACGTAATTATAAAAGCCACTTGAATTACTAAAATCACGGCAAACTTCACAATAAAAGAAGTTTTACTCGTTTTATGTCTAAATAATAACATCGCTGTTAATAATCCTGGCGATCCACCAGTTAAAGCCATGAGAAACAAGGTTTTTTCGGAAATACGTCGGTTATTTTTTCGGGCTTGAGATTTGTCATATCCCGCGAAAATAAAAACGAGAATGTTTATAAATAAAAAATATAGTAATAAAACTTCCATTAGCTTAAAATTAAAAACAAAGATATTATTTTAGCCGAATGATTTACTATTTTGCAGAAACGCTTTAACAAGTAAATTATATCATTTTTAAGTAAGAAAATCATTTCATTAAAAGTATGACTAATATTCAATTTATTGCCAAGTCTGTTCAGGCACCCGCAGTCAGTATTCAAAACACAGTTAAATTATTAGAAGAAGACTGTACGATTCCGTTTATTTCGCGTTACCGAAAAGACGCAACCGGAAATCTTGATGAAACTGTAATTGAGCAGATTGCAAAGCTTCAAAAAGATTATGATACACTTATAAAACGTAAAGAAGCCGTTTTAAAATCTATTGAAGAGCAAAAAGCGCTTACACCAGAATTGAAGAAAAAGATTGAAGACAGTTTTGATTTACAAGAGATAGAAGATTTCTACCTTCCTTATAAAAAGAAGAAAAAAACAAAAGCTGATGTGGCGCGCGAATTTGGTCTTGAACCTTTGGCGAGACTCATTATATCTGAAAGTGATGCTGATATCGATTTTATTTCGACTCAGTATATTAATGAAAATGTTATTAACGAAGAAGCCGCTATTCAAGGCGCACGAGATATTGTAGCCGAATGGATTAACGAAAATATTTATGTTCGTAAACAATTAAGAAGATTGTTTCAGCGAAAAGCGACTATTGCTACAAAAGTGGTTAAAAAGAAAGCTGAAGAAGAAGGAGCGCAGAAATTCAACCAATATTTTGATTGGGAAGAACCTTTGACAAAAGCGCCAGCACACCGTTTATTGGCAATGTTACGTGCAGAAAATGAAGGTTTTATCAAAATGAAAATTGATGTTGATATTGACGATGCATATGATGTAATTGACGAAATCATCATTAAAAAACAAAATAATACAACAGCTCACTTACAATTAGCAATTGAAGATAGTTATAAACGTTTACTAAATCCGGCAATTGGAAACGAAACGTTGCAGGAAGCAAAAGCAAAAGCCGATGCGAATTCAATTCAGGTTTTTGCTAACAATTTAGGTCAGTTATTATTGGCTCCGCCGTTGGGAGAAAAACGTATTTTGGCAATCGATCCTGGATTTAGAAGCGGTTGTAAAGTCGTTTGTCTGGACGAAAAAGGAGATTTGTTATACAATGAAACCATTTATCCGCACGCGCCTCAAAATGAGGAATCGATGGCGATAAAAAAAATCCGTTCGATGGTAAATGCGTATCAAATCGATGCAATTTCTATTGGAAACGGAACAGCTTCTCGTGAAACGGAATTTTTCATCAAAAAAATTGCGTTTGACAAACCGGTACAGGTTTTTATTGTTTCAGAAGCTGGTGCTTCGGTTTATTCGGCATCAAAAATTGCGAGAGAAGAATTCCCAAATTATGATGTAACTGTTCGTGGTTCGGTTTCTATTGGAAGAAGACTTTCAGATCCTTTGGCCGAATTGGTAAAAATCGATCCAAAAGCAATTGGAGTAGGACAATATCAGCACGATGTTGACCAAACTAAATTAAAAGAAGAATTAGATAATACGGTTATTCGTTGCGTAAACTCGGTTGGAATTAACATCAACACGGCAAGTAAACACTTATTAAGTTATGTGAGTGGAATTGGGGAGAAGCTGGCGGAAAACATTGTACAATATCGTTCTGAAAACGGCCCTTTTGAAGATAGAAAACAGCTGAAAAAAGTGCCTCGTTTAGGAGATAAAGCGTATCAGCAAGGAGCAGCGTTTATTAGAATTACAAATGCTAAAAATCCGCTGGATAATTCGGCAGTGCATCCAGAGGCTTATCCTGTTGTTGAAAAGATGGCGAAGGACTTGAATATTTCTTTAAACGAATTAATTGCAAATAAAGAGAAAACAGCGCTTATTAAGCCAGAAAAGTATGTAACACCAGAAATTGGTTTATTAACGCTAAAAGACATCATAAAAGAGCTTGAAAAGCCCGGATTAGACCCAAGAAAGTCGGCTAAGGTTTTTGAGTTTGACGCAAACGTAAAATCGATCAAAGATTTGAAAACAGGAATGATTCTTCCGGGAATTGTTAATAACATCACCAACTTTGGCTGTTTTGTTGACATCGGAATCAAAGAAAGCGGATTAGTGCATATTTCTCAGTTAAAAGCTGGGTTTGTAAGTGATGTGAACGAAGTTGTGAAATTGCATCAGCATGTTGATGTGAAAGTGACTGAAGTTGATGAGGATAGAAAGAGAATTCAGCTGACGATGGTTTTGTAAAAATGCTAATTTTTCACAATCTTGTCATTTCGACCGAAGGGAGAAATCACACTAGAAACTCGACAAAGATTAAAATTCTCTGTGCGGAAATACTTGTGCGATTTCTCCCTTCGGTCGAAATGACAAAACTATTGAGTAGTTTCATTATAAGCCATAAAAAAATCCCAAACTACATCTGTAATTTGGGATTTAATAAGTTTTTCGAATTTCTTATTTTGTTTCTTCTTCCTGTTTTTTAGGAGCAGCAGGTTGATCGTCTTTAGCAGCGTTTTTAAATTCCTTAATTCCACTTCCTAAACCTTTCATTAATTCTGGAATTTTTTTACCTCCAAAAAGTAATATCACAATACCTACGATAACAAGGATTTCTGTAAGACCTAATCTTCCCATGACTAATATATTTAATGCCGAAGCAAATTGTTTTTCTTAATTATTCCGCAAAGGTATATAGAAATATACGAAATAGAAGTATTTTTAGTTTAAAATATTTCGATCTGACCGCGTTAAATATTTTATAAAATCGTAAATTATAGCTCTTCATGAAATTTTTCGAACAAAAATCATGATGATTAATTACTATATTTGCTAGCATAAAGAAGCATAATGACTAATAAAAAGAAAAAGAATTTTAGGAAAAAACTGTTCATTAAAAACCGATTGGTAATTTTAAATGAAGACACTTTTGAAGAGATATTTTCTTTTAGGCTTACTTTAATGAATGTCTTTGTAACGTTTACTTTAGGAGGAATATTTCTAATTTTGGTTACTACTTTCATTATTGCATTTACTCCGCTTCGTGAATTTATTCCTGGATATTCTTCGACAGAATTGAAGCGAAATGCCACAAAACTGGCAATTAAATCAGATTCTTTAGAAACGGCCTTGAAACAAAATGAAGCTTATATAAAAGGAATTCAGAAAGTTTTAAAGGGAGAATTAGAATATTCAAAATTCAATAAAGATTCAATAAAAGCAGAATCAGTTGAAGATGCTTCAGATTTAAATATGAAAGCCTCAGAAGCTGAAATAAAATTAAGAGAAGATGTTGCTCAAACTGAAAAGGAATTGAAAGCAAAATCTCAAGACAAAAAGAAAAGTGACAAAAAATAATACCACTGAAAATGTCAATTAAGTCAATTGCGGCGAAAATTTTTGCCCGAAAAATATATAAACAAACGTTTAGATGGGCTGAAAAACCTATTGAAACCCAACAAAGGGTTTTTAAAAGTTTGATTGAAAATGCTCAAAATACCGAATTTGGAAAAGACCATCATTTCGATCAGATAAAGACTTTTGAGGATTTTCAGAGACTTGTTCCTATAAGAGATTACGAAGATTTAAAATCTTATATAGAAAAGGTTGTAAAAGGCGAATCAGATATTTTATGGAAAGGAAAACCATTGTATTTTGCTAAAACTTCTGGAACAACGTCTGGAGCAAAATTTATTCCGCTGACCAAAGAATCGATGCCTTATCATATAGAAGCGGCTCGAAATGCTATCCTACATTATATTAATGAAACTGGAAATGCAGATTTTGTTGACGGAAAAATGATCTTTTTACAAGGAAGTCCCATTTTAACCGAGAAATACGGAATTAAATTTGGCAGACTTTCGGGAATTGTAGCGCATTTTGTTCCAAAATATCTTCAGAAAAATAGAATGCCATCTTGGGAAACCAATTGTATTGACGATTGGGAAACGAAAGTAGATGCAATTGTAGATGAGACAATAAAAGAAGATATGTCTGTTATTTCTGGAATTCCGTCTTGGGTTCAAATGTATTTTGAACGTTTGGAAAAGAAAAGCGGAGGAAAAAAGATTGGCGAGATATTCAAAAACTTCAATCTGTTTATTTACGGAGGCGTTAATTATGAGCCTTATCGTGCCAAATTTGAAAATATGATTGGCCGAAAAGTAGACAGTATTGAATTATTTCCAGCTTCTGAAGGATTTTTTGCATATCAAGATTCGCAGAAAGAAAAAGGAATGCTTTTGTTACTGAATTCTGGAATTTTCTACGAGTTTATAAAAGCGGACGAATTTTTTAGCGAAAACCCAAAAGCCCTGACAATAGGCGAAGTTGAGGTTGGAGTAAACTACGTTTTAATTATTTCGACCAATGCAGGACTTTGGCGTTATAATATTGGTGACACGATTCAGTTTACCTCTTTGGCTCCTCATCGTGTTATAGTTTCTGGACGTATTAAACATTATATTTCGGCTTTTGGAGAACACGTTATTGCTAATGAAGTTGAAAATGCGATGAAAGAAGCGGTAAATTCTACTAATATTGTAATCAACGAATTTACAGTGGCACCGCAAATAAATCCGTCAAACGGACTTCCGTATCACGAATGGCTGATCGAATTTGAAAAAGAGCCTGAAAACATGGAAGTTTTTGCTGAAACGATTGATAATTCAATGCGAAAACAAAATATTTATTACGACGATTTAATTACCGGAAATGTTTTAAGAAAAGTAGTTGTCACGAAAGTTTCTAAAAACGGATTTCAAGATTACATGAAATCACAAGGAAAACTAGGTGGACAGAACAAAATTCCGAGATTATCGAACAACAGAGATATTGCGGATAATCTTACAAAATAAAATAATATTTCCAAGATTAAGCAGTTATTTATTCATATGAATTAGGATGGATAAGTAAATGAAAATTAAATGAGTCAAGGAAAGTTTCAAAATAAATACCGTATTTCTTCAATAAGAGCGCAATGGTGGGATTATGGTTGGAATGGAGCTTATTTTATAACAATTTGTACACAAGACAGAAAACATTATTTTGGAGAAATTCAAAATGATAAAATGGTTTTATCAGAGGTTGGTATTATTGCCGATATATTGTGGCATCAAATACCCATACACCATAAAAATGTCGAATTGGGTGATTTTGTTGTCATGCCAAATCATATTCATGGAATTTTGATTATCGATAAAAAATTGAATAATACGAATATTGTAGAGACAGGGCATGCCCTGTCTGTACCACCATCAGAAATATTTCAAAAATTGGGTTCGAATCGTTTTCAAAACATTGGAAAAAATACGATTTCGTCTATTGTTGGATCCTATAAATCTGCGGTAACCAAACATGCCAATAGATTGGGATATCCACATCAATGGCAAAAATTATTTTATGATAATATAATTAGAGATAATAATCAATATCAAAGAATTTCTGATTACATTGTTTCAAATCCTGAAAATTGGGTAAAGGATAAATTTAAAACAGAAGAAACATAGTTAAAAATCAAAATTCTTACATTTGATTTTTTAAAGTAAAAAGCATGAAAGAAACCAAACATATATCAAGATCTAGAGCGCAGGAATCTTCTGCGGCTATAGAAAAAATGTACATTACAATGCGCCATTTATTCAACCGTGGTTTTTACAAACCAATGGGAGTTTCTGGCGATAGCTTACGCGAATCATTATTGGCTTTACGCCCTGAAATCTACGGGAATATTGCTGAAGAAAAAGTAGAGTTAAACGGACTTTTATATGTTATAGAACGTCTTCCGATAGGAATTGAACAATGCCGCTTTATCAATTTAACTTCAGATGAAGGATATTCTAAATCACATTTCCAACCGATTGTTCCTCCAAAAAGAAGAAGAAATTGTTATAGAATTGACGAAGAACAAATGAATGTCGAAATCACGCGCGGACGTTCGGACATTTATGATATTCTGACACATTTGACTTTCATTTTCATTGAATCTCATAAAATCAAAAATAGAGTTTTGATAGACGATGGGGGAGAGGTTTCTCGCGATTGGCAGAAATTGGAACAAGCCGTAATGCAGACTAAAAAGCTTTCTTTGGTAGAAAAAGAAAAAGCTATTTCTCATGTTGCAAATATTTTAGCTAGAACTTTCGAAGAAGTTTTAGATATTTACGATTCATTTGGTTCAGAAACTGCACCAGATCGTTTCTTGCACGTTATTTATTGGTTAGGAAAATTAGCAATCGAAGAAATTGTTGAAAACAACAAACGTACAATTACTTTTAGTCCAGTTTTACGTGAGCGTCTTGGACATCATATTCACGGAGAAATTTGGGCAACGAATATAAAAGAAGTTCTAAAAGCAAATGATTTGTTGAAAAGACCAATTCATATAATAAGTGCCAATATGCACAGTGTGATGAATTCTATTTTTGCAACGCCTTTGCTGAAAACAAAATATAAAGGAAAAACAGATTTCTTTATTTATGAAGAATTAAGTGGTTCAGGTTCAAAAGAAATTAGATCTCAAGTTGAAGATTTGGCTTTAAAAAATGGAATGATTTCGTTGCCGGATTGTTCAGGAACAAATATCGATGTTCAGATTTTTGATACAGCCAAAATTGACTGGTCAAAAACAGCCTTTTCTCATGCTAATGTAGGTGAAGATAAACCTGTTATTATCGTAATGGATTATGCTTTTGGCGAGCAGGCGTATGAAACAATCGATGAACTTTTAAAACCTTATAAAAAGGAAACTTTACTAAATGTAAAATCGGTTTCGATTATGGGTAAAGCTGGAATTTTGGAAGGCGGAAAAGGAGATATCATGATTCCAACAGCGCATATAAATGAAGGAACAGCGGATAATTATTTCTTCGAAAATGAACTTACGGGCGCAATGTTCGAAGGAAATGAAATTGATATTTATGAAGGCGCGATGGTTACCGTTTTAGGAACTTCGTTGCAAAACAGAGATTTATTGAAGTTTTTCCACGAATCGACTTGGGGAGTAATTGGTCTTGAAATGGAAGGATCTTATTACCAAAAAGCAATTCAGTCTGCATCAAAAATTAGAAAAAGTGTACCGCACGATATTAAAGTTCGTTATGCATATTATGCTTCAGATAATCCTTTGGAAACAGGAAGCACTTTGGCTTCTGGCGGATTGGGAACAACTGGTGTAAAACCAACTTATTTGATTACAATTAAAATTTTAGAGCAGATTTTCAATATAAAATAACACTTTAAATGAGTACAAAAGTACCTCAGAATACAGAAGATCAAGAGATTGATTTGGCTCAGATTTCAAAAAAAATCGGCAATTTTTTTGACCGAGTTAGTACTTCTATTTTTAAAAGTATTCAATTTTTTGTGAAGAATTGGGTTACTGTCCTTATTTTAATTGTTGTAGGTTTTGGGACAGGATTTTTATTGGAAAACTTTAAGAAAAGCTATCAGCATCAAATTATTGTGGCACCAAATTTTGGGAGTACAGATTATCTGTATTCTAAAATAGAGTTGATTGATGCTAAGATTAAGGAAGGAGACACTTTATTTTTAAAAAATATAATAGGAATCCAAAATCCTGATAACCTGAAAAAGATCGAAATTGAACCAATTGCAGATGTTTACAATTTTATCAACAATAAACCAGAAAATTTTGAATTGATAAAATTAATGGCCGAAGACGGGGACATTAAAAAAGTGCTTCAGGAAAATATAACAAGTAAAAATTATACGTATCAGACTATAGTTTTAACAACAAAAAACAAAACATCTGAAGAAAAGCTGGTTAAACCATTTTTGAAATATTTTAATTCATCTGATTATTATAGTAAAATTCAAAAAGAGTCGTATGAAAATATTCAGCTAAAAATGAGAAAAAATGATACGATTATTAAACAAATTGATGGTCTTTTAGATAACTTTTCTAAATCAACAAATAGCGGTGCTAAAAATGATAAATTGGTGTATTACAATGAAAATACTCAATTAAATGATATTATTAAAACAAAAGAAACATTAATTAATGAGCAGGCAATTCATAAGATAGAATTGATAGCTTATGACAAAATAATTAAAGAAAGCAGTATTACAACTAATATAGAGTATGAAAAAATTACAGAGAAGTATTTGAAATTTATCTTACCAGTTTTATTTGTTTTACTCTTTATATTCTATAGATCTTTTATTAAATTTTATAGAAGGCAAAACAGTCTTTTTGGAAATTAATTTTTTACCATTATTTAAATCAAAAAAAATTACATTTGTCAAAATTTTAAAATAATGAACAAGAAAAACATTTTAATAAATTTACTTGCAATTGTATGTTTTATTTCTTGCAAAAATAAGGATGTGCAGGAGCCTATTGAGGAAGTTAAAGCAAATACTTTTGATGTTATTGTTGATTTGAATATTCAAAAAGATGACGAATTGATTCTTTTTTACAAAGATGCGTCTATTGCTTATTTTGATGCAAAAAACACAGTGTATAATGGTGTAAAAGGAAAAGCAGAAGCGCAAACAATTACTTTTAGTATACCCGAAGGAATTTTGCCAAATGATATTCGTTTTGATATTAGTTCAAAAAAAGAACAACAGCCAATCAAAATTAACTCAATTGCCTTAAGTTATAATGGTAAAATTTTTAAAGTAGAACAGCAAGATTTATTAAAATATTTTACTCCAAATGAATTTATAAATTTTGATGCTGCAACTGGAACAGCTTCTTTTACAGAAAAAGAAGGTAATTATGATCCAATTTTTAATACAAAGCCAGCAATATATGTTGAGCTTGAAAAACTTGAAGGGAAACAGTTGTAATTTCTTGATAGATAATTATAAATCAAAATATAGAGGTTAATTCATTTTTTTATGAATTAACCTTTTTAATATAAAGAAAGTATTGATATTTATTTTACGAAAATATTTTTTTCAGCATGCCTCTTTAATAGTGCTAATGTTTGGAGCTTTAAGTTTTTTTGCTTCAAATATTATTATGAAGGAAATTCTGAGCGCTGAAACGTACGGATATTTATCTGTTTTTGTTACTTATTTTTCATTTATATATGTTTTTGGAATTTTTGGAACCGAGCAAGTTTTTATTCGTTTTTCAAGAGTCGAAAACAAAAATGAGATTTTGACTCAAAAATCAATACTTTATTTAATTCTATTTTTTGCTCTTTTTTCTTCGGTAACGGGGACAGTTTTATTTAGACATCTATATCCAGAAATACAGCTTAATTTCGTTGTTTTAATTTTAGTAAGTTTAAGTATAATTGGTTCTACTTTTTTGGTATCAACATTTCGATTAAATTCAAATTTTGTGTTATCACAGTTATTATCAAATGTTTGGAAGATTGCAATGTTTTTGCTGGCAATCTTTTTTTTGATATACAAATACTCAGATCTTTCTTTATTTTTACTTTTAGTTTCTCTTATTACTATATCCTGCTTTTTTTTCTTTCTTTTATATATTTTAAAAAAAATAAAATTTGAGTTTAATTCGATAATATCAAACAATAGAATGTTAGAATCTTCTTTTCATTTTTTTGTTTCAATTTCATCTTTTTCTCTTATTGTTTTTGCAGATCGCTTTATTGTAGAACATAAATATAGTTTTGAGCAGTTTGGTAATTTCTTTTATTTAACAAGCTTTTTTTTGTCACCTTTTTCAATTTTACAGAATTATATTGGCTTTAAACAATTAATTTTTTTCAAAAACAATTTCACGATATCTTATTTTTTAAAATTTAGAAAGAAAGTCATTTTATTGGGATTTTTAATGGCTTTAGCATTGTCCTGTGTTACTTTTTTTCTGAGCTATTTCAAATGGTTAAGTTTTCCTTTCGACCAATATTTAAGCGTAATAGCGATGTTTTTAATTTCGGGCATAACAAGATTATACTCTTCGTCAATAAGTTCTGCCTTTGAGGCAAAAACATCGATAGAAACTTTAAGGAAATCAAACTTGATAATAGTTTTGATAACAATAGTAATTTTATTGTTTACTTTTATTTTCGTTAATGCTATAGAAATAATAATTTTTAATATGACCCTTATCTGGTTGTTAAGAAGTATTATTTGTAAAAAGCTATTACTTAATCAAATAAAAAATGATGAGTAAATGAAAATACCATTATCAAAAATATATCTGTTTTTTTTCTTTCTAGGACTTTTCTTTTTTTCATTTAATGAATATCAAGGGCTTTCTTTTTTGGGAGAATTTAAAACAGAATCTGGAGCACTTTTTTTTCTTTTAGGTTTTTTACTATTAGGTATTGAATCTATTGCAAAAGGCAAAATTTCAATTCCTTATAAAAGTACTATCTTCCAAATACTTGTCTTTTTTTTAATATGGTGTTTCATAACCACTATTTTAAATGCAAATACCGTTGTCTCAAATTATTTTAAACATACTAGCGGAATTAACCGTTTTGTGAGACAATATTTTTCAATGATATTATCCTGCGTTGTTTTCTTTTTATTTTATTGGAATGTAATCTATAAAATGAAGACCATTGATATTCTTTTAAAAATAAGAAAGGTATTTCTACTTTCATTAATTATAGCTTTTACATACGGATTTCTTGAAGTCTTGGTTGTAGTTTTTGGTTTCAGAAAACTATATTCAGTTTTAAAACTATTCGATTTTTTCCCCTTTCTAGAAGTGTCTCTTCAAACAGGAGGAAGGATTTCGTCCATTGCTTATGAACCTCCATTTTTAGCTATTTACCTTATTACTATTTCTGGTTGGATGTTTAGTTATATACTTACAGAAAAAGGCCTAGTAAAATTTTTACCAGCTTTTGCTGTTTTATTTCTGACTTATTTTTCAGGATCACGAACAGGACTTATAGTTGTTCTTTTTCAAGTATGTATATTTTGTGTTTTCTTATATCGAGATCAGCGTTTTAAATCTTATCTTTTAAAATCATTCCTTGCGTTTACTATTGTATTTTGTTTTTTGCTTCTTTTAAATGGAACTAAAATTGTTAACGCCATAGGAGATAAAATAGATTCGCTGGATTTTAGAAAAAATCTAACTAAAAACGTATCCAATCAATCTCGGTTTGGAATGCAGTATGCTGCTTTACAGGTTTTTAGTGAAAACCCCATTGTTGGTGTTGGATTTGGACAGCAAGGGTATCACGTTCGAACACATTATCCGAGCTGGGCAACAAGAAATAATTATGAATTTGAATTACTGTATAAAAATAAAAACGAAAAATCATTTCCGCCAGGTTACAATATTTACACCAGATTGCTCGCAGAGACAGGATTAATTGGCTTTGGTTTATTTTTAATGCTTATTTTTTTCTCTTTGGTTGAGGTTAGAAAACTAATGAAAACAGCCAAAGATGAGGATAAAATTCTATTAATAATCATTTTAATATCTCTTTCTGGGTTATATGTAAACTGGCTGCAAATAGATACTTTCAGAATGTATGGTGTTTGGTTAAGTCTGGCTATTTTGATAAGAATGAGATACAAACCATTAAAATTTAAAGATGAATAAAATTCTTATTTTAATTCCATATTACAATAATATAGAAGGATTGTTAAAGTCTTTAAGGTCAATAGATCCTGATGAAGAATCAGATGTGCTAATTGTTGATGATGGAAGTGCAATTAAACTAAATGAAGATTTAGTTTATGAAAGTTTTAAAGCAAAAGGAAAAGTTTTTTTTAAGATTTTAGAAAAAAATGGAGGAATAGAATCAGCATTAAACCAAGGGTTAGAAATAGCTCAAGCTAAAAAATATGAATATATTGCAAGATTAGATTGTGGTGATATTTGTTTAGGAAAAAGATTTCAGATTCAACACCAATTTTTAAAAGAAAATCCCGAAATTAAAATTGTTGGTTCAAATGTATTGGCTGTTGATTGCAATGATAAATTTTTATATTCAATTAATCTTCCATTACATCATGAAGAGATAGAAAAAAAAATGTACTTCAATTCGATGCTCATACATCCTGCTGTAATGTTTTACACGTCAATAATTGAAACAATTGGATATTATCCTACTCATTATAAATCTGCTGAAGATTATGCTTTCTTTTTTGCTATTTTAAAAAAGTACAAAATGGCAAATATAAAAGAGTACTTGACCCAAATTGAAATTAATGAAAAAGGGATTTCTTTGCAAAAAAGACAGCAGCAGGTAAAAAGCAGAATTCAAATCATAAAAGACAATTTTTATTTCGGATGGTATCCAATCTATGGTCTTTTTAGAAATTATATACTCCTTATTTTGCCATATAATATAATTTTAGCGATTAAAAAAATGAAGAAAAATGCTTAATACATTAAAAAAGAACGGTTTTGAATACCTTGCTTATGGTTTAATATTATCG
This sequence comes from Flavobacterium sp. SH_e, assembly GCF_025717045.1. Lineage (GTDB taxonomy): Bacteria > Bacteroidota > Bacteroidia > Flavobacteriales > Flavobacteriaceae > Flavobacterium. Next base: position 255,808 of record NZ_JAOVZN010000006.1, read on the forward strand.
CTTTTTTTTTCAAAAGCGATTCCTAATATTATTTTAGCGGTTTTATCTTTATGGACAATTATTGATTTTAGATCAATTCAAAAACCAAAATTCAGGTTTTCTTCTAGCAATTTTTTATTAGCAATATTAATTTTTTTAAGTTTTAAGTCGCTTCTCTTCGGAACAATAATTTATGATTTGAAAGTTTATAAAGGATTATTATTAATCTTTTGGCTTTCAATAGTTTTTCAGAGAATTAAATCTACAGATAAGTTAAAGACAGTTATTTTATGTGCAATAACTCTTGTCGTTGTAAGCTCACTTTTTTTAATTGCTTTGTATTATTTTAAAAACAAAAATCTTCCTTTTTCAAATACAGCTGAGGTTAATCAATTGTTGTTATTGGAGCGCCCTTATATTGGATTTATTGCTGTTTTGGGAATTTTTCTTGCTATTGAAAAAGCAATTTCAGATCCACCTTTAAAAAAGATATGGATTATTAATGGATTAATATTATTTCTGTTTATAGTTTTAATTTCAGCAAGAATTTCCATAATAACAATATTCATATTAGCAGCAGTTTATCTAATGTTTTATTTTAAAATTAGTAGATTGAAAAAGGCTGTTATTTTAATAAGTTTAGCCATTGGATTTGTGCTTTTAATTTTTACTAATAAAAATATATCTGAGCGTTTTTTTATAAAAAGCAATTTTTCAGAGTCTTTGAAAACAGCATCAGATTATGAACCAAGAATCGTGATTTGGGATTGTGCCTATCAAATGACAAAAGAAAATGATTTTAAAATTTTAATTGGATTTGAAGGTTACCAAAGAATAAGAGAACTTTTTTTGAATTGTTATTCCTCAAAGATTGAAAATGAATCAAAACGAGAATATTTTTTATCAGAGAAATTTAATTCGCATAACCAGTTTATCGATTTCTATTTAATTGGAGGAATTACAGCTTTTTTATTGTTTGTCGCTTTCTTTGTAAAATTAATATCTGAATCTAAATCTGATTTTTTCAAAGTAGCGATCGCAGTTTCGTTCTTACTTTTTTTTATAGTAGAAAATATATTTTATCGACAATTTGGATGTTATTTGTTTGGTATATTTATACTAATTTTGGCCCATAATAAAATAAATGAAGAAAATTAAAATTGCTCATATTCTACATTCAGTTGGAGGAGTTGATGTCTCTTTGAGGCAGATACTTCACAATTTGGATACTAAGACTTTTGAGAATATTGTAATTCATGGGGATTCGGACACTATAAATGGGTTTGTAGATAAAGATGCTAAACCAATTGTAGATTATAAGCTTCCAATTTACAGAGAAATATCTTTTAAAAGTGATTTTCAGGCAATTTTAAAGACCTGGAAAATCATTCGTAAAGAAAAACCAGACTTGATACATTCACATAGTACAAAGGGTGGTGTTATTGGTAGAATAGTTGGTTTTTTGACAGGAATAAAAGTTTTACACACGCCACAAGCATTTTCTTTTTTGAGTGCGGAGAGTAAAATTAAAAAAGTATTTTTTTTAATAATTGAAAAAATGCTTTCTAAAGGAAAAACGATTTTATTAGCTTCGTCACAATCTGAGCTAAATAGAGCGATAAATGAAGTTGGTTTTCCAAAATCAAAAACGAATCTGTTTAATAATGCGATAGAACCAATCGAAAATATTTTTGATTTATCAATACCTAAAACATGGCCAGACCAATATCTTTGTACAGTTGGAAGACCTTGTTATCAAAAAAACATTGAAGAATTAATTGAAGTTTTATATGAACTCAATAAATCAGTAGATGTACATTTGGTTATTTTAGGTTTAGGACATCATGCAGATCATATTAAACAAGTGGAAGATTTAATAGTGAAACTAAATTTAAAAGAAAAAGTAACATTATTAAGTTGGACTTCGAGAGAAGATGTTTTAAACATTATTAGTAAATCAAAACTATATCTTTCTACTGCACGTTATGAGGGATTGCCTTATTCTGTAATTGAAAGTTTGGCATTATCAATTCCAGGCGTAGTCTCTGACTGTGACGGCAACCGAGATCTAATTATAAATGGATTTAACGGTTACTGCATTAAAGAAAACAATACAGAAGAATTCAGTCAAAAAATAATTGAATTACTTCAAAACGAAAATAAATATTTAGAGTTCTCAAAAAATGCGAAGGAAACTTTTGAAAAGAATCATAATATTTATCAAAAAATAGATGATCTCGAAAGTATTTACAACGCACAATTAAAATAACATGAAAAGAATACTTATTACTGGAGCGGCAGGTTTTTTAGGATCGCATTTATGTGACAGATTTATCAAAGAAGGTTACTTTGTGATTGGAATGGATAATTTGATTACTGGTGATCTTAAAAATATTGAGCATTTATTCAAACTAGAAAACTTTGAGTTTTATCATCATGATATTACCAAGTTTGTTCACGTTCCTGGTGATTTAGATTATATACTGCATTTTGCATCACCAGCAAGTCCGATCGATTATTTAAAAATTCCAATTCAGACTTTAAAAGTAGGTTCTTTAGGAACGCATAATTTATTGGGATTAGCTCGAGTTAAAAAAGCAAGAATTTTGATTGCTTCGACTTCAGAAGTTTATGGAGATCCATTAGTTCATCCTCAGACTGAAGAATATTACGGAAATGTAAATACAATTGGTCCGCGTGGTGTTTATGATGAAGCAAAACGTTTTCAGGAATCTATCACAATGGCGTACCATACTTTTCACGGAGTAGAAACCAGAATTGTTCGTATTTTTAATACTTACGGACCAAGAATGCGATTAAACGACGGACGTGTAATTCCAGCATTTATTGGTCAGGCATTACGCGGTGAAGATCTAACCATTTTTGGTGACGGAATGCAAACGCGTTCTTTCTGTTATGTTGATGACCAAGTAGAAGGTATTTTCAGATTACTGCATTCTGATTATGTGTATCCAGTTAACATTGGAAATCCAGACGAAATCACGATCAAAGATTTTGCGGAAGAAATTATAAAATTGACTGGAACAAACCAAAAAGTGGTTTATCATCCGTTGCCAGTAAACGATCCGTTGCAGCGTCAGCCAGATACAACAAAAGCAAAAGAATTGTTAGGTTGGGAAGCAAAAGTGAGTCGTGCCGAAGGAATGAAAATTACTTATGATTATTTCAGATCGTTGTCTCCAGAGGAACTTTCGAAAGAAGAGCACAAAGATTTTTCAAGCTATATTAAATAAAAATTCCACTTTTTAAGAAAATAAATTCTAATGAACGATTTAGTATCTATTTTAACACCAACATTTAATACTGAAAAGTTCATTAGATTAACAATAGAATCGGCTCAAAATCAAACCTATACAAATTGGGAAATGATTTTGGTTGATGATGCTTCTACAGATAATACGGTTGCTATAATTGAGGAATTTGTTAAAAATGACAGCCGAATAAAGCTTTTCAAATTACCAGAAAATCGCGGAAATGGTTTTGCCAGAAACGCCGCTTTAGAAAAAGCAACAGGAAAATATATAGCTTATTTAGACGCTGATGATTTATGGTTTCCTGAGAAATTAGAAAAGCAAATTCAGTTTTTAAAAGCAAATAATTTACACTTTACTTTCAGCTTTTACGATTCTATTGATGAGGACGGAAATGATTTGAATAGAAAAGTAGAATCACCAAATCCGTTAACTTATAAACAATTGTTTTTTTGTAATTATGTAGGTAATTTGACAGCCATTTATGATGCAGATTATTTTGGGAAAATTATCTTGGAGACCTCTCAAAAAAGACAAGATTGGAGAATATGGCTTACGATTTTAAAACAAATTAAAATAGCAAAACCAGTTCCAGAATCTTTAGCTTTTTACAGAATTAGAAAAGATTCTGTTTCCTCTTCAAAATTTAAATTGATTAAACATAATTTTGGTGTTTACAGAGAATTTCACGGATATAATTTTGCGTTTTCTGTTTTATTGATGATGAGGTTTTTATTTACTCAATTGATAATCAAACCAAAATATATAAAGAAGATTTAAAATTCAACTTGATGTCGCAATTTGCGACTTCAAGTTTCAAGGTCACAATTTTTGACCATGAAGAATTTCGCTTAGAATTCGAAGTCACAATTTGTGACCTCCAGTTTTTTTTTAATAATACGTTTCGATTTCTAAGGTCGCAATTTGCGACCTTAAAGAATTATTTTTTATAACCAATCTTTACTCTTTCAGATTCATTTTCTTTCTTTTCAGTCAATTCATCTAAATAAGAAAAAACCAATTCAATATTTTTATCGTGATTTTCTAACTTTTTTTGAATCTGTAGAATATCAACCTTAATTTCAGTTGTATCTAAAAGCATTTGTCTCACTTTGGTGAAAATCCGCATAATTTGAATATTGGTCTGAATTGCTTTGTCACTTTTTAAGACGCTTGAAAGCATCAAAATTCCATGTTCAGTAAAGGCATAAGGGAGATATTTTAAGTTTGAACCTCTTCCATTCTTCAAGGTCGCAATTTGCGACCTTGAAGAATTGTATTCATTTTCAGTTAGCTGAAACATGAAATCTTCAGGAAACCGTGATAAATTTCTTTTTACTTGTTCATTTAATCTTTTAGTTTCGACATCATAAAGCATGGCTAAATCGCTATCCAGCATCACTTTTTGACCACGGATAAAATATATTTTATTAGAAATTGTTTCTTCAGAAAGTAAAGATTGATCTTCCATAAGTTTTTAATTAGAAAAACAAATGTAAGATTTTATTTATGTTTTATAAATAAGATTTAAACTGTTTTAGTTTCCCGCGATTGGTTCTTTCTAAAACCGTTTTTCTTGTAAAAGTGAAGTTTAAATTAGGTTCTAAATACAAATCTATAGCTTCTTTTATTTTTTGAATTTGTTCTGAAACTAATTCATTTTCAGAAACATATTCAATTTCAAAAGTGTCTAATTTAGTTTGTTTGATAATGAATTCTTTCACGTTTCCATCATCTTCAATGATGCTTTTGGTTACATAATAAAATGTCAAACCTGGAGATTTTTTACCACTTGGTAAAACGGCAACATCATTGGTTCTTCCAATTAATTTTTTAAGAATTGGTTTTTTAGGTGTACTATTTTCATCCAAAATTCCGATGTCGCCAATTTCATATCGAATGAAAGGATTTGCTTTGTTGAACAAAGATGTAATCACAATTTTTCCTTCCGTTCCATGTGGAACAGGGTTATTGTTTTCATCTAAAATTTCCACAAAAAGAGTTTCAGCATTTACCTGCCATTCGCCTTTAGGGTTTTCAAAAGCAATTAAATCTAATTCAGAAGCGCCATATTCATTGATAATCGGAATTCCGAATTGTTTTTCTAAAAGCTTTTTATCCGATTCAAAAAGCATTTCTGAAGTTACGAAACAAGCTTTTAAAGTTGGACAAATATCTTTTAAAACAATATTTTTCTTTTCTAAATATTTGGCAAATAATACAATAGAACTGGTATAACCATTAATGTAATCGAATTTTTTCGTTCTGAATTTTTTTAGGAATTTCTCTAAAATAGCATCAGATAAATCAAAAACCGGAAAACGAAAACGTCCACTCAAAAAATCCTTAAATCGCTCTTTTTGATATCCAATAAAATCCATTGGAATTCCATAAAAACGTGCCTGATACGAATGGTTAAAATCAATGCCAAACCAGCCAAAACGCATAATGTTGGAAGCCCAAGTTAAAGCGTGCGAATACTTGTCTTTTGCAAAAACAAAAGGAGTTCCGCTAGATCCAGATGTTTTGTTGAGGTAAACAGTTTTTTTTGAATAACCTTTTGAAAGTCTTTCTTCCAGAGGTTTTTGCAAATTTTGCTTATTTAAAATTGGAAGTTCTTCCCAACTTTTAGCAGTTGAATTTCCAGCTAATTGACTATAAAAAGGATTATTTTCCAAATGAAAATCGACAATTTCTTTTTTCTTTTTTTCAAGAAAAACAGCATATTCTTGTTCAGATAAATTGACAATTTTTTGCAATTCGGCTTTAGCTTTCTTTATCGGAAAACCATTTAAACGAAGCGTAATGTCAAATATAGAAATCATTAGGGACTAATTTTTCGTCAAAAATAATATTATCCAGTTACTAACATGGAAGAATGAGCAACTTTTTAAGATTAAATTATTTTTTAAGTTCAAAAGCAATTATTTTTGCACCACAACTAAAATACAACAACACATGACAATTTTATTATTGGGATCAGGCGGAAGAGAGCATGCATTTGCGTGGAAAATGGTTCAGAGTCCACTTTGCGAAAAACTTTTTGTAGTACCTGGAAATGCGGGAACTGCTGCAATTGCTGAAAACGTTGCGATTTCTGCAACCGATTTTGAAGCAGTAAAAGCATTAGTGCTAAAAGAAAATATAAGTTTAGTAGTCGTAGGACCTGAAGATCCTTTAGTAAAAGGTGTGTACGATTATTTTAAAAATGACGAAAGTTTAAAACATATTCCGGTTATTGGACCATCAAAAGTTGGAGCACAATTAGAAGGAAGTAAAGAATTTGCAAAAGAATTCTTGATGAAACATAATATTCCAACTGCAGCTTACGACAGTTTTACTGCCGAAACAGTTGAAGAAGGATGCCAATTTCTAGAAACTTTACAGCCTCCTTACGTTTTAAAAGCAGATGGATTGGCAGCTGGAAAAGGAGTTTTGATTATTCAAGATCTTGAAGAAGCAAAAACGGAATTAAGAAACATGTTGGTTCATGCAAAATTCGGTACAGCGAGTTCAAAAGTTGTTATTGAAGAATTCTTGGACGGAATCGAATTAAGCTGTTTCGTTTTAACGGATGGAAAAAACTATAAAATTCTTCCAACGGCAAAAGATTACAAAAGAATTGGTGAAGGAGATACAGGTTTAAACACAGGTGGTATGGGAGCGGTTTCTCCAGTTCCTTACGTAGATTCAGTTTTAATGGAAAAAATTGAAACTCGTATTGTAAAACCAACAATCGAAGGTTTCCAAAAAGATGGAATTGAATATAAAGGATTTGTTTTCATTGGTTTAATTAATGTTAAAAATGAACCAATCGTTATTGAGTACAACGTAAGAATGGGAGATCCTGAAACTGAAGTTGTAGTTCCAAGATTGAAATCAGATTTAGTAGAATTATTTTTGTCTGTTGCAGATCAGAAATTAGGAGATTTCAATTTAGAAATCGATCCAAGAAGCGCTACAACTGTTATGGTGGTTTCTGGCGGATATCCTGAAGATTTCGAAAAAGGAAAAGTTATTTCTGGTTTAGAAAACATTGAGGATTCTATAGTTTTTCATGCGGGAACAAAATTAGATAACGGAAATGTCGTTACTAATGGAGGACGTGTAATTGCTGTAACATCTTACGGAGATAATTTCCAAGAGGCTATAAAAAAATCTTACCAAAACATAGATAAACTAAGCTTTGATAAGATGTATTTTAGAAAAGATATCGGCTTTGATTTAATTTAAAAAATAAATTTGACCAACCCTTTTAATTAAGGGTTTGGTTTTTATTTTAAAAATGAATGAGCTGTTGTATCTTGGTTTTCTGTTCCAGCGTCATCAAAAATACGTAATTGTTTAATCCAATAAACGATTGCGCATGCACAGATGATCATGAAAATCCAGTTAATAGTGTTTGCACCAAACCATGTAATTAATTCCAAACGACGTAAAAAGTCAAGAGGAGCAAACAAAATGTTAACGAATAGGTATTGAATTCCTTCGAAAAAAGCTGTCATAATTTTAAAAATTATATGTTATTTATTGTTGTGTAATGTCTTGAAGATAAAATTCAGCGAACCAAATCTTTTTTCAACTTGTTAGGTTTTTCCTTTTAAACAAGTAGTATCTTTACAATCACAAAAGTATAAAATATCCTTATGATAACAAGTGTTTTTAAAAAATCTACGCCATTAAATTATTCGTTGGTTGTAATTTTGATACTGGTTTTCTTTTTTATGTTCCAAATTAAAGACCCAACTTGGGTTAGTTCTTATTTTTTGGCGTTCCAAAAAGTGAGCTTATTATGCTTTATTTTGGCTTCTTTTTTTATGATTAATTTTATTGTAAAAAAGAACGGACTCAGTAAAGACAATGGTTATGCGATACTTTTCTACTTATTATTTGTTTTATTTTTCCCAACGATATTTAACAACACAAATGTTATTTATGCCAATTTCTTTATATTATTGGCTCTTCGAAGATTAATTTCGCTGCAATCTCTTAAATCGTCAAAAGAAAAAATATTTGACGCTTCATTTTGGATTTTTGTAGCTTCTTTATTTCAATTTTGGAGTGTACTTTTCTTAATATTGGTTTTTATATCCATTATTTTTCACGTTTCGAGAGATTATAGAAACTGGGTTTTGCCATTTATTGCACTTTTAGCAGTGACAATTTTGTTTTATATGACATCTCTAATTTTAAAAATTGATGCCATAGCTTTTTTTCAGGAAAGAGCCGTAATCGATTTTAAAATAGATTACTTTAAGAACAATTACGAAAACGCAGCGCTTTCAATATACACTGCTGTAGCTTTGTTTTTTGTAACTTCAATGTTAATGACATTATCAAACAGACCACAAATAGTACACTCTTCATACAAGAAAATTGTGGCCTGCTTTTTTATTGCAGCTTTTGTTTACATCGTTTCGCCAGATAAAAGCAACGATTTGTTATTGTTCAGCATTGCGCCTTTAACAGTTATGGCAACAAGCCATGTTGAATATATGCAGCAAAAACTAAACAACGAAATTGTTTACTATACCTTGATAGTGTGTAGTTTAATTCTGTTTTTCTCTCAATTATAATTTACTTCCATAAGCAAGATCCCCTGCGTCACCAAGTCCTGGAACAATGTAGTTTTTCTCATTTAGTTTTTCATCCAAAGACGCAACCCATAAGTGGCAGTTTTCAGGAAGATTTTTTTCTAGATGAGCAATTCCTTCTGGAGCAGCAATAACTACAACAATATGAAATTCTGTTGGAGAAGCATTTTCAATTAATCTTTTATGAACAGCTACAATAGATTGTCCAGTAGCAAGCATTGGATCAAGAAGTAGAACGGTTTTATTGTTTAAATTTGAAATTGCCTGATATTCAACTAAGATTTCAAACTCATCATCATTATTTGGATGATGCCTGCAGGCAGAAACAAAGCTGTTTTCTGCATGATCAAAATAATTTAAAAATCCGTTATGAAGTGGCAATCCAGCTCTTAGAATTGGACATAAAACCAAATCGGTTTCAATTTCTGTTGTTTTTTTGATTCCAAGCGGTGTTTGGATTTCAACTTCTTTATAAGGTAAAATTTTACTTAATTCATAAGCCATAATTTCGCCAATGCGTTCAATATTTCTACGAAAACGCATACTGTCGTTTTGAACATTTACATTTCGGATTTGACCCAAAAAATGATTTAATACACTGTTGTTCTCAGATATATAGTGGATTTTCATAAGACTTTTTTAGAAGATCAATTGTATTTATAAGAATAATTGAAAAATTAATGTTTTTTTTCAAACTATAAAAGTATAAAAAGTATCTTTGTTTCATAAAAAATAAAAAACATGTTTTCAAAATTAGCTTATTCTGTTTTCGAGCAGAGCATCAAAGATTATCATCAGTTTGATAATGTAGATCAGCCGATTAATAATCCTTATCCAAAAGATAAGTTCGAGCATTTGTTATATCTAAAAAATTGGATTGACACCGTTCAATGGCATTTTGAAGATATTATTCGTGATCCGCAGATTGATCCAGTAGCGGCATTGACTTTAAAAAGAAGAATTGACGCATCAAATCAGGAACGTACTGATATGGTGGAATATATTGATAGTTACTTTTTACAAAAATACAGTAGTGTAAAAGTAAAAGATGGAGCAAAAATTAATTCTGAAAGTCCAGCTTGGGCTTTTGATAGATTGTCAATTTTGGCTTTAAAAATTTATCACATGCATGAAGAAGCTACTCGTGTAGAGGCTTCTCAAGAGCACAGAGATAAATGTCAGGAAAAACTAAATATACTTTTAGAACAAAGAACAGATTTATCTACAGCAATTGAAGAATTATTGACAGATATTGAAAACGGTGATAAATTCATGAAAGTGTACAAACAAATGAAAATGTACAACGACGACGAATTGAATCCTGTTTTATACCAAAATAAAAAATAAATAATTTGGCAGACTTGTCTAGCAAAATTAAGCATATAGCCGTCATGAGACTATCCGCTATGGGAGATGTCGCCATGACGGTTCCTGTTTTACGAGCTTTTGTAAAACAATATCCAACGGTAAAACTGACCGTTATTTCTCGTCCATTTTTTAAACCTTTCTTTGAAGGAATTCCGAATTTAGAATTTTTCCCTTTTGATGAAAAAGAAAGGCACAAAGGATTTCTTGGACTTTTATGTTTATTTCAAGATGTAAAAAAACTAAAAATAGATGCTTTTGCAGATCTTCATAACGTTTTGAGATCTAAGGTTGTGAGTTTACTTTTCGCTTTAAGCGGAAAAAAAAGAGCAACAGTTGATAAAGGAAGAGAAGGAAAAAAAGAATTAACCCGTGCTGAAAATAAGATTTTCAAACAACTGCCAACAATGTTTGAAAGACATGCAAAAGTATTTGAAGAACTTGGTTTTCCTTTAGATCTATCTCATCCTGAATTTCCTAAAAAAGCAATTTTAGGTGCAGAAATTACAGAATTAATAGGAGAGAATTACCAAAAATTAATTGGAATTGCTCCCTTTGCTCAATACGATTCAAAGGTTTATCCTTTAGATTTAATGAAAGATGTAATTGAAAAATTGGCCGAAAATAAAGATCAAACTGTTTTGCTTTTTGGTGGCGGAACGAAAGAAATTGATATTTTAAATTCGCTTTCAGAACCTTTTAAAAATGTAATAAATGTTGCTGGAAAAATTAAGTTTCAGCAAGAATTAAAATTGATAAGCAATCTAGACGTAATGCTTTCTATGGATTCTGGAAATGCTCATATTGCAGCAATGCTGGGAGTAAAAGTTGTTACGCTTTGGGGCGCGACGCATCCATACGCTGGATTTTTGCCATTCAATCAAAGTTTAGAAAACACACTAACTTCAGACCGAAATCAATATCCAAAATTACCGACTTCGGTTTACGGAAATAAAATTGTTGAAGGTTATGAAGATGCGATGAGGACAATTTTACCACAACAGGTTGTTGACAAAGTTGTAGAGCAGCTTTTATAAAAAAAAACTTCTCCATAAAGAGAAGTTTTTTTTTAATCTTAAGCAATATTTTTGTTTAGATCATATCTTTCATTAGAATCGAGAAAAGAATATCCGATAGTTTTTTTTCTTTTTTTGTTTACTATAATGCTGACAAAGTTGTTTTTGTCTTCCGTTGACAATAAAATGTGTTCGAATTTATCAGATGAATCTCTGTAAATTTTATAAATTAAGTCATGATCTTTAATTTTTTTAGATAAAACCTTAGCCGATTTAAGTTTGCTTACATAAGGCCAGATATTAAAAATATTCGAATCGGTCTTTTTAACTTCTACCATTTTCTCGGTCAACGTTGAATTGTATTTTTCCCTTTCAAGCATCTTTGGACCTTTTTTGTTTTTCATTTTTATAATAACTGCCAGAACGCATAGCGAAGCAGTTACAACCAGCATAATAAATAGATATAAATGAAAGTGTTGAACGTGAGCTGTCATGATATTTAATGTTTAAATGTTTGACAAATTTGATTTAGCTCTACAAATTCTCAAAAGGCGAGATTGAGATTGCCATAATTATACCTCTAATTTAATGAAAATTTGGCAATATTTTAATAAAATTTTGCTTTTATTTCAATTAGAGCCAAATCTTCATATTCTGATAAGAATTGTGAATATAGAAATAAAAAAAATCCAAATTCCGGTTTAGTTTGGAATTTGGATTTTTATCCCGAAGCTTCGGGATTGGAATTTTCAAATATTATACGTCGTCGTAATCAACATAAATAGTTTCTGAAGTTGGATGCGCTTGACAAGTTAAAATCAAACCTTCGGCAATTTCGCTGTCTGTTAAAATAGAATTTTTCGTCATTTCTGCACTTCCTTTTGTCACACGTCCTAAACAGCTGCTACAGATTCCTCCTTGGCAAGAATATGGCGCGTCAACACCTTGTTTTAGAGCAGCATCAAGAATCGTTTGTTTTTTAGACATTTCAAAAGTAGTCTCTTCATCATCTACCAAAACAGTAATTTTTGTGTGTCCTTCTTGAGAACCTTCGATGGCGTGCTCTTCAGAAGAAGACGTAAATAACTCAAATTTAATAGCAGACTCTTTTACATTTTTCTCTTTTAAAACATTTGAAACAGTATTGATCATGTCTTCTGGTCCGCACAAGAAAAATTTATCAAACTGAAGTTCTTTGTGTTTGTTGTTTAAAACAAAATTCACAGAAGATTTTTCAATTCTTCCAAATAAAGCATTTTCAGCTTTTGCTTGACTGTAAACGTAGTGCACAAAAAATCTGCCTACATATTGTAACTGTAAATCGTGAAGTTCTTGATGAAAGATTGTTTCTTCAGGAGTTTTATTTCCGTAAACTAATACAAATGAACTTTTTGGCTCATTTTTTAAAACCGATTTTATGATTGAAAGAACAGGCGTAATTCCGCTTCCTGCAACAAAAGCCGCATAGTTTTTTTGTCTTTCAGCATCTGGCTCAAAAGTAAACTTTCCTTCTGGCTGGCCCACTTCAAGAACATCACCTGCTTTTAAAGTTGTGTTAGCAAACTGAGAAAAAAGACCATTTTTTACTGCTTTTACAGCAATTCGTAATTCGCCGCTGTCTGGTGCAGAGCAAATAGAATAAGCACGTCTAATTTCTTGATTATCAAGTGTTAGTTTTAAATTTATATATTGACCCGCAATAAATTTATAGTCAGGTTTTAGTTCTTCGGGAACATTAAAAAGTACAGAAACAGCATTTGCGGTTTCACGTTTAACCTCTTTAATTATTAGTTTTAAGAATGAAGGCATGATAGAATTTTTATGCAAAAGTAGCAAACCACTCTTAAAAGATTGCCACTAAATTATTTTTTTTAACTTTTTTTGTAACGTTTTCCTACATTTGATCTCTTACTACAAAAATACTAAAACCAAAAACAATGATTAAGAAGTTTCTTTACCTCGAATGGAAGGCTTTCAGTAGATCGGCATCTTTCGGTAAAAACCTGGCAATGAAAATTTTAATAGGTTTTTTAATGATCTACTTTTCCCTAATTTTTATTGGTATGGGAGTTGGAGCATTTTATGTCCTTAAGGAGATGAAATTGGAGCCATTAGTAACAGTCAATAAATTTCTGATTTATTATTTCCTTTTAGATTTAATAATTCGATTGTTGCTACAATCAATTCCTGTTTTAAATATTAAGCCATTATTGGTTCTTCCTTTTAAGAAGCCAACAATTGTGCATTTTTCTTTAGGTAAAACGGCTTTGTCCTTTTTTAATTGGGTACATGCTTTATTTTTTATTCCATTTTCGGTTGTGTTAATTTTAAATGGTTACGATGTTGTCGAAATTGTTTTCTGGCATTTAGGAATAATGGCAATGATATACATCAATAATTTCCTGAATATTATCTTGAGTAATATTGACAAATTGTTTGCTGTATTTGTGGTATTGATTGTAGTTTTTGGAGGCGCGCAATATTATAAGTTATTTGATATCACGACGTTTACAACTCCATTTTTTCAGAACTTCTACGATATTGATGGAGTATTTTTAATTCCGATTTTAGTATTAATTGGACTTTATGTTTTTACTTTTAAGTACTTTGAAAAGAATTTATACTTAGACGCAGGTCTTTCGGTAAAACACGATGTTGCATCAACAGAAAATCTAACTTGGCTGAACCAATTTGGAACTTTGGGAACATTCCTTAAAAACGATATCAAACTCATCAAAAGAAATAAAAGGTCAAAAACAACTATTGTAATGAGTGTGATCTTCTTATTTTATGGATTGATTTTTTTCGCTAATCCGCATCAACCTCCGGCAATGCACATTTTTGCTGGAATATTTGTATCGGGCGGATTTCTTTTTGTTTTTGGACAATTTGTACCAAGCTGGGATAGTTCGTATTATCAATTAATGATGACACAGAATATTCCGTATCGAGGTTATATTACTGCGAAATGGTGGCTTATCGTTATTGTTACTTTCATTTCTACCATTTTGGCATCATTTTATCTTTTTTATGGATGGGAAGTTTATTTAACTATTGTAGTTGGAGCGATTTATAATATTGGAGTCAATTCTCATTTAGTACTTTTAGGTGGAGCTTTTACCAAAACGCCAATTGATTTGAGTAACGCCGGCGGAGCTTTTGGAGATAAAAAAGCTTTTAACGTTAATTCAATGCTTTTGTCTTTACCAAAAATATTTCTGCCTTTATTATTGTATTGGCTTGGATTACATTTTGCAGATAAAACCGTGGCGTTAAGCTTAGTAGCTGGAGCTGGAATTTTAGGTTTTATCTTCAAAGAAAAAGTATTTTCTCTTATCGAAAAAAGATACAAAATTGAGAAATACAGTACGATTAGCGCATACAAACAAAAGAATTAATTAGAAAACGAGTCAATTAGATAATTAATCTAAAATCAACAATCTAAAATTTACAATTACCATGATACAAGTAAGTCAACTTTCAAAAACATATAACGGAACAACAGTTTTAAATATCAGTAATCTTGAAATTCCAAAAGGGCAAAGTTTCGGATTAGTTGGAAATAACGGAGCAGGAAAAACAACTTTTTTCAGTTTGCTTTTAGACCTTATTCAACCTTCAACAGGATATATAAAAAGTCATGATATTCAGGTAAATACAAGTGAAAACTGGAAATCTTTTACGGGATCTTTTTTAGATGAAAACTTCCTTATCGGATATTTAACTCCTGAAGAATATTTTTATTTTATTGGTGATTTGCGTAATCAGAATAAAGCAGATATCGATGCGTTATTGGCAAAATATGAGGAGTTTTTTAACGGAGAAATTTTAAAGAACAAAAAATACCTTCGCGATCTATCAAAAGGAAACCAGAAAAAAGTGGGAATCATAGCAACACTTATTGGAAATCCTGAAGTTGTAATTTTAGACGAACCTTTTGCAAATCTAGATCCAACGACGGTTAGCAGATTGAAAAAAATCATTAAAGAATTGGCAGATGATCCAAATGTAACGGTTTTAGTTTCAAGTCACGATTTGCAACATACAGTAGAGGTTTGTGACCGAATAGTTGCTCTTAATAAAGGTGAGGTTGTAAAAGATATTCAAACTTCAAAAGAAACCTTACAAGAACTAGAATTGTTTTTTGCAGTATAAATTTCAATATTTAAAAAAGAAGCGTATTTTTACAAGTCAATATACTAAATACAATTTTTAGTAGTTATCTGATTTAAACTCTTTCTATTGAAAAAGAATACTCTTAAATATAGTTTTATTCTCATTTTTTTATTCTTTTTGATAGCTTGTTCTACCAAAAAAAATACTTTTTTGTCTAGAACTTCTCACTCTGTTGGTACTAAATATAATATTTTGTACAATGGAGGGATTAGTTTAGATAAAGGTTTGCTTTCTATTCAGGCTAATAATGAAGATAATTTTTGGAAATTACTGCCAATAGAAAAAATGCAGTTTGACGAAAATTTTTCTGAAGGAGAGAAGGCTAAAAACCCTGATTTTGAAAGAGCAGAAACGAAAGCTACCAAAGCGATTCAGAAGCACTCAATGAATATTGGGGGTAGAGAGAAAAATACACAGATAGATGAAGCTTACTTAATGTTGGGAAAAGCGAGATATTATGATCAGCGTTTTATTCCAGCAATTGAGGCGTTCAATTATATTTTATACAAATATCCTGAAAGCAATAATATTTATATTGCAAAAATCTGGCGCGAAAAAACCAATATGCGCTTAGGTAATGATGCCATCGCATTAAAAAACATCAAACTTTTACTTAGAAATACAGATTTAGACAAACAAACTTACGCCGATGCAAATGCTCTTCTTGCAGAAGCTTTTCTGAATTTGGAACAAAAAGACAGTGCTGTTTCTAGACTTAGAATTGCAGAGCAGTTTACTAGAAAAAACGAAGAGCGAGCAAGATACCGTTTTATTCTTGGACAAATGTATCAGGCTGAAGAAAAACGAGATAGCGCAATTTATTTTTATGATGCTGTAATTGATTTAAACAGAAAAGCAGATCGTAAATACATGATGCACGCTTACGCGAAAAAAGCGCAAATGTTTGATTATGGAAAAGATAACGATACCATCTTTTTAAAAACATTCAATAAGCTGGTTACAGATCGTGAAAACCGTCCTTATTATGATTTTCTTTTTTATGAAATGGGAGTTTACTATGATAAAAAGAAAGATCAAGAAAATGCTTTAGTATTTTACAATAAATCTTTAGGAAGAAAATCCAAAGATCCTTATTTAATGGCATCGGCATACCGCAACATTGGAAACATGTATTTTAAAAATACTGACTATACAATGGCTGCGAAGTATTATGATAGTACTTTGACGAAATTAGACCCAAAAACTAGAGAGTATGCTTTTATAGAAAAAAATAGAAAAAATCTAGATAACGTAATTAAGTACGAAGCAGTTGCAAAACGTAATGATAGTATTATTACGGTTTACAATATGCCGCCGACTGAAAAGAAATCTTTCTTCGAAAATTATATTGCGGAGCTTAAAAAGAAAGACGAAGAAAAAAGACTGTTTGAGGAAAAAGAAAAAGAACGATTAGCAAACATCGATCGAAATTCGCAAGCACAAGGACCTGTAAATGGAGCTGTCAATCCACAATCTTTGGGTAAACCAGCAGAATCTGATGGAATCGGAATGCCTCCAGGAAGTAATAATGACAATGCAAGTACTTTTTATTTCTACAATCCAACAACGGTTGCCTACGGAAAACTGCAGTTTAAAAAAATGTGGGGTAGTAGATCTCTTGGTGGAAATTGGAGATTAGGAGGAACAAAATCTGCCAGTGATGCAATCAATGATAGCATAAACACAAAAGAAGTTGCTAATGTATTGAAAGATACCATTGTACCAGAAAAATATACTGTAGCATATTATGTTAAACAGCTTCCAACTTCAGAAGTTGCGATGGATAGTATTGGTAAAGAACGCAACTTTGCATATTATCAGTTAGGACTTATATATAAGGAGAAGTTTAAAGAATATAATTTAGCAAGTGATAAGCTAGAACAATTGCTACACAATAACCCTGAAGAAAAACTGGTATTGCCATCAATGTATAATTTGTATAAAATTTATCAAATTACAAATCCAGAAAAAGCGGAAGCAATAAAAAACGAAATTTCGACAAAATATCCAACTTCGCGATATGCTCAGATTTTAAATAATAAATCAGACGATCCAAATTCTAATCCCGATGTAGAATATAAAAAGTGGTTTAAACTCTTTGAAGAAGAACACTTTGATGAAGTCTTAGCCAATATTGATAATTTAATTAACCAATATTCTGGTGAAGATATTGTTTCTAAATATGAATTATTAAAAGCCAATACTTTAGGAAAAGTAAATGGTTTGGAGGCTTATAAAAAAGGTCTTGAAAATGTAGCAGACAATTACCCGAATAGTGAAGAAGGCAAAAACGCTAGAGAAATTCTCGAAAAACAAGTTCCGGTTTTAGAGAGACTTAATTTTACAACTGTCGATAACAAAAATTGGAAAATATTATACCGTGTTGCTAATAACGATGCTAAAACGGTTAAAAGAATTGAAGAAGCAATCAGAGTATTTTTGTTAGTTGAAAATTACGAAAGATTGACAACATCTTTGGATAAATACAATAAAACGGAAAGTTTTGTAGTTATTCATGGTTTAAAATCTGAAGCTTACGCGAATGATATTGCTGGAGTCTTCAGAGATGATAAAAAATATAAAATTCCTGATCAGGCAATAATTATATCAGCTGATAATTACAAAATTGTGCAGATTAAAAAGAATTTAGACGCATACTTGACCCCAAAAACCCCTTAACCGCCATGTTTGAAAAAGTAAAAAAAAACGGAACTGAACAATTAGGAAAAACGAATAGAATTGTAGAAGGAACATCAATAGTAGGAGACATAGTCTCTAAAGCCGATTTTAGATTAGACGGCGAATTAATTGGAAATTTTACTTCGCAAGGCAAAATTGTTATTGGGGCCAAAGGAGTTGTTAAAGGAGAAATTATTTGTAATAATGCTGATATAGAAGGAGAATTTCACGGAAAAATAAAAGTTCTCGAAACCCTAAATATTAAATCGACTGCTCAAATTCACGGAGAAGTAGCTGTAGGGAAACTTTCTATAGAACCAGGCGCCGACTTCACAGCTACTTGCACGATGCTTGCACATTCAAATCAGGTAATAATGCTAGAAGATGGAAAAGGAGCCGAATAATAATAGGAGAAACAAATGGCTTGCATTTATTAATATCCCTTTTCAAATGGGGGTTATTATTTTTTTATTCTCTTATTTTGGAACTTGGCTAGACGAAAACCATCCAAGCCCTAAAGTATATTATAATACCATTTTTGTATTAATCGGTGTCGGTATTGCATTATATAATGTAATCCGACAGGTTAATGATATCAATAAAACAAAGTAGTTTGTAAATAAAAACCGCTTGAGATAAAAGTTGCATCTTTGCATCAAAATTATTTCAAATGCTTTCAAAAAATTACAAACCGTTTTTTTATTTGTTCGGCCTTGCTTTAGGAACTTATATTATTCATAAAGCAATTTTTTTCTTTAGTGAAATTAGTACAGAAAATTTTCATTACAGTTTAGAATTACTGTATTTTTCTTTCTTCGCGATTTCGTCTTTATTATACCTTATATTATTAGTAGTAAAAAAGAAGAATTTTGAAATTGTCGGAATGACATTTTTATTTGGAACTTTTACACAAATGTTATTAGCCTATTTAGTTTTGCAGCCAATTTTAAAAATCAAAACAGGAGAGAGCGATGTTGAAAAAATGAGTTTTTTTTTAACATTTGTGCTGTTTTTGTTATTTCAGACGCTTTTAACTGTCCGATTATTAAATGAAAAGCCATAAAATAACAATTCTTTAAAACAAGGTTTAAAAATAATTTTTCATATCCTTTTGAATATTAATAAAAAATGTACCTTTGCACCAAATTTTAGAAACGTAAAAAAATAAGATTTTCCACGATATGGTGATTTCAAACAAACCACTCAGCTTTATTCTTGCAGCTTTTGTAGCTTCTCTACCTATTATGGGTTTTGCAAATCAAGAGAATGATTCGACGCATGTTCAAACTGAAACGACTCACGAAGAGAAAGTAGTTTCACATACTGCTCACGAAGAAGGAGAGCATGTTGCTCTAGATCCTAAGGCTAAAGTAGATGCTTTTATTGATCACCACTTACAAGATTCTCATGACTTTGTTTTCTTTCAAGATGAAAAAGAAAACAAACACTACGGTTTTCCATTACCAGTTATTCTTATTGATGGAGGATTAAAAGTTTTCTCTTCTTCAAAATTCCACTTTGGAGAAACAGTTGCAGAAGTTGACGGAAGTTTTTACAAATTAGTTCACGGTAAAATTTACAAAACAGATGCAGCCGGAACAATTACTTTTAATGAGCACGGTCATCCAGAAAATGAAAAGCCATTAGATTTTTCAATTACAAAAAATGTTGTTTCAATGCTTTTCGTATCAGTATTATTATTGTTAATGTTTACTGGATTAGCAAGATCATATAAAAAAGGACCAATCCCAACAGGATTTGGTAGAGTTTTAGAGCCATTAGTAATTTTCATCAGAGATGAAATTGCAGTTCCAAATATTGGAGAGAAAAAATACCGTAAATATATGGGTTACCTATTAACTGTATTTTTCTTTGTTTGGATCTTAAACTTATTAGGAATGACTCCGCTAGGAATCAACGTAACAGGAAACATTGCTATTACAGTTTGTTTGGCAGCCTTTACATTTATCATTACTCAATTTAGTGCAAACAAAGATTATTGGGGACACATCTTCTGGATGCCAGGAGTACCAGTTCCAATGAAAATCATCTTAGCTCCAATTGAGGTTTTAGGAACATTAACAAAACCATTCGCATTATTAATCCGTTTGTACGCAAACATTACTGCAGGTCACGTAGTAATTATGAGTTTGATTGCAATGATCTTTGTTGGAAAAAATTTAGCAGCAGATTTACCAATCTCATTAGGATTAACATTATTTATCTCTGTTATTGAAATCTTAGTTGCATTTTTACAAGCGTTTATCTTCACAATGTTATCATCATTGTTTATTGGTATGGCTGTTCAAGATCATGATCACGCTCACCACCACGAAGACGAAACAGCGATTATTTAATTTTTAGAAGTTTAATTTTATATATATAAATAGTTATGGGAACAATTCCAACTTTAGTAGGTGCTGGTTTAGTAGTAATCGGTGCAGGTTTAGGTTTAGGTAAAATCGGTGGATCTGCTATGGACGCTATTGCTCGTCAGCCAGAAGCTGCAGGTAAAATTCAAACTGCGATGATTATTATCGCGGCTTTATTAGAAGGTTTAGCATTCGCTGCTTTGATCTTAGGAAAAAACTAATAAAGAGAGAAATAACAGCATCTTTAACGGTTGGTTAAAGATGTTGTTACTTTTAAAAAAGAAATTAAATATTTAATATAGTTATAAAATGGATAAGTTAATTAACGATTTTTCATTCGGATTATTCTTCTGGCAAGCTTTAATCTTGGTAATACTAATTTTGCTTTTAGTAAAATTTGCTTGGAAACCAATTATGGAATCTATTACTGCAAGAGAAGAAGGTATTAAAAACGCATTGCTTTCTGCTGAAAATGCTAAGAGAGAAATGGAAAACTTACAAGCTGACAATCAAAGAATTTTGAATGAAGCTCGTGCTGAACGTGACGCGATGTTGAAAGAAGCTCGCGAAATGAAAGAGAAAATGATTGCTGATTCTAAAATCGAAGCGCAAGAAGCTGGTCAAAAAATGATCGAGCAAGCTAAAGCTGCTATCGAAAGCGAAAAAAATGCTGCAATGGCGGAATTGAAATCTCAAGTTTCAACTCTTTCATTGAGTATTGCTGAAAAATTATTGAAAGAAGAATTATCTAACAAAGAATCTCAAACTAAATTAGTTGAGAAAATGTTAGGTGACGTAAAGTTAAACTAAGATTATGGCAAGTACAAGAGCAGCAATTCGTTATGCAAAAGCAATTCTAGACTTAGCAAACTCTAAAGGTGTTGCCGAAGCTGTCAATAACGATATGAAATCAATTGTTTCTGCAATTGAGACAAATGAAGAATTAAGAACATTTATCCTAAACCCAACTACAAAAGCTGAAGTTAAGGAAGGTGCTCTTTTAGAAGTTTTTTCAAATGCAAATGGAGTGACAAAAGGATTATTCCGTTTATTATTCGAAAACAAAAGATTTGAAATTCTTGATGCAATTGCATTAGGATACAATAAATTATTTGATGAAAATCAAGGTGTTGAAGTAGCAAAAGTTACTACAGCAATTCCGATGGATGCTGCTTTAGAAGCTAAGGTTTTAGCAAAAGTTGCAACTTTATCAGATAAAAAAATTACAATTGAAAATATAGTAGATCCTTCAATTATTGGTGGATTTATTTTGAGAATAGGAGATAATCAGTACAACGCTTCAGTTGCTAACAGATTACAAGTATTAAAAAGAGAGTTAAGTAATTAGTTTTATAACACAAAAAGTGTCTAAATTATAAATTAAGATGGCGGAAATCAAACCTGCTGAAATTTCAGCGATATTAAGAAAGCAAGTAGAAGGTTTTGAATCTGGCGCTACGCTAGAGGAAGTAGGATCAGTACTTCAAGTTGGAGACGGTATTGCTCGTGTTTACGGGCTATCTAATGTACAATATGGAGAGTTAGTAGAATTTGATAACGGTATGGAAGGTATCGTATTGAATCTTGACGAGGATAATGTGGGTGTTGTATTATTAGGACCTTCAACAGGTATTAAAGAAGGATCTACAGCAAAAAGAACTCAACGTATTGCTTCTCTTAAAGTTGGTGAGCAAATGGTAGGACGTGTTGTTAATACTCTTGGTTTTCCAATTGATGGAAAAGGACCAATTGGTGGAGATTTATACGAAATGCCTTTGGAAAGAAAAGCACCTGGCGTTATCTTCCGTCAACCAGTAACTGAGCCATTACAAACAGGTGTAAAAGCAGTTGATGCTATGATCCCAGTTGGTCGTGGACAACGTGAGCTTGTTATTGGTGACCGTCAAACAGGTAAATCAACTGTTTGTATCGATACAATCTTAAATCAAAAAGAATTTTACGATGCAGGAAAACCTGTATTCTGTATATATGTTGCAATTGGACAAAAAGCTTCAACTGTAGCAGGAATCGCAAAAATGTTAGAAGAAAAAGGAGCAATGGCTTATACAGTTATCGTTGCTGCAAATGCTTCTGATCCAGCTCCAATGCAAGTTTACGCTCCATTCGCTGGTGCTGCAATTGGAGAATACTTCAGAGATTCTGGTCGTCCAGCTCTTATTGTTTATGATGATTTATCTAAACAAGCTGTTGCTTACCGTGAGGTTTCTCTTTTATTAAGAAGACCACCGGGACGTGAGGCGTATCCTGGAGACGTTTTCTACTTACACTCTCGTTTATTAGAGCGTGCTTGTAAAGTAATCGCTGATGACGGTATCGCTAAAAACATGAACGATTTACCAGATTCTATCAAATCTATCGTAAAAGGTGGTGGTTCATTAACTGCATTGCCAATTATCGAAACTCAAGCTGGTGACGTTTCTGCATATATTCCAACAAACGTAATCTCTATTACAGATGGTCAGATTTTCCTTGATGGAGATTTGTTCAACTCTGGGGTTCGTCCTGCAATTAACGTAGGTATCTCTGTATCTCGTGTAGGAGGTAATGCTCAAATTAAATCAATGAAAAAAGTTTCTGGAACTTTAAAATTAGACCAAGCTCAATTCCGTGAATTAGAAGCTTTCGCTAAATTTGGTTCTGACTTAGATTCTGTTACTTTAAACGTAATTGAAAAAGGTAAAAGAAACGTTGAGATCTTGAAACAAGGTTTGAATGATCCTTATACAGTTGAAAACCAAGTAGCTATTATCTACGCTGGTTCTAAAAACTTATTAAGAAACGTTCCTGTAAATAAAGTAAAAGAATTTGAAGCTGATTTCTTAGCTTACTTAAACAGTAAACATAAAGATACGCTTAATGCTTTAAAAGCTGGTAAATTTGATGATAGCATCACTGATGTTATCGAAAAAGCAGCAAAAGAAGTTTCAGCAAAATATAACTAATTAGATAATTCGTTAATTAGATAATTGGAAAATGGTTAACATTCTTCTAATTATCTAATTTTCAAATTGTCACATTTTCTAAATAATAGATGGCAAATTTAAAGGAAATCCGTAATAGAATTACTTCCGTTTCATCGACGATGCAGATTACATCGGCTATGAAAATGGTTTCTGCTGCAAAGCTGAAGAAAGCACAAGATGCAATCACTGCAATGCGTCCTTATGCCGAGAAATTAACGGAGTTATTGCAAGATCTTTCTGCTACACTTGAAGGTGAAGTAGGAGGAGATTACACTACACAACGTGAAGTAAAAAAAGTATTGCTAGTTGCGATAACTTCTAATAGAGGTTTATGTGGTGCTTTCAATTCAAATATTATTAAAGAGATTAAAAATCGTACTGATTTTTATGCTGGAAAACAAGTTGATGTTTTTGCAATTGGTAAAAAAGGAAACGATTCTTTAAGCAAAACTCATAACGTTCACGGTCACCATAATGCAATTTTCGATAACTTAACTTTTGAAAATGTTGCTGGAATTGCAAATAATTTGACTGAGAAATTTTTATCTGGAGAATACGACAGAATTGAGTTAGTTTACAATCAGTTTAAAAATGCTGCAACTCAAATTGTTCAAACAGAACAATTTTTACCGTTAGCACCTATCAATACTGATGCAGCGACTTCTACTGGAGATTATATTTTTGAACCATCAAAAGAAGAAATCGTTTTGACGTTAATTCCTAAGTCTTTAAAAACGCAATTGTATAAGAGTATTCGTGATTCATTTGCGTCAGAGCATGGAGCACGTATGACTGCAATGCACAAAGCAACAGATAACGCAACTACATTAAGAAACCAATTAAAATTAACTTACAATAAAGCACGTCAAGCTGCTATTACAAGTGAAATTTTGGAAATTGTTGGTGGAGCAGAAGCTTTAAACGGATAATTTATTCCGTAATATAATAAAAGAAAAAGCCAGCATTTGCTGGCTTTTTCTTTTATTGGAAGTTTTATTCTTTTTTAAAAATAATTTTTTATAAAATGGTGATTCTCAAATTATCGTTAAGTTGAGAATCACTACCATTTTATAAAAAATTGACAGATAACTCTGTGTGCTTTGTCTTTCATGGGAACAAACTAGCTTTATTAATCCCAATGCTCTGTTTTTTTGAGGGTTACATTTCAGCAGAATCAATCCCTTTTGCTTTGTCTTTTATGGGAACAAACAAGCTTTATTAGTCCCAGTGCTCTGTTTTTATTAGGGTTACATACAGCTGAATCAATCCCTTATGCTTTGTCTTTTGTGGGAACAAACAAGCTTTATTAGTCCCAGTGCTTCCTTTTTTATAAGGGTTGTATCTAGCTTTCTCAATCCCTGTGAAACAAATTTATGCAGAACTCTTAAAAAAATGTTACATAATTTTCTGTCATATTTTATATATTTCACATGTTGTTGTGTGTTAATTATGTAACTGTTAACTAAATTGTTAAGTAATTTTGATTATAATAAATAGCAAAATTTATGAATCTATATATAAAAGAACTATCTACAATTTCTGAAATGTTGGCTGAAATCGAGACTATAAAATTTCTTTATCCTAATTTGAGTTTAGAAAAATATGAATCTTATCTTTTAGAAATGATACCGCATAATTACACTCAAATTGCAGTTTTTGAAAATAATTGTTGTGTAGGATTAACAGGGTGTTGGTCGGCTACAAAATTGTGGACTGGAAAATATCTTGAGATTGATAATTTTGTTGTAAATCCTGATTATCGATCACGAGGCATTGGAAAAATTCTTACCGATTATGTGGAGAAAAAAGCTAATGAATTAAACTGTAGCAGTATTGTTCTCGATGCTTTTACAGGAAATTTTGCCGCTCACCGATTTTATTACAACCAAGGATATGCGCCAAGAGGATTTCATTTTGTCAAAATTTTAGATGAAAAGAAAATGACTGTTTAAAAACAAACATAAGTTTTCTTTATTGCATCAACAAAAGCACCATTAAACAAAAGAAATGGTTATTTTTGTCTTACAAACATTATTAGAATTATATTTTGGGATTATATAAAAATCTATTCAAGCAAACGGCAATTTACGGACTGGCGACAGTTTTACCAAGAATGCTGAGTTTTTTATTAGTGAGATTATATACAGGAATTTTACCTACTGCCGAGTATGGTGAAGTTTCAATTGTATTGTCTTGGATGGTTTTCTTTAACGTAGTTCTTTCGTACGGAATGGAAACCGCATTTTTTAGATTTTACAGTGCAGAAGAAGATAAGAAAAATGTAATTGCAACCTCTACAATTTCAATATTTTGGACTTCAATTCTATTTCTTTTTGCAGGTTTAATTTTTAGAAATACATTGGCAAATTTAGCAGAAGTCGATGTACAATATATTACTTATTCGGTATGGATTTTAGTTTTAGATGCATTGGTTTTAATACCATTTTCTAAACTTAGAGCTAATCAAAGACCTATGGTTTATGCGGCGATTAAAATTGGAAACGTTGTTATAAACTTATTACTGAATATATTTTTCTTGATGTATCTTCCAAAAGTGGCAGCATCAAACCCGAATTCTGTTTGGGATAATTTATATGTAGAGAATTTCCAAATCGCTTATATTTTCATTGCAAATCTTTTGGCAAGTTTGGCTACATTCATTGTGCTTTCACCAAATTATCTTTCGCTTGGACGAAAATTCGATCCAATTCTTTGGAAAAAAATGATGAAATACGGACTTCCTATTTTGGTTGCCGGTTTAGCTTTTGCTGTAAATGAGCATTTCGATAAAATTCTTTTAGGATATTTACTCCCTGAAAATTTAGCAAAATCTGAAGTTGGAGCATATTCTGCTTGTTACAAATTAGGATTGTTTATGGTTCTTTTTGCAACAGCTTTCAGATTAGGAATCGAGCCTTTCTTTTTTAGCCATGCAAAAAATGAAAATGCACCACAGACTTACGCCGTTATCACTAAATACTTTGTGATTCTTGGATCACTTATTTTATTAGGTGTTATTGTTTTTGCAGACATTCTAAAATACTTATTATTAGATAACAAATCGTATTGGGAAGCCATGAAAGTCGTGCCATTAATTATTTTGGCAAATTTCTTTTTAGGAATTTACAACAATTTGTCTGTTTGGTATAAACTTACAGACAAAACTAAAATTGGAGCTTACATTTCTATTGTAGGTGCAATTGTTACTTTAATTTTAAATTATCTTTTAATTCCGAAATACAGTTACTATGGTTCTGCTATTGCAACTATTTCGGCTTACGGAAGTATGATGCTTATTTCGTATATTTTAGGAAATAAATATTATCCAATTCCTTATGACATGAACAAAATTGGTGCTTATTTAGGCGTTTCAATAGTATTTTCAATTATCTCATTTTACGGATTTAGAGAAAAATATTATGTTGGAATTCCGCTTCTTTTAATCTTTATGTATATGGTTTACCATTTTGAAAAAGATACTATTAAAGGAATAATGAAAAGAAAATAAGACGTTTTAAAAAAATTATAATTCAAAAATGAAAATTCAAATAATCAATAAATCACAACACGATTTACCAAATTACGAAACTATTGCATCTGCAGGAATGGATTTGCGTGCCAATATTACGGAACCAATTACGTTAAAACCTTTAGAAAGAACTATTGTAAAAACAGGACTTTTTATCGAATTGCCAATTGGTTACGAAGCGCAAGTAAGGCCAAGAAGCGGTCTAGCTGCAAAAAAAGGCGTAACTGTTTTGAATGCGCCAGGAACTGTTGATGCAGATTATAGAGGAGAAATAGGAGTAATTTTAGTAAATTTATCTAATGATGATTTTGTAATTGAAAATGGAGAAAGAATCGCACAGCTGATTATTGCAAAACATGAAAGAGCAGAATGGATTGAAGTTGAAACACTTTCTGAAACATCAAGAGGTGAAGGAGGCTTTGGAAGTACTGGAGTAAAATAAATTTCTGTAAAAGAAATAATTAAAAAAGAAAAGACCAAACCCAATGAAGATTTTTAAAATCTTCCCATAAAATCAAATAAAGAAATGAAGATAATTGTGCCAATGGCAGGCCGTGGATCGAGATTGAGGCCCCATACATTAACGGTTCCAAAACCATTAATTCCAGTTGCAGGAAAATCGATTGTACATCGTTTAGTTGAAGATATTGCCAAAATATTAAAAGAACCAATTGAAGAAGTTGCGTTTATCTTAGGAGATGAAGCTTTCTTTGGAGATGATGTTGTAGCAAGTTTAGAAGATTTAGCAAAAGGATTAGGGGCAAAAGCTTCTATATACCGTCAGGATCAGCCTTTGGGAACTGGGCATGCAATTATGTGTGCAAAAGATTCTCTTTCTGGACCAGCTGTAATTGCTTATGCAGATACTTTAATTAGAGCTGATTTTGAGTTAGATCCAGAAGCTGATGCTGTGATTTGGGTAAAACAAGTAGAGCAACCAGAAGCTTTTGGTGTGGTAAAACTGAACCAGAATAATGAAATTATAGAATTGGTTGAAAAACCAAAAGAATTCGTGAGCGACTTAGCTGTAATCGGAATTTATTATTTTAAAGAAGTTGGAATTCTAAGAAATGAACTTCAAAATGTTTTGGATAATAATATTCAGAATGGCGGCGAATACCAGATTAATGATGGTATTAAAGCAATGATGGCAAACGGAAAAGTTTTCAAAACAGGAAGCGTTGACGAATGGATGGATTGCGGTAACAAAGATGTGACTGTTGAAACCAATACAAGAATGTTAGGTTTTCTTCACAATGACGGAGAACATTTAGTTGATTACGGAGTTACGTTAGAAAATTCTACGATTATTCCTCCGTGCTATATTGGACAAAATGTAATCTTGAAAAATACGACAATTGGACCAAATGTTTCTCTTGGAAATGGTTGTCATGTAACAGACAGTACAATCAAAAACAGTTTGATTCAGACTTATTCTCAGATTAAAAATGCTGCTTTAGATAATGCAATGATCGGAAATCATGTAAGTTACGATGGTAAGTTTACAAGTATCAGCATTGGAGATTACGCTGTTTTAGAATAAAATAAAAATTAGAAAAGTTTCGTTTTGTTTAAAATGTAATTTTTAGAAATGATTAAAAAAAGAGTTTTCACATTATTGGTTTTTGCTTTATTTAGCTCATCATTTTCGGTTTTTGCTCAGACAGAACCCGAGGATATTGCTATGGCAACAGACGAATATCAAGACTCATTTTATGAATCATTAAAACAAAAAGGAATTGAAAATTATGATAAAGCTATTGTGTCATTGGAGAAATGTATTAAGCTAAAACCCAATGACGCAGTTGCTTATTTCGAATTAGGGAAAAATTATCTGTTACTTAAACAATATCAAAATGCACAAGATGCTTTTGAAAAAGCAACACAGCTTAATCCTAAAAACAAATGGTTTTGGCTTGGAATTTATGATGTAAGTTACGAGACAAAAAATTATCCTTTGGCAATTGAAATTATTCAGAAAATAATTGTTTTTGACGAAGAATATAAAGACGACTTGATTTCGCTGTACATGATTACCAATCAGTACGATAAGGCATTGATCGCGATTAACGAAATGAACGATAAGTTCGGAAAATCTTCTGACCGAGAAATTTATAAAGCTCAGATTTTATCGCAAGGGAAATATCAGAATGCTGAAATTGACAATCTAATTCAGCAGATTAAAAAAGATCCGAAAGAAGAATCCAATTATTTGAATCTTATTTTATTGTATTCAAAAAACAATGAAAATGAGAAATCGCTTGAAGTAGCAAAACAGTTGGCAAAAGAAATCCCAAATTCAGAATGGGCACAAGTGAGTCTGTTCAAAGGATATTTGGATGCCAATCAGGCAGATAAAGCTATAAAATCGATGAATGTGATTTTGGCAAGTTCAAAAATCGATTCAAAAATCAAACACAGAACTTTGAATGAATTTTTGATTTATGTAAATAAAAATCCACAGTATTCTGCCGATTTAGAAAAAGCTATTTCTTATTTTGACAATGATAAAGATGTTGATGTTGCTAAAGAAATTGGAAAGTTTTATCACAGCAAAGGTCAGTTTGAAAATGCAATTAAATATTATGAAACGGATTTAAAAGCAAATTCAGATACTGATCTTGAAACCAATATGTTATTGCTAGAAGCGTATGCGAAGGCAAAACAATATGAGCCCATGACAAAAAGAGCCATGATGCTGATTGAAGTTTATCCGAGTCAGGCTCAGTTTTATTATTTTGCAGGTTTAGGAAGTAATCAGCAAAAGCAATTTAAAAATGCAAAAACCGTCTTAGAAATGGGTCTTGATTATGTGGTGGATGACGTAAAATTAGAATCAAATTTTAATATTCAATTAGGAGAGGCTTACAATGGATTAGGAGACGCAAAGAAAAAAGAGGAATACTTTTTGAAGGCAAATGAAGTATTAAAAAAGAAAAAATAAAGAAAAATGCAGATGAAAAAATATATATCAATACTAGTATTGTCTATTGCTGTGATTTCATGTAAGTCGAAAGCAGTAGCGGTACAAGGAAGTACAAGCCAGACAGTTGCACCAAAAGAAGACAAAAAAGTAATCGAAAAATATTATGACAACAAGTTAGATTTTTCTACTTTATACATAAAAGCGAGTGCAAAATATGTTGATGAAAAACAAAGTCAAAACGTTACTGCTGAAATCAGAATTGAAAAAGACAAACAGATTCTAATTAGCGTTCGTTTCTTAGGAATTACAATGGCTAAAGCCTTAATAACACCTTCTGCAGTAAGTTATTATGAAAAAATAAACGGTACTTACTACGAAGGAGATTTTACAAGTTTGAGTAAATGGTTAGGAACTGATTTAGATTATAGTAAAGTACAGAATCTTTTGGTTGGAGAAGCTTTTGATGATTTAAGAAAAGGAAAATATACACAAACAATTGTAGATAATCTTTTTAGACTAGATGAAGAAAAAGATGCTAATTTGAAGAAAACCTTCTTCTTAGATGGTGAAAAATATTTAGTTCAAAAAGAAGAAATTTCACAGCCATCAGAAAACAGAACATTACAAATTGCATATTCTGACAGTAAAAATTTTGATCAGGGAACACTTCCAACAAGTATCGAAATTAATGCAGTACAGCCAAAAGGAAAAACAAATATAAATTTGAATTATAACAATATTTCATTTAATGAAGAACTTTCTTTTCCGTATAGCGTTCCAAGCGGTTATAAAAAAGTTACAATTAAGTAAATTTGCAAAAATAAAAACAGAAACATGCCAAAATTTCTCCTAAGTCTAGTTTTAATTTGTGCCACTACGTTTGTATGGGCGCAGGATTCTCAGCAAGAAAAACTGGAGCAACGTAAAGCTCAAATTCAGCAGGAAATCAGAGATAACGAAAAGATGCTCCAGTCTGTTCGAAAAAAAGAGAAATCTGCTGTGAATGAATATTTAATTCAGGCAAACAAAATTAAACTAAAAGAGAAATTAATTAATACTACGGCAAAGCAAGAAAGGCTGATTAGTAACGATATGTATATTAATCAAGTTCAGGTAAATAAACTTAAAAAGGAACTAAAAGTTTTAAAAGAAGATTATGCTGAGATGATTTTAAAATCATATAAAAGTCGTTCTGAGCAAAGCCGTGCGATGTTCATTTTATCGTCTGAAAGTTTTTTACAAGCTTATAAAAGAGCACAATATTTAAAGCAATATACTGCATTCAGAAAAAATCAAGGTCTTGAAATTCAATCAAAAACAGCTCAGTTAGTTGATTTTAATACAAAGCTGGATGGACAAAGACAAGTAAAAAAGAAAATCATTGCTGAAAACCAAAAAGAAAAAGTTACTCTAGAAGCAGAGAAAAAAGAACAGCAAAAATTGGTTAATGCTCTTAAAAAGGATAAAAATAAAATTGCCGCAGATATTCGATCAAAACAAAACGAATCAAAACGTATTGACAAACAAATTGACCGTTTAATTCGTGAAGCCATTGCCGAAGCAAATAGAAAAGCAGCTGCAGAAAGAGCAAAAGCAAATCCAGGTTCTAGTGAAGCAAAAGCACCAGTTTCTTCTTCAAAAATCGCATTGACACCAGAAGATAAAATTCTTGCTGCTGACTTTAAAGCAAACCGTGGAAGATTGCCTTGGCCAGTAGAAAAAGGATTTATTTCGCTTGGTTACGGAGATCAGCCGCATCCGCTGCATCCTTCAATTACAGTACACAATTCGGGAGTAGAAATTACAACAGAAGATGGAGCAAGCGCTAGAGCAGTATTTGCAGGAGAAGTTTCTAAAGTAATCGTTTTATCACCAGTGAATAAAGCAGTTGTGATTCAGCATGGAGATTACTTTACAGTATATCAAAACTTAAGCTCAGTTTCGGTAAGTCAGGGAGATAAGGTGACAACTAAGCAAAATATCGGACGAGTTAGAACAAGTGGAGATACAGGAAAAACAATTATCAAATTCCTGATTCTTCAAAATACATCAAACAATAATCCGGAAGGATGGCTTCAAAGCAGATAAAATTTAAGGGAGCATTTTAGCTCCCTTTTTTATTCAATTATAATTTAATCATATTGTTCTAGAAAATATCTTACAACATCAGTAGTTGTTACAATTCCTTTTAGTTCGCCCTTATCAACAACTGGAAGAGCATGAAAATCTTCTTTCACAAAAATTTCTGCTAAATCTCGAATGATAGTATCTGATGATACTGTTTTCGGTTTCGAAGTCATAACTTGAGAGATGGTTAGCATTTCTAGTATCGCTTCATCGGCATTTTGTTGACCTTCAAACAAAGCTCCAAAAGTCAATCGGTTAATATCTGTTCGGCTGATTATTCCAATTACTTCCTTACCTTTTACAATTGGAATGTGACGGATTGTATTTGCTTTTAATTTTTCGACTACTGTTTTAAGATCATCTTTTTCGTTTGCTGTCACTACAGTTTTTGTCATAATGTGACTGATTGGTTCTCTTTTTTTCATAATATTTTGGCTTTTATTTTATATTAAAGGTGTAAAATATTTCAGACAATAAATATGATTTTTATCATCTTTAAATATTGAAATAGAGAGAATTAAAAAGGACGAATTAGCGTTATTTAGCAAAAGAAATGAAGTTATTTTGAAGAAAACGATATCAGAATATAAAAATCATTTCATTGTTCATTTGAAATTGTAGAGAGTAAAATTTAAAAGTAGTATTTTTGCAGTATGGAAACAAATAGACAGAAAAAAATAGGCGGTGTTCTTCAGAAAGATCTGGTTGATATCTTGCAAGGTGAAGTGAGAAAAAATGGAATTACTAATTTGGTAATTTCAGTATCCAAAGTAAGTGTAACTACAGATTTATCTGTGGCAACAGTATATTTAAGCATTTTTCCGCAAGAAAAAGCTAAGGAAACTTTAGAGGCAATAAAAACCAATACAACTTTAATCAAACATGATTTGTCACAGCGAGTACGTTTGCAGTTGCGTCGTGTTCCAAATTTGGTATTCTTTATAGACGACTCTCTAGATTACATTGAAAAAATCGACAATGCGCTTGCAGGTAAAGAAAACCCAATAGAAAATAGAGATCTTTTAGAAAAAAGAAGAAAGTCATAATTTGAATTTCCCCTTATACATAGCCAAACGTTATATTTTTAGCAGCAGTAAAAACAATGCTATAAATATCATTAACCGTATTGCCAGCATGGGAATCATTGTTGGTACAATGGCTTTGTTCGTAGTTTTATCTGTTTTCAGCGGACTTAAAGTTTTTAGTCTTTCGTTTACAAATGAAATAGATCCTGATTTAAAATTGGTAAGTACGTATGGAAAGTCTTTTTTACTTACTCCAGATCAGGAAAATCAAATTAAGAAAATCAATGGTGTTGCTTCTTACACCAAAATAATAGAAGAGCGTGTTTTGTTTTTATTTAAAGACAAACAGCAAGTTACTTACTTAAAAGGCGTTGACAGCTTATATCCAGTTGTTAATGATATAAAGAAAAAGCTATTTAATGGACAATGGCTAAAACCAGATAGTTTTCAGGTTGTTATTGGTTACGGTTTATCTCAAAATTTCTCTATGGGAATTCTTGATTTTGAAAACCCGCTTCAGGTTTTTGCACCAAAACCAGGAAAAGGAGCAATCGATAATCCTGAAGAAGCTTTCAATAAAACAGATGTTTTACCCGTTGGAATTTATTCAATTAGCGAAGATCTGGATTCAAAATATGTATTTGCAGATTTAGGATTAGTACAAGAATTATTAATGTACAAACCAAATCAGATTTCTGGGATTGAATTTAAATTAAAAGAAAATGCTGATGAAGCTTCAGTAACTGCGCAGCTAAATTCTATTTTTAAAAATAAAATCACTTTAAAAAACAGAGCGCAGTTAAATGAGTCTTTGTATAAAATGCTTAATACAGAGAATATTGCAGTTTACTTAATTTTTACTTTGGTGATCATCGTGGC
Organism: Flavobacterium sp. SH_e; assembly: GCF_025717045.1. GTDB lineage: Bacteria > Bacteroidota > Bacteroidia > Flavobacteriales > Flavobacteriaceae > Flavobacterium. The sequence goes on from NZ_JAOVZN010000006.1 coordinate 289,731, forward strand.
ACTTTTTAATTTAATTGGAGCCTTGATTATGATGATTTTAGAAAAGAAAGGAAATCTTAAAACCCTTTTCAATTTAGGAACAGATATCAGCCATCTTCGAAAAATATTTCTGCTTCAAGGAACTTTATTAAGTGTTTTTGGCGGTTTAATCGGACTTGCTTTAGGTGTCATTCTCGTTATTCTTCAACAGCAGTTTGAACTTATAATGATCACGCCAACTCTGGCATATCCAGTAGTTTTCACTGTAGAAAATGTTCTAATTGTAATGACAACTATTATTTCACTAGGTTTTGTTGCTTCATTAATTGCAAGCAGCCGTGTTAGTAAAAAACTACTTGATTAATAACTTCTTAAGAAATATTAATTATATTTACCGCCTTAAAAAACTACAGCATATGATTGTTTCTGCCTAATCCTAATTTTATTTTTTAGAATAATTAGGATACTTACGTTTACTTTTTTAGTTCAGATTTAAATGCATCTGAACCAATTTTATCATTTATCCTAAAATATCATGACAGAAACAACTATAAAGAAAAGCTTCTTTTCTAAATTTTTTACCACTTTAAAACAAGCCTTAAAAGGCGACGAATCTTTTGATTATACTTCTGGAAGCATCAAAAAAGCCGTAATTCTATTGGCCATTCCGATGGTCTTAGAAATGATGATGGAATCGGTTTTTGCTCTGGTTGATTTATATTTCGTTGGGCATTTGGAACATAGCAGTTTTGCCATTCAGACTGTTGGTTTGACCGAATCAGTTTTGACTGTAATTTATTCTTTGGCAATCGGAATGAGTATGGCAGCAACAGCAGTTGTAGCAAGACGAATTGGAGAAAAAGATCCTGTCGCTGCAGCAAAAGCCGGAATGCAAGCGATTATTGTGGCGTTTGCAATTAATAGTGTAATGAGCATTTTCGGAATTATATACGCAAAAGATATTTTGATTCTGATGGGTTCTTCTGTAGAATCAGCCGAACATGGTTTCCGATTTACGCAAATTATGATTGGTTCTAGTTTGTGCATTATGCTTTTGTTCTTAATAAACGGAATATTCCGCGGAGCAGGAAATGCAGCAATTGCCATGAAAAGTCTCTGGATTGCCAATATTTGCAATATCATCTTATGTCCTATTTTAATTAATGGTTTTGGACCAATTCCAGCTTTTGGATTAGTTGGTGCGGCGTTGGCAACGACTATTGGAAGAAGTATTGGAGTTTTATATCAAGTATATCATTTGTTTTTTGGAAACGGCATTTTAAAAATTAAGATTCCTTATTTTGCTCCAGATTTTACACAAATAAAAGCATTAGTAAAAATTGCAGCACCTGGAATTTTGCAATTTGTAATTGCTTCCTGCAGTTGGATTTTCTTGGCACAATTAGTAGCAACAACAGGAGGCGATCATGGTTCCGCAGGTTATCAAACAGCATTAAGAATTATGATGTTTTTTATACTTCCAGCTTGGGGATTGAGTAATGCCGCTGCGACTTTGGTTGGTCAGAATTTAGGAGCCAAACAAATCGAACGAGCCGAAAAATCAGTTTATACAACAGCCAGATATAATGTAATTTTCATGGCTTCGATTATGATTATTACTTTAGTTTTTGGTCAATATATTATTTCGTTTTTCACGAATGATCAGCAGGTCAAAACCATTGCAATTGAAGCTTTGCAGATCATGAGCATTGGATTTATTTTCTACGGAATAGGAATGGTTTTGATTAATACTTTCAACGGAGCAGGAGATACTTGGACGCCAACCGGAATTAACTTCTTCGGATTTTGGCTGTTTCAAATTCCATTAGCTTTTATTCTGGCAAAACATTTTAATATGGGACCAACTGGAGTTTTTATTGCCATTCCTGTTGCAGAAACTGCAATTACTTTGGCAGGAATCTTTTTTTATAAAAGAGGAAAGTGGAAACGAATTCAGGTTTAATTTATAAAAAGAAAGACCTTCAAATTTTTGAAGGTCTTTCTTTTTTATAGTTCTTTATCAAAGATTATTTTAAACAAACTCATATCCAGCATAAACTTCTTCGATTTCTTTCATAATCGCGAATAAATCTTCAGGAGCATCTGTGGTAACTAGTTTTTGTTTGAATTCTTTAAACGAATGAATTCCTTTGAAATAATTGGTATAATGACGACGCATTTCAACAATTCCTAAGCGCTCGCCTTTCCATTCCATTGACCATTTTAAGTGATTTCTGGCAGCTTCAACACGATCGATAACTGTTGGAGCAGGCAAGTGCTCACCCGTTTTGAAATAATGCTTGATTTCGTTAAAAATCCATGGATAACCAATCGCGGCACGGCCAATCATAATACCATCAATTCCGTATTCATTTTTATAGTGTAATGCTTTTTCTGGACTGTCAATATCACCGTTTCCAAAAATTGGCATTGTAATTCTTGGATTGTTTTTTACACGTGCAATATGCGACCAGTCAGAATGACCTTTGTACATTTGTGCACGGGTTCTGGCGTGAATTGTTAAAGCCTGAACTCCAATATCCTGAAGTCTTTCAGCAACTTCATCAATATTGATTGAGTTTTCGTCCCAACCCAAACGTGTTTTTACCGTGACAGGCAAATCAGTTCCTTTGATAACGGCTTGTGTCAAACGAACCATCAAATCAACATCTTTTAAAACTCCAGCTCCAGCGCCTTTACAAACTACTTTTTTTACCGGACATCCAAAATTGATATCCACTAAATCAGGTTTTACAGTCGAAACAATTTTAGAAGACATTTCCATGGCTTCTTCATCACCGCCAAAAATCTGAATTCCGACAGGACGTTCGTAATCAAAAATATCCAGTTTCATGCGGCTTTTTATAGCGTCACGAATTAATCCTTCCGATGAAATAAATTCAGAATACATCATGTCAGCGCCATGCGTTTTGCATAATCTGCGAAACGGCGGATCGCTAACATCTTCCATCGGTGCTAGTAATAAAGGAAATTCGGGTAATTCTATGTTGCCAATCTTGACCATCTTCGTAATTTTTTGCAAAATTACAACATTTTAATCGAATTGACACAATTCGAGGGACAAAGGCTCAAAGGCACAAAGGTTCAAAGGCTTTTTTATCAGACAATTAAGAAACCTTTGAGTCTTTGTGCCTTTGCCACTTTCTACCTAATACTAAGATCTATAGTCGAAAAATCGAATTGGTTTTCTACTCATTGGATTAAAAACCAACGGATTTAAAACTTCTTTTGAAGCAAATTCTATTTTTGGAGTTACTCTTAATTTAGCTCTAAAATGATCTTTTATTTCCTGTAAAAATTCAGGGGTTTGATTTTTAACGGCAATTTTAATCAGGATTTCATCAGTGCCTAAATCGTTGGTCGAAATTTCAATCAAATGATTTTCGATATTGTCAAAACTGCTTAAAACATCATTCATCGCTGGCGGATACAATGTTGTTCCTTTATATTTGATCATTTGTTTTTTGCGCCCAACAACTGGCCCGACGCGTAAAGTATTTCTGCCGCAAGTGCAAGGTTCGTCATGAAACTGAACCATATCTCCAGTTTTAAAACGAAGCAAAGGCATCGCTTCAATTCCTAAAGTAGTAAAAGTAAGTTCGCCAGTTTCACCATTTTTTACAGGCTGATTATTTTCGTCTAAAACTTCTACAATGATTAATTCTGGATGATGATGTCCACCTTTTCCATGTTCACATTCTGTAAAAGCGGTGCTCATTTCGGTAGAAGCATAAGTCGAAAACAATTGAATGTTCCATTTATCTGTGATTTTTTTCGATAAAATATTCATTGAAAAATCCTGTTCTCTTAAAGATTCTCCAATGCAGATTGCACCTTTTATGCTCGAGTTATTATAATCGATACCGTGCATTTCCGCGTATTCAATTAATTTCAAAAGGAAAGAAGGAACGGTAATTAAATAAGTCGGATTGTATTTTAAAATAGAATCCCATTGCATTTCTGGAATTCCTGCACCGACGCGAATAACGCCCACTTTCAATTTTCGAAGACCAAGAAAATAAGCTAAACCAGCCATAAATTTTCTGTCAATTGTTGTCATCAATTGTACTACATCTCCTTCTGAAATTCCAGCACAGGCAAATGAAATTGCTTCATTATAAGCCAATCGATCCAAATCAGAATCGGTTAAACCAAAAGTTACGGGATCTCCTAAAGTTCCTGAGGTCGAAGCGTAATCAATAATTTTATGTTGCGGAACGCACAAAAAATCATCGTTGTATTGCTGCAAATCTTCTTTGGTTGTAACAGGTAAATGTTGTAAATCTTCCAGCGTTTTAACTTTCGAAATGTCAATATTTTGTCCAGCAAAAAGTCTTTTGTAAAAAGGGGAATTTTCACTGATGTATGCTAAAAGTTCGGATAATTTTTTTTCTTGAAAAATTTTAATTTCTTCTAAAGAATCTTTTTCTATTGCTGGAATCATTTTAATTTTCTTTTGACTTTTTTTAAATATTTTTCAATCTTTTCTTTATCAGGAACTGTAGTGATTTCATGACTTAAAGCCTTTTCAAAATTAAGCTTTGCTTGAAGAAATTCCTTTTCTTGGTAAAAGTACAATCCTGTCTTATAATATACAACCCAATAATTAGGGTTTAATGCTTGATAATTCTGAAGAAACTCTGGAGAAATCGTTTCTTTTTTTTCCAGAAGCGAATCTATTTTATGATTTTCGATTTTAAATTTTTTAAAATTCTGAAAAGCAGTTGTTTCCAAAAAAGGATCTTTGGCAATATTCAAATTTTCTTTCTGAAACGATTTTGCTACATTTCGGTTTTCACCAAAAATCGAATTTAAATCGAAACAAACAAATTCGCCTAATTGAAATGGATTTGCCGAAACCCAAACTAATTTTTCCTTTGGTTTAAAGATAATTCCGTGATGCGCTAAAAGCTGATTCAATGCTTTTTCATTTCCATAGCCCAAAGAAATATTTTTCAAACCTTCTTTATTTCGAAGAATTTTTGAAGCAATTTTAGGATTGACTTTTGGATTTTCAGAAAGCAATTCTTGCATTCTTTCATAACGATATTTAGAATGGCTGTTGGCAATTTGTTCTAAATTTCGTTTGTCATTTTGAAAAACTTCACCTTGAAAATGGTTCGAACAAATTAATTGATCGCTGTTTGGAACATCATAAACGTCCATTTTGTCTGGCGAAACTTCAATTAGAATCGCTTTGTTATCACTGGCGCTTCCAACCATAATTGATTCAGAAACAAATACTTTTCGCTTTTTTGCGAGAGCAATTGCTTCGTCCAGATTTTTGGCGTGTTGTAAAATTTCGCGAGTTAAAATCGAAATAGGAGTTTTTGCACTAAGCGGAATTTTAGATTTCGAAGCGTTTATGGTAACAGTTAAACCTTCTAAATTCATTCCAGAAACAGCACCAATCATTCCAGGCCAAGTAACCATCATAAACGGAAATCCTTCTTTTGGTTTTATAAAAGCAGCAATTTTATTTTCTGCGAATGCATCATTCACATAAAAATCAAAATTACGCGCCAAGATCAAATTTCCATCTTCCGATTTTTCATTCCAAGCCGCAAAAGAAGAACAGCCAACCAAAGCTAAATCCTGAAGCGCGTGTCCAATATCGTGCGCAGCGTGGAGGTATAAACTGCGCTGAAATTGCGGTGCGATATTATCAAATTCGTTTGAAGTGTACTGAGAAACCCCATAAATTTCAGTTTGATATTCATCGGGAACATTTAGATATAGTTTTCTATTATACCATTTTAGAAAATTACGAAGTAATCTCTGTTGGAATTTTGACGGAATTAAATCAGTTATTTTCGAAAAAAAAATACGTTGCTGTTTATGTAAAAGAGAATCAGTTAACGCACCAGTTGAAAGTCCAATTTCGAGTGGATCTCCTTCGACATATAATTCCCAAAGACCTTGTTTGTTTTTTAAAAGTGAATTTTTTCCGGCAATAAAAATACTATCAGATAATTTGGTGACAACAGGTTTTGTATCATTTAAACCCGTAAGATCGGGTGTGTGTTTTTTTGATTTTGAAGTACCGCAGGAAGTTAGCAAACTTAAAAAACCGATGAAGAAGATATATAAGATTCGGTTTTTCATAATGACTTATTCAGATGCTTTTTTAATTTTTTCGAGCAGATATTCTTTTCCTACAATTTCAGAGCAAGTTATAACCGCTCCAACCGTAACACCCAAGACACCATGCATGTTAATACTTTGTCCTGTAAGATAAAGATTTTCTAGCTTAGTTTTGGTAGGAATCAAAGTTTTCATCGGATTATTTGAATCTTTAACATATCCGTACATATTTCCGCCGTCCCCGCCAATGTAATCGCGATACGAAAGTGGAGTAGAAGTATGAACAGATTTGATGCAATCTTTTATTCCAGGAAATTTTTTCTCTATTTCTTCTAAAAATTTTGAAGCTTTTTTTACTTTGAATTCTTCGTAGCTTTCGCCTCGATCGTTTTCTTCAAAAGTGGTGTTAAAAGTGTTTTCCCAAGCTTTGACATCATCATATTTCATGTACGTTAAAAACGTCATTCCGTCTGCCCATTCTTCGTCTTTTTTTGACGGATTCATAGAAGCCATAAATGTTTTTGGCCATGAATTTTCATCATAATCATAAGAAGTCCAAACATCACCGGCACTTTTAAAATGATAATAATTATGATTGATGTATTTAAAAGTTTTAGGCTTAAAAACGATATACAAACTGAAAGCAGAAAGTACGTTTTCTAAATTCTGAATTCTATTGAAAAACGGTTTTCGAAAATTTTCCTGACCCGCCATTTTCAAAGTCATTTTTGGTTCGATGTTCGAGATAAAATACGTTCCGGAAACTTCGGTTCCGTCTTTCATTTGTACCGAATTTACCTTTTGGTCTACGACTTGAATTTTTGTGACTTCTTTATGTTTGAAAAACTCTCCGCCATATTTTTTAAGCTGTTTCAGTAATTGCTTCGTAATTTGACTTCCGCCATTTACACATCGCCACGAACTTTCAATGTATGAATTGACCACAAGCGCATGAACGTAAAAAGGCGATTTATCAGCAATTCCAGCGTAGAGAAAATTAGAACCTCCCAAAACTGCTTTTAGCTTTTCATTTTTGGTAAAAGAATCGATGGTTTCTTTCGCGTTAAGCGTTAAAATTTCATCGTCATATTTTCCCTCAGATTCTAGATTGTATAGCGGAAATGTTTTGCAGACCGCTTTTATTTTCTGGCAGTAATTCTCAATATTTTCTTTTTCTTCGGGAAAGAAATGTGTTAATTGTTCAATGAAATTTTCGAAACCTTGTGCGTGCGGATATTCGGTTTTATCGTCATCAAAAGAAATAATATCAAAACCATTTTCATCTAATTTTTTCAGATTTAAATGATCCATTATTCCGATATATTTGAAATATTTATGAAGATTTTGGCCTTCGCCTAAACCTCCTATATAATGAATTCCTGTATCAAAAATGGTTTTATCTCTTACGAAAGTCTGAAGATTTCCACCGTATTGATTGTTTTTTTCGAGTACACAAACGCTGTAGCCTTCTTTTGCCAGAATAACAGCAGAAACTAATCCGCCTAAACCGCTGCCAATTATAACTACATCGTACTGTTTTTTCATTATTTTTTCTTTAAAATAACTAAAGCATCTTCTTCAGAAACAATTTCAAAATCCTTTAACTGATTTTTTAAACGAGAACAATTCACTAAAATTATGGAAGAAACGGCAGAAATTACTTTTTCGATTTCCTCTTGATAACTTTCGTCAGAAATTAAAAGTATATCGTAATGATTTTCAAGTGCCAATTCTAATTTTTCGAGATAAGTTATTTTTCTCTTTTTAACTAAATAATTCGTTTTGGCAACCAGCAATTTTTCTTCATCATTTATAAAAGAAAGTATTTTTCGCTGTGGTTCCTGCAAGGCAAGCAAAACATCCAGTTGTCCGTAATCGTTTCCTAAATGAAGGAGTTTTGCTTTTGGCGCAATATGCTTGTTTAGATTGTAATACGTTTCAAGATTCTGTTTTACATCTTTTTTTACGCTATTTCCAATTTCGATTTCTTTATAATCATAACTGTTAATCAGCATTGTTTTAAAATAATCAGGACCTTCTAGTTCGTGCCTTATTTTACGATATTCTGCTTTAAAGAAAGAACTTATTTGCTTGGTTCTTTCGGCATAATTAGTTCCAAATAAAAGATTTTCTGGCGTGATTCTTTCTAAAATGGTAACTGTTAATTTTCCGTGATGAATTACAAAATCGCCTTTCGGAATTAGTTCAGAAGCGCCATGAATGACCACAGGAATAATATCAATTTTAAATTCTTCGGCAAGGAAAAATGCTCCTTTGTGGAATCTTTTTACAACATTACTTTCTGATCGTGTTCCTTCTGGAAAAACCATTAACGAATAACCTTCATTTACTTTTTTGCGTAAATGTTCAACTCCGCCTTCCAGACCTTCAGAAACGGGATAAAAACCTGCTTTTCTCACAACACCGCCAAAAATAGGTGAGTTGTAAACCCAATCGCTCACCAAGAAAATAATTTTTGGACTCAGCATTCCGATCGATAAAATATCTAGAAACGAAGAATGGTTAGCAATAATTACTGCTGGTTTTTCAAAAGTTTCATTGAAATTATTAACGACTTTTTTACGAATAAACGGATTCGAATACAATACCGATTTCATGAATTTTGAAATCACATATCGGAAAACTTTCATTTTTGATTTTTTACTAAAAGGCAAAATTGGCATAATAGTAAAACTGAAAATAGACATTACGATTCCGCCCAAACCATAATAAGCAAATGAAATAACGCCATGAATGAAAGTTCGCAATTGAAAAGGTGGATTTCCTTTTTTTGGACGATTTGATAAAAACAGTTTGAATAAAATTGGATAGAAAATAAATGTAATTATCAGCGCGGCAAAAACCCCAATTAATGAAACCAGTGAAATAGAAGTAAGTGCAGGATGTTTGGCAAAAATCATCGCACCAATTCCTAAGATTGTCGTGATAACGGCTAGAATAATTGAGGTTCTGTAAATGGCAATTTCGTTGACACCATTGGTGTATTCTTTTTGTAAAGCACTAGTCATGAAAATACTAAAATCGACTCCGTGACCAAAAATTAAGGTACAGACAATCATACTGAAAATGTTCATCTGAATGCCAAAAATGCCCATAATTCCTGCTGTTACAATTCCCGTCAACGCAATTGGAATAGAACTTATGATCACTAATTCAATTCTTCTGAAAAAGAAAAACAGAATTAAGATTACAGCAACAAAAGAATAATTTACAAGCGAATTGAAATCGGTTTTTAAAGTGCTGAAAAACGTTTCGTTCATTTGCTGACGATCGATTGCAATTACGTTTTCTGCTTTAGAAGTCGATTTTACAAAAGCGTCACGCTGTTCAGGAGCAACTTTTACTAAAGTTGAAATAGTATAAAAACCATTTTTTTCTGTAATAAATTCTTGTAGCTGAAGTGCTTTTATTTTTAAAAATTCAGCAGCAGAAACTGGTTTGAAATCAAAATCTAAATGATCAAAAAATAAATTATAAGTTGAAGGTTTAAAACCAAGTTTAGCGCCTTCAGCAATTAATTCTGATTTAACGAATTGTTTTTTTTGTGGAGTCCAGAATGAATTCCATTTTTCAATCTTTTGAAACTGTTCTTTTTGAGAAAGCACAATTCCGCCAACTGAACTAAAGTTCAAAATTTTATGCTGTTCTTTTTCTTTTGATAAATCTCCAAAAAGTTTGCTGTTGTGCTGCAAAGCTTCTTCCATGGTTTTTCCATAAGAAGCGACATAAATAGTTTTGGAAGTTAAACTGGTACTTTCTTCCAACTGTTTTTCGGCAGCTTTAATTTCTTTCGGAATAAAATTTAGCTGGGATAAATCGTTATTAAAACCAACATCATTATAAGTAAAACAGCAGATAATGGTAATGATAACGCAAAGCCCAATTAAAATTTTATTATTGTGAAAAGAAAAATGCGCCATTTTATCAATCACATTTTTCTTGTGCTCTGCTGGATTTTCTGTTGGTTTGTATAAATGTGGAACAATTAGAAGCGAGAAAATAGCGGAAGCCATTACAATAACAGCAGCAAAAATTCCGAGATCATTCAATGCATCTGATTTTACAAAAAGCAGACATAAAAAAGCAACGGCAGTTGTAGAACTACTCATGATGACAGGCATCGTAATGTCTTTATACAATGTTTTTACATCACTGTTATGCTTGTAATGCGTGAGAATATGAATAGAATAATCAATAGTAATCCCCAATAAAATAGAACCAATTCCTAATGAAATTGCTGAGATTTGTTCTTTAACGAAATATAAAAAAGCCACTGCAAATAATCCTCCGAAAACCGTTGGAAGAAAAATAATCAGCGGAATTAAGACTTTTCGATAAAATAAAATTAGAATCAGCATTAAAGTAAACATCGCGATTGATGTTGTCAAAATAATATCTCCTTTAATCTGATTGGCATTTGCAACGGCAATTAAAGCAGAACCAAAATAACTGATAGAAGTTTTTCCTTTAAATTGTGTATTTAAATTTTCTTGAATCGATTTCAGTTTTTCGGCAAAAATGGTATTCTTTTCTGTTTCGCTTGACGGAATATTTGAAGTGATAAAAAGCAGTAATTTCTTTTTATCTTTCGTCATTACAAAACCATTTTCTAATGTAAAATCGTCTCCAATATTTAATTGCTGTAATTTTTTTAAAGCAATAAAAGAAATCCCAAACGGATCTTGCAGAATAAAATCTTTGGTAATAAATCCAGACGGAGAAATAATTGATTTGTAATTTCCTTGAACGGTTGTTGCGATACTGTCTTTCTGCAATTTCTTTTCGATGTCAGCATAATCTTTGTCATCTAGAAAAAGAGGCAAATTATTGTATACAAAATCAATAGTTTCCTGAATGTTTTCTTCGTCGATTTTTCCTTGAATTCCAGTTATATAAGGTTTGCAGGATTTAGAAACGCTGTCTGAAAATACAGTTGCCATTTCTTTCAAATCATCGGTAGAACCATTTTTATCCAAACTGAAAATTACAGTGGTCTTATCGGCAAAGTTTAATTGTTTTAAGACTTTGGCGGTAACATCGGTTTTATCGTTTGTTGGAATAAGTTTGGTTATATCTTCTTCAAATTTTAATCTTGAAGCAAAAAATCCAAAGACCAGAAGCATCAGAACAGCCAATAGAACCGAAAGAGATTTTCTTCGATTTACAAATAAATGAATGGCGTAGAAGTATTGATGCATAGTAATTTTATTTTTTTCCGCCACGAATTCACGAATTTATTATTAAACGAATTCGTGAATTGGTGGTGAATAAATATTTTAATTCGTTTTGTTTTTAGAACTAAAAGCCGTTAAAAGCAGATAACTTATAAAGCCAACTGATAGCGCTGAAACGGATGCTAAAATAAGACTTCCTACGATATATTGTGTAGCATTTTTTTGAATATCGTCGAGCGTAATCGAACTGTCCAAAACCAGTGGCGCATCGCTAGACACGAAAATACTCCCAACTTGCAGCGAAGCATAAATAATAAACGGAATAAAAGGCGGAAAACTTACGTTTGAAGTAAGGTAAGCAATGACTTTGTTGAGTCTGAATAGTGCAGCAAACGTAAAAAGCAATACGGTTTGAAATCCCCAGAAAGGTGAAAGCCCGATAAAAATACCAAGACCAATGGCAGCCGATTTTTTAAAATTGGAATCGTTGCTTTCTAAAATATCTTCTAAAAAGAATTTTTTAAAACCTTTTTTTTTTGCTCGGCGAAAGAAATCCCGAGGTTTTATATACAGCAAAGCATTAGTTACCAAAACGGTATTTAAAATACTGATTCGGGTAAAATCTTGAAACGGACGGAAATGCGAAACTCTTTCCGCAGGATCATACAAAACCTGAATCGGAATATTTTTAACAACAATTCCTTTCCACGCTGCACGTACAATAACTTCGATTTCAAACTCAAATTTATTGGTATAAAAACGTTTTGGAAGCAATCGAAGCGGATACAATCTAAATCCAGATTGTGTATCATCTAGTTTAATTCCAGTTTCAAACTTGAACCAGAAATTAGAAAACTTGTTTCCAAAACTGCTTTTTTTAGGAACATTTTCCTGAGTCATATTGCGGCTTCCAATTAAGAGAGCATTTGGCTCATCTTGAATTGCTTCCAAGAAAACAGGAATATCTGTAGCGAAATGCTGTCCGTCAGAATCGATTGTAATGGCATATTCAAAATCCAATTCTAGCGCTTTTCTAAATCCGTTTCTCAATGCTCGTCCTTTTCCTAAATTTTTAGGATGATGAATTTGAGTCAGCTGTGAATATGATTTTAGAATTTCGCTTGTAGAATCGGTTGAACCGTCATTGATAATAATGACATTTGTGGTGAAATCTAAAATAGAATCCAGTACTTTTTTCAGCGTTTTTTGATTATTGTACGTAGGTACAATAACGCAAAAGTTGGTAGAACTAAGTAATTCTTGCTGTGATTTCATGAGACGATTTTTGAGCTTACTTTACAAATTGCTTCTCTTTTTCAGAGAAACTTTTAGATTGTAAAACAAAGTCTTTAAGATAATCTTTCAAAGCGGCACCTTGCGATGCATAGTACGTCGTGATGAATTTTTTATCTTCTTTGATATTTTTCTTGTAGCCCGTAATGCCAGGAACATCTTCCTGAACACTTAGTCTGATCATTCGCATTTCTATATTGCTTGGATCGCTTTTTATGGTTGCTTCAAGTAATTTTGCACCTTCTTTAAAACGCTCCATTTTCTGACCTAATTTCTTTTCGAATTTGGAATCTACTAAAATAGAAGCCGCTTTGTAGGCTACTAAAATTTTATCATCATTATTAGAAACTCCAGAAAGTTTTGTTACAAAATCTTTGGCATTGGTTTCTGATTTTGCTACATCAGAATACATTTTGCGGATTGAAGCCAAATCTGGCGTTCCAGCAAAACTTACCCATAAAAGTAATGTCAGTAACAGTTTCATAATTATATTTTTTTATACACATTGCTCAGTTTAAGAGCAGTAGTGTCGTTAAAGTAAGTCGTGTTTTTCACTTTTACTAAATCGTCTTCAGTAGCTATAATATCTAGTTCTAATCGTAATTCTGGTGTAACCTCTGGATTAATCAGCGCCATGAATTTTACATTTGCCAAAGACTGGATCATCAACGAACTTTTGGTAATAGATTCGGTAAGTTCTTTAATAATCTGAATCATACAAACACCAGGCATAATTGGATTTCCAGGGAAATGTCCTTTAAAAACCTCATGCTTAGCATTCACTAAAATGGTAATAATATATTTTGAATCAGATACTTTTTCTTCTGATAGTATTTTATAAAAATCTTCTAAAATCATATTTTTATTTTCCAAGCAAATTGGGAAATCCCTAAAATTATTATTCTGCTAATGCTTTTATTTTGTTTTGAATGTATAACTAATACCAAGTTGAAAAACCTGATTCAAAATTACTTGATCATAATAATAACCATCGTCAATTCCATCGTAGCCATAAATATCAATTAATCCTTGTTTAAGTCGAGCTTCAAAAGTTAAACCATTTGGCAAAGTATAACCAAGACCTCCAACAAATGAAAGATCAAAATCTTCGGGATTTGTATTCACATAATTATCACTAACTTTTAAATCTAAAGAAGGGCCAGCCAATAGATGAAAGCCTCCACCACCAAAGTTAAATTTTGCAACCGCTCCAAGTGTTACATAATTCAACTCGTACTTTTCAGAATAATAACGGCCATCTTCAAAATATCTTCCTTCATCACCTTGTCTTGAATAATTTATCTCTGGCTGAACCGAGAAAAATTTATTGAATTTAATATTTACCAATCCACCAATATAGAAATCAGTTTTAGAGCTATTATCATCAATATTGGTTAATGTTGATATATTCAAACCGCCTCTAAATCCTGGACTAGCTTTTACTTGTGCGTTACTTGATCCGATTCCGATCAATAAAACAAATGCAATTACAATATATTTTCTCATTTCAAATTGATTTAAAGTTTATGATTAGTTTAATTTTTTATTCTGATTTTAGCTGCTGTAAATCGATTTTCAGCTTTATATTTTGATGAATTATTTGAATCTTTTCAGCAAAAATATTGTTTTCTGAACTGAAAAGCAGTGTAAATTTTTCTTTTGTTTTTGACGAATGAACGATCTTTTCTAATTTCTGATCTTTTTTGGAGATAAAAACGTAATTGTCTCGTTTACCATCTGCCGATTTATAAATGTCACTTGATTCGTTTTCAAATTGTTCCTGAATTTGATATTCTTTCTTCAAAAGCAGTCTAAAATCTTCTTTTAAAGTATTAATTAATATTTTTCGATCCAATTCTGAAACAATAGAATTGACTTTAAAATCGGTTTCTGAAATTTCAAAATCCATTAATTTATTTCCAAATTCGGTTGTAAAAACAATTCGGTGCGTAGTGTCGTTTATTTTCTTGGCAATGAAAATTCCAGATAATTCATTTCCGTAAACACTGATATTGGTTTTATAAACATAATCGGTTTTTGAATCTGTGAAATACGGAACGGTATAAGATGTTTGATCTAATTTTTTAGGTGTGTAATTTTTTGTGACCGAGCCGCAAGAAATTAAAACAATTGCCAGAAAGCAATTAATTAGTAAAAACTGAATCGTCGATTTTTGCATTGATCACTTTATTTTTAAGTACAATTCGAGTATAATCTTCAGATGATTCTAACAATTTTACCTGAACAACTGTTGCTTCTTCTTTGTCGAAAGTCAATTCGATTTGTTTGATGTATTTCTTAAGCGTCGCATCTTTCGGAATAAATTTCGCCAGATTCTGACCTTTTAATTTAAAGTACGAAATCGTAAATTCCTTATCGTCAAACATATTTCCGCTTACACTGCCAACAATCAATTTATTAATTCGGGCAAAGATTTTACTGTTTCCAATATCAACAGCGCTTTTCTTTCCTTCATCGTTGATCAGGATTTTTCCATTTTTGAAAGTAATGCTGTAATTGTACGGTTTTTTATATTGCCATTGCAAAAGTGCAGGTTCTTTAAAAACCATTTTTCCTGAAGTTTCAATATCTTTCGAAAGAAAATCTAAATGCTTGTACTGAACAAAATCAGTAGTTAAAGTTTTGATTTTTTTGGCTACAACATTTACGTCTTGTTTGAAAGATGCAATTTCGGCATCGGTCATTTTTTGTTCCTGCGCGAACAAATTGCCTGAAATAAATAGAATGAGCAGTGCTATTTTAGTTTTCATATTTTATAATATTGTGCTTAATGTTTTTGCCACGAATTACACGAATTGCCACGAATTTTTTATTTAATAAGAATCCGTTTTTATCCGCGTCTTCGCGAAGGCGAATCTGTTTTATCCGCGTCCAATTTCATAAGCATTAAGTTTCAGTAATTCTTCAACAGAAATCACTTCATAATTATTTTGCTGTAAAAATTGCAAAAACTGTTCCAGTACCAAAACAGAATGTTCTGCTGTATCATGCAAAAGTACAATTCCACCAGGAGAAACGCGTTTTTTAATTCGATTGAAAATTAATTCCTGATTTTTGGTGCCTCCATCAAGAGAACGAATATTCCAGCCAATTGTTTTATGTCCAGTTACTTTTAAAGCTCTTCTGATCGAAGGTGTCGTAACTCCGTAAGGTGGACGAAAAAAGTTTATTTTTCTAGAAGTGAATTTTTCCAGAAGTGCGTCTGCTTTCTGAATTTCTTCAGTTATTTTTTTTGCATTATAGAAATCAAAAAACTTAGAATGTGAATACGAATGATTTCCGACTAAATGACCTTCATCAATCACTTTTTGTAGAATTTCAGGATGCGTTTCGATGTTTTTTCCAATACAGAAAAAGGTTGCTTTGGCGTTGTATTTTTTTAAAAGTTCTAAAACTTCCAAAGTATAAATGCTTGGGCCGTCATCAAAAGTAAGCGCAATTTTTTTTTCTGTTTCTAAAGGATTATTACAAAAAGCTTCTACATGATAATTGGAGGAAATGCGTGCAGAACCAAAAGCATTTATTCCAATCCAAAGTAGAATTATAACAACAAACCACAGAAAATGAATTGCATTATACAGATTCAAAAGAAACAATAAAAGCAATAAAAAGATAAAAAACAGCGATATGTTTTTGTGCGTTATCATTTTGACAGCAACGTAAAACTATGGTTTTTTCCGTTTAATTGGTTGTATAATAAAATCGTTTTGTAATCTGATTTTTCGACAGCATTTACTTTTGCAATTTCAGGAATTTCTTGAGTTTTCAATATTTTAGAAGCCATCCAAAAAGCAAAAGCCGAAGCTGTATCGTATTCGCCGCTCAAATGTTTGTAATATAAAACAGGAGTTTGGGCAAACGACTTTTCAGCAAGATTTCTATAATAATTTTCAAAATCAGCATTTCCGTCAAAACCTAAAATTATGGCATCAATAGCTGAAATTTCTAAATGATTCGATTTTAAGAAAGAAATAATCGCTGCTTCAACTTCATTTTCTTCCAAAGTATTTACAATAGAAACGTCTAGAAGTTCGGCATAAGTGTTTTCTTTTCTTTCGTTTTCTAAAACAAAAAAACTAGCGCCTTCGCCATAAACAGCTCCACTTGTTGTAGAATTTAAAACATCGTAAGGAGCAGAGTTGTCTGCTTTAATACGGCCGTTTAATTTAAAAAGCGAAGTGGTATAATCTCCATTTTCGTCAACGCCGCCTACTAAAATTGAATTGGCTTCGTCTTCTTCAATCTGCATTTTAGCATCAATAAGAGCCGATTCAAAAGAAACCGCTCCATTCACGTAAGTAAAATTATAACCTTTACATTGCTGTAAAAGTGCAATTTGAGCACCAACTGTATTGTGAGTAGATTGAATAAAAGAAGTCGGAGTTAAAAACTCTTCGTTATTATCTAAAATGCTTTTCAGGAATTTTTCAGAATCTTCAATACATCCTAAACCAGTTCCTGTAATAATTGCATCTACGCTTTCAACATTCGCATCTTTCATGGCCAAAGCTGAAGCTACGATTCCATTTTTTACACCTTTTGCCATGCGTCGGCTTGCAGCAGGCGAAATATATTCTTTGTATGCTGGCGGAACAATTGCCAGTACATTTTCGTCATGATTTACAACAGCCTCTTCCAAAAAAACAGTATCAAATGTTTTTTGAGTCGAAATACAGCCTACTCCATTTATATATGTTCTTTTTGTCATTAGCTTTTTGAAAATATAAGAGTTGAACAGTTACCTCCAAATCCGAAAGAGTTGGATAAAACGTGTTCGATGTTTTTATTTTTTAAAGTTGTTTGCGGTTTCAAATCAAATTCTTCCATCGGAATGTCAAAATTTAAGTTTGGATAAACCACATTATTTTGAATTGCCAAAACACTGTAAACGGCTTCAATCGCAGCAGCTGCCGCTAAAGTATGTCCCGTAAAAGGTTTTGTAGAACTAAAATCTGGAACTTTTTCATCTTTGTAAATTCTTTTCAAAGCTCTTCCTTCAGACAAATCATTATTTGGCGTTGCGGTTCCGTGAACGTTGATGTAATCAATTTCAGAAGGTTTTAAACCCGAAACATCAAACGCTTTTTTCATCGCCAAATAGGCGCCGTCTCCATTTTCTGAAGAAGCCGTTTGGTGAAAAGCATCGTTTGCATTTCCGTAACCAGAAACTCTTGCCAATACTTTTTTATTTTGCTTTTCAACAATTTCATCCGATTCTAAAACCAAAAAAGCGGCAGCTTCTCCAAGATTTAATCCTTTTCTGGTGTTGTCAAAAGGTTTGTTGTAATCGTCAGATAAAATCATCAAAGTCTTAAATCCGTTGATGGTGAATTTTGCCAAAGCATCGGCTCCGCCAACAATTACGCGATCTAGTTTTCCCGTTTTGATCAATCTTGCACCTAACATAATCGAATTGGCTGCAGACGAACAAGCGGTGCTTATGGTTGTCACCATTCCTTTTAAACCTAATTCCTCAGCAATTTTTTCGGCAACATCTCCGCCATCGTGGCAAGTGATGTATTTGGTCAATTCTGGTTTTTCGAAATAATCGTAATAATGTCTTTCCGTCATGTCCATTCCGCCCACGCTTGTAGCCGAAATAAGTCCCGTTCTAAATTCATTTATATCGGTAATGTTAGCATTTTCAACAGCTTGTTTTGCTGCCAAAGTGCCAATCATAGCGGTTCTGGAAAAATTATTATCCTCATTTAGTTTCAGTTCATCGATAAGATCTTCATTGGTTTTTTTTATTTCACCAACTTTGATAACATCTGCGTGAACAGTCGAAATATTTTGAATACGAGAAATGCCGATTTTGTTTTCAGTCAGTGAAATGTAATTTTCCTCAACCGAATTACCAATCGCAGAGATAATTCCCATTCCCGTTATTGCAACACCTCTTGCCATTTTAGATTTATGATTTTAGATTTTAGATTCTTAGAACTTTGTCAAAGTTTAAAACTTTGACAAAGTTGTGGATTTTCAGATTTTTAGTAAGATTTTCAGCAATCTAAAATCTGCAATCTACAATCTATAATTATTTTGTTCTATTTGCGCTGATATAAGCCGCCATAGTTTCGATTGACTGGAAAATAGCTTTTCCTTCTTTCGGATCTACTAATTTAATTCCGTAATCTTTATCTAAAATCACGATCAATTCAAGTGCATCAATCGAGTCTAAACCTAAACCGTCTCCAAACAATGGGTCGTTATCAGCAATATCTTCTACTGCAATATCTTCAAGGTTTAAAGTTGTTATGATTTTATTTTTTAATTCTTCTTTTAATGCTTCCATGATTATTTATTGTATAATGTATTGATAGTCTCGTTTGTATATTTTGCATTTTCTTCTGTACTAATTGTACATAAAAAAGCTTTATAATTGTCGTTAAAATATTCTACCCAACCGCACAAAACTACATCTGCTTTATTCGTATTCAGAAGAATATTCGAATAATTGGACATAAATTCGGTGTTAAAGGTGTCAAATATAAAGAAAGAATTTTCACTTTTCAGCTGATGACGTATACTTATTTCGCCCAAACAAATATTTGGCAGCGTATAAACAAAGACCGCCGGACTCGGATAATAGTTTTCTTTATCTGAAATCGACTCCTGATATTTTACGTCGGTATCTAAACTTGATGATTTATTGGCCAAAACCAAAGCGATATTATTTTCCTGCTCTGTTGAGGTAATCGGGCTCAAAAGCAATTCTGAACCTAAAAAAGCCAGTTTGCTCAAAGCATCCATTTTGAAAAATTTTGGATACTGCATTCCAAAACTACGATAGGATTGTTTGGAGAAATCGGCAAAATCGGTTGGTTCAATTTTGAATGCAGAAGTTCCGTTCAAAACAATTTCGTTGTTTTGGATGGTGATGTAAGATTGTATGTAGGTTTTGTTTTGAGTCATTTTTTATTTTATATAATCTTCTGCTTCGTAAGCATCAATAGGAAAATCTTCTTCAGTAACTGATTTATAAAAGAAAGTTCCAATACTCATTTTTAAGTCAATATAAATTTTGTCTAAATCTTCAATATTTTCTTCTTCCCAAAGGATATCATGAAAAAGATATCCGACATTTCCTGTTTTTGTATTTAAAACAATTGGATCGCCATTAAGACCAGAGCCAATAATTAATAAATTATGCTTGTAAATTTCTTTATTCTCTTCTTCGAGATTTTCTATTCTAATTCTATTTACGCAATTGAAATAAACATTTCCGAATTCAATTTCTTCTCTAAAAGAGAACGTTTTGAAAAAAACTATTACTTCTGAACATAAATCAATGCTTTCTAAAAACTCAATGGTTTTATCTGTTACTTTGATTACTTCAAAATCAAAATTTTGAATTTTTAAAGCTTTTTTAAAAAGAGATTCGTCTAAATCCATGATGTCTGTTTTTTACGAATCCCAAGTATGAATAATTTTATTTACTTTCCATTTCCCTGCCTTGTTTTCAATTAAAACAAGAAAACCTCTTCCGCATTTTCCACCGCCACATGAAGCGCCAGCTGATAAAATTCCTGATTTTTTTGTTTTATCAAATTGAATTCTAGATATAAAAATAGTTCCAACAGGTATCAAAGAATTACTGTTATCGTTTAAGTTCCATTCTTTTTCATGAAGATACTTGGAAGTACTTTCAAAACGAAACTTTTTATTATTCTTAAAAGGTTTTAAATCAAATTTAAATTCTTCACCTTCTTTTAAAGTGTCATACGCAAAGTTTGAAAGAACAATTTCTTTAGAAATCATTTCTGTTTCAAAAGAACTAATTTTTCCAACTTGGTCATAGACACCTAATAAGATTCTTTTTTTAATGTTTTTTATGCTGTCTTTATACTGTAAATATTTCTTTAATTCTGCAGCATGTCCTGTGGTATCTATTTTATTTGTTTTAGAACTAAATAATGGAGGAGGTGGTCCAAGCATCATTCTTCGATCCATATAAATAGAATCTACAATTTCGACAAAAACACTATTTAAAACCTCTTTTTCAAATTCAGATTTAGGCACTTCTTTCTTCTTACATCCAAAAGATGAAAGAAGAACTAAAGTTATAAATATGAATTTTGATAGTTTCATCTTATTTCACTTTCTCAAAAATCACCGCCGTATTACAACCTCCAAATCCAGAAGCTGTTTTCAGGAAATATTCAATTTTCTTTTCTTCGTTTTTCTCAATAATATTAATTGGCTCGCTAACTCCAATTTCATCAAAACCTTTCGATTCAAGAAGCTTATTTTGATTAGCAGATTCTATCGCAATTACGGTTTCCAATAATCCCGAAGCACCTAAAGTATGACCGTAAAATCCTTTCAAACTATTAACTGGAACATTTTGTAAATCTAAACGAGTTAGAGCAATCGCTTCCATTTCGTCATTATAAGGCGTTGCGGTTCCGTGTGCTGAAATATAATCTAATTTTCTGGCTTCAATTTGAGCTTCTTTCAAAGCATTCTGAATACTTCTAAACAAACCTTCACCCGTTCTTGATGGACCCGAAATATGATTGGCATCGTTTATCGAACTGTCGCCAATCACTTTTATTTTAGCGTTTTTCGCTTCTGCCGAAACTAAAACAGCTGCAGTTGCTTCGCCTAAACTTACTCCAGTTCTGTTTTTAGAATACGGTTTGCAAGGCAGTTCGCTCATCGCTTGGAAAGCATTAAAACCAGACAAAACAAATTCTGAAACTTCATCGCCTGCAACTACAAAAATGTTGTCGTAAAGTTCAGACTGAATCATTCTTTTGGCAACAGAAACTGCCAAAATTCCAGAAACGCAGGCATTTGAAACTACAATTGGCTGAGTTTGAAACTTGAAGAAATCGGCAACGTTTTTAGCTAGAACATCTAAATGTGCGTTGTTGAAACTTTCTTCAGAATCATTTGCCAAAGCTGTGACATTTCCTTTCGTGGTAGAAAGTATAAAAGCAGTTTTTGAATTTAACGCTACTCCAGAATTTTTGATAATTGGCTCTAAAGCCAAAATCATCATTTTCTCTAAACGAGAATATTTTGTCTCAGTGCTGATTTTTGCAAAAGCACTGTTTATTTTTTCATCAGAAATAATCGAAGCGTAAAACGGATTCGGCATAAGAGAAACATCGTTATGAAGCTGAATTCCAGAATCACCACGAAGAATGGCTTCAACATTTGATTCAACATCAAAACCTAAAGGCGTGATGCAATTTGTTTCTGTGATATATATTTCTCTTAACATTTTATGATTCTAATTTCGTGAAATTTTTGCTTGCAGATTTGGCAGATTGAGCAGATTCCGATTTTAATTTTTTCTAATTCGTGAATTCGTGGCTAAAAAACTTTATTTCAACAACCCAACTTTCTTTTTCCATTCTTCATAAAAAGGAGGATTGGTCAGCATTAAATTTCCATCTTTATCTAAAAAAACCTGAGTGGTTTCTCCTGTGCAGGCCACTTCTCCTTTTTCGTCAATAATTTTAAAACGGTAAATCATTTTTGCTGCTGGAGTGTCAACAACCGTTGTTTCAATTGTTACCACATCGCCATAACGCAAAGACAATTTATGTTCGCAAGTCGATTTTACAATTGGCGTGGTATAACCCGTTTTGGCAATATCCAAATACGTAAGTCCGTGCTGGCGCCCAAATGCTTCTCGTCCATCTTCAAAATACGTGATATAATTGCCATGCCAAACAATTCCAAGCGGATCTGTTTCGTTAAAACGAATCCTAATTTCATGTGTAACGGTTAGATCTGTAGCTTCTTTAAACTGCTCTTTTCTTTTTATCATAAAATAATGCGATGGAAGTGGTAATAATGAAAAACAAAAATAATAAACTTATTCTTGGTATGATTTCGACGAAAGAAACGTTTCTAAGTAATACATCGTAAAAAGCTTCTAATCCCCAGTTCATTGGAGAAGATTTTGCGATATATTGCATGATTTTTGGCATAGCAAAAACAGGAACCCAAACACCGCCAATCGCAGCTAAAATAATCACACTTGTCGCGCCAAAAGGAGCAGATTGTTCTTGCGTGCTGGCTACAGTTCCCAATAATATTCCGAATCCGATTGCTGCAAAACCTGAAAATAAGGCTACAACACTGGTCAAAAAGAAATGACCTTCAATATTTAAAGAAGGCAATCCGATTGATGGAAATAAGAAAACGGCAACGGCAACCATCATATAAAACTGAATCATGCAAATGATCGAGTAGGTGATGGTTTTTCCAATAATCACCACTAAATTAGAAACCGGATTGGTTCTTAATCGAACAAAAGTTCCCTGTGATTTTTCTTTTACAATATTGATCGATAACGGAATGACAATAAAAAAGATTGCAAAAAGCGTCCACGCTGGAACATTATGCTGAACCGAATTCGGACGAACTTCTTTGTTGTTGATTCTCGGAATTATTTCTTTGAAAGTGATAAAATTCTTTTGTTCAAAATCTATTGTTTCTTCTCCGAGTTGTTTTTGAAAAGTAGAATAAATCGATTTGGTTTCAATCTGCGAAATCATTTTGTCAATCGAACTCATAACGGCATTTTTGAAACTCATCTGAACCGCTGGATCAAAATACAGTTTTACTTCTTTTTCTTTAATGACGCGCTGGGGTTCGGCAGCTGTTGTACTATCGGTCAAACCTAAATTGCTGACGATTTTCTCTACATTCTGATTCACTTTTTCCTGTAAATCTGAACTTAAGTTTTCTGGAATTACAATTGCCAATTGAAATTTTCCTTTGTACACATTTTCTTTGGCAATTTCTTCGGTAATCGGTGTATTGTCAATTTGTGTTACAACAGTAAAATATTTGCTCTTTTCTAAATTTTCAAAAACAGTTTTAGAAACAGAACCTTTGTCATTATCGACCAAAAGTATCTGAAGTTTAGAATCGGTTACGGCTTTAAAAGTGCTGTCCTGAATTAAGGTTACGGCAATGACCAAAACCAAAGGCATGACAAATAAAATAATCAGTCCGCCTAAATCTCTTTTTAGCAAAAGGAATTCTTTTACTACCGACATCCAAATTTTATATATCATCTCTCAACGCTTTACCGGTTAATGAAATAAAAACATCTTCGAGATTTCGAGCATCTTTTGTAGATTCAATTAATGCCGACGGAGTGTCTTGCGCATAAATTTGTCCTTGGTCTAAAATTGCAATTTGCGAACAGAAATCTTCGGCTTCAGCCAAATGATGGGAGGTATAAATAATAGTCGTTCCGTTTTGGTTTAACACTTTCAAATAATCGATAATGGCAGTTTTAGAATGTACATCGACACCAACGGTTGGCTCATCCAAAAACAAAACTTTCGGATTATGCAGAATTCCTGCTATCAGGTTTACACGGCGTTTCATTCCGCCCGAGAAAGTTTGAACTTGTTTATCGGCAAATTTTAATAAACCCAAAAGATCTAGCGTTTCGATTACTTTATCTTTTAAATCAGAACCTTTCAAACCATACATACTTCCAAAATAAAGCAGATTTTCTCTGGCAGTTAAAGTGGGATACAAAGCATATTCTTGAGGAACAACGCCTATGATTTTTTTAATTTTTGAAGCCTGATGCTGATAGTCGAAACCATCAATGGTAAAATGCCCCGAAGTTGGTTTTACCAATCCGCAAAGCATGGAAATTAAGGTTGTTTTTCCGGCACCGTTTGGACCGAGCAAGCCAAAAATCTGACCTTCATTTATATTTAGCGAAACATTGTTCAAAGAATACATTTCTGCATTTTTGTACTTTTTCGAAAGGGATTCTATTTGAATGATAGACTGCAAAATAGTGTTTTTAGCTGATCGCTTTTTTTAGTTTTTTGAAAAAGATCTCTTCTCTATTGGCAATGTCCAAAAGTTCATCGGCAATAGTATTGTAGGCATCTTCTTTGGCACTTCTATTTTTGTAAATTCTTGAAGCTTCAACAGCAAAATCACGCCATGAATCTCCAATTTTGGTCATTTCTTTAGAAAGTGTTTTTAATTCTTCGTTATTCAAAATAACCGAAGCTTCCTGTAAAAATGCCGCATATATAAAACGGAAACCGCCGCCGCCAGTTCCAATTTCTTCTTGCATACGAACCATTTGCGCCAAATAATGATTGGCTTTTCTAACGCCATGTTTTGCAGGCCATTTTCGAATCTGGCGAGAAACCATTTTGATGCCGCGAACACCAACAATTGGCATTGGCGCAAGCATATCACGACATGTATTTTTGATTCCTTTAATGATGGCGCTTTTTAAATCAACTTCTTTTGGAATCTGAATTGGATAGTACATTTGTCCTCGAGGTGCAAAAGCTCCTTTGGCAAAACGTACTTTATTCATGTCTTCGTAAGTTAAAGTCGTAACGGTTTCCATTACAGGATCGCTCACTAAATATTCGGTTTCGGTTTTTCCGTAAACGACTAAATTGTGCGCGTTGAAATGAAAACGATATTCGTCAGGAAAATAACTTAAGTTGTAAACGCCAACTTGTAATCCAGTTGGGATATTATTTTTTAAATTTTCGTCTAAAGCTTTATTCGCATTTGCTATAGAAGAAAATTTTTGTCTTTTTATTTTTAAATTTAAACGGGTCGCAACTTTATTGAAAATCTGTCCAGGCAAAGTTCTGTAACTGATTGCTGGTGCATGATTCACTTTTATAAAAGGCAGATATACAAAAAACAACCCTGAGCCAATACCAAAAACCATCGGTTCGCTAATGTTTAGTCCGCTATTTTTTAGCAGATTTGACGCTACTCCATTCTCGCAATGAGCAGACTGATGATGTGTGAAAGTTAATTCCATTTATTTGGTAATGCTGTTTTTTAATTCTTCGATTGAAATTCCAAATGTATCGGCATATTTCTGTAAAATCTTATCGCTTAAAGTTGCGAAAACACTAGGTTTAAAATGTCTTTTTACGCGCCATTTCCAAAACCCGACGTAACTGG
Source organism: Flavobacterium sp. SH_e (assembly GCF_025717045.1). Classification (GTDB taxonomy): domain Bacteria; phylum Bacteroidota; class Bacteroidia; order Flavobacteriales; family Flavobacteriaceae; genus Flavobacterium. The sequence continues at coordinate 315,263 of NZ_JAOVZN010000006.1, forward strand.
ATAATATGTTAAGATCCATTTTATTGGCTTCCATAAAATACACAATCGGACTTACTTCGCCGTTTAAAACCTGCTGTTTCGCATCGGAAATTCTTTCGTTTATTTCGTCAATAGAATTTGAAAGTGCTATCGTTTTAGGTTCCCAGCCCGTACTTAATGTTGTGGTATAATTACCATTTTCATCTGTTGCGTACAAAAGTTCTTTAACGTTGTTTTTCGTTAAGTTACTTTGATCCTGAGGTACTTTATCTTTTTCCATTACCTAGTTATTATTTTCAAGTGGAATTGTTACGAAACCGAAATTGTTTTCTGAATAAACAAGTTAATTTCGCATTCTAAGAGTATCTGTTCTCCAAGTAAGCTTTTGCAGCTCATGGTACATAAAGTGTAGTCGTCTCCAGTAAATTTAGAAACCAAATCGGCTTTGGTTATGATAGAATCACCGACTTTTGGAAGCGCATGAATTTTTACGTTTTTTAAAGCGCTGATAAATCCAATTACATTTATGTTTTCATTTTCTATTCCGTTGTCGTCAAAAAAATATTTTTTTCCAACAATAGCCGAACAAGTCTGAGCGGTATTTTCGATTAGACCTGCTTCATTAAAAACACTATTCTGAACAAAAATATTGTCTTCTTTGATCAAGAATATAGTTTCTACAAAGTTGGCATCAATATCCAAAATCAAATCCACCATAAGCATTGGCGCTCGGTGCGGTAAATAATTTTGTATGTCAACAGCAGTAGCTTTCATTATGGTTTTTATTTTGCCAAAACAGTTTTCATTTGTCCTCTGGCAATTTCTTCATTGTTCAAAGTCGTCACAATATCGACCAAAGTGATTCCAGCAAATTCCTGTAGAATTGTTACTTCAGACTGAATGTTGTCGTTAACGTTTGGAAGTTTCTTAATTTCAATCTCTTTAATAGAACCGATATAGCCTGTTGGAGCAATTTCGTTTCTCAAAAAATATTGATATCCCGTATGCAATGCCACAGATTGTGCCATGTGTTCTATTAATCCAGCTTCAAGAAAAGTATTTTCAGCAACAAAAATATTATCGCGTTGAATTTCTAAACCAGCAACCAAAGAAGTTTCAGAATAAGATTGCATAGCATCTACCATCACAAAAGGGAACTTTTGCGGTAATAAACTTTCTACCATTTCTTTTTCTAGAAGTGCCATTGTTTCCATTAGCAAACAGTTAAATATGCATAAGCAAAAGAAAATCTTCCGCTTTCTGGAACAGATAATAAAATTTTATCTCCTTTTTTCAAATTCCCTGAATTCAATAATTCTTCAAGAGCTAGGTAAATAGAAGCAGAACCTACATTTCCAACTCGAGAAAGATTCATGAACCATTTGTCATCGCTCATTCCGATACCTTTTTCTGTCAATCCTTTTTTTAGTCCTTCAACAAAAAAGTTTGAAGAAACGTGAGGAATGAAATAAGTAATATCTTCCGATTTAATATTGTTTTTATCCATAGCGTCTTTCATGCTTTCAGCACCTTTTGACAGGATAAATTCATCTAATAATTTAACGTCTTGTTTTATTGAGAAAACAGATTCGTTTAGCCATTGTTCTGGAGAATAATCGCTCCAGCCTTTAATTTCTCCATTTTCCAATTTATCACCTCCCGCATACATGCAAGTTTCCAATTCGTACGCATACGAAAAAGCTTCCATCCATTCGATTTTTAGCGAAATAGGTCCTCTTGGTTTATTTTCTAATAAAAAAGCTCCAGCACCATCAGACAACATCCAACGAAGGAAATCTTTTTTGAACGCAATAATTGGCTGTTCTTCAAGGCTTTTTAAATTATCAGCCTCGTGATTGTATTTTTGGGCATTCAGCCAGGTAGAAACTTTTTCAGATCCTGTGCAGATTGCATTTTTTGAATTTCCAGATTTTATAGAAAGAAAGCCAAATTTAAGAGAGTTCATTCCGGCACAGCAAACTCCTGTTGAAGAGTTTAATTCCACGGATTTATTTTTTAAAAGACCGTGAACCATCGCAGCATGCGAAGGCAGAAAAATGTCGGGAGTTGAGGTCCCACATGAAAGTACTTCTACATCTTGAGGCGTAAAATTTTCGTCGAATAACGGTAAAATGGCATTTTTGGTTAATTCGGCATTGCTGTGAGTGCTTTTTCCTTCTTTATCAACAGCGTAATATCGGCTTGTAATTTTATTATTGCGCAAAATAATACGTCTTGCTTTAGAAGCAGTATCATTGATAAGGCCTAGATAGGCTTCCATTTCGTCATTTGAAACGGCTTCGTTTGGCAAATATTTTGCAGCTTTTGTAATATATACTTCAAACATAATTTAAATTTCGTCTTCTAAACTCCCTGATAATATTGAGTTTCCTTTTTTATAGTTTTTAACTTAAGCGGATAGGTAATAAGGTGCAATATATACACTATTGGTGAAATTAACCATATCGCAAGGAATAAATAAACATTAAATACTTTAAGCAGCTGTTTTCGTTTTTTTTGATTTTTATAAATGATGTTTGACCATTTATTGAAAATTTTATTGGCCGTTTTGTCGACAGTCACTAAGTACGAACTTATTTTTACAGCACCGGCATCGACCAATTTTGGCTGTAATTGTGCTAAATTATCTTTTTGTAAAGAATCAAGCATGATTTCTCCAAACTGACTCGATTCTTGTATGTCTTTTTCTGAAACTCCCGGAAGCGGAAAAATACCTAAATATTTTTTCTTAACTCCAGAAAACATCCATTCTACGATGGTAATAACGCTGATTAAATTTCCAACGCGATCAACCAAAGCTACATTTCCAACCAAATTGGCATTGGCTTTTCTAAGCAAAACTTTGATTTTTTCCTGAGCCATAATCCACATGTTTCTAGAACCGCTGATAGTGATGACAGGTGTATGGTTTAAAATTTTCTTGGCATCTTCGCTTTTCAAAAATGAATTAATCGGAATGGAAGGCGATAAATACCAAACCTGATAATGAAATAGTATTAAGTCAAACTTTGTGTTTAAAATTTCTTCTGGAACAGGTTTCAATGCAGTTGGAATCTGTAAAAAGGATTCTGGAAATGCATCAAAAAACGAATCTTTGTTCCAAGGAAATGGGAACGGTTTTTCTAATTGTATTTCGTGAAATGTGAGATTTATTTCTTCTGAATTTAGAAATGGTTTCGCAATATTTCTTGCAATAGATTCCAATTGTCCAGATTGAGAATAATAAATTACGAGAACATTTTTCATTAGGTTTTTTGGCTTTGGTGGTTCGCAAAAGTAAGTAAATTTATTTAAACGAATTTTCTTATTTCGACCAATGACATAGAATTCTCAATTTTTTGATTTATTGAAAAAAACTAAACCGAAAAGTGTTTGTTTGATGCTATTTTGGCAATGAATTTTTGTTTTCTAACTGGTTCCAAAAATCAAAATAATTGAACCATTGTAAAGGATATTGATGAAGAATGCTTTCTACGCTTTTTACATATTCTTTCAAAAGTGCTTTCTCGTCACGATGTTTTACTTCGGCTTCTCTTGCGTACAAATGATAATGAAGATTTGGCTCTTTCATAACGTAAACAAAAACTACTGGAACTTTTAATCGTGAAGCAATTAAAAATGGTCCGGCAGGAAAATTGGCTTCTTTGCCAAGCAGGTTTTCAGAAAGCGATTTAGTTCCTTCAAAATAACGGTCGCCAGTAAAGCAGATTAATTCATTATTGGCCAAAGCGGCATTGATCTCAAAAATGTGAGAGAGATCTTCTTTAATAATGATAAATTTTACGGTTGGCTTTTGAGAAACGCTTTCTAGATAATTCTTAATGGCAGAATGTTCTAAATCTGTAGTCACTAAATTTATCTGGAAATTAAGGTCGATGTCTCCCAGAAAATGTTCTGCAATTTCAAAATTGCCAACATGTGCACTGATTAAAACGCCGCCTTTTTTCTCGGCAAGTAATTTTTTGAGTGTTTCTATTCCGTCAAATTCGTAGGTAAATTTGTTTCGCATTCCAGCAGAAATAGAAACTTTATCAATAATGGTTTGTCCAAAAGTATAATAGCTTTTGAAAACCATTTTTTTGGATTTGAAATAGGGGTATTGAAGCCTTTCTTTAAAATAATAGAAAATGGCTCTGTTGCTTTTTCTTAGAAATAAAAAATAATAAGAAGCAACAAAATAAAGTAAGACATAAGCAGCTTTTACACCCGCTTTTTGAATTAAAAAAACGAATATTTTATAACCTAATACAGTTCCTTTGGATTTACCATCCCATTGACTCATTTAAGCTGATTTGGCTTTGATTTTAGTTTCGATTAAGTCATAAAAACTTTGAAAATCAGAAATTCCAACAAAATCTGCTTCAACTAGTTTTACACCAAAGTTTGCCTCTATTGAAACGACTAAGTCAACATAATCCAGACTGTCTAACCCAAGTGTATCTTTTAAATTAGCATTTGGTTCAATGTCGTCATTATCAACTTCAAATTCATCAACTAAAAAACCATTAATTTTTGCTATAATCTCTTCTTTATTCATTGTTCAATTTAAACTTTTTAACCACCAACGCAGAGTTGGTTCCTCCGAAACCGAAAGAATTGGACAAAAATATGTCAAATTTTTTGTTTAACGTAGTTTTAACTAAATTTAATTTTGACGCATCTTCATCTGGGTTTTCCAAATTGATGTTCGGTGCGATAAAATCGTGCTGCATCATTAAGATAGAATAAATGATTTCGCTAGCTCCTGCCATCCAGCATTCGTGGCCTGTCATGGATTTTGTAGAGCTCACAGGAGGATTTTTTTCTCCAAAAACTTCAAAAATGGCTTTTGCTTCGTTTGCATCTCCAACAGGTGTTGAGGTTGCATGAGCATTTATATATTCAATATCTGAAGCTTCTAATTTGGCATCGTCAAGTGCACGTTTCATTGCTGTGGCTGGTCCTTCAACATTTGGTGTTGAGATGTGACCTCCGTTTGATGAAAATCCGTAACCGCCAATTTCAGCGATAATATTAGCACCGCGCGCAATAGCAGATTCGTAACTTTCTAAAATTAAAGTTGCGCCGCCACCACTCGGAATTAATCCGTCGCGACCAATGTCAAAAGGTCTTGAGGCTTTTGTAGGATCGCCTTCTCTATTAGAAAAAACACCTAATCCGTCAAAACTGCTCATCGCATATTTATTGATTTCTTGTGCACCGCCAGTAATGACAATATCTTGAAATCCGCTTTTAATTAAAAAATAAGCCAAACCAATTGAGTGAGAACCGCTGGCACAAGCTGCACTCACAGTAAGATTGATACCGCGAAGTTTGAAAATCGTAGAAAGATTCATCGTAACTGTAGAATTCATCGATTTAAAAATGGCACCAGAACCAATTAGAGCGGTGTCTTTTTTCTCGCGTACAATATCTGTTGCGTCAATGATGGCTTTAGAAACAGAGTCGTTTCCGTACATAATACCTACTTCGCGTTCGTCAAAAAAGGCATCGTCAATGTTAGCGTTTTTTAAAGCTTCTATAGTGGCCATATAAGCATATTCGGTTTCTTCACCGATGCTCATACGTTGTCTGCGCGTCAATAAATTTTTAAGATCGGCTTTCGGAACCATTCCTGTTAAGGCCGACTGGAAACCAAATTCTTTACGTTCAGAATCAAACTGAATACCAGATTTTCCTTCGTATAACGAATCTTTTACTTCGTCTAAAGAAGTTCCGATACAAGAATAAATTCCCATTCCAGTAATTACAACTCGTCTATTCATCGTCTTTCAAAAGTAATTTTTTATCCTTAAAGTGTAATTTTTTTTAATCTTGCCGCAAAGGCACAAAGGCACTAAGTTTTTTTAAAGTCTTTTTGCTTAAACTTTGCGACTTTGCGAGCAATTTTCTATGTTTAAAAATCTTAAAATAATCTCGCAAACATAGTATTCTTTAAGAATATATTCCGCCGTTAATATTGATAATTTCTCCTGTAATATAGCTTGCTTTTTTAGAAATCAAAAAGCTTACCAAATCTGCAACTTCTTCGGCTTCGCCAAAACGGTTTACCGGAATTAGCTTTAATAATTCTTTTTCGTCCAGCTGACTTGTCATATCGGTTCTGATAAAACCTGGAGCAACAGCATTTACAGTAATATTTCTTTTGGCAACTTCTTGAGCCAAAGCTTTAGTCGCTGCTACAATGGCACCTTTTGCAGCCGAATAATTGGCTTGTCCTGCAGTTCCTTTTACTCCAGAAACAGAAACCATATTTACAATTCGGCCGTATTTATTGCGTAACATTTTTTGAATAAAAAACTGTGTAACATTAAAGAAACCATTTACGCTTGTATTCATAACGCCGTTCCAGTCTTCTGGTGTCATCCACATAAAAAGACCGTCTTTTGTGATTCCAGCATTGTTAACAATTGCCTCAACCAATTTTTCAGGATTTGCTTCCTGCCAAGCAGTTAAAACATTTTGTACGTTTTCAAAATTAGAAACATCAAAACCTAAGATTTCTCCTGTTCCGCCTAATTTTTGTACTTCTTGTAATGTTTCTTCAGCAGCTGTTTTATTCGAATGATAATTAATCAGAATATGATAATCGGATTCTACGGCTAGTTTTTTACAAATAGCACTTCCAATTCCTCTCGAACCGCCTGTTACTAATACACATTTCATTTAATGTAGGTTTTATTTTTATTCGTCATAAATGAAACCGCTTTATAGAATGCGATTTCATTTATGCAAATTTCTAATTTATTTGGAGATAAATATTATTTCTTTTTTTTCGGTGCTGGTTTTGCAGCTGTTTTTTTTGCTACCGGTTTAGTTTCTTCTTTTGGTTTTTCAGCAGGAGCTGCAACAGGTTGAGGTTTTTCTGCACTTTTAGAAAACAATTCTGCATTTTCAAACCATTGGTTGGCTAAAACTGTTCCGTCAGGTTTAAGAAATCCCCATTTTCCTTCGTTTTTTACTCTGGCTACACCACCAATAAATCCTTTATCTTGTTGTGTAAACATTGCGATAATAGCATTTGTAGTGATACCGTATTGAGTTGGAATTACCAATTTTCCAGATTCATTTATGAATCCCCAGTTGCTTTCTTTTACTGGAGCAAGTCCGTTTGTGCTGAAAACTTCTGCATCGTTGTAAGTTGGTTCAATTACAAATTTTCCTTCTGGATTAATGAATCCCCATTTTTTTCCAACAAGAACAGGAGCAAGGTTTTTTGAGAAAGCTTTTCCTTTATCATAAATAGGAAGAATGGCCCAATTTCCTTTTAAATCGATGTAACCGATTTTTCCGTTCTTTTTAGCGAAAGTCAAATCCTGAGTTTCGAAATCCCAGATTTTTTCAGCTCCATCAACGGGAATAAATTTTCCTCCACTTACCAATCCGACAGTTTTATCTTTTCTTGCCCAAGTTGTGCCTTTAAAATAATTTCCAACTTCGGCATAAACTGGTTCAACCAATTCTTTTCCGTTAGTATCAATAATTCCCCAGTTTTTGTTTAGTTCCACTCTGGCATAACCATTTTCAAAAGGCTTGATCTGATCATATTTTGGTTCTAAAACAATAGTCATTTTGTTGTTGATTAACCCAACTTTATTGTTTTGTCTGAAGAAAGCAACGCCGTCATTAAAATCAAATACTTTATCAGAAGCTGGTGCTTTTTGGATTTCTCCTTTTGTATTAATATAAACCCAATCTTTGTCTTTTTGTACAACTGCGATTCCGCTGTTAAAATCTTTAGCATCTTTAAAATCGGCTGGAATTACCCAGCTTCCTTTTGAATCGATAAATCCCCATTTTCCGCCATTTTCCACAGCAGCTAAACCTTCAGAGAAACTTCTGGCAGATTTATATTGAGGTTCAATTTTAAAAGATCCATCTTTAGACAGATATCCAATTTTAGAATTTTTTTTAACTAATGCTAATTCTTGGCTATTAACAAATTGAATGCAACCAAGCAATAAAAAAACAAATGACTTTTTCATGATTTTAAGATTCAATATTAATACTGTAAAATAAAGATTTTTAACTGTTGATTAAATAATCTTTTACTTTTTGAACAAAAGGATACATTACTTGATCTTCCTTAAATTCTGGAATTATATTTCTGATATCGTCATACCATTTTTTAGTCGTTGACGAAATTTGATCTTTCTGTTTCAAATAATCAATTGCCTGAACAATTGTGATTAATTCGATCGCTAAAACTTCAAATGAGTTTTCAATTACTTTTGATGTAATTACCGCCGCGTTTGTTCCCATACTTACAATGTCTTGATTGTCATTGTTGTTCGGAATACTGTGCACGTACATCGGGTTTGATAACATTTGATTTTCGGCAGTTGTTGAAGTTGCCACGAACTGAACGCCTTGCATTCCGAAATTGAACCCTAATGTTCCTAAGTTTACAAATGGAGGCAAAATTTCGTTGATTTTTGAATTCAATAAATAATTCAATTGACGCTCTGCCAGCATCGTTAATTTTGTAATAACTATTTTTAGTTTATCCATTTCTAGAGAAATGTAATCTCCGTGGAAATTTCCTCCGTGGTAAACGTGTTTGTTTTTTACGTCGATAATTGGATTGTCGTTTGCCGAGTTAAATTCGTCTTCCAGAATAGAAGCAACATTATTGATAGTCTCTAAAACTGGCCCCAGAATTTGAGGAACGCAACGTAATGAATAATATTCCTGAACTTTTTCTTTGAAGATTTCTTCTGTGTTTTCTCCAGAATATAAATGGTCTTCTCTTTTACGGATCAACGTACTATCAGAAAGATTTTGTCTCATTCTTTCCGCGACTTCCTGCTGTCCTTTATGACGTTTGGTTTGGTTTAATTCTTCTGAGAAATGATCATCATAAGCTTGAACCAATTCGTTAATTGCACAAGAAGCTTTTAACGACCAGTCTAATAATTTTTTAGCATAATGAACATTTACCACTCCAATTCCTGTCATTACAGAAGTTCCGTTGATTAATGCCAGACCTTCTCTAATTTCTACTTGAATTGGTTTTAAACCTTCAATTTCGAAAACTTCTGCAGTTGAACGTCTTTCACCTTTATAAAAAACTTCGCCTTCGCCAATTAAAACTAAAGCTAAGTGTGACAATTGTACTAAATCTCCGCTGGCACCAACACCGCCGTGTTCAAAAATTAAAGGCGTAATATCTCGATTGATTAATTCTGCCATTAAGTGAATAACAGAAGAATGAACACCTGAATTTCCTAAAGAAAGCGTATTTAATCTTGCCAGAATCGCTGCTTTTGCGCACTCAGCGTTCAAAGGTTTTCCTGTTCCAGAAGAATGGCTTCTAATTAAATTGTATTGCAATTGAATTTGATCTGACTCCTTAATTCTATATTGAGCCATTGGACCAAATCCTGTATTTACTCCGTAGATTACTTTATTTCCTGAGAATTCTTTTAAGAAATTAAAACTTTCGTTTACTCGATTTAAAACCACATCGCTTATGGCAACTTTGTTTTTTCCAAAGATTATGGCTTCAAATTCTGCTAAACTTAGATATTCATTTATTGTATTCATCAAATCGTTTTTGGTTGCGCTAATTTAATTTTATTTATCAAAATAAATGTAGTTATTTTGATGATGGCAAATGTAGGTTAATTAATGATAATAATTCTAATATGACAAAGGAGTTTGTTGATGTTTTAGTGATTGGTGCAGGACCGTCCGGATGTGTTTCGGCATCGTATCTTTTTAAGAACAACGTAAAGGTTAAAGTTGTAGAAAAAACAAAGTTTCCGAGACTTGTTGTAGGCGAAAGCCTTATTCCTCGTGTAATGGATCATTTTGCTGAAGCAGAATTGTTTGACGCTCTTGACGCGATGAACTTCGAAAAGAAATTAGGAGCTCGTTTTATCAGAGGAGAAGAAATCTGCAATTTTGATTTCAGCGTAAAATTTGGCGAAGGATGGGATTGGACTTGGCAGGTTCCAAGAGCTGATTTTGACAATACAATGGCTCAAGAAATTATAAGAAAAGGAATTGACTTAGAATTTGAAACTGAAGTTTTGGAAGTTTCTTTTGAAGGAAAAAATTCGAAAACTATTGTAAAAGATAAAGACGGAAACCTAAAAGAAATCCACGCTAAATTTATCATCGATTCTAGCGGATACGGACGTGTTTTGCCAAGACTTTTAGATCTGGATACGCCTTCAAAATTAGATCCGCATTCTTCGATTTTTACCCATGTTAAAGATATTAATAGAGAAGAAGGTGTCGAGGGAACTCAAATTTCGTTTGATATTCTAGAAACTGAAGTTTGGCTTTGGGTAATTCCTTTCTCGAACGGAAATACAAGTTTGGGTGTTGTTGGTCCAACAGATTTCATCAATTCACTTTCTGAGAATAAAGATAATGCTGAGGCTTTGCGAAATGCCATTCAGAAATCGGATTATTATATTAAAAGATTTGCTGGAACAGAATTTCTATTTGAGCCAGTTAAATTAGAAAACTACTCACGAGCTGTAAAAAGAATGTACGGTGACGGTTTTGCGTTAACAGGAAATAGTTCTGAATTTTTAGATCCAGTTTTCTCGTCAGGTGTAGCTTTTGCAACTGAATCTGGAATGTTGGCTGCAAAATTATATTTGAAAGAATCACAAGGAATTCCGGTAGATTGGGAAGTGGAATTTACGCAATACATGAAACGCGGAATTGCCGTTTTCACCACTTATGTTCAAGAATGGTACACAGGAAATCTACAAACATTATTTTTCCACCAGCCAGAAAACCCAGAAGTAAAAGAAAAAATATGTGCGGTTTTAGCAGGTTATGTTTGGAATGAAGAAAATTCGTTTGTCAAAAAACATGATCACGTAATAGCTAATATGGCATATTTATTGAATATGCAAAAAGAACAAAGCCCTGAATAAATCAGGGCTTTTTTTATTCATTCCGTAGGAATGTCTCGTCGGTAGAACGCGAAATTTGAATTGCGATAATACGTTCCGTAGGAACGTTTGATTAATTGATTGGGAATATTATTTCCGTAAATCAAATGTCCTTACAGGACATAATACAAACGACAATATTTTTTTTCTACCAATCAGATATTCCTAACGGAATATTTTTTTACAATCCAAAAATCTTATCCATTAAAATCCATTTTTGTCCCGGTTTTGCCCACGGTAAAGCTTGCTGGAATTTCCACATTAAAGTTTCCCATTCCTGAACTTTTTCGTTTGCTGCGTCGGCTTGATCTTTCTTTTCGAAAGTAAAATCAGCATCTGCTTCGATGATCATGAACAATCGATTTCCTGTGCAGTAAATATCCAAAACTTCAATTCCAGAATCTTGAATGCTTTTTTTAATTTCTGGCCAGACATTTTCATGCAGTTCTTTGTATTCTGCAATTAAATCTGCATCATCTTTTAAGTCTAATGCCAGATAGAATTTTTGAGTTGCCATAATTTTAGTTTTGTTGATAAGCTACAGCAGTTTGCTTGCTTGTACCTAAACCTTCAATTCCTAATTCGATTACGTCGCCTGCTTTAATGTAAATTGGATCTGGTTTGATTCCTAATCCAACTCCCGGAGGTGTTCCTGTACTGATTACATCACCAGGAAGCAAAGTCATAAACTGACTTAAATAATGAACTAAGAATGGAATTTTAAAAATCAAGTTTGAAGTATTACTGTTTTGGAACGTTTTTCCGTTTACAGTAAGCCACATTTTTAGATTATTTACATCGCCAACTTCGTCTGGAGTTGCCATAATTGGTCCAAGAGGAGCGAAGGTATCAGAACCTTTTCCTTTTGCCCATTGTCCACCTCTTTCGATTTGGAATGCTCTTTCGCTGTAATCATTCAAAAGGCAATATCCCGCGATGTAGTTTGGTGCATCTTCTTCAGAAACGTAGCTAGCTTTTTTACCTACAACAAATGCCAATTCTACTTCCCAGTCTGTTTTTTCACTGTTTTTTGGAATAATCAAATTGTCATTTGGTCCGCATAAAGAAGTCGTTGATTTAAAGAAAATGATTGGTTCTTCTGGAATTGCAGCACCTGTTTCTTCGCAGTGATCCACATAATTTAATCCGATGCAGATAATTTTTGAAGGACGTGCAACAGGCGAACCTAAACGAACTGAATCGCTAACTTCTGGTAAAGATGGATTGTTTTTTAAAGCTTCTTCTAATTTTGCTAAACCGTCGTTTTCAAAAAAAGCTTCGTTGTAATCTGTTACAATAGACGAAACATCGTATCTTTTTTCATTTAGTAAAACACCTGGTTTTTCCTTTCCTTCTTCTCCGAATCTAATAAGTTTCATATTTTAATTTTTTTAGTAATGTGTATGTTTTTTTGCCACGAATTCACGAATTTTTACAAATCATAATTTGTGAAATTCGCGGTTTTTTTAATTCGCGCAGATTTCACAGATTTTTTAATCTTTTTAATTCGTGAATTCGTGGCTAATTTTTTTAGTTATTCAATTTAATAAATCCACCATCAATTGGGTAATCTGAACCTGTGATGAAAGAAGACTCATCGCTGCATAAGAATAAAGCTAAAGTTGCAATTTCTTCAGGTTTTCCCATACGTCCGATAGGTTGTGATTGAGATAATTTTTCGAAAATTTCTTCTTCTTTTCCAGGATAATTTTTAGCAATAAATCCGTCAACGAAAGGGGTGTGAACTCTCGCAGGAGAAATAGAATTACATCTGATTTTATCATTTAAATAATCTTTAGCAACCGATAAAGTCATTGCCATAACTGCTCCTTTTGCCGTAGAATAAGCAAAACGATCTGGAATTCCAACCCAGCAAGCAATCGAAGCTAAGTTCAAAATAACACCTCCGCCAGAATTTCTTAGCGCCGGAATCGAAGCGTGAAGACAGTTGTAAACTCCTTTTACGTTTACATTCATGATACGGTCAAAATCAGATTCAGAAGTTGTGTCTACTTTTCCAACGTGAGCAATTCCGGCGTTGTTTACTAGAATATTAATATTTCCAATTTTATCGAAAGTCGTTTTAACTTGTTCGTGATTTGAAACATCGCAAGCGTGAGCAAAAACAGTTCCTCCAGCAGATTTTATTTCTTCAACCGTTTCTTTTGCGCTTTCTTCTGTTAATTCTAAAACGTGAACTTCTGCACCTTGTTTAGCAAATAAAACCGAAATCGCTCTTCCAATTCCGCTTCCACCGCCTGTGATAATTGCTTTTTTATTTTGTAATGAAAACATTTGATATAAATTTTATGAGTTGTTTTTTAATAGTCTTTTACAAAGATACGCCGCGTTTCCACGGAATAAAATCGTCTTGGTTTAATTGAACCGCTTTCGGAATAATTTCGCCGCTTGCCGCTTTGATGCAATATTCTAAAATTTCCTCGCCCATTTCTTCAATAGATTTTTCACCACTAATAATTGGTCCGCAGTCAATATCGATAATATCTTTCATTCTAGTTGCCAAAACTGAGTTTGTCGCCACTTTAATTACAGGACAAACTGGGTTTCCTGTCGGAGTTCCCAATCCAGTTGTAAACAAAATTAAAGTTGCTCCAGAAGCTGCTTTTCCAGTTGTTGCTTCTACGTCATTTCCTGGCGTACAAACCAAACTTAAACCTGGTTTTGTAACCAGTTCGGTATAATCTAAAACATCAACAACAGGAGATGTACCGCCTTTTTTGGCTGCTCCGGCACTTTTGATCGCATCCGTAATTAACCCGTCTTTGATGTTTCCCGGAGAAGGATTCATGTGGAAACCAGAACCTACTTTATGCGCTAGTTCATCATAAGATTCCATTAAATCGATGAATTTTCTAGCCTTATCTTCCGTTATACATCTGTCAATTAAGTTTTGCTCTGCTCCGCACAATTCTGGGAATTCAGCCAAAAGAATTTTTCCGCCTAAAGCGACAACCAAATCAGAAGTATAACCAACAGCAGGATTTGCAGAAACACCACTGAAACCATCGCTTCCGCCACATTTTACACCAATACATAAATCGCTCAAAGGAGCATCAGTTCTTTCGTATTTGTTGATTTCAATTAAACCTTCAAAAGTCTTTTTGATGGCATTTGTAATTAGAACTTCTTCGCTTTCTGTTTGCTGCTGTTCAAAAATAAACAACGGTTTATCGAAATCTGGGTTTTGTCTTTTTACATCATTTACAAAATCCTGAACTTGCAAATGCTGGCATCCTAAACTCAAAAGCGTAATTCCGCCAACGTTTGGATGATTCGCATAAGAAGCCAATAAAGCGCTCAAAGTAGAAGCATCCTGACGTGTTCCGCCACATCCACCTTGATGATTTAAGAATTTAATTCCGTCCACATTTTCAAAAACGCGTTTGTTTTTTGGAGTCGGATTTAATTCAATATTGATATCGTTAATGTCATTTCCGTTCAAATAACCTTCCAGCAACTCGTGCGTAAATTGATTGTATTTGTCCGTTACAGCATAACCCAATTGTTTGTGTAAGGCTTCTTTGATTACATCAAGATTTCTGTTTTCACAAAATACAGTTGGAACAAAAAGCCAGTAATTTGCTGTTCCAACACGTCCGTCTTTTCTTTTGTAACCTTTAAAAGTTCTGTTTTCAAATTTAGAAACATCAGGTGCATTCCATTCGTAAGAAGCATTTCTGTATGCGTATGGATCTGCAGCATGTTTTAGGTTTTCGGTCGTCATTAAACTTCCTTTAGCCACATCATTTTGCACTTTTCCAACCAAAACACCATACATATTTACTTCTTCTCCCTGCTTCATGTCTTGCATGTAGAATTTATGTTTGGCTTTGATAAGGTCTTGTAAAACGTAATTTTCGTTTTCAAAATGAATGGTTTCGCCTTTTTGAAGATCGGTTAAGGCAACCAATACATTATCGTCTGGATGCAGTTTTACAACCAGTTTTTTTGTGTTATTCTCAGACATTGTGTTGTTTGTTTTTTTCTTTTTTTGATGTCACTGCTTTCATTCTATAACATTTTAATCTTCTGATTTTCTATAGAATTCGGGCAGTTAACGAAAAATAAAATTAGTCTTTTTACATATTCCTTAATAGTCTAATATTGTCCGTGTATAATCTTTAATTATCTTTGCGATATGAAATTGGAACAAACAAAAATAACGTCTTATCTCAACACGAAAGTTTCAGTGCTAAATCGTATCGAAGCTTTTTTTCAAGCGCCGTTTCATTCGCATCCGGAATTGGAATTGGTGTACGTAAAAGAGAGTTATGGAAAGCGAATTATCGGAAATTCGGTAATGCCGTTTGAGCCTGGAGACATGGTTTTTTTAGGTTCTGATATTCCGCACGTTTGGCTGAATGATGAGAAATATTATCAGGGAATTGAGGATTTAAGAGCCAATTCGATTGTCGTATATTTTCATAAAGATATTTTTGGACCGACTTTTTACGAATTAAAAGAAACCCAAAAAATAAATGAACTCTTTTTTCAGGCTGGGAAAGGCATTTCAATTATAGGAAAAACCAATAAACAGATTGCGAAAAAACTGGAGAAATTAGTTGCTAAAAAAGATTTCGAAGTGATTGTCGGACTTTTTGAAATTTTGTCTATTCTTTCCGATAGTCAGGATAAGATTTATATTAATGACGAGATTTATTCTTTAATGCAAAAAGATTCGAAAGTAGATCGTCTTTCGGAGGTTTTTCAATACGTCAATAAAAATTATAAAAAGAATATTTCCTTAGAAGAAATTGCCGCTGTCGCGAATATGACTCGGACTTCTTTTTGCAGAATGTTCAGAATTAAGACAAAGAAAAATTTTGTGGATTATCTGCATGAAATCAGAATATCGAATGCTTGTAAATTATTATTAGAAACCGATAAAAGTATGTCTGAAATTGCGTATGAATGCGGTTATAAAACGGCTTCAAACTTCAATAAACTTTTTAAAAAGTGTAAAGGAATAACGCCAACGGAGTTTAAGAGCAATGTAGATATTCAGTACCAAAACAATTAATTGCATATTAGACAATTTTCCTCATTAGAAAATTTAGTAGTAGCGCACCATGTTTTTGATGAAACTACATAAGCGTCTCTCTTTGGATCAATTGTTTTTATTTTTTTGGCTAAATCTTTTGCATCTTGATAAGAACTATTTACAGGTATTACTGTAGTGTAAAAATTTCGTTTTTTGTAAATAACAGCATTTGAACTTATGTTTTCTTTTGCCCATTCTAATTCTGGAGTAGCGCTTTTAACACTGAGATCGGCTCCCAAAATAACGAGATAAGATGTGTTTTCAACAGCATTTAAGTTAGAAAGGATTTTTTGTTTTTGAGCTTCATCCGTTTCAAGGCTTACTAATTCTTCTTTTGTCGGAAGTTGACTTTTGTTCGTTATAGAAAGTGTTTTAGCCTTAGAAGTTTCATTTAGATTCACCAATTTTGCTTTTTCGCCTTCTAAGTATAAAGTGTATTTTTCCCAACCGTCTCTTAGGTCTCCTTTTGGAGTTACAGATGCAAAAAATTTACAAAAATTTATTTTCTTATCTATTGTCCCAGTTGTATCAATTACATAAGGTATGTATTCATTAAACGCGACCATTTCACTTTTATCGTAATCAAGTTCTTTAAAATAATCTGATACAATGTTGACTATTATCGTGGCTACGGTTGTAATAATAGCGATTTTAAATACGTCTATAATTTTATCTATTCCTTCGTTTTCAACGGTTTTATTTTTAATTAACAGCGTAATATAAATAGTTCCGAATACTAAAACAAGGATGAAAAATATATTTAACAACAACGAAATCTTTATAATATCCATGGTGATATCGATTTAAATTCTACATCTATTTTAGAGTAAAAATAAAAAAATATCTTCGTTAGTTTTAGGGGATAAATCCCTGTTTTTTAATTTGTTGTAAAAAAATGCCACGAATTTATAATTCGAGAAAATTAGCGTAATTCGTGGCAAAAAGATTTTTAGATTGATCGATCTAAATGAGTGTAACCTCCGTCTACATAAATAATCTGTCCAGTTGTATGGCTTGATTTTTCAGACAATAAGAAAACCACCATATTCGCGATTTCTTCAGCAGTTGTCATTCTGTTTTCTAATGGAATATTTTTAGTGATTGCCGCTAGTTTTTCTTCTTTATTTTCAAAAGTGTTAATCCAGGTTTCGTAAAGCGGAGTGTAACATTCAGCTACAATTACGGCGTTTACACGAATGCTGTATTTTAATAATTCAACCGCCCATTCTCTAGTTAAAGCATTTCTTCCTCCGTTTGAAGCAGCATAGGCTGAGGTTCCGCCTTGACCCGTTTCGGCAGTTTTAGAACCAATGTTTACAATGGCTCCTTTCGATTCCTTTAGATACGGAAGTGCATGCTGTGCCATTAAATAATAATGAACTAAGTTTTTGTGAAGCGAAGCAGCGAAATCTTCATAATTTCCGTTCTCTAATCCAACACCATCATTAACTCCGGCATTGTTTACCAATCCGTCAATTCTTCCGAATTTTGCGATTATGGCTTCAACGGCTTTTTTGCAGTCTTCAGGTTTTGTTAAATCAGCAGCAACTTGGTGCGCTTCTTTTCCAATGGCTTTTAATTCTTCTACGGCTTTGATGTTATCATTTTCGTTACGTCCAACGATAAACGGAATTGCATTTTCTTCGGCTAAAACCTTAACGATTCCTAATCCGATTCCTTTTGCGCCTCCCGTAACGATAATGATTTTTTGTGTTAATGATAACTGCATGGTATTTATGTATTATAATTTATTGCTAATATATTTTTTAAACACATAGAATCATAGCTTTTCTTTGTCTAAAAAAGGCATTTCATTTATCTAAAATTCATCCCGAAACTTCGGGACTATGTGTTCAAATCTAGATTTGTTTTTTTCTCTTTCGTATATATTAAAAAAATCTATGTTTCTATGTGTTAGAATATTTTTTAAAAATTTACAGCTGTTGTTCATGACAAACAACAGCTGTAAAAATAGAGAGAATAGAACTGATAATTTATTACCAGAACTTAACATAAAGCGCAGCAATAATCAATAACGTAATAACGATTAAGACTGTTGTTTGCGGTTTAACTTTAAACATTTCAGAATCAATTTCAAATGCTTTAGGGTTTACTTTCGGACCAGCAAAACTTATAAGAATCATGGCAATCATTGTGAATAAGAATGATAATCCCATACAAATGTGGAAAGGAATTTCAAAAGCTCCTTTTCCATTATTGTAAGCTGTATATAAAAGTGTGTCGTTTCCAAATAAAGCTGGAGCGTATTCGTTGAATAAAACAGATAATAAGAATCCTAAGATTACCCCAACGATTGCTGCTGTTCCAGTAGTTCTTTTCCAGAACATACCTAAGAAGAACATTGCAAAAACTCCAGGGCTAATGAATCCAGTGTATTTTTGGATGTAAGTAAATCCTCCAACACCACCAATTCCTAAAACATCATTCCATGTAAATAAAACAGCTAAAAGCATTGCAACAAAAACGGCAATACGACCAATGTTTACTTGTTGTTTTTCACCAGCTTCTTTTTGAATGTATTTTTTATGAACATCTAAAGTATAGATTGTAGAAATACTGTTTACTTTTCCAGCTAAAGACGCTACGATCGCAGCTGTTAAAGCGGCAACAGAAAGACCTTTTAATCCAGTTGGAAGGAATGTTAATATAGCAGAATATGCCTCATCTTTTACTCCTCCTTCTAATTGAGGTAAATGTCCGTTTGTATATAAAACATAAGCAGCTATACCAGGAAGCATTACGATAAGTGGCATTAATAATTTTAACATACCAGCAAACAAAATACCTGTACGAGCCGTTTGTAAATCTGCTCCAAGTGCTCTTTGCGTAATGTATTGGTTACATCCCCAGTAGTTTAAGTTGATGATCCAGATACCAGCAGCGTAAGATAACAATCCAGGGAAAGTTAAATATTTATCGATTTCAAGTTGAGAAGACGTTGCAGTTGGTTTCGGAATAATCATTTTGAAATGTTCTGGAGCCTGCTGCATTAAAACTTTGAAACCGGCAATTGCATTTTGGCCAACACCAAAAGCTTCTGCAACTGTTGTTAAAGCAATATAAGAAGTTACCAAACCTCCAATAATTAATACAGCCACCTGAATAACATCTGTATAAGCTACAACTTTCATTCCTCCAAGAGAAATAAATAAAGCAAAAATAGCTAATCCAAGCATGATTACGTGAAGATATTCTCCGCCAGCAAGTTTGTTAATTGCAACTGCTCCTAAGTATAGGATAGAAGTTAAGTTTACAAAAACGTACAAAAACAACCAGAAAACCGCCATAATCAAAGCAGTAGATTCGTTGTAACGTGTTTTTAAGAATTGTGGCATAGTGTAAATCTTATTTTTAAGATATACAGGGATAAACCACACAGCAACAATAATAAGGGCAACGGCAGCAAGCCACTCGTAAGCAGCAACTGCGATTCCTAAGAAGAAACCTTCACCGCTCATTCCGATGAATTGTTCTGCAGAGATGTTAGAAGCAATAAGAGAAGCTCCAATTGCCCACCAAGTTAAATTTCCTTCAGCCAAAAAGTAAGCTTTAGCATCATGTTCGTCCTGTTTACGTTTGCGGTAAACGGTGTAACCGTAGACAGAGACTACGATAAAATAAATAATAAAAACCGCATAATCTGCGAAAGCGAGGTTTTGGTTCATTGTTAGTAGTATTTTAAATAATTATTATAAGGTTGTTTGTTTATTTGGTTTTTTAGTCAGTTTTTATGTTGTCAAATCTTGTTAAAAATGCAAGATGTGTTTTATTTCTGTTATTTTTTTGCGAAAATAAAAGAGAGAGCCAAATGTAAAATAAAAATTTATAAATCAACCATCATGAAATGTATTTTTTACATTTATTGACTGGGTATTATGTTAAATTTTCACTTTTAGGTTCTGCAACAAGAGTAAATGCTATGCTTTTACGAGACTTTTATAATGTACATCTGAAAGCTGTCTTAAAATTTCGGCACTTTTTTCAGGAGTAATATCGCGTTGAGATTCACCCATCATTTCATATCCAACCATAAACTTTTTTACTGTTGCTGATCTCAACAATGGCGGATAAAAATGCATATGGAAATGCCATTCAGGGTGAATTAAACCATCTGTTGGCGATTGGTGAATTCCTGAAGAATATGGAAATGAAGTATTAAATAAATTGTCATACTTCGTAGTCAATTGTTTTAAGATTTTCGCGAAAGCGGTACTTTCATCAGCAGTAAAATTGGTGATTTTGTTTACTGCTCTTTTGCTCACAATCATTGTTTCATAAGGCCAGATTGCCCAAAATGGAACAAGCGCCACAAAATGATCATTCTCGATTACAATGCGTTCGCCAACTTTTAGCTCGGCTTGAACATAATCTTCTAATAGTGTTTTTTGATTTTTATCGAAATATGATTTTAAGCTGTTTTGTGTTTTTTCAACTTGAGTTGGTAACGAAGATTGCGCCCAGATTTGTCCGTGTGGGTGTGGGTTACTGCATCCCATAACGCTTCCTTTGTTTTCAAAAATTTGAACGTGATTAATGAATTTTATATTACCTAAATCAGTGTATTCTTTTTGCCAAGTTTTGATGATGTTCTCAATATCGGCAATTTCCATTTCTGGTAAAGTTAAATCGTGTCTTGGAGAAAAACAGACTACTCTCGAAATTCCTTGTTCTGGTTTTGCTTTAAAAAAAGTATGTTTAATATCATCTTCAAAAATAATTTCGTCCTGCTTCATTGCAGCAAAATCATTTTCAAAAACAAAACTGCTTTCGTACTGTGGGTTATTCATTCCGTTGGCACGAACATTTCCTGGACACAAATAACAAGTAGGGTCGTATTTAGGAAGTTCTTCTGTTGAAATAGTTTCATTTTGCCCCTGCCAAGGACGTTTTGCACGATGAGGTGAAACTAAAACCCATTCATTGATTAGAGGATTGAAGCGTCTGTGCGGATCTTCGTTAATGTCAAAATTTTTCATTGTAGTGTGTTGTGGTTTTAAAGTAGCGTTGTTCCGTTCGAGATTTTTACATCATAGAATTTTAATTCAATTCCAAATGTATCTAAATAAAGCTTTGAAAACTTACGCTTAACCTCATTTTCATATCCTTTTTTAACTAAATTGATCGTGCAGCCTCCAAAACCGCCTCCCATTAGTCTTGAACCAATGATTGCTTCATCTTCTTTTGCCGTATCAACAAGCATATCTAATTCTTCACAGCTTACTTCATATTCTTGCGATAAACCATAATGTGTTTCAAAAAGTAATTCGCCTAAAAGTTCAATATTTCCTTTATCTAAAGCTACGCAGGCTTTGATAACGCGACTGATTTCTTTCACCACAAAATGAACTCTAGCAAAAACTTTCTCAGTCATTTTATCTTTCAGACTTAGAACTTGCTCTTCTGTCGCATCTCTAAAACTTTTTACTTCGGGAAAATGGCTTTTTATGATGGATAAACCTTCTTCACATTCGATTCTTCTCGTATTATATTCTGATGTAAAAAGAGAATGTTTTACATTAGAATCAAATAAAATCAGAGAATAATCTTTGAAGTCGGCATTGTGATATTCAAAATCTAAAGTGTTGCAATCTAATTTGATCACTTTATTTTCTAGGCCATGAACGCTAGAAAATTGATCCATAATTCCGCAGTTGATTCCAACCCAATGTTCTGCTTTTTGTCCTAATAATGAAATGTCAACTTTTTCAATTTTTAAATCGAAAAGAGATTTGATTCCGAAAATCATTCCGCATTCTAAAGCTGCTGATGAAGACAATCCAGAACCAACCGGAATATTACTGCTGAAAACGCAATTGAAACCTTCAAACGAAAATCCGTTATCTTGCAATTGTTTGATTACGCCACGAATGTAATTGGTCCAAACTACATCGCTCAATTTTACTTCTTGAGTCAAATCGATTTCGAATTCTTCATTCAAATCGATAGCGATTATTTTAGAGTTTTTTGTATTATTTTTTTCAAAAGCAAAACAAATTACTTTATCAATTGCAGCAGGTAAAACATAACCGTCATTGTAGTCAACATGTTCTCCGATAATGTTAATTCTACCTGGAGAAAGAACCGTTTTTTGAGGAGAAGAACCAAAAGATTTTTCGAAAAAAGCAACGGTGTTTTGTATTAAAATATCATTCATTATATAGTTAGTTGTATTGTGGTTTTTTGGAATTGTATTAATTTAAACTTTCAAATTTGTAAAGTGTTTTTTGCGTGTATTCTTCGCCTTTTTTCAAAACGGCATTCGGAAAATGAGCATGATTTGGTGCGTCAGGGAAATTTTGTGTTTCAAAACAAATTCCGCTTTGGGCATTATAATCTACATTTTCTTTTCCTTTTAGTTTTCCGAAACAATTTCCGCCTACATATATATGTACACTTGGCTGATCGGTATAAACATTCATTCTCAGTTTGTTTTTTAAGCTAATTAATTGTCCAACAATTTCAGTTTTAGAATTCACAACAAAAGAGTTGTCAATTGGAAACGGACAGTTTTTTGGAGTTCTAAAATCAAAATCATGATTGGTTAAATCAGTAAAGTTTCCAGTTGGAATATTATCTGAATTTGTTTCCAGCATTTTAGCCGATTTGATAAACATTTGCTGTTCTAAAACATTTCCGTCGTGTCCGTCAAGGTTAAAATAACTATGATGCGTCAAATTGATAATAGTATCTTCTGTTGAGGTAGCTTTATATTCTAATTTTAATTCATTTTCCTCCGTCAAAGTATAAGTCAAATAAACAGTCATTTCACCAGGGAAATTTTCGTCTAAATGCTCGCTCAAAAGACCAAAAGTAATTGATGGATTTTCACCAGAAGAGGCATTAACAACGCTCCAAGCTTTTCTTCCAAATCCCAGATCTCCTCCATGAAGCGTGTTTCCATTATTGTTTCCGCCAAGTTGAAATTTTTTGTCGTTAAGACTAAAAGTTGCATTATGGATACGTCCAGCATAACGGCCAACAGTAGTCCCAAAATATGGAGCACTTGGCAAATTATAAGATTCTAAATAAGCTTCCAGATTATCAAAACCCAAAACAACATCTACCAGTTTTCCATTTAAAGGAATTTGGATTGAAGTTACAGTTGCACCATAATTGATGATCTGAACTTTCATTCCATTTTTATTAACTAAATCAAAAGAATAAATTTCATCCTTATTAGGCATTAAACCAAACAATTTGCAATTGTGAGTGTCTTTTAAATGCGATATGTGTTTTATTTCCATATAATTTTTAGTAATAATGAAATCCAAAAATAGAAACATTTATTATTTTTGCATACCAGTACCTACCAGTTTTTAATTATTATAGTCAAAATGACTTTTATTATGAGCATAATTTCAATTCAAAATAATATTGGTCTGCCAAAATATAAGCAGATTATTCTTTCAATAGAAAAAGCGATTGAAGAAGGAAATTTAATCAAAGGCGATCGCCTTCCGTCGGTAAATAAAGTTTGTCTGGCCTTTTCTTTATCTCGAGATACGGTCTTATTAGCCTATGATGAGCTCAAAAAAAGAGGAATTATTTATGCCATTCCGGGCAAAGGTTATTACGTTAAAAGTGTTGAAATCACTATAACTCAGAAGATTTTTTTACTTTTTGACGAGTTAAATATTTTCAAAGAAGACATTTATAATTCGTTTTTAAAAAATATTGGAAAAAATGTTCAGGTCGATATTTTCTTTCATCATTTTAATGTTCAGGTTTTCAAAAAACTGATAAATGACAGCAACGGAAATTATACAAAATACATTATCATGCCGACGAACTTAAACGATGTCGTAGATTCTATAAAAACCCTACCAGTAGGAGATGTAATTATTTTGGATCAGACCAATCCAGAGTTAAAAATGTTTCCCGCAATTTATCAAAATCACCAAAAAGATATTTTTGAAGGATTGCTGAAAGGCAAAAAAAGATTGTCCAAGTACAAAAAACTGATTTTGATTTTTGCTGGTTTTAGAGAACCGCCAGGAATGAAAACTGGTTTTGAATCTTTTTGCGAAGAATATGGTTTTGATTATGAAATTATTTCAGATTTCGGCAATCAATCTATCTCTATTGGCGATTTGTATATTATTCCTCATGATCGTGATTTGCTTTTGGTGATCGAAAATGCCTTAAATAGAAATTTAAAACTAGGAGAAGATTTTGGAATTATATCTTATAATGAAACGCCATTGAAGAAAATTGCAGCAAACGGAATTACAACCATTTCAACCAATTTTGAGTTGATGGGGAAAATTTTGGCAGATATGGTTTTGAAAGGAACAAAAGAGCAGATCGAAAATAGATCTGCTCTCATATTAAGGAATTCTTTATAATTAGGTGTCAATTATAAATTGAGCACAAAATCATTTAGTAGTTTTTCTTCATATTTCTCTTTATTAAAAGTATATAAGTAAGAACCTTTTCGAGAAGATTGCATGTCTTTTTCGTCTAACTTATTTAAAATACCTAAAGAATTAATTTTGCTGATGAAATTTCTTTTGTCTAATTCTTTGCTCAAAATCGCTTCATACAATTCTAAAAGCTGACGCATGGTGAATTTCTCTGGAAGTAATTCAAAACCAATTGGTTTGATAGAAGTTTTGTATCGAAGTCTCTTAATTGCATTTTGCACCATTTCGTTGTGGTCAAAAATTAAGTTTGGAGCATCATTAATAGGAAACCATTCTGCGTGATAATTTTGAATTAATTCTGCATTATGGTTTTCGATATTGATCAATGCAAAATAAGAAACCGAAATGGTTCTTTCTACAGGATCACGATCAATTTCGCTGTAAGCATACAACTGCTCCATATAAATATCATTAAGACCCGTATAAGTATTTAAGATTCTTGTAGCAGCACTATCTAAAACTTCATCTCGTTTAAGAAATCCTCCAATCAAAGACCATTTTCCTTTTTCTGGTTCAAAATCTCTTTGGATTAAAAGTATTTTCAGACCCTCGTTGTCGAATCCAAAAATGATGCAGTCAACCGCCAGTAAAACTTTATCAGCAGAGCTATAACTATTTAACATATGTAATTAATTTGGATGGTAAATATATAAACTTCCTAAAACGTTTCATAATTTATTAATGTAGATTTCACACTTACATAAATAACTGCTCAAAAATAGAGTTAAAAAAATGACTTTTTACATAAAAATAACATTCATTTCTGTTTTTTAAGAATTTTTTAATACAAAAACAGGGTAGATCAGGATAGTTTTTTGAAAAAAGTTGTTCTGATTATGTAAAAATTCACAAAATTAAACAATCTTTTACCTACAAAAATATGTTTTTTTGGAATTCAAAAGACTAAAAAACAGATTATTTATGATTTTTTTTCTCCCCATCATTTTTTGATTAAAACAGCGCTTTTTTTAAAAAAGTGTATTTTTTACACAATTAAATTACGCAAAACCCCTTCTTTTTTGCAAAAAACATTGAAATTTAAATGTTAATTCAACACTTAATTTATGATATGTGTTTTTTTTCAGATGTTTTTTTGTGATATTAATTTGTTTTCATGCTTTTTTTTTATTTAAATTTACAAATGTAAGATTAACACTTATTAATTATAACAACTAACCAATCTTAATTAAACCACTATGATTACAAAGCAACAATTAATTTTGTATTGCAATTTTGTATTGCCAAAAACAAATTGGATTTTAGCAGTAATGATGCTGCTATTTTCTGTTAATCAAATGTCTGCTCAGGGCAAAACGATTAGCGGAGTTGTTACATCGGCACAAGATAATCTGCCTTTGCCGGGTGTAAACATTATTATAAAGGGAACCAAAACAGTTGCTACAACTGGTTTTGATGGAGAGTATTCGATTAAAGCATCTCCAAACGATGTTTTAGTTTTTTCATTTATAGGATTTCAATCTCAAGAAATCGCTGTAGGAAATCAATCAAAAATTGATGTCGCATTAGGTGAAGACACAAATAAACTTAATGAAGTCGTAGTTGTTGGATATGGTACACAAAAGAAATCAGACCTTACAGGTTCGATTGGTGTAGTCGATATGGAAGCAGCAAAGAAAACCGTAACCTATGATCCTGCAAAAATGCTTCAAGGTCAGGTTGCGGGTGTAACAGTACAATCATCTGGAGAACCGGGAGGATTTGTAAATGTTAAAATTAGAGGTATAAATTCGTTCACAAACAATAACCCTCTGTTTGTTATCGATGGAATGATCGTAGCAAATCCTAATGATTTTGCACCAGGAGATATTGAATCGATGCAGGTTTTAAAAGATGCGTCTGCAGCAGCTATTTATGGAGTTCAGGGAGCGAACGGTGTTGTAATTATTACAACTAAAAAAGGTAAAAGCGGAAAAATGGAGATTAAATATAAATCTCTTGTAGGTTTTCAGAATGTAGCTAAAACATGGGATGTAACTGACCGAGTAGGTTACCAAAAAATCACATCGGCTGCGGAACTGAATGCTGGATTAGCAATTGCACCAGGAAATGATCCGAACAGTTCTTCATATATTAATAATGTAGATACTAATTGGCAAAAAGAAGCTTTTGAGACAGGTCTTGTACAAAACCACTCACTTACTTTTAGCGGAGGAGCTGAAACTTTAGGGTACAATTTAAATACAGATTATTTCAAAAATACAAGTTATTTGAATTCACCTCAAGATTATGAAAGATATTCTACGAATTTGAATTTATATGGTAAAAAAGGCAAATTCAAATATGGTTCTAAAATTGGTTATACTAAATCGGGTAAAGAAAACTTTAATGAGTACAATGCTGGAGAATCTGCAATTGTTGATTTATTAGGAGCGGTTCCAACAATGCCAGTTTACGATTCAAACAGACTTGGAGGATACGGAGGAACTGACAACTTAACTCAGAGAGCAATCTCAATGAACGTTATTGGATACAATAATTTGATCACAAATAATGGGCAAAGAAGTCGTTTTATCGGAGACATTTGGGGAGAACTTGAAATTATCAAAGGTTTAAAGTATAAATTAGATTTAAGCTACGATAGATTAGATTTTCAAAACAGAAAATTCATTCCGCCAAGTGATTTAGGATGGTATTATATTACAACAAATGATGAAGCTTCTTTAGATGTTGATAATGGAAACCAACAAAGAACATTCGTCAACAACTTATTGACTTATGAAATTACTTTGGGCAAACACAAAATTGATGCTTTAGCTGGATGGATTCAGGAAAGAAATGATTACTACAGACATTGGTCAAGAGGTGTTGGATATACTCCAGGTGAAATCAGCCAAATTCAATATGCTGATGCTACAAGTGCTGGCGAATACAAAAACACACTGACTAATATTTCATACTTAAGCCGTTTGAACTATTCTTATGATGATCGTTATTTCGTTACTGGAAACTTCAGACAAGATAAAACATCACTTTTCAGTGAAAATAATAATACAGCAAATTTCTACTCTTTTTCTGGAGCATGGAAATTAAGCAACGAAAAATTCATCCATTTACCAGAATGGTTTAACACGATCAAACTAAGAGGAGGTTATGGAGAATTAGGAAACAATACGCTTGGAGTTTACGCTTATTCGCCAACTATCAATGCTTTTGCAGGATATGATTTTAATGATACTTTAGCTCCTGGAACAACAGTAGTAAGCGCTATTGATCCAAATGTTCACTGGGAAAAAACAGCTACTTCAAACGTTGCTGTAGAGTTAGGATTCTTTAACAATGATTTGCAGATTACTGCTGAATACTATCAGAAAAAATCAACAGATTTATTGATCGGAGTTCCACTGCCTTATTCAACTGGAGCATTCCCTGCAAGTATTACAACAAATGCAGGTGCAGTAAAAAATAGCGGTTTTGAGTTTACAGCTTCATACAACAACAATCACAACAAATTTAAATACAATATTTCGGCAAACTTAGGAACCTTGAAAAATGAGGTTTTACAAATTGGTCTTGATGGAAATCCAATTTATGGAGCCGCTTCAAAAACAGAAGTTGGAAGATCTATCGGCGAACTTTATACTTATGAAGTTGCAGGAATTTTTCAAAATGCTGCTGATTTAGCTTCATCACCAACACAGACAAATGCAGGTGTTGGAGATCTTAAATTCAAAGATTTGAATGGTGACGGCCAAATTACAGATGCAGACAGAAGATTTATGGGAGTTGCAATTCCGAAATATAGCTACGGAATCAACTTTGGTGCAAATTATGAAAATTGGGATTTCTCAATGTTCTGGCAAGGTTCAGGAGGAAACAAAGTATTCAACGGATTGTATCGTAATTTAATGACAGAACAATATGGAAACCATAGTGTTGATGCATTGAACTACTGGACTCCAACAAATACAAATACAAACGTTCCTCGTCCAATTATTGGAGATCCAAACGGAAATGCAAGAGATTCTGACAGATTTATCGAAAGTGGTGATTATATCAAATTGCAGACATTGGAAATTGGATACACACTTCCATTGCCAAAGGATTTGTTTATTCAGAGAGCAAAAGTATATGTAAATGGTCAAAACTTATGGATCATTAGCAAATACAGAGGTTACGACCCAGATTTTAATTACAATGACGGATTATTTTCTAGAGGATATGATGCGGGATCATTCCCAAATCCAAGAACAATTTCTTTGGGTGTTGAAGTAACTTTTTAATCTATCCTAACCAATTAAAAACGAATCAAAATGAAATATAAATTATTTAACTATATAACAGTTTTCTTTTCATTGGCACTTGTAACCACAAGCTGCGTTGATAATGAAGACTTGAACCAAGTGGACCCGAATGTTGAAACTGCAGGTTCATTTTGGAAAACAGATCAAGATGCACTAGAAGGAGTAAATGCTGCTTATGGAAGTTTGCTTACAGATGGAACTTATATGAGAAGTACACCATTACTTTTAGATTTAAAAGGTGATGATACTCGTAGTAATAGCCCTTGGGGAGCAATGTATAATGTAGGTCGTTTCAACTCAAATCCAACAGACCCTGCAATTTATGGCTGGGCTTTTGAAACATATTATCAAGGAATTTACCGTGCAAATCAAGTTTTGACAAATGTTCCAGGAATTGATTTTGAAGATGCAGCTCTTAAAAACAGAATTTTAGGACAAGCTTATTTTTTGAGAGGGTTATATTTTTTCCATGCAGTTAACATGTTTAAAAATGTTCCATTACCTACAGAAATCGCATTGTATACACCTCAGAAAACTCAGGAGGAAGGATGGGCTCAGGTTATTGCTGACTTTAAAGCTGCTGCCGAATTACTTCCAAACACTTACGATGGAATTTCAGGATTAGACGCAGGTCAGAAAGGACGTGCTACTAAAGGTGCAGCATTGGGTTATTTAGGAAAAGCATATTTATTTACAAAAGATTTTTCTAATGCAAGAACTACTTTCAAACAAGTAATAGATTTAGGAGTTTATTCTCTTGTAACAAACTACCGCGACAACTTCACAACAGCAAATGAAAATAATTCAGAATCTCTTTTTGAAGTGCAATTTAGCCGTGATGCTGGAGGAGTTGATTTAGGATGGGGAGGCGCACCAGCTTCAGGATGGGGAAAAACATCTGCAAGAGCAATTACTTATGCACCAAGAGCTTTCGGATGGACAGACGTTCAGCCTTCATGGGCATTATTTAATGAATTCCAAGAAGAAAAAACAAAAACAGGAGATTTAGATCCACGTTTAGATGCTACAATTTTCTATAATAAACCAGGCGGAATGCAATTGTATGGAAAAGATTTTGCAACATTTTACGCTTCAAGTCCAGCAGATTTAAATGATTTATTCTGTAGAAAATATCAAAACTCTGACGGACAATTTGCAGACGAATATGACTGGCGCTCAGGAATCAATGAACGTTTATTAAGATATGCGGATATCTTATTAATGTACGCTGAATGTTTGAATGAAACTGGCGATACGCAAGGAGCTTACACTTATATCCAAATGGTAAGAAATAGAGTAAATCTTCCTGATTTGGCAACTACAAAACCAGGAATGAGCCAAGCGCAAATGAGAGAACAGATTGGTCACGAAAGATTCTTAGAATTCCCTCTTGAAGGACATCGTTTTGATGATATCCGTCGTTGGGGATGGCTTCAGGATTCAGCCAAATTAGCTTGGTTAAAATCAAGAGATGCAGAATTTAATTCATATGCACCTGGTCGTGAATATTTCCCAATTCCGCAGTTGGAAATGGATAATAATCCTGGAACAAAACAAAATGACAGCTATTAAGTTTACAATCTCAGTTTTTAGTCTCGGTCTCGCTGTATACTATAACTGAAAACTGAGACTAAAAATATTTTTGAGTTAGTTTTAAATACCTGATATCATGTGAAGGCTGAAAATCTTCACATGATATTATGCCTTAGAATTTGGAATACAAGAGAAGTAATTTTTAACAGTAACTAAAATTATAGAACAATGAAAGCAATTACAAGTTTGGTTTTATTATCGATATTATTATGGAGTTGTCAAAATGAAGATATTGTCCCAACAAAAGAAGCAGCAACAGTTGTTGATGCTCAAGATTCACAGGTTACCAATTTAACTGCTAAAACAGTAAGCGGAAATGTGCCATCACATGATCCGAGTACAATTGTAAAAAGTGGCGTTAATTATTATGTTTTTACTACAGGAGATAATATTCCGATGACTTATTCAACAAATTTAACAAGCTGGACATGGGGAACATCAGTGTTTTCATCAACCCCGAGCTGGATTACAGGATATGTTCCAGGATTCGTTAAAACGTTCTGGGCGCCAGATGTTGCGTGGTTTAACAATCGTTGGAACATGTATTATTCTTGTTCCACTTTTGGATCAGCGACTTCAGCAATCGGATTGGTTACGACACCAGCCATTTCGCAAAGTGCAGGAACAACTTGGACAGATAGAGGTGTTGTAGTTTCTTCCTCTTCAGCATCAGATGTTAATGCTATCGATCCATCTATTTTGGTTGATGGAAGCAATGTCTATATGGCTTATGGCTCTTGGCATGCTGGTATTGGAGTAATCCAAATTAATCCTTCAACAGGAAAAACAACTGGAAGCAGAACTATTGTTGCAGGCGGAAACAGCGCATCATGGGAAGCTCCTTGTTTAATCAAAGAAGGAAGTTATTATTATATGTTTGTAAACCGAGGAACTTGCTGTAATGGTGTAAACAGCACCTATTATATTGTAGTAGGACGTTCTACAAGTCCATTTGGTCCTTTTGTGGATAAAAATGGAGTTGCATTAACCAATGGAGGAGGTACAACTGTTTTGGCTACACAAGGAAATTACATTGGTCCAGGACATTTATCTAGAATTACAGGAACGCAAAAAGGATCTGTTCATTATTATGACGGAGCAGACAGCGGAAATCCAAAACTCGAAATTGTATATTTTACATGGTCATCAGGATGGCCAACACTTTCTTATTAAAAAATTAAAATTCAGAGGAAAGTTTTCGGACTTTCCTCTTCAATAAAAACCACTATGAAAAAAGCACTTTTAATCACATTTCTTATTTCGCTTTGTAGTCAGCTGAATTTTGCGCAGACCACAATAACTATTAAAAATTCTGCTGATGCGCCAACCATTGATAAAAACATTTACGGTCATTTTGCAGAACATTTAGGCCGTTGTATATACGGAGGATTTTTTGTGGGAGACACTTCGAAAATTCCAAATACAAATGGAGTAAGAAATGATATTATTAAGGCTTTAAAAGATTTAAAAATTCCAAATTTAAGATGGCCAGGTGGTTGTTTTGCTGATACATATCACTGGAAAGATGGAATTGGACCAAAAGAACAAAGACCAACTATTGTAAATAAATGGTGGGGCGGAGTTACTGAAGATAATAGTTTTGGAACACACGATTTCTTGAATATGTGTGAACTTTTAGGAGCAGAACCGTATTTATCTGGAAACGTTGGAAGCGGAACGGTTCAAGAATTGGCAGACTGGGTTCAGTACACAAACTTCAGTGGTAAAAGTCCGATGAGTGATTTACGTGCTAAAAATGGAAGAAAAGAACCTTGGAAAGTAAAATACTGGGGAATTGGAAATGAAGCTTGGGGATGTGGAGGAAACATGACTGCAGAATATTATGCCGGAGAATACCGTAAATATGCGACTTTCATGTCAGATTGGGAAAATACTGGAGGAATCACAAGAATTGCTTCTGGATCAAATAGTGCAGATTACAATTGGACAGAAGTTTTAATGAAAGGAATTCCGCTAAATATGTTAGGCGGAGTTGGGGTTCACCATTATGCTGTAATTGACTGGGGTAAAAAAGGAGATGACAGAAATTTTACGGAAGAAGGTTATTTCAAAACCATGCAGTCAGCTCTAAAAATGGAAGAATTGGTTACGAAACATTCTGCTATTATGGACAAATACGATCCAGAGAAAAAAGTAGCTATGATTGTTGACGAATGGGGAGGATGGTATGAAGTTGAAAAAGGAACAAATCCAGGATTTTTATATCAGCAAAATACTATGCGTGATGCGGTTTTAGCTGGAGCAACTCTTAACATTTTCAACAACCATTCAGATCGTGTTCGTATGGCAAATTTAGCGCAATGCGTTAACGTTTTACAAGCCGTAATTCTTACTGATAAAGCTAAAATGATTGTAACGCCAACATACCATGTAATGAAAATGTACAGCGTGCACCAAGATGCAAAATTATTGCCAGTAAGTTTCGAGTCGCCATCATACACTTTTAATGGGGAAAAACTTCCTGCGGTTTCGGCATCGGCATCAAAAGACAAAAACGGAGCTATCCATATTTCATTAGTTAACGTAGACGCAAAAAATAAAAACAAAATAGAAATTGATGTAAAAGATCTAGGTGTGAAAAACTTCACAGGAACTGTTATAACATCAGCGAAATTACAAGATTACAATTCATTCGAAAATCCAAACAAAATTGTTCCAACAACTTTTAAAGGTTTCGAAAACAAAAAAGGAAAACTTGAAATCACTATTCCTCCTTTCTCAGTAGTTGTTTTAGAAGGAAAATAAAATAAAACCAAATGAAAAAGCAAAAATTCATTTTAAAAACCCTCTCTTTCATCGGATTTTTTGCAGCAGCGATTTTAATGGCAAGCTGTTCAAAAGATGATCCTGCATTAGAACCAGAGCCTCCAGTTGTAGTTGAGCCTCCAGTGGTGACTCCAACATTTAATGGACCAACTTATGCAGACAATTATACTTCAATGGCAAGTTGGGCGAGCAGATCGCAATGGAATCTGGCAAATGTACACGATCCATCAGTTGAGAAATCAGGCGAATATTATTATATGTATCAAACCGATGCCTCATACGGAAACGCGCACGATGGCAACGGACATTTTTTCTACAGAAGATCAAAAGATTTAATCAGCTGGGAATTTATGGGGCCTTTGATGCTTCAGGCTCCAGCTTGGGTAAAAGATTCTTTGAATAATAAAAGAGCGAGAATGAGTCCGGCACTTCCTCCAATAGAAAATCCAAATTACGGATTTTGGGCGCCTTGTGTTCGAAAAGTAGGGAATGTTTTCAGAATGTATTACAGCATCGTAGTAACAAATCCAATTACGGGAACAGATACAAATACTTCTTGGACAGAACGTGCTTTTATTGGTTTGGCAGAAACAACAGATTTAGCTTCTAATAATTGGGTTGACAAAGGAATGGTAGTTTGCTCAGAACCTGATGGCGTAAAAAGTTATGTTAGAAATGGAGGAAACGATTGGGATGCTTATTTTAAATTCAACGCTATCGATCCGAGTTTTATTGAAACTCCCGAAGGAGAACAATATTTAATTTACGGTTCTTGGCATTCTGGGATTGCAGCTTTAAAATTAAATCCTACAACTGGTAAACCAGATAAATTACAAACAATTGATGATTACGGAGTTCGAATTGCGGGTCGCGGAAATGTAAATACAAATCGCTGGCAAGCACTCGAAGGACCAGAAATTATCTACAATCCAGATACGCAATATTATTATTTGTTTTTGGCTTATGACGAATTATCGGTGGCTTATAACACACGTGTAGCCCGTTCCAAAAACATTCTTGGACCTTATGTGACAAACACAGGAATCAGTATTACAAACGGAGCAGAATGTTATCCTTTGGTTACACATCCATATCAATTTAAAAATCATACAGGATGGGTTGGATTTTCGCATTGCGCTGTTTTTCAAAATCCAGAAACAAAACAATGGTTTTATGCTTCACAGGCACGTTTGCCAGAAGGAGTTGCTGGAATTAATGTCTCAAATGCAGTTATGATGGGACATGTTCACGGAATTCAGTGGACAGAAGACGGCTGGCCCGTAATAGAGCCTGAACGTTACGCTGGAGTACCAACAACCACTTTTGCAGAAGGAAATCTGGTTGGAATTTGGGAGCAGATTACATTGAATTATCAATACAAAACCATGCAAAAAGCAGTTACAATTTATCTAACGGCTGACAAAAAAGTAAGCGGAGATGTAACAGGAACTTGGTCGTACGATTCTGCTAAAAAAATCGCTACCATAAACGGAGTTAAATGCAATGTAGTGGACGCTTGGGATTGGGAATCATCAACCAGAAAAGTAACGTTAACTTATGCTGGAATCAATAGTGCTGGAGTATCGGTTTGGGGCAAAAAAATAAATTAAAAATTTAAACACATAGAAGCATAGATTTTTTATTCAATAAAAGAGTAAAAAACAAATCTAGATTTGAACACATAGTCCCGAAGTTTCGGGATGAATTTAAACAAATGAAATGCTTTTTTCAGATAGCCACAGATAACAAAAAAATCAATTTAATCTGTGGCAAAAAAATAAGACAACAATGAAAAACCTATTGACAAATCTATCTGTTTTGCTTTTATCAATTGTGGGAACTGCCCAATCGGTAAAATTCAACAATCCTGCCATTACAGATAAATATACAGGAGACCCTGCTGCATTGGTTTACAAAGACAAAGTGTATTTGTATGCTGGTCATGACGAAGCGCCAAACGATTTTAATTTTTATAAAATGAATGAATGGTTGGTATATTCTTCTTCTGATATGAAAAAATGGGAATCGCATCCAGTGCCGTTAAAAGTAACCGATTTTAAATGGGCGAAAAGTGACGCATGGGCTTCGCAGGTGATCGAAAGAAATGGAAAATTTTATTGGTATGTAACGGTTGAACACGGTACTGTTCCAGGAAAATCTATTGGAGTTGCTGTCGCAGATAATCCGCTTGGACCTTTTAAAGATGCATTAGGAAAGGCCTTAATTACCAATGATATGACCAAATTTAGCGACATAACTTGGGACGATATCGATCCGACAGTTTTTATTGATACTGACGGACAAGCATATCTATTTTGGGGAAATACCGCTTGTCATTATGCAAAATTAAAAGAAAATATGACGGAAATAGAAGGTGAAATTCATCACATAAAACTGCCTAACTTTACTGAAGCGCCTTGGATTCACAAACACAAAGACTGGTATTATTTGTCGTACGCTTATGAATTTCCTGAAAAAATTGCCTATGCCATGAGTAAATCAATTACAGGACCTTGGGAATTTAAAGGAATTCTGAATGAAATTGCTGGAAATAGTAACACAAATCATCAGTCAATAATTGATTTTAAAGGACAATCCTATTTCATTTATCACAATGGAGCATCAAAACCAGATGGAGGAAGTTTTAGAAGATCTGTCTGCGTCGATAAATTATTTTATAACAAAGACGGAACTATTAAACGAATTGTTATGACATCTGAAGGAATACAGTAGTTTTTAGTATTCAGTCGCAGTTTTCAGTCAACCAAAAACTTAAACTTACTAAAATCACTTATATGGTTTACAAAAACATAAAATATACAATTTCGGCTTTTCTAATGTTCACAGTTTCCGTGGTTATGTCTCAGGAAATTGTCGTGCATGATCCGGTTGTTATCAAACAAAAAGATACATATTATTTATACTGTACAGGCAACGGAATAAGTGTTTTTAGTTCGAAAGATTTAAAAAAATGGAACAAGGAACCACAGGTTTTTGCAGAAAAGCCAGTTTGGGCAGATGGTGTTGCAGCCGATTTTAAAAATCATATTTGGGCGCCCGATATTTCATTCCATAACAATATTTATTATTTGTATTATTCTGTTTCAGCTTTCGCCAAAAATACTTCGGCGATTGGCGTTGCGACTAATACGACTTTAGATCCAAAAGATAAAAATTATAAATGGGTCGATCAGGGAATTGTCATTCAGTCACAACCAAACAGAGATATGTGGAACGCCATTGATCCGAATTTGGTTTTTGATGAAAATAACACGCCTTGGCTTTCTTTCGGTTCTTTTTGGGAAGGATTGAAATTGGTAAAATTAAATCCCGATTTAAAATCAATTGCGCAGCCTCAAGAATGGCATACAATCGCAAAACGTAAAAGAACTTTCGAATTACCAGATTCTGATCCTGGAGATGGTGCACTTGAAGCTCCTTTTATCTTTAAGAAAAATGGATATTATTATCAATTTCTTTCTTGGGATTTATGCTGTCGCGGAGAAAAAAGCACTTACAAAGTGGTTGTCGGAAGATCTAAAAATGTAACGGGACCCTATTTAGATAAAGAAGGAAAACAACTGGATCAAGGCGGAGGAAGTTTAGTAGTTCAAGGCGATGAAAACTATTTTGGTGTAGGACATAATAGCGCTTATACTTTCGACGGAAAAGATTATATCTTTTATCATGCTTACGAAAAGAAAACTAATGGAACACCAAGATTAGTAGTCAAAGAAATACAATGGGACGCTAATTTGTGGCCTGTTTTAAAATAGAATACAAGAATAATGATGAAATACAACTTACCAATTTTAACGATTTTTATGTCACTTCTGGTTTTGGTTTCGTGCAAAGAGACCAAAAATAATGTGGTGCAAAATAAAACGTCAGTTTTAAAAGCAGGTTACGAAATCGAACCCGTAAACATTCAAAATGTAAAACTGACCGATTCTTTTTGGCTTCCAATTATCAAAAGAGTGCAGGAAGTAACGATAGAATATGCGATTAAAAAATGTGATGAAGAAGGCCGTTTTGAGAACTTTTTAATCGCAGGAAAACAAAAAACAGGAACGGTTAGAGGTGAAATGCCTTTTGATGATACTGATGTTTACAAAATCATTGAAGGCGCATCAAATACCTTAATTTCTGCTCCAAATCCAAAACTAGAAAGAGTTTTAGATTCTTTGATTGCGATTGTAAAAATTGGTCAGGAAGAAGATGGTTATTTGACAACATGGAGAACCATAAATCCGGCAAAACCGCCTGCTACTTGGGTTCCAGTTATTGAAGGAAAACGTTGGGAATCATTGCAAATCAGTCATGAATGCTACAACGCCGGGCATTTAATTGAAGCTGCAGTTGTGCATTATGAGGCGACAGGAAAAAGAAATTTCCTTGACATAGCAATCAAAAATGCCGATTTGTTTGTGAAAACTTTTGGCGATGGTCCAGGTCAAGTAAAAGGAGTTCCGGGACATCAGATTATAGAAACGGGTTTGATTAAATTGTATCAAATTACAGGAAAAGAAGATTACTTGAAATTGGCTAAATACTTTTTAGACAATCGCGGAAATCCAAACAATCATAAATTATATGGCGAATATGCTCAGGATCATATTCCAGTAATTCAGCAAAATGAAGCTGTCGGACATGCTGTTCGTGCCGTTTATATGTATGCAGGAATGACGGATATTGCTGCCATGACTAAAGACAAATCATATGAAAATGCCGTAAATAATTTATGGGATAATATGGTAAACAAAAAAATGTACATCACGGGAGGAATTGGCTCAAGACATGATGGAGAAGCTTTTGGAACAAACTACGAATTGCCAAATCTAACTGCTTACAATGAAACATGTGCTGCAATTGGAGATGTATATTGGAATCATAGATTGCATAGTTTATATGGAAAATCACAATATTTTGATGTTATCGAAAGAACGATGTACAACGGATTAATTTCGGGTATTTCGCTTGACGGAAAACAATTTTTCTATCCAAATGCCTTAGAAGCAGATGGTGTTTACAAATCAAACAGAGGTTCTTGCACGCGTCAGGCTTGGTTTGACTGCTCTTGCTGTCCGACTAATTTAATTCGTTTTATTCCGTCAATTCCAGGATTGATTTATTCTAAAACGAACGATGATTTATATGTGAATTTATATGCTTCAAACAATGCTTCGTTCACATTAGGAAAAACAGATTTAGAGATTTCGCAACAGACTTCTTATCCTTGGAACGGAAAAGTAGGCATTTCTGTAAATCCTAAAAAAGAGAGCAAATTCACAATTAAACTTAGAGTTCCAGGTTGGGCAAGAAATGAAGTTTTACCAGGAGATTTATATACCTATAAGAAAGCTTCAACTCAAAAATCAACTATTACTGTAAACGGAGAAACATTAGCAATTCAGCCTGAAAATGGTTATTTCAACGTGACTAGAAATTGGAAAAAAGGAGATAAAATAGCTCTTAATTTCCCAATGGAAGTTCAGGAAGTAGAAACCAATTCTAAAGTAGAAACCAATAAAAACAAAGTCTCTTTAGAATATGGTCCTTTAGTATATGCGGTTGAAGAAATCGACAATAAAAACAATTTTGATAAGATCGATGTTTCAGCTTCAGATACTTTCAAAGTAAGAAAAGAAGCGAACTTATTGCAAGGTGTAAATGTGATCGAAAATTCAAAATTCACAGCCATTCCATATTATTCTTGGTCAAATCGAGGAGTTGGAAAAATGAAAGTTTGGATTGATTTTAAAGACTGAATTCCTCATAAATAAATTAAATGCAAACAAACCATTATAACATGCAAACTAACCTATTAAAAAAATTGGCACTTTCAGCCGTTGTTTTTGTAAGTGTTTCTTCTTGTACAGATAAAAAAGCAGAAAAAGGGTTGACGAAAGAAGAAGTGACTACCACAAAAACAACCTTAACAAATAAACCTATTGTGTTGCAAAGAGCAGATCCTTTTATCTACAAGCATACAGATGGGTATTACTATTTTACAGGATCGATACCAACCTATGACGCAATAGAGTTGAGGCGTGCAAAGTCTATTGATGAACTTCAAAATGCTGAAACCTTTAGAGTATGGGAAAAACATAAAAACGGACCAATGAGCCGTCATGTTTGGGCTCCTGAAATTCATTATTTAGATGGAAAATGGTACGTGTATTTTGCAGCAAGCGAAGAAGACGATATTTGGAAATTAAGACCTTATGTTTTGGAGTGTACAGGTCAGGATCCTTTACATGATAAGTGGATTGAATTGGGGCAAATGCAGGCAGCTGACGCCGATCCAAAAAGCTTTACCGATTTTTCTCTGGACGGGACTGTATTTGAGCATAAAAATAAGCGCTATTTCTGTTGGGCAGAAAAAACAGGCGGACAATTCGCATCTTCTAATTTGTATTTGGCCGAAATGGAATCACCCATAAAACTAAAAACAGTTCAATTCATGCTAACAACTCCAGATTATGATTGGGAACGTGTAGGTTTTTGGGTAAATGAAGGTCCTGCATTTCTTAAACACAATGGGAAAATTTACATTACCTTTTCAGCAAGTGCTACGGGTTCTTGTTATAGTATGGGAATGATGGAAGCAGATGAAAATGCTGATTTATTAGATAGAAATTCTTGGAAAAAATCCAGATATCCAGTATTAAAAACCAATGAAGCAAAACATATTTACGGGCCAGGGCATAACTCATTTACAGTAGATGAAAACGGAGAACCATTGGTAATTTATCATGCAAGGGATTATGAAAAAGCTGTTGGTGATCCAAAAGTGGTGCCTGCTACAGATAAAAGACCGTTGAAGGATATTATTGCAGATCCGTTATATGATCCTAATCGTCATGCGAGAATGATGAAATTAAAATTTGATAAAAACGGTACACCAATATTCGAATTT
This sequence comes from Flavobacterium sp. SH_e, assembly GCF_025717045.1. Lineage (GTDB taxonomy): Bacteria > Bacteroidota > Bacteroidia > Flavobacteriales > Flavobacteriaceae > Flavobacterium. The sequence goes on from NZ_JAOVZN010000006.1 coordinate 355,246, forward strand.
AACTAAGTTGATTAAGATTTTCCAGCTTACTCTTTAACGGTTTTAAAGATTAAGATGAAATAATCGCAACATTATAAATGTAACATTGACATTTATTTTTTGTTTTGAGCTTAAATCTTTGTTTTGATGCATTTTTTGTAAAAATTAAGGAACAAAATTTTATTAAGTGTTTTTTATACACTTATGAATTATTTATAATTATATTTGTCAATATTTTAAAATAAATACGAATGAAAAATTATGTAATAGGATTGGACTACGGAACAGATTCTGTTCGCGCGGTGCTAATTGATACAGAAAATGGGCAGGAGCTGGCATCGAATGTTTCTCATTACAAAAGATGGAAAAACAAACAATATTGTGACGCCTCTATAAACCAATTTCGTCAGCATCCTTTGGATCATATTGAAGGATTGGAAACTACGATTCAAAACGTTGTAAAAGAAAGTAAAGTAGATCCGGCATTGGTTCGCGGAATCTGTATTGATACAACAGGATCTTCTCCAGTTCCAGTTACAAAAGATGGAACGCCATTAGCATTAACAAAAGGTTTTGAAGAAAACCCAAATGCAATGATGGTTTTATGGAAAGATCATACTTCTATTAATGAAGCAAACGAAATCAACGAACTGGCAGTAAGCTGGGGTGGAGAAGATGTTACAAAATACGTTGGAGGAATTTATTCTTCGGAATGGTTTTGGGCAAAAATCCTTCACATTGCAAGACAAGATGAAGCGGTTCGAAATGCAGCGCATACTTGGATGGAGCACTGCGATTTAATGACGTATTTATTAATCGAAGATAAAGATTTAAAAACCTTCAAAAGAAGCCGTTGCGCTGCAGGTCACAAAGCAATGTGGCACACAGACTGGAACGGATTGCCACCAGTTGAATTCTTGGAAAAATTACATCCGTATTTGGCGCAACTTCGCGGAAACTTATACGATGAAACTTATACATCCGATTTAGTTGCCGGAAATTTAAGTAAAGAATGGGCAGATCGTTTAGGACTTTCTACAGAAACAGTTGTTGCTGTTGGAACTTTCGATGCGCATTCTGGAGCTGTAGGAGCTAAGATTGGTGAAAATACTTTAGTTCGTGTAATGGGAACTTCAACTTGCGATATTCTGGTTGGTTCTTATGATGAAGTAGGAACAAAAACCGTTCGTGGCATCTGCGGACAAGTTGATGGTTCAGTTATTCCAGGATTTATCGGTTTGGAAGCAGGGCAATCTGCTTTTGGAGATTTATTAGCTTGGTACAAAGAATTATTAATGTGGCCGACAGAACATTTATTAGCTTCTTCATCAACTTTAAATGATGCTCAAAAAGAACAATTAAGAGAAGAATTCAGTGATAAATTAATTGTTGAATTAACAAAAGAAGCAGAGAAAATTCCAGTTTCAGAAAGTCTTCCAATTGCTTTAGATTGGATTAACGGACGTAGAACTCCAGATGCAAATCAGGAAGTAAAAAGTGTCATTTCAAACCTTTCTTTAGGAACAAAAGCTCCGCATATTTTTAAAGCTTTAGTAAACGCAATTTGTTTTGGAGCGAAGAAAATTGTAGATCGTTTTGAAGAAGAAGGTGTAAAAATTGACAGCGTTATCGGCATTGGTGGTGTGGCTAGAAAATCTCCTTTCATTATGCAGACTTTGGCTAACGTTTTAAACAAACCAATTAAAGTTGCAGCTTCAGACCAAACTCCAGCTTTAGGTGCAGCAATTTATGCAGCCGTTGCAGCAGGGATTTATCCAAATGTAATCGAAGCAAGCCAAAAAATCGGAAGCGATTTTGATGGAGAATATTTCCCTCAATTAGATAAAGTAGCAGCTTACAATAAACTACTTATTGCTTACGAACAATTAAGTGTTTTTGCAGATCCAACTATTAAAATTTCTCAAAATGAGTTCTCAGTATAAAGATTTAAAACAAGAATGTTACGAAGCCAATATGCAATTAAATGCATTGAATTTGGTGGTTTATACTTTCGGTAATGTAAGCGCTGTGGATAGAAAAAATGGTGTTTTTGCTATTAAACCAAGTGGCGTTCCTTACGAAGATTTAAAACCTGAAGATATCGTAATTGTCGATTTTGATAATAACGTAATTGAAGGCACAATGCGTCCGTCATCTGACACAAAAACGCATGCTTATTTGTACAAACATTGGCCAAATATTGGAGGTGTTGCGCATACACACGCAACGTATTCTGTGGCTTGGGCACAATCTCAGCAAGATATTCCAATTTTCGGAACAACACATGCTGATCACTTAACAGCTGATATTCCGTGTGCGCCCCCGATGGCAGATCATTTAATTGAAGGAAACTACGAACACAATACCGGAATTCAGATTTTGGATTGCTTCAAAGAAAAAAATCTTTCTTATGAAGAAGTAGAAATGATTTTGATAGGAAATCACGGCCCATTTGCATGGGGAAAAAACGCTGCAAAAGCGGTTTACAACAGTAAAGTTCTTGAAGTTGTGGCAGAAATGGCCTACCTGACTTTACAAATAAACCCAAACGCACCAAGATTAAAAGATTCATTAATAAAGAAACATTACAACCGTAAACACGGAAAAGATTCGTATTACGGACAATAGTTTTTGTTTCAGGTTTTCTTTGTTTCAAGTTTCAAGTTGTTGGAACGTGAAACTTAAACCTTTAAACAAACAGATATAAAACAATAAATAACAATAACAATTCGAGTTTTTTAGATTCCAGTAACCTGAAACCTGAAACTTGAAACAAAATAAACAACAAAATGATTGACATTTCTCAAAAAGAAGTATGGTTTGTAGTAGGAAGCCAAGAATTATACGGTGAAGAAACACTAAGAAAAGTAGCAGAACATTCACAGATTATCGCAAAAGGATTAGATGCTTCGGCTTCAATTCCAGTAAAAGTGGTTTATAAAGATGTGGTGAAATCACCTTCGCAGATTTTAGATGTTTGTTTAGCAGCAAACTCTGCTAAAAACTGTATCGGAATTATTGCGTGGATGCATACTTTCTCTCCAGCAAAAATGTGGATTGGCGGTTTGAACATTTTGAAAAAGCCATTATGCCACTTGCATACACAATATAATGCTGAAATTCCGTGGGGATCTATCGACATGGATTTCATGAACTTGAACCAATCGGCTCACGGAGATCGTGAATTCGGTTTTATTATGTCAAGATTACGTAAAAAACGTAAAGTAGTAGTTGGACATTGGGAAGATCAAAGAGTTCAAAAACAGTTAGGAATCTGGTCAAGAGTAGTTCTTGGATGGGATGAACTTCAAAACCTAAAAGTAGCTCGTATTGGAGATAATATGCGTGAAGTTGCCGTTACAGAAGGTGATAAAGTTGAAGCTCAAATTCGTTTCGGAATGTCTGTAAATGGATACGATTCTTCAGACGTTACAAAACATATCGAGAAAGTAACAGACAAACAATTAGCTGATTTATTAGCGGTTTATGAGTCTTCTTATAACTTAACAGATTCTTTAAAAGAAGGCGGAGCACAAAGAAGCTCATTAGTTGAAGCAGCAAAAATAGAATTAGGTTTAAGAGCTTTCCTTGAAGAGGGGGGATTTGGAGCTTTCACAGATACATTTGAAAACCTTGGAGTTTGGAAACAATTGCCAGGAATCGCAACACAAAGATTAATGGCCGATGGTTATGGTTTTGGTGGAGAAGGAGACTGGAAAACGGCTGCAATGGTTAGAGCATTAAAAGTAATGTGTGTTGGTCTTGAAGGAGGAACTTCTTTCATGGAAGATTACACGTACCACTTCACGCCTCAAAAATCATATGTTTTAGGTTCTCACATGTTGGAAATCTGCCCATCTATCGCTGACGGAAAACCTTCTTGCGAAGTGCATCCATTAGGAATTGGAGGAAAAGAAGATCCAGCTCGTTTGGTATTTAATTCACCAGCTGGAGATGCAATCAACGTTTCATTGGTTGATATGGGAACTCGTTTTCGTTTAATTGTGAACGAAGTGGAGGCTGTCAAACCAATGGCAGAATTACCAAAACTTCCTGTAGCACGTGTTCTTTGGGATTGTAAACCAAATCTTGAAGTTGCAGCAACAGCTTGGATTTTAGCTGGTGGAGCGCATCATACAGTTTACAGCCAGTCAATCACAACAGAATATATGGAAGATTTCGCAGACATTGCTGGAATCGAATTATTGGTAATTGATGAAAAGACGACTGTAAGAGAGTTTAAAGATAAAATCAATGCTAATGAAGCATATTTCCATTTGTTTCAACACGGCCTGTAAGGCAGTAAAATGTAATTTGTAAGATGTAAAATGTGAAAAAACTTAAAAAGGTAATTTTTACATTTTTAAAATGATTAAATTTCACGTCTAACATTTTACATCTAACATTTAACTTTTTACAAATCAAAAAAATAACCATTTATGAATGTATTAAAACGTTGTGTTTTCGGTCTAAGCCTTTTAAGTTTGGCTGCAGTTTCAGTTCAGTGTAAAGGCGATAAAAAAGCTGATACAGAAAAAGTTGCCACTGATGAAAAAGCATTAGTTACAATCGATAAATCAGAATACGGAACTACTGCCAAAGGCGAAAAAGTAGAGAGCTATAAATTGAAAAACCAAAATGGGATGGAAGTAGACATCATCACTTTTGGAGGAAGAATTACAGATTTGAAAGTGCCTAATAAAGCAGGTGTTTCTGAAAATGTAGTAATCGGATTCAGTTCTTTAGCGCAATACGAAAAAGAGAATCCATTTTTTGGAGCTTTGATCGGAAGATACGGAAACCGAATTGCAAAAGGTAAATTTTCATTAGATGGAAAAGATTATCAATTAGCGATTAACAATGCGCCAAATGCTTTACACGGAGGTCCGCAAGGATTTTTTAATGTAGTTTGGAAAGCTGATGAGGTTAAATCTGGTGAAACAGCTTCATTAAAATTGTCTTACTTAAGTAAAGATATGGAAGAAGGTTACCCAGGAAACTTAAAGGTTGCAGTAACATATACATTGACAAATGACAATCAGTTAGAAGTGCTTTATGAAGCAACAACAGACAAAAAAACGGTTGTTAACTTAACGCAGCATTCATATTTCAATTTATCTGGAGATTTTACCAAAACTATCTTAGATCATGAATTGACTTTAAATGCAGATAAATTGGTTCCAGTTGATGCGGATTTAATTCCAACAGGAAAATTAGATGATGTTGCTGGAACTCCTTTCGATTTTAGAACACCAAAATTAATTGGAAAAGACATCAATGCTAAAAATGACCAGTTAGAAAAAGGAAAAGGCTACGACCACTGCTGGGTTTTGAACAATCCTGAAAAAGGAAAAACAATCATTGCAAAAGTATATCACGCAGCAAGCGGAAGAGTTATGGAAATGACAACAGATGAGCCTGGAATTCAGTTTTACTCTGGAAATTTCCTTGACGGAACGTTGCCAATGCCAAACGGAGGAACTTTTGCACATAGAACAGGATTATGTTTAGAAACAGAACATTATCCAGATTCTCCAAACCAGAAAAATTTTCCAACAACGGTTTTAAACCCAGGAGAAAATTATAAAACTAAAACTACTTTTAAATTCTCGGTAAAAAAATAGTTTTAGAATCTGTTAATTAGTTTAGTAATTCTCTAAAACCTCGAAAGGCCATCGCTTTCGAGGTTTTTTTATTTCAATGATTCTGCTTTACATTTGAATCATAATATAAAAAACGTGATCGTGAAAAGAATAATTATTTATATCCCTATTTTAGTTTTGTCTATTCAAAGCTGTCAGAATAAAGATAATAACCAATTAAAAAACAGTTCTGTTATTAAAAGCGATTCCATAAACAAAGAGGGAGTTAATATTGATTCTAAAGCGCAGATAGAATTAGTTAAAAATTTTATGAAATGGTATATTGAAAATCTAGATAAATTGTATAAGTTTAAAACTATTGGAGGAGGAGAAAGTGTAGCCGAAAATGAAGAACCGAAAAATTATTTTGTAAATTTCAGTGAGGTTGAAAAATATATTGTTGCATTAAAACAAAGTGGTTTTTTAACAGAGAACTTTCTTAAAAATGAAAAGCAAACATTTATAGACGGAGACAAATATTTTAAAGAAAATCCAGAGAATGACGGCCCGCCTTATGGATTTGATTATGACCGTTTCTTTTTTACCCAAGAAACTTTTGAAGAAGATTTACCTAATATTGAAAAGATAAAATATGTTGTTAATCAAAAAGATAGCTTTAATTCTGAAGTTAAGTTTTATCTTCCAATATGCGGAATCAACTATAAATATTCTTTGAAGAATATAGATCGAAAATGGTTTATTGATAAAATAGAATCTGTTAATTAATTTAGTAATTTTAAAAAAACCTCGAAAGCATTACTTTCGAGGTTTTTTTGTTTGTAAATATCAAAACGCATTTCTTTCAATAAGTACTTTATTGATTTATTCAAATCTTTCTTACATTTGAAAAACAACTATCCTAAAAAAACTTACTTATGAAGAAACCGATTAAACTACTAATCTTGGTATTGACCTATTCTGTATGTGTAATAGCAAACGCTCAGGTTCCGATGAATTTTAAATTCGACACACCTTATGGTAAAAACTCTGCTGTTGGAAAGTTTGTTGAACTCAATGGGGCTAAAATTTATTATGAAGAATACGGAAAAGGAGAACCTTTGTTGTTGATTCACGGAAACGGAGGAAGTATTGAATCAATGGGAAATCAAATTGATTATTTTAAAAGTAAGTACAGAGTTATTGTTTCTGATAATAGAGGACAAGGAAAATCAGAGTTGAAAACGGACTCTCTGACTTATGTTCAAATCACAAAAGATATAGAAGAATTAGTTAAGCACTTGAGATTAGATTCGTTAAATATTATTGGATGGAGTGACGGAGGAATTGTCGCGTTGCAAATGGGAATTTCAGGAAAGTCAAAAATAAAAAAGATTGTAGCAATGGGCGCCAATTTAAGACCTGATTCTACAGCTGTTAACTCTTGGGCGACAAAAGATGTTCAGAACATGAGAAAAATGATTATTTCTAAAATTAAAGAAAAAGACACGAGCGAGAATTGGAATCTGCAAAAACAACTTGCCGGACTTTTAGTAGATCAGCCTAATATTGCAGCGAAAGATTTATCGAAAATTAAAGCGAAAGTGCTTGTAATAGCTGGAGATAAAGACATTATTAAAAACGAACATTCGGTTGAGATTTTCGAAAATATACCTAAAGCGCAATTATGCATTATGCCCGGAGAGACCCATTTTACACCAGCTTCAAATCCAGAATTGTTTAATGCATTAGCGAATAAGTTTTTATCAGAATCTTTTAAAAGACCGGATTCAGATTGGACTAAATGGGGTAAATAAAATTGAATCGACAGAATTGTGTTATTTTAGCCATGAATTTCAACTTCATTTAATTCGTGGATAAAAAAACATAAAAATGATTTTCAAACATTTATTTAAAGCAGAAGCAAATTGGACTTCAAAGCAAACTCCGGCAAATCCTTCTAAAAGATTCTACAGCAAAAGCCATAAAATTCAAATTGAAGGAAAACCAGTTTTAGACGTTTCAGCAGCAAAAGCTTTTAAAGGCGATCCATCATTATATAACCCCGAAGATTTACTGTTGAGCAGTTTAGTTTCCTGCCACATGATGTCTTATTTGTATGTTTGTTCTCAAAACGGAATAGAAGTTCTCGAATATTCGGACAACGCAGAAGCAACTTTAGAAGTAAATCAAGATGGAAGCGGTCGTTTTGTTGAGGCAAGATTATATCCGAAAGTGAAAATTTCAAATTCAGATCAAATTGAATTAGCATTAGAGCTGCATCAAAAAGCAAATCAATTGTGTTTTATTGCTAATTCTTGCAATTTTAGTGTTGTGCATGAGGCGAGTTGTGAAGTGATATAAAAAGAAAAAACCTCTTCCGTTAAGAAGAGGTTTTTCGTACCCGGAGCCGGAGTCGAACCGGCACGGTTTCCCACAGGTGTTTGAGACCAGCGCGTCTACCAATTCCGCCATCCGGGCGTAGCAGACGAAAAAATAAATGATAAACCAGTTATTTTAACGCAATAGAATGAAGTCATAAATGATGTCATTCCTTTAACACGGTGCAAATGTAAAAAATAAAATTAAAAATTCTAATAAAAATACTTAAATATTTGCTTTCAGTGTTCAATAAATTTTATAAATTTGCAGCTCGTTAAAACGAAGCACACACAACTAACTACATCCGAGACATTTATATGCTTCTGCTTTATTCAAAAGATAATGCAAGATTTTTTAAAAGTAACGGAATAAAACAACAAATTACAATGTCGCACCTAGAACCAGAAGCTAAAATTTTTGCTTGTTCACAAAGTGTTTATCTTGCAGAAAAAATTGCAAAAGACTACGGGATTCCGTTAGGAAAAGTAACGATGTCAACGTATAGTGATGGAGAATTTCAGCCATCTTACGAAGAATCAATAAGAGGTTTACGAGTATTTATCGTATGTTCAACTTTTCCAAGTGCAGATAATCTGATGGAATTGTTGTTAATGATTGATGCAGCAAAACGCGCATCAGCAAGACATATTACAGCTGTTATGCCTTATTTTGGTTGGGCAAGACAAGATAGAAAAGACAAACCAAGAGTTCCAATTGGAGCTAAGTTAGTGGCAAACCTATTAACAGCTGCAGGAGCAACAAGAATCATGACAATGGATCTTCATGCAGATCAAATTCAAGGATTCTTCGAAAAACCAGTAGACCATTTATTTGCATCTACAATCTTTTTACCATACGTAGAAAGTTTAAATTTAGAAAATCTAACAATTGCATCTCCAGATATGGGAGGTTCAAAAAGAGCATATGCTTACTCTAAGTTTTTAGAATCAGATGTAGTAATCTGTTACAAACAAAGGAAAGCAGCCAACGTTATCGACACTATGGAACTAATTGGTGAAGTAAAAGGACGTAACGTAATCTTAGTAGACGACATGATCGATACAGGAGGAACTTTAGCGAAAGCGGCAGACCTAATGATCGAAAAAGGAGCGCTAAGTGTAAGAGCAATTTGTACACACGCTATTTTATCTGGCGGTGCGTATGAGAAAATTGAAAACTCAAAACTAACAGAATTAATCGTAACAGATTCAATTCCGTTAAAGAGAGAATCAAATAAAATAAAAGTGGTAAGCTGTGCGCCTTTATTTGCAGAGGTTATGCAGATGGTTCACCACAACAATTCCATCAGTGGAAAATTTATAATGTAGTCATTGCGAGGAACGAAGCAATCTCACTACACTAAGAATTAGAATATTTATATTAATAACTATATTTTTTTAAAATGAAATCGATTACAATTAAAGGATCAGAAAGAGAAAGCGTGGGCAAAGTGTCAACTAAAGCCTTACGTAATGCTGGAGCGGTTCCTTGCGTGTTATACGGAGGAAATCAAGCAGTACACTTCTCAGCAGACGCTGCAGCGTTCAAAAACTTGGTTTACACTCCAAATGCACACACAGTTGTGATTGAGCTTGGAAAAGGAAAATCATTCAATGCAATTTTGCAAGATATCCAAGTTCACCCAGTAACTGACAAAATTTTACACATTGACTTCTTCCAATTATTTGATGATAAAGAAATCACAATGGAAGTTCCTGTGAAAATCGTTGGTACATCTAAAGGTGTTCTTGCGGGAGGTGTTTTACGTCTTAACCAACGTAAATTAAAAGTTAAAGCTTTACCAGCAAATCTTCCAGATTTCGTTGAAGCTGACATCACTCCACTTGAAATGGGTAACAAATTATATGTTACTAAAGTTGGAAAACCAGAGTACAAAATTATGCACCCAGACAACACAGTTGTTTGTCAAGTGAGAATCTCTCGTGCTGCTATGAAAGCTGCTCAAGAGGCTGCAAAAGCTGCAAAAGCTCCTGCAAAAGGAAAGAAAAAATAATTTTTTTTCAAAACTCTATACAAAAAGCCTCAATCTTACGATTGGGGCTTTTTTTTAGCTTCTAAGTTACTAAGTTGTTGAGATGCCAAGGTTTTTTATTTTGAAAGGACTTCGACTTAGCTCAGTCTGACAAATGAAGCGTGTCTAGCTGAGCTAAGTCGAAGCTCTTTTAAGAAATCATCTAATTGTCACATTCTCAAATTTTCTAATTATTTTTTTAGAAGCAGTAACTGTCCTTTTCATAAGACGTGACATTCCTGCCATCCGCTATATCTTTTCCTGGCTAAAGAAGCCAGAAAAAGGATGTCGCTTCTGTCAGGGCTAGCGAGAAAATATCTTTTTCATAAGATTTTAACAAGTCTTCTTTCAATGGTGCCTTTTCGAACTCTTTTAAAGCTTCAGTTAATAGGGGATGCTTCAATTTTCTTAGCGACCTTTGCGCAAAACCTTCGTGAACTTTGCGGTTAAATTTCGACCAATAAGTAATTATCTAATTATCCAATTGCCACATTCTCTAATTAATCTTACTTTTGTAATCATGATAAAATGGATAACAAAACTGTTTTCATCAATACCAAAAGAAGAGAACATAGAAGACAATATGAAGAAATATTTAATCGTAGGATTAGGAAACATCGGCGCTGAATACGTAAACACACGACACAATATCGGATTTAAAGTATTAGATTTTTTAGTCAAAAAAGAAGGGCTTTCGTTCGAAACTGTAAAATTAGGTTCGATGGCTGAATACAAATTTAAAGGAAGAACCTTTTTTCTTTTAAAGCCAAACACTTACATGAATTTAAGCGGTAAAGCGGTAAAGTATTGGATGGATAAGGAAAACATTCCATTAGAGAATATTTTGGTCATTACAGACGATTTAAACCTGTCATTCGGAACCATTAGAATCAAACCAAAAGGAAGCGATGGAGGTCACAACGGACTTAAAAACATAAATCTAGTTCTAAATACTCAAAATTATACCCGTTACAGATTTGGTATCAGCGATCAATTTAAAAAAGGGCAGCAGGTAGATTATGTTTTAGGTGAATGGAATGCCGAAGAAGAAGCAAAACTTCAAGAACGTTTAGAGGTTTCTTCAGAAATTATCAAAACTTTTGGAACAGCAGGTTTAGAAAATACAATGACCACTTTTAATGGAAAATAAAGATTTTCAGATGTTTATGTGATAAAAATGTAAATTATCAGTTAATTAAATTCAATTATAACGAAATAGTATTTTCAATTCCAAAGTTAAATGTCTAAATTTGGAATAAATTATTATAAACCATAAAAATCATTTTACCATGGCTTTTGAATTACCACAATTACCTTATGCATACGATGCATTAGAACCACATATTGATGCACGTACAATGGAAATTCACCATACTAAGCATCACAATGCATATACTACAAATCTTAATGCAGCAATTGCAGGAACAGATTTAGAAGGAAAAACAATCGAAAATATCTTAATCAATTTAGATAAATCAAACGCAGCAGTTCGTAACAATGGTGGAGGTTTTTACAACCACAATTTATTCTGGACTGTAATGTCTCCAAACGGTGGAGGATTGCCGACAGGTGATTTATTGGCTGCAATTGAGGCTTCTTTCGGAACTTTCGAAGAATTTAAAGCAAAATTTGCTAAAGCTGGAGCTACACAATTCGGTTCAGGATGGGCTTGGTTAGTTGTTCAAAAAGGCGGAAAATTAGAAGTTGTAGGAACTCCAAATCAAGACAATCCATTAATGCCAGAAGTTGCTGGTCATGGTGGAACTCCAATCTTAGGAATGGATGTTTGGGAGCACGCTTACTACTTAAACTACCAAAACAGAAGACCTGATTATATTGAGGCTTTCTTCAGTGTAATTAACTGGACAGAAGTTGCTAGAAGATTTGCTTTAGACAAGTAAGAGAATAGAGTAAAGAATAAAGAAAAAAGACGAGCCTAAAGATGCTCGTCTTTTTTTATATATTTACTTCATCTATCTTCTATAATCTATTATCTTTTCTCTAAAAAAAGAAAATAAAAAAGGTGGAATCTCTTCCACCTTTTTTGCCCCAAATCTACCATAAACTTAACCTACTAATGTTATGGTTCAGTAAAGGTATGGCAGATGTATTTTAAAAAGAAACTTATCAGATTAAAAGCAAGTATATCCGATTAAAGACTTATAATCATTGCTTTAGCGAAAATTCTCTTCCTTTTATTTTCTAAAAAAAGAGAAATAAAAAAGGCGGAATCTCTTCCGCCTTTTTTGCCCCAAATCTACCATAAACTTAACCTACTAATGTTATGGTCTAGTAAAGATATTACAGATATTTTTTAGAAAGAAACTTATCAGACGAAAAGCAAGTATATCCGATTAAAGGATTGTGGTTCATTTATTTAGAAAATAATCATGTATTTGTTTTCTTATCCTATTCTCTGAAAGGGACAAAATAAAAAAGGTAGAATCTCTTCTACCTTTTTTGCCCCAAATCTACCATAAATTTACCTACTAATGTTATGGAGCAGTAAATGTATAATAGATATTTATTTAAAGAAAAAAATTCAGATGAAAGGTAAGTATATCCGATTAAGAGAAATATAATTGCTTGTCTTAGAAATGTTTGAGAATATTCCTAAATAAAAAAGGTGGTATTTCTACCACCCTTTTTGCCCCAAATCTACCATAAACTTAACCTACTAATGTTATGGTATCTCAAAAGTATCATAGCTTTTCAATTTCACCAAAGAAATAGGATGAACGGCAAAAAAAACCGATGAAATGCACAATTTAACCTTTTGTTAGTATTTTATTAATACGCTCTGGCGTCTTTTCCTTCGTAAAAATTCATAAAAGCACGATTTACAACTCGATTTCCACCTGGGGTAGGATAGTCTCCTGTAAAGTACCAGTCGCCTAGATTTTTAGGACATGCTTTATGTAAATCGTCTACAGTTTGGAAGATGATTTTTACTTCGGCATTTATTTCTGGTGAGCTTAACATTTCTGCAATCTTATCTGAGATTTCTTCGTTAGTAAATTGATCATATATTGCTGTAACATAATTGATCACATCTTTATCTTCGAAATTCTCTTGTGCTTTACATTTTGCATATACTTCATCTACAATATGGTAAAGGTTTCTTTCTTTTAATAAAGCAAGTGCTGCTCTAAAAGCAACTAAACCTTCTAGCTTTGCCATATCAATTCCGTAACAATCTGGGTAACGAATTTGAGGTGCAGATGAAACGATTACAATGCGTTTTGGTTTTAAACGATCCATCATTTTAATGATGCTCATTTTTAATGTAGTACCACGAACAATACTGTCGTCAATAATTACCAAGTTATCTTCAGGTTTAATTACACCATAAGTAACATCGTAAACGTGAGCTACCAAATCATCACGACTGCTGTCTTCAGTAATAAAGGTTCTAAGTTTAGCATCTTTAATGGCAACTTTTTCTGTGCGTATTTTTACAGCTAAAAGTTCCTGAAGCGTTTCAGCAGTTAATGTATTTCGGTTTTCTAAAATATAATTGTTTTTTCTCTGATTTAAGAAATCTTGAGCTGCTTCTACTAAACCATAGAATGAAGTTTCAGCAGTATTAGGAATATAAGAGAAAACAGTATTGTCTGTATCGCTGTCAATTGCTTTAAGAACGGCAGGTAAAATTAATTTTCCTAAATCTTTACGTTCTTGGTAAATTTCGGCGTCACTTCCTCTTGAGAAATAAATTCTTTCAAACGAACAAGCTTTTTTGATTGTTGGTTCCAAGATTTGTTTCATCGAAACATTTCCGTTCTTTTTGATAATCAAAGCATTTCCTGGATCAATTTCTTGAACACTTTCAAAAGGAACATTAAATACAGTTTGGATAACTGGTCTTTCAGAAGCTACAACTACTACTTCGTCATCTTGGTAAAAGTAAGCTGGACGAATTCCTGCTGGATCTCTAAAAACAAATGCATCACCATGACCTAATAAACCTGCCATAGCATAACCTCCGTCTAAGTTTTTAGCCGAACGAGCTAATATTTTAGCAATATCCAAACGTTCTGCAATCACTGGAGAAGCTTCTCTTTTAGAATAACCTTCAGCTTTACAGTCTTGGTACAATTGCATTACTTCCTTATCTAAGAAGTGGCCAATTTTTTCCATCACAGTAACGGTATCTGCCATTTCTTTTGGATGCTGACCAAGTTCAACTAGATTTTCGAAAAGCTCTTTAACATTCGTCATATTAAAGTTTCCTGCCAAAATCAAGTTACGGTGCATCCAGTTACTTTGACGTAAAAATGGGTGAACACTTTCGATGCTGTTTTTTCCAAAAGTTCCGTAACGAACGTGACCTAAAAACAATTCGCCTACATAAGGAATATTTGCTTTTAGTTCTTTCATGTTGTCTCCCAATTCAGGATGTGCTTTTAACTCCTCGCTGATACGTTCGTTGATTTGTTTGAAAACATCTTGTATTGGTTGTGCGTGGTTCGAACGAACTCTGCTGATGTAGCGTTGTCCAGGATCAACATCCAATTTAATGCTTGCAAAACCAGCTCCGTCTTGACCGCGGTTGTGCTGTTTTTCCATCATTAAATACATTTTCTGAATTCCGTAAAAAGCAGTTCCGTATTTTTCTTTATAATATTCAAGCGGTTTTAGTAGTCTAACTAAGGCTATACCACATTCGTGTTTTAAAGCGTCGCTCATTGTTTTTTGTTATTTGTGTGTTGTTGTAAGTTGTGTGTATTAACGTAATAAAAAAAAGCCCCGTTTTATCCGAGGCTCTTAGGCATTATATTTCTATGTCAAACTGAGTTAACGACTTAAATTGCTGTAATCGAATCGCTACTTCTGCTTTGCTTAATGTTTCCATCCTTTCAGTTCCAAATTTCTCTACGCAGAACGAAGCTAAATTTGAACCGTAAATAATTGCATTCTTCATATTTCCAAACGAAATGTTTTCGCTTTGCGCAATAAATCCAGAGAAACCACCTGCAAAAGTGTCTCCAGCTCCTGTTGGATCGAAAACATCTTCTAATGGTAAAGCTGGTGCAAAGAATACTTCTCTATTATGGAATAAAAGTGCTCCGTGTTCTCCTTTTTTGATCACCACATATTTTGGTCCCAATTCTTGGATTTTAGCAGCAGCTTTTACTAATGAATATTCACCTGATAATTGTCTTGCTTCTTCGTCATTGATTGTAATAACATCTACACGTTTAATAACGTCTAATAATTCAGGAAGAGCACAGTCCATCCAAAAGTTCATAGTGTCTAAAACTACTAATTTTGGTTTTTTCTCCATTTGGTCTAAAACACTGCTTTGTACTAATGGATGTAAGTTTCCTAACATTACAACATCAGCATCTTTGAAGTTTTGAGGAACTTTTGGCTGAAAATCAGCTAAAACGTTCAATTCAGTAACTAAAGTGTCTCTAGAATTTAGGTCGTTGTGGTATAAACCGCTCCAGAAAAAGGTTTTTCCGCCTTTTACAATTTCGATACCAGAGATATCAATATTTTTTGAAGTCAATAAATCTAAATGTTCTTGAGGAAAATCGTCGCCAACTACAGAAACAATGGCCGATTGCAAGTTAAAAAATGAAGCTGATAATCCGATGTAGGTTGCAGCACCACCTAGTATTTTATCTGTTTTTCCGAAAGGAGTTTCAATCGCGTCGAAAGCAACTGTTCCAACAATCAATAGTTTATTCATTTTATGAATTTCGAATTAGGGTGCAAAGATACTTCATAAGTTACAATCTTGCAACGGTTTAGAGTCTCAAAATTTTCTTAAAAAAAAGGCAACGATTTCGGAGTAAAAATCCTGTAAATGAATGGGTTAAAATTGATTTTTTGCAGTGTTTATAATAGGTTTTTTGAATTTAAGATGCAACTTTTTTGAAAATAATTGCGAATAATTTACAGCTAATACTTTTATTAAGTTTTTTAAATGAAGATGATTTTCTTTTCGGATTAAAAACATGAAGAATTCTTTATGCATGATTCTTTAATTTGCCTTTACATTTTTAATCCAATTGATAGCATCTTTCATAGGTTCGTCAGATTTTGAAAATGCTGTATTATGACCCAAATTTGGAAACAATTTATATTCATAATGTTTTCCTGTAGATTTTAATTTGTCTAGATATTCGATGGACAGTTTCGCAGGAACTTGAATATCCTTACCTCCAAAAATCCAGAATCCTGGGATTGACAATTTAGAAAGAATATCGTTAGGGTTTGTATCGATGAATTCATATTTGTCTGGATCATTGAATACATGTTTTCTAGCCTCTTCTTCGGAGTGTGTATCCCAGAATTGTTGATTTCCATTTGTATAAAACTGGAATCTCAATTGTTCTTTAACCGTGATAAGAGCTCCGCTAAATATTGTCATAAATTTAACTTTCTTATTTTTCTCTGCAGCCAATGGAATTATCCATCCAGCTTGGCTACCACCTATTAAACCGATTGGTATTTTATTATTTGATAAATATTTAGATAAAGTATTTACGGCGGCACTCGCATCTAAAGACAAAAGATTTAGGTTGGCGAAATCAACATTGTTCGTTCCTACTTCAGGTCCTGCATACACGCCGCCTGATTCTCCGACTCCTCGTTTGTCATAAGTTAAAACTGCAATTCCATTGTTGGCTAGAGTTGTAGCAAAGTCTATCATTCTTTTTTCTTGTCCAGATCCATGAACAATCACAACAGCAGCTTGAATGTTACTAGGCGTAAAAACAGTTCCGGCGAGAGAAATTCCTTCGCTAACAAATTTTATTTCTTTAGTAGTAAAATTTGATGGAATTGCTGATGCATAATTAGTAACAAACAACAATAACACTAAGAGCGAATATAAGGCCGTTTTATTTTTCATTTTAAAATTTATAATTGATACTTCTTGTCAAAATAATTCTTCAAAACGCCAACCTGAACCAAAATCATAATTGGCAAAATCAAAATCGCATAGAATATATTTTTAGAAAAATGAATTCCTGAAAATGATTTTGAGATTTTATCAGAATATAATTTTCCAACTTGTTCGATTTCAATATTGCTTTCAGAAACTGAAAAAAGCGAAACATAAATCACCAATAAAGCCAAAGCGATTCCAATTGAAATCCAGATTGGCTTAGAAATTAAAGGCTTGTAAGCTTTCAGTTTTTTCTCTTCTAAAATTTGAACATTCGCCATAATTTTAGAAGTAAAATCTATTGATGGTGACTGCAGTTTTTCTTCAGCCATCATTTTCTCAATAAGTTGTTCTATATTTTTATCGCTCTCTCTCATAACATTCTATTATTTCTGGTTCTAACTGCTGTCTCAAAATTACGGCTAATTTCTGTCGGCTTCTAAATAATTTTACTTTCGCATTATTGGCCGAAATATTCATGATTTTTCCAATTTCTTCCAAATTCTGATCGTCAAAATAAAATAAGGTTAAAAGGAAGTTTTCATCACTAGGTAATAAATTTAAACATTTTTGAATGGTTTGCTTTCGTTCTTTTTCTTCTAAAGCGCTCAAAGCATTGTCCATGGTTTTGATTAAATGAGAAGAAAAATCATCAATAGAAATATTCAAATCGTCTTTTTTATTTTTCTTTAAACGATCCAGACAAGTATTGTAGGCGATTTTATAAATCCATGTCGAAAATTTAGATTCTCCTTTAAATTTGGTCAGCGAATTATAAATCTTTATAAAAGTGTCTTGTGCAACTTCTTCAGCTTCTTCCCGGTTCTTAACCATTTTTAGAGCCAAAGTAAAGATCATGTCTTTATAACGATCAACAAGAACAGCAAAAGCATTTGCTTCGCCTTGCATTATTTTATCGATATAATATTGATCATTTAATGTACTCATATTATATAGGACGACAGATTACTAATTTAGGTTACAAAAAAATTGAAAATATATTCCAAGAAACAAATCCCAAATTCCAATCCAATTAACTATCAGAGTTAAAATTCAAATTATACATATTATATAATAGTATAAGTTTTGTCAAAGTTTCAACTTTTATAAAGTTTTTTAAAGTTAAAATTAGTTGATTATCAGACAGTTTTTGGGTTTTTGATTTGTTTTTTGAAAAATTTTCGAAAATGTTGTAACCTCATTTTAAAAAACCTCGTCATATGGGATATATCAATCAATTAAAAACGTAAATTATCATGGACGACAAAATTTTAATCCCAATTAGCTTTTTCTTAATGATCTTCGGAATTGTTTACCTTATTTATTCAACAAGAAACAGAGAGCGTCTGGCTCTTATAGAAAAAGGAGTAGATGCAAGTATTTTTATTCAAGGAAAAGGAAACGGAGTTCCCGCTTGGAAAGTCTTTGTAGTAAATCTAGCATTCTTATTAATAGGAAGCGGTGTAGGTATATTTGTTGCTTTATTAATTACAACTTATACTTCGTTGAATGACGGAGCAGTTTATCCTTCAATTATTTTCATCATGGCAGGAATCGGACTTTTGACTGGATTTAAAACAGCGAAAGATCTAGACAAAGAATAATCAGTAAGAATTTAAGTTAGTACAAAAAACGCATCAAGTAATTGATGCGTTTTTTTATTCTTTAGAGCCGATTTTTTCGTAATATTCGTCAACCGAAAGTTTGGGTTGCATAGATGCCATCACGGCCAATTGATCGCAACGTTCATTTTGCGGATGATTGTTATGTCCTTTTATCCATTTAAAATCGACTTGATGTTTTCGGTAAGCAATTAAAAAACGTTTCCATAAATCCGGATTTTTTCTTCCAACAAACTTCTTTTTTTCCCAGCCTAAAATCCATTTTTTTTCAACAGAATCTACGACGTATTTAGAATCTGAAATCACCAGAACTTTCATGTTTTCTTTTTTTAGTTTTTCAAGACCAACAATAACAGCCAAAAGTTCCATCCTATTATTAGTAGTAAGACGAAAGCCTTCGTAGAATTCTTTTTTATGTGGAGTTCCAACCAATTCCATTACCACGCCGTAACCGCCATTGCCGGGATTTCCTTTTGCCGCGCCATCTGTATATATATGTACTTCGTGATTCATTTAATTTTAGATTTTAGATTTTAGATTGATCTAAAATTGATTTTGTAATTGTAATTGATTTTTGAATTTATTCTCCTAATAATCTATGAATAATCTCTGGAAAATGTTTTTGTTCCAATTCATGAATCTTCTCAGCAACCGTTTCTGGTGTGTCTTCATCTGTAAGCGCAACATTTGCTTGGAAAATAATTCCGCCTTCATCATAATGTTCATTAACATAATGAATTGAGATTCCAGTTTCTTTTTCCTTATTATTCACTATCGCTCTGTGTATATGCATTCCGTACATTCCTTTTCCGCCATAATTAGGTAAAAGAGCCGGATGTATGTTTATTATTTTGTTTGGATATTGTTCGATGATGCTTTCGGGAAACTTCAATAAAAAGCCAGCCAAAACTATCAAATCCGGGTCGATTTCTTGTACTTTTTGTAGTACGTTTCTTTCTAAAAGTTCGGTTTTTGAGAAGATTTCGACGGGAATTTGATGATTTTTTGCTCTTTCAATCACTTTTGCCGAAGCATTATTTGTAAAGACCGAAACGACCTTTGCAATTTCAGTTTTTTCGAAATATTTTATAATGTTTTCTGCGTTAGTACCTGATCCTGAGGCAAAAACAATAATTTTTTTCATAATGAAATTATTTTTTAGACTGCAAAAAACGGAATAAAAATCGAAAATAAATAGCTTTAAAAGACCTTTCTTGAAATTAATTTTATAAATTAGTGTCACATTTATAAACTAAATAGTTGTTTTAAAATAAAGTTTTTTATTTTTGCCAACAAATTAAATTCTAAAATTAAAGATTATGTCAGACATTGCATCAAGAGTAAAAGCGATTATCGTAGACAAATTAGGTGTTGACGAAAACGAAGTTGTAACAGAAGCAAGCTTCACTAATGATTTAGGAGCTGACTCATTAGACACTGTTGAGCTTATTATGGAATTCGAAAAAGAATTTGATATTCAAATTCCAGACGATCAAGCAGAAAACATTGCTACTGTTGGTCAAGCTATTTCTTATATCGAGGAAGCTAAAAAATAATAATACCACACCCGATTTTTAAAAATCCCAATTTTAAAAATTCCAAACTCCAAGATTTTGGAATTTGTTTTTTTGGAAATTTGAAAATTTTTAAAAGTCGGGTGTTATTATTTTTTTGAAATTTAAATTTCGATTGATTTTCAATCAATAAAGATATATTTATATTGTAATTCCCATGGCTCTTAAGTAACAATAAGTTAAGAAAGCGTGGGTTTTATTTGTTTAAAGTACAAAACACATATTTATGGCATTAAGGCGAGTTGTTGTAACAGGATTAGGTGCACTTACTCCTATTGGAAACAATATTCAGGAATATTGGAATGCACTTGTGAATGGGGTTAGCGGAGCCGCTCCGATCACATATTATGATACCGAAAAGCACAAAACGAAATTTGCCTGCGAAGTAAAAAACTTCAATATTGAAGATTACATGGATCGCAAGGAATCTCGTAGATTAGATAAGTTTGCACAATATGCAGTTGCTGCCAGTGATGAAGCTATTAAAGATGCTGGAATTACAAATGATAACGTAAACAAACAAAGAGTTGGTGTTATCTGGGGAGCAGGAATTGGAGGTTTAGAGACTTTCCAAGAAGAAGTATTGTATTATGCAAAAGGAGACGGAACTCCAAAGTTCAATCCTTTCTTTATTCCTAAAATGATTGCTGATATCGCTCCTGCGCATATTTCTATGCGTAATGGCTATATGGGACCAAATTATACTACGGTTTCTGCTTGTGCATCTTCTGCAAATGCATTAATCGATGCTTTCAACTACATTCGTTTAGGAATGTGTGATGTTATTGTTTCTGGTGGTTCTGAGGCTGCTGTAACAATTGCTGGTATGGGAGGATTTAGTTCAATGCACGCATTATCTACAAGAAATGAAAGCCCAGAAACAGCATCAAGACCTTTCGACGCGACTAGAGATGGTTTCGTTTTAGGGGAAGGAGCGGGAGCTTTAGTTCTTGAAGATTACGAACATGCGAAAGCTAGAGGAGCAAAAATCTACTGCGAAGTTGGTGGTGGAGGTATGTCTTCTGACGCTTATCATTTAACAGCACCACATCCTGAAGGAATTGGAGTTATTGCTGTAATGGAAAATACATTGAGAGATGCTGGAATGACGCCTGATCAAGTTGATCATATCAATACTCACGGAACTTCTACTCCATTAGGAGACGTTGCTGAATTAAAAGCAATTAGCAAAGTTTTTGGAGATCATGCTAAAAACATCAATATCAACTCTACAAAATCAATGACAGGACACTTATTGGGTGCGGCTGGAGCTATTGAAGCAATTGCTTCGATCTTGGCAATGCAACACGGAATTGTTCCTCCAACGATTAACCATACAGTTGTTGACGAAAATATTGATCCATCTTTGAACCTTACTTTAAACAAACCTCAAAAAAGAGAGGTAAATGTTGCAATGAGTAATACATTTGGTTTTGGTGGACACAATGCTTGTGTATTGTTTAAAAAACTAGCTGATTAATTTTCTGTATATGAATATTATCAAAAAAATATTTTCTAAATCCCGTTCTCTAGAAGACGGGATTTTTTTTGACACTATTCAGAAAATTCTTGGTTTTCCGCCTACAAATGTTGATTTTTATAGGAGAGCATTCACACATCGCTCTTCAAATAAATTAGATCAGAATGGACATCCTATTAATTATGAGCGTTTAGAATTTTTAGGAGATGCCATGTTAAGTGCTGTTATTGCGGCACATTTATTTAATAAAGCTCCAAATGGTGACGAAGGTTACTTGACTAAAATGCGTTCAAAAATTGTGAGTCGTGAACATTTGAACGAATTAGGTAAAGATTTAAATTTAGTACAGTTTGTAGAAAGTAAAGTGCCAATTCAGCACTTTGGAGAAAACATTCATGGTAATATTTTTGAATCTTTAATAGGTGCTATTTATTTAGATAAAGGCTATTCTTTTTGCGAAAGATTTATTCAAAAACGAGTAGTTACTCCTTATGTCGACATTGCTCGATTAGAAGGAAAAGTTATAAGTTATAAAAGCCTTGTGATCGAATGGTGTCAGAAAGAAAAAAGAGTTTTTCATTATGACATTTTCGAAGATAATGGAATAGACGGTCAGCGTTTATTTGGTGTCAAGCTTAGTATTGATGATAAAGTCGTTGCGAGAGCGAGAGCAACTTCAAAAAAGAAAGCAGAAGAAAAAGCATCGCAGAGAGCTTATTTTGCTTTTCAAGAAAAAATTGACAAGAAATAGCTGCAAAAATGTTGTAACTATCACAATGCTATAACGTTTTCGTTTATAATTTAACAAAACAACCATGTCATAACTGTTGACGCTCCGTTTAGAAATAGTATATTTACAACTTGATTTTTCAAGGGATGGCTATTCATAGATTGGATTTAGACGAATTTGACGAAGTTGATTATTATTTAATGGCAATTCATACTTCATTAGAAGATTATAGACTGGCCTATTTTATTAATAAAACCCTTCCGATAAACTTAAGTAAGAGCAAAAACGAGATCCATGCTCAAACTAAGGAAGGTGAAGCAAATTTTTCTAGATTCTATTACTATGATGAAGAAAAAGCTGTTTCCTGGAATTTAATTCAGAATAAAAATGAAATCATTTCTGTGAGTACAAATGATTTTCAGAATTTGTTTTCTAATGAAACAAGTGAGGTTTCGACAACAATTCATTTACTTCCTGAATTTAAAAAAGTCGATTTTTTCCTGAAAATTGATAATAGCGAAGAGGCGCTTAATTTTTCAGAAATTCAACAAAAACTAAACACAATAGAAAGTATTGCGGCTATTTATGCTGTGGATACAGATAAGATAAAATCAAAAAACAATCTAATTTTTTAAAAAAAATGCTAACAAACAAGAAAACCAAAATTGTTGCTACACTTGGGCCCGCTTGTAGTACAAGAGAGATCATTAAAGATATGATCGATGCAGGGGTTAATGTGTTTAGAATCAATTTTTCGCATGCAGATTACGAAGGAGTAAAGGAAAAAATTAACATTATTAGAGGCCTAAATGAAGAGTTTGGTTACACTACAGCAATCTTAGGAGATTTGCAAGGACCTAAACTTAGAGTTGGTGTAATGGAAGAAGGAACTGTTGTAAACGACGGAGATGAAATCACTTTTACAACTGCTGAAGATATTCTTGGAACATCTAAAAGAGTGTTCATGAAATATCAAAATTTCCCTAATGATGTTAACCCAGGAGAGCGTATCTTGCTTGATGATGGTAAACTTATTTTTGAAATTGTTTCTACAGATAAAAAAACAGAGGTTGTTGCTAAAGTTATTCAAGGTGGAGAATTAAAATCTAAAAAAGGAGTTAATCTTCCAAACACAAAAATTTCTTTACCAGCTTTAACAGAAAAAGATATTGCTGATGCGATTTTTGCAATCGAGCAAAAAGTAGACTGGATCGCACTTTCATTCGTGAAAACGCCACGCGATTTACAAGATTTACAAGAATTAATCGCTAAGCATTCAGAATACAAAATTCCTATCATTGCTAAAATTGAAATGCCAGAAGCTCTTGAGAATATGGACAAAATTGTTGCATATTGTGATGGTTTAATGGTTGCTCGTGGAGACCTTGGTGTTGAGCTTCCAGCTCACGAAGTTCCATTAGTTCAAAAAGATTTGATCCGTAGAGCTAAAACTGCTAGAATTCCTGTTATCGTTGCTACACAAATGATGGAAACAATGATTACAAGTTTAACTCCAACAAGAGCAGAGGTAAACGACGTTGCTAACTCAGTAATGGATGGTGCAGATGCTGTAATGTTGTCTGGAGAAACTGCTACAGGAAATTATCCAGTGCAAGTAATCCAAAGAATGGCTCAAATTTGTGAGGCTGTAGAGGATTCACCACTTATCCAAGTTCCTCAAAACACTCCACAAATTAAAACAAACCGTTTTGTAACTAAAACAGTTTGCCACCAAGCAGCTTTATTAGCTAATGAAATCGAAGCTAAAGCTATTTGTACTTTAACAAACAGTGGTTATACAGCTTTCCAAATTTCAGCTTGGAGACCTTCAACTTCTCATATTTTAGTATTTACTTCAAACAAAAGAATTTTAACACAATTGAATTTATTATGGGGAGTTAAATCTTTCTATTATGATAATGAAGAAAGTACAGATGATACTGTAACAGATGTAAATAAAATTGCTGTTGAAAAAGGATATGCACAAACAGGAGATTATTTGATTAATCTTGCTGCAATGCCAATTAAAGAAAAAGGAATGGTTAACACGATGAGAGTTTCTCAAATCGACTAGCAATCTTCTTTATCTAAATACATAAAGCCACTTTTTAAGTGGCTTTTTTTTGTTTTATCCCGTCCTAAAATAAGTTGAGACTAAATCGACTTATTTTTAAGACGAGACGTTTTTTTTTAAAATCTAAATTTATTCTCCCTTAATTTGACATTTCGTCTTGTAGAGGATATTTCGCTAGTTAATTTTCTGATAATATGGTAAAATTTTGATTGAAAAAGATGATATTTTTGTTTCATTTGACTAATTTTTTCAAAAATAGTTACCCCAAAAAATCTTTTCAGCCATTATTTCCTCTTTTTTCTTCCTTCTTAATATAAAATTGTAACTGCTTAATTTTCTGATGTTTTCATGTGTTTCATTTTATAAAATGAAACATTTTGGTGCAAATTCTCAAATTTTGTTGTTTCATTTTATAAAATGAAACAAGCTCTTGCCTTATAAATACAATTGTTCGCTCTTTTATTAGTTAATTTTGAGAGACTTAAGAAAAAGTTAAAAATATTTTGTTTCAGATTTTAAAATAAAATGAATTTGAAACACATCAAAAAGATGCAACCTCCACTTAAGAGTTTTTTGAAAGCTTGCAATGTTTCCATTTATTTTTTTGGATTTTCAAACTCATATAAATAGCGAGAATTTACTAACGAATTTTTTTATCATGAAACAAATCAAATTAAAATGCGGAGTTACAAATACCTTTAGGGTATTAGCGTTACTGTTTTTTTCTGGAGTTTCTGTTACAGCTCAAAACAAAAAACCAAACATTTTGGTCCTTTGGGGTGATGATATTGGAACAACTAATATAAGTGCCTACAGCGATGGACTTATGGGATATACTACACCCAATATTGATCGTTTAGCTAATGAAGGGTTAAGATTTTTACATTATTATGGTGAACAAAGCTGTACTGCAGGGCGTGCCGCTTTTTTAACAGGACAACATGGTCTTCGTACAGGTCTTACAAAAGTGGGTTATCCTGGGGCACCAATGGGAATGAGTCAGTTAGACCCTTCAATTGGAGGAATTATGAAAAGTCTTGGTTATGCAACGGGCCAGTTTGGTAAAAACCACGTTGGAGATCGTAATGAAAACTTGCCAACGGTGAATGGATTTGATGAGTTTTTTGGAAACCTGTATCACTTAAATGCAGAAGAAGAGCCAGAATTGCCAGATTATCCAAAAGATCCTGAATATATAAAAAGATTTGGCCCTAGAGGAGTTTTAAAATGTACCGCAACAAATGTGGATGATGCTACTACAGATCCTCGTTTTGGAAAAGTCGGAAAACAAAAAATCGAAGATACTGGAGCACTTACTAAAAAAAGAATGGAAACTATCGACGATGAAACTTCTGCGGCAGCTATTGATTATATCAAAAGACAAAATGCTGCTGGAAAACCATTTTTCTGCTGGTTCAATGCTACTCGTATGCACTTGCGAACACATGTAAGAGCAGAACATAGAGGAAGATATACTCATGGAGACAGCGAATACATTGACGGTATGATCGAACACGATGAAACTATTGGAAGCATCTTAAAAGCATTAGACGACTTAGGAATTGCTGACAATACGATTGTTATTTATTCGACAGATAATGGTCCTCACATGAACACATGGCCAGATGGAGCAATGACTCCATTCCGTTCTGAGAAAAATACAAATTGGGAGGGAGCTTTCCGCGTACCTTGTATTGTTCGTTGGCCAGGACATATTAAACCAGGAACTGTAACTACTGAATTAATGAGTCATAATGACTGGATTCCAACTTTGGCCTCTATTGCAGGAGAACCAGATATTGTAAATAAACTGTTAAAAGGCTACAATGCAAATGGTAAAACTTATAAAGTGCATTTGGATGGTTATGACCAAAGCAAATTTTTAGAAGGTAAAACACCAAAAAGTGCCAGAGATAAATTCTTTTATACAGATGACGACGGACTTTTAGTTGGTTTGAGAGAAGGAGATTATAAATATGTTTTTGCAGAACAACGTCTTGCTGGTACAATGGGAGTTTGGGCAGAACCGTTTACCAAACTGCGTTTACAAAAAATCTTTAATCTTTATCAAGATCCTTTCGAAAGAGCCGATTTTACATCAAATACTTATTGGGATTGGGTAATGAATCACGTACCGGCAGTTTATGGAGCTCTTTATGATGTCGGAGTATTTGCAGAAACATTTAAAGAATATCCGCCAAGATCAATTCCGCCAAGCTTCTCTGCTTATACAATTATGGAAGAAGCAATGAGAGATATTAAGGCGCAAAAATATATAGAGAAAAACGTTCTTCCTAAATTAAAAGAAGACGAAGAGGCAGCTTCAAAAAAGAAAAAATAAATCATGGATAATTACAGGAAACAGGACTTTTTACGTCCTGTTTCTTTCACTTAATAGTATTTGTTATGCATAAAAAGATAATACTAATTCCGATGCTTCTTCTTTTATTTGTTTCGTGTAAAAAATCAGAAGAAAGCACAGATGCTAAATCAAAAGAAGGTGCAGCAACCGCTGCAACTAGTGATCCATTGCCAAGCTGGAATGATGGGGCTCTAAAAAGTGATATTATTGCCTATGTTGAAAAAGTAACAAAAAAAGGAAGCCCAGATTTTATTCCAGAAGAATATAGAATTGCCACTTTTGACAATGACGGAACTTTATGGGCAGAAAAACCATATGTTCAAGAACTTTTTGCTTTTTATAGAGTAAAAAAAATGGTAGAAGCTAAACCAGAATTAGCACAAAAACAGCCTTTTAAGGCAGTAATTGAAAAAGATAAAACATTCTTTGAAAAAGGAGGCGACAAAGCCCTTATAGAACTTGTTGCTGCAACCCATACCGGAATGAACGAAGATGAATTTGAAACTTCAGTTAATGATTTTTTTAAAAGTGCACAGTATCCGGGTAAAAATGTTCCGGTAAAGCAAATACGCTATCAGCCACAATTAGAACTGCTGAATTATCTCCGTGCCAACGGATTTAAAACCTATATCGTAACTGGAGGAACAATAGAAGTTGTAAGGGGAATATCTCAAGAGTTTTATGGAATTCCGAAAGATCAGGTTGTGGGCACTTCTTTCAAATATAAATATGATGGGACTAAAAATGTTGTACAACGTGAAGCGGCTCTAGATCATTTTAATGATAAAGAAGGAAAACCTGTTGGCATTCAATTACATATTGGGCAGCGACCTGTTTTTGCCTGCGGTAACGAGGGCGGAGCTGGAGATATCCCAATGTTGCAATATTCTCAAGGTAATAAGTATCCATCGTTTCAATTACTGGTAAATCATAATGATTCAATAAGAGAGTATAAATATCAAGAAAAGGATAATGCTTCTCTAAATGCTGCTGCTAAAAACAAATGGCATGTTGTTGATATGCAAAAAGACTGGAAAAAAGTTTTTTCCGATAATTAGATTGAGTTAGTTAGAATTAAAGTGAAACAACTTTATTGTTTAGTTGTTTCATTTTGATTTTAAAAAGAGCATTTATAAATTTTAAAATGGAAAAAACTATGAGGTCTCATAAAGTTATCAGATCACTTTTATTTGCATTCTGTTTGATCTTAAATTTTAATTCTTATGCTCAGGAAGAAGAGCAGAAAGCAGGAAACAGTGCACAGGAGCTCGCTGATAAAATGGCAAATCCTGTAGCAAGTTTAATTAGTGTGCCTCTGCAAAATAATCTTACTTATGGAATTGGTCCTTATAACGGGATAAAATATCAGATCAATATACAGCCTGTTGTTCCTTTTAAGCTGAGTGAAAATTTAAACTTAATTACACGTTATATTCTTCCAGTTGTAGATCAGCAGGATGTTACAGGAGAAAATACACATGAGTTTGGTTTAAGTGATGCAACGGTAACGGCATTTTTTGCCCCTAAAACAAAAGGAATTATTTTAGGTGTCGGCCCTGCTTTTTTAGTGCCAACGGCTACAGAAAAATTGTTAGGAACAGAAAAATTTGGAATTGGACCGAGCGTTTTAGTAATGCATCAGGGAAAGGGACTTTCGATAGGTTTTTTAGCCAATCAAATCTGGTCTGTTGCAGGAAATGCAGATAGAACAGATTTCAATCAGTTTTACACACAGATATTTTTAACGCATAGTTATAAAAGCGGTGCAAGTTTAGGGATCACTTCAGAAATTACTCAAAACTGGCAAGGAAATACAACCCTAATTACCGTGAGTCCAAATGTAGGGGCAATTACAAAATTGGGAGGTCAGACCATGCAATTTGCTGTTATGCCTTTAATTCCGGTTGTAGGTCATTCAAACATAAGACCGGATTGGGGATTAAGAGCGGTGGTAGCGTTTATATTCCCACAATAATAAATGAATTTTAATGTGTCTCTTGACTTTTATTTATTGGAATTATGGAAGAAGATTCAAAACATACAGCCGAAACGCCATTTAATCCGATAGCATCAAAGGCAGAACGTTATGAAAAAGGAGCTTCGGTTAGAAAGAAGATACCTTTGGCAAAACATCAGGAATGGAATTCTTTAAAAAACCGCAAAGATCCAGTAGATATTTTAATTCAGACCAGCGAAGGAAGAGTTGAAAGTCTGTTGCCCATTCGGTACAGAAGAATGATGGAATCTCCTTTTGCATTTTATAGAGGTGCCGCTGCTATTATGGCTAACGATTTGGCTCATACTCCGGTAAGTGGAATAAATCTACAGCTTTGCGGTGATTGCCACTTGATGAATTTTGGCGGATTTGCAACTCCAGAACGTAAATTGGTTTTTGATATTAATGATTTTGATGAAACTTTTCCAGGACCTTGGGAATGGGATATAAAAAGACTCGCAGCCAGTTTTGTGATTGCTGGACGATGGAGAAAATTTTCCAATAAAAATTGTAAAGAATTTGCTTGGAATGTTGCAGATAGTTATAAAAGGCATATGCTGGATTACAGTAAATTATCAGCACTTCAAATATGGTATGCTGATATTGATCTGGCAGAATTGATCGAATTAGGTCGAGATAAAGAATTTAAAGAATTTGACCAGAAAAGAATTAAAAAAGCATCAGAGTATACGGCTCATGAAAAAGAATTTGCAAAGATGACTTATTTTGATGGCGCCAGAGCTCGCATAAAAGATGATCCGCCATTGATATTCCATCCGAGTGGAGAACTTGAAAAACAAGTAGCTAAAGAGGGAGAAATTATCCATAATAGATATTTAGAATCGCTTTCAGAAGAAAAGCAGATTTTATTAAGCCGATACATGCTTCAAGATATTGTTATAAAAGTAGTGGGTGTAGGCAGCGTTGGAACATTATGCGGCATTAGTCTGCTGATGTCGGCAACTGGAGAACCTATTTTTTTACAGTTTAAAGAAGCTCGAAAAAGTGTTTTGGAAGGAAATGTAAAAACAAAAGGGAAATACAACCATCAGGGAGAAAGAATTGTAATGGGACAAAAACTAATGCAGTCTGCTTCTGATATGTTTCTGGGTTGGACAGACGACAGTAAAAACAGGTTTTTCTACATTCGCCAGCTTAGAGATGCCAAAATAAAACCAGTTCTTGAAGTGATGAAAGCTAAAAATATGGCAGAATACGCCAAAGCCTGTGGATGGGCGCTCGCAAGAGCTCATGCTCGCTCCGGAGATCCTTCGATGATTTCAGGTTATATTGGAGACACAGATGAATTTGCTGATGCCATTACAGAATTTTCGGTTTTATACGCCAATCAAAATGAATCGGATTATAATAAAATGCTGGAGGCAATAAAACATGGAAAATTGCCTATTTCAGATGAAATCTAATTCTCTGTAATCAAAAGAAAATAGAACCAGTATGTAGTTGTGCAAAGTAAATTTAACTTTAAAAAATGGAACGAAATATACTATAAAATAACAAAGTAAGATTTTATTTATTTAATACTGTTAATTAAATAAAATGATTTATCTTTGAGAGTGAGCTAAGTAATTGTTTAGTAGATTGTTGTATCGAATAGGCGATTATTAATGCACGCTTTGCCCCCTCGTTCAAGATTTTTATGATTTTAATACATTCGAGTTAAACTGATTTAATTATTAATTTAATAAATACCAAACATGAATATTAAAAGAACAAATCTTCGCCTTATCCCAATTTTATTTTTGGGTTTAATTTACAGCTGCTCCCCAACTGTAAAAGTTACGACCGATTATGATCATGCTGTTAATTTTAGCGAATACAAAACATTTGCTGTTTATGATCTAAGAGCGCAGGAAGGTCAGGTAAATCAGTTAAATGTTGATCGTGTAGCAAAAGCTATCCGAAACGAAATGCTTGCTAAAGGATTTACAGAATCTTCTAATCCAGATTTAAAAGTTAATGCCGTTTCTATCTTAAAAAATAAAACTTCTGTTAGTGCCAACACTAACTTTTATGGATATGGCGGAATGTATCGCCCTTATGGATATTGGGGCGGTGGTGCTATGATGGGTGGCGCCAATACGACATTTGATACTTATGACTATGTTGATGGTTCATTAGTAATTGATATTGTGTCTACAAAAACGGATAAGTTAGTTTGGCAAGGAATTGGAAATGCCGAAATTGACAGTAAACCAGATAATCCGGAAGAATTTATTAACGGTGCAATCAAAAAAATACTTACAGGTTTCCCTCCGGGAGCAGATAAAAAATAATTTAAGATATAAAGGAAAGTTGTACTTGCCAGTCTTCGGCAAGTACAATTCTATATGGTTATACGCCCCTTCTCGCACTCTATTTTTAAGATTTTAAGAAAAATATTTACTCAGTTAAACTTAAAAAAATGATCGATATATTACTTTCACTTTTCTTTTTCATAGCCACAATTGCGGGTCTAGCTACATCAATTATGGTTCTTTTTTCCAGAAAAAACTATTCTAAAAGTTTCTTTTTGGGAATGTTTTTATTGAGTTTGGCGGTAGTAAGTATCTACAATTTTTATCTCTCGGCCAACTTATTTAAAAATTTTCCAGATCTATTTACCATTACAAAAGCGTTTATATTTTTAACCGCGCCATGTTCTTTTTTATATGTTAGAAATATTTTATCACTTAATAAAAGTTTTAGAAAATACGATTGGCTGCATTTTGTGCCTTTTATAATTTATTTCGTTTTAACGCTGGTTGTTTATGTTGGAAGTTACACTGATATAAAAGCTGTTGATTATATTTCACAATTAATCAAAAATCCATTTTCTGTTTTAACATTGACGATTTGGCTTTTCTATGTGTTTTTTCAAACCATGTTGATTTTAAACTATGATCTGAAAAAATTTAAAGGAAATCAATTTCATCGAATTAAAGTGATTAACTGGATTAGAGTTTATAATCTTATGATTTTGTTTTTATTTTCGGCGCTTTTTGTTCATCATTTTTTATTGATAAAAGTTGAAGCTACAGATCTTTCTTGTTATGTACTCATTTCTTCTGTTTTATTTTTTACTGTTGGATGGCTGTATTTCAAACCACAGATTTTTCATGACGAAGAGGAAACATTCGACTTTGTTGTAGATAATACAGTATTGGTAAAAACAAAAGAAACCAAAACGGTAATTCCGATTGCGAATGAATTAACGCTTGAAAAAAGAGAAGAATACCTCCTTAAATTAGACTATGTTTTAAACTCGAAAAATCTTTTTCTAAAGAAAGATTTCGTAATCAGAGATCTATCTGATGAAACGGGAATATCTGTGCACCATTTGTCCAATTTAATTAATTCTGAATTCGGACTTCATTTTCAGGATTATGTTAATTTGAAAAGGATTGAATATTTTAAAGAAAAAATAAATGATCCAGAATGGAAAGATCTATCGCTGGAAGGAATGGCGTGGGGTTCTGGTTTTAAATCTCGCACAACCTGTTTTAGAGCCTTTATAAAACATACTGGAAAATCTCCTTCGGAATACTTTAAAACCATTAGAATAAATCCTGATCGCACAAGCGCATATTACTTTAAGTAAAATTATATCTTTCAAAAAAGCAAGTTCTCAGCAGCGGTTGTAAAAGTCTTAATTCACTTTAAAACATTTCGGCATGAAAGAAAAAAAGATTAATTCGAAAAAAACAGTACGGCTACTTTGGGTAGCAATGTTTATGTTGATTTCATTTTATAGCAATGCCCAGTTAAAAGGAGGGCATATTCTTGGTTCTTCTGGATTGCAGGCAGGCACACAGGCTCCTGCCAATAAATTAAGTTTATATGTGCCAGGATATTTTTATGGAGCTAGTACTTTAAGAGATTCAGACGGAAATAAAACACTTTCAAACCCTGATTTAAATATGTTTTTAACTGGAGTTGGAGCCAATTATGTAAGCGATTTTAAGATTTTGGGTGCCAATTACGGGGCAACAATTTTAGTCGCATTTGCATCCAACACAATACAAGGAAGCTATGTAGATTCAAAAAGCGATTTTGCTTTTACAGATATGCTTTTACAGCCTGTTCAGTTAGGCTGGCACAATAAAAGAGCAGATTTTGTATTCAGTTACCAAATGTATCTCCCAACAGGGAAATATGAGCTTGGTGGCAGTAATAATAGCGGTCTAGGAATGTTTATGAATGAGTTTTCTGCAGGAACGACCTTGTTTTTTAATGAGAAAAAAACATTTCATTTTTCAGTATTGGCTGCGTATGAAATCAATAGTAAAAAGAAAGGCACCGATATAAAAACAGGCGATATATTAAGCATAGAAGGAGGTTTAGGAAAAACATTTTATTGTATGAATGCTGAAAAAACTGCACCAAAAGGAATACTTAATGCGGGTTTGATTTATTACTTGCAATATAAAGTATCAGACGATAAAATTCCTGTTGGAAGCGCAATTGTGCTCGAACCAGACAAAGATAGAATTGGCGGACTTGGAGTTGAAGTGAATTATTTGCACATTGGCTGTATGACGTCAGCAGGTATTAGATGGATTGGAGAAGTGAGCGCCGTAAATAGATTTCAAGGAAATACTTTTTTTATAACACTGGCACATGTTTTCAATTTCGATAAAAAATAATTTCTGAGTTTATTCTAAGAGATTTCAGGTTTTTGCGATGGGGTAAATTTTTAAATATAAAACGATAAAATTCTTATATGAAAAACAAAAAGCCAACATCAAAAATAATACTCTTTTCGCTTTGTATGTTATTTTTATTTAGTTCTTTAAGCGCACAAAAACACCAAGTAGTTTTTAAAGATTCTCTAGATGGTGCTTTCGATTTGAGTGATTTTCTTATCTATGCCAACGGATTTATAGTAGTTCCAACCATTATTACAGAACCAGCTGTTGGAGGTTTTGGAGGTGCGGTCGCGCCAATTTTCCTTAAAAAGAGAGCTCCTGTTATTGAAGAAGACGGAACAAAACGTTTTGTAAATCCAGACATTACAGGAGGAATTGGAATGTACACGGCAAATAAAAGCTGGTTGGGAGGAGCTTTTCGCTCTGCAACACTTGTAAAACCTAAAATATTATATCGAGTTTTTGCGGCTTATGGCGACATGAATTTATCATTTTATGCCAATAATTTGCCCAATCAGGCAGATCAGGAATTTAAACTCAATTTTAAATCGACCATTTTTTATACACAATGGCTCAAACAATTTAAGAACGCAAAATGGAGCGCAGGCCCACAATATCTGTTTTTAAACTCAAAAATAAACCTGCCCGATTTTAATCTTCCGCCGCCATTTGTAGATCCAAAAGATATTAAAAGTACCATAAGTCAGCTTGGAGGCGCAGTGCAGTTTGACGGACGCGACAATATATTTACACCAGATAAAGGAATAAGGGTTCAGGCCGATTTTTTCTGGTCGGACAAAGCAATTGGAAGCGATTACCAATCGTGGCGTATTAATTTATCTACGATAGGCTATTATCCATTGGCTAAAAAACTAATTGGCGGACTAAGGATTGAAGGGGAGCAGGCGTTGGGAAGTCCGCCTTTTTATTTAAAACCAGGAATCAATTTACGAGGAATTCCCGCCGCGCGATATATGGGAAACACCAGTATTGTTACCGAAGGCGAGTTACGATGGGATGTTTACAAACGATGGAGCGTTATGGGGTTTGGAGGTCTCGCCAGTGCGTTTGACGATTGGGACAAAGCTTTTGCAAAACCCGTTGTTTACAGTTACGGAAGCGGTTTTAGATACCTCTTAGCCAGAAAATTTAAACTTCGCATGGGAATAGATGTTGCAAAAGGACCAGAAGAATGGGCATATTATATCGTTTTTGGAAGCAATTGGATGCGATAAATAAAGATGCAAAAAACTTGTAAGAAGTTAATTTATAAAATAATAACTCCAAAAAACCTTAATAAGCCATTATTGAGGTTTTTTGTATTAAATACCTTAATAATTCTATCCGTTAAGAAAATATTAACAATTAAACATCACACAAATTGTATAATATTTAATTGTTTTGTAACAAATTAGAAACATTGGAGACTAATTTTGTTAAATCTTAAACATAAATTATGAATACATTTTCATTCAAATCAGTGTTTGCAGCTTCAGTATTTTTAGCTGGAACAGCAGGCTGTTTTGCGCAAGACGTATTAGTGAATTCACTTAAACTAAACGCGAGCGACAAAAGTAAAGAGAACTTCAAATTTACAGAAGTAATTAATCTAGGAACAACATCAGTAAAATCTCAAGGATCATCTGGAACTTGCTGGAGCTACTCAACAAACTCATTCTTAGAGTCAGAAATGATTCGTTTAGGAAAACAGCCAGTTGAGTTATCTCAAATTTATTCTGCAAGAAACGTGTATGTTGAAAAAGGCGTAAACTATGTTCGTATGCACGGAGCAATTACTCTTGGAGACGGTGGAGCTCTTCACGATGTAATTAATATGTATAAAAAATACGGAACTGTGCCAAGAGAAGTCTATACAGGATTAAACTACGGAACAGACAAAAACAAATTTGCTGAAATGGGCGCTCTTATCGAAGGTGTTCTTACAGCGGTGGTTAAAAACCCGAACGGAGAATTAACTCCAAACTGGCAAAAAGCGTACGCAGCAGTTATTGATTCTTACTTAGGAAAAGTGCCAGATAACTTTAACTACAAAGGGAAAAACTATACTCCGCAATCTTTTGCTAAAGAAGTAGTAGGAATTAACCCAGATGAGTATGTAGAAATGTCATCTTTTACAAATGCTCCATACTACCAAAAAACAACTATGATGGTGCCAGACAACTGGTCATTGGATCAAGTTTACAACGTAAAATTGAACGATATGACAGATGTTATCGACAACGCACTTAAAAAAGGATATACTGTAGCTTGGGCAACAGATGTTAGCGAGAAAAGCTTTAGCTGGAAAAACGGTGTAGCTTATGTAGCGTCTAAAAAATTCGACGACATGACGGCTGAAGAAAAAGCAGACATGTTTAACGGGCCAAAAGCAGAACCAGAAATTACTCCAGAAATGCGTCAGGCTGCGTTTGATAACTACACAACAACAGACGACCACGGAATGCACATTATTGGTCTTGCAAAAGATCAAACTGGAAAAGAATACTATATCGTAAAAAATTCTTGGGGAGAAACAAATGACTACAAAGGTTTCTTGTTTGTAACTAAGAACTTCGTAAAATATAAAACTACTGCACTTCTAGTAAACAAAGGAGGAATTCCTGCTGAAATTGCTAAGAAATTAGGGGTTTAATTAACCTAGAGTTTTAAAGAAAATAGAAAAGCGCTACAATGAAAATTGTGGCGCTTTTTTATTTCTATAAATAAAAATTTTACCAAGATTTTTCTTTTTAATATTCTCGAATATTAAAAAATATCTCTAAATTGAAATTCTAAAAAATTAATAAATGAAAATTTTAAATTCAAAGGATTTATTGCAATTAATGAATAATGCAACTGAAAATCGGATTAAAGTAAATGATTTTGAAATTGATATTGAAGATCATTTAGATATTAATTTGAATATTGATTCAATTGAATTTAATAATTGTTTTTTTAAGGGAGGTAGAATCGATTTCTATGATTTTGTTAGGAATGATGATATTAAAGATCAATTTTGTAGTTTGTCATTTGTTGATTGTATTTTTGGAAATGATTTATACATTAAAAATTGTTGTCTGTATAGTCTTGAATTTAAAAATGTGCATATTCTTTCAAATAACTTTTCTATATCTTCATCTGATATAAGTAGAATAAGTATTGTAGGAAGTCCAGGAAGGTATAATAAAATATTTTGCTTAACATTGAATGGTTTATCGTTTAAAAAAACATCTATAGATATAAGATTAAATGAATTTGAGGGGATGATTTTTATTAATAATTGCATCTTTAGAGAGGTTACTATTAATGCTAACATAATTGATAAAATTAACATTTCGGGTTCTATTTTTGAGGAAAGTTTTAATTTTTGGAGGAATCAATTAATTTCAGAATCTTTTATTAAAAATTGCTCATTTAATGAACTAAAAGGTGATCATTCTAATTATGGGCAATCAATGAATTTTAATGACACAAAATTTTTAGGAAATTGTAATTTTGAAAGAATACAAAATAGAAGAACTTTGTTTAAGTTTTCTAAATGTAATTTTGATAAATATATATATTTTGATAAATCTGATATTTATGAAATAAGTTTTGATACAGTTTTTTTTAAAGAAATTGTTTCATTTCAAAACTTAAATTGTGATAAAATAAAACTTAACAGAACTCATTTTGATAAAGTTGCCTTTTTTAACGATTTGCATATCAGAAATCCAGATAATTGCGATTTAAAAACAATTAGATTGATAAAAAATCACTTGCTTAAAGTTGAAAATAAAATCGATTATTTAAAATACAGTGCAATTGAGCATAATAATCTTTTGAGAAGTTCAAAATTAAATATAAATGACAGAATATTACTTAACTTAAATAAACAATCAAATGATTTTGGAAACAATTGGATTCTTGGAATAAAGTTCACAATTAAAAGAGGAGTTCAGTTTTTTTTATTGCTTTTGATTGTAAATAATTTCGTGATTTCTAAATATCCACTTTCCCTTAATTTTAAAGGAGAAATTGCTTCATACTCTCAAATACTTACGGAGTTTTTAAAGTTTATTTTCTCTCTTGGATTTGATAATAAAGAAATACAGAGCAATGGTTTTTTATATTTGATATTTATTGCAGCTAAAATTTTTATTGGATATGGGATTTATCAAACAATTTCTGCATTTAGAAAGTATGGAAAAAGCTGATATTCTTTATCACTTAAAACAAAAAGAGGCTTTCAGCAAAGCCTCTTTTTGTAATATATTTTAGAAAATAAAAATCCCTACTTCCCCTTCATCAACTTCTCCAAATACTCCACTTTATCCTTTTCAGCCTGAACCAAACGCTCATAAAGCTCTACAATTTTATCAAGAGGATTGAAAGTACAGTTATGATTTACAGTTGGTCCGCTATGAATAACAGATCCTTCGTGGTTGTTTTGAATATTGTTTAACACAACTTCATCGCTATAATTTTTAATAGCATCAGCCGAAACACCCAAAGCTTCTGCAATAACGTTTAGTTTTTCATCATCAACGGTTTCGCTTCCTTCAATATTAGAAATCGTCTGTTGGCTCATGCCAATAGCAATGGCAAGTGCTTCTTGTTTCATTCCTCTAAGCTCACGAATGCGGCTTATGTTTCTCCCGATATGTTTTGGTTTTGTTGCTGTGCTCATACTTCAAAGATATTAAAAATCCTTAAAAATTAAGATAATAGTAAAACACTATCTTTTTTGGTGAATTACCAAACCTAATGTTTTGTTAGATTGTTTTCTATTGTTTAATTCGCTGAAACAAAAATACAATTTTTCGTACAATAATTATTCAAAACCAAAAGAGTAAATATAAACGCCATGACGAGAGAAAACGAAAACAATGCAAGCGAGAATAAGGTAATAGCATCTTTGTCCAAATTCGTATCAGATATTTGTTTTGATGGAGATTTTAGAAATCATCCTGAATACTTAAACGAAATTTTCGAACACCTTCTTGAAACAGAGCCAGGAAACAGCCTTCCTTTACGAATTAAAATGTTGAGTTGCATTAGAATGAGTAAGATGCTCGTAAAAGCCTTAGAACCATTTACAGACGAACAAATCCAAAAAGCTTGTACGGAAAATAGGAACTATTAAGAAGAAATAGGCATTTAAACGTTTTTTAGGGCTTTTAAAAGGCGATTAGGACATCGAGAAGAGATATTGCGTAACTTTATGTATGTTTTAAGTCCTGGCATTTAATTTTAATGATTAATCATGAAAAAGTATGGAGCAGTTTTAAGTACACTTGCATTCGTATTTTCTCTTCACTGTCCTGCCCAGCGCACCAACACTGCCTCCGCTTCATCAGCAAAAGGAAACACGATATTATTGACGGATAATCTTGCAGGTAGTGATCTTGTAATAAAATCCTATTATGTAGAAGAAAGAATTAATAAGCTTTTTGGGGGAAGAATTATAACCTATGAAGTTTCAAAACTGGATATGGTCGACACTTACGATTTAGGTCCAAACAACACCAGAACTGTAATCCCGATATATGCAAAGCCAAAACATCTCATAGTTCCTAATGCTATACCGGCAAAAGCTCCTTTAGAAAATGTAAAAGTAACATTAGCACCCGCT
The DNA here is from genome assembly GCF_025717045.1 of Flavobacterium sp. SH_e. GTDB lineage: Bacteria > Bacteroidota > Bacteroidia > Flavobacteriales > Flavobacteriaceae > Flavobacterium. The sequence goes on from NZ_JAOVZN010000006.1 coordinate 394,217, forward strand.
CAAACGGCACTTACAGCTTCTGTTCCAAAATCAAAATCTATTAATATTGATGTAATAAATACTTATGGAAAAGTAATCGACAAAGGTTATAAAACAGTCGAAATGCTAAGAAAAGTTGCTGACCGACTTTATTTTGATGGAAATCTAACCGAAGCGGCTGGTTATTATACGCAGTTATTTGAGCTAACTTCAGATTTAGAAGTAATATATTTTTACAGATATGCTCAATCTCTAAAAGCCATTAACGAAACAGAAAAAGCTGATGCTTTAATGAAAAGATTCAAAAGCGAAACGCTGGCTGTTAAATAGTTTTTTTTACCGCAAAGACGCAAGGTTTTACGCAAAGTTCGCAAAGTTTAATTATTGTAAACTTTGCGAACTTTGCGCTTTCTTAGCGCCTTTGCGGTTAAAAAATAACAACATAAGGAAGCTTTTTCCGTAATCAGGAAGGCTTCGTCGAAAAAAGGTATTTTAACGTTTTTTCAAGTTAGTTACAGAGATTGTTAAAATGTAACACGCTGAATCATATATATTTAATAAAATTTTTAGCCAGACCATTAATTTTATTGAACTGTTTATGAAAAAGTCCAGAGTGTTTTTCAGCGCATTTTTATTAATAATTTACCTCAATTGTTTCGCTCAGCAAAAAGAAAACGCAACAGTTTCTATAGCAAAAGGGCAGACGATATTATTGACAGACAAACAGTCAGATGAAAATTTGGTTATAAAATCCTATTACGTCGAAGAAAGAATCAATAAACTTTTTGGTGGAAGAATTATAACCTACGAAGTTTCCAAACTTGAAATGGTTGACACTTACGATTTAGGTCCGAATAACACCAGAACGGTGATTCCGAGATATGTAAAAAGAAAAGACAAAGCAATCGCTCCAATTGAATCTCCAAAAGTCAAAGAAGAGCATTTGTTAACTTCACTCAAACCAGTTGAGGTTGCTATTTCGGCTCCTGCCAAAGAAACCAAATACACCAGCGTAGATGTTACAGGTACATACGCAAAAGTACTAGAGAAAGGCTATCGAACTCCAGAAATGCTCCAAAAAGTAGCCGACCGACTTTATTTTGAAGGCAATTTTAATACCGCAGCGAGTTATTACGAACAGTTGCTTAATTTGGTCAAAGACCCCGATGTTATTTACTACTACAGATATGCTCAATCCTTAAAAGCAATCAATCAATTAGAAAAAGCAAATGCTTTGATGAAAAGGTTTAAAAGTGAAACTTTGGTTGTGAAGTAGTTTTTTTTCTTTAACTGCGAAGTTTTTTTAACCGCAAAGGCGCTAAGAAGGTGCAAAGGTCGAAAAGCTTTAAACAATTTAAGCTTTGCGACCTTTGCGTAAAAACCTTGAGCTCTTTGCGGTTAAATAAACAATCCTAATTATTGGAATTTGGACAAAAAAAAAGACGATCAAATTTGATCGTCTTTTTTTTAAGCTCCCCCTCTTGGGCTCGAACCAAGGACCCTCTGATTAACAGTCAGATGCTCTAACCAACTGAGCTAAGGAGGAATCACCTTAAAAGGTTAATATGTTTGCTAAAAAAAGTTGCTCCCCCTCTTGGGCTCGAACCAAGGACCCTCTGATTAACAGTCAGATGCTCTAACCAACTGAGCTAAGGAGGAAGTTGTTGCTCTTTTTAGCGAGTGCAAATATAAAACTATTTTTAGTTTCTCAAAAACATTTTCACTCTTTTTTTGACTTTTTTTTACTTGCCTACAATTGCCTTGTAAATGTCGTTACCATTAGCAAATAGTAGTAGTGAAATAAGTAAAACAAAACCAACCATTTGCGCATTCTCTAGGAATTTATCGCTTGGTTTTTTGCCGCTAATTATTTCATACAATAAAAACATCACGTGTCCACCATCAAGAGCCGGAATTGGCAATAAATTCATAACTCCAAGCATAATTGACAATAAAGCCGTGATTGACCAGAAAACTTCCCAGCTCCAAGAACTAGGGAAAATGTTGTAAATCGCAGCAAAACCACCCACTTGTTTGTAAGCTTTAGTTTCTGGATTAAAAATCATCTTTAATTGTTTTCCGTAACCTACTAATTGATCTTTTCCTTTTTGAAGACCAACTGGAATAGATTCGAAGAAACCGTATTCTTTTTTACTTACTTTATAATAACCTAATTTTTCTAAAGAGTCCATTCCTAAACCGCCAACAGCAACTCCAAGTTTTCCTGCATTAGATACTTTTACTGTAATAGGAGTTTCTTTTAAATCACGTAAAACAACAGCAGGAATAGATTTTCCTTTATTGCTTTCTAAAATAGCTTTAGCTTCATCAAAATATTTAATTTTCTGTCCGTTCAGACTTACCACTAAATCTTTTGGTTTTAAAGCAGTATTCTCAGATTCTTCAGAAATTTTGCCCACAACAAATGGCATTCTAATGCCAACTAATAAGCCCTTTTCTGTTTTAGAAAGCTGATCAACAAAATCTGTTGGCATAGTAATCGTTTGCTGTTGTCCGTTTCTTTCAATCAAAACGTGTTTTGCCATGATTACATTCATGTTCATGTCACTGTCAAAATTTTCTACAGCTTTACCATCAATAGAAATAATTTTATCACCGGTTTTAAAACCAGCTTTAAGCATAGCAGGATTTTCAATTGCAACACCATCTTTCAAATCAGCATTTGCAATATAAGTATCTCCGTAGGCAAATGCCATACCTATATATATAATAAAAGCCAAGATGAAGTTTACCGTTACACCACCAAGCATAATAATTAAACGTTGCCAAGCTGGTTTAGTGCGAAATTCCCAAGGCTGTGGAGGCAGAGCCATTTGCTCTTTGTCCATACTTTCATCAATCATTCCAGAAATTTTCACATAACCACCCAGCGGCAGCCATCCGATACCGTATTCTGTTTCTCCTATTTTCTTTTTGAAAAGTGAATATTTAACATCAAAAAACAAATAAAATTTTTCGACTCTGGTTTTAAACAATTTAGCAGGGATAAAATGCCCTAATTCATGAAGAATAATAAGTAAAGATAAACTCAATAGAAATTGAGAGAGTTTGATAACTATATCCATTTTTTATTTTTAATTCGTATTTAACGCACAAAAGTAGCGTTTTCTATTTTAATATAAGTGTGCAAGATAGTGTTTAAGATTTTAAATGTTTGTTAATTAATAAACATTTCGATTTCTCGTTTTAACAAGATACTGTAACTTTACTTTTTGAACACTGCCTTACTCAATTGGTAGTAAAAAATCATTAAAAGTTACAAGTCTATGGCAACGAAATTATTTTCTCCGCTCACTATAAAAAAAATTATTTTAAAAAATAGAATTACAATCTCGCCAATGTGCCAATATTCTGCAATTGATGGATTTGCAAATGATTGGCATCTCGTTCATTTAGGAAGCCGTGCAACTGGCGGAGCTGGTCTTATTATTCAGGAAGCAACAGCAGTTTCTCCAGAAGCCAGAATTTCTCCTTCAGATCTTGGAATCTGGAAAGATGAACATATCGAAAAATTAAAACAAATCAATGCATTTATTGTTTCTCAAAATTCAATTCCGGGAATCCAGTTAGCACATGCGGGAAGAAAAGCAAGTGTTTCGGCTCCTTGGCTTGGAAATAAAAAATTAGATTTCGCTCAAGGCGGATGGCAGACTGTTGCGCCAAGTGCTATTCCGTATCACGATGACGAACCATTTCTTCCAGAAGCTTTAGATAAAAACGGAATTAAAAAAGTGATTTCTGATTTTAAAACAGCAACGAAAAGAGTGGTGGAAGCAGGATATCAGGTTTTAGAAGTTCATGCGGCTCATGGTTATTTACTGCACCAGTTTTTGTCTCCTTTAACGAATGTAAGAACAGATGAATATGGCGGAAGTTTCGAAAACAGAATCCGTTTTACTTTAGAAGTTGTAGAAGCGGTTCAGTCAGAATGGCCTTTAGATTTGCCTTTGTTTGTTCGAATTTCGGCAACAGACTGGGCAGAAAATGGTTGGAATCCAGAAGAATCTGTACAGCTTTCTAAAATATTAAAAGAAAAAGGAGTAGATTTAATTGATGTTTCGTCAGGCGGATTGGTATCGCATCAAAAAATAACATTAGGATCAGGTTATCAGGTTCCTTTTGCGGAAAAAGTAAAACAAGAAGCCAACATTGCAACAGGCGCAGTCGGACTAATTACAGAAGCCAGACAAGCAGAAGAAATTCTAAATATGGATCAAGCCGATTTAATTTTATTCGCCAGAGAATCTTTGAGAAACCCAAATTTTCCTTTAGATTTCGCCAAGGCATTAAACGACGAGATTCAATGGCCAAAACAATACGAAAGAGCTAAACTTTAAAATTTTTTTTCCGCCACAAATTCACGAATTTATTTTTTTGTAATTCGTGAATTCGTGGCGAATAAACTAAAACAAAACCAATGCAAAAGATAAAGACAGCATTATTATCATACGGAATGTCGGGGAAAGTTTTCCATGCTCCGTTTCTAGATATTCACGAAGGATTTGAATTATTAGGTTCTTGGGAAAGAAGCAAAAAATTAATTCAGGAAGATTATCCATACGTAAAAAGTTATGCTACCCTAGACGAATTATTAAGCGATGATGTCGATTTGGTAATTGTAAACACTCCAGTTGGAACGCATTACGAATTTGCTAAAAAAGTTCTTTTAGCAGGAAAACATGCAGTCGTAGAAAAAGCTTTTACAACAACAGTTGCAGAGGCAAAAGAGTTAGCCAAAATTGCAAAAGAAAAAGGTTTGAAATTGGCTGTTTTCCAGAACAGAAGATGGGACAGCGATTTTAAAACCGTAAAAAAAGTAATTGACGACGGCATTTTAGGAGATTTGGTAGAAGCAGAATTTCATTTTGACAGATATAATCCGTTATTGAGTCCAAAAGCGCATAAAGAAACAGCAAATGACGGAGCTGGAGTTTTGAAAGATTTGGGTCCGCATATTATTGATCAAGCTGTAAGTTTGTTTGGCTGTCCAAAAGCCGTTTTTGGAGACATTCGTGTAACAAGAGAAAACTCAGTTGTAGATGATTGGATCGATTTGACTTTGTTTTATTCTAATTTCAGAGTTCGCTTAAAAGCTGGTTTTTTTGTGAGAGAAGCCAATCCTGCATACACCATTCACGGAAAAAAAGGATCTTTCTTAAAACCTCGCGGAGATGTTCAGGAAGACGATTTGAAAGTTGGAAAAAAACCAAACTTAGAATCTTGGGGAACAGAAGAAGAAAGTTTGCAAGGACTTTTACACACTGAAATTGATGGTAAAATTGTGAGAGAAAAAATCCCAACGCTTCAAGGCAATTATTTCAGTTTCTTCGACGGTGTTTACGATTCGATTGCAAACGATAAAAAAGAGCCTGTTACCGCAGATGAAGGCGTAAAAGTGATGCAGATTATAGAAGCTGCAATTGCGAGTAATGCACAGCAGAAAGTAATAATTGTACAATAATCAAGACGCACAATAGTGCGTTTTTTTTTGGTTTCAATTTTAAAAATAATCCCGAAAAGTTGTAATTTTAATAAGATGAATTCAATTGAAAACGTGTCAATTTATAAACAATAACGTTGTAAATTGTTTACAGCATCAAGCTTAATGCACTTTGACAAGTGTTTTTAGTATTTTTGACAATATCCAATAAAAATTTAATATGCTGATAAATTTTAATCCGTTAGCGCTTTTTCAGACCAAAGGAAAAATCAAGAAAGTATTTAGAGAAGCAAAAGCCTCTTATTTAAACCGTATTCGTTTTGCCGTTGGAATGTTTTATTTCGGAATGGGTTTAAGTTTTGCTACATGGGCGAGCAGAATTCCAGATATTAAAACGGCTTTAAATTTAAGCGAAGGAGATTTAGGTTCTATACTTTTTGCGCTTCCAGTTGGACAATTGGCTATCATGCCGTTTTCAGGAAAAATGGTCACAAAATTTGGAAGCCACCGTATTCTGATTTTTTCTTTAATAATGTACGTTTTCTGTCTTATCAATTTAGGTTTAGCAACAACGGCATTACAATTATCTCTCGGATTATTTTTGTTTGGTTTATTCGGAAACCTTGCCAATATCGCTGTAAACACACAAGGCGTTTATACAGAAGTTTTGTTTAAAAAGACAATCATGTCATCATTTCATGGGATGTGGAGTTTTGCAGGATTTACAGGCGCGTTAGTTGGTCTAGGAATGCTAGCTTTAAAACTAAATCCGCTACATCATTTTATAATTGTTGGGATTATAGTTTTATTAATGGTCGCATTTAATTTTAAATTTTTGGTAAGAGCCAAAGAAAAAAAGAAACCAAAAGAAGAAGGCAAAAAACTATTTGTAAAACCAGATACAGCTTTACTTTGGCTTGGTGTAATCGGATTTTGCAGTATGGCAAGCGAAGGTGTTATGTTCGACTGGAGCGGTGTTTATTTTAAAGATATTGTAAAAGCGCCAGGAGCATTGGTGGTTTTAGGCTACACTTCTTTTATGATTATGATGGCCAGCGGAAGATTTCTTGGCGATGGACTAATCAATAAATTTGGACGCGAACGCGTTATGCAGATTAGCGGAGTTATGATTTCGGCTGGACTTTTTACAGCTGTTTTTCTTCCTTATATTATTCCATGTACCATTGCTTTTATGTTTGTAGGTTTGGGCGTTGCAACGATTGTTCCTACCGTTTACAGCATTGCAGGTAAAAACCCGACTGTTCCTGCGGGCGAAGCTTTAACAATTGTTTCGAGTGTAAGTTTCTTAGGTTTCTTAATGGGACCTCCAGTAATTGGGCATATTGCACAAAGTTTCGGATTGCAGTTTTCTTTTGCATTTATTGGAATTTTCGGAGTTCTAATTGCCTTTATGGTTTCTAAAATTAGAACATCAGCTTAATATTTTTTGATTAATATTGATTAAAAACAAACAAATTTGTAAGAATTTATTTGTTTTTAAATATTTCTTTCTATATTTGAATCCAAGCAATTGCTTGAGTTTAAAACGCTCTTTTTTTTCCAAAGCCAATTTTTATCTTTTGAATGAAGGATTTCGATCCAAAATAATTTTGAAAGTAAATTGAATTTTTTTAATGGGAAAAAAGTACGCGGTCTTCTTTATTGTATGGTTTTTTAATTTTGCTTTTTCGCAGAAGGAAATTACGGTAACAGGAATTGTTATTGATGCTCGAACGCAAAATCCGCTAGAAAATGTAGTGGTAACGATACAAAATACTGCTGTAATGCAGCTAACATCAAAAACTGGAAAATTCGAACTTTATATATTTCCCAAAAAAGAACAATTGCTTTTATTGAGAAGTCAAGGATATAAAGATTTCCTTTTAAAAGTGCAGTCTAATGGAGGACAAAATATAAATCTCGGGATTTTACAATTAGAAGATACCTATTCAGATGAAGTTCCGGCTGCATTGATTACGCTTTCAGATAGTGATTTTTCGGATGATAATAGCTCGTCTGAAATGACTTCAGGACTTTTACAATCTTCAAAAGATGCTTTTATGTTGGCATCTGCTTTCAATTGGGGGCAAGCCCGATTCCGTATTCGTGGTTTAGACAGCGAGAACGGAACGATGATGCTCAACGGAATGGCCATGAATAAAATTTACGACGGTAGACCACAATGGAGCAATTGGGGAGGTTTGAATAATGTACTTCGCAATCAAGAATTCTCAGCTGGAGCTGCTGCTTCCAATTATACTTTTGGTGGAATTTTAGGCACACAGCAGATTTTTACAAGAGCTTCTTTATATCGAAAAGGAACATCGCTCACATTTTCAGGAAGCAACACAACTTATACTTGGCGCGGAATTGGAACTTACGCTTCAGGAATGAATGCTTCGGGTTGGGCTTATGCAATTTCTGCAGGAAAACGATGGTCAGATGAAGGTTATTTTGAAGGAACAAATTTCAATGCAGATTCTTTTTTTCTTAGTGTCGAAAAGAAATTAAGCAATAAACATTCAGTCAATTTTACGGGATTTTATACTCCAAATTCGCGCGGAAAAAACTCAGCTAATACAAATGAAGTAACTGGATTAATGAATGAAAAATACAATTCGTACTGGGGATTCCAGAATGGAGAAAAACGAAATGCAAGAGTAAAGAATGTTGAAGAGCCTTTATTTATGCTGAATCATTATTTTAAAATTGATGAGAAAACAAATTTAAATTCTGCGATAATGTATCAATTTGGAAAGGTAGGAAATAGCAATATAGATTACCAAAATGCTGAAAGTCCAGATCCTGTTTATTATAAAAAAATGCCAAGTTATTTTAGTTCTCTTTATGCGAAAGATCACGGTGAATTTTCAGGCGAATTTACTCCCGATTATGAAAACGCAGATAAAAACAGAACAGCTCTTTTAGCAAATCCGCAGATAGATTGGAACAAAATGTATTTTGCTAATCAGAAAGTTGGACCAAATGGTTTTGAACCTTCTCAAAGTCATTATGTGCTTTACGAAGATAGAACAGACGATCGAACTTTTGCGGTAAATTCAAATTTGAACACACAGCTTTCTCCTAATATTTTTTTTTGACGGAGGCTTTACTTTTAAAAAATTGAAGTCTCATAATTTTCAATATTTATTGGATCTTATTGGTGGAGAATACTTCGAGGACATAGATCCGTTTTACAAAGGAAATCTTTCACAATCTGATTTGCAAAATCCAAATCGAAAGGTTAAAAAAGGTGATACTTATGGATATAATTTTAATTTTCTGGCTAATACTTTGGATGTTTTCACGCAGTTTAGGTTTGCGTATAACAAAACAGAATTCTTTTTGGCACAGTCTTATTCTGTTTCAGATTATCGAAGAGAAGGTTTGTATCAAAACGGACTTTATCCTACTACTTCTTTAGGAAAAAGTGAAAATGTAAATTTCGAGAATTTTGGTTTTAAAGGTGGATTCACTTATAAAATTTCAGGAAAACAATTGCTGTTTTTTAATGCTACACACCTTACACGTGCGCCTTCATTAAGAAACACTTTTTCTAATTCGCGTTTAAATAATAACATAGTTGACGGAATCGAAAGCGAAAATATTACTAGTGCAGAGGCAAATTATGTTTATCGTTCTTCTAAACTCAAATTACGTTTAACAGCTTATTATACTTTAATTAAAAATACATCAAAAACTTCTTTTTTCTACGCAGAAGGAATCTTTGATAATGGTGCAGGATATGACGCTACTGATGCTTTTGTAAGTCAGACTTTGACCAAGTTAGACAAGAAAAATACTGGGGCAGAATTGAGTTTTGAATATCAAATTTCATCAACATTTAAAACTAATTTATCTGCAGCTTTTGGAAATTACATTTACAGTAGCAACCCAAATGTGATGATTACAAACGATTCCAATAAGGCGAAAGATGGTGCACAGACGACATTTAATTTTGGAGAATCTTATCTCAAGAATTACAAACAGCCTGGAATGCCGCAACAAGCCTATTCATTTGGACTGGAATATCGTGATCCTAAATTTTGGTGGCTTGGCGCTAATATTAATTATTTGGCAGAAAGCTATATTGATGTATCTCCAATTTCTAGAACATCTCAGTTTTATATTAACCCAGCAAACGGATTTCCTTTTCCCGAAGCAACTTCAGAAAGAGGAAATGAATTATTAAAACAAGAAAAATTTAATCCAATTACATTGCTGAATCTTAGCGGTGGCAAATCTTGGCGTATCCGTAAAAAATACATAGGACTTTTTGCAAGCGTAAATAATGTACTTGATTTGGTCTATAAGACAGGTGGCTTTGAGCAGGCAAGAAATGCAAATTTTAGAGCCTTAAATCAAGATGTTTCTAGTGGCACTCCTTCTTTTGGACCAAAATATTATTACGGCTACGGACGAACTTATTTTTTAAATCTTACTATCGGTTTATAAATTGAAAATCTATTTCTTATGAAAAAACTAGTTTTATTTTTTATCTCCCTATTACTATCTGGATGTAATGCTGAAGTTGAATCTCCAAAATTAGCTTGCACACAGCCCGATTTTACTGCAAACAAAACGGTTGAAAACATATACGAGCTTTCGGGTACAACCGCGAAACAATATGTGTATGATGATATTATTGAAGCCTATGTAGTGTCGAGTGATGAAGGGGGTAATTTTTTCAAATCAATTTCATTGCAGACTTTACCAACTGCAGTAACTCCATCTATTGGTTTGAGTGTTCCTGTAGATGCCTCAAATACTTACATTGATTATCGTGTGGGAAATAAAGTATATGTAAAACTTAAAAATCAATTTACGGATATATATTATGGTGGTTTAAGAGTTGGAAGTCTTTATGTAAGTAATGCTGGAGATCCTACAATTGGTAGAATTTCTCAAAACGAATATAAAAATGTACTGAATGCATCCTGTACAATGATTAATGAAAATCAATTGGTGGCATCACTTTCTATAGAAGAAGCACTTTCGGATTCTAGATTAAATACTCTAATTGAACTAAATGATGTTGAATTTACAGAAGCAGCATTAGGACGACATTATTTTGAAGAATCTAATAATATTGGGGGCTCGACCAATTGGAATTTAAGAGATAAAACAGGAAATCAAATTATTTTTAGAACTAGCGGTTATGCAAAGTTTGCAGATCATTTTGTGCCTGAAGGAAGCGGGACAGCGAGAGGAATTTTAACAAAATTTGGTTCCGATTATCAGTTTATGGTTCGTTCTGAAAATGATGTTGTTATGAATGGAAAAAGAAGCACTCCATTTTTCTCAGAAGATTTCCAGTCAGTTAAAAACAATGTGAATTTTGCATTGCCAGGCTGGAGCAATATTGTAGAAAAAGCGGCCAAATTATGGAAGAGCATGGTTTATTCTGGAAATGGTTACGCAGAGTTTAATACAACAAGTACAACAGCTGCCGAGAATATTGCATGGCTTGTTTCGCCTAAAATTAATTTAGAAGGATATAAAAATTCTGTTCTTTCTTTTAGAAGTGCACAGCATGATTTGAAGGTTGATTCACCATTAAATACTTTGGAAATTTACGTTTCAGACAATTTTGACGGTTCTAACATTAAGAAAGCAAAATGGACAAAACTAGAAGCAAAAGTTCCAACGCTGTCTACACCTGCTCGACAATTTATTAGTTCTGGCGGAATTGACCTTTCGGAGTATTCTGGGAAAATAAATATTGCATTTCGATATGTGGGATCGGGAAAAGATAAAACTTTAAACGGTGCTTTTATGGTAGATGACGTGAAGATTTTTGGAGAGAAATAAGAACTGAGTTAGAATAATGAAAATAATTTGCTGATTTTTAAAGTATTATTGAAAAGTTTGTAGTTTTTGTATTTCAAATCGTTAAAATCTAATTGAATTTTGTACTTTGGTCATCCCAAATCAATACAAATACCACATGAAAACCTACTTTATTGCCATCTTAATGATGGTGTTTCCTTTCTTGACGCACAGTCAAGACAACGTTAAACTAAAGCAGATTAACATTGTAAAAACAAATTACCAAAACTCTAAAGACGGCGAAATTGTTAACAAAACAATGGCTTTTAAAGATGGTAAACTTCAAACAATAACTACTTCAGATGTTGTACAGCATTTCTATTACAACAAAAATGGGTTGCTTGATATGACAGTTAAGGATAAAATTGGGAGTGACTGGAAAGAAGTGGTAAATTATACTTATGATGCTGATAACAACATTACAAAATTTGTAAAAAAATACCAGGAAGGGCCTAATTATATTACAAAAGTAGTTTCATTTTTATATGAAGGAGCGAGAGTAAAAGTAACTACAAAAAAGAGCACCAATCATCAGAATTTAGTGGATGATATTGAATATCTTGTTGAAAACGGGATTATTGTAAGACGTACTTCACGAGATAGAAACAAGGCAATTATTGGGAAATTAGAATATGTTTATGTAAACGATAATGTGTCAAGACATAAAGGATTGGTTGGAGATAAAATCTCTAAATCATACACTTATGATGATAAAAAATCAGTCGATCAATTAATCGTTCAGAGTCTTTTTGGAGATAATTACAAAGTAATCGTTCCAATGATTTCTTATCATGAAGATGAATTTGAGTTTGAATCTATTTCATATAATAATGAAGTGAATTTCAGTCCATCATCAACAGCTTTAGTAGCAATAAGCAGAAAATACAAATACAATAAATTAAACTATCCAATTTCTTGCTCTCAGATAGAAGAAAATGGAATTGTAAAAACAGAAAAAACGTTTATTTACGAATAAAAGTTTTAAAAATAGACCATTCAATTCGGAAATGGAACTTTGTTGAGTTTATCTTAACTAGTTCCATTTTTTTATGCAAGTTTATTTCCATTAGAAGATTTGGATATAAATGTAAAAACGAAATTGTATAATTGATTGTAGCCGACAAATCATTAAATTTGCAACTTATTCAAGACTATGTTAGAAAAAGAAGTTATAAACTTTGAGCGAACAGTAATCGTTGGGATTGTTACTCAAAGTCAAAGTGAAGAAAAACTAAATGAATATTTAGACGAATTGGAGTTTTTGACTTTTACCGCTGGTGGTGAGGTTATTAAACGCTTTTCGCAGAAAATGGAGCGCCCTAATCCGAAGACTTTTGTAGGAACGGGAAAAATTGATGAAATCAATCTTTTTGTGGTTGAAAATAAAATATCGACTGTAATTTTCGATGATGAATTAACGCCATCACAGCAGAAAAATATTTCAAGAATTATTGATTGTAAAATTCTAGATAGAACGAATTTGATTCTGGATATTTTTGCGCAAAGAGCCGAAACTTCATACGCAAGAACTCAGGTTGAATTGGCGCAATGCCAATATTTATTGCCGAGACTTTCTGGATTATGGACACACCTTGAGCGTCAAAAAGGAGGTATCGGTATGCGTGGACCTGGGGAAACGGAGATCGAAACAGATAGACGTATCGTTCGTGACAGAATTTCGTTATTGAAAGAAAAAATCAAAACGATTGACAAACAAATGGGAGTTCAGCGAAGCAACCGTGGCGCAATGGTTCGTGTCGCTTTGGTTGGATATACAAATGTTGGAAAGTCGACTCTGATGAACGCAATTGGTAAAAGTGATGTTTTTGTTGAGAATAAATTGTTTGCAACCTTAGATACAACGGTTAGAAAAGTGGTTATTAAAAACCTTCCTTTTTTGCTTTCGGATACGGTTGGATTTATTAGAAAATTGCCAACACAATTGGTAGATTCTTTTAAAAGCACGCTTGATGAGGTTCGTGAGGCAGATTTACTTTTGCATGTTGTAGATATTTCACATCCAGATTTTGAGGATCATATTGAATCAGTAAACAAGATTTTACAGGAAATAAAAAGTAACGATAAGCCAACTATAATGGTTTTTAACAAAATCGATACTTATAAGCATCTTACTATCGATGAAGATGATTTGATTACCGAAAGAACCCGTAAACACTATACGCTTGGAGAATGGAAACAGACTTGGATGAGTAATGTTGGAGAAGATAAAGCGCTATTTATTTCTGCAAGAAACAAAGAAAACTTTGAAGAGTTTAGAGAAAGAGTTTATGAAGCGGTTCGCCAGATTCATATTACGCGTTTTCCATATAATAATTTCTTGTATCCTGATTATAAGGATGCAGTTGAAAAAGAAGATGAAGAATAAAATAGAAACGGCTTTTGAGAAATCAAAAGCCGTTTTTTGTTTGCTACTAAAAAATTTAAAAAGGATTTAATCTGAATAATCCTTTAATCTGTGGTATTAATAAGTTTTTAAATTTATTTGCTGAAATCTAGCCAATGCAATATTTAAAACCCAAAATTGATTCCTAAACCAAAGACTTCTCGAGTTTGGAAACCTCTAAAAGCATTATCATCGTAGATTGTTTGGAAAGAAAAGTTTGCCGATAGAAATTTATTTACTTTCATAACAATGTTTAATGAATAATTAATATCGACATTTTGTGGATCTTCTAAATAATTTGAATATAAATTCAGAGTGTTTTCGGCAGTGACATTAGTCATAATGGCGAGTTTGTAATATACAGAAGCATAGAATCCGAGTTCGTAACGCATACTTTTATTAGCATCGACGCCAAAATAATATCCGTCAGGAAAAGGTAAGCCTGTCACAGGATCAATGGCTGTGGTGTAAGCTTTGTCTACAAAAGTGAATTTTGAAGTTAACGGAGCGAAATTTATTTTAAGATTTTCATCTTTTGACCAATAAATACCAGGACCAGTGGTTAGATAACCCGGAGACATGAATTTGGTGTTTTCAGTTCTAATTTCCTTTCCGTTTTCATCTTGACCGTAGATATAACCAGTTGTAAATTGAGTTCTGAAGTTTAGGAAATAAGAGTAATACCATTCTCCGAATGCTCTTTTTCCGACGATTGAATTGAATTCTAAACGGTCATCTGTTTTCTTTTCAAAATCAGCATTTTTAGTTTGAAGTAAACCGTAATAGGCAAGAACTTTGTTATCCCAGGTTAAGTCATCTTTTTTGTAGTTGAAATCATAATTGATTCCAAGCGTTCCTGAGAAACTGTCTTCACCTCCAGCAATCCAATTGTTAAAGCTTGATTGGTTTAATAAAAGAGATACGGTTCCTTTTGCTTTCCAGCCTTCTTCTTCAATTGTATCATTGATTTTTTTTACAGCTTTTTCGGTATTTTGTGCTAGTTCTTTTTCTGTATTTTGGGCTTGTACAAAAGTAATATTTGCTAAAACGAAGAGTAATAATAGTATCTTTCTCATGGTTTTTAGTTTAGAGTGTATTATCAAATATACTAAAAACCAATGAAAAGTTAATGGATACTATATGTTATTGAAGGTTATTTCTTAGATTCTTTGTATAATGGCACTGCAGAACACGCTTCGCCGTACATAATGCTTCGGGCAAAAGGTTGAAGATTATTTGTTGCTAAAATATAAGCGCGCATCGGAACTGGTTTTCTAGAACAACCTTTTACAATTACAGGTTTGTTTTGGTAAACGGAGTAATCGATTTTGCTTAAAATTTCTTCGTAAAGGCTTGCGTCAAGATCTTCAATAGTGCCGTTGACTACTTTTTTTGCAAAAGGTGCTAAATGAACGCTAACCAGAATTAATGCCCAAGCGGGGATTATAGCATCTGTACTGCAATGTACAGCTACGTATTGATCTTGGTATTGTGACCAATCGTGGTTTTTTAGATGTTCTCTAAAGTCTTTTTCCTTCAATAAAAATCCTTCCAAAAGCCATTGCGAAATGTCAATTTGCGTGCGGATTCCTTTTGGATAATAATCCTCTAAATCAAAAACTTCTAAAGCACTATTGGCAACTTTATTGATAATTTCTTCCATGTGAAAAGTTAGTTTCAAGTTTAAAGTTTCATGTTTCAAGTTGCGTAACCTGAAACATGAAACTTTAAACCTGAAACAATATTAAAGCATTCCTAATTCTAATTTAGCTTCTTCGCTCATTAAATCTTTGCTCCAAGGCGGATCAAAAGTAATTTCTACGTCAACATCTTTGATGTTTTCGATTGTTTTTACTTTTTCTTCAACTTCTCTTGGAAGACTTTCTGCAACAGGGCAGTTTGGAGAAGTAAGTGTCATAAGGATTTTTACTTCGTAATCTGTGTTTACCATTACGTCATAAATTAATCCTAATTCGTAAATATCTACAGGAATCTCAGGATCGTAAATACCTTTTAAAACTCTTACGATTGATTCTCCTAATTCGTTTGTGTCTATTTCTTGTTCCATTTTTTATTTTTGTTTTACCATATAAGTTATATAAGTTCATTTAAAATTAAACTTAATAATTAATGATGATGTTTGTTTTTATGTTTAATCTTCTAGCCAGCGATATAGCTCGTTGACATATGTTTTTTGGCCTTCATGGTAAATGTTTGTTACATTAAAGTTTATCATTAAACCAATTGGTGAATTTAAAAGTTTCATATAAGACATCAGTTTTGCAACATGAATTGGTATAATTTGATCGACTGATTTCAATTCAAGAACTAAACAATTTTCGATGAATAGATCACATCTCAGATTTGATTCTAATTCTAAACCTTTATATTCGACAGGAATAACCAATTCAGATTTAAAATTGATTCCTCTCAATGATAATTCTTTGATCATGCATTGATGATAAATACTTTCTAAAAGCCCTGCTCCAATACTTTTATGAACTTCAATTGCGGCTCCATTAACCTGATAAATTAAATCGGTCAAATATTTCTTTGTAATTATTACTTTTTTAGTAATAATAAGAAATAAAAAAGAAGGATAAAACTTATCTTATTTCTTTTTTCACCATATTGAGAAATGTAAGTTTATTTAAATGTTTTGCTTATATTTCACTATATAAATAATCTAAGCTCCAAAACTTAAATTTTCTTACATCACTTATATGGTTTAAAATTTTTTAATTTTTGTTTTTAGCATCAAAAGCCAAAGCGTACATTTTGATGTTTTTTATCATCGAAACCAAACCGTTGGCACGAGTTGCTGATAAATGTTCTTTTAGGCCAATTTCGTCTATAAAATCAGTATCGGCTTCTAGAATATCTTTTGCTTTTTGATTAGAGAAAGCACGAATTAAAATTGCAATAATTCCTTTGGTCAAAATTGCGTCACTATCCGCAGTGAAAACAATTTTATCATCATTTTGCTCACCTTGTAACCAAACCTTAGATTGGCAACCTTTGATTAAATTATCGTCGGTTTTGTATTCTTCTTTGATTAACGGAAGACTTTTTCCTAGTTCGATGATGTATTCATAACGCTGCATCCAGTCGTCGAACATTGAAAATTCGTCTATTATTTCGTCTTGTATTTCTTTTATTGTCATAATTATTCTTTCACAAAATCTACTAATAAATTTACTAGTTTTTCGATTTCTTTTGGAGGAAAACCATTGTCGAAACCTGCTGTTTCGTATGTTTTTCCATCTTCAGTTATTTTTAAATTTCCTATCGCGGCGCCGTCATAAGTACGTTTGTCAGTTGGTGCTTTTAAGGAAGAAAGGCTTTCTAAATTTACTTTTGAATAGGCATCAACAATCTCATTCCATTTTGCATCATTAATCTTGCTTTGAACAGTTTCTCCGTTACGTTCTTTAACAACAGAAACCGATTTGTTTTGTACTACAATACTTTTGTAATAGCCTCTCGACATTGCAGAATATTCAATTTGAGTCGATTTCATGTCTGCTTTTTTTTGACTGCAGCATCCCGTAGCAATAAAAAGTGTCAGGAGCAATAATGATACTATTCGCATATAATTTGTTTTTTAGCTTAACATAGTTTGTGCTTTCTTAACAGCATCAACCATTTGATCGATTTCTTCTTTAGTATTATAGAAAGAAAACGAAGCGCGAATCGTTCCTGGAATACAGAAGAAATTCATAATTGGCTGTGCGCAATGATGTCCGGTTCTAACAGCAATTCCAAGTTTATCTATAATAGAACCAACATCATACGGGTGAATTCCATCAATATTAAACGAAACTACAGAAGCTTTGTTTTTTGTGTTTCCGTAAATTCTAATGCCTTCAATTTCGTTAAGACGTTTTGTTGCGTGCTCCAACAATTCATTTTCATATTCATGAATTTTATCAAAACCGATCTCGTTTAAATAATCAATTGCAGTCCCTAAAACAATTCCGCCAGCGATATTTGGGGTTCCTGCCTCAAATTTATGAGGAAGATCAGCGTAAGTTGTTTTTTCGAAAGTCACTTCTTTGATCATTTCGCCACCACCTTGATAAGGAGGAAGTTTGTTCAGCCATTCTTCTTTTCCATAAAGAATTCCAGTTCCTGTTGGACCACACATTTTATGTCCTGAAAAAGCATAAAAATCACAATCTAATTCCTGAACATCTGGTTTTAAATGCGGAACAGCCTGCGCGCCATCAATTAAAACTGCAGAACCTACAGCATGTGCTTTATCAATAATATATTTGATTGGATTGATTACACCCAATGCATTTGAAATATGATTTACAGTGACGATTTTCGTTTTATCCGATAGTAATTTATCAAATTCCTCAATGATTAATTCTCCATTGTCATCGATTGGAATAACTTTTAAAACAGCCCCTGTTTTTTCGCATAACATTTGCCAAGGCACAATGTTACTATGATGTTCTAATGAAGAAACCACAACTTCATCGCCAGGTTTTAAAATAGAAGCAAATCCGTTTGCAACTAAATTAATACCATGAGTTGTTCCTGAAGTAAAAAGCACTTCATAGGCATGTTTTGCGTTGATGTGATCTTTTACTTTTCCGCGAGCAACCTCATAAGCGTCAGTTGCTAACTGGCTCAAAGTGTGAACGCCACGGTGAATGTTGGCATTGATTTCGTTATAATATTTTACTTCAGCATCAATTACAACTTGTGGTTTTTGCGAAGTAGCTCCGTTGTCGAAATATACTAATGGCTTTCCGTTTACAGTTTGCGAAAGTATCGGGAAATCAGCTCTTATTTTTTGAATATCTAGCATGTCTTATTTAGAAAAAATCTATTTACAAAAGTACTAAAACTAAATTTGTTTATACAGGAATTCTATAATTTCCTTTTATGATACGATTGTCGGATGTTGTAAATGCTGATTCCGTAAAAATACTTTCGGTTTTCTGCATTATCCGAATTGGATTTATAATTTGAGTTCTAAAATCGTGAACATAAATTATTTATATTGCATTAAAAATATCTAACTCATCATGAAAAAATTTCTCAAAGTACTTTTGCTTGTAGTGGTTCTTGCCTTTTTGTATTTCGGATTTACGACCTATCCGAAGCTTGATTTGATTTCTGGTTTCTCGGCCAAAAGTGTTGCGTCAGGGCATTTTATTGACAATCGTTCGTTGGATTTAATTCAGAAAACCGACAATGATATCAATTTGGTTGATTTGGCTAAAAACTCAATCGATGATGCTGGAAAATTTGCTATTTCTTCTGTTTACGGATTGAAAGAAAGAAAAGCCATTTATCGAGAAGGTCTTGGGGCAACTTTGATTAACGATGATTTTGATATTACAAAACCATATCTGCTTCCAAAAAGAACAAAATTAGAAAATAATCTTCCTTTTCCATACGGAAATAATGAACCAAAAGATTCTGTTTTTGCGAATATTGATTATTCCAAATTGAAAAAAGCGGTTGATAATGCGTTTGATAAAACGGGAGGAAGAATTAAAAGAACTCGTGCAGTTGTGGTTTTATACAAAGATCATTTAATCGCCGAAAAATACGATACAGGTTTCAATAAAGACAGTAAAATTTTGGGTTGGTCGATGACCAAAAGTATAACAAGTTCGGCTTTTGGAGTTTTGGCTAAACAAGGAAAAATTGATATTTATAAACCTGCACCAGTTGCAGAATGGCAAAATGATGAACGAAAAAACATTACGCTCAACGATTTGCTTCACATGAATTCTGGTTTAGAATGGGAAGAAAATTACAGTACGATTTGCGATGCAACAAAAATGCTTTTTCAAGCCGAAGATATGGGAAAAGTGCAATTGGAAAAACCGGCTCAGTTCAAACCAAATACTCATTGGAATTATTCTTCAGGAACAACCAATTTATTGTCACTGATTTTAAGAAGACATTTTAAAACACAGCAAGAATATCTAGATTTTTGGTACAGTGCCG
Source organism: Flavobacterium sp. SH_e (assembly GCF_025717045.1). Taxonomy (GTDB): domain Bacteria; phylum Bacteroidota; class Bacteroidia; order Flavobacteriales; family Flavobacteriaceae; genus Flavobacterium. Next base: position 413,863 of record NZ_JAOVZN010000006.1, read on the forward strand.
TAATCGACAAAATCGGAATGAACTCCATGATTGTTGAACAAGATATGTCTGGAACTTTCGTAGGTTCATCTTACGGATGGGCAACGCCAAGAGATTGGTCAAAATTCGGATTATTATACCTCAGAAAAGGAAATTGGAACGGAGAGCAAATCCTTGATGAAAGTTGGGTAAAATATACTGCAACTCCAACGAATACTTCGGAAGGTAAATATGGCGCACAATTCTGGCTAAATGCTGGAGGTAAATTCTCTGATGTTCCAAGAGATATGTTTTATTGCAGTGGATATCAAGGTCAAATGGTGGCGATTATTCCATCAAAAGATATGGTAATAGTGAGAATGGGAGTGAGAGAAGAAGAACCAGGATTTGATTTTAATGGGTTTTTGAAGGGAATTATTGAGAGTGTGAAGAAATAATAAATGGCAATTTTAAAAAGAATAGAAAATGATGAGCTTTATTTATATATGAATGGAGTTCTCATTTATAAACGTTGGTTAAGTACTGGAAATTCCAAAATATTTGATGTCATGGCTTATGACAAATATACGTTGATGAGTTATAAAGATTTTCAGTATGAAAATTCAAATGAATTATTATACATTAAAGCTAAAATTAGATTAAAAGATACGATAGAAGGAGGAAGGCAAACCGGAATCGCTAGCGGTTACAGACCTAATCATGTTTTTGAGTATACAAATGATGGGAAAATAAATCAAACTTTTATGGGTGATATTATTTTTGAAAATCAATCGACTATTGAACCAGGAGAAGAAAAAATAGTTACCGTTAGATTTTTAGTTAATCAACCAATTGAAAAATATCTTAATAAAGGACAAGTTTGGTGGATTCATGAAGGTCCTAATTTAGTTGGAAGTGCAGAGATTTTTTAAAATATAATGAGTACTTATGAAGAAATTATTACATCCAATTGTTCTATTAATAATCGGTTTTGTTTTAAATGCATTTGCATGGTCTACTAGTATTGGTCATCCATTTAATACAATTTGTTTATTACTTGGATTGGGATTGTTTTTCTTAGGGATTATATTGTCAGTAATAAAAATTAGGGAATAATATTTAACCGCAAAGAACGCAAGGTATAAAAGCGCAAAGTTCGCAAAGCTTAATAAAAAACTTTGCGAACCTTGCGTAAACCTTAGCGCTCTTTGCGGTTAAGAATAATTACAAATCAAATCCTAAATTCACGCCTAATTTCATAGCAATGATTTTAGTAATTCTTTGTTTTAATTCTGGTATTTTGATGCTTTCGATAACGGCATTTGAGAATGCGTACATTAATAAAGCTTTAGCTTCTTTTTTCGGGATTCCGCGTGACTGCATGTAGAACATTGCTGTTTCATCAAGCTGTCCAACAGTACATCCATGAGAACATTTTACGTCATCTGCAAAAATTTCCAATTGCGGTTTTGCATTGATTGTAGCTTTGTCGCTCAATAAAATATTGTTGCTTTTTTGGAAAGCATTTGTTTTTTGAGCTTCTTTTTCTACCAAAACTTTTCCGTTGAAAACTCCTGTTGAACGATCAGAGAAAATTCCTTTATAATCTTGGAAACTCTCGCAGTTTGGCTGTGCGTGGTTTACCAAAGTATAATGGTCAACGTGTTGTTTATCATTCAAAATAGAAATTCCGTTAAGCGTACTTGTCAATCTTTCTCCAAAGTGATAAAAGTTCAAGTTGTTACGAGTTAAATTTCCACCAAATGAGAAAGTATGAACGTAAGCATGACTTTCTTGTTGTTGAGAAACATAAGTGTTGTCAATTAAATTGGCTTCACTATTATCGTTCTGAATTTTGTAATAATCAACAATCGCACGTTTTTGAGCAAAAATCTCTGTAACAGAGTTTGTTAAAACCGGATTTTCATTCAAACTTTGGTGACGCTCGATAATCTGAACATGTGAGTTTTCGCCTACAATAACCAAATTTCTTGGCTGAACCATTAAAGCAGACTCATTTCCAGTTGAGAAATACATAATCTCAATTGGTTTATCAGCTACTTTTTTCTTCGGAATATTGATAAAAGCACCTTCAATTGCAAAAGCAGTATTCAATGAAGTCAAGCTGTCATCTTTACTTGCAATCTGATTAAAGTATGTATCAATAACCATTTTATATTTTGGTTTGGTCAATGCAGATGACATCAAGCAAACATCGATTCCGTCATGCGTTGTAGAAGACAAATGCGAACTGAAAACGCCATCGATAAATACTAATTTGTACGTATCAATTTCGTGTAAAAAGTATTTTTTTACCTGATTGAATTCGATTGCATTTTCCTGCTTTGGAAAAACCGTAAAGTCATTTTTTAAGATGGCATTTAGCGATGTATATTTCCAAGCTTCTTCTTTTTTGGTTGGGAAACCTTTATTTTCGAAGTTTTTTAAAGCATTTGTGCGTATGTCATGTAAATCTGAATGTACATCGACACGCTCTTCAAAAGCCATAAAAGACGATACTAATTTTTCTTTTAAATCCATTTCTTTAGTTGTAAGTTATGAGTTATGAGTTATGAGTTTTTGCAAACTGTAAACTGTAACTGTAAACTAGTTTTCTGCTTTGATCCAGTCGTATCCTTTTTCTTCTAATTCGTAAGCTAATTCTTTTCCACCAGATTTTACGATTCTTCCGTTGTAAAGAACATGAACGAAATCAGGAACGATATAATCTAACAAACGTTGGTAGTGTGTAATTACGATAATAGCGTTTTTCTCGCTTTTTAATTTGTTTACACCATTTGCAACGATTCTTAAAGCATCGATATCAAGACCAGAATCGGTTTCGTCAAGGATAGCTAATTTTGGCTCTAACATTGCCATTTGGAAAATTTCGTTTCTTTTTTTCTCTCCTCCAGAAAAACCTTCGTTAAGAGAACGAGAAAGAAATTTACGATCGATTTCTAATAATTCAGATTTCTCACGAATTACTTTCAACATTTCGTTAGCTGGCATTTCTTCTTGTCCGTTTGCTTTACGAGTTTCGTTGATCGCTGTTTTCATAAAGTTAGTTACGCTAACTCCAGGAATTTCTACAGGATATTGAAAAGAAAGGAAAACACCTTTATGCGCTCTTTCTTCAGGAGCTAAATCAGCAAGATCTTCTCCGTCAAGAATAACTTCTCCGTCTGTAACCTCATAATTTTCGTTTCCTGCAATAACAGCAGAAAGTGTACTTTTTCCAGAACCGTTAGGTCCCATAATAGCGTGAACTTCTCCAGCTTTAACTTCTATATTAATTCCCTTAAGGATTTCTTTATCACCAATCGCGGCGTGAAGGTTTTTTATTGATAACATCTTTTTTTTTGTTTAAAGTTTCAAGTTTCAAGTTCTCAGTTGTGCTGAAAAGCGAAACTTTGAAAAATCTTTTATTTTAATATGATATAAAATTCTTTTTTAATGATTGCAAAAGTAAGTTTCGGATCAAAAACTTGAAACCTAAAACTTGAAACTTTTTTAACCTACAGATCCTTCTAAAGAAATCTCTAATAATTTTTGAGCTTCAACAGCAAATTCCATTGGAAGTTTATTCAAGACATCTTTACTGAAACCGTTTACAATTAAGGCAATGGCTTTTTCAGTCGGAATACCTCTTTGGTTGCAATAGAAAACTTGATCTTCTCCAATTTTACTTGTAGTTGCTTCGTGCTCAATTTTTGCAGATGGATTTTTACTTTCGATATATGGGAAAGTATGCGCACCACAATTGTTACCCATTAATAACGAGTCACATTGAGAAAAGTTTCTTGCATTTTCTGCTCTTGGAGAAATCTGCACTAAACCACGATAGCTGTTTTGTGATTTTCCAGCCGAAATACCTTTAGAGATAATAGTCGATTTAGTGTTTTTTCCTAAATGGATCATTTTTGTTCCAGTATCAGCTTGTTGGAAATTATTTGTTACAGCAATTGAATAAAATTCTCCTACCGAATTATCTCCTTTTAACACACAAGAAGGATATTTCCAAGTTACAGCAGAACCTGTTTCAACTTGTGTCCAAGAAATTTTAGCGTTTGTTTCGCATAAACCTCTTTTAGTTACAAAGTTGTAAACTCCACCTTTTCCTTCTTTATTTCCAGGGAACCAGTTTTGAACGGTTGAATATTTAATTTCAGCATCATCCAAAGCGATCAATTCAACTACAGCAGCGTGCAATTGATTTTCGTCACGGCTTGGCGCTGTACATCCTTCAAGGTAAGAAACGTAGCTTCCTTCGTCAGCAATAACTAGAGTTCTTTCGAATTGCCCAGTTCCTGCTTGATTGATTCTGAAATACGTTGAAAGTTCCATTGGGCATTTAACGCCTTTTGGAATATAACAGAAACTTCCGTCAGAGAAAACTGCTGAGTTTAACGCAGCATAAAAGTTATCTTTCTGAGGAACAACAGTACCTAAATATTTTTTTACTAATTCTGGATGTTCTTTTATAGCTTCAGAAATTGGACAGAAAATAATTCCTTTTTCTGCTAAAGTTTTCTTGAAAGTCGTAGCAACAGAAACAGAATCGACTACAATATCCATAGCGATATTGTTCATTTTTTTCTGTTCGTCAAGAGAAATTCCAAGTTTTTTGTACATTTCTAATAATTCCGGATCAACATCATCCAAAGTTTTATTAGGATCTACTTGTTTTGGAGCTGAATAGTATGAAATAGCCTGAAAATCTGGTTTCTCGTAACTTACGTTTGCCCATTCTGGCTCAATCATTTCTTTCCAGGCACGGAAAGCCTCGATGCGCCATTCGGTCATCCATTCAGGTTCTTCTTTTTTAAGCGAAATAGCTCTTACAATTTCTTCGTTTAAGCCAATAGGGAAAGTCTCAGATTCTATATTGGTATAAAATCCGTACTCATATTCTTTAGTTTCCAGTTCGATTTTTAAATCGTCTTCTGTGTATTTGCTCATTATATTTTTTAATGTTGTCTTAAAGTTTTTAAAGTCCAAAGTTTGAAAGCCAGTTAAAGTCTTTGAAGATTTTATGGCTTTCGGCTTTTAACTATAAAGAAAATGATTCTCCGCATCCGCAAGTTCTGCTTGCATTCGGATTATTGAAAACGAAACCTTTTCCGTTTAATCCGCCAGAAAATTCTAAAATAGTTCCAGCTAAATAAAGGAATGATTTTTTTTCAACAGCAATTTGTATGTCGTTGTCAACGAATATTTTGTCGTCTTCTCCTTTGGTTTTGTCAAATTTTAAATCGTAAGACAAACCAGAGCATCCACCGCTCTTTACACCTACTCTTACGTAGTCGTGTGCGGCGTCAAAACCATCATCAGTCATCAAATCGATGATTTTCTTTTTGGCAGTATCAGAAACTTTTATCATTGTTCTTAGATGTTTGTTTTTAATGAACATTTTTGATCTGTAATGAATTTAGTACAGATTTAAAACGCTAATTTTCAATGTTAAATAGAAATTGTCTGCAAAGATACGACTTAAAAACCTTTTTCCATAACGGTTCACATTATTATAACAAATGAGAAAATAGATATTACTTATTTTGGTAAAATCGATCTTAAAAACAGTTTCGACAATTTCAAAAAACTTTTTTTTTAAAATTAAGCAGCAAAGATCGCTCCTAAATGTTAAAAAACAAGTATTTATACTGATTATAGTCATTTTTTATTCAATATTTTTGCAGGAAATTGTGAGTAATTATGAAAAAACAAAATGAAATTAAGTGGTTTAAACCCTTATTTGCAATAATTTTTGTTTTAGGAGCGGGCGCTGCGGTTCTCGTTTTTAGTAATGAGACTGATAATAATGAAAATGAAGCTAAAGCTAAAGAAGATAATATTGTAAATATAATCTCGTCTGAGAGTAAGGAAGCAAGTGAACAAAAGAATATTTTAGATTCTTTAAATACATTAAAAACAGCTTATGATGAGGCTATTTTAGAAAAAACAGCTTTGTCAAAAGAATTAGAATTAGAGCGTAAGAATGTCGAAAATCTAATGGCAATTATTAAAGTTTCTAATAATCCATCGGCTGAACAAATTAAAATTTATCGAAATCAGCTATCAGATTTGAATTCTGCTTTGGAAAGCAGAGTCCAGGAAATTAAAAAGTTGAAATCTCAGAATAAAAATTTATTGACTGAGATTGAAAGTCAGAATGTTGTCATGTATCAGCAAAAAGCAGAAAATGATACTTTGCTTTTAAAGCAAAAGAAATTGGAATCTACTCTTAAAGATGCTTCAAAACTTTATTTGAGCAATTTTAAAGCAGTAGCACTTCGCGAAAAAAGTTCTGGAACAGAATTAGAAACGACTAAGGCGAAGAATACTAAAAAGCTTAAAATTAGTTTTACTGTTAATGGAAATGCTGTTGCAAAAACAGGAAAAAGAGTTTATTACATTCAGGTATTAGATCAAAAAAACACGGTTTTAGGTGATAATAAACTAATTGAGTTTGGAAACGACAAAGCGCTGGTTTATAGCTTTATTGTTAGTACAGATTTTCAAGGAAAGTCTGTAAACGCTTATGGTATTTTAAATGCAGATCAGTTTAAGAAAGGAACTTATTTTGTGAACTATTTTGATAGGCAAGAAATCATGGGAAGTACTTCGGTTACATTAGAATAATCGAAGTTTTTAGCATTAAATCCTAGCAAAAGGAGTTTGAATTTTCTAGCTTTGTTCTTTTAGAAAATCATTCTCATGAAACTTTACCCTATAGAATCTGGAAATTTTAAGTTGGATGGCGGCGCGATGTTTGGCGTTGTTCCTAAAACTATTTGGAATAAAACCAATCCTGCCGATGCCAATAATTTAATTGACATTGCAGCTCGCTGTTTATTGATCGAAGACGGAAATCGCCTTATATTAATTGATACCGGAATGGGCGATAAACAATCAGAAAAATTTTTTGGATATTATTCGCTTTGGGGATCGCATTCTTTAGATAAATCTTTAGCAAAATATGGTTTTAACCGAGATGATATTACAGATGTTTTTATGACGCATCTTCATTTTGATCATTGTGGGGGAAGCGTTCAATGGAATTCTGATAAAACAGGTTATGAACCAGCGTTTAAAAATGCAAAATTTTGGACGAATGAAAATCATTGGGAATGGGCTACAAAACCAAACGCAAGAGAAAAAGCTTCTTTCTTGTCTGAAAATATTCTTCCAATGCAAGAAAGCGGACAATTGAACTTTATTGAAAGACCTGAATCTGATTTTGGTTTTTCAAAAGAATTAGGTTTTGAAATTTATTACGTTGACGGTCATACCGAAAAACAAATGATTCCGTACATTAAATATAATGACAAAATGATTGTTTTTTGTGCCGATTTATTGGCTACAGCCGGACATATTCCGCTTCCGTATGTAATGGGATACGATACAAGACCTTTGCTGACAATGCCTGAAAAATCTAAGTTTTTAAACGCAGCAGCAGATCATAATCATTATTTGTTTTTGGAGCATGATGCACATAATCAAATTATAACGGTTGAACATACAGAAAAAGGCGTTCGATTAAAAAAAATTTTTACTTGCGAAGAGATTCTTTAAACGAATAAATTAAACATAAAAAATCCCATTTTCAATATTACTGAAAATGGGATTTTTTATTTTAAGCATTGAAATCTATTCTACTATCACTTTTTTCGCTGAAGCAGCATCTCCGCTAATTAAGTATATATAATAAACTCCTTTTGGTAGTCCAGATAAATTGATGCTATTATCTGTATTGCTAGAATTTAGAGTAAATGATTTTACAAGCTGGCCAAGCGTATTATAAACGTTTGCTTTTTCTAAGTTTTGGTTTTTAATGTTTAACTCACCTTTAGTCGGATTTGGATAAATCACAGCTTGAGTACGAGTAGATTCATCAACACCTAGATTTTTACAAGTATTAGCATAAACAGTAGTCGATTCTTTTATGTTTGACCAATTTGCATTTGAATAATTTTCATCATCAACTTGGATGCAGCTAAGAGCTGTAAGTCCTAAGAAAGAAGTGTATCCAGAAGCTGATTTTTTACCAGTATTTGATGGCAGAATAAAGTTAGCATTGTTTCCGTTTCTAAGATTTAGAGAAACCAAAGGATTATGAACCACATATACAATTGTAAGCTTAGTATTTTTAGATAAATCTAATGTTGTAAGCTGATTTGAAGAAGCATCTAGTGTTTCAAGAAGTAAATTGTTACTAACATCAAGAGAAGTAAGTTGGTTATTACTTACGTCTAAGGTTGTCAATGAAGTAAAATATTCGATTCCAGTTAAATCTTTGATGTTGCTGTTTGAAAGATCCAGACTTGTAACAGAACTTACGTTTTCAACTGTTATTTTTCCGTTTAAACCATCAGTATCAATTCCTAAATCAATTAATTTTTGTTCGAAATTAGTATCTGAAAGCACCACAGTTGTTGCCTCACATGTGGTATTATAAGTTGCATTTGCATCTTTAAGAGTAGCCCAATTTGCGTTTGAATAAACAGCGTCATCAACTTGAATACAAGTCAAATTTGGATTGTTAGTAAATTTTGTATAATTGTTTAGAAGGAAATTTTTATTATTTCCATTCTTCAAATTTAGACTCGTTAATTGATTAGAAATAGCATATAAACCAACCATGGAAGTATTTACGCTAAGATCTAAAGTGGTTAGTTGGTTTTTTGAACAGTTTACATATTCTAAAACTTTATTTTTGCTTACATCCAAAATTGTTAATTGATTAGATTGACAATATAGTTCTGTTAGAGTAGTGATTTTAGAAACATCCAATGAGGTTAATTTATTTTCGCGGCAATCCAGCAGCTTTAAAGCTGTATTATTACTTACATCTAAAGTAGTTAATTGACTTGTATTACAGCCTAAAAATGTTAAAGCAGTATTTGAGCTTACATCTAAAGAAGTATATTGGTTTGAACCCGAATCTAATTTTGTTAGTGCTGTATTTGCTTTAACATCTAAAGATGTTAATTGATTCGAATAGCAGCTCAAATTAAGCAAAGCAATATTATTACTTACGTCTAAAGAGGTTATTTTATTGTTATTACAATCTAGAGTAGTTAGAGCGGTATTTTTACTTATATTTAATGTTGTTAATGAATTTTGACCACAATACAAATCAGTTAATGATACAAAATCTTGTATTCCTGTTAAATCTGAAATATTACTTTTGGTAAGGTCTAAGAACTTTACAGTGCTAATATTAGAAGTAAGAACTTTTCCATTTAATCCATCAGTGTCAATCCCTAAATTAATTAGTTTTTGCTCAAAATTAGCGTCAGGTATTAAGGTGTATAAATTAGCACATTCATTATTAAAATTTGCAGTTGCATCTATTTTACTAGCCCAATTTGCATTTGAATAAGTCACATTATCAACTTGAATACAAGTCAAATTTGGATTGTTTTTGAAATTTAAAGTTTGAGTTTGTAGAATATTATTTGCACCATTTTTTAAGTTTAGGCCCGTTAATTCGTTTGAACCACAATTTATAGTTGTTATCAATGGGTTTTGCGAAATGTCAAGAGTAGTTAATTTGTTGTTTTCACAATTTATAATAGTTACAGGGTTTTTTGAAATATTCAAACTGGTTAAAAGATTGTTTGCACATTCTATTCTTATCAAATCTGGATTTTGAGAAAGATCAAGACTTGTAATTAGATTATTATTGCAATATAAACCATTTAATAAAGGGTTATTAGTAACATCTAAAGTTGTTAATTGATTATATCCGCATATTAAATCTGTCAACATCGTATTTTGCGAAAGGTCTAAGTGTGGTAATAAATTATTGTCGCAGAACAATTGTGTTAGAGACTTATTGTAATTAAGATCCAATTTTGACATTAAGTTTTGGGTAAAATTCAGCATCTTTAGATTAACATTCCTAGACAAGTCTATATCTGATATTTGGTTTTTATAAAAATATAAATCTTCTAAAGCAATATTTTGCGATACATCTAAACTGGTTAGTTTATTTTCTCCAGTAGATAGATATGTTAAAGCCTTATTATGAGATACATCTAAAGTTGTTAAATCATTACCATCACATTGTAAAGAAACCAAAGAGGTAAAATCTTGAATTCCTTCGAGAGAAGCTATAGATGCAGCGCCAAGATATAATTCTTTTAATGCTGAAGCTTTAGAAGTAAGTATTTTACCATCTGGAGTTCCAGAATCAACACCAAGTCTAATTAATTCCTTTTCAAAATTGAGGTCAGGAATATTGGTATATTGGGCGTAAATAGAAAAATTAGCTAATAATAGCAGTAAGAGTAATTTTGTTTTCATAGGCTAAATGCAGTTTTTGGATTTGCAATGATACAATATCCATTTTATTATTTTTTACGGAAAGACGTAACGCAAAAGAAATTTTAAAAAAGATAAAAGAATGACAATTAGAAATATTCAAATAAAAAAATCCCATTTTCAACTGAATGAAAATGGGATTTTTAACTATTTCTAATTTTTAATTGGTTTGAAACTTCCAGATTTGACCAACAGTTTCACCGCCTTGATTGTCTTTTACAACAACTCTCCAGTAGTATTGTTTAGTCGATTCTAAAGTTACATTTAATGTATTTGGCTTAATATTGTCACCAACTTTTTTGACTGGCGGATTTACAATATCAAGGAAAACATCATACGTTAACTGATCTGCAGTATCAACATCAGATCCTATCCAGCCTAAAGTTGCAGAAGTAGTCGTTAATCTACTATTTATTGCAGGCTCAGTTAAAGTCGGAGCAAATGGCAAATGATTTACGACCGCAGTTCCAGCAGTGTAAAATTTGAAAGTTGAAGAATAAGCGCTTGATAAACCTTTACTATCCGTAGCTTTTACTCTCCAATAATATGCTGTGTTTTTATCTAAAGCTAAACTGCTTGTTGAAAGCGATGAATTTTCAAGTGTGCTTACAATTTGCGCAAATCCGTTGTCTTTTGCAATTTGAATCTGATAGACAATAACATCTTTCTGCGCATCTGTAGAGGCATTCCATTGAAAAGAAACATTGTTGTCTAAACATAGTTTATTGTCAGCTGGTGCAGCTAATACAGGAACTGTAGGTGCAGTATTAGCAGCAGGCGGAGTAACTTCTGGATCGTCTCCGCCACCTCCGCCACAGGCAGCAAATAGTAAACAAACAATTGATAAATATATAGAATTCTTCATTTTTTATTTTTTTATGATTTTAATGTATTCAGGAGTTTCCAAGTAAATCTTTGCAGCATAAATACCTGCAGGTAAATTTTCAAGATTTAAAAGAGCCCTTCCGCTTTCAGTGTTGTATGTTCTTTTAGAAACCAGCTGACCTCCGAAGTTGTATAATTCTATCGCAGTTTCAGTTTTAGCACCCGGAATTTCAATTTCTATAATTCCATAAGTTGGATTTGGATAAGCTAAAGGTATTGTTCCTAATTCGGCAGAAGTAACTTTTTTAGCAAATACGCCTTCGCAAGCTTTTGCAGTTGTAACTTCAATTAATCCTGCTTTGTTCACATCAACACTAAAGTTTGTGTCAGTAGTTTGAAATTGCTCTGTACCATCAATAAAGACAGTAAAAGGAGCAGTTCCTTCTGTGATTTCAACATCTACTTTTTTAGAAGTTACATTAGATTTTCCAGTAATAGTTGCTCCTTTTGCAATAGTTACATTAAAGTTTTGCTCAAAGATCATATCAGGAATAGTGATTTTGATGCTGTAAATGCCTGGAGTTAAACTCGTAACTTGTAAAGCGTTGTTTGTAAAAGTATACGACTTGTCATTTATTGTTGCAGAGTATCCAAATGAAGCTTTTCCGGCAATGTTGATCTCTCCATTGTTTTCTCCAAGACAAGATTCTCCTTTAGTTTCAACAGTAAAGTTATCTACTGGTAAAACCAATTCTCCAGTACATTCCGTATTATAAGTTGCAATAGCATCTTTTTTATTTGACCAGTTTGTGTTGGCGTAATCAACGTCATCGACAAGAATACAAGTTAGGTTTGAATTTCCTAAACAAGAAAAATTACTATTTGTTAATAACTCATTTTTACCATTCTTTAAGTTTAGATTTACTAACTGATTATTGTTGACTCTTAGATAAGTTAGTCCTTTAAGCTTTGAAACGTCTAAACTGTTAAGTTGATTGTAGCTTAAATCTAAAGAAGTTAAAGCCGTATTGTTAGAAATATCTAAAGTCGAAATTTTATTGTAATAAACAGATAAATTCGTTAGATATTGATTACTGCTCACGTTTAAAGTTGTTAAAGTATTGAAATCTACATTTAGTGTGGTAAGAGCAGTGTTTTTGCTCAAGTCTAATGTGGTTAACTGGTTTGATTTAGCATTTAATTTGTTTAAAGAAATAAAATCTTGGATACCATCTAAGTTTGTAATTGAACTTGAAGATAAATCTAATTCTGTTACATACATGATGCTCGAAGTGGCTACTTTTCCATTTTCACCATCTTTATCAATTCCTAAAGCAATTAGCTTGGCTTCGAATTTTGAGTCAGGAATAGCGGTAAAATAATCACAGTTTGAATTGTAATTTGCTGTAGCATCTTTAAAATTTTTCCAGTTTGTGTTGGAATAATCTGCATCGTCAACTTGAATACAGGTTAAATCAGGATTATTAGTAAAATTTTTGATGTTTGGCTCAACAGCAGAAGCATTGTTTCCATTTTTTAGATTCAGAGAAACCAGCTTGTTATCAGGACAGTAAATTTCAGTTAAATTTGAGTTTTTAGATAAATCAAGTGTTTTAAGTACATTGTTATTGCAATAAATCCCTTGGAGTAAAACATTATTAATCAAATTTAGATTTGTTAATTGATTTTGAGCAATATTTAAACGTACTAAATTTTGGTTTTTTGAAAGATCAACACGAGTTAAATTATTTTTATCAGCATTAAGAGATTCCAAGCTAATGAAATCCTGTATTCCTGTCAAATCATTAATTTGGCTATCAGAAACATCTAATGACTGTAAGCTAGAAATGTTTGCCGTAAGTACTTTGCCGTTTTTTCCGTCAGTATCTAAACCAAGATCAATTAATTTCTGCTCAAAGGCAGTGTCAGGAATTGAAGTATAGAAAGCACAATCAGAGTTGAAACTAGCCGAAGCATCTTTTTCAGAGCTCCAATTTGCAGTTGCATATTCAACATCATCAACCTGAATACAACTTAAGTTTGGATTGTTGTAAAGATTTAAATAGGTAATTTTAACATTATTCCCATTTTTTAAATTAACCGTTTTAAATTTATTGGCTCCAACGCTTATATAAGTTAAATCAGGGTTTTGAGAAATATCTAAACTTGTAATTTGATTAGTATTTCCGTTTAATGATTGTAGCAGTTTGTTGTTAGAAATATCAAGAGCAGTTAATGCATTGTAGGCACAATCTAAAGATGTTAAAGCAGTATTTTTAGAAAGGTTCAGGTTTGATATTTGATTTAAATAAATGCCGATCTTAGTTAAATTGGTATTTTTAGTAACATTCAGGTTTGTTAATTTATTTGCACTTGCTGCAAATTCTTTTAAAGCAATATTTTTACTTAAATCAATTTCAGTTAACGCATTGCTGCTAACATATAGAGTTGCTAATTTTTGATTATTAGAAACATCTAGAGTGCTTAAACGATTAGAAGTGCAATCTAAATACGTTAACTCAGCGTTATTAGAAACATTTAAATCCTTAAGTTTATTTTCTTTTATAGTAAGACTTGAAAGTGAAGGATTATTAGAAATATCAATAGTTGTTAAATTATTGTTCGCTACTGATAAAGTTTGAAGTTTTGACAGTTTAGAAACATCGATTGCATCTAAATTATTGTTGTCTAAAAATAAGCCGGTTAATTGAGTATTGTGCGAAAAATCAAAATTTTGAACATTCACTTTTGAACAATAAAATGTTTTTAAGGCTGTAAAATCTTCTAATCCTGTAAGATCTGTTACCTGTTCGTAACTAAGGTTAAGAGATTCAACAGTTGCAATTTTTTGAGTTAATACTTTACCATCTAATTCATAATCTATTGCATTTTTAATTAGATTTTTTTCGAACTCAACATCCGGAATTAAAGTATACTTTGGAGTTGTACAAGTTGAAGTATAATCTACTGAAGCATCTTTGTTTTTCCAGTTTGTATTTGCATAATCAACATCATCAACAAGAATGCAGTATAAATTTATATTTGATCTAAAATTTAAATAAGAACTTGAGAGCAAATCGTTTTTTCCGTTCTGCAGATTTAAAGTCTTTAAAGCTTTGTTCGCGCTGCAGTCAAAATAAACTAATGCGGTATTTTTAGATAAATCCAAAGCTTCGATATAATTATAACGGCAATTTAATTTTGTAAGAAGTGCATTATTCGAAACGTCAAGACTTGTTATTTCATTTTCGAAAACTTCCAGATCAGTCAATTTTATGTTTTTAGAAACATTCAATTGCGTTAATTTATTATATGATGCGCTTACTTTCGATAATTCTAAGTTTTGATCAACATCCAATGATGCTATTTTATTGGTTTCAATACTTAATTTAGTTAAGGCAGTATTTTTCGAAATATTTAATGCTGTTAAGCTGTTATTGTTACAAGATAAATTTTGCAAATTAATATTATTGGAAAGATCTAGGCTTTCAATTTTATTAGAACCACAGCTAAATTGTTCCACAGCTATATTTTTTGAAATATCAATCGCTGTTAATTTATTGGAATAAACATTTATGTCTTTTAAATTAACATTGGCCGAAACATCAATAGTTGGCAAAGCATTGTAATTACAGTTTAAGAATACAAGATTCGTATTTTTTGAGATGTCTAGACTTGAAATTTGATTAAATGAGATGTCTAAATTTTTCAGCGTAAGATTATTAGAAACATTAATTGAAGTTAATTTATTATTACCAGCAAATAAAGATTCTAAAGCTTTGAAATCTTCAATTCCTGTTAAATCAGAAATAGAACTATTATTAATATTCAGATAGGTAACTTTTGCAATTTTTGCAGTTTGTACCCTTCCATCAGGTGTATCAGAATCAAATCCTAGTTCGATTAATTTTTTTTCAAAATTTTCATCAGGAATCGAGGTATATTGTTCTGTTCCCTGAACATATACCTGAACATCATCAATTAA
Organism: Flavobacterium sp. SH_e; assembly: GCF_025717045.1. Taxonomy (GTDB): domain Bacteria; phylum Bacteroidota; class Bacteroidia; order Flavobacteriales; family Flavobacteriaceae; genus Flavobacterium. The sequence continues at coordinate 428,960 of NZ_JAOVZN010000006.1, forward strand.
AACATTAAAGGACGCAGCATCAAAACTAAAAGTCGATATTGATAAATCATAAGAAAGATCTACATCTGGAGTAAAAGAAGCTTCTTTTTCAGTCCAAGAGTTATTTGTAGCAAACGTACTGCTTGATAAGGAAGCAGAACTGCCATTTTTTGAAATATTCAACGAAATAGGATGAGTTCCATCAAAATTGTTTGTAAGATACCTATACTTAAATTTAATGGTATAAGTGACACCTCCTTTTAGTGCAATTTCAGTTGTAATTTTAGGAGACTGAGTTGTGTAAGACAACATAGCGCTAATTGCGCCTTCAGCAGAGTTATAGCTGGAATTGACAGTATTTGCAATTGTCCAATTTTCGGGTACGCCTGCGACCCAAGTTTCAAATCCAGGATTAGGAACTAAATTGGTTTGCGCGTAAATAGAAAAATTTGCCAGAAACAGCAACAAGAGTAGTTTTGTTTTCATAGAAAAAATTTAGAATTCGGTTGCACAATTCTACCCAATTAAATCCGAGAAACCTTACGTGAAGCCGTAAAGACTGTATTATTTGTTGTTTTTTTTACATTTATAAAATAAATAGTAAATCCAAAGTATATTTTTTGAAAACAAATTATATTTAATTGTTTGATTTTTAATCATTTGATAATGCTCTGATTTTGCATAATTTCATTTAAAATTTCATAACACATTGTTAACGGTTAGTTTTTTGTAACAAAAAAGCATAATTTAGACCCATCTTTTAACTTTACTTATATTTATAGATACATGAATCATATAAAACCTCTTAAATTATCTGCTTTTGCATTCCTTGTTTTAGCAGGTTGTAATGCTACGATGCAAGCACAGGCTTCGGCTCCTAAAGAGTTTATAAAAGCTCCTCTGGCAGTCGTAAAAAAAGCTCCAGTTAGTGAAAATGAATTAAAAAGATGGAGTCACCTTGATTTGATAAAAGATTCTATTCCGGGAATGAGTGTTGACAGAGCTTACGCCGAGTTACTGCAAGGTAAAAAAGGGCAGAAAGTGATTGTTGGAATTGTAGATTCCGGTGTCGATATTGAGCACGAAGATCTTCAGGGAATGATCTGGACAAATCCTAAAGAAATTCCAGGAAATGGAATCGATGACGATAAAAACGGATTTATCGATGACGTTCACGGATGGAATTTTCTTGGAAATGCGGTTCACGAAAATCTAGAAATGACTCGTGTTGTTAAAAAGGGAGATGATGGTTCAGCCCAATACAAAGAAGCTTTAGCGCAATATACAGAGAAATATGAAGAAGCTTTAAAAGATAAACAGCAAGTAGATTTTTTACTTGATGTTCATAATACAATTAAAAAAGAGCTTAATAAAACTACATACAAAATTGAAGATTTAAGTTCGATTACTTCAGCAGACCCAAATGTTTTGAGAAGTAAAGCGATTATGACTCAAATTTTCACAAATGCAGGACCAACTTTTGATCCAGAAGCTGATTTTGGAGAATATAAAGATCAAGTATATGATCAAATAGATTATAACTTGAACAAAGATTTTGACGGAAGAAAAATTGTTGGCGATAATCCAAACGATATTAAAGACAATCATTACGGGAATAACATCGTTTTTGGACCAGATAAAGAAAAAGCACTTCACGGAACTCACGTTGCCGGAATTATTGCTCAAATTAGAGGAAATAATTTAGGAGGAGACGGAGTAGCAACAAACGTTGAAATTTTGACCGTAAGAGCAGTTCCAGATGGAGATGAGTACGATAAAGATATCGCTTTGGCAATTCGTTATGCAGTAGATAATGGAGCAAAAGTAATCAATGGAAGTTTTGGAAAAAGCTTTTCTCCGCAAAAACAATGGGTGTATGATGCCCTTGCTTATGCAGCAAAAAAAGATGTTTTAATTGTTCACGCTGCTGGTAACGATGGTTATAATATTGATGAAACAAAGAACATCAACTATCCAAATGATTCTAAAGACAATGTAAAAGAGTTTACAGATAATGTAATTACAATTGGAGCAATTAACAAATCTTATGGAGAAAACGTTATTGCACCGTTCTCAAACTTTGGAAAAATAAACGTTGACGTTTTTGCTCCAGGTGAAGAAATATATGCAACAGTTCCAAACAATAAATACAAATATTTACAAGGAACTTCAATGGCATCTCCAAACGCAGCCGGTGTAGCAGCATTGATTCGTTCTTACTATCCAAAATTGAAAGCAGCTCAGGTTAAAAAGATTTTAATGGATTCTGGAGTAGCGCTTCCTTCAAAAGTTGTTTTAGGCACTAGTGAAAATCCTGGAGAAAGACCACCAGCAGTTTCTTCTGAGGAATCATCGAAAACTGCAAAAATGGTAAATGCTTACAATGCTTTATTAATGGCGGAGAAGATGTCTAAAAAATAAACATAAAAACACTATTAATCCAATGGAAGAGCGGTAGCTCTTCCATTTTCTATTACAAATAAAAATGCGAAAAATTCTTTTACTTTCTTTCCTAAGCTTATGTTTAAACTCAGCGTTTGCACAAAGCGCACCATATTGGCAGCAGCACGCTGACTATAAAATGGAAGTTTCGATGGATGTAAAAAACTATCAGTACAAAGGAAAACAAGAGTTGGTTTACACCAATAATTCTCCTGACACTTTAAAAAAAGTATTCTATCATTTATTTCCAAATGCTTTTCAGCCAGGAAGTGAAATGGATGCACGTCTTCATTTTATTAAAGATCCAGACGGAAGAATGGTAAATAAAGTAAAAGGCGCTGATGGAAAAGAAGTAAAACAAAGTCGCATAGAAACTTTAAAACCAAATGAAATTGGTTATTTAAAAATTACAAACTTCAAACAAGATGGTGCTGTTGCTCAAACAAGAGTTTCTGGAACAATCTTGGAAGTAACTTTGGCTAAACCAATTTTACCAAATTCTAAAACTACTTTTACATTAGATTTTGATGGACAAGTTCCAGTACAAATTCGTCGTTCTGGAAGAAATAATTCTGAAGGAGTAGAACTTTCAATGTCACAATGGTACCCAAAATTAGCCGAGTTTGATTTCGAAGGATGGCATGCAGATCCATACATTGCAAGAGAATTTCATGGAGTTTGGGGGAACTTCGATGTAAAAATTACAATCGATAAAGATTACACAATTGGAGGTTCTGGATATTTGCAAGACAAAAATTCAATTGGACACGGTTACGAAGATGCCGGTGTAACGGTTACTTATCCTAAAAAAGCAAAAACGTTAACTTGGCATTTTATCGCGCCAAATGTTCACGATTTTACATGGGCCGCAGATAAAGAATACAATCATGATATTGTAAAAGGACCAAACGGTGTAGATTTACATTTCTTTTACAAAAACAACGAAAAAACAACTGCAAACTGGAAACAGCTAGAGCCTTTAATGGTTAAAGTAATGGAATATTACAACCAAAGAGTTGGAGCTTATCCATACAAACAATATTCATTTATTCAAGGTGGAGATGGCGGAATGGAGTACGCAATGTGTACTTTAATGTTAGGTAACGGAACTCTTGAAGGAATTCTAGGAACTGCAACTCACGAATTGGGACACTCTTGGTTCCAGCATATTTTGGCTTCAAACGAATCAAAACACCCGTGGATGGACGAAGGATTTACAACGTATATCGAAGACAGTGCTTTGAATGAATTAAAAGGAGATAAAAAAGAGGTAAATCCTTTCACAGGAAATTACAAAGCGTATTACAGTTTAGTAAATTCTGGTAAAGAACAGCCACAAGGCACACACGGAGATCGTTACGATGAAAACCGTCCTTACAGCATTTCATCTTATGTAAAAGGAAGTATTTTCCTTTCTCAGTTAGAATATGTAATAGGTAAAGAGAATGTTGACGCAACTTTAAAAAGATATTTCAACGATTTCAAATTCAAGCATCCAACTCCAAATGATATTAAAAGAACAGCAGAAAGAGTTTCTGGAGCTGAGTTAGATTGGTACCTTACAGATTGGACAGAAACAACAAATACGATCGATTACGGAATCAAAGATGTTGCTGATAATGCAGGAAAAACTACAGTTTCTTTAGAAAGAATTGGAAGAATGCCAATGCCAATCGATTTAAAAGTAGATTATACTGACGGAACATCTGAAACATTCTACATTCCGTTGAGAATGATGAATTTTATTAAACCAAATCCAAACCCGAACGAAAAAAGAACAGTTTTAGAAGACTGGGCTTGGGCACAGCAAAACTATATTTTTACAATTGATAAAAACAAAACCGCAATCAAAAAAATCACTATCGATCCAAGCGGATTAATGGCTGATGTGAAGCAGACAAATAATGTTTTTGAAGTAAAATAATCTTCAAATAAGAATATAAAAAATCCCGTTTAGAATTTCTAAGCGGGATTTTTGTTTTTTATGATAATTGAAATTTAACTCAAATGCTCAATCATATCTTTTGTCATCGTTTCCAAATCAAATTTATGATTCCATCCCCAATCTTCTCTTGCTGAAGAATCGTCAATACTTGCAGGCCAGCTGTCTGCAATTTTCTGACGGAAATCAGGATTGTAGGTAATCTCAAAATCAGGAATATGTTTCTTGATTTCAGCAGCAATTTCAGTTGGAGTAAAACTCATTGCAGCTAAATTGTACGAAGAATGAATTTTGATTTCTTCAGCTGGTGCTTTCATGATATTGATTGTTGCATCAATTGCATCATCCATATACATCATTGGCATTTTGGTTTCAGATGATAAGAAGCATTCGTATTTTTTATCGGCAATAGCTTTATAGAAAATATCAACAGCATAATCAGTAGTTCCGCCGCCTGGAGGAGTCGACCAGCTAATTAAGCCTGGATAACGAATACTGCGAACATCAACACCATAAATGTTATGATAATATTCGCACCATCTTTCGCCTGCTTGTTTACTAATTCCGTAAACTGTTGAAGGTTCCATTACAGTATATTGCGGAGTATTTTCTTTTGGAGTTGTTGGTCCAAAAACAGCAATGCTTGAAGGCCAGAAAATTTTCTGAATCTTTTTAGCTTTAGCTAAATTTAAAACATGAAAAAGCGAATTCATATTCAAATCCCAAGCAAAAGCTGGATTTTTTTCGGCAGTTGCAGATAAAAGTGCAGCCATCAAATAAACATCTGTGATTTTATGCACTTCAACCAAATGTTCGATCTGATTAAAATCTAAAGCATTGACCACTTCAAAAGGTCCTGAATTTACAACATCAGTATTTAATTTTCGGATATCAGAAGCGATTACGTTTTCTGTTCCGTATATTTTGCGCAATTTTTGAGTCAGCTCTGTTCCAATCTGACCGCAAGCGCCAATGATCAATATTTTTGGATTCATTTTTTCCAGGATTTTTAGCGAGACAAATATAACGTTTTCGCAATTACATCTGCTTTTTAGAATCATAAATTATTAATTCAGTAAATAAAAAGTTTTTTTGTTGGATTATTCGCTTTTACAAGGGGTGTGTCTTTGTGCCTTTTTATTTTTGGTATTAAAAGTCATTTTTAATGGAATTAAAATGAAAAAAAACGTCGAATTTGGCTTGATTGGCAACAAAAAAAATAACCTTGATTTATAGAATCTTTAGCAAAAAACAGAATTCATAATTGTAAATTTACTTCGTAACTTTGCAGCCTAACATTTTAATAAATGAAATATAAAATATCTCTTTTTCTGCTTTTGACAACTGTGTTATTTTCTTGCCAAAATGAAAATGAAAAACGACTTGCAGAAAACGCAAAAGAAGCAAAAAAGAAAGAAGCTATTTTTAATAATATAAATAAAGGATGGACTTTTCTAGACGAGCCAATTAACGAAATTTCAGAATCACAATTAAACTCGTGGACAGAGTGGCGTGAATTTATGAAAGAGATTGGCGAGAAGCCAAGAAAAACAATTGGCGCATTTCAGAAAAAGTCGGCTGCGATTTCTAAAAAAGCAATGGCGTTGAATGATAATATTCCAGCGCAATTTAATCAGCCACAGATAAAAAGCCGTATTTCTATTTTAATTACCAAAATCAAAATGCTGGATTTATTTATTCACTTAAGTAAAATTCCAGATGATAAAGTGGTTTTTTTAATTCAAGAAATCAATAAAGAGCTGATTTCGTTAGAAAGGCAAATGGACAAAATTGTTGAAAAAGCTAAAATACCAAAAGAAGAAGGAGAAGCAGATTTCCTTAGAATGTTAGACACAACACGTGCAATTCCGAGTTCTGCGCCACCATTAGATCCAAATAAACCAAGAATTGAGTAAGAACGCCTTATATACAACCTACGATAATCTGCCGAAAGCGCAGCAGATTGCAACAAGTTTACTGGAAGGGAATCAGATAAAAATGAACCTTAGCGGTTTGTTGGGATCTGCAGTTTCGTTCATAATACGATCTGTTTTCAGAAAAACGGAACTTCCATTTTTAATTGTTTTAGATAATAAAGAAGAAGCGGCTTATTATTTAAATGATTTGGAGCAAATGATTGGAGAGCAAGATGTTTTGTTTTATCCAGCATCTTTTCGTCGTCCGTATCAGATTGATGAAACCGATAATGCGAATGTTTTGCTTCGTGCTGAGGTTTTAAATAGAATCAATTCAAGAAAAAAAACAGCCGTAATTGTTACCTATCCAGAAGCGCTTTTTGAGAAAGTGGTTACGAGAAGAGAACTCGATAAAAACACACTGAAAGTTGCTTTGAATGATAAAATTTCCATTGATTTTATCAACGAAGTTTTGTTCGAATACGAATTCAAAAGAGTAGATTTCATTACAGAACCTGGCGAATTTTCAGTTCGTGGAGGAATTGTAGACGTTTTTTCTTTTTCAAATGATCATCCTTACAGAATTGAGTTTTTTGGAAATGAAGTAGACAGTATCCGAACTTTTGATGTCGAGACGCAATTGTCTGTTGAAACACACAAAAAAATCACGATTATCCCGAATGTAGAGAACAAACTTTTTCAGGAAAATCGAGAGAGCTTTTTAGATTATATTGCCGAAAAAACGGTTCTTTTTATTCAAAATACAGACGGATTGTTTAGTCAGTTAGACAAACAATTTGCAAGAGCAGAAGAAGCTTTTGAGAAACTTTCGAAAGAAATAAAACATGCTACGCCAGAACAATTGTTTTTAAATCAGGCGTCATTTATAAAAAGATCTTTAGATTTTTCAATTGTAGAATTGGCTTCAAGACCAGTTTATAAAACAACTAAGAAATTCGAATTTCATATTCAGCCTCAACCTTCATTCAATAAACAATTTGATTTATTGCTGAATAATCTGAGCGATAATCATTTTAACGGATACATAAATTATTTATTCTGTTCGAATGATACGCAGGCAAAACGTTTTCATGATATTTTTGAAAGTTTAGACGAAGCCAATTCAGAAAACATCAGAAAGCAATATAATACAATCGTATTGCCTTTGTACCAAGGTTTTATTGATGAGGAAAATCAGATAACGGCTTATACCGATCACCAGATTTTTGAGCGTTATCATAAATTCAATATCAAAAATGGTTATTCGAAAAAACAAAATATTACACTTAAAGAATTAACCGCACTTTCTGTTGGAGATTATGTAACACACATAGATCACGGAATCGGGAAGTTTGGCGGTTTGCAAAAAATTCAGGTTGAAGGCAAAACGCAGGAAGCCATAAAATTGGTTTATGCCGATAATGATATTGTGTATGTGAGCATTCACTCGCTTCATAAAATCTCAAAATACAACGGAAAAGACGGGACACCTCCGAAAATTTACAAATTAGGATCGAACGCTTGGAAGGTTTTAAAACAAAAAACCAAAGCGCGTGTCAAACATATTGCCTTCAATTTGATTCAGTTGTATGCAAAACGCCGTTTAGAAAAAGGTTTTCAGTTTGCGCCAGACAGTTATCTTCAAAACGAATTAGAAAGTTCGTTTATTTACGAAGATACGCCAGACCAAATGAAATCAACGGCGGAAGTAAAAGCCGATATGGAAAGCGATCGTCCAATGGATCGTTTGGTTTGTGGTGATGTTGGTTTCGGAAAAACTGAGGTTGCGATTCGTGCTGCTTTTAAAGCTGTTGATAATAGCAAACAAGTGGCAGTTTTGGTTCCAACAACGATTTTGGCTTATCAGCATTATAGAACTTTCTCAGAACGTTTAAAAGATATGCCGGTTTCAATTGGTTACTTAAACCGATTTAGAACGGCAAAACAAAAAACGCAAACCTTAAAAGATTTAGCTGAAGGAAAACTCGATATCGTAATTGGAACACATCAATTAGTTAATAAAAATGTAGTTTTTAAAGACCTTGGTTTATTAATTGTGGATGAGGAACAAAAGTTTGGTGTAAACGTAAAAGATAAATTGAAAACCATCGCAGCAAATGTTGATACGTTAACTTTGACGGCAACGCCAATTCCGAGAACGCTTCAATTTTCGTTAATGGCAGCGCGAGATTTATCGGTAATTACAACGCCTCCGCCAAATCGTTATCCGATAGAAACAAATGTTGTTGGTTTTAATGAAGAGATAATTCGTGATGCGATTTCGTATGAAATTCAAAGAAACGGACAGGTTTTCTTCATCAATAACCGAATCGAAAATATAAAAGAAGTGGCAGGAATGATTCAGCGTTTGGTTCCAAATGCAAGAGTCGGAATTGGCCACGGACAAATGGACGGAGCCAAACTGGAAGAATTGATGTTAGGTTTCATGAACGGAGATTTTGATGTTTTGGTCGCAACCACAATCATCGAAAGCGGATTGGACGTTCCAAATGCCAACACGATTTTCATCAACAATGCCAACAATTTCGGATTGTCAGATTTGCATCAAATGCGTGGACGAGTAGGGCGTAGCAATAAAAAAGCGTTCTGTTATTTCATTTGTCCGCCATATTCATCAATGACTGAAGATGCGAGAAAACGTATTCAGGCATTGGAACAATTCAGTGAATTGGGAAGCGGTTTCAATATTGCCATGAAAGATCTTGAAATTCGTGGAGCAGGAGATTTATTAGGTGGTGAACAAAGTGGTTTCATTAATGAAATTGGTTTTGATACTTACCAAAAAATCATGAATGAAGCGATTGAAGAATTGAAGGAAAACGAATTCAAAGATTTATATCCTGAAGAAAATGACATCGATACAAAAGAATACGTAAAAGACATTCAGATTGATGCCGATTTTGAGCTTTTATTTCCAGATGAATATATCAATAACGTTTCGGAACGTTTGGTTTTATACAACGAATTAGGCGCTATAAAAGACGAAGCTGGTTTACAGGAATTTGAGAAAAAACTAATAGACCGTTTCGGACCATTGCCAAAACCAGCTGTTGCGTTACTAAACAGTATTAGAATTAAATGGATTGCAACGAAAGTCGGAATTGAGAAATTAGTCTTGAAACAAGGTAAAATGATTGGATATTTCGTTTCAGACCAACAATCTGATTATTACCAGTCTGCAAAATTCAGAAAAGTTTTAAACTTTGTCCAAAAGCAAAGCACGCTCTGCAAAATGAAAGAAAAACAAACCGTAAACGGATTACGTTTATTGTTGACTTTTGAAAATGTGAAGTCTATAAAACGTGCGCTGGAATTGATGGAGTTGTTTGAAGAGTAATATTTAAGTTAATTATTCTGTGTTAAATCAGTTTTATTATATGAGTAAAAAAATTAGAATATTTTATTGTTTGATTTTAATTATTGTTTGCAGTTGTAGTTCTGATAATTCAACAGAGAATGATCCAAATTTAAACAAAGGATTATTAAAATCTGTAGATTCTGGAAAGGATGGTAAAGAAGAATATGAATATGAAAATGGATATTTAATTAAAGTAATTCCTAACATACCAGGAATGATGATAACGGAATATCGTTATGCGTATAATAATAAAGGGAAACTTATAGCTTCAACAGCTTTAATAGCAAATGAAAAACTGAAAAGTTCTTATTCTTATGATGCCAAGGATAGATTAATTAAAGTAATTAAAGAGGGTACGGCTGATTATTCAGTATTAGAATATTTTTTGGATAAAATTATTGTAAAAAATCATATTGAAACAACATCTAATAAAACTAAAGATTTACTTTCTGAAGTATATACTGATAATAAAGGAAGAATAATTAAAACGGTTCAAATACCTCCTTCTAATTTTGATGAGTATTTAATTAAGGAGTTTAAATATGATAGTAAGGGTAATATTGTACAGGTTATAAATAGTGGAAATACAAATCAAGATCCTGATTTAATTATTGATTATGAATACGACAACAAAAAGAACCCTGAATATTTAAGTTATAAATATTATAATGAGAGTCTTTATTATTGGATGTTTAGTAATACCAATTCAATAATTGCTATGTCACCTAACAATATTGTTTCAATAAAAAGTTCTACGAGTTTTGTGATAAAGGAGATAACTTATAATAAGGATGATTTTCCAATTAATATTATTCATTCTGCTTATCAGGGAAGTTCATCTACACCTTCATCAACAAGTACCAAAACGTATCAATATTATGAATAAAAAGTGATGAAATAGGAAAGGGTGAAAATTTTTCATCGTTGCTCGAAATTTGATAAAAAAAATTAAGCTTTCTTTATCTTTTATTTAAGAAAAATCTTAGAACTAAAAAGTTTTCTTTGAAGCAAAATTTTCAAAGACAACTTTACATGCAAAATCAATTTATTCTTCTATTTTTATTTTTAGGATTAACTTCAATCTTTGCTCAGGCACAAGATAAAATTGTTTTTAAAGATTCTTTAAAATCTGAAACAATTGATCCATTACGTCCGGCAAAAGCAGCATTTTATTCTGCGGTCTTGCCAGGTTTAGGGCAAATTTACAATAAGAAATACTGGAAACTTCCTTTAGTTTATGGTGCAATTGGTACAAGTACTTATTTGTATATCGACAATCAAAAAAAATATAATATTTACAGAGATGAATACAAAAGCAGACTAGAAGGCATAGAAAGTGATTCGCAATTTCTTGCTGGATTAAGCGAAAGCCAATTGATTTCTGCACAAAAACAGTTTCAAAGAAACAGAGATTTATCTGCTTTGTTTATGGTAGGTTTTTATGTTTTAAATATTATTGATGCTAATATTGATGCAGCATTGTCACAGTTTAATGTAAGCGAAAAACTAGCTTTTAAACCATCATTAAATAAAAATGAAATAAGCTCAGAGAATAATTTCGGATTTGCTCTAAATTATACTTTTTAAGAAAAAAATTGCCACGAACTCACGAATTTACTTGGAATTAATTTTTGAATTCGTGGCAAAAAAAATTATTTAACAATCAGTTTTTTTGTCACATTAAAATTTTTGGAAACAATATTTACAATATAAATTCCTGAAGATAAATGATGATTAACTTGTCCTGAAGAAGAAAGTCTTTGATTTAAAACAGTTCTTCCGTTTAAATCAGAAACGAAAATTTCAGCATCTCCGTTTGTTAATTCAGGCATTAAAATATGAAATTCATTGTTTGTTGCTGGATTCGGATAAATACCAATTACAGGTTCAGCTGTAGAAGCTTCTTCAATATTTAATGCTGCTTTTGAAGTTCCAACAGTTGTTGGTTCTAATTGCCATTGTGCACTGTACCAGCCATCTTGTGAATTTCCGTATTGAGCAGAACCAGTTTGGTTTTCGATATGAATAATATTTCCTGTCTGCCATTTGTTTCTTAAACGAGTCCAAGTTCCGTCGATATAATCGCTTGACCACTGCGCACTCCAGAAAGTAGTATCGGTGATATTACACTGTACATTTCCTGTTTGGCCTTCGATATTCATTAATTCGCCAGTTGCCACATTTTTCAAAACAAAATAAGTTGCGTCAATTGCAATTTTTTGCCATTTATAATTGTTGCCTGAAACGGTTGTTCCGTAACCAACATTTGTTCCTGCATCAGATAAATAAGCACCAGTCCATCTGTTTTTGATCGTGTAATAATTTCCTCCTCCAGAAGCTGTTGTAACCGATACTAAACAAGTACTAGTTTTACTTCCATCAACAGTTGTAACGGTAATTGTCGCTGTTCCATTCGCTACAGCGGTAACTAAACCAGAAGTATTTACAGTGGCAACAGCAGTATTATTTGAGCTGAAAGTCACCGATTTGTTTGTTGCATTAGCAGGAAGAATAGTAGGAGTAAGTTGTTGCGTTCCGCCAACATTTAACGAAGCTGTTGATGGACTCAAACTTACACTTGTAACCGCAACACCCGTTCCTGGGTTCGAATCGTACCAAGCATTGCTCATATACCAGCCATCTTTATCTCTGCTTAAATCGGCAGTTTGATTGGTTCCGTCGTTGAAGATTAAATTGGTTGAAGTTACGTTTGTAAACGTATAACTGTACCAGCCATTTCCAGCATCGGTCATATTTACTCCAGGCCAGTTTACAGTTGCTAAAACTCCAGTTGGAAGAGTATTCCAATAATAGATTTTAATTCCAGTTCCCCAGTTTGATGGTTTATAGAAATATACCGTAAAATTAGTATTCGGATTTACTGTAATAGTTGCCGTTGCTGTTTTATTTCCGTCTTGCGTAGTGGCTGTAATCGTTGCTGTTCCGGCAGAGACCGCTGTTACAAGTCCGCTTGAATTTACTGTTGCAATTGCCGTATTACTTGATGACCATGTAACTGTTTTATTTGTGGCATTCGCTGGCGAAATTGTCGCAGAAAGCTGTTGTGTGTTTCCAGCATATAGACTTGCAGAAGCTGGAGAAACGGCTACAGAAGAAACAGGAATTGTAGCAACAGTTATTGCAGAAGTAGCTGTTTTATTTCCGTCAACGGTTTTTACGGTTATAGTTGCTGTACCTGCTGCAACTGCTGTAACCAATCCAGAAGCATTTACCGTTGCAACTGCTGTATTGCTCGATGTCCAAGTTACGTTTTGATTGGTTGCATTTGCGGGAGCAATAGTTGCATTTAATTGCTGAGTAGTTCCTAAACCAGCAGTTGCTGTTGTTGGACTAACCGAAACGCCTGTAACCGCTACAACAGGCGCATTTGTATTGGTTAAAACCAAATATTCGAAAGCAGCAAAATTCCGTGTAGCGCCAGTAGTTAAAGTTACCGAAGCATTGTTGTTATACGGATTTACATAAGTTCCCGCTAAAGCAGCCGGAATTACATATGATTTAGAAGCATTTCTCAAATTCGACATTACGATTACTTTTTCTGAACCTAATGTTTTGGTAAAAATGCTAATATCATCATTCGCATAAGTCGTTAAATCTCCACGTCTGATAGCTGCGCTTGAAGTTCTGAAATTTAAGATTTTGGCGAAATCAGCAGCGGCAGTTGGATTTTGTGACCAGTTGAATTTAAAGCCAGTCCAAGGCCAGTCAGTTTTTGGTTCGTAGTCGATTTCCTGTCCGCTCATTAAAAAAGGAACACCTTTCATATAAGCTGAAACTAAGAAATTAGCAACAATTCCGTTATGATTTTTAAATGCTACGAATGGTCTTCTTACACCGTCATCATTGGTGTAAGTATCATGGTTTCCAGTGTATCGAACAATTTGCTGATTTCCTGTCGCTTTAGCATATTCGTAAGTACTTTGATCTTGAAGTCTTTGAGAAACGGGTCCTCCATTAGCAATATCATATAAACCGCTATGAAACCATCTATCTCCATAATTCATGTCAAAACCAACCTGAAAGTTTTCTTGTCTGTCACCTTCGGCTAGCATTAATAAGTTGTGAGAAGTTATGCTTCGAAGATTTGAATTCACTTCTGACCAAAAATCTAAAGGAGGATTATTAGCATAATCGCAACGGTAACCATCAATATTGGCTGCGAAAACCCAGTAGCGCATAGCGTCTTTTATAGCTGCTCGTGTAGCTGAACTATTAAGATCAAGCGCAGCAATATCAGAGAAGTTTCCTAATTGCTGAATGGTTGTTCCAGTTCGTTTGTAATATTCAGGATGAGAAACGGTCCATCCGTGATCCCATGAAGTTCCGTTGATGGCGATATCTAAAATTACCGCCATTCCGCGGCTGTGAGCGCCATCAACCAAAGTTCTTAAATCGGCAAGCGAACCATATTCGGAACCGACAGCTTTAAAATCTTTGATGCAATAGGGCGAAGCCGAACTTCGGGAATCTGTGCCGTGGGGAAAAATCGGCATTAAATAAATAACATTGGTGCCAAGTGCTTTTATATTGTCTAATCGGGCGGTTACTCCGGCTAAATCTCCGTTGGCACTAAACGGACGAATATGCACCTGGTACATGTTGATATCTCTCGTATCAGGAACACCAGCGAAAGGTGTCCCGTATTGGGCAGGATCTTGCGCATAAACTGAACCTGCAAATAATAATAGAAAGCAAACCAATGCTTTGGTAATATGAAATAATCTAGTGGTAATTTTGATTTTCATAATAATAGTTTTTGCATGCTTGTCGGCATTTCTAACTAATATTCATTCTCACTTGCATTGCTTTTAAATTCGACAAACATTTTGTGGTTAATAGTTTTCAAATAGTAAGTTTTAATTTTTCGCTCAAAAATGAGCATAGGTTTTCTGTCACGAATTCTCGAATAAGGATTTATCTAGAAAATCTCAATTCTGAAAATTCGTGGCAAAAAAACTAAGAAACTGAGTATCTCAGAATCTGAGTACCTTAAATTATAATTTTTTCAATCCTTTTAAATCTGAAGCAGTTCCTTCTTTGATGCTGATGGCAACACCACCGCCCGGAGCTAAATATTGCTTCAACTTGCTTTTTGAGTTTACGATAACTTTAGTAACGGTATATTTTTGTGGATTCTGATTCCAATTGGCGTCTTTAGCATCGGCATAAATAGTGGCAACGAAATTTTTTCCTGCAGGTAAATAATCAAATGAAATATTGGCTGTTCTTGTATTTTCATCTGTAATTCCACCAATAAACCATTCATTTTTGCCTTTTGCTTTACGTGCAATTGTAATATAATCTCCAGGTTCAGCTTCCAGAATATAACTGTTGTCCCAGTCTACTGCTACGTCTTTAATGAACTGAAATGCATCTGGAAAACGCTCATAATTTCCAGGAATATCAGCAGCCATTTGCAATGGACTGTACATGGTTACATAATAAGCTAATTGCTTTACTAAGGTTGTGTTTACTCGTTGTGAACTTCCTGTTCCGTAATACGAAAGATCGGTTTGGAAAATTCCAGGCGTATAATCCATTGGACCTCCCATTAAACGGGTAAATGGTAAAATTGTAGTGTGATCTGGTGCTAATCCTCCCATAGATTCAAACTCAGTACCGCGCGCTGATTCCTGAGCAATCCAGTTTGGAAAAGTTCTGTTTAATCCCGTCGGACGAACCGCTTCGTGGCTGTTAATCATAATTTTATAATCGGCAGCACGTTTGGCAACGTTGATGTAATGATTCACCATCCATTGTCCGTCGTGATGTTCTCCGCGAGGAATAATCTGTCCTACATAACCTGTTTTTACGGCATCATAACCGTTGTCATTCATAAATTGAAAAGCACGATCCAGACGACGCTCATAATTGGTTGCCGAACCAGAAGTTTCGTGGTGCATGATAATTTTTACACCTTTTGAAGCCGCATAAGCATGAACGGCTTTTACATCAAAATCAGGATAAGCGGTTACAAAATCAAAAACGTCTTCTTTCCAGTTGCCAATCCAGTCTTCCCAGCCAATATTCCAGCCTTCGATAAGAATAGCATCGAAACCATTTTTCGCAGCAAAATCAATGTATTCTTTTGCACGTTCTGTTGTGGCTCCGTGTTTTCCGTTTGGAGTAAGTTTGGTGAAATCATCCGTCATTTTTACGTTGTTTTCTTTTCCAAAAGCCCATGTGCTTCTTCCTGCTACGAAATATTCCCACCAAATTCCGATATATTTTACTGGTTTAATCCACGAAACATCTTTGTAACTTGTAGGTTCGTTAAGATTTAAAATCAATTTTGAGGCTAAAATATCGGTTGCTTTATCGCTTACTACAATCGTTCTCCAAGGTGTTTGCGCATCGGTCTGCATATAACCTTTTGCCCCGACAGCATCTGGAGCCAAATGACTTGTCATTTTGTTGGTTTTAGCATCAACTTCAAGATACATGGCTGGATAATTGATTAATCCTGCTTCGTGAATGTTGATGTATAAACCGTCATCAGATTTCATCATTGATGGTGTTTGTATAGACAATTCTTTTATTGGTTGTTGTGCATTAATTTCAATAGTCGCTTTTTTCATCAAAGAAGGAATTTCAGAAATCTTTGAAGTCGTATATGCATATTCGTTGGTATCATAATCTCCTGGAATCCAGAAAATTTTATGATTTCCAGCCAATTGAAATTCGGTGCGTTCTTCTTTAATTACAAAATAACTCAGCTCATTTTGTTTCGGAAATTCATATCTAAATCCCAATCCATCATTGAATAAACGGAAACGAATGCGGATAAATCTATTGTTGTTTTTTGCCTGAGCTAAAGTGACAACCAATTCGTTGTAATGATTGCGAATTGTTTTTTCTTCTCCTAAAACTGGATTCCAATTTTCATCAAAACTAGATTGAGCCGTGTTTGTAACAGTAAAACCATCCATAAACGACGCTCTGTTCTGTAACTCTAAACCTAATGAACTTGGTTTAATAACTGATTTCTGTTTGTATGATAATTGGTAAGATGGGATTCCGCCTTCTTTTAATTCAAATTTTAGAGTAAGATTTTTGTCTGGCGAAGTTATTTCTTGTGCCTGAAGCCAAAAAGAGGTAAGGATAAAAAATAAAAGCGCTGTTTTTTTGCTCAAACGCATTTGAAGCAATGATTCTTGGGATTGAAAATTCATGTTATTTGGTTTTTTGCAAATTTAATTTTATTTAAAAATGCATTAGGATTAATTTTTCAATACTAAATATTGAAAAGGCTGAAGTGTTACATCTGAACCAACTGTTACTGAAGCTCCGCTGAAAGCATCTTTCCAAGTTCCTTTTAATGTTGAAGGAATTAGATGTTTTACAGTTGAACTTGTTAAATTAGAAAGTACGAATACTTTTTCTGTGTCTTTTATCATTGTAAAAGCGCTGACAGAATTACTGCTGTAACCTGTAAATTCTCCTGTTTTAAGAGCGTTGCTTGTGTTTCTGAAAGCAATGATTTTTTTGTATTCAGCTAGCATTTCATTGTCGGCAGTTGACCAGTCAATTGGTGTTTTGGCAAAATAATTTAATCTCTTATCGTAGCCAATTTCCTGTCCGTTATAAATCATTGGAACTGATTTTAAATAAGCTGCGACAACAAATGTTGCCATAGATCCTTTTTTACCTCCAAAAAGTTCTAGTGGAGTTCCATCAGAAAGATTGACGTCATGATTGCTTGTGTATCTAACTACTTTGTTTGTTGGATCATAAACGTTTGCATATTCAGTTGCATTAGAATCCTGAATAGTTGTTGCAGGTTTATTTTCTTTGAAAAGCTGTTCAATAGTGTAAAAGAAATTAAATCCAAAAGTATAGTCAAAACCTGAGGCAAAGTGATTGTATTTTGAACCTTCGGCCAGCATTAAAATCGTTTGGTTCTTTTTAATTTTTCTAAGTTTTGATATTGCATCTGACCAGAAATTGTTCGGAACAAAATCGGCATAATCACATCTGAAACCGTCGATATTCGCGTTGTAAACCCAATACGACATCGCATCGATCATAGCGTCTTTCATTTCAGTATTATTGAAATTAAGCTGTGCAACATCATTGTAATTTGTACCTGGAGGAATGATAATATTTCCGCTTGCATCTTGCAGATACCAATCTTTATGCTGTGTAATCCAAGCATTATCCCAAGCTGTATGATTGGCAACCCAGTCCAAAACAACAGCCATGTTTTTCTTGTGTGCTTCTTCAACTAAGGTTTGAAGATCTTGTAAAGTTCCAAAATCAGGATTAACTGCTTTATAATCTTTTACTGCGTAAGGAGATCCTAATTCGCCAGTTGCTCTTTCTTTTCCAACAGGATAAATAGGCATTAAATAAATAACATTGGCTCCTAACTCCTGAATTTGAGAAAGTCTGTCTTGAACACCTTTAAGCGTTCCAGCTTGACTAAAAGCACGAATATTTACCTGATAAATAACGGCATCTTCTTTCTTTGGCATTTTTTCAAAAGGTGCGCCATATTGTGTATACGGAGATGCTGGGGTTTTGTTGTCATCATCAGAAGAACTGCACGAAACAAAGGCTAATGCAAGCAATAATCCGTAAATGATTTTTATATTAAATTTCATAATTTTTACATTTTAAGTGGTTGAGAAGTAACCTGCCTTTCGAAGTAAAAAGACAGGTAAACTCAAACCAAACTAAACTTAATTTTTTATTTTTTTGTAATCGTATAAGTTGCTGTTGGAGGATATCCAGTACTTGCAGGATCGACATCATTTATTTGCAATGTGATTTCGTAAGTTCCGCCTTCGCCAACATAATGAGAACCTTGATCGTCTAGATATACAATTCCGTCCGTTGTGTTTTTAGGCCCATAATTGATTGTCCAGCTATTATTTAATCTGAATTTAACATTTCCAGGAACTAAAACTGCAGTAACTTTCCAAGTTTTTGTCTGATGATCGTAGCTCATCGGTGTGCTGTTATCCCAGCTTCCAGAAGTCGCATCACCAACAATTCCCCAAGAATAAGGTGTTGCAGTCCATTTTAAAGTGTTCAAATTCACTTTGATTTGGTATGAACCAGCACCAGGAAGTACAAAATCTGTATCACTCATGTTTTTAAGATCACTATTTGTATCACCAGCACCATAGAATTGAGCCCAGTTTCTTTCTGTATTTAACTTAAATCCTGGTCCTGCGCCTTCAGCAACAGTCATGTAACCTTGATAAACTCCTTTTTGAATTGCTGTTAAAGCCGCAGCAGTTTCAATAGCCCAACCTTGATAGCTTCCTGGCATATAAATTTCGCCAAATACAACGCTTTTTTCGTAAGGAGTAACTGTTAGAGTAACAGGATTTGAATATACTTTACGATCCATCGCAGCTTCTACACGAACGACTAGTTTTCCTTCAACATTAATAGGAAGACCTAGATCTACAGCAATTTTATTTAATTCTTCTCCGATAAAAGCTCTGCTTAAAACATCTGTACCTACTTCAATTCGTTTTGCTTTCATCCAAGCGTTTGCGCCGCTCGTATCTCCAACTAAATCAAATTGAATAGCGTATGTTACTGGAGCTTCAATAGGAAAAGTGACTTCTGGCCACGAAACCAGTAAAACCTGATCGGTAGCGGTATCTTCTGTTAAAACTATTGTACTTGTTGAAACACTTATTTCTGAAGGGAAACTAACAGATTTTAATGTTGTTAATGGGGCGTCAGTGTCGCAGGATGAACCCAAGAACAGCAAACTGCCTAATATGAATAATTTATTGATATATTTTTTCATGATAGTTTTGTTTTTAGTAACCAGGGTTTTGTTTTAATCCACGATTGGCATCTAAAGCTGAGGTTGGAATTGGGAACAATTTTCTGAAAGCAGGAGATTCAGGTCTGAATTCGTTAGCCAATAAAAATTTATTGAAACGAATCATATCTTGTCTTCTATGGCCTTCCCAGTTTAATTCAAATCCTCTTTCGTTATAAATATCATCCAGAGTAGGATTGTGGTCTAAAGCGTTTAACCCTGCGCGTTGTCTTATTTGATCAATAAATGGTTTCGCAGCCGCAGTGTTTCCTAAACGAGCATTACACTCTGCCATCATTAAAATAACATCTGCATATCTGAAAATAGGGAAGTCGTTAGAAGCACCTCCACCAGTTCTTGGTGCTACAGGATAAAATTTCACATTACGAACACCTGCTTGAGGATCTGCTCCTGGATTGTCCAATGACGCAACATCAAGCGTATAATTGAAACCGCCTGGCTGTTCTCCAAACAAGAACTGTTTTCTACGAAGATCATTTGCATCATATTTCAAGAAGAAATCTTTAGGAACAATTGTGCCATTCCAACCGCTGAAACCGAATAAAGCTTGTGCATGAGCGCCATATAAACTACGAACCGCATAAACGTTACGAGAAACAATATCTAGAGTAGCATAAATTGGCAAGATCGTTTCATCTTCTGGAAGCACATCTCCAAATAATTCGTAGTATTTACTTCCCAACGGATTTGAAGCGTCTGTAGCTCCAGAGTGAAGTGTAAATCCACCATCGGCAACTTTGTTACACGCTGCTAAAGCTTCGTTCCATTTAGGAGTTCCTGTATAAACTTCTGCGTTCAAATATACTTTTGCTAACAAAGTATAACCTGCCCATTTATTGAATCTTCCATAATAATTTCCGCCTCTTGTTCCTGATAATAAATCAACGTTTTCGGTCAATTCTTTTACGATAAAATCATAAACCTCTTTACGGCTTGACTGCGGAATTTTATCTACAGTAATGTTATTGTCTGTGTAGAAAGGAACATCACCAAAATCATCAATCAATAAATAATAAAAGAAAGCTCTTAATGTTTTTGCTTCGGCAATTTTTGAAGCGTCAGCATTCGCTTTTTGCAATAAATCTACTGCTAGATTGGCATTGAAAATAGATTTATAAAGCCAATTCCAAGTATTGCCAATAATAAAATCTGTTGGAAGCCATTCGTGTTTGTGAAGACGAGCAAAATCCATCTGCCAGTCACCTGTATTTCTGTGCGGAATAACTTGTTCGTCAGAAGACATACAGTTCATATCGTACCATCCGTTATCTGCTCCTGCATAACCAACACCGCTCGCTCCGTCTCTTACGAATTCTCCTGGAATTTGGGCATATACACTTGCTAATGCAATATCAGCGCCTTCGGGAGTTCCATAAAAATCTTCTGCTGGATATTTATCATACACATTTTCTTCTATGTCTGTACAACTAAAAAGTGTCAGGAAACACAAGCTTCCTGTTATCAATATATTTTTAATTTTCATGTCTTTTACTATTTAAATTTTACAGTCAAACCAAACGCCACGCTTCTTGTACGAGGATAAATTCCTCTGTCACCTCCAAAATTATCTTCTTGTCTGCCACTTCCGCTTACGTTCAATTCCGGATCAATACCTGAATAATCTGTAATTAGGAATAAATTGTTTCCTGTAAGTGAAAGTCTAATAGTATCAATATATTTATCTGTAAAACGAAAACTATATCCCGCTGTAAGATTTTCTAAACGAACGAAAGAACCATCTTCTAACCATAAATCGGAACCGTAAGGAGAAGTGTAAATTCCTGTATCTACTGCACTAGCTAAAACATTCGATTTACCAATATTTTCCAATCTGCTTAAGTTTGAACGTAATCCGTTGTAGATTTTATTTCCTCCAGAACCTCTAACTAACATAGAAGCGTCGAAGTTTTTATATCGGTAAGAAGGATTAAATGCAAAAGTATAAGTTGGTAAAGCTGAACCTGCATAATAACGATCAGGACTTTTAGCACCTTGATCAATTGTACCGTTTCCATCGCGATCCAAAACAGTTTCAACATTGTTTTCGTTTTTACCTGTATGCTCTAAAATATAAAACGCTCCAATTGGTTTTCCTTTAACTAAATAAGAGTTTGCCGCTCCCCAGCCAACATAATCAGTATTTAAAGGAACTCCATTAATGCTTCCATTTAAATTAAGTACTTCATTTTTCATGAATGCCACGTTTCCGGCCAAAGTAAGTGTACTGTTTTGCGATTTAATAACATCGTAAGCAAGTGAGAACTCAATACCTTTGTTTGAAATACTTCCCACATTTGCTTTAATAGTTGGATAAGGATATGGAGGTTGAGGTACTGTATAATCAAATAATAAATCTTCTGTTTTAGAAGTATAAACATCTACAGTTCCTCTTAATCGATTGTTGAAAAGAGCAAAATCAAGACCTAAATTGGTTTGTTTTTTAGTTTCCCATTTCAAGTCGGCATTTGAGTTTTGATAAATGCTGTAATTTGTAATAGGCTGACCTCCAAAATAAGTGATTCCTGAGTTTCCAACCAATGAAAGAGACTGCTGCGGAAGAAGACCTTGCTGATTTCCAGTTGCTCCGTAACCCGCACGAATTTTCAATTCATCAAATACATTTTGTTTTTGCATGAAAGGCTCTTTGTCAATTTGCCAAGCAACAGATGCTGAAGGGAAATTTCCCCATTTGTTGTTAGCTCCAAATACAGACGAACCATCACGACGGATACTTGCAGTAACCAAATAACGATCTAATAAAGAATAGTTTACTCTTGCTAAAAATGAAACTAATGTTCTATCATTTTTATATGATGTTATATCTCCTGGACGAACTTTTGACAAATCTCCCAATTGTAACGCATTGTAAGTTGTTTTATCATTCATAAAACCTCTCGCTTGCGCATAATTTCCTTGATACATCTGATTTTGCCATTCGTATAAACCTAAAGCATTAATAGTATGTACGCCAAATGTTTTTTTGTAATTAAGACTTAAGTTGGTTAACTTTTCATTTTGTCTTTGATTATTAATATTGGCAAAACCATTTTGATCAATCGCATAAGCTACAGTTGATTCTATAGGTTGGAAATAACCGTATGTTACATTTGTTTTTCTCCAGCTTCCAAACCAGTTTAATGTTAAGCCTTTAGCCAAGTCCAAATCGGCTTTTAAGCTTCCAAATAAGTTGTCATTTTGAGCTTCATTTGTCGTAGTTTGCGCTGCTGCGTAAGGGTTTAAATATTGAAATACATTTGAATCTGTAAAGTAAGTTCCATCAGTATTGAAAACAGGATCTGTTGGTCTAACTAAATAAGCATTTGTAATTAAATTTGAAGTATAAGCCGCAGTTCCAACACTTTGAATAATACTAGTTGTATTGTTAATTCCGGTATTTAGATTGAAAGTCAATTTTAATTTGTCATCCAAAGCTAATTGAGTTGCCTGAATACGGCCGATGTATTTTTTGTTGCTTGAATTAATAACAACTCCATCTTGTAAAATTGCTGATAAGGAAGCTCTATAACTGAATTTATCTGTTCCTCCGCCAAAAGACAAAGTATGAGTTTGTGTAATTCCAGTTTGCGTTAAAATTCCGTACCAATCTGTATTTGAACCATGATTTGCTGATGCAGGAACACCAACACTTTGTGCCGCAGCCCACCATTCATCAGCATTTAGCATATCTAATTTCTTCGGAATAAAATCTAAAGAAGTAGAACCAATATATTCCATTGTAGTTTTACCCGCTTTATTCTTTTTCGTAGTAATAATAATTACACCCGGTGCACCACGAGAGCCATAAATTGCAGTTGCAGAAGCATCTTTTAAAATATCAAAACTTTCGATTTCACTAGGCGGAACTTGGTTTAGCAAATCCATATTTCCTTGAATTCCGTCAACAACTACTAAAGGATCACTTCCTCCAATTAAAGACGAAATTCCACGAATACGAACGCTTGGTCCTTGACCTGGCTCACTACCTAATTGCGTAATATTAACACCAGCAGCTTTTCCCGAAATCAATTGCAACGGATTCACAATTGCTCCTTGATTCATATCTTTTGCACCAATAGAAGAAACGGCTCCAGTAACATCTCTTTTTGTTGCAGTACCGTAACCAACTACTACAATTTCTTGTAAGTCAGTTGCATCTGGAAGAAGCTGAATGTTTATTACAGCTTGATTTGCAGTTACTTTTTTCTCTTTATATCCAACAAAAGAAACAACAATTACAGATTGACTACTTTCTACAGTAAGTTTGTATTTTCCATCAAAATCGGTAACCATTCCGTTTTTTGTTCCTTCTTCAATAACAGAAGCTCCAGGCAAAGGCATTCCGTTTTCGTCTGTAATTACACCCGAAACAGTTTGCTTTTGAAATTCTATTACCTGCGTTTTAAGTTCTGGTTTTTTAAGGATAATTTGAGTATCACGAATTTTAAATTCGGTAGGAGTTCCTTTAAAAATTTTATCTAAAACAACATATATAGACTGATCTTTTACAGAAATCGAAACCGTTCGATCTAAGTCGATGTCGTTCAATTTGTAAATAAATCTGAAATCAGTTTTTTGTTCAATGGTCTCAATAACCTTTTCGATTGTTGAATTGTTTAATTCGAGAGTAACCTTTGTTTTTTGGGCATAAGTACTCGCTTTAATATTAAACATGGCGACCAAAATAAGTAGAGTAGTTAGTTTCAATTTTAGGTCTTTTTGGAACAATGAGTATAGAAACCCATTATTCTTAGATTTTTTTTTCATAATTTTGTTAATTGATTGTAGTTAATTCGTTATATTCAATCACTTAGTTAATCGGAAATTGTTCGCAGCTCTTTCCGATTTTTTTATTCCCGCAATGTTATTTCTTCATATTTTTTATTGGTTTTAGTGGTTATTTAATTAGTATTTGATTGTTTTTTATCGTGTAATTAATGCCATGGATATCGTTAAAATAACTCATGACATTTTCAATTGATTCTTCTTTAAAGCTGGCATTGAATTTCTCGTTAGCCAATTTTTCATTTTTGTTAATGATTGTAACATTGTAGCGTCTTTCCAGTTTCGTAATAATGTTTTTGAAAGTCATATTTCTAAAGGTCAATCCGCCGTCTATCCAAGAAGTGTATATGTCTGTGATAACTACTTTGGTCGAAATTTTAGCATTTTCTCTGTTGAAACTTCCTTTAAAACCAGGTTTCAAAATGATGTTTTTAGAAGCATCAAATTCTTCGTTAGATTGATACATTCCAACAGAACCTTCAACCAAAACAACATCGGTTGCAGCGTCTTCAGGATAATTTGAAACGTTGAAATGCGTTCCTAAAACACGAACATTCAATTCGTCAGCATTTACTATAAACGGATGTTTTTTATCTTTAGCAACATCAAAAAATGCTTCTCCTTCAAGAAAAACTTGTCTGTTTTCGCCAGCGATAAATTTTACAGGATATTTTAAAGTTGTTCCAGAGTTTAAGTGAACAAATGTTCCGTCAGATAATTGAAGACGGAATTTTTTTCCGTACGGAATTTTGATAGTGTTATAAACCAGTTTTTCAGAATCTGAATTATTTCCATAAACTAGTTTATCTCCATTTTGATTTCCTACGATATTTCCTTTTGAATCTTTTACGTTAGATGAATTGTTTTCAGAAATAATCTGAGTTTCTCCATTTTCTAATTGTAAAACAATATCTGAGCTTTTAAAATCGAATTTTTGTTCGACAGCCTTGTCGGCCATATTTTGCTTATAGAAAAAACCAATTCCCAATAAAACAACTACAGAAGCCGCAATAGAAATGTATTTTCTATAATTTGATTTTCTAGGCTGTAATTCGATTACTGTTTCTTGTTCTTTTGAAGCAGATAAAATAGTATTGAAAATGGAATCTGCTTTTTGCTCATCCATTTTTGGCATTTCGCTCAATAGATTTTTCACCTCTTCAACCGTTGGAAAATCCTCAGTAAGATTATTTTCTCGGCAATAAGCAATGATCTGCTCTGTTTCTTCGGCAATACATTGATTTAAAATAAACTTTTCTAAAAGCGTTTTTATTTCAGAATTTGAATTCATTAAGAATGTTTTTAGGTTCTGTGTTTCTATAATACAGATGAAGTGGAGTGGAGTACTACTCAAACGTTATAAATTTTTAAATTTTAACATTTTTAATTATTTATCGCACTGATTATTAGTTGTTTAAAAACATAAAAAAAATAAAAGAAGAGGGCCTTTTTTGCGATTTTGAAAGCGAAAGGATTTTCCTAATTCAGACTAAAAAATCTAATCTGTGGAAATCCTTGGCAAAAAAGCAATCAAAAAAAAATCACTCCGAAGAGTGATTTTTAGGGCAATATTTGTGGTTTTGGTTAGATAATTTCATCGTGAAGTTGAAAAAAACCGCGCATCGATTCGAGCGCTTTACTCATTTGGTTTCGGACTGTATTTATTGAAATTCCGAGTTCCTGACTTATTTCTTCGTAGCTCATTCCTTTTTTCCGTGACATTTTAAAAATCTGCCTTCGTTTAGGAGGAAGCTGTTTTATAGCTTGCTTTTGGAGTTTTTTGCAGTCGGCCTCCCGAATGGCATAATCTCCGTATTCATGTGATTTTTGGCTTTCATAAAAAACAGCTTCTTTTAAAACAACTTCATTTGCTGCTTTGTTCAAAACATTAAAAGCCTGATTTCGTGCAATTGTAAAAATATAGGCCTTAAATGATTGTTCTATATCTAAACTTTCGCGGTTGAGCCAAACCTTCATAAAAACATCCTGCACATTCTCTTCCGCTGCCTCTTTTGATTTTAAAAGACTAATACTGTAACCATAAATATCCTGATGGTATAAATCAAAAAGTTGGCGAAAAGCTTTTTCGTTTCCATTTTTGAGTTCACTTACCAATAATTTTTCACTATGGTTGGCAGCTTCTAACAATTTAATTGGCTTTATTTAATTTTAATGGTATTAAACTATCAAAATAAGAAGTCTTGTATCTGACTTCATCACAAATATATAAAAATATTATTCGCAACAAATTATATATAAAAAAACTTAATTCGGATTTTTGAGTTAATTTTTAAAGGAAAGATACAAAAAGCACTTGCAGGTCGCTTTTATACAAGTAAGTGTCTTAATGACGCTTTTGCGAAATAAATTTTAATTGAGAATATCACTTTTGAGAATATTCTTATCTGTGAAATATGAAATCAGATTCGAAGATGAATGATATTTAAAGAAAAAATCCTTTTATCTTTAAAAAGACAAAAGGATTTTTGATATAAAGAAGAATCAAAAACGATTCTTAAATCTTCTTTTTGGAATTAGTTTTTCAAATCTTTGATAACTTTAAAAGCTACATCAACTTGATCTTCTCCAACTAAAATAGTAAACTCATTTGAAGTCGAAATTACTTCATTGATGATAATTCCTTCCCAAGCCAAACGTTGGAAAATGAAATAGTAAATACCAGGAACAACAATGTTTTCTTTTGGTAATTTTACAGTAATTGAAGCTAAATTATCTAATTTCTGGATTAATTTTTCTCTCATAAAGTGCTTCTCAACTAAGTGATTTACACTACTGCTGACAACAATATTAGTTTCGTTTACACCACGAGATGAAGTATAAAAAATATCAGATAAAGCATTAATATCAGAGATTAAATCTGCTTGTTTGTTCAAAACAGTTTCTGAAGCAGCAAAAGTGTAATCTGTAAGCTCAGAGCGAACAGTAATTTCACCAATATTCTTAATTACTTTATTGATTTTGTGGTTAAGTTTAAAGTCTAGTTCTTCCGTCAGTCGTTTTAAAGACATTACAACAGCTCCTTGTTTTACTTCTTTTCCAAACTCACTTTCCAATTCGGTCATAATATTTCGCGAAAGTGAAGTTAGGTTAATAATTCCGAGCGAGAGGGCATTCAATAAAAATGGTTTTGTTTTAATGTAGTTTTCTACAATAGAAGAAACAGTTTTCATAATTCTTTTTTTTTTTTTGGTAACAGTTGGTTGTTAATTTAACATTGCGATGTTATAATTCTCTGCAAATATAAATAAAAAAACAAATTGTTACAATTATAACAATAAAAAAATATGTTAAAAGTGATAAAAAGCATCTGTAAGATGTTCAATTGCAAATGTTTCCCCGTTTTTGTGGACCGCAACGATATCAAAACGGATTTCTAAATCTTCCGCAAAATCCTTTTCCCTATCGTTTATGTAGGCATTTACTGCTTTAATAAGTAATTGAATCTTTTTTTGCTTCACAAAATCTTGCGGAGAACCAAAATCTAAACTCGAACGAGTTTTAACTTCAACAATTGCCAAGACAGAATCTTTTTGTGCAATTATATCTATTTCTGCTTTTTGGATTACAAAGTTTCGCTCTAAAATAGAATATCCATTTTCTTCCAAATGAACCGCTGCGAGATCTTCGCCTAATTTTCCTAAATCGTTATGTTCTGCCATTGTTGTAATATTCTGTCTCAGTCACAGTTTTCAGTGTGAATCTTAGAAATTATTTTTACTAAATGAAATTATTGCACGAAAAACGCAAAATCACAAAGCATTTAAAACTTTGCGACTTTGCGTTTTTGCGAGATTTTTATGTGGTATTTTTTGAGTTTCCTTAAAAAGGATTGTGTGGTATTATTTTTTGAAAGCAACCGTACTTCCAGAAGCTGTAACTTCCATAGAAATGGTATTTCCCATAATTAAAGCTCTGTTGTCTCTAATATGGCCGGCTGGGAAATTGAAAATTACTGGAATATTGTATTTTTTAGTTACATCATCTATAATTTCCAAAGCGTTTTTCCCCCAAGGCACTTCATTATCTTTCATGCTTGTCATTCCGCCAATGATAATTCCTTTTAGATTTTCGATACAGCCGTTACGTCTTAGATTCATCATCATACGGTCAATATGATAAAGATATTCGTCTAAATCTTCGATAAATAAAATTTTATCCTTGCAGTCAATTGCCGATGGAGATCCTAATAAACTATATAAAATAGATAAATTCCCTCCAACTAATTCTCCAGTTGCACTTCCTAAACGATTCATAGGAGTTGGACTAATTGAGTAGGAAATAGGTTCGTTAAACAAAGCAGCTTTTAACGAGCTCACAGCATCTGGAGTTGCTCTAGGAACCGTTACAGGCATAATCCCATGAATCGATTTGTAACCCATAGTATTCAAATGATTATGAAGAACCGTTACGTCGCTAAAACCGATAACCCATTTTGGATGCTGTTTGAATTTGGTGAAATCTAATAAATCTAACATTCTAACAGTGCCATATCCGCCACGAACGCACCAGATCGCTTTAATATTTGGATTGTCTAATTGCTTTTGAAAATCGGCAGCTCTTTGTTCATCTGTTCCAGCCAATTGATGATAATCCAATCCAATTGTAGATCCAATTACGGCTTCTAAACCCCAACTATGCAATAAATCTATGGTTGGTTTTAAATTGTCATCGATGTTTTTTCTAGCTGTTGCCAAAAGCGCTACAGTATCTCCTTTTTGTAAATAAGGTGGTGTTATCATGTTTTGTTGAGATTGACAGTTGAATGATTGTAAAGCAAAAATAAGAAATGCGAGTTTACAAAAGGCAAAACGTCTTTTTATATAGTCAATTCGATTTTTATTCATTTTTTTCTTTTGCTTAAATTTATAAAATTAATTTTTAAGGTTTGGTAGATTTAGCCTCCGTATTTTTCTTGCAGTTCGGTCAAAAGCAACATTAAACCTTTGTCTGCTTCTTCAGATTGCACATTGGCAAATAAGATAAAAGCTTTATCGATGTTTTTGCAAATATACACTTTGGTTAAAAATGTTCCTGGATTTCCATAATGAAATGAATATTTCAAGCCTGATTTTTCATTTATTTCAGAATACCATCCAAAAGAAAATTCAGGAAAACCAAAATGCATTTTATTAAATTCTTCTTCAGACAATACTTTTGATTTTCCTAACAAACCTTGTAATTGCATCTGTGTAAATTTGCAAAAATCAGGAAGATTTACATTGATATTTCCTGCTGATGAAAGCCAATTTAATTTATAATTTACAAATGGCTTTTCAGGCTTCAAATTTTCATCATGTCCCCACGGCTGGTTTATATCAGTTACGTTTGGCTGTCCAAAACCAAAGTTAATATTTAGCTTTTTACCCAATTCTTGCACTAAAGTTTCATAACTTTTTCCGGTTGCTTTTTCCAGCATTAAACCTGCAGCAACAAAACTTGGATTGGAACCGTACCATTCCTGTTTTTCAGTAACAATTTGTTTTTGCTTAAAAAACCAGCTTATAAACTCATAACGCTGTTCTTGATTATTTCCTTTAATTTCTTGTTGATTTGGAGTTTCATTTCCATAAGACCAAGTTGGGATTGGCGCTCGAAAGGTCAAGAAATCCTGCAAGGTTACATTATAAATTCCTGGATTACTTTCTGCTTTTAATTCAGGATATAAATCAAAAAATTTAGTATTCCAGTTTATTTTTCCTTCATTTACTAAAGTCGCTGCGATATAACTTGTGATCGTTTTTGTGATTGATCCTAAACGAAATTTATCATTAATTTTTGCTTTATGAGAAGACTTGTAACGTTGAAATCCTAAAACGTTAATTTCAAGAATAGAATCTGAAGAAACAACTGCATAAGCTAATTCTGGAATTTTATATTGTTTTCTGATTTCTTCTGCTCTGGAACTATTTTTTTGTCCGTAAAATGGATTTGTAAAGCTCATGAATAAAGCGAAAAACAATATTTTTTTCATGTTATAAATTGTCAGATTTTTTCAGCAATATACAAGACTTTTATTAGAAACAAACGTAATATTTTTAAATTTTATTTAGGTAAAAAATCTTACAAAAAAATTAAATTTGTCTTTTTAAAAATCTTTTCTATGCCATTAAAATATAAATTTTGTTTGATTTTTCTTTTTTCGCTGACAGTCCTGTTTGGCCAATCAAAAAGATACAAAATACACACTGTAGCTTTTTACAATTTTGAAAATCTTTACGACACTGTAAATGATCAATTTACAAATGATGATGAATGGACTCCAAACGGAGCACAACGTTGGACAACAGGAAAATATCAGCAGAAATTAAAAAATCTAGCAAAAGTTATTTCTGAAATTGGAATGCCTGAAAATTCAAATGCACCAACTTTAATTGGAGGAGCTGAAATAGAAAATCGTGGCGTTTTAGAAGATTTAATAAAAGAACCAAAGCTATTGCCACTAGATTTAGGAATCATTCATTTTGATTCGCCAGATAAACGAGGAATCGATGTGGCTTTATTGTATCAGAAAAAATATTTCAGACCAACTTCTTATTCGAATATTCCTTTAATCATTTATAAAAAAGAAATTTCTCCAAAAGAAGAGGAAGTTCTGGATGATGAAATTGAAGTTAAAAAGGAAAATAATAATCGAGTTTTTACAAGAGATCAGCTTTTGATTTCGGGATTTTTGGAAGACGAAGAAATACATATTATTGTCAATCACTGGCCTTCTAGATCTGGCGGAGAAAAAGCAACAACTGCATTTCGGGAAGCTGCAGGAAAATTAAATCGAAAAATTATTGATTCATTGCAACAGATTAATCCAAGAGCAAAAGTATTGACAATGGGAGATTTCAATGACGGACCTTTTAATAAAAGTATAAAAATAGGTTTAGGGGCTTGTGGAGTAAAAGCAGAAATTCCTGAATTTGGAGTTTTTAATCCTTTTGAAGAACTTTCTAATAAAGGAATGGGAACAATTGCTTTTAGAGATTCATGGAATATTTTTGATCAAATTATCATGACAGAATCTTTAATTAAAGCTGATTTTTCGACTTTTAATTTCTGGAAAGCAGGTATTTTCAATAAACCTTATCTTATTCAAAATACAGGGCAATATAAAGGCTATCCTTTACGCAATACAATTTTGGAAGCTGGGTTTAGTGACCATTTTCCAGTTTATGTTTATTTGATAAAAGAGTTTAGGTGAGTTTACAGTCGCAGTGAATCTGAAAACTGCGACTGAGACTGAATACTTTTCACTACCTTAGCTACTCATAAATTTAGTATTTAAAAAATGGCTATAGCAAAACCTTTTAACCTGACTCAATGGATTGATGAAAACCGTCATTTACTTAAACCGCCTGTTGGAAATAAAAACTTATATGTAGATTCTGGAGATTATATTGTAATGATTGTAGCGGGACCAAATGCTCGAAAAGATTATCATTATAACGAAACTGAAGAGCTTTTTTATCAGTTAGAAGGAAGTATTAAGGTTATAATTCAGGAAGATGGTCAGCGTAAAGAAATGGAATTAAATGCGGGAGACATGTATCTACATCCAGCGAAAGTGCCACATTCTCCTGTTCGTTCAGAAGGTTCAATTGGACTTGTTATAGAAAGAAAACGTGCAGGACAAGGTTTTACAGATGGTCTGCTTTGGCATTGCGATAACTGCAATCATAAATTGTATGAAGTGTATTTTGAACTTCATAATATAGAGAAAGACTTTCTTCCTCATTTTGAGCATTTTTACAATTCAGAAGAATTAAGAACCTGCGATAATTGCGGAACTGTTATGGAAACTGATCCGAGATTTGTTGCGAAGAAATAATATTTTATTTTAATAGAAATAAGAAACCCGATAGGTTTTTGAAACCTGTCGGGTTTAATTATGTTTATCGTTTAAGATTTATGAAGAAATCCTTTTAATCTTAAAAATCTGTGGTAAAATAAAATTACAACTTAAACTTTTTCCCCTGCTCAGGATAAATAATCTTCAATCCTAAATCGTTTTGAGCTTTTAACTGCTCTTTTATTTTAACAATATTCTTTGCTGGAGGTTTCAAATGTGTGATGATAATTTTAAAGTTTTTAAGAGAACCTTTTCCCGCCAAATCTTCTAGAACATGAAGCTCTTTCATTAAATAATTTGGTGTTAAATGACCAAACAAAAACTTATCTGGTTGTTCGTTCGGAAAAGAAACTTCGATGAAAATTCCCTTTAATTGTTTTTCTTTAACCAATTGCGCAATGGCTGTCCATAAATCGCGAAGATTATTGCTTTTTTCTACTTCATCTGGTCCTGTATCTCCTAAATATAAGACATAGTCATTCTCATTTTTAATTAAGAAAGCAGTGCTTTCAAATGGATTAACATGGCTTAAAGAAAATGCTTTAACCGTCATTTTGGTATTCGTTAAAGAAGTTTCTTCCCCTAGATTCAGGGTTTGAAAATGGTATTTTTTTAAAGGAAAACCTGGACCTGCATCTCCAAAATTTGCCCAAGTCTGATCATTGAAATAATGGTTTTCCATCATTTCCATACATTTATTAGTAGCATAAACCGTTTTTGAAGAATCGGCTGGAGAATTGATAATCAAACCAGATACATGATCTAAATGCGCGTGAGAAATCAAATATCCTTTGATGTATTTTCGTAAAACTTCGCTTGTCGAAACTTTGAAAGTTTTCTTTTCAATAGCTTTTTCGATTCCTGCGTTTAAAGTTCCAGCGTCAAGACAGATATAATCAGTTGTATTTGATGGAGCTATTAAATAAGCAGAAAGATTTTTTTCATCAATACCGCCCATTACGCCTAATGGAACTATAGAAAAAGAGGGTTTTTCTTTTTGGGAAAATATATTGGTAGTAACTAAAAGAAAACAAAGCAAAAGCCTATTAAAAAGAGTCATGTTTTTAATTTTAAGTGCACAAATTTCATTAAATAAATTCAATAATGAGGTTTCGTTTCTGTTAATACTATAAAATAAGCTTAAATTTACTTTCATTTATGAATTAACTTCAATTGAAAATTAATTCTAAAACAATATCTTTACATAAAAATATAACAATTTTAACTAAAAAAGTTACAATGACAACAATAGCATCGCAATTTGGAATGAAGGAAGCTCTTGAAAAATTGGGCATCAAGACCATAAATGAAGGAACATCAACAGGAATTAATAATTTTTCTTCGGGAGAAATTCTAGATAGTTATTCGCCAGTTGACGGAAAATTAATTGCTTCGGTTAAAATGTCAACTGCAGAAGATTACGAAAAAGCAATTCAGACAGCGGCAGAAGCATTTAAAACTTTTAGATTGATTCCAGCGCCACAGCGTGGTGAAATTGTACGTCAGTTTGGAGAAAAATTGAGACAAAATAAAGAAGCACTTGGAAAGCTGGTTTCTTACGAAATGGGAAAATCATTGCAGGAAGGTTTTGGAGAAGTTCAGGAAATGATAGATATCTGCGATTTTGCAGTTGGTTTATCACGCCAGCTTCATGGATTAACAATGCATTCAGAAAGACCTGGGCACCGTATGTACGAACAATATCATCCTTTAGGAATTGTTGGAATTATTTCGGCATTTAATTTCCCAGTTGCAGTTTGGTCTTGGAACACTGCATTGGCATGGATTTCTGGAGATGTTTGTGTTTGGAAACCTTCTGAAAAAACACCTCTTTGCGGTATTGCTTGTCAGAACATCATAGCTCAGGTTATTAAAGAAAACAATCTTCCAGAGGGAATTTCATGTTTAATAAACGGAGATTATAAAATAGGAGAATTATTGACTGCAGATACTCGTATTCCGCTTATTTCTGCAACAGGTTCAACCAGAATGGGGAAAATTGTTGCGCAGACTGTGGCTGGAAGATTGGGTAAGTCATTATTAGAATTAGGTGGAAACAATGCTATTATTGTTACTCCAGATGCCGATATTAAAATGACGGTTATTGGTGCTGTTTTCGGAGCTGTTGGAACGGCTGGACAGCGTTGTACTTCAACTCGTCGATTGATTATTCACGAAAGTATTTATGATAAAGTAAAAGATGCATTGGTGGCAGCGTACAAACAGTTAAGAATTGGAAATCCGCTTGACGAAAATATTCACGTTGGACCGCTAATTGACACTCACGCTGTTGAAATGTATGCAGCAGCTTTAAATAAAGTTGTAGCTGAAGGCGGAAAGATTCTTGTAGAAGGTGGAGTGCTTTCTGGTCAAGGTTATGAAAGTGGCTGTTATGTTAAACCTGCGATTGCCGAAGCTGAAAATTCATTTGAAATTGTACAGCATGAAACATTTGCACCAGTTTTATATTTAATTAAATATTCAGGAGAAGTAGAAAATGCAATCGAAATTCAAAACGGTGTTGCTCAAGGATTGTCTTCTGCAATTATGACAAATAATTTACGTGAAGCAGAAAGATTTTTATCTGCAACAGGTTCTGACTGTGGAATCGCAAACGTAAATATAGGAACTTCTGGTGCAGAAATTGGCGGAGCTTTTGGTGGTGAGAAAGAAACTGGAGGAGGGCGAGAGTCTGGTTCTGATGCTTGGAAAATTTACATGAGACGTCAAACGAATACAATTAATTATACTACAAATCTTCCTCTAGCACAGGGAATTAAATTTGATTTGTAAAAGTATAAAACTGAAAAAAAGGCTTCCAATTTTGGAAGCCTTTTTAAGTTAAGTTTGGTTTTTATTTTTTAATTAGTGTTTGGTTTATTGATCCATCAACAGTAATAATTTTGGCTAAATAAGTACCAGGAATTAAACTGCTTGTATCAATACTCTCAGAGTTTCCAGAATTAATTACCAAGTTTCCAGAAATGTTGTATATAAGCACACTCTGAACTTTTTGTTCTGGATCTGATAAGAATAAAGTGCTTGAAACTGGATTTGGATATAAAACTATTTTTGATGATTCTGTACTTTCTTTTGCAGTAGTTTCAGCTCCAACAGCCATTCTTAAAGTACTTCCGCTATAAACAGTGCTAATGTAAAATAAGTTGGCAACAGAACCTTTTGTTATAGTGTGAGAACCTGCAGCAATTGAAGCAGTTACGATACCTGCTGATGCCGTGTAAGAAACATTATCTACTTTAATGGTTCCCGTAAAACTTGAATCGAAAACCAAAGTTAAAGTAGACGCACTTGTTGTTGTATACGTTATAGATGTGCTTGATTCTATTTTTAAGCGCTCTGTTAATGTTAATCCGTTGTAAGTTACAGATCCAGGAGTTGAATTCATGTTTCCTGTAATAGAGTAGAATGTACTTGTTTTGCCAGATGTTGTAAAATTATGTAGTTCAGATCCGCCAGTTGAGCCTGTTGTCACCGTTATTGTTCCTGATGCCGTTACAGGAGTTCCTGCACTTCCTGAAGTTGTTACAGAATAAGACACGTTTGCAGTTGGAGTTCCTGTAATCGTGATAGTTTTTGCTGTCGTATTTTTTACAAAAGACAACCCAGAAGCAGGTAATCCTGTTACAGATGCGTCTGTTGCGTTTCCGCCCCAAGTAAAGACGATTGAAGCGATAGCAGTTCCAGAAGAAACAGTTTGGCTATTATTTCCTGTTGAAGTTAAAGTTTGGTTTCCAGCAGCAGTAACTGTTACAGTTCCTGAACCAGTGGCTGGGGAACCACTAGTTCCAGAAGTTGCAATTGAGTACGAAACTGTTGCAGTTGGCGTACCAGAAATAGTTATCGTTTTAGCTGTAGTATTTTTTACAAAAGTCAATCCAGAAGCTGGCAATCCAGTTACGGTTGCATCAGTTGCATCTCCACCCCACGTAAATACGATAGAAGAAATTGCAGTACCGCTTGCAACAGTTTGATTATTGTTTGCAGAAGAAGTCAAAGTTAAAGTCTGCGTTCCAGCAGGCGGGTTTCCTTCACCTTGTACAGCAACTAAAGTTCCTGAATAGTTTGTAAGAGCTGTTTTCAAAGCTGTAATAACTAAAGAAGAAGTATCATCTGTAGCATTGTTAAATGTCCATTTTAGATCTCCACCAGATACACGTCCTGCATATTGAGTTGTTTTTGTTTTCGCAGCAGCAGGAGTATCGATAGTTAGATTTTTTACATACAAATTAGCATCTGTATCAAAGTTGTTGTAGGTATTTGCACCCGATTTAGATTTTACAGTACTGCTTACCACTTCTCCTCTTGTTGTAGCTACATAAGCATCAAAATCTGTTGTAGAGCTTATTTTTCCTGATATATTGTATAACGGATTAGGATCGTTATAAGCTACGAAACGCATATTATTTGTTCCATTAGAAGCGTCAAATGTATTGTTATAAGCTTTTATACTTCCTCCAGCTTCTCCAGAAAATGTTCCCATTGTTCCAGCATTGTTAACTTGGTTGGCTTCATCCCAAATATCAGAACCTTGAAGAGAAGTTAACATTGGATGTTTGCTATTTCTGTAATAATTTCCTTCAACGAAAAGAGAAGAGCCCATAGTTGAACCTGCTCCATATTTAGAAACTCCGTCATAATAGTTGTTGTAAATATGTGCTGAATAATAGCGCACACGAGGGTGACGAGAATCGGAGTGATCAAACCAGTTATGGTGGTACGTGATGTACAATCCTGAAGTTGTTCCTTCGCTTAAGCCTAAAAGGCTTGCTTTTCCATTATCCCAAAAGTGGTTGTAAGATAATGTGATATAAGTTGAAGTTTTATTGTCTAATGCTCCGTCACCTTTTATCTGGTCGGCATCGCTTCCTGCATTTCCGTAAAATAAATCACAGTTGTGAACCCATACGTGATCATTGTCCTGCTGCATTCCTACATTATCTCCTGCAGTACTATTACAGTTCATAAATCCAAGGTTACTTACTTCTATATTTGAAGCCGATTTTAATCTAACTCCCCATCCGTTCGCTACAGCGTCGTCACCAATACCTTCAATTGTTACATAGCTAGAAGCATTGTTTGCATTTTCAATAACTACGTCGCCACCTTCCATAACCGTCATATCAGTGATATTTCCAATTAAACGAATGATAAATGGACGCGTATCTTTTCCTTTTTTAATGGCGTAAAGAATATTTTGAAGACCAATGCAGGGATTTGCGCTAGCTCCAGTAATATTCATCGAAATTGTGTTTTTGGTATTTTGTGTAATGTAAAGGATTACGGCATTGTCTTTAGGAGTTCCGTCAGCTTTGTATCCTCCAGGAACACGTCCGCCTTCAAAAGCAAATCCGTTTCTGTCGTGCGCGGTTACTGTTAAACTTCCAGTTGTTGCTCCAGATCCTTCGGTGCCATTTACAACAGGTTTTACTTTAACGGTGTAAGTTCCAGCTTTAAGACCTGGAATATCAGCACGAAAATAAGAACCATAACTTCTAATAAGCTGGTCATCTATTTTTTGATCTGTAAATCCGTTTCCTGTATAATACACATTGTAGGTTTGGGCACCACTGACTGGCTGCCATTTTACAAAAGCAGATTCTAGCCAGCCAGAAGCTTCATTAATTTGAATGGTTTGGGCCCATAATTGAACTGTCATAAAAAAGACAGCCACGAAAAGTAGGTTTTTTTTCATAAGGTTTGTTTAAGATAGTTAATAAAATAAGTAAGTGGTTTTTACTTACGATTCCAAGTGGTTTAATTGTAATCGATTACACAAAATTATATATTAATTTTTAATAGTATAATTTTTTTACTAAAAAAAAGAGGATACTTAAATTATTTAGCTTTTAAAATGTTAAAAATGTAATAAATTGCATTGATTGTAATTTATTACATATAGTCAATTGATTGTGGAAAGCCGTATTTTTCTCGCTTTTAACAATTCGAAAAGTTTAAACAAAATGGAGATTGAGAGTCTACAATTTTTTTTATTGCAATAAATTACATTTTAAATTTTGTAGGAAATGGATTCTTTTCGTGTTTTGAATAACAGATTATTCTTAGAAGTTTTGATATTTATAATCAAAAAAATAAATTGGTTGAAATAAAAAAGCCTTTCTGATTTTACTCAAAAAGGCTTTTGGATTATTTAAAATAGAATTGTTAGTCTTTGCTAGAAAGTTTTGATAAAAGTCTTAAGAATTCGATATACAACCAAACCAATGTAATCATTAATCCCATTGCTCCGTACCATTCCATAAACTTTGGCATTTTTTCTCTTGCTCCTTTTTCAATTAAATCAAAATCCAAGAAAAGGTTAAGAGCAGCAATGATGATAACAAAAACGCTGATACCAATACTCATCATAGAATTTCCATAATGAACAGGTGTCCAGCTTGAAAACATTGATACAACCCAAGAAATTAAATAATATGTAGCAATTGCTAATGTTGCCGCAACCACAACAGATTTGAATTGTTCTGTAACTTTTACAATTCTAAATTTGTATAAACCAAGACAAACCAAGAAAGTAACAAGAGTTGCGCCAACTGCATTGATTACAATTCCTGGAAATTTTAATTCAAATATTGCAGAAATACCACCTATGAACAATCCTTCGAATAAAGCATATCCTGGCGCTAGGTAAGGAGATAACTGTGGCTTAAATGAAGAAACTAAAACTAAAATAAAACCAATAATCGCTCCTCCAATTGTAGGCAGCATAGGGTTTATTCCGTTAAAAGTCATCCACCATGTTACCATAGCAGCACCACATAAAATAAGAAATAAGATTGCTGTTTTGTTGATTGTTCCAGACACCGTCATTTCTTGATTGTAATCAATAATCTGAGCTTGGTGTACTTCAGTTCTTGGTTCAGCATTTGATGAAAAACGCTTACTGTTTAAAAATGGATTTTTTGAATTAAAGTTCATATTTTAATACATTTAATTGAATTCAAATATATGGAGATTTTTTGAAGTGCAATCTTAGGAAAGAAATTTTTAACATGAATTTCTGTTCTTTATTTAGGGTATAAAAAAAATCCATTAAATAAATTTTAATGGATTTTCGAATATTTTAATTATTGAAATGATCTTATTTCAATAAGTCTAAAACTAATGATGGAAATAAACCTAATGCAATGTTTAAAATAATTGATACCACAGCCGTAGCATAAATAAGGAATGGTTTTCCTGTTCTTTCTTGATTAGGCTCTTTAGAATACATTGCGATGATCAGTTTGAAATAATATCCAACACTAATAATAGAGTTGATTACAGCAACGATTACTAAACCAATGTATCCTGCTTGAATAGTTTGATTGAACAAGAATAATTTAGCAAAGAATCCAGAGAAAATAGGAATACCTGCCATTGATAATAATGAAGCTGTAAGAACTGCAGCCAATAGCGGATTTGTTTTTCCTAAACCGTGGAAGTTTGTAATATCTTCATTATCTTGATCTCTGCAAACATATAAGATTACACTAAAAGCTGCGATCCCTGCCAATGCATAAGCAGCAGTATAATATAATAGAACTCCAGCAGAAGCAGAAACAGTCAATAATGTCATTAACATGAAACCTGCATGAGAGATTCCTGAGAAAGCAAGCATACGTTTTACGTTTACTTGTCTTAATGCCATAATATTACCTACAGACATTGAAGCGATAGAGATAATAACTACAATAACTTCAAACGTATGTAAAAGATCTTGGTTTTCTAAAGAAGAAATCACGTTCATTCCAGAAATCAACTTAAATAAAGTTGCAATAGCTACTACTTTTGCTAAAGTACTCATTAAAGCTGTTGTTAGAGCTGGAGAACCTTCGTACACGTCTGGAGCCCAGAAGTGGAAAGGAACAGCCGCAACTTTAAATAACATTCCGATAATCATTAAAATTAATCCAATAGGAAACCAGATTGGTAATTCTGCAGATAAAGCGCTTTCGTGAATTTCACTGATATCAAAAGTTCCCATTGCTCCGTAAATCAAACAGATTCCGAATAAGATAATTCCAGAAGCAAAAGATCCCATTAAGAAATATTTCATACCTGCTTCGTTACTCTTTATATTCAAACGGTCGCTAGCAGCTAAAACATATAATGCAATAGACAAGATTTCGATTCCTAAGAAGAACATGGCTAAGTTTCCAAAAGAAACCATCGCTACAGCTCCAGCTAGTAAGAAAACTTTAATAGCAACATAATCAGAAATCTTAGTTGGATGATTTTGGTAAAAATTATGACTTAATGCTACAAGGAAAATAGTCAAAACGATAAACAATGATGAAAAAGCTGTAGAAAACTTACTCACTGCTATCATGTTGTTGTAATAACTTTGTTCTGCTCCAAATTCACAGTAATTAAGTGCCAATACGCCTAATAAACCCAAAATGGTAATAGGAACGATCGCCTTTCTTAAATTAAGAATTTCAAACAATAGGCAGAAAATACCCAATCCTGTTATAGCTATTAATGTATTCATTTTTATCTTTTTGATTTAGGATTTCAATTTTAAGCTTAAATCCTAATTTATTTTTTGTTTAAAATATTAGTTCTTATTGATAACTTGTAAAATGTTTTCCAAGCTTGGTGTAATCAAATCTGTGATTGGTTTTGGATAGAAACCAAAGAATAATAAAACTGCAATGATTACAGCAAATGAAATTCCTTCGTTTAGCGTAACATCTGCAAAAGCTTTAGAATTAGTTTCTCCTAACATTACATGCTGGAACATTCTTAACATATAGTAAGCACCTAGAATAATAGTAGTACCGCCAAGAATAGCAAACCAGATATTGATTTGAGATAAACTGTATAATACTGTAAACTCTCCAACAAAATTAAATGTGCTTGGTAATGCAACAGAAGCTAATACTAAGATTAAAAACATCGATGTGAATTTTGGAGATTGAGCACGGATTCCGCCCATTTCGCCAATTTCTCTAGTTTCGTATCTTCTGAAAATTACTTCAGCAGCAAAGAACAATCCCACTACAACAAAACCGTGAGCGATCATTTGCATAACTGAACCTCTAAAACCATCAAGAGTCAAAGTGTAAGATCCAGCAGCAATTAATCCAACGTGAGCAAGAGAAGAATAAGCTAATAGTTTTTTCAAGTCTTTTTGTCTCAACGCTACAATTGAACCATAGATTACACCTGCAATTCCTAAAGCAATAAAAATATGCATGTATTCTTTAGCTGCGATTGGAGCAAGTGGCAATTGCCAACGAAGTACGCTGTACAATCCCATTTTTAGCATGATACCAGATAAAAGCATTGTTCCAACAGTTGGTGCTTTTTGGTATACATTTGCTTGCCAAGTGTGGAAAGGAATAATTGGAATTTTGATAGCATAAGCTAAGAAGAAAGCCAAGAAAATCCAGAATTGCTCGCAAGCAGATAAGTTTACTTTGTACAAATCTTCGATTAAGAAAGAACCAGCTTTTGTGTATAAGTAAATAAAAGCAGTCAACATGAATAACGAACCTGCAAGTGTATAAATAAAGAATTTAACCACTGCTTTTCTGCGTTCTTCAGCATCGCCATTACCCCAAATCAAAGCAATAAAGTAGATTGGAATAAGTGCTAACTCCCAGAAAATGTAGTATAAAAGACCGTCAGCTGCTAAGAAAGTTCCCGCCATAGCAAAAGCCATAAACAAGATTAATCCATAAAAGCCTTTTGCATTTTTATATTCATTTCCAAAAGAAGAAAATATAATAATCGGAGTTAAAGCTACGGTTAATAAAACCATTGCAAGCCCAAGCCCGTCACCATTTAAAGTGAAAGAAATTTTTGGCTGATTGATCCAGCTGTTGATTACGCTGATATTTTCGCCAGCATTGTAATTATTCAATAATACAATTGAACATCCTAAAGCTGCTAAACTAAATAATAAAGCAACTTTTGAAGCTAGTTTGTCACCAGAAAAATAAGTGGCAAATGCACCAATTAAAAGTATAATTAATATAGTAGAAACGTTCATAGTAATAATATTATTGAGCTAAAAATATATAGGAAACAATTGCGCAAAGTCCTAAAACAAAAACAAATAGATATAATCCTATACTTCCGGTTTGTAATTTTTTTCCTTGAAAAGCAATTTCGTTTGCTATTTTACCTAATCCAAAAACAAGAGCAGATAATCCAGTTTCGATATAATCTCTAAAGAATTTAGATAAACTGTTAATTGGTTGTACAAATACTGCATCGTAAACTTCGTCTACATAATATTTGTTGTATAATACTTTGGCGAAACCAGTAATATTTTCATCAGCCTCTGGAACATTATCTTGTTTAAAGTATTTTACGTAAGCAATTAAAATTCCTAGTAAACATCCTAATACTGCAACTCCCATTAAAGTGTATTCTGTTGTGCCTAAATGATGTTCTTCGCCTGCCACTTTTGTGAAAAGAGGAGCAAGGTAACCATTTAACCAGCTGTTTCCAGGTAAACTAATTAATCCGCCAAAAGTTGCTAAAATAGCTAAGATGATAAGCGGAATAGTAATTAATGAACCACTTTCGTGTAAATGGTGTTTTTGCTCTTCAGTTCCTCTAAATTCTTTGAAGAAAGTTAAGAACATTAAACGGAACATATAGAAAGCTGTCATAATTGAAGCAACTGATCCAACAACATATAAAGGAATACTGTGGTGGAAAGCAGTCATTAAAATTTCGTCTTTAGAGAAGAAACCTGAAAGTAAAGGAAACCCTGAAATTGCCAATGAAGAAATCAACATGGTCCAGAAAGTGATTGGCATTGCTTTACGCAATCCGCCCATATTACGCATATCTTGTTCTCCGTGTAATCCGTGAATTACAGATCCAGATCCTAAGAATAAACAAGCTTTAAAGAAAGCGTGAGTGATTACGTGGAAAACTGCTACTTCATAAGCTCCAAATCCTAATGCTAAGAACATTAAACCTAATTGTGAAACTGTAGAGTAGGCCAATACTTTTTTGATATCGTTTTGAACTAATCCAATTGTAGCAGCAACTAATGAAGTGATTGCTCCAATAATTGCGATTACAGATTGAACATCTGTTGCAAGATCAAAAACAAAGTTTAATCTTGTTACCATAAAGATACCAGCAGTAACCATCGTAGCTGCGTGGATTAATGCAGAAACTGGAGTTGGTCCAGCCATCGCATCAGGTAACCAAGTGTATAACGGAATTTGAGCAGATTTACCACAAGCTCCAATAAACAAGCATAAGGCAGCTAAAGAAAGTAATTGTAAATTTAAGTTAGTAGCTCCAGCAATTGCTGTTTTTAGAGTTGCATAATCTAATGTAGAGAACATCGTCCCGATGATGAACATTCCGATTAATAAACCTAAATCTCCAATTCTGTTCATAATGAAAGCTTTTTTTGCAGCATCATTGTAATCTTGGTTTTTATGCCAGAATCCAATTAATAGGTAAGAACAAAGTCCAACACCTTCCCATCCGATGAAAAGAACTAATAAGTTGCTTCCAATTACAAGTGTAATCATGAAGAATACGAATAGATTTAAATAGGCAAAAAACTTATGCATATTTTCATCATCGTGCATGTAACTGATAGAGTATAAGTGAATCAAAGAACCAATTCCCGTTACGAAAAGTAACCAAAGAACAGATAATTGATCTAATAAAAATCCAAGGTTGATTTTTAAGTTGCTAATTTGAATCCAATCAAATAAAGTAACTTCAATTCCTTTTCCAGTTGAAGTTATTTGATTAAAAAGTAAAAGAGAAACAACAAAAGAAATCGCTACGGCAATAGTTCCGATTGCACCAGAAACTGTTTTTCCTAAGCTTTTTCCAAAAAAGACATTTACTAGAAAACCTAGTAAAGGAGTTAAAACTAAAATTAAAGCTAAATTGGTATCCATTTCTGATTATCCTTTTAAATTTTTTAAATTATCGATACTGATTGATCCGATATTTCTAAAG
The DNA here is from genome assembly GCF_025717045.1 of Flavobacterium sp. SH_e. GTDB lineage: Bacteria > Bacteroidota > Bacteroidia > Flavobacteriales > Flavobacteriaceae > Flavobacterium. Next base: position 473,060 of record NZ_JAOVZN010000006.1, read on the forward strand.
ATAGAAACTAAAATGGCCAATCCTACCGCAACTTCGGCTGCAGCAACCGCCATCGAGAAGAACACAAAAACTTGTCCTTGTGCATCTTGATGATAAGTTGAAAAAGCAACAAATAAAAGGTTTACCGCATTCAACATAATTTCGATAGACATGAAAACGATAATAGCATTTCGTCTGTACAATACACCAAAAATACCAATACAGAAAAGTACAACACTCAAAAAGATGTAGTTTTCAATACCTATTTGATTTAATATATTACCCATTATTTATTTAATTTTTCTTTTTTAGACAATAGAACTGTTCCAATCATAGCAACCAAAAGTAAGATTGAAGCAAATTCAAAAGGAACCATATACTCGTCCAATAAGATTTTACCTAAAACTTTAATTGATTGGAAATCTTCTCCAGTAGAATCGTATTCACCAACAATTGGTTTCGAATTAATAAAGATTGCAATTAAAACAATCAATATTAAACAGAAAGACACAATAGCGCCTAAACGTGTAATTCTAGGACGGTGAACTTCTCGCTGTTCGTTTAGGTTCATCAACATGATGGTAAACAGGAACAGAATCATAATAGCTCCAGAGTAGACTATTATATGTACAACAGCTAAGAACTGAGAATTTAATAGTAAATAATGACCAGCGATTGAAAAGAAACAAATTACCAAGTAGATGGCACTATGAATCGGGTTTCTGCTGAAAATAGTCAAGAAAGCAGTAATAACGGTAATAAACGCTAAAAAGCAAAAGATAACTTGAACAGTTGTTGCGTGTGCAAAATCAGGAATATGTATCATTTAGTTAGCGTTTTTAAGTTGAGCGTTTTTCAAAGCCATTTCTAAAGGCATTACTAATTTATCTTTCCCGAAAATGAAATCTTCTCTATTGTAATTAGCAGGAACCAATACTTTAGATTCTGTTAAGTAAATAGCGTCTTTTGGACAAGCTTCTTCACATAAACCACAGAAAATACAACGAAGCATATTGATTTCGTAGATTTCTGCATATTTCTCTTCTCTATATAAGTGTTTTTCATCAGGCTTACGTTCTGCAGCTTTCATAGTGATCGCTTCAGCAGGGCATGATAATGCACACAATCCGCAAGCAGTACAGTTTTCACGGCCTTGCTCATCGCGTTTCAACATGTGCTGGCCACGGTAAACTGGACTCATTTCACGAACTTGCTCAGGGTAATGAATGGTAACTTTTTTTCTAAAAAGGTGTTTTACTGTAATAATCAGACCTTTTACAATCGCCACAAGATACAATCGTTCAACAAAAGACATGTCCTTATTTGACACCACCTTTTTTCTACCCGATAATGATATAGTTTCTATTGACATTTTTACTATTATAGTTTATGATTTACAATTTGAAATCAATCAAATTCAAAATCTATTTTGTTTTTTTATTTGAAGCTTTTTGTGGTTCTTAGAATCCTAAAGCTGCTGCAATTTCGTGTCTTAATATTACAATACCTGTAAGCATGATATTAACGATCGAAAGCGGAATTAAAATTCTCCAGCCTAAGTGCATTAATTGGTCATATCTAAATCTTGGAATTGTCCAACGTACCCACATATAGAAGAAAATGAAGAAACATATTTTTATAAATAATGCTCCAATTCCTAATAAGTTAGCTGTATTTACACCTACATTTTCTACCATCCATTGCATTCCTGGATAGTTGTAACCTCCAAAGAATAAAACAGAAATAATAGTAGAAGAGATAAACATACTTGCATATTCAGCAAATAAATAGAATCCCATTTTCATAGATGAATATTCTGTATGGTAACCTCCAATTAATTCGTTTTCACATTCTGCTAAATCGAAAGGAGTTCTGTTTGTTTCTGCAAATGAACAGATTAAGAAAATTAAGAACGATAACGGCTGATAGAAAACATTCCAGTTCATTCCTTGTTGCTGTAATGAGATTTCTTTTAAACTCATTGTTCCAGTCATCATCAATAAAGCGATTATTGATAATCCCATTGCAACCTCGTAAGAAACCATTTGAGAAGCTGCACGAATAGCTCCCATTAAAGAGAATTTGTTGTTAGAAGCCCATCCACCAATCATGATACCGTAAACTCCAACAGAAAGAACGCCGAAAATGTATAATAAAGCAATGTTTACATCTGTAGCCTGAAGAATAATGTCTCGTCCAAAAAGGTGTAAACGATCTCCCCACGGAATTACAGCACTAGTCATTAAAGCAGTACTCATTGCAATTGCAGGTCCAACTACGAATAAAAATCTATTTGGTGTGTTTGGGAAAAACTCTTCTTTGGAGAATAATTTCATACCATCTGCAAGTGGTTGTAATAAACCTCCCCATCCAGCACGGTTTGGTCCAACACGATCCTGCAAGAAAGCAGCAACTTTACGTTCTGCCCAAGTAGAATACATCGCCATGATCATTGTTACCGCAAAAACGACAACAATAACAACACTTTTTTCTATAATAAATGCACTTTCCATTTCTTACTATTTTTGATCTTTATCAGTTAATGGAATTGCAGCCATACTAATCTTTTTACGGTCAATATCTCTACCTAAAAGGATATTCTTTTCTGTATCGATTGTAACTTTCTCTAATTTTTGAGTGTAGTTATTTTGGTTGATTACAGAATCTTTTTCAAATTCTCTTGGTCCTTCAATAACCCAGTCATTCACATCTTTATGATCAAAACGACAGCTGTTGCAGATGAATTCTTCTACTTCATGGTATTCGTCTTTACGACCAGTTACACGCTGAATTTCTCCACCAAACATCCAAACTGTAGTTTTACCGCAACATCCTGGAGTTGTACATTCTCTGTGTGCGTTATAAGGTTTATTAAACCAAACCCTTGATTTAAAACGGAAAGTTTTATCTGTTAAAGCTCCAACTGGACAAACGTCTATCATGTTTCCAGAGAATTCATTGTCGATAGCTTTAGAAATTCCAGTTGAAATATTAGCGTGATCACCACGATCTAATACTCCGTGAACTCTGTTGTCTGTCAATTGATCTGCAACTTGTACACATCTTTGGCATAAAATACAACGGTTCATGTGAAGTTGAATATTTGGACCGATATCTTCTGGTTCAAATGTTCTTTTCTCTTCAATATAGCGTGATTTTGGGTTTCCGTGCTCAAAACTTAAATTTTGAAGATCACATTCTCCCGCCTGATCACAAATTGGACAGTCTAATGGGTGGTTAATTAATAAAAATTCTGTTACAGATTTACGCGCTTCGGTAACTCTGGCAGAAGATTTACTGTTTACTTCCATTCCGTCCATACATCCTGTTACGCAAGATGCCATTAATTTTGGCATTGGTCTTGGATCAGCTTCACTACCTTTAGAAACTTCAACTAAACAACAACGACATTTTCCGCCGCTGCCTTTTAATTTTGAGTAATAGCACATGGCTGGCGGCACCAAATCTCCACCAATCATACGTGCAGCCTGCAGGATTGTTGTTCCTGGCTCTACGTCTATACTTTGACCGTCTATGGTTACTTTCATCTCTATATTTTGTTTTTTTAGTTTCAGGTTTCACGTTTCAGGTTTTCACTTGAAACTAAAAAAACTTGAAACTTGAAACTATTTTAAACTTTTTTGTTGAAAGTCGGAATATTGAAAAGAATTGCTGTCCTTTTTAACATTATGAACTTTATAACTTTCTTCTTTTTATTTTTATACGATTACTTTACCGCCTACTAAATGCTTCACTTGTGAAAAAGGTTCAGCAACAAAGTGATCTCTATTTTTAATTTTTTCAGGGAAACGAACGTGATATTCGAATTCATCTCTAAAGTGACGAATTGCTGCAGCTACTGGCCAAGAAGCGGCGTCACCAAGTGGACAGATTGTGTTACCCTCAATTTTACTTTGAATGCTCCACAATAATTCAATATCTTCTTCACGGCCTTGACCGTTTTCAATTCTCCATAAGATTTTTTCTAACCATCCAGTTCCTTCACGGCAAGGAGTACATTGTCCGCAAGATTCGTGGTGGTAGAAACGAGCAAAGTTCCAAGTGTTTCTTACGACACAAGCAGTATCGTTGTAAACAATAAATCCTCCAGAACCTAACATAGATCCAGTAGCAAAACCACCATCACTTAAAGATTCGTAAGTCATTAAACGGTCTTCGCCATTTGCTGTTTTGAAAATCAATTCAGCTGGTAAAATTGGCACAGAAGAACCTCCTGGTACAAATGCCTTTAATGGACGGCTTGAAGACATTCCTCCTAAATATTCATCAGAATTCATGAATTCGTCTACACTTAAACCTAATTCAATTTCGTAAACACCAGGATTTTTAATGTGTCCTGAAGCAGAAATTAATTTAGTTCCAGTAGAACGTCCAATTCCAATTTTAGCATAATCATCACCAGAATTGTTTACAATCCAAGGCACAGTCGCAATTGTTTCAACATTGTTAACTACAGTTGGATTTGCCCAAAGACCAGAAACCGCTGGGAAAGGTGGTTTGATACGAGGATTTCCTCTTTTACCTTCCAATGATTCGATTAATGCTGTTTCTTCTCCACAGATATAAGCTCCAGCTCCACAGTGTACGTGAAGTTCAAGATCATAACCTGTTCCTAATATATTTTTTCCTAACCATCCGGCAGCTTTTGCTTCGGCGATTGCTCTTTCTAAGATTTTGAAAACCCACATATATTCTCCACGGATGTAGATATAAGATAGGTTAGCGCCTAAAGCGTAGCTAGAAGTAATCATTCCTTCGATCAATAAGTGAGGAATATATTCCATCAAAAATCTATCTTTGAATGTTCCTGGCTCAGATTCGTCAGCGTTACAAACTAAGTGTCTTGGTCTTCCTGATTTTTTGTCAATAAAACTCCATTTCATTCCAGCAGGGAAACCTGCACCACCACGACCACGTAATCCTGATTTTTTTACTTCTTCAGTAACTTCGTCTGGAGTAAGTGTTTTTAAAGCTTTTTCTACAGAAGCATAACCACCATTTTGGCGATAAACTTCGTAGGTTTTAATTCCAGGAATATTGATTTTATCTAATAATATTTTTTGTGACATCTTATTTATCGTGTAATATTATTTTATCATCTCTACAATCAGCAATAATCTGATCGATTTTCTCTTCTGTCAATTTCTCTTTGTAGAAATCTCCCAATTGCATCATCGGAGCGTATCCGCAAGCACCTAAACATTCTACGCCAGCAATGGTAAACATTCCGTCTGGAGTTGTTTCACCCATTTTAATGCCTAATTTTTCAGAAGTATAATCCATCAAATCTTCGGCACCACGTAAGCAACAACAAGAAGTTTGGCAGAACTCAAACATATACTTACCAATTGGCTTTTGGTTGAACATCGTATAAAAAGTAACTACTTCATAAACCTCGATTGGTTTGATTTGAAGAATCTCAGCAACTTTATCTTGCAATTCAATACTAAGCCAGTTGTTATGTGCATCCTGAACTTCGTGCAAAACAGGCAATAAAGCCGATTTTTGTTTGCCCTCAGGATAATGACTGATTAATTCATTGATGCGGTTCATCAATGCCTCGGTCATATTTATTTCTTGTTTGTAATGTTTACGTTCCATTTTAATTTTAGATTTCTGATTTTAGATTTTAGATTTTTCAATCTTTATCTATAATCTATGATTCTTCAATCATTGTTTAAGTTTTAGATTCTTCAATCTGAATTTTTCAATTCGTAATTATAATTTTAAATCTAAATTCTAAAATCTGCATCCTCATTCAGCAATCTAAAATCTATAATCTAAAATCTATAATCTGTTAGGCGTCTAATTCTCCTGCAATTACGTTCAAACTTGAAAGAATGATAATTGCATCAGAAAGCATGGCACCTTTAATCATTTCTGGGAATGCTTGATAATAAATAAAGCATGGTCTTCTGAAATGTAATCTATATGGAGTTCTACTTCCGTCTGTTACTAAATAAAAACCAAGTTCTCCATTTCCTCCTTCTACTGGGTGATAGATTTCTGCAACTGGTACAGGAACTTCTCCCATTACGATCTTAAAATGATAAATTAAAGATTCCATAGAAGTGTAAACATCTTCTTTTGGAGGAAGGTAGTAATCTGGAACTTCAGCGTGATATTCATTTCCTGGAGGCATTTTTTCTAAAGCCTGACGGATAATGCTTAAACTTTCCCAAACTTCAGCATTACGAACACAGAAACGATCGTAAGTATCTCCTGATTTTCCAACAGGTACAATAAAATCGAAATCTTCGTATGATGAATAAGGTTGTGCTACACGAACGTCATAATCAACTCCAGCAGCACGTAAATTTGGACCTGTAAAACCGTAAGCCATTGCTTTTTCAGCAGTGATACCACCTACGTTTACAGTTCTATCAAGGAAAATTCTATTTCTCTCGAATAAGTTTTGGAATTCTTGCCAAACTGGTGGGAATTCTTCTAGGAATTTGTCTAGTTTTTTGAAGACTTCTGGAGACCAGTCTCTTTCAAAACCACCAATTCTTCCCATATTTGTAGTCAAACGAGCTCCACAAATTTCTTCGTAGATTTCGTAGATTTTTTCTCTAAATTGAAATACGTATAAGAAACCAGTATACGCACCAGTATCTACACCCAAAATCCCGTTACAGATAATGTGGTCTGTAATACGAGCCAGCTCCATAACGATAACTCTTAAATACTGCGCTCTTTTTGGAACTTCAATACCTAATAGTTTTTCTACCGTCATCCACCATCCCATATTATTAATAGGAGAGGAACAATAGTTCATACGGTCTGTAAGAGGTGTAATTTGATAAAAAGGACGATTTTCGGCAATTTTTTCGAATGCTCTGTGGATGTAACCAATAGTTGGCTCAGCCTCAAGAATTTTTTCACCATCCATCAACAAAATATTTTGGAAAATACCGTGTGTAGCAGGGTGAGTCGGACCTAAATTTAGTACAGAAAGTTCGCTTCCGTCTTCGTTTAGTCTCTCCTTAATTATTTTAGCATAGCGATGCTCTGGTGGTAATAATAGTTCTGACATTTTATAATGTTGAATTATTTTTTAGCAATTTGTTGTTGTTCTTCCAAAGAATCTATCGTCTTTGTCGGTTCTTCCGCTGTCTTCCATTGGGAATTCTTTTCGCATCGGATGAGACACCATTTCGTCCATATTTAAAATACGTTTCAACTGAGGATGTCCTTTAAAGTCAATCCCATAGAAATCGAAAGTTTCTCTTTCCATCCAGTTTGAAGACAAGAAAATATTTGAAATCGTTTTGATTTCTGGTTTTTCACCATTTAAGAAAACTTTGATTTTTAATCTTTTGTTTTCGTACCAGTTGTGTAAATGGTAAACAACTGCAAACTGACGTTCTGTTTCGTTATCTGGATAATGAATTCCACATAAGTCAGTTAGGAAATGAAATTTTAATTCTGGATCGTTTTTTAGGAATAGAATCAATGCTGTAATTTTATCAGCAGAAGCTTCTAAAGAAAAAATATCTCTTTCTTGTTGAAAGTTAAAAACATCGTTACTGAATGTTTCTACAAGTTTGTCTTGAATTTGGGTATTTTCTAAGGCCATCTTATGAGATATTATATGAAGCTAATAATTCTTGGTATTCTGGAGAGCTTCTTCGTCTCACAGATTCGCTTTTAACTAAGTCTTGTAATCTCATAACTCCGTCAACAATTTGTTCTGGTCTTGGCGGGCATCCTGGTACATAAACGTCAACTGGAATTACTTTGTCAATTCCTTGAAGAACAGAATAAGTGTCAAATACTCCTCCTGAAGAAGCACATGCTCCAACAGCAATTACCCAGCGAGGCTCAGCCATTTGCTCGTATACTTGTCTTAAAATTGGAGCCATTTTTTTAGAAATAGTTCCCATTACTAATAACATATCGGCTTGTCTAGGCGAGAAACTCACACGCTCAGAACCAAATCGAGCTAAGTCATAGTGAGATGCCATTGTTGCCATGAATTCGATACCACAGCATGAAGTCGCGAAAGGAAGCGGCCATAATGAGTTAGCTCTTGCTAAACCAACAACATCACTAAGTTTTGTAGCGAAGAAACCTTCACCAGTAACTCCTTCTGGCGGCGCAACCATATTTACTTTTGAATCGCTCATTTTATTTTAGATTTCTGATTTTAGATTTTAGATTTTAGAAATCATAAAAAATAAAGTCAATTTTTTAAATCAGTTTTTTTTGAGGATTAAATCTTAAATTTTAATTCTAAATGGGCTAAATCTAAAATCAGAAATCTAAAATCTAAAATCTCTAAATTATTCCCACTCTAATGCTTTCTTTTTGATGATGTAAAAGAAACCAACTAAAAGCAAAGACATGAAAACTAACATTTTTAACATTCCCTCAATTCCTAAGTCTTTGAAGTTTACTGCCCAAGGGTAAAGGAAAATTACCTCTACGTCGAACAATACGAACAAAATGGCTACCAAGAAATATTTTACAGAAAAAGGAATACGGGCATTACCAACAGATTCGATACCACACTCGAAGTTTTTATCTTTAACTTCAGAGGTTCTTCTAGGGCCTAATTTTCCAGAAATAATGATTGTTCCTACCACAAAACCAACAGCTAAAATAAACTGCATTAAAATAGGAATGTAACTGTATTGATCAGATTGCATAAACTTCGATTTTATACTTAAAAAATGAGCCACAAAGATAACTTGGAACTCTGTAAAACACAAGCTAAAAAAGGATTTAAGTGAGGTGCAAAACCACGTTTATGCGTAATTTTTATTCATTATAAATAACACGGTGTTATTTTAATATTTTTTTAAGATTTTAGTAAAAAAAAACGTCCCGATACTTCGGGACGTCTTCTTAGACCATTCAGAGGCAAAAAAAATAAATTGCTATATTTTTCTTAGATTACTGCTACTTTAGCAGCAACTTTCCCTTTTCTTCCTTCTTCTTCTTCATAGCTTACACGGTCACCTTCGCGTAATTCTTCCGCGTTAATTCCTGAAGCGTGAACGAAGATGTCCTTTCCTGTTTCTTCGTCTGTAATGAATCCATAACCTTTAGATTCATTGAAAAATTTTACTGTACCTGTACGCATTGTAATTGTAATAATAATTTATAATGAAACAAATGTAACATATAAATTCATACAAAAGACATGTACGTGTTAATTTTTTGTAAAAATTATTGATTTACAGTGTTTTTACGTGGTTTATTGCATCAATTTGTTTATAAAATACCATAATTTGAGAATCATTAATTGTAGGAATACAAAAATAATTGAATTGTAGGAATTTGATAATTTAAAAAAATACGCATTTAAGATTTTTCCTAACATTTTGTTAAAATATAAAAGCCGTTGAATTTTCAACGGCTTTTATATTTTTTTATTAGAAAAATTACTTCAAATTAAGCAATATCTACTTTAATGCGTAATTCTTTTAATTGTGCATCGTCAATTGCAGCAGGAGCATCAATCATTACATCACGTCCAGAATTGTTTTTAGGGAAAGCAATAAAATCTCTAATTGTTTCCTGACCACCTAAAATAGCCACCAAACGGTCTAAACCGAAAGCCAAACCTCCGTGGGGTGGTGCTCCAAATTGGAAAGCATCCATTAAGAATCCGAATTGTGCTTTTGCTTCTTCTTCTGTAAATCCTAAATATTTGAACATTAATTGTTGAGTTGCTTTATCGTGAATACGAATAGATCCACCTCCAATTTCGTTTCCATTTAAAACCATATCATAAGCGTTTGCACGAACTTTTCCAGGTTCTGTTTCTAGCAAAGCCATATCTTCTGGTTTTGGAGAAGTAAATGGGTGGTGCATTGCATGGTAACGTCCGCTTTCTTCGTCTAACTCTAATAATGGGAAATCAACAACCCATAATGGTGCAAATTCTTCAGGATTACGCAATCCCAAACGGGTTGCCAATTCCATTCGTAAAGCAGAAAGCTGGGCTCTTGTTTTGTTTGCAGGACCAGAAAGTACAAAAATCATATCTCCAGGATTTGCTTCTGTTGCTTTTGCCCAGTTTGCTAGATCATCATTATCGTAGAATTTATCTACAGATGATTTATATGTTCCGTCTTCGTTGCATTTTACGTAAACCATTCCAGATGCTCCAACTTGTGGACGTTTTACCCAGTCAATTAATCCGTCGATTTCTTTACGAGTGTAATTTCCGGCTCCTGGAACAGCGATTCCGACAACTAATTCAGCTGAATTGAAAACAGGGAATTCTTTGTGTTGTGCAAATTCATTTAATTCTCCAAACTTCATTCCAAAACGAATGTCCGGTTTATCGTTTCCGTATGTTTTCATGGCATAGTCGTAAGTAATTCTTGGGAATTTATCTACTTCAATACCTTTAATTTCTTTTAATAAATGTCTTGTCAATCCTTCGAAAACATTCAAAATATCTTCTTGTTCCACAAATGCCATTTCGCAGTCAATTTGTGTAAACTCAGGCTGACGGTCTGCACGTAAATCTTCGTCACGGAAACATTTCACAATTTGGAAATATTTGTCCATTCCCCCAACCATCAAAAGTTGTTTGAAAGTTTGTGGAGATTGCGGTAAAGCATAAAATTGTCCTTCGTTCATACGGCTTGGTACAACGAAATCTCTTGCTCCTTCTGGAGTTGATTTGATTAGATAAGGTGTTTCAACTTCGCAGAAATCTAAATCAGAAAGATATTTACGAACTTCCATTGCCACTTTGTGACGGAATAACAAACTGTTTTTTACTGGATTTCTTCTGATATCCAAGTAACGATACTTCATTCTGATATCTTCTCCACCGTCAGTTTCATCTTCAATTGTAAAAGGAGGAGTTAAAGCAGAATTTAAAATCGTCAATTCTGAAACTAAAATTTCAATTTCACCAGTTGGAATGTTTTTGTTTTTAGCTTCACGCTCAATAACAGTTCCTTTTACCTGAATTACGAATTCTCTTCCAAGAGTTTTAGCTAATTCAAAAACCGTTTTATCTGTACGACTTTCGTCGAAAATAAGTTGTGTAATTCCATAACGATCGCGTAGATCGACCCAATTCATAAATCCTTTATCACGTGATTTTTGAACCCAGCCCGCAAGTGTAACTTCGGTATTAATATTTGAAGCGTTTAATTCGCCACAATTATGACTTCTATACATAATCAAAATTTTAGACTGCAAAAGTAAATACAAAATTCAAGATAATATAGTAAAGTGATAAGTTGATTCAGAATAATTTCAAATAAATTGTTAATTGTGAAATTTCGAAGCATTAATTTTTTAGTTTTGATTCTCTAAAAAACTAATTTTAATACCCATGAAGAAACTTCTTGTTGCAGGTTTAGTAATTTTTAATGCTTTGAATGTTATTGGTCAAGGCAAGAATTCAATTAAATTCAGTGCTAAAATCGCCAACAGAAATAGCGATACTTTAGTGATTAAAGGAAAAAATAATTTCAGACAAGTTATTCCAATTGATAAAAAGGAAGTTTTTGCAGCAACTTTTGAAGCGCCACAAGGTTTTTATATGTTTTCTGACGGAACAGAATCTTCTAATTTATATTTAAAACCAAATTCTGAAATCAATTTGACAATGAATGCCAAAGAATTTGATGAAACGATTGTATATAAAGGTAAAGGAGTAAACGAAAGTAACTTTTTAGCACAGCAAGCTTTAAAAGATGAAAATTTTCAGAAAGATGCTTTTGCAAAAGAATCGGCCGAATTCACTGCTTTACTTGATGGTAAATTAAAAGCAGATACAGAAAGTCTTGAAAAAGGAGATTTTGCTCCTGAATTTAAAACTGCCTTGAAAAGTAGTTTTGAAAGCTTTCATCAATATGCAGCCGAAGAATACGAAAGAGCTGCAAAAGCAAATAAAATGGTTGGAAAAGCGTCTCCAGATTTTGACTATGAAAATTATAAAGGAGGAAAAACAAAGCTTTCTGATTTAAAAGGTAAATATGTTTACATTGATCTTTGGGCAACTTGGTGCGCGCCTTGTAGAGCTGAAATTCCTTATTTGCAAAAAATTGAAGAGAAATATCACGGAAAAAACATCGAATTTGTGAGTATTTCTATAGATAAGCTAAAAGATAATGAAAAGTGGAAAAAATTTGTAACAGATAAACAACTTGGAGGAACACAGCTTTTTGCTGATAAAGATTGGGAATCTGAATTTGTTGTTAATTATGGCGTAACAGGTATTCCGAGATTTATTTTGATTGATCCAAAAGGGAATGTTGTAAAATCGGATGCGCCAAGACCATCTGATCCTGAACTAGATAAGCAACTTAATTCATTATTGAACTAAAAAGTTTATAAAATTATAACGTTATCGTAAAAACACATTTTTTTAAAAATACCAGCAAAACCAGTGCTTCAGCGCTGGTTTTTTTGTTTTAGATACTTTTCCAATGTTAAGTTTTTATTCAATGTTACCAAATTGTTAAGTAAAAGTTTTTTTAATGTAAATTATTGATTACATTTGATAACGATTTGATAACATTTAATACCTAAAGATATGAAAAAGTGTGTGATTTTAGCGGCTGTGTTATTCTCAGGAATTTTAACAGCACAGGAAGGTAAACCTGAATTGGAAGTTGTTGGAAATAAAGTAAAAGCCACTTATTATTATGACAACGGAAGAATACAGCAGGAAGGCTTCTTTAAGGATGGAAAATTAGACGGTGTTTGGGTATCTTATGATGAAAGAGGAAATAAAACTGTAGAAGGCGAATATACAGAAGGTTTAAAAACTGGAAAATGGATGTTTTTCAATGAAAAAAATCTTACTGAAGTAGCCTATGTTGACAGTAAAGTAAGTTCAGTTAAGAATATGCAAAAAAACGCTGTAGCTAACAGAAATTAATTAATTACAATTTCTAGATAATTATTTAAACCGCTCTTTTGGGGCGGTTTTTTTATGCTTTGGATTTTTTGTTTTTATGATTTCTTCCGTACCAAATTATAAATCCTGTTACAGGAAGAGCTGCTGCAAATAGACTGACAATGAAAGCGATGATTTTTCCAGGCAAATCTAGAATTTGTCCTGTGTGAATTCCGTAGTTCATTTCTACAACTTTCAGACCTAGGCTTTTATTTTCAAAAGGCTGTTTCTGTATTAGCTTTCCATCTTTTGGATGAAAATAATAATTGCTTTGATGATCGTAACGGAGCGTATGAGGATATGCGCCAGTGCTTATAATATCTCCTTTTTGCTGCGGAATAAGAACAAAAAGCATTTCGGCATTGGGTTGTAATTTTGTAGTTTGGATAAAAGCGCGATCAATTGCTTTTGTTGAATTGGTTTTGAGTTGTGTAGTATCAATTACAGGAAGTTTGGTTTCTAAAGTTTTGTCTCCTCCAAAATTGAATGACTTGTAAATTCCGTCGTCAACCCATTCGTAAGTGAAAGTAAGTCCAGTTATGGCTAAAATTAACGCGATGAGAGAAATGTAAAACCCTGTAGTATTATGCCAATCGTAGTTGAGACGACGCCATTTTGCAGACCATTTTATCGTTAAACTTCTTTTTAAATCGTTTCTCTTTTTTGGCCACCATTGTATAATTCCAGAAATTAATAAAAGAATAAAAATAATCGTTGCGCCACCAATAATATGTTTTCCAATATAATCGGGAAGAAGCAAATACAAATGAATGTATTCAATAATAATGAAAAAATCGGTTTTAGGATTTTCGGTTTTTAAATATTTACCCGTGTACGGATTAAAATATAAATATTGATTTTCGGTATCAGAATAAGTATAAGCAATTGCAGAGCGGTTTTTTCCATAATAAGAAATCATACTCACTTTATTCTTAGGGACAATTTCTTTTGCTTTTTCTTCTAAAACAGAAGGTAAAAGAAAGGGTATATTTTGAGGTTCAACCAAACGCCATTCTTTTCTTGTAATGTCTTTTATTTCGTCATGAAAACAGAAAATACAGCCAGTAATACTTATAATAAAAACAATAAGCCCAGAAATTAATCCGAGCCATTTATGCAGAAAACGTATTTTCGTTTTGAATCCCATTTTTTGATTAAAAGCGTAAAAATATGCTCAAAATCTATATGGCACAAATAATTCTAAACTATTTTGTTTGAAAGCATGTTCTTAAAAAGAATTAATCTCGCCAAGTCGCCAAGTCACAAAGAACTATTTAAAATAAAACTTTGCGACTTTGCGAGATTAAAAAATAGTCCCTTCGTGGAAAAAAAACTTAACTAGCAACCGCTTTTTTAGGTTTTAAATGATAAGCAACATATAAAGATATTGAAGCCAAGAAAATCCAGAAAACATCAATAAAGAAAATCTGAATTCTGTTTTGCATAAAAGAAGTCCAAAACCAATTGCCTGAAACAATTCCGTTTGTAATCGGAATCAAGAAACCTAATATACTTCCAGAAATCAAGCAGAATTTGTTTGTAAACGAATCATTCTTTTTAAGAATAAAGAAGACCGTAAGTATTAACCATCCGCCAAAATAAAGTACAAATAAATTAGATTGACTTAAAGGATAGAAGATTTTACTTCCAATAAAAGCCAGCGCCGTAATCGGATACATGCTCAAGCAAATAGCCAAATATATACGAACAACAGCGGCGTTGAAACGTCTTTTCTTTTCTGGCATATTGTTTTTCTGTCTGGCAACTAGCCAAATCATAACTCCAGAAATAATTACAAAACAAGTTATAATTCCTAAAAGGAAGCTTACGATTTTTAAAGCATATCCGCCGTAATCACCAAAGTGGATTCTGTAGAGAACATTTTTTACAACATCTAAATAGCTAGTTTGAGAAATTGGATCTTTTTTGGCAATTATTTTTCCGTCGGCAATTCGGTAAACAATTTTTCCAATTCCAGTAAATTTTTTGTGGCTTAAAAGTTCACCTTCAACCAAAACGTGCATATTTGCATCGCCATAATTTTGAATGAAAACTCGAGTGATTTCAAAATCAGACCAGTTTTTTTTAGTTTTTGCAACCAGCTCGTCAATATTAAACGGATTTGCCAGCTTTTTGTTTTCAAATTTATAATCTGGATCAGTATATTCTAGTTCTTTATATAATTTATTTTCATCTCCATTGTATAAAGCCATTACGGCTGGCGCAACAATAACAAGTTTAATCATGAAGAAAGCACCTGTAACTGCGTAAACAAATTGAAAAGGCAAACCAATCATCCCTAATGCTGTATGTGCATCTGTCCAAAGTGTTTTTAGTTTTTCTTTCGGACGGAACATATAAAAGTTAGACACAATTTTATTCCAATGAAGCAAAACTCCTGTTACAATTGCAAACAAGAAAAATAAAGCTGTAAAACCAGCTAAATAATATCCGTAAGGGTATGGAATTTGCGCTAGAAAGTGCAGACGATATAAAAGTTCGCCCAAAGAGTATGATTCTTCATAAGTAAAAGATTTGAAGTTTTTAGGGTTTAAATAGAAAAACTGTCCTTCTTTTTGTTTAGCTGGAGCCAAAGTATCTTTAGTTCCTTCCATATAAACGCCAACTCTTTCTTCTGTCGAAGGTTTAGAAATAGTAATGTTTCTACCGTGCAAAACATATTTCTGATCAAGATGTTTCAGCGCTTTATCATAGTTTAATTGAATTTCTCTTGTGATTGCTGCAGATTCATTTCTTTCCCAATTGATAATTTCATCTCTAAAAAAAGAAAAAGATCCAGCAAAGAAAATTACAAAAAGAACTACACTGATAACAATACCGCTGACAGTATGTGTATGAAAATAGATATTATAATGACGGTTGTTCATAGAAGTTATTTCGCCGTGTTATAGGTTTGACCTAGATAGATAAAAAGACAAAAGAGTAAAGTTAGGAGAATGTAAATTCCCCAAATTTTCCAGCCACTTTTGGCTAAAAATGCGATTACCATTAGAGCGACCCAAAGAATAAAACCGCTGAAAGCCATTGTTATAAGTACATCTGCGCGACTAAACCAAGAAGCTAAAGCCAAATGAAAAGTAACAGAAACAAAGTATCCTCCTAAAATTGCAGCTGTAATTTTAGAAAAACGTGGCCAAAAAGCAGGATTTAAATATTTTGAATTTGCTGGCATATAATAATTTGAAAAGTGGTGTTAATTATAATAAAATTCCAATAATGCTATGAATATAAGCAACGCTAGAAGGGCTTTACTGTTTACTTTTTTTAATGGAGTAAGAATGATGATTAAACTTCCAATTGTCATTAGCTGTATAAAAAACATCAAAGTACCACAACCCAATGATTGTGTAAAGAGCCACATTATATAAGCAGATAATAAAAGACCCAATCCAATAATTTTGGTTTGTTTGGGATTTTTCTGCATCCATTTTTCAAAACCTAAATCATATGATAAAACAGCTCTTTTTGAGGTATAGTAAAGAGTGTAAAAAGCTAAAAAAACGACAAGACTAGCAATTGTTATCATGTTCTTTTATAGATTAGAGAAGTTTAAAAATGTTTTTTGATTGTGCAAATCTAAGTTATCAAATGAAACAATGCAAGTTATTCTTATTTATTCTAAATTAATTTCTTAAATATAAGTTTGAAGTTGTGTTAAAGCATAGATTTTAAATAAAAAAACCTGTTCAAATAAATGAACAGGTTTAATATATAATTGAAAATTATAATGATTACAATTCTAAAGCACGTTTAGCATCGCCATTCATTAATAATTCTACTGGATTTTCTAAAGCTTCTTTTACAGCAACTAAGAAACCAACAGACTCACGTCCGTCAATGATTCTGTGATCGTAAGAAAGAGCCACATACATCATTGGGTGAATTTCAACTTTTCCGTTTACAGCAATTGGACGCTCGATGATGTTGTGCATTCCTAAGATTCCTGATTGAGGAGGGTTGATGATTGGAGTAGATAACATACTTCCGAAAACTCCACCATTTGTGATTGTAAAAGTTCCTCCAGTCATATCGTCAACTGTAATTTGACCATCACGAGCTCTTAAAGCTAATCTTTTGATTTCAGCCTCAATTCCACGGAAAGTTAGTAATTCAGCATTACGAACAACGGGAACCATTAAACCTTTTGGTCCAGAAACTGCGATAGAGATATCAGCAAAATCGTAAGCGATTTTGTAATCACCATCCATCATAGAGTTAACATCTGGATATAATTGTAATGCTCTTGTTACAGCTTTTGTAAAGAATGACATGAATCCTAAACCTAAACCACCATGTTTTGCCTTGAAAGCATCTTTGTATTCATTACGAATTTGGTTGATTGGAGTCATGTTTACTTCGTTGAAAGTAGTAAGCATAGCAGTTTCATTTTTAGCTGAAACTAATCTTTCTGCTACTTTACGACGTAACATAGATAATTTTGTACGCTCAGTTCCACGGCTTCCACCAGTTGGAGTTCCCATAGAAGGCACTGCATTTACAGCATCGTCTTTAGTGATTCTTCCACCTTTACCAGTTCCTGTTACAGAAGCTGGAGCAATATTTTTTTCGTCTAATATTTTTCTTGCTGCTGGAGATGGAGTTCCTGCTGCATAACTTGTAGCTGCTGGAGCTTGAACTGGCTCTGCTTTTGGAGCTTCAGCTTTTACCTCTGCCTTAGGAGCCTCTGCTTTTGGAGCTTCAGCCGCTGGAGCTGCCGGTGCGCTTCCTGCTGGTTTAGCAGCATCTGTATCAATTAAACAAACTACAGCACCTACTGCAACTGTATCACCTTCTTCAGCTTTTAGTGTAATTACACCGCTCATTTCAGCAGGTAATTCAAGAGTAGCTTTATCTGAATCAACTTCAGCAATAGCCTGATCTTTCTCTACATAATCTCCGTCTTTTACTAACCAAGTTGCAATTTCAACTTCTTTTATTGATTCCCCTGGTGATGGGACTTTCATTTCTAAAATCATCTTTGTTTTGTTTAAGGTTTTATGGTTTCAAGTTTTAGGTTTCAGGCTGTAAAACTTGAAACCTGAAACTTGAAACTTGGAACATTTTTTTATCTAAATAAGTTTTTATCGAATACCATTCTAATTGCATCTGCGTGACGACGTTTTGCACGTGTGTAACTTCCTGATGCAGGAGCAGAATATGCTTTTAATGAAGCTAATCTCCATTTTACAAGATCAAAGTTCATTAACATAAAGCTGTAAGCTCCCATGTTTTTAGGTTCTTCTTGAGCCCAAACATAATCATCAGCGTTTGGATATTTTGCAATGATTTCTTTAATCTGCTCAACTGGGAAAGGGAATAATTGCTCGATACGAACAACTGCGACATCATTTCTTCCGTTGTTTTCTCTTTCAGCCACAATATCATAGTAGAATTTACCTGTACAGAATACTAAAGTTTTTACTCCTTTTTTATCTACTGTATTGTCATCTATTGTTTCTTGGAAACTTCCGTTTGCTAATTCATCAACTGTCGATACGCATCTTGGGTCACGTAGTAAACTTTTTGGAGAGAAAACTACCAATGGTTTACGGAAATTCGTTTTCATTTGTCTTCTCAACAAGTGGAAGAAGTTAGCAGGAGTTGTACAATCTGCAACATACATATTATGTCTTGCACAAAGCTGTAAATAACGTTCCATTCTTGCAGAAGAGTGTTCAGCTCCTTGTCCTTCATATCCGTGAGGTAATAATAAAACAATACCGTTTTGGTTGTTCCATTTATCTTCTCCACAAGAAATATATTGGTCAATCATGATTTGAGCACCGTTAGAGAAATCTCCAAATTGTGCTTCCCAGATTGTTAAGGCTTTCGGGTTTGCTAATGCATATCCGTAATCAAAACCTAGAACACCATATTCAGATAAAAGAGAGTTGAATACTCCAAAGTTTCCTTTTTTGTTTTCAATTCCGTTTAATAAAATTACTTCTTCTTCAGAATCTTCAACTTTAACTACAGCATGACGGTGAGAGAAAGTACCACGCTCAACATCCTGACCAGAAATACGAACGTCAAATCCTTCTGTTAAAAGAGATCCGTAAGCTAATGCTTCTGCAGTTCCCCAATCAAGTGTATTATTATCGTATCCAACTTTTCTGTCCGTAACAATTTTAGTTATCTTGTTGATGAACTTTTTGTCTTCTGGTAAAGTTGAGATCGTGTTGATGATAGAATCTAAACCTTCTTTAGCAAAAGTAGTATCAACTTTTTGAAGCATTTGTGTATCAGTTACCTGAACAAATCCTTCCCATTCGTTTTTCATGAATGGAGTAATGATAGTTAAATCTTTTTTACGAGAAGCTTCTAAGTTTTCTTCTAATTGAGATTTGTATTGTTTTTCTAAACCATTTACATAAGAAGCATCGATTACGCCGTCAGATAATAATTTCTCTGCATAAATGTCTCTTGGGTTTTTATGTTTAGCAATAATTTTATAAAGAACTGGCTGCGTGAAACGAGGCTCATCACCTTCATTATGACCGTATTTTCTATATCCTAATAAATCGATAAATACGTCACGTCCAAATTGCATTCTATAGTCTAATGCAAAAGATACAGCATGTACAACAGCTTCAGCATCGTCAGCATTTACGTGTAATACTGGAGATAAAGTTACTTTGGCAACGTCTGTACAATAAGTAGAAGAACGAGCATCTAAATAGTTAGTCGTAAATCCAACTTGGTTGTTGATTACAATATGGATTGTTCCTCCAGTTTTGTAACCATCTAATTGTGCCATTTGAATGATTTCATAAAGAATACCTTGACCAGCAATTGCGGCATCACCGTGAACAGCGATTGGTAAAACTTTAGAGAAATCGTCAGCAAAATATTTGTCTTGTTTTGCTCTTGTGATACCTTCAATTACAGCTCCAACCGTTTCTAAGTGAGAAGGGTTTGGTGCTAAATTGATGTTGATGCTTTTTCCAGATCTTGTTTTTCTGTCGGCAGTAAGACCTAAGTGGTATTTTACGTCACCATCAAAATATTCTTGATCGTAATCTTTTCCGTCAAATTCACCAAAGATATCCTGAGTAGATTTTCCGAAGATGTTTGCCAAAACGTTCAAACGACCACGGTGAGCCATTCCCATTACGAATTGTTCAACACCTTTTTCTGCAGCTTGCTCGATTAAAGCATCTAAAGCAGGGATGATAGATTCTCCACCTTCTAATGAGAAACGTTTTTGTCCAACATATTTAGTATGAAGGAAATTCTCAAAAGAGACAGCTTCGTTTAATTTATTTAAGATTGTTTTCTTTTCTTCTGTAGAGAAAGTTGGCTGATTAACATTGACAGCCAATTTATCCTGAATCCATTTTACAACGCCAGGATTTCTAATGTACATATATTCAATACCAATATGCTGGCAGTAAATAGCTTTTAAACGGTTTACAATATCTTGTAAAGAAGAAGGAGCCATTCCGATTGTCTGTGCAGCATCAAAAACAGTTGAAAGATCAGCTGTAGTTAATCCGAAGTTTTCAATATCCAAAGTTGGAGATGAAGTTCTACGGTCACGAACAGGATTTGTTTTCGTGAATAAATGCCCGCGCGTACGGTATCCGTCAATTAATTTAAGAACGTTAAATTCTTTCTTTAGTTTTTCAGAAATCTGACTGTAATCTGTGTTATCGCTAGTCACGTACTCAACGATTGTTTGCACCGGATTTTCGTCATTATAAACAGTTTGTCCAAAGTCAAAACCTTGAAAGAAACTTCTCCAGCTAGGCTCAACGCTGTCTGGGTTTACTAAATATTGATCGTATAATTGTGCAAAAAACTCAGTATGCGCTGCGTTTAAAAATGAAAACCTATCCATAATATGAGTGAATATACTTTTTTGTTATATAGAAAGGCAAAAGTACAACAATCACATTTATTTAAATCTTTTTTTTACGTACTTTTACGTAAAAATTTGTTAAAATAAACGTTAACTATGAATAAAATTCAATTTTCAATCGATTGCAGATATTTTTTTGTGATTTTGGCTGTCTTGTTTTCAAGTTATAGTAATGCGCAACAAAAATATGTAATTGACAACAGTAACCATTTTTGGGAAAAAGTTCAATTTGGAGGCGGTTTAGGCCTCGGGTTTGGTTCAGGATACACCAATGTATCTGTAATGCCAAGCGCTATTTACAATATTAACGAAATTGTTGCAGTCGGTGTTGGATTGCAATTTGGTTATTTGTACCAAAGAGATTATTACGAATCGTTTGTTTATGGTGGAAGTTTTATTACGCTTGTAAACCCAATTCCGCAACTGCAATTATCCGCAGAGTTGGAACAAGTTAAGGTTGACACTGATTATGAACAATATTACGGCCCAGGTTTTTCCGATTCTTATTGGAACACAGCCTTATATTTAGGGGCAGGTTACAGAACAGGAAGTGTAACCATAGGAGCTCGTTATGATGTTTTGTACGATCCTAATAAAAGTCTTTACGGTTCTGGATTTATGCCTTTTGTGAGGGTTTATTTCTAAGTTGCTATCCCGATAGCTATCGGGACTGAGAAGCTAAGATTCTAAGTTTTTAATTTCGAAAAATCTTTAAATGAACCAAACTTTATATTCTGATATAACTTTAAAATATTTAACCCAAAATCATCCTGAATTTTTAGAGAGTATTGATTTTAAAGAAGATCAATCTTTTGATTGTTCTGTTAGAAGTAAAAGTGGAAATAGGTTTTTATGGATAGCGACTTACAATTTAGAAATAACTATAGGTTTTGAAAATCATAAAAAGGAATGTGATTGGCATTTTCATGTAGGGGCATCAGGGGGAAATAAACAAAATGAAGAGCTGAAAGAGCTGACAAAGCAATTAAATGAAATTTTAAATAATCACCAGGTTTTTATCTTGAAAGATGATAAATATATTCCATTAGATAAAAATGAAGGACTGGCTGTTGCAGAAAATGAAAAGTTGTATGTATGGAATGAAATATAAATATTCAAAAAACTTAGTATCTCAGCATCTTAGCAACTTAGAGTCTTATTTGTAATAATTTCGAAACCAAACCTTCTGCCATTCTCTTTTTAAAATTAAAAAAGCAACTTGTTCAGCAAGAATAACTAAATCTGAACCATCTAGTTGTTTGATTTCGTTTTCTGGAACGTCAATTATATAAAGGAGATTTAAATATTCAGCAAATTTGTACTGAATCATTCTGTAGACTTTTTCGTGAAGCTGAATCTTTAATTCATCTGGAGAAATGCTTAACGGAAAATCGATTCCTTCATTAGCCAAATTAAAATCCTTATTAATTTGCTCAATAAGATTCAAATATAATGTCTCTGCTTGCGCCTGAGCCAACAAAGATTCTGTATTTACTGGTGCTACAAACATATTATTTTAGATTTTAGATTGCTGATTTATGATTGTAGATTTTTTTCTGAATACTGATACTGAAAACTAAACTTTACGTCCCATTAAATTTTCTCCGAAAGTTCTCAAAACGTCTTTCTTTTCATTGCTGATTTCCATTTTTTCTAACGTATCAAAAGCTTTAAAAGTATACATTTCGATTGCTTCTTGAGTAGCTTTTGATGCTCCAGATTCATTAAAAATAGCCTTAGCAGTTTCGATTTTTTCTGAATTATCTTCTAATTGTAAAGTAAATAATTGTTCTAATTCTGAAGCTTTTTCTTTAGAAGAAAACTCCAAGGCTTTTAGATATAAATACGTTTTTTTGTTCTCAATAATATCGCCTCCAACTTGTTTTCCGAAAGTTTCAGGATCTCCAAAAGCGTCCAGATAATCATCTTGAAGCTGGAAAGCTAAACCTAAATTAAGTCCGAAATCATAAATTAAGTCGGCTTCTTTTTCAGAAGTTTTAGCAACTATAGCGCCCATTTTCATGGCTGCTGCAACCAAAACAGCAGTTTTGTATTCGATCATTTTTAGATATTGAGGAATCGTAACATCTTTACGAGTCTCAAAGTCAACATCCCATTGCTGTCCTTCACAAACTTCAAGAGCTGTTTTGCTAAATAATTTAGCTAGATCTCTAAAAACAATTGGTTCATATTGCTCAAAATATTGGTAAGCCAAAATAAGCATGGCATCTCCAGACAGGATACCAGTATTTAGATTCCATTTTTCATGTACAGTAACTTGGCCTCTTCGTAAAGGAGCGTCGTCCATAATATCATCATGAACCAATGAAAAGTTATGAAAGACTTCAACCGCCATTGCCGCAGGAAGCGCAGTAGTATAATCAGTATCAAAAACTTCGGCAGCCATTAAAGTTAAAACTGGACGAATGCGTTTTCCGCCAAGACCTAAAATGTATTCTATTGGTTCGTAAAGATTTATAGGTTCTTTATGTATGTTTTGACTTTGTAGATAATTGATAAAAAAATCCTGGTACTGACTTATATCGTGCATAATGAATTCTGATTTCGAGCCCCAAAGATACAATTCAATTATGAATTTCAATTACTGAAACGATTAAAAGCTTATTAAGTATTGAGAGGGACCCTTAACCCTTCTCATTTCGAATATGTTAAAATTATTTTGAAAAAACTCGGAAACTTTTTTGGTATTTAGAGTTTCCTGTCTATATTTGCAGCGTTGAATGGAAACTCAAAACACTGTAAAAGTTTCCAAATAGAGTTTTAAAGATTTGTAAAATCTATTAAATCAGGTATTTATGAAAACAAAATGGACCTTAGATTCTAGTCAGTCAGATGTTTTATTAGAAATGAGAAGATCGAGAACTGCTTATATGGGTGGAAGTACAAATAAATTTGATGGTTACGTAAACATTGAAGATAATGAGATCGAAGATGCTTCGGTTGAATTCTCATTGGATATTAATAATAAAAATGAGAGTTTCCAGTCAATAGATGCTTATTTGCAGCTTCAGGACTTTTTTGAAGAAGACGAACATCCAATTATTAGTTTCAAATCGACTTCATTTCAAAAAGTAAATCAGAACATCAATTTTTTTAAAGGAGCTTTAACTATAAAAGATATTACACGAGTAGTTGAATTAGACGCAGAATTCTTAGGAGAAAATATTTATAACGGAGAAAAGAAAGTAGCTTTTGAAATAAAAGGAAATATCAAACGTGAAGACTTTGGTTTAGATTTCAGCTCTTTTAATCATACTTCGGGTGCTGCATTAGGCAAAGACATTAAGCTTATCGCAAATTTAGAATTTAGCATATAAATCTTACTAAACGAATAAATTAATGTAAAATTATTACAAATAACAAGGAAACTATTTTTTTGATTTTAGTTTCCAAACTATATTTGTAATGCAATTTGAAAATTTAAAATGAAAGAGAAGATAATATCAAAAGCAAGTGAATTATTTTTAAAGCTTGGTTTTAAGAGTGTTACAATGGACGATATTGCGGGAGAAATGTGTATTTCAAAAAAAACGATTTACAAATATTTCTGCAATAAAGAAGTTTTGATAGAGGAAAGTACTTCTATGGTTCATAGACAAGTTCACGAAATCATGGATACAATTATTGCAAAGAATTACAATGCGATTCATGAGAATTTTGAGATTAGAGAAATGTTTCGGGATATGTTTAAAAATAACATTGATACTTCGCCTATTTATCAATTAAAAAAACACTATCCAGAGATTTACCAGAATATCTTGTCTTATGAAATTGATCAGTGTACACAGCTTTTTAGAGATAATATCGAAAAAGGAATTCGCGAAGGTCTTTATAGAAGTGATTTGAATGTAGAGGTTTACGTTAAATTTTACTACACTCTTGTTTTTCATATTAATGAAAATACAGTTTCTGAAAGCGAAGCGCAAAGAATAGAATTGGAAGCCTTGGAGTATCATACTCGTGCAATGGCAACCCAAGAAGGAGTAGGGGAATTAGAAAAGCAATTACAGAGAATTAATAATTAATCATCAATCCAAATTGTCGTCATTTTTCTGAGAGAGTTGTAAAGGATAAAATGGCGATGCTATCTCAACTTAAAATAAATATTTAACTACTTATGAAAAGAATCTTTCTTATAGTTTTGTGTACAATAGGCTTGTCTGCCGGCGCACAAACCACTACTTTAACTCTGAAAGACGCAGTCAATTACGCGCTTCAAAATAAAGCTGATGCAAAAAAAGCAAAACTTCAGGTTGAAAATAGTGAGTACCAAATTCAAGAAATACGTTCGAGAGCTTTGCCACAAATTAGTGCAAACGGAAATCTAACTTATAATCCAGTTATTCAAACAACAGTTATTGATGGAGCCGCTTTTGGTGCGCCAGGAACTACAATTCAAGCGGCTTTTGGTCAAAAATGGACATCAACTGCGGGAGTTTCTTTGACTCAAGCTTTGTTTGATCAATCAGTTTTTACAGGTTTAAGAGCCGCAAAAACAACACGCGAGTTCTATCAAATCAACGATCAATTAACTGAAGAACAAGTTATCGAAAGAGTTGCAAATAATTATTATTCAGTTTATGTACAAAAAGAAAGACTTATTTTATTAGACAGCAACTACGTAAATACACAAAAAGTTCGTGATATTGTTCAAGGTCAGTTTGATAACGGTTTAGCTAAAAAAATTGATTTAGACCGTATTATCGTAAAAATGTCTAACATTGATACTGATCGTCAGCAAGTTAAGAATCAGATAGAGTTGCAGGAAAATGCATTAAAGTTTTATATGGGTATGCCTATTGAAGCTCAAATCGTTATGCCAAAAGAAGAATTTGAAGTTGTACCAGCTGCTTTAACACAAGAGCCAAATATTGAAAACAGAACAGAATATTTGCTTTTGAGAAAACAAGAAGAACTTTTAGTATTCAATAAAAAAGCGGTTGAAGCGGGTTATTATCCTACACTTTCATTATCTGCGGGTTACAATTATATCGGACAAGGACCTGAAATGCCTTGGTTTGCAAAACCAGAAAAAGGAGTGTATTGGTCAGATTTCTCGGCTGTTGCTTTAAACTTGCACGTGCCAATCTTTACAGGTTTTGGAACTCGTGCAAAAGTAAGACAGGCTGATATTCAAATCAGAGAACTTCAAGAAGATATTAAAGACACTAAACTTTCTCTTGATTTAGATTATAGAAATGCAATGGCACAGATTAATAATAATCTTGTAACTATTGAAAACCAGAGAGAAAACATGCGTTTGGCGCTAGAAATTCTAAGCAATACCAAAAACAATTACCTTCAAGGTTTGGCATCTTTAACCGATTTGTTAGACGCAGAAAATGCATCACTTGAAGCTCAAAATAACTTTACAAGAGCAGTTTTAAATTATAAAATTGCCGAAATATCTCTAATCAAATCGAAAGGCGAACTTAAATCTCTTACTAAATAACAAATTATTACAATGAAGAAAATAATTATAACAGTCGTAATCATAATTGTAGCTTTTTTTGGAGTTAGCTACATTTTAAATAAGAACAAAGCAGAAAACGAAGCGAAAACTGCAATTGTAGCAGAAAAAAACGCAGCAGTTTCTGTAAAAGTGGCTACAGTAAAAACAGAAGATGTTAACTTAGGTTTTACTGCAAACGGAAACTTCGCACCAATTCAGGAATTGACTTTCTCTGCTGAAAAATCTGGAAAAGTAATTAGTGTTTTAGTAAAAGAAGGTGACTATGTAAGAGTAGGACAAACTCTTTTAACAGTAAGAGGTGATGTTATCAATGTAAACGCTCAAGCAGCTGAAGCAGCATATCAAAACGCAAAATCTGATTATGCTAGATATGAAAATGCTTTTAAAACTGGCGGTGTTACAAAACAGCAATTAGATCAAGCAAAATTAGCTTTAACTAATGCTCAATCTAACTATACTCAAGCTAAAATTAATGTTGGAGATACAAGAGTAAAAGCTCCAATTAACGGATACATCAATAAAAAATATATCGAGCCAGGATCTATTTTAGCTGGAATGCCTGCAACAGCTTTATTTGATATTGTAAATGTTTCTAAATTAAAATTGACTGCAACTGTAAACGAAACGCAAGTTGCTAGTTTAAAATTAGGACAAACTGTGGACATTACAGCAAGTGTTTATCCTGATAAATCATTTAGCGGAAAAATTACTTTCATTGCTGCAAAAGCAGATGCTTCTTTAAATTTCCCTGTTGAAATCGAAATTACAAACAATGCTAACAACGACTTAAAAGCAGGTATGTACGGAACTGCAAACTTTGGTGCTAAAAACCAAAAACAAAACTTGAAAGTTGTTCCTAGAAATGCATTTGTTGGAAGTGTGAGCAGTAATGAAATTTTTGTTGTAGAAAACGGTGTTGCTAAATTAAGAAAAGTAGTTGCTGGAAGAATTTTAGGAGATAAAGTTGAAATTATCAACGGTTTAAATGACGGAGAAACTGTTATTGTTACAGGTCAAATCAACTTACAAGACGGAAATACAGTAGAAATTATTAAATAATTATTTGGCTATAAGCATTAAGCTATAGGCTATAAGCAATTTAAAAGCTTAAAGCCTACTGCCTACAGCTTAAAGCATAAAGAAAAAATATATGAAATTAGCCGAAATATCCATTAAACGTCCGTCGTTAGTAATTGTATTGTTTACAATTCTGACATTAGGTGGATTGTTCAGTTACAGCCAGTTAGGCTACGAGCTGATCCCAAAATTTGAAACAAACGTTATTACGGTTTCAACTGTATATCCTGGAGCTTCTCCAAGTGAGGTTGAAAATACAGTGACAAAGAAAATTGAAGATGCGATTGCGTCTCTGGAAAATATCAAGAAAATCGACTCGAAATCTTATGAATCTCTTTCGATTGTATCGATCACATTGACTTCAAATGCGAATGTTGATATTTCGATGAACGATGCACAGCGTAAAATCAACGCGATTTTGAGTGACTTGCCAGACGATGCAGATCCGCCGTCATTGACTAAATTCTCTTTGAGTGATTTACCAATTATGACGCTTGGTGCGAATGGAAAAATGGACGAAGCAGCGTTTTACGATTTGATCGATAAAAAGATTGCTCCAGTTTTATCTCGTGTACAAGGGGTTGCTCAGGTAAATATTATTGGTGGTCAAGAGCGTGAGATTCAGGTAAACCTTGACGCAGTAAAAATGCAAGGTTACGGACTTTCAGTTCCTCAAGTACAGCAGACAATTTTGAGTTCAAACTTAGATTTTCCAACGGGTAACATTCAAACTCGTAACCAGAAAATCTTGATCCGTTTAGCGGGTAAATATAAAAATGTAGACGAATTAAGAAACTTAGTAGTTTCTTCTCAAAACGGAATTCAAATTCGTTTAGGAGAAATTGCAGATGTTCAGGATACACAAAAAATCGCAGAGAAAATTGCGCGTGTAGATCAAAAAAGTGCAATTGTACTTCAAATTGTAAAACAATCAGATGCTAATGCCGTTGCGGTAAGTGAGCAGTTGATTAAAACAATTAAAACTTTAGAGAACGATTACAAATCGGCTCAATTAAAATTAGAAGTAGCAAAAGACAGTACAGTCTTTACTCTTGAAGCAGCAGATTCTGTTGTACACGATTTATTGATTGCAGTTATTCTAGTAGCTTTCGTAATGTTGTTCTTCTTGCATAGTATTAGAAACTCATTAATCGTAATGGTATCTATTCCTGCATCTTTGATTGCAACATTTATTGGTATTTATTTATTAGGTTACACACTTAACTTAATGTCTTTACTTGGTTTATCTCTTGTTGTTGGTATTCTTGTAGATGACGCGATTGTGGTATTGGAGAATATTTACCGACACATGGAGATGGGTAAAAGCCGAATTCGTGCGGCTTACGATGGAACTGCAGAGATTGGTGGTACGGTAACTTCGATTACATTAGTAATTGTGGTAGTGTTCTTACCAATTGCAATGAGTAGCGGATTGGTATCGAACATTATTACACAATTCTGTGTTACAGTAATTATATCAACAATGTTCTCATTATTAGCTTCGTTTACTATTATTCCTTGGCTGTCTTCACGTTTTGGAAAATTAGAGCATATTGAAGGTAAAAATCTTTTCGGAAAAATTATCCTTGGTTTTGAAAGCTATTTGACTCGTTTTACTGAATGGATTTCAAACTTGCTAAACTGGTGTTTAGATCATTATATCAAAACTATGGGGATTATCCTAGTTATGTTCTTTGGAACGATCTTCTGGTTAATGGGAGGTGGATATATTGGAGGAGAATTCTTCGCATCATCTGATAGTGGTGAGTTCTTAGTTCAAATCGAGATGCCAAAAGATGCTTCTTTGGAGCAAACTAACTTTATGACGCAAAAAGCAGAAGCTTTCTTAAAAGGAGAGAAATATGTTTTCAGCCAAATTACAACAGTAGGACAAACCAGTGAAGGTTTGGGAGCAGCTCAGGCAACTGCTTACAAAGCAGAGATTGACGTTAAAATGATTGAGCAAAAAGATCGTACAGATGACGCCAACGTATATGCTGCAAAAGTAAAACGTAAACTTGAAAAAGTTTTAGTTGGAGCAAAAGTAAAAACAGTTCCTGTAGGTATCTTAGGTACTGCTGAGGATGCAACTTTAGGTTTGATCGTAACAGGTCCAAACGTGGAAAGTGCAATGAAATTTGCTAAACTTGCCGAAGCTGAATTACGCACAATTCCTGGAACAACTGAGATTAAATTGACAGTTGAAGACGGAAACCCAGAGATTAACGTTCAGGTTGACAGAGATAAAATGGCTGCATTAGGCTTAACGCTTCAAACAGTTGGTTTAACCATGCAAACTGCTTACAGTGGTAATACAGATGGTAAATTTAGAGCTGGTGAATACGAATATGACATCAACATTAAATACAACGAATTTGATAGAAAAAATATCACAGACGTTAGTAACTTGATTTTCATCAACAATGCTGGTCAGCAGATTAAATTAAACCAATTTGCAACAATTACAGAAGGTTCTGGACCAAGTAAATTAGAGCGTAGAGATAAAACAGCTTCTGTAACCGTACAAGGTCAGAACGTTGGGGTGCCAGCAGGAACAATTGTTCAGCAATGGCAAGCGAAACTGGACAAACTGCAAAAACCTACAGGAGTTAATTACATCTGGGGTGGTGACCAAGAAAACCAATCAGAAGGATTTGGTACTTTAGGAATCGCATTATTAGCAGCTATTATTTTGGTTTACCTTGTAATGGTTGGATTGTATGACAGTTTTGTTCACCCGTTTGTAGTATTATTTGCTATTCCGCTTTCGTTCATTGGGGTTTTATTCGCATTGGCTTTAACAAACAATACCTTGAATATCTTTACCATCTTAGGGGTAATCATGTTAATTGGTCTGGTGTGTAAGAACGCGATCATGCTTGTCGATTATACGAATCAGCGTAGAGCAGCAGGAGAAACAATCAGAAAAGCGTTAATTCAAGCAAACCACGCTCGTTTACGTCCGATCTTGATGACGACAATTGCGATGGTGTTTGGTATGTTCCCAATTGCATTAGCATCTGGAGCTGGAGCTGAATGGAAAAACGGATTAGCATGGGTAATCATTGGAGGTTTGATTTCTTCATTATTCCTTACGTTGATTGTAGTTCCGGTAATCTATGATATTATGGAGAAAATTATTCGTAAGTTCTCTAAAGGAGAAAAAATCGATTACGAAGCTGAAATGCATGCCGATTATGAGCACGCTGAATTAAGCGAAGATGGTTTTAATCCTAAACACACTCATTAAAAGTTTTAATTTTTGATAGAAATTCCAAAGTCCGAAATTGGAATTTCAAAATGAAAAATCCCAAGTTCCTTCAAATTGGAATTTGGGATTTTTTTATTGTTAATTGAAAAATCTGTTTATTTGCATCACCTTACAAAAATTATTATGCTACAAAAAGATAAATCTGCCGCAATTGGTTTCATTTTCATAACCATGTTAATTGACATTACAGGATGGGGAATTATCATTCCTGTGATTCCAAAATTGATCGAAGAATTGATTCACGGAGATATCAGCGAAGCTGCAAAAATCGGTGGCTGGTTAACTTTCGCGTATGCGATAACCCAGTTTGTATTTGCGCCTGTAATTGGAAATTTAAGTGATAAATTCGGAAGAAGACCAATCATTTTAATTTCCCTTTTCGGATTTTCGTTAGATTATCTTTTATTGGCATTTTCACCAACTATTATTTGGCTTTTCATCGGAAGGATTATTGCGGGAGTTACCGGTGCAAGTATTACAACAGCTTCTGCATATATTGCTGATGTTAGTACTGCCGAAAACAGAGCTAAAAACTTCGGATTAGTTGGAGCAGCTTTCGGATTAGGATTTATCATCGGACCAGTTATTGGAGGACTTTTAGGCCAATACGGGTCTCGAGTTCCTTTTTATGCCGCAGCGATTTTATGTATGGTAAATTTCCTTTATGGATTTTTCATTTTACCAGAATCACTTAAAAAAGAAAACCGCAGACCATTTGACTGGAAACGTGCTAACCCAATTGGAGCTATTTTGGGATTAAAAAAACATCCGACATTAATTGGTTTAATTGCAGCTATATTTTTCTTATATGTTGGTTCACATGCGGTGCAAAGTAACTGGAGTTTCTTCACGATTTACCAATTTAATTGGGACGAAAGAATGATTGGTATTTCATTAGGAATTATTGGTTTATTGGTTGGAGTGGTACAAGGCGGATTAGTACGTTACATCAATCCAAAAATAGGAAATGAGAAAAGCATTTACATTGGTTTAGCTTTGTATACAATTGGAATGCTATTGTTTGCTTTTGCTACAGAAAGCTGGATGATGTTTGTGTTTTTAATTCCATATTGCCTTGGCGGAATCGCTGGACCGGCTTTGCAGTCAGTTGTTGCAAGTAAAGTAGCGCCAAGTGAGCAAGGAGAAATCCAAGGGACTTTAACTAGTTTAATGAGCGCTTCTTCAATTATTGGCCCGCCAATGATGGCCAATACATTTTACTTTTTTACTCATAACGATGCACCATTTAAATTTGCTGGAGCACCTTTTATTTTGGGAGGATTTTTAATGTTATTGAGTACAGTAGTGGCTTATTTTTCGTTGAAAAAGCATGCAGTTCCGAAAACGGAAATTAATCGGCAAGAAATAGAATAATAAAAAGCCTTCATTGTTTAGATGAAGGCTTTTTTATTGCTTTTGAAAAATTATCTTTTAATCAATTTTATTGTCTTTTGATAATTTTCAGATTTTACCTTTAAAAGGTAAAGACCGCTCGAAAGATTTGACAAGTCAATTTCAGAATGCGTATCGTTTATTGTTCTGTATAAAACAGATGTTCCAGAAATTGATATAATTTCAATATCATTGATTATTGAATCATTTTTAATGGTTAAAATATCTTTCACCGGATTAGGATAGAATTGGAAAGAAGCCATATTAAAATCAGGAGTAGAAAGAGAACCGTTTACCTTAGCCGTTACAGCGAGACGTTCTTTACTTTCGATTCCATTAATAGTCTGTGAAGCATAATATGTAGTTCCGTTGACCAAAACAGTTGTTAATGGTAAAGGAGTTTCATTGGTTTTGCTTGTTTTTCCTGTAGAAGTATTTGGATTACTGTACCATTTAATATCTTCCCCCTCAACAATTAAATCTGCTAGAGTTTGACCTTCTTTAAATTCTACAGTTAGATTACTTTGTCCGTTTATTGTTGGAGCGATTGGATCAACCACAACATTCATCATTACAACGCAGCCATATAAATCCGAAGTTATAATACTATATGAACCTGGTGATAAATTTGAGAAAGTATTATTTGATGAAAACTGATTCAAATTTGGCGAAATGGCATATCTATAACCTCCGTTTCCACCTGTGGCATTTACAGTAATATTCTGGTTTTGTACTGTCGTTGTGACTGCTAATGCATTAGGTTCAGTTATGGTAATCACCACAGTAGAAGAGCAGTCGTTGCTATCTTTTACTGTTACAACATAGTTACCAGCGGAAAGATTAAAAAAACTATTGTTAGATTGATAAGCGCTTCCGTTTAATGAATAGATGTAAGGAGCTTTTCCTCCAGAAGACATTACTTGTATTGCAGCATTATTACCTCCTTTGCAATATACTGGAGAAGTAATAAAAGCTGTAGCTGTCACTGGATTTACAGGTGCCAAAGAAGCAGAAAGAGTAATTGTAGCATCTGAAGCATCTTTAACTTTAATTGTATAAGTTCCCGCACTTAAATTTGAAGCTATATTCGAAGTGCCGTAAGTAATTCCACCATCAAAAGAATATTGATGAGGATATTTACCTCCTGCAGCATTTATAATAATAGTTCCTAAGGTTGTACAAGTAATAGGGGTAATCATAAGAGTGCCAAAAAGCGTTTGTGACGTAATTGTTATTCCAGATTTACTTGTGATACATCCATTTGCATCCTTCACTTCAATAGTATATTGTCCAACCGACAAATCTGTAAAAATATTAGAAGTCTGAGGAGCGATTAATATCGAACCATTTCCATTTTTCAATGAATATAAATAAGGAGCAGTCCCGCCAGAGGGAGTAATTATTATTTTTCCATCGTTACTATTAACATTGGTGTTATTTGAAATAGTATTATTTATAACTAAAAGATCTGGCTGTGTTACTAGCGCTGCCGATGAAATAATGCATCCAAGAGCGTCTTTTACATTAATATTATATTGTCCAGCAGACAAAGCAGTAAAAACGTTATTTGAACTATATATACTATTGTTTATCGAATAAATATACGGAGCTTTTCCTCCGGTAGCTGTTACAGTTATTGATCCGCTATTATCATTGAAACAATTTGTTGAGGTTGTAGTAAAATCTACAACTACAGAAGACGGTGTTGTTAAAGTCACACTATTGTCGTAATCTATAGTTCCTGCTGCATCTTTTACCCAAACTGTATAAAGTCCAGCAGATAGATTGCTGAAAACATTGCTTGTTTGATAAGTTGCTCCTCGATTAATAGAATATTCGTATGGAGCCTGACCTCCAGAAGCAGCAATGGAAATTGTTCCAGTATTAGTTGAGCAATCTATTGCCTTAGTAATAGTAATTTGAGCTGTTAAAGCATTTGGATCTGGAATAGAAAAACTAACCGCAAATCCAAAACAACCAAAAGAATCATAAACGGATATAATATTATTTGATCCATGAAGATTCGTAAAAACATTGCTAGACTGTAATTCACCATCGTTAAGAGAATAAAGATAAGTACCACTTCCGCCACTTAGATTAACAACAGTTGCAGTTGTTCCTTCGAAAGTAACATATCCTTTGATTTTTGTTGGTTCTGTTATTGTATAAGGCAAAGTGAAAATACAATCGTTGGTGTCTTTTACTTTTATATTGTAAGTCCCAGGCAAAACCTCTTCGAATTTGTTGTTATTTGTATAAACATCATTGTTTAGCGAATATTGATAAGGAGCTTTCCCTCCAGATGCAGTAATGGTTATCGAACCAGTTTCAAATCTGCATAATATAGGCGTATTTGTAGCAGTTGCACTTAAGTTAACAAGGGGTTCAACTACCAAACTATTTGAAGTTGAAATACAATTATTGCTGTCTTTTACTATTATTGAATAAACTCCTGCCAGAGCATTAGAAAAAGTATTACTGCTGATGTAAGTACTTCCATTATCGAAAGAATATAAATATGGAGCTTGTCCTCCTGTTGCAAAAACTGTTATTATTCCATTGCTAAGACAATCTATTGTTTTTGTAAGTACTGCTGTTGTTACTAAAGGTGCAGGAGCAATTAAAGTAATTGTCAAAGACGTTTCAGAATTTTCAGCATCTTTAACCTTAATCAAATAATTACCAGGTAATTCTTGAAAAGTATTAGAAATATTATAAGTGGCTCCATTGTCAATAGAATAAGTATATGGTGCAGTTCCTCCAGAAGCATTGACGGTAATTGTTCCATAAGGATTGTTACATGTCGGTTGACTAGTAACGGTAGCTGCCGCCGAAAGTGTGTTGGTTTTATTAAGAATCGAAATATTATTTTGTGTAGTAAAACATCCATTAGAATCTTTTACCTGAACGCCATATAATCCAGATTTTAAACCATTAAAAATATTTGAAGTTTGAAAAAAAACAGCAGGTAGTCCGCCTTCATCTGTCAATGCATAGGTATAAGGAGAAACTCCTCCCGTCGCATTAACTGTTATTGTACCATCATTATCTGCAATCGAGGTTGAATTTGTTGTACTTACAGTTGGAACTATAACATTCGGCTGATCTATATTTACGGACGAAGAACTAAGACATCCGTTTGCATCTTTTACAGTTACATTATAAAAGCCAGCCACTAAACCTGTAAAGCTATTAGCTGGACCATAATTGTTGCCAATTGAATAAACGTATGGAGCTTTTCCGCCACTTACACTTGCTGTTATAATTCCGTCATTGGCTTGAAAACAACTCACATTAGTTTTTGTAAGAACTATTATTGGATAACTAGGAGGGGAAATCACTAAATTGTTTGCAGTAGATAAAGTTCCATTTGCATCTTTTACAATTAACGAATAAGTTCCTGCGACTATATTGCTAAAAACATTAGATGTCTGAAAAGCTACTCCATTTTTAGAATAAGTATATGGAGCTATTCCTCCAGATGCAGTAACAACTATTTCTGCATCACTCATACAATCTATCTCTTTGGAAATTACGGCTACAGCTGTAATTGGACTTGCGATTTCAGCCGAAAAACTGCCTGGTTCGCAATTATTAGAATCCTTTACTCTAACTCTATGTAATCCAGGAGCAACATTGGTAAAAACATTATTAGTTTGAAAATTACCGTTATCGATTGCATAAAAATAAGATCCAGTTCCTCCTTTTACATCTATAATTGATATAGTATTTCCATCAATTACCATTTCTGCGTCTACAATTGCTGGTTCAGCAATTGTGTATGGAAGTGTATTTTCACAGCCCGCTGCATCGATAACCTTAATGATATAATTCCCTGCTTTAAGATTGCTAAATATATTATTGCTTGTCATAACACCATTATTTATTGAATATTGATAAGGTGCTTGCCCGCCCGTAGCTGTAGCTGTCAGCGAAGTTTTTTCACCCCAGCATAATATTGGCGAATTGGCAACTGCTATCGTTAACGGAGGCGTTGGAGCTTGTACAGTATTAGATAAAAAAGCTGAAACGCAACCTTTACTGTCTTTAATAAGGAAAGCGTAATTACCAGGAGCTAAATTGGTAAAAACATTGTTATTAGTAAAAGTTTGACCATTATCAATAGAATAAATATATGGAGCTAAACCAGAAGTAGCATGAACAATAATTGATGCATTACTGCAACTCGTAGCATTAGTAACCAATGCTACACCCGTAACATTAACGAGCGGTGCGATTGTTACTGCAAATGGACTTGAAACCGAATTTAAAGCATCTTTAACCGTTATAGTATATGTACCCGCAGCTAGATTGCTAAAAACATTAGAGGTTTGATAAACAAATCCATTAATTGAATAAGTGTAAGGTGCTTGACCACCTGTCGCATTTGCAGTAACTATTCCATTATTGCCGTTACTTGAACAATCTAAATCTTTGGTAACAAAAGCAGTTAAGTTTAAAAAAGGAGCAATTACTGTATTTACTGTTGTTTCACATCCTTCAGCATCCCTTACTCTTACGTTATAATTTCCGGGATTTGCAATTGTGAAATAATTATTGGACTGATAATTTATGCCATCTAATGAATATTGATAAGCACCAGTTCCTCCAGTGGCTGAGACAATTATAATATTTTGATTCACAACTGCAGAAGTTGCCGCAACTGCAGAAGGCTCTGTAATGGTATAACTAATTGAAGTTTTACAACCATTAGCATTGTCCAAAACAGTGATATTATATACACCAGCTGAAATAGTAGGATAATAATCTTGAGTTGTAAATGCTCCACCATTTAACGAATACGAATACGAGCCACTTCCTCCAGAGACATTTATTGATAATGATGCAGATTCGCCTTTACATAAAATAGGTTTATTTGTAGCACTAACATCTAAAACAGGAATTTGAGTTAAAGACAAAGTAGGAGATGTTTCAACGCCTTCAATTCTTACGTAAATAGTCTCTAATGCATACGATGCTTTATAATTGGAAGGATTAGCAATTGGATTTGAGTTACTCATCACATCTGATAAACTGTAATGATAACTTACCGGTGCATTATTTGGATTTAGATTCCCAATAGCACCAGTTGCTATTGTCGGAAGGTCAAAAGTTTCCCCAGCGCAAGCAACGCCGCTTTGAGAATAAATTGAAATAGTAAATAATAAAAGAAAACAAAGTAGAGTTTTTTTCATAGTATTAGATTTGTTAAAATGGCTCAACAAATATAATTAAAAAACCTAGTCTCTAAATATTATAATATAAATATTGTTAAAATTACGGTTTCCCGTAAAAAAATTAAATTCTAAAAAGTTCTATTTTAAATACAAATAATGATTATAATAATCAATTATTGCTTTTCCTTCCAATAAAACATCAGCGCCAATAATACCATGAACAGCTTTTGCTTTAAAAGATTCCAAAGCTTCATTTACATGCGAAAGATCAAAAATTACGATATTGAAATCTTTGTTTTTCCAACTTCCCAATTGCAATTTGTTTTTAGATGAAATTTGTGTTGTCATTCCAGTCCCTCCAGCTCCAGAAGCTTTTGTTTTAGAATTTTTTGCAGAAAGTTCAAAACGTTCAATAGACTCAAAACCCACACAAGTGTTAGATGCACCAGTATCTAAAATAAAATTGCCAGAAATGCCATTAATTTTAGCTTTAATCTGCAAATGTTGTGTTTTAGTTATTTTGAACTTTATTTTTTTGTACTTCTCTATTTTGAGAATTTCGTGAAGATTTTCCATTTATGTAGCGATTGAAAACCAAAAATAAGGTAATTGTAGCCAAAAAGCTAACTAGGCAAAAGATTTTCTATTTAATATATATGGAATAGAAAAGCGACAAATCTGCTGTTTTTTAACCGTTATAATATTGAATATGATATAATTATACATAATTTTTGATATTCTTTTTTTAAATTAGCTATAAAATGTCTTTTTATGGATCTAAATAAAATTCATCCTGATCAAAAATATATTGACGGACTTGCTGCAAATGATTCAGTAGTAATTGAAATGATATATAAGAAGTTTGCGCCTAAAGTGGTTCAGTTTATAACCAATAATTCTGGAGACAAAGATCAAGCGCAGAATGTGGTTCATGAAATCATGATTTTGCTTTTTAAACAGGCGAAAGCTGGAAAACTTCATTTAACGTGTCCTTTTGATGCTTATTTTTTCTTGTTATGTAAAAGACGTTGGTTGAACGAATTGAAAAATTCTGTCCATAAAGAGGTGACAATTTATGAGAATGTGGTATCTGTCAACGAATCTGCTCACAAATTGATTGCTCAAGCAGAAGAATTCGAAAAAGAACAAAAGCGTTATGGCCATGAAAATAAATTGGAAGTAGTGGAGAATAGAGTTGCTTTTGAAGAAAATCTGATCCGAATTTCAGATAAATATTTCAATAAAAAGAAACATAAAGTTGCTTCGCTCAAGCCTTGGTATTTTGCTGCGGTGATCTCTATAATTGTTATGTTTGGTCTATTTTTCTTTGATTATAAACACAATCCATCTTTTGAAGATTATAATCATCCAGAAAGTGCTTATTTTACAGAAAGAGGAGTTTCTGAAGCCATTTTAAAGCAAGCAGAGAATAATTTTAACGGAAAAAGATATGAAACGGCTATTCCGATTTTTGAAATGATTTTGAAAGAAAATAATTCAGACGAAATAAAATATTTTTATGCTGTTTCATTATTGCAGGTAAACAAATATCCAAAAGCCGAAAAGATTTTTAAAGAATTAGAAGACGGAAATTCTGTTTATAAGGAAAAAGCCAAGTGGAATATGGCTTTATCTAAACTAAAACAAGGGAAATACAAGGAATGTAAAACGATTCTAGAGACTATTTCGCAAGATTATGAAGACTACGATGATGTAGAACGTCTGCGCGAAGATTTGGAATAGATTTCAAATTATTAAAAAAAATATTACCAATTTACGGGAAACCTCAATCGAATTTAGAATTAAAGCCCTAAATTCGATTTTATTTTTATAAGAATTTACCCAAATTCAAAAATTAACTTAACCAAGAATGTAAATGAAAAAAGCTTTATTAGTTTTTCTTTTTGTGTTTTCTCAAACTGTTTTCAGTTCGTCCAAAATTACTGAGACAGAAAAACTTGCCGCAACTTGTAAAGTTTGGGGATTCTTAAAATACTATCATCCAGAGGTTGCCACAGGACAATTGAACTGGGATACTCAGCTTTTAGAAAAATTACCATTAATAGATAAGGCTCAAACGAAAGAAGAGTTTTCATTAATTCTAGAAAATTGGATTGATGATCTTGGTCCAGTAAAAGAAATTGCTCCAATTGTTACTCCAAAAGAGGTTAAACTTTTTGATAAAAATTTCGATTTAAGCTGGTTCAATGATAAATTGTTTTCTAAAAAACTTTCAAAAAAATTAAAATTTATTGAAGAAAATAGATTTCAAAGTAATGAAGAATTTGGGCCAAGTTTTGACGGTTTTAAAAACTTAAAAAACTATTTTAATCTTGATTACACTAATAAAAATTCAAAGCTTTTAATGCTTTATGCGTATTGGAATGTGGTAGAATATTACTATCCATACAAATACATAATGGATCAAAAATGGGATAAAACTTTAACTGAGTTATTACCTTCTGTTGTTGAGTCCAAAACTCCAGAAGATTTTTATAAAATATTGAGAAAAGCTGCTGCAAAACTTAATGATACTCATGTCGAGTTTCATATTTACCCGTCTTCTGCAACAGTAAAAAAGAGTTATTATTATTTTCCAGCAACTGGTAAAGTAATTGATGAAAAATTAGTAATTACCGAGATTTTAGGAGATAGTTTGGCAG
Source organism: Flavobacterium sp. SH_e (assembly GCF_025717045.1). Taxonomy (GTDB): domain Bacteria; phylum Bacteroidota; class Bacteroidia; order Flavobacteriales; family Flavobacteriaceae; genus Flavobacterium. The sequence continues at coordinate 512,896 of NZ_JAOVZN010000006.1, forward strand.
AGGCCGACAATATTAAAATTGGAACCGTAATTACTAAAATAAATGACAAGAGCATTAAAGAAATTATTGAAGAGAAAAGAGATATAGTTTCTGCTTCAAACGAAGCTGCTTTTCTGGATAAAGTTCTGCGCACAATTTTAGTGAGCGAATCTGAAAAGGTAAAAGTAGAATTCCTGAACAATGGAAAATACGAAACTAAGTCAATGACTTGGTTTAACTATCACGATTCGCATCGAAATGAATATAAAAAAGGAGCTCAGATAAAGAAAGATAAATTTAAACTTCTGGGCAATAACATTGGTTATGTAAACATGGGGGTTATTAAACCAAAAAATATTCCTGATATGATTGAAGCTCTCAAATCGGCAAAAGCTATAGTTTTTGATATGAGAAATTATCCAAACGGAACTTTTGGAGAAATAGCTAATTTTTTGAATTCTGAAGAAAAGAAATTTGCCATCTATACATACCCTTATTTAAATTATCCAGGGAAATATTTTTGGGAAGAAGGAAGAAATGCAGGATTTGAAAATAAAGACAATTACAAAGGAAAAGTCGTTGTGTTACTTAATGAAGATTCTATAAGCCAGTCAGAATGGACGGCGATGTGTTTTCAAACAGCTGGAAATACCACAATTATTGGAAGTCAGACGGCAGGAGCAGACGGAAATGTTTTTGAATTTGATTTTAGTGGCTATCATACTAATTTCTCTGGTATTGGCGTTTACTACCCAGACGGAAGGGAAACCCAAAGAATCGGAATTGTGCCAGACATCGAAATAAAACCAACCATAAAAGGAATTCAGGAAGGAAAAGATGAGGTTTTGGAACGAGCTTTGCTGTTTATTGAAAATGGAAAATAAGACTAAATTTGTCGTCTTGAGGAACGAAGAGTCACACTAGTTGATCCACAGAAAAATTTGGGGGTTTTCTTGGCGAAACTTCTTGTGAGATTCTTCGTTCGTCAGCATGACAAAAACTAGTCTTTAATTTGTCAACCTTTGTCACAGTTTTAAACTTTGTCAAAGGTTTTTCTTTTTTTATTCAATAAAAAAATCTGTTTTCATCCGTGTTTTCAAGAAGTGAATCAGCTAAATCCGCGTACTTTTTTTACGAAATTGCTATTCTTTTAATATTGTCGTAATTTTGGCACTTTAAAATTACAGCCTTGAATTCAACACCAATTATTACCGATACCCACACACACTTATATTCTGAAGAATTTGATCAGGATCGCAACGAAATGATTCAGCGCGCCATTGATGCTGGAGTTACTCGTTTTTTTATTCCCGCAATCGACGCTGCTGCAACGCAGTCTATGTACGATTTAGAGAAAAATTATCCAGAGAATGTATTCTTAATGATGGGTTTGCATCCCACTTACGTGAAAGATAATTATCTAGACGAATTGGCACATGTAGAAACGGAATTATCAAAACGTAAGTTCTATGCTGTCGGCGAAATCGGGATCGATTTGTATTGGGATAAAACGCATTTGAAACAACAGCAAATTGCTTTTAAAAGACAAATTCAGCTGGCAAAACAATACAAATTGCCAATTGTAATTCATTGTAGAGAAGCTTTTGATGAGATCTTCGAAGTCTTAGAAGAAGAAAAATCTGAAGATTTGTTTGGGATTTTTCATTGTTTTTCCGGAACTTTAGAACAAGCAGAACGCGCGATTTCTTACAAAATGAAATTAGGAATTGGAGGTGTTGTAACGTTTAAAAACGGAAAAATCGATCAGTTTTTGAATCGGATCGATTTAAAACACATTGTTTTGGAGACAGATTCTCCATATTTAGCGCCAATTCCGTACCGAGGAAAACGAAATGAAAGCAGTTATTTGGTCAATGTTATTGCGAAATTGAGCGACATTTATGGAATTTCGGTTGAAGAAATTGCCACAATTACAACTCAGAATTCAAAAGACGTTTTTGGGATTTAACCCAGACCTTACAAAACTTTAATTTTTTTTTTGTTCTTTTGCCCACTTAAACCCAAATAAATAATGCAGAGATTTGATGCCATTCGACCGTTTTATGATTCCGAAATAAATGAAGCCCTTCATGCCGTGGTCAATCATCCTATGATGAAAACCATGATGAACTTTACGTTTCCGGATGTAGAAGATGAGGTTTGGAAGGAGCAATTAAAGAAAACACACTCGATTCGTGATTTTCAATGCAATTTTATTTATAACACAATCCAGAAAGTTCTTGAAAAAAGCTCTGAAGGTTTGACGACTTCAGGTTTTGAGAAACTGGAACCAAATACTTCTTATTTGTTTATCTCAAATCATAGAGATATTCTTTTAGATACTACATTATTGAACGTTTGTTTATTCGAACACGGTTTGGTAATGACTGCTTCGGCAATTGGAGACAATTTAGTAAAGAAAGCTTTCTTGGCAACTTTAGCAAAACTAAACAGAAACTTCCTGGTTTTGAGAGGTTTGTCACCTAGAGAAATGCTTCAAAGCTCGAAATTATTGTCTGAATATATGGGGCAATTATTGCTTCGCGAAAACCGTTCGGTTTGGATTGCCCAAAGAGAAGGAAGAACAAAAGACGGAAACGACGAGACCAATCCAGGAGTTTTAAAAATGATAGGAATGGGTTCTGACGAAGAAAACTTAATGGATTATTTTAAGAAATTGAAAATCGTTCCAGTTTCCATTTCTTACGAATATGATCCGACGGATGTTTTGAAAATGCCACAATTAATGGCAGAAGCAAAAAACGAAGTTTACGTAAAAGATAAAAACGAAGATTTCATGAATATCCTTAGCGGTATCATGGGAACTAAAAAAAGAATACACATTTCTGTTGGTGATGTTTTAGATACAGAAATCGATCAAATTGTGGCCGAAAATGATAATGTGAACAAACAAGTTCAAGCTTTGGCACAAACAATTGACGATGTTATTTTGAAAAACTACCAATTATGGCCAACAAATTTTATTGCTTACGATATTTTAAACGAAACAGACAAATTTGCTCACAAGTATAAAGAAAGTGAGAAATCATTGTTTGAGCGTCGTTTAGAAATGAGAATTGGAGGCGATAATCCTGTGACAAGACAAGGATTTTTAGCAATGTATGCGAATCCTGTTGTCAACAAATTAAAATACCAAGATGTCATCTAAAGCAAAAATATTATTGATTTATACTGGTGGAACCATCGGTATGAGCAAAGATTTTGAAACTGGAGCGCTTAAAGCCTTCAATTTTGGTAAATTAATTCAGAAAATTCCAGAAATTAAGCAATTGGATTGCGAAATCGAATCGATTTCATTTGAACATCCAATAGATTCTTCTAATATGAATCCTCAAATGTGGACGAAAATTGCCACTATGATTGAGGAAAATTACGATGCGTTTGATGGATTTGTGGTGTTGCACGGATCAGATACGATGTCGTATTCGGCTTCAGCATTGAGTTTTATGCTGGAGAATTTAGCAAAACCAGTTGTATTTACAGGTTCGCAATTGCCAATTGGAGATTTGCGTACCGATGCAAAAGAAAACTTGATTACAGCGATTCAGATTGCTTCTCTTCAAGAAAACGGAAAACCTGTTATTACAGAAGTTTGTTTGTATTTTGAATACAAATTGTACCGAGGAAACAGAACTTCTAAAGTAAATGCAGAACATTTTAAAGCTTTTACAGCGCCAAATTATCCAGAATTAGTAGAATCTGGTGTGCATTTAACGTTAAACAGACATTTATTTCTTCCAATAAATAAAGAGGCGAAATTGATCGTTCATAAAAATCTGGACAATCATGTGGCGATTATAAAAATGTTCCCAGGAATGAGCGAAATTGTTTTGGCTTCAATCTTGGCAACGTCTGGTTTACGTGGAATTGTTCTAGAAACATACGGTTCTGGAAATGCACCAACCGAAGATTGGTTTTTAAGTTTAATCGAAAAAGCAATTAAATCTGGAATGCATATAGTAAACGTAACCCAATGTTCAGGCGGAAGTGTGAATATGGGACAATACGAAACCAGTACAGCTCTAAAATCTTTGGGAGTAATCTCAGGAAAAGACATTACGACAGAAGCAGCAATTACTAAATTGATGTATTTGCTGGGGCACAATATTCCACAAAATGAATTTAAAGATATTTTTGAGACTGCGCTTCGTGGGGAAATATCTTAAATTTAAATTACAATAAAAAAAATCCCAAATTCCAAAATGTAAAGTTGGAATTTGGGATTTTTTTTATTGAATTTTTTGCTTAACCACGCAGTTTGTCATCCTGACGGAGGAAGGATCACACAAGAAACTCGACAAAGATTGGCGTCATTAAGAACTGAGTTACTAGTGTGATTTCTCGTTCCTCGAAATGACAAGATTACGGATAATTGGAATTTGGAATTTTTTTAGAACTTGGAATTTCGATACTCAACCGGACAAGTCTCCAATTCATCAGAAGCTTTGTGTTTCTTGTAATACAAGTACACTATCACAGAAAGAATACAGATAACTCCTTGAAGTGCAACAGTAGCTCTTACACCTACAAAGTGAGAAACATATCCAATAATCAAACTTCCAACAGGAATCATTCCTTGATATGCCATCATATAGTAGCTTATGCTTCTTGAACGCATATTTACAGAACTATGAGTCTGAATGTAAATGTTAATAGAAGAAGTTTGTCCCATCATTCCGATTCCGCTTAATGTCATACAGATTAAAGCAATCGTTATGCTGTTTGAAACAGCTAAAATAATTACGCTGAAACCAAGAAGTAAACTTGCACCAATCATTAGTTTGCTCATATTTTCAGCAGATTTTAGATTAGCTAGATAAATTGCAGATAAAACAGAACCAATTCCAGCTGCACTTTCAAACCAGCTGAAAGTTTCGGCGTTTCCGCTAAAGATATCTTTTGCGAAAACGGGCATTAAAGTATTAAAAGAAATTACAAACAAACTGCTGCAAGTAAGCATCATCAGCATTCTTGCCATTTCAGTTTCTTTTTTTACATAATCCAAGCCTTCGATAAGATCGTCCAGCATATTCAATTTGTTTTCAGCTTTAATGTGCGGTGTAATTTTCATCATCATTAAAGAAATCAAAACAGGCACATAACTTATGAAATTCCCAATAAAACAAATATCTTCTCCATATTCATGCAGAATAATTCCCGCAAGCGCCGGACCTGCAATACGTGCAAAATTGTTCAAAGTTGAATTCAATGCAACAGCATTCGGAAGATCTTCTTTATTGTCCACAATATCAATCATCATTGTTTGACGACAAGTCATATCAAAAGCATTAATAATTCCCTGAATAAGGCTTAAAGCCAAAATGAAGTTAATGTTATAAATTTTAAAATAGATAAGCAAAGCTAAAGTTCCCGCTTGAAGCATAGCAAGAGATTGCAAGAACATCATTGTTTTGTGTCTGTCGTAACGGCCAATAATACTTCCTGCTAAAGGCGCTAGAAATAAAGACGGAATCATACTTAAAAATGTCGCTAATCCCAATAAAAATACAGATCCCGTTATGCTGTAAACCATCCAGCTTACAGCTGTTTTTTGCATCCATGTTCCTATAACAGATACGGATTGACCGTAGAAAAATAACTTGAAATTTTTTGATTTTAACGCTTTAAACATAATCCTAAATATTTAATACAAAGGTCGGGATTATGATAGCATTAGAAAAATTAATAATTTTACTGATAATAAGTATTAAAACTTATCAATATGGAGATTTATCAACTAGAGTATTTTGTGAAAACTGCTGAGGTTTTGCACTTTACCAAAGCAGCAGAATTGTGTTTTGTGACGCAATCGGGGCTTTCGCAGCAAATTAAAAAACTAGAAGAAGAACTTGGAATGCCTTTATTTATCAGAATTGGAAAAAAAGTGCAGCTTACAGAAGCAGGTTCGGTTTTCTTGATTCATGCGAAAAGAGTTCTCGAAAATGTCCAAAACGGGAAACAGGCAATTGAAGATTTAAACCAAATGATTGGCGGCGAATTGAGAATAGGTGTTACGTATATTTTTGGGCTGTTAATTTTGCCAATTGTAAATACATTTGCCCATAGATATCAAAACTTAAAGATTATTGTAGACTATGGCACAACAGAATCACTGGAACAAAAACTTCTTAATAACGATGTAGATGTAGTTTTGGTAATTCCATCTCACGAGATTGAAAGCGGAATACAGAAAGTGCCATTGTTTACTTCCAATATGGTTGTGGCGGTTTCTAAAAAGCATTCTTTGGCTCATTTGGATAAAATTGCTTTTAAGAAAATAGAAAAAATTCCGTTAGTATTGCCAGGAAAAGGGTCTAATTCAAGAGAATTTGTTGAAGAATTATTTCAGAAGTTTAATTTGAAGCCTAAAATTTCGATCGAACTCCATTCTATTCACGCTTTATTGCAAATGGTAGAAAACAGCGATTGGGCTACTATTGTTGCTGAGAAAGCATTAAAAGACTGGGACACTATAAAAGCCATTCAAATTACTGGAGTTCCCACAAAAAGAGATTCTTATATGCTAACAATGGGAGGTTACCAAAAAAAGGCTGTAAAATTGTTTATCGAAGAATTTAAAAAGAGCATTTAAAGTAACTGAAGTTTTACTTTTGTAAAGTCAGATTTTTTTGTGTTATTTGCAGACCAAAATAGAGAGGTGTCCGAGTGGTTTAAGGAGCTAGCCTGGAAAGCTAGTATATGGGTAACTGTATCGAGGGTTCGAATCCCTTCTTCTCTGCAAATTTTCAATTAAAATAATACCAAACCTCGAAATGTATATTTCGAGGTTTTTTTATTAATTGTCTCTATTGCCAAATTATAAATTACAATACCACACGTCCAAAAAACTTATTGAACAAAAACTTTGGGCAATTTCGATTTTATAATATTTGAATGGGAAAATCAGCGGCAATTAATTTCAGGATTATATATTACGAACACCTTTCGAACAATGTCTCAAAAATTTAAAAATAAATATCGAATTCCATCTTCGCGATTGCAAAATTGGGATTATGGTGCAAATGGTGCTTATTTTATAACTATTTGCACTCAAAATAGGGAATGTTATTTTGGAGATATTATTGATTCTAAATTGGAGGCATCGGAATTAGGAATATTGGCAGAAAAATATTGGTTAGATATTCCAAAACATTTTCCGTATGTCGAATTGGGTAATTTTGTGATTATGCCAAATCACGTTCATGGGATTTTGATTATCGATAAAAACGCATCGGTTTCCGCAGATACGCGATTAATCGCGTATCTACCCGAAACAATATATAAAACAGGTGGTTTTGCCGGGAATAAAAACCCCATGCTGCACGATAATATTTCGAGAATTATAAGATGGTATAAAGGAAGATGTTCTTTTGAGATGAAAAAAATACATGCTGATTTTGGTTGGCAATCGCGTTTTCATGATCATATCATTAGAAATGAAAAATCTTTTGAAATCATACAAAATTATATAGAAAACAATCCGTTGAATTGGAATAAAGACAAATTTTATGGAAAATTAAACCAAAACAATCCGAAATAACGGTAGAGACGCGATTCATCGCGTCTCGATTTTTTTAGAGAGATTAATTGCGTCTCTATTTTTAGAAAGATTATTCAATTAAAAACAGAATCAGTTTTAAAGACGATGATTTAGAGCAAAAGAATTTGATAATTATAATCAAAACATCTTGATTTATCAGATTTTGCTAAAAATCTAAAAAAAGAAAAAATCACAAACACATAGTCCTAAAAAGTTATTTTCAAAATACGGTTTCCCACATTATTTTATTCTAGAAATATTATATATTTGGCTCCTGTGTAATATAAATAACTTAATGGATTTACTTCCTTATTCGCCAGGATTGCATAAACTGGTTACGCTACATGTCGACGAAATTTCTAAGCTTACCAACAGCAAAGGCTTTGTTGCAGTTACCGATTCCATTTTAGAAAAATATGATCTTGAGAAAGTTGGCGTTGTGGTGCATGACTTCGAGAATGAAAGTTTTACGATTTCGTACTGCTTGAAAGAATCGCATATTTGTATACACACTTGGCCAGAATACAATCAGTTGACTTTGGATGTTTATTTGTGCAATTATCTTCAGGATAACTCGCATAAAGTGCGTGCCGTTATGGCCGATTATGTTGCCTATTTTAAAGCAGAAATTATTAAAGATTTTGAAATTAACCGATAAGATATGAAGATTCCTTGTTATATCTGTGATATCGAAACCGAATTAGATGTTGATTTTGAAGTAGTCAATTTTGTCTGTCCGCATTGTCAGACTTTATATGCTACTGATAAAGATGGGCAATTTCGCCAAAGATCTCAATATAAAAATATTTATTTTGCATGTCCGCTTGTAATTGGCGAAGTTGGAAATTTTAGAGGAAGCGAATATAAAGTTACTGGAATTCTAAGAAAGAATATTCATCCCGATTTTGATTGGATTGAATTTATACTTCAAAACGACGCTAAAGAGTTTATCTATCTTTCGGTTTCTAATGGACACTGGATGATGTTAAGAGAAATGGAGGAAACTTTTGTCGTTCATGATCATCCCAAAGTATTAGACCACGAAGGAGTGTATTTTGATATATTTGAATATTCTGATGCTGAAATTATAAATGCAAAAGGATTTTTTGATTTTGAACTTCCTCAAAACAAATTAATTCATTTAGTTGAATATATCAATCCTCCAAACATCATTTCTGTAGAAAGAATGAATGGCGTCGAAATAGCCTATTATGGAGAGTATGTTAATAAAAGCGAGATCAAAAAAGCATTTCCACAGGCTGTGCTTCCGTATCAGACAGGGACAAATATGATTCAGCCTTTTCCATTTCATATAAAAAATACAGCTATTATTTTCTGTCTCATTGCTCTGTTGATTCTTATTACGAATTGGTTTATTTACAGAGATCAGGTAGAACAGCAGGTTTTCTCGAAAACTATGAAATTTACCGAGTTTGACAATAAAGAAATTACAAGCGAAAGTTTTGTGCTTAATGGAGGCTCGTCGCCTATGACAATAAAAGTTTCTACAGGTGTTGATAATTCCTGGGCAAATGTAAATGTGGCTTTGATCAACGAAGAAACAAATGACGAAATTTATGCCAATAAAGACATCGAATATTACCACGGCTATTCTGATGGCGAATCTTGGACAGAAGGAAGTTCTGTTGAAAAATTTAATATTTGCGGTGTAAAATCTGGTAAATATCATCTTTTGATCACACCTCTTAAAGCACCAGAAGATTTGACCAATACTGAAATGCAGGTTACAGCAGTCTGGAATCAGCCCTCTAGCCGTAATGCTTGGTTTGTAATTCTTTTTATGGCAGGTATATTTGCGGTGATCTATTTCTTTAAGTATCAATCTGAAAAAAACCGATGGGCAGACAGCTCTTATTCTCCTTATCCTGAAAATTAACATGAAGAAAATATCTGATTTTATACTGCAAAATTTAGCTCCTTTCATAATTGGAGTTTTTTGCTTTGGCGTTTATATGTATTTTACTCTTGCAGGAAATAGAATCTGCGATTGCGAAACTACAGAAAGCTACCGATCAACAACGAGCGGAAGCCGTTCATCATACAATCATTTTTACCACAAATAAAAACTATCAAATATGGAATTATTTCACGCACAGCCAATAGTAAACTCAATTCTTTATTCTTTTTTAGGAATTGTAATCTTATTAATCGGTTATTATATTATCGAAAAACTGACTCCAGAAAATACTTGGAAAGAAGTTGTAGAAAAAAATAATGTTGCTGTTGCCATTGTTTTGGCAGCATTTATCATCGGGATTTCCATGATTATTAGTGCCGCAATTCATGGGTAAAAAGTTTCTTAGGTTTGAATTTCTTTTACTTTTTGCCGTATTTATAATTGCCACTTGCGGACTTATTTATGAGTTGGTTGCAGGAACTTTGGCGAGTTATTTATTAGGCGATTCGGTAAAACAATTTTCATTTATTATCGGCGTATACCTGTTTTCGATGGGTATAGGCTCATTTTTTTCAAAGTTTTTCAATAAGAATCTGCTTAACACATTTGTAGAAATTGAAATTCTGGTCGGACTTATCGGAGGTTTGAGCTCAGTAGTTTTGTTTCTGCTTTTTGAAAATGTAGGTTCTTTTCAATTCATTTTATATTTATTTGTTTTCGTAACCGGATTTTTGGTCGGATTGGAGATTCCGCTTTTAATGAATATTTTAAAAGATAGAGTCGAATTTAAAGATCTGGTTTCGAATGTTTTTACTTTCGATTATATCGGAGCGCTTTTAGCTTCGATACTTTTTCCGTTGGTTTTAGTTCCGAAATTAGGAATCATGGGTACCTCTCTTTTCTTCGGAATGATTAATGTAAGCATTGCTATTGCATTGTGCTTTTTATTGAAAAGAGAATTAAAGAAACCTTCTTTATTAAGAGCAAAAGCCGTTTTCTCTTTTGTATTATTATTGGTTGTTTTTATTTTTTCGAATGATATTCTCGCTTATTCGGAAGGGAAATTGTATGGGGAAAATATCATTTATACCAATTCAACACCTTACCAGCGTATCGTTTTAACGCATAATAAGAGCGATTACAGGCTTTATTTGAATAACAACCTACAATTCAGTTCTGCAGACGAATATCGTTATCACGAGGCTCTTGTGCATCCCGCAATGTCGATGGCTAAGAGTGTAAAAAACGTTTTGGTTTTGGGTGGCGGAGATGGTCTAGCGGTTCGTGAAATCCTGAAATACAAAGACGTTCAGAAAGTGACTTTGGTAGATTTGGATGAAGGAATGACAAAGCTTTTTAAAACCAATTCGGTATTGACGAATTTCAATCAGAATTCTTTGAATAACCCTAAAGTTACCGTAATCAATACCGACGCTTATATTTGGGCGAAAAATAACAAAGAAAAATACGATGTGGCAATAATCGATTTTCCCGATCCGTCCAATTATAGTTTAGGGAAATTGTATTCGCTAAATTTTTATCAAACCATAAAAACCATTTTACAGCCAGATGCTGCGGTGGTTATACAAACTACATCGCCATATTTTGCGCCTAAATCTTTTTGGTGTATTAATAAAACGGTCATGCAGGTTTTTCCGCAAGTTGATGCGTATCATGCTTATGTTCCGTCGTTTGGAGAATGGGGTTATACGATTGCCATAAACGGTTTCGGAACTACTTTTAATACCGTAAACCGAAAAGCAGACGGATTGAAATTTTACAATTATCAATTCGATCGATTCAATTATTTTACAAACGATATGATTTCCAATGAAATCGAAATCAATCGTTTAGACAACCAGATTTTAGTACGCTATTTTGATGAAGAGTGGGGAAAACTGCAATAAATCCAGAAGGAGTTTTTTAAAAGTAGTTGGCGCGGCTTTAATTGCAGTTCCGTTTCTGCAGTTTTGTTCTGATAAAATTGCGGTACTGATGATTCGTTTATCGGGCACTAAACACTTGCTTGGACATCGTTTATGGATTAAAGATTTCCCTAAACCGACGAAACAAATCCAGATTCCGTATTTAATTGTTGGCGGAGGAATTTCTGGTTTAAGTGCGGCACGCCAGTTTCATAAAAAAGGAATTTCAGATTTTTTGATAGTGGAATTAGAAAATCATTTGGGTGGAAATTCTTCCAACGGAGAAAATAAATACTCCAAATATCCTTTGGGCGCTCATTATTTGCCATTGCCGAATTTTCAGGATAAAGAACTGCTTCATTTTCTGGAAGAAGAAAAGATAATTCTGAGTTATGACGAAAAAGGATTTCCTGTTTTTGATGAATTACAATTGACTTTTGCGCCAGATGAGCGTTTATTCTACAAGAATAATTGGCAGGAAGGCGTAGTTCCAAAAGAAGGAAATTTGATTTCAGACGATTTAGAATTTGATAAATTCTTCAAAAAAATGGATGCGTTTAGAACTGCCAAAGGAGAAGACCAGAAATATTTATTTGATATTCCGCTTTACCTTTCTTCATCAGATGCAGAAACTAGAGCTTTAGATAAAATCACGATGAAACAGTGGTTCAAAAACAATCAATTTTCTTCTGAACCTTTGTTTAATTATATCGATTATTGCTGTAAAGACGATTTCGGTTTAGGAATTGACTATGTTTCGGCTTGGGCAGGAATTCATTATTTTGCTGGAAGAAAACAAGATTCGACACCCGAAAAACACGACAGCGTTTTAACGTGGCCAGAAGGAAATTCGCGTTTAGCCAATCATTTAAAAAAATATACTACAGATAAAACGCTGAAAAATTATTTGGTTTACGAAGTTAAAATCGAAAAGAATAAAGTAATTGCAAAAGCTTTTGATGATGTAAACAAAACTTCGGTTGAAATTATTGCCGATAAAGTCATCATGAGTTCTCCGCAGTTTGTAAATCAATATTTGATTGAAGACAGAAAAGCGTTTACTAAAGATTTTCATTATACGCCTTGGCTTTTGGCAACTTTAGTCGTTAATGATTTAACGGATAATTTTAGTTTTCCGCTTTCTTGGGATAATGTAATTTATGATGCGAAAGGTTTAGGATATGTTTACGATCAGCATCAGACTGTGAATCAGGTTCAGGACAAAAAAGTGATTACGTATTATTATAGTTTTTCGTCTGCCGATTTAAAGAAAACGAGAAAAGAGCTTTATAAAAAAAATAAAGATTATTGGAAACAGTTTGTTTTGAATGACTTAAAAGTAGCGCATCCAGATATTGAAGAATATACAGAAGACATCGAAGTGTTTTTATTAGGTCATGGAATGATTTCGCCTTCGCCAGGTTTTATTTTCGGAGAATCAAAAAGACAGGCTAAACAGAATATTGAAAAGAAGATCTATTTCGCGCACAGCGATTTATCTGGAATTTCGATTTTTGAAGAAGCTTTTCATCAAGGAATTAATGTTGTAAATGAAATTGTAGATGGAACAACCTTGGATTCATAAAGCCAAAACCGATTTAGCTTTTATAATTGGCCCGTCATTTTTTGTCTTGGCGATCATTTTCATTTTTCAGGACTATATTGCTCAAATTGAAGAGAATTATTCTTTTTACACTTGGCTTTTTCTGATTGTTTTTATAGATGTGGCGCACGTTTATGCAACATTATTCAAAACTTATTTTGTTGCTGATGAATTTCAGAAACAAAAAAGAAGATTGATTCTATTGCCTCTTTTTTGTTTCGTAACCGGAATTGTACTTTTCTCTTTCGGGAGTTTAGTTTTTTGGTCGTTTCTGGCTTATGTGGCTGTTTTTCATTTCATCAGACAGCAATATGGCTTTATGAGATTGTATGCGAGAAAAGAAACGAAGACCAAAATCTTGGTTTGGATTGATAATCTCACGATCTATGCTTCAACGGGATATCCAATGCTATATTGGTTTTTTTCGTCAAAGCGAAAGTTCAACTGGTTTGTAGAAAATGAATTTTTTAGGTTTGAAAATCAAAGCATTCTTGAAATCCTGTTTTGGGTTTACATTGGAATTCTAGTTTTGTATGTGGTTTACACTGCGATAAAATCAATTCAGAATCGATTTTTTAATATTCCAAAAAACAGCATTATTCTGGGAACTGCTTTGTCCTGGTATTTCGGAATTGTTTATTTTAATGACGATTTGATTTTTACTTTATTGAATGTCGTATCGCACGGAATTCCGTACATGGCTTTGGTTTATTTTAAAGAAATTGACGGAAAAACAGAATCAGAATTGGGGCGTTTGTCTTTCTTAAAACAATATAAAGGACTTTTAATTTACATTGGAATTTTGCTTTTAATTGCCTTTTCGGAAGAATTTCTCTGGGAGTTTTTTGTTTGGAATGAGAATATTAGCGTCACAAATTTTGATTTTTCGAGCTGGCAGATTTTGTTAGTGCCATTACTAACTGTTCCTCAGTTTACGCATTATTTATTGGATGGTTTTATTTGGAAAACTAAACGATGAGTTTTGGTTTTATTAGTTCTTTTGAAAACAAAAACGTCTAATTTAGCCCCGATAGAAGCGGCATCCTTTTGTGTTGGAGTTCAACACAAAAGATAAAGCGAATAGCGGGACTAAACGTGTTTTTGAAAATGAGTCTTTCTGCTTCTGAAAAAAAACTTAATTCTGCAAAGCTGTTTTTACTTTCGGCATCATTTTATCTACAAACATTTTATATGCAATTTCTGAAGGATGAAGACCATCTGAAGCAACCAAACTTGGATTGTTTAGACCTTGACGTGTAATATCTGTAATAGATACAAAAGCGATTTGATTGTTGTTGCAATATTTTTCTGCAAAGGTGTTGTATTGGTCTATTTCTGTTGAAATTGTACTGCTTTGATTTCCTGCAAGAGCTTGTCCGTATGGAGTATAGGCATAGTCTGGAATGGAAATAACTACAACATTTTTTTTGTCGCTTTTGGCAAGCATTATGGCTTTATTGACTAATTCTGGGAATTCTTGTTCGTAAACCGAAAAATTTCTGTGTTGATATTGATTGTTGACTCCAATTAAAAGTGTTACTAAATCATAATTGGATTCTGGATTTTGAGAATTAATTGCCGAAATTAAATTGGATGTCGTCCAGCCTGTTGTAGCAATTATTTTAAGCGAAATGCTACTAGAGTACATTGCAGTTAAACTTGTCTTTAATTGCTCTGGAAAACGGCATGTAGCGCATACACTTTGGCCAATGGTATAACTATCGCCTAAGGCTAAATAATTTACGGAACTTGGAATTGGCGGTTGAGGCGTTGTTGGAGGGTTTACAACGGGTGGAGTAGTGGTTGTAGGCTTAGAATCAGATTCATCTGAACTGCAGCTCAAAAGAAATACTGAAAGTATAACGGTAACTATTTGTTTAAAATGTGGTTTCATAATTTGTTTAAATTAGATTCTAGTTGCTTTAAACAAATAGTTACGTTAAATATGTGGTTTTGGATTTTAAACCATTTCGGTTTTCATCATGATTTCTTCTTCGATCGCATTCCAAAGTCCGATGCGTTTTTCAAGGGCAAGAATTGAAACTTCTTCAACTTCTTTCCATTTTTGTGCATCTTCTTCACATAATTCTGTAATCATTTGCATTGCCATTGGTCCGTGTTCATCGGCATCCAATTCGATATGTCTTTCAAAATAATAAAGCAATTTTGCTAAATCTGTTTCTGGAAGGTTTTTTTGAAAATTTTTCAAAATCTGAGTAAACATACTCGGAATCAAATCTTCTCTTCCAAAGGTAAATGCAGCAGCAATTTCGTGTGGTTTTCCTTCTTCGATTACTCTAAAAGTAAAGTCCAAAAACGATTTTACATTTGGGTGCAATGAACTTTGTTTGATGGCAACAAATATATTATGAAGGGAATGTACTTCTGATAAAAAATTTAAAATTCCAGCTGTATCAGCTCCACAAGCTTCCATTGCTTCTAAATACATTTCGTAATGACTTTGTCTTCTTCCGTCGATTGTTAAATCTGTTTCTTCGGCAAGAACAATTTCATTAATTAAGTAACGAGTTTCTGGGTTTTTAGTAGCAAACCAAGGCGTTGTTGTACATGTAAGTTTGGCTTGTAATGCTTTTAAAAGTGACATAAAATCCCAAACAGCAAAAACGTGAGTTTCTAGAAAGCTGTGTAAGTCGTCTATGTTTTGAATCTTATTATATAATGAGTGGTTTAATAGTTGATCTTTTTGCGGTTGGATACTTTTGTTTATCGCTTCGATATTCATTTTAGAAAATTTTGATGCAAAGATAAAAAGCTTCTTTATTAAAGAAGCTTTTTTTAGATTGATTTTGTATATATTTTAATAAATATCAATTATTTAAATGCCGGAATTCCTGTTACATCCATTCCTGTTATTAGTAAATGAATATCATGAGTTCCTTCGTATGTAATGACACTTTCAAGGTTCATCATGTGGCGCATAATAGAGTATTCGCCAGTGATTCCCATACCTCCAAGCATTTGTCTTGCTTCTCGCGCAATGGTAACTGCCATGTTTACGTTGTTGCGTTTTGCCATCGAAATTTGTGCAGTTGTTGCTTTGCCTTCATTTCTTAGAACACCTAAACGCCAAGTTAATAATTGCGCTTTTGTAATTTCGGTAATCATTTCTGCCAGTTTTTTCTGCTGTAATTGCGTACCTCCAATTGGTTTTCCGAACTGTATTCTTTCTTTTGAATATCTTAAAGCAGTATCATAACAATCCATTGCAGCGCCAATTGCACCCCACGCAATTCCGTAACGAGCAGAATCTAAACAGCCAAGTGGAGCACCAAGACCAGATTTATTTGGCAAAAGGTTTTCTTTAGGCACTTTTACATTATCAAAAATCAATTCTCCAGTTGCAGATGCACGAAGCGACCATTTATTGTGTGTTTCTGGAGTTGTAAAACCCTCCATTCCGCGTTCTACGATTAAACCATGAATTCGGCCTTCCTCATTTTTAGCCCAAACAATGGCAATATCTGCAAACGGAGCATTTGAAATCCACATTTTAGCACCATTTAAAAGATAATGATCTCCCATATCTTTAAAATTGGTGATCATACTTCCTGGATCTGAACCGTGATCTGGCTCGGTTAAACCAAAACAGCCAATGAATTCACCTGTTGCCAGTTTAGGCAAGTATTTCATTCTTTGTTCTTCGTTTCCATATTTCCAAATCGGATACATTACCAAAGAAGACTGAACAGATGAAGTAGATCTTACACCAGAATCACCTCGTTCAATTTCCTGCATAATTAGTCCGTAAGAAATTTGGTCTAATCCAGCACCTCCATATTCAACAGGAATATAAGGTCCGAAACCACCAATTTCGCCAAGACCTTTAATAATTTGTTTAGGGAATTCTGCTTTTTGAGCATATTCTTCTATAATAGGAGATACTTCTCTTTTAACCCATGCACGAGCTGATTCACGAACCAATTTGTGTTCGTCTGTTAGCAAATCGTCTAAGTTGAAATAATCTGGAGCTTGAAATAGGTCTGGTTTCATTTTTTATTAATTTTAGCAAAGCAAATTTACACAATAAAAATATAACAAATACAAGTAAAATTGTTATATTTTTTTATTGCAAAAATAAAATTAATAGGAATTTGGCAAATAAATTGTAGTTTATTGATAATTTATAGACTATTTTTGAATTCCAAAAACAAAATTAAATGAGGCTGATCATCTCTTTTTTATTTTTCTTGATACTTAATACCGGTATGGCTCAAACAAAAAAGGAGTTTACTGAGCAAGAGTATCTAGAATTACAGGATAAAATTCGTTTCAGCATGAATGGTAACTTTGACCAAGGTCTAGAGTATGCGGCTGAATTACAGAAATCTAAAAACGAAGAGCACGTAGCTTTTGCTTATGGTGCAGGATCATATATATATGAATTAAAAAATAATAGAGTTAAATGCGATGAATGGTATAGAAAAGCATTGACTTATTATGATAAACTTCCAGAATCTGTTGAAAAAATAAATCTAAGGGCTTACCTATATAATTATAGAGGATTAACGGAATGGAAAAGAAAGAATTTCAGTAATGCTTTAAGTAATTATCAGGAAGGAATTAAACTTTCGACTAAAACATCTGATGTTATACAGATCGTAAAATTTAAAAGTAATATTGCTTTAGTTAATGAAGAAGTAGGTAACTACGAACTTGCTATTAAGAATCTTAGGCAGAATAGTGACTTTGTAGATAAGAATGAAAGCCTATATGAAAAAGACCAATTTCAAAATAATAAAAGTAATATTTATACCAATTTAGGAAATGTCTATGAAGGATATTTCATGAAGGAACGCGGTAAAACAATTTTATTAGATTCCGCCGAGTACTTTTATAAAAGAGCAATAACTTATTCTCAAAATTATTTAAACAATAAAATTGCCTCTACGCTTAGTTTAGGAAATATTTATTTGTACAAGAAAGATTTTAAAAATGCAGAGCGAACTTACTTTGATATTGCGATGTATGCAAAACAAAATAATGATGAAGGTTATTATAGAATTGCAAATTACAATTTAGGAGATCTTTATTATTCTCAAAAAAAGTACGACAAGGCTTTGGTTTTTTTGAAAAAAGTGGATTCTATTTCTGTTAAAGGAAAAAAGATAGATAGAATTTCTTTTCAATCTAATTACCTGCAGGCTAAAATTTATAATGCAAAAAATGAACCTGAATTAGCATTCAAACACTCTAAATTATATCTGGATTCTTATGAACAATTTGAAGGAGATTTAAGAGAAGAAGCTTTAGAAGTTAATTACAAATTAGGAACAGCTAATCTAAGTGATGAGATGATTAGTATCCAGGAAAAGTATAAGTATGAGGTTTTATGGAATAAAGCGCTAAAAGTTTTCTATGTTATTTTAGTAATAGGAATTGTGTTTTTTCTAATTAAGAATATTCGAGATAAAAATAAAGCACAGAAGAAAATGAATGCTTTAATTGAAGAATTTAAAGCTAATTTGGAGAAAAAAGAAATTGAAAAAGCTGAAATCGAAAAAGCGGCAATTGAGAATACAGTATATGTAGAGGAAGTTCCAGAATTGGAAGAAGCTCTCTTTAAAAAGGAAAATGCGAATCTTAGTATTGACGAGGCAAAAGAAAATAAAATTGTAGAAAAACTATTGGCATTAGAAGATAAACTAGAATACTTAAATGCAGATTTTACGCTTTCGTATGTCGCCAAAAAAATCAAAACCAATACAACCTATTTATCTTATGTTGTGAATAAAAGATTTGGTAAATCTTTTGGAGAGTATTCAAATGAGTTGAAGATAAATTATGTTATTAATCAAATGATTACCAATCATTTATATCGTAAATATTCGACTCAAGCAATTGCAGAAAGTGTAGGTTTTAAAAATGCAGTTTCATTTGCAAAATCGTTTCGCAAAAGAACTGGAGTGTCTCCAGCTCAATTTGCGAACAATATTTAAAGCTGATATTAACCACTTCCATTTCCACTACCTTTTGCGGGATTGTTTGTTGGATCAACAGGATCGCCATCTCCACCTCTTATAACTTTCTGAGCTTCTTTATTTAATTTCTCTATTTCGAAGTCTTTTATATTTGATATTTTAGTTTTCATGTCTCTCTTTTTTTGGATTGCTTCAAAATTTAAATTTTTATATTTTCATTTGATTAATAAGAATTAGCCACCAATCACACCGCTTCCATTTCCGCTTCCTTTTGCAGGATTGTTTTTTGGATCAACAGGCTCGTCATCACCTCCTCGTACAGCTTTTTGAGCTTCTTTATTTAATTTTTCAATTTCAAAATCTGTGATTTTTAATAAATTAGTTTTCATATCTTTCTTTTTTTGGATTGCTTTTATATTCTATTTTTTATATTTTGATTAATAAGAATTAACCACCAGTCACGCCGCTTCCATTTCCGCTTCCTTTTACAGGATTGTTTGTTGGATCAACAGGCTCTCCATCACCTCCTCGAATAACTTTTTGAGCTTCTTTATTTAATTTTTCAATTTCAAAATCTGTGATTTTTAATAAATTAGTTTTCATATCTTTCTTTTTTTGGATTGCTTTTATATTCTATTTTTTATGTTTTGATTAATAAGAATTAACCACCAGTCACACCGCTTCCATTTCCGCTTCCTTTTACAGGATTGTTTTTTGGATCAATAGGTTCGTCATCACCTCCTCGTACAGCTTTTTGAGCTTCTTTATTTAATTTTTCTATTTCGAAATCTGTGATTTTTAATGAATTAGTTTTCATATCTCTCTTTTTTGGATTGCTTTTTATATTCTATGTTTATCTTTTTTTATTTGATTAATTAAGGTTTAACCACACCACTTCCATTTCCGCTTCCTTTTGCAGGACTGTTAGGATCTGTAGGTTCATCTCCCCCGCCCATTACCGTTTTTTGGGCTTCTTTATTCAATTTTTCTATTTCGAAATCTGCGATTTTTAGTGAATTAGTTTTCATGTCTTTCTTTTTTTGGATTGCTTTTATATTCTATTTTATATGTTTTTTTTATTTGATTAATTAAGGGTTAATCACACCACTTCCATTTCCACTTCCTTTTACAGGATTATTTGTGTCATTTCCTCCGCCTTTAATTGTTTTTTGAGCTTCTTTGCTTAATGTCTCTACTTTAAAATCTCCTAATGTTAATGTTGTATTTTTCATGTTTTAATTTTTTTTAGTTTAAATTTTTGTACTATTAATCTTTCATAAATATTTTTTTACAGCTTTCTCAAATGCGACAAAAAGAGCGCTGAAAATTGGTTTATGCTAAAAGTTTTTTGGGTTTTATTTTGGTCAAAAGCAGTAAAAAATCGAATTTTATTTGTGAGGTAAAACTTTCAAATCACGGCCTGCTTTTTGCTTTATAGGGGGAGTTTTTTTCTTCTGATTTGAGGTTTTTTTTGACGATTTGAAGCCGTTTTTTAAACCTCTTTTTTATGATTTTTGTTCTTCAAAATCATAAGATTTTCTTGTCCTTATTTTCATGTTTTTCGATGTTTAGATTATTACTTATCCAAAACTAGAGAAAAACCGAAACCGTTAATCGAAAATGGGCTCTGTGAGCTTTTTAGAGGGAAAAAATAAACGTAATCATTTGTTATATAACAGTTTGTGATAGGTACTATACTTGGTATAATTTATAAATTGTATGTGGTATAATTAATAAAATGTATGTGTTTATGCGATTTTTATCAATAAAAACACCAATATTTGCAGTGTAATTATGATTTAAAAACGATCAAAAACGATGCTAAAACTGGTCCAAAAATTTCTACAAATCAATCGATACTCAGACATAAAAAATGAGTTCAAGGATCTGTTTTTGTCTCATCCAAACTATCCGAGTTTGTTTGCCATTACAGACTCGTTCGATTTGCTTTCGGTAGAGAACGCAGCGGTGAGAGTTTCGAAAGAACAAATAGTAGATTTACCACCTAACTTTTTGGCGTATTTTAAAGATGAATTAATTCTTGTAGAAAAGATTAAAAATGGTGTTCGTATTACAACATCAAAAAAAGGAAGTCAGAAATTATCTTATGACAATTTCCTTTTAGATTGGAATGGAGTTATTGTAGCGATCGAACCAAATAATGTTGTTGCAAGAGAAAATTTTAAAGTAGAATATAATTGGATAAAATATTTTTTACCGCTTTTACTTTTAACAGGTTTATCATTTTTCTATAATGGTTACAATTTATTAAGTTCAGTTTTTTTAGTGACTTCTGTAATAGGTCTAATTGTAAGCATTTTTATTGTGCAACAAAAATGGGGAGTCAAAAATACGGTGATTTCTAAATTCTGTAATTTAAGTTCTAACTCTTCTTGTCATTCAGTTATAAGTTTCAATGATGATATAGCTAATAAATGGTTGAGCTTTTCAGATTTACCATTATTATTCTTTAGTTCGAGTATCATTGCCATCTTAGTATCGCCAGCAAGCTCTGCTGTATTTGTTGGATTTTTAAGTCTTTTGGCAATTCCATTAGTAGTTTGTTCTATTTGGATACAAAAATTTGAAATTCAAAAATGGTGTGTGATGTGTTTAGCAGTGTCATTCATTATCTTAATTCAGAGTATTGCTTGGTTTTCATCAGATCTTTTTACATTAAGTTTTAGCTTAAATACTGTTTTTCCTTATGTATTTTCTCTTTTGCTTTTAATCCCGATCTGGGCTGCAGTAAAAGTGATGATTAAGAATATGCTAGACAATGAAAACTCATTAAAAGAGCTTAAGAAATTTAAGAGAAATTACTCACTATTAAATTTCTTATCTAAAAAAGTAAAATATACAAAAGGATTTGAAGATTTGAGAGGTTTAACTTTTGGAAACAAAAGTGCATCTGTAAGACTTTCTGTGATTTTAAGCCCAAGTTGTGGGCATTGTTATAAGACTTTTCAAGAGGCATTTGAATTGGTAATGAAGTTTCCAGATAAAATTTATTTAAACGTTCTTTTTAATATTAATCCAGAAAACAACGATAATCCTTACAAGGCGGTTGTTGAAAGACTTTTAACGATAAACAGAACGACTCCTGGAAAAACTGTTGAAGCGATTTCAGATTGGTACATCAAAAGAATGATACACAAGAAATGGCTTAAAAAATG
Organism: Flavobacterium sp. SH_e; assembly: GCF_025717045.1. GTDB lineage: Bacteria > Bacteroidota > Bacteroidia > Flavobacteriales > Flavobacteriaceae > Flavobacterium. The sequence continues at coordinate 534,997 of NZ_JAOVZN010000006.1, forward strand.
GAATGTTGATTCTGTAAGTATGATGATAAGCCAAGAAATTCAGAAACAATACGATTGGTGTTCAATGAATAATTTTAATTATACACCAGTTAAAATTGTAAATGAAAGGCTGTTTCCGAACGAATATGAATTGAATGAGTTGAAATATTTCTTAAATGATTTTGTAGACGAAGTTCAAGTATTAGAAAAAATCGCTTAGTAAGGACAAAAGTTCTACTTTGAAAAATAAGAATAATATTAACCCCACTAATACCTGCAGTTATGTTAAAGAATATTTTGAAATTGAAAGGTGCAGTAGAATTAACTGCTAATGAGCAAAAAACAATAAATGGAGCTAGCACTCCTATTTGTGATGACGGATTTAAAGCTAAAAGATGTACGGAATTTGGAACAGTACCAGCTTATTGGAACTGCATACCAAGCAACTATGTCGGAAGCTGTTAAGATTAGATTTTTGAGCAGCGAGTTTTTTACAGATTTGAGGCTCAAACCCGAAAACGTAAATAACCAGTTATGTTAGAAAAAATTTTAAAAAGCAAAGAAACTAAGAAACTGACTAAAAAAGAGCAGAAAAACATTTTAATTGGTGAATATTCAGCTGAACTAAATTGTGATGATGTTACGGTCGAAAAATATTATGCTTGCTAATTTGAATATATAAATAGTAACAGAGATTAAAAACCTCTGTTACTATATATAAAATGGTATTAATTATGCTAAAGAAAATTCTAAATCTAAATGGTGCTCACAGTATTAGCAAGAGTGAGCAGAAAGACATGAAGGGCGGAATTCCAGAATGTTGGGTTTATGCATTAGAAGCGGGATGCTTTTTAATACCACCAGGCGAAACTTGTCCCCTAAATACATCATCTGGTATTTGTGATACAAGTCGTCTTTGTTGTTGATTTTTAACTTTTTTTAAAAGTAATACGATATAGCCTTATTTAGAATTTAGTCATGTTTTTTTTGAATGTATAGGCGCTCGATCGTGGAACATTGAGCATATTCTCAGTATTGATGATTGGTACTGAGATTCTTAGGAGTTGGCCGCCGCGTTAATTTTATTTGGTTAGGGTAAACCGCGGCCATGTCCTAAAGAAATTGTGTTGCTAGAAATTTGTTTATAAATACTGAAACAGAGAAGATTTAGGTCTTCTCTGTTTTTTTATGCATTAACAAGAAATTTTTTTCTTAATTTGGTCTTGAATAAATCAAAATAAATTGAAAAAATTCACTCATTATAGACAAGCAGATAATAAAGATTGCGGGCCAACATGTTTAAAAATTATTGCTAAATATTACGGCAAGACAATCAATATTCAGGAGTTGAGAGATTTTAGCGAAACAACTCGTGAAGGAAGTAATTTGCTTTTTCTGAGTGATGCCGCCGAAAAAATCGGATTTAGGACTTTAGGGGTAAAATTGTCTGTAACAAGAATTGAAGAAGCTCCCTTGCCATGTATTCTTCATTGGAATAAAGACCATTACGTTGTACTTTATAAAATAAAAAAAGGTAAATATTATGTTTCAGATCCTGCTTTTGGGCTTTTGGAGTACAATAAAGAAGAGTTTGTAAAATTTTGGATCGGAAATAATGCCGATGACCAGACAAAAGAAGGAATTGCACTTTTAATTGAAGCTACGCCAAAATTCTTTGAGTCTGATTTCGAGAAAGAAGAAAACTCAGGTTTAGGACTCGGTTTTCTTTCTAAATATTTATTCCAATACAAATCATTTCTTATCCAGCTTTCTATTGGACTTTTGGCAAGCAGTTTACTCAATTTAATCTTTCCGTTTTTAACACAAAGTATAGTCGATGTAGGGATTCAGAATCAGAATATTCATTTTATCTATCTGATTCTCTTTGCCATGCTTTTCATCTTTGCAGGAAGAACTGGATTGGAACTGATAAGGAGCTGGATTCTGCTTCATTTATCCACTAGAATCAATATTTCGCTCATATCAGATTTCTTCATCAAATTAATGAATCTGCCGATTTCCTTTTTTGATGTGAGAATGACAGGAGATATCATGCAGCGAATTAATGATCACCGCCGAATCGAAAAAATTCTGACTACATCTTCTTTGAATGTGCTTTTCTCTGTGATCAATATGTTTGTAATGGGTGCGGTTTTAGCCTATTTCAATCTCCAGATATTTTTGGTCTTTTTCGTAGGAAGTATACTTTATTTTGTTTGGATAGTTTTGTTTCTGAAAAGAAGAGAAGCTTTAGATTATAAACGTTTTGCTGAAGTGTCCAACGAACAGAGCAAAGTGATGGAACTGATAAACGGAATGCAGGAAATAAAACTCCATAATGCCGAAAAGCAAAAACGCTGGGGCTGGGAATATGTTCAGGCAAGACTTTTCAGGGTTTCAATAAAAGGCTTGGTTTTAGAACAGACACAAACAATAGGCTCTTCGGTAATCAACGAGCTCAAAAATATTTTCATCATTCTGCTTTCGGCAAAACTGGTTATTGACGGTTCTATTACACTTGGGATGATGCTGGCAATAAGTGCGATTGTCGGAAGTTTAAACGGTCCTGTTACACAATTAATAGAATTTGTGAGAGAACTGCAGGACGCCAAAATATCTCTCGCCAGACTGTCTGAAATTCATCAGAAAGATGATGAAGTGCAGCAAGAAATTCATCAGACGAATGAAGTGCCTCAAAATGTCGATATAGAAATTAAAAGTCTTTCTTTTAGATACTTAGGTTCGGATGTTCCAGTTTTAGATGATTTAAGTCTCATAATTCCAGCCAATAAAGTTACCGCAATAGTTGGTGTTAGCGGAAGCGGAAAAACAACTTTGATGAAGCTGCTTCTGAAATTTTATGAACCCGAAAAAGGAGAGGTTTTAATAGGAAATGCTCAGCTTAAAAATATTTCTCAGAAAGCATGGAGATCCAATATTGGGGCTGTAATGCAGGAAGGTTTTATTTTTAGCGATACAATTGCCAATAATATTGCTTTTGGAGTTGACCATATTGATAAAGAGAGATTAATGTATGCTGCAGATGTTGGTAATATTAAAGAATACATCAGTGGACTTCCCTTGGGTTTTAATACCAAAATAGGAGCAGAGGGAATAGGAATGAGCACTGGGCAGAAACAGCGTCTGCTGATTGCAAGAGCAGTTTACAAAAATCCTGAGATTTTATTTTTTGATGAAGCCACTTCGGCTTTAGATGCTAATAATGAAAAGGAGATTATGAAGAAACTGGATATCTTTTTTAAAGATAAAACGGTTGTAGTTATTGCACACCGATTAAGCACTGTAATGAACGCTGACCAGATTGTTGTTTTAGATAAAGGAAAAATTATCGAAATCGGAAGCCATTCGGCATTAGTGGAACAGAAAGGAAATTATTTTGAACTGGTAAGAAATCAGTTGCAATTAGGGAATTAATTATGACAGAAGATTCATTTGAATTAAGAAGCGAAGAGGTTCAGGATATCCTAACCAAAGTACCGCATTGGATGATACGATGGGGAACTGTTTTGATATTTGCTATTATCATAATGCTGTTTTTTGTTTCTTGGTTTGTAAAATATCCCGACGTTGTAAGTACTGAAATTGTTATTACAACTAATATTCCGCCAGAGAAAATAGTAGCGAAATCTTCGGGACGTATCGAAGCGATTTTAGTAAAAGATAAAACACAGATTGCTAAAAATAGCACACTGGCAATTATTGAAAATACGGCTAATTACAAAGATGTTTTTCTGCTGAAAAAGATTGTGGATGCTTATGATATTAATAATCCTGAAAAAGCTTTTCCTTTTGCATCATTAAAGAATACGCAGTTGGGCGAAATTGAAAGCGCTTTTGCGGTTTTTCAGAAAGATTATCAGGCACAACAGCTGAACGAAAATCTTCATCCTTTTGAAATTGAAAGTAGGGCGCAAAGTTCAGAGAAAATTCAGATAAAGGAAAGATTGGATATTCTGCAACAGCAAAAATTGCTGAACGAAAGCGAATTAGAGCTTCAGAAAAACGAAATTGCCCGTTTTGAAGTGTTATTTAACAAAGGGATTATTTCTGCGCAAGAAATGGAAGCTAAAAAGCTTGGCTATCTTCAGGCACAAAAGAGCTATAGAAGCCTGCTTTCGTCGATTTCTCAATTAAGGTCCTCTTTGATTGATAATACAAAATCGAGCCAGAATTCACAGATAAATAGCACAAAAGAAGAAGTTAACTTAGGGCGTAATGTGGCACAATCCTTTTATCAGCTGAAAAAAGTGATAAAAGACTGGGAGCTGGCCTATACGCTTAAATCTTCTGTAAGTGGTGTGGTTACTTTTCTTCAGGTTTGGAATGAAAATCAGACCATTAATGTAGGCGATAATGTTTTTTCTATAATTCCAGATGCTAAAAATACTTTTATTGGAAAAGTAAAAGCTCCGGCTTTAAATTCAGGAAAGATAAAAGTGGGGCAGCGGGTCAATATTCGTTTAGCAAATTATCCTGACAGGGAATTTGGCGTTTTAAAAGGTGAAATCAAAAATATTTCATTAGTGCCAGATAAAGATGGAAACTTACTTCTCGACGTTGCGCTTCCTAACGGACTGAAAACCTCTTATAACAAACAGATTAACTTTCAACAGGAAATGAAAGGAAGTGCAGAAATTGTAACCGAAGATCTGCGTTTAATCGAAAGAATTCTCTATCAGTTTAAAAATATTTTTGAACAAGTTTAATCTATTATTTAACCTAACCATAAATCTTAAATGAAAAAAACACTACTTATTGCTTTACTATTTTTATTTCAATTCTCTTTTTCCAAACCAATAACAGAAACTCAAAAACTGGCAGCAACTTGTAAAGTTTGGGGATTTTTAAAATATTATCATCCAAATGTTGCAGATGGCAGTAAAAACTGGGATGAACAGCTATTTCAAATTTTACCAAAAGTTGAGGAAGCAAAGACTTCTGAAGCATTTTCTCTAGTAATAGAAAATTGGATTCTTTCTTTAGGTGAAATTAAAAAAGCAGAAGTGGTAAAGTCAAAAAAAGAATATTTTGATAAAAATTTCGATTTGTCGTGGCTTAATAAAAATGAATTGTTTTCGAAATCTCTTTCCAAAAAATTAAAGTTTATTGAGGAAAACAGAATTAAGGGTAAACAATACTATGTCAATTTTGAACTTCATACTGGAGATGTGCCTCTTAAGTTTAATAACGAGGTAAAATATGCGGATTTTAAATGGACAGATAAAAACTTACGTATTTTAACTCTTTGCAGATATTGGAATTACATCGAATATTTCTTTCCATATAAATATCAAATGGATGAAAATTGGGATAAAGTACTAGATGAAATGTTGCCAAGATTTTATGCCCCAGAATCGGAAAAAGACTTTAATTTGGCGATGCGCGAGATTTCGGTAAAGCTAAATGATACTCACGCAGCGACTAGTATGGCTCAATTGTTTGACTATTTTGGTGATAAATTTATTCCTGTAGATGTTAATATCATTGATGAAAAAGCAATTGTTGTTGCATTGAAAAATGATTCTCTGGCAAAAGTTAGTGATATTAAAATTGGAGATGTAATTACAAAAGTAGAAGGGAAGACTATTGCAGAAATTTTGAAAGAAAACCGAAAATATGTAGAAGGATCTAACGAACCATCTGTTTTAAAGAATGCATATTGGGCAATTTTTAACGGAAAAACACCTTCATTTGAAATCGAGTTTATTCGAGATGGAAAAACTGCAGTAAAGTCTATTAATAGATATGTGTATGAAGATTTAAAAATTCAGTTTCCAAATAAAGAAAAATGGAAAATTTTAGAGGGTAATATTGGTTACGTTGATTTTGATGAACTTGATCCAGCAGATGTTCCATCTTTAATTTCGGCATTAAACAATACAAATGCAATAATTTTTGACAATAGAAATCGACCACACGAGGTTATGTATCCAATTGTAGATTGGCTTAATCCTGAAGAGAAAGAATTTGCTAGATTTCTTGATCCAGATGTAAATTATCCTGGACGTTATTGTTGGAGAGAAGGAATTCAGAAGTGCGGAAAAAGTAATCCGGATCATTACAAAGGAAAAGTAATTGTTATAACAAATGAAAAAGCTGTAAGTCATGCTGAGTTTACTGTAATGAGTTTGCAAACAGTTCCTAATTGTGTAGTTATCGGAAGTCAAACTGGCGGAGCTGATGGCGCAAATTACAGATTTCAAATCATCAAAGGATTTGGTTCGTCATTTACTTGTTATGGTGTTTTTTATCCAAATAAAAAAGAAACTCAACGAATCGGAATTGTTCCTAATATTGAAGTGAAACCAACGATTTTAGGAATTCAGCAAGGAAGAGATGAGGTTTTGGAAAGAGCTGTTCTTTTTGCTAAAAAAGGGAAATAAAAAAGTCTAAATAAGAGTCTTTGTCAAAGTTTAAAGCTTTGACAAAGATGTCTTTACATCTTCAAATAAAAATCTTTAGTCAATTCAATATATTCAGGAGTATAGACGTGTCTGTGGATTTCGATAATAAGTTCATCGATTTCAATTTCAGGAACTTCATTTCGGCTAAAAGCCAATAAACTGCGTTTAATTTCTGATTTTGGAGTTCCTTTTACATGAGTAATCTTTAATGGGAACAATTCTGCTTCTTTTGCTAAAGCAATGAATTTTTCTTCTTCTTTATAAGGAATAATTAAGGCAAATATTCCGTTTTCTGAAAGTAATAAATCGGCGGCTTCGACTAATTCTTCAAAAGGCATTGCATCTTGAAAACGAGCTAAATCACGTTGTTCGTTTTCTGTTTTATAATCTTCAGCATAAAAAGGCGGATTCGAAACAATTAAGTCATATTCATCTTCTGGTTCATCAATAAATTCATCTAAACCAGCATGAAAACAAAATAATCGGTCGCCCCAAGGAGAAGCTTCAAAATTTTCTACAGCTTGCTCGTGCGCCTCTTCATCAATTTCAAGTGCATCAATTTGTTCAGCGCTGCATCTTTGTGCCAACATTAAAGCAATAATTCCAGTTCCAGCACCAATATCTAAAACACTAAAAGGGTTATGATGAACAGGAGCCCAAGAACCTAATAAAACACCATCGGTACCAACTTTCATAGCTGTTTTATCTTGTTTTATAGAAAATTGTTTGAAACTGAATGTTGACATTTCTAAAAATTAAAAAATAAAAATTTACGGAAAGTAATGACTGAAGACTGTGACTTAGACTGATTACTAAATTATAGATACATCTCAATAAGACCTTCAGGAAGATCCATGATTACTTTTTTGTTTTCGCGATCGATTTTTACAAGAAACTGATCAATCATTGGAACTAAGATTTCAACTTCACCATTTAAAACTTCAAAAAGAGGCTGTGCAGTTGAATCATTAATAGAAGTTATTTTTCCGAAAACACCTAAACGTTTGTCTTCAATTTCAAAACCAATAACTTCATGGAAGTAGAATTTGTTACCAGTAAGTTTAGGTAACATAGTTAAAGGAAGATAAATAGGACTACCAACAAGAGCATCTGCATCTTCTTCGGTATTTACATCTTCAAAACGTACTCTTAAAAAGTCGTTTTTGTGCAATGAACTTGTTTCAATAAAAAAAGGAACCAAGTGTTTGTTGTTTTCAACAAACACTGATTCCAGATTTTCGTATAACTCAGGCTCATCTGTGTCTAAATAGACCAAGACTTCACCTTTGAAACTAAATTTTTTAGCGATTTTACCTAAATAAAAACAATCTTCTTTACGCATTATCGCTAAGTAAAATTATGCCTCAGTTGTTTCGTTATTCTCTTCAGCAGCAGGAGCTTCTTCAGTTGCTTCAGCAACTTCTTCAGCAGCCTCTTTTGTAGCAGCGGCAGCAGCTTCAGCTTGTGCAGCAGCAGCATCAGCAACACGTTTAGCGTTAACTTCTTGCTCAGCTTTTAAAGCTTTTGCTTTAGCATCAGCTTTTGCTTTAGATAAACCATCTTTTTTAGCATCAACTTTTCCAGCTTTTGCTTCTAACCAAGCAGTTAATTTTGCATCTGCTTGCTCTTGAGTTAAAGCTCCTTTACGAACTCCTCCGTCAAGGTGGTGTTTCAATAAAGCACCTTTGTAAGAAAGGATAGCTCTTGCAGTATCAGTTGGTTGAGCACCATTGTGTAACCATTTAACTGCGCTGTCAAGGTTTAAATCAACAGTTGCTGGGTTAGTGTTTGGATTGTAAGTACCGATTTTCTCTAAGTATCTACCATCTCTTTTTGAGCGTGCATCTGCAGCTACTACCCAGTAAAAAGGTTTTCCTTTTTTACCGTGTCTTTGTAATCTAATTTTTACTGACATAATCTTATTGATTAAATTTTGAGGTACTCGACCTCCGTTAATTAAGGGCGCAAAGATATAATTTTTTTATGAAAAACACGTTTTAAAAAAGATTAAATATATTTGGATTGTTTTTTTAGCATTTTTTTGACTTTTTAATTTAAGTATTTAGCTCTTAATGCGATACTTTTGCACCAAATTCATTTTAAAATATGAAAAAATACTTTTACTTTTTATCACTTTTACTTTTAGTTGCATCTTGTACAGAGGATGTTAGATTTAATAATCCAGCTTTTCAAACCTTAAAAGATAATATTTTTTGGAGGGCTCGAGCTTATAATTCTGGAATACAGACAAATGGTTTTTTTGTCGTTGAAGGTTCTTTAGGATATGAACAAATAAGTTTTCAGATTCCTGAGCCAGCTGTGAAAACCTATATATTAGGCGATAATGATGTTACAAAAGCCACTTATAAAAATACTTATAAAGGACAAGAAGAAGAATTTAGTACAGGAACAGATAAAGGAAACGGGGAAATTGTTGTTACAGAATACAATACAACTGATAATACTATTTCAGGAACGTTTAAATTTACAGCTGTTAATGTTGATTCTGAGGCCGAAAAGCAAACATTGCATTTTACAGAAGGTGTTTTCTATAAAATCCCAGTAACACCGGGAAATAATTTTACTATTGATTAGGATCTTTGTCTTAAATATGTCTTTGCCAAATCCAAATAAAAACTTAAATAAATTAATATTATAGTAGTTTAGAGATAAATAAGGTTACATTTGTTCCTATTATAAAAAATAATTTATGAATATTTTCGTGGGAAGCCTTCCATTCAGTATTGAGGAAGCAGATTTAAGAGAGTCTTTTGAGGCTTATGGAACAGTTGACTCTGTTAAGATTATTACTGATAAATTTACAGGAAGAAGTAAAGGATTTGGTTTTGTTGAAATGCCAAATGATGCAGAGGCTCAAAAAGCAATTGATGAATTAAACGGAGCTGTTGTTTCGGGACGTACAATTGTTGTAAATAAATCTGAACCAAAACCAGAAGGCGAAAGAAGAAGCTTTAACAACAACAACCGCGGAGGAAACAATCGCGGAGGTTTTGGAAACAACCGTGGCGGAGGAGATCGCGGAAACAGAAGAGAATATTAGTATTTTTTTTCTAAAATATAAAAGGGATCAACGAAAGTTGATCCCTTTTTTTGTTTGTAAAATCTTGTTTCAGGTTTTTATTTGTTTCAAGTTTCAAGTTGCGGATAACTTGAAACTTGAAGCATGAAACAAAATAAACTATTATACATTCGCAGCTAACCAGTCGCCCACTTCTTTGGTACCGTATGCTTTGCCTCCATTTGCTAAATCTTCAGTAACTACTCCTGCTTCTAAAGCTTTATTTACAGCATCTCTCATTGCTTTTCCTTCTTCCATTAATCCGAAGTTTTCGAACATCATAGCAGCAGATAAAACTGTTGCCATTGGGTTTGCAATGTTTAATCCTGTAGCTTGTGGATATGAACCGTGAATAGGTTCGAATAAAGATACTTCAGCTCCCATAGACGCAGAAGGCATTAATCCCATTGAGCCAGAAATTACAGAAGCTTCATCTGTTAAGATATCTCCAAATAAGTTTTCAGTAATTAATACATCATAAGAGTTTGGCCATTGAACCAAACGCATTGCAACAGCGTCAACAAATTCGTAGCTCACTTCAACCTCTGGATAGTCTTTTTCCATTGCTTGAACTGTTTCTCTCCACAAACGTGAAGTTTCCAAAACGTTTGCTTTATCAACACAGCATAATTTTTTAGAACGCGTCATTGCTAATTCGAAACCTTTTTTAGCTAAACGCTGAACTTCTGCTCTTGTATAAACGCAGTTGTCGTAAGCAGTATCTCCGTTATCCTTTCTTCCTTTTTCACCAAAGTAAATTCCGCCAGTTAATTCTCTTAAGAAAACTAAATCTGTTCCTTCGATTCTTTCTCTTTTTAAAGGAGATTTATCTAATAATGATGGGAATGTAAAAGTTGGTCTTACGTTTGCAAACAGACCTAATGCTTTACGCATTTTTAATAAACCTTGCTCTGGTCTTACAGGTGCAGAAGGATCGTTATCATATTTAGGGTGTCCAATCGCTCCAAAAAGAACGGCATCAGCATTTTTACAAATTTCGTGTGTTGCATCTGGGTAAGGTTCGCCTACTGCGTCAATTGCAGCAGCACCTGTCAAAGCTGGTTTCCAAGTAATTTCATGTCCAAATTTTTGTGCAATAGCATCTGATACTTTTACTGCTTGCTCAATTACTTCTGGTCCGATTCCGTCTCCCGCTAAAAGGGCTATGTTTAATTTCATTCTATATGTGTTATTAAGGTTCAAAGGTTCAGAGGAACAAAGGTTCAAAGTTTTGAAAGCAGGTAAAAACCTCTGTGCCTTTGCAACTTTGAATCTTTGTTCCTTATATTAAGTAACTATATTCAACATTTTCTGTGTCGCAATAATCGCTGCAACAGTTTGATCCGAATCTAATCCGCGGGTTTTGAATTCTTTTCCGTTGTTAACCCATGTGATAATGGTTTCGCACAACGCATCAGAACTACTTCCTGGCGGGATTCTCACGGCATAATCGATTAATTTTGGAAGCGTAAGTTTTTTGCTTTTGTAAATTTTGGATAAAGCATTCATGAAAGCATCAAACTGACCGTCTCCTTGTGCATTTTCTTCGATTATTTCTCCGTTTAAATTTAAAGATAAAGTCGTAGATGGGCGCATTCCTTTAGAATGAACCAGCATATAAGAATTTATCGTAATTTTTTCTTCGTAAGTGTGGCTGTCCAAAACATCAGAAATAATGTATGGCAGATCTTCCTTGGTTACAGTTTCTTTTTTGTCGCCCAGTTCAATAATTCTTTGGGTAACCAATTTCAAATCTTCGTTGTTAAGTTTTAGACCTAACTCCTGAAGATTCTTCTCGATATTGGCTTTTCCAGAAGTTTTTCCGAGGGCGTATTTTCGTTTTCTTCCAAAACGTTCGGGAAGTAAATCGTTAAAATATAAGTTATTCTTATTATCTCCGTCAGCGTGAATTCCAGCTGTTTGCGTAAAAACATTGTCACCTACAATTGGTTTGTTGGCAGGAATTCTATAACCTGTAAACGTTTCAACCAATTTGCTTACAGAATACAACGAAGTTTCTTTAATGCCGATATTTACTTCTGGCATATAATCATTGATAACAGCAACAGTACTTTCAAGCGGTGCATTTCCAGCACGTTCTCCCATTCCGTTTACCGTAACGTGAAGTCCGTTGATTCCCGCTTTTATAGCTTCCATAACGTTAGCAACACTTAAATCGTAGTCGTTATGTGCATGGAAATCAAAATGAATGCTTGGATATTTTGTTCTAATTTTCGAAATAAATTCAAAAGTTAGAGACGGAATTAAAACACCTAAAGTATCAGGAAGTAAAACTCTTTTAATTGGCTGTGTTGCTAAGAAATCCAAGAATTGAAAAACATAATCTGGAGAATTTCTCATTCCGTTGCTCCAGTCTTCTAAGTAAACATTGGTTTCAATATTGTTTTCTTTTGCTAAAGCAATAATTTCAGCGATTTCAGAAAAATGCTGTTCCGGAGTTTTCTTTAATTGATGTGTTAAGTGATTCATTGAACCCTTGGTCAATAAATTTTGCACTTTGGCACCCGCTTTTTTCATCCAATCAATTGAAACGCCTCCGTCAACAAACGTAAGAACTTCAATTCTGTTAATGTATCCTTTTTCTTCAGCCCAAGAAGTGATGCCTTTTACGGCTTGAAATTCTCCTTCGCTCACACGTGCAGAAGCAATTTCGATTCTATCAATATTTAATTCCTCCAACAACAATTGCGCAATGGTTAGTTTTTCTGCGGCAGAAAATGAAACTCCTGAGGTTTGTTCGCCATCACGAAGTGTCGTATCCATTATTTCAATTTTTCTTTTTTCCATATTGATATTCTATATTTCTTTAAATTCGAAATGATAGCGGGTTTGTATTATTAATTTAGAAAGACCCGAGAGGTTTTGAAGCCTGTCGGGTCTAATAGACTGAATGATATTTCTATTAGTAAGGAAGTTTATCAGCAAAAGCCTTAATATCTTCCTTCATATCTTGTAAATAATCAATGTCATCAAAACCATTGATTAAATTGTTCTTTTTGTAACCATTAATAGCAAAAGATTCTTGCTCTCCAGTTGACAATAAAGTAATCGTTTGGTTTGGAAGATTGATTTCTAATTCTGTATTTGGATCAGCTTCGATAGCTTTGAAAATGTTTGCTAAAAATTCTGGGCTGATTTGTACTGGCAATACACCAATATTTAAACAGTTTCCTTTGAAGATATCAGCAAAGAAACTAGAAACTACAGCACGGAATCCGTAATCGTAAACTGCCCATGCAGCGTGCTCTCTAGAAGATCCAGAACCGAAGTTTTTTCCTCCAACAAGGATTTTTCCGCTGTAAGTTGGGTTGTTTAAAACGAAATCTGCTTTTGGAGTATCGTCTCCATTATATCTCCAGTCTCTAAAAAGATTGTCTCCAAAACCTTCACGTTTTGTAGCTTTTAAGAAACGAGCTGGAATGATTTGATCTGTATCTACGTTCTCAATTGGCAACGGAACTCCGCTGCTAGTAAGTATATTAAATTTATCGTATGCCATTTTGATTTTTGATTTTAGATTAACGATTTCTGATTTTAGATTTGTTGTTGTATCTTAAAATTGTAATCGTTAATGTTTTTTTGTAAAATGTAAATTGAAATTTTAGAAGATTTTTTAATGAAGTTTATCGAAATCTGAAATGCTTCGCCAGTTCGCTTTCGCTCGGGTTAGAAATCGTTAATCTTCATTCTTAAATCTTTAAAAAAGCTCTCTCGGATCTGTTAGTTTTCCAGTAACTGCCGCCGCTGCCGCCATAATTGGAGAAGCTAAAAGCGTTCTTGAACCAGGACCTTGACGACCTTCAAAGTTTCTGTTTGAAGTACTTACTGCATATTTTCCAGCAGGAACTTTATCATCGTTCATTGCTAAACAAGCAGAACAACCCGGCTGACGTAATACGAAACCAGCTTCAGTCAAAATATCTAAAATTCCTTCTTCTTTAATCTGAGCTTCAACAACGTGAGAACCCGGAACTAACCAAGCCGTAACATTATCTGCTTTTTTTCTTCCTTTTACAATTTCAGCAAAAGCTCTAAAATCTTCAATACGTCCGTTTGTACAGCTTCCTAAGAAAACATAATCGATTTGTTTTCCGATCATTACATCATCTTCGTTGAAGCCCATGTAAGCTAAAGATTTTTTGTAAGTTTCCTCACCCCCTTCAACTTCTTTAGCATTCGGGATATGTTTTGTGATACCAATTCCCATTCCTGGGTTTGTACCGTAAGTAATCATTGGTTCGATATCTTCAGCTTTGATGTTCAATTCAGCATCAAATACAGCATCAGCATCAGTTTTTAAAGTTTTCCAATATTCAACAGCTTTTGTCCAAGCTTCACCTTTAGGAGCGTAAAGTCTTCCTTCAAGGAAATCGAAAGTAGTTTGGTCAGGAGCAATCATACCTCCACGAGCACCCATTTCGATACTTAAATTACAAACTGTCATACGGCCTTCCATAGTCATGTTTTCGAAAACATCACCAGCATATTCAACAAAATATCCTGTTCCTCCTGAAGTAGTTAACTGAGCAATAATATAAAGCGCAACGTCTTTTGGTCCAACACCTTTGCTCAATTTACCGTTTACGTTGATACGCATTTTCTTTGGTTTAGGCTGCATAATACATTGTGTAGAAAGCACCATTTCAACCTCAGATGTTCCGATACCAAAAGCGATAGCTCCAAAAGCACCGTGAGTAGACGTATGCGAATCTCCACAAACAATAGTAGCACCTGGCAAAGTAATTCCGTTTTCAGGACCAACTACGTGTACAATACCATTTTTTTGGTGGCCTAATCCCCAGTGCGAAATTCCGTATTCGTTAGCATTGTCTTCAAGAGCTTTAAGCTGGTTTGCAGAAAGCGGATCCTGAACTGGTAAATGTTGGTTTATGGTTGGTGTATTGTGGTCGGCAGTTGCAAAAGTACGTTCTGGATATAATACATTAACGCCTCTTGATTTTAATCCTAAAAAAGCAACAGGACTCGTAACTTCATGAATGAAATGGCGGTCAATAAAAAACACATCTGGCCCATCTTCAATTTTACGCACAACATGTGAATCCCATACTTTGTCAAATAATGTCTTACTCATTTTTTATTTTTTTAAATTGTAATTTCTATAACCACAGCAATTTCCTGTTCATTATAATAGCAAAACAAAAGTAAAAAAAGATAAAAAAGCGTCAATTTCGATATTTCATTATATACGATACCCAAACTAATTTACAAATTGCCAAATGGCTTTTGCAGACTAAAATTTGAAAGAAAAATGATTAAGAAATAGATTTGCTTTTTCTTTTTCGGCTTTAATTTTGCCTGTTTGTTTTTTGTTTTAATAGTTTGCAAATTTATCTCAAAATCAATATAAAATATAAGGATTTGATTGAAAAAATCTAACAAAATGCATAAAAATAGTAATAATTGTTAGTTTTGAAATCTTTGCTAAAAGAGCGTTTTTTGAGTTTTTTAAAGCTTTGAAAGGCATTTTTTGGACATTATTTAGATTCAATAAAACATCAAAATACTACGACATCCAAGAAGTGTATTTTTATGAAATTTTGTGTTTTTTTGAAGCAAAAACTGATTTTTTGTAGGCAGTATTTTTGAAGGTTAATTCAGAGAATTTTTAAATTCTAATGGAGTAAGATTGGTTTTCTTTTTGAATAATTTGCTGAATGATTGAGGATATTCAAAACCTAATTGATAAGCGATTTCTGCTACAGAAAGATTAGTCGTAATCAAGAAATCTTTTGATTTTTCTATTAATTTTGAATGAATGTGCTGTTGTGCATTTAACCCAGTTAAATTACGAAGCATATCGCTTAAATAGTGACTTGAAACATTAATCTGAGAAGCCAGAAACTCTACTGTCGGTAATCCTTTTTTTAAGGTTTCGGCATTACTTATGTAGTTTTCCAGAGTTTCTTCAACTTTCAATAATAAATCGTGACTGATCGTTTTTCTGGTAATGAATTGACGTTTGTAAAAACGATTGCTGTAGTTCAGTAAAACATCAATATAAGAAACAATCACATCCTGACTCATTTCGTCTATTGCGGTATTGAGTTCGTTGTCGATGCTTTGTAATAATCCGATAATGGTTGTTTTTTCACTGTCAGAAAGATGCAGTGCTTCATTGGTGTCATAAGAAAAGAAACCGTATTTTTTGATGCTTTTTCCCAAAGGATAATTTCGAATAAAATCAGGATGAAATAAAAGTGTATAACCTCCATATTCAACGCCTTCTTCATTTTCAGTAAAAATTAACTGAGTTGGAGAAGCAAACATAAGTCCGCCTTCGTTGAAATCATAATAGCCTTGACCGTAGCCCATTTTTCCTTTGGTAGAAAACTTATAAGAAATCTTATAAAAATCAAGCAAAAAGGCATGATTCGCTAAATCTTCATTGATGACCAACTGCGTATTGTCTACTAAACTCACCATCGGATGAAGTGGTTTTGGCAATCGAAGTAAATCATGAAACTGCGATATAGAAGAGATTTTTGCCGGATTATTGTTTTTCTTTTCCATGATATAAAAGTAAGAAAATTTGAGAGACTAAAAAAAGCTTCGGAGAAGCGAAATATGTATAGAAATTGCAGTTATTATTGAGAGTAGAGCTCCAGCGGAGCGACATATTCATTGCGACAAATATTTCGCTCCGCTGGAGCTTTTTTGTATCTGGATTGTTGAATTTCTATAAATATTTTGCTCCGCTGGAGCTTAAATTATTCTCCAAAAAATTGTTTGCCAAATTCAGAACGAAAAACTTCGTCTCCTACTTCAAGTCTTTGTTTGTAAAGCGCTTTTGCGTCTTCACCGGCAACGTATCTTAATTGGTTTTTTCCATCTGTTGCAGCTTCATAAACAACATCGGCAATTTGTTCCGGAGTTGAAGCCATTTCAAACATAACGTCAACGCTTCCAAACATTTTATTGGTCATTGTTTCGTATTCTGGAAGGGTGCTTGTGTCAAGTGAGCCATGCAAAAATTCTGTTCTGATTGCTCCTGGAGAAACGGTTTTAATGTTTATTCCAAACGGATTTAATTCGTAAGCCATACTTTCGCTCCAGCCTTCTAATCCCCATTTTGTAGCATGATAAATTGATCCTAAAGGAAAAGCAATCAATCCGCCGATAGATGTTGTAGAGATAAACAAACCGCCTTTTCTTTCTCTGAAGTAAGGAATAAATGCATTCGTAACTCTGATTACTCCCAATAAATTAGTATTTAATTGTTTTGTGATTTGATCATCTGTTAAACTTTCCAAAGGACCAATTAATCCATAGCCAGCATTGTTAAAAACGATGTCAATGTCGCTAATTTCAAGTGCTTTTTTAACTGTGTTTTGAATTTGATCATAATCGGTAACGTCTAAAGGCAAAAGCGTTACGTTTTTTAATTGAGAAAGTTCAGTTTCTTTCTCCGGATTTCTCATGGTTGCGATTACGTTCCATCCTTTTTCGTGGAATAATTTTGCTGTTGCTTTTCCTAAACCTGATGATGCGCCTGTGATAAAAATTGTTTTCATGATTATTATTTTTAATTGTTATAATTTGATGAAGCAAAGTTCAGGATACACTGCAGTTTAAAAGTGTTCATTTTGGTGCAATGAGTATCCAAAATGGATAATTGAAGTTTTTAAGAGAAAATAAATGATTTTTTAAGGTTTTTGTCGCTCTTTCATAATCATGTTAAAAATGCTTTTGTTAACAACTTTCACTTCTTTATTTCTGTAAAAAAAGCGTAAATTTGAATTCCTCCGATTTTTCATTTCACATTTTGTTATGTTTCATGTTGTCAATGTTTTGCAATGTGAGTGATTTGGAATTTGGAGCTTTAAAATTTGACTTTTTACAACTCTATGTATTTAATATTCGATACCGAAACAACCGGATTACCAAAACGCTGGGATGCCCCAATAACAGATTCTGATAACTGGCCTCGCTGTATACAAATCGCTTGGCAATTGCATGACGAAATGGGACAGCTTATCGAGCATCAGGATTATTTGGTAAAACCAGAAGGATTTAACATTCCGTATGATGCTGAACGTATTCACGGAATCTCTACTGAATTGGCTGAAGCCGATGGAATCACTTTGGCCGAAGTTTTAGAGAAATTCAATATTGCTTTAAGCAAAACCAAATATATCGTTGGACAGAATTTAGGTTTCGACGTGAATATTATGGGAGCTGAATTCCATAGAATGGGAGTGGAGTCTCAAATGGCTTCAATGCCTGTTCTGGATACCTGTACCGAAGTTACCGCTTCATTATTACAGCTTCCAGGAGGGCGTGGAGGAAAATTCAAGCTTCCAACTTTGACCGAATTGCATGAATATTTATTCAATGTTCCTTTCGCGGAAGCGCACAACGCAACTGCCGATGTTGAGGCAACTACGCGTTGTTTCTTAGAATTGGTTCGAAGAGAGGTTTTTACGAAAGAAGAGCTTGACGTTCCTAAAGAATACTTCAAAGATTTTCAGGAAAGAAACCCAGAGCCATTTAAACTGATTGGTTTAAAACACATCAATTTAAAAGCGGCTTCTGATAAAATCAGAGAACAGCTTAAAGCTTTGGCCGGAGAAGGTCAGCAGACTGTTGTTTCAGAAGAAGATAAAGCTGATTTCAAAGCAGCAAAATTTGCGCATTTACACAATCATACACAGTTTTCGGTACTTCAATCAACTATTGGAGTTGGAAATATTGTTGCGGCTGCAGCTAAAAACGGAATGCCAGCTGTTGCCATGACCGATACTGGAAACATGATGGGAGCTTTCCATTTTGTGAGCGCTGTTATGAATCACAATAAAGCGGCTTCTGGAAAAAACAAAGCTTTGGTTGAAGCTGGAGAAGAGCCAACAGAAACCGAAGTAAAACCAATTGTTGGCTGTGAATTTAATATCTGCGAAAATCACTTAGATAAAAGCAAAAAAGACAACGGTTATCAGGTTGTTTTAATGGCTAAAAATAAAGCCGGATATCACAACTTGGCTAAAATGGCTTCGATTGCTTATACTGATGGATTTTATTATGTTCCAAGGATTGACCGCAAAATTGTAGAACAATACAAAGGCGATATCATGGTTTTGTCTGGGAATTTATACGGAGAGATTCCGAGTAAAATTCTGAACATCGGTGAAAACCAAGCCGAAGAAGCTTTAATTTGGTGGAAGGAACAATTTGGCGAAGATTTCTATCTGGAAGTAATGCGCCACAATCAGGAAGATGAAAATCGTGTCAACAAAACCCTGATTGAGTTTTCAAAAAAACACGATGTAAAGTTAATTGCGACCAACAATACTTATTATTTAAATAAAGAAGATGCCAATGCACACGACATTTTATTGTGTGTAAAAGACGGTGAAAAGCAGGCAACACCAATAGGACGTGGACGCGGATACCGTTACGGACTTCCAAATCAGGAATATTATTTCAAGTCGCAAGACGAGATGAAAAAGCTTTTTGCCGATTTGCCAGAAGCCATTATCAATATTCAGGAAATTATTGATAAAGTTGAAGGATATTCGCTTTATCGTGATGTATTGCTTCCGAAATTCGAAATTCCAGACGAATTTGTTGATCCTGAAGATGAAAAAGACAATGGTGTTCGAGGTGAAAATGCTTATTTGCGACACCTTACTATGGAAGGTGCCAAAAGAAGATATGGTGAAATCACAGAATCAATTCAAGAGCGTTTGGACTTTGAGTTAATGACAATTTCAAATTCGGGATATCCAGGTTACTTTTTGATTGTACAGGATTTCATTGCCGAGGCAAGAAAAATGGACGTATCGGTAGGTCCTGGGCGTGGTTCTGCAGCGGGTTCTGCCGTTGCATACTGTCTCGGAATTACTAATATTGACCCAATTAAATACGATTTGCTTTTTGAGCGTTTCCTAAATCCTGACCGTGTATCGATGCCCGATATTGATATCGACTTTGATGACGAGGGTCGTGGACGTGTAATGGAATATGTAATTAACAAATACGGTCAAAAACAGGTAGCGCAGATTATCACTTATGGTAAAATGGCGACCAAATCGGCGATTCGTGATACGGCGCGTGTACTAGATTTGCCATTATTTGAGGCCGACAGAATTGCAAAACTGATTCCGGGAATGATGCCGTCAAAATGGAATTTGGCGCGTTTTATTTCGGAGAGTGAAGAAGAAGTTAAAAAAGCCCTTCGTTCTGACGAATTTGATAATGTCAAAGAATTAATCGCCATTGCCAATGAAGACGATTTGGCAGGAGAAACTATTCAACAGGCAAAAATTCTGGAGGGATCGATGCGTAATACGGGTATTCACGCCTGCGGGGTAATCATTACGCCATCGGATATTACGAATTATGTTCCTGTAACGACTGCAAAAGATTCCGATTTATATGTAACACAGTTCGACAACTCAGTTGCTGAAAGTGCCGGATTGCTGAAAATGGACTTCTTGGGTCTGAAGACCCTTACGCTGATAAAAGATACTGTAAAACTGGTAAAATACAGAACGGGAATTGAGCTGAATCCAGATACTTTTCCAATCGATGATGAAGAAACCTATGCACTTTTCCAAAGAGGTGAAACGGTCGGAATCTTCCAATACGAGTCGCCTGGGATGCAGAAATACATGAAGGATCTGAAACCAACGGTTTTTGGAGATTTAATTGCCATGAATGCGCTTTATCGTCCGGGACCTTTGGAATATATCCCTTCTTTTGTTCGAAGAAAAAATGGTGACGAAGAAATCAAATACGATTTAGATGCCTGTGCGGAATATCTTTCTGAAACCTACGGAATTACGGTTTACCAAGAGCAGGTAATGCTTTTGTCTCAGTCTTTGGCAGGATTTACAAAGGGTGAGGCCGACGTTTTGCGTAAAGCGATGGGTAAGAAACAAAAAGACGTACTAGATAAAATGAAACCGAAGTTTGTTGAACAAGCTGCAGCAAAAGGTCATGACGCCAAAATTCTAGAGAAAATCTGGAAAGACTGGGAAGCCTTTGCGAGTTACGCCTTCAACAAATCACACTCGACTTGTTATGCGTGGATTGCATACCAAACCGCTTATTTGAAAGCGC
This sequence comes from Flavobacterium sp. SH_e, assembly GCF_025717045.1. Taxonomy (GTDB): domain Bacteria; phylum Bacteroidota; class Bacteroidia; order Flavobacteriales; family Flavobacteriaceae; genus Flavobacterium. The sequence goes on from NZ_JAOVZN010000006.1 coordinate 555,580, forward strand.
ATTATCCTGCAGAATATATGGCGGCGGTGCTTTCGAATAACATGAACGATATCAAACAAGTTTCGTTTTTCATGGAAGAATGTAAACGTATGGGGTTGCAGGTTTTGGGTCCAGACGTAAACGAATCATACTATAAATTTACTGTAAACGATGATTACGCAGTTCGTTTCGGAATGGGAGCGATTAAAGGAGTAGGTTCTGGAGCTGTTGAAACGATTGTAGAAAACAGAAAAGACGGAAGATATAAATCGATTTTTGATTTAGCGAAGCGAATTGATTTGCGCGCAGCCAACAAAAAAGCAATCGAGAATTTAGCACTTGCCGGAGGTTTCGATTCATTTGAAGGAACAACCAGAGCTCAATATTTTCATGATGATGGAGACGGAATTACTTTCTACGAAAAAGCAATGCGCTACGGATCGAAGTTTCAAGAAAATGAAAATTCTTCTCAAGTAAGTTTATTTGGAGAAACCAGCGAAGTGCAAATCGCAGAACCGGTTGTTCCGCCTTGCGAAGACTGGAGTACAATGGAAAAACTGGCCAAAGAAAAAGAGGTTGTCGGAATCTATATTTCTGGGCATCCGCTTGATGATTTTAGGTTTGAGATGAAATACTTCTGCAACGCTCGTTTAGAAGCCTTGAAGAGCATGAATGAATATGTTGGAAAGAATTTACATTTTGCCGGAATTATTAATAACGTACAACACCGTGTAGCTAAAAATGGAAAAGGCTGGGCAGCTTTCAATTTAGAAGGTTACGATGAAAGTTACGAGTTTAAGATTTTTGGAGAGGAATATTTAAAATTCCGCCATTTCTTAATTCAAAACAACTTTGCCTTTTTGAAAATTATGATAAAAGATGGTTGGGTCAATCATGATACAGGAAAAAAATCAGATCCAAGAATGCAGTTTGTTGAGATTCGCCAATTGCAGGATATTTTAGAAGCTTTCGCTAAAAAGCTAATCGTTCTATTGAATATAAAAGATCTTCAACCTGAATTTATACATAAGCTGAGTCATTTATTTAATGAAAATAAGGGGGAGAATTCTGTGACTTTTGAAATCATGGAATTGGAAAAAATAAAAAAACTGGTTGAGGTAGAAACCCCGACAGATTTTGAAGATTCTGATGATGCTGTTTTTGAAGGTGAAAATGAAAATGAAGATGCCGCACTTGAAGATACAAAAATACAAGAGGTAAACGAAGTAGAAGAGATAAAAGTAGTTACCAAACTGACCATGCCTAGCCGTCGTCTGAAGGTCAAAATATCAGCTGAGTTATTGCAGGAATTGGAGAAAATGCAGATTAATTTTAAACTGAACTAAAAATTTAACAGTTAAAATTTAAACATATGTTAATTTTTTATGTTAAAAATATGCGTGCATAATAGTTTTTTAGTAATATTGCGCCAAATTACAACGTTTTCGTTCCAAGTCTAACTTTACAAACCATAAGAATATGTTAAAATATTCTAAGTTTGTACTAATCAATAAATCAAAATTATGAAAAAGAACCTATTTTTATTAGGATTATTAGTTTGCTCAATGGCTACAGTGGCGCAGACAGAAAAAGCTGAGAAACCAGAAAGTTGGTATTTCAAATTAGGAGGATCGTATTTCAACCAAACTGCTTCAACTGAGTTTCCAGAAGTGGGAGGTCAAGCACCAAATAGAGATATTTATTCAGGTACTTTAACTAACAATAAATTAGTTTCAAGAGAAAGTATAACAGGTTCTTTTGGACAAGGTTTCAGAAGTGGTATTACTGCTGGTTACCGTTTTTCTACTCGTTTAGGAGTTGAGATGTCTGCAAACTATTATATCAGTAATAGTAAGACAATGGCACAAACAACAGATAGACTTTATGGATACGATGCAGCTACTACTGCAGCTACATACATTAGTTTTACAGCTGAAGGACAAATCAAAGCATTTGATTTAGCGCCTTCTATTGTAATGTTTTTAGGTGATGCTCATGGTTTTGAGCCATATACTAAAGTTGGAGTTATTGTGCCAATTCACGGTACATTAGATATTAAAACAGATAGAGAGCTTTTGACTTATGTAGGTGCTAATCAAGTAGCTAAAAATGATATCTATTCTAAAGATGTTGTGAAACCAAATCCAACAATTGGATTTATGGCGGCATTAGGAACATCTTATAAATTAGGAAAACACATTTCTGCTTTTGCAGAGTTAGAATACCGTAACTTTACTGTTCATGGTAAGACTAAAGAAACTACAGAATATACTGTAAATGGGCAAGATGCATTAGCAACTAGAACTACATCACAGAGATATACAAACTATCACAAGAAATTGGATGTAAATTCTAATAATGCTTTGTTTAATCCAAATACAGCTACTACTACAGATTTAACAGATACAACTAGACCAAATGATAAAATGGACGAATTAAGTTCTTATGTTGGAATTTCTGGTTTAGGATTAACTTTAGGTCTTAAATATAGCCTATAAATTTCCACATTTTTTTATAGTTTATAGTTTACAAAAAGAGGATATTCGAAAGAATATCCTCTTTTTTATGCTCATTTTTTGTCATTTCGAGGAACGAGAAATCACACTCGGGAGTCGGCAAAGATTAATTATATACTTTGTAGAATTTCTAGTGTGATTTCTCGTTCCTCGAAATGACAAACAGTGCGAACTATTTCGAATTCTCTCTAAATTCCTTCAAAACTTGATCAATAACCCAAGTTGTTCTTGCACCAGAAGTTCCTTTAGATGGAGAAGCACCTTCTTTACCTAATAATTCGGTAATAACAGTTTCTATAAACGGCTGTTGAATATGAAGCGGATTTTCAATTGTAATGGTTTCTTTTTCTCCATTTGCATATTGAATATGTAGAGGATCATTTCCAAAAGTAGAAAAAGAGATTTTACCTTTATCGCCTACAATTTCAGTATTGTCATAACGTTCGAAACTTGCAAAATTCCAAATTCCTGATCCATGAATTCCGTTTTCGAATAAAAAAGACATCGAAACAGCGTCTTCAGCTGGATAAGCAAGTAGTTGAGAAGTTGCATGTCCGCGAACAGACTTTATTGGACCTAAAACAAAATCTAGGAAATCTAAAGTATGGCAAGCTAAATCAACAAAGATTCCTCCTCCAGAAATATGTGGTAAAACAGTCCACGGAAGATTGATTTCATCATCATAGCGCTCTTCAAAAGGATGATATAAAACACAATTAACATGTCTGATGTTTCCTAATTTTCCCTGATCGATTATTTCTTTTATTTTTAAAAAACGAGGTAAAGCTCTTCTATAATAAGCTACAAATAAAGGGACATTGTGTTCTTTACAAGCGCTGATCATTTCGTTACATTCCTCAAAAGTTAAAGCCATTGGTTTTTCAACATAAACTGGCTTTTTTGCTTTTGCGCATAAAATGGTATATTCTTTATGAGAAGATGGAGGAGTAGCAATATAAACGGCATCAACTTCTGGATCATTAATTAAATCTTCAGCATTAGAATACCATTTTGGAACATTGTGGCGTTTAGCGTAATCTTCAGCAAGTGCTGCATCTCTTCGCATAACTGCTACTAAAGCCGAATTTGGAGCTTTCTGAAAAGCGGGCCCGCTTTTTACTTCGGTTACATTTCCACAGCCAATAATTCCCCATTTTATAATTTCCATTGATTAAGTTTTTAGTTTCTCAAATTTAAAAAAGGTTTGCCACGAATTGCACTAATTTCCACGAATTTATTTCACGCAGATTTAAAATGATTTAAGCAAATACATGCAGATTTTAAATTAAATCGATTTAGATCTGCTAAATCTGCAGAATCAGCGTGAAAAAAAAATAAAAGGCACAGATTAAAAGATTTTCACAGATTTTTTAATCCATCAAATCCTTTTAATATGTGGCATAAAATAAAAAGCCACGATATTCAGAAAATTAATTCGTGAATTCGTGGCTAAAAAATCTAGCTTAAAGTCTTACTTTTTAGGTAAAGCCGTAAAGCCCATATTATAAAGCGTAAATGCTTGAATATCTACATTTTCTTGAATAGACGCAGCAACAGATTTTCCTGCTCCGTGTCCTGCTTTTACATCAATTCTAATTAAAACTGGATTTTCTCCTGTTTGTTTTTCCTGTAATTCAGAAGCAAATTTAAAACTGTGTGCCGGAACTACACGATCGTCATGATCTCCAGTTGTAACCATTGTTGCTGGATAATGAGTTCCTTTTTTAACGTTGTGAACAGGAGAATATCCTTTTAGATATTCGAACATTTCCTTGTTATCTTGAGCAGTTCCGTAATCAAAGGCCCATCCTGCACCTGCAGTAAATGCATTGTAACGAAGCATATCCATAACTCCAACTGCTGGTAAAGCCACTTTCATTAAATCTGGTCGCTGAGTCATTGTAGCACCAACCAATAATCCTCCGTTAGATCCCCCGCGAATAGCTAAATAATCTGAGGAAGTATATTTTTGAGCGATTAGGTATTCTGCAGCGGCGATAAAATCATCAAAGACATTTTGTTTCTGCATTTTAGTTCCTGCATCATGCCATTTTTTTCCGTATTCACCACCACCTCTTAAGTTAGCAACAGCATAAACACCTCCGTTTTCCATCCAAACAGCATTTGCAATACTGAAACTTGGCGTTAAACTAACATTGAATCCGCCGTAACCGTAAAGGATTGTCGGGTTTTTACCGTCTAATTTTGTTCCTTTTTTATAGGTAATAATCATCGGGATTTTTGTGCCATCTTTTGAAGTATAGAAAACTTGTTTAGACTCGTAATCTTCACTTTTGAAATCTACTTTTGGCTTTTGATAGATTTCTGATTTTCCAGATTTTGGCTCAAAAGAATAAATGCTTCCTGGAGTTGTGTAATTTGTAAAACTGTAATAAAGAATCTTTTCGTCTTTTTTTCCAGCAAATCCTCCGGCAGTTCCAACAGCAGGAAGTTTGATTTCACGAACTAATTTTCCGTTGTAATCATATTGTTGTACAAACGAAACGGCATCTTTTGTATAATTAGCAAAGAAATATCCAGCGCCAGTTGAAGGATTTAATACGTTTTCAGTTTCTTTAATAAAATCTTTCCAATTTTCTACTTTTGGATTAGCTGCATCTACAGCAACAACGCGGCCGTTTGGTGCATTATAATCAGTATGAATGAATAATTTTGTTCCTTCATTTTCAATAATTGAATTATCAGAATTAAAATTATCTACAATTGTAACGATTGGACTATTTGGTTTAGTCAAATCTTTAATATATAGCTCATTTCCGTAAGTCGAATTAGCAGCTGTAATTATTAAGAAATGATCGTCTTCAGTGACATAACCGCCAACATATCTTCTTTTTAAATCTCCTCCAAAAATAACTTTATCGTCTTTTTGAGAAGTTCCTAATTTGTGAAAATATAATTTATGCTGATCTGTTTTTGCAGACAATTCGCTTCCTTTTGGCTTTTCATAACTAGAGTAGTAGAAACCTTCGTTTTTGTACCAAGAAATACCGCTGAATTTTACATCAACCAACGTATCTTCAAGAACTTTCTTAGAAATAGCATCAATGATAATTACTTTTCTCCAGTCGCTTCCTCCTTCAGAAATTGCGTAAGCCGCTTTGTTTCCGTCTTTAGAAAAGTCTAAACCGCCAAGCGAAGTTGTTCCATCTTTAGAAAAAGTATTCGGATCTAAGAAAATTTCATCTTTTCCGTTTTGATCTTTTCTGTAAACAACAGATTGATTTTGAAGTCCATTATTTTTAGAATAATAAGTAAATTTCCCTTCTTTAGATGGAGCGCCGATTTTTTCGTAATTCCAAAGTGTTTCCATTCGCTTTTTAAGTTCGTCACGAAACGGAATTTTATCTAAATAAGCATAAGTAACTTCATTTTCAGCTTTTACCCAAGCTCCTGTTTCATCAGATTTATCATCTTCAAGCCAACGATAAGGATCGCTCACTTTTGTATCAAAATATACATCGACAGTTGCTCCTTTTTTGGTTTGTGGATATTGTATTTTGCCTTGCCCAAACGAAATTCCTGCGGTTGTAATTGCCATTAATAAAAATGTTTTTTTCATAGTTAGTTTTATCTGTTGTAACAAAAATAGCACTTTTTGTGAGAATTAATAAATGTTTAACCGCAAAGTACGCAAGGAAAAAAGCGCAAAGGGCGCAAAGTTTTTTATTTGCTTTGCGAACTTTGCGCTCATCTTAGCGTCTTTGCGGTTAAATAAATTTTATAAGTTGAAATTAACTCCCAAAACGATATTTCTTCCAATGTTCGGAATACCATCTGTTTTTAATCTAGAAAGGTGCGCAATGTATTTTTTATCAAATAAATTGTTTCCGTTTAAATTAATATCGAAAGCTGTTTTTCCTAGTTTGAAAGTTCCTCCAAAACCTAAATTTACCAAAGTATAACCTTTAGAAGCCGTTTCGAAACCGCTTACATTATCTTGGCTGAAAGTCGAAGAAACATTCAAAGAAGCAAAACCTTCACTTAACCAGTCTTTGATATTAAATTCAGTTCTAAGTGTGTTGTTCCAGTTGTTTGCAGGAATCAAAGGCAGATAATCTTTGTTTTCTTTTTTGCCTGTAACCGTCTCAAAGCTAGTTTCAAAATGCAACCAATCTAATGGATGTGGGTGAAAGTGCAAACCAACTTCTCCACCGTACAATTGTGCATTGTCCTGAACATAAGCAAAAACATCATTATCGTCTCTAACTTCTCCAGTTGGCGAAGTGTAGATATAGTTGTTTACATGATTGTAGAATCCGTTTACGAAAAATTCAAAATGCGTGTTTTTGTATTCTAAATTCAAATCTGTCTGAATGTTTTGTTCTGTTTTCAAATTTGCATTTCCAATTTCGTAACGATTTGTTCCTTCGTGAACGCCATTTGAAGTTAATTCGGCCAAGTTTGGAGCTCTAAATCCAGTTGCAACATTTAAACGAAGCGTAAATGGTTCAGCCAATTTCGTTTTATAACCCAATGAAGCATTAAAACTGTCAAAAGATCTATCAAGTGGCAAGAAATATTCTTCTTCACCTTCAGTTCCGTGTGCAATTGAAGTAATATTTCTGTTGTCAAAACGTAATCCGGCTTGAATAACGCTGTTGTCCCATTCATAATTTGCAGTTCCAAAAACTCCAAAATCATTTGTAGTTGCATCTGGAATTAAATATTCTTCACCAGAATTTTTGTTGGTTTGATGCATTCCTTGAACTCCTAAAATAGTTTCAATTTTTCCGAATTTCGGGAAATGATATTTTGCATTGTAATTGAAAGTGTTTAATTTCATGTGTAAAGAAGCTTCATTGCTGTCTTCAAACTCGCTTCTGTCATTGGCAATATATCCTAAATCAACATCTAGTTTTGAGTTTTCAAAGAAAATAACATTGTTTAAACTCAATAAATGATTGAAAATTCCTTGTCTTGGAAACTGTGTGTCTTTGCTAGAGGATTGTTCTGCGATTCCGTCTTCTGGAATTCCAATATCCAGTTTATTGTAGTTGTATCTTAAAACACTTGAAAAACTTGAATTGCTGTATCCAATTCCAGTTTTAAAATCTGTTTCGTTATAACGTGAATTGGTTACACGGTCTCCACCTGAAATTTTGTAGTCAGAATGTGTGTTGTAGCTTCCACGAGCCAAGAATTTCCAATTATCAGTAGAAGTTTTTAATCCGATAGAAGAATTGCTTCCTTCTGTATTAGTGAAATATTTTTGGCTAAAATTAGCTTTAAAAGTTCCTGCATCAGCAAATTTTTCAGGATTGAAATATAAAACTCCTCCTAAAGCATCAGAACCATACAATAAAGAAGCTGGGCCTTTAATAACTTCGACACTTTCTATTCCGGCATCATTTAAACCTAAACCATGTTCGTCTCCAAACTGTTGGTTTTCGATACGAACGCCTTGAGAATAAACCAAAACACGGTTTCCGCTAAGTCCGCGAATTACAGGTTTCCCGATAGAAGTTCCCGTAGAAATCTGAGATACTCCAGGAATTGTCGCTAAACCTTCAATTAAAGTAGAAGTTCCTTTTTGCTGTAAGGTCTTGATGCTTTCGTGCTCAATTTTCATTACGTTTTGCGATTGCAGTTTATTGAAAGGCGTAGAAACAACAACTTCATCCATTTCCAAAATAGATTCTTCAAGTGTAATGTCTAACGTATTTTGCTTTAGTAATTTTGCAATCGTTTTATTCTGATTGGCATAACCAACATAAGTAAATGCAACACGAAGGCTTCCGTTTGGAAGATTGTTCAATTCGTATTTTCCGTTTGCATCTGTTGTTGTTCCTTTGTGTAATTCTGGAGCGTAAACAGAAACTCCTGGCAATGGATTATTCTGATTATCGGTTACGGTTCCTGAAACCGAATTTTGAGCAGAAAGCATGCCCGAAAACCCTAAAATAAGGGCAATTATAAATTTTTTCATTTGAAAATGATGCTATAGTTAAATTGATTTTTTCTTCGAATGAAAATCAAAAACTAACAGTAAAGCATTCTGATCCTGATTAATAAAAATAGGATTAGGAAACTCAATGTTTTTTGAATTTTAAATTAAAAGAAATGTGATGTTTTTTCGAATAATCGAAACTTAAGAAACTATAACACCAGGAGGACCTCGTAAGTAATACGAAGTTTTTGAAACTGAAAAAATCTTCTCTGAAAATGGGAAGAAATAAGGTGTTTCTCTATCAAATGAATGAAATTCAAAAGAGAAATTTTGAGGAACAATAAAAGATTCAAAAGCAAAATGGCAAACGAAACAAACGTCATAATCATGATGTTGGTGTGTTATTTCGCCACTCGGATCATTGTAATTATGATGACATTGTTTTTCTGAAAGCTGTTTTACAATATGCTCATAGCTGTGTATCGACTGAAACAATATCGAGAACAATATTGTTACAGCAAAAGATAAACTTAATATGAGCTGCTTTCTTTTCATGATTTGCAAAGGTATAAAAGATAAAAGAAAATTCGTTGATTTTTTACTTCTTCAAATCGATTTATTAAAGAAAATGCAGCAATTAATTTTATTCGCGATCAAAAAGAGAATATTTCGACTTCTTGTCGCAACTACAGAAACCATTATATTATATTTGTATGTGAAATAAATAAGCGAAGAAAAGCGTTTGTTTAAAATCATCTCTTTAAAACCAAAACGACGATATGCGAATTATTTTTAGCTGCTTATTTTTACTCACTTTCTTTAACTCTTTTGCACAAGAAGATGTTAAGCCTGAGATAAAACCAGTTATAAAAATAGATTCTTTGTATCGCGAAGATCAGTTTTATTTTTCGGTTACCTATAACATGTTTACCGATATTCCAATCGATTTCAAACAGAATAAATTTTCTCTTGGACTTTCGGGAGGTTTCTTGCGCGATATGCCGATTAATAAAACTAGAACAATTGCAATTGCTACAGGTTTAGGCTTAAGTTATCAAAATTACAATCAAAACTTAACGATTTCCCAAGATGGAGGGGGAGAGATTATATATGGTGTAAATAATTCCAGTGAGTATGTATCTAATCGCTATAGACAATATTCTATAGATCTTCCAATAGAATTTAGATGGCGAAATTCGACTTACGAAAGCACCAAATTTTGGCGTATTTATGGCGGGGTAAAATTTAGTTATATCTTTTCAAGCACATCACTTTTAGATGATGGCGAAAACACATACAAAATCAATAATAATAAGGATATCAATAAATTTCAGTATGGTCCTTATCTTTCGGCAGGTTATAATACATGGAATGTTTATATATATTATGGTTTAAGTCCGTTGTTTAACTCGGCTACAACTTTGTCTGGTGAAAAAATCAATATGAAAACCTTAAATGCGGGATTGATCTTTTATATTTTATAACCACAGATATAAAAATAAAAGCTGCGGCATTATTCCAACAAACAATCCAATTAATATTTCTCTCGAAGTATGCGCGTTCATTTCTAAGCGAGATGAAGCTACAATTCCTGACAATAAAATCAGTAGCGCAGGCCAATATGGATTATGCAGTTGGAGATGAATATTTAAGCCAATTACAAAAATGGTAAAGCCGCTTATGGCAACCATATGCAAGCTGGCTTTGGTTTTAAACAATACGCATACCAAAGCCAAAATCGAGCTAAATAATGCTCCAAGAAAAAAGAAATGAAGCTCAGGATAACGAGTAATTACAATGCTTCTTTTAACCAACAAAATATACAAAAAGCACTGTAGAATTAGCGGAATTGTACGTTCTGTAGTTTGGCTCAACATAATCGATTTTACATGCCCAGTCGATTTCAGCAATAAATAAAACAAGACTGGAACAATCACATTGATTACCAAAATCTGAATTAAAACATAATATTTCTCATTTACACTAAACACATCTTCTTTATAAAAAAGATAAAATAAAGTGGCGTACACCGATATAAAAATGGGATGTAATATATAAGAGAAAACAGGAAGTAACTTTTTCAAAATGCTCAAATTTGTGGTATAAAAACAAATATACAGAAATATAGATAATGAAGTGCAGAGGCTTCATTTTTTAAGAAAATCACAACTCTTTTCTATCTTTAATGTTTTAATTTTGAAAAAAAGAAATTTCTAAATGAGCCTAAATTTAAAAAGCCTGGTTTCAGTTCTAAATGCCAAATGGATTGGCTCAGATGCTGATGTTTTAATCGATCATATCTCAATTGACAGCCGTTCTCTTCAAAACGGATCACAGACTTTATTTTTTGCTCTGGCCGGCGTTAACAACAATGCCCATTTATTTATTCCCGATTTAATCGAAAATGGCGTGCATAATTTTGTAGTTCATCATATACCAGAAGGTTATGCAGATAAAGCTAATTTTTTGGTTGTTGAAAACACACGTCAGGCGCTTCAGGAATTTGCGGCTTATTACAGAAATCTGTTTCATTTTCCAGTTATCGGATTAACGGGAAGCAACGGTAAAACGATCGTAAAAGAATGGCTTAATTTCTTATTAAGCCCTGATTATAATATTATTAGAAGCCCAAAAAGTTACAATTCTCAAGTTGGGGTTCCGCTTTCGGTAATTGCGATTAATGGAAAACATAATTTAGGAATTTTCGAAGCTGGAATTTCAACAGTTAACGAAATGGTTAAACTGGAGAAAATCATCAAACCAAATATTGGAGTTTTAACCAGCATTGGTTCTGCACACGATGAAGGTTTTTTAAATTTAGTGCAGAAAATTGATGAAAAACTGCTTTTGTTTAAAGACTGTCCAATCATTATTTATCAAAAAAATGAAGTGGTAGATTCTTGTTTGTCTCAATTTGTTGCCGAATATATGCATCATCCGAGAAAACTTTTTTCTTGGAGTTTTACAGATAAAACTGCTGATGTTTTTATTGAAAAAAGAGAACATAGAAACGATCATACCTTTATTCAATATCAATACAAAAACGAAAAATTCAATTTAGAAATTCCATTTAATGATTCGGCTTCTATAGAAAATGCGATTTCTTGTTTATTGGTTTTATTGCATTTTGATTACGATCAAGAAACGATTCAGAATCGAATTGAGATGCTTTATCCTGTTCGAATGCGTTTGGAAGTAAAAAACGGAATCAATAATTGCAGTATTATTGATGATAGTTATAGTTCCGATTTTCAGTCGCTTAAAATTGCTTTGGATTTTTTAGAAAGCCAAAAGAAAAAAGGTGCATCAAAAACCGTTATTTTATCTGATATCTTCCAGAGCGGATTCGCAAATGAAGAATTGTATTCTAAAGTAGCTCAATTAATTTCAGATAATAAAATAAACCGAATAATTGGCATTGGTTCAACGATTTCATCTTTTGGTACTAAATTTCCAAACAGCATAATGTTTCAAAACACAGCTGATTTTATTGCAGAAATCGATAATCTGAATTTCAATAACGAAACCATTTTAATAAAAGGAGCAAGGTCATTTAAGTTTGAAGAAATTGTTTCGCTTCTTGAAGAAAAAACACATGAAACGGTTCTAGAAATCAATCTTGATGCCATTAGCCACAACTTTAATTACTTCAAATCCAAATTGGCTCCTAATGTCAAAATGATGGTAATGGTAAAAGCATTTGGTTACGGAAATGGAGGTTTAGAAATCGCTAAATTATTAGAACATCATAAAGTTGATTATTTGGGTGTGGCTTTCGCCGATGAAGGAATTGCGCTGAAAAACGGCGGAATAAAACTTCCAATTATGGTTTTAAATCCTGAATCGACAAGTTTTCCATCCATTATTCAATATCAGTTAGAACCTGAAATTTATAGTATAAAAGGCTTAAATGCCTTTTTGAAAATTGCACGTGAAAAGAATCTAAAAGATTTCCCGATTCATATCAAAATCGATACTGGAATGCATCGTTTAGGCTTTGAAGAAAATACACTCGAAGAATTGATCGAAACGTTAAGAGGAAATGCAACTGTTCGCGTTCAAAGTATTCTTTCGCATTTAGCGACAAGCGATGATCCAAAACATTACGGTTTTGTGAGTCAGCAGATTGCATTGTTTGAGAAATTATCTTCAAGATTAATCAGTGAATTAAATATCAATCCAATTCGACATATTTTGAATACTTCTGGAATTAGCAATTTTCCAAATGCGCAATATAATATGGTGCGTTTAGGAATTGGTTTATACGGAGTTTCAAATGATCCTTTGGAACAAAAATATCTGGAAAACGTAGGGACTTTAAAATCCATTATTTCTCAAGTTAGAACAATTCCTTCAGGCGATAGCGTTGGTTACGGACGCCGTTTTATGGCAGATGCAGCAACTAAAATTGCCACAATTCCGATTGGTTATGCTGATGGAATTGCGAGATTATGGGGAAATGAAGTTGGTTTTGTTACCATCAAAAATCAAAAAGCCAAAATCGTTGGAAGCGTCTGCATGGATATGCTGATGGTCAATGTAACCGATATAGATTGCAAAGAAGGCGATTCTGTAATTATTTTTGGCGAAAGCCCAACTGTTATTGAAATGGCTGAGGCACTAAAAACGATTCCGTATGAGATAATGACGAGTATTTCGCAGCGCGTCAAGAGGGTATTTTTCAGATAATTTTAAGAAATTCCAATAAAATTGCTTATTTTCGATATTCATTTATTATTCAACTAAACAGATCAAATATGGGATTTTTTTCAGAATTTAAGGAATTTGCAATGAAAGGCAACGTAGTCGATTTGGCTGTCGGTGTGATCATTGGAGCTGCTTTTGGTAAAATTGTAAGCTCATTTATCGAAAATGTAATTACACCATTGTTATTGAAACCTGCTTTAGACGCTGCACATTTATCTACTATTGAAGAATTGACAGCTTTTGGTGGAGTTAAATATGGATTGTTTTTGTCGGCTGTTTTAAACTTTATAATTGTTGCTTTTGTTTTGTTCTTGATTATTAAAGGAATAAACAGTTTAAAAAAGAAAGAAGAGCCCGCGCCAAATCAACCGGCAGTACCAACTCAGGAAGAATTGCTTACTCAAATTAGAGATTTGTTGAAAAACAAACAATAAAATATAATACCGCTACACTAAGTCTAACTTAACCGCCTTTTGAAGAGGCGGTTTTTTTACAAAATGTTTGTTTTATAACATTTTGTTATTTTTTGTGAATCACCTTGCAGAGACTTTTATTATACTTACTTTTGCGTTACAAATTAGATTAATTGATTATTTAAAAATATAAAAATGAGAATTGCAGTTGTAGGCGCTACCGGAATGGTAGGCGAAGTAATGCTTAAAGTATTAGCAGAAAGAAATTTTCCTGTTACAGAATTAATTCCTGTTGCATCAGAAAGATCAGTTGGAAAAGAAATCGAATATAAAGGAACGAAATATAAAGTAGTAGGATTGCAAACAGCTGTTGATATGAAAGCAGATATCGCTGTTTTCTCTGCTGGAGGAGATACTTCATTAGAATGGGCGCCAAAATTTGCTGCTGCTGGAACAACTGTTATCGACAACTCTTCTGCATGGAGAATGGATCCTACTAAAAAATTGGTAGTTCCAGAAATCAATGCTGATGTTTTGACTAAAGAAGATAAAATTATTGCAAACCCAAACTGTTCTACTATTCAAATGGTAATGACTTTGGCTCCTTTGCATAAAAAATATAACATTAAAAGAATCATTGTTTCTACTTACCAATCTATCACAGGAACTGGTGTTAAAGCGGTAAAACAATTAGAAAACGAATACGCAGGAATTCAAGGTGATATGGCTTACAAATATCCAATTCATAGAAATGCAATTCCACATTGTGATAGTTTTGAAGAAAACGGGTACACTAAAGAAGAAATGAAATTAGTTCGCGAAACTCAAAAAATCTTAGGCGATAATACTATTAGAGTTACAGCTACTGCTGTTCGTGTACCAGTTGTAGGCGGACACAGTGAAGCAGTAAATGTTGAGTTTACAAATGATTTTAATGTAAATGAAGTTCGTGAAATCTTACATAATACTGATGGAGTAGTGGTACAAGATAATTTAGATACATTTACTTACCCAATGCCATTGTATGCAGAAGGTAAAAATGATGTTTTTGTAGGAAGAATTCGTCGTGACGAAAGCCAGCCAAATACATTAAACATGTGGATTGTTGCTGATAACTTAAGAAAAGGAGCGGCAACAAACACAATCCAAATCGCTGAATACTTAATTAAAGCAGGTTTGGTATAATTGAGAGATTAATTAAAATTGTTATAAAGAGAAAACCGTAATTACAGGAATGTAATTACGGTTTTTTTGATTTTAGAAGAAGAAAATTATTTCTTTTTTGTCCATTCTTGTCCACAAATAGTTCCAATTTTTTGAACTAAATCTCCATTTTCAGGTTTTTCAAGATCGGCAGGACTAATATTTTTTTCCTTAAATTTTGTAATAGCACAATCTGCGATATAAGTAGCAGCATCGCTTTTTACTCCATTTTTTATAAAAAATTGTTTTAGGATTACTTTATACGTTTCTTCATTTTTTGGGTTCCAAGAAGTTTCTCTTTTTCGAGTTGCAGAACTTGAATTATTTTTTGACATCCATTCTATGCTACATTCTTTACCAAGTTGTTTTATCATTATGACAATTCCAGGCTTTTTAGAATCTAAAGGATTAATTCCTTTTGTTTTCATTTTTTCAACAGTGCATTCTGAAATATAATCTACCTGTTCGTCTGATAATATTCCTTTTCCTTGTCTCATCATCCCTTCTTTTAAACCCTCTTTGTACTCTTTTTCAAATTCTGGTGTCCATTCATTTTTCTTTTTACATGAAAATAATGAAACGGCAATTAATGCAATAGTGATGTAATTTAAAAATTTGTTCATTTTTTATAATTTTATTAATTTTCCTAGATTTGAAATTAGAAATCCGGGCTTTTAATTTTTTTGCAAATGTATTTTGAAGTCTTTTTTTAAATTACCAGTAAAAGTCAAATTACTAATACGATAAGATTTTTATTAGAGGTTTTAAAACTATTTTTTCTCGATTTTTTGTGAACAGCTAACCGATATTGATAATAATTTTCCAGCATTTTTAGAATCTCGAACAGCTTTAGGTTTTAGATTTTGTTCTTTCATTTTTGAAATTGAACATTCTGCAAATTTTAAAGCATCTTCGTCTTTAATTCCTTTTTGCGTTAAACTGTTTTTCAAATTTTTCATGAAATAAGCTTCGATTTTTGGATTCCAGTTTTCCCATAAATCTTCTGTAGGAACACTTTCGTTGTCTGTAACTTGATTTTCAGATTTGGTAGGTTTCGCAATTTTTGATTGAGTTTCTTTATCATAGACTGTGTTGTCTTTATTTCCACAAGCGAATATTGTAAATAAAAATAGTAAACTAAAGCAGTATTTTGTCTTATTCATTTTAATTCAAAATTTATTAGACAAAATTAATTTTAGGACTTTTATTTAATGCTCTCTAAAAGATATTAGAATATCATGATAAGACATTTTTAAAATTGACTTAATGTGATAGTTTTAAGTCTTATAATGGCTATTTGAATTTTTATGTTGAATTAGTTTTGATGCATTATTCAAAATCTTTGATATGAAGTTTTATATTTCAATTTTTGTTATGTTTTTCAACTTAACCAATTCGCAAAATTTGAGTGGAGTTTGGAAAGGCGAATTATCTGATTCTAGAGGCAATGTATGGATTGATGATTTTGAAATGCAAATTTTGCAAACAAAATCATCTTTAAACGCTTTGGTTGTATATAAGTATAAAAGTGATGGAGTAATAAAGACAGCCAAAAGAATAGCCGTTCAAAGCGATAATTTTGCACATAATTCTGATTGTGGATGTGTTATTATGCCAGGTACGATTTTCGAAAATATAAAGTATTCTTCAAAAGATATACGATTTACAGAAAACAAACATATATGGTGTAATATGTCAGAGAACCATAAGTATTGCAACTACATAAATTATAATCTTAAATGGTCGAAAAAAGGAAATGACGAATTTCTAACAGGTAAGTTTTTTCCAATTACTAATTATCAAAGAATTGAAGGTATTGTTAAACTTAAAAAAATAGGTGCAATTAATTCCTCTCAAAGTTTTTTTATAAAGAGAAACACATTACAGAAGATTCCATCTATAGTAGCTAAGCCACAAATTGTAAAATATGAAAGATCAGATTTGGCATTGCGAAATGTATATCTCCAAGATAAAAAAGAAATTCCGGTTGTTATTAAAACCAGAAAAAATGAAAAATTAAAAACTATTAAAGTCAATAGTAAACAAGTTGAAATAAGTATTTACGATTATGGTCAGATAGATCACGATATTATTTCGGTTTATGTAGATAAAGAGCCAGTCCTTGTAAAAGAAGAGCTTACAAAGAAGCCTTTACTTATAAATCTAGAAATGGATGATTATAACAATTTTCATGAAGTAATCCTAGTCGCAGAAAATTTAGGAGATATTCCGCCAAATACAGCACTTATGAAAATAAAAGCTGGAGAAAAGTATGAAATTAAAATAACCTCAGATGAACAGAAGAATGCTGTGATTAATTTTAAGTATAAAGAATAATAATTGAACGAGTATTAGATTTATGAAATAACTTAATATGTTGTTTTTAAAACTTATAAGGGCTACTTGAGTTTCTTTTTCAATTTAATTTTGAAAATTATTCAATTTATTATGAGGCTTTTATCTATTTCAGTCTGTATTTTTTTCTTCAATATTATATCGGCGCAAAACCTCACTGGTGTTTGGAGAGGAACTATAAAAGATTCACGTGGCAGATCTTTAACAAACTTTTTCGAAATGCAAATTATTCAAAATGATTCTGCTATTGGAGCGGCTTTGAATTTTGATTATCAAGGAGGTTTAAAAGAAAAAATAATAGCATTACAAGATTTTGATGATTTTATTGATGGTGTAAATTGTGATTGTGATTTAATACCAGAATCAAAAGATAATAGCGAACATTTAAGCCGAATACAATTTTCAGAAAACGGTTTTGGATGCAGTCTGAAATGGTATAAAAATAAAGGTAAACAGTATTTATTAGGCAGGACTTTTCGTAAAAATTTCAGTAATTATTATGATTATCAAAATAAATATACTGATGCATATATAAAATTAGAGAAAGTTGATAAAATTATTCCTTCTGAATCTTCTTTAATAAAGGCAAGAATTACTGCAACAGGTATAAAAAAAAGAAAAAAAGAAGTAGAAAAATTGATTATTAATACTTTACTAGATGAAGACTATGAAATGGTGAAAAAAGTAATTGTTAATACGAAGGAAGTAAAATTAAATTTTTCTGATTACAGTAGGGTAGATCGTGATAGAGTTTCAATTTATGTTGATAGAAAACCTGTCTTTCTTAATAAAGAACTTTTGGATGATCCATTTGAAATTGTATTAGAAATGGATAAAACGGTTAATTGTGAGGTAATTTTTGTAACGGAAAATCTTGGTACCGTTCTACCTAATACAGCAGAAATGGATATAAAAGCTGGGAAGTTAAATGAAAAGATCGACTTAACTTCTGAAAGAATAAAGAAAAAAGCAGTATTTATATTTAAGTATGTGGATTAAGAAAGTGTATTCTTGATTGTAAAGTAAATTATTTTTTGAAGAACTAGAAATGTTATAATTATGAATTTTTTTCACACACTTATTCTTATGGTATTATTGTGTATCAGTAGCAATGCACAGAATTTAACAGGTGTCTGGAAAGGTACTATTAATGAGCATACAGTTGAGCGAAAACTTATAACAAATCAGTTTGAGATGCAGATTATTCAAACGGATTTATCGATAAAGGCTTTAGTAACTTACAGCTTGTTCGCTACAGGATGCGATTATGGATCAGAATTGACAAAAAAAAGTATAGCATCTTCTGAATGTAATAGTTTCGATATTTCGGATCAGGAATTTAATTCACTGGAAAAAAAGTTTAGAATAGGTTACAATGATATTAGCGGAGCTATAAAAATTGCAGATTGTAAACAAATTTCCTGTACGATACTAGATAGGGAAAAAGTATGCCTACCAGTTCGTTATGTGCTTTATTATAATACGCCATATCACAATAAAAAAGAAAGTATTTCAGGAATTATATTTAAAGGAAAAATGGATGACTTCGATACAACGAGCAACGGTTGCAATGATGGTTATGAAAATATTATGTCTATAAGATTAACAAGAGAAAGTGAGACTCTTACTCCTTCACAATCTTTTTTTATAAACAAAAATTCACTTTCACAAGTTTCAAGTGCATCTGCTCCGTTTTTTTTGAATTTTGAAAAATCTGGAATTGCTTCATTAAGACCCATTTTTATATCAGATAGTAAAGCAGTTCCAATTGACATAAAAACAAGAAAAAACGAGACACTTAAAACTATCAAAGTAAATAGCAAACAAGTTGAAATAAGCATTTACGATTATGGACAGATTGATCACGATATTGTTTCAGTTTATGTAGATAAAGAGCCAGTCCTTGTGAAAGAAGAGCTTACAAAGAAGCCTTTACTTATAAATCTAGAAATGGATGATTATAACAATTTTCATGAAGTAATCCTAGTCGCAGAAAATTTAGGAGATATTCCGCCAAATACATCACTTATGAAAATAAAAGCTGGAGATAAAAAGTATGAAATTAAAATAACCTCAGATGAACAGAAGAATGCTGTTGTATATTTTAAGTATAAAGGATAATAGAAATTTTAGCACAATTTAAATTAAATTCATGGAATTAATATACAGCCTAACAGAAAACGATTATTTACAGCAACAATTATATCTTGCTTCAAAAAGTGAATTCGTCAAGAAACAAAGGAAGAAAACTAAACTACTTATAATTTTATCATTGTTTATGATAGGATTAGGGCTTTATATTAATAAAAATAAATTTGAAGGGTATTGCTTTGGAAGTGCTAGTGTTGTATTTTTTTTCTTTTTCCCATTATATTTTAAAAAAAGGCATCAATTTTTTTTAAAGAAATATGTAAACGAAAATTTTAAAAATAGAATAGGTATTAATATAAAAGTATTATTTAATGAAGAAGTTTTGGATATATTAACAGGGGGAGTAGGAATTTCAAGCGTTAACTTTTCTAATTTCAAAAATATAAGCGAAATCAAAGATTATTTTTTCATTGCTTTTAAAACGGGTGAAAGTTTAATGATTCCAAAAGATAAAATAGAAGATGCTGAAAAATTGCGAAATAAACTAAAATCAATTGCTGAAAACTTGAAAATTGATTTTATATCAGAGTTAGATTGGAAATGGAAATAAAACCCTAATTTCATCAAACAAAAAATTAAAAATGGATCAAAATCTAAAATACATCGTAGAAAATTATATAGTGTTTGAAGAAGTAACTAAAATGGCAAATATCTCTTCAGACAAGCTGAATGAATTAATTGAAAATAAACTTGTTCCCGAGCCTTCTTATGTTATAAATTCAGATATTACAATCAGTTCTTCCTTAAGTGATACTCATAAAGTTAGTATTGAAAGGAGGTATTTTCACCCAAGTGTTTTACAGCTTATTGAAAATAATGCCAAGAATATAAATCCTGAAAAATTCAAATCTGAATTTATAGAAAATTTACTGTCAAATCTGAAAAATCATGCTTACAAAGCCTTTGCATACGGAAATGTTTTTGATGGAAATGATAACATCGACAATGAAAAAATAGAAAATGCATTAGAAGAAGAATGGAATTATTTTTTGAAAGGCGTTTACGGAATATGTACTTTAAATAATAATGAAGAAGCAATTATCGATAAAGAAATAGCAATAAAAAGAATTTTAAATTTCATAGAAAAGAAATCTAATTTTTTAACAAACGATGAAAAAATAGAATTACAAGAGCTTAATGAAGAATTCAACAAATCAACAAGTTTGTTTGCGCCCTATCAACGTGAAACAAGCAGTAGAGGTAAATATTTAGATAAATTATTAAAAGAGTTTTCTTTGGATAATTTGATTAAAGAATATTCATAAACAAAAAAAGCGAGAACCAAAAAATTCTCGCTTTTCTATTATTTAGTATTCTGGAGCCAATTCTAATTCCAAGCCTTCTAAGTCTTCAGTAATTGGAATCTGGCAGCCTAAACGACTATTAGATTTTACATAAAATGCTTCCGAAAGCATGGCTTCTTCATCGTCACCCATTTCTGGTAATGCAACATCATTTAGAACATAACACTGGCAAGAAGCGCACATTGCCATTCCTCCGCAGGTTCCTTCAACAGGAAGTTCGTATGCTTTGCATAACTCCATTATATTCATTGCCATATCAGTTGGAGCCTGTAATTCGTGTATAACTCCTTCTCGATCTTTAATCTTTATTAATACATCCATTTTTGATTATTGGAATTTTATTGGAGAATTTGAAAACGTGTTCAAACTCTTTATTAATTTTAACTTTTTTCTTTTAAGCTAAAAGCATATTCTTTTGGATTACCATCTTTAAGGCGCATTTTTACACCAATAATATTACCTCCTTTTTCTAATATAGTCACAAGAGAGATAACAGAGTAATAATCTTTATCAGACTGGAAAATTAAAGTTCCTTCGTAAGTCGAATTTAAGATTCCTTGTTTGTCTGTTTGGGCACTTACTTTTCGTGGGTGCGAGAAATCGGCAGAACTATAAGTTGCTTTATTTGTGAACTTTGCTTTTCCGTCGCAAAGGTCATATAAAAAATCATAATTGCCAATTCTTAAAGCGCCTTCTTCAGTTTTCCCATTCGTAGAAAAAATAATCTGTCCCGAATATTGAAAATCTGACCATTCTTCAGATTCATTTACCCAAGCTTTGTCAGCAAAAAGTGTTTGGCCCTGTTGTGCATTTACAGCGCTTATAAAGAATAATAAAAAAAGAGCGTAAAAGTTTCTCATAAGTTTAAGATTTAGGGTTACGTTTACAAATTTAAGTTAAAAATGTAATAATTATGTAACCAAAACTCTTAAAACTTTGAGCAGTTTTTTATGAATGTCGCAAAAATGATCGTTTTTTGAAGATATTTTTACGATTTATTTAAACAAATCATAATAAGGCTTATTATTCTTGTTAAAGTCTAGTAAAATACTTTCAAAAAACAATACAGAGTTTGTTACATTATATTTACCACTGTTTCAATTTGTGGGGCGTATTTTTTTATTGTTGTTTCAACTCCAGCTTTCAGCGTCATTTGATTTACACTGCAGCTTATACATGCGCCTTCTAAACGAACTTTTACATGTTTATCATCTTCAATGGAAATTAATGAAATGTCTCCTCCGTCTGATTTTAGGAAAGGCCTAATTTCGTCTAAGGCCAATAAAACATTATTTGTTAATTCTTCTGTTGTCATAATATTAATGTGTCAATTAGAAAATGTGTCAATTAGAAAATTCTTTAAAATTATCTCATTATCTCATTATCTCAATTATCTAATTATTTTTTCACTGCAGAGCAACCTGCCATTGTTGTAATTTTGATGGCTTCTGTTGCTGGTAAACTTTCGTTTCTGTTTACTGTTTCTTGTACCACATTTCTAGTGATTTCTTCAAAAACTTTTTCTATTGGAGAAGCTGTCTGCAATGCTGCTGGACGACCGTAATCTCCTGCTTCACGAATAGATTGTACAATTGGAACTTCACCTAAAAATGGCACGCCTAAATCTTCAGCAAGGTTTTTTGCACCTTCTTGTCCAAAGATATAGTATTTGTTTTCGGGCAATTCTTCTGGTGTAAAGTACGCCATATTTTCAATAATTCCTAAAACAGGAACATTGATGTTATCTTGCATAAACATTGCAACTCCTTTTTTAGCATCTGCAAGTGCTACTGCTTGTGGAGTACTTACTACAACAGCTCCAGTAATAGGAAGCGATTGCATAATAGATAAGTGAATGTCTCCAGTTCCAGGAGGTAAGTCAAGAAGCATGAAATCTAATTCTCCCCAATCTGCGTCAAAAATCATTTGGTTTAATGCTTTTGCCGCCATTGGCCCTCTCCAAATTACAGCCTGACTTGGTGCAGTAAAGAATCCGATTGAAAGCATTTTGATTTCATAACTTTCAATTGGTTTCATTTTTGATTTTCCATCAACTGTTACAGAAACTGGTTTTGCATTTTCAACATCAAACATAATTGGCATAGATGGTCCGTAAATATCGGCATCCAAAACTCCAACCTTAAAACCCATTTTAGCTAATGTAACAGCTAAATTTGCAGTAACAGTAGATTTTCCTACTCCTCCTTTTCCAGAAGCAACTGCAATAATATTTTTGATTCCAGGAATAGCGCGACCTTTAATTTCAGGTTTCTCTAGAGTTTCTACTTTAATATTTACTTTAACTTTAGCATCAGGCGATATTAAATCATGAATTGTTTTTTTAATATCATCTTCTGCTCTTTTCTTGATATGCATAGCAGGTGTATGCAATACTAAGTCTACAACAGCTTCATCACCAAAAGTAATAACATTGGTTACAGCGCCGCTTTCAACCATATTTTTTCCTTCTCCAGCAATAGTGATTGTCTCTAAGGCTTTTAGAATTTCTTTTCTATCTAGTTTCATTGTAAATGGGCTATTTTTTATTCTTAGAAAGCAGTCTTATAAGATTATATTTATTTAAACTGATTTCAGGGTGCAAAGATAACAGATTAAGTTCGGAATTAAGCTTTTTTTGAATTGTAATTATTGATAGAGAGATTATTCAAAATTATTCTCGATTACTTTTTGAACTTGATTTTGAATAAAGATTTTAAAATAAATTATTGTTTTGGCTTACAACAAATTAATTAGCAATCTAAACAAGATGTCTTTTTGTATAAATTTTCTGCTTTTTAAGAGCTAGTTCTCACAAAACTTCGTTATATTTGAGTACCCCAAACCGATGATTATCAATTTGTTAAAAAGTATCTGAGAACTTATTTTTTTAGAACTGTTTAAAGGGTTTTCGGTATTTTTTTAAAGTTGTTTCTACTAATTTAAAACTTTAAAAATATGCGAAATTTTACTTTTTCTTTAATTATTGTTACAGTCAGTTTTTTTGCATTTTCATTTAATTCACTGTCCAACAATGCCAAAAACAAGGCTGATTTAACAAATCGAAAAGCGGTTTCGATTATTACTATCGATGCTGCTTCAATTAATGCTTTTTTTAAAAAATATCCTAAGCTTAAAAAATATCAGAAAGATGTTGAGGGTATTTATAAAGCCAAAGACTATAAATCTATTTGGTATGATGATAAAAGTATCACTGAATTTGGATCGTTATTATACCAGAAAGTAAATGTTCTGAAAGATCAGGGAATTGAAGAAAAAATGCCTTACAAAGAAGAAATCGATGAGGCTTTTAATGAAAGTTCTTCAAACAAACCAACACAGCTTGATACTGAATTATTGCTAACAAGCATGTATGTCTTTTATGCCAGCAATGTGTATTCTGGAGTTGATCCTGCGACATTGAAAAAAATAGGTTGGTACCTGCCTGCAAAATCCATTTCGTATACTCACATTCTAGATTCATTGATGGTAGATTCAGACCGATTAAATGAAGATGATAATCTTTTATTCAGCCAATATTACAGATTGAAAGAAGCGCTTAAAAAATACCGTAAAATTGAAACCGATAATCTATGGCAGAAAATTACAATTGACAGTGCTGCTTTCAAAGATTTAAGACCAGACGATACAGCTATTGCCATAAAGCAAATTAGAAACCGTCTTTTTGTAGTTGGAGATTTAAAACAAGATTCAGGAAGTGATATTTATGATGAAGAATTGATGGCGGGAGTTTTAAATTATAAAAAAAGATATAATTTAAAGATAAATTATGCCCTAACCAGAGATGTTATCAATCAGATGAACGAGCCAATTGGTAAAAGAATCAGAACGATTATGCTAAATATGGAAAGATGTAGATGGATTCCGACCAAATTGGCAAAAGCAGATGAGTATGTTATGGTCAATATCCCTTCGTTTAGATTGTTTTATGTCAAGAACGGAAAGTATGATCTGGTTTCGGATATTTTTGTGGGTAATAGGCTTAGCGAAACAGTAATTTTTAGCGGAAATATGGATCGGATTGTGTTTAGTCCGTATTGGTACGTGCCAACAAGTATTATTCAAAATGAATTAAAACTCCAGATCGCAAATGATAAAAATTATTTGGCAGATCATAATATGGAATGGAATGGTGGGAAAGTACGACAAAAACCAGGACCAAAGAATTCTCTGGGATTAGTAAAATTTATGTTCCCGAATCCGAATGATATTTATATGCATGATACGCCTGCAAAAAGCTTATTTGAATTTGAAAAACGTACTTTTAGCCACGGTTGCATAAATGTAAAAGAAGCCAAACAGCTTGCATTGCATATTTTGAAAGACGATCCTGATTGGCCAGTAGATAAAATTGAAAGCGCTATGAGCGGCGAAAAAGAAACAACCTGTATGCTCAAACGTAAAATTCCAGTTTATATAGGTTATTTTACTTGCTGGGTTCAGGATAATGGCGAAGTCAATTTTTTTCCAGATGTTTACGATCGAGACCAAAGTTTGGACAAGCTGATTTATAATGATGCGATAACAATGAAAGACTAAAATAGAAGCCCGGCGGATTTAAAAAAATCTGTCGGGCTTCTTTAAAAAAAATGGTCTACAAGCTTATTCGTATTTTAGATATTTTAAAACATCTATCTTGGTTACCTGAAACGCTTTTGTTAAAACAATTATTAAAGTTAAAATCAAAAGAGAAATCAGTGCAATTATAAAAGGAACGGATGAAATTCCAATTCTAAAAGCGAAATCTTCAAGCCATTTCTGTAATAATATATAAGCAGGAACAATCCCTATTCCAAATCCTATTAAACAGAAAACAATATATTGTTTCGATAATTCTTTTAGGAGAATATCTGTTTCTGCTCCTAATGTTTTTCGAATGGCGATTTCTTTCAATCTTCTCTCCATCGAAAATGATGCCAAAGCAAATAATCCGAACACAGCAATTATAATTACAACCAAATTTAGAATAAAAAACAGGTCTTTTTGCTTTACTTGCTCTGCATAAGTTTTTGCAAATCCTTTATCAACAAATTGGTAGTCAAAAGGATAGTCTGGATTTACATTTTTCTCCCAGTATAATTTCAATTTTTCTAACGTTTCTGTTAAATTGTTTGGAGAAACTTTCACAAGCACGTTATTAAAGTTATTCCATTTTAAAGTTTGCAAGTTAATAAAAACCATTGGCGGAACTTTATCCTGAAGGCCGGTGATGTTGAAGTCTTTTACAACTCCTACAATTTTAAATTTCAAACTGCCTTTTTCATTTCCCCATCCAGATGTTATAATTGTGTTTATTGGATCTTTAATATTAAGAGTTTTTACCAAAGTTTCATTCATAAGCATACTACTTATAGTATCTGAAGCGTATTGAGGGGATAAATCACGTCCTTTTACGATCTTGATTTTCATCATATTCAAGAAACCAAAATCCATTTCGACATTTCTTGGCTGTACAAAAATACCGTTGTGTTTAAAACCAGAACTAGAATTGGTGCTTCCTCCAAAAGATCCTGCAAAAGTAGAAACATCTAAAACTCCAGGGATTTTTTTAATTTCCTGTTTGGCAGTTAAATAATCGTCTGTTCGTTTAAATCTATCAAGAGTGTTAAATGGAATTGAAATTACTTGATCTCCGCTGAAACCTAAATCTTTATCCATCATATAATTGACTTGAGAATTCACAATCAATGCGCCAATTATAAAGAATGCCGCAATTCCGAATTGAAAAATAAGCATCGAATTCCGAATCCAGATTCCGCTTTTGCTCCTTGAAAAATTCCCTTTCAAAACTTTTAGAGTTTCAAAATTTGAGATATAAATGGCAGGGAAAATACCAGCAAAAATGATTACTAATCCAAATATTAAAACAAGCTGCAGGTAAAATTCGCTGCCATTCATAGTCAGCGTTTTGTTTAGGAAATTATTATAATATGGTAAGGCAAGTTCAACAATTGCCAAAGCAAATAAAATGGCAAGCGTTACAATTATAGCGGTTTCAAAAATAAACTGAGTAATAATCTGGTTTTTTGAAGCGCCTACAATCTTACGAACTCCAACTTCTTTTGCACGTTTTATTGCCGATGCAGTTGCTAAATTGATATAATTTACCAATGATAAAACTAAAATCAAAATAGATAAACCCACCATGATATAAAGTAATTTTAAATTACCATAACCCTCAGGGAAGTTTCTTCCCCCAGAACTTTTTGTTCCATGTAAACGAGAGGTTTTGAGCTGATCTATAATCACTTTTACTTCGCCATTCTCTTTAATATACTGTTCAACAGTTTGTCCGCTTTCTTTGGCATCTTTTACAGTTCTATTTACAAAGACAACATTCTGCATTTTCTTTAAAACAAGAGCAGGATCTACTCCATCTTTAATTTTGACCATTAAGCCATAATTAAAATTCCCCCAGCTGTTTAAATCTCCTTCTCTTTTTACACCGCTGAAAACGTAAGTTGGTTCAATAGATGAAGGTTTAATTAATCTATAAACCGACTTGACAGTGTAATTGATGTTTTTGTATGAAATAGATTTTCCGATAGGATCTTCATTCTTAAAAAGCAATTGAGCTTGTTCTGTCGAAATAGCAACGCTGTTTTTTTCTTTTAGAATATTCTGTTTAGCACCTTGGATAATTTCGAAAGGGAAAAAGTCAAAGAAATTTTCATCAGAAACCATGATATTTTTAGTCAATAGTTTTTGATCTTTATATTTGATAATTTCCTCGTCATACCAATTGTTCATAAAGCAAACTTTCTCAATTTCTGGAATGCTAGCTTTGCAAGTTTCTCCAAACGGAATCGAATTGGAAGCCCAAATATCTCCCGAGCCAATTTTATTAAGAACCAAATAAGAGCTTTCTTTTTCAGGATTCCATTGGTCGTAAGAATGTTCATTGTTCCAATAAAGAATAGCAAAAATCACCGCAGCAATCCCGATGCTTAATCCTAAAACATTTAAAAACGAAAACAGTTTGCTTTGTCTTAAATGATAGATAAATATTTTAAACCAGTTAAAAATCATTTTGATGTATATTTTTTATAGTTGATATGGTTGTTTTTGGTAAACCTTTCGGTTTTAAATCATAGTAAATATTTTGCACACTAATTCTACCAGAACCACAAGTGCAGTAACAATAATTTTAATCATCACTTTATTATTTAGCGTCCATAAAAACATCAACATTACGTTGATTTAACTTTTCAGAAAATATAACTCCGTCTTTCATGTGAATGGTTCTTTGCGAAAAAGAAGCATCATAATCAGAGTGGGTAACCATCAAAATGGTGGCGCCCTTAGCATGTAAATCGGTTAAAAGTTCCATTACCTCATTACCATTTTTACTGTCTAAGTTTCCTGTAGGCTCATCGGCAAGAATAATTTTGGGATCGTTTACCAAAGCTCTTGCAACGGCAACTCTCTGCTGCTGTCCTCCAGAAAGCTGTTGCGGAAAATGTTTTAAACGATGAGAAATATTTAATTTCTCTGCAATAGCTTCAATTTTCTGTTTTCTTTCAGAAGCTTTTACATTATTGTAAAGCAAAGGCAATTCGATATTATCGTAAACAGAAAGCTCATCGATTAAGTTGAAGTTTTGGAAAATAAAACCAATATTTTCTTTTCTAACTTTTGATCTTCCTTTTTCTTTTAGGCTGATCATTTCTTGATCCAATAATTTATAGCTTCCATCATTTGCACTATCCAAAAGTCCAATAATGTTCAATAAAGTCGATTTTCCACAGCCCGAAGGTCCCATAATGGTTAAAAAATCTCCTTTTTTTATTTCTAAGTTGATACCGCTTAAAGCAGCAGTTTCTATTTCTTCTGTTCTGAAAACTTTGGTTAAATTCTGAATTGTAATCATAATTTTTTAAGGTTTTGAAATGTTATTAAATGCGTTTTTTGATTGATGATTGAAACGATGATTGTTTTTATTTGTTTTTTTGTTTCAAGTTTCAGCTTTCAAGTTGGTTGCAGCGTTAACATGAAACCTGAAACTTGAAACTTGAAACAAAAATTAATTTTCAAGCGAAAGCTCTTCAATATCTTTATAATCAGTGTAAGAAGAAGTAATGACAGATTCGCCTTCTTTTAAACCTTCTAAGACTTCATAATAAGAAGGATTTTCGCGTCCTAATTTGATGTTTCTTCTTTCGGCTTTGTTTCCTTTTATTACAAAAATCCATTTGCCAGCCGCTTCCTGATTAAAAGTTCCTCTCGGAATTACTAATATTTTGTTTCTTTCAGAAAGAATCAATTTCACACCAAAACTAAGTCCGTCTTGTAAAACGATGTTTTCTTTTGAAACAAAAGCTAACTCAACTGTAAATCGACCGCCTTTTACTTCGGGAATTACTTTAGTAACCAGAACTTCAAGATTTTTTCCTTTAAATTCTACTTGGCCTTTTAAACCTTCTCTAATTTTTTCTAAGTAAAACTCATCTACTTCAGCTGTAAGTTTATAGCCCTTATTAGAATCAATTTTTCCGATGCTCGCCCCAGCCTGAAAAGTTTTTCCTAAAACAGGTTCAAAAGAAGTCAATCGTCCTGTTTCTGGCGCTGTGATCAAAAAGTTCTTTTTATTGTTTCTAAGAATATCCAAACTCTTTTCCATGGTTTGGATAGAACGATTTATTTGAGAAATCTGAACCTGATTGCTTTGTTTTTCTTTTTGAATGCTCTGCTGGATTGTTTTTTTGCGTTCTTCCTGAAAACGAAGACTTTCCTTAAAAGTATTCCAGTCATTTCTAGAAATTACGTCTTTCTCATAAAGTTTAGCATTCATTTCATACAATCTTTTAGCATCATTGTAATCGTGTTCTATTAAAACTAAATCTTTGGTCAAGTTCAATTCCTGATTTCGGATATTTAATTTTCCTGTATTTAAATTGTTGATTTGCTCAATAATAGCTGTTTCCTGAGTAAGATAATTCAATTCTGTATTCGGATTGTACAAACGAGCCAGTGATTGCCCTTTGGTAACCATTGCACCATTTTCTACAAAAATTTCTTTTACAGAACCGCCTTCTGTAACGTTTACCAGCATCATATTCAAAGGTTCTACTTTTGCCTGAAAAACTACGAAATCTTCAAAAAAAGCTTTTTCTGCTTTTTGAACTACCAATTCGTCTGCTTTTACATTTAAAGTCCTTTTGGTATTAAAAGCAAAAATCGTAATGGCTAGCAAAACTAAAAAAACAGCAATTGCTATTGCGAGATATCTAAATTTTTTATTTTTACGAGGAATTATCGTGTCCATTTTTTAATTTATTTTACTGATAATCAATAGGTAAATACTGTGCCATAAAATTTATTATCTGTAAAGCATTGATTTTAAAGAGGCTTTAAAAAACACGTCAAAAAAGCAGTGTCCGATAATGAACAGTTGACCGTTCAGAAGCGGACAGAAAAAAGACCACATGAGAAAAAAACTTGCCCAAATATTAGTTGTTGACGATCAGGAAGAAATTCTTTTTTCTGCAAAAATGATTCTTAAAAAACATTTCGAGACCATTTTCACAACCAATAGTCCCAAAAAAATCATTTCGATCTTAAGCGAAAATGAAATAAATGTGGTTTTGTTAGATATGAATTACCGAATTGGTTTTGAAGATGGGCGAGAAGGAATTCATTGGCTGAAAGAAGTTAAAACGCTTTCTCCGCAAACTATTGTGATTTTAATGACTGCTTTTGGTAAAATTGAAACTGCTGTAGAAGGCATTAAAATTGGTGCTTTTGATTATGTTCTAAAACCGTGGAACAACGAAAAACTATTAGAAGTTATTGATAAAGCTGTTGCTGAAAGCAGAAAAAACAGTAAAAAAGCCTCTGCAGAAAAAGAAGAAAAAAACGAAAAGAGATATTTTGTTGGCACTTCGGCCAAAATCAAACAAGCTTATTCTATTGCAGAAAAAGTCGCTAGAACAGATGCCAATGTTTTGATTTTAGGTGAAAACGGAACAGGAAAATATGTTTTTGCCGAATATATCCATCAGCATTCTGAAAGAAAAAACCAGCCGTTTGTACATGTAGATTTGGGTTCACTAAGCGATAATCTGTTCGAAAGTGAACTTTTTGGTTACGCCAAAGGTGCTTTTACCGATGCCAAAATCGATACGCCAGGACGTTTTGAAAATGCATCGAACGGAACTATTTTCTTAGATGAAATTGGAAATATTCCGCTTCATCTTCAAGCAAAACTGCTTCATGTTTTGCAAACCAAAACCGTAACACGTTTGGGCGAAAGCAAACCTCGTCCTTTAAATGTTCGTGTTATTGCGGCAACAAACAGCGATATTAAAACAGAAGTAAAAAATAAAACGTTCCGTGAAGATTTGCTGTACAGAATTAATACGATGGAAATTAATCTGCCTTCTTTGCGAGAAAGAAAAGATGATATTGTGCCAATGGCGAACTTTATTTTGGAACAGATTGCTGAAAAGTACAATCATGGTCACGAAGCTTCGGGATGGCATTTTGAAGATAATGTTGCCTTATATCTAGAAAAATATCCGTGGAAAGGAAATGTTCGCGAAATGGAAAACAAAATCGAACGCGCTTTGATTTTGGCTGAAAACAATACCATTTCTGTAATGGATCTAGATATTTTAGATTTTGAAGAAATTCAGGAAAATGATGAAAATCCGCTATCGGAAATGGAAAAAGGCGCAATCGAAAAAGCATTATTCAAACACAACGGAAATATAAGTAAAACTGCCGAAGAATTGGGTTTATCGCGTGCCGCTTTGTATAGAAGAATAGAAAAATACGATTTAAAAAATTAAAGAGAAAGAAGCAAGAGTCAAGAATCAAGATTTTTGCTTTGTCTTAAATTTTAGTTTCACGCAGATTTTGCAAATTTAGCAGATAAAAAATCCCTTTAATCTTTTTAATCTGTGGCTAGAAAAAAAACAATCAGAGGCAAAAAAAAATAATAAATGAAGAACTGGAAATTTTATAATGCATTGTTCGTGAGAGTTCTATTTGTAATGGCGCTCTTCCTTGCCAGTGCATTATTATTCTATAAAGGATTTCAATACAACGCTTTATTGGTTGGTGTTTTCGTTTTGATTTTCTTATTCGAAATGTATTTTTTTGTCAAAAACCAGCTGCTGTTTTATGATAAAACGATAAACTCAATTCTACACGACGACTTTTCTGCCCATTTTCCAGAAGAGCATAAAAAAGGCAATTTTAATAGTCTGTATCTTTTGTATGACACTTTAAAGGTTCAGAAACAAGAGCAGATTTCCAAAGAGTTAATCTATCGTTCGATTTTGAACAGTATTGATACTGCAGCTTTAATCTTAGAAAAAGAAGATGAAGATTGGTCTATTTTTATAATGAACGATTGTTTTTCTAATCTCTTCAAAGTGCCAAAAGTAAGCCATTGGAAGTATCTTAAAAATTATCTTCCAGCGCTTTGTAACGAAATTGAAAATGTTGGTTTTAGTGAACTCAAAACAGCCATTTCCATAAAAATTGAAGATCATGATCTGCAGACTTTTATGCTTCAGACTTCGCATACACAAACGTATAATAAAGAGTATTTCATTATTTTGTTAGACAGTATTCAACGCGTCATTGAGAAAAAAGAAAAAGAAGCATGGATTAATTTGATGAAGATTATTTCGCATGAATTAATGAATTCACTAACGCCAATTCGTGCGCTTTCGCAGAATCTGCTACATATTGTAGATCAGGAAGAGTTGGAAGAAGATGATTTTGAAGATATCAAAAGCAGTATTTCGACAATTATAAATAGGAGTGATCATTTACAGTTTTTTGTTGAGAATTATCGTAAACTGGCAATGCTTCCAACGCCGAATAAACAAATGACGCCCATTAATGCTTTGTTTGAAGATTGTTTACGAATTATGAGTCCGATTTTGAAAGACGAAGGAATCGAATTGATTAATGACATTCATAGTTCCCGTTCTATTATGATTGATAAAAATCAGATGGAACAAGTGATTATCAATTTGATTACCAATAGTATTCATGCTTTAAAAGAGAAATCAGAAAAGAAATTAATAATTTCCAGTTATACTGAAAATAATCGCTTTTTTATTGTGATTTCAGACAACGGAAAAGGAGTAGACGCAGAAATTAGAGATAAAGTTTTTCTTCCGTTTTTCACCACCAGAAAAGATGGAGCTGGAATTGGTTTGACGCTTTCTAAAAATATTATAGAAGCGCACGGAGGTTATCTAAGCTATCAAACCGATGAAGATCAAACGAGTTTTGTGATTTGCTTGATCTGAAAATACTGATGTGAAACTA
This sequence comes from Flavobacterium sp. SH_e, assembly GCF_025717045.1. Lineage (GTDB taxonomy): Bacteria > Bacteroidota > Bacteroidia > Flavobacteriales > Flavobacteriaceae > Flavobacterium. Next base: position 588,422 of record NZ_JAOVZN010000006.1, read on the forward strand.
CCTTTGTCATCCTGAGCGAAGTCGGAGGGCTTATTACATGAGTGGGCTTCGACTCCGCTCAGCCTGACAGATGAGGTATGACTGTTTTTTAAATCTCAACTTCCGGTTTCCAGAAATGTTTCTCAAAATCTACAATCTGATTGTTGACTACTTTTATGCCTTCATTTTCTAAAAGCTGCTGCATTAAATTAGTTCCATCAAAGTGATGTTTTCCTGTTAGAAGTCCTTTTTGGTTTACGACTCTATGCGCAGGAACATCGTCCATATTATGACAGGCATTCATTGCCCAGCCGACCATTCTTGCAGAACGAGCTGTGCCTAATGCTTTTGCAATAGCTCCGTAAGAAGTAACTTTTCCAAACGGAATTTGTCTGGCGATTACATATACTCTTTCGAAAAAATTCTCTTCTGCCATTTTAAAATATTTTTACCATTAAGATATGAAGTTAATAAAGATAAAAACTTAATTTTTCTTAATCTCTTAATGGTTAGTTTTATTTATCCGAAGTAGTAATTCAGAATATTAAAAAGTGTTGCAAGAGCCACTAATCCGGTAATTGTTCCGATGATGGTATTCATGTTTCGCATGAAGTAATCGGTTTTCTTTTCTATTCTTCCGAAGAAAGCAATATAGCTGTATAAAACTCCAAACGCCCCAAGAACAGAACCTAATACAAATGTTAGTATAATCGGGTTTTGAAAAGTAAAAAGATTGTATGAAGCCAGTGTAACACTTACGACAACATAATACGGAATTGGAAAGAAATTCAATCCAGAAAGCAGCATTCCGAGAAAGAAACTGCTTTTTTTGCTGCTCTTCTTTATTTTCGTTTTTTTCTTTGCTAATGGATTTTTCGCAAAAAATAAAAAGTAAATAGTTAAGATTGAAAAAATAACAAAACCAACTTCACGCAATAAGGTTACAACATCTGGTCTATTGTCTATAACACGTGCAAATAGCACTGCTACATAAGCCTGAAAGAAAATAACCAAAACAGCACCGATCACAAACGATAACGCATTCTTTTTTCCTTCTTTCATTTTTATTTTGGCAGCCGTCATATTGAGCAATCCGGGCGGAATAGTTCCAATGGCAGCGGCAATAAAACCTGAAATTAATGGAGTAAGGTAGGTCATTTAGTTATTAAATCGGTTAGATAAAGGTTTCAAAATTAAAGTTAGTCTTTAATTTTGAAACGAATATACGTAATTGCCTTATTAATTTCTAAATATTGTTTTTCGTAGAAAGTTTGAATAGAAGTTACAACTTCAGGACTTCCTTCGTTTTTGTAAACATTATGATTTGCATACAAAACTTCGTGACCTTCACCGTGAAGCAATCCAAGAGTATAACCGTGCATAAATTCACTATCGGTCTTAAGATTTACAACACCGTCTTTTTTCAGGATTTTTTTGTACAATTTCAAGAACTCAGAATTGGTCATTCTGTGTTTCGTTCTTTTGTATTTGATCTGTGGATCTGGGAAAGTAATCCAGATTTCGTCAACTTCGCCTTCAGCAAAAATATGATTGATCAATTCAATTTGTGTACGAACAAAAGCAACATTATGAAGACCGTTTTCTACAGCAGTTTTAGCACCACGCCAGAAACGAGCGCCTTTAATGTCAATTCCGATAAAATTTTTGTTTGGGTATTTCTCTGCTAATCCAACAGAATATTCTCCCTTTCCACATCCTAATTCTAAAACTAATGGATTATCATTTTTAAAGAAATCAGAATTCCATTTTCCTTTTAAAGGCATTAAATCGCCTACAACTTCTTCTCTGGTTGGCTGAAAAACGTTTTGAAATGTTTCGTTTTCTCTGAATCTTTTTAGTTTATTTTTACTTCCCACTTTTACAAAAATTTTCGGCAAAATTAAGGAATATAAACGAATGAAAATAGCGTAATTAGGTTTAAAAAGTTTTCAGCCACGAATTCACTAATTTTATTTTTAAAATAATTCGTGAATTCGTGGCTGAAAAAAATATTTTTAACCGTAATGTGGTTCTGTAATTGGTTTTGATTTCGGATCTAATGTTTCATCATGCTGAGATAAATCCAATCCTATGTGTTCTGATTCTTCTGAAACTCTTAGCGGAATAATGAAATTGGTTACTTTAAATAAGAAATAAGCTCCGAAGAAAGTAAAAATTGACACTAAAACCAACGCCATCATGTGGTGTCCAAAAACGTTCCATCCGCCGTGAAGTAAACTTGCATCTTCGCCGTGAGCGAAAATAGCAGTCAAAATCATTCCCATAATTCCACCAACACCGTGACAAGCAAAAACGTCAAGAGTATCGTCGAATTTTTTAGAATATTTACAATTTACAGCTGTGTTAGAAACCAAGGCAGTAACGAATCCGAAGAACATACTTTCTGGAACGGAAACAAATCCTGCGGCAGGTGTAATAGCAACTAAACCTACAACAGCACCAATACAAGCACCTAAAGCAGAAACTTTTCTTCCGTTCATTCTGTCAAAGAAAATCCAAGTTAACATGGCTGCAGCCGATGAAGTTGTGGTTGTAGCAAAAGCCATAGCCGCAGTTCCGTTGGCAGCAAGAGCAGATCCAGCGTTGAATCCGAACCAGCCAAACCAAAGCATTCCTGTTCCTAATAATACAAACGGAATATTGGTTGGAATATGTTGGCTGTTTTTTCTTTTTCCTAAAACAATAACTCCAGCCAAAGCTGCAAAACCAGAACTCATGTGTACCACAGTTCCTCCTGCAAAATCTTTAACGCCAAAATAACTTCCTAAAACTCCAGTTGGATACCAAACGGCGTGACATAAAGGAGCATATATAAAAATGGTAAATAAACTAATGAAAACTAAATAAGAGATAAAACGAACGCGCTCTGCAAACGAACCCGTAATAATTGCAGGACAAATGATGGCAAATTTCATCTGAAACAAAGCAAAAAGCATAAACGGAATCGTGCTTGCCAATTGTTTATGAGGCAGAACGCCTACATAATCCATAAAAGCAAAAGTAGTCGGATTACCGAAAAAGCTGTAAAAATGATCTCCAGAACCAAATCCAACGGGTTCTCCAAATGCCAAACTAAAAGCAACCACTACCCATAAAAGCGTTACAACTCCTAAACAGATAAAACTTTGAAGCATGGTCGAAATAACGTTTTTCTTTCCTACCATTCCGCCATAAAAGAAAGACAATCCTGGCGTCATGATTAAAACCAGACAGCTAGAAGTAAGCATCCAAGCAACATCGGCAGGAACGATATGATCTGTAGTTCCAAATTCTGATAAAACATAATTATTTTCTGTAACTGTTGGCCAAAATGCCCCTATCGTACATACGACGCTTATCATGATAAAGGAGATAATCCAGCGTTTTTCTATTTTCATTTTTAAAATACTTTGTTTAACCCTATTTTTTTTGGGGTCAAAGTTAGAAAAAAATAAATATTCTTGTTTTAAAGGCTGTTAAAATAGAGGTGTAGGTTTTATTTTGATTGATTTTGTAAAATACAGGTCGTTTTTTTGACAGTATCTTATTCTAAAGTTACAAAAAAGCGCTGTTTTTAACGAATTTATTAAAATTAATTTAGCAACAGCGCTTCTAAAGTGCTAGAAAAGTTACGTTTATAATAAGAAATATGTAAAATGTTTTATTTTTTTTGAAGTTTTGCAATCAAAGCGTCTTCAATTGGAGCTTTTATTTTGGTTACGGCATCAACCTCATCATTTGGAACAGTCATAGATAGAACATAATGCTGAATTTTCCATTCGTTACCTACTTTTACCAAAACTCCAGAACCGCGGCAGATTTTCATTTGTGTGTCTAACAATTCATCAAACCAAGCAATCTTTCCGCTTTTATCAAAAAAGATATGACGTTCTAAAGCTTTAAAATTCCACGTTGTTCCTTTATCGAAATAAGGTTTTGCCCAAACTGAAAATTCTTTTTTGGTCCAATTTTCTGTAGCATCAGTTCCGATGTAAATCGCATCGTCTGCCAATACATTAAAGTAAGCGTCATATTTTACTTCACCCGCAGCTTTATGCCACGCATCAAGAGTCTGGTTGATTTTGTTTTTGTCAGCTTGAGCATTTGCAAAAGAAGCAATGAATAAAATAAGTAAAAGTGTTTTTTTCATGAGTACTATTATTTGAGTTTAAAGATATTAATTTTTTTGAACCATATAAAATTACATAAGAAAAAAACAAGGAAAATTTCTTACAATATAGATAATCGTCGATAGAAAGAATGCAAAGTTTGTTTTAAGATTTTCTAATGACTCTGTAACTTTGCAACTTTGTTTCTTTATTCTTTACTAAATTATCTTACATTACTTATATGGTGTAATATCTCAAAAACCACTATATTTGATTTTCAATAAAAATACCCCAGTCATGAATGCAAAAATACTTCTAAGCTCACTAGCTGTTACTTCTTTACTTTTTATTTCCTGCAAAAAGGAATTAGAACCGCAAGAAACCACAGCAACCTCTGAATTAGTAAGGTTAGGACTAGCAAAAGATACTACAAAAGCTGCTCCAGTGGTGCAAAATCCTGCAGCAAACCCAAATACTGTTTTAAGTGACACAAAAGGAATTAATCCTGCTCATGGTCAGCCAGGACACCGTTGCGATATTGCTGTTGGAGCTCCGTTAAATTCGGCACCACCACAGCAAGGACAAGTTACTGCGCAAGCTGGACAAACAGTGCAGGTAAGCCAGCCTCAAGTAGTGACTACGACAACAACGGCGCCAGTTAAAGTGGCAAAAGGAATGAATCCTCCACACGGACAGCCAGGACACAGATGTGATATTCCTGTTGGAGCTCCTTTAAATTCACCTAAAGCGACAGCGACAACAACAGCTTCAAACACAGCTCAAAGCGGAACAGTTACGCAAAACTTTACTGTTACTCCGCCAGCATCAAACCCAGTTCCTGCTTTGTTAAGCACAGAAGGTAATGAAGTGAAAGTAGCAGACGGAATGAATCCGCCACACGGAAAACCAGGTCACCGTTGTGATATTGCTGTTGGCGCACCATTGCCAAAATCGTAAGGAAATAAAAATATATAAATGATTTAAGGGAATTTAAGATTTTCACTTGATCTAATCCATAAAAAAACGAAGCAGTAAAGTATTCTTTACGGCTTCGTTGCTTTGTGAGGTAAATTCTAAAATGAACTTATTTCACTTATATGGTTTAAAAAAATTAATGTTCTTTTATTTTTTCGAAAGTGCTCGTCAATGTTTTTTTAGCTTTTGCCAATGCACCGCTAAAAGCTTTTTCAAGACTTTCGGCGTGTTCTGTAACTGTAATTGGCTGTAGTTTTACGGGACGAACTTCAATCACACACTTTTTGTCATGCAAGCTGAATTTTTCTCCATTTTCATCTCCAAAATGAATTTCTACGCGAGTAATTTTATCTTGAAAACGGTCTAAGCTTTTTTCTACTTCTCCAGAAAAATAACTTTCTAATCTTGCACTTCCTTCAATGTTTTTGTCGGTGTTGATTTGTACTTTCATAACAAATAAAATTTAATGATTCATTCTCAAACTTATCGATTTTAAAGATAAAAGACAAGTTGGTTAAGGAAATATTATGAAATTTTAAAATGATTTGTTTTTCAATTTTGTAATTTCGATTTGGAGAAAATATACTTACAGTACTTTAATTTTTGATTAAGGAAAAAACTTACAATTTGTTTTTGTTTTTCATATATTTGAAGTTCCTAAATGCAAAAATATATGAACACAAAAAAACTTCTTGCCCGTATGATATGGTGGCGGTATTGGAAACAACCGCAACGCTCTTTGCAGCGTAGGACACCTAAGTTATGCGGGTTTTATAATTCCTAAATGCAAAAAAAATGAGTACAAACACCTTTTCCAAAGAAACCGAATTGAGGTTAACAGAATTCTTCAACAATTCAATTGATTCTAAAAGTATGGCAAAAACCATTAGGCAAGTAAATTTCCTAATTGCTTTAAATGCAATACGAGAAGATGGATTTATGAAAACTGAAACCGTAAATATTGAAGATGGTTTCTTTTGGTTAAATGAATTAGCAGAAATTCTTGATCCTTATTTGGGGATTGAGTAAGAAATGAGAAAAAGCCACTTGGTAGAGTGGCTTTTTATATTTAGATTTTTTTAAACTTGTTTGATTTCAAATTTAATTATGTGTTCGCATAAATTGCATTTTACAAAGCTATCATTATCTACAAGCATATCTATTTCAATTTCATTATCACAAACGGGACAATTGTAAATAATATCATTAAGTATGATTGGTGGAATTAATGAAGTTGGAATAGGTAAAATAGAATATTCTATCATCAAATGAATGCTATTAGTTATTGAATTATTTAAATGGTAATATCTATAATTTCATTTTCTTTATATAAGTTGGATAAATATCCAGACTTAATTCGAAATTGGCTTCTTTTTTTTATTGAAGGCTTAGAAGACATATTTTCTATTTTAATTCCCGGATCGTAATAGATATTCCCATTTGCCATTTCTTTCAAAAACATTAAAAAATCTGTACCAGTTCCTAGAATTATTTTATTGCCATATTTATAATTTCTACCTGTGCCCGTTTCTGATAAGGAAGGAACATAGCAAGCCTGATTATGTTTTCTATTCCAATGTAAAAGCATTGACGAAAAACTCCATGAGGCTGTTTCGTTGTTGTTAACATCGATTAAAGCAATTCGACCATTAGCATTTCTGATTTTTCCCTCGGTTTGATCATATCCTATTAATTTTAATGTAAGGTTTGTGCGAGGATGAAGTAAATCAGATTTATGTACTCCTCCAAAGTTTAATCTATCTGGCTTTCCGCTAACATCAGGATAACCATATTTTCTTAAAAAAGCTTCTGCGCCAGCTAATTTGTAAAAACCATCGGTGGGTTCAGGTGTCATTAATGTTATTACTCTTGAATTAATTCTTGCAAAATTTGCAACTCCAAATTGTTTTACTTCCCATCCAAGATAATCAGGCTCGGAATATCCATTTGGAGTTATTCCTAATTCTGCTTCTAGTGTGTAACCTCCGCAATTAGACGACTCACAAGGTAAAATATTTCCCAAAGCATCCAAACGCTTAGATTTAATCCAGCCAAGATTATGGATACGTAATAATTCTGTAATTAGTTTTTGTTTATTGTTTTGAAAAATTGGAAGCTCTATTATTTTGAATATTCCATAATTATTTAATGAAGGTAAATTATTCAGTTCACTAGCAATTTCAGAATCAGGAGCAGCTACATATCCTAAAATTTGACCAAGGTCAGAAACTCCTAAAAAAAGCAACCTGTTTTGGAGTCGTTGCGTCATTAAATGAGAAGGAGCATTTTTACTTCCAATTAAAAATCCTGAAAATCTCACTTCAGGATATTTTGGATATAAAATAAGTTGTGACTTTGGAGCCAAGGTTAAGGTGCCATCTTCCAGAATCCATGAAAAATTTATTTTAGCCTTAAATCGTTCTTTTTTCCATTCTCCAGCCGCTTCAGTAGTAATTTCAGAAATAGGCAAAATATTTAATACCTCAAAGTTTCCTCCAAAATATACTTGATTTTTAGAGTTATCGTTGGGTGCTAGATTTTTTATATAAATCTTATTACATCCATTCGCTGAAAAGATCGACTTAAGATTGTTTAAATTCATTGATTCGAATTAATTCTTGTAATATGTTTTTTCCAACTGCCTGCATTAAAGGAGAGACTACTGAATTTCCAAATTGCTTGTAAGCTTGGTTGTCAGATACGGGAATAATAAAATTATCAGGAAATCCTTGAAGTCTTGCACATTCGCGAGGGACTAATCTTCTTGGGTTTTTGCCTTTCTGGGGTATTAATATTTCTGCTCCATCTTTGTAATATCTAGCGCTCATAGTTCTAGAAATTCCATTTAAATCAGCTAAACCGAATCCAAATCCATTTCCTTTAGCTTTGTGCTTTTTTGCATATTCTTGAAGATAATTCCAAAGCTTGTCTGACAATGTGTATTTAGGGTCTACATTAGGTAAAAGAATATCTTTTAATGCAAATTTTGCTTCGGTCATCTCAGGAAATTTGAAATTCTCTTTTCCTTCAAAATATTCGTTATCAAAACCAACAATAATAATTCTTTCCCTGTGTTGAGGAACAAAATATTTCCCATCTAAAACTTTATAGTAAATGGTGTAATTTAATTCCTCCAAGGTTTTTTTAATGACTTTAAAAGTGTTTCCTTTATCGTGAGATACTAAATTTTTAACATTTTCTAACATAAAAGTTTTCGGCCTTTTATGTTTAAGAATTCTAGCAATATCAAAAAACAACGTTCCTTGAGTTTCGTCTAAAAAACCATGATTTCTACCTAATGCATTCTTTTTTGAAACACCAGCGATAGAAAAAGGTTGGCATGGAAATCCTGCAAGTAAAACATCATGATCAGGAATTTCCGTTTCATTAATTTGAGTTATATCTCCAAATGGTACTTTGCCAAAATTTGCCTCATAAGTTTTTTTTGAATAAGTGTCCCATTCACTTGTAAATACACACTTACCTCCCAGATTTTGATAAGCAAGTCTTATTCCTCCAATACCAGCAAATAAATCTATAAATTTAAATTTAGGTTCTTCCGGCGAAGGAAAAGGGATATCCCATTTTATAGGTAAATAATATTGGAAGTTTGGTTCTTCTAAAATATTTAATTTTTCATGTATCGTTGTAAGATATTTTTCTGCATCATTTTTGAAATATTCCGAAACACCATTTTTATGATTTTGTAGATAATGAGTAAATTTAGCTAAACCATTATCTGTTTTTTTGTCAACATCAATTTGAAGTTTTTGCCTGATTTCTGAATATTTTTTTACTTTCTTCATTTTTTAAAACCCTTATCATTAAAAAAAGCTCCAAAATCAGTATCGAGAGCTGTTATTATTTTTTCTATTATTTCTATGGAAACATTTCGTTGACCTTTTTCAATGTCTGAAATATAATTTCTATCAACGTTGGAAATATTGGCTAAATACTCGATTGAGTATCCTTTTTGTTCTCGAAGTTCTTTTACTTTGAATCCGAATTTTTCTTTGATATTCATAGTTTATAAAAGTAGTTTTGTGCGTACAATTGACCCGCGTACAATTGGCCTCAAAATTATTTAGTTTTCAACTTAATATCAACTATGAGATTTGATATTTTTGGAAATAGATTTTCATCACCCCTTATCCTTCTTCCCCCACTTAACCTTCATTTTCCCTTCATTATCATAAGCGATCAAATGCAGGACAATACCCTTTTCGCGAACGGCTTTTCGTTCTTCTTTGGTGGCGAGTTTGGCGTCGTTTTTAGAATTTCTTAGCGGAACTGTAAGCGCAAGATTGGTGCCTCGTCCGAAAGAATAAACGCCTTCTGCGTCAAGGTTGAGAACGCTGGAACTTATGGTCAATTTATGGATATCGATTTGCTCGCCACGAAGATTAAGCGAACCCGATAAATCGCTGAAAGTAATATTTTCTACATCGCGAAACGGAAACGCAAATTTGCCCACTTTCATAATTGGTTCAAAATTGATTAAGGCGCCTTGGTTGACATTAAAATCGAGTTTTCCTTTCATAGAATTCATAATCAAATCGCCTGTGCTGCTCATTAAACCTGCAACATTGGCATTGCTGGTTAATCGGCCACGAATGTTTTTTGGACTAAAAGATTTGATTCCGAAATTGTTGAAAGACCTTAAAAAACTCGCAATATCAACTCGGTTTACCTGCGCGTTTGAGGTAAAAACATAATGGTTTCCGCTTGGCTGGACAGAACCGCTAAAATTAATACTTCCGCCAGAGGTTTGTAGTTTTCCGTTTTTGAGCAGAACTTTAGAATTGAGCATTTGTAACGTAGCTTGCGTATTGGTTGCAGTAAGCGCGCCATATGTGATTTTATCGGCCTTTAGATTAATTACAGCTGTACATTTTTCGATAACCGATCTTAATTGATTTGTAAAATTCACATTGTTTTTAACTGGTTTTTTCTCTGCTACTTTCTTTTTTGGAGAATTTTTTAAAACGCCTAAAAACTGTTTCACATCAATATTTGGGCAGTAAATATTCCAATTTACGACCATTTTTTCGGGCGCATCGTAATAGAGATTTAAGAAATTATCGATTTTTCCGTCAATGCGAATAATGTTCTTTTTGTGTTTGTAGGCAATTTTTTTAATATAAAGTGCCTCTTGCGTAAAGGATAATTGCACTGCCGTTTTTTCGGCGTGAATGTTTTTCGGAAGATAATCAAATGTGGCATCAGCAATATCTACATCGCCGGTAAATTTGGGTTTATTGATGTACAGATCGACAATATCAAACTGAAATTTCAAATTGGCTTTGGCATGACCGCTTTCAAAATGAAGGATTTTTTCGTTCGTCATTCCGTTCAATTTTGAAATATCAAAATCAGAATTTACAACTCCAGTTGCAATTGGTTTTTCTAAATCATTGATAACTGCTTGCGCAATTTTTAATGGAATACTTTCATATTCAGCTTTAAAATTGGTCAAAATAATAGCTGAATTCGGATCGCTGGGTTCCTTTTCGGGTTTAAAAGTGTTGGTGAAAATTCCTTTGAAAGAACAATTGGTAAACAAACCATCCGGAATGCTCAATTCGTTGTCTCTAACGTCTGCTTGAACAACAATTTTCGGATCGCCTTCTACATTCAAATCGCCTTTGATGTCGCAGTTTACTTTAATTGTTTTTTTTATATCGAATTTATTCAGCTTCGAACTAATATTTCCAGACAATAAATTAGAAGCATTAGCCCATAAAATATCGGTTCCAATATTGATTCCGAACAGCGAGTTGTTTTTCCCAATATTAAAGAAAGCCACAATATCAAAAGCATCAGATCCAATTTTGAGTTTCTGTGTTTTGATATCTATTTTTTGAGTGGCTTCAGCATATGAAATATCAAAATTGCCTTCTAGTACTTTTTCTTTGGCAAAACTTCCGTGAACAGTATTGAAAGCCAGACTGTTGATTTTTGTTTTCAAATACAGATTAGTCTGCCAGCTGTTGTCATCATAATTTACTTTAGACTCCAAACTCGCCACATCAAAATCAAATAATTTATGCCCTAAATGATTGTCGATAATTACATGAACTTCGCTCAAGCTAACCTGATCAATTGTAGTTTCAGGTTTTTCTTTATCGGTTTTAGGTTTTTTCTTTTTTGGCTTAAAAATATTAGCATTAGAATAACCATCTTCGGCTTTGTAAATGTAAATATCAGCGTCATTGATCAAGATCTTATGAATGTTGATTTCATGATGCAATAAGCTCCAAATATTTAATCGAGCTTCGATTTCTTTCGCTCTCAGTAGAGTATGTTTGTGAGTTGGCCATTTATTGTCTTTTATTTCGACATCATTTAAAGCCAATGTGAAGTAAGGAAAACCCGTTAGAAACTTATAATGGAAATCGGTAATATGAAATTTACCATTTATATTTTCGTTGATTTTGGTATTAACTTTTGCAATTATTTCAGTCTTATGCCGATTGAAATAAATTGACAAACCTCCACAAGCAAGTAAAAGAATTACGATTAAACCAAGTACAAAATAGCCAAATCGTTTGGCATACTTTTTAAAAGAATGAGATTGCAGAAAGGATTTTATTTTAAGTAAAGTTTCTTTCATGTTAATCAAATTTTAGGATGTATTAAAGATACTACAAAAAACTTTAACTTTTTATTAGTTTGATTTTCAGGTAAATAAATTGTAAATTTAGTTTTATGCAGTTCATAATTAATGACAATACATTTATAATGAAAACTAATTTAGTAATGGTGTTTGATTTATTTTAAATTTTTAAATTTGTACTGTAGTTTGAAAGTTAATATTTCAGACCTAATTTTAATCTTAATATATTATGGCATTAGCAATAACAGATGCTACTTTTGATGAAGTAGTTTTAAAATCAGATAAACCAGTAATGGTAGATTTTTGGGCAGCATGGTGTGGTCCTTGTAGAATGGTTGGTCCAATCATTGACCAATTAAGCGAAGAGTACGCTGGTAAAGTAGTTGTTGGTAAAGTAGATGTAGATGCTAACCAAGAATTCGCTGCAAAATATGGTGTGCGTAACATACCAACCGTTTTGGTGTTTCAAAATGGTGAAGTAGTAGGAAAACAAGTAGGAGTAGCTCCGAAACAAGCCTACGCAGATAGTTTAGACGCTTTATTGTAATCTCAGATTACGATTAATATAAAAAAGGTCCGACGAAAGTTGGATCTTTTTTATTGGATTGAAGTGAGTTTTTTCTAACACATAGAAACATAGATTTTGTTTTTAACTTATAAGAAGATTAAAGAGAACTAGTTTCGACAAATAGCTTGTGAATTTAAATAAGTGAAACGCCTTTTAACACTCAGAAAATTCTATGTTTCTATGTGTTAAAAAAATAACTTTATGCGTTAAAAATAATGGTAAAAGTTGCTCCTGCATTTGGCTTCGAGCAAACTTCGATTTTGCAATTTATGGCTGCAGCCAAGTCCCGAATTAAGTGCAATCCTAAACCCGATTTGATTCCAATTACTTCTGAATCGTTGTACAAAGCCTTGAATTTTTCTTGAGTTCCGCCTGGACCATTATCTGTAATAGAAAGATAGTTTTTTTGATTTTCGTTCCAAGCTTTCCAAACAATTTTTGCATTCGGAGTTTTGTCTAAAGCTTTTATGGCGTTTCCTGTAAGATTTCGGATAATGGTTTTTAGGTAATTTTCGTCGGTTTCTAAAATTATGTTTTCAGGGTTTTCAAACAAGATTTCAATGTTTTCTATATTCGAAAAATGTTTTTCGGTTTCATCGAATAGATCGTTAACAGTAGTTTTTTTAGGCTGAGGTTTGAAATTTTCCATTTGTCCTTTACTCCAAAGTAGAATATCTTCCATCGATGACAATAAATTTTCGGCTCCAGTTGTAATTTTATGCTGCATTCTCGATGCTGTTTCTTCATCAATCAATTCAGGATTTTCTTTTTGAAGATGAAGAAAATGAATCAGATTCGAAATCGGGCTTCGTAAATCATGATTTAGAATACTAAAGAATCTGGTTTTAATCTTATTAGCTTCGTCCAATTCCTGATTTAAAGCCTGAAGTTTCAAATTGGTTTTTTTTCGATTTTGACTTTGTTTCATTAACAATAACCCAATTATACAAACCAAAGCAATTCCCGAAATTAGAAATATACGCTGTTGTTTTACTTCTTTAATTTGAATGTTTTTAATATCATTTTCTGTCGAAAGATTCTTGATTTTTTGCTGTTTGGTCTGATTTTGATAGCGAGCTTCAGCAGTTGCAATGCTTTGTTTAGCAGACTGTGCCATCATTTCATCATTGTTTTTACTGTAGATTTCGTTATAATAATAAGCTTCTTTCCATTGTCCGAGCGCGGCATAACTTTGAGATAGTTTTTTATTGATCATGACAAAAGATTCTTTATCATAATGCAGTGCATTTTTTGAAGCTTTTTTCAGTGTTTCGATCGCTTTTTTGTATTCTCCTTTTTCATATAAAACCCTTCCCATTATTGTATTAGCCTCCATTATCATATCTCCGTCATTGGATTTTTGCCCAAATCGAATGGCTTTTTCTGCATAAAAATAAGCGATGTCAGGCTTGCGTTCGTTTGCATAATATTCAGACATACTGCGGTTTGCAAAGCTTAAATTAAGAAATAGAGAATCTTTTTTAGAAGGGTAAATGTGTATGAGTTTGTAATACTTTGTAATACTGTCAATGTTTTTTAAAGGAACAAAACTCTGCAAGTAATAATTGCATAAAAAAGCACTTACATAGGGAGAATTTTTTACATACGGCTTTGCTTCATTCAAATATTCTATCGCCTTATTATACTGCTTCATTTTAGTGTAAGCACTCCCAATTTGAAGATAAGATATTCCAATATTCTCTTCGTTGACTTTGTCTTTTTTAAGCAGTTTTTTGTATGAAATCGCTTTTAACTGATAACCAATAAAAGTTTCATATTGCGCATTATTCTGATAATATTCGGCTAAACTTCCGTTTAAAATGGCTTTGGTATAATTGCTTTTTGTAGTATCTAAAACTTGTTCAATATAAGTTGCCAAAGATTTACTTTTTACGGTATCCTGAACCGAATAATAAACGTAATTAAGACGCATCAAAATAGTCGTTTCATTTTTTAGATGCTTGACTTTATGAGCATATTTCCAAGCCTGCTCATAATTTATTAATGCTTTTTGATATTGATTGTTAGTGAATTCGTAAGCAAGGCCTTTCTGAAGATAAAAACGGCTTAAATAAGCATTGTTATTTTTAGAAAGCAATATTCCTTTATCTGCGGTAGGGATAAGTCTCGAATAATCTTCGGCATCTAAAAGCGATGTGGAGTATTTCAGCCATACTTTAAGTTTTTCGTCAATAGTTTTATAACGTGCCAAATTAGGTTCCCGCTGAGCAAAAGCATTAAAACTTATAAAAAATAAAAGCAGGAACTTTAAGTTTTTCATGCCATTAGATTTAAGTTTTCCTTATAACTTCTTCCAATTGGGATAATGGCATTATTATTCAAAACAATTTCATTCGAATTTATTTTTTGAACATATTGTTTCTGCACGGCATAACTTCTATGAATTCGGACAAAAGACTGAAAATGATCTTCTTTCAGTAAATTTCCAATACTCGAAAGCACGCAATGCCTCTTTCGGTCTGTAACTACCAAAGTATAATCTTTTAGCGCTTCGAGATATAAAATTTCGTGAAGTTTTACTTTGGTTTGCTCATGTCCTTCTTTAATATAAATAGTATCGCCACCAATACTCGCTTCAAAGAGAGAAGCTTTCAGTTTGATTTCCATAAATTCCTCAATACGATTTATGGTTTGAGTAAAGCGATCTAGTTTTAAAGGTTTTACAATAAAATCAAGAGTTTCGATCTGGAAACTTTCTACAGCATGTTCAGGATGAGCCGTTATAAAAACGCAAACAGGAACTTCGAGCGCTTGTTTTCTAAATTCAATTCCGCTTAAGCTAGGCATATCAATATCTAAAAACAAGATTTCTATTTTTTCTTTTTCTATAAATGGAAGCGCTTCTTCGGCAGATTCAAAAACACCCAAAATATCCAGAACAGGAAACTTTTTGGCAAATGACAATACAGTTAACCTATCAATTTCGTCATCATCAACAATAATACAGCTGTATTTTTTCATTATTCGAACCTAGATTTATGTTGTCTGTCTATTTAAAATGCTGTTCGTCTATTGGTGGTTTTTCCAATGGTTTTATTGATTCAAATTTGTCCTGTAAATCATTAGGAAACTGAAAAAACGAACTTTTGAGTTTTACAAAAATAATGTTATTGAATTAAATAAGAACCATTTAACCATTTTTTTAAGACTAGATTATTATGAGAGCATTCAAAACCATTTTTACCATTTTACTAACTGCCGCTTTGGCCATTTCTTGTAGTGGCGACGACAATGACAATACACCAAAATTTGAAAAAGAGAATCCGCTTGATGCTTATTATACTGCAACAGGTTTTAGTACAGTATCGAACTTCATTAATTCTGGAGATTATGAATTCGGATTGGTATTTACGCCAACTGTCAAAGGAAAAATCAAAGCCATTACGCTCAAGCTCCCGTCGACGAACCCGTCTGTGCGGGTAACGATTTGGGACTTTACAGCAAAAACTGTTTTGCGTTCTGAGACTTTAAATGTTGAAACGGCAGACGTACAAGTTTCTAAAGAAATCAGCGAATTGGCTTTAGAAAAAGACAAAAAATACATGATTACCATGAATTCTAACGATTGGTATAAAAAGAACAAAGCCGACAATTCGAACGTTACGTATCCAATTGTTGCTGGAAACATCACATTCAACGAATACAGATGGGTTTCTGGAACTGCACAAATTTTCCCAACAAATGTTTCGGCAAATTACAACGCAGGAGATTTAAGCTTTGATTTTCAACAAACTGAATAATTCTTATTTTGGATAGCTTTGAATTAGTAAAGGAAAAGGTTTGACGATTGTCAAACCTTTTTCGTTTTTTTAAATAATCAATTAGTGACTATGAGTTTCACTGTTTTCATAACCTAAAATCGTAATCATATAAGGTGTGCTAGAAACCTTAGTCTTTTTGATTGCTAATGTAGAAAGGTTTACTTGCAATAATTCTCCAGTTGTTGGCGAAGTGACGTAAGCAAAACGATCTGTAACCGCCATTTGAGGTTTTAATGTTGCATCTGTAGCTGTTTCTGAAGTTGCTTTAACTTCTTTTGAAACTTGCAAACTGCTGATATCATAAAGTTTAAAATCTCCTGAATGCAATAAAACAGCCAGTTTTGTATGATCGTAACTTACTTTGCATTGCATAATCGTTGTATTTTGAATAATTGGTTTCACTGTGCTATTTACAACATCAATTAAATAAGCACCTTTTGCAGCAGTATAACCAATGAATTTTCCAGCAGAAGCCGTTTCTAAAATACTTCCAAACCAAGCCGTTCCAAAATCTTCTGGATGAGCGATTAGTTTTTGGTCTCCGTTACTTTCTACAACTAAAATTCCGCTAGAAGAACCAAAAACAGCATAAACACCATCTGACGCATTTCCGTGAATTCCTTTTGTTTGAATTTTAGCATCAAAAAGCGTTTTTCCAGTGTTGTCAATGATTTTTACTTTTTCAGGAAGCGTTCCTGTTACTGAATTATCTTTTTCTGTAATGGCATAAGTTCCGTTCGCAAAAGTTGCCATTGCACCGTGATGTGCCAATAAACCTGCATTTATAGTTTTGAATGTTGCTCCAGCTGTATTTACATCTGTTTCTTTACCAACAGAAAGTGTTCCGTCTCCGTCATTGAAAGTCAGGATTTCTCCAATTTTACTTTTAAAATGTGTTGGTTTTAATGCGCTTGTTGCCAAAACTCCAAATTTTGCAACATCATCAACATCAACATGATCGCCATGCATTTCTAGTCCGCTGTCGAAAGTTTCTACGAAATTATTGTCTCGGTGTACAATTCCAGCAAAACGTCCCGATTCAGTAGTGTACAAAGACGATTTCGCAAATTTTGCCGTAAAAGAACTGATTTTATCTTCTGACGGATCAAAAAGCGTTATTTCTGTTGTTTTTTCGTCAGAAAGTAAAATTCGAACAAATGTATGTTCTTCAGAATCATGCTCGTGATCGTGATCGTCGTGGTTATCATCGTCGTTGCTGCACGAAAATGCAAAAAGCGATAAAGCAAATAAAAATAGTAGTTTGTAAAACTTGTTTTTCATTGTAATAAAGGATTTAAAATTTGTAAATAATTGATTTTTGAATGGTTTGCTTATCGCGAAAACGAAAACGGAATTTTCATAGAAACAATAATATTTCTTCCCGCTTCAGGAAGCTCGATAAGTCGGTAAAAGCTGGTGTGATTTAAATATCTTGTATTGAATAAATTCTGAATCTGAATATTGATGCTGATATCCTGTTTTCCTATTTTTATTTTTGAGCCTAAAGCCACATTAAACACATGACTTTCAGCCGTTTTTTTCTCAGGCGGAACAATATTATTTTGTTCTGCTGTAAAACGATAATCAACAGCGAAATAAGGTTCTTTTAAAAAATGAATTTGAGGTTCATAATTCAATCCGAACAAAATAGAAGGCGGCGGAGAAAACGGAAGCGTATAGCCTTTTTTACTGCCCGATTTTTGTTCTGAATAAAGATATTCTGCTGCGATTTCTGCACTTAAAGATTTCAGGAAATAATAACGTGTTTGCAATTCGGCGCCATACCGAAAGACTTTACTTTGTTCATATTCAAAAACTTGATTTCCTGCTCCATAATAAATATCGTGAGCCGAAGTCGGATTCAAATAAATGAAATTCGGAAAATAGTTCACAAACGGAGTCAGCTGAAAAGACCAGTTTTGCTGATTCCATTCCATTCCTAAATCCAATTGATATGAACGCTCAGCATTCAAATTCGGATTTCCTTTTTCAAATCGGAAATAATGATAATTTACGCCGTTTGACGCCAATTCTTTCGCAATCGGCATTCTAAAACTCGAACCCAAATTAGCTTTCAAAGTCAAATTTCCAGGATTATAATTTACCCCAACCGACCATGTAAAACTGTTGAACGTTTTAGTCAAATCTTCAGAACGCTGTAAATATTCCAATTCAGTTTGATTGTTTTCTGAAATCTCACTTTGAAACCAATCGTAATACGATTTCATTTTGATTTTTCCATAATCGTAACGAACGGCGCCGTGCAGAAACCATTTTTCGTTCAGTTCCATTTTGTCATAAGCAAACAAACCTGCATTAAATTGCGTGAAAGCCGGAATCAAAAAACTCCATCCGCCAATAGCATTTTCTTGTCCAACAATATTGGTTCCGACAGTAATCTGATGGCGATTCAATCGGAATTCATCTTTCGCAGAAAAAGACCAAACATCTTTATCATATTGGCGTTCCAAATCTTTTGGAGCATACATGTCTTCAGGATAAATTGGTGGCATATAGCCGTGATTGACATAATGGCTATATTCTCTTCTAAAGTTGTTTTGAAAACCAATCTGCGTCTCAAAGGCATGATTTCCCAATTGAAAAGAAGTCGTATTGCTAACTTTCAAATGATTGACTTGCTGATACGGCATCAAAATATCTCGGTTCGATTTGTCGTGTAATTCCAGATCTACATTTCGAGGTTCGAGTCCGTGCGCATTCGCGAAAAATCCGCTTTTGGTATGCACATTACTGAAATAGAAAACCGATTTAAAATGTTCTCCAGAATAACCTGTACTCAAATGGAAATCAAGTTCTCGCCCAGCCGTATTTCGCAAATGATTTTTGTACAACGGAACAGCGTAACTATACACATGAACCACATCGGTTGGAACGCGATAATCTCCGTAATCCATTGTGGTTAAACGCGAATCGAAAAACCAGTTTTTGTTTCTTCCGAATAAATTAATAGAACTTCCAAATAACGCATTGTTGCTTTTTCCAGTAAGATCTACGCTTCCGCCAAAAGTGTTTTGTAATGGAAGAGGCAAAGGTTTAATATTCACCGCACCGCCCACAGCATCAGATCCATAGATAAATGAAGAAGGTCCTTTTATAATTTCTACTCGGTTTACCGCATATTGATCGATTTCCAAACCATGATCGGCGCCCCATTGTTGGCCTTCATGTTTCAAACCGTTTTCAACCACAATTACCTGATTAAAACTCAGACCTCGAATAAGCGGTTTTGAACCTCCAGAACCAATCGAAATAGTTTTAACGCCAGGCAATTTCTGTAAAGACTGCATCAAACTTCCGCCAAGATTACGCTGAATAAAGCTGCTACTGACGGTTTCAACATTCAGCGATTCTTCTTTTTTCCTTTTTCCGATAGAATTTCCGTTAATTAAAACCTCGTCAAGCTCTTTGATTTCTGGTTTCTTTTCGGAAGACTGATTTTGCGAAAAAGCTTCGGTTGAAATCGATAAACTGATAAGTAAAAAACAATATTTCCAATACATGGACAGGGCATTCTTCATTAATCTGATCTTATAAAATTTTAATACTTAATCCTTTCAGCGTCTGCCAGCCTTCCTTGTCTGTCAAGCGAATCATAAAATGATAATCTCCAGGATCAACATCTGCAGGAATTGAGATTTGCGCCGTTGCTTCGTAACTTTTTACACCATTTGGAATAGTGTAATTGTTTATGAAAAGCATTGGTTTTACTGGAGTTTTCACAGCATCAGTTTCGCAAGTTGTTACTTCTGTACTGTGTGTATGATGATCAAAATTGTGATGAATATCTAAGCTATAAGAACCCAATTCGACATTGTCATTGAAAGTTGCTTTGAAAGTGAAGGTCTTTCCGCGTTCGATTGTGCTGCATTGAATAGGAAAAGCATCTGTTGCTGAAATGTCAATTGCAGGATATTCAGTGTCGATTTCTGCGTTATCGCTTGAGCAGGAAGAAATAAAGGCAAGAGCAAAAATGCCTAATAAGAATTTTAAACTTTTCATATTTTTTAATTTACAATCGTTAGGTTTCTTGTCACTTCTAGTTTACTTCCATTTTGATCGTTTACGATAATGATGAAATCATATTTCCCTTCTGCAGCATCTTCAGGAATGTCAAAATGCTTGTGAACTGTTGCGTTTTTTGAGTCCGCATATTGCGTCCAAGTAATTTCGTGAGACCAAGTTTTAGAATACGTTTCAGTGCTTTTTTGCACAATTTTCACTTGTACATTTTTGATTTTGTCTGCAGCAGTAACTTCAGCGTTAAAATGGAAATCTGCACCAATAGTTGCTGTTTCGCTGTTGTTAAGACCTAGTTCGATTTTGTCAATCGACGGAATGGCTGGTTCTGAATCGTCGTTGCTACAGCTTGTAAAAGCAATTGCGGCAAAAAGCGAAGCCAGAATGAGTTTTGTTGTTTTCATTTTTTCTGATTTGATTTTGATCATTTTATAAAGGGTATTTGGGTTACAAAAGAGGTTGTAAATGCTTTAAGCTTTTATGGCTAAAGACATTAGGTTAAGATTTTTTCTTTAAGGTTTTCTTTGATTTAGCTCTCGCAAAGTCGCGAAGACGCAAAGAAAATTGCTTTAAACTTTGCGTCTTCGCGACTTTGCGAGAACAAACAAATGTTTAAAAGGCACAGCGGTAACTAAAACCTGAATTAGGATTTAGTTTGAATGTGTTAATCGATAAAAAGTGAGGTTTTCTTGTGCGTAAAAAGCAGATAAAAATTATCAATATGATATATTAACTGCTTAAAATGAATGAAATAACTATTGGAAGTTTTTAAGATTATAAATCATTAAAAACAGCTCAATAGCCGAACTGCGAAAGCAAATCGGGTGCACAAAAAAATACTAAAATGTAAAAGGCGGGGCTCGAAGGGAAAATAAGGAGCCTTTAAAAAATGCAAAATGCGGTTTGTTGTAAAAAGTAAGGTGTTTTACAACAGGATTATTCTTGAAAAACTGAAAAACACTAAATTCAAACGTACCAACCGCGCTGAATTTAAAATCGCAAATCGAACATTTATGAAACGAATGCAGTTTTGCCTTAAATTGTGGTTTTTCTGAAACTGAAAATTCTATTTTCTCTTTCTGCGAATGCGTGTCCAAAATATGCTCATAAGAATGGACAGCCGGAAAAAGTATTGCGAACAATACGATCAAAGGCATCAAGAGATTTATAAATTTAAGTTTCTTTTTCATTCGTGAAGATTAACTTCTAGATGAGTTTTTATGTTATTTAATGCAATAGTGTTGCAAATATAGAAATCTTATTTTTAAATGCAATATTGTTGCAGTAATTGTTTGTAAAAAATCAATGCTTTTGCTAATTTTAGCAAATCTTATATCCCTTAAAAATGAAAATTTTCTACAGCCTTTTTGCTTTTTTTATGACAATTATGATTGGATTTTCCCAATCAAAAACAAAAGGAAATCTTGTTTTAGAAAATGGTGTTTCAGAGCAATTGGCTCAATTTAGAAAGCATCAAATTTCCAATATCACTTACGAACTTTCATTTGAAATTCCGCAGCAGAAAAGTGAAGATATTGTTTCAAAATTGGCTTTAGAAGCGACTTTGTCAGATGTGAGCGAGCCTTTGTATTTGGATTTTAAAGAGAAATCTCAAAATATTAAAACAGTTGAAGCAAACGGGAAAATGATTGCAATTGTTCACGAAAAAGGGCATATTGTAATTCCTATTGGAAATTTGATTTCAGGGAAAAATACAATTAAGATTTCGTTTATCGCAGGAAATTTATCTTTAAATAGAAATGATGATTTTCTATACACTTTATTAGTTCCAGATCGTGCGAGTACTTTATTTCCGTGTTTCGACCAGCCTGATTTAAAAGCAACTTATAAACTGAGTCTTTCTGTTCCAAAAGATTGGAAAGTTTTGGCTGGAGCCAATGTGAAAGAGAAAATTGAAAAAGGAGATTTTACGTTGTACACTTTCGGAGAATCGGACAAAATGAGCACCTATTTGTTTTCGTTTGTAGCGGGAAAATTCAACGAAGTGACGCAAAAGCCAGGAAATATGGAAATGACAATGCTTTATCGTGAAAATGGCGCTGATAAAATAAAAGCAAGTGTCGATACAATTTTCAATTTACATCAGCAATCTTTAGACTTTTTAGAAAAATATACCAATTATAAATTTCCGTTTCAAAAACTGGATTTTGCTTCAATTCCCGTTTTTCAGTATGGCGGAATGGAACATGTTGGCGCAATTCAGTACAGAGAATCGACTTTGTTTTTGGACAATAGCGCAACGGATAGCGAGAAATTAAATCGGGCAAAATTGATTGCACACGAAACTTCACACATGTGGTTTGGCGATTTGGTAACAATGAAATGGTTCGACGACGTTTGGATGAAAGAGGTTTTCGCCAACTTCATGGCAGATAAAATCATGAATCCGATTTTCCCGAAAGTCAATCATAATCTGCAGTTTTTCACGGCGCATTATGCTAGCGCTTACGCGGAAGATCGATCTCTGGGAACGCATCCAATAAGACAGCATTTGGCTAATTTAAAAGATGCAGGTTCGCTTTATGGTGCGATGATTTATAATAAAGCGCCGATTATGATGCGTCAGTTAGAAGCTTCGATGGGAAAAGAAGCTTTCCAGAAAGGAATTCAAAAATACATTCAGAAATATGCCAACGACAATGCCGACTGGAATAATCTTGTAGAAATTCTAGATGCAGAAACGCCTTTGGATATGAAGAAATGGAGCGAAGTTTGGGTAAACAAATCTGGAAGAGCAATTTTTTCAGATAAACTAGAATACGATGCGCAAAACAAAATTAAGAAGCTTGAAATTACACAGCAAGCTGAAGATAAATCAGGGAATGTTTGGCCTCAGGTTTTTCAGATTGGTTTAATTTATTCAAATGATATAAAAGTACTGACGGCAAATATCACAGATAAAAGTTTGATTCTAAAAGAAGCTATCGGACTTGAAAAACCGCTCGCGATCATTTACAATTATAATGGTTTTGGATACGGTGTTTTTCCGCTTGACGGAAATAATTTAAATTATATTGCAGCCCTAAAAGATGAGGTTGCAAGAGCTTCGGCGTACAGCAATCTTTATGAAAATACTTTAGTTGGAAACGTTTCTCTAAATCAAGCTTATGAATGTTTTTTAAAGGGAATTCAAACAGAAGAAAATGAATTGGTTTTGCGAATTGTTTCTAATAATTTGAACACAATTTATTGGAGATTTTTCACCGAAAAACAGCAAAATAAAGTTCAAAAGCAGCTTGTAGGTATTTTGTACGAACGTTTACAGGCTAATTTATCTTCGAATATCAAAAAGACATTGTTTGGCTTATTTACTTCAGTTGCTTATTCTGAGTCAGGAAAAGCAAGTTTGTACAAGGTTTGGAATAGAGAAATCTCAATTGCAGGTTTGAAATTAAATGAAGACGATTACACGAATATGGCAATGAATTTGGCGATTTTCAAACATCAAAAAGCTGATGAAATTTTGGAAACAACTATAAATTCAATTTCAAATCCAGACAAAAAGAAGCGATTTGAATTTTTGCTTCCATCTTTATCTAAAGACGAATCAGTTCGAAATGCTTTTATAGAATCATTAAAAGATGATGCGAATCGTGAAAAAGAATCTTGGGTTTCTGTGGCTCTGTCTAATGTAAATCATCCGCTTCGTCAGGAAAGTGCGCAAAAGTATATTAGATTTTCATTAGATTTGGTAGATGAAATCCAGCGCACGGGAGATATTTTCTTTCCGAAAGATTGGCTCGATAATACCGTTGGGAAGTATTCGTCGAAATATGCTTTTGATGAAGTGCAGCGATTCTTAAAAGAAAACCCTAATTTTAGTCCGATCTTGAAGCGTAAATTGTTTCAGGCGACAGATTTGCTTTTTAAAGCACAAAATATTAAAAAAGAAACCGAATGAAAATTGAATCGGAAATAGAGAAAGTCTCGAGTTTTCAGCATCTAGAAATGCTGGCAAATCAGGTTGTGGAAGGCTTTATATCTGGAATGCACAAGAGTCCGTTTCATGGATTTTCGGCCGAATTTGCCGAACATAAAGTTTATAATGCAGGCGAAAGCACTAAACATATCGACTGGAAATTATTTGCCAAAACCGATCGTTTGTACACGAAACGTTTTGAGGAAGAAACGAATTTGCGCTGCCATTTGATTATCGATAATTCGTCGTCAATGCATTATCCAGAACTGAAATCGAATCAGCCTTTTTATGAAAAGAAGATTGGTTTTGCAGTTTTGGCTTCGGCAGTTTTGATGAATATTCTAAAGAAACAGCGCGATGCCGTTGGTTTAAGTGTTTTCTCGGATCATTACGAATATTATGCTCCAGAAAAAGGAAGTGATCGCCATCATAGAATGCTTTTGAATAAATTGGAACAATTGTTAGAACAGCCAAAAGCAAAGAAAACCACAGATACGATTACCTATTTGCACCAAATTGCAGAGAAAATGCACCGTCGTTCGATGATTATTTTGTTTACAGATATGTTCCAGACGCAAGATAACGAGAAATTATTCAACGCATTACAGCATTTGAAGCATAATAAACATAAAGTGGTTTTGTTTCATGTGGTTGATAATCAAACTGAATTAAAGTTCGATTTTGATAATGCACCAAGAAAATTCATTGACTTAGAATCGGGTGAAGAAGTTTCGATTTTTGCTGACAATGTAAAAGAAGAATATGAAAAAAGGGTAGAAGCTTACTTTAAAAACTTGGCTTTAACCTGTGCGAAGAACCAAATTAAGTACGTTTCGGTAAATGTGGGCGATAATTTTGAAAAAATATTGACTACATATTTGGTTGAAAAACAAAACTTTGGATAAGTATTTGAAAATTTATTTCATTTTTTTTACAAAAACACTTGCAGAAACGAAATTCTGTTATATCTTTGCAACCGCAATAACGCAGAGGTTTGGTAGTTCAGTTGGTTAGAATACATGCCTGTCACGCATGGGGTCGCGGGTTCGAGTCCCGTCCAGACCGCAATATTGGGAAAAGCCTTTCTTTATAGAAAGGCTTTTTTGCCCAAAAACGGTATCTAAGATTAGTTGTGTTGTTTTGCTACGACTTTGTAACTCGTAGCTGGTTTAGTAGTTAGACCAATGAAAAGCTTTCCACTTTTGTGGATGGCTTTTTTGATTTATAACACTTTTGTTTTTGTTTAAAGACGATGAAAATTTTAACGCAAAGAGCGCAAAGGTTTACGCAAAGTTCACAAAGATATTTTCTAAAGAATGCAAAGTTCGCAAAGCTTATAATTGAGAAATCTTTGCGATTTTTTGCTTAATCCCAACTAATGTAACAGTTTGTCATTTCGACGAAGGAGAAATCTCCGCGAGTAACTCTACAAAGATTTTCTATTTATATATTAAAACATAGCGCGTGGTTTCAACCATGGGAACACAATGTATATAAATACGTATCCCGTGGTTGAAACCACGGGGTATGTTTAGCAGAATGATAAATATTTCTATGTAAAAAAAACTTCTCGTTTAAGAAAAAGAAAGAAACTTCTTCTTTTTTGATTTCAAAGTCAATTTTTAAAATATTGGAATTTAGTCAATTAAAAATTTCTCAAATTTTATTTGAAAAAACGCTTGCAGAAATGAAATTCTGTTGTATTTTTGCACCCACAATAACGCAGGGTTTGGTAGTTCAGTTGGTTAGAATACATGCCTGTCACGCATGGGGTCGCGGGTTCGAGTCCCGTCCAGACCGCCTAAGTTTGAAAAAAGCTTCTCATTAAGAGAAGCTTTTTTGTTTTTATACGTATATGAAATTTAACCGCAAAGAGCGCAAAGATTTACGCAAAGTTTACTCGGTTTGTTTTGTCATTCCGAGGAACGAGGAATCTCACGCGGGGTTCGACACAGATTGGAGAATTACGTTGCGGAATTTCTAGTGAGATTCCTCGTTCCTCGGAATGACAAACTGTGTGATAAATAAAATTTGGAATTTATTTCTTTCCTATCTTTATATTATGGAACAAGAAACATTCAAAGTCGATAAATATTATCTCCATAAAGTAGATGCCGATAAAAAAAGCATTTACTGTCATCATAATATAATGGGGGAATTGCTTGTTCCAACACACAAGCACAATAAAGCGCAAATGCTATACGCAGAAGGCGACGTAGTTTTTGTGACAACTGAAACGAAATCATACTTTTTGCCTGCAAGACATTTTATATGGATTCCCGCGGGAGTAGAACATAGTATCGAACCCAAGTCGGAACATGTGATGATGCGAAATTTGTATTTTCCGGTTGAAAAAGATGAAGATGATTTCTATAAAAGCGAAGGCATTTATCCGGTAAACAATTTACTGCTTCAAATGATGATGTTTACCAATAAGTGGAACGGTGATTTGAAAAAGGGAAGTCCGAGTTTTGTCATTGCAAAAGCCATAAAAGCGATTCTTCCGCAAATATGTCACACCAATTTACCTTTAGAACTTCCTCAGCCCAAAGATAAGCGGCTAGGAAAAATACTTCGACATATTGAAAATAATCTTGGAGAAACGATTCTCTTTGCTGATGTGGCGCATGAATTTGGTTTTAGCGAACGCTCTCTGTATCGTTTATTTCAAAAAGATCTCAAAATGTCTTTTATTCAATATTATACCATTCGAAGAATTCTTAAAGCAATCGAACTTTTATTAGAAAGAAAACTTTCGGTGAAAGAGGTAGCTCTAGAAGTTGGGTATAATAGTGTCCCGACTTTCAGTAACACTTTTTTTAAGATTTTGGGACAAAGACCTTCTGATTACTTAAACAGAGAAGAGATTTTAGGACGAAAGTAAAATTTTGTTTCACGCAGATTTTAATAGATTTTAGCTGATTTTGGAGATTCTTTTTGTTTCATGCGTTAAAAAAAAATCTCTCGCAGATTCCGCAGATTTGAGAGATTTTTTAAATGCTTTAAAATCTTCACAATCTGCCAAATGCGCGAGAACAAAAAATAGAAATCTGCGCTTATCTGCCTAAATCCTTTCAAATCTGCGTAAAATGTAACAATTCAAATATATTTTGTAACAAATTGTTTTTCAATATTTTAATATAACGTTTTCGGAAAATGGAATTTTAACATTTGTCCGAAATGAATATGTTATTGACTTTTTATAATCTTCCGCCAAGGAAAAAATGAAGGAACTTTGCAGCATAAAATATTCAAATATTCATGTTCCTTAAAAAAACAAACTCTAAAGAAGATTGTTTTCCCAGAAGCTTATTGATTTTACTAATTGTATTAGTATTCAATAGTTTACAAGCTCAGGAAGTTCATACGGTTTCTTTACAAGAAGCGATGAAACTGGCGAAGGAAAACAACAAAAAAGTCCTTAAATCTCAATTGGAGATTACGCTCGCTGAGCAAAACATCAAAGAAAGAAAAGAACTTAGATTACCGGATGTACAACTAAACGGAATGTACTCCAGAATTACCAACATTACAGAATTTAAAGGAGATGGTTTCTTAAACGGAAAAGAAGTTACGAAAGCAATTCCTGAAATCTACGAGGTAAATTCAACTTTTAAAATGCCAATTTACGTTGGAAACAAGATTAATAACGCGATTAAAATTGCGAATCAGGAAAACGAAATTGCGAAAATAAAATCGGAAAAAACAGAAAATGATATTGAACTGGAAGTTGTAGCAAACTATCTGGCGATTTATAAAATGATGGAACTTCAAAAAATATTTGAGGAAAACATCAAAGAAGAAAAAAGCCGATTAAAAGAAGTGCAATCGCTTCAAAAACACGGAACGGTAACCAAAAATGAGGTTATACGTGCCGAATTACAGCTCTCAGATCGTGAGTTGAACGCGCTTACAAACTCCAAAAACATTCAAATAGCGCTTCACGATCTGAAGACTTTAATTCAGATTCCGGAAAACGAAGAAATTGCAATCGACACAACTGCAAGTTTGGATGAAATGAACGGTTTAGATCCGTATGATTTTTATCTGAATAAAGCAATGCAGAACGAAGAAATGCGAATGGCAAGTCAGGAATTAGACATTAGTAAAAACGAATTGAAATTGGTAAAAGGGAACTATCTGCCAACTGTAGATTTCTTCGGGAATTATGGTTTTTATTATCCAAATTACAAATTCTTTCCGCCAAATCCGTATTTGTACACTTTAGGTCAAGTGGGAATCGAGGCACGTTTTGATCTTTCGGCTTTGTATAAAAACAAAACGAAATTGGCAAAAGCGAGTACTAAAATCGATATGCAGAAAATGCAGACTGAAATTTTAAAAGATGAAATTCAAGATCAGTTATACAAAGAGCATACACAGTATCAGGAAATCCTTGAAAAATTTGTCGTGGTTGATAAGGCTTTAGATTTAGCTGAAGAAAACTACCGAATTGTAAAGCTGAAATACTTAAACCAATTGGTTTTAATTACCGAAATGGTCGATGCCGATAATGCTTTGCTTCAGGCGAAATACAATAAAATCTCTACCCGATTGGATGCTGTATTGAAGCATTACCAAATGATGCACACGGCTGGAATTATGCCTAATGCGGGAAGTTAAATGTTAGACTTAATAGAAAAAAGAAGCAAGAGAAAAGACTTAAAAAAACTAAGATAAAGAGATAAAAGATGGTTAAGATAAAAAATGAAACTAAAAGAAATAAAACGTTTCATATACTAATAACAATTATTGCGTGTACTCTGGTTGTAAGCGGGGTTATTTTGGGAATTTGGTTTTATGTGTTTAATAGAAATCACGAAGAAACCAATGACGCACAGGTCGAACAATACGTAACGCCAATTATGTCGAGAATTACGGGTTATGTGCAGGAAGTTCGTTTTGAAGAAAACCAGTTTGTACATAAAGGTGATACTTTGGTGGTGATTGATAATAGAGAGTATAAATCGAAATTGAATGTGGCTCTTGCCGATGTTCAAAATGCACAGCAAAATAGTGTTGTGGCTCAAAAAAACGCCATTAATACAGCAAGTGCAACGGCAATTAATGAATCGCAATTAGAAGCTGCCAAATCAAATCTTTGGAAAACAAAATTAGAATACGAAAGATATAAAGCTTTGGTAAGCGAAGAAGCAGCGACTTCTCAGCAATTAGAAAAAGTAAAAGCAGATTACGAGTTGGCGCAAGCACATTTTCAGGAAATGAAAAATAGAATCCATTCGGCTACTTTAAGCACTTCTGTTGCTGAGGCGAATGTTCCGACAACGCAGACTAATATCGCTTCAAAACAAGCTGTTGCAGATAATGCAGCATTATTTCTTTCGTACACTATAATCACAGCGCCTTATGACGGTTGGGTTGGAAAAAGAACTTTACAGCCCGGACAAATGGTAAAAGAAGGGCAGTCTTTGCTTTCTATCGTAAGTAAAGAAAAATGGATTACAGCCAATTTTAAAGAAACGCAATTACAATATTTAACTGTTGGGCAAGAAGTTGAAATTAAAGCAGATGCTATAAATGACAAAGTTTTTGTGGGAACAATTGCTTCGTTATCGCCTGCGAGTGGTGCAAGATTTTCATTGCTTCCTCCAGATAATGCGACTGGAAACTTCGTAAAAATAGAACAGAGAATTCCGGTTAGAATTCAATTACAAGAACAAGACAAACAAACCGATTTTTTAAGAGCAGGAATGAACATTACGGTTGTTGCTGCGCACAAATAAAATGGAAGATAAAAGTATATTTAAATCATGGGTTCCAAAATGGGCGATCATTATTATTTTGTTCGTTTGTTTGCTGCATTCTATGATTTTATTGGGAGTTTATACGTCAAACGTCACGTATGCGGCAAGTTTTCTGGACATTGAGCCTGAAGATTTGCAGTTTGCAATGTGCGTTACGTATGGAACTCTGCTGGCAACCATTTTAATAGAAAGCCGATTTTCGAGTTTTTTCCCTGCAAAAAATTACCTGATGGCAGTTTATTCCTTAATCGGGATTACGATTGTTTCATCGGCTTATATTACCAATTTTTCGGTCTTTTTAGTGATGAGAATTGCTGAAGGAATCTTGATGGCGCTTCCAGTAATTACGATCAGACAATTGCTTATTGAGCAGTTCAATACAAAAAATGCCATTATTATTGGGTTTTCATTTTACTACGGCGCGCTGTTGTTGTCTACGCCTTTTATCATGAATATCGCCGTGTGGTTTCTTGATCATTACGACTGGAAATATATGTTGTATGTTTCGGGCGGACTACAGGTCTTAAACGTTTTTTTAATCTTAGTTACTTTCAGGGGGCACCGAATTACAAAGAAGATTCCGTTGTATCAAATCGACTGGATGAGTTATTTTTTGGTTTTAATTTCGATTCTTTGCGGTGCCTACTTTTTTGTTTATGCTGAGAAAAAATATTGGTTGCAGTCTTCAGAAATGGTTTTAATATTGATGATTTCGCTCATTACAGGCGGATTATTCATCTTTAAAGAACGTCTGGTAAAAAGGCCAAGTTTCGATTTTGAAGTCATAAAATACGCCAATCTGCGAATAGGATTTTTATTGTTTTTCCTTTTCTATATCAGCAGAGCAACACTGAGTTTATGTCATTCGGCAATGTTTTCAATCTGGAATTGGGATCCTTCTCGTGTTGCGGGCGTTCAGTATATAAACGGATTAGGAAATGTAATCGGACTTGTTCTAGCTGCTTTTTTCTTGATGAAATCTGTTTCGACTAAAATCATTTTTATGATTGGTTTTACGCTTATTGCTATTTTCCATTTCTGGTTTACGTTTCTTTTTGTGCCAGATATTGCATTGAGCGATATTATCATTCCCTATATTTTGCAAGGAATCGGTGTTGGGTTTTTATTTGTTCCGCTCATCTTATTTACCACATCATCGGTTCCAGCAAATATGGCGGTTTCCTCAGGAATTGTTGGGGTCTCAGGACGTTTCTGGGGAAGTACAATTGGCTTTTGCGTTATGCAGAATGCAATGGTTTTCTTAAATAAAAAGCACTTCTTGAAACTAAGCCAATTTGTAACTGGAGAAAATCCCGAAGCACAGCAAACAATTGCAAGCGCAACACAAAGTTTTATTGCCAAAGGATATTCGGCAGATAATGCAAATGTTTTAGCTATGAAAAAGGTTTTCAGCACCATTTCCAAGCAATCGACTTTATTGGCCGATATGGAAATTTATACTATTGTAGGTTACGGTTTAGTGGTTTTGATTATTCTAATTGCCTGCAATCAGCATTTGAGACAGACGATGACTTTGGTAAAAAGTAAAATTTGGATCGGATAGTTTTGTTTCAGGTTTAAAGTTTCAAGTTCAAAGTTATTCCGTGTAGTTTGTCATTCCGAGGAACGAGGAATCTCACGCGAGATTCAAAAAAAATCTTAGCGATCCCGATAGCTATCGGGATTGCGGAATTGAGTATCTTGCAACCGTTAAAAACAACAAATAAAATTATGAGCCAGCAATGTGTAATTTTTGATATGGACGGCGTGATTTCACACACAAATCCGCATCATGTAATCGCTTTTGAAAAGTTTTTCGATAAATATAATATTCCGTACACTCAGGAAGAGTTTGAAGAGCATATGTACGGAAAACACAACAGTTATATCATGACGCATTTCTTCAAACGTCCAATTACGGGAGAAGAATTGATTAAGCTTGAAGACGAAAAAGAAGGAATGTTTCGTGAGATTTACAAAGACAAAGTCGAAACGATTCCGCATTATATGGATTTTTTAAACGAATTAAAATCTCGTGGTTTTAAAACGGCAGTTGCCACATCAGCACCTCGTGCAAACTTGGATTTAATTGCCAACTTCCTAAAACTCGGCGAAAAAATGGATTCGATGATGTCAAGCGAAGACGTTAAATTTCACAAACCAAATCCAGAAGTATATCTAAAATCGGCAGAAAGAGTTGGAGTTTCTCCTTCTGATTGTGTGGTTTTCGAAGATTCTTTTTCGGGTATTACAGCAGGATTAAATGCAGGAATGAAGGTCGTTGGCGTTTTGAGTACGCATACTAAAGAACAACTTCCGCCATGTGATTTTTATATCAATGATTATAGTGAGGTGAATGTGGATAAAATCCTTGAGATATTGGGTAGATAAATTCCAATTTTTTAAATCCCAAATTCCAAGTGATACGAGACCTTTGTCAAAGTTTTAAACTTTGACAAAGGTTTTTTTAGTGTAATTTAGTTACCACAAAGTAATTGTCATTCTGAGGAACGAAGACACGAGCGATAGCGAACTGGCGAAGCAATCACACTAGAAATTCCGTAAAGAGAATTTCTAATCTGTGTCGAGTCCCGCGTGAGATTCTTCGTTCCTCAGAATGACAAACTAGATGTTTGAAATTGTAAACCTAATAATTCTCCTCCAAAAAAGCCATCCAGCCTTTTTCAAATTCCTCTTGCGTAACGTTCAATGTTTTTTCAATGTTGCCGAAAGATGCAATCAGTTTGGGAAGAATGTCTTTTCCCCATTTTTTGGCCATGTATTCGATTATCGTGTAGCCAATATTATAAATCTGATTGCTGTGATTAAGATCTTCTAAAGTCAGGTTTTTGCTTTTGGCGTATTTCACGCTTAACTTATTTACTTCTTTTGCTTCAAAAATACTAATCGATTCCCAAAGCCAGCGCGGATATTCGGCTTTAAACTTTTTATCAAATTCCTTATCAAAAGTCAGTCGGTCTTGGGTGATGATTGTATCTTTTGCTTTGTATATTAATATGTTTAGCTGAACGCAATGCGTAAATTCATGCAGAGCCGTTTTTAGCGGATCGTCTGGAAAAATAGAATTAAACCAATTCGTCCATACAAAATGAAATTCGTTTGGACCGCGACTTGTGCCTTTTGTATTCTCTGCTAAACCTGTCGCTTCATTAAACTTGAATTGCGAACCGTAGACAAAAACCTTTATCGGGTCGTGTTCTATATCTTTTAGATTTTCTCTTATTCGAGAATAATTTTCCTCCAGATGTTTGCTGACTTTTTCGGCCTCGCTTTTATAAATTCCGTTATAGGAAACAATAAAATGCTCCGATTTAAGAGTTCGGGTTTCGTGTTGAACGGTAAAGCTTCGAACTGTTCTCGCAAAATAAAAAATAGCAATAATTGCTAAAAGGATAACTAATAATCTGTATTTTCTCATGTGTTCTAAATGTTTTTTGAGATTTAAAAACAAGCAAAATTTTGAGAATTAGGTTTTTGGTGTTTTAAAAATAAGAATATTTGAAGACTAAAATGTAAAATAATTAAAGAAATTTCTGAATTGTTTCTGATTTTAATTTTCTCACATTTTGTCATTTCGATGAAAGGAGAAATCTTCGTAAGTAACTCCGCAAAGTTTTCCCGTATTATAACCACAAAGTTTGTCATTTCGAGGAACGAGAAATCACACTAGAAACTTTCGCAACAGCGCGTGAATCTCGCGTGAGATTTGCTTCGCCAGTTCGCTATCGCTTGGGTCTCGTTCCTCGAAATGACAAAACTGGATGAATTGCCTCCTGCTTTAGCTGGAGGTTTTTCATTCTTTCAACTTCAAATATTCTTTAGGAACACTTAATAATTCCTGATAACACCAGCTGTTTGGACAATTTTCATTTCGTTTAGTATGTTCGGCTATTCTGATTTCGATGGATTCTCCGTTGTCTTTTCCTTTAAAAGTTTCTCCAACCTTAAAAGTTCGGTCAATTACGCCAATAAAACCTCCTACAGTTATTTGAACGGTGTATTCTTTAGTAAATTCATAATTTTTAGAAGCCTTTTCTTCAGCCGAAGAACAAGCAAGAATTCCTGAAGTAAGAATCAAAAAGCAAATCAATTTTTTCATAACGATCTTTTTGTATTTAGATGTTTGAATATCAGATTGGTTGCGTGAAAGTGGAAAAGATTTTTGTTTTTAGAGCGACCGTTTGGCATACGAAAAAATAAAATAGAGTTGAACGCATATATGGGTTCAAATGAAATAAATTTCTAATGATTTTTGCAATATTTTAAATCTAAAATTATGAGTACAAATCATTTTTCAGAAGAAGTTGAAGCTAGACTAAAAGTTTTTTTTACTGATGTCATCGATCCAAAAGACATGGCGAAAGCATTACGAACAACGAATTATCTATTAACGTTAAGCGTAATAAGAGAAAGAGATGCAATGGGAAAAATAAACCTTGAAAATTTCTTTTATTGGGTAAATGAATTAGCAGAGGTTTTAGATCCGTATTTGGAAGTGGAGTAAGTGAGAAAACTATAAAAGTTCATTTTGACGAAAGGAGAAATAAAAAGCAAAACCGACAAAAAATTCCAGAGTGATTTCCGCAATTTTTTTCATAGTGTACAACCTGTTGGTTATGCTGAAAAGCTCCTTTCGTCAAGATGGATTGATAAAGATGAGTTACCGCGTAGTTTGTCATTTCGAGGAACGAGAAATCACACTAGAAACTCTGCAAAGAAAATCGCCAATCTTTGTTGATATACGCGTGTGATTTCTCGTTCCTCGGAATGACAAAACTAGGGACGCTTTCAATTATAAAACATAGCAAATGGTTTCAACCATTGAAACGCATTCATTGTCGCCAATCTTTGTCTCCGAGGTTGAAACCTCGGGCTATATTTGAAATATATTTGCTATTATATCTTAAATGGCTTCGATTTTATAGTTTTTGAATAAAACGTAACATTTGATAATTCCTGGCTAATTTCTGTTTTCTTATCGTATTCGTTAATTTCAAATGGTTTGTATACTAATGATATTTGTTTGATTAAAACTTTGAGATCAAAGTATCTATCAGAATCCATAAAATTTTTACTGTCTATGTTGAACTTTATTGCAGAGTTTGGTTCGCAAACAATGATGTTTTTGAAAGTTAATTTAGTTGTTTGGGTCATTTGTGCAGGAGGCGCCTCTTCTAGTACTTTTCCATTTTTTGGATTTGTTTCAATTTCAAAAAAGTAATTATAATAATTTACATTATTGCCTTCAATTGTTTCGATTGGCATTGGTAGTATTATTTTATCTTTTTTTGAATTGTTTTTTAATTCGCATGATAAAATAAACTGTTTTTGATTATTGTGAAAATATTCTTTAACTGTAATTATTTTAATTTCTTGAGCATTAGAAATAAATTGAAATAGAATAAAAAAAAGGAGTAAGAATTTTTTCATAGCGAGGTTTTGAAAATTTTGTTATCGAGTTGAAAATCAAATGCACTAAAAACAAAAAAGCTTCTGAAAATTTTCAGAAGCTTCTTAAAAGTGCGGATAATAGGACTCGAACCTACACGCCTTGCGGCACCAGATCCTAAGTCTGGCACGTCTACCAATTTCGCCATATCCGCGGTAATTGTGGGTGCAAAGATAGGCATACTTTTGAATTATCAAAGACTTTTTTGAAAATTTTTTTTAATTCTCTTTTTTGTACATTTGGGTTTCTATAAAAATAATTTAAATGGAAAATATTAAGTCCTACGTTCAACAACATAAAGATCGGTTTATCAATGAATTGATCGAATTATTAAAGATTCCGTCGGTTAGTGCCGACACTGCATATTCTCAAGATGTTATTGACACAGCAGAGGCTGTAAAAGAAAGTTTATCAAAAGCAGGGTGCGATTATGTCGAAACTTGCGACACTCCAGGTTACCCAATTATCTACGGAGAGAAAATTATAGATCCAAATCTTCCAACGGTTTTAGTTTACGGCCACTACGACGTACAACCGCCAGATCCATTAGAATTATGGACTTCACCACCTTTTGAACCGGTTATTAAAACTACAGATATTCACCCAGAAGGCGCAATCTTCGCGCGTGGAGCGTGTGACGACAAAGGTCAGATGTACATGCACGTAAAAGCGCTTGAATTAATGGTACAAAGCAATACTTTGCCTTGTAACGTAAAATTCATGATCGAAGGTGAAGAAGAAGTAGGTTCTGCAAGTTTGGCTTGGTTCGTAGAACGCAATCAAGAAAAACTGAAAAACGACGTAATCTTGATTTCAGATACAGGAATGATCTCAAACCAACAGCCATCGATCACGACAGGTTTAAGAGGTTTGAGTTATGTTGAGGTAGAAGTTACAGGTCCAAACCGCGATTTGCATTCAGGTTTATACGGTGGAGCTGTGGCGAATCCAATTAATATTTTGGCAAAAATGATTGCTTCGCTTCACGACGAAAACAATCATATTACAATTCCAGGTTTCTACGATAAAGTTCAGGAATTATCTGCAGAAGAAAGAGCCGAAATGGCAAAAGCGCCTTTCAGCTTAGAAAAATATAAAAATGCTTTAAACATTGCTGATGTTTATGGTGAAAAAGGTTACGTAACGAACGAAAGAAACTCAATCCGTCCGACTTTAGACGTAAACGGAATCTGGGGCGGTTATACTGGCGAAGGTGCTAAAACGGTTATTGCGAGTAAAGCATTCGCTAAAATCTCGATGCGTTTGGTTCCAAATCAGGAATGGGAGGAGATTACAGAACTTTTCACGAAACATTTTACAAGCATTGCGCCAGCTGGAGTTACAGTAAAAGTTACACCTCACCACGGTGGTCAAGGTTATGTTACGCCAATTGACAGCATTGGTTATCAGGCAGCAAATAAAGCGTATACAGAAACGTTTGGAGTTCCTGCAATTCCGGTTCGTTCTGGCGGAAGTATTCCGATTGTGGCTTTGTTTGAAAAAGAATTAAAAAGCAAAACCATCTTAATGGGATTTGGTTTGGATAGCGATGCTATTCACTCGCCAAATGAACATTTCGGAATCTTTAATTACTTGAAAGGTATTGAGACTATTCCGTTGTTTTATAAATATTTTGTGGAGCTTTCTAAGTAGTTTTTTAACCGCAAAGAACGCAAAGGTTTACGCAAAGTTCGCTAAGATTTTTTGAATAAGATTTATAAAAGTTCGCAAAGCTTAATCATATAGCTTTGCGAACTTTGCGTTTATAAACGTAACCTTAAATAAAAACCTTGCGTTCTTTGCGTTTAAATTTTCCAACAGTATTTTTAAAATATAAATCCGTTCAGAAACGAGCGGATTTTTTTTGTTTTAGTACTTTTTTGTTGAGGTTCAGAGCAGAAAAACCTTTGTCACTTTGTCTCTCTAAACCTTTGTATCTAAAAAAAGACTTCTTTTTCTTGCATATTTAAAATTTAACTCTACATTTGTAGAAACGAATCTATAATTGTAGAGCAAATGAATTTGAGAAACCTTATTTTACTATTGTTTTGCGGATTAATGCTGTTTGGTTGTAAAAGCAAACCGATCAATCAGAAAATTGACAGGAAAAAAGAAGGCGTTTGGATCGACGACTATACGCAGGATGGTACAAATTATAAATCGTATGAGCATTATAAAAACGATCTTCCTGTAAAAAAGTGGAAAACTTACATTAATGGTAAAATCTACAAAACAGAAAAATATAAAAACGGAATTTGTGTCGTAAAAAGCTATTACGAAAACGGAAAATTAGAATCGAAAGGAAAAACAAAATTAGAAATGAATTCGGTTGAAACACATTGGTTTTATTTTGGAGAATGGAAATTCTATTCAGATAACGGAAAGCTAAAAAGCATCAAAAACTACGAAAATGGAGAATTAATCTCAGAACAAAAAATACAATAAACCATAACTATTAAATCCATGAAAAAATTACTTGCTTTCTTTTTTATTGTAATCAACTTTACTTTAGCGCAAGCACAAACGTATAAAGAATGGGTTCAAAAAGCCGATTCTTGCTACAATGCACAAAATTATAAGTTGTCTGTTGCCAATTATGAAAAAGCTTTTAAAATAGAACAGAAAGATTATGGTGATTTATACAATGCGGGTTGTTCTGCGTCTTTGGCAAAAGAAAACAAAAAAGCATTTAAGTGGTTGAATCTCGCAATTGATAATGGTTACGAAAACATTGCACATATTCAAATTGATGGTGATTTGAAATCTCTTCATTCAGAAAAACAATGGAAAAAGACAATTAATAAATTACAAAAGAAACTGGATATTATTGGAGCAAATTACGATAAGGTGCTAGAAAAAGAACTTGCACAGATTTATGCAGATGATCAGGAAATTCGTGGCGAATTTATGAATATTTATAAGGCTCCCAATCCTGATAAGAAGAAAATGGACAGCATTGGTAAAATTATGGGTGTAAAAGACAGTATTAACCTAATTAAGGTTATGAAAATACTGGATGAAAGAGGTTGGTTAGGAAAAAATGTTGTTGGTGGTCAAGGAAATAAGACTTTGTTTTTGGTTATTCAGCATGCTGATTTAGAATACCAGCAAAAGTATTTACCTATGATGAGAGAAGCGGCTAAAAATGGAAATGCAGATCCAGGAAATTTGGCGTACTTGGAAGATAGGGTAGCTTTGAGAGAAGGAAGAAAGCAAATTTATGGCAGTCAGGCTGCAAAGAATAAAAAGACTGGTAAAATGTACATATCGCCAATGATAGATCCAGATAATGTAGATAAAAGGCGTGCGGAGGTTGGACTTGGTACGATCGCGGAATATGCGGCTAAACTGAATATTAAATGGGATTTGGAGGCTTATAAAAAAGAATTACCAGAAATGGAAAAACTCGAAAATATAAAACAATGACACAATTATCAAACGCAGAAGAACAGTTAATGGAGTATTTATGGAATCTTGAAAAAGCTTTCATGAAGGATTTGCTTGAAGCTTATCCAGAACCAAAACCCGCGACAACTACTGTTGCAACGCTTTTAAAACGAATGATCGACAAGAAATTCGTAGCTTATAATGAGTTTGGAAATTCTAGAGAATATTATCCTTTGGTGAAAAAAACAGATTATTTCTCGAAACACGTTAAAGGGCTTATTAGCAATTTCTTTAATAATTCGGCATCACAATTTGCTTCGTTTTTTACTACCGAAACCAATTTGTCGGCTTCGGAATTGGAAGATCTTAAAAAAATAATCGATTCAGAAATTCAAAAAAAGAAAAAATGATAGCTTTTATTGTAAAATCAGCAGTCGCTTTATGTGTTTTTCTAGCTTTTTATCATTTGATATTAGAACGAGAAAAAATGCATCAATTTAATAGATTCTTTTTGCTTTTTTCAATTTTGATTTCCGTCGCAATTTCGTTTATCTCATTTGAAATTATCAAAGAAATTCCTGTAGATTTTTCAAGGCAAATTGCTATTAGTCAGCATGAACTAAATACGTCGATTCATCAAACAGCAGAAAAAGTAGATTATAAATTCATTCTTTTATGGACTCTATATGCAATCGTAACGCTGTTGATGGCAGTAAGATTTGGAAGAAACATTTGGAAAATTTATTCCAGAATTGGCAATTCTCCAAATGTAGAATTTAAGAATTCAAAATTGGTTTTGTTAAAAGAAAAAATATTGCCACATACCTTTTTGCATTACATTTTTATCAATTTAGAAGATTATAAAAACCAAAATATTGAAGCCGAATTGTACACGCACGAATTGGTTCATGTGCATCAAAAGCATACTTTGGATATTCTTTTTATAGAGCTTTTAAAAGTTGTTTTTTGGTTTAACCCGATTTTTTTGTTTTATAAAAAAGCAATACAGCTCAACCACGAATTTCTTGCCGATCAGGAAATTGTGAAAACTTATAATAATGTTCCGTTTTACCAAAATTTACTTTTAACAAAAGGAAGCGAGAACCAAACGATTTACTTGGCCAGTAATTTGAATTATTTAGTAACAAAAAAACGATTAAAAATGATGAAAAAAAGAACATCAAAAACTACAGCGTTTTTGAAGAAAATTGCTGTAGTGCCTCTAGTCACGATTTTAATGTTGCTGTTATGTATAAAAACAGTTGCTCAAGAAGTGAAAAACGAAGTGAAAAACAGCACAACTAAAAACTCTTTTGATGAGAAAACAGTTATTTCAAAAGATAAAAAACAAGACGTGGTTGTAAAGGAAAAATCTACTAAGTCAATAGACGAGAAGAAAACCAAAGTTTTGCCTCAGCCAGCAGTTGCTTCAAAAAAAACGCAGGATTTAAAAGAGAATGAAACTTTAAGCATTAAACAAGAATCTGGTTCTGAGGTTAGTACTATAATTAGTGAAAGTGAAGAAAGAGCAAAAGAACGAAGAAAATCTTATGGTTATCAAGATATGAAGTTTGATACTACAATGTTTAGAAGACCACAAAATCCTTGAGAATAAAACATTCTTAAAAACGTAAATAATCGATTCCGAAATATCAAAAAAATAAAAAATGATAACATATCTTTTAAAATCAGGTTTACTGCTTATTGTGTTTTTTGCGGTGTATAAATTACTGTTGGAAAACGAAAAAATGTTTCGCTTTAATCGTGTCTATCTTCTTGCGAGTTTGATTTTTAGTTTGATTATTCCGTTGCAATTGTTTTCTATTGAACCGCTTTTCTCAACGAAAATCAAAGCAGTTCAATTGGATGAAATTATGATTGTAACCAATAAAACAATGCTAAATGAAATCTCATTAAGTGGAATTCTAACGTTTTTATTAAGCGTTGTTTATGGTGTTATTGTTTTGATTTTGTTTGTTCGATTTGCTATTAATGTCTCTTCTTTTTATAGAAAAATGAAGAAGAATAAAATTGAGTTTATAAAAGGCGAAAGAGTTGTTTTGATGAAAGAATCGATTCTGCCACATTCTTTTTGGAACGCTATTTTTATTAATGAAAAAGACTTTAAAAACGGAAAAATCCCATCAGAATTAATTGCTCACGAAAAAGCACATTTAAATCAAAAACATACTTTGGATATTCTTTTTGTTGAGGTTTTGCAAATTGTGTTTTGGTTCAATCCTTTATTTGTTTTGTTTGAAAAAGCAATCAAACTCAATCACGAATTTTTGGCTGATGAAGCAGTAAATAAACAATTTGGAGAAATAAAAAATTACCAGAATTTATTGCTGGATTTCGTTTCACAGAAAAATACTGTTGCATTGGCAAGTAATATTAATTATTTAATAACTAAAAAGCGTTTAATTATGATGACTAAAAAAGAATCTACTATAAAATCTGCATTTAAAGTTTTGGCTGTTTTTGCAGTTTGTATCGTATTATTGTTTGCTTTCAGTACTGAGACTGTAGCACAAGAAGTGGCCAAAGAAAAAGATTTTAAGAACGTGACAGATGTAGGCGTACAGCCTTCTTTTCCTGGAGGAATAGTTGAGTTTTATAAATTCGTAGGTCAAAATTATAAAATGCCTGAAGAGGTTATTAAACAAAAACTAAATGGAAAAGTCTATGTTCAATTTATGATTGAGACAGATGGTTCTTTAACAGGTATTAAAGTGTTAAGAGACAAATTGGGTTATGGCTCGGGAGAAGAGGCTGTTCGTGTTTTGAAACTTTCTCCAAAATGGACTCCGGCTTATGATCAGGGAAAACCAGTTCGTGTAATGTATAGTCTGCCAATCAAAGTTCAGGCGGCTAAATAAGTTTTTTTTAGGTTCAAAGTTGCAAAGGTTCAGAGTTAGTTTTTTTAGTCTTAAAAAAATCTTTGTTCCTCTGAACCTTTGCAACTTTGTATCTTTCAAAAAAAATCCGCTTCTGTTTAGAGAAGCGGATAAAATTAAAAACTAATTTAAAAAAAATTCTAAAAATAAACATGCAGATCCAGACTAAAACAAGTCTGGATTATAACCAAAATAAGGCACTTTTTGCTCATTAAAAATAACCCCATATTCTTCTAACTCTTTCAAAATAGGCTCATAAACTTCTTTTTTAATTGGAAGTTGTACGCCTGGAGTTGTAATTTTTCCGTTTAATATCAACAATGTTGCAATCGCGACCGGAAGTCCAACTGTTTTTGCCATTGCGGTGTAAGTTTGGTCTTCGCCAATACAAACCATTTTAGAATCGATTTGTTTCTTTTCTCCATTCAATTCATAACCAAATTTGTGATACATCACAATCATGTCTTTGTCATCTGGTTCAAGAGCCCAGCTATCGGTTAAGATTTTTTCTAAGATTTGTGCAGGAGTTGCATTTGGCAGATTTACTTTTTTGTTAGGGTTAAATAAATCCAGTTCCAAAAGTTTATCCCACATAATATCGTCCTGATCGATTTTTAAGATCAATCGGGTTTTAATTTCAGCAGAATCTGTTGGATGATACGGAAGAAAAGAATTGATAAACTGACGATAACTCATGTTTTCAGAATCTTCTATAATATAGCTATCATCAGTCATTCCGAGTTGTACAAACATATTCCAAGCCCGTGAAAAACCAACCCTTCGAATAGTTCCTCTATACAAAGTCAGAATATCATCTAAACCATAAACAGAGCGGTATTTAAGAGAATCCCGATTCGAATAAGCTTCAAACTTTCCGTAACCTTCTACTTCTAGAAATTCGGTCCTTCTAAATAAAGCACTGTACGGAATATATTTATAAGTGCCTTCCTGAATAAATTTAGCAGCGCCACCTTGTCCTGCCAAAACTACGTTTCTTGGAGCCCATGTAAATTTGTAATTCCATAAATTATTGTCAGATTCAGGAGCTACAAGTCCGCCACAGAAAGATTCAAACAAAAGCATTTTACCACCTTTTGATCTTATTTCGTCAATAACTTTCATGGCGCTCATATGGTCGATTCCAGGATCGAGACCAATTTCGTTCATGAAAATCAGATTGTTTTTTATTGCTTCTTCGTTTAAAGCTTGCATAGCATCACTTATATAGGAAGCGGTAACAAGATGTTTTTTGAATTCTAAACAATCTTTTGCAATTTCGATATGCAAATGCGCTGGAAGCATCGAAATTACTATAGCAGCATTTTCGATAGCCTTTCTTCTTTCGTCGGCATTAAAAATATCTAAGGCAAACGGAGTCGCATTTGGATGATTCTGAGTCTTTGCTTTCGCAAGATTCAATGAAAGATCGGCCACGGTTAAATGCAGCTTTTCCTCATTGGATTTTGATAATAAATAGCGAATAAGCGAAGATGCAGATCTACCTGCTCCAATTATTAAAACGTTTCTCATGCTTCAAATATTTAACACAAATATATTTAAATGTTATAAATATAACAATCTAAATTAAATAAAATTGAATTTATTTTTTGGAATCGGATAAAAAATAATCTGATTTTGTTCTAAATAATGTTGAAACTAAAGCGGTTTTTCGGTTCGTTTGAAGTATTTTTGTGTCAAATTTCAAAAGAGATATATTATGAAAAGAAGATTCGTTCTAACTGGAGCTTTTATAGGTATGTTAGCTATTATTTTGGGTGCTTTTGGTGCTCATTTATTGAAAAAATATCTTTCAGTTGATCAATTAAATACTTTTGAAGTTGGTGTTCGTTACCAAATGTATCATGCCTTATTTCTTCTCTTTTTATCTACCCAAAAAGATATAGCCGAAAAGACCTTAAAAACGATCTATAATTTTGTAGTGGCAGGTGTTGTTCTTTTCAGTGGTTCAATTTATGTATTGGCAACAAAAGACTACACTTTGTTTGAATCTAAAATTATCGTATTCGCAACTCCAGTGGGTGGTTTTCTATTAATTATTGGTTGGGCGCTATTATTCTTTGCGATTTTGAAGAGAAAATCATAAAATCCCGAAAAAAAAATTCTGTCTAAGAATTAATCTTTAATTTTGTCACATAAATAACATATAACTTTATTTGTGTGACTTTTTTGTATTTTCTGTTATTAAACAAAAATAATATAACAAAATCGCTCATAAGGTTGTAATAAAACAAAATAGAAGCGATTATTTTTTTCTTTTTGTAATTTTTAAAGTGAAATTTCTCTTTTTTTCGTATAAATCAAAGTGAAATTTAAGTATTTTAAAAGAAATAAAAATTAATCTGTAATTTTGCTTCTGTAATAAAATATCACACACAACTTAAAATTTATGGACACTAATACAGTTTTCTCGAAATCGATTTCGTTAAAGGAATTAGGAATTGAAAATGCAAAAGTTCGCTATCAACTATCTGCAGATGAACTACATGCTATTACTTTGCAAGCAGGGCAAGGTGTTGAGAATTCTACTGGGGCGTTAGCAATTAATACAGGTGAATTTACAGGTCGTTCTCCACAAGATCGTTTTATCGTAAAAGATGATATTACTAAAGATCAAGTTTGGTGGGGAAATGTGAATATTCCGTTTGAACCTCAGGCTTTTGAAAAGCTTTATAAAAAGGTAACAGCATTTTTATCAGACAAAGAAGTTTTTGTTCGTGATTCTTATGTGTGTTCTGATTCAAATTATAGATTGAATGTTCGTGTTGTAACAGAAACGGCTTGGTCTAATTTGTTTTGCTATAATATGTTCTTACGTCCTGAAGAGTCGGAACTAGCTAATTTTACTCCAGAATGGACAGTTGTTTGTGCACCAAGTTTTATGGCAGATCCTGCTGTAGATGGAACGCGCCAGTCTAATTTTGCTATTTTAGATTTTACTAAAAAAATTGCTTTAATTGGAGGAACTGGATATACAGGAGAAATGAAAAAAGGAATTTTCTCTGCTTTGAATTTTATTCTTCCAGTTTTCAAAAATACACTTCCAATGCACTGTAGTGCAAATGTTGGAGAAGACGGAGATACTGCAATTTTCTTCGGATTATCTGGAACAGGAAAAACAACTTTATCAGCAGATCCAGAGCGTAAATTAATCGGAGACGATGAACACGGATGGACAAACGAAAATACAGTTTTCAACTTCGAAGGAGGCTGTTATGCAAAAGTGATCAATTTAACAGAAGAAAATGAACCAGACATTTTTAGAGCGATCAAAAAAGGAGCGCTTTTAGAAAATGTGGTTTTCAAGGCTGGAACAAACGAAGTTGATTTTGATGATGTTTCAATTACTCAAAACACTCGTGTAAGTTATCCAATTACACATATTGATAATGTACAGCCAGGTTTGGTTGGACACAATCCAAAAAATATATTTTTCTTAACGGCTGATTCT
The DNA here is from genome assembly GCF_025717045.1 of Flavobacterium sp. SH_e. Lineage (GTDB taxonomy): Bacteria > Bacteroidota > Bacteroidia > Flavobacteriales > Flavobacteriaceae > Flavobacterium. The sequence goes on from NZ_JAOVZN010000006.1 coordinate 633,417, forward strand.
TTCGGAATTTTACCTCCAATCTCAAGATTAACTCCAGGTCAGGCTGCTTACCACTTTATTTCTGGATATACGGCAAAAGTTGCGGGTACAGAAGCTGGTGTGACTGAGCCTCAGCCTAATTTCTCTGCATGTTTTGGAGCGCCATTTATGCCTTTGCATCCAACACGCTACGCAGAAATGTTAAGCAAAAAAATGAAAGATGCGGGAGTAAAAGTTTGGTTGATCAACACGGGTTGGACAGGTGGACCTTACGGAATTGGAAGCCGTATGAAACTGAAATATACTCGCGCAATGATTACAGCTGCTTTAAAAGGAGAACTAGACAATGTAGAGTATGTAGATCACAAAGTATTTGGAATTGCAAAACCTCAATCTTGTCCGAATGTTCCAAGCGAAATTTTAAATCCTAGAAATACTTGGGAAGACAAAGATTTATACGATAAAAAAGCGTTAGAATTAGCTCAGAAATTCAAAGCTAATTTTGCCAAATTTGAAGAGTTTGCAAATGCTGAAATCTTGGCAGGAGCACCGATTACAGAATAAAAGGAATTATTTAATTCAAATAAAAAAGCTGTTCAGAAATGAACAGCTTTTTTTAGTTGGTTTCCAATCGCAGTAAAAAAAATAGACACTGAACACGGAACTGCGACTGAAAACCTTGAAACTTTATTTTTTAGCTTCGTCTATACGTTTTTGGATTAAATCCCAAGCATAATAGTGAAACGTCATTCCGTTGCTCATCGCTACAAATAGCCCGTTTTTATATTTTGGACCTAAGTTGACACTTGTAACATCAGCACCGTCACATTCAATTGTAGAAGTTGGAACTTCAGCTAATAATGGATGATTGTTCGGATTTCCTTTTGCACCTTCTCTCGGATAAACCATAAAAGAATTTGCTTGCTGATTTGATACTAAAAGATATCCTGTAGAATCTGTTTTTTTGTAAATCGCAATTCCTTCGTGATCTGCTTTGAAATCTTTTTGACCAAAGAAAGCCAATTCTTTATTATCGTTTAAAGCGGGATCTGCTTTGTATTTTCTAATTCCAGACTGCTCGTCACAATAGTAAACATAACCTAATTCGTTATCCACGGCAATAGCTTCAATTTCTTTTTTACCACTATACGTTCCGAATTTGCGAACCACTTTTGCTACAGCAAATTTTCCGTTTCCAGAAAGTTCATACTGCCATAAATAACTTCCAGAAGGACCTGTTTTTCTTCCCACAATAGCAAAAATCTTCCCATCGCTTGGACGTGTGTATAATGAAACTCCCATTGGGTCGCGTTGCGCTTCTCCATCAAAAACAGGAATTCCGCCGTTATCAATTGGTTCTAAATCAGGTAAACTGAAAATTCTGATTTTATTTTCTTCACGTTCTGTTGTAACCGCAACGTCTACTTTTTTTCCGTCAATAATCAATCCGTAAGCGATATCAACGTTGTTAGGACGTTTTAACGGAATTGATTTTTTAAGAATCTTTCCATTCAAATCAAAAGCGTATAAACCGCCATCAGTGTCTTTGTCTGTTCCCACAATAATACTTTTTGAAGCATCTGTTGGATTTATCCAAATTGAAGGGTCATCTGTATCGTGAGGCAAAACTTCTGTAACAGCTGTTGGTTTTACAGCATTTGGCTGAACTGGAGCTAATGTATCATTTTTACAAGCAACGAATAATGCAGTTAAAAGTAAAAGAGCAACTAAAGATTTATTTTTCATTATGTTATATATTTTAATGCAATTAGACAGAGCGCTAAACTCTGTCTAATTTAAGAATTTTAAAAAAGTGCAGATTACAAGTCTAATTTCAATCCGAAATTGTAACGTGGCTGGTAATATTCAGCTTGTTTTGTATGAGCAGCAACTCCTTGGTAGTAACGTAACGGTTGGTTTGTTAAGTTATTAGCTTCAGCAAAAAAGCGAAGTTTTGGAGTAATTTTATAAGAAGCATTTGCATCTAAGAAAAACTGCTTGTCATAGTAACTGTCTTTGTAAGACTCAGAACCTAATTCATCTAAATAATCAGATGTAAAGTTAGTTGAGATTCTTGCAGAGAAACGTTTGTTTTCCCAAGATAAAGATCCGTTAAACATGTGTGGAGTTGTACCTGGAAGACTGATATCGTTTCTTTCGTTTCCGTCCTCATCAGCAATACCTTTTGCTTTAGATTGCGTGTAAGTATAGTTCAAATAGATAGCAAAACCTTTTAAGAACTTACCTGGTAAGAAATCTAATTGACGTTGGAATGCAACTTCAAATCCATAAACATCCACATTTTCTCCATTTCTTGATTGCAAGAAAGACCAGTTTTCTCCTGCTGGAATTGGGTTTACTTGATTAGGGAAATCTGCAGCAAATTTCGCATCAGTATATTGATTATCGCTGTAATTGTAAATGAAATCATTTAATCTTTTGTAGAAAACACCTCCAGAAATTAAACCAACAGATTTGAAATAATTCTCTGCCATGAAATCATAATTGTATGAATATGTAGCTTTAAGATCTGGATTTCCAGCTGTAATTTCTTTATCAGCAGCAATATTGTTTACATAAGGAGCCAATGCATAATAATTTGGCCTAGCCAACGCAGTTGTAGCAGCAGCTCTTAAAACTAAATCTTTTGTTGCGTTGTATTGGAATGAAATACTTGGCAATAAATTAGTGTAAGAGTTGGTGTTGTTGATTTTGCTCTCTAATTCTTCTTCATCTAATACGCGGTTTCCTGTATAATCAATATGTGTATTTTCAACACGGAAACCTAAAACCATAGAAAGTTTATCGTTAAAATCTTGATCCCATCTTACATAAGCAGCCGTAATTCTTTCTTTTGCGTTATAGTTTACAGCTAAATATTCTGCTGGATCAGCTTCTTTTTCAAATAAAGTTGAATTATTTAAATCTAAACTTCCTAAGAAAGCTGCAGAAGCAAAAGTTCCCGGCACATATTTACTTCCCGGATTAAATCCGTTTCCATCATAATAAGATGTTGGAACTTGCGATAATAATTCCATGTCGTCGTTGATTGGAGTATAAGAATAAAACATATTGTTTCTTTCTTTTTCTTTCAAACGAAGTCTAAGACCTGTTCTCAATCTTCCTTTTTCACCAGCAATTACAGAGAAAGGAAAACGAATGTTTACTTTTGCACCAAATTCGCTTTCGCTTGTTTCGTCTGTGTTTTCAGTAACAGAATCAAATTTAAATTCGTCAACAGATTCTCCAACAGTTGTCATTAAAGGAAATCTAATATCTGATAAATCTTCGAACATTTCTAAACCTTTCTGACGGTATTCGATATAACGCTCACCTGGACGGTATTCTCTAGCTTTTGCATAGTTAGCAGACCAATCTAAGTCTAATGTAGAATTGATTAAATGCTCTCCGCGAATAGAATAGTTTTGAACTCTTTGATCTTCTAATCTTCTGTTTTTGTTTCTGCTATTGTCTAAACCACCTTTTGTCTGACGTTTTACACGACCTTCAAAACCAACAATTTCTTCACCATTATAAAGTGGCTCAATATCATCATAAGTAGTTCTGAAACGGTTTTCTCTATCATCTCTCCAGTTGTAGATTGCATTTGCAAAAATCGTATTGTTGTCATTGAATTTATAATCTAAAGCAACAGACGCACTACGACGGATACGTTGTACATCATATTTTCTAATTTCAGATGCTTGTAAATACTCATTTCCAAAATCATCTTTTACCCATTCGTTCTCGATGTTATCAGAACCATAATCTACATTGTTGTAAGATCCGCTGAAAACAACTCCTAATTTATCATTAGCAAAACGATTACCATAAACTAAACCAGCTGTATAAGAAGCGTGGTCACGAATTGGTAAATATCCTCCAGCCAAAGTTGCCGATATTCTTTCTCCGTTTGGAGTTGCTCTTGTAATTAAGTTCACAGAACCTCCAATTGCATCGGCATCCATGTCTGATGTAAGCGTTTTGTTTACTTCGATTGTAGAAATCATATCAGATGGAATTAAGTCCATTTGTACGTTTCTGTTATCTCCTTCAGCAGATGGAATTCTGTCGCCGTTTAAAGTTACAGAGTTCAAAGATGGAGCCAAACCTCTAATAATAATATTACGAGCTTCACCTTGGTCATTCTGCATTGTGATACCTGGAACACGTTTTAAAGCATCTCCAACGTTAGCATCTGGAAAACGTCCCATTTGATCAGAAGAAATTACGTTTCCGATGTTTTTGTTATTTTTCTGTTGATTCAGCGCTTTTGCCTGACCTTTTAAGATATCTCCAACAATAACCTCTTTCAGTTCATTTTCAGAAGCTTTAAGAGAAAAATCAATTACGTTGTTTTTTCCTTGCTCAACTTTTATTTCTTGTGTTAAAGAAGTATATCCAATATATTTTACTTCAACTTGATAAGTTCCTTCATTAATATTTAATAATTCGAAACGACCGTTGTAGTCTGAAACGGTGTATTTTTTCTCGCCTACAATTTGAACCATTGCTCCAGGAAGAGGCAGTTTGTCATCGGCGTCTAAAATCTTTCCAGATATAATCGCTTTCTGAGCAAAACCTGTAAAGGCTAATAATAAGAATGCAGTTAATAGATAGAATTTTTTCATTGTGTGTGTTTGGTTTTATTTTGGTTGCGAAGCTAGAACCCTATTATTACTAAACCCTTGAAAAAAAATTAACATAGTGTTATGATTAATCCCAATGTGTTAAGATTTATTAATCTTTAAATAACATAAGAGGTATCAAATAATTGATTCCCAGTGAAAAGAAAAATGATATTTTGGTTGTATTTGAAAAATTGGCGTTAAATTTGCCGTATCAATCACAATCAAAAATCATCAATCATGTTAAAACAATTTTTTATCCTATGTTCAGGAGCCGACCGTGATCTCCTAAAAGACTGCTCAGAAGGCGAACAAACCAAATATGTTGGTATTGGTGCCACTGTATTCTTTACAGCAGTTATGGCTTTTTTAGCCAGTGCTTATGCGCTTTTTACCGTTTTCGATTCTATTTATCCCGCTTTAATTTTTGGATTTGTTTGGAGTTTACTAATCTTCAATCTTGACCGATTTATTGTTTCTACGATTAAAAAGAGGGATCGTTTTATGGACGAATTCCTGCAAGCGACTCCACGAATTGCTTTGGCCATTATTATTGCGATTGTAATCTCTAAGCCTTTAGAAATTAAGATTTTCGAAAAGGAAATCAATACCGTTTTGTTGAAAGAGAAAAACGAAATGGAATTGGCCAATAAAAAGCAAATTGGAACGTATTTCAAAACGGATTTAGATAAAAATAAAGCTGAAATTGCTGAGCTTAAAGCGGATATTATAAAGAAAGAGAAAGAAGTAAACGCTTTATATTCAACTTATATTACAGAAGCTGAAGGAACTGCTGGAACAAAGAAATTAGGAAAAGGTCCAGTTTATAAAGAAAAACGCGAAAAGCATGACGCAGCGCTTAAAGAATTTGAAACTTTAAAAACAACAAATGAGGCGAAAATTGCTGAGAAAGAAAAAGCTGGAAAACAATTACAAGCCGATTTAGACAAAAAAATTTCGCAGACACAACCCATCATTGAAGGTTTTGACGGATTAATGGCGCGTATCAATGCGTTAAACAAACTGCCTTGGCTTCCGTCATTTTTCATTATGCTGTTGTTTTTAGCAATTGAAACATCTCCAATTATCGCTAAATTATTAGCGCCAAAAGGGGAATTCGATTTCAAACAAGAAGAAGCTGAAACTGCCATGAAAGCAACTTTGGCACAAAATAAATACCAACGAGATTTATTGGTTAAAACAAGCGCAGAAATGCATGATAAAGTCTACGCTGATATCGCAGAAGATAAAGGTTTATTTGATCTACAGCGAAAAAACGCAAAAGAATTGCTGGAGTTACAGTCACATAAATTTGTAGAAAAGCAGAAGGCGACTCTGTGAGGGCTTAACCGCAAAGAGCGCAAAGGCATACGCAAAGTTCGCCAAGTATTTATAAAAGAAAACCATCAACATAAATTGATGGTTTTTTTCTTTGCGAACTTTGCGTAAAATCCTTGCGTTCTTTGCGGTTAGATTTACATATAACTTAAAATCTCTTTTTTGTAAGCATCATATTCTCCTTGCATAATCAAACCATTATCAAGAAGTTTTTTGTAATTCTGCAATTTATCAAAAAGTTCTTCTTTAGATAAATCGCTTAATTTGCGCTCCCCTGCTGGCTGCGTCGGAAGCGGTTCATAAGTTTCTGTAACAGCTGGAGCTGCAGGCAAGATTTCAGCAAAACTTGTTACTTCTTCCGTTTCTACTTCTTCGATTTCGTCTTCAAATTCTGGTTCTGCTTCTTCAACAATTTCCTGAACTGGCGTTCCTGCAGAAACTGGATTTTTCAATAAATCCAATTGTTCTTTAGCGTAAGTATAAATTTTTCTAGCCTGAATTTTCGGAATATAATCAATAGAAACAGCTAAATCTGTTTTAGTGCCAAATGAAAATTCAGAACCTAAAATGTTTTCTTTTACAAAAGTGCTTGCAATATCATCCCAAGTGTAATCAGTAAAGTCCATAGAAAGACCTAAATTTTTAGGTTTACAGATAATGATACGCTTGTTTGTTAATACAATACTGTCAGGAAAAACAGTAATTGCAGGCTTTTTTTGTACTGCGATATAACCAACTTCCTCACCTTTCATCAATAAATCTGTAAGTTTAGAAGTGATTTTTTCAATCGCTTTAGGATCTTGTTCTTCGTTCAGAAATTTTTTAAATTGTTCTTTCATGATTCTCTTAATTGCTAATTTGCAAATTGATTGGGGTTGTTAAGTTTTTATCTCACCGTGCAAATGTAATGCCTAATTTTCTAATTCGATAATTTCATTCTGAATTTTCTTTGTCAAACTTTTGAAAACCAATTCGTACGAATGATCTATAAGTTCTTTCACGAATTTATCAGGTAAATTTCCGTTCAAAGCCACGGTATTCCAGTGCACTTTACTCATATGAAATCCAGGTTGTATTTCGTCATATTCTGCTCGCAGTTCCTGTGCGCGGTCTGGATCGCATTTTAAATTTGCTGATTGCTCATTTTTTTCCCATTGAGAAAGCGAAGACAAGGCAAACATTTTTCCGCCCACTTTAAAAACCAAAGTATCTTCATCAAAAGGAAAATGTTCGCTGACACCTTTTTTTGAAAGACAATATTCGTAAAACGTTTCTAAATTCATAATTGTTTATTTACCAATTTCACCTAAATGCGTGTATTTAAAACCTTTTTTATATTTAAGGCCGTAACCAAAAATACGATCCATTGCCGAATGTGAAAATAAAATAATTCCGGCTAATTGCACAATTTCAATACTTAAATAAAATCCGACAGCATAAATTAAAAGCGCAATTCCTTTGTGATGAAATACGTTATAAAGAAAAGCTCCAGCTTTGTTCCCAAAAACATAACCAATCATCGATAAATCGGGAGCTAAAATTAGAGCCAAAAACCACCACCATTCATAATTTAAACGGTTAAAAAGAAATATTCCAAGAATAAATAAAGCGACTTCCTCAAGTTTTAAAACTGTTTTCATTTGACTATTTTTTCCATCATCTTTTCAGGATGATTCAGTTTTGTAAATCCGAATTTCTCGTATAAAAAGTGAGCGTCTGTTGTTGCCAATCGCCAGATTTTGACTTCTTGCAATTGAGGCTCATTCATCATCGTTTGGATTAAAATTGAAGAATATCCTTTTCCGCGATGTTCTTCATCAATAAAAACATCCATTAAATAAGCAAAAACGACATAATCGGTTATCACACGTGCAAAGCCAATTTGTTTGTCGTCTAAATAAATTCCAAAACAAACTGAAGCATCAATAGTGCGTTGAACTTCTTCAAGAGTTCGCCCCGCAGCCCAATAAATGTCTTTTAAAAAGTTCTGTATAAACGGAACGTCGAGTTTGGTTTTATCTATTGAAACGGTAATCATTTTTAATTTTAGATTTAGAGTTCAGATTTTAGATTTTTGTAGTAGAGTAATCTTAAATCTACAGTCTAAAATCTAAAATTTTATATAATAAAGGTTTACTTGGACTTGCATCATTTTCAAACGAAGCAGTTTGAAGATTTAGTATATAGTTTCCGTCTTCAATTTCGTCTGAAACATAAATCATTTCTGTAATTGTGGCGTTTAATCTTGCGTCAGAATTTAGATTATGCGTGTCTTTTACGTTCCAAAAAGCTTTATGAGCCAATAATTTTCCTTCGTCATGTTCTTTGTCAACACTTGGTAAATCAATTAGTAAATGTTGAATTTCGCTTTCGCGGATGAAAATCGCAGCATCTTCAGATAAATAAGGCGGATTTGTATTCGAATATTTTCGAGACTTTTTTTCTTTTTGATTTGGAAGAGTCCGAATTATTATCGCTTCCAATTTTGTCACGCTGAGCGGAGTCGAAGCGCTCAACGCTTTTTGAACTTGTTCTTTCGTAATCACAAAATCATCACCAATTTTTTGAGGTTCGATCGTAATCAATTTAGCAAAAAAGAAAAACTGTTTCAGCGATTGATTAATGCTATAAAAATCATTCGTAATATGCCCCAAACATTCCGTATGCGTACCATGTCCATGCGGATTGAAGAAAATATTATTAAAATTCGTAGATGATTTTCCTTCCGAAACTTTACCGATCCAATCGCCAAAAACTACAGGTTCAATTGAAGGTTTTTCGATGTACCATGCAATTGGGTTTTCGTCAGTATTGTTTAATGGAATGGAGATATCAATAGGTTTTGATAAGTCGATTTCGAAGTTGTTGATTTTTGCTATCATGTTAATTTAACCGCAAGGTTCGCTAAGGTTTACGCAAAGGTCGCAAGGATTTTATTAAAGATTGTTTGCTACTCTTTTAATACCATACTTTAATAATGCGACATTAAAATTTATTAATAATCCTAGTTTACAATTTGTTAATTTTAAATAAGTCAGTAATTGAGCAAAATGAACTTCGTTTAGACAATCTACAGACTTTATCTCCAAAATTAGTTTATTTTCTACTAAAATATCCAAACGATAACCAACATCTAACTTTACTTCTTCGTAGAGTAATGGTAATGCTTTTTGTTTTTCAATTAGTAGGCCTAATTTCTTTAGCTCATAAAACAAACATTCTTCATAAGCACTTTCTAAAAGACCTGGACCTAAAGCTTGATGAACCTTCAAAGCTGAATGAAACACAATTCGTGATAAATCATTTTCTGACATGAGTAATTAAATATAAAATTAAAACTCAAATTTACATTTAATTCGATTTAAAGTAAAATTATTCTTACAATTAAAAAATAGCGTTCTTTGCGTAAACCTTAGCGAACCTTGCGGTTAAACTTCAGAATCTAAATAAAACAAATCACTTGCAATTCCATCCGTTAAAAATTTTCCTTTTGGAGTTGGTTTTAAAATGTTGTTTTCTATCGAAAGCAAATTGTCGTTTAAGAACTTTTGAGATTGTTCTAATAAATAATTCAAATATTCCGATCCAAATTCTTTTTCAATTCTTTCTAAAGAAACGCCCCAAATGGTTCGCAATCCCGTCATTATATATTCATTATAACGATCTGAAATAGTCAGAGTTTCCGTTTCAATAGGAAGTTCATCGTTTTGAATTGCTTTTAAATACAATGAATTATTAGCAATATTCCAGCCTCTTTTTTCGCCGTCATAACTATGTGCAGAAGGCCCGATTCCAATATATTTTTTGCCAAGCCAATAAGCCGAATTGTTTTTAGAAAAATAGTTTTCTTTTCCGAAATTGGATAATTCGTAATGAATAAAACCATTTTTTTGTAGCATTTCGACCAAAATCATAAAATGGTTTGAAGCTACTTCGTCTTGAGGTTCAGCAATTTTTCCGGTTTGAATTAATTTGCTTAAAGCTGTTTTTGGTTCAACAGTCAAAGCATAACTCGAAATATGCGGAATACCAAAATCTAAAGCTGTTTGAATATTTTGTCTCCACATTTCGTCACTCATTCCAGGAATTCCATAAATTAAATCGAGCGAAATATTATCGAAATATTTAGTAGCTTCTTCCAGACATTTTTTGGCTTCCGCCGAATTATGAGCGCGATTCATCATTTTCAAATCGTCTTCATAAAAAGATTGAATTCCAATGCTTAATCTATTTATTGGACTTTTAGATAATTCAAAAATTCGTTCTGCAGATAAATCATCTGGATTGGCTTCAAGGGTAATTTCAGGATTTTCGACAACTTTATAATTCTTATAAACTTCTGAAATTAAAAAGTTGATTTCGTCATTGGTCAAAACAGAAGGAGTTCCGCCGCCAAAATATATAGTTTCTACTCCCGAGAATTCAGGATCGTTTTGAAACTCATTTTTGCGCATGCCAATTTCTTTGGCTAAAGCCAAAACCATTTCGTCTTTCTTTTTCATTGAAGTCGAAAAATGAAAGTCACAATAATGACAAGCTTGCTTGCAAAAAGGTATGTGAATGTAAATTCCTGACATTTTTAATTAGATAATTTAGATAATTAGTCAATTAGATAATTTATTCGTTGTCTACAGAATTATCTAATTATCAAATTGGCACATTGACTCATTTTTTAACTCGGTCTTCGTTTTGTTTCACAAAAGCATCCCAGCCAGAGTAGCTTTTTCCCGCTACGACTTTTCCTGAATTAAAATGATGACAAACTGCAGCTGCTAAACCATCTGTTGAATCGAGATTTTTTGGTAATTCTTTTAAGCCTAAAAGCTGTTGAAGCATTTTAGCAACTTGTTCTTTGCTGGCATTTCCGTTTCCAGTAATTGCCATTTTAATCTTTTTAGGTTCGTATTCAGTAATTGGAATGCCTCTTGAAAGTCCTGCTGCCATAGCAACGCCTTGTGCGCGCCCTAATTTCAGCATCGATTGTACGTTTTTACCAAAGAAAGGTGCCTCAATCGCAATTTCGTCAGGACAATGCGTTTCTATTAGTTCGATAGTTCGTTCGAAAATGATTCTTAATTTTTGGTAATGATTGTCGTATTTGGAAAGCTGCAACTCGTTTAATTGCAGAAATTCCATTTTTTTATTGATTACTTTAATCAATCCAAAACCCATAATTGTGGTTCCGGGGTCAATACCTAATATGATGCGTTCTTGTGTCAAGAGATTTTGGTTTCAAGTTTAAGGTTTCAAGTTTAGAAAATTGACTCATTTTCTCACTTCCTAATTGCCACATTTGATTACTTTTGCGGCATGATTTCAATTCCACACAAAGCTAAGCAATTCCTAGTTCTCGTAGTCAAACTTTTGATTGTTGGAGGCGCATTTTATTTTATTTATAATCAGCTGGCAAACAACGACAAATTAGACTGGCAGAAATTTATTGCTTTGTTCCAAAAAAATCAGTCGGTTTTAGGGATTTCGTTTATTCTTCTTTTGAGCGTTTTGAATCGTTATTTCGAGATTTTAAAGTGGCAGAATCTTGTACAAGTTATTCATAAAATCTCTGTTTACGAAGCTACAAAACAAGTTTTAGCAGCTTTAACCGCTGGGATTTTTACACCAAATGGAGTAGGAGAGTATGCAGGAAAAGCGCTGTATTATCCGAAATCTGAAGCCAAAAAAGTGGTTTTCTTAAACTTAATCTGCAACGGAATCCAAATGATTCTAACTGTGATTTTCGGAATTTTTGGATTACTATATTTCAATGCGCAATTCAATGTAATTACGACCAGAACAGTTTTGATTCTTTTCGGCGGATTTGTGCTGATTCTGATTATTTTGTTTTCAATTAAAAAGATAAAAGTCAAAGGATTTTCAATTGAAAAATTGATTCATAAAATCAATGAAATTCCGAAACCGGTTCATCAGAAAAACATCTTTTTGGGAATCTGCCGATATTTGGTTTTTTCGCATCAGTATTACTTTTTGTTTTTAGGTTTTGATGTCGATTTGCCTTATTTAACTTTGATGGCAGCAATCACTTCCGTATACTTTTTAGCGTCTTCATTACCGACTTTTCAATTTTTAGACTTTGCAGTAAAGGGAAGTGTCGCAATTTATTTCTTCGGAATTTTGGGTGTAAACGAATGGATTGTTGTTTTTATAAGCACTTTAATGTGGTTTTTGAACGTCGTTCTTCCAGTGGTTTTAGGAAGCTATTTTGTACTGAATTTTAAAACGAAAACTCCAGAATGATTTTCGGATTATTCACCATATTAGCAATTTATGTAATTAGCATTGCATTGCTGATTTATGGTTTTTTTAAAATAAAAAAATATCAAAAACAAGATTTAGAGTCAAAAACAAGTTTTACGATTATAGTTCCGTTTCGGAATGAAAAAGAAAATTTGCCAATACTTTTAGAAAGTTTTTCAAAGCTGAATTATCCAACGAATTTATTTGAAGTGATTTTAGTTGATGATTCTTCAAATGAAAGATTTCAATTACCAATTGTTAATTATCAATTATCAGTTATAGACAATATTCGGGTTTCCAAATCTCCAAAAAAAGATGCTATTACAACAGCAATGCAGTACATAAATACCGATTGGGTTATTACTACAGATGCTGATTGTATTGTTCCTGAAAACTGGCTTTTAACGTTTGATAGTTATATTCAGGCCAATAATGTTTCAATGCTTGCGGGCACAGTAACGTATAAATGCGGAAACTCATTTTTAGACCATTTTCAGCAATTGGATTTAACGAGTCTGCAGGGCGCTACAATTGGAAGTTTTGGTTTGAGTAAAGGTTTTATGTGCAACGGAGCTAATTTCGCTTATACCAAGTCATTGTTCGAGAGTTTAAATGGTTTTGAAGGAAATGATAAAATTGCCAGCGGAGACGATGTTTTTTTACTGCAAAAAGCGATTCAAAAGTTTTCTGAAAAAGTTCATTATTTAAAAGCAGAAGAAGCAATTGTAACAACAAAACCAACTCAAGACTGGAAATCTTTATTTTATCAAAGAGTACGTTGGGCGGCAAAAACAAGTTCTTATAATAGCACTTTTGGAAAGTTTCTGGGCTTGATAGTCTTCTTTGGAAATTTGAGTTTTGTAATTGGATTTTTCTTTCTTCTTTTTGGAATTTGGTCGTATCCAATTTTTGTGCTTTTTGCTTTTTCTAAGTTTGTGATTGATTATGTTTTACTTTCAATAACGAATCATTTTTTGACGAAAACAAGAATTAAAAGCCTTTTATTGAGTAGTTTGCTGTATCCGTTTTTTAGCTCGGCTGTGGCTTTGTATAGTTTGGGTGGTTCTTACGAATGGAAAGATCGTCAGTTTAGAAAATAGCTTTCTATAAAATTATTTATTGTCTTTTGCTTTTATAATAACAGGCAAAATAAATTGTGTTTTTACTGGAATACCGCGTTTTATGGCTGGATTTACTTTTGGGAAATCGACCAGACGCGCACGCAGAATACTATCGATTTTTATGGTGTCATAAACCACAGAATCTTTAGGAAACTGAGGCTCAAACTTCATCTTAGAGTTAGGGAAAACTGTTATTTTTACCTCGATTGTATCCAATTCAGGATACATTATGGATAAGCTGTCTATATTTAGTTTTTCCTGAATAAGGCTAGACATGACTTCAAAAAAACATTGCTGACGCAGTTTTTCATTGGCAATTTTTTCGCAGCTTGGAACCGATGGATATTCGTCAACTTCTTTCCAATTAATTGATTTTAATTCTTTCTGAAGTAATTCTTTTTCAGACGGAACCTGCTTCTCAAAATATTGACAAGAATGAAAAGTAACGCATATAAAAAGAAGAAAAAACTGCCTCAAGATTTTGGTGTTGAATGAATGAACAAATGATGATATAAAAATACGATTATTTTTTTGAGAATCTTTCTCTAACTTTGAATCTTAACCTTTGCAAGAATACATTGTAAAATCTGTATTTGTAAAGAATAAATATAGTAATTTGTAAGAACAAATTTATAAAGAATATATGGATTTATTATTGCTCATTCTTGCTTTTATATGCGTTATTGTTGGTGTTTTCGGAAGTTTTATTCCCGTTCTTCCTGGTTTATCCAGTTGTTGGGTTGGATTACTTTTGTTATATCTCACTAAAGCAGTCGAAAATAATTATTGGGTTTTAGGGATTACTTTTGTTTTAATGGTCATCATTACTATATTAGATTACGTGATTCCGTCTAAAGGGACGAAAAAATTTGGTGGAAGCTCTTATGGAGTATGGGGAACCAATATTGGTTTGATTATCGGAATTATAGCTCCCATACCTTTCGGAATCATAATCGGGCCTTTTGTAGGAGCATTTATTGGAGAGTTAATTTATGATTCTCAAAACCATAAACGAGCGCTAAAAGCAGCCACAGGATCTTTGCTTGGATTTCTTGCTTCGAGCTTTATAAACTTCCTTTTTTCGATCACCTATTTGGGTATTTTCTTGAAGATTGTGTGGGAATATCGAAACATTTTGTTTTAATTATATAACAATTTTGGCTCTTTAGCGTTGCTAAAAAAAATAAATGTGAAGTTTTTCTGATATTTTTTTCTTTTGTGTTTGAATGCGAAAGAGTTGTGTTTATTGGGGTTAACGCATTTTTACTTTTAAGAACTGATTACTAAGCGGGCAAATTTTTAACTTAATTTTTGGAAATGTTAAAATATTTTATATTTTTATCACGATAAACGATAAAAAGCCTCACTTTATCGATTATTTTAAACGAGTATAAATAATCATTTTTTTAAGTTATGAGTATGACCCCAAACCTACAAATTGAACTTAGACGCTTTATTTCTTCTAATGTAGTCTCCAAGTTAAACAAGTTTTATTTTGAGAACGATGCACTTTTAATCAAGGGAATAGACGTCTCGATTGGCACAATTTTAATGGGACTCTACAACAAAGCTGAAGAATCTGATTTTTACTCCGAAATAGTTGCACTAATCAAAGAAGATTCTACTTTTTACCAGGAAGTAGATTTTAATGCAGGCAGAATTTTATCAGTCGACGACTGTTACCGTTTGGAAGGAAATGTTTTACTGAAGGAATTATTCGAAAATAAAAAAGGAAGAATTTCAGAAATGGTTTCAAACGAAGTGGGTATAAAAAGCGAAACAGCTCGCGAAATACTTAACTTTTCGGCATTACTAGTAATGTCTTACTTAAGATTCAATCTTCAATTATTAGAAAGTTTAAAGCTCCTTTTAGACGATCAAAAGAGAGATATTCTAAACAGCATTCCACCCGGAATCAAAATCATCCTAGGTTTTTCAAATTACGAAACAGTAGAAGAAAAAAACCAATCTATCGGAAGATCTATTTTTACCCTTTTCGGACATAATTTCTTTAGTTTCTAAAAAATAAAAAATCCCATTTTCAAGAAGAAAACAGGATTTGTTTGTGATTTAAATTTGAAAAACGCTTAAACGTTTTTCAAATTGATAATTTCTTGATCGGTCAAAAAGCGCCAGTTTCCGCGAGGAAGATTCTTTTTGGTCAATCCAGCAAACGAAACACGATCAATTCGTAATACATTATACTCGAAAGATTCAAAAATAGCACGCACCACTTTTACGTTAGCAGTACGCAGTTTAAGGCCAACTTCGCTTTTTGGCTCATTATCAATATAGCTTACTTCTTCAACAAATACGCGGTGTCCGTCAAGAACTAAGCCTTTGCTGATTTTTTCTAAATCTTCAAATTTCAAGTTTTTGTCCAAAGAGACTTGATAGATCTTAGACGATTTTTGATTCGGTAGTGTAAATTTACGAATCATATCAGTGTCGTTCGTAAACAATAGCAAACCAGTTGTATTCTTGTCCATTCTTCCAACAGCAGCAATTTTTGCATTTGTAGCACCACGAACTAGCTCTAGAACGTTACGGTATTCCTGGCCTTCATCAAGAGCAGTTGTAAAATTTTTAGGTTTATTCAATAAAATATATTCTTTCTTTTCAGGAGTTAGTGTAACGCCATCAAAGTTTACAACATCATTTAATTTTACCAAATAACCCATTTCAGTAACTACATTACCGTTAACTTTAACGTTTCCAGACTGAATATAAATGTCGGCATCACGGCGAGAGCAAACGCCAGAATTAGAGATGTATTTGTTCAGACGAATTTCATCTGAAGCTTTTTGTCTCTTTGCTGGCTGATTTTGTTTTCTGAATTTTTCAGCAGCAGCTTCCTGAGCAGCTTTAACTTCAGGTTTTACTTTTTTAGGCCCTTGCGCGCGCTTAGCCATAGGAGGTTTTGGCTTGTTAGAGTTTGATCGTGAGCTATTTGGTCTCGATCCGCCTCTTTTATTGTTGCCTTCCTTGTTGTTCATAGAATCATTAATTTGTGCAAAGATAGTTTTTTCCTGCTAATAAATCTTAAGTTCAATGTTCTTAGATTAATAGCACTTTATTTTAAGATGTTCAGGAGCAATACAATTGGCTTTTTTTGAGGCATGGTTTCCCGCTTTTCGTTTCAATTTTTTATTTTTTAAAGAAAAAAATAAAAAGATTTCCACTTCAATCGGGGCTAAAATCAAACAATTGGCTTCTTTTAAAGATTGTTACTACACATAGATTAGCAATCCCGATAGCTACACGAAAGAAAATAATCTGATAAATCTGCCAGATCTGCGAGAAAAATAGAAAGACTTTAGTAATTAGAAATCAATTCTTTTCCGTGCCATAAAACACTAGGATTAATCAATACGATGCAGAAAACACCAGAAACAATCAGGAATTTTAAAACGTTATGAAGCCTTAAAAACTGCTCTTTAGAATTTGATTGCCATAAATAAATCAGGAAAAAAAGTAAAACGCCAAAACAGACATAAAAGTAAATGTCCATGTAGCCAACATCATGAATATTAACCAAAACATAAACAGGTAAAATAGTCAAAAGGGTCAAAGCCGTAATGATTTGCTTAGAGATTTTTTCGCCATACAAAACTGGGATTGTTCTATATTGGGTTATTAAATCGCCTTTTAGATTTTCTAAATCTTTAATCATTTCACGAATAAGTAAAAGTAAAAATAAGAAAATAGCATGCGCCGAAATCACTACAAAATGGCTCATATGATTCTCAATTTCCTCAAACGAAATCTTATTGTAAAAATACAATAAAATGGCAAAAAAAGGAGTTACAGCAAGCAACGCCGACATTAGATTCCCAATAATCGGATACTTTTTTATTTTATGAGAGTAAAACCAAATCAGGAAAATATAAGCAGAAAAGAACAGAAAAGCTCTCCAAGAAACAATAGAAGCCATTAAAACAGCAAGAAAGTTTAAGCTAAAATAAACGTTCAATTTCGTTTTTTGACTAACCAAACGATCTAGCATCGATTTGTTGGGCCTATTAATTAAATCTTTCTGACTGTCGTAAAAATTATTTATGATATACCCAGAAGCAATCGTAATAGCAGAAGCAAAAACAATCAGAAATAAATAAAAATCTAATAGAATGTCCAACGCTCGAATTTCTGGAGCTAATATAAATATCGCTGATAAATATTGCGCTAGAACAATAATGGGAATGTTATAACCTCTAACCACAGAGAACAGACTAACAATTTTCATTATTAAAAGTTTTTGCTGTCTGCTTAACATAAAGTTTGGTTTGTTTGGATTAGATGAGGGAAGTTAAAAGATATTTTTTAATTCAAAAATTTAGAGTTTGTTTTTTAACAATTCTTTAGAACCATAACCCAGTTTTCTAATGCAGGCTAAAGCTTGTTTTTGCGTAATATCAATTTCTGTGATGTCTTTTTTATCAACAAAAACTACAGATCCGCTCCACGGATTCGGAGCATCTGGTATAAAGACTGTAAATTTATCATCACTGACTTGCTCAATTAAAAAAGCAAATTGCAAACCAGCGTCAGTAGGAACTAAAATTACTTTTAAATCATCTTTCGATTCTAAACCCAATATGTTTTCATTCATGTTTTTCATAAATGAATATCCTGGAACAAAGCTCAAGATGCCATCTTCTAATCTTTCGACCAGCTTTTTTGCATTGGCAGTTTTTGCTAATAATCCTGCAACTAGACAAATTAGAATTATAATAAGTATCCCAATAAGTTCTTGAATTGCAAGTCCTAAAACACTAATATTTGGTAAGTTACTTACAAGCGGAAGTGTCGTTTTTTGAATAATGCCATATCCTTTTTCTAAAACAATTAGTAAAACGACTAGTGGCACTAAAAATACAAGTCCTCCTAAAAAAGTTGCTTTGATAATTTTTAAAATACTCTTCATATTCAGTAACTTTTTTAGGATTAAATATTAGGAAAGTGTATTCAAATAATTATGTGTTTTAAGAAGTTTAAACTTAAAATTGGTAAACTACCTCTAGCTTATAATCTTTCAGGGCTGCTTTTGCACGTTCTAAATCTTCAGTAAAACCTAGAATGTAACCGCCGCCTCCAGAACCGCAAAGTTTTAGATAATAATCATTTGTATCGATTCCGTGTTGCCAGATTCCATGAAATTGCTCTGGAATCATTGGTTTGAAGTTATTTAAAACTACTTTAGAAAGTTTTTTAGTATTGCCAATCAAAGACTTCATATCTCCATGTAAGAAGTTGTCGATGCAGATATCGGTGTATTTTACAAATTGGTTTTTAAGCATCGCACGGAAACCTTTGTCTTTTAAGCTTTCCATAAAAATGCTGATCATTGGAGCTGTTTCTCCTACAATTCCAGAGTCTAATAAAAATACAGCTCCTTTTCCGTCAACACTTTGAGTTGGGATACCTGTCGTTTGGATGTTGTCTTTAGAATTGATTAAAATAGGAATGCTTAAGTAACTGTTTAACGGATCTAAACCAGAACTTTTTCCGTGGAAAAAGCTTTCCATTTGAGAAAATATATTTTTTAAGTGTAGTAATTTTTCTCGGGTTAAATTTTCTAAAACCGTGATTTTATTTGCGGCATATTTATCATAAACAGCTGCAACAAGCGCTCCGCTGCTTCCAACACCATATCCTTGTGGAATACTAGAATCAAAATACATTCCAGATTCGACATCATTTTTTAGATTTTCTAAATCAAAAGTAACCAGTTCTGGCTGCTGTGTTTGTAGGACTTCAAGATATGAAGCGAAACTTCTTAAACTTTTATTTGATGCAATAGCTTCGTCTGAAGGTTCTTCCGACTTTTTTAAAGCGCCATTGTAAAAGTTATAAGGAATAGCAAGCCCTTTTGAATCGCGGATAATTCCGTACTCTCCAAAAAGTAATATTTTTGAATAAAATAATGGTCCTTTCATGATTTATTTTATGTCTTTCTTAATTCGAAGTTGTTTCTATTGATTCTTAACCTTTAATATATAATCCAATAATCATCATGGCTAAGGCAAAAAATAGACCAACAAACCATTTTATCATATCATTTTTTGCATCTACAATTTCTTTTTTCACAAAATCTTTAGTGGCAATTTCGCTTTTATCTTGTCTAATTTCTTCACTAATAGTTCTGTCAATTGCTTCGACAAATTCCTTAGCCTTACTTTCATCAAGATTAAGTTCTTTTCTAAATAGATCGTAAAGTTTTATAGTTGCAGTATTCATGTTCTGACTTAAAATATATGTAATATAAATATAAAGATACGCAAAATTATAATGCAATCGCGCCTTCTCCAATTTTGTCGCAAATGTATTGACTATTCTGACAAAATACAACTAATTCGTCCTGAATAAATTGAAGTACTTTTTCGCTAACGTTTTCAGGATATAATACATGCACATTCGCGCCAGCATCAAGCGTAAAACATACTGGAATTTGGGTTTCATTTCTGAATTTCCATATTGCATTTATGATTTGAAGCGTGTTTGGTTTCATCAAAATAAAATAAGGCATTGAGGTCATCATCATAGCATGTAAAGTCAGTGCTTCACTTTCTACAACTTTGATGAATTCTTCTAAATCTCCGCTTTCAAAAATAGTGATCAATTTATCCAGATTTTCATGTGCTTGGGCAAAACGTCTTTCTGCATACGGATGATTGTGCATCAAATCGTGTCCAACCGTGCTCGAAACTTGTTTTTCGCCTTTGTCAACCAATAAAATGGTGTCTTGATAATTCTTGAAATTTTCATGAATTGTATATGGAAATTCCACACCAAACAAATCTGTGCTTCCTTCGATATTTGACTGATTTCCCCAAACTACCACATTTCCTTTTACGCTTCGGCAAGCACTTCCAGAACCTAAACGTGCCAAAAATGAAGCTTTTTGATAGAAATAATCATCGGTCATTTCAGGATTTAAAAGTTTTTCCAAACTCATAAAATTCATTGCCAATGCTGCCATTCCAGAAGCCGAGGAAGCAATTCCCGAACTGTGCGGAAAAGTATTCTGCGTATCAATCGTAAAATGATAATCCTTTAAAAACGGCAGATAAACCTCAACTCTTTCCAAAAACTTCTGAATCTTTGGCTTGAAATCTTCTTTTGGTTTTCCTTCAAAAAGCAAATCAAAAGAAAAACCATTTGCTCCACTGTGGAGAGTCGAAGCGTCTTTTTTAGAAAAAGCCAATTTCGTAATGGTTTTACAGTTGTTAAGCGTAAAACTAACAGAAGGATTTGCCGGAATCTGGTTCTCTTTTTTTCCCCAGTATTTTACTAATGCAATATTGCTTGGAGCGCTCCACTCAAAGTTCCCGTTTTCGATTGTTGAAGTATATGGATTTGGTATAAAATCGGCTGCTGTTAACATGAATTATAAAATTTTGGCAAAGATAACTTTTTCATTTTTCACCATATAAGTTATTTAAGAAATTATAAGCGGAATTTGCTAAAATGAACTTATATCACTTATATGGTTTAAATTTTCTTTTGCCTATTTTTGAATTCAAAATTTGATGTCATGAATAAGTTCGTAAAAATCGCCATAGCTTTAGTAATTTGTTTAACAGTTGGATATTCTGCAAGTTTGGTAACAAGACCAAGTATTGAGACTTGGTACGTGACATTAGAAAAGCCAGTTTTTAATCCGCCGAATTGGATTTTTATGCCCGTTTGGACAGTACTTTACATTTTAATGGCTGTTGCAGCAGCGTTAGTTTGGGACAAAATTAAAGTAGAGACAGAAGAAGTTAAAAAAGCTTTGCTTTTCTTCATTATTCAATTGATTTTAAATTCAATTTGGTCTTATTTATTCTTCGGATTAAAAAATCCGATGTTAGCTTTAATCGAAATTGTGCTTTTATGGCTGATGATTTACGAAACGTATTTAAAATTTATCAAAATCAATAAAACTGCGGGTTATTTATTAATTCCTTACTTAGCTTGGGTTGGGTTTGCAACAGTTCTAAATGCCAGTATTTGGTGGTTGAATAAGTAAAATTTTGTTTCAGGTTTTTTCTTGGTTTCAAGTTGAGCTACTTCAGCTTCCTAAATTCTTCATTTTTAGCAAACAAAAAATCCATTGTATAAAGTAAATTTTTCTTTTTTAGAATAATTTCCGATTGCGGATCGGCTGTACAAAAGTCTAGGAAAAGAGCTTTTTCATCAGGATTTAATTTTAAATCTTTCGTAAAGAAATCTAAAGGACAAGTTGATTCAACAAATGTTTTGAAATCCAATTCAGGAGTTTTCTTTTTAGGTTTTTTATTGTTAGTATCATCTTTTTTAAACAAACTTAAAAGGCCTGCTCCCATAGCGCCAAAATTCATTCCATTTGAAATGGAACCGTCATAAACTCCAGTGTATTTTCGTAAATCTCGAGATGCTCTCTGCAATGCAATCGAATCTGAAACTTCTGCAGTAGCGCCAACATGAGGGAATTTTATAGTTGTGATTAAGACCTCATCCAGTTCTTCCGGTTTTAGAATCATATTCACAACAATATTGTTTTGATCTATATTTTCCTGAGAAATTTTAAGTCTTTTAAAAAAGTAATCTTTAGAGAAAAACAAAACACTATCTTGCGGTCGTACCAGAATCGAAAATTCGCCAAGTTCGTTTGTCCTCGTGCTGGTCTTGGCAGTTTTATTAATTACCTCTACTTTATTAAGCGGAATATTCTGCGCAAGAACTTTTCCGTTGAGTATCTTTTCGTTTTGAGAAAAGGTAAGTTGATAAGTGAAAATAGAAATTGTGGTAAGTAATTTTACTCTCATATAGGATTAATTAGTTGAGAGTAAAATTATTAGAATACTCTTAACGAAAACTTACAGAATCTGTAAATTCTTGTTAATAAGTAATGTTGATTTTTTGAATGAATTTTTCGAATTCTCCATTATTCACTAAAACAGGTCCGTGACCAAAACAAAGTATTTTTGGTTTTAGGGAAGCTAATTTTAGAATAGATTTTCTATTGGTTTCTTTGTCAGCGGTAAACAAATGCGGTGGTTCATGCAATCCGACTTTTGTAGTTAGAAGATTCATATTGGTCATCACATCGCCAACAATCAAAACGCCGTCTTTCTCTCTGAAAAATGAGATATGACCTCTAGAATGTCCAGGAGTTTCAATAATTGTAAATCCGCCAATTTGATCACCTTCTTTTAAGGTTTGAGAAACAGGAGTTCCTTTTCCTGCCCAGAAGTTTTTCTGAAATTTTGAAATTAAATGATTCGGATTTGGATATTCTGTAATTACATTTCCATTTTCGGCAAATTCTTTTTCAGGTTCACTGCATAAAAGCGGAATATTCAGTGTTTCACAGATTATTTTACTGCTTCCTTGATGATCGGCGTGAGCGTGAGTTAAGGCATGTTTGTTTACGGTTTTGTCTTTAATTGCTTTAAAAATTGTATTTGCTGAACTTCGAATTCCTGCATCAATTAAAACATCTTCAATCAAATAACAATTTATGGCGTTTCTTGGGAATAAAGGGATTTGGTAAACGTCTTTGGCAATATTCTTCATCTTTTTCAAATTTTATTTTGACAAAGATTTGAATTCAGTTTCTCAACTCACTTGATAAATGTTAAGAAATATCCTGACGGATTCTGCTCAGCGATTCTGGAGTAATGCCGAGAAAGGAAGCGATATAAATTAAAGGCGTTCGCTGTATTATTTTGGCTGGAGCCGAAGTTAAAAAAGTTTGGTATTTTTCTTTTGCCGGAATCATTTGAAGTTTTAAAACACGATCTGCCATGCAAAGATAATTTTGCTCGGCGAGAATTCTTCCAACACGTTCCCAATTCGGAATTTTGTTATACAAAAATTGCATTTTTTCGAAAGTGATAGAAAGAACTTCACAGTCTTCGATACATTGGATATTTTCAAAAGAAACAGATTGATTTATAAAACTGGAATACGATGCAATAAAACCTTCATCACAGCTTAAATAAGTGGTGATTTCTTTTCCGTCTTTTAAATAATAAACACGAGCAAGACCTTCGAGAATAAAGAAAATCTTGTTGCTGATTTTTCCCATTGACGAAAGATATTCTTTGGCAGTAAATTTTTCATATTCAAAACAAGAATCAATTAATTCGATTTCATTTTCAGAAAATGAAGCAATCGATACTATTTGTTTTTGTAATTCAGCATTCACGATTATAAGATCTCAATTAATTCCGAAGCATTATTAATAACCACTTTTGCTCCGCTAGATTTCAGTTCTTCTTCGGTTCTATAACCCCAAGTAACGCCAACTGGAAACATATTTGCATTTACAGCAGTTTTCATATCAATGTCAGAATCGCCAACAAAAAGGATTTCTTCTGGTTTTAAATTCCATTTTTTACTGATTTCAATCGCTTCAAACGGATTTGGTTTTTTAAGTTCTTCTGTGCTTAGACCAACTGCTGTATCGAATTGTTTTGGGAATAATTCTGTTGCTATTTTCTTAGTTAACTCATCGGCTTTGTTGGAGAAAACAGCCATTTTGATGTTTTGTGAAGTCAGTTTTTCAAGTAATTCAACAATTCCGTCATATGGTTTTGTTTTCAACGTGCAGATTTTGGTATATTCATCAACCATACATTCAAAACAACTTTCGATCTCATCATCAGAATTGTTTGTGGCTGGTAATGCTTTGCTTACCAAATTTCGTAAACCACTTCCGATAAAATATTGATATGTGTCGTAACTATGTGTAGGATAATTTAGAGCGGTAAGGACTTTATTCATCGCATCTGAAATGTCGTGTAATGAGTTTACCAAAGTTCCGTCTAAATCAAAAATAATTCCTTTAAATTTCATTTTCTATTAAATATTTTGTGCCAGAATAAACCCGCTCGTCCAGGCATTCTGAAAATTAAATCCGCCCGTAATAGCGTCTATATTTACAATTTCACCAGCAAAATAAAGGTTTTCGTGAATTTTGCTTTCCATGGTTTTAAAATTGATTTCTTTTAAATCTATTCCGCCTGCGGTTACAAATTCTTCTTTAAAAGTGCTTTTTCCGTTGACTTTAAATTCGGCTTTTGTAAGTTGTGAAGTCAGATGCTGCAATTGATTTTTAGATAAATCGGCCCATTTCGTTTCAGAATCAATTCCCGAAGCCAAAACCAAACTTTCCCACAAACGATTCGGAAAGTCAAAAGGGGATTTTTTAGAAACCGCTTTTTTAGCGTGTTCTTGTTTTAAGTCTTTTAGGATTTTCTCTGCATCTTCAAAATCAACATCATTTAGCCAATTCACAAAAATGGTAAACTGATAATTTTTATCATGCAGAATACGCGCACCCCAAGCCGAAAGTTTTAAGATTGCTGGGCCGCTCATTCCCCAATGTGTAATTAATAAAGGTCCTGTTGATTCCAGTTTTGTATCTTTTACGTTTACGGTAACCTGTGCAGCAACTCCTGGTAATTCTTTAATTCGAGAATCTTTAATATTGAAAGTAAATAGAGAAGGGACAGGGCTTACAATCGCGTGTCCGTGTTGCTGAAGCATTTCCCAAATTTTAGGATTGCTTCCTGTTGCCATTACTAATTTTTCGGCAACATAATTGTCAGTTTGTGTATCGATTTTCCAATGATTTTCTTTCTTGAAAATCGATTGAACGCTTTGTCCAGTCAAGACTTTTATGCCTAATTTCTCTGTTGCTTTTAAGAAGCAATCGATAATAGTTTGTGAAGAGTTTGAAACCGGAAACATTCTACCGTCTTCTTCAATTTTTAATTCTACGCCATGTTTTTCGAACCATTCGATTGTATCTCCCGAACAAAATTGATGAAATGGTCCACGAAGTTCTTTTTCTCCACGAGGATAAAATTTTACTAATTCGTTAGGTTCAAAACAAGCGTGCGTAACGTTGCATCGTCCGCCTCCGGAAACGCGAACTTTAGAAAGAACTTCTTTTCCTCTTTCCAAAATGGCGATTTTCAGCTTTGGGTTTTTCTCTGCAATATTAATCGCGGTAAAAAAACCTGCAGCGCCTCCGCCAACGATGATTATGTCGAAATTTTTAATCATATTTTTTTGTTAGCCACGAATTCACGAATTTTTATTCTCAAAGATTGTAAAAAAATAATTCGTGAATTCGTGGCTATTTACTTTTATATTTTGTCTGGATTATCAGAGATAATTCCGTCTACTTGATAACTATTTACTTTTTGAATGTCTTCTTCTGAGTTTACCGTCCATGGTAAAACCAGAAATCCTTTTTTCTGCATTTCTTGAACATTTTCTTTATTCAATAACTGAAAATCAGGATGAATGGCTTTTGCTTTTATTTTTTCGGCGAAAGCCAAGGCGGTTTCAAGATTTTCTTCTGTTAAAACACCAATCGGGATATTTGGGTTTAGATTTGATGTTTCCTCCAACATACTCCAATCGAAACTTGAAATAATAAAATGCTCGCATTTCCAGCCTTTTTCTGCAATGTATTCCTCAATTAGCGCAACAACTTTAGGAGCAGTTTCTAAACCTTTTAACTCGATATTGATGAGACATTTTTTGTTTACCAAATCGAAAACTTCATTTAAAGTAGGGATTTGGTGTTTTCTATCAGTCAAAAATGATTTTAATTCTGCTAAAGAAAAAGTGTTTACTTCTCCTTTTCCGTTAGTGGTTCTATCGATGGTTTCGTCATGAATTACTATAATATGTCCATCGGAACTCAAATGAACATCGAGTTCAATTCCGTCTGAATTTAGGTCTAAGGCTTTTTGAAAAGCTTGTAAGGTGTTTTCAGGTTCGTAGGCTTTGGCGCCTCGATGTGCAATCTTTAACATCTGTTGTGTGTTTAACCGCAAAGGTCGCAAAGTTTTACGCAAAGCACACAAGGAATTTATTAAAAATTAAATAGCCACGAATTCACGAATTATTTTTTTACAATTTTTGAGAATAAAAAATTAGTGAATTCGTGGCTAAAAAAACTTAGCGCACTTAGCGTAAATCTTAGCGTACCTTGCGGTTAAATTAATTCCAGTAAAACAATATCAAAATCATTGTCGATAATGACTTTTCCATCAATAACTTCAACTTCTTGATTTGAATAAGTGTCTTTAAGTTTTGTTCCGTTTGGGAAAATATCACCAACAGGAAGTTCTTTTCTGCCTTTTGGTAAATCTAACCCCATAACAACTTTATCTGTAAAAGAACCTTGAGTAAACGTTCTAGAAAAAGTATAAGGATACGGATTAATTAGTTTATGAACGCCCGCGCCAACAGCAGGATGATTTCGTCTAAACTGACCTAATTTCTGCCAATGCAAAAGTGTTTTCTGCGTTTCAGGATTATTTTGAATATCGTCCCAATTCATGTTTGAACGTAAGGTTGCATCGCCCTGAGTGCCTTCAACAACTAAAGATCTTGCGGATTCATCTCCATAATAAACCTGAGACATTCCTGGAGAAAGTAATAGTTTATTGGCTGTTTCAATGCTTTTTGTTCTATTGGCATCAAACGGCTGTCCGTCGTCGTGTGAAGACATATAGTTTAGGACAGAATATCCTTTTAGATCATTATTTAAAGCGTTTGAATATTTCGAAAATAAACCTTCGTAATCGTTCTGAGCAGCATTCCATTTAAACTCAAAATTGATCATGCTGTTGAAACCGTTTTGGAAATAATTTACTTTTCTATCTCCAAAATCATAATCCTGACCACCGCTGATTCCGTAACCGTAAACTTCAGCAATTGTATAAAACGGATTCTGATCTAGAACTTGTAAAGGATGGTGTTTTTTCCAAGTTTCAAATGCATAATCACATTCCTTTTTGAAATCAGCCCAGACACCTTCTTCGGTGTGTTTTACTGTATCGGCACGATAACCGTCAATTCCGAATTCTAATATATAATCGGTTAGCCATTTAATGATGTAATATTTTGGCGTTCTTGGATAATTTGTTCTTTTGAAAAATTCATCCAATGACGCTATTTCTTTTTCATAACGACCTTCTTTTTTCCATTTTTCGATTAAGAAAGGAGGTAATTGTACTTCCTGATTACTTTCAGTTCTAACGTCTGGAAGATTATCTACCAAAGTACACATTGTAGTATTTTCGAACGATTTGTAATCGCAGACAACGCCAGTTCTAACCCAGTCAGACGGCCAAACAGGATCTTCTGGAGTTACTGGTCCTGTATGATTGATAACTCCGTCAAGAATTATTCTGATCCCTTTTTCATGCGCTTTTTTTACCAGATTGGCTAAATCTTCTTTGGTTCCGAAATTAGGATCTAAGGCCGTCCAGTCTTTTGCCCAATAACCGTGAAAGCCGTAACTCAATCCAGTTCCTTCATCAACACCATCGTGAATTTGTTCGACAATCGGCGTAAGCCAAATGGCATTTATTCCTAGTTTTTCAAAATATCCTGATTCAATTTTTTTTGTGATTCCGATGATGTCACCGCCTTCAAATCCGCGGAGTTTTCCCGGAGTTTTGGTTCGGTTAAAATTGACATCGTTGGAAGTATCTCCGTTGTAAAAACGATCTGTAAGTAAAAAATAAACATTTGCTCCTTCCCAAACGAAAGGTGTTTTTGAAGTATTATTCATTGTAACTGATTTTGAGCCAGAACAACTCATTGTTAAGTATACTAAAGATAAAAAAAGGAAAGTGTATTTTTTCATTTATTTCAAATTTAACGAAGATTTATAATAAAAAAGTTCCGCCACGAATTCACGAGTTTTTATTCTCTGGATTGTCAAATAATTCGTGAATTCATGGCGGAAAAACTTTGCGTAGATGTACTGATGTGCGTCTCTACCATACATATTGTTGAAATTTTGCCACAGATTAAAAGATTAAAATGATTTTAAATCTGTGATAATACATTAATCTGTGGCAAAAAATATTGCGAACCTTGCGCTTGTCTTTGCGAACTTTGCGGTTAGGCCTATTCCAATTCTAAAACCAAAGCTGATTTTGGTTCCAATGTAATTTCAGAAGCTAAATCGAATGTTTTTCCTGTGATAACATCTTTACCAGATTTAAAGTTTTTGATGCTTTCTTTGAAACGAGCTGTTTTTACAATTTGCTCCTTTGCATTGTTATTGAAAACCACCATTACGGTTTTAGCATCTGTATATCTGAAATACACATAAGTATTGTTTTCCGGAATGTAATGCGTCATTTTTCCGAAATGAACGGCTTCGTTTGTTTTTCTCCAGTTGAATAATTTTGAAGAGAAATCAAAGAAAGCTGCTTGTTCTGCGGTTCTTCCTGCTGCCGTGAAAGCATTGTTTTTATCGCCAGCCCATCCGCCTGGGAAATCCTGACGAATATCAGCATCGCCGCCTTTGCCTTTATCTCCGCCCATTCCGATTTCTGAACCGTAATAGATTTGCGGAATTCCGCGAACTGTTGCCAATAAAGTCATGGCTAGTTTGTATTTCGGTAAATCATATTTGAACTTTTCGTTCATACGATCGGTGTCATGATTTTCGGAAAAAACCAAAATATTATTGGTATTTGGATATAAAAAATCCATTGCAAAATTGTTGTAGAATTTAATCAATCCGCTATCCCAGTTTGGTGTATCTTCGTTGAAAGCAGAAGTAATCTGGCTTTGAAGCGTAAAATCCATTACACTTGGAAGGTTTGAATTGTAATTTTCAATAGCACCAATTTTACTGTCTTTTTGCCAAAAAGCTAAATTCGCTTGATTGTGCATCCAGATTTCACCTACAATATTAAAGTTCGGATATTCATCTGTAATAGATTTTGCCCAATTTGCCATGGCAGTTTTATCTGAATAGTTGTAAGTGTCTACTCTAAATCCATCAAGATTAGCAAATTCAATCCACCAAATGGCATTTTGAGTTAGGTATTTTGCAACTAATGGATTTCTCAGATTCAAATCTGGCATTGAAGGCACAAACCATCCATCAACACAAACTTCCTGATCGATTTTTGAAGCGTGAATATCTGTAATTACTTCACGTCTGTGGTGCGTTTGTGTGTAGTTTTCAAATTGATTAAGCCATGATTTTGTTGGTAAATCTTTCACCATCCAATGTGTGATTCCCCAGTGATTGGTCACATAATCCATAACCAGTTTCATGTTCTTTTTGTGCATTTCTGCTGCTAAACGCGCGTAATCGTCGTTTGTTCCGTAGCGGGGATCGATTTTGTAAACATCAGATTGTCCGTACGTATGATACGAATGTTGTTTGTCGTTGTCTTCGCATAAAGGCGTACTCCAAATTGTAGTTGCACCCAGAGACGAAATATAATCTAAGTTTTTGATGATTCCTTCGATATCGCCGCCGTGACGTCCGCTTGGATCTTGGCGGTTTCCTTTTTCTGTTAAAGAAGCGTCGCTATCATTTTTAGGATTTCCATTCGCAAAACGATCTGGCATGATTAAATAAATCAAATCCGATGCATCGTAACTTTTTCTTTCTGCCGAATTTGCTCTTCTTTCTTTCAGTACATATTTTTGTTTAAAGGCAACTTTATTGTTGTTTTTGAAAGAGAAAACCAATTCAGAAGCTTTAACATCTTTCGTATCGATAGTTACAAAAAGATAGTTTGAGTTTTCTGTTTTTTCTACATTTTTAATCGCAACATTATTAGAAACCGAGGCTTCATATTGTGCAATATTTTTTCCGTAGAACATGATTTGCAGTTCTGAATTTTTCATTCCTGCATACCAGAAAGGTGGTTCTACTTTTTGGATTTGCGCTTTCGCGGAAGCGGTAAACAACAAAACCATTAAGGCTAATCTAAAGATATGATGGTTTATTTTTAAGTAGTTCATAGTTTTCGTTTTTAGTTCAATTAGAACATTAATTATTGATGTTTTTTACTGGCGGAGGAAGAGGTGGCTTTATAAAAGAAATTATCTTTTGACTTTCAAAGTGAAGATTTTTTTTAGTCTCTTTTAAGACAAGTTTCTGCTTCAGATTATTTATCAATATTGCAATTGAATCAATTTCTTTAGGTGCACCACCACCATAGACAGATATCATTTTGTTTTTTGTTATCCTTTGTTATGCCAATTATATAAGTGCTTCCATCAATAATATGTTCTAAAGAATATTCAGATTTGTATTTGAATAGATTGACTTTTTCTATATAATTGAATAGTTTTAATTTTTCCTTTTCATTTAAAATTGCATAGTAGTTTGTTTTATCTTTTGGGTCGGAAATACCATTTTTCAAACGATGGCCCATCCATTCTTGATGTATATAAACGGTGTCGGTTTGATTTATTTTTAAAGAATAAACCTGACTAAAAGTTCCAGAAAAAGAATAATCTAACAAATCAATTGTGTTTTCTTTTTTATTACAACTAAAAAGTAATAAGCTTGTAAAAATGATTATTGACTGTTTCATATTACTTAGATTTCTTTTTTTTCAGCATCCATTTATAAATTTCAGAGTTTTGTTCATATAGATACTGAATTTCATGCCCTTCATTTTCTAAACGGGTAAACTTGAAATTGTTTTTGGTTTCACACGATTCAAGGGCTTTTGCAATTCTTTCCGTTTCACTAAACGGGATTTTATCATCAGCTGTGCCATGAAAAGCCCAAATTGGAATTTTACTGAGATTGCATATTCTAGTTAAATCGCTGTCGTTAATTCCGCCGCAAAGCGCAACAACTGCGGCAAATTTATCGGGAAAGTCTAAGGCAGCTATATAAGCGCCGTAACCTCCCATACTGATTCCAGTAATATAAATTCTGCTTTTGTCGATCCTATATTTTGCTTCTAAATCGGTATATAATGTCTCAAACCAATTTTCTGTTGACCAGTATTTATTGTCGGGACATTGAGGCGAAGCAATTATAAAATCAAAATCCTGACCTTTTTCTACTAAATAGGGAAGACCGTATATTTTCAGTTTATTCAGATCGTTTCCTTTTTGCGAACCACCGTGTAAATAAATGACAAGTGGATATTTTTTGGTTGCTTTTGCATAGTCTTTCGGCAAATACAAAAGATAATCATAAGATGCTTTTGTTTTGGTTTGCGAATAGGTATTAAATCCAAAAATGGCAAAAAGAAAAATCAAGAAATTAAGTTTGAAGCGCATATTAAATTTATCTAGAGATGAAGAAAATAATTCTCTCAAATTTAACTTCTTAATTCGGAATTATATTAAAAAGACAAGTAATTATGGGGGAAAATTACTTGTCTTAGAAAAATTATTTGTTTTCAATAATGCTTATCGCATAACCTCCTCCTGGAGCAGAAAACTGAGATAATTTTGATTTATTCGTTACAGCAATTTTCTTGATAGTATAAGCTTGCGGATTAGTTTTGTAATGCGCATCTTTTGCATCAGCATAAATTGTTGCTGTGTATTTTTTACCTTTTTCAAGGAAACTGAAATCGATGTTTGACGTACGAGGAGTTTCTCCGTTTACGTTTCCAACGAACCAGTTGTTTGTTCCTTTTGCTTTACGCGCAACTGTGATAAAATCACCTGGTTCAGCTTCAATATATTTACTTTCTGACCAGTCTACAGCCACATCTTTAATGAATTGGAATGCATCTGGAAAACGGTTGTAGTTTTCCGGAGTATCAGCTGCCATTTGTAATGGGCTGTACATAGTAACGTATAATGCTAATTGGTTACAGATTGTGCTATTTACATGAGATTTGTTTTCAGGATTCATTTTGCTGATATCCATTTCGAAGATACCAGGAGTGTAATCCATTGGACCTCCAATTAAACGTGTAAATGGTAATACCGTAACGTGATTTGGTTTAGAACCTCCAAAAGCTTGGTATTCTGTTCCTCTTGCTGCCTCGTTTCCAATTAAGTTCGGGTACGTTCTTGCAATTCCTGTAGGGCGAACTGCCTCGTGAGCGTTCACCATAATTTTGTAATCAGCTGCTTTTTCGATAGCATATTGATAGTGATTTACAATCCATTGGCTGTAGTGGTTTTCACCTCTTGGCAAAATATCACCTACGTAACCGCTTTTTACAGCATCATATCCGTTATCGTTCATGAATTTGTAAGCAGCATCCATGTGGCGTTCGTAGTTACGAACAGAGCCTGAAGTTTCGTGGTGCATGATGATTTTTACACCTTTAGATTTAGCATATTCGTGTAAAGCTTTTACGTCGAAATCTGGGTAAGGAGTTAAGAAATCAAAAACATAATCTTTAGAATGTCCAAACCAGTCTTCCCAACCTTCGTTCCATCCTTCAACCAGAACAGCGTCGAAACCATTTGCAGCAGCGAAGTCAATGTATTTTTTTACGTTAGCATTGTTTGCTCCGTGCGTTCCGTTTGGTTTTGCTTTCGCGAAATCTGTAACACCCAATTGAACTGTTGGGTAATCGTTTGTATATGACCAAGAACTTTTTCCTGTAATCATTTCCCACCAAACACCAACATATTTTACTGGTTTAATCCAAGAAGTGTTGTCAATTTTTGATGGATCGTTTAAGTTATAAGTCATTTTTGAAGCCAAGATTTCTCTAGCATCATCGCTCACGATAATCGTTCTCCAAGGCGAATGATTTGGCGCTTGCATATGACCTTTATCTCCTTTTGCATCTGGAGTTAACCAAGATTCGAAAACGAAGTTTTTATCGTCTAAATTCAAGTGCATACAAGAATAGTCAATCAAAGCAGCTTCGTGTAAGTTGATATAGATTCCATCAGCTGTTTTTAACATCAAAGAAGTTTGAACTCCTGTTGGAGAAAAAGATTTTTGAGAAACGTTTGCTGTATATGCTTTTTGAGATAAACCTCTAATTTCAGATAATTTTGATTTTGTATAATCGTATTCCTGAGTATCATAATCTCCCGGAATCCAGAAAGCAGTATGATCTCCAGTCATGGCAAATTGAGATCTTTCTTCTTTGATAACAAAATAAGTAAGATTCTTTTGTGCTGGAAATTCATATCTGAATCCTAAACCATCATCGAATAAACGGAAACGGATTACGATTTGTCTGTCGGTACTTTTTTGGTTTAAAGTAACAGCCAGTTCATTATAATGATTTCTAATGTGATCTACTTCTCCCCAAACTGGTTTCCAAGTTTCGTCAAAAGTAGAAGTTTTAGTATCAGCGATTGTAAAGTCATTCAATAAAGATTTTTTATCATCTTTAAGCTCAAGACCTAATTTACTGGTTTTTACAACTTCTTTGTTTTTGTATTTTAAATTGTAAACTGGAGTTCCGTCGTTTTGAAGAGAAAATTCCATTACGAACTTTCCTTCGGGTGATTTTAATTGTTGTGCTTCTGCAATTGAGCTAAAAGCAAACAAGATTAAACTTGCGAAAAATAAGTTTTTCATGTTTTTTAGATTTTTATATGTATTGTAATTTAATTTATTTGTACAAATTTACTTGCAATTTCAGGTTTTCCATTAACAATAATTGTTAAATCTTGATCGCCGTCTACAGTAAATGTTGTTTCGTTGTGATTTACAGCTACTTTCAGAATTTGATTTCTGAAATTGATTTTAAACGAATAACCTTTCCATTCTTTTGGAATTTTAGGTGAGAAATGAAGCTGATCATTCTTAACACGCATTCCTCCAAAGCCTTCCACGATACTCATCCATGTACCGGCCATTGACGTGATATGACAACCTTCTTCCACTTCTTTATTATAATCGTCTAAATCCAAACGAGAAGTTCTTAAATAAAATGTATATGCCATGTCCATTTTATCTAAAGCTGCGGCTTGAATAGAGTGCACGCAAGGTGAAAGCGAACTTTCATGAACTGTAAACGATTCATAGAACTCAAAATTGCGTTTTAATTCTTCTTTAGAAAAATGATCTTCGAAGAAATAAAAACCTTGTAAAACGTCAGCTTGTTTGATGTAAGGCGAACGTAACACACGATCCCAAGACCACTTTTGGTTAATTGGACGCTGTGATTTATCTAAGTCTTTTACTGGAACTAAATCTTTGTCTAAGAAACCGTCTTGTTGCAAATAGATTCCAAGTTCTTCAGAAATAGGGAAGTACATGTCGTCTGCTACTTTTTTCCATTCCTGAATTTCATTCGCTGAAAGGCTAACTTTCTCCATCACTCTTTTGTGATCTGCAGGATATTCTGAAGCTACTTTTTCGATTTGTTCAGCAGCAAAATCAATACACCATTTTGCAATATAATTGGTGTAGAAATTATTGTTGATGTTGTTTTCGTATTCGTTTGGACCTGTAACTCCAAGAATTACGTATTGGTTTTTATCTTTTGAAAAAGAAGCTCTTTGATGCCAGAAACGCGCAATTCCGATTAAAACTTCTAAACCTTTTTCTGGAATATAAGAGTAATCGCCTGTGTAGCGGTTGTAGTTGTAAATCGCAAAAGCAATCGCACCATTTCTGTGGATTTCTTCGTGTGTGATTTCCCATTCGTTATGGCATTCTTCACCATTCATGGTAACCATTGGATATAAAGCAGCACCGTTTTTGAAACCTAAATTATCTTTAGCGTTTTCAATCGCTTTATCCAATTGATTGTAACGATACGTCAATAAGTTTCTTGCAACTTGCTGGTCTTTTGTTGCCATATAAAACGGAATACAATAAGCCTCAGTGTCCCAATAAGTTGATCCGCCGTATTTTTCTCCTGTGAAACCTTTTGGACCAATATTTAAACGAGAATCTTTTCCTGAATACGTTTGGTTCAATTGGAAAATATTGAAACGAATTCCTTGTTGTGCTTTTACATCGCCTTCGATTGTAATATCAGACATTTCCCAGATTTTTGCCCAAGCATCAATTTGGTTTTGAAGAAGTGCGTCATATCCAAAAGCAACTGCGGATTTAATTACTTTTTCGGCTCCAGCCAAAGTATTTTCGTGGTTTAAAGAAACTGTATAACCTCCAATTTTTTGAATTGTTGAGGTTTGTCCTTTTGCGATAATAGTTCCGTATGTGTATTGAACTTTATCCGTTGTTGAATCGATTGTTGACGGTGAAATATTTGCATTTTCTCCATTAGCAAAAATCGTATTGTGCATGAAAGTAGTAACCTTAAAATGCGTTTTGAAAGTTTGAGCCGTTAAAAAAGCTTCGTTTGTGCCTTTTTTAACTTCAAGCGGTTCCCAGAATTTTTCTTCCCAGTTCGCATCTTCATTGGTTACACCAGCGTCAACGTAAGGTTTGTACACGATTTTTGCATCTTTATTTAAAGGTGTAATATCGTATTTAATGATTCCGGCTTCGTCTAAATCTAACGAAAGAAAACGACGAACGTTTACGGCGATTTCAGTTCCGTTTTTTAGAACCGCTTCAAAAGAACGATTGTACCATCCTTCTTTCATATTCAATTCTCTACGGAAGTTTCTAACTTCTACGCAAGTATTTAAATCAAGATTTTCTTCGTTGATTTCAATATCAATTCCTATCCAGTTTGGAGCATTAAGTACTTTGGCAAAATATTTCGGATAACCGTTTTTCCACCAGCCCACTTTTGTTTTGTCTGGATAATAAATTCCGGCGATATAACTTCCTTGAAAAGTTTCTGCGGAATAAGATTCTTCAAAATTCGCACGCTGTCCCATAGCGCCGTTCCCGATACTAAAAAGACTTTCAGAAGATTTTACTCTCTCTGCATCAAATCCTTCTTCAATAATAGACCAATTGTCTGGTTTTATATAATCTTGGTTCATCTTTTAAATTAGATAATTCGGCAATTTGGTAATTAGATAATTGCCTTGGTTTCTTATTAACTTTTTACATTCATTTGAGCAATTGTTGCATTAGAATATTTGTCTATGAGCAACATTATCTCATTGACACATTTTCTAATTATCCAATTAACTCTTCAATAAAGCTTGTTTCGATTTGGGTAAAATCTTTAAAAATATGATCAGCTTCATGTAAAATTGTTTCCTCACCAATTCCAACACTTACCATTTCTGCAATATTTGCTGCCTGGATTCCGGCAACAGAATCTTCAAATACAATTGAATTTTTTGGATCAATGTCTAATAATTGAGCCGCTTTCAAGAAAACTTCCGGATCTGGTTTTGCATTGCTGACATCGTTTCCGTCAACAATAACATCGAAGTAAGATAGAACTCCAGTTTTTTCTAGAATTGGTCTTGCATTTTTGCTGGCAGAACCCAATGCAATTCCTTGATTTAAATCTCTCAATAGTTGTAGCACTTTTAAAACTCCTGGAAGAATCTCACTTTCATCCATGTCAACTAGATAAGATAAATAATCTTCATTTTTTTGAATTAGCCATTTGTCTTTGTCTTCTTGAGAAGCTTGGACATTGCCTAATTCTAATATAATATCTAACGAACGTACACGGCTTACACCTTTTAATAGTTCGTTGTCTTCGTGTGTAAAATTTATATTTAATGACTGAGCGATTTTCTGCCAGGCCAAAAAGTGGTATTTAGCGGTGTCTACAATTACGCCGTCAAGGTCGAATATAAATGCCTTTTTGTTCATTGTGAGGGAAAAATTATTCTTTTAATTATGATTTTTGAGTAAAGTCGTCTACATCTTTTACTTTAGAAACTAAAGCAGCGGCGATTAAAAAACTAACTCCACTTGTGACTAAAGCATAAATGGCATCTCCGTTGTAAAGATATTTTACAATAGGACCTCCAATTAATGCATTAACGATTTGTGGGATAACAACAAAGAAGTTGAAAATTCCCATGTAAACACCCATTTTTTTAGGTGTAATAGATCCTGCTAAGATTGCATAAGGCATTGCTAAAATACTTGCCCAAGCAACTCCAATTAAAACCATTGGAAATATAACCCAGTCTTCATTTGGCATGTAATAAATCGATATTAAGCCAATTCCGCCAATAACCAATGAAAGTGAATGTGTTGCTTTTCGCCCAATTTTTTTTGCTATGTATGGCAAGAAAAACAAAGCAACAATAGCCGAAACTAAGTTATAAACACCAAAAAGAATTCCAACCCAGTCACCAGCATCTTGATATTGCTGGCTTGAAGTGTCATTTAATGGCAGTTTGTAAATATGATGTGCAATTGCTGGAGTAGTAAAAACCCACATTCCGAATAGACCGAACCAAGAAAAAAATTGCACCCAGCTTAACTGGCGCATTGTTGTTGGCATTTTTGCAAAATCGGTAAAGATGTCTGTAATTTTTGATTTTTCCTCAGAATCAGAAACCACCTCATTTTGAGGATCTTCAAATTTTGCCAATTCTTCTGGCGAATATTCTTTGGTTGTAAGTAACGTAACCAAGATGGAACCAATTAAAACTGCTGCGCCAATGATAAATGACAAGGTCAAGTTTAATGGAACACTCCCAGGAATTGTACTGTTTGGCACATGAAGCCATTTTGTTAAAATGTAAGGCAAGGCCGAACCAATTACAGCTCCAAAACCTATTAAAGAAGTTTGGATACTAAATCCTGCAGTACGCTGATCTGTTCTTAAATTATCGCCAACAAGAGCTCTAAAAGGCTCCATGGCAATGTTGAAAGAAGCATCCATAATCATTAACATTCCAGCTCCAACCCATAAAGCTGGTAAAATAGAAATGAAGATATTGGCTTGCGGCATTAATATTAATCCAACCGAAGCTAAAATAGCGCCTACTAAAAAGAAAGGTTTTCGTCTGCCGAACCGTCCCCAGGTTCTATCGCTGTAATGACCAATAATAGGCTGAACGATTAATCCCATTAAAGGAGCAATAATCCAGAACCAAGAAAGTTCATGTACGTCGGCACCGAAAATTTGAAGAATTCTACTGGCATTTGCATTTTGAAGTGCAAACCCCATTTGTATTCCTAAGAAACCGAAACTCATATTCCAGATTTCCCAGAAACTTAATTTACGCTTTTCCATTATCGTAATTTGTAAAAAATTATACGATAAGCGCTTTGCTTATCAAAACTTACTGTTTTTTCGAAGTAAAAGTAAAAGCCTTGACGGCCGTAAAAGTATTAATTATTTTTTTATTTATGCTAATAAAAAAGCCATAAATATTTTTTATGGCTTTAGAAAGTATTGATTTTAAGATTTTTAGTCAGTAGATTCTCTTTTTATTAAATGGGTTTCTATGACTTCTGTTGTGTAATTTTCAGTATGCTCTTCGTCATCATCTTCTTCGGCTTCAAGCCTTTCGATAAGCATTTTGGCAGCTTTACTACCCATTTTTTCGCCACTCTGACTTACTGTTGTAATGGTTGGAGTTGAATATTTGGAAATAATTCCATCAGTAAATGCAATTACGGCTAAATCTTCAGGAACTTTTAGTCCCATTTTATTTGCTGTTTTGATAATAGTTACCGCAAAAAGTTCATTTACAGCAAAAACAGCATCAAAAGCTCTTGCATGGAGAAGCTCAGAAATAGTTATCTCACAAGTATCTACATCTTCAATTTTGATTATTAAATCTTCGCTAAAAGCAATTCCGTTGTCCAAAAGTGCTTTCTCATAGCCATCAGTTCTAAGTTTTCCAACGCTTACATAATCTACGGTAGTTACCAAAGCGATCTTTCTACGTCCGTTGTCAATTAAACTTTGAACAGCTTCGTATGCAGCAGCTTTATCATCAATAATAACTTTATCACATAAAATGTCGTTTGTAACGCGGTCAAACATTACTACAGGCATCCCTTGATTGATAACTTCAGTGATATGATGAAAGTCGCCTTTAAATTGTGTTTCTTTCGAAAGAGACATGATAAAACCATCGATACTTCCGTTGGCCAACATCTCCATATTTAGAACTTCTTTATCAAAAGAATCGTCTGATACACAGATAACTACACTGTATCCATATTCGTTTGCTACCTGTTCAACTCCGTTGATAACCGTAGAGAAAAAATAATGTACAATTTCTGGAATAATAATGCCGATACTTTTAGTTTTTCGGTTCTTTAAACTAAGGGCAATATTGTTGGGTTTATAGTTGTAAAACTTTGCAAAAGCCTGCACTTTTAATCGTGTTTCTTCGCCAATTTCAAGACTGTTTCGCAGTGATTTTGAGACAGTTGAAATAGACACGTCAAGTTCCTTTGCAATCTGTTTTAAGGTTATTTTACGTTTCATGGGATTAATTGAAAAAAATCTAATTAATAATAAAGGTATCTGAAATTTTTATAATTGACAATTTTAACGCTAAAAGATTACAAAATATAGAAAGTTTTCAACACTACCACGTTTTCGTAAACCAATAAAAATAGCTACAGGTTGTTCGTGTTAATAAATTCATAATTTTGAAATTCGAAGTAAAATTAAAAACTTAACTAACAATCACAAACTCAAACTAATTTAAACAAAAAGTATGAAAACAATTTACAAAAAGTTGTTATTTTTATTCCTATTGTTGCCATTTAGTATGTTAGCTCAAAACACACTAAGTGGGACTGTTGTCGATAAAGCAACAGGTCAGCCAATACCGGGAGTAAATGTAAATGTACAAGGTGCTCCAAGTGGGACATCAACTGGATTTGATGGAAATTACCAGCTATCAAATGTAAAAAGCGGTAATAAAATTGTAGTTTCTTTTATTGGCTACAAAACAGAAACTATTACTTATAACGGACAAAAAACACTTAACATTTCTTTAGAAGAAGATACAAACCAGCTTAAAGAAGTTGTTGTACAAGTAGGTTACGGTACTGTTAAGAAAAAAGATGCAACAGGAGCCGTAACAGTATTAACAGCAAAAGATTTTAATAAAGGACCTGTTACCTCTGCAGATCAAATGATTCAAGGTAGAGTTGCTGGTTTGCAGATTATTAATGGTGGTGGATCTCCAGGAGCTGATCCTGTAGTAAGAATCAGAAGCGGTTCTTCTCTTAGTGCAAGTAACGACCCATTGTACGTGATTGATGGTGTTCCTGTTGCGAGTGGTGGAGTTGAAGGAGGAAGAAACCCACTTTCTACAATTAACCAAAATGATATCGAATCTGTTTCGGTTTTAAAAGATGCTTCAGCTACCGCAATCTATGGTTCACGAGCTTCTAATGGTGTAATTATTATTACAACTAAAAAAGGAAAAGCTGGTGATATCAAAATTAGTTACAATGGAAATTTTCAAGTTTCAGAAGTTACAGACAAAGTTGATGCTTTATCAAGCGGTCAATTCAGAGACTTTGTAGCTGCAAATGGAACTGCTGCACAACAAGCATTGGTAGGTCAGGCTAATACAAACTGGCAGGATGAGATCTATAGAACAGCAATGGGTACAGATCAAAACATCTCTGCTAGTGGAGGATCTGATAATATTGCGTACAGAGCTTCTGTGGGTTATACTAATTTGAATGGTGTTTTGTTAAGAGATAACTTCGAAAGAACAACATTAGGAGTTTCATTAACTGGAGACTTTTTAGATAAGCATTTAAAAGTTCAAGTAAATAATAATACTTCTATCATTAACAGTAATTATAGTAATACTGGAGCAGTTGGTGCTGCAGTAGGGTTTGACCCAACTCAACCAGTAAAAAACGCTGATGGAAGTTATTTTCAATGGATGACATCTCCGACTGAATTTAATCAATTGGCTGGAAAAAACCCAGTTGCTATGATCAATCAGCAGGATAATTTAGGTACTTTCTACAGAAGTATAGGAAATATTCAGTTTGACTATAAATTACACTTTTTACCAGAATTAAAAGCTGTTGCAAACTTTGGTTACGATCAAATGAATGGTAGAGGTTATGGTGGAACTCATCCGGATTATTTATTTGGTCTTAAAGGTTCAGGTTATAACAATAGCTATGAGAACATTGAAAAGAGAAATAATAAGGTAATGGATTTGTATCTGAACTACAATAAAAAAATTGAAGCGATCGATACTCAGTTAGATATTACAGGAGGTTATACGTATCAAGATTTTAGAGAAGAGAAAAATAAATCAAGCTATAATTATGAGAATGATACCAACACGGTAGAATTATTTACTCCAACTCATATCAATTTACAATCATTCTTTGGTAGAGCTAATTTTACTGTTGCAGATAAATATTTAGTTACTCTTTCTCTTAGACATGACGGAACTTCAAGATTTACAGAAGAAAATCGTTGGTCAAATTTCCCAGCAGCTTCTGTAGCTTGGAAATTGAACGAAGAAAGTTTCTTGAGAGATGTAAGTGCAATTTCTTCTTTAAAGTTAAGAGGAGGATGGGGTATTACTGGTCAACAAAATATTGGTGTTAGCTATCCTTCCATTCCTTTATACTTAGGATCGAATAGTGCTGCCCAGTATCAAATTGGAAATACTTTTTATACAACTTACAGACCACAGCCATACAACAGTAATTTGAAATGGGAAGAAACTACAACAATTAACGTTGGATTGGATTTCGGATTATTCAATAATAGAATTACAGGTACTGCTGATGTTTATAAAAGAACTACTGATGACTTATTATTATATGCTCAAAATCCAGCTTTCTTTGGTTTTTCTAACTATGATAATTATAATATTGGAAGTATCGAAAATAAAGGTATCGAGCTTTCTGCTGAAGTTGTTCCAGTTCAAAATAATAATTTAGAGTGGAGAATTGGCGGTAACGTTACGTTCCAAGATTCAAAAATTACAAAATTAACAACAACTCAAGATAATACACCTGGTTTTGATGTAGGTAGTATTTCTGGAGGAACAGGAAATACGATCCAAAACCACCAAGTTGGTTATGCACCTAACTCTTTCTACGTTTACGAGCAAGCTTATGGCGCTGATGGAAAACCACTTGACGGTGTTTTTGTAGATCGAAATAAAGATGGGATTGTAAATGCTGATGACAGATACCGTTTTCATAAACCAGCCGCAGACGTATTCTACGGATTCTATACTAGTTTAACATATAAAAACTGGGATATGTCTATGAACTGGAGAGGTTCTTGGGGTAACTATATGTATAATAACGTAGATTCTGGTAACGGAACATACAATACAGTTTTAATCAGACAAACTGATTTAGCAAATGGTGTTGAAAATCTTTTAGAGACTGGATTTAAACAAGGAAGCGATTTTCAGTTGCACTCTGACTACTATGTACAAGACGCTTCATTTGTAAGACTTGACAACATTGCTGTTGGATATACTTTTAATCAAAAAATAAAAGGAATCTCAATGCTTAAATTGACGGCTGCAGCACAAAATGTTTTGACAATTACA
Source organism: Flavobacterium sp. SH_e (assembly GCF_025717045.1). GTDB lineage: Bacteria > Bacteroidota > Bacteroidia > Flavobacteriales > Flavobacteriaceae > Flavobacterium. Next base: position 675,814 of record NZ_JAOVZN010000006.1, read on the forward strand.
AAATATGATGGATTGAATCCTGAAATTTCTGGAGGTATCGATAATAATATTTATCCAAGACCAATTACATTCACATTAGGTCTAAACGCAAACTTCTAATTCAACAACAAGAAAAATGAAAAAGATACAAATAAAATTAATGGGTATTTCTTTGTTTATGATGACGATGTTGTTTTCATCATGTACAGACGATTTAAACCAGTCACCAGACAGAGGAGACTCTGTGCCGAGTGATGAACTTTTTTCAGACCCAGCTTCATATAAAGAAAATTTAGCAAAATTATATGCTGGTTTTGCAACAACAGGTCAACAAGGACCTGCGGGAAGTCCAGATATTTCTGGAATTGATGAGGGAACAAGTCAATATATCAGAGGTTTTTGGATGATGCAGGAATTAACAACTGATGAAGCTGTTATTGCTTGGAATGATGGGACAATTAAAGATTTCCATTCACAAACATGGTCATCATCAGATACATTTATTGCTGCGACATTTGCACGTTTTTCTTTTCAGATTGTGAACTGTAATGAGTTTTTAAGACAAACTACAGATGAAAAATTAGCAGGAAGAGGAGTGACAGATGCAGCTACATTAGCTGATATCCAAGCATATCGTGCAGAAGCTCGTTTCTTAAGAGCAATGACTTATTGGCATTTAGTTGATACTTTTGGAGCAGGATCTTTAGTAACAGAAGATTCTCCAACAACATTCTATTATCCTGAATATGCTTCAAGAGCTGAAATATATAAATTTATTGATGATGAACTTACTGCAATTGAGCCATTATTGAAACAGCCAAAAACAAATGAGGCGTATCGTATTGATCAAGCAGCTGCTTGGATGTTACATGCAAAACTATATATGAATGCAAAAGTTTATATTGGTACAGAGCATTATGCTGAAGCACTTCCTTTAATTGAAAAAGTTATCAATTCAGGTTATTCAATCCATAATAACTACAACCAATTATTTTTGGCTGATAACGATAAAAATGGTGCGCAGAATGAGTTTATTTTTACGATTGGTTTTGATGGAATCCATACTCAAACTTACGGAGGTACAACATTTTTAGTTCATGCTCCAGTTGGTGGAAGTATGATAGCATCTGAGTATGGTATCAATGGAGGTTGGGGAGGTATTAGAACAACTTCAGCTTTTGTTAATAAATTTGATGCTGTTACTACAGATACTCGTGGTCAGTTTTATACAGACGGACAATCTAAAGAAATTGCCAACATTGGAAGTTTTACTGATGGTTATGCTATTGTAAAATTTAAAAATGTTGACGTTAATGGTGTTCAAGGATCAGATAATGCAGGAAACTTTGCAGATACAGATTTTCCAATCTTCAGACTTGCAGATGCTTACTTAATGTATGCTGAGTGCGTTATTAGAGGTGCAGGCGGAAGCTTGGCAACTGCTACAACTTACGTAAATGCTTTAAGAACAAGAGCGAAAGCAAATATTATCACTCAAACTGATCTTAATTTGAATTTTATCTTAGATGAAAGAGCAAGAGAGCTTCATTGGGAAGGACACAGAAGAACAGATTTGATCCGTTTCGGAAAATTCAGCGGAGGTTCATACTTATGGCCATGGAAAGGAAATGTGGCTGGAGGTACTTCTACGCAATCTTATAGAGATTTATTCCCAATTCCTGCGGGAGCTTTAGGAGCAAATCAAAATTTAAAACAAAATCCTGGATACTAATTAACTAAAAATATACCAAATGAAAAATATAACTAAATCATTAATTGCTTTATTAGCATTGGTTGCAATATCATGCAGCGTTGAAGATGTACAAGATAGACCTGTGATAGAAGGAGTAGATTCTCCAGTTTTAACAGCTCCTCAAAGTGGTGCAGCATATGTTTTATCTCCAGATGCAGCTGACACGCAAGCTGAACGTTTTACATGGAATTCTGCAAATTACGGTGGAGATGTTGAAGTGACTTATGCAGTTGAAATAGATACAAAAGGAAACGATTTTAAAACTCCACAAGAATTAGGAACTGTAAAATCTCAAAATCAAGTTTCAGTTTCTGTTAGCAAATTAAACAGTGCTGCATTGGCTTTAAGTGCAACTCCATTTGTAGCAGGTGATTTCGAAGTGAGAGTTAAATCTACTGTTAGCACAGACATTATGTATTCAAACGTTGTTGGTATCGTTGTAACTCCTTACACTACTGAAACTCCAAAATTATGGGTTCCTGGTGGATATCAAAATGCAAGTGGTTACGGTTCAGATTGGACACATTCTTCTGCTCCAACATTATTAGCTGAAGGATATGGAAAAACTGCTTTTGAAGGATATGTTTATTTTGCAACTGCTCAAGACGGAACAATAGATGGTCAAGGATTTAAATTATCTACTCAAGCAAATTGGGACGGAACAAACTATGGTGTAGGAGAAACAGCTGGAACAATTAGCACAGCTGGTGGGAACTTATCAATTGCTGCAGGTTATTACAGAATTAAAGCTGATACTGATCCTGAGAAATTGACATACACAGCGTTAAAAACAACTTGGGGAATTATTGGTAATGCAACTCCAGGAGGATGGGATGCTGATACTCCAATGACATATGATCCTGCTACTAAAAAATGGACAGTTACAGTAGTTTTAACTGCTCAGTCAGCTCCAGATAATGGTTTGAAATTTAGAGCAAACGGAAACTGGGATCTTAACTATGGAGATACAGGTGCTGATGGTACACTAGAAGAAGGAGGAACTAACATTGGTACTTCGGCTGGTACATATTTAATTACTTTGGATTTAAGTAATCCAAGAAATTACACTTATACAATGGTAAAACAATAAGTTAAATAAAAAGAAAGAGGCTATCTACGGATAGCCTTTTTTAATAATGAAATCATTTTATGAAAAAAACTTTACTAATATTTTTTTTGTTGCTGACTGTGCTTTCATTTGGACAACAGCAAACAGTTACGTATTCAGTTAGTCCATCAACTTTTGAAGAAACTACTTCTATTACAATTACGATTAATGGAAGCAGTATTAATGAAAGTACATGGGGAGTAACGGGAAATGCTTTATACATGTGGGCGTGGGCTTTTGACACAAATGATACTACTCAAAAAGGAACTCCAAATAATGGTACTTGGGAATCTTCTAGTGATGCAAGTAAGTTCACTTATAATGCAGCAAATGACACTTATACAAAAACAATTACACCTACAACCTATTATAATGCAACAGGAATTGGCAGAATTGGTTTTTTAATTAAAGCTAAAAATGGAACAGGTGATAAAAAATCACAAGACATTCTTGTTGAAGTTGGTTCTTTTCAAGTTTCGTTAACTTCACCAGTAGAAAATAGTACTTCAATTCTTTCTTCAGGAGCTAATTTTAGTATCACTGCAACAAATACAAATGGAACAGCAAGTTATACGCTGAAATCAAATGGTGCAACAATTAATACAAACGCAAGTACTTCAAGTTATTCTTATACACATACAGGAATTACAAGTAATCAAAGCTACGAATTGATTGCGACACAAGGGGCAACAACAATTTCTAAGAAATTTTCAGTAGTGGTAAATCCGAATACTGTTTCTGCGGCGATGCCAGCAGGTTTGGTTGATGGAATTAATTATAATACTTCAGATGCTACAAAAGCGACTTTGGTGTTAGATGCTCCTTTAAAAGATTTTGTTTACGTTGCGGGAAGTTTCAATAACTGGCAGCCAACATCGGCGTATGCCATGAAAAAAGATCCTTCTTCAGGAAAATTTTGGTTAGAAATTACTGGTTTAGTATCAGGAGCAAATAATACATATCAATATTGGGTTGTAGATACAACGCCACTTGCTAATTCGCCATCAATGGTAAAAACAGCAGACCCATATTCTACTTTAGTATTGTCTCCGTATGATGACCCTTCAATTCCTGCTTCAAAATATCCAAATATGCCTGCATATCCTACGGGACAAAGTTTTGAAGTTACGGTTTTAAAAACTGGACAAACTCCTTACAATTGGCAGGTGACTAATTTTGTTAAACCAGAAAAAGAAAAATTAGTTGTTTATGAAGTTTTGGTTCGTGATTTTGATGCTGGAAGAAGCTATCAAAATTTAATTGATAGAATAGATTACTTTAAAAATCTAAAAATTAATGCAATAGAATTAATGCCGGTAATGGAGTTTGAAGGCAATGAAAGCTGGGGGTACAACACTTCATTTCACATGGCTTTGGATAAATTCTATGGAACTTCAGATAAATTAAAAGAGTTTATTGATTTATGCCATCAAAACGGAATCGCTGTAATTCTTGATGTCGCGTTAAATCATGCTTTTGGAAGAAATCCAATGGTAAGAATGTGGATGAATGATCCTGATGGTGACGGTTTTGGGTCGCCAACAGCAGAAAATCCATATTTTAATACGGTAGCAAAACATTCTTATAGTGTAGGAGAAGATTTTAATCACCAATCGGCGAGAACACAGTATTATGTGGAACGCGTTGTTAAGCAATGGATTGAAGAATACAAAATCGATGGTTTCCGTTGGGATTTAACTAAAGGATTTACTCAAGCTTGTACAGCTTCAGACGAAAGTTGTACCAATAGCTATCAGCAGGATAGAGTAGATGTTCTAAAAAAATATGCTGATTATTCATGGAGTTTAGATCCAACACATTATACCATTTTTGAACATTTGGGAACTGATGCTGAGGAGCAGCAGTGGGCAAATTACAGAGTAGCTGAAACTCCAAGTAAAGGAGTTATGATGTGGGGAAAAATGACAGATCAATACAATCAATTATCAATGGGATATTCATCAAGCAGTAATATTTATAGAATGAATAGCTCAAGTCGTGGTTTTACAGCAAATCGTTTAATGGGTTATGCTGAAAGTCATGATGAAGAACGATTAATGTATAAAAATGTACAGTACGGAGCTTCAAGCGGAAGTTATAATGTAAAAACATTAAATACAGCTTTATCAAGAATGTCTGCAATTGGAGCAGTTTCATTATTAATTCCAGGTCCAAAAATGATTTGGCATTTTGGAGAATTAGGATGGGATGATTCAATTTATACATGCAATGACGGAACTGTAAATGATAATTCATCAACAATTTCAGGGGATTGTAAATTAGATACAAAACCACAGCCACAATGGACAGAAAATTGGCTCGGCGATTCTAATCGAAATAAAATTTACAATGATTGGGCTAAAATGATTGCGCTTAAAAAATCTGAACCAGTATTTTTAGGAACGGCAACTATGGCAAATACAGCAACTTTGTCTGTAAATATTAAAATTACTAATAGTAATTTGACAGCAGCTCAATTAAAAGACGTTGTAATTTTAGCCAATTTTGATGTAACTACACAAAGTTTGGTTCCAGCATTTCAATACACAGGAACTTGGTATAATTTAATGGATAATACCACGATTAATGTTACTGATGTGAATGCAACAATTAGTCTTGCTCCAGGAGAATATAGAATTTATGGTAATAAACAAGCAAATTTAGCAATAGAAAATTTTGAAAAAGGAAATGCGGTGAGTTTATATCCAAATCCAGTTGCAGAATATTTTACCTTAAATTTTGCAGCTTCAAAAGTAGATGTTTATTCTGTTTCAGGACAATTAGTAAAAACATATAATGCAAACGGAAATGCAGATTTTCAATTTTCAGTAAGTGGATTAACTTCTGGATTATATCTTGTAAAAGCGTTTGATGAAAATAATAATGCTCGCGTTGCGAAGTTTATTAAAAATTAGGTTTGGTTAGTAATGAAAAAGGGCTGTCTAGAAATAGACAGCCTTTTTTTTGTTTTATATTTATTTCTTTTTGTTGTTGTATTCTCCAATCAGAGAATAATAACCAAACGTTCCTAATCCCATAACTATAAGCGGGGTTAGTATAAAAAGAATAATTACGCCAAATACTAAATCATCTTGCTGGTCTGAAAGTAATTTTGGTAAACCAAATTCAAACACACAGAAATACGCAGCCGCCGCTGCCAAAGCAATCCAAAACGCCCCTAAAACTTGTTTAATCGCATTCATTTTTTTGTAAATTTTAAAGGTGAGTAATTTTGTTTTTGTTATCAATATAAATCATCCCAATAACAAAGCAGATTCCAGCAATAATTATCGGATACCATAAACCCTCCAAATAAAAATCGGCTTTGCCTGCTGTTTTGGCGTGTGATACAAAATAGGTAGAAATAGCAGGAAGTAAACCTCCAAAAATTCCATTTCCAACATGATAAGGAAGAGACATAGAAGTATATCTAATTTTAGTTGGAAACATTTCGACTAAAAATGCAGCAATCGGACCGTAAACCATTGTTACAAATAAAACTTGGATAAAAACCAAGAAAATTAAAGTCCATTTATCGCTTGAGTTAATTGTAATAGAGAGGTTTGTTTGCACATCCTTTTTCTCCATGTACGTTTTTTTCTCAATTACAATTGTACCGTCCGTATATTTTTTTTGAGTAGTAGTAACCGAACTCCCATCATCTTTATGTTCTGTGGTTTCTCTTGGATTTTCTAAAACTTCAGTTTTTTGATTGACATCCGTAGTGTTGTACATCATTTTATAAATAGGTCTATAAGATAAAATAGCCACCAACATTCCAAACATCATAATGTATTTGCGTCCAATCTTATCACTGAGCCATCCGAAAGCAATAAAAAATGGTGTACCAATTAAAAGAGCGATTCCTAATAATTCATCTACTTGTGAAGATTCAACATTCATTACCGTTTTCATAAAACTCATTGCGTAGAATTGCCCCGTATACCAAACAACACCTTGCCCCATTGTTGCTCCGAACAAAGCCAAAAGAACAAATTTCAGATTATATCTATTTCCAAAACTTTCTTTTAATGGGTTAGTGCTTGTCGTTCCTTCCTTTTTAGCTTTCGCAAAAACGGGAGATTCATCCATATTTTTTCGAATTAAATACGAAACTCCAACCATAGCGATTGAAACCCAAAAAGGAACTCGCCATCCCCATAAATCAAAAGCCTCTGCAGAAAGTACACTTTTAGTGGCTAGAATAACCATTAAGGAAATAAATAAACCAACAGTAGCGGTAGTCTGAATCCAAGAAGTCCAATAACCTTTTTCTCCAGCTGGTGCATGCTCAGCGACATAAGTTGCAGCTCCGCCATATTCTCCTCCAAGAGCAAGACCTTGCAGTAAACGTAAAATCAGAACTAACAAAGGAGCTAGAAAACCAATGGATTCGTAACTGGGAATACAGCCAATTAAAAAAGTAGAGCCACCCATTAATAATAAGGTAGCCATAAAGGTGTATTTTCGACCAATAATATCACCAAGTCTCCCAAAGAATAAAGCTCCAAATGGACGAACTACAAATCCAGCCGCAAATGTGGCTAAAGTAGATAAGAATGCTGCTGTTGGATTGTCACTAGGGAAAAATTTGGTTGAAATAACAACGGCTAAACTGCCAAAAATGTAAAAATCATACCATTCAATCATGGTGCCCATAGAAGAGGCTGAAATTACTTTCCAAATGCCCTTAGTAGAAGTTTTGCTCATAAAACCGCTTTGAGATCTTGTTAATAAATGAAAATTAAAAATACAGTTTTACGAATATAGAAGATATTTTTCTATTCACTTAATACTTTTTTAACAAAAACTATTTATTTGTTGACATTTGGTTTTGAAGTAAAAAAGGATTTAACCGCAAAGAGCGCAAAGAAAAAGCGCAAGGTTCACAAAGTTTAAAAATAACTTTGTGAGCCTTTGCGTAAATCTTTGCGCTCTTTGCGGTTAAACAAATAGAAAAGTATAAAAAACAAAAAACCCGAATATTTCTATTCGGGTTTTGTGGTACCTCCAGGGATCGAACCAGGGACACATGGATTTTCAGTCCATTGCTCTACCATCTGAGCTAAGGTACCGTGCTTGTTTGTTGCGGGTGCAAATATATAATCATTTTTGGTTTGTGCAAAACATTTTTTAGAAAAAATCTATTCGTATCTTCGCAATAGCAAAAATAGAAATATGATTTTAACGGTCGATGTTGGAAATACCAGAATTAAAGCGTCTGTATTTGAGGGTAATACTTCTTTAGAGAATTTTGTTTTTGAGAAAAATGAACTCGAAAAAAAAATTGAAAATATTTTAGAAAAATACCCAAATTGCTCCGATTTGGCTGTTGCTTCGGTTGGAAGTATCGAAAAACAATCTTTTTTAACTTTCGAAAATCGGTTAAAAGTTCATTTTTTTTCTCACGAAGATGTTTTTCCTTTTCATAATAAGTACGCAACACCAAAAACTTTAGGTATCGATCGAATGATTTTGTCTGCAGGAGCAACCTTGCAATTTCCAAAACAAAATCGTTTAGTTATTGATGCTGGAACTTGCATTACCTACGATTTTATCGACGAAAATGATAATTATTTAGGAGGAGCCATATCTCCAGGCCTTCGTTTGCGATACGAATCCCTTCATAATTTTACAGCCAGACTGCCGTTGTTAACATTAGAGTCGCCTGATACATATATAGGAAACTCAACAGCACAAGCCATACATTCTGGCGTTGTTAACGGTTTCGTCTATGAGATTGACGGTTTTATCGATGAATATCGCAAAGAGTTTTCAAATTTTATCATAATTTTAACGGGAGGCGATGCAGATTTTTTGGCTAAACGATTAAAAAATACCATATTTGCCAATTCAAATTTCCTACTGGAGAGTTTGAACCAAACATATCAATATAAAATCGACAATGATTAAAAAAGTAATACTAAGCGCTTGTTTGCTTATATCGTTCGTTTCATTTGCTCAACAAGGTACTGCTTCGCCTTATTCTTTTTTTGGAATAGGAGACGCAAGATTCAAGGGAACCCTTGAAAACAGATCTATGGCTGGAGTAGCAGTCGAGCAAGATACGATTCACTTAAATTTAGATAATCCTGCAAGTTATGCCAGCTTAATACAAACCACTTTTACAGTTGGAGGAACATTTGCAACATCTAATTTAAAAACAAGTTCTAAATCAGAAAAAGCACAACGAAGTACTTTTGATTACTTGGCATTAGGAATTCCAATGGGAAGATTTGGTGCTTCATTTGGTTTAATTCCAGTAACTTCAGTTGGATACAAAATTCGTGAGGATAATTCAGCTACAGAAGGAGCAACTAGTACACAACTTGACGGAAAAGGAGGTGTGAATAAAGTGTATTTCGGTTTAGGATATAAAATTATGAAGAACTGGAATATTGGGGTTGATGCACAATACAATTTTGGAAAAATTACAACAACAAGCATAGAGGCTATTACAGGAGTTCAAAATGGTACTGCAGAGGTGAATTCTTCAGAACTGTCTGGTGTAGCTTTTAGTTTGGGAACAATGTACCAGCAAAAAATTGATAAAAAAATCAGCATATTTTCTAGTTTAAGCTACTCATTTGCAAGTAATTTAAATTCAGATAATACGAGAGTCATTTCTGTTCAGGGAGATCCAGATCCTTATGAATATCCTTCAAGCTCAACTAAATTGAAGCTTCCAAACAAATTAAGCATTGGTTTAGGAGTGGGAGAAGCGAGAAAATGGCTTGTAGGAGCAAATATGACTTTTCAAGGAGATGGTCAGTTAGCAAACTATTATAACACTATGAGCAATGTAAGGTACGAAAGCTATTCTAAATATGCTCTTGGTGGATACTATCTTCCTAACTACGCTTCATTTACAAGTTATATGAGCAGAATCACCTATAGAGCAGGTTTAAAATACGAAAAAATTGGTCTTATAGTTAATAATGAGTCAATTAAAGATGTCGGAATGACATTGGGAGCAGGAATTCCAGTTCCAGGAACTTTTTCAAATGTAAATTTAGGAATTGAGTTTGGTAAACGTGGTACAACAGCCTCAGATTTAGTACAAGAAAACTACGTGAATTTTAGTTTGAGTTTCTCTTTCAACGACAAATGGTTTGTGAAGAGTAAATTCCAATAAACATAATATTTTATCTTTTCTAAGCTCATTACAATTTACTACATTTGGCAAATGAATTTACCAAAAAGATATAGTCTAATAATTGTCACAGTATTTGCTGTGACAATGTTTTTTGGATGCGAAAGTAATTTTAAAGAAGTTCAGAAAATTAACTTCTCAGAGTTTGTTCCGGCAAGTGATGCCGATACAGTTAATATTAAGTATACAGATTCTGGACGCATTACAGGAGTTTTAATTAGCCCTAAAATGCTTGATTATTCAAATCTTGATTTTCCGTTTACAGAATTTCCTAAAGGAATAGATGTTACTTTATACGATAAAAAACAAAAACGTACCTTTATAAAAGGAAACTATGCAGTTTCGTATAAAAATACCGGAATTATTGATTTGATTGGAAAAGTAAAAATCAAGTCTGAAGCGGGTCAAACTTTGGAAACAGAACAATTGTACTATGATCAGAAAAATGAGTGGTTTTATACCGAAAGGAAATTTAAACTGACCGATGCAAAAGGAGTTTCTCACGGTCAGGGAATAGATTTTAGTAAAGATTTTAAAGTGATTAATTCACAGCGAATAAGCGGTGAAATTGAATCAGATGAAGAATAAATAAGATTATGGGTTATTTAAAATATACACAATACGTTTACATCCTTTTTGCAGTTTTCTTTGCTTATGATGGAATCGTAAAGCTAAATGAAGGAGACGAGAGCTATCCTTTCTATTTTGTGATTGCAGGAATGGCAATTTTTATGTTCTTCTTTAGGAGAAGATTTCTTAACAAGCACGACAATCGTAACAAAAAACAATAAGAATGGAAATTAGTATTATAATAATATGTTTAATACTAGCAGCCTTTTTTTCTGGAATGGAAATCGCTTTTGTTTCCTCCAACAAAATTTATCTTGAAATAGAAAAGAAACAAGACGATTTTTTGTCTCGTATCTTGACCAAACTTACCGAAAATCCATCCAAATTTATTGCGGCCATGCTTATTGGTAACAATGTTGCTTTGGTGATTTACGGTTTTTTTATGGGCGATCTGATCTTAAATTGGATGGTTCGTTTTGGATTTGTTTTCTCAGAATGGTGGAATGTACTTATTCAGACTCTTATAGCTGCGTTTGTTGTTTTGCTGACTTCGGAATTTTTCCCGAAAGTATTTTTTCAGATTTATGCCAATTCTTTAATTAAAATTTTGGCACTTCCCGCTTATTTATTTTACAGATTATTCTATTACATTTCTACTTTCTTTATTTGGATTGCAGATTTTATACTCAGTAAATTCTTTAAAACAGAAGGAAGTCAGATTCATTTATTCAGCCGAATTGAACTCGGAAATTATATTACGGAACAAATGAGTACCGTTGAAGAAGAAGATGAAGTAGATTCTGAAATTCAGATTTTTCAAAATGCATTAGAATTTTCTGCTGTAAAAGCACGAGATATAATGACGCCAAGAACAGAAATTGTTGATGTTGATTTGTTTGATACGGTAGATGATCTTAAAGCATTATTTATCGAAACAGGATATTCGAAAATTATTATAAGCCAAAATTCATTAGATGATATTGTAGGTTATGTGCATTCATTTGATTTATTTAAAAAACCATCTACAATAAAGTCAGTTTTAATGACAGTTGAATTTGTTCCAGAAACAATCTTGATAAAAGATGTTTTGAACTTATTAATCAAAAAGCGAAAAAATGTAGCTGTTGTCTTGGATGAATATGGAGGAACTTCTGGAATTATCACAATTGAAGATATTGTAGAAGAGCTTTTTGGAGAAATTGAAGATGAACATGATTTGGATGAAGAATTGATTGAAGAAGAAATAGGCGAAAACGAATATTTGTTTTCAACCCGATTAGATGTTGAATATCTAAATGAAACCTACAGATTGATGATTCCAGAAGAAGACTCTTATGGTACATTAGGAGGTTTTATTGTTAATCATACAAAAGAAATCCCACAAAAAGGAGATAAAATTGTAATAGATAGGTTTCATTTTTTTATAAAAGAGGCGTCAAATAAGAAAATAGAACTAGTCAAATTGACAATAAAAGATTGATTTTTTAAATTAATGAAAAAAAATGTGTAAAATAAAACGCTAGTTGTATTGTTATTAACTAGATAATTGTATTTTCGCAAACTGAATATAAAATTAACGATAATAAAATGGCAGTTTTAGCAAAAATTAGACAGCGTTCCGCTTTATTGATAGGAGTTATTGCACTTGCATTATTTGCATTTATAATACAAGATCTATTCACTAGAGGAACATTTGGTCAAAGTTCAAAAGATGTAGGAAGCATCGATGGAAAAGATATTTCATTTGAAGACTTTAGAGTTAAAGTTAGTAATGTTGAAAAAAGTGGGCAAGGAATAACTTCCACTGAAGCTGCAAACAGAGTTTGGGATCAAGAAGTTTCAATCGCTTTATTGTCATCTCAATTTGATAAATTAGGATTGAGAGTTGGTGAAAAACACTTATTAGAGGTTTTAAAATCAGATCCAAACATTGGTAAAAACCCAATGTTCTTAAATGCAGCAGGTATTTTTGATGTTGTTAAATTTAAAGATTACTTTAAATCAAACCCAGAAGCAGCACAATACATCGCTCAAAAAGAGAAAGATGCCGAATTGAATGCAAAATTTCAAATCTATAATACTTTAATTAAGTCAGGACTTTACACAACTGCTAGTGAAGGAAAATTAAAGTATGAAATGGAAGCTAATAAAGTGACTTTTGATTTTGCAGGAGCTCCTTATTCTTCTATTAAAGATAGTGAAGTTAAAATCTCTGATGACGAGATTATAGCTTACATGAAGAAAAACGAGAAAAAATTCAAAGCAGATGCAACTCGCGAAATTCAATACGTTTTAGTTGAAGACAAAGCTTCTAAAGAAGATGAAGCTGAAATTAAAGCTAAATTAACTGCATTGTTGTCAGGAAGTGTTGTTTACAACGCAAAAACAGGTAAAAACGATACATTACCTGGATTTAAAAATGCTACAAACATTGCTGAATTTGTAAATGCAAATTCTGATGTTCCTTACGATTCTACTTACGTTCCTAAAAATGCATTACCTGCAATCGACGCTGATAAATTATTCAGTTTGCCTGCAGGCGCAATTTACGGACCATACGTATACGGAAGATATTATGCTATCTCTAGATCTCAAGGATTTAAAGCTGGTGTAAATGCAAAAGCAAGTCATATCTTAATTGGTTACGAAGGATCTCAAACTCCAAGCCCAAAAGAGAAAAGAACTAAAGAAGAAGCTAAAGCTAAAGCTGAAGAAATTTTAGCTCAAGTTCAAGCTAATCCAGATAGTTTTATGATGTTGGCTTTTACAAGTTCTGATGATTCATCTGCGCAGCAAGGTGGTGATTTAGGATATTTTGGTCCTAACCAAATGGTAAAACCATTCAATGATTTTGTATTCAGCAACGGAATTGGTAAAATTGGTTTAGTAGAAACTCCATTCGGATTTCACATTATCAAAATTACAGACAAACAAGACGGAATTCGTTTAGCTACAATTGCTCAAAAAATTGAGCCATCTGAAGCTACTTCTGATAAAGTATTTACATTAGCAACTAAATTTGAAATGGATGCTGCTGATAAAGATTTTAATGCTGCTGCAAAAGAATTAGGTTTAAAAGTTGCTCAGCCAGTAAATGCAAAAGCTATGGATGAAGCGTTTGGACCATTAGGAAACCAACGTAACATTGTAAGATGGGCTTTCGATAAAGAAACAAGTACTGGGGATGTAAAACGTTTTGAAATTGCAAACATCGGACACGTTATTGCGCAATACAAAGGTGAAAACAAATCAGGTTTAGTTTCTGTTTCAATGGCAAGACCTTATGTTGAGCCAATCTTGAAAAACAAGAAAAAAGCTGAAATCTTAAAAGAGAAAATGAAAGGTTCAAGCCTTGAAGCTATTGCTAAAGCTGCTGGAGTTGCTGTACAACAAGCTGCAGATGTAACTTTAGACAATCCAGTTTTACCTGGTGGAGTTGGACAAGAGCCACAAGTTGTAGGAAATGCATTTGCTTTAACGGTAAACAAAATTTCTGCTCCAATTGAAGGAAATACAGGGGTTTATGTAGTTAAAAATGTTAAAACTGTAAAAGCTCCTGCAATTGCTAACCATGCTGCTTATGTAGAGAAAGTAAAAGCTCAAAGCGCATCTGATGCAAGCAGAGTATTACCAGCATTGAAAAACAACGCTAAAATTGAAGATAACAGATTACAATTCAACTACTAAGAATTAGTAAATCATCTTAATAAAACCCGAAACGTCTTTGATGTTTCGGGTTTCTTTTTTATTAAAATACTGGAATTCTGTTTTGTAAGCTTTTTTTGTTAATTTTCTAATAGTATATAGGAATAATCGAAATTTAGTCGGAAAAATTTGTGATATTGAAATTAATACAGTTAATTTGTCCGAATTTTTATTTTAACATATTTTTGGCATTCTAAAAACATTGAAATAAAGAGGAATTAGGACCCAATTGACAAATATTTTATAATCAAACATTTAATGTTTTTTACTTTTAATTTTTTTCGAAAAAAGCAGAGAGTATATACCAAAATTGAAAGTCATATTTTTGGGATTATTACAGAGCTTTTAAAAGTTGGCAGCACCGACATCAATGTTGATGAATTGGGTGGAAAATATTATTTGAGTAACGAAGAACAACATTTTAAAGTTACGATCTTAAGTAACGATTATGTTATTAGATTAACCAATACGCATGATTCTGTAGCCGAAAAATACGATAAAGTTTTCGTCGAAGATGTTTTACGAGCTGTAAAAGAAGAAAAACACCGCCGAATGGAAGTTGTTTATGATTCTATCACAAACAGCATCGAAAAAATGGCAGAGCGCTTGCATAACAGACTTATAGAATCAAATGAGCAAGAAGGTAAATCTGTTCGTCGCTTAGAGACAAAAGATCTTGAAAACGGTCAAAAAGTAAAATACTAAATCTTTTTGAGGTTCTTTTACAAGATCATTTCCTCATACGTTAAGATAGTTTCATAGCCTTTATTCAAAAAGTATTCTTTTGGGTTATTGTTGGATACAACCATTACGAAATCGCCTCCCCAAGCCCCAAGGCTTTTAATTACGCCATTAAAATCAGGAAAAACAGCTTCTTTGATAGTCTGCATTTCCAAGATATTGCTTAAATGAATTTCATGTTTCTGAACTGCAGAAGCAAATTCTTTCAACGTTTTTGCATGAAGAATCGCATTAGTAATTTTGTTATTTGCTGAGACCTTTTCCGCTAAATGATTATTTTTATGATTGTTGTATGAATATATAGCCGACTTGCTGTTTTGTTTTTTATTGAGATAAACAAAATAAATATGTTCTTTAAAGTCTGGGTTAAATTCAACCTGCTCAACAAAATTATCTTTTATGCGGTATAAAACAGGAGTATTATTTTGTGCACAAGCAATATCATAGCCACTTCCTCCAAAACTATTCTTTAATAGAGTATAAGCATTAATTCCTGCCCATTGCGCAATATTATTAATAAGCGTCGAAGATGTTCCTAAACCCCAATTTCTTGGAAAAGTTAAATGCGTGCTTACTTTATATCCGTTTGCATTATCGATAAATTTCGGGTTTAAAATATAAGCTTCGTGTAGAATGTTAACTAAGGTTGATTTTACAGTATCAATTGCTGGGTCTGATCCTTTTATGACTTCATCAAATGAGATTGTTTCTTCAAACCATAAGTGTTTGTCGTAATCATAACTTTTCCATTCGATCTGTTTGTTGTCTAAATCTTCAATGACTAAATCCTGACCAAATTTTGTAGGTAGCGCAAAAGCATCCGCTCCGTCTAAAACGAGATATTCACCAGCGATAAAAAGTTTTCCGTTACTGTAAAAGGTTGTTGACATATTTGTTTTATTATATAAATTCCAAATCGCAAATTCCAAGTATCACATTGGAATTTGGAATTTATCCCGAAATTTAGGGATTGGAATTTTTTAACTAGGTTATTTTCTTAAATTTTCAATAAATTCTACTACAGCGCTGTGAGAAACGGCTGTTTTTTTGAAGTGCGCTTTAATTAAATGACGTTCTTCGTCAGTAGCTTCAAATTGATTGATGATATTATTAAGGTGCATTTTCATATGACCTTCCTGAATTCCTGTGGTCGTTAACGAACGTAATGCCGCAAAGTTTTGTGCTAAACCAGCCACAGCAACAATTTCCATTAATTCTGGAGCAGAAGGTTTTTCTAGAATATCTAAACATAATTTTACCAATGGATGTAAAGAGGTTAATCCTCCAACTGTACCCACTGCAAGCGGAATTTCAAGCCAAAAAGTAAAAATGCCATTTTCGATTTTAGCATGCGATAAACTTGCATATTGGCCATTTTTTGCGGCATAAGCATGAACTCCAGCTTCTACAGCTCTAAAATCATTTCCAGTTGCTAGAATTACAGCATCCACACCATTCATGATTCCTTTATTATGTGTAACAGCTCTAAAAGGTTCAACTTCTGCAATTTGAACAGCTTGAACAAAACGTTCAGCAAATTCTTGAGGATTTGTAATGTGTTTTTCAGCCAATTCTTCAATAGGACAAGAAACTTCAGCTCTAACAAGACAATGCGGAACATAATTAGATAAAATACTCATAATTACTTCTAGCTTTTCCCCATTTTCGCATAAGTCAGAATTTTGAGCCTCTTCTTTTAAGGTAGTTGCAAATTGCTCTAAACAAGAATTTATGAAATTCGCACCCATGCTGTCTTTAGTTTCAAAAGTAGCATGAAGCTGATAATAATTTTCAAGTAAACTTCTTTTGTCTTTTAGTTTAATGTCTAAAATTCCTCCGCCACGCTGTTGCATATTTTTAGTAATGCTTTGGGTTTCTGAAAAGAATTTAGGTTTTATTTGGTCAAAAAACTGAGTAAGTTTTTCTGCGTCTCCACTGTAATTAAAATGAACCTGACCAATTTTTTCGGTATTGATGATTGTAGCTTTAAAACCACCTCTTGTAGACCAATATTTTGCGGCTTTTGAAGCTGCGGCAACCACAGAACTTTCTTCAATTGCCATCGGAATAGTTTTGTATTTTCCGTTGATTAAAAAGTTAGGAGCGACTCCAAGTGGGATATAAAGGTTTGTAATGGTGTTTTCGATAAATTCGTCATGAAGCTGTTGAAGCTTTTCGTCTGAATTCCAGTAATTTCTTATAATATTTTGAGCCTCTTCAGGGTTCGAAAAATATTCATTTGCAATCCAGTTGATTTTTTCTTTTTTGGATAATTTAGAAAATCCGGCAACAGCGTTGTTCATTCTCAGTATATTAAATAATAATGTTGCGGCAAATATACCATTTTAAGAGATTTGTTTAAAATCTATTTTAAAATACAGAACTCCGCAATCGTTATTTTTTTTAACATTTAACACTTAAAATGTGTATTATGTTTATTTTTTTTACTAAAATTGGGCTCTTTTTTATATTTAAATTAATTGTAATGAGTACAAGTAGAATTACTGTAATACTTTTATTTCTAGTCGCGACCGTTTTTGGTCAACAAAAAATCACTATCGACAATATTTACGGCGGAACATTTCGAGCAAAAGGGATGGACCAGATGCAATCCTTAAAAAATACGAATCAATATACTGTTTTAAATGTTGATCAGGCAAGCAGAAGTGTGCAGGTCGATTTGTATGATTTTGCAACTTTAAAGAAAGTTTCGAATTTAATTGATACAAAAAACTTTGCAGCACTTGCAAGCGGAATTGATGGTTATACTTTTGATGCTTCTGAAAAAAAGATGCTAATTGCTTGTAATTCAAATAAAATTTTCCGTCATTCTTTCACTGCTGATTATTTTGTTTATGATATCGCAGGAAAAACTTTGACAAAATTGGTGGATTCTCAAATTCAAGAACCAACTTTTTCGCCTGACGGAACAAAAATAGCTTACGCAAAACAAAATAACCTATATGTTTACGATGTAGCTTCTAAAAAAGCTGTGGCAATTACAACAGATGGTAAAAAGAATGCTGTTATAAATGGTATTACGGATTGGGTTTATGAAGAAGAATTTGCTTTTGTTCGTGCTTTTGACTGGAGCAAAGACAGTAAAAAAGTAGCTTATATTCGTTTTGACGAAAGTCAGGTTCCTGAGTTTTCAATGTCAATATTTCAGAAAGATTTGTATCCAACAATTGAAACTTTTAAATATCCTAAAGCAGGAGAGAAAAACTCTGAAGTTTCATTACATATATATGATGTTGCTGCTGGAGCAACAAAAAAAGTTGATTTAGGTAATTATAATGATTTCTACATTGCTCGTTTACAATGGACAAATGATGCGAATGTTCTTTCTGCTCAAGTTTTAAATCGCCATCAAGATAATTTAGATTTATTGTTTGTTGATGGAAATACTGCCGCTGCAAAAGTAGTTTTAAATGAAAAAGATAAAGCTTACGTTGATGTAACAGATAATTTAACTTTCTTAAAAGACAACAGTTTTATCTGGACAAGCGAAAAAGATGGTTTTAATCATATCTATTTATATGACAAAACAGGAAAACTTAAAAATCAAGTTACAAAAGGAAACTGGGAAGTAACCAATTACTACGGTTTCGACGAAAAAACAAAAACTATTTTCTTCCAATCTACAGAAAATGGTTCAATTAATAGAGATCTTTACAGAATTGGCTTAGACGGAAAAAACAAATTACGTTTATCTAAAAAAACAGGAACAAGTGCTGCAACTTTCAGCCCTAACTTCGAATATTTCATTACAACTTTCTCAAGTAATTTAGTGCCTACGACTTATACTTTAAATGAGTCAAAAACAGGAAAAGAAATTCAGGTTATCGAAAACAATCAAGCTCTTGCTGATAAATTGAAAGATTATAACCTTCCTGCAAAAGAATTTTTTGTTTTAAAAACTGCAAAAGGAAACGAATTAAATGCATGGATTTTAAAGCCAAAAGATTTTGATCCATCAAAAAAATATCCAGTTTTAATGTATCAATATTCTGGTCCAGGATCTCAGCAAGTAAATAACGATTGGAACAATTCTGATGATTATTGGTTTGTATCTCTTACTCAGCAAGGTTATATCGTAGCTTGCGTTGACGGAAGAGGAACTGGTTTTAAAGGAGCAGATTTCAAAAAAGTAACTCAAAAAGAATTAGGAAAATATGAGGTAGAAGATCAAATCGATGCTGCTAAAGTAATTGGTTCTTATACTTATGTTGATCCTTCTAGAATTGGAATTTTCGGATGGAGCTTTGGAGGTTTTATGGCATCAAACTGTATTTTCCAAGGAAATGATGTTTTCAAAATGGCAATTGCGGTAGCTCCAGTAACAAACTGGCGTTTTTATGATAGTGTTTACACAGAAAGATACATGCAGACTCCGCAAGAAAATGCTAGCGGATACGATCAAAACTCACCAATCAATCACGTTGATAAACTGAAAGGTAAATTTTTATTGATTCATGGTTCTGCTGATGATAACGTTCACGTTCAGAATTCGATGCAAATGATGGAAGCTTTAATCCAGGCAAATAAGCAATTTGATTCTCAAATTTATCCAGATAAAAATCATGGTATTTATGGCGGAAAAACTAGAGTTCAGCTATACAATAAAATGACTAATTTCATCAAAGAAAATCTATAATCTAAATCTTTTATACTTAATTAAATAAGCGAATAATATGGGAGAAACTCAAGTAAAAACTGCACATCCAAAAGGGCTTTGGGTATTGTTTGGAACGGAGATGTGGGAGCGGTTCAATTTTTATGGAATGCGGGCTTTATTGACTTTATTTCTTGTGAATTCATTATTAATGAAAGAAGAAGAAGCTTCTCTAATTTATGGAGGTTTCCTTGGACTTTGTTATTTAACGCCAATGTTAGGTGGTTTTATTGCTGACAGGTATTTTGGAAATAGAAATTGTATCTTGTTAGGAGGATTGCTAATGGCAATTGGTCAGTTGCTTTTGTTTACAAGCGGAAGTATTTTTGAAGGTAATGTTCCTTTTGCCAAAACAGTTATGTATTGTGGTTTAGGTTCTATTGTTTTTGGTAATGGATTTTTCAAACCAAACATTTCAAGTATGGTTGGAAGTTTGTATCCTAAACAAGAAAAAACAAAATTAGATACTGCTTTTACTATTTTTTACATGGGTATCAATATTGGTGCTTTCTTAGGTCAGTCAATTTGTCCTCTGTTAGGAGATGTAAAAGATGCTGGTGGTATTAGGGATGTACACGCTTTCAAATGGGGATTCTTGGCTGCGGCTATTGCGATGCTTTTAGGAACAATTTTATTTTATTTCTTAAAAAATAAATATGTAGTTTCTCCAGAAGGAAGACCATTAGGGGGGTTGCCTTCTAAAAATGTAGCTGAAGATTTTGAAGAAGGTGAGGCGCAAAAAGCTAATTTTTCTACTAAAGCTTTAGTGATTGCTGGTCTTGCATTTATCGCTTTAGGATTCTTTTTTCATTATGTAGTAGGGCAGAATTTAATTTACACTTTAATTTATTCAAGTGGCTTAGCTTTAGCAGGATTGATTATTTCTGATAAATCTTTGACAAAAGTAGAACGTGATAGAATCTTTGTGATTTACATTGTTTCATTCTTTATTATTTTCTTCTGGGCTGCATTTGAGCAGGCAGGTTCTTCGTTGACTTTTATTGCAGATAACCAAACGGATAGGAATTTCTTTGGTTGGCAAATGCCGCCTTCAATGGTTCAAATTTTTAATGGTTTATTTGTTGTAGCACTTGCAGTTCCTTTCAGTATGTTATGGGATTACTTAAGAGCTAGAGATAAAGAACCTATTTCTCCTGTGAAATTAGCTGTTGGGCTTGTTGTTATTACAGTAAGTTTTTTCATGATTGCAAATCAAGTTGCTGGTTTAGGGACATCTGGATTATTATTGGTAAAATGGCTTATTTTATTATATTTCTTAAATACATGTGCTGAATTGTGTTTATCTCCAATTGGATTGTCTTTAGTTGGAAAACTATCTCCAAAACGTTTTGCTTCATTACTGTTTGGTGTTTTCTTCTTATCAAATGCATCTGGTTACGCATTAGGAGGAACATTAGGATCGATTTTGCCTCCAACTGGTGATAAGTATATCGCTGCAGAAAAAGCAAATATTGACTTACAGTCTTTGTTAGATAATAAAACTGTTGCAAATGGAGCTGAGTTATTTACATTAGCAAAACTTCAAATTGCAAAAATAGACAAAGAAAAAGCAAAAGAATTTAATTTAGATATTGAAAAGAAAATTGAAAATATTGCTGAATTAAAAAATCAAAAAGATTTTGCTAAAAGAAATAACACAGAGTTTGTGAATAAATTCGTGGCAAAGGATACGACTTTTACTGTACAAGAATTAGATCTTATTAAAGACAAACAAGTTATTACTGTATCATATCCAAATTTTGCAGGATTTGTTATTCACAATCTTTACGAATTCTTTATGGTGTTTGTTGTACTTACAGGTATTGCGGCAATTGTATTGTTTGCATTAACTCCATTGTTGAAGAGAATGATGCACGGTGTTAGATAATATGGAAAACAAAATTACTCTAGAGGAAATTCAAAATTTCGAAGGCAAGTACCCAAAACAATTGTGGTACTTGTTTTTTGTTGAAATGTGGGAGCGTTTCTGTTTCTACGGAATGCGTGGTGTTCTTACAATTTTCATGGTAGATCAGCTTTTCTTAAAAGACGAACATGCCAATTTGCAATACGGAGCTATTCAGGCTTTTGTATATGCTTTTACTTTTGTCGGAGGTATTTTTGCTGATAAAGTTTTAGGATTTAAAAAATCATTATTTTTCGGAGCAATCGTCATGATTCTTGGAAATCTTTTGATTGCTTTTTCTCCACAGGAAATGTTTTACTACGGAATTGCTTTCTCTATTATTGGAACAGGTTTTTTTAAGCCAAACGTTTCATCAATGGTTGGAGAGTTGTACAAGGAAGATGATGGAAGAAGAGATGCGGGTTACGGAATGTTTTACGCGGGAATCAATGTTGGAGGTCTTTTTGGAGGCGCTTTATGTGTTTATTTAGGAAAATATTATTCATGGCAATTGTGCTTTTTATCGGCAGCTTTGGTAATGCTTTTGGGATTGATCACATTCTTGTTTACTAAAAAATATTTGGGTCCAATTGGAGATTCTCCATTATTAGATTTAAAACCATCTACAAGAAAAATCCGTGAAATTGCGGTATATGTCCTTTCACTTTTAAGTATTCCGTTTATCTTCATAATGGTTAAAAATACTGACTATACAGATTACTTCATGTATACGATTGGTATAATTGCAGTTACGTATTTTTCGTATGAATTAATAAAATTAGGAGACATTAAGCTTCAGAAGAAACTTTTTGCAGCTTTCTTATTTGTCTTTTTCTATTTATTGTTTAACGCAATTTACGAGCAGAGTGGAGGATCTTTATCTCTTTTTGCTAAAGATAATTTAGATAGCAAATTACTGTTTTTTACAATCGATCCAAATATAATTAACAACAGTTCTAATACTTTCTTTGTTGTTGTATTAAGTCCACTGATTGGTTTATTATGGATTTGGATGGGAAAAAGAAAAATTGAGCCAAATACATTGATCAAATTCGGAATTGGATTTTTGTTTTTAGCAGCTTCATTTTACATTTTCTATTTGACTAGATTTTTTGCTAATGCCAAAGGAATTGCTTCTCTAAATGTGTTTACATTTGCATATCTAGTAACAACAATTGGTGAGCTTTGTTTAGGACCAATCGGGATGTCTATTATTACAAAATTATCTCCAAAAAGATTATTTGGAATGATGATGGGATTGTGGTTCTTAGCTGCAGCATTCGGGCAATTGTTTGCTGGAAAGCTAGGAGCTGAAATTTCAAGATCAAATACTGGGGTTACTTTATTGTCTAAATTACAATCTTATACAGAAGGTTACTACCAACTTGCTATTTATTCTCTTGTAGCAGGAGTTATTTTAATTACGCTTTCGCCTGTAATTAAAAAATTAATGCAAGAAGTTAAATAATTAGATTGTAATCAGTTTTTGCATAAATTTGTGGAAAATTTCTCATTATGAAAAAAATAGTACTTATTACTTTATTTTTAATTGGCGCAGCTAATCTTCAAGCGCAAGAATTAAAATGGTACACAGATGTAAGAGAAGCGATTGCTGTAAGTAATAAAGAACAAAAACCGATGTTAATGTTCTTTACAGGAAGCGATTGGTGTGGTTGGTGTATTCGTTTGCAAAATGAAGTTTTAAAAACTGCTGAGTTTAAAAAATGGGCAACAGATAATGTAGTTTTAGTAGAATTAGATTATCCAAGATCTGTTCCTCAAACTCCAGAACTTAAAAGTCAGAATAACGAATTGCAGCAAGCTTTTGCAATTCAAGGATTTCCAACTATTTTCTTCACAAGTGCAGAAACTAAAGATGGAAGAGTTAATTTTAAAGGTCTAGGTAAAACAGGATATGTTGCAGGCGGACCATCTGCTTGGTTGACTGTTGCAGAAGGAATAGTTCATCCGAAGAAATCATAAGTTTAGAATTTAAATAAAAATAAAAATAAAAAAAGCCTCTTACAATTCGTAAGAGGCTTTTTTGTTGTTTAGTAAGAAAATTTCTTTGGTTTTACTGGGCTGTTTGCGTATTTTGTATTTTATTATAGATAAAAAAACACATAATGTATTTTTTGTGTCAATAAAAATTGGATAATTAAAATATAATGTTAATTTCGTCTTGCTAATCTAACCAAAACCAAATTTATATGTCTAAAAAATTACTTATCCTACTGTTTTTTTTAGGTTCATTTATGATGCAAGCACAAAATTTAGCATGGAGAACAAACATGACAGATGCTATTGCTATAAGTAATGAACAGAAAAAGCCAATGTTGATTTTATTCACTGCCTCAGGTGTACCAGAAAATCTCCAAAACGAAATCTTTAAAACGCCTGATTTTGCTGTTTGGTCGCGTGATAACGTGGTCTTAGTAAAATTAGATTTATCTGACATGAATGCTTCAGATAGTGACCGTGAACAAAATGCAAAATTGAAAAATGCATTTGGAGTTCAAGATCTTCCAGAAGTTTGCTACGCAATGGCTTCTATCAGAAAAAATAAAACAACGTTCAGTGCTTTAGGGAAAATTGCCTATAAACCTGGCGGAGCAAAAGCTTGGATAGCAGAATCGAACGCGATTTTGCATCCAGCAGAATAGTTAAGGATTTCATTTGACTTTTATTTTAATTTTTTTAATCCCTTTCTGTTTTAATAGAAAGGGATTTTTTTTAAACACTATCGAAAATTTGATTATTTTAATTAGTGTTTATTTCACATTTATTAAAAAAACGTCAATTTATTGTCAATTTAATTTTAATGCTTAAATATTGGTTTTTAATTGATTAAAAAGTTCATCGGATGCTGTTTTTGTATTATTTTAGACTTTATTAACATAACCAAAACCAAAATTATATGCCTAAAAATCTACTTATCCTACTACTATTTTTAAGTCCTTTTTTTATCAATGCGCAAACTGTAACTTGGAGAACAGATATTAATGATGCTGTTGCTGTAAGTGCAGAAAAAAGAATGCCCTTATTGATCTTTTTCACTGGTCAAGGCGTTAGTCCACAACTCCAAAATGAGATTTTTTCTACTCGTGATTTTGAAGAGTGGTCCCGTAAAAATGTTATTTTAGTAAAATTGGACTTATCCGATCCTTCAATTCCGGATGCAACAAAGGAACAAAACTTAATGTTAAAGAATGCTTTAGGCATTGAAGAAATTCCGCAAGTGTGTTTTTCCGAAGTTACAGTTAGAAAAGGGAAAACTAATTTTAATAAATTAGGACTCATTGCTTATGTATCTTCAGGGGTCAAAGCCTGGATCTCCGAATCAAATTCGATTTTAAATCCAGAATAAAATTATAATCTATAATATCCCTTTTCATTCGTTGCATGAAAAGGGATATTTTTTTTAGAACAGCTATTTTTCCAGCTTTTCTGAATTGCATTTGAATTAGAACCATCGGCAATAACAATTTTTGGCTGTATGTCGTTTAATAATCTGTCCAAATTGATTTTAGGATTTTGAGTAAGAATTAAAATGTCTGGTTTTATTTTATTTGAATAAAGTTTAGTGCTGTCAATAATTAAAATTCTTGATTTCTTAAAATAGAGTAAATTTTTAAGTCCTTTTACCTTGTTTAAAGTAATTGAGTTGCCTACAAGGTATGAATTCACATTTCTACTGTTTTCTTTTTTATTAGAAATAGTATCTCGGGTAAAAAGTGTTAAGCTATTTCCGATACGTTCAGAAATGAGTGTATTTTTTTTCTCATTATAAACAATCAATTCTTCTTCGTTTTCGACTTGTATTTTAGTTAAAATAAAAGCAAGTTGAACAGTCATAATGGAGACAAACGTAAATACTAGTCTGTTGTAGTTTGGCTTTTTAATCCAAATAATAGAGAATATTATAAAGAATGAAATGGATATTAAATGATAAAAATTAAAGCTGATATCTCGTATTACAAAAGAATCGATCGAAGCAACTGCGTGAATCATCAGATTTAAGAGGTAAATGCTTTTCTCAAAGATCATAGTTATAAAAAGCGGTGGACTGGTGAAAATTGCAATAATCATAACCACAATTCCGGCTATCATTATAAACGATAAAACAGGAAGTATGATAATATTTGTCACGAAAAATAAGCCTGGAAATTGATGGAAATAATATAAACATAGCGGCAAAGTGCCAATTTGCGCCGCGAAAGAAACTGTCAATGCTTCCCAAATGTAAACCGTTAATTTATTTTTTGGCTTGTAAATGT
Organism: Flavobacterium sp. SH_e; assembly: GCF_025717045.1. Taxonomy (GTDB): domain Bacteria; phylum Bacteroidota; class Bacteroidia; order Flavobacteriales; family Flavobacteriaceae; genus Flavobacterium. The sequence goes on from NZ_JAOVZN010000006.1 coordinate 701,681, forward strand.
TTTTGAGAATTGGCTGTAGCCAAAGAATAAAAAATAGTGCTATGTAGCTTAATTGAAAACCAACATCAAATAAAAAATAAGGTTCGAAGAGCAATATTAATAAAATTGAAACTAATAAAGTGTGATAGATATTGCCGTTTCTGCGTAAATGATTTCCAATTGCAACAAAAGAAAACATAACTACAGATCTTAGAACAGAAGGTGATAAACCGGAAATAATGGCAAATCCTGCTAAGGATATTAGAATTGAAGCAAGTTTAAAAAAAGATCCTTTCTTAGTATTGGGAATCGGTTTAAGGATAAAAGTGATAAAAAGCATTATAAAGCCCACATGGAGACCCGAAACAGACAAAATATGTGTAGCTCCAGAATATTGATAATCTTGGATTATATCTTGTGAAATTTCTTGCTGCTGACCCAGAATTAGTGCCAATGCAACATTCATTTCAGCTGTATTAAATTTTGATTTTTCGAGATTTGAAATTATTCGTGAATGCAGTTTGGCGCAGTAATACCAAATGTCTTTTTGAATAGTTTTATTTACAAGAATTTCATTTTTCTGACAATAGATTTGAGCATAAATCTGTTTGTCTGCTAAGTATTTGCTGTAATCAAATTGATTCGGGTTTTTACTTGATTTGTTTCGCTGTAAAGTGTTTTTGACTTTAATATTATTTCCGATGATTAAATGATTTTTACTACTGTCTTTTTGCACGTTTACAATTATTTTTCCAGAATAAGTCTTTCCAGAAATTGTTTTTATTAGACCAATATATCGATCAGCATAATCGTTGCTTTTTAATTTTTCTCTTAAAATTAAAGTAACAATTTGTGGTTTTTCAAAAGCAACTTTACAATTAAAATAATGGTTTTTCTGAAAGTTTTCAGTATGACTCAGAAGTGTTAGCGCGCCAATACAGAAGGATAAAAAATAAATAGAAAGTCCGAAAAGAATAGATTTATTATAATGCTTTAAATTGAGGAAATAAGCTATACAAAATAATATAAAGCAGAATGACAACGGAAAAATTATCGTTGAAATAGAGAAATGCAAATAATAAGAAGCGATAACGCCAAGTACAAAGGCGATTGTAATTTTTACTAACGGAAAATCTAATACTTTCATGGCTTAAAAGTATTAAATATTTTGTAAGAAAAATAATAAAAAAATATAATTTAAGGAATAACTCTATTTACCTGTTCAAACGAACTTTTATAGTACGGTTCTTTTGTCGATGAAATGATTACGCCTTTGGATGTAGATGAGTGAACGAATTTTATTTCATCAGAATTAACTTCTGTAATTAACCCGACGTGATTGATTTGTCTGCTTTTATTGGTTTTAAAGAAAATTAAATCGCCCTTTTTAGCATCATTTAAAGGAATCACTTTTCCAACTTTAGCTTGATCGTAAGAACTTCTAGGAAGTTTTATATTTTCACTTTCAAAAGTAGTATAAACTAATCCAGAACAATCAAATCCGCTTTTTGTGGTTCCGCCTGCTTTGTAACGAACTCCAATATTTTCAGTTGCTTTTTCTACAAGATTATTAACCAGTGATCTGTTTTCCTTTTTCGATTCGCTTTTGTTTGCCACCGAAGAAGTCGATTTACATGAAGTAAAAGCAACTGTCAAAAGCAGAAAAATGATTATTTTTTTCAAAATTAATTTTGTTTTAAATCTGCAACAATAAGTTTTGCAGTGTTTTTGCTTGCACCAACTCCTCCAAGTTTTTGCTCCAAAATATCATAGTTTTGAAGCACGTTATTGCGATATTCAGGATCTAATAACTTTTGAAGCTCTTCTTTAATTCGCTTTTTATTGCATTCTCCTTGAATCAATTCGGTTACAACTTCTTGATCCATAATTAGATTTACAAGAGAAATGTATTTTAAAGTAATGATGCGTTTTGCAATTTGATAGGAAACTTCGCTTCCTTTATAGCAAACTACTTCAGGCACTTTAAAGAGTGCTGTTTCGAGAGTTGCTGTTCCAGAAGTAACTAAAGCAGCTGTTGATGAACGAAGCAAATCGTAAGTTTTATTCGAAACAAATGCTATGTTTTTGTTTTTTATAAATTGCTGATAAAACTCGTAATCTTGACTTGGTGCGCCAGCAATAACAAATTCGTAATCCTGAAAATCATCAACAACACTTAGCATTACGCTCAACATTTTGGTAATTTCCTGTTTACGGCTTCCTGGAAGAACAGCAATGATTGGTTTTTCTCCTAAATGATTTTCTTTTCTAAATAAAACTTCGTCAAAATCAGGCTGATTTTGGATCGCATCAATTAACGGATGACCAACAAAATCTACAGGGAAGTGATGTTTGTCTTCATAAAATCCTTTTTCAAAAGGTAGAATTACAAACATTTTATCGACGTCTTGCTTTATGGCATTAATTCTGTTTTCTTTCCAAGCCCAAATTTGAGGAGAAATATAATAATGAGTTTTATAGTTTAATGCTTTTGCCCACTTTGCAATTCGCATATTAAAACCAGGATAATCAATAAAAATAATCACATCAGGCTGAAATTCTGTAATGTCTTTTTTGCATATTTTAATGTTGTTTAAAATGGTTTTTAAGTTAAAAACTACTTCAATAAAGCCCATAAAAGCCAGATCTCGGTAGTGTTTTACTAGAGTTCCGCCCACTTTTTGCATTAAGTCTCCGCCCCAAAATCTAATTTCTGCTTGAGGATCCTCAACGTATAAAGCTTTCATTAAATTGGAACCATGTAAATCTCCAGAGGCTTCTCCTGCAATGATGTAATATTTCATGTTGGTTTTTTTGAAAATATGCTAAAGTTGTAAGTCCTTAATAACGGTAACTTAGCAAAGATAAGATTTAAATAACTAATGTAGAAATTGCCAGTACAATCACTGCTAAAATTACACCTCGAGCCATTAATTCTTTATTTCTTTTTAAAAGAATAGCAAATACGGCAAGATCTAAAAGTGTTCCAAGAGTGATTATTTTTCCCATATATCCCTGCTCTCTGATCATTTGAAATCCTGCTGAAATATCGAATGTTGTGAAAAAAGTGATAAACAGGTAACTTCCTAAAAGCGCCGTAAAAATTCCGATTAAAAAACCGATTAGTATTTCTTTAGTCATTTAATTTCCAAGTATTAAGTTGTTGAATAGAGTGGTGGGCAGTCAAATCAAATTGAACAGGAACTACAGAAATATAGCCGTTTGCCAAAGCCCATTCATCAGTGTCTTCGCCTTTATCTTCGTTTACAAATTTTCCGGCAAGCCAGTAATAATCTTTCCCGAAAGGAGTTTGTCTTTTGTCAAATTTCTGTGCATAATAGGCTTTCGCTTGACGACAAACTTTAATTCCTTTAATTTCTGATTCCTTCAATTTTGGAAAGTTCACATTTAAAACTACTCCAGGCGGAAGTTTATTGGCTAAAGTTTCTAAGGTGATTTTTTTGACAAATGACTTTATAGGTTCAAAATCGGCATTCCAATCAAAATCTAAAAGAGAAAAACCAATTGCTTGAATTCCTTCTATTCCTGCTTCAACGGCAGCGCTCATTGTTCCAGAATAAATGACATTAATCGACGAATTTGATCCATGGTTAATGCCAGAAACACAAAGGTCTGGTTTACGTTTTAATATTTCGTTTACTGCCAGTTTTACACAATCTACTGGAGTTCCAGAGCAGCTGTATTCTGCAATTGTGTCATTGTCTTTAGAGATTTTATCAATAAATAAAGTGTTATTGACTGTTATAGCGTGGCCCATTGCGCTTTGAGGTTTGTCTGGAGCAACGACAATTACATCGCCGATCGTTTCCATGACACTAATAAGAGCTCTAATTCCAGGAGCCAAAATACCATCATCGTTAGTTACCAATATTAGCGGTTTCTCAGCTTTCATTTTATAAATATTATGTGTAATTTTAACAATTGTAAGATTTTAAAAACAAATGTAGTGACAGATTTTTCAAGATAAGTCACAAATATTGTAAAATTTGTCAACTAAGGTAAAGAACTTTTTTACGAATTAAACATTTTTATATCTTTAACAAAAAATTATCGTGACGTTAGCTCTCGTGGCATGGTTTTTAACGTAACTTAGATAAAAAAATTGATGAATGCTATTATAAAGTTTATGAAAAGAAATTATAAGATACTCATAGCCGTATTGTGCTTATCGCTTACCTTGTTTGCATTTAAGATGAATGCCGATAGGACAATCGACCCAGATCCAAATAGAGACAAGACACTTTTAGAATTATTAGCATTTGTTATTGATAAAGGACATTATAGCCCAGCAGAAATAAATGATGAATTTTCGAAAGGTATTTTTAAAGATTATATTGATGCGTTAGATCCATCAAAAAGATTTTTTCTACAGTCTGATATTGATGAGTTTAAGCAATATGAATTAATGCTTGATGATCAATTCTTGAATAAAGATATTACTTTCTTTAACCTAACTTATACAAGGTTAATGAAACGTATGGAAGAAAGTAAAAAACGTTACAAAACGATTTTAGCTCAGCCTTTTAATTATAATGTTGATGAGACTTTTAATGCAGATTATGAGCACATTCCGTATGCTAAAAATCTAACTGAAATCAACGAAAGATGGAGAAAACAAATTAAATTATCTACTCTTTCTTCTTTGGTAACAAAACAAAAAATCGAGGAAGAAAAGAAGAAAAAAGATCCTGCTTACAAAGAAAAATCTTTTGAGACTTTAGAAAAAGAAACTCGTGAAAGCTCATTAAAATCTTTAGATGATAACTTCAGCGTAATTAAAGATTTAAATAGAGAATATTGGTTTTCAGTGTATTTGAATTCTATTATGGCTCGTTTTGATCCGCATACAAGTTATTTTGCGCCAGAAGAAAAAGATCGTTTTGATGTAAATATCAGTGGTAAATTGGAAGGTATTGGAGCTCGTTTAACTAAGAAAAATGATTTTACTCAAATCGATGAATTAATTTCTGGAGGTCCAGCTTGGAAAGGAAAACAATTAGAAGCAGGAGATTTAATCTTGAAAGTTGCTCAAGGAAATGAGGAGCCTGTTGATGTTGTTGGAATGCGTTTGGATGATGTTGTGAAGAAAATTAAAGGTCACAAAGGCACTGAAGTAAAATTGACAGTTAAAAAAGTTGACGGTTCTATTAAAGTAATTTCAATTATTAGAGATGTTGTTGAAATTGAAGAAACGTATGCTAAATCTAGTATTGTTGAGAAAAATGGTTTAAAATATGGAGTGATTTATCTTCCTAAATTTTACATTGATTTTGAAAATAAAGACGGACGCGATGCAGGAAAAGATATTGCTCGTGAAGTAGAAAGATTGAAACAAGAAAATATTAACGGTATTGTTTTAGACGTTCGTGATGATGGTGGAGGATCTCTTTCTACAGTTGTTGATATTGCAGGTTTATTTATTGAACAAGGTCCGATTGTTCAGGTGAAATCTGCTGGTAAAAAGAAAGAAGTTTTATACGATAAAGATAAGAAAATCGAATGGGATGGTCCATTGGTTATCATGGTAAACAGTTTTTCTGCTTCTGCGTCTGAGATTTTAGCAGCTGCAATTCAGGATTACAAACGTGGTGTAATTATCGGTAGCAAACAAACTTACGGTAAAGGAACTGTACAAAATGTGTTAGATTTAAATCAGTTTGTACGAAATGCAAACTATGGAGATCTAGGTGCATTGAAAATTACAGGGCAAAAATTCTATAGAATCAATGGAGGTTCTACTCAATTAGAAGGGGTTCATAGTGATGTTGTTATGCCAGATCGTTATGCTTATCTAAAAATGGGTGAGAGAGATATTGACAATGCAATGCCTTGGGATAAAATCGATCCAGCTGATTACAGCACTTGGAATTCTAATGAGAATTTTACTAGAGCAATTATTAACAGTAAAAACAGAATTGCTCAAAATGCTCAATTCAAATTGATTGATGATAACGCTAAATGGATCGATGTTAAAAACAAAGAGAATACATATAGCTTAAACATTAAGAGTTTTAAAGAAACTCAAGAGCAAGTAGAAAATGAAGGAAAAAAATATAAACCAATTTTAGATTATAAAAACAGTTTAATTTTTGAATCTCTTCCTTATGAACAAGTTGAAATGGCAAATGATGCTACTTTAAAAGAAAAAAGAGAAGCATGGCATCAAGCATTGTCTAAAGATGTTTATGTAGAAGAAGCTTTAAATGTATTAGATGATTTACAAACTAAAAGTGTTGTAAAAAGTACAGTTAATCCTAAAATGAAAAAGGATAAACTAGTGAAGTCTTAAATTCTAAATGAATTTAATTTGTTTAAAAACGCTCTGTAAATTTTGAATTTATGGAGCGTTTTTTTTGTAAGTTTATCGGCTAAAATTATTGTTTATGAAAGGTTTTCTAAGTCTGGTTTTGATGAGTTTTGCGTTGTTGTCTTGTAAAAAAGAGAACGTTGAAAACAAAGAAAATATAACTGATACCAAAGCGGTTTCATTCTCAGGAAAATCAAATAGCACAGATTCTTTATATACGATTGCCTATCTTCCTACTTCGACAACAGATCAGGTTGTAAAACATCAATATTATACTTTATCTTATAATGAAAAGTTTGAACAAGCCGAATGGGTTGCTTACGAATTGAAAAAAGAATATCTAAAGAATCACGATTATAAAAGACCTTATTTTATAGAAGATCCAAAAGTAACAACAGGTTCTGCAGATTGGAGAAACTATAAAAAATCAGGTTATGATAAAGGGCATCTTTGTCCTGCGGGTGACATGGAATTTAATAAAGATGCTTATAATGATACTTTTTATACTTCGAATATTTCTCCGCAAAAGAAAGAATTTAATGCTGGAATTTGGAATAGACTAGAGCAGAAGACACGTTATTGGGCAGGAAAATACAATGATATTTATGTTGTTACTGGTGGAATTCCGAAAGATTCGGATAAAAAAATAGGAACAGAAAAAGTTGCTGTTCCTAAATATTTCTATAAAATCATTTTAGCTAAAACAGGTAAAGAACATAAAGCAGTTGCTTTTTTAGTTCCAAACGAAGAAAGCGATAAATCTATTTACGATTTTGTTGTTCCAATTGAAACTTTAGAAAAAATGACTGGAATTGACTTTTTTCCAAATCTTAAAAATTTAAAAAGTAGTAAGGACTTTTAAATCTGCAATTGTTTCTGTTGGGTTTTCAGCTTTAAAAACAAAGCTTCCAGCAACTAAAATATCTGCGCCTGCTTCTACCAGTTGTTTGGCGTTTTTACTGGTCACGCCACCGTCAATTTCAATTAATGTTGAAGCATTTTTGCGTGTAATTAAAGCTTTTAGTTTACGTACTTTATCGTAAGTGTTTTCGATGAATGATTGTCCACCAAAACCAGGATTTACACTCATAATGCAAACAACATCAATATCGTTTATAATGTCTTCTAGTAAGTCAGTATTTGTGTGCGGATTCATCGCTACTCCAGCTTTCATTCCTTCTGCTTTTATTGCTTGAAGTGTTCTGTGTAAATGTGTACAAGCTTCATAATGTACCGTTAGTCCATTTGCTCCTAAATTAGCAAAAGTTTTAATGTATCGATCTGGATCAATAATCATTAAATGCACATCTATGTATTTTTTTGCATGCTTTGAAATAGCTTCTAAAACTGGCATTCCAAAAGAAATATTCGGAACGAAAACTCCATCCATAATATCGATATGGAACCAATCAGCTTGACTGTTGTTAATCATTTCGACATCACGCTGTAAATTACCAAAATCGGCTGCAAGAACAGAAGGAGCAATAAATGTATTTTTCATTGTGTGTTGTTTTTAGCAAAGATAAAGTTTAACCGCAAAGTTCGCTAAGATTTACGCAAAGTTCGCAAAGAGTTTTTTTAAAAATTAATTATAACAAAGTGCACAGAGAATTTTCGCAAAGTTCGCAAAGTTTTACCTTTATTTTAAAAGTATACAGAGAACACAAAGCTTTGTGAACTTTCTATTCTTGAATAATCTCAAACAAAAAACTTTGCGAACTTTGCGAAAAATCTTAGCGCTCTTTGCGTTAAAAAAATTAAACAAAGAAAAATAAAAAACTCCGGTAATCAGCCGGAGTTTCAATCATCAATCAAAAAACGAACAGTCAATCAAACTGTTGTTTGCTTTACAAAGGTTTCATGTTTCATGTTTCAAGTTACACGAAGCAACCTGAAACTTTAAACCTGAAACAAATATTGTTTTATCCTAAATAAGTTTTAAGGATTTTACTTCTAGAAGTGTGTTTCAATCTACGGATTGCTTTTTCTTTAATCTGACGAACACGCTCACGAGTAAGGTCGAAAGTTTCACCAATTTCTTCAAGAGTCATTGGGTGTTGATCGCCAAGGCCAAAATACAAACGAACAACATCTGCCTCTCTTGGGGTTAATGTTTCTAAAGAACGTTCGATTTCAGTACGAAGAGATTCGTGAATTAATTCTCTATCAGGATTTGGAGATTCACCAGAACGCAATACGTCATAAAGGTTAGAATCTTCACCTTCAACAAGAGGTGCATCCATAGATAGGTGACGGCCAGAGTTTTTCATAGACTCTTTTACGTCGTTTACAGTCATGTCAAGTTCTTTTGCAATTTCCTCAGCAGAAGGCGGGCGCTCGTTAGATTGCTCTAATAACGCATACATTTTGTTGATTTTATTGATAGAACCAATTTTATTTAATGGCAAACGTACAATACGAGATTGTTCAGCTAAAGCTTGAAGAATCGATTGACGAATCCACCATACAGCGTAAGAAATGAATTTAAAACCACGAGTTTCATCAAAACGTTGAGCCGCTTTAATTAAACCTAAGTTTCCTTCATTAATTAAGTCAGGAAGAGTTAATCCTTGATTTTGATATTGTTTAGCCACAGATACTACGAAACGTAGGTTGGCTTTTGTTAGTTTTTCTAAAGCTCTTTGATCACCAGCCTTTATTCTTTGTGCTAATTCTACCTCTTCATCAGCGGTAATTAGGTCAACTTTTCCAATTTCTTGTAGATATTTATCTAACGATGCAGTTTCACGATTAGTTACCTGCTTGGTGATTTTAAGTTGTCTCATGTTGTTGTCTCCCTATTTTTTTAAAGTGTACAAATGGTTATACGTAAGGAGTATCAAAAAAGTTACAATAATTATTTATTTTTTTTAAAATTTATAGGTAACCCCAGATTGAATCGAGAAACTATAAGGTTTTGGTGCACTGTAATCTTTAAAAGTTTTTAAATAATATTTAAAAATCGGATTGAAATCTAATTGAAATTTATCGTTTAATTTATAATAAAAACCCATTCCTAAATTAAATGATAAATTCATTTTATTTAAGTCTTTAGTGGAACCAATTCCTTCGCTTTTCAAATTATTTGAAGAAAGATAAAGCTGATTTGCATCTGAGATTAATACGCTGAATCCGCTAAAAGCGTCAATTCCGTATGGAGTTTCATCTTTTTTAATGGCATAATTGAATTCTAATGGTACTTCATAATAAGATATTTTTTGCACTAACCGAATATCTTCATCATTACCCATAACATTATAAATATCATTATTAGTCAAAACCATATTTTCATAATTGATTGGAGACTGATTATTTAAATGATTGGATATTTTTAAATTTATTTTAGAAATACCTGCCTTAAAACCATATTTCCCGTACATAGTTTTAAAGTAAACGCCATAATGAGATGTTATCGGATGGCTTTTTGAGACATCATCAAAAGACTCATTTATTGTTGATTTTCCTGATAATGAACCAGAAATCGCTGGTCCGTAAAAAACTGAAACTGAAAATTCAGGTTCGTTTTCTCTTTTTTGCTCAGGATATTCTCTTTTAATATATTCTCTTTTAGGAGTTGTTTTTTTCTCTTGTTTGAGAATAATGCTGTCTTGTTTAATTGTTTTCGGATTCTCTGAATCTTCTAAACTTTCTTTGCTGGTTTTTGCATTGTTTTTTTCTGAATCTTCAGTTTTTATTGGCTCATTTTGTTTGGAAACAATAGAATCATCCTGTCTTTTTTGAATTGTCGATTTCTTCTTTTTGCTTTTTGAAATGTTGTTTTTCGGAATACTATTTTTTGGATTTTTTAATGCGGTTTTGGAACTTGCTTTTTTAGAAACTACAGATGCTTTTTTAGTAGTATTATTTGATTTCTTTGGAGTTTTTTCTGGTTTTCCTAAAGCAAGATTAGGCTTTTTAGTAGTTGTAACAGTTTTATTTTTTTTAATGATTACTTTATATTTTTTTACTACCTCATATTCTTCATATTCGTCTGTAGTGGCTACCAATTTTGAAGATTGTTTGATTAGCTTTTCTGTTCTGCTTTTTTTAATAGTTGTTTTGGTTTCGCTTGAGTTTTGAATTGTTTTTTTTGCAATTGGCTGATTTGTAGAAACTGATTTGTTTACAGAATCTTGCGGTGTATTGTTTTTAATTGCCAAAGGTTGCTTTTGGTCATTTGCTGTTTTTGATTGATTGATAACGGTTTTATCTTTTTCAAAATCTAATGGTTTATTTTGATTTTGTTTTAATTCTAAAATCAAAATCGAACTTGCAAGTCCCATTAGTAATAAACTTGGAATAAGCCAGAATAAAAGACGTTTTTTTCTTTTTTTGTTTAAATCACTTTCAATTGAAGCCCATAAATTATTGCTCGGACTTTTGTCCAACAGCTCTAATTTGTCTTTAAATATTTTACCTATTTCTTTTTTATTTTCCATGGTTTGCTTGATAATTATGGAATGACTTTGTTGAAGTGATCTTTTCTTTTAGAATTAATTTTGCTCTATGCAAATTAGATTTTGATGTGCTTTCGCTTATAGAAAGCATTTCGGCAATTTCTTTATGGCTGTATTCATCAAGTTCATAGAGGTTAAAAATTAACCGATATTGATGCGGCAATTCTTGTATTAATGACAGCAAATAATCGATAGGATAATCCATTTCAGCCTCACTAATTGTTATCTCAGGAATGTTATCATCTTTAATGGGGGTGAGGAAAAAGGAATTTTTATATCTGCTGATTGCTTTATTTATTAGAATCCGTTTCATCCATCCTTCAAAACTTCCTGTTGCTTTAAAGTTTTTTATGTTGATGAATATCTCAATAAAAGCATCATGAAGATTGTCTTCGGCTTCAGAATCATTTTGGCAATACTTTAGACTTATCACAAAAAGACTTTTATAATAAAGATTATAAAGTTCTTCTTGTGATTTCCGGTTCTGCTTAATACAGCCTTTTATGATTTGGTCTAAATTCAAAAATGAAACGTTTTTATGTTATTTTAAATATAAGAATCAAAAATCCTTTTTAGGTAAATTAAAAATATCTTACAACTCTAGCTTTAGTTGTACTTTTTTCTGGAATTTTTGATGTAGAAGTTTTTTCTCCTGTTTTAAAATTAATTGTCGAAACTGCATTTTGATCAATTTCTGTTGAACTCCAATAAATTGACTCTGTAAAATTACCTAAATTGCTTAAATATAGATTTTTATATATTAGTTCTAATTCATTAGATGAAGGCAAAAACCAATCGCTATAAATATCTTGATTAAAGAATAAAGCATCTTTAGCCAAAAGAGTTCCGTTATTTAAATTGCTACAAACCGCTGGATTTGCATAGTAGTTGGTTAGATTATCATGATAAATTACAATTTGCGCTGTATTATAATAACCGCTTCCAATTTCGTTATTTCTTGCTTTTGATATGGATGAAGCCGCACATCCCCATTCTAAATCTTTTAAATCTTTTGATGCAACTTCTATGTAACGCCACCCAAAACTATATTGGCCTTTGTCATAACAAACAATTCCATTTGCGGGTCCTATATCACCTATTTTGTATGGATATTTAGTCTCGTATAGAAGTTCTAGTTTTATGTTTTTATCCAACATTTTTATGGTCATGTTTGTGCCGTTCATTTCAACTTCACCATCAATGCTCCAATATTTAGCTAAATCAGATTCGCTATCTAAATTTATATTTAGGTGTAACTTATCATCTACAAATAAGAAGAACCATGTTCCGTTATATTCTTGATTATTAAAATAAAAAACTAAAGTTCCATCTGAGTTTATCAAAAATCGGCCGCTTAAATAAGTGTTTTCATTGGTTTGAGAATAGGTTACTTTCCAGTAATAATCTAATGGTTTATCCAAAGGCGGAGAAATAATTCCGTTGCAATACGCTATGATATCTTCTCTAGTACAGTTTTTAAGAGCGATATTCAGCTCTGAATTATTATTTACAGAATAAACAGTATTATCTGCTAAAGTTGTTGAAATAGGATAACTAATGCTTAAAGATTGATCAGTAGAAAGATTTTCTAAAATTTTACTGAATTGGCTGTCACTCATTATATATTGTATTCCAATAGGATTCTGGTTGCTGTCGTAAACCTTTAAAGATAACGGATAAATAAATTCTACACATGGAGGCGTTTCTCCTTCTTCAAGTGTTTTTTCAGAAGTTGTATTTTCTAATGTATTGTATAACTCGGAATCTTTTTTAATTAGTTTTCCAAATTCTCCAGTTTCTAAATTAACAGCTTCACGCGGATTGTCTTGAAATTCGCATCCGTAAAAAATAAAAATGAATAGTAGAAGCACTGTTGCTATTTTCGGAAAGTTTTTCATTGTATCTGACTTTTTAAATTCGGTTCTAAATAATAGTCTCAAGAAGTTAAAAAGGTTGCGTACAAATTGAATAAAAAAATAAGCCTTGATCAAAAAATGCTTTGATCAAGGCTTATAATATGTTATAAATGAAGAATAATTATTTTACAGTAATGTTTTTTGAAACGTAAATTGGCTGTCCATTTTCGGTAAAACCTTCTAAAACAACTTCAAAATTTCCTTTGATGTCTGAAGTGTAAAAAGATAATTGATCTTCTTTAGTTTGTAATTTTACATCAGGTTTCCATAGTAATTGATATCTGTAATCTGGAATACGCTGTAATTTATTTCCAGCAGCATACTCGGGATTGTTGTATACTTTCTGAGGATTTGGACGCTGAATTTCCATTGTTTTCAAATATTTCTTGGCATAATTTTCTGAAAATTCATTGTTTTTAGTTTCAAAACTAATCAAACCTCCATATAGATTCGGACCATAAACATAAGGCTCAGAAATTAAGCTTACTCTGTTTACGTTCCCCATATTGTATTCAAAAAGGTCGCTTGGATCTTGAATTAATAATCCATCAACAAGTACCATTGGCGGGCCGTACATTTCTAAATCTTTTTGGTCATTTCTAATATGAAGTTCATATTTTCCGTTATTTCTTCTGTAATAAAGTTCAACAAGAACTTCTACAATATTTTCTTTTAAAGTGGGAAATCTTGTGTAATCGTCTAAAATATACGCTTTTTCGATTGTACTGAAGAACGGATTCATAACTGCTTCAGTAACTAAACTATCTTTTTTGATTTGATAGTAAGCATTTTGAATTTGACTAGCCGTAGATCTTTCTTCAATATCTTTTTTAAGTTCTGGTGATAAATTAAGTTTTGAAGTGAACTGTAATGAAGATGCGTCAAATTTTGGAAAAGAATCTAAATTAATAGTATAATCACCTCTTTTTTCATCAATTACCTGTAAAATCGCATTAGAAAAATTAGGAAATTGATCTAGTAAAAACGCAAATTTTCCTTGAGCATTTGTCTTTACAATTTTTAAAACATATTCTTTTCCAGGCAATGATAAAGCAATCGATTTGTCACCAACATTTTGATTACTGCTTGAAGTAATATAACCTGTAATAAGTTCAGATCTTACTTCTGGAATATAAGTAAACGATCCTGGCGTAAAATTAACATAGCTTTCTGCAGATTTCTTAGCAAATTCTGCAGGAGTAAGCTGTTTTAAAGTTGGAATTTGATCTGTTTTTCTAATAGAAACAGAATAATTTCCTTTTTCAATAGTTTCGGTTAAAGACTTCAATTTTAAATTGACTTTTTCTCTCGTATAATAACTTTCTTTGTCAAATTCAAAATCAATTCTTTTGTCATTTCCTGTGTTTGAATTTATGGTTTGAATTGCTGTTGCAGTATTTTGCGGGTTAACAAGGTCAAATGTAATATTATCATTTGGCTCTTGTGTTTGAAACGGATTGATAATGAAAATATCTATTTCATGCTTTTGAGAATTTGGATTATTCAGCATCCATTTTGTATAAGCAATGACTTTGTAATTTCCAGTTTTTAAAGTCGTTGGAATAAAGTATTCTCCAGTTCCAATTCCGTTATCAAGGTATATTTTATTTTTTTGAAGCGATTTTTTCTCACTGTCAATTAATTCAACATAAGCAATTTTACTTATTTGGCTAGCTTTGTTGTTTAAAGGATTTAAGCAATACAGTTTAAAATAAAGTGTTTCTCCAGTCAAAAAGCTAGTTGTGTTCGAATGAAGAAAAATAGTTTCTTGCGTTGAAGTAGTTGGTATATCTTTTTTTGTTTGTGAATTCTGAGCATAGATAAATCCGCTTTGAATTAATAAAAACATCAAAAGCATCAAATGTTTAATTCTGCCTAGAATATTAGTCTGATTATATATTGAAAAGTGTTTCATGAATTTTATAAAAGATTAATCTATCCAAAAAGGAGGGACAATATTAGATGAAAATGAAGTACAATCTCCACAAGCTGCTTTTACCATAGAATAAGAAGGTGGGCTAGAAGATAAGTGAACTAAATAGCGGCTTAGAATAGCAGAACGTAATTGCGTGCCAGTACAAGGAGGGTCTCCTAAACAATCTACAAATTGTCTAACCTCACAGTCGCTTTCATAATATGGAGGAAGTGGTTCGCCAGGAAATAAATCAGAATAATTGAAGAAAAGTCTTTCTGATGAAACAGCTGAAACTTCAAAAAAGCCAATTACTTTTTCAGCTGGATTTTCTACAGATTTTATGTTTCCATAGAAAAAACCAGGCTGTTTTGGTGAAAGAACTCCTCCTGAACTTGATAAATCTTTTAAAGTTTTATAGTAAGTATATGCTGCTAAATTTTGAACATATTGCTTTACAAAAATACTATAGCGGTGCGAGATGATATAGTTTTGATTGCTAAGAAAACGTACAGGGAAATTTACACGGTCTTCACTAAGACTATTGGTG
The DNA here is from genome assembly GCF_025717045.1 of Flavobacterium sp. SH_e. Classification (GTDB taxonomy): domain Bacteria; phylum Bacteroidota; class Bacteroidia; order Flavobacteriales; family Flavobacteriaceae; genus Flavobacterium. The sequence continues at coordinate 716,823 of NZ_JAOVZN010000006.1, forward strand.
TTATTAAGAATTATTTCATTAGAGTTTTTGCTAGAAAAGCAAGTTTTAGTTTCATATTTTCTAAGACTTACCACAATATCTTGTCGAGCTGGTTCTCCCTCAGTTCCTTCGATCGGATCGGCAGGAACTGCAGGAACATTCACAATTGTAGTTTCTCTAGAGTCCCACATTGGAGCTACAATTTTATACGTTTCGGTGTATTCGTAACGATAATATTTAGATGTATTTGTTGGATCAAAACCATTTACGTTAATCTGTACACCTTTTTGACCATCTACGTTTGCAACAGTTGCTGTAAGATTATCAATTTTAGTTTCGGTTGTTAAAACTTGTTCGTCAGAGGTGTAGTTTTTTCCTGTACTTGTTCTAATTTTCAATTGGTATTTTTTACCAGGTTCTGCTTTAAAAGGAGTTATAGATGCGTATAAAGTGTCTTTTTCCTCAAATTGATACACGTTTCCTTGATCATCAGAAATAGATACGCTTGCTCCTTTTTCTAATTTTGGACCGCTTTCTTCAAGCTGATAAACCTGAGAAAGTCTTATTGTTTGATTTTTAAGTTCGTTCGTGATAGTTCCCTCAACAACTAGAGCGCTTTCAAAATCATTATTCTGAAACACATATTGTTCTGTACAACTGCTCGCTGCAAATGCCAGAATTAAGAAAAGGGAGATTTTATATGTAAAATTTTTCATGACTTTAAAACTTGAAATTATAAGTAATACTTGGAATTGGAATAGAGAAAATAGATGTTTTATAAGCTTTGATTTGTCCTTCTTTTGTAACAAAGAATACAGAATAAGGATTGTTACTTCCTAACACATTATAAACTGAAATATTCCAAAAGCTATGAGCAAGCTTTTTAATTTTATGATTTCCTTCGATGTTCAAGCCAATATCAAGTCTAAAATAATCAGGAATTCTGTATTTATTGCGATCACTGTAAACTGTATATTGCTCGTTTCCATAATCGTATTTACCAATTGGATACGTAATTGGTCTACCAGTTTGATAAGTAAAATTACTTGAAAAACTGTATCTCTTTGTAATTTTATAATTTAAAACAGCACTAAAATCATGTGGCTTGTCAAAGTTTGAAGCAAAATACTTTCCATTGTTTACTTTTTCTTCGTTAAACTGACTGTCAAGTTTTATTAAAGATCTTGAATACGTATATCCAAGCCATCCGTTTAATTTACCGACTTGTTTTTTGACTAATACTTCGACTCCGTAAGCTTTTCCTTCTCCTTGTAAAAGTTCCGTTTCGATATTATCATTTAATAATAATTCAGCACCAACTTTGTAGTCTAAGATATTTTTAGATCTCTTATAATATCCTTCTAAGCTAAGTTCGATATCGCCACCTTTTAAATTTTTGTAAAAACCTAAAGAAACTTGCTGAGCGCTTTCTGGCTTAACATTTAAATCTGAAAGTTTCCAAATATCTGTTGGAGATTGTGTAGTATTATTTGATAATAAATGAATGTATTGATAAGTTTTATCATAACTTGCTCTTACCGAAAAATCATCATCAAGGAAATATCTAGCCGCAATTCTAGGTTCTAAACCTCCATATCTTTTAATTACTTCGTTATTGCCGTATGTTTTTGTATCTATAACAGTTGCATCACTAATAGGAACATTGTCTTCGTAAATTCTCTGAGTAGATTTCCCTAAAGCAGCAAAAGTGGAATATCGTAAACCAAAATCAAGCAAGAATTTGTCGCTTATTTTAAAATTGTCACCAATATATGCTGCAGATTCTAGTCCTTTTTCTGTTTCAACATCAACAGGAACTAATGTCGATTCAGGATTTGTCGGATTCAAATATCCAGGATCCACAGAATATAATTTTGTCGAAAGACCATAACTGAATTTATGCTTTTCGTTATATAAATAATTCATTTTCAGCATCGCCTGAGTTTCATTGATTTTATAGCCAAAATCAAAATTATTAACCCCTTCAGATTCGTAGTCAATGTTGAATTTGTATTCGCTATTAGTAACAATCAAAGAACCTTTGTTTTTCTCATTGAAAGTATGATTCCATTTTAAAGTCGCTAATCTATTGCTGTATTTATACAATGAATCTGATGACACACTAAATTTATCATGGCTATAATAAAGAGTAGATTCGATATCATTCTTCGCATTTATTTTATGATTGTATTTTAGGATGAAATCATAAAAAGAAGCCTGACTATTTTTCAAGTTCTCATCGTCTAAGCTTTTTAAAATCCAATCAGAATAAGTTGCTCTTCCTCCAACTACCAAACTAGATTTTCCTTTTACCACAGGAGTAGAAAGCATTAAATTGCTGGTTACTGGACCAATACCGCCTTCACCTTGAAACTCATCAAAACTTCCAGTTTTAGAAGTAATGTCAAAAACAGAAGATAATCTTCCTCCAAATTCAGATGGAATACTACCTTTATAAATATCAACTTTTTTAGTTGTATAAGGATTTAAAGCTGTAAAGAAACCGAAGAAATGTGACGGATTGTATAACGTAGCATTGTCCAACAAAAATAAATTTTGATCTTCTTTACCGCCTCTAACATTATATCCAGCAGAACCTTCACCAGCAGTTTTTATTCCAGGCATTGTCAAAGCTACTTTAAGAATGTCGCGCTCGCCAAGTACCAAAGGAACATTTTTAATTCCTTCAGCATCAATGGTAGTTACACCGGTAATTGCTGATTTTGCAGTTTTACTTTTGTTTGTTTTAATTAAAACTTCATCAAGCTGATTTATATCTTCGGTTAACGAAAAGTTCAACGATCCATCATTGTAAACCATGATATTTTTAGTCACTTTGTTATATGAGAACGTGTCCGTTTCAATAACATTTAAACCTCCAGGAACTTGTAAGCTATAATACCCTTTTTTATCAGTAGTGGCAGAATATTCTGTGTTTGGTATTTTTACTAAAACATTAGCAATTCCAGCATTATTTTTTCCGCCTCTAATAATACCAGATAAGGTATAAGTTTTCTTTTTCTGATTTTTCACTTCTTTACCAATCAAAACAATATCCCTAATATTTTTATTTGGGTTTCTTGAATTGGTTTTTTTGATCGAATCATATTGCTGATAGAAAATAGGGCTGATCATTCCGTTTTCGTCTCTTTCAAGAGGAATTCCGAAATAATCATCAGGCAATTGACTGTAGATGATACTGTTATTTGTAACTATAACTTTGTTTTCCGAAACGTAAAAGTTGAAGCTTGTGTTCTGAAAAACATCTTCCAAAACTTCACCAATTCTAACTTCTTTATATTGTTTAGATATTGCAGTACTGTCGTTTTCCAGCCATTTTTCATCAAAATAGAATTTGAAATAAGATACTTTTTCGATGTCTTGAATGGCAGTTTTTATATTTGCATTTTTAAATTCAACCGTTATTTTGTCGCTGATTACTTGAGAATAAATTATTTGTTGAAAGGCAATTAAAAATAGAATAAGAGTAATTTTTTTCATTTAATTAGAACTTTTTTTTAAAAGACCATTGATTTGTTTTGTTAGATTTTCCATGAATTTCATCTTATCGGAACGTTCTAATTTTTTATCAGTATTGTAAATGGTACTAATATCTTTTTTATAGTCAGGGAAAATTTTCTTGAAATCTTTCTCCGATTCTACTTTGTAGAAATGGTTATTGTACTTTAGGAAGTAATTGATTTTATAGATGAAATTGTAGTAAACACCGTCAGACTGGAAGACTTTTACTTTTTCTTTATAATGTTTAATATATAAAGAGACGTTGTCGCCGGCGTAGTTTTCTTCATAAAAACCTGGAGCAAGACCATTAACCTTACTTAGGTCAGATTTTATGTTGACAAACTTTTTGTTTTTAATGAAAAAATAATCAACTTTTTCGCTGATTAGATTAATCGGTAAGTTTTCAGAAGATCCAGTTTGTTTGTAAACAACTTGGTCGGTTAAAATATCGTACTTAAGATTAACATTAGAATAAATTTGGCCTTCAAAACTGATGTCACCAATATTAAACTCTTCAGCATAATACCTGCTTTTACCAGCAATTGGGCGAAAAGGTTCGCTATGAACTATTCCGTTATTAATATTTAAATTGTCTTTTCCGACTGTTTGGTCGAAGTAATCGTATAATGAAGATTTTTCAGCAGATTGAGAGTACAGATACGATATGTTTAATAGGCTTGCAAATAGCGACACGTAAATCGCTTTTTTTTGGTAATTTTTCAAAGGAAATGTGATTTTTTGTTTTTTGGATTGATTGGTTCCAAAAGTATTAAAAATATGTTATAAAAATCACTTTATAGTGTTAAAATGTAATAAAAATTTTATTTTATTAGGTTGAATTGGGTGAAAATTATACTTAAAGTATATTTTACGTTAAAAGTGCAAATCTACTTGCGAGTTTATTTTTTCGATGCAATAACTTTTTCACTAGCAGTTATTTTTGGAATTTTGGGGTATGTTGATGTTTTAGTAATCATTTTAATTTTGCCCAAATGGACATTTGATGTGCCAAGTTGTTATCATGCCTATTTGATTCGAAAAGGTATCCCATTCAAAAAAAACAAGCTTTTTAACTAAACTGAAAAACCCCAATTCGATTAAGAATTGGGGTTTTCTATGAATAAACCTTTAGTAAACTAAGATCTGATTACTCTTTTTTATCCTCACGTGGAGGTCTTGGAACTAGTGCTTTTTTAGACACTTTTTCTTTCTTAGTTTTAGGGTCAACTCCTAAGTATTTCACTTGGAATACATCTCCCATTTTAACTACGTCAGCAACATTCTCTGTACGCTCCCAAGCTAACTCAGATACGTGAAGCAATACTTCGTTTCCTGGTGCAGCAGTATATTCAACTACAGCTCCAAAATCAAGCATTTTAATTACTTTTACTTCGTAAGCTTCTCCAACTTGAGGTTTGAAAGTTAAAGCATCAATTTTAGCTAATACAGCTTTAATTCCATCTGGATTAGTTCCTAAGATTTCAACCACACCTTGCTCATCTACTTCATTGATTACGATAGTAGTTCCAGTAGCTTTTTGTAATTCTTGAATTACTTTTCCGCCAGGTCCAATCAATGCTCCAATAAAGTTTCCAGGAATAGTTCTAGTAATAATTTTTGGTGCATGAGCTTTAACTTCTGCTCTTGGCGCTGCAATAGTTTCAGTTAATTTTCCTAAAATATGCAAACGTCCATCACGAGCTTGTGCTAAAGCTTGTTCCATAATGTCATAACGTAATCCTTCGATTTTGATATCCATTTGGCAAGCAGTAATACCGTCAGCAGTTCCAGTTACTTTAAAGTCCATATCTCCTAAGTGATCTTCGTCTCCTAAGATATCAGACAATACAGCAAATTTCTCACCGTCAGTAATTAATCCCATAGCAATACCAGAAACTGGTTTGGTCATTTGAACTCCTGCGTCCATAAGAGCCATTGTTCCAGCACAAACTGTTGCCATAGAAGAAGAACCGTTAGATTCTAAAACCTCAGAAACAATACGGATTGTATAAGGACAATCTGCAGGAATCATATTTTTAAGAGCTCTTTGAGCTAAGTTACCGTGCCCAACTTCTCTTCTTGAAGTTCCTCTTAATGGTTTTGCTTCACCAGTAGAGAAAGGAGGGAAGTTATAGTGTAAGTAGAATTTCTCTTCACCTTGCTCAGATGGAGAATCGATTTGGTTAGCTTCTTTAGAAGTTCCTAAAGTTACTGTTGCCAAAGCTTGAGTTTCTCCACGTGTAAATAAAGAAGATCCGTGTACAGATGGTAAATAGTCAGTTTCGCACCAGATTGGTCTGATTTCTGTAGTTTTTCTACCGTCTAGACGAATTCCTTTTTCAAGAATTACGTTACGAACTGCTTCTTTGTTTGTTTTGTAGAAATATTTCCCAACTAAACCTGCAAGATCTGCATTTTCAGCATATTCTTCTTCAGTAAATAAAGCTTTAGCCTCTTCTTTAACAGCTGCGAATTTTTCACCTCTTTCAGATTTTCCAGAAGCCTCTTGAGCAATTGCGTAGCATTTATCGTAAGCAGCAGCTTTTACTTTAGCGTAAACAGCTTCGTCTTCAACTTCGCCTTCGTAAGTTCTGTATTCTTGAGAGTTTAATTTTGCTCTTAATTTTTGTTGAGCAACAATTTGAACTTTAATAGCTTCGTGAGCAAATTTAATTGCTTCGACCATTTCAGCTTCTGAGATTTCTTTCATCTCACCTTCAACCATTGCAACAGAATCCATAGAAGCTCCGATCATCATGTCGATATCAGATTTTTCTAACTCTTCTCTGCTTGGGTTAATAACTAATTTTCCGTCGATACGTGCAACACGTACTTCAGAAATTAAATTGTAAAATGGAATGTCAGAAACAGCTAATGCTGCAGATGCTGCTAAACCAGCTAATGCATCTGGCATAACGTTATCGTCATGAGACATTAATTGAATCATAACCTGAGTTTCAGCATGGTAATCGTCTGGGAAAAGAGGACGTAATACACGGTCAACTAATCTCATTGTTAATACTTCGCTGTCGCTTGGTCTTGCTTCTCTTTTGAAAAATCCTCCTGGGAAACGTCCTGCAGCAGCAAATTTTTCACGGTAATCTACCGTTAATGGTAAAAAGTCAACACCTGGGTTAGATGTTCTTGCAGAAACTGCTGTTGCCAAAAGCATACAGTTTCCTAAACGTACAACAACTGAACCATCGGCTTGTTTTGCTAATTTACCAGTCTCGATTGAGATGCTTCTTCCATCTCCTAAATCGATAATTTCTTGTGAAACTTGTGGAATCATAAATTTTTCCTTTTTGATTATACAATGGGTTTTAGTTGTGTTGTAGTTGTTGTTGTGTGTAGTTGTTGTTATCTAAAACCCAATGAAAAACCAAACTTTTTTTCTTGTAATATGCTTATTATAAATAGCTGTGATGTAAAAACAAAAAGAGGCACTTTCGCACCTCTTTTCTATATTGATTATTTTCTGATATTCAATACTTTGATAATCTCACGATATCTGTTGATATCTTTCTTTTTCAAGTAATCTAACAAAGCTCTTCTTTTACCTACTAATAGGACAAGAGAACGCTCAGTGTTGTAATCGTGACGATTTTTTTTCAAGTGTTCAGTTAAGTGAGAAATTCTATAAGTGAACAATGCAATTTGACCTTCTGCGCTTCCAGTGTTTGTTGCACCACCGTGTTGTGCGAAAATCTCTTCTTTCTTTTCTTTGCTTAAATACATTCCAATATTATTTTAATGATTTTTATGTATGTCAATACAACTTTTGTAAGACGGGTGCAAAATTAGATTAAAAAATCAGAAAAATCAAAAAAAAATAAAAGAATCTAAAAATTAGGGCTAAGAAATTTATTTTTAACAATTTACATTCGCTTTTTTCTGTCTGATTCCAATTGTTTGTTACTTTACTTTCTGATTTTTTTTTCCTGATTGCTTTTCACTTAAAGAAGAATAAGAAAATTTGACATTGTTTTCATCTGTACTTACGCCAGAAATTAGCATTCCTTTATTATAATTGTCAACAAATGTAATTTTTCGCAAAATATCATTTCCTTCCCAAACTCCTTGTTTTAAGCCGTCTTTAAGAGTTCCTTTTTGGGTTCCAAATTTATCTGATTCTTCATAATCTCCATTTCCATCAACTACGGTTTGACTATTATTTTCATCCCAGCAGTTAAGAATTAGAGTTTGCAGTTTTTTTGTCTTCGGATCCCAAATATTCTGCTTTTCACACTTTTTAGTCTGATTTTCATACCAAGTAATCTCTTTCCCGGTTTTATGATCTTCAGAATAATTTATGACAGACTCTTTTCCTCCATTTTTAAAGTAGCAAATAAACTCTCCGTCTTTTTTTAGAACATCGCGATCTAAAGTTGAGCCGGTCATTTTCTTTCTGCCATTTTTATAAAAGTCCGTCACAACATAACGTACACTTTTTTGAGAGTAATTGGTAATTACTCTTGTATAAGCATAATTGTCTGGCGTGCATTCGCGATTTAAAGAATCTAAAAAGATTTTTTTAGAGACCATATTAATTTGCGCAGGCAGATTAACTGAAATTATCAGAAGCAAAAAGATGAAGATGTTTCTTTTCATTCAGTTCTATTTTTTATTCTAAATTTAACGTTTTTAGAATAATTTAGCAACTTCTTGATTTACAAATTCTAAAAATCTTTCGTCAGCTTCTGTAAACGGATCAATAACGTGGCTGTCAATATCGATTTGTCCGATATTTACTCCATTCACAAAAAGAGGCACTACGATTTCTGATTTAACAGTCAAACTGCAAGCAATATAGTTGTCTTGCGCCTTAACATCTGGCACAACAAAATTAGCATTACTTTCTGCTACTTGACCGCAAATACCTTTTCCAAATGGAATAACAGTATGATCTGTTTCTGCACCAACATATGGTCCTAAGTGTAAAGTTTTGGCCTCATGATTGGCAAAATAAAAGCCTACCCAGTTGTAATACTCTACATTTTCGTTTAAAAGCTGGCAGATTGCTAATAATTTTTCGTCTCTATTTGTTTCATTGTCAGCGACAATTGTACTTATCTTTGGTTGTAATTCTTGAAATGTCATGATATAAAATTTTATACAAAAGTATTTAAAGCTGAACTCAAAAAATATATAAATTTGAAAAAAAAATCTCTTGAAAAAATATTTAGTTCAGTTTAAGCCATTTTTGATTTTTGTAAGCATCTTTTTCCTGACATATATTGTCCTAACTTTGCTTTACAAATTTTATTTGAATAGTTATCAAGCAGAAGATCTTGATGGCATAACTGTAATTGCTGGAAGAAATACAGAACAACTGTTAGGGCTTTTTAATTATGATATAATAATTCAAAAAAACTCTCAAAATCCTTGGCTGGATATTCTTTTAAACAGTAGATATATTGCCCGAATCACTGAAGGATGCAATGCTGTAAGTGTAATGATTCTCTTTGTGTCGTTTGTAGCGGCTTTTTCTGGAAATATTAAAAAGACTTTACTGTTTATAGCTTTAGGGCTTGTGTCTCTTTATATCCTTAATATTATTAGAATTGCACTTTTGATTGTGCTAATGTATTATTTCCCAGAAAAGAATAAGTTTCTTCACGGTGTTTTATTTCCATTGATTATTTACGGATATGTTTTTATTTTATGGATTTTCTGGATCAATAGATTTTCAAAATATGCTAAATAAATTAAAAGATAATAAGTTTAAAATCCTTACGGCTGTAATTGTTGTAATATGTTTTGCTATAATCAGGATGTTTGAAAAGAAGTTGTTTTATGACCCTTTTGTGACTTATTTTAGCGCTGATTTTCTTTCTCTTCCTTATCCTCCAGTTGAAAATCTTAAACTTTTCTTCGGATTATTTTCTCGTTACTTTTTAAATTCGGCTTTATCTCTTTTGTTGATTTATACATTATTTCGAGATAAAGATATTTTGAAAGTCAGTTTGTTTATGTATGTCTTTTTTCTGGTAATACTTTTAGGGGCATTTTTTATAATTCTCGAATTTTTCCCAGACGGTAGCTGGCTTCTTTTCTACGTTAGAAGATTTATAATTCAGCCTGTTTTAGTGCTATTATTTATTCCAGGATTTTACTATCAGCTTCAAAATTCTAAAAAATAACATTTGGTTTAGTTTTTTATCACTGGTTTTTTGAATAGCTTTGCAGTATGAATTTGAAAAAATGTACAGGTCTCTTTTTAGCGCTCCTACTATTGGTTTCCAATATTGGGTTTGCTTTTGACGTACATTATTGTGGTGGAAAAATTGCTTCGGTTTCTTTAAAAACTACTGCAGAACCTGTCGTTGAAAAAAAATGTTGTGCTTCTAAAGAGAAAAAGAACTCTTGCTGTAAAGATAAAGTTGTTCATTTCGAAAAGAAATCAGACGACGCAACTATCAAATTCTTCTTTTTTCAATTTGCTTTCCCAGCAGTTATACAGGATTATAAACCTCTTGTCTTTTTAGAACTTCCAAATTTTAAAAAGAAAGAAGTTCTTTCGTATTATGCTGATGCGAATGCACCCCCCTTATTCAAGTTATATCATCAGTATATCTTCTATTCCTGATTTTTAATGTTAAGATGCAGTGCAAGTCTTGATTAAGGCTATGCATTTACATTTTGATTGTTTTCGCTTTGAACAAACATCAAAAATGTAATTCTATTCAACATTAAAATCATTTTTTATGCAAAAAAATATAATGCTTTTTGCAGCGTTTTTACTTTCTGTTTCTATGTTTTCACAAGAAGATTTAGAGGAAGTAAAAATCACTAAAAAGCAAAAAGGAATTAAAAAATCCTATACGTTAACTGCCAATACTTCTGTTATTACCAGCAAAGAATTGCTTAAAGCGGCTTGCTGTAATCTAGCCGAAAGTTTTGAAACAAACCCATCAATCGATGTCAATTTTTCTGATGCGTTAACAGGGACAAAACAGATTAAAATGCTTGGACTGACTAGTCCATATTTAATGATTACAGAAGAGAATATTCCTTCTGTACGAGGAGCTTCACAAGCTTATGGATTGTCATTTACTCCTGGAACTTGGATCGAAAGTGTTCAAATTACAAAAGGCGCGGGGAGTGTTATAAATGGTTATGAAAGTATTTCGGGCCAAATTAATACAGAACTTCTAAAACCCTTAAGCGATATTCCATTCTTTCTGAATGCATATGGTTCAACCGACTCTCGTTTTGAATTAAACACGCATTTCAATAAAAAATTATCAGATAAATGGGCTACGAGTTTATTTGTTCATGGAAATGCGCGTGTAGCAAAAAATGATATGAACAATGACGGATTTTTAGATAATCCTTTAGGAAAACAAATCAATGTTTTAAATCGTTATCAATATTATGACCCAGAAAGCGGTTTGGTTAGCTTTATCAATTTCAGATATATGAATGATAAGAAACAAACTGGAGAAGTTGACTTTGACAAAGATCGTGATCGTGGTACGACAAATTATTGGGGTTCAGAAATCAATACCGAACGTTTTGATGTTTCAACAAAAATTGGATACGTATTCAAGGATATGCCATATCAAAGTATTGGATTTCAAAATGCTTTTAATAGCCATAAACAAGATTCTTATTATGGTTTGAATCAATACGATATCAAACAGAATAGTTTTTATTCTAATTTGATTTTCAATTCTATCATTAATAATACTATGAACAAGTTTACAACTGGTTTGAATTTTACTTACGATCAATATCAGGAATTTGTGAATCTAACAGATGTAAGCAGAATCGATAATTCGGTTGGAGCTTTCTTTGAATATACCTATGACAATACAGATAATTTTAGTTTAATTTTAGGAGGAAGGGTAGATAATCATAACCGATTAGGATTCTTTGTTACGCCAAGATTACACATGCGATATAATCCTTGGAAAAATGGAGTAATTCGTTTTTCTGCAGGAAGAGGAAAACGTTCTGCTAATATTTTTGCAGAGAATCAGCAGCTTTTTGCTAGTTCAAGAACGTTTTCAATTTTAGATTCTAATGGAAAAGTCTACGGATTAAATCCAGAAATTGCTTGGAATTATGGCGTGAGTTTTTCGCAGAAATTCCGTCTATTCAATAGAAACGCGGATGCAGGTTTCGATTTATACCGTACCGATTTCCAAAATCAGGCAGTTGTAGATGTGATGCAGAGTCCGCAGCAAGTTTTATTTTATGATTTAAAAGGAAGTTCATTTGCTAACAGTCTTCAAGTTGAATTTAATTATGAATTGGTTCATAACTTAAATTTGAGAACAGCTTACAAATATTATGATATTCAAACGGATTATTTAAGAGGAACATTCCAGCGTCCGCTTCAAGCAAAACATCGTTTCTTGGGAAATTTAGAGTATGAAACAACAATGAATGATGATAAACAATGGAAATTTGATTTTACCTATAATTGGTCAGGGAAACAACAATTGCCATATACGGCCACAAACCCAACAGAGGATCAGTTTCCTGATTTTTCACCAGCTTATGCTGTAATGAATGCACAAGTAACTCGTGTTTTTTCTTCAGTTTTTGAAGTATACATAGGAGGAGAAAATATTGGGAACTACAAACAGCAAAAAGCAATTTTAGGAGCAAATGATCCTTTTGGATCTAATTTTGATGCATCAATTGCATACGCTCCAATTTTTGGGCAAATGTATTATGCTGGATTAAGATTTAAAATTAAATAAAGAATAAAGATAATTTCAATAACAATAAATAGTAAGCAAAATGAATAAAATAGTTTTAATCGCAATAATGATTTTTTTAGGTTTTTCAGTTCAGGCTCAAACCAAAAAAAATAAAAATTTAAAATATACAACTGAAGTAAATGGAAACTGTGAACAATGCAAGAAACGAATTGAAAAAGCGGCTTATGGTGTTCCAGGTGTAAAAACAGCAACTTGGGATGTTAGCTCGCACCAACTTTCTGTAATTTTAAATGAAGAGAAATGTTCTCCTTCGGATTTGAATAAAGCAATTGCAAAGGCAGGTCATGATACTAAGGAAGTTAAAGCTGCAGCAGCAGATTATGACAACCTTCACAGCTGTTGTAAATATGTGAGAGAAGAATAATAGGAAGGCCCAAACGACTAGTTTGGGCTTTTTTTAATAGTTAATTTATGTTTAAAATACTGCATTTTATTGCGGTTAAGGTAAATTATTGTTACTTTCACGAACTATAAAGATAACCAATCTCGTTTTATGAATAATTTTGAATGGACCCAGTTACTAAACCCTGAATTTTATATTACTTTAAGCGTCGGAGGTTTTCAGATTGGGTTATTTATTGTGCTGTTTATAGTTTTTGCTGAAACAGGACTTTTTGCAGGTTTTTTTCTACCTGGAGACAGTTTGCTTTTTTTAGCAGGGATTTACAGCCGTGACTTAATAGAGAATGTTTTATATATCCCAAACGATTTCTTAAACGTATTTCTGCTTGCAACTGCAGTAGCTATAATGGGAGTTTTAGGAAACATGACGGGTTACTGGTTTGGTGCTAAAAGCGGTTATTATTTATTCAAAAAAGAAGATACATTTTGGTTTAAGAAAAAGTATCTGCTTCAGTCAAAAGATTTCTTTGAGAAGTATGGAGGTAAAGCAATTATTTATGCACGTTTCCTACCTATTTTTAGAACATTTGCTCCAATCGTTGCAGGAATCGTTTCAATGGACAAAAAGAAATTTATGTTTTATAATATCTTGAGTTCTTTCCTTTGGTCATTCATATTAATTTTCGCAGGACATTATTTATATGGCGTCTTCTTAAAACAAGGAATAGATTTAAAGAAACATATTGAATATATCATTATAATTATCATCGTTATTTCAACATTCCCAGTTTTATTAAAACTATTGAAAAAGAGACCAAACGAACAGATATAATCTAATAAAAGCATAAAAAAAAATCCGAAGCCTAAACTTCGGATTTTTTTTATGTCTATAATTCAGTAGAATTTAATTTGTAGAAATAAGTTTTATAGTATTTACCGAAACTCAAAAATGTACGTTATCAAATTGCGAGTGACGAAATAATCTTAGAAAAATTTCAGATAACAATTAACAATTAACAATTAACAATTAACAATTAACAATTAACAATTAAATATTACCATTCATTCACTTTATTCGCGTCCATTTTAAGGAAAATAAATAGCAAAATAGTGAATCCCCAGAGTCCAGAACCTCCGTACGAAAAGAATGGAAGAGGTACTCCAATTGTTGGGAAAATTCCAATTACCATTGCAATGTTTACAAAGAAGTGTATAAAGAGAATTCCCGCAACACAATAGCCGTAAACCCGGCTGAATTTTGTTTTTTGTCTTTCTGCTAAATAAATAATTCTAAGTAGTAAGCTTACAAAAAGCAAAATCACTACTAAAGAACCAGCAAATCCCCATTCTTCACCAACAGTTGTAAAGATGTAGTCGGTATGCTGTTCGGGAACGAATCCTCCTTTAGTTTGTGTTCCTTCAAGAAAACCTTTTCCAATCCATCCTCCAGATCCAATTGCAATTTCAGATTGGTTGGTATTGTACCCAATACCTTTCATATCAACAGTTTTACCTAATAAAATATTGAAACGATCTCTGTGGTGCTGTTTAAAAACGTTATCAAAAACGTAGTCAACAGAAAAAACAAATCCCGAAATTAAAAGCAGCAAAATACCGCTCTGAAGAATATTTCGATCAACAACCCTACCTTTGAAATATATAATTGCCAGCACAATAAATGATATTCCTATAACCACATACGGCTCTAAAACTAATGTTAGAACGAAAAGAGCAATGGTTATAAAAGCAGTCCATACGTACCAAGAAGGCAAACCTTCTCTGTATAAAACAAGGATGAAAACACTGTAAATTAAAGCACTTCCAGGGTCTGGCTGTGGTAAAATCAACATTACAGGCAACAACATAATGGCCAAAGCCTGAATTTGCCTATTGGTTTCTTTTAGGTTGATTTGTGTATCACTTAAATATTTTGCTAAAGCTAATGAGGTCGCGGCCTTTGCAAACTCAGAAGGCTGTAAAGTAAAACTTCCAATCGCATACCAGCATCGTTGTCCGGCAATTGTTTTTCCAAAGAGAAATAATCCTGCTAAAGATAATAAAGAGACAATGAATATAATACTGGCATATTTTTCATAAAACTTACCATCAACAAAAAGCACTACAAATATTAAAGGAATTGTACAGCAAATAAAAATAAACTGTTTTTGATAAGTGCCATCAGTTGATAATAAAGACGACGAATAAATATTCAGCCAACCTAAAGTTACCAGCGCAATGTAGATAAAAACACTTATCCAATCGATATTATTTTTTACACTTTGATTTTTCATTTGAAATAATCTTTCTTAATTTTCTTTAGTAGTGTCTACCGCTGTTTTTTTAACTTCAGTTTTTGTTGTTGCTGTAACAGGAGCTTTTGGTTTTACAATTTTTGCTTGTAAAACAGAGTCTTTTGGAACAGATTCAATTTTAAGAGCCTCACTTATTCCTCCTAATTTAGCATATTCCGACAGTAAGCTTTTGTTTAATACTCTTACTTCTAGATCTGTTCTCGTAATCTTCTTTCTTAGATATTTTTCAATCATCAAACTGGCGATTGGTCCCGCAACTGTTGCTCCAAAACCTCCGTTTTCAATCATAACGGCAATAGCAATTTTCGGATTGTCTTTTGGTGCAAAAGCCACAAAAATAGAGTGATCTTTAAGTTTTTCTCTTTTACCGTTTATTTTGGCATAGTTTTCAGCTGTTCCAGTTTTTCCGCAAATGTCAATTCCTTCAACTCTAAGAGCGTAAGCTGTACCTTTGTTGTATACATCAAAGAGTCCGCTTATAACAGGCGGATAATATTTTTGATCAATAGTAGTTACGTGTTTTGTCGTAAACTTTTCGTCTATTTTTTCTCCCTCAATTTTTTTAATGATATGAGGAGTATAATAATAACCCTGATTCGCAACAGTTGCCATCATATTGGCCAATTGAATAGGTGTCATTAAAACCTCTCCTTGTCCAATTGCATTTGATACAATAGTTGAACTTCTCCATCCGCCATTAGGGTAAATTCTTTTATAGGTTTTAGAAGTTGGGATATTTCCTCGTTTCCCAATAGGTAAATCATATCCCATAAATTGTCCTAAACCGAAACTTTTTACGTGGCCACTCCAAACATCAACAGCCTGGCCAGGGTCTTTATACTTATTGATTGTAAGCATATAGGCTTGTCCAAAATAAGTGTTGCAAGAATTGTAAATTCCGTTATGCAACTGATGCGGACCAAAACCGTGACATTTCATGAATCGACCTCCACCGTAACTAAATCCGTGATGGCACATAAAAGTAGTCTGTTCGTTTATTACGCCTTCTTGGAGTGCAACTAAACCAGTCAGGATTTTGAATGGAGAACCTGGAGGATACTCTGCTAAAAGACCTCTGTCATATAAAGGTTTTGAAATCGAATCGTTATATAAAAGTGTATAATTTTTAGATCTTTGGCGTCCTACTAAAATGCCTGGATCATAGGAAGGAGCTGTAACTAAAGCAAGAATTTCGCCTGACTTAGGTTCAATTGCTACAATACCACCTCTTTTATTAATCATCAATTCCTCGCCATATTTTTGAAGTTCAGCATCAATAGTTAAATTAATGTCTTCTCCAGCTACGGCAATCGTATCGTATTTTCCTTCTTTATAAGGACCGATTTCTCGGTTGTATTTGTCTTTCTGAATGTATTTTACACCTTTTATTCCGCGTAAAATTTCTTCATAACTTTGTTCTACACCTTGTTTTCCAATTAAATCTCCGCTATTGTAGTATGGATTCTTGGCAATTTGTTTTTCATTTACTTGAGTAATAAAACCAAATATATTTGCACCATAATCTACTTCGTAATCACGTAAAGATCTTTTTTGGAAATAGAATCCATCATATTTTCTGATTTTTTCCTGAAAGGCAGCAAACTCATTTTTATTTAACTGAGATAAAAAAACCGAAGGAAGCCTTGGGCTATACACTTTTGCTTTTTCAATACGTTTATGATATTCTTCTTGTGTGATGTTTAGAAGTGTACAGAATTCTGCAATATTTAAATCTTCTTTTACCTCTCTAGGGATAACCATAATATCGTAAGAAGCCTGATTGGCAACAAGAAGTTTTCCGTTACGATCATAGATGTAGCCTCTTTCAGGATAGTCGTAAACTTTCTTAATCGCATTATTTTCCGATTTCAATTTGAATGAATCATCGATAATCTGCAGATAAAAGATCCTGATCACTAGCAAAGACGCTGCAATAATAATTATAGTGGGCAGCAAGACTTTTCTCATCGTTTATTGGGCTTAATAAGATAAATTATTATTATTGAGGTAATTATAGTAAAGATAGAACTAAACAAGGTTCGGAGTAAAATGTCCCAGACAAATTTGAATTGAAATGCTTCAAGAACAAACAATACAATGTGGTGCATTAAGACGGAAACCAATATAAACGAGAATCGTTCTGGAGTTAAAGACTCGTTTAGTTTTATCGTTTGATATTCATAACTCAGTCCAAAAGAAAATTTGAAAATATAAGGTCTGTAATATGCTAGGATCACACAAGCTGTTGCGTGTATACCACCCGAATTACAAAACATATCCATAGTAAGTCCAAGCAAAAAGCTTGAAATTATTAAACCAGCTTTGTTACTATTTACCGGATACAAAATAATGTACAGGATATATGGAAAAGGACTTATGTATCCCAGGAAATTCATATTATTGAAAATAACAATCTGAATTGCCAGCAGCATAATAAATCTAAAAATATTTACTAAAACAGCGCTACTCATTCTTTTCCTTGCTTTGGTTTTCTAGATTAATAATTTCTTCTCTGTCTTTACTTTTGATAATATAAACGTGCCCGAGATTGGTCATATCATTAAATAGTTTCACTTTTATGACATAAAAACTGGTGTTGTTTTTCTTGTATATATTTTCAACAGTTCCGATATTGATTCCTTCAGGGAAAATAGAAGATTGTCCACCAGTAACAATAGTATCTCCTTTTCTGATAGAAGCTAATCTAGGAACGTCTTCTAATTGTACAAATCCAGTGCTTTTACCATCCCAAGTTAAAGAACCAAAGTGATTTGATTTCTTTATTTTGGCATTAATACGCGACTTCATATTCAAAATACTTACTACAGTTGAGTAATTTGCAGAAGTATTATCAACAACTCCAATAATTCCTAAACTATTAATTACTCCCATATCTTGTTTTACTCCTTCATTGTTTCCAGAGTTCAAAGTGATATAGTTTTCGTGTGTGTTGTATGTATTGTGAATTACTTTAGATACAATTATATCAGCAGGTTTTACACCTTTAATGCTATCTGGCAATGGTGCTTTGGTAGTGTCTTCTTTGTTAAACAAAAGACTTTTTAACCTTGCATTCTCTAATACAAGTTCGTCATTTTCGGCTCTTAAATTCAAATATTCGTTTACACGATTAATTCTTTCATAAACACCTCCGCTTAAAAAATTAGCTGAACTGATTACTCTGCTTCTATGATAGGAATGCGATTGAATTGTGAGCGTCAACGAAATACCTAAAAGCAGCAAAAACAGTAATCGATTACTGTTTCTTATAATGAAATTAAATATTTGCTGCATTTCTTGTCTGGTTATTTTGTTTCAGGATATGCTTAAAGGTTTCAGTTTTTATAAGAGTCAAATATTAAAAATTTGACCCTTATAAAAGTAAATTGATTGTTATTTTGAATCTTATTTGATTAAGATACTTTTAAATTTTGCAATGTTTTTAAGTGCCATTCCTGTACCACGAACAACAGCTCTTAATGGATCTTCAGCAATATAAACTGGTAAATCTGTTTTTTGAGAGATACGTTTGTCAAGTCCTCTCAACATAGATCCTCCACCAGCTAAATAGATACCAGTGTTGTAGATATCTGCTGCTAATTCAGGAGGAGTTTGAGATAATGTTTCCATTACTGCATCCTCAATACGCTGAATAGATTTGTCTAATGCTTTTGCAATCTCACGGTAAGAAACATCTACTTGTTTTGGTTTACCAGTAAGCAAATCTCTACCTTGAACTGACATATCTTCTGGTGGGCCATCTAAATCTTCGATTGCAGCTCCAATTTGAATTTTAATTTTTTCAGCAGTACTTTCTCCAACAAATAAGTTGTGCTGTGTACGCATGTAATAAACGATATCATTTGTGAAAACGTCACCTGCAATTTTTACAGATTTGTCACATACAATTCCGCCTAAAGCGATTACAGCAATTTCTGTTGTACCACCTCCGATATCGACAATCATGTTTCCTTTTGGTTGCATAATGTCAATACCAATACCAATTGCAGCTGCCATTGGCTCATGAATCAAGTAAACTTCTTTTCCGTTTACTCTCTCACAAGATTCCTTCACCGCTCTCATCTCCACTTCAGTAATACCAGAAGGAATACATACAACCATACGTAAAGCTGGGGTAAACATTCTTTTTTTCAATGCGGGAATACTTTTAATGAACATATTGATCATTTTTTCCGAAGCATCAAAATCAGCGATTACACCATCTTTCAAAGGCCTTATAGTTTTGATGTTTTCATGTGTTTTACCTTGCATCATGTTGGCTTCTTTACCAACAGCAATGATTTTGCCTGATACTCTATCACGTGCAACGATAGATGGACTATCAATGACAACTTTATCATTATGAATGATTAAAGTGTTTGCGGTTCCAAGGTCTATCGCAATATCCTCGGTCATGAAATCAAAAAATCCCATAAGTTTTTTAGGGGTTTAAAATGTTATAAATTATTTATCGAACAAAGTTAAACAAATTAATGTTTAAAATGACGAGTTCCTGTAAATACCATTGCAAGATTATTTTCATTGCAATAATTTATGCTTAATTCGTCTTTAATCGAACCTCCTGGCTGAATTACAGCAGTTATTCCTGCTTTTTTAGCTAATTCTACACAATCCGGAAATGGGAAAAATGCATCACTTGCCATCGAAGCTCCATTTAAATCAAATCCAAAAGCTTTTGCTTTGTCAACTGCTTGAATTAAAGCGTCAACTCTTGAAGTCTGACCTGTACCTGATGAAATCAATGTTCCGTTCTTAGCAAATACAATAGTGTTTGATTTTGTATTCTTGCAGATTTTAGAAGCAAAGATCAAATCTTCGATCTCTTGTGCAGTAGGTTCTGTTATTGTAACGGTTTTTAAATGCTCTTTATTATCCGTAATATTGTTTCTGTCCTGAATTAACAAACCATTAAGACAAGTTCTTACTTGACGAGATGGTAATTCAACATCGTTTTGTACTAAAATAATTCTGTTTTTCTTCTCTTGTAAAACTGTAACTGCCTCAGCATCATAAGCAGGAGCGATAACAACTTCGCAGAATAATTTGTTGATTTCTTGTGCAGTTTCTAAATCAATTTTTGTGTTAGAAATTAACACTCCTCCAAAAGCTGAAGTAGGATCACAAGCTAAAGCTGCTAAATAAGCTTCACTGATTGTTTTTCTTGAAGCCAATCCGCAAGCATTGTTGTGTTTTAAAATAGCAAATGTTGGTCCGTCAGTTTTAAACTCAGCAATTAAATTAACTGCAGCATCAACATCTAGTAAGTTGTTGTATGATAATTCTTTTCCGTGAAGTTTATTGAACATTGCGTCAAAATCTCCAAAGAAGAATCCTTTTTGGTGAGGGTTTTCACCGTATCTTAAAACTTGACCGTTTGCAATGCTTTCTTTGTAAATAGTCTCGTCTGTATTGAAATAATTAAAAATAGCTCCATCGTAGTGAGATGAAACGTGGAAAGCTTTAGTAGCAAACAATCTTCTGTTTTCTAAAGTTGTTGCTCCATCTTGCTCTGTAATCAAATCTAAAAGCAAGCTGTATTCGTTTACAGATGCAACAATTACAGTGTCTTTGAAATTTTTTGCACCTGCACGAATTAATGAAATTCCGCCGATGTCAATTTTTTCAATAATATCTTGTTCACTTGCTCCAGAAGCAACTGTTTTTTCAAAAGGATATAAATCAACAATTACCAAATCGATTTGAGGAATGTCAAATTCCTTCATTTGCTGAACATCACTTTCGTTATCTTGACGATTTAAAATACCTCCAAAAATTTTTGGGTGCAATGTTTTTACTCTTCCGCCAAGAATTTCAGGGAAAGAAGTGATATCTTCAACAGGAACTACTGGAATACCAAGGTTTTTGATAAAATCTTCAGTTCCTCCAGTTGAATAAAGTGTTACATTTTGTTCGTGTAATTTTCTAACAATTGGTTCCAATCCATCTTTAGAAAAAACAGAAATTAATGCCGATTGTATTTTTTTTGTTGTGCTCATTGTGTAGTTATGATTTTGAGACTGCAAAAGTAGTTTTTTTATATATTATATTAAAAAAAAATAGTGTAACAAAATGCTAAAAAAATCTACTGATGAGTAAGTTAACTTTTATTAGGTTATTGAATTTAAATTATTGAATTTTACTTTATTGAAAAATACAAAAATATGATCGTTTATCTAAGATTATTAAAAGAAAGTCTAAGCTTCGCCATCAATGCTTTGCGAAATAATAAATTACGTACTTTATTGTCACTTTTAGGTGTTACAATCGGTATTTTTTCAATTATTGCTGTTTTGGCTGCCGTTGATTCTTTAGATAAAAAAATTACTAAAGATTTGAGTAGCTTAGATAAAAATACGATTTATTTAATAAAATTCAGTTTTGGGCCATCGGAAATTCCACAATGGAAAAGAGAGCAATTCCCAAATGTAAAATACGACGAGTATGTTGGACTGAAAAATTCAATGAATAATACCGATCAAGTCGGATACCAACTTTTTGTAAATAGAGAAACTTTAAAATACGATTCAAAAACAGTCAGTGATGTAAATATTATTCCGTCCTCAAGCGAAATGGTGGATATCGACGGATTGAGTTTTGATAAAGGAAGATTTTACAATGAATCTGAATCTAACTCAGGAACAGCTGTTATTGTTTTGGGATACGAAATTGCTCAGGGGCTTTTTGGAGATCTTGATCCAATTGGTAAAAATATTCGTTTATACGGGCAACGATTCACGGTCATTGGTGTAATTGCCAAACAAGGAGCTGGTTTTTTTGGAGACAGCAATGATACCTCAGTTTATCTTCCTGCTAACTTTTTAAGAAGAATGTACGGAGATAGTGACGCCATGACGCCAGTAATTGTTTTAAAACCTCAAAAAGGCGTTGATATGGATGCGTACAAAGCAGAAGTGGCGCAAAAACTACGTGCAATTCGTGGAATGAAAGCAGGGGATATGGATAATTTCTTTATAAATGTACTTTCTGGATTTACTGATTTTATTGATGGAATTTTAGGTCAAATGAATGTTGTTGGCTGGATCATTAGCGGATTTTCTCTTCTGGTTGGTGGCTTCGGAATTGCCAATATTATGTTTGTTTCAGTTAAAGAAAGAACCAATCTTATCGGAATTCAAAAATCATTGGGAGCAAAAAATAAATTTATTTTATTCCAATTTTTGTTTGAAGCTATTATTCTTTCTGTTATTGGCGGAATCATAGGTCTGCTAATGGTTTGGGGAATCGCTGTAATCTTAACAAAAGCTCTCGACTTTGAATTTGTTTTAAGTTTAGGAAATATTCTTTTAGGAACTGGTTTAGCGGCTCTTATTGGTTTAATTTCTGGAATTTTGCCAGCGGTTTCGGCAGCAAATTTAGATCCGGTTGAGGCAATTCGAACAGGAATGTAATATTGTTTTTGTGTTATTTTACTGTAAATTTTGATGGCTCAAAATAATTAGATATTTTTGATAGACCAAGAACCTAAACCATTAATCCAATGAGCTTTAATCTTAGATCTGTCGATACAGTTGAATCTATTTCTAGAGAAGATTTCAAAAGAAATTATTTAGACAAAAAGAAGCCCTTAATTATAAAAGGACTCACAAACGATTGGCCTGCAAAAGAAAAATGGTCGACAGAATATTTTAAGGAAATTGCTGGAGATATTGAGGTAAAATTGGTAGATAATTCTAAAGCCGATCCTTCAAAAGTAATTAATGCTTCAATCGCCAGCATGAAATTTGGCGAATACTTAGATCTTATAAAAAGAGAACCTACACAATTGCGTATTTTTTTCTTTAATCTTTTTAAGCACAGACCAGAATTAGTTAATGATGTAAAAGTTCCAAAAGAATTAATGGGAGGTTTTATAGAAAGTATGCCAGCTATGTTTTTTGGAGGTTCAAAAGCGATTACTTTTTTGCATTATGATATCGATTTACCGCATCTTTTTCATACCCATTTTGGTGGAAGAAAGCATATCATATTATTTGATAATAAATGGAAGAAAAGACTCTATTGTATTCCTAATACCACTTATGCCTTAGAAGATTATGATGTGGCTAATCCCGATTTTGAAAAATTTCCTGCTCTAAAAGGAGTAGAAGGGTATGAAGTTTTTCTTGAACACGGAGATACGTTATTTATGCCAACAGGAATGTGGCATTGGATGCGTTACATTGATGGTTCTTTTTCTCTAACACTTCGCGCATGGGACAAATCATGGTCTAGAAAAGTAGCCAGCGTTTGGAGTTTATTTATGCATGGCGCAGTAGACAGCGGTATAAAAGTGGTTTTTAGAAAGCGTTATGCTGTTTGGCGTGAAAAGAGAGCTTTTACGATAGCAGAAAAAGAACTTCGAAATAACAAGCCGAAAAAATAAATATTGTTTTCCCTTCAGATTTTAATCTATTATGGATTTAATAATAGTTAAATGGGTAATTGTTAAATAGAGTAATACTAATTTCTTTTAATTTCTCTTCATATTTTAATATAAGATGTTTGTCAATTTTATCTAGATTTATGAAAAGAGTATCAAGCTGATTGTTGAGATCTGCAAATTGTAGCCATTTTTCAAAGTTTAAACCCATATCTAAAAAATTTTCAGGACTCATTTCTTCTTGGTCATGATCGTAAAAATAAATTTTATTTTCTTTATCAAAAAGCCAAAGGTCACCTTGTCCATTATTTGCAAAAAACCAGTAGCTCGAAATTTCTTCATTTGTCGAATTTACTCTCCAATATTCTGCATCTGAAAATTCTTTATTTTCATTAAAAGACTGAACGCTGTCTAATAATATACATTCGGCGGAAATTTCGATAGTTTTAATTTGAGTAACTATTTCTATATATAGATTGTCAAAGGGAAATTGAGCAGATTTAGGAAAGTTTCTTAATTGTTGTTTTTGAGCCAAAAGCTCATGTTTTAATTTTTCTATAGATTTAATCTTAAACATAAAAAAATAAGTTTTATATTACAATAAGCGAATATACAACCAAAAAAAATCCCAAGAAGCAATTTTCTTGGGATTTCTATTTTAAGTAGTTTTAAAACTATCTAATATCATTATTTTGAATCAAATCGATATATAAGTTGATCTTATCTTTCAATTCTTTTCTTGGCGTGATAAAGTCTAAGAAACCGTGCTCTAATAAGAACTCAGCAGTTTGGAAACCTTCTGGCAAATCTTTTCCTGTAGTATCACGAACAACACGCGGACCAGCAAAACCAATCAAAGCGCCTGGCTCAGAGATGTTGATGTCTCCTAACATTGCGTATGATGCTGTTGTTCCTCCAGTTGTTGGATCTGTACAAAGAGAGATGTAAGGTAATTTAGCTTCAGCTAATTGAGCTAATTTTACAGAAGTTTTTGCTAATTGCATTAAAGAATAAGCAGCTTCCATCATACGAGCTCCACCAGATTTAGAAATCATTACAAACGGAAGTTTGTTTTTAATAGCGTGATCAATGCCTCTTGCAATTTTCTCACCTACTACAGCTCCCATAGATCCACCGATGAATGCAAAATCCATACAGCAGATTACAAGTTCTCTTCCTTTAGATTTTCCTACTCCCGTACGTACAGCGTCTTTAAGATGAGTTTTTTCCATTACATCTTTCAAACGCTCTGCATATTTTTTTGTATCCACAAAATGCAAAGGATCTTTAGAAGTCATGTTTTTATCTAACTCAACAAATTCGTTGTTGTCGAATAAAATTTCAAAATAGGTTGCGCTTCCAATTCGAACATGAAAATCATCTTCAGGGCTTACGAATAAATTTCTCGCTAATTCGTCAGCATCAATAATTTTTCCAGTAGGAGATTTGTACCACAATCCTTTCGGAACGTCCATCTTGTCTTCTGTCGCGGTCGTAATCCCTTTTTCTTGTCTTTTAAACCAAGCCATTTTTCTAGTATTCAGTGTTCAGTAATAAAAATTTCAGTGTTCAGTGGTATTCAGTTTTAAGTACTCAGATACTGAATACTTAAAACTGTAAGCTGAATACTTTTTTATAACGTGTTTACGTTATTCAAATCAGCAAAAGCTTGTTCCAATCTTGCGTTGAATGTAACTTCACTTTCACGAACCCATCTTCTTGGGTCATAATATTTTTTGTTTGGAGCATCTGGACCTTCTGGGTTACCAATTTGAGATTTTAAATAATCTAAATTTTTAACCATATAGTCACGGATTCCTTCAGTGTATGCAAATTGTAAATCTGTATCGATGTTCATTTTGATAACTCCGTAGCTAATTCCTTCTCTAATTTCTTCAAGTGTAGAACCTGAACCTCCGTGGAAAACGAAATCAACTGGATTGTGTCCTGTGTTGAATTTGTTTTGTACGAAATCTTGAGAATTTTTTAAGATTTTTGGAGTTAATTTTACGTTTCCTGGTTTGTAAACACCGTGAACGTTTCCGAAAGCGGCAGCAATTGTAAATTTAGGGCTCACTTTAGATAATTCTTCGTAAGCGTAAGCTACTTCTTCTGGTTGAGTGTATAATTTTGAGCTATCAACATCAGAGTTGTCAACACCATCTTCCTCACCACCTGTAATACCAAGTTCGATTTCTAATGTCATACCCATTTTGCTCATTCTAGCTAAATACTCTTTACAGATCTCGATGTTTTCTTCGATTGGCTCCTCAGACAAATCGATCATATGAGAACTGAATAATGGTTTTCCTGTTTCTGCGAAGTGTTTCTCAGATGCATCTAATAAACCATCAATCCAAGGCAAAAGTTTTTTTGCACAGTGGTCTGTATGTAAAATTACGGTTGCTCCGTAAGCTTCTGCTAATGTATGAATGTGTTTTGCTCCCGCGATTCCTCCTGCGATTGCTGCTTTTTCACCTGCATTTGATAATCCTTTTCCAGCGTTGAATTGTGCTCCTCCGTTAGAAAATTGAATGATAACCGGCGCATTTAATTTAGCTGCAGTTTCTAGAACTCCATTGATTGTGCTAGATCCTGTAACGTTTACTGCAGGTAATGCAAATCCTTTTTCTTTCGCATAGTTAAAAATCTCTTGAACTTGATCTCCTGTAGCTACTCCGGGTTTGATATTGTGTGCCATTGTAATTTTTTTTATAGTTGTTTTTAGTTTTTAGGTTGCAAAAATAAGAATTAATTAGCATTAGAATGGATAATTTATTCCAAAATTTAAAACAGAGTGTCCAAAATTGTATTCTTTAAACCATCTATCTCCCTTCTCATGCGCTGGATTATAGGTCTTAAAGCCTAAATCTAAACGAACAACAAAAAAGCTTAAATCGTATCTTAAACCAAATCCTGTACCCAAAGCAATTTCACCTAAATCGTTTAAGTTGTCAAATCTTGCTTTCGAATCTATGACATTATCGAGTACATTCCATATATTTCCGGCGTCTGCAAAGAGCGCTCCTTTCACATCTCCGAAAATTTTGAAGCGATATTCTAAACTCGCCGCTATTTTCATATTGGCCTCATTAAAGTCGTTTATAGCATTTGTGCTTCCAGGTCCTAAAGCATAAGGTTGCCAAGCACGATTATCGTTAGAACCTCCTCCGTAATAACTTCGTGAAAACGGAATATAATTTGAATTTCCAAACGGAATTGCAATTCCAAAGAAACTTCGAACCGCTAAAACTTTTTCTTTCCCAAAATCCCAATGCTTGATATAATCAAATTCAGTTTTTATATATTCTGAATACTCTAGGTTAAAGATTTCGTAATTTCCTTTAGAATTTTTTTGAAGGTTTCCAATTTCCGAAACCACAGATAATAATGTACCTGCCGATTCTATTTTTGTTCTGAATTGGTAGAAATTATTATCGGCCAAATCTTTTTTAGTTGTTTTGGTAAAAGAATAACTGGTTGCTAGAATGAAATCATTTTCAGTCAGACGAACCCTTCTTTCTTCAATGCTTTCAACTTCTTGATATTGTGAATCAGCAGATGTTAAAGCGGTTTGTCCTGTTAAAACATCATTAGTAAATCCTGTTGTTCCTTTAGGTATAGTAAGATCTTTTCTCGCTTGTTCTTCTGTTGTATCTCCCCAGTTAATTGGGTTAACATTGTAATCTTTTCCAATTCCATTCAAGTCATCATAAGAAGATGTATAGACATTAAAGTAATTGTCTGGATTTAAGTTGCGAACAAATTGTGCATTTAATAATTCTAGTTTCGCTGTATTATGGCGCTTTGGAGTCCAGTTATATGAAATACCTCCCGTAAAGTTTTCTTTATCCAAACCAATATTTCGCTGCTTAGAAAAACCTGAAGTAATCGAGGTGTAAGGAATCATACTTTTTGGAATAATTTTTTCTGTTCCGAAAGGCAGTAGAATTCTTGGAAAATTCAGTTTTAAATCTAGACCATATTCAGAAACATTGAAAAAATTATTGTTTGGATTTGCCATATCTCTAGAAGAACCCACGTTTAAACGAGCTGAAATTTCGAGAGTTTCAGCACGGTTAAATACATTTCGAATGGTTTCAGAAACACTAGCACCAATTCCGAAATCCTGAATATTAGAATGTGTCAAGTCAAGCGTAGCACCAAAACTGTATTTTTTTCTTGGCGTTAAATAAACATTGGCAATAAGTGATTGCGCTGTAGAATCTCTTTTGTCTACTTCATATTGTATAGAAGGGTAGTTGAAGATTCTTAAATTATTTAAATATCGAGAAGAAAGTGTTGTTCTAAAATCGGCATAAGTACTTCCCTTTGTAATAAAAATAGCATCGGTTATAGCGCGTGGTTTGTATTTTAGTGTTTTATAGCTGTATAAATTAAAGTTGTTGTAGGAAACACTATCAGTTGGTTTTTTCTTAGAATTTGCAGCAGAATAATCGGTATAAATATTTACATCGCTTATTGTGTATAATTTAAAAGGTTCTGTACGGCTAGAATCTCTTTCTTGTATGGTGTTGTTGTTTATAATCAAAGTGACATCTGCCTTTGCTTTTTTGCCAATGGTATCAATGTCATAAGTCACATAAGTAGGTTGAAAATAGTAAGCACCGTGATTTCTAAAATAAGTTGTAATACGGTTTTTTTCCTCTTCAAAATCAGTAGTTTTGTATTGATTTCCAGATTTTAATAAAGAAGGTTCGTTATTAGTTCTATATAATGAGTCTAATGCAGGAGTCATTATTTTAGTTCTAATAGTATCTAATTTGTAAGCTGGCCCTGTAGTGATATTATAATTTATTGCAGCTCTCTTTTTTCCAACCGTATCAATAGTATAATCGGTTTGAACATTAAAATAGCCATTATTAAAATAATAATATTTTAAGCGCAATAATGATTTTCTGGTTTTTGAAGTGTCAATAATTACGGGTGGTTCACCAGTATTTTTCAAAAATTCGTGAATTCCTTTATAGTAAAAAGACTGTCCAAGGCGATCTACTTGTTTAGCAGAAAATATTTTGGACATTCGTTCATACTTTCCGGGATTATTTTTGAATTTTGCCTGATAAGTAGAATCCGGATTTAAATTGGCTAAATTGTATAAATTCAAACGAAGCTTGTAACCTAATAATTTACCATTTGGTTTTTGGTACATTTGATTAGAAGCTGTTTCATCATTTGTAGATTTTCCGTTAACTAAAATATTATTTTTTACAAGAAGACTTTTTCCATCGGGAACTCTTTTTACGGCATTACAAGCGCAAATTAATATTGCTATTAGAAGAAATGCTATTATTTTTGTGGAATTATTTTTCAAGTGTTTTTTAATATTTAATTCAAAAGTACATTATTTTATGGTTAGTAAAAACCAAATAAAGCTTATCTCAAGTTTACATCAAAAAAAGCAGCGTTTTGCTAATCAATTATTTTTTGCTGAAGGAGTAAAAGTAATTCAAGAATTGCTGCAATCCAATTTTGAATTAGAACATTTATACACTACATTAAATGATTTCGAGGCGGTTCACGCTTCAAAACGAACTCTTATTAATGAACAAGAACTGAAAAAAATAAGTGCTTTGTCGACTCCAAATTCTTGTTTGGCAGTTTTTAAAATTCCAGCCGAAAAGAAAATAATCGATTCGGGTTTAATTTTAGCTTTAGACGATATTAGAGACCCAGGGAATCTAGGGACTATTTTGCGTCTGTGTGATTGGTTTGGTATAAAGCAGGTAATCTGTTCTAAAGAAACAGTAGATATTTACAACCCAAAAGTGGTACAAGCGACAATGGGTTCAATTACCAGAGTAAATGTAAGTTATGTTGATTTAAAACTTTTCCTTGCTCAAACTAAACTGCCAGTTTTGGGAACTTTTATGGATGGAGAAAATATTTATCAATCAAAATTACCAAACGATGGTATCATTATTATGGGTAATGAAGCCAACGGTATTTCAGAAGAGATTGAAAAAACTGTAACCAGCCGTCTTACAATTCCTAGGTTTGGAGAGCTTCAAAAAACCGAAAGTTTAAATGTAGCTACCGCAACAGCAATTATTCTTAGTGAATTTAAACGAAATAGTTGAGATTTTGTTTTAATGAAAAGTGAAATTTATTAAAATCGCTCTTGATTTCATTGAATCGATGTTGTCTGTATAAGGGCTAACAGGGTGCTCTGGCGTTACGTTATCACGAATTAATTCATCTGTAATACCAAACATACCTCTAACAGAAGGAGAAAAAATAAAATATTCAGTAAAGATATCAATTCCAAAACCTACTTCATAAGCTGCGGTCCATTGTTTTACTCTGAATTTTTGCTGCCAGTTATCGTCTTGAGATTTAGCATTGCTCGATAAATTCAAAGTGGTAGACATACCGCCAACCAAGTAAGGACGGATGTTTCCTGTACGTAAGGCAGAAAATTTCAATAATAAAGGGAAGTGAATATAAGTACTATTTACTTCTCTTAAATAGTCGGTTTCTGAGCTTCCTACGCCAGGAAAATAAAGATCACGTTTAGTATAATACAGCCCAGGTTCAAAACGAAGGTTAATGTATTCCTGTAATCTTAAATCGGCTACAACACCAACATTAAAACCCGTAGTTTTTTTTACCTGAATATCTTGTTGTACAGGGGTTTTGTAATCAAATTTAAAGTCGAAACTATTAAAACCTAGATAATATCCAAAGTAAATACGCTGCTTTTGCCAGTTTTCAAGGTTAATAATAGGGTCCTTACTAAATAAATTTTTAGCAAATTGTGCGTGGCCTTTTGCCGCTAAGACTAATAAAAATAAGATTACAGCTTTTTTCATACTATTTTTTAGATGCAGAATAAATCGTTGCGACACCAAAAGTTTGAGGCATTGCCACAACATCTATAAACCCAGTTTTTCTTAAAATATTGTTCAGGGCTTCTCCATAAGGAAAAGCAGCAGCTGATTCAGATAAATAGCCATATGCATCATTATCTTTAGAAAATAATTTACCGATTAACGGAAGTATATTTTTGCTGTAGAAATTATAACCTTGTTTGTAAGGGAATTTATCCGGAACAGAAGTTTCTAATATAACAAAAACACCATTTGGCTTCAGAACTCTTAAGATTTCTGCAAAACCTTTTTCAAGATTTTCAAAATTTCTAACACCAAATCCAACTGTGATAGCGTCAAAATAGTTATCCTCAAAAGGCATATTTTCAGAATCACCTAAAACTAATTCAATAACATTTGAAAGCTTTTTTTCTTCGACTTTCTTTTTTCCAACTTCAAGCATTCCTGCTGAAATATCCAATCCAATAATTTTTTCGGCATTGGTTTGTGAAAGTAAAATTGCTAAATCTCCAGTTCCTGTTGCAATATCAAGAATAACTTTTGGTTTTTTGTCTGATACAATTTTTAATACTTTTTTACGCCATTTAACGTCAATACCAAATGAGATTACACGATTCAAATTGTCGTAATTCCCAGAAATGGTGTCAAACATTTGGGTTACTTGCTCTTTTTTACCTAAGGAAGAGTCTTTATACGGAGTTATTTTTTCAGACATTTTTTTTATTTAGGCAAATATAAACAATCTACTTTAACTGTAATTGAGTTTTTTAATTTGTAAAATAAATGTTTTGGAAGATTTATATTAAAGTTAGAAAATACGATATTTTAAGCATCCCTAAATCTAGGTATTTTGTCAAAATCACTAAAAGTTGGTATTGCCTGTCGTGTCTTTTATGAGCAACTTTGCTAAAGTAAAAATGATTAAAGTTTTAATGATTGGTAGTGCCAATGACTTAAACAAATGATTACTTTTTTTGCGCTGGTAATTCATTTGTTCATGAAAGAGTTTTGTAAAGTATTGTTCTTGGGGGGAAATACTATTTTAAAGTGCAAAGTACGTTCTTAGGATTAAATTTGTTTTTGGAAATTTTAATTTTCTGCCTTTAATATCTTAGTGGTATTTGTTATTAAAGGCGTTTTGAGATTTAGGTCTCAATAACATTAAATGTTATTCAGTTTTACAAGTGTTCTTAACATTTGTGATTTTTAAACAAACACTTTTTCTTGAGAGAGTCAGGTCTAAAAAAAATCAATCGTTTTAAAAACATCCTCCCTAATAAGAGGATGTTTTTTATTTATTTTCTAATGTAAGTTTCATACGTATAATCATAAAGATGTTTTTCGTCTTTATAATTTTCTTCAGATTCTACCAGAATCCATTCGCTTTTATTAATTTTTGGAAAGAAAGCATCTGCATCAAAAGTGTGGTGAACTTTTGTTAATTCAATAATATCAGTAAACGGAAGAGCAAGATTGTAGATTTCTCCGCCTCCTATAATGTAGCTATCATCATTTTCAGGGCAAATAGCAATTGCTTTTTCAATGCTATCTACTACAATACATCCTTCAGGGTTATAATTTTCTTGGCGAGAAATTACAATATGAACTCGATCAGGTAATGGTTTGGGAAAACTTTCGAAGGTTTTTCTGCCCATAATAATATGATGACCTGTAGTAAGCGATTTAAATCTTTTGAAATCATTTGGCAAATGCCATACTAATTCATTATTTTTTCCAAGCGCATTATTTTCGGCTGCTGCCGCTATCATTATAATCATGGTATGCTTAAACTAAATTTTATTTTCATTCTCTTCATTAATAGAAGATTCAAGCTGACTGATTCTTTTTTGCTGTAAAGCAACTAATCTGTCGATTTGTTCTCTTTCCCATTTTTTATTCATAAAGCGGTCAGTAATATACACTTTTATAAAATGCAGAATAAAAAGGAAAAGCCAGATTGTAATACCCCAGATGCACCAATTTTGAGTTGTACCTTCTCCAAAGCCAAAAAATTTATTGGCAACAAATAAAAATAAACTTCCTAAAAGGAAAAGAACAAAATGAAAATATAAAACCTTTTTTTGTCTTAATCGGCGCCTTGCGTATTCGTATTGTTCGTGTACTTCTTTTTCCATAAGATAAAAATGAGATTATAAAGTTAAAATTTATTTTCGAAAGTCAATATTTTGGATGTGGAATATTTGCTTTAAAAAATTGTAAGAATTTGAATTACAAAATTTTAACCGCATTAAATTGCAGATTAAACGAAAATTACACCCTCTTTTTGTTATTATAATAAATCGGCTAGAGGAGTAGCGAGTGTTTCGTCGAATTTAATTAATTTTAGGTGTATAAATCTAAAAACGAAATAGTTATGTCTTTAAAGAAACAATTTGTGAAAACGAAACCAGTATGTAAAGTTACGTTTTCGATAGATGCTAAAGATGCAAGTTCTGCTTCTGTTGTTGGAGATTTCAATAATTGGAATGCGGAAGAAGGTGCTTTGAGTAAATTGAAAAACGGTACTTTTAAAGCTACTTATGACTTGGTTAAAGATGCTATATACGAATTTAAGTATTTAGTGGATGGGGCTTATGTAAATGACCCAGAAGCTGATTCTTATAAATGGAATGATTTTGCTGGAAGTGAAAACAGTGTTTTAGTTGTATAAAAAAAATCCGCTTTATATAAAGCGGATTTTTTTGTTTTTATACTGCAACACTTCCTTTTATAGCAGGATGCGGATCATAGTCAACAAGAGTGAAATCACCATAATCAAAATCAAAAATGTTTTTAATCTCTGGATTTAAAATCATTTTTGGTAATGGTTTTGGTTCTCTTGAAAGTTGTAACTCTAGTTGCTCAAAATGATTGTTGTAAATGTGTGCATCACCAAAAGTGTGAATAAAATCGCCAGGCTCTAAGTCGCATACTTGTGCAATCATCATAGTTAACAATGAATAAGAAGCAATGTTAAAAGGAACTCCTAAGAAGATATCTGCACTTCGCTGATACAATTGGCAAGATAATTTTCCTTTAGTTTCTCCTTTTTCAAGATCTGGACTTGCCACATAAAACTGAAAAAAGGCATGACATGGAGGCAATGCTGCTTTGTTATTGGCCACATTTTCTTCAAAAGATTTTTTAGTATCTGGCAAAACCGAAGGGTTCCATGCAGAAACCAGCATTCTTCTACTATTTGGGTTTGTCTTTAATTCTTTGATTAATTCAGAAATCTGATCAATTTCTTCACTGTTCCAATTACGCCATTGATGTCCATAAACTGGCCCTAAATCGCCATTAGAATCAGCCCATTCATCCCAGATTTTTACTCCGTTTTCTTGAAGGTATTTTATATTTGTATCGCCTTTTAAGAACCAAAGCAATTCGTAAATAATCGATTTTAAATGTAATTTTTTGGTCGTAACCATTGGGAAACCTTCACTTAAATCAAAACGCATTTGGTAGCCAAAAACACTTTTTGTTCCTGTTCCAGTTCGGTCTCCTTTTTGATTGCCGTTTTCTAAAACGTGTTTTACTAAATCTAAGTATTGTTTCATGTTTTGTTTATTCGGTTATTCGTTGTAACTGTTTAATCGATTTAACGAATAAACAAATCAACGATTAAACATATACATTTATCTTCTAGAGATTTCGTCTCTAATTTTTGCAGCTTTTTCGTAATCTTCCTGAGAAACGGCTTGATCTAAAAGTTCGTTTAATTCTTGTAAAGAATGTTTTGCATAAACGTCTCCAGATTGATTGCTCTCTTCTTCATGTCCAAAAGTTTCGGGATTTGAAAGAACGTCATCAATTTCTTGAGCACCAGAATCTGTTTCTGCAGTATTTGATTTTAAATAAATACCTGCTTTGTCCAAAATGTTTTTATAGGTAAAAATTGGAGCGTTGAATCTCAATGCAAGTGCAATTGCATCAGAAGTTCTAGCATCGATAATTTCTTCAATTTTATCTCTTTCGCAAATTAAGCTAGAGTAAAAAACACCGTCAACAAGTTTGTGTATAATGACTTGCTTTACCACAATATCAAATCTTTCGGCGAAATTTTTGAATAAATCGTGAGTTAAAGGGCGTGGTGGTTTTATTTCTTTTTCTAAGGCAATAGCGATTGATTGCGCTTCAAAAGCACCAATTACAATAGGTAATTTTCTTTCGCCATCGACTTCGTTCAAAATTAAGGCATAAGCGCCATTTTGAGTTTGACTGTATGAAATTCCTTTTATGGATAATTTTACTAGACTCATATATGTTTGTAAAACGGGCACTTAGCACCGCATTTTAATACTTTTTTTGATTGGAAAATAAAGGTGCAATTTTAATCAAAAAATATGGAACAAAAAAGCTGCCTTAAAACAAAGATACGATTATCTTGTT
Source organism: Flavobacterium sp. SH_e (assembly GCF_025717045.1). Classification (GTDB taxonomy): domain Bacteria; phylum Bacteroidota; class Bacteroidia; order Flavobacteriales; family Flavobacteriaceae; genus Flavobacterium. The sequence goes on from NZ_JAOVZN010000006.1 coordinate 751,357, forward strand.
TTTAGGCAGCTATATTTTTAGAGAGAATTTTAAATTAAGAATGCTGAGCTTTGAAAGCTTTTAATTTCTCTGTTAATTGTGGTATAATTTCAAAAGCATCTCCAACTATACCATAATCAGCCACTTTAAAGAAAGGAGCTTCTGGGTCATTATTGATCACTACTTTTACTTTAGATGAGTTGATACCTGCTATATGCTGGATAGCTCCAGAAATTCCTACTGCAATATATAAGTTTGTTGCAACTGGTTTTCCTGTTTGTCCAACGTGCTCGCTGTGAGGTCTCCATCCTAAATCTGAAACGGGTTTAGAACATGCAGTTGCAGCTCCAAGAACAGCAGCTAAATCTTCAATTAACCCCCAGTTTTCAGGACCTTTCAGTCCACGTCCGCCTGAAACTACGATATCTGCGTCAGCGATAGAAACTTTTCCAGATACTTTTTCTACAGATTCTACTTTTACACCAAAATCATTGTCTCCAATTGTTGGATTGAAATCTTCTGCAGCAGCGGCTCCTGCGCTTTCAAAAAGACCGTAAGAGTTTTTAGCTAAGCCAAGAACTTTTACATCTGTATCGATTTGAGTGATATTGAAAGCTTTGTTTGAGAAAGCGTTTCTTTTTACTTGGAATGGAGAAGTGCTAACTGGTAATCCTACAACATTTGATGCGAAACCAGCTTCTAAAGCTACTGCGACAAGTGGTGAAAGATAAATACTATCTGTTGTAGAAGAAAGCAATACTACTTTTGTTCCTTCTTTTTCAGCAGCTTGTTTGATAACATCAGCGTAAGCTTTTGCATTAAAACCAGCTAATTTATCATTGCTTACTTTTAAAACTTTATCTACTCCGTATTTGCCTAATTCGCTAACATCGCTGATGTTTACAGTTAAAGCTGTAACGGTTGTTCCTAATGATTCAGCTACTTTTTTAGCATAAGAAGCTAATTCGAAAGCAACTTTTTTAAATTTTCCTTCTGCAGATTCTGCATATATTAATATTGACATAATAATTTTAGATTTTAGATTTGTGATTAACGATTTTAGATTTGTGATTAACGATTTTAGATTAACTAATTTTTTGATTTTAAATCTGCAATCAAAAATCGTTAATCTTAATTCATCAATAAAATATCTTAAATCACTTTAGCCTCGTTGTGTAATAAATTGATTAACTCATCTAAATTATCTGCAGAAACTAATTTTACTGCCGATTTTGGAGCTGGTTTTTCAAATTTCACCGCTTTTGTATTTACAGCAGCATCAACTGGCTCAAGAATAGTAAGCGCTTTAGTTCTTGCAGTCATAATACCTCTCATGTTTGGGATACGTAAATCTTTTTCTTCAACAAGACCTTTTTGAGCTCCAATGATTAATGGAAGGGTAGTGCTTACAGTTTCTTTTCCACCGTCGATTTCACGAATCGCTTTTACGTTGTTTCCTTCAACAGTTAAACCTGTACAAGAATTTAAGAAGTTTGAGCCTAAAATACCAGCAATCATTCCAGGAACCATTCCGCCATTATAATCTAAAGATTCTTTTCCAGCAATTACTAAATCGTATCCACCATTTTTAATTACTTCTGCCAATTGTTTTGCAACGAAGAATCCGTCAGTTGGATTTGCGTTTACACGAATTGCTTCGTTAGCACCAATTGCTAAAGCTTTACGTAAAGTTGGTTCAGTATCAGGACCTCCGACATTTACTACAGTTACAGTTGCACCTTGTTGTTCTTGGAACCAGATTGCACGTGTAAGTCCAAATTCATCGTTAGGGTTAATTACATATTGTACGCCATTAGTGTCAAATTCTGAATCACCATTGGTAAAGTTAATTTTTGAAGTAGTATCAGGCACATGGCTGATGCAAACTAGTATTTTCATAAGTATATATTTTGAATTTATAATATGCTTTTACAAATTTAGAATTTAATTTGGAATAATTATACTATGCATGCATAATATTTTTTTAAAACTATTACGATTTCGCAGATTGCTTGGTTTTGAATGGTTTTCATCGGGATTTAAAAACAAATAAGCACTCCTTTTGTCTGATTGTTAGTAATTTTACAATATAGGTAAGGTTGTTAACAAGCTATTTTTTGTCTTATAAATACTAAATTTTGGATTTTTCCGTTCTGATGAATGAATTTTAGAAGAAATAAGAATTAAACAAATAGATTCAAGTTTGTCTAAAAAATATTTTAATAAAATAAATGTGGTTTTAGCGTCTATTAAAACGATTTCGTTAATGTCACAATAAAGATTAAAAAGTTAAAACCTGAGAACAGATAGAAGTTCATGCGATTTTAAATTCAATTTTTGCTTTTAAGTTATTTAAAATATTTATTTTTGCTCTTCAGAAAATTCAACATACAATATAAAATATGAGAACAATACAATTTAGAGAGGCCATTTGTGAAGCGATGAGCGAAGAAATGCGTCGCGATGAATCCATATATTTAATGGGAGAAGAGGTTGCAGAATACAATGGAGCTTACAAAGCTTCAAAAGGAATGCTTGCTGAGTTTGGTGAAAAAAGAGTAATTGATACTCCAATTGCTGAGCTTGGTTTTTCAGGAATTGCAGTAGGTTCTGCAATGAACGGAAACCGTCCTATTGTAGAATATATGACATTCAACTTCTGTTTAGTTGGTATTGATCAAATTATAAATAACGCTGCTAAAATGCGTCAAATGACAGGAGGACAATTTAATGTGCCTATCGTTTTCCGCGGACCAACAGCTTCTGCTGGTCAATTAGGAGCCACTCACTCACAAGCTTTAGAAAACTGGTTTGCTAATACTCCAGGTCTTAAAGTTGTTGTTCCTTCAACTCCTTATGATGCAAAAGGACTTTTAAAATCTGCAATTCGTGATAACGATCCAGTAATTTTCATGGAGTCTGAGCAAATGTACGGTGACAAAGGTGAAGTGCCAGACGGAGAATATACAATTCCACTTGGTGTTGCTGATGTTAAACGTGAAGGGACTGATGTAACTATCGTTTCTTTTGGTAAAATCATCAAAGAAGCTTTTATCGCTGCTGATGAATTAGCAAAAGAAGGAATCTCTTGTGAGATTATCGATTTAAGAACAGTTCGTCCAATGGATAAAGATGCGATCTTAAAATCGGTTAAAAAAACAAATCGTTTAGTAATTCTTGAAGAAGCTTGGCCAGTTGCCAGCCTTTCTTCTGAAATTTCTTATATCGTACAAGAACAAGCGTTTGATTTCCTTGATGCGCCAATTCAGCGTATTACAACTGCAGATACTCCTGCACCGTATTCTCCAGTATTGCTTAAAGACTGGTTGCCAAATGCTGGTGATGTAGTAAAAGCAGTTAAAAAAGTATTATACAAATAATACACATTTAAAATACTCACAAAACTTCATCATTCATAGTTAATTGATGAAGTTTTTTTTTGCCCAGACAATGAAAAGAATAATTTTACTCAGCCTATTTTTTGTATTCGCATTTGCGACTATTGCTACTGCACAAACGAAAGTGAGTGGAATTGTTTTGGACAAGTCTAATCAGCCAATACCTTTTGCAAATGTAGTATTTAAAGGTTCTAATATAGGAATCGTTTCTAATGAAGATGGGCGTTTTTATTTGGAATCACCAAATACTTATACAGCACTTATAGTTTCTTCTGCAGGATTTTCAGATAAAGAAATTCCCTTAGAAAAAGCAGTAAATTATAATTTTAAAATTGTTTTAGGCGAAGCCGAAGCACTAAACGAAGTTGTAATTTACACAGGGAAAACTTCAAAGAAGAATAATCCAGCATTGGATATTTTGAGAAAAATTTGGGCAAGAAAACGTAAAAACGGATTGTATCAATTCAATCAATACCAAATGCAGAAGTACGAAAAAGTAGAGTTTGACATGAATACTATTGATAGTGCATTCATGAAAAACAAACTTTTTAAGGGTATGGAATTTATCTTTAATCATGTTGATACTTCTGATGTTACGGGAAAAACCTATCTGCCAATTTTCATCAACGAATCGGTTTATGATGTTTACGGAGATAATAAATTAAAGAAAGTAAAAGAAAATATAACAGGAAATAAAATGTCTGGTTTTAACGGAAACCAGCAGATTTTATCTTTCGTAAAAGACCTTTATTCAGACTACAACATTTATGATAATCACCTTAAGTTTTTTGATAAAAGTTTTACTAGTCCGCTTTCGCGAACAGGGATTGATGTTTACAACTATGTATTAAAAGACAGTACTTTTGTAGATAAAAAATGGTGTTATAATATTGTTTTTTATCCAAGACGTAAAAATGAATTAACTTTTAAAGGAGACTTTTGGGTTAATGATACCACTTTTGCAATTAAGAAAATTAATATGGGTGTTACAAAAAGTGCCAATATTAACTGGGTAAAAGATATTTACATAGAACAGGAATTTGAGGTTGAAAACGATTCTGTTTTTCTTTTGACTCGTGATTATATGATGTCTGATTTTGCTTTAAACAAGAAAGAAAAATCAAAAGGAGTTTATGGAAAAAGGACAACTTTATATCGTAACCATAAATTCAATATTCAAAAACCAGAGAAGTTTTATAAAGAAGAAGTCAATTTTATAGACAACGCTGTTTACGATCGACCGCCCGAATTCTGGGAAGAAAATCGTTTTGAAAAATTAAATAAAGACGAACAGGGAATTTATAAAATGCTTGATACATTGCAAACAGTCAAGCGATTCAAGCAATTGTATAATCTCGTCTCGATTTTAGGAAGCGGTTACGTCGAATTTAAAAATTTTGATTACGGACCAATTTTCTCCACTTTTGGATATAATGAAGTCGAAGGTATAAGGCTAAGAGTTGGTGGAAGAACCTATTTTGGACCAAATGACCCTTGGCGTATTCAAGCTTATACTGCTTATGGATTTGATGATAATAAATTCAAATACGGAGTTTCGGGAAAATGGATGGTTGATAAGAAAAACCGAGTTATTATTTCTGGAGGAAATAGGCGTGACATTGAGCAAATAGGTGCGAGTTTAACCACTACAAATGACGTTTTAGGACGAAGTTTTGCATCTTCTGCCTTATTTACAACAGGAAGTAATGGAAAATTAACCAATATCAATTTGAGTAATATTTCTGTCGAAATGGAGGCTAAAAAGAACTTCATAGTTCAAGCAGGTTTCTCATATCGAACACTAGAATCGGCATCAAAAACATTTAGTTTAGATTATTATACGACTTTGCCAACTCCTGAAAATCCAGCTGGAGTTATTCAAAGTGCAGTTAAACAATCAGAAGCCAATATTCAGTTTGAGTATATGCCAAATCGTAAAACAATTGGTTATGGAGTTGAGCGTGATTTAGTTGATAGTCCTTTTAGTCATTTCTTTGTGAACTTTAGTTATGGTTTAAAAGGTGTTTTTGATAGCGATTTTGCTTACGAAAAAATCCAGGTTTTTTACAAACAGCCTATTATTATTGGACCTTTAGGACGATCGAATATTATTCTGGAAACAGGAAAAACATTTGGTACGATTCCGTTAGGTTTGATGAGTGTAATTCCGGGGAACCAGACTTATTTTACGATCGAAAACACATTCAGTAACTTGAATTTCTACGAATTCGTTACGGATCAGTATACTACTCTGCAGTGGAATCACGATTTTGGAGGAAGATTATTCGCAAGAGTTCCTTTTATGAGAAAACTGAATTGGAGAGAATTTGTTGGAGTAAGAGCGGTTCACGGAACAATCTCTGATGCAAACCGCGCTATTAATGCTTCGGGATTACCTTATAATGCTCCAGAAAAAGTGTATTATGAATATCATGCAGGAATTGGAAATATATTTAAAGTTTTTAGAATTGATTTCTCTTGGAGAGGAAATTATCTAGATATGCCAGATGCTCATAAATTTGCAGTAAAAGGATCGTTCGGATTTTATTTTTAAAGATGCAAAGGCTCAAAGTTACAAAGTCGCAAAGGTTTTAAATCTTTGCGATTTTTTTGTTTCTAGCTTTTGATAATCATTGAGATTCGAGATCAGATCTTTATCTGCTTAATCTGCTTAATCTGCGAGAGATAAAAAAAACTTAGCGACTTGGCGACTTTGCGAGAACTAACTCCATTTTTCTTAAATTTGATTTACTTTCGAAAACTATAATCATGCAAGAAGCCATAGATTTCCTTTCCTCTAAAAATCCAATATTTCTAGAAATAATAGAAAAGTATGGATTGCCACCAATCCCTAGACGTCCTCCAGGTTTTGAAACTTTGGTTTTATTAATTCTTGAGCAGCAGGTTTCTATAGATTCGGCGAAAGCTACATTCTTAAAAATAAAAGCTTTTGCAACTTGTGATCCTGAAAACATGGCTATTCTTTCTGATGAAGAATTTAGAAGCCTTGGAGTCAGCCGTCAGAAAACAAAATACATTAAAATTTTGGCGGAAGCGGTTTTAAATAAAGAATTAGATATTGAAGGGTTAGCGTCAAAACCTGCAAAACAAGTTCGTGAAGAATTAATTAAATTAAAAGGAATTGGAAACTGGACCATCGATATTTATTTAATGTTTTGTCTGGAAGAGCCTGATTTGATTCCGCTTGGTGATATTGCAGTAATTAATACCATAAAAGAATTGCTGAATATTCACGATAAACAGGAAATGGAAATTCATGCCGAACAATGGAGTCCATATCGTTCTTATGCGACGTATTTGTTCTGGCATTATTACTTGAAAAAAAGAAATCGAACAATTAGCTATTAAATGCTTGTTTTTTAAACTCTAATGCGGATAATTTAACCTTGTTTTTTATTGTAAAACTAGATTCTTTAGTTATTTTTGCAACCGAAATTATAGAAATAATAAAAAACGAAAATGACCGCAGACAAATTAACGACTTTCGATGTATTAATCGAAATACCAAGAGGAAGCAGAAATAAATACGAGTACGATTTTGAAATTAAAAGAATGCGTTTCGATAGAATGTTATTCTCTTCAATGATGTACCCAGCTGATTATGGATTTATTCCAGAAACTTTAGCTTTAGATGGTGATCCTCTTGACGTATTAGTTTTGGTAAACGAGCCAACTTTCCCTGGATGTGTTATGGAAGTGAAGCCAATTGGCGTATTCCACATGGCAGATGATAAAGGACCAGACGAAAAAATTATTTGTGTACCAGTTTCAGATCCAATCTGGAATTCATTAAATGACCTTTCTGATATCAACCCACACTTAGTAAAAGAAATCGAGCACTTTTTCCAAGTTTACAAAGATCTTGAAAACAAAAAAGTAGACGTAGAAGGATGGGGAGACGTAAAAGAAGCTTATGATATCATCGCTGAGTGTACAAAACGTTTTGATGACATTGAAAATAAACCGGCTGGATTATTTAGCATTAAATAATTTTAACCTTATTCTATTATAAAAAAAGCAATACTGCCGTCAGGAGTATTGCTTTTTTGTTTAAATTCGTTCAGTTAGATTGTTGACTATTAACCAAAACCAATAAAATATTATGAATGCATTTATGATTTACCTGCCTATTATTATGGCAGTTTTAGGATTACTTTTCATGGGAATAAAAAGGACTTGGGTTTTAAAACAAGACGCTGGAGACGGTAAGATGAAAGAGATTTCAGATTACATCTACGAAGGAGCCTTAGCCTTTCTAAAAGCCGAATACAAATTATTAACCGTTTTTGTAATTATTGCCAGTTTAGCTTTGGCAGGAATCACTTTTATTCCAGGAGTAAAAACACATTTATTAATCGTAATAGCATTTATTTTTGGTGCATTTTTCTCTGCTTTAGCAGGAAATATGGGAATGAAAATAGCGACTAAAACAAACGTTAGAACTACTCAAGCAGCTCGTACGAGTCTTCCGCAAGCTTTAAAAGTTTCTTTTGGCGGAGGAACTGTAATGGGGTTAGGTGTAGCAGGTTTAGCTGTTTTAGGATTAACATCATTTTTTATCATTTTCTTTCATTTGTTTTCTGGAGGAGTTTGGAAAGACACCGATACAATGACGGTTGTTTTAGAAACTCTTGCTGGATTTTCATTAGGAGCCGAATCTATCGCTTTATTTGCCAGAGTTGGTGGTGGAATCTATACAAAAGCAGCCGATGTTGGAGCCGATTTAGTTGGTAAAGTTGAGGCAGGAATTCCGGAAGATGATCCTCGTAATCCAGCAACAATTGCAGACAACGTAGGAGACAATGTTGGAGACGTTGCGGGTATGGGAGCCGATTTATTTGGATCTTATGTGGCAACTGTTTTAGCCGCAATGGTTCTTGGAAACTATGTGATAAAAGATATGGGCGGAAGCATAAATGATGCTTTTGGCGGAATTGGACCAATTTTGCTTCCAATGGCAATTGCCGGTTTCGGAATCTTGTTTTCGATTATCGGAACATTATTAGTAAAGATCTCAGATGATAATGCTAAAGAAGCACAAGTGCAGAAAGCATTAAATATAGGAAACTGGGTTTCTATTGTTTTAACAGCTGTGGCTTGTTTCTTTTTAGTACAACACATGCTTCCAGAAACGATGCAAATGACATTCTTTGGAGAAGGTTCCAAAGCGATTTCATCAATGCGTGTTTTCTATGCCACTTTAGTCGGATTAGTTGTTGGTGGAGCTATTTCATCAGTAACGGAATATTATACAGGATTAGGAACAAAACCAGTTTTGGCAATTGTTCAGAAATCTTCTACAGGAGCAGGAACAAACGTAATTGCAGGTTTGGCAACAGGAATGATTTCTACTTTCCCAACCGTATTATTGTTTGCCATCGCAATTTGGATTTCTTATGTTTTGGCAGGATTTTATGGAGTGGCGCTAGCAGCTTCGGCAATGATGGCTACAACGGCTATGCAATTAGCAATCGATGCTTTTGGGCCAATTTCTGATAACGCTGGTGGAATCGCCGAAATGAGCGAATTGCCAAAAGAAGTTCGTACAAGAACCGATATTCTAGATTCAGTAGGAAATACAACAGCGGCAACAGGAAAAGGATTTGCGATTGCTTCTGCAGCCTTAACTTCATTAGCCTTATTTGCAGCTTATGTAACGTTTACAGGAATTGACGGAATCAATATTTTTAAAGCGCCAGTTTTAGCGATGTTATTTGTCGGTGGAATGATTCCGGTGGTTTTCTCTGCTTTAGCAATGAATTCTGTTGGGAAAGCGGCAATGGATATGGTTTACGAAGTTCGTCGCCAGTTCAAAGAAATTGCTGGAATTATGGAAGGAACAGGAAAACCAGAATACGGAAAATGTGTTGAGATTTCTACAAAAGCCGCTTTACGCGAAATGATGCTTCCAGGAGTTTTAACAATTGGTTTTCCAATCTTGATTGTTCTTTTAGGAAAATTAGTTTACTCAGACAATAATCAATTAATTGCTGAAATGTTAGGAGGATATATGGCTGGAGTTACCGTTTCTGGGGTGCTTTGGGCAGTTTTTCAAAACAATGCAGGAGGAGCTTGGGACAATGCTAAAAAATCTTTCGAAGCAGGAGTTATGATTAATGGCGAAATGACTTATAAAGGTTCTGATGCGCACAAAGCAGCGGTAACAGGAGATACAGTTGGAGATCCGTTTAAGGATACTTCTGGGCCTTCAATGAATATTTTAATCAAATTAACTTGTTTGATTGGATTGGTAATTGCTCCAATTTTGGGTGAGGGCCATGCTCCGTCAGATATTGCTGGAAAAGCTTCTTGCTGTGCTAAAACTGAAATGCATGTAGGAATGTCTAAATGCGGCGATATGTCTGGAATGACAAAAGAAGAATGCATTAAAATGTGTAAAGAAAAAGGTTGTTCTGAAGAAGAAACTGCTAAATGTCTTGCTCATTTTGATGCAAACGGAAAATACTCTCATACAGAAAGTCAATCAGTTCGTGTTGAAGTTAAAAATATCAACGGAAAAACTACGGGAACTGTTACCAAAACAGTAGACGGAAAAACAACAACCGAAGTTTTTGAAGGAACTGAAGAAGAAGTTTTAGCAAAAGTTGAAGCTGCGAAATAATTACGATCTATCCTAACAGGTTTTCAAAGCCTGTTAGGTATCCACTTGAAATTTCAATTAGAATGAAAAAATGGATAACTAAAAAATACCTAACAGGTTTCCAAAACCTTTTAGGATAATAAAAGAAAATGCCTCTAAATAATTTTAGAGGCATTTTTATTTTGTATAAATCGAGATTCTAATCTTAGAACAATCCGTTCAATTCAGCATCAATTCTATTAATTATATCTCCTAAATCTTCTGGATTGTCAACGAAATTGATATTGTCAACATCAATAATTAAAAGTTTTCCTTTAGTATAAGTCTGGATCCAAGCTTCGTATCTTTCGTTCAAACGGCTTAAATAATCGATAGAAATAGAGTTTTCATATTCACGCCCACGCTTGTGGATTTGACCAACAAGATTCGGAATAGAACTTCTCAAATAAATCAATAAATCTGGAGCTTTTACCAAAGATTCCATTAATTCAAACAAAGACGTGTAATTCTCAAAATCACGACTTGTCATTAAACCCATTGCATATAAGTTAGGAGCAAAAATATGAGCATCTTCGTAAATCGTTCTATCCTGAATGATTTTTTTTCCGCTTTCGCGAATTTGCTGCACTTGACGGAAACGGCTGTTTAGGAAATAAATCTGAAGATTAAACGACCAACGCTCCATTTGATGATAGAAATCATCCAAATAGGGATTATCAACTACATCTTCATAATGAGGTTCCCATTTGAAGTGTTTTGCTAATAATTTGGTCAGAGTGGTTTTTCCTGCGCCTATGTTTCCTGCTATTGCTATGTGCATTACGGTGTTACGATTTTATAATTTGATATATCTGTAGCTGTAAAAATAGATAAAATTTGGTCTTTGTAATAAAAATTGTCAAAGGTTTTTTCTGAAATTTTAATCTCAGAAATTACATCTGGATTTGATTTATTAAAACCTTTAAAAAACAACAAATTATCTTTACTGAAAACATATTGGTTAGGACTTATTATTTCAATTTTGTCAAAATCAGCTATTTTGCCTAAGGAAGTTATCTTTCCGAAAATATCACAAGAGTACCAGTTGTTTTTCTTATCAATCCAATAAAAAGTATTAAAATCAGTTTGATAATATTGCATGGTTTCTGTCAGCGGAATTGAGACCGTTTTGTATTCGTTTTTTAAATAATCAAAAAGACCAATTTGCTGATTTAGAGTATTGTAAATCCATAATTGATTTTGCGTCGACATTCCGATTGCACTTACCACAATTGGAGTTGCATTCTGCGAAAAGTTAATTTCGGTCATTTTATTTAATTGGTTATCCAATAAAACCACACTATTGAAATCCTCATAAAATAGCACAATTTTTAACGGATTCTGAAGATCAACTTTTGTAATTTTTCCCAAAGAAACATTCTTATATTCGAAGATTTCTTTCCCTTTAATTTTACTAAAAACGTTGTTTGTGATTTGGTAGGAATATCCAAAAGTATCATATCCTAAAAACGCATCTGAAGTATTTTTATACTGTGAAATTAAAGTTGGATTTATGCTCAAATCCTGAGCTGAAAGCGCCTGAAAAGTGCAGAAAAGAAATAAGCAGAATAAAGTTTTTTGCACCGTTTTACACATTAGAAATTGATTTACAAGAGTACCAAATTACAAAAAACTCTTGTTAGAATTTCAAAATGGGCCCTTAAACCTTTTTAAATTCTAATAGTCTAAAAAATAAGCGGTTCTATCTATTCCTTGATACCGTTAATATATTTAGTTTTTTGGATTTTAAAATAAATAATACATTTGAATGTAAGTTTTATCGGATTTACTCACTTTAAAGAAAATAAAATGAAAAAAATATTTTTATATATGACTTTGATGCTTGTTGCAACACAAATTCAAGCTCAAAAAGATTTTCAAGGAATGGCTGTTTACGAGTCAAAAACACAAGCGCCAAAGTTTGAAGGAATGCGCGGAAACAGGGACATTACACCAGAAATGCAGAAGAATATGGAAGAGCGTATGAAAAAAATGCTCGAAAAAACATTCATTCTAAACTTCGATAAATCGGCATCTATTTATAAAGAAGAAGAAAAACTAGAAGCACCTGGTCAACAGCAAGGCGGCTTCCGTATGATGTTTGGTTCGCTTACTGGAGGCGGAGGTACTTTTTATAAAGATGTAAAAACAAAAACATATACCGTTGATAAAGAATTCATGGGAAAAGAATTCCTTGTTGTTGATTCTCTCCCAAAATTAAATTGGAAATTAGAACAAGAAACCAAACAAATTGGAGGGTACAACTGTTATAAAGCAACAGCTGTTAAAGAAGCCAGCAAAACTGATTTTAGAAACTTCAGACCTAAAAACAATGATGATAAGAAGGATGAAGCTAAAAAAGAGGAAACTAAAAAGACTTCGGGAGATACTAAAACGAATTTTGCTGATAACTTCGAAATTCCTAAAGAAATTGTAGTTACAGCTTGGTATACACCTGAAATCCCTATAAATCAAGGTCCAGAGAACTATTGGGGACTTCCAGGTTTAATTTTAGAAATCAATGATGGAACGACGACAATCTTATGTTCAAAAATTGTTTTGAATGCGAAAGATAAAGTGGAAATAAAACCATCTAAAAAAGGAAAAGTAATTTCTCAAAAAGAATACGACGAAACAGTAATTAAAAAAATGGAAGAATTTAGAGAGATGAACCGTGGTCGCGCGGGTGGACCTCCACCTCCTCCAGGAAGATAATCCTAAACTTAATTATTTATTCTAAGCATTTTTTTAATGAACAAATTATATTTCTTCATCGCCTTTTTGATCACTTCTTTTTCTTTTGCGCAAAGTGTTCGTTTTGATGGTTTCATTCAAGATGAGCAGAAAAATCCATTAGAAATGGCCAATATTATGGCTATTAATAATGGCACAAAAGCAATGGATTCATATGGAATTACCAACGACAAAGGGAAGTTTCAGCTGACTTTAAAACCTAATACGGCGTATACCATTAAAGTGAGTTATTTGGGAATGAAATCTAAAGAAATTGCAGTATCGACAAAGTCTGAAAATATGACTCAGAATATTGTTTTGGATGGTTCTGGAATCGAATTGGAAGGTGTAGAAATTGTTCGCGAAATGCCAGTTTCTATAAAAGGAGACACCATTGTTTACAATGCAGATTCTTTTAAATCGGGAACAGAAAAAAAGCTTGAAGATGTTTTGAAAAAATTGCCTGGGGTTGAGGTAAATGCCGATGGTGAAATTGAAGTTGAAGGAAAAAAAGTCAGTAAATTGATGGTTGAAGGAAAAGATTTTTTTGACGGAGATACCAAATTAGGCGTTAAAAACATTCCAGCAGATGCAATTGATAAAGTTCAGGTTTTACGAAATTACAATGAAGTAAGCGCACTTAAAGGTCTTGAAAACGATCAAGATAATGTAGCAATGAATATCAAATTAAAAGAAGGAAAAAAGAACTTTTGGTTTGGAGATGTTACCGCAGGAATTGGTGTTGCAGAATTGGACAGCCGTTATATCATTAACCCCAAATTATTCTATTACAGTCCAAAATACAGTATTAATTTAATTACCAATTTTAATAATATTGGAGAACTGCCACTTACAGCACAAGATTATTTTAAGTTCACAGGCGGATTCAAAAATATGATGAAAAAAGGAGGAAGCAGTTTTAATGTTTCTTCAAATGATTTAGGAATTTCATTATTGAGAAATAATCGTGCGAAAGAAATTGAAACTAAATTTGGGGCTACAAATTTTGCTTATTCTATTAATAAAGCTTGGAATATTAGTGGTTTTGGAATTCTTTCGACTTCGAAAACAGATTTAGAAACGAAATCTCAAACGACGATTTTAGATTCTGGAGATCAGCAGAAACGTGATGAAATGACACATCAAAAGAATAATTTGGGACTTTTTAAATTGAGTTCAACCTATAAACCAAATGATAAATTTCAGTTTGATTATGATATCTTGACCAAATTGTCAAAGCAGAATGAAGATACAGATTTACTTCGTGAATCGGTTGTAGATAATGTTTCTGCGGTTGAAACCATTTTAACTGAAAAGAAACAAGATCCAACTTCTATCAATCAGAATTTAAGTTTGTATTATACGCAAAGCGATAAAAATATTTTTGCTTTTGAAATGCAGCATTTGTATCAAGACGAAAACCCTTTTTATAATGCCAACTTAAGATCGCAACCTTTTGATTTGTCAGGATATATTACGGGACAAAACCGAAACGATTTGAATCAGGACCGTTTTGTAAAAACCAATAAATTAGATACGAAATTGGATTACTATTATATGGTAACACCAAAAAGCAATTTTAATGTTACGTTAGGAAATACTTATTCGTATCAAAACTTTAATTCTCACATTTTCCAAATGTTAGATAATGGAGATAAAAACGACTTAAATGAGGCTGAAAATAATAACGATGTCGATTATCGTTTTAATGATGCTTTTCTAGGTTTTCATTATAAAATTCTAACAGGGAAATTTACATTTACGCCAGGTGTTAGTTTGCATACCTATCAAATGACAAATGGACAATTAGGAAGTGATTATTCTCAAAGTTTTACCAAAGTATTGCCAGATTTCTTTGCTTTATACCAAATCAAAAAATCAGAAACTTTGACATATAATTTCTCTCTAACGAATGATTTTACCGATATTAATCAATTGGCTGCAGGCTATGTTTTGTCAGATTACAGCAGTTTGTTCCGCGGAAATCGTTTCTTAGAAAATGCAACTTCGCAAGTCCATTCGCTTCGTTATTTTAAATATAATATGTTCAATTTTGAGAACATTTTTGCCAATGCAACTTATACAAGAAAAGTAGATGCAATTAAAACAAAAGCTAATTTTGACGGAATTAATCAATCCTCAGTTCCTTATAATTCTAATTTAGCAGATGAAACTTTTACTGGAATGGGAAATTACGGTCGCTCGTTTTTAAAGAATTATAAAGCTTCTGCAAATGCTAGTTTTAATTGGTCGAAATTCAACAATATTCAAAACAACCAATTATCTACTACAGAAAGTTTTAGCCAAAGTTACACCGTGAAAGCGTCGACAAATTATAAGAATCTTCCAAATATAGAATTTGGATACAACCTTTTGATTAACAAATACAGCGGTTCAACTTTTTATACAGATAAGCCATTTGCAAGATTAGATTATTATTTCTTAGATAGTTTCTCATTTGTTTCAGAATACGAATTCTATCATTATTATAATGGAGACAAAACGGTTGACAACGAATATGATTTCTTAAGTGCGAGTTTGGTTTATCAAAAGAAAAACAGCAAGTGGGAATATAAAGTTTCGGCGACCAATTTATTGAATACGACTTATCTAAACGATGATAGTTTTTCTCAATTCTCAACGCGAGTTTCTCAATATACCGTTCAACCACGTTACATCATATTTTCTATGAAATATAATTTATAGTAATTTGATTACAAGATTTTAGTTTTTGATGTTTTATTCCAAAAGAATCAGATAT
This sequence comes from Flavobacterium sp. SH_e, assembly GCF_025717045.1. Taxonomy (GTDB): domain Bacteria; phylum Bacteroidota; class Bacteroidia; order Flavobacteriales; family Flavobacteriaceae; genus Flavobacterium. The sequence goes on from NZ_JAOVZN010000006.1 coordinate 766,889, forward strand.
CTTTGCGCTTCTACTATTAACAACCAAAATTTTAATTATGCGCAATTTTATTTGGAGTTTATTACTGTTGTTTTCCGGAATCTTTATTTCTTTTTCACAAACCAAAAACATTGAAAAAGGAACCTATTTATCGACTAATAAAGGTCAAAAAATCAAATTAAATTTGTTAGATGATAATAAATACGAATTGGTTTTTTATTCAGGCGGTTATGAGGTAAAAGGAGATTCTTTGCTGTTTATTAAAAATGCGACGGCAGAAACCAGTTTTGACCTTTCTTTCAAAGTCGACAAAAAAGCTAAAAACATAAAAGTAATATTCAAAGATCCAGCTTATTATTCTTTCTTTATTGGAACTCAAAAAGGAAATGAAGAAGTTAAATATCAAAGAGTTTCAGACATCAAAAGTAAAGTTGATCCAGAATGGAGTAAAGTCGATTTGGATTTTGAAATTGAGAAAGCAGACTTTTTATATTTAGTTTATGAGGAATATGGTGGAAAGAGCAATGTTAATAAATACGCTTTACCAAAAGATGTTTCAGAAATAGCGATCAATTATGAATTGGCAGTTTTAGGCGATTTACAAATTGCAGGATTCTATGATAACCATACTAATGAACTGAGAATATCAGAGAAATCAGGATTAAATCCGCTAGTATTTGTCAATGAAAAAGATTCGCAGCAAGTTAAGAAAACGCCGAAAGTTCTTCCTCTTGAAAGTCAAATTCTTACCAATTGGACTTATCCAGGAAAAGATACTTACACAGAAGATTATGGAACTATAGTAGACAGTGCCGCTGCTGTTGTAGAGGCCGCCGCTATAGATGTAACAAATGCTTCATCGACATACAATAAATACGATTTTAAATTAAAGGTCGAAGACAATCTAAAAAAGGCAATAGAATCTACAAAATCGGCTAGTAATAAATTTTTGGTTGTTGTTGTAGACAGTAAGAATAAAACAGCCAAAGAAGGTTTTGATGCTTTTGTAAAAGAGCAAGAAACCCAAACGGGATATAATATGTATGATTCTTATAATGCTCAATATGATATCTACAATTATTATTTGGCTGGAGCCGATGATAAAAAATGGCTTAAAAACAATAAAATTACTAGCGATCCAAGCATCATTATTTTAAACGGAGAAGGCAATCAGCTTGCTGTCGCAAAATCAGATTTGACAGCTCAGCAATATCAATTTAGCTATTATGGAGATTTCTATAGAAGACTTCAGAGAGCAAACGCTTTCCTTTCGATAAATAATGTTTTAAAGAATAAAAAAGCATCTGATGCCGATTTGGTTGCAGCTTTTAATAAGGCCGCTTTACTAGAATCTTCTTACGATTATGAAGGAGAATCTACTTTAAGTGATTCAAATTCATCTGAATTTGTAGTGACTAAAACATCTTTAAACCAAAAAGAAGTAGCTCAATCATGGAAAAAATTAATTGAGGCGCATCAGAAAGATAAAAATGTAGATATGTATTTGGTTGAAACGATTTTGAAAGAAATCAAAAATCAAGGGTTTACAAAACAGCTTTTCAGTGCAGACAGAATTTTGAATGATACAGATTTCTTAGCAATCGATTATGTATTAAAACATTCAGATGAAATTGAAAATACTCGCTCTGGTTTTAATACTAAAACAGGAGAGACTCATAGTATTGGAAATCCAATTTCTGAAGTTTCAGATGCCTTACAGCAAAACCTTTATCTTTCTCAAGATGGAGCTTCTGGCGAAATAAATAGAGATAAAGTGAACTCGCTTTATAAAAGAATTATCACTTCAGGAAAAGGAAATTTTGATGTATATAGAAATTATTTTTATTATTTGGCACAACTTCAAGAGAATGACGGTTCTAATACAACTTTCTTAAAAGAGTTTAATACTTATTTTGATTCAACTTTGGCAGGAACAAGTCCAATTGAAAAATTAGATGCAATCTTTTCAGGATTAGATTCAAGCTCTAGTTATTCTTATGATGGATGGAATTCGTTTAAAGATTATCATTCAAATCTTTGCAATAATGCAGCTTGGACAGTTGTAGAGAATGATCAGAATTCAAACTTTACTAAAGATGCTATTAAATGGTCCGAATATAGTTTGGTTGTAACCAAAAACAATCCTTATTATTTAGATACTTTGGCTCAATTGTATTATAAAGACGGACAAAAGCAAAAAGCGATTGAAACACAAACTTTGGCAGTAAAATATTTGAATGATACTGTAGAAGGAGAAACGGCAAACCAAATGAAAGAAGTGTTGACTAAAATGCAAAACGGAACGTATTAAACAAGTAAGAAACCCAACAGGTTTTTAAAAACTGTTGGGTTTAATTCAATTAGCTAAAAGCAAAAAAGGCTGTCTAAAATTTTAGACAGCCTTTTTAATATTTAAGATTCAGATCGAATTACAATCCAAATGCAGCTTTTACTTGGTCAACAAAATCAAGTTTTTCCCATGTAAACAATTCAACAGTAACTGTTTTTTGGTTTCCTCCTGGAGCAGAGAAAGTTTTAGTTACAGTTTCTGGTTTACGTCCCATATGTCCGTAAGCAGCAGTTTCGCTATAAATTGGGTTTCTTAATTTTAAACGTTGTTCGATAAAGTAAGGACGCATATCGAAGATAGCTTCTACTTTTTTAGCGATTTCACCGTTTGTTAAGTTAACTTTAGAAGTTCCATAAGTTTCAATGAAAATTCCCATTGGCTCTGCAACTCCAATTGCGTAAGAAACCTGAACTAAGATTTCGTCAGCAACACCAGCAGCAACTAAGTTTTTAGCGATATGACGCGTTGCATAAGCAGCACTTCTATCTACTTTGCTTGGATCTTTTCCAGAGAATGCACCACCACCGTGAGCACCTTTCCCACCGTAAGTATCAACGATAATTTTTCTTCCTGTTAAACCAGTATCTCCGTGAGGTCCTCCAATAACGAATTTTCCTGTTGGGTTAATATGGTAGTTGATTTTATTGTTAAATAAATGAGCGTGCTCTGGGTTTTTAGCGATAATTCTTGGAATCAAGATTTCAACAATATCTTTTTTGATTTTAGCTAACATTGCAGCCTCTTCATCAAAATCATCGTGTTGAGTTGAGATAACAATCGCATCGATACGAGTTGGTTTGTTATCGTCGCTGTATTCTAAAGTTACTTGAGATTTAGCATCTGGACGTAAATACGTGATTTCTTTATTTTCACGTCTTAAAATTGCTAATTCTTGTAATAATTTATGAGATAAATCTAATGCCAATGGCATGTAGTTTTCAGTTTCGTTTGTAGCATAACCAAACATCATTCCTTGGTCACCTGCACCTTGCTCTTCTGGCTTAGCTCTGTCAACACCTTGGTTAATGTCTGTAGACTGCTCGTGAATAGCTGAAAGAATTCCACATGAATTCGCTTCAAACATATACTCACTTTTAGTATATCCGATTTTACGGATTACTTCTCTTGCAATTTGCTGAACATCAAGATAAGTATTCGATTTTACTTCACCTGCTAAAATAACTTGACCAGTTGTAACTAGTGTTTCGCAAGCTACTTTAGAATCAGCATCAAATGCCAAAAAGTTGTCAATTAATGCATCCGAAATTTGATCTGCAACTTTGTCTGGATGCCCTTCACTAACAGATTCTGACGTAAATAAATAAGCCATAATAATGTAAAAATAATGTTTTAATTAAAATTAAGCGGGAAAAAGTAATTGCTAAAAAGGGCTAAAGGAGAGTTCCTGCTTTAGCATTTTTTACTACTGAAATGAATTTTTCAGCATTCATAACGAAATCATTTCATTATGAAGAGGTTGCAATCAGTTCAAATTTTTCCTCTGTTTCGGGTGCAAAGGTATGAAACCATTTTGATTTGCAAATTAAAGTTCAACTTTTTTTATTTTTAAACGCATAAATTTAACACAAACATACTAAATTGATAGGGTAATAGAAATTATTTAAGTTTTTGTTTGGCCGATCAAAAAATAGTTCGCAACTTTGCCACGTTAAAAGAAAAGAAAAAAATGAAATTTACAGTTTGCAATATGATGTCTTGTAAGATGCCGGAATTATCCGCAGAGACACTATTGTAGTTATTTTTCAAATACTATATATGTAGAACCTCTGCCAAATAGCAGAGGTTTTTTTATGGTCTAAATAAAAGGTTTAGAAAAAAATATAAGAAAATTTCAATTTTAATTTGGTGGTTAAATAAATATTACTACTTTTACTCTATAGAAATAGTCGAGTTTAAAACAAGATAATTTTAAAACATGAAAACAATAGCAAAAAGAAATATGATGTGTTGTAAAATGATGCAAATGTGCATCCCTCATTGCTGTTGCCAAAAGTGAAAGAGTAGAATCTTTGTTATAGTTAAGCTATAAGCCCTTTTGGTCGCCATCCGAAAGGGCTTTTTTGTTTCAACACATTTAAAATTAAAATCATGAGAACATTAAATTCAATTGCAGTAGAATATTTATTGAGAAACGATTCTCAACAAAACAATCATACATCAGAAGAAGTAACAAGAGAAACAACAAGAATAGAAAAAGAACAGAATGTAAAGCAAAAATCTTTACTGTTCCAGTTGTATGAACTTGAAGAAGAAGTGGAAGAATTCTTTGCTTAAAACTTCAAATTATAAAATTTCAAAAATCAATTACAATATATAATAGTATTAACAATATTTAAAAAACTAGGAAATCATGAGTACACAAAAATTTGCAACAAACGCACTACATGCAGGACACGATGTTACTAAAAATGCAGGAACAAGAGCTGTACCTATTTATCAGACATCATCATACGTATTTAATAACGCAGATCACGCTGCCAATTTATTTGGTCTTGCTGAAGCTGGATTTATTTACACAAGATTAAATAACCCAACAAACGATGTTTTGGAACAGCGTTTAGCTGCGCTCGAAGGCGGAATTGGAGCTGTAGTTACGGCTTCTGGAGCATCGGCAATTTCAACAACTTTATTGACTTTGCTTAAAGCAGGAGATCATATTGTTGCTTCAAACAGTTTATATGGAGGAACTTATAATCTTTTAAAAGTTACTTTACCAAGATTAGGAATCACAACTACATTTGTTGATCCTTCAAAACCTGAAAACTTTACCAAAGCAGCAAAAGAAAATACAAGAGCATTTTTTGTTGAATCTCTTGGAAATCCAAAATTAGATATATTGGACTTAAAAGGAATTTCGGCGGAAGCCAAAGCATTCAAAGTGCCATTTATAGTAGATAATACAGTTGCGACACCTTATTTATTGAACCCAATTAAATATGGTGCCGATATTGTAATTCACTCCTTAACTAAATATATTGCTGGAAACGGAACTTCATTAGGAGGCGTTATCATTGATGCTGGAAACTTTGATTGGTCTAACGGAAAATTCCCTGAATTTACTGAGCCATCTGCAGGATACCACGGATTAGTATATCACGAAGCTTTAGGGAATGCGGCTTTTATTGCAAAAGCTCGAATTGAAGGTTTACGTGATTTTGGTTCTGCATTGAGTCCATTTAATGCTTTCCAGATCATTCAAGGGCTAGAAACGCTACCAATCCGAATCAAGAAACATAGCGAAAATGCTTTGGCTCTAGCTGAATGGTTAGAAAAACAAGATGAGGTAGTTTGGGTAAATTACCCAGGTTTAAAATCAAGCAAATATCACGATTTGGCTAAAGAATATTTACCGCAAGGCCAAAGCGGAATTATCACTTTTGGATTAAAAGGAGGTTTTGATGCTGCTAAAAAAGTAGTAGATGAGACTAAATTATTTTCTCTGTTGGCAAATATTGGTGATACAAAATCATTAATTATTCATCCGGCAAGTACAACGCATCAGCAATTGACAGATGAAGAGCAAATAGAAACAGGAGTTTCTAAAGATTTGGTTCGTCTGTCTGTGGGAATTGAAGATATTGAGGATTTAATTGCTGATCTGGAAGCTGTTTTTGAGAGCGTTAAACTTTCTCAATACAGCATCAATAAAAATTAGGTTTTTTTGTTTTTTGTTTGAAAGATTGCCTTTAGCCATTGTGCTAAAGGTAATTTTTTGTGAAAAGCATCTTTATAAATTAAGCCATGTAGAGGCGCACTGCAGTGCATCTTAATTGTGGTTAAAAACTAAAATGTTAGAAATTATGTCGAAGCTTAAAATAAACATTATCCTTTTCGGAATTGGAAATATCGGAAGCACTTTGATTAATCAGATTATTGAAAGTCAGGAATTTTTTCTTGAAAGTAAAAATGTTGATTTTCATTTTCCAATTATTACCAATTCGACGGTTGCTTTTTTTGAGAAAGAAGGCGTTGGGTATTCTTGGGAAACCAATTTCAGACAACTGGCAGTTCCTTTTAAAGTACAAGATATTGTCGAGTTTGCCCAAGAAAATGAATTTGAAAATCTAATTGCCGTTGATGCAACAGCCAGCGACGAACTCGTAAAACACTACAATACATTAATTCAAAACGGATTTAATATTGTAGCGGTAAATAAGAAAGCCAACACGCTTCCGATTGACTTGTATAAAGAACTAAGAGCAAATCTTAAAAAGTATGACAAAGAGTTTCTGTATGAAACTTCGGTTGATACTGGAATTCCAGTTTTACAAACTTTAAGAGATTTGTATTATTCGGGAGAAAAAATCACTAAAATTCGAGGTGTTTTTTCAGATAATTTAAGTTATGTCTTTAATCGATTTTCCTCTGAAGATGTTTCGTTTTCATCGGTTTTAAAAGATGCGAGTCTTTTAGGTTTGATGAAATCGACGTTCAAAGAAGATTTATCTGGAAATGATACCGCAAGAAAACTTTTGATATTAGCGAGAGAAATAGGAAAAGATTTTGAGCTTTCAGACATTAAAATCAAACCGTTTATAACAGAACAGCATTTGGAGAAAAATGGCATCTTGAATAAAGATGAAGTCGATAAGTCTTTTAAAATAGCTAAAATCACGCAGGCAGAAAATCATGTTTTGAGATTTGTTGGCGAATTTGATGTCGAAAAAGGAACTCTTGAAGTCAAATTAATTTCTGAACCAACAGATTCTCCAATCGGTCAATTGAAAGGTTCGGATACTATTTTTGAAATTTTTACGAAATCTTACGCAAATGTTCCTATTGTAATTCAGAGCGCACCAGCATGCAAACAAGCAATTTCGAGAGGAATTATAACCGATATTCTAAAAATTGCCGAAAGAATCAGAAATAAAGAGGCTATTTGGTCTTAAATTTTCTTAAAAAACAGAAAAAATAACCAATGTTCTTTGATAAACTAATTTGTTAAAGGAAGTTTTAGAAGCGAAAAATGCGTATTTCTGTATTTTTTACTCTTATTTATCCTACAAATGTGTTTGTAAGGCGATTTTTGCCGTGAAAAAACACATTTTTAACGAATTTTGTAATTAAATTCTTGAATTTCATTTGTGTAATAAAAAAAATATTTGCATATTTGTTATACCCAAAAACTACTAGAAATCAAATGAACTTAAAAGTCAACAAAATGTTTTGCGCCATTTCGGTTATTACTGAGGCTGGGTTGTCTATTGCTTAATAAATTGTAAGAAAACAATATATAGTAAAAGCCTCCCATAAAATATTTGGGAGGCTTTTTAATTTAACACAAATGCAGAATTTAAAATTACAATATAAATCACAGATGAATAAATCCTTACAGATGAACAAGATGTTTGCTGTCGCGCTTATTTGCGTACACGTCTGTCGATACTAAAAGTATAAATGAGTTTAAAAACTTAAACCCTTTTGGTATCTAAAAATCCAAAAGGGTTTTTTTATTCCCGAAAAGGGCTTAACACAAATATAAAAGAGAAATAAAGATTATAAAACGCAAACTGAACTAAAACTTAATATCATGAGCACATTGAACTACTTAGCAGAAAAAATTTCAAACTTGAAAAACAGAAGGACAAGAAAAAATAATCCGCCGCCGCCAACAAACGAATTGGCTCACCCTAGATTCGGAATTACAGAAGAAGATAAAAGTACTGTAAAAAAAGTGCCAAATTCTTTATTGTTTTTAATGTATTCAAAAGAGAATGAAACGCTTTTCATCTAAACAGAAAAGCGACATAAATTAGGTTAAAACCTGCATAATTTTACTGGGCATTTATGTTCGGTAAATTTTTGCGTATAATAGTTTTTGCTAAAGTAAGTCTCAGAAATTTAACAAACACTTTTAGATAAAATTTGTTTGTTAAAGAAAATAGTAGTTAATTTGCACTCGTTAAGTTCAAACAAATATTGAAATGTTATAAAGAAAGGACGAGGGATTAGACCCGATGAAGCCTTAGCAACCCTTCGGTAAAACGAAGAAGGTGCTACATTCTACCACGCCAAACGTGGAAAGATAACAACAAGATTTTTTCTAGTTAAACCTAGTTTTTTCTTTCTAATATTTCCATATACAAATCAATAATACAACAGATTTGAAATTGGAAAATATACCAAATCCCATTATAATTCAAGATTTCATCACAGAAAGTGGTGTAACTTATCATTCTATACCGTTAAATTTTACGCTTGCAGGACAACCGCTGCACAGTGCGCCTATTGTTTTGGTTAATCATGCTTTAACTGGAAATGCGCAGGTGACGGGCGAAAACGGCTGGTGGAATGATTTAATTGGAGAAGGTAAAACCATCGATACTAATGTATATACCATTTTGGCTTTTGATATTCCAGGAAATGGAAGCGATTCTTTCTTAATCGAAAATTATCTTGATTTTACAGCCAGAGATATTGCTAGAATCTTTATTAAAGGTTTAAGAACTTTAAATATTGAAAAGCTTTTTGCGGTTATAGGTGGTTCTGTTGGTGGCGGAATTGCTTGGGAAATTTTAGCTTTGGCGCCAAATATCACAGAAAATCTTATTCCGATTGCAAGCGACTGGAAATCGACAGACTGGCTTATTGCAAACTGTTTTCTGCAAGAGCAGATTCTGAATAATTCTTCAAAACCAATCGAAGACGCCAGAATCCATGCCATGCTTTGTTATCGTTCGCCAGAATCATTTAAAGAAAAATTCCAGCGAACCATTAATCAAGATCTTTTGATTTTTAATATCGAAAGCTGGCTGGCGCATCACGGAAAAAAATTGCAGAAAAGATTCCAGTTATCTTCTTATAAATTAATGAATCAGTTGCTTAAAACAATTGATATTACTAGAAATAGTGAAAGTTTTGAAAACTTATTGTCCAAAACAAAAGCTTCAATTCATATTATCGGAATCAATTCAGATTTGTTTTTTACGGCAAAAGAAAACGTAGAAACTTATGAAGAATTGAAGAAGTTTAAAGACAATGTTTTCTACAGCGAAATTGATTCGGTTCACGGACATGACGCTTTTTTAATCGAGTACAAACAATTAGATCATTTACTTGCCGACATTTTTAAGGCAGAAACAATAAAGAAATAAAAATGAAAGTATTAAAATTTGGAGGTAAATCATTAGCAAACGGAGAAGGACTTAATAAAGTTGTTTCAATCATTTCAGATAAAGTAAATCAAGGTGAAAAAATTGCTGTTGTCGTTTCTGCACGCGGAAATGCTACAGACGAATTAGAATTTATCTTAAGTATTGCTGCTAAAAACGGCAGTTACAAAGAATTATTGGAAAACTTCAAAAAATATCAAATATCAGATTATCCACAAGTTGATTTGTCTGAAGAATTTAATGTGTTAGATAAACTTTTTGAAGGCGTAAGCTTAATTGGCGATTATAGCAAAAAAATCAAAGATCAGATTTTGTCTAAAGGCGAATTGCTTTCGGCTAAATTATTGACAGCTATTTTATTAGAAAAAGGAATTCCAGCCAATTTTGTAGATACAAGAGATTTGCTGAAAACTGATTCTAAATTTGGCGATGCACAGCCATTAGAACAGCTTTCTAAGAAAAACGTAGTAAATTATTTTAAAGAACATAACGGCGAAACGGTTAATATAGTTACAGGTTTCATTGGATCTAATAACAACAACGACACAACTACTTTAGGTAGAAATGGCAGTAACTATACCGCTTCGTTAATCGCAAATTATTTAAATGCCGAAGAATTACAAAACTTTACGCACGTAGACGGAATTTATACGGCAAATCCAGATTTGGTTGCAGATGCTAAAAAAATCGAATATTTATCGTTTAATGAAGCAAATGAGCTAGCAAATTTTGGAGCAACAATTCTTCATGCTAAGACGATTATTCCTTTGTTAGAAAAGAATATTCCGTTACGAATTTTAAATACTTTCAACCACGAAAATCGCGGGACATTAATTACTTCAGATTCTTCTAAAGAAGGAATTAAAACACTTTCTGTTTTAGAAAATGTATCTCTTGTAAATCTTGAAGGGCGCGGATTGCTTGGAAAAGCTGGAGTTGATGCCAGAATTTTTAAAGTAATGGGCGATCATAATATTAGTGTAAGTATCATTTCTCAAGGTTCTTCAGAAAGAGGAATCGGATTGGTTGTTGCTACTGAAAAAGCTACACTTGCGATGGTTGAATTGGAGAAAGAGTTTGAAAATGACTTTTATTCTAAAGACGTAAACCAAATTACGGTAACAGACAATGTATCGGTAATTTCGATTATTGGACAGGATTTGAGCACTTTCCATAAACCTTACACTGCTTTAATTAAAAATAAAATTGTTCCGATTTTGTTTAACAACACCGTAACAGGTAAAAACGTGAGTTTGGTTGTTAAAAAAGAGGAATTAAACAAAGCGCTAAACGTTATTCACGGAGAGATTTTTGGAGTTTCTAAAAAAATCAACATTGCAATTTTCGGTCACGGATTAGTTGGGGGAACTTTAATCAATCAGATTTTAGAATCGGCTGCTGCAATTGAAAAGCGTAAAGACATTAAGCTGAATGTTTTCGCTATAGCGAATTCTAAAAAATTGCTTTTAAACAAATACGGTGTTAATAGCAACTGGAAAAACGATATTGAAACTAAAGGCGAAGCGTATACAATTAAAGATATTATTGCTTACGCTAATGAACATCATTTAGAAAACTTAATTGCGATTGACAATACTGCAAGTGCGACTTTTGTTGAAAATTATATTCCGCTTGTAGAAAGCAGTTTCGATTTGATTTCTTCTAATAAAGTGGCTAATACTTTGACTTATGGTTTTTACAAAGAATTGAGAAAAGCTTTGGCAGAAAACCAAAAGAATTATTTATACGAAACTAACGTTGGTGCAGGTTTACCGTTAATTGATACTATTAAATTATTGCACCTTTCAGGAGAAAATATCACAAAAATAAAAGGAGTTTTCTCTGGAACATTAAGTTATTTATTCAATAATTTCTCTGCGAAAGATGCGCCTTTCAGCGAAATTTTGCAGGAAGCAATTGATAATGGATATACAGAACCAGATCCGCGTGAGGATTTATGCGGAAATGATGTTGGAAGAAAATTATTAATTTTAGCTAGAGAATTAGATTTGCAAAATGAATTCGAAGAAATCTCAATTCAGAACCTAATTCCGGAACATTTAAGAGAAGGAAACGTTTCTGATTTCTTAACGAAATTAAAAGAATTCGACCCAATTTACGAGAAAATAAAAGCAGATCAACAGCCAAATCACGTTTTGAGATATATTGGTGAATTGTCTGGAGATTTGCAAAATGATAAAGGAAATCTAGAAGTTAAATTGGTTTCAGTGCCCAAAGATACTGCATTAGGAGGATTAAAAGGTTCTGATTCTTTCTTCGAAATTTATACAGAATCTTACGGAGATCGTCCAATCGTTATTCAAGGAGCTGGTGCAGGTTCTGCAGTAACGGCGAGAGGAGTTTTCGGAGATATTTTGAGATTGTCTGATAAAGGGTAAACGATTTTAGATTGCAGATTTTAGACTGTAGATTTTAGATATATAAGCCTAGTTTGTCATTTCGACGAAGGAGAAATCGCACGCGAAACTCCGTAAAGAAAAGCTTCAATCTTTGTCGACAAACTAGTGCGATTTCTCCTTTCAGTCGAAATGACAAGATTGCGAAAATTGAATTAAGAAACAAAAAAATAACAACACAATGAAAGTAACTTTAAACAGAGTAAATGACGCATTTCATTTCAAAGTAAAAAATGAACGCGGACACGTAGTTGACGTTGACAGCAGAGCCGAGTTTGGCGGAAGCGATTTAGGTGCAAGTCCAATGGAATTAGTATTAATGGGTGTTGCAGGATGTAGTGCAATTGATATGATTTCAATCTTAAAAAAACAGCGTCAGGAAATCACTTCTTTTAATGCTGAGGTTGAAGGAACGAGAGTTCAAATCGAAGAAGCAAAACCTTTTAAAGAAATCGATGTGGTTTTCTATTTAGAAGGAGAAATCAACCCGGAAAAAGCAAAAAAAGCAGCGCAGCTTTCTTTTGAGAAATATTGTTCAGTAGCCAAAACGGTTGAACCGACTGCAACAATTAGCTACAAAGTTGTCTTGAATAACGAAGCTTTGTAAAATTAGAAAATGAGTTAATTAGAGAATTAGATAATTTCTCTAAATGGTTTGAATTTTAAGTTCAGTAACAACTTGAAACTTGAAACCTGAAACAAAAAAACAAAACAACACAATGAATACAGAAGAATTTGGTTTTGAAACACAAGCCATCAGAACACAATTAGATAGATCGCAATATTTAGAACACTCGGTGCCTTTGTACCTTTCATCAAGCTTCGTTTTTGAAGATGCTGAAGATATGAGAGCTTCTTTTACCGAAGAAAAAGAAAGAAATATTTACAGCCGTTTTAGCAATCCAAACACATCAGAGTTTGTAGACAAGATCTGCAAAATGGAGGGGGCTGATTCTGGTTATGCTTTCGCAACTGGAATGGCAGCAGTATATTCTACTTTTGCCGCTTTGTTAAACTCTGGAGATCATATTGTTTCTGCGAGCAGTGTTTTTGGTTCTACTCACGCTTTGTTTATGACTTATTTTCCAAAATGGAATATCGAAACTTCTTATTTCGAAATCAATAAGCCTGAGACAATCGAGAGTTTCATTAAACCAAACACAAAAATTTTATACGCCGAATCTCCAACAAATCCTGGAGTTGATGTAATCGACTTAGAATTGTTAGGAAATATTGCTAAAAAACACAATCTGATTTTGATCATCGATAACTGTTTTGCAACGCCATATTTACAGCAGCCAATTAAATTTGGAGCGCATTTGGTGATTCATTCAGCAACTAAATTAATCGACGGACAAGGTAGAGTTTTAGGTGGAGTTACTGTTGGAAATGCAGATTTGATCAGACAGATTTATTTGTTTTCAAGAAATACAGGACCAGCTTTGTCGCCATTTAATGCTTGGGTTCTTTCAAAAAGTTTAGAAACTTTAGCGGTTCGTGTAGACAGACATTGCGAAAATGCATTAAAAGTTGCTGAATTTTTAGAAAGCCATCCAAACGTAAACAGCGTAAAATATCCGTTTTTGAAATCGCATCCGCAATACGAAATTGCTAAAAAGCAAATGAAAGCTGGTGGAAACATCATCGCATTTGAAATTAAAGGCGGAATCGAAGCAGGAAGAAAATTCTTGAACGCAATTCAACTTTGTTCATTGTCAGCTAATATTGGAGATACAAGAACCATTGTTACGCATCCAGCATCTACAACGCACAGCAAATTATCTGAAGAAGATCAATTGGCAGTGGGAATCACGCAAGGTTTAGTACGTGTTTCTGTAGGTTTGGAAACTGTTGAAGATGTAATTGCAGATTTGAAACAAGCATTAGCTTAATTATATATTTCAATTTTCGATTTAATAAGGCGATTTTTGATAGTAATGTTTTACTATTGAAAATCGTCTTTTTTGATTTGTGATTTCATAAAAAGCCTATTTTTGCTTGAATGAAAAGTAATTAACGAAGTAATCTGATAGAATTAGTAGAATTTAACTTTATTCTTTTGTGATAGTTCGAACAAAAAGCATATTTTTGTTGTTTAATAATTTGCAGCAATCAATTAACTCTTGAAAACCTGTAATCTAAAACATAAACATGCTTTCAAAAAAGACAAAATACGGAATCAAAGCTTTGACTTATTTAGCAAGACGCGAAAATAATGAACCAGTACAGATTGCCGAAATTGCGAAAAGCGAACACATTTCGATAAAATTTTTAGAAAGTATTTTACTGCTGTTAAGAAATTCGGGTTTCCTTGGTGCTAAAAAAGGAAAAGGTGGCGGTTATTACTTAATAAAAGACCCGAAAGATATTAGTATGGCAAAAGTTTACCGTATTCTTGAAGGGCCAATTGCATTATTGCCTTGCGCCAGTCATAATTTCTACGAAAGATGTGATGATTGCGATGATGAATCTACTTGTGCTGCAAGACGTTTAATGACAGAGGTTAGAGATAATACACTTAAAATATTAGAAAGCAATTCTTTGGCAGATATTGCGTTTTAGAAATGCTTTAAATCAAATAAAAAAGACCAATTCAAAAAATAATGAATTGGTCTTTCTGTTTTTTATATGTTTTCAATACTAAAATATCAATTTGTATCCAGCTAGGAAAAGCATTACTGCAATCGCATTTCTAAGAAACTGATCGGGCACTTTTCCGCTTAACATACTTCCACAATATATTCCAGGAAGTGATCCCATTAACAATTGTCCTAATAAGCCAATGTCTAAATTTCCCATCGAAGCATGTCCGATTCCAGCAACTAAAGTTAAAGGAACAGCATGGGCAATTTCAGTTCCCACTAATCTTGGTGTTGGCAGTAATGGATAAAGGAAAAATAAAGTTACAGTTCCTAAAGCTCCAGCTCCGATAGAAGTCAATGTTACGGTAGCTCCCAATAAAACTCCAATTCCAATAGTCAGCATATTTTGAGTAGTGCTTTCGCTGTGGAATTTATCACCAGCATGTTTCTGAGAAAATTTCAAAAGCCTTTTTTTGAATATAATAGCAACAGAAGTAAATAATAATGCCCAGCCTAAACTGTATTTAATAACGCTATTGATGGTTTCAATATCAGTTTTGATGCTGTTTAAAATCCATAAAGTCAATAAAGAAGCGGGTACACTACCAAGAGTAAGCCAGCCCGTAATTTTCCAGTTGATGTTTCCTTTTTTGTTGTGCACAAATACACCTCCAGCTTTAGTAAATGCAGCATATAATAAATCGGTTCCTACTGCAGTTGTTGGCGGAATATTAAAGTATAATAAAATTGGCGTCATCAAAGAACCGCCTCCTACACCAGTTAACCCAACAATAAACCCAACTACTAAACCTGCAATGACAAGACCAATCTGAAAATCCATAAAAAAAATTTGGCGCTAAAATAATAACATTTTTACAATTATCCTATAGATTTGGTAGAGATTAAATGTGTATTTTTACAAATCACAAAATTAGGCTGTGCTGTTAAGATTTTAAGGAGCAGTGCATAATTTGTTAAATTAATTTACTAATCGTTCTTTAAATGTCTTTTATGTTGGTTTAGAGTAGAATAGCTATTGTAAAAAAGTAAATATATTGTTTTGATATTTCAAAATATGTAGTACATTTGCAAAGTAATCTACTAAGCCGATAGGGTAATGGATTTTTAAGAGCAAAAACAAATTCTTAAAACATGGAAAATGAACTTAAGTTAAACAACACAACGGTAAAGTCTAATGCTTTGTCAAAGGAAAATTTATGGGTTGTGATACCTGTACTTTTGTTGTTAGGTTTAGTAGCTACACTAATTTATAATCATCACGCTGAATTTTCGTGGAATGGTTTTGTTCAAGGATTTGATGAAAATCTTTTAGCATTCTTCTTAATTGGTGTTTTTGCTCAATTAGTAGATGGTGCTTTAGGAATGGGGTATGGAGCCACTTCAACGTCTTTTTTATTAGCGTATGGAGTTCCGCCAGTTGTGAGCAGTACAGCTGTTCACGTTTCAGAAATGTTTACAACGGGAGCGTCGGCGCTTTCTCATCATCGTTTTGGAAACATCAATAAAAAATTGGTAAAGCATTTATTAATTCCGGGAGTTTTAGGTTCTATTACAGGAGCTTATTTATTGTCTGATGTAATTGACGGTGATGTTATTAAGCCTTTTATTGCAGTTTACATGATTGTTTTGGCTTCGATTATTATCAAAAAAGCGTTGAAGAAAAATGTTGAAAAAAAGAAAACTAAAAAATTAGGTGTTTTAGCTGTTTTTGGTGGTTTTATGGATTCAGTAGGTGGTGGAGGCTGGGGGCCAATCGTAACTTCAACATTATTAGGAAGAGGAAGAAACCCGAAATATACAATTGGTTCTGTTAATGCTGCTGAGTTTGCAATTTCATTTGCAAGTGGAATTACATTCATGCTTTTTGGAGGTATTCACGGTTGGCAGGTCATTATCGGATTAATTGCTGGAGGGGTTATCGCAGCGCCAATTGCAGCATTTTTAGTAACTAGAATTAAAAGAAAACCAATGATGATTGCTGTTGGGATTCTAATTATAATATTGAGTTTAAAAACATTATCTAAATTATTGTAAAAGATAATTTTAGAAAGGAGAGATTTATGAGTGCGATTATTGTACAAGAATTATTAGAGAAAACTGCAGCTTTTTCGCTTGACGAAACCTTAGTTTTTTTAGCAAAAGAATTTCCGGGAAAAGTGATTTTTTCGACTTCTTTTGGGCAGGAAGATCAGGTAATTACCGATTTTATTGCAAAAAGTAATACTGATATTAAGGTGTTTACTTTAGACACAGGGAGATTATTTCAGGAAACGTATGATGTTTTTCATAAAACATTAAAAAAATACAAAAGACCAATCGAGGTTTATTTTCCAGAAGCGGCATCAGTAGAAAAACTGTTACAGGAAAAAGGACCAAACAGCTTTTATGATTCGGTTGAAAATAGAAAAGAATGCTGTTTTATTCGAAAAGTGGTTCCGTTGAGAAAAGCTTTGGCAGGAAACTCAGTTTGGATTACAGGTTTAAGAGCCGAACAATCAGAAAACAGGCAAGATTTAAGTTTGTTTGAATATGATGGAGGTTTCGAAATCATAAAATTCAATCCGTTACTAAAATGGACTTTAGAAGAAGTTGAAACGTATTTGTCAGAAAATAATGTTCCGCAAAATGCTTTACACAAACAAGGTTTCGTAAGTATTGGATGCGCGCCTTGCACAAGAGCGATTTTCCCTGGAGAAGACATCAGAGCCGGAAGATGGTGGTGGGAATCAAGCCATAAAGAGTGTGGGTTGCATAGCGCTAAGAAAGAGTAGACTTTTTAGAAGCAAGAAGAAAGAGGCAAGACTTTTTTAGAGAATAGAAAATAGATTATAGAATAAAGAGTGGAGATTTTTAGATCAGGCAACTTGAAACTTTAAACCTGAAACAAAATTTTCACAACAAAATATCAAACAAAAAAACAATGAGTTCAGTATTAAAAACAAACGCTTTAGAGAGTGAAGCGATATACATTTTCAGAGAAGTAATTTCACAGTTTGACAAACCGGTTTTACTTTTCTCAGGAGGAAAAGATTCTATCACATTAGTGCGTTTGGCGCAAAAAGCATTTTTTCCTGCTAAGATTCCGTTTCCTCTTTTACACGTTGATACGGGACACAATTTTCCTGAGACAATCGCTTTCAGAGATAAATTGGTAGAAGAATTAGGTTTAGAGTTGATCGTTCGTAATGTTCAGGATGCTATTGATGAAGGAAAAGTAGTTGAAGAAACTGGAAAATATTCTAGTAGAAACAGCTTACAGACTACAACACTTTTAGATGCAATTGAAGAATTTAAGTTTGATGCTTGTATTGGTGGTGCGCGTCGTGATGAAGAAAAAGCAAGAGCTAAAGAACGTATTTTCTCTGTTCGTGATGATTTCGGACAATGGGACGAAAAAAATCAAAGACCTGAGTTGTTTGATATTTTGAATGGAAAAATTGAAAATGGTCAAAACGTTCGTGTTTTCCCAATTTCAAACTGGACAGAATTAGATGTTTGGAGTTATATCGAGAAAGAAAAAATCGAGATCCCGTCAATCTATTTCTCACATAAAAGAAAAGTTTTTTTGAGAGACGGTTTAATCTGGTCGCATTCTCCTTTTGTGTACCAAGAAGAAGACGAACAAATCGAAGAAAGAATTGTTCGCTTCAGAACCGTTGGAGATATGAGCTGTACAGCAGCAGTTGAATCTTACGCAGCAACAATCGAAGAAGTAGTTGGAGAAATCAGATCATCAACCATTTCTGAAAGAGGAGCCAGAATTGATGACAAACGTTCTGAGGCGGCGATGGAGAAAAGAAAACAACAAGGATACTTTTAAGTTGTTGGTTGATAGTTTTTAGTTGATAGCTGAAAACTTCAATAATTACAACAATAACATAAAAAAGCAGATTAAATATTTTGATGGTTTTAGTTGATGTTTTAGAAAAACCAACAACCATAAACCAACAACCAACAACATAAAAAAGAATGGACGTTTTAAAAATAGCAACAGCAGGAAGTGTAGATGACGGAAAAAGTACTTTGATCGGAAGATTATTGTATGATACAAAATCATTGACAACTGATAAAATAGAAGCAATCGAAAAAAGCAGTAGACAAAAAGGATACGATTATCTTGATTTTTCTTTGGCAACTGACGGATTAGTAGCAGAAAGAGAGCAAGGAATCACGATTGACGTTGCGCATATTTATTTTTCGACTGCAAAGAAAAGTTATATTATCGCCGATACTCCAGGGCACGTAGAATATACAAGAAACATGGTTACGGGAGCTTCGACTTCTCAGGTTTCTATTATTTTGATTGATGCTAGAAAAGGCGTTATTGAGCAGACTTACCGTCACTTTTTCATCAATAATTTATTGAGAGTAAAAGAAGTAATCGTTGCCATCAACAAAATGGATCTAGTAGATTACTCAGAAGAAGTTTTCAATAAAATCAAAGCTGATTTCGAAGCTTTAAATGCAAAAAGTACTTTCAAAGAGCAAAATGTAAGTTATATTCCGTTAAGTGCAATCAATGGTGGAAACGTTGTGGACAAATCGGAGAACATGCCTTGGTACGAAGGACAAACTGTTTTAGAACATTTAGAAGGATTGCATTCTCATGATGTTTACGAAGCAGGAAAAGCACGTTTTCCAGTTCAGACAGTTATTCGTCCAAAAACTGAAGAATACCACGATTTTAGAGGTTACGCAGGAAAATTATACGGAAACTCTATTAAAGTTGGAGATGCCGTAACGGTTCTTCCTTCTTTAACAGAATCAAAAGTATCTAAAATTCACTTTTTCGATAAAACATTTGATGAAGCGACAGCAGGTTCTTCAATTACAATCGAATTAGAAAATGATATCAATGTAACGAGAGGTGATATGATTGTAAAATCAAGCGAACTTCCAAAAATTGAAAAAGATATTACCACAACAGTTTGCTGGATGGACAGTAAAAAACTGGTTGCAGGAACTAAATATTTGGTACAACACAATACCAACAGAGTTTTAGCAAAAGTAGAAAGCATCAAAAATACAATTGCAACAGATTACTCTGGAACGACAGAAGCTTCACAATTGGCAATTAACGAAATTGGAGAAGTAACGATCAAATTAAGCAAGCCGTTATATTTTGATTCATACAACGAAAACAAATCAAACGGAGCTTTCATCTTAATTGATACAGCAACAAACACAACAGCAGGAGTAGGATTCATTCGCTAGTTGATAGTTGATGGTTTTTGGTTGATAGTTATTCTACCAGCAAAACCAACAACCAACAACTGACAACCAACAACTAAAGAAAAATGGAAAGTTTTAGAACAGAAATAGAAAATCCGGTAGTTCAGAAGGAGATTATCGAATTAGAAAAAAAGATTCACTTATTCCGTGGAGGAAAAATTGATGATGAGCGTTTTCGTAGCCTTCGTTTAGCACGTGGAATCTACGGTCAGCGTCAGGAAGGCGTTCAGATGATTCGTATCAAATTGCCTTATGGAAAAGTAACCAGTGAGCAATTGGTGCGTATCACACAAGTTTCAGACAAATATTCTACAGGACGTTTGCATATTACAACACGTCAGGATATCCAAATTCACTATGTGAGTTTAGACAGAACGCCAGAACTTTGGGCAGATTTGGCTAAAGACGATATCACGCTTCGTGAAGCTTGTGGAAACACAGTAAGAAATATTACAGGAAGCGAATTGGCCGGAGTTGACGTAAACGAACCATTTGATGTTTCGCCTTATGCACACGGACTTTTTCAATATTTGTTAAGAAACCCAATTTGTCAGGAAATGGGACGTAAATTCAAAATTTCGTTCTCATCTTCAGATGAAGATACGGCTTTGAGTTATTTACACGATTTAGGATTTATTCCGAAAATTAAAGACGGACAAAAAGGTTTCAAAATCATGTTTGGAGGAGGTTTAGGATCTCAGCCAGCGCACGCTGAATTGCTTTCGGAATTTGTTCCGGTAAACGAAATCATTCCAACAGCAGAAGGAATCATTCGTATTTTCGATAGATACGGAGAACGTGCAAAAAGAATGAAAGCGCGTATGAAATTCTTAATCAAAGAAATGGGGAAAGATGTTTTTCTTGATTTGGTTGAAAAAGAGAAAAAAGCCATCGCTTTTGAAACATACGAAATTGATACAACCGCTTTTGATGGTCCAATTACAGAACCATTATTAGAAGTTCCGCAAGTTACAATCGAAGATACAGAAGCGTATGAAGCGTGGAAAAAATCGAATGTAATCAAACAGAAACAAGACGGTTATTATGCTATCGGAATCAAAGTTTTATTAGGAGATTTTTATACTGATAAAGCACGATTATTAGCCGATTTGATCAAGAATTACGGAGCAAATGAATTACGTTTTTCATTGCGTCAAAATATTGTAATACGTCACATAAAAGAAGAGAACCTTCCTTTCTTTTATCAAGAATTAGCCAAACTTGACTTTGTTCAATTAGGATATAATTCAGTTGGAGATATTACGGCATGTCCGGGTACTGATACTTGCAACTTGGGGATTGCAAGTAGTACCGGTATTGCAGAAGAATTAGAAAGAGTTTTAAGCGCCGAATATCCTCAGTATTTAAACAACCGCGAAATCGAAATTAAAATTTCAGGTTGTATGAATGCTTGCGGACAACACAATATGTCTGCAATTGGATTCCAGGGAATGTCTATCAACTCAGGAAAATTAGTAGCTCCGGCTTTACAAGTTTTATTGGGTGGAGGAAGATTAGGAAACGGAGCAGGACGTTTTGCTGATAAAGTAATCAAAGTGCCAAGCCGTAGAGGTCCGGATGCTTTGCGTACCATTTTAAATGATTTTGATGCTAACGGAAGCGGACAAAAATTCCTTGATTATTATGATACAAAAGGAGAAAAGTATTTCTACGAAATCTTAAAACCTTTCGCAGATGTAACCAATTTAACAGAAGCTGATTTCGTGGATTGGGGTAACGCAGACAATTACGTAAAAGCAGTTGGAGTTGGAGAATGTGCTGGAGTTGTGATCGATTTAGTCGCAACATTATTGTTTGAAGCTAAAGAGAAACTGATTTTGGCTCAGGAATCTTTCGACGAGAAAAAATGGTCAGATGCGATTTATCATGCTTACGCTGGATTTGTAAATGGTGCAAAAGCATTGTTATTGGCAGAAAACCAAAAAACAAATCACCACGCAGGTATAGTTGATTTGTTTGATACTGTTTTCATCGAAACTAGTAAAATTAAATTGAATTCAACTTTTAAAGACTTGGTTTACCAAATCAATAAAAATGAACCATCTGAAGCTTTCGCTAAAGATTACATTGCACAAGCAACAGTTTTCTTTGATAAAATCGAAACTTTCAGAGCACAGGAATTAGCAAATGCATAATATAAAACCCAAAATAACTTTAGTCGGTGCAGGTCCAGGTGATCCTGATTTACTGACGCTGAAAGCTGTAAAAGCATTGGCTGAAGCAAATGTGGTTTTATACGACGCTTTGGCCAACGAAGAAATTCTGGACTATGCGCCAAAAAATGCCATCCGAATTTTTGTTGGAAAAAGAATCGGAAATCATGCTTACACGCAAGATCAAATCAATCAGTTGATTGTAGATAATGCTTTGACTTACGGAAATGTAGTAAGATTAAAAGGTGGAGACCCATTTATTTTTGGAAGAGGCGGTGAAGAAGTTGATTTTGCAGAAAGTTTCGGAATAGAAACAATCGTAGTTCCAGGAATTTCATCAGTAGTTGCGGTGCCTGCAAGTCAGGGAATTTCGATAACAAAAAGAGGAGTTTCAGAAAGCTTTTGGGCAATTACGGGAACAACATCTGATAGAAAATTATCTGCAGATGTAGCTCTAGCAGCACAATCATCAGCTACTGTTGTAATTTTGATGGGAATGCACAAATTGCCTCAAATTATTGATTTGTTTCAGAAAGAAGATAAAGGAAATTTACCCGTTGCAATCATCCAAAACGGAACAACGACAGAAGAAAAAGTGGGAGTTGGAACTGTAGATTCGATTTTAGAAGTTGTAAAACAAAAAGAATTAGGTTCACCAGCGATTATTGTTTTAGGCGAAGTTGTCCGAGAAAGCAACAAATTAAAAGGCTTTTACGAAGAATTTCTATCAAAAGAAATCGCAAGATAAAATATAAATCATCGAATTCTATTCGTTATAATTTTACCATTAAGAGCATGAAGTTAATAAAGCGATGCTTAATCTTCCTTAATAACTTAATGGTAAGGAGAAAATTAAGAAAAGCTCTTAATTTTTAAAAGGTAGATTTAAGAGCAAAAAGGTATAATTTTGTTTAGATGAAATTAAATTAAAATGGAACAAAACGAATTATATCCAATATTTCTAAAGCTTCACAATTTAAATGTATTAATTGTAGGCGGTGGAAATGTAGGTCTGGAAAAGCTTTCTTTCTTGCTCAAGTCAAGTCCGAATGCGAATGTTGAGGTAGTGGCAAAAGAATTTCATTTAGAAATAAAAATTTTGGCCGAAAAACATCCTTCGATAACATTAACAAGATCGAAGTTTAAAAAGAAAATGCTCAAAAAGCGTCACATGGTAATTGCCTGTACAGACGATTTGAAAGTAAATAAAAAGGTTTACGATTTAGCGAGAAAACGCTATTTGATTTGTAATATCGCCGATACACCAGATTTATGTGATTATTATTTAGGTGGAATCGTAACAAAAGGAAATGTCAAAATTGCCATTTCAACCAACGGAAAATCACCAACAACAGCAAAGAGATTGCGTGAGTTTTTCGAAGAAGTGATTCCAGAAGATATCAATCAAATGGTTGAGAACCTGAATGAATACCGAAAAACACTTAAAGGCAATTTTGAAGAAAAGGTTAAAAGAATGAACGAGATTACCTCTTCATTAAAAAATAAAGAGTAAAAAGGTTTCGGAAAGAAATTAATGATAAAAATCATTGAAAGTACAAGGATTTATTCGTTTCTTTGCGTTATTAAGAATGATTATAAACAACAACATAATGATTAAAACAGATATACTTATAATTGGAGCAGGCCCAACAGGTTTATTTGCCGTATTTGAGGCAGGATTGTTAAAATTAAAATGCCACATTTTAGATGCGCTTCCACAACCAGGAGGACAACTATCAGAGTTATATCCAAAAAAACCAATCTATGATATTCCTGGATTCCCAGAAGTTCTAGCCGGAGATTTAGTTGACGGATTAATGGAGCAAATCAAACAATTTGAGCCAGGATTTACTTTAGGAGAACGTGCTGAAACAGTTGAAAAGCAAGAAGACGGAACTTTCATTGTAACCTCAAACAAAGGAACTAAATTCCACGCACCGGTTATCGCAATCGCTGGAGGTTTAGGAAGTTTTGAGCCTCGTAAACCACTTATTGAAGATATCGAGTTTTATGAAGATAAAGGAGTGAAATACTTCATCAAAAATCCTGAGAAATTCAGAGACAAAAGAGTTGTTATTGCAGGAGGAGGAGATTCAGCATTAGACTGGTCAATTTTCTTAGCAAACGTAGCTTCAGAAGTGACTTTAATCCACAGAAGAAACGAATTCAGAGGAGCTTTAGATTCAGTAGAAAAAGTACAGGAATTAAAATCAGCTGGAAAAATCAAATTAATCACTCCAGCAGAAGTAGTTGGAATCAACGGTGCTGAGCATGTTGAATCATTAGATATCGAAGAAAACGGCGCACACCGTAAAATCGAATGTGACTATTTCATTCCACTTTTCGGATTAACACCAAAATTAGGTCCAATTGGAGACTGGGGATTAGAAATCGAGAAAAATGCTATTAAAGTAAACAATGCATTAGATTACCAGACAAATATTCCGGGAATCTTCGCTATTGGAGACGTAAACACATATCCAGGAAAATTAAAGTTGATCCTTTGCGGTTTCCACGAAGCAACTTTAATGTGTCAGGCTGCGTATTCAATCATCAACCCAGGTAAAAAATATGTATTGAAATATACAACAGTTTCTGGTGTAGATGGTTTCGACGGAACTCGTAAAGAAGCGCCAAAAGCGGTTGTGAAGGCGATAGTTTAAGTTGCTAAGATTCTGAGATACTAAGACTCTAAGATTTTTATATAGAAAGCTCAAACTTTAAGTTTGGGCTTTTTTTAGCTTAGTCCCTTAGCATCTTAGCATCTCAGAACCTTAAAAAACCGTATCTTTGTAATTATAAATTTTAGTAATCATGAATCTAGAGGCTAGAAAATATCAATTTATTCAAGAGTTGGTAAAGGTAGAAGATGAGCGTGTTTTAGAAAAACTCGAATTGGTTTTGAAAGCAAATCAAAATGATTGGTTTGATGAATTATCAGAATCAGAAAAAGCCGAAATTCAAATTGGACTCGACCAAGCTGAAAAGGGAGAAGTTGTAAGTCACGAAGATGTTATGAAAAGATTTTCTAAATGGCATTAAAATTTATATGGACCAAACAAGCTGTAAAAGGATTTAATAAAGTTGTTGATTATCTTGAAGCAAAATGGACAAAAAAGGAGATTTTAAACTTAGAAAATAAAATTCAACAAGTAATAAATCAAATCAATCTCAATCCAGAACAATTCCCGAAATCCGAAAAAAATAAGTCACTGTATAAAGCAATTGTAGATAAAAACAATTATTTGGTTTACAGTATTGACAAAGAATCGGATAGCATTACAATTATCAATTTTAGAGGAACCAAACAAAAGCCTAAACACTAAGTTATAAACTTAGAACCTTAGCATCTTAGTCCCTCAGCACCTTAAAAAAAACATTTGCAAATCGAATTGCCATTTCATACCTTTGCACTGTTCTTAAAATTATTGTCAGTTATCACGAAAGGCGGAGGGATAGACCCGATGAAACCTTAGCAACCCTTTACCATAAAGAAGGTGCTAAATTCTACTTTTTACTAATTTTCAAGTATTAAAGATAGATAACACAAATACATACTCGTATTTCTCAAAACTTTTCTCGATAACATATAATATTTACTGAAACAGATGCTGTATCAGGAGCGAATCATTGGTGCATTTTTGCAGTCAATAGTTCCCGCTTTTCGTTGTAATCTTTTGCTTTTCTAAAAAAAAGGCAAAAGGATTTCCACTTCAATCGGGGCTAATGAGACAGCAATAGTGAGTTTTTGGAATTAAAGTGAAAAAAATATTCGAAGGTTAAACCCGACAGGTTTTAAAAACCTGTCGGGTTTAAATAAAGCTTTCAAAATTAAAAATAAAAAAAGCTTGGCGCCTTAGCGTCTTTGCGGCAAAACAATATGGCAATTACAATTCAAGAAGCAATAAAAAAAAATATCCTAATCCTTGATGGAGCAATGGGAACAATGTTGCAGCGCTATAATTTCTCTGAGGAAGATTTCAGAGGAGAGCGTTTCAAAGATTTTCCGCATCCATTAAAAGGAAACAACGATTTACTATCCCTAACACAACCACAAGCAATTCGCGATGTACATGCCGCTTATTTTGAAGCAGGTGCTGACATCGTAGAAACCAATACCTTCTCAGGAACGACAATCGGTATGGCTGATTATTATATGGAAGATTTGGTTTACGAGTTAAACTACGAATCGGCAAAACTTGCACGCGAGGTTGCCGATGAGTTTACCGCAAAAAATCCGGAAAAACCACGTTTCGTAGCGGGTTCAATCGGGCCGACAAACAGAACGGCAAGTATGTCGCCAGATGTAAACGATCCAGGTTACAGAGCTGTTACTTTTGATGATTTACGAATTGCTTACAAAGAACAAGTAGAAGCGTTAATGGACGGAGGTTGCGATTTACTTTTGGTAGAAACGATTTTCGATACTTTAAATGCAAAAGCAGCACTTTTTGCAATCGAAGAAGTAAAAGAAGAACGTAATCTTGATATTCCAATCATGGTTTCAGGAACAATTACGGATGCATCTGGAAGAACACTTTCTGGACAAACTGTTGAAGCATTTTTGATTTCAGTTTCGCATATTCCTTTATTAAGTGTAGGATTCAATTGCGCTCTTGGAGCCGATTTGTTGAAACCGTATTTGAAAACATTAGCACATAATACGAGCTTTAATGTTTCGGCACATCCAAACGCAGGATTGCCAAATGCTTTCGGACAGTACGATGAAACACCAGAACAAACTCAAGCATTCATTAAAGAATATTTAGAAGACAATTTAATTAATATCATAGGAGGTTGTTGCGGAACAACTCCAGATCATATTCGATTAATGGCTGAGGTTGCGAAGGATTATAAGCCGAGAGTGGCGCCGGTTTTATCGTAATGATTTGGTAAATTTTAAAAATAATTTTTATAAAATTAAGTATGGAATTTCTGCTACATAAAGTTGTTCTAGATTCTTCATACGAAGAATTAATTCAAGCTTTTGCGGATTTTGAGTTTTCTGAGGAATCTTATTATTGCGAAGGGAAAATAAAGCAACAAAGTTCTGGATATTGCAAATATGGTGAAGTGAAAATTATTGTAGAAAATAAGAGAAATTGGGGTGGAGCTAAAACATTTAGTTGGGAAGTTGCAGATGATGAAATTCCAATAGAATATTTAGATGTAATTGTTACAACGATAAAAACTATAGTTTACGATAGTAAAAAATCTTTCAAATTTAGAATTGTTGGAGGTTCTCATCATGTAGTTGATTCGCATAGGAAAAGTTTTGAAATGGCAACTTTTAGAGCAATTTCAAATTTAGTAGGTTTTGATAAAACAAAAGTTCAACAGGAACGAAAAATATAATATAAAATTGAAAAATTCGGTAAACATAAACGTCTTATGAAACCGAGTTTGCGTGAGGGATAGAAGTGAAAAGCCCACAGCCTGACGAAGGAAGTGCGAGGACTTGTAACGGATAGCCCGGCCCGGAGGGACACGCCCAAATTATTAAAAAGATTACAGGTTTAAAAACCTAAAAAATATAGAATAAAAAAACTCAGAATCTAAGCATCTTAGAATCTCAGTAACTTTAAAAAGAAATGACAGAAAAAAGAAGAGACCTTGTATTATCGGGATTAGAACCGTTAATTATTACGCCGGAAAGTGTTTTCGTGAACGTTGGAGAGCGTACAAATGTAACAGGTTCAAGAAAATTCCTAAGATTAATCAAGGAAGAGAAATATGACGAGGCACTTGATATTGCAAGGCAGCAGGTAGAAGGAGGAGCACAGATCATCGATATTAATATGGATGAAGGAATGCTTGATGGTGTTACGGCAATGACTAAATTTTTGAATTTAATTGCTGCAGAACCAGACATTTCGAGAGTGCCGATTATGATTGACAGTTCGAAATGGGAAATTATCGAAGCAGGTCTAAAAGTAGTACAAGGAAAAAGCGTCGTAAACTCGATTTCGTTAAAAGAAGGAGAAGAAGCATTTATTCACCACGCTAAATTAATCAAACGTTATGGTGCAGCTGCTATTGTAATGGCTTTTGACGAAGTTGGTCAGGCCGATAATTACGATCGTCGTGTGGAAATTTGTGCGCGTTCGTATGATATTTTGGTGAACAAAGTAGGATTCCCTCCTCAGGATATTATTTTCGATTTGAATATTTTCCCAGTTGCAACGGGAATGGAAGAACATAGATTGAACGCTTTGGACTTTTTTAGAGGTACAAAATGGGTTCGTGAAAATCTTCCCCATGCACATATCAGTGGTGGAGTGAGTAACGTTTCGTTCTCTTTTAGAGGAAACGATACGGTTCGTGAAGCAATGCACTCGGTGTTTTTATACCACGCGATTAAAAACGGAATGACGATGGGAATCGTAAACCCGGAAATGCTTACGATTTACGATGATATTCCGAAAGATTTATTAGAATACGTTGAAGACGTAATTCTAGACAGACGCGACGATGCTACCGAAAGACTTTTAGATTTTGCTGAAAGCGTAAAAGGTGAAGCAAAAAGCGATGAAAAAACGGTTCAAGAATGGCGTTTTGGAACTGTTCAGGAACGTATTACACATTCATTGGTAAAAGGAATTGATGCTTTTATTGAAGAAGATGTTGAAGAAGCTCGTTTAGCAGCAACAAAACCAATTGAAGTTATTGAGATCAACTTAATGGCCGGAATGAATGTAGTTGGAGACTTATTCGGAAGCGGAAAAATGTTCTTGCCACAGGTTGTAAAATCGGCTCGTGTAATGAAAAAGGCTGTGGCTTATTTATTGCCTTTTATTGAAGCCAGCAAACAAGCCGGAGACAAACAAGGCAACGGAAAAATCTTGATGGCAACCGTAAAAGGCGACGTTCATGATATTGGAAAAAACATCGTTTCGGTTGTTTTGGCTTGTAATAATTATGAGATTGTGGATCTTGGTGTAATGGTTGCACCAGAAAAAATTATTGCAGCGGCAATTGAGCACGAAGTGGATATTATCGGTCTAAGCGGACTAATCACGCCTTCGCTAGACGAAATGGTTTATTTGGCTAAAGAATTAGACAAGCAGGATATTAAAATCCCAATTATGATTGGTGGAGCAACCACTTCGCGCGCGCATACAGCTGTGAAAATTGCACCTCAGTACAGAGAAACGGTAATTCACGTAAACGATGCTTCGAGAGCGGTGACGGTTGCCGGAAATCTGTTGGATCATAATAGAAAAATATATGCGGCAGATATTCGTGCAGAATACGATTCGTTTAGAGAAACATTCTTAAACCGTTCGAGAGATAAAAATTTCCTAACAATTGAAGATGCCCGTAAAAACAAATTGCCATTGGATTGGAGTGAATATACTCCAGTTAAACCAAAAGTAATCGGCGCACAAACGATTGAAGTAGAATTGGATGTTTTGGTTCCGTATATCGACTGGACACCATTTTTCCAGACTTGGGAATTGTACGGAAAATATCCGGCAATTTTAACGGATGAGGTTGTGGGTAAAGAAGCGACTTCTGTTTTTAATGACGCTCAGGCAATGCTGAAAGTGATTTTAGCAGAGAAAAAATTAAAAGCAAAAGGTATTTACGGAATTTTCCCTGCAAATCAAGTGGATGATGACGATATCGAATTGCGTGATGAAAACGGAAAAGTATTAGAGAAATTCTTAACGCTTCGTCAGCAATCGCAAAAAACAAAAGGTGCTCCAAACATTGCTTTAGCCGATTTTATTCTGCCAAAAGACAGTGGAATCGAAGATTATATGGGAGCTTTCTGTGTAACAACCGGTTTTGGTGTAGATGAATGGGCTGCTGAATATGAAAAGAATTTAGACGACTATAATTCAATTATGGTGAAAGCGCTTGCGGATCGTTTTGCTGAGGCTTTCGCCGAATATCTTCACGAGAGAGTTCGTAAAGATTTCTGGGGTTACGATTCAGAGGAATCTTTAACCAACGAAGAATTGATCAAAGAAACTTATAAAGGAATTCGTCCGGCTCCAGGTTATCCGGCTTGTCCAGATCACTTGGAAAAACCAACAATCTGGAAGCTTTTAGATGTTGAAAAACAAATAGGAGTAAAATTAACAGAAAGCATGGCGATGTGGCCGGCTTCATCGGTTTCAGGATACTATTTCGGAAACCCAAAAAGCCGCTATTTCGGACTCGGAAAAATAAAAGAAGATCAGGTTACAGATTACGCCAAACGCCGAAATGTACCGCTTGATTACGCAATGAAATGGTTAAACCCTAATATAGCAGATTAATTTGGTTGATGGTTGTTGGTTTTTGGTTGATAGATTTGAACTCAAAGTGCCATCAACCAACAACTATTAGCGAACAACTAAAATGGAATACAGTAAATTGGAGGTTTGGGTTGAAGCAAGAAAGTTAGTGAATTTATTGTATGATTCTTCTAAACTGTTTCCAAAGGAAGAATTATTTGGATTGACAAATCAGATGAGAAGAGCGGCAATCTCAATTCCTTCAAATATAGCAGAAGTTTGTGGGCGTCAAACATCAAAAGAGACAATACACTTTCTTCATATTTCAAGAGGCTCATTATATGAATTAGAAACACAATTTTATTTAGCATTAGATCAAAAATACATTGATGCGAATACATTTGATATTGTGTTAACGCAGATTCAAACTTGTAAAAAGTTATTAAACGGTTTTATTAACTACTATAAAAAATTAATATAGTTGAAGTTGTAATTGTTGAGTTCGATAAGAACCATCAACCATCAACCAAAAACTATCAACTAAAAAAAATGAAAGTAACAGAACATATAGAAAACGCCAAAGGAAAAACATTATTCTCATTTGAAATTATTCCGCCTCAAAAGGGGAAAAGCATTCAGGAATTGTACGATAATATTGATCCGTTAATGGAGTTTAATCCGCCGTTTATTGATGTAACTACTTCACGTGAAGAGTACATTTATATTGATAAAGGCAACGGACTTTTAGATAAAAAACTAACTCGTATGCGTCCGGGAACGCTTGGAATTTGCGCTTCTATAAAACACAAATACAATGTAGATACGGTTCCACATTTGCTTTGCGGTGGTTTTACCAAAGAAGAAACTGAATACGTCTTGGTTGACTGTCATTATTTAGGAATCAACAACGTAATGGCGCTTCGTGGAGATGCTATGAAAGATGAGCAGTCTTTTACGCCTAAAGCGGGAGGGAATCATTACGCAATTGATTTGGTTAAACAAATTAAAGATTTAAACTGCGGGCAATACCTTCACGAAGTGATTGATACCGATAACAGAGCAGATTTTTGTATTGGAGTTGCTGGCTATCCTGAAAAACACTTAGAATCACCTTCTTTACAATCAGATTTAAAAAGATTAAAAGAAAAAGTAGATGCAGGAGCAGATTACGTAGTAACACAAATGTTTTTTGACAATGCGAAATATTTTGCTTTTGTAGAAAAAGCAAGAGAAATGGGTATCACAATTCCGATTATTCCTGGAATTAAACCAATCGCTGTTCAAAGACATTTACAAGTTTTACCGCAGATTTTTCGAATTGATTTGCCAGAAGATTTAATCGATGCAGTAGATAAATGCAAAAATAACGCTGAAATCAAACAAGTCGGCATCGAATGGGCGGTTCAACAGTCATTAGAATTAAAAGCTGCCGGAGTTCCGTTTTTACACTATTATTCGATGGGTAAATCTGAGAATATTCGTCAGATTGCTAGTCAGGTTTTTTAAAGAATTCTATTAGATATAAACTCAAGTTTGTCATTTCGACGAAGGAGAAATCACAATCGAATATCTGCGAAGATTGGAAATACATTTTGTGGAATTTCTAGTGTGATTTCTCCTTCGTCGAAATGACAAAAATGCTAAAGAATTTAGATTGGAGAATTTTGTTTAATTTAGAAGTTTTAAATTTTCACGCCATGAAAAATGAAGAATTACAAGCAATTGCTTCTCAATTAAAGCATCCATTGGGAGAAAAAGGAATTGAAATGGGAAATATGATGAACGAAACAAACATCAATATGACCAAGCATTCCATTCAAAATCTAAATATTTCAAAGGAAAATAGAATTCTGGAACTAGGCCACGGAAACGCAGGGCATGTTGAATTTCTATTTGAACAAGCGGAAAAACTAAAATACTACGGACTGGAAATGTCGGAACTGATGTTTCAGGAAGCGCGACAGATCAATCGAAATTTTGTTTCTCAAAAACAGGCTTTCTTTTCACTTTATGACGGAAATACGATTCCGTTTGAAGATGGATTATTCGATAAAATATTTACCGTAAATACGATTTATTTTTGGCAGAGACCTGAAGAATTACTCTTGGAAATTTATAGAGTTTTAAAACCAAATGGAAATTTATGTTTAACATTTGCCGAAGAAGATTTTATGAAAACATTGCCATTCACTCAATTCGAATTTGAGCTTTATAGCAATGAAAAAGCTCAGAAATTAATTGAGAAAACGGCTTTTAAAATTGTTTACACCGAAACGCAGATCGAAAAAGTAAAAAGCAAAACTGGTGAATTGGTCGACAGGGCTTTTACTACAATTGTTTTGGAAAAATAATAAAAGAAAGAGTATTAAAACTAATACTCTTTTTTTATTTAAATTTAATTCAAGTCTCTAATACTTTTTTACAAATAAATGGAAGTCAAAAAAATCAATTTTCTACAAAGTTATAGCAGTATCTTTTTACTTCTTGGCGGAATTATAATAGGAAGCATTTTTGGATTGGTTTTCGGAGAAGATGTTTTGATTATAAAACCTCTTGGCGATATTTTTCTAAATTTACTTTTCACAGCGATAATTCCACTTATATTTTTTACAATAGGTTCTTCAATTGCTAATCTGGAGAGAACAGAAAAGCTTGGAAAGCTCTTTGTTATAATGTTGTTAGTTTTTCTTGCTACCATTTTGATTTCAGCAATTGTCATGATTTGTGCCGTTTATCTTTTTCCAATTCATGAAGATATAGCGATAGCGAAAGTTCCGTTTGAAGAAGTAGCATCGGGATCAGCAGGAGATCAAATAGCAAAGCTGCTTACGGCAAATGATTTTTTCGAATTATTGTCCCGAAAAAGTATGCTGGCTTTAATTATTTTTTCTTTTTTAGTGGGTTTTGCAACATTACAATCGGGTGAAAAAGGAAGTGCTTTTAAGAGTTTTCTAGATTCAGGAAATGAGGTAATGAAACAGCTTTTGAACATCATTATGAAATTTGCACCAATTGGTTTGGGAGCTTATTTTGCTTATCAGGTTGGTGTTTTCGGACCGCAATTGCTGGGAGTTTATGCAAAACCGATGGCAGTTTATTATGCTGCTTGTGTTTTCTATTTCTTTACGTTCTTTAGTTTATATGCATTTGTTGCTGGCGGAAAACGAGCTTTTAAAGTTTTTTGGAGCAATAACATTACGCCTTCTTTAACCGCAGTTGGAACTTGCAGCAGTATTGCAACAATTCCTGCCAATTTGGATGCAGCACAAAAAATGGGAATTCCAGCCCATGTTCGAAATT
The DNA here is from genome assembly GCF_025717045.1 of Flavobacterium sp. SH_e. Classification (GTDB taxonomy): domain Bacteria; phylum Bacteroidota; class Bacteroidia; order Flavobacteriales; family Flavobacteriaceae; genus Flavobacterium. Next base: position 800,302 of record NZ_JAOVZN010000006.1, read on the forward strand.
TGGTAATTCCGCTTGGTGCGCCTTTGCATAAAGACGGTTCAAGTATGTCATCCATCCTAAAAATTACTTTTCTATTTGCCATGTTTGGAAAGGATTTCACAGAACCTTCAACTATTCTTTTGGCATTAGGGATTACCATAATTGTTTCAATTGTAGAAGGTGGAATTCCGAATGGAGGTTATATTGGAGAAGTTTTAGCCATTACTGTTTATGGTTTTCCAATGGAACAAGCTTTGCCCGTTGCCATGATTTTAGGAACTCTCGTTGACCCAATTGCTACTTTATTAAATGCCAATGGAGATGTGATTGCTTCTATGGTGGTTTCTAGATTCTCCGAAAAAACGAAATGGTAACATTAGTTCAAAAAGTGCTTTAAAATGACTGGTAGATAATAATTTTATATATATCGAGATTTTCTGTTGATTAGTCTAAAACATTGATTTAATGGCTTATTAAACAGTAGTTTTACTGAGTAATTAATTTGTTTTGAAAGGTAAAACTATTTTTGTTGTATTTTTATTTATTGTCTGCTTCCATGTGCACGCTCAGTTGTGCACTGGAAGTTTAGGCGATGCTGTTGTCAAAATTGATTTTGGAACAGGCACTTCTTCGCACGGAACGGCATTAGGAACAGGTATTACAAGTTATACTTGGACAACAGCAGATTTTCCGAACGATGGTTCTTATACAATAGAAAAAACAACCAACACACCAGGAACTTGGTGGACTACAACAGACCATACAGGTGGAGGTTATATGATGGTTGTGAATGCGAGCCTTTCTACAACAGATTACTTTTATAAGAATACTGTAACAGGCCTTTGCCCAGATACTACTTACGAGTTCGCAGCGTGGATTATGAACTTATTGCGATCAAACGATACAAGTCCGCCAAATATTACATTTACGATAGAATCGACTTCTGGAACTATTCTAGGAACTTACAACACTGGAGATATCGGACTTAGTTCAAGCGCTGTGTGGAAACAATATGGCTTTTATTTTACAACTCCAACCGGAATTTCGACGGTTGTCATTAGAATGCGAAATAATAAAGCTGGTGCTGCTCCTGGAAATGATATTGCTTTAGATGATATTACTTTTCGCGCCTGTGGGCCAACAGTTACTTCGGCAATACAAAACAATACTAATACGAATCTAACGATTTGTCAGGGAGATACGCAAAGTTATACACTTACGGGAACGGTTTCTTCAGGATATTCAAATCCTGCTTACCAGTGGCAGGTTAGCAGTGATAATGGAATAACTTGGAGTGATATTTCTGGTGCAAATGCACTAACTTATACTTTTGTACCTAATTCTACAGCAGGCACTTATTTATATCGCATGGCGGTAGCACAAAGCAGTAATATTTCATCGGCTACTTGTAGGGTCGTGTCGAATACGATTAGCTTTAAAGTCAATGAAAGTTCCACTGCCCCAACTTTCACGATAGTGCAGCCAACGTGCGATGTGCCGACTGGAACTATTACTATTGCCACAGCTGCCAATACAACTTATAGTATTGATGGAACAAATTATCAAAATTCAGGAATATTTTCTGGACTTGTAGGTGGTGATTATAGTGTTACATCAAAATTAAATACAGGCTGTTCCTCAACTCCAGTAATTGCACATATAAATTCTGTCGCTTCATCTAGTGCTACTCCAACTTTTTCGGTTATTCAGCCTGTTATTTGTTCTAATCCTTTGGGAACAATTACAATAACGAGCAGTGATTATGAATATAGTTTTGATAATGGTACAACTTGGTCAACGAGTGATACAAAGTCAGGATTAGAAGCTGGAGATTATTGGATTAAAACTAGAAATAGTTCTAATTGTGAAACTACAGCAGTTTTAGTTTCTATTTTAGTTCCGCCGGGCTATCCGCCAACGCCGACAGTTTCGGTTGTACAGCCAGATTGTATATTGGCAACAGGAACAATTACCATTTCTGATGCTGCAACAGCATATAGTTTTGATAACGGAGTAACATGGCAAGTTTCAAATTCCAAAAATAATTTGGTTCCAGGAAATTATAAAGTCCTTATTAAGAATTATTTAGGTTGCGTTTCTTTGGTGCCAAATGAAGTTGAAATAAAAGCTTACGTTAATCAAGAACCTCTGGTTACAGCTGTAAGTCCGCAACTTTTTTGTGAGCAGCAAAATGCAACTTTAAATGATGTGAATGTGACTGGACAAAATATTAAATGGTATGATGCTCCAGCAAATGGGAATCTGTTGCCAAATTCTACCCTTTTAGAAAGTAAAACATATTACGCATCACAAACAATTGCTGTCTGCGAAAGCGAAAGAATTCCAGTAGCTATCACTATTCAAAGCACTCCAGCACCAACAGGTGATGCACAACAAGATTTTTGTACTACTCAAAAGTCTACAATAGCAAATTTAACAGCAGTGGGAAACAATGTGGTTTGGTACGATAACGCATCAAATGGAACGATTTTATCATCAACAACAAGTTTAATGAATGGGGCAACTTATTATGCTTCTCAGACTATTAATGGCTGTGAAAGTGTAAGCCGTCTGGCAGTTTCGGTTTCCATAGTTGCCCCTTCTTTATTGTTTAGTAATGTTTCGGCGAATGTTTGTGACGAATTAAATGACGGATCAGAAATCATTGATATCACAAATTATAATAGTCAAATTGCAGGATGTAGCTCTTGTACGTTCACTTATTATACAACATTAGCTGCAGCAGAAGATCAAATTGCAGCAAATCAAATTACTGATGCTACAAATTATAATTTATCAGCGGGTACAACTTTAATTTATGTTCGAATTGATTCTAATGATAAGTGTTATCAAATTGCCGAATTGAATTTAACTTTAGTAAATGTGCCCGTGATTCCAATTTCAGATATTGTTTCGTTATGCCAAAATAAAGACGTTGAGGTTCATGCAGGTTCTGGTTTCGATAGCTATTTATGGTCGACTGGAGCTTCTGCAGAATCAATTACAATTACAGAAGCTGGAGCCTATTCGGTTACAGTAACACAAAATCATGGAGATGTAATTTGTTCATCTACAAAAGATTTTCAGGTTAAACTTTCCAATAGTGCTACTATTCAAAATCTTGCTGTGAAAGATTGGACAGATACAGATAATGTTATTGTAGTCGAATTAACAGATGCAAGTCTAGGTGATTATGAATATTCGATTGACGGAAATACTTATCAAGACAGTAATATTTTTTCTGGATTGGCGACTGGAGATTATATCGTATATGTGCGAGATAAAAACGGCTGCGGAACGGTAAATCAGGAAGTGTTTTTATTGAATTATCCAAAGTTCTTTACTCCAAATGAAGATGGTTACAACGATACTTGGGGAATAAAATTCTCAGAAACAGAACCTGAAATCAATACTAAAATATTTGATAGATACGGCAAATTCATAAAAGAATTGAACGCTTATACCAATTGGGACGGAAAATTGAACGGAAGAGAATTACCAGCAACTGATTATTGGTTTGTTGTAAAGAGAGCTAACGGAAAAATTTACAAAGGGCACTTCACTTTAAAACGCTAAAAAGTTTTATTTAGCTATAAATGGAAAAACAATTATTCCTTAATTTAGATGAAAAATTTATCTAATTATAGAAAAATGAATTCGATACTACAGCACGATCTAAACGATTTTGAAAATATCCTGCATACCACAAAACAACACGGAATTAATTTTTTAAATAATCTCGAAAATATTCCAACTACAAATAATTATTCCATTGATCCTAAAAAAGAATTGAACGAACTTGGATTAGGTTCGTTAGGAGCTTTAGAAGAATTTAAAAAAAGATTAGAACCTTTATTGGTTTCTTCGCCAGGAGCGCGTTATTGGGGATTTGTAACTGGCGGCTCTACACCAGCTTCTATTGCAGGTGATTGGCTAGCTTCTGTTTACGATCAAAATACACAGGCTACGACTTCTCAAGGCGGAAATTCGGCTTTAATAGAATTTGAAACTATTCATTTATTATTGCAATTGTTAGGATTGCCAGATACCTTTTTAGGCGGTTTTGTTACTGGTGCGACAATGTCAAATTTTACTTGTTTGGGTGTTGCTAGACAATGGTTTGGAAAACAGCTTGAAAAAGATTTTGCTAAAAACGGAATTTCGGAAACCATCAATATATTAACAGCGACTCCTCATTCTTCTTCAATAAAAGCATTGTCAATGTTAGGAATTGGAAGTCAGAATTACACCACTGTCAAAACAATAGAAGGCAATCGTGAGGCTATTGATATTGTCGATTTAGAAGAAAATATTAAGAAATTAAACGGAAAACCATTTATTCTAATTTCGAGTGCAGGAACTGTAAATACTGCAGATTTTGATGATTTTGAAGCTATTTCAAAGTTGAAAGAAAAATATAAATTCTGGTGGCATATTGATGCTGCTTTTGGAGGTTTTGCAGCGGTTTCAGATAAGTACAAACATTTGGTAGAAGGATGGGAAGGCGCTGATAGTGTCACAATTGATTGTCATAAATGGCTTAATGTTCCTTATGAAAGTGCTTTTTATTTAATTAAAAAAGAACATATAAACCTTCAGATTGAGACATTTCAAAATTCAAATGCTCCTTATTTAGGAAACCCGTTAGAGAATTTTAATTATTTAAACGTTCTACCAGAAAATTCGCGTCGTTTGAGAGCTTTGCCAGTTTGGTTTTCTTTGACAGCTTATGGCAAAGAAGGATTTTGTGATATTGTTGAAAAAAGTGCATCTCTGGCACTTCATTTTGGGAATGCACTTATTGAAGATGGGAACTTCGAGCTTTTGGCTCCAATTCGTTTAAATAATGTTTGTTTTACGTTAAAAGGAGATGAAAATCAAAATAATGTTGCTCAATTTTTAACCAAACTCAATGACAGAGGAAAGGTATTTATGACGCCAACTTTTTATGAAAACCGAAAAGGAATTAGAGCTTCTTTTGTTAATTGGAGAACAACAGAAAATGATGTTAAAATTGTAATCCAAGAAATGCGAGATGTAGTCTCAGAGTTCTAATAGAGCGGTTTGCATATTTATAAACGAAGTCCTGTTTTCAACCGAAACGGGACTTTTTTTTAATTTTTTTGTAAGTTTTTTAATAAAATGCTTTTCCTTATTTAGAATCTTTAAAATTAATTTTTAAGTAAAATTTAATCTAATCTTAATTTAATCTTAAGAAATCTTTCTTTTTTTGAAGATATCAAATTTTTATCGTTAATAATAATGCTTATTTAGAATAATTAAAAACAATTTGCATAAAGAGGTTTTAGAATTTATTTTTGGGGCAATTAAATTCCAAACTCATTTTTTAAAATGCAAATTAAAAGAATTGTAATCTTGATGCTGATTCTCCTTTCTTCAATTCAAGGTTTTTCGCAAAAAGGTAAGGTAGTTTTAAACGGAGTAATTTTCGCTGATAACGGCCAGCCAACAGAAGGTGTTTCTGTGGCATTAAAAGGAACAAACTACGCAGCATTGACTAATGCAAACGGAGAATATGAAATTACTGCCGAGCCAGGTAATTATACTTTAATGGTTAATTATGTAGGCTACAAGTCGAAACAAACAAAAATCAATTTACAATCTAACCAAACTGCACCAAACATTACAATTGAGGAAGATATGGCAGCTTTGGACGAAGTTCAAATTAAAAGTAAAACTAAAGTTGAGCGTGTTAGAGAACAGCCTTTTAATATTACTGCTGTTGACTTAAAAATTGTTCAAAATACTTCTGCAGATTTAAATCAGGTATTAAATAGAACTACAGGGGTTCGTGTTAGAGAAACAGGAGGGATGGGTTCTGATTTTAATTTTTCTTTAAACGGATTCTCAGGAAATCAAGTTAAATTTTTCATGGATGGTATTCCAATTGATAATTACGGATCTTCTTTTACACTGAATAATATACCTGTTAACTTGGCAGAGCGTATTGAAGTTTATAAAGGAGTCGTTCCTGTGGAATTAGGAAGTGATGCTTTGGGAGGTGCAATAAATATCATTACAAATCAATCGGTAAAACGTTATGTTGATGCTTCTTACAGTATTGGTTCTTTCAACACACATAAATTAGCAATCAATACACGATTTAGTGGTAAAAAAGGCTTTGTAGCAAACATTAATGCTTTTGGAAATTATTCTGATAATAGCTATAAAGTTGATGTTAGTGTAGCCGATGCAAATGGAAATTTTGGCCCAGTACAAGCCTACAAGCATTTTCATGATGGCTATAAATCGGGAGCAATTATTGGAGAAGTCGGAGTAAAAGACAAGAAATACGCTGATTATCTGGTTTTAGGAATGATGGTTTCTGGTAACAAAAAAGAAATACAGACAGGAGCAACTATGCAAAATGTTGTTGGTGATGCTTTTAAAGATAGTAAAGCATTCGTTCCTACTCTTAAATATAGAAAAGCAGGTCTTTTTACTAAAGATTTATCTTTAAATTTAATTGCTTCATATAATATTGTTAACAGCCGATCTGTAGATACTTCTTCTTATAGGTATAAATGGGATGGAAGCCGTACTTACAATGTATTAAGTAATAGCGGAGAGATAAATCGTGAAAAAACTATTTATGTTTTTGATGATAAATCATTTCAGGCCAATACTAATTTCAAATATGATTTGAATGACAAACAATATTTAGCATTTAACTATTCTGTTAATAATTTAAAACGTAACGAAGAAGAAGAATACAGAGCAGATGCGCCTAAACCAGGTTCGCCAACTTTGAATAAAAATATTTTAGGATTATCGTACAACTTAGCTGCTTTTGATCGAAAATTATCTGTTATCGCATTTGGTAAAAAATACTTTTTAAATAGCAGAATGATTGATGTTGTAGATGATTATGCTGATGAAAAAGAATATACGGTCATAAATAGTTCATTTAACGATTGGGGTTATGGAACAGCATTAGCTTATTTTTTGACTAGTGAAATTCAATTAAAAGTATCTTACGAACACGCTTTTCGTCTTCCAACTGCTGAAGAAATGTTAGGAGATGGTCTTACAATCTTACCAGCAATCGAATTGGTTCCAGAAGAAAGCGACAATTTCAATGCAGGATTTATCTTTAAGCAATCTTATGCTATAAATTCATTTGGCTTTCAAGGAAACTTCATTTATAGAAATGCGAAAAACTTTATTAGAAGTAAACCAGAAGGAGCATTGGCTATATACTCAAACTTAGCCGATGTGAGAGTTACAGGTTTTGATGGTGCATTCAATTATGGATACAAAAACTGGTTGACTTTCGAAATAAATGCAACATACCAAAAATCACTTAACCAAGGAGATTTTGATCCGCCTTGGACAAATATCAAAAATGACTACAAAGGGACTCAAATTGAGAATATTCCAATTTTTTATGGTAATGCCAATTTAGGTTTCAATTTTAAAAATATTAGAACTTCTGGAGATAATCTAAGTTTTAATTTATTCGCAAATTACATTGGAGAGTATTACCTAAAATCAACAAAAAATGGTGATCCAAGTACGAGAAGAACTATCCCTGAACAATTTACACAAAGTATAGCTACCGCTTATGTTTTTGGAAAAGGAAGATATAATGTAGGTTTAGAATGCAACAATATTACCGACAAAAAAGTATATGACTACTTCATGGTACAAAAGCCAGGAAGATCATTTACAGTTAAGTTCAGATACTTTATAAACTAAATAAATAATTCTTAAATTTTAAAACGATGATAACAAGAACTAAAACACTTTTAGCGTTATTCATACTTTCAGCCGCTACATTTTCATGTAGCAGTGATGATGCTGCACCAGTAGAAAATCCAGCTGATGTAAGTTATGTATTGGCTTACCAAACAAATGATTGGGATACATACATCTGGCAGTTTGAGTCTCTAGACGAAATTATGACTGGAGATATTAACATGGTTGGAAAAGGTATTGAGCAGGCAGCTAGCGCTGGTGTTCCAGTAGCTAATACATTTTTTGCTCTTTCTGGCGAAAGCGAAGGATCTGTTGGATATTACCTTAATTCTGATGGTATTTTAACAACAAGCAAAAATGTTTTTACAGGAGATACTTATGCTTACGGAACTACAGATGACGATAAATTAGTTTTAGTTAATTCTCCTTGGGACGCTAGTTCAACTCAAAATGAGTTAATTATTTACGATCCTGCAACTGCTAGTATTACAAACCGTAAATATGATGATTTTGCAATCTCTAACGGACACTTTTTATGGCCAACTAGTGTAAACGTATCTGGAGACAAACTTTTCGTATCTACATTTGAGCGTGATGCAGCTTGGAAACTTTATAATGGAGCTGCGGTTGTAAAAGTTTACGACTATCCGTCTTTAACGTATGTAAAAACTATTACAGATTCTCGTACAACTACAATTGGACAATACTATACAAATACAGGTATGGTACAAACAGAATCTGGTGACATCTATACATTCTCTTCAAACTCTCGTACGGCAGGTTATGCTGCAACAACTGGACACTCAGGAATTCTAAGAATCAAAAAAGGACAATCAGAATTTGATTCTTCTTATTTCTTTGATATCGAGGCAAGTTCTCTTAGCGGAAGAGTGGTATCTGCATATCCTGTTGGAGGAGAGAAAGTATTAATTAACTATATTCCTGCTTCAATTGATGCTGACCAAGGAAACTGGAGTTTCTTAAACTATGGAACATTTGCATTTAAATGTGCTATTTTAGATTTAAGCACAAAATCAATTACACAAGTTACTAACTTACCAGATCACGCTGGAGATAACTACTATGGGTTTGGAAGTGCTTTCACAGAAAATGGAAAAATCTACAAAAGTTTTGTAACAAATGATGAAGGGCGTGTTTACCAAATTGATGTTAACACAGGTGTAGCTGTAAAAGGAGCTGTAATTACTGGAGGTGTAAACTTACCTGCAATCACTAAATTGAAAAAACAATAATAAGAAAGATTAAAATTTAATTTTTCTATCAAAAACACCATATAATCATTGTTCTAAAGGCAGTGATTATATGGTTTTGTTATGTTTATAAACTTTTAATAATAATGAACAAACAATCACCAAAAACAAAATCAAAAGAAAAATCAGGTCTCAGCAAAGTAAATGCCTGGCTTCACTTATGGCTCGGACTTGCATCTGGAATTGTGGTTTTTATAATGGGAATTACAGGCTGTATTTTGGTTTTTGAACACGAAATAAAAGAACTGACTTCGCCTTGGTTAAAAGTAGAAGCTCAAAGTCCAGACGAAGTATTAAAGCCTTCAAAAATTTACGCCTCAGTTAAAAATGCGCTACCAAATAAAGAAATTCACGGTGTATGGTATAATGGTTTAGATAAAACAATAAAAGTAGATATTGAATCGGATTCTTTGATTTATGTAAATCCTTATAACGGAAAAATAACTGGAATGGTTGATCACGAAGATTTTTTCCATGAAATTGATGAAGGTCACCGCTATTTATGGCTCGGCAAAGAACTTGGAACAACTATTACTTCTTGGGCGACTTTGATTTTCTTTTTTCTATTAATCAGCGGAATCATTCTTTGGTTTCCAAAAAAATGGAACAAAACCACAATTAACAGTAGTTTTAAGATCAAATGGAACGCACGTTTCAAAAGATTAAATTATGACCTGCATAATGTTTTAGGATTCTATACGCTTCTTTTAGCATTTTTAATTGCATTGACAGGTTTAATTATGAGTTTTCATTGGGTACGCGAAAGTACGTATTGGATAACGGGAGGTTTTGCCAATGAAAAGGAAAAGAAAGAAGTTGTTGCAGAAATTAAACCAGATACTCTTTCAAAACCTAAATATGATATGTTAACTTCTGCAGATCTTATTTTTGATAAAGTTCGAAAGGAAATTGCAAAAGAAAATAAAGAAGCTGTAATTATCCATTTTCCAGACGAACCAAAAGAGAGTTTTTATGCTTGTACCGATATGCACAACGGAAATTGGAGAGATTTGTACTTCGATCAGAAAACATTAGAAATGCTTCCAAATTCAAAGAAATATATAGGAGAAGAGAAATTCCACGATTGGATGAGCCGTTCTAATTACAGTCTTCACGTTGGAGCAATTGGCGGATTAACAACTAAAATTATCTATTTTACAGCAAGTTTAATCTGCGCTAGTTTACCAATTACAGGTTTTTATATTTGGTGGGGAAGAAAGAAAAAAACGAAGAAAAACTAAACGTTTTAATAATTAAGTCTTAAAGTTTTTTTAAAGGGTATGAACTTTAGAAAGGCTTTTTTGTGCTTCTACAACCACAAATTTCAAATCCACAATACAAATCTACAATTTACAATCTGAAATCTAAAATGAACTAAATATAGAAGAGCCTGTTTGAAGGAACAGGCTCTTAACTAACACAAAAAAAACAAAAACAAGGTATTTAAAGAACGAAATTTAAATTCGGTATGTAAATGCAATTGTCGCAATACGATTGTCGAGATCATATCTTTTGTCGATACTCGTTTGCGCAACTACAGACTTAATGTAGAAATTATTGGTATTGAAAACATCAGTAAAATTCAATTTGATATTTCCTTTTTTAGCTAAAACTTGTTTAGAAATTCCAATACTAAAATCAAAGAAACCATCTCTTTGGTAAACTCCAAGATTCGATTTTGATTGATATTGTGCATTTCCTTCAGCTTTCCATGTATCTGTAATAGTGAATGAATTTTGAACACTAACATTTAAAGTCATTATCGGATCAATAGTATTGCTGTTCAATACATCTCCCATGAATTTATTTTCAAAAACATTGAATAATGTATTCACAGACCACCATTTATTTAATTCTGATGTATTGGTAATGTTGATTCCATAATTATATGATTTGTCAACATTTATTTGAGTTGTAACCGTTGTATTCGTGTCTGGATTATAATTGTACACTTCCGTGAAAACATCTTTGGTGCTATTGAAATAAACAGAAGCCATAAAACTACTTTTCCAAGCATAACCAATTTCCATTGCATGCGTAATCTCTGGAATCAAATTTGGATTTCCCTGCGAATAATTGAATGAATCATCATAAAAACGAAACGGATTCAAATCGAACTGACTTGGTCTATTAATTCTTTTGCTGTAAGAAGCATGCGCAGAATGGTTATTTGTGAATTCATATTTTAAAGAAAGACTCGGAAACCATTTCAAATAATCGTCCTTGTGTTCTTCATTCAAAGTCTTCTGATCAATGTTGATTGCCGTATATTCACTTCTTAAACCAACTTGAATATTCAGTTTTTCTAACTGATGTTTATAATTCGCGTAAGCGGCATAAATCTGTTCGTTATATTCAAAATGATTGGTCGAATTAAAATCAATCAACCATTCATTATTTTCATAATATTCATAAACAGAAGGATTATCATTGTTTTTAATGCTGGCTTTAAAACCCCATTCCATAGATTGTTTTTCCTTAAACGGATTCACAAAATCGACTTTTCCTGTAAAAACTTTCAATTGAGAAGGAATATATCCGCGGCGATCATTTACAACGGTTGCGTTTACGGTATTATCTGCACTCTGAAATTGTTTTGATCTAAACTTTGAAGTTTCGTATTCAAAATCAAAATTCATATTTTTTCCTTCCTCATTAAATTTATGTGTGCCAGAAAATGCATAAGTATAATCATTCCATTTTTCTTTGCTGTCATTATAAGTCAAAGCATCAAATGTTGGCTGATTTGAGGTATTAAAAACCGTATTTGTTCCATCAGCCATATTTTCATAGCGTCCGATTTTAGCATCAACATAAACTTCTAAATTCGTTTTAGGAGAAACTTCGTATTGAGTTCCAATTTTAAAATTGTTCGAAGTTAAAGGTTCATCGGTAATAGAAGTTTGATGATTGGTAGAAGCAATCTGCTGACGAGTCAAATCGGTATATTGAATTTGATTGAATCCTTTGTGCTCTTCTTCGCCACGGAAAGTATAACTGTAATTTCCGAAAACGCCCCATTTATCTTTATTATAATTTAAATTAAAGCCAGAATTTGTTCTGTTTTTTCGTCCTCTTCCATAACTGGCAAAAGCAGTTCCTTTTAAACCAGAAGCATTTGGCTTTTTCAAAATAATATTAATAATTCCAGCTTTTCCAGCCGCATCATATTTAGATGAAGGATTTGTAATAACTTCGATTTGTTTAATATTTGATGAAGTAGTAGCTTTTAAATAATTAGCTAATTCTTTCTGAGAAAGCTGTGTCAGTTTTCCGTTTATCATAACGGCAACACCTTGCTGTCCGCGAATAGATAAATCGCCGTCTTGTGAAACCACAACGCCAGGTGCGCGTGATAAAACATCAAGAGCAGTTCCGCCTTCAGAAACGATGCTGTTTTCAACATTAAAAACAAGGCGGTCAGATTTTTGAGTATATAAAACTTTCTTTTTAGAGATCACTATTTCATCTAGAGCTGTTATCGTTGTTTCTACAATACTATCAGTTTCTTTTTCTGTTTGAGAATATCCATCATATACCGAAAAAGCAAGCATAAGAGAGGTTATAATTTTTTTCATGTTGTTTTAAATTTGGCCTATTCTAAACCTAGATTTAGAAATGTAATCTTTGTAATTTTTTTAAATCAGAATTTATTGCAGTACAATTTTTTCTAATTTGTCTGAAAACACTTTTTGAAGATTTAATGCTTGATTTGAAACAATAGAAATAATTTTTTTAAGAGTGTGGAGTGTACGTAACATACCTTGGCATTTAAAGTTTGATTTGCCAAATATATAACTATTTATAATAAGTCTAAATAAAAATAGAAATTAATTTTTCAGAAAAAGCTTTAATTTGCTGATTTGTAGAAGAAAGAAGAAGAAATAAAATTGAAAAGCGGTTTGTTTTATTTAAAAACAAACCGCTTTTCTAACTGAAAACCGTGACTGCGACTGAAAACTTATTTAGTAATTTCTCTAAAAACAGCCTCAAGGTTTTTATTTTTTTGATTCAGCTGAAGAGTTTTTAAACCATTCGCATTAGCAAAATCAAAAATAGCTGGACGCATATCTTTGTCAGTCACAAAAGTGAGCTCCCATGTCATGTCATGAGTATTTACGTACGAAGAAATATTTTCTAGTTTGGCTAAAAGCTGTTCTTCTACTTTGTAATCAAACTCAACTTCAATAACTTGCTCTTTATCTGCCGTTACTAAATGGTCTAATTTATTGTCTGCAACAATCTGTCCTTTGTCAATAATTATGACACGATCGCAAATTGCTTCAACTTCTTGCATGATATGTGTCGATAAAAAAACAGTTTTATTTTTTCCTGCATTTTTAATCACATTACGAATTTCCATTAACTGATTAGGATCCAGACCTGTAGTTGGTTCATCCAAAATTAAAACTTCTGGATCGTGAAGTAAAGCATTTGCCAAACCAACACGCTGACGGTATCCTTTAGAAAGCTGACCGATCTTTTTATGGCTCTCTGGTGTCAGTCCTGTCAGTTGAATTACTTCTTCAATTCTTGATTTTGGCACGTTATAAACATCGGCATTAAATGCCAAATACTCACGAACATACAAATCCAAATACAACGGATTATGCTCTGGTAAATATCCGATCGAACGTTGAACAGATTTTGGCTCCGTCATGACATCGTGGCTGTTTACAAGGGCTGAGCCTTCATCTGCCAATAAATATGTGGTCAAAATTTTCATTAAAGTAGATTTTCCAGCTCCGTTTGGTCCTAAAAATCCGACAATTTCGCCCTTCTCAATTGAAAATGAAATTGAATTTAATGCTTTTTGTGTTCCGTAACTTTTTGATATGTTGTTTACTACTATCGACATAGAATTTTTATTTGTTACAAAAGTAACGAGAAATAACCTCGATTGCTACATTTTGGCATCTAAAGTATTTCTTAAAAAAAATATAAAGTTTCCGATTCACGGCACTGTTGTTGTTAAAGGAAACATAAATTTTAAAAATAAATCCCAAATGAAAAAAATGTTAGTGATAGCTGCTTTAGCTATCTGCAGTTTTGCAAGCGCACAAAAAGGTACAATCTTAGTAGGTGGAAACATCGGATTCACTTCTGAAACTACTGATTATTCTTCTTCTGAAGTAAAAACCAATGAATTTAGCTTCTCTCCTAAAGTAGGTTACCAATTTAATGATAACTGGACTATTGGAGGTGAATTTACAGTGAACTCTGCAAAAGATAATACTGGATCTGTTGAAACTAAAGACAATGGGTTCAAATTTGGTGCATTCGCACGTTACGCTGTGCCATTAAGCCAAACTTTCGCAGTTTATGCTGATATGGGTGCAGGTTTCCAAAACGCAAAAACAAAAGTTTACGGTCCTGGAAATGCTTATGCAAAATATAAAGCAGACGGTATGTATGTTGGTATTACTCCAGCTCTTTTCATTAACATGAAAAACAGCTTCGGATTAAACTTCAGCATCGGTGGTTTAGGATACGAAACTTTAAGTTATGACAATAACGGACCAGATGTTAACTCTTTCTTCTTCAACTTCGGAAAAACAGTTAACATTGGAATTTCTAAAAACTTCTAATCTTAAGTTTTTATATTCAATTTCAGAAAGCGCTCCATTTGGAGCGCTTTTTTTATTAGATAAAGGTCTTATGAAAACTAAAGCTGTTTTTTGCAACGTCCGTTTAAAAGAACATGCTAAAAATGGTGGAAGCAATTTTGTGAAAGATATCGTAGCACTTCCAGAAATTATAGAATGTTATAACATTGCTGGTGATTACGATTTCATGCTAAAGATTTTGGTGCAAGATATGGCTATTTATCAGGATTTTGTAATGAATAAATTATCAACCATAGAAAACATAGGTAATACGAACAGTATTTTTGTAATGGGAGAGATTAAACACAGTACGGTTTTAGAATTTTAAAGCAGAAGAAAATCATAAAATAAAACGTATTTTTGAAATCTTAAATTATCAATTTAGATCAACAATCTAAAATCTTTAATCAACAATCTAAAATCAAATGAACTGGGAACAACTTTTATCATTAAGACGTCAAGGAGATACAAGCAAAAGATTACGTGTAGAACAAGATGATACTCGTTTAGGTTTTGAGGTCGATTATGACCGAATTATATTTTCTTCCGCTTTTAGAAGTTTACAAGATAAGACACAAGTTATTCCGCTTTCTAAAACAGATTTCGTTCACACGCGATTAACCCACAGTTTGGAAGTTTCGGTTGTTGGGCGTTCGCTTGGACGTTTGGTAGGGAAAAAGATTATCGAGAAATATCCCTATTTGAAAGAAGTTCACGGTTATCATATGAACGATTTTGGAGCCATTGTAGCTGCAGCTTCATTGGCGCATGATATTGGGAATCCTCCATTTGGGCATTCTGGAGAAAAAGCGATTGGAGAATATTTTTCTATTGGAAACGGACAGAAATACAGAAATCAGCTGACTGATAAACAATGGCAAGATTTAATTGATTTTGAAGGAAACGCCAACGGATTTTCGGTTCTTACAGGAAGCCGCCCAGGAATTGAAGGCGGACTCCGTATTTCTTACGCAACTTTGGGTGCTTTTATGAAATATCCTAAAGAAAGCCTTCCGAAAAAGCCAACGAATAATATTGCAGATAAAAAATACGGATTCTTTCAATCAGATAAATTATTCTTTGAAGAAGTAGCTAAAGATATGGGAATGATTGCCAATAAATCTGGTGAAGATATCGGTTTTGAAAGACATCCATTGGCATATTTAGTGGAAGCAGCAGATGATATTTGTTACACAATTATAGACTTCGAAGACGGAATTAATTTAGGTTTGGTTTCTGAAGATTATGCTTTAGAATATCTAATTAAATTAGTAAAAGATAATATTGGCGTTGCAAAATATAAAACATTAGAAACTAAAGAAGATAGAATTAGTTATTTGCGCGCACTTGCAATTGGTTCTTTAATTAATGATGCTGTAGATGTTTTTATAGAAAATGAAGAAGCAATTTTGGCAGGAAATTTTCCTTATGCTTTAACAGATAAAAGCAAATACAAAGCTCAAATGAATGATATTATCAAACTTAGTGTTGAAAAAATCTATCAGAGCCATGAAGTAATTGAGAAAGAGATTGTGGGTTATCAGATCATTCAAACACTATTGGATAAGTTTATTACAGCGTTCAATAATAAATTTGAAGGAACAGCTTCAAACTACGATAAATTGATTTTGAAAATGTTGCCCGAAAAACATCATTTAGACAAAACCAATTTATACGAACGTTTATTGCATATCTGTCATTATGTTTCGCTTTTAACTGACGGAAATGCTTTGGAATTATATGAGATGATTCAAGGACGTAAAAAGAATTAATTTTGATGCAAAATAAAAAACACCCCATAAAACTATTTATGGGGTGTTTTTTTATAATTGATTTGTTTATTGAAAAGCGTAAACTAGACCTACGCCAAGAACCTGTCTTAACTGCATTCGCGGTCCGTCGTTAACCTGAGTTGTAGTTCCAGTTGTTGGGTCTACAACATCTTTTTTCGTTTTAATATCATCATCATAAATTAAATGAACTCCAATATTTGCTTTTACATAAGCGTTAACAACAAGGTCTAATTTGGTGTCATAATCGATATCGACATTTCCGAATTTATTCAAATAATCGGTATATAAGCTCAGCCTGTTTTCGTAAAAAACGTTTTTGTAGATTTCGCTTCTCATATATCCAGTAAAAAGAATACCAAATTCGGCTTTTACTTTCTGACCTTCTTCAATTAAAATCTGGTTATTTGGATCTAGCGGATCTGTTTCATAAACCGCCTTCTTAACCCCGAAAGAACCTTGATTTGCAAGATATTGATCTAATACTAAAGTAGTTTTTAACGTAATTGGAGAGAAGTAAAACGTTCTATTTTTTTCCTTGTTTGAGTTCTCAGCTCCAGCTCCCAGAAAGACGTATGCTGGTGCAAAAGGCTTAGAAATAGCAACATCTCTATTAGGATAATTATAACCGTCTGTAAACTGTGTGTTGAAGTTTAATTTTGAAGAGTAATACCAGTTTGAAGTGGAATCTTTTCTAAAACCGTAAGTAGAGTTAAATTGGAAAGCATCATCTGTTTTTCTTAATTCGATTCCGTCTTGTTTATTTAAACCATATTTTACGATAAGCTCGTTTACCCACTTATGATTTTTCTTGGTATAAGTTCTCGAAAATTCGCCTTTAAATAAACCTGAAATAGAACTTGTTCCCCCGGCACTCCAATTTACAAATGCAATTTCGGAAATGTCAAACCCAAGCTGATTTTTTTGTGTCCAGTTAGAAGGCGGTTTAGGTGCTTGATTTGGGCTTAAAGTAGTTTGAATGATCTGGGCAAAGTTATTAGAAGTACACAGAAGCAATAACAGCAAAAGGGTAGAACGCAATAATTTCATTAGGTAATTTGTTTTTGGTGTCGCAAAATAATTATTTTGAACCGTTAGAAAAAAGATTTATCAAACTTTTAACGTCAATTTTACACAATTGTTGCAGTTGATTTACTGCTCCATGCTCAATAAATTCGTCTGGAACACCCAGAATTTCAATGTTATTTTTGAAATTATTTGATGCTGCAAACTCTAAAACTGCACTTCCAAAACCACCATTTTTAACTCCATCTTCGATTGTAATAATACTTTCGAAAGTTGTAAAAACAGTGTTTAATGTGTTGATATCTATTGGTTTAATAAAACTAAAGTTATAGTGGGCAATCTCATCCGAATTTATGGATTCTTTTAAGGCTTCTATAACATTATTTCCAATTGTTCCGGCCGACAGAACAGCAATTTTCGTACCATCTTTCAGGCATTTTGCTTTACCGAAATTAATTTTTTCATAATGTCCGAAATTTTCTACTTCCCAATTTGGCAGGACTCCGCGGCCTCTTGGATATCGAATTGCAATTGGATGATTTATTCCTAATTGAACTGTATATAAAATGTTTTGTAGCTCAATTTCGTTTAACGGAGCATAAATTGTCATATTCGGAATTGAACGTAGATATGCAATATCAAAAATGCCATGATGTGTTGCTCCATCTTCGCCAACTAAACCAGCTCTGTCAAGACAAAAAATAACAGGTAAGTTTTGCAAAGCAACATCATGAATCACTTGGTCGTATGCACGCTGTAAAAAAGTCGAATAAATATTGCAATAGACAATCATTCCTTGGGTTGCCATTCCTGCAGCCAGCGTTACGGCGTGCTGTTCGGCAATTCCAACATCAAAGGCACGATCGGGTAATTCATCCATCATAAATTTTAATGAACTTCCAGATGGCATTGCTGGCGTGATCCCAATTATTTTTTCATTTTTTTTGGCTAAATCTAGTATAGTTAAACCAAAAACATCTTGATATTTTGGAGGAAGATTTTCTTCCGATTTTAAATGAATTTCTCCAGTCGAAGCGTCAAATTT
Source organism: Flavobacterium sp. SH_e (assembly GCF_025717045.1). Classification (GTDB taxonomy): domain Bacteria; phylum Bacteroidota; class Bacteroidia; order Flavobacteriales; family Flavobacteriaceae; genus Flavobacterium. The sequence goes on from NZ_JAOVZN010000006.1 coordinate 818,738, forward strand.
TCCAGGCGCATGATATTTCACCTGATTCTCTTCGGCCTGAAGTAAGCCTTTTCCTTTTGTAGTTACAATATGAAGGAATTTCGGGCCTTTAATCTTTTTTAAACGATTTAATTCTTTGATTAATTTCGGAAGATCATGACCGTCAATTGGACCAGTATAATCAAAATTCAACGATTTAATGATATTATTTTGTCGCGGATTTTTTCCGTTTTTAACTGAAGTAAGATATTGTTTTAAAGCGCCAACACTTGGATCAATTCCGATTGCATTATCATTCAAGACGACCAAAATATTAGCATCGGTAACTCCAGCGTGATTTAAACCTTCAAACGCCATTCCGCTGGCAATTGAAGCATCGCCGATAACAGCAATATGTTCTTTATCAAAATCACCTTTTAATTTTGACGCAATCGCCATTCCGAGTGCCGCTGAAATAGAAGTAGAAGAATGCCCAACGCCAAAAGTATCGTAAACACTTTCGCTTCTTTTAGGAAAACCAGAAAGACCTCCAATTTGTCTGTTAGTATGAAAATTTTCTCTTCTTTCGGTCAGAATTTTGTGCCCGTAAGCCTGATGTCCAACATCCCAAACCAATAAATCTTCGGGCGTATTAAAAACATAATGCAAAGCAATTGTAAGCTCTACAACGCCTAAACTTGCGCCCAAATGCCCTTCTTTTACAGAAACGACCTCAATAATAAATTGACGTAATTCTCGAGCAACCTGAGTAAGCTGTTCTTCTTTTAAAAGACGTAAATCGGCTGGATTGTATATGTTTGAAAGTAAATCGCTTTTCATTGTAAGGTAAAAAGCAAATTTACGGTTTTAAATTTAATTATTGTTTTTCAAGTTTTAATTGAGTATTGGGTGTAGTAAGAATTTGTTCTCCTTTGAGTTCTTTAGCAGGAATATTTATCATTCGATTTTCAATCACTTTAATAATACTGTCTTTAGATATCAGTAATTCTTCTTCCAATCTGTAATTAACATTGATAGGCATTAGTCCCATTGTTACTGGTTCATTACCAATTTTTACTGAGTTTGTTTCATTTTTTTTAGAATCTGTTTGAGTGGTATCTATATTAATTGTTAGAGATTCATTTTTTATTTTCTTTTTAGGGCTAGGTTTAGTTTCGTATTTTAAAGGAGGAGGTGGTCCCATCGTTGTTCCTCTATGATTGTTATTACGCAATTGTCTTACTAACTGATTGAGCTCTCTCTCCCTTTTTGTTTTTTCCTCTTTATCAATTGTAATGGAATCAATTTTATGTTTGTTTCCGTTACTATCTGAACAACTAAATAAAGAAGTTCCCATAGCTATAAATAAAGCCAGTAAGAATATTTTATGATATTGATTTTGAGAAAATAAGATGTTGCTTGGAATTCGAATGTCCACCAACTCAGTTTGCGATTTCCTGAACCTTCCGCAGATTTTCTGATTTTCATTTTGAATATAAAATTGTTGAATCTCAGAAGGTAATTTATTGGTGAAGTCAATTACAGTTGTATTGCATACTGCGCAAAATCTCCCTTTTTCATTGGGTGTCATTTTATTCCAATCTTCATTGCATGGTTTGGAAATTCTCACTTTATAATCTGATTTCATACTTTTGCATAATTAAAAACGCAAGTTATAAAATATAAGATTATTCTTTCTTTTTTAAGTGTTAATTTTAAAAAATATACGCAAATTAGACTGTTATTTTAAAATGATAGGCACAGAATATTGCATCCTGATTTTTTTTCCGTTCGATTCGCCGGGTTGCCATTTTGGACACAAACTTAAAACTCTGATAATTTCTTTTTCTAAAGGTTCTTCAACTGCTGGTGAACATTCAAGAAATGAAATTGTACCATTTTTTTCTACTGCAAATGCAAGTGTAAAATTAAGTTTCCAATAACTTACGTCTTCTGGTTTTTTATATTCTTTCATAAAAAAGTTATGAAATTGTTCTATTCCGCCAGGAAATTCTGCGTTAGAATTCAAAGGAGCTTTTACAGTTAACGGAGCATCATCTTTTTTTGTCTTTTCAGATTTTGACGTTTTATCTTCTGCAACTTTTTCTTGTAATATTGGTGTCGCTTTTTTAAATTCAATTTGCTCAGCTTTAGATAATGAAGGTGCAGTTTGGTCTGATTTTTTTGTGTCGATTGCTGTTTTATCTAAAGTAACAGATTTTGTTATCGAAGTATCTGTGACAGCTTCAATATTCTCGATTCTTTCTTTTTTATCCTCTTTGTTTTGGCAGCCAAACAAAAATGCTGTTCCTATAACTGCATACAATGCTAAAAGCAATTTGTATCGCTTTGTCTGAGCAGTTATTTTATGGTTTATTTCCATTATTTAAATATAATTGGCAAAATGAAAGTTGATCGAACATCTCGATTGTTTGTTTTTCCAGGAATCCATTTCGGACCAGATTCTAAAACTTTAATAACTGCTGTTTCATTTTCTGATGATGCATTTTTAGTTACTTTAAAATTAGTTAGAGTGCCGTCTCTTTCTACTACAAATAAGACTGACATTTCTCCTTTTTTTGAAGCAGTATAATTTTTTGCAAAGTAAGAATAGAATTTTTTCATTCCGTCTTTTGGTGCAGGTAAAATATCCAAATCAACCGCATTATATATAATACTATATTTAAAACTGTAATATTCAATAGGTTTGGAAAGAGTTACCATTCCCATTGTGACTCTTTCTTTCGGTATTTTTCTTTTTTCTTTTTTAGATTCAATTTGATGGCCATAGCAAGAGGAAACATCTTTATCTTGACTTTGAGAGACATTGTCAACAATTTCAATTTTCTCAATTTTTTTCTTATTTCCTTCTTTATCTGCACAGCTAAACAAAGAAGTTCCCATTGCAATAAACAAAGCCAGTAAAAACATTTTATGGAAATGCGTTTGTGTGTAAAGAACCTTATTGGGAATTTGAATTGTTATCGAATCAAGTTGAGATTTTTTAAATCGGCCACAAATTTTACTGCCTTGATTTTTAATAATGTATTGCTGAATTTCTTCAGGAAGCATCGAGGCAAAATCAACAACAGTTTTAGAACAGCTCATACAAAAACGGCCATTTCCATTTGAAGTCATTTCATCCCAATTTTCATGGCATGGTCTAGAAATGCTGATTTTGTAATTTCTTTCCATAATTCAAATATCAAAGTTTAAATGTAATAAAAATATTGAGTAAAGTTTTACTTTTGCAGATATGGAAAATCCTTTTACAGACGAATATTTTATGAAAAAAGCTTTGCAGGAAGCTGAAGAAGCCTATTTAAAAGGCGAAATTCCTGTTGGAGCTGTTGTAGTTGTAGCCGATAAAGTAATCGCAAGAAGTCATAATTTGACCGAATTGTTAAATGATGTCACGGCTCACGCAGAGATGCAATCAATCACCGCGGCAGCTAATTTTCTGGGCGGAAAATATTTAAAAGACTGTACACTTTACGTAACCCTTGAACCTTGCCAAATGTGTGCAGGTGCGTTGTATTGGAGTCAGATTTCTAAAATTGTTTTTGGCGCACGCGACGAACAACGCGGATTTTTAAATATGGGGACAAAATTGCATCCGAAAACGACTGTTGTTTCTGGTGTAATGGCTAATGAAGCGGCAGATTTGATGAAACGATTTTTTCTGGAAAGACGTAAATAATTCCAATGTAACATGACAGATTTTTCAACAATAAGAAAACTATTCCATATCACAGAATCAAATGGTTTTACAAATGATGAAATTCAGGTTGTAAAAGATATTTTCGGACAGCTTCCTGAGGTGTTTGTGGATTATTATACTGAATTAGGGAAAATCCAAAATTTAAATCATACACAAGATTTATTAATTATACCAGAGCGTTTTCAATATTATAAAAATGATGATTATCTAATATTTTATTCTGAAAATCAAAAAGCTTGCGTTTGGGGAATTCATAAAGATGATTTGTCAAAATCCAATCCGTCCGTTTACATGAGTTATGATGAAAAGGAATGGAATTTGGAAACAGAAACCTTAACCGATTTCTTTACTGCAATGGCATTTCTTCAGGCTGGTTTTGCTTTAAAATATACTGCTGAATGTTTTTATGAAATAGATGATAAAGCCTTAAAATTTATTGATGAAAATTATACAAATAAAGGAGTTTCTTTTAAACAGTGGACGGAAGGAATTAATTTCTATGGACATCATGATGATGATGTAATTATAGTGATGAGTAACGATCAAATTTTTTATTCATCAAACAAAGAAAATCATTTTTTAGAAATGGATAAAGTTTTGTCAAAATTAGGTTCTGAGCTTTGAGAGCAATGATTAAACTTCAACAAAAGTTAAATAATCAATGTAAAGAAATTTCTTCTTAAATAGTTCGAAAAATATTTTACTTTTAACATAATTTAAATCTCATTTTGCTGTTATGGCTTTAACGGTAATTCGTGTTAAATTTCTAGTTTGTTAACCATTTAACTCTAAACAAAAGTGAAAGCAAAAGGACTATTTCTCGTATTTTTTGTGTTTTTTATTTTTCAATCCTGCGGTCGCAAATCAGCTGCAGATTTCAATTCGGATTTTTCGCTATTCAAAGATTACATTACCAGTTTTACGGGCGGAATCGTTTCTGTGGATTCTGATATTCGTGTGGTTTTGGCATTTAATAAAAATGATTGGAAACCCAATCAAGAATTAGACGATGATTTGTTTGATATTTCGCCTAATGTTCACGGAAAAGTTATAGCACTTTCAACAAATACTTTAGCTTTTATTCCAGAGAAAAAATTAGAAGCAGGAACAGAATATCAAGTTACTTTAAACTTAGATAAACTAACCGCCATTCCGAAAGAAAAAGAAAAGGAACTTTCTAAATTTAACTTTACAGTTAAAACGGTTAAACAGGATTTTGCCATAAATACGGCTGATATTCAATCATACAGTAAAGAATACCAATATTTGAACTGCACCCTTAAAACAGCAGATAATATTGATCTTGAAACGGCTATAAAATTAGTTCAAGCCAAACAAAAAGGAAATGATCTTAAAATAAAGTTTGATAAAGGCCCTGCTTCAGGCAAGGAATTTCATTTTATAATTGACAGCATTCAACGTTTTTCTGAAGCTTCCAATCTTGAAATTATTTATGATGGAAATGATTTTGATATTGACCAGAAAGGACAAATTGATTTTCCAATTACGAGCATCAATGAATTTAAAGTTATAAAAGTTGAAGTTCCAGACGGAAACAATCAGCAGGTTTTAATTAATTTCTCTGAACCATTAGAAAAAGATCAGGATTTTGCTGGATTGGTTTCGATTCAAAATACCAACAACCTGAAATTTTCTACACAAGGGAATTTACTTAAAGTGTACTTTAGCAATCAAAATGCGCCTAAAAAAGAAAAGACTGTAACAGTAGTTGCAGAAGAACCTATTGCTGTTGCTGCAGATTCGGCAGCCGTTGTGGTTGATTCAGCCGCAGTTGCAGTAGATTCAGCTGCCGCGGTTATAGAAGAAGCCGTTGAATATGTTCCAGACGAAGAACCAGAACAAGTTGTGACTGGTGAATTATTGTTGGAAGTTTTTCAAGGAATAGAAAGCCAGTATGGTAAGAAACTAGAAAATAATTATAGTGAAAAAATTTCTTTTGATCAGATAAAACCAAACGTTCGTTTTATTAAAAATGGAACAATTCTGCCAAGTTCAAATAATTTAAAACTGAATTTCGAAGCCGTAAATCTTAGTGCTGTGGATGTAAAAGTCTATAAGATTTACAAAAACAATATTCTGCAATTTCTTCAATACAACGAATTAAACGGTGGACAAAATCTTAAAAAAGTAGCGCAGCCAATTGCCAAAACGACACTGAATTTAAGAGAAAGTACACTCGTAAATCTGGCAAAATGGAATACGTATGCGTTAGATTTATCTAAAATTATCAAGCCAGAACCTGGAGCGATTTATAGAGTTGAATTTGTTTATAAAAAGAAATACTCGCTTTATAAATGCGAAACATCAGATAATAGCGAAGATGAAGCTGAGGAAGAAGAAGTTGATGAAAACGATGTCAATTACAGCGGAAACTCTTACGACGATTATTACTATTATGATGATTACGACTGGAGAGAGAGTCAGGATCCTTGCACAGGTTCTTACTATTATAATGCAAGAATCGCAACCAATATTTTAGCTTCAGATTTAGGAGTTATTGCTAAAAGAGGAGAAAATAAATCGTATTTATTTGCTGTAAATAATATAGTTACAACAGAACCGGTTTCTAATGCAAGAGTTGATTTGTATAATTTCCAACAGCAAAAAATTGCAACAGAAGCAACAAGCAGCGAAGGTATTGCATCTTTCCAATTGGATAAATTCGCTTATTTTGCGATTGTTACTTTAGGAGATCAGTCGACTTATGTGAAACTTGATGATGGACTTTCGTTATCGGTAAGTAATTTTGATGTTGCGGGTGAGACTTTACAAAAAGGCCTAAAAGGATTTATTTATGGAGAAAGAGGTGTTTGGCGTCCAGGAGATATTTTGTATTTATCATTTATTTTGAATGATGCTGCAAATAAACTTCCGAAATCACATCCAATTAAATTCAGATTAAATGACCCGAACGGAAAAACAGTTTATCAGACGGTTCAAAAAACCAATGAGCTGAATCATTATGCTATTGCATTTCGAACAAATCAAGATGCGCCTACAGGAAACTGGGAAGCAATGGTAAGTGTTGGTGGTGCTAAATTCTATAAGAGCATTAAGATTGAAACAATTAAACCGAATCGTTTAAAAATCAAAAATACATTTAGTAGAAAAACACTTTCTACTTCATATCCAAATACGGATAATCTTGAAGTAACTTGGCTTCATGGTGCAATTGCTAAGAATTTGAATGTAGAAATGCAAGCTAAATTCTCTCAGCAGACAACCACTTTTAAAGGTTATGAAAAATATACTTTTGATGACTTAGCGCGTCAATTCAGTACAGAAGAAATTAATGTTTTCTCTGGAAAATTAAACGAAAACGGAAAAGCATCGGTAAACATTCAGCCAAGATTGCAAGGTCAGGCGCCTGGAATGTTGCGTGCATCATTCATTACAAAAGTGTATGAAGAAGGAGGAGATTTTAGTACAGATGTGATGTCAATGACTTATTCTCCGTACAAAACTTACGTTGGAGTTAAAACGCCCGAACTGAACAAATACAGCATGCTTGAAACGAGAACAAACAATCGTTTTGATGTTGTAACGGTTGATGAAAACGGAAGACCAAAATCAGTTCGTAATCTAGAAGTAAGAGTTTACAAAGTAGACTGGAGATGGTGGTGGGATTCTTCGAGCGATAATTTATCAAATTACAATTCGTCGAATGCAACGACTTCGTACAAAACATTTGTAATCAATACAGATTCTAGCGGAAAAGGAAGTTTTCAATTTGCTTTGACAGATGAAGAATGGGGACGTTATTTAATTCGTGTTGCCGATCAAGAAGATGGTCATGCGACTTCTTTAACTGTAAATATCGACTGGCCAATTTGGTCTGGAAAAACACGAAACAGAGATGCTTCAACCGCTAATATGTTGGTATTTTCTACTGATAAAAAGAATTATGCAGTTGGAGAAAAAGCACAGATATCTTTCCCTTCAAGTGAAGGCGGTCGCGCTTTAATTTCTGTAGAAAACGGTTCAAGAGTAGTGCAGACTATTTGGGCAGAAACCAAAAAAGGAGAAACAAAAGTTGAGGTTCCAATTACGGGAGCAATGGCGCCAAACGTTTATTTCAATATTACATTGTTACAGCCTCATGCTTCGACCAAAAATGATTCGCCGATTCGTATGTACGGAATCGTTCCGATTGAAGTAGTTGATAAAAACACGATTTTGGCACCAACTTTAAATATGCCGGACGTATTAAGGCCAGAACAGCCGTTTACGGTAAAAGTGGGTGAGAAATTAGGGAAAGAAATGACGTATACCATTGCTGTTGTCGATGAAGGTCTTTTGGATTTAACTCGTTTTAAAACCCCAAATGCATGGGATAGTTTCTATGTTCGTGAAGCTTTAGGAGTGAAAACTTGGGATATTTATGATGATGTAATTGGCGCTTACGGCGGAAAAATAAACCAGATTTTCAGTATTGGTGGTGACCAGGATTTAGGTGGAGGAAAAGCTAAAAAAGCTAATCGTTTTAAACCTGTTGTATTATACTACGGACCATTTAAATTAGGAAAAGGAGAAACAAAATCACATGAGTTAAAACTTCCAAAATACATTGGTTCTGTTCGAACAATGGTTGTAGCGGGAGATGCAAATACAAGCGCTTACGGAAGCGCTGAAAAAGCAACACAAGTTAAGAGTCCGTTGATGGTTTTGGCTTCTTTGCCAAGAAAGATTTCACCATCAGAAAAAGTGACATTGCCTGTAACGGTTTTTACAACTGAGAATAAAATTAAAAACGTAACGATTCAGGTAAAAACAAGCAACGGATTGAAAGTAGCAGGAAGTGCGGTTCAAAAACTAAATTTTGCACAACCAGATGAGAAAATGGCGTATTTTAATTTAGTTGTAGGTTCTGCAACAGGAATTGCAAAAGTTCAGGTAATCGCAACATCAGGGAGCGAGAAATCAACTTATGATGTTGAAATCGATATGACGAATCCAAATCCAGTTACGAGTACTTTTACAGACGTTGTTTTAACGCCAAATAGCACTAAAACAATTTCTTGGAAAACGTTTGGAATCGCTGGAAGCAACAAGGCAAGACTGGAAGTTTCGTCTATGCCGTCTATGAACTTGAATGGAAGATTACAATTCTTGATTCAATACCCGCATGGATGTGTAGAACAGACTACTTCATCTGTTTTCCCACAATTGTATTTGGGAGATGTTGCAGATATTGATGCTAAACGTAAAGATTTAATTCAAAAAAATATTGCAGCAGGAATTCAAAGATTAGGAAATTTCCAATTATCAAATGGCGGAATGCCTTACTGGCAAGGAAATGCAATTGCAGACGATTGGGGAACTTCTTATGCAGGACATTTCTTGATTGAAGCGGAGAAAAAAGGATATGTACTGCCAATAAACTTCAAATCAAAATGGCTTTCGTATCAGCAGAAAGAAGCAAAACAATGGCGATTTGAACCGAAATACGGAAATGACTTAGCGCAGGCATATCGTTTATACACGTTGGCTTTAGCAGGAAATGCCGATTTATCGTCAATGAACAGATTGCGTGAAACAAAAGGTATTTCAAACGAAAGTATGCTTCGTTTGGCTGCGGCTTATGTTTTAGCAGGTCAGAAATCAGCTGGACAGAGTTTGTTCTTAAAAACGAGTATCGACGGGAGTTCTGATGGATACAGCTATTACTATTACGGTTCAAGTGAAAGGAACAGAGCGATGGCTTTAGAAACAATGCTTCTTTTAGATCAAAAACAAAAAGCATTTGTTACTGCGACAAAATTAGCTAAAGAAATGTCAGCGAATCAATGGATGAGTACGCAAACAACGGCTTACTGTTTATATGCAATGTCGAAATTTGCGATGAGTAATGGTCCGAAAGGAATCAATATTCAGTTTAGTAAAAACGGAAAGGGCGAGACAATCAACACAGGTAAATCGGTTGCAGATCGCAGTTTGTGTGTTGCTTCTGGCACAAACAGTATTACGTTAAAAAACAACAAAGCTAATACGGTTTATGTTCGCGTGTTAAACACAGGAATTCTGCCAATCGGACAAGAAAATGCAGTTCAAAGCGATGTTACTGCTTCTATTGTTTTCAAAAACAGAAAAGGAAGTGTAATTAATGTTTCAAGAATTAATCAGGGAACTGAATTTGTTGCAGAGGTTACGATTAAAAACCAAAGAGGAGAAAGTGTTCAAAACGTGGCGTTATCACAAATTCTGCCTTCAGGATTCGAAATTGTAAATACTCGCTTCACAGATTATGGAGACGCTGTAAATAATATTGCAGATTATATTGATATTCGTGATGACAGAACGAATTTCTATTTCGGAATGAAAGCCAGAGAAACCAAAGTTTTCAGAATCCTACTAAACGCATCATATTTAGGAAATTATTATTTACCTGGATTGCAATGCGAAGCGATGTATGATAATACGTTCTTAGCGAGAACAAAAGGATTCTGGGTTGAGGTTGTGAAGTAAAATTTATATAGTACACGTATCCTAACAGGTTTCCAAAACCTGTTAGGTATTTTATAGATATAGTGAAGAAGTTTTTATTTTTTCTTTTAGGAAAGGATAAAGAATACCTAACAGGTTTTGGAAACCTGTTAGGATACAAAACAACAACATAATTTTGAAAAATAAATTAAAAGCGTTTCTTCAACGCATTATAGAATGGATAAAAAGAAACAAAATAAAATCAGCAATTGCATTTCTGCTCTTGCTGATTTACTATTTTTCGATACCTCGAACTTTATTCAAAGAACCCTATTCCACAGTTATTGAAAGCAAAGAAGGAGAACTTCTTGGAGCTAAAATTGCTACTGATGGACAATGGCGTTTTCCTGCGCAAGATAGCGTTCCAGATAAATTCAAGAAGTGCATTGTGTATTTTGAAGATGAGTATTTCTACAAACATCCTGGTTTCAATCCTGGTGCGATGATTAATGCTTTTAAGCAGAATAGAAAAGTAGGAAAAGTAGTTCGAGGAGGAAGTACTTTAACACAACAAGTTATTCGATTATCCCGAAAAGGAAAAAACAGAACCTATTTTGAGAAAATAATCGAAATAATTCTCGCAACAAGATTAGAATTAGGATATTCTAAAAATGAAATTCTCGAAATGTATGCTGCGCACGCACCATTTGGAGGTAACGTTGTGGGATTAGAAATGGCTTCGTGGCGTTATTTTGGGGTGCAGTCCAATCAATTATCTTGGGCCGAAAATGCAGTTTTGGCTGTTTTACCGAATGCACCTAGTTTGATTTATCCGGGGAAAAACCAAATAAAACTATTAAACAAACGTAATCGACTTTTGTTAAAATTACATCAAGAAGGCATAATAGACAAACAGACGTATGAACTTTCTATAGAAGAGCCATTGCCTCAAAAACCTTATGATCTGCCTCAAATTGCACCACATTTATTGCAAAGAGTGGCAAAAAATGAAGAAGGAACAAGAGTAAAAACCACGATTGATAATGCCTTACAGAATAGAATAAATCAAATCGCTAGATATTATTACAATCAATACAAACAGAATGAAGTGTATAATCTGGCCATTTTGGTTATTGATGTTCAGAGTAGAAATGTAATGAGTTACGTTGGAAATTCTCCAGCAGATGCAGATCATCAAAAAGATGTTGATATTATTGATGCTCCAAGAAGTACAGGAAGTATTTTGAAACCACTTTTGTATAGTGCAATGCTTGATGATGGTGAATTGTTACCAAATACTTTAATTGCCGATATTCCAACGCAGATTTCTGGATATACTCCTCAGAATTTTAATCTAACTTTTGACGGTGCTGTTCCAGCGCATAGAGCCTTATCGCGATCGTTAAATATTCCAGCGGTTTTAATGCTTCAGGAATTTACAGTCAATAAATTTTATGAAGAATTGCAAAAATTCAAATTGAAGAATATAAATAAAACTCCTGACCATTATGGTTTATCACTTATTTTAGGTGGTGCAGAAAGTAATTTATGGGATTTATGCCGAACGTATGCCAATTTATCTTCAACGTTAAATTATTATACTAAAAATAAAAGTCAATACAGAACAAATGAATTTACAGAGCTGAATTACAAAAATGATTTTAAGCCCGATTTTGGCTCAGAAACCAATCAAAAGAATATTCTGGGCGCTGGATCAATTTGGTTAACGTATAACGCAATGGAAGAGGTTAATAGGCCCGAAGGAGATGAAGCTTGGAAGTTCTATGACAGTTCATTAAAAATCGCATGGAAAACCGGAACCAGTTTCGGAAATCGTGATGCTTGGGCAATTGGAACCAATTCAAGATATGTTGTCGGAATTTGGGTTGGAAATGCAACAGGAGAAGGAAGACCAACTTTAACAGGAGTTGCCAGCGCAGCACCAATTTTATTTGACGTTTTTAATTTATTGCCGAGACAAAGATGGTTTGATACTCCGTACAATGATTTAGCCGAAGTTGAAGTTTGTCGTTTAAGCGGTTATTTGGCAAAAGACAATTGTCCTAAAATTAAACAATGGGTTACTAAAAAAGGTAAATCGACTAAAGTTTGCCCGTATCATAAAACCATTCATTTAGACAAAGCAGAACAATTTCAGGTTAATAGCAGTTGCGAAAGCGTAGATAATATTGTGACAAAAAATTGGTTTGTTTTACCCCCTGTAATGGCATGGTATTATAAAAGTCAGCATATTGAATATTTGCCGTTACCGCCGTTTAAAGAAGGTTGCGAAGGAATACAAGCCACAACAATGGATTTTATTTACCCAAAAGCAAACAGTAAAATCTACTTAACTAAGGATTTTAACAGCAATGTTCAACCTGTAATTTTAAAAGTAGCTTATTCTGAAAGGGATAAAGAATTGTTTTGGTATGTTGATAATGTGTATAAAGCAACAACAAAAACCTTTCATGAATTACCAATTACACCTACAACAGGCATACATTATATTACAGTTGTAGATGCCTCAGGAAATGAAATTAGACGTAAAATAGAGATTATTAGGGAATAAATTTCAAACTTTTTGTCAGGCTGAACGAAGTCGAAGCCCACGAGTGTCAATTGGAGTGCTCTTCGACTTCGCTCAGGGTGACAATCGAAACTTCTTTAGATATAATGCATAAAAAAACCGCCAATCTTTCGAAAGGCGGTTTTTGTTTTTTATTCTGAAATAACATTTCCTTTTTTATCATAGAAATGGTATTCTAAGTACGTGTAAGCGTCACGAGGTATGATTTTCACCCATTTCTTATGTTCAAAAAACCATTTTGAACGTAATGATGGAAAACCTTTGCTGAGGTATGCAGCCACAAACGGGTGTGTGTTTAGCACAACTTTATTGTGGGTTTTTAAAAGTCTTTCTAAATCAGAAGTGATCTTGTCAATTATTAGTATTGGCGCTTCAATTTCGCCATTAACTTTATTTGGATCTTCCTCTCTGGTTTTAATATTAACTTCTGGTCTTACGCGCTGTCTTGTAATCTGAACAAGTCCAAATTTACTTGGCGGTAATATTTTATGCTTTGCTTTATCGTCGCTCATTTCTTCTCGCAAGAAGTCGAACAAAACTTTCCTATTTTCTGGATTAGACATATCGATAAAATCAACTACGATTATTCCACCCATATCTCGAAGACGTAATTGTCTTGCGATTTCTGCTGCGGCAATCATATTTACTTCCATGGCTGTATCTTCTTGGTTGGTCGCCTTGTTAGAACGGTTTCCGCTGTTTACGTCTATAACGTGAAGAGCTTCGGTATGTTCTATGATAAGATAGGCACCTTTACTCATGGAAACAGTTCTGCCAAAAGAAGTTTTGATTTGTCTCTCTATATTATATTTCTCAAAAATCGGAGTATCATTTGATTGATAAAACTTGACAATTGATTGTTTCGAAGGTGCAATTTCTTGCAGATATTCCTTCGTTTGATGGTACAACTCTTCATCATCTATTTGAATACCGCTGAAGGTATCATTGAATACATCTCTTAATATTGAAGAAGCTCTATTAAGCTCTCCTAATACTTTTGATGGATGATGAGCAGTTGGTAATTTTTTACACATTGCAGACCATCTGCCAAGCAGGTTCTGCAAATCTTTTTCTAATTCGGCTACGTTTTTGCCTTCGGCTACTGTACGAACAATAACACCAAATCCTTTAGGTTTGATCGATAGAACAAGTTTTTTTAGACGATCCTTTTCTTTTTTGTCTTCTATTTTTTGAGAAATAGAAACACGATCAGAAAAAGGAACTAGAACGATAAATCTTCCAGCAAGAGAAAGCTCAGCACTTATTCTTGGACCTTTGGTCGATATAGGTTCTTTAACTACTTGAACTAAGACAGATTGATTGGCACTTAAAATATCAGTAATGATGCCATCTTTGTCAATCTCTTTTTCAAACTGAAAGGTTTTTAGGGAGAAATCTTTTATTTTACCTGCGCTTACAAGTTTTATGAATTTCAGCTGAGAAGCTAGATTTGGACCCAAATCGTGATAATGTAAAAAGGCGTCTTTTTCAAAGCCTACATTCACAAAAGCAGCATTAAGTCCAGCAACTGGTTTTCTGATTTTGGCAATAAAAATATCGCCAACCTGAAAGTTGCTTTTTTCTTCTTCTTTGTGTAATTCAATTAGTTTTCCATCTTTTAATAAGGCAAAATCTACGGCTTCAGAACTAGATCTAATGATTAATTCTTTATTCACACTGTAAATTTTTATCTGTTTTTTCAGAAAATAGAAATTAGAAATAAGAGATATAGATTTAAAAGAAAATCTAAAATCTGAAATCTAAAATCTAAAATCTTATCTACAGATGGATTAAACAATATTTTTAACAGGTATTAACCCGGAGAAAACTAGCTGGCAGTTTGCAGTTCTAAGTAATCAGTGGACTGAACACTAAAAACTGATGACTGAATACTAATTTTCAATTTCAATGAACGTTTAAAAAGAAAAAAGTAGTTTAAAACTACTTTTTCTTTTTGTGGCGGTTAGCTCTCGCTCTTTTCTTACGTTTGTGAGTAGCTACCTTATGTCTCTTTCTTTTTTTACCACTTGGCATATCGTGTCAGATTTATGTTAATTAATATTATTTTGCTTCGTTGTTTGTTTTAACTCCTTCTACAAAAACTTTTGCAGGTTTAAACGCAGGAATGTTGTGTGCTGGAATTTTAATAGTAGTGTTTTTAGAAATGTTTCTTCCAGTTTTTTCAGCTCTAGTTTTAACGATAAAACTACCAAAACCTCTAAGGTATACATTGTCTCCAGTTTCTAAAGAAGTCTTAACTTCTTCCATAAAAGTTTCTACTGTTGCTTGAACGTCTCCTTTTTCAAGACCTAGTTTCTCTGAAATCTTCGCTACGATATCTGCTTTCGTCATTTTCTTTCCTATTTTATTTTATAAATGGTGTACTATTTTTTTGAGTTTGCAAATATAGGAATTAAAAAAATAATTAATCAAGCTAATTCGTTAAATTTTAATTACATAAACATTTACTTTTGCAATCTAAGTATTTTGCAATGGATTTTCATAACATATTGATAAAATGGTATTTACAGAACAAGCGTGACTTACCGTGGCGAAAAACGGTCAATCCGTACCAAATTTGGCTCTCAGAAATTATGCTTCAGCAGACTCGAGTTGCACAAGGAATGCCATATTTTTTTTCATTTACTAAAGAATTTCCTACAGTAAAAGATTTGGCAGATGCTCCTGAAGAGAAGGTTTTGAAACTTTGGCAGGGTTTGGGATATTATTCACGCGCCCGAAATCTTCATAAAACGGCTCAATATATAAGTAACGATTTAAATGGTGTTTTTCCTGATTCTTATAAAGAACTTTTAAAACTAAAAGGTGTTGGCGAATACACAGCGGCAGCAATTGCGTCTTTTTCGTATAATGAATCAGTTCCTGTGGTAGACGGAAATGTGTTTCGGGTATTGTCTCGTTATTTTGATATTGAATCGGATATTGGGCTTCCTGCGACAAAAAAAGAGTTTGCTGCATTGGCACAAGAATTAATGCCTAAAGACAATCCTGCAATTTTTAATCAGGCTATTATGGAATTTGGGGCGTTGCAATGCGTTCCTAAAAGCCCCAATTGTTCTAATTGTGACTTTAATAGCAGTTGTTTAGCATTGCAAAAAGGAAAGGTCAATCAGCTTCCTGTGAAATCTAAAAAAGTAAAAATAACCAATCGTTATTTTAATTATCTTATTTTGGAAGATGTTGAAGGAAATACTCTAATTCGAAAAAGAAGCGAAAAGGGAATTTGGCATAATTTATATGAATTTCCACTTTTAGAAACGCAATCAATTGTAGATTTTGATGTAGTTTCGAAAAAAGCAAATGAAGAAATTTTTCCCTCCTATACTATTATAGGTATAGAAGATTGTGCCGAATGCACTGTTGTGCACAAACTTTCACATCAGCATCTGCATATACAATTTTGGAAAATTAAAGTGAAAGAGAAAATTGAAAATGGAGTAGATACTGAAAAATTAAAAACTTTTCCATTTCCAATTGTGATTTATAATTTTATAGAAAAGCAGGAAATAAATTGCTAAAAAAATGTATCTTTGGGAGAAATACTACCAAAAACTATGAACGGAACATTAAATAAAGTGATGCTTATTGGCCATTTGGGCGATGATGTGAAGATGCATTATTTTGATGGAGGGAACTGCATCGGACGTTTTCAGCTGGCAACCAACGAAGTGTATATCAATAAAACGACCAATGAAAAAATTACTTCTACAGAATGGCATAATTTGGTTGTGCGTAATAAAGCCGCAGAAATTTGTGAAAAATATCTTTCTAAAGGAGATAAAATTTATGTAGAAGGAAGAATCAAATCGCGCCAGTGGCAGGCAGAAGATGGAACGACAAAATATACTACCGAAATTCAGGTTACTGAATTTACTTTTTTAACTACCAAAAAAGAAACTGCGCATACGAGACAAAATCAGGATACAGAGTCAGCAAAAAACACTAACTTTGATGCTGCTAATGAAGGGCTTCCGATTAATGATCTGCCTTTCTAAAGATGTTTAACTAATTTTATACAATTTGGACCCAGAGCCCAGTTTACTTTTTTCTACCAATCTTGACGCTAATTTAATTATTGGTTTCGTCGGAATATTTATTTTGTTATTTCTTTCAGCAATCGTTTCTGGTGCTGAAGTTGCTCTTTTTTCTTTATCACAGCAGGATATCGACAATTCTTTAAACGATAATCCCGCAAAAGGGAAAATTATTTCAAATTTATTAGATAAGCCTAAAAAGCTTTTAGCAACTTTATTGGTTGCAAATAATTTCTTTAATATAGGAGTAGTAATTCTATTTGCTTATATAGGGCAGAATATTTTTGCAAATGTAGGTTCGCCTGCTTTTAAATTTACACTCGAAGTAATTCTGGTTACTTTTCTCATTTTATTATTTGGCGAAGTGCTTCCTAAGATTTATGCAAGCAGAAATAGCGTTCGATTTGCCAAACATGTCGCTTATCCGCTAGCATTTTTAGATAAAGTACTTACTCCGATCAGTTTGCCAATGCGTGCCGTTACCATATATTTTCAAAACAAATTAGGAAAGCAAAAAAGTAATTTTTCGGTTAATCAACTTTCTCAGGCATTGGAGCTTACAGATTCGGAAGGGACTTCGACCGAAGAACAAAAAATTCTAGAAGGAATTGTATCTTTTGGAAATACCGATACAAAGCAGGTAATGAGTCCGAGAATTGATATTTTTGCATTGGAAATATCAGAGACATTCGCAGAAATTTATCCTAAGATAATTGAAACAGGATTTTCAAGAATTCCGATTTACCGCGATAATATTGACCAGATTGAAGGCGTGCTTTTTGTAAAAGATTTATTGCCTCATATTGACAAAGAAGAATTTGACTGGACTTCTTTGATTAGAGAAGCGTTCTTTGTTCCAGAGAATAAAAAACTAGATAATCTATTGAAGGATTTTCAGAGTTTAAAAAGCCACCTTGCAATCGTCGTTGATGAATATGGCGGAACTTCTGGATTGGTTTCTTTAGAAGATGTTATCGAGGAAATTGTAGGGGATATTAGTGATGAATTTGATGATGAAAATCTGAACTTCTCGCAAATTGATGAAAATAATTTTCTTTTTGAAGGAAAAATAAATCTGAAAGATTTCTACAGAATTGTAGATGTTGACGAAGATGTTTTTGAAGTCCATAAAGGAGAAGCCGAAACATTGGCGGGATTTATTCTGGAAATTTTGGGTAATTTTCCGAAAAAAGATCAAAAAGTGCCTTTTGAAAACTGTATTTTCACTGTAGAAACAGTAGACAAAAAACGTGTAAAACAAATAAAAGTAACCATAAATTAAAATGCTTAATAAAATACTTTCAATAACAGCAATTTTGCTTGCGCTAACGGTTATAAGCTGTAAAAATGATGTTCTGCCAAAACCAGCTAGTTTCCTGCGATTAGATTATCCAGAAGCAAAATATGTGAATTTTGAAAACACTTGTCCGTTCACTTTTCAAATGAATGAGGATGCGATTATAAAAGGCGAAAAAGAATGCGGTTTCGCCATTACCTATCCAAAGATGAAAGCGACCATTTATTTGACGTACAAGCCAGTAAACGGCAATATTGATAAATTACTACGTGACGCTCAAAAACTCACTTATGAGCACGTTATTAAGGCCGATGATATTCTGGAACAGCCGTATTTAAATCCGCAGAAAAAGGTTTATGGAATGTTTTATCAAGTAGACGGAAACGCAGCGACAAATTCTCAGTTTTACGTTACTGATAGCACAAAACACTTTTTAATTGGTTCGATGTACTTTTATGCAAAACCAAACTTTGACTCAATTATGCCAGCGGCGAGTTATGTTAAAAATGATATGCAGCGTTTGATGGAAACATTAAAATGGAAATAAAAAAAGGCGTTCAAATTTGAACGCCTTTTTAGTTTTATATTTCGAATTTAAGACTTAAAATTCGAAACTTTATATGTTTTTCCGTCGCCAGTTTCTTGGACTACTTTTGTTAGAGATTCTGAGTTTTGGATTGTTTTATCAAAGCTTACTGTTGCCGTTTTTTTATCAAAATCAACCGTTGCTTTGTCAACTCCGTCAAGGTTTGCTAATTCTTCTTCGATAGTTTTTGCGCAACCAACAGCGCAAGTCATACCGTCAATCGTAAAACTTGCAGTCTGAAGGTTTTCAGTAGCGATTGGTTTGTGTTCTTTTGGAGCACTTTTTTCTGCATTTACAACTTCAAGACTTTTGTCTTCTGCTTTTTTACAGCCAACAAATGCTAAACTAGCGATTGTTGCGGCGATTAAGATTTTTGAAATTTTCATTATATATAAATTTAAAAATTGCGAATTAAATTCTTGCAAAATTAATAAAAAGAGAATGCTTAGTTCGTAAAATAATTACAAATTTGCATTAAAATACAATTTATGGAAACAAAACAGCTAAAGTGGGTTTACTTAACTATTCTCTCTCTTATTTGGGGAAGTTCTTTTATTTTAATAAAAAAGGGATTAATTGGTTTGACAGCTATTCAAGTAGGTTCTTTTCGAATTATTTTTGCTGCGCTTTTTCTGTTGATTTTTGGTTTTAATAGTTTGAAAAAAATTTCCAAACGCCAATGGAAATATGTTGCAATAACTTCGCTTTTTGGGACTTTTATGCCAGCGTATCTTTTTGCCATTGCCGAAACTCAGGTAAATAGTTCGATTGTGGCGATTTTAAATTCGCTAACGCCTTTAAATACTTTAGTTTTAGGAATTGTAGCTTTTGGAATTCAGTTTCAAAAACGACAAGTTTTAGGTGTTTTTGTTGGACTTGTAGGCTGTTTGCTTTTGGTTTTAAGCGGAGATTCTTCTAACGGAACGCAGAATTATCTGTATGTTTTGTTGGTTGTAATTGCAACGCTTAGTTATGCAATCAATGTGAATTTGATTAAGAAATATTTGCATGATTTAAATTCGGTTAGTATTACAACAGGAAATTTTGCAGTTTTATTTTTACCAGCGTTAATTATCTTAAGTACAACCGATATTACCCAAAAAATACATTTTGTAGAAACACAGCATTCGATACTTTTTGTGGTTATTCTAGGAGTTTTAGGAACTGGAATTGCTAATATTCTTTTCTTTAAACTGATTCAGATGTCATCGCCAGTATTTGCAACGTCAGTAACGTATTTAATTCCGATTGTTGCTTTTTTTTGGGGATTATTAGATAATGAATTTCTGACGCCAATTCAATCTGTCGGGGCGTTTATTATTTTGATAGGCGTTTATTTGTCGGCGAAAAAGTGATTTTAATTGTGAAATGTTGCTTGTAAGAGGTAAAAATGTAATTTGATACATTTGTCACCCTGAGAGGAGTCGAAGGGATGCGCCAATTGGAACGGGGCTTCGACTTCGCTCAGCCTGACAAAAAAAACTTTTAAAAAGTTTT
Source organism: Flavobacterium sp. SH_e (assembly GCF_025717045.1). Lineage (GTDB taxonomy): Bacteria > Bacteroidota > Bacteroidia > Flavobacteriales > Flavobacteriaceae > Flavobacterium. The sequence continues at coordinate 838,886 of NZ_JAOVZN010000006.1, forward strand.
GGATCTTTGAGCAGACAAACAATTGCGAATAAAAAAAGCTTTGTCAAAGTTTTAAACTTTGACAAAGCTCTCAAGAATTTTATTTTTAAAGACTCAAACAAAGACCTTTGTCTCTTTGCGCCTTTGCAACTTTGCGCCTTTTACAGAAAATCTTTCTCAGTAACTCCTTCATTTATTTTGACATCAGACATTTTAATGTCCAATTCGAAACCAACATTTTGAACTAAATTAAAAGGGACTTTTACACCTTTTACTTCTTTATAGTCATTAAAATTAGTGATTTGTTCTACTGATTTTCCGCCTTGTTCTCGAACTTTAGATTCGGCAGTTTTTAAGCCTGATTTCACGTCGTAGAAATATTTGGTTTTACCGTCTTTAATTACGTAAGCATCATTTCCGTTTATAGGTTCAATTCCTTCTACTTTTAAGTCGGTTCTTTTTACAAGCTGTAATTCTTCAAAAGGAGCTGCGTTTGCTTTCATTTCGGCAAGATCTTCTCCTTCAAGATTTTTTCTTTGTCCTTGCTGTTCAACGTAAGCGCCTTTTTCGTTAACTACTTGTTTCATTAAATTCATGGTTCCCATAGAAAGTGAAACCATCATTTTTCCTTTCGAATCTAATTTTGAAGTAAACGTCAATGGAGTAGGAGCTTGAGGAATAGTTGTAGAACCATTCATATAAAGCGTTTTTACTGCTGTAACGGCTTTTTCTCCTCCAATTGCTTTAATGTAATTTTCGAAAACTGTTTTAGCAGTAATATCTTTTGGTGCTTCTTTTTTAGTTGAAGGTTTTTCAACAGGATTTCCGTATTTATCAAAATATGAAATCGGAATTTGTAATTTTTCTAAACTTGAAATTACATCAGTTCCTTTTCCAACAATTACAATACGCATATTGTCCAATAAGAAATACTTGTTAGCTACACGATAAATATCATCAGCAGTAACATTATTAATGGTTTGAATGTATTTTTCGTAGAAATCAGCAGGAAGTTTCTCTGTTTCGATGTTTAAAGCATAACGTGCAACAGCTTGTGGTTTTTCAACCTGCATTACAAATCTCCCAATATATCCTGCTTTTACATTTCTTAAAACTTCAGGATCAACTCTTTCTGTACGAATTCGTTTAATTTCTTTTACAAACTGAACCACCGCACTGTCTGTGACTGTATTTCTTACGGCAGAAGATGCTTTAAATTTGGTTACATATTTTCCGCTTCCAATGCTTGAATTCGCGCCATAAGTCCAAGCATGCTGTTCGCGCAGATTCATATTCAAGTAACTGTTGAAATCGCCTCCTAAAATTTGATTTGCAATAACCGCAGGAAAGAAATCTGGATCGCTCATTCTTAAATTAACAGTATTGACTAATGAGATTTCAGACTGAACTGCATTTGGAACATCTACAAAATCAATTTGTAAATTAGAAACATTTACCGGATCCGGGTAATTGCTTTTTGGTGCGGCTTGTTTTTTCCATCCGCTAAATAATTTCTCTACAGCAGTTTTTGTCTCTTTAAATTTAATATCTCCAATAACAACTAAATAAGCATTTTCTGGAACGAAATAAGTGTTGTAATTGTTTTGAACATCTGCAAGCGTAACATTTTTTACAGTTTCTTCAGAAAGATATTCGCCATTAGGATGATTTTTTCCAAAAGCTAAAACATCAACAACTCGGTTAGAAATAGCAGGAACGCTTTTTTCATCGGCTTTAAGCCCTTCTAAAAGTTTTGCTTTTTCTTTATCAAATTCAGTTTGAGTGAAATTTGGCTGTAAAGCACCTTCTGCCAAAAGTTCTAAAACACGACCAGAATATTTAGTCAAAGCACTTGCGTATGCACCTTGAGAAGTAAAGTTGATATTAGCTCCGTAGAAATCAATTTCTTCGTTAAAGGCTTCTTTAGTCGTTTTTTTAGTTCCGTTTCCAATTAAGCTGCTGGTTAACTCGTCAATACCTTTTTTGTTACCTTCAGTAAACGGCGCATTGTCTAAAGTAAGCGTAAAACTCACTCTAGGCAATTTGTGGTTTTCAACAACTAAAACCTTCATTCCGTTTGATAAAACGAAAGTCTGCGGTTTTTTGATGTTGACTACTGGGGCATTTCCTGGTTTGGGTTGTGGACGATCTTGTGCTTGCATAATTCCAGTTAGGAAAATAAGGATTAAAAAAGTATATATGTTTTTCATGATTCGATATTCTTAGTTTTGAGATTTAGCGGTAGGAATATAATCTAAAATTAAACGCTGATTTGGGTTTAAATACTTCTTGGCAACTTCTCTAATTTCTTCTCTTGTAATAGAATGGTAAATGTCAATTTCGGTATTAATTAAATTCACATCGCCATAAAGAAGATAATATGAAGCTAGATTTTCTGCAATTCCTTCTACACTTGCATTTGCATTCACGTAATTATTATCGAATTTGTTTTGTAATTTTTCATAATCTTTTTCAGAAATAAGATCAGTTTGGATTTTTACAATCTCTTCATCCATTTCTTTTAAGATGTCTGCTGTTGTGTTTGGAGCCATTGGCAAACCATACAGAATGTACATTCCGTAATCTTCCTGACTAAATCCTACTGCGCCAATTTGCAACGCCATTTTTTTGTCATCAACTATTTTTTTGTAAAGTTTAGAGCTTTTTCCGTCACTTAAATAAGAAGAAATTAAATCTAAAACTCTTGCATCTCTTGTTTTCATTGAAGGTGTTCTGTAAGAAGCCACAATCATTGGAATTTGAATGTTTGGATCCTCGTATGTTGCTTTAATTGGCTGTGTAATTGGATCTTCTACATAAGTTTGTTTCTTAACTTCTTCGCCTCGTGGAATCGGTCCAAAATATTTCTGAATCCATTCTTTTGTTTTAGCTTTATCAAAATCTCCTGCAACAACCAAAACAGCATTGTTAGGAGTGTAGAATTTTTTATTAAAAGCTTGGAATTCCTCAAGAGTTGCAGCATCCAAATCTTTCATAGAACCAATAGTAGTCCATCTGTAAGGATGGTTTTTGAACATGTTCTTTTTAACCTCTGGAAGAATATTTCCGTATGGCTGATTATCATAACGCATTCTCTTTTCTTCTTTTACCACTTCATTTTGAGTATCAACACCAATTTTATTGATAATAGGATGCATTAATCTCTCAGATTCCATCCATAAACCAAGCTCTAAACTATTAGAAGGAAAAACTTCATAATAATAAGTTCGGTCATCAGATGTATTTGCGTTGTTAACTCCACCATTTGCAGTAACGATTTTCATCCATTCGCCACGTTTAATGTTTTGCGTTCCTTCAAATAATAAATGCTCAAAAAAGTGTGCAAATCCAGTTCTGTCTGGACGCTCGTCTTTAGATCCTACATGATACATTACAGAAGTGATAACAACTGGAGCAGAAGAATCATTGTGTAAAATGACGTGTAGGCCATTATCTAAATTGTATTCTTCAAAAGCTACTTTTTGAGCATGAGCCACTCCGCCGAGCATTAATGCAGCACTTAACATCATTATTGATTTTTTCATAAAGATTAATAATTTTATATACCAAACAAGAGTAGGTAAACAAGAATTGATTTTAGTTACATCAAAAATAGTTTTTTTTAGTTAGGAATTGCAGATTTGTTTTTAAATAACTGCTATTTTAACAATCTTTTACTTTAAATTAATTCCGTTTCTTGCGTGGAACTGCTTGAAAAACAAGGTTTTTTTGTGCAAAAATATTTTTGCTTCCATAGGTTGCATAGTAAATTATTAGTTGTATATTTGCAACCTTAAAATTCAATAAATCAATTTGATATGTATGCAATCGTAGAGATAGCAGGGCAACAATTTAAAGTAAGCAAAGACTTAAAGGTTTATGTTCACCGTTTAGCTAACGAAGAAGGTTCAAAAGTTTCTTTTGACAAAGTTCTTTTATTAGATGACAACGGAAATGTAACTTTAGGCGCCCCAGCTATAGAAGGTGCTTCAGTAGAAGCTAAAGTGTTACAACACTTAAAAGGTGATAAAGTTATCGTTTTCAAAAAGAAAAGAAGAAAAGGATACAAAAAAAGAAATGGTCACAGACAATATCTTACACAAATTGTAATTGAAGGTATTACTGCAGCAGGAGGAACTAAAAAAGCAGCAGCTAAAAAAGCGGTTGTAGCAGAAGAAGTGGCTACTGAAGAAGTAGAAGCTCCAAAAGCTAAAAAAGCAGCTCCAAAAGCTAAAAAAGAAGCTACTAAAGAATAATAACAATATTTAAACTCATACGTCATGGCTCACAAGAAAGGTGTCGGTAGTTCGAAGAATGGTAGAGAATCAGAATCAAAACGTCTAGGCGTTAAGATTTATGGTGGACAAGCTGCTATTGCTGGGAACATCATCGTTAGACAAAGAGGTTCAAAACACAATCCAGGTGAAAATGTTTACATTAGTAAAGATCACACACTACACGCAAGAGTAGCTGGAGTTGTTAAGTTCCAAAAGAAAAGAGATAACAAATCTTATGTATCTATTATCCCTTTCGAGGCTTAATAATCTAAGATTACTTTTTATAAAAAACCCGTTCAGAAATGAACGGGTTTTTTGTTTTTGTTAGTTTTAAAGTAAGCTGCTATTGTCATTTAGAAGTAAGGAGAAATTGCACTAATATTTTGACATTGGTCTTTGCGAGGAATGAAGCAACCTCACTCGCTAAATCAAATTAGTGATCTTTTGTTAGTACGATTGTTCCTTGGAATGACTAAAGATTGTGAAAACTGAATCGCAAAAAAAAACCTTTGTCAAAGTTTAAAACTTTGACAAAGGTTGATATGTTGAGATCTAGTTTAGAATTTGGAATTTCTAAAATTTGGAATTAAATTTTAATCTTCAGTATCCTTAGTTTCTTCTAAATCTTCTGTTTTTCTTCCTACTTTTACTTTCGGATTATCCTGAGTTCCTGTAACTGTAAGCGGAATTCCGAAAATACCCAAAGGTGGCAATCCTAAACGCATTTTTAAATTCATTTTTCCGTCCAAGCTTGTTGTTCCCTCAATTCTTGGTCTAAAGCCTGCAAACTTAAATTTAAAGCGTTCTACAGTCATGATATTGTTCTTAATAGTAGTTTTGATATCAACTTTAGAAACGTCTGGGTTTTTCATGCTTTCAGAATTGGTCTGTTTGCTTACAGCATTAAACATTTTTAAACCGCGAACTTTTACATCTTTTACAGAAAGAGTTCCGCCTCCAACAAGTGAAGGGTAAACAGGTTCCATGTTTCCGTTCAAGCGACCTTTTAATTGATAATCCAAAGAAACGATTCCTTGTGCTTTTTCTGCGGCGCTTGCCATTTTTCTGAACACTTCGATCTCGTTATATGCACGTTTAATATCAAAATCTGTTGCTTTTATAGCATAATCAAAATTAGCTTTTTGTGGTGTCACAGCTTGATAATTAGCATTCATAGAAACATTGCAGCCAATTAAATTGAAGCCAGTATTCTGCATTGTTAATTTACCCTTTTTCATAGCTAAATTTCCAGTTGCATTTTCCAGATTCAATTTGTCAAAATTCACTTTTTGCGCATTTGCCAATAATTGTAAATCTAAATTGCTTGGAATTATAATAACGCCTGTCTGTGTGTTTTCTGATTGTTTTACTTCTGTTTTCGAAGTAGAACTCTGTGTTACAGATGTATTTGGATCTACGGTTGACATAAATTCATCAACATTAATATATCGCGAAGTAACTTTAAAAGAACCTCTTAAAACGCCTGTATTTGTTGTGACGTAATTGAACACATTTCGCAGATAGCCATTCATTTTAAAATCAGACTGCCCATAAGCGGCCAAGAAATTATTGAACGACATTTTGTCCTGATTAATTTTGAAAATACCTTCTTTAATGATGAATTTTTTCGGAAGATATTCAGAAGCAATTCCAATATTTCTCAATTCAAGAGTTCCTTTATTATTTAGTTTGCTGTAATTTCCTTTTTCAGCATCGCTTTGTTTTCCTTTTAAAGACAGATCTGCTTTTATAAAGCCATCTAAATCAAGACCTTTTTGAGAGAAAACTTTATAGATTTTATTAACGTCTAGTTCTCCTTTTGCTTTTACATCATAATTTAAATCGTCAAAATTGCTTAAATCAGCTTGTACAAAAACAGGTTTTCCTTCAAAGGTAAATTGTGTTGGTTTTAAACTTACTTTTAAATCTTCGAATGTTCCTTTTTGGTTTTGAATTTTCGATTTAATCGTAATGTTAGTAATTGGATTTGGGTAATATTGTGTTTTTAAATATCCATTTTCTAAATTAACGGTACCATTTGTAACAGGAAAACGCTTGTTTTTCTGGTCAAATATTCCGTTTGCTTTTAAATCTCCTGCCAAAGCTCCTTTTAATTCGATATCAGGAATTCCGAGCGCTTTGGTTAATTTTTCAAGATCGATTTTCGCTTTAAAATCAGCATTAATATCTGGTGTATTTATTCCTTTAATGAAGAACTTCGATTTTAAATAATCCTGATTAATGTTTAAAGACAGGTTTTTAGCATCAATAATAACTAAATCTGGATTTAGAGAAGGAACTGTTGTTTTTATATCTAAATTCAGATTAGAAACAGGAAATGCACTTTTGTTATAATTCACAAATCCGTCAGTTATTTTTACATCCAGATTCAAGTCTGGCGCAATATTTTGTGACGTAATATATTTTCCTTTCAAAGTAAAAAGAAGGTCGGTTTTTCCTTTTAATTCAGTTTGAGAAAGCCAAGTAATATATTTTGGTGGAAATGCGGTAAATACATCATATAGGTCGCTATTGTCAGATTTAATAACAAAATCCATGTTGTAACCATCTTTCAAAATATCAAACTTTCCTTTAAAATCGACTAAAAGCTGATTGATTTTAAGGTTGTTTTGCTGGAAAAAGAATGATAGCGAGTTAATGTTTACTTTAGTAATTAAGTCAGCATCAACCTTTTTATTCATTAAATAAGGTTCGTCTTCGTAAACAATATTGAGTTTTTCGATTTTAGCTTTTGAGTATAAATCAAAAACGGCTTTATTTAAATCTCCTTTTCCTAAATAATTAAATCCAAAAGCGTCAAAATGAACTTTTGTTGATTTATCATCGTAAATAATTTTACTATTTAAAATCTCAATTCGTTCTAATTTTAAAGCAGTATCAGAGCTGTCATTTGATTTAGCCGCTTGTTTTTGCGATTTGTAAATGTTGTAATTTGCTTCTCCTTCTGGATTCACTTTTACATTTATGAAAGAATCTGATAAATAAATCTGATCAATTTTTACTGATTTACTGAAAATCAAACTCGCGACATTTATTCCGAAAGAAACCTCTTTAGCAGTGATGAACTTCTCGTTTTTGTATGGAGCTGAACCGTTTAGACTTAAATCGTCTAAGGTCAAAGTAAGCGACGGGAAATGACGGAAAAACGAAACCGAAACGTCAGAATAATTCAATTCTGCACTCAATCTTTCATTGGCTGTTTTCTTGATTTGTTCTTTAATTTGATCTTCAAAGATGATAGGTGTTAAAAATAATAACCCTATAATAACCGCGAAAGTTATTCCGAAATACTTCGCAATTTTAAATACGATTGATCTGGATTTACTTTTCTGCATAGTGAATGGTGGATTTAGATATAAAAATAGAGAAAAAAAGAACGTAATTTACCCGTGAACGGTTTCTTTTTTACCATAATTGGTAATTATAGAAGCTTCATAATCAATCCATTCCTTCCAACGCTTGTCGATGTCAATGTTGTCTTGGTACTTTCTGGCAAATCCTAAAAATGTAGTATAATGACCAGCTTCAGAAATCATTAAATCACGGTAGAATTTTGCTAATTCTTCGTCTTTAATATTTTCTGAAAGCACTTTAAAACGCTCACAGCTTCTTGCTTCGATCATTGCAGAAAACAATAATCTGTCGCAAAGAGCGTCTCTGCGACTGCCGTCTTTTTTCATAAATTTAAAAAGTTCATTTACGTAATGATCTTTTCTTTCGCGACCTAAAGTAAGTCCACGTTTTTTAATTACATCATGAACCATTTGCAAATGCTCCAATTCTTCTCGAGCGATTACAAGCATGTCGGTTACTAATTCCTCTAATTCAGAATTATACGTCACGATGCTAATAGCATTTGAAGCTGCTTTTTGTTCACACCATGCGTGATCAGTTAAAATTTCTTCGATATTCGATTCAACAATATTTACCCAACGAGGGTCTGTTGCTAATTTTAATCCCAACATAATTTTCCAGAATTTAGTTTTGCAAAATTAGTGTTTTTTTATGACCAAAAATCCATAAATATCGAGGGATTAAGCGGAAAAAATCATTATTTTGTATGTTCAAAAAAAATACAATGAATCAGATTAAAAAACTTTTAATTATTGGGTTTGTCTGGCCAGAACCAAATTCTTCTGCGGCTGGTGGAAGAATGATGCAATTAATTTCGATTTTTGCCGCAAACGGATTCGAAATTACTTTTGCTAGTGCCGCTCAAGACAGTGATTTTATGGTTGATTTGCCTGAATTTGGAGTTACAAAAAAAAGCATCGAACTTAATTCTTCTAGTTTTGATGATTTTGTTTTAGAATTGAATCCTGACGTTGTTTTGTTTGACCGTTTTATGATTGAAGAACAGTTTGGATGGCGTGTAATTGAAAAATGCCCAAACGCAATTAGAGTTTTGGATACAGAAGATTTGCATTGTTTGAGAACGGCCAGGCAAAGAGCTTTTAAAGAAAACCGGGCTTTTGAAATAGAAGATTTATTATCTGAAGAAGTTGCGAAAAGAGAAATTGCCAGTATTTTAAGATGTGATTTGTCACTGATTATTTCTGATTTTGAGATGAATATCTTAAAAGACGTTTTCAGAGTTAATGAAGATCTACTTTTTTATCTTCCGTTTTTGGTTGATGAAATGAAAGAAGAAGAACTTCTAAAATTACCTTCTTTTGAGGAAAGACAGCATTTTGTTTTTATCGGAAATTTTCTTCATGAACCAAATTGGAATACCGTTCAATATTTAAAAGAAGCGATTTGGCCTTCTATAAAAAAAGATTTTCCAGAAGCTATTTTAGAAGTTTATGGTGCATATCCTTCGCAAAAAGTATTGCAATTGCATCAGCCTAAAAATGGATTTTATATTATGGGAAGGGCAGAAGATGCAAATGAAATTGTGAAAAGAGCGAGAATCGTTCTAGGGCCAATTCGTTTTGGAGCTGGTTTAAAAGGAAAGTTATTAGAAGCAATGCAATGTGGAACACCAAGCGTAACAACTTCAATAGGTTCTGAAGCAATGCATGAAAATTTACCTTGGAATGGTTTTATTGAAGATAATCCAAAAGAGTTTGCCAAGAAAGCAATTGCGCTTTATCAAGACGAAAATCTTTGGAAAGAATCTCAAAAAAATGGAATTGCAATTATTAATAAATGTTATCAAAAAAAAAATTATTCAGATAAATTGATTTCATTGGTAAATTCACTTTTAGCTGATTCTGAAAATCATCGATTACATAATTTTATGGGAAATCTGCTTCAGCATCATTCATACAAAAGCACAATGTACATGTCAAAATGGATTGAAGCGAAGAATAAAAATTAGTTTGACATTTTTCCAAATCCCACAGTTTCGCGATAAATTTGAGGCGAAACATCAGCATTAGTTTTAAAGAAACGGCTAAAATAATGTTCGTCGTCATATCCTAATTCGTACGCAATTTCTTTTACCGTTTTGTTTGTTAAATAAAGCTCTCTTTTGGCTTCAATAATGATTCTTTCCGAGATTAAATCAGTTAAGGTTTTGTTGAAATAATTCTTAGATATTTTGGCTAATGCTTTTGGTGAAATATTCAATAAATCAGCATAATTTCCTGCAGAATGTTTGGTTTTGAAATTCAGTTCAATCGCATCTTTTAAGTTTTGAAGAATAATAGGTTCTTTTGAATCTGGAACCGATTTCATTTCTTCCAATTGATCTGTTTTTAATCTTGAAGCCGTAATTAAAAAGATTTTTAAGTACGAAATAAGCAATTCATATTGTGCCAATTCTGCATTTTGAATTTCAGCTTTCATTTGTTCAATTACCATCTTGAAAGTCTGTGAAGCTTGTTCGGTAACCTGAACATATGGTGGCTGATAAATATTATTGAATAAAACGCCATTGCACGAAACCTCTTTTTGATGCATATGAATGCAATAAAAATCAGGATGAAAATGAATCGCGATTCCTTCAATTGGCTTATTTACACAAAGCATAAAAGGCTGATACGGAGAAAAGGCGAGAAGTGAGTTTTCTTCAAATTGATGTTCTGCAAAATCAGCTTTTACTTTGCCTTTTCCTTTTGTTACCCAAATTAAAGAGTAATAATTATTGCGCTGTAAATGATCAAAATGAATATTGTCCTCAAACGAAAGGATTTTGAAAGCCAAATTACCAGTTTGCGGATTTATCAAAGTGGAAATATTTTGAGAACTCATAAAGTGCTGTTTTTGAAAAAATAAAGATAGCCATGAAATAAATCCGAAGCTATCTTTATAAATTGTTTTTTGTTATAGTAAAAGAGTGTTTTTTGATTAAACCGCTGGAAAATCAATCTCAGTATTTGCTACATTGTTAAAGTAGTTTGTTAAAACGTTTAAAGCTACGTGACCAATAGTTTCTGCAATTTCAGCATCAGAAACGCCTGCATTTTTAGCTTTGTTTACATCTTCGTCGTTTACTAAACCAGCTTTGCTGATTAATGTTTTAGCCAATTGTAAAATCGCTTCTGTTTTTGCGTCATCAGAATTTCCTGTTCTTGCTGCTTTTAAAACTGCTGGATCTGCTTTAACTAATTTTTCTCCAATAAAAGTGTGTGCTGCCAAACAGTAATCACAAGAATTGCTCTCAGAAACTGTCAAAGCAATTAATTCACCAGTTTTCGCACTTAATTTTCCGTGGCTCAAAGCACCGCTTAAATTCAAATATCCTTCAAGAACTGCAGGAGAATTTCCCATTGTTCTCATCATGTTTGGTACAACGCCTAATTTTGCCTGAACTGCGTTGAATAAATCTTTAGTTTTTCCTGTTACTTCTTCTGGGTTTAAAGCTGTTAATCGTGCCATCTTATTTAATTTTTAAAGTTGTTATTTGTTGTTGTCTTTTGACATTACAAAGTTGCAACGATTGCAGATTTTAGAACATGGAGAATGTACGCTATGTGATGGATAATTTTCCCTGATGTTTTTTTAGGAGCTATTTCCCGCTATCCGTTCCAATCTTTTGTGCCGAACCCCGGCACAAAAGGATTTCCACTTCTATCGGGGCTAGGGCACTCGTTTTTATAAGATTGTTTTTCGTATAGTTTGTCATTTCGAGGAACGAGAAATCGCACTAGAAATTCTGCAAACAATTCACGCAATCTTGTCATTTCGACGAAGGAGAAATCTTCGCAAGTAACTCCGTAACGAAAATCCAATCTTTGTCGAGCTTCTCGTGAAGATTTCTCCTTCGTCGAAATGACAAACAAGGCGTAAAAAAAAGAGTCTGTTCCTAAGGAACAGACTCTTTTAAACTTATATTCTTGAAAAAGCCTATTTCAAAACCCCTTCAACAGCTTGAATCGTTGTAGCATGATAACCAGATTTTGCTTTATCAAAAATCTGCTTCGCCCAAACTTTTCCTTCTGGAGTTTTAACCATTTCTTTATAAAGCATCATTACAGATCCCGTTCTGCTGATTCCAATTAAAAACTGCTCAATTGCAGGATCTGCCACTTTATATTGATGACGAATTGCCTGAACAAACCATTGACGCTTGATAATGAAGTTTCCGCCTTTTGTAAAGTTAAATTCTTTATCTATCGCTTCCATTTCTTTCGCTGTAATATCAGCTGGCAAATGATCAATAAAATGCTGTTTTTCAGCAGTAGTAATAATTTTTTTGCTTAAACCTACAACGCCAGTTTCTCTCCAGCTTTTTTGAATCGCATCAATGGCATCAAATTCCGCTGAACTAACCGGAAGAATGTTTGATGGAATTCCAGGTTTGTAAATCCAGTTGTCTAATTGGATTTTGTCTGCTAAAGCTTTATCGCCTTTAATTAAATTCTCATTCAAATATTTAACGAAATCTTCTGTTGTGATTGATTTAAAAGCATGCGAATCGAAATAATTCTTAATAAACGGATCGAACTTATCGCGTCCAACCGCATTTTCAATTACTCTTAAAAAGGCATATCCTTTCACATAAGGAATTTGGCTGATTCCGTCGTCAGGATTTCTTCCAGTCAAACTAACTTTTAATCTTGTGTCTGGATTTGTATCGCCATATTCTGCAACATTATCAGTTAATTCTTTGTTTGTGATAACGTTTTGCATTTCAAATTCTTTTTTGCCAAAGATTGCTTCTCCAATTCTGTGTTCAACATAAGTGGTAAAGCCTTCATTTAACCAAATATCATCCCAAGTTGCATTGGTAACTAAGTTTCCACTCCAACTGTGGCCTAATTCGTGTGCCAATAAACTAGTTAAAGAACGATCTCCAGCAATTACGCCTGGAGTTAAGAAAGTTAGGTTTGGGTTTTCCATTCCTCCGTAAGGAAAACTTGGAGGTAAAACCAAAACATCATAACGTCCCCAACGGTATGGGCCGTATAATTTTTCGGCAGCATTTACCATTTTGCCTAATTCAGCAAATTCATAAGCTGATCTTTTCAGCATTGATGGTTCTGCATAAACTCCAGTTCTGTTATCAATTGCTTGAAATTCAATATCTCCAACTGCAATTGCCATTAAATAAGAAGGAATCGCTTTGTCTTGCTTAAAAGTATAAACCCCAGTATCATTTTTCTTTTGTGGGTTTACAGCGCTCATAACTGCTAATAAATCTTTAGGAACCGTAACTTTTGCATTATAAGTAAAACGAATTCCAGGAGAATCTTGACAAGGAATCCAAGTGCGAGACCAAACGCTTTCTCCTTGAGAGAACAAGAAAGGTTTCTTTTTGTCTGCTGTTTGTTCTGGTTTTAGCCATTGTAAAGCAACAGCATCTTTGGTTGTGCTGTAGTAAATGTTTACCTTAGTTGTGTTTGGTTCAATTGTTATATGAAGCGGTTTTCCGTGAAATTCCGTGTCTTTCCCAAGTTCAAAAATGGTTTCTTTTTCGTCATCACCTAAAGTTACTTTTGTAATATTTAAAGTGTTTTCGTCGAAAATAATTTCATTTCCTTTACTGATATTGTCAATTAACCAAGAAGCCTTTCCTGAAATAGTCTGTGTGTCAAAATCAACTTTAATATCAAGGTCAAGATGTTTTGCAACAGCAAGTTCTGGTTTGGAATAACTGTGTTCGTCTGTAACGGCTGCTGTTTTTTCTGTTTGCTCTTTTTTCTGACAGGCAATTGCGGTAAGAAATAAAGCGACAAGAATTAGTTTCTTCATTTTATGTGGTTTTGAATTTGAGGATGAAAATTAAACAAAAAATCCCGCTTTGAATAAACAAAACGGGATTTAATTATAAAATTAACAACTAATTACGCCAACATTGTAACTGGGCTTTCGATGTATTGTTTTAATGTTTGTAAGAACTGAGCTCCAGTTGCACCGTCAATTGTTCTGTGGTCGCAAGCTAATGATAGCATCATTGTGTTTCCAACTACAATTTGACCGTTTTTAACTACTGGTTTCTCAACAATTGCACCTACAGAAAGGATTGCAGAGTTTGGCTGGTTGATAATTGAATTGAATTCAGTGATACCAAACATACCAAGGTTAGATACTGTGAAAGTACTTCCTTCCATTTCTTGTGGTCCTAATTTTTTGTTTTTAGCTCTTCCAGCAAGATCTCTTACTGAACCGCCAATTTGAGATAAACTCATAGCGTCAGTAAATTTCAATACAGGAACAACTAATCCGTCTTCAACAGCTACAGCAACACCAATGTTTACGTGGTGGTTGATGATGATAGCATCTTCTTTCCAAGTAGAGTTGATTTTTGGGTGTTTTTTCAATGCTAAAGCACAAGCTTTGATTACCATATCGTTGAAAGATACTTTTGTATCTGGAACGCTATTGATAGCAGCTCTAGCTTGCATAGCTTCGTCCATGCTTACTTCGATCACTAAGTTGTAGTGAGGCGCAGTGAATAAAGACTCAGAAAGACGTTTTGCAATGATTTTACGCATTTGAGAATTTTTGATCTCTTCTGTGTAAACTTCACCAGCAGGAACGAATACTTTTGGTGCAGTAGGAGCAGACGCTTCTTGTTTAGCAACAGGTGCTGAAGCAGCAGTTTGTGCCTGAGCAGATGGAGTAAAGTTTTCGATATCGCTTTTCACGATACGTCCATTTTCTCCAGATCCTTTAACTTGGCTTAATTGAATTCCTTTGTCAGAAGCGATTTTTTTAGCCAATGGAGAGGCTAAAATTCTTCCTCCATTTGAAGTTTCAGCAGCAGCTTCTGGTGCTTTTTCAGCAGTAGGAGCAGCTTTTTCTTCTGCAGCAGGAGCACTTGCGGGTGCAGCGCCTCCAGCAGTAAAGTTATCTGCAACTCCAGAAATGTCAGTTCCTGCAGGTCCGATGATAGCTAATAAGCTGTCAACAGGTGCAGTGTTTCCTTCTTGAATTCCGATGTATAATAATGTTCCAGCATTGAAAGACTCAAACTCCATAGTCGCTTTGTCTGTTTCAATTTCTGCTAAAATATCTCCTTCAGCTACTGTATCGCCAACTTTTTTCAACCAAGTTGCTACTGTACCTTCAGTCATTGTATCACTTAAACGTGGCATAGTTACTACTATAACACCTTTTGGTAATTCAGCTGCAGCTTTTGCAGGAGCAGCAGTTTCAGTTTTTGCTTCAGCAGCAGGAGCATCCGCTTTTGGAGCTTCGGCAGCAGGAGCATCACCACCAGCTAAAAGAGCAGAAATATCTTCTCCTTCTTTACCAATGATGGCTAATAAGCTGTCAACAGGAGCAGTTTCTCCAGCTTGAATTCCGATATGTAAAAGAGTTCCTTCGTTAAAAGATTCGAACTCCATTGTTGCTTTGTCTGTTTCAATTTCAGCTAAGATATCACCTTCGCTTACTTTGTCGCCTACTTTTTTAAGCCAAGTTGCTACCGTTCCTTCAGTCATAGTATCGCTCAAACGAGGCATTGTTACTTTAATCGCCATGATATTATAATTTATGAGGTGTAAATGGATAGTCTTCTTGTGCGTATACTACATCGTATAATTGTTGTAAGTCTGGGTATGGAGATTCTTCAGCGAATTTCGCACACTCTTCAACTAAGTCTTTAACTCTTTGGTCAATTACTTCAATTTCTTCAGCTGTAGCATATTTTTGATCCAAGATTACATCAAGAACTTGTGTAATTGGGTCGATTTTTTTGTACTCTTCAACCTCTTCTTTAGAACGGTATAATTGTGCATCAGACATAGAGTGTCCTCTGTAACGGTACGTTTTCATTTCAAGGAAAGTTGGTCCGTCTCCGCGACGCGCTCTTTCAATAGCTTCGTGCATTGCTTCAGCAACTTTTACAGGGTTCATTCCGTCAACAGGTCCGCAAGGCATTTCGTAACCTAAACCTAATTTCCAGATGTCAGTGTGGTTTGCAGTTCTTTCTACAGAAGTTCCCATTGCATAACCATTGTTTTCAACGATAAATACAACTGGAAGTTTCCATAACATAGCCATGTTGAAAGCTTCGTGAAGAGAACCTTGTCTAGCAGCACCGTCACCAAAGTAAGTCATGGTAACACCACCAGTGTTAAAATATTTATCTGCGAAAGCAATACCAGCTCCCACAGGAATTTGAGCACCTACGATTCCGTGTCCTCCGTAAAAACCGTGTTCTTTAGAGAAAATGTGCATAGAACCTCCCATACCTTTAGAAGTTCCTGTTGCTTTTCCTAAAAGTTCTGCCATTACGTTTCTAGGATCAACTCCCATACCAATTGGTTGAACGTGATTTCTGTAAGCAGTAATCATTTTATCTTTGGTCAAATCCATAGCGTGCAATGCACCTGCTAATACAGCTTCTTGACCATTATATAAGTGTAGAAAACCTCTAACTTTTTGTTGGATGTATAACGCTGCAAGTTTGTCTTCAAACTTTCTCCAAAGTAGCATGTCTTCATACCACTTTAAATATACCTCTTTTGTAACTTCTTTCATCTGAATTCTTTCTTTTGCTAAAGTTGTTTGTGTTATCGATTATTGTGCCTGTAACGCAAAATAGTTTCCTCCCACAAATTTGCGCCCGAAAGGTCGGGATGCAAAAATAAGACATTACATTTAAGAACTAAAATTAAAACGATACTTTTTGGCTTTTTTTTACAAGAACTTTTTATCAAACATCAATGGAAGCAAATTTTTTAAGGATGATGATTTGTAAACCTCACCTATTTCGCCCATAAAATAGATTTCTATCGGAGTGTCTTGTTTTATCTCATATTCTGCTATTGATTGTCGGCAAGATCCGCAAGGCGGAATAGGAGCTGTAGTCTGATTTGTGTCTGAAGCTGCCGTAATTGCCATTTTTAAAATTTTAGCTTCCGGATAGGCACTTCCTGCATAAAAAATTGCAGTTCGTTCGGCACAAAGTCCAGACGGATAAGCGGCATTTTCTTGGTTTGAACCCAAAATGATTTTTCCGTTATCTAAAAGCAAAGCGGCTCCAACTTTAAACTTAGAATATGGTGCATAAGCTTTTTTTCTAACTTCTATAGCTTGATTCATTAAGTCTTGAATTTCACTCGGAAGTTCATTTATAGTATCAAATATTGTAAATGATGTTGTTATATTGATTTCTTTCATCTGTTTTTAAGGGAAAAAAAATCCAAATTCCTAAAAAATGCAGGAATTTGGATTGAATTGTTTTTATTTTAATTTTTTCTCTTTAGTAAGTTTCGTATTTGTCTCCAAAGTTAAACGTTAAAGAGAAACGAAGTGTATTTTCTAAAGGGTTTTTTATTTTAGATGCTGAGAATAAATATGAAACATCTATTTTCATGATGTTGTATTTAAATCCTGCTCCTAAAGAGAAAAACTGTTTGGCACCTTTTTCTGGACTCTCGTGATAATAACCTAAACGCATCGCAAATGCATCTTGATACATATATTCTGCGGCAACACTATAGGTTACTTCTTTCATTTCTTCTTTAAATCCGCCTGGTGCATCGCCAAATGATTTAAACATTCCTTCAAACCAGCCAATATCATTGTACTTGTTATAGCCCGCTTGTGTAGCTTCAGTTTGAGTGATGTCTTCTGGATCATCATAATCTCCGTCACCATTTGCATCTACAGGCGTTCCAACACCTGGCGGAGTAGGAACTAAAAGTTTAGTAAGCTCAGCGCTTAAAGTAAGTTTGTTGTAATCATCAAAAATAAAATCAAATCCTCCTCCTAATCTTAAGTTGGCAGGAAGGAAGTTTGAACTTAAATCATCGTTGTCATAACTAATTTTTGGTCCCATGTTCTGGAAGTTAACACCCGCTCTCCATCGACCATTGAAATCTTGGTAAGCGATTTCTTCAGATTGATAAAAAGCAGCAACATCAACTGCAAAAGAATGTGCAGATGTTGCATCCACTTCTTCAGAAGCGACTTTTAAATTAGAGTTAATGAAACGTGCGGCAACTGCCATAGAAAACTCTTCACTTAGTTTAAGTGAATATGATCCGTCTAAAGCAAATTCATTCGGGTTTACTTCTCTTACTGCCTCATTTGGGTCTCCAGTGTATCTCAACTCAATTCCTCCAAAACCAAAATAACGGAAACTTCCGGCAAAAGCACTTCGCTCGTTGATTTTGTTGTAATAGGTCAATTGCCCTAAAGAAATGTCATTGGCAAGATCTGTTAAATAAGGTGTGTAACTAATAGAAAGCCCTTGTGCATCTTCAGAAAATGCATATTTTGCAGGATTCCATTGTTGTGAGAAAACGTCGGCAGAGGTTGCGACTCCTTGGTCTGCTAAACCTGCTGCTCTAGCATCTGCTGCTACTAGTAAAAAAGGTACTCCAGTAACAATTGGCCTTGATTCCTGAGCCCTTGAACTGTAGACGCTAAAAATGCAAATTAATAAAAGTGATAGTTTTTTCATTTATGGGACTAATGTTTTTGGTGGTGCAAATATAGATAATATTATAGGATGACAAGCTTTTCGTATTTTTCTGCTTTTTTATTTGTTAAATTTGATTTTACCGTGAGTTTGTAAATATATACTCCTTTTCCGATTCTGTCTCCAAAATCATCTTTTCCATCCCATGTTATATCTCTAGATAAAAAACCTTCTGTTGTAATCGTCTGATTCTTTGTCCAAACTACTTTTCCTGTAATTGTCATTACTTGTACTTGTACATCTAATGGTTCGTAAGGCTTATTGTGCGAAAACCAAAACTGAGTATAAGTAGAAAAAGGATTTGGATAATTAAGAACGTGTGATAATGTTAATGAATCGTCTCCTACAACAGTAAATTGAATCTCGCTTGTTACCGGATTGTTGTAAACATCCCAAGCGGTAAAACTTATCGTATGCAGCCCCGGGGCTAAATTTCTAAACGGGAAGCGTAAATTTCCATTGGTGTAATCATCTAATTTTGTCTGATAATAATCGTTCAATATATAAGGATTACTTACATCGCCATCTAGAATAGCTACAATATCATGCCCGATTCCACTTGCTGTATTAATTCCGTTTTCGTCTTCTAAGAAGGCTAAAAGAAATGGAGATTCGTTTGTAATCCCTCCAGATACAAAAGTTTCATCGTTCATATATAACTTAACTTTCGGACTTATATTGTCCTCGGGTGCATTTTCGTTAATTCCTCCAATTTTTATGATATTATTGTAGCCTGTTTGGTTTTCCAAAGCGTCACTTTTTTTCGAATAAAAGCTTATTCTTCCATTGTCAACAGGAACTCTAATGTCTCTAGGAACTACAAAACTAAATTCAAATTGTCCGTTGGTAACTGATGCATTTCCTCTAAAAATCGTTTCTCCAAGAGTTTTAAATTGCATTGCAGGACTATATCCATCATTATTTAAGGTAGAAGATGTAATCATTTTGTCGAAAATAGCAGTGGCTAATTCTCCATTATAATTGCTTAAAAGAGTATTATTTTCGTCTGTGATTTCTCCAGATATTTTAATTTTCGAAAGAGATTTTAAATCTGGAATTGCTTCCGAAATCACAATATCGTTTACTTTCGTTAAATTAATTCGCGGTTTTGGAATCGCTAACATCAAAGCTGGGTCTCCAATGTAAAAAATTACGTTGCTTGAAGAACTTGGGTTTTCATTTTTTGAAATTCTAAGTGTTTCGGCAATCGTATTATATTGATTCGAACCATAGGATAATAAGTTTTTGCTAAGACTGTCATTAAAATTTTCAGCATTAAATTGCCCGATAGCGCGAATGGTTGTAAGCATTGAAATTGCGCCTCCTGTTGGATTCCAAAAAGTATATTCTCCAGCGGTAGGTCTTGTTGGATCATCAAATCTTGAAAACTCGCAGGTTATGGTAATGAATAAAGGATATTTATATTGGTTGTTTAAATTTTGTCCATCCGATTTCTCCCAAATTCTTTCGCTGGCTAAACCATCTTCACCTCCATGGCCTAAATAATTAAAGACTAAAGCGCCTTTTTCAAAAGCTTCAAAAATATCTGTTCTGGCTTTAGGATATCGAGACCCTCCCGCTGATGCTTCTTGCGTATAAGCATCTAAAAATATTTTGTCAATATTAAAAAACGGTTTTTCAACAGCAATAAGATCTGCTAAAGTATTTTGGCGCGATTGTAACGTTACGTCAGAAGCTTGATCAGCGTCATCGCTTATTAAAACAAAATTATTACGCCAGTTCCCATACGATTTAGCATCATGATATTCTAAAACCTTATTTACCATTTCGCTTGCTTGCGCATTGTCTGAAACTAACATTCGGCCAACAGCAATGTCAATTCCGCCAAAAAACGAAATTATATTTCCTTCATCAGCATCCATTAAACCGAAAAAATCATCAGATGCAAAAGAAGATTCTCCAACGGTATTACTGTTTAAGGAATGATAAACAGGAACGATATTAGTATTGTTGGAAATTCGATCTTTATAATCGAAGGAAGCATCTCCGAATAAATTAACATATTTGATTCTTTTATCAGAAGAAGAAGCATTGTCGTAAATGTATTTAACGCAATTTCGAATTGCGGCGATATCTTGTTTTCCAGAAGAAAATTCTTCGTAGATATTTTCGAGTGTAATTACTTTAACGTTTAAACTAGAATTTGTGCGGTGAAAAGCTGCAAGTTTTTCGGCCTGAGAATATAAAGATTTAGGAGTTATTATGGCATAATCGACATCCTGAAAGCTGTTTTGACTGTTTTTTAAAAGTGTTCCTTTTAAATTCTGATTAGCAATTTTGGACTGGCTTTCTTTCGAAGGAGTGTAGTAATCTGAAGGATCGATTGCTATATATTTTCTGATTTCTCCTAAAGTAGCTTTAAAGCTAAAACTTGCTTGATTTGCATTTTCTACATTATATATATTATATAGGTCTGTAATATCCCAAATTTGCGTAATTGCAGATGCATTTCCGATGGTGTAATTTGCGATTCCCGCCACAGATCCAGCATCGTTATATTGAAATGCAAATTGTTTTCCTGTTCCTAGAAGTTTTCGCTTGGCTGTTAAATTAATATAATCTAAGTAGCCTTTTGAGCCAGGAACACCGTTATTATTATAGGTAAGTTTTATTTTGATATTGTCAGTTCCTGCAAAAGTAGTGTTTGAAGGCAGTTTTCCGTTGTAATATTTAGTGTCAGAAGTTGTTGTTAAGGCATTAAAATTAATAGCGCCAACATTTTGTCCGTTTGCAGAAACAGTAAAAGAGGTAGGCGTATAAGCTGCAGATGCGGCATTTACTTCGATTTTAACTGGAACTGAAGCGTCTAGGTTTGGAAAGCTAAATGAAAATTCCTGTTCTTGATTAATATCAAAAGATTCTCCAAGCCATTGTCTTCCTAAATGAGCAATGTTTGTGAGATCAGTTTCGTGTGATTGATAGTCATCAAACGTGTTGAGCTCTAAAGTTGTTGTTCCTGTTGGCTGATTTAAGTTAGAAATACGCTTTCCGTCGCCTCCAGTGGTTGTTACATAATAATATGACTTTGTAGCATAAAGATTTATATTGGTTTGGCTTTCACTATTCCAATTCTCCACTCCTTCGGCATAAAAAAGAATATAATCATCATTATTAAATACGCCGTCGCTTTCGCCAGAAATTAAAATTGCATTTTCTGTTAAATCTTCAGGATAATAAACGTTATTAGCTAAAGGAAGCATTCTTCCGCCATTTCCGTATATCTTTATTCTTCTCGGATCGACTTTAGAAGGGTCAAATCCAAGACTTTGCAAAAATGACTTCGAAATTTTATAAACACCTGACTTTTCAACATAAAAACGATACCAATCACCAGAAGATAAAACTGAATTTGATATAACTTTAGTTTTTTGATAGACAGAAGAACTGCTGCTTTTAGCTGTTGAATTATTTGATGAATAGGTAAAAGATTTTATCCTTTTAAAGCTGTTTCCTTCCTTTATGATAGGCGAAAGCAGTAAAAAAGTTTGCTGATTTCCTCTTGAAGATGCTGTTTTGAGAGCTTCGTTGGGCTTGTTGGGGATGTTGTTTTGACTTAAATCGCCAAGATCGGCTACTGAAATTTGCTCATACTGTACGTTCGAAATTTGTATTGAATTGGAGTTTCCAGAGACATTTTGATTGAGATTTATCATCAAGTTGATGCTCTTTTTCGAAGCATCAAAGCGAAAACCGTTGCCAGAAAAATACGGAATGATGAATTTTTGGTCTCCATAATTCATCTCTTTTTTTTCTTGCCAATTGATCGTAAAGCTCCCATTTATCTGGGAGAATGAGATAATTGGGAGCAAAAAAAGGTATGTAAATAGGACTTGTTTCATCACTTAAAAATAGGGTTTTAATTTAAAAATATTTTCTAAGTAAAAATATATTATTTCATGTTACAGTAAATAATAAAAAGTATATTTTTGCGTTCGTAACTAAAGGTTATTTTCTGGTAAAAAACAGTGAAATAAAATTATTAGAACAGATGTTGCTAATTAAATGTTAATTATTATATTGCAGCACCTAAATTTATCACCTAAGAATGAGTATGAAAGTAAACAAAATTGTAGTCTTGCAGTTAATGATGTCAATGGTATTGATGTTGGGCACGGCTAGTTGTAGCAAAAAATCGAGTTCGAGCCATGCTTCACGAGCAACTGGTTGGGATGTAGATAGTCAGAATGGAACTGCTGCTAGAAATGCAGGTAAAAAACAACAGGCTGGTCCTGGTTTAGTTTTTGTTGAAGGAGGTACGTTTACTATGGGTAAAGTACAGGATGATGTTATGCACGATTGGAATAACACACCAACTCAACAGCACGTTCAATCATTCTATATGGATGAAACCGAAGTTACGAATGGTATGTACCTAGAATACCTAGAGTGGTTGAAAAAGGTTTTCCCGCCAACAGAAGAAAATTACAAAAATATTTACGAAGGAGCATCGCCAGATACTCTTGTTTGGAGAAATCGTTTAGGATACAACGAAACGATGACTAATAACTATTTAAGACATCCGTCTTATGCTAACTATCCTGTAGTTGGTGTTAACTGGATTCAAGCAGTTGAATTTAGTAAATGGAGAACAGACCGTGTAAACGAGGCTGTTTTAGAGAAAAACGGATATCTTCAAAAAGGTGCTAAAACAAACGACGTTAATGCTGAGAATGCATTTAATACAGAAGGATATTTAATGTCTCCAAGTACTTCACGTGGTGGAAGCGAAGAGATTGTATTAAAGAAAAATCCAGGTGGAAAGCGACCAAAAGCTGGAAAAGATGGTGTAGTTCCTGAAGAAAAAAACGTATATGCACAACGTTCTTCTGGAGTTATTTTGCCTGAGTATAGACTTCCTACTGAAGCAGAATGGGAATATGCAGCAGCAGCTGACGTTGGGCAAAGAGAATATAACATCTACAAAGGTCAAAAGAAATATCCTTGGTCTGGAGATTATACACGTTCTAACAAACGTAAAAATAGAGGTGATCAATTGGCTAACTTTAAACAAGGAAACGGTGATTACGGTGGAATTGCAGGTTGGTCTGATGACGGAGCTGATATTACAAATGAAGTTAAAAGTTATGCTCCAAACGATTTCGGTCTTTATGATATGGCAGGAAACGTTGCAGAATGGGTAGCTGACGTTTACAGACCAATTATTGATAATGAAGCAAATGATTTCAACTACTATAGAGGAAACCAATATGCTAAAAACAAAATTGGTAAAGACGGTAAAATCGAAATTGTTACAACTGCTACTATTAAGTATGATACTTTAAGTAATGGTAAAGTTATCGCAAGAAATCTTCCAGGTGAAATTGCTCAAGTTCCAGTTGATGAGCAGGAAACATACTTGAGAACAAATTTCAGTACAAGTGACAACATCAACTATAGAGATGGTGACAAACAATCTTCAAGATATTTTGATTTTGGTGATTCAGAGTCTGGACCTAAAGCAGATCAGGCAATGTATAACTCTCCTAAACACAATATCACTACTGATAGTTTAGGAAAAATGATCAGAAAATATGATAACTCAAGTAAACGTACGACTTTAATTGATGATAAAGTAAGAGTTTACAAAGGAGGTTCTTGGAGAGATAGAGCTTATTGGCTAGACCCAGCTCAAAGAAGATACTTCCCTCAAGATATGGCAACTGATTACATTGGTTTCAGATGTGCAATGTCTAGAGTAGGTTCAAAATCTGAAAAGAGAAAATCTCCTAGAAACTAAAATTTAGGAATTCTAATATCAAAAATTCCAAATTCCAAAAGCTGAATATTCAGTCTGGAATTTGGAATTTTTTTATTGTTTTTTTTCTACTTTTATGATCTATTAAAAAAATTATAAATGAATATTCAAGACATTCATAACTTGTTTTTACAGTGCACTTCTCTTTCTATTGATACAAGAAAAATTGAGAAGAATTCAATGTTTTTTGCTATTAAAGGAGAGAATTTTGATGCAAACACATTTGCTAAAGAAGCTTTAGATTTAGGAGCTTTATTTGTTGTTATAGACAATGAATCTTATTTTATTGATGAAAGAACTGTTTTAGTAGAAAACAGCTTGCAAACGCTTCAGGAGTTAGCAAAGTTTCACAGGGCTTATTTAGGGCTTCCAATAGTTGCCTTAACGGGAAGTAATGGAAAAACGACAACAAAAGAATTGATTAATGTTGTATTGTCTAAAAAGTTTAAAACAAAAGCGACAATTGGTAACTTAAACAATCATATTGGCGTTCCATTAACGCTACTTTCTTTTAGCAAGGAAACAGAAATTGGAATTGTAGAAATGGGAGCAAATCATCAAAAGGAAATCCAATTTTTGTGTGAGATTGCGCAACCAGATTTTGGATATATTACCAACTTTGGAAAAGCTCATTTAGAAGGTTTTGGCGGTGTTGAGGGAGTTATTGCAGGGAAAAGTGAAATGTACCAATATCTTGCTGCAAAAAAGAAAACAGTTTTTGTAAATCTTGAAGATCCAATTCAGATTGAGAAATCAAAGGGGATTAAAGGATTCACTTTTGGTGTAAAAAAAGAAAACGCGGACTTAAATATTCAGACTATTACTGCAAATCCATTTGTAGCTATTGATTATAATAATTTTACAATTGAATCTCATTTAATTGGGCTTTACAATGCTAATAATATTAATGCGGCAACTGCGATTGGAAAGTATTTTGAGGTAAAAGAAAGTGATATAAAAGCTGCTATTGAGAATTATATTCCAGCGAACAATAGATCTCAGATGATGCAAAAAGGTTCTAATGAGATCATTTTAGATGCTTATAATGCTAATCCGAGTAGTATGGCTGTGGCGATTACTAATTTCCTACAATTGGATAAGAAGAATAAAATTATGATTCTTGGCGATATGTTCGAATTAGGAGATGAAAGTTTGTATGAGCATAAAGTAATAGTTGATTCATTAGTTAATCAAAGTCAATCTATTTGTTACTTAATCGGGAAATCGTTTTATGCTAACTCTGTTTCAGGTGAAAATATAAAGTTTTTCGAGACGTTTGATGCTTTTGCAGAATTCTTAAAAACATATAATTTTGATTCAAATACTATTCTGATAAAAGGTTCACGGGGCATGGCCTTAGAGCGAACTTTAGAATATATATCATAAAAAAGAAAGCCATTCAAATACTGAATGGCTTTCTTTTTTAAATACTCATTAAAAATCCGATTAGGTTTTCCTTTTTATTTAACCCTAATTTCTTTCTAAGACGGTAACGTGCTAATTCAACTCCTCCAGTCGAAATATTCATGATTTCGGCTATTTCTTTTGTCGACATATTCATTAATAAATAAGTTGACAAATCTAATTCTCTAGGAGAAATAGTAGGATATTGTCCTTTTAAACGTTTTAAGAATTCAAAGTGAACGTTTTTAATGTGTTTCTCCAAATCCTTCCAGCTCTTGTCTGTATTTACTTCCTTAACAATGCTTTTGTGCAATTTGCTAAATTCAGATTTAGTAGTTTCGTCTAAAATATTGGTGTCAATATCTTTCAGTTTATGGATGATTCCATTTAAAACTTTATTCTTTTTTACAACCTGTAATGAATTGTTTACTAGTTCTTTATCTTTTGCTAAGATCTTGATTTGAAGCTTGTCATTTTTTAGCTTTTCAATTTCTTTCTCTAAATCGTGTTGTTCGTGTCTGATTTTTGATTCCTTTTCAAGATACAACCTTCTTTGCTCAATGGTTTCATAATATCTGTTTTTTCTAATTTTAAGCTTGACTCTAACAGAAATTAGATAGGCACCAAGGAGAATAAGTATAATGTAGAATAAATAAGCTAAGAAGTGTCTGTACCACGGTGGAGAGACCGTAAATTCAACTTCACTGATATCTGACTCTATGCCATAACTGTTTCTTACTTTTAGTTTCATCACATAATTTCCTTCCCTCAGGTTGGTGTATTCCTTCATTGCTGTCGATGACCATCCGCGCCAATTTTCTTCAAAAGGTTCTAGCTTATAAGAATACATTACATTTTCCTGGTTTTCGTATGTTGGAGATGCGAAAGTAAATTTCACACGATTGTATTTGTATGGTATGCTATAAGACTCTAGTTTGTGAGCTAAATTGCCTGTCAAGATAGTGTCTTCTGGATACGAAAAGCTTTCAATAAAAGCTTTTGGTTTCGTCATAAAAGTGTTTGGTATTGTTGAGTTGTAGTGTGCTAAACGATCTGTTAATCCAATAAAAATATTTTGAGGGTCAATTGTATTTACAGAAATATAGTTGTTTACCAAATTTCCAGTTAAATTAGAAAATATTGACTGTTTTTTTGTGTAACTTCCGTTTCTGTTTTTTACTAATACTCCTAAAGACTCATTAAAAACATACCACAAGTTTCCTGAAGGATCTTCAATTAATGTATTAATGGTTGGAATTCCATTAAACAGTTTTGTTATTTTTTTATCTTCAAAAAAAGCTTCCTGTTCAACTGAATATCTGAAAAAGTGATTTTGTGCTTGAATATACACTTTACCATTGATGTTTTGCAAGCTGTTAATGCCTTTATATTTGTCTGATATGTTGATGTGTTTTTTAATAAAATCAAAGCGCTGTAAATCTTCAGACAGTTTTACCTGATATAAAAACGGATTTTTCTTTAACCATAAATAATTTTCATCTATTTCTACAGAAAAATTATTGGTAGTTTCATCAAATCCTTTTACTTGATGCAAATAATCATATCCAGAAGCAGATTTTTTGAAAACTGAAAATCCATTATAGCTTTCACCTATTATATAGTTTTCATGATCTGGTATTTTTTTAAATCCGAAATATCCTCTTGTATCTAATATTTTAGAAACCCTATTGTTTTCTATAATCAATGCTCCACTATTGCTAGCACATATTAATACATTATTTAAAACTTGAATATTCCAAACTTGAGAGATTGTTCCTTCTACTCTCATAAACGGACTATCTTTAAATGATGCTCCCCAAGGATGATAAAATAATCCTTGGTTTGTGGCTACATAAAGATTTCCATTGTGGGTTGTTGAAGCGTAAACTGTTCCTATATTATAGCTATAATCAAAATAAGAAAAAGGCGAATTTTCGTTTATGAAAGTAATTCCATTGTCAAGTCCCAGCCATATATTATTTTTATTGTCTACAAATGAGGCTAATATTGTATTATTCTGAATACCTTTTTGTCTGTTTAAATGTTGGATAATTTTTCCGTTTAAATCACAGATAATAGCTCCATCTAATACGGAGTTAAGGATTATGAATTTGTTTTTAATAATCGAACCTCCTAAAGAAGTGTTTTTCTTGATAAACTCATTGGCTTCTGTCGCCCACGGCTTAATAATGCCATTTTCTGCGACAAACAACCCTTTTTCCAGAGTTGCATACAAAACTCGATTGTTTGATAGAGGAAAAAGAGACCATATTTCTTTATCATTGAAAAAAGTAGTTTCTGGTATAGCAGTTAGTTTTCTGTTTTTATATTCTAGAACACCTAGGGTTTTGTCTTGAAAATAAAGACGATTGTTTACTAAAAACGAAAATTGAAACTTGTGTGGAGCTGTTAGTGTAGTAACTTTTTCATTTTTTAGAAAAAATACTTTGCTAAAAGATTGAAAGATTACTTCTCCTTTAAAAATATGGATTCTCCAGATTAGATTTATGTTTTCTTTGTCTATTGGACTCAATAAATTATATAAAGAATGGTATTTTAATATTCCTTTTTCATCATTTTTAAAATACCCGAATTCGTTATTTCCACCGACAAATATCCTTCCTAAAGCATCAATTTTTAAACTTCTAATCTCTGATTTGTTCGGTAAAGAGTATTTATGCCAGTTTGAACCATCAAATTGGATCAAACCACTATTGTTTGCAAAGTATATATTTCCGTTTTTATCTTGATCAATACTCCAGTTTTGAGTTCCACCTTTATATTCTGATCTTTTATAGTTTTTAATATCTGGAATTCCAATGTTTTTTACCTGCGAAAAACTTGCATTTTGTATGAAAAATAGTAAAATAAATGCAAAAGCTCTAACTATGAATTTCATAAAATTTTAAATGTATTTTTATTAGAAATGCTTTAAATTGAGTTTAAATTGTTGATTTATCAATCGGAATAAATCTTATTTTTTAAATTATTTTTAATTTACAACGTAATAGTTGTTGTTAATCTAATGTAATATACGTTTTTTTTAATTAACATTTTTATAACAAAATATTATCAAAGCTAAAATACAGTAAATTAATTAATTAAAAAAAAAATGTTGTGTTTTTGTAGTGTGTTAAGTTTTAGTTTGAAGTGTTTTTGTAGGGAATTTTAATCTCACATTATTAAAATTTAACATTATAATTGCATTAAATTACTAATTAATTAACCAAAATTTTTAGAAAAATGAAATTGACAAAATTACTTATTTTTTGTGTTTCGTCTTTGCTGTTTTCAGCTGTTGCATTTGCTCAGGATGTGACAGTAAATGGAACCATAAATGATGAAAGTGGATTACCCGTCCCAGGAGCGACGGTTTTAGTAAAAGGAACGAATAAAGCTACTGCATCTGACTTTGATGGGAAATTTCAGATTAGTGCTCCTTCAAATGGGGTCTTAGTTATTAGTTTCGTTGGTTTTAACACACTAAATGAGGCTATTAATGGAAGGACAAAGATGAATGTGCTTCTTACTGCAACATCTCAAAACTTGAATGAAGTTGTTGTAGTAGGTTATGGTACTCAGAAAAAAGGTCTCATTACTGGTGCTTCAACAAATCTTAAAGGAGAAACGATTAAGGAGTTAAATACAGGATCTGCTATGGAGGCACTTCAAGGTATTGCTCCCGGTATTAGTATTACAAGAACAAATGGTTCGCCTGGGGCTGGTACTAAGGTAACTATTCGTGGATTGGGTACGAATGGTAACTCAAATCCGTTGTACATTGTTGATGGTATTTCTGTTGGTAATATTGATTATTTGAGCCCTTCAGATATTGAATCTATTGACATATTGAAAGATGCGGCTTCTGCAGCTATTTATGGATCGAGAGCGGCTAATGGAGTTGTATTGGTTACGACAGTAAAAGGTAAAAAAGGAAGAGCTGCAAGAATTAGTTATGACAGTTATTTTGGTATTCAAAATATCTATAAAAACTTAGATCCTTTGAATGCGCAAGAGTATATGTACATTATTGATGAGGGAAGAGTAAATGATGGATTGCCTCGTCAAGATTGGCAAAAACTTTTGACTAATAATTCATGGTTAAACACTCAATTTCCTGGCGCTGGTACTCAATTAGGAAATGAAATTTGGCAGAAATTACAAAATGGATGGACGGGGACAAATTGGATTAATGAAATGAGTAAAAAAGATGCTCCAATCATGAATCACTCTCTTAACATTACTGGAGGTAGCGAAGATATAACTTACGCTTTTGGAGTTTCTTACTTTGAGCAAGATGGTATTATTGGTGGAGATTTAGTAGATGCAGGTTTTAAAAGACTTACAGCCAGATTAAATACTCAAATGGTTCTTAAAAAGAACGATAGCCATAGCATCATTACTGTCGGAGAAAATGTTACTTACACTAATTCTCAAAATAGAGGAGTTTCTAATGGTAATATTTATGGAAATGATTTGCATAATGCATTAACTGCAAATCCTTTACAGCCAGCTTATTGGCAGACTTCAATTGACAGAAATATTGATAAATTTGGTTTTACTCCAACTTTAGATGGTATTTCTACAGGACAAACAAATCCTTTAGCAGTAATGTTTTATAGAAGTAATTATAACTATCCAAAAGATAATAGAATTACAGGAAATGCTTTCTTAGAAATTGAACCAGTTAAAGATTTGAAATTTAGAACAGTTTATGGTATTGATTCTTGGTTTGGATATGGTAGATCTATGAACCCAACATATAATTTGGGTGTTCTTTATCAAGATTATATCAATGGTGCGTCTCAGTATTCTTATATTGGAGCTAATTCAACTTGGACAAATACAGTTTCTTATAAAAAACAATTTGGGAATCATAACATTTCTGCTGTTGCAGGAACTGAGTTAATTCAATATTTGGTGAACAACAATGTTAGTGGTTCTAGAAACAACTTAACATTTGGTGAAGATCCACAATATGCTTACTTAAACAACACAGCTCCAAAAACAATTAATGATATTGGAACTAATGGAATGGACACTTCAGCTGGTGGAGGTGGTATTATGTCTTATTTTGCTAGAGCACAATACGATTATAAAGAAAAATATCTTCTTTCAGGTACAATACGTGCCGATGGTTCTTCTAACTTCGCTGAAGGAAAAAGATGGGGTTATTTCCCTTCTGTTTCTGCTGGTTGGGTAGTTACAAAAGAAGATTTTATGGATAGCTCTTCAAAATGGCTCAATTCATTAAAATTGAGAGGAAGCTGGGGGCAAAATGGTAACCAAGATATTCCTAACTTTTATTACTCTTCAAATATTGCGTATGTTTTTCCAGGATACTTTTTTGGAGATACAAAACCAGTTTCTGGAACTACAGCTTATCCAGCTAGAGTTACCAACCCAGATTTAACTTGGGAAACATCAGAGCAATTAGATTTCGGTCTTGATGCAAGTTTCTTTGATTCAAGATTAAATGTGACTTTAGATTGGTATAATAAAACCACTAAAGACTGGTTAGTTCTAGCAGCAGGAAGAGGAACAGACGGTGCCGCACCTCCTTATTTTAATGGTGGAGATATCGAAAACAAAGGTTTTGAGTTTTCTGTAAATTGGAATGATAAAATTGGAGGCTTTAAATATGGAGCTACTGTAAGCGGTGCATTCAATAAAAATAAAGTTACTAGAATTGCAAATGCTGACGGAATATTACATGGTCCTTCTAACGTATTGTCTCAAGGAACTGGAGAAATTTCAAGAGGTCAGGTAGGTTTCCCATTAGGTTATTTCTACGGCTTTAAAACGGCAGGAATTTTACAAAATCAACAAGAAGTTAATGAATATGTTGGTCCAAACGGGCAACCTTATTTTAGCGATCAACGTCCTGGAGATGTTCGTTTTGTTGACCAAAATAATGACGGTGTTATCGACGAAAGCGATAAAGTTTACTTAGGAAATCCAAATCCAGATTTTGAATTAGGTATTCAGTTAAATTTTGAATACAAAAATGTTTACTTGAACACTACTATGGCTGGTAAATTTGGTATGCAAGTTATGCAGTCATATAGATCTTTTGCAGATAGTCCTGCTCAAAATTATACTTCTGATGTTTTTGATCGTTGGCATGGAGAAGGTACATCTACTAAAATGCCTAGATTAAGTGCCACTTCAAACAGAAACAGCAATTACGTATCAGATATTTATATGCAAAATGCAGATTATTTGAGAATAAACAACTTAACGTTAGGTTATAATTTCAACGAAATATTTAAAGATTTCAAGTTCATCTCAAATCTTAAATTTTATGTTGCAGTAAATAACCTATATACATTTACTAAATATGATGGTATGGATCCAGAAGTTCGTTGGTCAGGAGATAATACAAATGCTCCATGGGCTTCAGGAATTGATTTAGGTTTGTATCCACAAGCTAGAACGGTGATGTTTGGTTTAAGTGCTGATTTTTAATATAAATACAATTACAATGAAAAAAATAAAATATTTAGTAGCGATTTCGGCTGTATTTATTGTAGCGAGCTGTGATGATTATCTTGATACTGATAATTTGACAGAGAAGAGTTTAGAGAATTTTTACAAGACACCTCAAGATATTGAAGAAGCAACTGCTGGAGTTTACAATGCTATTTATACAAATAATGTGCATAGTGAGGAACAGATTGCAGCCAATCTTATGGATAATATGATGTTAGGAGGAGGAGGTCCTGATGATAAAACAGCTAAATGGGTTGATAATTTTGAAGATCCTGTAGATGATACCTATTTAGATATGTGGGTTCAATCTTATAGAGGTATTGCGAGAACAAATGCAATTATAGAGAAAACGCCTCTTGCAGATTTTAGCACTTATTTTAATACTCCTGCTGAAGCTGATCAATTTAAGCAACAAGCAATTGGAGAGGCTTATTTTATGAGAGCATTTTTCTACTTCAGATTAGCTAAGTTTTTTGGAGGAGTTCCATTAATCATAACTATTGATGGGAAAAAAGATGGCCCAAGAAATACTTACACTGAAACATTTGCACAGATTGCTTCAGATTTAAAAAAGGCGATCGAGACAATGCCAGCAACTCCTTTTACAAGTATTCCAACATCTAGATACGGTCATGCTAATAAATGGGTAGCAGAAGCTTATTTAGGACGTGTATTTTTGTTTTACACAGGTTATATGACAAATATGGAAAAACAAGCTACTGAGGAATTGCCTTTGGCAGAAGGAGGGTCTTTGAATGCAACACAAGTAGCAAGTTATTTAACTGACTGTATGACTAATAGTGGTCATGCTCTTGTACCTGATTTTAGAAACCTTTGGCCTTACTCTTATGTTAATAAAGCTTCTGGAAATAATGTTTTACCATGGGCTGCAACTGAAGGTTTATCATGGGTTGGACAAGATGGTATTAACCCAACATTTGGAACTGGAAATTTCGAGACAATGTTCGTTCAAAGATTCTCTTTTGGAGATTGGTCTTGGACAAATGGTAATATTTATACTAATAGATTATGTCTGTTCTCTGCATTACGTGGTAATTCATTAGTGCCATTTGGAGAAGGATGGGGCTGGTGTACAGTAAATCCAAGTTTATACAGTAATTGGGAAGAACGTGACCCAAGAAAAAGAGGTTCTATACTTGAAGTAGGTAAAGCAGATCAAGGAACAGCTGGTTACGCCCAAGATAAAGGAGATCATGAGACAGGATATTTCAATAAAAAATATATTTCTCTACAATACCCTAATGCAGGTGGAACTACTGTCGGAATGTTTGTTCAATTGTACAACTGGTCTAATACTGATATGCAATTAATGCATGCGCAAGATTTTATCTTTATGCGTTACGCAGATGTATTATTGATGCATTCTGAGATTACTAAAACAGCAGCAGGATTAAATGCAGTTAGAGCAAGAGCAAAACTGGACCCAGTTGGATATTCACTTGAAAACATTAAAGCAGAGCGTTTGCATGAATTTGCTTTCGAAGGATTGCACTGGTTTGATTTAATTCGTTGGGGAGACGTTGATAATGCATACAATAGTACGATTCCAGTTAGAAATTCAGGTACTGCAGCAAATTACAGCGTAAAATATAGACCAGAGACTAAAGGTTTGGTTTCTATGCCTGAAACAGAACTTAGACTATCAAATGGAGTTTATACACAAAATCCAGGGTGGTAAAATTTAACAATATTAATATAGATAAATATGAAAATCAATAAAATATTATATCTTCTTTTGGCTCTTTTTACGTTGACTTTTTCAGCATGTGACCCAATAGTAGATGAACAGCATTTAACGAATTCTACTGACGTTGCTGGAGTTGAATTAGTAGCTACTCAAAGTACGCCAGGTGGAAATAAGATCACTCTTAATATGACAACTCCAGGCGTGACTGGATATTGGGATTATGGTTTAGATAAAGCGCTAACAAATGAAGTAACGTTTGTTTATCCTATTCCAGGGAAAGCGACATTTACTTTTGTCGGAACTCTAGGTGCTGAATTTTTTACTAAGACGATTGATGTTCAAATTGATCAGTTAGATACTCCTTTAGAGCAAGACTGGTATGATTTAGTTGGAACTAATACGGCAGCTGGTAAAACGTGGGTTTTTGATGGTACGCAAGGTTCTGGAAGATTCTGGTGGTTTATGTCTCCAAATGGAAGTGCTGAAAGTGCTATGACAGCTTGGTGGAATGCTGGAGATTGTTGTGCTCCAAGTGATGCACTTGGAAAAATGCATTTTGATCTAGATGGAGCAGCAAATTACAACCATTATGAAACAGCAAGTGCTACACCGACAAAAGGAAGCTTTAAACTGGATATCAAAAATAAACAGTTGACTATCATAAATTCAAAAATGTTAGGTTCAGCTGCAGGAAATGCTGATGGTGTTTATACTATCGTAAGTCTTGAAGAAGACAAAATGATTCTTTATTTAAGTAATAGTGAAACATATGGAACAGGTTGGACATTTGTTTTCAAACCTGAAGAATAATATTTCATGTTAGTTATTTTCGAAAAAGGAAGATTAAAAAATTCCTTTTTCGAATTTTCAAACATTATATAGTTCATTAATGAATGAATTGTATAGAAGATTTAAACTATGGTTAGTTTAAGTTAAGTTTATTGCCTGGGTAGCCCGTAATTTCGATTACGGGCTATTTTTTTTGCTTAAATAGTGACTTTTCTCGGTATTAGACTGTTTTCATGCGCAAATGATATTTTAACTCTTTGGGTTTCTTTTAATCAAATAAGATTTAATTGTGGTAATTGATGTATTTCAAGGCTTGTATGAGTCTTTAAATCAATTATTAAAGGCGCTATGATATTAACATTGACCAAGTTTATTTATTGCTTTAAGGCTTTATAAAAGCTAAATTCTAGCCTATATTTCAAGAAAAAGCTATTTTGTTTTTTTTTATCGAAGTATTAGAAAGAGCTTACTCTTATAATAAATTAGATTAAATGACTATCCTTATTTTTTGCGACCTCTAGCAAGCAGATCAGCTCTAAGATTTATTATTTGATAGCTCATCTATTTAATCAGTGCAATAAAAAAATAACTGCATGATAATGATTAATTAAACTTCTTTTTAGACATAAAAAAATCATTTTTAAACTCCTTGCCAATTTTTAGGCATTTTTTGCGCAAAATTCAGCTTTTTCTCTGTTTTTATCAATTCAATCTCTTTGATTTTTTTGTTTTTTATAGGTTAAAACTTACACAATCCTAAAATGTAAGTTTTTATTTATATAAAAAAATTATTGATAATGTAAAAAAAGTAACGGAAAAATATCATATTCTTTATTTTTCTATTCTTACAAATCTTTAGAGTCTCTTTGTTGTAATTGTTTAAAAAATAAGTATTTATGAGCATTTTTAGTTACTACCACGTTGTAGTTTGAAAATTATTTAACAAGACAGACTCTGTTTTATTTAATGTAGTGTTTATTTTTAAAATTAACTTTTCTTTAGTACTACTATTTGTTTTTTTATTTATTTAAAAATCAATTATTTATGTAAAATTTGATGTGTTTTTATAATATTAAAAATTTTAATTTGATGTGTTTTTGTAATGATTTATAACTACCAAAAATGAAAATTTAGTTTTAGTATTGCATCAAATTACTAATTAATTAACCAAAATTTTTAGAAAAATGAAATTAACAAAATTACTTGTTTTTTGTATTTCATCTCTGTTATTCTCGGTTATAGCTGTGGCTCAGGATGTCACAGTAAATGGAATAATAAATGATGAAAGTGGAATGCCTGTTCCAGGCGCAACTGTTTTATTAAAAGGTACTACGAAATCGACAGCGTCAGACTTTGACGGGAAATTTCAAATACAAGTGCCATCAAATGGAACTTTAACAGTTACATTCATTGGTTATACTACAGTAACTGAAGCTGTAAATGGCAGAACAAAAATCTCAATTCAATTAAAACCAGAATCACAATCTTTAAATGAGGTTGTAGTTGTTGGATACGGTACTCAAAAGAAATCTGTTGTAACTGGAGCAATTTCTAGTGTAAAAGCATCAGATTTAGAAGATCTACCAATAACAAGAGTAGAACAATCTCTTCAAGGTAGAGTTTCTGGGGTTACTATCGCAGCAAATGCAGGACAACCTGGATCTTCTTCTACAATACGAGTAAGGGGTATTACTTCTTTTGGTAACAATGAGCCTTTATGGGTTGTTGACGGTGTAATTGTTGACTCAGGAGGAATTGGTTATTTGAATCAGTCAGATATTGCTTCTATGGAGGTTTTAAAAGATGCAGCGTCTCAAGCGATCTATGGTGCTAGAGCAGCAGCTGGGGTTATCCTTATCACAACTAAAAAAGGTAAATCTGGAAAAATGAGTGTAAACTATAATGGGTACACTGGATTTTCTGCAGCAGCAAGAAAACTTGATTTGTTAAATGCTACTGAGTACGCAACTATAATGAATGAAAGATATGCAAATGGTTATACAGATACTACTAAACCTTACGATCTTCCATACAAAAATGTTTCTTCTTATGGAGCGGGAACAGATTGGCAAAAAGAGATTTTTAACAATAATGCCCAAAGAACAGGTCATGAGTTAAGTTTATCTGGAGGGAATGATGTTTCTACGTTCTATGTTTCTTTTGGTTTATTGGATCAAGAAGGTATTGTAGCTACTCCAATTTCTAACTACAATAGAAAAAACATCCGTTTAAACTCAACACACAAAATTGTAAAAGGTTTAACTTTTGGACAGACTTTAGGATATTCTCACGAGAAAAATGTTGGAATCGGAAATACCAACAACGAATATGGTGGGCCTTTAAGCTCAGCAATCAATTTAGATCCAATTACACCGGCTATTGTTACTGATCCAGCTGTTGCAAATCAATCGCCATATACTCTGGATTATGTTTTAAGAGATCCAAATGGAAATCCTTATGGAATTTCTCAAAAGGTAGTTCAGGAAATGAGTAACCCTTTAGCATACATTCAAACTAGATTAGGTAATTATGGTTGGTCAGATAATTTTGTAGGTAATGCTTACTTAGAAATAGAAGCAATTAAAGGTTTAAAATTTAGAACTACATTAGGGGGTAAATTGTCATATTGGGGCTCAGAAAGTTTTACTCCACAATATTATTTTAACTCTTCTACTATTAATGCAAAAAATAATTTGAGTAGAAATAATAATAAAGGTTTTGGATGGAACATTGAAAATACGGTTTCATATGCAAAGCAAATTGCCGATCATAACTTTTCAGTTTTAGTAGGACAAGGAGCTTATGTAGATAATATCACATCTGGATCTACAGTAACTTATTTTAATATTCCGTACACTAATTTTGATGATGCAACTTTCCCGAACGATCATCCACAGGACGATATTACTGCTTCAGCTTACAATGGTTATGAGCATAAAGTAACTTCATTATTTGCAAGAGCGAATTATGATTACAAAGAGAAATATTTATTTACAGGTATTGTACGTCGTGATGGTTCTTCTCGTTTTGGTCAAAATTACAAATATGGAACTTTCCCTTCATTCTCATTAGGATGGGTACCAACTAAAGAAAACTTCTGGCCAGAAAATAAGGTAGTAACGCAATTAAAGTTTAGAGGTGGATATGGAATTACAGGTAG
Source organism: Flavobacterium sp. SH_e (assembly GCF_025717045.1). Classification (GTDB taxonomy): domain Bacteria; phylum Bacteroidota; class Bacteroidia; order Flavobacteriales; family Flavobacteriaceae; genus Flavobacterium. Next base: position 876,317 of record NZ_JAOVZN010000006.1, read on the forward strand.
TGATGCTATTGGAGATTTCAAATACTTAGCAACTATTGGTTCAGGAAGAAATTATACTATTGGCAATCAAGGTTCAGTAGTTGTTGGTAATAGTCCAAATGCACCTGCGAATCCAGATTTGAAATGGGAAGAAACTAGCCAAGCAAACGTTGCTTTTGATATTACTTTCTTCAATGACTTATCATTAACGACAGATTTTTATATTAAAAAATCTACAGGTATTTTACAGGATATTGACTTGCCTGGTCACGTTGGTAGTACTGGTAGACCTTCTGCAAACATTGCTGATATGCAAAACAAAGGGGTTGATCTAGAACTTTCTTACCGTAAAAAAATTGGTAAAGTTGGTCTAAGCTTAAGCGGAAATATTTCTTATCTAGAAAATGAAGTAACTAATTTAGGAAAAGATATCCAGTTCATTTCTGGAGATGCTTCTTTCCAAAATATGGGCGCAGTAACAAGAACTCAAGTAGGACAATCTTACAACTCTTTTTATGGATATAAAACACAAGGAATTTTTCAAAATCAAGCAGAAATTAATGCTTACACAAATGCTTCAGGCGGTTTAATCCAACCAGGAGCAAGACCTGGAGATTTCAGATGGCAAGATCTTAATGGAGATGGAAAAATTTCAGATGATGATAAAACTTTCATCGGAAGCCCACTTCCAAAATACACATACGGTTTCACAGTTAATTTAGATTATAAAAACTTTGATTTGTTAATCTTTACTCAAGGAGCAATTGGAAACAAAATTTTCCAAGGATTACGTCGTCTAGATATTACAGATGCTAACTACCAAACTTCTGCTTTAGGTCGTTGGACAGGTGAAGGATCAACTAATTCATACCCAATTTTATCAACTGTTGATGACAATAAAAACTTCTCAAACCCATCAGATTTCTATTTAGAAGATGGTGATTACTGGAGAATCAAAACAATTCAAATTGGTTATAACCTTCCAAGTGATGTTGTTTCAAAAGCAGGTCTTTCAAAAACAAGACTTTATTTGACTGGAGAAAATTTATTAACATTTACAAAATACTCTGGATATGATCCTGAGATTGGAGGAGGAGTTTTTGGTATCGATAAAGGATATTATCCACAAGCTAGAACTGTAATGGTAGGGGTTAATTTACAATTTTAAAATTAAGAATCATGAAAATTAAAAATATAAGATATTCATTCATCGCCGCTGGATTGTTACTTCTAGGCTCTTCTTGTGGTGAAGATTTTTTAACAGTTGAGCCAAAAGGGCTTCCGTTAGTAGATAATTATTATAAAGATGAATCAGAAGCTTTTTCTGCGCTGGTTGCTGTTTATGATATTATGGGTAAACAATCTAAAGGTTTTGAAAACATGATTACTATGCTAAATGCTGGTTCAGATGATTTCTACGCTGGAGGTGGTGGACCTGGTGATGGTGCTGGTATACACGCTTTTGATAACTATAAATTGGACAAAATAAATATGCCAAGAAGTTATTGGGGTGATTTTTTTCAAGGAATTGCTAGAGCAAACATTCTATTGGTAAAATTACCAGATGTAGATATGTCTGATGCTAAAAAAGCACGTTTTGCAGCGGAAGCAAAAGCTTTGAGGGGATATTTCTATTTCGAATTAGTAAGAACATTTAAAAACTTACCTTTAATTCTGACTCCAATTTCGCCAGCGGAAGGGTATAAAGTTACTCAAGTTGCTCCAGAAGAAATTTATGCACAGATAGAAAAAGACTTAATAGAAGCAAAAGCAGTACTTCCTAGTAAAGTTGATGTTCCAACAGAAGGTGGTCGTCTTTCAAAAGGAGCAGTGCAAGCACTATTAGGTAAAGTTTATTTGTACGAAGGTAAAAACTCATTAGCAGCTGCTGAATTTGCAGATGTAAATGGTACGCCTGGAGGAACTAGCATGTATGGTTACAAGTTGTTGACTAAATTCTCAGATTTATGGGTAATAAGTAACAAATTTAACTCAGAAGCTATTATCGAAATCATGCATACAGATAAAAGTAATGCCGATTGGGGATTCTGGGGCGGTGGAGCTGACGAAGGAAACTCTGTAAATATCATGGTTGGTCCAAGAGGATATGAAAGAAAAGATTTAACATTAGCAGATTATATCTCAGGATGGAGTTTTAATCCGGTAACTCAAAGTTTATATGATGCCTTAAAAGGAGATCCGCGTTTCGAATCTACAATTTTTGATCTGCGTGCTCTGGTTGCAGCAGATAAAGCAAAGTATGCACCAGGTGATCAGGATACAGGATATTTCTTAAAGAAATTTATGCCTTTAAACTCAGATACATCTGATGGCGGAGGAGCAACAGCTTTAAATTACAAACAAGATACTTATGCAATTCGTCTAGCAGATACTTATTTAATGGAAGCAGAAGCATTAGGAGGAACTGGAGCTAGGGCGCAAGCTTTATTAGATGCAGTAAGAGCTAGAGTAGGATTGGCTTCTGTGCCAGTTTCATTAGATGCAATTGCTAATGAAAGAAGATTAGAATTGGCTGGTGAAGGACACCGTTGGTTCGACTTAGTTAGAACTGGAAAAGCTGCAACTGTTCTTGCTAGTAGCGGATTTGTTGCTGGTAAAAATGAAGTTTGGCCAATTCCACAAAAAGACTTAGAGAATACTCAGTTAGTTCAAAATCCTAATTACTAATTAGTTAATACAATATCATATGAAAATAAATTTAATAAAAAGACAAGGTTTTTTAGCATTGTTTTTTATGGCAGCAGTATTAAGTTTAACTAGCTGTCAGCCTGAAGATTCCTTTGTTAATAATGGATTAACTGATGATAATGTCGATGCTTCTTTTACAGTTACACCTGTTGAAGGAAAAGTAAATACCTATAAGTTAGTGGCTCAACCAAAAGGAGTTTCAAAATCATTATGGGATACAGGAGCTGGTACTTATGCAGGTAAAATGGAAGAAGAAATTTCTTTACCGGATGCAGGAACTTACACAATTGTACATACAGCAATTGGGACAGGAGGTGCTACGGCTACTGCATCACAAGATGTTGTAGTTGCTACATCAGATCCATTAAAAGGAAATTTAGTGCAAGGTGGTACTTTTGCAACTGCCGAAGATCAAGCAAAATGGACAGTGTTAAATCTTAGTGCTACAGGAGCGGCATTTTGGTCATTTGCTAATAATAGTGCAACTATCCACTCTCCAGGAGGATGGGCACAAGAAGGAATCTATCAAGCAATTGATGTTGTAAAAGACAAAGAATATACAATAGATATGAAAGTTTCTTCTACTAGTGGTTCTGATGAAACTTGGTTTGAAGTTTACGCTGGTAAATCAGTTCCACAATCTGGAGTTGAATACAAAGACAATAAAGTTATGGGATTAAGTACTTGGGATGGTTGTGCGAAATCAGGATTCTCAGGAATGCTTTCTGTAGTTGGATGTGTTAAAAACGACAAAACAGGAACAGTTTCAAATGTGGTTAAATTCACAGAAACAGGAAAAATCTATCTACTTATCCGTTCTGGTGGTAACAATTTTACAAAAGATGGAATCACAGTTACAAAAGTTGAGTTCCGAGGAAAATAAAAAGTTAAGTTAAGTTTAAGTTTAAGTTTGGTTGTAAATAGCCCATAATCAATATGAGTATGGGCTATTTTTTAAATTCTTTAAAAGATAATAGAAAAAATCAGTTTTAGATTTCTCCAAAACTTCAATTAAAAAAACGATAATAATTGGAAGCAAATGAAAAAAAATAGTCTAAAAATTTTATGCCTTTTGTTTTCCGCTGCAGCTTTTGCACAACAGCCAAAAACAAAAAAAGAATTTACAACCAGCGGTAAAAAAATCACCGTTTATACTACTGCAGAAAATACGAAGTTAAGATTAACAACTACAGATAATTTGACTTTTTCTGCGGCAAAACAGCCATTAGAAACAGAAACTTCTGTTTTTGTAGAACCTTCAAAAAAGTTTCAAACTTTTATGGGAATTGGCGGAGCTATTACAGATGCGAGCGCCGAAATATTTGCTAAACTTTCAAAAGAAAAACAGGCAGAGTTTTTAAATGCTTACTACGATCAACAAAAAGGTATTGGCTATTCTTTGCTAAGAACAACAATTCAAAGTTCTGATTTTAGCAGTGGAAGTTATTCTTATATCGAAGAAGGCGACAAAGATCTGAAGACTTTTTCTATTGATCATGATAGACAATATCGTATTCCTTTAATAAAGCAAGCCATTCAGAAAGCTGGAGGAAAGCTTACAACTTATGTTGCGCCTTGGTCTCCAAATGCTTTCATGAAAAGTAATAAAAATGTTTTGAAGGGAGGAACTTTACTTCCTGAATACTATCAGACTTGGGCAAATTTCTACGTGAAGTTTATTAAAGCCTATGAAAAAGAAGGAATTCCAATTTGGGGAACTTCAACTCAAAATGAACCAATGGCGATACAAACTTGGGAATCTTGTGTCTATACAGCTGAAGCCGAAAGAGATTTCATTAAAAATTATCTAGGGCCAACTTTGAAAAAAGAAAAACTGGGAGACAAAAAAATCGTCGTTTGGGATCACAATCGTGATTTAATGAACTACCGTGCAAATGTAATTTACTCAGATCCAGAAGCATCAAAATATGTTTGGGGAATGGGATTTCACTGGTACGAAACTTGGTCAGGAGGTGCGCCAATGTTTGATAACGTAGCGAAAGTTAATGAAGCTTATCCAGACAAAAAACTGATGTTCACAGAAGGCTGTATCGAAAAATTTGATGCATCAAAATATCAATTTTGGGGTAATGCAGAACGCTACGGAATCAATATGATACACGATTTCAATAACGGAACGGTTGCTTGGACAGATTGGAATATTCTATTGGATCAAAATGGAGGGCCAAACCATGTTGGAAATTTCTGCTTTGCGCCAATTCATGCAGACACGACAACAGGTGAGCTAATTTATACACCTTCATATTATTACATTGGACACTTTTCTAAATTTATTCATTTAAATGCAGTAAGAGTGAGCACTGCGGTAAGCAGAAGCGCTTTATTAAGTACTTCTTTCCTAAATGCTGATGGAACTATGGCAACTATTGTTATGAATCAATCAGGAAATGAACTTACCTATAATTTGATTATTGGAGCTGAAAAAGCGGAAGTGAAAATTCCACCGAGAGCTATACAAACGCTTGTTTATTAATATTTTGTAGTAAGATAAGAAGAGGACTAATTTGAATCATCCATATTAGTCTTCTCTTATTTTTTAATTTAAAAACTATTTTTTAAAACAACATGAAAGTTACGACTCAAATAATTCTATCAGCCTTTATACTAATGCAATTAAGCTGTTTTACCTCAAAAATAACAGCTCAAAAAAGCAATGCCTCTTCGCAAAAAAATAATAAAATAAAGGTTTTTACTACTGCCGAAAATACAAATTGGAAATTATCATTATCAAATGATTTAATTTCAAACAACACTACACGACAAAAGATATCAACAGTATCAATCATTGTAAATACTGATAAAACGGACCAAACTTTTCTTGGAATCGGAGGCGCAATTACAGATGCTAGCGCTGAAGTTTTTGCAAAATTATCTCCTAAAAAACAGCATGAATTCTTAAATGCTTATTACGATAAAAACAAAGGTATTGGTTATACTTTAGCTAGAACAAACATTCACAGTTGTGATTTCAGCAGTGATAGTTATACTTATATTGTAGAAGGAGACAAAGACTTAAAGACTTTTAACATTGATCACGATCGAAAATATAGAATTCCTTTAATCAAAAAAGCAATTAAAACAGCCGGCGGAAAACTGACGTTGTTTGTTAGTCCGTGGAGTCCCCCAGCTTTCATGAAAGACAACAACGATATTTTGCACGGCGGCGTTTTATTGCCTGAATTTGCTCCATCTTGGGCATTGTATTACGCCAAATTCATAAAAGCCTACGAAAAAGAAGGAATTCCTATTTGGGGATTAACAGTGCAGAACGAGCCAATGGCAAGACAAAGCTGGGAATCTTGTATTTATACGCCTGAGGCTGAAAGAGATTTTCTTAAGAATCATCTAGGACCAACTTTAGAAAAAGAAGGATTAGGATCTAAAAATGTAATTATTTGGGATCACAATCGTGGTGATATGCTGACTACAAGAGCAAATCTTGTTTTTTCAGATCCAGAAGTTTCTAAATATGCATGGGGAATTGGATTTCACTGGTATGAAACCTGGAATGGAGGTCCGCCACAATTCGAATCTGTAGCTAAAGTTCATGAAGCATTTCCAAATAAAAATCTGCTTTTTACAGAAGGGTGTATTGAAAAATTTGATGCTTCAAAATATCAATTCTGGGGAAATGCAGAACGTTATGGAACCAATATGATTCATGATTTTAATAATGGAACTGTAGGTTGGACAGACTGGAATATTCTTTTAGATCAAAATGGAGGGCCAAACCATGTTGGTAATTTCTGCTTTGCACCAATCCATGCTGATACAACTAAAGATGAATTAATTTACACTCCAATGTATTATTATATTGGACATTTCTCAAAATTCATTAGACCAAATGCCAAAAGAGTACTGGAAACAATAAGTGACAAATCGTTATTAAGTACTTCTTTTAAAAACTCTGACGGACAATTGATTACTATCGTAATGAATCAATCAGAAAAAGAGATTGTCTATTCTTTAGAAAATCAAACGGCAAAAACAACTATTACAATTCCAGCACACGCTATACAAACTATTGTATACTAATTGTCAACTAACTAAAAACCACAAAAATGAAATTTAATTTAAAAAATACTATAAAAGCATTTTTCTTTATGGCAGCCGTGTTGGCTCAAGTAAAATGCTCTTCTTCAAATGATCCAGTAGAAAACCCTCCGGTAGATCCACCTGTTGTAAACCCACCTGTGGTAGTTACAAACGATGTCGATTTCTGGCTAACAAAAGGCAATCAGAGTGTTTTATTGGTAAAACAAGGAGGAACATTGGGCTTTGGCACAACAGCAAATGCTTATGCTAATATTGAAGTGAATGCATCTCAAAAATATCAGACAATTGATGGTTTCGGATATACTTTAACAGGTGGAAGTGTTGATGTAATAAATCAATTAAATACTACAAGAAGAAGTGCTCTTTTACAAGAATTATTTGGTACTGGTGAAAATTCAATAGGAGTAAGTTACATCAGAATCAGTATTGGAGCATCAGATTTAAATGCTGAACCTTTTACATATGATGATCTTGCAGCAGGTGAAACCGATTTGAATCTGGCTAAATTTAGTTTAGAGAAAGATAGAAATCTAATTACCATGCTAAAAGAAATTTTAGCAATTAATCCTAAGATTTTAATCTTGGCAACTCCTTGGTCAGCTCCAGTTTGGATGAAAGATGTTGCTAGTTTTAAAGGAGGAAAACTTAAAACAGAATATTATGATGTTTACGCTAAATATTTTGTAAAATACATTCAGCAAATGAAAGCCGAAGGAATTACAATTGATGCCATAACGCCTCAAAACGAACCTTTGCATGACGGCAATAATCCAAGTATGTATATGTCTGCAGTAGATCAGGCAAGTTTTATTAAAAATAGTTTAGGGCCTGCATTTAAAACGGCAAATCTAAGCGTAAAAATTATTGCTTACGATCACAATTGCGATAATCCAAATTATCCAAAAGCAATTTTAGCAGACGCAGATGCATTTCCATTTGTTGACGGATCAGCTTTTCATTTGTATGCAGGAGACATTAGTGCTTTAACGAATGTGTATAATTCTTATCCAGCTAAAAATGTATATTTTACAGAACAATGGACTTCTTCAGAAGGTAGTTTTGATGGCGATTTAAAATGGCATCTTCGAAATGTTATCATTGGATCAATGCGAAACTACAGTAAAAATGCATTAGAATGGAATGTAGCAAACAATGCGAATTTTGGACCTCACACAGATGGAGGTTGTACAATGTGTAAAGGAGCTATAACAATTACATCTAGTGATAGTTATCAGCGTAATGTTGCGTATTATATTATTGCTCACGCTTCAAAATTTGTTCCTGCTGGTTCGGTGAGAATTGATAGCAATTCTGGAGGGAATTTGCAAAATGTAGCTTTTGTAACGCCTTCGGGATCTAAAGTTTTGATTGTTGAAAATGATGGATCTGCGACAGAAACTTTCAATATTAAATTCAACGGAAAATGGGCTACAACTTCGTTAGAAGCGGGGTCAGTTGGAACTTATACTTGGAAATAATTGCATAAAATTGACATTAAAAAGATATTTTATTCGATTTGATGAATTCATTGATTCTTGACTTTGTTATTAACAAAAGCAAAAAGTAAAATAAAAAATATCTATATTGATACTCAATTTATTAACTGAAACCACTTAAATTTTAATAACCATGAAAATGATTAATCTTATAAATAGAGCGGGTATTTTTACACTAATCTTACTGTTTGCATTTCAATCTTGCAGCAGCAATAGCGACTCAGGAGATGACACGCCAGTAATTACTGCGCCAACAAATCTTTCTGTTCTAGTTGATGTTGTAGGTAAAACAGCAGAAAATCCAAATGGAGACGGAAGTGGGAAAGTAAAATTAACAATCAGTGCCACTAACGCGACATCATATAAAGTGTTGATTAATAATGAGCTTAAGGAACTTACAGATGGAAATTTAACTTATGAATTTACAGCATCTGGAACTGCAACATATCCTATCATTGTTTCGGCTTATAACGGACTAAAATATGTAAGCAAATCAACTTCTGTAAATATTTTTGTAGCAAGAAAGTTAATCTGGTCAGACGAGTTTAATGTTGATGGAGCACCAGATACTTCAAAATGGGGATACAATACAGGAACTGGCGACGGCTGGGGAAACAACGAACTAGAATATTACACAACACGTTCTGAAAATGTAAAAATTGAAGGTGGTCTTTTGAAAATTACGGCAATCAAAGAAGACTATATGGGAAGTAAATACACTTCTACAAGAATGCTGACAAAAGGCAAATTCTCATTCAAATATGGAAGAGCAGAAGTTCGTGCAAAATTACCTGTTGGTGGCGGAACATGGCCTGCTTTCTGGCTTTTGGGCGATAATATTGATACTGTGGGCTGGCCAGCATGTGGAGAAATAGATATTTTAGAATCTGTTGGAAACAACCCAGATGTAATTCATTCTTCATTGCATTCTCCAGGACGTTCAGGAAACACGCCAGATACGAAGACAACAGTAGCTACAAATTCGGCAACAGAGTTTCATATTTATGCAGCCGAGTGGAGTGCAGAAAACATCAAATTTTATGTAGATGATAACTTATTCTATACTTATAAAAACTCAAGTACAACTCCCTTCAATGAAAAATTCTTCGTTATTCTGAATTTTGCAATGGGAGGAAATTTTGGAGGAGCAGTCGATCCAAACTTTACAAGAGCAACTTACGAAGTGGACTACGTAAGAGTGTATAATTAACATAAGTTTTAAATAGTTTTTAATCTGTAAAGCCACGGAAATACTAGCTTTACAGATTAAAATTTTTAAACATGAAAAAGATAAACAAACTTGTTTTAGCAGTAATGCTGCTTTTGGCTTCAAACTCATTTTTTGGTCAGAATTTAAAAATCATGACTTACAATATCCGTCTGGATGTTGCTTCAGATGGAGAAAATGCTTGGCCAAACCGAAAGGATTATTTTAATTCTCAAATACAATTTTATAGTCCAGATATTTTCGGTGTGCAGGAAGCAACGCCAAATCAAGTTTTAGATATTGCAGCGGCGCAAACCAATTATAATAGATTTGGAATTGGAAGAGAAGAAAATGGAACTGGCGAGGCTTGTACGATTTATTATAAAAAAGATCGTTTTAAAGTAGAACAATCCAATACTTTTTGGCTTTCAGAAACACCAAATGTAGTTTCAAGAGGTTGGGATGCGGCTTGCAACAGAGTTTGTACATACGGACTTTTTAAAGATTTAAAAACTAAAAAATCATTTTGGGTTTTCAACTTGCATTTGGATCACATGGGTGAAGAAGCAAGAATGAAAGGTGTTCAGCTTGCTCTTTCTAAAATGAAAGAATTAAACACTAAAAATTATCCTGCTTTTTTAATGGGTGATTTTAACTCAGAACCAAATACAGCTCAAATTGCTGAAATCAAAAAAGTAATGGATGATACCAAAGATGTTTCAAAAGAAAAACCTTTTGGACCTTCAGGAACTTTCAACGATTTCAAACACAATGAACCCGTAACATTATTATTAGACTACATTTTTATATCAAAAAATAGTGGACTGAACATACAAAAACATGCAGTGTTAAGTGATTCTAAAGATTTAAAATATCCATCAGATCATTTGCCTGTTTTAATAGAAATAGATTAAAATGAAAAACATCAACAAAAAACTTCAAATCCTAGTTTTATTGCCTCTTATTGCAATGCAATTCAACTGCGGATCTTCAACAAATGCTTCAAAAAATACAGGAAAAGTAGCATCTTGGATTACCACAACAGATGAAACTTCTAAACTTAAACAACAGCCTGAGTTAGTTTTTACTTCAGAAACAAATTCAAATCAAACTATTGAAGTAAATCCTTCAGAAAAATTCCAAACTATTGAAGGTTTCGGATTTTCATTAACAGGAGGAAGTGCTCAAGCCATTAAAAAACTAGATAAACTAAAAAGAGAAGCTTTACTTCAGGAATTGTTTTCTAGAAAAAATGATGCAATTGGTTTAAGTTATTTAAGAATAAGTATTGGAGCATCTGATTTGAATGAAAAAGTTTTTTCGTATGATGATATGCCAGAAGGACAAACCGATTTAAAATTGGAACATTTCAATCTTGGACCAGATTTAGACGATGTAATTCCGGTTTTAAAAGAGATTTTAGCTATAAATCCTAAAATTAAAATAATGGGTTCTCCATGGTCGCCTCCAGTTTGGATGAAAGACAACGGAAGTTCAAAAGGCGGAAGTTTACAGCCAAAATATTACCAAGTTTATGCTGAATATTTTGTGAAATACATTCAAGCAATGAAATCGCACGGAATTGTAATTGATGCAATTACGCCGCAAAACGAACCTTTACATCCAGGAAACAATCCTAGTTTGTTAATGTTGGCAGAACAGCAAGCAGATTTTATCGGAAATCATTTAGGTCCCGCTTTCGCGAAAGCAGGAATCAAAACCAAAATTATTGTTTACGATCATAACTGTAACAAACCTGAATATCCTTTGACGATTTTAAGGGATCCAAAAGCAAATCCATTTGTTACTGGATCAGCTTTTCACTTATATGAAGGAGATATTAGTGCGTTATCAACAGTTCATAATGCTTTTCCAAATAAAGATTTGTATTTTACCGAACAATACACAGGAACAGGAACTAATTTTGAAACTGACTTGAAATGGAGTGTGAAAAATGTAGTAATTGGTTCAATGCGTAACTGGAGTAAAAATGCACTTTCTTGGGGATTAGCAAATGATGAGTTTTACAAACCTTTCACACCAGGAGGATGTTCAACTTGTAAAGGAGCCTTGATGATTGATCAAAATCAAAACATCAAACGAGAAGTAGGATATTATATTATCGGACACGCTTCTAAATTTGTTCCAGAAGGCTCTGTAAGAATCGGAAGCAATATTGTAGGAAATCTATACAATGTTTCTTTCAAAACTCCGTTAGGACAAATTGTTCTAATTGTAGAAAATGATGGAACTTCAACAGAAACTTTTAATATTAAATACAACCAAAAACAAACTTCAACCTCACTAAACGCAGGTGCAGTTGCAACTTACGTTTGGTAAAAATTTAAACTTATGAAAAAAGTAACCACAATTACGCTGTTTATGCTATCGCTTTTTGCGTCGGCGCAACAGCAGACAATAGATCAGAAAGTCGATGATCTGTTGAAAAAAATGACAATTGAAGAAAAAATCGGTCAGTTAAATCAATATACTGGCGATAATCAAGCAACTGGTCCAATTACTATAAACCCAAATAAACAAGCTGAAATAAAAGCAGGTTTAATTGGTTCGATGCTTAATGTTATTGGAACAAAATATACAAGAGGATACCAAGAATTGGCGATGCAGTCAAGACTTAAAATACCATTGCTATTTGGCCAAGATGTTATTCATGGTTACAAAACGACTTTTCCGCTTCCGTTAGCAGAAGCAGCGAGCTGGGATTTAGAAGCAATCGAATTAGCAGCGAGAGTTGCAGCTACTGAAGCTTCGGCAAGTGGTATTCACTGGACATTTGCGCCAATGGTTGATATTGGTCGTGATCCACGTTGGGGACGTGTAATGGAAGGCGCTGGAGAAGATACTTATTTAGGTTCTAAAATTGCTTATGCAAGAGTAAAAGGTTTTCAAGGAAATAAATTGGGAGATTTAAACTCAGTTATGGCCTGCGTAAAACACTTTGCAGCTTATGGAGCAGGAGTTGGCGGAAGAGATTATAACTCAGTAGATATGAGCGAAAGAATGCTTTTGGAAACGTATCTGCCTCCATTTAAAGCCGCTTTAGATGCTGGTGCAGCAACATTCATGAATTCATTCAATGATATTAACGGAATTCCAGCAACAGGAAATGCACATTTACAAAGAGATATCTTAAAAGGAAAATGGAACTTTCAAGGTTTTGTAGTTTCAGACTGGGGATCAATTGGGGAAATGGTAGCACACGGTTATTCTAAAGATCTTAAAGAAGCGGCATATTCAGCAATTACTGCAGGAAGCGATATGGATATGGAAAGTAATGCATACCGTAAGAATTTAGCAGAGTTAGTAAAAGAAGGCAGAGTTTCTATAGATTTAGTTGATGATGCAGTTAGACGTATTCTTCGCAAGAAATTTGAATTAGGTTTATTTGATGATCCTTACAGATATTCGGATGAAAAACGTGCTGAAAAAGCATTAAGCAATCCAGAGCATAGAAAAGCAGCTCTTGAAGTAGCGCAAAAAAGTATCGTTTTATTAAAGAATGAAAACAAGACTTTACCGATTTCAAAAAGCGTAAAAACGATTGCTTTTATTGGTCCAATGGTAAAAGAATACAAAGAAAACATGGGATTCTGGTCTGTAGAACTTCCAGAAGTTGATTACAATAAATGGATTGTTTCACAATGGGACGGTTTACAAAATAAAGTGGGTAAAAACACTAAATTATTGTACGCAAAAGGATGTGAAATAGAAGGAACAAATAAAGATGGTTTTGCAGAAGCAGTTGCAACAGCAAAACAAGCAGACGTTGTTATTTTGAGTATTGGTGAAAGACGCGATATGAGTGGTGAAGCAAAAAGCCGTAGTGATCTTCATTTGCCAGGTGTTCAGGAAGACTTAGTAAAAGCAATTCAAGCAACAGGAAAACCAGTTGTAGTTTTAATTAATGCAGGAAGACCTTTGGTTTTCAATTGGACAGCAGACAATGTTCCAGCAATTTTATACACTTGGTGGTTAGGAACAGAAGCAGGAAATGCAATTGCAAACGTATTATTTGGAGATTACAATCCGTCTGGAAAATTACCAATGACTTTCCCAAGAGAAGTAGGACAAATTCCAATTTATTACAATCACTTCAGCACAGGAAGACCGGCTAAAGATGAAAACGCAACAAACTATGTTTCAGCTTATATCGACTTGAAAAACTCTCCAAAATTTCCTTTTGGATACGGATTAAGTTATACAACATTTGATTATTCAGGTTTGAAATTATCTTCAACAAAAATAAAAAGCAACGAAACAATTAAAGTTTCTTTCCAATTAAAAAACACTGGAAAAATAGCTGGAGATGAAGTAGTTCAGTTGTACTTGAAAGATAAATTTGGATCTGTTGTAAGACCAGTTTTAGAATTGAAAGATTTCCAAAAAGTGAAATTAAATGCAGGAGAATCAAAAACAATCGAATTTACAATTGACAAAGAGAAACTTTCTTTCTACAATAATAAATTAGAATGGGGTACTGAACCAGGAGATTTCGAAGTAATGATTGGAACTTCATCAGCAGATATCAAATTAAGATCTGATTTTGAATTAGTAAATTGAATAAAAAAGCGGGATTTTAAAATCCCGCTTTTTTTTATGTCAAATTTATTTAAGACGTTTCTTGAAACTGTATTTCAGCATATTCAGTAAACCTTCTTCTATAATGTCAATTCCAATTCCAAAATTACTATCGGCAACTTCGTGGTGTGCATTTCTAAAATCTTCAAAATCTTCACTTGGAATTTCTAAATTGATCAACGGTTTATAATCGACATATATAGAAGCGCCATTTTTGGTTACTTTTTTGCGGCTTGTATAATCAAAATAAGGATTCGTAATAGTACTTTCCTGAATAGTATATTTCTCCTGAGTATCTATTTTTTGATCTGTCGATAAGTTGATTTCATATTTTTCGTTATCAAAATTATGCCAGAAAGAAAGGTCATTATGCATAAAATCGCGTGCAGCATTTTTGACTACATTTCGATCAAAATACATTAAAAAACGGTTTTTCTCAGCATCAGTAAAATATGGATTTTCAATTGAAGTGTTGTACATAATCGTAAACTCATTCAGCTTTTTATCATCGCTTACAATTTCAATCGACGCATCTTTGAAAATAGTTCTAATATCGGTTCCATTTCTATCATTTGAATAATTTGAGGTATAAAACAAGAAATTATTCCAGCTGTCAATGATTTCTCTTTTATTCGTGTTTTTAAAATACTTACGCATATAATTGGCACGATTTCCTTTGTAAGTAGTAACCAATTTTAGCTGACCTAAATTATTTTGAGCGCTAAAATCTACTTTTTCATTTATTCCGTAGTAAGGAAATTTATAAGGCTTTTTAATCTGCAATTCCTGATTTGGTTTTACTTCCAGATAATGCATAAAATAAATGTAACCACGGTTTTCTAATAACCCAAATTCATCTCTTGAAGTAGCATCAACAAAATAGGTTTCATCTTTGTAATTGATTTTTACAATAACGTGATTAAAAGTCAATAACGATGGAAGGTAATATTTAATATAATGATCCGAATTGAAGTTAACCAAAACTACAGAAGAATCAACATTAATATAATCTAAAACAACTTTTAGTAAAACCGATTTTGCTTTACAGTCTCCCTGTTTATTTTCATAAGTTACGGATGGCTCTTGTGGCTTGTGGCCGTTCATTTCATCTGCATTATATATATAGTAAACATGGTTCTGCACGTAATCAATTGCAAATTGTAATTTTTCGTCTTGATCTGCAATTGCATCCAACTTTTCTACAAGTTTTGGAGCAAATTCGGTTAAAGATGATTTACTGTATATTTCTTCGTAAAGAGGAGAAATGTAATTAGATAAATCAATCCAGTTACGATCTGTTGCAAAATCAATGAAAGGAGCAATTTCTCTGTTTATATCAAAAGAGTTAATGTAATTTTCTTTTTCAATTACAAATTGTTCACCTTTTCTCAAGAAATTCAATTCTGGTTCTAAAACATTTCCTTCTTCATCTCTAAAAAATGTCTTTTTGTATACAATCGCTTCCTTTCTATCGTTGATAAAAGAAAACTTGTAACTTCCATAAGCCCAGTAAGTGCTTGGCGTTACGTATACATACTTAAGAAACTCTTTTCGCATAAAATCACGATCAGTAAAAACCTTTGTTCGTGAATCTTCTGTAATTAAAACATCATAAAGACGTAAATCCTTAATGGTAATATTTACTTTTTTATTGCTGCTTAAAATACCACCTTCACTTTGATTTTCGCTATCTAAAACCTTTATTTTAGTATCTGGAATTTTATCAATCAAAACGCCGTCTCTCAAAACACTGATTCTATGTATAACATAAGTCTCGTTTTCTTCTACAACAACATCTCTTACTGAGGCGCTTTCAAGATTTGCAGGTTCGTTTAGAGTATAAGCGACACAAGCATATTCGCTATTTTCAGTATCGCTTGTGTAGTAGATTTTATCTAAAAAGTAACAGAAATCGCGTCCTTCATCAACCTGCTTATTTGAAAAATCCGACTCTTTTATGTATTCAATAAGCTGATCATCATTAATTGTAGGGGCCCAGTTTTCTGGTTTCTGAATTTTGTAACTTTCTGATTCAATGATATTTTCCATGATTCTTTCTATAGGTGTATATTCTTACTTTTGGAATGGCTAAAATAACTAATAAATAATCATTTTCTTTCATGCAAGTGTAAAATTTATAATAAAAAAACCTCACCGAAGTGAGGCAGGCATTATAAATTACTAAAAATGTGTAAGGTATTTATTTTAAAACAGTATTTACAAAATCCATAGCACCAATTCCTTTGTATGAAGCATACAATGCTTTTTCAAAAGCTTCTTGTTTTGCCTTTTTATTTTTTACATCGGTATCAACAATCATTTCATTGAAAATCCTTTCCTGTTCTTCGCTATATTTTAAAGAAGCTTCTAAAAGATATGTTTTAGAAACAAACCCGAATGAAGACCAGATTTTGGTTCTAATTTTTTTGTTGATACTTTTTAACGGATTGGCATTCATAACTTCTACGTTTAACTTTCAATATTTATTTTGAAGAAAAAACAAGATTTATAGCAGTGTTTCTTCTGGATTTCGATTAGAATTTAACAATCCGAATCGTTAATGTGTTATTATGACGCAATGTAATTATTTTTTTTAAATTTGAACTTTAAATTTAAGTTAAAATTGTGATTTACACACTTTTGTTTTGAATGAAAATTTGATCCCTATTTTTTCAAAAATGCTTCAGATTTGTAAAAATGAAGTAAATTGCAGAGTTATTAAAAGAAAGTATTTATACCGTATTCAATGTTAAAAGACATTATAGATAATAACGAAAATTACCAGCCTGGACTTTCTATAGATTGCGTCATTTTTGGCTTTCATGATAATCAGCTCAAAGTTTTATTAATCAAAGTAGAACGTGCCAATAAATGGTCCTTGCCCGGTGGTTTTATTCCTGTGGATCAAGATATAGATACAGCCGCGATTACGGTATTGAATAGCAGAACTGGTGTTGATGGAGTTTTTTTAAGACAATTTGCCACCTTTGGAAAAGTAGATCGTAACAAACAGCATTTTGATAAAAAAATATTGGAATACCTACAAATTGAAGAAGCAAAAGGGAAATGGCTTATGCGCCGTTTTGTAACGATTGGATATTATGCTTTGGTAGATTTTTCAAAAATTCTTCCAAATCCAATAGGTAGATATGAAATAGTAGAATGGATTGATCATAAAGAAGTGCCAGAACTTATTTTAGATCACAGAGAAATTTTGGATAAAGCATTGGATACTTTACGAACCGAATTGAATTTAATGCCAATAGGTTACAATTTATTACCAGAGAAATTTACAATTCCGGAATTGCAGAAATTATACGAAACAATTTTGGACAAAAAATTAGACCGTAGAAATTTTTTACGTAAAATCACTAATATCGGAATTCTTACCAAACTTGACGAAAAGAAAAGCAACGTAGCGCACAAAGCTCCAAATTTGTATTCTTTTGATAAAGAAAAATACGATGAGGTGCTCAAAAATGGACTGAATCAAGGTTGGTAAAAAGTAATCTTTAAAAATGACGATTATGGTTTCAATTGAAGAATTTAGAAAATTAGCAATGTCATTTCCAGATGCAGCCGAAGAACCTCATTTTGAGAAAACTTCCTTTCGAATAAAAAAGAAGATTTTTGCAACTTTTGACGAAAAAAATAATCGTGCCGTTTTGAAGTTAAACGAAATAGATCAATCGGTTTTTTGTTCGTCAAGCGAAAAAATTTTCTATGAAGTTCCAAATAAATGGGGAAAACAAGGCTGGACAATTGTCGAACTTTCAAGAGCAAGACCCGAAATGTTTGAAGACGCTTTAATACGTTCGTATGAAAATGTCGCTCCCAAAAAGAAGTAAAATTATTATCTCACAATAGTTCTAAAAGTCAAATTTACTCGAGGTTTTTGAGTTGTTTTTGTTGGAGGTAATCGATGCAGCCAATGCGTTTGTGTTTCATCTTTCATAACCAATAAACTTCCATGTTCCAAAATCATGGAAACGGTTTCTTTCGTTTCTTTATGTTTGAAGGCGAATTTACGTTCGGCACCAAAACTTACCGATCCAATTGCTCCATTTTTCTTCAAATCCTTTTCTGCATCGCTATGCCACGCCATTCCTTCTTCGCCCGTATGATATAAATTCAAAAGACAAGAATTGAAAGTTTCTCCCGTTTTTTCTTCAATGATTTTCTTTAATTTTAAAAGTTCAGGAGTCCAAGGCAACGCTTTTTTGGTTGTATTCGAATACGTATATTCAAATTCTTGATCGCCGTACCAAGCTACTTTTCGTTTGGTTAAAATTAATTTTCCGAAGATCACAGCTTCGTCATTTTTCCATTCAATTGTATTTAATAAAATATCGCGATAGAAATCGGCTTCTTGTCTGGAGAAGCATTTTCCATAATAATTTACCGTTCCATCTTTCGGAAGCAGATTTGTATTTTCGTCTTTTTGAGGATTAAATAAGTCCATTTTTCCATTTTTGATATTCCGATCTCATACAATGTCCGCAAGGTCTGAAACCATTTTGTTTAGCATCATTTTCAGATAAAAAGAAAACCCGATTTTCTTTTTTCATTCTTTTTCCCGAAGAACATTTAAGCGTTCCGTAGATTTTTAATTTTTGGTTGCCACCGAAACAAATTTCCGCATTTTTAATTTTACTACGAAGATCTGAATCTGAAATTTTATTGTGTTTGATCATATTCGTTTTACGTTAATTTTTCCGCCACGAATTCACGAATTAAACTAATTTTACACGCACAGATTTTAAAAATAATTCGTGAATTTGTGGCGGAAAAATATTCATGAAAGGGCATCGTGAAAAATAATTCCCAATGTAAAACGTTCACCAGAATGAACTTCACTAACACCGTGTTTCATATTCACACGATAATATCCTTTTGTACCTTTTACGGGTTTAAAATGGGTTGTAAAAACTAGAATATCTCCTTTTCTGGGTTTCAAAACAATCGCTTTAGATTGTGCTCTTGGAGTTTGTTGAGTCAACACAAATTCACCTCCAGTAAAATCCTCATCTGGTTCATTTAGAAAAAGCACAATTTGAATAGGAAAATATATATCTCCATATAAGTCTTGATGCAAAGTATTGAATCCGCTTTTTCCATATTTTAAAATCAAAACCGTTGCTTTCAACTGATTATTGTCGTGGCATTGTTTTAATAATTCTGAATGCGTTTTTGGAAAAACAGTATTAATATTGAGAGCTTTCATCCAAGAATTGGCAATCGGAGCGAGTTTCGGATAAATTGAAGTTCGAATATTTTGAATTAAATCGGGAAGCGGATAATTGAAATATTTGTATTCGCCTAAACCAAATCGATAACGTTCCATAACAACTGTTTTTCGGTATGTAGATGGATTATCATAATCGAATTTTAAATCTTCGCATTGTTCATTATTAAGCACTTTTGGAATAATGGCGAATCCATTTTCGTGCATAGATTCGGTGATGCTTTCCCAGTCTTGAGAAGCAATTTTTGATTGTATATTTTGCATAAGAATTTGAGATGTACTAAAGTTTCCATTGATGAAGAATCATTGGAATTTGGAATTTTTAAATTGGGATTTTAACTCTTTATGGATTTACTTGCGCACCTTCCCAACCAATAATGGCTGTTTTTCTAGTATTTCCCCACATGTAACCGCCAAAAACTCCTGAAGACTGAATTACGCGATGACAAGGAATAAGAAACGCAACAGGATTACTTCCAATTGCAGTTCCGACGGCGCGAGAAGCATTTGGTTTTTGAATTTGATTTGCAATTGTTCCGTAAGTAGAAAGCTGTCCCATTGGGATTTTCAGTAAAGTTTCCCAAACTTTCAATTGAAAATCGGTTCCTTTTAAATGAAGTTTAATTTCAGATAATTTGCTCCAGTCATTTTGGAAAATAAATAGTGCATTTTGCTGAGATAAATCCAGTTTTTTCGAAAATTGAGCATTCGGGAATTTATCTTTCAAAGCAATAAATCCAGTGATTTCATCTTCGGCGAAAGCCATAAAACAAACGCCTTTTTGAGTAGACGCAACAATAATATTTCCAAATGGACTTTCGGCAAAACTGTAATTGATCTCAAGATTTTTTCCTCCGTTTTTATATTCGGCAGGTGTCATTCCTTCGATATTTACAAATAAATCATGAAGTCGGCTGGTTCCTGAAAGTCCAGTTTCAAAAGCGGTCTCAGAAATTGTTGCTTGATTTTCTTTAAGTAACTTTTTGGCGTGTTCGATACTTGTGTATTGTAAAAACTTCTTCGGACTCGTTCCCGCCCATTCGCTAAAAAGTCGTTGAAAGTGAAACGGACTCAAATGTACTTTTTCTGCAACTTCATCCAGATTGGGTTGCTCTTTAAAATTAGCTTTGATATAATCTATAGCTTCAGCGATACGATTATAATTTATGGTTTCCTGTGTGTTCATCTTCTTTCCATTTTTATAATACAAATATCGATTGGTTTCTAAAGTTATAAAATCCGAAACTTGCGGAAATGCTTTTTTGTTGTTTTAGTTTCAAGTTTCAGGTTTCACGTTACAGCATAACTTGAAACCTGAAACCTGAAACTTCAATTCTAATGTGCCACAGTCTTAGAAAAAACATTAATTACAATAACGCCAATTACAATTAAGGCAAGACCAATAATTGCTGGTAAATCTGGAATTTCTTTGAAGAAAATAGCGCCAATAATAGTGATTAAAACAATGCCTACACCAGACCAAATTGCATAAGCAAAACCAACCGGAATGGTTCTAATAGCAAAACTCAAACAATAAAAAGCACCACAATAGCCAATAATGGTAATAATACTTGGAAGCAATTTGGTGAATTCTTCAGATTTTTTTAATGCTGAGGTTGCAATGATTTCGAATATTATAGCGAGAAATAAAAATAGAAAATTCTTCATAATTCACTTTTTTACAAAGTTAGACTTTAAAGCGGAAAGAATTATTTAAGATTATCTTTTCTCGAAGAAACACTAATCAATTGATATCCGTTTTCTGTTCGTAGAAACTCAAAGTGATCTTGCCCGCGATCGGTGTTGTTTTTTGGATTGATTATAACATCCATTGTTGGGTACATCCAATCTTTAGATTCTCTGCAATTGTTGAAGTAAACATCGTATTCGCCTGTTTCAAAAATAAATTGGTTTAATCCGTCAGAAGAAATAAAATAATCTGTTTTGGGATTTTTAAGTTCTTGAAGTTTTAGTTTTATATAAGTATAATTCTGACTGATAAATTTAGTTTTAGGCGAGTTGATCCAACCGTCTGGTTCTTTCCAATAGATGATTTTTTCGAAAGCATGCTTTTCTAAATTTGTTTTAGACAAGTCTTTAAGTAAATTGATTTCTAGCCAATACTTAAATTCTTTGTTATAATTAATGAACGAGTAATATTGTCCATCGACGCCAAGAAAACTATCTCTTGTTTTGTCTTTACTTGGTTCTTTCGATTTTTCTATAGAATAAAAATTTAAATCGTCGCTATAAGCGAAATTTTCAACAAGGATTTTGTTATTGATGTCAATTAGGAATTCTTTTCCGCCAGTCCAAGTAAAATGTTCATCGTCAATTTTTGTTCTTATTGCATCTTTTAAAACAATAGTCATTCCGTTTCTTACTTTGGTGATGGAGCTGTACTCTGCTGGAATTGCAATTTTTCCTTCGGCATTAAATACTCCCATTTTATCTGTTTTAGAATCTCTAAATCTTATAAAGCCTTCATTTTCGCAATCGGGGCTATTATCAAAACTGTATAAACTGTCTCGACCGACTATTTTTCCTTTTTTGGTTAAATAATAACTTTTCCATTTTCCGTTTTCTTCTTCAGAAACAGCCATTATGTTTTCGAATTTTTGTGCGATTGTAAAGCCAGTAAATTTTGGTTCTATTTTGACTACTCCGTTTTTGTCTTTAAATCCCGTAAGTGTGCTGTCTTTATTTGAGAATGAAGTCCAAATGTCATTGCTTTGGGCGAATACCGAGCAAGTAAAAAGGGCGAATATAAAAAATGCAATAATCTTTTTCATGCGAAATGAATTTATCTAAGATGAACTTCAGCTTCGTTGTTTTTTGATTCTTCAAAACAATCGGAACATAGCATTTTGAAATCGGCGAGAGATTGAAAAGTTTCTGTCCATTCTTCTCCATTGTCCAAAAGATATTGCTCGCAGGAACCACACCAAGCAATTTGTGGAAGATCTTCCTCGGCTTCTGAATAGAAAAATCCAACTTGATTTTTTGAATCTATTGCAGTTGCGATATGAATGCAGGTAAAAGACATTTCTTTTGAGCCGTGAATGTCACAGGAAATTTTTTCGATCATTTTTTGAATTTAAATAGCTTTAAGTCCAAATTTAAAGCTATAAACTAAAAAAACTGTAAATGTCTTGTTAATTTAAATCGTTCTTGATTTACGTGAGCGTGAGGGATAGGAGCTGGCTACCGAAGTAGCGCGGATAGCCCGACATAATTTAAGAAAAGGCCTTTTCTTAAATTATGGCACGCCCAGATTATTTTAGATTTCTGAATTGAGATTTTAGATTTAATTGTTTCTCTCACGGATTGAGTGATAGTCCTACGCTGAAAAATAATCTTACTTTGTCTATGTTATTTATCCAAGAAGTGTCAAAATGAATCGGGCCTAGAATGGACTGATAGGAAATTGCTGCGCCTCCAGAGATTACTAGACTAGGTTCAAAATTATCATCCCAGTTTCCTTTTGGGCTAAAGGCATGATCTATATAATCGTTAAAAGTATTAAAACCAACGGTTGCGATATTGAAATGAGGTGTCACATAAATTTTTCCGGTAATATTTACTTGAGACCCAATTTTAAGGCCCATATATTGCGTAACATTGAGTTCGTCTTCATGCAGTCCAGCAAAAGAAAAACGATAACTGCCTGAGCTTGGTATGATGCCACCTATGAAATATTTTGATGCGTAACCAAAATCTGAAAACGGAATATCATTATGTTTGAGTTTGTCTTGAAAAATAAAATAAGAATCGAATCCTACTATTCCTGTAATTTTCTTTTTTAGGGAGAGCCTCTTTTCAAAACTAAAACCAAATTTTGTGTAGCCATTTGTTGAGCCAGAGATGCTTGTTATATCTGGGTCAGAATATGAGGAATTAATATTGGTAAGAAATGATCTAGCTATATTTGATTTTATGATTGTTCCGTTTGTAGCAAAGAAAACTTTATCCATATCATTATAAGAATAATGCATGTTGAATTCGATGTTATTAAAGTTGTAATTGGTTAATGAAATTGAGTTCGGATTGTATTCTCTATCATATTTTGGTTTTAAATTAGTGTAATGATAGTTTAGTCCAAAACCTAAATAGCTTTTCAGAGAATTCAGATTCCTGTTTATCTCATTGTTGATTTCTAGAGTATTATAAAGTATATTATCTGAAGCTTTACCGTTAATATAAATTTCCTGTCTCAGCAAAGCACCATAAGCTTCAGATGCCCACCACCATTCTCTATGGCCTCCAAAATTTTTCTGGTAATTGATTCTTGCTTTTGGCTGTTCAGCAATATCAGCAGTTATTAAAAGGCGGGAAGCATCTGCCAAGACGTTTCTTCCAGTGTAATTAAAAATAATTCCAACCCCTCTATAAGTATCATAATGAATCGAGGTATTGAGTTGGTTTTTAGCGCGTTCAAATCCAAATAATGTAATTCCGAGTTTGTCCTTATCTTTAATAAAATAACTATATGTAATCTCTTCAAAAAGATTCGTCCCCATTGCTCGATTAATTCCAGCTATTAAATCTTTGGTGGTATATGTTACATGGGTTTTAAGATTGGCTCTTCCAACGACCAATGGCATATTCTCAGGGCTTATTTTTTTATAAACGATAGTGTCAAGAACAAATTCTTTGGGCATATCGGGCAATTTGTGTGTTCGTTGCGGAAATGCTTTTAGTTTTTCGGATAGCGCAATTAAAGCTGGAAGATTTTGATTTGTTGCTATTTTTCCATCTTTGTAGATTTCGTTACTATCTGCAAAATCGGCTGTTGAGAAACGGAGATTGGGCAGGTGATCAACTAATATGGTGCATAAATCGCGGTTTGCAGGATTCTTAATATTACTCGGAAACATGCTGGTTTGCATTAATACGGTCATAATATTATTCAGCTTATCAACTGGCTCCATTCCGCCACCCACGTCACTGCCAATAATAATGTCAGCGCCCATTTGTTTGGCAACATCGGTGGGGAAATTATTTAATACCCCGCCATCTACCAATACTGATTTTTCATAAGGCATTGGTTTGAAAATGGCAGGCAAAGACATGCTGGCTCTCATGGCGTAAGCCAAACTACCTTTGCTTAAAATGACTTCTTTACCTTCAGCGAGATCAGTGGCCATTGCTCTAAAAGGTATCGGAAGACTGTCAAAATCTTTAACATTATATACAGGAAAGGTTAATTCAGAAAGGTATTCTCTTAGATTTTGATCGTTTAAGAGAGAACCAATACTATTAAGTTTTCCGTCTTTAATACCAATTCCGACTAGATATCTTTGAAATTCTCTTTTTTCTTCGGCACTTACAGCTCGTAATGATTGGCCTCCGCCTAAGAGTTTATCCCAATAAATATCTTTAGTGATTTTTTCTATACTATCACCAGAATATCCCATTGCATACAAACCGCCAATAATGCTTCCCATACTGTTTCCAACAATAAGGTCTGGAACAATATGCAAAGAATCTAGTTTCTGTAAAAGAGGAATATGCGCAATTCCTTTTGCGCCACCACCGCTTAAGACCAATACGACTTTAGGCTTTTTTTCCTGAGAAAAAATAAGCTGTGGAAGACACAATAAAAAAAAGAAGACGAGTAAATAAGATGTTTTTTTCAAGTGCGTACTGTTTAAGTATTTGAGAAATAGGTTCTTATTCTAGTTATTAAAAGTAAGCAGATATTTATAAACGTACAATTTTTTGATAAAAATGTTTCGCTTGAAACATAAAAACAGAAAACCCGACAGGTTTTAAAAATCTGTCGGGTTTGAATATGTAATAGAAGAAATCTAATCCCGAGGCTTCGGGACAGAAATCTTCAATCTAAATTTATTTAGTATCTGTAGTATTCTGGTTTAAATGGACCTTGAACTTCAACACCAATATAAGCAGCTTGATCTTCTCTAAGAACTTCAAGTTCAACACCTAATTTAGCTAGGTGTAAAGCAGCAACTTTTTCATCTAAATGTTTTGGTAACATGTAAACTTCATTTTTGTAAGCTGCGCTGTTGTTCCACAATTCGATTTGAGCTAAAGTCTGGTTTGTAAATGAGTTACTCATTACAAAACTTGGGTGACCTGTAGCACAACCAAGGTTTACTAAACGACCTTCAGCCAAGATAATGATATCTTTTCCGTTGATGTTGTATTTGTCAACCTGAGGTTTGATTTCGATTTTAGATGCACCGTGGTTTTTGTTTAACCAAGCCATATCAATTTCGTTATCGAAGTGACCAATGTTACAAACAACAGTTTTGTCTTTCATTTGCTCGAAGTGCTCTCCAAGAACGATATCTTTGTTTCCTGTAGTTGTAATGATGATATCAGCATTAGCAATTACAGTGTTTAATTTTTTAACTTCATAACCGTCCATTGCAGCTTGTAAAGCACAAATTGGATCGATTTCAGTAACAGTTACAATAGAACCAGCACCTCTGAAAGAAGCAGCAGTTCCTTTTCCGACGTCACCATATCCGCAAACTACAACTCTTTTTCCAGCCAACATTAAGTCAGTTGCACGACGTACAGCATCAACAGCAGATTCTTTACATCCGTATTTGTTATCAAATTTAGATTTAGTAACAGAGTCGTTAATGTTGATTGCAGGCATTGGCAAAGTTCCAGCTTTTACTCTTTCGTAAAGTCTGTGAACACCAGTTGTAGTTTCTTCAGAAAGACCTTTAATTCCAGGAACTAATTCTGGGTAACGGTCAATAACCATGTTAGTTAAATCTCCACCGTCATCAAGAATCATGTTCAATGGTTTTCTGTCTTCACCAAAGAATAAAGTTTGCTCAATACACCAGTCAAATGACTCTTCGTCAAGACCTTTCCAAGCATAAACAGAGATTCCAGCAGCAGCAATAGCAGCAGCAGCCTGATCTTGAGTAGAGAAAATGTTACAAGAAGACCAAGTAACTTCTGCACCAAGAGCAATTAAAGTTTCGATTAAAACAGCAGTTTGAATCGTCATGTGCAAACATCCAGCAATACGAGCACCTTTTAATGGTTGTTCGTCTTTATATTCAGCGCGAAGTGCCATTAAACCTGGCATTTCAGCTTCAGCTAGTTCAATTTCTTTTCTTCCCCAAGCCGCTAGAGAAATGTCTTTTACTTTATAAGCCACATAAGGCGTAGTTGTAGTACTCATTTATATTATATTTGTATAATTGTAAATTTTTTGCAAATTTACGGAATACCTTTTTATTTTTACTAATTTCTGTGAGATTTGTGAAATCTTTAATTTCTTAATCTTTAGAATGTTACTTTAAAAATTGTTTTTAACCACATAAGTGATGTAAGTTCATTTAAAAAAGATTCTGAAACTATTACCTTTGTCGCGAAATGCTTATATTTACTAATGCATTCTTTAAGCCAACAGTTATATTTTCTTAAATGACTTATATGGTTTAAAATTTACCACCAATAATTTATAATTAACCATTTACAATTTATAATTAAAAAGAAATGCCTCTATTTCAGACCATACAATTTGATGAAACGACTAAAATCTTAATTTGGGAAATTACAGAATCTCTCGAAGAATTATTGAGCAAAGTCGTGTTGAAAGAAAAAACGCAGAAGAGATTGGACGGAATGAAATCGCAGATGCATCAGCGCGCTTTTTTGAGCGTTCGTATGCTAATTCAGGAAATGGGATTTACGGATAAAGATTTACATTATGACGAATTTGGGAAACCGTATTTTGATTGTCATAATCATATTTCAATTACGCATTCTTATCATTTTGCAGCAATAATTATAAGCCACGAAAAAGTAGGAATTGATATGGAATTGCAACGTGAAAAAATTCAGAGAATTGCTGATAAATTCACAGATTATGAGTGCGATTATTTAGATCCATCAACTACAGAAGAATATATAAAAAAACTTACCGTTATCTGGGGAGCCAAAGAAGCAATCTTTAAAATTAGAAATGAAAAAGGTATAAGTTTTAAAGATCATATCAATGTGAGCAACTTTTCTTTAGATGAAACCCAAACGCAGGCAAGTCTTCATTTTGATGATCTGATAAAGGACTTTAATGTACATTATCAGGAAATTGAATCAGATAATTTTGAGGGTAAGTTTACTTTGGTTTATGCTTTTGAGAAATAAAATTTCAATTTAAAAATTCCAAATTCCAAATTCCAAGATTTAGATATTTAAACTTCACTTTCTTTTTGTCTGTGTTGGAACATACTCATATACAAAAAAGTACTCATTTTTCTGGCACGTCTTTTTAATGTTTCGGCGTTTTCTCCTTCAAAATGTTCGTCAATAGTTTGGAACCAATGATTAAGCCAGATTCCGAATTCGGTTATAGTGATTTTTTCGTCAAAATGTGCGTCAACTTCATTGTGTACCGCATGTGGATTGCCTTTATATTTACGAACGCCAAATAGATTTGTCTCCCAAAAATCAGTTAGTTTTTCGAGGTGCAAATCCCAGTCGGTTATCATTTCATTAAAATAAAAGCCGATTTCTCGATCGGCTCTTATTTTAGTATAAAATTGATGTACTAAAAAAGAAACATCAGTTCTATTTTCTATTTGTTTTTTCATAGAATCAAACTATTTAAAAGTATAAAAAACAAACTTAAAGTTGCGCTTAGCATAATAAGATTGAAAACTACTTTGTGTTTCATTTGTGCCAATATAGAAGTATTTGCGAAAACACAAGCCAAAACTATAATTGCTAGTTGAATCATTTGTGGGATAGAAGTTCCGTTAGCTAAGACATACATAGCCGCAGCGCCTCCTAAACAGCTTTGTCCAATTACTGCCATTGCAGCAGAACCCATATAATTTCTATTGAAAATGTCGAATGTTGTTTGGTATAGTGTCATGATATTCAGATTTTTATATGACAAAGATACGCCCACAATACAACTACATTTTATGATTAAAATCATAAAACGAGAACTTTTTTATCTGTATACTTTTCGATTAATAATCTTCAATTCGCCTTTTTTCTCCAATGCTTTTATAGCTCTAATGACCGTTTCTACACGTAAACCAGTCAAATCTCCAATTTGCTGTCTTGTAAAATTAATAAGATAACCGTTTTCGTCTTTTTGAAAATTAAAATAAGCAATTCCGTGATCGATGAGTTTTAAAACGCGATGTTCGGGTTCGTGTGTCGAAATTTCGGCAGCCATAACTGATTTATAATACAATCTCTGCGCTAGATTTTCAATTATTTGAATACTCACTTTTGGATTTTCTTCTAAAAGCTTCATGAAGTTTTCTTTTGGAAGAATGAAGATTTCAGCATTTTCAACAGCAATGGCATTCGCAGGATATTTTTGATTTAAAAATAGAGGAGGTTCACCAAAAGATTGTCCTTTATAAAATATACCTTGAATAAATTCGCGTCCGTCGTCATTATAATTACTCATTTTGATTTCACCAGAAATGATCTGATAATAGTTTAAAGGAAGATTCCCTTCTTCAAAAATAATATCGTTTCGATCAAAAGATTTTTTGGTTACGCCGTATTTCTGTAGTAATTCAATTGTAATCATAATGTATTATTTGCGTTATCAAAAGACATTAGGCAAATATAATTCATTCAAAATAGTTCTTCTCCATTAAAAAACTTTTACTTTTACACCCAAGATGCAAGAACAAATACTCACTATTCGACAACAAATTTTAGAGGCTAAAAGTAATGGTCAGAAACTGCTGGCAGTACTTTTGGATCCAGATAAAATTGTAATGGAAAATTTAGATCATTTAATCGAAAAAATTAATCAGTCGCCTGCTACTCATATTTTTGTTGGAGGAAGTATTGTTCAAAACAATATTTTAGAAGAATTAATATTGGAGTTAAAACAAAAAACAAATTTGCCCGTTATTTTGTTTCCAGGAGATCCTTCGCAAATTTCTTCAAAAGCTGACGGTATTTTGTTTCTTTCTTTATTATCAGGAAGAAATCCAGATTATCTGATTGAATATCAAGTTCAAGCAGCTCCAATTCTTAAGAAAACCAATCTCGAAGTAATTTCTACAGGATATATTTTAATAGAAAGCGGTAACGAAACGGCTGTTGCTCGTGTTAGCAAAACAAAGCCATTAAGCCGTGAAAATCTTGATTTGGTTTTAGCAACTGCGCTCGCAGGAGAAATGTTAGGAAATCAATTGATTTATTTAGAAGCGGGAAGTGGTGCAAAACAACCCGTTCCAACAGAAATGATTGAGTTAATTGCGCAGAATATTGAAATTCCTATTATTGTTGGTGGAGGAATTGTAGATTTGCAAGGAATTCAAAAAGCTTATAATGCTGGAGCAGATTTAGTTGTTATTGGAACAGCTTTTGAAAACAACAGTCATTTTTTTGAATCATAAATGCCACTAATCAAAAAACATTTCCATGATAGATTTTTTTCTAGAAAGTTATAAGAATGCTCCATTATGGCATATCGCTTTGGAGTTTTTAGTCTTTGTTTGTGGAATTTTGAGTGTATGGTTTGCTAAAAAAGAAAATATTTGGGTTTACCCAACAGGATTAATTGCTACGGCAATATCGGTTTATTTGCTTTACGTAGCAGGTTATATGGGAGACATGATTATCAATGCCTATTTTTCAATTATGAGTATTTATGGTTGGTATGTTTGGGCAAAAGGAGGAACGACTGAAGACAATCTGCCGATAACTCGTACAACCTTTAATGAAAAAATAATCGGAATCTTACTGTTTATTGTCACGGTTTTTGTAGTTTTCGGCATTTATAAATATTTTGGTTATGAAATTCATCACGACAATTATGTTGACATGATTTCGTCTGGAATATTTTTCGCAGGAATGTGGTACATGGCCAGAAAAAAAATAGAAAACTGGACACTTTGGATTATTGGTGATATTATTGTTGTGCCTCTCTACGCTTATCGTGGTTTAGGGATGTTGTCACTTCAGTATATAATTTTTACAATTTTGGCTATTTCAGCTTATTTAGAATGGAGAAAGATCTTAGACAGCAAAAAACAACCATCATAAAAATTGCTTTGTTTGGACCTGAAAGTACAGGTAAAACAACCTTAGCAAAACAACTTGCAGATTACTATGAAACCGAATGGGTTCCTGAATTTGCACGCGATTATCTGCAAGAAAAATGGGAGGAAAATAAGCATATTTGTGTAGCTGATGACATGATGCCTATTGCTTACGGTCAGACTGCATTAGAAAATGAAAGATTAAAAAAGGCAAAAAAATATCTGTTTTGTGATACTAATCTAATGGTAACAAAAGTATTTTCTGAAATATATTATGGTTTTTGCGATCCGCTTTTAAACGAAGCGGCATTGAATCACGAATATGATTTGGTCTTTTTAACAGATATTGATGTTCCTTGGGAGAAAGATGATATTCGTGATACTCCAAACGGAAGAGAAACTGTATTTTCTGTTTTCAAACAAACTTTAATCGACACCAAAAAGCCCTTCATAACATTATCAGGAGATAAGGAGACACGTTTGGAAAAAGCAATTACTATTGTTAATAATTTGACTATTGCGAAAGAAAAAGGTTTTTCGTCTTCCGATTTTATTCAAATCTATGAAAGAGGAATTCCTTTTGAAAATATTTTAAAACAGCTTGAAATTTTTGATAACGGAATAGCAAAGAGTAATCTTGTAAGTCCTGCAACAATTGGAAATGGAATTTTAAGTTTATCTGAAGCCGATTTCCAAGAAAAAGCTTCTTTTTTTGATAATCAAAAAGAAAAATTAAAGATTAAAAAGTTTGTTCCAGCTTCTGGTGCTGCGACAAGAATGTACAAATTCTTAACAGCTTTTTTGAATGATTTTGATATTAAAAAAGAAACAATAAATGCGTATATTAATAGAATAAATGATAAAGAACTTGCCATTTTTATTGTTGGTATGGAGAAGTTTCCTTTTTTCACAGCAGTCGATAAAAAATTAAGAGAAATTTATCCTGATTTTGAGTCTTTAGATAGAGATTATAAAAATTATTATTTTATAAAATTATTGCTGTCGCCAGATTATTATAATTCGGCAAATAAACCTAAGGCTGTTTTGCCTTTTCACCAATATAAAACGCATATTGCCAATCCAATTGAAGAACATTTAAATGAATGTATTCATTATGCTACTTCAGAAAAGGTTTCTAATTTGCATTTTACTGTATCAGAAATTCACCAAAACTTATTTTATAAAGGAGTTGATGAGGTTATAGAAAAAATTGAAGAACCGTCTGGCGTAAAAATTAATATTGGGTATTCGTATCAAAGTAAAAGCACTGACTCTATTACTATTGATGAGAACAACAAATTGGTAAAAGATAAAAATGATAATTTAATTTTTAGACCAGGCGGACATGGAGCTTTAATTGAAAATTTAAATAATCTTGATGCCGATGTAATTTTTATAAAAAACATTGATAATGTAATTCAGAATCATATTGAACAAACTACATTGTATAAAAAAGCTTTGGCAGGCGTTTTGGTAGAAATGCAGCAAAAAGTTTTTTCTTATTTGAAAGCAATCGATCAGAATGAAATTAAAGAAAATCATGTAGAAGAAATTGTTTTATTTTTAAAAGAAAAATTAAACATTGAGATGGGTAATGATTTCAATAAATTTACTTTTGAAAATAAGATATACAAGATCAAAGAGATTTTAAATAGACCAATCCGTGTTTGCGGAATGGTGAAAAATGAAGGAGAGCCTGGCGGCGGTCCGTTTTGGGTCATGAATGATAAAGGCGTAATCTCTCTTCAAATTGTTGAAACTTCTCAAGTAGATTTAACTAATAAAAAACAACAGACCATTTTAGCCGAATCAACACATTTTAATCCGGTAGATTTGGTTTGCGGTATAAAAAACTACAAAAACGAAAAATTTAATTTACTTCAATTTGTAGATCAAAATACAGGTTTCATTGTAGAGAAAAGTGTTGATGGAAAAGCGGTTAAAAATTATGAATTACCAGGTTTATGGAATGGTTCAATGGCAAATTGGCTAACGGTTTTTGTTGCTGTTCCTCTGATTACTTTTAATCCCGTAAAAACAGTAAACGATTTGCTAAAAGCAGCGCATCAGCCACAATAAAATGGATATAGAAAAAATCATATCAGAATTAAATTTTAAAGCTGTTCGAAGCAGTGGTTCGGGTGGGCAAAACGTAAATAAAGTTTCGTCAAAAGTAGTTCTGAATTTTGATTTGAATACTTCTCAAGCTTTATCTGATGAAGAAAAATTCCTTTTGCAACAAAATATAGCAGCAAGATTAACTTCTGAAAATATCTTGATTTTAAATTGCGATGAAGATAGGAGCCAGCTTAAAAATAAAGAAATTGTAACAAAACGATTTCTTGAAATTATTAAAAAAGGTTTGTACGTTCCGAAAGTTAGAAAAGCGACAAAAGTTCCAAAAGCGGTAATTAAAAAGAGAATTAAAGACAAAAAGAATATTTCTGATTTGAAGCAATCAAGAAGAAGACCCGATTTTTAGCATTAAGACTGCAGAATTAAGTATTAATAAATCCAAAAATGAAAAATCTTAATACTTAATACATTTATCTTAATACTTTTTTATATTTGCATTGTCTCAAAGGGGTGCTCTAAATAACGAGCTGAGATCATACCCAAAGAACCTGAGCGAGTAATGTTGCTAAGGGAAAAAACGACAATATCGAGCGTGCACACTTTATCTTGTCGTGAAACACATTTATTAATTTAACAAAAGAATAATTCCCCCTTTTATTCGTAATTCTTTACGAATGAAAACTTTTTTTTTAGGTGCTAAGGCACAGAGGTACAAAGGTTCAGAGGTTGAAAATCTTAAGAGAACCAAATCTATTTTCTTTATTCTATTTTCTTTATTCTATTCTCTATTCTCTTTTGCACAACAGCAAGATTCTACAAAAGTAAATTCTCTAGATGAGGTTTTGGTTTCTGCAGTTCGTGTTACTTCTAAGACTCCGGTGAGTTTTAGTAATATGGATAAAAAAGAAATTAAGTATAGAAATTTAGGTCAGGATATTCCTGTTCTAATGAACTATCTTCCTTCGGTTGTAACGACTTCAGATGCTGGTAACGGTGTTGGTTACACTGGAATTCGAGTTCGTGGAAGTGATGCTACACGTGTAAACGTAACGATAAATGGAATTCCGTACAATGATGCAGAAAGTCAGGGAACATTTTGGGTTAATATGCCCGATTTTGCTTCTTCTGTAGAAAGTCTTCAATTGCAACGCGGAGTTGGAACATCTACAAATGGCGCAGGTGCTTTTGGTGCGAGCTTAAATATGCTAACTGACAGTTATGCTAATAAAGCAACTGGCGAAATTTCAAGCTCTGCTGGATCATTCAATACAATAAAAAATACGGTAAAATTCAGCACAGGTTTGTTGAATGATCATTTTGAAATTGCAGGACGTTTATCGGCAATAAAATCACAAGGATATATTGATCGCGCAAGTTCAGATTTAAAATCATATTTCTTGCAGGGAACTTATGTTGGCAAAACAACTTTGATTAAAGCTTTAGTTTTTGGCGGAACCGAAAAAACGTATCAATCCTGGAACGGAATTGATGGTGAAACTTTAAGCACAAATCGTACTTTCAATTCGGCAGGTATGTATACAGATGAAGCAGGAAATGTTCGTTTTTATGATAATGAAACCGATAATTACAAACAAGATCATTATCAATTACATTGGAGCGAATCTATTTCTGATAAATGGAGCACAAACTTTGCACTTCATTATACAAAAGGAAAAGGTTATTACGAAAATTACAAGGAAGATGCAGATATGGCTGAATATAATCTGGATCCAGTTGGAAGTGTAACAACGACAGATTTAGTACGCCAAAAATGGTTAGATAATGACTTTTACGGAACTACTTTCTCTGCTAAATATGTCACAGAAAAGCTAAACGTTATTTTGGGCGGAGGCTGGAACAAATATGAAGGTGATCATTTCGGAAAAGTAATCTGGGCAAGATATGCTTCTCAATCTGAACTTGGAGATCATTATTACGATGATTTTTCTACAAAAACAGATGGGAACATTTTCGCGAAAGCAAATTATCAATTAACAGAAAAGTTAAGTTTATATGGCGATTTGCAATACAGAAATGTAAAATATAAAGCTAATAGTGCAGAAACAGGTTTAGTTGATGATAATTTCAACTTCTTTAATCCGAAAGCGGGTTTGAATTACGAAATCAGTCAAAAAAGCACTTTGTATTTTTCTTATGCACGAGCAAATCGTGAACCTAACAGAACTGATTATGAAGGAGGAAATGTAAAACCAGAGAAATTGAATGATTTTGAATTAGGATGGAGATTCAATTCTGAAAAATTTCAATTGAATTCGAATGTATATTACATGGCATACAAAGACCAATTGATTTTAACTGGAAGATTGGATGATGTTGGAAATCCGATTCGTGCAAATACGGAGAAAAGCTACCGTTTAGGCTTAGAAGTTGATGCAACAATTGCACTTTCTGATAAATTCACTTTAAGACCGAACTTTACTTTAAGCAGCAACAAAAATGTTGATTTAGCTGTAGATGGAGAATATTACGGAACAACTAAAATTGCTTATTCTCCAGAAGTTATTGCAGGAAACGTTATTGTATTTAAGCCAATTGAAGGATTATATCTTTCATTATTGCAAAAATACGTTGGAGAACAGTTCATGAACAATATCGAACTTCCATCAGCAAAATTGGCAGATTATTTTGTAAATGATTTTAATGCTTCTTACGAAATAAAAACAAAATCAATTTTTAAATCGATTACCATAACTGGAATGGTTAATAATATCTTCGATAAAAAATATGTTTCAAATGGATACATGTGGGATATTTATCCTTACTATTACCCGCAAGCTGGGACAAATTTCTTAGTTGGTTTGAATTTGAAATTCTAATTAAGTTGGATTATAAAAAAAGCCTGAAAATTTACTTTCAGGCTTTTTTATTTAATTATAAACGTGAACTACAGTTCCAGAAGCTTCGACGCGATATTGTTTCATCGGATATTCTTTTCCTCCAAGTCCTGTAAATAAGTTGTATTGAGTTTTATCGCAAGGACAAACAGCGTAAATTCCGTCAATTGTCATGGCCGTACAAGATGTAAGCGCTTGATTTGGGCAAGCTGCATCAAAAGCAGTAAAAGTTCCTTCACCAGTTTTCATTACTATAATTCCTTTTGCGCCATAATTGGCAACATAAACGGGATTACTAGGATACAGCAATTTGTTATATGTTGGCAAATTGGCATCAAGATATGCGTTTACGGGATAATTAGGAATATAAGGATTATTATTGCTTCTGTTGTTTTCACTGCAAGAGAACAAAACAGCGGTAAATGCGATAAAGAACCAGATTTTTTTCATTATTTTAATAGGAATTAGTTAAAACAAAAATAATTATTTAGATTTGAAATCTATATGATTAACATATAATTATGTACTATTAAAAATTATAGTATATTTGTGGTAAGAAAATCCCGTCGCGATGGGATTTTTTGTATTTATATAAACGATGAAGTTATGAGTAAAGTATCTTATTATACAGCTGAAGGATTAAAAAAATTAAAAGATGAGTTGGAGCACCTTAAAAGTGTAATGCGTCCAAAGGCATCTCAAGATATTGCAGACGCGAGAGATAAAGGCGATTTGTCTGAAAATGCAGAATATGATGCAGCAAAAGAAGCACAGGGTTTATTAGAAATGAGAATTTCTAAACTAGAAGAAGTATACGCAAACGCAAGATTAATTGACGAATCTCAACTAGATGTTTCTAAAGTTTTAGTTTTATCGAATGTAAAAATTAAAAACCAAAGCAACGGAATGGAGATGAAATATACGCTTGTTGCTGAAAGTGAAGCAGATTTAAAAACAGGAAAAATCTCTGTAACTTCTCCTATTGGAAAAGGTTTGCTAGGGAAATCTGTTGGAGAAGTAGCTGAAATTACAGTTCCAAACGGAGTTTTAAAATTCGAAATTCTTGAAATTTCAAGAGACTAATTTTAGTTTAACCGTTTAATCGTTAAATCGGTTAAACAAATAAACAGTTACACGATTAACCCAAAAAAACAATGGCATCAATATTCACTAAAATAGTAAACGGAGAAATTCCAGCTTATAAAATTGCTGAAGACGAAAACTATTTGGCATTTTTAGATGTAAATCCAAATGCAAAAGGACACACACTTTGTATTCCTAAACAAGAAATCGATAAGATTTTTGATATGGATGAAGAACTGTATTTAGGCTTAATGAAGTTTTCTAAAAAAGTAGCTGCAGCTTTAGAAAAGACAGTTCCATGCAAAAGAATCGGAATTGCAGTTGTTGGGCTTGAGGTGCCTCATGCACACGTGCATTTGATTCCGTTAAACCATATGGACGAAATGCGTTTTATTGATAAAGTTTCTCTTTCAAAAGAAGAATTTGAAGCTTTAGCAAAAGATATTCAATCGAATTTGTAAAGACTTCGACTTCGCTAGGTCAGACAAAACAGATAACAAAAGTGCAGTAATAAATTTTACTGCACTTTTTTATTTAATGAAATTTGAAAAGTAGTTCCTTTTCCAATTTCAGAATGTAAAACTTTAATTTTTCCGTTGTGATATTCTTCAACAATTCTTTTAGTTAAAGAAAGTCCAAGTCCCCAACCGCGTTTTTTAGTCGTAAACCCAGGTTCGAAAATAGTTTTAAATTGTTTTTTAGAAATTCCTGTTCCCGAATCTTTTACATTTATCTTTACGTTATGACTATCTTGTTCAATCTTAAGGTCTAAAGTTCCTTTTCCTTTCATGGCATCAATTGCATTTTTGACTAGATTTTCGATAGTCCAGCTATGTAAAATAGGATTGATCATGCCTAAAATAGGTTCGTTTGGAGCTTTAAACGAAAAAGCAACTTGTTTAGAAAATCGTGATTGCAAGTATTCGTATGCGGTTTTTGTTTCTTCAACAATATCATGAAGTTCTAAAACAGGAATTGAACCAATTTTAGAAAAACGATCCGTAATAGTTTGCAGACGTTCTATGTCTTTTTCAATTTCAGTACTAATAGATTGATCAATATTTTCTGTTTTAAGTATCTCAACCCAGCCAATTAAAGAAGACAATGGCGTTCCTATTTGATGTGCCGTTTCTTTTGCCATTCCTGCCCAAAGCTTATTTTGGGTTGCCATTTTAGTGCTTTTGTAAAAGTTATAGATTAAAGCAATACATAAAAAGATAATGAGAAGTAAGGCAATTGGGTAATATTTAAGTTTATTTAATAACGCTGAATTACCGTAATATAAGGTTTGATATTTTCCTGGAGCATATTCAAAAGTAATAGGTTCGTTTTCACTTTTTAATTTATTTAAAAAATCGATTCTTTTTTTCTTGTCATTAAGAACTTCATCAGGAACATTTACGGCGCTCACTACTTTGTCATAAAGCATTATAATTCCAGGAATTGAAGTATTGTTACTGAAAATCTGAAGAGGTAGTTCTACATCAGTATTTTCGTTTGCATTAACTAGTGTAATTTGAGCATTTACAAAGAGGTTCATTTTTAAACGTTCCTCGTTTTTAAATATTTGGAAGAAAGTATAAGTGTTCCAAAGGATTAGCGAAATGATTATAAAGCAAACCGATATAATAATCCAGCGGGTTGTGTTTGTTCTTTCAGAAAAAGACATATCAATTATTTTGTGGTATAAAGATAACGAAATATACACATTTTATATTTTGCGAATGCGGAAAGATTTTTCGTTTTATCTATAAAACTATTTCTTCTAATTAAACGATTTCAATACTTTTGTAACAGCAAAAGTGAGATTTGTTTAAATATAAAAGTATGATCAGCATTAATCCAAAAGAGATTCCGACGGCTAAATTGCAAGGCTATTTGCAGAGTTCAATTGGTCCAAGACCTATTGCGTTTGCAAGTACAATAAGCGAAAAAGGGGTTCCGAATTTATCTCCGTTTAGTTTCTTTAATGTGTTCAGTGCCAATCCGCCTATTTTGGTTTTTTCACCATCAAGACGTGTTCGAGATAATACTATCAAACATACTTTAATAAATGCTGAGGCAACTAAGGAAGTCGTAATTAATGTTGTAAATTATGATTTAGTTCAGCAGACTTCATTGGCAAGCACAGAATATGGAGATGGCGTAAACGAATTCATCAAAGCAGGATTAACTCAAATTCCGTCAGATTTAGTAAAACCATATCGTGTAAAAGAATCTCCAGTTCAATTTGAATGCAAGATTACGCAGATTATTCCGTTAGGAACAGAAGGCGGAGCTGGAAATTTGATTTTGTGCGAAGTGGTGAAAATTCATATTCACGAATCTATTTTAGATGAAAACGGAGCGATCGATCAGCATAAAATTGATTTGGTTTCAAGACTTGGAAATAACTGGTATTCAAGATCAAATCAAGGTCTTTTTGAAGTTGCAAAACCCTTAACAACACTGGGAGTAGGAGTAGATGCAATACCAAATTTTGTAAAAGAAAGCGATGTTTTTGATGGAAATGATTTAGGCAAATTAGGAAATGTAGAAGCCTTGCCTACAATTGAAGAAGTTATTATATTTGTGAAAGAAAATTTCGCAGTCAAAGGAGTTTTAAGCTCCGACGATCAGAAAAAAGTACACTTAGAGGCCAAAAAATATTTGGATAACGGCGATGTAGAATCGGCTTGGAAAGTGCTTTTAGCTAAGAAATAAAAGAAATAGAAACAATAATTAATATAGACGAAGATGGAAGTTACAGGAAAAGTAAAAGTGGTTAACCCAGAGCAGCAAGTTAGTGCCTCATTCAAAAAAAGAGAGTTAGTTGTTACTACTGAGGAGCAGTATCCACAACATATTTTAATCGAATTTACACAAGATAAATGCGATTTATTGAGTAGCTATAAACAAGGAGATGCAGTAAAAGTTTCTATCAATTTAAGAGGAAGAGAATGGGTTAATCCGCAAGGAGAAACTAGATATTTCAATAGTATTCAAGGTTGGAGAATCGAAAGATTAGCTGCAGAAGGTTCTACACAAGCACCACCAATGCCAACAGCGGAAACTTTTGCTCCAGCAACAAACGTAAACGAAGACGAACCAGACGATTTACCGTTCTAAAAAAGGTTTAAATTCTAAAATTTTAAATTCCAAATTCCAATTCATTCGCATGAATTTGGAGTTTGGAATTTTTTGTATTGAGATTTCAATTTCATTGGAATTTAAAAATTGATTATTTTTAAGAATGTATTATTTATTCAAAGATTTATTTTTTCCGCCTGTTACAGAAGCCGATGAAGAAGGCGTTTTGGCAATTGGAGGCGATCTGAGTACAGAGCGTTTACTGTTGGCTTACAAAAGTGGTATTTTTCCTTGGTTTAATGAAGGGGAGCCAATTCTTTGGTGGGCGCCAGATCCTCGAATGGTTTTATTTTTTGATGAATTGGTGATATCCAAAAGCATGAAAAAGATTCTCAATAAGAAAATCTTTAAAGTAACCTATAATAAAAATTTCAGAGAAGTAATTTCGAACTGCCAGCAGATAAAACGTGAAGGGCAAAACGGAACTTGGATTTCAGATGAAATGATCGAGGCGTATTGTAAATTAAATGAAGAGGGAGTCGCAAAATCGGTTGAGGTTTGGCAGGATGATGTGCTCGTAGGAGGTTTATATGGAATTGATTTGGGAGATGTTTTTTGCGGAGAAAGTATGTTTTCTAAAGTTTCAAATGCCTCAAAAACAGCTTTTATTGCTTTAGCCTTATATTTGAAGAAAGAAAATTATAAGTTGTTAGATTGTCAGGTTTATAATCCGCATTTAGAAAGTTTAGGATGTCGGGAAATCGATCGTGAAGAATTTATGTCCATTTTAAAAACTAAGTAAAAATGAGTGCAGTTTATAGCGTAACAGAAATTTATATCTATCCAATTAAAAGCTTGGCAGGAATCAGTCTTCAATCTGCAAAAGCGGAAGAAATGGGGTTTGAAAACGATCGTCGTTGGATGCTGATTGATGCAGAAAATCAAATGCTTACGCAAAGAGAACATCGAATCATGAGTCAATTTTATCCACAGATTTTAGATGGAAAAATTGGTATTACTTTTCAAGATCAAAAACATGAATTTTCTATTGATGAGTCTTTAGAAAATACAATTAAAGTAAATGTTTGGGATGATAAGAGCGAAGTTGTTGAGGTAAACCAAGAAACTTCAAAATGGTTTAGTAAACATTTGGGATTTGAATGTAAATTGGTCAAAATACTAAAAAATGGAGCTCGTAAACACGAAAGCTCCAGATTGAAAGAAACCTTCAATGTGAGTCTGGCAGATGGTTATCCGTATTTATTAATTGGATCCAAAAGTTTAGACTTTTTGAATGATAAATTGGATGAAAAAATCACCATAAAAAGATTTCGTCCAAACCTTGTAGTAAGTACAGAAAGCCCTCATGAAGAAGACGATTTTAAGACTTTTGCAATAGGTGATGTTCAGTTTAAAAACATAAAACCATGCGGAAGGTGTGTTATGGTGAACAATGATCCGGAAAATGGGCGTTTGAAAAAAGAACCTCTAAAAACGTTAAGTAAATACAGAAATGTAGACAATTCGGTTTTATTCGGAACCAATATTGTGAGTCTAAATTCTGGTATTATTAGCGTTGGTGATGAGGTTGTTTTTTAGAAATTCAACTTTGTAAAGTTCCAGTTCAAAGTATTAAAGATTATTAATTCATTATTTAAAGTTGGTAATTCGAGAATCAATTTTAATGTTTCATGTGCCATCATATTTCCAATGATTCCAGGTAAAGTCCCTAGAACTCCGTTCAAATTACAATTCGGAACATCCTTTGGATTTGGCATTTCTGGAAACAAATCGCGAAGGTTTTTACTTCCGTTATGATTGAAAACGGCAATTTGTCCTTCAAATTTTAAAATGCTTCCATAAACCAGAGGCTTTTTCAATTCAACGCAAGTATCATTCACCAAATAACGAGTAGAAAAATTATCAGAACCATCCACGACAAGATCATATTGCTGAATGATTTTTGATGCATTTGCAGTGGTTAATTTTTCATTAATCGCAACAGTTTCAATTAACGGATTTAGTTTAGAAACCACTTCTTTTGCCACAATAGCTTTTTGCTGACCAATTTTATTTTCAGTGTATAAAATCTGTCTGTGAAGATTGTGAATTTCAATCGTATCAAAGTCCATAATTCCGATAAAACCAACTCCAGCCGTTGCGATATATTGTAAAATTGGACAACCTAAACCGCCAGCTCCAATTACTAAAACTTTTGCTTTTTTTAATTTTTCCTGGCCTTCATCGCCAATTTCAGGAAGAATGGTCTGTCTGTTATAACGCAGAAATTCTTGTATAATGCTCATTTTTTTAATTGTGAATTGTAAATTGTGAATTGTAAATTGTGAATTGTAAATTGTGAATTGTAAATTGTAAAATGTAAAGTATTCAAACCTAAAACTTGAAACCTGAAACCTGAAACTTGAAATATTTCAACTATAAGCTTTGTCCCAGTCTTTCCAAACAGGTTCATAGCCTGCATTTTTTATGATTTTAGAAATTTCTTCCGCGGAACGTTCGTCGCTGATTTCAAATTGTTCCAAGGATTGCGGATCAACAATATAACCGCCAGGATTTGTCTTCGAACCTGCGCTCATACTCGTAACGCCAATTGGAATAATGTTGTTTCTAAATTTTTCATTTTCGCGAGTTGAAATCGAAATTTCCAAATCTTCATTCCACAATCTGTAAGCGCAGATTAATTGAGTCAAATCTTTATCATCCATAATGAAATTCGGTTCAATAATTCCTTCGGCTGGACGCAGGCGGGGAAAGGAAACCGAATATTTTGTCTGCCAGTATTTCTTTTGAAGATAATCTAAATGCAGAGCATTGAAGAAACTATCAGTTCGCCAATCTTCCAAACCTAATAAAACCCCTAAACCAATTTTATGAATTCCCGCAGTTCCAATTCGATCTGGAGTTTCCAATCGATAATCAAAATTTGATTTCTTACCTTTTGTATGGTATTTTTTGTAAACTTCCTGATGATACGTTTCCTGATAAACCAAAACAGAATAAACACCAGCTTCGTGCAAACGCTCATAATCTTCTGTAGATAGTGGCTGAACTTCAACAGAAATAATCGAAAAATCTTCTTTGATTAAATTAATAGCATTTAGAAAATAATTAATATTTACAGTATAATTTGCTTCACCTGTAACCAATAAAACATGATCAAAACCTGTTTTTTTTAAAGCTTCAACTTCGAGTTTTATTTCAGCATCAGAAAGGGTTTTTCTTTTGATTTTATTGTCTAAACTAAATCCGCAATAGGTGCAAATGTTTTGGCATTCGTTGCTCAAATAGAGTGGCGCATACATTTGAATCGTTTTTCCGAAACGTTTTTTGGTAATTTCATTGCATTTTTGTGCCATTTGTTCTAAATAATTCTGAGCGATTGGAGAAATCAAAATCAAAAAATCATCGAGATTGTATTTGGTTTTAGCCAATGTTCTTTCGACATCTTTTGATGTGGTTTTATATATTCTGGACTGGATTTCATCCCAATTATATTGCTCGAAA
Source organism: Flavobacterium sp. SH_e (assembly GCF_025717045.1). Lineage (GTDB taxonomy): Bacteria > Bacteroidota > Bacteroidia > Flavobacteriales > Flavobacteriaceae > Flavobacterium. The sequence goes on from NZ_JAOVZN010000006.1 coordinate 919,252, forward strand.
ATAGATTTGAAAGTATTCATGTGAGTTTAGTTTTACTGCAAAAGTTTTTAACGCAAAGCGCGCTAAGGATGCACAAAGTTCGCTAAGCTTTGAGTTCTTTTTTTGCTTTAAAAGTTTGCCAAGCTTAGCGTGCTTTGCGAAAAAACCTTGCGAACTTTGCGTTTAAAATTAATCATACAAAAAAGAAGTCAATGGGCTAGAAGCGACAGCATAATTTTGCTGAGAACCAATTCTAGCTTCAAAAGCTTTTCTTCCCGCAATTACCGCTTCCTTAAAAGCTTCGGCCATTAATTTCGGATTTCCTGCTACAGCTATCGCGGTATTCACTAAAACGGCATCCGCACCAATTTCCATTGCTTTTGCAGCATCAGAAGGCGCTCCAATTCCCGCATCAACAATTACAGGAACAGTACTTTGTTCGATAATAATTTCTAAAAAATCGATTGTTTTTAGACCTTTATTGCTTCCAATTGGCGAACCCAAAGGCATAACAGCCGAAGTTCCAGCACTCTCCAAATGTTTGCATAAAACAGGATCAGCGTGAATGTACGGAAGCACAATGAAACCAAGTTTTGCCAATTCCTCAGTTGCTTTTAAAGTTTCAATTGGATCTGGCATTAAATATTTCGGATCGGGATGAATTTCTAATTTTACCCAGTTTGTATCTAAAGCTTCGCGAGCTAATTGTGCTGCAAATACAGCTTCTTTAGCATTTCTTGCTCCAGATGTATTCGGTAATAAATTGATATTTGGATGTTTTAAATGCGATAAAATAGCATCAGTATCGGTTTCCAGATCAATGCGTTTTAGTGCTACAGTAACCAATTCGCTTTCTGAAGCTAAAATGGCGCTTTCCATTTCTTCATTTGAACCAAACTTTCCTGTTCCAAGAAACAAACGGGAATTAAAGGTTTTGTCTCCTATATTAAACAATGATGTTTGCATATAATTTTTCGTTTAGTTGTTGAATTAATTTTTCCTTTTCATCACTTTCAGTAATGATTCCAGAAACGGCAATTCCGAAAATTCCAGTTTCCATTAACGGACTTACATCTCTTAAAGTGATGCCTCCTATAGCATAAACTGGAATTTCGATTTTATTTTTTTTCAGTTTTTGAAGTATGTCAAAATAGCCCGATAATCCCAAAATCGGACTTAATTTTTCTTTTGTGGCAGTAAAGCGAAAAGGACCTAATCCGATATAATTACATCCATTTTTAACGTGATTTTGAATGTCTTCAAAAGTATTAGCAGTTCCTCCGATTACTTTTGAAGCGCCTAAAAAAGCTCTAGCTTCATCGATTTTAGTATCGGTTAAACCTAGGTGAACGCCGTCAGCATCTATTTCTTTAGTAAGTTGCAAATTGTCGTTTACAATAAAATTGGCTGCGTACTTTTCACATAAAGGTTTTACCGCTTCCGCTAAAGTGAAAGCATCTTTTTGTGCTTGGTTTTTAAAACGCATTTGTATCCAATTGCATCCTGCGTCAAGCGCCTGATGAATATTATACAATTGTTTTTCGATAGTTTCGCCCTGCGAGATATATTGAAGTTTGCTATACATAATGATATCCGATTAAAGTTGGTGTTGAACTCAAGTAATTTTCGATATAAATTTTAGCATTTTTACAGGCTTCTTTTAGTGTCTGATTTAAAGCTAAATTCGAAGCAATTGCAGAAGAAAGCACACAGCCTGAGCCATGTTTCTTAAAACAGTTTTTTTCTGATGGAAGCAATTCTAAGACTTCATTTTTTAGAAATAAAAGATCTTTTCCCAAGGCTTTTTCGTTATGGCCACCTTTTAATAAAATGCTCGTTGAAAATTTATTTTCATTAGAAGCAAAATCAGGAAATAGAATTTCGGCTTCATGAGAATTTGGTGTTATCAAATCGATTTTCGACAATATTTTATTTAAATCTATATGTAAATGATCTTCAATATTCATAAATTCAAATTTTGTAGTCGATTTCAAAACAGGATCCCAAACAATTTTGGTTAAAGGAGAAAGCAACTTTATCGTCGAAACAATTCGGTTTAAATCATGTAAAGAAGATGCAATTCCAATTTTCACAACGCTGATTTTATAATTTAAAAACAAAGTTTCGATCGAACGAATTACAAACCCCAAATCAGTCCACTGAATTTCATGAAACTGATTTTCAGTCTGAATGGTATTTGCTGTCGAAATTGCAAAACCACAAACTTTGTGCTGTTCAAATGTTTTGATATCAGCCAAAATTCCTGCACCTCCAGAAGGATCTAAACCTGCGATTGTGAGTACATAAGGGCGATCTTTTGACATAATTTAAATTGTTTTAATGGATTTTTATTTTTCCAAATAGTTCCCAAAAGTGCAGTATCATCAAAACCTTTTTCTAAGATTTTTTGAATGTTTTCAGAATCAATTCCGCCCAAAGCAACCATTTTTGTCTGTTGATTTTTTCGTGATTTTATTTTTTCAAAAAGATCTTTTTCAGGATAATAATTTTCTTTAGAAATACTTTTGAAGACTGGACTTAAAAATGCATAATCAAAATTTTCAAGAGAATTAAAATCTTCAATTGAATGTGTTGACGTTGATTTAGACCTACAAGGTTTTAAAAACCTTTCAGGAAAATCATTCAGTCTTTTTCTTTCTTTTTCAGAAAAATGCAATCTGTTAATGCCAAAATCTTTTGCTAAATGATGATGACTATGCAAAACCAAATTATCATGAAATTCCAATTTGATCTGATGAATAAATTGCGCCATTTCCAATTCAGAAAAATCAGGTTTGCGAATATGAAGCAAAGACAATCCTTCATCAAATAGAGAATGAAGTATCTTGATTTCATTGTCAACAACAAAAGAGTTAGAGATTACTATCATATCTTTTCTCTGTATTCTATTTTCTAAAATTCTAAATATAAATCTCTTTCCCTTGTTCAATAAATTCCTCTGATTTCTCCTGCATTCCTTTTTCAGCGGCAGCGACATCTCTAATTTCTTGAGATATTTTCATAGAACAGAATTTTGGTCCGCACATTGAACAGAAATGTGCTACTTTCGCGCCATCAGCAGGAAGTGTTTCATCATGGAATTCTCTTGCTGTATCTGGGTCTAAAGCCAAATTAAACTGATCTTCCCAACGGAATTCAAATCTTGCTTTACTCAACGCGTTATCGCGATACTGCGCCCCTGGATGACCTTTTGCCAAGTCGGCAGCGTGAGCAGAAATCTTATAGGTGATTACGCCGTCTTTGACGTCTTTTTTATTTGGCAAACCTAAGTGCTCTTTTGGCGTAACATAGCATAACATCGCGCATCCATACCAGCCAATCATAGCTGCGCCTATTGCCGAAGTGATATGATCGTAACCTGGCGCAATATCAGTAGTTAAAGGTCCTAAAGTATAAAATGGAGCTTCATGGCAATGTTCCAATTGTTTGTCCATGTTTTCTTTAATCATATGCATTGGTACGTGTCCTGGGCCCTCAATGAAAACCTGAACATCATGTTTCCATGCAATTTTTGTCAATTCGCCCAAAGTTTCTAATTCGGCAAACTGCGCAGCATCATTCGCATCTGCAATCGAACCTGGACGCAAACCATCTCCAAGAGAAAAAGCCACATCATATTGTTTCATGATTTCGCAGATTTCCTCAAAATGAGTGTATAAGAAGTTTTCTTTATGATGAAATAAACACCATTTTGCCATGATAGACCCGCCTCGCGAAACAATTCCAGTAACGCGATTGGCAGTTAAATGAATATAACGAAGCAAAACTCCAGCGTGAATCGTAAAATACGAAACCCCTTGTTCAGCTTGCTCAATCAAGGTATCGCGGAAAACTTCCCAAGTTAAATCTTCAGCAATTCCTTTTACTTTTTCAAGAGCTTGATAAATTGGAACAGTCCCAATTGGAACAGGTGAATTTCGAATAATCCATTCTCTTGTTTCGTGAATGTTTTTTCCTGTGGATAAATCCATAATCGTATCAGCTCCCCAACGGCAAGCCCAAACGGCTTTTTCAACTTCTTCTTCAATGCTTGAAGTCACAGCGCTATTTCCAATATTGGCATTGATTTTTACTAAAAAATTACGTCCAACAATCATTGGTTCGCTTTCTGGGTGATTGATGTTGTTTGGAATAATAGCTCTTCCGCAGGCAACTTCAGAACGAACAAATTCAGGTGTAATTTTGCTTTTTGGAGTATTTGCTCCAAAGCTATTTCCGCCGTGCTGACATTGCATTGCTTTAGTTTGTTCGTTTAAAAGTTCGATACGTTGGTTTTCACGAATCGCAATATATTCCATTTCTGGAGTAATGATTCCTTGTTTGGCATAATATAGTTGTGTTACATTCGCGCCTTTCTTAGCACGTTTTGGCTGATGTAAATATTCAAATCGAAGATGATTCAGACTTTCATCTTTTAAGCGGCTTTGTCCATAATCTGATGTGATTTCTTCTAGAATTTCAACATCATTTCGGTCAAGAATCCAGTTTTCGCGTAAGCGTGGTAATCCTTTTCTAATATCAATTTCTACATTTGGATCTGTGTAAGGCCCAGAAGTATCGTAAACGGTTACAGGTGGATTTTTTTCAATTCCGCCATTAGAAAGTTTGGTATCGCTCAAAGCAATTTCGCGCATTGCAACTTTTATCGGATGAATTTCTCCATCGATATATACTTTCTTAGAATTTGGAAACGGGGTTCTGGATATTTGTTCTTCGTTTGTCATAGGAAAAGAAGTTATGAGTTATAAGTTATGAATTATACTGTAGAGACTTACTGCAGTGCGTCTACAAATGAATGGTAATTTGGAATTTAAGTTCTATCCTCCTTGTGTAGCAGAAATAATTAAAATATCGTCAGTTTCTTGTACGAAGAATTCGTTCCATTTGTTTTTTGGAACAACAGTATTGTTAACAGCAACGGCGATTCCGTTTTGTTTGTGCGGAATTTCGAGATCGAGCAATGATTGAACGCTTAGCGTTTCAGCATTGAAAATTTTGGTTTGTTGATTGATTTTAAGTTCCATTCCTTTTTAGTTTAGTGTATAGATACACCTTAGGAATGGCTACAAGAACGCATAAAAATGCGCGCAGAAGTCATCTTACTTTTCCCTACGCTAGTATGAACTAGATCAGGTTCAGAGGGTAAAATCTCAGCCTACAAGTTTGTAGACACCCCTAAAGTGTGAAGCAAATATATGTAATTTTTGTTTAAAAGTTTTATGTTTCAAGTTTCAGATTCAAAAAAACTGAGAACTTTGACTGAAAACTGAGACTATTTTTCCCTTCGCGTAAAGCAATCTTCCACATGATCATTGACCATTCCGGTGGCCTGCATATGTGCGTAAATAACTGTGGAACCGACAAATTTAAATCCTCTTTTTTTTAAATCTTTGCTGATTTCATCTGAAAGTGGAGTAGTAGCAGGAGCATCTTTTGAATTTTTTAGATTGTTTACAATCGGTTTTCTATCGGTATATTTCCAAATATAATCAGAGAAAGTTCCAAATTCTTCTTGAACTTTCATAAAAGCTTGAGCATTAGAAACAGCAGCTTTAATTTTTAATTTGTTTCGAATAATTCCAGTGTTCTGCATTAACTCTTCGATTTTATCTTCAGAATAATTAGCAATTTTTTTATAATCGAAATAATCAAAAGCAGCTCTGAAGTTTTCTCTTTTATTTAAAATTGTAATCCAGCTTAAACCAGCCTGAAAAGTTTCCAAAATTAAAAACTCGAATAATGTAGGGTCGTCATAAACTGGAACGCCCCATTCTTCATCATGATATTTTTTGTATAAATCACTGGAATTACACCAGCCACATCTTATTGGTTCCATTTTTTTATTTTAAATGTATAAAAAAACCTCAAACTATTAGTTTGAGGTTTTGGGTAAATTTCAAATTTACTTAATTATTTTTTCTTAAATACAGAAACAGCACTTAATGTTACGCCTTCTTCTGTGTATGTAGATTTTACTTTTAATGTGCTACCGCTTAATTCTAAGATATCAACTTTAACCTCTTCATCGCTATATTTAAGAGTTAAAGTGTTTCCATCTTTTTTCCAAGTACCGTCTTCAGTATAAGTGCTACATTCTGAATCCCAAAATTCTGACGTAACGTCTACGAATTTTGCATCGCTAGTAAAGGTCATTGATGGGATTTCGCAACCTCCTTCATTATCATAAGGCTGTAAAACTTCTTGACCGTTAATAATTACTCCTTGGTGAGTAACTTCCCATTTTCCTTCAATTGATGCGTTCTTGTTATCGTCATCACTACTACAAGATACAGCTGTTAAACCTAATGTCAATACTGACACGAAAAGAATACTTAGTTTTTTCATTTTTGGTGGATTTTATTTGTTAAATGTCGTTAACAAAAATAGAATCTTTTTTGAGAAAAACTAACGGTTAAAATAAGTTTTTTCGTAATTTTTTAACATTAATTTATAATTTACTGATTATCAGGCAGGCATTTCAAATTTAATTTGGTACAGCTTTTCTTTCATTACCTTCCAATTTGCCAACTGTAACCTTTTACACTTGGAATATAAGCTGAACGACCAATTATTACTAAGTTATTATAGACTTTTCTATTGTATTTAATGCCAATAGCATTTCCAGAAGTATACATTTTATTGGCCTTAAAGACTACTTTCATTTTGCCGTCTTCAAGTTCTGCGTCGGATACTTTTTCAACAAACCATGTTGATTGCCATTTCACGGCCAATTCATTTTCTGCTGTTTTTGTTACACTTTTTACTAGTTTAACGGCTTCTTCTGGAATTTCAAAGTTTTCTGTAAGCTGTTTTTGAGTCATGGTTTGACCCATTTTGCATTTCTCTAATATTTTTCGAAGATTAACAAAACTCATTAGTTTGTCGTTAACTTCTTTTTTTACGTTTGAAGGATTTACAGTTTTAGGTGCAGTATGTTGAATCGGAGTTTTGATTTCGAGATCATTTTTAACTGCAAAAATTTCTCTTTTATCAATCCGTTTTTTACTCTTAATTTCTTTTGGAGCAGTAATATTTTTTGATGAGATTTTGGGGTTTATTTTTACAGCAGCAGGCTTAAGTTTATTCATTGACTGAATTTCTTTTTTAGGCTGTTTTTTTTCTTCATTGCCACAACTGAAAAACAAATAGGTAATTGATAATAAAATAATTAAGCTAAGTTTTTTCATGATCCCAAATATTTTTATTCTTTTTTAGAATGATCTTCGTCTAAATATTTTTTAATCAAATGATGCCCTAAATAAATTGCAGGCGTTAATAAGATTGCAATTGCCAGTTTAAATGTATATCCTATTAATCCAGAAGATATAAAGGTGTCAAAATCAATTTTTCCAGGAAGCCAAAAAGCAATTCCTAATACAATAAATGAATCAAATAATTGTGAAATTACTGTAGAACCTGTTGCTCTTAGCCATATTTTCTTTTCGCCTGTTCTGTTTTTAAAAAACCAGAATATCCAAACATCAATGAGTTGCGAAGCCATAAAGGCAATAAGGCTTCCAAAAATAATCCACATACTCTGTCCAAAAACTGCTTGAAACTGTTGATCATTTACAGGACTAATTCCTTTTGCTGCAGGAATTGTCATTGCCATAAATAAAATTAAAAAGGCATATGCAATTAAACAGGCTGTTATAAAAGAAAGTTTTTTTACCCCTTTTTCACCAAAATGATCATTAATCAAATCGGTAGTTAGAAACACAATTGGCCAAGGTAAAATTCCTATACTCATTACAAAGGGCCCAATTTGAATTAGCTTTCCTCCAATTAACTCAGCAACAACGGCATTGGTTATAAATATTCCTGCTAAAATTACAAAAACAATTTCTTTTCGAGTCTTAAACATTTTTATTTTGGATATTGATATTTCAAAAATAAGCTATTTCTTTTTAAATTTTTGAAGCTGATCTGTTTTTATAATAGAGCCGAATTTGAAGTTTGCTCTTGATTGGTTAATTTTGGGATTCTGACGTTATTTTTTGGAATAATTGAACAGAAATAATTAATGCATTTATTATGAAAACAGAATCAAATTTAGATAATCCATTGTTAAAAGATTGGTCAGGACCTTATGGTGGAGTTCCAGATTTTAACTCATATAAAGTTTCAGATTTTAAGCTAGCAATAGAATTTGCTATTAAGGAAAAATTAGATGAAATAGACGCAATTGCAAATAATCCTGAAGCACCTACTTTCGATAATACAATTAAGGCTTTGGAACTTTCTGGGGAGAAATTGGATCGAATTCATGCTATTTACGGTATTTATAGATCGAATCTCAGTACTCCCGAATTTAATGTAGTTGATACAGAAATGTCGCCAAAATTGGCTGAGATAAACGATAAATTATATCAAAACGGAAGGTTGTTTTCGAGAATTGAATCTTTGTATAAATCAGAGGGAAAGAAGGATTTAGACAAAGAACAACAGCGTTTGCTTTGGCTTTATTATACTGATTTTGTTAGAGAAGGAGCGGAATTAAACGAACAGGAAAAAGAGAAAGTTGCGAAGATTAATCAAGAACTGGCAACGCTTTTTACATCATTTAGTCAAAAATTGTTGGCTGAAGAAAACGATCAGTACATAAAATTAGAAACAGAAGCTGATTTTGATGGTCTTCCGGAAGAATTTAAGAATGCAGCTATTGCTGAAGCAAAAGAAAGAAATCTCAATATTTTAGGATGTATTGGAAATACGAGATCTTCAATAGAGCCATTTTTGACTTTCTCAAACAGAAGAAATTTAAGAGAAAAAGCTTTTGAAATTTTTGTAAAAAGAGGCGATAATAAGAATGAAAATGATACAAATGAAACATTGGTATCCATTCTAAAATTGAGAGCGGAAAAGGCAAAAATATTAGGCTTTGATAATTTTGCTCAATGGAGTTTGTCAAATAAAATGGCAAAAGATCCTCAGAAAACATTAGAGTTAATGGAGTCTGTTTGGAAGCCTGCGGTTGAAAAAGTAAAAAATGATGTTTCGGCAATGCAGGAAATGGTTGATCGAGAAGGTGGAAACTTTAAAATCCAGCCTTGGGATTACCGATTTTATGCAGAAAAAGTCAGAAAAGCACAATATGATTTAGATCAAAATGAAATAAAACAATATCTGCAATTAGAGAATTTGCGCGAAGGAATGTTCTGGACAGCTGGAGAATTGTTTGATTTAGGATTTAAACAACTATTTGATGTTCCGGTTTATCATGCCGATGTTCGTGTTTGGGAAGTAAATAACAGAACTACTGGAGAACCAATAGGATTGTGGTATTTCGATCCATATGCGCGTGTTGGTAAACGTTCAGGTGCGTGGATGAATTCACACAGGGATCAGCAGAAAATAAATGGAAAAACGCTTCCAATTGTATCGAATAACTGTAATTTTATTAAAGGAAATAGTAAGGAGCCAGTTTTAATTTCATGGGATGATGCAACTACTTTGTTTCATGAATTCGGTCATGCACTTCATGGATTATGTTCAAATGTGACATATCCAAGTCTTTCTGGGACTTCAGTTGCAAGAGATTATGTTGAATTTCCATCTCAGCTTTTAGAACATTGGCTGGCTGTTCCAGAAGTTCTAAATAAATTTGCGCTTCATTATAAAACGAATGAACCTTTATCTCAGTCTTTAGTTGAAAGAATAGGGAAGGCGGCTAATTTTAATGAAGGTTTTGCAACAGTAGAAACGATTTCAAGTTCTTTTGTTGATATGAAATTACATTTAACAACAGAAACAGTTGATCCAGATGCATTTGAAGATAAAATTTTAAATGAAATTAATATGCCTGCTGAAATTGTAATGAGGCATAGAATTCCGCAATTCGCCCATATTTTTTCAAGTGATGGATATGCGGCAGGTTATTACAGTTATTTATGGGCAGATGTCATTAATGCAGATGCTTACGAAGCTTTTCTAGAAGGAAACGGACCTTTTGACAAGAAAGTTTCTGAACGTCTTTACAAAGCAGTTTTAAGCGTTGGAAATACGATTGATAATGAAGAAATGTACGAGAATTTCAGAGGGCAAGCTCCAAAATCAGATGCATTGATGCGAGCAAGAAATTTTCCAGTTGAAAGTTAGTTTTATATGAAAATAAAAAAAGCCCGAATACATAAATATTCGGGCTTTTTAATATTGAAAAAATAATATATTAACCTAAAGTAACTCTTTTGAAACCTGTAATTTCAACATTGAATCCTTTTACGTAATCACCAACTTTTTTACTATCATCTTTAATGAAGTTTTGATCAAGTAAAGCTTTTTCTTGATCTAAAGTAGTGTTGTCAGAAATGAAACGTTGAACTTTTCCTGGAAGAATTTTGTCCCAGATTTGCTCTGGTTTACCTTCAGCTTTTAATTCAGCTTTAGCATCTTCTTCTGCTTGTTTGATAACTTCAGGAGTTAATTGAGAGAAAGAGATGTATTTAGGAACATTTTTTAAAGTTTTTCCTAAACGTTTTGCTTCTTCATTGTCTTTTTCAATTACAGCAATACGAGCAGCAAGTTCAGATTCAACGAAAGCAGGATCAAAATCTTTGTAAGATAAAGTATCAGCTCCCATAGAAGCAACTTGCATAGAGATGTCTTTTGTTAAAGCTTCAGCGTTAGCAACTGGAGCAGAAATTGCTGTTAAAGCAGCAATTTTGTTAACGTGAACATAAGATCCAACGAAAGCACCTTCTAAAATTTCGAAACCACCGATTTCGATTTTTTCACCGATAACACCAGTTTGCTCGATTAATTTTTCAGCAACAGTAATTCCGTTGAAATCAGAAGCTAATAATTCTTCTTTAGTAGAGAAGTTGATAGCTCTTTCAACTAAATCTTTAGCTAAAGTTACGAAAGCTTCATTTTTACCTACGAAGTCAGTTTCGCAGTTTAAAGTGATGATAGCTCCTTTAGTGTTGTCTGCATTGATAAAAGAAACAGCAGCTCCTTCAGAAGACTCACGGTCAGAACGGTTAGCAGCAACTTTTTGTCCTTTTTCTCTAAGAATTTGGATCGCTTTATCGAAATCCCCTTCAGCTTCAACTAAAGCTTTTTTACAGTCCATCATTCCGGCACCTGTAGATTGTCTTAATTTATTTACGTCTGCAGCAGTAATTGTTGCCATAATATTTTAAGTTTTAATGTGTTTAAAAGTAAAAAATTCCAGCTTTTAAATCCCAAACTCCAATTTTAATAAATTATCAACATAACGTTTTTAATTCTGGTTGGATTTTGGAATTTAAAATTTGGAATTTAAATTTTGATTTATTCTTCAGTTGCAGGAGCAGCTTCAGCTTCAACAGCAGGAGCTTCTTCAGCAGCTTCAACTTCTTTTTCAGCACCTCTGTCAGAAAGACCTTCGATTACTGCAGTAGTTACTAAAGATAAAATTTTGTCAATTGATTTAGAAGCGTCATCATTTGCAGGAATCACGTAATCAACCTCTCTTGGGTCAGAATTCGTATCAACCATTGCGAAAACTGGAATGTTTAATTTTTGAGCTTCTTTTATTGCGATGTGTTCAGCTTTGATATCTACTACGAACAATGCTGCAGGTAGTCTAGACATATCAGCAATTGAACCTAAGTTTTTCTCTAATTTAGCACGTAGACGATCAACTTGTAAACGTTCTTTTTTAGAAAGTGTGTTGAAAGTACCATCTTTCTTCATTTTATCGATAGAAGACATTTTTTTAACTGCCTTTCTGATAGTTACGAAGTTAGTCAACATACCACCTGGCCATCTTTCAGTGATGTAAGGCATGTTTGCTGCTTTTGCTTTATCAGCAACGATGTCTTTTGCTTGTTTTTTGGTAGCTACGAATAAGATTTTTCTACCTGATGCAGCGATTTTTTTCAAAGCTTCGTTAGCCTCTTCAATTTTAGCTGCAGTTTTATATAGATTGATAATGTGAATACCATTACGCTCCATATAAATGTAAGGAGCCATGTTTGGATCCCATTTTCTAGTCATGTGTCCGAAGTGAACACCTGCTTCTAGTAATTCTTTTACTTCTATTTTGTTTGCCATTTTTGTACTAGTTTACGTTCTGTTGATTAGCAATGTATAAATGGCGATTTCTCTGGCTTTATACATTTAGATGCTAAACTATATCCTACCTCGATAGGAGAGCAACAATAACTGTGTTTTTTAATTTCAATAAATAATTGATAATGTCTTGTCCCATCTGAACAAGACAGGTAATATTAACGTTTAGAGAATTGGAATCTCTTACGAGCTTTCTTCTGACCGAATTTCTTACGTTCAACCATTCTTGGGTCTCTTGTTAATAAACCTTCTGGTTTAAGGATAGCTCTGTTTTCAGCGTTAACTTCACACATTACGCGTGCTAATGCCATTCTTACAGCTTCTGCCTGACCAGTTGTACCACCTCCGTAAACGTTTACTTTTACGTCAAAGTTACTAGCGTTTTCTGTCATAGAAAGCGGTTGTAAAACTTTGTATTGTAAAGTTGCAGTTGGAAAGTAAGTTGCGAATTCTTTTTTGTTTACAGTGATGTTTCCAGTTCCTTCAGAAACGTATACACGTGCAACAGCGGTTTTTCTTCTACCGATTTTGTGAATAACTCCCATTACTTAAGATCATTTAGGTTAACAGTTCTAGGTTTTTGAGCTCCGTGAGTGTGCTCAGATCCTACAACAACATTTAGATTTCTAAAAAGTTCAGCTCCTAATTTGTTTTTAGGTAACATACCTTTTACAGCTTTTTCTACTAATAATGCAGGGTTTTTAGCTTGCAATACTTTAGCAGTTAAAGTTCTTTGTCCTCCTGGGTAACCTGTATGACGCATGTAAATTTTGTCATTCAATTTTGTACCTGTAAGGTTAATTTTCTCTGAGTTGATAACAATTACGTTATCTCCACAGTCAACGTGCGGTGTGTAACTTGGCTTGTACTTACCTCTTAAGATCATTGCAACTTTAGAAGCAAGACGTCCTAAGTTATGACCTTCAGCGTCAACAACAATCCACTCTTTAGTTACAGTGGCTTTGCTAGCTGAAACTGTTTTGTAGCTTAATGCGTCCATAATATTATTTTAATTAAACATTCCATCCCCAATAAAGGGGATGCAAAAGTACAATTAATTATTTTAAAACCAAATACCTGAAAGAATATTTTATCTGCTGAAAATCAGGGGTTATGTTTTTTAATTAATTGATGAATAAAAAAACCGTCTCCACAATAAAGTGAAGACGGTTAAATATTTAGAAAAAAAGTGACTATACGATAAATATATTAGCGATATCGACCACTTGCTGTGTTGTAAGTGGCTCATCATAAGCTTCGGAGCCTGCCGCTGCACCAAAAGCAGTTGCAGTATTAAATCCTGCCTGTATTGTTACACCTTCGCCATCGTAAACAGCTTGTGTTGCTGCTGGCATTCCTGCACCTCTTTCGGAATTAGAAATCCATCCTTTTAAACCTCGCAGTCTTCTAACTTCAGATGCATGACGAGCTTCAACAGAATGAATCTGTAGTGCTGCGGTCAATAAATCTGGTGTAGTAATTAAATTGGCGGCCTGTCCTTTATAGGCTCTAACTCCCGTATCCTCGAAAGCTTGTGCTAGTGCTAAAAAGGTCGGGTAATCTCCAAAAGGATCAAAAGCACCGCCAACAGTAAAGTCAAAAGTGGGTTTAGGAACAAAGTTAGCACTTGCTGTACCGCCTAAGCCTGCAATTAAAAATTTTACATGATCAGATTCATGTGCCGCAATCTGTTGAAATACCTTTAAATCACGACCACCATTTTCAGAAGCTGGAATTACGCCAGAATCTAATGCCATCGCGTAAAACTCATTTTCAAGATATTCTAAGGTCAAAGCAAATTGTAAAGCTCCAATTGGAGTTGCAGGTGTTGCTGTAATGTCTTGTGCGAAAGCTTTGTTAGCAAGTGCAGATAATCCAAAAGGGATGGAAGCGAAAGCTAAATTTTTTCCAATATTCCCAAACTTTGAAAAACTGTCTCTTCGAGAACCAGTACTATTCATCAAATTATCATCAGTAAAGGATTCTATAAATTTTAAAATGTTCATAATTTCTAAGTTTTAGCGGTTAAAGATTAAGGCAAGTATTTAGCTGTGAATTTTGTAGTAATAAAATTGGCAGCAATTGGCAGTATTTTAGATGGGTCTTTTGCATCATCTAAACCTGTTGACATATTTACAATATCATCTCCAGCAAAATCTTTAGAATTCGGATTAATTAAGCTTCTTATTGCAGAGGCATGTCTGGCTTCAACAGAAACAATTTTTCCAGCTAATAACAGGTAGTCCGCTGTTTTAATTAATTTACCTGCTCCATTATAAGCAGCGACTCCAGTATCTTCTAATGCTTTTGCAGTAGCTAAAACTTCAGTACGGCTGTTAAAGTTTAGGGAACCATAATTAAAGGCTAAAGTAGGAAGCAGTTGTGAACTCGGATCGGGCAGTGCTCCATTTAAAGCAGCTTTAAAAAAATCTCTATGTACCACTTCGTGATGGTACAAATCGGTTAAAACTTCTTGTTCAAGACTGCTAAATGCAGTAGTAAAGCTACTGGCATTAACGACTTTTGTATAAAAATCGGCTTCTAGTTGTTCCAGGGCATAGGCATACGTTAATACTCCAAAATCTCCAGAACCTAAATCGAAGACACCATTTTTAATTCCCGGCAGAGAAGTGTCTTGCATATTATCATCGTTATCATTGTCGCTGCAGCCAGCTAGAACCAAACCTGTGGTCACTAATGTTAGTCCACTGAGCTTAAGAAAGCTCCTTCTGCTATTCAGTGAAGGGTCAACTTCATGAATTTTAACTTCGTTTTTCATAATCAAGTTTTTTTAATAGGTTAACAACATTGGCCATTAGTTGTTTGGTATTTAATTATTAACGAAATTTTAGGAGATGCGGTTTCAGAAAAATCTGCTTTTTTGATATTATTTCGAATAAATGGTATAATTTGAAAGACAGCTAGTTGTTTTTTGTTGTATTTTCGGTAATTCTACTATATTTGTATTAATTACATAAACTTTTATAGATGAAAGCTAAAGCAACTCTAAAACAAATTGCGAAAGAACTAGGAGTTTCGGTGTCAACAGTATCTAAAGCTCTGAATGACAGTCCGGAAATTAGTGAGCAAACGAAGGTGAAGATTAAAGAGTATGCAAAACTCAAAAATTATAAGCCGAATGTTATTGGTCTGAATTTAAAGAATCGTAAGACAAAAACGATAGGTGTAATTATACCTAATATATTAAACTCTTTTTTTGCTAAGGTTTTTAGCGGTATCGAGAAAGTTGCCGATAAAAAAGGATATAATGTAATTACATGTATTTCGAATGAATCTTTAGAGAAAGAAGTTCATACATTAGAAATGTTGAGCAACGGAACAATTGATGGATTTATTCTTTCTGTTTCTCAGGAGGCACAAAAACTTCAGGATTACAATCACTTTTCAGAAATTATAAACGATGGAACTCCAATTGTAATGTTCGATCGTATTGCTGATGAAGTAGATTGTGATAAAGTTGTTGTTGATGATTTTGATTCAGCTTTAAACTCTACACAACATTTAATTGATTTAGGATGTAAAAATATTGCGTTGATTTCTTCTGTAGATAATATAAGTGTTGGAAGATTAAGAACAGAAGGATATTTGAAAGCTTTAAAAGACAATAAGATTCCAGTTAACGAAAAAATTATTCTTCGTACCGATTCTGAAGAAGACATGAAAGCTAAAATCGAAGGGATTTTTGACCACAAAATTGACGGAATTTTTGCTTTGGATGAAAATGATTCAGTTGCGGCATTAAGAGTAAGTTTGAAAAAAGGTTACAGAGTTCCAGAGGATATTTCGATTATTGGTTTTGCTGACGGAATTTTAGCTTCAAGACGTTTATCGCCAAGTCTGACTACTGTAAGTCAGCATGGGGTTGAAATTGGAGAAGTTGCTGCAAAAAGATTAATCGAAAGATTGGAAGAGCCAGAAGGAACAATTTCTGAATACGAAACAATCGTCATCAAAACAAAATTGAAAGAAAGAGAATCAACTCGAAAAAAATAAAACTAAAGATGAAATTAAAAAAGGACTGTTCCAAAGAACAGTCCTTTTTTATTATACGTAATTTATATCATTTCGACGAAGGAGAAATCACAGTCGGGATTCGACAAACATTGGCGATTTTGATTGTGGACTTTCTAGTGTGATTTCTCCTTTGTCGAAATGACAAGATTGAGTTGATTGTTGACTTTTTATTTAGAAATCTAAAATCAACAATCTGCAATCTAAAATAAAATTAATGCGCTTCTAACCAATCTTTACCCATTCCTAATTCAACTTCTAAAGGAACCGACATTTTAAACGCATTTTCCATTTCGTGTTTAATCATTGGCTGGATTTTTTCGAGTTCATCATTGTGAACATCGAACACAAGCTCATCATGTACTTGCAGCAACATTTTAGATTTCCAGTTTTCGTCACGAAGTTTTTTATGAATATTGATCATCGCGATTTTAATCACATCGGCGGCGCTTCCTTGAATTGGAGCATTTACAGCATTTCGTTCGGCAGCGCTTCTTACAACAGCATTTGCAGAATTAATATCTTTTAAATAACGACGACGCCCTAAAATAGTTTGTACATAACCTTTTTCACGAGCAAATTCAACTTGTTCTGAAATATAAGATTTAAGACGTGGATATGTTTTATAATAAGCATCAATCAAAGCGGCACTTTCGCTTCTTGATAACGAAGTCTGATTGCTCAATCCAAAAGCAGAAACACCGTATATAATTCCAAAATTTACTGTTTTAGCGTTGCTTCTTTGCTCGCGAGAAACCTCCTCTAAAGAAACATTAAAAACTTTTGCTGCAGTAGCTCTGTGAATGTCTTCTCCATTTTGGAATGCTGCAATCATATTTTCTTCACCGCTTAACGCCGCAATAATTCGTAACTCAATTTGCGAGTAATCGGCAGAGATTAGAGTGTAGTTTTCATCGCGAGCAACAAATGCTTTACGAATCTGACGTCCTCTTTCAGTACGAATTGGAATGTTCTGTAAGTTCGGATTATTAGAACTTAAACGTCCCGTTGCAGCAACAGTCTGCATATAATCAGTATGAACACGTAAAGTCTTTTTGTCAACTTGTTCTGGTAAAGCCAAAATATAAGTACTTTGTAGTTTTACCATTTGACGCCAATCTAAAATATCTTTTACAATCGGATTGTCATTTGCCAAATAAGTCAAAACTTCTTCGCCAGTAGCATATTGACCTGTTTTAGTCTTCTTTTGTTTTGCTCCGCCAATTTTAAGTTTGTCAAATAAAATATCTCCTAATTGTTTTGGCGAAGCTAAATTGAATTTTTCGCCAGCCGTTTCGTAAATTTTTTGTTCCAAAGATTTGATTTCGACATCCATTTCAGAAGACATTCCTTTTAAGAAATCAACATCTAAACGAATACCTTCTGTTTCCATGTCGGCCAAAACGCTTACTAATGGAATTTCAATTTCATCAAATAGCTTTTTAGTTTCTGTTTTATCTAATTCAGTAGTGAAGATTTCTTTTAATTGTAAAGTAATATCGGCATCTTCAGCAGCGTATTCTTTAATATCTTCCAAAGGAACATCACGCATATTAAGCTGGTTTTTCCCTTTTTTACCAATTAAAGTTTCAATAGATTTTGGCGAATATTTTAAATACGTTTCTGCTAAAATATCCATATTATGACGCATATCTGGATTGATCAGATAATGTGCAATCATGGTGTCAAAAAGTTTTCCTTTTACAGTTACACCATAATTAGAAAGGATTTTTAAATCGTATTTTAAGTTTTGTCCAATTTTCTCAATGTTTTCATTTTCAAAAAACGGAACAAATTTATTGACTAAAGTTTGAGCCTCTTCTCTGCTTTCTGGAAACGGAACATAGAACGCTTTTCCTTTTTCGTAAGCAAAAGACATTCCGACCAATTCTGCATGCAAAGCATCAATTCCAGTCGTTTCTGTGTCAAAACAAACCGCAGTTTGCTTTTCTAAATTCTGCAAAAGCAATTTAATTCCTAAATCACCTTGAATGGTTTGATAAGAATGCTCAGTATTTTCTAAAGTATTATAAAATGAATTTCTTGCAGCTTCGGCACTATCATCAAGAGTAGTTCCTCCGCCTCCAAAAAGATCAAATTGGTCTTCGTTTTTAGGTTGTGGTTTTTTATATAATTTAGGATCAGCAGCCGGAGCAGTATTTGCTAATTCATTCCCGCCTCCAACTTTAAATAAGTTATCAAACTGTTCTGCCATTCTTCTAAATTCCAATTCTTGAAAAATAGCATCTGTTTTTTCGATATCAGGACGCGAAAGTTCGTAGTCGTCTTCATTAAAAACAACATCACAATCGCAAATAATCGTTGCCAGTTTTTTAGATAAAATACCTTTCTCTTTATTAGCTTCGATGTTTTCCTTCATTTTTCCTTTCAGTAAATGTGTGTTTTCTAAAAGGTTTTCCATTGTACCAAATTCTTTCAGGAATTTTTTCGCAGTCACTTCACCAACTCCAGGCAATCCAGGAATATTATCCACAGCGTCACCCATCATTCCAAGAAAATCAATTACTTGGTCTGGTCTTTCAATTTCAAATTTTGCCAAAACTTCAGGAATTCCCCAAATTTCTATTCCGTTACCCATTCGAGCAGGTTTATACATAAATATATTTTCAGAAACCAATTGCGCGAAATCTTTATCTGGCGTTACCATAAAAACCTGATAATTTTGTTTTTCTGCTTGTTTGGCAATTGTTCCAATTAAATCATCGGCTTCACAGCCTTCGATTTCAATAATAGGAATATGCATTGCTCGCAATAATTCCTGAATATAAGGAACGGCAATTTTAATAGCCTCGGGCGTTGCATCACGATTGGCTTTATATTCTACGAACATTTCGGTTCTTACGTGACTTCCTCCTTTGTCAAAAGCAACGGCTAAATGATCTGGTTTTTCTCTTTTAATAACATCCAAAAGTGAGTTCATAAAACCCATAATTGCAGATGTGTCCATTCCTTTTGAGTTGATTCTCGGGTTTTTTATAAAAGCATAATAACCACGAAAAATTAGTGCGTAAGCATCTAGAAGAAAAAGGCGTTTTTGAGTTGACATATAAAAAATATTAGTCTGTAAAAATAAACAATTGGGTTTTAAAAAACGATTTGCTTCTCGAAAATTATCCGAATAGTTAATGTCTCGTTAAAATATTCATTATGCACGATTTCTTCATTTTTTCTTCATGTTGTGAGGATAATTTTGAGGTATAAATTAAAAGGTTATTAATTATTAAATCTTAGAAATCATGAGAAATTTATTAATGGTACTAGTAGCAGTTTTAGGAACAAGTGCAATGGTTCAAGCTTTTCCAGCAAAAACAGGAAAAGAAGCTCCAGCTAAAGAAGTAAAAGCAACAAAACATCCTAAAAAACACAAATCTGAGAAAAAAGCAGCAAAAAGTGAAACTGCAAAAACAGAAACCCCAAAAGCAGAAGTGAAAAAATAATATTGTTTTTGTTTTGTTTTCAAAAGTTTGTAAGGAAACAAAACAGGAAGGATAATTATGAAGAATGCCGGTGGTAAAAGCTGATAAAGAAATTTGTCAGCTTTTTTCGTTAATGTTTTGACAATGCTGTTTTTTCTTCTTTTTAAATGATTAATTTTAATTGTGCTTAAACACCTTGTTTATGAATGTTTTGATTGTAGAAGATAATCGGGAACTTGCCGTAGAAGTTTATGATTTTTTGTGTAATGCAGGGTATATCTGCAAGATTACGCATACTTGCAGCGATGCTTTAGAAGAGTTTAATAGTAATGATTATGATGCCATGCTGTTGGATCTGGGACTTCCAGATGGAGATGGTTTTGAAGTGTTGCAGACTGTTAGAAAAACAAAATCAAAAATGGCGGTTATTGTTTTAACGGCTAGAGGAGAACTGGATGATAGAATCAACGGACTTCATCTTGGCGCCGACGATTATTTGACTAAACCTTTTGCTTTGACAGAACTAAGTGCGAGATTGTTTGCTGTAATTCGAAGAATACACGGTTTTACTTTAAATAATCTTACGATTCATGATTTTGTTTTACAACTTCAGGATTATAAAGTGAGTTTTAATGATCAGCCAATTAGTCTTACCAAAAAGGAATTCGATATTTTTCAATATCTGGTTCTGAATAAAAATCGTGTTATTACTCGTCTTCAGTTAACTGAACATATTTGGGGAGATATTTTAGAGGTAAATTCAGATTCTAATTTTATTGATGTTCATGTTCGAAATCTCAGAAAGAAATTAGATAAACATGCAGCAATAGATTGGTTTGAAACTGTTCGAAATGTTGGTTATCGTATAAACGAATAAATCGATTCTTGTGAAAATAAAACATCAATTAGCCATTTTTAATGCCATGACAAGATTGTTGGTCATTTTGGTTTTATGGCTAATGCTCCCTATTTTGGTAGAAAATGTAGTCTATCATCATATTAATAACAGTCTTTTAGAGAAAAAGAAGAAATTTATAGAGCATTTAAATCAGGAAGAAATAAATGATTTCATAGAAAATCCCGATGATTCAACAGAAACTTTTTCGGAGTTTTCAACTCTTCACAGTGAGTTTTTAGTACTTTCTCGCGTTCCGATGCAATTACATCAGAAGAAAACAACTTTCAGTAATGAATACCGTAAAATAGAAGGAGAAGAAAACGAATATCGAATTTTACAGCATCATTTTGTGTACGAAGGTCAAGACTATCAGCTTGAAATTGGTAGTAGTTTGAGCGAGGTTAACGATTTGACTTTTGTAATTAAACTCTTTATTATAATAGTTTTTGTGATCATTCTATTTATTACTTTTCTGGCCGATACGTTTTATATAGAATATCTTTTAAAGCCGTTTTACAAAATTATTGATACCAAAATACGGCGTGTAAACGAACCAGAAACATTTGATCATACTCCGATAAAAGCAGCTTCGAGAGATTTTAGAGAACTGGATTTTGTTCTGAATCAAATGATGGATCGAATTGCTGAAGTTTTTAAAAAAGAAAAACAGTTTATTTCGAATGTTTCGCACGAACTTCTTACGCCAATTGCATTGCTCAAAAACAAACTTGAAAACTTATTGCAGAATGAATCTTTAGATGACAATGCGGT
The DNA here is from genome assembly GCF_025717045.1 of Flavobacterium sp. SH_e. GTDB lineage: Bacteria > Bacteroidota > Bacteroidia > Flavobacteriales > Flavobacteriaceae > Flavobacterium. The sequence goes on from NZ_JAOVZN010000006.1 coordinate 940,444, forward strand.
TGATAAAATTGCAGGTTCGCTAAAGACATTAGATATGCTAAAAAAAATCATCAATAATCTTCTCTTAATTTCTAGAATTGATAATAATCAATATGAAGCGAATGAAGAAATTGATCTTCGCGAAATAATTTCAGATTTGTATGAAGATCTTCAAGATCGAATTGACGATAAAGAAATTCACTTCGAAAATAAAATGCAAAACGGCTTTGCCTTTACTGGGAATAAAACTTTAATTCATATTCTCTTATATAATTTAGCTACAAACGCCATCAAGTACAATAAATCTGGCGGAAATATTATAGTAGAAGACGGTTCTGTTAATGAGCATTATTTTATTTCAGTAAAAGATTCAGGAATAGGAATGGATGAATCACAGACTGAAAAAATATTTAGCCGTTTTGCCAGAATCAGTTCAGATCAGGAAGGGCAGGGATTAGGACTCGCCATTGCACAAAGCATAGCTTCTTTTCATCACATTCAAATAAAAGTAAAATCAGTTTTAAATGAAGGAACCACTTTTACCTTATTGTTTGAAAAAGCTAATTAAAAGTTAAAATTTCTTGTAGGACTTTATCTTCATTTTGTCTTCATTTAGCGATTATATCTTTGATTTATAAATAATGAAATAACAATCATAAAAATTTAAAAGTCATGAAAAAATTAGCAATTTTAGCAGTAGCAGTTTTAGGAACGTTCTCAATGGTAAACGCGCAAACAACTCCAGCGCAAACAACTCAAACAAAAGAAGCGAAAGCTCCTAAACATGATAAAAAAACAAACAAAAAAGCTAAAGGTGAGAAAAAAGCAGAAACTGCAAAACCAGAAGCTGAAAAAGCAAAATAATATAAGCGACACTTTTAAGTCGTAAGATTAAATAGTTTTAAAGGTTGGTAGGTTAAAGCTGGAAGAAGCCATTCTTTCAGCTTTTTTATTTTTTAGAGTTAAATTTTTTATAATAAAAAGAAATAGAATTCTCATTCTTTGTTACTTTGTTTAAAACTACAAATTAAATGATCTTTCGCTTTATAATTCTTTGTGCTCTTTTATTATTTATTGAGTTCTATTCCTATCAAGCTTTTCGAACTTTAATCAAAACACGTTGGGTTTTGATTGGTTATCAAGTTATAAGCTTACTGGTTTTAATCTTTATTATATATTCTTTTTCTCAGGTAGACCGTTCTGTTGGTCAGACTAGGCAATTTATGTTTACTACAGGTTTGATGCTGACGGTGTATGTGCCTAAAATTGTGCTTACGCTAATAATGTTTGGCGAAGATATTTTTAGAATAGGAGCAAGTATCTTAAATTATTTTATTTATAATACTCCTCGAAAGGAAATGATGCCCGATAGACGAAAGTTTGTAAGTCAGTTAGCATTAGGTTTGGCTGCAATCCCGTTTCTTTCTATTATTTATGGAATTTTTGAAGGAAAATATAATTTTAAAGTAATCAAACAAACCATATTTTTTCCAGACCTTCCAGATGCTTTTGATGGTTTTAAAATCACACAAATTTCGGATGTTCATAGCGGAAGTTTTGATAATCCAGAGAAAATCAATTATGCTATTGATTTAATCAATGCGCAAGAAGCAGATTTGATTTTGTTTACGGGAGATATTGTAAATACACATGCTAAAGAAATGCATCCTTGGCTGGAAACTTTTAGTCGTATTAAAGATTATAAATATGGGAAGTTTGCAGTTTTAGGAAATCATGATTATGGCGAATATGTGACTTGGCCTTCTGAGAAAGAAAAAGACGAAAATTTTAAGGCAATTAAAAATTTGTATGGCCAAATTGGTTTTAAATTAATGCTGAATGAACATACTTATATTCAAAAAGGCGATGATAAAATTGCTTTGATTGGTGTAGAAAACTGGGGAGTGAATTTTAAAAAAGCAGGAGATTTAAATAAAGCTTCTGAAAATGTTCATCAAGACGATTTTAAAGTTTTAATGAGCCACGATCCAAGTCATTGGGAAGCAGAAATTAAAGATCATCCAAAGAACTTTCATTTGACATTTGCAGGACATACGCACGGTATGCAGTTCGGAATCGAAATTCCGGGATATTTTAAATGGAGTTTAGCACAATATATTTATAAACAATGGGCTGGATTGTACGAAAACGTCGGAAGATACGTTTATGTTAACCGTGGATTTGGTTTTCATGCTTATCCGGGACGAGTTGGAATTATGCCTGAAATAACAGTAATTGAACTAAAAAAGGGCGGTAATGTCGCTTAATTCGTTAAAAATGCTACATTTGTATAATATTTATTTCTTTTAAGAGATTTAAAAAACTTAAATTTTTGGTTTTATGTCAAAATTTGGAGAATTAATAAATGCTCAAGTTCCAGTGTTAATTGACTTTTACACAGATTGGAATGAATCTTCAGTTTCTATGCATCCTGTTATTAAGGATGTAGCTGCTGCGCTTGGTGATAAAGCTAAGGTAATCAAAATAGATGTAGATAAAAATCAGGAACTGGCAGAAGCACTTCGCATAAAAGGATTACCAACTTTAATGATTTATAAAGAAGGACAAATGATCTGGAGACAATCTGGAGAGCTTGATGCGAATACTATAATAGGAATTGTTCAAGAACAATTTAACGTCTAAATAACTTCTCTTTTGTTGATGTTATTTAGTGAATAATGTCAAATTTATATCCATTTTCTTTTAAAAAATGCAGTGTTCTAGGCAAAGCAAATCTTAAATTTGGAGAAGCTTTAATACTGTCATGAAAAACAATTACACTTCCTGATTTAACATTTTTTGTTACGTTTTCAAGACATTTTTCAGGAGTTATACTTTGGTCAAAATCTGCACTTAAAACATCCCACATTACAATTTTATAGCCTAATTTTCTAAGAATTTTAGATTGTGCTTTTTTGATTTTTCCATAAGGAGGACGAAATAATAAATGATGTGGAGCTTTTTCCTGCTCGTCTAAAATATCTGCGCAGTTTTTTACATTTTCAATATATTCATTCGTGTGGCTTTTCCATCCATTTACATGATTCATGGTGTGGTTTCCAATTGAATGACCTTCGGTAATTAATTTTTCGAAAAGAGTCAAGTTGGCTTTAATGTTTTTTCCAATGCAGAAGAAAGTGGCTTTTGCATCAAATTTTTTCAATTCAGATAAAACCCAATCTGTTATTTCTGGAGTAGGGCCGTCATCAAAAGTCAAGTATATTTTCTTTTCATTGTTGGGAATGTCCCAGCAATATTTAGAGAATACCTTTTTAATAAATGAATTAGTTTTTACCCAATAGAAACTCATCTTGAATGTAATTGTATTATAGTATAAAATTAAAAAATGCAGCGCTATTTATCAAACAGCGCTGCATTTTTTTAATTGTTAAGATTTTTGTATATTATCTATTCTTTTTCACGTCCAAAACGCTCAAAAACATTTACATAAGTGTTGAATGTTGTCTTGTGTTTATTGTAAAAAGCAGTGTCTTTATTTGCATCCATTACGTGTAATAAACTTCTATAACGTTCAATATCTGTAATAATATCTACTGCTAAATCAGTTTGGTCAGATGGAGTCAATGTGCTGTAATAGTTTAAGTTCTCTTTATATTTTTGAACTAGTTTGTTTAGAAGATCTTGCGCTTTAGCAGTTTCTCCAACTTTGTAATAACCATCAGCAAAAGCTTCAACTAAAGAATAATATCCAAATTTGTCTAAAGGCATTTTTGTCATTGCTAAATTAATTACGTTTTTAGCTTTGTCAATTTTACCTTCTTCAATAAGTTGGTTCATTAATCTAGAAAGATTAGTGCGGTATGTAATACTGTTTCTTCTTGTTTCTGGATCATGATAAATTTTTTCGCTTTCGCTGTTACCCCAATCCCATTTCATTACAATATCATACATTTTATCTGCATCAATTTGTCCCATGTCTAATGGTCCGCCATCTTTAGAAGGAGTATTTTTTACTGGAACTAATTTGTATACCATTCCGTCTAGTTGCAGATAATCTTTTAACCATAAATAATCTTCATCATCAAAAGCACCACCACTAAAGTAAATTGGTCTTTTCCAATTGTTATTTGCTAAGATATCAAGCATCATTAAACGGTTTTTGTATAATGCGCTTCCTTTAATGTCAATATCTAAGTAAGGAACAATAGAATCGTAATATTTCGGATTAACTACTTTATTCTGGATAATAGTGTTTTTGTCTACATTCACTCTAATCTTGTTTGTTGGGTAGAAATGAATAGTTTGTCCATTTTGTAAACCAACAGTTGATTTAGGGTTTTTGATGAAATCGATAAAATCTTTAATGTTCCAGCGAGTGTCAATTTTCTGAATGTAAGCAGTGTAATCCAAGTTGTCTCCTACATATTGGCTATGTACAAAAGAAATAGGCAACGGATTAGATTCATAAGACTTAGCTTTCATTTGATCGATGTACCAGTCTGTCATAAATAAACTTGTATTCACGATTTTAACATCGGTTCTAAAGTGTTCAATTTCCTGTGCATACCAAAGTGGGAAAGTATCATTATCTCCAATGGTAAATAAAATAGCATCTTTGTCACAAGAACTTAAATATGCTTTTGCCATTGCAACTGCAGTATATCTTCCAGATCTATCGTGATCATCCCAGTTTTGTGAAGCCATTAAAATTGGAGCGGCTAATAAACTCCCTGCAATGATAACTGGTCCAGCAATTTTAGGTGCCAGATATTTCTGGAAACTTTCATAAAGTGAATAAACCCCAAATCCTATCCAGATAGCAAAGACATAGAACGATCCTACAAGTGCATAATCTCTTTCACGAGGTTCGAAAGGTCTTTCGTTTAAGTATATTTTTAATGCGATTCCTGTAAATAAGAATAAAGCCAAAAGAACATAAAAACTTTTTAAATCTTTGTTTGCATGGTACATGATACCAATTAAACCTAAAATAAATGGAAGGAAATAATAAACATTTCTTCCCTTATTATTTAATACATCTGATGGTAAATTGTCTTGAGAACCTAAATGAATTGAATCTAAAGGTTTAATACCACTGATCCAGTTTCCATCTAAATTATCGTATTTACCTTGAACATCATTTTGGCGTCCAACAAAATTCCACATTAAATATCTCCAGTACATGTATCCAAATTGATACTCAAACATAAAACTGAAATTGTCTACTGTAGTTGGTTTTTCGATAATTAAGTAGTCACCATAGCTTCTTAAGAATTTAATATAGCCTTCATTGTCAATTTGTTTTTGCGCATAAGCTTTTCTAAATTCAGAAACTGTTTTTTCAACTTCATTACGCAACTGAGCTGTAGCTTTATTGTATTCGTCTTCGCTTAATTGGCTGGCGTCGATTCCGTATTTTGCCAAATCTTCATCATAATCATAATTAGGATTGATTCTGAATTTCGGAGGATTTGTAAAATTGATGTAGTTTTGAATGTGAGCTGTTTCTGTACTCCACATTCTTGGTAGAACTGCTTTCTGATTGTCGTCAGAATTTTGTTCTGCATTTTTGTAATTATTGGTAATGATATATTTACCTGTTTTATAATCTCTTTCGTAGTTTGGTTTTTTGTCTAAATAAGGTGTTTTAGCATCAAGACCAGAGAAAAGTTCTGTGTATTGAGGGCCATAAAATAAAGGATTCACACCATATTGTTCACGATTATAGTACGCTAAAACCTCAGTAGCATCAGAAGGTTTGTTTTCGTTAATAACTGTATTTGCATTTGCACGTACAGGAAGCATTAACCAAGTAGAGAAACCAATTAGAATGAATAAAATACATAATATTATAGTGTTGTAAAATATCAATCCTTTTTGTTTAGTGTATTTTAATCCAAAATAGAAAAAAGCAATAAATAATAATGCGACAAAAATAGTTCCTGAGTTAAAAGGAAGCCCCATGCTGTTTACCATGAAGATTTCGGTTTTTCCGAAAAATGCCATAGTTAATGGAAGAAGTAATTTGAAAATAAATAAAAGGATTCCAATAACAACTACATTAGCAATAAGGAAATTTTTGATTGTAACTTTTTCGTAGTGTTTGAAATAGTATAAAAATCCAATAGATGGAATAGTTAAAAGAGCCATAAAGTGAACTCCAAACGAAAGACCAACAACCAACGAAATGATTAAAAGCCATTTATTTCCTTTTGGTTTGTCCATATCTTGTTCCCAACGCAAACCAAGCCAAAAAAGTAATGCAATTAATAAAGAAGCCATTGCATAAACCTCTGCTTCAACAGCATTAAACCAAAAACTATCAGAAAATGTATAAGCTAAAGCCCCAACAAAAGAGCTTCCTAAAATAACAATTGAATTGTTTTGGTCAATTTCAGCAAAACGAGCTACAATCTTTTTTAAAATCATAGACGAAGACCAGAACAGAAATAATATAGTAAATGCGCTAGAGAAAACAGACATCATGTTAACCATTACAGCTACATGTTGTGCGTCTATTGCAAACATGGCAAAAAATGCACCCATCATTTGGAAAAGCGGAGCTCCCGGCGGGTGACCTACTTCAAGTTTGGCTGCGGTAGCAATATATTCTCCGCAATCCCAAAAGCTCATTGTAGGTTCAACAGTTAAAGTGTAAGTTATTAAAGCGATTGCAAATGCAAACCAACCAATAATTGTATTCCATTTATTGAAATTGAATTGTGCCATATTTAGGTGTTAAAAATTTGAATGTTTTTCTATCCTACAAAGAAAATGTTTTTTTATGTAAAGAAACGAGCATTAACAAAAAATTCTATAAAACTATCAGGAAATAGCAATGTATTGTTTATGAGGAACTTCTATTGTTGATGCAGGTTTTAAACAGAGAAAAACCAAAAAAAATGAATTTTTTTGCTCAAAAAGTTTGGATAAACTAAATAAAGACTTAAATTTGCACTCGCTAATAGCACTGCTGGTCTATGGTGTA
>NZ_JAOVZN010000006.1:947434-1153487 GCF_025717045.1 Flavobacterium sp. SH_e
TCCTAGTAGACCAACAGAAAAGCCTCTCAGAAATGAGAGGCTTTTTTTTGTTTTATGAATTTTGAACCCGATAGTTTATTTAAGGTTTCAAAGAAGAAGGAACTATTCCGAATTTCTTTTTGAATGAAAAAGAAAAATGAGACAGGTCTTCAAATCCAACTCCAATGTAAACTTCTGATGGAGATTTTCCTTCTTTAATTAAATAATAAGCTTCCTGAAGTCTTTTGTTTAATAACCATTTTCCAGGTGTCTCAGCAAAAACTTTCTGGAAATCTCTTTTAAATGTAGCTAGACTTCTTCCAGTAAGATAGGCGAACCGTTGCATTTGAACATTAAAATGGAAATTTTTATTCATAAATGCCTCCAAATCAATTTTGCCGGGTTCGTTGAAATCAAATAAAATATCTTTTAGTTCAGGATTTACTTTTAATAACAGATGAATAGCTTCTTTAATTTTTAAATGGAATAAAGTTTCATTGTTTTCTTCTTCTACTTCAAGATAAGAAAGCAATGATTCCATAAAAGATTTGTAAAGTGGATTAGGAGCCAATGAAAACATAGCGTCCGAATCTACTTTTTTCTCAGACTTTAAATTGTACTCTTTACTTACTTCTCGCAAGATTTCTTGATCTAGAAAAAGGGAAATGGTTTTAAATTCGCCTCCTTCAGGTGGAATTTTGGTGAATTTTGCCAGATTATTTCTTCTGCTAAAACGAAAATCTCCTGGTTTTGAATAAAAAGTATTTTTATTATCGGAAGCGATCATTTCGCCAGAAATTTGATAACTAAAAACGTGTTCAGGAATAAAATGTTCTCCTTCGCGGCTTCGCGAATAATAACAAGAGTAAAGTATTTTTGGTTTTTCTGTTTTTGTGCTCATACTGTAAAATTACTAAAAGATCTGGATAATCTTTTTGAAGAAGATTTCCAGATCTGTAAAATTATTTTTGCTGAATCAAAGCTCTTGGTTCTAAATAAGCTTCTAATCCGAATGTTCCAAATTCGCGCCCGATTCCAGATTGTTTGAATCCGCCAAAAGGAGCCATTGGGTCGTGTCCAATTCCGTTTATCTGAACACGTCCGGCATTAATTTGAGAAGCTACATTGTGGGCTCTTTTTTCGTCTGATGAACTTACATAAGCTTGTAATCCGTAAGTGGTGTCGTTTGCGATTTCAATTGCTTCTTCTTCTGTTTTATAAGTGATAATAGATAAAACAGGTCCGAAAATTTCTTCTTTGGCAATTCGCATTTGGTTGTTTACATTGATGAAAACTGTTGGTTTAACGAAATTTCCATTTTCTAATCCGTCAGGTTTTCCTAGTCCGCCAGTTAAAATTTCTGCGCCTTCATTAATCCCGATCTGAATATAATCCTGAACGCGGTTATATTGTTTCGTGCTAACCATTGGTCCAACTGCTGTATTTGGATTTTTAGGATCGCCAACAATTATATTTGAAGTAATCTCTTTAATGATTAGTTTGATTTCTTCTAGCTTGTTTTCAGGAATCAATAATCGAGTGCCGGCAATACAGGCTTGTCCGTTATTCATAAACGCTGCGGCAATAGCAAGCGGAATGGCTTTTGGGAAATCGGCATCATCTAAAATAATATTTGGAGATTTTCCGCCAAGTTCAAGAGTGACACGTTTCATGCTGTTTATTGCCTCTTTTGCGATGATTTTTCCAACATTGGTTGAACCTGTAAAAGAGATTTTAGCAATGTCTGGGTTTCGGCTTATTTCTGCTCCAACAATTTCTCCTAATCCATTTACAATATTTACTACGCCTTTTGGAAGTTGGGCGTGGTGTAAGCATTCCATCATTAATTGCGTTTGTTGTGCGCTCATTTCGCTTGGTTTTATAACAGTTGTGCATCCTGCGACAATTACTGTTGCTAATTTACTAGCGATAAAACCATTGCTGGAATTCCATGGGATTATAATTCCTACAACTCCAATTGGAGTCATTTGAACTTCAGATTGTCCCATTGTTTTGGTAAAGTCATAGCTTTTTAATAAGTCAATTGCTGAATCAAATCCTTTTAGCATATATTCGTAGCTTATGGTTGCAAATTGTAATGTGCCTCCGTATTCTTCTGTCATTACATTGATAAAGTCATTTTTTCTTTTTTCAACAGAAGATTTAATGTTTGTCAGATATTGAATTCTTTCCGAAGCTGTAGTTTTTGAAAAAGTTTTAAAAGCATTTTTAGCGGCTCTAATTGCATTTTGAGTGTCTTCGGTATTTCCTAAACGAACTTTTCCTAATTTTTCATTTGTTGTTGGGCTAATAAGGTCAAAATATTCTGTTCCTTGTGGAGTTACAAATTCTCCATTAATGTAAATTTTGTCTATTGTTTTCATGTTGTAGTTTTTTAATGAATTTTTATTTGACAAATTTCTGCATTAATAGCGCGTTTCACTTTGTTGAAAAGCTCAAAGTTACTTTGTTGAAAAGCTCAATATGGTTTTGCTTAAAGTAGTGAATTGCATAAAAAAAGCTTCCCAATTGAGAAGCTTTTACTAATGTTGATATGTTGGTTTTTAGATTTTTAAGGTAATAACAGGTCTAACGGCATGATTAACTAGGCCTTCGCTAATACTTCCATTAAAGAAGTGTGCGAAACCAGTTCTGCCATGTGTGAACATTCCAATAATGTCGGCATCTATTCTGTTAGAGAAATTGATAATTCCTTTTTCGATATTGGTGTCGTTATAAATTTGGGTTGTGTAATTGGGAATGTCGAATTCAGATATAAACTCATTCATAATTTCTTCGCTAACATGAGTTGGTTTGAAGCTATTAGGAGTGCAAATGGTAACTAGGTGTAGTTTTGAATCGAATAGTTTTACAAATTTTAAAAGTTTTTTAAAAGGTTTTTTTGCTTCTTCTGAGAAATCTGATGCGAAAACGATATTAGCGGCACTAAAACTAGGGATGTCTTTTTTGATAACTAAAACTGGGATTTCTGAATTTCTAACAACTTTTTCGGTATTAGAACCTATTAGTAATTCTTCTACACCAGAAGATCCATGAGATCCCATTATGATTAAATCAACATCGTAATCTCTACTGATTTGCGTGATTCCATGTATTGGTTTGTCCATTTTTACAACCTCAGTTACTGGAATTCCATCTAAATAAGGTTTTGCGGCAACTTCGTCAAGTGTTTCGTTTGCCTTCTTCATAAAGAGCATGCTTTCAGGGATGCTTGCTCCGCCCATTATCGCGTCATTTGTCTGATGTGGTAATTCAAGCATGTGAAGAAGAATAATTTCACAATTATTCTTTTTTGCTATTTGAGCAGCAACTTTTAAAGCGTCTTCGGCGTGTTCTGAGAAGTCGGTAGGTACTAAAATTCGTTTCATGATTTTGAGGGGTTAATAATGTGAATGATTCTATGTTTTAATGCTACTATAAAGGTAAGAAATATTTTTAGAGCAATCAATTTATTTGATTTATAAAAAAAACACTATATTTGCACTGTTATTTATTAAAATCTAAATAATGAGGGGACTAAGTGTCCCCTCTTTTTATAAAATTATGACATTCAAAGAAAAAGTAAACGGATTAATTACGGAAGCTCTTCTGGAAAAACCATCAATCTTTTTGGTTGATCTGGCTGTTTCGGATTCTTTTAAAATTAGTGTTGGTTTAGACGGAGATAATGGAGTGGCGTTGCAAGACTGTATTGACATTAGTCGTGCAATCGAGAATAATCTGGATCGTGAAGAACAGGATTTTTCGCTTGAAGTAGCATCGGTTGGAGTGGGAACACCTCTGAAAATGGTAAGACAATACAAAAAAAATATTGGTAGAACGCTGATTGTTACTACAAATACTGAAAAAATCGAAGCAGAATTGATAGAAGCTAACGATGTTTTTATAATTTTGTCTTGGAAAGCAAGGGAACCTAAAAAAGTAGGAAAAGGAAAAGAAACAGTTCAAAAAGAGCAACAAATACCTTATACAGAAATTAAAGAGGCAGTTGTTACAGTAACATTTTAATTTTAATTAAAGAATTCGCATGGAAAATTTAGCATTAATCGATTCATTCTCAGAGTTTAAAGACAATAAACTTATTGATCGTGTAACGCTTATGGCAATTTTAGAGGATGTGTTTAGAAATGCATTGAAGAAAAAATACGGATCTGATGATAACTTCGATATTATTATAAATCCTGATAAAGGAGATATGGAAATATGGAGAAGAAGAGTAATCGTTGCTGATGAAGATCTGGATTTTGAAAACGAAGAAATTACCTTGACGGAAGCAAGAATGATTGAAGCTGATTTTGAAATTGGTGAAGAGGTTTCTGAAGAAGTAAAATTGATTGATTTAGGAAGAAGAGCTATCTTAGCACTTCGTCAAAATCTAATATCTAAAATTCACGAACACGATAACACAAATCTTTACAAACAATTTAAAGATATTATCGGTGATATTTATACAGCAGAGGTGCACCACGTACGTCCAAGAGTTGTTATCTTGGTTGATGATGAAGGAAATGAAATTGTTCTTCCAAAAGAAAAACAAATTCCTTCAGATTTCTTCCGTAAAGGAGATAATGTTCGTGGTATTATCGAAAGCGTTGAATTAAAAGGAAATAAACCTCAAATTATTATGTCTAGAACTTCAGAGAAGTTTTTAGAAAAATTATTTGAACAAGAAATTCCAGAGGTTTTCGACGGATTAATTACAGTTAAAAATGTAGTTCGTATTCCTGGAGAAAAAGCAAAAGTAGCTGTTGATTCTTATGATGATAGAATTGATCCAGTTGGAGCTTGTGTAGGAATGAAAGGTTCTCGTATTCACGGAATTGTTCGTGAACTTGGAAATGAAAATATTGACGTTATCAATTATACAAATAATATTCAATTATTTATTACAAGAGCATTAAGCCCTGCAAAAGTTTCTTCTATCAAAATTGATGAAGAAAACAAAAGAGCTGAAGTTTTCTTGAAATTAGAAGAAGTTTCTAAAGCAATTGGTAGAGGCGGTCACAACATTAAATTAGCAGGTCAATTGACGGGTTATGAATTAGATGTTATTCGTGAAGGTGATGTCGCTGGAACAGTTGCAGATGAAGACGATGTTGAATTAACAGAGTTCTCAGATGAAATCGAAGAGTGGGTAATTGAAGAATTTGCAAAAATAGGTTTGGATACTGCAAAAAGTATCTTGAAACACGACGTAGAAGATTTAGTAAGAAGAACAGATTTAGAAGAGGAAACTATTCTAGACGTTATGAAAATACTAAAAGAAGAGTTTGATAGCTAGTAAATAGCTGAATATCTGCTCTAACAACACAACGAAAAAGGTAATAATAAAAAGGTTATATGTCTGAAGAGAGAGTAATAAGAATAAACAAGGTTTTAAGGGAATTAAATATTTCGTTAGAAAGAGCTGTAGATTATCTAAAAGATAAAGGAATTGCTATTGATGCTAATCCTAATGCAAAAATTTCTGACAGTGAATTTAATATCCTTCAAAGCCAATTTGCGGGCGATAAGGGGAATAAGGAGGCTTCTAAAGAGGTTGGAGAAGAAAAAAGAAAAGAAAAAGAAGCGTTACGTGTAGAGCGTGAGAAAGAAATTGAGGACAAACGCAGACAAGAAGAGGAGCGTCAAAAACAACAAGAAATAATCAAAGCAAGAGCGGTTGTTTCGGGGCCTGTACAAGTAGGTAAAATCGACCTGAATCCAAAAAAACCTGCAATTACTCCTTCTGAGGAACCGGCGAAGGTTGAAGAGCCTAAAGCGGTTGCTGCACCTATACAGCCAGAAAAACCTGTTCAAAATGAAACAGTAAAATCTGAACCAGTTGTTTCGACTCCAGTTGTTGAAACAAAAAAAGAAGAACCTATTATTACTGAGAAAAAAGAAGTTAAAGCAGAATCTTCTAAAGTTGCGCAGGAGCCAATCGTGTCTACTGATCCAACAACTTCAGAGGAAACTATTACTACTCAATATCAAAAGCTTACTGGGACAACTCTTACTGGGCAAACAATTGATTTGTCTCAATTTAATAAGCCCAAGAAAAAGAAAGAAGATCCAAAAGTGGCTCAGAATAAACCTGGAGCTCCTGGAGTTGGTAATAATAACGCAAATAAAAATAAGCGTAAAAGAATTGGCCCTAAACCAGGTACGCCTGGTACGCCAAAACCTGCAACAGGAAATGCGCCTGGAACACCAAATCCAAATAATAAACCTGCTCAAGGTAACAATGGCGGAGGCTTTAATGCTAACAGAAGCCAAAGACCAGGTTTCGTAAAAGGAAACCGTCCTGCAATTGTGGCTAAAGTTGAGCCAACAGAAGAAGAAGTAAAAAACCAAATTAGAGAAACTCTTGAAAAACTTCAAGGTAAAGGAGGAAAATCTAAAGCGGCTAAATATAGAAGAGATAAAAGAGAAACACACCGTCAGAAATCTGATGATGAGCAAAGAGCTCTAGACGAAGGAAGTAAAACTATTAAAGTTACAGAGTTCGTTACTGTAGGTGAAATTGCAATCATGATGGATGTGCCGATTACTAAAGTAATTGGAACTTGTATGTCTCTTGGTATCATGGTAACCATGAACCAGCGTCTAGATGCTGAAACATTAACTATTGTAGCAGATGAATTTGGTTATGATGTTGAATTCATTACAGTAGATATTGAAGAAGCAATAGAAGTTGTAGAAGATAAAGAAGAAGATTTAGTAACAAGAGCGCCAATTGTGACAGTAATGGGTCACGTTGACCACGGTAAAACATCTTTATTGGATTATATCCGTAAAGAAAATGTTATTGCTGGTGAGTCAGGAGGTATTACGCAGCACATTGGGGCGTACGGAGTTACTTTAGATAATGGTCAAAAAATAGCATTCTTAGATACTCCTGGACACGAGGCGTTTACCGCGATGCGTGCACGTGGAGCACAAGTTACAGATATTGCTATTATCGTAGTAGCGGCGGATGATGACATCATGCCACAAACAAAAGAGGCAATTTCTCACGCACAGGCTGCGGGAGTACCAATTATATTTGCAATCAATAAAATTGATAAGCCAAATGCTAATGTTGATAAAATTAAAGAGCGTTTGGCTGGTATGAATTTACTTGTTGAAGATTGGGGTGGAAAAATTCAGTCACATGATATTTCTGCAAAAGTCGGAACAGGGGTTAAAGAGTTATTAGAGAAAGTTTTATTAGAAGCTGAGATCTTGGATCTAAAAGCAAATCCAAATAAAGCTGCTCAAGGAACTGTTGTTGAGGCTTATTTAGATAAAGGAAAAGGATATGTTTCTACAATTTTAGTGCAACAAGGGACTTTGAAAATTGGAGATTATATGCTTGCTGGTAAACATCATGGAAAAGTTAAAGCGATGCATGATGAAAGAGGGCATACAGTATTAAGTGCTGGTCCTTCAACTCCGGTATCTGTTTTAGGTCTGGATGGAGCTGCAACTGCGGGTGATAAGTTTAACGTTTTTGAAGATGAAAAAGAAGCAAAACAAATTGCATCTAAACGCTCTCAATTAATGCGTGAACAATCTGTACGTACTCAAAGACATATTACGCTTGATGAAATTGGACGTCGTATTGCTCTTGGTCAGTTTAAAGAGTTGAATGTCATCCTTAAAGGAGACGTGGATGGTTCTGTTGAAGCGTTATCAGATTCGTTCTCTAAACTTTCTACAGAAGAAGTTCAAATCAATATTATTCATAAAGGTGTTGGTGCGATTACAGAAACTGATGTTAACTTGGCTTCGGCGTCTGATGCAATTATTATCGGATTTAACGTTCGTCCTGCAGGAAATGCGAGACAGCTTGCTGATAAGGAAGAAATTGATATCCGTTACTATTCTATTATCTATGCGGCTATCGATGACTTAAAAGATGCGATGGAAGGGATGTTGGCTCCAGAAATGAAAGAAGAAGTTTTAGGAACAGCAGAAATCCGTGAGATTTTCAAAATTTCTAAAGTCGGATCAATTGCTGGTTGTATGGTAACTGATGGTAAAATCTTGAGAGCTGCTAAAATTAGAGTTATTAGAGATGGAGTTGTAGTTCATACAGGCGAATTAGTTGCTTTAAAACGTTTCAAAGATGATGTAAAAGAAGTAACTAAAGGTTATGATTGTGGTATCCAGATAAAAGGATTTAATGATATCGAAATTAATGATGTTATTGAATCTTACCATGAAGTAGCAATCAAAAAGAAATTGAAATAAGATTCAATTAATATATTTAAAGTCCCAATGCAAATTGGGACTTTTTTATTGGTAAAATTTTAGTTTGAAATTAATCAGGGCGAAAAAGATTTAGGATAAATATTGTATTTTAGTTTGTTTAAATTTAAGATGTTGAATAAAAAATAAAGAAATATGAAAAATAGATTTTATTTAGTGATTTTATTTATGTGTTTTTCTGTTTTTTCTTTTGCTCAAGAGGCGGCAGAGAAAGTAGTTCCGCCGACTGGCAATGCATTGGTTGGGGATTATTATGGAGAAGATGTCTCGAATATTACAGTTGGTAAAGCGATTTCGGTTGGAACATTAGAAAAAGATTTAAAAATTGTAAATAAAATAGAAAAAGTTGCAGTAAAAGGTGAAGTGACTGATGTTTGTCCAAAAAGAGGGTGCTGGGTGAGTGTTAAAACGGAAGATGGAGCATCTTTCTTTGTTAAAATGAAAGATTATGCCTTTTTTGTGCCAACTGCATTAAAAGGTAAAAATGTAGTTTTAGAAGGAAGTGTAGAAAGAAAAATTACTTCTGTTGAAGAACTAAAGCATTATGCAAGAGATGCTAAGAAAAACAAAACAGAAATAGACGCTATTAAAGCTCCTAAAGAAGAAATTCGTTTTTTGGCTAGTGGTATTAAAGTGGTAAAGTGAGCTAAATGTTATCGGTTTGTTTAGAAATAAAGAAGTATTTAGGCTTTAAAAAAGAATAAAAAAGCGAGATGAAAATCTCGCTTTTTTATTTGAAATAAATTATTTTCCAGGTTTAAGTAAAAAGACTGTTTTATATCTTTTTTTAATTTCAGCTAAGTTTCTTTCGGCTTCAATTCTTGTTTTGAAATTCCCGACAATTACCTTGTAGTTTGGTGTGCTAAAAATAATTGTTCCGTCAATGTCTGAATTTTCTCTTTTAAAATCCGATAGCGTTTTTTTAGCCTCGTCGCTTTTGCCACTAAAGATTTGAATTCTATAAGTATCGTTTGTATTTATTGACGTGTTAATTTTGCGCTTTTCATTTAGCAATTGCTCAAATTTAGGGTCTTGATTCAATGTTAAATTTTGGTCCTGAGCGTTAATATTGTGCGCGAAAGCAATCGTTGTAATTGTTAAGAAAAGGTTTTTTGAAGGACTTAAAATTCTCATAATGTGATGGTTTTTATGCAAAAATACTATTTAAAGTTTGAGTGTAAAATTTTAATATTATTTAGAATTGATATAAATTGATAATTAAGACTATTTTAAGGTTTTGAGAATAGCTCATAAGTCGTATTTTTGTGCAAGTTTTAAAAGAGGGTATAGGTTTTTGCTGGATTTAGTACAGAAAAAATCATACCAAAAATTAGTAGACAATTATTTATACTATATGAAAAAGGTGGGTAACCATAATTCGATCTCAAGAAAATTACTGCTTGGCTTATCGCTAACGTTAATTTTCTCCCTAACTTCATTTGCTCAAGATGCTGCTGCTCCGGCGGCGCCTGAGGCGGCTGCTCCAGCTGCAGGAGGCGGTGATCCAGTAAAAGGGAAAGAACTTTTTAATGCAAATTGCGCTGCATGTCACAAATTAGATGCTAAATCAACTGGTCCTGCTTTAAGGGGAGTTGCTTCTAAGCATGATATGGCTTGGATTTACAAGTGGGTGCATAACAGTTCTGACATGATTAAGTCAGGTGATGCTGTTGCTGTTAAACTTTTTGAGGAAAATAACAAAGCTGTTATGACTTCGTTTCCTCAATTGTCTGAAGGAGATATTGATAATATTATAGCTTATACTTCTGAACCTAAGGCTGAACCAGCTGCGGCTACAGGAGGTGCTGCAACTCCTCCTGGAACAAATGTTCAGGACGGCGCTATTTCAAATAACATTATTTTAGGAGCTCTTGCTCTTGTTATGGCTATTTTAGTTGTGATGTTGTTCATGGTGAACAAAGTATTAACTAAAGTTGCAAATAAAAACGGTATTGAGGTTGCTCCAAAAGAGGCAAGACTTCCAATCTGGAAAGCTTTCGCTAAAAACCAATTCTTGGTTTTAGTAACTGCAATCTTCTTGCTTTTGGCAAGTGGTTATTTTGTTTACGGCTACTTAATGCAAGTAGGTGTAGATCAGAATTATGAACCAATTCAGCCAATTCACTACTCTCATAAAATTCATGCTGGTGATAACGAAATAAATTGTAAATATTGCCACTCTGCTGCTCGTGTAAGTAAAACGGCTGGTATTCCTTCATTGAATGTTTGTATGAACTGCCATAAAAACATTTCTGAAGTTGCTGAAACAACTGCGACTCCTGAGTACAGCAAAGCGTTCTACGATGCTCAAATCCAAAAATTATATGATGCTGTTGGATGGGATAAGACTAAACAAGCTTATACTGGAAAAACACAGCCTGTAAAATGGGTTCGTATTCACAACTTGCCTGACTTTGTTTACTTCAACCACTCTCAACACGTTTCTGTTGCTGGTATTGAATGTCAAACTTGTCACGGGCCAGTACAAGAATTTGAAATCATGAAGCAATATTCTAAATTAACAATGGGATGGTGTGTTGATTGCCATAGAAAAACTGATGTTAAGATGGAAGGTAATGCTTACTATGACAAAATTCATGCTGAACTTTCTAAAAAATACGGTGTAGAGAAATTAACTGCAGCGCAAATGGGAGGTTTAGAGTGTGGTAAATGCCACTATTAATCGATTTATTAAGATTTTAATATATATATACAATGTCATCAAACAAAAAATACTGGAAAAGTGTTGAGGAGCTAGAAAATAGCTCTATTGTTGAGGCGCTTAGAAATAACGAATTTGTTGAAGAAATTCCAACTGATGAGTTTTTAGGTAATGCTGAGGCTTTATCTACATCAGGGACTTCACGTCGTGACTTTTTAAAGTACGTAGGGTTTAGTACAGCGGCTGTAACATTAGCTGCTTGCGAAGGTCCTGTTCACAAGTCTATCCCTTATGTATTACAGCCAGAGCAAATCATTCCTGGTGTTGCAGATTATTATGCAACTACAGTTTTTGATGGATTTGATTTTGCTAATCTTTTGGTGAAAACTCGTGAAGGTCGTCCAATTAAAATTGAAAACAATACAATTGCTGGAGCTAAATTTTCTGCGAATGCTAGAATTCATGCGTCTATCTTAGGTCTGTATGATAGCGCTCGTTTGAAAGAGCCAAAAGTAGACGGTCAAAATTCTTCTTGGTCAGCTGTTGATTTGAAAATCAAATCAAGTTTAGCAGATGCTAAAGCTAAAGGTGGTCAAGTAGTATTATTAACTAATACTTTGGCAAGTCCATCTACAGAAAAATTAATTGGTGAGTTTATTGCAAAAAATCCAAACGCTAAGCACGTTGTATATGATGCAGTTTCTTCATCTGAAGCTTTAGATGCTTTTGAAGCTGTTTATGGTCAAAGAGCTTTAGTTGATTACGATTTTTCAAAAGCTTCTTTAATTGTTTCTGTTGGTGCTGATTTCTTAGGAGACTGGCAAGGCGGAGGATATGATGCTGGATATGCACAAGGACGTATTCCTCAAAACGGAAAAATGTCTCGTCACTTTCAGTTTGAATCAAACATGACATTATCTGGAGCTGCTGCTGATAAGCGTGTTCCAATGACTGTAGCTGCTCAAAAGCAAGCTTTAGTTCAAATTTATAATATTGTTGTAGGTGCTTCTGTTCCTGTAACTTTAGAAGGAAACTTTAAAACTGAAGTAGTAAAGGCTGCTCAACAGCTTAAAGCTGCTGGTTCAAAAGGAGTTTTAGTATCTGGAATTGAAGATAAAAATGCTCAATTATTAGTTTTGGCTATCAATCAAGTATTGGCTAGTGAAGCTTTTAGTACTGCTGGAGCAAGACAAATTAGAAAAGGTTCTAATGCTGCAGTTGCACAATTAATTAAAGATTTGAATGCAGGAAGTGTTCATACTTTAATTATGAGTGGAGTGAACCCAGTTTATACTTTAGCTGATTCAGCTTCTTTTGTATCTGGATTGAAAAAAGTTAAAACATCAGTTGCATTTTCATTAAAAGAAGATGAGACTGCATCAATTGTTTCAATTGCTGCGCCAGCTCCTCACTATTTAGAGTCTTGGGGAGATCTTGAGCTTACAAGCGGAACTTATAGCTTAACTCAGCCTACAATTCGTCCTATTTTCAATACAAAACAATTTCAAGATGTTTTATTGTCAGTAAACGGTACTGCAGGTACTTATTATGACTATTTAAAAGCAAATTCTGGAGCTTACACTGCAGGTGCTTCTTGGAATAAAGTATTACACGATGGTGTAGCTGTTTTAGGAGCTTCAGCATTATCAGGAGCAGCTATTGATGCTGCTACTGCTGCAAACGCAGTTGCAAGATCTAAATCTGCTGGTGATTTTGAATTAGTATTATATACTAAAACAGGATTAGGAGATGGGCAACACGCTAACAACCCATGGTTGCAAGAGTTTCCAGATCCAATCACAAGAGTTTCTTGGGATAACTATGTAACAGTTTCTAATGCGGATGCTAAAAAATTTGGTTTGACTAACGAGATTGTTGCAAACGGAGGCTTAAATGGTAGTTATGCTACTATTACTGTTGACGGAGCAAAATTAGAAAATGTTCCAGTTATCGTTCAACCAGGTCAAGCAGTTGGTACTATCGGTCTAGCTCTTGGATATGGACGTAAAGCAGCTCTAAAAGAAGAAATGCAAGTAGGTTTAAATGCTTACGCTTTATATAAAGGTTTCAATAATGTTCAATCTGTATCTATAGCAAAAGCTGGAGGAGTACACGAGTTTGCTTGTGTTCAAGGTCAGAAAACTTTAATGGGTAGAGGAGATATTATTAAAGAAACTACTTTAGAAATATTCAATACTAAAGATGCTGAACATTGGAATGAAAAACCAATGGTATCTTTAGATCACCAAGAGGTTGAGGCTACTACTGTAGATTTATGGGAATCATTTGATCGTACAACTGGTCACCACTTCAATCTTTCAATTGACTTAAATACTTGTACTGGATGTGGAGCTTGCGTTATCGCTTGTCACGCTGAGAACAACGTTCCTGTTGTAGGTAAAGCAGAGGTAAGAAGAAGCCGTGATATGCACTGGTTACGTATCGATAGATACTATTCTTCTGAAAGTACTTTTGAAGGTGATAATGAAAGAAAAGAGGGAATTGCTGGTTTATCTAGTTCATTATCTACATTTAATGAAATGGAAAAAGCAGGAGATAATCCTCAAGTTGCTTTCCAACCTGTAATGTGTCAACACTGTAACCACGCACCTTGTGAAACAGTTTGTCCTGTTGCTGCAACTTCTCACGGTCGTGAGGGACAAAACCATATGGCTTACAACAGATGTGTTGGTACTCGTTACTGTGCAAACAACTGTCCATATAAAGTACGTCGTTTTAACTGGTTCTTATACAACAAAAACAGCGAGTTCGATTATCATATGAACGATGATTTAGGACGTATGGTTCTTAATCCAGACGTTAACGTACGTTCTCGTGGTGTTATGGAGAAATGTTCTATGTGTATCCAAATGACACAAGCGACTAAATTAAAAGCTAAAAACGAAGGCCGTCCAGTTAGAGATGGTGAATTCCAAACAGCTTGTTCTAGTGCTTGTTCTTCAGGAGCGATGATATTTGGTGATGTAAATGATAAAGAAAGTAAAGTTGCTAAATTAGCTGCTGACGAAAGATCATACCACTTATTAGAGCATGTAGGTACAAAACCTAATGTGGTTTACCATGTTAAAGTTAGAAATACTTAGTAAAATTATTAATTAAGAAACAATATAAAGGATTATGTCGTCTCACTACGAAGCACCCATTAGAAAACCTTTAGTTATAGGTGATAAATCTTATCACGATGTAACTGTAGATGTAGCTGCACCTGTTGAGGGGCCTGCAAACAAGCAATGGTGGATTGTATTTTCAATCGCATTAATAGCCTTCCTTTGGGGGTTAGGTTGTATAATTTACACCGTATCTACCGGTATCGGAACATGGGGATTAAATAAAACAGTTGGCTGGGCTTGGGATATTACTAACTTCGTTTGGTGGGTTGGTATTGGTCACGCCGGAACATTAATTTCTGCGGTATTATTACTTTTCCGTCAACGTTGGAGAATGGCCATTAACCGTTCTGCAGAAGCTATGACTATCTTCTCTGTAGTACAAGCAGGTTTATTTCCAATCATTCACATGGGACGTCCATGGTTAGCATACTGGGTATTACCTATTCCAAACCAATTTGGATCTTTATGGGTAAACTTTAACTCACCTTTACTTTGGGACGTATTCGCGATTTCAACGTATCTTTCAGTATCATTAGTTTTCTGGTGGACTGGTTTGTTACCTGACTTTGCAATGCTTCGTGATAGAGCAATTACTCCTTTTAATAAAAGAGTTTATTCTATCTTAAGTTTTGGATGGAGCGGTAGAGCAAAAGACTGGCAACGTTTTGAAGAGGTATCTTTAGTATTAGCTGGTTTAGCTACTCCACTTGTACTTTCTGTACATACAATTGTATCTATGGACTTTGCTACTTCTGTAATTCCTGGATGGCATACAACAATTTTCCCTCCATACTTCGTTGCTGGAGCGGTTTTCTCTGGATTCGCGATGGTAAACACATTGCTTATCGTTATGAGAAAAGTATCTAACCTTGAAGCATACATCACATTACAGCATATCGAGTTAATGAACATCATTATCATGATTACTGGATCTATCGTTGGTGTGGCTTATATCACTGAGTTATTCGTAGCTTGGTATTCAGGTGTAGAATACGAGCAATATGCATTCTTAAACAGAGCTACTGGACCTTACTGGTGGGCATATTGGTCAATGATGACATGTAACGTGTTCTCTCCTCAGTTCATGTGGTTCAAAAAATTAAGAACAAGTATCATGTTCTCATTCATCATTTCGATTGTAGTAAACATCGGTATGTGGTTTGAAAGATTTGTAATTATTGTTACTTCTTTACATAGAGATTACCTTCCATCTTCTTGGACAATGTTCTCACCAACATTTGTTGATATTGGAATTTTCATTGGAACGATTGGTTTCTTCTTTGTATTGTTTTTATTATACTCTAGAACATTCCCTGTAATTGCTCAGGCAGAGGTTAAAACAATTTTGAAAGGAACAGGAGATAATTATATTAGAGAAAGAGCAAACAGTAAAGATTCACATCATGAGTAATAAAGTTATATACGCCATTTATAATGACGATGACGTTTTGATGAATGCAGTAAAGAAAACTAGAGCTGCTCATCATCATATTGAAGAGGTTTTTACTCCATTCCCAGTTCACGGATTGGATAAAGCCATGGGATTAGCACCAACAAGATTAGCAATATGTGCTTTTTTATATGGATGTGTTGGTATTTCTGTTGCAACAACTATGATGGGGTACATCATGATTCATGACTGGCCACAGGATATAGGAGGTAAACCAAGTTTTAGTTTCATCCAAAATATGCCATCTTTTGTGCCAATTATGTTTGAGATGACTGTATTTTTTGCAGCTCACTTAATGGTAATCACTTTCTATATGAGAAGTAGATTATGGCCTTTTAAAGAAGCTGAAAACCCAGATGTAAGAACAACTGATGACCACTTTTTAATGGAGGTTGCTGTAAATGATAACGAAGCTGAATTGGTTTCTTTCTTCGAAGGAACTGGAGCTGTTGAAGTTAAAGTAATAGAAAAGAATTAATTGTAGCTATGAAAAGGATATATAAAATAACACTTTTAGTTGGTATAACTATTTTAGTTTCATCTTGCCACAATAATTCGGCACCGAACTATCAGTATTTCCCAAATATGTATGAGTCTGTTGCTTACGAGCCATATTCAGAAGCAAAAATATTTAAGGGAGGAAAGGAAGGACAGCTTCCTGTTGCAGGAACTATCAATAGAGGTTTTGAACCTTATGAATATGAAAACTCAACGGCTGGTTATGAATTAGCAAAAGCTAATTTAAAATCACCATTGACAGAAGAAGAGAAAAACTCTGGTAAAGGGAAAGAACTTTTCGAAATTTACTGTATTAGCTGCCATGGTGCTGCTGGTAACGGTAAAGGTAAATTGGTTGAAAGAGAAAAATTTCTTGGAGTACCTAGCTATAAAGACAGAGAGATCACTGAAGGAAGTATTTTTCATGTTGAGACTTATGGTTTAAATGCAATGGGTTCACATGCAAATCAATTAAGTGCTCACGAACGTTGGTTAGTTGCTGACTATGTTCTGAAACTAAAAAGCCAATTATAATTGTTGAACAAACTGATCGTAATAGATATGTATACATTTTCAAGTAAATTAAAAACTTTTTCTATCATCTTAATGGCCGTTGGTTTATTAGGAATTGGGTATGGTTTTTTAAGTGCACCAAAAGATATTCAAGAAGTTGAAAAAATACTAGCTGCAGAGGAACATGGTTCACATGGTGCTGCACATGAAGAAAAAGCGGAGGCATCTCACAAAGAAGCAGGTCATCATGAAGCTGCTGAAGCTACTCATGACGCTCACAAAGGAGCTGCAAATGCTGAAGTTTCTGGTGCAAATGAGCACGAAAAACATTTAGAGCACGTATTACACCAATTGCAAAATAAGCCTTGGTCTGCTGTATATGTAGCTTGTATTTTCTTTTTACTGCTTTCAATGGGAGTTTTAGCTTTCTATGCTATCCAACAAGTTGCTCAAGCAGGTTGGTCTCCAGTTTTGTTTAGAGTTATGCAAGGTATCACAGCTTATTTACCGGCTGGTTCTGTTATCTTCTTTATCATCTTAGTTTTATGCGGATTACACTTCAACCATATCTTTGTTTGGTTAGGTGAAGGTGTAACTGATCCTAAAAACGCTAATTATGATGCTATTATTGCTGGAAAATCTGGTTATTTGAACTTTCCTTTCTGGATTGTAAGAGCAGCTATCTTTTTGTTAGGATGGAATTTATACCGTCACTTTTCAAGAAAAAACTGTTTAGCACAAGATGAAGCAAATGATGATCTTTACTACAAAAAGAACTTCAAAGCTTCTGCAGGATTCTTAGTATTCTTCATTGTATCTGAGTCTATCATGGCTTGGGATTGGATTATGTCATTTGACCCACACTGGTTTAGTACATTGTTTGCTTGGTATGTATTTGCTTCTTTCTTTGTAAGCGGTATTACAACTATTGCATTAGTAACAATTTATTTAAAATCAAAAGGATATTTAGAGTATGTAAATACAAGTCATATCCATGATTTAGCTAAGTTCATGTTTGGTATTAGTGTATTCTGGACTTATTTATGGTTCTCTCAATTCATGTTGATTTGGTACGCTAACATTCCGGAAGAGGTAACTTATTTTGTAACAAGAATTCAATTATATAACCTTCCTTTCTTTGGAGCGGTTGTTATGAACTTTGTTTTCCCATTATTAATATTAATCAATACTGACTTCAAACGTCTTAACTGGGTTGTTGTAATGGCAGGTATTGTGATATTATTAGGTCATTATGTTGATTTCTTTAATATGATTATGCCTGGTACAGTAGGAGACAAATGGTTTATTGGAGTTCCTGAAATTGCATCGATTCTTTTCTTCTTAGGTTTATTTATATTTGTTGTATTTACTGCATTAACTAAATCTCCTTTGCTTGCAAAAAGAAATCCTTTCATCGAAGAAAGTAAACATTTTCATTATTAATATTTAAAGAAGTAAACAGATGACAAGTTTGTTGGTAATTATAGTTTTAGTTTTATTAGCGGTTGCATTATGGCAATTGACGAAGATATTTGATCTTACTCAGGTGGGGTCGTCTTCTGATGATTCTCAGGTTGCATCAGATAATGACAATAACGTACAGGGATATATTATGTTTGGCTTTTTAGCTTTCATATATATATTTACGATTTATGGTTTACTAAAATGGGGTAATTTGGTACTTCATACTCCTGCTTCTGAGCACGGTGGTTTAGTAGATAATTTAATGAATATTACTTGGGTTTTAATCTTTACAGTTCAAGTTATTACGCAAGGCTTGCTTTACTGGTTTTCTTTTAAAAATAGAGGAAACAAGGATAGAAAAGCATTATTCTTTGCTGATAGTAATAAACTAGAAGCAATCTGGAGTATTATTCCATCGGTTGTTTTAGCTTGTTTGATCCTTTACGGATTATATGCTTGGAATAACATTATGTTTGTTGATAAAGATGAAGATGTAATCGAAATCGAATTATACGCTCAACAATTTAAATGGACAGCTAGATATGCTGGACAAGACAATGTTTTAGGTAAAGCTAACGTTCGTTTAATTGAAGGCGTTAATACATTAGGAGTTGACATGTCTGATCCCAATGCTCAAGATGATATTGTAGTTTCAGAATTACACATCCCTAAAGGTAAAAAAGTTCACTTTAAAATGCGTTCTCAGGATGTATTGCACTCAGCTTACTTCCCTCACTTTAGAGCACAAATGAACTGTGTTCCAGGTATGGTTACTGAATTTGCTTTCGTTCCTACTTATACTACTGCAGAATATAGAGAGTTACCATTTATGGTTGAAAAAGTAGCACACATCAACAAACTTAGAGCTGAAAAAAGCGCTGAATTAGTTGCAAAAGGTGGTACAGCTTTAGATCCTTACACATTTGATTATTTATTATTATGTAATAAAATTTGTGGAGCTTCTCACTACAACATGCAAATGAAAGTTGTAGTTGATTCTCCAGAGGATTACAAAAAATGGTTAAGTGAGAAAACTACTTTAGCTCAAGATATTAAAGCGGCAGCTGCTGCTGAGAAACCAGCTGAAGGAGCTGCACCAACTACAGATACTGCTGCAAAAGTAATTGACACTGTTAAAACAGTTGTCGATACAGTTAAAGCTGCTGTAGCTAAAGTTGCGATGAAATAATATTATTAAGAAAATTTAAAGTACAAATATATGTCAGCAGAAGCGCACGGTCACGATCACGGACACGATCACGAGCACGAACATCATCATAAAGACACGTTCATTACTAAATATATTTTTAGTATTGATCACAAAATGATTGCTAAACAATACTTGATTACTGGTATTGTTATGGGAGTAATTGGGATTGCAATGTCCTTGCTTTTTAGAATGCAGTTAGCGTGGCCAGAAGAGTCTTTCAAAATATTTAATGTTTTATTAGGAGATAAATTTGCACCTGATGGTGTAATGGCAAATGATATTTATCTGGCTTTAGTTACAATTCACGGTACCATCATGGTATTCTTTGTACTGACGGCAGGTTTGAGTGGAACATTCAGTAACTTATTGATTCCACTTCAAATTGGAGCAAGAGATATGGCATCTGGATTTATGAATATGATTTCATACTGGTTGTTTTTCTTATCAGCAGTAGTAATGTTATGTTCTTTATTTGTTGAAGCTGGACCAGCTTCTGCAGGATGGACAATCTACCCTCCATTAAGCGCATTGCCTCAAGCAATTCCTGGATCTGGAACAGGTATGACATTATGGTTAGTATCTATGGCTATTTTCATCGCATCTTCATTGATGGGATCTTTAAATTACATTGTTACTGTACTTAACTTAAGAACTAAAGGAATGTCTATGACTAGACTTCCTCTTACAATCTGGACATTTTTCGTAACAGCTATTATTGGTGTTATTTCATTCCCAGTTTTATTATCTGCAGCTTTATTATTGATTTTCGATAGAAGTTTTGGTACTTCATTCTTCTTATCTGATATCTATATTGCTGGAGAGGTTTTACACTACCAAGGAGGTTCTCCAGTATTGTTTGAGCACTTATTCTGGTTCTTAGGTCACCCTGAGGTTTACATCGTAATCTTACCAGCGATGGGTCTTGTTTCAGAAATTATGGCTACAAATGCTCGTAAACCAATTTTTGGTTACAGAGCGATGATTATGTCAGTTCTTGCAATTGCATTCTTATCAACTATCGTTTGGGGTCACCACATGTTTATTTCAGGTATGAATCCTTTCTTAGGATCTGTATTTACTTTCACAACTTTATTGATTGCAATCCCTTCTGCTGTAAAAGCATTTAACTGGATTACAACTTTATGGAAAGGTAACTTACAATTCAACCCAGCGATGTTATTCTCTATCGGAATGGTTTCTACTTTCATCACTGGAGGTTTAACAGGAATCATTTTAGGAGACAGTACATTAGATATTAACGTTCACGATACTTACTTCGTAATTGCTCACTTTCACTTAGTAATGGGTATCTCTGCACTTTACGGAATGTTTGCTGGTATTTACCACTGGTTCCCTAAAATGTACGGAAGAATGTTAAACAAAAACTTAGGTTACATCCACTTCTGGGTAACTGCAGTGTGTGCTTATGGAGTTTTCTTCCCAATGCACTTTATCGGGTTAGCTGGTTTACCAAGACGTTATTATACTAATACAAACTTCCCATTATTTGATGATTTACAAAATGTGAATGTTTTAATTACAACATTTGCTCTTGTAGGAGGTGCGTTCCAATTAGTATTCTTATACAACTTCTTTAGCAGTATTTTCTACGGTAAGAAAGCAGTTCAAAACCCATGGAAATCTACTACTTTAGAGTGGACTACGCCAGTTGAGCATATTCACGGAAACTGGCCAGGAGAAATTCCTCACGTATACCGTTGGCCGTATGACTATAGTAACCCTAATCACGATGTAGATTTTGTTCCTCAAAATGTACCAATGAAAGAAGGTGAAGAAGTTTTACACCACTAAAAATAATCAAAGGCTGTCAGAAATGACAGCCTTTTTTGTTTAGTTAAAGTTTTAATCGTTCAGTTTAACTATTTTAGAAACTGATTAGTTTATATATCTTTGTGGGATGAATGAAAATCTAGATCCTAATACTAAAGGATATAACTCAGAAGAGTTAGATCTTGAAAAAAGATTGCGTCCGCTGTCATTTGATGATTTTGCTGGACAAGATCAAGTTTTGGAAAATTTGAAAGTCTTTGTTGCCGCTGCCAACCAGCGTGGAGAAGCGCTCGACCATGCCCTTTTTCATGGTCCTCCAGGTCTAGGAAAAACTACTTTGGCAAATATCTTAGCTAATGAGTTGCAAGTTGGTATTAAAATTACTTCTGGTCCAGTATTGGATAAACCAGGTGATTTGGCTGGTCTGCTGACAAATTTAGACGAAAGAGATGTTTTGTTCATTGATGAGATTCATAGACTTAGTCCTGTTGTTGAAGAATACTTGTATTCTGCAATGGAGGATTTCAAGATTGATATTATGATTGAATCGGGGCCAAATGCAAGAACGGTTCAAATCAATTTAAATCCTTTTACTTTGATTGGAGCAACAACACGATCAGGATTATTGACTGCTCCAATGCGTGCACGTTTTGGAATATCTTCTAGATTACAATATTATACTACTGAACTTTTAACCACTATTGTTGAAAGAAGTGCTTCTATATTAAAAATGCCTATTGATCTAGAGGCTGCTATTGAAATTGCAGGAAGAAGCCGTGGAACTCCCCGTATCGCAAATGCTTTATTAAGGAGAGTTCGTGATTTTGCGCAGATAAAAGGGAACGGAAGAATTGATATAGAAATTTCTAGATATGCCTTAAAAGCACTTAATGTAGATGCTCACGGTTTGGATGAAATGGATAATAAAATACTACTTACGATTATCAATAAGTTTAAAGGAGGGCCGGTGGGACTTTCAACTTTAGCGACGGCGGTTAGCGAAAGCAGTGAAACTATTGAAGAAGTGTACGAACCTTTTTTAATTCAAGAAGGATTTATAATGAGAACGCCTCGAGGAAGAGAGGTTACAGATAAGGCTTATAAACATCTCGGAAAAGTTAATACAAACAATCAAGGAGAGTTATTTTAATACTAATAGAAATGTCTATAAGTAAAAAATATAATTATCCGCCAAAACTTTCTATTTTAAGATTTTTTGTTGATGCCGAAGGAGTTCGTAAAAATCCTATACCTTATCATAAAAAATATTTTGAACGTTTTGGAGATTCATTTTCTATAAGAATTGGAAAATCACGACACATTATTTTATCTAGAGATAATGATGTAGCTCAATATATATTGCAAAAAAATCATAGGAACTATTATAAATCCAAATTTCAGTCTGTTTACTTATCTAAATATTTGGGTAAAGGACTATTAACTGTTGATGGAGAATATTGGTTAAAGCAGCGTAGACTTATTCAGCCAGCATTTCATAAGCAAAAGATGAATCAGCTGGTTGACAATATGAAGACGACAATCATTTCTGAGTTAGAAAGAATTGAGGAAAATAGCGTAGTAGATCTTTTTCCTTTAATGAGTGAACTGGCTTTTAATGTTGTTGCTAAGTCATTATTTCAATTTTCTATAGCAGAAGAAAAGCTGAATCGGATAAAATATATTATTGAAACAGTTCAAAATTTCCTAATTAAAGAAATTCGACTTCCACATAAAGGATGGTGGTTTGCTATTAGCGGCCAGGTAAAAAAGCATCTTTTATTGGCTGAAGAAAATAATGCAATCATTCGAAGTATTATTGAAGAACGAGTTGCATCAAAAAATGAAGTCAACGATTTGCTTAATATGCTTTTGGAAACTCGTTATGAAGATACTAACGAAGGAATGTCGGTTGACCAATTAATAGATGAAATAAAAATTTTATTTATTGCTGGTCATGAAACAACTGCTAATGCGCTGACTTTTACATTACAATTACTAGGAAGCCATTTAGATGTGCAGCAAAAAGTATATGAAGAAATTCTTGAAGTTGAATCTGAAAGCAATGATGTCATAGAGCAACTCCAAAGAATGACTTATATAAATGCCGTATTGAATGAATCAATGCGTATGTATCCTCCAGCTTGGATTACAGATCGGCAAAATGTGGAAGATGATGTTTTGGGAAAATTTAGTATAAAAAAGGATACTTTAATTGGTGTTTCTTTTTATGAATTACATCGAAATCCAAAATATTGGGATAATCCAGATCAATTCAATCCAGATCGTTTTTTAGGGGAACAAAAAAAACATTCGATGCAATATTTTTATCCCTTTGGAGCTGGACCAAGAATGTGTATTGGTGCTGGTTTTGCTATTTATGAAATGTGTTTAGCGATTTCTTATATCGTTAAAAAATACAAAATCGTTTCAGTAGAAAATACGGTGAAGTTTAATCCGCTGATTACCTTAAAACCTGTTGGTATTGAAGTTATTTTTTCTGAAAGATAATGATAAATTCTAAAGAGAAATATTCGAAATTTATTAAAGATGAAGCGAAAAGACTTGGTTTTCTTTCTTGTGGAATATCCAAAGCAGGTTTTTTAGAACAAGAAGCACCTCGTCTTGAAAATTGGTTAAATAACAATCGAAATGGTCAAATGGCTTATATGGAAAACCATTTTGACAAGCGTTTAGATCCAACTTTGTTAGTTGATGATGGTAAAAGTGTTGTATCTCTTTTGCTTAATTATTACCCCGATTCATTGCAGAATGACGAAAGTTTTAAGATTTCTAAATATGCTTACGGACAAGATTACCATTTTGTAATTAAAGATAAATTGAAGGAGCTTCTTTATTCTATTCAAGAAAACATTGGTGAAGTTTCCGGAAGAGCTTTTGTCGATTCGGCACCCGTTTTAGATAAAGCTTGGGCTGCCAAAAGCGGACTTGGCTGGATTGGAAAAAATAGCAATTTAATTACTCAAAAAGTAGGTTCTTTTTACTTCATCGCTGAGCTAATTATTGATTTAGAATTAGAATATGATCATGCGGTAACAGATCACTGTGGTACTTGCACAGCTTGCATAGATGCTTGTCCTACACAAGCTATTGTAGCCCCTTATATAGTTGACGGTAGTAAATGTATTTCTTATTACACTATCGAATTAAAAGAAAACCTTCCTAATGAAATGAAGGGAAAATTTGATGAATGGATGTTTGGTTGTGATACCTGCCAAGATGTTTGCCCGTGGAATCGATTTTCTAAACCACATTCGGAGCCTCTATTTAATCCAAATCCAGATTTACTCTCTTTTACTAAAAAAGACTGGATGGAAATCACTGAAGAAACTTTTAAACTTGTTTTTAAAAATTCACCTATCAAGAGAACAAAATTTGAAGGTTTAAAACGGAATATTAAATTCTTAGAGTAGAATAAATCTTTTTTTGGATGCTGTAATTTATTGCTGTTTTGTAAAATGTAATCTATAAGAATTTATTTACTGATAATTATTTTAAGATTTTTTAATCTGTTTATTCTATAATGGTGTTAGAATTTCTATTCAGTATATAGTCATTTCACTTAAAAACTCAAATTCATCCATAGAAATCAATTGAAGAACTGTGTCTAAAATGAGGTCTACATTAATAGATTTACTTTTGTTGGTTTCAGAAATTTTAAGAGCGTCTTGCTCTAAAGCTAGAATGCAAAGTTTTAGCATATCGGTAACTACACAACCCTTGAATGTTGTTAGGCTATATGTCCCTCCTATAGAGCTTTTTTGATTTGCCATAATTTTTCTGCTATAAATATTATGCTCCAATGGAGCATTGTTTTTATGGTTATAAAAGTGAAATAACCCCGCTAGGTTACAGGTATCTAGAACAGATCTGTAAACGTTAAAAAATCTAATTTTCTTCAAAAAATAACTCTAAACAAATTCATTCTTTACACTATAATTTTGAAAATGTAAAATTTGGCGTATTATATTTAAAATGAATTGGTTAAGTTTTTAAAAAATCGATTTCGTTGCAAATTGTGTTGGATTTTGTTATAACTTTATAAATCTAAAAATTTTTCATTATGACTGTAGATCAAATACTTAAAGCAAAAGGAAGAAATGTCTATTCTATTTTCTCCAATTTAACGGTTTATGATGCGTTAAAAGTAATGGGAGACAAAAATATTGGAGCGATTCTAATTATTGATAATAACGTTTTAAAGGGAATCTTATCGGAAAGAGATTACGCTCGAAAAATTGTTTTAAAGGATAAATCTTCTAAAGAAACTTTCGTTCATGAGATTATGGAAAGTAATGTTTTTACAGTTAAACTTTCAGATAATCTTGATGATTGCATGCAACTTATGAGTGAAAAAAGAATACGACATCTGCCGGTTTTAGAAGACGGAATTGTCGTTGGAATTATTTCAATTAGTGATGTAGTGAAGGCAATTATAGAAATTCAGAAAGATACCATTCAGCATTTGAATTCTTATATTTCTCAATAAAGCATAGCTAAAAAAGATAAAAATTTAAAAGGAGTCCAATTTCTATTGGACTTTTTTTATTTCTCTAAATAGATTTTAGGAAAAGAAAACGCTAAAAAGATGCCTTTTTAAAACAAGACTTATATCTTTGTAAGCTAGAATAAAAGCTAAAAATAATGAACAAAGAGAGTAAAAGAAGAGAAGCGCTGCTGTATCACGCAGAGCCAACTCCAGGAAAAATTCAGGTAGTTCCCACAAAAAAATATGCAACCCAGAGAGATTTATCATTGGCCTATTCGCCAGGAGTTGCAGAACCATGTTTAGAAATCGCGGCAAACAAAGAAGATGTTTATAAATACACAGCAAAAGGAAATTTAGTAGCCGTAATTTCAAACGGTACAGCTGTTTTAGGACTTGGAAATATTGGTCCAGAAGCAGGAAAACCTGTAATGGAAGGAAAAGGGCTATTATTTAAAATTTTCTCAGACATTGATGTTTTTGATATCGAAATCGATACCGAAAATGTTGAAGAATTTATTCAGACTGTAAAAAATATTGCTCCAACTTTTGGAGGTATTAACCTTGAGGATATCAAAGCTCCTGAATCTTTCGAAATCGAAAGAAGATTAATCGAAGAATTGGATATTCCAGTAATGCATGACGATCAGCACGGAACAGCAATTATCTCTTCTGCAGCTTTAATCAATGCGCTTGAATTGGCAGGAAAAAAAGCAGAAGACGTAAAAGTAGTGGTTTCTGGAGCAGGATCAGCAGCGATTGCGTGTACAGATTTATATGTTTTACTTGGAGTAAAAGTTGAAAATGTTTTAATGTACAACAGTAAAGGACTTTTAACTAAAGATAATCCAGCACTTTCAGATTTACAATTAAAATATGCAATTGACGGACCTCAGATTCCTTTAGCAGAAGCTGTAAAAGATGCTGACGTTTTCATCGGATTATCTTCTGGAGATATTCTTTCGCCAGAAATGCTGTTAACAATGGCAAAAAGCCCGATCGTTTTTGCAATGGCAAATCCGAACCCGGAAATCGATTATAATTTAGCTTTAGAAACGAGAAAAGACGTTATTATGGCGACAGGACGTTCCGATTTTCCTAATCAAGTAAATAATGTTTTAGGTTTCCCTTATATTTTTAGAGGAGCATTAGACGTAAGAGCGACTAAGATCAACGAAGAAATGAAAATGGCGGCTGTAAAAGCTTTAGCTATTTTGGCAAAAGAACCAGTTCCAGAGCAAGTAAACGTAGCATATGGCGCAACAAAACTTGGTTTCGGACAAGAATATATCATTCCTAAACCTTTCGATCCTAGATTAATTACTGTTGTAGCCCCAGCGGTTGCAAAAGCGGCAATGGAATCTGGAGTGGCAAAAAATCCTATTACAGACTGGGCAGCTTATGAAGATGTTCTTCGCGAACGTATGGGTAACGATAACAAAATGGTACGTTTGATTACAAACCGTGCTAAATTAGATCCTAAAAGAATTGTTTTTGCTGAAGCAGATCAATTAAACGTTTTAAAAGCAGCTCAGATTGTTTACGAAGACGGAATCGGATTCCCAATTTTATTAGGAAACAAAGAACAGATTTTAGAATTAAAAGCGGAACTTGGTTTTGATGCAGATCTTGAAATCATTGATCCTAAAACAGATGAAGAAGAAGCAAGACGTAACAAGTTTGCAAATTCATTCTGGGAGACAAGAGGACGCAGAGGCGTTTCTAAATTAGACGCAGAGAAATTCATGCGCGAAAGAAACTATTTTGCAGCAATGATGGTTAACGAAGGTGAAGCAGATGCTTTAGTTACAGGACATTCTAGAAGTTATCCTTCAGTGGTAAAACCAATGATGCAATTGATTCCAAAAGCGCAAAATGCATCGTTAATTGCAACTGCAAATATGATGTTGACTTCAAGAGGGCCAATGTTTTTATCAGATACAGCAATAAATATCAATCCATCTGCAGAAGATTTGATTAACATTGCTACTATGACTGCAAAAACTGCAAAAATGTTCGGAATTGAACCAGTTATTGCAATGGTTTCTTTCTCAAATTTTGGTTCTTCAAGCAGTCCAAGCGCTTCAAAAGTTAGAGAAGCAGTTGCTTACTTGCATAAGAATCATCCAGAAATGATCGTTGATGGAGAAATTCAGGCAGATTTTGCTTTAAATCCGGAAATGCTTCAAGAGAAATTCCCATTTTCTAAATTAGCTGGAAAAAAGGTAAATACATTGATTTTCCCTAACTTAGAGTCAGCAAATATCACTTACAAATTATTAAAAGAATTATATAAAGTGAATTCGATTGGACCAATCATGATGGGTATGGGCAAACCAGTTCATATTTTCCAATTAGGAGCAAGCGTAGAAGAAATGGTTAATATGGCTGCAATCGCTGTTATTGACGCTCAGGAAAAAGAAATTAAAAAGAATAAAGCAGCGCAATAAACGTTCTTACGAGGATTGGACAAATTTGTCGTAGTTTTATGGCATTTTTGTTATATTTGATACTAATTAATTATATTTATGATAGCACACTTGCAGGGAAGATTAGTAGAAAAGAATCCTACAGACGTTGTAATAGATTGTGGAGGTGTTGGTTATCAGGTAAATATATCACTGCATACTTTTGCCCTAATACCAAATTCCGAAAATATAAAATTGTATACGCATCTTCAAATTAAAGAAGATGCGCATACTTTATATGGTTTTGTTGAAAAATCGGAGAGAGAAATATTTAGAATGCTAATTTCTGTATCAGGAATTGGAGCTGGTATTGCTAGAACGATGCTTTCGTCAATAGAACCAAAACAAATTATAAATGCTATTGCATCTGGAGATGTAGGTGTAATACAGTCTATCAAGGGGATAGGAAACAAAACAGCACAAAGGGTTATACTTGATTTAAAGGAAAAAGTTGTTAAATTGTACGATATAGATGAAGTTTTTGCTGTTCAGAACAATAGAAACCGAGATGAAGCGTTATCTGCTCTAGAAGTATTAGGTTTTGTGCGAAAAGCTTCTGAAAAAGTGGTGGAAAGGATTGTAAAAGAAGATCCTGAAGCTACTGTCGAAACAATTATCAAAAAGGCTTTAAAAAGCTTATAAATTCATTTTCATATAAAAGAATTCTATGCGTAAAATTTGTATTTTGTTGCTGGTCTTACTCTGCGGTAATGTTTTGCGCGCACAGGTTACTCCCGCAACACAAGATACAACTAAAACTCAGTTTTCAGTAGGTAAAATCGAGTTAGAAGATCCTCCAAGTATACTATCGGCGTACAGATACGACCCTATTACTGATCGTTATATCTACACCAATTCTGTTGACGGTTTTTCTATCAATTATCCACTAATTTTAACTCCTAAAGAGTATGAAGATTTAGTTTTAAAAGAATCCAGAAGAGATTATTTTAGAAAAAAATCGGATGCCATAGATGGTAAAAAAGCTGGAGCGGAAGCAGCCAAAAAAGATTTATTGCCAAGATATTACATCAATTCGAGTTTATTCGAAAGTATTTTTGGAAGTAATACCATAGATGTAAAACCCACAGGATCAGTAGAAATGGACTTGGGTCTTCGTTATACTAAACAAGATAATCCGTCATTTTCACCTAGAAATAGATCAAGTCTGACTTTTGATTTCGATCAAAGAATCAGTATGAGTTTAATGGGAAAAATTGGAACTCGTCTTGAAGTAAACGCAAACTACGACACACAATCAACATTTGCTTTTCAAAATTTATTCAAACTAGCTTACACACCTTCAGAAGATGATATCGTTCAAAAAGTAGAGGTTGGGAATGTGAGTATGCCTTTAAATAGTACCTTAATTCGTGGTGCGCAAAGTTTATTTGGGGTTAAAGCACAGCTGCAATTTGGTAAAACAACTGTGACTGGAGTTTTCTCAGAACAAAAGTCTCAAACCAAAAGTATAGTCGCAGAAGGTGGAGGAACAGTGCAGAACTTTGATTTATTTGCATTAGATTATGATAATGACCGACACTTCTTCTTGTCACAATACTTCAGAAATAAATACGATGCTTCTCTTCGAAATTATCCATTAATTGACAGCCGTGTTCAAGTTACAAGGATTGAGGTATGGGTAACCAATAAACAAAATAGAGTAACAACGACGAGTAATAACTTAAGAAACGTTATTGCACTTCAGGATTTAGGAGAAGGTCAGGTTTCGGGTGTTCCAGATAATGAAGTGGTTGTTATTACAGATCCAACGGGATTTTTCAATAATCCTATAGATTCTCCAACAGACAATACAAATAACAAATATGATCCTGCAGCTATTGGAAAAGCAGGAAGTTATTTGAATTCTAATATTAGAGAAATTGTTACAGCCAAATCTGGATTCAATAATACCAATGTAAACGAAGGTACTGATTACTCAGTTCTTGAAAATGCTAGAAAATTAACTACAAACGAATATACATTTAACCCGCAGTTAGGGTATATTTCGTTACAGCAGCGTTTGGCTAATGATGAGATTTTAGCTGTTGCTTTCGAATATACCGTTGGAGGAAAAGTATACCAAGTCGGAGAATTTGGAAGTGATGGTGTTGATGCAACAGTAGTTACAGGAAATAACAATGCTAACCAAGCAATTGTAACGCAAAGTTTGGTTTTGAAAATGCTGAAAAGTAGTTTGACTAACGTTAATAATCCGGTTTGGGACTTGATGATGAAAAACGTTTATCAAATTCCTCAAGCTTATCAAATCAAACAAGAAGATTTTAGACTTAACATTCTTTATACAGATCCTTCGCCAATAAATTATATTACGCCAGTAACAGGAACTACATTCCCAACAAATCCTGCTCCAGATGATAAAGTAGAACAAACGCCATTATTGAATGTTTTTAATCTTGACCGTTTAAATTACAATAACGATCCTCAAACTGGAGGAGATGGATTCTTTGATTATGTTCCTGGGGTAACTGTCGATGTACAAAATGCCCGAATTATTTTTACAACAAAAGAGCCATTTGGAGAACTTTTGTTTAGAAAATTACAGAACTCAGGTTCGGGTGAAAATTATAATGATCCAAACTCGTACAATGCCAATCAGAAGAAATATGTGTTTAGAAACATGTATAAAAATACTCAGGCGGGAGCTTTACAGGATAGTGATAAAAACAAATTTTTATTACGAGGAAAATACAAATCTTCAGGTAGTAGCGGTATTCCAATTGGAGCCTTCAACGTTCCTCAAGGATCTGTTGTTGTAACTGCTGCAGGAAGGGTTTTAGTCGAAGGTATTGACTACAGTGTAGATTACCAATTGGGGAGAGTACAGATTTTGGATCCTTCATTGCAAGCTTCAAATACGCCAATCGAGGTTTCGTTAGAGAACAACTCTATCTTTGGTCAGCAGACAAGAAGATTTATGGGAGTAAATGTTGAACATAAAATCTCTGATAAATTTGTTGTTGGCGGGACTTTATTAAAAATGACAGAGCGTCCTTTTACTCAAAAATCAAGTTACGGGCAAGAATCTGTAAATAATACTATTTTTGGTTTCAACGGAAATTATGCGACAGAAGTTCCATTCTTAACAAGACTGGCTAACAAATTGCCAAATATTGATACAGATGTTCCTTCTAATCTTTCAATTCGTGGAGAAGTTGCATTTTTAAAACCAGATGCACCAAAAGCAAGTGATTTTGAAGGAGAGGCAACTATTTATATCGATGATTTTGAAGGATCTCAAACAACAATTGATATGAGATCTGCGTATGCTTGGAGTTTGGCTTCAACACCATTTATTAATTCAGCGACAGATAATACTTTTAATGCTAGTTCAAATACATTAGAGTATGGTTATAAACGTGCAAAATTAGCTTGGTATACTATTGATCCTATTTTCTATTCGTCAAAGCCATCTGGGATTTCAAATGATGATTTATCATTAAATTCAACCAGAAGAATTTACAGTAGAGAGCTTTATCCAAATACAGATATTGCACAGGGACAGATTCAGGTTGTAAATACTCTTGATTTAACGTATTATCCATCAGATAGAGGACCTTATAATAATAATCCAAATTTTGCGACAAGTAATCCATCTACTAACTTTGGTGGAATTATGCGTGCCTTGAATTCTACAAACTTTGAGCAGGGTAACGTAGAATACATTCAGTTCTGGGTACTTGATCCTTATGTTGGAAATGGAGAAGCACAGCCAAGTAACGTTGGTAAGATTTATTTCAATTTAGGTGAAGTTTCTGAGGATGTTCTAAAGGACGGAAGAAAACAATATGAAAATGGTTTAGGGCCAGATCAGATAATGGTAAATCCTCAGCCACTTTGGGGAGATGTTCCGGCTTCTCAGTCATTAATTTATGCATTTGATACTAATCCAGATAATCGTAAAAATCAAGACGTTGGTTTAGACGGTTTGCCAGATGCTAAAGAGGCATCAGTTTATACCAATTATGCAGGTGAAGCGGATCCTGCAGCTGATAACTATATTTATTATTTAAATACAGATGGAGGTGTTTTGGAGCGTTATAAAAGATATAATGGAACTGAGAACAACTCTGCTGTAAGTGTTGATGATCCAAATCGCGGTTCTACAACTCTTCCAGACGTTGAAGATATCAATCGTGATAATACCATGAGTACAATCAATGCGTATTATGAATACAGTATTGATTTAAAACCAGGAATGCAGGTAGGGGAAAATTATATTAGTGATATTCGTGAACCAGAAGATGTAGGTAATGTAGAATTGCCAAACGGATCTACTACGCGAGCAAGATGGATTCAGTTTAAGATTCCTGTTTCGCAGCCTAAAAACACCATTGGAAATATTACCGATTTTAGATCGATTCGTTTCATGCGTATGTTTATGACTGGATTTAATGATCAAATGACAGTTCGTTTTGGAGCTTTAGATTTAGTTCGAGGAGAATGGAGAAGATATACAGGAACATTAGATGCTACTGACACAAATCCTGATGATGACGGAACTGAATTTGACGTTGCGGCGGTAAATATCCAAGAAAACAGTACAAAATGTCCTGTGAACTATGTTATTCCTCCAGGAGTTCAAAGAGAGCAATTGTATAATAATAATACAATTATTAACCAAAATGAGCAGTCGTTAGCGGTTAGAGTAGGCGGTACAGGATTACAATATCAAGATTCTAGAGCAGTTTTCAAAAATGTAAGTGTTGACATGCGTCAGTACAAAAAATTGAAAATGTTCCTTCACGCCGAATCGCTTCCAAGTGAAAATCCTCTTTTGGATGACGAAATGATTGGATTTATCCGTTTTGGTAACGATTTTACGCAAAACTTTTACCAAATTGAAATTCCTTTAAAAGTAACAACAACTGGAGGTTCTTGTACCATAAGTCCAAACCAAGTTTGGCTAGATGAAAATAATATTGATTTAGCGCTTGATTTATTGACGCGAATGAAAATTAAAGGAATGTCTGTTGATATTAATTCTGGTAAAAGAGATGTTAATGGAATTTATTATCCAGATGATGACCCAGATTTAATTCCAAGTGGAGGTGATGGTGACAGCAAATTAAGATTAGGTATTAAAGGAAATCCAAATTTTGGTTTAGTACGAAATTTAATGGTCGGAGTAAAAAGTGCTGCCGATCATAAAGATATTAAAGGAGAGGTTTGGTTTAATGAGCTTCGCATGTCTGATTTGGAGAACAAAGGAGGTATGGCTGCTTTATTAAATGTTGATACCAACATGGCCGATTTGATGACATTATCTGCTTCAGGTAAAAAAAGTACAATTGGTTTTGGTTCTCTAGAACAAGGTGCCAATGAAAGAGATCGTGAAGATATTCAGCAGTATAATATCGTAACTAATATTAATTTAGGAAAATTACTTCCTCAAAGATGGGGAATTAATCTTCCGTTTAATTATGCAATTGGTGAAGAGATCATTACGCCAGAATATGATCCGTTTAATCAGGATATTAAGCTAGATCAATTAATTGCTGAAACAACAGACCCTGCAGAAAAAGACAATATAAGAACGCGTGCAATAGATTATACTAAGCGTAAAAGTATCAACTTTATTGGGGTAAGAAAAGACAGAGCGCCAGAGCAAAAACCTCACGTATATGATGTGGAGAATTTTACATTCTCTCAGTCATATAATCAGGTTGAGCGTCATGATTATGAAGTAGAAGATTACGAAGATGAACAATCTAATACTTCGGTGAATTATGCTTATACATTTCAGCCTAAAGAAGTAGTTCCTTTTAAGCAAACCAAATTCATGAAAACAAGTGAATATTGGAAACTATTAAGCGATTTTAATTTTAACTACCTGCCGTCGAATGTATCTTTTAATACCAATATTTTAAGACAAAGCAACCGTCAGCAATATAGACAAGTTGATGTAGAAGGTATAGGTCTTGATCCTCTGTATAGAAGA
This sequence comes from Flavobacterium sp. SH_e, assembly GCF_025717045.1. Classification (GTDB taxonomy): domain Bacteria; phylum Bacteroidota; class Bacteroidia; order Flavobacteriales; family Flavobacteriaceae; genus Flavobacterium. Next base: position 981,320 of record NZ_JAOVZN010000006.1, read on the forward strand.
AATTTTGCATTTAATTATCAGTACGGTTTTGGATTTAATTTGACGAAATCATTGAAATTAAATTATACAGCAGCATCTAACAATATCGTAAGAAACTTTTTGAATGACGATAATACGCCAAAAGAAGACTTCAATATCTGGGATGACTATTTGGACATTGGTATACCAAATCAGCATTTACAGCAATTGGTTTTGAATTATGATATTCCAATTAATAAAATTCCAATTTTTAGTTTTGTAAAAGCCACTTATTCGTATACGGCTGATTACAATTGGCAAAGATCATCAACTGCACTTTCTCAATATGTTGACGAAAATGGAGTGTCGTGGGATTTAGGAAATACAGTTCAGAATGCGAATTCGAATACTTTTTCAACGACATTAAATATGAATACGCTGTATAAATATTTAGGATTGACACCAGGTTCAAAACCAGCTGCAAAAGCAAAACCAGCTGCTCCGCCAAAACCAGGTGAAAAAATTGTAAATACAGCCAAACCTGTAACAAGTAGTAATCCTTTTTATGATGGTTTAATTGGAGTTTTGACGAGTATTAAGAATGTTCAAATTAACTATACTAAAAACAGTGGTACAGTTTTACCGGGATATATTCCTGGAGTAGGTTTCTTTGGAACATCTAAACCTTCATTAGGATTCGTTTTTGGTAGCCAAGATGATGTACGTTTCGAAGCAGCTAAAAATGGATGGTTGACGAGTTATCAAAATTTCAATCAAAATTTTACACAGGTAAGCAATAAGCTTTTGAAAATAACAGCAAATGTTGATTTGTTCCCAGACTTAAAAATTGATTTGGCGATGGATCGCGCTTATTCTGAAAATTCATCAGAACAATATAGCGTTGATCCCGCAACAGGGCAATATTTGCCTTTGTCGCCATATACCTATGGAATGTTTTCTATTTCGACAGTCTTGATTAAAACTTCTTTTTCTACGAGTACAGAAACAGAATCTGCGGCATTTGATGATTTTAGAAATAATCGATTGACTATTGCCAATCGTTTGGCAGAACAGCATTATGGTGGGGCAGCAATTCCTAGATATGGTGATGCAAATAATCCAATTCCAGATGAATCTGATCCAAATTATAAAATTTATTCATCAAACGTTGGTTATCCAATTGGTTTCTCAAAAAGCAATCAAGCAGTTTTATTGCCATCATTCTTGGCGGCATATACGGGAGCAAATGCTTCAAATAGTTCGACAGATATTTTTAGAAGTTTCCCTATTCCGAACTGGAGTGTGAAATACAACGGATTAATGCGTTACAAATATTTTAAAGATCATTTTAGACGTTTTTCATTGCAGCATAATTATAGAGCTTCTTATACAATTAGTCAATTTAGATCAAATTTTGACTATTATGAAACTCCGGGAGGTCAGGATGTGAATACAAATTTCTATAACAAAACGATCATGTCAAATGTGAATTTAGTAGAACAATTTAGTCCACTAATTAGAGTAGACTTCGAGCTGAAAAATTCATTCCGTTTGCTAACAGAAATTAAGAAGGACCGTGCCTTGTCTATGAGTTTTGACAATAACTTGTTGACAGAGGTTAAAGGAATTGAATATGTTGTTGGAATGGGGTACCGTTTTAAAGATGTAATTATCTCTTCTAGACTTGCAGATAATCCAACAGGAATTATAAAAAGCGATATAAATCTGAAGGCCGATTTCTCATATAGAAACAATGCGACTTTGGTTCGATATTTAGATTACGATAATAATCAGCTGGCAGCAGGACAGAATATATGGACTTTAAAAGTGTCAGCAGATTATGCTTTCAGTAAAAACTTAACCGCAATATTCTATTATGACCATTCGTTCTCGAAAGCAGTTATCTCAACTTCATTTCCTTTAACGAATATTAGATCAGGTTTCACACTTCGTTATAATTTTGGAAATTAATTTGGGTTTCTAAACTAGATTTATTAGAAGATTATTACATTTGTGGCTTAAATTTTAAATTATCAATTTTCAAACATACTATTATGAGCATACCAGCAAATTTAAAGTACACAAAAGATCACGAATGGGTTAGCATCGAAGGAGATGTTGCGACTGTAGGAATTACTCATTTTGCACAAAAAGAGTTAGGAGATATCGTGTATGTTGAGGTAGAAACTTTAGATCAGACACTTTCAAAAGATGAGGTTTTTGGAACTGTTGAGGCTGTAAAAACAGTTTCAGATTTATTTTTACCATTAACAGGTGAAATCATTGCTTTTAATGAAGATTTAGAAAGTGCTCCTGAAACTGTAAATTCAGATCCTTATGGAGCTGGATGGATGATTAAAGTAAAAATTGCTGATGTGTCAGAAATTGATTCTTTATTATCAGCTGATGACTATAAACAATTAATCGGTGCCTAAACAGCTGCTTTTAATTTGGGCCATTATCTGTACAGGGATCATTAGTTATTTTTGTCTTACAGATTCAGGTAACTTACCTGCAGTTAGTATCCCAAGTATTGATAAAATTGTACATTTCTGTTTTCATTTTGGATTTACAATTTCTTGGATTTTGTTTTTCAAAAAAGAATTAAAAGGAAAAGAAGCAGATGATTATAAAGCCTATTTAATTTCCTTTATATTTTCTGTTTTTTTCGGAATTACAATCGAAATCCTGCAAAGTGCTCTTACTGTGACTAGAGCTTCAGATGTTGCTGATGTTTTGGCGAATACACTTGGTGCCTTTGTAGCAGTCTTTTCTGCAATCGGATTTAAAAAGCAAATCGATAAAATTTAATATTAAGACCCACTTCGGTGGGTTTTTTTTTACAAGAAAATGAAGTGCTCAAAAAGCTGTGTTTTTTCAATATAAAATGTACTTTTGTGCTGGTTTTCTGCAACTTCTATCAAAATGAATGTAAAGCAATATTTGGACTCAACGTATTTAAAAACTGCATCGCAAGCTGGTCTTTCGGAAGCAGAAAATACTCTTGTGGTTAAAAATGCTATTGCCGAAGCAATTCAAGAAGGATTTAAACTCATTATGATTCGACCAGAATATGTTTCTCTGGCAAAAAAAATGATAGTTGAAGCCAACTCGGTTTTGTTGGTAGGAACAGTAATTGATTTTCCAGAAGGAAAGTCAAGTCTTGAAACCAAAATTAAAGAAGCAAACGAAGCTATTACGAATGGAGCTGATGATTTAGATTTTGTGTGTAATTACGAAGCATTTAAGAGCGGTGATCTTGATTTAGTAAAAAAAGAAATCTTAATTGGAACCCAAATTGGTTTAGCGAATGATAAAACAGTTAAATGGATTATCGAAGTTGCAGCTTTGACAGATAAAGAAATTATTCAGTTATCTGCCTTGATTAAAAATGTTGTGGTTTCTAATTTTAAAGAAGATGATTTTGATTCTGTGTTTGTAAAATCTTCAACAGGCTTTTATAATACAGACAATGGTCTTCCAAACGGAGCTACGGTACCAGCAATAATTATGATGCTTGAAAATGTTTCTCCTCTTCCAGTAAAAGCGGCGGGAGGTGTTCGTTCATTTGAAGAAGCTTCAGAAATGATTCGTTTAGGAGTTAAGCGAATCGGAACTTCAGCTGCAAAAGCAATTGCAAATGGAGAAATTTCCCCAAATCAATATTAAATAAATACCCATATTTTAAGTGAATAAGTTTTTTTTGTCCTTTGTTTTAATTTTTTCATTCTTTATTGTCTCTTCTCAGCAAAATGGGAGTTCTTCCGTTCAGCCTGGTTTTACGGCAGAAATGTTTCCGGTTTTTCCAAATTGCGAAAATTTGGAAGGTAAAAAATTAGAAAATTGTTTTTATAAAGAAGTTCAGGATTTTGTGTTTAACAATTTTCAAGTTCCAGAAAATTTAAAACAAAACAATTATAAAGGAGAAGTAAAAGTACTTTTTGAAGTTAATGCTGAGGGTGAATTTAAAGTAATTTATGTTTCTGCAGGAAATGAAGAATTGTCTGAAGAAGCAAAACGTGTGTTTGGAGCATTTCCGAAGATAAAACCCTCAACTTATAATGGAAAGCCAACATATTCTAAATATACTATTTCTATTGATATTCCGCTAAAAAGTTCAGAGCAGATTGCTGCAGAAGCTTTAGCAGCTGCTGAAATCTTAAAACCAGTTGAAAAACCAATGACTGAGCTGGATAGTATAGTGTATAAAAAATACAATAATCCAGAATTTGAAAGCCATTTAAATATTCCATTTTCACATAGTTATTATGCTCAGTTTGATGCAGCGATGAATCAAGTGGGAAGTAATAATCATACAGCATCTAAACCGTATACTTATGCGGAGGTTTCTAAATATTATAATCTAAAGGCAGTTAACGAGTCATTGCAAAAAAAGACTTCGACTTGGCTGGGAAGAAAATGGTGGAACGAAAACCTAGTTCAGATTCAGGGAGAAGATTATTGGCTAGCTTTGAATTCGATTGTTGATTTGCAATTAGGAAAAGCTTCAGATCTTGATGCTTCTTATACATATGTAAATACAAGAGCATTAAATTTTAGAGGAGGTTTAGGAAAACAAATAAATTTTACTACTACATTTTTTGAAAGCCAAGGTAGATTTGCTGGTTATTTTAATGATTATGCAGAATCAATTAAACCATCAGGAGGAAATCCTGCAATAATACCAGGGATTGGAATTGCAAAACGATTTAAAACTGATGCTTATGATTTTCCTTTAGCTGAGGCAAATATTACTTTTGCTCCAAGTAAGTTTTTTGACTTTCAATTGGGTTATGGCAGAAATTTTATAGGAGATGGTTATCGTTCTTTGCTTGAAAGTGATGGAGCGAGTCCTTATCCATACTTTAAGATTAATACTAATTTTTGGAAAATTAAATATACCAACACTTATATGTGGATGAAAGATGTTCGTCCAGATGTAACTGCTGAAAAAACATATGCTACAAAATTTATGGCAAACCACTATTTGAGCTGGAATGTCTCTAATAGATTGAATTTAGGATTCTTTGAATCTGTGGTTTGGGCAGATACTAATAATAGAGGCTTCGATGCGAACTTTATAAATCCAATTATTTTTTATCGTGCCGTAGAATTTGGATCTTCATCTAAAAGCGGAAATGCACTTTTAGGATTAACAGGTAAATATAAATGGAATAACAGTGTAAATCTGTACTCTCAATTTTTGATTGATGAATTTTCTGTGTCTGATGTTGGAGCAGGAAATCAAAGCTGGAAAAATAAATTTGGATTTCAGTTAGGTGCAAAATATTTCAATGCATTCAACGTAAAAGATTTGTTATTGCAAGTTGAATGGAATAGTGTGCGTCCTTACGTATATTCTCATAGTTCTGTTATTACAAATTATGGGCATAATAACCAGAGTGTAGGGCATCAATGGGGAGGTAATTTTAGAGAGCTTGTTGCAATTGCCCGTTACCATAAAGGGCGTTGGCTAGCAGATGCTAAATTTACAGTTGGAACCAGAGGTTTAGATTTTGATACTGCTGAAGACTCCTATAATTATGGAGGCAATATTTATAAAAGTTATGACGAAAATAGACCTTATGATACAGGTGTAAAAATAGGGCAGGGGAATAAAACAAGTGTTTTTATTGCAGATATCCAAGGAGGTTATTTAATTAACCCAATGACCAATTTAAAATTATTCGGAAGTCTAATTTATAGAAATTTTGATCCTACTCAGGAAACAGCTACGACTTTTAAGCAAAATACGACTTGGTTTAGCATAGGTTTACGTTCAGATATTTTCAACTGGTATTTTGACTACTAGTTTTTAATAAGATTTTTCAAAACAATAGTGTTAAAGATTTACAAGTTCTTATTTTATGCAGGGTTTATTAAAAAAAATCTATTTTTATAGGTCTATATTCTACAATCTAATTTGTACATTTGCAGCACTCAAAAAAAATACACAAAATACACTAGATTGAACACTGCAAAAAATACATTATCAATCAAATCAATATTTCTAGATTTTAAAGAGATTACTAAAGCTGGTCTGGCTATTAGTGTGTTGTTTTCTTCTATTGCGGGATATTTGTTAGGAGTAGATTCTGAACACCCTTTTAAATGGGGCGTTTTAGCTGTTTTGGCAGTTGGCGGTTACTGTATGGTGGGGGCTTCAAATGCTTTTAATCAAGTAATTGAGAAAGATATTGATTCTTTAATGGATCGCACTAAAAATCGTCCAGTGCCATCAGGGCGTATGTCTCCAAGATTAGCTTTGCTAGTAGCAAGTTTGTTAACTATTTTAGGGATTGCACTTCTTTATACTATAAATGCTAAGTCAGCAATGTTTGCTGCAATTTCTATATTTCTTTATACAAGTGTATATACGCCATTAAAAACAGTAACTTCGTTGTCTGTTTTTGTTGGAGCTTTTCCTGGAGCAATTCCGTTTATGCTGGGCTGGGTAGCTGCAACTGGCGAATTTGGTATTGAAGCAGGTACTTTATTCTTGATTCAATTCTTTTGGCAGTTTCCTCATTTTTGGTCTATTGGGTGGTTTTTGTATGAAGACTACGAAAAAGCAGGAATTTTTATGCTTCCAACTGGTAAAAAAGATAATGGAACGGCATTACAGATAATATTGTATACAATTTGGCTAATAATAGCGTCATTATTGCCTATGTTAGGTTTTACAGGACAATTGTTTATTTCTCCAATTGCAGCTGTTCTTGTATTTCTTTTAGGAATTTGGATGCTTTTCTATGCAGTTAAACTGTATCAGTTAAGAACTGCAAAAGCGGCAAGGACATTAATGCTAGTAAGTGTGTCTTATATATCGCTTTTACAAATTGTATTTATAGTAGATAAATTTTTAAGATAGTTATGGAAATGACATTAAAAACAAATGAAGAACAAGCAAGAAAGTCAAAATCAGCAAAACTGATTTTACTTTTTGCAATGGTAAGTATGACCATGATGTTTGCAGGTTTAACAAGCGCATTTGTAGTAAGTAAATCAAGAGCGGACTGGTTGAAGAATTTCGAACTTCCTTCAGCATTTTATTGGAGCACAGCGGTAATTATTGCGTGCAGTGTTACTTTTTATTTAGCCAAAAAAGCTACTCAAAAAGATAACAGAAGCGCAGTTACAAGTTTGCTTTTAGGAACTTTAGCTCTAGGAGTTTTATTTGTAGTATTGCAATTCAAAGGATTTGGACAAATCGTTGAAGAAGGATACTATTTTACAGGAGAAGGTAGCTCAATTACTACAACTTTTCTTTATGTTGTAACGGTTACACACTTGTTGCACTTAGCTGGCGGATTAATTTCACTTTTAATTATAATTTATAATCATTTTAAACAAAAATACAATTCGACTCAAACTCTTGGTATAGAACTAGGTGCGATGTATTGGCACTTTTTGGATTTATTATGGGTATATTTATTTTTATTTTTATATTTCTTTAAATAAGAAAAAAACGTAAATTTGGGAACTTTTTAACGAATATCTTTTATGGGAGCGACAGTTACTACTGCAAACAACGACGAAAAAACTTGGGGAGGCGGTCACAATGAGCCTTTAGGAGCAAGTTATGGTAAAATGATGATGTGGTTTTTTATCGTATCAGATGCCTTAACATTCTCTGGATTTCTAGGAGCTTATGGTTTTTCTAGATTTAAATTTATTGAAACTTGGCCTTTGGCTGATGAAGTGTTCACTCACTTCCCATTTATGCATGGTGTTGCGGCTCCAATGTATTATGTAGCATTAATGACTTTTATTTTGATCTTTTCTTCTGTAACAATGGTATTAGCTGTTGATGCAGGACACCAATTGAAAAAAACAAAAGTTGCAATCTACATGTTCTTAACTATTATTGGAGGTTTAATTTTCGTTGGTTCTCAAGCTTGGGAATGGAAAAACTTCATTAAAGGTGAATATGGAGCAGTTGAAACTGTTGGAGGTAGTTTGCTTCAGTTTGTGGACAAAGATGGTAAAAGAGTAGCTTTAGCTGATTTTGCTGTTAAATTGCCAGAACAAAGAGAAGCTTTAACAAGAAGCCATTCAACTTGGTTTATGGAAGATGCTCAATCTCTTCCTTCTTATACAGTTGCTGAAGTTCAGGCTGGATTTAAAGCTCACCCTGAAATTTTAATTAGAACAGAAAAACTTACAGATAAAAAGAAAAAGACTGTTTTATCAAGAGAAGAATCTGAAAAACATTTAGCTAGTGCTAAATATGTTGTAGAAGGTGCTAACTTGATTAGAAACGAATATGGTAATAAATTATTCGCTGATTTCTTCTTCTTCATTACAGGTTTCCACGGATTCCACGTATTCTCTGGGGTTATTATCAATATCATTATTTTCTTTAATGTATTATTAGGTACTTACGAGAAAAGAAGAAGCTACGAAATGGTAGAGAAAGTTGGATTATACTGGCACTTTGTAGATTTAGTTTGGGTATTTGTATTTACAGTTTTCTACCTAGTTTAATTTTTAGAATTTAATTATTATGTCACACGAGCACGTATCAAATACAAAAAGAATCTGGTTTGTTTTCGGATTGCTTTCAGTAGTAACTACAGTTGAAGTTATCTTAGGTATCTACAAACCTGGAGTATTAGAATTTAATCACTTTGTTGGATTGAATCTATTAAACTGGATTTTCTATATCTTAACAATTTTCAAAGCATATTATATTGTATGGGCATTTATGCACATGGAAGGTGAAAAAAGCAGCCTTAGATGGTCTGTTGTTTCTCCTGTTATCTTCCTAGTTTTATATTTATTGTTTATTCTGTTAACAGAAGGACATTATATTTATGGGGTTTTTAAAGATTCTACTATTAAATGGAATTTTTAACATGATATTAATTCGAAAAGAAGCTCCGATTTACGGAGCTTTTTTTATTTTTGTACCTCAATAATTCTCCGTTAATACAATGAAAAAAAATATTGTTCTCTTTGTACTTTTTGTATTGCCAATTGTAGCGTATTTATTTTTCGCTTCTGGTGTAAATAGTTTTACAACACTTCCTGTAATAACACCTAAAGTTGCTGATTTTGGAAATTGGAATTCATTAAACGGAAAAAAAATCTCCCTTGATAAAAAGATTACTGTATTAGGTTTTTCGGGTTCAAATATTTTAGAAAACAGAGGGAATTATTTTAATTTAAATGAAAAGATCTACAAACGTTATAATGGTTTTGAAGATCTTCAGTTTGTAGTTTTATGCCCGATCGGAACAGAAAAAGATGCTCAAAAAATTGTTGATGCTTTATCTCCTTTTACAGATGTTAAAAACTGGAATTTTGTATTTGCTTCAAATGAAGAGATTCAGGAATTTTATGACGGATTGCATTTAAAAGAAAAATTAAATCAAAATCTTGGGACTTCGAATGTTTATATTATTGATAAAGAAAGAAACCTAAGAGGAAGAAAAGATAAAGAAGAGTATAAAGAAGGATATGATACTTTTCATCCGTCAGAGTTAAGTAACGAAATGCTGGATGATTTTAAAATTATCTTATACGAATACCGCGCAGCTTTAAAGAAGAATCATAACGCTACAAAGCAACTTTAAAATCATTTATAATGTTTAAAAACAAATCATATATAGGAATCTCTTTTGTTATTCTGATTTTCGGGATTTATGCTATTCCTAAAATTGTTGATCGAGTTAAAAACGGTGACGTTGTCAAAGGAAACCGTTTGGATAATGTTGAATCGAAATCTTCTAAAGATGTAAAACTTTTGACTATTGGGCCTGCGCCAAAATTCGAATTAACGAATCAAGATAATGCAAAGGTTTCAAATGAAACGTACAAAGGGAAAGTATATGTTTTGGAATTCTTCTTTACAACTTGCCCATCTATTTGTCCAAAGATGAATATGAGTATGCTGGAAATTGAAAAGACATTTTTTGGAAATCCTAACTTCGGAATTGTGTCAATTACAATTGATCCAAAACACGATACTCCACAGGTTTTAAAAGATCATGCAAAATTACTTGGTGTAAAATCTTCTAACTGGAATTTCTTAACAGGGGAGAAAGACGTAATTATGGATTTATCAAACAAAGGTTTTAATCTTTATGCTGGCGAAAATGATAAAGTAAGCGGAGGTTTCGAACACTCGGGATTGTTTGCTTTAATTGATAAAGATGGAAACATTCGATGCAGAAAAGATGAATACGGAAATCCGAGTATCTATTATGATGGTTTAGACAAAAAAGGAGTTCGTGATATTCAAGAAGACATTAAAATTTTATTAGCAGAATAAAAATGGAAGATAATACTTTAGAGAAAAAATATAATAAATTGATTATTGCGGTTTCAATTGTAATTCCGGTTGTAGTGGCAATTTTATTTGGAGTTAAATTAAAAGATTTTGGTTTTAATGTAGAACCTTTGTCTTTTTTGCCACCAATTTACGCAACTACAAATGGTATTACCGCTGTTGTGCTAGTTTGGGCAGTTTTAGCAATAAAAAATGGAAAACAAAAATTGCACGAACGATTAATGACTTTTGCAATTGCTTTATCTCTGGCATTCTTGGTAATGTATGTAGCTTATCATATGACTTCTGATTCTACAAAATTTGGAGATTCTAACCACGATGGCATTTTGGATGCAGTAGAAAGCGCTAAAGTTGGTTCATTGCGATTAGTTTACTTTGTTATTCTGATAACTCATATTTTGCTTTCTATAATAATTATTCCGTTGGTTTTAATTACTTATGTAAGAGCACTTGCAAAACGATTTGACAGACACAGAAAAATTGCGAAAATCACTTTTCCAATTTGGCTGTATGTCGCTGTAACTGGAGTTGTAGTATTTTTAATGATTTCTCCTTATTATGCGCACTAGAAATAAAATCCAAAAGTCAAATTCTAAACTCCAAAGGTTTGCCCTTGGAATTTGTGTTTTTTTAATTGGAATTTCCTCGAATGCTCAATGTGCGATGTGTCGTGCAGCACTATCAGGAGATTCTAATATTAAAAAAGCTGAAGCAGTAAATGATGGAATTGTTTATTTAATGGTAATTCCGTATTTACTTGTCGCAATTATAGGATATCTGATTTACAGTATGTATTCTAAAAAGAAAAAAGCAGTGTAATTACACTGCTTTTCTTTTTTATTTAAGTCCGTTTACAGAGACATTTACCGTTCCGTTTATTTTGATAAAAGCTATAATTGCTTGATTGGTTAGCTGTATTTTATCAAACTGTATATCCTCCATTTTTCCATTTACAAATACACCTGGCATTGGAGAATAATTCTTTAAATAACCTGCCATGTTTTTCTTTCCTTCTTCCAAATTTGGCTGGATTGAATAACGGCAGCTTTCTTCCATTTTTCTCAAAATATATCCTTGTGCAAGCCAGTTTGCAGTTCTCATTAATTTACTTTTGGTATCTAGAACATAATCCAGCTTGTCGAAATAAATCTCTTTTGTTTGCGGATTGTACTGCGGAAAACCATTTAAATAAAGTGTTCCGTTTATAGATCCTAAAACGTCTAATGCAATAACCATTTTTCCGTCTTTATGCCAGATTGAAACATTTTTTACCGTGACTTTTTTACTTCCTGAACCAAATTCCTGACCGGCAAAATTCTTGGTCATAATCTTTGAAGCATCTACGTAGCTGGAAATTGCTGCAATATTGGCAGAAATCTGATTTGGAATTTTAGCAACAGGTTTCAAGACAGTTTTGCTGGCGCTATATTTTGATTCAGGTTGTTTTCCAACAATAGTTTCCATGTTGCATTTCATTCCCATATCTAGCAGAAATGAATCGTTTTTAAGTTTGGCGTTTGTTGAATAAATTTCAATAGGAACAATTCTCAACCAGCTTTCATAAGTATCACTCATTTGAAAAGGTGTGCAGATTTTTTCAACTGCTTGAAGAACATTTGGTTTAAAATCCATTGATTTTTCAATTGCCTCGTCAATTTTCTTTTCCAGTTTACTTTTAAAAATAGAAATCGCTGGATTTATTAAATAGGTAATTGGCATGTTTTTGCCAAATACCGTCATTGTTGGGCTTTCGCTCCAATCGAGAGATTTGAATTCGGTTTTAGTGGTTAATTTCCAATTGCTAAGAACTGCTTCGCTAGATAATGTTATAATTCCGTTTAAGTTAAATTCTCTAACGTCATATAATTCTACACCTAATTTTTTTGTTCCAATTCGATATTTGATATTCGCTTTAAGCGGTAGAATAGTTTTTATTCTTTTATCTGGATTGGAAGGATCGTTTTGAATTTTAATTGGAGCTTGTTTCCAGATTTTCATCTCAATATCATCATCTTCGATATTGCTATCCTCATAAATTAATCCGTTTAGAAGCGAATTTGTCTGATTTTCAATATCGCTTAATTTTATCGTTATCGGAAGGTTAATAAAGGAAGGATTACTGTCGTAAACTAACGGACTAGCATCGTCAGGTTCAGGTTTTAATGTTTCTAATTTTTGAGTTGAAGAACAGCTTGTTAATACGGCAAGCACCGAAAACATTGAAATAACAGAAGTAAGCTTCATTTAGTATGAATTTTTAAGACAAGGTAAAATTACGAAAACAATCATATTTTCTTAAAAAAGTGTAACAATTATAATTAATGTAAGTCTAATACTAAATAGGTAACAAAATTATTAACTTTTTATTATCATAATTTACTTAATAAAAATGTTATTATTGTCTAAAAATTTAACAATACCATGATCGAAATTAAAGATTTACACAAATCCTATAAAATGGGAAGTTCGGAATTACACGTATTGAAAGGGATTAATTTTAATATTGAAGAAGGAGAATTAGTTGCGATCATGGGATCATCTGGTTCTGGAAAATCTACACTTCTTAATATTTTAGGAATTTTGGACGAAGCTGATTCTGGAAGTTACATTTTAGATAAAACCCCAATCAAAAAATTAAACGAAACGATAGCTTCAAAATATCGTAATAAATTTTTAGGTTTCGTTTTTCAGTCTTTTAACCTAATAAACTATAAAACAGCATTAGACAATGTTGCAATGCCACTTTATTACCAAGGTATTAAAAGAAAAGAACGTTACGAAATCGCAATGAAATATTTGGAAAAAGTTGGCTTAGGATCTCACTCTCATCACTTGCCTAATGAACTTTCGGGCGGTCAGAAACAACGTGTGGCGATTGCTAGAGCCCTTGCCTCAAATCCGAAAGTTTTACTAGCCGATGAGCCTACAGGAGCTCTTGATACTAAAACTTCTTATGAAGTAATGGAGCTTATTCAAGGAATTAACGACGAAGGGAAAACAATTTTGATCGTTACCCATGAGCCTGATATTGCTGCAATGTGCAAAAGAAACGTAGTCCTGAAAGATGGATTAATTATCGATGATAAAAAAGTAGAACAAGTTAGAGCTTCGTCTTATGTTTAATATTGAACGCTGGCAGGAAATATTTGAAGCCATTTCTAAAAACCGATTAAGAACATTCTTAACGGGGGTTTCCGTGGCTTCGGGAATTTTTATTTTGGTGATTCTGCTTGGTGCAGGAAAAGGGCTTCAGAACGGAATTGAAAAACAATTCGAACGTGATGCTGCAGGAATTATAGAAGTTTGGTCAGGTACGACAACTAAAGAATACAAAGGATTAAATCCAGGAAGACAAGTACAATTTCGTAATAGTGATTACAATCAATCTGTTCAAAAATTTGAAGACAAATTAGATTTGAGAGCCTCAACAAACAATTATTGGGGACAATCTTTTGCTTATGGAAAAGAATCTGGGAATTATCAGTTTAGAGGTGTTGATCCAGATTATGGCGGAATAGAAAATTTAACCATTATTCAAGGTCGATATGTAAATGCTAAAGACTTGGAAAGCAATGCAAAAGTAGCCGTTATTGGACTGAAATTGAAAACCGATTTGCTTAAAGATAGAGAAGCAATTGGAGAAGAGATCTTAATTAATAATATTAGTTTTAAAGTAATTGGAGTTTTTACTGATCCAGGAGGAGAAAGAGAAGAAACTCGTGCATATTTACCATTGACTACCGTTCAAAAAACGTTTGGAGGAGGTGATAAAATCAGCAATTTGTTTTTTACACTTAAAAAGACAAGTAACTATGATGAAGCGTTAGCACAGTCTGAAAAATTCACACAAGATTTAAAAGATTTACTGAAAAGTAAAAACATGGTTGCTCCAGAAGATGACAGCGGTGTTGGTGTTTATAATTCGGTAAAAGATGCCAAACAATTTTATGATCTTAATTTATATATCAGACTTTTCTTTTGGTGGGTTGGTATTTGTACAATCATCGCAGGTGTAGTTGGGGTAAGTAATATCATGCTTATCATTGTAAAGGAAAGAACAAAAGAAATTGGAATTAGAAAAGCACTTGGAGCATCTCCATTTTCAATTATCTCAATGATTCTTCATGAATCAATATTTATTACCACCATTGCTGGTTTTATTGGTTTGTTAGGAAGTTTGCTTTTATTGGAATTTGTTGGGCCAATGGTTCAAAGTGAATTCTTTAGAAATCCAGAAGTAGATTTTGGTGTAGCATTGACTACCTTGATTTTACTTGTATTTGCAGGTGCAATGGCTGGTTTTTTTCCGGCTTACCGAGCAGCCAAAATTAAACCTATTGTAGCACTTAGAGACGAATAATTATGTTTAGTAAAGATAATTGGGACGAAATTTTACAGGCATTAACTGCCAATGTTTTCAGAACGGTTCTAACTGCTTTTGGAGTGTTTTGGGGTATATTTATTTTGGTAATATTGCTAGCGGCTGGTAACGGTTTAGAAAATGGAGTTAAAAAAGGATTTGATGGAATAGCAACCAATACAATGTTTATGTGGAGTCAAACCACTTCTAAAGCGTATAAAGGTTTGCCAAAAACACGCCGTTATGATTTTAGAAATAGTGATGTTGCCGCATTGAAACAAGCTATACCAGATTTGTTATACGTTTCGCCAAGAAATCAGCTTGGCGACTTTAATGGAACCAATAATGTGGTAAGAGGGACTAAAACTTCTGCGTTTACAATTTATGGGGATTATCCTGAATTGATTAAGCAGCAGCCAATGGATATCATTAAAGGTCGTTTTGTAAATCAGCAAGATATTAATGAGCGACGTAAAGTAGCTGTAATTGGAAAAGGGGTTATTAGCGAATTGTACGGCAAAGAAGAAGAATGCGTTGGAACTTACATCAAAATCAATGGTATAAATTTCATGGTTGTTGGAGTTTACTCTTCTAAACAGCAAGGAGGAAATGCAGAACAAGAACAAAAGAATATTTTTATTCCGTTTACTACATTTCAACAGGCTTTTAATTATGGAGATAAAGTAGGATGGATGGCACTGACAGCAAAAGACGAATCTTCGATTACAGATCTGAAACCAAAAATATTAGAATTAATTAAGGCTCTACATTCAGTTAATCCTACAGATGATCGTGCAGTTGGAAATTTCGATTTGTACGAGCAGTTTAATAAAGTGCAAAGTCTTTTTAATATTTTAAAAGTGATCGCGTACTTCGTAGGAACTTTAGTTTTGATATCTGGAGTAATTGGAATTTCTAATATCATGCTGATTGTAGTTAAAGAACGTACAAAAGAAATAGGTATTAGAAGAGCTTTAGGAGCAACACCTGGAGCAATTAGAGGTCAGATATTATCAGAATCTATATTTTTAACGATCATTTCAGGAATGCTTGGAATTGCCGTTGCGACAGGAATTATAGCACTTTTAAATATGGCATTAGATTCGATGCCGCCTGGCGGAAATACAATGTTTGCCAACCCTAGTGTAGATTTGGGAGTAGTATTTGTAGCATTGTTAATATTAGTAGGATCGGGATTATTGGCAGGATTTATTCCGGCGCAAACCGCTATTAGTGTTAAGCCAGTAGATGCATTAAGAACAGAATAAAATTATCAATCAAAATAAATCGATTAAACCAAGAACAAATGAAAAAAGGAGTAACCGTAACCATTTTAATATTCATTGCAATTGTTTTCTTTGGCGCACTTTATTATTTGTATGCTAAGAATCAAGAATCGCCGATTGTATTTAAAACGGAAAAAGCAGAGATTAAAACTATAGTAAAAAATACTATTGCGACAGGAAATATTCAACCTGATGAAGAGGTCTTAATTAAACCAAATATTTCAGGTATTATTGAAGAAGTGTACATTAAAGCCGGTGAAAAAATCAAAGCTGGCGATATGATTGCTAAAATTAGAGTTGTAGCCAATGTTTCGAATGTGAGTAGTACGCAAAATCAGGTTCAAACAGCTAAAATTGCTTTGGATAATCAGGAAAGACTTTATAAAAGACAAAAAACATTATTCGAAAAAGATGTAATTTCAGCAAATGATTTTGATGCTGCACAAGTAGCTTACAATCAGGCGAAACAAACTTATTTGGCGGCAAAACAAAGTTTGGATATTGTTAAAACAGGAACAACTTCTTCATTAGGAAGTTATGCCAATACATTAATTCGTTCTACGGTAAACGGAATGGTGTTAGACGTTCCAGTAAAAGTTGGAAATCAGGTTATTGAAAGTAATAATTTTAACGAAGGAACTACGATTGCAAGTGTTGCCGATGTTGGAAGAATGATTTTTATTGGAAAAATTGACGAATCTGAAGTAGGAAAAATTAAAGAAAAAATGCCAATTGAAATTACAATTGGTGCAATCGAAAATAAAAAGTTTGAAGCTGTTTTAAATTATATTGCTCCAAAAGGAGTTACAGAAAATGGAGCTATCCAGTTTGAAATTAAAGGGCAAATGATCAATAGAGATGATACTTTTATTAGAGCTGGTTTGAGTGCAAACGCTTCAATTATTTTAGAAAAAGCAGATAAAGTTCTGGCAATTAAAGAATCTTTGGTTCAATTTGACAAAAAAACACAAAAGCCTTATGTTGAGATTGAAACTGCTCCGCAGAAATTTCAAAGAAGAGATTTAGTTTTAGGAGTAAGTGACGGAATCTACGTTCAAGTTAAAAGCGGTCTAAAAGACACAGATAAAATCAAAATCTGGAATCAGGGTTTGATTACTGAAGGAGAAAAAAAATAATTTAATTTGAAGGTTTAGGGATCTTTTTGGTTTTAAAAAATGTTAAATTCGCGTAGTTCAGTTTACTGCGCTTTCATCGAAGATATATGAAAATAAATAAATATAATAGTCTGGTTATTGCAATGTTATTCGGTTTCGGATTAACTGGACAAGCGCAATCAAAGAAATGGACCTTGGAAGAGTGTGTTAGATACGCGCTTGAAAATAATATCACGATAAAACAATCTGAACTAGATTTGAAAAGTGCTGATATTGACAAAAAAACAGCATTTGGAAATTATCTTCCATCTGTAAACGGAAGTGCTTCTCACTCTTGGAACATTGGTTTGAACCAGGATGTTACAACAGGTATTTTGCGTAATCAAACAACACAATATTCTTCTGTTGGTTTAAATGCTGGTGTAGATATCTATAAAGGTCTTCAGAATCAAAATGCTTATCGAAAAGCAAAATTATCAATCGTTGCATCACAATATCAATTGCTAAAAATGCAAGAAGATATTTCTTTAAATGTTGCCAGTGCATTTTTGCAGATTTTATCTAATAAAGAAGATTTAAAGGTTAAAACAGAGCAATTGGCAATTGACGAAAAACGTTTTGCACGTTCTGAAGAAATGGTAAAAGCAGGAACTATTCCACGTGGAGATTTGTTCGATTTGAAAGCAACTGTTGCAACTGATAAACAAAACATCGCTGTTTCTGAAAATAATTTATTGATTTCTAAATTAAGTTTAGCTCAGCTTTTGCAATTAAAAGAATTTGCAGATTTTGATGTTGTCGATGATACTAATGTAGCGGATGAAAATAATATCCTAGCTCAAAGTCCGATTGATATCTATAATAAAGCTAAAGAAACTAGAACAGAGTTAAAATTAGCGCAGACTAATCTTGAGATTGCTGAGAAAAACGTAGCTATTGCTAAAGGAGCTTATCAGCCAACTTTGAGTGCCTTTTACAGTTTTAATACCAGAGCAAGTTATTCTGATGTTGTTACTGGATCAGTGCCAAACACAGCAAATCCGACTTCTCAAATTGGATTCGTTGAAGGAACTAATCAAGCGGTTTTACAGAATAATTACACACCTGTTTTAGGAAAAGCAGATCCAATTTTAGATCAGTTTAGTGATAATAAAGGACAGTCTTTTGGATTCCAGCTTTCGGTTCCTATTTTCAATGGCTTTTCAGTAAGAAACAATGTTGAACGTAATAAAGTAAGTTTAGAAAAATCTAAAATAGATTTAGAGCAAAAAAGTTTAGATTTGCAGCGTAACGTTTATACTGCTTTTACAGATGCAAGAGGAGCTTTAAATACTTATGAATCTGCTACGGTTACTTTAGAAGCAAGACAGCAGGCTTATAATTACGCAAAAGAAAAATATGATGTTGGTTTAATGAATTCATTTGATTTCACACAAGCTCAAACATTATTGACTAATGCACAGTCTGATGTAATTAGAACAAAATACGATTACATGTTTAAGATCAAAATATTAGAGTTTTATTTCGGAATTCCGATCGTTCCAATTATTACAAAATAATTTATTATGCAAAAAAAAACAGTTTATTTCTTATTAGGTGGAGCAGTAGCTCTCATTGTAGCTTTAGTGGTTCTTTCTAAGAAAGGAGTAATAGGAAATAAGGACGAAGGAAAAGAAGTAGAAACTGCAAAAGTTACTGCTTCAACAATTGTTGAAACAGTTTCGGCAACAGGAAAAATTCAGCCAGAGATTGAAGTTAAAATAGCTTCCATGGTTTCTGGGGAAATCATTTCATTAAATATCAAAGAAGGACAAGTTGTTAAAAAAGGCGATTTATTAGTAAAAATAAATCCTGATTTATATACTTCTGGATTAGATAGATCTGTTGCAAATTTGGCAGGAACAAAAGCAAGTCTTACTCAATCTGATGCTAGTTTTAAAGAAGCAAAAGCAAATTATGAGCGAAATAAAACTTTGTATGATAAAGGTGTAATCTCAAAATCTGATTGGGATAAAGCCGTTTCTTCTTATGAAGTTGCAAAAGCAACAAAACAAAGCGCTTATTACAATGTTCAAAGTGCTTCTGCATCTGTGACAGAAGCTCGTGATAATCTTGGCCGTACAACAATTTATTCTCCTGCAGACGGAACAATTTCTGTTTTGAATGTAGAATTAGGAGAAAGAGTTCTAGGAACGCAACAAATGGCAGGAACGGAGCTTTTACGTGTTGCCAACCTTAATAATATGGAAGTTGAAGTTGATGTGAACGAAAATGATATTGTAAAAATTAAGATAGGAGACGAAGCAAATGTTGAAGTTGACGCTTATTTGAAAAAGAAATTCAAAGGAGTGGTAACTAGTATTTCTAATTCTGCCAGCACAACATTAACTTCAGATCAGGTAACCAACTTTAAAGTTAAGGTTCGTATTTTAAAAGATTCTTACCAAGATTTATTAGAAGGAAAACCAAGCACCTATTCTCCTTTTAGACCAGGAATGACGGCTACGGTTGATATTATCACAACAACAAAAACAAATGTTTTGGCAGTGCCAATTAGTTCTGTTGTGGTAAAATCAGATACTACTGCAGTAAAAGATTTTACTGTTGAAGATCCAAACCAAGATAAAAAAGCTGCTCCAAAAAGCGATAAAAAATTCGAATGTGTTTTTGTGAAGGTTGGAGATAAAGCTAAAATTAGAGTCATTAAAACAGGAATTCAAGACGATACTAATATTGAAGTTATGTCTGGGTTAAAACCAGGAGATGTTGTAATTACAGGTCCGTATACGACAGTTTCTAAGGAACTTAACTCCGGAGATAAAGTAAAAAATAAAAAAGCGGAAGAACCTAAGAAATAGTTATTTATGATGATTTCTTTATGCGGTAGCCCTCCAGCTGGATTTTTTCAAGCATTATTTACGATTGGATTAGTTGTAACAGTAGCATCTATGTCATACACGCATTATAAAGTGTATAAAAGTGAATATTACAAAGAAGAGTTTGTATATTTTTCAGTTGGAAAAAAGATAATGCTTTATGTGAGTTTTTTGATGGTTAATTTGTGTATTATACCATTACTGTTGTTACTTTGTCTTTTTCTTTTTTCCTGACATACTTTATTTGTCAATCATTAATAATTTAAAATTAAAATATTTTGTCTTTTATTCTCAACATCGAAACGGCTACTAAAAATTGTTCAGTATCTGTCGCAAAAGATGGAAATACCATTGCATGTAACGAACTTGCAGATGAAGGATATTCGCACGCAGAAAAACTTCATGTTTTTATAGAAGAAGTAATTTCAAAAGCAGGCATTTCTGTTCAGGATTTGAGTGCAATTGCAGTTAGTCAGGGACCAGGATCCTATACAGGTTTAAGAATTGGTGTTTCTGCAGCAAAAGGTTTATGTTATGCTTTAAATATTCCGTTAATTGCTGTTGATACGCTTCAAACTTTGGCATCGCAGGCAGGAGTTGCAGACGGAAAAATTATACCAATGTTAGATGCGCGCCGTATGGAAGTTTACAGTGCCATTTTTAATTCAGATTTGACAGTTGAAAGAGCTATTAAAGCTGAAATTATTGACGAAAACTCATTTCAAGAATATACAGATAAGCTTTACTTTGTTGGCGATTGCGCTGATAAATGTAAAGCTATTTTGACTAAAGATAATTTCGTGTTTTTAGAAAATGTAAAATACCCTTCTGCACAGGCGATGAGTAAAATCAGTTTTGATAAGTATCAAAAAAGCGACACTGTGGATGTCGCTTATTTTGAACCTTATTATTTAAAAGATTTTATGATTGCTCCTCCAAAGAAACAATAATATTATTTCTGAATAGTATATGGTTGAACTGCAATTCCAGCTTCATCTAGAGCTATTTTGCAGTTTTCTAGAGTTTCAGAGAAAACAGCTCCATAATTAGCGTTTTTTGCCCAAGGACGTACAGCAAAATCAATAGAACTTGCCGATAGATTTTTTACAAAAACCTCTGGCGCAGGTTTCTTCAATACTTTAGGGTTTTTATTTAAAACATCTAGAAGGATTTCTTTTGCCTTTTTGATATCTGAATCGTAAGAAATAGCAAAAGTCAAATCTGCTCTTCTTTCTCCTTGCATTGAATAATTGATAATATTTCCATTAGATAAAGAACCATTTGGAACAAACACAGTCTGATTATTTGCGGTAAGCATTTTGGTTACAAAAATCTGGATTTCAAGAACTGTTGCAACAACACCTTGCGCTTCAATTGTATCGCCAACTTTAAATGGTTTGAAAACAATAATCAGCATTCCGCCAGCAAAGTTAGAAAGCGATCCTTGTAATGATAAACCAACCGCAAGACCCATTGCTCCTAAAATAGCTACGAAAGATGAAGTCTCGATTCCTAATTTAGAAATAAAGGTTACAAACAATAATATTCGCAACGCCCACAATAAAATGTCGGATAAGAATTTTGTTAATGTTGGATCTAGATTTCGCTGAATCATTACTTTTCTAATGATACGATTAATCAGTCTGATAGCATATAAACCAACAAATAAGATTAAAAATGCTGAAATAAGTTTTGGTGAATAATCAACTAAAATATCAATAAATCGAGTAATATATTTACTGACTTGTTCTGGGCTAATGTTCATGATTTTAAAATAAAAAAACCTTCTCAAAAGAGAAGGTAGATTAGTACTGCAAATATAAAAATATTTACATTATAAGAAAAGTCTGTTTATGCTTTGTCAGCAGCTTCATCGCCTATTTCTTCTACTTCTGCAGCAGATTTTTCGCTTACATCAACAACCGATTCAGAAATAGTTTCTGGTGTCTCAACGGCCAAAGAAGCTGTTTTTTCTTTAACAGAATCAACTACATCATTTACCACTTTAGCAGCTTTGTCAGCATATTCGCTTACGGTATCTTTTGCCTTTTCAGCATAATCTGCCGCTTGGTCAATAATAGGTTCAGATGCTTCTTTTACTTTTTCAATTGTTTCTTCAGCAAAAGCTTCTGCTTTTTCTATGTAAGGCGTTGCGGCTTCTTTTGCTTGTTCAAAAGTACTTTCGGCATTATTAGCCAATTCTGTTACAGACTCTTTGGTTGAGCCAAATAAATTTTTAAAAAATGAAGATAATCCCATGGTTTTTAATTAATTGGTTATGAATACAATATTAATTAAATTTATAGAATTACTAGTTTTTTTAATGGTAAATAATTGACAACTAGTGGTTAATAATGAAAAAAGCGCCTCAATGAGACGCTTTCTATTATATTTTTGATTGAATTAAGCATTTGATGCTTCTACTTTTATAGCTTCATCATTCAACATGCTTTTCAACATATTTTCGATACCGCTTTTCAAAGTAAATGTAGATGATGGACAGCCGCTGCAAGCACCTTGCAATAGCACTTTTACTGTTTTGTCCTCTTCATTATAAGATTCGAAAGCAATGTTTCCACCATCTGCGGCTACAGCTGGTTTTACATATTCTTCTAAGATATTAATGATTTGCTGTGAAGTGACATCTAATTTGTCAAAAGCTTCATCTTTTTTAGCTTCATCTTTTTTAGCTGTTTGAATTAAACTTTCGTCTAAAACAGTTCCTCCATTTTCTATATATTGTTTAATGAAAGTTCTTAATTCTAAAGTGATTTCATCCCAGTTATTGATCTCATATTTAGTAACCGAAATATAATTTTCATCAATAAAAATTTCTTTCACATATGGGAATTTAAATAATTCCTTTGCCAATGGAGAAGAAGCAGTTTGGTCAATATTTTTATATTCTACGGCGTTACGAGTCAGCATTCTGCTTACAACAAATTTCAAGGCAGAAGGGTTAGGAGTTGTTTCTCCATAAACTGTAATTGGCTGCTTTTTTGCTTTATTTTCATCAACTTTAATGATCACTCCACCTTTTTCAACAAAAGCACTAATTTGCTCTGCAACAGCATCTTTTACATCATCCCAATCCACAATACTGTATCTTTCGATAGCTATAAAATTTCCAGAGATATAAACAGTTTTAACAAACGGTAAATAAAATAATTGCTGAGCTAAAGGAGAAGCTTGTGCTTCATCAATATTTTTAAATTCGAAATTTTGATTTTGTGTAATAAAGTCTTCAAACTCAAACTTTAAAATAGTCGGGTTTTGAGTCTCTTTTATAGTGATTTTCGTCATGATTGTATATTTTTTGCAAATTTACTAAAGTTATTTTCTACTAATACCTATATTTGATTTTTTAATGAAATAATTAAGACTCTTCTCAAAGAAATCGTGTTAAATTGCAAGAGTAAAAAATATATTGAAACAAAATTGCCTTTATGAAATTTAAAATCAGGGTTTTATTAATTTTTCTCATAACTACTTTTTATTCTTATTCACAAGAGGGAATACCAGTTTACTCAGATTATTTGTCTGATAATTATTACCTAATTCACCCATCAATGGCAGGAGCTGCCAATTGCGCTAAAATTAGATTAACGGCAAGAAAACAATGGTTTGAACAAGAAGATGCGCCATCCTTGCAGACCTTAAGCTTTAACGGAAGAATTGGAGAACGCTCTGGAGGAGGTATTATTGTTTTTAACGATAAGAATGGATATCATTCTCAAAAAGGTGTCAAATTAACTTATGCACATCATATTATGTTTTCGAGAGATGAACTTGATTTAAATCAGTTGTCTTTTGGAATTAGCGGAGGTTTAATACAAAATCAATTAGATGAAACGAAATTTGGAGGAACTTTTGACCCAATAGTTTTCGGTTCGATTCAGAAAGATTCTTATTTTAATGTTGATATTGGAGCGTCTTACAACTATTTGGATTTTTACGCTCATGCAACTATTCAGGGATTATTAGAAACAAGAAGAGAATTATACACAGATTACGAAAGCGATAATCTTAGAAAGTTTTTATTTAGTGCTGGTTACGTTTTTGGTAAAAACGAAAATTGGACTTGGGAGCCTTCTATACTTTTTCAGTACTTTGATCAAACAAAAGAAAAAACGCTTGATGTGAATATGAAAGCGTATAAAAGTATGGATTTTGGAAGTCTTTGGGCTGCTTTATCTTATAGAAGAGGTTTTGATGGAGCTCAATATCTTTCTGGAAGCGGAGTTTCTTCTCAAAAATTAGAATTTATAACGCCAATTGTTGGAGTTAATTTTAAGAACTTTATGTTTGCTTACACATATTCTCATGTAATGGGAGATGTAAAGTTTGATACTGGCGGTTATCATCAAATTACTTTAGGAATTAATTTATTCTGTACAAAAGAACGTTACGACTGTAATTGTCCTGCAATTAACTAAACTTTATTATTATGTTGATCAAGTCTGTAAACGGAAAATCACCTCTTATTCCAGAGGATTGTTATGTTGCTGAAAATGCGACTATTGTAGGAGATGTTACTTTTGGACAGTCGTGCAGCGTTTGGTTTAATGCTGTTGTTAGAGGCGACGTTAATTTTATTAAAATTGGGAATAAAGTAAATATTCAAGACGGCGCTATTATTCATTGTACTTATCAAAAACATCCAACAATTATTGGGAATAATGTTTCAATTGGACACAATGCAATAGTACACGGATGTACTATTCATGATAATGTTTTAATAGGAATGGGTGCAATTGTAATGGATAATTGTGTTGTAGAAAGCAATGCTATAATTGCTGCCGGTGCAGTGGTAACTCAAAATACGGTAGTAACTTCAGGAAGCATATATGCAGGTGTTCCTGCTAAAAAAGTAAAAGATATTGACCAATCTGATTTTGCAGGCGAAATCGAGCGTATTTCGAACAATTATGTAATGTACTCAGGTTGGTTTAAAAACGAAGATTAAGTTTAAAAATTCCAAATTCCAAAAAGGTTAGACTCTTGGAATTTGGAATTTTTATTTTTTTTTTGGAATTTTTTTTAAAAAAAACTAAAGGTTGATTTTTTCGAAGAAAGTGCTTTTATAGCTTTCGCTGATTGGAATTCTTTTATCGCTTATTAAAACCTTGTTTTTCTGAATCGATTTCACATGTTTTATGTTGATAATATACGATCTGTGAATTCTTGCAAAACCTTTGCTGGAAAGAAGATTCTCTAATTTGATTAAGCTAATTAAAGTCAGCGTAAATTTATTGTCTGTTGTGTAAATTTTGACATAATCTTTTAATCCTTCAATAAAAAGAATATCAGCAAAATTCAATTTTACATTTTCATATTCAGCTCTTACAAACATAAAATCCTGATCTATTTCGGGAGCATTTGTGTTTTCAGCAACTTGATTTGTTGCTGCCGGATGTAAAACTTGCTGCGCCCTTACAACAGCTTTTAAAAAGCGGTGAAAAGGAATTGGTTTTACCAAATAATCTACAGCACCAAGGTTAAAGCCTTCTACAGCATAATCAGAATAAGCAGTAGTGAAGATTACAAGAGGTTTTTTTTCGATTGTATTTAAAAAATCAATCCCAGAAAAATGTGGCATCTGAATATCCAGGAAAACCAAATCAACATTATTCTGATTGATAAATGAAACGGCATCAATTGCATTGTTAAATGAATTGATCAATTCTAATGAATCTACTTTTTTGACAAAATCCTGCAATAATTCTACTGCTAATGGTTCGTCATCAATAATTACACATTTCATTTTTTTAGGATTAAAATTTTTGAATCTGTTTTGGCATTCAAAAGTAATTTAAACCAGTAAATTATGTTTTAAAATTTTCATAAAATACTGGTGTTAAGAAATTAAATCACGCATTAACTGTAATGGTTTTAGAAAATCATTCTAAAAATTTTGAAGCTTTTGCTAATGAAGCAATGCTCAAAATGCTATTTTTAGAATGTTTTTTTCTGTCCATAATCAGTTTTATTAATGCATAGCGGTTTTGATTTCATCTAATTTTAAATTCAGATGAACTCTGTAATATTCATTATCCTGAGTAATGGTTAGTTCGTGTGCATTTGGATAAAGCAGATCAAGACGGCTTTGAATATTTACTAATCCAATTCCTGAATTTTCAGGGTCTTTCACATAATTTTCGATTGTGTTTTCTATCCAGAAATCAAGATTGTGATCGGTAATCAAAATTTTAATCTTTACGTGAGCGGCTCCTTTATAATCAGTTCCGTATTTGAAGGCATTTTCAACAAAAGAAATCAATAGTAAAGGCTCAATAAATTTATTTTTAGTATCGCCATGTACATTGATAACAATGTCTTCAATATTGTTTAATCTTAGTTTTTGTAATTCGATATAATTCTGAATATAATTGACCTCTTTTTCTAAAGCCACCGTTTTGTTATCTGTCTCATACAACATATAGCGCATAAGTTCAGACAATGTCACGATGGCATCAGGGACCAAATCAGATTTTTTGTGTGCCAAAGAATAAATACTATTTAAAGAATTAAATAAAAAATGCGGATTGGTTTGTTTACGCAAATAGATTAATTCTGTATTTGTTCTGTGTGTTTCGGCAATCAGTTTATTTTGCTGATTATTATAAAATTCAGTTAGTGTTCTAATAATTGCAGAGATTGTAATAATCAGAATGTAGAAAAATGAAGGTGCAAATTTAAAAAAAAGTGGTTGCTTCATCATTCTCGGATGCATTCTGCCTTCTCTAGGAAAAAAATGCGGACCCTGAGGAAAAGTTCTCGGGGGCATTATATTCTCGGGTCTTAAATGTCTAAATTCAGGAATAAAATAATTTAGCCTGATAACCATAAAAAGTGCAATTAAACCAAAGGCAAACGTAAAGTAAAGCCAATATTTTTTTTGCAATAAATAATGAGGAACCAAATAAAAATAGTTCAGGTAAAACAATACTATTCCAGTTGACCATTGCGCATAAAAATCATTACTGATTTTAAAGGGACTTTCGTAAAACTGAATTAACGAAGTTAAAATAAAGAAAATCCATATTGCACAATGGAATAGAATTTTGTTATAGCCGGTATTTTTTATGGTATCTAACTGCATTTATAATTTTATTTTTAATAAAATTAAATCTTTTTCGGTTACTGTTGGAGATAAGTTCTCTTCAAGTTTGTCTTTTACAAGATCGGCTACTTTTAAAGCATCTCTTTCTGTTGCAAAACTTTTGTTTTCACTTATAACTGGAATAACGGTCTGTTTAATTAAAGTTTTTTCTTTATAGCTAATGGTATATCCCCATCCAGAATTTGTTCTAAATGTTGAAGTTTTTAGTCTCTCATTTTTTTCGCATGAAGCAAAAAATAAAAGAAATGCAGTAAATATTAAAATCTTCTGGATATTGGTCCAGAAGATTTTTT
Organism: Flavobacterium sp. SH_e; assembly: GCF_025717045.1. Lineage (GTDB taxonomy): Bacteria > Bacteroidota > Bacteroidia > Flavobacteriales > Flavobacteriaceae > Flavobacterium. The sequence goes on from NZ_JAOVZN010000006.1 coordinate 1,008,625, forward strand.
GAGTATTAGTTATCGTCATCACTTTGTTCGTCTAACGGTTTAAACTCCCAGGCATCGTCAAAATATGTAGAACCAATTCGGCCTAACATATAGAACCCTCTGTTGTTAATCGCGAAACCAACAGCGTCAGTTCTTGTTGCACCCTCCATGGGAGTTCTTTCTTCCCATAAATCAGTAGTTGGATTGTATTCCCAAACTGTTTTTACATTTTCACCTCCAACAACATATCCTAATCCGTTCATTGAGAAACTAGAAGCGTTTGAACGAACAATCGCATAATCGTCATTGTATGAGTAATCGTCATCAGTATCTTTATCGATATCTCTTTTTTTAACCCATGCATCTGTTGATGGATCAAATTCCCAGAAATCTTCTTGGTATGTTCCGTTGTTTGAACCTGTAACTAAATAAGCTTTGTCTGCAATTACAAATACAGTAGCATTACGTCTTTTATTTCCAGGAAAACCACTTAAAAGTGTCCAAGTATTTGCTTGGTCATCATATTGATAGAAATCTTTTAAATAATTTCCATCATAACCTGTTCCGAAATAAGCTTTACCGCCAACTTGAAAACCTACAGCCGCATAACGAGCAGTTCCAGCAAAATCAGCTTTCTGAGTCCAGCTGTTGCTAGATGGATCGTATTGGTAAAAATCTTTCAGTTTATTGGTTCCATCGTAACCAAGACCAACATATCCTTTTTCGTTTAATGCGAAGCTAGAAGCAGAACTTCTTCCAACTCCTGTAAAATCAGCTTTTTGTTCCCAATAATCTCCAGATGAGTTGTAAACCCATAAATCTTTTAAATATTCATCTCCAGTATAACCACCGACAACATATGCGAAATCTCCAATAACGAAACTTGTTGCGCTAGATCTTGCTGGACCGTCAAAGGCAGATTTCTTAATCCAGTTTCCTACTAAATCATCGTCTTCATCATTACTGCAGCTTAGAAAAAAAAGGCTCGAAAAAAGCGCTGTGAATAAAATTCCTTTTTTTAGATTAATCATAGTTTATTTAATTTATTGTTTGTATTTGATCCCTATTCCTAAAACGTAACCATTTCCAGTATTATAATCGTATACTTTATGGTCACTGCTGTCTAATAAGTTGTATTTTTTATCAAAATCGTAACCTGCTTTAAAATTTAAAAACCAATTGCCGCTAACGTTTCTTTCGTATTCCAAAGCCGATGTCATTTGTGATAAAACAGCTTTTTCAGCATTATTATCTGCATTGGTGCTTTCGTCTAGATGATAAAAATTTCCATTAAAACTGTTCGTTAAACTAAATTTGTTTCGAACATTATTTGAATAAGAAATTTTCGAATCTGGAAAACCAATTCTAAAATCGGTTTTGTCATTCATTTTATAACCAAAAGCCACAATCGGTGTAATTTTTGGCGCTCCAAAAATTGATGTTCGCCCAGCTCCAACTATTACGTTTACTTTTGAGCCAATCTGCTGGCTAATCGCTAAACTTCCTAGAACAGTGAGATCTGAAAAATCTAAATTACTCTGAAAGTTTGCCGTTGGAATAATAGAAAACTGCCATTTTGTTTTTTCTGACATTTCATACGAATATTCAAATTTGTTTTGAATCTGGTTGAATTTATCCTGATCTTCATAAAAGTTGTATGGATTAAATTCGTAATTCACTTTTAAATTTGAATATTCTAATGTGTTCGCTATTTTGCTTTTTGTTCCTAGTTCTTTTTGATAAAAAATAGCAATGTCTGTTTCGTTAAAATTTATTTTATCTGTTGGCTCAGTTTTGAAATTCACATTGGCGCTGAAATTTTCCTGAGCTTCCAAACCTAAAACTGAAATCAAAAAAAGAGAACAAATTAAAAACCGTACTTTCATTATTTATTTTATTGGCTCAAAATTAGGTGGATGGCCCTCTTAAAAAAAAGAAGATATATATATGACCTGTTTTGATAGACAAAACCGTCCTTTTTAAGGTCGAATTAAAATTTGAGAATAGAATTGATATTGTAGATGGATTTGTGCAGTCTGTAGCTTAAAAAAGCTTGGTAGTATATGTTATAGTGTATCGCCAGAGTGAGCAATTTATATTTGCGCAAAAATTAGATTATGCGCAAGTTTATATTGATACTGCTTTTTGTAATGAGCTTATTTTCATGTGGGACAGATACAGACACGGGTGAATTTACAGTTGGATCAGATTATTTGGCTTTGAGTAATAAAGTGGTCTTAATTGATACCGTTACGGTCGATATGTCAACTATAAATTTTGACTCGCTGGCGACTTCAAATAGAAGTAGAATTTTAATTGGAAATTACGATGATCCTATTTTTGGAAAAGTAAAATCTGATAGCTATTTCCAGCTTTCTACGAGTACTTATGCTTTAACAAGTGTGGGATCAGATACAGAATCTGTGAACTATGTTTTCGATTCTATTTCTATGATTCTTAAATACGATCGTTATTATTATGGAGACACCACAAGGGTACAGACATTTAATATTCATAGATTAACTCAAAGGGTTAAGCCAAATTCTGAAGATGATAATTTCTACAATAATTCAACTTTGAGTTATAGCTCAGAAAGCCTTGGAACAATTTCATACAAGCCAAGACCATTACAGAAAGATTCTATAAATATCCAAATGAGTAAGGAGTTTGGAGAGGCACTTTTCCTGAAAATCAAAAAAAGAGAAATTACAGACTATGATAGTTTTACAGAATATTTAAAAGGATTAGTGCTTGTACCTGATACCGGAAATTCTTCAAGCGCTATTGGTTTTAGTGTTTCAACAAGTAAAGTGCGATTGTACTATTCAAAATACCAGGCAGATGATGAAGCGGATTCTTATATACTCGATTTTCAGATTCTAGATGCCACAAAACAGTTTAATTCTATATCGTCAGATAAAACGGGTACAATTCTTCAAAATCTCCCCATTTCGACCAGTAAATTATCCAGTACATTAACAAACAATCAAGGATACATTCAGTCTGGAACTGGAGTAGCTTGTCGGGTTGATTTTCCAAATATAAAGCAGTTTAAAAATATTTCGACTAATGGAGCTATTGTCGATGCAGAATTGATTTTGAAACCCGTCAATAATTCTTATTCAGAAAAATATCCTTTAGCAGATTCTCTCACTGTTTATGTTGGAGATAATTTGAATCGAATAAGCGGTTCGCTGGTAAATTCAGCTGGTACTGCGGTTTATGGTAAATTGAGTCAAAAGAGCGACGAGTTTAATGAAAATGTCGGCTATTCTGTTTCCATTGGAGCTTTTCTGCAGAAAGAAATGCTAAAGGCATCCGATTCGAGGTCATCACTTATTTTAACCTTGCCAGGAATTGCACAGTCTGTTAACCGATTAGTTTTGGGTGACCAAAAGCATTTGAACAATAAAATTCAGCTGAAAATTTATTACATCTCTTATTAATGAAAAATAAAATTGTTTTATGGAGTTGCTTCCTATTAATGTCGTTGACTTCATTTTCGCAAAGTATTTCTAGTTCGCCATATTCATTATATGGCGTCGGAAGTTTATATGATTCAGATTTTGGTTATCTGCCTTCAATTGGTTCATCAGGAATTGCTTTGCCATCAGATACTTTTATCAATAATTTGAACCCGGCATCGCTTGGGTTTATGTATCAAAATCACTTTCTTTTTGATATTGGAGGGAAAGCCATTTCTACGACTTATCAAAGTAGTTCTCGAACAGAAAAACGAAATAATTTTCAGTTTTCTCATTTGGCTTTTGCATTTCCAGTAACTAAAAATTCAGGTTTTAGTTTATCGCTTCGTCCATATTCTAGTTCTGTTTTTAAAATTTCGAATTTAAAACTGCCTATTGCAGATAGCCAGGAATATTATTATGTAAGTGCAGAAGGATCAGGCGGATTAAACAATTTAGATTTCTCATACGGATATAAATTCGGAAAAAAATTGACGCTTGGAGCAACTGCAACAGTGCTTTTTGGAAATACCGTTGATGATCGTGCTTTTCTGGTTTCAAACGCAATTACAACCATAAGTAAAACAACAGATTACAGTGGAGTCCGTGCAACATTAGGAGCGCAATTTAAAGTAGATTCGACTTTTACAGTAGGAACAACATTAAAAGTTCCAGCAAAAATAAATGCATCAAAAGTACAGTCTGTAACGAGTATTGCAGACGAAGTTCAATCGTCTATTGAAACAGACGTAGCTTCAGACGTTGATGATTATTACATGCCTCTCGAAATAGGTTTTGGAGCTAGTAAACGCTTTAAAAATAATCTAAATGTGACTTTAGATTACGAAAAGAGTTTTTGGGGAAATACAAACCAGTCTGAACTTTATGGAGAATTTGTAAATCAAGACCGGTTTGCTCTTGGATTTACCTATAGTTCAAAAAAGAACGCACGAAAATATTGGGATAGAATAGGGTATGCTGCAGGAATAAATTATGATACAGGTTATCTTGAAGTAGATAGTCACCGTGTCAATAATGCCTCAATCTCAATCGGACTTAATTTGCCAATTGAAAATACATTTTCATCTCTTAATGTTTCCTATTCTTATGGACAGAAAGGTAGAATTGCAAATGATTTAATAAAGGAAAATTACCATAAAATATCGCTCAATTTATCGTTGGACGGAATTTGGTTCGTCAAGCGAAAAATTGAATAAGACTCTAAAAGTCTTTTTTGATTACTGGATATTTGTATTCTAAAATGGACTCTAATACTTTAGGGTCAGAGTTAACATAAAATACAGGATCATTATCTGTATTTTCAGAAAAACCGACCTTATCTCGAAGCAGATTTTTAGTCTGACGAGCAACAGCTTCTCCTGAATCAATTATTTTAATATGATCTGGGAGAATTTTTTGTATTTGAGGAATTAGATAAGGATAATGGCTGCATCCTAAAACCAAATAATCAATATTAGCTTCGATCATTGGCTGAAGGTAAGATTCTAATAATTGTGTCATTTCTGGTGAATACAAATTACCATCTTCGATAAGCTGTACAAGTCCGTAGCCTACCTGCTCAATGATTTTTGTATTTTGGAACATTTCGGCAGTTTTATTAAACAGCTCACTATTTAGGGTTCCTTTTGTTGCAAGAATTCCAATTACTTGTGTTTGAGAATTATTTGCTGCAGGTTTAATAGCAGGCTCAATTCCAACAAACGGAACATCGTAATCTGCACGAAGCTCTAATATTGCATTTGTCGTCGCAGTATTGCAGGCAACAACAATTAATTTGCAATTATTCTCTAGTAAAAACTCTACATTTTTTTTGCTTAAAGCAACAATCTCTTCTTTAGTTTTTTGACCATAGGGTGCATTTTTGCTGTCAGCAAGATAAATGGTTTTTTCGTTTGGAAGAAGATCGTGAATGGCGCTCCAAATTGAAGTTCCGCCAATGCCAGAATCAAAAACGCCTATAGGATTATTGTTTGTCATAAAGCAAATTTAGTATTTTTTGAGTATAAATTGTTACTCTAAGTTAAGTCAAATCTAGAAAAAATACCAGCGATTAATTTTAATTTTTTGTAAAAAAAAACTGCTCAAATTGTATAAATTGAGCAGTTTAATTATAGAGATTTAATTTCTTAGAATCCTAAATCTTTTTTAACGTCAGCAGTGATGTTTGGACCATCAGCTAATAATAAAGTAGAACCATCTAAGATGTATTGGAAACCTTTAGCTTTTCCAACTTTTTGGATAGAAGTTCTAACTTTTTCCATTAAAGGTTTTACGATATCAGTTTCTTTTTGTTGTAATTCTTTTTGAGCATTGTCTCTGTAGTCAACAATTCTTTTTTGCATATCTTGAACTTCTTTAGAACGCTCACCATTTACTGCATCAGTTACTGTTGCTGCTTCAGCTTCATACTTTTTGATTTTTACTTGATATTCATCAACCATTTTTTTGTATTCAGCATCATATGTACCACTTAATTTTTGCAGTTGATTTTGAGCATCTAGCATAGCAGGCATTTTCGACATGATCTCGCTTACATCAACATGGGCTACCTTCGCTTGCGCGTTCATTGTGTTACTTGCTCCTAAAATAAGAATTGCAGCAATTAGTAAAGTTTTGATTTGTTTCATCATTTTTAAAATATTAATTAATTATTGGTCGTATTTGTTTTTTGCGTTTCGGCCTCTTTTGCTTTTTTAGCCGCTTCTCTTTCTTCTAAAATTTTCTTTCTTTTTTCTTCCAATTCTTTTTTACGTTGTTCGTAAAGTAATTGTCTTTCCTCAGCTTTTGTCATCGTAGGCTGCTCAGCGGCTGGTGTTTCTCCAGTAGCAGCAGGTGTTGCAGTTTTAGCAGTAGAGCTTGTTTTTGCAGCATCTGTTGTTGTTGCTGGTGTTTCTGTCGCTGTTTTAGCTGTTCCAGAAACCGTGCCATTTTTTTTAGCTTCTCTTTCAGCAGCTAAAGCATTTCTTCTGTCTTCGTATTCTTTTTTCTTGGCTTCCTGTTCTAATTTTCTATCTTGAATTAGTTTCTCTCTAGCCGCCTTTTTTTCATCAAGTGCTTTTTGGCGTTCAGCCATAGCTGGATTTTCGTCAATTGCATTTTCAAGATTCTCTTTCGCTTCTTGTTCTTTTAATTGCTTTTTCGTCAGCTGTTCACGTTTCTCTGTACGATTTAAAACCCTTAAAACCTGATCGCTGATGTCAAATCTTTTGTTACTGAAAAGCATTGTAAGATCTGATGATTTGTCAAAAATAAAATCATAATTCTTTGCTTCTGCAATATCCTGGACAGCAGTAAAAACCTGATCTTGGATTGGTTTTGCTAATGCTGCTTTCTGCCTCATTAAATTACCATCAGACCCAAATTGTTTCTGCTGATAATCCATCATTTCTTGCTCCAGAAACTTAATTTCAGTTTCTCTCTCTTCAATTAATTCCTTAGTAAGTAAAGCTTTTTCTGTTTTTAAACTTTCTTTAAGGTTATTTATATTTAATTTTTTAGCCTCAACTTCTTGTTTCCACTTTTGAGCTTTTTGCTCTAATTGTGATTTGGCTTCTTTATAATCGGAAACATTTTCTAAAATATATTCCATGTCGATGTAGCCAATTCTAGTCGTCTTTCCTTGTGCCTGACTTGTATTTGCTACAATCAAGGCTAAAAATATAAATAAAAATTGTTTTCTCATAACATAACTTTATTTGATGATTTTTAACCAAACGTTATTTCTTTAAAATTGTTGTCCAATAATAAAGTGTGTTTCCCAGCCATTAGCTTTTGTTTGTCCAGGAAGAGCGTCAAATCCGTAACCAAAGTCAATACCTAATAATCCAAATGCAGGCATGAATACACGTAAACCAGCACCAGCAGAACGACTTAAGTCAAACGGGTTGTAATCTTTGAAAGTTGGATACGATGAACCAGCTTCTAAGAACGTCAATGCATAAATCGAAGCAGATGCTTTCAATGTAATTGGATAACGCAATTCCATTGAGAATTTGTTATAAATTGTAGCTCCAATCGCATCACCAGCAGAGTTTACTGGAGTTAAAGAGTTGTTTGGGTAACCTCTCAACTGAATGGTCTCTCTACCATCCATAGAGTAGTTGGCCATACCATCTCCTCCTAAGTAAAAACGCTCAAACGGAATTACACCTCTTTCTTGGTTATAAGCTCCTAAGAAACCAAATTCTGTAAGTGTTCTTAATACTAATTTTCCATAAACCTTAGTATACCAATCTCCTTTGAATTTAACTTTATAGTACTCTAACCAATTATATTTTTTCTGATCGACTTTCGCTACATCTGTATCTGCACTTCCATAATCAGAACCAACACTTACATAACCAGTTGTTCCGTTTACTGTCTCTGTTTTAACATAATCACCATTGTTAAGTGGTTTTCCGTCTACACCACTTCCTGATGTTCCAGTATATTGTGTTTTGTATTCTTTTTGATTTTTTAAATCACCATAATCAATTCCATTAAACAATGAATAAGGTGGTGTAACTTTTGCAGAAATACTAAACTCAGAACCGTAAGTTGGGAATATCGGGTTTACCCCTTTATTGCTTCTTGAAAGTCCGATAGTATAAGCTAAGTTTCTTGATGCACCATTACCAAAGGTAAATAAACCTGTATTGTAATTGTTCAAATCATAGTGCTGATAACTTACAGATTGTGATAACACAAAATAATCATCTGGCACAGTTAATCTTTTTGCTAAACCAACTTGGACTGTAAAAATATTAAAACTTTTGCTTCTATCAACAGTTCTAGTGATGTAATTGTTAAGAAATTGCTTACTGTATGAAATAGATGAACTAAATTGTACTGGTTTTTTTCCTCCAAACCAAGGTTCTGAGAAAGATAAACTATACGTTTGGAAGTATGTACTTCCTTGTAAACGAAGTGCAACTTTTTGTCCATCTCCCATTGGTAAAGGCTTGTAAGCTTCTTTATCAAATAATTTTCGAGCAGAGAAGTTATTAAATGAAAGCCCTAAAGTTCCAATGAAACCTCCACCACCGTAACCTCCTTGAAGTTCGACCTGGCTCGATCCTTTTTCTACAACATTATATTCAATATCAACTGTTCCAGCACCAGCATCTACGTTCTTAAATTTAGGATCAATTGCCTCAGGGTCGAAGAAACCTAATTGTCCAATCTCACGAATGGTTCTAACTAATTGTTCTTTACTGTATTTCTCTCCTGGTTTAGTTCTTAACTCACGATAGATAACGTGGTCATTTGTCTTGTCGTTTCCAACAACAGTAATTTTATTAAAATAAGCAATTGGACCTTCTGTAACTCTAATCTCAAAATCGATTGTATCGTTTACTGTTTTTACCTCTACAGCGTTAATATTCGAGAATAAATAACCGTTGTTTTGGTATAAATTGGTAATGTCCTCTGCGTCTGGTTTTGTTTTATCAGCGATTCTTTTTTCTAATAAAACGCCATTATAAGTTTCTCCTTTTTTAATGCCTAAATAACGGCTTAAAAGTTGGTCTGAATAAACTGTATTACCTAAGAATTTAATGTTTCCAAAGTAGTATTTATTTCCTTCTTCTACATTAATCTTAATAGCAAGAGTATTTTTTTGTTTGTTGTATTTTACTGAATCATAGATGATTCTCGCATCGCGATATCCTTTTTCTTTGTAGGCTGCGATTACTTTTTCTAAGTCAGTTTTGTATTTTTCTGGGATAAATTTAGACGCTTTAAAAACTCTGATAAAGTTTTTCTGCTTTGTGTCTTTCATTGCAGCACGCAATTGATTTCCTGTAAGTTGTTTGTTTCCAATGAAATCAATGTTGCTGATTTTTACTTTATCTCCCTTGTCTATCCTGACAAGCATATTAACTTGGTGACCGTTAATCGTGTCTGGAGTATTTGTTATAGTAACTTTTGTGTTATAAAAACCTTCTTTTTTGTATTTGTTTTCAATATAATTTTTCGTTGTCGTAATTAAGTTTTCATTGACAATCTTGTTCTTTGTCAGGTTATTATCTTTAATTAAACCTTCGACTTTGCTCTTTTTAACTCCAACAAATTTAACTTCGTTTAATTTAGGAAGTTCAACGATATCAAGATCTAAATAAATGCTATCATTTTCTATTTTGTTTACATAGAAAGCGATCTCATCAAAAAGACCTAGTTTACCTAATTTTTTAATTGCGCTACTGATTTCTTCTCCAGGAACAGTGATTTCCTGTCCTTTTTGAAGGCCTGAAAAGGTTACAACAGTCTGTTCATTGAAGCTTATTTTACCAACAACAGAAACTTTGGCTAGAATATATTTTTTCCCTTGATCAAAAGGAACTCTTTCTTGTGCTTTAATTTGTGAAAAACTACCCAAAAGTAATAGGGTAAAGACTATTTGTATTTTTTTTTGCAACACTAAAAAATTATTTAATTTGTTCACTGGTTTTTCCAAATCTACGTTCTCTTTTTTGATAACTAATAATAGCCTCATATAAATCTTGGTCTTTAAAGTCTGGCCACAAGACATTAGTAAAATACAATTCTGCGTAGGCGATCTGCCAAAGCAAAAAATTACTTATTCTATGTTCTCCACTTGTTCGTATTAATAAATCTACGTCTGGTAAATTTTGCGTGTAAAGATGCTCATTTATAATTGAATCGTCAATAGTGTCTATTGAAATTATATTATTTTTAACTTTATCACTAATTGATTTAATAGCATTTACCAGTTCCTCTCTAGATCCATAGCTTAAAGCGAGCGTAAGTGTTAATCGAGTGTTGTTTTTGGTCTTTTCCATAACATCCAAAAGTTCTTTTTGGGCTGTTTTTGGTAATTTATCAAGATTTCCAATTGCATTAAGCCTGATATTGTTTTCTTGAAGGGTAACAAGCTCTTTTTTTAATGAATTTACCAATATTTTCATAAGTGCCTGAACTTCCAGTTTTGGACGATTCCAGTTTTCTGTTGAAAAAGCATACAGGGTTAAATACTCAATACCCAGTTTAGCTGAGGTTTTGATTATTTCTTTTACAGATTTTGTACCATTTTCGTGGCCAAACGCGCGCAAAAAGCCTTGTTGCTTTGCCCATCGTCCATTACCGTCCATGATAATGGCCAAGTGTTTAGGTAAGTTTGTGTGATCTATTGATTCTATTAAATTCATTTTTATTCTGGGCAATAGCAAGGTTTCTGTCCAAAGGTATACGTTAAAGTAATACCTGAAAAAACATACCAGTCATTATTATTTAAATTTCCAAATTTTAAAATATCTGGATTACTTGTATTCGGATTGCTTCCGTCAATGTTGTCTGTAAAAGTATAGCGTGCTCCAACTTCTGCTCCTAAAACGAAACGTGGAGTTATATTCGATTTTATACCTAATATAATAGGTATAGCAAATGAACTTTTATTTTTTTGCGCGTATATTACGTTTGGACTTGTAGAATATCGGTATAAGTTATCGAAGACAAAGAAATTTAACCCTGAAAAAATGTAAGGAGTTATCTTTGTATGGTAATCGTGCAAATTAAAATCGAAAAAATTGAATTCTAAACCAGCAGAGAGTTCTTTAATATCGTTTTCAAAACGGTAGCCTCTCTGGTTTCGGCCTGTTTCTTCAGACTTGAAGTCATTTCCAATAATGTTTGATTGTGTGTATGAAAATCGCCATGCATGTCTTGGGCTTCTATTCCATTTGTATAAAATACCAAAGGCTGGTTTTTCTGGGGCGATATAAGTTGTTTTACCAACATCGCCTACAAAGTTGCTTCCTCCAAAAAAAACACCTATCTCATTTATCTGAGCATTAAGTGTAATAAAGGGGAAAAAACATAACAATAAATTAAAAATTTTCTTCATTTAATTCAAAATTGCGTGCAAATATAATAATTATCGATACGAATCAAAGTTCCTTTGTTTAAATGTGCTTTTTTTTCAATTTACGTTATGATTTTGAGCCATTTAATGATGATTCACTACATGCAGAACGAGAAAATGTGGTATTATCGTATAGTAGGGATTCAGAAAAGAGTTTAATTTCTTTTATCTTCTCCCCAGAGCAATTTATTTCTTAATGTTTTTAAGAAAGTTTCGCCTGGTATTTCAACCATTTTTATTTTATAATCTGTTTTTTTGATTTTTAAAATAGATTCATTTTTTACCGAAGAAATTCTTGAATCTAAAGAAACTAAATATTGATCTTCTCTTCCTGTTACACGTAGTGTGATTTCGGTATCATCAGGAATAACAAGTGGTCTGGCAGTTAAATTATGAGGGGCAATAGGTGTGATTACTAGGCTTTTTACATCTGGCGTTAAAATTGGCCCACCACAGCTCAAAGAATATCCAGTTGAACCAGTAGGAGTAGAGATAATTAAACCGTCTGCCCAATAAGAGTTTAGATATTCGTTGTTTAAGTAGGTTTCAACTGTAATCATCGAAGTTGTATCTTTTCTACTTACTGTAACTTCGTTCATTGCAAAGTTAAGTTCTTCGAAAGCTTCATTTTTAGGATCGGCAGTTAGTCCAAGCAAAGTTCTTTCAGAGGTTGTATAGTTCTGATCGATTACATATTGCAACAAAATGTCAATGTTTTCTTTTTGAACTTTCGCCAGAAAGCCTAATCTTCCTGCATTAATACCTAATAATGGAACGCCTGAATTACGAACAAAAGCGGCGGCTCTTAAAATAGTTCCGTCGCCACCAATGCTTATCAACATTTCAAAACTATTGTCTAAGGCGCTGTTTGATGGAAAAGTTTTATACTCTTTCTTAATTAGCTGTTTTTCGTAAAGCATGTTAAGAAAGTTTTCTTCAATTACCATTTCAACATTGTTGGTGTTAAAAAACTTGAAAATGTCTTTTATAATTGGTTCAGTACTATTCTGATAATATTGTCCGTAAATGGCTATTTTCATTCTTTGTTAAATTAGAGAATTTGTCAATGGTTCAATTAGATAATTGTGAAATGCGAAAATCATCTAATTAACTAATTTTCTCATTGGCATATTCATAACTTATATATTAAGATATTTGTCTAAATAATCCGATCGTTCCTTTAGGCTATTTATATAGGTGTCTTCCTGATGTTCTGAAATAATTTCATAACCATATCTTCTGTAGGTCTGAATGATCTCATTAATGGCTCCTAAACCTATTTTTACAGTAATCTGAACGTTTTCTGAATCGGCTTCAGACACAAAACATCCTAAAACTTTACCATTATTACTTTCTACAATTTGGGTAACCTCACTCATTGAATAATCTAAAAGACCTTTTTGAACAATAATAATCGCTCCTGGTTCTTTTAAAAATGGAGTTTCCTGAAAAAACTTCATGATATCTTCCATTTCATAATAACCTACATAGTTATTGTTTTCGTCAAGAATTGGAAGAAGGTTAGTGTGGTTTTTAGCAAAAACTTCAAGAACGTCTAGCCAAAGCATAGATTTTCTTGCAAAAAAATGTTCTAAAGTGTATTTGTAGTCAATTGCTTTTTTTTCAATGTCAAATGTTTCAACATCATCAGAAGAGATACTTCCTATAAAAATACCATCTTCTAAAATCGGAAAATGAGAAAAATTTACATCAATAAAAAAGTCCTGAATCGATGCTATCGTCTCCTGACTATCAATCGCTCTGAAATCATTTGTGATATAGTTTGTAATTTCTGTCATAAATCAATTGAGGATATTTGATGCAAAATAATCAAAAAATACCGAAAACCGCTCTGTTTTACTTTGTATTTTTGTCGTAACAAATATAGTGTTACTAGAATTAATTATCTATTTATATGACAAAGTTAAGTGTTAATATCAATAAAATAGCAACGCTTCGTAATGCACGAGGCGGAAATGTTCCTGATTTATTAAAAGTTGCTGTAGATATTCAGCGATTTGGAGGGCAGGGAATTACGATTCACCCACGTCCAGATGAGCGTCATATTCGCTATCAGGATGCACGCGATTTGAAAGCAATTATTACGACAGAATATAATATTGAAGGAAATCCGCAGCATAATTTTATTGATTTGGTTTTAGAATGCAAACCAGATCAGGTTACATTGGTTCCAGATGCGATTGGTGCAATTACTTCTTCTGCAGGTTGGGATACGATTAAAAATCAAGAATATTTAACTGAAGTTATTCAGGAATTTCAAAAAAATGGAATCAGAACTTCGATTTTCGTTGATCCGATTTTAGAAATGATTGAAGGCGCTAAAAAAACAGGAACAGATAGAATCGAATTATATACTGAATCTTTCGCTCATCAATATAGTTTAGGGAATGAGAAAGGAATTGAACCTTATGTTGAAGCAGCTAAATTGGCAAATGAATTAGGTTTAGGAATTAATGCTGGACACGATTTGAGTTTAGATAATATCAAATTTTTTAAAGAAAATATTCCTGGTTTATTGGAAGTTTCTATTGGACATGCTTTAATTTCAGAAGCGCTTTATCTTGGTTTGGATAATACTGTAAATATGTATTTGAACAAATTGAAGTAAGATAAAATGAAAAACAATTATAACCTGATGTAATTGGGTTATAATTGTTTATTTTCGCACTTTTCTTATTAAAATCCAAGTGTCGAAATTAATTACATTCTTTTGTTTCCTTTCTTTTTTCAGTGTATTTGCACAATCAAAGGCGACTATTTCTGGCAATATAAAATCTTCTGAAAACGAAAATTTAGTTGGTGCCAATATTTCATTTACAGCAAAAGATTTTCAAGCCTTTTCTATAGCCGATTCTCTTGGCAATTTTTCGATAAATGCTCCTTTAGCTGAAATAAAAATTAAAATCCATCAATCAGGATATATTTCACAAAACATTCAATTTAAAATTAAGAAGGATACTTTTGTTTCAATTGTTTTAGAAAAAGACATCGCGCATCTTAAAGAAGTTATCATTTCTAACAATAAAAAAAGTGCCATAACCAATCTTTCTAACGGAAAGCTTTCCTTTAATGTAAAAGAATTATCCTCTGTTCCGACTGTTTTAGGAACCACAGATATTATAAAAATTTTACAGCTAACTCCTGGTGTTCAGAATTCGGGCGATGCTAATGGTTATTTTTATGTTCGTGGCGGAGATCCTGGTCATAATGCAATTTTATATAATGGAACTCCTATTTATGGAATGTCCCACTTGCTTGGAATTTTTCCGTTTTATAATGCAGATCATATAAAAGACGTAGAATTTGATAAATCAAGTTCAAACGCAAAATACGGCGGAAGATTAAGTTCGACAACTTTGTTGAATTCTAATAAAAAACTGCCATCTGAATTTGGCATTCAAGGAAATCTTGGAATTTTAGCTTCTCAGCTTAGTATTGCGGCTCCTTTTAGCGGTAAAACAGGAATTTATATTTCTGGACGAAAAACATATATCGATGAGATTGTTGGTCCAATCTTGAAATCAGGATCAAAAAGCAATGATGTTCAAGATATGAAATATGGTTTTTCTGATGGTAATCTTACTTTTTTATCTCAAATTTCAAAGAATAATTTGTTTGTTATAGATGCCTTTGCAAGTGGCGATGAATTGAAAATTAAAGATGAAAACCTCGCGCTTAAAACAAGTTTGAAGTGGAGTAATTTTACAGTTTCGCCATCTTTAATTACCACAATTTCGCCTAAAGTAAACATGTCAAATGCCGTTTATTTTAGCCAATATTCAAATGATTTAAAGATGGAGCAAGCTACAATTGAATTTGAAGTTTCTTCGTATGTAAAGGATTTTGGATTTACAAATTCGGTACAATATTTCATTAAAAATATTCCAATAGAATCTGGACTTCAATATGTCTACCATAATTTGCAGCCGCAAAAGGTAAACGTTGAAAATTTTGCAACAACCAATAATAATATTCAAGATAAGATTAATGCTAATGAAGCGGCAATTTTTACAAATGCAAAACTAAAAATAACTGAAAAGCTAGCTGCAGATTTAGGACTTCGAATTAATTATTATACTTCAGGATCAGATTCTTATTTGCATTTTCAGCCTAGAATAGTGTTGAATTATTTGGCAAACGAAAAATATTCTTTCTACGCATCTTATAATAAACAATATCAGTATTTGAGTTTAATAACTACTTCAAGCGTTGGAATTCCGACAGATTTTTGGATTGCAAGTTCTGATGGTATAAAACCGCAATCTTCAAATGAATTTTCAATTGGTTCTAATCAAAATCTCTCACGAAATTGGAATTCTTCTTTAGGGGGATTTTATCGTTCGATGAAAAATTTATTGGAATATCCTTATGGAGTTACGCAGTTCAATGAAATTACAACATTTAAAAATGATTTGTATGTTGGAGAAGGAAAAGCGTATGGACTTGAAACGATGCTTAAAAAAAGCAACGGAAAGTTTAGTGGTTGGCTAAGTTATACCTTAAGCTGGTCTGATCGAAATTTTGATGAATTGAATAATGGTAAAACTTATTTTGCAAAGTATGACAGACGCCATAATCTTTCTTTGGTTGGAATGTATGATTTGAATTCAAAATGGAATTTTGGACTTACCCAAGTATTCAGTTCTGGAAACCGATTTACAATGCCAACTTCTTGGTATTTTATTAATAATAATCCAGTTAAGGAATATTCAGGGTATAATAATGCGCAAATACCTAATTACATTCGAACTGATATTTCGGCTAATTATTATTTTATTAAAACAGCAAAAAAAGAAAGCGTATTCAATTTTTCAATTTATAATACCTTCAATATTGCAAATCCAATTTATGTGGTCTTAGATGTTGAAGTAAACGAAAATAAAGATAAAGTTGTAGTGTCTCAGAAAGAGAAGGTTTTGTATCGCATTCTGCCTTCTATTAGTTGGAGATTTAAATTTTAAGAAATATGAAAAAGTATTTGCTTTTATTTTTAGGCTTAGTGTTGGTAAGCTGTTCGAATAATGATTTTACCACTGAAAAAAGTTTGGAGTCTAAAATTGTAGTCGAAGGCTGGATTGAAGAAGGTGATATTGCCAATGTCCTTTTGTCTACAAGTATTCCCGTTACTGACGTTATTGATTCTACAAACATATTGAATCACGTAATTAGGTCGGCAAAAATTACGATTTCAGATGGTGTAAACTTTGAAGTTTTAAGAGTTAAAAATGATAAAGACAGAATCCCTCCATTTGTTTATTTTGGTTCAGCAATAAAAGGAGAAGCGGGAAAATCATATTCATTAAAAATTGAATATTTAGATCGCGTTATTGAAGCAGTGACAACAATTCCAGAAAGTGTTACGCTAAAAAGTGCCGAATATATTAAAAGAAATCCTGCAGATACAACAGGTTATGTTTTTGTAAAATTTGATGATCCAATTAGTCAGAAAAACTATTATCAGATTGCAACTAAAATTGAAGGTGAAGAACCTATTTTTGTTCCTGCATTTTACGGAAATTTAGATGATAAGAATTTTGAAACTTCAGCTGTTTCAGTGCAAATAAATAGAGGAATAATATTATTTCCTAAAACTAAATTCACGCCTTATTTTGCAGATGGAGATTTAATTCATGTAAAATTAAGAACGCAGACAAAAGAAGCTCTAGATTTTTGGAACAGCTGGCAAAATGAAATTGTGAATAGCCAGAATCCTATTTATCCTGCCAACATAAGTTTGAAATCCAATATAAAAGGCGGAATAGGAATTTGGGCCGGATACGGACAAAGTACTATAATCGTAAAAACTCCTCCTAAAAAGTAAAAAAGCCGGTCTGATATTCAGACCGGCTTTAAACTGTAATTCAAAAATATTATTTTTTCTCGAAAGCTTTAATAAACTCTTCAAATTTAGCTTCGAAATTTGAGAACCCTTCAGAGAAATAAGCGCTCATTTCAACTTCTGTGCTATCACTGAATTTTAAGTAATAAACTTCTTCAAGATAAGGTTGAGTGAAAGATTCTCCTTCATTAGTCCAAGAAGTCCAATATTTACTTTCTGCATCCCAAACTGGTAAAGTGAAAGTATATTCACCATCTTTTTCAGAATGTTGAACGATATCAGCGATTTTTGTTCCGTCTTTTTTAGATACTAAAATTAATTTTATGTTTTTGTTGAAATTAGCTGCAGTACCTTCAGATATTTTTTTCTCGTATGCATTTAAAGCAGTGTAATATGCTTTGAAATCGCTATTAGCGTCGTTATATTCAGGATGAGTAGGACGAACATTAGCACTTTCTAAAGCAGCATCATCAGCAGCTTCTGTTGCTAAATCCATATCAGCAAGAATTACGAAATTGTCCATTAATGTAAACAATCCATTTGCTTTACCTCTGTATTGAACAAGCTCATCATTGTCAATTAATTTGTCAATTTCAGCATTGCTTCCAGCATTAAATGTAATTAAGTTTTTTCCGTTGAAAGTAAGAGATGCTTTAGCAGTATTTTGTGTACCTTTTGTAGAACTCATTTCCCAAGTGTAACCATCATTTAAAGTTACTTTATAAGTAAAATCAGTTGGTACTTCTTTACCGTTAGCATATTTTGCAGTTTGTGCAATAGTTGCAGCTTGAGCATTGTCGATTGTTAAAACAGCATCTGCTGATGTTGGTAAATAAAACCAGTCATTTAATTCTGGAGTTATAGGGCCATATTGTTGAGTTTCTTCATTCCATCCCCATTCTGCATAAGTGTCAATAATTTGAACTTTAACATCAGATGAAGTGCTTTTTGTAGAAAATACTGCATTGTTTGTAGTTTGTCCTTCTTTAGCTGGGAAAACAAATTTTAATTCAGTGCTTGAAGCGGTTTTAGTCCATGCTTTTCCTGTGCTGTTCCAAGTATAGATACCATAAACACCCGATACTGTTAGAGCTTCTTCAACACCATTTCCACTTTTTCCGTCAAAAATATCAACGCTACTTTGGCTAAGTAAACGAGATAAATTTTCTAATGCTTCAATTGCGCTAGAACTTTTAGTTTTGTCTAATTGTACTAACATATCGTTAGCTTCAGCTTCTAATTTTACTTTTTGCTGAGAAGGCGTTAAATTAGAGTACGGTTGCTTTACTAAAGCAGCAATTTGCTCTTCTAAAGTTAATTCTGTTTCTGGTGTTGTTTCGTCAGTGCTTTCGTCACTTGAACAAGAGATTGCTAGTTGCGAAAGAACTAAAGACATTAAAAAAATTTTTTTAATCATGATTTGGTTGTATTAAAAAATTAAGGTTGAATTTGAGGCGAAAATAATTAATATAAACCGAATGTCTTTACGGGAATCCGTAAGCCTGTAAACTTTTTTCTAATAAAATTAAATCAATAAAAATTTTGGAGAATATTTAGTTTTAGAGATTAATTGATAGTTTTTTACATTTGTAAACAGAATTTTTATAAATAAATTAAATGTTATACTCAAAAATAGAAGGCGAAGGAAAACCGTTTATCATCATGCATGGATTTCTTGGAATGTCTGATAACTGGAAAACACTTGCTGGACAGTATGTAGAAGCTGGATTTCAAGTTCATATTTTAGATTTACGAAACCACGGGCGTAGTTTTCATTCAGATGAATGGAGTTATGAAGCAATGGTTCAAGATGTGTATGAATACTGTCAGGCAAATAATTTAACTAGAATTGATATTCTCGGACATTCGATGGGCGGAAAAGTTGCCATGCTTTTTGCAACAACTCATTCTGATCTTGTAGATAAATTAATTGTGGCAGATATTGGTCCAAAGTTTTACAAACAGCATCATCAAGATATTTTGGCAGGATTAAATGCAGTTGATTTTTCGGTAAAACCAAGCCGAAATGATGTTGAAGAAATTGTGTCGCAATATGTTTCTGATTTTGGGACGCGTCAATTTTTATTAAAAAATCTATATTGGAAAGAGCCTGGACAATTGGCTTTCCGATTTAATCTGGATGCTTTTAATAATAATTTAGATGCCATAGGAAAACCACTTCCTGATAATTTGGTTTTTGATAAACCAACTCTATTTATTCGAGGAGGAAACTCTGGATATATTCAAGATGAAGATGTTGATGGAATTCGCAATCATTTTCCAAATCTGCAATTAGATACTATTCCAAACGCTGGACATTGGCTTCATGCCGAAAATCCGAAGATGTTTTTCGAATTGACAGCGATGTTTTTAAAGGAATAAAAATAGTTTTGATAAAAATTTTATTACTTTTAAATAAATTTTAAACCTGAAAAACCATGAAATTATTACTTAGACTCCTTGTTACGGCTGCCTTAGTTTTATTATTGTCTAACATTTTAACTGGGGTTCATGTTGCTAGTTTTGGGACGGCTGTAATTGTTGCAGTAGTTTTAGGATTGCTGAATATCTTTATCAAACCAATTTTAGTATTGCTAACTCTGCCAGTAACGTTTGTTACGCTTGGTTTATTTTTATTAGTCATAAATGCTGTAATTATTTTACTGTGCACAAAAATTGTTGGAGGTTTTGTAATCGATACATTTTGGACAGCACTAATATTCAGTATTATTTTGTCTATACTTCAATCTCTTACTTATAAAATATTAGGAGACGATAAATAAAACAATTGAGCAGATTAAAACTGCTTCAAATACAATAGATTAAAAACTTGGTTGGGTTGCAAAAATTTTATAATTTTGCAACCCAATTTTATTACGTAAATTAAAGAAGAAGATGGATATTAAAAGAGTAGCAATAGACGCTGTAAACGAGACAATTGTTATGAACGTTGTTCATATGGATTATAAAGGTCAAGTAGCAAAAAGAATTAACGAAAAAATGCCTTTAGCGCAAGTAAAAGGATTTAGAAAGGGTGCAGTGCCTAAAGATCTTGTTGAAAAGCAATACGGAAAAGCTATCAAACAAGAAGAGATTAAAAAAGTAGTTGATTTGGCTTTAGAGCGTTATATTCAATCTGAAAGATTAAATCTTTTAGGGACTCCGCTTCCAAAAGTAAACGAAAACCTTGACTGGAATGCAGAAGAATTAACTTTTGAGTTCGAAATTGGTTTAGTGCCAAACTTCGAAATTGATTTAGAAGCTAAAAATAATATCGTAAAATATATTGTTACTGCTGACGATAAATTAATCGACGGACAAGTGGAGCGTATCCAAAAACAATTTGGAAAAGCGGTTCCTCAAGAAGTTTCTGATGCTAAATCTGATTTAACTGGAACTTTCTCAAGTGAAGCAAACGGAATCAACAATACAACTACAATTTCTGTAGATGCATTCAGCAAAAAAGCTCAAAAACAATTCACAGGTAAAAAAGTTGGAGATGTTGTTACAGTAAGCACAAAAGGTTTATTTGAAGATGATCACCAATTAATGGATTACTTAAAAGTAGGTCACGAAGGTGTTCATGGTTTAGATGTTGAAGTAAACTTTACTATCGAAGCGATCAACGGTTCTGAGCCAGCTGAATTAAACCAAGAATTATTTGATAAACTTTTTGGTGAAGGAAAAGTTGCTTCTTTAGAAGATTTAAAAGCTAAAATTAAAGAAGATGCTGAGTCTCAATTTGCTCAACAAGCTGACCAAAAATTATTATTAGATGTTCAAGATTTCTTAATCGAAAACACAAAATTTGATTTGCCAGCTGAATTCTTGAAAAAATGGTTGCAAACTGTTGGAGAGAAAAAACTTTCTGCTGAAGAAGCTGAAGTTGAATACGCAAGATCTGAAAAAGGTTTACGTTTCCAATTAATCGAAGGAAAAGCTTTAGCTCAAAGCAATATCCAAATTACATTTGAAGATTTGAAAGAGTTTACCTCAAACGCTATCAGACAACAAATGGCTCAATTTGGTCAAACAAACCCAACTGATGAAGAAGTTCAAGGAATTGTGGCTAGAGTTTTATCTAACCAAGACGAAGTGAAAAGACTTTCTGAGCAAGTTGTAGCAGCTAAAATGTTAGATATTTTCAAAGAAAAAGCTAACCCAACAACTAAAGAGGTTACTTACGAAGAATTTATTGCAGCTTCTTACGGAGAATAAATTCAGTCTGAAAGTCTAAAGCTGTAAAGTCTAAGTTAAGAAGTATACTTTTTAAAAATTAAGATTTTATTACAGAAACTGAAAGATAAAAATAATTATATTTGAACGTCAATGGAAGTTTTTCTTCTATTGACGTTCTTTTTTTGTTTGATGCTTTAAGTTCCACATTATTTATATAACTTGAAATTAAATTAACTTGAAACCTGAAACAAAATAAAAAGAAGACAAATTGGCATCCCTAATAAAAAGGTATGAACTTTGTTTTATTCGTTTAAGTCAATTTCTGACTTTAGACTTTTCAACTTTAAACTAAAAATATGAACTACGGTAAAGAATTCAAAAAATTTGCTACAAAGCACCAAGGAGTAAATGCAATGTATTATGATAAAATCGTTGCGGCGATGACTCCAACAAACATGACTCCTTATATTATCGAAGAGCGTCAATTGAACATTTCTCAATTAGACGTTTTCTCAAGATTAATGATGGATAGAATTATCTTTTTAGGAACAGGTATCGACGATCAAATTGCTAATATCGTTCAAGCGCAATTATTATTCTTAGAAAGCGCTGATGCTTCAAAAGATATTCAAATTTACTTAAACTCGCCAGGAGGAAGTGTTTATGCAGGTTTAGGAATTTATGACACTATGCAGTACATCAAACCAGACGTAGCTACAATCTGTACTGGAATGGCCGCTTCTATGGGAGCAGTTTTATTATGTGCAGGAGCTGCAGGAAAACGTTCTGCATTGCCTCACTCAAGAGTAATGATTCACCAACCATCTGGAGGAGCACAAGGTGTTGCAACAGACATGGAAATCAACTTACGTGAGATGTTGAAATTAAAAGATGAATTATACAACATTATTTCTCACCACTCTGGTCAGACTTTCGAAAGAGTTCACAAAGACAGTGAGCGTGATTACTGGATGAAAGCTGATGAAGCAAAAGAATACGGAATGATTGATGAAGTATTAAGAAGAGGATAATTTCTTAAAGTTAAATTTTGTTTCAGGTTTCAGGTTTCAAGTTGCCTCGGTTAACTTAAAACTTGAAACCTGAAATTTGAAACAAAAAATAAAAATATTAAGCTGTAAAGAAGTTAAGTTTTTAAGTTTTAGATTAAAAAGCTTATAAACTTAGTATCTTTGCAGCTTAGTAACTTAAATAAAGAATGGCAAAAGTAGTATTAGAATGTTCGTTTTGTGGAAGAAAGAAGCCAGAAACTAATTTATTAATTGCAGGTATCAATGCCCACATTTGTGATAAGTGTATTGAACAGGCGCACGGAATTGTTTTAGAAGAATTAAAATCTAGTGGAAGTGCAAAATTAGTTGGAGACTTAATTTTAAAGAAACCAAAAGAAATTAGAGCTTTCCTAGATCAATATGTTATTGGTCAAGATCAGACTAAAAAAGTAATGTCAGTTGCAGTTTACAATCACTACAAACGTTTAATGCAACAGCAATTAGACGATGAAGTTGAGATCGAAAAAAGTAACATTATCATGGTTGGTCAAACAGGAACAGGGAAAACATTAGTAGCAAAAACGATTGCTAAAATGTTAGACGTTCCGTTGGCAATTGTTGATGCGACAGTATTAACAGAAGCAGGATATGTTGGTGAAGACGTAGAAAGTATTCTAACTCGTTTGCTTCAGGCTGCAGATTATGATGTAGCTAAAGCCGAAAGAGGAATTGTATTTATTGACGAAATTGATAAAATTGCTCGTAAAAGCGATAATCCTTCAATAACACGTGACGTTTCTGGAGAAGGTGTTCAGCAAGCATTATTGAAGTTGTTAGAAGGAACGGTTGTAAATGTACCACCAAAAGGAGGACGTAAACACCCAGACCAAAAATTCGTTGAGGTAAATACTCAAAATATCTTATTTATTGCTGGAGGTGCTTTTGATGGAGTTGAACGTATTATTTCAAAACGTTTAAACCGTCAGGCAGTTGGTTATTCAACTTCTAAAAATACAGACAATATCGATAAAGATAATTTGTTGCAATATATTATCCCGAAGGACATCAAAGATTTTGGTTTAATTCCTGAGATTATTGGTCGTTTGCCAGTTTTAACACACATGGATCCTTTAGATAAAGAGACACTTCGTGCGATTTTGACACAGCCTAAAAATGCTTTGGTGAAACAATATCAGAAATTATTCTTAATGGATGATGTTGAATTCACGATTACAGACGAAGCTTTAGATTTTATTGTAGATAAAGCTTTAGAATATAAATTAGGAGCTCGTGGATTGCGTTCTTTATGTGAAGCTATCTTGACAGATGCAATGTACGAACTGCCAACTTCAGATGATACAAGTTTGACAATCGATAAAGAATACGCAGAACATACTTTGAGTAAAAACTTATTGAAGCGTATGGAAATTGCTTCTTAAACCAATTTCACTTAATCAAAGTTTTAAACTTTGGCTAAGTTTACTTCTAAAATCCTGTTCATTTTTTGAGCAGGTTTTTTTTATACTTTTTAGAGCCTATTTTCGTTTGTCTTTTTGTGTAAATTTAAGCATGAAAAAAATGTTTTTTATAATCTGTGTGAGTTTGCTTTTTTCTTGTTCTAAAGAAAATAAAGCAATAACTATTTCTGAAAATAAACATAACAGCGAAATTGTTTCAGAAGAAAAACCTCGAATTGAAATCAATTACAATGATTATTACAAACAGGCAGAGCAGTATTGCAAGAAAAACAATCTAAATCAAAGTAAATTTATATTGATCGATTTAGGATTGCATTCTGGTTATAAAAGATTTTTTGTTTATGATTTTAAAAAGAAAGCAGTTTCAAAATCTTATATGGTAAGTCACGGATGCGGAGACAATCAATGGGGAAGAACTTCTTCTAAAGAGAAGCCGCAGATTAGCAATGAATTTGATTCGCATTGTTCTTCTGTTGGAAAATATGTGGTTTTAGATCGAGGTGTAAGCGAATGGGGAATAAAAGTGAATTATGTTTTGCAGGGAAAAGACAAAACAAATTCAAACGCCAGAAGTCGCGCTATAGTTCTGCATTCTTGGGATGCAATTTCAGATAATGAAGTTTATCCCGAAGGAACACCAGAAGGCTGGGGCTGTCCAGCAATTTCAAACGAAAGCATGAAAGAAATTGATGAACTTTTGAAAACCAATAAAAAAGTCCTAATATGGATTATAAAAACATAAATATATAATCAGCTAAAAGCTTACTTTATAATGGTCAAATAATTAGGATTAGTAATTGCTTGATCGTTAAGCCAAACATTTTTTTTGATAGTAGAATTTTTTGTTCGAGAATATTCAACTTTTACGATGTCTTTGTCGTTTTCATTCCATTGAATATATGTTTCAGGTAATTTTTCTCCTTTATCGTAATTTAAGAAAACCCTAATTACATAGCGATCTGAATTTTGATAAATCATGAAGAAATTTGGGTAATCTAAGTTTCCTTGATATTGTGGAACCAATTTACCATTCAATAAAAAAAGTATTTTTATTTTACTTTGGTCATAACTGTCAGGATTGCTCGGATTTAATAAATCTTCGTTTTTAGAATTAACAACGCTGAAGTCTATAGTGGCGTCAAGAACATAACCAGTGATAGGTTCTTCTTTAAGAGGGTTTGAATCACAGCTGGCTGAAAATAAAACAATTAATAAAATTCCGAAAATTCTTTTCATCTTTTTAAAATTTTAAACGCGATGATAAAAATAGGAAAATAATTATAAAATAATAATATTTTATTGCACTCTAAATTTCTCTCGATACTCAATAGGTTTCATTCCAACCATTTTATAAAACACTTTTCTAAAAGCTTTTGGGTCGTTATAACCTGTTTTTTCGATAATTTCTGAAATAGAAAGCTGTGTTTGTTCCAGATATTTTTTTGAACTTTCAACTCTTATATTCTGCAGATATTCAATTGGAGGAATTCCTGTCACTTGTTTAAAACGTCGTGTCATGTTTCTCGCACTTGTCGGAATGTCTTTGGTAATTTCTTCTAGTTTTTCGATTGAATGATATTGGCTTTCAATCTTTTGCTGGAGCATTGCAACTAAAGTGTCGTTATGTAGATGATTTGGTCTGAAAGTACTAAAATAGCTTTGTTTATAACGGTTTAAGTCAATAGAAAATATCTTGGCAATATTAACCGCCATTTCGTTGCCACAGAATTTTTGAACCAAAAGAATCAATAAATGAAAAGTTGAGGTCGATCCGCCGCTGGTGTATAAACTTCCGTCAGCAGTAAGGGTTTCTTCGGGTTTTAGTTTTACCATCGGAAATGCTTTTGTAAAAGCGCTGCAAGCGTCTACGTGTGTTGTGGCTAATTTTTCGTTCAATAAACCTGAAGCGGCAAATAAAAAAGCTCCCGTACAAAAACTAGCTAATTCGGCTCCGTTTTGATGTTGTTTTTGTAACCACGGAATAAAATTTCTATTCTTTTTAATCATTTCGCTCATATTGTCAGTCGTAAAAGCTGGAATCAAAATGAGGTCTAAAACAATATCTGAAGTTTCAATTTCGTTTGAAGTATAGCCAAAAATATTTCCTTGATCTGATTGTTCTTTAGATTGAAAAATCATGATTTCGAATGGTTTTTCGTTTCCCGAACTCAATTTATTAGTCGTTTCGAATACTTCTAAAATAGCCGCAATACTTAATAATTTATAGTCGTGAGGCACGATTAATCCTAATTTCTTGCTCATGATTTTTGTGGTTTTTGAAATTTCAAATCAAAACAAAAATAAGTATTTTGTCTTAAATGCCCCTAAAAATGACTTTTATTGTCGTTTTAAACTAATCTTAAAAAATTAAATTTGTTTTAATTAATTCGTAATTTTATAAAGATGAAAACAAAAATCTTCTTAAATCTTGCCGTAAAAGATTTAAACAAAGCAATATTATTTTATAATGGACTTGGTTTTTCGACCAATCCAAAATTCACAAACGAAAAGGGAGCTTGTATAGTTATTGACGAAAATATATTTGTTATGATTTTGGTGGAAGAGTTTTATCGAACTTTTACAAACAAACAGATTTGTAATTCTGAAACAACTAGCGAAGTTCTTATTTCGATTTCCTTAGATTCTCGTGAACAAGTAGATGAAATGATCAACAAGGCTGTTAAAGCAGGCGGAGCAGATTATATTCCAGCAAAGGATTATGGATGGATGTATCAAAGAACTTTTCTTGATTTAGACGGGCATCATTGGGAAATTTTCTATATGGATGAAAGTCAGATTCCTGAGAATATGTAAATAAGGATAAAGACATGATAAAGGTTCAAAACACCATAAATGCTTCAATAGAAAAAGTGTGGAAATTATGGACATTGCCTGAGCATATTATGAACTGGAATAATGCTTCTCTGGATTGGCACACTCCTTATGTCGAAAATGATTTGAAAGTAGGAAGCAAATTCAAATTTACTATGGCTCTTAAAGACGGTAGCGATAGTTTTGACTTTGAAGGCATTTATACTAAAATAGAAAAGTTTTCATTAATAGAATATAAACTTTTTGACGATAGAACTGCAAGTGTACATTTTGATAGCGAGAATAATGCGGTAACAATTACTGAAATATTTGAGCCAACGACACCAGAAACAGCAGATATGGAGGAACAATTTTGTACTGCAATTATTCAAAATTTTAAAAATTACGTCGAATCATTTTAAGAAATAAATTTTATAAACATAAAAATAAGAATAATGATAACAATAAAAAGTACCGTAAATGCATCGTTAGAAAAAGTATGGAATTATTGGAATGCTCCAGAACATATTACAAAATGGGCATTTGCCTCTCCAGAATGGCATGCGCCAAAAGCAGAAAATGATTTAAGAGAAGGAGGTAAATTCTCTACAACAATGGCTGCAAAAGATGGTAGCATGAGTTTTGATTTTGGTGGAGAATATACTTTGGTGAAAGAAAATCAAGCAATCAATTATACAATGGGAGACGGCAGAAAAACCGAAATTACTTTTGAAGAAACTCCTGAAGGTGTTGAAATAATTGAGAGTTTCGATCCAGAATCACAAAATCCAGAAGAAATGCAGCGCGCAGGCTGGCAAGCAATTTTGGATAATTTTAAAAATTACGTAGAGAATAACTAAGGTTCAAAGATTAAAAACTTAAAAGCTTACATTACTTATATGGTTTAAAAAAGAAAAAAATAAATATCTAACCCAACAAAAAAACAAAAAATGACAAAACAAATATGGTTGAATCTTCCTGTAAAGGACGTAGCAAAAGCGAAAGATTTTTTCTGGAAAATTGGTTTTTCGTTTAATGAACAACATGATACGCCGAGTTCGACGTGCATGGTTGTAGGTGAAGGACATTTTGTAGTAATGCTTTTTGAAGAAATGCTTTTTTCGAGCTTTTCGCAAAACAGTATTACAGATACTAAATTAAGCTCAGAAGTGTTGATTTCGATCGATGCCGAAAGCAGAGAAGAAGTCGATGAACTAGCAGAAAAAGTCAAAGAAGCCGGCGGAAATGTTTTTGCTCCACCTGCTGAAAGTCAGGGTTGGATGTACGGTTGTGGTTTTGCCGATTTAGATGGTCATCGTTGGAATGTTTTATTTATGGACTTTAGTAAATTACCAGGTTAAGATGGAAAAATTAGTGTTTAATATAGATATAAAGGCTTCTAAAGAAAAGATTTGGAAAGTCTTATGGGACGATGAAACGTACAGAAAATGGACAAGCGTTTTTGCCGAAGGAAGTTACGCTGAATCGACTTGGAACGAAGGCGATAAAATTTATTTTTTAGGCCCAGACGGAGCAGATGGAATGAATAGTCTTATTGACAGAAAAATTCCAAATGAATATATGGCTTTTAAGCATCTTGGCGAAATTAAAGATCATAAGGAAGTTCCGCCAAATGAAGAAACAGAAAAGTGGAGTGGCGCAATGGAAACTTACAGACTGACTCAAAAAGGTGATGTTGTCGATCTTCATGTTGAAGTAGATGTAATCGAAAAACATATTGATTATTTTAAAGATGCTTTTCCAAAAGCATTAGAATTGATTAAAGAATTGTCTGAGAAATAATAGCAAGAAGAAAGACAGATAATTAATAATTTAAAATTTGTAATTAACAATTAAAAAAAATATCATGGCAACAGCAGTTAACCCATATTTAATGTTTAATGGAACATGCGAAGAAGCATTTCTGTTTTATAAATCAGTTTTTGGAGGAGATTTTCCGTATATCGGAAAATTTAAAGATGCTCCTGCAGAAGAAGGCGAAGTGCTTTCTGAAGAAGCTTTGAATAGAATTATGCACGTATCTCTTCCAATCGGAAATAGTATTTTAATGGGAAGCGACACGCATCCAAGATACGGAGATGTCGGTTTTGGCGATAACTTTTCTGTTTCTATTAATGCTGAAAGCAGAGAAGATGCCGATAAAATCTTTAACGGACTTTCGGCTGGTGGAAAAGTAGAAATGCCAATGAATGATACTTTCTGGGGATCTTATTTTGGAATGTTCAAAGATAAGTTTGGTATAAACTGGATGGTAAGTTTTGATAAAAATGAACCAATGAAGTAATCAAAAAGTTACGTTATTTTAATAATAAAACAGAAATGTTAAATTACTTGAAAAAGCACATGGAAATGTGCTTTTTCATTTCAAAAAAACAATGATTATTCTTTTTTATCAACGAGAGATTGCCGATTTTTGTCGCTTCAAAATCAAGAAAGAAAAATGGCAGCAGAAGATAAAGAGATAATTTTATTAAAAGTTTCAGGACACGATAAAATTGGGGTTACAGCAGGTTTAACAGCTGTTTTAGGAGCATACGATGCTAATATATTAGATATCGGTCAAGCCGATATTCATGACACACTTTCTTTAGGAATTTTGTTCGAAATTGCTGCTGGCTCTTCTTCAGCGCCAGTTTTAAAAGACTTATTGTTTAAAGCTTACGAGTTAGAAATCAAAGTAAAATTTATTCCTATTTCTATTGAAGACTACGAAACTTGGGTAAAATCACAATCTAAGCAACGTTACATTATCAATATTTTGGGCGAAAAACTAGCCGCTTCACAATTGGCAGCAGTAACCAAAATAATGTCAGATCAAAATTTGAATATCGATTCTATCATCCGATTAACGGGAAGAACTTCTATTGTCGAGAAAGAAGAATATCCACGTTCTTGTATCCAATTGTCTGTAACGGGCGAAATTGTAAACAAGATCATCATGACAGCAAGTTTTATGGAAGTTTCTAGAACGCTGAATGTCGATATTTCTTTCCAAGAAGACAACATTTACAGAAGAAACCGCCGTTTGGTTTGCTTCGATATGGATTCTACTTTAATTCAAACCGAAGTAATCGACGAATTAGCAGAGTTAAATGGAGTAGGAGATCAAGTTCGTGCCATTACAGAATCGGCTATGAACGGTGAAATTGACTTCAACGAAAGTTTCAAAAAGCGTATGGCTCTTTTGGAAGGTTTAAGCGAAGAAGTTTTGCAAAAAGTTGCGGTTAATTTGCCAATCACACAAGGAGCACATCGATTGATGAAAGCTTTAAAATACTATGGTTACAAAACCGCTATTCTATCTGGAGGATTTACTTATTTCGGAGAATACCTTCAAAAGGAATTAGGAATAGATTACGTTCACGCCAATCAATTAGAAATAAAAGATGGTAAACTGACAGGTAAATATTTAGGCGATATTGTTGACGGTCAGAAAAAAGCCGAATATCTAAAAGCAATCGCCGAAAAAGAAGGAATCCACATCAATCAAACCATCGCAGTTGGAGACGGAGCAAACGATTTGCCAATGCTAAACTTAGCTGGTCTAGGAATCGCTTTCCACGCCAAACCAAAAGTAAAAGAAAGCGCGTCAACCTCAATCTCTAGTCTAGGCCTTGACGGTGTTTTGTATCTTTTAGGATACCACGATAGATATATTGATATGATGTAAAGTAAAGTTTGTCATTTCGACCGTAGGGAGACCCGAGCGATAGCGAATAGGCGAAGCAAATCACACTAGCAATTCCACAATCAAAATAAAAAAACAAAACCTCAGTTCTTCAAAAAAGAGCTGAGGTTCTTTATATGGGCATGTCCCTCTGGGTCGGGCTATCCGTTGCAATCTTTTGTGGCGAACCCCGCCACAAAAGGATTTCTACTTCTATCCCTCATGCAGATTTAGTGGAATTAGTGGTTTTTAAAGTGCTGTAAAATGTTAGAATCGGATATGAGTTGCCTCCTGCTTTAGCTGGAGGAATAATGGATGAAGGTGATAAATGGCTTTAGCCAAAATTAACCATTAATTGTAAATGTTCGGCTAAAGCCTGAGATATAATCTGATCTAGACCACTAACTAAAGTTAGTGGCAATTCAAAAAAAAATTTATTCTTGAATAATTAATGATTACTATTCACGAGATTCTAGCTCTCGTTTAATTTCTTTTAAATTTTTCAGATTCAAGAAAAGAATAGGCAACAAAGCAATTGGAATAACATTCATTGCGCTAAAACCTTTCATGAAAACAATGAATATATTAAGGACGAATAACATAAATAACACAACACAAAAAACGGTATTTACTGTTTTTAATGTCTTCTGATTCTTAATTAGTTCTTCAGTACTCATGTCACTGAACTTTGTATCTTTCATCTTTTAGAATTTTTATTTAAGAAAATTAAATAGTTATTTGGAATGGGTAATTTTTAAAACTTTTGCATTCCTTGCGTCAATTATAATTAGAAATGTTCCTCCCTGTTCTCCCCATAATAGTGTTCCGTTAATAACATAATGATTATTAATTAGATTTACTTCATAAGGTTTTTGATGTTTAATTTCATCTTCCCCATAAATACTAAAAAGAATAGGTTCTGCGATTTTGATTGCAGTTTGGTTATCCTTAATGAGTACTTTTTTGTTATCAACAAAATTGTCATGACTAGGATCTTCAAGAGCACGTTTTAATTCAAATTCTGCCTGATCACTTCCATACTTTGAATGAGAACAGCAACTGAAAATAAGAATTAAAAGAAGAGCAATTAAAATTTTAAGCTCAATTTCTCTGTTAGATAAAACTTTCTTGATCAAATGACTAGATATAAATTAACACATTTCTTTCAATTGCTCCAAATAATCCCTCTGATTCGAAAGTCTTGGAATCTTATGCTGACCGCCCAATTTGTCTCTTTCTTTTAGCCAATCATAAAAAAGGTTTTCTCTGGCAACATTAATAACCAAAGGATTTAAAGTCATATTGTTGTAGCGTTTCGCTTCGTAATCAGAGTTTAAAGTCTGTAACGTTTCATCCAGAACTTTTTGGAAAAGACCAACATCTGCTGGTTTTTTCTTGAATTCAATCATCCATTCGTGCGCACCTTTTTCTTTGTCATGCATAAAAATAGGAGCAACCGTGTAATCAATAACTTCTGTTTGTGTAACCAGACAAGCTTTTGCAATTGCCTGATCAGTGTTTTCGACCATTAATTCTTCGCCAAAAACATTAATATGATGTTTAGTTCTTCCCGTAACTCTAATTCTGTACGGATTTAAAGAGGTAAAACGAACCGTATCGCCAATTAAATAGCGCCACAAACCAGAATTAGTAGTAATAACAATTGCGTAATTTTTATTCAGTTCAACATCGGCCAAGCGAACTACTTTTTGGTTTGGAGTTCCAAAAGTGTCCATCGGAATAAATTCGTAGAAAATTCCGTAATCTAACATTAGCAATAAATCACTAGAATAATTTAAATCCTGAATCGCAAAAAAGCCTTCAGAAGCATTATAGATCTCGTAGTATTTAAAATCAGAACTTGGGAGAATTTTTTTGTACTGTTCTTTATACGGAGAAAAACTCACGCCTCCATGAAAATAAACTTCAAGATTTGGCCAAAGTTCCAGTAAGTTTTGCTTGCCGGTATTTTCTAAAACTTTATTCATTAAAACCAGCATCCAAGAAGGAACTCCAGCAAAACTGGTTACATTTTCGTTTTTTGTTTCGTTAATAATGGCAGCGATTTTGCTTTCCCATTCGCTCATTAGAGAAGTTTTACTGCTTGGTGTACTGCTGAATTCTGCCCAAATAGGCATATTTTCAATTAAAATTGCCGATAAATCTCCAAAGAAAGTATTGTTGTTTTCGTAAATTTGAGAACTTCCTCCCAAACGAAGACTTTTTCCTAAGAACAATTCAGAATCTTCGTTATTGTTTAAATAAAGACACAAAAGATCTTTACTTCCTTTATAATGGCAGTCTTCTAGAGCTTCGTTGCTTACTGGAATAAATTTGCTTTTTGCATTTGTAGTTCCGCTTGATTTGGCAAACCATTTAATTGGCGTTTCCCAAAAAACGTTTTGTTCTCCCAGACGCGTGCGTTCGATAAGCGGTTGCAGCTCTTCGTAAGTCGCAATTGGAACCCTTTCTGCAAAAGTTTGATAAGAATTAATAGTTGAGAATTCGTATTGTTTTCCAATAACCGTATTTTCCGATGCCATCAATAAATTATGCAATAATTCTTCCTGAACTTCATTTGGGTATTTTAAAAAAAGCTCTATTTGATGAATCCTTTGTTTAAGGACCCAAGATGCAAACGAATTGATAATAGATAAAGGCATGAATTTGGTTTTTAGATTACTAGATTTTAGGTTTTAAATCTCGCAGTCTTCGCAAAACAAAAAACATAAAATTTGAATATCAAGAGACAAATAGTAACTTTGTCTTCATATCAAAAATAATATTTTTTTGTAAAAAACAATTCGATTTTGGGTAAAGATTCTACCTAATAAGTCGAATTTTAACACAAAAATTTTTAAATCTTTTGATAATTCTAAATCAGCAATTTATAAATAAAAATACAAATGCAATATCAAGGCGTACTGACAAAAATGCAAACTGAATTTGGAAGCCCAATTCAATATTATTTGGTTTTTGAAGATAGTTTTCTGAATGTTAATCAATTATTGGATAAAGAAATCGAAATCAATTTTGTGGGTTGCCAATGCTTAAATTGTGGTAAAAAGAAAAAAATATACCGACAAGGTTTTTGTTACGAATGTTTTTATTCAAGTCCTGCAGTTGGAGATTGGATCATGAGACCAGAATTAAGTACAGCACATTTAGGAATTGCAGATAGAGATTTAGAATATGAATCTAAAGCTCAGTTACAGCCGCATATTGTATATTTGGCTTCAGCATGTGAAATAAAAGTTGGAGTTACTCGCAAATCTCAAGTTCCAACACGTTGGATCGATCAAGGCGCTTCACATGCAATTGCAATTGTTGAGGTTCCGAATAGATATTTGGCAGGAATAACAGAAGTAGCTTTAAAAGATCATTATACAGATAAAACCAATTGGAGAAAAATGCTTCAGAATTCTGTTGAAACTTTTGACCTAATTGCAGAAAAAGCTAAAATTGAAAGTTTGATTCCAGCAGAAGTTAAAGATTATTTTTATTCTCAAAAAAATGATGTCTACGATCTTCAATATCCAGTTTTGAGTTATCCTGCAAAAGTAAACAGTCTAAACTTAGATAAAACGCCTTCGTTTATTGGAAAATTAACTGGAATAAAAGGTCAGTATTTGCTATTTGAAAACGGAACAGTTTTTAATATTCGCGGTTCTGAAGGTTATGTCGTAACCATAAATGTGTAAGTTTTTATTACTAAATTGTTATCTTTTTTTAATTTTAAATTGTTTTAATTTAAAATTTGCAATTTATTTTATTGTTTTGTGTTAATTAGTTGATGAATAATTATAGCTTTGACATGTGTTTAAGGCAATTTAATTTTCAAAAATAATACACAAAACAATTCCCCACATGAGTAACTTAAAAAAAGTTAATGTTTTTAGGCGTTCCCTAATGCGAAATCTAACCAAGAATGTTGGAAGTGTAGACATTCGTAATATCGAACCCATTGACAAAAGTAAGATTAAAAAAGTTTTAATCTGCAGACCAAACGGTCGATTAGGAAACATGCTTTTAATTACACCTTTAGTTCAAGAGGTTGCCAAAACTTTTCCTGGATGTACAATCGATGTATTTGTAAAAGGTACTCTTGCACCTATTGTTTTTGAGGAATATGAAAATATTGATAAAATTATTCATCTGCCGAAAAAGCCTTTTAAAGAATTAGTAAAATACTTTAAAGTTTGGACTCTGATCAGAACACAAAACTATGATATCGCTATCAATGTCGATCAGAATTCTTCTTCTGGAAGATTAGGCGTTAAGTTCTCAAGTGCTAAATACAAATTCTTCGGAAATCTTCCTGAAGGGGTTACTTTAGAACACAGTGATTACGACCATATTGCAAAATATCCTGTTTATAATTTTAGATATTTTCTAAATCAAGCAGGAATAGAAGATAAAAACGAACCTATTGCGCTTTTAGATCTTAAATTGAGTGAAAAAGAAATTGCAAACGGAAAGACTATTTTAGATAGCATTATTGATCCAAATAAAAGAACCATTGCAATTTTTACCTATGCAACAGGCGAGAAATGTTATAATCCAGTTTGGTGGGAAGAATTTTATACTGCTTTGAAAAAAGAATTTCCAAATGAAAATATTTTTGAAGTTTTACCAGTAGAGAACGTTTCTCAAATCAATTTTGAAGCGCCAACTTTTTACAGTAAAGACGTTAGAGAAATTGGTTCTGTTTTAGCAAATGTTGATGTTTTTGTTGGTGCAGACAGTGGAATCATGCATTTATCGAGTGCTTCAAAGGCCCCAACAGCAGGTTTGTTTTCGGTTTCTAATTTGAAAAAATATGAACCTTACGGAAACGGAAGTGTAGGTTTGGATACAAATGTTTTAGGAGTTCCAGATTTTATAAAAGCAATACATAAGATTCTAGACAAGTAAAACTAAAATGATATAAAAGAAAAAATCCTGTTCGAAAGAACAGGATTTTTTATAAGTATTCTAAAGAAAAAACTTAGAATCTCAGTATCTTAAAACCTTAGCTTCTTAATGATTACGGATTCTTCTTCTTAAAAAGACCATTAATTAAATCACTTGCTTTTTTAGTTGCTTCTTGAGTTTTTTGCTCTTTTTCTGTTTTAGCAGCTTGAGTTGTATCTTTCGCTTTAGTATTTTTATTGATTAAATCAGTAAGCGCTGAAGTTCCTTTTTGAGTCAGTTTTTCTTTTTGCTGATTAACCAATTGTGTAGTCAAACTGCTTACAGCAGTTTTCATATCTGTACTAATTTTAGGATTTGAAAAGTTACCAGTCAAAGCAGCGTTAATTGGAATGTTATCTAATTTTGCAGCATCAGCAGGAGATAATTTTGCTATTAAATTGTTTGCTTCAGTTCCTAAGTATTTTGCAGGAACATCAAACTTAATCGTGTAATTCATAGTTTGATCAAAACCATGAGTTCCTCCAACTGTGGCTTTAATATCTTGATATTTAATATCGAATGGTTTTACATTTACTTTTCCGTTGTCAAATGTTAATGCCATTTTCAAATCGTTCAAATTCAATTTGTTTAAATCAAGAAACTTTACATTTGAAGTAAGAGAATTTAAAACAGTTGAGTTTTTAGCATTTACGGTAGTAGATAATAATTGCCCTAATAAATCTCCTGAAATTGATTTTAAATCTGGAGTCAATTCTTTAGCATCCAAATTACCATTCAATTTAATAGTCGAATTTAATTTTCCGTTAATGATTCCGGCAATTGGAGCGATTTTTTTCATCATATCCAACTGTGTAAAAGTCTGCGCAATATCAACTTGATTGAAACCTAAATTCATGTCAAACGTTGGCACTTTTTCTTTAGTAGAAACAGCTCCGTTAAGACCAATTGATCCTCCAAAAATGTTTGTTTTGAAGTTTTGAAGAGTTGCTTTCTCGTCTTTAATAATCAATGTTCCAGCAACATCCTGAAGTTTTAAATTATCATATAAAACTGTTGTTGCTTTTGCGTTTAATGTACAGTTTAAGAAAGCAGGAATTTTCATTGCCTCAGATGGTTTCGCTGGAGTTTTGGTTTCTTCCTTTGCAGGTTCGCCAGCAGTCATAAAATCATCAACAGCCAATTGCTTTGAACTCATGTTGAAATTTCCTTTTAGTTCTTGTTTCTTAAACATAAAACCATAGAAATTTTCTAAAACTCCGTTAATGCTGATATCACTTTTTCCAGTTGTAGCATCAAATTGTTTTAAGTTGATTTTACTCGGATTAAATTCTACCAATGCCGTGCTGATGTTCATTGATTTATTGTTTTCGTCAGTATATTTAAATCCTGACAAACTCATTGTACCAGCATTTTTGATATTTTGGTATTGACTTTTTTCTACAGAAGCCATATCAAAATTTGTTGTAACGTCGGCTTTTAAAATACCCGCCAAAGGTTTATCCATTTTAATAGGATATGCTTTTGAAAGATTAGCCAAATTGATTGTTCCTTTTAAAGCCGCATCGATTATCGGATTTACAGTGATGTTTTTAATATTAGCTTTAGCACTAAAAACATCTTGATCAATTCTGAAAGATAACTTATCTAGATTTACATAAGTATCATTTAAGATTCCAGTTTCGTTAATGATCTTAGTATCAATTACAATATTCTGAACCGATTTTGGAAGGTTCGGATATTGGAATGAAGAATTATTTGATGCAATTTCAATATTGAATTTAGGAACAGTTGTATCTGTCAATTCACCTTTTGCAAAACCATTTACAGTAAAATCTCCAGTTGTTTTTACACCTTCTAAACTAGATGCGTAAGCAGAAGGAATTAAACCTAAGAAATTGGTAAATGATGAAGTAGGGGTTTTAAACTTTAAATCGTAAATCTGAGCTTTTTCAGTCATTTGGATAAATCCGTCAAACTCTAAAGGCAGTTGATTGATTAAAGCTTTGTTTTCCTTAAAAGTATATTTGCTTTTTTCTAAATCGATTCCAAGAACTGCGTCTAAAGTTAGTTTTACATTTTTCATGTAATTCATTTTATCCATGTCCAATGAAACTTTTGCAGTAGATTTTGTAGTTAAATCCAATTTCGAATTGGTAAAATCTCCAGTTCCTTCGTGGTTTAAACTGTCAATTACCATTTTAATTTTAGAACCTTGATCGATATATCTAAAAGTAAAATTCTCAATTTTATAGTTTTGAATTTTCAGAGCAAGCGGTTTGCTGGCTTCGTCTTTTGTTTCTTCTTTTTTATCTTTTAAAGCAATGTCGAAGTTTCCAACTCCATCTTTATTGAAAATAATATTTATTAATCCGTTTGTAGAACTAATTCCCTGAATGCTTAAAGGCTCTTCTTTTCCTTTGAAAAGTTCTTTAACGCTCATTTTTAAATTTAATTCGCCTAAAGAAACCAAAGTATCACCTTCAAAAGGAGCTTTATTGATGATAACTAATTTTTCAATTCCAACCGTTGCGTTCGGGAAATTTTTAAATAAACTTAAATCAGCATCCGCAAAACTCACCTTAGCATCAACACTTTCGTTGATAGCCTCGACAATCTTGGCTTTAATTTGATCTTTAAATAAAAACGGAATGGCAAATAATGCAGCAACAAATACCACTAGGACTATGGCACTTATTTTTAAAACTTTTTTTAGCATATAAATAGATTTGAGGGTTTAACTTATTAAAATGAACTCCTGCAAAAATAGTTTTTTTTACTAGAGTAGAACG
This sequence comes from Flavobacterium sp. SH_e, assembly GCF_025717045.1. Lineage (GTDB taxonomy): Bacteria > Bacteroidota > Bacteroidia > Flavobacteriales > Flavobacteriaceae > Flavobacterium. The sequence continues at coordinate 1,046,676 of NZ_JAOVZN010000006.1, forward strand.
ATAAAATTTTCATAAAAATGTAGGAATTTATTTAAATATATTAAATAAAAAAAATCCGTTGAGAAATACTTTCAAAACGGATTTTTAACTGCATTTATTTTATTATTTCTGAATAAATGAAACTATTTTATCAATTAATGCTTCTGAAATAGGAAGTGTTTCATTATTGTAGCTTGCTAAATTGGCATCGTTACCGCTTTCAATGATTTTCATTATATGATTCATTTTATCAATAATCTGTATTTCTGCATTTGCATTTGCCAGTTTTAAGTTCTCGGCATCCTTTACAGAAATTTGAATATCATTATTTCCTTGTAGAATTAAAATTGGTATAGTCAATTTCTTTATCTCAGTTTGCGGATTGTATTTGAACCACGAAATCAAATAAGGTTGAACGCTTGGTCTGAAAAGAGAATTCAGCATTGGATCAACTTTTTTTACTTCAAATCCGTTTTTTAAACTATCTATAATCGGGAAAGTCATATCATTAAGCTGTTTCATTGACTTAGCACCAATTTGGTTTTTTAGAATTTGATCTGCTGGTTCGCCCGCGCCTGCAATCGAAACAAATTTATCTGCTTTTGCACTTGCTGCCATTCCAATCAAAGAACCTTCGCTATGGCCAATTATAATTACTTTCGAAAAGCGTTTGTCTAGTTTTAAATAATTAATCCAGCTTTTGGCATCTTGAATATAATTTTCAAAAACCAAACTGCTTTCAGATCCGCCAGCAGCTTTACTTTCTCCGATGGCTCTTTTGTCATATCTCAAAGATGCAATTCCATTTTTTGCTAAAGCTTCTGCCAGCATTTTTAACGAATTGTTTTTCATCATCGGATTATTTCCGTTGCGGTCAGTTGGGCCAGATCCTGAAATGATTAGAGCTACAGGATATTTTTTGGTCAAATCAGGAGTCGTCAGCGTACCAAAAATCTGATCAGTATTTATTTTTAAAATCGCTGGAGATTCTTTAAAAGTGATCTCTTTTTTGGTTTGGGCATTTAAAAAGCTCCAAAACAAAACCGTTAAAAAAAGAATTGCTTTATTCATCTTTTAATTCAATTAATAAATATTGATTCCGTAAGGTAATATTGCTTGTACGCCTTTTTGTTTTTGAAATTTCTTTACCTGCTCAATTAGAAGGTAATTTTCTTCTCCAATTTCTTCTTTAATGAAAGCTTCTTTAGATCTTGCAAAAGGCAGATTTGAAAGAAGATCGTTTAGGGTTTTCTCATATTCAGGATAATTCTGAGTACTGTATTTTTTTACTTTGGCGATTTTTGCCGCTTCAGCAATTGCATCATTCAGTCCACCGATTTTATCAACCAAACCAATTTTTAAAGCTTCAGTTCCAGACCAAACTCTTCCTTGCGCAATTGAATCAACTTGTGCAAAAGTCATTTTTCGGCCTTCAGCAACGTGAGTTACAAAAGTGTTGTATATTTTTTCAACTCCTTCTAAAGTAAACGCTTTGAATTTTTCGTCAACTGGTAAAAACGGACTGTAGTTTGCTGAGTTTTCGTGAGTTTTAACCTGCTCAGAATTGATTCCTAATTTATTGGCTAATGGACTAAAGTTTGGTAACATTCCGAATACTCCAATAGATCCTGTAATGGTGTTGTTTTCAGCAAAAATTTTATTGGCATTGCAGGCAATATAATAACCGCCAGAAGCGGCATAATTACCCATAGAAACCACAACTGGTTTAACTTTTTTTGTAATCTCGATTTCTCTCCAAATTAAATCAGAAGTTAGAGCGCTTCCGCCTGGACTGTCAATTCTAAGAACGATAGCTTTAACATCATCATTTTTTCTAGCTTCCTGAAGAGATCGTCTCATTGAACCTTCTCCAATTGTATTTACATCACCTTCGCCGCTTCCAATTTCGCCTTGAGCGTAAATGATAGCTATTTGATCTGTTGCAGTATTGGCTAAAGCTGTTGTTACATTATTTTGAGTATAATCTATAATCGAAATTTTATTGTAATCTTCGTCTTTGTCTACTTTCAACGCTTTTTTGATGGCATCATGATAAACATCTTCGTAAGCAATAATATCAACCAAATGTTGCTGTTTAGCCATTTCTGGAGTTCTTGCCAAAAGTCCGTTCGCAATTTCATTTAACTTAGGCAACGGAATATTTCTGCTTTTAGAAATATCTGCAGAAACGGTAGCCCAAATAGAATTTAAAAGTGCAGTTATCTGTTCTCTGTTAGCGTCGCTCATTTTATTTTCTAAGAAAGGCTCAACGGCGCTTTTGTATTTTCCGTGTCGAATAACTTCCATATGGATTCCAGATTTATCTTGAAAATCTTTGAAAAACATAATTTCAGAAGAAAGACCTTTAAAATCTAAATCTCCAGCAGGATTCAAATAAATAGTATTAGCAACAGAATTTAGATAATATTCTTTTTGCGAATAAGAATTGGCGTAAGCCCAAACAAATTTTCCTGATTTTTTAAAGCTTTCAAGAGCATTTCTTAAATCTTTATATTGTGCTAGACCAAGAGAAGATTCATCATTTAGGATCGAAATTCCTTTGATGTTATCGTCTGTTTTTGCGGCTTCAATGGCATTAATTACATCAGTTAAACCAATGCCTTTTTGCTCAGAAAAGCGAGTTACCCATGGATCTTTATATTTTCCAGCGTAGTCATTTTTAATTTCTTTTAAATTTAATTCAATGACCGAATCAGATTTAACAGAAACACTATCATCTCCGCCAAAAACAACTCCGATAAAGATTACTCCAAAAAAGAAGAGCATGATAAAAACAAAAATACCAATTACAGTGGCAATTACATTTCCTAAAAACTTCATATGTATATTTTTTTTATAAGTAGTAAAAAAGGGCAAAACGTTACAAACTAAACATCTAAATTAATGATTGTATTTGAGACGTCGTTTCACAAATATATTGGTTAATTCTAAAATAGTTTTAGTTAATTTGCAATAATTATGAAATTACAGCATCAAGTCGTTTTATCGATAGGCAGCAACCAAGGCAGCAGACTAGAAAACATTCAAAATTGTATCAATTTGATACATCAAAATGTTGGGACTGTTATTCAGGTTTCAAAACTTTACGAGACTCCCGCATGGGGGTTTGAAAGTGATGCTTTTTATAATTGTGCGCTTCTTTTGCATACTACTTCATCTGCACAAAAAGTATTAAATCAGGTTTTAAAAGTTGAAAAAGAATTAGGAAGAATTCGCTTGAATCAAGAAGGATATCAATCTAGAATTATCGATGTTGATTTGATTGCTTTTGATGATGAAATAATTGACTCAGAGAAACTTCAGATTCCCCACCCTTTAATGCAGAATAGAAATTTTGTTTTGTTGCCAATGAAAGATTTAAAGCTGAATTGGGAACATCCTATTTTAAAGAAAACAATTTCTGAGCTAATTGCAATTACGCCCGATGAAAGCGTATGTACAGTAGTTCAAGATTTAGAAAATCCGCTTAGTAAAATTCGGTTAAATGAGTTTAATTATATTTCTTTTGAAGGAAATATAGGTGCTGGAAAAACAACTTTGGTCCATAAAATTGCGGAAGATTTTAATGCAAAAACCGTTTTGGAAAGATTTGCCGATAATCCGTTTTTGCCAAAGTTTTATAAAGATCAAAACCGATATGCGTTTCCTTTGGAAATGTCTTTTTTAGCCGACCGCTATCAGCAATTAGCTGATGATTTGGCTCAATTTGACTTGTTTAAAGATTTTATAGTTGCCGATTATCATATTTTTAAATCATTGATTTTTGCCAAAATAACGCTCGCAGAAGATGAGTATCGTTTGTATAGAAATCTATTTGATATCATTTACAAGGAAATGCCTAAGCCTGATTTGTATGTTTATTTGTATCAGAATACAGGACGTCTTCTTCAAAACATAAAAAAGCGAGGGCGTACCTACGAACAAAACATCGAAGGGGCTTATTTAGATAAAATCAATAATGGTTATTTAGAATATATAAAATCGCAAACCGATTTGAATGTGCTAATTATAGATGTTTCTAATCGTGATTTTGTCAAAAAACACGAAGACTATATTTTTATTTTAAATGAGATTAAGAAGAAGCTTAGTTAATGAGATAATTCTGTAAGCATATTATTTTTTGATTACCAAATTATCTAATTGACACATTCTCTAATTTAAAAACTATCTTTTCAAAGTAAAATGACCTCTTAAAACAGGCATTGAATCATCTACTTTTAAAGCGTACCAATAATCAGAAGCGGGAAGAGCAACTTGGTTTAAAGTACCATCCCAGCTCATTTTTGATCTGTTTAATTGTGCTACAAATTTTCCGTAACGATCAAAAATGGTTACAACTGCCTGAGGATAATTCTCCATTCCAGTTACTTCCCAGACATCGTTGAAAGTATCATTGTTTGGTGTAAAGAATGGAGGAAAAACAAGCACAACAAACTGTTTGGTAACTTGTCCGCAACCGCTTTTTTCTCTTGCATAAGCTGTTTGGAGCCCGCCTGGAACATTATAAAAAACAGTAGAATCTTGAAAATTGACACCATCTACAGAATACTCAAAATAATCTTCTGCTTTTACTGGATAAATAATGGCTCTCGTTCCTTCAACATCAACGCGTTCAATCTGAGGAACTTTGTGCTCTTCGACTATGATTGTTTTTGTGCTTGTACAGCTTTCGGGAGCTGGACTTGTTACATCAACAGTGTATTTGCCTCCTTCATTGATATTAATAGTTTGAGTCATAGCGCCATTTGACCATAAATAACTCATTCCAGATATTCCTGCGTCTAACGTTATGGTTTGAAATTGGCATAAAGGCAAGGTTTCATCCGTAACAGCTGGCGGTGTATAAATTACAATATTTACAGGAGTTCGAGTTGGATTTATACAGCCATTATTTGAAGCTTCGGCATAATAAGTGGTGTTTGCTGTAATTGGGGGAGTTGTGAAACTTTCACCAGTTAGAACAGTTGTTCCTCCAGTTGCTGTAGTGTACCAATTAATTATTCCGATATTAGAAGTCGCTTTAATTGTTAAATATCCAGGTCCGCAATTTGAATAAGTTTCTTGTTCTGCGATAGGTACTGAAGGCGTTGTGTTTACCGTTGCAATTACAGATTTCCGGTTCGATTCGCAGCCAGCATCTACGTAATAAGTTGTCGTGGTATTTATTGTTGGAGTAGTATAGGTAGTGCCTGTTCCTAATAAATTCCCTCCAGTTTCTGCATCGTACCAGCTAATTGTGCCTGTATTTGCTGTTGCGTTAAGAATAAAACTTCCCGAATCACAAACAGGAGATGGTGTAACAGTTGTTACTACAGGAATTGTGATTTTAGTGCTTGTTGCTATTTCTAAAGGAGATTCGCCTGGCATTCCGCCATATTCAACAACGTATCCTTTTGGTTGGTAAGGATCGCCTGAAGTTAAAGACCCAGTATTTGATAAGTCATTCCAAGAACCTTTGATTCCAACTCCTGGTTGTGTAATGTGAGCATAATTTTCATCACCTAAATTATTCGGTTCTCCAGAGTTCCAAAACGCATAATTTGGAGTAGAACCGCTTTGGTTTCCATTCCAAAAAATAGTTCCTGCTTCAGGACCTGTAACCCATTTCCAAACTCCTTCGGTTTCGGCGTCGCTTCCTCCAATCCATCCTGTTCCAGAAGCCTGTTCACCAATTAATTTTGCTTCATCGGCAGATAAAACTGTAGCTAAATATCCTTGAAGGCCATAATAGGTACGCACGGCCGCTAGATCTCGAGCTGCAGTCCATGTAATGCCAATATTTGGAACATATTCATAATAATGCTGTGTGGACGGTAAATAATTTGCCTTGCCCATTGTTATAGAAAATGTCTTTACTCCAGAAGCTGTAGCAGAAGAATTTGTAAAAACAACATCTTTAATAGCAGCAACAAAATCAGAATATAAAACATCGGCTCCTGTAGGATTTGATAAGGTCAGTTTTCCAGCAACAGCATCCCAACTTGTAGTAATATTTGAGTGCGATGTAGGATTTGAAAGTTCCAGTTTGTCAAAACCTTGTGAATATCCCGAAGAAATTTGAATATAAATTGCTTCAGTTCCTGTTTCTAAGGGATCGTTTGTTATGGTAATATCTTCTATAATTTTTATGGTGCTTTGAGGGCAGTATATTTGATCTCCCGTAGCTTTTATTACTGGTGGATCAATATAAACACTTGTTTTTATAATTTGTTTTTGGGCAGATTTAAGGGTATCGTTTGGGATTATCGTGATGCTCTTATTTATAATGTTTTTATTGCTTGCGTATGATTGGTTCAATCCTAATGCAAACAATAAAAAGGAGATTTTTATTAAGTAATTATTTTTCATATCATAAAAGTATCACTTTTATAATAATAAAAAAATATATTTACATTTCTAACATTTTAAGTTCGGAAAATATTTTAAAATCACATTTTTTTAGTAAAAAGACGGGTTATTTTTTATTTGGCCAATTTATCTTTTGAAATAAATCCCAAACAACAATTCCGGCACTTACAGAAATATTAAGAGAATGTTTGGTTCCAAGTTGTGGGATTTCAATACATCCATCACACATAGCCACAGCTTCTTGCGATACGCCAAAAACTTCATTCCCAAATACTAAAGCATATTTTTTGTCTTTTTCAATTTTGAAATCCTGAAGAAAAACCGAACTTTCAACTTGTTCTATAGCCATTGTCAGAACATTTTCTTTTTTTAAGTTTTCAATAACTTCTAAAACATTTTCATGATGTTCCCAAGCAACAGTTTCAGTTGCGCCAAGAGCGGTTTTATGAATTTCTTTATTTGGAGGTGTTGCTGTGATCCCGCATAAAATGATCTTTTCAATCAAAAACGCGTCAGCTGTTCTAAAAACAGAACCAATATTGTGCAGACTTCGAATATCGTCTAAAACTAATATTAAAGGTGTTTTTTCCGATTTTTTAAAATCTTCAATCGATTTACGGTCTAGTTCGCTGTTTTCGAGTTTTCTCATTGTTTTTGAATTGTAGTCATAAAAAAAGCTTCCAAAGATAAGGAAGCTTTTTGATTATTTTAAATGTTTTTCAGATTAGCTTTTTACTGGATCTGGTAAAACAGTACCTTTAATAGTAAGGATTTTTGTTGGTTGTCCTTCAGCGTTAGAAGTTACAGTTACAGTTTTTGTGAAAGCACCAACTCTATCTGTAGCGTATTTTACACCAATAACACCTTTAGCTCCTGGAGCGATTGGCTCTTTTGGAGTAGTTGGAACAGTACATCCGCAAGATCCTTGAGTGTTTGTAATAATTAAAGGTTTTGTACCATTGTTAACAAAAACGAATTCACGTTTTCCATCAGCATTGTGAGCGATAGTTCCGTAGTCGATAGTTTCAGTTTCGAAAAGCATTCCAGCTCCTTCAACTTTAGCAACTTTAGCTGCTTTAGCTTTTTTAGTTGTTTGTGCATTAGTAGCCGTGATACCAGCTACAGCCAACATAGCGAATAAAATTATTTTTTTCATCTTTAAGGGTCTTTTTTTAAATGATAAACAAAGCTATATAAAATTCTTAAACCACAACCTAAAAATATCTTAAAATATTTTAATTTTTGAAGCATTCAATATTCTTTCAAAAAATCATAAATTCGCTGTCTTAATTTTTCATTTAAAATATATCAATTTGGCAGCTAAAGAGAAAGTGGTGAAAGAAACACCTTTAATGAAACAGTACAACGAGATCAAGGCTAAATATCCTGATGCATGTCTGCTTTTCAGAGTAGGAGATTTTTATGAAACCTTTGGAGAAGACGCCATTCGAGCTTCCAAAATTTTAGGGATAACCTTAACTAAAAGAGGAGCAGGCTCTGATACTGAAACAGCATTGGCTGGGTTTCCGCATCATTCTGTAAACACTTATTTGCCAAAATTGGTAAAAGCCGGACTTCGTGTGGCAATCTGCGATCAGCTGGAAGATCCAAAAATGACAAAAACAATCGTAAAAAGAGGTGTGACTGAGCTTGTAACTCCAGGGGTTTCTTTGAATGATGAGGTTTTGCAGTCAAAATCAAATAACTTCTTAGCATCTGTTTATTTTGCTAATAAAAATATCGGAATTTCATTTTTAGATGTTTCGACAGGTGAGTTTTTAACGGCTCAAGGAAATGCAGAATACATTGATAAATTATTGCAGAACTTTAATCCAAGTGAGGTTTTGGTTCCGAAGAATAATAAGAATGATTTTAAAACTGCTTTCGGAGAAGATTTTCATAGTTTTTTCTTAGAAGATTGGATTTATAAAGAAGATTATGCTTTAGAAACTTTGACAAAGCATTTTCAAACTAATTCCTTAAAAGGATTTGGTGTTGAGGAATTGAAAGAAGGAATTATAGCTTCTGGAGCAATTTTATACTATTTGTCAGAGACGCAGCATAATCGTGTGCAGCATATTACAGCAATTCAGCGTATTGCAGAAGATGCTTATGTATGGATGGATCGTTTTACCATCAGAAACCTAGAATTGTATCACAGTTATAATCCAAATGCAGTTACGCTTTTAGATGTTATCGATAAAACGCTTTCTCCAATGGGAGGACGTTTGTTAAAGCGTTGGTTGGCATTGCCTTTAAAAGATGCTAATAAAGTAAAGAGTCGTCATGAAGTCGTGGCGTATTTAAAGTCAAATCCTGAAATTCTGCACAATATCCAATATCAGATTAAACAGATTTCAGATTTAGAGCGTTTGATTTCTAAAATTGCTGCAGGAAAAGTTTCTCCTCGTGAAATTGTTTATCTAAAGGAATCTTTAGATGCTATTATTCCGATCAAAACATTGGCGCTTGAAAGTCCACAAGAAGCTGTAAAAGTAATTGGAGACAGTTTGCATGCTTGTGATTTGCTTCGTGAAAAAATTAAAATAACTTTAAATCAAGATGCTCCTGTTGCCATTTCAAAAGGAAATGCTATTGCGAGCGGAATAAATGAAGAGCTGGACGAACTTCGTGCGATTTCAACTTCAGGAAAAGAATTCTTGGAAGGAATTGAAAAAAGAGAATCTGAAAGAACAGGAATTTCTTCATTGAAAATTTCTTTTAATAATGTTTTTGGATATTATATCGAAGTTAGAAATACCCATAAAGATAAAGTTCCAGAAGAATGGATTCGTAAACAAACTTTGGTAAATGCAGAACGTTACATTACAGAAGAATTAAAAGAATACGAAACCAAAATTTTAGGAGCAGAAGAAAAAATCTATAAAATAGAAAGTGAACTTTTTGAGCAATTAGTAGCTTGGATTTCAACTTATATCAAACCAGTTCAAATGAACGCGTATTTGGTTGCGCAATTGGATTGTTTGTGCTCTTTTACGCAAATGGCTGTAGAAAACCAATATGTGCAGCCTGAAATCGATGATACATTTGAATTAGATATTAAAAACGGAAGACATCCTGTAATTGAAAAACAATTGCCTGTTGGGACTCCATATATTGCAAATGATGTTTTCTTAGATAGAGAAACGCAGCAGATTATTATGATTACGGGGCCTAATATGTCGGGTAAGTCGGCTATCTTGAGACAAACGGCTTTAATTGTGCTTTTGGCTCAAATGGGAAGTTTTGTTCCTGCTGATAGCGTTAGAATGGGAATTGTAGATAAGATTTTTACCAGAGTTGGAGCTTCTGATAATATTTCGATGGGAGAATCAACTTTTATGGTCGAAATGAATGAAACGGCTTCTATTTTGAATAACCTATCAGATAGAAGTTTGGTGTTGCTGGATGAGATTGGAAGAGGAACGAGTACTTATGACGGAATCTCAATTGCGTGGGCAATTGCGGAATTCTTGCACGAACATCCAGGAAGAGCTAAAACGCTTTTCGCAACGCATTATCATGAGTTGAATGAAATGACGGAATCGATGCCAAGAATCCAGAATTTCAATGTGGCGGTAAAAGAATTAAAAGATACTGTTCTTTTTGTTAGAAAGCTGGTAAAAGGAGGAAGCGCGCATAGTTTTGGAATTCACGTGGCAAAAATGGCAGGAATGCCTCAGCTGGTTATTTCGAAAGCTCAAAAGCTTTTAAAGAAATTAGAAAAAAATCATTCAAGTGATGCTCTAAACGGAATAAAATCGGCAAATGAAGAAATGCAGATGAGTTTCTTTAATTTGGATGATCCTTTATTGGAAGAGATAAAAGAAGAAATTTTGAATCTCGATATTAATGCAATTACGCCAGTAGAGGCGTTGATGAAACTGAATGAGATCAAAAGAATGCTGGTTAAAAAATAAAATATAAAAATTTTCAATTTTAAAGTTTAGGTTATCAGAATGTTATAAAATAAGTGGATTTTTTTTTAGAAAAACGCTTGTGTAATTGAATAAATGTCCTAAATTTGCACTCGCAATACGAAACAAATCAAGTGTTGCGGTTCTTAATAAAATTTGAAAATGCGAAAATAGCTCAGTTGGTAGAGCGCGACCTTGCCAAGGTCGAGGTCGCGGGTTCGAGCCCCGTTTTTCGCTCTAAAACCATATAATGCTCGGATGGTGAAATTGGTAGACACGCTGGACTTAAAATCCAGTGAACAGCAATGTTCGTGCGGGTTCAAGTCCCGCTCTGAGTACTAAAGCCTCTTCTTTTGAAGAGGCTTTTTTTATTTGCAGACTTGCAGGTAATAAATTTACGCAGTAAATTTATTAGAATCTCAGAATCTCAGAATCTCAGAATCTCAGAATCTCAGAATCTCAGAATCTCAGAATCTCAGAATCTCAGAATCTCAGAATCTCAGAAAAAATCTAAAATCAATAATCTAAAATTTATAAATGGGTGCTTTTGTAATTAGCAGGCGATTTAATGATGAATATAAATTTACGTTTACTTCGCGTAGAGGGAAAGTTATTTTTACGAGTTTGAGTTATGAATTGAGATTTGAGTGTGAAGAAGATATTGAGAAATTTAAAGCGAATATTGATCTTGCAAAGTTTTTGAAATTTAAAGGCTCTGGTGGGAAGTATTTTTTTAAATTAATGCTTGGGGAGGTTCATTTTGCTACAAGTCGTAAATACAGCACGGAATTGCTTTTGCAGAAAGGGATAAAAGAAATTGTGACTTATTCCTCTAGGTCGGAAATTTTAGATTTCTCTTCAAATGAATTGATTTTTGAAGATGAGGAGTCTGAAGAAGAAGTAGAGGAGGAGGTTGAATAAAAAAAAGCGTTTACAATTGTAAACGCTTTTTTTTTATTTGAAGTAGATCAATGTTGATCAAAAAAAAACCATCTTAAAAGATGGCTTTAAAATCGTTAGAACTTAGGTTCTAATTATTTTTTTACTTCTTCTACTTTAGCAGCAGCTGAATCAACTTTAGCAGCAGCTGAATCAACAGTTGTAGCAGCAGAATCAACTACAGCAGCAGCTGAATCAACAGCAACAGCAGCAGAATCTACAGCAGGAGCTTCAGCAGCAGCGTCAGCTTTTTTACAAGATACAACAGTTAAAACAGCAACAACAGCTAAACTTAAAAATACTTTTTTCATCTTACTTTATTATAAAAGGTTAATTATTAATTCGTGGCAAAGATATAAATTTTTTAATATGTAAAATATTTTTTCACTTTTTTTTTAAAATATTTTCCTTACTCACGATTATCTTAGTTATCAAATAATATGCCAAAATAGTAAATATAAATCATATTATTGTATGTTTTGTGTAATTTATTTTTTGTTGAAAATTCTATCGTTGTTTTGAGTCTTTTAATTGGGTTTGTTATAGTTTATTTTGTTTTTTGTAGAATATTTTATAGCGCTAAATATCTTAAAAATATATTTTAATAAGTTTAATTGCCATAAAAATCTCTTTTAATGCTAGAAATTTGCTTTAAAGGGCTTTAGAAACGACTTTCATAATTGTTTCTGTAGCATCTTTGTTGTTTTGAATGAAGGATTTGCATATTTCGCTTTTTTCATTATAGAAAGAGTTATCAGATAAAAGATGGTCAAAAGCCTCTTTTAATTCTTTAAAATTTGAAATGATCGCGCATCCTTTTAATTCAACAAGTGAAACCGCTTCTGCAAAATTAGAATAGTTTGGTCCAATTACGATTGGAATTCCAAATGTCGCTGGTTCCAAAATATTATGTATGCCAGGATTTCCAAATCCGCCGCCCACATATGCAATAGTTCCGTAGCTGTAAATTTTAGTCAGCAAACCAACTGTATCTATGATGAAAACATTATAAGATGCTAAATCTTTGTTTTCTTTTTCTGAAAATAAAACAGTTGATTTAGTAATTTTTGACTGAAGATCTGAAATCTGATCAGGTTTGATATTATGCGGTGCGATTATGAATTTTACATTTTCTGGGGCTTGATTAATGTATTCGCTTATTAAAACTTCATCTTTTGGCCACGAACTTCCTATAACTATAACTGGCTGATTATTTTTGAAATTTTGTATAAAATCTAACGAATTATCACGTTCTAAAATTGCATTGACGCGATCAAATCTAGTGTCGCCTGAGACAATTACATTATTAAATCCTAAACTTTCTACTTTTTGTTTTGATTTTTCGTTTTGAACAAAGAAATAAGTGAATGCTTTTAATGCTTTTCTGTAGAATCCGCCATACCATTTAAAAAACATTTGGCTGTCTCTGAAAATTCCTGAAATCAGATAAGTTGGAGTTTTGCTTTTTTCTAATTCTTTTAAATAGTTTAACCAAAATTCATATTTGATAAAAAAAGCAAATTCAGGATGAGCCAATTTTAGAAATGTTTTTGCATTGCTTTTTGTATCCAAAGGAAGATAAACAGTAACATCGGCAACTGTGTTGTTTTTACGCACTTCGTATCCAGATGGTGAAAAAAAGGTTACAATAATCTTGTGCGAAGGGTATTTTTCTTTGATTTTTTCAATAACTGGCAGCCCTTGCTCGTATTCTCCTAATGAAGCAGAATGAAACCAAATTGTCTTGTCTTCGGGTTTTATTTTTTCTTCTAAAGTTGAAAAAACATTTTTTCGGCCTTCAACAAAAAGCTTAATTTTCGGACTAAATAAGGCTACGATTCTTAAGAAAAATCCTGCGATGTATAGGGTTAAATTGTATAAAAAAAGCATGTAATAATTTTTGCAGCTAAATTACATTTCTTTCGACTATTTTCATTGGTTTGAAGCTATTAATAACTATTTTTGTTCCTCCTTTTAGAGATTTCTGTTTAAACAGTGTCTTTAATTTTTAAATACATTCAAACAATGAAAAAAATTCAAATGGTTGACTTAAAAAGTCAATACGAAAAAATAAAATCTACTGTAGATGCTTCAATTCAAGAAGTTTTAGACACAAATACTTATATTAACGGACCTTTAGTTCATCAGTTTCAAAAAAATCTTGAAGATTATTTAGGTGCAAAACATGTTATTCCATGTGCAAACGGAACAGATGCTTTGCAGATTGCGATGATGGGATTAGGGCTTCAGCCAGGAGATGAAGTTATTACTGCCGATTTTACTTTTGCTGCTACAGTTGAGGTTATTGCTTTATTGCAGTTAACTCCGGTTTTGGTTGATGTGGATATGACAAATATGAATATCGATATTGATGCAGTAAAAAAAGCAATTACGCCAAAAACTAAAGCTATTGTGCCTGTTCATTTATTTGGACGCGCTGCGAATATGGATGCTATTATGGAAATTGCATCACAATATAATTTATATGTAATTGAAGATAATGCGCAAGCAATTGGAGCTGATTATATTTCTAAATCTGGAGCAAAAACTAAAGTTGGAACAATTGGACATGTTGCAGCAACTTCGTTCTTTCCTTCGAAAAACTTAGGATGTTACGGAGATGGTGGAGCAATTTTTACAAACGATGATAATTTGGCTCACATTATTCGTGGAATTGTAAATCACGGAATGTACGAGCGTTACCACCATGATGTTGTAGGTGTAAATTCACGTTTAGATAGTATTCAAGCAGGAGTTTTAAATGCAAAATTGCCTCTTTTAGATGAATATAACACGGCTCGCCGTTTAGCAGCAACAAAATATAATGCAGCTTTCGCTGGAAATGCAAAAATTATTACTCCAGATTTTGATGCAAACGAAAATGATCACGTTTTCCACCAATATGTATTAAGAATTATTGATGCAGATCGTAATGCTTTAATGCAACATTTATTGGATAAAGGAATTCCTTGTGCTATTTATTACCCAATTCCGTTACATTCTCAAAAAGCATATTTAGATCCTCGTTATAAAGAAGAGCAATTCCCTGTAACAAACCAATTGGTAAAAGAAGTTATTGCTTTGCCAATGCATACAGAGCTTGACGATGAACAAATTAAATTCATTACAGATTCTGTTTTAGAATTTTTAAACAAATAATTAAAAGCTTATTAGCCGAAAAATAACCACAAACAAACCAAAAAATGAAAGTATTAGTAACAGGAGGGTTAGGATTTATTGGATCTCATACTGTAGTCGAATTGCAAAATGAAGGCTTCGAAGTAGTGATTATAGATAATCTTTCAAACTCTTCAGAAGATGTTTTAAAAGGAATTACAGCGATTACAGGAAAAACTCCTTTATTCGAAAAATTAGATTTAAGGGAAAAAGCTGCAGTGCAGGATTTCTTTAAAAAACACAATGATGTTACAGGAGTTATTCATTTTGCGGCTTCAAAAGCAGTAGGAGAAAGTGTTGAACAGCCTTTGTTGTATTATGAAAACAACATTAGCAGTTTGATTTATCTTTTGCAAGAATTACAGCAAAAGCCAGAGGCAAGTTTTATTTTCAGTTCTTCTTGTACGGTTTACGGTCAAGCCGAAAAAATGCCAATTACAGAAGATGCGCCAGTCCAAACAGCAATGTCTCCTTATGGAAATACAAAACAAATTGGCGAAGAAATTATTACAGATACAGCTAAAGTTACCAATATCAGTGCTATTTTATTGCGTTATTTTAATCCAGTTGGAGCACACGAATCGGTAGAAATTGGAGAATTGCCTTTAGGAGTTCCTCAGAATTTAGTTCCTTTTATTACGCAAACTGGAGTAGGATTGCGTCAAGAATTATCTGTTTTTGGAAATGATTACCCAACTCCAGACGGAACTGCAGTTCGCGATTACATTCACGTTGTTGACTTAGCGAAAGCGCACGTAATTGCTTTACAGCGTTTATTAAATAAAAAGAATTTAGCGAAAGTTGAAACCTTCAATTTAGGAACAGGAAAAGGAAGTTCTGTTCTTGAAGTCATTCATAGTTTTGAAAAAGTAAGCGATAAAAAATTACCATACGTAATTAAGCCACGTCGTGAAGGTGATATTACCGAAGCTTACGCGAATACTGATAAGGCAAATAATGTCTTAGGTTGGAAGGCTGAGCTAAGTTTAGACGAAGCTATGGCAAGTGCTTGGAAATGGGAACAAAAAGTGAGGAATAAATAAATTCTTTATCAGTTAAAATTATAAAATTTTAAGATCCCAAATTATAGCAGTATAGTTTGGGATTTTTTTTTAGCGTATTAATTATCATGAAACAAAGTTTAGATTATAAATTAATATTTGCCTTAGCGGCTGTTGGAATTATTTGGGGAACTACCTTTTTAGGGATTAGAGTTGCAGTTGAAACGATTCCGCCTTGGTTTGTAACTTCAATTCGTCAGGGATTGGCGGGAATAATTATGATGATTATTTTATTGTTCAAAAAAGAATTGAAATGGATTGGGTGGGAAAATTTAAAACATCAGCTTGTTCCTTCTATTTTGATGATTGTAATTGCAAATGGTTTTACAACCGTTGCTGAAAAGACTGTGCCAAGCGGACTGGCTTCGGTAATCAGTGCGATGTCCCCTATACTTATTTTTCTTGGCAGTATTTTATTTAAATTACAAAAACCAAGTTTAAGAGGATTTATTGGAGTTATAATAGGATTTTCGGGAGTCGTTTTTATATTTAAAGATGGACTAAGATCTTTTTTAGATGCCGATTACAGAATCGGAATGATGTTTATGGGATTTGCGATTACTGCTTGGGCTGCCGGAACAATTTATACCAAAATTCATGGGAACAAATCTAAAAATATAATTCTTAATTTATTTTACCAGTTTACAATGGCTTCGTGCATTCAGATTATTTTGGCATTTATTTTTTCGCCAATTATCGATGTGAATTTATGGAGTTCTAAAAGTATTTTAGCCGCATTGTATTTGTCGATTTTTGGATCTGTAATTGCTTTTTTTAGTTACAATTACGCTTTGAAACACGTTACGCCAGTTCAAGTTTCTATTTTAGCGTATATCAATACCATAATTGCTGTATTTTTTGGCTGGCTGATTTTGGATGAAAAAATTACCATCGATTTTATAATCGCTACAATCTTGATTATTTTGGGAGTTTTTATTATTAATTACAAAAAGAAGGAAAAGAAAGCTTTGTAAAAAAGAATCAATTTGATTTACTTTATTTTGTAAATTTGTAAGAATAAGAAATGTAGGAATAATGAGTTCGGGTAAAGAAAATAAAAAGAACAAGGTTGAAGAGCCAAGAGTTGAATACGAAGTTTAAAAGCCAAAATTTAAAGGTATAGACCCTGAAGCTTTTGATTTTGATGCCGAGTTTGCAAAGGGATTGACACCAGAGGAATTTAAAGCTGAAATGTCTAAAAGAATTCAGAATTATCCTTTGAGAAAATAACAAAATAAAAAAACCTCATAAACTAATTAAGTCTATGAGGTTTTTTTATGTGATTTAGATACGAAAGACGCACTGCAGTGCGTCTCTAAGATTAAGCGTTAGCAGTAGCAGCTTCTTTATCAATTTTATTAATCAAACCAGCTAAAACTTTTCCAGGACCAACTTCAGTAAACAAAGTCGCGCCATCAGCGATCATTTGCTGAACAGACTGAGTCCATTTTACAGGAGCAGTTAATTGAATGATTAAGTTCTTTTTAATTTCATTTGCGTCAGAAACTGCGTTTGCAGTTACATTTTGATACACTGGACAAATTGGAGTAGAGAAAGTCGTTGCTTCAATTGCAGCAGCTAATTCTTCTCTTGCTGGTTCCATCATTGGTGAGTGGAAAGCACCTCCAACAGGCAAAATTAAAGCACGTTTTGCTCCAGCAGCTTTCATAGCTTCACAAGCTTTTTCAACAGCAGTAGTTTCACCGGAAATTACTAATTGTCCAGGACAGTTATAATTTGCAGCAACCACAACACCATCAATAGAAGCACAAACTTCTTCCACAACATTATCAGCTAAACCTAAAACAGCTGCCATTGTAGATGGAGTGATTTCGCAAGCTTTTTGCATGGCTAATGCACGTTGAGAAACTAATTTTAAACCATCCTCAAAAGATAAAGTTCCGTTAGCAACTAAAGCAGAGAATTCTCCTAATGAATGTCCTGCAACCATTTCCGGTTTGAAATCTTCTAAAGTTTTAGCTAAAATAACAGAGTGTAAAAATACAGCTGGTTGTGTAACTTTAGTTTCTTTTAGTTCTTCGGCAGTGCCTTCAAACATGATATCTGTAATTCTAAAACCTAATATTTCATTAGCTTTTTCAAATAATTCTTTGGCTACAGCCGAATTTTCATAAAGGTCTTTACCCATTCCTGTGAATTGCGCTCCTTGACCCGGAAATACGTATGCTTTCATTTGTCTAATTTAATTTTTACTTTTTTTTAAAATTGAAAATTAGTTTCAATTGGAAGGCAAAAGTACTATTTTTTTAGCTCGTATAACCCTTAAACATATAAATCCACGCTAATCTTGAAAATCTAAGATTAAAAGGAGTCAGTAAAGTAATCACAACAGCAATGATAGGAAGGATTCTTAAATCGAAGTTGGTTTCGAAGAAATACTGTGCAATGCAATACGTTGCAATTCCTTGAGCTACTGTTAATCCGTAATTTACATACATTGCTCCAAAGAAGTAACCAGGCTCTTTTTGAAATTTATAGTGACAGTGACTGCAGTATTCATTCATCTTTGGAAAACTGAAATTTAGAAAAATGTTCTTGTCTGTAAAAACTTTTCCTTTATGACAAACAGGACATTCGTTTTTTAAAATATGAGTTAATGCGCTTGACATGATAATGTTGATTTTTGTTTATACAAAGGTAATTTGGAATGACTTAAAAGTCTTTTTTATATCTTCGCTTATTATAGCACAAAAAAGACATTTTATGAAAAGATATCCCGTTTATAGTGTTCAGAATTTTAGCTGTAACGATATTCACCGTGATTTCTATGTAAATACATTTAAAGAACATTTGAAAAATCACAGTTTTGTCGAAGAACCGCATCGGCATGATTCGTATTTAATGGTCTTTTTTACGAAAGGTTCAGGATTGCATGAAGTCGATTTTGACCAGTTTGAAATCAAAAGAGGAAGTTTGTTTGTGTTGCAACCAGGACAAATGCATCATTGGAATTTATCGGAAAATATTGAAGGTTTTGTAATTATCTTTTCTCAAGAATTGTACAATTTGTATTTCGGACAGAAAAAAATTAACGATTATAATTTTTACCATTCAATTCATAATCGACCAGAAATGGTTTTTGAAGAAAATGAAATTCCGAAAATCCAACCTTATTTTGACCTTCTGATTCAGGAAAATAGCCAGAATAATAAATATCAATTAGATAAATTGCTGAATTTATTAGACTGTATTCATATTGAAGTTGCACGAAAATATAGTGAAACATATTCCCATCAAACGCATTCGTACAATATCAAAATAAATACATTCGAGTCGCTTTTAGAAGAATATTTCAGAACCGAGAAATTACCTTCATTTTATGCAGAAAAATTAAATATCACACTTAAGCATTTGAACAGAATTTGCAACGAAATTCTCCAAAAAACCGCCACAGAAGTAATTACAGACCGAGTGATTTTAGAAATCAAAAGAATGCTGATCGATAAGCAATTAGCCGTAAATGAAGTCGCATTCAAAGTTGGTTACGAAGATTATTCGTATTTCTCCCGCTTCTTCAAAAAACAAACAGGAATGTCGCCAACAGAATTTAGAAATATAAAATAAAAAAAGGCTTCGACTTCGTTCAGTCTAACATGCGATATATCTTGAAATGGATGTCAGGCTGAGCGAAGTCGAAGCTCGTTCCTAAAAGCAAAAAAGCCTGCACTCCCGAGAAAGGTGCAGGCTTCCTAACCAACCAATTAAATCTAATCTAAAACCAAAGATTAAGCTTGTTTTGCTAATTGAATTTCGATGTTTAATTTAACTTCTTCTCCAACTAACACACCGCCAGTTTCAAGAGCAGAGTTCCAGTTTAAACCCCAGTCTTTACGGTTAATTTTTCCTTCAATATTTAAACCAACTTTAGTATTTCCCCAAGGATCAGTCATGATTCCGCTAAATTCTACTGGGAATTTTACAGTTTTAGAAACACCTTTAATGTCTAAGTCTCCAGTAATTTCATAATCTCCATCATCGATTTTTTTGAAAGATGAAGATTTGAATGTTAATTTTGGATGATTTTCTACGTCAAAGAAATCACCACTTCTTAAGTGACCATCTCTGTCTGCATTTGCAGTATCGATAGAAGCAATGTCAGCAGAAAACTGAATATCTGCATTTTCGAAATTTTCTCCGTCAGTTGTTACTGTTGCATCGTAAGTTCCAAATTTTCCTGAAACATTAGTAAACATCATGTGTTTTACTTTAAAACCAATTTCTGAGTGAGTTGGGTCAATTGACCATTTTGTAGTTGCCATAATTTTATTTTTTTAAATAATTAATTTGTTTCATTTTGATAGGACAAAGTTACGGTGACAGTTGTCCTGGAGCACTTAACCTAGATTAAGAAATAAAAAATGTAATAAGATTGTGATTTGTTTTTCCCGCAGATTTGCAGATCAAGCAGATTTTTATTTTTACAATCTCCTGAATCTGCAAAATCTGCGAGAGACTTTTTATCCTTTTAAGTTTAAAACCGTTCAATGATTGAAGTTACAAAAAAAGAAACGATAATAATCTGATTTACAGATTGATTATCGTTTCAAGATACAGGTATTTAATTGTTTTTGTTTGAATTAATAATTCATAGGAATATCCATTAATAAAAATTCAGCATCTGTATTGGCTTTAATATTTAAAGTATCAGTTCCTGAAATTCCAACTGCGTCACGAGAATTTAATTCCTGACCGTTGATGGTTACATTTCCTTTTAAAACGAAAGCATAAACTCCGTTTCCTTCTTTTTTGATTTTATATTCAGCAGTAACTCCAGAATCGAAATTACCCATGTTGAACCAAGCGTCTTGGTGAATCCAAACACCTTCATCATCTGCATTTGGAGATAAAACCTGAGATAATTTATTATGTCTGTCAGCAACATCCAAAGTAATTTGCTGATAACGTGGCGTAACGTTTCTTTTATTTGGAAACAACCAAATCTGCAATAATTTAGTCTGCTGATCTGCATTCGGATTAAACTCGCTATGCTGAATTCCAGTTCCCGCGCTCATCACTTGAATATCTCCGTTTTTAATAACTTCAGTATTTCCCATGCTGTCTTTATGTGCTAAATCACCTTCAAGCGGAATTGTAATAATTTCCATGTTATCGTGAGGATGCGTTCCAAATCCCATTCCAGCAGCAATCGTATCATCGTTCAAAACACGAAGCGCTCCAAACTGAATTCTATCAGGATTGTACCAGCTCGCAAAACTAAAGCTATGATAAGCGTTCAACCATCCGTGATTTGCGTTTCCTCTTGATTCTGCTTTGTGCAATACTATATTTTCCATGATTTTATCCTTTTGTATTTTTATAGTACAAAGATACGGTCGATGTAAAGGAAAAGCACTTAATCTAGGTTAAGTTCTTTGAGATGCTAAGTTTTGAAGGTTCTGAGGGACTAAGGTTTTAGAAACAAAGACACAAAGTCACAGAAATTCAAAGGGTTTATCTCAAAGTAACCACGTGGCTTGTCATTTCGACGAAGGAGAAATCTTCGCAAGTAAATCCGCAATGTGAATCCAATCTTTGTCGAGCTTCTCACGTGGATTTCTCCTTCGTCGAAATGACAAGATTGGGGCGAATTATTAGACTGAAATCTGTTCAACTAAATTATTTAATCCTAATCAATTTCCCTTTCCCAACCACTTCATCAAGATAATTCATAGAAGAACTTTTCTTATCATGCATGAAAAAAGGAATAGTATCTTTTTCGATTTGATCTTTTGGGATACTGATAATCAAATCCGTATTAATAAAATTATCAAGTAGTATTGCGTTGCCATAAGAAATCCTTCCTTTTGGCAGATACTTGTTGTCAAAAGCAAAAACGCTATCCTTAAAAGTAATTTTATCTTTTAGAATATACAAATCGTTATCTTCTATTAGGTAATTATAACGGCCATTAAGTTTTTCTGTTTTCTGGCTTAAATTAATAGAAAACAGCATTATTAATAAAGATAAATAGTGCATAAAATTCTAACTATATTGATTCATAAACTGCTGTACAACCGCATCTGTATTTTCGTGACGTTTCTTTTTCTCTAAAACAATTGGCGGAGCAGCTCTTTCTAAACAATTTTGTACGGCGCAAGTTTCGCAAGTTACACCTACAATTCGTTTTACCAAAGGTTTTCCGTCAATGAATTTAAATTTCTTTTTCATTGTCGGATTAATTAAAATTCCGACAGAAATACTTCTAATGTAATTTTCTGCGAAGGGATCTTTTGTAGCCGATGAAAAAACCAAATATTCGTTTCCGCTATTGGCGTAACTCGAAATCTGAGCATCAAAAAAATGAGGCTTATTTTGTCTGATTGCTTCGTTAATAGTTTTTACCGAAACCCATCTTCTGCAATAATGCTCGTTGGTTTCATTGGCGTGCGGTTCCTGCTGATGTGTAATGTGCAATTCCTTGTTGATTTGATAAACATCAGAACCAATTCGGTGAGATAATCTCAAGAAGAAAAGGTTTTTCAACTGAAAATCTTTTGGTAATAAATTGGTTAATCTCTGATAAAAAGATTCAGGCGAAACTTCAAAACTTTCAATTAATTGAACAAATTCTTCTGGTTTTGGATTTTCGTCTTCCAGAAAAAGATTGATTTTATCCACCACTAATTTTCTGGGCAATATTAAAGCGCCTGCAAAATAAGAAGCGTAAAAGTTATTCAAAACCTGATCAAAATTTTCAAACTTAATCCAAGTAAAAGTGAGTAAACGATCCGAAATTTTCAAATAATTATAGGCTATTTCTTTGGCTAAAATAAAAGCTTTCTGTGGAGCATCAATTTCGGTTGAAAGCAATAAAGTTCTACTTTTCGGAACGTAAATTGAACGCAAATCTCCTAAAGCTTCCTGATCTGTAAAAGCGATTTCTTTAATGTTGTATTCGTATTCTTCTTTTAAAATCGCTTCCAGTTCTTCGATGCTGATTTTAGAATCTAAATTAATCTGAAATGACCTTGAAAAAGCAATTACTTTTTCTTCTAAATCTTCAAAATAATTGCTGTGCGCTTCCTGATAAGAACGCAAAGCAGCAAGAAAAAAACTTTCTCGGCTTAAATTATAATGCTGTGCAATCTCAAAAATAGTACTGATAAAGGCATTGACCTTAGCAGGAGCATTCGCAATAATATCAATTAAATCAGCTTCTTGAATTCCAAAAAGTTCCAGCGGAATCTCTTTTAAAATTCCAGATTTTAAGATTTCACCAATCGGAGCGAGGTTGTTATCGAGTTTTAAAGATACCATTTGGTCGTAAGTCACGTCCAAATGTTCACATAAAAGCAAAATTTTATCTGTTTTGGGATATTTTTTTCCCTTTTCAATCTCGTTCAAATATGATTTTGATAGATTGGTCAGTTTGGCCAAACCAAAAAGAGACAAGTTTTTTTGTGTGCGAACTTGCTTCAATTTTAGCCCAAAAATCAGCTTTATATAGTCTTTTTCGATATCCATAATGTCAAATATAAGTATTCTAAAAACAATCGCAAAATAAATATTTTTAAAATTTAGCGAACGTTCGCTTGTTTTGTAAAAAACTTTTTTATAACATTGTACTGTCAAAACATGTTAATTATGAGTTAGTTATGGTTTTGTTGTTTTGATGAAATGAAAAATGATTAGAAAGAGAAACTTTTTAGTCTAATAAAAATTAAAATCTGCAGCTATGAAAAACCAATTAGAGATTACTGAAATGGCTTTAGAAATTCTGGCCGACAAAAAGCTTGCTTATCCAAAAATTTGGACAGAAGAAGCGATTGCGTTTATTACCGAATTGCATAAAAAATTTGAATCGCAAAGAAAATTACTGCTTTTGCAAAGAGAGCAAAAACAAGTTGCTTTTGATCAGGGCATCATGCCAGTTTTTACTCCGGAAACAAAAAGCATCAGAGAAGGTAATTGGACAGCTGGAGAAATTCCGAAAGATCTATTAGACAGAAGAGTGGAAATTACTGGACCTGTTGATCGCAAAATGATTATCAATGCTTTGAATTCGGGTGCGAAAACTTTTATGGCCGATTTTGAAGACAGCACTTCGCCAACTTGGCAAAACCTAATGGATGGACAAATGAATTTGATTGATGCCGTTAATAAAACCATCACGTTTACCGATTTGGTAAAACAGAAATCTTATCATTTAAATCAAAAAATCGCAACGCTAATTGTACGTCCGAGAGGTTTGCATTTGCCTGAAAAGCATCTTCTAATTGAAGGAAATGAAGTTTCAGGATCGCTGATAGATTTTGGTTTGTATGTTTTTCACAATCATAAAAGACTTTTAGAGAATAATTCTGGACCGTATTTCTACATTCCGAAATTAGAACATTATCTAGAAGCAAGATGGTGGAACAGCGTAATTGATTTTACAGAAGATTATCTAAATCTGAAACGTGGAACCATCAAAGTGACGGTTTTAATTGAAACAATTACAGCAAGTTTCCAATTAGATGAAATCATTTACGAATTGAAAGAACATATTGTTGGCTTGAACTGTGGGCGATGGGATTACATTTTCTCTTACATTAAAAAGTTTAGAAAAAATCCAAAATTCATTGTTCCAGATCGAGATCAGGTAAATATGACTTCGCCTTTTATGAATGCTTATTCAAATTTGGTAATTCAGAGATGCCATAAAAGGGGAATTCACGCCATTGGCGGAATGGCAGCTCAAATTCCGATTAGAAATAATGATGAAGCCAATGCAATCGCTTTTGCGAAAGTAAAAACGGATAAAGAACGCGAAGTTCGGAACGGTCATGACGGAACTTGGGTTGCGCATCCAGATTTAGTTTCGCTAGCAAAAGCCGTTTTTGATGAAGGAATGCCAACTCCAAATCAGATTCATATTAAAAGAGAGCACAGAAGAATTACAGAAGCAGATTTGATCGAACCGCCAATTGGATTGATTACTGAAATTGGTGTTCGAAAAAATATCAATGTTGCGGTTCTGTATCTGGCTTCATGGCTAAACGGACAAGGAGCAGCGGCGCTTCATAATTTAATGGAGGATGCAGCAACAGCCGAAATTTCGAGATCACAATTGTGGCAATGGCTTCAGAATAAAGTTATTTTAGATAATAGCAAAAAATTAGATTTGGCATATTATCACAAATTGGCTTTAGATGAATTTAGAAAAATCAAAGAAGAAATAGGAGCAGAAAATTATGAAAAGCAACAGTTTCCACTAGCAGAAAAAATGCTGGAAAGATTAGTAGTAAACCTGCATTTTGTAGATTTTCTAACAATTCCGTGCTATAAATACTTATAAACTTTTAAAATCTGCTCAATCTGCCAAATCTGCGAGCTAATAATTTTTTCCGCAGATTTAGCAGATTAGACAGATAAAATTTAGTCTTAAATTATTTAAACACATAGAAACATAGATTTAGATTTAAATAAAAGATAAAAGAAAAAACTAGTTTTTCACAGATAGCTATGTGTATTGAAAGAAGTGAAACGCCTTTAACCACAAAGGAAAGCTATGTTTCTATGTGTTTAAAATTATACTCAAAGAAAAAATAAGTCCAGTTAAAACTGAATACTGATAACTGAGACTGAAAACTATTACTTACTAACCACTTTAACTAAACTATATTATGAAAACAACAGAAGACAGAATTCAGGAATTGATTAACGATTGGATTACGAACCCGAGATGGAAAGGTGTTGAGCGTCCTTACACGGCGAGTGAAGTAGTGTCGCTTCAAGGGTCATATCACATTGAGCATTCTATTGCTAAAATAGGTGCAGAGAAATTATGGAGAAAGTTAAAAAGTCAGGATTATGTTGCTGGTTTAGGAGCATTGACTGGAAATCAGGCGATTCAGGAAGTCGATGCAGGTTTAGAAGCAATTTATTTAAGCGGATGGCAGGTTGCTGCCGATGCAAATCTGGCAGGAGAAATGTATCCAGATCAATCGCTTTATCCTGTAAACAGTGTGCCATTGGTGGTAAAAAAGATCAATAACGCTTTACTGCGTGCCGATCAGATTCAGATTGTAAATAATATTGAAGATAAAAAAGATTACCTAGTGCCAATTGTGGCCGATGCTGAAGCAGGCTTTGGAGGAAATTTAAATGCTTTCGAATTAATGAAATCGATGATTGAAGCTGGAGCTTCTGGAGTTCATTTTGAAGATCAGTTAAGTTCTGCTAAAAAGTGCGGACATCTGGGCGGAAAAGTTTTGGTTCCAACGCAAGAAGCGATTAATAAACTTATTGCTGCCCGTTTGGCTTCAGATGTTATGGGAGTTTCGACTTTAATCGTTGCCCGAACAGATGCCGATGCAGCAAATTTATTGACAAGTGATGCAGATCCAAGAGATCGGAAATTCTTAACTGGAGAAAAAACAAGTGAAGGTTTCTTCTATGTAAACAACGGAATAGAACAGGGAATCGCAAGAGGCTTGAGCTATGCACCTTATGCCGATTTAATTTGGATGGAAACCAGTAATCCGGATTTAGATTATGCAAGAAAGTTTGCAAAAGCAATGAAAAAAGAATTTCCAGATAAAATGCTGGCTTATAATTGTTCTCCGTCTTTCAATTGGGCAGCAAAATTATCAGTTGCCGAAATGGAAACGTTTAGAGAAGATTTGGCAGAAATGGGTTATAGTTTTCAATTCATCACTTTGGCAGGATTTCATGCTTTAAACACAAGTATGTTCGAATTGTCTAAAGCCTACAAAGAACGTGGAATGGCTGGCTATTCTGAATTACAGGAAAGAGAATTCGCTTTACAGCAAAACGGATTCAGAGCAGTAAAACATCAGGCTTTTGTAGGAACTTCTTATTTTGACGCGGTTCAAAATACTGTTATGCTTGGAAAATCAGCTATAACAGCAATGAAACATTCTACCGAGGTTGAGCAATTTTAATTTTTTTTCCGCCACGAATTCACGAATTTTTATTCTCAAAGATTATAAAAAAAATAATTCGGGAATTCGTGGCGGAAAACTTTACTTTTTCAAAAGACGAGCTTTCATTTTGCTGAAAAATTCAGGCGTAACACCAATGAAAGAAGCGATTTGTTTTTGAGGAACTTTATGAACTAATGTTCCGTATTTTTTAGTGAATTTTTCGAAACGTTCTTCTGCAGGCAAACTCAAGTTATCCATTAATCTTTGTTGATTCGCTACCAAAGAATTTTCAATCAAGATCCTAAAAAAACGTTCCAGCTTAGGAATTTCAAGATACAATTGCTCCTGATTTTCTTTGGATAAAGAAACTACTTCTGCTTCTTCTAAAACTTCAATAAAAAGCTGTCCTGGTTTTTGAGAAAAAAAGCTGTACATATCGCTCATCCACCAGCCTTCGCAGGCAAACGAAAGAACATGTTCGACAATATTATCATTAATATTAAAGCTTCTTAAAATTCCAGAGTTTACAAAATAAGAATGTTTGCAGACTTCGCCAGCATTTAACAACAGTGTTTTTGCTTTATAAGTGTTGGTTTCCAGTTTAGATAAAAAAAGCGCCTGTTCTTCTGGTGTAAGAGAAACGTGTTTGGCAATGTTTTCAAGAATTAATTCCATTATTTTTTATCGTCGATTAAGGTAAATGAAGTTGCTTTAAATCTGTTTCCTTTGATTTCTCCCGTAACTAAAGCTTTACTGATTGCATTGCAAAAACCTTTTTCCGAATGTGCATCACCGTGATCGTGAATCGTAGTTCCATCTACAAAATAGCTTTTTCCGTCAATACGAATTGCTAGATCACAGCTTTTACCTTTCATTCCGAATTGGCATTCTCCGCACGAAGCTTCAACGATTGTTGGGTTGTCAAATTTCTTTTTGTCTTGCGCCTGAACAGCAATTCCAATAAAAAGGAATGTCACCAATAATATATTTTTCATAGTTAAGAATTTACGGTTATTAATTTTGCAGTTTCTTTGGCGCGTTCTGTTACTTCATTAATTGGAGTTGAAAGTGAATCATGGCTTAAAACAACTCCCATTCTTCGATAAGGTCTTGAAGTTGGCTTACCGAAAATCCTGAAATCGGTTTTTGGTAAAGCCGCTACTTTTTCGATTCCTGTAAAAGTTGGATTTGCAGAATCTTCTGATGCTAAAATTACGGCGCTTGCTCCAGCTTTTTCTAAAGTGATTTCGAAAATTGGAAGACTTAAAATAGCTCTTAAATGCAATTCAAATTCGTTGAAGTTTTGCGTTCCAGCCAAAGTTACCATTCCGGTATCGTGCGGACGTGGAGAAAGTTCAGAGAAATAAACGCCTTCATTGGTCAGGAAAAACTCAACACCAAAAAGTCCGGCACCGCCTAAGGCTTCCGTAATTTTTTCGGCCATATCCTGCGCTTCGTACAAATCTTTTTCTGAAACCAAAGCAGGTTGCCAGCTTTCCTGATAATCGCCTCTTTCTTGTCTGTGTCCAATTGGAGAGCAGAATAATGTAGGATTGTTATTTTGAGTAATCGTTAAAAGCGTAATTTCTGAATGAAAATCAACAAAAGCCTCCACAATCACTTCAATAACATCACCACGCGAGCCTGCAACGGCATATTGCCATGCTTTTTCAATGTCGCTTTCAGTTTTGATTGTTGATTGTCCTTTTCCAGAAGATGACATTAAAGGTTTTACCACACAAGGAATTCCAACTTCCTGAACGGCTTTTTGCAGTTCTTCTGCTGAGGTTGCGTATTGGTATTTTGCTGTTCTTAATCCGAGTTCTTTTGCGGCTAAATCACGAATAGCTTTACGATTCATGGTAAAGTTTGCCGCTTTCGCTGAAGGAACAACGGTAATTCCCTGTTTTTCGTAATCGTAAAAACGTTCCGTGCGAATGGCTTCTATTTCGGGAACGATAAAGTCTGGTTTGTGTTTGGCTACGATTTGGTCAAGAGCTTCGCCGTCGAGCATATTAATGACCTCAAAACCGTGTGCGACTTGCATGGCTGGTGCATTTTCGTAACTGTCAACTGCGATTATGGTTTGTCCGATTCGTTGTGCGGCTATTACGAATTCTTTGCCTAATTCGCCTGAACCTAGGAGTAATATTTTCATTTTGGAGTTTTGTAGTGTTTAAGTAGTAAAAGTAGGGAAAAAGCTTTTTTTAACCGCAAAGTTCGCAAAGATTTACGCAAAGAGCGCTAAATTTTTGTTTTTAAGATAAAAAAAGAACTCAAAGAATTTCTCACGCAGATTTTGCAGATTCAAGCAGATTTAATTTAATAACCAACTTACGTTTTAGAAAAAGTAACCATACAGTTTGTCATTTCGAGGAACGAGAAATCACACTCGGGATTCGACAAAGATTGGCGATTTTGATTGCGGAGTTTCTAGTGCGATTTCTCGTTCCTCGAAATGACAAGATTCGGGGAATTATAAACCTAAAAGTTCTTCTGAAAATATTTGCGTGAGGGATAGAAGTGGAAAGCCCACAGCCTGACGAAGGAAGTGCGAGGACTTGTAACGGATAGCCCGACCCGGAGGGGCACGCCCAAAATAAAAAGGTCCGCAAAGATTTTAAAATTAATCTTTGCGAACCTTGCGTATTTCTTTGCGTTCTTTGCGGTTAAATAATATTAATGAAAATGATCTTCTTCAATCTCAAATTCAGCATCTTTTTCCCAGATTTCCATTTCGCAGGGTTTACAGTTGAATTTTAGTTTGTATTCCAATTCTCCCTGTTTTAATACTAATGGCTCTTTTACCTTGACACCAACTATATCTTTTTGGTGAATTGGGCATTTTTTTAATTCGTATTTAATGCAATATTTAGTTGTCATTACACGAGATTTTCCTGGATCCCATTGTAATTCAAATGCTTTTTCGATTTCGGTAACACCGTGGCGTTCGTAGAATTTACGAGCGGTTTTGTTCGAAACGTTGTACATGAAATCCAATTTGGTTTCTGGATAAGGATGTGATGTTTTTACCAATTGATGCTCTTCGCGAACGTAATTTGCCAAACGAATTTCTGATAATTGTTCGAAAACATTTCTTCTCATTTCATTGATTTTTGAAATAGGAAGGAACCAATTTTCAGAGAACATTACATTGATTTCATCAGCGCTGTAAGGCGTAAAGCCTGTTTTTGCCAACTGAACTTTAATGTTTTCTTCGATCGATTCGCCTGTTTTCGTTTTTTCTTTCGGGTGTTCTAATTTTACTGTGCTTACGTTTCCGTCTTCATCGGTTGCGATTAATTCAAAACCGTTTTCGTTTTCTGTAAGTAATAAAGTCGTTCCAATTTTACGGATCGCACTGTCTTCTCTTTCAACGATTTTGATGAAAGCAGCGTCATTATTTCTATAAATAAAGGTCCCGTCTTTTATTTCTTTTAAAACGTTTGGATAAACTTTTCCGTTTTCGGCTTTGTTTACGTAGATTCCGTCGGCTTCATTGTTTTCGTTGATGAAACAAAGTCCATCACCATTGTTTAATAATTCACCGTTTTCAATTTCGTAAGCATCTCCAATAGTTCGAATTAATTTACCAATATATTGACCTTTTGATTTTGGACTTTCCCAAGAACCAATTGAGCTATGTCTTTCGTTTACGAAATAATCAGTATAACCACGATTGAAAGTTCTGCTTAAAGTAGAATCGAAAGTATAGGTGCATTTTCCAGAAGAAGCTTTGATGTATTTATCGCTTCCTTCTAAATAGCTGTCTAGTTTTTGACGTAAATAAGAAACGTTATTTTTAACGTAAGCAACGTCTTTTAATCTTCCTTCGATCTTGAAAGAAACGATTCCAGCTTCGATCAAATTCGGGATTTGATCTGAAACGTCTAAATCTTTAATCGAAAGTAAGTGACTGTTTCTGATTAAAGTATCTCCATTTCCGTCGATTAAGTTATATGGTAAACGGCAGTTTTGCGCGCATGAACCACGGTTCGCACTACGTTCTCCGTTTGCCACACTCATATAACAGTTTCCGCTGAATGATACGCAAAGTGCTCCCGTTACGAAGAATTCTAATTCAACATCAGCGTAATCGTAGATCTCTTTAATTTGATGCAGGTTCAATTCACGCGCTAAAACCACACGTTTGATTCCAGCATCTTTAAGGAATTTTATTTTTTCTTTGTCACGATTATTAGCTTGTGTACTGGCATGAAGTACGATAGGAGGCAAGTCCATTTCCATAATTGCCATATCTTGAATGATCAAAGCATCGACACCAATATCGTATAATTCCCAAATCATGGCACGACACGTTTCTAATTCGTTGTCGTATAAAATGGTATTCATTACCACAAAAACCTGAGCATTAAATAAATGCGCATATTTTACTAATGCTGCAACATCTTCAATAGAGTTGTTGGCATTAGAACGTGCTCCAAATTGTGGTGCTCCAATATATACTGCATCTGCACCGCTGTTAATAGCTGCCATTCCGCCAATTAAATCTCTTGCTGGAGCTAATATTTCTATTTTCTTCTTCATTTCTAAAACTTTAGCCTTTTGTGGTATTCACGAAAAAAAGTGTGCAAAGGTCTAATAAATTATTCGAGTTTGCTAGTGATGAAGCGATTTTTTTGAAATTGTTAACTTAATATGGGATGAATTTATTTTATTTCTAATTTACGAATTAAAATTCGTTGCTACAAAATGAATTCTTACTTCGCAAATTAATCAAGAAAGAGTCGTAGACTCAGGACATATTGTAGGGGCAGATTTTAATCTGCTTATGTAGGTTTTTTTATTAGAAACAAAAAAACCACCCGATCCGAAGACCGAGCAGTTTTCAAAAAAAAGCATGAATCGATTAGTTTGCTCTCATTTTAATTTGTGATAAAGTATTTTGAATACTGTTTAATTGTTTCGATACAATGTAAATTTGATCGTGTTCTAAAAGATTCCCTTCGAGTGCCATTTTATATTTTTCGATTGCGGCTTCTTCACCAGTAATACAAGCATTTATAATGGCTTCTGTATCACCTCCTGTAAATGCTGATTTTATATCAATCCATGTACGGTGTAAAACACCAAGTGGTCCGCCGCCAGAAGTATCTGTCGATTTTCCTAATTTGTTGATTTGATTTTGTAGTTCTACAATAAACAACGCTCTTTCGCGAGCATATTCAAGAAAATCGCTTTTCATTGCTGGATTTTCTACATGTTCAGCTGCATCTGTATATCCTAATTTTCCATCTTCAAGAATCGAAATTAATCCTTCTAAGGTTTTAATTGTTTCTGTTGTGGTTTCTTCTGCATTTATCATGACATATAATTTTTGAAATTAATATGTTACAAAGTTTGCAATTATAAAAGGCTTTGTTTTACATGATTGCAATCGAGGTTTTATAATATTGTAGAATGGGAATTTTGAAACTGTTTTTTTGTTTGCTTCGAATTTCTCGAATTTCAACAATTTTAGAAGCTTTGGATTTTCTTTTGAAAATGATATTTCTCGTTTACAGTTTGCGTGAGGGATAGAAGAGGAAAGCCCAGAGTCTGATAAAAGAAGTGCGAGGACTTGTAGCAGATAGCCTCCCGATAGCTATCGGGAAAGGGACACGTCCATAAAAAAACAGCTTAAAGTATAAAAGTGATGAAACTTTTGAACCTTAAGCCGTTTTAGTAAAACTTAGTATATTGTTATGCAGTCAAAGCTTCTTTGATTCTGCGTAATGCTTCTTTTAAGATATCGTTGCTTGTTGCGTAAGAGAAACGAATACAGTTTGGATTTCCGAAAGCGTCTCCGGTTACTGTTGCTACGTTTGCTTCAGCTAGAAGATACATAGAAACATCGTTTGCATCTTTAATTTCGTGTCCTTTTAAAGTTTTTCCAAAGAAAGAAGAAACGTCTGGGAATACATAGAAAGCTCCTTCTGGAACGTTGATTTTTACGCCTGGAATTTCTTTTAATAATCCAACCACTAAATCTCTACGTCCGTGGAAAGCTTGAACCATTTCGTTTAATACGCTTGGATCAGCATCTACAGCTGTAATTGTAGCACGTTGCGCAACAGAATTTGCACCAGAAGTTACTTGTCCTTGAATTTTTGTACACGCTTTTGCGATGAATTCTGGAGCTCCGATGTAACCAATTCTGTATCCTGTCATTGCAAATGCTTTTGCAACTCCATTTACAGTGATTGTTTTTTCTAACATTCCTGGGATAGAACCGATACTGCAGAAAGTTCCAGAGAAATTGATGTGCTCATAAATCTCATCTGCAACTACATAAATATTTGGGTGTTTTTCTAAAACTTTAGCTAAAGCTGTTAATTCTTCTCTGCTGTAAACAGATCCAGATGGATTACAAGGAGAAGAAAACCACATCATTTTTGTTTTTGGTGTGATTGCAGCTTCTAATTGTTCTGGAGTGATTTTGAAATCTGTTTCAACAGAAGTTGGAACTTCTACTGGAACTCCACCAGAAAGTTTTACGATTTCGAAATAAGAAACCCAGTAAGGTGCTGGTAAGATAACTTCGTCACCGTCGTTTAACATTACTTGTGCAATGTTGTATAAAGATTGTTTTGCTCCTGTAGAAACTACGATTTGAGATGGTTTGTAATCTAAATCATTATCTCTTTTGAATTTTCTGCAGATAGCTTCTTTTAAATCTTGGTATCCATCAACTGGAGAATATGTGCTGTAGTTGTCGTCGATTGCTTTTTTTGCAGCTTCTTTGATAAAATCAGGTGTATTGAAATCTGGCTCACCTAAACTTAAGCTGATAATGTCTTTTCCTTGTGCTTTTAATTCGCGTGCTAAAGCGGCCATTGCTAATGTTTGCGAAGTCGCTAAGTTGTTGATTCTGTCCGAAAGAATATGATTCATTATAAAATTTTTGAATGTCCTTAATTTGCTACGCCTATTAAGGAAGGTTAATTATTAATAGATTTTTTTTAGTTTTTAAACTGCTAATTCTGGTTTCATTCCCAAATCACGTAAATGTTTAAAGTGAGCAACAACGGCACTTCCCATTGTTTTGTATTCATAATATGGCAAATTGCATTCTTTTGCTGTTTCTTTTACAATTTTTGCAATTTTACCGTAATGAATATGACTAATATTTGGAAAAATATGATGTTCGATTTGATGATTTAATCCGCCTGTGTACCAGTTTACAATTGGATTTTTGGGAGCAAAATTAGTCGTTGTGTACAATTGGTGAACAGCCCAAGTGTTATCCATTTCTCCTAATTCATTTGGAGTTGGATTTGTGGTATGATCTACAACGTGTGCTAATTGGAATACAATACTTAAGATTAATCCAGCTGTATAATGCATTACAAAAAATCCTAAAAGAACTTTCCACCAAGTAATTCCAATTAAAATTGGCAGAACAATCCAGATAGAAAGATAAATCATTTTTGTGATTATAAGAGTTGTCCAAAGGATTTTTGGGCTTTTTGGTTCTCCGTAAGATAATTTTCTTTTAAGATAATTACGCATTTGCTTAAAATCGGTAGTAAGTGCCCAATTGAAAGTTAATAATCCGTATAAGAAAACAGAGTAGTAATGTTGGAAACGGTGAAAACTATGCCATTCTGCATGTTCCGTAAAACGAATAATACGACCTGCGTCTAGATCTTCGTCGTGACCAGGAATATTAGTATAAGTGTGATGCAAAACATTATGCTGTACTTGCCAGTTGTATACATTTCCTGCCAAAACGTAAATAGTTCCACCCATGAATTTATTAATCCAGTTCTTAGTAGAATATGATCCGTGGTTTCCGTCGTGCATTACATTCATTCCCACGCCAGCCATTCCAATTCCAATTACGATTGATAAAAGCAACATTACCCAAAAAGGCATGTCAAGCGTAAGGATTAAAAAGTAGGGAGTTAAAAAAACAGCAAATAGAATAACAGCTTTTAAATGTAACTGCCAATTCCCGGTTTTTTTTATATTATTTTCTTTGAAATAATTGTTTACGCGAGAGTTAAGCGTTCTGAAAAACTTCAGATTGTCTTGCCTTGCAAAAATAGGTGCGTCGTTATTCATAATTGATTTAAATAGTTTTCAAAGGTAATTATTATAAATTCTCAATTTGCAAAATTGAGTTAAATATTTCAATCGTAAAGTAGTACTTTTGTTAAAAATTTACAGCAATGGATGAGATATTGAAATATTTTCCCAATTTGAGCGATCTTCAAATCGAACAATTTCAAAAATTAGACTTTTTATACCACGATTGGAATGAAAAAATCAATGTGATTTCTAGAAAAGACATTGATTCTTTGTATACGAAACACATTTTGCATTCGTTAGGAATTGCTAAAATAATGAAATTCGAACCTGGAGCGACTGTTCTAGATGTTGGAACAGGAGGAGGCTTTCCTGGAATTCCGTTAGCAATTCTTTTTCCTGAAACTCGTTTTTATTTGATTGATGTTATTGCTAAAAAAATAAAAGTAGTACAAGGCGTTGCAGATGCATTAGAATTGAAAAACGTAAAAGCAGAACAAAAACGTGCTGAATTGGTAAAAGGAGATTTCGATTTTATAGTAAGCCGCGCTGTAACCAATATGCCTGATTTTGTTTCTTGGATTAAAGATAAAATTAAGAAACAGCACAAACACACTTTAAAAAATGGAATTCTTTATTTAAAAGGTGGAGATTTAGCTGATGAATTAAAAGATTTTCCAAATGCTACCTTATATGATTTGGCAGATTATTTTGAAGATGAGTTTTTTGAAACCAAAAAAGTAGTTCATCTTCCTTTAAAGTTTAAACCGTAATATTTTATATAAAAGCAAATAACCCGATTAGAGTTTCTAAATCGGGTTATTTTTTTGAATTAAAACTAACGTTTAAAATTATGAAGCTTTCTTTGAAAAATTCAGGAATGTATTTGCTTTATGATCTAAATTGTCGATGAAACTATGAATAGCATTTTCTGATGCTTCAGCAGAATATTCAAATGCTGTGTCAAAGAAGTATTCTCTCGAAATTACAGGTTCGTTTGAAGAATCATAAATCATTTCATCACTTTCATCTAATTCATCATTTTGATATGGATTTGGATGTGTGTGAATTAAGTTTGTAATTGTCTGACCCAACCAATTGTCAAATTTTTTCTTTTTTGGAGTAATGTGGCGCGCCAACAATATTAATCCAACAAGATCATTTTGTAAGAAGTAAGAACCTCTTCTGTATTTTGCATCAATCATTGTTACGTTCATTAATGCAATCCATAATGCACCATTGACAGAACCATTTGCAGGAACTTCAAAATCGGTATCAAATAATAATGGATTTGTTTGTTCAAGATTAGTGACAGAACACCAAAGAGCTTCAATTCGTTTTTGTGTATCATTTGTAGCTTGACTGTAACCTGTAAAACGCCAGTAAACCCACTCTAATAATGCAGCAGTCAAACCAATTGAGCCTTTATGGTTGATGTGCATTAAAGTGTTTTCAAGCTCTTCATTTTCTTCAACGGGATCTAGAAGTTTATTTATTTTCTTTTTTGTCCATTTATAATCAATAGCATGTCCAATGCTTTTAGATTCCATAATAACTTTAGGAACATTGTTTAAATTTCTCATACTTATGTTGTTAATTTATTAAATCTTTTAATGTTGATTAATGATGAGCAAATTTATGCGGATGAGTTTTTTTTGAAAGGAACAATAAGTTTTTAAAGTATTAAAATAAGACAATTTGAGTTTTTAAAGTGTTGATTTTTAAATAAATAAGAAAAGTATTACAAAAAATATTATGCAAAAATGATCTTTTTATTTGTAGATATTTTTATACTTTAGTGTAAGTTTTTACTTCTGTAAAATTCTTTAAAGTTCTTATTTGTAGTGTTTTATGTTTTAGGTGTTTTTCATAATTTTAAAATTATCTCAAATGAAAAAAGTAATTTTTATGTTGCTCCCTTTATTAGTATTAGCAGTTTCCTGCGAAAAAAAATCAGATAAAAATAAATCTGAGAACGAATCTTTGGACAAGATTTCGAAATTAGTTCCTTTGAAAGAGAAAGTTTTAACTGCCGAAGAGCAGAAAGCTTTGACTCCAGATTTGGTCATAAAAAGTTTGAAAGATGGAAACAAGCGTTATATGAATAATGATCTTACTTTAAGAGATCATTCAGCCTTAGTGCGTGATGCCGCAGAAGGGCAATATCCAAAAGCTGTTATTCTTTCGTGTCTTGACAGTAGAATTGCAGTTGAAGATGTTTTTGATAAAGGAATTGGAGATCTTTTTGTTGGAAGAGTTGCAGGGAACTTTGTAAATGAGGATTTACTAGGCAGTATGGAATTTGGCTGTAAAGTTTCTGGAGCAAAACTTATTCTGGTTTTAGGACATGAATCATGCGGAGCCATTAAATCTGCAATCGATGATGTAAAACTCGGAAATATTACAGCAATGCTTGCAAAAATAAAACCAGCTATTGCTAAATCTCAAGATTTTGCTGGTGATAAAACTGTGAAGAACGATGATTTTGTAGAATATGTTGCAAAAAATAATGTTTTACAGACAATTGCAGATATAAAATCGAGAAGCCCAATTTTGAAAGAAATGGAAGATAAAGGCGAAATCAAAATAATAGGTGCTTATTATGATCTGCATTCTGGAGAAGTAATTTTTCTTTAATAAAAATAAAGGCTTAAACTTCAGAATGAAGTCTAAGCCTTTTATAATCTATAATCTGAACTCTAAACTCTAAAATCAGATTATCCTAAGAAAGGGTATCTGTAATCTTCTGGAGTTACAAAAGTTTCTTTGATAGTTCTTGGAGAAGCCCAACGTAATAAGTTTAATGCAGAACCTGCTTTATCGTTAGTTCCAGAAGCTCTTGCTCCGCCAAATGGCTGCATTCCTACAACAGCTCCAGTTGGTTTATCATTGATATAGAAGTTACCAGCAGAGTTTTGTAATTTAGTTGTTGCTATTTCAATAGCATAACGATCTTGACTAAATACAGCTCCTGTTAAAGCGTACTCAGAAGTAGTATCAACTAATTCAAGAGTTTCTTCCCATTTAGCATCTTCATAAACATAAATAGTGATAACTGGTCCAAACAACTCAGTTTCCATTGTAGTATATTTTGGGTTTGTAGTAACAATAACTGTTGGCTCAATAAAGTATCCAACCGATTTGTCATAATTTCCTCCAACGATGATTTCTGCGTCAGCATCTTTTTTAGCTTGATCAATATAACTAGCTAGTTTATCGAAAGAACCTTCGTGAATAACTGCTGTAATAAAGTTTCCAAAATCTTCTGGAGAACCCATTTTCATAGATTTTACATCAGTAATTAATTGCTCTTTTACAGCTGGCCATAAACTTTGCGGAATATAAGCTCTAGATGCTGCAGAACATTTTTGCCCTTGGAATTCAAAAGCTCCACGAGTAATTCCTGTAACAACTTGTTTTACGTTTGCGCTTGGGTGAGCAATGATAAAATCTTTACCTCCAGTTTCACCAACAATTCTTGGGTAGGTTTTGTAGTTGTGGATGTTTGCACCAATTTTTGCCCAAATATCTTTAAATACGTGAGTTGATCCTGTAAAGTGAATACCTGCAAAATCACGGCTTGCCAAAACAGTATCAGTAATCATTAAAGCATCTCCGAAAACTACGTTTATAACTCCATCAGGAACTCCAGCTTCTTTGAAAACATCTAAAATGATTTTTGTAGAAAATACTTGGCTATCACTTGGTTTCCAAACCACAACGTTACCCATCATAGCAGCACTAGCAGGAAGATTTGCAGCGATTGCAGTAAAGTTGAAAGGAGTAATAGCATAAACAAAACCTTCTAAAGGTCTGTATTCTACACGATTCCAAACAGAAGAATCTGATTTTGGCTGATCGTTGTAGATTTGAGTCATATATTCAACATTGTAACGTAAAAAGTCGATCAATTCACAAGAAGCATCGATTTCTGCTTGGTGAATATTTTTAGATTGACCAATCATTGTCGCAGCGTTGATACGAGCTCTGTATGGTCCTGCGATAAGTTCAGCAGCTTTTAAGAAAATAGCAGCACGTTGTTCCCATGCCATATTTGCCCATGCTTTTCTTGATTCAAGAGCATTAGCAATTGCTTTTTCAATATGTTGTTTTTCAGCTAAATGATATTTTCCAACAACGTGTTTGTGGTCGTGTGGAGCTGTAATGTTTCTTGTGTTTCCAGTTCTGATTTCTTCGCTTCCTATATGCAAAGGAACGTCAATTTGAGAATTCCACATTGTTGTGTAAGCCGCCTGAACAGCTGCTTTTTCTGGAGAGTTTGGTGCGTAGCTTTTTACAGGCTCGTTTACCGCTTTTGGTACATGGAAAAATCCTTTAAGCATGTTATTTAAAATTTGTGAATTAGACAATTTAAAGTTAGACGATTTGTTTTGTTACGAATAATCTAACGCTGCACAAAAGTACAAAGGATAAATTAATAAATTGACAATTTTATGATTAAGATAACGATAAAAGCAATCGTTGCAAATTATATCTTAATTTAAAGCAAAAGGAGCACACATTCTAAAAGTAGGAACGATAACTTTGAATGTTTTTGTTGTAGTAAAATTGATCATATTAAAATGACCTTTCATAGCGCCATAAGGAGACGATAATAAACAACCAGAACTGTAAGTATGATTTTCTCCAGGTTTTAAAACCGGTTTTTTGCCAATTACGCCTTCGCCGTCTACAACTTCTAAGTCGTTTAAAGAATCAAAAATTTCCCAGTGGCGAGAAGTTAACTGTACAGAATCTTTACTATGATTTTCGATGGTAACTACGTAGCTAAAAGCAAAATGAATCTTGTAGTTCTTGAAGTATGTACCTTCAAAACTAGTCAAAACAGATATTTTTATGCCTCGTGTAATTTGAGAAACCATACTAACGCCGTATATATGTGAGTGTTATAGAGGCAAAGCTACGAAAAAAAATCGTTTAATCTAAAACCTTAACATTTGTTTTAGTTGACTATATTGATAGAGTTTGCATTTCCTTTTCCAATTACAC
Source organism: Flavobacterium sp. SH_e (assembly GCF_025717045.1). GTDB lineage: Bacteria > Bacteroidota > Bacteroidia > Flavobacteriales > Flavobacteriaceae > Flavobacterium. The sequence continues at coordinate 1,086,048 of NZ_JAOVZN010000006.1, forward strand.
GCTGATAACGATCTGTAGCTTCTTTATAATAGACTAAAATCGTGTACTCATTTTCAGTCTGATAAAAGTTTCCATCAATAGCATTTTCATTATCAATGACTCCTTTTTTATCAGCTACAGTATATTGAAAATTGGTAAAACCTTGTTTGATCATAATGGCTTTTTCGAAAACGCCTTTGTCAGTGTTGTAATCCATTTTATATTCTGGCGTAAGACTATAATTATTGAACATTCCGGTAATATAAATGTCTTTGTTCAATCTAAAAGCAGGTGCCGAAAGTGTAAAATATACCCAAGCATAATCGGCTTCAATATCATTGTTAGAACCATTGATATTTTTCACAACAAAATTTCCATTTACATCTTCATAATTGGTGTAAATCTGATTTCCTCTTGCTGCATTAGTGTATAAATGAGCGTTATAAATATCGCCGTTAGAACCTACTTTAGCCACATTATTATTTGCTGCACGAATGTCTTTATTTTCAAAATATAAAAACTCATTTCCGCCCCAAAATTGGGTTTCTTTGTCATATTTATAAATAAGCTGATTACCAATGGTATATTGAGGAACAATATTCTTTATCTCAGTATGAAAGTTTCCATTTTGCAATAAAAGAACTTTTACATTCTGCAATGGTGTCTGAAAAACAATATCATTTGACAAAATTGCAATATCAAGATTCTGTTTATAGTCAATATTGCTGAGGTTACGGGTTCTTTTTACTTGAGCTCCAACGGTACAATGGTTTTCGTACAAAATAAATTTTCTTGAGAAAACGACTTCTTTATCATCGTTTAGAATTCGAAGCATATAATTTCCCGAAAGTTTCAATAGCTGCGTAAACTGATTAGGGAAAGAAAGTCTGTAATGCGTATAAACCTGAAGTGTATTAAAAGAATTCGAAAAATCTGTAATTCTCTGATTATCCATACCGAGAATATAGTCAGTTTTTGGAATATCTGTTGGATACCAGTTGTAATCGCAATGAATAACTTCAAAATAATAATTGGCTTCATTGCCAAACAAATCATCAAATTGAAATGTAAATGCTGAACCTAATTCGAAAATGGGCGAAACATTACTGCCATTCTGAATAAAAGAGACAGTTTTAATATTATAAGGAGGATCGATTTCTTTTTCTTGAGCTTTCGCTAAAGTGAAAATAAAAAGAAAAATGAAGCTTGAATAGAAAAATTTTGGCATCTTATTTCGTTGTAAGATTGTAAATATAACAATTTTATATAACGAAAAAGATGCCAATCTATTGGATTTAACTATTAAGAACCCAAAATATATTCTAAGTTACCTTCAATTTCATCATTAATATAACTTTCTTCTAAAAGGGAATCAGATAATAGTTTTTTGTTTTCCTGTAATTTTATGATTTTTTCCTCAACAGTGTTTTTAGAAATAAAACGAATCACATTTACTTTATTCAATTGCCCAATTCTATGTGCTCGACCAACTCCTTGTTTTTCTGCGAAAGGATTCCACCACGGATCCAAGAATAATACGTAAGAAGCTTTTGTAATATTCAAGCCAACTCCACCGGCTTTTAATGAAATAAAGAATAACAACGGATTTTCTTTTTCCTGAAATAATTTTACTTGCTGTTCTCTTTTGTCTGCAGGTGTTTCACCTGTAATTTCGCAGAATTCAATTTTATTTTCTTTACACCAATCGGTATAAAAACTTAAATTGGTAACAAACGAACTGAAAATAATCGCTTTCTGTTTTCCTTTTACTAAACTTTCTAAATAGTTCGTAACCGCAATATATTTTCCAGAATCAATTTCTGAGTCAGCATCGACCATTTTTGGGTGATTACTTAACTGACGCAGTTTCATCAAAGTATTGATAATGCTGATTTTGTCAGGAGATCCGTCAGTTTTAAGAAGGAAATTACGAGCTTTAGATTTTTCTTTTTCGTATAATTTTTCCTGTTCAGGATCCATATCGCAGTAATAAATCTGCTCTATTAATTCTGGCAAATCTTTTAAAACCTGTTCTTTAGTTCGTCGCAAAATATAAGGCTGAATAAGATTTTTTAATTCTGCCAAAACCTCTTCATTCTGTTTTTTCTCAATCGGATTTTTGAAATTTTCCATAAAAAAAGCATAGCTTCCTAAAATCTCTGGATTGATAAACTGCATTTGCGACCATAAATCGTCAAGCGAATTCTCGATCGGAGTTCCACTCAAGGCAATTTTATGTCCCGTACTAATTTTATTTATGGCTTTAAAAATCTTAGAATTTTTGTTTTTGATATATTGACTTTCGTCCAAAATCAAATAACGGAAATCGTATTTTTCTAAAATTGAAATATCGCGATGAATGATGCTGTAACTTGTAAAAATCAAATCGGTTGAATTGATTCTGCTTGCTAATGATTTTCTGTCATTTCCAACATATTGCATTTTCGAAAAGTGAGGCGTAAATTTTCCAGCTTCATTAAACCAGTTAAAAACTAATGAAGAAGGAAGAACAATAAGGGCTTTAAGCGGTTCTCTTTCGACAGTAGTTTCGTTGGCAAATAAATCAAAATTAGTAGTTTTGGTTGTAAAGCCTAATTGTTCTTGCACCGAAACCAAAACAGACAAAGTTTGTAACGTCTTTCCAAGTCCCATATCATCGGCCAAACAAGCACCCATATTGGAATTAAAATGTCTTAAAAGCCATTTTACACCCTCAATTTGATAGGGTCTTAAAGTTGCTTTTATTAAATCTGAAGCTGTAAATTCAGCTTGATGAATTTGATCTAAATCATTGTCGATTTCTGAAATTCCGTCTAAAGCAGTAAAATTGCTTTTTCGTAAAAGTAAAACGCCATTTTCTGTTTTGGCTAATTTTGCCAAAGAGCCGTATTTGCTAAACCATTCTAACGGAATCAAGAAATAGTTTCCGTCAGGCAACGCAAAAAGTCTTTCTTTGCTTTTTATATTTGGAATAATTTCGCTGAAATTGATTTTATAATTTCCAACGGTAATAATTATTTTAATATCAAACCAATCTCCAGTCGTTTCTTTTGATGCAGAAATGGTATAACTTTCTGTAACAATCTCTCTGCTTTCTAATTTCAGATTTTCAACAGTAAAACCTAAACTTTTCAGCTTTTCTTTATTATCAATAATTAGTTGAATATTGACATAAGGATCTTTATTCTCTGCTTCTGAATGTAATCCAAATAGTTCGTTTTTGATTTTGGTTAAACCAATTTCATTTAATTTTTCGATAAAAAAACTTTCTTCAGAATTTCTTTTAAACTGAATTATTTTAGGTTCATTAGCAACACTGAAATCGACAAAAGAATGTGTTTTTTTAGTTTTGCTTGCATCAAATGAATATCCGTTATAATCAAAATAAAGATTGAGATAATAACAGTTTTTAAAGAAATCATGAATAGGCTGAATCGTGCAGGAAATGATTTTATCTCGAAGTTCAATTTCAAAACCAGTTGCTTCAATATCAATTTTTTTCGCTATTTGCGGAATAAAACTTTTAAAGTAATCATCAACTAATTTTGAAGGGATTTCAATTGATTTTTTCTTTAAAAAAGGCATCAGTTTCTTAGAATTTAGCTCTTTTAACTGTCCTAATTTTTTATTGATAATGAGCCAGCCGGGTTCATCCAAAAGAATTTCAGCTTTGATATCCATTGGAGCAAAAGTGGTTTCATTTTCTTTTAAAGAAAGAGTGTAAGTGATTCCTTCAGGATGTTTGTCAAATTGAATCTGAGGTTCAAAATCAAGCGGATCAATATTGACTCTCGAACGATAAAAATCTTTTTCTGGTCCGAGATTTAGTGACAAAGGAAATTGCTCTTTTACAATCAAATCGTAAAATGAACTCAAATTGAATTTTAAATGCTGACGAATGGCAAAATCAATTTTAGAATCTTTTTGAAGATCAGCAATTGTTTTAGCCGATTTGATTTTTGCGCTGAACTTCTTGAAAATGAATTCAGGTTTTAAAGAATCGCAGGCTGTCAAAATTCTTTTGGTATTAGAATCTAAATTTTCAAAAACGATTCCAAAACTTTCCAGCACGTCGGGACTGGCTTTTTTGTTTAAATACTTAATTTCAGTAGTATTCTCAACGATGTAGGCAGTTGGAATATAGACATTCAGATTTTTTTCCAAACTGATGTCAAAACAGAATTGAAATGGTTTTGTAGGTTCCAAGATTTAGGGATTTGATTAGGCTTGTAATTTGGGAATTGGGCAAAAAATAAAGAGTTTTCAAAATAACAATAATTTGAAAACTCTTTAAATGAACTTATTTATGGTGAAAAGAATTAGTTTTCTTGTTTAAAGCAAAGCGGAATAATTTCGCCTTTAGCTAAACAATATTTTTCAACCAATTCTGGTGCAATTTTATTCGTATAATCTTCTTCGATAACAATAAAACCAATGCTTCTTAATTTATCGAAATAATCGCGTCCGTAAACGCGCACGTGATCGTATTGTCCGAAGATTTTAGCACGTTCTTTTTGATCTGTAATAGAATCATCTGCAAAGGTAACTTCGCGAGATAAATCCTGAGGAATCTGTAAAATCGCCATTCCGCCTGGTTTTAAAACTCTGTATAATTCCTGCATTGCTTTTGTGTCATCTGGAATATGTTCTAAAACGTGATTACATAAAATAACGTCATATTCATTGTCTTTGAAAGGTAAATTACAGATATCTGCTTTTACATCAGCCAAAGGCGAAAGTAAATCGGTTGTAGTATAATCGAGGTTTTTCTGATTTCGGAATCTTTTATAAAAAGCTTGTTCTGGAGCAAAATGCAATACTTTTTTTGGCGTTGTAAAAAAATCAGTCTGATCATTCAAATACAACCAAAGCAAACGGTGTCTTTCTAAAGAAAGTGTACTTGGCGAAAGCACGTTATTACGTTGTTTCCCGTATCCGTAAGGCAAAAACGATTTAAAGCTTCTTCCATCAATAGGATCTGTAAATTTATCTCCTCTTAAAGAGAAAGCCAAAATTGGACGCGCAACATAACTCAAGCGAATTAATAAAGGGCGCGGAATTGTATTAAGTACAAGTTTAAATAATTTTTTCACAGGAATAGATTCGGGTTATTTTTTATTATAGAACCAAAGGCACTTTTCTGAATTCGTCTTCTTCGTTGCTTTCGATTCCTAGAGCTTTGTAGATGTATTGAAAAGTCGATAATAATTCTGGTTTTCCATCAATTAAAGCCACATCGTGCTCAAAATGCGCACTAGGTTTTCCGTCAGCAGTCAAGATTGTCCAGCCGTCTTTTAGTTGTTTGATGTTTCTAGTTCCCATGTTGATCATTGGTTCGATTGCTACAACCATTCCTTCAACAAAAAGCTTTCCACGTCCACGTTTTCCATAGTTTGGCATTTCTGGTTCTTCGTGCATTTTTTGTCCAACACCGTGTCCAACCAATTCACGAACAACTCCGTAACCATGAGCTTCAGTATATTTTTGAATCGCATTTCCAACATCTTCCACACGATTTCCTGCTTTAAATTCTCTAATTCCAACATAAAGAGATTCTTTAGTTACTTGTAGAAGTTTTTTAACTTCAGGAGCAACTTCTCCAATTTCGAAACTGTATGCGTGATCTCCGTGGAAACCATTTTTGAAAGCTCCACAGTCAACCGAAATAACGTCACCATTTTTAAGAGGAACATTATTTGGAATACCATGAACAACTTGAGCGTTTGGACTCATGCAAAGCGAATTCGGGAAATCGTACAATCCAAGGAAACTTGGAACTGCACCGTGATCACGAATAAATTCTTCGGCTAATTTGTCAAGATATAATGTAGTAACTCCTTCTTTAATTTCAGAAGCAATCATTCCTAATGTTTTTGATACGATTAAAGCACTTTCGCGCATTAATTCGATTTCCTCTCTAGTTTTTTGGATAATCATATTTTTTCCATTTTTCAGTTCGCAAAAGTACAATATTTTATCTAAATTTTTTAGCCACGAATTCTCGAATTCTCTCAAACCAAAAATTAAAAAAAAGTTATTACACAAATGGATTAATTAATTTTTAAAGAAAATTCGTGAATTAGTGACTATCAAAACAATCAATAGAGTTAAAGCGTTTCGGAAAAAAGACATAAATTAGTAGTACAAATGCTTATAATTATGGAAACTATTATAGATCGAGATATTGCTAAAGTAAAGGCTCTTAAGAAAATGAAGAGAAATGCTTTAGGACTTTTGGGTATTGCAGTATTGTTGTTTTTAATTGCTATTTATTTTAAAATTCCGATGCTACAGGCTTTTAGCGAAGCGGCAATGGTTGGTGGAATTGCCGATTGGTTTGCGGTTGTGGCACTTTTTCGCCATCCGATGGGAATTCCGATTTGGCATACAGCCATTATTCCGACCAAGAAAAATGAAATAGGAGAGAACCTTGGAAATTTTGTTTCTGAGGAATTTCTGGACCGAGAAAAATTAGAAATTAAACTGGATGAATTTAATTTTGCAACCAAGGCTTCAGAATGGCTTTCGCATGAAGAAAATGCTAATAAAATTGCAAGTGTTGTTGCTCTCAACATTGTTCCAGGGATTTTAAGAACTATAAAAGATGAAGATGTTAGAAAATTTATTCAGGTTCAATTTAAAGAAAAAATTGAAGGAATAAATTTTGGAGATTGGGTCGCATTGGCTTTAGAACCTTTACAAAAAGGTAATGTAAAAGATCAATTATTGACTAATCTTTTGGAAGTGATGAGTGCTGAATTGGCGAGCAATAAAGATTTAATTCGAAAAAAAGTAAAAGCTTCAACTCCCTTTTTAAGTTTCGGATTGGCTGATAAAAGTATAACGGAAGGTGTTTTTAATGGATTGCAAGATTTTTTAAACGAAGCAAAAAATCCAGAAAGCACGGTAAGACTTAAAATTGACGAATACGTTTATAATTTTCTAGACAAAATAAAAAACTCCGAAGAAATGAGAATTAAAATCAATGATATGATTTTGGGTTTTGTTGGAAAAAAAGAGGTTCAGGATTACATCAACGGAATTTGGGATGAAATAAAATTATCCATTACAAACGATTTGAATAAAGGTGATGATTCTTCAATAAAAAATAGTATTTCAAATTTAATTCAAACTTTCGGAAACGGAATTAAGGAAGATCCCATTATGATTGATAAAATCAACAGTTTTATAAAAAATGATTTATTATCGGTTCTTTTAAATAACAAAAAAGTAATTGGGGATTTGATTTCGTCAACCGTAAAAAGCTGGGACGGAAAAGAAGTTTCAGAAAAACTAGAATTAGAAATAGGAAAAGATCTTCAATATATTAGAATAAATGGGACTTTAGTTGGTGGGGTTATTGGGCTTGTGATTTATGGGGTTGAGCAATTGTATCATTATTTTATTATTTGACAACTAAAATCTTGTCATTTCTCCTTCGTCGAAATGACAAAAACGGGCGTAAAAAAAAGAGGCAAATTTTTAAAATTTGCCTCTTTTTTATAAAGAAAAAATATTTCCTATAATAATGAATGACAAGTCATTGCATTTGGCTGTTGCACGCCCATTAATTCTAAAATTGTTGGAGCTATATCGCCTAACACACCATCTTGAATGCTCTTCAGTTGTTTGTCAACTAAAATAATCGGTACTGGGTTTGTTGTGTGAGCTGTATTTGGAGAACCATCAGGATTAATCATTGTTTCGCAGTTTCCGTGATCAGCAATTACGATTGTTGTATAATCATTTGCAAGAGCAGCGTCGATAACTTTTTTCGCGCAAGCGTCAACAGCTTCACAAGCTTTAATTGCAGCTTCCATAATTCCAGTGTGACCAACCATATCTCCGTTTGCGAAATTCAAACATACGAAATCAACTTCACCTTTGTTCAATTCAGGAACAAGAGCATCAGCTAGTTCGTAAGCGCTCATTTCTGGTTTCAAATCGTAAGTTGCTACTTTTGGAGAGTTTCTCAAGATTCTAGATTCACCTTCAAAAGGAGTTTCTCTACCTCCAGAGAAGAAGAATGTTACGTGTGGATATTTCTCAGTTTCAGCAATTCTGATTTGTTTTTTGCCTGCTTTTTCTAAAACCTCACCAAGCGTTTCAGTGATATTATCTTTATTGTAAACTACTTTTACGTTTTCGTATGTTTCGTCGTAGTTTGTTAATGTTACATAATAAAGGTTTAGTTTATGCATATTTTGCTCGTGGAAATCTTGCTGAGAAAGTGCTTCAGTAAGTTCACGACCTCTGTCTGTTCTAAAGTTGAAGAAAATTACAACATCGCCTTCTACAATTGTAGCAAGAGGTTTTGCATTTTCGTCAACAATAACAACTGGTTCGATAAACTCATCTGTTACATCTTTTGCATAGCTGTCCAAAACACTAGCCACAGCATTTGTTGATGGAGTTCCAACGCCATTTACAACTAAATCGTAAGCTAATTTTACACGTTCCCAACGTTTGTCGCGATCCATTGCATAATAACGCCCGATGATAGAAGCAATTTTTACTGGAGTATCTTTAATATAATCTTCTAAATCATGAATATATTTTCCTCCAGATTTTGGATCAACGTCGCGTCCATCTGTAAAAGCGTGAATGTAAACTTGATCTAAACCGTATTCTTGAGAAGCATCGATTAATCCGCGAAGGTGTGAAGTATGTGAGTGAACACCACCGTCTGAAACTAATCCTAAAAAGTGTACTTTTTTATTGTTTTCTTTAGCGTAAGTAAAAGCATCAATTAAAACTTGCTCCTTTGCTAAAGTTTTGTGTTCTACAGCTAAATTTATTTTGGCTAAATCTTGATATACAATTCTTCCTGCACCAAGATTCATGTGTCCAACTTCACTATTTCCCATTTGGCCTTCTGGCAAACCAACATTTAATCCGTCAGTTCTAAGTTGTGCGCTTGGGTAATTTTTGTATAGACTGTTTATAAAAGGAACATTTGCATTGTCTATTGCAGATACTTTAGGGTCAGGAGATTTTCCCCAACCGTCTAAAATCATAAGGATAACTTTTTTGTTCATTACTTTTTGTTTTCTACAAAGATAAGCCATTTCTAAAATAGGCAAGAAACGATTGTTACATTTATATTTAATAAAATGAAGAGAGATAAAAAATATTAATTTAATTGCAGAAGCCTTTATTTTTTAAAATTTATTCACGCTAAGCTCGCTTTCTGACTTTATTTTTGACAGCATTATAGTCAATAAAATATTTGACACTTATAGAAAATATGTGTTTTAAAGCATCATTATTTAAAAGTCCTGAAACATTGTGTCTGAAATCTTTATCAATAACTCTTTCAAAATTTGAAGCGTTATTTCGATACAAAGCAGTAAGCTGACTTCCAGGCGCAAACCACCATGAATAAGATAAATCGGCATTCCAAGAATAAAAACTTGAATTTTTATTGTCAGTGTACTGCGGATAAGGCGAAAGCTCTCCGTTTGGTTCTAATGATAAAATATCCTTATTATCAGCATAAGACCAATATTGACGAACAGCAAGATTTATTGTCATGGTGCTGTTTATGGCGTATTTACCTCCTAAAGTATTGGAATATGTAATAACGTTTCTATTGGCAAAAATGATTTCGTTTGGAGTCGTAGCATTATTGTCGTTGTCAATTTGATCGATGTAGCCTTTATTATTATTTTTTCTAAGATAGCTAAAGAAATAAGTCAATAAAAGTTTGTCGCTGAAACGGTATCTTGGTCCAATATCAAAGCCATACGTAATTCTTTCAGATTCATCAAACACATTAAATGTACCGTTTAAATCAATAGCAAATTTATGGTTATAGTTGGTAGAAATACTTCCCCAAGTTTCTATTCTTCTCGGAATTGCAACATATCTATTTTCGGCACGCGGCTCGTAATAATCATAAGTTTCTAACGGATAAAATGTAATTCCAGTTCCGTAATAATTGTTTTTTACCGTGGTTAAATTTAAATTCGCATTTATATTATTGTCCTGCAATTTTCCAGATTCTTTATTGAATTCGGTATACATATTATAGTTGATTCTAAAAGTGTTGAACTTTTTGGTCGGATTTAGAATTCTATAATTGGCATTCCCATAAAAATTATAATAATTAGTGTAAAAATTAATTCCGAGATCATTTGGATCGTAATCTTTTGTAACAAAATCTGAACCAATGCTATATCGGTAATTTCCGCTGGTTTCGGCCAAACTTACTGTCGAATAAAAACCATTTTTATCTTGAAAATCATTAATATGGCTGTATTTTACATTTCCAAATAAACTATAAGTATTCGCTTTTGTGTTTAAATCCCATGCCAAACCAGTAACATTTGCATCTCTAGTATGACCATTTCGAGTCACATTGGTATTGATAAAAGTAACCGACGAGTTTTTGCGAAAACGCTGATCTAAAACCAAAACATTGTAATTGGTAAGAGGTTCAACAATTACACGTCTCGTTTCTCCGCTTTCGTTGTTTTCTATTGTAGCAAAAGTCTTTTCGGTTACAGCGTTTAAAACCCCAATTCCAAGACCATCTTTGGTTCTTCCAGATAATTTTAGAGCATTAACCAAATTTACAGCGGCTGGCAATTCGGTAATTTCTTCATTTTCATTTAATGAAGGGTCGATTGATGGAGCGCCACCAATTCTTCGGGAATAAAACATATTTCCTTTGCTAAACAAATCTGTTCCTTCGGTAAAGAAAGCCCTGTTTTCGTTAAACTGCTGTTCAAAAGGACCAAGATTTAAAATTTGATCGTCATATTTTGTCTGTCCAAAGTCAGGAATTAAAATGGCATCAACTGTAAAAGCATCTGTTATACCATATTTAATATCCATTCCGCCTTTCATTGTTCCATACGTTTTTTGCCCTTCAGCGGCATTTAAATAGTAAGAAGCATAAGGCATAAAAAACAATCGAGTAGGAGGTTTTATGTTTTCAATTCCTTCTAAAGTTCCAGTCTGTTGTGTAAAAGTTCCAATTTTTTGGTCGACAAAATTCCATGTATATTTAAAACGTTCACGCTTGATTTCTCTAAAGAAATTAATTCCCCAAGTTTGTTTTTTTTCAGCAGAAAAACGTAAAGCAGAATAAGGAATTTTCATTTCGACAATCCATCCGTTTTCTGCTATTGCTGCTTTACTAATCCAGACAGCGTCCCAAGAATAATCTTCTCCGTTTGCGTCGGTCATGATGCAATCGCCCTGAACATCGGCTGCAGAAACGTAAAACATAAAATCTTGCTGTCCGTCATTGAAACCATTTATAAAAACACCAAAAAGATCTGCTGTTCCAAAATTATCACGCTGAGAAATTTCTTTTAAAATTTTAGAAGGCTCATTATCATACATCATTGCACCTATATATATAGCGTCATTATTATATAGGACTTTAATTTCAGTACGTTTTTCGTACGGAATTGCTTTTCCGTTATCTGGTTCAAGCATAACAAAATCGGTAGCAACTGGCACATTTTCCCAAGCAGGTTCGTCTAATTTTCCATCAATAGAAATGGCTTGCGAAGTTAATTGAGCCTGAAGTATTTTTTTCTGGCCATAACTCCACAAAGCAGATAATAGAAGACTTAAGAAAATGATTTTTTTCATTGATTTTTTATGCGAAATAGGTTTTTTATAGAAACAATAGACTAAATTTTATTCTAGTTGTTACACTTTAAGTTTCAAGATTTCCATTTTGTTCAGCTTTTTTTAAGAAAAATGGCTTAAATGTTATGAATTTAACTATAAGATAAAATCTTACAGAAAAAGCATATTTATGTTAATAATGTTAAAGTTTAAGCAAAAAAGGCCTGAAAATCAGGGTTGTATTTTGCAAGGCGTGATTTTTTTATACTTTTGCGATACCCAAATTTTTTGTTTAACCTAAAGAAATTCAATGATTTACAAAATTTATCCGTTATTTGTGTTTTTGCTATTGTCTTTTGGAAAAGATTCAAAAAACACTGCCGATCTTAAAAAAAATGCTACTGTAAAGACAATTGCAAAAATTGAAAAAGTTACAGTTGATTCCAAAATCGAGAGCGTTTATAATTCATTAAATTCGAACAACTTTAAAATGCCTGAACTTAAAACTTTTTCGGAAGCTTTAAAGGGATTTTATTTGTTGAAAGAAAGAGGAGTGATCAAGAAAAATATCTTAACATTAATTGATTTTAGTTTGTCATCAAACACTAAACGTTTGTGGGTGATTGATTTAACTAGCAATACAATTTTGTTTAATTCACTTGTGGCTCACGGAAGAAATACTGGAGAAGAATTTGCTTCAGCATTTTCAAATCTTAATTCATCATTTAAAAGCAGTTTAGGTTTTTATGCAACTGGTGAAATTTATCAAGGCAAACATGGCGCTTCTTTGCGTTTAGATGGTTTAGAAAATGGCGTAAATGACAATGCTCGCGAAAGAGGCGTTGTAATGCACGGCGCAGACTATGTATCTGAATCTTTCATTAGAGATCATAAAAGATTAGGCAGAAGCCAAGGCTGTCCAGCAGTTCCAGTTGAATTGACAAACGATATTATTCAATTAATAAAAGACAAATCGTGTTTATATATCTATCATCCGTCAAGAAGTTTCTCGATGGAGGAAAGGCTAATTTCGTAATTGAGCATATAAATCCGAATCTAAATTATAAATATCAGCTCTAAAAAGGAGCTGATTTTTTTTGCTCCATGCTGTCCAATACCATTGATATAATGCATATTTTTTAGTGATTTTAAAACTCATGGTTTTCTTGCTGGCAATTATAGTATCAATTCTATCTTGAGGCCAGTTTCCGTCAACATCTAAAATATGCTGTGCAAGTTCCAACGGATTTTCAACACGAACGCATCCAGAACTCATAGAACGATTGTTTCGTACAAAAATATTACGGTGATTGGTGTCGTGCAAATAAACGCTATGATGATTTGGGAATAAAATTTTCATTAAACCTAACGAATTATTATAGCCAGGACTCTGCACATAACGATAATTGTTTGGTTTGTTTTCATTCCATTTAACTGGATCTACTGCGTTTCCAGATGTGTCATAAATGGTGATGTTTTTCTTAGCCAAATAACTTCGATTGCGTTTCATTGCTGGTACAACATCTTCTTTTAAAATTGTCGGAGGAACAGTCCAAGTTGGATTAAAAACGACTGTTTTTAAGAAAGACGTAATAATAGGTGTCTTTCTTTTATTCGTTCCTACAACAACATTTCGAACCAAAGTTGTGTCTTGATTTTCAACTACATTTAAGCTGTAATCAGGGATGTTGATAATGAAATAATTTTCAGCCAATTCAGAAGGATACCATCTCCAGCGTTCCAAATTGACAATAATTTGTTTTTTTCTTCTTTCTTTAGAGTAGTTTAAAGCGCTTATTGTTCCTGCTCCGATAACTCCATCTGCAGCTAAACCATGCCTTTCTTGAAATCTTTTAACCGATTCAAAAGTCCTTTGGTCATAAATCTTAGTAAGACTATCTTTTCCAGTCATATCATTCCAATACAAAAGCCTTTTTTTAATGTTTATTAAAGCAGAATTGGTATCGTTTAGAACAATTTTATCAGCAGATTCAATGGTTTTTATATCGTCATCTGGAAATGTATTGATGATTTCCAGCGCTTTTAGCAACTCTTTGTAAGTTTGTGTTTTCGGCTGAATATTTTCGACAATACTATCTAACTTGTCTCTATTGAAAGCCTTGATCAAAACATTATTTACATCAAATGTCTTTTCATCCAAGTCCCAATTAGTGTAAATTTTTTTAGGATCTAGTTTGCCTTTATATAAATGGCTTAAGTATTTTTCGAAATTATAAGTCAACAAAATATCATAAGTGGCTAAATCTTTATCGTTAAGCTTGCCAATTTTACTTTCAAATTTTTTCAACTGAGAAATTTTGTAATCTTCTGGTTCTAAACCTAATTCACTTGAATTTTCTAATTGAGATAAAACGAATTTTCTTTTTTTAAGATTTCCCCAAACAGTTTGATTTTCTGATGCGATATAAAATTCTTTTAAAGTTTCACTTTTAAAAGTGCTTATTGTGGCAGTGTCTATTTCGACTTTTCTTTCGTCAGTAAGTATAATTTCTGGAACCTTTTTTTTGGCAACAGGAATAGGTTTGGGAATGTCTTTTTTACAGCCAACAAGAATGCATATTACTACTATAGAGTAGAATTTTTTCATATTATAATTTTTTAAACATCAAATAATGTTCGCCAACATCTTTAATATCAAATGCTTCACCTCGGGGTTGGTAATTCATTTTTTGATAAAAGCCTACAGCGGCTGTTCTGGCGTTAAACCAAATCAAATCAACTTGATTATCATTGCAGTAGGTTTCGCAATGTCTAACTAAAGCTTCTCCAAATCCCTTTTTTTGATGGCCTTCTAAAACTGCCATCCCTCGAATTTGGGCTTGATTTTTTTCGGCAAATATAGTGTTGATTTTATCAAATAACGAAATAATTCCTATTAAATCTTCATTTTCAAATAATCCAAAATGATGAGTAGTATCTAAATCATCGCCATCAAATATGCAGCTTTCTATAGGTTTTCCTTTTCTTAAAACGGGTTGACGAACTGCATAAGTCTCTTTTGACGTAATTTCTTTAATTGTGATCATAATTTTTTTTAAAAATATTGCATTTATAACTTTTTAATTTTAAATAAGTTATAAATTAATGTTGTTTTTTATTAATTTTTTTTGCCGAAAAGCTTGTTTTTAACTGAACTTTCTTTCTATATTTGCACAACCAATGCGAAAGTAGCTCAGTTGGTAGAGCTCCAGCCTTCCAAGCTGGTTGTCGCGAGTTCGAGCCTCGTCTTTCGCTCTAGAAAACAAACTTTTTAGTTTTGTTTTTGTGAAAATAAAATTTTTGATTTTTATTTGTTTTTAAAATTAAATTTTTTAAATTTGCACCCGGTTAATGCGAAAGTAGCTCAGTTGGTAGAGCTCCAGCCTTCCAAGCTGGTTGTCGCGAGTTCGAGCCTCGTCTTTCGCTCTTCAAAAGCCTCAAACAATGTTTGAGGCTTTTTTGTTTTTGTTTCTTTTTGAAATCATATAAATGATATAAAAATTTTATTTTTTAAACTTTAGATTTAAATGAGCTTATATGGTTCAAAATTATTTCAAATCACTCAAATCGCTTTCTGTTTCTAATTCCGTTGGATCTTGATTTTGTCTGAACAAACGAGCTTTCAGATTTCCTTTTAAAGTTATTTTGTCCCCTTTAACTTCCAGCCAGCTTCCTTCTCTTAAACCTAAAACCGGAATTGAATTGAATGCATGAAATTCTTTAATTCTTGTTTCGCGTGTTTCTCCCATATGTTTAGATTGCAAATCAGCATCCAGATAATGTGGATTTAAATTGAAAGGAATTAATCCTAAAGTTTGAAAACTTGGAGGGTAAACAATAGGCATGTCGTTTGTAGTTTGCATTGACAAACCGCAAATATTACTTCCAGCGCTTGATCCTAAATAGGGTGTGCCGTTTTTTACAGTTTCAGAAAGCAACTGCATAACGTTGTTTTTATAAAGCTGTGTTACTAGCAAAAATGTGTTTCCTCCGCCAGTAAATATTCCTTCTGCATTTTTTACAGCGTCTTGCGGATTTTCAAATTCATGAATTCCTTTAACATCAATATTAATCGTTGCAAACGCTTCCGCTGCTTTTTGTGTATATTCATCGTGCGAAATTCCACTTGGGCGTGCATAAGGAATAAATAGGATTGTTTTGCAGTTTTTAAAATGCGATTTTAAAGTAGGTAAAAGATATTCTAAATAGTTGCCTCCGTGTAATGTAGAAGTGCTTGCAATAATAACGCTTTTCATGATTTTTTTAACTCAAAATTTTGTTTGTTAAAGGTATTAAAAACTCTCTCTTTTGTCTAAAATTTTATCATTTTAATTAACATATTTTTACCAACTCGTTAATACTTAATTTGGATCATATTAAGATATTTTTACCCTTTTAAGAATATTTTTAATTTATTTCATTTTGTTTCAGAAAATTACTTGTTTTTTAATTGTTTTAGCGGGACAGACTTGTTTGTCTCAAACTCAGGATCGTGCTATTTTAAGTGGTAAAGTAGTTTCGAATACATCAGATTTAGAAGGTATTTATGTGATTAACGCACAAACGGAAGAAACGGTAACAACTGATGCTTCAGGATCTTTTGCAATTTTGGCAAAGCCAAATGATATTCTAGTTTTTTCTTCAATCAGTTTTAAAGAAAAGAGAATTTTGCTGAAACCTGAAGATTTCTCAAACCTTAATTTCATGGTAAATCTTAGTATGGTAATGTATCAATTGCAAGAGGTTGTTGTGAAAAAATACGATAATATTAGTGCCGAAAAATTAGGGATAATCCCAGCAGGCCAAAAAAAATATACTGCTGCAGAAAGAAAATTAGAAACAGCAACAGCTCTTAATGCGACGGCTAATGGAGGTGGTATGGTTGGCGGTTCTATTTCTGCAGATCCTTTGCTGAATTTCTTCTCTGGAAGAACGGCAATGCTTAAAAAAGAAGTTGCAGTCGAAAAGAAAGAATTTTTCATGAAGCTGTTGGAGAATATGTTTAGTATTGATCATTTTATTGACAGATTGAAAATTCCAGCAGAATATGTAAAAGGGTTTGAATATTATGCAATTGAAAATGAAAAATTTACTATTATTTTAAATTCGAAAAATAAAACTTCGACAGAATTTCTTTTAGGGGAATTGGCTGTAAAGTATAAAGAAATAATTGCTAGTGAAAATAAATAAAGTAATATCAAGTATTGTTTTTTTGATTTTTGTTCAACTTAGTTTTGGACAAAAAAGCGATTACAGGCAGTTGGTAGGAAAAGTAATGGAACAGTCCACTCCAATTGAAGGGGTGAATATTGTTAATAATAACACGCAAGCAGCAACTATTTCTGATTCTGATGGTGGTTTTTCGATTGCTGTTAAAGAAGGAGATGTTTTGGTTTTTTCTGCTGTAAATTTAGAACCGCTTAAGCGAAGAATAGCTTCAGAAGATATTTCGCCCAATGTGCTTCTTATTAAAATGACTGCAAAAGAGGTTGAATTAAAAGAAGTGATTGTTAATGAAAACGCTAACATAACTGCTGAGAATTTAGGAATTATTCCATATGGGCAGAAAAAATATACTCCAGCAGAGCGAAAAGTTTATACTGCGACTTCTACTTCTGTGGATAAGCTTTTAAATGCCATTTCGGGGAGAACTGCCATGTTGAAGAAAGAAGTGAATGTAGAGAAAAAGGAAGCTCTTTTTAGAAAGTTGGAATATCTTTTTGAAGAGAATTATTACACGCAAAGATTAAGAATTCCTGTTGATGATATAAAAGGATTTCAATTATTTTGTGTGGATGATGCTGATTTTGCTGTATCTTTGAATACTAAAAACAAAACAATGAGTATGTTTTTAATCACAGATTTAGCAAGAAAATATCTAACAATTCTCGAAAATGAAAAATAAATTAGGAATACTCGTTGTCTGCTTATTTTGTCAAATTGTATTGGGACAAAACGGTTCAAGAAAGCCATTGCACGGTCAGGTTTTAAATGATTTTTTAGCCATAGAAAGTGGTTATGTAATGAATGTTAATGCAAATGTCAGAACATTTATTGGTTCAGGCGGTTTGTTTGATATCATGGCTCGGCCAAAAGATACTTTGCTGTTTTCGGGTTTAGCATTTCAATCAAAAAAAATTGTTTTAACTGAGAAAGACTGCGCTGAAATTTTGTTTAAAATAAAATTGGATTTAGTAAATAATCAGTTAAAAGAGGTTGTTGTTCAAAAAGAATTAAAAGTTAAGGCGCTGGGAGGCGGTTCGCAAGGAATTGTAGATATGCAGTTTGAAGATGATAAACAGTCTACCGCAAAAAACAATGCGATGCTCTCAGATCAAACTATTAAATACGGAATGGACTTTGTTCGTATTTTTAAAGATGTCAAAAAACTATTGAGCAAAAAAGAAGATGTAAAAGAAGAAGAAGTTACAGATATTGCTTTTGTAGAATATGCTAAAGATAATTTTACAAAAGATTTTTATACCAAAACATTGAATCTTAAAGACGACGAAATTGAGCTGTTTTTAATGTATTGTTCAAATGATCCGCATTCAAAACATTTGGTTGATCCTGATCAAAAATTTCAGTTAATAGATTTTATGGTTAACAAGAATAAAGAATTTAAGAAAGCTCCTGCTGTTCAAAAATGAAAAATAAATTAATTTACTGTTTGCTGGCAGTTTTGTTTGTATTGTCTTCAGCATTTACTTTTCATAAATTTTATGTTGGGGTTTTTCAGGTCAATTATGCAGCTGAAAAAAAGATGCTGCAAATTACTTCCCGCATTTTTATTGATGATTTGAATAATGCAATGGAGAAAAAGTATCACAAAAAAGCATTTGTGGGTACAAGCAAAGAAACTCCAGCAGATGTTGAATTATTGAAGAAATACTTGTCGGAACATTTTTTAATTAAAGTAAACGGACAATCGAAAGCTATAACTTTTTTGTCTAAGGAAGTAGAAGCGGGTGACGTTTTGGTTTGTTATTCAAGAATTAAGGATGTTGATAAATTTAAAACACTTGAAATTTCGAACACTATTTTAGTAGATTGGAATGCAGAACAGCAAAACATTACACATATTTCAGCATTTGATACCAAAAGAAGTGTGCTTTTTACAGAATCTTCAAGGAAAGAATTGTTAAAGTATTAGCGAATCCGTAAAATTAGTGTTTTAATTACTATTTTCACGCCCTAAGAAATTACCATTAGATTTTTATGAAAAAACTTTCATTATTATTACTTTTTCCTGCAATGTTAGTCGCGCAGGAGAAAGCAGCAACCACACCTACAAGACAGCAGGGAAAATACGATACCAATAAGTTTAGCCAGATGTACGATTTACTGGCAACTCCAAATATGTTTCGTACAGCTTCTGGAGCACCAGGGCCAGCTTATTACCAACAACAGGCAGATTATAAAATTGATGTTGAATTGGATGATAAAAACTCAAGATTAAGCGGATCTGAAACGATTACATATACTAATAATTCACCAGATAGTTTAGAATATTTATGGGTACAATTGGACCAAAATCAGGCAAAAGCAAATACGCAAACTTCATTAGCAGAAAGTGATAAAATTAGTCAGGTTTTGCCACTTGAAGGATTTTCTTCTAAATATCTGAAAAAAGACTTAGAACGTGGTTTTAACATTGAACAAGTTAAAGATGCTAAAGGAAATGCATTGTCTTACACGATCAACGAAACAATGATGCGCATTAATTTGACTTCGCCATTAAAACCAAAAGAGAAAATTTCATTTTCGATCAAATGGTGGTATAATATCAATAATTATAGAAAAGAAGGTGGTCGTTCAGGATATGAATTATTCGAGAAGGATGGCAACAAATTATATGTAATTGCACAATTCTATCCAAGAATGGCAGTTTATAATGATGTTGAAGGATGGCAAAATATGCAGTTTTGGGGAAGTGGAGAGTTTGCTCTTCCATTCGGAAACTTTGATGTAAATATTACAGTTCCTGCAGATCACGTAATTGATGCTACGGGAGAATTAATGAACAGAAGCGAAGTGTTTACTGCTGAACAAGTAAAAAGATATCAAGATGCTCAAAAATCATTTGATAAACCTGTTGTAATTGTAACACAAGCAGAGGCAGAAGCAGCAGAAAAAGGTTTTTCTGAAAAGAAAAAAACTTGGAAATTCAGTGCTAAAAATGTTCGTGACTTTGGAATTGCTTCTTCAAGAAAATTCATTTACGATGCAATGGCTGTAAAAATTGGAGACAGAACTGTTATGGCAGAATCTGTTTATCCAAAAGAATCAAATCCGCTTTGGGGTGAAACTTCTACAATGGTTGTAGCGCATACTTTAAAAAGTTATTCTGCTCATACTTTTGATTATCCTTATCCAAAAGCAGTTTCAGTTTCAGCAGAAGATCAAGGAATGGAATATCCAATGATTTGCTGGAATTACGGTCGTCCTGATGAAAACGGCGTAACAAGCAAAGAAGTTAAAAACGGAATGATTGGTGTAATTATCCACGAAGTTGGACATACTTTCTTTCCAATGATTGTAAACTCTGACGAGCGCCAATGGACTTGGATGGACGAAGGTTTAAATTCATTCTTGGAGTATTTAGCCGAACAAGAATTAGATTCAAATTTCCCTTCAAGAAGAGGGCCGGCTAAAAACATTGTTCCTTATATGAGCGGTGATCAGAAGTTTTTAGAGCCAATTATGTCAAACTCTGAAACTATTCACCAATTTGGAAATAATGCTTACGGAAAACCAGCTACTGGTCTTAATATTTTGAGAGAAGTGGTTATGGGAAGAGAATTATTCGACCATGCATTTAAAACATATGCAAACAGATGGAAGTTTAAGCATCCAACACCAGAAGATTTCTTTAGAACAATGGAAGATGCTTCTGCAGTAGATTTAGACTGGTTCTGGAGAGGTTGGTTCTACTCAACAGATTTTGTTGATATAGGAATTAAAGATGTAAAACAATATTATGTTTCAGATACTCCAACTACAGATATTAAAGATGTCAAAGTAAGAAAAGGACGTTTTGGATATGAAAAAGGACCTTTTGTTTACTTAGTCGCTGGAGATAATGCAGAAGTAAGCGATTCTAAGAAAAAAGCTTTAAAAGTGCAAGATTTTAAACCTTTAGCGGATTATGTAGATCAGACTTTTACGGCTGAAGAAAAAGCGAGTATTAAATCTCCTAAATATTTCTACGAAGTAGAGTTTAATAAGCCAGGAGGTATGATTATGCCAATTTTAGTTGAGATTACTTATGAAGATGGTTCAAAAGACAGTTACAAATACCCAGCTCAAATCTGGAGAAAAAGTAACGAAACGGCTAAAAAAGTTTACGCTACAACAAAAGCAATTAAGAGTATTCAAATTGACCCGCAATTGCTAACGGCTGATATTGATGTAACCAATAACTCTTGGCCAAAAGTAGAAACAAAGTCAAAATTTGACTAAATAAATTAAAAGCTTATAAAAAGCTCATCAGGTGTATAAATGCTTGATGAGCTTTTTTATTTTAATTAAATGCATTTTCAAGGACTTTTTAAGTTAATTTTAAAACTCTAAGCTGCAAAATTTAATATCTTTGCGACTACAAAATTAAAAGTTATGTTTGGTATAGGAGGAGGAGAATTAGTTTTTATACTGTTTATCGTACTAATGCTTTTTGGTTCAGATAAAGTGCCAGAAATTGCACGTACAATGGGAAAAGCTATGGCTCAATTAAAAAATGCAACCAATGATATTAAAAGCGAAATTCAGAAAGGAGCTGAGGCTAATGGTCTTGATGCGAAATCTCTGAATGATATTACTGGAAATATCAATGCAGAAATTAATAACGCAAAATCGAATTTACTTGGAGATACAGGAAATCTTTTAGGAGATACTGCAAATGAAATCGAAAAAGTAAAAGAAGATATTGACACACTCTCTGGACCTATTAAACGCCAAATGTAATGCTTGAAAAAATACAGGAATTAGATAAAGATCTTTTAATCTTTCTTAACGGATTAGGTTCTGAAACATACGATAAATTATGGCTTATTATTACCAATCAGTTGTATTGGACGCCATTTTTCTTATTGCTATTCTATCTTATTTATAAAAAAATAGGAGGTAAGCAAACCCTGTATTTGTTGCTTTTTATCGCAGTTTTGATTGCTTTTACAGACCAAACCTGTAACTTATTCAAACACACTTTTCAGCGTTTGCGACCATGTAATGATCCTGAAGTTAACTCAATTATCAGAGTTGTGCAGGTTCGACAATCATATAGCTTTTTCTCTGGACATGCTGCTAATACAATGGCGGTTGCGACTTTCTTATTTTTAATTTTAAAGCGCTATTTCAAATATTTCGGATTTATATTTCTGTGGCCTTTAATTTTTGCTTACAGCCGAATTTATTTAGGATTGCATTTTCCAGGTGATATCCTTACAGGATATTTCTTTGGAGCTCTTTTCGGATTTTTGCTTTATTTGGTTTATAGAAAACTGAAACCGCAATATTTTCCAGGATAGTTTTTTAAGATGCTAAGATTCTGAGATACTAAGATACTAAGGATTATATATCAATTGCCTCCAGCTTTAGCTGGAGGTTTTTTTATAGGCAAATAAAAAAGGCTTTAGCCAAATACTCGAAGGAGTTTTGGCTAAAGCCCTTGATCTTAAATTATGTTCCTCCAGCTAAAGCAGGAGGCAATCCAATAGTAAATTTTTAGTTTAAAAACTTAGAACCTCAGTATCTCAGAACCTTAAAATCTAAAAAAATTACAATACCCTCGAAACCGTCAATCCATCACGAATTGGCAATAAAACCGTCTCTACTCTCGGATCATCTTTCAAAAGCTGATTGTATTCTAAAAGTACTTTTGTGCT
The DNA here is from genome assembly GCF_025717045.1 of Flavobacterium sp. SH_e. Taxonomy (GTDB): domain Bacteria; phylum Bacteroidota; class Bacteroidia; order Flavobacteriales; family Flavobacteriaceae; genus Flavobacterium. The sequence goes on from NZ_JAOVZN010000006.1 coordinate 1,108,496, forward strand.
AACATCATTTGGATGAACTGGTTCTAGTATTTTTCCGCTCCAAAGAACATTATCAGATAAAATGATTCCGCCTCTATTCATTTTTGGAACAATCATTTCCCAGTAATTCAGATAGTTTTCTTTATCGGCATCAATAAAAACCAAATCAAATTTTACATCCAAATTTGGAATGATATTTACGGCTTCGCCCAAATGCTGGAAAATCTGTTTTCCCCAAGGGGAAGCATCAAAATATTTTCGCTGAAAATCGACCAATTCTTCTTTAATATCTATTGTATGCAATTGTCCGTTTTCCTGCATTCCTTCGCATAGGCACAAAGCAGCATAACCTGTATAAGTTCCAATTTCAAGAATATTTACGGGACGAATTAATTTAGATAGCATACTTAAAACGCGACCTTGAAAATGACCGCTAAGCATTCTTGGCAAAAGTATTTTTTGGTACGTTTCTTTATTGAGTTTTGCTAACAATTCTGGTTCGTTTTCAGAATGTTGTTCGATGTAATCTTCTAATTCTTGAGATATAAAATGCATGTTGTAAAATCTAGTAATTTGAATGCAAAAATACAAAAATAATTCGCTTGCAATTTTGCATAAAAAAACCATTCGTTTTGCGAATGGTTTCTGTTTAGATTTTGATGAAATTTATTTTTTCAAAGCTTCATTTACTTCTTTGGCTGTTTTTACAGTTCCGTCTTTAGCAGCTTTAGCAGCATTTTCAACTTTTTCAGCACCTTTTTTAGTGGCATCTTTTACATCTTCAGCTGCTTTTTTAGTAGCTTCTTTTACATCATTTGCAGCTTTTTCTGTAGCATCTTTAGCTTTTGTAGCTGTGGTTTCAGCTTTACTTACTGCGCTGTCTTTTACCTCTTCGATATCAGATGTAAGAGAATCAACTTTGTTGCCAAGAGTTAACTCATCTTCTGCAGGTTTTGGCTCTTTTTTCTCGCATGATTGAACAGCGAATGCTAATAAGGCAATAACAGCTAAACTTAAAATTTGTTTTTTCATAATTTCAATTTTTTTAGGTTGATAAAACTTAAAGGTTAAATGGCTGAAAAATAAAATTACAAATTTTAAAATGATTGAGCTCTTTGTAAGATTATGTTTTCTTTTTAGAGCTAGACAATTCTTGTGCCAAAATTTTGAAATTATGTTGCTGGGCATTAAATTTTTTTAGAAGAAAAAAATTAATTTTTAAACAAACTGAAATTAATTACAATGTCGTCTTTTACTTTAATCAATCCAGCCATTTTTACTGGCGGTTCTAGTTCAATATCAGAGAATTTCAAACTTAGCGTTCCTTGAATTTTATCATCGGTATTATATAATATAAAATCTTTGTATTTCAGAGTTTTATCAGTTATGAAAAAGTTCAGTCGACATTTGTAATTTTTCCCCATTGGTTTTATATCACTTATAGAAACTGTGCTGTTGGGGAATTTTTTCACTTTTACTGTTCCTTGTAAATCTTTCGTCATTATTTTGTTGCCACAATCAAAGTTTGACATTTTAATATCAGTATTAAAAGTGTTTCTCCTAGCTGAGTTTACGTAAACAGTGTCTTTTATATTAAAGGTATTAGAACAATTGTATTTACCAACAGTAGATAGTCCTGTGATCTCTATTTTAATTTTATTTATTGCCACAGCTGTATCTTCTGCAAAAAAAGTGGGTTTAGCACTTCCTAAGAAAAGGAAAATTACTAAACCCATAATTAATATTGAAAATCTTGTTTTCATTTTTTTTATATTAGAATGCAATTGTTGCTTCGAATACTAAACCATTAAATTTACCACCATAAAAGTTGTTTAGATTTCCAGTAGCAGGATCTCCTGTAAATTGCGAGTAATTTTTATAGTTTTGATTAACGTAGTTTAATTTAGCTAAAATGTTTTTAGTCATAAACCAGCCAGCACTTGCTTCAAATTTATCTACAGTAACCTCTTTAGCATCAGCATTAGATAATTTTCCTGATACGGTATTGTATTTTCCTCCGATATAGAATTGTTCTGTTTTTCCAAATCTGTAAATAAGCTCTGAAGCATATTGATTAGCCGTACGTTTGTCGTCAGTACCAGCTTTATCTCCTCCTGAAGCTAATTCGATTGTTCCAAAGAATTCAAGTCCTTTATATTTCACAAAAGGGTTAATCATGTACGTAGTAGCCCAATTTTTGAAATTAGGGTTGAACGTTGCCTCTGGAGTAGATGTTTTACTAAAACTAGTAGCGACATCAGTAGTATTTGTAGAAATAACGTTACCATCAGCATCTGTCTTGGTAATGGTGTTTTTATAAGCGTTATTATTCAATATACCCCAATAACCAAATCCTGATCTATTAGCAGAATAGATGTTTGCGTTGCCAAGATTTGCATTATGATAATATGAACCGGTTAATCTTATTCTTAAATCGTCATTAAGCTGTTTATCGTAACCAAATTTAGCTAAGATTGAAGGGCTATGTGTTGTATTAGTGTTTGGTCCAGTAGTGTAAAAAACTTCTTCATTACTTTGATTTAAATTACCATTTGTAACACCTAACATGCTTACCCATCCACTTCTGTTGTAGTAAACCTCCATACCCATTTCTGTAGTGAAAGAATACATGATGTTGTTTCCAACAAATGCATTTCTGATTGTATTACCATTATCAGAACCTCGAAAGTGAGCATCACCAAAATTGTTCTCCATCTGCCCAATTTTAATTGTAGCATATTTCATTACATCAGCCAAGAAATCTTTTTTGATGAAGTCTAACTTGTCAATTTGTAAGTATCCACCTTTTACATAAGAATCATTGTGGTGTCTTGAAGCTAAATAAACATCTAAATTTACTCTTACTCCATCAAACAATTGAGCACCAATATACATGTCAGCAGCAGGAAGAGTAAAATTGTTCTCAGTATTCATTAAACGATATCCTGTAATTGATCTAGTGGTTGTTCCAGTAGCTGTAGTAGTTGCAGTCGTAATGTTATTAGGTTGGTCGTTAAATGAATTTGTAGCTTGAAAATCCATGTTGAAAGCAGCACCAAGGTCAATACTAAGACCTTTAAATTCTCTAGTGTCTTTTTGTACGTCGAAAACGTTGATACCGTCTTTTCCTCTAGAGATTTGGTTTTGCATGTTTCCAAAGCTTACTTGTGCATTTACAGCAAACGTACTTATTACTGTAATAAATAGGATATAAATCTTCTTCATGGCGGTTATAAATTAAAGTTTAAATTAAATTTTAAGGTTAAGTCTTGACCTGTTTTAATTGTGCCAAGCATTGCAGTTGGCGATTTCATTCCGAATTCTGTAAAAGTGATTTTATTAGATCCTTGCAGATTTAAACCATCTTTTGTTACCGTTGTTTTTGCAGTTGTTTTGTATACTTTGCTAACTCCTGCGATTGTGTAAGTTCCAGTTAACTCCCAAGTAGTTTCGTTTACTTTTTCGGCAGATTTTAGAACGTATTTAATATTTTTATTTTTATCTGTCTTTAAAGTCTCATAAGCTACTTTGTCCATGCTTTTTTTCTCGCTTTTTACAGTTTCTGCTGGTAGTGTTATTGTTAATGCATCGATATCAGTTAATTTTCCGTTAGCAATATTTATTGATGCAGTTCCAGTTCCTGAAGCCGATTTCATTTCCCAGTCGTGAAGTGTTGAAGTTCCCGCAACAGAGAATGTAGATTTGCTGTCTAAATTGTATGATTTTTGTGCAGTAACAATTGTTGTAATTCCGAAGAAAGCTGTTACGAATGCTAAAAATTTTATTGTACTTGTTTTCATGTTTGTCATGTTTTTATTATAAAAAATAAGTTAATAAGTCGGCCAGTTTCTATTTAGTACTAAGAATGTTGTTTTAACTTGTATCAAAGATCCTTCTATAAATCAGTGAAATACATGATAAAAATCATTGTTAAAATTTTATTAAATAAGTATTTAATAACTACAACGTTTTCATTTTTTACAAAATCGATCACTAAAGCAAAAACGGGTATTGAATTTTATTAAGTTTTCAGTTTTTAACATTTGTTTGGAGAAAATAAAAACTTAAAAAGGGTATTTATTTTAACATTAGAAATTGATTTTCTTTAGCTTAAAACAATATTGAAGATCACAGTCAAATCTTTTCCAGCTTTAACAACTCCCAATGCAGCCTTTGGTGGAGTCATTTCAAAATCGCCAAAAGTAATTTGGTTAGAACCTTGCAGCGTGATTGTTCCTTTATTAGTAGTTACTTTTACCTGAGTTTGATATTCTTTACTTACTCCTGCAATAGTGTAAACTCCAGTTAGATTCCAAGTTGATTCATCTATTTTTTCAGCAGATTTCAAAACGTATTCAATGTTTTTATGCGTATCAGTATCCAAAGCTTCATAAGCTACTTTATCCATGCTTTCTTTGTAGCTTTTTAAACTTTCTGCTAATATTGAAATAGATAGACTATGAATGCCAGCCAGTTTAGAATCTTTAACTGTTAGGTTTGCAGTTCCTGTTCCTTCTGTAGATTTCATTACCCAGTCATGTACGGTAGAAGTTCCTGCAACTTCAAAAGTGGAATTTGTATTTACCGTATAATTTCTTTGTGCATTTGCCTGTAATGAAAGTGTTGTGAAAATCACTGTCAGTAAAATTGATTGAATTGTTTTCATTTTGATAAAGTATAGGTTAATCATTTAAATAAGGAAGCTTCAAATTCAGTTAGTGGTTAAAAGAATTACCCGTTATCCTTATTTCTTAGACCAAAATTATCGCGTGCGCGTAGAAAACGAAATGATAAAAATCATGGCTAAAGTTTTATTAAATTGTTATAGTAAAGGATGTGAAGCCTTATTAAAGCTAGGTTTTAGCTTTTGAAGATTAAAAAAATAAAGCATAAGTAATTGCTTATTAGTTTGTTGTGTTTTTTTAGCAATAGAGGAAGTATCGTTTTTTCGATCCAATTCTTATTAGAGAAATAAAGAAAAAAAGGATGGAAAACGCTTTAAGTTGTAGAAAATACTGGAAATAAAATTAACTTTGCAGCATGCAAATGGAGAAAAAAGACATACGCGCCTTATCAAAAGACCAACTTCGCGATTTTTTTGTTGAAAATGGGGATAAAGCTTTCCGCGGAAATCAGGTTTATGAATGGTTATGGAGTAAAGGAGCTCACAGTTTTGAAGATATGACAAATGTGGCAAAAGCTACAAGATCAATGCTTGAAAACAATTTTGTTATCAATCATATCAAGGTTGATACAATGCAGAAAAGTAGTGACGGAACAGTTAAAAATGCCGTTAGGCTTCATGACGGGCTTGTGGTAGAATCTGTTTTAATTCCGACAGAAACTAGAACTACGGCTTGTGTTTCTAGTCAAGTTGGGTGTAGTTTAGATTGTAATTTCTGCGCAACAGCAAGATTGAAACGAATGCGTAATCTAGAGCCAGGCGAAATTTACGATCAGGTTTTAGCTATCGATAAAGAAAGCCGTTTATACTATAATCATCCGCTTTCGAATATTGTTTTCATGGGAATGGGAGAACCTTTAATGAATTATAATAATGTCATTAAAGCAATCGACATGATTACTTCTGAGGAAGGTTTAGGGATGTCTCCAAAACGAATCATGGTTTCTACTTCGGGAATTCCGAAAATGATCAAAAAAATGGCAGATGACGATGTGAAGTTTAAACTGGCGGTTTCTTTGCATTCTGCGATAGACGAAACTCGTGCTCGAATTATGCCTTTCAGTAAAAACTTCCCTTTAAAAGATTTGAGAGAAGCATTAGAATATTGGTACAGAAAAACCAAAAGTAAAATATCTTACGAATATGTAGTTTGGAAAGGAATTAACGATGATAAAGCTTCGGTTGATGCTTTGGTGAAATTCTGTAAATATGTTCCATGCAAAGTCAATTTAATTGAATATAACCCAATTGATGATGGAGAATTCCAGCAAGCTTCAGAAGAATCGATTATGGCATATATAAAAGCATTAGAAAATATTGGAGTTGTAGTGAAAGTGAGAAGAAGCCGAGGAAAAGACATCGACGCCGCTTGCGGACAATTAGCCAATAAAGAAGCAGAATAATATTTGCTAAAAAATACTCCGCGAGTAGTATATGATCGGTTTTAGATGATAAAAAAAGAAGCATTAAAAACGAGAAAATAATTCTTGTTATTAATGCTTCTTTTTTTGGGCAAAAAGGATGCTATTTTTTCAAATCTACTTCTTCTGTAACTCCGTCTTTTGTTACTGTTGCAATTGTATCGCATTCTCCGTTTCCATAATCAATAGTTGCAGTCGCACCATTTTTAGTTATAGAAACAATACCTTTTACCGCAAAACATTTTCTGCATTCGGCATTAAATTCTAAAGGAGTTGTAATTTCTGCCGAAAAAGTATCTCCGTTAGGGAAAGTTGTAGAACCGCTTCCTGTAACAATAAATACATTGTCATCCCAATCGTACCAAGTATCATAACCAGAAGTCATTTCTTTTATCAAAGTTCCTTTTCTGGTATAAACACCGCCATCATCAAAAGTAATCGTTAAATCTATCGAAGCTGTCGAAACAGGGTGAGGTGTTACCAATAAATCAGTTTCTTTAATAGTTCTTACAATACTTTTACTTCCCTGAAGTTTTCTTCCATTATGATAAAATCCTTCAAAAGTGTAGCTTATAGTTTGTGTAGAAGTGCTAAAATCGTTTGAAAAAGAAACAACCATTTTTCCTTTTACTGTATTTCCATTATTTAGAGTACAGCCTTCAACGCCAAAATCTACTGTTTTTGTCCAAGTATTGTTAGTTAAAACCGTAGTAATTGTGGCACAGCTAGGAAGATAATTTTTTATAGGTCCGCCTGGTTTTGAATTTACATTAATCTGAGAGCTAAATTGATCTTCGGCAATATTAGTAACATCTTCTACAGAAGCATCGATTTTAGAGTTGGTTATAATCTCTTCATTTGTAATCGCTGTTCCAGATCCATCATTTGTTTTTTCATCAGAATTACAGCTGACAAAAAAAGACATAGTAATACAAGTGCTAAGTAATAAAAATTTTGTTTTCATAAATAAATAGTTTTGGGTTCTTCTTTTTTAATTAATGAATTCAAATCAGTATTAGTTAGAGCTATTTTTGGTAGTTGTTTTTAGATTAAGACATAATTTTTTTTTAAATCCAACCTTAAAATACACAACGTATTTTTATTAAAAATAGTATATTTGAAGTCTAAATGAATATTACGTCTCAAATAAAACAGCCTATTTTTACCGAGATGGAACTTTTCGAAAAAAAGTTCCATGAGTCGATGACTTCAAAGGTTGCGTTACTAAACCGAATCACTTATTATATCGTAAACCGCAAGGGAAAACAAATGCGTCCGATGTTTGTTTTTCTTACTGCAAAAATGGTTTCTGGCGGTACTGTAAACGAAAGAACCTATCGCGGAGCTTCAGTAATTGAGCTTATTCACACGGCAACTTTGGTACACGATGATGTTGTGGACGACAGTAATCGTCGTCGCGGATTTTTCTCAATCAATGCACTTTGGAAAAATAAAATTGCCGTTTTGGTTGGAGATTATTTATTGTCGAAAGGTTTATTGCTTTCTATTGATAATGGCGATTTTGATTTATTGAGAATTATTTCTGTAGCCGTTCGCGAAATGAGTGAAGGAGAATTACTTCAAATCGAAAAAGCAAGAAGACTTGATATTACCGAAGATGTTTACTACGAAATCATCAGAAAGAAAACGGCAACGCTTATTGCAGCTTGTTGTGCGCTTGGCGCGAAAGCCGTAATCGAAGACGATATTCAGGTAGAAAACATGCGCAAATTCGGAGAATTGATCGGAATGGCTTTTCAAATCAAAGATGATTTATTTGATTATAGCGAAGAAGCCATAGGGAAACCAACAGGAATTGATATTAAAGAGCAAAAAATGACTTTGCCTTTAATTCACGTTTTAAATACTTGTACTCCGCAAGAAAAAAAGTGGCTGATAAACTCCATCAAAAACCACAACAAAGACAAAAAACGCGTCAAGGAAGTTATTGCTTTTGTAAAAGATAATAATGGTTTGGCTTACGCCGAAAACAAAATGGTCGAATTTCAGCAGGAAGCTCTTTCTCTTTTAGACAATTACCCAGACTCTGAGTATAAAGATGCTTTGACTTTGATGGTGAACTACGTTATTGAGAGAAAAAAATAATCTTTCTTAAATTAGATAATCAGAAAACTTGTTAATTAGATAATTGGTTTACTTTGTTGTAAATCAGTTGTGTATTACTATGCGTTGGAATTTGGAATTTAAAAATTTGATTTTTTTTTAAGTTCATGCAACCATTTTAAATCGACAATCGTCTATGCTAATAGAAGTCTGTTTCTAAAACCAAAAACCAAGAGCTTATTAATGAAAATTATTTCGTTACATCAAGAAGAAACCAAAATCATAAAGTTGGCTGTCGAGAACAATCGTCAGGCACAGCAGCAGATTTACGGTAAATATTCTTCGAAAATGTTAAGTGTTTGCCGTCAATATATAAAGGACATTCAATTGGCAGAAGATGTAATGATAACAGCTTTCATGAAAGTGTTTACAAATTTGAAAAACTTTGAACACAAAGGAAGTTTTGAAGGCTGGATCCGCCGAATTATGGTTAACGAATCTATTTCTTATTTAAGAGTTCAGAAAAAAGTAAAATTTGCCGAAGATGAATTTTTTGTTGAAGAAAGCTTTAATGAAATCGACAGCCAATTTACAGTAGAACAGATTCAGTATTTAATTGATGCTTTGCCAGATGGTTATAAAATGGTTTTCAATTTATACGCAATCGAAGGTTACAAACACAATGAAATTGCCAAGATGTTAGGTATTAATGAAGGAACATCGAAATCGCAATTATCGCACGCTAGAAAAATGCTGCAAACACAAATTACTATTTTAAAAAAACAAGATAATGGAACCGAATAATTTTGAAAAGGATTTCCGTGAAAAACTAAACCAACGAGAAATCGAGCCAAGCAACAAAGCCTGGGATCGATTGGATGCAATGTTGAGTGTTGCAGAAGAGAAAAAAACAGAGAAAAAATCAAAAAGAAAATGGCTGTATATCGCAGCAAGTTTTATTGGGTTTTTATTGGTTGGAACGTTGTTTTTCAATCAAAATAAAAATGCAGTTAAAACGCCAGAAGCAGTAGTTGTTGAAAAAGAAACTAAAACTAAAAAAGAATCGGTTACAGAACCTGTTTTAAATACTATTGATTCAGCGAAAACCGAGAATGCAATTGCCGAGAAAACTTCGGAAGAAAAAGTAAATAAAAATGAAAAAATTAGGAATCAAATTTTAAATAGAATCAGTAAAAATGAATCAAATCAAATAGCGGAGTCTTCAATCATCATCAAAAACAATCAAGAAAAACAATCAGTAAACAATCAAACCGTAATCACAGAGAATCCTAAAAAAGAAAATGTTGATCAATTATTGCAAACAGGAGAAAATAAAGTTTTGGCAGAAAGCGGCGTTAAAAAAGCAAAAGTAAAAATCAATGCCAACGATTTATTGAATCAAGTCGACGGCGAGTTAGAGCTTTCATTTAGAGAAAAAGTGATTACTAAAGTAAACAAAAACTTTCAAGAAGTAAAAGTCGCTTTGTCTAATAGAAATCAACAAGAGTAAAGCATTAATAAATAAAATCATCAATCACTAATCAATCATTTTAAAAAATCAATCAATCATGAAAAATATTACCATTTATTTCATTCTTTTCTTTTTCCTTTTGGTAAGTAAAGTAATTGGACAAGAAACCTTTGAATCTGAAACAAAAAGAATCGCTAACAAAATCGAGAAGATTACAAAAGAAGAAAAAGAAGCTTTAAAAGAAGAAGTTGAAGCAGTAAACGTTCAGTTATCTGAAGGAAAAATTACTCAGGAACAGGCTGAAAAACGTAAAAAAGAATTGGCAGAGGCAAGAGCTGTAATTATGGAAGAAAAAATTACTCTGGCTCAAAATGAACTAAACGATTTAGTTCAGAAAAAAGTAGATGGGAAAATAAAAGAAGATTCTGCAAAAATCTACATGATTCGCTGGAAGTCATATAGTCATCATAAAGATTCTATTCGAAGCGAAAAAAGAACTACTTCTCAGTTTGTATTTGCGATGGGTTTAAATAATATGCTGGCAGATGGAAAGCTTCAGGATTCAAATTATAAATTTATGGGATCGCATTTTTACGAATGGGGTTTTACTTATAATTCAAGATTAATGAAAAATGACAATTTGCTTCATGCAAAATACGGGCTTTCATTAATGTATAATAATATACGTCCAACAAATAACAGAAGTTTTGTCGTAGATGGAGAACAGACAAATCTATTAGAAAACCAGATGCATTTGACCGAATCTCGTTTTAGAAATGTGTATTTGGTTGCGCCGGTACATTTAGAGTTTGATTTTACCAGACCCACTGAAAGTAACGGAAAAACGTATTTTAAAACTCATAAAAGTTTCCGTTTTGGTATTGGGGGTTATGCAGGAATCAACGTAAAATCAAAACAGATATTAAAATTTGAAGAAGAAGATTTAAAATATAAAACCACAATAAAAGGCGATTACAATGTAAATAATTTTATTTATGGTCTGAGCTCATATATAGGATATAGAGAACTAAGTTTGTATTGTAAGTATGATTTAAATACATTATTTCAAAATAATCTAGTAAAAGAGAATAACATATCGTTAGGGCTTCGCGTAGATTTAAACTAAAAGTATTGGTCGTTTAGTTAGTGAAAAAAGCATCTCAACAGAGGTGCTTTTTTGATTTAAAATGATTAAAATTCCAACAAGATTTGCGTATTTTTGCTAGCTCTCAACTTTTAAAATTTATACACTTTGATTTCACAAAGCACCATTGACTCTGTTTTTGAAACTGCTCGAGTAGAGGAGGTTATCGGCGATTTTGTCAATTTAAAACGCGCAGGAAGTAATTTTAAAGGTTTGAGTCCATTCTCAGATGAGCGTTCTCCTTCGTTCATGGTTTCTCCAGCGAAAGGAATCTGGAAAGATTTTAGTACAGGAAAAGGTGGAAATTCTGTTAAATTTTTAATGGAACATTCGCAGTTTACCTATCCAGAAGCCATTCGTTATTTAGCCAAAAAATACAATATCGAAATTGAAGAAACGGAACAAACTGAAGCAGAAAAAGCAAATACAGATCTTCGTGAAAGTATGTATTTGGTTTCTGAATTTGCTGCGAAGTATTTTCAAGATGTTTTAATAAATTCTGAAGAAGGAAAAGCGATTGGTTTATCTTATTTTAAAGAAAGAGGATTTACGAATGAAACCATTAAAAAATTCAATTTAGGATATTCTCCAGAAACTTGGGATGCTTTGACGAAAGAAGCCTTGGGGAAAGGTTATAAATTAGAATTTCTAGAAAGTACAGGTTTAACAATTCCGAGAGAAGATAGACCATTTGACCGATTTAAAGGGCGTGTAATGTTTCCGATTCAAAGTATGTCAGGTCGTGTTTTAGGTTTTGGAGGACGTATTTTAACGAATGATAAAAAAGCAGCAAAATATCTGAATTCGCCAGAAAGTGATATTTACCATAAAAGTAAAGTCCTTTACGGAATTTATCATGCTAAACAAGCAATTGCCAAACAAAACAATTGTTATTTGGTGGAAGGTTATACCGATGTAATTCAGTTTAGTCAAGCTGGAATAGAGAATGTTGTAGCTTCTTCTGGAACGGCTTTAACGCCAGATCAGATTCGTTTAATAAATCGTCTGACGCGAAATATAACCGTTCTTTTTGATGGAGATGCAGCTGGTTTAAGAGCTTCTATTCGAGGAATAGATTTGATTTTGGAAGAAGGAATGAATGTAAGAGTTTGTTCTTTTCCTGATGGAGAAGATCCAGACAGTTTTGCTCGAAAAAATTCTCATGACGATTTAGTTGCTTATTTAGAAAATAACAGCAAAGACTTTATACAGTTTAAAGCTTCGATTTTAATGGGCGAAGCTAAAAATGACCCCATAAAAAAAGCCGATTTGATTCGTGATATGGTTGCGAGTATTTCTAAAATACCAGATCGTATTCAGCGTGAAGTCTATATTCAAGAATGTGCTCGAATCATGGATATTTCGGAGCAGGTCCTGACAAGTACTTTGGCTCAGTTAATTCAGAAAGATATAGCGGAAGCCAATAAAAAGCAGAAACAAGAGCAAAAACCTTTTGAAGTTCATAGAAATCAGCCTCCACAAGCAGGTACGTTTTCAGGAGGAGATCCGGAAGATCCAAGAACTGGGCCGCCAGAAGGTTATGATTATCCAGGCGATCCAGGATATTATCCGCAAGAACAAACCCAAAAAGTAGATATTTTATATGGTTTTGAAAGGAAAATTATAGAAATTCTATTATTGTACGGAAGTGTGGTTGAAAATTTTGAAGATGTTTTCTTAAAAGCTGATGAAGAAGGAAATGTAAAAGAGGTTTCTGAAAAACGACAATATAAAGTATTTGAAAAAATTTATTTGAGTCTGCAGGAAGATGAGGTAGAACTCTCAAATACTTTGTTTAAGAATATTTATAATAATATTATTGACTTCTATAACCAAAATGAGACTTTTAGTTTAGATAAATATTTAATGCATTTAGAGCCTGAATTTGCTCAGGAAGTAACTAATATTTTGATGGAAGACGAAAGGTTAACCATTCATAATTGGGAAGGACAGAATATTTTTCCAAAACATAAATCGGAAACTATCGAATTGAATGTTTCAGATACCATTTTCTCAATGCGATGGTATTTGGTTTCTGGAATTATTGCAGAATTGAAAAATTCGCTGTTGAATGATCCGCAGGAAGATAATTCAGAAGTTTTGAGTATGGTTGTCGATTATTCTAAACTACTAAATAATTTTTCGAAGAAATTAGGCCGAGTAGTGGTGCCTTATCACTAAAAAGAAAAAACTCTATCTTTTTTGATTCATCAAATAAGATAGAGTTTTTATAAAGGTTTTCGATTTGCTTAAAATTAAGGTAGTCGAGATTGTAATTAAATAATTTCTAAAGTCTTAGCTTTATTTACTAAGTCAACTAAATTAGTAACATTTAATTTAGTTAATAATCTCAGTTTGTAAGTACTGATCGTTTTTTCGTTCAGATTTAAGATTTTAGAGATTTCATTGTTTTTCTTACCATCACTTAAGTAACGTAAAACTTCGATCTCACGATTTGAAAGTTTTCTGTACAGACGCTCGCTTTTACTTTGTTTAGCGATAAGTGCCATGTTTTTGCGTACTGTTTCGTTGATGATAATTTTTCCTTCGTGTACTTTAATAATAGAATGACCTAATGTTTCAAGTTTTTCTGTTTTGTGTACATACCCAGAAACTCCTGCTTTAATTGCGTTAGGAGCATACATTTGCTCAGCAAGATCACTGAAAATAACAATTTTTGTTTTTGGGAAATTTTTCAGGATAGATTTAATTTCAAAGATGCTTGAAAGACCTTCTAATTCTAGATCTAAAATTAGAATGTCGATCTCCTTCGTTTGAAGAATATCTCTAACCATTGAAAAATTGCCGACATTGGCAACAATTGAAATTTGATCGTGGTCTTTAAAATAAGACTTAACGCCAAAGTGCGTCACAGGATGATTGTCTGCTAGACATACTTTAATCATAATTTTTACCTTTTTTAGAATTGTTCATGTTTTTGGAGTGGTAAAATTAATAAATAAATTCTGTAATAACTCGCAGAGAATGTTAAAATCTATTATTTTAACGTTTTTGGTATCAAACAAACTGGAATTGGATCCATTTTGTGCTTATTGCTGGTGTTTAATCTTTTATAAATTTCAAAGACAGATTTTTCTCTCCCTTCAAAGTCAGATGCCGTATTTCCTGACTCCGCCGCTAACATTGCCCATTCTAATTCGTCATAACTTGCACCTAATTGATCCTCATCTGTACGATTATCGCCAAATAATCCATCTGTAGGAGCAGCTGTTAAAATTGACTGTGGAATTTGCAAAAATTCTCCCAATGCATATACATCAGATTTCATTAAATCAGCAATCGGACTCAAATCGACGCCGCCGTCTCCATATTTTGTGTAAAAACCTACACCAAAATCTTCAACTTTGTTTCCAGTTCCGGCAACAAGTAAACCATGAATTCCGGCTAAATAATATAAAGAAGTCATTCTAATACGTGCACGCGTATTTGCTAAAGCCAAATTTACTTTTGCTTCGTCAGCTGTTGAAGGCACTGCACTTTTAAATGATTCAAAAACTCCTGTCAAATCTGTCTGAATATCAGAAACATTTGGAAAACGTTTTTTAAGTTGTTCAATATGTTCTTTGGCTCTATTTACTTGGCTTTCTGCCTGATGAATTGGCATTTCTACACATAAAACTTTCAGTCCTGTCTGCGCACATAAAGTTGAAGTTACTGCAGAATCTACACCTCCAGAGATTCCGATTACAAAACCATTTACTTTTGCACTAGTAGCATAATTTTTTAACCACTCTACAATATGCGTATTTACCTTTTCTGTCTGAATTGTGCTTTTTTTAGCCATAATAGTTTAAGTTTTAAGATACAGGGATGTATATTTGCAGAATTATTTTGAGTATGCAATTACTTAAAATTCTGATAACACAAATCTAATTAAAATAAAATGAAAATTTATCGCTTTGCAGTGGTTCTATGCCTGTTTTTTTTATCCTGTGATCAAAAAAGTAAGGTTGAAAAAGAAGTAGAAGAAATTCCAGTTGATATTAAAGTAGAACGTTTTGATAAAGTGTTTTTTGAAACCAAACCTCAAGATCTTGCAAAGATAAAAAAGCAATATCCGTTTTTCTTCCCTGGAAACGATGACAATATTTGGATTCAGAAAATGAATGATCCAATCTGGAGAGAAGTTTATGACGAAGTTCAGAAAAAATACAGCAATTTTGAACCTGTTCGTAAAGAGTTTGACGGGCTTTTTCAACACATAAAATATTATTTTCCTAAAACTAAAATCCCTAAAGTAATTACGGTTATTGGAGAAATGGACTATAGTGCAAAAGCAATTTATGCAGATAGTCTTGTAGTTGTTGCTTTGGAGCTTTATTTAGGAAAAGATCATAAGTTTTATGAGTTCCCAAATTATTTAAAACAAAATTTCGAAGAAAGGCAGATTATGCCAGATGTGGTTTCTAGTTTTTCTTATAGAAATATTCCAAATTCATTAGATAAAAGTTTAGTTGCTCAGATGGTTTTTGAAGGGAAACAGCTTTATGCAAAAGATTTGCTTCTTCCAGAATACACAGATGCAGAAAAAATAGGATATACTCCAGAACAAATTAAATGGTGTGAAGAAAATGAAGCTTATATGTGGCGCTATTTCATAGAAAATGAAATGCTTTACAGTGACGATCCAAAATTAAGAACACGATTTATAACACCAGCACCTTTCTCTAAATTCTTTTTAGAAATAGATAATGATTCTCCAGGACGAGTAGGAACTTGGATCGGATGGCAAATGGTACGTTCATACATGAAAAATAATAGTAATGTTTCTTTGGCAGAATTATTTAAAATTGATGCAAAAGAAATCTTCGAAAAATCAAAATATAAACCTAAGAAATAATGGCAAATATAAACTCAGAGATTAAATTCAATATAGAATTAGACGAAAACCGCGTTCCAGAAAAACTAACATGGAGTGCTCAAGATGGAGGAGTGCAAGCGGAAGAAGCTAAAGCGATCATGTTGTCTATTTGGGACAGCAAAGCAAAAGAAACAATGCGTATCGATTTGTGGACGAAAGATATGCCGGTAGACGAAATGAAGATTTTCTTTCACCAGACTTTAGTTGCAATGTCGGATACTTTCAAACGCGCAACAGATGATGAAAAAATGTCTGATACGATGAAAGATTTTTGTGATTACTTCGCAGAAAAATTAGAGCTTACGAAATAGTTAAAATTTTAAATAAATGAAAATCTCAAATTCCAATCTTAATATTGGGTTTGGGATTTTTTTATTGTTTTAAAATAAATTGGAATTCTATTTTGTAATTAAATCTTAAAAAGGTATTTTTCCAATATCGTTTTAAGAAAAAATAATATGTGGTTTCCTTTTATTGTAAGTCTTATTGGGCTGTTTTTTTTACTTGCTAATGCCATAAGGTTTTCTGCCACATGTAAAAACAGAGATATAATGTATCGCATGATTACGATTTATTTAGGTCTCTTGTTTTGCGTTGAACTCCTCTGCAATATTATTGGATTTCTCTATCCTAATTCGAATTTTTTCCTTTCGCATTATTATTTTATTTTTCAGTTTATCACGTTAAACTTATTTTTCTACAATAGTTTTTCGAATAAGATATTCAAGCAAATTATGATAATTGTGTTTGTTTCGGTATTGCTTTTTTTAGGAGTTCAATATTATAAACGACCTTCACTTTATTGGGAGTTTAATTTGATAGAAATTGCAATAACATCAATTCCACTATTATTTTACGCATTCTATTATATTATATCGAATTTAAAAAATGTTAAGCATGATTATTTTTATTTCTGCAACGGATTAATTATTTATCTAACAAGCAGTGCGGGTATTTTTCTGTCTGGAAATAGTGACTCGGTAGTTTTTACGGAACCGTTTTTCCTTGATTTCTGGTTCTTTAATTCTTTATTTTATATTCTATATCAGTTCTTAATCTATAAAGAATGGAAAGCTTTAAATTTTAGAAGAACACTTAAGAGAAACTTCGAAAACAGAGCATAAATTTTAAAATTTTCAAATAAAAAAAATCCCAAATTTCAAGTTTGCAATTGGAATTTGGGATTTTAATATTGTAAGTTTTAAAAATTTAAAATTCTGAATTATTTTTAAAAACTTCTTGATTCACTTGATCTATATAAGACAGAACTTCATCTTTTCCGATTGTTTCTGTCGATGAGGTTACAAAATACTGTGGCATTTCGGCCCAGTTATTAACAAACATTTGCTTTTTGTAAGCAGCAATGTGCGAATCTATTTTTGTTTTACCAATTTTATCCGCTTTAGTAAAAATAATACAGAACGGAATTTCGCTTTCGCCCATATAAGACATAAATTCGATGTCGATATTTTGAGCTTCGTGACGAATGTCAATCAAAACAAAAGCACAAACCAATTGTTCTCTATTCTCGAAATAATCGGTAATGAACTTTTGAAAAATTGATTTTGTTTTTTTTGAAACCTTAGCGTAACCGTAACCAGGCAAATCAACTAAAAACCAATTATTATTGATTTTAAAGTGATTGATTAATTGTGTTTTTCCTGGTCTTGAGGATGTTTTGGCTAAGTTTTTATTGTTGGTAAGCATATTTATCAAAGATGACTTACCTACATTTGATCTTCCTATAAAAGCATATTCTGGCAAAAACTCCTTTGGACATTTTGATGCATCAGAATTGCTGATAATAAATTCGGCGGTGTTAATTTTCATGCTCCTTCGTTTTAAAACCTCCTTAAAAAATAAAATTTAATGGCTACAAATTCTTTTCAGTAAGCCATTTTTCAAGAATTTCGTTAAATTCTTCTGGGTGTTCCATCATTGCTGCGTGTCCGCATTTGTCAATCCAGTATAAAGTTGAATTTGGTAATAGTTTATCAAATTCTTCCGCAACATTTGGTGGTGTTACAGAATCATTTTTACCCCAAATAATACAAGTTTCAACATCCATTTTTGGCAAATCTTTAGCCATATTATGACGTATTGCACTTTTTGCAATAGTCAAAGTTTTGATTAATTTGATTCGGTCATTAGCGGTAGCGTAAACTTCATCAATCAATTCAGGAGTTGCAATTTTTGGATCATAAAATACATCTTCAGCTTTCTTTTTTATGTATTCATAATCGCCTCTTCTTGGATAACTGTCTCCCATTGCGCTTTCATAAAGACCAGAACTTCCAGTAATTACAAGTCCTGCAACTTTTTCGGGATACAACTTTGTGTGATACAGTGCAATGTGTCCTCCAAGAGAATTTCCTAAAAGAATTACCTTGTCAAAACCTTTAAAAGTGATAAAGTCTTTTACGTATTTCGCAAAACTTTTTACGTTCGTTTTTAAAATGCTTTGGGTGTATATTGGCAAATCTGGAATAACAACTTTATATCCTTTTGTCGGGAAATATTGTGCTACACCATCAAAGTTACTTAGACCTCCCATTAAACCATGCAGTATAACGATCGGAGTTCCTTCTCCAGCCTCAAAATAGCTGTATTTGCCTTCTTTTTTATAGTGTTTGTCCATCTAATCTAATGCCAATTTCAATTTCGACAAATATAGGGTTAATTCAACAAAAATGAATTTTTGATGCCATTTTTTAACTAGATAATTTGAGTAGAACTTGTAAATCGTTAAAAATCAGTAATTAATGTGGTATTTGTTAAAATATTCAAATGTTAAGAAATATGCATTATAATCAATTTTTTAAGAAAATTAGCGCATTATTTTTTTGAATGAATAACGTATTTAAGAATCTGTTAATTAATAGTTAACGTATTGATTGATTGTTAATTATGGAAAGTGGTAGCAAAGTGGTTAAACTTATTAACAAAGTGGTATAAAGTGGTAAAATGTGGTAATATTTTTTATATTTTTGCTGTATAACATGTTAACTAGTTTTTTTGAACACAATTGTTGGAACATATGAATGTAAAGTCGATGCTAAAGGAAGGCTAATGATGCCTGCTCCTTTAAAAAAGCAATTGACGGCTTCTCTTCAAGACGGATTCGTTTTGAAGCGTTCTGTTTTTCAGCCGTGTTTAGAATTATATCCTATGGTAGAGTGGGATGCGATGATGAAAAAAATCAACAAGCTTAATCGCTTTGTAAAAAAGAACAACGATTTCATTAGAAGGTTTACTGCTGGTG
This sequence comes from Flavobacterium sp. SH_e, assembly GCF_025717045.1. GTDB lineage: Bacteria > Bacteroidota > Bacteroidia > Flavobacteriales > Flavobacteriaceae > Flavobacterium. The sequence goes on from NZ_JAOVZN010000006.1 coordinate 1,127,403, forward strand.
TTAAAGTGGTTGAGGTTGATGCATTGGGAAGACTGCTTGTTCCAAAAGATTTGGTAACGTTTGCAAGTATTTCTAAAGATGTGGTTTTTTCATCTGCGGTTAATATTGTTGAGATTTGGGACAAAGATTTATACGAGAAATCAATAAGCGGCGAAGATATGGATTTTGCAGATTTAGCCGAAGAAGTAATGGGAAATATTAATGACGACGAAGATGGAATATCATAATCCGGTTTTGCTTCATCCAACAGTAGATGGTTTAAATATTAAACCTGATGGTGTGTATGTAGATGTTACGTTTGGGGGCGGTGGTCATTCAAAAGAGATTTTAAAAAGATTAGGGCCAAACGGAAGGCTGTTTGCATTTGATCAAGACGAAGACGCGCTTGCTAATGCATTGCCAGATGAAAGGTTCACTTTGATAAATGAGAATTTTAGGTTCATAAAAAGATTTTTACGTTTTCACGGAGTTAAATCAGTTGACGGAATCTTGGCAGATTTAGGAGTTTCATCACATCAGTTTGATGTTCCTGAAAGAGGTTTTTCAACAAGATTTGATGCCGAGTTAGATATGCGGATGAGTCAAAGAAATGATTTAAATGCTTGTCGAGTGGTTAACGAATATGAAGAACAGGATTTACGTCGTGTTTTTTTTGATTATGGGGAGTTGAAAAACGCACCGGTTTTGGCAAGAACAATTGTTGAGGCGAGAAAAGATTACCCAATCAAAACGACTGAAGAATTAAAAGAAGTTCTGAAAAAGTTTTTACCAGAGAAAGTTCGAAACAAAGTATTGGCTCAGATTTATCAAGCAATCAGGATCGAAGTTAATCAGGAGATGGATGTTCTAAAAGAATTTATTGAACAGTCATTAGAGATTTTAAAACCAGGAGGAAGATTTTCGGTAATCTCTTATCATTCTTTAGAAGATCGTTTGGTAAAAAGATTCATTAAAAACGGAATGTTTGAAGGGGAGCCAGAAAGAGATTTTTACGGAAACTTTTCAGTTCCATTCAAAACTATCGGAAAACTGATTGTTCCAGATGATGAAGAAATCAAGATTAATAATAGGGCAAGAAGTGCAAAATTAAGAGTCGCAGAAAAGCTATAATATATATTAAGGTAGGAAATAATGAAAAGTGGCGTATTTAGCATATTAAAAGCAAGATTTCTGATTCATGAAGATGCAGTAAAAAATTGGCGATTTATTGTCTTTATAATTCTGCTGGCGATTTTGATGATTGCAAATACACAGCGATACGAACAAAAGGTTTTTGAAATCGCGAAATTAAATAATGAAGTAAAAGAACTAAGATCTGAATTTGTTGATCGACGTTCAGAATTGATGAAGTTAAAAATGGAGTCAACTATTTCGGACAAAATGTTAGAAAAACAAATTTTTCCGTCGACAGTTCCTCCAGTAAAAATAGAAGTTAAAAAAGAAGAAGAAAAAAGTTTCTTTAAAAGAATATGGCAGTAGACGATAAACATATATCCTACAGAATTTACCTCGTAGCAGTTTTCATCTTTTTGATGGCAATTGCTATTGTTGTTAAATTAACCAATATTCAATGGGTTCAAGGAGATTATTACAGAAAACTGGCAAAACAGCGTACAGTGAGAAACTTTGTAATTCCTGCCAACAAAGGAAATATTTATTCTGCTGACGGAAGTTTATTGGCAACATCAATCCCGAATTATGAAATTCGTTTTGACGCAAAAGCGCCAAAAAAGGAAACTTTTGAGAAGTATGTAAAACAATTATCAGATTCTTTAGAAACTGTTTTGGATAGACCGTCAGGTTATTACGAAAAAGAATTAAGAAAAGCGCGCGAAAATAAAAATCGTTATTATTTAATCGCTCGTAAGTTAAGTTATACGGAATATGTGAAAATAAAAAGTTTTCCATTATTCAATTTAGGAGCTTTTAAAGGCGGAATTATTGTTGAGCAAGAAACGGTTAGAAAACATCCGATAGGCAAAATCGCTGAAAGAACCATTGGTTATGACAAAATCGATCCAGCTACAGGAATGGAAGTTGGAAAAGGAATTGAATGGGCTTTTAAAAGTTATTTGAACGGAAAAGACGGTAAAATTCTAAAACAAAAAATCGCAAAAGGGCAATGGAAACCTATTCGTGATGTAAACGAAGTAGATCCAATTGATGGTTACGATGTGATTTCGACAATAGATGTTTTTATTCAGGATATTGCACACCATGCTTTGTTGAAACAATTGGAAGATTACGAAGCAGATCATGGTTGTGTGGTAGTAATGGAAACGGAAACAGGATACATAAAAGCGATTTCAAATTTAGGAAGAGCAGAAGATGGTTCTTATTACGAAACGACAAATTACGCTGTTGCTGAATCTCACGAACCTGGATCGACTTTTAAATTAGTTGATTTAATGGCGATTTTAGAAGATAAAGTAGCTGATACAAGTACAGTTTACGATAGTCATGGCGGTGAAATTAGATATTACGGAAGAGCTGTTCGTGATTCGCATAAAGGCGGTTACGGGAAAGTTTCTTTAGCGCGCGGATTTGAGCTTTCTTCAAATACAGTAATGGTTCAGGCGGTTTATGAGAACTACAAAAGTAATCCTTCTAAGTTTGTGAATCATATCAATGAATTAGGCTTGAATAAACCATTAGGATTGCATTTTAAAGGAGAAGGAAGACCTTATATTCCGCAGCCTGGAGACAAACATTGGTCAGGAACTACGCTTCCTTGGATGGCTTTTGGATATAATGTTTCGGTTACGCCAATGCAGACTTTAGCCTTGTATAATGCAGTTGCAAACAATGGTGTAATGGTAAAACCGCAATTTGTGTCGGAAATTAAAGAATGGAACAAAACCATTAAAAAATTTGATACAGAAGTGATGAATCCTAAGATTTGTTCGCCAGAAACACTTAAAAAAGTCAAAGCAGTTTTGGCAAATGTGGTTAAAAAAGGAACAGGTTCTAAGTTGTATTCAAAAGATTTTTCGATGGCAGGAAAAACGGGAACGGCTATGGTAAATTATGCTAACGCAGGAAGAGAAGGAATGTATTATGCTTCTTCTTTCGCAGGGTATTTTCCAGCTGATCATCCAAAGTATTCTTGTATTGTAGTGGTTCATAAACCAAATACGGCCAAGAATAATTATTACGGAGCAGACGTTGCTGGACCAGTTTTCAAAAGAATCGCGCAAAAGATTTTTACTGATGCGCCCTCAACAAATAAAATTAAAAAATTAGATTCTAGGATTCCAAAACAAGAAGCTAGTTATGATAAATATATTGCTGAAGCAAATAAAAAAATAAATCAGATTCCTAATTTAAAAGGAATGCCTGGAATGGACGCAATTGCTTTACTGGAGAATTTAGGTTTGAAAGTAAAAGTAAATGGAATGGGGAAAGTAAAAAATCAATCGATTCAAGCAGGAACCAGTATTAGCAAAAACACAACAATTGTATTAGAATTATCGTGAAAGTATTAAAAGACATATTATATAAAGTAGCTATTGAGTCTGTAAAAGGTTCAACAGATATTGCTATTTCTAAAATTGAATTTGATTCACGTAAAGTAGAAACAAATGATGTTTTTGTAGCAATAAGAGGTTCGCTTTCAGATGGACATGATTATATCGAGAAAGCAATTCAGCTTGGAGCAAAAGCAATTATTTGTGATACGCTTCCGGCAAATACTGCCAATGACGTAACTTATATTCAAGTAAAAGATACGAATACGGCTTTGGCTTTTATGGCTGCTAATTATTTTGGAGATCCATCTGGAAAACTGAAATTAGTTGGTGTAACTGGAACAAACGGTAAAACAACAATTGCGTCATTATTATTTCAATTGTTTGAAAAAGCAGGTTTTAAAGTTGGATTGTTGTCAACTGTAAAAATCGTAGTAAATAAAACGGAATATCCTGCAACACATACAACACCAGATTCTTTGACTATAAATCATTATTTAAATGAAATGGTTGAGGCTGGAGTTACGCATTGTTTTATGGAAGTAAGTTCGCATGGAATTCACCAAAAACGTACAGAAGCTTTGCATTTTGTGGGAGGAATTTTCACGAATCTTTCTCACGATCATTTGGATTATCATCCAACTTTTGCTGAATATAGAGACGTTAAAAAGTCATTTTTTGATTCACTTCCAAAATCAGCATTTGTTTTGTCAAACATTGATGATAAAAACGGATCGGTGATGTTGCAAAATACAGTGGCAAAAAAACTGACTTATGCTTTAAAATCTTATGCTGATTATAGAGCTCAGATTTTAGAAAGCCAATTATCAGGTTTATTATTGAAAATCAATGACAATGAAGTTTGGGTAAAATTGATTGGTACTTTCAACGCATACAATGTTTTAGCAATTTACGGAACTGCAGTAGAGTTAGGAATTGATAGCCTTGAAGCGTTGCGTTTATTGTCTGATTTAGAAAGTGTTTCGGGTCGTTTTCAGTACATCGTTTCAGATGCTGGAATTACAGCCGTTGTAGATTACGCACATACGCCAGATGCATTAGAAAATGTTTTAAAAACGATAAATGATATCCGTACAAAAAACGAGCAGTTAATTACTGTTGTTGGATGCGGAGGAAATCGTGACAAAACAAAGCGTCCAATTATGGCGAAGATTGCTTCAGATTTAAGTGATAAAGCAGTTTTGACCTCTGATAATCCAAGAAATGAAGATCCAGAAGTTATTTTGGATGAAATGGAGCAGGGAGTTGAGCCTCAGAATTATAAAAAAATGCTTCGAATTACAGACAGAAAACAAGCAATAAAAACGGCTTGTCAATTGGCAGAAGCAAAAGATATTATCCTAATTGCAGGAAAAGGACACGAAACATATCAGGAAATAAATGGTGTTCGTCATCATTTTGATGATATGGAAACAATAAAAGAGATTTTAGAGCAACTAAATAAGTAATAATAAATTTTAAGTTCAAATACCACAGAATTGGAGTTTGAAATTTCAAAATTGGAATTTAAAAAATAGAAAAATATGCTGTACTATTTATTCGAATATTTTGATAAGACATTGGATCTTCCTGGAACAGGAGTTTTCCAATACATCACATTTAGATCAGCTTTGGCATTTATGCTTTCGTTGCTTTTGTCGACAATTTATGGTAAAAGAGTGATTAACTTTTTACGCCGTCAGCAAGTTGGAGAAACAGTACGCGAACTTGGTCTTGCTGGTCAGAATGAGAAAGCTGGTACACCAACAATGGGTGGACTGATTATCATTTTTGCGACTTTGGTTCCAGTTTTGTTATTTGCAAGATTGCATAACATTTACATTGTTTTACTAATTGTAACCACATTGTGGATGGGAACAATTGGTTTTGTTGACGATTACATTAAAATATTCAAAAAAGATAAGCAAGGTTTAAAAGGTATTTTTAAAGTTATTGGTCAGGTTGGTCTTGGAGTCATCGTTGGAGCAGTTCTTTATTTTAATCCTGCCGTTACAGTAAGAACAGATACGGGTCGTACAGATGTGTTTAAAACATCTGCAAATACAACTATTGTAACGCCAGCACCTGTTGAAGAAAAATCTACAGCAACAACAATTCCTTTCGTAAAAAACAACGAATTTGATTATGCTGAAGTATTGTCTTTTATGGGAGAGGGTTATGAGAAATGGGCTTGGCTAATATTTATTCCAGTAGTTATTTTTATCATTACAGCAGTTTCTAACGGAGCTAATTTAACTGACGGAATCGATGGTCTCGCAGCAGGAACCTCGGCAATATCCGTCCTCGCACTCGGAATATTTACATTCGTTTCAGGAAATATCATTTTCTCAAATTATCTGAACATAATGTATATACCCAATTCGGGAGAAATGACGGTCTTTATTTCGGCGTTTGTTGGAGCATTAATCGGTTTCCTTTGGTACAATTCTTATCCAGCTTCGGTGTTTATGGGAGATACGGGAAGTTTGACTATCGGAGGAATCATTGCGGTATTAGCGATTGCAGTTCGAAAAGAAATATTGATTGTTTTGTTCTGCGGAATTTTCTTAGCAGAAAGTGCTTCAGTAATTATTCAGGTAAGTTATTTTAAATACACCAAAAAGCGTTTTGGCGAGGGACGAAGAATTTTCCTGATGTCGCCTTTACACCATCATTACCAGAAAAAGGGATATCACGAAAGTAAAATCGTAACCCGTTTCTGGATTGTTGCCGTAATGTTAGCCATTTTGTCAATCATTACTTTAAAACTAAGATAGATGAGGCTAGTAGTACTTGGAGGAGGAGAAAGCGGTGTAGGAACTGCAATCCTCGGTAAGAAACAAGGGTATGATGTTTTTGTATCCGATTTTGGAAAAATAAAAGAGAGTTACAAAGAAGTTCTTATCATTAATAAAATAACTTGGGAGGAAGAACAGCATACAGAAGATTTAATTCTAAATGCAGATGTGGTGATGAAGAGCCCAGGAATTCCAGATAAATCTCCGATAGTTAAAAAGCTGGTTGCAGCAGGAGTAAAAGTAATTTCGGAAATTGAATTTGCGATTCCTTACACAGAAGCAATGACGATTGGGATTACGGGAAGTAATGGTAAAACAACCACAACAATGCTGACACATCACTTGCTGAAATATGCAGGATTAAATGTAGGATTGGGTGGAAATATTGGAAAGAGCTTCGCGTGGCAAGTGGCTGAAAATAAATTTGATGCCTACGTTCTTGAATTAAGCAGTTTTCAGTTAGACGGAATAATAAATTACAGGCCCGATATTGCGATAATAACCAATATTAGTCCGGACCATTTAGATCGATATGAATATAAATATGAAAATTATATCAATTCGAAGTTCCGAATAACGATGAACCAGACTGAAAATGATTATCTGATTTATGATGCAGATGATGTGGCAAGCACAGAATGGTTAAAAAAGAACAAAACAAAAGCAAAACTAATTCCTTTTTCATTGACGAAAAAATTTGATGAAGGGGCTTCTATAAATAACAGCAAAATGGAAATAAAGATCAACCAAGAAGAGTTTACAATGGAGACAGAACACATTGCGTTAGAAGGAAAACATAATATGAAAAACGCCATGGCAGCAAGCTCTGTAGCTAAATTGATGCAAATTAGAAATGCAACGATTCGTGAAAGTCTATCTAATTTCCAAGGTGTTGAGCACCGTTTAGAAAAAGTATTAAAAATACAAAACGTTCAATATATCAACGATTCAAAAGCGACAAATGTAAACGCTACTTTCTTTGCTTTGGATAGTATGAATGCGCCAACAGTGTGGATTGTAGGAGGTGTTGATAAAGGAAACGATTACAACGAATTAATGTCGTTAGTACGTGAGAAAGTAAAGGCAATTATCTGTCTTGGAATCGATAATCGCAAAATTATTGATGCTTTTGGAAACGTTGTTGATATTATGGTTGAAGTAAATAATATGAATGACGCAGTAAAAACTGCTCAAAGATTAACAGAAAAAGGCGATGTAGTTTTATTGTCTCCAGCCTGCGCAAGTTTCGATTTATTCGAAAACTACGAAGACCGTGGAAAACAATTCAAACAAGCAGTACACAACTTGTAGAAAAAGTTTAATGTTTCAAGTATCACGTTCGACACCTGAAACTTGAAACAAAATAAAACCTGAAACAAAAAATTATGAAAGAACTAGTAAACAAACTAAAAGGAGATAGAGTAATATGGTCATTTGTGGCTTTATTGGCTTTGTTTTCGTTTATGCCTGTTTTTAGTGCGAGTAGTAATCTTGCCTATATCGGGCACGGAACAGGAAATACATTAGGGTATTTGGTAAAACACTTGGCACATATCTGTATTGGTTTTTTAATCATTTACTGGGTGCATAGAGTTCCGTATCATTATTTTAGAGCCATTTCTAAGATTGCGCTTCCAGTGGTTTGGATTTTATTGATCTATACACTTTTAAAAGGAACAGTAATCGCAGGAGCAAATGCAAGCCGTTGGATTCAGGTGCCTTTTATCGGAATCACGTTCCAGACTTCAACATTGGCAGCAATTGTTTTATTTATTTATGTGGCACGCTATTTATCTAAAACTAAAGAAGAAAATGAGCCTTTTCAAGCTTCATTAATTCAGCTTTGGATTCCAGTATTCATCACATTAGTATTGATTTTACCAGCGAATTTTTCAACTACAGCGCTAATCTTTTCGATGGTTTTAATGCTGACATTTATTGGAAAGTACCCATTAAAATATATTGCTTTTATCATTGGTTCAGGAATTGCGATGCTGGCGTTTTTTCTTTTGGTAGCAAAAGCCTTTCCAGATTCAAGATTCTTCAGCAGGGTTTCAACATGGGAAAGCCGTATTGCAAACTTTACGACAGACAAACCAGACGAAGATGACTATCAAATTGAGAAAGCAAAAATTGCAATTGCATCAGGAAAATTAGGAGGATTAGGTCCTGGAAAAAGTGTTCAGAAGAACTTTTTGCCACAATCTTCTTCCGATTTTATTTATGCCATTATTGTTGAAGAATATGGTCTAGTAGGAGGAGTTTCTATTGTGATTCTTTATTTATTGCTTTTGTTCCGATTTGTAATTGCTTCTCATAAAGCACCTACTTTATTTGGAAAATTAGTCGTCGTTGGAGTAGGATTCCCGATGATATTTCAGGCAATGATCAATATGGCGGTTGCAGTAGAATTATTGCCAGTTACAGGACAGACACTTCCGTTGATAAGTAGTGGAGGAAGTTCGATTTGGATGACTTGCCTTGGACTCGGAATTATCATTAGTGTGACGAGAAAAGAAGATGAAATAGCTGAAGACAAGCTCGAGCGAGAAAAACGCAAAGAAGCTTTACAGCGATTAATAGATAAAGAATTGGCAGAAGAAGATTTGGTTGCAGATGAAATATACGAAGAAGAGCCAATGTATTCTATAGAAGACAATTCAAGAAACCCAATGAATGCGGTTTTAAACAAATAAGATTAGAATATAAAAATTTTTTAAAAAGTTGTAATTTTTAGAAAGATGACAAAGTATAAATTCATACTTAGCGGAGGAGGAACAGGTGGGCATATCTATCCTGCGATTGCAATTGCAAACGAATTAAAATTACAATTTCCTGATGCAGAATTTCTTTTTGTTGGAGCAAAGGATAAAATGGAAATGCAAAAAGTCCCTCAAGCAGGTTACGAAATAAAAGGTCTTTGGATTGCAGGTTTACAGCGAAAATTGACTTTACAAAACTTAATGTTTCCGTTAAAATTGGCAAGCAGTTTATTGGAATCAAAAAGAATAATTAAAAAATTCAAGCCAAATGTAGTAATTGGTACTGGCGGATTTGCCAGCGGTCCTTTATTGCAAGCAGCAGGATCAGCAGGAATTCCGACCGTTGTTCAAGAACAGAATTCTTATCCTGGAATAACAAATAAATTGCTGAGCAAAAAGGCAAATGCAATTTGTGTAGCGTATCAAAATTTAGAGCGCTTTTTTCCAGAAGAGAAAATTGTTTTAACTGGAAATCCAGTCCGTCAGGATTTAATTGATATCGAAAGTAAACGTGACGAAGCAATTGCTTTCTATGGTTTAGATCCGAATAAGAAAACATTGCTGGTTTTAGGAGGAAGTTTAGGCGCAAGAAGAATTAATCAGTTAATCGAAAAAGAACTGCAAAATTTTCTTTCTCAAGACGTGCAAGTAATCTGGCAATGCGGGAAGTTATATTTTGAAGAATATAAAAGATACAATCAGCCAAATGTGAAAGTGGTTGATTTTATTGAAAGAATGGATTTTGTTTATGCAGCATCAGATGTCATAATTTCACGTGCAGGCGCTTCGTCGGTGTCAGAATTATGCATTGTCGGAAAACCAGTGATTTTTATTCCGTCGCCTAATGTAGCTGAGGATCACCAAACTAAAAATGCGCAGGCAATTGTAGATGAAAAAGGTGCTATTTTGTTGAAAGAATCTGAGCTTGACAGTCAGTTTAGCATTGTTTTTGAAGCGCTGCTGAAAGATTCTGGAAAACAGAAACAGTTAAGTGATAATATTAAAAAACTGGCCAAACCAAGAGCGACACAAGATATTGTTGCAGAAATTGTGAAGTTAATTAAAAAGTAAAATATAGGCGAAGGCTTAAAGCCTATAGCTTAATGCTTAAAGCAAATAAAAATGAATTTAAATCAAATACAAAACGTTTATTTTATTGGTATCGGAGGTATCGGAATGAGTGCCCTGGCTCGTTATTTCAAGTTTATTGGAAAAAATGTTTCAGGCTACGATAAAACACCTTCTATGCTAACTAATGAATTGATTGAAAGTGGTATAGATATTCATTTTGAAGACAATATAAATTTAATTCCAAGTGATTATTATGTAGAGAATACATTGGTGATTTATACGCCAGCGGTTCCTAAAACACATTCAGAGTGGAATTATTTTATTGAAAGGCATTACGAAGTTAAAAAGCGTGCTGAAGTTCTTGGAATTATAAGTAGAGATACTTTCTGTTTTGCAGTTGCTGGAACGCACGGAAAAACTACTACATCTAGTATTTTGGGACATATTTTGTTTCAAAGCGGTGCAGATGTAACTGCTTTTATCGGAGGAATTGTAGAGAATTACAATTCTAACTTAATAGGAAGCGGAAAAACGGTAACAGTTGTTGAAGCAGACGAATTTGACAGATCGTTTTTGCATTTGCGTCCAGACATTGCATGTGTGACTTCTATGGATGCAGATCACTTGGATATCTATGGAACTAGCGACGCAATTCAAGCTTCTTTTAGAGAATTTGCTGCCAAAGTAGAAGATAAAAATAATCTTTTTATAACCAAAGAATTGCCTTTAGATGGCGTTCAATGTGCTATAAATGAAGATGCTGTATATAAGGCTTATAATGTTCGAATAGAAGATGGCGCTTATGTTTTTGACGTGCAAACGCCGTCAGAAATCATGAAGGATTTACGTTTCGGACTGCCTGGAAAACACAATTTAATGAATGGATTGATGGCTATTGCGATGGCTAAAACTTTCGGCACCCCGACCGATTCCATTGCAAAAGCCATTGCTTCATTCAACGGAATCAGAAGACGTTTTTCGTATCAGATTAAGAGCGAAAATTTAGTATATATTGATGATTATGCACATCATCCAACAGAAATAAATGCTGTTCATCAGGCAGTTAGAGAATTGTATCCAGGACGCAAAGTTTTGGCAATTTTCCAACCACATTTATTCAGTAGAACGAGAGATTTTGTTGACGGATTTGCAGAAAGCTTATCGCAGTTTGATGAAGTGTTTTTGATGGATATTTACCCTGCTAGAGAGCTTCCGATGGAAGGAGTGACTTCTGAGTGGCTTTTGGGTAAAATGACCAATACGAACAAGAAAATTGTTGCAAAAGAAGATTTATTAGGTGAAATCAAAGCCAGTGATGCACCTATTATTGTGACAATCGGAGCTGGTGATCTGGGAGAAATGGTTCCTTCAATTAAAAAGGTTTTAAATGAAAATATTTAATTGGACAAATATCAGATTAGTACTTATTTTCGGACTGGTTTTGTTTTTATATTCTTTCGCGCAACATCGAAATGGCGATCGAAAATTGAAAAAATCGATGGTCGTTTTTGTAGGAGAAAATACGCTTTTTGTGAAGCCGGAGACGGTTAATAAATTGTTGATAGAAAATAAAAGAGACGCTTCCAGTATTAGAAAAGATGAAGTAGATTTGAATAAGATAGAGAAAACCCTCGATACGCAAGACATGATTGAGAAGTCAAATGTTTTTGTAAGTATCGATGGAGTTCTAAAAGCAGTAGTAAAACAGAAGACGCCCATAGCAAGAGTTTATGATGGCGGCGCTTCTTTTTATATTGACTATGAGGGTAATAAAATGCCCTTATCGGACAATTTCACTGCGCGAGTTCCTCTTGTTTCAGGGGCAATAAATGAAAAAAATAACGAAGATTTAGCAGTTTTATTTCGCACAATTTATGACGATGCGTTTTTGAAAAAAAACATCATTGCTATAGAGATTATGCCGAATGGAAGCTTAAAAATGTTTAATCGTAACTATGATTACTTCATAGATTTTGGAAGAACGATGAATGTTGATAAGAAATTTAGAAACTATAAAGCCTTCTTTCAAAAAGCGGTTTTAGATAGTTCGTTATACAAATACAAAAAAATTGACCTTAGGTTTACGGAACAAGTAGTTTGCACTAAATAATAGAAAATGGAAAAAGATAACATTGCAGTAGGTCTAGATATTGGAACAACCAAAATCGTTGCCATGATTGGCAAAAAAAATGAATATGGTAAGTTGGAGATTTTGGGCATTGGCAAATCCAAAAGTTTGGGTGTTGCCAGAGGAGTAGTAAACAACATTACGCAGACTATTCAGTCTATACAGCAGGCTATAGTTGAAGCAGAAAATAATTCAGGATACAAAATCAAAGATGTGGTTGTGGGTATTGCCGGACAGCACATCAGAAGTATTCAGCATACAGATTACATCAGCAGAAATAATCCTGAAGAAGTAATTGGCGAAAAAGATATTCAGCTCCTAATCGATCAGGTAAACAAACTGGCGATGTTACCGGGAGAAGAAATAATTCACGTTTTACCGCAAGAATTTAAAATCGACGGACAATCTGAAATTAAAGAACCAATCGGAATGTATGGCGGAAGATTAGAATCTAGTTTTCACGTTGTAGTTGGACAGGCATCTTCAATCAGAAATGTTGGAAGATGTATTCAGAGTTCAGGAATAGAATTGTCTGGATTGACTTTGGAGCCATTAGCTTCTGCAGATGCCGTTTTAAGTCAAGAAGAAAAAGAAGCTGGTGTTGCACTTATCGATATTGGTGGGGGAACAACAGATTTAGCCATTTTCAAAGATGGTATTATTCGTCACACAGCGGTAATTCCTTTTGGAGGAAATGTAATTACAGACGATATAAAAGAAGGATGTTCGATTATCGAAAAACAAGCTGAGCTTCTAAAAATAAAATTTGGATCTGCTTGGCCGGGTGAAAATAAAGACAACGAGATTGTTTCTATTCCTGGTTTAAGAGGAAGAGAACCAAAAGAAATTTCGCTTAAAAATTTATCTAAAATTATCCATGCTAGAGTTGTGGAAATTGTAGAACAGGTTTTTGCAGAAATTAAAGCTTATGGTCACGAAGATCCTCGTAAAAAGCTAATCGCTGGAATTGTATTAACAGGCGGTGGTGCACAATTAAAGCACATTAAACAACTTGTAGAATATATTACAGGAATGGATACGAGAATTGGATATCCAAATGAGCATTTAGCAGGAAATTCGGGAGAAGAAATTTCTAGTCCATTGTTTGCAACGGCTGTTGGATTAGTAATGAACAGTATTGAAAACAGTTCGCAAAGTGCTGTGAGAATGGAATTGGTTAATGAGCAGCCAAAAGTGGTTTATAGAAATCCTCCTACTCAGCCAATACAGCGATACGAAGTAGAAGAAAACTACGTTGAGAAAGTAGAAACTATCGAAGAATCTAGAGAAACCGTAAGTCAAAAGGCGAAAGACGAATCTACTGAAACTAAAATAAGAAGATCATTTTTTGATCGATATGTCGATAAAATCAAAGAATTTTTAGACAACGCAGAATAATAAAAGAGAAGGATTACTTTCTGGCCCCAAGTCAAGAAGTAAAAAATGTACTTAATAAGAATTTCAAAAAACCAAAAAGATGATGAGCAACTCAGAATTTGGAAGTATTTCATTTGATTTACCAAAAAATCAATCAAATGTAATCAAAGTAATAGGTGTAGGTGGAGGCGGAAGTAACGCAATCAACCATATGTTCAAACAAGGTATTAAAGGCGTAGATTTTATCGTTTGTAATACCGATTCGCAAGCGCTTCAAAATAGTTCAGTACCAAATAAAATCCAGTTAGGAGTTAATTTGACTGAAGGGTTAGGAGCAGGAGCAAACCCAGACGTTGGACAGCAGTCGGCTATCGAAAGTATTTCGGATATTGAAAAAATGTTGGATAGAAATACTAAGATGGTATTTATCACTGCTGGTATGGGTGGAGGAACTGGAACTGGTGCAGCTCCGGTAATTGCTCAATTAGCAAAAGAAAGAGAAATATTAACAGTTGGTATCGTGACAATTCCTTTTCAGTTTGAAGGGAAAGTTCGTCAGGAGCAAGCTATTATTGGAATTGAGAAATTGCGTAAGCAAGTCGATTCTTTAATTGTAATCAACAACAACAAATTAAGAGAAGTATACGGAAATCTTGGTTTTAAAGCTGGATTCTCTAAAGCGGATGAAGTTTTGGCAACAGCCTCTAGAGGTATTGCTGAAGTAATTACGCACCACTATACTCAAAATATCGATTTACGTGACGCGAAAACTGTTTTGGCTAACAGTGGAACTGCGATCATGGGATCTTCTGTGGCAACAGGTGAAAATAGAGCAAAAGATGCTATCGTTTCTGCTTTAGATTCTCCATTGTTAAACGACAACAAAATTACAGGTGCCAAAAACGTATTGTTGCTTATCGTTTCTGGAACTAATGAGATTACTCTTGATGAAATTGGAGAAATCAATGATCACATTCAAGCTGAAGCTGGCTACAACGCAAATATTATCATGGGAGTTGGTGAAGACGAAACTCTTGGTGAAGCAATTGCTGTAACGATTATTGCTACAGGTTTTGATGTAGAACAACAAAATGAAATTGTAAATACAGAGCCAAAGAAAATCATTCATACGTTAGAAGATGAGCAAAGAAGTGTTCATAATTTAACTAACAGACCGATTTCATCATTTGATCTAACAGTGGATACGCCAACTGCAAAAGTTGAAGATAAAGTTGTTTTTGATTTAGTTGACGATGATGAAACATTTACTCCAACTGCTAAAGCTGTTGCTCCAGCAATCAATCAGGAAGAGTTAGTGGTGATGTCTGAGTTTATCAAAAATCTAGATGTAACTTTCGAAATCGTTTCTCCAATTACAGATATCGATTTTACAATTTCTGCAGCTGAAACACCAGTAAAAGAAGTACAACAGCCGCCAGTTCAGCAGCAAAGAGTATTTGAAAGAGAAGAACAGACAACTTTCTCTTTTGATCTTCCTTTGTTTAAACAAGAGCCAGTAAAAAGAGAGCCAGTTGTTGAAGATAACAGAGTTTTGTTTGAATTAACTAATGAAACTCGTGATATTAAAGTAAATGATCCGGTTCAATTTGTTCCTGTAACTGAAGTTTCAGACAACGGAATTATTAAATATTCTCTAGAAGAATATATGGAAGTTGAAAACGATTTATTGGCTTCTAAACCAGTTGAAAAAGTAGTTGAAGATACAATTCCAGAGGAATTAAACATTACGTTGAAACCAAGAGTTGATTTCGCTAGCCAACCAGATTTATCTACAACGTCTGAAGTTTCTCCATTAGAATTAACTATTGAAGAAACATTACGTTTAAGAGCTGAAGAAAGAAGAAAGAAACTAAAAGAGTTTAACTATAAATTCCATAATAATGTTTCTAGAATTGACGAGTTGGAAAAAGAGCCAGCTTACAAAAGATTAGGAATAGATTTGTCTAATTCTCAATCTAATAATACAAATTCTAGAATTTCTGTTGGAACAGATAGTAACAACGATTTACAATTACGTTCAAACAATTCATTTTTGCACGATAACGTAGATTAATTTTAGAATCATAATATTTGGTAACCCGAAAATTGGATTTAATTTTCGGGTTATTTTTTTTATCTTCGCACAGAATTTCAAAATTTGACTTCCTAAATAGGTTTTTAAAGTGAATCTTATTGTCAGTTCGAGCGGAGTCGAGAACAAATTCCAAATTAATATATCATTAATAGGCATTGGCTTATTTTAAATAAAACATAAACATGAGTTTACAAACACAGATCATGGACGAGATCAAAACGGCCATGAAAGCAAAAGATACAGTAGCATTAGAAGCATTAAGAGCTGTTAAATCAGAATTATTGTTAGCTTCAACTGCTTCTGGATCTAAAGAAGATTTATCAGAAGACGAAGAAATTAAATTACTTCAAAGATTGGTTAAAACTCGTAAAGAAAGCGCAAGAATCTTTACAGAACAAAACCGTCCAGACTTAGCTGAACCAGAATTGGCTCAAGTTGCTGTAATCGAGAAGTTTTTACCAGCTCAATTAAGCGAAGAAGAAGTAGAAGCTGTAGTAGCAAAAATCATTGCTGAAACAGGAGCTTCTGGAATTGCTTCAATGGGTAAAGTAATGGGATTAGCATCTGCTCAATTAGGCGGAACTGCTGAAGGAAAAACCATTTCTACAATTGTAAAGAAATTACTTTCGTAAATATAATTTTATTAGATTTTAGACTGTAGATTTTAGATTTCAATCACCAATCTATAATCTAAAATCATAAATAAAACTGACCTCGTAGTTCAACTGGATAGAATATCAGATTTCGGCTCTGAGGGTTGGGGGTTCGAACCCCTCCGGGGTCACTATAAATTTTGAAAGCCTGAGCATCTAAATTCTCAGGCTTTTTTTTATGGTTCGAAAACCCTTCGGTGATTTTTTAAATTTTACAATTCTCAATGTTTGCATGTAATTTTGGTTCGAATCCCATCAAGGATTTTGTTTTTTCTGCATCGATTACGTAGTTAATATCATTCTTACATTCGTCTCTTTTTTTAAGTTCAGAGTCACGAATAACGTCTTAATATTACAGCGTTTGAGAATAACACAACTCTGTTTTTTGGATTTGCCACCCGAGCGATAGTGAAAAGATGAAGTAAATCATCCCAAATACAAAACCAACTTTCCATTAAGCCTATTGCCCAAATCCGTTGTAGTAGTTGTTGGCAGTAGTTCTTTATTTACAATATTTTTCTATCGTATCGCGACAACTTTGGCTATTTATAGCCCGTTCCTCCAAACCTTTATTTAAGTCAAAACAGGCCCCATCTTTATCTCCTATTCTTAATTTAGCAATTCCTCTAGTATAATAAGCTTCTGCTGCCATAGTCTTATGTATTTCAATTGCTTTTGTACAGTCGTTGATTGCACCATCATAATCTTTTAAATAATATTTAGCCAAACCTCTACTGGCATATGCAGGCCAGGAAGTTGCTTTAAACTCTATGTTTTTTGTAAAATCATCTATTGCTCCTTGATAATTAGCTAAATCAATTTTCACAAGCCCTCTATGGTAATAAGAGTAGAAACTATTAGAATCTATCTCTATTGCTTTAGAAAAATCTATTATTGCTCCATTATAATCTCCTAAAATATGCTTTTCAATACCTCTTCGACGATAAGCCTCTACAAAAGTCTTGTCTAATTCTATTGCTTTCGAAAAATCTGTAAGTGCTTCTTCATGATTTTCCAATTCACTTTTTTCTATTCCCCTATTATAATAACTAGACTCATCCATACAAGAAACAGTAGCAATAAAAACAAAAATAATTAGAACCAGTTTTAATTTCATTTCGTAGTTGTTTTTAATATTGTCATTTTTTTTTCTAGCTTATGCAATTTTGCGAATTACTGCTAACTAGTATATACTATTGACAACATTAGACCTATCACCCCAAAATTGGGTAGATATGTCTAACAAGGGTAAGTGTTTATTTATTATCAAATATATAATAATAAACTTATAAATAAACAAAAGAACTTTTAATTCTTTGAATGCTTTTCGTGCTGACATGGGTATAAAATTCAGAGGACTTGCTGCTTTATCGAATCAGCACAAACATGATTAATCAATAGTAATATTAACGTCTAATCAAAAAAATTAAACATCATTTAAAATTTTTAAATCTTCTATTAAAAGGTTCGAATTCTGTATCGTTAAGGTCACTAAAAAAGAAAAAAAAGTCTGAGAATATTCATTCTCAGGCTTTTTTTATGGTTAGAACTTCGTCAAGTGGGTTATAAAAAAAAATTACTTTAGAATAATTTATAGTTGATATAATTCTTAGCTTCGTTTTAGTGATTAATTTAGACAATAAATGTTGGAAAAAAAATGAATAAAAAGGTAATGTATTACATTGGAGGGCTTTTAATTTTGATAATTATTGGTTATTTAGTTCTGAAATCAAATTCAAATTCAGAACAAAATGAATATTTTATGTCTACTCAATCAGAAAGTAGCGAAAGGCTCAAAGATTTAAATCTTGATAAGGCGTCAGAAGACGCTTCTTATATTTTGGATATAACTCGACTGTCCTTTCAAAGTGTGCCTAGTGAAGATGAAAATATTGAATATAAAGCAGATTCAGATCTGGATTGGATTATTAATTTAATACCTATAAGAGGTGAAAATTTTAAGAAAGAAGATTTGTCTAAAATGTTTGACACCGAATGGAGAACTAATTTCCCGTCTATGATTTATGGTTTTTCACCTGAAACAAAGAAATGGACTTTTGTTAGTGCGGGAGGAGCGCCTGAAATATATAGTAAACTGCAAGTAGCAATTAATTTACAGGAAATATTTAATGAGGAAAATCCAAGTTATAATTCTAAAAAACTGGAGCGATATGTTACTGAACTTGAAAAAAGAATTCAAAAATATCCATTAAAAATAAATCTTGAAAAAAAAGAATCTATAGAAAGTGCAATTCAAAAAGCAAAAATCCTTGTAAGCACTTATAATGAGTTTAATATAGATGAAATAATTGTACTGCAAAGTGATAAGCAATTTGATGGTCTTGAAACTTGGGATGTACTTCAAAGTGTTGGATTAGAATGGGGTGATGGTGATTTATTTCATTGGAATAATCATAGAAATTATGGGCATGATCAGCATTTTAGTGTATGGACAATAACAGAACCAGGTTATTTTTTACCGGAAGAAATTAAAAATGGAAATATGAATCCTCAAAATCTGGTTTTTGGTTATTCTGTACCAAGAAGTGCAGATCCTAAAAATGTTTTTGAAGTCATGTTAAATGCAGTTGAATATTGTCAAAAACGTTTAGGAGGGAATATCTTAAATAAAGATATGCAACCGATTGATGTTGCACAGGAAAGAAATAAGATAAATGAACTGATTAAAAAAATGAATAACAAAAACATAAAAACAGGTTCTGATAAAGCATTAAAAATGTTTTAAATAAAGATCTTGTCATTTAAAATCTTTAAATCCTCTAATAAAAGGCTCGAATTCTGTACCGTCAAGGTCACTATAAAAATTGAAAGGCCTTCAATGTGTATATTTTGCAGGCTTTTTCTGGTTCAAAAATCTCTTAATGATTTTTACTTTTTACAAAGTTTTAATGTTTAAAAGTAATTTTGATTCGAATCCTCTTAAGGAGTATTTTGTATCAATTAATGATTTTAAATTTTCCTTTTATTGTTTCACCTTCAAAAGTTGCTGTATAGTAAACATTTTCATTATCAATTATATCAATTTTTACGTTAATTTTATCACCTATTTTATAGTTTAATTCGCTAGCCGTTAATTCGATTACAATTGCATTGTATTCACACTCATTTATCCATTCTAGGTTTGATTTAATATAATTTTTACCACCATTTGGATACTCTATAAATATATTGTCTTTAATAATTATGTAAGTTGAATCATCATCTGTTTCGGAATATCTTAGTTTGCAATTTTTTAAGAATGAACAATTTGCTTTTTCAGTAGATTGTTTTTTTGCTACATAGAAAAAATTCATATCATATTCCTTTGCTGATTTTAAAATTGGATAAAGTTTTTCATTTCTAATAAGCCATTTTTTATTTGCAGGGAAATTGTCATCGTTTTTTAGAATTAATATATCTTTTTTAATAGTCCAAGTTCCAAAAGTTGTATGTTTTTCGCCTATTGTATAACTCATTTCAAAAGTTCCATCGGATTTAAAATTAACAGTTGATTGAAGCCAACTTGTTTGAAACTCATAAATTCCTGAAACGTCTGAGACACTATGTTTTTTTTGTTTTGAGATCATTTGATTCTCCTTTATATCAACAGTATAAGCTGATAAAATCAATACTGAAGTAATATATATAAATAAACGAGTAATAATTTTTAATTTAATCATTTGTTACATCATGTTATTGATTTTTCCTATTGTCGAGAGATATTGCCGCAAATTTTCTGAGGCTACACGAGGTTTGCTAGTTATTAAACAGAGTATTTTCTGCTAACTAAAAATAGAAATAAAGACAATAAACTCACTTAATTCGCAAATCGCTTGAAAGAGCTGTTGTCTAATGGCTCTTAGTAAGATTTATATTTTCAGCCACCATTTCATTGTTTTTATTTTTTCAGTTTGTATGTCATTCAATTTTTGAGAATCAAATTCAGACAATGTATTTTTGAGTGATTCGAATCCGTAATTTTCTTTTAGCCAAAGAGGAAATTCTTCAACGCTTTTGTTCCAATTTTCGATTGTAGATTTTAGAACAATATTTAAATCAATTTCTGTTTTTGGTTTTAGCTTATTCAATATTATTCCAGCATATTTTTGGTCGATATATTGAGTATTTGGTCTATTTGCGTTTTCGAATATTTTAATTATGGTGCTTACAATTATTTCATCCGTAACTTTATCCAATCTATCAATAAGTTGTCGGATTCTTAAATCTCCTATCTTATCCATTAAGTCAATAGACGAATAAAATTCTTTTTGAAAATCATCTATTGTTTTTGGTATGTTCATCTTGTTTAAGCTTATTGCTAATTTGCATATATGTTCACTATACCTGATATTCCTACGATTTTCCCAAGACCTTACAGTTTATTTAGGCTGTTTTTTAGAATTTCTAATAATATAATAAACTGAAAATACAAAGACCACAATATAAATAACTGCCATTGCAGGATTCTCAAATTTTAGATTTTTAAAATCAAATTGCTTAAACAAGGTTACGCCCAAAATGATGGCTACGACCCAAAAAACAAATGTAATTGGTTGGTTTTTATTTTCCATGTTTTGAAATATTAGTTATTAAAGGTTTCTTGTGCTTTAAATTTACAATTTATCCTGTTCAGCTCTCAAAATATCATGAATGCTTTCGCTTTTAAAGTTTTCTCTAAACAAGTTGATTAAAGAAACTGTTGGGCTTTTCGGATATTTTTTTAAA
This sequence comes from Flavobacterium sp. SH_e, assembly GCF_025717045.1. GTDB lineage: Bacteria > Bacteroidota > Bacteroidia > Flavobacteriales > Flavobacteriaceae > Flavobacterium. Next base: position 1,148,479 of record NZ_JAOVZN010000006.1, read on the forward strand.
AAACGGTTAAATTCTTCAATGTTTTCTGGATAAATATAGTTTTCTTCAGTTGCTCTTTCGGCGGTTGGCGTATTATCTTGACCAATTAAATAATCCATTTGATAATTTTTGTATTCTTCTTTTACAGCTATAAATAATTTTGAATTAGGATATTTGGCCATAAAATTTTCCCACCAAATTATGCGATCTCCCAAATCTTTAAAAGAAATAACAAGTCCAGCATCAGCAGAATAAAGCGTTTTGTTTTCTTCACTTTTCAGATACAAATAATCTTTGTAATCGCTTGTTACATAATTTTTGAAGATCTTATAATAGAAATCAGGAAGTGGCTCAATTTCAACATATCCTTCTCCAATTTCAAAATACTCTAACTGATGTTTTGAAAGTTTATCACCTAAAAGTTTCACCTCTCTTTTAGCATTTTCCTCTTCATTGTAGAATTTATCTAATACACCTGATTCTTTTTCTTCGATCTGTCCCAGCAAAATATTATTTTCTTCATAATATTTCTCATACAATGCATTAGCGGCTTCTTTATTGGCAATCGATTTTAATTTGAGAATAACTTCGTTTTTATTTTTAGAAAATTGTTCCAATAATCCCAAATCCGATTTTACTGTTTGCGATGAGTCTTCAACTTTGGCACTGTCTTTTTGTATTTCTTGTTTATCAGAAATGTTTTTATTGTCTGGTTGTTTGCAAGCTGAAAGTAAAATTCCAGAAACAATCATTACGAAGATTTTTCTCATTTTATAGATTGGGTTTATTCTGCTAATATAAAAATATTTAAAGTATATTTTAATCATAAAAAAAGGACAAAAGATATCTTTTGTCCTTTTAGTTAGTTTTTAATTAGCTAAAGCTCGATTTTATTTTAACTGTTCATCGATAATTGCTCCAAGATCAGTATTAGAGTTGTCATAAGCAAGAATATTACCGGTTTTATCAATTACAATACGTGTTGGTATCGCTTGTATTTTGTAATTGGTAACAACCTCTGTTTTTGAATCGAAAACGACGTTGAAGTCGAATTTTTTCTCTGTTATATACGATGTAACTTTTTTAAGCACTTCTTCCTCTTTGCCATTTTCCCACGTGTTTACAAACAAGAAAGCAACATCTTTATCTTTGTATTTAGTCACTAAATGCTGCATTTTTGGAAAAGAAGCTTTACATGGCCCGCACCAAGTTGCCCAGAAATCAAGAACAACTACTTTTCCTTTATAATCAGAAAGTTTCGTTTCTTTTCCTTCTAGGTTTTTTAATGTGAAATCAGTAGCATTTTTAGTTCCAAATTTTTCAAGAAGATCTTTGTTTTTGTTTTCTTGTGCTAATAATTCTGTTTTTTGCTGAATAGCATCATATTCAGCCATAGGTAATTTCTTCTCAATGTAAATTTCTTTTAGTTTAGCAAGAAATGCCGGTGATGTGTTGCCTTTACCAATTTCATCTTCAATATAAGCTTTTACTTCGTCTTTACTTTTTACTTTGTCCAGCATTGCCAAATAGCGTTCTTTACCTCCAGCGTCCAATCCGTTAAGCGCTTTGACTCCGCTTTGGTATTTAAAAGCTTCCTCATATTTGCCTTGTTTGTAAAGCAGAAGCGCATAAGTATCAGCAAACATGTTAAATTTATCATTATAATCAGGAGTATAGCATTCTTTTCGTTTTGCTTCGAGAATGTCTAAAGATCGTTTAGAAACTTTTGTAGCAAAATCAATATCTTTTACAGGCATTGTTAAATCACCACCAGATTGGCCCCAAGCAAAATTATTATAGGAGTCTGCCGGTATGTTTATATAGGGTTCTATTTCTATCGCTTTTTTTAAATCTCCTTTATTTAGATATATCGTTAATAAATTTGAATAAAAATAGTTTAGAGACCTCTTAGAAGTATCGTTAGGATATTTTGTCTTAAAAGTATTAAGACTTTCTAAAATAGAAGCTTCGGTTTTATCAGGCTGATCATAGAAATTTCGAATAAAATCCATTTTATCAATTCTATTAGCAGGATACTTTTCTGAAATTTCCTTTCTCAATTTTGTTGCTTTATCTTGAGTGTCATTATTAGAACTATAGATATAATAAGCTGTAGTCAAATATTCTTCAGTGTTTTTTTCTACACATTTATCGGCAAAGGCGACCAGATCTTTTGTTCCTTGTTCTCTGTTGATAGATTTTTTGGTGTATAAATATTCTAAAGAAACGATATCGTCTCTTAATTTCGGATATTTTGCAAATATCGCATCATATTCGACAATCAGATTTTCTGGCTTTGGATCTGATTTAAGTCTTAAAAAGTAACCTCCATTACTTCTAACATAAATTTCGTCTATCAGACTTTTTCCTAATTCAATCTCATTTTGTGTTTTTAAAAGAACAGAATAGCCTTTTTCATTATTGCTATCAGCAATTTTTTTTGAATCGTTTATTGTTACTAAAATCACTCTAACAGAATCAGGAAATTTTGCGGTAAATTCATAACGTTTTCCACTTTTTTTCAGCGGACTTACGTCAGAAGAAAAATCATTAGGGGTAATATATAGAAAATTTGCTTTAGCATTATCTTCTATTGCAAGACCTTGAGGAGGTTCATAAACATAAGTATTAGGTTTACCCATGTTGAATTTTGCATTTTTTAAATAGATCTTTCCAGATTGAGCAAAAGCAATATTAATAACTGAAAACAGCAGTAAAATAATGGTTTTTTTCATTTGTTTTTGGTTTTTTGATTGATATTTTCTTAATTGATTAACGAAGCATAAATGTAGAAATTATATCGTCTGTTGTTTTTTTATTAAGAAAATATTAGCAAAAATCTATGGAGTTATTTTGCTGATTATATACTGTCTGTATACTTTTTAATAGCTGTTTATTTTTTTATACCAATTGCAGATCTATAAAATTCATATCCATTTTCAGAACGGCTTGGCAGAAACTTTTCACGATATTCATTAGCTCCTAAATCTTCTAAAAGTGCAATATCAAACTGATTTAAATAATTTGGTAGTTCTTCGGGAAGAAAACCAAATGTCCAATGTTCTTCAAGGTTTTCTAAATCTTCCAGAAGTTTTTTGCCACCTAAAAAAGATTCTGGATTTAAGATTATATTTTTATGTACATACGTAAAAATAATATGACTGTTAGCAGCAAATTTAGCGATATATGAAAAGGTGTTTTTTACAGCATCTTCGGTAAGATAATTTGTTACACCTTCCCAAATAATTGCAGTTGGTTTAGAAAAATCCAGATTGTTTTCTAATGCTAATTGATCTAAATCTTGTTTGTTAAAATCAATTTGAAGAAAACGGATGTTCTGAGGAATTTGCCCTATTCTATTTTTATAAACTTCGGCTTTAAACTTCGAAGTATTAGGATGATCAATTTCTATTACAGGAATATCTTTTAGAAAATCAAGGCGTACCGCTCTCGTGTCGAAACCAGCACCTAAAATTATAACTTGTTTTACGCCATTTGAAATAGCATTTTCAAGTAAATCATCAATATATTTTGTTCTGGCAATTCCAGAGGACAAAGCTCCAGGAATTTTTTTCTGTATAATATTATTAATATATTTTCTGATAATTGGATATTTGTATAAACGAACGGCCAATCTCAATTTTGAATCTATGAAATGAATGGCATAAGGATCTGAAAACAACCTTTTTTTACATTGTGTTTCCAATGCTCGAAAGAACGCCATGTATTGTGCCGTTCTGCTTGTTTTTTCCGCTTTCATTTTAATTCTATTTTCTCGAAAACAAATTTTCTACAACCCAAGCTGGTCCAATTAATAAAAACTGTAGATCTTTTAAGAAGGAAGGTTTTTTACCTTCAATATTATGTCCATAAAATTGTCCAATCCAAGCCAATACAAAAACGCCAATAGAGAATGCCCACAACGGAACAAACTGACCGATGTAATAATTTGCAACTAAACAAAGAATAGAAAAAACAGCAATTTTAACCGCCATTGCAAGAGATAATCTGATATAAAATAGCAGAACAAAAAGGAGTACAACAAAAGCCCAATTTTCGATAATTGGAGCGTTTAGTTTTAATGTATTTGAGATTGTCGAGCTCGGAATACTCATAAATAATCCAACTATTGAAAAGAAAATAGCAGGCACACAAACATAATGTATTGTCTTGTTTTTTGGGTTTTGATGACTTACGGCATATTCTGCAAACCATTGATCTAATGTTCTCATTTGGGCGGTTTTATAGTTAGTAGCGTAAATCTAATAAATTTTCTTTTAGCTTTTACCGCGCTTTGTTTTCATTATTTCATCTGCAATCGAAATGGCGTTTTTTTAAGATATTTTATGTCTTATCCTGAAATAGTGGTATACAAAGGCATAATTATGGAAAAAGAGATAAATCCATGTTATTTAAATTTTGGTAAGATACTTATTATAATTATAAGCTAACTCCTGCTCAAATGAATTGACAAAACAAAGAATAGATAAGAATTTTAAAGAAAAACACCTGCAAAAAAAGCTCTTGCAGGTGTTTAATTAAATATATCTGTCTAATAATCCGTATCGATTATTAAGGACTAATCAATAGATCGGAGTATTGATAGATTTTAGAGAAGCTATTATTTTAAATAGGTGATTCTTATTAGATCATCTGTCATTAATGCATATGAAGCATTATTAGCAGGAGTATACGTCACAGTATTACCATTTAAAGAAATCGCCGCTGTAGAAATGCAAACACCATTTATATGGAATAATAATTTGGCAGTCGAAGTTGGTGTTTTGCTTAATGTAAAAGTATCCGTTCCATCTGTTGTCACATTAAATTCATCAATTACTATTTCTGATGTAATAGTTTGAATAGTTGCAGGATCTGTCCAAGTTACATTACCTGTTGCATCAGAAACGGCAATTTTACCAGCTCCAGCTCCAGTTGTAATTTGAGCAGTTGCTGTAGTTGTTTTTGCTGTAGCAGTAATATTCGCTGCATTATCAATATTCTTGCCACTCATTGCTAAATCTTGTGTA
>NZ_JAOVZN010000006.1:1153539-1405433 GCF_025717045.1 Flavobacterium sp. SH_e
CTGTCCAAGTTACATTACCTGTTGCATCAGACACAGCAATTCTACCAGCTCCAGCACCAGTTGTAATTTGAGCAGTTGCTGTTGTTGTTTTTGCTGTAGCAGTAATATTCGCTGCATTATCAATATTCTTGCCGCTCATTGCTAAATCTTGTGTAGCAGTATGATTACCTAGATTGTCACCTGCTACACTGATAGTTGCAGGATCTGTCCAAGTTACATTACCTGCTGCATCAGACACAGCGATTCTACCAGTTCCAGCACCAGTTGTAATTTGAGCAGTTGCTGTTGTTGTTTTTGCTGTAGCTGTAATATTTGCTGCGTTATTAATATTGTTACCTTCCATTGCTAAATCTTGTGTAGCAGTATGATTACCAAGATTGTCACCAAAAGTAGATCTATCTACTAATTTTAAAACGCCAGTTGTTGGATCAGCTACTAAAATCTTGTCTGTAGATGCTCCTGCTTGCAATCCTAGTAAAGCTAGAGTAGCAGACGGAGTGGCTTGTATGGTAGTGTTTTGTATTAAAGTACCGCCAAGCTGTATGTAGCCTCCTGTGGCCGTTAAACCATTGTTTGAATAGGGACTTATAGTAACTTTTTCACCATATTGAGTCACTACAGTTTTTGTTTGTGCCATCATAAATGCACTCTGGATCAATAAGAGCACCAAGGTAATTTTTTTCATTTTAAGTTGTTTAAAAGATTTGTTATACTTTAATCTGAGTTGTTTATGAGTTGATTGAATTTTCTCATAAAATCAAGCTAAATTAGTTCCGTTATAATCAGATTTTAGCCTTAAAAAGTTTTAGTTGTAATAAAATAAGACAAATGCTTGTTTCGCTTTTTAATAAAAAGAAGAGTTGTCTTGGTTTTAAAGGTTTTCCAGAGATACAAAATAGATTTTAACAGAATAAATTCGATAGGTTAATGGCTTAATCGCCACAATTACATAGGCAAATAGTAATGACATAATTATCTGTCAACGCAAAAGAATAGTTAAATGTGCAGGGCAGTATAGAAATTCTGCTATTGTTTCTATGAACTCAAAAGTAAGTGTGTATTGGAAAATTGGAATCAAATAATTGGAAATCGTTTGTAATGAGATATGAATTTCCAACTGAAAATGCTGCAATTGATGCAAACTGAAGATCTTTAAAGAAAGTGGTTTTAGTTGAATAGAATTTGTGATCAAGCTCCGTGGGATACTTTAGAACAAATCAAACAAAAGAAATAAATTGCGTACAATCAAATGAAAGGTCTTGTTCTTTTTTCTAATCTTGATGACTTACAGAAAATTTCTTTTAGCTTTTGCCGTGCTGTATTTTCATTATTTCATCTACAATCGAAATGGCTTTTTCTAATGTAATTCCGTTTTCTTGATCTAAAGTTAGAGGATGATTTTCTTCAATCATTTTTATTTCTGGAATTAACCCTAAGCTTTGCTCAACAGCAATTGTTTTTAGAGATAAAGTTTCGCCATAAGTTGGGACATTAGTCTGCATCCAGCCAAAATACGGTTCTTGGTTAATTCTATTGGGATCTTCCCACAAATCCATTCGAAGAAAGAAATTATCTTCGCTTATCGTGGTCCAGACATTAAAAACCAAATCTTCGTGGTAATCAATTATCGGAATTGTCAATCTTCCTCTGTGAAAAAAATGCTCTTCATCGTCATAACACCAGCTTCCTCCGTATTCAATTCTTTGTTCTCTTTCTTCTGGCGTAATGGTAAAATAATAAGCAGGAAATTCATTTCCAAAACACAAAGGCATTTGGTCAAAGACTTCTCCGCAACAAGAACATTTGTAAGTATTCATTTTTCTTAAGATTCTGCTTTCTGATTATATTTAAAAACATTATCCCACAAGTCGTCAATTGCAATAAGCGCTTCATTTAGCGAGATCACATTCCATTTTCCATTCGTTTCTATTCCTAAACCAATGCTTTTTAGTTTTAATAAAGCATCGTTTACGTCAAAATCTAAATCGGTATTTAGTTTGGTTTTAAACCAAGATTCAATTTGATTGTCTAGCTCTTCGGCAGTTAAAGGTTCTGGACTTTCGTGTAAAAATGTATAAGCAAGAATGGTTTCTTTTAAAGCTTCTTCTTCAGAAGAATTTAATAAAGAATAAAATGCACCGCTGTTGTTTCCGATATTTTTAAAATACAAACTGTCTGAAAGTGTTTTAGAATATCTGATTTTCTTATTTATGAAGTTATTGTATTGACGAAAGCAATATGCTCCTAAAATTCCAAGTGCAATTAAACCCTGATTTAAAGAAGTTTTGCTGTTAAGCAAATCGATTGTTTCACCTGTTTGATAAGCTTCATACATATTGATCAGGGCCGGAATCACCTTGGCACTTAATAACGAAAGTCCGCCAAAAACACCCGGTACCCAAAGCAGCAATTTATCCTTAAGAGACATTTTAGGAATAGCATTTGGGAAAATGGTTTCGAGATCGTTTTTAGGTACACGTTTGAATATTTTTAAGGCAATTGAACCTGGATCGATTGGCATTTTACCTAATTTGACTTTCTTTTCTTTTAGGTAATCTGCTTCGCTATAATTTAGGTAAATTAAGACACGGTCATAATATTCAATTTCAACTTCTTTGGTCCAAAAAAAATATTTTTTGACCTTTTCTTTTGCTTTATGATGCCCGCGTGCATAAAGTTCAAAATCTTTAAAAGCATTAAAGTCGATAGAAAGATTCAGTCCAATTAAATCAGATTCGTTAAAAGCATCGTTTAAAGCTTTTTGATTAATTCTGTAGTAATTACCACGTTCAAGGACTTTCAGTAGTGTTTCTTTAAAAACTGGAAAATCGCTTTTATTGATAAACTGTTCTCGTTCTTTCTCACTTAAATCAGGATCATAAAGTGCATAGTTTTGCTTTAGATTTCGGTTTAACTTAAAAGATTCGTAATGATAATAGTGTTCGATTATTTCGAAAAGTTTCTTAAAACCATCTACTTTTTTAGGGTCATTAGCAAAAGCGGTAATTTGCTGTTCGAGTAAAAATTCTTTATTAAACGGAATATAATGTTCTCGTGTCATATCGATTTCTGGGCTTTTAATTTCGTGGCGTTTACAGAAATGCAAAAATACTGCTTTTTTTCGAGGAGCAAAGGTGCAGAGTAGCAAAGTAGCAAAGGTTGGATTTTTTAAAAATAAAATAGTTGAAAATAAAAAAGGAAGCTAAATGCTTCCTTTCAATTACTATTTAAGTTTTTGCTCTAATTTTAGCAAACGATTTTCAAGATCTAAAATTCTCTCTTCTTTCTCTTCCAACTGTTTTTTCAGCTCTTGCACTGATTTTACTAATGGCACGACAAAATCTGAATAACGCAAACTATAAAAATCAGTATCACTTTGTGGTTTTACAATTCCGCTGAATTTATAACCAATACTATTTGCTGCACTTTCTACTTCCTGAGCAATAAAACCAGATTGTAATTCTGTGGTTCCTGTTTTCATGTTATAAAGCACAGGACGTAATTTATTTATAAAATCTAAACCGTATGTACTGCTAACGATATTCTTTTTTAAACGAGAATCAGAATAATTTGACCAAGGTGCATAACCGCCGATTTCAGTTATCTGGCTATTACCAATCGTTACTGTATTTGAGCCTTTTCCTCTTGCATTATACCCAATAACAATTTCATTTTTTGATCCATTGAGTAAAGCTCGTGATTCTGCTCCAATAAACATGCTTTCGGTACTATTATCTAGAAGATTAGTTGCTGCGTTATCTCCAAAATATCTTCCACTACCAAAGCCTAAAGCAATATTATTATTTCCTGTTAAAAGTGAGCCAAAAACAGCTTCTCCTACAGCAACATTTCTATTGGCAGAGTTACTTAATGGTAATGCACTAACTCCTACAGCAGTATTTTTTTCCCCTACGGTATTACGCGCAAGTGCTCCTGCGCCTAAGGCAGTATTATTGCTCCCAGTTGTATTATTTAATAAGGCAGTTCTTCCAAAGGCTGAGTTTTGATCACCAGTAGTATTATATGTTAGGCTACTAGATCCAAAAGAGATGTTTGATGATGTTAATCTTCCAATTACATAGCCTTGTCGCTTAAAAACTAAGTCCTGATCGTCAGTTGTTCCAATAAAATTTGTTCCTGCAATTGTTCCTGTGTTTCCATTAGTATTCCACCAATTACCATTAGATATTTTCCTTAAAACGCCGTTAGCATCTGTAGTTAACAATTGATCTGTTAAAGTTCCGTTTTGCAAACCTCCAATGGCTAAGGGATTTTCAGAAGTTGTTTTTATTAAAGTAGGCTTTGTTAAATCTCCGCCCAATTGTACATTTCCGTCAGTTCTGTTTAAACCATTGTCAACAGTAGTGACTGGATTTGTGTAAACTTTTACTTTTTTCCCGTTTGGGGTTACCACTTTTTCAGTTTCTGTCTGTGCCATCACGAATCCGCTTTGAATTAATGTCAGCATAAGTATAATTTTTCTCATTCTCTTTTTTTACTTTTTTACTTGTTTTTATCCATTTATCAGATTTTCTCGAAGATAAATGAGCGGGTGCAAAAGTAAAAAGAGGCTGTATTTTTAATTCCCTCTAGAAGTCTTGTTTGTATTACAATAGGACAGAATTGAGGTTTTCTAACTTTGTAGGAGTGTATTTTTTGGGTTTTTGATAGGATCGTTACGGAATTTATGAGGGTAATCTTTTTTTCGTCAAGATGGCAAAAATAAAAGTGGGATTTCCAATCGGTACCAGCGATTTGAAATCCCACTTCATGTTCCAAAAAAAAGTGACAAAAAATTAAAAGCTCTCTAGGAGATGACTTAAATTAACTAAAAATTATTCACTACAATGTTACCACAAAATACAATTGTGGCTATGCGTATTTATACCTGTTTTTTTTTGGAAGGGACAAAGTTGCAAAGTTGCAGAGTTGCAAAGATTAGTTTAAAGTGGACTTTTTGAGATTGATAACTCCTTGAATGTATTTTATTAATTCTTCTTTTGTTACCGAAAAATTGGCTTTTTCAGCCTCGGTGTTTAGGTATAAAGTGGCAATACTTTCGGCATCCATGTTTTGAGTAAGGTAATGATGCTCTGCATATTGAATAAGATGATCTACAAAAAGTTCGCGTTGTTTTCCTTTTTCGATTGTTTCTTCGTCGCCTTCTTTAATTTTTTCGATTACAGATTCTGGTAAATCAATAGTGAGATACATACAATCTACGGCAACTTTAGAAAGCATTTCTTTTTCTACTTTTCCAGTTGCATCGCAGTATGCGCAAGGAGCAGGAACCCATTTTAGCTGTCTGTTTAAACGACGAATATCGTCCCAGTCAACAAATCCTTTTCCCTGACATCTCGGACATTTGACATGTGATCTTTTAAATAAATTAAAAATGCGCATTGGTTAAAAAAAATCTTAGTGGTTTGGTTGTGCTGCGAATTTAAAGAATTAAGTAAGAAAAGTTATTCAGTTCGTTATTTTTTTTAAGAAAATAATTAACAAAAACGTTTGATTTGTCTGATAAATTACAATTCAATTATCGAAATAAACGCCGTACTCATACTAATGAGAATTCTAATTTATTTTTTAATTGTATGAAAAATGATACTTTTGTTTGATGTGAAAGGTATTTTATGCGAATAAAAAACTTTAGAGAATTTTAAATATCTTTGAATTATGAGCACAGCAACAAAACCAAAACATATAGGCAGAAATATCAGCCGAATTAGAGAGCTTAGAGGTATGAAACAAGAAGCGCTTGCTATTGCCATTGGTCTTAGCCAGCAAACCGTTTCTAATATTGAAGGAAGCGAAACTATCGACGACGAGAAACTAAATGCAATCGCAGAAGTTTTAGGTGTTTCTGCTGAAACTATTAAGAATTTTAGTGATGAAGGAGTATTTAATTATTTCAATACTTTTAACGAACCTAATTTTGCTAATAGCAATGGTGCTTTTGGTCAAAATAATAATTGTTCATTCAATCCAATCGAAAAGTTGATTGAATCTTATGATGAAAATAAAAAGCTTTATGAGCGTTTATTAGAATCGGAAAAAGAGAAGATTTCTTATTTGGAAAAGTTGTTGAAAGAGAAATAGATTTTATAAAATATTATAAAAATGAGAAAAGAGACTTTTGTGAGAAAGTCTCTTTTTTGTCTTATCTTATTGCCAATCAACACTAAAAAGTAATGCTGTTATTTTATTACTATCTTTGCACGGTTTATTCTTGTTTTTTTCAATATATGAACAGCAATATTCATAATTTGATTCTAAATCAATAAATAATTTTTCAATACTATCAAATTTATTAGTTATTTCAGTTTGAGTTATAATGTGATACAGAAATTTTCCTACATACCATTCAAGATGTATCCATAAATTTGTATACTCATTTATATAATCACCAGAATGGACGATTTGATTTCTGTGGAGGTAAATTCTTTGTAATTGATATCCGATTGATTTTTTTGAAGCATTCATTCTTTTAAGAATTGTTTCAAGATTTCCTTCAACTAAAGGTTTAATAGTTTGGCTATATTCGTATGCAAGTAAAACAGAAACTTCATTAAATGTTTTGAATTTCTTAATTGAGTCAGTTTTAAGCCAATCAATCCATTCTATTAAATCGCCTCCTATATTATTTTTGGGTAATGCCGAAACTCCCAATGCATTAAAACATCCTTTGTTTACATTATTTACTATCGTAATTCTCTTAATTAAGTACTGAATATCTCTTGTATATGATCCGAAACTAAAAGTTTTTGAGAAAAGGTTTCTTACATTTTCAATATCTGCTTTATATATACGATATGGAAGTATACATTCTATTGCTGTCCATAGTAGAGATAAGGAATTTTCGATTGATTTGGATCCTAATGCAAGATTGTAATAATATACTGATTTTTTTAATTGCTCATTATCTAAAAAATCTAATGAAGTTTCATTATTAAAAACGATATATTTATTATTAACCAATGATATAAATAATGTACTTTTTCTCGAAACAACACTTATAGGGTCGCTATTTATAATTACGTTTTTAAAATATTTGTGGGATGATCCGCTCTTTCTCCAATAACTATTTTTAAAAAAATTAGAAAATAAAGATAGAGATTTTCGGTCTCGATATATTACTATATCTTTTAATAATTGATCATATTGATTTCGCACAAAAGAAACAGGATCTTTTGTATAACAACTAAAATAAATTAGTTCTTCCCTTTCAGTAAAATATTTTTCAGGAAAAAAATCTTTAGAAAATTCAGAAGCTTTTCGTATATCGGCTATACCTTTATCATAAATAACTTTTTTAAATTCTGCGATTTCACTCGCCCGATTTCCTAAATAAATTATAATTTCATAATAATCATAAGAATGATTGAAGAAATCTAAAAATTTCTGTAAGTTAACATGTACTTGAGCTTCAATCCATCTTCTTAATACTTCATTTAATGAGCTGATACTGTATCCTTTATGTAAAAGAGATGGTATAATGAGATCTACCAAGTCTGAAAGTTTTCCGAGATACCTTTCTATTTTGACTTTCTCATTAAAATCAATTGAGTTAAGTTCTAAAATAATATTACTGTGATAATATTTTTCTAATTGAAGAGAATGCTTTTTTAAATTATGCAAAAAAATATCTATTTTGTCTAAACTATCATTTTTAAAAACTTCATCTTCATTTATAGATTGAAGATATTTTTTTAGATCATTAAAATATTTATCTATAACAATATCGTTAACAATATTTTGTTTGATATGTTCAGATTTTGATTCTTTAATAATTGATATTAATGTTCTAAGTGTTCTTATTCTTTTTTTGCTTAATTCTGCAAGTCTTATTAATTCTTGCAATTGGGTATAGCCATTTATTGTTCGATGCTTTTTTGAAATTGTTTCATCGTAATCACATCTTTGAATTATTCTTTCGATAAAAAATTTTTCAAGTTTTGTTGCTTTTTTATTCCTAGTAGAATTATTTGTTACCCACATGTATTTTTTTTTGATATTTTATATATATAAATCCTAGTAAAGATAATTTTTTAAGAATTGAAGTTTTACGGAAATCCATAATCCAACAAATTTATTTCCAAACAATTATATCAAAAAAATAAAACTCATCACCAAGTACTTCTACGCATTTTTACAAACCATCAAAAAACAAAAAAGCCCAACTTAAAAAAAGTTGAGCTTTTCAAAAATTATCTAATTTTCAAATTGACAAATTATCTAATCGGAAGATTGTTTAGCAGAATCTGATATTTCCTTCCCACAGGAATCATTTCACCATTGCACATCGTTAAGGTTTTGGAAGTAACAGCAGTAATTTTTTCTGCATTTACAATGTACGAACGATGTACTTGTAGAAATTTAGTATTGTCAATTTCTGAGGCAATGCTCGAAAGCGAACCGTAAATAATATGTGGCAAATGGAGTTTAGTACTGTACAATTTCATGTAATTGCCTAGACTTTCAATATAGAGAATATCACAAAGAGGCATATCTATATTTTGTCCGTTTAAGCGGTACGAAAGCACTTTTGCGTTGGTTTGGGTTTCTTTTTTAAGACTATTTCCAGAAAAATACGTTTTGGCTTTTTCTATGGCTTTGGCAAATTTATCGGGCGAAATGGGTTTTAAGAGATAATCAATTGCATCATTTTGGTATGCCGAAAGCGCAAAATCAGAATAAGCGGTTGTTACAATCGTAAGCGGACGATTGGGCTGGAGTTCCATTAATTCGACGCCTGAAATTACAGGCATATTAATGTCGAGAAAAATAATATCGTATTGGTTTTCGTTGAGCAGTTTTATAGCTTCCATACCATTAAAAGCGCTGCCAGAATGTTCCAGTTCGTCAAATTTGGAGATGTGCGAAATCAAGGCTTTGTGCGCCGGCGATTCGTCATCGATTATTAGACAGCGGTAGGTAAGTGCCATATAGTCAATTTTACAGTAAACATATTTTTCTCTTTTTTACAGCTCAAAGTGTGTTTTAAGCCGTAAACTTCCAAACGTCTTTTTAGGTTTTCAATCCCAATTCCTGTGCTCGAAAGTCGCGATCCCGAATCGAGATAATTGTTTTTCAACGTAAAAATAACACCTTGGCATCTTACTTTCAAATCCAAATTGATAAAAGGTTCTGGAGTTTCAGCAGAAAACTTTACAGCATTTTCAACCAAAGGAAGAAAGAATAAAGGCGGAATTTCAATTTGATCGTGTAAGCCTTCAATATTCTGGTTTACAGCCAGTCTTTCGTTTCTAAACGTGTAATATTCGATATATTTTTTAATAAAAGCGATTTCTTCGATCATTAAAACATAATCTTTTTTAGAAGCTTCAATCTGGTAACGCAGCATATCCGAAAGATTCAAGATTCGGTCGGGGACTTTATCGGGTTCAGCTAAGGCTTCTCCGTAAAGATTATTCATTGCATTCAATAAAAAATGCGGATTCAATTGCTGTTTTAAAAACGAAAGCTCCGACTTGAAATTCATAATATCTTTATCGGCCTGACTCATTTTTTTGGTAATAACGATGTGCAGAAAATAAAAGAAACAGCCATTAATAATGAGGGATACAATTTGAAGGGTTTTTAAATTTCCTAACTCTACAAGCGGTAAAAACCAATTCATGAAGAAATAGAAACCAGTCCAATAGATTGCTAGAAGTGTAAAAAAGATTTTGAATCTTTTGTGAAATAAAAAAGGCTTAATGATGCAAATATTGAAAATTGTAATCCAAACAATGCACGGAAAATATCCCATGGCAATTTTACTTAGAATATAAGACCAGCTATGTCCGTCAAGTTTTATCTCATCATAAATACAGGCTAAGATCACTAAGTAAACAAGTGTATTTACGATTAGGTTTCGTAGAAAAAAGTTCTGGTAGATTTTTGCAATTGTCATAGCGGCAAAAATAATATAATCGTATAGTTTGTAAGCATTTATCAAAGATAATTTATACCAACGCCATTCGTATAAATCATACGCCGTTGGTATAAAAGTCCTGTGCTAATAGCGGTTTGTATTTTATTTTTGAATTGGATTTCGATCATAAATTAAAAAGTAAGTTTAGCTTTTAATGTTATAAAAAAAAGAAGAATTTACTTAATTTTATAATTTGATATTGAAAGTTTTTACTTAATTTTAGATTCCTCAAATCAAATCCAAAATTTATGATCTAAAAAGAAATCCTTAAGATGTTTTACACTGGAAATATCGTATAATCTTTTTAATCGAAAGTAATATGTACAAGTTAGAAGAATTAAAAGAAGCAGAGATGGTTGTGGAAGTTTTTAAAACAAATGTTCAGAAAGAGTCTGATAAAGATTATGTTATTGCCGTTATACAAAATCAGTTTCCAGATTATAAAATTAATTTTGATTTGGAAGATTGCGACAAGATTTTAAGAGTAGAAGGATTTGATCTTGAATGTGATAATATTATGGAATATGTTCGCTGTCTTGGATATACTTGTGTGAGATTAGAATAATTAACATTTTAGTGTTTAAAATCAGGTAAAAATACGTAGCCGTATTTGGTTTATTTGTAAGTATTTTGCGTGATGTTTTAATTAAATTAAAAACCAAAATGATAGCTTTTATTCTTTCCATTTTTCTATTTCTTTTAGAACAGTTAGCATAGTTCGAACTGTTTAATTTCTAATATTGCTATTGCTGCTTTTTCATAACGAAAAGGTTTATCCTTTTTTTGCATATTATTTTTCTAATTTTGTGCCCTATGAAAAAAGCATTCCAACTCTTCGATTTTAGCCAGAAAGTCAATTACAAAAATGAAATTTTAGCGGGATTAACCGTTGCAATGACGATGATTCCAGAATCTTTGTCTTTTGCAATTTTAGCAGGATTTCCACCACTAGTCGGATTATACGCGGCGTTTATTGCAGGTTTAGTAACAGCAATTTTTGGCGGAAGACCAGGAATGATTTCAGGTGGGGCGGGAGCAACCGTGATTGTTTTAATTGCTTTGATGAAATCGCACGGAATAGAATATGTTTTTGCTGCCGTCGCTCTTGGCGGTGTTGTTCAAATTTGTATAGGACTTTTTAAACTTGGAAAATTTATTCGATTGGTTCCACAACCCGTTATGTTTGGTTTCGTAAACGGATTAGCAGTTGTGATTTTCATGTCGCAATTGGAGCAGTTTAAAACCGTTATTAATGGTCAGGTTTCTTGGCTTCAGGGAACTCCGTTATATATTATGCTCGCTTTGGTAACTTTGACCATTGCGATTGTTTTAATTTTTCCGAAGATTACAAAAGCTGTTCCTGCATCTTTGGTTGCGATTATGGTTGTTTTTGCAATCGTAATTATTTTTAATATCGAAACGAAAACAGTAGAAGACATTGCCTCGGTTCAAGGCGGATTTCCTCCGTTTCATATTCCAAATATTCCCTTTTCTTTTGAAACTTTAAAGGTAATTTTTCCTTATTCTGTAATTGTAGCAGCTGTAGGTTTAACAGAAGGTTTGCTGACACTGAATTTAGTTGATGAAATTACCGGAACAAGAGGAAATAGTAACCGAGAATGCGTTGCACAAGGAAGTTCAAATATTCTAAACGGCTTTTTCTACGGAATGGGAGGCTGCCCAATGATTGCTCAGACTTTAGTAAATCTTGGTGCAGGATCGAGAGCTAGACTTTCTGGAATTATTGGTGCTTTGACTATTTTAATGATAATTCTTTTTGGAGCTCCTGTAATTGGTAAATTGCCAATGGCGGCTTTAGTTGGCGTTATGATGATGGTTGCTATTACAACCTTTGAATGGGCAAGTTTCAAGATTATAAATAAAATGCCGAAACACGATATTTTTGTCGGAATTCTAGTAGCTTTAATTACAATTATACTACATAATCTGGCTTTGGCAGTTTTAATTGGTGTGATTATTTCTGCCTTGGTTTTTGCTTGGGAAAGTGCCAAAAGAATCCGCGCTAGACATTATATCGACGAAAGTGGAGTAAAACATTATGAAATTTACGGACCGTTATTCTTTGGTTCAACCACTACTTTTCTAGAGAAATTTGATATCCAAAACGATCCAAATCATATTATAATAGATTTTAAAGAAAGTCGCGTTTCTGATATGTCGGCAATCGAAGCTTTAAATAATCTGACTAAGAAATACAATCAGTTAAATAAAACCGTAGAGTTGCAGCATTTAAGTGAAGATTGCAGACAATTATTAAAAAATGCAGATGCGGTTATTAATGTAAATGTTATTGAAGATCCGACTTATAAAGTGGTGTCTTAATAATGGTTAATTGTTAATTATGAATTGTGAATTAATTCAAATTGATTTTCTGTAGAGACGCACTGCAGTTGTCTACGCACAATGTATATCAAAAAAACAGCAAACCCGACAGGTTTTAAAACTGTTGGGTTTGTTATGTTTATAGGCTTGTCAGGCTGAGCGAAGTCGAAGCCCACGTGCCAATTGGATTGCCCTTCGACTTCGCTCAGGGTGACAAGTAGCCATTATCAAATTTTCTAATTATCAAATTGCCACATTATCTAATTTAGCGTAGCGTACCCTCAACGTCACTCAATTTTCCATCAATTTTGCCTACTTGTAAACCTAGAATATGAGCAATCAAAGGATAAACCGAAACATTCTGAAACGTTTTTACTTTTTTATTGACTTTAAAGGCTGGACCTTTTGCGTAAAAAATAGCATGCATGTCTTTTTCATTATTATCATAACCATGCGTTCCGCCATTTATATGCGTGCTTTCTTTACCAACAAGACTCCATCCTTTATCAGCTTCAATGACAAAATCATGCACACGCGGATTCGTTCCGTAATGTAATCTTTTCGGAACTTCGGTTGATTTCCAGAATTTAATATGAGGCACTTTTTTCAAAGCAGAAGCAATAGAATCTTGATATCCCAGCTTGGCCTGTAAACTCATAATTGGGTTAACAACATCTTTATAGCCCAGCCATTCTGGTTTTAAATAATCTAAAACAGCTACTTTTTTATCATTGCTGATATTCGCCATTCCGTGGTCAGAAACAATAATTAAATTGATTTGTTTTCCAATAGGCAATTGATCTAATCTTCTAGATATTTCCCCAATAATGGAATCCATTTTGATCACTGTTTTTTCGGTTTTTGGCGAAAGCGGACCAAAATTATGTCCTGTATGATCTGGTTCATCAAAATATAAAGTTACAAGATGAGGTCTTTGCTTTTCTGGAAGTTGCAGCCATTTCATAACCGTATCGATTCTCGCTCCATACGGAATTTTTCCATCGTAATTTTTGAAATAACTCGGATTTCTTTTGTCAATATCAGAACCTGGCCAAAAGAAAGAAGCTGTTTTTACACCTTGTTGTTCAGCTAAATTCCAAATTGGATTTCCGCCATAGAAGCGAGAATCGTTTTTGGCATTACTTGATAATGAAAAAGACTGGTTCAAAGAAGAATCGTAGAAAACATTATTGATAATTCCGTGATGATCTGGATAAAGTCCCGTTACAATAGAATAGTGATTTGGGAAAGTTTTACTAGGATACGACGGTTTCATCGATTTTGCATGAACGCCTTCTTTTTCAATTTGCTTGAGATTCGGAAGATTATACATTTTTCCATAATCCCAACGAAATCCATCCATAGAAATTAAAAGAACGTAATTGTCTTTGCTATTTTGGGCTTGTAAAAAAGTAGTAAGAAGTAAAAATGTAAAAGATAAAAAGTGAGTTGCGAATTTTCTCATTGTGCAATTTTAAATAGAACCGCAAAGGTATAGATAACAGATTTTTTAAAGAAAAAGAGAATGTTAAATAAAAGATAGCCACGAATTGACCGAGGGGAATAGCCGCGAATTCACGAATTATTTTTTTATAATCTTTATCTATATTTTTATTAGCCACAGATTACACAGATTGAAAGGATTATAATCTGTGATAATCTTTTTAATCTATGGCAAAAAACACACACAGATTTGAAAATATAATTCGTGAATTCGTGGCTATTTTTCTTAGTTGAGGTGTAGCTAAAAAAAAGCGCCAGAAGTAAATCTAGCGCTTTTAAGTTTTAAGAAGAGAATAAATTACATCATTCCTGGCATTCCGCCTCCCATTGGCATTCCGCCTCCGGCATTTTCTTCTTTAATATCGATTAATGCACATTCTGTAGTTAAGATCATTCCAGAAACAGATGCAGCATTTTCTAATGCAACACGAGTTACTTTTTTAGGATCGATAATTCCAGCAGTAAGCATATCTACATATTCGTCAGTTTTTGCGTTGTATCCGAAATCACCTGAACCTTCAGAAACTTTAGCTACAACAACAGAACCCTCAAGACCAGCATTTTCAACGATAGTTCTTAACGGAGCTTCAACAGCGCGAGAAACGATTTGAATTCCAGTTGCTTCATCAGCGTTGTCAGCTTTTAAGTCAGCTAAAGCAAGTTTTGCTCTTAATAAAGCAACACCACCACCAGCAACGATTCCTTCTTCTACAGCAGCGCGAGTTGCGTGTAAAGCGTCATCAACTCTGTCTTTTTTCTCTTTCATTTCAACTTCAGAAGCAGCGCCAACGTAAAGAACAGCAACACCTCCAGCTAATTTAGCCAAACGCTCTTGAAGTTTTTCTTTATCATAATCAGATGTAGTAGTTTCCATCTGACCTTTAATTTGGTTTACTCTGTTTTTGATGATATCAGCTTCACCAGCACCGCTTACGATAGTTGTATTGTCTTTATCGATAGAAACTCTTTTTGCGTTTCCTAACATTTCGATAGTTGTGTTTTCAAGAGTATATCCTCTTTCTTCAGAGATAACAGTACCTCCAGTTAAGATTGCGATATCTTCTAACATTGCTTTTCTTCTGTCTCCAAAACCTGGAGCTTTTACAGCAGCAATTTTAAGAGCACCTCTTAATTTGTTTACTACTAATGTAGAAAGAGCTTCTCCGTCAACATCTTCAGCAATAATCAATAATGGTTTTCCTGATTGAGCAACTGGCTCTAAAACTGGAAGTAATTCTTTTAAAGAAGAAACTTTTTTGTCGTATAATAAGATGTATGGAGAGTCTAGTTCAACTTCCATTTTCTCTGGATTTGTTACGAAGTAAGGAGAAAGGTATCCTCTGTCAAACTGCATTCCTTCAACAACGTCAACGAAAGTATCAGTTCCTTTAGCTTCTTCAACAGTGATAACACCTTCTTTTCCAACTTTAGCAAAAGCTGTAGCGATTAACTCACCAATAACTTCGTCATTGTTTGCAGAGATAGAAGCAATTTGTTTGATTTTGTCAGAATCGCTTCCAACCACTTTAGCTTGTTTTGCTAAATCAGCTACAATAGTTTCAACAGCTTTGTCGATACCACGTTTCAAATCCATCGGATTTGCACCTGCAGCAACGTTTTTAAGACCTTCTTTTACGATAGCTTGAGCTAAAACTGTAGCAGTTGTAGTTCCGTCTCCAGCTAAATCATTGGTTTTAGAAGCAACTTCTTTCACCATTTGCGCACCCATATTTTCTAATGCGTCTTTTAATTCGATTTCTTTTGCAACAGAAACACCATCTTTAGTAACAGTTGGTCCACCAAATGATTTTCCGATAATTACGTTACGACCTTTTGGTCCAAGAGTTACTTTTACAGCATTTGCTAATGCATCAACACCACGTTTTAATCCGTCACGTGCTTCAATATCAAATTTTATATCTTTTGCCATTTTAATTTTTGTTTAAAGTTTGATTTGTTTCAAGTTATTGAAGTTCTTAATACTTAATACTTCATACTTAATACAATATTTTTAGATAATCGCTAAGATGTCGTCTTCTCGCATGATTAGATAATCAGTGCCTTCTAATTTTAATTCAGTACCAGCATATTTACCGTAAAGAACAGTATCTCCAACTTTTACAGTCATTGTGTGATCTTTAGTTCCGTTTCCTACTGCAACTACAGTTCCTTTTTGTGGTTTCTCTTTGGCAGTATCTGGAATAAAAATACCTGAGGCAGTTTTGGTTTCAGCTGCAACAGGCTCAATAAGTACGCGGTCTGAAAGCGGTTTAATGTTTAAAGCCATGATTTTTATATTATTATAAGTTATACGTTTTTTCTGTTCTATAAACTTTCAGAAATTGTGCCATGCTAATAAAACTGACATTATTTCTTAAAAAAAATGCCAGCTTTGACAGGCTGGCATTAGATTTTGTATCGAGCTACTATTATTTAGCTGCAGGTGCTGGTGTAGCAGGAGCAGGAGTAGTTCCTTGTGCTGGAGCTGCAGGTGTATTTACAGGAGCTTCAGTTTTGTCAATGATTTTTGATTCAGTATCGCTTAAAGATCCAGAGAAACTTAAGCTTGAAAGTAAAATTAGCACAATTAAAACAGTAGCTAAAGTCCAAGTACTTTTATCTAAAAAGTCAGTTGTTTTTTGTACTCCACCTAACATCTGCGTTCCGCTGATAGTAGAAGACAATCCGCCTCCTTTAGGGTTTTGTACCATGATAACTACGATCAATAGAAAACAAACTATTGTAATTAAAACTAAAAAAATTGAAAATGTGCTCATTACTTAATTATTGTTATTGTTATTTTGTTGTAAAATCTTTATATCCGATATGCGGTCTGCAAAGAAAGTAATTTTTTCTGGATATTTCAAAATTAATATTTCATATGCCTGAATTGCCTTTGTATATTTCTTTTGTTCCAGATATACTCTGGCCAGAGTCTCGGTCATTAAATATGAATTGTCCTCTATAGTAGCCTCAATTTGAACTGCTGGAGCACTAGTTCCAGGTTTAATTGGAGATATTTTTGGATTGTTTTCGATAAATTTATCGATAATTTCAGCCTTCTTTTGTCTCTCTTCTTCTTTCGCAGCTTCAATTTTAGCTTGTTCTTCTGGAGAAATTTCGTTAGAACGGTCAATTGGTTCTGTACGAGATAATTGAAGCCATTCTTGAAACGAATGTTTTTCGCTAAGAGAAAAATCCAAAGGTTTTCCAATTTCTAAATGTTCCGCAGCGGTTTTTGCAGGTTCATTAGGTTCTTCCTCTTCAATTATTTCTTCAATCGTCTCTTCATTTTCTTCTTCGATTTCTTCTTCTTTCTCCTCAGTTTTGACAACCTCTTGAATCTGTTCTTTTGGTTCTTCAGTTTTTTTTGCTTCAGCTTCTTTGATAGAAGAAAGTATAGATCGTTCAATAGAATTCATTTTAAATTCTGGAATAATCATTTCTTCGATAACACTATCGTCTTCGTCTTCTTCAACCGAATTTAAAATTGGCTCTTCAATTATAAGTTCAGCTTCTGGTTCGTCAGCTTTTACTGGTTCTTCAGGAATTGTAGCTTCTGCTTCTTTAATTGAATTCAAAATCGAACGTTCGATTGCTGAATCAATTTTAGGTTCTTCCGTTTTTACAGGTTCTATAGCTTCTACAGATTCTGGTACAGGAGGAGTTTCAGAAACTTTTATAGAACTTAAAATAGAATTTTCAATGCGATCAATTTTAGGTTCTTCTGTTTCTGTTGGTTCTATAAACGAAACGGTTTTGGTTTCTTTTATAGAATCAATTATAGGTTGTTCAATTGGATCGTTTTTCTTTTCTTCTTCAGCAAACGGTTTTTCATAAGTTACCGAGTGAGCTTCTTTAAGAGTTGCAAAAATCGATTCGTCTATTATAGGAAGAGTTTTTGGTTCTTCAATTTTTACAGGTTCTTCAAAAACTACTGTCTGGGCTTTTTTCAATGCATTAAAAATCGATAGATCAATTTCTGGCATTTCTATTTCTTCAACCTTTACAGGTTCTGGTCTAGAAGGAGTTTTAGGTTCTTGAATAGAAACTGAAATTGATTCTTCAACTGTATCAGGCTTTACTTCAAGCGCTTTCTGAATTTGTTCTGTAGAAATTATCTCACTATCGAAAACAGTAATTTCAAGAAGATCTCTTAGTTTTTGTTCGTAGAAATCATTTTGGATAGAAGTAAAAGCTTCTGAAGTAATGAAATCAAACAAAACTGAACGGTCAGATGTATGTGCAGCAGCTACTTTTAACGCATAATTATACTTAAAACTGTTTTGATTATAAAGTCCTTTTAATCGCAATGCTCGCGCACTTTGAAAATATGGAAATTCATTCAAAACACTTCCTAATGCATCCGCCTGCTTTTCTGTAATAGCATCTGGTTTGTTCATTAAGTAGGTATAATCAGTAACGTTCATTTATTTTTTGTTTAGTCGTTTATTTGTTTAATCATTTATTCGCTTTTTGTTTTTGTCTAATTGTTTAATCGATTAAATGGTTTTACGATTAAACGACTCAGCAAACAAATTACCATTTTGCCAATGATTCATTAAAGATGTCTTGTGTAATTCTTTCAAAAATTGTTGTGATAGCTGAATTTAAAACTGATCCTGTTGGCAGAGATGTTCCAGCAAAGTCATAATAGAATTCAAAAGATTTTTCAAAATCGTCAGTTTCCTTCTTTTTATTGGTAAATCTTACATTGACACGGATAGATAAACGGTTTTGTGCTGCCTGCTGATCTGCAGTTGCCGTCATCGGAGTTATTCGATAATCTGTAATTTCTCCTTCGTAAACTAGATCTCCTCCATTACTTACTAAGTTTAAGTTGGTTTGATTCATAATCAAATCCTGTAAAGCCAAAGTAAAAGTTCGGTCAATACCTGGTTCTACTAAATCTGCATTATTCTGGAAGAAATTAACCTGAAAAGTTTTTGCATCAATTTGCCCGGTTCTTCCCGTAAAGTTGTAAAATCCACAGCCACTCAACATGAAAAGACTTAAGAATGCGAAAAGAGAATATATTTTTTTCATAATGTTTGTTGGAAAAATTCCAATGGTTTTAAAATCCCAAATCTGGCCAAATATAGGGATTGGAATCTAGAATTTAAAAATTGTAATTTAATTATTTTTATAAATCGAATTGTTTGATTTTGCGGTATAAAGTTCTTTCAGAAATACCTAATTCATCTGCCGCAGCTTTACGTTTTCCTTTGTTTTTTTCTAATGATTTTTTGATCATTTCGATTTCTTTTTGTTCTAAACGTAAAATTTCTTCTTCCTCAATGGTTTCGGCAAATAAATAGTTATCGTCTTGCATTTGATAATTTTCTTCACGAACCGCAGGAGTTGTCATAACAGCTGTTCTTGGTTCTTCTTCAAAATCAATTTCGCTATCGTTTTGCTGATTTCCGTATATTTTCTGAATCAAATTCGGATTAATATCTTGAACTTTAGAAGTACCGTTTTTCATCAATTCCAAAGTCAGTTTTTTCAAATCGTTCAAATCGCTTCTCATATCAAAAAGCACTTTGTAAAGAATATCTCTTTCAGTACTGAAATCGCTTTCTTTTTTGCTGTCGTTTATAACAGAAGGTAAATTGCTTCCTTCAGCAGGCAAATACGATTGTAAAGTTGCTAAAGTAATATCTCTATTAGTTTCTAAAACAGAAATCTGTTCCGCCACATTTCGCAATTGACGTATATTTCCGCTCCATCTAAACTTTTGCAAAAGCTGAACAGCATCATCGTCCAGTCTTAAAGGAGGCATTTTATATTTATGAGCAAAATCGGCCACAAATTTTCTGAACAACAAATGAATATCATCATTTCTTTCGCGTAAAGGCGGTAATGTGATTTCGACTGTACTTAAACGATAGTACAAATCTTCACGGAATTTACCTTTTTCGATTGCATTGAATAAGTTTACGTTTGTTGCTGCAACGATACGAACATTCGTTTTCTGAACTTGAGACGAACCTACTTTTATAAATTCACCATTTTCCAAAACACGAAGCAATCTTACTTGAGTTGTTAGTGGTAATTCACCAACTTCATCTAAGAAGATTGTTCCGCCGTCTGCCACTTCAAAATATCCTTCACGTGTGCTTGTTGCACCTGTAAAAGCCCCTTTTTCGTGTCCAAAAAGTTCACTGTCAATTGTTCCTTCTGGAATTGCGCCACAGTTTACGGCAATATATTTACCATGCTTTCTGTGTGAAAGCGAATGTATAATTCTAGGAATATTTTCTTTACCAACACCACTTTCCCCAGTTACCATAACCGAAATATCAGTTGGAGCAACCTGAATGGCTTTTTCAATGGCACGATTTAATTTCGGATCATTACCAATGATCTCAAATCGCTGTTTTATTGCTTGAACTGTTTCCATTTGTGTTTTGTTTCAAGTTTTTAATTGTTTTAGGTTTCAAGTTTTACAACTTTGCCCCTAAACTTTAAAATTTGGCTTATAATTTTGTTCCAAGTTTGAAGTTACAGAAATAACCTGAAACTTGAAACCTGAAACTTCAAACAATTTTAATTCATCTCACTCAAACCAACCGCTTCACCCTTTAAAGTTCCACTAGTACAGCTTGTGATTTTTACGTTTACGAAATCTCCAATTTTGTAATTCTCTTTTGGGAAAACAACCGTAATACTTTGAGAGTTTCTTCCAGAAAATTCATCTTTAGATTTCTTCGAAACTTTTTCTACTAAAACTTCAACTGTTTTTCCAACAAATTCCTCGCTTCTAAGCCAAGCATGTTTTTGCTGTAAATCGACAATTTCCTGTAATCTTCGGGCTTTAGTTTCTTCTTCGACATCATCTTTCATTTTTCTTCCAGCCAAAGTTCCAGGACGTTCAGAATACGAATACATATAACCGAAATTATATTTTACATATTCCATTAAACTTAAAGTATCTTGATGATCCTCTTCCGTTTCTGTTGGAAAACCAGCAATCATATCTTGCGAAATCGAAGCATCTGGAACAATTGCTCTAATTTTATCAATCAAAGCCATATATTCTTCACGAGTGTGCAGACGATTCATTTCTTTTAAAATTCTATTGCTTCCAGATTGAACGGGCAAGTGAATATGTTTACAGATATTTGGATATTTCGCAATAACGTGCAAAATGCTTTCGTGCATATCCTGCGGATTTGAAGTAGAAAATCGAATACGCATTTTAGGAAAACCAGTAGCCACCATTTCAAGCAATTGATCGAAATCAACAGCAGTTGCTTTTTGCATTTCAGAAGCATTTACAAAATCTTTTTTCAAACCGCCGCCATACCAAAGGTAACTGTCAACGTTTTGTCCCAAAAGCGTAACCTCTTTATAGCCTTTGCTCCATAAATCCTGAATTTCAGTCATAATACTCTGTGGTTCACGGCTACGTTCACGACCGCGTGTAAAAGGCACAACACAGAACGTACACATATTATCGCATCCGCGAGTGATGGAAACCAAAGCAGTAATTCCGTTACTCATTAAACGAACAGGAGAAATATCTCCGTAAGTTTCTTCTTTTGATAAGATTACATTAATGGCGTCGCGTCCTTCTTCAACTTCCGCCAATAAATTTGGAAGATCTTTATAAGCATCTGGACCAACAACAAGATCAACTATTTTTTCTTCTTCCAAAAACTGACTTTTCAAACGCTCGGCCATACAGCCTAAAACGCCCACTTTCATTTTCGGATTGGTACGTTTTACAGCATTATATTTTTCAAGACGCTTACGAATAGTCTGTTCAGCTTTATCGCGAATAGAACAAGTGTTCACCAAAACCAAATCGGCTTCTTCAAGAACCGAAGTTGTGTTATATCCTCCGTCAGACAAAATGGAAGCTACGACTTCACTGTCCGAAAAATTCATCGCACAGCCGTAACTTTCTATAAAAAGTTTTTTAGTATTCTCAGGTTTATTTTCCAAAACAAGACTTTCGCCTTGTTTGCTTTCTTCAATAATCTTTTCCATTGTAAAAATTCAAAGTGCAAAGATAGGGTAATTGAAACGAATATGACAAGATGTCAGATAAAGAATTAACAATGTTTTAAAAATTTTAGATTGCAGATTTTAGATTGTAGATTATGGGGTGTTTATTCAATTGAAATGTATTGGAGAAAAGTTTAGATGCAATCGCAAAAAATCTAAAATCTAAAATTTGCAATCTAAAATAAAGGAATTTCTCGGTCAGAAATCATTAAAAGTTATACCTATATATATTATAGAGAATATTACAGATAAATCTGCAATTTTAAGTTTCATAATATCAAAATACTTCAAAAATGCATTCGTAAGGTTAATATTTAAAAAAAATAAATACTTTTGTTGCAGAAAAATAGAGCAATGGCAAAGAATTTAGTAATAGTGGAGTCACCTGCAAAGGCGAAAACGATCGAGAAATTCCTCGGGAGTGATTTTCAGGTGGAGTCGAGTTATGGTCACATAGCCGACTTACCATCAAAGGAAATAGGGGTAGATGTAGAGAATGGTTTTAAACCTAAATATGAAGTTTCCCCGGATAAAAAAGCCTTGGTAACGAAACTAAAATCACTTTCTAAGAATGCCGAAACGGTTTGGTTAGCAAGCGATGAGGACCGCGAGGGAGAGGCTATTTCATGGCACTTAGCGGAAGAATTAAAACTAGATACAAAAAAGACCAAAAGAATTGTTTTTCACGAGATTACAAAATCTGCGATTCTAAAAGCAATCGATAATCCAAGAGAAATTGATTATAATTTAGTTAATGCACAGCAGGCGAGAAGAGTATTAGATCGTTTGGTAGGTTACGAATTGTCTCCAGTTTTATGGAGAAAAATAAAAGGCGGACTTTCTGCTGGTCGTGTACAATCGGTTTCTGTTCGTTTAATTGTAGAAAGAGAACGCGAAATCCAAGGTTTCAATGCAGTTGCAACTTATTCTATTGTTGCAGAATTTGTAAATGAAGCTGGAAAAGTTTTTAAAGCAAAATTGCCTAAAAACTTCAATACTAAAAAAGAAGCCGAAGATTTCTTAAATCAAAATATCGGTTCTATATATAAGGTAGCAGATTTAGAAACTAAACCTACCAAAAAATCTCCAACATCACCTTTTACAACTTCTACGTTGCAACAAGAGGCGGCAAGAAAATTATACTTGCCAGTTGGAATCACGATGCAGTTAGCACAGCGTTTATACGAAGCGGGACTTATTACTTATATGAGAACCGATTCGGTAAATCTTTCTAGAGAAGCAATGGATGCTGCAGAAGCTGAAATTATCAAATCTTACGGGAAAGAATATTCAAAACCTCGTGTTTTTGCTAATAAAAACAAAGGAGCTCAAGAGGCGCACGAAGCAATTCGTCCAACAGACATGTCTCGTCATACAGTAAATATTGACCGTGACCAAGCTCGTTTATACGATTTGATCTGGAAAAGAACTTTAGCTTCGCAAATGAGCGATGCACAGCTTGAAAGAACAAACGTAAAAATTGAAGCAGATAATCATAGCGAAGTTTTTACAGCTTCTGGTGAAGTTTTACTTTTTGAAGGTTTCTTAAAAGTGTATTTGGAAGGTCACGATGACGATGAAGAAGAACAAGAAGGAATGCTTCCTGCATTAAAAGTTAACGAAAAATTATCTAGTAACTATATTACGGCTACTGAACGATATTCAAGACCGCCAGCACGTTATACTGAGGCATCTTTAGTTAAAAAACTAGAAGAACTTGGAATTGGACGTCCTTCTACTTATGCGCCAACTATTTCAACAATTATCAATAGAAATTATGTTGAAAAAGGAACGCTTGAAGGTGTAGAACGTAATTATACACAGCTTACTTTACAAAATAATAAAGTAGGAGAAAAACTTCTAAAAGAAAATACAGGTTCTGATAAAGGAAAATTAGTTCCTACAGATATTGGAACTATTGTTACTGATTTCTTGGTGAAGAATTTCGGAAACATTTTAGATTATAATTTCACTGCAAAAGTAGAGCAAGACTTTGACGAAATTGCCGAAGGAAATATCGACTGGGCAAAAATGATGCAGGATTTCTACAATCAATTCCACCCAAATGTAAAAGAAGTTGAGGCAAATGCTGAACGCGAAAGTGGTGAAAGAATTTTAGGAAAAGATGCTGACGGAAGACAAGTTTCTGTTCGCTTAGGAAAATTTGGGCCAATGGCTCAGATTGGAGAAGCAGATGATGAGGATAAAAAGTTTGCCAGCTTAATGGCGGATCAAAATATAGGAAACATTACACTTGAAGAAGCTTTGAATTTATTCTTGCTTCCAAAAAGTTTAGGTGAATATAAAGGAGAAGAAGTTGAAGTAAATAATGGTCGTTACGGTCCTTATGTTCGTCACGGAAGCGTTTTTATTTCATTGCCAAGAGGAGAAGATCCGCTAAATGTTTCTAAAGAAAGAGCTCAAGAATTAATTGACGAAAAAGCACTAGCTGATGCGCCAATTGCAGTTTATAAAGGTGAAGCAGTTCAAAAAGGAGTGGGACGTTTTGGACCATTCATTAAATGGAATGGACTTTTTGTGAATGTAAACAAGAAATACAATTTTGATAATCTTTCTCAAGCAGATGTTGAAGAATTGATTGAAGAGAAACTTCAGAAAAACATTGATAAAGTTATTCATAATTGGGAAGAAGAAGGAATTGTAGTAGAAAAAGCTCGATGGGGGCGTTCTGTAATTCTGAAAGGTAAAATCAAAATTGAATTAGGAAAAGATGTTGATGCTACAAAATTGACATTAAGCCAAGTTCAAGGAATGATTGAGGCAAAAACACCTGCAAAGAAAACTGCAGCAAAAAAGACAACGACAACCAAAAAAGCGCCAGCTAAAAAAACAGCTGCTAAAAAGAAATAAGTATAGATGGAATTTGATTTTCTAGAACCAGTTAACGATACAATTGTGAAATTTGTCAGTTCGCTGTCTTCGCAAGAGCTTGGAAGCAAAATTGTCTTTCATACACAAGATCAGTTTCCTGATATTGAGCAAATTAATATCGCTATAATTGGTGTTTTAGAAGATCGTACAAACATCAATATGATTAATGAAGTTAATCTTACTGCTGTTCGTAAAAAGCTATATAGTATGTTTCCAGGCAACTGGGATGCTTCAATTGCAGACTTAGGAGATATACTTGCAGGAGATTCTGTAGAAGATACTTATTTTGCATTAAAGAAAGTTACGGCTGCATTAATTAAGAATAAAATCATTCCTATAGTCCTAGGGGGTTCGCAGGATTTGACTTATGCTTTATATCGTGCTTATGATGATTTAGAGCAAATGGTAAATCTAGTTGCTGTTGATAATAAATTTGATTTTGGAAAAGAAAATGAGTCAGTTTCAGCTAATTCATACTTGACAAAAATTATTATTGACGAACCAAACAATCTTTTTAATTACTGTAATATAGGATATCAGACCTATTATAATTCGCAGGAAGAAATCGATTTGATCGAAAAACTTTTTTTTGATGCTTATCGTCTGGGAGAAATTTCAAATAAAATCACTTTAGCCGAGCCTGTTTTTAGAGATGCAGATTTGGTGAGTATCGATTTAAACTCAGTAAAATCTTCGGCTTCAGCAAATACAGTTACGTTTGAACCTAATGGATTTAATGGAAAAGAGATTTGCGCTTTAGCAAGATATGCCGGAATTAGTGATAAAGTTTCTGCTTTTGGAGTGTTTAATCACAACAGTACAATGGCTGAGTCGGTTATTATTTCTCAAATTGTATGGTATTTTATAGAAGGCTATCATTATCGCTCGAAAGAATATCCATTTGGAAGCCGAGCAAATTATTTAAAGTATATAGTTCCGCTAGATGAAGAAGAATTAATATTTTATAAAAGTGATAAAACAGATCGCTGGTGGATCGAAATTCCATTTGAATCAAACGGCAGCAATAAATTAAAAAGAAATACGTTATTACCCTGTTCATACGACGAATATTTGTCGGCTTGCAATCAAGAATTGCCAGAAAGATGGTGGAAAGCGCAAAGAAAAAATGCTTTGTGAGATAAAAAGATAAGTGAAATCTTAACTTTTTAAAATTTGTAAAAAAAGGTTAAAATAGTTTAGTAAGAAAAAGAGTATAAAATATAAAAATTAACGTTCTACATCGATTTTTTAAAACAGTTTATCGATGAAATATTTTTTTTTTATTTTATTTAACATTATTTTTGAACGGTAAAATAAATTCGCAAGTAGTATTGTTTTTTAGATAAATAATAAATACGTTTACGGACTTTTAATAATGAATAGATAATCCCAAATTTATATGAAGAAGTTTATTGCATTTGCAGCAATGTTAACACTAGTAATCGGCTGTGGTAAGTCTGGTGACAAAGGTGAATTAGTCGGTGTTACAGGAGGGAAATGGCATCCTGAGAAGCCTTATGGAATGACATTAGTTCCGGGTGGATCTTTTATCATGGGTAAATCTGATGCAGATTTAGCTAATGTGGAAGATGCTCCTACTAAAACCGTAACTGTTCGTTCATTTTACATGGATGAAACAGAAATCACAAATAGTGAGTATCGCCAATTTGTAGAATGGGTAAAAGATTCTACAATGAGAGTTCGTTTAGCAATCTTAGCTGACGAGACAGGACAGAAGGCTACTGATGGTAAAGGAAGCAAAGGCGGAAGCATTGCTGATTACGCTTTTAATGATTCTGATCCAGAAAAAATGACAGCTTATGATAAATATATGTACGATAACTATTATAGTGTTGGTACAAAAGATGATCCATATGCTGGAAGAAAACTAAACAGAAAAGTTAAGTTGATTAAAGATACAAAAGCATATCCAGATGAGTATTACGCTGAAGTAATGGATTCTATGTATTTGCCAATTGAAGAATCGTACAATGGTTTAAGAACAATTGATGTAAATAAATTGAAATTCCGTTATTCTTGGATGGATATTCAAGCTGCTGCAAAAGCAAAAGTTGGAAAAAGAAGTGACTTCGTAAAAACTGAGCAGGTAAATGTTTATCCTGATACAGCAGTTTGGATTAAAGATTTCGCTTATTCATATAATGAGCCAATGCACAATGATTATTTTTGGCACAAAGCTTATGGAGATTATCCTGTAGTTGGTGTAACTTGGAAACAAGCTAAAGCATTCTGTGCTTGGAGAACTTTAAACAAAAACAGTTATATTAAATCTAAGAAAAAAGGGCGTGATCTTGTAAACTCTTTCAGATTGCCAACTGAGGCAGAGTGGGAGTACGCTGCTAGAGGAGGTCTGGAGTCTGCTACTTACCCTTGGGGAGGTCCTTATACTAAAAGCGATAGAGGTTGTTTCTTAGCAAACTTTAAACCAAGTAGAGGAGATTATGCTGCTGATGAAGCTTTATATACAGTTGAAGCAAAATCATATGACGTAAATGGTTACGGATTATACAACATGGCAGGAAACGTTTCAGAGTGGACAGATTCAGCTTACAATCCAAACGCTTACGAATATGTATCAACAATGAATCCAAACGTAATTGATGGTAAAAATCAAAGAAAAGTTGTTCGTGGAGGTTCTTGGAAAGACGTTGCTTATTTCCTACAGGTAAGTACTCGTGACCACGAATATGCTGATTCAGCTAGAAGCTACATCGGATTCAGAACTGTACAAGATTACATGGGAACGCAAGTTACCGGAAACAGAAAAAAGTAATTTATAATTTTATCAATATCCAACAAATCTATTTTAAAACCTAAAAAAAAAGTATTATGGCATTATTAAGTAAAAAAGCAATGAATTTCGCTTATGGTATGGGAGCGGCAGTGGTAATCGTTGGAGCTTTATTCAAAATTACTCACTTTGAGATTGGGCCATTAACAGGAACAGTTATGCTTTCAGTAGGATTATTAACTGAAGCGTTAATTTTTGCGCTTTCTGCTTTCGAACCAGTTGAAGACGAATTAGATTGGACTTTAGTTTACCCAGAATTAGCTAATGGACAAGCAAGAGAGAAAAAAGCTAAATCTGAAACTCCAACTGATGCACAAGGATTATTATCTCAAAAACTTGATTCATTATTAAAAGAAGCTAAAATTGACGGTGAATTAATGTCAAGTTTAGGAAACAGCATCAAAAACTTCGAATCTGCTGCTAAAGGAATTGCTCCAACAGTTGATTCTATCGCTTCTACTAAAAAATATGGTGAAGAATTATCATTGGCTGCTGCTCAAATGGAATCATTAAACAGTTTATATAAAGTACAGTTAGAAAGCGCTTCTAGAAACGCTGAAGCTAACAAAGAAATTGCTGAAAACGCTTCTAAATTAAAAGAGCAAATGGCTTCTATGACTGCAAACATCGCTTCTTTAAACAGTGTTTACGGTGGTATGCTTTCTGCAATGAGTAACAAAGGATAATTAGTTTTTAACTAAATATTAAATTTTATTAATAAAGACTAATTAGAAAAAAATGGCAGGAGGAAAATTAACCCCTAGACAGAAGATGATCAACCTGATGTATCTGGTTTTCATCGCAATGTTAGCAATGAACGTATCAAAAGAAGTTATTTCTGCTTTTGGTTTGATGAATGAAAAGTTCGAAGCTGCAAATACTTCATCAGTAACAACAAATACTTCTTTGCTTCAATCATTAGATCAGAAAGCTGCTGAAGCAAAAGGAGAATTCGCTATTGCTGCAGTTACTGCTCACAAAGTTGAAACTATTTCTAAAGAATTTTATGATTATATCGGAAGCTTAAAAGCTCAATCTATCAAAGGTTTCGAAGTTGAAAAAGAAACTGGAAAATTACCTTATGAGGCAATGGATAGAGGTGATAATATCGACGACTGGTTCACAGGAGACGGTTACACTAAAAAAGGTAACGAAATTATCGCTAAAATCGAAAAATATAAAGCGGACATGAAAGCTGCTTTAACTGATAAAAAATATGGTCCAATTATCGCAGAGATTGAAAAGAAATTTGATGTTTCTGACGTGAAAAACAAAGAAGGTATAAAAGAAAAATACTTAGCTTACCACTTTAAAGGGTTCCCTGCAATTGCATCAGCTGCAAAACTTTCAGCTTGGCAAAATGACGTTAAAAAAGCAGAAACAGACGTTTATAACAGTGCTTTAGGAAAAGCTGCGGTTGCTGCTGCTTCTTATAGCAACTATCAAGCGATTGTTGTTTTAGATAAAAACGCTTATTTTCAAGGTGAAAAAGTTACAGGTAAAGTTGTTTTAGGTCGTTATGATGAAAACACTACACCTACTTCATTCCAAGGTCCAGGACAAATCGTTAACGGACAAGCTGTTATCTCTTTAACTGCTGGTGGAGTTGGAGAACAGGATATCAACGGACAATTTACTTTCTTAGAAGATGGTAAAAATATTCCTTTGAAATTCTCTGGAAAATATGTTGTTGTTCCAAGACCAAACGCTGCTACAATTTCAGCAGACAAAATGAATGTTGTTTATAGAGGTGTTGTTAACCCAATCTCTGTTTCATTCGCTGGTGTTGATGCTAACAAAATTGTTGCTAGTGCCCCAGGTTTAGCTTCTGCTGGAAAACCAGGAAAATATAACATGAGCCCAGGTCAAGGTACTGAAACTACAATTTCTGTAACTGGTACATTGCCAAACGGTGATAAAGTAACTGATAAGAAAACATTTAGAATTAAAGGTATTCCTGGTCCAACAGGAACAATCAGAGGAGAAATGGGAGTTGTTAAAGGTCCTAAATCTAACTTAGAGATTGCTACTATTGGTGCTAAACTTCTTGATTTTGATTTTGAAGTTGGTTTAGATGTTGTTGGATTCAATATGAAAATTGCTGGACAGCCTACAGTTGTTGTTACAGGAAACAAAATGAATGCACAATGTAAACAAGTACTTTCAAGAGCAGGTAAAGGAGACCAAGTTACTATTTCTGAAATTAAAACTAAACTTGTTGGAGCTGGTAGTTATTTATTGCCAAGAACTGCTCCAGTAATTTACGAAATACAATAATAAAGGTAGTGTAAACTACATTCAATATCTTATAACGATACCACGATGAAAGTAAGAAATTTTTTAATAGCTATTATCTCTATTGCTGGAGGATTTGCTTCTAATGCGCAATCTAATTTGCTGAATGCAAAAACTCCTGCTCAGATCGGACTTAAAACTCCTGCTCAATTAATATCTGATAATGATAAGCCATTGGCTTACGGGTATGTAGATGATAGAGATATTTTGATGGGAAAAACTACATGGGAGATCATTGATTTAAATGAAAAGATTAATTTTCCATTATATTTTCCAGTAGATACAGCCAATATTGGACCTAATAGACGTTCTTTATATGACGTTCTTACTAAGGCTATTAAAAGTGGAAAAGTAACTGAAGTATATACTGATAGTTATTTCAATACTAAAAAATCTATGAAAGACATCGAAGGATCATTATCTCGTATTGATACAACAGATGCTGGTAGAGAGTTAATCAACCAATATCCAGACGACTACAAATCACGTGTTGTGAAGAAAAAAGTAGTTACTGGTAGCGGTAAAAACAAAAAGGTTAATTATGTTGAAGAAACAGTTGGGCCATCAAGAACAGTTCCTGCTGAATATATCTTAAAACAAGACCTTACGGCTGCAGATGTTACTCAGTATAAAATTAAAGGATACTGGTATTTTGACAAACGTCAAAGTGAATTGAAATATCGTTTACTGGGAATTTGTCCTGTAACTCCTGACGTTTATACAATGAATAGTGATGAAAAGGATTATATTGAATTGTTTTGGGTATTCTTCCCAAATTCTAGAGAAGCATTGCATGAAGCAAAAGCTTTCAATGATAACAACTCAGCTCTTCCAATTTCATTTGATCAGATTTTAAATTCTAGACGTTTTAATGCTGTTGTTTACAAAGAGGAAAACCTTTATGGAGATAGAGCAATTAGCGACTATATGAAAGACAACGCTCAAAATCAGTTGTTAGAATCTGAAAGAGTGAAAGAAAAAATTCGCAATTTCGAACAAGATATGTGGAACTACTAAGTTGATACATAACAAAATATTTTAAAAACTCTTACTACCTTTGTAGTGAGAGTTTTTTTTATGTGGATAAAACAGAATTAGATCGCGGCTTTTGCAAGTATAACTACGGCAAGTAAAATAATTTTATTTATGTAAGAAAAATAAAACAATATTTTTAATAAAATTTCGTTTAATGTCTTGTAAAAGTTATCATGATGAAAGTAAGAAATTTTTTAGTTGTTATTGTTACTGTTGCTTCAAGCTTTGCTTCTAATGCACAGTCTAATTTACTTAATGCCAAAACTGCTGACCAAATTGGCATGAAGACACCCGCTCAGATGATATCTGATAATGATAAGCCATTAGCTTATGGTTATGTAGATGATCGCGATATTTTAATGGGAAAAACAGTTTGGGAAATTATTGACCTGAATGAGAAAATTAATTTTCCATTGTATTTTCCCGTAGACACTGCAAACATTGGTGCGGATAGGCGTTCTCTTTATGATGTCTTAACTAAGGGGATAAAAAATGGTAGAATAACTGAAGTGTATGCGGATAGTTATTTTAATACCAAAAAATCTTTGAAAGATATAGAAGGAGCATTATCTCGTGTTGATACAACAGATGGTGGTCGAGAACTTATCAATCAATATCCGGACGATTATAGATCGCGCGTCGTTAAAAAGAAAGTAGTTACTGGTAGTGGTAAAAATAAAAAAGTAAACTACGTTGAAGAAACGGTTGGGCCAAAAAGAACAGTTCCGGCTGAATATATTTTAAAGCAAGATCTTACAGCTGCTGATGTAAGTCAGTATAAAATTAAAGGATACTGGTATTTTGATAAGAGACAAAGTGAATTGAAATATCGTTTGCTGGGAATATGCCCTGTAACCCCAGATGTCTATACGATGAATAGTGATGAGAAAGATTATATCGAATTATTTTGGGTCTTCTTTCCCAATGCGCGTGAAGTTTTGCACGAGGCAAAAGCTTTCAACGATCAAAACTCGGCACTTCCTATTTCATTTGACCAGATTTTAAATTCGAGAAGATTTAATGCGATTATTTATAGAGAAGAAAATATGTATGGTGATCGTGACATTAAAGATTATATGAAAGACAACGCTCAGAATCAGTTGTTAGAATCTGAAAGAGTAAAAGAGAAGATTCGTAATTTTGAAGAAGATATGTGGAATTACTAAGTTCACAAACTATATTATAAGAAAAACTCTTGCTACCTTTGTAGTAAGAGTTTTTTTATTTTATCTATACACTGCACAATGCTTGATTATTTAATCGTCGGATCTGGTTTGGCTGGAATTTCTTTCGCTGAAGTTGCCCTTAAGAACAATAAAACTATTTTACTTGTTGATAATAAATCGCAGCATTCTTCTAGAGTTGCTGGCGGTCTGTATAATCCTGTCATTTTAAAACGCTTTAGTGAAGTTTGGAAAGCACAAGAACAATTGGTTTTAATGAATGATTTTTACAATCAAATTGAGGATAAATTGAAAGAGAAAGTCAATTTTAAAATGCCAGTTTTGAGAAAGTTCTTTTCAATTGAAGAACAAAATAACTGGTTTGCAGCTTCTGACAAAATAAACTTAGCTCCTTTTTTGTCAACCAAATTAATTACCCAAAAATATAAAAGTATTGATTCTCCTTATGATTACGGAGAAGTCTTGCATACTGGATATGTAAACACTGCTTTGCTTCTTGACACTTATTGGAAATATTTACTTCAGAATGATTTATTGCTTGAAGAATCTTTTGACAGTGCTCTTATTGAATTTTTAGATTCTGGAATTCAATATAAAAACATTCAAGCACGTCATATCATTTTTGCAGAAGGTTTCGGAATGCATACAAATCCTTTTTTCAATTATCTTCCGCTTGACGGTACAAAAGGAGAATTGTTTATAATAAAAGCTCCAGATTTAAATTTGGATGTAATTGTAAATACCAGTGTATTTATTCTGCCTCTTGGCGAAGATTTATTTAAAGTTGGAGCTACATACAACTGGCACGATAAGACAGATACACCAACAGAAGAGGGAAAGCAGGAACTTTTAGACCGTATAAAAGAAATTATTACATGCGATTTTGAAATTATTAAGCATTTTGGCGGAGTACGACCTACAGTTTCAGATAGAAGACCTTTACTTGGAACTCACGAAGTTTATAAATCTCTTCATATCTTAAATGGATTAGGAACCCGTGGCGTAATGCTTGGTCCAGCAATGGCAAAAGCATTATACGATCATATTGAAAATGATGTTCCGCTAGATCGTGAAGCCGATATTAAGCGATTCCATAAAAGATACTTGAAAAGTCTTAATTCTCGCCAGCCTTAGGATCATAAGAAACAAACATGTTGATGTATAAGTTTCTTGAAAGACGAAGCACAAAAGGAAATAAAACAACCAAAGTCAAAATAATTGCTATAAAAGCTTGCTCTATTGTTGCTCCAAAAAATACAAAAGAAACGATAAAAGCAGCAATTCCAACAGCAACATTTAGCCCGTAGCTTACATACATGGCGCCATAAAAAAAGGAAGGTTCAATTTGATATTTGAATCCGCAATGGCTGCAATGATCATTCATTTTTAGAACTTTACTCAAATGAAGAGGGTTTTTGTCTTCATACATGCTTTCTTTTTGGCATTTAGGACAACTTCCTGTTAAAATGCTATTTAGTTTCGATCCTTTTTTTAACATTTGCAAAAATTTTATCAAAGGTACATTTTTACACCTTTATTTCTTGTAACAACAGTCACAAATTATGCTTAATATACACAATCTTTCGGTTTCTTTTGGAGGAACATATTTATTTGAAGAAGTTACTTTTCGTTTAGGTGCAGGAGACCGAGTTGGTCTTGTTGGTAAAAACGGAGCAGGTAAATCTACAATGCTAAAAATGCTGGCAGGAGATTTTAAACCAGACTCAGGAGTTATTTCGCAAGAGAAAGATATCAGAATGGGTTTTCTGCGTCAGGATATTGATTTTGAACAAGGAAGGACCGTTTTGGAAGAAGCATATGAGGCTTTTACAGAGATTAAAGTTGTAGAGAAAAAGCTGGAAGAAATCAATCATCAATTGGTTACTAGAACCGATTATGAAAGTGAAGAATACGGGCAAATCATTGAAGATTTGTCTGATTACACACATCGTTTTGAACTTCTTGGAGGTTACAATTATGTAGGTGATACTGAGAAAATCCTTTTAGGTCTAGGTTTTAAAAGAGAAGTTTTTAATAATCAAACTGAGACTTTTTCTGGAGGATGGAGAATGCGTATCGAGTTAGCTAAATTATTATTGCAATCGAACGATGTATTGCTTCTGGATGAGCCTACGAACCACTTAGATATCGAAAGTATCATTTGGTTGGAAAATTTCCTTCGTAATTATCCTGGAGTTGTCGTGATTGTATCTCACGATAAAATGTTCTTGGATAATGTAACGAATAGAACAATCGAAATTTCGTTAGGTAAAGCCTATGATTTCAATAAACCCTATTCTCAATATTTAGAACTGCGTCATGAAATTCGCGAAAAGCAATTAGCTACTCAAAAAAATCAGCAGAAAAAGATTGAAGAAACAGAAAAATTAATCGAGAAATTCCGTGCGAAAGCTTCAAAAGCTTCGATGGCGCAATCGTTGATTAAAAAATTAGATAAAGTAGAAAGAATCGAAGTTGACGAAGATGACAATTCAGTAATGAATATCTCGTTTCCAGTTTCGAAAGAACCAGGAAAAGTTGTTATTGAAGCTGAACATGTAACGAAAGCTTATGGAGACAAAACGATTCTTAAAGATATTAGTTTACTAGTTGAAAGAGGAAGTAAAATTGCTTTTGTTGGACAAAATGGACAAGGAAAATCTACTTTCATTAAAGCTCTTGTAAACGAATTTGAATACCAAGGAAATATCAAATTAGGACATAATGTACAATTAGGATATTTTGCTCAAAATCAAGCTGAATATTTAGACGGAGAAATTACTTTGCTTCAAACAATGGAAGATGCGGCAACTGACACAAATCGTATGAAAGTGCGTGATATGTTGGGTTCGTTTTTGTTTCGTGGAGATGATGTGGAGAAAAAAGTGAAAGTACTTTCTGGAGGTGAACGTAACCGTCTCGCACTTTGTAAATTGTTGTTACAGCCAATTAACGTCTTGCTGATGGATGAGCCTACGAACCACTTAGATATTAAATCTAAAAACGTTTTAAAAGCGGCGCTTCAAAAATTCGGTGGAACTTTATTATTAGTTTCTCACGACAGGGATTTTCTTCAAGGAATGTCAAATATCGTTTACGAATTTAAAGATCAAAAAATTAAAGAATATTTAGGAGACATCAACTTTTTCTTAGAACAGCGCAATTTGGAAAATATGCGTGAGGTGGAAAAAAAAGATGTTATAAAAAAAGAAGCTCCAAAAGAGAAAGAAGTTAGTAAGGTATCTTATGAAGATCAGAAGAAAACAAAAGCGCTTCAAAACAAATTGAGCAAAATTGAAAGTCAGATTCAGCAATTGGAAAAACAAATTCAGCATGACGATAAAATGCTGGAAACGAATTACGACAAGCACATCGAAGATGCCTCATTTTTTACTGCTTACAACAAAAAGAAACAAGATTTAGAACAATTATTAATTGACTGGGAAGTTGTTTCGGAAGAGATTGAAAGTTTTAATGCTTAAGATTTTTTTGTTTCAGGTTTCAGGTTTCAAGTTTCAGGTTGTAATCTTTGACGAGTAAATTTTACCGCAAAGCACGCTAAGTTTTTATAGTTTGCATTTAGAATGTACAAAGTTCGCAAAGCTTTATCAATGAATAGCTTTGCGAACTTTGCGTTTTATAAAATCTTATAGAAAAAACTTAGCGTGCTTTGCGTTAAAATAAGCATCCAGCTCAAAACCTGAAACCTGAAACTTAAAACTTGAAACAAAATCTATTTAATAATCCCAATAGATCTAGAATGCTCAATCGCTTTACTGCTTTCTTTAAAATAACACACAGAAACATTCAGACTTTCTAAATTATTTAAAATCTTTATTACTTCTTTTTTCTGATTTTTGCCAGTTTGCCTAATGTAAACTGCAATTACTGTTACAGGAAATATTTTGCAGATTCTTTCGTACAACATTGGATCGTGTTGAGAATCATCACCCATTAAAACATATTTTAAAGTCGGATAAAATTCTACAACATGTCTTATTTTTTCGAATTTATGATCGTGATTTCCTCTTCCGCTCATGAAGAAATCCGTAATTCCTCTTTTGATATCTTTTAGAAGAAAAACCGCTTTTGGCAATTTATTAATTCGGGTAAATTTGGCAATAAATCGATACAAATTCCATTCGCTGCTTGAAATGTAGAAAAAAGCGTTTACTTCTTCTACATTATCTCTTCCAGCAGAACTTAACGCTTGATAGTGAGGCACAACATCTTTGAAAACTTTTCGGTCGTTTACATTTCTAAATAATAAAATATAAAGTTTTCGAAAGAAATTATTCGTGTGGGAAATCAAAAAAGTATCATCAATATCTGATATGATTCCCAGTTTTCCCTTATGAGGCCTTATAAAACTGCCTTCGCAAGTTACGGTTTCGTTTTTATATTTTAAACTGACCTCATAAGGCATCCATCCAAAATGGGTTTCTTTTTCTAATGGAATGCAGAAATTAAAATAACCATCATCGAGTGTTTTGGTATGAATTACTTCATTGTTGTAATGCAAATAAACATCAAAATTTTTAATGGTTTTTATTCTGAATAATTTGAGAATCGAAGTTGCATTTCTTAATTTTCTTCTTTCAAAATTGTATTTGTTTTCTCTTTTTAAAACATGCCCCATTACAATTAACTCTTGCTCATTTGCATAACCTCGATATAATTGTAGAATTGGTTTCATTAATTATGTATATTTATGTAACTGTAATTTACTTAATTTTAATTGTTTTTAAAAATAAAATTTTGAAAAAGAATATTCTATTTGTTGTAAATCCTATTTCTGGAGACTTGGATAAATCTGATTTGATTGATGCTGTTAGAGAATTTGCAACAACTAATCAGTTTGATTTGGAAGTTTATGAAACAACTGGAAAGAATGATTTAAGAGCGATACAATATTTATACGATGAATATCTACCAGAACGAATTATTGTTGCTGGAGGCGATGGAACTATAAAAATGGTCGCCGAGGCAATGGAAGATCAAGATGTTGTAATCGGGATTTTGCCTGCGGGATCTGCAAACGGACTTTCGGTAGACTTAAATCTTCCTCTTGGAATAGAGGAGAACCTTA
Organism: Flavobacterium sp. SH_e; assembly: GCF_025717045.1. Lineage (GTDB taxonomy): Bacteria > Bacteroidota > Bacteroidia > Flavobacteriales > Flavobacteriaceae > Flavobacterium. The sequence goes on from NZ_JAOVZN010000006.1 coordinate 1,190,646, forward strand.
AAATAGCTTTTTTGCACCATTATATAGAAATGGATATGATTTGCATCAACGGAAAAAAAAGCATTCATTTAAGCGACCTTGGATTAAATGCTAATTTGGTGAAGAATTACGAGCAAAGTGATATTCGTGGTTTTTGGGGATATGCATTGCAGGCTTTTACAACGCTAAAAGAATCTGAAGAGCCTTTTGTAGCTACTATTTCAGCAAATAATAAAACAGTGGAACATATTGCAAGAATGATCGTTATTGCTAATTCGCAGAAATATGGAACAGGCGTAATCATAAATCCAAATGGTTCTATGAATGATGGAAAGTTTGAATTAGTAATTTTAAAAAGCCTTGATTTGCTTTTAATTGGAAAAATTATCACAGGAAATATGCCAATTGATTCAGATGATATTGTGATTATTTCGACAGATAAAGCTGAAATAAAAACGGATTATCCCGTTAATTTTCAAATTGATGGAGAATATTGCGGGGCGCAGACTTCTTTGGAAATCGATATTTTGCATAAACAAATGAAAATTGCTGTACCGTGATTGGGATTGATATTTTATTGAAGAAATATTAGTATTAAATAATATCCATGGTTGAGCTTTTTTAGCTCTGGAAGAACGAAATATTTGTAGAAAATTAGCAATAAAACAAAAAGCCCCAGCGGAGCGATACATTTTTTATTTAAACGGATTTCGTTCCTGCCATTCCGTTTTTGGTTCCAAATAATTGAAAAATCTCGAAATGTTATGATTAATTAAAGCATTGCTATGCGTGATTAAACCATACATTTTAATTGGTTTTGCTCCAACCGAACTTTTAATTTCAAGAGCTGTTCTGGCAAAAACAATTTCTTTGAAACCTTTCTTTATAGAATAAGCAATCATATCGTAAAGCATATTTAAATACAGCATTTTTTCGCGTTGAACACTTTCATCGTAACCAAGAAAATACGTGTCCATGACATCGCCATTTTTGATTAAAGTATTGAAGCCAATTAATTTTTCGTCTAAGAAATAGCCATAAAGAAGAAAGTTTTCTCCCATTATTTCTTTAAAAAAGCTAAAATGATTTCGAGCTAGAAAAAAAGTATTGAAAGGAGCATTTTTTGCAACATGAAAATACAAGTCGTAAATCACATCTTCATATTGTTTAATGTCAGAAAGTGACATTTGTTGTTTTACAATTCCTTCCGATTTTTTACGTGCACGTTTGTATTGATCCCGATATTTTTTAGATAAAGCATCGATATAATCTTGTTCTGATTTCCAGTTTTTATTGATTTCAAAAATCATATTTGGCTGGGTCGAAAACGTATAATTGTTTTTAAATTCAGCTTGAAGAGGTTCTATTTCTTTGGCCGTAAAATCTTTAATGCTGGTTATATGTACTTTCTTTCCGTTTTCTTTTAAGTCCTTTTTTAGCTGATTAATAGCTTTATGAAGTATTTTAACAGCTTTAGATTCTTTGACGTTTTTATCAAAAATAAATGCATTTTGTCCTGTAAGCATATTATTTCCAATAAACAAAACATGCGAAGCAAAATTCTTTAAAGCAAAATTACGGACAGAAGTTTTTAAGCATTTATCACGCTCCCCGAAAGATTCAAGTTTCTCAGCAAATAAGAATTGTGTCAAAACAATCCCAATTAGTTTTTCTTCTTCAAAAAGGCCAATAAAATGACAAGTCATATTTACTGGACAAGAGTTTTCCAGCACTTCGAGATATTCTCGTGTCAAAAAAATGTTATTTGTTGCCAGCGAGTTCCATTCTAAGGGCAGTAATGAAGCGCTTTTGTAAATCTGGAAAGAATAAGTTGTATTCAAAAGTGTCAGCTAATTTCTTCAAAATTAGATAATATTTATAATAACTAATGGGGTTTAAGTTATTATTAAGAAAACCCGTCTGAAATTTAGTTTTCAAACGGGTTTTTATATGAATTTTATTAAGCGAATCCGCAGATGATTCCGCCCATAAGAGTTAGGGTTAACATCCAATAGCCGCTATGTACAAAGATATATTTCCAAGATTTTCTTTCGAACAAACCATTGATACCGATAATTGGAAATGCGAAAAATAATCCAGACATAAATCCATGAAGTGCTCCGTGTTTAAAAGTTCTATAAGCCATTCCGTAATCTGCCATAAAAGCTGCAAAAGAAGGTTTAGCGCTTTCCATCAAAGGCGGTCCGCCAACCATTCCGATTGCGCCAGATTGATGAATAGTCAACGACATTAAAGTCATTGTAATCATTAAAGAAAAAATGTACGTTAATCCGAAGATTTTAAGCATGTTTCCTTTTCGTAACTCTTCTTGAGTAAAATTGTTTTCTCTCATCCAGATCGTCCCGAATACTTTTGGGTTGTACCAAATAAAGCCAGTTACCAATGTTACAATTGCGGCAAGAAACAATGCAGCGAAGTTAATTTCCATAATATGAGGTTTTTAGAATTAGTTGATCAAATGTAATCAAAAATAAAATAGAATTTAGAAATATTAAAAGTAGTATAAATCTTTCAATATAAATTTTTATCAACACTTTGCCTAGATATAGTGCATTTTATCTGCGAAATGTATAATTTAGACGACAGATTAAGTTGCAAAATCGATTATGAAAGTTTTAGTTATTTTTCTTTATACATTTCTGTTTTCGCTGAGTGTGCTGGCAGATACTGTTTCGGACAAAGAAAAAGAGGCGCTCATACAATTGTATCATGCAACAAATGGATCTCAGTGGAAAAAGAAATGGGATTTAAGTTTGTCTGTTTCAACCTGGTATGGTGTTCGATCTGAAAATGGAAAAGTCGTTGCGTTGAATTTGTCCAACAATAACTTACATGGAAAATTGCCTGAAGCCTTTTTTGGTCTTGTTAATTTAGAAACCGTAAATCTTGAAAAGAATAAAATTGAAGGGAATTTATCTTCTTCTGTTTTTAATTTAAAAGAATTAGAAACGCTTAATATTTCAGATAACAGATTGTCAGGAACAATTCCAGCTTCCATTTGTCAATTGAGTAAATTGAAAGATTTGGAGCTTTTTGACAATAAAATTTCAGGACAACTTCCTTCAGAAATTGGAAAATTAAATCAGTTGGAAATCTTAGCCGTTTTCAATAATGAAATTCAAGGAAAATTGCCTGTTTCGATTTATAAGATTTCAAGTCTAAAAGTGCTTTTGTTGAACAATAATAAGTTCTGTGGAAGTTTGACAGAAGAAATAAGTAACTTTACAGCTTTGGAGAATTTAAGCTTATTTGATAATAATTTTAATGGCGGAGTTCCGAAAACAATTGAAAAACTTGTAAATCTGTCCGAATTGAACCTTTCATACAATAAATTTACAGGAGAAGTCTCAAAGAAAATAGCATGGTTAGATGCATTGAATATGACAATGATAGACGAAAATGGAAATCCGTTTTTATTAGAAATAAACCAAGAAAATAAATTACAATAGTTTACCCAAAATTAATCGATGCTTATGAATGAATTTTACACTCGTTAAACAAGTTGATTAAATATATTTAGTTAATTGCCAAAACCGTAATTCGTTACGGTTTTCTGGTTTCTAGACCTTTCGTTTCACAAAAAATAACATTTAATTTAGACTTTATTTTGTTATGTTTGCCTAAAAATTTTATAACTTTAATATCCGTTTAAAAAGCAAAAGCTGAGTTATCAGCGCCTATTACTAATCACTTAATAAGCAGAAATTATGACACTACAATATCAAGGTGAACAATACGGAAAGCCAACAACTTTTACCATCAGAATTATTGGTAATAATTTATCAAAAAGTAGTTCAAATTATCAAATTGATCTTTTGGTTGGCGATAAAAAATTACCAACTTTTACAAGTGAAATTCACCAAAGTCTTTCTAATTGTTTAAAAGAAATTTACTTGTTCAGAAAACATAACGGAATCAATTTCAACGAATCAACTGAGAAAATCGTTTCGCTTTATGTTCCTTACGATAAAGTTTTGTACAATCACAATAAATATGCTTTGTTTAGAGCATAATTTTTCTCAAAACATGAAATTTAAAAAAGACCATTTGAAAAAATGGTCTTTTTTGTTATCTGATTATTTTTAAATAAGCGCTATAAATATCTTCTTTTAGAGAAGTTCGCATATAGTATACGTTTTCGTCTTTTTCCTTTAAATCAAACTGAATTAAACCTGCATCACAATAGTAATACAATAAGTTGTCATCATTTGGAAATTCAATATTTGAAACAGGCAAAGTTGTCAATTTTAACTCATATGCGATTTCACCATTTGATAAATCCAATTCAAAAAGTTTCTTCTTACGGGTATATCCCCAAAGATTGTCGTTTTCTCTTGTAATGTATTCGATATTGTCGCCATTAATATCAGTTTTCCATAGCTGAGTTCCTGTTTTTGAATCTACAGCATAGATAGAAGTAGATGTTGAACCTTGCGCTGCAAAATAGATGTTTTTGTCTTTACTAACTATGCGTTCCTTGCTATTGTATTGATTTTCATCAAATTTAAATTGCCATACAATATCAAGTTGAGGGCTTAAAGCAAAAAGCGAATTTTTTTCACTTGTAATAAATACATTTTCGCCATCAGTTATAGGTTGTCCGCTCATTACTTCCTCAAAGGTTTTTTGATTAAGGACTTTTCCTGTATTTGCATCAAAACTATAAACATTCATTCCGCTTTGCGTGAAAATTTTGTTGCCAAAAAATAAGGGCGGAATGTCGTTCGTTGGGGTTTCGAATTTGTAGCTCCATGCTAAACTTCCGTCTTTTATATTAAGTGCATATAAATTACTGCTTTGATTCTGATTTTGAGCCGTTATATACAATTTCCCATTTTGTATAACCGGAGTTTGATCTTTTAAAACAATCTGATCGGTAACATTTCCTAATCTCGATTTCCAGAAAATATCTCCAGTTTGATTGTCTACTGCGAGAATTTCACCATTTATAAATGGAACATATACAACACCATCAGCTATTGTTACTTTATTGGCACACATTTCAGTAAAAGAATCGGCAGCTTTTACAGTCCAGACGATTGATTCAGATTCTAAATCGTATGAAAAAAGGGAACCATCATAATCATAAATTAAGATTGACGCTTCATCTAAAGAAACTTTTTTAAGCGGACGAAGTGATTTATTAACGACTGTTTCTGCTTTAGTGTTGGAAACAGTTTTATCTGGTTTTGCAGCTGCAGGTACTTGTCCGAACATATCTAGAACAGCAAATACAAATAAAAAAGTTATTAGTTGTTTTTTCATTTTTAAGATTTAGGTTTTTATAATTTGATTTGAGGCAATTATTTGAGTTGAAAAATATAACTATTTAACGTAAAAAAGATGGATTAAATATTAGCAAAGTGTTTTATTTTTTAATCTTTTACAATCAAAAAAATCAAACTGATGCAAGTGTCAAATATAGAAAAAAAATAGATGAGAGTTATGAAGAATGCGTGCTAGGAAAATAGGTTGCTAGGAGATTTAGAGTTGTTTCATAGATCGTTTTTCTCCTCACTTTTGCAACTAACCAAGATAAGAAACTCATAATAAAAATATCTTTAGGTCCGTTTTGTGCTAAAATTATAAAATCTTCTATTTCTTCTTGGAACTTTTGAGTTTGTATAATTTCGGGTTTCATCACATATTGTTCTGCAAACAGAAGATATTGAACAACACGTTCTTCGTCTACCGTTAAAAGATATTTTTTATACCGTCGTTTAAAACTTTTTATTCTAGACAAAGCTAGCTCTGTGTTTTCTTGCTGTGCATGCAAAAGAATTTCGACAAGACATTTTTTTATTGTCCAGTCCATTCCCATCTTTTTTTCGTACCAGTTGTCTGTATGATTTAATTTTGTCATTTCTTTTACGGCAATGCGTCCAGTATTTTGCTGTATGTAAAAAACGATAAGCATAAGCCTAATGTCATTGCTATCGTTTGGATCTGCTTTTTTGTTGGAAGAAAGTGCTTTTTCGGCAATTTCTATTGCTTTATGCGAACGTCCAAGATAATTTTCATTGAAAGCTAACAATAAAAAATAGCGAAGGCAGAAACGCTGATAATATTTGCCAGATTGTTTCTGAAGTTCTGTAAACATCAAATCGAGATAACCCAAAGATTCAGTAAACTGGCCATTTCTAAAATAGAAATTAGCTATAAAATATAAGATGTAAATATGATAGTATAAATGTCTATCTGTCAAATCGTTTTTCCTGCTAATGAAACGATAACTTTTGAGAACAAAAGGTTGTATAAGCGCGTAATTGTTGTTTATGGAAGCATATTCATTCGCAATAAATAAAATTTGATACAGCGATTTAAAAGTCAATCCTTGTTTTAATGATATTCCATTTGTTTCAATAGTGCTTTTTATGAGAGCCTGAAAATCGACTATTCGGCCTTCGTGATAAATAGCAGCGAGTTCCCTACGCAATACAGCATAGCCTAAATTAAGCTGTTCCTCATATTCGAGCTTTTTTTTGTTCGATTTGAACTTCTGTATTATTTTTTCGATTGGTTCCGAAAGATTGAAATGAGCAAATTGAATCTGAGTCAGATAGATTTCGTTGAGAAGACTAAAGTGTTCTATGCTTAACGCAATCTCTTCGGCTTTTGCAAGACATTTAAAAGCTGTTTTTGTCAATTTATGTTCAAAAAACAAACGACTTACCACAATAAGGCGAAGTGCTGCATTTTCTTGCGAAGTATCATTTTCAAAACTTCGATTTGCCATGAAATCAATCATGTTGTCGTAAAGCCTTTTTCTTAACGCATGATATGCATCAGTGCTTTTTTTATCTTTTATAATATTTTTTGTAATTTTTATATCGTCAGTTTTTAAAGAATTGAATAATTCTATATTTCCTGTATCTTTTCGTTTGTTCTTTTTTGATAGATAATATATGAATGCTTTTTTTTCGGTTTCATTCATCATATTTGCTATTTCTTGAAGTGCATTCATAAGTGCGATTTTATCAAGGTAAAAATAATAAAATCTATTTTTATATCGTCAGTTTTGTATAAAAATTGACTTTTACAACTTCTGTTTCATTCGGACATTTGCTTCATAATTATAAAACATAAAATTATGGAACCGCTAAAATCAAATGAATCAAACAACAATTCAGAACCAAAAAATGCAAGATTAAACAATGCTTATCCTTTAAAGCCAAGCGCCGCTTTCGTTGGTGCATCCTGGATGACGTTAATTATAGGTATGACCGCATATTGTATTGGTCTTTATAATTCGGCAATGGCTTACAACGAAAAAGGATATTATTTTACCATTCTTCTTTTTGGACTTTTCTCAGTAATTTCAGTTCAAAAAAGTGTAAGAGATAGGCTAGAAGGTATTCCCGTAACCGATTTATATTATAGTATAAGCTGGTTTAGTACCATTGCTTCAATAGTATTATTAATAATTGGTCTTTGGAACGCCGATTTACTCCTAAGCGAAAAAGGATTTTTCGGGATGTCATTTGTATTAGGACTGTTTTCTGCGCTTGCTGTACAAAAAAACACGAGAGATCTTAAACAATTCGAATCGACTACAATATAGTTTTTAGCGGGCCTCATTACTGTCACGGAAATGTGCAGTTTTGAGGTTTTCTAAACTTAATATAAAAGCACCATTTGTAAAAAGTGGTGTTTTTTTATTCGTGGAGACATCAAAAATCTAAACTATTTGTGGACAATGATCGAGAAACTTTTCTTATAAAAATTAAATCTCTGATAAAAAAGCGTCTTTATTTCAATATTAATTTTGAAATTTGTTAAACGTCTAACTAATAATAAGATAATATGGAACCGCAGATTATTGAATTGGAAAAAAAATACTGGCACGGAGTTGAAAATCATGATTATGAAACGGTAAAAAACCTGACGCTGTTTCCTTGTATTGTTGCCGGAAAAAATGGTATTCAGAATATCAGCGAGGCTGATTTTAAAAATATGTTCGACTCTGGACAGACCAATCTAATAAAAGTGCTGAACATTTATAATGTAAAAGAAAAGCTAATTGCCGAAAATACTGCTGTCATAGGATATAATCTCGATTTTGAAATAGTAGATCAAAATCAAAAAGAACCTATAAAATGTGTCTGCACTTCCACTTGGATTAAAGAAAACAATAAGTGGGCTTGTGTAATGCATACTGAAACAGAACTGGAATAAAAATAGTAGTTTCAAGCATCATACTCGCGAACATTACAGATGAAAAAATTAGAGAACAAAAAAACTTCAGATTTCTCAGAAGCTTAAATAATGAATGTTAAGTCAATAAATGGAAAGTTTAACAATTAAAAAAATAGTTGCTAAATATTCGGTCTTGATATGTTTGGTCTTTTCCGTGATTTTGATAGCAATAGCAGCCTTACTTTATCCAGGCGGCTCCTTGCTGGACAAAAACTCTATAGGGTTTAGTTGGTCAAAAAATTTCGTAAGCAACTTGTTTGCGGAAAAAGCTATAAATGGGTCAGAAAATCCAGGTAGGATTTGGGCAATTATTGGAATGGCATTCCAATCGATTGGTTATGGAGTTTTTTTTATCAATATGTCTAAAAAAATAGCTTTAGGGCAATGGAGTAATATTTTAAAATTTATAGGATTTGCCAATGTATTGTTTATTTTTCTAATTGCCACTCCTTTACATGACTTGGGGACAATATCAATCATTTTAACATTATTTGGTTTATTTACTATTACTATATTTATTTTAAAGTCAAAGCTTCATTTGCTTAAATTTTGCTGTATTATCTGCTTATTGACTTTTTACTGTTTCTTTTTCCTATTTGGGTTTGGTTATTTGGATTTAGCAGTTATTATGCAGAAAGTATATAATGCAAGCTCGATCCTTTTAATTTTAGGTTTAGAGTATTTTACCAAATATGAAGATTTTGTAGAAATTAAATCAAAAGGACAAAAAATATAAGAAATGAACTGTCTCGCTCACGAACACATAAAACAAAAAAGCTCCAGATTTCTCTGAAGCTTTATACTTGTAGCGGGAACAGGACTCGAACCTGTGACCTTCGGGTTATGAGCCCGACGAGCTGCCTACTGCTCTATCCCGCGATGTTTCGGGTGCAAAGATACATACTAAATACGGTTATGCAAATAATTTTAGTACTTTATTTTTTATAATTTTAAAAAACGATCCCTTTTTTTAGATTTTGTAATTTAGTAATTCTTCGTAAACATTTCCGTTTAAGCCTAATAGCAAGCCAAATGCGGGTTCGGTTTTTAGGCCACTTTTTTTCAATTTAATGATTTCTAATCTGAAATTTTCGTCTCGAGAATGAAGAATTTTATCTTCAATGACCATGTGTTTGTAACCATTTTGAAGTTCCGTTGGTATATTTTGGCCAAAGATTTCTACTTCAAAACCTTCAGTAATGAAGTTCGCTACAACTGATTCTTGATTATTAATTGCGATTTCTCGAATAGCAAAATGATTTTCTTTTTCGAACAATTGTTTAATTCTTTCAATAAAATCAAGTTTGTTTTCGAAACAACAGATAATATCCAAATCGCTGTTTTCAATATCAATATTTATTGGAATCGTGCCAACTAAAATTGGATTAAAAACAGTGAGATTTTCTAAAATTTTATTTTTCGTTAAAAGCTCAAATGCAAATTGTTGTTTTGGATTTCCTGTTTTTAAATAAGATATGTTTTTGAAATCAATCATTTATAATGTAGTTTTTTTCTTCGTTGATTTCCTGCTCTAATCGTTTGTTGATATTGATTTTAGCATTCGTGAAAACAAAAATTGTAGTTCCGTATTCTCTTGCAAATTTATTATCAATTCGGCCGTCAATAGCCGCCGATTCAAAATACGGACTAGTTTCTCTAAGCTCTTCGTTGTTTTCGTCAAATTCTTTTACGCGAATTAGGTTTTTATATTGAATATTCAAATCAAACCAATTCACATAATCGGCGTTGAAAGAAACCGCTTTTATTCCTTTTTTAGAATAATAATTAATCGCGCCAGCTTGCCCATAATTATCACAAAGTACAATAGTTTCTTTTTGATTTGGAAGTAAAGCATAAAGCGAATCCGTTTTTTTAGCCAACTCTTTCCAACCTAACATATCGGCAAAATCCTGAGGCAGATGATGGTCTTTTCCGTCTTCCCAACGCAGCATTCCTAGCTTTTGGTATTTCTCAGAATGTGCAACTATACATTCTGGACTTTTGTTTGGAAAAGCAATATTATATATTGGAATGAAAAACAGTAATGGAATTAAAATAAACACAGGTTTTAGAAAACGTTTCCATCCTCCGTTTAAAATTTCTGAAATAAAGACCGCTCCAAAAGCAATGTAAATTGGATACAAACCAATTGCATAATAAGCCTTTGCCTTGAAATAAATAAATATTAAAAGGGTAAAAAAGAATGAAGCAAAAAAGAGCTGGTAGTTTTTGAAAGGTTTATAAAATAAAACAGCATAAAGTCCGGCGAAAATCACTAATAATCCGCCGATGAAAAAGAGAATCTGTTCTTTCAAAAATCCAATTCGATCTACATTAACCAATTGTGTTTCTGCCAATTCTTTCATGTGATGCACAATTGGAAAATGGTTTTTATACTGCCAGAAAAGATTTGGAAAAATTAAAATTAAACCTAGAATTAAAGCAAAATAAAACTGTTTCTGCGCGAATATTTTTCTTTGTTTAGAAAGTAAAATAGCAGGAACTAATCCGAGTAATAAAAACAAAATATTGTATTTGTTCAAGAAACCATAAGCGAAGATAACAGCTCCAAAATAGAGCCATTTTGTGTCTTCAGATTTCAGATATTGTATTAAAAGGTAATAAAGAATTGTCCAACATAAAACGTCAAATGAGTTAGGCTGATAAAGCATATTAATGCGCAATAAACACGAAAATAAAACGCATAATGCACCAAGAATTAAAGCGTAAAGATTTCCTTTTAAAAGTTCGATTGTTTTCCAGACAAACAAAAGTGTCAAAGCGCCAAATAGGGCAGGAAAGAATTTAACCCAAAACACCGAATTTCCGAGAAAGAGAATAAAATGTGAAAACCAAGAAGTAACGGGCGGAACCGATAAATATCCCCAAGCCAAATGCTTTCCTTGATCCAGATGCAGATATTCGTCACGTTGTAAATCGTATTCTGGGCTAATTAAAACATATTGCAGAATGAATTTTAGAATTATAAATCCGAATAGAATCAGGTTCTTTTTGTTCATTTGGTTTTGGTTTTTGGTTAGAATTGTAATCTACAGCTAATATATTATTTATTTTGAATTAAAGTTAAACAGATGAATTTTAGGAAAGTAAAAGAGTTTCATTAAAACGAAACATTTATAGAAATCAATTTGTAATATTTTAGTCCAAAAAAAAGCTCCAGAATCATTCTAGAGCTTTTCAGATATTATATTTTGTAGAATATTATTCTTCCACAGTTTCAAATTCCATGTGATCGATAATTTCGGCTTCATGTTTTTCTGGTTTAGAAGCTTTCAAAGTATTGAATCTTTCCAGCATTTCTGTTTCGCCCTCTTCACCACTGAAATAAGGAAAAACATCCATAATTGCTGTTTCAGAAATAGCTGGTATAGAATATTCTCCCATTGTATTTTTCATTACATGAAGTGTGTTGTCAAAAGCTTCGCGAACATCATTTGCCTGAACTAACATATACATGCTTGTTTTTCTTTCTTTCCCACTTTCTTCATCATAAGCAATTAAAGTGATTTTAGATTTAAACCATCTGTCTGCATTTTCAAAAGGATGAATTTCAGCATAATTTGCCACTTTAATAGCTGTGATTTTAAATTCTTCGCTGGTATAAGCAGCCATCTCTTCGGTCATTCTTTTTTCTGCTTCTGTATAAGACAAAGCGTCAACCAAATAAGGTTCTGTTAAAACTTTTTGTCCTCCAGTTTCATCTGTTTTTCTATATTTTACTTTGCATTCGTACCAAATTGCGCTCATCTCTTTTAAATTTTAAGGATGCCAAAGATAAATTTTACTGGAAAATAAATAGTTAAATCTGCAAATAGATATTCACAATTTTAGATTGTTTTTTGTAATGTTTTGATGCTCTGAAAGTTGTGTTTTTATTAATTAAATTGCTTTGTAATGGCATTCATTCTTTTCTGTTTTTAGAAAAATATAAAGTATTTTCAAGTTATTTTTAGATGTAAATATTTGTTTTTCAATTGTTTGTTTTTATTTTTTTTAGAAACATGAATTTTCTTAAATCCAAATGATCAATTTAAACGTAAGTGCAAATAACAATGGCAGGGAATGAGGTAAATTCAAATGGTATTGGTTTTTGGAGCATATTGAATCTTACCGCATTTTTAGCCATTGTTTTTTTAAATTTTAAAGAATAAAAGTTTGGGGAAATTAGACATTCAAAAGTTAAAAGAGACTTTAAAATACTTAGAAAGCAAGCATCGAGAATTAAAAAGACAAGGCCAAAATGATACGCGAAGCCTGGAATCGATGATAAAATATTTGAAAAAAGATATGCTGGAACAGCACAATTTGTCAGATCATCATCAATTGATAAAAAAAGAAATCAAAGACACGGAAAGTTTCATTGAGAATGTAAAAAACATCATTAAAATCAATTCTTAAAAACAAATCGTTATTGCTGAATTTTACTTTTATTCCAATTTAAATTTTTCGTTTTTACAGTCCAGAATTAGTTTGTGGTTCAGAAATAGTTTGTTTCCAATCATTCCTTGCATTCCAGAACGTTTCATTAAGAATTTTTGAAGATCTGATGTGCCTTCAATGTAAGTAACTTCAGAAAGTCTTAATGTTGTTTTTTGAAATTGTATTTTCTTTTTCGCGGATGCGGAATAAACACGCAAAGTATTTCCCCACGAATTTCCTTTTTCGGTTTTTATAGCGCTGTTCTTAGTTCGGTATTTTTGCCAGATTTCTTTCGTTGTAATTAATTCATAACCGCTGGTTCCAGAATCATACAAGAGTTTTAGGTTTTCATTTTCAATTTTCGACGGAATTAAGATTTTTCTTTTTTTAAATTCAAAATCAGAAAAATTGTTTTCTTGAACTTTCTCCGTAAACGAACATTGATTGTTTTTGAAATCTAAAATGACAACTCGTTTTTCTAATAAATCGGTTCCGATTGTTCCAATGATATTTTCGGCTTTTGAATCGTCAAAACTGACTTTTTCGCCATAATTCAAAACTTCAAAAATGTTGGACGAAGCAGTCATTTTTCCCATTGTAAAATTGGTCGAAATTTGATTATTTTCAAGACCGATTTTAATCTGATTTTTAAATTGTTCGGCAATTGATTCTAATGATTTCTTATAGAAAATGGTAGTTGGCGAACCTGAATCAAATTGCATGAAAAAGGTTTTATTAATTCCGTTAATTTTTATTGGCAAAAGCAAAGCAGAATGAGCGTTTTCAATACTTGAAACCCATTTTATTGGAATATTTTCTGCAATTCCAGAAACTTTCAAATAGTTTTCTGGCGGAGTGAATTTCTTCTGAAAATAAAAATATCCTCCCAACAAGAATAAAACGATAACAGCTAAAAATCCGACTGCAATTTTCTTAGATAATTTCATGGTTTATTTTTTCTGCAAGATTCGGATTTCGTTTCCGATTTTCGTGCAAAAACAATACGACAGTTTTACGTCAATTTTATGACTTGAATTATAAGAAGTTGTTTTTCAGTTTTATAACTAATTCTTGTTTTTGGTTTAAACTGATTCCGTTTACTATCACGATCAAGAGTTTTAAGGAAAGAAATGCAATTAAAGGAACGATAAAAAGTGGAAATTTTAATGTAAAAGCACTCTGAAGAAACGGACTTGCAATCATCAAAATAGAGAGAATAAGACTTAAAACAATTTGAACACTTACGATTTGTTTTCCTAATTCTTTGTTTATTGAATCTTTGGTTTTATAAGTTAGAATTAAAGGAAAAAGAATGCTTCCAAACGGAATGATTAATCCTGACAAAACAGAAAGATTAATAATTTTTGCTCTTTCGATTTCGATGATTTCTTTTTTGAAGATGAGATTTTCAGGATCAGTTTCTAGAGCTTCGGCAATCGTTTTTAAAGTAAAACCTTTAAGAATATTTCCAGCCTCAATTCTCTGAATCGTTCGTAGCGAAAGACCAGATTTTTCGGCGAGTTCATTTTGAGTTAGGTTTTTTTCTTCTCTCAAAAATTTAACTTTATTCTTCATTGTTTTTAGTTAGTGTACAAAGACGAAATTAGGAAAAAACTTTTGATGTAATTGACCTAATAAAAGAGGTGCAATTAAACGTAAATTTTAAGTTTTAATAAAAAATTAAGTTTTTTTCTTTAACAAAATTTACTAACTTGTTGTTTACTAAAAGATTTCTTTAATGTTATAGTCATAAAATTCCTAGTTATGCGAGTATCCGTTGTTCGAAAAAATATAAAACTTTTACCAGATTCAAGAAGAGTTGTTGCCCGTTATTTCATGAATGGGCAAGAAAGAACCCAGCAAATGGTGCTTCGTATAATGATGTTAGACGAAAAGCAAGTGTTGCAAACTTTAGAGCAGACACTTCGTGAATTTGCTCGAAGACACCGTAATATTTCCACAGTTTTTTTTAGACACTGCGAAAGAATAAGACCTATAATTGAAGAAATGCAAATCAATTATGAAACGTTGTCTCTCGATCGCAAAATGCTGATTGGATCTTATTGTACAATGGAATATGCGATTGAATCTGCGGCGATTTTTAATCCTTCGATAGTTGAAGATTTTGATCAGACGGGACTTGAAGCGGGAGAAAAACGTGTTATTATTTCTTTTCGCGCCACGGGTGAAGGCCATATTTCGTCCATTGTTTTTAGAAGGGCAATTTTAGATCGTGATAATAATCTGCATATCATGAAGATTGGAAATCATATCGATAAGGCAGAAATTGAACATAAAACTTTATTTAATAAAGAACGTTTTTTGACGAAATTGTATGAAATGCATACAGCGGATAAATATATTGTCCAGATTATGCAGGATCTGCCTGAGGAATTTGAATTTGCTATTTTAAAAAATATGCTAGTTGAGGCTTTAAGCGATCCTTTAATTCGTGAAGAAAGAAAGGTAGCGCTGGAAGAGATTTTATGGCTTGCCAATTCTTTTTACGATTTACAATTTAAACATGATTCTGATATTACAGAGCGTGTCATATTCCCGATTTCTGATTCTGAAAGCCGAGGAATCGAAGATGCTCGTTTTGTTCGTTTTACAGATGATGATGGTTCAAGTCGTGTTATGGCAACCTATACCGCTTATAACGGACATACAATTCTTCCGAAATTAATCTCTACCGAAGATTTTTATAGTTTTAGAGTAATGCCACTTCATGGCGAAGGTGCACAAAATAAAAATCTGGCTTTGTTTCCCCGAAAAATAAAAGGTAAATATGCGATGCTAGCTCGAATTGATGGCGTGAATAATTATATCATGTACTCAGATCGGGTAACGCAATGGAATACACCGATTTTGTTGCAAGAACCAAAATTTACTTGGGAATTAACCCAAATAGGAAATTGTGGTTCTCCACTTTGGACCGAAGAAGGATGGCTTGTAATTACGCATGGAGTAGGAACAATGCGACGTTATTGTATTGGTGCGTCATTGTTTGATCTCGATGATCCGTCAAAAGAAATTGGAAGACTTACCGAGCCATTGCTTTCGCCAATGGAAGATGAGCGTGAAGGTTATGTGCCAAATGTGGTGTATTCTTGCGGAGCAATTATTCACAACAATAGTTTGATTCTTCCTTATGCCGTTTCCGATTATTGTTCGACTTATGCAGCGGTTGATTTGGTTGAATTGCTTGATGCGCTTAAGAAAAGTAAATAGTAATCTTTGAATATTATCTTTTGTTTTTTAGATCAGGAATTTTCTCTATTAGATTTTTCCAATATCGTTTTGGCATATGTTTGATGTGAAGTTTGGTGTTTTTTCTCGATTCAATATTTACGCTGCTGAAATAATTTCGCCATAAATTTTGGAAAAACTCTTCGTTTTCGTCATTAATTTCAGCTAGAGAATTTGAAGAATTAGACTCAAACCGCATTTCGACTGTAGAGACATTTTTAAGATCGTAATAAATTCCGTATTTGCGTTTTGAGTCGTAAATGAGCCATTTCTGATCTGCGTAGCGGTTTTTAAAATGCTCTTCTATGAGAGATAAAACGTTGCAATCTGGTTCTATAATTGCATAATACAATTCGTCTTTTGTTAGTTTAAAACGGACAAAAGCTTTCATTCTATGGCTTTCTTTTCCAGTTAAATGTGCTGCTTTTTTTACGTTTAAAACTTCGCTTCGGTTTAAATCTCCTTCGATATTAATTGGACTTGAAAAAACATATTCGACAAATCGGAATAAGATTTCCTCAATCTGATCCATTTCAGATAAAAAAGCGAAATATAAATTGTTGAAACCATGATAAGAAAGTTTTCGCTTCAAGCTATTTAAAACTCGATCGGCTTTTGAATTGTCAGTTACAATAAAATGTATATCTGAAAAAAGTAAAGTGTTTGAGATTTCTTCTTTTGCAAAAACAATATCTTTTAGTTTGTATTCGTAGATTTCAAAAACTGCTGTGAGCCAGCCTTCATAACTTCCATCGTAAATTATCTGTGTCATTTTGAATTAAAATAAAGTCAGCTGATTTGAAAAATTGTTTCTGTATTTACTGTTTTGCAAATTCAAAATCTGATTTTTTATTTGAATGGAAGTCAAATCTTTCTGCGTATAAAAAGGCGAAGAAAAAGCTAAAAAATATTTTGAACGACTGTACGAAATCCCTAATTTTTTTAAGTCGTCAGGCTGTAATTTTTTGAATTTTCTAGCATCAATAATTTTCTTTGCGCTCAAAAGTCCGATTCCGGGAATTCGATGAATTAATTCTAAATCAGCTGCATTAATATCTACAGGAAATTGGTGCAGATTTCGTAAAGCCCACCCTAATTTAGGATCAATATCTAAATCAAGATTAGGTTGGTCAAAACCAACAATTTCATTGACATTAAATCCATAATAACGAATTAGCCAATCGGCTTGATACAAACGATTTTCACGAATCATTGGCACGGGAGTTCCAATTACAGGAAGTCTGTTATCGTAACTTATTGGCACATAACCGGAATAATATACGCGGCGCATATTCATTTGTTCGTAAAAATAATTTGCCATTCCAAGAATTTCTAGATCATTTTCTTTGGTTGCCCCAATTACCATTTGCGTGCTTTGTCCAGCTGGAGCAAAAAGCGGTGTTTTGTAATTTAATTTTTTCTCTTCTTGATAACCAACAATTTCATTTTTAAGATATTGCATGGGTTTAATTACATCTTTATGATTTTTGTCTGGAGCTAATAATTTGAGACTTTGTTCTGTTGGCATTTCGACATTTACACTCAAACGATCAGCGTACAATCCGGCTTCTTTTAGTAATTCTTCGCTTGCACCTGGAATTGCTTTTAGATGAATGTAACCATTGAAATTCTCTTCCAATCGCAGTTTCTTCACAATCCGAACCAAGCGTTCCATCGTATAGTCGGCGTTGTCAAAAATTCCAGAACTTAAAAACAGTCCTTCAATGTAATTTCTTCTATAAAAACCTATGGTTAAATCTACAACTTCCTGTATGGTAAATGCCGCTCTTTTAATATCGTTGCTTTTTCTGCTGACACAATAGGCACAGTCAAAAATGCAATGATTGGTAAGCAGGATTTTTAGAAGAGAAACACAGCGTCCGTCTTCTGTAAAAGCGTGGCAAATTCCGCTTCCAGTATCTCCCAAGCCTTGATTTTTATTTTTACGAGTGCTTTGTCCAGAAGAGCAAGAAACATCATATTTGGCGGCATCTGCTAAAATTGCCAATTTTTTCATCATTCTTTCCTGTATCATTTTTGCTCTTTTTTTTATGAAATTCAATCTTTCAAAACTAGGAATTCAGGCTAAAAAAGAAGCGAAAGAAGCTGTTCTAAATTGTATCAATTTTTATGAGAATCTATTTTGCATTAAAAATTTAACGAAACCTTAATGTGAAAACAGGTATAAATACGGGGGTGTAAAATGTTGGATATTTATACATTCGCCGAATAAGGAAAAAAACTAATCAATCCCCTTAAGATTAGATTTTTGACTTTATAGTGTTAGCAAATATTAAGAACAAACGGCTAAAACGATGAAATTTGTAAAAGGACAAGATGTATCCTACACTGCATTGAGTGGGAGATCTTATAAGGCGACCGTTATAGAAAGAAAAATGGATTTTAAAAAGGGGCTGATCATAAAATCTACTTCAAAAGAAAGAGATTTTCATTATCTGATTGAAATTCAAAAAGATGGCACAACAGAGAATATTCTATGTGCCGAAAATCATCTTAGATTATTGGAAAAGAAAAAACGATTAGCAAAGAAAGTGGCTTAATTACAACAGGTAATAAATGTTGCAATCTTTTCTATTATAGTTTATGGCATTTCTTTTTTAGGAGTATGCCTAGGATTTTGTGCAATATATTTTTCTGATTTTCAAATTAATGGATAGAAAAAGATCAAGAATTGTTTAACAGCTTTATTCAAAAACTTTTTGATATTTCGAATATTAAGAAAGTTGAGAGTTCTTCTGTGATGAGTTATATCAAACCATCTACTAAATTGGATTTTTAAATATTAAAGAAATACATAAAAAACTCCGTAAAGCTTCTAGTTTTACAGAGTTTTTTGTTTTACCTCATCTTTTAAGCCAATTCTTTTTAAGCTATTTACGATTCTAAAAACAACCTCATCCGAGAACATATAGCTGGAGAGTGTGCTTTTTATTTCTGTTGCCGTTTGAGGTTGTAGTTCTAGAAGGTTCTTTAAATGTTTTTTTGCTTTTGCATCTTCATTTAAAAGTGATAAGGACACTGCTTTGAGCAAAGGATCCCAAATGGTTTCATTAGCATCCATTTTGTCAGCCCAGTACAAAGATTTTTGATACTCTTTTTTATAGATGTAGTAATAACAATATCCAATGTTAATCCACCACGGATGCGAAGGGTTTATGCGTATTGCATTTTCTAATAAATTGAAACCTTTCTCAAAATATCCGGCAAAGATCAGCATGCAGCCAAGTCCTGAAACAATTCCAGAGGAGTTCGGATTTATTTTTAAACATTGTTCTGCAGCTTGAAGGCAATTGTCTTGATCTTTTCTAAAACAATTTATTAAAGTCAAAGCGTACCATCCCTGTTGACAATGCGGATCTATTTTTAAAGCCTTTATAATACAATGGGAGCTTCTTTCGATGGTCTTTTTACAATTGTCTATTCCTAAAGCAATAGAAGCAAGTTGCATTTCGCCAAGCATTGCCCAAGCAATTGCGTGATTAGGGTCTAATTCTACCGCTTCGTTTAAGCTAGCTAAAGCATTTGCATAATTCTCAACCGAAAATGCGCATTGGTATTCATGATAGTTTCGAATTGCTTTTAAAACGCTTGTATTATTTGATATTTTAGAAGGTGCAGTTTTTACGATTTCATTAAAAATAATGCCATAATAACCGCCCATAGTAGAAACAATGTCTTTTACAATTTCATTTTGAATTCTAATTCCGTCATCAATAGTAGTGGGAGTAAATACTTTTGTCGAAATGAATTTTCCTGAAGATGAGCTTATCAGACTGACTCTTATGTGCAGTTTGTTATCGATAATTTGAATATGTCCTGTAATAATAAAATCTGCTCCAACTAAATTTGCTGCTTCTATAATGTTTTCATTAATTTTTGAAATAACATTTGGCGAAAAATGTCCTATTACAGAGATATCTTGAAAGCGTGATAGTTCGGCACTGATTTCCTCAGAAAGGATTTGAGAAAAAGCTTCTAAATCTGGTCTTTGCACAATAGATTTAAAAGGAAAAACGGTAATTATTGGATTTGTTTTAATGGAGCTGATAGGGAGATCAATCTGCCTCATTTTGCTATTATGAATAAATTCTGGAACGTAACAGCCTTTCGGGACATGAATGATAACCGAATTGTCTTTTCCGTCAGAAGAATAATATTCCGTAAGTAATTTTCTTAATCGCCCTGCATGAATGCGAACCATGGCATCATCGTGAGGATTAAAATGAGAAGGTCTGCTTAAAGCATTTACTGCTATAGAGTATTCTTTAATAAACTGCTGTCTTTCATCGATAGTTTCTGTGACAATATAGCGTAGAAAATTACTTAAAAGAGTTGAGTTCTTAAAAGAATAAAACTTTAAAACATTTTCCAGCTCATTATAGATTTTATCCGGGGGGATTTTTTTTATAGACTCCATAATAAATTATTTGAAAATTATTAATGTCAAAAAAAAGTCACTGCGGCGTATAAAATGTTAAAGGTCAAATGCTTATGAAGCTATAAAATTATGAAAATTTTTAACATGTTAGTATTATTAATCTGATATTTTAACCGTTAAATGTAACGGTTAATAACTCTAATGGTCGGTAGGTATTGATTATATTTGTTTGATTATCAGTAAATAAAATGCCTGTTTTCGTCTTTTTTAACAGAAAATGATAACCAAATGTAAAACCTGATAAAATTTTTTGTCCCTACACGAGAAATTTTTACGAAAAATGAAGAAGACTTTTCGGCATTAAAAAACCAATAATTGAGAATACAGATTTTTTAAAATAAAGTACCTTTTATTTTAAACCCAGATTGTAAAAAACAGATTAATAGTAGTATCCCACAATAAACAAACTATAATCATTATGAAAAAAAAGTTTTTACAAATGGTAAAGATCAGGTATCGTGCCATTATAATTTGTTTTCTTCTAGCAAATCTTGTACAAGCTCAAGATGATAATGCTAAAAAAAGTATGGAAATCTATGGATTTATTATGACTGATATTGGTTATAATTTTAATCAAATTCAATCAGATTGGTATGATGTGGTAAGACCAACTAAACTGCCTTCTTATGAAAATGAGTATGGACCAGATGGTAATTACTATGCTTCTGTACGTCAGACTAGATTAGGTTTTAAAAATTATTTTGATACAGGAATAGGAGAATTAAAGACACAATTCGAATTTGAGTTATTCGGAACAGGAGTAGATGCTGGTCAAACTACTTTTCGTTTACGCCATGCGTATGCCGAATTAGGAAAATTTGGAGCAGGACAAACTTGGAGCCCATTTATGGATATTGGCGTATTTCCAAATTCATTAGAGTATTGGGGACCAACTGGAATGGTATTTTTCCGAAATATTCAAATCCGTTACATGCCTATCCAAGGAGATACTCGTTTAACAATTGCATTAGAAAGACCTGGAGCAAGTGCTGATCAGGGAGATTATGCAAATCGTGTGGAATTGCAAGGTGTAAAGGCAAGATTTCCGTTGCCAGACCTTTCAGCAGAATATCATCTTGGAACAAAGTGGGGTTATGTTGAGTTGGCTGGTATAGTAAGAAAAATTGAATGGAAAGATCAAAATAATGACCAATTTGATTTGTCTGGAGATGCAATTGGATGGGGACTTAATTTAAGTACTAATATCAATTTTGGAAAAAGTGATGTTTTTAGAGGACAAGTTGTATATGGAGAAGGAATACAAAACTACATGAATGATGCGCCAGTAGATATAGCTATCGAAAATAATCCTAATAATCCTGTAACTCCTGTAAAAGGTGTTGCACTTCCTTTAATTGGTGTTGTAGCCTTTTTAGATCACACTTGGAGTGATAAATTTAGTACTTCGCTAGGATATTCGATGATTGATATCGATAACACAGACGGACAAGAAGACGATGCTTTTAAAAAGGGACAATATGCTCTCGTAAATCTTTTATATACTCCTGTAAAAAATTGCATGGTCGGAGTTGAATTTCAGTGGGGTGACCGCGAAAATTTCAACGACGGATGGAATACTTCCATTAGTAAACTGCAGTTTTCTTTTAGATACAACTTCTCAGAATCATTCTATAGAAAAAATTAATAAAATAGTTTCTACTTCTTAATCACAAAAAAAGAAAACATGTATAAAACTGTACGATATCTAGTATTGTTCGGATTGTCTATAAGTGCTCTAAATGCTCAGACCCGAACTGAAAAAGATCTTTTGGGAGAAAAACAAATCCCAGCAAATGCGTATTACGGAGTACAAACAGCCCGCGCATTAGAGAATTTCCAAATTAGCGGAATGACCACTCAATTCTATCCGGACTATGTAAGAGCTTTTGCAATGGTTAAATTGGCAGCAGCACGTGCCAATGCAGATGTGGGCCGACTTAAAAAGGACAGACTTGCTGCTATAGAAAAAGCGTGCCAAGCAGTAATTGACGGAAAATATCACGATCAATTTCTAGTTGATTTGTATCAAGGAGGGGCAGGTACTTCTGCTAATATGAATGTCAATGAAGTGTTAGCGAATATCGCATTGGAACTTAGCGGACATAAAAAAGGGGAGTATCAATACATTGAACCTCACGATGATCTAAATATGGGACAGTCTACAAACGATGTGTACCCAACAGCTATAAAAGTGGCATTATTGCTTCATAATGATAAATTAGTCAAAGAAGCGGATCTTCTTGCGAAAGCATTCCACAAAAAAGGTGATGAATTTAAAGACATCGTAAAAATGGGAAGAACTGAAGGTCAGGATGCTGTTCCAATGACGGTTGGACAAGAGTTTCATGCTTTTGGTAATCAGCTTGATGCTGAGATTACTGCTTTGAAAAAATCGGAAGTTTTTTTATGCGAACAAAATATGGGAGCTACAGCCATTGGAACAGGAATTACTGCTTCTCCAGGATATGCTGAAAAAGTAGCGACGCATCTTGCAAAAATTACAGGAAAACCAATTGTAATGAGTAAAGACCTTATTGCGGCAACAACAAGTCAGCAAGGATTTGTGATGTATTCATCTACACTAAAAAGTATGGCAGTTGCATTATCAAAAATAAGCAGTGATTTGATCATTTTAGCTTCTGGTCCGCGTACTGGACTTTTTGAAATCAATCTTCCAGCACTTCAGCCAGGATCTTCTATTATGCCAGGAAAAGTAAATCCAGTAATGCCAGAACTTATGAATCAGTTGTGTTTTAAAGTAATGGGAAATGATCTTACAGTAACTCTCGCAGCACATTCTGGTTTATTGCAATTAAATGCCTTTGAACCTGTCGAAGCTATTGCAATGATGGAATCTCAAGGATTGTTTTTTAAAGCAATGCCGTTATTTAGAAAAAATTGTATTGATGGTATCACGGTTAATAAAGACATTTTAGCGCATTATATGGACAGAAGCGTTGGTATTGTAACGGCTCTTAATCCTATTCTAGGTTACGAAAAAACTACCGAATTGGCTAAAGAAGCACTTGCAACCAATAAAGGAATTCTGGAGCTTATTCGAGAAAAGAAATTGCTGACAGAAGATCAGATTAAAAAACTTCTTGATCCAGTAAGCTTAACAGGGCAAAAATAAACATAACCTTAAAACAAAATAATCATGAAATTAACTATAAAATTTTACAGCAAAATATTTTTAATAGTGATGCTTTTACTAAGCATTGGCATGTTTGGACAGGCAAAACCTAAAGTTCTTATTCTGGCAACAGGTGGAACAATCGCTGGATCTGCTAAAAGCGGAGTACAGTCAGGATATACTTCTGGACAAGTAACTATTGATGCGATGGTAAATGCAGTTCCAGATGCTATGAAATTGGCAGACATTAAAGGAGAGCAAATTTCGAATGTAGGATCTCAGGATATGTCATTTGAAATTATGCTAAAAGTTGCTAATCGAATCAACGAATTGGCGTCAAGCAAAGATGTAGACGGTTTTGTAATCACACATGGAACGGATACAATGGAAGAAACCGCTTATTTTTTAAATCTGGTTGTAAAAACAGACAAACCAGTTGTTTTGGTAGGATCTATGCGTCCATCAACGGCTATTAGTGCAGACGGGCCCTTAAATCTTTACAATGCAATTGCGGTTGCTGCAGATCCTAAAGCAAAAGGACACGGAGTACTTTTGGTAATGAATGACTGGATTCACTCTGCACAATCTTTAACAAAAGTAAGTACAACAGCTGTTCAGACTTTTATGTCTCCAATTCGTGGACTTATAGGAACTACTGCTTACGGAGTAAATGATTTCTTCCATTACCCTGATCAAAAATTTGGAAAAAACTCAGAATTTGATGTTAAAGGCGTGAGCACTTTTCCTCGTGTAGATATCATTTATGCTGACGCAGATATGAAACCTGATCTAATTGATGCTTCGATTGAAAAAGGAGCAAAAGGAATCGTAATTGCCGGAGTTGGAAACGGAAACATGAACAAAGCTTCTCTTGATGCTTGTGCAAAAGCGAGTAAAAAAGGAATTATCGTAGTAAGAAGTACACGTGTTGCTACAGGAATTGTGGGACGTAATGTGGAATGTAATGATGATGAACTAGGACTTATTGCTTCATACGGATTAAATCCGCAGAAATCTAGAATTCTATTGTCTGTTGCATTGCTTAAACAGAGAAGTCTGGCTGAACTTCAAAAAATATTTGAAGAGTATTAAATGTTTTAAAAATCTATTTCCGATCAATTTATTCTCAATTTAAAATAGACTATCAACCAAGCAAAATGAAAATAAATCTAAAGTTCTAGAGACAGATTACGAAATGTTTTTTATAAAGCAAATGGTGCGTTACTTTATAAAAGGATAAATGTTATATCAACTTGAAAATTAAATATATATGAAAAATAAAATAGTTGCAAGAGTGATTCTCGCGGGATTCTGTGTTTTACTGGTTTCGTGCAATACAAAAAAGGAAGAAAATGTTGAAATCGATTTAAAGCAAGTCAAGAAGGAAATTCAGGCAAAAGAAAATGAATATGCAGCAACATACAACGCAGGTCAGTTAAAAGAGATCGGGTATTACGCAGAAGACGCTATAACCTTTTATCAAAATAGACCGCCAATTACTGATAAAGATGCTAGATATAAATTTTTAGAATCAGATTTAGCCAATAATACCAATGTGATTTCATTTGAAACCAAAGAAGTTTTTGTTTCTAATGATGGAAAAATGGTTGTAGAAGTTGGTTATTACAAAGTAACCGATTCAACAAACACTCCAATAAATACAGGAAATTATATGAGCCTTTTCGAAAAAAGAGATGGCAAATATGTGTGCTTGAGAGATATGAGTGCTTCTGATGGATTGACAGAATAAAACAGCATCCAATTTTAGCTATGACTTTAGCAAATAATTAAAACGAAAAAATTAAAAATTATGAAAAATATATTATTTATACTCCTGATGGTTTTGGGGTTGAATGCTTCTGCACAGAGTTCTACAGATGAAATCAAATTGATCCAAGACCTTTATGGAAAATCTAAATCAGATGTTGTTAAAGAATACTTGGGTTTATCTGAGACACAATCTGCAGCATTTCAGCCAATTTATGACAGTTACGAATCACAACGCAAATCTTTAAGCCAGCAAAAGATTAAGATTCTAGAAGATTATGCTCAGAATTATTCGAATCTTAGCGATGCTAAGGCTACAGAATTGACAAACGCAAATTTAAAATACAATCAGGATTCAGAAAAATTACTTGCCAAAACACATTCTAAATTGGTGAAAGCAATTGGCGGAATCAATGCTGCCAAATTTGTACAGTTAGAATTGTACTTGCAAGTAACTATTCGATCTGAAATTCAGAACGCTATTCCTTTTATTGGTGAATTGGATCAAGCCAAAAAACATTAGACGATTTCTGGGTAAGGAGTAGAAAGTATAGAAAGAAGCTTTTCTACTCATCTTATTAATATTTTATACTCTTACTATGATAAAGAAATTTACAAAATATTTGACTATAACAATGATCTTATTTACTCAGTTTATTTTTTGCCAGTCTGAAAATGATGTTAAAGAGCTTGGACTTCCTGGAGATAATCTGGATTTGTATGCTGTAATGACGCTTTTTCAGAAATCAAAAACTATTGAGGAATTTGAGAAAAACCTGAATCTGGAGAAAACAGGAATTAACAATCTGGATTTGAATCTTGACAAAAAAGTAGACTTCATAAAAGTAAATACCAAGAAAAATGGCAACTCATTTACTTTTGTTCTTCAAGTTGCTGTAAGCAAAACAGAGAATCAGGACGTTGCAGTTATTTTGGTCGATAAAGACAAAAACGGAAAAGTAAAAATGCAAATTGTGGGCGATGAACTCCTTTATGGTAAAGATTATGTGATTGAACCCATATCAAAATCAGAACCTGCAAAAACAGCAAATCCTGCTTATACAGGAAACGATCCTGTAACTACAACACCAGCTGTAACAGCAGTGGTGGTAGAAACTGTACCAATTGTACAGTATGTATATTCGCCAGCTTATGTGCCATATTATCCACCTTATTATTATGGGTTTTATCCGCCTTATTTCGCCGCTTTTACAGTAATGGCAGTAGGGATTTATCGTCATAACCATTATTACCATCATCATGGTTATCATGGCGGACATTATCATGGCGGACATAACAATGTATATATTAATAACAGAAACAGTTTTAATAATTACAATAATAATAGAGCACGATCGACTACTGTACGAGACAATTCTGCCAATAATAGATATAATACCAATCGCGGCAATTCGCGTCCTTCAGCAGGAACATCCGATCGCGCTAGAAATACCAATGCATCAGGTAGAACGCGCCAAAGTGCATCACCAAGTGCTGGAACTTCAAATCTTAATAGAGGAAGTTCTTCAAACTCTAATTTTAATAGAGGAGGAGGTTCTTCGTCAAGACCAAGTGCAGGACAAATGGGAGGCGGTTCTCGCGGCGGAGGCGGCTTCGGAGGAGGTGGCGGAAGAAGAAGATAAACGGCGTTTTTTATAATGTTTCATCAGAAAAAAATGCGTAAGTCCTTTTGGGTTTACGCATTTTTGGTTTTTAATATATTATGTTTAAACATTGCGCAGAAATGAATTTGAATTGTGTGCTCCAGCGGAGCGACATTAAATTATGCTAAATTTTCTACCACAAAGTCTTTGCAATAGTCTTTTATAAGATCTCTAACGGTTCTAAATTGTTCCATTATTTCAGAATCAGTTCCTGTTGCTTTTGCTGGATCAGGAAAGTTATAATGAAATTTAATTGCCTTTGTTGGAAAAAACGGACATCGTTCTTTTGCATTATCACAAACTGTAATCACAAAGTCAAAATCAATATGCGTATATTCATCAATATTATTTGATGTATGGTTTGAAATGTCAATTCCGTCCTCTTTCATTATCAAAATAGCTTTTGGATTAACGCCATGAGTTTCTACACCTGCGCTGTAAACCTCAGCTTTATTTCCTGCAAAAAATCTCATATAGCCTTCAGCAATCTGGCTTCTGCAGCTATTTCCTGTACAAAGTATTAATATTTTCTTTTTCATAATTAAACAAATAACCAAATGATATTTATGATGCAGAATTTTGGTTCAAAACCGAAAATAAGCTGCAACAAAATAACAGAGGAGGTTATTATAATTGGTTTTTTGTGTTTAAAGATTAGTTCTTTCATTTTTTAGCAGCATCCTGAGTTTGGCGTGCAGCAAGAAGCAGTATCATTGGTCAATTGAGTAAGACTGATCTTTTGTTTTTCTGCTGGAATACCGCAAGCATCTTGTGCCAAACAGGCTGTAGTTTTATTTTTTAGAACGAAAGTTTTTCCGTTAAAATCCAAATCATATTTTCCAATTGTAACATTCTGATATTCTACTTCAATTTCTAAATCTTCGATGTTTAGCTTATCTTCAGATAATTGAATGATGTGCAATAATTTATTCGGTTTTAAACGATGCTCAAAATCGTTAGCATCCCAAAGCTGAAAGTTAATCGCTTTTTCATTTCTGATTACTCCGCCGCAATCAATAAAATTTTTGGTTACTACGCCAACTTCTGTTACATGAAAATGTTCTGGCACAAAAGTTCCGTTTTCCAATTGAAATTCAACATTCTCTAATGTTGGCAAAATCTGTTTAACTTCTGATAATTTCATCTTATTTTTATTTATTTGTTAATTGCAATATTGCGATATATTTTGTCAAAAAAATGTTTTAGCAACATTTTGATTTTGAAATAGTTTGTGTGATGTTTAAAAAGTAGGAGTTTAAAATATCGATTGTTTTTTCATCAATACAATAGCAAATAGCGTTTCCAGAAATGTTTCCTTTAATGATTCCCGCATTTTTTAACTCTTTTAGATGCTGAGAAACTGTAGGCTGGGCAAGAGGCAATTCGTTTACAATATCTCCGCAAATACATTCATTCACTTTTAGTAAATATTCGATTATGGCAATTCTTGCAGGATGTCCTAACGCTTTGGCAATTGTAGCAATTTGATTTTGTGCGTCTGTAAAATGTTCCGTTTTAGTTGCTCCCATGTTGATTATATTAATATTGCAATATTACGATATAGTTTTTAAATGATGAAATTTTTAATAGATTATTTTAAACTGAAAAAGCTCCAGATTTCTCTAGAGCTTTCACCTTAAATAAAATTATATTTTATTTAACCTCAACAGCCTCAGGAAATTTCCAAGTGCCGTTAAGTATTTCTTTATGCGGACGATAAAGTCTAACCCAATAATTCCATCCATCAGTAACCGGAATACAATTTGGCGTTTTTCCGTCACAGCCTCCAAATTGTATCGTAATCGATCCGTCGGCATCTTTTTTTGCCGTAATATTGTTTAAAGTATACATATTGAGATCGTTTTTCTCAAAATAACCCGTTTTATTGTACACACTCACAGACCAAAAACCGTCGACGGGAACATTTTTTATTTTAAGTTTATAAACTGTTTTTCCGTCATTTTTTTTCGGATTTACAGAAAGATACAACGCATCTTTTTCAGGATTTCCGCCCCAACCGGTAGCGCTTCCAAGCAAATGGCGGGTTTCATCGACTTTTCCTCTTGGTCCAAACATTCCTTTGGTGTCAGACAATTTTTTGGAAACTTCAATTAAAGAATCGCGAACTTTCTTCTGACTCGTCTGATCCCAATTTGGAATATCAAATGTTCCTTTTTCTTTCTGGTCAATTTTAATAGCGTCTTGCAGACCCGTTACAATAGGAAGATCTTTAGGATTATTTGGATCAATAAATGTTCGTATAGCCAACATCAAATAGCGTGTGCCGACCTTTTCTTTGGTAAAAGTAAAAGTTCCAGGGGCATAATACGTTTCAGAATATTGATCTTCGTCGATTGTCTGCATAGACATAAAACGTTTCCCTGGGTTAGGAAGCGTTATTGTTACAGGTCCTGCATCGAGATCAAAAACGCCAGACGAATACAAAACATCACGATTGGCACGAATAACAGTCTGTTTGTCAATTGGCATAAGCGTTCTGTAATGATGCATGTTTCCAACACCGCCCGATTCTTTTACAGAAGTTGAAAAATAAACATCGGTTTCTGCACGATTGAAATTTGCTGCGGTTACAGCAACGCTATTTTTCTGAGCTGAAGAATCTGTTTTTACAGCAGTAGAATCTTTTAATGTTTCTGAATCGCTGTTTGATTTTTCTTTTTTACAGGAAGAAATGAGTAACGATATAGTAACTAAAAATATTCCTGATAGCAATTTGTAATTTTTCATACTATTTGAAATTAAAATTAGAAAAATGGTTATGATTTTATTTCTGATTCACGGAGCTTATTTTACAATTTCCGGAAGAGGCATTTTCCAAACATTATTGATAACATCGGGTTGCGGGCCATAAATTCTCATCACAAATATGAATTTTTCATCTTTAGGTGTCGGAAGCCAATTGCTTTCTTTGTCTTTTCCAGGAGAGTCTTTTTGTAGATAAATGTTCAAATCTCCATTGGGTTCATATTTTAATCCTTTTGTTTTATTGCCAATAGAATATCTGTTAATTGGATTTTGCACAAGAAAACGTTTAGGAAGATTGTACATCGTGATGCTCCAAAAGTATTTGGCTTCAGGCAATTGGTCTTTAGTAAATTTCAAAACATACTTATTATTTCCTAAAAGCACCTGATTGTTTTTATCGACGTTGCTTCCAGTATAAACGGCTTCTTCTTTGGTGTTTCCGTAAATTCCTGCCGCTGCAGCAATTGCACGGTTGAGGTAGTTATTTTTAAGTTCTGCGCGCGTGCCAAAAAGGCTTCCTGCATCTTTAACATTATCTATTTTAGATTCCAATTCTTGTTTGGCCTCGGCAATTCCTTTTTCTATCGCTTTTATCGTTTCTGGCGGATATTTCGAACTGTCAAAAGGTTCTCCAGGTACAATTCCGATTTTAGCAAAACGTTTTCTAAGTTCTTTTTCGCTGCTGTCTTCGCTCGTATATTGTAATAAGGCATTTAGAGCACTAATAAATTGAAGCGAACTGTAATCGCTTTCTTTCCAGACAGGCAGAGGAAGATTGTATTTTTTTACTGGAGGAGCAGGTTGTTTTGTATATTCATGAAGCGGAATTAATTTATACTGCGCCTGAATTTTTTTAAGATTTGGCACATCTGCAGGATCGTGCAATTGTGTACGGCCTACAAGAAAGATCAAATTGGTTTCAGAATGTAAAACCTTATCAATGCCTTTTGGAGTTTCTCCTTTCCAATCTGGCCCTGCAATGAGATATTTTCCAGCATTATTGCCAGTTGCTCGAGATCCAATATATTCAAAGTTGAAGGTATAGAGGTCTACAAACTGCATTACATAATATCTACTTTCTTCAATCTTTGGCACTTCAAGAATAACAGGTTCATCTGAAACATTAAGCGATGCCATTGAGTACGGAGTGTCATTATTTATAGTTATTACTAAAGTATCTGTTGGAGTTGCGCTTGTAGCTACACTTTTGAATTTGTTAAATCCTGAATATTCTTTAGCATCTTTGTTAATTGCACTGGAATAAATGGTTTTGTAATTATAAAATATAGGATACCCATATATCCAAGCTTCTTTTGCAATAGCAGTTATTGAATCGGCGGAATTGGCAGTTACGGTTTCTTGTTTATCTGCGGAGTGATCTTTCTTGTAGGCTGTTATGCTTAAAAGCAATATAATTAACAGTAGGACTGGATTTTTCATAATTCAAAATAATAAGATTTAACAAAGAGTTTATTTCTTAATTAGGTCTTCTAAAATTAGATTTTATGAAAGTATTTCGGATTTTTTTCAATCGAAAGATGGTTTCAAGTTATAACTTGAAACCATTTTTTTGTTTTTATAATTAGCGTAAAGCCATAAAAAAAGCTCCAGATTTCTCTGGAGCTTTATGATATTGAAAAAAATAAATCTTTAAAAATTAGTGTTTACTTTTTTAGAACGATCTGCAATGTATGAGATTAACCAAGTTACTTGTCCTTCTTTTACAAAAAGTATTTTCTTTGTTGCCAAGTTTGGAATGTTTTCCAAACAGCTAACTAATATATTATTAGCCGAGATAAGATTTTGCTGATCGTAAGTGCTTAAAACTCTTGCAGCTTCTTTATTGATTTTAGCAAGACTGGTAAACTTTCCGAAGTTATTTTTAAGAATTGCATCGTAATTTATAACATCTTCTAGAGTTAAAGCAATATAGTGTTCTTTAACGTCTTCGTTATAATATAGAGTCGAAAAAGCCCAAACTGCACCTCCCGATAAATATAATTTTTCTTTTTTCTCTAAAGGCGGATTCGCATCAAATAAGTCTTTAATTTTTTTGCGAAGAACAGGAACAAAGTCAAAAGATTTTTCTTGGTAAGTAGACATATCGTTTGCCTGACTCTGATTGTGAACTGTTTTCTTTACAGCATCAGTAAGAGTCATTGTACCAAAATCAAGTTCAAGCGGAATAAACTCTAATTTACCGCCTTCCAGTTCGTCAATATAACCTCCTTTAGTCGTTTGAGCACCAATATCAAGCAAGAAAGCGTTAGAAAAATCAACTGGCGGAATTGCACCTTTAACTAGAGTTTTTGGTTCTTCGTTTGCATTTAATACTTCAAGTTCTTTGTTTGCTAGAAGCATAATTTTGTTTCTTAAAACATCAAGATTACGTGCACCTTCAAAAACAGGAGCAGCAACTATAAAGATGTTTTCATCCAGCAATTTATTTTCTGCTTTTATTTTTTGCAATTGGTTGGTAACTATAAGACTAGTTTTAGTGATGTCTTCAGCAGTAAGTTCACCATTAGCGGCAATATGATCAGCAAAAGGAATTCTTTCAGTCCAGAAAGAAATAATTTTATAATCTGCTTTTCTGATGTTACTCACATCAATAACAGAAACTTTTATGGCTCTACGTCCAATTTCGATTCCTGCGTAGATACTTTTTTGAGAGAATGAATTAACGGAAAAAAATAAAGTTAAAAGGGTAATAATTAAAACTTGGGGTTTGTTTTTTTTAAGCATTGTATTGAATTGCGGTTATTATATAATTGTAAATTAGACTGTACGATAATTATTTGTTCTGGAATAGCGAAGTAATAAAGACTACTTTTTTAAAGCGGCAAATTTATGAAAAACATCTGCTAAATGAAAAGTAAGCTATTAAGAAAATATTATTTAATTATAGAGACGCTGTAGAAGAGGTTTTTAGCAAATAAAAAAAGCTTCAGATTTCTCTGAAGCTTTGTGTTTTTAAGTAGTCCGTGGGGGAATCGAACCCCCCTTACCAGGATGAAAACCTGGCGTCCTAACCGATAGACGAACGGACCTGCTTTCTCATTGCGGGTGCAAAACAAGGGAATTAATTTCATAATACCAAATAAAATAAAAACTTTTTCTTTCGGTTATTTTGAAAAACATCACATTTTGCAAGATTCATTCAAAAATAAAATAACTTAAGTGATTTGTATTTATTTGATTAATAACTGGTTGTTTTGTGTTTGAATAAAGGCAATGAGAGTTTTTTTGCCAGGATTATTTTTTTTAAAAATATTATTTTTTCTTAATAAGAAAGAATATTCTCTCGACGTGTTGTGTTTTTTTATTGTTTTTTGAGTGAGAGTATACGAATCAGAACAAATATCATTTATATTAATAAAATTACTATTAAAATAACGAAAGCGTAATGCCGAAACTTCAAAGCTATTTTTTATCTTCGTCCATTGTTAGAATGTCTCTATTTTCTTCTCTTTATAGAGCCAGGAAGACAATGTCTAAATACTGTTAATACAATCAAACTATATGAAATCAATTTTATCTATTATTTCTTTTTTATTTGCAATCAATGCGATAGCACAGATTCCTAATTCAAATAATTCAGGACGAGTATCTGGAGATGTCGGAGATATGTTAACTATAGAGGAAGGTAATGGAACAAATAAAGATTATAATGCAGGTTATTACCAGCAAGATGGAAAATACGGTTTTGTTTATCCAGAAAATGTTAGACAAAAAACGGGTTATGATAAAATTGAGTCTGCTTCCAATGGCTTTATTGTAAAAAAAGATGATTTGTATGGCATTGCAGATAGAAAAGGAGTTCTTATTGGAAAAATAGAGTTTGACAGTATTGGCTTTAAATCCCAAAGCAATACATTTATTGTCAAGAAAAAAGGGAAATATGGAAGTATGTCTCAAGATGGAAAACAAATACTTTCTACAAAATATGACAAAGTTCTTTATAGTGGCAGTCAGAATCCTATTTCTTTTGTGAAAGCCAAAGACGGAAATGTATCACTAATATTCAATAAGGATGAAAAGATGTTTCCTCAGAAAGTTGATTATGCAGAAGTATATGCTAATTTAACGATATTAAAAGTGAATGGAAAATTTGGTGTTATAAAAGATCAAGTTATAATTCCTTTTGAGTATGATAGTATTTACGTACCTGTTCCTGAGGGGTATAATAATGTAAGCAAATCCCAAAAAACTAAAAAAAATAATCCTTTTGCATTTGAATATTCAAAGTTGAGCAAGACAGTTACTTTAATGACAATTCAAAAAGGAGGTAAACTAGGGTTAATAGATAACAATTCGACTATTATCTATCCAGCAGATAATGATGCAATAAATAGTGTCGAAATGAAAAGATATTTTACAGTGAAAAAGAATAATCTGTATGGGGTTTACTTTATGGATACTGGTAAAAAAACAGAGATTGAATATGATCGTGTTTATGCTGATGGTACTGGATATGTTATGGCAGACAAGAACAAAAAAGGTGGAGCATTTACAATAAAAGGGGAACAAATTATACCTTTTGAATATGATCCAGAATTTATTGCTCAATATCGTTTTGGTTTACAAATCACAAAAGACAAGAAAAAAGGATTTACAGATAAAAGAGGGAATGTTATAATTCCGCCAATTTATGACAATGTTGATTCGTTTTATGAAAGTGGAATGGATTATTTTATAAAAGTAAAACAAGGTGAAAAACAGGGAGTTATTAATCTTAAAAATGAGATTATTATTCCTATAAATTTCGAATGGATAGGAGAGGAAAATGGATTTTTTAAAGTGGTTACACCTGATCCAAATAGAAAGTTTGGACTTTATAGTAAAAGTGGAAAATTGGTTGTTCCTGCAGAGTATAGTTGGATTACTAATAGTGAAACGCAAGACAGTAAAATAACTGTTTTAAGAAAAGATGCTAATTCATATAATTTTTTAAATCAGAAATCGGAGCTTATTTTTCCTGAAAATATTACTCAATATGGATATGTTTTAAATGAAGAGAAGTTGTTGAATCCTTTTGATGAAAGAGGTAAGTCCTTATTGTTTGTGAAAGGAAAAAATGGTAAGTACGGATTGCTAAATGAAACTACAGAAGTGTTGGAGGTTCCAATGATTTATGATCAAATTATTCAGCGTTTTGCGAGCGAAAGAAACCTTTATTTTAGTGTTAAAAAAAATAAGAAATTTGGACTTATCAATGAGAAAAACAAAGAAATTATTCCATTTCAATATGACTTTATAGATGTAAATTTAATAGGGGCTAAATATAATGATGTAAGTGATATTTCATATAGCGTTATAGTCGTAAAAGGGAAAAAGTTTGGAACTGTGAATCTTAAAAATCAAGAGCAGATTCCTTTCATTTATGATGATTTACAAAGAATTTCAGAAAATGGACTTTTCAAAGCTAAAAAAGGAAAAGAATATCAGATTATAAATTCAAAAAATGAAGTGGTAAATAAAGGTCCGTTTGATCAAGTGGCTAATTTTGAGCAGATTGATAGACGTACTAGGGTGTCACAGGCTTTAACATTTTATAACAATAAGATGAAGGTTATAAATGACAAAGGGAAATTTTTATCAAGCGAAGTCGTTATGGCACCACACAACGGCTATACCACATTTGATGAATTAAAAGCGGGATTGATTAGAGCGCTTGATAGTCCTGATGATGCTCTTTTAAAAGATTTTGCTAATAAAATAGCACCTTCTGATCATCTTCTGTATTTTCTTAAAGACAATCTATTTAATAAAAAATCTTTAGAATTTACAAATGTAAAATACATACAAGAAAAATACTATTCCGATTTGTTGGAGTTTAAAAGAACACGTTGGAATGAAAAGTCAGGATTTGGATATAATCATAGTTCGCTTACAGATGTAGTTGATTTTACTATGGAAAGAGATGGTTGTGTAACCAATGTGAGAACTCGAGATCATGCTTTTGGTGATACCAGATTCATGGAAAAAGTTTTGCGAAATGCTATAAAAGTAAATGGATTTTGGATTAGTACTTATTTCATGACACGTGGATTTGAAAATTGATAAGTTCTAAATAAGTAATCTTTAAGAGATTTCAAAGTTCTTCCATTATCACCACTTAAAACTTCTCCTGCTTGTGCAAGTCGAGCTGATGAATTTAATAAAGAATAATATTTGTATGAAGTAGAAAAATGTGTAAAAAACAAAAGCTTCAAGGAAATTTGAAGCTTTTGTTTTGAAGTGGGGACTTGATAAAGATTAACTATGCATTTTTTAATTGATTCTTTTGAAATTTTTGAGAATATCCTTCATTAGAAAGAAAATGTAAAATCAGATAATTGTCTTTCAATTCAAATGATATTGTTGCAATATTAGGGTTTTGGCAATTTGTTATTATTTGGCTTTTCACTACGTTATAACTTCCAGAACTTATTTTTTTAATATTTTCTTTTCCAGTTTATTAATCAGACTGCCTTTGCCGTAACCAGACCATTTGTCGATAATTGTTCCTTCTGGATTAATTAGAATGAAAGTAGGAATGCCTTGAATGCCATATTTAATAGCAGTTTCGCTAAATCGACCTTTGCTGTCCCATACACTATTCCAAATAACTTTGTCTCTGTCTACAGATTTCAGCCAGTCTTCTTTTTTTGGATCACAAGAAAAACTTACTAAAGTTAAAGAACCCGAATAGGTTTCATTAATTTCAGTCAGTTCCTTTGCTGCTTGAATGCAAGGTCCGCAAAAGGCAGAAGTAAACTCAATTAAAGTATAAGAACCTTTAATGTCTGAAAACTTAACTTTTTCACCTTTTTGATTCCAACCTTCAAAATCGTGATATTTATCTCCAACTTTCGAAATGTTTTCTTTCAAAAAGACTTCAACAACTTTAGCATATTTACTTTCTTTTATTTGAGGAGTATATTTATCGTATATTTTTTGAATTGTGTCTTTTGGCAATTGATTCTTTAGATAACCAAGCTCTATTATACTTGCGTAAGTATCTGGATGTGATTTTACATATTTAATGCGCAGTTCTTGTGTAATGCTGTCAATGCCTTTAATTTCGTCCCATATTTTTGCGCCAGCTTCTTGTTGCTTATCTTTTGGCAACTGCAAAAATGAATTTACAAGAGTTTCTCTTTTGGCAAAATATTCTTTTGTAAAACTTTGCGAATAATTAAAATCTTCCTGACTTTTTGAACCTTTGATTTCTACATT
The DNA here is from genome assembly GCF_025717045.1 of Flavobacterium sp. SH_e. GTDB lineage: Bacteria > Bacteroidota > Bacteroidia > Flavobacteriales > Flavobacteriaceae > Flavobacterium. The sequence goes on from NZ_JAOVZN010000006.1 coordinate 1,227,541, forward strand.
TCGAGGAAAGTCTTTAATGTCTCCTTTGATTCTAATATTATCGTTGCCAATAAGTAAACTGGTATAGATTAATTTTTCATCTACAAGGGCATACATCCAAATTTGCTCTGGCGGACTAGCTAATTTTCCTTCAAATTTAAATTTGTTGTTTTCTACAGTTGTGCTATCTATAATAGCATCTGTTGCGAGGTTTTTTAAATAGAATTTGGTTCCATTTTGAAATCCAGTTACTTGACCATAAATAGTAAATTTCTCTTCTTTTTTAATAAAGGCTATTATTACTATAAATGTGCAGATTAAGAAAAATATTCTTGATGATGATTTCATTGTTTTTTAATTGAGTCCTCTTAATAATTTACAGAAAAGGAACTAGATTGTTGTCTTTTTATCTATTGCATTAATGACCTGCGAAAGATCATTTGCAGCATTAAGCAATACTTTTCCGTCCTTATTAAGTAAGATTAAATTTGGCACAGCAAAAATATTGTATTCTTTTTTTATCGCATTATTTCTTTTTGGCAACCCAGAAAGATTAAGCCAAGGCATATTTTCTTTTTCTACTGCCGTTTTCCAATTATCGTATTTATCATCTATACTTAGACTAACAATGCTTATTCTATCTTTATAAGCGTTATGAAATTTTTTAAGCTCTGGAATTTCTTTTCTGCAAGGACCGCACCAGCTTGCCCAAAATACTAAAAGTACTGGCTTGCCATTGCTTACTTGATCAAAAGTGTAATTTTTGTTATCAATGTCAACCCAATTGAAATTTTCCCTAAATCCAAATTTTTCTATTTTTTCTTTATTATTGATATAATCCGTAAGCATATTAAACGGAACAGATTTTTTTATTTCGTCAGAAAACAAAGAACTGTATTCTTTTAATTGATTTACGGAATACTGCTCCTTACTCCAGAATAATTTATACAATAGCGCGAAATTTGATGAGTTTTGTTTGATATTTTTATTCGAAACAATTGGCTCTTTCCAGCCTCTCATAAACATTTCAGCTTCTGGCGATCCTTCAAAATTTACCTGATAGATTTTTAAACCTTTAAATTCTTTAGTTTCATACAGGCTGTCTGTGTTGAATTCAATATTTTCATTGCCTAAAAGAATATCACCCCAAAAACTTTGCTTTTTAGAAGATTTGTCCCTAAAACCTAAATTTGCAACTTTCTTATTGTTTTTGAGAAAATAAATATAAGCGTGTTTAGGTTCTCTAACTTTAAAATGATACTCAAATTTACCTTCTTTTGCTGGTATGGTGTCAAATGTTTTTATCGAATCTCCAAGAGCTTCATCTCCCCACATATTAATAACTACTTTGTCAAAATCTGTAGTGAGCTTGCTAATATCAGCTTTGATAATACCTGATTCTTGTTTTTTTTGAGAGCACGAAAGCAATAGAAAAGCAGACAGTAGAAAGGAAAAGTTTTTTATAGTCATATTGATACTTTTAATGTTTTAAAAAGAAATCGAATAAATTACTAATCAAATATAGAATAAAAAAAGAGTAAAATAATACGTAAAACCACATCGTAAATGATTTTTTGCGTTGATTATGAATTGCTTTGTAGAGAAAATCTAAAAGTATATATTTGATAATAATATGTTGAAGTTTATTACGCATATAAATAAGTTTGTTCAATTATGAGATGCATATTACCTACATTATTAACCAGAAATAAAAAATGAAATTAACAATTACAATCGCACTTCTTTTAATTGGACATTTTACATTTGGACAAGACAGAATTCAAAAAATTGACAGTTTACTCAATTCTCTTTATTCAAAAGAGAAAATCAATGGGAATTTTCTAATTGCAGAAAAAGGGAAAGTTATTTATAGCCATAGTTTTGGACTTGCTAACGAAACAACAAAAGAGAAATTGAACGAAAATTCGATTTTTGAATTGGCATCTTGTTCAAAGCAGTTCACAGCTATGGGGATAATGATACTTAAAGAAAAAGGAAAGTTGAATTTGGACGATGAAATCAAAAAATATTTACCCGAACTTTCTTTTTATAAAGGTGTAACTATAAGAAATTTATTAAATCATACAGGAGGTTTGCCAGACTATATGCAGCTTATGGATAGTTTATTTGATAAATCTAAAGTTGCCACTAACAAAGACATAATTGATATATTTAGTAAACATCAACCAAAAATATTATTTGAGTCAAATACTAAGTGGGAATACAGCAACACGGGCTACGCACTATTGGCTTCAATAATTGAGAAAGCATCGGGTTTGACATATGCTGACTATCTAAAAACAGCTATTTTCCAACCGTTGAAAATGAAAAACACCTTTGTTTACAATCGTAGATTATCGCCAAAGAAAATTGACAATTATGCTTTTGGTTATGTTTACTCAGATAATTTGAAAAAATATGTTTTACCAGACGAATTGGAAGAAACTAAAATAGTTGTTTGGCTTGATGGTGTTGTTGGAGACGGAGGAGTTAATTCAACTGTAAACGATTTATTGATTTGGGATAGGGCATTATATACCAATAAATTACTCAGAGAAGAGGATATGAAAGCAGTTTTTGAATTAGCAACTTTGAAAGACGGAGCTAAAAGGAATTATGGTTTTGGCTGGGGAATTGAAGAAAATGCTGATTTTGGAAAAATTGCAAACCATGATGGTGGTTGGCCAGGTTATGTAACTTTTATCGATAGGCATATTACAAATGATAAAACAATAATAATACTTCAAAATCACAACAACGTTTCAATTCCTTCTAAAGCAATTAGAAATATTCTATATAATAAACCATTGCCTGTGCAAAAAATCAGAAAAGAAATTAGTATTACTACTGAAGAACTTCAAAAGTTTGTTGGGACTTATGAAGTTGAAAAAGATTTTGAAATCAAAATTTCATTAGACAAAGACCAACTATTTTCACAATTGACAGGACAAAATGCGTTCCGAATATTTGCAGATAGTGAAATGTTATTTTTCTACAAAGTAGTAGATGCACAAATTCAGTTTGAAAAGAACGAAAAAGGAGAAATTTCAAATTTGTTTTTATTACAGAATGGAAAAAAAATAGAAGCAAAACGGATGAAATAAAAATCCGATCGCTCCGATATGTAGACAACAATAGCGCAGATTTTGCAATCTGTGCCCGCAAAGAGAATCAGAAAAGGGTAAAAACAAAAAAAAGCTTCAGAGAAATCTGAAGCTTTTTTTTAGTAGCGGGAAGCATTCAATTATCTAACCGGTTTTTTGATGATTTTAATGAGGTGTTAAGATTAGTTTCTTGACCTGTTTGCAGTGGTCCTGCTTATTGTTTGAAAGTGGTGATTGAATAACGGGCTAATTTATTGTCACTGCAAAGGAAGCTAGTAGCCTTCCTGCTGGCAATTTATGAACAAACGCTTTGAAATAAGCTTCTAGAGATTTACATTTAAGGAGAGGGGATATTTTGGATGCTTGATCAGAAGCTTATCAGCTTGAGTTTTAACTGCCCGTCTATATTTATCTATCGACAAACGGATTGTTTAAAAATCAAGTAGGAAGACTTTGCTGAAAAGTTAAATTACTTAGTCTGTATTTTGCGGAGTTTAATTTCAACTTATAAGACTGTTTCCAATATAGAACTGTAATCCATTAGAAGTTTTTTGGAGTTAGCTGTTAATCCTGTCTTTCCTATTTTTTCCAATCTTTAAAATCATCAAAAAAAATGTCAAAATGAGGAATCCCGTAAAGAAAATAGGGAATGCTTTTGTTTATTTGCGCGCAAAAAAAATTAACGAAGCATTAACAATTGTTTATAGCTTTGGATTGGGATTGAATGATCCCGAGAATCAGATGATTTAAAGATTTCGGTAGCCTAATCCAGTCATGAAAATAAAGGTTTTCTTAATGCTATCAATGCTAGGGGCACTATTTATGGATTAGATCAGCCTTTTTCTGAAATAAATGAGTAATGAACAACAATAAAGATTAACATAAAAAGGAAAAAAATGAACAGATTATCTAAGCTCTTAATTATAATAATTATTTTGAATTGCAAGCATCTGGCGGCTCAAAATACATTTCCAACCACGGGAAATGCCGGTATCGGAACAATAGCACCTGCCGGGAAGCTAGAGATAGTTACAGGAACTTCAGGCGTGCCAACCTCAATAGGGGCATTATCTTCAGGCTCAATTGCATTTGCAAATAATAATGCATCTTTAGCAATACCGACCCTTTTCAGTAAAAGCAGCAATTCGGCAGGTTTTTCAATTTTTACGGGTACAAATAATGTAAATGCCAGTCCGGATATGAGATTTGTAGTAATGAAGGAAGACGGAACCGATTTCACCACACTAACATCAAGCGCATTTAGATTTTCAAGATATAATTTATCGCTGTTTGATATTCTAAGAAATGGTAATGTTGGCATTGGCACAACGGCGCCAGTTGGTAGGCTTAATATTTTTACAGGTTTGACAGGCAATACGCTTGATCTGGCAAACCAGCAGAATGGCAGCATATCGGTAAACAATTCTAGCGCAACATTAGCATTTCCAACAATCACAGGAAAAACAAATGATGCCATATCTGGTTTGCGACTAATGGGGGCTACTCCTGACACAAATGGCAATCCTGATATGTCTTTCGATGTTAGGATGAACACTAATGCTGATTTTTCTACACTGACAACATCTGCTTTTAGATTCACAAGATATGGATCCGCACTAGTTGACATATCAAGAAATGGAAACGTCGGAATCGGAACTGCATCGCCAGTAGCAAAATTTCATATTGTTGATACAAATGGAGGAGTTTTCTTTGATGGATCGAATACGGCCTATAACAGGTTTAAATCGACAAATATTGCTCCGACTGTTGCAAAACCATTGTTGTTCAGTGCACAGACATCAGGAACCACTCCTGATATATACATCAGCACTTCAGGAAATGTGGGCATAGGAACGACAATTGGAACAAATAAGCTTGATGTCAATGGCACAATCCATTCAAAAGAGGTAAAAGTGGACATGACAGGCTGGTCTGATTTTGTATTTAAGAATGGCTATGAATTGCCAACACTTGCTGAAGTCGAAAAGCATATTGCCGAAAAAGGCCATTTGGAGAATATTCCGAGTGAGGAGGAGGTTCTGAAAAACGGAATCAGCCTTGGGGAAATGAATTCCAAACTGCTGCAGAAAATTGAAGAGCTTACTTTGTATGTGATAGAGCAGAATAAGGCTATTGAGGAATTAAAAAAGGAAGTGAAGGATATTAAATCAAAAAATTAATGAAAAGAATAATTACTCTTCTGCTTTTTGGAATTTGCTCTTTAACAAATGCCCAGCAGAAAATAACATTCGGATATGACAGTGCAGGAAATCAGATAAGCCGCAATTTGTGCTTAAGCAACTGTGGGGGTACGGCCAAAACAGTAGAGGAAACCAAAGAAATTGAAGCGCTGGTAGAGGATGATCTGCTTAAATTTTCAGAGGAGGATGTCATCTCCTACTACCCTAATCCAGTGAAAGAGCTGCTCTACATAAAATGGGAGCTGATCAACAGGAGCAAGGTATCTTCCATCACCGTTTATGAAATATCGGGACAGGTTCTGCAGACTTTTTCGAGAACAGAAAATACGGATAATCAGACTATTTCCTTTGGGGAATATCCAAGAGGGGTCTATCTGGTGGCTCTCAATTATGGAAATGGGGAGCAGAAGACAATTAAAATCATCAAGCAGTAATATATGAAGCATTTCTACCTAACATTCCTATTTACCGGTTTATCTTTTTATGCTTCAGCCCAGGACTCAGGGGGAACGCCAGTTGAGGGGGTGACTCTTATACAGAGAGCCAATGAAGAAGCAGAAACTGCAGTTGGCAACATTGAAAATAATAGTGAAATTTCCAATTTGGCAGCCATAAGCGCAATACCTGGACCGACGGGAACTTCGGCTGAAGTGGGCGTTACGGAAGGACAATTGTCAGTTTCGCTTAGTGGTGCAGCCAACTACTCCATTCCCATTGCGGTGCCTGCGGGAATTAATGGCGTAGTGCCGCGAGTGAATCTAGTTTATAATAGCCAGTCAGGAAATGGAATCGCAGGCTACGGCTGGAGCATTTCAGGCGTTTCAGCCATAACCAGAATTCCCAGAACAAAATTTCATGATGGAAGCGTAGGAGGAGTAAATCTTGACGCTAAGGATCGTTTTGCCCTAGATGGACAGCGATTAATTTTAAAAACAGGTGCGCTTTACGGTTCGGCAAATACGACTTATGAAACAGAGAACTTCTCCAATGTGAAGATTAAAGCTGTTGGAGTATCTCCGCTTGGCGCTAATTATGGTCCGGCGTCTTTCTTAGTGGAATACCCTGATGGCTCGATTGCGGAGTATGGCTCTTCTTTAGACTCGCAGTCAATTAAAGCTTGGGTCATTAATTATTGGCAGAACCCGCAAGGGGTAAGAATTTCGTATAATTATGCTAAATCGCAGAACAATATCATAGTGACAAGCATTAAATATGGAGCGCTGGGAACAGGAACTCCCATTAACGAAATTAAATTTCTTTACGGGACACGCTCACGTCCAGAACAGTCTTATATAGGGGGCGAAAGCATTCTGGATGACAAAATTTTAGAAAGAATTGAAGTTAAAGGCAATGGACTGGGTTTTAGGAATTACGATTTAAAATATATTTCCAGCACTATAGGATACCAGCGCCTGGAGAAAGTATTTGAATTAAGCGGAGATGGAACGAAAAGCTATAATCCAACAGTATTCACCTATGAAAATACCAGCGAGTCTATATCATATGCAGATATTACTACAAAGGTAAGCCTAGGAAATGTATCTTCTCAAAATGTAGCCACTGTTTCCGGAGATTTTGGAGGGGATGAAAAAATGGATTTTTTAATCTATCCTACAATAGAGCCGGATGCAAAATCAAAGTATTGGCTGTACTCGGATATAAATTCCGGTGGAAATAATATAGGCTTTGAGCATAAAGTAGGGGCTTTTGAAACTATCTTTCCTGTCAGCTGGCTGACTTGGAACAATAAATTATGGTCAAAACAGGGATGGGCAGTAGTAAAAAAAACGGATTTGAATTATACTTTTACTGTTTTTTCTGCCGGAACAGTCACTCCTGTCTATTTTCAGTACGAAAAGACGGTTAGCTTCCCCACTATATCAGTGAGTGAAGCAAGGGAATGCTCAGAGTATCAGGTTGAAAAAGTTTTCCCTAAAAAGATACTTTCAGGAGATTTCAACGGTGATGGACTCACTGATGCAATTGCGATTGATCTGCAGATGACAGAATCGTTCTATCGAGGTTCTTGCGATTATATAACTTATGAATTGGTAGATTCAAAAAAGGTCTATTTTGTCGATTTAAAAAGAGATAGCACATCTAATTTCTTAATCTATTCGGGAGAATTGGCATCAGTTGTCACTTCCGCTTCTAAAGTCGAAGTGGCGGATGTGAATGGTGACGGGAAATCTGATTTTATAATTTTTGAAAAAGGAAAAGCAAGTGCCTATACCCTCAATGACAGCAATCAGCTTGTACTATTATTTGAGTATGCCGATTCTCAAATTTTTTCAAATTCGAATTTCCCTCTTCTCGGGGATTATAACGGAGATGGGAAAACAGATTTTATGATTCCTGCTGATGTAAGCAATAGAACCATGTCATGGATTACTTATACATCAACGGGCACCACTTTTGTGAAGATGCCTTTTTATGGCGTTTGGTATTATCCTAATGAAAGCGATTCCACCCACAATTATATTGCTACCGATTATAATAAGGATGGAAAATCTGATTTAATTAGAGCTGATAGCTCTAAACTCGCCAACTCGTCGTCGGGGCGAATAGATATCGAATGTTTTGGCAATAAAGAAGGCATTTTTTCTTATCCTAATTCGGCTTCATCTTCGAGCATAAGCAGTCCTGATATTAATTTGGGCGCACTGCCCATTTACTTAACCACGGGAAGAGGAATACCAAGCGATGGCAAGCCATATAATCCGACTTTGGAAATTGCATTTTTGAGCAATAACAAGATATTTTATTTTAATTCCAATAAAGACAGCGGCCAGGACCAATTGCTTCGGAGCATAACAACAGGAAATGGAGTAAGAGAGCTGATTACCTACCAGCCATTGTCTGCAGCTTCAGTGAATGAGGGACGCATGCCAGTATATTCGAGCGGATATACGGAGAGTTATCCTAACACAGATGTAGAATTTGCGCTGGCTGTTCAAGTAGTTTCTAAATTAGAGAGGTTAAGCGCCTCGGTGTACAAAAAACAGCTGTTCGCTTATGCTGGAGCAGTATCCAATTTAGAAGGGTTGGGCTTTATGGGATATCGCGCATCAATGCGAACAAATTGGTTCGAAGAGGATAATCAGTCGATTAGTTCTGTGTCTAAGTTTGATCCAAGCCTGCGTGGCGCTATAGTTGAGGATTATACCTATCTGGGTGTCGTTGGCCCTTCAATAGCATTGAACAGTGCCGCTCCAAACATTCCTAGAGCAAGCCAAATTACGGTAGACAATACCAGAACGGCAACCGAGACCATTTTGGCGACAAACAGTATTACGTTTAGCCCAGGTGCAGTCATCAAACCTGGAGCAGGCAATGCTTTTACGGCTAAAATCACTTCCGATTATGATGCGAATGGCTATACGGAAACAAATGCCATTCCGCCTTATGGGCTGATAAGCAAATCTCTTTTATTTTATGAATCCAGCCTGTCTGCTTCAAAAGTATTCAAGCTGCAAAATGTAAGATCCAACAATTATGATATTCTAAATGACAGCAGTGACGAAACCAATACTGTATATGATGACTTTAATAATCCTACAGAGTCTATAACTAAAATCAGATCTGGAGGAGTCAACCAGCAAGTCACTACTACTACAATTGCTTATGACCCGCTGATAAATGCCCCTTACATGGTGGGCAGGCCAAATAGCAAGACCCAAAATGTGGCTGCTTCTGGCGATAGCATGAATTCTAAGGAGACCTATCAATACGGTTCGGGATCTGAAAGCAATTTATTGAAGATAATCCAAAAATGGGGCAGCAATACAAACGCTATAACAGAATCCAATGTGTATGACGCTTTCGGAAACGTGACATTAAAAAAGATATCGGCATCTGGCCTCGCAGATAGGCAAACGAGTTTCGCATATGATCCTACAGGCATTCTGTTAAAGGAAAGCACTGGAATTGAGGGATTCAAAACAGCATTTGAGTATTATCCTAACGGAACCCTTAAATCGGAAAACAGGCAGACCGAGCTAGGCGTTTGGAACAATGCCCTGCTGACGGGGTACGAATATGATCCATGGTTCAGGAAAACTGTGGTTACCGATTATTTGGGCAAAACCCACACCTATGCATACATACGAGAAAATGAGAGAGCCAAAATTACGCTGACCGGAAACACTGACGATACTTATAGCGAAGAGCTGTTTGACGAATTGGGAAGAAAAATACGCACTGGCATAAAAGGCGTGCATGGCATTATGTCTTATGTAGATTTCAAATACGATATTTATGACCGTAACTATAGTGTCAGCGAACCTAATACGGGCCCTCCATTATGGAATACTACTTTATATGACGTTTATGGACGTCCTGAAACTATTACAGATTACAGAGGCAAAATCTCAACTGTGAAATACGATAAGCGAACCACTACAGTAACGGATGGCGCTACCGGTCAAACTAAAACAGGGACTAAAAATGCTATGGGCAATTTGGTTTCTATGGTTGAGAGCCCAATAGGGGGCACCATAAATTACAGCTATTTTGCCAACGGAAATCTAAAGGAAACCAATTGCAATGGCAGCAAAATAACGATAGGTCAAGATGGCTGGGGGCGCAAGATCAGCATGAGCGATCCGTCTGCCGGAACCTACACATATGCTTATAATGAACTTGGCGAAAGCACAAAAGAAAACACTCCCAACGGTACGACAACCTATAAATTGAACGATTGGGGCAAACTCGAAACCAAAACCATAGCAGGCGCTAACACTAACAGCACCACGCAGTACACTTATGCTCCGGACAGCAGGCTGCTTTCAAAGACGGTTTATACTGATGGAGGGGATGCAGGAAAAGCAATTATTACCGATTACACTTACGATTCCAAAAAACGATTGGAAACCGTTACCGAAACCACAGGCTATGGTGCTGTTTTTACAAAGAAGATAGAATATGATGCCTGGGGCAGGATTGAAAAAGAAACCAAAACGGCTTCTTTAAACGGAAAAACAAGTTCATATAGCACTCAAAATGAATACAAAAATGGTTTTGCATATAAAGTTTATGAGCTAAAAGGCGGACAAAAAACGAAAACTCTCTGGGAAGCTACCGAGGTAAATGCCCAAGGGCAGGTGACCAAGGCATTGCTGGGCAATGGAATTGCCATTAGCAGGGATTTTGACAGCTACGGTTATATAACCAATGCAAAGCATACCTTAGGCACGTCTCTTATCATGGAGTTAGGCACCAGTTTTGACACTCAACGCGGAAATCTCAAATGGCGTAAAAACAGCCTTTTCGGAAATGTTACTGAAAATTTTGGATATGACAGCCAAGATCGCCTTATACAGTATCCTAATGCACAGGGTGTGCAGGAGGATCAGGCCTATGAAGACGATGGACGGATTAAGTCAAACGGATTGGGAACCTATAATTATGGCAGCTCAGATAAAAAGCACCAAAATACCTCTATAACACTGACCGCTCAGGCCTCAACCGATTATCAGAACAGACCCTTGCAGACAGTCAGCTATAACACTTTTAAGAGCCCGGTTGAAATAGTGGAAGATGGCAGAGACAAAATAAGCTTTGTTTATAATGCGGACAATAGCCGAAGCGTGATGTTTTATGGAGGCTTAGGGCTCAAAGAAACCCGAACATACCTCAAGCATTATAGTGCTGATGGCACGATGGAGATTAAAGAAAATACGCAAACAGGAGAAATTGAGTTCGTAACTTATGCGGATGGTGACGGATACTCGGCTCTTGTCGTTTATAAAAAAACATACAGCAGTGCAGGAGCTGTACAGGAACAAACTCTATATTTGCATAGAGATTATCTGGGGAGCATCTTGGCTATAACTAATGAGGCGGGAGCTGTATTGGAAAAAAGGCAGTTTGATGCTTGGGGAGCTATTGTAAAAGTGCAGGATGGCTCTGGTAATGCATTAAATGGGCTTACTATTCTTGACAGAGGCTATACAGGGCACGAGCATCTGCAGAGCGTAGGGCTGATACACATGAACGGGCGTCTGTACGATCCTAAGCTCCACCGTTTCCTGCAGCCGGATAATTACGTGCAGGATCCCGAAAACACCCAAAATTATAACCGATATGGCTATGTATTGAATAACCCGCTAAAATATACAGATCCTAGCGGGGAGTTTAAAATTAATTTCAATGACATAATCGCAGGAGTTGCAATAGCTGTTGGGGCGGTTCTGTCAGTAACAGGCGTTGGGACAGGGGTTGGAGCTGTATTAATTGGAGCCGGAGTGGCGCATTTTGGTGCTGCGTATGCTGAGTATAGTAAAACTGGAGACTGGAATGCCGCATCAAATAATGCGGGAATTAGTTTTAGCACGACTATAACGACAGATTTTGGTTATGGCAGTTCTAAAGATAAGCAAAATGGGATTGGTCAATATGCACCTATAGTTAATCCAGAAACTGATAATTCGCTTTTAGGGATCAATGGAACGTCATTAGAAGCACCTTCCTCTATGGTTAAGTATGGGCAGTACTTGCAAGACTATGAAGAATGGAAAAAAAAGCCTCTCATTGAAAGATTATTATCTGGTAGACCAGATAACCCTTATTTGATCGCAAGCAGTGGAGGTTTAGAATTTATTACAGGTGAAGCGGAGGTCACGCTGTTTGCAAAGGCTGGAGAAAAAGTATATGAAGTTTATCATTTAGTAAATAAAGAAACTCAAGTTGTTGAATATGTAGGAAAAACAAATCAAGGAATGTTAACTAGATTTGCGCAGCATTTATTAGATGAAACAAAACAAGGATGGATTCACAATGTCGAACCAGTATTATATAAGGGCGGTCTAAGTAAATATGGAGCAAAATATTACGAGCAAATGGAAATTCTCAATTATAAATTAGAAAAATTATACAATCGGATAAATGCAGTTGCAGAAAAGTATTGGATTAAATATAATATAAAAAAATAAACCTTAAAGATGGCTAAAAAAATAATGAATACTGGAAATATATTTAAAGTGATTGATGAAAAGGAAGTTAGGTACTTTCAGTATTTTTATACAGATCCACATTATTTGGGAGGTAATTTAATTTGGGTTTTTAACCAAAATATTGATAATGACAATTTAAATGAAATTCTTGATTCTGGATATAGTTTTTATTTCTATACAACCGTAGAAGCGGGTATAAAAATGAAGAAATGGAAACTAATAGGAAATATAGAAATACCTGATAAAATGAATTATTATCCCATTTTCAGATGGAGAGATCTTGAATCAGGATTATGGTATAAACTGAAATATAATGAAAAAGAGCTTTTGGGGAACAATTTGACTGAGGAACAATTTAATATCCCCATAGTATCTTTTCAATTTCCTGTGGGAGCAATCGAATTTATGATTAAAGGTAAAGAATTCTTCATTGAGAGAACTAAAAATTTTGAAAACCAATACTTTGAAAAGAACAAAAGGATATGAGGTTGATATTTGAGAGAGTTTTTTTAAATTAGTAATTTACTCCGCTCTGCAAAGAGTTCTAAACTTAGATTAAAAAGTTGCACAAATGTCTCTGACTTTGTGCAATTTTTTTGGTCTTAGAATTTCTAAACGTAATAAAAGTCTCCGACTTTTTACGATTGACCCTGAGCCATCAGACGCAGCTTGGCCTAAATGGGTTGCATATGGAATAGCAGGTACAGCTGCAGCGGCTTATCTCTATTCTGGCGACTATATTGAGAAGATGACTCGAGAGATTGAGGGAATCAAAAAAAGAACATTGGGGCCGTCTGGTTTTGTCTATGAACTAGTGGCGACAGAAAATCGAGATTATCCGAATTTGAATACTGGGGGTTCAACCAAATTAAAAATTGGGGATGTTTGGAAATATGGGCAAACAACAAAAACAAATAGATATTCAGAAAAATGGCTTGAGACAAATGGCTTGAGAATGCGGCCTCTTCCACCTGGCGGAAACCAAATGGAAATATTAATTCAAGAAAAATATTATATATATGGATATTATTTCTTGCATGGTGAGAGGCCGCCAGGAAATCCAATTTTTAGGTAAATAATTAATAATATAATAATATATGAGATTAGGCTTGGCACAATACAGTTCTGCTGAAATAGAAAACGAAACCAGATTTTTAATAGATTTTTCAAATGAGATGAAAAAATCTTTCATAGAAAAGAGATATGGAAATGATTTAATTGAAATTGTAATTGGAATTATATGTGTAAGTCCAATGTTTGAACAATTTTTTAAACCAAAACGACCAAAATATACTAATGAAAAAAAACATATAAAAAGCGAGGGATTTGAATATGAAGTTGAAAAATGCCTAGAGTATAGCATAAAATTAGACTTTGAAACATTCAAAAATTTTTCAGAAATTGAGGCTAAAAAACATTTGTCATTAGAAATTCTGAAATCATTAGAAATAATAGAAACTATGAGAACTAAAATTAAAGACTTTGATTTGGCTACTTTTAAAAAAGATTTAGAAAATTATTTTAAGGAAAAAAGATATATATAAGTATCAGCCAAAACAAATTACTTCTGAGACATCTGGATCATACAAATAAAAGGATGCTTTTACGAGGCTTGATTGCTTATTTATAACAGTATTCAAGATTATATAGTTAAACAAATATGGTTTAATGAATTGGTATAAACATAGTTTTCAGATAATAAAAGAGACGATCAGTTGGTCGTCTCTTCTGTTTTTATTATTAAAGAAAACGTGATTACGCTCACGAAAATTGGAGATAAAGTTAAGAGGCCAAGTGCCACTTTTTTATATTCCCTTATAAAGTTTTCTTTTTTTTTGTTTAAACTGTTTAGAAACATAGTCATTTAATTTTTCCCCACGAAGCAGGATGTCTGCAAGATTTTCTTTTACATACTCTCTTAATTTAAGATCTTGAAAGTTCTCAGAATTTGTTGAAATTGAGTTTTGATGCTTTCTTTCAAGTGCAAGAATGTTCAAGGCACATTTTTCCTGAATTCCTTTTGCACTGAATTCTTTGCCAAGACTGCTTCCATTGACAATGGACTGTGTTTTAAAGTCGATAAAAGTAATTCCATAAAGCTTTCCCTCACTGCTTTTTCTTAAAATTGTGTGAATCGCTTCATCTTTGAGCCTTTCGGATAATCTCTCGATAGAAGTAATTCTTTCATCAAAGAAAGCCTGTCTCAAAGCATTTATAACGTGGCTTTTGCAGTATTGCTTCTTTGTTTCATTGACTCTGAATTTTCCCTCCAGAAATTTTAAGGTAGGTCTGCTGTAGAACTCGCTGGCTTTTATCGGCACGCCAATCGGTTTAGAATTCTGGTCAAGTATCTTGTAAAGCAGTCCATGGTTTTTAAAAACTCTTGATTCTTCGCTTCCCCTGTCAGCATGAACATTATATAGGTTTAAAACCGCGTTGAGTTCAGGCAGGCTTGAATACTTATATTCAAACAACACCTGATTTAAAACTGAACTGATCGCCTTTCTGGACTCTGCTTTTCCGTATTGGACTCTACAGATATCTATCGGATTTAACGAAAAATGTTCTTTCTGTTTTCTTCCTTCGGCTTTTACAAGCCCGAACATTTCTTCAATTTCTTTTCGGGCGGGTTCTGATTTTCTGATTCCCAGTAAATGCAGATCGATTCTTTTGCCGTCTCTCTGAATGTTGTTTGTCACGATATGGCAGTGCGGATGTCCCGCATCATGATGCTGATACACCAGATAGGGCTGTCTACCGAATCCCAGTTTTTCCATGTAGACATCCGCAATCTCAGCGAGTTTTTCTTTCGAATGATTTTCAGAAGGATCAAAGTTTAGCGAGATATGCACCGTATTCCGCTTCGCATTGGTATTGAGTTCTGCCAGTTTCAGAAAACGGTTTAATTTTGAAGTGAAACTCAGTTTTCCCAGTTCCAGCGGATAATTCACTGCGCTTATGCATTCCGCTTTTCCGATCTCAACTTTATTTTCGTTGTAATTCAGAATACCTATTATGGACGAGCTAGTTTTTATCACTGCAACCATTTTTCTGCTATTTTCTGGGTGTGGCCTGAGACCTCTTCCATTTTATCAAAAAGTCTTTTTCTCTGGATCTCGAACAGATAAAGATGCCCTTTAAAATCGGGAATTGTGTTGAGCGTGTTTATCTTTCTGGCAATCTGATTGATATTATTGCCGATTGACCGTAATTCGGAAGTAAGTACGGCTGTCTCTTCCATCAGATCGTCTAAAGACTGGTTTCTATAAGTGGAGACAATTGGTCTGTTGAATAAGTGGCTTCTGATGTGGTCGCTTAATTTTCGGCAGGTGCTTGCTCTAAATCTTTTTTCCAGTTCGGCATACTCCAAAGGAGTGAATCGCAGTCCCACGATTCGTGTTCTGTTTGAATTTTCTCTTTTCATCATCTTTCATTTTCATTATTATCAAACTCTTTTCTTTTAAGTTTCTCCACCGCCGAGTTCCGAGGCAATGGGGGGCAAGATAGGCGGTTGTTTAACAACCGTTCATCTTGCTGATTGCAGGAACGTGGCAATCTTTGGAGATTTTTAAAAGCAGGCTTCTAATTTAGAAAAAATATTTGAATGTATCATGTTCAAAATATGTCCATGATGGCTGTAGGATGTGACAATAGATAAATATTTAAAAAAAGAAAAAGGGAAAAAAGAAAGCAGTCTAAAATTGGACAGTCAGACAGTTGAAGTGCTATAAGTCCCGAAGGGCGGATTTTTTGAGGGACGAGAAAAATACGTTATGGGCACTTCTCTGGCTGTGTCCAATACCTTGCTTTTCTTTTTTCTTTTGGCTTATTTATAATATGAAGCAGTTAAATTATTCGTATTATAGACACTGCTTAAAAGTTTTATGGACATATTATGTCCATGAGATTGACGCAAAAGCGATTTATCTTTGTGAAAACATGAAAATGGATTGAGTGATGATAGGTAAATTTTACTTATGAACCTCAATGAATTAGGTTTTATATTTGTAGTATCCCCACCAAATTTTGATCAGGGTAAAATGAAAAAAGTGTTTTAACTTTATAGCGGATAGTGATTGTGGAATAAAAAAGACCGAGGCTCGGTCTTTTTTTAATGAAGAGGAATTGTATAATGAAAAACAGAGCAACGGATGAGAGAAGAAGAATCACCCGAGGGAAAACTTTTGTAAATTTACAAACTGAAAAACAAGGGGTTAGATTATGTGAAGGAGAAAGTGGTATTTGTGATGCAGAAGAAACAACTAAAACAAATGAAGGGAAATTAACAGTTGAAGAATTAAGAAGTTGCAGAGGTTTTGAAGAAATTTCAGAATCGGAGGGGAATGAGATAATCGAAAGCTTATTTCAATTGGCAGTGATTGTATATAATTTTAAAATGTAGACTATGGGGATTGAAAGTTTTAAGAAATTTCAGAAAGAAAAATTAGCCCAAAAGGCTGAGGTAAAAGAAATCTGGGGATACACAAGGGTAAGCTCAAAACTACAGTTAGTAAACAACAGTCTTGAAGAACAGCGTATGGAAATAATACAGTTTGCTTCCAAAAACGGCTATACGCTCAAAAATATGCTTGGAGGGACTTATGAAAGCGCTTCGGGAGATTTTACCAGAAAAGAGTTTACAAGATTATTGGAAGAGGTTAAAAGCGCAAAACAGAAACCTTTTGCAATCGCCATAAAATTTATCAGCAGGTTTTCAAGAACAGGAGGAAACGCTATTAGCATTGTTCACGAGCTTGTGGATAAACTCGGAGTGCATTTAATTGAAACTTCTTCTGGTCTGTGCACCAATGACGAGTACAGCAAACTTGATATTTACAGCAAGCTTTTAGATGCCAGAAGAGAAAACATGGACAGGCTCGAAAAAACAATTCCTGGCATGAAAGCGCTACTGAGAGCAGGAAACTGGCTAGGCAAAGCTCCCAGAGGCTATACAATGAGAGGAAGGAAGGTTGGGGATTACGCTCTAATACAGGAAAAGCAGTCTATCACAATTAATTTAGAGGGAGAGATTTTAAAAAAGGCTTGGAAATGGAAGCTTGCGGGTGAGAGGGATTTTGTAATCAGGGAGAAACTGGCAAAGTTGAATTTAAATATTACAAAACAGTCACTCGGTTCTATGTGGCGCAATCCTTTTTACTGCGGAATATCGGTGAATGCACTGCTTGAAGAGCCAGTGAAAGGAAACTGGACAGGTTTGGTCAGTGAGGAGGATTTTCTAAAGGTTGACAGAATGCTCTCTGAAAGCAAAGTGCCAGTCAAGGAATATTCCAAAAGCAGGATCAATGAGTTCAGACCATTGACGGGATTTTTAAGATGCGAATGCGGAAGCCTTCTGACAAGCTATGTGGTGAGAAAAAAGAATGCGCACTACTACAAGTGCCAGAAATGCAGAAATGCCAGTTTCAACGCATTGACCACACCATATTCAAAAGCGGAAGGTTTGAATGATTCTTTTGAAAAGCTATTATCAAGATATACGCTAAGTTCTCAATTTGTAGAACCTTTCAAACTTCAGCTGAATAAACTTTTTGATATCATGGAAAATGAAGGCAGGGAAGAAATGAAAAGCCTTCTTGCGAAGAAAAAAGATTTGGAAACCAAAATCGAAAACTTGGATAAACGCTATTTTGACAATCCGAATTTCGGAGATGAAAAATACAATAGATACTCGCTTCAGTTTGATATGGAATTAAAAGAAGTTGGGCTTCAGATTACAGCAAACGGCAAAAAAATATCTAACCACGGCAGACATATCGATAAAGTAATAGAGAAAGTTACGAACATTAATAAATACTGGAAAGAAGGCGATATAGACAGCAAAATAAGAATCCAGAATCTGGTATTTCCAGAGGGATTGTCAATTAGGTCTGAAAATAGGGAATATCTAACTGGAAGAGTAAACTCGATTTTTGGATTAGTCCAAACGTTTACAGGCATTGACAGGGGCAATAAAAAACAAAAAACCCATCAAAATTTTGATGGGTCATTCTCTGTAGCCCTAACGGGACAATTTTCGAACCATTTTATTAATGATTTAAAAATTCTAGGTTGAAATATATATTATTACACTTCCAACTTATATACTCATTTCAAAGTTTCGACAATTATACTTGATTTAGATCTGTAATTTCCACTTTATAATTTTCAAATTTTATTCATTTAATCTTTAACTTTTAGAGTTTGATGTTAGATAGAGTCATTCTGATTATCAGATTTATTAGTTGTACAATCGCATAACAAATCAAAAGAATAAAATATTATCATTTAACTACGCAAAATAACTGCGTACTATATAAGTAGTTTTGAATTAATAAAAAAACTAACATGATTCATATTATGGTATATCTGCCCTTATAGGGTAGCCTTGTTTTGGCTATTATAATATAAATTAAAGCATCAAATATTAATAAAGTTGATAGTTTTAGATGGTTAACACATGCATTCATGAATAAGATATTAATAATACAAAAAATATGATTTACGAAAGCTATTATTGGAGAAAGAAACTCATCAAAATATCTAAAAAAATATCTAGAAAAATTACCGTTGAAAAAAATTGGTCAGATTCTAGACGAGCAAAATTTGAACAGGAAATTATGGTTGGTTTTTATATCATTCGAAAATTAATGGAAGCAAATAAATTAGATAATAAGCTTTGCAACTCTCGCCTTCTATGTAAAGTCTATCCAAGTAATCACGAAAAGATAATGACATTAGATCGTTATGATATTTTTGATAACTATGATTTTAAAAGTCCAAAATTTGAAAAACGTGAGTTGAAATTTTTTATAAATCAATTTGTACATAGTTATCTTTTTATTCCAATAATCGATATAGTGGAAGAAGATTCTAGACTAAAAATGGATGATGAAAAAATACCAGATGATGAAAAAATTGAAATCTATCATAATAGTGAAAAAGCATTACTTGGAATATTTGTAAATTCGGATGCAAACAAAAATGAATTCTTATTTGAAATAGGCATAAAAGAGATAATTAGTATTTTTCAAAAAGTAGGGAATTGTGTAATAACAAAAATTGATATGAAATTTAATTCTAAAAAAGGAGATTTCGATTCAATTCAGTATGACGAAAGAAATAAATTATCTGAGGAAGCAAAAATGCCAATCGCAAAAAAAGATCGGTAATTATAAGTAGTGCTAAATAAAATGAAAAGTATAAACTCGAAAAGATAATAGTTAGAATACTGTTTAGTCGAAGTTTGAAATTTTACATAGGGCAAAAGCCCATCACTTTTTTATTCAAATAATATGGACATAGAAAAATTTAAAGAAAACTCTAATAATTTGATTGAAAAACATTTCAACACATTAAAGCCTTTAATGGATTATAAACCAGTTATATTTTGTGAAATATTTTTACATATAAATGAAGTTTGCAAATGTTTAATGTACGAATCTCATTACGGGGCAATAACTTTAACGAATTATATAGTTGAAAAACTTTTAAAGAAAGCACTAATTGAAGATTATAATGAATTGGCTCCAATTCCTTACCCTCCACAAGAGCACTGGGAAGAAGCGCATAGAAAATATAGCAAGTTAATGATGAATCAAAGTATTGAGCAATGTTTTGAGAAAGGTCTATTATCGGAAAGTAATAGGAATAAGCTTGTAACGCAAATTAAAAATCAATTTAGAAATGGATTTTCTCACAGTGATAGCGATAAGATTCTACGTGACTTTCCAGACGAGCAAGCCATAAATAATTATACGATTAGTACAAAAGCTGACCCAAGCTTTCAGCTAAAATACACTATGGAATTTGCTAAAAGAAACAGTCTTAATTATTTAATTTTTGTCATAAATTTAATAAATGATATTGAAACGAAACTCTACGAAAAGTATCCTGATAATTTAGTTTTAATAGATACTGGTGATGGCAATTTCTTAAGAGTAATTGGTAAAGGAATAAATAGCGAGACAGGTGTACCAAATACAAATGGACCAAAAAAAAGAGATTATTCTTAAAAGAGCGAACATCGTTAAATAAATAGTCAAGTTGATGCATGGTATTGAATTTGAATCTGATTTTGAAATTGAGTTAATTTATCAATGTGCTACCGTGGTAAATCATCATAACAAATGCGAAACAATTAAGAATGAACAACAATCTTTTTGTTTACTATCTTCAGACTGGAGAAAAATAATAAAGTATAAATCTATTAATAATAAAACATATAAGATGTCAATAGGAATTCAAACTAATAAAGAACATGCTATAATCAATGATTTGCCAAACGAATGTCCATTTTGTCATAGCTCAATATCTCCGAATGCTCATTTTGGTTTTATTTCAGCGAGCCATAAAATGGATGTATTTTTTTCTTGTCCAAAAAATACATGCTTGAAAACTTTCATAGGTGAATATATAGAAACCTATAATTTCAACTGTTTTGAATTCCAAAACAGAGTAACGAGAGGAACAATTTTAGAAAAAGATTTTAATCATTCTATTATGGAATTATCGTTAGAATTTGTAACTATTTATAATCAAGCATTCTATGCGGAACAAGAGCAGCTATTTGAAATTTGTGGCGTTGGATATAGAAAAGCATTGGAGTATCTTATTAAAGATTATGCAAAGTTTAAAAATCCAAATGAAGCTGAGCAAATAGAGCAAAAACTTCTTGCAAAATGTATTAAAGATTATATTGATGACAAACGTATTGAATCAGTGTCTAAAAGAGCTGTTTGGTTGGGTAATGATGAAACACATTATGTTAGAAGATGGGAAAATAAAGATCTTTCGGATTTAAAAAAACTTATTGATTTAACCGTACATTGGATTGAAATGGAGTTTTTAACAGCGGATTTCGAAAATGAAATGCCTGAATAAGCAGATCTGCTACTTCTCAAACTTTAATCTATTTTGATAAAATATGAATGATGTTTCTGTCGTTTTGCATTCTTAAAGCACCTATGAAAACAATCTCATTTACACGGGAGGAATTATACGATCTTGTATGGAAAAAGACCATGGAGCAGATCACCAGACTCTATGGCATATCCAGTTACAATCTCCGTGCCGCCTGCGCAGAAATACAGGTTCCTCTTCCTTATGCCAGCTACTGGGTACAGGTTAGGTACGGCAGAGAGTGGAAGACAAAACTGCCTCAGAATTATGCGGGATCCCAGACAGTGGAGATTCTGAAAAAGAAGTTTGAAACCGAAAAACATATACCAGTTCCTTTGCCTATAGTATTGCTTACAAGAGAAATTGAAAAAGACCCGAAAGCTCCTCTTGAAGTTGGGGAAAAACTAAATAAGCCTCATAGACTCATACAGATTACTAAAGATAACTGGGAAAAACGAGACAGAAGCAAAAGTTACTGGGAGCCGAATAGGGAAGGACTATTCTTGCATGTAGCTGATGCGCTTATGCCTAGGGCATTTCGCTTCATGGATGCTTTGATCAAGCTGCTTGAATACCGTGGACATGAATTAAAAAAGAACCAGTATGGCTATACGGTCGCAGTGGTGGACGGTATCGAAATCGAGGTGCATCTTCGTGAAGCGAACAAACGTGTACCTTCCAAACAAGGATACAGTGCAACTGAACTAATGCCAACGGGTGTCTTTGTCTTTCAAGTAGGAAAATATTCCGACCAGAAAGAATGGCGAGACGGCACTACACCCTTGGAAGGAATACTTGCGAGGATTGTTGCCAAGCTGGAAATAATGGCAGAGAAGGAAAAGAAATGGCAGGAAGAAAGCAGACTGCGACAGATAGAACGGGAAAAACAAGAAGCAATTGAAAGGAATAAAGCTGAGAGAAAGCAAAAAGAGGTACAGGATTTTAAAGCCTTGCTTGAGGAAGCACAAAGATTTGATGAGGTTACGAAACTACGGAATTATGTAAAAGCTGTTCAAGAGCAGACCGACCCATTAGATGATCAGACTCAGCAATGGATAATTTGGGCTGAAAAAAAGATCAATTGGATGGATCCACTCATACGAGCCCCTGATGATATCTTTACAGAACATGACTTAAAGCAGTATAAAAAATGGTAAATGGCACCTACAAGGCGCCTTCATCCGCAAAGGAGTAATAAGTCTCCGAGGTTATGATTAGATGATCCAGTAGTTTTATATCAAGAAGTTCGCCTGCCTGTCTGATCTTTGCAGTCATATGTTTATCTGCTTCTGAGGGGTTTGTATTTCCTGAGGGATGATTATGTGTAATCATAATGTTTGTGGCATTTGCTTTCAGGGCTGCTGAAAATATCATGCGAAGATCTACTATAGTTCCTGTTATTCCTCCCGAGGACATTTCGTAAAGTCCTAAAACTTTGAATGAATTATTCAGAAACAAGATCTTGAATTGTTCAAAATAATCTATCTTACCCTGATCCCATGAGGATTTCAAAAGTAAGTAGGCGTCTTTAGATGATTTGATCTGAGGTCTTTCAGAGGTTTTAATTTTTGATTTGTAGATTAATTCAATTTCCGATACAATCTGCCATTTCTGATTTAAAGTTTCCATAATTTTAAATTTTAAATTAATTATGGAACATCAATCGGAGATCATCCAGCAAGCGCAAAAAGCAACGCAATAAAGCAGGATTTTTATCCTGCATTTATGGGGGAATTTTTTGCAAGCGCCCGCAGGTGATTTCCGAACTTTGTGACGAAATTAAATGAGATATTATAAGTAATGTGCCTTTATACAGTCAAAAAATAAATTCAATATAACTATGGTTCGAACCCCTCTGCGGTCACTAGAAATTGAAAAATCTACAAATTTAATAACGGGTAGACTTTTGTTATTAAATGTGATTTTTACGGTGCAGAATTCGAACCAATTTATGGAGGATTTGAAGATTTTGAATGAGGTATAATTTTATTATTTGAATTTTTTCAATCGCTTTTGACTAGAATCCATATCTGCAGGAAGGATAAAAGCTTCAAAGTAATTATTAGGCAAAGCAAGGGTAAAAAAGACAGAATTATACCTTTATCGCCCAAAATGTTAGAGATGCTTTGAGAGTACTATATCCGTTATAAACCCCAAACATGGCTCCTGGAAGAGTAGCTAAAATACCAAATATTCTGACAGGAGCTTAGAAGAAACTAAAAAAAAGTATTAAATTGGCCGGTATAAACAAACCTGTAGCATTACATTGGCTCAGACACAGTTATGAAACGCATTTATTGGAAAGCGGTACAGATTTACGTAATATACAAGAATTAGTAGGGCATAATAGTAGTAGAACAACAGAAATTTATACCCATGTGAGTATAAAAAGTCTACAACAAATAAAAAGTCCTTTTGATGATTTATAAAAAAATAATACTCAACAAAAGTTGAGTGTAT
This sequence comes from Flavobacterium sp. SH_e, assembly GCF_025717045.1. Classification (GTDB taxonomy): domain Bacteria; phylum Bacteroidota; class Bacteroidia; order Flavobacteriales; family Flavobacteriaceae; genus Flavobacterium. Next base: position 1,251,136 of record NZ_JAOVZN010000006.1, read on the forward strand.
ACAACAAAAAAAGGATGTATATACTCGGTAAAATGAGAAAAAACTGAGCATATAAACAATTTAGTGGCAACCCTAAGACGACACGACCAATCAAACTAAAAATAAATGGGAACACTCATACTTTCATTTCCGCCACCAAGAAATTGGCAAGACTTTGAACAACTTGCAAAGGATGTTGCAAAATACCGGCTTGCTGGAGACTTTGAAAATTATGGACGGCAGGGACAAGCTCAGGATGGTGTTGATGTGTATGGCTGGGATAAGGATGAAATCAATAGCGGTTTGCAGTGTAAACATAAAGGACACACTCCTGCGACAGCGAGGAAAATTGTTACAGCAATCACGACAAAAATCATTGACGCTGAACTCATACTTGCTGACACTTTTACGCCAAAACTTGACCGCTTCATAATCGCAACAACGACATTTAGAGATGTAGAAATACAAACTCACATCAACAATCTAAATGACAAAAGGAAAGGCAAAGGACTTCCAAAAATTGAAATTTGGTTTTGGGAAGCATTTGAAGAAGAAATAAATAAGCATTCCGAGTTAGCATATTTTTACTATGATGAAATTTTAAAGAAATTCAATCAATATGACAAGGACATTCACATACTTGCACTATTGAAACATTCTTTAAGCAGACCAGCATTTAACACCAATTTTCATTCAGAAAATAATTGCGAAGACTTTCTTAAAGCAATGTCCGACACACAAAGAGCCTTTAATACAGGGAAATTGTACGACCGTGATGGCAACTTAATAACAACATCTTATCCTGCAAAAAATTTAAGTAAACAGGAAGATCGTAATGAGATTACTATTATTGAGAGACTACTTCAAAAAATAAGAAGCTTTACCACAGATAATTTGAGAGAAGGCAACATAGAGCAACGGGATAATTTCCTTTATTTTCCTGGTGACTGGCAAACAAAAGTAAGTGAAACATTAAATAACGACAGGAGAGAAATTATTGATACGCTTAACAACATTTTAAAGAGACATAACATAGAGAAAGTAGAAACACATATACGTTAACGAACAGGGCAGCCAGTAACACGGGTTTTGCCTCAGGCGGGCTGACGTGCAACCTTGGAGCTTTGTGCTTCTAATGAACTTTAGTGACAAATTGAAAATTTGTACTCCAAAACCGCCCGAACGCAAAGCCCGCAACCGTTGTGGGAAATGTTATGACACTCGCAGTTAAAATCAAATAATTAGGAACTTTGTTTAAAGAGACACAAATAATAATATCTGACAAGTTATGTCTAAACTTTTTGAATATCGAAAGTTATTCTATTGATTTATTAAATCAAATTGAAAAAGAGATTGGGTATATTAGAAACGGGAATTTAAGCAATGAAAATATTGGCGATATCAAGAAAGCAATTAATAGATGGTTCAAAACAAAAATAAATGATGAGCGTCCTAGAATTGGATATGTGGCAGAATTTATTTGTCACCTATATCTAAGATCAAAGAACTTCGAACAATATTTTCTTTTTAAAAATTTAGAAGAAAACGGACCCAAAAAAGGATTCGATGGCTTGTATTTATTTGATAATGAACTTTGGTTGCTAGAAAGTAAATCGACTTCATCAAATTTAAAAACTCATAACAAAAAAATTAGCGAAGCCTACAACAACATCAAACTTAAAATTGAATCTGTAGATAATGAGGAAAATAACCCTTGGGAAAATGCAAAAAATCATATCGATAACAGAAATATTCATGAAAACAAGACACTTTCAAAAATAATTGCTGATTTAAGTAGTGATTATATTAATCAAATTAATCATAAAATAGATGAATATAATATTATTCCATGCTCTACGATTTTTTTAGGTGATAATTGGAAGACAATTGACAACGATGATTTGAAACATAAATTAGAAAGTCTTTGCAAAAAATACAAAGCAAAAAAGTTAAATCTTATTTGTATAAATAAGAAAAGTATAGACGACTTTATTAAATTCATTGATGGATAAAACAGATGATTTAAAACAGTTAAAAAAACTCGGAAATGACGAGTACTTTAAAGAAGCATTCCAAAAGCTTTGCTTGAATAAGCAACTAAGTGATATTGAAGAAGAATATTTACTTACCTGTGCATTACTTTTTTTTAAAAACTACAATCTTGACAAGAGATTAAAAGTTTATTTTAAAATTGGATACTACATCATTTTAAAATACTCGATTAATTCAAAAAATTATAAACCACTATATGAAATCAGCTTACAAATTGGATTTTATCCTTTGATAGATTTTATTACAGACCAAAATAGAAATCTTTACAAGGTCAACTCTAAAAATCTAATTCTTGATGCAATAACTTTCATTTCGTACAGAAAAGATTTCAAATCACCTGAAAATTACATTGAATCTTTAGAGCAAAACATATCTAGAAATTCAATAATTAATAGTGATTCAGAAGAAATCGCATACATAGCACCAACATCATATGGAAAAAGCTCTATTATTAAAGAATTTATCAAATTGAACAATTATTCTAGGATTGCTATTATTGTTCCATCAAAATCACTTCTTGTCCAAACCTATAAAGAAATTAAATCCCTTAAGCTTGATTATAAACTAGTTCTTCATGATGAAATGTTTAATGTTAATGATCAAAAATTCATTGGGATTTTAACACAAGAAAGAGCTACAAGAATATTAAACAAATACAAGTTGTCAAACTTTGAAATTCTTTTTATTGACGAAGCACATAAACTTTTCGATAGGGATTCTCGAAGCTATATTCTATCAAGATTAATGCAACTGAATTACATTAGAAATAACAAACAAAAAGTAGTTTACTTATCGCCTCTAATAGAAAATGACCAGAATTTAAAAGTTAAAAATTCAAATACTGGATTAATTTACACCAAGAGAATACAACACGATTTCAAATCTTTTGAATTATACTTATTTAAAGATAATCAAAGCTATTTCTATGATAGATTTACTGACTCATATTTTACTATAAACGGCAAGATTAACTACTTTAAATATATTGAAAGTAATTCAAGCAACAAGAATTTTATCTTTAATTCAAGGCCCGTAAAGGTTGAAAGTTTAGCTGAGAATATATCTAAAAACGTTTATACAAACCTTAGCGGAAACAAAGAAATAGATATTATTGTAGAAACACTAACAAAAGAAGTTCATAAATCTTTTTATGCGGTAGATTACATAAAAAAAGGTGTAGTTTATATTCATGCAAAAATACCAAATATTATAAAAGAATATTTGGAAGACAAATTTAAAACCGTTGCCGAGATAAGATATATTGTGGCTAATTCCGTTATTCTTGAAGGAATAAATCTACCTATTGAAACCATTTTCATCACAACTAATGGAACCGGAAACAAAATTGAACGATTAAAGGTTAAAGATTTAATAAACCTGATTGGTAGAGCCAATAGATTAAATGATGTTTTTAAAAAAGACAAACAAAATTTATCTGGTTTAGTATCAAAAATTCATTTTTTAGATCATGAATACTATCAAGGTAAACTTAGTATTAAATCTGCGATAAAATCGCTTAGAGAAGATAGTTTTAAAGACACAATAAAAAATCCGCTGATACAAAATTATAATATTGATGACTTATCCTTTTCGGGAAACAAACAAGAAAAGCTTGAAAGAAAAATAAAACACTCAATAATTGATCAAGAAATTCTTAAATATTCTGAATTTGTTCTTGAAGATCCTACAAATTTGGATTTCGAAATAAAAAAGAATTTCATAGAAAATTCTATTAATATGATTTTTCATGATTTAGATAAAGCCATTAATACGGTTATTCAAAATATTTCAAGTTATAATTTTGCTGTCTCAGATAAGATTGTAGACATCGTTTTTAAAATATTTATAGAAAACAATGAAAATAATATCTCAGATTTTGTTGTAGAGCGATTAAGAAATGAAAAAGCAAGAAATTATTATAATAATTACTTAGAGGTAATGCAAAAAATGCATTTAAATGAACGTATAACCAATACTTTAAAGTATTTTAAACAAAAAGCAAAATCCGAAGACTCAAGTTTATACATTGGTGAATCATACGGAGATATGATTAGTCCATATAAAACCTATAACAACAAACACTATAATGGGAAAGTTTATATTGATTTAAATATTTCTGAGGATAAACTTGTAAATATTGCTATCGTAAAACTGAAAATGGAGGAGGATTTTATCAGTTTTAAATTAAACTCACTAATTGTTTTTTTATATGAATTTGAAATAATTCCAGAAGATTATTATTTCAATTACATTTATGGCACAAATGACATGGAAGTAATTAAGCTTGCGCGTTTCGGACTCAGCGTTAACATAATTACCAAGTTACAAAGTGACAATCAAATTGAAAATATAGAGATTGATAATAATGGAAATTTACGAGTTAAAAACATTCGGGATTTTAATAATTACCTTCAAAAGCAACAAGAACTCTTTCGATTTGAAATCCAAAGATATTTAAATTAAAGCACTTCCCACAACAGCTAGTAAGTGCAAGTTGGGTTTTGGTGATTATTGAAAGTCTGTTTTGTATTTGCAAAATTTGTGTTTAATCGAAATAAATTGCATTTGGTAGTGTTACAGATTAGGTGTTTTGAAATATATCCATGTAGCTAACTAAAAAAGAATATTAAAATTAAATTATTGAATGGAAAAAGAGATGACCATCAGGTCGTCTCTTTCGTTTGTTGTCTTTTAATAAGCCTTAAAATGCTTTTGCCTTACCTTAGTGTTTCAAATTAGGTCATGAAAATAAAATGTAATTTTTGCAATGGTAAATGCATAAAGAATGGATTTCAATCTAACGGTAATCAGCGTTATAAATGTACTATTTGTCAAAAACGACAGTAGATTAACTATAAGTATAACGCTTGCAAAGGAGATATCAATCAGGAGATCGTGCTGTTCACCAAAGAAGGTTTAGGAATAAGAAGCACGGCAAGAGTATTAAAAATATCAGCGACAACATTATTGAAAAGAATTGTCTCCATTGCGAGAAATATAACTAGACCAATTGTCAGCAGAGGTAAAACTTACGAAGTAGATGAACTGTGTACTTATATCAGACACAAGAAAATTATATCTGGCTGGATTATGCTTTGGAAAAGAATTCTAAAAGTGAGGTTAGTTTTAATGTGGGCAAATGAACTAATAAAACTCTCCTTTTTTATTTGCTTAAAGTTATTGCTAATATTTGAAATATATTTATAAGTTACGGTTTTCCATAAAATTATACTTCGAAGATTTTAGTTATTTGCTATTGAATCGTTTTTGATTCTAAAACTTTAAAATATAAAAATTATGGAAAGTATGTATGCAATTAAACCTGGACCAAAGCCAAAAACAGATGAGGGAAAAGATGATAAAAGAAGGAGGGTTAATCCTCCTAATAAAGATAAACATCCTGATTTAAAACCACACAAGCATAAACCGAAAGATTAAATATTAAGTCCCGTCTTTTCAGATGGGATTTAATATGATTAATGAATATGAGTAATAAATATGAAAGGATAAAGAATTGAAATTTTAACTTTTCAAATCAAGTATAAATACCTGTTCAATTTTCGCAGAAATTTGTTTCCTTGCTTTTCTTATCATTTCTGAGTTGATATGCGCTAAAATTAAATACATAAATCTCTAATTTAAAAAATATGCTAAGTGCAAGTAAAGAAAAACTACTTTCATTTCTAAATGGTTCAAGTCAATATATAATTCCATTTTTCCAAAGAAGCTATGTCTGGAAAACTGAAAATTGGGCGGAACTTTGGGAAAATATTCTTGAAGAATACAATGAATTGAATAATAACAACTTTAGTGAACACTTTATAGGTACGATAATTATAAAACAAGTTCTTTCGCAAAGAGTTGGAGCAACAGAATATGAACTGATTGACGGACAGCAACGTTTGACAACAGTATGTGTTTTGCTAAGAGCATTTTATGATGTAACAGAAGAGCAAAGTGCAAAAACTTGGATTAAGAACTTCTTTACTTTTGTAGATTCTTACGGTGAAGAAAATATAAGAATTAAGCACAGTAAAGTAGATACGGTAAACTTTCAAAATATTGTTCAGGATAAAAATGGGAATAACAATTTATGGAATGAATATAAAGATTTAAAGATTGAAGATTTAGAAAAGAAGATAGAATCAATTAGTAACATTATAGGTGCTTATATTTATTTTAGATATAGAATATCAAAAGATTGCGACATCGTCGATGTGAGAAAATATGTAAATGTCATTATTGAACGTCTTCCAGTCATTCATATGGCACTAAATGCTGAAGATGATGTACAGCAGATTTTTGATACTATAAACTCTCTCGGTGTAAAATTAACCACAGCTGAGCTCTTAAAAAATCACTTGTACGCTAATAAGTGCGTTGTAGACTATTATGAAGATTATTGGTATAGTATATTTGAAGCAGATGAGGATATAATAGAATTTTGGAATAGAGAAAAGACTTCTGGAAGGGTGCGAAGAACAACTGTAGAATTGTTTTTATATAGTTATCTAGTTATTATAAAAGAAGGGAATGTCAAAATGGAAACTCTTTTTAAAGAATTTAAAAATTATTTAAACGGTAAAAGTGATAGCGAATTAATTGCTTTTGCAAAAGAACTGCAAGAGTATGCTATAGTTTATCAGGAAATGCCAGATGGAGAAAATCTTTCCGAAATATCATATAAGGAGCATGAGAAACGTTTCTTTCATCTTATAAAAGAATTTGACATTACGACTATTTTTCCGTTGATCCTATTCATATACAAAAATGTACAAGAGATTGATGAACGTATAGCAATTTTAAAAGTATTGGAATCCTATATTACAAGAAGAACAATTTGTAAATTTACTACTAAAAATTACAATAATTTGTTTTTATCACTTTTGGCAGAGACAAAACAAATGTCTGAAATATCTGCAGATAGCATAAAAGGCAGACTGCTTGATTATACAGAAGTAACGAATAAATTTCCCACGAATGAAGAATTTAAAGCAGCATTTGGTACTTCGCATTTAATTAATAAATACAGCCGTGAAGTTCTATATTGCATTGCACTTTACGAACTAGATCATGCTTTTGCTGATAATCCAAGACTAAATTTTGAAGGATTTAGTGTAGAACATATTATGCCTAAGAATTGGATTAAAAATTGGAAACAGCTTCCAGAAGGTATTGAAGCAGATTTTAGAAGGCATAAATTGTTAACATTAGGTAATTTAACATTAATAAGAGGCAAGCTTAACAGTTCAATGCGCGATTCAAGTTGGAAAAAGAAAAAGGATGCTCTGCTAAAATACTCAACGCTTAGGCAAACTACAGATTATATTCATAACGAGGAATGGAGTGAGAATAATATAAAAGAAAGAGAAGATAAATTATTTGATATTGCCATAAAAATGTGGGAAAGATAAATAATGATATAAATCAAGTAGAAATATTCAAGTGTTTGAAATAACAAGTGTTTAATTTGTTTGATTTCGTTTAGATTAAGTTTTTTAAGAATTATGAAGAAAACACATGTTTATAACTCAGTTGTTTTATATGGTTTATTAATATTAAATTAGCTTGAAGTTAGCACATTGTTTAAGGTAAGTCACGAAAAGTAAATAAATTAATGAGCGGTCTATTTTTAAACTTTTATCAAATATCCATTTCTGCAAGTACAGAAATCTCATATGTACATTCTCTCAGTTACAACGATTATTCTTCAAGAGAAGCTTTTAATAAGTTGAAATCCGACTTTCCGAACCTTTCTTTTTATAGGGATAATGATAAAATTTTAATTTGGAAGAATAATTCTGAAGCTGAATATCCGAAGGGAACTTATCTCGTAGATATTAACTTTGTCGAAAAACCTAAGGTGCTTTCGAAAATTTTAGAAAGGAGAATAATTAGTTTCATTGAAGCCAAAGGCTATAAACTTTTTAAAAATAAACACTCAAATTCATGGGAGATTATTTCTCCGAAGGATGTTCTTAATGGTGAATTTGAAGGTTTAATTGTTAATAGAATAGTACATTTCAGCCCTTGTTTTTTTTATAAGGAAGATGTGCTGTTACTTGGTTTTAGCTTATCAACATCATTAAAAAATTCGTTTTCTTGGAGTCGGATTGAATTCGAAAAACAAGGAGTCGATATTAAGGGGTTAAAAGGAGATGAAGAAAGAATTTTTGCAAATAAGCAATCTTTAAAACGTTTTTTAGAAACAAAAGGACTTTCAGGTAAATATGATAAAATTATACTTATTGAAAACAAGAACACTAAAGTTTTTTCTGTAATAGATACTTTTTATAACTGGCTTGACAAAAATAAACAAGAAATCACTATGCCATTTAATTTGAGTATTAATACAATTTCAAAAAAATATTTGCCACTTGAAAATGATCTAATCAAGTCAGAGATGATAAGCAAACCTCAAAGATATTTCTATAGTAATCGTAAAAATACGCTGAATCTTAGAAGCTACGATCAGATGGTTAAAGCATACCAGCCCTATTCTTTAGAATTGTATCAGAATAAAAATATTAAAATAGGTGTTATTTGTCCAGCAGAATATCAGGGCGAGACGGAAGTTTTTATAAAAAAAATAGAAGCTAAGCTTAAAGAAGTATTCCATTTCAATTCCTTAAGTTTTTGTTTTAGAATTGTTGATAATACTGATTTGCAAAGTTACAAAGATGTGCTATATGATAGTTTGTTGCTTGGATGCGATTTAATTTATGTAATTGTAAATCAAATGCAGGAAAAATTAAATCCAAGTGATTCACCTTACTATGTATGTAAGGCAAAATTTATAGGAAATGGAATCCCAACTCAGGATATTCAAATCGAGACAATAAGGCAAAATTTAAATGAATTTACGTTGACTAATATTTCTTTAAATTCGTATGCAAAGTTAGGAGGAACTGCATGGACAATTGAGAAGGAAGACAAAGTAAAAGATGAGTTAGTAGTTGGTATTGGTTCTACTCTATCTGAAAATGGAGAGTTTGTACTTGGAATAGCCCAGGTATTTCATAATGACGGTAGGTATATGACAGGAGATTGTTCTCCTTTATCGTCATTTAGCAATTATGCTGAAAATTTAGAGAATCATCTTTTCAAGATGTTAAAGCCATTAGTTGAAGAAATGAACAAATCTGGTACATTTCGTTTAATTTTTCATTTATTTAAGTCTGCTAGTGAGGAATATGAAATAAAAGCAATAAATGGTCTTAAAGAAAGATTAGCAAATTATAATTTTGAATTTGCATTGGTACATTTAGCTTATGGTCATAATTTTCGATTATATAGTAATGATGGTAAAAATGATTTAATTCAGGGAACTTACATCCAACTTAGTAAATATTCTGCTTTATTACATTTTGTAAGTAAAAGCGATTTGCCATTAAAAATTGAATTAGATAAAAGATCGACCTACACCAGTCTATTTTATATTGCCAAACAGGTATATTGGTTTTCTCACTTATCACATAGAAGCTACATGCCCTCTAAAAGAACAGTAACAATAATGTATCCTTCGTTAATGGCTAAAATGACTGAAGAACTTAAAAAAGTGGATGGATGGGATTATGAAAGATTAAGAGCTGTAAGTGAAAAGTTATGGTTTATTTAAGAGAAATTTTAATACATAATAGAGAAAAGCTAGTTCAAATAAAAAATATTGAACTAGCTTCCTACTTGTACATTCGTTCGTTTGAAGACTTATCCAATTTTACATTTGATTTAAGCCCTGAAGAAGAAATTGCACTAATTGGTTATAGAAAAGAAAAAATTAATAGTTCAGAGGTAATGAAAATTTTTTCAAAAGTTCCAATTAAAGGAATTAGTGCTACCTCCAATATATATAAGTTTTCAGGCCTTTATTTATCTGCGAAAAATGAATTGCATAAATCTTTGGAAGATAAATTTGAACAAAGCGATTGGAAACAAAAATATTTTCTTAGCAAAATAGAACCATCTTTAACGACAAAGTTATATGAAGAAATCCAGCAGGAGAATAATCCCATTGCAATTTTTGTAAGGGCCATTTTAAATATTGACTCCATAACAATGGATGAACTAAATAACGCTTTAAAATCTACTTCCTTGCTTAATAATATTGATGTGCAATTACAAGTCCTTTTAGAAGATTTAGAGCACATAATTTTACAAGTTAGGTTTACAAATAAAAATGCTGATGAATTAGTACGTGATGTATTAAATAACTTTAGTAATGCCATTCAAAAGATAATAACAGGAAGAAGATTAAATCATGCTGAGTTTCAAATTGAGGATGAATATGATGTACAAGATATATTATATGTTATTTTAAAGTCTGTTTTTCCAAATTTGAGAGAAGAAGATCCAATACCTAAAGTTGGTAAAAAGTCTACCAAAATTGATTTAATCATAAGAGAAGAAAAGATTTTGATCGAGGTAAAAATGATTAAACTTAAAGATTCAAATGAGACGCATTTTATCGAGCAGTTAAAGGTTGACTTTGAATCTTATCATGAATGTCAGTGGTTGAGAAAACTATACTGTTTTGTTTATGATCCTTATAAAAAAACCAGAGATGTTTCAAATTTTAAAGATCTTAATGGCGATAGAATAAAAGGAGGACATGACTTTAACGTTGAGGTAATTGTTGTTAATTAGGGATTGATGTTTTTAAAATACATTAAAAGTTAAAGGATATTTTTCCTTTAACTTTTTTACATTCCTTTATGAAGTCTCTTTTTCTTCTTTTTGTAATTAAATTCTTTTGATACATAATCATTTATTTTTTCCCCATGACATAGTATTTCTGCAAGATTTTCTTTAATATACTTTCTTGATTCAAAACCCTGAAAGTTCTCTGGATTTATTGAAATAGAGTTTTGATGCTTTTTTCCAAATGCTATAATGTTCATTGCGCAGCTTTTCTGAATTCCCTTTGCACTGAATTCTTTTCCCAGACTGCTTCCATTGACAATCGACTGTGTTTTAAAGTCGATAAATGTAATTCCATAAAGTTTTCCCTCACTGCTTTTTCTTAAAACAGTATGAATGGCTTCATCTTTGAGTCTTTCGGATAATCTCTCTACAGAAATCATTCTTTCATCAAAAAAAGCCTGCCTCAAAGCATTTTTAACGTGGCTTTTGCCATATTGTTTCTTTGCTTCATTTACCCTGAATTTTTCTTCCAGAAATTTTAAGGTGGGTTTGCTGTAAAATTCGCTGGCTTTTATCGGCACGCCTATCGGTTTTAAATTCTGGTCAAGTATCTTGTAAAGCAGTCCGTTGTTTTTAAAAACTCTCGATTCCGCACTTCCTCTGTCAGCATGGATATTATAAAGGTTTAAAACTGCATTGAGTTCAGGCAGGCTTGAATACTTGTAATCAAATAAAACCTTGTTTAAAACTGAATTTATTGCCTTTCTGGACTCTGCTTTTCCATATTGGACTCTGCCGATATCTATCGGATTTAATGAAAAGTTTTCTTTCTGTTTTCTTCCTTCGGCTTTTACCAGCCCGAAAAGCTCTTCAATTTCTTTTCTCGCAGGCTCTGATTTTTTAACGCCTATAAGGTGCAGATCAATTCTTTTCCCGTCTCTCTGGATATTGTTTGTGACCAAATGCAGGTGCGGATGCCCTGAATCATGATGCTGATACACTAAATAGGGCTGTTTTCCAAAACCTATTTTTCTCATATAAGTGTCTGCAATTTCAATCAGCTTTTCTTTAGAATGATTTTCCGACGGGTCAAAATTGAGCGATATGTGAACACTGTTCCGCTTTGCATTTACATTCAATGAAGACAGTTTTAAAAAACGGTTCAGCTTCTGGGTAAAGTTTAATTTCTCTAATTCAAGAGGATAGTTCACGGCGTTAATGCACTCAGCCACTCCTTCCTTAACTTTATTTTCGTTATAGTTGAGAATGCTGTTTATCGAACGGCTGGTTTTTATCACTGCAACCATTGTTCCGATATTTTTTGGGTATGACTGCTGATTGCTTCTAATTTATTAGAAAGTACTTTTCTTTCCAAATCAAATAAAAACAGCTGTGTTTTAAACTCAGGAATCATTTTCAGCGTATTTACTTTTCTGGCAATCTGGTTGATGTTGTTTCCAATTGAACGGAGTTCTGAAGAAAGCACGACGGTTTCTTCCATTAAATCATCTAAAGACTGGTTGCGGTAAGTGCTTGTTATTGGTCTGCTGAATATGTGCCTACGGATATAGTCGCTTAGTTTTCTGCAGGTGCTTGCCTTGAACTGGCTTTCAATTTTTGCATACTCTTTCTCTGTCAGACGCAGGGTTATCCTGCGTGATCTGTTAGAATTTTCTCTTTCCATCATTTTTCCTTTTCATTGTTTTCGAACTCTCTTCTTTTAAGATTCTCCACCGCCGAGTTCCGAGGCAGAAGGTGGCAAGATAGGCGGTTGTCAGACAACCGTACATCTTGCTGATTGCAGAAACGTGGCAATCTTTGGGGATTTTTAAAAGCAGGCTTCTAATTTAAAGAAAATATTTGAATGTATCATGCGCAAAATATGGTCATGATGGCTGTAGACTGTTACGATGTATAAATACTTAAAAAAAGAAAAAGGGAAAAAAGAAAGCAGTCTTCAATTGGACAGTCAGACAGGTGAAGTGCTATAAGTCCCGAAGGGCATTTTTTTGAGGAACGAAGGAAAATGTTATGCGCACTTCTCTGGCTGTGTCCAATACCTTGCTTTACTTTTTAGTCTTTTGAATAATTGAAAGTCTAAAAAAGCAGATTATAGCTCTTAAATTCTTCCAGCTGTGGCATAAATAAATTATTTTTTAATTTGGATATTTTAGAAATAAAATGAATTTATGGAAAACCGTAAAGGCTATTTGTGTTTTTTATGTATCATTGTGATATTATGCTTTTACTAATTTATAAAAATAAAAAGTATTTAGCTTAACTGAAATTCAAAATCACATTTATTATGAAATTAGAGAAATGTCCTTGCTGTGGAAAATCTTTAACAGGTTTTTTTAGTACTGTAAACTTAGTGCCACAAACAAAAATTGATTTTATAAATAGACATCTTAATCAAAATTTTGATGCCTACTGTACTGGTTGCTCACCTGATTTGCTTAATAAATTAGCACGTACATTTCAACAACAAAAAAATGATATAGAAAATAGATTGAGGCAAATCATTCATTACATACCAATATTATCATCTCCAGCTCCAAATGACTGGAAATATGAGGCAATCGACATGATTACTGCACAAACAACATCTGGAACTGGATTCGCAACTGAACTTTCACGGTCTTTCAACGATTTTTTTGGTGGAACATCAAATACAACAAATAAGAAAATATTAAATGCAACTAATTTATGTAAAGCTGATATAAGGATCCAATGTGTTAAAATGGGAGGAAATGCTATAATTTCTACAGACATAGATTATAACGAAATTGGTTCAGGTAGTACAAATATGCTAATGGTTTGTATGGCAGGCACGGCAATAAAAGTTTTGGACATAAATATGTTTCCTGAGAAAATCAGAGAATATATTTTAGAAGCAATCGAATTAACTGAGAAATTAGAAGCAATAGCTGATATACCAAAATAATTTTCTATTAAAAATTTGCAATGAATTTCAAAAATTGAATTATGGCAAATATAGGTTTTGGAGAATTTTATTATTTAGGAAGTCCAAATATGATCCTTACCCGTATTAATAAGTCACCTTATTTCGATTTTTTGCAATAAATAATTCTGATTTTTTATGGTTATTGATAAGGGCTGTTTGTTTTTTTTATGTAGTATTGTAATTATAAGCTATGTATAATTTACCATTTTTATAATAAATAATATTTATTGTAAAGATGGCTATATCATGCTATTAAAAAAAATCTCAGAAATGAAAAACAAAGATTTTATTTTAAGATTAACATTATGTTTCATAAAACACAACATACGTAAATGAGTTTAGAACAATATATTGAAAGTTTAAATGCCAAATATAAGCTTGGTAACTCAACTGAACATACTTTTAGAGGTTTGCTTGAACAACTGGTAGAAAGTATAGTCCCTGAAGTAAAAGCGACAAACGAGCCCAAGAGAATTAAATGTGGGGCTCCAGATTATATTATAACTAAAAAAGAAATTGAAGTTGGTTACATTGAAGCAAAAGATATTGGTGACAAAGATTTAGCGGGAACAAAAAAAACGGGAAATAAAGAACAATTTGACCGTTACAAATCAGCTTTACCAAATATTATATTCACAGATTATTTAGATTTCCATCTATATATTGAAGGAGTTTTTATTACTAAGGTTACAATCGCAGAAATTCAGAATGGAAAAATAATTGCTTTACCTAACAATTTTGCCACATTTATTAATCTACTAAAGGACTTTTGTTCATTTATTGGACAAACTATCAAAAGTTCAAAAAAGCTAGCTGAAATGATGGCTGGTAAAGCTCGCCTTCTTTCCGATGTTATTGAATTAGCTTTAACGAATGACGAGAATAATAGTGAAGATAGTACTCTGAAAGATCAAATGGAAGCTTTCAAAGAAATATTAATTCATGATATTACTCCAAAAGGTTTCGCAGACGTATATGCTCAAACCATTGCTTATGGAATGTTTGCTGCTCGTTTACACGACCCTACCTTGCCAACTTTTTCAAGACAGGAAGCATCAGAGTTAATTCCTAAGACAAATCCATTTTTGAGAAAATTGTTTGGTTACATTGCTGGACCAGATATTGATGACAGAATAATGTGGATTGTAGATAGTTTAGTAGAAATTTTCTTGGCTTGTAACGTTGCAGAAATTTTGAAAAATTATGGAAAATCAACAAAAATGGAAGATCCAATTATCCATTTTTATGAAACTTTTTTGAGCGAATACGACCCCAAATTACGAAAAGCTCGCGGTGTTTGGTACACGCCAAAACCGGTCGTGAATTTCATAGTTCGTGCAGTTGACGAAATCCTGAAAACAGAATTTGATTTGCAACAAGGATTGGCAGACAATAGTAAAACAAGAATTAAGGTAAATGTTCAAGCAACAGATAAAAGATACAAAGACAATATTAGAACAGTTGAGGAAGAGGTGCATAAAGTCCAAATTCTTGACCCAGCAACAGGAACGGGAACTTTTCTGGCTGAAGTAGTAAAACATATTCACGCAAAATTCAAAGGACAACAAGGCGTTTGGAGTAATTATGTGGAGACACATTTATTACCTCGTTTAAATGGTTTTGAGTTGCTTATGGCAAGTTACGCAATGGCGCATTTACAAATGGATTTGTTGTTAACAGAAACAGGTTTTAAACCAACTAAGGATCAACGTTTCAAAATATATTTAACCAACAGTTTAGAAGAAAGTCATCCTGATACAGGAACCTTATTTGCTAATTGGTTAAGTAGCGAAGCTAACGAAGCAAATTTCATAAAACGTGATACACCAGTAATGTGTATTGTTGGAAATCCTCCTTATAGTGGCGAAAGCAAAAATAAAGGCAAATGGATTACACAATTAATGGAGGATTACAAAAAAGAGCCAGGCGGGAAAGAAAAATTAAAAGAACAAAACTCAAAATTTATAAATGACGATTATGTAAAGTTCTTGCGTTATGCGCAACATTATATTGAACGAAATGGTGAAGGAGTCTTGGCTTTTATTAATCCACACGGTTTTTTAGACAACCCAACATTTAGAGGAATGCGTTGGAGTTTATTAAAAACTTACGACAAAATTTACACAATAGATCTACATGGGAATAACAAGAAAAAAGAAACTTCCCCAGATGGTTCTGTAGATGTAAATGTTTTTGATATTGAGCAAGGTGTTTCAATTAATATATTTATAAAAACTGGAAAGAAAAAAGCAAACGAATTAGGGAGAGTTTTTCATTACGACTTATTTGGAAAAAGAGATTTTAAATATGATTTCCTTTCTGAAAATTCTTTGAAATCTATTCAATTCAAAAACTTTGTTCCATTTAAAAATGATTTTCTTTTTAAAAGTATTGATGAAAAACGTTTTACTGAATATAATAAAGGAATAAATCCAACAAAATTATTTAAAATAAACGTTATGGGTTTTCAGACCCACAGGGATGACTTTTGTATCAATTTGGATAAAAATGAGATATTTAAAAGAGCTGAAATACTAAGAAATAAAAATATTTCAAATGAAGAAATCTACTTAAAATATGCGATTAAAGATAATAGAGATTGGAAGCTTACTAAGGCTAGAACAGACATTCAAAATGATTTGAATTGGGATAAAAAAATTATTAATTGCGCTTATAGGCCATTTGACGACCGACCGTGTTATTTCAGTAGTGTAATGATGGATTATCCAAGAAAAGAATTAATTACAAATGTTTTAGCTAAAGAAAATATACTGTTAGGAATTGGTAGACAGGGATTAGCAATTGGAGATGTTGAATGGTGTCTAACAACAGTTTCTAAAAATCCTGTTGATGCTAATATGTTTCGCCGAGGTGGTGTCAATCTTTTTCCCTTATATCTTTATCCTGAAAGTAACGGACAGCTTTCTACAGAATTAAATTCAAAAAGAATTCCAAATTTAAATGCTGAAATTATAAACGAGATAGCAACTATTTTAGATCTGAAATTTACACATGAAAAAGAACAAAATACAAGTAGTTTTTCTCCAATTGATCTTTTAGATTATATATACGCAGTTTTGCATTCTCCAAAATACAGAGCTAAATACAAAGATTTTTTAAAAACAGATTTTCCAAAAATTCCATATCCAAAAAATATCAATTTTTTCTGGGAATTGGTAGCATTGGGTTCGCAAATTAGACAAATTCATTTATTAGAAAGTTCAAAAGTTGAAGATTTTATAACGGAGTTTAATATTTCCGGAGATTGTGTTGTAAGTAGACCTCACTATAAAGACGAAAAGATATTTATCAATGAAACACAATATTTTGAGAATGTTCCAGAAATTGTATGGAACTTTTATATTGGGGGGTATCAGCCAGCGCAGAAATGGCTGAAAGACAGAAAGGAAAGAAAACTTGAATTTGATGAAATTGCTCATTACCAAAAAATAATTGTTGCATTATCAGAAACGAACAAAATAATGGAAGAAATTAATAAAATTGAAATAGATTAGAGGAATCACTTTGCAGTATAATGATATTTTCAATTCGAATTAATTAGATAGTGGGATTTTTAATAGGCAGTTAAAAAAACTACCTTTATGAGCTATTTATGTAAATGAATTAAAAGCAAAAAAGAGACTTTTAGTCTCTTTTTTGCGTGAATTAATATATCTTTTATAGAAAAGCTTATTTGGCTTTTAGTAATTTTTCCAAATATTCAATTTTGTCTTGTTCAGATTTCAATAATCTTTCGTAAAGTTTTTTATTTTCTTCGTAAACTTCAACTAGTTTGTCAAGAGGATTAAAATGACAAATATTTTGGTTACCTATTGGTCCTTGATTAATACTATTGTCACTAAAAGTATTGAAATAATTAATCACGCCTTCATCAGAAAAGTTTTTAATTGCTTCTACAGTAACTCCTAAAGCTTTTGCCACTTCTGCTAATTTTTCATCATCGATCTCTTCGCTATTTTCTAATATTGAAACAGTCTGCTGGTTTGTTCCCATAGCCTGCGCCAATGCTTCCTGCTTCATGTCTTTCAATTCACGGATACGGCTGATTTTGCGTCCCATGTGGTTTGGTTTTGTTAATGTGCTCATAGCTCAAAGATAATAATTAAGAATAAAAAAGCGGGATTCATGTATGATACAAAGAATCTCATGTACGGTACGGTAAAATTTGATACGGTACGGTACAAGTAATTGCTTACTTGCCTGTGTGTTAAACAAAAATACAATTTTTCAGACAAGTATTAACTAAAATGAGTAAAATTATGAAAGCAATTCAAAACACCGCATCCGATTTAATTTATCGAGTTATTTCGCAGAACATCGATCCGATAGGCATTTACTGTTTTGCAGAGAAGAAGAGCAGTTATACTTTTAATGAGCCTTTCCAGAAGCCTGTTAAAAAAGAAAAGCGTGTCCATCTTTATCTGCTGGTTATAGCAGAAGAGTTCGAGGATAATATCGCCAATGATATTACCGATAAGATAAAGGGCAGATCGAAAGGTCTGATAACGGTTACTATTCTTATGCACAGCCTTCGAAATATTATGAAATTATACGGCGACCAGCAGTTATTCTTATGTAATATTATTAGGAGTTCGCAGGCTCTGTTTATTGATGCCGAAAAGCATCCTAAAATTGACATTGATTCTGGGATGCGCCATGTAAAAAGCACCACATTATACGCTGGAGACCGAAGCAGTGTTTCTGCATCGATCTGGGATCTTATTTACAATAATGATCAGTATTTTTCCTATGAAGTCAGAATGAGTTCTCTTCATCAGATCGTAGAGCAGACTTGCCTTTCACTTATAAGGGTATTTCTCGGGTACACGCCTAACCATTTTTCTATGGGCTACTTATTTGAAGTGTGTGAATATTTTACAGACATAACTTCTGAATACTTCCCTCGAAACAGCAGGGATGAAAAAAATATGTTCAGACTTCTGAAAAAGAATCCGAACACACTTCGATTCAGCAGAAGAAACAGTTCTGATTATCTGTACTATCAGCTGATGGAAGACAGATGCCGTGATTTTATGAGGGAGGCAGAAGCTATGATTCAAAAAGAATTAGAGAGACTTGCGGAAATTCATCAAGATGTGACTTTATCAGCTTAAAAAATGAAGTTATGGAAACTGATGAAATCAAAAAACTGGATAATATCAGGGTATTAAGCGGAAGAATGCTTAATACCCTGAAACCAGCAGACGATAAAAGGGGAATGTACAATGCAGAGATAAGAGTTTATGACTATCAAGAGCTTGCTTGTGTTATAAGAAACCTGATGAAGCTCTGTATTATCGCTTTAGATCACGACAGCGCAGAAGTTCCTCCTACGATTGAAAACCAATACATTGATGTGGGACTTATACTGGGAATAGCTCTTCAGTTATTTCCAGTTGACGAATTTGAATTTTTAAATGAGATTAATGATCTGTTTTCAGAAAATAAAGAAGAAATGGAATAACTAATATTAAGACTTAAAATTATGGAAACTGATAAGATAAAAACATTGGAAGAATTTAAAGATTTTGCATCCTATCATTTTAAACTTTTGAAACCCATTCAGGACAAAGATGGGGAATCAATACGTGAGATAAGATTTTATGGTTATACAGATATGACATGTCTGGGAGTGAATCTTATTAAAATGTGCCTGAATGTGGTTTATTCGGATGAACTTGACAACAGGGATATTTACATAGGTTCGGTTCTGGAGCTTGCTCTTCAGTTGATTCCAAGTGCAGAAATAGAGGTTCTGGATGAAATATACAGAATGCTCAATGAAAAGAGCGAAGATAAATGAACACTAAACTAAATAAGTTTTTCCATAATGATAGAACTATTTTATGTACATATTATGTCCATGACATTGACAGAAAAGCGATTTATCTTTGGGAGAGAATCTGAAAATGGATTGAGTTATGATAGGTAAATTTTACTTATGATCCTCAGTGAATTAGGTTTTATATTTGTATTATCCCCACCATATTTTGATCAGGATAAAATGAAAAAAGTGTCATAACTTTATAGCGATGAATGATTGTGGAACAAAAAAGACCGAGGCTCGGTCTTTTTTTAATGAAGAGGAATTTCAAATGGAGAAGGATGGAAGAGAAGAAAGAGGAAAAATGACGGCAGAAAAGACAAGAAAAATGCTGAAAGATGAAGGAGTGGAAGTATCGCTGGAACAGGCGGGAATGATTTTAGAATTTTTAAGAAAATTGGCAAACATGGCAGTTTCAAACTATTTAAAGAAAAAAGATGAGAAAAATAGCAGACCTATACGTGAGAGTGAGTACCGATGAGCAGGCTGACAGGGGCTACTCACAGAGAAATCAGGAAGAAATGCTTCGCAAGTACTGCGATATAAATGCAGTTGAAGTTAGATATGTAATTTATGAAGACCATTCGGCAAAGACATTCAACCGCCCGCAGTGGAAAAAACTGCTTACGGATCTAAAGAAGCAGAAGAATAAAACTGATCTTCTGCTTTTTACCAAATGGGACAGATTCAGCAGAAATGCGGGAGATGCTTACCAGATGATCAGTATCCTCAGAAAATTGGGAGTTGAGCCTCAGGCTATAGAACAGCCTTTAGATCTTTCAATACCCGAGAACAAAATGATGCTGGCTTTTTATCTGGCTGCTCCTGAGGTAGAGAATGACCGTAGAGCCCTGAATACCTTTCACGGAATGAGAAGAGCTAGAAAAGAGGGAAGATATATGGGAATTGCTCCCATTGGATATGTTAACCGAGTAAAAGAAGATGGTACAAAATATATTGCATTCGACCAGCCAGAAGCCTCTATTTTAAAATGGGCTTTTGAAGAACTTTCCAAAGGAATTTTCAATACAGAACAGGTGCTTCACATGGCAAAAGAAAAGGGGCTTAAAGCAGGCAAGAACCATTTTTGGAGAGCGATCCGCAATCCTCTTTACTGTGGAAAGATAGAAGTTCCTAAATATAAGGATGAGGAACGCACTTTAGTGAGAGGACAGCATGAAGCATTGATCTCGGAATCACTTTTTTACAAAGTTCAGGATGTGCTTGACGGGCGATCCCGCAAATATCTTCCAAAAGCTCTTTCAGCCAAGCCTTTTCCGCTGAGAGGTTTTTTCATCTGTCCCGACTGCGGGAAAATATTGACTGGAAGCATATCTAAAGGACGACATAAATATTACCCGTATTATCATTGCAGTGCAGGTTGCAGATATAGGATTAATTCGGAAACAGCCAATGAGATATTTATACAAAACCTGAAAAAATATGTGCCTATTCCTGAAATTAAAAATATCTATGCGAATGTCATAGGCGACTGTTATAAAGAACAGATCAAGGATGTCTTGGAAGAAAAGACTAAAATCATAAGTCAGATCAAAGATTATGAAACAAGAATCTCAAATGCAAGAGATCTTCTTGCAACAAAACAGATAGATGCTTCTGACTACCGAGATATGAAGTCAGATTACGGAGAGATGGTAAGAATGCTTGAATTAAAATTATCTGGTATTGACGATGAGAATAAAGATATAGAAGAGCTTTTAAAAGCAGGAGTTGAGAATCTCATGAAGCTTAACGAATATTATGAAAACGGCAACTGGATTGAGTCGAGAGATTTATTAGGTTCGATTTTTCCTGAGAATTTTACGATCTCAGAAAACGGGTTTCGAACCGCTAGAGTAAATGAAGTGGTGCATCTCATCTACAGTATTAACAGGCTGATAGGGCTAAATAAAAAAGGGACAAAGAAGAAATTTTCTTCTTTGTCCCAATTAGTAGCGGGAACAGGACTCGAACCTGTGACCTTCGGGTTATGAGCCCGACGAGCTGCCTACTGCTCTATCCCGCGATGTTTCGGGTGCAAAGATACGGCGATTTTTGAGAAATCCAACGAAAACTTAAAAAAATGTTTTATTTTCTGTATTGACTTGATATGACTACCTTTGCAAAATAAATAAAACAAAAAATGTCACATAAAGCAGGTTTCGTAAACATTATCGGAAATCCAAATGTTGGAAAATCAACATTGATGAACGCTTTCGTCGGAGAGCGATTATCGATCATTACCTCAAAAGCACAAACTACACGTCATAGAATTCTTGGAATTGTAAACGGAGAAGACTTTCAGTTAGTTTTGTCTGATACTCCTGGAATCATCAAACCAGCATATGAAATGCAGGAATCTATGATGAACTTTGTAAAATCGGCTTTTGAAGATGCTGACATTTTAATCTACATGGTCGAAATAGGCGAGCAGGATCTTAAAGACGAAGACTTCTTTAAGAAAATCATTCATGCTAAAATTCCGGTTTTATTACTTTTAAATAAAATTGATAATTCAAATCAAGAACAATTAGAACAGCAAGTTTCTTTCTGGAAAGAAAAAGTACCAAATGCAGAAATTTTTCCAATTTCGGCTTTGCAGAATTTCAACGTTCCAGAAGTTTTTGGAAGAATTATCGAATTATTGCCAGAATCTCCAGCTTATTATCCAAAAGACCAATTAACAGACAAGCCAGAACGTTTCTTTGTTAACGAGACAATCCGTGAGAAAATCTTATTGAATTACGCTAAAGAAATTCCGTACGCAGTAGAAATCGTAACAGAAGAATTTCACGAAACCGATACTATTATCAGAATCCGTTCGGTAATTATGGTAGAACGCGATACGCAAAAAGGAATCATTATTGGACATAAAGGTGCCGCTTTGAAAAAAGTTGGAACCGATGCTAGAGCTGATCTAGAGAAATTCTTTGGAAAACAAATTCATATTGAGCTTTATGTAAAAGTGAACAAAAACTGGAGAAGTAATGCTAATATGTTGAAACGATTTGGTTACAATCAATAAAATTTAATTGTTTCAAGTTTCAGGTTTCAAGTTGAATGTTGGACTTAAAAACTTTAAACTTTACACCTGAAAGAGAACAAAATCTTAGGTACTTAGAAACTTAGTAGCTCAGCAACTTTTTTTAACTACCTTTGCAAAAAATTTAAATAAGGCATTTAGGGTTTTAATGGTTCGGTTTTTAGTAAGCTAAAAATCTGAAACCTAAAGTCTAAAGTCTAAAATTCAAAAAAAATGAATAATAACATTGTTGCGATAGTAGGAAGACCTAACGTAGGGAAATCGACCCTGTTTAATAGGCTGATACAAAGAAGAGAAGCTATTGTAGATTCAGTATCTGGGGTTACCCGTGATAGAAACTATGGTAAAAGCGAGTGGAACGGAAAAGAGTTTTCTGTCATAGATACAGGTGGATATGTTCGAGGATCTGATGACGTTTTCGAAGGCGAAATCCGTAAACAAGTTGAGCTTGCTATTGACGAAGCTGATGTTATTATTTTTGTGGTTGATGTTGAAGAAGGAATTACGCCAATGGATGAAACTGTTGCAAAATTACTTCGTAAAGTAACAAAACCAGTTTTATTGGCTGTAAATAAAGTAGATAACGCAATGCGTGAGAAAGATGCAATTGAGTTTTATAATCTTGGTTTAGGAGATTATTTCACTTTTGCAAGTATCTCAGGAAGCGGAACGGGAGATTTATTAGATGCTTTAATTGAAGCTTTTCCAGAAAAACCAGAAGTTGAGGTTAAAGAAGATTTGCCTCGTTTTGCAGTTGTTGGACGTCCGAATGCTGGAAAATCTAGCTTTATCAACGCCTTGATTGGTAAAGATCGTTACATTGTTACCGATATTGCTGGAACAACTCGTGATGCAATTGATACTAAATTTGACCGTTTTGGTTTCGAATTTAACTTGGTTGATACTGCGGGAATTCGTCGTAAAGCAAAAGTAAAAGAAGATTTAGAGTTTTACTCTGTAATGCGTTCTGTGCGTGCTATCGAGCATGCAGATATTTGTATCTTAGTTATCGATGCAACTCGCGGATTTGAAGGTCAGGACCAGAGTATTTTCTGGTTGGCAGAGAAAAACCGTAAAGGTGTTGTAATCTTGGTAAACAAATGGGATTTAGTAGAAAAAGATACTATGTCTACACGTGATTACGAAGAGAAAATCAAAAAAGAATTGATGCCTTTTACAGATGTGCCAATTTTATTCGTTTCTGCTTTGACTAAACAACGTTTATTAAAAGCATTGGAAGCTACGGTTCAGGTTTTCGAAAATAGAAAACAAAGAATTTCAACTTCAAAATTCAACGAGTATATGTTGAAAGTAATCGAAGCTTATCCGCCGCCAGCAATGAAAGGAAAGTATGTGAAAATTAAATATTGCATGCAGTTGCCAACTCAAACACCACAATTCGTGTTTTTTGCAAACTTACCGCAATACGTAAAAGAACCTTATAAGAGATATCTGGAGAATAAAATTAGAGAGAAATGGGATTTCGCTGGAGTTCCAATCGATATTTATATCAGAGAAAAATAAAAAAAGAATCCCCTAGAATAGGGGATTTTTTTATGTTTTGTGCCATTATAATTATAAGATCAATTTTTTATTGGCATTATATTTGAATAAATGTAAAAAACACAATTAAACCTTTTGTGTTTTTTTAAGTCTTATTGCTATAACCAACCTAATTTTATGACCAGAATTTATTCGTTTCTATTGTTTTTAGTTTTTGTTTATTCGGCAAGTGCCCAGAACAATGTTGTTATTAAAGGAACTGTAATTGATATTAACAGCCAGCTTCCACTTGAACTTGCTACCGTTTATTTTACAGCTGTAAAAGATTCCACAATTATCGAATATGCTACTACGGATAAAAATGGAAATTTTATTATAAATACAAAAAAGTATGATAAACCCGTTTTCTTAAAAGTAAATTATACAGGATATCAAGCTTATTTCGAAGAGCAAAAGGGACTTACAGAAAGTAAAGACTTTGGAAAATTGTATATGATTGAAAATGCAAATGTTCTAAATGAAGTTATAGTAAAATCTGAAGCCCCGCCAATTACCATTAAAAAAGATACTTTAGAATTTAACGCACCTTCATATAAAGTTCGTCCAGATGCGAATGTGGAGACTTTATTGAAGCAACTGCCTGGTTTTGATGTTGATAATTCCGGGAAAATCACGGTAAATGGACGAGAAGTCAATCAGGTTTTAGTGAATGGAAAAGCGTTTTTTGATAAAGATGGAGCGATTGCGATTAAAAATCTTCCTGCAGACATCATTAAAAAAGTTCAGGTTTCTGATTTTAAAACAAAAAAAGAAGAGCTTGCAAAACAAGAATCGAGTTCAGATTATTCAACAGTTAATATCACTATTGACGAAAAGAAAAACAAAGGATATTTTGGAAAAGTTCTTGGCGGATATGGTTCTGACGAACGCTACGAAAGCAGTTTGATGATGAACTTTTTCAAAAATAAACAAAAAATAAGTGTTTTGGCTTCTTCCAATAATATCAATTCAACGGGATTCTCTA
This sequence comes from Flavobacterium sp. SH_e, assembly GCF_025717045.1. Taxonomy (GTDB): domain Bacteria; phylum Bacteroidota; class Bacteroidia; order Flavobacteriales; family Flavobacteriaceae; genus Flavobacterium. Next base: position 1,276,187 of record NZ_JAOVZN010000006.1, read on the forward strand.
TGGATGAAGTTTTTGATAATATGGGAGGCGGACGAAATGCAAAAGGCGGTCAGGGCGCTAGTAGTGGCGCAAAAGGAATTACACAGTCTACTTTGGCTGGAATTAATTATTCAGATGATTGGACAAAGGATTTGGAATTTATGAGCAGTTATAATTTTACAAATGCTGTAACTAAAAATGATAGCAAATCAAATCAGTTGAGTTTCTTGCCGACTGGAAATATTTTGACTGAAGCAGATTCTAAGACTAAAAATGAAAATACAGGAAACAATGTAAATTTCGAATTAGAATATAAAATCGATCCGACGATGCAGATCGTTTTTGCTCCAAAATTGAACCTTTCGCAGTCAAATAGTGACTCTTCTTCTTCGACATATTCTGAAAACGAAAACGGTGAAGCATTGAACGAAAGCACAGCGACTTCGCACAATGAAAGTTCGAATACGAATTTTGCGAACAGCATCAATTTCAATAAAACATTCGAAAAGAAATCAAGAAATCTGAGTATTGTTTTCAATAACAATAACACTAAGAGTGATTCTGACGGAATCAACGTTTCTGAAACTATTTTCTATCAGGATGCAAAACCAAATGACGAAAGAAATCAAAATGCTAAAAACACATCTAAAAGTGATAATTATGCCATTGATTTAGAATATACAGAGCCAATTACAGATTCGCTTCGTGTGCGTTTCGGAACCGATTTTAATTGGCAGAATTCGATTAATGACCAAAAAACATTTGATTTTGATGAAACAGAACAGCAATATTCTGATCTGAATTTATCTTTAACAAATTACACTACATCAAAACAAAATTCGATTACGCCAAAAGTTGGAATTACTCTACAGAAAAGTAAATTCACTCTTAATTTAAATTCGAGAACTTCTATTATAGAGTTTGACAATCACTCTTTCTATTTAAATCAAGCAACCGATCTGAATAAAAGATATATGCTTCCTTATGGAAATGCGCAGCTTCGATATAAATTTGATCGTTCGAGAAATTTGACTTTTAAATATGATTATTCGAATACGCTTCCGTCTGCAACACAATTAATGCCAGTTGCAAACTTAAATAACCCGCTTAATAGTGTAATTGGAAATCCTAATTTGAATCCGATTGAGAAAAACAGTGCAGGCGTTGATTTCAGAAATTTTGATTTTAGAACGCGTTCAGGATACAGCCTTTTCCTTAGAGGCGATTATTATAACAATGACGTAGTTTCGACTTCTATTTATGATGAAAGCGGGAAAAGAAATACGACTTATGTAAATATTTCAGGAACTTATTCAGCTTCGATTGGCGGAAACTGGAATCAGCAGATTAAAAAAGATGCGCATACAATTAGATACGGTCTTCGCTTGAGCGGTAATTATAATTTTGATAAAGGATTTACAAATGCTGTTTTGTATTATGCAAAATCGGTTGTAGTTACGCCAAGTGTTTATGCTTCTTACGATTATGGAGAAGTGCTTTCGATTGCACCATCTTATAGTTTGTCATATAATGAAACTAGATATGAAAATTATTCGAGAGACGCGACTTCAAACGTGATTCACAGAATTAATTTGCAAACAACATCTTATTGGCCAGCCAATTTAATTTTTGGAAATGATTTTGGATACACTTATAATTCAAATATTTCAGGTGATTTTAAAAAGGATTTTTTCCTTTGGAACACGAGTTTGTCTTACGGATTTTTGGATAAAAAATTATATGCAAAGGTTAAGGTTTATGATGTTTTAAATCAGAATCAAAGTGCTACAAGAACCATTTCGGCAACATCGATTAGAGATGAAGAAAATACGGTTTTAAAACGTTATGTAATGTTTTCTTTAGCCTATAAAATTGGAAACTTTGCAGAAAGTAAAAAAGGAAAGAGACAAAGAGGATCTTGATTTTTTTGAGGGGCAAAGATTCAGAGGAACAAAGGTTTAAAGATTGCAAAAAATGCCTGTCAAATTTGATTTGACAGGCATTTTTTGTATAACTCATAACTCATAACTTTTTACGATTAATTCTATGATAAACCGTAAACCTAATAATATCACGATTATAGAAATCTACACCGCTGGCACGTCTTTGAAAGTTTTTTAAGTATCCCAATTCTAAACCAAGATTTGGTGTGAAATGATAACGCAATGCAGCATAAAATCGGTTTTGATCGAAAGTATTTCTGCGATTATCTTTTCCGAAATTGAATAAAATTTCATCAGAGATAGTTCCTTTTATACTTCTGCCTTCTTTTTCCCAAAGCGTAAACATGGATTGTAAGCGGTACCTAAATCTGAAAGCATAGGAGAACTCGTCCAATAATCCGTTTTTATCTGCTTTTTGTATGGATCGTTCCTCTAGCTGAAAACGGTTATGAAAAGTAATTTTCGCAATATCATTAATCAAGGTCGCATCTTGCTGAGCGCGATATTCAGGAACCGAATAATCAGGATCAACATACGGATTTTGAGTGTTCACACTAAAAAAAGCAAATCCGGCACCTAAATCTATTGTTTTATTTGCTCTATAACGAGCTTGAGATCTAATGACAAAAAGATTTTCATGAATGGGATTTACAAAACTTCGATTGTCAAATTCAGAATGAAGAGCCCATTTTTCAGATAACGGAAAAATATTATAGTATCGAATCCAGGTTAAAGTTTGCTGGTCGATATTTCTTTGATTTTGCGCTGTAATTAGCTGGCAAGCAAAGATTATAATAAAAAGAAATCTAAAAGATCTGTTCAAAAGTTATAAATTCAGGCTGCGAATTTATACAATTGATCTCATTTCTATTTATTTTAAAATCTGTTTTATAATTTTTTTTGTGAAAATAAAAACGAGACACATTCTAAAATGCATCTCGTTTTTAATACTAAAACTAACTAACCTAACCGCTTACAGTGAATACTTAAAAGTAACTCCGTAAGTTCTTTGATCACCAAGAACTCCAGCATATTGTCCTGTGTTACCACTTGCAGGCAATAATTGCTCATAGTAATCTTTATTGAAAAGGTTTCTTCCCCAAATTTGAATAGATAAACCTTGCGAAGCACGGAAACCTAAACGAGCATTAAAGATTGCATAACCTTGAACTACTAAATATTTTGAAGCCGAAGGGCTTGAAGAAAATTCAGAACGTGCATAACCATCAGCAGCGAAGAAAATTTTTCCAGCATTACCAAAGAATCTTGCCTGATCAGAAAGCTCACCTCCAAGAGATCCAGCCCATCTTGAAGCACCTGGTAAATCAGTTCCAGAAACATCTTTATAAGCCACCTGAACCCCATCAACAGTAAGTCCTGTTTCTTCTAATGGAAGTGGTGCATTTGTAAATTTCACATATTTACCATCAGTATAAGTTGCAGCACCATTTATTGTTACATGTGAATTGATAACAAAGCTCGCATCCAATTCGGCACCTCTTACACGTACTTTATCAGCATTTGCAAGATAACCACGGTTTACACCTAATTCAGCTGCCTGAACGTTAGTTTGAAAATCTTTGATATCAGTATTAAATAGTGTTAAATTTAAAATTGAATTTTTAAATGGAGATGTTTTTACACCAACTTCGTAATGATATACTTTTTCTGGTTTAACCACTGCAAGTTCAGTCATTGGCTGTCCTGATGAATTTGTTGGAAGTCCAGCTACGTTAACTCCAACTGGTTTGTAACTTTTAGCAAATGTTGCATAAGCATTGATTTTGTCTGATGCTTTGTAAGTAAGTGTTAAGTTTCCAGAAAAATCTGTGTTATCAGTATCTGAATCAAATGCTTGATCAGAGTAAACCGATTTTTTCAAAGCCAATAGGGCAGGATCTGTAGTCTGAAGAACTCCGTAAGTTTTACGAGAGTAGCTTGCATCTTTCTTATCAAAATTATATCTTAAACCTGGTAAAATATGGAATCTGTTTGTAATTGCCCAATCAAGTTGTCCAAATACTGCCGCACTCGAAGCTCTAATTCTTGCATCAGTATGAATTCCGTACCCTTCAAAAAGTCCAGGAGTTGCCCATAATGAACTTGTTGAACTTTGAGAGAATCTCCATTGCGCATCTCCAGATTCTTCAGTTCCGTTTGTTTGAGAAGTTTGGTCTATAAAGAATACTCCTCCAACACCACTAATTTTTGAAGTTAATTGTCCTGCATAACGAACTTCTTGCGTAATTTGAGTTTGTCTTGTTGGGTTTTGAGATTTAGCTAAAACTTGTAATCCTGTAAAATCTCTATCATTTGATGGATCCCAATTCCAGAAACGCCATGCTGTTGTAGAAGTAAGTGTTCCGCCTCCAATTTTTGTATCAACATTTAATGAAACCCCTCCTAAATCTTGTCCAGAACGCCAAGGAGTATCATGATCAATTTTACGATCAAAAGCATTTAAACTTGGCAATTGATAATTTAAATCGGCAATAATAGCATCAAACTGACGGTATGCAGCCCTTTTAGTAGGGGCAACACCAGCAACAACCTGCGCATATCCGTCAGGACGCTGTGTTGTAAGATCACCTGCAAAAGTGACGTTTGTATTTTCGGTAGGAGTCCATAATAATTGTCCTCTAAAACCTTGATTGTTTAAAGTATTTGTCGGTCTTCCTGTAGCAACGTTATCAATTAAACCATCACGCTGCGTTCCAGAAAAAGACAAACGACCTGCCACTTTTTTTCCTAATGCTCCTGTAATAGAAGCTTTAGCTTGTAAAAAGGCATAATTTCCGTAGCTAAGTTCAAAATCGGCACCTGTTGTGAAACTTGGTTTACGAGAAGTAATGTTAAAAGCTCCAGAAGTTGTGTTTTTTCCAAACAAAGAACCTTGTGGGCCACGTAGAACCTCGATTTGTTCTACATCGATAAAATCTAAAGTAGTTGCTGCTGGACGTGCATAGTAAACACCGTCAACATAGAAACCAACTCCAGGATCTATTCCATCATTTGTAAGTCCGAATGGTGAACCTAAACTTCTAATATTGATTCCTGTATTTCTTGGGTTAGAAGAATATAATTGTACAGATGGAACCAATTCTTTAATACGGTTTACGTTAAATGCTCCAGCTGCTTCTGCTTGTTTTCCTGTAACGACAGAAACTGCAATTGGCACATCTTGTACTTTTTCGATTCTTCTTCTTGAAGAAACTACTACTTCAACAAGTTTATTCTCTTCGCGTAAAGTTATTAATATTGGAGAAGCTGGAATTGAAGTAATTTCAAGTTCAGCGGTATTATAACCAATGTATTGAACTAAAAGTGTAAGAGGTAATTTTCCTTGAGACTCTATAGAAAAGCGTCCTTCAGAATTTGTAATTGTACTAAAAGTTGTTCCTTTAATTACCACGTTAGCTGCTTCTAAAGGAATATTTTGATCAGTTGTTACAACTCCTTCAATGTTTTGTGCGAATGAGATTGAGAATGTTAAAACTGCAAGTATTGTAAGTATATTTTTTATAGATGTTTTCATTTCTTATATTAAGTATATGTGATTAGTAGAATTTAAAATTAATTTTTTTTTACCAACACATACACATCATAGATGAAACAGTATTCACAGTTGTGAAATTATAATTATGTTTTTTTTGCAAAAGATTTTGTCCACCTGATTTACTAGAATGTACTTTCATGAGTTAAAATTTTGTAAATGATTAGTTAATTATTTTTGGCAAATATATATAATTAATTCTATCGATTTACTAGACTTTAGAAAATATTTTTTTATTTTTTTACCAATGAGGCGATTGTGATGCCTTCCATAGCCTTCAAAGTTTTATCTCTAATAAGCATCAAACCGTGACGCAGACTGCATTCAGACTCGGTTTTGCAATCAGAGCAAGGCTCGTAAAAATTTAAAGAAGCGCATGGCAAAAGTGCAATTGCACCGTCAAATAATCGGTGAATTTCTGCCAAAGTAATGTCATTTTTGGATTTAATTAGATAGTATCCGCCAAATTTTCCCTGCTTACTGCTCACAAAACGACCACGTTTTAGATCTAATAAAATCTGTTCCAAAAACTTTTTTGGAATATTCGCGCCATCAGCAATTTCTACGGTTCTAGAAATGTGATTTTCGTCCTGTTCTGCTAAATAAAGTAAGGCCTTAAGGGCGTATTTTGCTTTATGTGATAACATCTATTAATAAATTGTAAAATGTAAATGTATGATTTTTTAAGATTGAAACCTAAACCTGAAACCTCAAACAATGAAAATTAGAACCAGAATAAATTACCAGCTTCCTCCAGAGCCACCTCCAGAGAATCCGCCGCCGCCAAAGCCACCGCCAAAACCGCCGCCTCCGCCAAAACCACCGCCAGATGATCCGCCGCCAAAGCCTCCAAATCCGCCACTACTTCTTCCAAGATTACTCAAAATAATAGCGTCAAGCAAGCTAGGGCCACCACCGCCATTGTTGCCAGAATTTCCTCCACCGCCTCTTTTATTTCGAGAGAGTAAGATTAAAACAATTACAACAATTACGATAAAAGGCAGAAAAGGAAAGTCTTGTCCTTTTGATTGTTTACGTTCGCCTTTATATTTTCCTTTAAAAACATCAAAAAGCGCATCAGCTCCTTTGTCAAGACCGTTATAATAACTCCCTTTTTTAAATTCTGGAATAATAATGTTTCGAGTAATTTCTCCGCCAATACCTGCAGTTAATCGGTCTTCAAGTCCGTAACCTGGCGAAATCCAAATTCTTCTTTCGGCTTTAGCCAATAGAATTAAAACGCCATTATCTTCCTTTGCTTGTCCGATTCCCCATTCTTGAGCCCATTTTGGCGTAAGAATACCAATGTCTTCACCTTTTAAGCTTTCAATGGTAATTACTACAATTTGTGTAGATGTAGAATCTGAATAGCGAATTAGCTTTTCTTCTAATTGCGTTTTTTCTGTAGAACTTAAAATATTAGCGTAATCGTAAACTGAAGTTTGAAAATCTGGTTTTTTGGGAATATCAAACTGAGCAAAAATGCTATTGCTGATAAATAATGCGATAAACAAAAGAGTAATCTGAAAAATTCTATTGAAATTTGAGATTTTATTTTTGGAATTTTTCATTATTTATCCTTTTGAGATTTCGTTAGATAATTCGTTTACATCATCTTCTTGAGAAGGGAAATATTTTTTAAGCTGTTCTCCAGCATTTAAAATACCGTCAACAATTCCTTGTTTAAAATTTCCAGCTTTAAAATGATTGGTCATAATATCTTTGGTACAGTCCCAAAAATCATTGGCAACCAAATCATTAATTCCTTTGTCTCCACAGATTACAAAATTTTTGTCTTCAACTGCAAAATAGAGTAATACGCCATTTTTCAGTTTAGTTTCATCCATTCGCAATTCATGAAAAACTTCTAAAGCCCTATCAAAATGGACTTTAGAAGTTGTTTTTTCTATATGTACTCTAATTTCGCCAGAAGTATTATTTTCGGCCATGCGAATAGCTTCAACAATTTCTTGCTCTTCTTCTTTGGTTAAAAAATCTTCTACTTTTGACATGGAAATTATTTTAGAGTTTAGCTTTTAGCTTTTAGATTGCAGATAAATCTGAAATCTAAAAATCGTTAATCAAAAATATTAAATCTTTAGAATTTTACTTCAACAGGTTTATCTGCTCCAGTAGATGCTTCAAAGTATGGTTTTTCTTTGTATTCGCTCAAGAACCAGTTGTTTGGAATCTTTAAGATATATCCGTTGTAAACTTGTACAGCTTCATTAAAACGAGTTCTAGCAGTTAAAATTTGATTTTCAGTACTTGCTAATTCGTCTTGTAATTTTAAGAAATTCTCGTTCGCTTTCAAAGTTGGATATTGTTCAACAGAAACCAATAATCTTGATAATGATGAACTCACACCGCTTTGAGCTTGGTTAAATGCTGCTAATTGTTCAGGAGTTACATTACTTGGATCAATTGTTACCGAAGTAGCTTTTGCACGAGCTTCGATTACTGCTGTTAAAGTTCCTTTTTCAAAGTCAGCAGCACCTTTTACAGTGTTTACTAAATTCCCGATAAGATCATTACGTCTTTGGTAAGCCGTTTGAACATTTCCCCATTCTTTATTTACAGCTTGACTGTGTTGTAAAGCAGTATTTTTAATACCAATCGACCAAAATGCGATAATAGCAATAAGTGCTACAATAATTCCTACAGGGATTAACCACTTTTTCATATTTGTTTTGATTTAAGTTTATTTCTATTTTTAATTACAATTCGTTTTTGATGTCGTTCAATTGCGTTTTTATGGATTCTAATTTACGTATTATTTCGAATTTATCTAACGTTTTCTTCTGACCTTCTTTTAAGTGTGTTTTCGCACCTTCAAGAGTAAATCCTCTTTCTTTTACTAAATGGTAAATTAGCTGAAGGTTTGTAATATCCTCAGGCGTGAACATTCTATTTCCCTTTGCATTTTTTTTAGGTTTCAGAATATCAAATTCGCTGTCCCAAAATCGTATCAAAGAGGCATTGACATTAAAAGCTTTGGCTACTTCGCCAATACTGTAATATCTTTTGTCTTTAGAAAGTTCAATATGCATGGTTCGTTTTTTTCTATTTTATTTCAAAAATACTATTTTTTCGGAATATTAATCTTATTAATCTAATGATTGATTTTCTTGGTTTGCCATTTGTGAAATTGCCACATATTCTGCAGCCGAAATATTTCCGTAATAAAAATTCAACGGATTGACTACTTTACCATCTTTATGAACTTCATAATGACAGTGCGGACCTTCAGATCTTCCTGTGCTTCCAACAAAACCAATAACATCACCTCTTTTAACTCGCTGTCCCGGATGACAGTTGTATTTGCTTAAGTGGGCGTATAAACTCTCATATCCAAAACCATGCCTGATCACAATATGATTTCCGTATCCAGAAGCCGTGTTGTCAGCTCTTTCTACAACTCCATCACCTGTTGCATAAATGGGAGCTCCAGTATTGGCGGTAAAATCCATTCCGTTGTGCATTTTTCGCACTTTCGTGAAAGGATCGATTCGGTATCCAAAACCTGACGCGACACGTTTTAAATTTTCGTTTCGAACTGGCTGAATGGCAGGAATTGCGAGTAATAAATTTTCTTTGGCTCCAGCCAATTTCAAAATTTCATCTAAAGATGTAGATTGAATTGCCAATTGTTTTGACAGTTTGTCAATTCTTTTTGTTGCATTTAAAACGAGCTGAGAATTATTATAACCTTCTAAAGCCTTATATCTTTGAGAACTTCTAAAGCCAGCTTTTCTGATAGAATCGGGAATTTCAGTTTTATTAAAATAAACTCTGTAAATATTATTGTCACGTTCTTCTAATGCGTCTGCCGCTTCGTCAATTTCATCTAATTTTTTATTTAAAATGGCGTATTGCAGTTTTAAATTTTCTATTTCACGTGCTTGTAAACGATCTTTTGGAGTTTCGAAATAAGGAGTATTAATTAAAAGAACAAAAACTAAAAAGCCAAATAGTGCTGAAGCCAATAAAAACAGTAATGCGTAACCGATTTTAATCCTTTTTCTGGTTTTTATTTTCGTATAAGCCAGATTTTCTGAGTCGTAATAATATTTTACTTTCGCCATATTTTAAAATACGCTATTTTTGCACCTTGTAAAATGAGTTAGTCGAAGGAAACTGCCAAATGTTTCAGTTGTCCAGCTCTTTTTTACAAGAATTAATGATTAGATATTGGGGCTATTTTATCATTAAGATAATGCGCAAAATAGGTAATTTATTGTTTAAATTATAAGTTTTTTAATTACATTATAAAAAACTTAACGCATCATCAAATGAATAAATTAGCTAATCATCTAATTTTCAAATTGACACATTAAAACAGACACATTTTTCTAATTTAAATATGAAATCACAAGACGTACGTAAACAATTTTTAGATTTTTTTGAGAGTAAAGGACATACAATTGTCCCATCAGCTTCTATTGTCCTTAAAGACGACCCAACCTTGATGTTCAATAACTCGGGAATGGCCCAGTTTAAAGAATTTTTCTTAGGAAACGGAACTCCAAAAAGTCCAAGAATAGCCGATACGCAAAAATGTCTTCGTGTTTCAGGAAAACATAATGACCTTGAGGAGGTTGGTATCGATACTTACCACCACACGATGTTTGAAATGTTAGGAAACTGGTCTTTTGGCGATTATTTCAAAAAAGAAGCAATCAACTGGGCTTGGGAATTATTGACTGAGGTGTATAAAATCCCAAAAGAGAATCTGTATGTTTCTGTTTTTGAAGGAAGTAAAGAAGATAATGTTCCGTTTGACCAAGAAGCTTGGGATATCTGGAAAACTTTAATAGACGAAGACCGAATTATTCTTGGAAATAAAAAAGATAATTTCTGGGAAATGGGAGACCAAGGACCATGCGGACCTTGTTCTGAAATTCACGTTGACTTACGCTCTGCGGAAGAAAAAGCGTTGGTTTCTGGAAAAAGTTTAGTAAATAATGACCACCCTCAAGTAGTTGAAATCTGGAATAACGTATTCATGGAATTCAACCGTAAAGCAGATGGTTCGTTAGAAAAATTACCAGCACAACACGTTGACACGGGAATGGGATTTGAGCGTTTGTGTATGGCTTTACAAGGAAAAACATCAAACTATGATACTGATGTTTTCATGCCTTTAATTAGAGAAATTGAAACTATTACTGGTGCAAAATATACAACTAATGATGTAACAGGTATTAGTGAAGAACAAAATAAAATGAATATTGCTATTCGTGTAGTGGCAGATCACGTTCGTGCGGTAGCTTTTGCTATTGCGGATGGGCAGTTGCCTTCTAATACGGGTGCAGGATATGTTATTCGTAGAATTTTGCGTCGTGCAATTCGTTACGGATTTACTTTCTTAGGAACAAAAGAGCCGTTTATTTTTAAATTGGTTGAAACTTTAAGCGAGCAAATGGGAGATTCTTTCCCAGAAATCAGAACACAGAAAGCACTTTGTTCGAATGTTATTCGTGAAGAAGAAAACTCTTTCTTAAGAACATTAGATCAGGGATTAATTCTTTTGGATGCTGTAATCTTAAATAATGTAGGAGATACAATCGATGGTAAAAAAGCTTTCGAATTATATGATACATATGGTTTCCCAATCGATTTAACAGCTTTGATTCTTTCAGAAAAAGGATTGAAATTAGATGAAAAAGGATTCCAGGAACAATTGCAATTACAGAAAGAAAGATCTCGTGCGGCATCAAAAGTAACTGCTGGTGACTGGAATGTAATTGTTGAGGATGATATTCAGGAATTTGTTGGATATGACAGATTATCTCAACAAGTGAAAATCACGAAATACAGAAGAGTAGAAAGCGCGAAAGATGGAGAAATTTTTCAATTGGTTTTCAATGCAACTCCATTTTATGGAGAGAGCGGAGGACAAACTGGAGATAAAGGATATCTTGAAGCTCAAAACGGAGATATTGTTTATATTATTGATACTAAGAAAGAAAATAACCAAACGATACATTTAGCAAAGTCGCTTCCGGAAAATATTACAGGAACTTTTAATGCTGTTGTTGATGCAGTACAAAGAGCAAAAACTTCGTCAAATCACTCGGCTACGCATTTATTGCACCAGGCTTTGCGCAAGATTTTAGGAACTCATATTGAACAAAAAGGTTCGATGGTTCGTAATGCTTCACTTCGTTTTGACTTTTCTCATTTTTCTAAAGTTTCTGATGAAGAGTTAGTAGAAGTAGAAAACTTCGTAAACGCTAGAATCCGTGAGAGTTTGCCATTAATCGAGAAAAGAGCCATTCCAAAAGATCAGGCACTTGAAGACGGAGCAATTGCTTTATTTGGAGAAAAATATGGCGATTTGGTTCGTACAATCAAATTTGGTGATTCTGTCGAATTATGCGGAGGAACACACGTTGCAAATACATCTGATATCTGGCATTTTAAAATTGTTTCTGAAGGAGCAGTTGCAGCCGGAATCAGAAGGATTGAAGCGATAACAAGTGAGGCAGCAAAAGAATATTTTGAGTCTCAGGCAATTTCTTTTAACGAAATTAAAGAAGTGCTTAAAAATGCCCAAGATCCTGTAAAAGCGATTCAGGCATTACAAGATGAAAATGCTCAATTGAAAAAACAAGTGGAAGCTTTACTAAAAGATAAAGCTAAAAATATGAAAGCTGATTTAGCTAAAGAATTACAAGAGATCAATGGAGTTCAATTTTTAGCAAAACAAGTAGATTTGAATCCAGAAGGAGCAAAAGATTTGGCTTACGAATTAGGTAATTCTTATAATAACTTATTTGTAGTTTTTGCAACTGCTCATGAAGGAAAACCAATGTTGACTTGCTACATCTCTAAAGAAATTGTAGCTGAGAAAAACCTAAACGCTGGCCAAGTTGTTCGTGAATTAGGAAAACACATCCAAGGTGGAGGAGGAGGGCAACCTTTTTTCGCAACTGCAGGAGGTAAAAATGTTGATGGAATTGCTGAAGCTTTATCTAAAGCAGTGGAATTCGTGAAATAATTTAAAGGTGCTAAGAATCTAAGATACTAAGGTTCTGAGTTTTTTATAAAAGTAAACCCGACAGATTTTTAAAATCTGTCGGGTTTTTTATTTGTAGTATTCTCTCATTTTATATCATTTCGGCGAAGGAGAAATCTTCGCGAGAAGCTCGACAAAGATTGGATTTTCGTTACGGAGTTACTTGTGGAGATTTCTCCTTCGCCGAAATGACAAATAGTACGAGTATAGATTGTTTAAAAAACTTAGAATCTTAGTGTCTTAGAGCCTTAGTGGCTAAAAAAAACTATTTTCTCTCCCCAATCTGCTGGCGCCACATAGCGTAATACAAACCTTTCTCGACGATCAAATCATCGTGTTTACCTTGTTCGATGATTTTACCTTGTTCCAGAACAAATATTCTGTCGGCGTGCATTACAGTTGATAAACGGTGTGCAATTAAAACAGTAATTCTATTTTTGTCTGATATATTTCTGATTGTCGCATTAATTTCTTCCTCAGTAATCGAATCCAAAGCAGAAGTAGCTTCATCAAAAATCAATAAATTCGGATTTCTAAGAATAGCTCTAGCAATAGATAAACGTTGTTTTTCACCACCGGAAACTTTGATTCCGCCTTCGCCAATTGTCGTGTTTAAACCGTCTTCTGCACGTCTAAGAAGTTTGTCGCAACTTGCACGTTTTAAAGCATCATAAAGTTCTTCGTCAGTTGCATTTGGTTTTACAAATAATAAGTTTTCACGGATCGTTCCAGAGAATAATTGGGCGTCTTGCGTTACAAATCCTAATTGTTTTCTTAAATCAAGCAAATCAATTTCTGCAGAATCGATATCATTATACAAAACCTGACCTTCTTGTGGAGTGTATAATCCGACTAATAATTTTACCAAAGTTGTTTTTCCAGATCCCGACGGACCTACAAAAGCAACGGTCTGTCCTTGTTTGATTTCGAAATTAATATTCTCAACTGCTTTAAATTTGGCAGTTTTATGTTGAAAACTTACATTTTCGAAAAGTAATTTCTGAATTGCTCCAACGTGTTTTGGAGTCTTTGGACGAAATTCCTTCGGAGCATTTAATAAATTTCTAAAGTTCTCCATAGAAACTTTAGTTTCATTCAAAGCAATGATAAAGTTTCCTAATTCTTGCAATGGACCAAAGATGAAGAAAGTAAAAAATACCATTGTCAACAAATCACCAACAATGATTTTTCCTCCAAATAAGAAATAATACAAAGCAAAAACGACACAAGTTCTTAAGAAATGAACCGTTGTTCCTTGAATAAAACTCAAACTTCTAATAAAACGAATTTTCTCCAGTTCTAATTGAAGAATTTTAAAGGTATTCAGATTTAAACGCTTTTCTTCTTGATACGTTAAACCAAGACTTTTAACTAATTCGATATTTCGTAAACTTTCAGTTGTAGAGCCTGCAAGTGCATTTGTTTGGTTAACAATTTTTCGAGAAACAATTTTAATCTTTTTACCCAAATACAAACTTACCAAAGCAATAATTGGAGCAGTAATTAAAAAGATTATCGAAATTCTAAAGTCGATTCTTGCAACATACACGATTACAAAAATGAAACCAATGATCGTTTGAAAAATTAGTGAAATAGAAAGTGTAATTAATTTCTCAGAATCAATTCTAACTTTTGTCAATTTGCTCAAAGTTTCTCCACTTCGCTGATCTTCAAATTCGGCATAAGGAAGATCAAGAGATTTCTTAATTCCGTCTGTGTACATTTGAGCACCAGTACGCTGAATAACGACATTGGTAAAGTAATCCTGAAAGTTTTTGGTAATTCTAGAAATCATCGCTGCACCAAGTGAAAGGCCAAGCCAGAAAGACAATGATTTAATGAATCCGATTTCGTTTCCTTTATATTTTGCCAGACCAACTCCGCAATCCTGCATAAGTTTTCCTGTAATTACTGAGTCTGATAAACTGAAACAAATGTTGATAGAAGCCATTATCAAAGCAAAAAACAGGAGCATTTTATGTTTGATAATGTAAGTATATAATAATTTCATATATGATTTTAAAAAAATGGAAGATGCAAAAATAAGGAATTGTTTTAGTTTGTGAAGTTCATTTTTGTTATTAAAAATGTAATTTTTTTACAGATGAAACTACCGGTTGTTTTAGTCTCTGAATTAATTAAAAAAATAGAAGAAAAAAGCTAGGTATTTATACGTGTTTTTACGTTTAGCAAATCTTTTTTACTAAGGTATTTATTTGCTTATTTTGTTAGCCAATAATATCTTAAGAAGCATTTAAATTATAGTAATTGATTTTTAATGTGGAATCCCGTAAGGATTTGATTTTAGGTTGTTTTACGTTTGTAACAATAACAAATTTAACCAAATCAAAATGAAAAAAATTTTATGTCTTTTTGGAGCATTTACTTTACTATTAACGTCTTGTTCAAGCGATGATTCTTCTTCAGATTCTTCAAATGTTGTGTTACTTAAAAAAAACGTTATCACAAATTCTGACGGAGAGAAATATACTATTACTTATAATTACAATGGTAATAAAATAGTAAGTGCAATAGATGATTCAGGAGAATTAAATATCTATTATACTTATACCGGAGATCTAATTACTAAAATGGAATATAAAAATCCAGATGGATCAATCGATCAGATAAATAACTATTCTTACAACGCAGAAGGCAAATTAGTAACTTTTGTTAGAATAGAACCAAATATGGATTGGGGACATAAAGAAGTTTATACTTATAATGCTGATGGTACTGTTACAGCGCAATCATTTTCTGGAGATGGAACAACTCAAACACTTGAAGGAACAACCAATACTATAAAATTTGTAAATGGAGAGGTTAGCGAGATAATAAGTGAAGATGCAAGCTGGGAAAATCATAAATATACTTATGATAACAAAAACAATGCAACGAAAAATATTTTAGGAATGGATAAAATTGCATTCATTGACGGAGAAGCTAATGGAGTTAAATTTAATATTTTAACTGATACATCAGAAGGTGACTTATGGACAAACAGTACTTTTACCTATAATGAAAATGGTTATCCAGTAAAAGAAGTTGATACAGGATCTGATAGTTTAGGTACTATTGAATATTTTTATTAATAGTTCAACCTGTTTTATTTATAAAAGCCAGATGCAAATGCTTCTGGCTTTCTTACTTTTGCAAAGTTTAACAAAAATACCTCAATCATGAATAAAGTCTTATATCTTTTTGGCGCTTTAACATTACTGCTATCATCATGTTCAAGTGATGAGAACTCTTCTTCAGGAGAAAATGATTCGACGCTGCCAAAAACAATTTCTTACATTTATCCTAATCCTCAATTAGGGACAAATGTTAAAAACACAGTTACTTATAATGGAAATAAAATCGTTAGCATTACAAGTGAAGGCTCAAAATCAATATTCACTTATGATGGAAATGTAATCATTAAACAAGAAGTTTTTGACGTAGATGGGAGTGGAAAAGAAACAAAGAATGAGGAAGTTTCATATGTGTACGAAAATGGAAAGTTAAAAACGAGACTATTAAAAGAAGATATCACTACAGAATATCCAGATGGATATTACATTGATAAAGTGGTTTATACACATACTTCAAACGAAATTATTTCTTATGTAAACTATTCAGTTGATAAAGACACTAAAGCAGAAACTAAAAGCAGTGAAGGTACTTTGACTTATAAAGACGGTAATCTAGTAAAAGAGGAGCAGAAATCCAATTCAGTAACAGTAACTTCTGATTATGAATACGATACTAAAAATAATCCTCTTAAAAATATTTTAGGTTTCAATTTGTTATTAAATGAAATCGGTGAATTTGGAAAAAATAATATTGTAAAAACAACAAGAAAATCTTCTGAATATCCTAATGCAGCTGTTTACTTAACAACATACCATTATAACGATAAAAATTATCCAACAAGACATACTTCATTTGATGGAGGTGGAAAGGATATTGAATATGAAATTGAATATACTTATTAAGAAATCTAAAAATCTAAAATAAAGACGAGAACAAATACAAATTATGAAAAAACTAATACCGCTTTTTGGAACTTTGGCACTACTATTCTCATCATGTTCAAGTGATGAAAATTCTTCTCCTGAAGCAAAAGACAATACATTTCCAAAAAGTATTATAACTACTTATTCAGGATCTCCGGCCGATACTACTTTTATTACTTATAAAGATGATAAAATTGAAAGTATGGCTACTAAAAAAAATAAAATTTATTTTTTTTACGAAGGAGGATTAATTCAATCTAAACAGTATTATGAGATTGTTCAAGGTAAAGAAAACAAGACTACAGTTGTAACTTACTTTTATGAAAACGGAAAACTAGCATCAAGTAAATTTATTAGTAGCATTAGTATAGATTATCCGAATGGAAAATTTGCAGGTAGAAATGTATATACCTTTGTATCGGACACATTAATTAAAGAGCAAAGATTTAACACAGATCAATTTACAAATATTGAAAAAGAAAGCGATACTTATAATATGCTGATCTATAAAAATGGAAATGTAATTAGAAACACCACTGTAAACGGCAAAACAGCACTTGATATGTATGCGCAAATTTATGAGTACGACAATAAAAATTCTCCATTTAAAAACATTAAAGGTATCAATTTATTAATTGCTGACGAGATGTCCTCAAGTAATAATATTTTAACAATTTCGAGTAATGCAAATTTTGTTTACGATAAGAATACTTATGAATATAATGATGAAGGATATCCGAGTTTAAAAACGTATTATAAAGGTGGGGGGGAACAGGTCTCAAGTACAACAAAATATTTATATTAAATAGAAAGCCAAATACATGAAGTATTTGGCTTTTTGCTTTTTTAGATTTTTCCTGTTTTAGAAGACCATTTTACAACTCTCTTGTAAATTAATTGAAGATTGCCATCATCTTGTAATTGTAAAGTTGCTTCAGGATACTCAGAAGTATTACTTGTCCAAATGGTTTCTATAGCAGAAAATGGATTTTTGGCTCCTCTTAATGTTATATTCCCATTTGACTCAAAATAGCAAAATGCTTTACGATTATACTCTTTATTTCCAACTTCCCAAATTATTTTGTTTTCAGTTAAATCCACTACCCGCAAAACACCTGGAGTAAATTCTAATGCATATCTTCCGCTAGGAGACTTTATTCGATCTTTCCAGGCAAGATCATAAATACTTTGACCGGATTTTAGAACCGAAACTATAGGAAAAGGATACCACCCATTTATAGATTTTTTATCAATTTCCGATAAAAGAGTCATTTCATTTACTGCTCTTCCGTCTGTGGTAATGGAAGCGGGTATATAATAATGCATTATAGAAAGTGGGTCGTATGCACTATAATTTGTTTTATAATCAGGGTTTATGATCATTTCATCCACCTCTTCTTTACTATATTCGTTAAAGTAATTATATACTTTTGATAAATTCCATTTGATATTTGCATTGGGATTTGTTGTTTCATGAACTAAACCTAGCGCATGACCAAATTCATGTAAAACAGTTCTTCGTATAGAACTTTCATCTGCAGAAGTGAGTGGACCTAAACGCATTGATTGACGTTCTAGATTAAAACCATAAGCAGAACTCATTCCTAATTCTGACCAGGCTCCATACTTTGTCCCACTTTCTCCAGCTCGATCAAAACCAATTCTGATATCTGCATATCCAGTAGAAACATACTCAAATTTCAGGTTGGCATAATTTAACCATTCACTTGCATGTTTTTTTGCTTTTTCTCGCTGCATTTCATTACCATCTAAAAATTTTATTTTAATAATTTGACCTGTTTGCCATCGAGGCCAAGTGATAATTGCTGAAGCTGGTTTAGAATTATCATTATTTTGTGGATTAATTAGATCAAAAGTACACATTGGCCCCTCATCAATCTTTGGTTGAATATTTTTTTCTGTTTTATCAGAAGTGCATGAATAGAATAAGCAAATTAGACTTATGATAGAAAAAACTGATTTTTTCATAAAATTTTGATTTAAGTGAAACGCAATTTTAATGAAAAATGAATGTTTAATTCCGCTCTGCTTTAAGGTATGCCCTAATCTGTTATAAAAATGTCTTTTTGTGGAGTTTAAAGGAATAGAAAAACATTCCTTTTGTTATGAAACTTGTAATCAAAAAATGCTATGAAAAAAATGTATTTCTTTCTATTATGCTGTTTAACTGTTTTAACCTCTTGTACTAAAGATGAGGAAAAAAGTTTTGAAAACAAATTGATCTTGCCTAAATCAATAATTTATAAAGCCGAAAATGATTCATACACCAGAGTGACAAACTTGGTTTATGACGGTAATAAGATTTTAAATATTAGCAATAAAAATAAAAGGAATGATTATCAGTATCAGGGCGATAAAATAGTAAAAGAAAAAATATACAGTTTTGAATCGGGAAAAGAGGTGAAAATTTCGGAAACATCATTTACTTATGTAAATGATAAATTGATTGTTGTAGATAAAATTTCTAAGGGAAATCAATTTAAATATCTGTACTCTTACAATGAAGATGGAACCATTAAGAGAGAAATATATGAGGTTGATAGTAAAACAGGTAAGGAACTAAAAAGAAATGCAAATGAAATTTTAACTTTTACTGAAGGGAATTTGACAAAAATAGAATCCTATTATGAATATGATTCTATGAGTATTGTTGAAACTCATTTATACAGATACGATACAAGTAATAGTGCATTTAAAAATGTTTTAGGAATAAAATACTTAATGGGTGAAGCAAGTTTTGATAGTATAGGATCTTTTTCCCCAATAAATAATTTAGAAGGAGAAAGTCACTATACAACATATCAATTTAATTATACTATTAATGATTATGTCTGTAATTTTAAATATGAATACAATAAAGAAGGTTATCCAACTAAAAAAACAATCTTTACATTGGATAATTTAAATGAAACAATTGAATATAAATACTAATTTGTGCAAGGTCCAAAACCATAAAAAACCAAATGCTTTTTGTATTTGGTTTTTTTGTTGAATAAAATAACCGAAATTTGTTTAAAAACCCAAAGAAATGCAATTTAGAACCCAGATTCCTATTTTTAAAAGTAATAATCCGATTGATTATAATTCGAAAGTACTTTCTATTGGTTCTTGTTTTGCAGAAAATATGGCGGAGAAATTCGATTATTTTAAATTTCAAAATGAAACAAATCCGTTTGGGATAATTTTTAATCCAGTATCAATTGAGAAATTATTTGATAGAGTTTCTAAACAGGAATTGTTTGAAGAAAAAGATGTTTTCTTTCATAATGAACGCTGGCATAGTTATGAAGTTCATTCTGATTTGAGTAATTCAGACCGACAAGAATTGTTGGAAACACTTAACAAAGCAATTACCGAAACCTATAAACAAATCAAAGAAGCAACTCATATTATTATCACTTTCGGAACTTCTTGGATCTACAGAAATCTTGAAAAAGACGAAATTGTAGCCAATTGCCATAAAGTGCCTCAAAAGCAATTTTCAAAAGAATTATTATCAGCAGAAGTAATTCAAAAAAGTATTCAAAATACAGTTAGCACTATTCAGACTTTAAACCCAAATATTAATTTTATTTTCACTATTTCTCCAGTTCGTCATATCAAGGATGGATTTATAGAAAACCAATTAAGCAAATCGCATTTATTTACAGCGCTTCATCAGGTTTTAAAAACTCATAATTCAAAACTAATAACTCATAATTATTTCCCTTCCTACGAAATCATGATGGACGAACTTCGTGATTATCGTTTTTATAACGAAGATATGCTTCATCCCAACCAAATTGCGATTGATTATATCTGGAAGCTTTTCAGCGAAAATAATGTTTCAGAAAACAGTATTTCTGTAATGAAGGAAGTAGACGAAATCCAAAAAAGCCTGCGTCATAGGAGTTTTAACCCAGAATCAGAACAGCATAAAAAGTTCTTGGCTAATCTTCAACAGAAAATGAAAAAAGTTGAGGAAAAATGGCCTCATATTGTATTTTAGTGTGTAAAAAAAACTTTTTTCACGTTTTGGTTTAAAAATATTTAAAACAAAAAATAAACAAATTGTTATGTTTTGATCTTAAAATTATGTTTATTTGTAATAAATATCTTTAAATATGATCAGAAAAATTACTTATTTGCTATGCATTTCGCTAATGATGTTAACATCTTGTTCAAGCGATGACAACTCTGCTCAGAATACTGAGACAAGCCGAGTACCGAAAAAACAAATTATTTCCAGTCTTAATAGTGATCCAGTGACTATTGATTTTGCTTTTGATGGGAATAAAATCGTTAGCAAAACGTATGCTAACAATTATGTTGTGAAATATACTTATACTGGGGATTTAATAACAAAGATAGAGGCTTCGGATTTTACAGATGAGTATGCTTATACGGATGGAAAACTGACAACTTATTTGCGAAAACTTCCGGGACAAGACTACTATGACAAATATTCTTATACCTATGAATCTAATGATGTTGTTTCATTTGTAGTAACTAAAATTACTATTTCCACTGGTGTGGAAGAAATCATTTCTGAAAAGAATATTTATACATTAAAAGATGGAAATATAATAAAATATGAAACTTCATATGCTACAACAGTCTATAAGTATGATAATAAAAATAGTCCGATGAGAAATGTTCTGGGTTTTAATAAAATCTTTCAGGAACAACCACAAATTAGCTCATCGGTTAATAATGTAATAAGCTATACGGTTACTTTGGCAAATAATTCTACTTATACCAATGAGATAGCATATGCTTTTGATGAGAATAATTTTCCTAATGAAATGAATTATAAAGCAATATCTTTTGCATGTACATATTCTTATTAGTAAAATATATATAATCATATAGAAAATCTTAAAGCCAAATAATTTTATTGTTTGGCTTTTTTTATTGGTCTTAATAAATCAGTTTGCAATAAAATTTTAGAATAATTCCTCATAATTATGTAAATTGTTAAGGTTTAAATTTTACATTTTTGTAAAATGTATAACCCTGCTTTTTTCAGAAGCAATTTGAATCTAGAAGATTTTATTGACGTATGAATAAGAAACCCAGACATTTTTTTAAAAAAATCTTTCGTGTCCTATTATGGTGCGTGGTTTCTGTGGTTGCGCTATTATTACTTCTAATAATCTTAATTCAGGTTCCATCGGTTCAGAATTTCGTTAAAAATAAAGCCATAACTTATCTTCAGGATAAAATAAAGACCAAAGTTTCCTTAGATTATATTTCGATAAAATTTCCAAAAGATGTAGTGCTGGAAGGTTTTTACTTTGAAGATCAAAAGAAAGATACTTTGCTGGCTGGTAAACGATTAGAAGTTGATGTTGATCTTTTTAAATTGGTAAGCAGCGAACTGGAAATCAATTCAGTTTCATTAGAAAACGTAAAAGCCAATATTTCAAGAAACAAAGATGGCGTTTTCAATTTCGATTACATCATAAAAGCATTTGAATCTAAAGAACCGAAAGTAGAAGATCCGGAAGCTAAACCTTTCAAAATTTCTGTTGTAAAAGTCAATCTCGATCAAGTTAATTTTAATTTTAAAGATGATTTTTCGAAAAATGATATTCGGGTAAACTTGACTCATTTTGATACTAAATTTAAAAAGTTTGATTTGGATCAAATGGATTTTAATATTCCAAATATCAATTTGAATGGATTGAAAGTGGTTTTAGATCAAGATGTTGTCGAGAAAATTGCTGAAGTTTCTGTTAAAACCGTTGACACTGTTTCAAAACGTCCAGATTTTAAACTGAAACTAGATAAAATAGCTTTGTCTAAAATCGATGTTTTATACGATAATAAAGATTCCAAATTAAATTCGGGCATTCGTTTAGGAAATTTAAATCTCGCCGTAAACGAAATTGATTTGAACAAACAGCTTTTAGATTTTGATACTTTCGAAGTAAAAAATCTTAGCGGAAATCTAAGATTAGGCGCAAAAGACAAACAAATTCAAGCTCCAGATTTAGATACAACAGCCATAAAACAAGCAGGCTGGAAAGTAAAACTCAACGAAACCAATCTAGAAAATATCGCTTTCAAATTTGACGATATGCAGTCAAAACCCAAAACAAAAGGTATTGATTATGCGCACTTGGATTTGAATAAATTCAACTTTAAAGCCGAAAAATTGTATTACGGGAATGATACCATTTCTGGAAATATCAAAACATTGACCGTAAACGAAAAAAGCGGTTTGCAGATTCAAGCTTTAAAAACAGATTTCTTTTATGGTCCAAAAAACGCCTCGTTAGAAAATCTGTATTTAAAAACGCCACAAACTCTTGTTCAGGATAAAGTTAAGGCGCAATATAAATCACTAGAATCGCTTCAAAAAGATTTAGGAAATCTTGCTATTGATGCCAATTTGAAACAGTCAAAAATTGGTTTCAAAGATATTTTATTGTTTGTTCCTGATTTGCAGAAAACCAATCCGTTTAAAAGTAACCCAAATGCGATTTTGTATGTGGACAGTCGCGTGAGCGGAAAAGTAAAAGATTTGAATATTTCGAAATTTGAAATGAGCGGAATCGGTTCTACAAAAGTTTCCCTTTCGGGGAAAATTGCCGGACTTCCTGATGCTCAAAAAGCTTATTATGATCTGAATATCAAGAAGATTTCAAGTACTTCAAAAGACATCAATATGTTTGTGCCTGTGGGAACAATTCCGAAAAGCATTCAGTTGCCTTCACAATTAAGCTTACAAGGAAAATTTAAAGGTTCGGTACAGAATTTCAAAACCAATTTAACTTTAAACAGCAGTTTCGGAAATGCAAAAGTAGATGCTTTATTTGATCAGCGAATCAAGAAAAAAGAAAAATACGATGCAGACGTTTCTTTACAGGAATTCGATTTGGGACGATTAATTAAAAACGATTCAATCGGAAAAATTACGCTTAAAGCGAAAGTCAAAGGGAATGGTTTAGATCCAAAAACCGCAAATGCAGCGATTGATGGTTTAGTACAGAAAGCGGTTTTTAATCGATACACTTATCGAGATTTGGTTTTAAAAGGAAATATAGAAAATGGTTCTTTCGCAGTAAAATCTGGGATGAAAGATCCAAATTTGAATTTTGATTTAATTGCAAGCGGAGATACAAAAGAAAAATATCCAACTGTAAAATTAAAACTGAATTTAGATATTGCCGATTTAGAAAAGTTGAATCTTCATGCAGGACCAATGAAACTTCGTGGAAATGTCGATGCCGATATTACCAACAGTAATCCAGATTTTCTAAACGGGAAAGTATTTTTATCCAACATTCAGATTTTACAAGATGTTGAGCCAATTGTTTTGGATTCGATTCGTGTTTTGGCTTTCGCAGATAAAGACAGTAATTCTATTAAAATTTCGTCTCAATTTCTAAAAGCAGAAGTGACTGGAAAATACAAACTGACGACTTTGGCAAATTCAGTTCAAAAGTCATTGTCGAAATATATCAATCTTAAAAATCCGAAAGTTAATGCAGAATCAGATGAGCAAAGATTGGCGTTTATGTTGAAAGTTGATAATGATCCAGTGCTTTTTAAATTGTTGCCAAAACTTACGGGTTTAGAGCCTTTTACAATCAATGGGAAATACAATAATCAGACTGATTCCTTAGAAGTAAAAGGGACGATTCCGAGAATTGTTTACGCGAATAACACTATTTCTGACGGAAGAATCAATATAGAGGCTAAAGAAAATGCTTTAGAATATTCCGTTTCTGTTGCTACAATTGAAAGCGGTTCTTTAAAAATTCCGTTTACAAGTTTAAGTGGAGAAGTTCAAAATAATATTTTGACGTATGCGCTTGAAGTTCAAGATGCAAAACAAAAACAGCAGTATTTTATTGCAGGTGAATTTAAAGCAGAAGATTCTAAAAATATAGTAAAACTGGATTCTGAAAACTTCATTTTAAATTATGACAACTGGAATGTCGATCCAGAAAACTCAATTGAATTTGGAGGAAAAAGACTGTATGTCAATAAATTCAATTTGAATAATAACGGAAATGAATTAAAAGTACAATCGCAAGGAAATCAAGATAATGCGCCGTTACAAATCGACTTTGTAAACTTCAAAATTGAAACCATTATGAACATGGTTAAAAAAGACGAGTTGCTAATGCAAGGTTTGATAAACGGAAATGCTTTGGTTGAAAATGTAATGACAAATCCAACTTTTACATCAGATTTAAAAATAGATGATTTTACTTTTAAAGGATCAAAAGTTGGTGATTTAGAAATAAAAGTTGACAATAAAACTGCCAATACGCTTGCCGCGAACGTAGCTTTGAGCGACGAAGGAAATGATCTAAAACTGACAGGAGATTATCAATTAGATGCTGGAAATTTTGATTTTGATGTTGTAATTAACAAACTGTACATCAAAAGTATTCAGGGGTTCAGTATGGGAAATATTACCGAAGGTCAAGGCTTTTTATCTGGAAATTTTAAATTGACAGGAAATACTTCTGCTCCAAAAATTAATGGAGAATTAAACTTTAATGACGCTGGTTTTAGAGTAACGCAACTGAATTCCTATTTTAAAACTAAAAACGAAAAAATTACTTTCAATAACGAAACCATTTCATTTGATAAATTCTCTCTTTTCGATGAAAATGACAATGAATTATATGTAAATGGAACGATTCAATCTCCTGATTTTGTTAAATACAATTTTAATCTGGTTGTTGAAGCAAACGATTTTAGAGCAATTCATTCAAAAGCAAAAGACAATGATTTGTTTTATGGCGATTTGTTTTTGGATACAAAACTGAATATTAAAGGAAATCTAGATAGTCCAGTTGTTGATGGAACGCTTAAAATCAATAAAGAAACCAAATTTACAGTTGTAATGCCTCAATCAGATCCTTCAATTGCAGACCGTGAAGGAATTGTAGAGTTTGTTGACGAAGACAATATGTACCTCAAACAAACAGTTGATCTTCAGAATAAATTAGATCAATCCGAATTAAAAGGAATGGACGTTAACGTTGCCATTACGATTGATAAAGAGGCTGAATTGACGCTGCTGATTGATAAAGCAAATGGCGATTATTTAAATTTGAAAGGAGAAGCAGAATTAGTTGGAGGAATTGATAAATCTGGAAAAACAACTTTGACTGGAAAATATGAGTTTTCGGATGGTGCTTATCAAATGAATTTTAACGGAATCAAAAGAAAATTTGATATTCAAAAAGGAAGTTTTATTACCTGGAATGGTGAACCGACTATGGCAAACGTAAGCATTACGGCTATATATAAGGTTGATGCAGCACCAATTGATTTACTTGGAAAACAATTACAAAGTGAGACTCAGGCGGTTCAAAACACTTACAAACAAAAACTTCCGTTTCAGACTTTATTGAAAATGAACGGCGAGTTGATGAAGCCTGAAATTTCATTTGGAATTGTATTGCCAGATGGAAATTATAATGTTTCTACAGATGTGGTTACAATGACGCAAACCAAGTTGAAACAATTAGAACAAGATCCTGCAGAATTGAATAAACAGGTTTTTGCGCTTCTATTATTAAATCGTTTTGTGGGCGAAAATCCATTTGCGAGTCAAAGTGGAGGCATAAGTGCTGAAACAATGGCAAGACAAAGTGTGAGCAAAATACTTTCTCAGCAACTGAATAATTTAGCGGGAGAATTAATTACAGGATTTGAAGTCAATTTTGATTTGGAATCGTCTGAAGATTATACTTCTGGAACCATGCAAAACAGAACCGATCTGAATGTGGAGGTTTCAAAAAAACTGTTGGATGACAGATTAAAAGTAACTGTTGGAAGCAGTTTTGGAGTAGAAGGCGCGGAGCGAGCCAATGAAGAAAGTACCAATATTGCCGGAGATGTCGCTTTGGATTATCAATTAACGAAAGACGGCCGTTATATGGTTCGTGCTTACAGAAAAAATCAGTATCAGGTGGCAGTCGAAGGGCAGGTTATAGAAACGGGTGTCGCTTTTATTATCACAATGAGTTACAATAAATTCAGAGAACTTTTCCATCGCACTGAAAAAGAAAAAGAATTGATAAGAGAGGAAAAACTTCGAAAAGAAAAAGAAAAACAGAAAAAAAAGGAAGATAAAGAGAAGGAGAAATTGCAGGAAAATCAAATTGAAAGGAATGAACAAAAAACATAATCATATTAATAATCATTTTGCAAAGTATTTTGTGCTGATATCCTTCTTTTTTATTTTTGGATGCAGTAATACAAAATATCTTCCAGAAGGCGATTTGCTTTACACAGGCGGTTCGGTAAAAGTGAAAGATTCTATCATGAAAAAGAAAGATAGAAAAGCACTGCAAACCGAGCTGGAAGGTCTTCTTCGTCCAAAACCAAATAAGACTTTTTTAGGTTTACGCCCAAAATTATGGTTTTATAATATTGCTGGCGAACCCAAAAAACAGAAAGGATTTAGATATTGGCTTCGAAATAAGGTTGGAGAAGAGCCAGTACTTTTTAGCAAAGTCGATTTAGATTATAATGCTTCAGTTTTACGAAATTTCACAGAAAACAGAGGTTATTTTAAAACTCGTGTCAGCGCCGACTCGACAGTAAGAAATAAAAGAGTAACAGCAGAATATACCGTTGTTCCTAAAAAACAATACATAATAAAAAGCGTCACATTTCCAGACGATTCTTTAAAAATGTCAAAAATAATTGCCAAGTCAAGTCGACGCAGTTTGCTCAAAGTTGGTAAACCGTATGATTTAGATGTTATAAAAGCAGAGCGAGAACGTATTGACGCAAGATTGAAAGAAAAAGGATATTACTATTTCAATCCCGATTATCTTTTGGCGAAAGTAGATAGCAGTAAAGGAGATCATGAGGTAAAAATTAAATTGGTTATTAAAGACGAAACTCCAGTAAAAGCGTTAAGAGCCTATACAATAAATAACATTTTTGTTTATCCGAATTATTCTCTAGGAAACGATAGCATGGTTTACAGAAAAAAGAATATTACTCAATATAAAGATTTTACGATTATTGATACAGCAGAAACATTTAAACCAAGAGTTTACGACAGAACAATTTATTTCAAAAAAGGTGATTTATACAACCGAACTGATCACAATTTGACTTTGAACCGTTTTGTAAATCTTGGAACTTTCAGCTTTGTCAAAAATGAATTTAAGCCTTCCGACAGTATCGATAATGCTTTGGATTCGTACTATTACTTAACGCTTTTGCCTAAAAAATTTATTCGTGTTGAAGTTATAGGGAAAACCAATTCAGCGAGTTATACGGGTACAGAGTTAAATCTAAACTGGAACAACCGAAACTTTTTGCGTGGTGCAGAATTGTTTACAGCTTCGGTTTTTGGTGGCGCCGATTTTCAGCTTGGAGGAGTAAATAAAGGGAAAAATATTTATAAGCTTGGAGGCGAAGTCAGTTTAACTTGGCCAAGATTTATTACGCCTTTTAATATTGAGGGAAATAGCGAGTATGTGCCAAGAACCAAAGCAACTATTCGTTACGAATACCAAAAACGAACGCAGTTGTATGCCTTAAATTCTTTTAATACTTCATTTGGTTATTTGTGGAAAGAAAACATTCGTAAAGAACATCAATTGAATGTAGTCGATGTGACTTACGTAAGTCCGAATCATGTTACGCCAGAATATTTAGCTGATATAGAACAAGATCCAGCACTTGGAAAAGTAATTGAAAAACAATTGATTTTTGGCCCAACTTACAATTATACGTATACCAATACAATGCAGAAACGCCGAAAAAATACTATTTATTTTAATGGAGAATTGGATTTGGCAGGAAATCTTACAGGGCTAATCACTGGCGCAGATTATCCAAATAAAGTAAAAACTATATTTGATGTTCCTTTTAGTCAATACGTAAAAATCAGAACCGATTTTAGGCATTATTTAAAACTAGGAAAAGAAAGCGAATTAGCCAGCAGATTGATTGTTGGAGCTGGGTTTGCTTACGGAAATTCGAATACACTTCCTGCGTCAAAACAATTTGTAGTTGGAGGAACCAATAGTATTCGAGCTTTTAGAGCTAGAACTTTAGGGCCGGGAAGTTATGTTATTCCGCCTACAACAAATAGCAATTATACACCAGATCAATCAGCCGATTTAAAGTTAGAGTTTAATACCGAATACCGAGCAAAATTATTTAGCATTGTGAAAGGAGCGGTGTTTTTAGATGCGGGAAATATTTGGCTTTTGCATGCCGATCCGGACAAACCTGGAGCAGAAATTTCAAAAGACTTTACGAAAGAAATTGCTGTTGGTGCTGGAGTAGGTTTACGTTTTGATGTATCGTTTTTTGTTTTAAGAACAGATTTGGCAATTCCGCTCAGAAATCCTGCTTTGCCAGACGGACAAAGATGGATAATTGATGATATTAATTTCGGAAGCAGTTCTTGGCGAAAAGATAACCTGATTTTGAATATTGCTATCGGATATCCATTCTAAATTTTTTTTCTGCCACAAATTACACGAATTAGCACAAATTTCTCTTCTGTGTTTTTCAATTTCACAAATAAAAAATACGAAAAGGCAAAATTTTAAACGCTCCAAAAAATTAGTGTAATTAGTGTAATTCATGGCTAAAAAAAGAAAAAAATGAAGTAAATTGGTCTAAATATTTTAAAGGAATGCAAAACTTGATCAAAAGAATTATAGGTATTGGAGTTATTGTTTTATTAATTGTTCTGGCTTTTAAATATTGCCAGTTCAAAAAAGAGGACGATTCTGATATAAACTATAATACCAATTTAATACAGCAGCAGATTCTTAACGTTGGAAAATTGGTTGTTACCGAAGGGCATTTCTCTGAAGTGATTACTTATAAAAATCAGCAAAAGTATTTAATGGACATGATTTCTTTTGAGAAAAAAGCTTTGATTGTCGTCAATGCGAACGTCACTGTTGCCTACGATTTGCATCAGATGAAATATGATATTGATGAAAAAAATAAAACCATTACGATTTTAAATATTCCAAAAGAAGAAATTACTATAAATCCAGATATTCAGTTTTATGATGTTGAACAAAGCAAACTGAATCCGTTTACAGGTGACGATTATAATAAAATCAACAAATCTGTTAAAGCGAATCTGGCTAAAAAAATCCAAAATTCTACCCTTAAAACCAACGCTCAAAATAGACTAATTAGCGAATTGTCTAAGATTTTAATCATGACGAATTCAATGGGTTGGAAATTACAATACAACGGAAAAACGATTGAATCGGAAACAGAGCTGACTCAGGATTTGAATTCAAAGTTATAAAAGAATCTAGCAAAGATGCAGAGTCGCAAAGAATTTTCACAATCTTGTCATTTCGAGGAACGAGAAATCACACTAGAAACTCCGCAATCATAATCGTCAATCCTTGTCGAATCCCGAGTGTGATTTCTCGTTCCTCGAAATGACAAACATGCTTAAAAAACTCAACCAATAAAAAAACTTTGCGTCTTAGTGCCTTTGTGGCAAATTAGGTAAAGAACTGTCAAAAATCAAATCCAATCCGCCAGAAATTAAATGTGCGATTTCAGGGCGTCTTTCTTTCAATTGATCTAGATAAATTAAAACTTCTTGCAAAAGCTGTTTTTCGTTTGAATCTTTCAAAAGTTCAGCGATTTCGATAGCTAAAAGCCAATCGTTTGCATGATTGTTTTTTAGTTTTTCGAAAACAGATTGCA
The DNA here is from genome assembly GCF_025717045.1 of Flavobacterium sp. SH_e. Lineage (GTDB taxonomy): Bacteria > Bacteroidota > Bacteroidia > Flavobacteriales > Flavobacteriaceae > Flavobacterium. The sequence continues at coordinate 1,306,373 of NZ_JAOVZN010000006.1, forward strand.
AGTTGATGTCAGCATTTTTTTTATTTCGAATGTCACGAACAGTTGCGTATAAATGCTCTAATTCGTCACGTTCATCTGTATGTTTTGCTTTAATCGTTTTGGTTGAAGGAACGATATTAATTAAGTCAAAACTATTCACATCGGCTGGCCCTGAAAAAGCAGAAATTACTTTTTTGCCAATTGCCATATCGTAATTTCCCCATTCTGGCTGAAACAAAATCGTTTCGCCATGAGTTACGGTACAATTTTTAAAACTAATCAAAATGATTTCTCCATGTAAATTTCTAGAGCCTGTAATGATTTCTCCTTCAACCACAATATTTCCTTCAAACTCCAATTTTACCGTTTCGTTTTCTACAATTCGGTAAGCTTGCAAATCCTTCGGACTCATATCTTCAATTGCGAGATTAAAGCCTTTCAATTTTCCAATCGGACTTCCAAATCCATGTGGATGTGTTAGGGTTCCGTGACCAACTAATTCTTTTTCTCTGTAAGAAAGTGCTGTTTTTCCAGTAGTTTGAATGTAAACTGGTTTACCTTCTTCTTCAATCACATTAGTAAAAACTCCCGAAATTTGTAAACCTGTACTCAGTTCAATTGTTCCTAAAGCATTTGATTGAATCAGTTTTTTAATTCCAGAAAGACCTCCAGTTCGTAAAGCCATTTTATTGGCAAACTCTTCGAGAATTAAACTCAAATAAGAAAAATTTGGAGTTACATATAGCTGCGGCTGTAATTGTGTAATATCAAAATTTTGATTGGCTGCAGAAATATCATAAGGGATTTTCTTTACATTATCGGTCATACAGTGGGCGCTTTCTCCAATTGAAGAAAGCAATCCAGCGCCATATATTTTAGGGTTTTCAACTGTTCCAATCAAACCGTATTCAACCGTCCACCAATGCAGGTTTCTAATTTGAGCCATTTCAGACAGTTCGCCCATATCATTTTGTAAATCGGCAACGGCTTTTTCAGCTTCATCAATTTTTTCCTGTGGCGTATCTTCAGCTTCTTTCAAAATAGAAAGCAGACGAATTGCTTCGTACATTTGATAATCTTTATGAGAAGAAATCGCTTTACAGCCAATTTCACCAAAACGTCTTAAATATTCAGCATATTCAGGATTGGCAATAATTGGAGCATGGCCTGCACCTTCATGAATGATGTCTGGAGCAGGAGTGTATTCAATATGTTCTAATTGTCTAATGTCTGAAGCAATAACCAAAACGTTATAAGCCTGAAATTCCATAAAAGCATTTGGCGGAATAAAACCGTCAACAGCAACCGCTGCCCAGCCAATTTCGCTTAGAATTCGGTTCATTCCATACATACTCGGAATAGAATCAATTTCGATCCCCGTTTTGCGTAAACCCTCCAAATAAGAATGATGCGCAACTTTAGAAAGATAATCTACATTTTTACGCATAACATATCGCCAAACTGCTTGATTGATAGGGGTGTAATCGCTATAATCTTGAGGTTTAATAAATTGCTGTAAATGTTTAGGCAATCGCTCTAATAACGGATTGGTTTCAATATTTGGATTCATTTCGAAAACGATGTAGATTAGATTGTAAAATTACGAATTTACAGCTCGATTTCTTATCATTCATCACAAAATTTTTATTTGAAAGTAAGTTTTATTGCGTTTTTGTAAGTTTTATGACTTGTGTTAAAAGCGTGTTTAGCAGTCGTTATTTTCGTAGTTCACTTTCTCCATTGTCTTTTCGTAGTTTTCGAGTTCTTTTTTGGTCATTGTCATTTCTTTCAAATCTACTTTTAGTTGTTTTTTAGTATCGGGACTAATCCATAATCCCGAAAAAGTGTTCCCAGTTTTTTGTAAAATCAAAAGACCGCTGAAACCTTGTTCAACCATTACAAACTCATTTTCTTTTTTTGTGTTTTGAGTAATATTAAGCTGAATCCAGTTTTTTGATTTATTATAACGATACATTGAAGTGTACATCAAATCGGCAGTACATGGATTTTCTTCTGTTTTAATGTAAACAGTTATAGGAGTTTTTCCATCGACAGTTCCTTTGTATAAATTAGAAGTGGGAGCTTGAGATTGTGCTGATAATTGATTTAAAAAAGAGAAACAGACTGCAATAAAGAAAATTACTTTTTTCATAAATAGATTTGGGTTTAATTCATTTAACTCAAATATATCGAATTGTAAAGTTTTATTGCTTATTAATCTTATACTTTTTAAGGTTTTTTAGTTGCGTTTCTCATTTCATTTTCTGCATTCCTAAAATATTCGATTTTATGGCTGAACATGAAAGCCATATTAGTAGCACGCATTTTGGCTTCTTCAGTTATTGGGCCTGCAAATTGTGAATCTATTGTTGTGTTAAAAATGGCAATCCAGCGGTCAAAGTGTGTTTTATCTACAGGTAACTGTTTATGTGGAGGAAATGGAGTTCCAGAATAAGCACGGACATCAAACAATATCGTCTGCCAAAAGTTGTACATTTTTTGTAAATGTGGCTCCCAGCGATCTTGTAATTTATCGTTAAATATAGGACCAATTAAATCGTCTTTTCTAACATTTGTATAAAAGCTGTTAACCATTTGCTGAACGTCTTCTATAGTAGAAATATCTTTTAGAGATGTCATTTTTTTAGGTATAAAAGTAAAATACAAAAATACAATTTAAGTTCTTTTTACTTTCCTGATAATTATCATTTAACCTTATAAATGCTCCTAAAAAGGGCGGTTGTACAGGATTTGTACGAATTTTTGGTTTAATGATGAGTTTTATTGGTTTTAGATGGTAAGTTTTTTATGATTTTTAATTTTTTAAAATATTGTTTTTCAATGGTTTGAAAATAGATTAGATGAGTTTTTGTTATATCTATTTTTTTAATTTGATGTGTATTTGTAAAGTTAAAAAAATGAGAATGTTGCAAAAATACTCATAATATTGTGCTGTTTTAGTAAAATAAAACTGAATAAATAAGAAAAAACTAATTATCAAACCAAAACCACAAAAGAATGCACAAAACTACTCAAACACCTACAATTCGGGTAAGTAAAGCGTTGAAACTATTATGTTGCGGTACGCTTTTATTCATGAACAGCTTAAATGCTCAGACGGTAACTCCTTTTATGACTACAGGAGATCAGACTAAATTATTACAGCAGCAAGCTACTGTAAGTTTCGGAACCAATTCGGGAACCAATCCTTCAACTGTAACAGTAAATGCAGGAACGACTTATCAAACCATGGATGGGTTTGGTTATACCCTTACCGAAGGAAGCTGTGAAGTCATTTCTGGAATGGCTGCCACTCAACAAAACCAATTGTTAAATGATTTATACAATCCGACAACAGGATTAAATGCAAGTGTAGTTCGTATTAGTATCGCAGCTTCAGATTTAAGCAGCTCGTCTTACAGTTATAACGAAACTTCGGGCGACACAAACATGAACAATTTCAGCTTGAACGGGCCTGATTTGACTTATTTGGTTCCAATCCTTAAAAAAATCTTACTCATTAATCCTAACATCAAAATCTTGGCAACGCCTTGGTCTGCACCAAGATGGATGAAAACTAACGGATCTTGGGTTGGAGGTTCTCTGCAGACGCAATATTATGCAGCGTATGCGAAATACTTCGTAAAATATTTTGATGCTATGAAAGCACAAGGTATTAATATTTGGGGAATTACACCACAAAACGAGCCAGAAAATCCAAACAACGAACCAAGTATGCTGATGAATTCTACAGAACAGAAGAATTTCATTAATCAACAGCTTGGACCTCAAATGGCTGCAGCGGGTTACGGAAACATCAAGATTATTGCTTTTGACCACAATTGCGATAATACAGCTTACCCAATTGATGTCTTAAATAACAGTTCTTATGTTGACGGAGCGGCATTTCACTTGTATTTAGGAAATATCTCAGCAATGTCAACGGTAAAAACTCAAACCAATAAAAATGTTTATTTCACAGAACAATACACAGGTTCGGGCGGAAGCTTTAGCGGAGATTTTGGCTGGCACATGCAGAACGTTGTTATTGGTAGTACAAATAACTGGTCTAAAACAGTTTTAGAATGGAATGCTGCAAATAATTCAAGTCTTGGGCCTCGTACTCCTGGAGGATGCAGTACTTGTTTGGGTGCTATAACAGTTAATAATAGTACAAGTTATACTAAAAATGTAGCGTATTATATTATTGGTCAGATTTCTAAATACGTGAAACCGGGCGCAGTAAGAATTAGTGCTTCAAGTTCTAGTGGCAGTATTTCTTCAGTTGGTTTTAAAAATCCTGATGGTTCAACAGCATTGGTAGTTTATAATTCTGCAGGATCATCCAATACAATAAAAGTAGTTTCTGGGTCATCAGCATTTAATTATGCAGTTCCAGCATCTTCTGCGGTTACTTTTACTTGGGGAGCATCAAACCCGGTTGCGGTTACTGGAGTTAGTGTAAGCCCAACTTCAGCTACAATAACAGCAGGTCAGTCACAGCAATTGACAGCGACGGTTTCTCCAAGCAATGCTACAAATACGGCTGTAAACTGGAGTTCGAGCAATACTTCTGTTGCGACAGTAAATTCCAACGGATTGGTTTCTGCAATTGCTGCAGGAAATGTCACTATCACAGCAACTACAGTTGATGGTGCCAAAACAGCTACAAGCGCTATTACCGTAACGGCAGGTTCAACTGGTTTTCCTGGGTATTATAACATTATTTCAAGAAACAGTAACAAAGGTTTAGACGTTGCTGATAATGCTACAACAAGCGGAAGCAGAATTCAACAGTACGATATTACAAACGGAGGAGGAAGCAACCAAAGATGGAAATTTGTTTCTGACGGAAGCGGTAATTATTACATCATTGTAAAATCGACAGGAATGTATTTGGCTGTTGAAAACAATGGTACAGCTGATGGATTAAAAGTACAGCAGAAAACGTTCTCATCTTCAAATGAATTTAAGTGGACAGTAACAAGTCTTGGCACTGGTTATTATAAAATTATAAACGTAAACAGCGGTAAATCGCTTGACGTTGAAAATGTTTCTACGGCAAACGGCGCCAATATTCAAGTTTGGGCATATACAGGAGGCTTAAATCAGCAATGGCAATTTGTGCAAGTTGAATCTTCTGCAGCAAAAAGTACTTTAGCTACGCAAATGCCTGTAGTTGAAAATACAAACTCAAATGACATGACGATTTTTGTAAATGAAGCAGATGATTCTTTAAAAATTGACACTAATCATGAAGGAGATGCTGAAGTCCAGGTTTTCAATATTACTGGACAGCCAGTTTTAAAGAAAAATGTAAAATTTGTAAAAGGAAATCAAACTGAAGTAGAAATTTCTCGATTGCCAAAAGGAGTTTACATTGTAAAAGTTAACGATAGTAAAGGTTCGTATTCGAAAAAAATCTTGAAGCAATAATTACATCCACAATTCAATTAGTAATTTGTATTGAATTTGAAAAGGCTGTCATCCCATCTGACAGCCTTTGTTTTTTATTATCCAATCAATTGCGTAAACAAATCTTGATTGTCATTCAGGTATTGAAACTCAAAACCATTTTCGGTCATTTTTAATTTGATTGGCATAATATCATTTTTGTTTTTCAATTCTAAACCAACCACAACAGAACCTACTTCACGGCTGTTTTTCTTAGCAAACTGGAAATAAGTGATATCATCGTCTGGACCTAAAATATTATTGACAAATTCTTTTAATGCTCCCGGACGTTGCGGAAACTGAATCATAAAATAATGCATTAAACCTTCGTAAAGCAAAGAGCGTTCTTTTATTTCGGCAGTTCTTTCAATGTCGTTGTTACTTCCGCTTACAATGCAGACAACATTTTTGCCTTTAATTTTATCTTTATAAAAATCAAGAGCCGCAATAGTCAAAGCACCGGCAGGTTCTACAACCATTGCTTCTTCATTGTATAATCTTAAAATTGTGGTGCAGACTTTTCCTTCTGGAACCAGAATAATATCTTCAAGATTGTATCGGCAGATTTCAAAAGTCTTGTCGCCAACTTGTTTTACTGCTGCGCCGTCTACAAATTTGTCAATTGTTTTTAGCGGTGTGTTTTTATTTTCTTCAATTGAAGTTTTCATCGAAGGAGCGCCTTTCGGCTCAACGCCAATGATTTTTGTATGCGGACTTAAATGCTTAAAAACCTCAGACAATCCAGAAGCGAGTCCACCGCCGCCAATTGGTACAAAAACATAATCAATAGGTTCTTTAAAACTTTCTAAGATTTCCAATCCAACAGTTCCTTGTCCAGCGATTACTTTTTCGTCGTCAAAAGGATGAATAAATGTTTTATGATTTTTGATAGCATCTGCTGTTGCTGAAGCATAAGCATCATCAAAAGTATCTCCAGTTAAAACAATTTCAACAAATGATTTTCCGAATAGTTGAACTTGTTTTACCTTTTGTTTTGGAGTTGTTTTTGGCATGTAAATTTTACCATGAATCTTTAAAAGATTGCAGGAATAGGCAACACCTTGAGCGTGATTTCCTGCACTGGCGCATACAGTTCCGTTTGCTTTTTCTTTTTCATTTAAAGAAGAAATCTTATTATAAGCGCCTCTAATTTTATAGGAACGAACAATTTGCAAATCTTCTCTTTTTAGTAAAATAGTAGATTCAAATTCGTCTGAAAGGTTCAAATTTTGCGTTAAAGGCGTTGCAGCAACTACATTTTCAAGATGCTTTTGGGCATTAAGTACTTCTTCAAATAAACTCATGATGTTTTGTTTTTATTTTTTTGCCACAGATTAAAAGGGATTATAATGATTTTTAATCTGTGTGAATCTGTGAAATCTGTGGCAAAAAATATTCGTCTTAAACTTTTTTAAAATAAAAAACCTCCCAATTGGGAGGTTTCTATAAATTATATTTTACAAACTTATATAACACCTCGCCATTACTGCTGAATTGCAATAATGCTAATAATAGCGATAATAATGTTGTTAAAGTTTGTCATTTTCTTTATTGATTGAAAGGCAAATGTAAAGAATTATTTTTTTACTGGCGGATATTGAGCTAAAATTTTAGCAACGAATTCAGCAATTTTTTCATCTTTTTTATCGATGTTTCTTGTCAGAGTTCCAACTCCTTCACCTTGCCAAATCATTTCTTTCTTTTTAGCATCGATTAAATCAATGTACAAAGTGCCTTCAGTAGAAGTAGAAACTGTAGTTTGGCCTCCGTACATCATATAAGGATTCCAACCCCAGCCCCAGCCATAACCCCAGCCAGCACTAAATTGGTTTACATCTACTTGCTCTCTTGATTTTGTAAAAATGTTTACCAGCAAGTCAGGATTTTCGCTTTTGGTAAAACCTTTAGCTAGCATTTGATCATCAATAGCACGTAAAATTCTTCTTTTATCTAAATCTGATATTTCAACCTTGTCAATTCCGGGCTTAAAATAGGCATACGTTTTATAAGGCGTAAAATCGACAGTTTTGTCATAATCAGAATAAACGGTCACGGTACTGCAAGAAGTAACTATCAGCAGTAGCAAAAACGGAATTAACTTAAGTGTTTTCATATTTCTAAGAATTAATGTTCTCAATTTAATTAAAGCAAACTTTCGTCAACTAAATTAGGCAAAGTTACTTTCAATAATGGCTCAACTTCCATGGCTCTTTTTATAGCAAAAACAGCACCTTCATTTCTTGCCCAGCTTCTTCTTGAAATTCCATTGTTAACATCCCAGAAAAGCATTGACGCTAAACGCTTTGAAGCCTCTGTAGAACCATCAAGAACCATACCAAATCCGCCGTTTATAACCTCTCCCCAGCCAACTCCGCCGCCATTATGTATTGATACCCAGGTTGCTCCTCTAAAGCTGTCTCCAATCACATTATGAATTGCCATATCGGCTGTAAAACGAGAACCATCATAAATATTTGAAGTTTCTCTGTAAGGAGAATCCGTTCCAGAAACGTCGTGGTGATCGCGTCCTAAAACCACAGCGCCAATTTCTCCTTTGGCAATCGATTGATTAAAGGCTTCTGCAATTTTGATTCTTCCTTCAGCATCGGCATATAGAATTCGAGCTTGTGAACCTACAACTAGTTTGTTTTCCTGTGCGCCTTTAATCCATTTGATGTTATCCTGCATTTGCTGCTGAATTTCATCTGGCGCAGTTTCAGCCATTTTTTCTAAAACTTCACAAGCAATAGCATCAGTTTTTAATAAATCTTCAGGTTTTCCAGAAGTACAAACCCAACGGAAAGGACCAAATCCGTAATCGAAACACATTGGACCCATAATATCCTGAACATAACTTGGATATTTAAAATCAATATTATTTTCAGCCATAACATCAGCTCCCGCACGTGAAGCTTCTAATAAAAAGGCATTTCCATAATCAAAAAAGTAAGTTCCTTTTGCAGTGTGTTTATTGATTGCAGCTGCATGACGACGTAAGGTTTCTTGAACTTTTTCTTTGAATAATTCCGGATTATTAGCCATCAAATCATTTGCTTCTTCAAATGAAATTCCGACTGGATAATAACCTCCAGCCCACGGATTATGAAGTGAAGTCTGATCTGAACCCAAATCAATTTTAATATTTTCCTGATCAAAACGTTCCCAAACATCCACAACATTCCCTAAGTATGCAATAGAAACAGTTTCTTTGTTGGCTTTCGCCAAAGCAACTCTGGCAACCAATTCGTCTGTAGAAGTTACTACTTCATTAATCCAACCTTGCTCATGACGGATTTTAGTAATCTTCGGATTTACCTCAGCACAAACTGTAATGCAGCCTGCAATATTTCCTGCTTTTGGCTGAGCGCCAGACATTCCGCCAAGACCAGAAGTTACAAATAAACTTCCTTCTGGATTTTGTTTTATTTTTCTAAAACCGTTTAAAACTGTAATCGTAGTTCCGTGTACAATTCCCTGCGGTCCAATATACATATAACTTCCCGCTGTCATTTGTCCGTATTGAGAAACTCCTAAAGCGTTCATTTTTTCCCAATCGTCCGGTTTAGAATAATTCGGGATTACCATTCCGTTTGTTACCACAACTCTTGGCGCTTCTTTATGAGAAGGAAACAATCCCATTGGGTGACCAGAATACATTGTTAAAGTCTGCTCATCTGTCATTTCAGACAAATATTGCATCGTCAATAAATATTGAGCCCAGTTTTGGAAAACAGCTCCGTTTCCGCCATAAGTAATCAATTCGTGCGGATGTTGTGCCACTGCATAATCCAGATTGTTCTGAATCATGTGCATAATTGCTTTTGCCTGCAACGATTTCCCTGGGTATTCATTAATTGGTCTTGCGTACATTCTATAATCTGGACGAAGACGATACATATAAATACGACCGTAAGTTTCTAATTCTTGTGAAAATTCAGGAATTAACTCAGCGTGATGTTTTGGATCGAAATAGCGTAGAGCATTTTTCAATGCCAGTTTTTTTTCTTCTGCCGAAAGAATTTCTTTTCGTTTCGGAGCATGATTAATCGCTGGATCGTATGCTTGTTTTGGAGGTAATATATTTGGTATTCCTTGTTGTATTTGTTCTTTAAAAGTCATTTTTTTTAGAGATGCTAAGGTGCTGTCCCCGATAGCTATCAGGACTAAGATGCTAAGGTATTGCGGTTAGATTAACAGCAGATTAATTTTTTGTTTTTTTGATTATGTCGCCCTCGCGATGCCTAAATGGCACGATGGGAATTTATTCAAATGTCTAATTCTCAAATTGTCACATTTTCTAATTTAAAAAAACTAAGGATAACGGATATCCGCTCGATGATACGATTTATAGATCGTAATCCTAAATTTTCGTGAATGGATATCCATATATAAATTTTAGATTGTTGATTTTAGATTTTAGATTGGAATTTAAAAATTTGAGATTTCCTCAATTATTTAATTTTCAAATTTCCCATTATCTCATTAAGAGTACACTTCTTCGTTAACACAAAAAGGCATTTTTTTATTTTCAAAAAGTGCGATTATATTTTGTGCGGCGCAAACTGCCATTCCGTTTCTGGCTTCATAAGTTGCTGAACCAATATGCGGTAAAATACAACAATTTGGAAGAGACAATAACGGATTATCAAACTTCATAGGTTCTGGATTTGTAACATCAAGTCCGGCTCCCCAAATTATATTGTTGGTTAAAGCATCAAATAAGTCATTTTCATTTTGAAATTTTCCTCTTGCTGTATTGATGAAAATGGAATTCGGTTTCATTTTGGCAAAAGCATTTTTATTGAAAATTTCATTGTTTTCTGCACTGTAATTAGCATGAATGCTTAAAACATCACTTTCTGCAAGTAAGGTTTCAAAATCTACATATTTTGCATCTAATTCTTTTTCTGCATCTTCTTTTCGAGAACGATTATGGTAAATAATTTTCATTCCGAATGCGGCTTTGCATTTTTTTGCCATTTCAATACCAATTCTTCCCAAACCAAAAATTCCTAAAGTTTTACCGTAAAGTTCTTGACCTAAATTGGCTAAAGGATCAAAACTTCCCCAATCATTATTTAGAATTCTCTTATGATTGAAAAATGATTTTCTCGCAACGCTCTGCATCAATAAAAAAGCAACATCTGATGTAGCTCTACTTAAAACATCGGGCGTATTTCCAACAGGAATTTTTCTGCTGTTAGCTGATGGAATAGTAACGGAATCAAATCCGACGGAAAATAAAGCGATACCTTTTAAATTAGGGCATTGCTGAAAAAAATCTTCGTCTAAATTATTGGTTCCAACACTCAAAAGTGCGTCATGTTCTTGGCAGATTTTTATAAACTCTTCTCTTGACAATAGATTCTCTGTTGGATTTATTGTAAAGCTAATGCCTTTATCTTGAAGCAATTTAATGCCAGCTTCAGGTATATTTTTATTTATAAAAACCTTCATCTTGTGGTATTCTAATTTTTATTTATTCTTCCTGTTTTTTTATCATATCCGTACGGACAGTGGCGACAACCGCTTTTGCAACAATAACCACGTTTTAAATGATGTTTTTCAGTAAAGCATTTGTAACCTTCGGGCGTATAGTAAAAATCTTCGCCTTCGATTAATTTATTTTCATTACTTTGCTCTTTCATAAATCTGCTTCGCGCTCTTTTTCGAATAATTAAAATCAAAAATATAAATATTTGATTATGATTTTATTGAAATCGAACAATTTTATAGCTACAAATTTATAAATTTTACAGCCAATGTTTCTGATTGTTGCTAAATATTTAATTCCGAAAGGTTATCGAGGAATGGCTGTATTTCCGTTTGTTTTGGTGAAATATGATTTTGATAAAGCAAATGGAGTTTTTGTCAATCATGAAAAAATACATTTGAGACAACAGTTGGAAATGCTGATTCTGCCATTTTTTATTTGGTATATTTTTGAGTTTTTAATTCGGTTAATTCAATACAAAAACAAAGATTTAGCCTATAGAAATATTAGTTTTGAAAGAGAAGCTTATACAAACGAAACCAATTTGAGTTATCTCAAAAAAAGATCATTTTTTCAGTTTCTGAATTATATCAAATTAAAATGAATCCAGTTTTCAATCAATCCATAAATATTCAGTTTCCGAATGATATTTCGTTGACAATAAAGCGTGAAGATTTAATTCATCCGTTTGTTTCGGGAAATAAATTCAGAAAACTGAAATACAATTTACTTAAGGCGAAAGCTGAAAATAAAGACATTTTATTGACTTTCGGAGGAGCATTCTCCAATCATATTGCGGCAGTAGCTTATGCTGGAAAAGAACAAGGTTTTAAAACTATCGGCATTATTCGCGGAGACGAACTTTCCGATAGAATTGAAGAAAATCCAACGCTTAAATTTGCGCAGCAAAACGGAATGCAATTTGAGTTTGTTTCCAGAGAAGAGTATCGATTAAAAAGCGAAACATCTTTTATTGAGAAAATGAAAGACAAGTTCGGCGATTTTTATTTAGTTCCAGAAGGCGGAACAAACGAACTGGCTGTAAAAGGTTGTGAGGAGATTTTAAAAGAAGAAGATTCGGTTTTTAATTACGTTTGTTGTGCAGTTGGAACAGGCGGTACAATTTCGGGATTAATCAATAGTGCGTTGCCAAATCAGAAGATTTTGGGCTTTCCAGCGTTAAAAGGTGACTTTTTAAACGATGAAATTCGTATTTTTGCAAAAAAAGATAACTGGAATTTAATTTCTGACTATCATTTTGGAGGTTATGGCAAGATAAATTTAGAATTAATTGAATTTGTTAATGCTTTTTTTGAAAAGACAAAAGTGCCTTTAGATCCAATTTATACAGGAAAGATGGTTTTTGGCGTTATAGATTTAATTAGCAAAAATTATTTTCCTGCACATTCAAAAATTTTACTCATTCACACTGGCGGATTGCAGGGAATTGACGGAATGAATATAAAGTTGAAGCAGAAAAAATTACCAATACTCAAAACCAATGATTAAAAAAATTGTATTACTTCTCGTAATATTAGCTTTAGCAAGTTGCTCTTCTAGTAAGCCTGCCATCGCGACGACTAAAAAAGCGGCAGCAGTTCAAGCCAGGACTGCATCAGCAAAAAGAAATACTCCAGCCAAGCCAATAGGAAAAAATTATCCTTCTACAAATAACACAACTGAGGTTATTCAATCTACTTCCAAAACAGTTGTTACCAGCGATTTAATCAATAATTATGTATTGCAGTACAAAGAAATTGCAATGGGAAACATGAAAACTTACGGAATTCCAGCGAGTATTATTTTGGCTCAGGGAATTTTAGAATCTGGTGCAGGAAGAGGAGATTTAGCTGTAGATGCTAATAATCATTTTGGAATAAAATGTCATAATGATTGGTTGGGAGAAAGTGTTCGCCACGACGATGACTCGGCTCAGGAATGTTTTAGAAAATATCCTCAAGCATCAGAATCGTATAGAGATCACGCTTTATTTTTGGTTGGAAAAAAACGATACGCTAGCTTATTTACTTACGAAAAAGACGATTACAAAGCTTGGGCAAAAGGACTTAGAGCTTGCGGATACGCAACAGATCCAAAATATCCTGATAAATTGATCAGTTATATTGAAAGATACAATCTGCATCAATACGATTGTCAGGTTACAGGAAGAAATTATGTGCCAATAAATACTTCGGCTCCACCAAAAAAATCATCTTATGATGTCGCTTCTGATCCAAAGATCAATATGGATCAATACGATCCGAATACGTATGAGGTTCAAAAAGGAGATACGCTTTATTCGATTTCAAAGAAATTCAATTTATTGGTTGAAGATTTAAAAAAGAAAAATAATCTAACTGATAATGCGATTTCGATCGGGCAGAGGTTGAAAGTGAAATAAGTTTTCAGTCGCAGTCTCTCCCGATAGCTATTGGGATCAGTTTTGAAAATCAAACTAAAATTCAAAATAAGTTTTCAGTTTTAATCTAAAATCTGAATTCTAAAATCTAAAATAAAAAATGTTATATAAAAGAAGTAGTCAGCTTTTTGCTGAAGCAGAAAAAGTAATTCCGGGAGGAGTAAATTCACCAGTAAGAGCGTTTAAAGCGGTTGGCGGAACTCCGATTTTTGTAAAAAGTGCTAAAGGCGCTTATTTATATGATGAAGACGGAAATAAATTAATTGATTATATCAACTCGTGGGGGCCAATGGTTTTAGGTCACGCATATCAGCCAGTTGTTGATGCTGTAATCGAAAAAGCAAAATTGGGTACTTCATTTGGAATGCCAACAGAATTGGAAACTGAAATTGCAGCTTTGGCTGTTTCTATGGTTCCAAATATTGATAAAATACGTTTTGTAAATTCTGGTACAGAAGCTTGTATGAGCGCAATCCGTCTGGCTCGCGGATTTACAAAAAGAGATAAAATTGTAAAATTTGCAGGTTGTTACCACGGACATTCAGATTCATTTTTGATTCAGGCGGGAAGCGGAGCTGTAACTTTTGGATCTCCAAATAGTCCAGGTGTTACAGAAGGAACAGCAAAAGATACTTTGTTGGCAAAATACAATGATTTAGAAAATGTAAAAACATTGGTTGAAGCTAATAAAGGAGAAATTGCTGCGATTATTATCGAAGCAGTTGCTGGAAATATGGGATGTATTCCACCGGCAAAAGGATTCTTGCAAGGTTTAAGAGATTTGTGTACAGCAAACGGAATCTTATTGATTTTTGATGAGGTAATGACAGGTTTCCGTTTAGCTCGCGGTGGGGTTCAAGAATTGTACGGGATTGATGCTGATATCGTAACTTTCGGAAAAGTTATCGGTGGTGGACTTCCAGTTGGAGCTTTTGCAGCGAGAGAAGAAATCATGAATTATTTAGCGCCTCTAGGACCAGTTTATCAAGCAGGGACATTATCTGGAAATCCATTGGCAATGGCAGCAGGATATGCGATGTTGAAAGCTCTTGATAATGACAGAGAAATTTTTACACGTTTAGAAGAAAAAACAGCTTATTTGGAAGCAGGAATCGATAGAGTTTTAAAAGCTAATAATGTTGTATTTACAATCAATAGAGTAGGTTCTATGATTTCGGTTCACTTTGATGCAAATCCGGTTACCGATTTTCAAACTGCAGCAAAAGGAGATAATGAAACGTTTAAGAAATTCTTCCACGGATTATTGCAAGAAGGTGTCTACATCGCGCCATCTGCATACGAAACGTGGTTTATTACAGATGCATTGACTTATGAAGATTTAGATTTTACAATCAATGCGATTGATAAGGTATCAAAATCATTTTAATAAAAAAGGAGGCTTTAAGCCTCCTTTTCTTTTTTAGAACAAGATTATTTTTTGTCTTTTCTGTATTCTTTCATTTTGTCTTTATGTTCTTTCTGAATCGCAGTCCATTTTTTGTATTGGTCAGCATTCAAAATAGATTTCATTTTGGCATCATAAGCTTTATGATCTTCTTCCATTTGTTTTTTCATGGCTTTTTTCTCAGCTTCTGTTGGTTGCGAAGTAGAATCTTTTCTGCTTTTTTTAAGCATTGCCATTTTTGTGCTTCTGTCAGATAAAAGTTCGCTTACTTGTTTTTGCTGATCTGCATTTAAATTCAAGTCAGTTGTCAATTTTTGCAAATGTGCCTGATCGCGTTCTTGAGGTGTTTTAAAATCACCCTTTCTATGATGTCCTTTGTGTTCTTTCTTTAAAGCTGTCCATTTTGTATACTGATCAGCATTTAAGATAGATTTCATTTTAGCATCATTATCTGCTTTTTCTGCATCTATTTGTTTTTTGAAAGTTGCTTTTTCTTCAGCTGTTGGAGGTGTTTTGCTGTCTTTTCGGC
Organism: Flavobacterium sp. SH_e; assembly: GCF_025717045.1. Classification (GTDB taxonomy): domain Bacteria; phylum Bacteroidota; class Bacteroidia; order Flavobacteriales; family Flavobacteriaceae; genus Flavobacterium. The sequence goes on from NZ_JAOVZN010000006.1 coordinate 1,321,653, forward strand.
TTTGTCTAAACTTTTCAGCTTTGGCACTTTTTTCTGCGATAAGCTGTTTTACCTGCTCTTGCTGTTTTTTATCTAAACTCAAATCAGAAGTTAGTTTTTGTAAATACTTTTCGTTACGCTGTTCTGGAGTTAATTTTTCTCGTTGATCGCGTGTCGGTTTCTGATTGATGTCCTGTGCAAAACTTACTATTCCAACAAATAATAAAGCTGCAATAAATAATTTTTTCATAATTCGTCTTATAAAAGGTTTATAGCAATTAGACTTCATCAGAATTATTAAGTTTAATGCTATTTTGAGGTTTATCTTTTATTTAACAGAAACTATTAAGGAAAGTTTAAAGAATGTCTAGAAACAAAAAAGAGGCTTTTAGGCCTCTTTAATTTAGTTTTTATCTTTTCTGTATTCTTTCATTTTTTCTCTCGCTTTGTCTTTGTTTTCTTCTTGAATGGTTTTCCATTTTGTGTATTGGTCAGCATTCAAAATCGATTTCATTTTAGCATCGTTTGCATCTTTTTCAGCCATCATTTCCTTTTTAAAAGCTTCTCTTTCGGCAGCAGTTGGTTTTGTACCGCTTTCTTTTTGCTCTTGACGCGCATCTCTTAGTTTTTCAGCTTTGGCGCTTCGGTCTGCTAAAAGCTGTTTCACCTGAGCTTGCTGACTAGCATCAAGATTTAACTCTGTTGTCAATTTTTGCAATTGCTTTTCGTTGCGCTGTTCAGGCGTTAGTCTTTCTTTTTTTTCTTGTGCAAAACTTGCTATTCCAACAAATAACAAAGCTGCAATTAATAATTTTTTCATGTTTTAAGTTTTTTTAATTGTTTATAAGGAATTAGACTTTTTTGAATAAAACAGGTTTAATTGAATTTTTAAAAATTATACTTTTTTTAACAAATTGACAAGTAGTTGATTAGCAATTTAGTTAAGTGCTCATTGAAAATAATTTCTTATTTTTAATGGATCAAGAAATTTGAAATGAATTAATTCTCAAAACCATGAATAAAATCGCCTTTTTCTCAACTCAGCCTTACGATAAAACGTTTTTCAATAAATACAATGAAAATTTTGGTTTTCAGTTGGACTTTTTTGAAACGCAATTGAATCCGCAAACTGTAGCCTTAATTGAGGAATGTGAGATTGTTTGTGTTTTTGTAAATGATATTGTAAACGAAACGGTTATCAATCAATTAGCAGAAAAAAGAGTAAAAATAATTGCTCTACGTTGCGCCGGATTTAATAATGTCGATTTGGACGCTGCTAAAAGACACGGGATAAAAGTCTGTCGTGTTCCCGCATATTCTCCTCAAGCAGTTGCCGAACATGCGATGGCGATGATTTTGACTTTAAACAGAAAAACACACAAAGCTTATAACAGAGTTCGTGAGCAAAACTTTTCTCTAAACGGATTATTAGGTTTTGATTTATTTGGAAAAACAATCGGAATTATTGGAACTGGAAATATAGGAAAGGCATTTTCTAAAATAGCATTAGGTTTTGGCTGTAAAGTTTTGGCTTATGATATTGTTGAAAACGAAGAGATGAAAAAGGATGGGGTTTCTTTTGTTGGTTTAGAGGAGATTTTTAAATCAAGTGATATTATTTCGCTTCATTGTCCGCTAAATGAGCAGACAAAACACGTCATCAATACCACTTCAATTTCTTTTATGAAAGACAGCGTGATGATTATCAATACAAGCCGTGGCGGATTAATCGAAACGGCGTCGGTTATTGAAGGTTTAAAAGAAGGAAAAATAGGTTATTTAGGAATTGATGTTTACGAACAAGAAGAAAAACTGTTCTTTAGAGATCTTTCTGCAGACATTATTCAAGATGATGCAATTCAGCGTTTAATGAGTTTTCCAAATGTTTTGGTAACCGCACATCAGGCGTTTTTTACCAATGAAGCTTTGACACAAATTGCTTTGGTGACTTTCAATAATATAAAATCTCTGTTGGAACAAAATGATATTGAAAATAAAGCCGCTTTGCTGGTGTAAATTATAACGAATTTAAAATTTCAGATTATGAAAAATAAAATTTTAATTCTAATTGCTATTCTGGCATTGAGTTCTTGTCAGAATAAAGATAATTCAAAAAATATTGTAAAAACAGTTGTTCAAGATACATTGTCTAAAACACTTGGAGGAACAGCCAATTTGAGTGAAGCTGCTCCAAAAGAAGACAAGGCAATAGAACTAATACGTGAGCAATTGTTGGTTTTATTAAAGAACGATATTCCTGCTATGACAAAAGAGGATCGTTATTTTTATTACGATGCTTTCGACTTAAATAACGATAAGAAAAACGAATATTTAGTTGGTTTTTCAAACCCCTATTTCTGCGGAAGCGGAGGCTGTTCGGGCTATATTTTAAATAATGATGGAAGTGTAATTAATCGTTTCACCGTAACCGATTTTCCAATTTATGTAACTACTTCAGCAACTGAAAAATTTTATGATCTTATATTTGAAAGTGGGGGAAAATTTCATCTTTTAAAAATGAAAGGCGGAAAATATCCGTCTAATCCATCTGTTCAAGAAGTTATAAAAGGTGATGTTCCAAAAGAAAGCACTAAGGTTTTGGATATTCAAGGAGAGAAATTGGAGAAATATTCGTTTTAATCAGATTCTTTTAAATAGAAAGCCCGACAGGTTTTTAAAACCTGTCGGGCTTATTGTTTTTTAGAATTTTTGAAAGGATTTTTGGATTTCGTCTATTATCCCAAAATGCAATAACAATCAATTCACTTGGAGTTATTTTATAAAAGATATTATAATGTCCTAATGTTGAGGTTCTGATGTCTGGAAAGCTGGTTTTAACATAAGTATCAGGATTTTCAACTAAGAATTTAGTTCTTTGTGTTATTTCCGAAACTAATTTTCTTGAATACGTTTTTGATTTGTTTCTTTTATTCCAATAATTCAGTATTTTTCTTCTTTGATTAACTGCAGCATTAGTCCAAATTATTCTGACAGCCATTCAAGATCTTCCTTATCTAAATCTTCTTGAGAAATAACTCTTCCGTATTTTATGTCTTCTTCACTTTCTCTTAGCATATCTAGTTCATATTGTTCAAATTGATAAACATCTTCTGTATCTACATTTTTTAGAAGATTTCTAATTTTCTCCAGCAGACTAACATCTTCAATGTTTTTTAGTTTATCAAATATTTCTAATTTTATTTCTAAAGTGCTCATAATAATGCATTTTAATTAATCAAAGTTATGTAAATAAAACGAAAAACCCGATAAGTTATAAACCTATCGGGCTGTATTTATAATAAAATAGGACAATTATTACCCCATCAATTCCACAAATTTAAACTCGCCGTCAACAACAACTTTAGTTAAACCGTGTTTAGATAAGTTTTTCATAGAAGCATCCCATTTTTTACCGCTTAAGTTAGCTGTAATTTTTAGTTGCGTCAAATCCATTCTATTTTCATTTTTTGTAAGCAAATCAATGATGAATTTTTCTTCGTCAGAAAGTTCGATCTGAGCTTGTTTTTTTTCCGGACGCATTTGCGGGAACAATAAAACTTCTTGAATAGAAGCATTATTAGTTAAATACATAATCAAACGATCCATTCCAATTCCCATTCCAGAAGTAGGAGGCATACCGTACTCAAGCGCTCTTAAGAAATCTTCGTCGATAATTCCGTTTGCTTCATCATCACCTTTTTCAGAAAGGCGCATTTGATCTTCAAAACGCTCTCTTTGGTCAATTGGGTCGTTTAATTCAGAATATGCATTTGCGATTTCTTTACCGCAAACCATTAATTCAAAACGCTCAGTCAAATCTGGATTATCGCGGTGCTCTTTACAAAGCGGAGACATTTCTTTTGGATAATCTGTAATGAAAGTTGGCTGAATATAATTTCCTTCACATTTTGCTCCGAAAATCTCATCGATCAATTTTCCTTTACCCATTGTTTCGTCAACCTCGATTCCCATTCCTCTTGCAGCTTCAAACAATTCTTGCTCTGTTTTTCCAGAAATATCAAAACCTGTAAAATGTTTGATAGAATCGGTCATTGTAACGCGTGCATAAGGCGCTTTAAAGTTGATTTTGTGCTCGCCAAAAGTAACTTCGCTTGTACCATTTACAGCAATTGCACAGTGCTCCAATAAGCCTTCAGCAAAATCCATCATCCAGTTGTAGTCTTTGTAAGCTACATATATTTCCATTGCAGTAAATTCAGGATTGTGCGTTCTGTCCATTCCTTCGTTACGGAAGTTTCTAGAGAACTCATAAACACCTTCAAATCCACCAACAATTAATCTTTTTAAGTATAACTCATTCGCAATACGCATGTAAAGCGGAATATCAAGTGAGTTATGGTGCGTAATAAATGGTCTAGCTGAAGCTCCACCAGGAATTGATTGTAAAACCGGAGTATCTACTTCAAGATATCCTGCATTGTTAAAATACTCTCTCATTGCAGTGAACAATTTAGTTCTCTTAAGGAAAGTTTCTTTAACCTGAGGATTAACCGTTAAATCTACATAGCGCATTCTATAACGTAATTCAGCGTCATTGAAAGCATCGTGCACTTTTCCGTCTTCGTCAACTTTTGGTAAAGGCAACGGACGTAATGTTTTACTCAAGAAAGTAAAACCAGTTACACGAATACATTTTGCACCCACTTGTGTAGTAAACAATTCACCTTCAATACCAATAAAATCTCCTAAGTCGGTTAATTTTTTGAATACTTGGTTATATAAAGTTTTATCGTCACCTTCGCACAAAACATCACGATTCACGTACAATTGAATACGGCCTTCGCTGTCTTGTAATTCAGCAAAACAAGCTTTACCTTGATCACGAACACTCATCAAACGTCCTGCAACGATAACCTTCTTACCTTCCTCAAAAGTTTCCTTTATCTGCTTCGAAGTATGATTTACAGGAAAAAGATTAGCTGGATAAGGATTGATTCCCAGATTGCGTAAGTTTTGAAGTTTTTCTCTTCTGATGATTTCTTGTTCTGATAATGCCATTTTTTGTGCTATTTTTTTAAGTGTGCAAAGATAAAGAAAAGAATGCAAATTTTAGAATGCAGTTTTTAGATTTTTTGAAGCATCAATTTATTGGTTTTCAATCACCTTTAGTCCCGCTATCCGCTTGTATCTTTTCCTCCCTAAAGAAGGGAGAAAAAGGATACCGCTTCTATCGGGGCTAGATTAGACTATTTTGTTTTTATTAGACCTTCTATATTGTAAGAAATTAAATTAAAAACAGATTATCTTAGCAACTCAAAACATCAGAACCTTCTTTAAAAAATGAAATATTTATCAAGCTTATTAATTCTAATTTTATTTGCAAGTTGTCAAATTACCGAAACAATCACGATTAATCCAGACGGAAGCGGGAATATCGAAGTCGTCCAGCTTCGAGAAGAAAATAATTATATGCAATTGGCAGGGGAAGAATATGGTAAAGAAAATATTTTTCAGGATACGACTTATGTTTTTAAAGATTATATCGATAAATACAATGAAAACTTCATAAGATATCAGCCAGAAGAACAGCAGCTATTTCAAAAATATGCCAATGTGAAAGCACATTTAAAAAAGAGTTCTTTTGAGAAAGAATACAAAACGGAATTTTTTCTTCATTTCAATAAAGCATCAGAAATTCCAGATTTATTTAAGACAGAAGATTATGCGTCTGACATTCAGCATAATTACGCTTTGACGGCAGAAAATCATTATTTCAGAATCTCATATAATTTTGATGATAAAGTTTTCAAACGCACAGTTTCAATTATAAGCACACGAGAATTTGAAAAGGCAAAAGCAGATTCCGAAAAATTCAAAGAAAAATATGGCTCTTCAAAACTGGCACAATCGTATGTTTTAAAATATCATTTTTCTCGAAACATAAAATCAGTTTCAAACTCAAAATCGGTTATAAGTTCAGATAAAAAATCTTTGACCTTAGAATTTCAGCTTATTGATTGTTTAAAAGATCCAGAAAGCACCAATCTAGAAGTCATTTTAGAATAAAAAGGTTTGTCGGTTTTTTAATAAACTTAGTAACTTAAAATCTCGGAGCCTTAGCGCCTTAAAAAAGTTCGTATATTTGATAAAAAATTGTAAACGATGAAATTATATAAATTACTTAGTTTTTCTTTTCTATTAGCAACATTAACAAGCTGCACTTTTACTGAAAACATTACAATTAATGATAACGGAACTGGAAAGTTCTCTGTCGACATGGATGGTTCTGCATTAATGGAAATGGCTGGTGATCAAATCGCAGGTCAAATGGGAGACGCTAAAAAAGATATTGATACTACTTTTACTTTTAAACAAGTATTTGAAGAGAAAAAAGACAGTATCGCTAAGTTGTCGCCAGAAACACAGAAAGAGCTTAAAAAACTCGAGAATTTCATAGTATCTACAAAAATGAGTTCCGAGAAAAAGCAGTTTCTAATGACAATGGCAACTGATTTTAAAAATGTAAACGAACTTCAAGATATTTTACAAACTTTAAGCACATTCCAAAAATTAGAAGGAGGTGCAGCAGCAAATCCGCTTGGGAGCGGTTTTGGAGATAATGGCAGTAAATTAAGTTATTCTTATGACGGAAAGAAATTTACACGAAAAGCAGTTATCGACCAGCAGAAAAAGGCAGCAAAAGCAAAAGATTCTGCTGGAGATATGTCTAAAATGATGTTTGCTTCATCTAGTTATATCGTAAAATACCATTTTCCAAAAAAAATAAAGAAAGTCTCTAACCCAACGGCTTTATTTAGCGACGATCGCAAATCGATTACAATTCAATACACTTTTACGGATTATATGGAGAATCCTGACAAACTAAACTTTGACGTTGAGTTTGAAAAATAATTAAAATGAATAAAAAAATCCAACTTCAGGATCTGGGAAAAAGAGATTATAAATCGACTTGGGAATATCAAGAAGAAATTTTTAAGGACATTGTCGATTTAAAAATCAAGAACAGAAGAGAAGAACTTGATCTGCCAACACCAAATTATTTATTATTTGTTGAGCATCCGCACGTTTATACTTTAGGAAAAAGTGGCGATCTTGAAAACTTGTTATTAAACGAAAAACAATTAGAAGCCAAAGGAGCGACTTTTTATAAAATCAACCGTGGCGGTGATATTACATATCATGGGCCCGGGCAAATTGTAGGTTATCCGATACTTGATTTAGAAAATTTCTTTACCGATATTCATAAATACTTGCGTTTTTTAGAAGAATCAATTATTCTAACTTTAGCAGAATACGGCTTAGAATCGGGCAGGAGCGAAGGAGAAACTGGAGTTTGGCTTGGCGTTGGAACTCCGTTTGCACGCAAAATCTGTGCAATGGGTGTTCGTGCTTCACGCTGGGTTACCATGCATGGATTTGCCTTAAACGCAAATGTCGATTTAGGATATTTTGACAATATTATTCCTTGCGGTATTCGCGGAAAAGGCGTCACATCATTAAACGTCGAACTTGGCGTAGAAAAAGTAGATGAAGAAGAAGTAAAAGCAAAAATCATCAAACATTTAAAAGAGCTATTTGAAGCTGAATTTGTTTAAATAACCTTCTAAAAATATAAACCGTTTCAAGTTTTTTTGAGACGGTTTTTTTATTTTCTTCCAATAAAATAAGACTATTTCAAGATAAACGAAGTATATTCTTTCTCTAAATGGGATTTCAATATTTAGATAGAAAGCTGTTTTTTTCTAAAATTATATTCAAAAGTTTTAAAAAGTATTTGGCAAAAGTTAAGATTTTGAAAGGATGGCAAATTGCGCAACTTTTGTAATTCCCGCCAGTATTTATGCTAAATTTGAAACATTACTAATAAAGTTTAATCAAATCTAATTTCATTGCTTATGAGAAAAATCTACTTATTATGTTTTCTTTTTATTCTTAATGGTCTTTTTGCTCAAAAGAAAGATAAATTATATCCGATTACGGTTTATGAAAAAGTGTGGCAGGAAAAAAATAGTGATGCCAGATTAAAACTAATTAAATTGATTTGGTTAGAAGACAGTACTTTTGAAGATCCGTCTGCATCTACAAAAGGAATTGTCGCATTTAATAATGTTATTAACGAATTTTACAAAAAGAATCCTGATGCAGTTTTAACCTCGGGAGCCAAAATTGTAAAAGACAATTATGTAACCTGGGAATGGAAAGTTCTTGATTCTAAAAACAATCTTATAATGGCTGGCCGCGATTTTGCACGTTTAAATGGCAAAGGGCAAGTAAGTAAAATTATTGGTTTTTGGGATAAAGGAGCATCTCTATCTGAAGCGGATATTTTGAAAAACTTAGAAGCTGATAATTTAAAAGTAGTAGCAAAATATTACGAAAGCCTTTTTAAAACAAGAGATTTTGATGCTTTGGCTACTGTAGTGGCAGATGGCGCAGTTTACAGTCAAGCTACAGGTTTGCCTTACGGAGGTACCTATACAGGTTTTAGCGAATGGACTAAAATGTTCACAAAATCGACAGAGTTTTTTGATTTGCAAATAGAGAAAGAACCAACTTATTTTAGCGATGCTTCTAAAAATGAAGTTATCATTTATTTTACAATAAGCTGCAAAGCTAAAAAATCGGGTAAAACAATGTCAGTTCCAATTTCAGAACATTTCGATTTGAAAGATGGAAAAATTACGGCAGTAAGACCTTTTTATTACGATACAAAACAATTTGCTGAGTTTTTAAAAAGTAAAAAGTAAAAAGTAAATAAAAAACGACCTAATTATTTAGGTCGTTTTTTATTAAAACAAATCGAGTTCTAACTGTTCTGGTAAAAGTCTAAAACTCATTCTATGGTATTTTGTCGTTCCAAATTCTTTGATAGCTTCGCGATGCTCTTTGGTTGGATATCCTTTATTTTGTTTCCAATTATACATCGGAAATTCTTCATGAATTTGATCCATATATTCATCGCGATACGTTTTAGCTAAAATAGATGCTGCGGCAATACTCAAATATTTCCCGTCGCCTTTTATAATACTTTGATTCGGAATCGATTTTAATAACGTGATTTCATCAGACGTAAATTGTTTTCCAAAAGTATTTTTAAGTCCAAGTTTTGCATTTAAAGCGCGATTTCCATCGACAATAATGAATTCTGGAATATGTTTTAACTTCAAAATGCATTCTTGCATTCCTTTCATCGAAGCATTAAGAATATTTATTTCGTCAATTTCATCTGGAAATAAATGAGTAACAGCATAACACAAAGCTTCTTTTTCTATAATAGGTCTTAAAAGAGCTCTTGCTTTTTCTGATAATTGCTTACTGTCATTTAAAATTGCATTTTCAAAATGTTCTGGTAAAATTATAGCAGCGGCAGTAACCGGACCAGCGAGACAGCCTCTGCCAGCTTCGTCAGTTCCAGTTTCTAAAACAAATCCTGAGAAATTTTTTTCGAGCATTTTTTAGGTTTTTAATAACAAATTCGATGAAATTTTCAGCAAAAATATTCGTTTTCGTACTGTCAGCCAAGGCAATTGTATAAAATGAACTGTTTTTTTCTTTATTTGTTTTTATAATTTACCTTTGCTTAGCAAATTTGTCAAAATAAATTTATACAAAGCCATCAAATGAGAATATTCATTTTTCTATATCTATTAGTTGTACCAACTTTATTGTTTTCTCAAGAAAAAAAACCTGCTCCTAAAAGTAATTTAGATATGAATACGGAATATTCTAGTGTTACAGATACCGTAAAGAAGAAAAAACAAAAAATAGCAACAATTGATCAGTATAAAATTGTTACGCTAGAACACGATACGATTTATGTAGATACGTCTCTGACTATTAAAAGTGCTTACAGGCAAAATCATCTAAGAAAAGATCTTTTTGGACTTCAGGAATTTTCTAATATCGGACAACCTTTAAATACATTACAGTATAGTTTGACTAGTTTTTCGCCATATCCAGAAATTGGTTTCAGTGGAAAACATTCTAATTACATGCAAGCAGATCAAATAAGATATTATTCTGCAGCAACACCGTTTACAGAATTGTTTTTTAATACAACAATTAATAAAGGGCAAAATGTAGATTCTTTTATAACATTAAACGTTTCTAAAAACCTTAATTTCTCAATCGCATATAAAGGTTTAAGATCTGAAGGAGACTATAACAATCAATTGGTTAGTGCTGGAAATTTCAGAATGACAGCAAGTTATGCTACAACCAGCCGACGTTATGCCATTAATGCTCATTATACCTACCAAGATATTATGAACGAAGAAAATGGCGGGATTACAAACGATTCAAATTTTGAAAGCGATAATCAGGATTATAAAAACCGACAAAGATTGCAAGTTTATTTAACTGATGCAGAATCGATGTTAAAAGGGAGAAGATTGTTTTTCGATCATGCATTTAGGGTAAATCCAAAAGATGGAAGCAATAATTTATACATAACGCACCAGTTTAATTACGAAAACAAAGGGTACGAATATAAACAGCCAACGATAATTTCTACAGTTACAGATGACGATAACGTAAGTACACGTATACAGCGTTTCGGCGATTCGTATGTAACCAGCAACATGAACGACCATACTAAATATGAACGACTTTATAACAAAGTTGGAGCGGCCTATGAAAATTCGCTTTTAGGGAAGTTTATATTTTTTGTAGACGATTACAGATCAAACTACAAGTATGAGCGAATTATTGTTGATAGTTTAGGAAATGCAGTTCCGGACAATTTGTATTTACAGTTCAATAATTTTGGTGCGCAGTATGAATATCAGAAAAACAAGTGGAATGGTAGATTTTTGTATTCAAGATCAATTACAAATCAGTCGCTTTCAGATTTAGATGCTAAGTTGAGATACGATATGAGCGATAAAATTAAATTTGATTTTAGATATCGCAACATCAACAAACTGCCAAATAATAATTATAATTTGTATCAAAGTAGTTGGATTTCATACAATTGGTCAAACGATTTTAAAAATGAAAAAATTAACTCGCTTAGTGCCGAAATTACAACACCTTGGTTAACAGGACAAGTTCAATATACAGTATTGAAAGATCATCTGTATTTTACAGATGCCGCAAACGATGAGCAAAAGGCAAGCGGTGAGCAAATAGTGAAGCCATTTCAATATGGAAATGTGATTAATTATTTGGAAATAAAAGCTAGCCGTGAATTCAAATTTGGAAAATTTGCATTAGATAATACACTTTTATACCAAAAAGTAGATCAGTCAGATTTAATCTTAAATGTGCCTGATTTTGTGACAAGAAATACATTTTATTATTCAAATCATTTCTTTAAAAAGGCATTATACATGCAAACAGGACTTGTATTTAATTATCTTACCAAATATTATGGGGATGATTATAATCCTGTTATTGCTGAATTTTTTGTACAGCAAGAGAAAAAAACAGGCGGTTTTGCAACATTCGATTTTTTCATAAATGCTAGAATCCGTCAAACTCGCTTTTATTTAAAAGCAGAACATTTTAATGCTTTGTTCTCGCAAAGTAATTATTATGCAGCGCCACACGATCCTTATCGTGATTTTGTCTTGCGTTTTGGTTTAGTTTGGAATTTCTTCCAATAAAAACTTACTAATTAGAACCACATATTAAACTTAAATAAAAATGGACTTTTCAAATAATATTTTAGAAACAATTGGTAACACACCATTGGTAAAGCTCAATAAAATTGTTGCTGAAATTGATGCGTTAGTATTGGCAAAAGTCGAAACCTTTAATCCAGGTAATTCTGTAAAAGACAGAATGGCGGTGAAAATGATTGAAGATGCAGAAGCTGATGGACGTTTAAAACCTGGTGGAACCATTATTGAAGGAACTTCTGGAAACACTGGAATGGGACTTGCACTTGTTGCAATCGTAAAAGGATACAAATTGATTTGTGTTATCTCAGACAAACAGTCAAAAGAAAAAATGGATATTCTTCGTGCTGTGGGCGCGAAAGTTGTAGTTTGTCCTACAGATGTTGAACCAACAGATCCACGTTCCTATTATTCGGTTTCTAGGCGTTTAGCAGAAGAAACACCAAATTCATGGTATGTAAATCAGTATGATAATATGTCAAATTCATTGGCGCATTATGAACAGACTGGGCCTGAAATCTGGAAACAGACAGAAGGGAAAATTACACATTTTGTAGTGGGAGTAGGAACAGGTGGAACTATTTCTGGTGTTGGAAAATATTTGAAAGAGAAAAACCCAAATATCAAAATCTGGGGAATTGATACTTATGGTTCAGTTTTCAAAAAATATCATGAAACAGGAATCTTTGACGAAAACGAAATCTACTCGTACATAACAGAAGGCATTGGAGAAGATATTTTACCAAAAAATGTAGATTTCTCTCTAATTGATGGATTTACAAAAGTTACCGATAAAGATGCGGCTGTTTACACTAGAAAAATTGCTTTGGAAGAAGGTATTTTTGTTGGAAATTCAGCTGGAGCCTGTATTAAAGGTTTGTTGCAATTGAAAGAGCATTTCAAGCCAGATGATGTTGTTGTGGTATTATTTCACGATTCTGGAAGCCGTTATGTAGGTAAAATGTTCAATGATGATTGGATGCGTGAACGCGGATTCTTAGAAGAAAACATAACAAAAGCTGAAGACGTTATTAAAGATCATATTGATAAAGAATTAATCGTTGTTCGTACTGAAGAATTGGTTTCGCATGCAATCGAGCGTATGCGTAAATATAAAATCTCTCAAATTCCAGTTGTAGATATTAATGGCTTTGTAGGTTCTGTTGACGAAACGGATTTATTTAGAAGTTATGTTGCAGATAAAAATGTTGCCGAAAAGCCAATTAAAGAAGTAATGGGAAAACCTTTCCCGATTGTGAAGTTAGGAACTCCAATTGAAGAAGTTTCAAAATTATTTTCAAAAGAAAATGATGCTGTTTTGGTTGATTTAGGAAATGGACATCACCACATTATTACGAAATACGATATTATTGGCTCAATAAAATAAGCGAATTAGAATTAAATTAATCCATAAATCTTATTGTGAGAAACGATTTGATTTATGGATTTGTCTTTTAAAAATATAAAATGAATTTTACAGCAATAGATTTTGAAACGGCAACTGGTTATCATCCATGTTCGGTTGGAATTGTTACAGTTCAAAACGGAATTATCGTTGATGAATTTGTGTCACTAATTAAACCGCCAAATAACGAATACAATCCTTTTACGATTCGTGTTCATGGGATTTATCCCAAAGATACCATCAATGCAAAATCATTCTTTCAAATCTATCCTGAAATTGAAAAGAGATTAAAAAACAGGGTTGTTGTAGCACACAATGAAAGTTTTGACCGAAATGTTTTAATGAAGACAATGCTGTTACACGGCTTAAATTATGATGATTTGAACATTGCTGCAAAATGGGAATGCACTGTTAAAATCTACAAAGGAAAAGGTATAAAACCAACTAAATTAAGTGACTGCTGTCGCGAAATGAATATTCAATTGAATCATCACGAAGCTTTATCAGATGCGAGAGCTTGTGCTAAATTATATATGTTGCGTTAAAATAATTTTATTTTGTAAGAATAATATTAAAATTTAATTACTTTTAGATTTTTGTAATTACACTATAAAATCTAAATGAAAGAAGACTTCCTTCATTATCTCTGGAAATTCAAGAAGTTTGACGCCTTGAATTTGAAATCTGTTCAAAATGAACAAATTACCATTATCAAAACTGGTGATTATTTAGAACTTTCTGGCCCTGATTTTTTTAATGCGCATATCGAAATTGGAAATCAAAAATGGGCTGGTAATGTAGAAATTCATTTAAAATCTTCAGATTGGTATTTGCACAATCATGAAAAAGATCCCACCTATAAAAATGTTATTCTGCATGTAGTTTGGGAAAATGATACCGCTATTTTTAGAGAAAACAATACTGAAATTCCTGTTTTGGTTCTTAAAGATTATGTTTCAAAAGAAACAATCGAAAATTACAATGCTTTAGTTTCTCCGAAAACTTGGATTTCTTGCGAAAGGCAATTAAAAGAAATCGATGCATTTGTTTTTAAAAATTGGCAGGAAAGATTGTTTTTTGAACGCTTAGAGCGAAAATCTAAGTTTATTTATCAATTATTAGAAGAAACCAATCAAGATTGGGAAGCTGTCTTATTTTGCCTTCTAGCGAAGAATTTTGGATTAAATACCAACGGAAATTCTTTCTTGCAAATCTCAAAAGCAATCCCGTTTTCAGTTATTAGAAAAGAGAGTTTCGAAGTCGAAAATCTAGAGGCATTGCTTTTCGGAACTTCTGGTTTATTAGAAATAGAAAAAGAAGATGTTTATTATAAAGATTTGAGATTCCGTTATTTTTATTTGCTGCATAAATATCAAATAGAAAAAACATATGTAGATCCTGTTCAGTTTTTTAAACTTCGTCCAGATAATTTCCCTACAATAAGACTTTCTCAATTGGCGAGTTTGTATCATAGACATCAAAATCTTTTCTCAAAAATAATTGGTTTAAAATCGGTTGATGAAGTATATCGATTGCTGAATATTTCTGCAAGTCTGTATTGGCAGAACCATTATCAGTTTGATAAAGAAAGTCCAAAGAAATCTAAAATGCTTTCTAAGTCCTTCATTGATTTAGTAATTATAAATACAATTATTCCGCTTCAATTTGCTTATTCAAATATAATGGGTGAATCGACTGCGGAAGATTTAATTGATTTTATGAATGAAGTAGTTTCAGAAAAAAATGCCATCATTGATAAATTTAATTTGTTTGGAATCAAACCGCAATCAGCATTTGAAAGTCAGGCATTACTTGAGCTTAAAAATGAATATTGTGAGCGTAAAGCATGTTTAAAATGTGCCATCGGATTAGAACTGCTTAAAAATAATTAGGCAATTAGAAAATATCGTAATGAGATAATTGTATTTTTGCAATCTATAGTCTAAAATCTTAAATCTAAAATATAAAGATGTCAGCAATTTTAAAACTTAAATTCTTCTTTGAAAAATATGGTTTCCATGTTTCTTCAAGATTAGCAGATAAATTAGGAATGCGTGTAACGAGTGTGAGATTGTTTTTTATTTATATCTCTTTTGTTACGGCGGGTTTAGGGTTCGGAGTTTATTTAACACTTGCTTTCTGGATTAGATTAAAAGATTTAATTCGCTCAAAAAGAACATCAGTATTTGATTTATAAAAAAAGCTCCAAATTTTACTTTGGAGCTTTTTTTATGACTAGAATTGAAAATTATTCAACATCTGCATCCGTATTATTAAGTCTAGATCTTTTCTTGCTATATCCAAAGTATACAATTATACCAAGAATAAGCCATCCAAAAGATAGTAACTGTGCATCTTTACTTAAATTAAAAATTAAATAAGAGTTGATTGCAATTCCTAATACCGCAATAACTGGTAAAGCAGGAACTTTAAATGTTCTAGTTAATCCTGGTTGTTTTACTCTTAAAATCCAAACAGCGATACAAACCATAGTAAAGGCAAATAAAGTACCAAAACTTGTCATATCAGCTAATTTGTTGATTGGAGTAAAAGCAGCAACAGTTGCGATTATAACACCAAGAATCATTAAATTCGTTTTAGGAGTTCCAGAAATAGGGTTTACTTTAGAGAAAACTTGTGGAATTAAACCATCTTTAGACATTCCTAGGAAAATTCTAGATTGTCCCATAATCATTACCATTAATACAGAAACTAAACCAATAGTAGCAGCAACTGTAATAATAAATCCTGCCCAACCTTGTCCAGCAATATCAAAAGCATAAGCAACAGGAGCTTTAATAGCCTCAGGATATTTTCCTAGTGGGTTAAAGTCTTGGTAATTCATCATTCCTGTTAATACTAAAGAAACAAGAATATATAAAGTAGTACAGATTAATAAAGAAGCAATGATCGCAAAAGGGACATCTTTTTTAGGATTAATAGCTTCTCCTGCTTGTGTAGAAACGGCATCAAAGCCAACATAAGCAAAGAAAATAGCTGCAGCTCCAGAGATAATACCTCCAATTCCGTAAGCATTGTGAGTAGTTTCTTTTTCAATAATCTGAGTTGCTTCAGGAATAAATGGGCTCCAGTTTGCTGTGTTAATGAAGAAAAGACCAGCAATAATTACGAAAATAACTGCAGATACTTTAAGAATTACAATGGCGTTATTTGCTTTAGCAGCGCTTTTTGTTCCTTTAATAAGCAATGAAATAACTAAAAGAACGATCAAGAAAGCAGGAAGATTCATAGAGAAACCCTCTCCAGTATAACTTGCAGGATCTGTTGTAAGCCAATCAGGAAGTTTTATATGAAATAATTTGAGCAATTTGTTAAAGTACCCAGACCAGGAAACTGCTACAGTCATTGATCCCATTGCATATTCGAGAATTAGCCCCCATCCAATAATCCAGGCAAAAACTTCTCCAATCGTACCATAAGCATATGCGTAAGCAGATCCTTCAACAGGTAAGATAGAAGCAAATTCAGAATAGCAGAGAGCCGCAAAAACGCAAGCAATACCTGCGATGATGAACGAAATTGCTAATGCTGGACCAGCATGATAATAAGCCCCAGTACCTGTAAGTACAAAAATTCCTCCACCGATAATGGCACCAACACCAATGGCAGTAAGACTCCATTTTCCTAGGACTCTCTTTAAATCACTTTTTTTCATATCGGCCTCAAAGGCTGATATAGGTTTAACTCTCCAAATTGACATACTATTTTATTGGTTTATTTGTTATTAAGTGCCAAATGTATTGTTTTTTGTAAAAAATAAAAACAAATATCATGTTTTAAGTTATAAAATCTTTATTTTTTTTACAGGACTCTCAAGAAACTTTCTTTAAGTATTGACATTCATTAAATTAATAAGAGTTTTATAAGAGATATGATAATTTTTTAAAAACAATTTTTCTTACTAATATTCTTAATAAATTTGAAAGTTTTTTCTTATTTTGTTTTTAAAAGTATTTTTATCATGAACTTTAAACCTTTAAAAAAGTATTTCAACTTTACCAAACAACAGCGAACAGGTGTTTTTATACTCTTCATTATTATAGTATTACTACAATTGTTTTATTTTTTATCTGATTTTAACATCAAAGAAAGCAAAAGCTCTGAAAAAGAGGAATGGCTAGCTCTTCAATCAGAGATTGATAAGGAGAAATTGACGAGTAAAAATGCAAAACCTACAATTTATCTTTTTAACCCAAATTTTATTTCTGATTATAAAGGATACAAACTCGGAATGTCTGTTGAAGAGATTGACCGCTTAATGGCATTTCGTAAAGAAAACAAATATGTAAACTCAGCAGAAGAGTTTCAAAAGGTTACGGGGATTTCAGATTCATTGCTAAATAAAATTTCTCCTCTCTTCAAATTTCCAGATTGGGCACAACATCCAAATAATTTCAAAAAAGAGAAAAGAGAATTTGTTGAGAGAACTTTTCCAAAAAAAGAAAAGCTTGAAATATTGGATATTAATCAAGCGTCTCAAGAAGATCTCATGAAAATTTACGGTATTGGTGAAGGTCTGTCGTCTCGAATACTTAAACAAAAAGAAATTTTAGGTTCGTTTGTTTCAATGGAGCAAATGAAAGAGATTTGGGGGCTTTCGCCTGAAGTTATAAATGAATTAAATAGTCATTTTAAAGTTGTGATTCCTTCTTCTTTGAAGAAAATAAATGTAAACGAAGCATCATTAAAGGAGTTAGCACAGTTTTCGTACTTCAGATATGGACTCGCCAAACAGATTGTAACTTACAGAAGTATGAATGGAAATTTTAATAATATTGAGGATTTAGCAAAAATTAAAGATTTTCCTGTTGAAAAAGCAAAAATAATTAGTTTATATTTGGAGTTCTAAAAGAAACTAACTCATGAACTTTGATTACAACGAAACACAGCTAATGATTGCACAGTCAATAAAAGATTTTGCAGAAAAAAATATTAGACCTTATATAATGGAATGGGATGAAGCACAAATTTTTCCAGTTCCGTTATTTAAGCAGCTTGGCGAGATGGGCTTCATGGGGGTTTTAGTTCCAGAAGAATATGGAGGTTCAGGTTTAGGGTATCACGAATATATTACCGTAATAGAAGAAATTTCAAAAGTAGATCCTTCAATTGGATTATCTGTCGCAGCGCACAATTCTTTATGCACCAATCATATTTTGACTTTCGGAAATGAAGAGCAAAAGAAAAAGTGGCTTCCAAAATTAGCTACAGCTGAATTTATAGGCGCTTGGGGACTGACAGAACACAATACCGGTTCAGATGCAGGTGGCATGAATACTACAGCGGTTAAAGATGGAGATCATTGGATTGTAAATGGTGCAAAGAACTTTATTACGCATGGTATTTCTGGTGATGTTGCTGTTGTAGTAGTGCGAACAGGAGAAAAAGGTGATTCTAAAGGAATGACGGCTTTTGTTTTTGAAAAAGGTATGAAAGGTTTTTCGTCTGGAAAAAAAGAGAACAAATTAGGAATGAGAGCTAGCGAAACAGCCGAATTGGTTTTTGATAATTGTCGTGTTCCAGATGAAAATAGATTAGGAGAAGTAGGTGAAGGTTTTGTTCAGGCTATGAAAATTTTGGACGGAGGAAGAATTTCTATCGGGGCTTTGTCTTTAGGAATTGCTAAAGGTGCTTATGAGGCGGCTTTGAAATATTCAAAAGAAAGATATCAGTTTGGGCAGCCAATTAGTAATTTTCAAGGAATTTCTTTTAAGCTAGCAGATATGGCAACCGAAATCGAAGCCTCAGAATTATTGCTCCATAAAGCTGCTTTCCTAAAACAAAAACATAAAGCAGTAACAACATCTGGCGCTATGGCTAAAATGTATGCTTCTGAGGCATGTGTTAAAATTGCTAATGATGCAGTTCAAATTCATGGGGGTTATGGTTATACCAAAGATTTTCCAGTAGAAAAATTCTACAGAGACTCTAAATTATGCACAATAGGAGAAGGAACAACAGAAATTCAAAAGCTTGTTATTTCCAGAAATTTGCTGAAATAGTAGAATGTAAAGGCTGAATTAAGTCTCAATAATTGGTTTTATTTCTATTTTCAACCCTAAAGAGAAAATAATTCAGAATTTATAACTCATAATTCATAATTAATATATACATTTGCAGCCTTAACGAGAGGAGGTGTCTATATTATGTTAATTATACCAATTAAAGACGGAGAAAATATCGATAGAGCATTAAAGCGCTATAAAAGAAAATTTGATAAAACAGGAACTGTTCGTCAATTAAGAGCACGTACTGCTTTTATTAAGCCTTCTGTTATCAAAAGAGCTCAAATTCAAAAAGCTGCTTACATCCAAGGCTTGAAAGATAGTTTAGAGAGTTAGTATTAGCTTTTTAAAAATAATTACCGTTAGTGGTCAAAATGTTTTAATTTTGATGCTAACGGTTTTTTTATGCTTAATTTTTAGATTTTTATGAAAACGTACAAAGAAGCTTTTGGAGATTATCTTTTGCTAGAAAAAAAATATTCTCCTCATACGGCAGAGGCATATTTGAATGATGTAGTTTCTTTTGAGTCTTTTGTGAAAGAAACGTTTGATCAAGATGGTATTGATTTAGTTAATTATAGTCAAGTTCGAAGCTGGATTGTTTTTTTGGTGGATCAGAATATTTCCAATGTTTCTGTTAATAGAAAGATGGCGTCTTTGAAGGCTTTTTATAAATTTCTTTTAAAATCAAAACAGATAGAAATTAATCCGATGTTGAAGCATAAATCTTTGAAAACCCCGAAAACGGTTCAGGTTCCTTTTTCGGAAAAGGAATTAAAAGATTTGCTTTCGGAAATAGATAATCCTGTTGGTTTTGAAGAAGTGCGAGATAAGCTTATTATTGAAATGTTTTATGTTACTGGAATGCGTCGTGCAGAATTGATTCATTTAATGGTTAAGAATGTTGATTGTTCTGCTAATACAATTAAGGTTTTAGGGAAAAGAAATAAAGAGCGTATTATTCCTGTTTTGCCAATTATTGCAAGTCAAATAGGTTTGTATATGAGAGAAAGGGAAGGCTTAGAAGATTTGGTTGATAGGGACTATTTTTTTGTTTCAAAAAAAGGATTAAAATTAAGTGAATCTTTTGTTTATCGTTTAATAAATTCATACTTTAGTAGGGTCTCAGAAAAGGTAAAAAAAAGTCCGCATGTGCTACGTCACACTTTTGCAACTCACCTTTTAAATAATGGGGCAGATTTGAATTCAGTTAAAGAATTATTAGGACATTCTAGTTTGGCTTCTACACAAGTTTATACTCATAATAGTTTGGCGGAACTTAAAAAAGTATATATAGGTGCGCATCCAAGAAATAAATAATGGTTCTTAAATGTTAACTCTAAAATTTTTATTATGAAGGTAGATGTTCATGCAGTTAATTTTACTGTCGACAGAAAATTGGTCGATTTTATCCAAGAAAGAATGGGTAAACTGGAAAAATACTACGATCGTGTGGTTTCGTCAGATGTTTTTTTAAAAGTTGAAAGAACAAGTGATAAGGAGAATAAGGTGGTGGAGATAAAGATTAATGTTCCTGGTGATGATTTTTTGGTAAAAAAACAGTGTAAGACATTTGAAGAAGCGGTTGAGCTTTCGGCAGAATCATTAGAACGTTTACTTGTAAAAAGGAAGGAAAAAATTAGAGCACACATTTAATTGAAATTTTTTTTGAAAAATGTTTTGATTAAAAGATAAAATAGCTACATTTGCAGTCCGTTAGAAATAGCGGACTTTTTTAATGCATTCGCCGATGTAGCTCAGCTGGCTAGAGCAGCTGATTTGTAATCAGCAGGTCGTGGGTTCGAGTCCCTCTATCGGCTCGATAAATTTCAAATGCGATTTGAAATTGGTTCTTTAAAATAATGGAATTTTAAAATTAGGGGAGATACTCAAGCGGCCAACGAGGGCAGACTGTAAATCTGCTGTGTGAACTTCGCAGGTTCGAATCCTGCTCTCCCCACAAATAAAAGTTTAGTTTTTAGATTGTAGGTTAAAGATTGTTAAATCTGAAATATAAAATCTAAATTCTAAAATCAGAACTCTCTGCCGGTGTAGCTCAGGGGTAGAGTGCTTCCTTGGTAAGGAAGAGGTCTCGGGTTCAAATCCCGACATTGGCTCAAGTAAGTAGGAAATTGAAAATTAATATATAACTAAGATTAAAAATTAAGTAAAATGGCAAAGGAGAATTTTAATCGTTCCAAACCGCACTTAAACATAGGTACAATTGGACACGTAGATCACGGAAAAACTACATTAACTGCTGCAATTACAAAAGTATTGTCAGATGCTGGTTACTGTCAAGCAAAATCGTTTGATCAAATCGATAACGCTCCAGAGGAGAAAGAAAGAGGTATTACTATCAATACATCTCACGTAGAGTACGAAACAGCTAACCGTCACTACGCTCACGTTGACTGTCCAGGTCACGCGGATTACGTAAAGAACATGGTTACTGGAGCTGCTCAAATGGACGGAGCTATCTTAGTAGTTGCTGCTACAGATGGTCCAATGCCACAAACTCGTGAGCATATCCTTTTAGGACGTCAGGTTGGTATTCCAAGAATCGTTGTTTTCATGAACAAAGTGGATATGGTTGATGATGCTGAGTTATTAGAGCTTGTTGAAATGGAAATTAGAGATTTATTATCTTTCTACGAATATGATGGAGATAATGGTCCTGTAGTTCAAGGTTCTGCTTTAGGAGGATTGAATAATGATCCTGCTTGGGTTCCTAAAATTATTGAATTAATGGAAGCTGTTGATGCTTGGATCGAAGAGCCAGTGCGTGACGTAGCTAAACCATTCTTGATGCCAGTTGAGGACGTATTTACAATTACAGGTCGTGGAACTGTTGCTACAGGTCGTATCGAAACTGGAGTTGCTAACACTGGAGATCCTGTTGAAATCATTGGTATGGGAGCTGAAAAATTAACTTCTACTATTACAGGAGTTGAGATGTTCCGTAAAATCCTTGATAGAGGTGAAGCTGGAGATAACGTAGGTTTATTGTTAAGAGGTATTGATAAAGCTGATATCAAAAGAGGTATGGTTATTATTAAGCCAGGTTCAGTAAAACCACATGCTAAATTCAAAGCTGAGGTTTATATCTTGAAAAAAGAAGAAGGTGGACGTCACACTCCATTCCACAATAACTACCGTCCACAGTTCTACGTACGTACAACTGACGTAACAGGAGTTATTTCTTTACCAGCAGGTGTAGAGATGGTAATGCCAGGTGATAACTTAACTATTGAAGTTGCTTTATTAAGCCCAATCGCTATGAACGTAGGTTTGCGTTTCGCTATCCGTGAGGGTGGTAGAACAGTTGGTGCTGGTCAGGTTACTGAAATCGTAGAGTAATTCTATTAAAATAAATAAAAAGCCAGTGATTATTTTTTAATCACTGGCTTTAATTACGGGCGTAGTTCAAGGGTAGAATAGCGGTCTCCAAAACCGTTGATGGGGGTTCGAATCCCTCCGCCCGTGCAATAAAAAATATATCAAATGACAAAAGTTACTAATTATTTATCAGAGGCTTTCGAAGAGTTAAAGTCAAATGTTACTTGGCCAGCTTGGGCTGAAGTTCAAAAATTGACAATTGTTGTGGCTGTATTTTCGATTTTATTCGCTTTGGCAACTTGGGGAGTAGACGAATTTTTTGCAAAAGCTTTGGCTGGATTTTTTAACTGGTTAAAAGGATAATTTTTTTGTGATGGCAGATAATAATGTGAAAAAATGGTACGTAGTTAGAGCAGTTAGTGGTCAAGAGAATAAAGTGAAAGCTTATATTGAGACTGAGATTGCGAGACTAGGTATGGAGGATTATGTTTCTCAGGTTTTGGTTCCTACTGAAAAAGTGGTTACTGTAAAAGATGGGAAGAAATCATCTAAGGATAAAGTGTATTTTCCTGGATATGTTATGATCGAAGCTAACTTAGTTGGTGAGATTCCTCATATTATTAAGTCAATTACTAGTGTTATTGGATTTTTAGGAGAAACTAAAGGCGGAGAACCTGTTCCTTTAAGACTTTCTGAAGTAAACCGTATGTTAGGTAAAGTGGATGAACTAGCTGTAAATACAGATACTCGTTCTATTCCATTTAGTGTTGGGGAAACGGTAAAGGTTATTGATGGGCCTTTCAACGGATTTAATGGATCTGTTGAGAAAATCAATGAAGAGAAGCGTAAGCTTGAGGTAATGGTTAAGATTTTCGGAAGAAAAACTCCATTAGAATTGAGTTTTATGCAAGTTGAAAAAGTATAATTTTTTGTTACACTATAATAAACCATTGTAATCGCTTCCATTGATTACAGTGTTAAATTTTTTAAAAATGGCTAAAGAAATTAGTAAGGTAGTTAAACTACAAGTTAAGGGAGGTGCTGCGAACCCGTCGCCACCGGTTGGACCTGCTTTAGGAGCTGCTGGGGTTAACATCATGGAGTTCTGTAAGCAATTTAATGCTAGAACTCAGGATAAACCTGGCAAAATTTGTCCAGTGCAAATCACTGTGTACAAAGACAAATCATTTGATTTTGTTGTTAAGACTCCTCCAGCAGCAGTTCAGTTAATGGAAGCTGCAAAGCTAAAATCTGGTTCTGGTGAGCCTAATCGTAAAAAAGTAGCTAGCGTTACTTGGGAACAAATTAGAACTATTGCTGAAGACAAAATGCCAGACTTAAATGCTTTCACAATTGAGAAAGCTATGAGTATGGTTGCTGGAACAGCTAGATCTATGGGTATAACTGTATCAGGAGATGCTCCTTTTTAATTAAGAAAAAGAAATGGCAAAATTAACAAAAAAGCAAAAAGAGGCTGCTTCAAAAATTGAAAAGAACAAATTATACTCTTTAAAAGATGCTGCTGCATTAATTAAAGTTGTTGCTTCTGCAAAATTTGATGAGTCTGTTGATATCGCAGTTCGTTTGGGTGTTGATCCAAGAAAAGCGAATCAAATGGTTAGAGGTGTAGTTACTTTACCTCACGGAACAGGAAAAGACGTTAAAGTATTAGCATTGGTTACTCCAGACAAAGAAGCGGAAGCTAGAGAAGCAGGAGCAGATCACGTTGGTCTTGACGATTACTTACAAAAAATTAAAGACGGTTGGACAGATGTTGATGTGATCATTACTATGCCTGCTGTTATGGGTAAATTAGGTCCGTTAGGTCGTATTTTAGGACCTAGAGGTTTAATGCCAAACCCTAAAACAGGTACTGTAACTATGGATGTTGCTAAAGCTGTTCAAGAAGTTAAAGCTGGTAAAATCGACTTTAAAGTTGACAAAACAGGAATCGTACACGCAGGAATCGGTAAAGTTTCTTTTGGAGCTGAGCAGATTGTTGACAACGCACACGAAATTATTCAAACATTAATAAAACTTAAACCAACTGCTGCTAAAGGTACATACATCAAAGGTATTCACCTTACAAGCACAATGAGTCCTGCTATCGCATTAGACCCTAAGGCAGTATAATTGGTAGTTAAAAATTTTTAGTATGACTAGAGAAGAAAAATCAATCGCGATTGAAAATTTAACTGCGCAGTTAGCTGGTACAAATATCATTTACATTTCTGATATTTCTGGTTTAAACGCAGAGACAACTTCAAACTTGCGTAGAGCTTGTTTTAAAGCAGGTATCAAATTAGAGGTTGTAAAGAACACTTTGCTTGCAAAAGCAATGGAAGCTTCTGATAATGATTATGGTGATTTACCTACAGTTTTATCAGGTAACAGTGCTATCTTTATTTCAGATGTTGCTAACGCACCTGGAAAAATTATCAAAGATTTCCGTAAGAAATCTGACAAACCAGTTTTAAAAGGAGCTTACATCAATTCTGAAGTATATATTGGGGATAACCAATTAGATGCATTAGCTACAATTAAATCTAAAGAAGAGCTTATTGGAGAAATCATTGGATTATTACAATCTCCAGCTCAAAGAATTATTTCTGCTTTACAAAACAAATTCGCTGGAAGCGAAGAAGAAGGAGCAGAGTAATTATCGTAAGGGAGTTTGCTTCCTTACTGCTTAATTAGCGCACAATAATTAAATTATATTTTTTACACAAATCATTTTAAACGATAGAAAAAATGGCAGATTTGAAACAATTCGCAGAACAATTAGTTAACTTAACAGTTAAAGAAGTTAACGAATTAGCAACAATATTAAAAGATGAGTACGGAATCGAGCCTGCTGCTGCTGCTGTAGTAGTTGCTGCTGGTGGAGGAGACGGTGCTGCTGAAGAAGCACAAACTGAATTTACAGTTGTATTGAAAGATGCAGGAGCTTCTAAATTAGCTGTTGTAAAATTAGTTAAAGAATTAACTGGTTTAGGTCTTAAAGAAGCTAAAGATGTAGTTGACGGTGCACCAAGCAACGTTAAAGAAGGTGTTTCTAAAGAAGAGGCTGAAGGTCTTAAAAAATCTTTAGAAGAGGCTGGAGCTACTGTTGAGCTTAAATAATTAAACTCAGTTTAAGAACTAGGTTTAGGTCTTGAGTTAACACTCAAAGGCCTAAACCATTTTTCGTATAATAAAATATATCA
The DNA here is from genome assembly GCF_025717045.1 of Flavobacterium sp. SH_e. GTDB lineage: Bacteria > Bacteroidota > Bacteroidia > Flavobacteriales > Flavobacteriaceae > Flavobacterium. The sequence goes on from NZ_JAOVZN010000006.1 coordinate 1,347,211, forward strand.
ATTTTATTATCCCATAGTTTAAAATACGAAAAAGTTTTTGATCAATACGAAGAAAGAAAATTAGACTTAATTTATAGAACTAATTTTTAAAGATGTATTGATTATAATAAGAAAGTATAGATTAAACAGTGTGTATTTACACAAAAATAAATTACTTTTTTTTAATCAAAATTTTGTCCATTGATGATAACAAATCAGACTGAAAGATTGAATTTTGCCTCTACAAAAAATATTCCTGACTATCCAGACTTCTTGGATGTTCAGGTTAAATCTTTTAAAGATTTCTTTCAATTAGAAACGAAATCTGACGAAAGAGGCAACGAAGGGTTATACAATACCTTCATGGAAAACTTCCCAATTACAGATACAAGAAACAACTTTGTATTGGAATTCCTAGATTATTTTGTTGATCCGCCACGTTATACAATTCAAGAATGTATAGAGAGAGGTCTTACTTATAGTGTGCCTTTAAAAGCTAGGTTAAAACTATACTGTACAGATCCAGAACACGAAGATTTTGAAACAATTGTACAAGATGTATATCTTGGAACAATTCCTTACATGACTCCTAGTGGTACTTTTGTTATTAATGGTGCCGAGCGTGTTGTAGTATCTCAATTACACCGTTCTCCAGGGGTTTTCTTTGGACAGTCATTCCACGCAAATGGAACTAAACTTTATTCTGCGAGAGTAATTCCTTTTAAAGGATCTTGGATAGAATTCTCTACTGATATCAACAGCGTAATGTACGCGTATATCGATAGAAAGAAAAAATTACCTGTAACAACTTTATTCCGTGCTATCGGTTTCGAAAGAGATAAGGATATCCTTGAAATTTTCGACTTAGCTGAAGAAATTAAAGTTTCTAAAACTGGTATTAAGAAATATATTGGAAGAAGACTTGCTGCGCGTGTATTGAATACATGGCATGAGGATTTCGTAGATGAGGATACTGGAGAGGTAGTTTCTATCGAACGTAACGAAATTATCCTTGATCGTGATACTATTATCGACAAGGATAATGTTGAAGAAATCATTGATTCTAATGTAAAATCTATTTTGTTACACAAAGAGGATAATAACCAAGCAGATTATGCTATTATCCACAACACGTTACAAAAAGATCCAACTAACTCTGAAAAAGAAGCTGTAGAGCACATCTACCGTCAGTTGCGTAACGCTGAACCGCCTGATGAGGAAACTGCTCGTGGTATTATAGATAAATTGTTCTTCTCTGATCAACGTTATAACTTAGGTGAAGTTGGTCGTTACAGAATGAATAAGAAATTAGATTTAGATATCCCTATGGATAAGCAAGTGCTTACTAAAGAGGATATCATTACAATCGTTAAATATTTGATCGAATTGATCAACTCTAAAGCAGAGATTGATGATATCGATCACTTATCAAACCGTCGTGTTAGAACAGTTGGTGAACAATTGTCTCAACAATTCGGTGTTGGTTTAGCACGTATGGCTAGAACTATTCGTGAGAGAATGAACGTTAGAGATAACGAGGTGTTTACACCAATTGATTTGATTAATGCTAAAACATTATCATCAGTTATCAACTCTTTCTTTGGTACTAACCAGTTATCTCAATTTATGGATCAAACGAATCCATTAGCTGAGATTACACACAAAAGAAGACTTTCTGCACTTGGACCAGGTGGACTTTCGAGAGAGAGAGCTGGTTTCGAGGTTCGTGACGTTCACTATACTCACTATGGTCGTTTATGTCCGATTGAAACTCCTGAGGGACCAAACATTGGTTTGATTTCATCTCTTGGTGTTTATGCAAAAGTAAACGGAATGGGATTCATCGAAACTCCATACCGTAAAGTAACAAATGGTGTTGTTGATTTAGAAAGCGCACCAGTTTACTTAAGTGCTGAAGAAGAAGAAGGTAAAATGATTGCTCAGGCAAACATTGAAATGGATGAAACTGGTAAAATTACAGCTAGCAATGTTATTGCTCGTGAAGAAGGTGACTTCCCAGTTGTTGAACCATCTGTAGTTCATTATACAGACGTTGCTCCTAACCAGATCGCTTCGATTTCTGCGTCATTGATTCCTTTCTTGGAGCATGATGATGCGAACCGTGCGTTGATGGGATCTAACATGATGCGTCAGGCAGTTCCTTTGATCCGTCCTGAAGCTCCGATTGTTGGTACAGGTTTAGAGCGTCAGGTAGCTTCAGATTCAAGAGTATTAATCAATGCTGAAGGGCATGGTACTGTTGAATACGTAGATGCTAACATCATTACTATTAAATACGATCGTACAGAAGACGAGAGAATGGTTAGTTTTGATGCTGATGAGAAAACGTACAACTTAATTAAATTTAGAAAAACTAATCAAGGTACAAGTATCAACTTGAAACCTATCGTAAGAAGAGGTGATAGAGTTGTTCCTGGACAAGTATTGTCTGAAGGATATGCTACTCAAAATGGTGAATTAGCTTTAGGTAGAAACTTAAAAGTTGCGTTCATGCCATGGAAAGGGTACAACTTCGAGGATGCAATTGTGATTTCTGAAAAAGTAGTTCGTGATGATATTTTTACTTCTATCCACGTTGATGATTATTCATTAGAGGTTAGAGATACTAAGTTAGGAAACGAAGAGTTAACAAACGATATTCCTAACGTTTCTGAAGAAGCTACTAAAGATTTAGATGAAAACGGTATGATTAGAATTGGAGCAGAGGTTAAACCTGGCGACATTTTGATCGGAAAAATTACACCAAAAGGAGAATCAGACCCAACTCCAGAGGAGAAATTACTTCGTGCAATCTTCGGGGATAAAGCTGGTGATGTAAAAGATGCTTCATTAAAAGCTTCTCCATCTTTACATGGTGTAGTTCTTGACAAAAAATTATTTGCAAGAGCCGTAAAAGATAAACGTAAACGTACTCAGGATAAAGATGCTTTAGGCGCTTTAGAAATGGAGTTCGAAACTAAATTTGTTGAATTAAAAGACAGATTGGTTGAGAAATTATTCTTGATCGTTAACGGAAAAACATCTCAAGGTGTAATGAATGATTTGGGTGAAGAAGTTTTACCAAAAGGTAAAAAATATACTCAAAAAATGCTTTACGCAGTAGAAGATTTTGCTCACTTAAGCAAAGGTCAATGGGTTGCTGATGATGCTACTAATAAAATGGTTAATGATTTAATTCATAACTATAAAATTAAGCTGAACGACTTACAAGGAGCTTTAAGAAGAGAGAAATTCACTATTACAGTTGGAGATGAATTACCATCTGGAATCTTGAAATTGGCTAAAATTTATATCGCTAAAAAACGTAAGTTAAAAGTAGGTGATAAAATGGCGGGTCGTCACGGTAACAAAGGTATTGTTGCAAGAATCGTTCGTCACGAAGATATGCCATTCTTAGAGGACGGAACACCAGTAGATATCGTATTGAATCCACTTGGGGTACCTTCACGTATGAACATTGGTCAGATTTATGAGACTGTTCTTGGATGGGCTGGTATGAACTTGGGTAGAAAATTTGCTACTCCAATCTTCGACGGTGCGTCTCTTGACGAAATCAATGCTTTGACTGATGAAGCTAACGTACCACGTTTTGGACATACATATCTTTATGATGGTGGAACTGGAGAGCGTTTTGCACAAAAAGCAACTGTGGGTGTAATTTACATGCTTAAATTAGGACACATGGTTGATGATAAGATGCACGCACGTTCTATCGGACCATACTCATTGATTACGCAACAACCACTTGGAGGTAAGGCTCAATTTGGAGGTCAGCGTTTTGGAGAGATGGAGGTTTGGGCACTTGAGGCTTATGGAGCTTCTAGTACACTACGTGAAATCTTAACTGTTAAGTCTGATGACGTTATTGGTAGAGCTAAAACTTACGAGGCTATCGTTAAGGGTGAAACTATGCCAGAACCAGGTTTACCAGAATCATTCAATGTATTAATGCACGAATTGAAAGGTCTAGGTTTAGATCTTCGTTTGGAAGAATAAATAAAAGTTTTCAGTTACAGTCTCAGTATTCAGTTTAGCACTGAAAACTGGGACTGAGACTGTTTACTAAATGTTACAAGTTTTTAAAGATTTATACCCGTAACCCGTTCCGATTTTTTATAACAATGCGAGGCATTTTATAACTAGCACTTCAAAATTCAGTTTTGAGGTTTAGAGAAGTAACCCGAGGTAGTAGCTGAATGATTAACTCTTAAATTTTTAAGAGTAGATTATAAATCTAAATTCAATTTTTTAATTGCAAATAAATCAATAGTAAAAACTATGATGAATAACAGAAACAATAATAAAGATAAGAATCCAGTAAAAAGATTTAACAAAATTTCTATTGGATTGGCTTCACCTGAATCTATCTTGAAAGAATCAAGAGGAGAGGTTTTAAAGCCAGAAACAATTAACTATAGAACTCACAAACCAGAGCGTGACGGACTTTTCTGCGAAAGAATCTTCGGACCAGTAAAAGATTTCGAATGTGCTTGTGGTAAGTATAAAAGAATTCGTTACAAAGGTATCATCTGTGACCGTTGTGGTGTTGAAGTTACTGAGAAAAAAGTGCGTCGTGATAGAGTAGGACACATCAACCTTGTTGTGCCAATTGCTCACATCTGGTACTTCCGTTCTCTTCCAAACAAAATTGGTTATATCCTTGGTCTTCCATCTAAGAAATTAGATATGATCATTTACTACGAAAGATATGTAGTAATCCAAGCTGGTATTGCTAAAAATGCAGATGGAGAATCTTTACAAAGATTAGATTTCTTAACTGAAGAAGAATACTTAAACATTTTAGATACTCTTCCGCAAGAAAACCAATATTTAGATGATTTAGATCCAAATAAATTTGTTGCCAAAATGGGAGCAGAGTGTATCATGGATTTATTAGCTCGTATTGACTTAGATGCTTTATCTTATGAATTAAGACACAGCGCTAACAACGAGACTTCTAAACAAAGAAAAACTGAGGCTTTAAAAAGATTACAAGTTGTTGAATCTTTCCGTGAGTCTAATGAAAACCGCGAAAACCGTCCAGAATGGATGATCATGAAAGTGGTTCCAGTTATCCCACCAGAATTACGTCCGCTTGTACCACTTGATGGAGGTCGTTTTGCAACTTCAGATTTGAACGATTTATATCGTCGTGTAATCATCCGTAACAACCGTTTGAAAAGATTAATGGAGATTAAAGCTCCCGAGGTTATCTTAAGAAACGAGAAACGTATGTTACAAGAATCTGTAGATTCATTATTCGATAACACTCGTAAAGCTTCTGCTGTTAAAACAGAATCTAACAGACCATTAAAATCATTATCTGACTCATTAAAAGGTAAGCAAGGACGTTTCCGTCAAAACTTACTTGGTAAACGTGTGGATTATTCTGCTCGTTCGGTAATCGTCGTTGGTCCTGAGTTAAAATTATATGAGTGCGGATTGCCAAAAGATATGGCTTCTGAATTATACAAACCTTTCGTTATCCGTAAGTTGATCGAAAGAGGTATTGTAAAAACAGTAAAATCTGCTAAGAAAATAATCGACAAAAAAGAGCCTGTAGTTTGGGATATCCTTGAAAACGTAATTAAAGGACACCCAGTATTACTTAACCGTGCTCCTACTTTGCACAGACTTGGTATTCAGGCTTTCCAACCAAAATTAATTGAAGGAAAAGCGATCCAGTTACACCCATTAGTATGTACGGCATTCAACGCCGATTTCGATGGTGACCAGATGGCGGTTCACTTACCATTAGGACCAGAAGCTATTTTAGAGGCTCAATTATTAATGTTGGCTTCTCACAATATCTTGAACCCTGCAAATGGTGCTCCAATTACTGTACCTTCTCAGGACATGGTCTTGGGTCTATACTATATGACCAAAGAGCGTATTTCTACAGAAGATCATAAAATTATTGGTCAGGATTTGACTTTCTATTCTGCTGAAGAAGTAAACATTGCATTAAACGAAGGAAGATTAGAATTGAATGCTCGTGTGAAAATTAGAGCAAAAGATTTTAATGATGCTGGAGAATTAGTGTACAAAATCATCCAGACAACTGCTGGGCGTGTATTATTTAACGAAGTAGTACCTGAAGCAGCTGGATATATCAACGACGTATTGACTAAGAAAAACCTTAGAGATATTATCGGACACATTTTAAGTGTGACTGATGTACCTACAACGGCAGCTTTCTTGGATAATATGAAAGATATGGGGTATAAATTCGCATTTAGAGGAGGTTTATCATTCTCTTTAGGTGATATTAGAATTCCAGAACAAAAAACGAAGTTAATTGCAGATGCTAGAGAGCAAGTTGAAGGTATCTCAACTAACTATAACATGGGTCTTATCACAAATAACGAGCGTTACAACCAAGTTATTGACGTATGGACTTCAGCAAATGCTCAGTTAACAGAGTTAGCAATGAAAAATATTAGAGAAGACCAACAAGGTTTCAACTCTGTATATATGATGCTTGACTCTGGAGCGAGGGGTTCTAAGGAGCAGATTCGTCAGTTAACTGGTATGCGTGGTTTGATGGCTAAGCCTAAAAAATCTACTGCTGGTGGTGGTGAGATTATTGAAAACCCGATTCTTTCTAACTTTAAGGAAGGTCTTTCGATCCTTGAGTACTTCATTTCTACTCACGGTGCTCGTAAAGGTCTTGCGGATACGGCTCTTAAAACGGCCGATGCTGGTTACTTGACAAGAAGGCTTCATGACGTTTCTCAAGATGTTATTGTTAACATCGAAGATTGTGGAACTTTAAGAGGTGTTGAAGTTGCTGCATTGAAGAAAAATGAGGAAATCGTTGAATCTTTAGGAGAAAGAATTTTAGGACGTGTTGCATTACAAGACGTTATTAATCCTCTTACTAACGAAGTAATGGTTAAATCAGGAGAGCAAATTACAGAATCAATTATGAGAACTATCGAAGCTTCTCCAATTGAAAAAGTAGAGGTTAGATCTCCATTAACTTGTGAAGCTTTAAAAGGTATTTGTGCGAAATGTTACGGTAGAAACTTAGCTACTGGAAAAATGACACAAAGAGGTGAAGCTGTCGGAGTTATTGCAGCTCAGTCTATTGGAGAGCCAGGTACACAGTTGACACTTCGTACGTTCCACGTTGGAGGGGTTGCTGGAGGTATCTCTGAAGAGTCTAGTATTGTTACAAGATTCGCAGGTAGACTTGAAATTGAAGATTTAAAAACAGTTAAAGGAGAAGACGGAGAAGGTAACTCTGTTGATATCGTAGTTTCACGTTCAACTGAGTTGAAATTAGTTGACGAGAAAACTGGAATTGTTTTAAATACGCATAACATTCCTTATGGATCTAGTATTTTTGTTAATGACGGAGATACTGTTGCTAAAGGAACTGTAATCTGTAAATGGGATCCATATAACGGTGTAATTGTTTCTGAGTTTACTGGTAAGATTGCTTACGAAGATTTAGAGCAAGGACAATCGTTCATGGTTGAGATCGATGAGCAGACTGGTTTCCAAGAAAAAGTAATTTCTGAGGCTAGAAACAAAAAATTAATTCCAACTTTATTAGTTTATGGTAAAGAAGGTGAATTGATTCGTTCTTACAACTTACCAGTTGGTGCACACTTAATGGTTGAAAACGGTGAGAAAATTAAAGCAGGTAAAGTATTAGTAAAAATCCCACGTCGTTCTTCTAAAGCGGGCGATATCACGGGAGGTTTACCAAGAATTACTGAGCTTCTTGAGGCTCGTAACCCTTCAAACCCAGCAGTTGTATCTGAAATTGATGGTGTTGTATCTTTCGGAAAAATTAAAAGAGGTAACCGTGAGATCGTTATCGAGTCTAAATTTGGTGAGATTAAAAAGTATTTAGTTAAACTTTCTAGCCAAATCTTAGTACAAGAAAATGACTTCGTAAGAGCGGGAGTTCCATTGTCTGATGGTGCAATTACACCAGATGATATCTTAAGAATTCAAGGACCAGCGGCTGTTCAACAGTACTTGGTAAATGAAATTCAAGAGGTTTATCGTTTACAAGGGGTAAAAATCAATGACAAGCACTTTGAGGTAGTTATTCGTCAAATGATGCGTAAAGTAAGAGTTGAAGATCCAGGAGATACTTTATTCTTAGAAGATCAATTGATCCATACTAAAGACTTTATCATTCAAAATGACAAATTGTATGGTATGAAAGTGGTTGAAGATGCTGGAGATTCTTCGGTATTAAAACCAGGTCAAATCATTACTCCTCGTGAGTTACGTGACGAAAATTCATTATTGAAACGTACAGATAAAAATCTTGTTGTAGCAAGAGACGTAATTACTGCAACTGCAACGCCAGTTTTACAAGGTATTACAAGAGCTTCGTTACAAACTAAATCATTCATTTCTGCAGCTTCGTTCCAGGAGACAACGAAAGTACTTAACGAGGCTGCTGTAGCTGGTAAAGTAGATGATTTAGAAGGATTGAAAGAAAATGTAATTGTTGGACACAGAATTCCTGCAGGAACTGGTATGAGAGAGTACGATAACACTATTGTAGGATCTAAAGACGATTACAACGAAATGATGGCTAATAAAGAAGAATACATTTATTAATTAGGAAACTATGAGTAATCCGAAACAACAACAAGAGCAAATTAATATTGAGTTAGATGAAAACATCGCAGAAGGAATTTATTCTAATCTTGCGATTATCAACCACTCATCATCAGAGTTTGTTTTAGATTTTGTGAGCATTATGCCAGGTATTCCTAAAGCCAAGGTAAAGTCAAGAATTGTTTTGACACCACAACATGCTAAAAGATTATTGAAAGCAATAGGTGAAAATATCCACAGATTTGAAGCTGCTCATGGCGAAATCAAAGAAACGGAACAAGCACCAATTCCGCTTAATTTTGGTCCAACAGGACAAGCATAAATTTTAAAAGCCCCTTTTTAAGGGGCTTTTTTTATACTTGAATTAGAATAAAATGCAGTTAATCAGATTTAATTTACTTTAGTCGAGAAAATTTCATCCTTTTTATCCGGAAGTATATTTTTGTATTTCCTATTTAAAAGATTATTTTTTTGAAATATAATGACTTAGTACGGTTAATTTAATTCAAATTATAAAAAAGCGCTAATTCTAAAATTAGCGCTTTTTTTATACAATTTTTTAAGTTGAAGTGTGGAATTCATATAGATAAATAAAAAAAGGCTGTTTAAAACATTAAACAGCCTTTTTTATTTATTTAAAGTTGAGATTTAATCAAACTCTGATGTAAAATATAATTTTACAGATGGATATTTGCTTTGCGTCATTTGAATTGTAAAATCAGAATCTGCTAAGAATACCAATTGACCATATTTATCGTGTGCAAGGAATTTTTGTTTGATACGTTTAAATTCTTTAAACTCTTCATTTTTGGCATCATCAGGTTTGACCCAACAAGCTTTATGTACAGGGAAGTTTTCGTAAGTACATTTTGCACCATATTCGTGCTCTAAACGATATTGAATTACCTCATATTGAAGTGCTCCAACCGTTCCGATTACTTTACGATTGTTCATTTCTAAGGTAAACAACTGTGCAACTCCTTCATCCATTAACTGATCAACTCCTTTTTCTAATTGCTTAGCTTTCATCGGATCAGCATTGTTGATATATCTAAAGTGCTCTGGAGAGAAACTCGGAATTCCTTTAAAGCTCATGATTTCGCCTTCTGTTAAAGTATCTCCAATTTTAAAGTTTCCTGTATCGTGTAAACCAACAATATCACCAGGATAAGAAATATCAACGATTTCTTTTTTCTCAGCGAAAAACGCATTCGGACTCGAGAATTTTAGATTTTTCTTCTGGCGAACGTGGTAATATGGTTTATTTCTTTCGAAAGTTCCAGAAACGATTTTAATGAAAGCCAAACGGTCACGGTGTTTTGGATCCATATTTGCATGGATTTTGAAGACAAATCCAGACATTTTTTCTTCTGTAGGCTCAACTGTACGAGTTTCAGAATCTTTTGCTCTCGGAGAAGGAGCAATTGTAATGAAACAGTCTAACAATTCACGAACTCCAAAATTATTTAAAGCAGAACCAAAGAATACTGGTTGAATTTTTCCATCTAAATAATCTTGACGCTCAAATTTTGGATAAACCTCATCAATCAATTCTAACTCTTCACGAAGTTTGTTAGCCGCCTTTTCTCCCACAATTTTATCCAATTCAGGATTGTTTTGCACATCAGAAAAAGCAATTGTTTCTTCGATATTTTTACGGCTGTCTCCACTGAAAAGGTTAATGTTTTCTTCCCATAAATTATAAATTCCTTGGAAATCATAACCCATTCCGATAGGGAAACTTAATGGCGTAACTTTTAGGCCTAATTTTTGTTCAACTTCATCCATTAGATCGAAAGCATCTTTACCTTCACGGTCTAATTTGTTGATGAAAACAATCATCGGAATGTTACGCATTCTACAAACTGCAACCAATTTTTCAGTTTGTTCCTCAACCCCTTTTGCAACGTCAATCACAACGATAACACTATCAACAGCAGTTAAAGTTCTAAATGTATCTTCAGCAAAATCCTTGTGTCCAGGAGTATCAAGGATATTGATTTTTTTATCTTTATAATTAAAAGCAAGTACAGAAGTCGAAACCGAGATACCTCTCTGACGCTCGATTTCCATAAAGTCACTCGTTGCTCCTTTTTTAATTTTGTTATTCTTTACAGCTCCTGCTTCTTGAATAGCACCTCCAAATAACAATAGTTTTTCCGTTAATGTCGTTTTACCAGCATCGGGATGCGAGATAATTCCAAATGTTCTTCTGCGTTGTATTTCTTTTAAAAAGCTCATATTTCGTATAAATAGGTTGCAAAAGTACTATTAAATACGGCTTTATAAAAATATTCACTTCGTAAATTTGAGAAGTCTTTTATTATCGAGAGGTTTTTTAGAAAAAAATAAGGCTGTTTTGCAACAGCCTTAAAATAGTCATTTTTAAATTACTGATTAATTGACCAAATTGAATACCCTTTTGGAGGACATTGTATTTTTACCCATTTGTCAGCCTGAGTAGTTGGATACCAAGTTGAGTTTCCTGTGAAATCTTTAATTTGAGTATTTGCCCAATTGGTCTGAATCCATCTTTCCTGCCAAACATCTGAATTATTGATATAAACTACTAAACCTGGATTTCCGTTGTAACCATTTCTTCTAGCAACATATTCGTCATTATCAGAATATAAAATAGAAGTTGTTCCTGTAGCTTTATTATTGTGAATCCAGATCAGATTGTTCATTTTGTTTTTATCTAACCATTCTTCATAATCTCTATAGAAAATTGTAGGATAACCTTCGTGAGTTAAAATATATGAATAAGCTAATAATTTGCTCCAAATTTCATCTGTATCATGGTTGGTTACGAAAGTCACCGCTTTATAAGGATTTCGTTTCCACATCATGTCATCATTTAAAAGAGCAAGATTGTTTCCGTCGAAAGCATCATTCATTTTATAGTAGCAAGCAAAATCAAAAACAGAACTGTTTGCATTGTTAGCCCACCATTCCAATGTGTTTACGTTAGAATCCCAATATTCTCCAACAGAAAATCCGCCTACATTTGCATTCCAGTCATGCACAACCCAAGGAGCAAAACCTTTTACGTAATCAAATCTCCATCCGTCAAATTTCATAGTATTTTTATAATATTTTCCAACACCATCTGCTCTTAGCCAAAGCCAGTTTTGAACATTTGGCGCAGCGTGGCATAAATCTGGAAAACCTCCAAAAGATCCTTCATCATTATTTCCGTAGCTATTTTTGTAAAAATCATTATAGTTACGAGGAAATTTACCAGAAGCAATTCCAGTAAAGTTTGTCCAAGTATTGGTTCCTGTAAAAGGATTAGCTTCAGATTGTCCGCCACTATTGTGATTGATTACTATATCTGCATAGACCTTAATGTTTTCATTATGAGCTGCTGTAATTAAGCTTACTAATTCAGTTTTAGATCCAAATCGGGTTTCGGTACTTCCATTTTGATTGTAATCTCCAAAATCAAAATAATCTGTTGGATCATATCCCATAGAAAAGGCACCGTTTTGAGCTTTCGATGCGGGCGGAAGCCATATTGAACCAATTCCGGCATTTCCCCAAGCTGTTACTTTACTGCTTACAGTATTCCACCAAGTTCCTCCAGCAGGAACGTCCCAGTAAAAAGCCTGCATCATAACGCCTCCGCCAGGATTATCTACATATTTCCCAGTTAAAGAACTTGAAGTTCCTGTACTAAAAGGTTTTCCATCGTGGTGCGTAACATCAATAATCTTAAATTTTTGACTTTCAGCTTTTGAATCGACTTCGTTCATTTCATTTTGTGAACACGAATAAAGCAATCCGCCAAGTGCCATAATTAGGCACAATTTTGCAATAGGTTTTTTCATAATAGATGTGGTTAAGTTAAATAGTAAGTTCTGTAATTATTAGATTTTAAGGTTTTAAAAATAAATATTTGTTATTTTTTGATACCACAAATTAATAATTACGCATCTAAAGTAGAATTTTTTTGATTTAATTTTATTTTGTAAGAAAATAGTTTATTACGAAAACGTTGTAGTGTTGAGAACTTTTTTTATAGTGCTAATAATTAGGTTTTTATTTGTTGCAAAAAATCTAAAAAGTAATAATGGTGTATGAGATTGTTTCATTGATTTATAAAAAAGTAAAAAAGGTTTTTTTGCTGTTAAAAGAGAATGATCCTATAATTTTTTGTTAATAGTAAAGCGGATAGTTGTATTATGTAATTGAATTGTTATTTTTGTTCGTTATAAGTTACGAAAGAACTATACTTTAATTATTTATGTTTTATGGAGGTATTCAGAAAACATCGATGATTTAAGCGGATTATCTAAAACAGACTTACATTAAAATAAAATTTTAAAATAATGTTATTAAAAAAATTACAGCTAAAAACAATTGATTACAAGTTTGTATTACCAATTTGTTTTTTTCTTTTTTTTGCTCCAGTTATTACGGCACAAGAAATAATTCCAGATGTTGTTGCTCAAAAACCTGTTGAAGCTCCTACTGGTGGGAAGTTGAAAATTGACGGAATTATCGCTACAGTTGGAGATTATATCGTTTTAGATTCTGATATTGATAAAGGATTTTTGGAAATTGCAGCTTCTGGCGGTAGTACAAAAGATATCACAAGATGTCAAATGCTTGGTAAATTGTTAGAGGATAAATTATATGCTCACCAAGCTATTCAGGATAGTATCATTGTTAGTGATGCCGAAGTTAGAGGTATGATGGATGATCGTCTGAATTATATGATTCAGCAGGTTGGAGATATTAATAAAGTAGTTGAATACTATAAAAAAGGTTCTGTTGAAGAATTTAAGACTTATTTTGCAGACATCTTAAAAGAGCAAAAATTAGCTTCTGAAATGAGAGATAAAATCATTAAAGATGTTGAGATTACTCCAGAAGAAGTTCGTAATTTCTTTAAAAAAATCCCAAAAGATGAATTGCCAACATTTGGTGCTGAAATGGAAGTAGCTCAAATTGTTGTTGAACCAAAAGTATCTAAGGAAGACAAACAGAAAGTTATTGATAGATTGAATGCTATAAGACAAGATGTTCTTGAAGGTTCAAGTTTTGCTACTAAGGCTGTTTTGTATTCTCAAGATCCAGGATCTGCCCCTAATGGAGGTTATTATAAAATGACAAGAAAAACTCCTTTTGTAAAAGAATTTAAAGATGTTGCTTTTAGTTTACAAGCTGGAGAAATTTCACAACCTTTTGAGACAATTTATGGGTTTCATATTATAATGGTTGAAAAAATCAAAGGACAAGAAGTAGAACTTCGACATATTTTAATTTCGCCAACGGTTTCAGAAGCGGCTTTGAAAGAAGCAAAAGAAAGAATTACTAATATCAGAAATAAGATTATTAATAAGGAACTGACATTTGCTGAAGCTGCTAGAACAGAATCTGATGAAAAAGAAACAAGAGCAAATGGAGGTACTTTAGTGAATCCTACAACACAAGATACTCGTTTTGAGTTGACAAAAATGGATCCAACATTATATAGTCAAGTTTCAAATTTAAAAGGAGACGAGATTTCTCAGCCACTTTTAAATACAGATGATAAAAATAAAAAAACGTATAAGTTAATTACTGTTACCAATAGAATTGACGAGCACACAGCTGATTATGCTAAAGACTATACAAAAATTAAAGAATTAGCATTAAAAGAAAAACAAATTAACGCAATTGCAAAATGGTTTGATAATAAGATTAAAGATACCTATATCAAAATCATTGGAGAGTACAAAGATTGTTCTTTTGCAAATAACTGGTTGAAAAAATAATTTTTATTAAATAAATAAAAAGAGTTAGTTTTATGAATTCGTAGAACTAACTCTTTTTAATTTTAAATACATTCATAAATGTCTGACGTAACAGCAATTCATAATTTAGTTCAAAAAAGAAACGAATTAAAAAAAGAAATAGCGAAGATCATTGTAGGGCAGGACGCCGTTGTAGATCAAATTTTACTTTGTATATTTTCTGGAGGACATGCACTTTTAATAGGGGTTCCAGGTTTGGCAAAAACTTTAATGATTAATACTTTGTCTCAAGCTTTAGGTTTAGATTTTAAGAGAATTCAGTTTACGCCAGATTTAATGCCTTCTGATATTTTAGGAAGTGAAATCTTGGATGAAAATAGAAACTTCAAATTTATTAAAGGGCCAATTTTCTCTAATATTATTTTAGCAGATGAGATTAATAGAACCCCGCCAAAGACTCAGGCAGCTTTATTAGAGGCAATGCAGGAAAGATCAGTAACTATTGCTGGACAGCATCATAAATTGGATTTACCTTATTTTGTTTTAGCAACACAAAACCCAATTGAGCAAGAAGGAACTTATCCGTTGCCAGAAGCACAGCTAGATCGTTTTATGTTTGCCATAAAATTAGAATACCCAACTTTTGAAGAAGAAGTTCAGGTAGTAAAAAGAACAACTTCTGATGTTAAAACAGTAATTAATCCGTTGTTTACTGCTCAAGAAATTATCGATTTCCAGCATTTAATTCGTAGGATTCCTGTTGCAGATAATGTTGTAGAATATGCAGTGACTTTAGTAAGTAAAACACGTCCAGATAATAGTTTGACTAATGATTTTGTGAAAAACTATCTAGATTGGGGTGCTGGACCAAGAGCTTCACAAAACTTGATTTTGGCAGCAAAAGCACATGCCGCGTTTAACGGAAAATTTTCACCAGACATTGAAGATGTTCGAGCTGTTGCAACTGGAATTCTTCGTCATAGAATTATTAAAAATTATAAGGCCGATGCAGAAGGAATTACAGAAGAAACAATCATTAAAAAATTGATGTAATTCTTGCAAAAACAGCTATACTAAATCCTGACAAGTTATTGTCGGGATTTTTTGTTTTGGTCTGGAATTTTAAAATCGATCGACGACGTTCAAACGACGCCAAAAAGATCAACTATAACGTTATAATTGCTTATTTAGAAAGATTCTTAGTGAAAACAGAAGTAAAAACTTACTTACTTTATAACATCGAATTTCGACTTTGTTAAAGAAAAGATTTTTAAATATTAATAATTCATTATTTTAATTTAAAATTGATTTTTTGACAAAAACAAGCGGTGAAAATCGTTTTTTAGCAATAATAATTTTTGAAAAGGCTTGTTCTATTATATTTTTTTTAATTATCGGGTTTAATGCTTAAATTTGCCACAAAAAAATAAATCCGCTTTTATTATGAATATTTATCAGGATTACCTTCAAGAAATTGAAGAAAGAAAAAATCAAGGGTTGCACCCTAAACCAATCGATGGAGCTGAATTATTAAGCGAAATCATTGCTCAAATTAAAGATGTTGATAACGCATATCGCGAAGACTCTCTTAAGTTTTTTATTTACAATACTTTACCTGGTACTACAAGTGCTGCTGGTGAAAAAGCAAAGTTTTTAAAAGAAATCATTTTAGGTCAATCTGTAGTTAAAGAGATTACACCTGCTTTTGCTTTTGAATTATTATCGCACATGAAGGGTGGACCTTCAATCGAGGTGTTATTAGATTTAGCTTTAGGAAATGATGCAGCAATTGCTCAACAAGCTGCAGATGTTCTTAAAACACAAGTTTTCCTTTACGATGCTGATACTGATCGTTTGAAAGAAGCTTTCAAAAATGGTAATGCATTCGCAAAAGAAATCATCGAAAGTTATGCAAAAGCTGAATTCTTCACTAAGCTTCCAGAAATAGCTGAAGAAATCAAAGTTGTTACATATATTGCTGGAGAAGGTGATATCTCTACAGATTTATTGTCTCCAGGAAATCAAGCTCACTCACGTTCAGATCGTGAGCTTCACGGTAAATGTATGATTACGCCTCAAGCACAAGAGGAAATTCAAGCATTACAAGCAAAACATCCAGATGCAAGCGTAATGTTAATCGCTGAAAAAGGAACAATGGGAGTTGGTTCTTCTAGAATGTCAGGTGTAAACAACGTGGCGCTTTGGACAGGAAAACAAGCAAGTGAATACGTTCCTTTTGTAAATATAGCTCCAATTGTTGGAGGAACAAATGGTATTTCTCCAATTTTCCTTACTACAGTTGACGTAACTGGAGGTATTGGAATTGACCTTAAAAACTGGGTTAAAAAAGTTGATGCAGATGGAAAACCTGTATTGAACGAAAATAACGAACCAATTCTTGAGCAAGCATATTCTGTTGCTACAGGAACTGTTTTGACTATCAATACTCAAACTAAAAAATTATACAATGGTGATCAAGAATTAATAGATATTTCTAGATCATTTACTCCTCAGAAGAAAGAGTTCATTAGAGCTGGAGGATCTTACGCAATTGTATTCGGTAAAAAACTTCAGACTTTCGCAGCTAAAGTATTAGATATCGAGGCTCCTGCTGTATTTGCTCCGTCTAAAGAGATTTCTAATGAAGGACAAGGTTTAACAGCAGTTGAAAAAATCTTCAATAAAAATGCTGTAGGGATTGCTCAAGGAAAAGTTTTACATGCTGGTTCTGACGTTCGTGTAGAAGTAAACATTGTAGGTTCTCAGGATACTACAGGTCTTATGACTGCTCAGGAATTAGAGTCTATGGCTGCTACAGTTATTTCTCCAATTGTTGATGGTGCCTACCAATCTGGTTGTCACACTGCTTCGGTTTGGGATAAAAAAGCTCAGGCTAACATTCCTAAATTGATGAAGTTTATGAACAACTTCGGTTTGATCACAGCTCGTGACCCGAAAGGTGTTTATCATTCAATGACAGACGTAATCCATAAAGTGCTTAACGATATTACTATCGATGAATGGGCAATCATTATCGGTGGTGATTCTCACACGAGAATGTCTAAAGGTGTAGCTTTTGGCGCTGATTCAGGAACTGTTGCTCTTGCTCTTGCTACTGGAGAGGCTTCTATGCCAATTCCGGAATCTGTAAAAGTAACTTTCATAGGAGATATGAAGGATTACATGGATTTCCGTGATGTAGTTCATGCCACACAAGCTCAAATGCTAAAAAAATTCAACGGTGAGAACGTATTCCAAGGAAGAATCATTGAGGTGCATATTGGAACTCTTACTGCTGACCAAGCGTTTACATTTACAGACTGGACTGCAGAGATGAAAGCCAAAGCTTCTATCTGTATTTCAGAGGATGACACTTTGATCGAATCATTAGAAATTGCTAAAGGCAGAATTCAAATTATGATCGACAAGGGAATGGATAACGATAGACAAGTTCTTCAAGGATTAATCAATAAAGCTGATAAGAGAATTGCAGAAATTAAATCTGGTGAGAAACCAGCTTTAACTCCAGATGCAAATGCTAAATATTATGCTGAAGTTGTTGTTGATTTGGATCAAATTGCTGAACCAATGATCGCTGACCCAGACGTTAATAATAAAGACGTTTCTAAACGTTATACTCACGATACTATCAGACCATTATCTTTCTATGGTGGAGAGAAAAAAGTAGATCTTGGATTTATTGGTTCTTGTATGGTCCACAAAGGTGATATGAAAATCCTTGCTCAGATGTTGAAAAACGTTGAAGCGCAAACAGGAAAAGTTGAATTTAATGCTCCTCTTGTAGTTGCTCCTCCTACTTACAACATCGTTGATGAATTAAAAGCTGAAGGGGACTGGGAAGTTTTACAAAAATACTCTGGTTTCGAATTTGACGATAACGCTCCTAAAGGTGCGGCTCGTACTGAATACGAAAATATGCTATACTTAGAGCGTCCTGGATGTAACCTTTGTATGGGTAACCAAGAAAAGGCAGCTAAAGGAGATACGGTAATGGCAACATCTACTCGTCTTTTCCAAGGAAGAGTTGTAGAAGATGCTGAAGGTAAAAAAGGAGAATCATTGCTTTCTTCGACTCCAGTTGTGGTTCTTTCTACAATTTTAGGCAGAACTCCAACTATGGAAGAATATACTGCAGCGGTAGATGGAATCAACTTAACTAAGTTTGCTCCTTCTAATAAACAATTAGTTATGTAATCAATAGATTATTTAAGAATAATTTTAAAAGCCCGAGTCGTAAAACTCGGGCTTTTTTAGTAATAATTGTTCTATTTTTTGTATCTTGTCATGTTCAAAAAAGAATAATAAAAACAAAAAATCTATGGCTTTTGATATCGAAATGATTAAAAAAGTGTACGAAAATATGCCTGCACGCGTTGATAAAGCGCGTGAGATTGTTGGTCGTCCGCTTACTTTAACAGAGAAAATTTTATACAATCACCTTTGGGATGGAAATCCGACTAAGGCGTTTGGAAGAGGAGTTGATTATGTTGACTTTGCGCCGGACCGTGTTGCTTGTCAAGATGCTACAGCACAAATGGCGTTATTGCAGTTTATGCATGCAGGAAAATCTAAAGTGGCAGTTCCTACAACCGTTCACTGCGATCACTTGATTCAAGCGAAAATTGATGCTGCAACCGATTTAGCTAGAGCAAAAACACAAAGTAATGAAGTTTTCGACTTCTTATCTTCTGTTTCTAACAAATACGGAATTGGGTTTTGGAAGCCAGGAGCTGGAATTATTCACCAAGTAGTACTTGAAAATTATGCTTTCCCAGGCGGAATGATGATTGGTACCGATTCTCATACCGTAAATGCAGGTGGTTTAGGTATGGTAGCAATTGGTGTTGGTGGAGCAGATGCTGTAGATGTAATGTCTGGTATGGCTTGGGAACTTAAATTTCCTAAATTAATTGGAGTTAAATTAACTGGTAAATTATCAGGATGGACAGCTCCAAAAGATGTTATTCTTAAAGTTGCTGGTATTTTGACTGTAAAAGGTGGTACAGGAGCAATTGTAGAATATTTCGGTGAAGGTGCAACTGCAATGTCTTGTACTGGTAAAGGAACAATCTGTAATATGGGGGCTGAAATTGGAGCTACAACTTCAACTTTTGGCTACGATGATTCTATGAGCCGTTACTTACGTTCTACAAATAGAGCAGATGTTGCTGATGCTGCAGATAAAGTAGCTTCTTACCTTACTGGAGATCCAGAAGTATATGCAAATCCAGAAAAATATTTTGATCAAGTTATCGAAATCAACTTATCTACATTGGAGCCACACTTAAATGGTCCTTTTACTCCAGATTTAGCTACTCCGATTTCTAAAATGAAGGAAGAAGCAATCAAAAATAACTGGCCTTTACAAGTTCAAGTAGGTTTAATTGGTTCATGTACAAACTCTTCTTATGAAGATATATCTAGAGCAGCTTCTTTGGCTAAGCAAGTAGCGGCAAAAAACTTAAAAACTAAAGCTAAATTTACAATTACTCCAGGTTCTGAAGTTGTGCGTTCTACAATTGAAAGAGATGGATTTATCGATACTTTTAATAAAATCAACGCGACTGTATTTGCAAATGCTTGCGGACCATGTATTGGTATGTGGGATAGAGAAGGAGCAGAAAAAGAAGAAAGAAACACAATTGTTCACTCTTTCAACCGTAACTTCTCAAAACGTGCAGATGGTAATCCAAATACTTTAGCTTTTGTTGGTTCTCCAGAATTGGTGACAGCTTTGGCTATTGCAGGTGATTTAGGATTTAATCCATTAACAGATAAATTAATCAACGAAGACGGTGAAGAAGTAATGCTTGAAGAGCCAACAGGAGATGAGTTACCTGCTAAAGGTTTCTATGCTGAAGATCCAGGATTCCAAGCTCCGGCTGAAGATGGATCAAGTGTTCAAGTAGTTGTTAATCCAACTTCAGAGCGTTTGCAGTTATTGGCTCCTTTTGATGCTTGGGATGGAAAAAATATTACAGGTGCTAAATTGCTAATCAAAGCATTTGGTAAATGTACAACTGACCATATTTCTATGGCTGGACCTTGGTTACGTTTCCGTGGGCACTTAGATAATATTTCAAACAATATGTTGATTGGAGCTGTAAATGCATATAACCAAAAAACAAACTCAGTTAAAAACCAATTGACAGGTCAATATGATGCTGTTCCTGCTGTTGCTCGTGCATACAAAGCAGCTGGAGTTCCATCTATTGTAGTTGGAGATCATAACTACGGAGAAGGTTCTTCTCGTGAGCATGCGGCTATGGAGCCTCGTTTCTTAGGGGTTAAAGCGGTATTAGTGAAATCTTTCGCTCGTATTCATGAAACTAACCTTAAAAAACAAGGTCTTTTAGGATTGACTTTTGCAAATGAAGCAGATTACGATAAAATTCAGGAAGATGATACCATCAATTTCTTAGATTTAACAGAATTTGCTCCAGGTAAACCATTAACATTAGAATTTGTTCACGCAGATGGTTCTAAAGATATTATCTTGGCAAACCATACTTACAACGAGGGACAAATTGGATGGTTTGTTGCGGGTTCTGCATTAAACTTAATTGCTGCAGGAAAAGCTTAACTTTTTAAGTTTCGATTATAAATTAAACGCTCTGTAAAAACAGGGCGTTTTTATTTGTTATTATTTTTAATTGTAAGAAAAATACTTCAAATTTGTAACGTTTTGAAATTCAGTTAAAAAGGATTTTTGGGTATTAACTAACGTTTAAATTTGAGGTTTTGACAAAAATTTGTTGTTGAAAATCGAGGTTTTTTTACTTTAAAAAGTTAAATTCGCCATGCACGTAATAAAAATGATTTTTTTGAGTTTAAAAATTAATGTTTTGAGCTCTTGAAATAGTAATAAAAATGTAATTCAAGAAATATGGTTTATAGGTTAATAATAGTATTGTTTTTTTTTAGTTTTGGAGCTTTTGCGCAGGATAATTTCATTAAGCACAAAATTTCGCAAGGAGAGAACCTTTCTGTTATTGCTAAAAAATATGGAGTAAAAGTAAAGGATATTGCAGATGCAAACCCAAATGCTCCTAAAATCCTTAAGCTTAACTCAACTCTTTTAATTCCTAGTAAAAATAAAAGTACTGCAAAGGCAAAAACTAAAAATGCCGAAGTTGCAGTAAATAATGCTCCGTCCAATAATACATCTGGAACTCATGAAGTTGCATCAAAAGAAACATTGTGGGGGATTTCAAAAAAATATGATGTTTCTGTAGAAGATTTAAAAAAAGCAAATCCTCAACTAGAAACAGAAGGGTTGAAAATCGGACAGCAAATTGTTATTCCTTCAGGTATTGTTGCAGTTAATGAAAAACCAGTCGAAAATGCCCCAGAAATCGTTTCAACCGATGTAGAACTTTATAGAGAAGTTAAATCGAAAGAAACCAAATATGGTATTTCTAAAGAATATGGAATTACGGTGGCTGAACTGGTGCGTCAGAACCCATCAATAAAAAAGAAAATGCCAGTTGGATTTCTTTTAAAAATACGTGTTCCAAAAGAAAAAGCAGATGCAATTCAAGCAGAAAAAACTTTACAGGAAACAAATATTTCTTCCCCTTCAATTCAAATTGCTGAAACTGCTCCAGAAATAAAAAGGGACTCTACTTTTGTCAGGACAGGAACTAATTCTGAATTAATAGATCAGCTTATTGCTAATGCAACAGGAAATATTGGAATTAGATACCGATCAGGAGGAACAACAAAAGCAGGTTTTGACTGTTCAGGTTTAATGATTTGTACTTTTAATAATTTCGATATTAAACTGCCTAGAAGTTCGATAGAACAGTCGCGCATAGGAACAAAAGTTAGTACTGACGAAGCTCAAAAAGGAGATTTAATCTTCTTTAGAACAAACGGAAGGCGACATATCAATCATGTTGGAATGATTGTAGAGGTTTCTGATGGTGAAATTAAATTTGTACATTCTTCTACTCACGGTGGTGTAATGATTTCTTCAACGAAAGAACCGTATTATACAAGAGCATTTTCTCAAGTAAACCGCGTTTTAAATTAGTATCTTTTATAGAAAAGTATTTTTCAGAGTATCTAAACGGAATGGCTTGTTCCAAAAATCAGATACATATTTGTTCTCTTTAGCTTTTTTGATTTCATCAATATCTAAAGTCGAAGAAAGAACATAAATTCTAATTTTTTCCTTTATACCTTCTGGCAGTCTGGAAAATTCATCCAAAAACTCAAATCCGTTCATAATAGGCATTTGGATGTCTAAAAAAATAACCAGCGAATTGTGATTCGGGTTTTTAAGTAGCCAATCAATTCCTTCTTTGCCATTATTGGCTATGTAAAGAGGATTTACATCAAGACCTTTTTTAAGTAGCTTCTTAGTGATAAATTGGTCAATTAAATTGTCTTCTATAATTACAAATTGAGTTTTATACTGCATACGAATTTGGTATTGTTACTATAAATTTACTTCCAATTTTGCTTTCTGAGAAAACAGAGATATCTCCTTTAATATTTTCAACAGCTTCTTTTACAATATATAACCCTAATCCAGATCCTTTATTTTTGTTTGTTCCAAAATACATATCAAAAATATTGGCTTTATGTTCCTCATGAATTCCGATTCCGTTATCAGATATTTCAATTTTATTTAAACCTTCGCTAAAGTAAGTTTTGATTGTAATAAACATTTCTTGCTTACTACAATCTGAGTATTTTATAGCATTGGAAATCAGATTGTTAATTATTATTTTTAAGCGTAGCCCATCGCTTTCAATTTGATCAACTAATAACTCTTGTGTAAATTTAATTCTGTTAGCATTTTCAATATGCATTAATTGTAAAATGGCTTCGTTAAATAGTTCCTTTAAACTTACAGGTTCCATGATTATTTCTTTTCTTTTATTTTTAGAATAATCAATAATATCACTAATAAACTGATCTTGTCTGGCAAGACTTTGGTGCATCATTTGCAGATAATTTCGAACTTGATGTACATCGTCTTCTAATGCTGTTATTTCAATGAGCCCTTTTAGTGAAGTAATTGGAGATCTTAAATCATGTGATGCGCTATAAACAAATCGATCCAATTCCCGATTTACAATAATAAGATTCTCATTTTTTACTTCTGTTTCTTTTTTTGAAACCAATAATCTTTTTACCATTATAGAATAATAAAGGCAAACACTGCAGATTATGACTAAAATGAAGAAGACATTTGTGATAATTAATAAATCTTTTATTTTTCTTGTTCCTTCCCCCAATGTGTTCGAAAAATTACGTTCATTTACTGTTAGTCGATCACTTATCAAACTAATTTGTTTTAAATAATTTTTTTGATCTTCAACAGTCAAAAGATTGCGTTCGATTTTTGCATTAATCTGCTGACTAATAACGAATAATTTAAAGATCAATTTATCGCCTTTTCCCCATTCATCGATAGCTTTTGATAAATAAGAAACATGCTTGAAATTGTCAAAAAGCCAAATAATATCATTTAAATCTTCTTCGTGATTTCGGCCAATTAAAAGCCCTTTTCGCGCAATTTCATTGTCTCCAGCTTTTAAAAGCGTAATTCTTGCAGTGCCATCTCCTTGCGGAACTTTTAATTCTTCTAAATACAATTTCCATTGAATTGGATTTTTAGTATAGAGATAATTAATAAGATGCAACGATGCATCTTTTTGTCCTTTGGAATAATGTGATTCTCCATTTACATAAGCTCTATTAGCAGATAAGATTTTAATGGTGAAAAAATTGATGCAGATAAGCAATGCGCATGAAATAAAAACTATTAAAATAAGAATGAAAACATTTGGGAACCGAAAGTTTTTTAATGCTTGCAACTTAGACATAAACTTAAAATTAGTAGGTTAATAATAAAGTGCCTTTTTGCGTGCTTTTTGTAATTACAAATAATCTTTGGGGAGAGAATTTTAATATTTTACATTAAACACTTGTTAATATAATTTGCTATTTATGAATACGATTAGATTGGTTCTTTCAAATATAGTAAAATTTATCTTATGCTTTTTCTAAAAATTATATTCTAAGAATAAAAATATTCTGTAAATAATTATTTTTGTTTAATTTTTTGTTAATCAGAGTTTTGTTTGTTTTATTTTGAAGGAGAAAATCATTTTGTCATTTCGAATTGTTCTTTGTTTATTCAATTTTTAGTAGTAAAAAGTCTAAAATATATTCGTTTAAACAAAATGAAAAAATAATCCTTTTGTTTAAGTATTTAAATATTTTTAGAATTTGTTTCTTAAAAGAAAGTTGTAGAATAAAAGCGTTTTTTAAAATTAAAATTTAGCATAAATAAGCAATCTTCTAAAGGCATAGATTGATGGAACAGTAGGAAAATAAGTGTCTATTCTCTTTTTGAATTCAGTTGCTAATTCTTCAAATTCTTTTTCTTTTAAACGCTCTTGATAAACCGTTAAAGCTGAGCCAGAAATAAAATCAAAAAAATCATCTTTTTTCGTCGAAATTAAAGGGTATACTTTCTCATAAAGAACTAAATCTTTACCGCCATTTTCGAAAAGAATTTTAGCATATTCATCCAAAGTCAGTACAGGAGAAGGGCGCGTCCAATTTTTAAGATAAGAAGCAAAAGGCTCTTCTTGAACTAATTGAAAAAGCATTTTGTTGAGAATATTTTCATTCTGTTGAGGCATTTGAACAGCAAGTTGTCCTCCAGGATTAATACGGGAAATAATTTTCGGAAAAAGCTCATAATGATTATCAATCCATTGCAATGCAGCATTGGAGAAAATTAAATCCCATTTTGTCTCATCTTTAACTTGTTCTAAAATAGATTTTTCTCTAAATTCAAGATTTTCATGGCTTGTTGTTTTAGCCAGCATTTCTGCTGAATTATCAATACCAAGAACAATTGGATTGGTAAGTTTATCGAATAATTTTTTAGTTAATTCGCCTGTTCCGCAGCCTAAATCGATAACTTTTAGATTTTGCTTATCAATAATATGACTTGTAAGATCATCAAAAGGTTTAGAACGTTCTGTTTTAAATTCATTATATTTTTTAGGATCCCAAGTCATAATATTGTTTTTAATTCTAATCTTAAAGTTAAGAATTTAAATTTATCAGACCTCTAAAAAATTGGATGCCTCCAAATAATATTGCTCCCCAAAAAATGAATCCAATATTTAAAAGAGTTAAAATAGTTCCGCCAGCAAACCATAATGCACCATAAATCATATCTTTTCTAGCCTTTGAATTATGTGCTTCTTGTATTTGATCTTCTATATTTTCAACAACAAGTGTTGCATTTTCAGAGCTTAATCCTAGTGCGATCAATACGTTTTTTGCTTCGGAAGCTGATTTCTGCTCGTTTAACATTAAGTCTGCGGCATAATTGTAAATCTGATTTGAAATTTCTAAAGAATCTTGGTTAGGGATTTCCATAAATTGGTTGTTTATCTTTGGTTTTTTCTTGATTAGTTGATCAAATATAAATAGTAGAAATTGTATAAGTTTACGGGAAAACGTAAAACGCTAATTTTGTATAAAAAAAAACTACAAGTTCAAAGAGTTGCAGTTTTTAAGTATTTTATAAAATTTTATTTTTAATCAAGGTTGTGCCAAAAGTGTCCGCAACCATTTTTACACTCTGTATTCCTTCTTTCAGTATCTACGATTTTAAAAATCCAAAGTAAACAGATTACTGTTTTGTCGTTTTCGCTTTCTGGAAGTGAAGCCAGTTTATTAAAAGCAATTTTTGTAGAAAAATTTTTTAGAATGACAATTGGTGTATAAGTCTGTTTTAATGGAATTGTATTTATAGCTCTTTGATAAGCTTCGGTATTATAGTCTGTTTTGTTTGGGATAGAATTAATAATGTAATTGTGTAAAGTTGTAAAAAGTTCTTTAAAACTATAATCGTTTACCAACAAAAGAGGTATTCCAAGATGAAAGTCTATTTTGTCTTGAGCAATTTTGTTGATTAATACCTCTATATTTTTCAATTTTTATTTCTTTTGAATTGATTTTCCAAATTCTATTCTCAAACTATCTTGAGTAAATAAGAGCCTTTTCTTTTGACTCTCGGTTAATTCATGATTTAAAAATAATTGCTGTAAATCTCTTTGAATTTGCATATAATCACCAATATAACGTCCGTCTAATTGAGTATAAAATTCTTCAATATCTTTATTAGCTTTCTGAATTTTATGCTGTTTGAAACTGTTTTGTAATAGATAAATGATGAAGGAAATGGTAATAAAAATTAATAATCTGAAAATTATTTTCTGGTTCATATTAGTTGGTTTTAATGGTTAAATATAGAAAAACTTTTTTGTCTTGTTGCCATTGTATACGTAAGAGATAGAAGCAAATAACCTTCTAAAAAGTGATCAGGTTTTGTTCTACTAAATTTTATTAAAGAATTATCGGAATTTAGAATTTGAAGATTCGCATTTCCAAAAAAAGTATATCTTTAACCAACCTAAACCAATAAAAATGCAAGAAAACGACCAAGAAAATTTTAAAAGAGAACTAGGACTCTTAGACGGAACCATGCTTGTGGTTGGGTCTATGATAGGATCTGGGATATTTATTGTAAGTGCCGATATCGCCAGACAAGTTGGTTCAGCAGGATGGCTTACTTTGATCTGGCTTTTGTCTGGATTAATTACGATTATTGCGGCAGTAAGTTATGGCGAATTGAGTGCCATGTTCCCAAAAGCGGGCGGACAATATGTTTATTTGAAAGAAGCCTATAACAAATTGATTGCCTTTTTGTACGGCTGGAGTTTTTTCGCAGTTATTCAAACGGGTACAATTGCGGCTGTGGGAGTGGCTTTTTCTAAGTTCGCAGCTTATTTGTACGAACCTTTAAGCGACGAAAATATTCTGTTTGAATTAGGTGCTTTTAAACTTAATGCGGCGCAACTCGTTTCGATTTTTACAATTATTGTACTGACTTTTATTAATAGTAGAGGGGTGAAAAACGGTAAAATTCTGCAAACCGTTTTAACAATCATTAAAATTTTATCCTTATTAGGATTAATTGTTTTCGGATTAACGCTAGCTGCGAAAGCTTCTGTTTGGGATGCAAACTGGGCAGACGGATGGACTACACGTACATTTGATAAAGATAGCGGTTCGTGGCTGCCAATTGGCGGAACAGCTTTGATTTCTGGAATATCTGCTGCAATGGTAGGTTCTTTATTTTCGAGTGATGCTTGGAATGGAGTGACTTTTATTGCAGGAGAAATTAAAAATCCAAAACGTAATGTTGGTTTCAGTTTGTTTCTAGGAACTTTTATTGTGACGATTATTTATGTTTTGACAAATATTATGTATTTGGCTGTAATTCCGTTTGACGAAATCGCTACAGCAAAATTTGATAGAGTTGCGGTTGTGGCTTCAGATTATATTTTTGGAAATATTGGAGCGCTGATTATCGCAATTATGATTATGATTTCGACTTTTGCCTGCAACAACGGATTAATCATGGCGGGAGCAAGAGTTTATTATACAATGGCAAAAGATGGTTTGTTCTTCAAAAAAGCAGCTGTTTTAAATAGTTCAAGTGTGCCTGCTTGGGCGCTTTGGGCACAATGTATTTGGGCTTCGGCTTTGTGTTTGACTGGGAAATATGGCGATTTATTAGATTTCGTAATCATCATAGTTTTGATTTTTTACATTCTAACAATCTACGGAATCTTTATTTTAAGAAGAAAAATGCCAGATGTAGAAAGACCTTATAAAGCATTTGGATATCCATTTTTGCCAATGCTGTATATTGTTATTGCAGCAGCAATTTGTATATCATTATTCATAACAAAATTCTCAACTTGTGGATGGGGAGTGTTAATTATGGTTGCGGGAATTCCAGTTTATTACTTAACAAAACCGAAAGGAGAGTAAGTTTTGTTTCAAGTTTAAAAGCTAAAAATAAAAAGCGTCTTATAATTTAAGACGCTTTTTTTATTGAAAAATTCCAGTCTTTTATAATTTTAAAGACCCGACAAATCATTATTAATTCTTTCTTCGGTAGGTCTAAGGAAAATCAAATATATAATAAGTAATATTCCAAATAGTATGAAATCAGGTTTTACGAAAAGAATTATGAAAGCTGCGCCTTCAAGAACTGCCCATCGCATAATTGAAGCTGCTTGATAAATAGGCAATTTATTTTCGAGTTTTAATTTTGGATCAATTTGCTTTAATTGCATTTTAAATAATACACTGCTTAAAACAAAGGCTAAAACTGGAATAGCAAGATATACAATCGAAGACGAGTCAATAGTAGGAATATGAAGCGTCTCTGACGTGATATCGCCTACAATATAATATGCGATAATGGTTCCTGCGCAAATGGCAAGATGAATAATTTGTAATGTTTTGATTTTTTCATTCATGATTTGGTTTAGCTTTGAGGTTGAATATGCAAGTTAAGGCTAATTCTTTTAAAATGAATGATTTGATTTAGAGATTCATTAATAAAAAAAGACACTACAATGAAGCAGTGTCTTTTGATGTAAACAATCACAATGAATTTGCTATAAAACAGCAGCTTCAGCGGGTGATTTTATAGTTGAATTAATAATAGACAGTGTTAATGGATCTGTTTCTCCTGAGAAGAAAGCTTCCAAAACTTCCTGAAATATCGGATTTGCATTTTCTACCAAAGAAAACAAAGTCATGCAAGAGCGTAATTTTCGAGCATCTAAATCTCCAAAAATACCATCAGCCGATTTCATTTTAAAAGTTAAAAGCAATTCTGAGATTTCAATTAAATGTTTTCCTAAGATTGGGTGTTCCAAATACTCAGAAGCTTCTTTTAAATCATTAATGGCATAAAGATTTGCTGTATCACTTTTTCCTAAACCGATAATTTGCGGAAAAATGAACCACATCCAGTGTGTTTCTTTCTTCCCTTTTCCGATTTCAGAAAGAGCAGTAAGATAAAGTTTGTTTTGCGCATCTAAGAAACGCGATAAATCATTGTTCGAATAGGCCATCGTGGTGTGTATTTAAAAAAAGGTTGCAAAAATAGTAAAAAAGATAGGTTTTGCCTAATAAAACGTTCATACAGTGCATGTTTTAACTTTTTAAAGAAGTAATATCTTACTGTTTTTAGATTGTAAAAATCTTTTTTAGGCGAATTAATTCTATAAAAATCAAAGATTTCGATTGGTTCTCCTAAAGGTAAGATTGATCCTTGGTAAAACATCGCGAGCTGTTTTTGGAACTTGATGTTGCCAAAAACTATTAGTAGTTCCAGCCATCAATAAAAAGGATCCATGATGCAGCGGAATCTCAATTGGCGGGATTTCTTTTCTGAATTTATGACGAAGTTTAAACATTCTCGTTTCGCCAAAAGTGACTGAAGCTATAATAGGATTTGGTCCTGTATTATGTTCTTTGTCACTATGCCAGCCTACGCCATCATTTCCGTCTCGGTATAAATTGAGTAAAACAGTATTAAAATCAAGCTGTGTTTCTTTTTCTACACGGCCTCTAATTTTTAACAATTCATAAGTCCAATCTGGTCCGTTTGGATCTGCGCCGGGATTATCTTTATCTTCATACCAAGAAATCATTCGAGGAACGGTATAGGTTTTATCGTAAATTTCCATTTCATACTCTCTCCATTTCGTTTTACGAAGTATTCTTTCATAAAAAACATCAGATTCTTCTTTGGTGAAAAAATTATCAATTAAGATCAATTCAGAATCTGGAATGTCAAATATTTTTTTTCCTCCCAAACCTGTGGTGAATAATTCGGTGTCGCTAAATAGTGTCATAATTCAGATTTTAGTTTTACAGCTCTATTTTTTATTGGTTTAGGAAATGAAAAGTTGTTTGTTAAAGAATATTTTTCTCGGATGTTTTTCTGCGTAAGCAAAAATTAACTGCTCAATATATTGATTGCTTTTATAAGGCGTAACATAATTTTTGACTTCATCAGAATCGTTGATGGCAACATCTCTCGGAATGTAGCCCATTCCATGAAAATGACCATTTTCGATCCAAATACAGCTTCTTTCATCTGTAGAACGTCCTTTGTCTATAATGGCAAAACTTGGTCTGTTATTCAATAAAAATTCAATAGCATTGTCAACTTGTTCGTTATGAAATGAAACGTCTGGCAAAGCTTTTGTGTCATTATTTTGGAAAAAATCGCCTTCTTCTGGTCTTGTATATTTGCAAAAACGATGATCGATTTCAAAATGTTCGGCTAGACTTCGTAATAAATTAATGCCATCGTATTGACTATTAAATTCATGAATGCAAGTCTGAAATTTACTCAATTTACCAACTGCCAAATATTTATAGCCGTTTCGAGCTTCATATTGATAAATGCCATATTTGGCTTCAAAACGTTTTAAAGCTCTGTTATAAGTAGGCCAAAGTTTTTTGATTTCGGTACATTCTAAAAGAAGTGCCATGAGTTCGGTTGCACATATTTCGAAAGAAATTCCGTGAATATCTCTCAGAAAATGCTGTCTTTGCGGATTGATATTATTTCCTGTAAAATGAGAAGTAACCCTTTTTTTCAGGTTGATGGCTTTTCCAACATAAATCACCTTTTTTGCCTGATTATAAAAATAATAGACTCCTGGTTTGTCAGGCAAGTTATTAAAATCTTCTTGTGGTAAATTTGGAGGCAAACGTTGATCTTGCGCTGTTTTCTTGATCATTTTATCGATTTCTCCAGCATCGTCCCATTCCAGCAAAAGTGAAAAAAGCAGAGCAGTAGCATCAGCATCTCCACCAGCGCGGTGCCTGTTTTCTAGCGAAATATTTAAAGAATTGCAAAGATTTCCTAAACTGTAAGAACCTAATCCAGGTTTAATTTTTCTAGCTGCGCGAACCGTACAAAGTTTTTTTGCAGACCATTTAAAACCAGCTTGCTCTAGTTGATGATGGACGAATGAATAATCAAAGTTGACATTATGCGCGACGAAAATTCTATCTGTCAGCATTTCTAATACTTTCTCTGAAATATCATCAAAAATTGGAGCATTGGCCACCATTTCGTTATTAATTCCTGTTAATCCAAAAATAGAAGGAGGAATGTCCTGCTCAGGATTTACAAGTGTTTCATAACGATCCAACACATTTTTACCATCATGAATAATGATCGCAATTTCTGTAATGCGGCTGCCACTGGCATTTCCGCCTGTGGTTTCAATATCGACTATAGCATATTCCGTATTTTTCATCTTTATATAACGTAAGTTCTTCTGTGGTTATTTTTTCAGTTCTCAGTTCTCAGTTTCAGTTCCATTGTTCGATATTTACTTGAATAATGAAGACTGTGACTAATGACTAAAATTTCATTCGGTGTCTGGGTAGATTAATCTCATGACCTTGCGGATAAGGTTTTCTATGAGTAAGGCTTATATCTTCTTTAATTTGATTTTGTGTTCTGTATTGATCTTTCGAATCCATATAACGCGGATCTGGAATGAACGGCATTTTTGCCATCTTAATAATTGTGATAGTTGGAAAATGATAATCGACTTCTACATTTCCTAACAATAAATAACATCCTCCACCCTGAAAAGGGTATTTTTCGAGACTATCTGGGAAATGTGCCGTATCAAAATAAGTTCCTTCATGATCTATCCAAGTCCCAAAATACATAGCCCCTCTTTTTGTTGGAACGTGTTTTCTGGAGATTAAATACGCTAGCATTTTTACTTGTTTTTTATGATGTTTTACTAAATTTTTCGCCATAACATCACCGCGATATTTGGTCTGTAAAATATCAAAAACAGTACAAGAAATAGGAAAACTCAGCAATTCTATTTCGTCAAAGGCATCTTCAAAAACAGAACGTTCCAAAACAGGCAGTTTATATTCTTTAACTGGTTCCTGCAAAAGTTTTAAGTTGCTGTTTTCAGGTTTAAAATTGTTCAAGAGCAAACTTGCAATTACCAAAAGCTGATTTTTAGTTTTTCCTGTAAAACGAAAAGCACCGATAAAAATTAGAGTTTTAATATTTTCAATACCTATTGGAATACGATTGATGAAGTCTTCTAACGAAATATAGTTGCCATTTTTATTTCGGTTTTCTTCAATTAAATGTGCCGTTTTCGATTCCAGACTCTGAATGTGCATAAAGCCGAGATAAATATCAGTTCCGTATAAAGTGGTCTGATATTCACTTTTATTCACACAAGGATTATGAATCGTTCCACCAGACATACGAGCTTCGTGTACATAAACTTCGGTTCTGTAAAATCCGCCCTGATTGTTAATTACTGCAGTCATAAACTCAACAGGGTAATTTACTTTCAAATACAAACTCTGATAACTTTCAACAGCATAGGAAGCTGAATGGGCTTTACAGAAGGAATAGCCTGCAAAAGATTCAATTTGGCGATAAATTTCCTGACTTAATTCTAACGGATGACCTTTTTGAGCACAACTCGCGAAGAAATTATCTTTTACTTTTTGTAAAGCTTCTAGGGATCTTCCTTTTCCAGACATGGCGCGACGCAGAATATCTCCGTCAGGAGCAGGAAGTCCGCCGTAATGTTGGGCAATTTTAATTACATCTTCCTGATATACCATAATTCCATAAGTTTCACCAAGATGTTCTCTGAAAACTTCATGAAAATATTCAAACTGGGTTGGGTTATTATGACGAAAAATATACTCTTTCATCATTCCCGATTGTGCAACGCCAGGACGAATAATAGACGATGCAGCAACAAGAATTTTATAATTGTCGCAATTCAATCGACGCAATAGGCCACGCATCGCAGGACTTTCAATATAAAAACAGCCAATTGTATGTCCTTTTGCTAGATAAGAATTGCAAACTGCTTCGTCTTTAGAAAGGGAAGTATCACGAATATTAACTTTTATACCTCGATTTTTTTCAATCAGTTTTACACTGTCATCAATATGCCCGATACCGCGCTGACTCAGAATATCGAATTTTTCAAAACCAATTTCTTCTGCAATGTGCATATCAAATAATACGATTGGAAAACCTTTTGGAGGCATTTCCAAAGGCGTGTAATTGGTAATTGGTTCTTCAGAAATTAGAATTCCACACGCATGCATACTGCGTTGATTTGGATATTTTTCAAGCAACATTCCATATTGCTGAACCATTTTTACAATCTTATTGGTTTCATGTAAAGCCATTGGATTTTTAGCCAACATATCGAGTTCTTCTTTTGGAAGTCCAAAAACTTTACCGACTTCTCTGAAAATAGATCGATATTTGAATTCTACATTCGTCCCGCAAAAAGCAACATGATTTTTGCCGTATTTCTCGAAGATATATTCTAAAATTATATTGCGTTCTTGCCAGCTCCAATCGATGTCAAAATCTGGCGGAGTTTTACGGTTTAGATTTAAAAAACGTTCAAAATATAAGTCTAATTCGATCGGGCAGATATCGGTAATTCCGAGGCAGTATGCAATTATACTGTTGGCACCACTGCCACGTCCAATGTGCATAAATCCTTGACTGTTGCTGTACTGAATAATATCCCAAGTAATTAAAAAATAACCGCTGAATTCTAATTCATCAATAACTTTTAATTCTTTTTCTACACGTTTTTGTGCCTCCAGATTTGCGTTTCCGTATCTTTTTTCAAATCCTTCCCAAGCTAATTCGGTTAGTTTTTCTAAATCTTCCTGACGGCTTTCGGTATAAAATTTTTTGTTTTTAGGACTTTTAAAATCATATTCAAAATTACAAGCATCAATGATTTTCTGTGTGTTGATTATAATTTCAGGATATTTTTCATAAAAAGGCAAAAGAGATTCTAGAGGCTGCATGACATCAGAAATTTTGCAATAATCAGATTCTGTGAGTTTAGATAAAATAATATTTGTATCAATAGCACGAAGAATTTTATGCAGGTTGTATTCTGTTTTGGTTCTAAAAGTTACAGGCTGTAAAATCACCATTTTGGAGATTTTAGTTTTATGTTTTGAAGTCAGAAGACCAGAAACTTCTTCAGGACGAACTCCGATAAATTCATTTTCATGAAGTGTTTCGGGAGCATTTTCTAAAGTATAAATCACAAAAACCGATTTGAATTTTGGAGCACGCAATGGCAGTGTTTCTCCACTGAAATTATGATCAGTTAAAAAAATATTCATTTCTGCTAAGCCTTCTGCATTTTTCGCCAAACCAATATATCGGAATTCATGATGGAATCGAAATTCCATTCCAACCAAAGGTTTAATTTCTTTTTCGTGACACGCTTTTATAAAATCGTAAATTCCGGTAACGGTATTAATATCTGTTAATGCCATTGCATTTATACCGCACGAAACAGCTTCGTCAATCAATTCTTTAAGTGGAATTGTGCCGTAGCGCAGAGAATGATAAGAATGACAATTCAGATACATGATTATTTGATACGTTTTAAAATTTCGTCTTTAGTATTTGGCTTAAAATGAGCTCCTGCGCAACGCATTACGGCATCAAAGCCATAGCGTTTTTTCATTTTATCCATTGCCTCATATAGAGAAAGCATTTCCTGAGTATCTTCAAAAAGATCAATTTGATAAGTTCCTCTAACTAATCCGCTAAAGCGAACGCCAATTAGGCGCAGACGCATACGACGCTGATAGACTTTTTCAAAAAGCTCTATTACATTTTTGGTTAAAACATGATCGGCTGAAGTATAAGCTACTCGGCATTGTTTTGTTTCGGTATCAAAATTGGCATAACGTATCTTTACTGTCACCGTTGAGGTTAGCCATTGTTCGGCACGAAGTTGAAAAGCCAGTTTTTCGACCATTCCTAATAATATTCTTCTAAGTTTTGCAAGATCAATCGTGTCTTGTGAAAAAGTCGTTTCTGTAGAAATTGATTTTCTTTCGGTATAAGGTTCAACAGGTGTGTGGTCAATTCCGTGTGCTTTTTTCCAAAGTTCCAAGCCATTTTTGCCAATCATTTGCTGTAAAACTTCAGCAGGCATTTCGGCTAAAGTTTGAATTTTACGAACACCGATTCTGGATAAAAGCTGAAAAGTAACAGGACCAACCATTGGTATTTTCTGAATCGAAAGCGGATTTAAAAAATCCTGTACGCCTTGTTCTGGGATTTCAAGATTTCCCGTCGGTTTGCCTTCTCCAGTCGCAATTTTAGAAACAGTTTTATTAATAGATAAAGAAAAACTAATTGGCAGTCCGGTTTCTTTAATGACTTTCTGCGCCAATTCATTTGTCCATTTATAACTTCCGTGAAATTTATCCATTCCGGTAATGTCCATATAAAATTCATCGATACTCGCTTTTTCTAAAACGGGTGCTTTTTCTTGAAGAATTTCAGTAACATCATGAGATAATTGCGAATACAATTCCATGTCTCCTTTCATGACTTTTGCATCTGGGCAAAGTTTCAAAGCCATACGAATCGGCATAGCAGAACGGACTCCAAATTTGCGAGCTTCATAAGAACAAGAAGCTACAACACCACGGTCTCCTCCTCCTACAATAAGCGGAATTCCGTTAAGTTCAGAGTTAGTGCGTCTTTCGCAGGATACAAAAAAGGTATCCAGATCCATATGTACAATTGCCCGTGCCATTTTTCCTTTTGTTTTTGTATGAAACAAAATTAGTACAGGTGGTAACAATTTTTAGTATATTTGCTGTTCCAAATTATAACAAATTAATTATGTCCTTATTTTCAGACAACATCAGAGCGTTAAGGGTTAAGCATAAAATATCACAGGAGAAATTAGCTGAAAACCTTAGCATTACCAGAGGAAGATACGTGAAATACGAAGACGGAACTTCAGAAGCACCGTATGATATCCTAAAGAAGATTGCATTATATTTTCATATGAGTATTGACTTGATATTATCTGTCGATATCCGTAAAATTGATGTGCAAAATTTGATACAACTAGAAGGCAATCGACTCATTTTACCAATTCAGGTGGATAGTTTTGGAGAAAATTATATCGAAATTGTATCTCAAAAAGCAAAAGCAGGTTATCTAAACGGATATGCCGATCCAGAATATATTGAAAGTTTACAGCAGATTACACTTCCATTTTTAGGTCCTGGAAAACACCGCGGATTTCCCGTTGAAGGCGATTCAATGCCTCCACACGAAGATGGTTCCATTATTATTGGCCGTTATGTGGAAAAGTTGGGAGAGGTTATGGATGGCAAAACCTATATTTTGATTACTAAGAATGAAGGAATAGTGTATAAACGTCTCAATAAAAATAAAAAGAATAGTTTGGTTTTAGAATCTGATAACAGTTTTTATCCAAATTATGAAGTGAAAGCTTCTGAAATTTTGGAAATTTGGGAATACGAATGTAACATCGGACGTTCGGATAAAAAACAAGAAACAACGGAAACTGGAGCGATGAAAGATTTGCTTTTAGAATTGAAACGTGAAGTTCGAGAGATTAAGAATAATACTTCGAATACATAAAAAAAGTTTTGCCGCAAAGGCGCCAAGACACAAAGCTATTCAAAAAAACTAAAAAAAATTTGTGTCTTAGTGCCTTCGTGGCAAAAAAAATCTAAAAGACCTTCGCAAAACTCAACCCATATTGCTGTCCATTATAAAAAGGCATAATCATAGAAGTCGATTTGTTTTCAGAATCTGACTTAAATAATTTTTTTGTGATATACGGATTAATCCAATACGCAATTTTGGTACTTAAAATCCCGATTCCCGCTCCAGCAGCAACATCTGTCAGCCAATGGCGATTGTTATAAATTCTAAATAATCCCGTTCCTGTAGCTACGGCATAACCTGCAATTCCGTACCAAATGGATTTGTCTTTATATTCTTGATATAAAAATTCGGCGCCCATAAATGCCGTTGCAGTATGTCCAGAAGGGAACGAGTTATTCGAACTTCCGTCAGGTCTTTCTACATGTGAAATCGATTTTAATCCCAAAACTGTTGTCGCCAT
Organism: Flavobacterium sp. SH_e; assembly: GCF_025717045.1. Classification (GTDB taxonomy): domain Bacteria; phylum Bacteroidota; class Bacteroidia; order Flavobacteriales; family Flavobacteriaceae; genus Flavobacterium. The sequence continues at coordinate 1,384,445 of NZ_JAOVZN010000006.1, forward strand.
AATCGCATACGAAGTCACCAATATGACCGAACGATCACGCATATTATTTTTGCCTTTTACGCCAAAAGCATTCAACGCATAAACAGATGCGGCAGGTACATATTGAGAGAAATCGTCAATTGTGATTTTTTCGTCAATATCTTCAGTTACTTCTTTTTTAATTTGAGAGTTGAAACTCAGAAGCTGATCACTTTCTAGACCAATAACACCATAACCAATTAAAACAGATGGAATTATTAATTGTTTGTAATTGAATTTTAAATGATTGGATGTACTGTCAATTTTTGCAATCGAATCATTTTGCTGTGCATTCACAGAAAATAATTCGAATAGAAATACAAGGAAAATCGTTTTGCGGAACATTGTTTTTGCAGTTATATTTACAATAGTAACGAATGTTTCAAGCTGGTATTTTTCTCTTAATTGAACCTTAAGCGAACTTTAATTTATTGGTTTTAAATAGGGTAATTGTATTAAGATTGGCTAAATAGAAGTCTTATTTTATTTTCCTTTTTTCAGGATTTTGACGATTGTCCCAAAAAGATAATATTTCTATTTGATTGTTATTAATCTCATAAAAAATTAAGTAGATTTTCATTGGAATAACACGAGTGATTTTATTGAAAGTAAGTCTTCCTATAAACTCATTATTAGAAAGAGTTTCTAATAAATCTTCAACCTCTTCAAGAATTTTTAAGCTGTAAGCAGAATTTCCATTCTTGAAAACATAAAACTCAAGAACATTAGAAAATTCAAGTTTAGCAAGATCAGACCAGATTATTTCTTTTTTAGCCATTCTCTCATTTCTGAAATTACATCTTCATTTTTATGAAACTCGCCATTTTTTATTTGACTTCTGCTTGTTTCAATAGAAGATTGCTGTTCAAGATTTAATTCGTATAAAGATTGTTCAGAAGAATCAAAAATAGTTTGAAGTGCTTTTAAAAAGTTCATGTCTTTAGAATCTCTAATTCTTGAGATTAAATTTTCTTTTATTTGCGCTGTCATGTCCATATCAAATTCTTTTTAATACTCAAAATTAAAGATTTATTTTCAAAATACAGTTAAATCATTTATACTTTTAACGAAAACCAAAACGTACTTCCCAATCCCAAATTACTTTCAACTCCAACACTTCCATTTTGAGCTTCAATAAATTCTTTACTAATAGCCAAACCTAGTCCTGTTCCCGATTTCTGACTTCCTGGAACTTGAAAATATTTATCAAAAACCCTGTCTTTATATCTTGTGTCAATTCCTTTTCCAGTGTCGATAACCTGAAAAACCATCTGATTATTTTCTTCTTTTAGTTTAATGAGAATTGTACTTTTTTCCGAAGAATAGCGAATTGCATTCGATAAATAATTAATCAAAACCCAGCCTGTTTTTTCGGCATCGGCTTTTACGTTTTTGAGATTTTCATCGGCATCAACAACCAACTGAATCTGTTTTTGATCGGCTTGAACTTTTACAGCTTCTACAGCATATTTTACAATTTCGTGCGGATTGCTTTTGCCAATATTCAGCTGAATATTTCCAGTTTCCAATTGTGATAAATTCAGCAATTCGCCTGTAATTTTCAACAGTCGCTGACTGTCATCTTTTATGCTTTCAACCAATTGTTTCTGATCGTCGTTCATATCGCCTGTTTTGGCATTTTCAAGCAATTGGAGACTTAATTTTATAGACGCAATCGGAGTTTTTAATTCGTGCGAAACGGTGGCAATAAAATTGGTTTTAGCAAAATCCAATTCTTTAAAAAGCGTAATATTTCGCAAAATAATCACATCACCAATATTAATTTCTTTTTCTTCGCCAGTTGGTGTTATCGTAATATTGTGAATCTCTTTTTCGAAATAACTTTCTTTTCCGTGAGCAAAAATTTTGAGAGGCTGTTTTTTCGGAGTTTCACTTTCTTTCAAAATCAAAGAACGCATCAAATCATTAGAAACAGCTAATTCAGATGCCGGCTTTCCAATAATATCTTCCGATTTTAAACCAATAATTTTCAGTGCTTCATCATTCACAAACAAAACAATTCCTTCATTATCCAAACCAATAATCGGATCATTCATATTATTGATAAGCGTTTCGAGACGTTTCTTTTCAAAAAAGAGTTTGTACAAATTGCTGTCGTTATATTCCTGCAGTTTCTGCGCCATCGTGTTAAACGATTTTGCCAAATCGCCAAACTCGCTGTGACTCGTAAAATGAACTCTTTCAGAATAATTTTTATTTGCAATTTCCTTGATACTCAGCGTCAATTCTTTTATAGGATTTGCAATATTATTCGGCAGATTAACCAGCAAATTAAAAGCAATTAAAAAGCATAAAGTTCCCACAATGGCGATCCATAAATTGGCATTTTCGGCAGTATGTTTGGCAATGTCGCTTTTCTGCTTTATGGCATCGAGATTCAGCTTCATAATAGCAAAAATATCCTGTCTGATCTGTGCTTTTAATCTCTCATTTGAACCATTTTTTTCTAAAAGAGCGAAGTTTTTTTCAAGATTCGCCGTAGCTTCTTTTTCTCCTGGTTCGGTAACATTTTGCGTTTGTTTTTCAAGATATTCCTTGAAAACATGAATCTTATTGTCGTCATTCATTTTAATTTCATCCAAAGACAAAATCATATTTCGGGAATATTCCAGCGTATTATAATTTGCTTTCAGAATATTCTCTGTATCTGCTTTGATCAAAAAAACAGAATATCCGCTAACCAGCGAAAGTATAATGATCATTAAAAATAACAATCCAACACCCAGATTCAATTTGGTTTTAATTCTCATATTTTATTTTTTATGTAAAATGCTATTTGTAAAATGTGAAATGAATAGCAACCTCTTACATCTCACATAAAACATTTCACGATAATATTACAAGATCAACATTTGACAGAGACAATTTGTTCAGCAAACGCCTGAAAATTGTTGTAGACAAAATTACTTTAAACAAATTAAAATGCGGTTTCCCGATGCATACCGTTGTAATTTGTTTTTCTTCTACCGTTTTCAAAATAGCATCCGTAATATTTGAATTTTCCAATTTAATAACTTCTGCGCCCAATTGTACAGCGAGTTTAAAGTTATTAATTAAATGTCTTTGTTTGTCAAGTGCAATTCGATTACTGCTTTCTTTTGGCGTTTCGACATACAAAACATACCAAGATCCATTGTAATAACTCGCCAATCGCGCCGCTTTTCTAATTATAATTTTGGCTGTTTTTTCGTTACTGCTAATGCAGGCCAACAATTTTTCGTGTCGTAAAGCATGCAGATTCGGAACTTCACTTTCTACTTTTCGAACGACCTGACTCGCTACTTCTTTCAAAGCCAATTCGCGAAGCTGTAAAATTTGTTCCGATTTAAAAAAGTTCGCTAAAGCCGTCTGAATTTTATCTGCCGTATAAATTTTTCCTTCTTTCAAACGCGCAATCAAATCTTCTGACGTCAAATCGATATTCACGACTTCATCTGCCAATCGAAGAACATTATCAGGAATTCGTTCCTGAACATCAATATTCGTAATCCGTTTTACATCTTCATTTAAACTCTCGATATGCTGAATATTAACCGCCGAAATCACATTAATTCCCGCTTCCAAAATTTCTAAAACATCCTGCCAGCGTTTTTCGTTTTTGCTTCCCTCAACATTGGTATGCGCCAATTCATCAACAATAACAACTTCTGGGCGTAAATTGATAATCGCCTGCACATCGAGCTCTTCTAATTCTTTTCCCTTATAAAAAATCGTCCGTCTCGGAATTATCGGAAGACCAGCCAAAAGTTCATGCGTTTCCTTTCGCATGTGCGTTTCGATGTAGCCGATTTTTACATCAATTCCGTTTTTCAATAACGAATGCGCTTCCTGAAGCATACGAAAAGTTTTGCCCACACCGGCACTCATTCCAATGTAGATTTTAAATTTCCCTTTTCGTGATTTCTGAATCAAATCCAGAAAATGCTGTGCGTTGTTTTCGTTTTCCATTTTTTTGTTTTGCCACGAAGGCGCTAAGTCACAAAGTTTTTTTTAGCCACGAATTCACGAATTTTTATTTGAAATAATTCGTGAATTTGTGGCGAATAAATTAGCACAAAGAAAAATCCTTTTAATCTGTGTAATCTGTGGCAAAAAATATTTTCTAGAAACTAATTGCCAGCGAAGTTGTTACAAACGTATTCGTATCCGTTGGCTGATTGTTTTTTGTAAAAATTTCATCTTTACTTGATAGATTTCTGGCTTCAATTCTAAACATTACATTATCAGTAACTAAGTAATCAAAGTTAGCTGAAAAACCGTAAGTTTTGAATCCGTTTGGAGTTTCTGTTGTGATGATTACACCTTTTTCGTCGCTGTAATATTCACCACGTGCTGCAAGCTGAATTTTATCTGTTGGTTTGTATTGCAGAATCAAAACAGGAGAGAACCAAGTGTCATATTTGCTACTGTTTTTAGACGATTGCTGAGAACCAATATCAAAACCAGTTGTCAGATTCACTTTTTCAGCTACTTTAAACTGCCCGTAAAAATTATTGAAGTAACGCCACTTTTTATCAATATCAGGCTGTTCGTTTCCAACATAAGTACTCCAATTCAAAACAACCCGATCAGATGGCTTGTACGTAACTTGCGTTCCAAAAGCAGGGGTTTGATTCCCATCAATTTTCTGAATTCTCTGCCAGCCGTTCAAATACATTGTGGCCAAATACCATTTTCCAGAATCAGAAGTATAACCAATTTTTATTCCCGCTTCATAATAAGGCGAGTTCTCCGCTAAAATACTTCGGGTTAAATTGGCGCAATCTTTTCCAATCGCACTTTCAAAACCAATATGCGAAGGCATAATTCCCGCATCAATCCATAAATCATGTTTTTGCGAAATCTTTACGCCAACATTTGCTTCATAGACATTCTGCAGTAAATCCTGTTCAGCCGACATATTATATTGTGCGTAAGTTCCCGCCATTAAGGCTAAATTCGCTCGAAGATTTTCTTTCGAATAATTCACTTTCGCTAAACCCAAATTCAGGTTCACTTCATTACTTCGATTATAATTATAAAAAAAACTCGGTTTTGTATGATTTTCTAGTTTCCCAAAATCATAACTATAATAAACGTCTACATATCCTGAAAACGTAAACGGACTTTTAGATGCTGACTGTGCGTGTAAATTGCTATAACCAAAAGCGATTAAAGCGGTAAGTATTAATTTTTTCATTTTTGTGGTATTCAATTATTTATTTAGTAGATTTTTTAGTAGCTAATCCCGCTATCCGTTTCAATCTTTTACTTTTTAAAGAAAAAAGTAAAAGGATTTCCACTACTATCGGGGCTAGGGCATTTGGGGTAAAAAAGGCGTTTTTGTGACCTGCAAGGTTTTCAAAACCTTGTAGGTATTTAATTTTAAGTTTCAGTTCACGCTCTGTTTGTCATCCTGAGGAACGAAGGGTCACACTAGAAGCTCGACAAAGATTGGCGATTATGCAGACGGAGTGTCGAGTGTGATCCTTCGTTCCTCAGGATGACAAACTGTGTGGTTACTCTGTTTATAATACCTAACAGGTTTCCAAAACCTGTTAGGAGAAAAAACTTAGAATCTCAGTATCTCAGAACCTTAGCATCTTAGAGATTCAGCGAAGCTGATCCAAAGCTACATTCAACTCCAAAACATTCACAGTTTCAGGCCCAACAACAGCCGAATTAATTTTAGATTCCACCAAAGCTTTTACTTTAGCTTCATCCAGTTTTCTTTCTTTCGCGATTCGTTTCACCTGAATCAAAGCGCCTTGTGGAGAAATATTAGGATCTAAACCGCTTCCAGAAGCTGTAACCATATCAGACGGAACATCAGATTTTTTCAAATAAGGATGAACCAATAAAAGCGTATCAATTCTTTTTTGAACTAAAGCCAGATAATCAGCATTGCTTGGACCTTTGTTGCTTCCGGCACTTCCCGCAGCGTTGTAATCTACAGCGGAAGGTCTTCCCCAGAAATAATTTGATTTATCGAACTTTTGCCCGATTTTTTGATATCCGACAACTTTGCCGTTAACGGTGATAGTTTCTCCTTTTCCTTGATTCGGAGCTAGCTGACCTATCCCGTAAATAGCTAAAGGGTAGATAACGATTAATAACAATAGTAATGCTACTGTAAGTTTTATAAGTGAGAATATATTTTTCATTTTTTTGTTTTTAGAGGTTCTAAGGGACTAAGGCTCTGAGGGGCTAAGTAAAAAAAACTTAATATCTCAGTACCTTAGCAACTTTTTTTACATGAAGATTGCAACAATTAAATCAATAATTTTAATTCCAATAAAAGGAACAATGATTCCTCCCAAACCATAAATCAAAAGATTTCTTTTAAGAATAGCACTCGCTCCAATTGGTCGATAATCAACGCCTTTCAGCGCAAGTGGAATCAAGATCGGAATGATAATCGCATTAAAAATAACAGCCGATAAAATCGCACTTTCAGGACTATGCAAATGCATAATATTCAAACCTTGCAACGCTGGAATTGCTGTAATAAACAAGGCAGGAACAATAGCAAAATATTTAGCAACATCATTGGCAATTGAGAATGTAGTCAAAGTTCCGCGAGTCATTAAAAGCTGTTTTCCAATTTCTACGATCTCTATTAGTTTCGTTGGATCATTATCCAAATCGACCATGTTTCCAGCTTCTTTTGCAGCTTGAGTTCCGCTGTTCATGGCAACACCTACATTCGCTTGCGCAAGGGCAGGAGCGTCGTTCGTTCCGTCACCCATCATGGCTACCAGACGGCCTTCGGCTTGTTCTTTTCGGATGTAATTCATTTTATCTTCCGGTTTAGCTTCAGCAATAAAATCATCCACACCCGCTTTTTCGGCAATAAATTTGGCTGTCAGTGGATTATCTCCCGTAACCATAACCGTTTTGATTCCCATTCTGCGCAAACGCTCGAAACGTTCTTTCATTCCGGTTTTGATGATATCCTGAAGTTCGATAACACCTTGGATTTCATTGTTTTTGATAACCACTAAAGGTGTTCCTCCGTTAGATGAAATTGCCACTACTTGATCAGCGGTATCTTTAGGAAAAGTATTCCCAGCTTGTTCAGCAATTTTTCTGGCAGCGTCCTGAGCACCTTTTCTGATATTTGTACCGTCATTTAAAATTACACCGGAAGTTCTGGTTTCTGCAGTAAATTTGATGGTATGTGAAATTTCAGAAGTATTTTTCAAAGCACTTGCTTTTGATTCACTTTTTACATCGATCATTTCACTTAATTCCAAAATACTTTTTCCTTCAGGAGTGTCATCGGCAAGAGAACTCAATACAGCCGATTTCACAAAATCATCAAAAGAAATCCCTTTTGTTGGATAGAAATTAGTTGCTTTTCTATTTCCGATTGTAATTGTTCCTGTTTTATCCAAAAGCAAAACATCAATATCTCCGGCAGTTTCAACCGCTTTTCCTGATTTTGTAATGACGTTGGCACGCAAAGCTCTATCCATTCCCGCGATACCAATAGCTGAAAGTAAGCCTCCAATTGTAGTTGGAATCAGACACACAAAAAGTGAAATGAAAGCAGCAATCGTAATAGGAGCATTGGCATAATCTGCAAAAGGTTTTAAGGTAACGCAGACAATGATGAAGATTAAAGTAAAAGCCGCCAATAAAATAGTCAAAGCAATCTCGTTTGGTGTTTTCTGACGGCTTGCACCTTCAACCAAAGCAATCATTTTATCTAAGAAACTTTCGCCAGGCTCAGAAGTTACTCGTACTTTTATTTTATCAGACAGTACTTTTGTTCCTCCTGTAACCGAAGATTTGTCACCGCCTGCTTCGCGAATTACTGGAGCGCTTTCTCCTGTAATGGCGCTTTCGTCGATTGTTGCTAGACCTTCAATAATTTCTCCATCAGCAGCAATTAAATCGCCAGCTTCGCAAATGAAAATATCGTCTTTTTTTAATGTTGAAGAACTTACGTTTTTTATTTCTCCATTTGGCAGAATCTGTCTTGCAGGAGTTTCTTCTCTTGTTTTTCTTAAACTGTCTGCTTGCGCTTTTCCTCGTGCTTCGGCAATAGCTTCGGCGAAATTTCCGAACAAAAGAGTAGCGAATAAAATAAGGAATACAACAATATTGTAAGCTAAGCTTCCCTGATCGGTTGCGCCCATTAAGATCGAAATGCAGACTGCAAACATAATGGCAGTTCCGATTTCTACGGTAAACATTACCGGATTTTTAATCATCAATTTTGGATTCAGCTTCACAAAAGACTGCACGAAGGCTTCTTTTACCTGCTGGCTCTCAAATAATGATGTAGATTTATTAGTTGTCATTTTCTTGTAAAAAGTTAAATGTTATTTGTTAGATGTTATGCGAAAAAAAACACATAGATTGTAGAACATAGCCCGTGGTTTCAACCACTGGGACACAACGCATATCACAATCTGTGTCTCGGCAATCCGTTTCCCGTGGTTGAAACCACGGGCTATATTTAAAATAAGAATGAACAATTTGTTATTCAACTATGTGCTAGAAACTAGTTTCTTTTTATTTATCTTTTTTAGAAAAGAAAAATTCTATGTTTCTATGTGTTTAAAATATTCAGCATTTTATTTTAGTGTAAAGTATTCCGCCAAAGGACCAAGTGCCAGTGCAGGAAAGAATGATAAAGCAGCAATAATGGCGATTACGGCAAAAGTCATAATTCCGAAAATAGTTGTGTCAGTCTTAAGAGTTCCTGCACTTTCAGGAATGTATTTTTTATTGGCTAATAAACCTGCAATTGCAAGAGGCCCAATAATCGGAATGAAACGGCTCAACAATAAAACAATTCCAGTTGTGATATTCCAAAACGGATTATTATCTCCTAAACCTTCAAAACCAGAACCGTTGTTAGCAGCGCTTGAAGTATATTCATATAACATTTCCGAGAAACCATGATTGCCAGGATTGTTTAGCCAGCCTGTTGCATTTCCGCTGAACCAATAACCCATTGCAGTGTCATGTGCAGCAAAATAAGAAGCTAAAGCAGTCCCCGCTAAAATCAATAATGGATGAATAATAGCGATAAAAGCAGCAATCTTAACTTCCCGAGCTTCGATTTTCTTTCCTAAGAATTCAGGAGTTCGACCGACCATTAAACCAGAAATAAATACAGCCAGAATAATAAAGATGTAAAAGTTGAGGTAACCAACACCGCATCCGCCGTAAAAGGCATTGACCATCATGGCTAATAATTGCATCGCTCCAGAAACAGGCATCGAACTATCGTGCATACTGTTTACAGACCCTGTAGAAATTACCGTTGTAGCAATACTCCAGAAACCTGAAATAGCTGGACCAAAACGAACTTCTTTTCCTTCCATTGCTCCAGTTGTCTGTGCGATTCCCATTTTGGTTATAGCAGGATTTCCGTTAAGTTCGCTTGAGATTGTCGGAATAACCAAGAGTAAAAATCCAACAGTCATTACACCAAAAATAATATAAGACAATTTTCTTTTGTTAAGGAAAAACCCAAGTGCAAAAATCATTGCAAACGGTACAATCATTTGTGCCCAAAGTTCAACGGCATTAGTCAAATAAGTGGGATTTTCTAACGGATGCGCTGAGTTAGCTCCAAAAAATCCGCCTCCATTTGTACCGATATGTTTGATCGCCACGAATGCTGCAGCTGGTCCACGAGAAACTTCAACTTGATCACCTTGTAATGTGGTAATAGTATCTTTTCCTTCAAATGTCATTGGAGTTCCATTGAATGTTAAAATAACCGCTACAATGACAGAAAGTGGAAGTAAAATACGAGTACAGCTTTTAATTAAATTATTGTAAAAATTCCCTAGTTTGTCTGTAGTTCTTTCACGCATAGCGGTAAAAACCATCACAGCAGCAGCGATTCCGACACCGGCCGAAACGAATTGCAGAAACATTAAAACCATTTGTGATAAGTACGAAACACCGCTTTCGCCTGAATAATGTTGTAAATCGCAATTCACTAAAAACGAAATGGCGGTATTAAAAGCCAAATCGGGAGTCATTGACGGATTATTATCTGGATTTAAAGGCAAAGAGCCCTGAAAAAGCAAAACAAAGAAGCAGAGAAAGAACCAAAGCATATTGATGCTTAAAAGTGCTTTTAAGTGTTGTTTCCAGTTCATTTCTTCAGCTGGATTAATACCGATGATTTTAAAAATAAATTTTTCAATTGGATTGAAAATCGGGTCAAGAAGTGTTTTGTTTCCCAAGAAAACTTTAGCAATATATTTCCCTATTGGGATGGCTAAAATAATAGTTAGGATAAAAATACCAATGACACCTAATAATTCTGTATTCATAATTTTTATTTTTTAGTAAAAGGTGAGAGGTGATTTGTAAAATGTGTTTTGAAATGACTAAAATGAAATAATATCAGTTTTTAAATTTCACAAATAACATTTGACTTCTCACATCATTAAAATTTTTCAGGTTTGATTAATACGTAAATCAAATACACGAAAACGGCGATTGAAATAATAAATAGTGCAGTCATGATTTAGATTTTTTCAAAGAATTCAACTGATAGAAAACAAATCGCAAACAGTAAAACTGCTAAAGCGAGAAGGAGGATTGTGACCATGATTATTTTAGATTTAAGATTGTAGATTTAGTTTTTTTCGATTAAACAATTAAACGGTTAACCGATTAAACTTTATACTCCCGAAGCATTTACTTGCTTGATATATTCTGCTTTAAGTGTTTGAGGAAAAAGATGTGAAATATTGCAATGACGCATTTCCATAAAAGAAGAAACAGAGAAAACATATACATTTGAAATGGCATTTTTAGTTTCGATGCTTCCGTTATTAAATAACCGTTCAGCAAGAGCTAAACATTTTTTAGCCCGAACGATATTGCCGCAGATAATTGATTTTTTAGTAATCTCGGCAAACCTTTCTGCTTGTTTATAGATTGAGGTAACTTGATTTTTCATGAGAAGGATTTTTTAATGTTTTCCTTCTTATGCCAAAAGATGTTCCGAAAAATGAAGTTAAGGTGTAAAGTGTTGGAAATAAAAGAAATGTAGTTTTGTGCCAAAAATCAGGCATAAAAAAAGCCTATCAAAATGATAAGCTTTTATTGAAATGATAAGATTGTTACGTTCCTGCAAGGTTTCCAAAACCTTGTAGGTATTCTATTTAAAGTATTAATTCAAATTATTTATAATCTAAACCTACAAGGTTTTTAAAAACTTGAAGGATTACGGCTGGATATTATATTCTTCCAATTTTCTATACAAAGTTGCAATGCCAATTTCTAATAATCTTGCCGTTTCAGCCTTATTTCCTTTCGTATAATTTAAAACCTTTTGAATATGGAGTTTTTCAACACTCTGCATAGAGAAAGCCGACATTGGTTTCGAATTATTTTCCGATTGATGCTGCATTTCGTAAGGCAAAACATCTGAAGTTAAAATATCGCCACTGCTCAAAATAACAGATCTTTCGATAACGTTTTTTAGTTCACGAATATTTCCCGGCCAGGAATAATTTTCTAATTTCTGCAGAAAATCATCCCCAATCTGTAAGGATTTTTTATTTGTTTTTTCTGAAAATTGCTTTACATAATAATTAGCCAAAAGCGGAATATCTTTAATTCTTTCTCGCAAAGAAGGCAATTTGATTTCGAAAATATTCAAACGGAAATATAAATCAGAACGGAAACGATGTTCGTCGCTTTCTGTTTTTAAATCACGATTTGTAGCAGCAATTAATCTGAAATTTGATTTTTTTGGAGTTGTGTCACCTACGGGAATATATTCACTGGTTTCTAAAACACGCAATAATTTCGCCTGAAGATCGATTGGCATTTCACCAATTTCATCCAGAAACAAAGTTCCTCCGTTTGCTTCTTCAATAAAACCTTTTTTATCTTTTACGGCTCCTGTAAAAGCACCTTGTTTATGACCAAAAAGTTCACTTTCTAAAATCTCTTTGGTGAAAGTGCTGCAGTTCAAAGCCACAAACGATTTTCCTGAACGATTGCTGTTTTCGTGAATTGCCTGAGCAAAAACTTCTTTTCCAGTTCCAGTTTCGCCTGTCAATAAAACGGTAGAATCCGTTTTTGCGACTTTTTGTGCGAGATCAATAACTTGTTCGATTCCTTTTGACTTTCCAATGATAGTCGAAAAAGAATATTTATCGTTAATTCGTTTTTCTAACTGTTGTACTTTTTTCTGCAATTGCACTTTTTCTACCGCTTTATAAAGAAGCGGAATAATTTTATCGTTATCGTCGCCTTTTACAATATAATCAAAAGCACCATTTTTCATGGCCTTAACGCCATCCGCAATATTTCCAAAAGCAGTCAGAAGAATTATTTCTGTTAAAGGGAAACTGTTTTTTATGTTTTGAAGAAAATCGACCCCGTTTCCGTCAGGAAGTTTGACATCACACAAAACAACATCAATTTCGGTTTGTTCCAGTTTTTTGAAACCCGATTTTAGATCTTTGGCTTCAAATACTTCAAATCCTTCCGATTTTATAATTCTTGCCAAAAGACTTCTCAGCTTTTCTTCGTCGTCTATAATTAAAATTTTGTGTGTCATTTGCAGAGATGCTAAATCAAATTTTGGTATTTGATGTACAAATTTAGCTTTAAAATTAGTTCTCTTTTTTTATTCGGAACAAATTATTTTTTAAGACATAATCAGATTTAAAATATTTTTCAAAAAGAAATGTACTTTTAGATCGAAAAAGAACCACTAAAATTTATGTCAAAACAAATTCATTTTATAATAGCTTTTGTAATCTTTGGAAGTTTTAATAGTTTTTCAAATGGAATTATTCAAAAAGATTCTTCAAAAACGAAAACTATTTCCTTTAAAATTAAACTGAAATCAGAAAACAAAGTCGAAATAAAAACGTCGCAATTAAAATTCAACAAACATTTTGCTTATAGTTTTACACTTGATGATGGATATCGTTCGGCATATTTAACTGCTTTTCCATTGTTAAATGGCGGAAAAATTAGTAATCCTGATAAAAACGAATGGAAAATTGATCAGGGCGGAGACGGAACCACTTCAAAAGGACTTTTTTATTCAGACGGATTCGGGAATAAAATTCCATTTAAACTCGCTTTAGCAATCAATGGCGGATCTATTCGTGATTTACCAGAAAACCGTGGACATCTTTCATGGCCTGAAATTAAAGAAATGTACAATGCAGGCTGGGATATTTTGAATCATAGTTTTCATCATGCTACTAAACACGGAACGAATTATAAAACAGAAGTAACAGAAAATACAACATCAATTAAACAAAATCTAGATTTTACAATGTCTCATTTTGTAGTTCCGGGTGGAGAAGGAGATGAGAAGTATTATTTGGAATATGAAAAAGAAGCTCTTAATAATGGACATTTTTCTGTAGCGTCTTATTATGGTACTGGCCCAGTTTATAAAGTGAATTCGAAAGTAAATTTGGATAAAATGATTTCGGCCAGAACTTTTGTATTGAGTTCAAAAGATACTACCAGTTTTAAAACAATGGATCGTTATTTAAAAACGATAGATTCGATTGTAAAACAGTCAGAACCTGTTTGGTTTAACGAATTTACCCACGGAACAGGAAATACAAATCTTTGGAATTTAAGTTTACGTTTTCCGGATTTCAAATATTATATGACAACGCTTGCCGATAAATATGGTATAAAAGGAAACGATTCTATCTGGATGGCGCCGTGGCAGGAAGTTTACGAATATATTTGGTTAAGAGACAGAATTAAAATTGAATACAAACAAAACAAAAAAGAAGTAGAAGTAGCAATTATACTTCCAGAAATTCCGGAAACGTTTCGCCACAAAGACATTTCATTAAATATAGAAACTCCATCCAAATTTGAAATCGAATCACCAAAAGATTTGAACATAAAAGATGATGGAAAAACAACTCATAAACAGATTTTGATTCAATTGAAATAAAAGTTTAGCCACAGATTTAAAGGATTAANNTTAATCCTTTAAATCTGTGGCAAAAAAAGCTTAATCGATCTCTTTCTCGTTGTCCTTTATAAAAGTATCGATATTCATTAAATACGGATCAATTACAATTCGCTCAGGTTTTGTTTTCAGTTTGATTTTGCCTTCAATTACATTGTTTTTTAAAACGAAAGGATAACGGAACAGTTTACCGTTTTCATCATAAATTCCAATATCAATTGTTGGATCATTCGTTATTAAAGTTTGTTTCCCTCTCGCATTTTCTCTGAATTTTTCAGAAACCGCTTTAAAAGAAACTTCATAAAAGCCATTTTTTTTCAGGCTTTCAACCGAATTTATTTTAGAAGAATACGTAATAATCTGCTTAAACATTTCATTCAATTTAGGATGCAGTTTAGAATCAGCGACAGCATAAATTTCCTTTAATAAACTTTCAGCATCAGGAGTAGGATTTGGATATTTATAATGATTTAGAAAATTTTGTAAAGCCAGATTTACTTTTTCTTCCCCAATTAAAACCCGAAGCTGATGCATAACCAGCATTCCTTTATCATAAGGTAAATGCGGTGTTTCGTAATTGGTTTTATATAAAGGTGTTTCAGGTTCGTAACTGCGGCTGCTCAAATATAAATCGAGATGAATTTTTAAAGTTTCTAGCGCTTTTTCCAAACCATGTTCTTTTTCATATAACATCAATTCGGTGTATTGGGCGAGAGATTCAGTCAAAATCCAGCTTCCTTCTTTTTGTTCCGGACTTATTTGCGAATTTCCCCACCATTCATGCGACAATTCATGAGCCGTCAATTGATTGATAACATCTTCTTTATCCTTGTTGTTGAGGTTGCTGTAAAACCCAAAATTCTCTTTCATAAAAACTGTAGACGGATAAGAAGTCGCAGCAAATCCATCCGCGAAAGCAGAAACTTCCGCATAGCGAATGGTTTTATAAGGATATTTTCCAAAGTTGTTTTGGCAATAATCTAAAGTGTTTTTTACATCTTGAATTAATTTTGAGACATTTCTAGAATGCTTTTTATCATAATAAACTTCAATTGAAATGCCTTTATAATTCGTTTTTTGAATTTGATATTCGGCTGACGAAAAAGCAAATCGGAACGGAATTTTTCCGTTTGATTGATAATGAAAATAATTGCGATTGTCTTTTTTCCAGTTTCCAATTAAATTTCCAACTCCAATTGCAGTTTGATTTCCAGAAGTCGAAACAACAGCATCGTAATCAATAAAATCATTTGCAGCATTTGATTTCTCTTCCAATTTTTTCAACGGAGTCTGAGGTTTCAAATGTCTTTTCGCACGTTCTTTTTTACTGCTGATTTCATTAGAATCCTGATAACCGAAAAGCGGAAAATAACGGCTTATTCGCATAAAAGATCCATTTTCAATTATAGAATTAAAAGCAGTATGCCCTTTAAAAGGCGACCATGAAGATTCAAAAGAAAAACTCATTTTCATTTTCTGTTGAGGTAACAAAGGTTTTTCCAATCGATACCAATAATGATGAAATACCGAAAGATCATCCAGATTTTTCGAATTCGGAATTTCAACTGAAATAAGTTTCGAATTTTGATCTATATATAGGAGTAAACTATCAATAGGTTTTTTGGCGTTATTGATTAATTCGTAACTGCCTTTTACTGCATAGCGGTTTTCTTCAGGAAATAAATCGACTTTACTTTTTACAGCAATAATCGTTGGCTGTACCAGATTAGTATATTTTTTAAACTGGCGCTCGTATTGTTCGCTCCAATTATTCTTATCTTCTTCGGTCAAATACGGATATTCAATATTCGTTTTATAAAAAAGATAACTTCCAAAACCAATAAAAAGAAGAGTTCCGAAACCCAAAATCGCTTTTTGAACACTATTAAATGAATTTCTGCGAAAGGTTTTTACAATTGAAGCATTGCGTTTCCATAAAATTCTAGTCAAAGTCAAAAGCACTAAAGCCAAACCAAGATTGTAAAACATTTTAATATGAAACGGAAAAGTATAAGCTCCAAAGCCATTCAAATCAAAATATTCTCTTTTGAAAGAATCTCCAAATCGGAATAGCGGATGCGAAATTCCTAGTTGTTCACCAATTCCGGTACAAAACAAAATACAAATGAATGCAGAAATCGCCAATCCTAAATATTTGTTTTTAACGAAAGTCTGAATCGCAATGATTAAAATCGAAAGTAACAATAACGGAAAACCGAGATAATAAAACAAAGAAAGATAAAGGCCAATTTCGATTGGAGCATTTGAATTGATAATCTGAAATCCGCATCCAATCAAAATACTGATACTAATGAGGACTAACGGAATAATAAAAAGCGCCGTTAGTTTTTCCATTAAAACGGTAAACTGAGAATATGGTGCAGTGTTTTCCAACATTTCAAATCTCGAATTCTCGCTTCGGTTTACTAATTCATTGCTGTAAAATAAGAGAATTAAAGTCAGGATAAACGGAAGTCGATCCATTATGGTAGAAATCATCAAAGCCGTATCAGTAATTTTTTCTGCCAATCGGATACCGCCGTCAATTTCATCTGAAATCTCAATCATTAATAAACCCGAAAATAAAAGTACAATTAGTAAAAACGGAATTCCTTTCAAAACCAGAAAAATATCCATTTTAAGATTACTCATAAAAACGGCTAAATTATGTTTGGAAGTTTTGAATTCAATGTTCAGTGGAATTTTGGAAGAAAGAACTTTTGTTTCTTTTTGAATGACTTTCGCTGTTTTTACTTTTTTAATTTTCGTTTTTCGGTACGAAAAGAATCGATAAGAAATGAAAACCAAGAGCAATGAAATACAAATCCAAAGAATTCGGTTGAATAAAAAATTGCCAGAAAGGGAAACTAGCGCTGTATTTTTTTCGATAGAAGTCCAATATCTGGTTTGTTCTAAAAATGCTGCCAATCCAAACGGATCTATTTTTGCCGCCAAAGACATGGCTTTGGCCGAAGAAGGAGAAGCATTCGCAAATATCGGCGAATTCGAAAAAATCGAACCCGCTATATATAATATGTAGATTAATAAACCGCCGACATAAATAAAAAGTTTACTTCTCGTGAGCCAAGCCAAAGCTGTCAATATAGAAAGACACAAGAAAATATTCGGAATTACGATCACAAGATAAGGCCAGAGATAATTGAGAATTTTAAAAGGACCAATTTCACTTTCAGAAAGCCAAGACATTTGATGCCCAATAATCATTCCGAGGATAAACATTCCAAATGAAACTACAGCAATACTAAAAGCCGTAATAAATTTGCTTCCCAAATAATGAAACTTCGAAACAGGAGAAGAAAAGATAATAGAATAGAACTTGGATTCGTATTCTCTTAAAAAACTTTGCGCTGCCTGAAGCGTAATCGAAAATATCGTCATCAGCGAAATCAGACCAATCGCATACGTAAGCACATACGGACTATTTTTGTAAGCACCCGAAAAAGAGAAATTCGCAAAAGCGCTCACAAAAAATCCTAAAACCAAATAAATAATAAATGTGGCATAAAATGTCCAGTTTCTGGTATTGTTATGCCATTCAAATTGAATTAATTTAAAAAGCATAACTTTAATTTTTAAATTGATTTTGACCTAAAACACTGAAATAAACATCGCTTAAATCTGGCGAGATCAATTCAAAACCAGAATATGGCTGATATTCTGAGAAAACATGAATATTAATTTTTCCTGAATTTAAATGAGAAGAAATAATATTGAAGTTCAATTTATGATCTTCTAATTCCGATTTCTGAATCGCCTTTGACCAGATTTTACCTTTTAAAGTTTCGATTGTCTCATTAGGTTTTCCTTCGAGAATCAATTTCCCGTTGGAGATAATAGCCATTTTTGGGCATAAGTCACGAACGTCTTCTACAATATGAGTAGATAAAACTACAATTATGCTTTCGCCAATTTCGCTCAGCAGATTATTGAATCGGTTTCTTTCTTCGGGATCCAATCCAGCCGTTGGTTCATCCACAATAATAATCTTCGGATTTCCCAGCAAAGCCTGAGCAATTCCAAAACGTTGACGCATTCCGCCAGAGAAAGAATGAACCGCTTTGTCTTTATGCTGTAATAAATTGGTTTGCTGCAGCAAATACAAAATCTGATCGTGTCGTTCCTTTTTATTAATAATGCCTTTCAAAATGGCCAAATGATCGAGTAATCGATAAGCAGAAATTTTTGGGTAAACACCAAATTCCTGAGGAAGATATCCTAGATTTTCTCTGATAAACATTGGTTTTTCCAGAATATTAATTCCGTTAAATTCAATAATTCCAGAAGTAGGTTCCTGCAAAGCAGCAATCGTTCGCATTAAAGTAGATTTTCCTGCGCCATTCGGGCCAAGCAAACCAAACATTCCGTTTGTAATTTCAAGCGATAAATGGTCGATCGCTTTTGTACCGTTCTCATACGTTTTGCTGAGATTTTTGATTGATAAACTGTTCATTTTTTGATTGATTTTTGATGATTGAATAAATTATAATTTGAAAAATTTAGGCAATAGAATCCCTGTCGGCTTCCAAAACCGATTTTTTATAAAGAAGAAATAAGATTTAAAAGAAAACTATTCCGCTACATATTCTAAAATATCACCTGGCTGGCAGTCTAATATTTTGCAAATAGCTTCGAGCGTATCAAATCGGATTCCTTTTGCTTTTCCAGTTTTTAAAATGGATAGATTGGCGGGTGTGATATCTAGTTTTTCTGCCAATTCTTTACTCTGCATCTTACGCTTGGCAAGCATTACATCTACATTTACAATTATTGGCATAGTTATATAAATAAGTCTTGTTCGTTCTGAAGGTTTAAACCTTGTTTAAAAATGGCTGCTAAAAAATAAGCAAAAGCACCAAGCATTCCGTGAAGTATAATAAAAAGCGAAACTTCATTATCAAGCGGAACAAAAAAGAAAGCAATAAATATTACGATGGACGGAATTAATAAATTCGATAAATAAAATCGCCTTAAATGCGAAATACCATTAACGGTAAATAATTTAGGCTGAAAAAATATTCTGAAAACATTACTGCTCAATAAAAAGAATAATCCGTACAAACTCAATGGCGACAGAAAATCAAATAAAATATAAGGCAGGTTATAATCGCCCAGCATTACAGGATGAGTAGTAAACGGATAGCAAACCTGAAAATACTTTCCGTTATCCTTAAAAGTCAAAAACAATCCTGTTATCAATGTAAAAACAGAATAAGCAGCCAAAAAGAAATAAACAACGGCTAAAAATCTGGTGAAGTAAAATAGTATTCTGGATACAATATGAGTTGTCTTCATATATCTTAAAAGTTAGATTGATATTGCAAATGTATAATTAATTATTGTAAAACGATAATTAATTATCAAAAAATAATTAGTAGAGAAGATAAGTTGAATATTATAATTCTCTTAACATTAGAAAACAAAAGGCATCCGAATAAATGAGTTAATTTTGCATATTAGCATTTTTTTATATGAAAAACCCAATTTCAGTCTCATTATTAGAGCTCGCTATCATTACTCAGGATAGCAATGCATCAGAAACATTTCAAAAAACAAAAGATATAGCGCAATTAGCAGATACTTTAGGATACAAGCGATTTTGGCTTGCAGAACATCACAATATGGCACATGTTGCGAGTACAGCAACAGTTGTTTTAATTGGTTACATTGCAGGTCAGACAAAAAATATCCGAGTAGGATCTGGCGGAATCATGCTTCCAAATCATTCACCTTTAGTAGTAGCAGAACAATTTGGAACTCTGGAAACGCTTTATCCAAACCGAATCGATTTAGGTTTAGGAAGAGCACCGGGAACAGATCAGCCAACAGCTGAAGCCATTCGAAAAGACTTTTTTGAGCAGGCACAACGTTTTCCGCAAAATGTAAGCAAGCTTCAGGAATATTTTTCAAGCGAAAACGCCACAGGAAAAGTTCGTGCCTTTCCAGCCGAAGGCTTAAAAGTGCCAATCTGGATTCTAGGATCAAGTATGGATAGCGCAGCTTTGGCTGCAGCTTACGGATTACCTTATGCTTTTGCCGGACACTTTGCACCAAAGTTGATGATTCAGGCATTTGAATTCTATCGTGAAAATTTCCAACCTTCAGAGTTTTTAGATAAACCTAAAACAATGTCCTGCGTAAATATAATTGCTGCAGATACAAATGAAGAAGCTGAGTTGTTGTCTACAAGTTTGTATCAAAT
This sequence comes from Flavobacterium sp. SH_e, assembly GCF_025717045.1. GTDB lineage: Bacteria > Bacteroidota > Bacteroidia > Flavobacteriales > Flavobacteriaceae > Flavobacterium. The sequence goes on from NZ_JAOVZN010000006.1 coordinate 1,404,634, forward strand.
GTTTTTAAACTTAATTAGAAACGACCGCAAAGGTTTACAGCCTCCAGTTCCGTCACTAGACGATATTATGAACGAAGCAGAACGTTTTCACGTTAATCAAATGACAGCCGGAACTTTTACAGGAAACAAAGAACAGTTAATAACCGATCTTAAAAAATTCATCGACTACGCCAGAATCGACGAGTTAATGATAACAAGTCCAATCTTTGATCATCAGGCAAAACTAAAAAGCATCCAGATTACAAAAGAAGTAATTGATAGTCTAAATGAAGGTATACATATATAAGTATGCTATTATATATAGAGTAAAAAAAATATTATACTATTATAATATATATGAGTATTTCAACCCGACAGGTTTCAAAACCTGTCGGGTTTGTTTTTTTTATACATATATAAGGAGAAAGCCTTGATTATTCGGCAGAGCGCAGTGAAGCGCATCCGGTTTTGTAATTTGGAATTTAAAAGATTGGGATTTCGGCAATAATCAGGAGCTTTTTCCCGCTATGCGCTTCAATCTTTTCGGGCCGAACCCCGGCCCAAAAAGGATTTCCGCTCCTATCGGGGCTATGGCACCGGTTTCCAGAAGAAGCCTCCGGCTTTATTTATCTTCAAAAAACGGCATTAAAGCTTAAAAACGGCAGAAAAACGGCCTTCGCGCCTTAGCGCCTTTGCGGCAAAACAGCCCAAAGGACAGCGGAACGCAGAAAAATCTTACGCAGATCCAAAAATAATTGAAATGTAAACCTGCCGTTATGAGACAGTTAAGAAATAATTGCAAAAAAGAATGGAAATAGTTT
>NZ_JAOVZN010000007.1 GCF_025717045.1 Flavobacterium sp. SH_e
GAAATATTTCAGACAGCTTTTTTTATTTTATAATTCTTAGCGCCCGTAAAATCACACTTTTTCCTAATCTCTTCGAAAACACAATGTTAAAAACATCCTAAATATTCAGGATGTTTTTTTTTGGCGTCATTTTTGTAATTTTTTTTGTATATTTACATTAATCAAATACACGCGATGGCAAAAAACTACTTTTATATTACTTTCTTATTGGCATTTTTCTTTACTGTAAGCGTTTCAGCGCAGGACAGCAAGCAATTACCAAAAACTCAAGAATCTTCTACTTCTATTGAGGGGCTTAGCTTGTATCCTAACCCCGTGACTAACGGAAAAGTGTACATATCATCTAAGAACGATTTAGAGAAAGAAATTATTGTGTTTGACATTTTAGGTAAAAAAGTATTGCAAGCACATTTAGTATCAAAAGAATTAAATGTTTCAGAGTTGCCTCCTGGTGTTTACATCATCAGAATAAGCGAACAGAATGCATCGGCAACACGAAAACTCATTATACGATAAAAAAAAGCTCCTTTGGAGCTTTTTTTAGTTTTCAGTCTCAGTTTTCAGTTTTTCTACTTTGCTGAATACTGCAACTGAAAACCGTGACTGAACACTTTTTTAGTTTCCAATTACATTCACAATTTTCAGTTTATGTACTTTGTTGAAAACTGCGACTGGATACTGCGACTGAACACTAAATATAATATCTTTGCAAAAAAAAAAGTTTTGATCACAGCCAACGATATCTTTACCATTTCAAGTCAGAAACAATTTGAAAAAATAGCACTAAAAGTGTTTCGTTTTCAGCACGAGAACAACAAAGTCTATCGCGATTTCTGTGATTTTTTAAAAATAAATCCGCAGCAGGTAAAATCACTGCAGCAAATTCCTTTTTTACCCATTCAATTTTTCAAAAGTCATGATGTCGTTTCTAATACAGATTCTGCACAAGTAACTTTTACCAGCAGCGGTACAACCGGAATGATTACCAGCAGACATTTAGTGACCGATGTTTCCCTATATGAGGAAAGTTACCGCAAAGGATTTTCTCAGTTTTATGGCAATATCGAGGATTACGTTGTTTTAGCCCTTTTGCCGTCTTATTTAGAACGCGAAGGCTCTTCGTTAATTTATATGGTCGAAGATCTAATAAAACTCTCTAATCAGCCTGAAAGCGGATTTTATTTGCACAATCATGACGACCTCATCAAAAAACTTCTTGAATTGGACGAAGCTGGTCAAAATGTAATCTTAATTGGGGTTACGTATGCTTTGTTAGATTTAATCGAAAAACACCAATTCAATCTTCAAAATACCATTATTATGGAAACTGGAGGAATGAAAGGAAAACGCAAAGAAATAATTCGTGAAGAATTGCACGATATTTTATGCAAAGGTTTTGGCGTTTCTTCTATTCATTCAGAATACGGAATGACAGAGCTTTTAGCTCAAGCGTATTCTTTAGGCGAAGGTATTTTTGAATGTCCTTCTTGGATGCATATTTTAGTTCGCGATCCGGAAGATGCTCTCACTTACGTGAATGATGGAAAAACGGGCGGAATTAATGTTATTGATTTAGCTAATATCAATTCGTGTTCTTTTATTGCTACGCAAGATTTAGGCAAAAAATATTCCAACAATTCTTTTGAGGTATTGGGACGTTTTGATAATTCTGATATTCGTGGGTGTAATTTGATGGTACTGTAAAAGATTTTTTCAAGTAATCAAACCTTTTTTTTTGTAAGAATATATACAATTTATTAACCAATATTTAATATAGGAAAAATACTTCATTTGTGTTTAAAATGTACTTTAGGTTAACATTTTAAATATAAAATCATGAAAAAAATTACTTTATTACTTTTATTACTTCTGAGTATCACAGGATGGTCCCAGACTTACAAATTTCACACTTTAGAAGATTTAGGTCCAAACATCGAGATTGCCATTTCTAAAGGATGTGCTCACACTATATCTACTACAACGAGAGATGTTAATCTAAATCAAAGCTTCAAACTCGAGGTTGGCAAAATTTACAAATCAGATCTTGTTTTAGGCTCAATCTCTGGATCGAATTATTACAGAGTACTACGTGCTGAAAACTATTATCTTGACAAAGGAAGTGATATAGATGAACCAGCTCCTTTTGAGCTAATTCCAGACTTGTGCAATGCATTGTCATGGAAATATATTAGACCAATATTATTAGGATCAACCCTAGAACAAGCTCAAAGTAATTATTGCGCAAATTTAACTGCCAACACTACTCGAGAAAGAGTAAATGTAAAAACTCAAAAACCTTTAAATATAGGTGAAGTTTATTTTATGGACTTCGGAAAAGGTGCCAATTACTATTTGATTACTGGTGCAAGTATTGAAGCTGGCGATAGCGAATATCAAATAGATCCGACAAACAGTAATACTATTTTTTCTCTTGCTACATTAAACTGCCCAAAACCAGACTTACAAGCTAACGCTGTAGATTGCGGGTCTGCAACAATGACTACTGGAACAACTTTCACAGCAGTTTATTCACTGAAAAACATTGGTGGCAGAGCTTTTTCACCATCTCATTGCTTAATTTACTTTTCTAAAGGCAATTCAACTTTAAGTGCTGATGATATATTAATTAAAGATATCACTATCGATCCGTTGAATCCAAATGAAATTAAATATGGAACACCATCCATAACTATTCCTGCAAATATTAGTGGCGGTATTTACTATGCTATTATGCAATTAGTTAATAGTGAAGAGACAAATACTAGCAATAATATCGTTTCATCTACATCATCATTCATTATTAACCAAATAACAACACCAGCAGGAAAACCAGATTTAGTTATTGATCCAACCAACACGATTATTTTCAGCAATTGTTTTGATTGCAGTGCCGCTTTAAGTGATTTAGGTAGCAAAAGACACACAATAAACAATCAATCTGGAATTATCAATTTACAATCAATAACAATCAAAAATACAGGAAGCGCCGCTTCAGTTCCTTCTACCCTTCAGTTTTATTTGTCTTCTGACGGTGTCCTTGATTCAGCTGATATAAAATCTACAGCTAGCGCCATCTCAATAGGCGCAATAAACCCTGGAGGTTCAATTTCTGTATCTAAATCCATTTTCTCTTCTGATTTTGGAGGCTTAACAGTTACCGGAAATCGAAACATCCTTATTTCAGTAGATGATTCTAAGACAAACGCTGAATCAAATGAAAATAACAATGTAACGCCTATACCTGTAACCTTTGTTAATCCTTTTGCAAGAACAGCACAAACAAGTTCAGACACTCAGGAAGTTCCTCAACCATACTCTATTAATGTATATAATTTTGATGGACAGAAAGTATTGACAAAAGAAGTTAATTCTAAAGAAGAAGAGGACAAATCTCTTGATACTTTAAAAACTGGAATTTACATCATCAAATCAAAAGGCGAGACGAGAAAAGTTCTAAAAAAATAATCTTACTATTACAAAAAGAAAGGCATCCTTTTTTAGGATGCCTTTTTATTTCAAATTAAAAATATTTTGTTTCCGAAACTATACAACACGAATCACAAAATAGTTTTTCTTTCCACTTTGCAATAACACAAATTGATTGTTAATTAAATCATTTGCTGTTAAAACGAAATCTTCTTTTATTTTTTCTCTATTTACAGAAATTGAATTTGCTGTTAAAGCTCTTCTCGCCTCTCCGTTTGATTTAAAAAAACCTGTTTTTTCGTTTAAAACAGTGATAATATCCAATCCGTTTTCTAAATCAGCTTTTGCGATTTCAGCTTGCGGAACTCCGTCAAAAACTTCTAAGAAAGTTGCTTCATCCAATTTTTTCAAATCTTCTGCAGTAGAACTTCCGAACAAAATATTTGAAGCTTGAATTGCTTTCTCTAAAGCTTCTTTTCCGTGTACAAAAGCCGTAATTTCTTCTGCCAATTTTTTCTGCAAAATCCATAAATGCGGTGCTTTATCATGCTCTTCAATCAAAGCATCTATTACATCTTTATCTAAAAAAGTAAAGATTTTGATATATTTCTTCGCATCAATGTCAGTTACTTTCAACCAAAATTGGTAAAATGTATAAACAGAAGTTTTATCAGCATCCAACCAAACATTCCCGCCTTCAGATTTACCGAATTTAGATCCGTCAGCCTTTGTAATCAAAGGAGTTGTTAAGGCGTAAGCTTTAGCATTCTCACCTCCCATTCTGCGCACTAATTCTGTACCTGTGGTAATATTACCCCATTGGTCAGAACCACCCATTTGCAGAATACAGTTGTTGTTTTTATATAAATGATAGAAATCGTAACCTTGAATTAACTGATATGTAAATTCTGTAAAAGACATTCCCTCACCTTCACCGCTAAATCTCTTTTTTACAGAATCTTTAGCCATCATATAGTTTACGGTAATTCTTTTTCCAACTTCACGTGCAAAATCGATAAAAGAGAATTCTTTCATCCAATCGTAGTTATTCACCATTACAGGTGCATTTGCTTCGGTTGAATTAAAATCTAAGAAACGAGACAAGACACTTTTGATTCCAGCTACGTTTTTAGCCAAAGCTTCCTCGTCAAGCAAGTTTCTTTCATCAGATTTACCAGAAGGATCTCCAATCATTCCTGTTGCTCCACCAACTAAAGCGATCGGTCTGTGACCAAAATTCTTTAGGTGAACCAATAAAATAATCTGAACCATACTTCCGATGTGCAGTGAATCTGCCGTTGGATCAAAACCGATATAGGCAGTGGTTGCTTCTTTTAGCAATTGTTCTTCCGTTCCAGGCATACTATCATGGTATAACCCGCGCCATTTTAATTCTTCAACTAGATTCTTCATTTTTTTAAATAATTTGCGCAAATATAGTCAATGGCAATGGCAATATCAAAAAGCAATGACATATCAATACATAAAAACTTTGAACCTCTGCCACTCTGAACCTTTGCACCTTCAAAAAACCTTTGCACCTTTACAACAAAAACTTATCTTTACAACATGATATTAGTAACTGGAGGAACTGGTTTAGTAGGCGCGCATTTATTACTTCATTTAATTGAAAATGGAGAAAATGTTCGGGCTATTTACAGAAGTCAAAATAAGATAGAAAAAACAAAAGCGGTTTTTGATTTTTATAAAAAAACAGATTTGTTTGAAAAAATCAATTGGCTTGAAGCCGATATTTTAGATGTTCCTTCATTAGAAAATGTTTTTGTCGATATTAAGCAAGTATATCATTGCGCTGCTTTTATATCATTTGAGCCTAAAGACGAAGAAATCCTTAGAAAAACCAATATCGAAGGAACTGCCAATATGGTCAATTTTGCAATTGCCAAAGAGGTAGAAAAATTCTGCTATATCAGTTCGATTGCTGCTTTAGGAGATATTGCCCCGCACGAAACCCACATTACAGAAGAAACAGACTGGAATCCAGAAAAACCACATAGCGATTATGCCATTTCTAAATACGGTGCCGAAATGGAAGTATGGCGCGGACAGCAAGAAGGCTTAAATGTTATTATTGTAAATCCAGGAGTCATTTTAGGTCCGCCACAAATGATACATATTTTTGACGAAGGCAGTAGCGAAATCTACAGAAAAGTTTCTAACGGATTATCCTTTTACACGCTAGGAAGCACTGGGTTTATTACCGTTGATGACGTGATAAAAATTAGTTTTGAATTAATGAAAAGTGAAGTTAAAAATGAGCGTTTCACTCTTATCTCAGATAATATCGTTTTTAAGGATCTTTTGAATACTGTTGCCGATACTTTAAAAGTAAAAAGACCTCACATTCACGCCAAACCTTTTTTGATGAATATATTGTGGATTGCAGATGGAATCTTTTCTACTTTATTTTTCAGAAAAAGAAGCATTACAAAAGCAACGGCAAAAGCTTCTTATTCGAAGAATTTATATAGTAATGAAAAAATAAAAACCGCTCTAGGAACGGTTTTTACTGATATTCATCAATATATTTTAGAAAGCTCTAAACTATAAGTTTCTTCTGTGCTTTCTTTGTGCCATTCTTATAGAATCAATATTAATCTTCGGAATTGTTTTTTTAACTGAATCTTTTGAAGCTTCTTTTGATTCTTTTGGCTTATTTTTATTCTCTTTAGCTGCTTTTTTCTCGTCAATTTTAGCCAGCGAATCAGCCGCTCTTTGATTGACGGCTATTCTTTTGTTTACTTCAGCAAACATAGCTGCATAGTTTTCATAATCTGAAGCATAATACATATTGTTCTGTGCAAACTGAAGACTATCTACTTTATATTTCTTTAGAACAAACTTAGTTGCATCACTGTCTATCGAATCTAAAGATAATGGCTTTTGATATCTCATTGCTTCCAGAATAGACAAATCGTATATAATGTCAATCATTTTTTCTTTCTCAATAAGCTTTGCAGGCTGTTTTACCAGATCTTTTTTACAGCTTATAGAAAGAAACAAAACCAATATTATTAGTATAAAATTCTTCATAGCTGTTTTTTATCTGTCAAACAATAATCTTTTCCCTGCTCTGGTATCTTTTACTTTAAAATTATTATATACCAATTCTCCATTTACAAAAGTATGCGTAATTCTTGATTTGAAAGTATAACCTTCAAACGGAGACCATCCGCATTTGTATAAAATATTTTCTGGTTTCACGCTCCAAGGCAAACTCGGATTAACGATTACTAAATCGGCGTGGTAACCTTCTCTAATAAAACCTCTTTTCTCAATTTTGAAAAGCTTAGCTGGATTGTGGCACATTTTCTCCACGATTTTCTCCACACTAATTTTTCCTTGATGATGCGCTTCAAACATCGCTACAACTGCATGCTGCACCAACGGACCTCCAGAAGGCGCATTTAAGTACGATTGCATTTTTTCTTCTTTAGTATGAGGAGCGTGATCTGTAGCAATTACATCAATTCTTCCGTCGTTTAAAGCTTTCCAAAGTTCTGCACGGTCATCAGCCGTTTTAACAGCTGGATTCCATTTTATGAAATTCCCTTTTGTTTTATAATCTTCATCTGTAAACCAAAGATGGTGCACACAAACCTCAGCGGTAATTTTTTTCTCTTCTAACGGAATTTTATTTGTAAACAACTCCATTTCTTTCGCAGTAGAAAGATGGAAAATATGCAATCTCGCACCTGTTCTTTTGGCTAAAGCTACTGCTTTTGAAGAAGAAATGTAACAAGCCTCAGCACTTCTGATTAAATTATGAGCTGTAACTGGCACATCGTCACCGTATTGTTCTTTAAAAGCTGCAAGATTATTTTTGATAGTCGTTTCATCTTCGCAGTGAACCGCAATCAACATTGGGGTGCTAGAAAAAATCTTTTCTAAAACAGCTTCATTATCAACCAGCATATTTCCTGTAGATGAACCTAAGAAAATTTTAATTCCTGCAACATTTTTTGGATTTGTTTTTAAAACTTCTTCCAAATTATCATTTGTTGCTCCCATCATAAACGAATAATTCGCAAATGATTTTTGAGATGCTATTTGATATTTATCTTCTAAAATTTCTTGTGTAACCGCATTTGGAACTGTATTTGGCTGTTCGATAAAAGACGTGATTCCGCCCGCAACCGCTGCACGAGATTCCGATTCGATATCGCCTTTATGCGTTAATCCCGGTTCTCTAAAATGTACTTGATCATCAATCGCGCCTGGCATTAAATAATTTCCTTCAGCATCGATTACGATACAATCTGAAGTTTTTAATGAAATGCTGTCTGCAATTTCAACAATCAAATCGTTTTCAATTAAAACATCACCTTCAAAAATTGTCCCTTCGTTTACAATTTTGGCATTTTTTATTAAAATCCTGTTCATTTCGGTTGGTTTATAATGAATTGACTAGTTTTCTTAATTTAAGCGAAATCACTCCAAGTATAGCTTCTTTGATAATAGCATTACTCATTTTAGAAACTCCTTTTGTTCTATCGGTAAAAATAATTGGGACTTCGGTAATTTGAAATTTGGCGCAGTAAGTTCTGTACTTCATTTCGATTTGAAACGCATACCCAACAAATTTTATTTTATTCAAATTGATTTTTTCTAAAACTTCTCGTTTATAGCAAACAAAGCCAGCAGTTGCATCGTGAATTTTCATTCCAGTGATAAATTTCACATAAACAGATGCAAAATAAGACATTAAAACTCGGCTTAAAGGCCAGTTTACAACGTTTACCCCAGTTACATAACGAGATCCAATTGCAAGATCTGCTCCGCCAAAATGACAAGCATCATACAATTTTTCTAAATCATTTGGATTATGTGAAAAGTCGGCATCCATCTCAAAAATAAACTGATAGTCGCGCTCCAAAGCCCATTTGAAGCCATGAACATAAGCCGTTCCCAAGCCAGATTTTTTTGCTCTTTGTTCTAGAAAAAGTTTCCCTGGAAATTCTTCCTGCAGAGCAATTACTTTTTTAGCAGTATGATCGGGAGAATTATCATCAATAATCAGCAGATGAAAAGGTTTATGTTGCGAAAGCACAGCTCTTACTATACTTTCTACGTTTTCAATTTCGTTATAAGTGGGAATTATGACAATACTATCATTCATTTTTTTACGGTAATTTCACCGCAAAAGTAAACTTTTTATAGCATTTGATTCATAATAAATATATAATAAAAGTATTGCATCAAAAAATTACTAATTTTGTAACGCTATGATTGAACAATTACATCCTCGAATTCTTGAAAACAAAGACTGGGCAACACTTTTATTTGTGCTGACCTTTGCTGTTGTTGCGATGACAAAATCGGCTTATGAAACACGATTCAGTGAATTTAGTAAACTTATTTTTTCTGATAAATACGCCAAAATTTATCGCGATAACAACCACATGAAAAGCAGCTTTACAGTTGGTTTATTTTTTGTGCAAGTTGTATCGTTTGCATTTTTCATTTTGCTTACGATGAATATTTTTGGTTACGCCTCAAAAACCGACTGGATTTTGTTTATTCAAATCGCTACTTTTCTTCTTTATTTTATTTTAGGGAAATATTTAATCGAAAAAATTGTAGCAACTTCTTTCAATATCGACGAATTTGTAGAGCTTTTTAACTTGCAAAAAGTTACTTACAGAACATATATTGGCGTTTTGATCCTTCCAATCAACGCAGTTTTGTTTTATTACAATAATATTCCGCAAATTGTACCCCTTGTAATCATAGGTATTTCGCTGTGTATTAGTGTATACTCCTACTTTATTTCAATTAAAACGTATCAAAACGCAATAATCGGCAAGTTATTTTATTTTATTTTATATCTTTGCGCTCTTGAAATAGCCCCTTATTATTTTCTTTATTATTGGATAACAAAAGGGAGTGCTTAGAAAATGTTTATAATATGAAAGTGAAAACAATTTTGGTGTCACAGCCTGAACCTAAAGTGGAGAATTCTCCTTACTTTGAGCTCCAACAAAAACACAAAATAAAAATTGATTTCAGACCATTTATTCATGTGGAAGGGGTTAGCGCAAAAGAGATTCGATTACAAAAAATCGATCTTAATCATTACACTGCGATCATTTTAACAAGTAGAAATGCTGTAGATCATTTTTTTAGAGTTGCTGATGAAATGCGTTACAAAGTTCCAGAAGGATTGAAGTATTTCTGTCAATCTGAGGCTGTTGCTTTTTACCTTCAAAAGTATGTTGTGTACAGAAAACGTAAAATTTACGTTGGAGCAAAAGATTTTGCAGATTTATCTCCGCTAATTAAGAAGTACAAAGACGAAAAGTTCTTACTTCCAGCATCTGACCAATTAAATGCAGATGCTCCTGTAACATTAAACAGTCTAAAAGTAGATTGGGCACAAGCTATTTTCTACAGAACTGTAATGAGTGATTTATCTGATTTAGCAGACGTTTATTACGACGTTCTTGCGTTTTTCAGTCCAACTGGAATCAAATCTTTGTTTAAGAATTTCCCAGATTTTAAACAAAATGATACCAGAATTGCCGTATTCGGAAGCACAACTCAAAAAGAGGCTTTAGATCATGGTTTAAGAATTGACATTCTTGCTCCAACTCCTGAAACTCCTTCTATGACAATGGCTTTAGAAAAATACGTTGCCGAGGCAAACAAAGGAAAATAAACCTGACCAAGAAAAAATATTTAAAATCCAAATTCCAACTTAACCACTGGAATTTGGATTTTTTGTTTTTATTAATCTTTATCATCGTTGGCTTCCCGTGGTTGAAGCCACGGGCTATATTCAAAATAACCAAATTTGGAATTTCAATATTGGGATTTTCTTTTGTACAGCATTTTAACTACATTTGATTTCTATTCTAAACCCAAATCACTAAAAAAAGTTTCAAATTGTAAGTTATGAAAATCAACTCCCTTTTAATTGAAATTGACGGAATCGACAAGGAAATCCTTCGTTACTTAATGGATGATGCCCGAAAACCGATTTTGCAAATCGCTAATAAAATTGGTATTTCTGGAGCCGCAATTCACCAGAGATTAAAAAAACTCGAACAATCGGGAGTTATTTCCGGATCTAAGTTTACCGTTAATCCAAAAGTTTTAGGCTATAATACAATGGCTTTTGTTGGCGTTTATTTAGACAAAGCTTCAAGAAATTCAGAAGCTGTAAAAGATTTGAAGAAAATTCCAGAAGTTTTAGAATGTCATTATACAACAGGAAACTGGTCAGTATTAATTAAAATTATCTGCCGAGACAACGAACATTTGATGCAGCTTCTTAATACAAAAATCCAAGCTATTGAAGGAGTTTCAAGAACCGAAACTTTTATTTCGCTAGATCAGCAGATTGACAGGCAGATTCAGTTATAAATTAGAGAATGTGCCAATTTGATAATTAGATAATTTCAAAACTTTATGTTTAACATTCAAACCGAAATAAAAACAATACTCTTTTTTATTTTCTATTTTATTATAATTTTCATTGCAGAAAAGACAGTACCAAGTGGCGTTTGTACTCCTGGTGGAGGATTTTTACTGTTTTTGCTTTCAATCCCGACAAGTATTATTCTTTCCTTGATATTTTTATTCAAATATTACAAATCAAAAGAAAAGCAATACTTAAATTCTATTTACATTATATCTGGAATTTGGGTAATACTTTTTCTGTTTTTACGACTATCTAATTAATTCGATAATTTTCACAAATGCATAAAGGCTTCGACATAGCTCAGCCAGATAAACTTAACAAAACACAAAACCCGACAGGTTTTCAAAACCTGTCGGGTTAGATATAATTATCTAATTGACTAATTATCTCAATTAACTAATTAGTTTCTTCTGCTTCCAGAATAAATCGAGATATAGTATAACAACGTTGCAATAGAACCAATTGCAGCTACTACATACGTTCTTGCAGCCCATTTTAGAGCATCTTTTGCTCCTGCTTGCTCCTCTTGCGTTAGCATATGTTTGTTTTCTAACCAAGCCAAAGCACGATTACTAGCATCATATTCTACTGGAAGTGTAATAATCGAGAACAAAGTTGTTGCCGCAAAAATGATGATTCCGACTAATAATAATCCAGGAAAAACTTTAATCATAAGAATTCCTGCAATCAAAATCCATTGTACAAAATTTGAAGCCACACTTACAATTGGCACTAATTTAGAACGCATTGTAAGCCATTCGTAACCAATTGCATGCTGTACTGCGTGACCGCATTCGTGCGCCGCAACTGCCGCCGCTGCCGCATTGCGATGATTATAAACTGCCTCACTTAAATTTACTGTTTTATCTGAAGGATTATAATGATCTGTTAATTGACCTGCTGCAGAAATAACGCGAACATCTGTAATTCCGTTATCTGCAAGCATTTTTTCAGCTATTTCGCGACCGCTCATTCCGTTTCTTAATTGTAGTTTCGAATATAACTCAAACTTACTCTTCAGCTGAGAGCTTACCAGCCAGCTGAACAACATTATAGCTCCAACAATAATTAAATATCCTGATCCCATTTTTTTCTGTTTTTAGATTGATTTTTAAATTTACAAAACAAACATCAAATTATGAACCATTTTAACAAAATGCCATTTTGACATTTTTAAACCATTTTTGGCTTAATTCAGCATATTGTTCTTCAGCAAAAAAGCAATCAATTCTGCCACATTCTTCATCTTATATTTTTGAAGAATATTTCGCCGATGCGTTTGAACGGTTAAAAAACTCAAAAACAAATCATCAGCAATTTCTTGAGTCGATTTTCCCTGCGAAAGCAATAATGCAATATCGCGTTCTCTGCGGCTCAAACCTGGAATTTTTTCTAAATCTTCAGACAATGGCTGGCTAATTATCGTTTTTACTTCTTCGCTAAAAACAATTTCGCCATCAATAGCCTTATAAATACATTCTTTAAATTCATCAAAAGAAGCATTTTTAAGAATATAACCGTTTCCGCCATTCTGGATAAACTGCATTACCAAACTTCTTTCAGATTGGCTACTCATCCCGATAATTACAATTTTAGGGTGCTTTTGCTTGATTGTTTTACATAAATCAACTCCATTTATTATGGGTAGAAAAATATCCATTAAAATCAAATCTACTTTATTGTCTTCGATATAATCTAAAAGCGCAATTCCTGATTCAAATTTTTCTACAATTTCTATATTATCTAACTCTGATAACAAACCTGCAATTCCCGAAATCACAATCGGATGATCGTCTACTATTACTGTTTTATACTTCATAATCATGATTTGGATTGTATTTTAATTCAATATAAGTCGAAGTTCCTTTACTAGGAATAGAATCGATTTCTAATTTTCCATTTAAAAAAGCAACGCGGTTTTTAATATTTCGAAGTCCCATTCCATCTCTTTTTTCTGCATGTTCAACATTAAAACCAATTCCATTATCTTCAACCGTAATAAAAAACACATCTTTATTTTGCGAACAAGAAACTAGAATCTGAGAGGCTTTGGCATATTTTAAAGCATTATTCAAAAGCTCCTGAATGATTCTGAAAATCATAATTTTAAAATGCTGTGGCAAAGTTGTTTTTTTGATCAAATACTGAAATTCGATCGTAGTTTCTGCAGTCGAATGCGAAGCGCATAAATCTCGAAGAGCATGTTCAAGACCTAATTTCATCAAACTTTCAGGCATTAAATTCTGAGAAATATTGCGAAGCTCTTTTATCGAATCGTTTAGCATTCCGTTTATATTTAGAGCGTTTTCATTGTTTTCTCGATCTGCAAGATTTAAATGCATTTTAAGTCCCGAAAGCATACTTCCGAGTCCGTCGTGCAGATCTCTGGCAATTCTTTTACGTTCGATTTCTTCCCCTTCAATCAAAGCATTCGACACGGATAATTTTTGCTGATTCTCTAATGCTTCAAGTTCCTGCTTATGATTTACTTCCTTTTGAAAACTTATTTTTTTCTGATAATTATTCCAGCTCCACAAAAACAAAACCGTCAAAAACAAAACAAACGAAAGCACCGCAAAAAGCATCATATTCAAGCGATTATTGTTAACCTGCAAAACCGCTTTTTCATTTTCTGATTGCAACAAGCCAATTTTCTTTTCACTTTCCGCTTTTTTATATTTTGCTTCAAGTTCAACAATTTCGCTTTTCAGTTTAGCATCATTAAGACTGTCGTTTATTACATTGTATTTATTCGAATAATAATAGGCTTTCGGATATTCCTTAGTCGCATTATAAATCTTAGACAGCTCTTTATAATAATTCTTTTTATCTACTATAAAAGGCGTTTTCGCGATTAGATATTCTAAATTGCTTTTGGCTTTATCGTAATTTTTCAGTTTAAAAAGCACTTCATATTCTGCAAATTTCAATCGATTTACTGCAATAGCATTCTGATGGCTTTCTGCCGATTTAATTCCTTTTTCAAAACTCACTAATGCTTCATTGTGTTTATTCTGTTTAGAATAATAAAGCCCTTCCGAATAAAAATAAGAATCGTTTAAGTTTGATTCTGGATAATTTTCCAAAGTCGCATAAGCTTTATCTAGAATTTCTTTAGCATCATAAAAATGTTTCAGTTCAACCAGATTTTCTGCATTTATAATATACGTTTCCATCTTAGACTCTGCTAAAGTTGCAGATTTTTTTGTGGCACTCTCAATATATTTCTGTGCTTGATCTAGATATTCTGCCGCTTTTTCGCGTTCATCATTATTCATAAAAATAATTGCGACTGCTTTATTCAATGCACTAATTAATTCATAATCCCCACTTTTTTTAGCAATCGGAATAGCTTCATTTACCAATAATTTCATATAAGCATTTTCGTTATTCTTTCGCTGCTGCATAATACCGTAATTCTGAAGTATCACGGCACGAAGTTTATAAGCTTCTTTATTTCGATATTTTTTAAGTTTAGTATTGGCTTCGAGCAAAGCTTTTTCAAAGCCTTCCAAATCACCTTTCTCTATAAAACTGTAGGCATTATAGAAAATAGAAGCATCTTTTAAAAAAGGAAATTTGACTTTAAGTTTATTTGCCTGTTCAAGATATTCTTTGGATTTTTTTGCATCCTGTGCCATCAAAAATAGTTTTGACAATCTGAAACTATTCAAACTTTTGACACTGTCGGATTTTGTGTTTTTTGTGATTTTAACAATACTGTCAATATAAACAGTGTCATCATCTAATGAAAGGATTACCTGTGAATGGGAAATTGCAGAAAAAAATAAAAAAAATAAAAAGGCGTAGAGTTTCTTCATAAATGTGGCATTTACTCAAAGTTATTAAAGCTTAATGACTTTCAAAAAGAAATCTCGTGCTTTTACCTGATATCAGGTAATAAAAAATACATTTTATCAGGTATTGCCATCCCGTAAGTTAGGGTCTAATTTTGTTATGAATCAGATTATTAATTAAAAGAATATATTATGAAATCAATTTTGAAAACCTTAGCAATTGTAATGACTCTTGCTTTTACAGCAGTTTCTTGCAGCAGTGATAATGATGATAATGGAGGAGCGTCTTCAAGAGATATAAAATATGAAGTTTCTGGAAATTATGCTGGAACTCTTAGCGCTACTTATATTGAATCTGGTAATGGAGGACAAAACGTAGATATTACTTCATTGCCTTGGAGTAAAGAATTTACTGCTTCTGCAGATACTTATGGAGCTGGAATAACAGTAAGTGGATATGGCGGAACACAAGGCCAAACTTTAACTGTTAAAATTATTGTTGGCGGAAAAGTAGAAAAAGAAACTACTGCAACAGCAACTAATGATGGCATTATCGTAGCCGCTCCAGGCTCTTTTGTTTTTGGACAATAATTTATAAAAATTTAGAATTTAAATTTTTTTGTTTTTGGTAAAAGAAAAAGCTTCGTATTTATTTACGAAGCTTTTCTTTATTTATGACTCTAATTGATGATTTACTTCTTCAAACTTCTCAATAAGACCATTTATTTTATCCTGCTGTTTTTTAATTTGTTTTGGACGAATATAAAACCAATTAAACATCATCCAAAGTAAAGTTATTACGTAAGTTAAAGTTGCGCCCAAAACGCTCATTCTGCTTGCGTATTCATACATATACAGACAAATCCCAATTGTTAGAAATACAAAGTAAAAACTCATCATTTTGGTTTGCATAAATTGCTGTTTCTTTTTTATAAAAATCAACTTTTGAAGATATTCCTGATTCGTTGCTGTTGCATCGATATTCTTATAACTGCGTAATAATTTATTGTACACAAACAAATAAATCACCATAGCAAGAATCGTTAAAACAATTCCGATTTTTGTCGAAATAAATTGCGGCTGATAGTAAATCCAAATAAAAACTATAAACGCACTGGTTAAACAAAGTAGAATATTACTAAGCCATAAACTGCGCAAAGCTGCTTTTTTGAATTTCCCAACTCTCGCCAATAAATCCTGAATATCGGGCTGACTTACGGATTGTTTTTTCCACAAATCTTTAAAATCTATATTATTATCGTTGTTCATTTTCTTTAAATTTTTGAGTCAGTTTTTCTTTTATTCTGTGAATTTTCACTCTAACATTGGCTTCAGAAAGTCCGACGATTTTAGCAATTTCATTTTGTTTGATATCTTCTAATTCTAACGAAATTATAATACGATCGGTTTCTGGAAGCTCAGCAATGCATTTGTACAAGAATTGAATCTGAGGTTCTAATGAGGTTTGTTTTTCTTCTGAAAGATGAACGGGAAGTTCTGATTTTGGGAAACGTTTTTGTTTTTCGATCTGCCTCAGACAATTATTGGACGCAATTCTAAAAATCCAAGTTCCAATTGCCGACTCATTTCTAAAAGTTTCCAGTTTTTGCCAGACAATTATAAAAGTTTCCTGAGCCAAATCCTGCGCAGCGTCGTAATCGTTTACGAAACCCATGCAAAGCCTGAAAATTCGATCCCAATACGTTTTGTAAATTTGTTCAAATTCCATTTTTACTATTTTAAAAAAGTGCTTAATTGTTCTAAATACCAAGCTGTATCATCGTACATAATAAAATGGAAACCATTTGTAGCATATTGAAAATTAGCCTTTTTTAAATTTTTATACTGATCTTCGATAGTCGGTTTTAAATTTATAAAATAAGATTCTAATAAAATTAACGACGGACATTTTATCGCTGCGACTCTTTCTCTCAAATCAACATTAAAAAAATCACAATACATTTGTCCAAAAGTGGTTCGGTCAGATTTTACACTCCAGCTAACTACTGTTTCTAATTTTGAAGAATCCTGTAAAAGTCTTGGCATCATTTGTTTCTGCATATCGTAAAACTGAGTTTCATTCATAGCTGTCATTTGATTTACAGTTGCAGAACAATCGTTATTTTCTTTTGATTTAAAAGCAGGATCAGTCATCGCCGCCAGACAAGGAAGCGCATCCACAACCACAATTTTTCCAATCAAATCTGGATAATCTGCTGCGATGGCAAGTGCGAGTGCGCCACCCATACTGTGCCCAATTAAGATTGGTTTTTCAATTTTATTTTCTTTAATATAACTGGCAATTCCTGTTTTCCAATTTTCAAATGAAGCATTTAATTGTGGTTTACTTCCCGCAAAACCTGCCATTGTAAGTGTATAACAGGTAAATTGATTTTCGAATGTAGCTCTGGTTTCATTCCAAACATCTCCAGAAGATGCAAATCCTGGAATAAATATAATAGTTTGATCTCCATTTCCAGTTTTTAAAACTTCAAAAGGAAATTGTTTTGTTTGTGCAAAAACATTTAGACATAATGCTGAGAATAAGAATGCGATAATTAAGATGATATACTTTTTCATTTTTAATAGTTTATAAGTTGTTAAAATTCTAATAGCAATAAATTGTTAATTAAATCGGATCCATGCTTTTGATACGGCAACTATTAAAATGTTACAACAGAAATGAAAAATTCAATAAAAAAATTCCAAATTCCAATGTTGGTGCGGGTTTTTAACCGCAAAGTACGCAAAGGTTTTTCGCAAAGAACGCTAGGTTATTTGCTCGCAAAGACGCTAAGTCCCAAAGTTTTCCCCTAATCTTGTCATCCTGAGGAACGAAGGATCACAGAAGATATTCCGCAAACTGAATCGCCAATCTTTGTCGAGTTTCGCGTGTGATCCTTCGTTCCTCAGGATGACAAACTTGTGCGTATTGTCAGTCTGAGCGAAGTCGAAGACCACGCAAGAAGCTCCGCAATCAAAATCGCCAATCTTTGTAGAGTTACTTGTGAAGATTTCTCCTTCGTCGAAATGACAAACTATGTGTTTTTAAAAATAAAATTCGTGAATTCGTGGCGAAAAAAAATAAAAAAAATCCCAAACCCCAATCGTAAAATTGGAACTTGGAATTTTAAATATTGGGATTTTAAAATAATTAACCGACTAGGTTAATTATTTTTCCAGGAACGATAATCACTTTATTTGGAGTTCTTCCATCTAAGTGTTTTTGAGTTCTTTCGTCTTTCATCACGATTTCTTCGATTTGTTCTTTGGTTAAATCCAAAGGCAATTCGATGGTGAAACGCATTTTTCCGTTGAAAGAAACTGGATATTCTTTATTAGTTTCAACTAAATGTTTTTCTTCAAAAATTGGAAAACCGACTTCAGAAATTGAAGTCGTATGTCCTAATTTTGACCATAATTCTTCAGCGATGTGAGGTGCATAAGGCGAAACTAAAATTGCTAATGGTTCTAAAATCGCTCTTGAATGACAGTTTTGAGAAGACAATTCGTTAACACAAATCATAAACTGAGAAACTGAAGTATTGAAAGAGAAATTCTCGATATCTTCTGCTACTTTTTTGATGGTTTTGTGTAACGATTTTAAATTGTCTTTTGTTGGTTCGTCGTTGTTTACGATTAAGCCATTATCATCAAAATACAATCTCCATAGTTTCTTCAAGAAACCAAACACACCAGAAATTCCAGCAGTATTCCAAGGTTTTGCCTGCTCTAATGGCCCTAAGAACATTTCGTATAAACGTAATGTATCAGCACCATATTCTGCGCAGATATCATCTGGAGTTACTACGTTGTAGTATGATTTAGACATTTTTTCTACTTCACGACCTACAATGTATTTTCCGTTTTCATCAAAAATAAATTCTGCTGTATTGAAATCTTCTCTCCAAGCTTTGAACTTTTCGATATTTAATTCGTCAGAAGAATTAACAAAATGAACATCAACACGAATTGGCTGTACATTTTGACCGTCAATTTTATTTTTAGACACAAAAGTATTTGTTCCTTCCAATCTGTAAACGTAAGCCGTTGTACCCAAAATCATTCCCTGATTGATCAGTTTTTTGAATGGTTCTTCGGTTGGAGCAAAACCTTTGTCTTTTAAGAATTTGTTCCAGAAACGAGAATATAATAAGTGCCCTGTTGCGTGTTCGCTTCCCCCGATATATAAATCGACATTTTCCCAGTAAGCCAAAGCTTCTTTAGACGCAAATTCATTTTCGTTGTGCGCATCCATATAACGCATCCAATACCATGAACTTCCCGCCCAACCTGGCATAGTGTTCAATTCTAAAGGAAAAATCGTTGCATTATCAACTAAATCGGTATTAACAACTTTGTTTTGTTTGGTATCCCAAGCCCAAACTGCTGCATTTCCTAATGGAGGCAAACCGTCTTCAGTTGGCAAATACTTTTCTACTTCTGGAAGAATAATTGGCAAATGTTGCGTCTCGATCATTTTAGGCAATCCATTCACATAATAAACTGGGAATGGCTCACCCCAATAACGCTGACGAGAGAAAACAGCATCACGCAAACGGTAATTTGTTTTACCTTTTCCTTGTCCGATTTCTTCTAATTTAGCAATTGCCTTTTTAGTTCCTTCTTTATAATCTAATCCGTTTAAGAAATCAGAATTTGCGATTTCAACGTTATCTTTTGATCCGTGCGCCGCTTCAGAAATATCAACATTTGCGAAGATATTTTTGATTTCCTGCATTCCGTTTTGACCTTTAAAGAAATTAGCAAAAGCGTAATCTCTTTCGTCTCCGCAAGGAACCGCCATAACAGCGCCTGTTCCGTAACCAGCCAAAACATAATCACCAATCCAAACCGGAATTGGTTCTTTTGTAAACGGATGTTCTGCATAAGCCCCTGTAAATGCACCAGAAATAGTTTTCACATCGGCCATACGCTCACGCTCAGAACGTTTTGCTGTTTTTTCGATGTATGCTTCAACAGCTTCTTTTTGCTCTGGAGTTGTAATTTTTGCCACCAAATCGTGTTCTGGCGCCAAAGTCATAAAAGTTACTCCAAAAATAGTATCAGGTCTAGTTGTAAATACTTCGATTACTTCATTATGATCTTTCACATTAAAAGTTACCAAAGCCCCAACCGATTTTCCGATCCAATTTCTTTGTGATTCTTTAATTGACTCACTCCAATCGATATTGTTTAGACCTTCAAGCAAGCGTTCGGCATAAGCAGAAATTCGCATACTCCATTGTGTCATTTTTTTTCTTATAACAGGGAAGCCTCCACGTTCTGAAACTCCGTTTACAATTTCGTCATTTGCCAAAACAGTTCCTAAACCTGGACACCAGTTTACTTCGGTTTCTGCCAAATACGTCATTCTGTATTGCAACAAGATTTTTTCTTTTTGATCTTCAGAATAAGATTTCCATTCGTCAGCAGTAAAAATCGCTACGTTATCGTCACAAACTGCTTCAACCAATGCATTTCCACTTTCTTCAAAAACAGTTACAAGCTCTGAAATATCAAAAGCTTTTCCTTGTTTTCTGCAATACCAAGAATTGAATAATTGGATAAAAATCCATTGTGTATGCTTATAGTAATCCGGATTTGAGGTACGCACTTCACGCGCCCAATCAAATGAGAATCCGATTTTATCTAGTTGTTTTCTGTAACCAGCAATTTGTTTTCCTTCTTTGTCAACACCACCGTCAATGTTTACGCGTGTAGTATCTTCTGGACGCTGACCTGTCTGAATCGCATATTGTTCTGCAGGTAATCCGAAACTATCGTAACCCATTGGATGTAAAACATTGAAACCTTGATGTCTCTTGAAACGAGAATACACATCTGAAGCAATATAACCCAGCGGATGTCCTACGTGTAATCCTGCTCCAGACGGATAAGGAAACATATCGAGAACATAATGTTTCGGTTTTTCGGAGTTATTTTTTGCTGCAAAAGTTTGATTTTCTGCCCAATATTTTTGCCATTTGGCTTCAATTTCGTTTGGATTGTACTTCATTTCTAAGCGACTAAGATTCTAAGTTACTAAGGCTCTAAGCTTTTCACTAAATTAATTTAGCCGCAAATTTACATTTATTGTTGTTTGTACCAAAGCTATTTCACTGACAAACAAATAAAATAACAAATTACTTATTTTTAATTACGTAAAAATACGTATTATTGCAATTCACAACTTAAGTAATTATTTTCTCTAGTATGTCTGAAAACAAAAAATACAAGATCGAAGTACGCGTTTGGATTGAAGAAACGGAAGGCGCTTTTCTTGGAATTGGAAAAATCTGGCTTTTAGAAAATATTCGAAAAACAGGATCAATTACCAATGCTGCCAAAGAAATGAAAATGGCGTATAGACAGGCTTGGCAATTGGTTGAAGAAATGAATCAGCGTGCAGAATCTCCTTTGGTTGAAAAGCTTCTTGGAGGAAAAGGCGGAGGCGGCGCTCGATTGACCGAAGCTGGAGAAAGAGCCATTGCTGTTTTTTATGAAGTTGAAAAACGTATTAAAGAGTTTACAGCAAAAGAAACTCAGAGATTGAAATTTTAAAACAAATATTTAAACACATAGAAACATAGATTTTTAGCAATGTAAAAAAAGTCCTTTCACTCGTATTAATACACATAGCAGAACTATGTTTTAGAAACTAGTTTCTTTTTTACAATCTTTATGAGAATAAAAAAACTATGTTTCTATCTGTTAAAAAAACATCCAACTAAAACAAAAATATTTTTTTAACTATCAGTATTCATTTTAAAACATACTGAAACAAAACCATGAACCAAAAATTATATCTCTTATTTCTTTTTATAAGCCTGAAAAGCTTTTCTCAAATCGAAAATTCAAAAACAAAACAAGACAGCATCAAAAAAGAAGAACTAAACGAAATTGTAATTACCGCATCTCGTCGTTCCGAAAAAATAATGCGTTCACCAATAAGCATCGAGCAATTAAAATCGGCGGAAGCCAAAATAATGGGATCGCCAAGTATTTATGAAGCACTTGAAAATGTAAAAGGCGTACAGATTATTACGCCAAGTTTAGGATTTAAAGTTATAAATACGAGAGGATTTGCCAATTCTACCAATGTTCGATTTGCGCAATTAGTGGATGGAATCGATAATCAGGCACCACATTTGGGTGCGCCAATTGCAAACGCTTTAGGCGCAAATGATCTCGATATTGATAAAATTGAAATTATTCCCGGAACTGCAGCCGCTTTGTACGGAATGAACGCTATAAATGGTTTGGCTAATATTCAAACCAAAAATCCTTTTGAATATCAGGGAATCGCCATACAGCAATTAACAGGTGTAAATCATGTTGGAAATATTGATCGGTTTTCACCGAAAGTATATTCTCAATTTAATTTGAGGATTGCCAAAGCTTTCAATGAAAAATTGGCGTTCAAAGTAAATGCTTCAACAACTGGAGGAACGGATTGGGTTGCTGACGACAGAACCGATTTAGCTCCAAACGCAAATGCTTCAACAGGTTTATTTGGCGCTGATAATCCGGCTTACGACGAAGTAAACGGTTACGGAAATGAATCGGCAAACCGAAAAACATTAAACTTAAATGGCAAAAATTATGTCGTGGCAAGAACGGGTTATCGCGAAACGGATATTTCTGATTACGAAATCAAAAATTACAAAGCTGATTTTGGATTGTATTTCCGACCAAAAAAAGATCAAGAACTTTCTTTGACTTATAAAACAGCTTTAATAAACACAATTTACCAGCGTTCAAATAGATTTCGATTAGACAATTATACTTTAAATCAATTTTCTGCTGATTATCATACACCAATTTTTCAGGTAAAAGCCTACGCAACAACTGAAAATACTGGAGATTCATACAACATGCGTTCGTTGGCAGAAAATATGGATCGCGCTTATAAATCGGATGATAAATGGTTTGCCGATTACAGCACAGCTTATAAAAATGCCGTTGCTGGCGGAGCAAGCGTTGCTGATGCACACAGAATTGCCCGAACACAATCTGATGCAGGAAGATTTTTACCCGGAACCGAAGCTTACGAAGAGAAGAAAAAGAAATTGATCGATATTAATAATTGGGATATTGGTGCGGCTTTGCGCGTAAAATCTACTTTGGTTCATGGCGAAGGATTATTTAATTGGGATAAAGCTTTTGTTTCTTTCTTTGAAAAAATCGATGCTAAACTTTTAAGCGGTTTCGATTACAGAAATTACATTATTGTTCCCGACGGAAACTATTTCATCAATCCTGTTCATGCTGATGAAAATCTGACGTATCAAAAAACGGGAGCTTTTACGCAAGTGACAAAAGATTTCTTTTCAGACAAATTACGTTTAGGCGCCACCATCAGAATGGATAAAGCCGATTATTTTGATGCGAAATTTACGCCTCAATTTACAGCGGTTTATTCGCCAAAAGAAAGTTTGAATTTTAGAGCTTCGTATCAAAACGGTTATCGTTTCCCAAGTATTTTTGAAGGTTTCTCAAATGTAAATTCAGGCGGTGTAAAACGTGTGGGCGGATTGCGAATTATGTCAGATGGCGTTTTTGAAAACTCCTACACCAAAGCTTCAATTGATAAATTTCAAGCACAGGTAAATACCGATGTCAATACAAATGGTTTGCCTCAGGCGCAGGCTATTGAAAAAAATAAAAATACGATTCAGAAAAATCCTTATACATATCTGGAACCAGAATTTGTAAAATCTTTTGAAGTTGGTTTTAGAGGAATGGCTTTAAATAGAAACCTTTTTATTGACGCCGATTTTTATTACAACTCTTATAAAAATTTTATTGCACAAGTTGAAGCCAGCATTCCGAATACGACAGATCCAAATTTGATTCCGACTGCTTTATATTCCAAGAACACTCAAAACCGCTACAGACTTTGGACCAATTCTAAAAGCAAAATTTACAATTACGGAGGAAGTTTAGGTTTGAAATACCGTTTTGATAATACTTTCAGTGCTTTAACCAATCTTACTTATACCAAACTTGACCGAACTGACGATAAAGATGGTTTGGAAGACGGTTTCAACACTCCAGAATTTAACGTAAACGGAACTCTGATTGCTCAAAATATCTGGAAAAATCTTGGCGCAAGCGTTACGGCCCGTTATCAAAACAATTTTGATTATGTTTCTTTCCTTGTGAGCGGAACTGTTCCGGCATATTGGTCAATGGATGCGCAGGTAAATTACGGTTTCAAAAAAGGCATTTCGGCAAAATTAGGCGGAACAAATATTTTGAACAAACCTTATACTTCTATTCTCGGCGGACCATCAATTGGCGGATTATATTATTTATCTTTAGTTTGGGAAACCAGCAAATTCTAAAACACAACTTTATGAAAACTCAAAATTACATTCTTATTTTCTTTATTGCTTTTTCTTGTACAATGTGCAATTCATCAAAAAAAGAAGAAAAAGAAACCGTTTCTACAGAACAAAATTCAAAAATTAAGAAACATGAACATCCTGTTCTTACAGCCGAAGATAGTCTCAAATTAGTCAACCATTATATTGAAGTAAAAGGCGAAGTAGAATTTCCATTACAATTGACTGTCGATTCTTTGAAAAAAATGAAAGTTACCACAATTGACAATTTTAAAATTTTAGGCAAAAACGGAGAAGTTAAACGAGAAGTCAAAACCTGCAAAGGTATTTTACTGAAAGACATTTTAGAAAAAGCCAAAATAAAACAAGACGATCATAAAGACCGAAATTTTTATATTGTCGAAAGAGCTTCAGACGATTATAAAGCTACATTTTCATGGGCAGAACTTTTTAACAATCCTACGGGAGATAACGCATTTATTCTTTTTGAAGAAAATGGAAAACCAATTAAAAATGGTGAAATGATTGCCATCTGCAGAAATGATTTTCGAACTGGTCCACGTCATGTGTATTGGCTAAAAAGTATTGAAGTTTACAAGGCGAAGTAATTCCTTAATTGTTTAACCGCAAAGTTCGCAAGGTTCTTTACTCAGTAATTTTCAATAAAACCGCAAAGTACGCAAAGCTTTATCAACACAAAGCTTTGCGTGCTTTGCGGTTAAATAAACTTTTTATTCAAGATTTAAATCGTACTTTTAAGTATAAAAGTTTGTTATTAACTTTAAATAAAGAAATTCTTTATTATTTTTACCACATAATTTAAGTATCTATGAGTTCTAACTTTGATAAATTTCAAAAGCGCAGGTTAATTTCCTCTTATTTTTCGGTTGTATTAAGTGTATTCTTGGTTTTATTCCTTTTGGGAGTACTGGGATTATTCATCATTAATTCTAAACAATTGGCTGACGATTTTAAAGAAAAAATCGCAATGACGGTTTTCTTTAAAAATGAAGCAAATGATAGTATTATCAAAGCATTTAACACCGAACTTAAAAGAGCGCCTTTTGCGAGATCTTTCGTTTATGTAACCAAAGAAAAAGCCGCAAAAGAACACACTGATATTATCGGAGAAGACTTTTTAACCTTTTTGGGAGAAAATCCGTTATTGAATTCATACGATATTCACTTAAAAGCAGATTATGTAGAAAGAGACAGCATCGTAAAAATTGAAAACCGTTTCCGCAAAAATGCTATGATTTCAGATATTGTTTATGACAAACAATTGGTAAATCTAGTAAACGACAACATCAGAAAAGTAAGTATGTGGATTCTGATTATTAGCGGTTTCTTGACAGTAATTGCAGTTTTACTAATCAATAGTTCATTGCGTTTATCTATACATTCAAATCGTTTTATTATCAAAACCATGCAAATGGTTGGAGCTACAAAAGCATTTATCCGTAAACCATTTGTAATGCGAAGTGTAAAACTTGGGATGTTGGGTGCTGGTTTAGCCATTATTGCTTTAATCGCGCTTTTATTATATGTAGACACTAATTTTCCTGGTTTAGGAATTCTAGAAGACAAAGCTTTGACTGGTTTAGTTTTAGTTGCTGTTTTCGGATTAGGAGTTCTAATTACTTGGGTAAGCACGCATTTTGCAACGCAACGTTTCTTGAATTTAAGAACTGACGATCTTTACTAATTGTAGATTGTAGATTTTAGATTGCAGATTTTAGATTTAAAAAAAAATGCCTTCGACTTTGCTCAGGCTGACAAACAGATAAAAATGAAAAACAACAATAATAAAGAAGAACAACAAGTTCAAAAACAGGAATTCCTTTTTGACGGCATCAATTATAAAATTTTATTGATTGGTATTGCTGTAATTGCTCTAGGATTTATTTTAATGTCTGGTGGAGGAAGTAAAGATCCAAATGTTTTTAATGAAGACATTTTCAGCTTTAGACGTATTCGTTTAGCGCCAACGACTGTTTTAATCGGTTTTGGAATCACGATATATTCTATCTTCAAAAAATCTAAATAATATAGGTTTATAGATTTTTAATCCGAATGCCCTTTGACTTCGCTCAGGGTGACAAATCTAAAATCTAAAATCTAAAATCTAAAATTCTAAATGAATACATTACAAGCTATTGTTCTTGCCATTATTGAAGGAATTACAGAATTTTTGCCTGTTTCTTCTACAGGACACATGATTATTGCTTCTTCTTTTTTCGGAATCGCACATGACGATTTCACTAAACTTTTTACCATTGTAATTCAGCTTGGCGCAATACTCTCGGTTGTAATTTTATACTTCAAACGTTTCTTTCAAACTTTTGATTTCTACTTTAAACTTTTAGTCGCTTTTATTCCTGCAGTTGTTTTAGGATTATTATTAAGCGATTTTATTGATGGTTTGTTAGAAAACCCTGTTACAGTTGCCGTTTCACTTCTAATTGGAGGTTTAATTTTATTGAAAGTAGACGAATGGTTTAACAAACCAAATGATCCAGAAGTTTCAACTGAAATTACGTATGCCAAAGCTTTAAAAATTGGTTTATTCCAATGTCTTGCCATGATTCCTGGTGTTTCTCGAAGCGGAGCAAGTATTGTTGGAGGTATGGCTCAAAAACTGACTAGAACTTCTGCCGCAGAATTTTCATTTTTCTTAGCCGTTCCAACTATGTTAGGCGCAACTGCAAAAAAATGTTATGATTATTATAAAGCAGGTTTTGAATTGTCTCACGACCAAGTAAACATGTTGGTAATTGGTAATATTGTTGCTTTTGCCGTAGCACTTTTAGCAATTAAAACTTTCATCGGATTTTTGACTAAAAAC
Organism: Flavobacterium sp. SH_e; assembly: GCF_025717045.1. Taxonomy (GTDB): domain Bacteria; phylum Bacteroidota; class Bacteroidia; order Flavobacteriales; family Flavobacteriaceae; genus Flavobacterium. The sequence goes on from NZ_JAOVZN010000007.1 coordinate 26,863, forward strand.
GGTTTTAAAGTTTTTGGTTATTACCGAATCATTGCTGGAATCATTTTATTGTTGATTCACTTTTTCATTCATCCGCTTACGATTATATAATGACACCTGAAGAATATTTAGAAGGACAAGTTTTATTGATTGACAAACCATTAAAATGGAGTTCATTTCAAGCTGTCAATAAATTAAAATACCTTTTAATTAATAAAGTTGGACTTCCAAAAAAGTTCAAAATTGGTCATGCTGGAACTTTAGATCCTTTAGCGACTGGACTTTTATTAATCTGCACAGGAAAATTCACTAAAAGAATTTCAGAACTTCAAGGTCAGGCAAAAGAATATACTGGAACTTTTTATATTGGAGCCACTACTCCATCATACGATTTAGAAACCGAAATCGATCAGACTTTTCCAACTGAACATATTAATGAAGCTTTGATTCACGAAACGCTAAAACAATTTTTAGGAGAAATTGACCAAAAACCGCCTATTTTTTCTGCAATTAAAAAAGACGGAGTTCGTTTATACGAACACGCTCGCGCTGGAGAATCTATCGAAATCGAAAGCAGAAAAACTACTATTCACGAATTTGAAATCACTAGAATCGAATTACCAGAAGTAGATTTTAGAGTAGTTTGCTCTAAAGGAACTTACATTCGTTCTCTTGCTTACGATTTTGGAAAAGCAATGAATTCAGGTTCGCATTTAACTGTTTTACGCCGAACTAAAATTGGCGATTATGACGTAAAAAATGCGATTGATATTACTTTATTCGAAGAAAATCTCTAAGGATTAGATTATATTTCCTTTTTTGTATTTTAGAGGCGTGCTTTTAAAATACAGAAAATGAGAAATTTCCTTTTAGCATTATTTTTGATTTTCATCAAATCATCATATTGTCAGACAGCAAATCAGAAATTTATTTCTACAGATATTGATAATTTTTGGAATGCGTACGATAAAATTATTTCTACAAATGACAGTATTTCGCAACTGCGATTTTTAAATGAATTTTATTTAGAAAAAGCTTCTCCTGGTTTAAAAAGCTTGATTGAAGTCCGCCATTATACCCCTAAAGAATTTCTTGGCGCTATTACTAAATATCCTAAATTTTGGAATTCCTTAAAACCTAACACAACAAATCTCAATTCTATTTATTCAGAAATCGAAACAGATATTAGCAAATTGAAAGAAGCCTATCCCGAATTAAAGCCTTCGACGATTTACTTCTCAATTGGAGCTTTCAGAACAAACGGAACCACGCAAAAAGATCGAATTTTAATAGGCTCAGAATTGTCTTTAGCAGACGAAAACACTTTTATTGATGAGCTTCCAGAATGGAGAAAAGCATTTTATAAAGAATACAATCCGAGAAAAAACATTGCTTTGCTGTGTACGCATGAATATATCCATACGCAGCAGAAAGAATTTTCAGAAAACCTTCTTTTGATGTGTCTTTACGAAGGAGTTGCAGAATTTGTATCTTGTAAAGTAACAGGTAAAAAATCGAACAGTCCGGCAATTGAATTCGGAAAAAACAACGAGAAAAAAGTAATCGATCAATTTGTTTCTGACTTGTATATTATGAGTAATAATTACAATTGGCTTTGGGGCGAGAACAGAAATGATTTAAAAGTTCGAGATTTAGGATATTATATTGGTTACGAAATCTGCGAGCGTTATTACAATGCTTCGAAGAATAAGTCGGAAGCCGTAAAAAAATTAATTCAGCTAGATTTTGCTAATGACAAAGAAGTTGAAAAAATTGTCGATGCTTCAAAATTACTCCCAAAAAGTTTAAAGCAGCTTGAAAGCGATTACGAAAAACAACGCCCAAAAGTTACGGCAATTTCTCCTTTTAAAAATGGAGATAAAAAAGTAAAATCTGGTTTAACAGAATTTACCATTACTTTTTCTGAACCTTTAAACGGATATAACACAGGATTGGATTTTGGTCCATTAGGCGAAGAATTTTGTCCTAAAATAAAACCAGAAAGAAATTGGTCATCTGATAAAAAATCATGGACTTTTAAGGCCGATTTAGAACCCAATAAAAAATATCAGATCTTAATCACCAATAATTTCAGAAAGCAAAATGGTACAAGATTAAAATCTTATTTGATAGAATTTCAAACTGCCGAATAAAATCTGAGCATAAAAAAAGCACATTACTTTTTTATTCAGTAATGTGCCAGGCTCTTTCTTAAATAAGTAATCCTATTTCATACTTACTTAAATTCAATAGTGAGGCACATTTTTTCCTCCGAATAAAAATTGAGAGAAGAAATCATAAAACCTTTCGAATAACTTTTTCATAATAGTGCACTTTTAATTATTAAACATTAAATAAAACACCAATAAAAAGAGTAAATCAGAAAGTTATAATAGACGTGGGTTAGCATCACTAAGTTACAAAATTCTATTGAAGTCAAAAAGACTTTAAGATAATTTTATCAACAAATCATCTGTTTATCAACACATTAATCCGATTAAAGGCGATTATATTTGATGTTTTCCATTATTTCGACCAATTCTTCCTGAACCGAAATTCCTTTATCTGCCAAATACCATAACTGAAGATCTGTTTTGATTTTTTCATCAATAGCGCCAACTTCTCTTTTATGTTTTGCCATTAATTCGGTTGCACCTTTTGGTCTTGGTCCCCAATCGGCACGGACAATTCCAGCTTCTTTACAAATTACAATTACTTTTGGAATTCCTCTTCCGCCGTTAGTCAGATAATGGCTCATTAAATCATCATTTTCATCGCGAAATGCAATTCTTAGTTCGATTTTTTTATTGGAAGCCAAAGCCATTTTATTTAAAATTGGAAGAATCTGCGCTGCATCTCCGCACCAGCCTTCCGACAGCACCAGCCAAATATAATGATTGTCTAAGTTTTGAAGTTTAGTCGCAATGTTATCAGAAATGGTAATCGTTTTCTCCAAACGGTTCATTCTTGCTTCATTCAATTTTGAATAATTGGTAAGACTTTCTGATTGTTCGCTTCCAGTTGATTTTCCTTCAGACAATAAATCGGTTACTATTTTTCTATATTCAAGATAAGGATGACTATTGAATAATGATTTGGCTACGATGCTTTTCATATTAGTTTGATTTTAAGGATACAATAAAAATACGAAATTTTGAAGTGACGAAGAAATGACATTTGTCACATTTGAATTAAACTATTTCAAAATGATTAAAAATCTAATTTTGATCCAATAATTAATTTTTTGCAAACATTATTTTTAAAAATCAGAATATGTCTATATTTGCACAAATTAACGCGACACACACATGAAATATAAAAGAATTCTTCTAAAACTTAGCGGCGAAGCGCTGATGGGTGATTTACAATACGGTATTGACCCAAAAAGATTAGCCGAATATGCAGATGAAATTAAGCAAATTCACAACAAAGGAGTAGAAATTGCAATTGTTATTGGAGGAGGAAATATATTTAGAGGCGTTGCAGGAGCAAGCTCAGGAATGGACAGAGTTCAAGGCGATTACATGGGAATGCTTGCAACTGTAATTAACGGAATGGCATTACAAGGCGCTCTTGAAGATAAAGGAATGAAAACTCGTCTTCAAACTGCTCTAAAAATGGAATCTATTGCAGAGCCTTATATTAAGAGAAGAGCTGACCGCCACCTTGAAAAAGGAAGAATCGTAATTTTTGGTGCTGGAACCGGAAATCCATATTTCACAACTGATACTGCTGCCGTTTTAAGAGGTATAGAAATCAATGCTGATGTTATCCTTAAAGGTACTCGTGTTGACGGTGTTTACGATTCTGACCCAGAAAAAAATGCTTCTGCAGTAAAATTTGATTTTATTTCGTTTGACGATGTAATCAAAAAAGGATTAAATGTAATGGATACTACTGCATTTACCTTAAGCCAAGAAAACAAATTGCCTATCGTAGTTTTTGATATGAACAAAATTGGAAACTTATTGAAAATCTGCGACGGAGAAAACATAGGAACTGTAGTAAACATATAGACTGCTTAGATTAATAGAATTTTAGATTTTCTAAATTCTTCTCAACCTTAAGGCAATCAAAAAAACAAAATAACATTAGTTCGTAAATTAGAAGAAATTAAATCTAATCTTCTAAGAATCTAAAAATCTAAACAAAATGACTGAAGAAATAGATTTTATTTTAGAAAGTACTGAGGAATCAATGAATGGTACTATTGCACACTTAGAGAAAGAATTTCTTAATATTCGTGCAGGAAAAGCTTCTCCAGCTATGCTTGGAGGTGTGTTTGTAGATTATTACGGATCTGCAACTCCGCTTTCTCAAGTATCTAAAATCAGTGTTCCAGATGCTAGAACAATTACATTACAGCCATTTGAAAAAAATATGCTGCAAGCAATTGAAAAAGCAATCTTAATTGCAAACATTGGTTTCAACCCAATGAACAATGGAGATATGGTTATCATTAGTGTTCCGCCATTGACAGAAGAGCGTCGTCGCGATTTAGCAAAACAAGCAAAATCTGAGGCTGAAGACGCTAAAATTGGTATTCGTAACTCTCGTAAAGACGCTAATACTGATATCAAAAAATTAGAAAAAGAAGGAACTTCTGAAGATATCTGTAAATCAGCTGAAGAGGAAGTTCAAAACTTAACAAACTCTTACATCAAAAAAATCGATGAATTATTGGCTGCGAAAGAAGCTGAAATCATGAAAGTATAAGATTGAGATTTGATATAAAGCAAAAATCCGTCTGGTTTAGCGCCAGACGGATTTTTTTATTACTATTTTTGCATACGAAAATTAAATTCTTTTCGTTTTTGAAACTATATCATTCTGTATGAAGCTATTTTGTTTTTTGACTTTGTTTTTTACGCTTACACTTCAAGCGCAAATTCAAATAAACGGAATCGTAACCGATTCAAACAACAAACCTCTTCCGTTTGCTACAATTACGACTTCAGAAAACAATAACACAATTACAGATGTCGATGGAAAATTTATTTTCAAAATCAGCTCATCTGCAACCTCACTTACTGTTTCTTATATCGGTTTTCAAACCAAAACTGTAGCTTTAATCAGCAACAAAACTTTTTATGCGGTTTCACTTTCGCAGAAGACTGACGACTTGCAAGAAGTTGTAGTTTCTAATGAAAATCCAGCTTTAACAATCATCAAAAAAGTTATTGCCAATAAATCGCTAAATGATCCGCAGAAAAAACTCAACAGTTTTGAATACAAAACCTATAATAAACTTATTGTAACCGCAAATCCTGACTCGATTGACGGACGTATCGATACTTCGGCAGCGTATAAAGATTTAAACAAAAAAATCATCATTGATTCTTCCGATTACAAGTTTAAAGAAATTGTAAGCAAACAGCATTTGTTTCAAACCGAGAAAGTTTCGGAATATCAATTCGCAAACAACAAATTAAAAGAAACAGTTTTAGGAACTAAAATAGCGGGTTTCAAACAGCCTATTTATGAAGTTCTGGCTTTCAACCTTCAGTCGATTTCTATTTACGATTCGAATTACGAATTATTCGAAACCAGATATGAAAACCCGATTTCAAAAAATGCTCCTTCAACCTACAATTATAAATTGCTGGATACTGTAAGCATTCGAGGTCGTGACACTTACATGATTTATTTTAAAAATAAGTCAAACCGAAAAACATCTGGTCTAGAAGGTGTTTTATATATCGATAGGGAAAATTTTGCTGTTGCGAAAGCGGTAATGCGAATTAAAGGTGTTTTGGACATTAGTGGTATTCATGAATTTGAATATATTCCGAAAGAAAAAATATGGTTTCAAAGCAATACGACTTTTAAAATTGTAAAAGGAAAAAATGACGATGACATCAGAATTTTAGGTGGAACTATTCAATTTGATGGAGACGTTGAAGAAAATTTCGAACCTAGAAAAAAGGTGGCGTCAGATTTCACTTATCTACTCTCTGAGAGTAATAGCTTCGATATTCGTGTTAACACCAATAATCCAATTAAAAATCCTTCGCTTTATATCGAAATTAAAGACGACGCGGCAAAAAAACCTGAAAGTTTCTGGGAAGCCTATCGAAAGGAAAATCTTGACTTAAAAAGCCAAAAAACGTACTTATTACTGGATAGTCTTTCTGTGAGCAATAGAATTGAAAAACGTTTAGGAATTGGCCGTAAAATCATTAACGGATTTTATCCAATTGGCCCAGTCGATTTGGACTTGAAAAAAATCATAAGTTATAATAATTACGAAGGTTTCCGTCTTGGTATCGGAGGAATTACAAACGATCGTTTGTCAAAAAACTTCCGTCTTGAAGGTTATACCGCTTACGGAACAAAAGATGGTGTTTTTAAATACAGTGTCGGAGGTGGCGTTTTATTAGACAAACACACTAACACTTGGTTTAATGGATATTATGCTGATGACGTTCGAGAAATTGCAAGTACTGTCTTTTCGGTTGATAAACGTGTTTTCAAAATTTATGATCCACGTCCAATTAACATTAGCACATTCTATGAATACATGGGATGGCGAGGAAACATTCAAACCAAATTTATTCCGAAAACCGAAGCTGTTTTAGAGCTTTCAAGAAATTACATCGAACCGAAATTTGATTATCTTTTTAATCTAAATGGGAAATTGTATTCGAGTTATATTATGACTACAGCAATGCTTTCGATTGTTTGGGCGCCTTTTAGCAATTTTATGCAAACTCCAACTGGAAGAAATGAAAGTGATAAAAGATTTCCGAGATTTACTTTTCAATATACGCAGTCTTTACCAAATGTATTCGACAACGATTTTACTTTTAGCAAAATAGATTTTAAAGCCGAATACGAAAAGCAATATTTAAACCGTCAGAAAACGAGTTTGCTTTTGCAAGCAGGTTATGCAATGGGAGATGTTCCTATTACGCATTTGTACAATACTTCTCCAAATAATTTAACAAAGGAAACTGTTATTCAGCGTATTACTTTTGCGGGAAGAAATGCTTTTGAAACCATGTTTTTCAATGAATTTTTCTCAAGTCAATATTTAATGTTCCAAATAAAACATGGTTTTGACCGAATTACACTTTTCAAAAAAGTTAGACCTTCTTTAGTTTTAGTAACGAGAATGGCTTGGGGAAATATGGAAAAACCCGAACAGCATGTTGGTCCAGATTACAAAACACTTGACAAAGGCTACTTTGAATCGGGAATTGAATTAAACAGAATCTTTAAAGGTTTTGGTTTGGGAGGATTCTATCGTTATGGTCCAAATCAGCTAATGAAGTTTGAAGATAATGTTGCTGTTAAGATTTCTTATGTCTTAGATTTGGGACTTTAAGAGTTAAAATTCCAAATTCCAACACTCGTTTGTCATCCTGAGGAACGAAGGATCACACTCGTAACTAAACAAAGATTGGCGATTTTTTTTGTAGAATAACCGCAAGGAATTTCTAATGCGATTCTACGTTCCTCAGAATGACAAACTAGATGAATAGTAAAAAGTAAAAATCCCAAACTCCAACAAGAATTGGAACTTGGGATTTTAAAATTTTAAAATTTCTAACCTTATGGCTTAAGAATCAAAACCGAAGGCGAATTATTCAGCCAGATACTTTGTGATTCTATTAATTTTTTCCAGCTATCAAGACTAATAATCATTAAATCCTGACTTTCTAAAAACTCCTTTTTCAATGTTCTGTCGTTCATAATCATGATATGATTTGGCGCAATCTGTTCGATCGAACGAATTGTTTCCTGAATTTCTCGTGTACTTCTAACTTCGCCACTTGCATCTAAAACCGTAATTTGAGAACCATTATTGTTGATTAATTTTTTAGCATAATCGATCAAAAAAGCATCTTCTTTACTAAATACGGGCATAAAAATCTGGTTGACTTCTTCTAGATTTTTATCAATAAAAATTCCGACTGGCATTTTTGTTTTAGTAATAATGTGACGCGTTCTTTCATCAAACGGATTATTTTCAAACAAACCTTCTTTTCCTGTAAACTTATCAATCAAACGATCTGGATTTACAATTCGAGTTGTGAAACCAAGTATTTTACCCAATAAAGTTCCATCAAAAATGGATTGTCCTAAACCAACCAAAAGCAAGTCGTATTCTCCATGATTTGCGGTATCAATAATATCCGAATCGATATCATTAGAAACTTTAAACAAACTAACCATATTTTGATTCAGCAACTGTGATTCTTCAACCACCGGCCCAATCATTTTACGTTCATGCTCTTTCACATCAAACGAATGTATTTCTGTACTTAAAGAAATATGCATTGCCGTTACTACCGAATTATCTGCTTGTTTTTTAACAAGGCTGTTTGCAATTTTAAGCAACTTTTTTCCTTTTTCTGGAGTTGCAAACGAAAGCAGAATCTTGAATTTGCTTTTACTTCCAATCTCTTGCTGTACGGCCGTAATATTATCTTTAAAAATAAACCCGATAAAGTCTAATGCTGGCCCCGTCATAAAAGTAGTAAGTAGCGCCATAATTACCATCATGGTAAAAATCTCAGTTGATAAAACTCCAAGATCATAACCAATATTCAGAACTACTAATTCCATTAAACCGCGCGTATTCATTAAGGCTCCAATAGACAAACTGTCTTTCCAGTTTTGCCCCATAAATTTGGCTGCCAAAGCACTTCCGAAGAATTTACCAACTACTGCAACCAAAATAATCAAACCCGTAATTTTCCACAATTCAGGATCATTTAACAATCCTATTTGCGTACGCAAACCTGTAAACACAAAAAATAATGGCAATAAAACGATTATTGAAACGTCTTCAACTTTTTCGATAAATATGTTTCTGAATTTATTGTTTTCAGGCATAATAGCTCCAGCTAAAAAAGCTCCGAACAAAGCATGAATTCCAATTAATTCTGATGCATAAGAAGAAATTAAAAGTGTAATAAAGAAAATGGCAACAACTGGTTTATTTAAACTTTCGCGGGTTGCATTTAAATCTCCTACTCTTTTCAAGAATGGGCGAACAATTTTCAACATGATAATCACATACAAAATCGCCATTCCAATTACATAAAGCGAACTAGAAAGCGAACCTGCTTTAACAATCGCAATTACAACTGCCAAAATACACCAAGCAGTGATGTCATCTGCCGCAGCACAAGTAATCGCAATGGTTCCTAGCTTTGTTTTCTGCATGCCGCGTTCCTGAACAATTCTCGCTAAAACTGGGAAAGCTGTAATACTCATCGCAATACCCATAAACAAACCGAATGAAGAAAATTCAACTCCCAGCGGAGCATACGTTTCATAAATAAAATAAGCCAATGATAAACCTAAAGCAAACGGAATTACAATACTAGCATGGCTGATTACTACGGCATCATGTGCTTTATTTTTTAGCACTTTCAAATCCAGTTCCATCCCAATTACAAACATGAAAAGGATTAAACCAATTTGACTTAAAAACTGTAAGTTCCCTAGAGATTCTTTTGGAAATAAAGCTGCAGAAAATTCCGGAAAATACATTCCTACTAAAGACGGCCCAAGTACGATTCCAGCGATCATTTCGCCAATTACCGACGGCTGTCCAATTTTTCTAAAAAACCATCCAAACAAACGAGCAACTAAAATGATCGTAACTATTTGCGCCAGTAAAATTGCCAATGGGTGCTGTAAATTTTCTACCATCGAGTGCAAAAAATCTTTCCAATGATTACTTTCAACACTTTTCTTTACAATATTACGCCCTACTTCTAACGAGGCACCTTTTGAAATTACCCAGTATATCAGTGCAGTAAAACCACCAATGATTGTAACATAGAATAAGGAATTCCTAATGTTATTCATAAACTTGTTCTTTAGATTATTGCGCAAATATCCGCACTGTGAATTTAGTGAAAAAGAAATTCAGTTGTTAATTTTTATCGCATGTAACAAGTCTGGAAAAAATTGTAATAAGTTTTAGATCTTAACTTTCTTTAAGAAATCAGCTCGGTAAGTTTCGCTTAAAATTAGCGTTACATTTTTATTGTTTTCTTCTGCGTGATGCAGAACAATTTCGTTATGATTGAAGAACTTTATTGCTTTTACGGCTACGATTTCTTTTTTGTTTATTCGGCAAAAATCAGCATCTGGCAATTCGTTTAAAAGAGTGTCAAATTTTACATTTTTTAAATTCAGATAACTTCCATCTGTAAGCAAAACAGCTTTATCACGACTGTCACTCAGAGCCGTTTTTATATATTGAATTTTACTAAAATACAAAAGCGTTTTTCCTTTATCAGTATTTAACTGAATAAATTTTTTAGCCGAATTTGATTTTTCAAAACGTTCAGATGCTTTCGTAATTGCTTTTTGCAAACGTTCCAATTTCACAGGTTTTGTGATATAATCAACTGCATCAATATTAAAAGCTTCGGCAGCATATTCTTTATACGCCGTGCAAAAAATCACCAATTTATCCTGCAGTTTTTCGGCAAGATGAAGACCATCGATTCCGGGCATTTCTATATCCGAAATCAACAAATCAAAATCAAGATTCGAAAAATCAGACAGCAATTTCTCAGGATCGTTGCACGTTTTTACAATTTCCAATTCAGGAATTTGCTCGCAAAGCATTTTTAGGTACGTTAATCCTGGAAGTTCATCGTCCAGAAGCAAGCATTTCAGTTTTGTATTCAAGTAAATCAATTTTTAGATGAGCAATGTAAACATCGTTTTCTACAAACTTTTCGAGTTTGAAATTATTCTTATAAATAATGCGGAGACGATGTTCGAGTGTGGCGTGGCCAAAACCACTTCTTTCCTTTTTCAAAACCTTTTTATCTGAGATTTTATTCGAAACCGTCATAAAAAAAGCATTGTCTTTAAATTCAAAAACAACCGAAATAAAAGCATCTGCACTTTGAAGATCAGCATGTTTAAAGGCATTTTCAATTAAATCAATAGAAATTAAAGGCGCCAGTAAAGGCTGATCGTACAATTTGTCCTCTTCGTTGATATTAGTTTTTACTTTCAACTCAAAAAGCGGACTAATCTTGATTTTATTGATTTCGATTAAATTCAAAGCAAAATCAATTTCTTCTTTAGCGGTTACAAATTTCTTTTTGCTTTCGTATAAAATATAATCGAGAACATTCGCCAGTTTATCCAAAGCAAAATAAGTTTGGTAAGCGTGCGACTGAATCGAGTTTAAAATATTCTTAAACAAATGCGGATTCAGTTTTGATTCCAGATTTTCCAGCTGTAAGTCATTTACTTTTGATTCTAAAGCATAAAAACTTTTCTCGGCATCATCTTTCGCTTTTTTGGTTTGCATTAATTGGTAAACCATAAAACAAATGATGACAATTAGAAGCAACAGAATTGCCAGAAAAATAAAAGTTGTTGTATTGTTTTGTTGCATTAAGCTTGTTTTGAATTGTATTAATCAGTTATAAATTCACTACAAATATGGGAAAAGCTACTGGTTCTATAACAAAAAACAAGAAAATTATCACAAACCAAAAGCTGGCAAATTTGTGTTAACATTAAGTAAAATACAAACGATTGTTTATGATTTCGAGCACTTTTCACTACATTTGCAACCATTTTTAAAGATTTTATGAAAAACACTATTCAAGTTGGATTTTGGGAGAAGTTGGCCCGAATTATACTTAAAAACAGAATAACAATTCTGGTTATCCTATCTGCCTTAACTATTTTCCTTGGTTACCAATGGAAAAATCTTTCTATGACATATACCGAAGCAAACCTGCTTCCAAAAGATCATATTGCAAATAAAGAATACCAAAAATTCTTAGATAAATTTGGTGAAGAAGGAAACCTTGTGGTTATTGGTTTTCAGGATAAAAACTTTTTTACGCCTAAAAATTATGCCGCTTGGAATGAGTTAATGACAGGTTTAAAAAAGTCTAAAGAAGTTGATTTAGTAGTTTCTTTAAATGATTTGAAAAAACTAGAAAAGGATACGGTTAACGAAAAATTCGTTTTAACTCCATTTATCGACCAAAGCAAAGTTTTAGATCCAGCCTATTTAAAAAGCGTTCAGCACGACTTATTCAACAACTTGCCTTTTTACGAAGGATTATTGTTCAATAAAGAAAGTGGAAGTGTTCGCTCTGCGATTTATATCAATAAAGCTTTAGTAAATACTCCAGAAAGAAAAACTTTTATCCTTGAAAATTTAGTTCCGAAAATCGATAAATTCGAAAAAACAACAGGAATCGATCTTAAAGTTTCTGGAATGCCATACATCAGAACAATCAATGCAAACGATATGAAAGGCGAAATCGGACTTTTCATTGGTGCGGCTTTACTGACTGTTTCTCTGATTTTCTTTTTCTTTTTCCGTTCGTTCAGAGCTACTTTTATTTCAATTTGTATTTTGATTGTTGGCGTAATCTGGTCATTTGGAACACTTGGATTATTTGGATATAAAATCACAATTTTAACAGCAATTATTCCACCGCTGATTATTGTAATCGGAATTACAAACTGTATTTTCCTGATCAATAAATACCAGCAGGAAATCAAATTACATAACAATCAGGCAAAAGCTTTACAGCGTGTTATTTCTAAAATTGGAGTTTCGACTTTGATGACGAATTTGACTACCGCGATTGGTTTTGCAACATTTATGATTACTGGAAATGATCTTCTTTTCGAATTTGGAATGGTGACATCAATCAACGTGATTTCTGTTTATTTATTGACACTTTTTATCGTGCCAATTATTTACAGTTTCATGCCATTACCAAAAGAAAAACACTTATACCATTTAACTAAAACATACATTTCGACTTTATTGAATGTTGTTGAAGATTTGGTAAAATCGAAACGTAAAATCGTTTATATTGTTTATGGTTTACTTTTGGTTTTCAGCGTAATTGGAGTTTCACAAATGAAAGTTTCAGGAAGTTTAATTGGCGAAATGCCAAAAAGCGCTTCTTTCTTTAAAGATATTTTGTTTTACGAAAAAGAATTCAACGGCGTTATGCCTTTGGAAATCATGATTGACACCAAAAAGAAAAAAGGTGTTATGAAGGCTTCTACAATTCGTAAAATGGACGAATTGCAAAATACAATTGCTGAAATTCCTGAACTGGCAAAACCAGTTTCTGTTGTGAATTTGGTTAAATATTCGAAACAAGCTTTCTACAACGGAAATCCTGAATATTATCAATTGCCAACTTCGCAAGAGCAGACTTTTATTTTAAGTTATGCTAAAAATGCGACAAAAAACAGCAAAGAAAATCTAATGAAAGCGTATGTGGATTCAACTGGACAATATGCCAGAATCACTACTTTTATGAAAGATATTGGAACCGATGAAATGGCAAAAGTGGAGAAAAAATTGCATTCAAAAATTGATGAAATTTTCCCGAAAGACCGTTTTGAAGTTACCGTTACCGGAAAAGCATTAGTTTTTCAAAAAGGAACATCATACTTAGTTGACAACTTAATCGAATCTTTGATTTTCGCAATTTTGACAATTGCAGTTTTAATTTTGTATCTATTCCGTTCTTTCAAAATGGTAATGGCATCGGTAATTACGAATATTTTACCGCTTTGCATTACGTCTGGATTAATGGGGTATTTTGGAATTCCATTAAAACCATCTACTATTTTAGTATTCAGTATCGCGTTCGGAATCTCAGTTGATAATGCCATTCAGTTTATGGCGAAGTATCGACATGATTTGCTTCAAAGCGGCGGAAAAGTGAAAAAATCGGTTTTCAGTGCTTTAAGAGAAACCGGAATCAGTACCTTTTATACATCTGTAGTTTTGATTTTAGGTTTTGCGACTTTCACGTTATCAAGCTTTAGCGGAACAATTGCTTTGGGAGGATTAATTTCTTGTACTTTGGCTTTTGCAATGTTTGCGAATTTGGTTGTATTGCCTTCTTTGGTTTTGACTTTTGAAAAGAAGAAAACTAAGAAAGAGGAATTGGAGAATTTGGATAAATAGTTTTTTTGTCATAAAAGATATTCGCCACGAATTCACGAATTATTTATTTTTTATTCGTGAATTCGTGGCGGATAAATTTACACTAACAATTATCAGAACAATAAAAGGAACTCGAAACAGCTTCAAAAATTAATTATTATCGATTATATTTGCAGTTGTTCAAAACGAATATTATTTAATATCAATTATATATAAAAATGAAACACACAAAAGTTAGAGACTTATTAAACAGTACGACGACGTTACAGGAAGTGAATGCAAAAGGTTGGGTGAGAACTTTTAGAAATAATCAGTTCATCGCTTTAAATGACGGTTCTACAATTAATAATATTCAATGTGTTGTTGATTTTGAAAATACACCAGAAGAGACTTTAAAAAGAATCACTACTGGAGCGGCAGTTTCTGTAATTGGAACTTTAGTTGAAAGTAAAGGTGCGGGTCAGAAATATGAAATTCAGGTTTCTAAATTGGAAATTCTTGGAGATTCTGATGCTGAAAAATTCCCAATGCAGCCTAAAAAACACTCTCTAGAATTTTTACGTGAAAACGCTCACTTGCGTGTACGTACAAATGCTTTTGGTGCCATTATGCGTGTGCGTTCGGTGTTGTCTTATGCAGTTCACAAATATTTCCAAGATAAAGGTTTTGTTTACGTAAATACGCCAATTATTACTGGAGCTGATGCTGAAGGTGCTGGAGAGATGTTCCAAGTTACTTCATTGCCTTTGGATAATCTTCCAAAAAATGAAGAAGGAAACATTGATTTCAAAAAAGATTTCTTTGGAAAACATACCAACTTAACAGTTTCTGGACAGTTAGAAGGAGAAACTTTCGCAATGGCTTTGGGTCAGATTTATACTTTTGGACCAACGTTTAGAGCAGAAAACTCAAACACTTCTCGTCACTTGGCAGAATTCTGGATGATCGAGCCTGAGGTTGCTTTCAATGATTTGGATGACAACATGGATTTGGCTGAAGATTTTATTCAGTATGTAATTAAATATGCTTTAGACAACTGTAAAGACGATTTGAAATTCTTAGAAGGAAGACTTCTTGAAGAAGAAAAATCAAAACCACAAGCTGAAAGAAGCGAAATGGCTTTGTTAGAGAAATTGAACTTCGTTTTAGAAAACAACTTCAAACGTGTTTCTTATACTGAAGCAATTGATATTTTAAGAGATTCAACTCCAAATAAAAAGAAGAAATTTCAATATTTAATCAACGAATGGGGAGCTGATTTACAGTCAGAACACGAGCGTTTCTTGGTTGAAAAACACTTTAAATGTCCGGTAATTTTATACGATTACCCAGCAAACATTAAAGCGTTTTACATGCGTTTGAACGACAACACAGAACCAGGAAGAGAAACAGTTCGTGCAATGGATATCCTTTTCCCAGGAATTGGAGAAATCGTTGGTGGTTCTGAAAGAGAAGAGCGTTACGACGTTCTGGTTGAGAAAATGGAAAAACTTGGAATTGATAAAGAAGAATTATACTGGTATTTAGACACTAGAAGATTTGGTTCTGCAACGCACGCCGGTTTTGGTTTAGGATTTGAGCGTTTAGTATTGTTTGTAACAGGAATGACAAACATTAGAGACGTAATTCCTTTCCCAAGAACTCCTGGTAGTGCGGAATTTTAATAGAAAGTTATAAGTTATTTGCTATGAGTTAAGCGTAAAACCTTAACTCATATCATTTAAAAGAAATAAAAAAGTTAAATGTTATTTGTTATAAGTTAGGCGTCAAACCAAACTTTTAGCTTTAATTAATATGGTAGTTATTAGTTTTTTTTATGAATTAAGTGATACAACTTGTTCACAAGTAAAAGATTTTATGCAGCAACAACTCATAACCTCTAACACTTAACTCATAACTTAAAACTCAAAACTCTTAACCCAAACTATGCTAAAGCAATTTTTAAATTTAAAATTATCCCAAAAATTATCTCCACAGCAAATCCAGCTGATGAAGTTAATTCAATTGCCTACGCAAGCTTTTGAACAGCGTTTATTAGAAGAAATGAACGAAAATCCGGCTCTAGAAGCAGGAAAAGAAGACGATTACGAAGCTGATGAATACGCTAATGAAGATTACGACGATTATGATGATGCAGAATCTGACAGAATTGAAGCAGACGACATTAACATTGACGAATATCTAAGCGACGACGATACGCCTGACTACAAAACTCAGGTAAACAATTACAGTGACGACGAGGAACGTGAAACACCTTTTGCGGCTCCGATAAGTTTTCATCAGGATTTGATCAATCAGCTGAATACTTTCATTTTGAATGATGAAGAGCGCGAAATCGCTGAATTCCTTGTTGGAAGTATTGATGATATGGGTTATATCCGCAGAAGCATTCCGGATATTGTTGACGATATGGCTTTTACTCAGGGAATTTACACTGATGAAGCAATGGTCGAAAAAATGATGACGGTCATTCACGAATTGGAACCTTCGGGTGTTGGTGCGCGTGATTTGCAGGAATGTTTGTTGCTTCAATTAAAACATAAAACACCAACTGAATATGTTGATTTAGCAATCGACATTATCGAAAATCAGTTTGATGCTTTTACGAAGAAACATTACGATAAATTATTACAGAAATACAGCATTTCAAACGAACAGCTTAAAAAAGCTATTCACGAAATCGAAAGACTAAATCCAAAACCAGGCGGATCTTTTACTGGAAATAATAAAGTTACTGAAAATGTGGTTCCAGACTTCGCCATCAGAATTGTTGACGGTGAACTAGAACTGACTTTAAACGGACGAAATGCTCCTTCCCTGCACGTTTCTAAAGATTATCAGGAAATGATGCAGACGTACAAAGAATCTCGTGATAAATCGACTGCACAGAAAGATGCGGTTCAGTTTATCAAACAAAAACTGGATTCGGCAAAATGGTTTATCGATGCGATTAGACAACGTCAGGAAACGCTTTTTGTAACGATGAATGCGATTATGCATTATCAGGAAGAATATTTCTTAGACGGTGACGAAACCAAACTAAAACCAATGATCTTAAAAGATATTGCAGATATGGTTGGTTTGGACATTTCGACGATTTCACGTGTTGCAAACAGTAAATATGTTGAAACTCCTTATGGAACGAAATTAATTAAAGAATTCTTCTCTGAAGCGATGAAAAACGATCAAGGTGAAGATGTTTCAACTCTTGAAATCAAAAAAATTCTTCAAAACACAATTGAGGATGAAGACAAGAGAAAACCGCTTCCAGACGATCAATTGGCTGAAATCTTAAAAGAAAAAGGTTATCCAATTGCTAGAAGGACAATTGCTAAATACCGTGAACAACTTGATATTCCGGTAGCGAGAATGAGAAAGAAGATTTAATTTTCACAAATAAAAAACCCGACAAATTTAAAATCTGTCGGGTTTATTTTTGCTTTTAATTTTATTTATATTGATCTGGCAAAATCTTCACATCAAATAAAAATATTTTCTTTTTATCACTGTAATGATAGATCAACGTATAATCATTGTCTCTAAAAACTTGAAGTCCAGGATTTGCTTTTGCAGTACTGATTAGACTTTTTCCAATTTCATCTTTAATCACGTTTACCTCAGCAGTTTCTTTTACGACATTCAATAAAGTCAAATTGTATTGAACTTCTCTTTCTTCACCCAAAGTCACACTATCTAATCGAATACCTTCCTGAATGTTTAACGGACAGTTTTTATTGTACTTTTCAACTAATTCTGTGATTTCTGTTTTTACTTCAGTAGCATTTTCAGAAAGATAAAACTGAAAAAAAATAGCTAAAGCCACTGCAATTCCAATTACAACTAATAATAAAATATTTTGTTTTCTCATACTTTGTATTATTTATTAAGGCTTATAAGTGGAATTTAAAAATCTATTTTTCCTGATTTTTTTTCATTGCATTAAAATATGCCGCACGGCTTAACGGCTCATATTCTTCGGTTTCGCCAAGCATAACTAATTTGTCATTTGCAGTTTTTCTAAAACTATAATTGGCTAAATTTCCAGTTCGCGTACAAACAGCATGAACTTTAGTTACATATTCGGCAGTTGCCATAAGTCCTGGCATTGGTCCAAACGGATTTCCTTTAAAATCCATATCCAATCCAGCCACAATTACGCGAATTCCTTGATTTGCTAAATCGTTGCAAACCGTGATAATTTCATCATCAAAAAACTGCGCTTCGTCAATACCAATCACATCACAGCCTTGTGCCAAAATCAAGATATTAGCCGCCGCAGGAACTGGCGTAGAACGAATTTCGTTGGCATCATGAGACACTATCATTTCGTCATGATAACGAGTATCAATAGCTGGTTTAAAAATTTCGACTTTTTGTTTGGCAAATTGGGCGCGCTTTAATCTTCGGATCAGCTCTTCGGTTTTACCCGAAAACATTGATCCACAAATAACTTCAATCCAACCAAATTGTTCTTTGTGATTTACTGTATTTTCGAGAAACATTTTGTATTTTTCTGCCTTTAAAAATGAATAGTTTTTATTACTTTGTACTGGTAATAAATCGACGTAAAAATGTGTTGTTTTACATTTTTTCAAAAGTAGAAAATTTTTATCAAATCAAATATTAGCGAAAGCTTATTAACAGAAATAAAAAATTATCTTTTGAATTTCCTTGAGAATAGAGACATTCAGACATCAAATACACTAAAATACCTTATTCACTATAATTTTCAACAGTTATGAAAAAAAAATTGGAAGCTGATTTAATCAGCATTGCACATCGAATTTTGAAACTTAAAAACAAATCCGATATCAATCAATTGTACCTTGAAACTCAGAAATTATATGAGAAATTAGCCGTATTAAAATTTGTTGACGAAAATTTCGACACCTTAAAACCAACAATCGGACAAACTGAAATTAATGCTGAATTGGAAACTATTTTCGATAAAGAAGAAAGTGCAATTCCAGCTTTAATCGAAAATGAAGCTCCAACAGTAGAAAAAGTAATTGCACTTGAAGAATCTTACGAACCTGAAATTTCAGAAGAAAAACCAGCAGAAGTTGTTGAAACTGCTGAACCAATTGCTGAAGAAGTTGAAGAAACTATTGAACCTATTGTTGCAGAAATTGAGGAACCAATTATTGAAGAAACAATTGAACCAATCGTTGCTGAAAAAGTAATTGAACCAGAAATTGAAAAGGTAGAAGAAATTAAAAGTGATGAACTTTCATTTACAACTGTAAACGATTTAAAACCAATTCCTGATTTTAAACCTGCTTTTGAATTAGAAGTTGAAGAAATCAAAGATGAAGTTAAAGAAGAACCAAAAACTCCAATTTCTTCAATTCCGACAATACAATTTGAAGATTTCGGTGTCAATTATGCCGATGCCCAATTTGTAAAAGTAGATAGTTTTGAAGCCGTTCCTCCTGTAAAAACTCCTTCGATTAATGATTTTAAAGAAGAAAAAAAGGAAGAGAAAAAAATCGAAACAGCAATTCTTGAAACTCCTGCACAACCAAAAGCAGTAAGTTTAAATGAAAAACTGTCAAGAGGATTTCATATTGATTTAAATGACAGAATTGCTTTTACCAAAAACCTTTTCGGAAACAGCACAGAAGATTACAGCCGTGTTTTAAACCAATTAATGACTTTTGATTCTTATAGCGAAGCTAAAGATTTTATCGAAAACATGGTAAAACCAGATTATAATAACTGGGATGGAAAAGAAGATTATACCGAGCGTTTTATGGGGATTATTGAGAAAAAATTCGCTTAACGGTTTCATATTTCACATCCTAAATTTTACGAATAAACAACTATGTCCAAATTATATATCGTTCCAACGCCAATTGGCAATCTTGAAGACATGACTTTTAGAGCCATTCGGGTTTTAAAAGAAGTCGATTTGATTTTGGCGGAAGACACCCGCACAAGCGGAAAACTCTTAAAGCATTTTGAAATTGGTACGCATATGCACAGCCATCATATGCACAACGAACATAAAACAACTGAAAATTTAATTGCTCGTTTGAAAGCTGGCGAAACCATTGCTTTGATTTCAGATGCTGGAACTCCAGCTATTTCAGATCCTGGATTTTTATTGACTCGCGCTTGTGTTGAAAATAAAATCGAGGTGGAATGTCTTCCAGGAGCAACAGCTTTTGTTCCTGCTTTAGTAAACAGCGGACTCCCAAACGATAAATTTGTTTTTGAAGGTTTCCTTCCTGATAAAAAAGGACGCCAGACTCGTTTTTTGGCTTTAGCCGAAGAAACTAGAACGATGATTTTATACGTTTCTCCGCATAAACTCGTTAAAACTTTAGCCGAATTTGTACAATATTTTGGAGAAGACCGACAAGTCTGCGTTTCGAGAGAATTATCAAAATTGCACGAAGAAAATGTACGCGGAACTGCAAAAGAAGTTTTAGCACATTTTGAAAAAACAGCTCCACGCGGCGAAATAGTCGTTGTAGTTGCAGGAAAAACAATAGAAAAAGAAGCCAAGAAAAGTAAATATTCTAAAGACGAAGAGGAATAAATAATTATACAGCCACAGATTAAAAAGATTCTCACAGATTATTTTAAAAAATCTTTTTTAATCCTTTTAATCTGTGGCAAAAAAATAAATCAAAATCATGAGCATACAAGCCTTTTTAGAAAAAGTAAAACAAACTCCAACTCAAATCACATTTCCTGAAACTATTGCCGTAATTGAAGAAAATTACAATTTTACTCCAACAGCTTTTCAAAACGGAACACAGCATAATGCAGCTGGTGAAAATTCAGGTTCTTGCAAATTATTTTCTTTCGCAAAATTGCAAAACTTAAGCAAAGAAGAAACTTTAGCTTGTTTTGGAGCATTTTACTTTGAAGAAGTTTTAGGCGATCCAAACGGAACGAATCACCAAAACATTAGAAATTTCATCAACTTAGGTTGGGACGGAATTCAGTTTGAAGGAAATGCTTTAGAAGCAAAATAATATTTTAGGCTTTAGAATGTAGATTTTAGATTTCTGAAATCTACATTCTAAAAAACTTTGTCAAAGTTAAAAAGTGAATATCTCTACTACAGATTAAAAATCCTTTTTAAATCCTTTATTCCGATAGCTATCGGGAGTGGCAAAAAAAATTACCAATCCGATTAAACGATTTCACAGATCTGAAGTCTAAAATCTAAAATTTAAAATCAACCCATGCGTTGGACCTTAAAACCAAAACCTTCTGAAGAAAAAATTAAACATTTAGCGCAAGCTTTAAATGTAGAA
Source organism: Flavobacterium sp. SH_e (assembly GCF_025717045.1). Taxonomy (GTDB): domain Bacteria; phylum Bacteroidota; class Bacteroidia; order Flavobacteriales; family Flavobacteriaceae; genus Flavobacterium. The sequence goes on from NZ_JAOVZN010000007.1 coordinate 48,040, forward strand.
GATTTTGTAGCATCACTGCTAATTCAGCGTGGAATTGAGACTTTTGATGAAGCGAAGAATTTCTTTCGTCCGTCATTAGAACATCTTCATGATCCGTATTTGATGAAAGATATGGATAAAGCTGTTGCAAGAATTGAACAAGCAATAGAAAATGGAGAAAACATCTTAGTTTTTGGCGATTACGATGTCGACGGAACAACAGCAGTTTCTTTGGTTTCTTCGTATTTAAAATCGCATTATCCAAATATTGCAACTTACATTCCAGATCGTTATGAAGAAGGTTATGGAGTTTCCTATAAAGGAATTGATTATGCCGACGACAACGGAATTTCTCTAATTATAGCTCTCGACTGCGGAATCAAATCGATTGATCATATCGCTTACGCGAAAGCAAAAAACATCGATTTTATTGTTTGCGATCACCACCGTCCTGGAGAAATTCTTCCAGATGCCATTGCTGTTTTAGATCCAAAAAGAGAAGATTGCTCTTATCCTTATGATGAATTGTGCGGTTGTGGAGTTGGTTTTAAACTGATTCAGGCTTTGGGCCAAAATCGAAATGAAACTATTGAAGATTTAGTTCCATACCTTGATTTGGTTGCTACTGCAATTGCCGCCGATATTGTTCCAATTACGGGAGAAAATCGTGTTTTAGCTTATTTCGGACTGAAAGTCATTAACAGTGAACCAAGACCCGGAATCAAAGCTTTAACCCATCAAGTAAAAAAGAAAGTTCTCGATATTACTGATGTCGTTTTTATAATTTCACCAAGAATTAATGCGGCAGGAAGAATCAAACATGGAAATCATGCCGTTGAACTTTTAACTGAATTCAACTTTGAACAAGCACAGCAATTTGCTTCAGAAATTGAACAATATAATGCCGACAGAAAAGATTTAGATAAAAAAATTACGAAAGAAGCTTTTCAGCAAATTATAGAAAATAATGAAGAAGAGCGTTTTTCGACTGTCGTTTTTCAGGAAGACTGGCACAAAGGTGTTATCGGAATTGTGGCTTCGAGATTAATTGAAACTTATTATCGTCCGACTTTGGTTTTTACTAAAAGTGGTGACAAATATGCCGCTTCTGCCCGATCTGTAAAAGGTTTTGATGTTTATAATGCATTAGACGCCTGCGCCGAACATTTGGAACAATTTGGAGGCCACATGTACGCTGCAGGAATGACTTTAAAAGCAGAAAACTATCAAAATTTTAAAGAGGCTTTTGAAAAACAAGTTGCGGAAACCATTTTACCAGAAATGCGAACTCCAGAAATCGAAATCGATGCTGAAATCAATTTCTCTGATATAACGCCAAAACTCATTCGGATTTTAAAACAATTCGAACCTTTTGGCCCGCAAAATATGACACCCGTTTTTATGACTTCTGATGCAATAGATACTGGTTATGCCAAAACTTTAGGCGCTGAAGAAGAACATTTAAGGCTTTTTGCCAAACAACATAATTCTGACGGAATTGCCGCAATTGGCTTTGGACTCGGAAAAAAATTAAATATTGTACAAAATCAAAATCCGTTTCAATTGGCGTATTGCATTGCAGAAAACGAATGGAACGGAACTGTTTCAACACAGCTTATGCTGAAAGACATTAGAACAAATGGAAGAAATTAAATCAAATAAGCCAGATCCTTATCAGGCACTTAGATATAGAGAATTCAACGTATTTTTATTATTGCGTTTTGCGATGGTTTTTGCCTGGTCAATGCAATTTATTGTTATTGAATGGGAAGTTTACAGTTTAACTAAAAACCCGCTTTCTTTAGGAATTATTGGTTTAATGGAAATTATTCCAGCTGTTTCAATGTCTTTATTTGCTGGACATATTGTAGATCAAAGAGAAAAGAAAAGCTTATTGGTAAAATGTATTTTAGGATTTTCAGTAATTAGTTTCGGGCTTTTCTTGTTGACTTGGCCAAAAGTAGTTGGAGGCTGGTCTACACATCTTATTTTGTATTCCATTTACGCATTAGTATTTTTTGGAGGAATCGTTCGTTCTTTTATGGGGCCAACCATCTTCTCGCTTTTATCATTGATTATCCCTAAAAAAGTATATCCAAATGCTGCGACTTGGAGCAGTTCAGTTTGGCAGATTGGAGCTGTTATGGGACCAGCATTAGCAGGTTTCTCAATTAACTGGATTGGGGTTCACTGGTCAATGTGTTTGGTTTTTGGATTTTCAATTCTTTCGTTAATTGCCCTATCACAAATCAGCCAAAAACCGATTGTAAATCCAAAAATGGGAGAATCTATAAAAGACAGTCTTATGGAAGGTTTGACATTCGTTTTTAAAAACAAAATCGTTCTCGGTGCATTATCTCTTGATATGATTGCTGTACTTTTTGGAGGTGCTGTTGCATTATTGCCTGTTTTTGCCCAAGACATCTTGAAAGTTGGTTCTGAAGGTTTCGGAATTTTAAGAGCCGCTCCTGCGGTTGGAGCTTTTATCACAATGTTAGTTTCTGCTTATGTGCCTTTGTATGAAAATGCAGGAAAGAAACTTTTAATTGCCATATTTGTTTTTGGTTTATCCATCATCTTGTTCGGATTATCAACTTATTTCTGGCTCTCTGTTTTTGCCTTATTTTTAAGCGGATTAGCTGACGGAATCTCAGTGGTAATTCGCCAAACTATTTTACAGCTTAAAACTCCCGATCATATGCGCGGACGTGTGGGCGCTGTAAATTCAATATTTGTTGGATCTTCAAATGAATTAGGGGCTTTTGAAAGTGGTGCAACTGCCAAATTGATGGGAGCCGTTACTTCTGTTGTTTTTGGAGGAAGTATCACACTTTTAACTGTAGTTTTTACTGCATTGAAATCGCCTACTTTTAGAAATTTAGATTTGAAAAAAGATATGGATGATCATCATAAATTAGAGTAGATGAAATCCTTTTTTCTTTCTTTGTTCTTTATATTTTCCTTTTTTGCAAATGGGCAAAATCTCTATATCAAAACTTACGGAAACGAAAAGAATAAAACCATAATTTTTATTCATGGCGGGCCAAGTGGCAATGCAACTTTGTTTGAGGGAACGACAGCTCAAAAACTGGCCGATTTAGGTTTTTATGTTATTGCTTATGATCGAAGAGGCGAAGGAAGATCTGCAGATCCAAATGCGAAATTTACTTACGAGGAAGCTTTTCAGGATTTAAATTCGATTTATGCAACATACCATTTAAAAAAAGCTATTTTGCTTGGACACAGTTTTGGCGGTTTGGTGGCAACACTTTATACCAATAAATATCCACAAAATGTGAGCGCTTTGGTTTTGGCTGGCGCTTTGTTTTCCCAGCAAGAAACTTATGATCACATTTTAAATACGCTGAAGAAAAAATACAATAGGGATTCTGAACAATTGAAAAAAATCAGTATTGTAGAAAATTTAAATAAAAACTCTGCCGAATATAGAAAAGGTTGTTACGATCTTGCAGGAGAAAATGGCTTTTTTAAAATGCCAAATCCGACCGCAGAATCTAAAAAACTTTACGCCCATTACGAAGCTGGAGAATTTTATAAAACCAATATTAGAAATAAAAATGCACCATTAGTTTTTTATCAAAACGAAAAACAAAATAACATCGACAGCAGACCTTTTTTAAAGAAAATCAAATCTGCTGGAGTTCCTATTTATGGAATTTACGGAAAAGATGACGGTATTTTTTCATCGGCACAAATTAATTCTCTTAAAGCAATAACTGGAGGAAAACACTTCGCTTTTCTGGAAAATTGCTCGCATTATTTATTTGTTGACCAACAGGCAGCATTTCTTTCCAAACTAAAATATTGGCTGAAGTGACTTACCCCCCAAAAAAAACTATAAACATCTAAAAATCAAATAATAATATTTTTTTTTAGCTTTTTTTTATGCTTTTATTAATCAAGTATTAATACAAACCGAGTGTATCTTTGTGGCCTAAAAATTTTGTCATGAAAGACATCGAGCAGATATACCGAAACGATTTTGGAATTTCATTTTATTGGAAAGAAGGCAATGAAGTTATATCAGATAAAATTCAGTTGCTTTTTAAACAAATGGGATTTTATTTTTCAGTTCAAGAATTAAATGAATTTCACGATTTGATTGAAGATTGCGTAACAGACCACAATGATTATGATACAAGTGGCGTAAAACGTGCTTTCGATAAATTTTTATTAAAAACCCCCTATGTTGCGATAGATTTAGAAATATCACCAATTGAATTAACTTCTATAAAAGACTTGGTTGATGGTTCTTTATTTCGACTTCATCTCAATGAATATATTCATGGTGCAGGCATGAATTAAACTTTCTTCCATTGCAACTCTTCATAAATAGTTGTAATAGAGTTTCTTTCAAATGTTAAAAATTGAATAAAAGAATATTCAATCTTAATCTTATTTCATTTCTTTATTCTAAAAATCAAGCAAATGAAATATACTGCATTTTTATTTTCTGTTGTTTTTACATCTAACATTTTCGCTCAAGAATCTGCTATTTCGGGTAAACTAAAAAATGCGCAAAACGACGAAGAACTTGATTATGTAAATATCGGAATTGCTAATAAAAATGTTGGAACTGTTTCAAATTCGAAAGGGATTTTCAAATTAAATTTAAATGAAAAAGTAAATCCTAACGATACAATTGTCTTTTCTCATATTGGTTTTGAAACCAAAAAAATATTAGTCAATCAACTGAAATCTGACCATAATGTTATTGAAATGATTCCTTCTGAAAATTCTTTGAAGGAAGTTGTGGTCTCTTTCAAAAAACCTAAACCAAAACAATTCGGCAGAAGTTCAAAAGGACTTGGTCTTATGCATTTTAATTTTTTTACTGCTCTAGACAAAACGGTTGATGATTATTTAAGTCGCGAAAGAGGAATGGAATTTAAAATCAAAAAAGATTGCAAAGTAGAGAGTTTTAATTTCAATATTACTTCAAACGAGTTTAAATTGGTTAAATTCAGATTGAACTTTTATAAAGTTGAAAACGGCTTTCCTTCCAAAATCTTAATTGAAAAAGATATTATTTTTGAAGTAAAAGATAACCAGCTTGGATTGTTTACAGTCGATTTAAAACCTTACGATATTTATTTGGATAAAGAAATGGGAGATATTGCTGTGACAATTCAATGGATTGAAAGCATAAAAAACAATGAAAAAAGCAAATTCTTCTCTATTTCTACAGCCGTATCTGCAACCGAAAATAGTTTTTACAGAGAAAAAAATATGGCCAATTGGTTTAGAAGCGGACAAAGCTTGACTTTTTACCTCAACACGATGTGCCAGTAAAATGAAAAATTTTATTCTTTTTTATGATTTTTTTATTTAGAATTAATTTAAATAATATTTATATTTGTTGAAATTAAAGGATTTACGATGAGAGAAATTGAACAAATATATCATAATAACTTTGGAATAGCTTTTTACTGGAAAGATCATAACACTACAATTTCAGACAAAGTGCAATTAGTTTTTAAAGAAACTGGCTTTTATTTTACAGTTCAGGAATTGAATCATTTTTGCGATTTGATTGAAGATAGTATGATTGAAAACTCTTGTTGTGAAGCTTGCGAAATGAAATATTCTTGCCATAAGTTTTTATTGAAAACACCATGCAATTCGATAGATTTAGCTGTAAATATGACCGAATTAAAATCGATTAAAGATTTGGTCGAAGGCTCTTTATTCAAAATTGAACTGGATGAATATGTTTATGGAGTCGGTATGAATTAAGAAGCATTCCAAATATTTTAACAACATTTTTTCATTATTGAAATATATTTTGATTCAATTCAAAAAAAAGTATATTTACAGCAATGAAAAAAGCTGTATTTCTATTCACCACTATTCTTACGACAATTTTCATTGTCAGCTGCAACAATAAATCTGAAGAATATATTGATCCGCGCGGAACTGATTATGCAGGTTCTGAAAGCTGTGTGCAATGTCATAAAGTACAGTCAGATATGGCATTCAAAAGTTCGCATTTTAAAGCTACAGCTCCAGCTATTTTAGGAAATGTTTCTGGAGATTTTGATTCTAAAAACCATACTTTCATTTATGATATAGACACCAAACTGGTGATGGAAAAACATGGCGACAGTTTGTATCAGGTTTTGTATAAGAATGGAAAAGAAACTGAAAGATATAAATTCGAAATTGTATTTGGAACCAAACACGCACAGACATCTGTTTATTGGAAAAATAATAATACTTACGAATTACCGCTTTCTTTTTATCATTCGATAAACAATTGGGCAACAAGTCCAGGGTTTCCAGCTGATAAACCTTATTTTGACAGAATGGTCGTTAAAGATTGCTACGCTTGTCACAGTTCAAATATCAGTTCGCGAACTGTTGATCAGAGTTCGGCGGAAAAAAACTTCATGTCAATGGATATCGAAGACGTAATCAATAAAAAAACTATTGTTTACGGAATTGACTGCGAACGCTGTCACGGACCTGCAAAAAAACATGCAGAATTTCATTTGAAAAATCCAAATGTAAAAGTTGCCAATAGCATTACAAGTTTCAAAACCCTTACAAGACAGCAAAAATTAGATGCTTGTGCATTGTGCCATGCAGGAAATGACGGAATGAAATTAAAATCTCGTTTTGAGTTTAAACCTGGAGATAATTTATCGGAATTCTTTCGTGAAACGAGAAGTATTACAGATACCGCAAAATTTGATGTTCACGGCAATCAATTTCGTTTAATGGCACAAAGCAAATGTTTTATAAATAGCGAAAAAATGGATTGTATTACTTGTCACAATCCGCATGAAAATGCTTCTAAGAACATGGCTTCTTATTCTAAAATTTGTATGAGCTGTCATCAGGGTTTAAAACACAATCAAACGACCCTAAAAACAATGCCTGAAAAATTATTAGACGATAATTGTGTAGAATGCCATATGCCGAAAAAAGCTTCAAACGCCATTAGTTTTCAGCTTTCAAACAGCAAACAATTATCAAATTATATTTTGAGAACGCACAAAATTGGAATTTACCCAAGTTTGAAAAAGTAGATTATTTTTCGAATTTTTTAAGTTCAAAATTTTCTCCATCAAAAACTCCATATGTAAAGTAACCAATCCAGTCACCTAGATTAACATAATTAGAATCTTCTCCAACAGGAATTATCATTGGTAAATGACGGTGTCCGAAAATGAAATAATCATAATGTTTGGTCTCTAGTTTTCGTTTAGCATACAAAACCAACCACTCATTTTCTTCACCTAAAAATTTTACATCTTCGGCACCAGAAATCAATTTATTTTTGACTGATAAATATTGTGCTAAACTTACGCCAACATCTGGATGAAGCCAACGGAAAAGCCATTTTGAAAACGGATTTGTAAATACCTTTTTCATTCTTTTATAACCTTTATCTCCAGGCCCTTTTCCGTCGCCGTGACCAATTAAAAAAGTTTTTCCACTAAAAGTAAATTCTTTATTATCGTGATAAACCGGAATATTCAATTCGGTTTCAAAATAATCATTCATCCAGAGATCATGATTTCCAACAAAAAAATAAATAGGAATTCCGCTGTCGCGAATTTCTGCCAACTTACCTAAAATTCGAACAAAACCTTTTGGCACAACCGTTTTATATTCGAACCAAAAATCAAATAAATCTCCCAATAAAAAAATCGCTTCTGCATCTTCTTTTACCTCATCTAACCAAGCCACAAATTTTTTCTCACGCGGAAGGCTTAATTCTGGAGTTGGCGCACCAAAATGCTGATCTGAAGCAAAATATATTTTTTTCATTTAATGTAAGATGTGAATTGTGAGATGTAAGACGTGAAATGAAAAGCATTTTACAATTTACTTTTCACATTTCACTTTTAACTTTTTTACAAATTATCTGATGCGTACCATTCTGCAAAAGACGATTCTGTTTCCTGAAGTTTTAGTGAGAAAAGAGAAATTCCTTCTGGAAGTCTCGCAACGATTCTTTCAGCAAAATCAACCACCATATTTTCACTAGTTGGCTGATAATCTACTAAAATAACGTGATGTCCGCGATTTTTTAATTCAGCAGCCAATTCAACATGTGGAGTTGTCTGATTAAAAACAGTTGCATGATCAAATTGATCGACGATTTCTTCTTTTACAATTTTCTTTAGGTCAGAAAAGTCAATCACCATTCCGAACTTTACATTCGATCGGTCTGTAATTGGCGAGCCAATAACCGTTACCGATAATTTATAACTGTGTCCGTGAACGTTCTTGCATTTTCCGTCGTAACCGTACAAAGCGTGACCGGTTTCGAAGCTAAATTGTTTTGTAATTCTGATATTACTCATCGATCTTTAATTTTAAGCTTGCAAATTTACAAATTAATAACCGTTTTTGTCTCTTTTTTTAGCACGGTTATACATCCACAAAGCAATTCCGCCTAAAATCAGAAACGGAATAAAAGATCCGATAACTACACCAATTTGATAACCGCTGTCTGGAGCGTCTTTTATTTTCTCTGCAATGTCAACTTTTTGTAGCAACGAAATGATAGTCATATTCAATAATTTAGATAGTAAAAAAAATGTTTTTAAAATATTTCCAAAACTATGTTTCTGTTTATTTAAAATTAATGACTTATATCATATCTATTTTTTAAACTGAAGCAATGCATTTCTTGTAAAATCGGATAAAACCAATCTTCCTGTAATTGCTGCGCGTTCAAAAAGAAGCGATTCCCAAGTTTCTGTTCCTTCCCAGATAATCTTTTTCATTTCGAACAAAGCTTCAGGATTGTACGAACTTAATTTTTGAGCAAAACTTTCAACCTCAGCATCCAAATTTCGAGATTCGCACACAACAGAAAAAAGTCCTTTTTGAAGCGCCCATTCTGCCGATTTCCATTCGTGTCCCGACAAAGTCATTTCGGTCATTGCCGCTTTACCAATTTTACGAGAAACTGCTGGTTCTATCACAAACGGTCCAATTCCGATTGCTAATTCAGATAATTTAATTTCGCTTTGCGGAGTTCCAAAAACATAATCGCAAGCCGAAATGATTCCAACTCCTCCACCAACAGCTTTTCCTTGAACGCAGCCAATAATTAGTTTATTGCAATTTCGCATGGCATTGAGCAAATGTGCAAAACCAGAAAAGAATTCTAAACCTTGTTCTTCATTTTCTACTTTCAAAAGTTCATCAAAAGAAGCTCCGGAACAAAAAGTTTTAGTTCCTTCACTTTTCAAAATAATAACCGAAACGTCTTCATTTCGACTTAAAGAATTAATTTCTGCTGTAAGCGCGTCCAACAATTGACGTGGAAAAGAATTACTTGCTGGATGACCAAATTGTACTGTTGCAATTGTATTTTGAAAGGTAGTTTCTAAACTTCCGTTAGCATTTTCTAAACTCATAAAATAAGATTTAAAGGTAAAGTTACGCTTTTGAAAAATAATTCACTCGGACTTCTTGAAATTTGTTTTTTGAGAATTAATTGACTTTATTTGTTTAACACTTTGGGGGATTAGCTCATTTGGCTAGAGTACTTGCCTGGCAGGCAAGGGGTGACCGGTTCGAATCCGGTATTCTCCACCATAAACCGTATCTCTTATTTGCGATACGGTTTTTTCTTTTAAAAAATACCTTAAACTATTACAATTGAAACTTATGCAGGTAAGACATAAAAAAGCCCTATCCCATCTTTGTAAAAAATAAAAGATTATGAAAAAGTTACTATTATTGTTAAGTGTGTTTTTTATGCTTTCTTGCACATCTGAAGATGAATATGACTCTAGTGGTTCCAATGGCAATCACGCTACAAGAATAAGCCCTCCAGAATGGATTATAGGAAAATGGAAAAATGAGGAAGGTATTGTACTTCAATTTACAAAATCTGATCTCATAATTATTAATAGTACAGGATATCAATCTTCTGTTTCATATGGTATTGATTACTGGGAAGAAAAAGGCAATGATGTAGAACTTGTAGAAACTAAAACAGAAGATTCTTATATTTTTGAATACAGAGATGCAGCTTCTACAAAACAATATTTCAATTTCGTTAAAACTTCCGATACCCAAATGGGTTCGAAAAGATTTTATAAAGGGAATTATACTAAATTATAAATTTGATTTTTAGATTTTACAAAACGTATTACTTGAGTAATACGTTTTGTTTTATTTTTCATTTGCAGCATCATCTGGATCGACTCTCTTTTTCTCTACTTTTTTAAAATCGTTGTTTAGCAAATTTTCAAGTTTCTTTTTTTCACGCTGATTTTTTCTAATTGTTAGCACAACAAGGATAATTACCAATAATGCTACAATTGCTATTATACTCCAATTAATATCCATGATTAAAATTTTAATTAAAAGTAAATAATTAAAATTATTCTTCATGTTATCAAACAGTTAAGTGTTTTACTTCTAAATTAAAACTTCCTCTGACTTAACTAAATCTTTTGAAAGATATTTCTTTAATAAAGGTTTCATATTTTTGTATAAAATGCCAATAATCCTTTAACCAAATAGAACAAACTTATCTAAAAAAATAATTTAACTGGATTCGTTCTTTTTATTTTGACATTTTTACAATCAATAAAAAATTTATACCACACGATATGGAACAAATGAAAACACGTCTTTCTGTTTGCGAACTTGAATATGATGAAATAAGAGAAGTAACTCCAGCAACAGACGAAGAAATAGATAGATTAGCTTCTCATTTTTCACACCCCTTTCCAGAACAATTAAAGGCATTTTACAAAACGATTGGCGGCATCGAATCGGAAGAAATTTTTAGTATTTTTTCTCCTCAAAGTCTTCTTTCTCATATTGAAAGACGATCTGGATTTGTACATAAATCTACCGGAATTATCGATATGATTGTGGCTTTTTGGGGAAATGACAGACCCGAATTTCAGGAATTTGAACTGCTTACAAAAGAACAAACCGCAAAAATCAATGAAGCTTTTCCTTGCATCGGCTGGATCATGGCTGAAGAAGATGGATGTGAGAGCGGCGAATATATAATTTTCGACCAAAATGGAAATTTCATGAATTTATATTCTCATCAAGACAATCTTGGAAAAACTGCAAATCAATTACTTAAGCTATTAGAAACGGGAATTCCTGAAAGAACACTAAAAAGTGTATTGCAAGAACTTTTTGAAAGAGCTGAAGGAAATTTAAGCCGATGGGATTAACTTGTTATAAAAAAAGTAATAGATCATGCTTTTACGCGATAAAAATAATAAATATCAAACATTAAAAATAATGTCTGAATTAAGCTCATTATACTGTAAAATAAAAATCACAATACCTCAATAGCAATCAATCTTCAAAATGGGTAAAAACGGTAGATTCGCGTTATGTAAACTTTTACTGGCAGGACGGTTATGGTATTTTTTCGGTTAATCCCTTTCAATTAGATATAGTTATAAAATACATTAGAAACCAGGAAGAACATCACAGAAAAAAGACATTCAAAAAAGAACTTTTAGCATTTCTAAACAAATATAACGTTGAATATGACGAACGCTATCTTTGGGATTAGGCTGAAAGCTTAAAAACATCAAAATAGTGCAACGCACTATGGAGCACTACACTACGGACTATCTACCGCAACAAAAACCCCATCCTTATCGATCCATAAAAATACCCAGAATTAGTGTCAATTCCTGGATCATTCAATTCTCTTCCGCGATATAGGAAAGAATAAGATATGTTGAAGTTGTTGTGTCTGTATTTCAAACCCGCTTCGGCATTGAAACGAAGTGGCTCCAATTCAAAAGTAATTGGACTTGTGTCGTTAAACATGCTTCCCTCAATTGTGGCATCATAAAACTGATAATTGACACTTGGCGCTGCGTAGAAATAAAATTCTCTAATATTTGACTGATCTTGCGCACTTACCGAAGCATCATACATATTAGAATCGTAAATTGGAAGTAGTTTTTTAAATCCAAATCGAGCCATAAATCCTGTTGAAACACCTGAAAAAATGGTTCCCAAATTACCTTCTGATTGCCAATGAAGATCTACAAAATCATTGTGTTTTGAAGGAAACATTTTTTTTGAGTAAATAGCATGAGCCTGAACGCCGAAAGCATTATGCAACTGGTTTTCCCAACCATAAACTTTTTTATAACCTATAATGTTGTGAAAACCAACCTGAGTTTCTTCTCCCAAAGCATTTGGTCCCATAAAACCCAATTGAAAATCTGTTTTTAAAACCGATTCGCTTTCGTAAAAAAAACTTCTACCAGCTTCTGCAAAAAGATAAGCTGTAAAAGGTCGGTCGTTTACTGTAACTGCTTCTTTGTTTAAAAATCGTGGATTGTAAATATATTGCCCGATACGAAATTCGGTAATTTCTTTATTGATTTTTGGATTATCGTTTTTTGATAAGAATCTGTAAAAAAACTCCAGACCATTCGTATAATACATATCGTATTTAGACGATGTATATAAATCGTTATCAGATATAAAACCTATTTCTGTAGTTTTTCCTTGTCCAAAAGTGAGCGTTACGGTCAATATCAGAAAAGCAAAAAGCAGTTTTTTACTTCTTCTCCTCTTTCTCTTTACCATTATAATAGATTTTTCCAACGTAACGCATCTCACGAACAATTCGTTCTTTTCTTCTATTGATATAACTTGAAGAACCTGTAGCTTTAAATTTTCTTGGATTTGGAAGAATTGCCGCAATTCCTGCTGCCTGCATTGGCGTTAAACTAGAAGCATCACGTCTGTACCAATGCTCTGTTGCCGCATAAGCTCCGTAAACTCCGTCTCCCATTTCGATACTATTCAGATAAACTTCCATGATACGTTCTTTCCCCCAAATCAATTCAATTAGAACTGTAAAATAGGCTTCTAGACCTTTACGGAAATAACTTTTTCCTTGCCATAAAAAGACGTTTTTAGCTGTTTGCTGCGAAATGGTGCTTCCACCGCGAATTCTGCGTCCGCGTTCATTGCTTTTATATGCTTTTTGAAGTGCTTTGAAATCGAAACCGTTGTGCGTTAAAAATGTTGCATCTTCGCTCGCGATAACTGCTTTTTGAAGATTCATTGATATTTTTTCTATCGGTTCCCAATCGTGGTCAAAATATACTTCTTTTCCTGCCATTTTATTTTCGATTGCACGAATAAGCATTAAAGGAGTAAACGGCACTGGAACATATTTAAAAAATATAACCGACCCAATTGATATTCCAAAAAACCATAAGGCAGCTTTTATAAAAAACCATTTTATTTTTTCACCCAAAGAACGATTTCCTTTTTTGGAAGAAGCTTTTGTTTTAGGTTTAGTTCCTGTTGTTTTTTTTGGTGCTGGTTTTTTGGTTGCTGCCATTATATTAAATCTGCTAAATCTGTTCCTATTAAACTTCCTATTGCCACCCCCATTCCACCTAAACGTACTCCGCAGAACACATTTTCAGAAAGTTGAGTAACCACAGGATTCTTACTATTTCCTATTCCCATAATCCCGCTCCATCGGTGCGCAATCTGAAAATCCTGATTTGGTAAAATTACATTTTTCAGTAAATCTTCCAATTTATTTTGAATAATTTTCGTCTGTCCAAATTCGGTTGTGGTTTCACCTTCAAAATCAAGATTTCGACCTCCGCCTAATAAAATTCGATCGCCAATATTTCTGAAATAATAATAACCGCGATCTAAATGAAACGTTCCTTTGATATCTAAATTGTGAATAGGCTCTGTAATAAGCACTTGCGCTCTTGCTGGTTTTACCGATCCGTTTGTCAAAGATTCTGCAAAACCATTGGTTGCAAAAAGCAGTTTTTGTGTTTTAAAACTAAAATCATTTAAAACTACTTCGACATGGTTTCCCACCTCGACATAAGAACTTACTGTTTGCTGATTTAAGATTAAAATATCTGCCGAAACTGCTTGTTTCAATAATTCCTGCATCATATTCCCAGTATCAATTTGCGCTTCAAACGGATTAAAAATCAAATAATTTTGAATGTTTTCAAAACCAAAACGGTCTACTTCTTTCGAAAAAACATCGGCTTTAAAAAGCGGTTTCAAAACTTCATTTATAAAAGGAATTTTAGTAACACATTCATTAAATCCAAGTTCGTCTTCTTTCAAAAATAGTTCATATCCGCCGTGAGGCTTAAAATCAATTGCCAAATCTCCTAATCTTTTTCGAAGCAATTGAAGTCCTTTCCAACGTTTTTCAATTAATTGCACCACGTCGTCTTCTGAATGCGTTTTTAAATCTTCTAGAATTTCAGAAATACTTCCGAAACAAGCAAAACCAGCATTTTTGGTACTTGCACCTTGTGGTAACATTCCGCGTTCTAAAACCAGAATTTTAGCAGCAGGAAATCTTTCGCGCAAGCGTAATGCTGTATGTAAGCCAACGATTCCGCTCCCAACAATTGTGTAATCCACATTCGTAAACCAATTTTTAAGTTCCCAATAGCTTAGTTCCATTTTTCAGAGTTTTTTATAAAAATAATGATTTTTTTGAACCATATAAGTAATTAAAGTTCATTTAAAATCTTTGTCAGGCTGAGCTAAGTCGAAGCCTCTCAACTATGCGCCCTTTGACTTCGCTCAGGGTGACAATAATAAACTTTAACAAAATTTGGGATTTGAAATTTAACAACTTGGAAATTAAATGTTGTATTTTTAGCGCCACAAAAAATAGAATTTTTATTATGAAAAAAGTAGTATTAACAACCTTAATAATGATGAGTTTAAACGCTATTGGGCAGAATGTAATGTCGCCAGAATTGTTATGGAAATTAGGAAGAGTAACACCTCTTGGCATTTCTAAAGATGCTAAAAATGTTGTTTTTAAAGTTTCGACACCTTCTGTAGAAGAAAATAAATCGGCTTCTAAAATTTATACAATTCCCGTAAATGGCGGAAATGCAACTGAAATTAAAGACACCAAGGATATTTTGGCAGACAAAAACATTTCGCCTGACGGAAAATTTGTCGTTTACAATGAAGAAGTAAAAATTGATAAAGTTTTAGGTAAAGATTTCTACCCAAGTCTAACAAAATCTGATGCTCAAATTTATGACGGTTTAGATTATCGCCACTGGGACACTTGGAACGAAGGAAAATTTAATCATGTTTTTTATAAAGAAAACAAAGACGGCGCAAAAGGAATTGACATCTTAAAAGGAGAAACTTTTGATTCTCCACAAAAGCCTTTTGGTGGTGACGAAGATTATATCTGGTCGCCAGACAGCAAAAGCATTTTCTATGTGTGCAAGAAAAAAGCAGGAACTGCTTATGCTATTTCAACCAACACAGATATTTATGAGTATAATTTAGAAACTCAAAAAACAACTAATAAAACCGAAGGCAATTTAGGTTACGATACTGCGCCACAATTTTCTCCAACAGGAAATTTAACTTGGCTACAAATGAAACGCGACGGTTACGAGTCTGATAAAAACGATATTATTGTTGAATTTAAAGGAATTAAAACAAACTTAACGGCAAACTGGGACGGAACTGTAGATAATTTTATCTGGAGCAAAGACGGGAAAACAGTATTTTTTGTTGCACCAATTGATGGAACAAAACAACTTTTCTCTGTTAATTTCCCTGGTTTAACTAAAATCGCAATCAACGTTCGTCAATTGACAAACGGAGATTTTGATGTGAATGATTTAATTGGCTTTTCTGGAGACGATATCATCGTAACAAGAACTGATATGAATCATGCGGGAGAAATTTATTCTTTCAATTTGAAGAAAAATACTTGGAAACAATTATCAAACATCAATACTGAAACGTATAAAACTTTAGCTTTAAGCAAAACGGAAAAACGTTATGTTACAACAACTGACGGTAAAAAAATGCTGGTTTGGGTAATTCTTCCTCCAAATTTTGACGCTTCAAAAAAATATCCCACTTTGTTATTTTGCCAAGGCGGACCACAAAGTGCGTTAACACAATCGTATTCTTTCCGTTGGAATTTTTCTTTAATGGCCGCTAAAGGTTATGTGGTTGTAGCTCCAAACCGTCGCGGTATGCCAGGACACGGTGTTGAATGGAACGAGCAAATTAGTAAAGATTGGGGCGGACAAGTTATGGACGATTATCTTTCTGCAATTGACGATGTGGCAAAAGAAAGTTATGTTGACAAAAGCCGTTTAGGTTGCGTAGGTGCTAGTTACGGAGGATATTCTGTATTTTATTTAGCTGGAATTCACAAAAATCGTTTCAAAACTTTTATCGCTCATGATGGTGTTTTCAATACCGTTTCTATGTTAGGAACAACTGAAGAAGTTTTCTTTAATAACTGGGATTTTGGCGGACCATACTGGGAAAAAGATAATGCTGTAGCGCAAAAAGCCTACACAACTTTTAATCCTGCAACTTTAGTTCAAAACTGGAATAAGCCTATTTTGATTTTCCAAGGAGGAAAAGATTACCGCGTGCCAATCGGGCAAGGACAAGAAGCTTTCCAAGCTGCTCAATTGAGAGGAATCAAAAGCCGTTTTGTGTATTTCCCAGACGAAAACCACTGGGTATTAAAACCACAAAATGCACAGGTTTGGCAAGGTGAATTTTTCAAATGGTTAGATGAAACTTTGTAACACCTAAAAAGAATATTTTACAGCCGTAGATTTACATAATCTACGGCTGTTTTCATTTTCAAACCTTACAATTATATAACATATTGGATAGATTTACTCTTCCAAAAACAGATTTTTTTAGATAAATTGCAATGTTTTAATCCCGAGGCTTCGGGACCTAATTCCCAAATCTTTTAAGCAAAATATGGAGACCAAAAGAAGTTACACCGCAATCAAAGTTTTATTCAGCTATGTTGCATTATTGGCTTTGGTTGTAACGGTTGGATGGTTTCTATATTCTGAAAATGTCGTTTATAACAAACTGGAAGATAAAATTGCTTTAGAAAAAACCAAAATTCTTAGAGTTAGTAAATTATATTCAAATGTCTATAAAACTGAAAGTTTAGCAAGGCAAACCATTCAAAATAACTCCGAAAAAGATTTCAAAAATTATCTTATCGAAACCGATTCTCTCCGAAAACGAATTGATACTTTAAAACAAATTGTTACTACCGAGTATCAGAAAACGCTTTTAGATAGTGTGAATTATTTTTTGGCTGAAAAGACAGAAAACATTAAACAATTAAGAGAAATCAAGAATAAAGCAGACGACGAAACTTCGGTAAATACAGCAATTGATGAAATCACGAAAATGGAGTTTAATCTAAGAAAACTCGAACTTCAGGATTTCACCAAAAACCCAAATCAGTTAGGAAGTTACCAGCGAAGTGTTTTGCAACAATATGTAGATTATTTAAACTCGAATATTCCTGACGACAGCACAAACACATTAAGTAAAAAAGCTTCTGATTCGATTTTAGCCAATTCTAAAAAGCTTTTGAGTTCTGTAAAATTAAAAGCTGAAAAAAAGAAAGAATCTCTGAATTTTGAAGAAAACAAACTACTTCAAAATGAGATTGCAATTTCTGATCAGCTTCGAAAAATACTTCGAATTATCGAGCGAGAAATCATCATTAATTCGATAAAAAACAATTCATTAAAAGAAAAATCATTAAAAAGAGTCAACGAAATTGTCACAGCATCTGCCGTAATTGGTTTATTGCTAACGCTCTTTTTCTCGATTCTAATTGTAAGCGATTATTCAAAATCTCAATTGTATAAAAAACAGTTGGAAATCGCCAATTTCAAAACAAAGAATCTGCTGAAAAGTCGGGAACAATTAATTTCGACCGTAAGTCACGATTTGAAAACGCCTTTGAGTACCATTGTTGGTTATTCTGAACTTTTAGGAAATTCAGATGTCAACACCAAGCAATCGTATTTCATTAAAAACATAAAAAATTCGTCTGAATATATTACGCAGCTTGTTCAGGATTTATTGGATTTCTCTCAGATCGAAGCAGGAAAAATTTCTATAGAAAAAGTTCCGTTTTCACTTCCAGAAATTATCGAAGATGTTGCGAGAAATATCCAAACGGTGTACAAACAAAAAGATATTGATCTTATAATTAATGTGGATGAAAAATTTCAGAAACGTATTGTTGGAGATCCATTTCGTTTAAAACAAATTTTGACAAATATTGTTGGTAACGCCTATAAATTTACAGAAGAAGGTCATATTCGAATTGCCGCTTACGCGAATGACGAGCAGTCTTTTACAATTTCAATTCAAGACACTGGAATTGGAATTGAAAAAGCGAATCAGAAATTGGTTTTCGAAGAATTTGCACAAGCAAATGAAGGCATTGAAAAAAAATACGGCGGAACTGGTTTAGGATTATCAATCTGCCAAAAGATTATTTCTATTTTGGGCGGAAGCTTAAGTTTGGACAGTATTTTTGGAAAAGGAAGCACATTCACCATTCAATTGCCACTATTGTTTGATAACAGTCAGACTGCACCAATTGTTTCAAATGAGATTAAAAGCAAACCATCAAAAAACACTAAGAAACAAACTTTCATTGTAGTTGATGACGATATTAATCTTCTGAATCTAACTACTGGAGTTTTAAAACAAGAACAACATCATGTATTTTCGTTTACGAATCCTGCTAAGGCTTTAGAAACGATTAAAAACACGCGTTTTGATTTTGTTATTACTGATATTCAAATGCCGGAAATTGATGGTTTCTTGTTTTTAGAAAAACTTCGTGAACTTCCAGAAGCTAACTTTAAAAATCAGCCTGTAATTGCACTTACTGGCCGCACAGATCTGGATCTTTCTGTTTATAAAAATGCTGGTTTTACAACAGTTGTAAAGAAACCATATTCTCCAAAAATTTTATTGGAAACGATTCAGCATATTTTAGATCACGAAGAAGTTCCTGCAACCGAATTTCTAGAAACTGAAAGCAATAATTCTTCTCAAATGTATTCTTTAGATACTTTAAAAGATTTCCTAGGACAAGACGAATCGGCTTTAAAAGAAGTTTTAAACTCTTTTATAGAAACATCTATAGAAAATTTAGGCTTTTTGAAAACAGCTGTTCAAGAGAAAAATCATGAAGAAATAAAATCGATCGCACATCGTATTGCGCCAATGTTTAAGCAAATTCAGGCAAATGAAATTGGTGAACTTCTTAAAAACTTAGAGAAAGAAGATTTAAATACGATTGACTTAGAAAGTACTTACGCAGATTTAAAAGAAAAAGTACAGGTTCTTTTTGACGGATTAAAGCAAGAGATTTAAAGAATATTTTTTACAAACAAATTTAAAAACATTGCCAATGGTCTCAACCATGTGCATAATGATTTTCAATTCGTTTTCCAAGGTTGAAACCTTGTACCGTGTTTGAAGAAGATTGAACAAATATATTTCTATAAATATTTAGTCCTTCTGGGACTATAAAAAAAGCAGTCGTTTTAGACTGCTTTTTTATTCAATATTATATTGTTTCAACTTATTGTAAAGTGTTTTTCTAGTGATTTTCAGAAGTTTTGCAGCTTCCGATTTATTATTCTGCGCTTTTGACAAAGCATGAATAATAGCTTCTTTTTCATTTTCTGATAAAGAGAAACCGCCGTTTCCACCTGATTGTTTTTGGATTTGGAAAAATTCTGCAGGAAGCACATCTGCTTCAATAAAATCTCCACGAGTTAAAAGTGTTGCTCTTTTTACGCAATTTTGCAATTCACGTAAATTTCCTGGCCAGTTGTAATTCTGAAAAATAGAAACTACTTCAGGAGAAAATCCAATAACTTCTTTATTTAACTGCTGATTGGCTTTTTCAAGGAAATAATCGGCAAAAACCATTAAATCTTCTCCGCGATCTTTTAAAGACGGTGACTGAATCGAAAATTCATTGATTCTATGGTATAAATCTTCTCTAAAATCGCCGTTTTTTACTGCCTCGCGCAAATCTTCGTTTGTAGCTGTAATAATGCGTATATCGACGTTTATTTCTTTATTGCTCCCGACAGGTTTAATTTTTCTTTCCTGAAGCGCTCTCAATAACTGAATTTGATTTTCGTACGAAAGATTTCCAATTTCATCCAAAAATAAAGTTCCGCCATTTGCTGCTTCAAAATAACCTTTTTTATCACTAATTGCTCCAGTGAAAGATCCTTTTAAATGACCAAAAAATTCACTTGCCGCCAATTCTTTCGGAATCGCTCCGCAGTCAACAGCAATAAAATTGTTGTCTTTTCTTTGACTCTGCTGATGAATGCTTTTAGCAATGATTTCTTTTCCTGTTCCGCTTTCGCCAATAATCAAAACTGACATATCAGTTGGACTCACCAATTGAATATGATCCAGTAGTTTTTTTGATGCAACCGAAATTCCTTTTACAAATTCATTTTCACCCGAAGTTTGTTTTTTAGGCGCTTTTTTTCCTTTTACAGGAGCTTCTTCCTTTACTTGTGGAGTTTGCAATGCATTTGTGATAACAATCAAAACCTCATCAGGATTGAAAGGTTTTGAGATATAATCTGCTGCACCGTTCTTGATTGCCTTTACAGCAGTATTTACATCAGAGTAACCCGTCATTAAAATAATTGGAATATGCGGATGCGAATTTTTAAATTCAGACATAAGTCCAATACCGTCAGAATCAGGCAAGCGAAGGTCTGTCAAAATCAAATCAAAAGATTCGTTTTTAACTGCTTCGCGTGCTTCTGCTGCAGAGAAAGCTATCGCTACATCATACGCTTTTTTGATTAGAAATTTTTCTAATAATTTACAAAACGCAATGTCATCTTCTATCAGTAATATCTTCGGCATTTGTTTTTAGTGACTTTTTTGCTAAAATAACATTATTAAACTTGTTATTTCATAAAATTATGTAAAATATGTAAAAAAAAGAGATTGCACGACGCAATCTCTTTTTCACCAAAAACATAAATCTAAATTCACCTAATTATATCTTCAACCAGTTACCATTGACATCTGAGTAAACAGTAGCCTTCTGGTCTCCAACTGATATTTCTAGTTTGTATTCTTTTTTTTCGTTTACAAATGCTTTTTCCAGTTTTGCTCCTGGATAAGCGGTCTGCAAAGCTGTTTTTACAGCTGCAGGCACAGCATCTGCAGTAACTTCTGTATATTCTGATTGAATACTTACAGTTGTTTTAGTTTCTTGAGGAACTGGCAATAAATTTGCTTGAATTGACATTGTCCCAAAAAGAACTACTGCTGATAAGATTAGTTTTTTCATGATGCTGATTTTTTAATTATTTCTTGATGATATTACCAGAAGCATCTGTGAAAATAGTATACTTCTTGTCACCGCTTGAAATTTCAAGTTTGTACTCGTTTTTCTCGTTTTTATAAGCCTTTTCAAGCTTAGTATTCGGGAAAGATTTTTCAACTGTAGATTTCACAGCTGCTGGAACAGCGTCTGCCGTTATTTCAGTAAATTCATCTTGAATAAGTACTGATTGAGTAATCGAAATTGTCGGAAGGACTGCAGCACTAACTGACAGACTTCCTAAAACAATCGCTGCTGATAAGATTAACTTTTTCATAATATTTAGTGGTTTAAATTATTTTTTAAGAATGTTACCAGAAGCATCTGTATAAACGATCGACTTTTCTCCTCGAACGGTTATCTCAATTTTGTACTCCTTTTTATCATTTACCCATGCTTTTTCAAGCACTACACCAGGATAAGCTTCGTCTAAAGACTTTTTAATAGCTGCTGGAACTCCATCTACCTCTTTATATCCATCCTGATCATTAACTGTTTGTACCAATGGGCTTGCTACAACAGTGGTTTCTGCATGCATCGACAAACTGCCTAAGACAATTGCTGCCGATAGAATCAACTTTTTCATAGTAATAGCTTTTTAGGGTTAGATTTAAATTATTTTTTAATCCAAGTTCCGTCTGCGTTTGCAAAAAGATTTCCTGTTTTATCTCCAACAGTTACTTCTAACTTATATTCAGATTTTGTGTTTTTAAATGCTTTAGAAAGCACTGCATCTGGATATGCTTTTTTAAGAGCGTCTGTTATAGCTGATGGAACCTCTTCTAATTTGATTTCTGTATAATCATCTTGGATAGAGATTGTTTTTACGATTGTATTTGAAATTGGCGAAGTTGAAGCAAATGATGTTAAACCTCCCAAAACGATTGCGGCTGATAAAAATAAATTTTTCATGATAGTTATATTTTAATATAGTTAATTTGATCTTAGTATTCTTGATCTGGATTTTCACAATACCTTAGATTAGATTATTGTTTAATCCAAGTTCCATCTGCATTAGCAAATAGGTTACCTACTTTGTCACCAACAGTAACATCAAGTTTATACTGTGCTTTTTCGTTTTTATATGCTTTTGTAATTACTGCTTCTGGATAAGCTTTTTTAAGAGCTTCTGTAATTGCAGAAGGTAATTCTTCTAATTTGATCTCAGTATATTCGTCTGCAATAGAAATCACCTTTGCGTTTGTGTTTGCTACTGGTGAAGTTGAAGCGAATGAAGTTAAACTTCCTAAAACAATTGCGGCTGATAAAAATAATCTTTTCATAACGTATATATTTAAATTAATAGTTGTTTACGCTTTAGATAATGAAATTATTATGCCGTAAAAGAAAAGAACTGTGCCAAATAGCCTAAAAGCCTACTTTTAAAGGATTTAAATCAATATGCCAATAAAAGAAAAATTTCAAAAAGTGTGTAAAAGATAAAAAAAGTGTGTAATAAGTAAACACTTAAAGTGTAACCTTTGAAAGAAATTTCAAATTCCAAAATCTAGATTAAAGTTTCAAGTTCCAAGTTTAAGGTTTCAATATTGGAATTTGGAATTTTCTTTTTTTTGGAATTTTAATAAAGGCTTATAAAGAAAAAAGGCTATCAATAAATTGACAGCCTTTATAATTATTCTGGATTATTCATTTTAAATGTATCCATAAATGCAGTTGTATAATCTCCTGCAATATATTTTGGATCATCCATTAATTGTCTGTGGAAAGGTATTGTAGTTTTCACACCTTCGATTACGAATTCATCCAAAGCTCTACGCATTTTGCTAATAGCTTCTTCACGAGATTGTGCGGTTGTAATTAACTTAGCAATCATAGAATCGTAGTTTGGCGGAATGCTATATCCTGAATATACGTGAGTATCTAAACGTACTCCGTGTCCTCCTGGCATATGAAGCGTAGTAATTTTTCCTGGTGAAGGGCGAAAATCGTTATAAGGATCTTCAGCATTAATACGACATTCGATAGCGTGTAATTCTGGAAGGTAGTTTTTCCCAGAAATCGGAATTCCAGCGGCAACCATAATTTGCTCACGGATCAAATCATAATCAATAACTTGTTCTGTAATTGGGTGCTCTACTTGGATACGAGTATTCATTTCCATGAAATAGAAGTTTCTGTGTTTGTCCACTAAAAACTCTACAGTTCCAGCCCCTTCATATTTAATGAATTCGGCAGCTTTTACAGCAGCCTCTCCCATTCTTGTACGAAGTTCGTCTGTCATGAAAGGCGAAGGTGTTTCTTCAGTTAATTTTTGGTGACGACGTTGTACTGAACAATCTCTTTCAGAAAGGTGACATGCTTTTCCGTAAGCATCTCCAACAACCTGAATTTCGATATGACGTGGCTCTTCAATAAGTTTCTCCATGTACATTCCGTCATTTCCAAACGCTGCAGCAGCTTCTTGACGTGCACTTTCCCAAGCTTTTAAAAGCTCTTCTTCTTTCCAGATTGCACGCATTCCTTTTCCACCACCACCAGCAGTAGCTTTCATCATAACTGGGTAACCAATTTCTGCAGCTGTTTTTTGTGCATGTTCGTAAGATTCTAATAATCCGTCTGAACCTGGCACACAAGGAACTCCTGCTGCTTTCATTGTAGCTTTTGCAGAAGCTTTATCTCCCATACGGTCGATCATTTCTGGAGCAGCACCGATAAATTTAATTCCGTGCTCTTGACAGATTTTTGAGAATTTAGCATTCTCAGAAAGAAATCCATAACCTGGATGTATTGCGTCTGCATTTGTAATTTCAGCAGCTGCAATGATATTTGACATTTTCAAATACGATAAGTTACTTGGAGGAGGGCCAATACAAACCGCTTCGTCAGCAAATTTAACGTGTAAACTTTCTGCGTCGGCTGTAGAGTAAACTGCAACAGTTTTGATTCCCATTTCCTTACATGTACGAATTACACGTAGTGCAATTTCTCCTCTATTCGCAATTAATATTTTTTTAAACATCTTATTTTAATTAGATAATTAGACAATTTGATAATTAGATAATTTTAGATGATTAACAAACTGCAAATCAATCTAAAATCTAAAATCTAAAATCTAAATTTATTTATGATGGATCTACTAAGAATAAAGGTTGGTCAAATTCTACTGGAGACATATCGTCAACTAGAATTTTCACAATTTTACCAGAAACTTCAGATTCGATTTCGTTGAATAATTTCATTGCTTCAATTACACAAAGAACATCTCCTTTAGATACAGTACTTCCAACTTCTGTGAAAACTGGTTTGTCTGGAGATGGTTTTCTATAGAATGTTCCAATGATTGGAGATTTTATAGTAATATATTTAGAATCGTTAGCAGCTGGTGCTTCTGGAGTTACACTTACAACTGTTGGAGCTGTAACTTGTGGAACTGCCGCTTGAGGTAAAGCTGCCTGAGTTGGCAATTGTTGTACATAAGTTGCCTCAGTTACATTTGTTTCTAAAGTTGTTCTGATCGTGATTTTTACATCATCCATTTCTAACTTAACTTCTGCAACGCCCGAATTTGCAACAAATTTGATTAGGTTTTGAATTTCTTTTAAATCCATAATGATTCGTTTTTAGTTTTAATTTATTTCTTATCGTAAGCCCATTTTAAATAGATAGATCCCCAAGTGAATCCTCCACCAAAAGCGGCAAAGATAATATTATCTCCTTTTTTAAGCTTATCTTCAAAATCAGCTAATACTAATGGTAAAGTTCCAGAAGTAGTATTACCGTATCTTTCGATGTTTACGAGAACTTTAGATTCGTCTAATTCTAATCTTCCAGCTGTAGCATCAATAATACGTTTATTAGCTTGGTGTGGCACTAACCAGTCAACATCTTGATTTGTCAAATTATTTCTTTGCAAAATCAATTCGCTGGCATCTGCCATATTTGTAACAGCATATTTGAAAACAGTTTTTCCGTCTTGCATAATATTGTGCTGTCTGTTTTTCACAGTGTCTTCTGAAGGTGGAATCAAAGAACCTCCAGCAGGGATTTTAAGGAAATCACGACCAACACCGTCACTTCTTAAATATTCATCCTGCAAACCTAAGCCTTCATAATTTGGTTCAAAAAGAACTGCACCAGCTCCATCACCAAAAATAATACAAGTTGCTCTATCTGTATAATCTACAATTGATGACATTTTATCTGCACCAATTAAAAGTACTTTTTTGTAACGTCCAGACTGTACATAAGCCGCAGCAGTTGACATTCCGTATAAGAAACTTGAACATGCAGCCTGCAAATCGTATGCAAAAGCATTTGTTGCTCCAATTTCTGTTGCAACAAAAACTCCCGTAGAAGCCACCATCATATCTGGTGTTGCTGTTGCCATAACAATCATGTCAATCTCAAGCGGATCAATATTTGCTTTTGCAATTAAATCCTTTGCTGCTTGTATAGCAAGGTAAGATGTACCTTTATCAGCATCTTTCAGTATTCTTCTTTCTTTAATTCCTGTTCGAGCGGTAATCCACTCATCATTGGTATCAACCATTGTTTCTAGTACTTGGTTCGAAAGAACGAAGTCAGGAACATAAGCTCCAACAGCGGTAATTGCGGCTGTGATTGTATTCATTATATTCTATTATTTTCTTTTCAAATTATGATTAATTTGAAAAATTTTTAAAAGACTTGAAAATTACAAAAAAAAACGTAACGAATTTGTCTATATTTTCCTAAAAAACGAAAATTATAACCAACAAAAAAAACTCTCACTATGTGAGAGTTCTAGTATAATTTACAAAAACGTATTAAGCAACCGCTTCAGATTTATCGATAACAACTTGCCCTCTGTAGTACATTTTACCTTCATGCCAGTAAGCTCTGTGGTATAAATGTGCTTCTCCAGTAATTGGACATGTAGCGATTTGAGCTACAGTAGCTTTGTAATGTGTTCTTCTCTTATCTCTTCTTGTTTTCGAGGTTTTTCTCTTAGGATGTGCCATTTTACTATATTATTTATCCGTTAATAGTTTCTTTAATTTTTCCCAACGCGGGTCAATATCTTCTTCTTTGTTACTCTCTTCCTTTTGTTCTTTTACGCTTAACTCATTCAGTTTTGTTAAAGCTTCTGTTTGCAGACTTCCGTCTTTAACACCTGGATGAATTCTTTTCTGAGGTACAGAAAGCGCGATCATTTCATAAATATATTGCGCGATATCTATCTCATGTTCACCATGTGGCAAAATCAACAATTCTTCATTATCATCATTAAATTCCTCTCCAAAGCGAACAATCAACTTCATTTTCCCTTTTATAGGTAAATCAAAATCTTCGCCTGTTAGATCACAAGGCACATTTACTGTTCCTTTGTGTTTGAATTCTAACTCTAACATAGTACTTTTCTTTTCGAAAAGTAAATTGACTTTAATATCCGAACTTTGAAACTCATCGTATTCAAAATTCTTAAAGAACTCGTTATTTATTTGATACTCAAAATGGTGTTTTCCTAGTTTTAATCCTACGAAAGGAATTAAAAATTCTTTTGTTTTGCTCATTTCAACATCAATTTGATCAATTCGATTCTAAAACTAGATATCTGAATTGGGGTGCAAAGATATAAAATTATTACAAATCTAATAATCTTATTCACCTTTTTTTGTTTATAACTGTTTTTCTTTTATTTTAAGAGGTTTTTGGCTAATCTCCTCATACTGATTACGCGAGCGAAAAATATCAATCGCAAGATAGACTGCTTCTTTAAAAGAATTGTAATCTGCCATGTCTTTTCCCGCAATATCGTAGGCTGTGCCGTGATCTGGAGAAGTTCTAACCCTATTTAAACCTGCTGTGTAATTAACTCCTTTTCCAAAAGACAATGTCTTAAACGGAATTAATCCTTGATCGTGATACATTGCTACAACCGCATCATATTTTTCATAATGACCACTCCCAAAAAAACCATCTGCTGGAAATGGACCAAAAACCATTGTTCCAGAATCAAATATTTTCTTTAATGTTGGTTTTAAAACCAAATCATCTTCTTTTCCAATTACACCACCATCACCAGCGTGCGGATTGAGTCCTAAAACTGCAATTTTCGGTTTTACAATACTAAAATCCTGAACTAGAGATTTTCTAATAGTTTCAATTTTTTTAGTAATTAATTCTTCTGTTAAATGAGAAGCGACTTCGTTTAACGGAACATGATCTGTAATTAAACCTACTCGAAGATTATCTTGAACCATCATCATAAGTGCATTGCCTTCTAATTGCTGATCTAGATAATCTGTATGTCCTGGAAATTTAAAATCTTCAGACTGTATATTGTATTTATTAATTGGTGCCGTAACCAGAACATCAATTTCACCGTCTTTCAAAGCTTTTGTTGCCGCCGTGAATGATTTTATTGCGTATTCACCTATCTTAGGATCGTTTACACCAAAATTTATATCAACACCTTCTCTCCAAAGATTTAAAACATTTACTTTTCCTGGTATAACTTGATCTAATTTATCAACTCCGTGAAATTGAATCGTAGATGTAAAACTTTTTCTAACGAAAGAAAGAATTTTAGCATTTGCAAAAATAACCGGCGTACACAATTCCAACATACGAGAATCCTCGAATGTTTTCAGTATAACTTCGCTTCCAATACCGTTTAAATCTCCAACAGAAATTCCAACAATTATATTTTCTGCTTTTTTATTCATGAGCTCAGTTTATTTATTACTAATTTTGATGTGCAAATTTAGTAAAATAAAACCACAATGTTCACAGGAATTATAGAAACACTCGGCAGGATTCACGAAATTCAAAAAGACCAAAACAATCTTCATATAACAGTTGACTCATCCATAACTCACGAATTGAAAATAGACCAAAGTGTTTCGCACAACGGAATATGCCTTACAGTTGTTGCCATTAAAGATTCTCTTTACACGGTAACTGCAATTGACGAAACGATTTTAAAAACCAATATTGGCGACTGGAAAACAGGCGATATTGTAAATTTAGAAAGAGGAATGAAGCTTGGAGACCGTTTAGACGGACATATTGTTCAAGGTCACGTAGATCAAACTGGAACTTGCATTAAAATTGAAGAAGCCAACGGAAGCTGGAATTATACTTTTGAATATGACAAAACCTTAAACAACATCACAATCGAAAAAGGTTCGATTACTGTAAACGGAGTAAGTCTAACAGTTGTAAACTCTAAAACAAATGAATTTAGCGTTTCAATTATTCCGTACACTTATGAGCACACTAACTTTAAAGATTTCAAAGTTGGAACAAAAATCAACCTTGAGTTTGATGTAGTAGGAAAATACATTTCTAGACTTTATTCGATCAACAAATAAAATCTAACACTTTCCCACAAAAAAAGCTTCAATTTAAATTGAAGCTTTTTTTGTTTGGTTTTTATATATCACGGTTGCACCTAATGCTAAACCGCCAATTACTAGAAAAACAATATTTTGGTCTATTGGAAACGTAGGGTTACAACCAAAATCTTCGCATTCATCGTCAAGTGTGCCTGCGGTACCATTCGTAGTAGCCACTTTTGCTGTAGGAGCAGGTGGATTTGATGATCCGGCCAACATGAATGAAACATTTAATAATATTAAAGTAACTGCTAAAAAAGGGGCTTTTAGATTTTTCATAAATTCAAGCTGTTAAAAACAGCAAGTCTGTAATTATTAACAAATATTCTTTAATAGAAATTTCGCACAAGACATTTCTGCCTGCAAAATCTTGGACAAAAGTATAAGTTTTTTGCACAAAAGCAACTTTTAAAACGAAAAACATAGAAACAAATTTTAACAGTTTCCGTTTTTAAAGACCTAATACCTTTTCTGAAAACGTTATAGGACATAAAAACCTCATTTTCATTATTCTTTGCAAAATTCTCAACCTTATAAGAATTTCCTGATTTTAACAACGGCACATAAATGCCAGTTCTTCAAAAAATTTAATTTATCAGAATTTACGTAAAATTAAAACGATTGGTTTTTCACTTTTATTATTTACTGTTAAAACTTTTTTTTCGAAATAAATATCTTTGCAAAATATTGCATTTAAAAAGGAGTCTTTTCTATTTTTACCTTTAAAGAGAACCATTTCAAAAGCCGAAACTTATTTTAATCCAAAACAAATGAAAAACAAATATACCGTAGGAAGTTTATATGCTGGTGTTGGCGGTATTTGTTTGGGTTTTGAAAATGCGGGATTCAAATTAGAATGGGCAAACGAATTTGACAAAAAAGCCTGTGTTACGTACAGAAACAATTTCGAACATACTCTGATCGAAGGCGATGTAATGCAGATTGACGTAAAAGAACTTAACAAAATAGATATTCTTACAGCTGGATTTCCGTGTCAGCCTTTTTCTTTGGCCGGACATAGAAAAGGTTTTAAGGACAGTCGTGGAAATCATTTCTTTAAAATTTTGGATTTTATTGACGAAATGAGACCAAAAGTCGTTTTTCTTGAAAATGTCAAAAACCTAAAAGGGCATGACAAAGGAAATACGATGAAAGTTATTCAGCGTGAGATTAAAAAACGCAATTATACTTTTGACAGCGCGATTTTAAACACCAAAGATTTTGGAAATATTCCGCATAATCGAGAGCGAATTTTTATGATTGCTTTTGATAAAGACTTCGTTAAAAAAGGCTTCAAATTCAGTTTTCCCGAAAAAGAAGAATTAACAAAAAAGGTAACCGATTTAATTACCAAAGAACAAGTCGAAAAGAAATTCTATTATACTGAAGACAAATACATGTACAATATGCTAAAAGAAGCCGTTGTACGCGAAGACAGAATTTATCAGTTTAGAAGGCAATATGTACGAGAAAACAAAAAAGAAGTTTGTCCGACTCTTACAGCAAACATGGGAACTGGCGGCCACAATGTCCCAATTATTACAACAGAATTTGGTTTCAGAAAATTAACACCAAGAGAATGTTTCCGTTTTCAGGGATTTCCAGACAGTTATAAATTACCGAAAATTTCAAATTCTAATCTTTACAAACAAGCTGGAAACTCAGTAAGTATGCCGGTTATTGAAAGATTGGCTTCTGAAATTTTCAAATGCATTGAAAAAATCGAAACTAAAAAAGCAAAAACAGAAAAAGTTTAAATACTCAAAAGCATTATTGTTCCTTCAATTCTGGCTAAACAGACTTCAAGATTTTTTTCAATTTCTTTACTCCAAAATCGCAGAACCGTCCAGTTTTCAGAAATTAAAAACGCATTTACTTCTTCATCTCGCTGTATGTTTCTTTCAATTTTCGGAATCCAATATTCTCGATTCGTTTTAATTCTGAGTTGTTCAGTTTCCCAATCTTTTCCGTGAAAGAATTCGCTATCGACAAAAATGGCAATTTTATATTTGGCAAAAGTAAGATCTGGCCTTCCAAATATCTTTTTATTGTTTTTTCGATATCTGTGACCCAATTTCCATAATGCTTTAGCAAGCTTTACTTCGCCTTTTGTTGCAGTACTTTTTATCGCCTGCATAGTTTTCCTCCTTTGTTCGGGAGTTAATCTATCCATCTGAAGATTAAATTTGTTTCGGATGGATAAAGTTAAGGGATTTTAGGAAAAGGGAAGTTTAATTTTTAATGTGGAAAATTTCAAATTTCACATTAAAAAAAAGTCTAAAAACAAAAAAGCCTCTACATTTCTGTAAAGGCTTTGTGTTTCTAAAGAAGTGGTCCCACCTGGGCTCGAACCAGGGACCACCTGATTATGAGTCAGGTGCTCTAACCAGCTGAGCTATAGGACCGGTTTAGAGGATGCAATATTACTACTATTTTTCATTCACTCCAAATATTTTAAGACATCATTTGAATTTAATTTTAAATCTTTCTTCGAATCTCAAAAACGAAATTGATTTTCAATACCTTATTCAAAAATAAAAATGATATTTTTTTATTTAATTTCCTGACAAAGCTCTACTAAAACGCCATTTGTGTTCTTTGGATGCAGAAAAACAACCAATTTATTGTCGGCTCCTTTCTTCGGAACTTCATTAATCAAGACAAAACCTTCATTTTTTAAGCGGGCAATTTCGGCTTCGATATCATCAACATCAAAAGCAATGTGATGAATTCCTTCTCCTTTTTTCTCCAAGAATTTAGCAATCGGGCTTTCTGGATTTGTTGCCACCAGAAGCTCGATTTTATTATTTCCCGTTTGAAAAAATGAAGTTAGAACACCTTCGCTTTCTACCGCTTCCATTTTATAAGACGGAACGCCAAGCATTTTTTCGAACAAAACATTTGCGTCGTCCATATTTTTTACTGCAATCCCGATATGTTCTATTTTGTTTACCATAGTTTCAATTTTATTGGTTCACATAAGTACTAAAATAACCGCATTCTGCAATTACATCCTGATAATATTTCGTGTCAGAATAGTCTTTCCTTAAAGTCTTGAAAGCGTTCCAAGCAATAAAATTAACTTTATCCTCGCGAATTTCCCAATAGTTATTTACGTCGCTGTATTTTTTATTGTAATAATCGTTTCGTTCACATTTCGAAATCAAATACAAACATTTTGCTTTTTGATCTTTAGTAGAAGCCGCTTCAAAAGCTTTTTGATAATACATTTTCGAAACCGAATTGTCTGTAATCATATCTTTCATTGAATTTCTAAATGAATACGGACTTGATCCATAACCCACAATGGTGATTTCATAGAAAGTTCTTCCGT
Source organism: Flavobacterium sp. SH_e (assembly GCF_025717045.1). Lineage (GTDB taxonomy): Bacteria > Bacteroidota > Bacteroidia > Flavobacteriales > Flavobacteriaceae > Flavobacterium. The sequence continues at coordinate 79,907 of NZ_JAOVZN010000007.1, forward strand.
TTCCAAAATGAGAAATATTATAAAATGCATTTCCTAACAAAAGACTATTCGTGTAAACATCTTCTTTTTGAGCCAATTTCTCTTGCATAGATTTTATCGTCGTCAAGAAATCCATATAAGTATATTTTCTTTTCTGATACGCCGCGTGCTCGCAATCATGACAATCCTTAATATTTCCGTTAAACGGATTTCCTAGGAATTTATAATATTGAACAGAATCGGTTTGTTGCATAAACGCAATTGCTTCTGGAATTTTGTTCTTGAAAGTCGCCTGAACTGCTTGGAAATTATTAATATCTTTCAGCTTCAAGCTGTAAATTCCTGCTCCAATCTTCTCGATTTCTGACTTATTAGATTTTTCCAAAAAGCTTTTAATCGCTAACAAATCCTTTTCATTATCATAATATGCATTTCCATCATTCCAATAACTGTAACGTGATTCGCCAAAAATCTCAGCCATAACTAGATTTCCCTTTTCTTTGTAAAGGTGAGACAAATAGCTTCTACTCCATGAAGAAGCATTCTGATAACGAAATTCCTGTCCTTTATAAGTTTTAGGAAGTTCATAATACAGCCAATTCAAATCGGCTAGGATTGTTTTTTCGTTTTTGTCGGTCAGTTTATCAATCTTGTTTAAATTATTTACAAAGCGCAATAAACGAAGCTGCATTCCTGCCAGTTCTGTTTTTGGAAGCGTTTTTTCAGCTTTGCTGTAATTTTTATCTGCATTAGCATAATCTCCTTTTAAAGTCTGAAGATATCCAATCGCAATATCCCATAAATAGGGTTTCTCAGTATTTCCAGCAGCAGAAATTTTCGAAATCAAATCAACTGCACTGTTGTCTACTTTTGCTTTGTTTTCTGTTTTATTCTCGGCAACGGTTTGTTGTTTTGGTGGCTGATTTTCTCCTTGTCCGTTTAACTGAAACGAATTATTTAGAGATTGTTCTAATCTATTTACCAATCGTGTTGCCAGATAATTTAAATGTTCACTTTTCGGATTTAACTCATAAATTTTCTCAATCGCCTGTTTTTCATCTTTATAATATCCATGAATTGCCCAAAGTGCGGCTTTCTCATCATTTTTTTTCGCCATCGCCAAAGCCTTTGTCCAATCTGATTCATTTTTTGGACGGAAACTATACGCCGTTACAACTCTTAATTCTGGACATTTATCAAAAACCTGTGCGTACAAATAATTGGAAACAGCATATTTTTTCTGTTTGAAATTAATTCCAGCAACATAAGCCAAAGCACGATAATACAAAGTATTTTTTGGAACAGAACTTTCTGTTTTATTAAAAAAGTCAATTGCTTTTTGTTTGTCATTACTATAAAAACGCGCTTTCATGGTTAGGAACCAATATCTGTTTTTCAAAAACGGATCTGATAAAGTATTGTAAACGTTTTCTATAGACTGAATCATTTTGGCATCATTGAAAGTTTTTGCCACAACTGGATCGTAACTCCAATAATCTTCGCCAATTGAAACGGTTTCTATTTTTTGAGCCAAATACAAAAATTCGACAAAGTTTTTGACTTTATCATCTTTTAAATTAAGCTTTTTGCTCCATTTTTGAGAGCTTTTATTTTCCTTTTTTGTTTTATAAAAAACATGCAGGTCTGTTATTTCTTCTTTATTCTGGATAGCGTTTTTTTCATCAGAATAATATCTTGGCTTTTCATCACCAATCAAAAAATAATTTACACTTGTCGTATCCACTTTTCCTTTTAAATAAGTAGCCCAATCTGATTTGATATTAGAATTAAAACGAGAATTGTGCTGCGTATCAAAACCAATTCCGTAGAAAATTCCGCCAGATAAAAACAAAGGCGAATACGATTTATCGGCAAAAGTTTCAGGAGTAAAATTTGAATTATAGCCAAAGAAATCCCAATCGTCTCCTCCGGCGCAGGCATATATAATTCCGTATGCAGAAAGCAAAACGGCACTAGAAACAAGAAATAATCTGCTCAAAAGTGTTTTTTTCATAATTGTTTAAGTTGAATTCGTCTAAATCGTAAAATATAATTTCGTTTGGCTTTTCGATAAGATTATATTGCAAATCTTCTGCCATTTCTTTTAAATCGTCTTTTGAAATTTCTTCTATTTTCAAAAGATCATTTTCTTCATAAAAAACTCCATTTTTATAATTGGATTGTTTCGCTCTAAAAAAAATGGAGCTTGTTTTTTCAAAATTTGGATCTTCTTCCAATTCTTTCCTATTCATTTTCGAACGAAGTCCGATTACTTTATTATTTCTAATATGAACTCCCCAAGAATAAATTGGAAATGCAAAATCCAGATGAAGCGGATATTTCTTTAAACTCTTAAGATATCGTTCTGCTACTTTCTGATCGTAAATCGAATTAAGAGAATCGGGCGCAATTGATCCCATATTGTAATACATCAAAACTCCAGAATCGACGCTTGGAATTTTTGTTTTCTTAAAATATTTCACCTGATGCAATCGAATTGTTGCCGAAAGTTTTTTCTTCGAAAGCTTCTTAAAACTCTTTATAAACTTGAGATAATTTTCTTTGCTTTCTAAAGACCAGTCACAATCTATCTGAATTTCTTGAGAAACGATTTTATTTTTAGAATTGATCTGTTCGATAAAATCAAAAGTTTTTTGAGCTAAATCTTCGACATCAAGATTTTTTTGCAGCATTACTTTGTTCTGAATAAAAACAACTGGAACAATCTTATATCCGTTCGGATTTATTTCAAAACGAATTGGACTTATCGGAATTGGGAATTTAGATTCAGGATGAAGTCCGATATCAAAATATCGAACATAAAGCTTGCTGACGTTGTTTTCTTCTAAAACTTCTTTTTCAATTTTAGAAAATTTGAAGATCGTTTTCCAGTAATAAAAAGAGATAACAGGTTTTTCGTTTTTAGTGCATGAGAACATTAAAAAGAGAAACAAAACTGAAAAAAATCGCTTTAACAAAACTTAGAAAATTACATTTTAATTCAAAAGTAAGAAATTATGTCTTTTTAAAATATTCAAACTATAAAAAACTGAAGAATCGCAAAAGTTTGAAATCCTAATAAATAGCCAAAAAATTTCAATTAAAGCAAATATAATTGTTATTTTGTGCAATCAAATTGAAAAACCGTTATGTTGAAAGACACCTTAAAATACATTGCATTTATAATTTTAATATCAATGATAAGCTGCGCGAAAAGAGGCAGCATTACCGGCGGTTTAAAAGATACGTTACCTCCTGTTTTAACATCTAGTTTTCCTAAAAATTTCAGCACTGATTTTAAAGGAAATACGATCACTTTAAATTTTGACGAATATGTCAAACTTAAAAACACAAACAAACAGCTGATTATTTCTCCTCCATTAAAGTACGAACCTTTAATTACGCCATCAACAGCCAGTAAATTTATAAAGATCGAAATTCGTGATACTTTACAGCCAAACACAACTTATAGTTTCAATTTTGGACAAGCCATTACGGACAATAATGAAGGAAATGCGTTAAACCAATTCAAGTATATTTTTTCGACAGGACCTTATATTGATTCCTTAAAATTGAGCGGAAGAATTAAAGACGCGCGTGAGAAATATGTGGATAATTTTGTTTCTGTAATGTTATACGAGGTGAATGACAAATTCAAAGATTCTACTATTTACAAAGAATTTCCTCGCTACATTACAAATACTTTAGACAGTATGAGAACTTTCCAGTTTGAAAATTTGAAAGCAGGAAAATATCTTTTGATTGCACTAAAAGACAAAGGTTCAAACAATAAATTCAATCCGAAAGATGATAAAATCGGGTTTTTGAAAAACTACATTACAATTCCAACTGATACGGTTTACGAGTTAGAATTGTTTAAGGAAGTTTTGCCTTTAAAGACTTTCAAACCTATTCAGGCTTCTGGAAATAGATTATTGCTTCCGTATGAAGGGAAACAGAATTTCAAGAATTCGAAACCAAATATTGTACTTAAAAATGGCGATGAAGTTCTAGAAACTATTGTTACACAATTCCCGAAAAAAGATTCACTTCAAGTTTGGTATAAATCCCTAAAAGTAGATTCTTTATCAATGGAAGTATCAAAAGGAGATTATAACAAAAAGTTTACTTTTAAGATTAAAGCCCTTAAAAAAGATACTTTAGCTATCAAACCAGTACAAAATGGGCAAATTAATTTTAGAGAACGTTTTACTTTAGAAACCGAAACTCCTTTGGTTAAATTTGATCAAACTAAAATCAAATTGATAAACAAAGATTCTGTTGCTGTTCCTTACACAACCGAATATGACGAATTTGACCAAAAATTATATATTGATTTTAAGAAAGAACCTTTAGAAAAATATCAAATGACACTTTTCCCAGGAGCTTTGACCGATTTTTATGAAAAAAGCAATGATACTTTATCCTATAAACTCGCAACAAAAGAATTGGAAGATTACGGCAATTTGGTATTGAACTTTAAAAATGTAAAACGTTTTCCAATTATTGTAGAAATTACCAACAAAAAAGGAGATAATGTTCTCGCCAGCGAATATTCTGAAGGAGCAACCAAAATCTCATTTAACTTAATGGTTCCTGAGGAATTTACTGTTCGAGTTATTTATGACGATAACAAAAATAAAGTTTACGATACTGGAAATTTCTTAAATAAAACCTATTCTGAGGAAGTATTTTATTATCAAAAAGGCATAGACGTCCGATCTAACTGGGATGTAGATGAAACTATAGATTTAAGCGTTCCTTTTAATCCTGAAGTCGAGAAAAAACAAGACGATAAAAAGAAAAAAGAAGCAGAAAAGAAACGGAAAGCGTTCTAGATTTTAATTTCGAAAGTATCCTGGTCACCTAGGAAATTTAGTTTTCTTCTGGTTTCCAACATTATATCTTTATCCAATTCAGCCACAAAAACACCTTCTGTTTCTTGTGGCTTTATTATATAATTCCCCCAATAATCAATTAATTGAGTATGTCCGTTATGCTCAAAATTATTATCATCAAAACCAATTCTGTTTACGCCAGCAACATAGCTCAAGTTTTCTATCGCGCGGGCATTTAGCAAAGTATCCCAGGCGCTTGTTCGAACTTTTGGCCAATTGGCGACATACAAAAGAAGATCGTAGTTTTCGACATTTCGCGCAAAAACAGGAAAACGTAAATCGTAACAAATCTGAAGGCAAATTTTCCAGCCTAAATATTCCACAATTACTTTTTGAGTTCCTGGAATATAAAATTCATTTTCTCCCGCAAGCGAAAACAAATGTCTCTTATCATAATATTGAAAATCTCCTGAGGGAAAAACAAACAGCATTCGGTTATAATATTCTCCGTTTTCCGTAATTACAAGACTTCCTGTAATTGCCGCATTTTTTTCTCTTGCTTTTAATTTCATCCATTCAATAGTTTCACCTTGCATCGTTTCTGCAACTTCAGAAGCATTCATTGTAAACCCAGTCGAAAACATTTCCGGAAGCACAATTAAGTTTATTTCTGAATCCAATTCATTTATCTGGTCATCAAATTTTTCTCGGTTTGCAGCAGCATTTTCCCAAATAAGATCGGTTTGAATTAAAGCAATTTTCATCTTTTGAATTTTTATATAAAGGTAGAAAACATCAGCGTATTCTTCATTTATTCCTCAATAATTTTAACATTATCATTGCAAAAAAAACGCAGTTTTTGCAAAAAAAATGCGATGTGTAGAATTATTTTATATATTTGAAATTACAACCACAATTATAACTAACTAAAATACAACCACAAACCATGAGCATTCTCATACTCACTGCGTGCATTATATTCTTGATTCTACAGATTGCCTGGTTTAAAATTAATCCGTTTATCGCGTTTATTATTACGTCGCTTTTGGCTGCGCTTTTTCTTGGTTTGCCAATTGAAACCATATCGCCAGTTTTGCAAAAAGGCCTCGGCGAAATGCTCGGTTCAATAACTTTGATAATTGTTTTCGGAACTTGCATTGGTAAACTCGCTGTTTCTTCTGGAGCCGCAAAAGTGATTGCGAAAACAGTTATGAATTGGACTGGGAGAAAATATGTTCGTTTGGGTTTAATGATTACTGGATTTATAATCGGAATTCCGCTTTTTTACAGCGTCGGATTTGTGCTTTTGGTTCCGCTGATTTTTTCTGTCGCGCATCAATTTAAATTATCAAAAGTCTATTTGGGAATTCCAATGCTGGCTTCGCTTTCTGTTGCGCATGGATTTTTGCCACCACATCCTTCCCCAATGGCTTTGAGTAGTATTTTAAAAGCAGATATTGGTTTGGTTTTAATTTACGGAATTATAATCGCGATTCCCACAATCTTAATTGCGGGATTATGGTTTTCAACTCGCTTCAAAAACATCAAAACCGAATCGGATCATGAAATTTTAAATGTTGAAGAAATTACAAACGAAGGCAAACTGCCAAGTTTTGGATTGAGTTTATTTTCTGCTTTATTTCCTGTTTTCGGATTAACGATTACTTCTTTACTTCCACTAATTTCAAATAATGAAAAATTAATTGCGATCTGCAAAATTATCGGAGATCCAAGTATCATAATGTTATTGTCACTTTTGCTTTGCACTTATACTTTAGGAATTAAAATGAATAGAAGCATGTCATCTGTTATGGATGATTATACACAAGCTATAAAAGATGTCGCTCTTATTGTTTTAATTGTTGGAGGTGCGGGCTGTTTAAAAGAAGTTATGATTGTTAGTGGCGTAAACGAAACTATTGTAGCCACTTTAAATCAAATAAACATTCATCCGTTTTTATTGGCTTGGACGATGGCAGCGATTATTCGTATTTGCGTTGGTTCGGCAACTGCAGCAGGTTTAATGACAGCGAGTGTTTTATTACCTTTACTACAATCTAACGATCTCGACCCCAATCTCTTTGTACTTTCTGTTGGAGCCGGAAGTTTAATGTGTTCGCACGTAAACGATCCCAGTTTCTGGATGTTCAAAGAATATTTCAACATTAGCCTAAAAGACACTTTTAAATCCTGGACAGTAATGGAATCTTTGGTTTCTGTTCTGGGAATTGTATTTATATTTATTTTAAACGCTTTAATACATTAAAATCATGAGTTTAAATCCGCAAGAAAAATTCGAAAGTCTAGGTTTATCGCTTCCTCCTGCTCCACAGCCGCTAGGAATTTATAAACCGTATTTAGTAGACGGAAAATATCTATATCTATCTGGTCACGGACCTGTTCAAGATGATAAATCTTTAATTATCGGCCGAATTGGAGAAGATATGGATATCGAAGTAGGAAAATTGGCCGCAAGACAAGTCGGACTTACAATGCTTTCTACAATTGTAACCAATTTTGGAAGCTTAAGCAAAGTAAAAAGAGTGATCAAAGTTCTCGGAATGGTGAATTGCACATCTGATTTCTTAAAACATCCTTATGTAATAAATGGCTGCAGCGAATTATTTGCAGAAGTTTGGGGACAAGAAAACGGAATCGGTGTGAGAAGTGCTGTTGGATTTGGTTCGCTTCCTGATAATATTCCTGTTGAAGTTGAAGCGCTTTTTGAATTGTATTAAATCGAAATTATTTTCTAACACATAGAAACATAGATTTTTTTTCAAAATTGAGATTAAAATAGATGGCTAGTCATTCACACATAGTCTCTGTTTACTAAAACAATTGAAACGTCTTTTGCCAGCATCAAAAGCCTATGTTTCTATGTGTTAAAAAAATCAACACGAAGATTATAAATTGCTAAAAACCAAGAACCATGCAAAAGAACTGGTGGGAAATAAATTCAGAAACGCTTATCGATACTCCGTTTTTAGCAGTTTACGAAGATCGGTTAAGACAAAATATTGAAAAGCTCATTTCTTATGTCAAAGGCGACACACAAAGATTGCGTCCGCATATTAAAACACATAAAAATGCCGAAGTTTTAGAGCTTTTTAAAATTTACAACATCAAGAAAATAAAATGTGCCACAATTGCCGAAGCAGAACTTGCAGCAAATCAGCACATCGAAGACATCCTTTTAGCATATCAACCCGTCGGATTAAAAGTCGAAAGATGGATTTCATTAATTAAAAAATTTCCTGAAACTCATTTCTCAACTATTGTAGACAATCTGAAAACTGCTTTGGATTTAAATGAAATTGCCAAAAGAAATAATATCGTTCTTTCCATTTATTTGGATTTAAATACAGGAATGAATAGAACGGGTTTTTCAATTTCTGAAGATTGGGCAACTTTAATTAATGAAATTATAAAATTGAAAAATCTTCATTTAGAAGGAATTCACATTTATGACGGACATACAAAAGGAACTTTAGAAGAACGAAATTTAGAAACTTCAAAAGCATTTGATCAAATTAAAAATCAAATTAAAGACATTAATTATGATTTAAAAATTGTTGCAGGCGGTTCTAATACTTTTCCTTTTTATGCAAAACAAGAAAATGTAGAATGCAGTCCGGGAACTTTTGTTTTTTGGGATTCGAATTATCAAATTCATTTACCCGAACAAGATTTCAAACCTGCGTTAGTAATCGTTGGAACAATTATTTCTAAACCGACTAAAAATACATTTTGCGTAGATATTGGCTATAAAGCCGTTTCATCTGAAAATCCGATTGATAAAAGATTGGTTGTTTTGAATGATGAAAATTTGATTCCAACCGCACATTCTGAAGAACATTTAATTCTCGAAAATAAAGGTCAAAACAAATATGAAATTGGAGATATTATTTACGCAAAACCTTATCATGTCTGTCCAACTGTTGCTTTGTACGATAATCTTCAAGCAGTAAACAAAAAACATCAAATTTATGCGCAATGGCCAGTTGGCGCGCGAGGCCGAAAAAATACTATTTAAATTTTAAATCCTATGTTTATACTAGATGCCCACCTAGATCTCAGCATGAATGCGATGGAATGGAATCGAGATCTAAGAAACGATGTCCCTACTTTACGTCAATTAGAAAAAGGAATGACCGATAAACCAGATCGCGAACGCGCAACGGTTTCTTTTCCTGATCTCAGAAGTGGAAATATTGGAATTGTCGTCGCGACTCAAATTGCAAGATTTGTAAAACCTGATAGTATTATTCCGGGATGGAATTCTCCAGAACAAGCTTGGGCGCAAACACAAGGACAACTTTCGTGGTATAAAAGCATGGAAGAAGCTGGTGAAATGACGCAGATTACAGATAAAAAATCACTTCTAAAACATTATGATTTATGGAATGATGGAACTCCAAATGATAAAAAACCAATTGGCTATATTTTAAGTTTGGAAGGCGCAGATTCAATTATAGATATTTCTTATTTAGAAAAAGCCTATAATTACGGATTACGAGCTGTCGGACCCGCACATTATGGACCTGGAAGATATGCCAACGGAACGGATGCAACTGGAAAAATGAATCAGAACGGAATTGATTTATTGAAAGAAATGGAGCGTTTGAATATTATTCTCGATGCAACGCATTTGTGTGACGATGCTTTTTGGCAGGCTTTGGATCATTTTAATGGCGCGGTTTGGGCAAGTCACAACAATTGCAGAGCTTTAGTTGATCATAATAGGCAATACAGCGACGAGATGATTAAAGCTTTAGTTTCTAGAGGAGCTGTTATTGGTGGCGCTTTAGATGCTTGGATGATGGTTCCAAATTGGGAAAGAGGAATTTCTGATCCTAAAAAAATGAATTGTAGTTTAGAAACCGCTTTTCAGCACATGGATCATATTTGCCAGCTTGCAGGAAATGCAAATCATATCGGAATTGGCTCTGATTTAGATGGCGCTTTCGGGACAGAACAATGTCCGTACGATTTAGATACGATTGCTGATTTACAAAAATTGGTTTTGATTTTTAAAAATCATGGTTATTCTGATGAAGATTTAAAGAAAATTTTTCATCAAAATTGGATTGATTTTTTACTGAAACATTGGGATTAGATCACAACTAAACTTGGAACGGCACTTTTGTACTTCTGTAATTTTTCGTGATTTGGTTCTTCTTCGGTAATAACGTAATTCACTTCAGACAAACTAGCAATTTTCATTTTAAGAACGGTATTTAGTTTCTCCGTAATCGTTAAAACTGCTGTTTTCTTAGAAGCCTGAATCATTGCTTTTTTTACCTGAACAGTTTCCCAATCAGAATCAGAATAACCGCCGTCTACATCTAAAGCATTTGTTCCTAAAACCAAAAGATCTGCTTTTATATTGGCTAATTGATGAAAAGCTTCTCCGCTCACACACATTTGACTATACGAAGAAATGCTTCCGCCAATCATAATCGTTTTGATATTTGGTTTATCTAAAAGCTGAACCGCTGTTAAAGCTGTAATTGTAAAAACAGTCAAATTAAGATCGTTTGGAATTAATCGGATGAATTCGCGAATCGTTGTTCCTCCATCAACAATTAAAACCATTCCGTCATGAAGAAGTCCAACGGCTTTTTGCGCAATAACTTGTTTGGCTTCGACAGCATAAGTCTGGTTCGATGAAGAATAGTGATACCCTTTTGTCATGGCGCCACCTTTGACTTTAATTAAAAGAGAATCAGCGTCAAGTTCATTAATATCACGACGAACAGTATCTTCCGAAACACCAAGTTTAGCCGAAAGAGTTTCAAAACTCACACGCGTGTGCAAATTGATCTCTTTTAGAATATGATTTTTACGTTCTTCCTTACTGTAATTTAAAACTTCATTTTCAGTGCTCATGCCGATCGATTTTTTGTAATTACAAAAATAAACATTTCATTAAATAATTCATCGAAACCAAAAGCCGTATTGGCAATAAAAATTTTCAATAAGTTAGTTTTAAAAGCATTTCGATATCTTTAAAACTGTTTTTAATAAAAATCTAAAGTTTTTCTCCCATGAAAAAATTCCTTTTTTTATTTTTTGCTCTTTCTTTTTTAAATGGAAATGCTCAAAATTCACAGCAGAACAATTCGATAATTCCTGCTCCAAATTTTTATAATTTGACTGGAGACAGTATTCGGATAAATGGAAAAGTTCAGATTAATTTTAAAAACAAAAATTATAGTGAAAAGGAATTAAAATCGGCTAAAATTTTAGAATCGGCATTAAATTCAAAAACCAATTCAAAGAAATCAAATCTCAAAATTGAGTTTAATTCAGATGTAAATTTCAAATCAAAAGAAGGCTATAAAATAGAAATTAATTCGAACAAAATTTCAGTTTCCGGAAAAGAAGAAGGGTTATTTTATGCAGTTCAAACTTTATTACAGCTTCTTCCAAACAAAATTTCAAGTGAAATAAAATTGCCGTGCGTAATCATCGAAGATCAACCACGATATTCTTACCGAGGCTTGCATTTAGACGTCTGCCGCCATTTTTTCTCCGTTACTGTTATAAAAGATTTTATTGCACAAATGGCTAGTTATAAATTAAATAATTTTCATTGGCATTTAACTGACGATCAAGGTTGGCGAATTGAGATTAAAAAATATCCAAAATTGACGAAAGTAGGTTCGAGAAGAGCTCAAACTTTAGTTGGAAATAAATTCGAAAGAACCCCATTCTTTTTTGACGGAAATCCATATGGAGGATTTTATACTCAAGAAGAAATCAAAGAAGTTGTAAAATTTGCCGAAGCTAATTATGTAAATGTAATTCCTGAAATCGAAATGCCCGGACATGCTTCGGCAGCGGTTACGGCTTATCCAAATTTGGCTTGTTTTCCAGATCGAAATTATAAAGTGGTAGAATCCTGGGGAGTTTTTGAAGATGTTTTTTGTGCAGGGAAAGACGAAACTTTTACTTTTCTAGAAGATGTTTTAACGGAAGTTATGACTTTGTTTCCGAGTAAAAATATTCATGTGGGCGGAGACGAATGCCCAAAAACAAGATGGAAAGTTTGTCCAAATTGTCAAAAACGAATCAAAGATCTAGGTTTGAAAGACGAACATGAATTACAGAGTTATTTCATCAAAAGAATTGAAAAATTCTTGAATGCCAACGGAAGACAGATTTTTGGCTGGGATGAAATTCTAGAAGGCGGACTGGCACCAAACGCAGCCGTTATGTCTTGGCGCGGAGAATCGGGCGGAATTCACGCAGCAAAACTGAAACATCCTGTTGTAATGACTCCAGAACAAACAGTTTATTTTGATTACAATCAAGGTTATTCACCAAATGAACCACTTACGGTTGGAAGATTAAGTACTTTAGAAAAAGTGTATAATTACAATCCAACTCCTGCGGACAGCTTATCGGTTGAAGAACAAAAATATATTATTGGAGTTCAAGCCAATCTTTGGTCGGAATATTTGACAAGTCCTGCGAAATTAAATTATATGCTATATCCGCGTGTTTTGGCTTTAGCAGAAATCGCTTGGACAGAACCAAAAAACAAAAACTACAATCATTTTCTTCAAAATCAACTGCCTTATCATTTAGAAAAACTGGAATTGCAAAATCGATTGTATAAAGTTCCAACACCTTTTGAAGCTGACGAAACAGCTTTAATTGCATCAAAATATATTTTAGATTTAAAACCAACCATCAAAAACGGCAAGATATTTTATACAATTGATGGCTACAATCCTGATGAAACGGCAAATCTCTACCAAAATCCTGTAACTGTAAATATTCCGAAAGGCGAATATCGAATTATTAAAACAATTCAAATCAGCGAAAGTGGCAAAAGAAGTTCTATTAATAAAATAATTGTTCGAAATCCTGATTTGAAATCTGCTTTGGCCATTCAACCCAAAGATAATGGTTTGAAGTATGAATATTTTACTGGAAACTTTTCTCAAACTCAGGATTTAGAACTTTCAAAACCTTTTTTTAGAGGCATTTTGAAAGGCAAAATTAGTGCTGAAAAATGGAAAACGAAATTAGAGCGTTATATCGGTTTAAAATTCGACGGATACATCTTTATTCCGGAAACTGGAAATTATACTTTTTCGACACTTTCAGACGACGGATCGAAGCTTTTTATTGATGATGAATTAATTGTAGATAATGATGGTATTCATTGGATGAATGAAGCTTATGGCGCTGTTAAACTGGAGAAAGGCTTTCATAAACTCAACATCAGTTATTTTGATTTAACTGGCGGCACAATTTTAAACTGTTTTATACAGCAGGAAGGAAAAGAAAAACAAGAAATAAGCGCTTCGCAATTGTTCTATGAGTAAAAACAAAAAACGCATCAAACTAAATTGATGCGTTTTTTGTTTTATTTCAAAAGCTATTTACTAATTGCTTTACTCAAATCTTTAAAGTCATTATCTTTTAAATTATAAGCAAAACCTGCTCCGTAAAAATAGTAAACACCGTCTCCTGTTTTAGCATTTACAACTTGCAAATATTTGTTTCCATTCATACTTACATATCGTAAATAGTAGATTTCTTCATTGTTAAGAATCTTTCTTTTAAGATCCTCATCTCTAATAAACTGATATTTGTATTTATAATCTTCTACCAGTTTTTTAAGATCTTTTTCGTCTCTTAATTTTTCAGTTCCTTTCCATGGGTTATATTCCATCATGTAAGCTTCAGGAATATATAGTGTATTATCTTTAAGTTTTTTCACTTCAGGTTTTACAAAATCATCATAAAGTCCAATATGTTCTCCAGCATTGATCAACTGATTGATAAGCTGAAAATAGTTTTTTAGCATTCCAAGATTTGTATTGGTAAAACTATTTTCTGTATACATTTTTTCATAAAGAATTGAAATTTTCTCATCTGACCTAGCTGCCATTGCTTCTCCTAAAAATGAATTATTAGCGCAAAGTGGAACCCTTGCAACATACTTCATATTCTCATTCAAAAGATTATTCAATTTTCTGTTATATTTTTTATCATCTGATTTAAGCTTAGCTAAACCTTTATCAAATTTTTCTTTATTCAAAACTCGTATTGCAAAATTGGTATGAATATAAACAGTTCCTTTGCTTGTTTCCACTCTATCTCCAATGAATTTTGCAATAGAATATGTTCCATCAATATAATCCAAGATATTAAAATCTTTATATTCTACCACTTTAAATGGAGTAACAGTCCATGTTTCTTTTAAAATTTTCTCATAATCTTCTTTAGAGTTTACTTGAGGAAGCACAAAAACAGTAGTCGTAGATTTAAATTTCTCTAATTCCCCTTTTTCAAATTCATCGTTTGCTCCACGATCAGAAGAGGTAATGGCAACCTGTGCAAAATTTTGAATGCTTAGGGCAAGCATTGCAAATAGTAAAATTCTTTTCATTAATTTAATTTGTTTTTGGTTATTATTTATGGAATAAAAGTAGTACAAAAAAAACGCATTCAAACTAATGAATGCGTTTTTTTAAATATACTAAATTGTATTCTTTATCCTTTCAAGCTTGCCGCTAAATACTCACGGTTCATACGTGCGATATTTTCAAGTGAAATTCCTTTTGGACACTCGATTTCACAAGCTCCAGTGTTTGTACAGTTTCCAAAACCTTCCAAATCCATTTGGTGAACCATGTTTAATACACGATCCGTTGCTTCAACTTTACCTTGAGGCAATAATGCATATTGAGAAACTTTTGCAGAAACGAATAACATTGCTGAAGAGTTTTTACAAGTTGCAACGCAAGCTCCACAACCAATACAAGCTGCAGCATCAAATGATTTATCTGCGTCGTCTTTTGGAACTGGAATTGCATTTGCATCGATTGTATTTCCTGAAGTGTTTACAGAGATAAATCCTCCTGCATGTTGAATTCTGTCAAAAGAACTTCTGTCAACAACTAAATCTTTAATTACTGGGAAAGCTTTTGCTCTAAATGGCTCGATAAAAATCGTGTCACCATCTTTAAACATACGCATGTGTAACTGACAAGTTGTAACACCTCTGTCTGGTCCGTGCGCTTCACCGTTGATGAATAAAGAACACATTCCGCAGATTCCTTCACGACAATCGTGATCAAATGCTACAGGCTCTTCTCCTTTGTTGATTAAACCTTCGTTAAGAACGTCTAACATTTCAAGGAAAGACATATCTGGTTCGATTCCATCGATAGGATATTCTACAATCCCTCCTTTATCTTGAGCGTTTTTTTGACGCCATATTTTTAATGTAAGTTTCATAATTTTGTTATGGGTTATAAGTTAAGAGTTAAACGTCATAGGGTTACTACTCCATTTTAGTCCTAGCTAAATAATTTATATATCCATTTAATATTGCTTTGGTTCTTTCGAACCTTTCTCTAAATTTTTGCAACAAATCTTCTTCAATATAATTCTCATCTAAAGCGGTAATTACCTGATTTAAAGATTCAGTTAATGAACCTCGGGCAATTCTGCAGAATTGAATATTTTCTTGATAATGATATCTTCCAAACCCTTCGGCAATATTATCACTAACAGATCTAGAAGATCGTTTAAGCTGACTAGTTAAGGCATATTTTTCGTCAATTGGAAATTTCGAAAGAATATTTTGAGAAACAAAGATTCTTAATTCACGTGCTGCTTTCCAGCATTCTAAATCTTCGAACGACTTTAAACTCATAACCCTTAACTCTTAACCTTATGTTATTTATAACTTCTTTGAACTAATTTAATGTTTTCGTAATTAAGAGGTTCTTTGTGTAATACTGCATCACTTGGTTTTCCTTTGTATTCCCAAGCTGCAACGTATGCAAAGTTCTCATCGTCACGAAGTGCTTCTCCTTCTTCTGTTTGGTATTCCTCACGGAAGTGACCTCCACAAGATTCGTTACGGTGTAAAGCATCTTTTGCGAACAATTCTCCTAATTCTAAGAAATCGGCAACACGAGTCGCTTTTTCTAACTCCTGATTAAATTCGAAAGCGCTTCCAGGAACTTTTACATCTTTATAAAACTCTTCACGTAAAGCAGCAATTTCTTCGATAGCTTCAGTCAAACCTTTAGCATTACGAGCCATACCTACTTTATTCCACATGATTTTTCCAAGTTTTTTGTGGAAATAATCTACAGAATGTGTTCCGTTGTTGTTGATAAATTTATTGATTTGATCTACAACTGCTTTTTCAGCTTCAACGAATTCTGGCAAGTCTGTAGAAATTGGTCCCATTTTAATATCTGGAGCTAAATAATCTCCGATAGTATATGGCAATACGAAATATCCATCAGCTAAACCTTGCATTAAAGCAGAAGCTCCAAGTCTGTTTGCACCGTGATCAGAGAAGTTAGATTCTCCAATTGAGAAACATCCAGGAATTGTAGTCATTAAGTTATAATCAACCCAAGTTCCACCCATTGTATAGTGAACCGC
The DNA here is from genome assembly GCF_025717045.1 of Flavobacterium sp. SH_e. Taxonomy (GTDB): domain Bacteria; phylum Bacteroidota; class Bacteroidia; order Flavobacteriales; family Flavobacteriaceae; genus Flavobacterium. The sequence goes on from NZ_JAOVZN010000007.1 coordinate 96,154, forward strand.
TGGATAAATCATCATTGGCGTTACATAAGGATCTTCGTCAACGATTTTCAAGTACATTTGGAATAAGTTTCCGTATTTACTTTTCACGATATCAGTTCCTAATTTAGTAACTAAAGCTTTGTCATTTTCATTCAATCCTTTTACGTGAGCCGCTTCTTTTCCGTAACGTTCGATAGCAGCAGCGAAATCTAAATAAACTGCTTCTCCAGTTTTGTTAACTCCAAAACCAGCATCACATCTTTCTTTAGCCGCACGAGACGCAACGTCACGAGGAACTAAGTTACCAAAAGCAGGATATCTTCTTTCTAAGAAATAATCTCTTTCGTCTTCAGATAAATCAATCGCTTTTTTCTTTCCTTCACGGATTGCCTGAGCATCTTCTAATTTTTTAGGTACCCAAATACGACCGTCATTACGTAAAGATTCAGACATCAAAGTCAATTTAGACTGGTGATCTCCTGAAACTGGGATACATGTTGGGTGAATTTGCGTGTAACAAGGATTTGCGAAAAACGCTCCTTTTTTATGAATTTTCCAAGCAGCCGTTGCGTTACTTCCCATAGCATTTGTAGAAAGGAAAAATACGTTTCCGTATCCTCCTGAACCAATTACTACCGCGTGAGCAGAATGTCTTTCTATTTTTCCTGTGATTAAGTCACGAGCGATGATACCTCTCGCTTTTCCGTTCACGATTACAATGTCAAGCATTTCGTGACGGTTGTACATTTTGATTTTTCCACGACCAATCTGACGGTTCATTGCAGAATAAGCTCCTAACAATAATTGTTGTCCAGTTTGTCCTTGTGCGTAGAATGTACGAGAAACCAAAGTTCCTCCAAAAGAACGGTTATCTAAAAGTCCGCCGTATTCACGAGCCAATGGCACCCCTTGAGCCACACACTGGTCAATAATATTAGCAGAAACTTCAGCCAAACGGTGAACGTTTGCCTCACGTGCACGGTAGTCTCCTCCTTTTACAGTATCGTAGAACAATCTGTAAACTGAGTCACCGTCACCTTTATAGTTTTTTGCCGCGTTGATACCTCCTTGTGCCGCAATAGAGTGCGCACGACGTGGAGAATCTTGGAAGCAGAATGCTTTTACGTTATATCCTAACTCAGCCAAAGTAGCCGCAGCTGAACCTCCAGCCAAACCTGTACCAACAACGATAATATCAAGATTACGTTTGTTAGCAGGGTTTACTAAATTAATATGATCTTTATAATTTGTCCATTTGTCCGCTATAGGACCATTTGGAATTTTTGAATCTAATGCCATTATAATTGATATTAATTATTGAAATGATGAAATAATGCGATAATTACGAAAAGCGCTGGAACTACAACTGCGAACCAGTAACCTACTTTCGCTAAAAATCTTGAGTATTTGTTGTGCATTCCCATTGATTGAAGAGAAGATGCAAACCCGTGCCATAAGTGGAATCCTAAAAGGATAAATGACACACAATATAATCCTGTACGGATTGGGTCATGAAATTTGTGAACTAACTCACCATAATATCTTGTAGCATCTGGTGCTGTACCCGCTATGTATTTGTAGCTAACTTCAGGAAACCAGAAATCGTAAAAATGCAATCCTAAGAAAGCTAAAATAACCAATCCAGAAATAATCATATTTCTAGAACTCCAAGAAGCGTTTGCGGCTCCGTTGTATTTAGCGTATGCAATTGGTCTTGCCGCGCTGTTTTGTGCCGTAAGTACAAATCCCATTACGAAGTGGAAAATTACCCCGAATGCCAAAACTGGTTGCATTACATACTGAATCAGCGGATTGTATCCCATAAAGTGAGAAGCTTCATTGAAAACATCTTCACTAAGAATAGAAATAAAATTTAAGGAAACATGCAGCGCTAAAAACGTGATTAAGAATATTCCCGAAAGAGCCATAGCCACTTTCTTTAAGATGGAAGCATTCAACTGTGCAGATTGTGCCATAAGTGTTAAGTAGTTTGTTTTAAAAAATTACACAAAAATAATTCAATTACAAAAGAACTACAACCATTTCGCTGTTATTTATAATGATTTTAAAATAGCACGCATCTACGTATTTTTACGTACAAAAACTAAGCTGCTAAAAAATAATTCACTATAGGAAACTCAAAATACTGCTTTTTAAGCTTTAAAGAAAAATTTGAGCTCTAAGTAGATTACTAAAAATTTATCATATTGTTATTTTATTCAAACTTTTGATTTATTTTCTTCAAAAGTGTTCCTCGGCAGAAATTTTGTCTAAGTAAAAAATTGTCATTCCACAACATAGTTTTACCTTTAGCGGCTCAAAAAATTAATAATGAAAACAGGAATTGATGCTATTTCTTTTGATGTAGCAAACATACATTTACCCATAAAAACTTTGGCTGTTGCCAGAAATATTGAACCCGAAAAATTAGAAAAAGGACTTGGATTACTAAAAATGACTTTCCCAGACGTTCATCAGGACGCGGTTGTTTTTGGCGCAAATGCCTTAACCAAGCTTATCATTGACAATAAAATTGACTTAAAAGAAATTAGCCGAATCTATGTTGGTACCGAAAGTGGCATTGACAGTTCTAAACCAATCGCTTCTTATTTAATTAGCTTAATGGAACAGAAATTTGGCGAAGATTCATTGGCAGAATGTGACGTAGTTGACTTTACTTTCGCTTGTATTGGCGGAGTTGACGCGATGCAAAACTGTCTGGATTTCGTTAAATTAAATCCAACTAAAAAAGCAATTGTAGTTACTTCTGATTTTGCAAAATATGATTTGAATTCTGGCGGAGAATACACTCAAGGCGCAGGAGCTGTTGCCATGTTAATTGCTGCAAACCCAAAAATTATTGCTTTTGATGATAATTGGGCAACGAGTACAAAAGGAGTTTTCGATTTCTTTAAACCATACAGAACTATTTCTAAAGAAGAAATTACTAAAAACACCAACAACGATTCTTGGTTCGACAATTTAGAAGCTGAAATCGAAATTCACAAAGATCAACCAGTTTTTGACGGACAATATTCAAACCAATGTTATATGGATCGTACGCGCAATGCTTACTTTTCATTCAAGAAATTAAAAAACACAACCGAAACTTTATACAACACTTGGCATAGTATCGTGATGCACTTGCCATATTCTTTCCAGGGAAGAAGAATGCTTTCTGAAATCTACGCTTTAGACAATGCTGAAAAAATCATTGCCGATGATATTGCACCTGCAGATTATCAGACCAAAATTAAAGAAGTGGCAAAATCTGAAGATTACAGAAATTTTGTAACCGAGAAATTACAACCTGCAGAATTGGCTTCTTCTATAATTGGAAACCTTTATACAGGTTCAATTTTCATGGGATTGTTATCGACTTTAGCTCATTTTTATGATACTAATAAAGAAGTTGCAGGAACTAAATTCGGTTTCTTAGCGTACGGAAGCGGATCGAAATCAAAAGTTTTTGAAGGAACGATTCAGCCAGAATGGAAATCGGCTTTAGAAAACGTAAAACTTTTTGAAAATTTAGCCGAAAGCGTAGAAATTGATTTCAACACTTATGAAAGCCTTCATAAAAAAGAACAAAAACAAAGCGTGAGAACTCCGAAAAACGAATGGGTTTTAGATAGAATCGAGAAAGAAATTCCTGTTTTGATTGGGGCGAGATATTACAAATGGATCGGTTAAATTCCAATTTTTGAAATTCCAAATTCCAATAGAAAACCGAAGCAAATTGCTTCGGTTTTTTGTTTTTATACCATACAGTTTGTCATTTCGAGGAACGAGAAATCTCCACAAGTAACTCCGCAACGAAAACCCAATCTTTGTCGAGCTACATGTGGAGATTTCTCGTTCCTCGAAATGACAAGATTGGGCAGAAAACCTTTGTCAAAGTTTAAAACTTTGTCAAAGGTCGCAACTTAGATGAATTGCCTCCAGCTTTAGCTGGAGGTTTAAGAATTCTAGAATATAAAAGGCTTTAGCCTAAATACTCATTTTGGCTAAAGCCATTCATCTACACAAATATTCATCCCCCAGTTAAAACTGGGGGCTATTGAAATTATCCAATTACCTAATTGACTAATTTTCTAATTTAAAAAATCAATCCCTCTTATGCTGTTCAGTATAATTTTGATTTCCTTTAATTCGGGTATCTTCGGTATGCATCCCGTTTGCCATTCCTAACATGAAAGCAGTTATTATAATTATGAATTTTCTTTTTATCCAATGAAGAAGCGGTCGTTTAGATTGCTCCAAACGAAATTTTTTATTTTGTTTATACATTTTGAAAATGATAAATGATTAGACATTATTGATCATCTATGCTCAGAAATAAGTTTTCTTAAGCGCTGTATAAACTTTTACGGAAATGATTTGAAATGATTATTTCATTTATAAAAACCGACTGATTTATAAATGAAGTTAGATTTTGATGAAGCTGATTTTGCAGTTTAAAAAGCTTTTTAATTTGAAAAGTAAAAACATTTTCGGTTTTAAGGAAATTCAAAACAATCGAAAACTTTATTTGATTCCAGGAAACAACTTGTCCAAATTTATATAAACGAGAACTTTTGAGATCTGATTCTCTTCTCAAAATTACAAATGAAGATTGGTAATATTCTGCCGATTTAGATTGAGAATATAAAGTACCATCGCCCGCAATCACGACCAAAGTCAGAAAGAGTGCAATTAGGTATTTTATATGTTTTTTCAATCTCTTTAATTTATTGTTTCAATTGTATCTTCATTTGTTCTACCAAAGACATAAATCTTTGATTGTTCATAATGTGAGAATTGGCTTCAGCAAACCAATTATTGAAATTCTTAATATCTTTTTTAATGTAATAAGCCTGCAAAATATTGAATGCATTTTCAGCATTATAGGTTTTATCTGAAACTTCTTTAAAAACTTTACGACATATATCCTCTGCTTCTTTCAGATTGCCATTTTTTGTTTCTGCATAAATTAATTCCTTATTCGTATAAGCATCTAAAGGTTCTTTTTTTAATGCAATTTTCAAAACATCAACTGCCTTTTGATATTGTTTAAGACAATTATAAGAATAAGCCAATTCTACACAAAGGCCTTTATATTCTGGATCTATTTTCTGAGCTTTTTCAAGATATTCAAGCGCTTTTTCACATTCATTCCAACCATTGTACATAAAACCCCATTTATAAAGCCTACCAATCGAACCTTCATCGGTTTTATAATTTTTAAGCCAATCTGGTTCTTTTGGGATAATCAATTCTGAATATTTTGATTCCGGAATAAAAGCCACTAAATTATTATTGGGTTGCAAACGATATTTTACTTGCCCTTCTGTCTCTCTTCTTTTTGGAATAAATTTGCCACTTGGATCAATTGTAAATGTTCCTTCCCAATCAAAAGTCAATCCTGCTTGCGAATCGATATATATAAATCCGTATGGATGAGAACCAGTACTATCTGCTGAAAATGCAACCCATTTATCTTCGCTTTGAATATTTTTTTTATCAAATTGAATTTTGTCTTGCGCAAAAATCTGAGACACATAAGCTAAAAACAGTAAAGCAAAAGTCTTTTTCATATTTAAATTTGATTGCTTAGAATTATAAAATCAATTCAAATATATAGATTCCATTTTACTTTTTTTTTATATCATTCTTATAAACCAACAACCCCAATCCTAAAACAAAAACCAGACAGCTCAAAACCATCAAAATTCCGTTTTTCAAAGCAAAAAAGGAAACTCCCACAGCAACCGCACCAATTATTACCATTAAAGATTTTACAGTTTCAGTTTTTATAAAAGTGAATGCATGAACTGCTAAACCCAGAAAAAGCAAAGACGGACCAACAGCCACAAACGGATAAAAAAGCAATGGCGAATTGCTGATATGCTGACTTAATTCAGCCTTTTCGATTTCGTTATTTCCATAACTTGACATTATAAAATCGATTGTACAAAGTCCGATATGCGCAACGACGCCTAAAGTTGTCAAAACAGAACCCACTTTATTAATTCTTGTTTTAGGAAATGCATCATTAAAAGACAATAAAAAGCATGCGCCGATTAAATTAAACCAATGGGCAAAATCTACAGATTCGCTTAAACTTAGCAAAAGTTTAGAAAAGAATAAATAACTAATTAGAAAAAACACTAATCCGATAAGGCAACGTTGTTTTGCATTCATAGTTTTAATTCAGTTAAAATTTAAAGTTTCATTTCCATAATTGGCATGAAACGGTTTTTTATTGACAATTCGAATTCTCCAACTTTTGCAAATCCCATTTTTAAATAAAATTCCACAGCATTGGGTTCTGAATCTAGCGTTATTTTTTCGATTCCAATTTCTTTCATTCGGTTTAAGAAATCCAGAAGCAAATATTTCCCAAATCCTTTTCCGATATATTCAGGCAGGACAAATAAATTATCAAGTTCTACAGCCTTGTCATTTTCAAAAATAAAAGAATAATACCCCATAATTAAATCATTATCAACCAATTTAAAAACGCTATGCTCTCTTATATAATCCTTAGAAATAGTTAAATTTTTATCCCATTTCTGAATTTGCTCATCAGAATATCCCCAATAAGCTTTTGACTTTTTGGTTATTGAAGTTAGAATTTCGTTGTCGATTATGTTGGCTTTTTGAATTATCATTAGTTTGAAAAACAAGTTTTTAAGCATCTTTAAAATTTAACCGCAAAGTCCGCAAAGAATTTTCAATCTTAAGTTTCATTGAATAATCGCAAAGTTCGCAAAGCTTTGAACACAAAACTTTGCGAACTTTGCGTAAACCTTGGCGAGCTTTGCGGTTAAAAAACATCTCTATTTATAAATCGTAAACTTATTATGACTCAAAGTAAAACCTAGATTTTCATAAATCGCCACGTTTTCTACTCGTTTCTTATTTGTCGTAACTTCTATACTTTTCAAACTATTTTTCTCGGCAAAATCTAAAATCTCATTTATTAATAATCTTCCAATACCTTGTCCACGGTATTTTTGATGAATAAAAAACTCCTGAATTTCGCCAACCAATCCGCAATGATGTAGCAAATTTTGGGTATGAAAACTAATAAACCCTAAACCTTCATTTTCGTTTTCGGCAATTAGATAAAGATTTTCTGGGTTTGAAATGTTTTCATTAAATATCATTTTGAAAACTTCAAAATCTAAAACCTCGTTTTCGAGTTCGCAAATTGCTTTGTAAACGAAGTCTAAGTCGTGATTTTCTACTTTTCTGATGTTTACTTTTAGATTCATAACTTTAACTCATATCCGTCAGCTTTACAATCTTATCGTCCGAGAATTGAAAAATCGATTTTCCTTTCATACTTAATTCTTGACCAGCTTTTAATCCGTTTGGAAAATCTACTGCTAGAACAGCATAATAATCAATGTCAATTATTGCTGTAATTTCATCTTGTATGAATGATGTAATAGTTTGTTTTCGTGCTGAGAAATATTCTTTTCCTTTTTCGGCTTGGGCCGAAAATTCTTTTATTCCATTCAAAGTCAGGTTGATTTCGCCATTTTGAATGTTTTCAAAAATAACCAATTCGTCAAAATCAGCAATCATTTTATCAATATCAAATTGATTATATCCTTCGATATAATTTTGGATTATTTTTTCTTTCTCAATCATAATATATTGTTTTACAAATATTCATTCAATTTAAGTCGTTCAAATTTCTGTTTATACTTTTGAACATAATTATTCCATTTTTCTTTAAAGGCTTCATTATTATAAACTAAAGCTGCATAATCTACCGTTTCCTTACTAAAATGATTTCCAAAAATATTCTCTAAATATTCAATTCCTGAATCGATTACTTTTTTTAGAACTTGTAATTTATCAATTCCACTTGCTTTGCAGGCTTTATCAAGCCACAATCCTTTCCCTATTTTCACATATTCTACAAGAAGACTTTCTGTAATAAATACAGGCGGAACATCGTTGATGTCTGGTTCATGTTTTCCATTTTTAAAAACCAATAAAATCAGTTCTTCAGAATAATATCCTTCTGGAATTAATCTCAGCGTTGTACCGCTTTCAGCCGCTTTAAAAGAAAGATCTTTTGTAATAAACTCATCAGGAATTACCTGAATTGCAAAACCATCTTTTTCAACCAGTTTTTCACAAAGTTCTGGCGTAATAAATTCTTCGTTTACATAGGGCAAAGCATGAAATGTATTTTCTAATGCCATTTCGCACAATTCTTTGGTTTTATACTGAGGCGGAACCAGTTTTAGATCTCTATAATTTTCTTTTACCCTTAATTCCCAATAAGCAAAGGTTTTTGGAGCTGGATTGCTTTGCTTTAAAACATATTCACCTCTTGCCAAATCCCGTTCTAATTCTTCAAAAGTTTCGATTAATGGATTATCTAATAACTTCCTGAGTTCGTTAGAAATAATTTCTTCATCTGTTTCATCGTCATATTCGCATTCATTTTTAGGATCAATTTCATCTCTATCATTATAATAAAACAGCTCATTTTTTCTTTCGGCAAATGTCGTATTGTGATCTGTTACAATAAAAACCGGAGCTTCAATTAAACCTGTACAATTAAAATTACCATGATTATAATAGGTCATTACAACTTCTTTAGCAGTGACATTTCCGTTTATTTCTACATACGAACCGCCTAAAAGCAAACTTTTGCAGAAAACATTTCCGTTTATAAAAACATACGGCCCATAATCTCCTTCAGCATTAATAATAGAACCGCTAATGAAAGCATTTCCGTCAATTAAAATTCCTTCAATCCTAAATTCATCAATGGTTTTAAAAGGAAGATTAAAAATATTGAGATACCATTTCTTTATTTTGTCCTCATAAATATCCAAATGAAAATTGGAATCAAAAAGCACATCTTTATCTGCTACAAGAAAAAAATCTTCATCGTCCCATTCATCAAAATAATCAAATCCTTCTCGATCAAGTAAAAAAGGATATTTAGATTTTACTTCTTTTATAGTAACTAATTTAAAAGCTGAATTGTGCATTTTTTATTCTTATTAAACCAAATTTGTCTGGCATTTATTTTATATCAAGATTACACAATTCTAAATTCAAAACCAATTCGATAGTCAGAAAAATTGTATTTTTACTCCACAAAAAAGAACTTGCAACTGCAAACTTGTTTTCTGCATAAACCAAAAAGGTAAAAGAATTTTAAATATCTTTGAATCATGAGCACAGCAATAAAACCAAAACATATCGGTAGAAACATTAGCCGAATTAGAGAACTGAGAGATATGAAGCAGGAAGCGCTTGCGATTGCGCTTGGTGTTAGCCAACAGACCATCTCTATTATTGAAGGAACTGAAAACGTTGATGAAGAAAAACTAAAGAAAATTGCTGAAGTTTTAGGTGTTCCAGCTGATGTAATCAGAAACTTTTCTGAAGAAGCTGTTTTTAATATTATGGGGAATAGTTATGACAATGGGTCTTCATCAATAAATCATAATAATTGTACATTTAATCCACTTGACAAACTTTTGGAAGTTATTGAAAAGAATGAAAGACTTTACGAAAGGTTGGTAGAAGCTGAAAAAGAGAAAGTTGCTCTTTTGGAGAAGTTACTTGATAAGAAATAGAAATTTATTTTTATAAAAGAAAAACCGAAGTTTTGAAATTTCAAACCTTCGGTTTTTTTATCAATTTAACTCATAAAGCATATCCTAAATATTTATATTATGGAGTCTGTTTTTTTTAAAGTTCATTCAACCAAACAATCCATTTTTCTTGAAGAATATGCAAATCTTTCGGAGTCGATTTCATCGAAACTGAACCAAAATTTTCTCCCGTCACAGCTGTTAGCAATCTGTTTGCTCTTCCAGCAATTGTGAATAAATCATCATTTACTATCAATCCATGTCCATAGTCTTTTAAATCTCCACTTTCTATTCTTTCAAATATCATCAAATCAGCACTGTTCATAAGACCAACTTCTTTTTTGTTTGTTATTCGATTTATTAATTGTGGAATTATCTTTTCGTAATTAAAAGCTATCCAATATTCAGCATCAAACAAATACCCATATTCCTGATTATTATCGATTTTATCTAAAATAAATTCCATTGAATAATTTTTGATCTTTTCTTTATTGCTTTCATCAAGCCAATTGAATTGATTTTTTTGTTCATCTATTGCATTTTGAAACTTCTGAGAAATCTTTGGATCTTTTGGAAATTTCAAGTTTAAAGCATTAGTCTGCGCGAATGAAATATTGGAGATAAATATTAAAATAAGGAGATTTTTCATTCCGTTGTTAGGTTTACAATATTATTAGCCAATTTACAAAATCATTTAAAAGATAATTAAATGCAAATCTGCATGAAACAAAAATCGTCAATCTTTTTAGAGTTACTTTCGGAGATTTCTCGTTCCTCGAAATGACAAGATTGAGGTTACTCGTAAATTTGAAAAGAAAAAATTTGCCAATCTTTGTGGAGTTTCGAGTGTGATCTCTCCTTCGTCGAGATGACAAGATTGGGTAAATAATTTGTGTTGATCCTTCGACTTCGCTCAGGAAGAAAAAACAAACTTATACTAGTATTCTTTGCAACAAAAAAACTTTGCGACTTCGCGTCTTTGCGAGCAAAAATCTCCTGCGTACTTTGCGTAAACCTTAGCGTTCTTTGCGTTAAAAAAACTTCGTGCCTTAGCGCCTTCGTGGCAAAAACAACAAATAAGAAAACTTTAATAAATCTGCTATACGCCACTAATTCAAAAATTAGTAATTTTGAAATTCGAAGTTCAAAAACGAAATAATTATGAAATATCATCAAATAAACAGTGGTCTTTTTGTAAAAAACCGCAGAAAATTCATGGCAGAAATGAAACCTAATTCAGTTGCCGTGTTCAATTCAAATGACATTTACCCAGTTAGTGCCGATAGTACTTTACCTTTTGCTCAACATAGAGATATTTTTTATCTAAGTGGTGTTGACCAAGAAGAAAGCGTTTTGCTTTTGTTTCCAGATGCGCCTTATGAAAGTCAGAGAGAAATTCTTTTCTTGAGAGAAACAAATGATCATATCGCGGTTTGGGAAGGTGAAAAATTGACTAAAGAACGTGCTTTTCAGGTTTCGGGAATTAGAACGGTTTATTGGTTACAGGATTTTCATAAAGTTTTGAACGAAATGATGACGTACGCAGACACGATGTACATCAATACAAACGAACATTACCGTGCATCTGTTGAAACAGAAACTCGCGAAGCTCGTTTTGTAAAATGGTGGAAAGAGCGTTATCCAGCGCATAATGTTGCAAAAAGCAACCCTATTTTACAAAGATTGCGTTCTGTAAAAGAAAGCGAAGAAATCGATTTGATTCAACATGCTTGTGATATTACAGAAAAAGGTTTCCGCAGATTATTAGGATTCGTAAAACCAAATGTTACAGAATATGAAATCGAAGCAGAATTAGCGCACGAATTTATCCGTAACCGTTCTAAAGGTTTTGCTTATACGCCAATTATCGCTTCTGGAAACAATGCAAATGTTTTACATTATATCGAAAACAATCAGCAATGTAAAGACGGAGATTTGATTTTGTTAGACGTTGCTGCAGAATATGCAAATTATTCAAGCGACATGACGAGAACGATTCCTGTTTCGGGACGTTTTACAGATCGTCAGAAAGCGGTTTACAATGCCGTTTTGAGAGTAAAAAACGAAGCTACAAAAATGCTTACGCCAGGAACACTTTGGAAACAGTATCATGTTGAAGTGGGTAAAATCATGACTTCTGAATTACTTGGTTTAGGCTTAATTGACAAAGCTGATGTTCAGAACGAAAATCCAGAATGGCCAGCTTACAAAAAATATTTCATGCACGGAACTTCTCACCATTTGGGACTTGACACGCACGATTACGGATTGCTTCACGAACCAATGAAAGCGAATATGGTTTTCACGGTTGAACCAGGAATCTACATTCCAGCAGAAAAATTCGGAATCCGTTTAGAAGACAACGTTGTGATTCAAGAAAAAGGAGAACCTTTTAACTTAATGAGAAATATTCCTGTTGAAGTTGATGAAATCGAAACTTTGATGAACTCATAAATAAACAAAGCCCTTAATAATTCAGATTATTAAGGGCTTTTTAAATTTTATAACTCGGTTAATTATCCGATTTTTGAAATCTGAAGGTCTAATTGGAATTTACCGTCAGCTTCATTTCCGTTGATTAGATCAAAAAGTTCTAAAGCTCTTCTTGCGTTTTTCTCTTCTTCTCTTTGCTCAGCTACATACCACATCATGAAATCTTCTGTAGCGTAGTCATTTTCAGCTCTACATTTTGCGATTACTTTATTGATCGCCTGAGTAACTGCAATTTCGTTTTGCAAAGCAATTTCGAATACTTCTTTAAAAGAAGCAAACTCTTGCTGCACTTCCGGAACAGATGGCGTAATTGCGATCCCTCCCATATCTGTAATGAATTTGAAAATTTTTAGAAAATGTTCTCTTTCTTCTTCAGCTTGCTTATACAAATATGATGCTGTATTAGCATAACCATTTCTATCCAACCATGCAGCCATAGCTAAATATTTGTTAGAAGCGTCACTTTCTAATTTTGCCTGTAAATTCAATATATTTTCTACACCTTCAACTAATGAAGTACGTGTTCTTAGTAAATCTTTCATAGCCTTAAATTTTTATACGTGTAAAATTACAAAAATTAAAGAAGACGATCGTAACCCCTTGAAAATTTGGATTTAATCTAAGTAAGAATCTAAATAAGCTCTACGTTTACCGTATTGCATAGCATAGAATGTAAGTTGAGGGTAAATTTTGTTCCGTTTAACAAATCTCTTAACTGCACAATTTCGCAGATCGTAAGATTTCTGGAAAAATTTCTTTTGGTAGTTTCAATCAACTGTGCGTCTGAATGGTCAGACAAGTCATAAAGCATATCAAGAATGTCAACGCTATTAACCTTTCTTTGAAAAATCAAAAAATCATGAATTTTATAACTTGACACAGTATCAATAAAATTGATGATTATACTATTGGTCAAATCACATTGGTAACTGTATCCTTTTTCGGTTTCAAATAATACTTTGGTGGTCAAATCGCTAACTAATGCCATTCTTATAAAAATTATTATGGTGCAAAAATATATAATTTGAAACAATTAAACACATAATTAAGACTAATTTAAAATAACAAAATCATTTAAAGTTCTTAAAAACAGCTCAAGTCCATCAAAACTGTAACATTCTACAGTATTATTAGTCTAATTTTAAAAACAAATAACTAAGAAATCATGCAAGCACACGAAATAGATTATCAGATTTTTGGAGAAGAAATGCAATATGTGGAAATAGAATTGGATCCACAGGAAATTGTAATTGCCGAAGCTGGCAGTTTTATGATGATGGAAAACAATATCCAGATGGAAACCATCTTTGGAGACGGTTCCCAGCAACAAGGTTCAGGTTTATTTGGAAAACTTTTAAATGCGGGTAAAAGGGTTCTAACTGGCGAAAGCTTGTTTATGACTGCATTTTTAAATCAAGGCAATACTAAAAGTAAAGTTTCATTTGCATCACCTTATCCCGGAAAAATCCTTCCGATTGATTTAACAGAATTTCAAGGTAAATTTATCTGTCAAAAAAGTTCCTTTTTATGTGCTGCCAAAGGTGTTTCTGTCGGAATTGAATTCTCTCAAAAACTAGGTCGCGGCTTATTTGGCGGTGAAGGTTTTATTATGCAGAAAATTGAAGGAGACGGAATGGCATTTGTACATTCTGGAGGAACAATGGCTAAAAAAGAATTAGCTCCTGGCGAAGTTCTAAAAGTAGATACTGGCTGTATTATTGGTTTTACCAAAGATGTCGATTATGATATTGAATTTATTGGCGGTATTAAGAATTCTATTTTTGGTGGTGAAGGTTTATTTTATGCTACTTTAAAAGGTCCGGGAACAGTCTTTATACAATCGTTACCTTTTTCTAGATTGGCAGATCGCATTATTGCATCGGCACCAAGGTCTGGCGGAAACAATCGTGACGAAGGAAGTCTGCTTGGCGGATTAGGAAATCTTTTAGATGGCGATAATCGATTTTAATTTATAGAAACGGCTTTCAGAAATGGAAGCCATTTTTTATTATTTCACAAACCAAACAATGTTATAAATAATTTTATAGCTGTTTTAAAGATTTCCCAATTAGATCAAGACATCACGATATTTTACTTCAGCTTTCTTAACTTTGCATTTCAAAACAAAAAATCTTTCATTTTGAAAACGCTTTTATATAAAAACACTAAAATATCATACTCAGATTCGGGAACTGGAAATGCAATTGTTTTACTTCACGGCTTTTTAGAAAACAAAAAAATGTGGAAAGAATATGTTGATCTTTTCTCAACAAAAAATCGCGTAATTACAATCGATTTATTAGGTCACGGCGAAACAGACTGTTTGGGCTATGTTCATAAAATGGAAGATAATGCCGATGTAGTCAACGAGGTTTTGAAACATTTAATAATTGAAAAAGCCATAATTCTTGGACATTCAATGGGAGGTTATGTTGGTTTGGCTTTCGCCGAATTGTACCCAGAAAAAATTCAAAAGTTAGTTTTACTGAATTCAACTTCTAAAGAAGACAGCGAAGAGAAGAAATTAAATAGAACTCGTGCAATTAAAGCGGTAAAACAAAACTATGAGAGCTTTATAAGTTTAGCAATTGCAAATTTGTTTAGCGAAAACAACAGAACTCGATTGGCAGAAGAAATCGAAAAAGTAAAAGCCGAAGCTTTAAAAACACCTTTACAGGGAATTGTAGCTTCTTTGGAAGGAATGAAAATCAGGAAAGACAGAGAAGAATTGGTTCGCAAGAATTTATTTCCAATTCTTTTGATTCTAGGAAAAAAAGATCCTGTTCTAAACTATGAAGAAAGTCTTTCGCAAATAGAAGATACAACTGCCGAATTGGTTTCTTTTGAAGATGGACATATGAGCCAAATCGAAAACAAAGAAGCTTTAAAAACAATATTACTAGACTTCTTCGCATAAAATTTAAATACTATAAAATCAAAAAAGGCCATTTCTAACCGAGGTTGAAATAGCCTTTTTCTCATTCTTGGGGGCAAAATATCATTATAACTTTGAAGTAATATCTTTTTTGTATTTAGATAAAGTCGCTCTTGTTAAACCAAGATTTGCCTTTGTAGAGTCTACAGCTAAGTAGATAAAGTATCTTCCATCTTCAGAAACATCAATAATATGAATCTGATCTGTAAGAGTAATTAAAATATCATTAATTTTTTGATTTAATCCTAAAGCTCTAAGTGCGTTTAATTTAGCTTTTACAACTTCTAAATTATAAGCCGAAGCCAATTCTGGATCAAAATCAGATTTTACTGTTAGAGAGCAGTAAGACATTCCTGTTTCAACTTCTGTAACAGAAACAGCGATAAATCCGTTAACATTCTCTTTTAAATCGTTTTGAAAATTTTGTAAAAAATCTGACATGTGTATTAAATTTTTGGTTTTAAATTAGTTGTTAAAAATAGAATCCATTCTTCTCAGCAATAATCCCATTTTACTTAAATCTTTAGAAAGCAACGCGATACAATTATCATCTTGATTTTTGCTTGCTACAACAATTCCGTCATTGTTCTTGATCATAACCTGCTTAAGATCTCCGTTGTTCACGTCTTCCGACATTTCAAGGCACATCTTTAAGATCATTCCGATCATTGCTGCAACATTCCCGTCGTATTCTAAATTAACAGACTCATTTAAGATTCCATCAATATTAAAACTCAGTCCAGACTCTGCGCCAGTCTCTTCTACTAGTGTTTGTAAATCAATCATATACTTTTCTTTGTCATGTTTTTGGAAGCGTCAAAGATATTTCAATGATTGGCAATTGCGCGATAAACACTTGTTAAAAAAAAGTGCAGTATAACGTACTGACTCACTTTTATTTATCACTTAATTAATCCTATTTTTTTGCGAAAAATATTTAAAAAAAAATAACATAAAAAACATATTATCTTAAAATTGTAACATTTCGATTGATAAAGTTCAATTCTAAGGCCAACGCTTATAAATTGTTGCATTAGGCAAAAGTTTTTATATAGATTTGCAAAAAATTATTGAAATGAAAACTGTTGACGAATTACGCTTTGACTTAAATGTAAAACTGGAAAAGTTTAGAAGATTTCGTATTGAAAACGGACACATTAACAATACGGCTTCTGGAGAAAAATCTAAAAAAGGTTTCTTCAAAAAAATATTCAGCTAAAAGCATTAAAAAAAGCCGAACTTCTTCAAAAAAAGTTCGGCTTTTCTATTATATATCTATAGTATTTTTCACACCTAAAAAGTACTTTTTGTTTATCAGCAGAGAATTAAAACCGTCTAAAAAATTAAAAAGAAATCTACAGGAAATTGGCTTAAAAGAGATATTAAGTTGATTTAAAATCAGGATTATACTTTTTCCTCAAAAGGAATATTAACATCAAAAATTTCTCCCAGCAAATTAGCAATTTCTTCTAAATAAGAATTCAATATTTGAGATGTTACAATTACATCTAGATCTTTTTCTTCTTTAAAACCAAAAGGCAAAAATCCTGATTTTAAATTTTTGAATGAAATAATACCAACTTCTATCGGAAGTCCGCCTGCTTCTTTTTCAAACATGAAAGCATATGCCAAAACCTGAATGATTTTATCATTTTTAAGCTCTTGCGTTAACCCATTCCATGTTTTCAATACCACATTAGACTTTTCTACTTTTCCTGTCTTATAATCGATAATTCGGATTTTACCATCTCGTCGTTCAATACGATCGACATTTCCTTTAATTAAAACTGGAAATGGTAATTTTGGATGAACAAATTCCCGCTCAAAAGTTTGTTCCAAAGCAATAATCTGAATCGCTTCATTATTTCGAACCGACTCCAATTCCATTTTCAGGAAATTCGAAACATTTCTTTTTGCAACCTCAAAAGCCAAAAGGTTTCGTCCTTTTTTGATTTCACCTTCTTTGTAAACCAATTTAAATTGCTTTAGAACTTCATCATCCAGCAATTTAAAACAATTTAAAAGATCATTTTCTGAAATAAATTTCCCGATAAAAGGATCATAAAGCGCTTTCAGCGTTTCGTGAATAATAGTTCCCAAAGTATTTAAAGCAATATTTTCTTCCACTTCTTCCACTTCCCGAATTCTCAATATCTTCTGAAAATAAAATTCAATCGGGTTTCGAATATAACTTGTCAAGGCAGAAGGTGAAAAACCAGCTGCCGCTATTTCCTTTAAACGCTCCATCACTAATTCAGATTTTGGAACAGAAATAGGTTCGTAAGCCGTATTAGGAAGCTCTGGATTATAAATATCGAAAGTAATATTATGCCTTATTTTTTTCTCAACTTCTAACTGAGTTATAAAACGGCTTCTTTCGCCTGCATCGAGTCCGTCATTTTCAGTATTATAAATTAAGTATATGTTTTTTGCTCTTTGAAGCAGATGATAAAAGTGATAGGTATAAATCGCATCTTTTTCCTTGAAAGTTGGAAGACCTAACTCACGTTTTACATCATACGGAATAAATGAATTCTGAGATTTTCCAGCAGGAAATTTCCCTTCATTCATAGAAGTTATTATAACTGTTTCAAAATCCAAAACACGGCTTTCCAAAACTCCCATAATCTGCAAACCTCTTAAAGGCTCTCCTTCAAAAGAAACTTCAGCTAAATCTATAATCTGCTTATAAATCGCATGAAGCGTATCAATGTTATCGATGTGATGATGTTTAGAATAATAATTTATAAGTTTATTAATTACTTTAAAAACACCATAAACAAAAGCTTTTGCAATTTTTTCCTCTTCATTATCATTACTGAAATGTTCTTTAATAGCAATTAGTAAAGCTGAAATATTTTTTAAAACTGCCACTGAACCGTTTTCCCATTTTTCAAATAATAGATTAAAAAATTGAGAAGGTTCTGGATGAAGTTCCAAAATTTTATAATGTGTGATAAATGTATAATTATTCTCTTTGATAATTTTTACAAGTTTTTGCGCATTCGCGTAAGGCTCCACTAATGGATGCGTTAAAATATCAAGCACATCTTTATAATAAAAAACATAGCTTCCGCCCTTTCGAGAAAGCGCATTAGTATGCATTTTGAACAACTTAGCAACAAAAATCTGCGACGGATTATTCTTTCCCGAATATCCCATCGTAATATTTAAAGCTCCAACCGAGGAAGGAAGTGAATACAAAACCGGAACCAATAAATTCTCTTCGCCAAGCACTACTGCAACTTTATCTAGAGAAGCATTGGGGTTTTGATCAATTAAATCTTCGATAATACTTCCTGCTAGTTTTGCCTGTCCAATTGTTTTGGGAGTTCCAATAATTTGAATATTCTTTGACTGCGAAAAATCATCAACAATCCACTCAAAAGTATTTGCTTTATAGTGTTTCCAGCTTTCTTTAAAACGTCTTAAAAAAAGTCCCGCGTCATGATAGGGATCATTTAAAAAGGCCTGATCGGCATCCCAATAAATTTTAGCCTGATCTAGAGCAAGCAAATGCTGAACGATTTTTTCTTCTGCTGCATTTAAAGCATTGAATCCCGCAAAAATAAAAGTTCGTTTTTTAATCGTATTTGAAAAATGATTCAAATTGTTTACTGCCTCTCTATAAATTAAACCTTGATAACCAATTGATTTAAACAACAAATGATTATATAATGATTCATAATACAGAGGAAGCAATTTCCAGAAATCAATATAATTTTCCAGAAGTTTTGTTTTCTGATCAACTTCAAGCCCCCATCTTTTTATATCTTCTATATCTTTCAAATAAGACAAAACATGTGATGGATCTAAAAGATATCTATCAATTTCATTAAAGTCCTGTAAAAGAGTTTTAGCCCAATTTGCAAATAATTCAAAAGACTGCTGATTCTTTTTTTCTGTAACAGATAAATAAACTTCATAGAATTCAAACAAAAGTTCAATTGAATCTATTGAACGAATTGAAGCAACATCCTGAACGAAATCTTCAATACTAGTAATCTCAGGAGCAATAATAGTTTTTGAAGTCTCTTTTTTAAGAGCTTCAATCAAGAAGACTTTTGCCCTTTTATTAGGAAGTATTATTGTAATTTCAGATAATTTATCTGCAAAATCCTGAATTACAACAGAGGCAATTTTTTGAAGAAAAGAAGTATTTACCATATGATAAAAATAAAAAAAGCCATTCAATTAAGAATGGCTTTTCAAATTTATTTAAAAACTGAATTATAGTTTTCCTTGGTATTTAGAACCAATGTGTCTAATTTCAGTTCTTCTGTTTTGAGCTTTACCTGCAGCAGTTTTGTTACTTGCAACTGGTTGGCTAGAACCAAATCCTTTAGACTCTAAGTTCTCTGGATTTACACCTCTTTGAACTAATGCATCTAATACAGCTTTAGCTCTATCTTCAGAAAGTTTTTGGTTTACTTTAGCAGAACCTGTACTATCTGTGTGTCCTTCGATAGAGAATTTCGCGTTTGGATAGTTTTTAAGGATTTCTTTAATAGCATCTAATCTAGCTTGAGTTTCTTTATCTCCAGTTTTGAAAGTAGCTTTTCCTGAGTTAAAGTATACCGCTCTAGCTTGAACTTTAAGATCTTCTAACGCCTCAGAAGTTACTTCTGGACATCCTCTGTTACTAGCAGGACCTGCAACTGTAGGACAGTCGTCATCTTTATCAGCAACACCATCTTTATCAGCATCTAAGATTGGGCAACCACCGTTTTCTTTAGGACCAGCAACTGTAGGACATTTATCGTCTTTATCAGCGATTCCGTCACCGTCAGTATCAGGACAACCTTTTAAAGCAGCTAAACCAGCAACATCTGGACAAGCGTCATCTTTATCAGCAATTCCGTCTCCGTCAGTATCAGGACATCCGTTTAATGCAGCTAAACCAAATACATCTGGACAAGCGTCAGAAGCATCAACGATTCCGTCACCGTCAGTATCAGGACATCCGTTGAATTGTTTTAAACCAGCAACATCTGGACAAGCATCATCTTTGTCATAGATTCCGTCTCCGTCAGTATCTTTACCTCCGAATTTGAAAACTAAACCTGCAGTGTGTTGGAAGTGAGATGGAGCATCTGGAGCACCAGAAGCATCTTCTCTATCTCCACTAACTGACCATTTGTATCTTGTAGCAAGCTCAAGACCAATAGCATCTGTAAACCAGAAAGTAATACCAGCACCTGGGTTAACAGTTCCGTAGCTACTATCTCCAAAGAAAGTATAACCTCCACCAACAGATAACGAAGGATCAATTACTTTTGATTTGATCAATTCTTGGAAGCTATATTTTACCGTAGCATCAATTCCGTAGTACATTAAGTCACCAGGATTTGTTACGATCATACCTCTTCCATCATGACCTGCTGCATCTGGCGCAAAAACAACATATTTGTCGATTTTGTTTACAGACCCTTGTAAACCTACAGAGAAACCATGCCCTACATATCTAGATACTCCAATGTAAGATAAAGAAGGAAGAATATTCCAGTTATCCTTTACAGCGAATGGCTGAGAAAAGTGTGCAGGAAAAAAGTCAACATGATCTGGACTTGCACTAGTCCTTGTATCCACAGCATTAACCCCGAAAGAGATCGCCCATGGATTGTTACTGTCTTGCGCGTGAGAACTTAAACCCATCGCCATCAATACAGCAACTAAAAGTTTGTTAAGATGTTTCATACTTAATTTTTTTAATTACAATTTAGTTAATTACAAGCAAAAGTAACACCAAATTTTTTAAATACAAAATGAAATGTTAAAAAAAACCTACAAAAATTTAACCAAAGTGGTAATTATATAACTTTTAACATTTTACCGACAACTGTAAAGGCATTTATCGCCTTATCAAGGTGCTCTTTTTCATGTGCTGCAGATAGCTGGACACGAATTCTTGCCTTTTCTTTTGGAACTACCGGAAAGAAAAATCCAATAACATAAATTCCTTGCTTCAAAAGTTCGTTTGCCATCGTTTGAGATAGTTTGGCATCATATAACATAACAGGAACAATTGCAGAATCTCCATCAATAATATCAAAACCTGCTTTTTTCATTCCTTCTTTAAAGTAATTAGTATTCCATTCTAATTTATCTCTAAGCGTTGTATCTTTTTCCAATAGCTCAAACACCTTTATTGAAGCTCCAACAATTGCAGGCGCTAATGAATTTGAAAACAAATAAGGTCTAGATCTTTGGCGTAATAACTCAATTATTTCTTTTTTTGCAGTAGTATATCCTCCCATTGCTCCACCTAAAGCTTTACCAAGGGTTCCTGTAATAATATCTACTCTTCCCATAACTTTTTTCGCTTCAAGAGTTCCTTTTCCTGTTGCGCCAATAAAACCCGCAGCATGACATTCGTCTACCATAACCATTGCATCGTATTTATCAGCTAAGTCACAAATTTTATCTAATGGCGCCACAAGTCCATCCATTGAAAAAACACCATCGGTTACAATTAACTTAAAACGTGCTCCAGCCTCATTTGCTTTAATCAACTGCTGCTCCAGATCTTCCATATTATTGTTTTCATAACGATAACGAGCCGCTTTACACAAACGAACTCCATCAATAATTGAAGCGTGATTTAAACTATCTGAGATAATTGCATCATTTTCACCAAGCAAAGGCTCAAAAACACCTCCGTTAGCATCAAAAGCGGCTGCATATAATATAGTGTCTTCTGTACCATAAAAATCTGCAATCTTTTTTTCTAATGTTTTATGAATATCTTGTGTCCCGCAGATGAAACGAACCGATGACATTCCGAAACCATGTGTGTCCATTGCATCTTTAGCAGCCTGCACCACTTCTGGATGTGACGAAAGTCCTAAATAATTATTAGCACAAAAATTCAAAACTGTTTCTCCAGTCGAAATTGTAATTTCTGCACCTTGAGGAGAAGTAATGATACGCTCCTTTTTGAAAATTCCATTTTCTTCGATTGTCTGCAGCTCACTTTGCAGATACTCCTTAATTTTACCGTACATTTTTATATTTATTTAAAACGTTAAAAATTAACAACTTAACAAAAATAAAGCTTCGTTATTTCTTTAACATCTGATTAATTTTTTCACAAATTTACCACTTCAATTTCTGCCCCAATATACACCAATGCTTTTTTTAACACTTTGTATCCTAAATCTTCAATAGCATCTTGATATTCCTGAATTTGCTGTTGATATTTAGCATTTACAGCTCCTGTTTTATAATCCAGCAAATAAGCTTGTTTGTTTTCTAAAAACACAACTCGGTCTGGCTTTAAAATTCTTCCTTCCTTCTGAACAATAGTTTGCTCATTTAAAACAGTATCTTTCCCATTAAAACAAACATCCAATTCTGGATGAGTTACTATTTCACTCAAAGTCTGAAGCACCTGATCAACTTGATCAAAAGTTATCAATCCGTTTTCAAGTGATTTTGTTACTGCTAAATCAATATCCGATTTATCTTTAACGAAAGCCAAAATCTCATGCACAATATTTCCGTACGAAATTGCTTCCTGCTGATGAGTTCCCCACATTAAAGCTTCGCGTTGTGCTATTTTAATATTCTTTGGATTCAAAACTTCTCTCACAATCGGAATTGATTTGACTAGATTAACTGTTTCAGAAATTTTCGAAAGCCTCATTTTATTTCCAAATTCATAGTTTAATTTTTCTTCCTCATAAAGCCCTTCATTAATCAAAAATTTAATAAAAAAGGAAGCCATATTATTTGGATATTCTCCATCATTTTTTGCTTTTAATGATTGAGAAATTACATAGAGTTGCTCTTCTGCACGAGTCAGAGCCACATATAATACATTTATATTATCTAGAAGTTCTTCTTGTTTTTTCAAATTAAAAACTGCCGATGCACTTTCGCCAAAACCCTCAACCGCGCTACTATTATCAACAAGCGCTTTGGGAACTCCCAAATCAATTTCTTCTGTATCGAGCCAAAGTTTATCTTTTGGTTTCCTATTATAATCTTCATCAGCAAAAGGCATAATTACAACTGGAAACTCCAATCCTTTTGATTTATGAATAGTCATAATTCGAACTGCATTGTTTCCTTCTGGCGACGGAATACTAAATTTCTCTGCATTTTTATCCCAGAAAACCAGAAAATCTGCGACTCCAGATTGATTTCGGATATCTCTTTCTAAAACAATATCTAGAAAAAACTGAACATAAGCGTTTCCTTCAGACGGAAGAATAAACTTCGAAATAACAACTTCTACTGCTTCATACAATGATTTTTTTCTAACATCTTCAAAAGAAAAAGAAACATCAAAAGTTAGAAGCCATTCTTCAAAATCTTTTTCAAATCTATGATTCATTCCCATTGCAATGAAATCATGAATAGGCATTGCCAAATCTTTGTTCGAAGCTAGGAAATGTAAAAAATGTGCTTTTGATTCTAAATCTGCACTATTATTTAAGTATCTAAGAAGATGAACGATCAAACGAACTTCTGATGCATTTTGAATCATTAATGTTTCCGAAGACAAAAGAGGAATTCCTTGCTCGGTCAAATAATTAGCAATTGCAATTCCCTGATCTCTTTTTCTGGTAAGAATTACAATATCTTTATATTCAAAACCTTGTCTCACAACTTCCTGAATTGTGTTTAAAGTAGCTAAGACATAGAGATCAGATTTTTCAACAACTTCTTCTTCATCTACAAATTCATTTTTATCAACGATTGGAAGAAATGATATATTTACATAACCACCCTTCTTCGAATTTGTATTCTGAAAACTATGATTCTCATATAAATCTTTATAATCTTCATTTGAAAATTCAGCCGAAATCAGTTTAAAAAAAGCATTATTAAACTCAATAACTTGGCTATAACTCCGGTAATTAGTATTTAAATGTTTAAGTTGTTTATCCGGATTATTGAACGGATTCACATCTTTACTTAATTCGATAAACTGTTCCGCTTTACCTCCGCGCCAGCGATAAATAGATTGTTTAGGATCGCCAACAATCATTAAAGTTCCTTTATTTCCTAAATCATCTAAACCCGATAGTGAGTTATCTATTAAAGGAATCAAATTTTGCCATTGCATTTCTGAAGTATCCTGAAACTCATCAATGAAAAAATTACGATAACGCTCGCCCAAACGTTCATAAATAAATGGCGCTGGCTGATTCTGGATTTCGCGATGAATAATCGCATTGAATTCTGAAATGGATAAAATATTTTGCTCCGATTGAATTTTTGCAAGTTCATTACTTACGGTATTCAATAGAGAAAGCGGTGTAATATTTTTTAAAAAGGCTTTATAAAAATCTCTTTTTTCAAAGTTTTGATAAACCTCTTTTAATATTTGGAGTAATTCTGGAATAATATTTTCAATTAACGCACGATCTTTTGCCGTTTTGTTAATCGCAATATCATCAAATTCATGAAATGTTTTATTTTTTGGATTGAATTTTCCGCTTCGAATACTCTCTAAATGATTTGGAAAAGTTCCTCTTGAAAATGATTTTGGATCAATTCCGTTTTTATCAATCAATTCAATCGCTTTGGTTGCAAAACCTTCGTTGATTTCTTCAAGCTCTTTACAAAGCGCTTGCATTTTTGCTTTAATTTCAACAAATTCTCCGATAGTTTTGTCTTGAAAATGCAGAATTTCGTTTCGATTGTTTTCATTCAAAACCAATCTCCCTGTGTCCAGAATTTCTCGAGAAACGTCCCAACTTTTATCGTCATCGGTTTTTTCCATAGTGAAATCGATGAGAAGCTTTGTCAATGTTTCATCCTCTCCAGCTTGAGCTATAATCGCATCGACAGCTTCAACCAATAAATTTTCGGTATCCAGAGTGACTTCAAAAGTCATTGGAAGATTTAAATCGTGTGCAAAAGCACGAATAACTTTGTGGGTAAACTTATCAATTGTCGAAATATCAAAAGCAGCGTAATTATGAATTAAGTGCTTAATAATTTGCTGCGACTTAGTTTTCATTTTTATGATCGAAAGTCCAGTATCGCGTGATAAATCCTCCATTAAATCAACCGCTTTTGGCGACGGATCATCTTTTGCAAATTCAGACAGATTTCCAACAATACGGCTTTTCATTTCATGAACCGCTTTATTGGTAAAAGTTATCGCTAAGATATTTCGATATGCATCGTTTTTTGGCGAAGAAAGAATAATTTTTAAATATTCTTTTACCAAAGTATACGTCTTTCCTGATCCCGCAGAAGCATCATAAATGGAAAAAGACGGACTTTGCATAGTTTGATTTTTTTGTATTGTAAAAATAATACAAAATATTCAACCCTCAATAATGAAAAATTCCAAATTCCAATATCTTTTTGTTGCGAATGCCTTAAATATTGGAATTTGGAATTTTGAAAATTTTGGATTTTTTAATTTATCCGTGTTTTGGAAAAGCTCTTTTATTAAAAACCAAAAGTATTCCTACTCCTGTAGAAATTGCTATATCGGCTACATTAAAGATCGCATTGAAAAAAGCAAAATGTTTTCCGCCTACCATTGGAAGCCATTCTGGAAGATTTCCTTCCCATATTGGAAAATAAAACATATCTACTACCAAACCATGAAACCAAGTTCCATAAGGTTCAGGTGAAAAAAGAGTTGCTAAATTATGTGTGCTGTCATCAAAAATAACTCCGTAAAAAACAGAATCGATAATATTTCCTGCAGCTCCAGCAAAGATTAATGCAATAGCTACAACTAAATAAGTTGAATGGCGTTTTTTTATAGAATCAGAAAGCCACCAGCCAATTCCGAAAACAGCAAAAATTCTAAATACAGTCAAAATTAATTTTCCGTATGCTCCAGGTATTTTTGTTCCCCAAGCCATTCCTTCATTTTCAATAAAATGAATTCTAAACCAATCAGAAATTACCACTTCTTCACCAAGAATGAAATTTGTTTTGACATAGATTTTAGAAAGTTGATCAACAATTAAAACTAAGAATATAAGGAAATACGCTTTTCGTAATGACATTTTATGATTTTTTGATGGGCAAAAATAACAATTTAATCAAAAAAAACGCTCCTTAAGGAGCGTTAATTGTTTTCTAATAAACTAAAGAAGGTCGAAATGCTAATCTAAACCCGATAAAGCTTATTTTTTTACAGGAGCATTTGCAGCTGGTTTTGGACTGTCGGAGAAAAAATCAGAGATAGATTTGAATATTCCTTTGCTTTCTTTTCCGGCAGCTAATTTCTTTGCTTCGCCCTTCTTTACATCTGCTTTAAACTTAACACGCAGTTTTTCAAATTCTTTCATTCTGCGCTCTACGTCAGAGTTTACTTCTTTGAATTTCAGTACTTTAGCCATAATGTAAGTTTTTTATAGTAAATAATTTAAATTATTAATGATTTGGTACTACAATGATACATAATTTAATTTATATTTGTTAATAAAAATTAACACTTGTTTAGGATCACTCTAGTTAATTTTTATTTAAACCAAACACCAAAAACTAAATTTAAAATTCTTCCCTAAATCCTACAAATCATGAATGAAATTACAACTACCTTAAACGACTTTCTTGTCAGCACCAAATCTACAGCAGCATTAATTTTGAACGGAAAAGGAAAACTTATAACTTCCTTAAACCTAGACTATGGCGATAGTATTGCCGCTATGAGCGCAGCTATTTTATCTATGAGCGAAAAATTTTTAATTGATTTAGAAAAAGGTTCATTAAAACAATTATACCTTAAAAGTGCAGAAGGCGTTATTGTTGGAAACAAAATTAGTGGTTCTAATTTTATCGTTGCTTTTTCTAAAGAAGGCAGCAATCTAGCATTATTGATGCGTTCAACAGAAGAAGTTTCTGCTGAACTAAGTAAGAATTCCCTATTAAAATAACATAAATCTATCTATTAACAACAAACCGAACGTACTATGAGCAATGATTTTTTAAACGTGTTTTTAAACGAAATGAAAACCAACGTAAACGGCTTTATCGCTGTGGCTGTAACAGAAATTGAATCTGGATTAAGCTTTGGAAATTTAACTATTGATCCAAGTTTTGACCCAGAGCTTGCAGCTGCTTACAACCTAGAAGTTGTGAAAGCTAAATTGAGTGCTGTAAAAGCATTAAACTTAAACCAGGACATCGAAGATATTTTGATTACACTTTCTAATCAAATTCACATTATCGATATTTCTCCAAACAAAAAATTTATGATCTACCTAGCTGCAGATGCTTCAAAAGCTAACTTAGGTATGACCAGAGCTATTTTGAGAAAACATAAAGCTGACGTTGAAAAAAATCTAGCTTAATCATTTCTTTTGATTTCAAAATAAAAACCGTCTTTATCAAGACGGTTTTTTTTATTGTATTTATTTATTAATCTTCAATTTATCAATCGAATAAGTTCTTACAAAAACAAGTATCAATCAATTATATTTATTTTGATTAAGTATAAATAATTTCTTTCAAACTATTAATCTAACAATATCACCAGATTAAGTTAAACATTAAACAAAAAAAGCGCCCCATAACGGAGCGCTTTTTTTACATTTCTGTAATTTATCGTTGCAAGTTTTTAGCTTCGATACTCATTGTTGCATGAGGAACGATTTTAAGCCTTTCTTTGCTAATTAATTTACCTGTTACTTTGCAGATACCGTATGTTTTATTTTCTACACGGAATAAAGCATTTTTTAAATCCCGAATGAATTTCTCTTGTCTGATAGCCAACTGCGAGTTTGCTTCTTTAGACATAGTCTCACTTCCTTCTTCAAAAGCTTTAAAAGTTGGAGAAGTATCGTCAGTACCATTATTCAAATCGTTCATATAGGCACTTTTGATCAAATCAAGATCTTCTTGTGCTTTTTTAATTTTTGCTTGGATTATCTCTTTGAACTCTGCTAAATCTGCATCAGAGTATCTTGTAATTTCATCTATCATTTTCTAACTATTTTGAAATTAATATAATGGTTCTAATATCATCAAACTCAATTTCTGTGCCGTTTTCTAACGTGTCAGCAAAAACAAGTTCGTCTGTTAATGTTTCAGACTTAATATAGTCTTCGTTTTTTGAAACTGCATCTTCTAAAATACCGTTTCTTTTTATTTGAACTTTAATCTTATCCGTAACCTCAAATCCTGAATCTTTACGGATGTTTTGTATTCTATTTACTAATTCTCTGGCGATACCTTCGTTTTTCAATTCTTCGGTAAGAGTAATATCAAGCGCAACTGTTATTCCGTTTGAATTAGCAACTAACCATCCTTCGATATCTTGTGATGTAATTTCTACATCTTCTAGTGATAAAGTTACACTATTTCCTGCAATAACAATATCTAGCGTTCCTTGCTTGTCTAATTGATTAATCTGATCTGCAGAAAAACCTTGTATCTCCTTAGAAATCAGACCCATATCTTTTCCAAAACGTGGTCCAAGAGCCTTAAAATTAGGCTTAATCTGTTTTACCAAAATACCCGACGCATCGTCTAAAAGTTCGATTTCTTTAACATTTACCTCAGCTTTTACAAGGTCAGAAATCGCTTCGATTTCAGCACGCTGATTGTCGTCAAGTACTGGAATCATTACCTTTTGCAAAGGTTGACGAACTTTTATCATCTCTTTTTTACGCAGTGATAAAACCAAAGATGAGATAGTTTGCGCCTTCTGCATTTTACTTTCCAACGTTTTATTAACAAAGTTTTCGACAAATTTTGGGAATTCAGCCAAGTGAACACTAGCAAAATCCTCGGTTCCCGTAGATGATGTCAAATCTCTGTATAATTTATCCATAAAAAATGGAGCTACTGGAGCGCTCAATTTGCTTATAGTTAACAAACAAGTATAAAGCGTTTGGTAAGCCGCAATTTTATCTTTAGCGTATTCTCCTTTCCAGAAACGACGACGGCATAAACGAACGTACCAGTTACTTAAGTTTTCCTGAACGAAGTCAGAAATTGCTCTTGTAGCTTTCGTTGGCTCATAATCTTCATAACATTCATCAACGAATTTGATTAAAGAATGTAATTCAGAAATAATCCATTGATCGATCTCTGGTCTTTCGTTTAACGGAATTTCAGCTTCAGCATATTTAAATCCGTCGATGTTAGCATATAACGAGAAGAATGAATATGTGTTGTATAAAGTTCCAAAGAATTTACGTTTAACCTCAGCAATTCCTTCAAGGTCAAACTTCAAGTTATCCCACGGATTTGCATTCATAATCATATACCAACGTGTAGCATCAGGACCGTTTTCTGCAATGGTCTTAAACGGGTCTATAGTATTTCCTTTACTCTTAGACATTTTAATTCCGTTTTTATCCAAAACAAGACCGTTTGAAACTACGTTTTTATATGCGATTTTATCAAAAACCAAAGTTCCGATAGCGTGTAAAGTATAAAACCATCCACGAGTTTGATCTACACCTTCAGCAATGAAATTCGCTGGAAAATCTTTGTTTCCGTCAATTTTATCTTTGTTTTCAAAAGGATAGTGCCATTGTGCATAAGGCATTGCTCCAGAATCGAACCAAACGTCGATTAGATCACTTTCGCGCTTCATTGGTTTTCCAGAAGCTGAAACCAAAGTGATAGCATCAACAACATTTTTGTGCAAATCGATTAAATCATAATTTGATTCAGACATATTTCCGATTTCAAATCCTTTAAACGGATTTTCTTTTTGGAAACCTGCTTCGATCGATTTTTCGATTGCATTGTACAATTCTTCAACAGAACCGATAATAACTTCTTCCGTTTTATCTTCTGTTCTCCAAATTGGCAACGGAATACCCCAATATCTAGAACGAGATAAGTTCCAATCATTAGCATTTTTAAGCCAATTTCCAAAACGTCCTTCACCAGTAGATTTAGGTTTCCAATTGATAGTTTCGTTCAGGTCGAACATTCTATCTTTTACATCGGTTACTTTGATGAACCATGAATCTAGAGGATAGTATAATAACGGCTCATCTGTTCTCCAGCTGTGTGGATAACTGTGCACGTATTTTTCAACTTTAAAAGCTTTGTTTTCTTCTTTCAGACGAATAGCGATTTCAACATCTACAGATTTCTCTGGAGCTTGTCCCGCATCGTAATATTCGTTTTTAACATATTTACCAGCTAAATCCCCAACATGAGAAGTGAATTTACCTTGTAAGTCAACTAAAGGTACTGCAGTTCCGTTTTCGTCCAAAACCAACATTGGCGGAACTTCTGGTTTTGCTTCTTTTGCTACTTTAGCATCATCTGCTCCAAAAGTCGGTGCTGTATGCACGATTCCTGTTCCGTCTTCTGTTGTAACGAAATCACCAGAAATTACTCTAAATGCATTTTCAGCATTTTGATATGGCAACACGTAAGGCAATAATTGTTCGTAACGGATTTCTACTAAATCTGCACCTTTTGCTTCAGTTAAGATTTTATATGGCAATTTTTTGTCGCCATTTTTCACATTGTCAAAATCAGCGTCATCTTCACTTACAAAATATCCTTTTCCGAATTGTTTTCCAACTAAGTTTTTAGCCAAAATCACATTGATTGGCTCAAAAGTATATTGATTGAAAGTTTTTACTAAAACATAATCGATTTTTGGACCAACTGTCAAAGCGGTATTTGACGGAAGCGTCCAAGGAGTTGTCGTCCAAGCTAAAATGTGGATATCTCCAAAACCTTGCAAGAATGAAGGCAAAGTTTCTGGAAGTGTTTTAAACTGCGCTACAATTGTAGTATCAGTTACATCACGGTAAGCTCCAGGCTGATTTACCTCGTGAGAAGATAGTCCTGTTCCTGCTTTTGGAGAATATGGCTGAATTGTGTATCCTTTATACAACAAACCTTTATCATAGATTTGTTTCAAAAGCCACCAAACAGATTCCATATATTTCGGTTTATAAGTCACATACGGATCTTCCATATCTACCCAATAACCCATTTTTTCGGTCAAATCATTCCATACGTCGGTATAACGCATAACGGTTTTTTTACACGCTTCGTTATATTCTTCAATCGAAATTGTTTTACCAATATCTTCTTTTGTAATTCCTAATTCTTTTTCGGTTCCTAATTCTACAGGCAAACCGTGAGTATCCCATCCGGCTTTTCTTTTTACCTGAAAACCTTTCTGAGTTTTATATCTGCAAAAAATATCTTTAATCGCACGTGCCATTACGTGGTGAATTCCAGGTAATCCGTTTGCTGAAGGCGGACCTTCAAAAAATACGAAAGGCTCAGCTCCTTCGCGAGTTGTTACACTCTTTTCAAATATATTTTCTTTCTTCCAAAAATCAAGAACTTCAGACGCTACAGTTGGTAAGTCAAGTCCTTTGTATTCAGTAAATTTTGTACTCATTTTATCCTTTTCTTAAACGAGGTGCGAAAGTAAGGAATTTTGAGGAAAATAGAGAAAAGATAACGGAAAAAAGACTGGTTTCAGGAAATTTCAAGTAGATTCCGCAATAAATATTGTTGTTTTTATTGATTTAAGAGAAAACTTCTTTTAAAATCTCTAAAGATTTAGGTTTTTTGAATCCGTCCAAATGCAAACTATAGTAATCAATTAAGATTTTCAGCAGGATTTGTCTTTCCAAAACATGAAAGATTTTTTGATCGTTATCGAATTTTAAATCCAAAAGCTTTTTAAACAAATTTGTTTCGTGTTCAGACAAAACATTTCCATTTTGAAAAAGTGTAAAAACACCTTCATTCATTTCAAAAAAAGGAAGATTATTTTCTGAAAGATCCGGATAAAAACCAAGATATTTTGTAATTTCCAAAAGTAGAATTAAATGGAAATTAGAAATTTCATCATGATGATCGAGCCAAGTCAGTGCGGTTTCTAAAAACAGAAAAAGCTGTTCGTTTTTTTCTTCTTCTTGAATGGAATGATGCAGCATTTCTGACAGAAACATTACCATCGTACTTTTTACAATATCAGTATGAATGCTTTGAAACGGAACAGCACTTTTTATTTCTTTAAAATTCTCTAAAGTGCCTTTGTTTTTATGAACCGCTTCAATTTCTAAAATTGAAAATGGCTGAAAATAGGCAATCTTCTGACTTGCTTTTCTGCTCGAAAAAGCATCGCGTACAAAATAAGATTTCAATCCGCTTGAAAGTGTAAAGCATTTTACGATCAAGCTTTTTTCCTGAAATTTTAAAGACGAAATTACTATGGCTTTGGTTTTGACGAGCAATATTTTTGTTTTTTTTTGTTTCAAGTTTCAAGTTTCAAGTTTCAAGTTTCAGGTTTTGAACTGAAAACTGAGACTGCGACTGAATACTTAACGAATAATCATCACTTTTTTTACTTTAGTTTCTCCTCCGTCTTGCGCAGAAATAAAAACCATATAAACTCCAGAAGCTACTTTGTATTTTCCAAAAGCAGTTGTATCCCATTCGATTGTTCCACCAGAAGAAGTTATTTCGAAGACTAAATTCCCTTCAATATCTGTGATTTTGACATTTGCTTTATCAATTAATCCAGCGACTTTAACGGTTCCTGTATAAGTTGGACGAACTGGATTTGGATACACATATACATTACTCAAATCATCGTTTGCATCTGTTGAAATTCCATTAAAAGAAACTAAACCTTTATTGGTTGCAATAAAAACCTCTCCAGTTTTACCGTTTATTTTAATATCATTTATATAATTGCTTGGCAACGGAGAATTATTTATGGTAAAATGATATTTTGTTTCCTGTCCGTTTGATGAAACCATAAAAACACCCGAATCTGCTGTTCCAATCCATTTATTGTTTGCCCCATCGACAGCAATAGAAGTAACAAATTGCTCATACATTAATTCTTGCGCCAAATTATCCTCAGTAATAATAATTGCATTTGCTTTTAATTGGCTTTCTGACTGAAAATTGCTAACATTCGATAAAACTCTCAACCCTTTTGTTGTTCCTATCCAAAGCTGATTTTTTGTATCTATCGCCAAAGTTCGAACATCTTCTACTGGTAAATTTCCTTCATCGGTACCAGATGTCATTTTCTTAAATGTATTAGTAGTTTCATTAAAACCAACTACTCCATCTCTATTGGTTCCAATCCATTTTACATTATTCTTATCTACAACTATACTAGAATAGCTGCTAGATTCTGGATTGATCAAAATTGAAGACATTGCATAACTGCCCCATTGTCCATTTGTTTTTAATACTTTTAGACCATTTTTAATTCGGCTATTAGTGACCCAAAGATTTCCTGTTTTATCAAAAGCGGTTGCATTAATACGCACATCAATATAATCTGGACCTTCTGTTGTAATAGATTCCAATCCGCTGTTTGTCTCATTGTATAAAAAATTCGGAACATCATCTTCAACTTTCAGCAAACCAGAAAAGAACGAACTTGCATAAACTTGCTTTTCGTTGTTTGGGTTCACAAGAATTCTTGTAATTGATTTTGCGTCATAAACTTCAGAATAAGGAATGTTCAACCAACCCGAAGCATTGTATTTGCTAATTCCATAACTATCCAAACTATAAGGATTATAAGAAGCATCGTAGTCACCATAAACCGCCCACAAAACATTGGCAGTTGCATCTAATGAAAAAATGTTATTACGAAAAGGTCCTGCTGGCGTTGTACTTGCAAATGCCGAAGCCGTACTTAATGTAGAACCAAATAATCCGTTTTCTTTTGTTCCAATAAAAAGCTGATCTCCAATTGCCGTTGCACACGAAAAACTCAGCGTATTATTTAAAACCTGTGTATTTGTAATTTGTCTATTCAAAACCATCTGATTATTGTAGACATAAACAGTGCTGGCCGTTGTAATAAATAAATTATGATTTTTAGCTCTCATATCAACAGAAGCCTGAGGCAATTGAGAAAAACCTACAAATGTACTTGCGTTAAATCGATGAATATAGCCAGAATCGTTTACAGCAATAAGTTCTGTATCCAAAGCTTCTACACTTGACCAACTTCCAGTATTTACTACCGACCATTGATTATAATCTATTAAATTAGGATTGGTACTATCTGCTTTTCTTATACCGCTTGTAGTTGCTGCGAAAATAAATCCGTTAAAAAAAGTAGTTTGTTTTACACTGATTTCAGCTCCATTGTCTCCAATAAAATAAGTATCTCCAAATTGAGAAGTAGTTAAATTGAATTGTACAATTCCGAAATCGCAAGAAACATAAATCAAACCATTGTATTCCATAAAATGATTGATCTTTTTTGTATTTGCTGGGAGTTGTTTATTAATTATATCTACAACTTTTAATATGCTTCCATCAGTTTCATTGATTAAAATCATCAAACCGTTCTCGTAACCGATAATAGTTTTTTTGAAAGCTTCACTATAATAGACCGCTGAAATAGTTTGTCCCGATAATCCATCAACTGTAGTTGTTGTTTTTAGAACATTAGTTGAAATATTTTTAGAAAACAAAGCATTCTCTGATGCTGCGAATACGCTAGTGGAAGATTCTGAAACATCTTTTATTTCATTAAACGAAAAATATCCCTGCCAAGACAACTTACCCTGAGCTTGGCAAAATTGAATTAGAACTAAAAATAGACCGCAGAAGAATGTTTTTTTCATTATTAATGTATTCGGATAGACAAATATACTACAAACGAGAATTATTTAATTTTTGATATAAATAAAAATGCCTTCGAGATATCTTAATAAAGATAACTGAAGGCATTTCTATAATTATAACTAAGTTTTAAACGACACCTTGCGCAAGCATAGCGTCGGCAACTTTTACAAATCCAGCGATGTTTGCTCCTTTTACGTAGTTTACATATCCGTCTTCTTCTGCACCATATTTTTTACATTGGTTATGAATTCCGATCATGATTTCTTTCAATCTTAAATCTACTTCTTCACTAGTCCAGTTTAAACGAATAGAGTTTTGAGTCATTTCCAATCCAGAAGCAGCAACACCACCAGCGTTAGCCGCTTTTCCTGGAGCAAATAGTACTTTATTATCTAAGAAAAGTTTGATTGCATCTAAAGTAGAAGGCATATTAGCTGCTTCAGTAACGCAAAGAACTCCGTTGTCAATTAATTTCTTAGCATCATCTCCGTTCAATTCATTTTGAGTGGCACATGGAATTGCGATATCTACTTTTACTTCCCAAGGACTTTTCCCTTTATGGAATATTGCATTTGGATATTTTTCAAGATATCTTTCTGCTCTATTATCTCCTGTTGCTCTCATTTCAAGCATGTGGTCGATTTTTTCTCCAGAAATTCCTTCTTCATCATAAATATAACCATCAGGTCCAGAAATAGTAACTACTTTACCTCCAAGTTCATTTACTTTCAAGGCAACACCCCAAGCTACATTTCCGAATCCAGAAATAGCAACTCTTTTACCTTTAATTTCATGCCCAATAGTACGAAGCATTTGATCAGTAAAATAAACTACTCCATATCCTGTAGCTTCTGGTCTAATTAATGAACCACCGTAAGCCAAACCTTTTCCAGTTAAAACTCCAGTAAATTCATTTCTAATTCTTTTATATTGTCCAAATAAATATCCGATTTCACGAGCACCAACACCAATATCTCCAGCAGGAACGTCAAGGTCTGGACCAATGTGACGAC
Organism: Flavobacterium sp. SH_e; assembly: GCF_025717045.1. Lineage (GTDB taxonomy): Bacteria > Bacteroidota > Bacteroidia > Flavobacteriales > Flavobacteriaceae > Flavobacterium. The sequence goes on from NZ_JAOVZN010000007.1 coordinate 131,721, forward strand.
ATAATTCTGTCATAAAAGATTGGCAGAAACGCATAATTTCGCCATCTGATTTTCCTTCTGGATCAAAATCAGAACCACCTTTTCCACCACCCATTGGAAGTGTAGTTAAACTATTTTTAAATACTTGTTCGAAAGCAAGGAATTTTAAGACTGATAAATTTACTGTATGATGAAATCTAATTCCTCCTTTATAAGGTCCAATTGCAGAGTTCATCTGAATTCTAAAACCTCTATTTACAATAATTTCTCCCTTATCGTCTACCCACGGAACTCTAAATATAATTGATCTCTCCGGTTCAGCGATTCTTAGAAGTATATTCTTTCCATCGTATTTTTTACGTTCAGATATAAAAGGAATTACAGTTTCTGCAAATTCTCTAACCGCTTGAAGAAATTCTGGTTCGTTTGGATTTTTCGACTCAATTAGAGCCATAAATTCATTTATTTTTTGTTCCATTTTGAAATAAATTTTTCAGATAATTTGATTTAATTCCTATTCTTATAAATAAGAAATTATGTTTAAGAAAACGTTTTCGTTTTAACACACAAAGATATATCAAATAATGATTCGATGTTATATTTTTCACTTTTTTGAAGCGATTTGTGTTTTTTTCAAATATTACAAAAAAACACATTTTACATGTAGGTGTTTACATATAAATCACCTTTTAAAAGTTAGTAAATTAAGTATTTTGATACTTATTTTTCAATACAGCAATTTAATATTTTGAATCGATTAGGTTTTTTATATATTTGCCGAGATTTGTAAGCCCCTAAAAAATGCCTAAACACCTATTTATCACATTATTTGCCATCTTTGGTATATCAACCGTAGCATCAGCGCAGTCGGACCTAGCTCAAGAGATAGGAATATTTGCAGGACCAGTTACATTACAGTCAGATTTTGGTGAAAGACATAACGTTGACACCAATGTTGGGAATACTGGTTTTGGAGTTGGAATTATGCATTTCATAAACTTTTCTGCAGCCAACAATAGAGAGAGCTTCTTTACAGAGCACTTTAAAGTTAGGTCAGAATTGTCTTTTAGTAAAACAACTTTGAAGCACTTTGGAGAGTGGGTTGAAAGAAAACCTGACGGAGTATTTGCTCAACAATTAAAGAACATGCATGCAAGTTCTTCTGTAGTAAATCTTGGTGCTCAATTGGAATTTTCGCCTTTCATGAAAATTCATGATTTTGAAAACACAATTGGTAGCTTCAGTCCGTATGGAAGTTTAGGATTTCAAGTAAGTTATTATTCAACTAAAGTTGGATCTCATTTAGGAGATATTACTCTTCCTAATGTTACTCCTGGAAAATACTTAACTCCATCTGACGGACGTGCGCATGGGTTTTCTACAGAAACTGGTGTAGCTTTATCTGCAACAGCTGCTGTCGGCGTTCATTATAAATTAACTGAAATGAGCGATTTAATGTTTGAAACTCGTTTCCAAATGTACAACTCAGACTGGATTGATGGTTTAAATCCAAATAAAGATATTTATAAAGAAAACAAATCTAACGACTGGCAGGTTTGGTTTAACTTTGGATATATTTACTATTTAGAATTCTAAAAAACACTCTAAATTTCAAAATATAAAAAATCCCAAATTTCCAATTTTACTTTTGGAATTTTGGGATTTTTTTTATTGCTTATTTTTAAGATAAAGCTTGTTCTAAATCTGCAATTAAATCTTCTGCATCTTCAATACCAACACTTAATCGAACCAAATCATCAGTAATACCAACTTCAGCTCTCTTATCTGCAGGAATTGATGCATGCGTCATTAAGGCTGGGTGATTAGCCAATGATTCTACTCCGCCAAGAGATTCTGCCAAAGTAAACACTTTTAATTTCTCTAAAAAGGCAATAGAATCTTCTTTTTTACCTGATTTAAAATCAAAAGAAACCATTCCCCCAAAAGCTTTCATTTGCTTTTTAGCAATTTCATGAAAAGGATGATTTTCTAAACCTGGATAATAAACCGTTTTAATTTTAGGATGATTACTTAAATATTCTACTACTTTCTCGCCATTCTCACAATGTCTTTGAACTCTTAAAGCCAAAGTTTTAATTCCTCTTAAAACTAAAAAACTATCCATTGGACCAAGAGTTGCTCCAGTAGCAAATTGCTGAAAATGCAATTGTTCGCCAAGCGCTGCATCTTTTACAATTAATGCTCCAGCAATAACATCAGAGTGTCCGCCTAAATATTTTGTAGCCGAATGCATTACAATATCTGCTCCTAAATCTAAAGGTTTCTGTAAATACGGAGTTGCAAAAGTATTATCTACAGCAAGAAGAATTTTTTTCTCCTGCGTAATTTTTGCTATTTCTTGAATGTCTGCCAATTTCATCAACGGATTTGTTGGTGTTTCTACCCAGATTAACTTCGTGTTATCGTTGATTAAACTTTTCAATTTTTCGATATTCGTCATATCAACAAAATGAAATTTAATACCAGAATCTTTATAAACACGAGAAAACATTCTATACGTTCCGCCATACAAATCATCCATAGCAATGATTTCGTCTCCAGCTTTGAAAGATCTCAAAACGCAGTCTGTTGCTGCAAGACCAGATGAAAATGCAAGTCCGCGAGTTCCATTTTCTATACTTGCTAGCGCATCTTCCAAAGCAGTACGCGTAGGATTTGAAGCCCTGCTGTATTCATAATCAGCCAAAGGTTTACCTGGACTAGTTTGCACAAATGTTGAAGTTTGATACACTGGTGGCATAACTGCCCCTGTACTTGGATCATGATGCTGTCCTCCGTGTATTACTTTTGTATTGAATTTCATATAGTTCTAAATTTTAATTCCTTAATTCTTGTACAAATTTACCGCTTAATTTATTTTATCCTGACACAACTTCTTACCTTTGTAGATAATTAACACTTTTTGATATGAAAAATTACATATTTACAATCTTATTGTGTTTGATTTTTACAAGTTGCAAAAAAGAGCTCTCATTTGAAAATGAAACCTTTGAAGAAAAATCTACAATTCCGTGCAAAAATGACTGCCCGAAAATCACAATAGAAGTTCCAATTGCTAAAAATATTAAAGTAACATCAGACAGCATCAATAAAAAAGTATTTGCTGTTATTAAAGAAATTGTATTTTTTGGTGAAGATTCGACGAAAGTCAATGATTACGAATCATTGGCAAAATCGTTTATTGCTTCATACGAAGAAATGCATCAAAAATTCCCGAATGATACTTTTGGCTGGGAAGCAAAAATAACCGGAAATGTCGAATTTGAATCTGATCAAGTCTTAAACCTTAAAATTGATCACTACACTTTTACGGGCGGCGCTCACGGATATCAAGGTTATCGTTCCTTATTATTCAATAAAAAGACAGGAAAAACGATTTTCAATAATCAGTTATTTAAAAACGAAAATGAGTTTAAGGCTTTCGCCGAAAAGACTTTTAGAGCAAAGTACAAAATCCCAGAAAAAGCTAATATAAATGCTACAGGATTAATGTTTGAAAACGACAAATTTCAACTGCCTCAAAACATTTTTTATACCTCTTCAGGCTTACTTTTATATTATAATTCATACGAAGCAGCATCGTATGCAGATGGTCCAAAAGAGCTTATATTTTCTTATGAAGAAGTGCAGCAATATTTGAATTTTCAATAGAAAAATAAAATCAAAACATTTTATTTAGTCCCTAATATATCGTAGAGACGCACTGCTGTGTGTCTAACACAATCTTTTAACACAATTTTTGTCGATATGCTGGACGTAGACGCACTGCGGTCTCTACAGAAAAACCTTTGTCACTTGAACCTCTGAACCTTTGCCCTTTTTACTGGACATCATACTTCATTTTACGTAAAACCCTTAAAGCTTCTTTAAAAGAAGAATAGACATTTTTATAAGGTTTGAGAAGCATTTTTGCATCAATTAATTTTTGTCTGGCATCTTCAAAACCGTTCAAATAGCAAATCATAAAAGTAGAAGGCAGATTTTCTAAATCTTTCATTTCACGATCAGACAAATTGATTTCTTTTTGAAGTTTCGCCAATAAAGACATATTTGCATTATAAATATGGTACAGCATTTTTCGGTTAAACTCTGGCGGCTGAAAAAGCATTTGACGGTCAATTTTATAATAACCGTTATCAAAGAAATGAATGGTTTGTTCTTCTAACGGATAATAACTGGTTTTGTCATTTAATCCCAACGGAACATATTCTGTAATGGTAAAAGTATCATCGTTATATTCGATAGTAACAACATCTTGTGCAGAATAAAAAAGCTTAATCTGTTCGTTGATCAATTCTATGTCAACACGTGAAAGAAAGGTTTTATCACGCATTTTTTTCGGAACTCCAGCCCAGCAAATCACAAATAATTCTTTGAAAACGCGATATTTTGGAGACATATCTTTATGTCTAAAATTCATAAAATCGATAACACCATCTAAAGTATATTGAATACTATTTCGAGAACTATTCTCGATTCCAATTACCGTTTCGGTGTTTTGATTGTTTTTTTCGATTACTTCATGCTCTTCTAAAGGAATCGAATTGCTGCCACGTCTCACAAAAACACTGTTGGCGAGAATAGTATGAATTCCTTTTTTAAAGTACGAGATTTTGTTTTTTGGCTTTATAGTAACCAGACCGATTACTTTGTCTTTTGGAAGGTTTGGAAAAGGGACATTTTCATATTGAATTTTTGGAGGATTTTCTAAAAATGCATTGACCAGATTCTGAATTCGGCTGTCATCGAAGAAATCGTCACCTACAATTTCGTTATCTTGATCTTCTACTCCAACAACGATATAAGAATTATTGTTTGGATTGGAATTCGATAAAGCGCAAATGTGTTTTAAGAACTTTCCTTTTCCTTCTCTGGAATGAAGATTCAATTGCCTTTTCTTATCATAAAAACTGCTTTCGTCATTATGAGCGAGAAGATTTTTAATTAAAAGGCGCTTATTAATCATTTATTCTAGATTATTAGACTTACTTAGATTTTTAGACTTCTTAGACTTATGATTTTCAGATTCCTAAGATAATCTAAAGATCTAACTTTCTAAGAAGTCTAATCATCTATTTTTAAATATTTTTCTTGACAATTGTCGAAGACGCCTGCGCTGTACTCATAACAACCAAATCTGCAATATTTACATGATAAGGTCTAGAAACGACAAAGTGAATAATATCGGCAATATCTTCTGCTTTTAATGGATCAAATCCTTTATAAACATTAGCGGCTCTTTCGACATCACCTTTAAAGCGAACTTCGCTAAATTCTGTTGCAACCATTCCTGGATGAATTCCGCCAACTCTAATTCCGAACGGATTCAAGTCAATTCGCATTCCAGCTGTAATTGCATCTACAGCATGTTTAGATCCGCAGTAAACATTTCCGTTTGGATAAACTTCTTTGGCCGCAGTTGAACCAATATTAATAATATGTCCCGATTGTCTTTCAACCATTTGTGGAATTATCGCTTTTGAAACATATAAAAGTCCTTTTACATTAATATCGATCATGGCATCCCAATCGTCCAAATCTCCATTCTGAATTGGATCTAAACCATGAGCATTTCCTGCATTATTTATTAAAACGTCAACTGTAGCAAAATCATTAGGTAAAGAACCTATTTTTTTCAAAACATCTTCTTTATCGCGAACATCAAATGCTAAAGAATGTACTTCTGTAAAAACGGAAAGTTCTTTTTGAAGTTCTTCTAAACGGTCTGTACGTCTTCCGCAAAGAATAACTTTATAATTATTTTTTGCCAGAATCTCAGCGGTTGCTTTTCCTATTCCGCTTGTGGCACCAGTAATTAAAACTGTTTTTTTCATTTTTATTTATTTCATTTTGCCACAGATTAAAAAAATCATTTAAATCCTTTTACTCTGTGGCAAATATTTTTTTGATTTTGCATTTAACTGAACACTAAAATTTAAGGCACATCGTCGCCCATGCTTTCTGTCCAGATCGCGAACCAGTCTTCTTTGTCCATTTCTAATTCAATAGCTTTTGATAGAGATTGAATTCTAGCAATATTTACTGTTCCCGCAATCGGAATTACTTTTGCTGGATGTTTTAAAATCCATGCCAATAAAAGTGTATCTGCTCCTAAATGATATTTCTCTAATAAAGTAGAAAAAAGTTTTTTCAGACGGCGAGTCTGTTTTGTGTCTTCTCTAAAAACAGTTCCAAGCGGGTTCCAAGATAAAGGACGAATTCCGTTAGTCTGCATATAATCTAAACTTCCATCTGTCATTGCTTCGTAATGCGTAGCTGAAAACTGAACTTGATTATAACTCACTTCTGTTTTCTGACGAATCAATTCTGTTTGAGAACTTGTAAAATTTGAAAGTCCAAAATCGATAATTTTTCCTTCTCCTTTTAATTTCTCAACAGCTTCTGCAATTTCATCTGCCTGCATTAACGGACTTGGTCTGTGCAGTAAAAAAACGTCTACATAATCTGTTTTTAAGTTCTTTAAAGATCCTTCTACAGATTTAATGATATAATCTTTAGAATAATCATAATGTTTAATTTTGTTTTCTGGGCGTTTATCAGCAATCATCTGAATGCCGCACTTGGTAATTAATTGTAATTTTTCACGGGCAATTTTACTTGCATGAAAGGCTTTTCCAAAATCGGCTTCGGTCGTATACGAACCGTAAATATCCGCGTGATCAAAAGTCGTAATTTTGTTTTCGATACACATTTGTATCATGTTTTCCATTTCTTTGGTTGTAAGGTTTTTATCCCAAACTCCCCAATTCATAGTGCCCGAAATTATAGGCGATAAGACTGTTTTGCTCATAATAGTTATGCGTTATTTTTGGTAATAATTATGCTTTCATAAAACATAATCATCAAAGTTCTTAAAAATATAAAAATAGATTCACAATTAGTCCTTAAAATTAGGTTGTTGGTCGAAGTTTTAACCATTCTTTAACATCTTACTTCTCAAAAAATATTCAATTTGCACTCTCAAAAATTAGGCGTAAAAATCAAGGTTTTAAAAATATTTATATGGAAGAAAATACAACGACTTTAGACATTAGAGCGATAAATGAAAAAATTGAAAGAGAAAGTGCTTTTATAGACCTTCTTACAATGGAAATGAACAAAGTTATTGTGGGTCAGAAACATATGGTCGAGCGTCTATTGATCGGATTACTTGGACAAGGGCATATTTTATTGGAAGGAGTTCCTGGGCTGGCAAAAACTTTAGCCATCAATACGCTTTCTCAAGCGGTTCAAGGATCTTTCAGCCGTATCCAGTTTACGCCAGATTTACTGCCAGCCGATGTTATCGGAACCATGATTTACAACATTAAAGCAAACGAATTCTCTATTAAAAAGGGACCAATTTTCGCCAATTTCGTACTTGCCGATGAGATTAACCGTGCACCTGCAAAGGTTCAGTCAGCACTTTTAGAGGCGATGCAGGAGAAACAAGTTACAATTGGTGATTCAACTTTCAAATTAGATCGTCCGTTTTTAGTATTGGCAACACAAAACCCTGTTGAGCAAGAAGGTACTTATGCACTTCCTGAAGCACAAGTTGACCGTTTTATGTTGAAAACTGTTATTGATTATCCAAAAATTGATGAAGAGCGTTTTGTAATTCGTCAAAACTTAAAAGGAACTTACGAAAAAGTAAATCCAGTGGTTTCTGTAGATCAGATTTTACGTGCGCAAGAAGCTGTTCGTGAAGTTTATATGGACGAAAAAATTGAGAAATACATCTTAGATATTATTTTCGCTACACGTTACCCAGAAAAATACAAATTAGCCGATTTAAAACCGCTTATCAGTTTTGGAGCTTCTCCTCGTGGAAGTATCAACTTGGCTAATGCTGCTAAATGTTATGCTTTCATCAAACGCCGTGGTTATGTAATTCCAGAAGACGTTCGTGCAGTGGTTCACGATGTATTACGTCACAGAGTTGGAATTACTTACGAAGCAGAAGCAGAAAACATTACTTCTGTAGACATTATCAACAAAATCGTTAACGAGATTGAAGTACCTTAAAAATTTGTTTCAGGTTTCAAGTTTCAAGTTGTTGCAAGACTAACTTGAAACTTTTAAACTTTAAACTTTAAACAAATAGAATGGATACAAAAGAGCTTTTAAAAAAAGTACGGAAAATAGAAATCAAAACGAAAAGACTGAGCAATCATATCTTTTCGGGAGAATACCACTCTTCATTTAAAGGACGAGGAATGACGTTTAGCGAGGTGCGTCAATACCAATACGGAGATGATATTCGTAACATCGATTGGAATGTAACCGCACGCTATAACGAAGCTCACGTTAAGGTATTTGAAGAAGAACGCGAATTGACTATGGTTTTAATGGTTGATATTTCGGGTTCGGAATCTTTTGGTTCTAAAAATCAATTCAAGAAAGACATCGTAACCGAAATTGCGGCAACGATGGCTTTTTCGGCTACACAAAACAATGATAAAATTGGTTTAATCTTATTTTCTGATACTGTAGAATTATATATTCCGCCAAAAAAAGGACGTTCGCACGTACTTCGCATCATTCGTGAATTGATCGAATTTGAACCAAAAAGTCATAAAACAGACATTGCACAAGCTTTGAAGTTTTTGTCTGGAACTCAAAAAAAGAAAGCCATTATTTTCATGATTTCAGATTTTATGTCTGATTCTTACGAGCATACATTAAAAATTGCTTCCAAAAAACATGATATTACTGGAGTTCGTGTTTATGACATGCGCGAAGAAAAGATTCCAAATTTAGGAATGGTTTCTATGTTGGATTCTGAGACAGGAAAAATACAATTGGTTGATACTAGTTCTAAAACTGTCCGTCTGAATTACGAGAAACATTATCAAGAAAAGTTTAATTACTTTAAAGATACATTCCGTAAATCTGGAGCAGGAATTGTAAACACTAGAGTCGACGAAAATTACGTTACTAAACTATTAGGCTATTTCAAATCGAGATAAAGATTTTTGATTTTTGATTAACGATTTTTGATTTATGATGTGTGTGATTTGAGATTAAAGGAAGTATTTAAGAAATGACTAAACAAGAATTAGAAAATAGATTGATTGATTTTGCAGCAACAATTATAATTATAGCAAGTAAGTTTGAAAAAAATTATGCAGGAAATCATTTATCTGGACAAATAATTCGATCAGGAACATCGCCAGCGCTAAATTACGGTGAAGCGCAAAGTGCAGAGAGTAAAAAAGATTTTATTCATAAAATGGGAATTTGTCTGAAAGAATTAAGAGAAACATTTGTTTGTTTGAAAATAATAGACAAAGCAAATTTATCAACAGACAGAGAAAGTTTAATGCAGGTAAAAATAGAAGCAAATCAATTAATTTCCATTTTTGTATCCAGCATTAAAACATCAAAAAATAATTCATAAAAATTAAAGATTACAATTTTAGAAAACTATTGAGAAATCCTTGGAAAAATCAAAAATCAAAAATCGTTAATCTTCAATCGTTAATCAAATGAAATTTAAACTTTATATATTTTTATTGCTTTTTTCTACCATGATTTTTGCACAGCAAAAACAAGTAGAAACAAGTATTGACACCACCAAAAATAAAATTGGTGCCGAGTTCAAACTGACCCTGAAAACAGTTGTGACTTCAACAGCAAAAGTTGAATTTCCGAAACTTAAAAACATTGGTCCGTTAGAAGTTATTCAGTCTTATCCAATTGATACGGTTAAGAAAGATGCCACTAATTATGAACTTATAAAAAAATATGGTTTAACGCAGTTTGATTCTGGACGTTATACAATTCCGAGCGTTAAAATTTTAATTGATAAAAAACCTTTCTATTCTGATTCTCTTAAAGTAGAAGTTGCCAATGTAAAAGTGGACACTTTACAGCAGAAAATGTACGACATTAAAGATATTTCTTCAGTTGATGAAGGAATGGGAAATTGGTGGATTTACCTTTTAATTGTTTTAGCTATTCTAGGAATTGGAGCTTTTGTTTACTGGTATGTTAAAAAACGTCAGCTGAAAAAAATCGAAGAAGAAGTTTATAAAACTCCTATCGAAAAAGCGACAAGTTTATTAAATAATCTGGAGCAAAAAGAACTGGTTCAAAAAGGTGAAATTAAAGAATATTATAGTGAATTAACCGATATTGCCAGAAATTATATCGAAGAAGCCATTCATATTCCAGCAATGGAAAGCACAACTTCTGAGTTAATTGCTGCAATTAGAGACGCTTCTACTAAAAAGAAAATGACGCTTACACCAGAAACTGTTGAAAATCTGGAACGTGTTTTACGTCAGGCCGATTTAGTAAAATTTGCAAAATCTAAACCGCTTGATTTTGAAATTAAAGAAGATAAAAATAAAATTCAAAAAGTTATTTTAACTCTTGATAATGCTATCCCAACTGAAGTCCCAGAAGACATTGAGGATCAGTTATTGAACGAAGCGCAAAGACAAAAACAAATTCAGGCACAGCTTAAAAAACAGCGTAATGCAAGAATTGGTTATTCTGTTGCAGCAGTCATACTTTTATTGTTTGCTACGACAACTTTCTTTGTGGTTACCAAAGGTTTCAATTACGTGAAAGACAATATTATTGGCCATCCTTCTAAAGAATTGTTAGAAGGCGAATGGGTAAAAAGTGCTTACGGAAATCCAGCTGTTCTTATAGAAACTCCAAAAGTTTTAAAAAGAATGGATGCAGAAAAAGTACTTCCAAAAGAAACGATGGCATTAATCAAAGAAATGCAGCTGTTTGCATACGGAAGCATGATCGATAATTTCTACATTACGGTTTCTACAACTAAATTTAAACAGCCAACTGATATAGATTTAGCTAAAGCTCTTGAAGGATCTTTAAAAGTAATGGAAGCTCAAGGAGCACAAAATATAATTGTAAAACAAGAAGATTTTCAAACCAATGAAGGTATTCAGGGTGTAAAAGGTTACGGAACAATGTCTATTTTGAACCCAGCGACCAAAACAAGTACTAAAGCATATTATGAATTATTGCTTTTCAAACAAGACCAAGGTTTACAGCAAATTTTGATTTTACATGAAGAAGGCGACACGTATGCAAACGAGATTACAACCCGAGTATTAAATTCTGTTGAACTTCAAAGAGCGAGCAACTAATGAGTAAGATGAGTTTTTTAAATCCAGAATTTCTTTGGTTGTTTCTATTAATTCCGATTGCGATAATCTGGTTTTTCTGGAAACGCAACCAGCAGTCGGCTACCTTAAAAATGAGTTCAACAGCAGGATTCCAAAATAGCGAATCGTTTTGGACAAAGTTTAAACCTGCTCTATACGTTTTCAGAATCCTTGCTTTATGTTCTTTGATTATTGCATTGGCTCGACCAAGAACCGTAGATATTAGCAACCAAACTAAAACAACAAAAGGAATTGATATCGTTATGGCAATTGACGTTTCTGGTTCTATGCTGGCAAAAGATTTAAAACCCAATCGTATGGAAGCTCTGAAAAGAGTTGCTGGCGATTTCGTTGAAGAAAGGCCAAACGACAGAATTGGGTTAGTTTTATATGCTTCTGAAGCCTATACTAAAACTCCAGTTACAAGTGATAAAGCCATTATTCTTGAAGCTATAAAAGGCATTAAATATGATAATGTTTTACAAGACGGAACTGGAATTGGAATGGGATTGGCAACTGCTGTAAATCGTCTGAAAGATAGTAAAGCAAAAAGCCGCGTTATCATTCTTCTTACCGATGGTGTAAATAATGCTGGATTTATCGAGCCAGAAACCGCTGCTGACATTGCAAAACAATATGGCATAAAAGTTTACACAATTGGTCTTGGAACAAACGGAATGGCAGAATCTCCGTACGCTTATGCACCAAACGGAGGTTTCCTTTTCAAAATGCAGAAAGTTGAAATCGATGAAAGACTGATGAAAAGTATTGCCCGCAAAACAGACGGAACATATTTTAGAGCCACAAGCAACGATAAATTAGCAGAAATATACAACTCAATCAATAAACTGGAAACAACGGAAATCCAAGAATTGAAATTCTACGATTATGACGAAAAATACAGAGGATTTGTTTTATTTGCGGCCTTTTTATTATTGCTTGAAGTTGGTTTAAGAAATACAGTTTACAGAAGCTTTATTTAAATATTTTAGTCCAGTCTCGGTTCTCAGTTTACAGCTGAAAACTGTGACAGAAAACTGAAAACTAGAATTAAAAAATGGAATTAGACGAAAAAAAATATTTATATCTCTTAGTACTGATCCCAATTGTGGTGTGTATTTTCCTTTTCAATATGTATTGGAAAAGAAGAACACAACGCGAGTTTGGTGATTTAGAAATGGTAAAAAGGCTGAGTCCTGAGAAATCTGTTTTTAAACCTGTTTTAAAAATTGTAGTGATTCTTTTGGCTCTTACCTGCTTGATTATCGGTTTAGTTAATCCAAAGATTGGAACTAAAATGGAAACCGTAAAACGAGAAGGTATTGATATTGTTTTTGCTGTCGACGTTTCTAAAAGTATGCTTGCAGAAGACGTTGCTCCTAGCCGTCTGGACAAAAGTAAACAATTGGTTTCTCAGATCATTAATAATTTAGGAAGCGATAGAATTGGAATCGTAGCTTATGCAGGAAGTGCTTTCCCTGTTTTGCCAATTACATCAGATTATAGCGTTGCTAAAATGTTCTTGCAGAGTATGAGCCCAGGAATGGTTTCATCACAAGGAACTTCTCTTGACGAAGCAATTAGACTATCATCAACTTATTTTGATGAAAAAAGTAAAACCAGCAAATTATTAATTCTAATTTCTGATGGTGAAGATCATTCTGAGGGTGCTGCTGCTGCGGCAGAAGAAGCCAATAAATTAGGAATGAAGATTATTACAATTGGTGTTGGAACAGAAAAAGGAGGAACAATTCCGTTAAAAGAAAATGGTGTTGTAAGAGGATATCAAAAAGATCTAAACGGAGAAACAGTAATCACCAAATTAAATCAAGAAGGTTTAAAAACAATTGCAAAAGCAACAAAAGGTGGCTACGTTTACGGCGGAAGCACTAAAGAAGTTTTAGAATATGTAAAAAATGCTTTAAACAATATTCAAAAAACAGAGTTTGAAGCTACACAAATGGCCGAATTCCAATCGCAGTTTCAATGGTTTATTGGGTTTGCCTTTTTATTACTGTTCCTAGATATTTTCTTATTAGAGAGAAAAACAAATTGGATCAAAGAGTTGGATTTATTTAACGAAAAGAAATAAATGTTCAGATTAAATTCGGAACAGAAAACAAAATTAGAATGAAAAATTTACTTCTTTATATTTTACTAACGGTTTCTTTTGCAGTTTCTGCTCAAGAAAAAGACAAAACATTGCCCGCTGGTAATGAAGAATATAAACAGAATAAATTTGTTGATGCTGAGGCAAACTATAGAATTTCGGAATCAAAATTTCCTAAACGATCAACAGCGCCATATAATTTAGGAAATACTATTTATAGACAAAATCAAGTTTCGGAAGCAAAATACGCTTACGCGAAAGCGATAAAAAATGCTAAAACAAGACCTGAAAAACACAAAGCTTTTCACAATCTTGGAAATGTTTTCATGAAAGAGAAAGATTATACGCAAGCAGTTGAAGCTTACAAACAGGCATTACGTAATGATCCAACCGATGATGAAACGCGTTACAATTATGCTTACGCAAAACAAAAATTAAAAGAAAATCCTCCGAAAAACGACCAAAATAAAGACAAGAATAAGGATAAGGACAAAGACAAGGATAAAAATAAAGACAAAAACAAAGATCAGAATAAGGACAAGGATAAGGATAAAGACAAAAAAGACGACAAGGGCGATAAAGACAAGGATAAAAAAGATGGTAAAAACGATCCTAAAAAAGACGACAAGTCTGACAACCAAGGAGAGCCAAAACCACAGCCTGGAGGAATATCAAAAGAACGAGTTCAGAATTTGTTAGATGCGGTTAACAATGAAGAAAAGAAAATTCAGGACAAAGTAAACGCTCAAAAAGTAAAAGGTAATCCTAAAAAAACAGAAAAAGACTGGTAAAATAATTTGAATCGTTTAATCGTTAATTTGTTTATTAGAAGAAATATTCAAAAACGATTAAACGATTAAACAGTTAAATAACAACGATTAAACATTAAATGAAAAGATATTTAATTCTATTTCTACTCACTTTTCAAGGACTTATGGCTCAAGTACAATTTGAAGCCAGAGTCAGCAAAAACACGCTTGGAGTAAACGAAAGACTTCGCATAGACTTCATCATGAATGTTGACGGAGACAATTTCGAACAACCTTCTTTTGAAGGTTTCAAACTTGTTGCAGGGCCAAGTCAGCAGATTAGTCAATCTTGGATAAATGGACGAAGCTCTTTTCAAAAAATCTATTCTTATATCTTACAGCCCGAGAAAAAAGGTGCTTTGACTATTAAACAGGCGGCAATAGAATTCAATGGTCAGATTTACAAAACAAACCCAATAAAAGTTACTGTAACCAATGCCGTAGCTCAAGAAAGAGATCCAAACGACAGACCTCCAGGATCTGGAAATGAATTGTTAACTCTTGTTGCCGAAATTTCAAAAACAAATCCGTATCTGAACGAACCAATTACGGTTGTGTACAAATTGTATTTTAATAATATTGGAGTAACTGGTTTTAAAGAACTGGCAAAACCAAAATACAATGATTTTTGGAATCAAAACATTGAGATCAAACAGCTTGCAATTGAGGAAGGTAATTTCCAAGGACAAAGATGTTATTATGTTATCTTGAAAAAAGCAATTTTATATCCGCAAAAATCTGGAAAACTAACAATTGAACCTCTTTCACTCGATATTGGGGTACAATTACCAACAAATCGTCGCGACATGTTCGGCCAGATGATTACTGTTGAAGACAATAAAGTAGTTTCTGCTGGAGCAAAAACGATCAATGTAAGACCACTTCCTGAAAGCACAAAACCAGAAGGATTTACTGGCGCTGTCGGCAGACTTAATTTTACAGTTACACCTTCGAAAACAACACTTAAAAATGGTGAAAGTCTAGATTTAATTGTTAGCGCTCAAGGAACAGGAAATATGAAGTTATTTACGCTTCCAAAACCTGTTGTGCCAAATGCACTTGAAATGTATGATCCCGTTCATGACGAAAATGTAACAACGTCATTGAGCGGAATGTCTGGAAGAATTACAGATAAATACACAATCATTCCGCAATACAGAGGAAAATATGCAATAAAACCAATGCAGTTTTCGTATTTCGATTTGAGTACAGGCACTTATAAAACCATTACTTCTAAGGAAATCATGGTTGATGTTTTAGACGGACCAACACCTGCAGAAGCAAATACGGGAGAAAAAGCTTCTAAAAATGCAATTGCAAAAACAGATCAGTTTAGACACATTAAAACTAGAACGGCTTTAATTCCTCTTGCAAAAAACGATTTCTATGGTTCGAATTTGTATTTAGGTTTACTGCTTGCTCCATTTGTTATTATTCCACTAATTATTCTAGCTAGAAAAAGAAAAGAAGCTATTGATAGTGATGTTACTGGAAATAGAATTAGAATGAACAATAAGCTGGCGAAGAAATATTTATCTCAAGCGAAGAAACATCTTAACAATAAAGAGCCTTTCTATATTGCACTGGAAAAAGCAATGCATAATTTCTTGAAAGCAAAACTGCATATTGAAACCTCAGAAATGAGTAAAGACAATATTAGAGAATTGCTGTTATCTAGAAAAGCTAATGCAGAAACCGTTCAGAATTTTATTACTCTAACTGAAAACTGCGAATTTGCACGTTATGCACCAGCATCAAGCGCTTCGATTCAGCAGGATTATGATAAAGCGGTTATGATTATTTCTGAATTAGAAAAACAGATTGTTTAATTTTTTTACCGCGAAGCTCGCTAAGAAAATTGATTTAGATTGAGTCGAATTTAAGTTCGCAAAGTTGAAAATCTTATTATAAAGAAAATGAAAAACATACTATATCTCTTTTTATTCATCTCGCAGGTTTTCTTTGCGCAAGGGCGTTTTGAATCGGCTAATGCGTTGTACCAAAAGGGACAATATAAAGAAGCTGCGCAGGTTTATGAAAACATTATAACAGAAGACAAATTACATTCTGCTGAAGTGTATTTTAATTTGGGGAACTGTTATTATAAACTAAATCAGGTTGCGCCTTCGATTTATAATTATGAAAAAGCTCTGGTTCTTAAACCAAATGACCCAGAAACTTTAAACAATCTAAAATTTGCTAAAAAGCTAACGATTGACGAGATAAAAGAAGTTCCTAAAGTGGGATTTGCAAAACTAATTCAAAACTTTACATCAATATTTGATTACAATACTTGGGCTAAAATTTCTATTGCGCTTGGTTTTGTGTTCTTATTGAGTTTTATTGGCTATTATTTCTCAAACGCTACACTTGCAAAAAGAATTTATTTTGTTGGAATGTTTATTGTTTTGGTTGCTTTTGCTTTAAGCATTTCAGCTGGAATGTCTGAAAAAAACCATTTTGATAATGATCGTGTTGCTATTGTTTTTTCTGAATTAAGCCAAGTTCGACATGAACCTCAAAAATCTTCGAACGGAATTATTTTATTGCATGAAGGAGCAAAAGTTTATGTCTTAGAAAGTGTTGCTGGTTGGAAAAAAATCGAATTGACAGACGGAACTCAAGGCTGGATCGATTCTTCAACTATCAAAGAAGTAAAATAAAGTTTTAAAATATTTAAATATAGAAATCCCAAATTCCAAAGTAAGATTGGAATTTGGGATTTTTTCATTTTTGAAATTTGAATTAATTTACTGCATCAACCAATCTGACAAACTCAGATCTGTATCCTTCTTCGTCATTTGATAAACCAGATTTTGCTAATCTTTTGATATCCGAACTTGAACTGTTTGCTATATATTTTGATTCACGTAATTTTAATCCGAACCAAGAAACAGCAGTCGTAAATTTGAAATCTTGAGAACTGTTTTCTAAGTCCGTTTTCTTGTCTCCAATAACATTTACAATTTCAACACTTTTGTTGCCATCAGGTTTTTTATATCTAAATTTCACTGTAGCCAACTCATCACTATGATTTTCAGGTGCTTTTTGCGTTTTAGTATATTTTAGATCCGAAGGAACATAATCGCTTTCTACACCAACCGGAACAATCTCATACAAAGCTGTAACTGAATGTCCGCTACCTAATTCTCCTGCATCAATTTTATCATTTTTGAAATCTTCTGCATTCAGTTTTCGGTTTTCATAACCAATCAATCGATATGCTTGAACATGATTTGGATTAAACTCAATTTGTATTTTTACATCTTTCGCGATAGCAAACATTGATCCTTTAAATTCTTTTCCAAGAAAACGATTTGCTTCTTGAATGTTATCGATATAAGCGTAATTTCCATTTCCTTTATCAGCCAAAATTTCCATTTTACTGTCTTTGTAATTCCCCATTCCAAAACCTAAAACGGTTAAGAAAACACCAGATTCTCTTTTTTGCTCAATCAATTTCAGCATATCATCATCAGAAGAAGCGCCAACATTAAAATCACCGTCAGTAGCAATCACTACTCTATTGTTTCCTTCTTTGATAAAATTCTGCTGTGCAAGTTTATACGCTAATTCTATTCCTTCCCCTCCAGCCGTGCTTCCACCTGCCTGCAAATTATCAAAAGCATCCATAATTTCATCTTTATTATCTCCAGAAGTTGGTTCTAAAACTACTCCCGCAGATCCTGCATAAACCACAATCGAAACTTTGTCAATTCTTCTAAGTTCTTTTACCAGAACTTTCATCGATTCTTTCAGCAATGGCAATTTATTCTGTTCGTCCATCGAACCTGAAACGTCAACTAAAAAAACCAGATTAGAAGCCGGCAAATTTGCCATTGGAATGTTTTTTCCCTGCAAACCAATTTTTAGTAATCGGCTGTTTTTATTCCAAGGACAATCACTGTATTCTGTGTTAATGGAAAATGGATGCTCGCCATCTGGCTGTGGATATTTGTATTTAAAGAAGTTGATCATTTCCTCAACTCGAACAGCATCTTTTGGAACTTTCTGCCCTTCGTTTATAAATCTGCGGATATTGGTATAAGATGCGTTATCAACATCGATAGAAAAAGTAGAAAGCGGTTCTTTGAGCGGAGATTCAAACGGATTTTCTTCTAATCCTGCATAACTTTCTGTATTGGTTTCAGGAATATAATTTTCCTCTTCAATTAAATCGGTCGTAGCTGCAACTGCAGTAGAATCTGCAGTTTCCACGGTAGCATAATCAACTTTCTTACAGCCGAAAATAGTAAGTACAAGGAATGCCATCATAAAGAAATTAAGATTTCTCATAAAGTAAGTTTTTAAAAAATTAATAAAAGGTTATAGGCTTCAAATAAGGACTAGCATTCCGGATTTACTAGAGGTGATTATTTGCAATTTTCGAGCATGCAAAATCGTGCCAAATTTTTTACAAATATTTTTCTTACTTGAAAATAATTTAGAAATCCCTTGTTTTTAAAGGCATTTTGCGCGGAAATATTTTTTGTTTTTTTCTTTTCCACACAGATTGTAGAGACGCACCGCAGTGCGTCTACACCCAGCATATCGACAAAGATTGTGTTAGACGCACCGCAGTGCGTCTCTATAGTAAAATGAGGTGTAAAAAAAATGCGTTTTTTTGCAGTTAAATTAAAACTGATAAATTTTCTCTGGCGTAACGCAATAATCCAATTTAATATCCGATTCAAAAACATCATCAATCTGGTTTACGGCTTCAAAAAAAGAAAGTCCAATTTTAATCGTTTCAGGTTTGCATTCGGCAAGGAATTTATCATAAAAACCTTTTCCGTAACCAATTCTGTTTCCAAAAATATCAAAAGCTAAAAGCGGTACAAAAACCACTTCAACTTTAGACGAAGGCACTTCAATTCCATCAACGGGCTCAGGGATATTATATTCGTTTTTTCTGATTTTAGTATTATCTGTTAAAAGAAAATGCATCATTTTTCTGGTTTCAAAATCACTTTTAGAAACTAAGATTTCTTTATCTTTTCCAGAAAGTAAATGCAGGACATATTCGGTATTCACTTCTTTTTGTTCTTCGATTGGAAGAAAAACATGATAATAGATTTTATCCCAAATTGGCATTTGGATTAATTGATTTGCAATTGCCAAACTCTTCTCTTCTACTTCATCAAAAGAAAGAGCTTTACGGAAATTTTTATATTCTATTCGAAGTTCTTTTTTACTCGTCGGCATTGTCTGGGACTTTAGATAAATGATAAATTGCATCGCCTTCGTAAACAATTGGCGAATGATTGGCATTAATTACAAAACCATCATGCGGCGCTTTGACTTTTTGTTCAAATTTCCCAAACGGATCTGTAATAATAGCCAAGATAGTACCTTTGGTTACATATTTTCCAACTAAATTAAAATCATGCAGCAAACCCGAACATTTAGCACGAAGCCAAACTGATTGTTTAATGTAAATTGAAGGAGTTAAGGCAGGTTCCATAATTTGTTTAGAATCCAACATTCCCAAATAATGAAGCAAACGTTTGGTTCCCAAAACACCTTGATTTGCAATTTCGTTATTGATATCTAAAGATTTTCCGCCCTCAAAAAGCAGCATTTTCACATTGGCGCTTTCAGAAGTTTTTCTGAAAGAACCATTTATGTTTTTGGAATATAACGTAAATGGCGCGTTAAATACATCTGCTAAAACTTTCAGTTCAGGATTATTTTCGGTAATTCTTATTTGCGGCGCATTAAAACGGCTTGCTCCACCAGCATGAAAATCGACTGCATAATCTAAAATCGGCAGAATTTCTTCGACAATATGATAAGCAAATCTACTGGCAAGCGACCCTTTCTTACTTCCTGGAAAAACACGATTTAAATCACGCCCGTCTGGAAATTCTCGAGATTTATTCACAAAACCGTACATATTGATGACTGGAATACAAATTATTGTGCCGCGAGCTGGTCTATTTATTTTTTTACTGATAATCTGACGGACAATTTCAACACCGTTAATTTCGTCTCCGTGTATTCCCGCAGAAAATAAAACAGTTGGGCCTTCATGTTTGGAACGGCGCACAATAACAGGAATATTCAGTTTAGTTGTGGTATGCAGTCTAGCAATTTCGACGTTTATGGTTCTATGTTCTCCCGGCAAAATCGATTCGCCGAAAATAACCAATGGAGCACTATTTTTCATGTAGAATTATAAAATCTAAATATAGAAATTATTCTTTTGATTTCGTAAATTTGAAACTAATTCAATGTTAAGCTTCTTTTAGAAATCGGAATGGTTTTTGAAAAAAGCTTTTCGAGTATCTTCAGACATAAAAAAGAATGCAAAAACCAGCCTTAGATCTTCAAATTTTAACTTTACCAGATAATCCTGGCGTCTATCAATATTATGATAAAGACGGGAAAATCTTGTATGTAGGCAAAGCCAAAAATTTAAAAAAAAGGGTTTCTTCTTATTTCAATAAAATTCACGATACAGCCAAAACTAATGTATTGGTAAAAAAAATCGTGACTATAAAACACATTGTAGTTCCAACGGAAACCGATGCGCTTTTATTAGAAAATAATTTAATTAAAACACTTCAGCCACGATACAATGTATTGCTTCGTGATGACAAAAGTTATCCTTGGATTTGCATTAAAAAAGAACCTTTTTCTAGAATATTTTTAACTAGAAGAATGGTCAAAGACGGCTCTGAATATTTTGGCCCATACACCAATTTTAAAATGGTGTATACAATTTTGGATTTGATTAAAGAATTATATCCGCTTCGAACTTGTAATTATGATTTGAGCGAGTCGAATATTAATTCGGGAAAATTTAAAGTGTGTCTGGAATATCACATTGGCAATTGTAAAGGTCCTTGCGAAGGTCTAGAACCTTTAGAAGAATATCAAAGACAAGTCAATGCGATTCGCGAAATCCTAAAAGGAAACTTCAAAGAAAGTTTAAAGGATTTTAAAAAATTGATGAACACTTATGCGCAGAATTTACAATTTGAAGAAGCGCAAAAAATCAAAGAAAAGATTGAAGTTCTGGAAAATTACCAATCTCGATCTACGATTATCAATCCGAAGATTACTAATATTGATGTTTTCTCGATTGTTTCTGACGAAAGTGCGGCTTATGTCAACTTTCTACAAATTTCTCATGGTTCGATTATTCGTTCGCACACTTTAGAAATGAAAAAAAAGCTAGACGAAAGCGACGAAGAATTATTAGAACTTGCGATTGTAGAACTTCGTGAGCGTTTTCAATTATTATCAAAAGAAATCATTGTTCCTTTTGAATTGGATTTGGGTGAAAACATTAAAATAACAGTTCCGCAACTTGGAGATAAAAAACAGATTTTAGATTTATCAATTCGAAATGCCAAGTTTTATCGAATTGAACAATTGAAACAATTGCAAATTGTAGATCCCGATCGCCACGTAAATCGAATTATGGCTCAGATGCAGAAAGATTTACGTCTTCCTTCTGAACCTCGACACATCGAATGTTTTGATAACTCGAACATTCAAGGAACGAATCCTGTTGCGGCTTGTGTAGTTTTTAAAGACGGAAAACCAAGCAAAAAAGATTACCGCCATTTTAATGTCAAAACCGTTGAAGGACCGAACGATTTTGCTTCGATGACTGAAATTGTTTACCGCCGCTACAAAAGATTGTTGGACGAAAATGAACCTCTTCCGCAATTGATTATTATTGACGGTGGAAAAGGACAGCTTTCGGCAGCGCTAAAAAGTATTGATGATTTAGGATTACGAGGAAAAGTGGCCATTATCGGAATCGCAAAACGTCTCGAAGAGCTTTTTTATCCCGGAGATTCTATTCCGTTGTATTTGGATAAAAAATCAGAAACTTTAAAAGTGATTCAGCATTTAAGAAATGAAGCACACCGATTTGGAATTACTTTTCATAGAGATAAACGAAGTAAATCGGCGCTTAATTCTTCGGTAGAAAGCATTCCTGGAATTGGCGAAAAGACAATGACAACATTAATACAACATTTCAAAAGTGTTAAAAGATTAAAATTAGCCACAGAAAAAGAAATTTCAGACGTTATAGGTGTTTCTAAAGCCAAAAAAATTGTCGATTTTTACAAAACCAACTAAAGAATTTATGCACCCATCAAAACTGTACATTTCAAATATTTGGTCAAAAGGAGTTTCTTGGGGCATATTTGCATTTGTTTTTTTTACAGCATTTTTCTTTTCGCAAAAATCATTTTCTCAGGAAATAAAAAAAGACAGTGTTAAAAGACCAAAAATCGGATTAGTTTTAAGTGGCGGTGGCGCCAAAGGTTTTGCGCACATTGGAGTTTTAAAAGTTTTGGAAGAAGCCGGAATCAAAATTGACTACATTGGCGGAACCAGCATGGGATCTGTAATTGGCGGACTTTATGCTTCTGGTTACAATGCTTCGCAAATAGATTCCATTTTCAAACAAACCAATTTTGACGAATTAATAAACGATTATATTCCGCGTTCTTCTAAGAATTTTTATGGTAAAAAGAACGACGAATTATATGCTGTCGTTTTGCCTTTTAGTAATTTCAGAGTAGGCATTCCAGAAGCACTTTCAAAAGGAATGTACAATTACAATTTATTGAGTAGTTTAACTAGAAATGTGCGTCATGTTCGTGATTTCAATAAACTACCAACTCCCTTTTTATGTATCGGAACTAATATTGAAACGGGTGAAGAAGTTTTATTAAATAAAGGAAATCTTGTTCAAGCCATGATGGCGAGTGCGGCTTTCCCTTCCCTATTTACTCCTGTAGAGATTGATGGAAATTTATTAGTTGACGGTGGTGTTGTAAACAATTATCCAATACAAGAAGTTCGAAATCTTGGTGCTGATATAATTATTGGTGTGGATGTTCAGGACGATTTGATGAAAAGAAAAAATCTGAAAAATGCCACTCGAATCTTAGTTCAGATCACCAATCTGCAATCTATAGAAAAAATGAAAAGCAAAATTAAAGACACGGATATTTACATAAGACCAGATATTCGTGATTTTGGCGTAATTTCATTTGACAGAGGTGAAGAAATTATTAGAAAAGGTGAAGAAGCTGCTTTTGCTGTTTATGAAAAAATCAAATCATTAACAGATGAAAACAATTTTTATAAAAAACCAAAACTGAAAATTGGCACAGACACTCTTCAAATACAGAATATAAATACTGATAAATTAGAAAATTACACCAAAGAATATATTCGCGGAAAACTTCGTTTTAAGCCTGGAAGCACTATAACTTACGACGGTCTTAAAACCGGAATCAATAACTTAAATGCTACTCAAAACTTTAGCACTATTTCATATTGTCTTCAGCCAAACGGAGGCAAAGATGATCTTGATTTGGTTCTAAGAGAAAATCCGACGCAGACTTATTTAAAACTTGGACTTCATTATGATGGTCTTTACAAAAGTGCCGTTTTATTAAATCTTACTCATAAAAAGACTTTCTTAAAAAACGATGTTACTTCTCTGGATATCATTTTAGGTGATAATTTTAGATATGATTTTAATTATTATGTTGAGAATGGTTTTAATATCAGTTTTGGTTTCCGTTCCAGATTGAATCAATTTAATCGAAATGTAACTACTAGTTTGAGTGGCGTTCTTAAAGAAAATCCAAATGTCAACCTTATTAATGTTGATTTCATGGATGTGACCAATCAAGCTTATTTCCAGACTATTTTTGTGCAGAAATTTTTAATGGGCGGTGGATTAGAATATAAATATCTAAAAATTAGCTCACCAACCCTTACCAACGAAGACAACATAATTGAAAAAAGCAATTATTTTAGTGCCTTTGCCTATTTAAAATACGATTCGCTAGATGAAAAATATTACCCAAGTTCTGGATTATATTTTTCTACAGATTTGCAAACTTATATGGCATCATCAGATTATACTCAGCAATTTAAACCTTTTTCGATTGCAAAAGCCGAGGTGTCAGTTGTTAGACCATTATTTAGAAAAGCAACCATAAAATTTGGAGCCGATGCTGGGTTTAATATTGGCAGCGATAGCGTTCCGTTTTTTGATTTTATACTTGGAGGTTATGGCTACAACAAAATAAATAATTTTAATTATTTCTACGGATATGATTTTCTAAGTATTGCCGGCAACAGTTATATTAAAACTGATATTAATATTGATTACGAAATCTTCAAAAAAAATCACATCAATGTATCTGCTAATTTTGCCAACTTAGGAGATGATATTTTCTCTTCTGTCGATTGGGTCTCTATGCCAAAATATACAGGATACGCAATTGGTTATGGTTTAGAAACTATAATTGGCCCTATAGAAGTAAAACAATCTTGGTCTCCAGAAATGTCAAAAAGTTTTACGTGGTTTAGTATAGGATTTCAATTTTAGTAGTATAATCGAGAATACTTCAATAAATTCTGCCTATTTTTTTACATCCTAAAAATTATATCAAAAAAACTAAGTTATTTTATAGTTATAAATAATATAATTTTTATTTTTACTCCGAAAAAATTACGACATTTGTTATAATGAAAACAAATTGGACAGGTTTATTAGAGTATCTTCAATTCCTCATCAAGAGAAATCCTGAGTAATGGCTCTATCGAATTGAAATAATCAGTCAATTACAAAAAATTGAACCGATTATTTATCTCTGCAATTCAAATTTTCGAATTATCTAATTTACTAATTATCTAATTGAAAAAGCCATGCCACTATATCATAAACTTGGGGATTTTCCTCAAAAGCGACACACCCAATTTGAAAAACCAAATGGAGGTTTTTACTACGAACAATTGTTTGGAACCGAAGGCTTTCACGGGCATTCGTCGTTATCATATCACATACACAGACCAACACAGGTCAAAGAAATTTTAAATTCCTATTCAGTTGAACCTAAAATTGCAATCGGAAAAAATATAAAATCACTTCTTTTTAAAGGTTTTGAATTGAATCCTGAAAATGATTTTCTGGACAGCCGAAAAGCAATGTTGGTTAATAAAGACTGCATTATCGGTTTGGCTGCACCGAAAGAATCGCTTAGAAATTATTTCTACAAAAATGCTGATGCTGATGAAATGCTTTTCATTCACAGAGGAAAAGGAAAATTAAGAACCATGTTAGGAAATATTCCGTTTGAATATGGCGATTATTTAATTATTCCGCGTGGCATTATTTACCAAATAGAATTTGAAACGGAAGATAATCGTCTATTTTATGTAGAATCGTATTCTCCATTTTATACTCCAAAACGATATAAAAACCAATCTGGTCAGCATTTAGAACATTCTCCATTTTGCGAGCGTGATTTTATTTTGCCAAGCGAATTGGAAACGCACGACGAAAAAGGTGATTTTTTAATTAAAATCAAAAAAGAAGGCATGCTTCACGAAGTGGTTTATGCTACACATCCTTTTGACGTTGTGGGATGGGACGGTTACAATTTTCCATACGGATTTTCAATTCACAATTTTGAGCCTATAACGGGACGTGTTCATCAACCGCCGCCAGTACACCAAACTTTTGAAACGGCCACTTTTGTCGTTTGTTCATTCTGCCCAAGACTTTACGATTATCATCCGAAAGCAATTCCGGCGCCATACAATCACAGCAATATAGATTCTGATGAAGTTCTGTATTATGTAGATGGTGATTTTATGAGCCGTAATAATATTGAGCAAGGTCACATCACTTTACACCCAAAAGGAATTCCACACGGACCAGCGCCAGGCGCAATGGAACGTAGTATTGGTCACAAAGAAACTCAAGAATTAGCTGTTATGGTGGATACTTTCCGTCCATTAATGGTTACCGAAGAAGCAATGGGTCTTGATGACGGTCAGTACTATAAATCGTGGTGTGAATAAATTTCACTTTCGATCTAACCGCAAAGTTCGCAAGGATTTTGCGCAAAGATCGATATAAAAACCTTTGTGAACCTTGCGATTGCCTTTGCGCTCTTTGCGGTAAAAAAACAACCTAAACACAACATTTCGGAAAAATCAGTTAAACGATTAACCGATTAAACAAATAAACATTATGTCAAAAGAAGTAAAATCAGTAGAATACGGATTAGAGAAAATATTTGAAGGAGCACAAGATTTCCTTCCATTATTAGGAACAGATTATGTAGAATTTTATGTAGGGAATGCTAAACAAGCAGCACACTATTATAAATCTGCATTCGGATACCAGTCATTGGCTTATGCGGGATTAGAAACTGGAGTAAAAGACAGAGCGTCTTATGTTTTGAAACAAGACAAAATCAGAATTGTTTTAACTACGCCTCTAACGGCAGATTCACCAATCAACGAACATTTGAAAAAACATGGTGACGGAGTAAAAGTTGCGGCTCTTTGGGTTGAAGATGCTACAAAATCTTACGAAGAAACTATGAAACGTGGCGCACGTTCTTTCATGGAACCAACAGTTGAAGAAGATGAATTTGGACAAGTAGTTCGTTCTGGAATTTATACTTACGGAGAAACAGTTCACATTTTCGTAGAAAGAAAAAACTACAATGGAGTGTTCTTGCCAGGTTACAGAGAATGGAAATCTGATTTTAATCCAGAACCAACGGGATTAAAATACATTGACCACATGGTTGGAAATGTAGGCTGGAACGAAATGAATACTTGGGTAAAATTCTATGAAGAAGTTATGGGATTCGTAAACTTCTTATCATTTGACGACAAACAAATTACTACAGAATATTCTGCTTTAATGAGTAAAGTAATGTCAAACGGAAACGGAAGAATTAAATTTCCAATCAACGAACCAGCTGAAGGAAAGAAAAAATCTCAAATTGAAGAGTATTTAGATTTCTATGGTGGTCCTGGAATTCAGCATATCGCCATTGCTACAGATGATATTATCAAAACCGTATCTCAATTAAGAGCACGTGGTGTTGAATTTTTATCAGCTCCACCTCATACTTATTACGAAGCAATCCCAGAAAGATTGGGTGTTCATATGAATATGATGAAAGAAGATTTGAACGAAATCGAAAAATTGGCGATCATGGTTGATGCCGACGAAGATGGTTACTTATTACAGATTTTTACAAAGCCAGTTCAAGACAGACCTACGCTTTTCTTCGAAATTATTCAAAGAATGGGTGCAAAAGGGTTTGGCGCAGGTAACTTTAAAGCCCTTTTTGAGTCAATTGAAAGAGAGCAAGAATTGCGAGGAACACTGTAAACTGTTAATTTTCATACACAAAACAGTATAATTCTCTAAAAAACGATGCTTTTTTTGCAAATGTTATGTTAAACTTGACTTTGGCTATTTGATTTTTGAACTTTCTATCTATCTTTGCACTCGCAAATCAGGAAGGGGTGGTTTCCTTCCGAATTGATATAAATTTCATAATTTATAGTTTTTTGGTTAGTTAATAGCATAAAAACTCAGTCATCTTTGACTGAGTTTTTTTGTTTTGGTACATTTGGAATAGAATTTGCATTTATCTACCTTTATAATAAAACGTAAAGATTATACTATGAAAAAGTTCGTCCTCACTATATTAGCACTAACAATACTCTCTTTTACGCCTCAAAAAGAAGATGCTTTCGATACTGGAGAATATTTCAAATTTAGAATACATTACGGAATCGTAAATGCTGGCTACGCAACTCTCGAAGTTAAAGATGCTACCATAAATAATAAAAAAGTATTTCATTCTGTTGGAAAAGGTTACACAACTGGTATGTCTAAATTTTTCTTTAAAGTAGAAGATTTATACGAAAGTTATTTTGACAAAGAAACGGGGAAACCTTATCGATATGTTAGAAAAATTGACGAAGGTGGTTACACCAAAAATCAAGAAGGCTTTTTTAATCAAAATGAAAACCGAGTTTTAGTAAAAGACTATAAACGTAAATCAGAAAAAACGATTATTGTTACCGAAGAAGTACAAGATATTGTATCTGCGTTTTACTTTTTGAGAAACCATCCAAATATTGACAAATTGAAATCTGGAGAAGCCATTACAATAGACATGTTTTTTGATGAAGAAATCACAAAATTTAAGTTAAAATTTGTAGGCCGTCAAGATATTACGACTAAATTTGGCACGGTTTCTACAATGGTCTTCAAACCACTAGTACAGACAGGTAGAGTATTTAAAGAAAAAGAGAGCTTAACACTCTGGATAACAGATGATGTAAACAAAGTTCCTATTAGAATTAAAGCAGATTTAGCAGTAGGTTCTCTTAAGGCTGATCTTGATGAATATAAAGGATTAAAAAGTCCACTTAAAGTAAAAAAATAATGAACCCTACAGATAATTCTGAAGCAATTTTAAAAGAAATTGATCTTAAATTTCAAGCCATAAATCAAAAAACTGATGTTCAATTGGAAGGATTGCTTTGGGCTAAACCAATTACATATTGGGATTATATTCAAACTGATGCACTTTTAAATTTACAAATACAACGCACCACACTTCCTGACGAAATGGTTTTCATCATGTACCATCAGGTAAACGAATTAATTTTCAAAATGATTCTGTGGGAAATTGAGCAGATTGCTGAAACAGAAAACATCCAAGTAGATTTTTTCAGCGAAAGATTATCAAGAATCACAAGATATTTTGATATGCTTACCAATTCGTTCAGTATAATGGAAAACGGAATGGAAGTAGATCAATACATGAAATTTAGAAATACTCTTACTCCAGCAAGTGGTTTTCAGAGTGCACAATATAGAATGATCGAATTTGCTTCGACTGACGTTATCAATTTAACAGACCGCAGATACAAAGCAACCTTTGACGAAAACACTGATTTAGAAACTAGTTTCGAACATCTTTATTGGCAGGCAGCTGGAAAAGATTATCATACTGGTGAAAAATCTTACTTATTAAATGAGTTTGAGAAAAAATATAAAGGGCAATTTTTAAGACAAATGGCTTCGTTTAAAACGAAAAATATTTGGCAAAAATTCACGCAATTACCAATTGAAGATCAGCAAAATGCAGCATTAATTGCAGCAATGCGCCATTACGACCAAACGGTAAATATTACTTGGGTAATGCAACACCTAAATACCGCTAGAAAATACATTTTAGAAAGCGGAAAAGGAAATGGCGAAGCAACTGGAGGAAGCGACTGGCAAAAATATATGCATCCAAAATACCAAAAACGCATCTTTTTTCCTAAATTGTGGACCGAAGAAGAATTGTCCAATTGGGGGAATGAAAATGAAGAATAATTTCTCCACCAAAAAATCTATAAAGTTTGAAAAAAGCAGTCGTAATTTTAATTGTCTTGTTTTCTGTTTTTTCTTGTAAAAAAGAAGAAGAAAAAGTAGAAGCCAAAATCACTAAACCAGCAACCAAAAAAATAGAATTCGGTTTTAATTACGCAGATTTTAATGTTGTAAATGATACTATTTCAAAAGGAGATTCTTTTGGGTCAATTGTTCAAAGCCAAAATATTGGAGACAAAAAAGTTTTTGATATTGTTGAACAAGTTAAAGATTCTTTTAATGTAAGAAGTATTCGTTACGGCAAACCTTTTACTTTACTTCGTTCAAAAAACAAAACCAATGATTTACAGGTTTTCATTTATCAGCCAGACGCTTTAAGCTACTATGTTATCGATTTAAGAGACAGCATAGCCAAAGCTTACAAAAAAATAAAACCTGTTACTTTAAAAAGGAAAATGATTGGCGGCGTTTTAAAAACTTCATTGTCTGAAACTTTAGGAGGTGAAGATGTTGAAACAGCATTGGCTAGCAGAATTACAAAAGTATTTTCTTGGTCGATTGACTTCTTTAAACTTAAAAAAGGAGATCGTTACGGATTAATTTTCACAGAACGTTTCATCAACGGAAAAACATATGATGGTGTTGAAGATCTTGAAGCTGCATTTTTTGAGTATAAAGGTAAAATCGTTTATGCTTTCCCTTTTGAAAAAGATACTACTTCAGGAAAGATTGAATATTATGATGACGAAGGAAAAACACTTAAAAACTTCTTCTTAAAAACTCCAATCAAATTCAGCCGAATCACTTCAAGATTCACAATGAATAGATTTCACCCTGTTCAACATACTTGGAAAGCACACAAAGGAACCGATTATGCTGCACCAACAGGAACGCCAATTTCTACAACCGCTTCTGGAGTTGTTGAAACTACTGGATATACTGCAGGTAATGGAAATTTCGTAAAAGTAAAACACAACGGAACCTACTCTACTCAATATTTACACATGTCTAAAATCTTGGTTCGCCGCGGACAGCGCGTTACTCAAGGCCAGACAATTGGTTTAGTTGGAAGTACAGGTTTGGCTTCTGGTCCTCACGTTTGTTATCGTTTCTGGAAAAATGGCGTTCAAGTAGATGCACTTCGATTGAACCTTCCAACTGGAGAATCTTTGACAGGAAATGACAGAACTCGTTTCATGAAACAGATTGAACCTTTGAAAAGAGAATTGGACAGCATTGGCAATTTGTAAATAATTCACTTTTAAAATTTTAGTTTTTAAATTGAAAACCATGAAAAATTCGCGCCTCAAAACCATGTATCATGAAACTTTTTCTGGTTTAAAACTATTTTACAGAGACACTAATCTTTCAGAGAATTTAATTTCAAACTATAAAATTGGCCAGATAATTCAAGAAAGAGGCTTTACAGATATGAGTTCGCTTGGCGGCGGACTTTCTGGAAATTTGCGATATTTAATTGCAAGTGCTCACGCCAAAGATTTATCAAAATTTAATCCTGATTCGGCAAAAATTGGTCATTTCCTTTTAGATTCAATTGCCTATTTTAAAGTATTGGATATTCAGAAAATTGGCGATAAAACACAGATTTTTCTTTTAAGTATTCCAGACAACTCGATTTCACTTTTCAAAAATTCATCTTCAAACTTAGAAGAAGAAATTATCGAAAAAGCTCAAAAACGCTTTCGCGAAAAAATCGATGCTGTCTTAATTCCCGAATTACAAACTGAAAATTGGAAAGAAAGAACTAAACTTCCTCTTGGAATGGACGAGCAAGGCAAATTGTTTTTTGATGATTCTAAAATAAAAACAGAATCTCCAAAAAGAATTGACATTGATGTAGCTAAAAAAATCATAGCAATTAACAAGAAACCTTGGTGGAAATTTTGGTAACATTTCATGAAACACATTTTATTAATCTCTCTCTCTACAATTACAATTGGATGTTCTAAACCAAAAACTTTTCTCTTAAATGATACTGGAAAAAGCAAATATTATGTTTCAGAATTCGTAAATAATACTTTTGAACAAAATGAAATAGGCACTTCACCTTTAATTGTAATAAACGGAAAACCTTTAATTTACGATAAAAACAAAGACACTATAATAGTACCTTTAAAAAAAACAGACATATCTAGTTTAGAGTTTTTAAACAAAAATAGCAGTCGCATAATATATAATGAAAAAGAAAATGATGGCGCAATAATTATAACCATTAAAATTTAATCTAGGAATCTATAAAACGTTTTCGTAACTAATTGTTATATAATCGTGAACCACTCCGCATTTAAAAGTTATTTCAGTATTTTTGTATTTCAGAAAACAAACTCAATTATAGATAAAAATGGCTTTAAACACAACAAACCCAACTGGGACTGAAGCGTGGAAAAATCTCCAAAACCACTATAACGCAATTCATAAAACCACCATACAAGAATTGTTTCAACAAGATAGTGCTCGTGCTGAAAAATTCAACTTACAATGGAATGACTTTTTAGTAGATTATTCAAAAAATAATATCAGTCAAGAAACTGTTTCTCTTTTATTGGAATTAGCAAATTCAATTGGAGTAAAAGATGCTATCGCACAATATTTTGGAGGAGAATTAATCAACCAAACTGAAAATCGTGCTGTTTTACATACTGCTTTACGTGCTCCAGAATCGGCAGTGATTAAAGTTGATGGAGAAAACGTAATTCCAGAAGTATACGAAGTAAAAAATAAAATTAAAAATTTCACTGACGAAGTAATTTCTGGTCAGAGAAAAGGCTACACAGGAAAAGCTTTTACTGATGTTGTAAATATCGGAATTGGTGGTTCTGACCTTGGTCCTGTTATGGCTGTTGAAGCTTTACAATTTTACAAAAATCATTTAAACCTTCATTTCGTTTCAAACGTTGACGGCGATCACGTAAATGAAGTAATTAAAAAATTAAATCCAGAAACAACTTTGTTTGTAATTGTTTCTAAAACTTTTACAACTCAAGAAACGCTTTCAAATTCTGAGACTATAAAAGAATGGTTTTTGAAATCGGCAACTCAGGAAGATATTGCGAAACACTTTGCAGCGGTTTCTACAAACATTAAAAATGTAACAGAATTCGGGATTAATCCAGACAACGTTTTCCCAATGTGGGACTGGGTTGGGGGAAGATTTTCTCTTTGGAGCGCAGTTGGTTTGAGTATCGCTTTGGCAATTGGTTTTGAAAATTACAACCAATTATTAGTTGGAGCAAATGAAATGGACGAACATTTTAAATCTGCAGAATTTGACAAAAACATTCCAGTAACTTTAGCTTTATTAAGTGTTTGGTACAACAATTTTTATGGCGCTGAAAGTGAAGCTTTAATTCCGTACACTCAATATTTATCAAAATTAGCTCCGTATTTGCAGCAAGCAACAATGGAAAGTAATGGAAAAAGTGTTGGCCGTGACGGAAAACCTGTTAATTACCAAACTGGAACAATTATTTGGGGAGAGCCAGGAACAAATTCGCAACACGCTTTCTTTCAATTAATTCACCAAGGAACAAAATTGATCCCAACAGATTTTATCGGATTTGTAAAACCACTTTACGGAAACGAAGATCATCATGATAAATTAATGTCGAACTTTTTTGCACAAACAGAAGCATTAATGAATGGGAAAACAGAAACACAAGTTCAGGCAGAATTTGACAAACAAGGACTTTCTGCAGAAAAAGCTTCTTATTTAAGACCTTTTAAAGTTTTTACAGGAAACAAACCTACTAATACTATTTTGATTCAAAAACTTACGCCAAAAAGTTTAGGTTCTTTGATCGCATTATACGAACATAAAATTTTCGTTCAAGGAGTAATTTGGAACATCTTTAGTTTTGACCAATGGGGAGTTGAATTAGGAAAACAATTGGCTAATTCTATTTTAGATGAAATCAATTCTAAGACTGTTAAAAATCATGACAGTTCAACTTCATTTTTATTGAATCATTTCTTGAAACATAAATAAAAAAACAGAAAATTAAATTTTTCATAACATTCTGAAACGCCTTAATTTAGCTCAAATTAAGGCGTTTTTTTTACTAAAATACCGACAAAAAGCTTAAAAAAATCGCTAAATTGCACGTTTTCGCTTACAAGGCAATTGGAAAAATTATATTTTTAACAAAAAACATCCAAATAAATTCAATAAAACGACATTTTATTTAAAGAAAAAAGAATAATTCATTTTAATACGCAGCACAAAAGACAAAACTTTGTTTTCTTAACATTTCGATAACATTATCTGAGTTATTTGTTATAATTTTGCCAAAAACAATTAACTCAATAACAAAATGAAGAAAATGAAAAATTGGTTACTGACCGGACTATTTTTTATGATAGTTTCAACCGTATTTTCTCAAGGAAAAGTTACTGGTACTATTACCGACGGAACAGGTTCATTACCAGGAGCAAATATAGTGATCAAAGGATCTACTATATCAACTTCAACAGATTTTGATGGTAAATTTACACTTAACTCGCCATCAAGCACAGGAGAGATTATCATCTCTTTTTTAGGTTATGAAAACCAAACTGTGAAATTCACAGTGACAAATGGCTCATCTACAAACTTAGGAACTATCACATTAGCTTCTAACTCAAATGAATTGGGAGAGATTGTAGTTATGGGTAAAGGAATCATCGACTTAGCAAAAGACAGAAAGACTCCTATCGCAGTTTCAACGATTAAAGCTGCAGATATCCAAGCAAAAATTGGTACTGCAGACGTTACTCAAACAATGGTTAACACACCTTCTGTATACGTTGCAGGACAATCAGGAGGATATGGAGATTCAAGAGTTAACGTACGTGGATTTGCTCAAGATAACACGGCTTTCTTATTGAACGGACAGCCAATTAACGGAATGGAAGACGGAAAAATGTACTGGTCTAACTGGTCTGGTATGTCTGACATTGCTAATGCAATTCAAATTCAAAGAGGTTTAGGTTCTTCTAAATTAGCTATTTCTTCTGTAGGAGGTACTGTAAACTTTATTACAAGAGCTACTGAAAAACAAGAAGGTGGTTTTGTATCTTTAGGTGTTGCTAATGACAATTATTTCAAAACTACTGCTGCTTACAACACAGGTGTTAGCAAAAGCGGATGGGGAACAAGCGTTATGCTTTCTCACTGGCAAGGTGATGGTTACAATGATGGAACTAGAGGTGAAGGACAAACTTACTTCATTTCTGTTGGTTACAAAGCTAATGACAAACACAGTTTCAACTTCTTGTTAACTGGTGCTCCACAATGGCACGATCAAAACTTTACAAAGTCTATTGACAGTTATTTAAAATACGGAAGAAAATATAACAATAACTGGGGAACTCAAAACGGAGAATACAAATCTGAGAGAACTAACTACTACCACAAACCAGTTGCTAACTTAAACTGGGATTATGATATCAGTGAGAAAACACAACTTTCTACTGTATTATACGGATCTTGGGGAAGAGGTGGAGGAACTGGAAGCTACGGTACTAAACCAGCTACTCCTGCTGGAGGTCAAATTAATTTTGACGGTATTGTTGCTAGTAACCAAGCTATTGTTGATGGTACAGGAAACGCTGATGGGAGAAGTACAAATGGTGCTTACGTAATTAGATCAAGTGTTAATAATCATGCTTGGTACGGATTAGTATCTAACTTAAAAAACCAACTTACTGAAAATTTAGCATTAAATGTTGGTCTTGATTTAAGAACTTACAAAGGAACACACTTCAGACAAGTTTCTGACTTCATGGGATTATCAAGCTGGACAGATACAAGAAACCTTAAAGATGGTAATAGCAACCCAAGTGGTACAATGAAAAGCAACTATGTTACTGATTCTGGTAGAGCATTACCTTGGCCAGCAACTTTCAATACAATTGCTGAAGACCAAAGAATTGATTATGATTATGGAGAAACAATTTCTTACGGAGGTGTATTTAGCCAGTTAGAATATTCTAATGACAATTTCTCTGCATTCTTCCAAGGATCTCTTTCTAATCAATCACACCAAAGAGAGGACAGATTTGATTACTTACCAGAAAATCAAGATTCTCAAAAAGTTAATAACGTAGGATACAATGTTAAAGGAGGAACTAGCTATAAATTTGCTGAGCACCATACTGTTTATGCAAACGCTGGTTACTACAACCGTCAACCTTACCACGATAATATCTATTTAAACTTTACAAACGCAGTAAACCCATTGACAGAAAACGAAAAAATCTTTGGTCTTGAGGCTGGATATACTTTCTCTTCAAAAGTATTCTCTGCAAGTTTAAATGCTTATAGAACCTCTTGGAAAGACAGAGTTACAACAACATCTACTACTGCTACAGCAGCTGATGTAACTAAATACCCTTCTTTACAATTAGGAGATTTAATTTACAAAACTAACGAAGGCGTAGAACAAGTACACACTGGTCTTGAGCTTGACTTTACTGCAAAACCAATGCAAGATCTTAGTTTAACAGGATTCTTTTCTCTTGGAGACTGGCAATACAAAGGTGAGGTAGTTACTACAACTAGAGACGAAAGCTTATCTACTTTAGACCAAGCAAAACAAGATGTTGATGGTGGAAAAGTTGGAGATGCTGCTCAAGTTACTTACGGTTTAGGTTTCAGATATGAATTTGTTAAAAACCTTTCAATCGATTCTGACTGGAGATATTATGACAAATTGTTCTCAAACGTTGGTGCTGTAAAAAACAACTTAGAGTTACCAAGCTACGATTTAGTTGATGCAGGTATCTCATACAAATTGTTTATCGGTAAAGGCAACCATGATTCAATTGGTTTCAGATTTAACGTAAACAACGTATTTGATGAAGTTTATTTATCTGAATTAACTACTGCTACCGCTACAACAGCTACTTCAACTAACTATAAAGGAATCAATGTTGCAAATACAGGTTTCTTTGGTTTAGGAAGAACTTGGAACTTTAGCTTACGTTACAACTTCTAATAAGAACCATAATAAATAATAAAAACGGCATTGACTTTTAAGTTTAATGCCGTTTTTTTATAGCCTTTTTTGCTATATTTGTTTTTAAACAAAAAACAAAGTTTATGTATAATTTTCTACAAAAATTCCACTCCGGTTGGGCGTACTTAGCATTGCTTCTTTTACTTGTTGCAGTTGTTAATGCAATCATCGGATTTACTTCCAAAAAAGAGTTTACAGTTAAAGATCGTAAAATCGCTTTATTTGCTTTAATTGGAACTCATACTCAGTTATTAATTGGTTTAATCTTATATTTTGTTTCTCCTCTTGGAAAAGCTGCTTTTGGACAAATGTCTAACGCAGAATTAAGATTAACATCATTAGAACACCCTCTAATTAATATTATCGCTATCGTCCTAATTACAATTGGATGGTCTAAACATAAAAAACTAATCAATAGTGAAGCTAAATTTAAAACCTTCGCTATTTTTTACGGATTAGGATTATTGCTTATTTTAAGTAGAATTCCTTGGAACCTTTGGTTCTAAAAAATACCAATTAAAGCCCTCCTACAGGGCTTTTTTTATCTCGGCATATTATTTGTACAAACTCCCCCCAAGTCTGAAAAAGAATAACCCATGAGAAATAAAAAAAACATTTTATTCGCCACAATTGCTCTAACGTTACTTAGCGGCTTTACCTATGTTATAAGCCAAACCAAACCTACAACAGAACCTAAAATTGTTCAAGACACTGTTAAAAATGTAAAACCAACTATCGTTCCCTTACCAGAGGACTCTGTTTTTACAGACAAAGGTTTAAAGCTTAGACCATACAAGAAAAACGCTCATGCATCCTACTACGCAGATCGTTTTAACGGAAAAAGAACCGCTAACGGAAGCAGATTCAACAACAACAGTTACACTGCAGCCCACAAAAAACTTCCTTTCGGAACTAGGGTAAAAGTAACAAACGAAGCCAATGGCAAATTCGTTATTGTAAAAATTACAGATCGCGGACCTTTTGTAAAAACCCGCGAAATCGATTTGTCAAAAAGAGCTTTTATGGACATCACAAAAAGCAAAGGTGCCGGAGCAATGAAGGTTACCATAGAAACCATAGTAGAATAAAAAAATCCCGCATAAAGCGGGATTTTTTTATTTAAACCAATTTTCTTAACGCCATTGCAATTCCGCTGTGAAGTCCTTCGTGATAATTATTAAAATCTAAAGCACCTTGGACATGACGAAGCGTAAATCCGACACTTGTAGTATATTCGTGGTAATCAACAAAAAGACCACTTTCAAAATCATTTTTTGTTTTTTCTAATGTTGTCGAAAGCAATGTTCTAATTTCGTCAACCTCAGCCTGAGTAACATCGCCTTCAGGCTTGGTTCCTTTTCTGTATTTGTTAATGAAATCTTCAGAAACCATTGTTGGAAGACCAGATAATTTATAAACCAAAACCTGTTGCGAAGAAATACAATGGCCTATATTCCAAATAATATTATTATTAAAACCATCTGGAATTTTGTTTAATTGTTCTAATGAATGATTATCTAAAATTTTCAAAAGAATTTCTCTAATCGTTTTTTGTACATCAAAAACTGAACTCATAATTTTATTTTTTTTCTAAAATTAGGCATTTTTAAGTTTCAAATGAATTTTCTTTGTACTCTAATAAAATTCAAAAATCATGAACAAAATATATTATTTATCATCTTGTGATACCTGCAGAAAAATCATTAAAAGTTTACCCGAAAACAATTTAGTTTTTCAAGACATAAGACAAGATCCTATTACAGAAGATCAGCTTGAAGAAATGTACAAACTTTCAGGAAGTTATGAAGCATTATTCAGTAAAAAAGCTCAATTATACAAATCAATGGACTTAAAAAACAAGTCTTTAACTGAAGCTGATTTTAAAAAATATATTTTAGAACATTATACTTTCTTAAGTCGTCCAGTTTTTATCATTAACGGTAAAATTTACATTGGCAACAGCCAAAAAAATGTAGCAGAAGTTATAAATGCACTAACGTAAGAATAACCGTAAATTTTGACCTACAAAACTGATTCACAATTTACAACACAAGGCATCAAACTTTTAATTATCTTTGCGCCTTTATACTCAATTATATGATACAATCTATGACAGGGTTTGGCAAAGCTTCTTTGCAATTGCCTACAAAAAAAATTACCGTTGAAGTAAAATCCCTAAACAGTAAAGGTTTAGATTTGAATGTAAGAATGCCATCGCTTTACCGCGAAATGGAACTTGGATTACGAACTCAGATTTCGACTAAATTAGAAAGAGGAAAAATTGATTTTGCGATTTACATCGAAAATACCGCAGAACAAACTTCGACTAAAGTAAATGTACCTGTTGTAAAATATTATATCGCACAGTTAAAAGAAGTTAACCCTGATGCTGATGAAACTGAATTAATGAAAATGGCGGTTCGTATGCCAGATACATTAAAAACAGAACGTGAAGAAATCGATGAAGATGATTGGGATCAAATTCAGGTTATTATAGACGAAGCGCTTCAAAACATCTTAAGTTTTAGAAAAGATGAAGGCGAATCGCTTGAAAAAGAATTCAATCTAAGAATTGGAAATATTCGTCAGTATATGAACGATACATTGGCTTTAGATCCTGAACGTGTTCAAGCTATTAAAGATCGTTTGCAAACGGCAATTTCAGAACTGCAAGTTAATGTTGACGAAAACCGTTTTGAACAAGAATTAATCTATTATTTAGAAAAATTAGATATCACGGAAGAAAAAGTGCGTTTAGGAAACCATTTGGATTACTTTTTAGAAACTTTAAATGGTTCTGAAGCTAACGGAAGAAAACTTGGCTTTATTACTCAGGAAATGGGGCGTGAAATCAATACCATGGGTTCAAAATCGAATCACGCTCAAATGCAGAAATTGGTTGTGATGATGAAAGATGAATTGGAGAAAATTAAAGAGCAAGTTTTGAATGTTCTTTAAATTAAAAATCCTTTATTGATCTTTTTTAAGCATGAAAACTATTTTTAAAATCATGGAGAAAGTTTTCCTGCTAATTTGCATAACGATTTTAGCAGATCGCTGTAATTTTCCTCCTAAAGAATTTACTCTTATAGGAAAATGGAAAGCAATCGAATCAAGCGGAAGTGATGCAAACAAGATGTTTGAGATCAGAATTGAAGATGGAAATGAAATAACTTTTGAGAAGGGGAACATCGCAATAGACAAATTAAGAAATAATACTTATGAAGCTTTTGAAAATAGTCTTCATATCTCATTCCCAAAAGAAGAATACTATTACATCATCAATCGTCATAAAACTGACCCTGAAAAAATGTTTTTAACACCAGCAGATGAATATTATAGCATTGCTTGTGATGAAGGTTGCTCTTTTTTATACAAAAAAATACAATAAACAATTTCAATATAAATAAAATATTGAATTAAGGCTTAGCTCAAAAGCCTAAAATAAAAGCACATATAATGAACAAAGGAAAATTAATTGTTTTTTCGGCACCCTCAGGCTCAGGAAAAACAACTATCGTAAAACATTTATTAGGTCAAGAAGATTTAAATCTTGAATTTTCGATTTCGGCAGCATCTCGTGCGCCACGTGGCGAAGAAGTACACGGAAAAGATTATTATTTCATTTCGTTAGAAGAATTCAAAAAGCACATTAAAGCAGAGGATTTCTTGGAATGGGAAGAAGTTTACCGCGATAACTTCTACGGAACTTTAAAATCGGAGATTGAAAGAATCTGGGCTTTAGGGAAAAATGTAATTTTTGACATTGACGTAGTTGGCGGTCTTCGTATTAAACATAAATTTCCAGAAGAAACTCTGGCTGTTTTCGTAAAACCTCCTAGTGTTGACGAATTAAAACGTCGATTAAAACAACGTTCTACAGAAAGTGAAGACAAAATCAATATGCGTATCGCAAAAGCTTCTGTAGAATTGGCAACAGCTCCTCAATTTGACGTAATTATCAAAAATTATGATTTGCCTGTAGCCTTAGAAGAAGCTCATCAATTGGTTAAAGACTTCGTAAATAAATAATTTTTATTCCGCAGAGATACCCAAAGAAAAACATAAAGATTCGCAAAAGTA
Organism: Flavobacterium sp. SH_e; assembly: GCF_025717045.1. GTDB lineage: Bacteria > Bacteroidota > Bacteroidia > Flavobacteriales > Flavobacteriaceae > Flavobacterium. Next base: position 172,082 of record NZ_JAOVZN010000007.1, read on the forward strand.
TTATTTTAAACTTTGCGAATCTTTGTGCTATCTTAGCGACTCTCTGTGAAACTATAAAAAATGAAAGTAGGTCTATATTTCGGAACATACAATCCTATACACGTTGGTCATTTGATCATTGCCAATCACATGGCTGAGTTTGCAGATTTAGATCAGATTTGGATGGTGGTTACGCCTCATAATCCGTTAAAAAAGAAAGCGACTTTATTAGACGACCAACAGCGCTTGCAAATGGTTTTTCTGGCAACAGAAGATTATCCGAAAATAAAACCGTCTGATATCGAGTTTAAATTACCTCAGCCAAGTTACACCGTTATCACGCTCGCTCATTTACAAGAGAAATATCCAAATCATGAGTTTTCATTGATTATGGGCGAAGACAATTTGAAGACACTCCACAAATGGAGAAACTATGAAGTAATTCTAGAAAATCATGATATTTATGTTTATCCAAGAATTTCTGATGAACCAGAAAATGTAGAATTAAAATCGCATCCGAAAATTCATGTAATCGATGCGCCAATTGTAGAAATTTCTTCAACTTTTATCCGAAACAGCATTAAAGAAGGCAAAAATATTCAGCCTTTGCTACCGCCAAAGGTTTGGGAATATATTGATCATAATAATTTTTATAAGAAGTAATTAAACACAATCTTGTCATTTCGACCGAAGGAAGAAATCACACTCGGGATTCGATAAAGATTGGCAATTTTCTGTGCGGAGTTTCTAGTGTGATTTCTCCCTTCGGTCGAAATGACAAATAGAACGCAAAAAACTCAAATCATAAAAAAAGCCTGAATTTAAAATTCAGGCTTTCGTTTTATAATTAAGCTTCGATACTCACTTCACTTTTTACTCTTGTTCTGATTTCGCTCAGTGATTGATCAACTAAAAGTTTTCCGTCTCTAAAAACTTCTTTCAGTTCGCCTTCCTTTTCCTCTTCCCAAGAAACATTATCCGTTAAATGGTACTTGCCGTCGATCAAATCAATTTTCATTAATCCTTTAGCAGATTTTTTGGTTCCGTCATCTGTAATCGGATCTTTGAAGATCGCTCTTCCTTCTCCGTTTACTTCTCCGTAAGTTGCTTTCATTGCAAATCCGAAAGTATCTCTGGTATTATATTGATACGTGAAAGATCCAATTCCTAGAACAACATTTGTAGAAGCAAATCCTTTTTCTTTTAATCTCTCGCAGATTTGAGTCGCTCTTGCTACTGTAATACTATCACCATAAATCGCTCCAATTTGCGGAACTAATTCTTTGAATCCTTTAGCATTTGTTGTACCGCCAAAAACGTCCCAAAGCAATTCGATAACTCCTTTTTTCTCTTGTTCTGTTTTTCCATTCGAATTTCCGCAGATAATATCAACCGGATCACCGCTATCAGGACGAATTACTACTTTGCCTTCTCTTGAAACAATATCTTCTCTCAATCTTGGCAAATAATCAGTTAAAACTTTCCATAAATCCCAAGTGTCAGAAACGATAGAAACAATTCCTTTTGGATACACTTCTGTTATTAATCTTTTGAAAGTTTCATACTCGCCTTCTGTCGTTCCCATACACATTACAGAATGCTCTGTCGCAGCTACTGAACCCGCAACCAACTCCTGATCTGAATTCGCTTTGTAATATTCTTCTAAGAAATCAATCGCCGGAATAGTATCAGAACCTGTGAAACTCAACAAGTGTCCTGATGCTGAAGTCAAAGCTGCTTCAATTCCGCCCATTCCTCTCATTGAGAAATCGTGAGCCTGCCAGTCTACAAATTCTGGAACAGATGAAGTCAGATCTGCATATTTATCTAAAACTTTTCTATACTCTTTTGCAATTGTAGCAGAGTTGCAAGGAAGCCAGATCACTGCAGAAAGCAAAGTTTCGAAATAATTCGTCAGCCAGAAAAACTCTGGAATGGTATTGTACATCGTAAACATTGGAACTCTCAACGGAACGCTTGCACCTTCTGGCAATGCTTTAAAAACCATTGGAATGTATCCTAAATCATGTAAATCTTCAATATGTTTAGTTCCAACTTGGTTTTCACCCAAATAATTATTGATTCTGCGAGCGTACTTTGCAACAACTTCTTCTTTTGATTTTTTAAAGAAATACTCTTCAAAGTCATGAATAATATATTTTTTGATGAAATATTGTAATCCGAAGAACACGACTTCATCAACTTCTTCTAATCTAGATTTACGAGGAGTCCAGTTAGAATATACTAATGTTGTTCCGTCTGGATATTGTCTTCTGTGGTCAACTTTGTAACCGTCGGTTAATAATAGTGGGTTCATATATTTTCTATTTATATTTTTTGTGATAATCGTTTTGCTAAATCTTTAATATCATTAGATCTGACCAAATTGTCAATCCATTTTTGTGGCATACTTTCAATTCCGTAATAAATTCCTGCTAATCCTCCTGCAATTGCGCCTGTTGTATCGGTGTCTTCACCTAAATTAACTGCTTTTAAAACCGTTTCTTCGTAAGTATTAGAATTTAAAAAACACCAAAAGCTCGCTTCTAAACTATGCAGAACATAACCCGAAGAATGAATTTCGTTTTCTGGATATGCAGAAATATCATTTTTCAAAATCCTTTCAAACAATCCAATTTCAATCGGATTAAATTCTTTGATTTCTAGAAATTTTGCAACAACATTTTGCATTTCTTTATAAGCTTCGAATTTATCTTTATCTTTTAGAATCTCCAAACAATACACAACATAAATAAAACAGGCAAATACCGATCTGAAATGTGCGTGTGTTACTGATGAAACTTCTTTTACTTTTTTATAAATAACTTCAATATCTTTCTCTTTCTGAAGATAAAAAACCAATGGCAAAATACGCATTAAGGATCCATTTCCGTTATCGCTTTCAGAAAATCCTCCGCATAAATCTGGCTGATGTCCTTTCGCTATATTGTGAATCGCATGAGTAGTTGCTATTCCAATATCAAAAACTTTTCCATGAGGTGTCCACAAATCTGCGGAATACCATTTCACAAAATTCTTAGCGATATCAGTTAAATCATACCCAAAACATAAACTTTCTGCCAGACAAAAAGCAAGTGAGCTATCATCACTCCAAGTTCCGATTGGCTGATGATGTGTTCCAAAACCAAACATTTCAGTAACTGGATTTTGTTTTAAATAAGCTCTAAATCTAAATTCGACTGGAACACCTAATGCATCTCCAACTGCCAATCCAAATAAACCTGATTCTATTTTATTTTTCATGATTTCTTCCCTTTTTACTAGTCAAGCAAATTTTGAATTAATTCATCTAAAGTTTTAAACTGCTCCACTCCATATCTTTCGCAAACAATATCAATGTTTCCTTTTCGCCAGAAATTCTCTTCAACAACTACTTTCATTTTATTCGATTGCGCATAAAGTCCAAACTCTAGCAACGATATTGGCGACATTGTATTTTCTGCAAAATACATGATAACAATATCTGCTTTTTCAAGTGCATCAAGTTCCCAATTTACCTGTTCCTTAAAATGAATATTTTCTATGGTTTGTGACCAGCTGCTATCCCATTCATTTCTTCTTGGATTAAAAACAACATATTGATCTTGCAGCAATTCTTCGCATTTTTTCTGCCAATCAACCGCTTTATCCATCTCTATAGAACCTGCTAAGAAAATGGTTTTTAAATCAATTTTCAAGGGAATTGCTTCTGGTGCTTTATAAATTTTCTTCATGACTGTTTATTTCTTCCTTTTTCATTTAGATAAAATGTCTGTACGATATCACTTTGCCAAAAGACTTTGGTTTCAATATCCAGACAAGTTAATTTTCCATAAAAACCTGCTCCAGTATCAATATTCCAAACATTGCATCCTTGCATCGGAATTTCGACATCATAATGAAGTGTTGGTGTGTGACCGATATAAATTTCATTAAAAAGCAATAATCGTTTTGGATATGAAAGTGAATCTTTTTGAATTCTTTTATCCATTGTCAAAGCCATTTCCCAAAGCGTTCTGTCCCACGAATAATTGGTTTTGTAATGTTCTTTTTCTGGACCATGCATAGATGAAAAACCAGCGTGGATGAACAAATTGTTGTTTTCGTCTACATAGTAATCTTTCATTCTGTTGAAGAATTCGAGATGCTTTTCTTTATCGGAAGAATCAATTTCCTTATAACTTTCTATTGTCGATTTTCCTCCATGCAAAAACCAAATATCATTTATAATATCATTTTGTAACCATTCCTGACACCAAGCATCATGATTTCCTTTTATAAAAACACATTCCTGTTTTTGGGATAATTCAATAAGAAAATCAATCAGCTGTTTAGATTCGCTCCAGCCATCAACATAATCTCCCAAAAAAATAAATCTATCGTTTTCTGAATAATCTGTCCTTTCCAATAACTGAATTAAAGCTTTTAATCCGCCGTGAATATCTCCAAAAACTAAGGTTCTTTTCATGATTAACTAAACTTGTTATTCAGTGCTAAATCCAGTTTTATGAGAAAATCTTTTCCGAATTTATCATTTTCCAATTCTTCATATAGAAACGATGGTAATGTCTTCTCACAATTCTGTTTCTGACTTAAAATTGCCATAGACAATGCTGCAACTGTATCAGTGTCTCCACCATAACCAATTCCTGTTTTTAGGCAATCATTCATAGAAACCGCTTCAGAGACCATTTTAATTACAGCTTGTGTTGTTGGATATCCATGCATATCAATTGGAGAAGTAATTCGATAATTTTCATTCTCTTTTAAAGTCTCGTTCAAAAAATCTATCAAAGTAGATCCATCACCAAGATTATACTTAAAATAATGAACTGCCAAAGCAATGCGTTTCGCACAGCTTATTCCTTCAACCGTATTATGAGAAGTTTTTGCCTGAATCTCACAGAACTCAATTATTTGTTTGATGTCTTTTAAATGTCCAATTGAATATGCTCTCATTGCAGAGCCATTTCCGTTGCTACCATTATCAATTATTTTGATAAAATCTGAACCATTTTTACTGGCATCCAAAGCATTGTAAACTCGATCTGAATAACCACGTCTTTTATCTCTGTGAAATACTTCAACAAACTTATCTGCTACTTTTATTTCGTTCCAATTATCATCTTCAAGCAGCAATTCCGAAATCGCAATTGCCATTTGAGTATCATCAGTATATTTTTTGTAAATCTCTGTATACATTCCGTGTTTATCATACTGAGTCAGATTGTTGTTTTTAGAAATAAAATCTAAATCCCTAAATTCAAAACCCGCACCGTATGCATCGCCTATTGCTGCTTCTAAAATCATGATTGTTGTGTTTGATTATTTAAGATTTAAATTCGATATACTTTGGCGGAACTTCATCTGTCAACCAAACATTGTTTTCAGACAAATAAAATTTGAATCCGTCTCTATGCATGGCGCCACTTCTAACGGTTAAAATTTGCGGAACTCCTCTTCTGCTTCCTACTTTGGTTGCAGTTTCTTTGTCTTTAGAAAGATGCACATGCTGACGACTCATTTTTTTCAAACCTTCTTTTTGAATGTTTTCCATGAATTTCCCAACGGTTCCGTGATACAGATATTCTGAAGGTTCTGTTTCTGCTAAATTTAATTCAACCGAAATCGAATGTCCCTGACTTGCACGGATTTTGGTTTTATCTTCATTGTAAGCAAAACGCTTTTTATCATTATTTTCTACTACATAATCTAAAAGTTCGGCGTCGAGACGATTTCCTTTTTTAGTACATTTTTCTATTAATTCATTGACATCTGCCCAACCATTTTCATCTAATTTTAATCCGATTTTTTCTGGCGAATGTCTGAGCACCAGGCTTAAAAACTTGCTGACGCTCTTTGCTATATTTTCATTCATAAGTAATATATTTTTTAGAAGTCATACACTACAACCTCTACATTGTTGCTAGAAAGATTTTCAAGAATGATAGGTTCAATCATTTCCCATTTTCCTCCAGCTAATCCGCATCCAATTCTAGGCATATGAACGGATGCATTGTTTGTTTTTGCGAAATCAGAAACAGTTTTTAACCCTTCTTCGATAGCGTTATATCGAATTGGAGCACCACCGTTTTCATCTTTATTGATTTTATGCTGACCAATTAAATTTGCCACCCATAAATCTTCTTCAACCTGAACAAACTGCACTTTCCCTAATTCAAAATCATTTTTAGATTTAAACCATTCACGATATTGCTTTTCTGGTGTTTTCCATTTTTTTGAAATTGCCATTACAAACCCTTTTCCCCATCCGCCAATATCATTACAAACGTGAACAATTATCTTATTTTCTGATCCTTCAGGCGATGTTGCATCACCTTTTAAATATTGAATGTCTTTCATTTTTATATTTATTTTAATCAAACGTTCCTACGGAACGTGAATTCGATTAATCGATATTTTTTTCTACCGACCAAATGTTCCTAATGGAACATCTTTAGGATTTCAATTCATCCCTAACCTCCATCAAAGCAAAACCTAAAAGATTCAAACCTTTCCACTTTTTAGGATTTAAAGCGTCTGTATGATCGCTTGCCATTCCGATTCCCCAAATCGGATCTACGGGGCTTGCCTCAACAATGACTCTATCATTTGTGTTTAACAGAAACGTTTTCAAATCTGTATTTTGACTGAATTTGTGAAAGTTTCCTTGTTTTACAATTTCAAATCGGTTTTCCAACCAGATTTTGTCATCGTAATTTCTCACTTTACGGCCTAATTTTTTGGCTTCGGCAGGTGAATTGCATTGTACGATTTTTTCTAAAATTTCCTGATCCTTAAACAATTCAGCCTTTTTTGCCATCATCCAATGTTCGGCTGTTTTGTAAGTCACACCAGCAACTTCAAAAGAACTTAACCACCATTGGCTAAAGCAAGTTTTAGTAACCGTTCCGTCTTTGCTTGGCTGATGTCCCCAGAAAAATAAAAACTTACTTTCTGGAGCTATGTTATCTATATTGTATTTCATTTTGTTAGTGTTTTTTGTTTAAAGTTTAAAGTTTCAGGTTTTTCGCTCAACTTGAAACAGTTAGCATTTTTTTCGTTTCAGATTTACGTTACACAGAGAACTTGAAACCTGAAACTTGAAACATTTAAACTAATTGATCCAATCCAATTACCTTAACGCTTTCACCTTCAAAATCTTTAAAAGAGTTTGTTGTAAAAATTCCGTCGAAGCAGTTTAAAACTTCAAAACCTTTATTAAAGATTCCGTGGCTTACGGCTAAATATAATTTTCCGGCATTTTTCTTTTTTAATTCTTCAGCTAATCCTACGAAAGTTCCTCCTCCATCGCAAATGTCATCTACAATTAAACAATCCATTCCTTGTAAATCATCTTCATACACTTTAAAACCAGATAGTTTTCCAGTTTTTACATCGCGGCTTTTGCTGCATTCTACCACTTCAACTCCGCCTAAAAACTCAGAAACTTTGTAGATCTTTTTCAAAGCCCCGCCATCTGGAGAAATCAGTTTTACATTATTTCCGATATTTTCTAAAACTTCTTTGATAAAAGTATAGTTCGGAATCACTGTACTATTATTCAACAAAGCTGGAGTAACTTCTGAATGCGCATCAAAAACAAAAACTTTGTTCAATTGCATTCCATTAATAATATCTGCATACACTTTTACAGATAATGGTTCGCCAGGAATCATAACACGATCTTGTCTTGCCGCTGGAAAATACGGAATAAAAAGATCGATAATCTTAACATCCATTCTGCGCAACGCATCAACCGTAACGCACAATAAACCTAAATCATTGAATGAATTCAATCTATGTGTAACAGTTACTTTTCTGTTAACATCAAAATCTGGCGCAATTTTAATGTGTGGCTCACCTCCAGAAAATGTAAAACTTTGAAATTTGATTTCTTCCTGATTTTGAAATGGAGCGAATTTTGGGTCGAGATTTAGTATCATAGCTTTTTAGTTTGCGTTAATTATACGCAAATGTAGAATTTATTTTTAGATAAACAATTTATTTTGTGTAAAAATTACGCAAACTTTATTTCGAAGTGAAATCCATTTTGAATTAACTCGTTATATTTCAACTTGTTAAACTTAAAAAGTTTTGCCGGACGACCTGTTTTAATAGGTGAAAATTTTTCAGTTTCTTCTAAAATACCGTAGCTCAGTATTTTTTTTCTGAAATTTCGACGGTCGATTTCTTTTTCTAAAATGGTGCAGTAAAGGTTTTCAAGATCTGAAAACAAGAATTCTTCTGGAAGCAAATCGAAACCAATTGGCTCATATGTCAATTTGGCTTTAAGCCTTTCTATTCCTTTTTTTAAGATTAAATTATGGTCAAAGGCTAAAGGCGGAATTTCATCTATTTTAAACCATTGCACTCTTTCGGCATCTGTATCTGCTTTAATTTCTAAATTCGACGCATCTACTAAAGCGTAATACGCTACTGAAATAACACGATTTCTAGAATCTCTGTAGATATCATCTCCAAAAGTGTACAATTGTTCCATAAAAGTGAGCTGTACATTGGTTTCTTCGTGCAACTCGCGAATAACAGCATCGCTCAAAGATTCATCATTCTGAACCAAACCTCCTGGCAAAGCCCAGTATTTCTCTGAAGTGCCAAACTGCTGTTCGATCAATAATGCATATAAACCGTTGTTTTTATATCCGAAAACAATTGCATCTACGGCAATTCTAATATTTTGCAATTTTTCCATAATCCTAAATCATATCAAACAAATATAACGAATGAGAGCCAATTTTATAATCTAATGCAAAAGCTTAAATTATAAAATTGGCTCTCAAATATGATCTCTTAATTTCTTTTCTAATTTACTGTAACAGTTCTTTTAGGCACAGATGTACATTCTTGACCATCTTTTTTAACTGTAACTTCAGCTTTAGCTTCATACGTTCCAGCCGCAGCATAAGTATGTGTTACCACCGCACCAGTTCCTGTCGTCCCGTCTCCAAATGTCCATTTTACAGAAACCAAAGTTCCGGTTCCGTCATATGTCACTGAGTAATTCATCAATTTAGGATTAGTGGCATCAGTAGAATTATGCATTTTCACGTAAAGTGATTCTGCAAGACAATCAATAATTACTTCATCATCGTGTTTACTGCAAGAATTGATTCCAAAAAACACCATCGAAAACATCAAAATAGCCGCAATCTTTTTCATAATCGGAAATTTTTAGTGGTTTATATATATCAAAAATATCCTTTTTAAAAGACATTATCAAACTGAAATGCAAGAATTTTCATCTATTTCACATTTAGATATTTCTATAGTCTATTACCAAAAAATAACTTTAGTTCTTTCTCGATAATATCAAAAAATGACTTTACGTTATTATTTTTTGGAGCTAATAAATACACAAACTCTTCTGGTACGTGAAAACTATTCCATAACAATTGCAGTTTATTCTTTTTAATAAATTCTCTCGCGTTACAATTCCATGTAGCAGCCACTCCTTCATTTTTACCTAAAAGACGAAGCATTTCTGACTCTGAAGGAATAATGTAATTTGGAACCATTGAAGGTCTTTTTTTATTGAAAGCGTGAAGCCAGAACAACTTTATATGTGGAATTCTCGCATCGTGGCTGTACCATTTTTGTGCATTAAGCCACTGTTCTATTTCAGTAAAATTATCCGATTTTAATTTCTGACGGAATTCAGTTATATCCAAAGAAGTTGGAGCAACTAATATCAATTTGATTTTTCCAACAACCTCGTAAGTCGTATCAAATGTGTCAAATCGTTTTGTAGTAATGGCAAAATCTAATTTTTTAGCATCAACCAGTGCGAAGAGTTCATCATTTTCTGCGAAAGTAAAATCAATTAAATCAAATTTTGAAATTAAAATATTTCCAACGCATTCAAAAAGATGTTTAGAGATTCCAACAGAAATTAAGCGATTAGCATCTTCTGCTTTTGCTCTGAAACTGGTTTCGACACTTTCGAGTCTATCAAGTGCATCTATAATCAAATTATTCAGTAACTTAGCGTATTCGGTCGGTTCAACTCCTTTCGATTTCCGATTAAACAATTTATTTCCCACGTGTGCCTCAAGCATTGAAATCTGCTGACTAACCGCAGGCTGACTCATAAATAATTCCTTCGCAGCCACTGAAAAATTACCGTTTTTGTAAACTGCCTTAAAAGTTCTGTACCATTCTAGATTTACCATGTTATAAATTTATTTATAACAAACATAGTTTATTTTATTTTTACTGATATCACTTTAGCCGTAAATTTGTTCAAAATTTAAAATTATGAAAAAAATAGCACTTTTCGCAATAACTGCATTTACAGCTGTAAGCATTTCTGCTGAAGCTCAAAAATCAAACAAAAAGAGTATGAAAAAGGTATTATTTGTTGTTACCAGCAATGATAAACTGGGCAACACGGGAGAAAAAACAGGATTCTGGTCAGAAGAATTTGCTGCACCATATTACGAGTTATTAGATCAAGGAGTAGAAATTGCAATTGCATCTCCGCTTGGAGGTCAGCCGCCAATTGATCCAAAAAGTGCCGATCCAGCTTCGGCTACTGAAGACACAAAACGTTTTGATGCCGATAAAGTTTTACAGGAAAAACTAAAAAACACTTTGAAACTTTCTACAGTTAACCAAAAAGATTACGACGCTGTATTTTATCCGGGAGGTCACGGTCCGCTTTGGGATTTAGTTGAAGATAAAAGTTCAATCGCTTTAATCGAATCTTTTTACACGCACAATAAACCTGTAGCTTTTGTTTGTCACGCGCCTGCAGTTTTGAAAAACGTAAAAGTAAAAGGGGAATATTTAGTAAAAGGCAAAAAAATAACTAGTTTTACAAATGAGGAAGAAGAAGCTGTTGGATTAACTAAAGTAGTTCCGTTTTTATTGGAAGACGCTTTGGCATCAAACGGAGGAATTTTTTCTAAAGGTCCAAACTGGCAACCGTACGCAGTTCAAGACGGACTTTTAATTACAGGACAAAACCCAGCTTCGTCTAAATTGGTGGCGGGGAAATTATTACAGGAATTAAAGTAAAGATATTATCCCGATAGCTATCGGTACTAAGTTACTGAGATTCTAGGATTTTAACAACTTGACTTTTATTAATAATAAATCAACCCGATGCTATTATTCTGAGAATACTGGTTAGAAAAACTTAGTCCCTTAGAATCTTAGCATCTTAGAAACTCAAAAAAATGCTAAACTTTGAATTATACAATCCGACAAACTTAGTTTTCGGAAAAGGACAAATTGAAAAACTTTCGACTTTAGTTCCAAAAGACGCAAAAGTGCTTTTGGCTTATGGAGGCGGAAGTATCTTTAAAAACGGAATTTACGATCAAGTAATCAACAACCTTAAAGGTTTTGAAATTGTAGAATTTGGCGGAATTGAGCCAAATCCGAGATTTGAAACTTTAATGAAAGCGGTTGATGTGATCAAAGCAGAAAAAATAGATTTTATTTTGGCAGTTGGCGGCGGATCTGTAATTGATGGCGTGAAATTTATTTCGGGCGCTGTTCATTTTGAAGGAAATCCGATTGACATTTTGCAGAAACGTATTTTGATTAAAGAAAATGCAATGCCATTTGGAACTGTTTTGACTCTTCCAGCAACGGGAAGCGAAATGAATTCTGGATATGTAGTAACGATTGAAGCTACTCAGGAAAAATTATCTTCTGGCGGAAGCGCATTATTTCCACAATTTTCAATCTGTGATCCAACAGTAATTTCGTCTTTACCAAAAAGACAAATCGAAAATGGTGTTGTAGATGCTTACACACACGTTATGGAACAATATTTAACGTATCCTACTGATGCTTTTCTTCAAGACAGGATTGCCGAAGGTGTTCTTCAGACTTTAATTGAAGTTGGCCCTGGAATTGTAGAAAATCCAACCGATTATACTTTGGCTTCTAATTTTATGTGGAGCTGTACAATGGCTTTAAACGGATTAATCCAAAAAGGTGTTCCAAGTGACTGGGCCACTCATATGATTGGTCACGAATTGACAGCACTTTACGAAATTGATCATGCAAGAACTTTGGCGATTATTGGTCCAAGTTTATACCATGTAATGTTTGAAACTAAAAAGGAAAAATTAGCGCAATACGGAAGAAGAATCTTTAACTTAAATGGTTCTGACGAAGAAGTGGCAAAAGAAGCGATCAACAAAACTGTTGAATTTTTCCATAAAATGGGAATGGACACTAAACTTTCTCAATACACAGAAGATTATTCTAACACAGCCGATTTTATCGTAAATCGTTTTGAAGAGAGAGGCTGGAAAGGTTTAGGAGAAAATCAATTAGTGACTTTAGACAAAGTAAGATCAATTGTGGAGCTTTCATACTAGTCACAGTATTCAGTGCCAGTTTTCAGTTTTGCAAATCACTGAAAACTGCGACTGCGACTGAAAACTAAAAAAGGCGTTCTTAACAAGTTTAGGAACGCCTTTTCAAAATACTAAAACAAAACTAACTAACTCAATTTTTTCTAAATTCATTAAAATTCTAATTTATAAATTGTTATAACGTATAGCGATTTATTTTATTGTGCAGTTTTAAAAAAATATTTTTAAACTTAAACTTCTTGAAACTCATTACTATTAAAGTGGCTTTTCAAAATTTCTTAAATCAGATTTTGCTTTATTAGCACATTATTAAGTACTTTTGTTTTAAATTATTAAAATAATGAGCGAAAATTTAAAATTTGCAGTGATTGGTGGAGGAAGCTGGGCAACGGCAATTGCAAAAATGTTATGTGTAAATCTTTCTGAAATTTCGTGGTACATGCGCAATGATGCCGCTATCGAGCATATCGAGAAATTCAAACACAATCCGAACTACTTAAGTTCTGTTGAATTTGACACCAAAAAACTCAAATTAACCAACAATATAAATGAAGCGATAGAATATGCAGATTATATCATTTTTGCAATTCCATCTGCTTTCTTAGATGCTGAATTAAAAAACATGACGGTTTCTTTATCAGATAAAATAATTTTTTCTGCTATTAAAGGAATTGTTCCTGAAACTAGTTTAATTGTTGGCGAACATTTCCATATTCAATACGACATTCCATATTACAATATTGGAGTAATTACAGGTCCGTGCCACGCAGAAGAAGTTGCTTTAGAAAGACTTTCTTATTTGACAATTGCTTGCGGTGATCCTGATAAAGCTAAAACTGTGGCTAAAACACTTTCTGGAAATTATATTAAAGCCAAAATTTCAGATGATATTATCGGAACTGAATATGCGGCAATGCTAAAAAACATTTACTCTATTGCTGCCGGAATTGCACATGGTTTAGGTTATGGCGACAACTTCCAATCTGTTTTAATGAGTAATGCAATTCGCGAAATGAAGAAATTCATCAGAAAAGTGCATAAAATGAAACGTAATATCAATGATTCGGCTTATCTAGGCGATTTGTTAGTTACAGGATATTCAGTTTTCTCTAGAAATAGAATGTTCGGAAATATGATCGGAAAAGGTTATACCGTAAAAAGTGCCATGATGGAAATGAGTATGGTTGCCGAAGGTTATTATGCAACAAAAAGTGCTTATAAACTAAATCAAGGCTACGGTGCCAAAACGCCAATTATCGATGCTGTTTATGCTGTTCTTTACGAAGGAAAAGATGCTAAAACGGTTTTCAAGAAATTGACTGAGTCTTTGGATTAGATTTTTAGAGTGAAAAGAAGAAAGAGGCAAGAAGCAAGACTTATCTTAAAAATAAAAAAAGAGCCAAACTGAATTTCAGTCTTGGCTCTTTCTTCTTTATTCTATTTTAGTCTTAATATAGTCTTTTCTCTTGCTTCTTGCTTCTTTAAAACTCTACTTCACCATAATCCCTTCAACAAACAAAATTGGCACTTCTTCCGTTTTATTTTCGTCAAGCGAATTGGCTTTAAAAATGAACTTCTTGTCGTACAAAGTATTTCCGATGAAGAAAGTTACCATAAACTCATTATTTAGCACTAAAAGGCTTTTTTCTACCAATTCTATTTTTACAACAGAAACAGATGGAACCTCAACAAAAGCATGACGCAGAATTGATGTTTTTTTCATTTCGCCGTCAATAGTTCCAAAAGCTTTTGAAACTACCATAACGCTGTCTAAATTAAAATCGCTGTCATTAACTAAATAAGCGTACCACACTTTTTTCATAAAATCGTCGCTCCATTCCTGCACTGCGGCAAGAAATACGTTTTCTACTTCTGGAATTATTATATCTTTTTTCATAATATAGCAATTAGTAAAAAGTAAATAGTGATTAGAAAGAAAGCTTCTCACTAATCACTATTTACTAATAACTTTATTTTTAAATATTTGCTTTAAACTGCTCTAAGAAACGAACATCGTTTTCATAAAACATTCTAATATCTCCAATTTGGTATAAAAGCATTGCAATACGCTCTACTCCCATTCCGAAAGCAAATCCGTTGTATTCATCTGGATTGATATCGCAGTTTTTAAGAACATTTGGATCTACCATTCCGCAGCCTCCAATTTCTAACCAGCCTGTTCCTTTTGTGATTCTGTAATCAGTTTCTGTTTTTAGTCCCCAATAAATATCAATTTCAGCACTTGGCTCTGTAAATGGGAAATATGACGGACGAAGACGAATCTTAGATTTTCCGAACATTTCTTTTGTGAAATAAAGTAATGTCTGCTTCAAATCAGCGAAAGAAACATCTTTGTCAATGTACAATCCTTCCACTTGATGGAAAATACAGTGCGAACGAGATGAAATTGCTTCGTTACGGAAAACACGTCCCGGAGAAATCGTACGGATTGGCGGTTTATGATTTTCCATATAACGAACCTGAACCGACGATGTATGCGTACGCAATAAAACATCTGGATTTGTCTGAATGAAAAATGTATCCTGCATATCACGCGCTGGGTGATATTCTGGTAAATTCAATGCCGTAAAGTTATGCCAGTCGTCTTCGATTTCTGGACCTTCAGATACGTTGAATCCGATATTAGCAAAAATATCTATAATCTGATTTTTAACGATAGAAATAGGATGGCGAGAACCAATAATTACTGGTTCTGCTGAACGTGTTAAATCACCAAAAATGCCTTTAGATTCTTCTTTGCTTTCAAGTTCTTCCTGAATAACTCTTACTTTCTCTTCAGCAACGGCTTTTAAAGTATTTATAACTTGTCCAAAGTCTTTTTTCTGGTCGTTTGGAATATTTTTAAATTCAGTAAAAAGTTCTTTCAACAAACCTTTACTACCCAAATATTTAATACGAAATTGTTCTAAAGATTCTTTGTTTTTTTCATTAAAGGCTTTGGCTTCCTCTATATGTTGTTTTATCTTATCTATCATTTTCATTCAGTTCTGAGAATACAAATTTAGTATTTTTAGTTGAAAGTCTTTAGTCACAGTTGCAGTTTTAAGTTTTCAACCCAATAATTATGCTAACTGTCACTGAGACTGAGACTAAAATTTACTCAATAAGTTTTCGTTCTAAAAAATAATTTACAATCGCTTCTTTCATTAAAACCGATTGTTCACCTGCTTTTAACGGCGGTAAATTTTCTTTTACTTTGTAATGAGGCCAACCTTCATCGTCGAAATATTCGAATTCGTAAAATCCGTATGGTTCTAACAATCTGCAAATTGCAATGTGCATTAAATTCAGTTTTTCGTCTTTTTTATATTGACGGTGCACTTTTCCATATTCCTGAACTCCGATTAGGTAAATTATGGCATCCAAATCTAAATCTTCGCCTTGCGAAAACTGATTGGAAAGCATATCTACGAGCTTTTCCCATCGCTCTTTTAATTGTGTATCTCTAGACATTTAATTTATGATTTTTGATTGTAGATTTTAGATTGCTGATTTAAAAATCTATTCTGAAGGGGGCAGAATCGCAATCTATATTCTAAATTTTGATTTGCAAAGATACATAGTTCAATACATTGCACCTAAAAAAATAAACGTATACCAAAAGAGTGCTACAAAAAACCTCCGAACCTTCGCCACTCTGAATCTTTGAACCTCAAAAAAACCTATCTTTGCGCCTCATTAAACACCAAACCAAAACATGAGTTTTTTTGATATTATCGTAGGTGCACTTTTGTGTTATAGTTTATATAAAGGCATTAAAAACGGACTTTTTGTAGAAGTTGCTTCTTTCATTTCTTTGCTATTAGGAATTTATCTTGCGATTAAATTTTCTTCATTAATGACCGAAATGATTTCAAAACATGTTTCTTGGAATCCTACCAATATTCAAATAACGGCTTTTATCTTAACTTTTATTCTAGTTGTCATTGGCGTTTATTTCTTAGCCAAAATTTTAACCGGAATTGCGGATTTTGCTATGTTAGGTTGGATGAATAAACTTGGAGGTGGATTTTTCAGGGTTTTAAAAACCATTCTGATTTTAAGTATTTTTATCGCTTTGTTCGAAAAAATAAATTTCAACAATACTTTTGCCAAACAAGAAACTTTGGATAAATCTATTTTTTATAATCCAGTGAAAAAAGTGGCTGCTTTTGTTTATCCGTCGATTGAAAAATGGTACGAAACTTTTAAAAAAGAACATTCTGAAAAACCAGAAGAAAAAGAACAAACTACAAACAAGGAATAATTCATTTTGTTAGACTGAATGAAGTTGAAGCCTCTCATTTACAAATAAATAAACCCGACAGGTTTCAAAAACCTGTCGGGTTTATTTAATTAGAAAGCCTCGGCGAGGCGATATATTTATAGAAATTAAACCGTCCGAATGTAAAGAGCTCCAACGGAGCGAAATATTTGAATTGTAAATAATTTATATGTCGCTCCGCTGGAGCTTTATATTGTAAATATCTATTTTATTCTATAAATATTTCGCTTCTCCGAAGCTTGCATAAAAAAGAAACCCAACAGGTTTCAAAAACTTGTCGCGTTTAAATAATTTATTTTTTCTCTTTAATCCAAAGTTGCAGAATCTTTTTTTCTCCCTTTTTCAATTCAACTTCTCGTTTATTGTCACCATAAATCAAAGTTGTCTTCCCTCCAATTTTAGAAGAAATTGTTATTTGCTGAACGATTTTATCGTTCCAATTCATTTCAATTTCAAAACCACCTCTGGCGCAAATTCCTTTTACAGAACCTTCTGACCAAGCGTCTGGTAAAGCTGGAAGTAATCGGGTTTCGTTTTCATCAGATTGAACCAACATTTCAGCAACAGCTGCTGCGCCTCCAAAATTCCCATCAATTTGAAATGGTGGATGGGCATCGAATAAATTCGGATACGTTCCTCCTCCTCTTCTTGGCTTTTCTGTTTTCTTTCCGTCAGGGTCTACGTAGCGTAATAATTCACGATACATTTTATAAGCACGATTTCCGTCCCAAAGTCTTGCCCAAAGATTGATTCTCCAGCCTTTTGACCATCCTGTGGTTTCGTCTCCTTTTATTTCTAATGTTTTCTTTGAAGCTTCCGCTAAATCGGGCGTTTTTAATGGCGTAATATGATCACCAGGGAAAAGTCCAAATAAATGTGATTGATGACGGTGTTTTGGGTCATTATCTTCCCAATCAAAATACCATTCTTGAAGATTTCCTTTTTTACCAATTTGATATGGATACAATTTTGAAAGTGCTGTTTCCAGTTTTTTTCTGAAATCAGCATCTGTATTTAATACTTTTGAAGCTTTAATTGTTTTATCAAAACATTCGCGGATCATAGCTAAATCGGCAGTTCCTCCGTATAATGTTGCACCAACAAAACCATCTGACAATTTATATTGATTTTCTGGCGAAGTCGATGGCGAAGTAATTAAATTTCCATTTTTATCGGTTACAAGCCATCCTAAACAAAATTCGGCAGCACCTTTCATTAAAGGATAACCTTCTTTTTTTAAATAAGCTAAATCTTGCGTAAAAGTATAATGTTCCCAGATGTGTGTGCTCAACCATGCTTGTGCCATTGGCCAGCACGCCCACATTGGATCTTCTTTTCCAAATTGTCCAACCGGATTGGTCATTGCCCAAATGTCCGAATTGTGCGCCGCAGCCCAGCCTTTATCTACTCCGTAAAAAGTTTTGGCTGTAACTTTTCCTGTTACCGAAAGATTTTTAATGAAGCTCAAAAGTGAGGAATGCATTTCTGAAAGATTGGTGTTTTCTGCCAGCCAATAATTTTCTTCCAAGTTGATATTCATCGTATAATTACTGCTCCAAGGCGGGCTTAAATGCGGATTCCAAAGTCCTTGTAAATTGGCAGGAACGCCTAAAGTTCTTGACGAACTTATTAATAAATAGCGTCCAAAATTGAAATATAGAATTTCTAGGTTCTTATCTTCTTTTCCGTCAGCATAACGCAATAAACGCTCGTCTGTCGGTAAATCTGGAGCGGTTGTTTTTCCTAAATCTAAAGTAACACGATTGAAAAATTTTTGATAATCGGCAATGTGAGATTCTTTTAATTTATCGAATGGTTTTGCGTAGGCGTTATTCAGATTTTGCAAAGCAATTGAAACATCATCTAAACCTTCTGATGCTGGATTTTTGTCAAAACCGTTAAAACTTGTTGCGACAGAAACAAAAATAATTGCTTCGGTTGCATCTGTTAAAGTCAATGATTCTCTTGAACTCGTGATTTTCCCGTCGGTTTTTTTGATTTGTACTAAACCTGTAAATCTTGTTCCTCTATCTTTTAAACTCAGATATTTTTGGGGAACGCTATATCCTGCATTCTCATGAATTGGTGCAGAACCTCTTAATACCAAAATATTATTTCGCACTTCAACATTTGACTGCAAAAGACTTTTTAAATTAATATCAAAATTTAAAGCCCCTTTTTGATCGGCTGTTAATTTGATAATCATAACTTTATCTAGAGCCGATACGAAATATTCTCGCGTATATTTTATCCCCGCCATTTCGTAACTTACTTTAGAAATGGCATTCGAAAGATCCAATTCACGACGGTAATTTACTGCTTTTCCTTTTTCAGAATTATTGATTTCCAATGTTCCTAAAGGCGCATACGATTCGGAATTTTTTCCCTGAACTTTTTTATTGAGTTCTTCGGCCAGTTTGTAGTTTTCTTTTTGTAAAGCTTCACGAATTGCGGGAATGTTTTTATAAGCTTCCGGACTCATATTCGCATTCACGGGTTCGCCTGACCAAAGCGTAATGTCATTCAGATAAATTTTATCCGAATTGGCTCCTCCAAAAACGGTTGCTCCCATTTTTCCGTTTCCTAAAACTAAGCTTTCCTCAAAGAATTCTGCGGGTTGTTTATACCATAAAACATTTTTGGATTGTGCCGAAATGTTTGTGTAACAAGAGGTGAGAAGTAAGATGAAAAATGTTTTTCTAATCATATTTGGTTATCTTATCCTAACAGGTTTTCAAAACCTGTTAGGTATATATTGAATATCTAAAACTAATAAAAATCTATTTGATACCTAACAGGTTTTGAAAACCTGTTAGGATAAAAAACTTCAATGAGATTGCCCACTTATCGGGATGCGGTCACGCTCAAAAATTATTTACTTACACTATATTTCTCATTCGCCGTAATCATTTCCCAATTATCAGTTCTAAATGGTGACGCTGGAAATTTTTCTTTGTTGAAAAGATTAATAGCCGTATCGTCATCTGCCCAGCCGTAATGCACTGCTACGGGATTTTGAACTTTGTCGCTTGAAACAATTATTTTGTTGTCTTTGATTATCGCTTTCGCGGAATGAAAAACTTTGTCTGAACCAGCAATTTCGAAGCCTTTTAATTCATCATTATTTGGCGTCGATAATCCTTTGCCGATGTTATCGAAAGTTAGGATAATTTGGTTTCCTTTTATTTCTTGAGATTTATAAGTTGGTCCGCTATGAACTTGTTTTTTGCCGTAAATATTGTTCATTGCAATCGCTGCCAAGCGCAAACCAATGTCTTGTTTGTTGGTTGGGTGAATGTCTTTTGCGTTTCCGATATCTGTTGTAACAGCCATTCCAGTGTTTGGCAGTTTTAAAGTTTCAGATTGTGCTTCGCGAAGTTCTGCCCAACGGCTTCCTTTTTGGCTATTTCCACCAAATTCATCAAAAGTCGACAACTGAACGAAATAAAAAGGGAAATTTCCTTGTTTGAATTTCGTTCTCCAATCGTTGATCATCAACGGAAATGATTTTTTGTATTCTGCTGCTCTCCAAACATTCGCCTCGCCCTGATACCATAAAGCACCTTGAATAGCATAAGGAACCAAAGGATTTACCATGGCATTGTACAATAATGACGGATAACTGTTTGGCGAAACTTCAATTCTTACTTTGATAACGTTGAATTTCCAAAGTCCTTCAAGCGGTAAATTTGAATCTTTAAAATCAATTTTAAGATCTTCTGGATCTCCGTAGATTCCACCGCCGCCACTGTAATCTGTAATTCTTACCGCGATTACATTTATTCCTTCTTTTAAGACATTGGCTGGAATTTTGTAAACTCTTTTAGCGTCCCAAAGATTGTTAGTTCCAACTTCAACACCATTTACATACGTTTTGTCTTCGTCATCAACTTTTGCTAAATGTAACACGGCTTCTTTTTTGGCTTGTTCTGCTGTTAAAACAATAGTTTTTCTCATCCAGACAATTCCGTCAATGTTTCCGATTTGTTGGTTTTCCCAAAGTGAAGGTATTTTTATTTCCGGCCAGTTTTTATCCTGAAAATTTGCGTTTTTGAATTGCTCTTCGTTTTCCATTGAAACATCAAATCCTTGCACTTTTTTCAAATTGTCTAAAACCGATTTTTTATAGGTTTCAAAAATGGCATTAATGTCAACCGTTGGAACATTTGCAATCATCGATTTAAATTCGTCGCTTTTTTCGAATGCTTCACGGCTTGTCCAAGTTTCTACATTCGTTCCGCCCCAAGAAGTATTAATGATTCCGATTGGAATTTTTAATTCTGAATATAGTTTTCTAGCGAAATAATATCCAACTGCTGTAAAGTTGCCTACATTTTCTTTGTTGGCTACTTCCCATTTTCCTTGCTTTAAATCTTCTTTTGGAGTTCCGCTTAAATCTTGCGCAACACCAAAATGACGAATCATTGGAAAATCTGCACTGTTGATTTCTTTTTCAGAATTCATAGTTTTGAAAACCTGAAATTCCATGTTCGATTGTCCGCTGCAAATCCAAACTTCTCCAACCAAAACATTTTTGATCGTAATTTTATTTTTTCCGATTACGATCAATTCGAATGGTCCGCCTGCTTTTTCAGCATTTAAATTTACCGTCCATTTTCCATTTTTATCGGCTGTTGTTTTCTTGATTTGTTTGTTGAAATGAATTTCTACATTTTCATTCGCGTCAGCAAAACCCCAAATCGGAATTTGTTTGTCTCTTTGCAAAACCATTCCGTCAGAGAATATTAAAGGCATTCTCACATTAGCATTAGCTAAAACGCTAATTAACAGAAAAATAAATATTACACTCTTTTTCATTTTTTTAATTTAAATATTTTTTGAACCATATAAGTGATATAAGTAAAATTAAGCACATCTCTAAGTAAAAACTTAAAATATCTTATATCACTTATATGGTTTAAACTAATTTTTTCACTTTAATCCGTCTATTAAAGCGTTTAAAGCTTGTGTATCGAAAACGGTATTATTGCTTCTATTTATAATTCCAAAACCGTTATTTCCTACGCTTCCTTCATCCCAATAAAAAGGTAATAATCCGTTTGCTTTTGCTGTTTTTACGACCGTTTTTAAATAATACGCTCTTGAATTTAAATGTAATGTAAGCGCATCTCCCGTTAAAGTTGTTCTACGGATTGCACCAAATTCTCCCAATAAAACGGGAATTCCTTTATCTACAAATTGAGTTTTCATTAATTTAAAGCTTTTCTCTAAATCGGCTTCTTCTCCCCAAGTTGCATTTCGTTCTGTATCGGTTGTAGAATGAAATCCTGCACCCCAATAATAGAACATTTTACCCCAAGTTTCATCTTTGGTTAAACCAGCAAAATTCCAAGGAGAATAATAATGAACTTCGACCATCATTCTGCCCGTTACTTTATCTACTGGCAATGTAGTCATTAATTTGTTTGTTTTTTCAATATCTGTTGTTGGACCTTGAACGACCAAAACACGCGTTGCATTTTTTCCTCCAGTTGAACGAACTGCATCAATAAAAGTTTGGTGATACGAAGTTAAAACTGCCATTTGCGTAGCATCTTCAACCGCAGGTTCGTTGGCGCTCGCGAAAAGTAAATGTTCGTCGAAACCTCTTAAATGTGTTGCGATTTGTTCCCAAAAAGCTTTTTGTTTCGCATTGTTTTCGTCTTTTTTAGCTTCAGTAATATTGTTTTCCAGCCAACCGCCGTCCCAGTGAATGTTTACTACAACATACATATCGTTATCAACGCAATATTGAACCACTTCTTTCACTCGGTTCAACCAATCAACTTTGATTTTTGCTGTTGCAGTATTTTCTAAATTCTGATTCCAAGAACACGGAATTCTAATTGCATTAAATCCGTTTGCTTTTACAGCATCAATTAAAGCTTTAGTCACTTTTGGATTTCCCCATGAGGTTTCGCCTCCAGTTGCTTCTAATGTATTTCCAATATTCCAGCCTAATTTAATTTTTGCTGCCAATTCAACCGCCGAACTTCCCATTCCAGATGCATCAGCCGCAATTGGGTTAGTGTTGTAACTTGGGTATAAACTTCCTGCTGCCTGTGAAACTGAAATTGCTTCTGAGGCAAGTTCACCTCCACTTAACGTAATCACTGCATTTCGAAGATCTGTAGTCGTATTTTCTAAAGCAGTAATTTTTACCACAGTTTGTCCCGATGTTCCAGTAGTCTGACTTAATTTTATCCAACTAGCAGAATTACTCAAAGTCCAAGTGACACCATTAGAATTAATCGTTATTTCAATTGTATTTTCTTTGCTTTCAAAATCAATTTTGCTTGTAGTAGAAGAAAGCGTTTTTATAGCTGGCGGATTTTCTTCTTTATCTGAGCTGCAAGCTGAAACTCCTAAAAAAGCAAAGCAGAGAATAAAAGATAAAAGATAATCCTTGATTGTTTTTTTCATTTGGTTTGGTTTAAGTTAAGTGTAAGTTTTTAAAATCAACGCCAGCTTTTTATGGGCTGGCGTTGAGAGTTTGGTTACTTTATAGCAGTAACAAGTTTTATTTAATTGTTACATCAATTTTGAATTTTAAATCTCTTGAAGAGTTTCCTATATTCAAAGTATATTTCCCTGGTTCAACTGTCCATTTTTTAGCAGCAACATCATAATATGCCAATTCTTTTACTGGAACTTTAATGGTTACATTTTCTGAACCTCCAGCTTTAACAGCAACTTTTTTGAAACCTTTTAATTCTTGTGCTGCACGTGTAATTTTAGAATCAGACTTTGAAGCATATAATTGTACTACTTCTTTACCATCAACATTCCCCACATTTTTAACCTCTAAAGAAACTTCAATCACATCTGTTAAAGCGTAATCTGTTTTATTAGTTTTTGCATTCCCAAAAGCAAAATTAGTGTATGATAATCCGTAACCAAAAGGATATAACGGTGCAACATTTTTAGTATCAAACCATCGGTATCCGATCAAAAGTCCTTCTGCATAATTTACCGTTTTGTCTCCAGGGAAACTGTTTGTGGCATGCGCCGGAGAATCTTTTAAAGTAACTGGCATTGTCCAAGGTAATTTTCCCGACGGATTTACTTTTCCTAAAATAACATCAGCCAAAGCATTTCCACCTTCAGAACCGTTGAACCAGCTCCAAACTAAAGCAGAAGATTTTTTGCTTACTTCATTAATATCAAACGGAGCACCAGCAACAAAAACTACAATTGTTTTTGGATTAGCTTCAATTACTTTTTTAATTAATTCTTCTTGTCCGAAAGGCAAGTGTAAATCTCTACGGTCTGAAGCTTCTGTTTCGTAATCACGGTTAGAACCTGCAAAAATGATCGCAACATCTGAGTTTTTAGCCGCATCAACAGCTTCTTGAACTTTTGCTGGATCTAGTTCATCAATTGTAACTGGACCATTAGCCGTGATATTTCCTAAATTTCCTCTGTTCTTTTTATCGTAACGCTCTAAATATCCTTCAGCATAATTGATTTTAACTGAAGAAGGAAGTCTGTTTTTAAGACCTTCCAGAGGCGTAACTTCTCTTTTTGTTTTTACACCAGCTCCAAATCCGCCAAGCGCATTTTTCTTTGTTGCGTTGTTTCCAATAACCGCGATAGATTTAACTCCGTCTAATTTTAATGGCAATGCATTGTTTTCGTTTTTCAATAATACAATTGCTTCAGCAGCAATTTTGTAAGCGTCTTGGTAATGTGCTTCGGTTGCGATGCTTCCTTTTGCACGTTCACCTCCGCCCATTGCTTTAATATGGAATAAACCACGTAAAATACGTTTTACGTGAAGATCAATTTCTTTTTCTGAAACTTCTCCAGATTTAACGGCTGCAATTAATTTATCTGCCAAGAAAAATTCATTGAAAGGTTTTGGAGTTCCCATTTCAATATCTAAACCGCTTTTCAAAGATTTTGCTGTAGAATGCACCGCAGCCCAGTCTGAAACTACAACGCCTTTAAATCCCCATTCGTCACGAAGGATTTTGTTCAGCATATAATCGTTTTCACATAAATATTCGCCTCTGAATTTATTGTAAGCGCCCATTATGCTGTATGCTTTTCCTTCTTTTACAGTCGCCTCAAAAGCTGGAAGATAAATTTCGCGAAGTGTACGCTCATCAATTTGTACATCGACAAAATCACGATTTGTTTCCTGATTGTTTGCTGCATAGTGTTTAACACACGCCATTACATCTTTCTCCTGTAAACCAACAACCAAAGGCACAGCAATTTTTTTATTTAAAAATGGATCTTCCGACATGTATTCGTACGTTCTTCCTCCAAGCGGTGTTCTCACCATATTGATGGCTGGCGAAAGTAACATGTCTTTATCTCTTGCACGTAGTTCTTCTCCTAAACTGGTTCCGAAAGTATGCGCCATCTCTGCATTCCAAGTTGCTGCTAGAGCGCCTCCCGCAGGATAATAGGTCGCAAAATCGTTTGTCCATCCTGCTGGAGCCCAATTGTCTCTTGAAATTTCCTCACGAACTCCCAACGGACCATCGGCCATTTTTAATTCTGGAATTCCTAAACGTTTTACACCTGCATTTGCAAACATGCTGTTTCCGTGAAGCATTCCGATTTTTTCTTCTAATGTCATTTGCGAAATCAGTTTGTCGATTTCTGCATCATGTTCTGTACCTATTTCTTTTCCAACGTATTCTTCGGTCTGCTCCGAATTTGAAGCCAAAGTCTGCGCATCATTTTTACAAGAAGTAAATAATGCAAAAACCAAAGCTGCTGAAAGGTATATCATTTTGTTTTTCATAGATAGTTAGGTGTTTTTGAATTTAAAGATCTTTGATTCCTCACACGTCATCTTTAAATCCAGTTAATACTATTTTTATGTTTGTGGTTTTATCTAAAATTATTGTTTAATCAAATTCAGCATTACAACATCATTTTCATTGATTTTGAATTCCTTGCTGAACATTCCTTGTGCGTCAATTGTAATTTTTTCTGTTGCAATTGGCGCGCCGTTATTTTTTTCTTTTATCGAATTGACTTGCTCACGTGTTAACTGACTTGGTTTATTCATCGCCAGATAATCCGCGTAAGCGTCATTTACTTTATAACCCACTTTGTAAATTTCCAAAAGGTATTTTCCTTTCTGCATTCCGTCAACTTCAATTTTGACTTTTCCTTTTTCTTTTGATGGAAGGTCTTTTATGTAATACGTTTGATTCAATTCTTTATCGCCTGGATGCGTATTTGTAAAATCCCACAATAGAACTTGTACATCACCTTTTGCATTTTTCGAAGTCCAAGAAGCTTTATCTGAATTTTGAAGTTCTGTTTCTCCCAATTTATTCATTAAATAATAAGAGAAATAAGCTGGCTTTTTAATTCCCTGCGTATTCAATAATCCGAAACCACCGTGAAAAGGGGTGAATCTTGGCCCAGCTTCTTCAAAAATATCCGTAAAAACCCAATATGACATTGAGTTTGCAGCATTACCAACTTGTTTTAATTTTTGTAAAATATACGCTGCCGAATGATAACTGTCGTGAATTGGATCTGCAGGTGTGTAAGATGAACTCCATTCTGTATAATGTAATTCTAAATTCGGTTTAGCTGACTCCTTAATTAATTTTCTAGAATTGATAATTTCTCCGCTTACACTCCATTCGTCCTGATTTAAAATCGTTCCCGAAGTTCCGAATTCATCTAGATATCCATGTTTCACTCCATAAGTATGTGTCGAAACAAAATCGATTGGCAGATTATTTTTGGCACAAAAATCAATTGTTTCAGCAACCCATGCAGAACCTGCTGTTGCTGGTCCGCCAACTCTATAAGCAGGATTTACCGCTTTTACACCGCGAACGGCATAATCGTATAATTTATAATATTCTGCCTGAGTGCTGCTCCAAAATCCTGGCGATAAATTCGGTTCGTTCCAAACTTCAAAATACCACGTTTTTACTTCTTCATCTCCGTAACGTTCTTTGAAATGCTGGGTTAAATTTCGAACTAAATCTTCCCATTTTTTATAATCTTTTGGAGGCGTTACGTTTCCTTTCCACCAAAAAATAGTTTCTTTTCCGCTTGCCAAAGCATTCGGCATAAACCCTAATTCTACAAACGGTTTCATTTTCAGACTTACAATAAAATCGAACAAAACGTCTACATATTGATAATTGTATTCTGGATTTCCTTTTTCGTCTTCACGATACACTGCCATATCATCAGTCAATAAACCATGAAAACGGATGTATTTAAAATCACATTCTTTTTTAACCAATGCCAATTGCTGTTGCCAATCTGCACGAAGACCTTCGTTTGCTCTTCCCGCACCGATGCATTCTTTGAACATGGTATTTAATTTTCCTGCAGTTTTATTAAAATCTACTTTTATAATTCTGTTTTGAGAACCGGCTTTTGTTGTTTGTGCAAATGATTTAAAGCTCGCCAAACCGACAAAAACGAATAGTATTACTAGGCTTTTTTTCATGTTTAAATTTTATTCTTTTACAATTATTTAGCTGAAATTTTCTTTTTCAGAAGTATATTATCCGAAGAATTCCCTACCTGAATTTCGATTGTATTTTTTTCAAGTTCGAATACTTGCTTTGCTGTATTCCAATATTCTAAATCTTTTGCTTTTACAATCAAATCAACACTTTTGGTTTCTCCAGCTTTAAAGAAAACTCTCTTAAACGCTTTCAATTCTTTTTCTGGTCGTTCTACTTTAGATTCTAATTGTTTTACGTAAAGCTGAACTACTTCATCGCCATCTTTATTTCCGGCATTTGTGACAGAAACTGTAACTTTTAATTCTTCATTTTTCGAAATAGTTTCAGAACTCGTTTCAATCGAATTGTATTTGAAAGTCGTATAACTTAATCCGTGGCCAAAAGCATATAATGGTTTCTTTTTGAAATACATATATGTTCTTCCGTTTCGAATGTTATAATCCAATAATTCTGGAAGATCGGTAATATCTTTTACCCAAGTTTGCGTTAAACGTCCCGCAGGATTATAATCTCCAAATAATACATCTGCCAACGCCGTTCCTGTTTCCTGACTATTCTGTGCCATATGCACAATTGCTGGAACATTTTCCTGAGTCCAATTGATTGCATAAGGAAAACTGCTGATTAATGCGACCACCGTTTTCGGATTTGCCTGATAAACTACCTTAATCAAATCTTCTTGTTCTAAAGTTAGAGATTGGCGGTCAACAGCTTCTTTTCCTTCACTTGGAACAGGACAATTTGCCCAACCAGCATTACAAACAGGATGATTTCCAACAACCATAATTACAACATCTGCTTTTTTTGCGATTGCTGCTGCTTTTCCGTCGATATTGTTTTTTGCATATAAAACTTCAATATTATTCCCCAACTTATTTTTTATTCCTTCCAAAGGTGTAATAACATAAGGAGGCGTTCCGCTGTACCAATCCAAAAGTACTTCATCTGCACGAGGTCCAATTATGGCAAGTGTTTTTATTTTTTCTTTTTGTAAAGGCAGAAAACCATTTTCATTTTTCAATAAAACAATAGATTTTTGAGTTGCCTCCAAAGCGATTTTTTTGTGCGCTTCTGTTTTCCAAGGATCAATTGTATCTTTATCTTTTCCGATTTTTGAATATGGATTTTCTTCTGAAGCATCAAGCATTCCAAGTTTTATCATTACTCGATAATTCCCACGCAAAACTTCATCAAGATCTTTTTCTTTCAAATATCCATTAGAAAGAGCGCCATAAATACCATCTATATATTCATCCAAAAATTGATTAATTCCTGCTTTTACTGCCGCCGCCGCACCTAAATATTTATCTGCATAATATTTATGATCTGAAAGAAGCAGTTTAAAAGCACCTCCATCAGTACAAATAATACCATTTTGTCCCCATTCTTTCTGCGTAATATTCTTAAGCATCGGATGCACCATTGCAGGAATTCCATTTACTTTGTTATACGCTGCCATATATGCACGTGAGCCTCCTTCAACAACTCCTATTTGGAAAGGAAGCGCATAATATTCTCTCCAAAGTCTTTCATCAAAATCAGATGATGTATAGGTTCTTCCGTCTTCATTGCTGTTTGCCAAAAAATGTTTCATCAACGAAGCCGTTTGCCAGTATTTGGAGTTATTTCCTTGCAAACCTTTTACAAAAGCAACTGTCATAGTTCCGTTAAAAAAGGCATCTTCTCCATAACTTTCTTCGGTACGTCCCCATCGCGGATCTCTAGCAATATCTGCATTTGGAGCGCGAACGACTAATCCGCCGCGATTGTATTTTTGTAGGGCATAACGCGTTTCATAACCTTCTACATTTGCTACTTTTTGAAGAAGCTCAGCGTCCCAAGTTTCGCCTAAACCATACGCTTGAGGAAAAGTGGTTGTTGTTAAAGGTTTCTTGTTTTTACCTCCCCATTCGCCTGGTCCGCCCAAAGCCAATCCATGTAATCCCTCTACATGACCTGTACCAATAAGACCTAATCTTTTTACTGACGGATTTGTACTTAAAGCCTGAACTTTTTCATCCAGCGTCATCAAAGACAGCAAATTATCAATACGCTTTTCAGTATCTAAATTAGGATTCTGAAAAGGATATTGCTTTTGCTGTGATAACATCAAATTAGCAGATAAAAGAAAAAAGATATAAAGAATACTGTTTTTCATTTTTTGGAAAAAGAACTAATTTTTTGGGTTATATTTTATAATACCTAACAGGTTTTGAAAATCTGTTAGGATACTTAATCTTGTTTTGCATTATCAAACCCGACAAGTCTTGAAAACTTGTCGGGTTTTAGAAATTAATAATTACAATTTTTTAAATCTCACTGCTCCACCGCCAGCTCCGCCTAAATTCAATTTTAGAGAATCTGTAGATTTTACTGTTTTCTTAGAAATTGCAACTGCTTCCGGATTGTGTTTTTGATCTGTTCCTTCAGCATCAACATAAATCTGTGCTTCGTAAGTCGCATTTGGATCTAAGAATGATAATGAAACCTCAACATTTCTTGGTTTTTCATTGGTCAAAGTTCCCAAATACCAATCAGCACTGTTTCTATCTTTTCTCGCTGTTGTGATGTATTCGCCAATTTTTCCTTCTAAGATTTTAGTGTCTTCCCAATCAGTCGGAACATATTTTAAGAATTGTAAAGCTGGTTTTCCTTCGTAATTTTCAGGAAGATCGGCCAACATCTGTATTGGAGAATAAATTGTAACATACAATGCCAATTGCTGCCCAACTGTTCCTTGAATTCTTTTTCCTGGATACCCTTGTTTTACCTCAACATCAAAAATTCCAGGCGTAAAATCCATTGGTCCAGAAAGTAATCTTGTGAATGGAATAATGCTTAAATGGTTTGGTGGATTTCCTTCGCTCCAAGCGTTATATTCTTGTCCGCGAGCCGCTTCTCTCGAAACCATGTTTGGATAAGTTCTTCTTTCTCCTGTATCTTTAATTGATTCGTGGTATAAAACGGCTAAATCGTATTGTGCCGCTTTTTCTAAAATGTATCTGAAATAATTTACTCCAAACTGCCCAAAGTGCATTTGTTTCATGTTCAGTTTAGAACCAACGTGACCAATTTTTACGGTATGAATTCCTAATTTTTTGTATAAAGCAAAACCTTCATCAACTTCTTTTAAATAGTTGATCAAGTTTGAACCTGTTTCGTGGTAACCGATTAATTCGATATTCTTTTTCTTTCCATATTCAACCACTTTTTCTAAATCGAAATTGTCAGCACTTTTCGTAAAGCTGAACATGTGCATACGGTTTTCATACCAACCTGGTGTCCAACCTTTGTTCCAACCTTCGATCAATAAATGGTGAAAACCCTCTTTTGCTGTAAAATCCATGTATTCTTCAGCGTGTTTTGTAGTTGCACCTTGTTTGTCGCTTTCCCAGAAAGTATATTTCCCGATGTGCATTCCCCACCAAATTCCTAAATATTTGTATGGTTTGAAATAGCTGTTTGTATTCTTTAATTTGTTTGGTTCGTTTAAGTTTAAAACCAAATAAGAAGTGATCAATTCACCTGGATTTTCTCCAATTTGAAGTGTTCTCCAAGAAGAAGTGAAAGTATCTTTTACGCGAACTTTTACTCCGTCAGGCCAAGGCACTAGATCCGATTTTAATTCTGTTCCTTTATTGTTCACCAAAGTCATGCTTGCAAAATCGATCAGATTTGCTTCATGGAAACTTAAAGCCAATCCACTTTTGCTTTCGATTGTTAATGGAGTTAAAACGGTATCCAAAGTACTTACCGGCGCATCTTTGAAAAGATATTCGTCACGGTTTTCTCTATTTGCCGGAATCCACCATGCTTTTCCGTCTTCTTTTAAGTTGAAAGTTGTTTTTTCATCCATAATGAAAATACTGTCTTTTACATTTTGTTTTGGATAAACATATCTAAAAGCAACTCCATCATCGAAAGCACGAAATTGAATTTGTAATTTTCTTTTGTTTCCAGTTTTTTGCTGTAAATCAACTACCAATTGATTGTAGTGATTTCTGATGTTTTTCTTTTCTCCCCAAACTTGTTCCCAAGTTTCATCAAACGTAGAAGTTTTAGCTCCTTTAATTTCAAAGTTTGTGCTTAAATCTTCGTTTCCTTTTAATACAAATCCCATATCTGACGGAGAAATTACTTCTGTCTTTCCGTGAGAAACTGCATATTTTGGAGCGTTTTTTACAAGCTCAAATTTGATTTTATTTTGTCCGTTTGGCGATGCCAATTCGTAAGCGTTTTTCGTTTTTTGACTGTAGCCAACTGCTATTGAAAACAATACGGCTGGGAGAATTAGATAGTTTTTCATGTTTTTTGGAATTATTTTTTGCCACGAATTTCACTAATTTCCACGAATTGAATTTGTGATAATTTGTGCAATTTGTGGTTGCATTTTTTTAACACATAGAAACATAGCTCATTGGAGTCTTTAAAAAAAGGCGTTTCACTTGTTTAAATTCACATAGTTTTCTATGTGTTAGAAACTAGTTTCTTTCCAATTTCTTTATTCACAAATATGAAACCTATGTTTCTATGTGTTTAAATATTTTTATTTTTTCACCACAAATTCCACAAATTATCACAAATTCAATTCGTGGTAATTCGTGTAATTTGTGTTTAACTTTTTTATTTAATCCACTCGGTTTTAAAAGTGGTTTTTCCGTTTAATGGATTTGCTGCTACGTCGAAATTGTTTCCGTTTTTGTTCACTTTTATTTCTTGTACTGCATCACCTTCTGGTAAAAATACTTTGGCTGTTGCCGAAGTTGTTTTATCGCTTGCATACACTTTCAATGTCAATTTGCTCCAATCCATATCTTTTGTAGACTGTGCTAAACCGATGTGCGGAATTGCCGTTCCTTCTTTTACCAAAACTACAATTGGCACTTCACCTGCTTTGATTTTATGCCAACCTGATTGGTATACTTTTTTAGTTTGATAATCAATCCAAGTTCCTTCCGGAAGGTAAACGTCTCTTTCTTCAACTTCTTCAAAAAGCGGTGCCACCAACATACTTGAACCAAATAAATATTCATTATCCACCAACCAAGCTCCCGGATCGTTTGGATATTCAACAAATAAAGCACGCATCATTGGTAATCCTTTTTGAGAACTTTCTTTTGCCTGAGCATAGATATATGGCATCAATTCGTAACGCATATTATCAGCTTTTCTAAATCCTTCTAAGAATTCTTTGCTGTATAACCAAGGTTCGCGAGGCGGTTCTCCGTGGCTTCTTACGTGTGAAGTAAACATTCCGAATGGCGTCCATCTTCTGTAAATGTTTTCTGGAGATTTAGTTGCAAATCCTCCAACATCATGACTCCAAAAACTGAATCCGCTAAGACCTAATGAAAGTCCGCCGCGTAATTCTGCCGACATTGCGCCGTTTGTAGTTTCAGAATCTCCTCCCCAATGCAAAGGATAACGCTGAGATCCTGCCCAAGTACTTCTTGCCCAGATTAAAGTATATCCTTTTTCTTTCTGAGTAATTTCTGCAACCGCTTTATTGTAGCGTAATGGATATAAATTATGCTCATAGAAACCTGTTCTTCCAGAATGGTAAATTCCGTCTGGTGGTGCTGCTTCTCCAAAATCTACTTTGAAAACGGCTACACCTTCGTCAAATAACTTTTTCAATTTTCCTTGATACCAAGAAATAGTCTCTGGATTTGAGAAATCTAAAACGGCATCTTCATAAGGAAGATTTCCTTTTCGGTCTCTTACCGCTAAGTTTTTATCCATAATTTCAGGGAACAAAGTATTCTTTGGCGTGAAATATGGCAATTGCCAAAGACAAACTTGGAAACCGTCTTTCTTTAAATCAGACATCATTTTTGTAGCATCTGGGAAACGAGATTTTGCAAACTCGTAGTTGTTTCTCCAATCTACATCAAACCAGCCTGTGTCAAAGTGAATAACATCGGTTGGAATTTTATATTTACGTAAATCTCTTGCAACATCTCTTCCTTCTTTTTCAGAGAAATAAGTGATTCTGCTCATCCAGAAACCGAAAGACCAAAGTGGCGGCATGGCTGCTTTTCCTGTCAAATTCGTGTATTGATCTAAAATGTCTTTTGGTTCTCCGATAAAGAAAAATAAATCGGCTTCGTCGTCTCCAATGTACATTTCGTTAGCACTTGAGAAATATTTTCCGAAGTCAACCGTAATTGGTGTTGAATGGTGCATGAAAACTCCATAACCGCGGCTGCTCATGTAAAACGGAATTGGTTTATACATGGTTTCATTTTGGATTCCGTTAGCGTCATCCGTCCATAAAACTACTTTTGAACCGCGTTTGTTGAATTGTGTGAATGACTCACCGCAACCAAATATTTTTTCGTCTGGCTCTAAGCTGAACGCCGCGCCCATACTTCTTGAATAATCGCTGTTTCTTCGAACATAAGAAAACGGAAGTGTTGGCGTATAGGTATTTTTAAAATCAGTATCGTGAAGTGTGCTTGTCAGTAGTTTTCCTTTTTCATCGTAGATTTTTACGTGCCACGGTTTTGTCAAAATCTCCACTTTTCCGTGTTTACTGGTGTAACTATGACCGCCTTCGATTTTAGCATATTTCCATAATTCTGGATGATTTGGAGCAACGCCATCAACCAACATTAGAGATTCTTTTTGTGGATGAAATTGTGGTCCTGAAGTCGTTTTGATTCTAACTGTTCTATCTGAAACAAATTGAATTTCGAATGGCAAAACAGGAGATTCTGCATATTCTGTTGTTGGGAATTCGTTTGCTTTTTCAACATCTGGTTTCATCATCATATTGTTGAAAGCCTGACGTGTTTTATAATTGTATCTCAAATATTTAATGGTTCCTTTTCCTGTTGCAGGATCAAAAGAAGCTAGTTCGTCTGCAAAATAAAAAGTATTCAGATAGTTCTGAAAATCTTTACTGATATCTATTGGAGCATTTAACACATCTGCATTTTGGATTTGAGCGTTAGCATTTGGAACTGCCAAAAATCCAAACATAAGAGCAGAAAATAATGCGGTTAGTTTTGAGTTTTTCATTGGTTAATAATCTAGATGTTAGTTTATCCTAACAGATTTTAGAAACCTGTCAGGTGTTTTATTTATATCTTAATAAAAATTTATTGATACCTAACAGGTTTTGAAAACCTGTTAGGATAGATCATAACTTATTATTCTGTTGTAATTACAATTGTGGATTGTTTTAATCCCTTTGCTTTTGCTGTTAATTCCAATCTTCCAGATTTATCTCCAGATTGTACAATAACCAAACATTTTCCAGCCAAAGCGGTATGTTTATTTCCTTTATACGATTCGTGGCTAACCGGATCTCCGCTACAAACGCCTACAATCTTTCCGTTTCCTTTTAAAGAGAAATTAATTTCGTTATTCGCATTTGGTGCAATCGTTCCATTGGCATCTAAAATATCAACCGTGATAAATGACAAATCGTTTTTGTCTGCTTTGATGGTACTTCTGTCGGCAGTCAGTTTTAATTGAGAAGGATTTCCAGCTGTTTTGATTTCTTTTTCTAAAACTACTTTTCCATCTTTACGAGAAACTGCTTTTAAGGTTCCTGCTTCAAAAGGAATTCTCCACATTACGTGTAAATCGTCTCCTTTTTTGCTTCTTTTTCCAACTGATTTTCCGTTTACGAAAAGTTCAACCTCATCGGCTTTGTTGTAATAAGCCCAAACATCAACAGTTTGTCCTGCTTTCCAGTTCCAATGCGGAAAAATGTGCAAAACGGTTTTACCTGTCCATTCACTTTGGTACATATAATAAACATCTTTCGGGAAACCTGCTAAATCTACAATTCCGAAATACGAACTTACCGAAGGCCATTCGTATGGCGTTGGTTCTCCAATATAATCGAAACCTGTCCAAACGTACATTCCTGCCAAGAAATCGTGTTTTTTAATAACTTTCCAAGTTGCTTCATGTGTTGAGCCCCAAGGTGTCTGCACTTGGTCATAAGCTGAAACGGTATTTCCAGGATTTCCTCCTTCAAATTTTTTATCCCAACTAACGGGCCATTTTTTGATAGTGTCCGAAACCGCATCATAATAACCTCTTGTCTGCAAGCCCGAAGTTGTTTCGGTTGCGATAAAAGGTGTATTTGGGAAGTTCTTTAAATGATGTTCGAATGTCTGGTGCGCATAATTGTATCCAATTAAATCTAAAACTCCAGATCCAGCAAGCGGATTAATCGAAACATTCTTTTTCTCAAACTGTAAAGTCACGGCATCAATATTCATATTTACTGGTGGATTCATTCCTGCAGTAATTGGTCTTGTTTTATCATATTGACGTGTAATTGCCGCTAATTCTTTTGCAATTTCAATACCTGTTTCGTTCCACTGTTCTGGAATTTCATTACCAATACTCCACATAAAAATACTAGCATGATTACGGTCGCGAAGCAATTGATCAATTAAGTCTTGTTTGTGCCATTTGTCCCAATCGTTAGCATAATCGTATTTTGTTTTATTTTGTTTCCACATATCGAAAGCTTCATCCATAACGATGAAACCCATTTTATCGCAAAGCTCTAAAAGTTCTGGAGCAGGCGGATTGTGTGAAGTTCTGATTCCATTTACGCCCATTTCTTTCAGGATTTCTAACTGGCGTTCGATTGCACGCGTGTTGATTGCAGAACCTAACGGACCTAAATCGTGATGCATACAAACTCCTTTTATTTTGACTTGTTTGCCATTCAAAATAAAACCTTTGTTCAAATCGAATTTAAAATCTCTGATTCCGAAAGTGGTTTTGTATTGATCTATGATTTTATCGTCAAGCGAAATTTCGGTAACTGCTGTGTACAATTCCGGTTTTTCATCTGACCATAATTCGGGATTTTCAACTTCTACAGATTGATTCAGAGTTTGATTTTCGTTTGCGTTGATTGTTATATCTTGAGTAACCGATGTTACTTTGGTGTCTTCTTTAAAAATAGTTGTCGTTACTTTTGCTTTTTTACCTTCTTTGTATTGATTTTTAATTGTAGTTTCAATACTTACTGAAGCTTTTTCAGCCGTAACTTTTGGAGTTGTAATGTATGTTCCCCATTGTCCAACGTGAAGTTTGTCTGTGGTTTCGATCCAGACATTTCTGAAAATTCCTGAACCCGAATACCAACGAGAATTGGGTTGTTTTGAATTGTCAACCTTAACAATTATTTCGTTGTTTTTGTCTCCGTAGTTTAAGTAAGGCGTAATTTCATATTGAAAACCAATATATCCGTTTGGACGTTTTCCTAAATAATGTCCGTTTATCCAAACTTCGCTGTTTCTGTAAACGCCGTCAAAAGTGATTGAAGTAATTTTTGTGCTGTCTTCTGCAGCAACTTTAAATGTTTTTTTGTACCAGCCTAAACCTCCGTTAAGAGATCCTCCGCCATAACCTGCAGGGCTTTTTTCATCAAATTTGCCTTCGATACTCCAATCATGCGGAACATCTAAAGTTCTCCATTTTGTTGAAGTTCCAATAGTATCTTTATCTACAATACTATCATTTAGATGAAAGCTCCAATCTGCATTAAAAGAAACTTTTCGGTTTATAAATGCATCCTCCTTTTTTGAACAAGAATTCAAGAAAAAAACTCCAGCTGCAACTGCCCATAAACTTATGTTTTTTATGTTTTTTTTAATTTGCATAGGTACTTTTTTTGTTTTTGGAATTTGAAGATAGAAATAAAAATCGATTTCATTTATTTCTTAATAAAATAATTTAAGTCTCAGTCTTAAAGAACATTACAAAATGTTTTTAGGACTGAGACTTCAAAACTAACTAACTTACGATTTTGGCTTGTAATGGAATACAATTAAACAAACTCCTTCACCAGTTCTACTTTGATCTCTTACTACTGCCAATCTTAAAGATGTTTTAGTAATCTCAACCAATTTTACGCTATACCAGTTACTGCAGTCTCCATAATAGTCTCCACCGTAAAGCATTTCGACACCACCATTAAAAACTAATTTATTATTTGCTATATCAAATGTGTATGTTCCAGTTTTAGTTGTTTGATTGTTGTTTGCAATCGCCGTTTGAGTAACAGATGTATTGTAATTTCCATTTAAATCAAAATACATTTCTCCCCAGTTTTTATTTGGCATAACCCAAGAATTACTTGCGTAATCTGGAAACCAGTTCCAATAATCGCTTCCTGTAGGGTTGTAAGGATAGTCTAAACCAGCCCAGCCAATAGGATCAACAAAATCTAAAACCCATGTTTTTCCGTCAACTCCATTCGTCAACATCTCCCATTTAGGATCTTTAAAGTAAGTATCATCATTTTCAGCTATATCAACCACAGTTGGAGCCGCTTCTACAGAACCTCCTCTTGTATAAGCCGTGAAATAGATAGTATATTTTCCGGCAAAAGGTAAAGTTACTTGATCACTACTTTTATTTGAGTGTCCTAATTCATTTCCAGCAGCGTCTACATATTTCCAATATGGAATAACAGTAGGATCTTCGCTTTTAAGAATTACAATATTTTTGTTTGTTGCGTCTTGAGTCACAGAATATTCAAGTGTTTCTGGTGTCAAGGTAACTGCTGGAAGGCTTTCGCGATCTTCGATAGCCTCGCAAGAAACCAAACCTGAACTTATCGTTGCAGCAGTTAATAAAATATATAATATACGTTTCATAGTCATTTTGTTTTAAATTAATTCCAACCTGGATTTTGAGTTATAGAACCATTTGAAAGAATGATCTGAGATTGAGGTAATGGGAACCAACCTTGAGTCTCTGTTCTGAAAGTCACATTAAATTGAGAATCTCCCGTATTGTTGTCAATAGCAGATTTCATTGTAGTCATTCCTTGTCTGATTAAATCAAAATAACGTAATCCTTCTAACGCCAATTCTAATTGACGCTCTTTCATGATATTCTCCTGAGTTGCAGTAATTCTATGAGAAGTATTTTTAAAAGCACGATCACGTACTCTATCAAAATCTGCTTGAGCTACAGCTGGGCTTGATTGTAAATTCAATTCAGCTGCCATTAATAAAACATCTGAGTAACGAATGATAGCGTAATCTTGGTAGTTGTCAATTTGGAAGTTTCCTCCGTTTGCTTCTACAACAGCTGTTCCTGCTTCGTTTGTAATTGGACAATATTTTTTCCAAGAATATCCAGTGTACTGACGTTGCTCTCTAGCTTGTGCATCAAAGTTTAATCCTTCACCAGCGTAGTCAATAAATGAAGCTGCTTTTCTAGTATCGCCTGTTTCATACAAGCTTACCAATTTAGGATTTACAGTTGCTCCACCCCATCCAGTTGCATATCTTCCGATTGCTCCTCCACGTGGCGCAATATTTACTTGAAAACGGTTTCCTTCGTGAAGATCCCAATTTCCTTTTCCAGAACCATTAAAACGAACAGCCCAAACCATTTCTGTATTATCTTCTCCAGCAAAATTTTCAAGAGAAGCTGCTAACCAAAGATTAGCAAAATCAGCAACTAATGCGTGACCACTGTTGTTTACAACATCATTAATATAAGTCGTTGCTTCAGCTTTTGTTACTACACCCGCTAAATCAGTTTTATTGTAAGTTCCTGTGTAAAACAAGAATGTTCTAGCTAAGTAAGCTTCTGCAGCCCATTTTGTAATACGCCCGTAGTTTGCATTTCCAGCTTGCGAATAATTTTCGTTACCTAAGTTATCAGCAGCAAATTTTAAATCACTTGCAATTAAAGCGTAAGTAACTTCTGGAGCTTGTCTTGGCAATTCAAATTCAGTTGTTGAAACTGTATGATCCAACGGAATAATATCTCCAAACATTTTAGCAGCTGTAAAATGGAAGTGCGCTCTTAAGAAACGTGCTTCAGCTTCGTAACGCGTTTTCAAAGCCGTATCAGAACCCCAGTTTACATTGTCTAAATTTTCTAATAAAATATTAGCTCTGTAAATTCCTAAATAAGCGTTAGACCAAACATCTTTGTTCATGTCTTTATCTGAAACATACAAGAAACGATCCCATTCGATATCGGCTTGACCGTCAGCAATACCATAACCACCGAAACAGTTATCAGAAGCTTGTTCACTAATCAATAAAGGTCCGCCGTAAGCCTCGCGTTGTAAAACATCGTAAACCGCTACAAGACCTTCGAATGCATCAGAAGGTGTTTTATAAAAATTCTCAGTTACCTTATCTGTGTATGGTTCGTTTTCTAAAAAGTCCTGCGAACAAGCGCCTAAAACAAGTACGCTTGAAAGAGCAATTAATTTTATATATCTTTTCATCGTTTTCAAAATTTAAAAGTTAACATTTAGACCCATCATGTAGGTTCTTGGCTGAGGATAGTATCCAACATCAATTCCTTTAGCCCAAGATTGATTTACGTTTCCAAAACCAATTTCTGGATCCATTCCTTTGTATTTAGTGAATGTGTAAATGTTATTTCCTGCAACATACAATCTGAATTTAGTGAAGAAATTAAGTTTTGTTGTAAGCTTCGTTAAATCACATCCAATTGTAGCATTTTTAATTCTGAAGAAATCTGAATCTTGAACATATAAATCAGAGAATTTAGTGTAATTCCCGTTTGCATCTGTTCCGTAAGTTACCCTTGGAACTCTGTTCGAAGATCCTTCAGTTGTCCATCTGTTCAACACGTCTGTTGTGTTGTTTGTGTAAGCACGAGTGTAGTCGTGAACTCCAAATACGTTTTGTCCTCCAGCGATACCGTAAGTATTAATAGAGAAATCAAAAGCTTTGTATGATAATTCTAAATTGATACCGTAGTTAATATCTGGATTTGGATTACCTACTTGCGTTTTATCGTTAGCATCAATTTGTCCGTCACCATTTAAATCTACGAAACGAACGTCTCCTGGCTGTGCATTTGGCTGAACACCTGCTGCAACTTCAGCAGCATTTTGAAAAATTCCGTCTGTTTTTAATCCGTAGAAATAACCCATTGGTTTACCAACTTCAACACGGTTCATCTCGTCTAAACCTTGGAATAAAACGTTTGTTTCTCCGTGAATAATTCCTTCGTTGTTAGCAATTCTTAACACTTCGTTTTGGTTGCGAGAAAGATTTGCATTGATGGCAAAATTCCAATCTTTTCCAAAATGTGTACGGTAAGCCAATCCAATTTCAAAACCTTTGTTGCTTACGTCTCCACCATTAATGTAAGGCGCAGTTGCTCCAGCATAAGTTGGGATAGACGCCAATACTAACCAGTCTTTAGTTTTCTTGTCGTAGTAATCGAAAGTTAATGTAAAGTTATTGAACAATGTAGCATCAAAACCTAAATCTAACTGCTCAGAAGTTTCCCATTTTAAGTTACGGTTTGCTAATTGGTCAGGGCTTGAACCTACTAATAAAGTTTCGTCACCAGTTCCAAAATGATATGTTTTGTCTGTTGAGTTTACAGTTGACAAGTATGCAAATCTTCTACCAAATTGGTCGTTACCATTTTGTCCCCAGCTTGCTCTTAATTTGAAAGTATTTAAAACTTTGTTTTCTTTAAAGAAAGCTTCTTTATCTAAATTCCATCCCGCAGAGAACGATGGGAAAATAGCATATTTGTTATCTGGACCAAATTCTGATGAACCGTCACGACGAACTGTTGCAGAGAATAAGTACTTATTGTTGTAATCGTACAATAAACGTCCGAAATAAGATTGAATAGAATAATCTTTACGATTTCCTTTTACCACATTTGATGTTGGATCTTTTGCGTTATCTAAATAAGCGTGTTCAAAATCATCAAAAATCAAGTTTCTTCCTTGACCTTCCATATAGTCTGCAGTATTCTGTTTTGCAGAAGTACCTACTAGTACATCAAAATTATGAGAAGCAGCAATGTTAAATTTGTATTGAAGTGTATTTTCAAAAATCCATCCTACAGATTTTGTTGAACTTTGAGTTACGCTAGAAACTGTATTATTATCATTTGAAGAAAGAGAGTAAACTGGTCTGAAAGAACGATAGTCACTATCTGTCATATCAACACCATAACTTGTTCTGAAAGTAAAGTTTTTTGCAAATTTTAATTCAGCAAAAATGTTACCTACATAACGATTTGTTTTCGTTTGGTTGAAGTTATTATAGTATAAAGATCCAACAGGGTTGCTGATATCTTGAGAAATAATTGAATGAGCAAAATCTCCATTTTCATCGTAAGTCTGATCAATTGGAGCTGCATTTAAGAAGCTTCTAATTGCGTTGCTATAAATACCATCATCTGCAACACCGCTTGATTTGATGTTTGATAAAGTGAAGTTTTCACCAATTTTCAAATGATCTTTAATTACTTCAGAAGTAGAGTTTACTGTAAAAGTAACACGATCGTATTGAGATTGATTATTAGATCCTCCAATCATACCTTCTTGTCCATAGTAAGATAAACCAGTCGCAATTGTAGATTTTTGGTCACCGCCAGTAATCAAAAGAGAGTGGTTTTGTTTCATTGCACCTTCATTGAACAAATCATCTTGCCAATCGTGGTTTGGAAATGAAGCAATTTGAGCTTTAGTATATAATGGAGCATATCCAGAATTTACACGAGCTTCGTTCATAATTGTTGTATATTCCTGAGTATTCATCAGATCCAGTTTTTTAGCAATTTGCTGAAAACCTGTATAAGAGTTGAAAGACACATTCATTTTTCCATCTTTACCTTTTTTAGTTGTAACCAAGATAACTCCATTTGCCGCTCTTGCTCCGTAGATAGAAGCTGCCGAAGCATCTTTTAAAACGTCAACCCTTTCAATAACAGACGGATCAAGGTATCCAATTCCGTTATCAACCACTACACCATCAACCACATAAAGAGGATCGCTGTTTCCTGCTGTACCTGCACCACGAATATTTACCACCATATTCGCTCCAGGCTGACCAGAAGAAGAAGTTACAGAAACCCCAGAAGCCTGCCCTTGTAAAGCATTTACAACATCAAGAGATGCTACTTGCTGAATGTCTTTTCCTGACACCAAAGAAGTCGCCGCAGTATTTACTTTCTTCTTTTGAGTACCGTAACCGATTACTACAATTTCTTTAAGTTCTGCAGTTTCTGGATGTAAAACCACATTCACTGTTTTTTGAGTTCCAACTGTAATGTTTTGTGCTTTGAAACCCACAAAAGTGATTACTAAAACATCTCCCGTTTTAGCCTCAACTTTATATTTTCCATCAAAATCGGTAACTGTACTCGATTTTGTTCCCTGTACTTGTACAGTTGCTCCCGGAACTCCAAATCCGTCTTCGGAAGAGGTAATTGTTCCACTTACAGTTTTGGATTCTTGTGCAAATCCAAACTGCATCATAAATACGCTAAGCAGCACCGCCATTAAAAATGGAAGCTTTGTTGTTTTAATACAATTTTTGCTTTTCATAATAAGAATTGATTAAGTTTAAGTTATAGTTAGTAATTTCTACCCTAAGAGAAACTCTGGAAAACTTCCCAAGCAGGTCATGCCAAAAATGAGGGCCTGAATCTCATTTCTAACATTTAGTACTTGTCTGACTACAAGAAGATGTTTAGAACATCAAAATCGACTCGAAAATCAATTTTTAAAAAAACATTTGTGGTAAGTTTAAGTTAAGTTGTAATTTCGCCTTTTTAAACTTATAGTCAATTTGAATTTATCTTATGGTAAATTTGACTACAAGTGTAAAACAAATTTTCTATATTAACAAAATATTAGGGTTATTTTTTTTCGATTCTAATAAATCCCAATTCATTTTTATCAATGTTGTAAAATCTGAATTGAAATCGAAATAAAAAATATAGAAAAATCAACGTTTTATAAAATTGACAATCAGACATTTAAGAATTACTTAAAACAAATGCCGTTTTCTACTAATTTTTAAACAGCTGATTCTCACAATTTTATTTCGTTAAAAAAAATATAAAGCTTTTAAGAAGGCTAATAATCATTTTATTTATTTAATTTGTCAAAATTTATCTCGAATATGGTTGAAAATGTAGATGACAAAACTGCTCCAAAAAACGAAAACAGTGCGATGAATGCCATCACAATTGACTGTGTTATTTTTGGTTTTGACAAAGGCAGTCTTGAAGTGCTTTTAGTACAGCACGGTGAAGGTATCAGCAAAGGAAAATGGGGTCTTCCTGGGGGATGGATTTATAAAAAGGAAAGTACAGATGCTGCTGCTCATCGTTTATTGAATGAGCTTACAGGTCTTGACAACATATATTTGGAACAATTAAAAGCATTTGGAGATCCAGATCGTTTTCCGCTGCGACGTGTTATCACAATTGGATATTATGCTCTGGTAAAAAGAGAAGACTATAACATTAAAGCTGGTTTTACCGCATCTGATGCTAAATGGTATAAAATCAACAACATTCCTGATCTGATTTACGATCACAACGAAATTCTATCTTACAGTTTAAAAAACCTGCAAAACAGAGTTCGTCAAGCGCCAATTGGATTTAATCTGCTTCCTGAAAAATTCACTTTATTGCAACTAATGCAGCTGTATGAAGAAATTTTAGGAATAGAAATGGACAAACCAAACTTTAGAAGAAAAATTCTTCATATGAAACTTTTGGCCGCTTTAGATGAAAAACAGCAGGATGTGTCGCATAGAGCAGCGCAACTTTATAAATTTGATCCAGAAATCTATAAAAAACTAACCGAAAAAGGATTCAATTTTGAATTCTGATTTTCGGTTAAAATGAATTAAAAAAACTTTTCGCATTTCGAAACATTATAATAAATTGACAGAAATAACTACTCCTCATCAAAAATCAGCCGTAGACGGAATCACAATTGACTGTGTTTTTTTCGGATTTAACAAAGAAAGTCTGGAAGTTCTATTAGTTCAGCACGCTCAAGGCGAAAGTAAAGGCAAATGGGGACTTCTAGGCGGGTGGCTTCAATTGGACGAAAGTGCAGATGACGCGGCGCAGCGTATTTTACAAGAACTTACCGGACTTGAAGATATTTATTTAGAACAGCTAAAAGCCTTCACAAATCCGAAACGTGTTCTAGAAAGACGAGTTGTAACAATTGGTTATTACACTTTAGTTAATAGAGAAGATTATAACATTAAAGCCAGTTTACGAGTTATCGAAGCTAAATGGTATAAAATAAAAGATATCCCAGAACTGATTTTTGACCACAACGAAATTCTAGATTTCAGTTTAGCGCAATTAAGAAACCGCGTTCGTCAGGCTCCAATAGGTTTTAACCTTCTTCCAGAAAAATTTACTTTATTGCAGTTAATGCATCTGTACGAAGAAATTTTAGGAATTGAACTGGATAAATCTAATTTTAGACGAAAAGTACTCCACATGAAACTACTTACAGCATTGGACGAAAAGCAAAAAGATGTTTCGCACAGAGCGGCCAAACTTTATAAATTTGACCCTGAAATGTATAAGAAATTAACAGAAAAAGGATTTAATTTCGAATTTTAATCCTGATTTTAATTCTTTACTATCAACTATCGATCATCAAGATTCCAGAATCCAAAACTT
The DNA here is from genome assembly GCF_025717045.1 of Flavobacterium sp. SH_e. Classification (GTDB taxonomy): domain Bacteria; phylum Bacteroidota; class Bacteroidia; order Flavobacteriales; family Flavobacteriaceae; genus Flavobacterium. The sequence continues at coordinate 216,619 of NZ_JAOVZN010000007.1, forward strand.
TGCGCTATCTTTGCGCCTTAATATCATGCTTTAAAGCAATTGCTTTAGGCAGTTTTACACCCAAAAAATACTAAAACTCGTTATAGAGAACTGATATATAAAATGAAGAAGATACGTAACTTTTGCATTATTGCACACATTGACCACGGTAAAAGTACATTGGCGGACAGATTACTAGGCGCAACACAAACCGTTACAGCTCGTGAAGAAAAAGCACAATTGCTTGACAACATGGATCTGGAGCGCGAGCGTGGAATTACCATAAAAAGTCACGCCATTCAGATGGAATACAAATACAAAGGTGAAGAATATATCTTAAACTTAATTGATACTCCTGGACACGTTGACTTTTCATACGAAGTTTCGAGATCTATCGCTGCCTGCGAAGGTGCACTTTTGATTGTTGATGCTGCTCAAAGTATTCAAGCACAAACAATTTCAAACTTATATTTAGCTCTTGAAAATGACTTGGAAATTATTCCAGTTTTAAACAAAGTAGATTTACCAAGTGCAAATCCAGAAGAAGTTAGTGATGATATTATCGATTTATTAGGATGTAAATTAGAAGATATTATTCACGCATCTGGAAAAACTGGTTTTGGTGTTGAGAACATTCTTGCTGCCATTATCGAAAAAATTCCTGCTCCAAAAGGTGATCCAGAAGAGCCATTGCAAGCTTTAATTTTTGACTCAGTATACAATCCATTCCGTGGAATTGAGGTAATCTTCAGAGTTGTAAATGGTGAAATCAAAAAAGGCCAGAAAATTAAATTTATGGCTACTGATAACGAATATTTTGCTGACGAAATTGGTACTTTAAAATTAAATCAAGTTCCTAAAAATGTGGTTTCAGCAGGAGATGTTGGGTATTTGATTTCTGGAATTAAAGAAGCTCGTGAAGTAAAAGTGGGTGATACAATTACAGATGCAAAAGTTCCAACAACAAATATGGTTGCTGGTTTTGAGGATGTAAAACCAATGGTATTCGCAGGTATTTATCCTGTTGATACAGAAGATTACGAAGATTTGCGTTCTTCAATGGAAAAATTACAGTTAAATGACGCTTCATTAGTATTTACTCCTGAAAGTTCTGCGGCATTAGGATTTGGTTTCCGTTGCGGATTCTTAGGAATGCTTCACATGGAAATTATCCAAGAGCGTTTAGAGCGTGAGTTTGATATGACTGTAATTACTACGGTTCCTAACGTTTCGTACTTAGCTTATACTAAAAAACATCCAGAAACGCCAATCGTTGTAAACAACCCTTCAGATTTACCAGAGCCTTCAAAATTGGACAGAGTTGAAGAGCCTTTTATTAAAGCTACCATCATTACAAAATCTGACTTTGTTGGAAACGTAATGAGTTTATGTATCGAAAAACGCGGTTTAATTACCAACCAAACATATTTAACAACAGAGCGTGTTGAATTGAATTTTGATATGCCTTTGGCTGAAATTGTATTCGATTTCTATGATCGTCTGAAAACAGTTTCTAAAGGTTATGCTTCTTTCGATTACTCTCCTATTGGAATGAGAACTTCAAAATTGGTTAAGCTTGACGTTCTTTTGAATGCACAAACTGTTGATGCACTTTCTGCATTGATTCACGAAGATAACGCTTACAACATCGGTAAAAAAATGACCGAGAAACTACGTGAACTTATCCCAAGACAGCAATTTGATATTCCGATTCAAGCTGCAATTGGAGCAAAAATTATCGCTCGTGAAACTATTAAAGCACTTCGTAAAGACGTTACCGCAAAATGTTACGGTGGAGATATTTCGCGTAAGCGTAAACTTCTTGAAAAACAGAAAAAAGGTAAAAAACGTATGCGTCAGGTAGGAAACGTTGAGATTCCGCAAGAAGCATTTATGGCTGTTTTGAAATTGAATGACTAAGTTTTCTTTCTAAAGTAGAAGAAAGAAACAAGAATATAGACTAAACCCGATGACTTATGTTGTCGGGTTTTTTATTTGTTTGATTTTAAAAATTACAACGTCAAAACTTACAAATATGACAGATTATTAACTCAAAAAATCCAATATTAACTCATTCGAATAAATCGAAAGCCTTTTTAACACAGAAAATGTATTTTTAATCTTACAACTTTAACATTACAAGACTATGAAAACCAAATTTTCTGTTATTTTAGCACTATTCACATTCTGTTTCGCAAACGCTCAACAAGACCAAGTTGATTCAGAAATGAATTCTGCAAAAGGCATCACTTTTCAAAAAGGTGATATGTTTTTAGAAGGATCTATCAAAATTAGTACTGGCGGAGACGCAGACTATTATGGCTTTAGCCCAAAGTTTGGCTATTTGCTAAATGATAAATTTGCTGTTGGAGCTAAATTAAATTACTCAAGTAACAAAGTAGAAACAACTCAAGTAAAAACTAATGTTTTTGGAATTGGGGCTTTTGCTCGTTATTATTTCTTAGAATTAGATAAAAAACGCTTTAAAACTTATGCCGAACTTGGTTTAGGTTACGGAAGAAACAAAACCGAAATACCGCAAGTTGGCAGCGATACAGACAATAGCTTAACAGCTGATATCAATGTTGGTTTGAATTACTTTGTAACCAAAAACATTGCCGTTACTTTTGTCCTTGCAAATGTTTTGGCTTACAACAGCGTTTCTCCAGAAAATGGTCCATCGTCTGATACTTTTCAATTAAACATCAATTTATTTGAAAATATTTTCGACCAGCCTCAATTTGGAGTTTTGTATAGATTCTAACTCACTTACAATATAGCTTAATAAAACCCCAAATAAACAGAATTATTTGGGGTTTTATTAAGACATAAGTGTTCCGCATATTCCTAATCCAATAAGCAAGTATAATGCTCCAATAATAAAACAAACTTTTGCTCCATTAGGATGGCTTTTCTTTATTGCAAAACCAATAATTGCCATTAAAATTGGCGGCCCTACCATAATCGCTACAAAAAACGCAACCAAACCATTTAAATTACCTACTTCTAGTGCTGTCATATTCTTTATATTTCAGTTCTTAATTCTTCTAATCTTTTTACTTTATCATCTCTATAAAATAAATTCATGGTTTCAAACGGAATTATTTTATTATCCTTATTGACAATATGCACGCATGATTTTTTTATTGCTCTCACATCAAAATTATAGGCATCTATAAACTGCATGATGATAATTCGAAACAAGTTGTCATAACCTAGTTCTGGCGCATCAATATTAGGAAGACAACACAATATAGATTTCAGATTTTCCTGTGCTACTTCTACAGAATTTCCTGTACTAAACAAATCTATCATTTTACCTCGAAGCACTTCATCCTGCTCATAAATAATAGTGTTTTTACTATTATCCAATAAATCATTTGGATTAATATATCGTGTTAACGGGAAAACTTCGTCTCCTAATTTCAACGCATAACCCATTACTAAAGCGTCAGGATTACAAGGAACAGGAAGCAAATCATCTGAATTAAAAACAGTCGTTTGTTCCAGAATTTTTCTTCTTACTTCTGTCAATGTCATGCGATCGGTTTCTAAGTTAAAATTCTCCAATCGGCCTGCAATTTGAGTGGGCTGAAATGTAACTCCACGAACGCATTTTTGCTTTAAGGCAAACTCAATAATTTTTCCTATTTCATGATCGTTTAATCCTTTTTGAAGTGTGACAACCAAAGTTGTAGACAAATTAACTTCATTTAGATTTTCTAAAGCTTGTTTTCGTATTTCGCTTAAATCGGCGCCACGCAATTCCTGCAATACGCTATCTTCAAAAGAATCAAACTGAAGGTATATTTCAAAGTCTGGAGAATAGCTTTTTAATCGCTGAACAAATTCTTTGTCTTTTGCAATTTTAATTCCATTTGTGTTTAACATTAAATGCTTTATCGGAATTGATTTCGCATAATCCAAAATTTCAAAAAACTCAGGATGTATAGTTGGTTCTCCTCCACTAATCTGCACCACATCTGGTTCTTTTTCGTTTTTAACAACCGTATCAAGCATTGCTTTTACTTCTTCGAGAGTTCTGTGTCTGCCATAACTAGGCGATGAACCAGCATAACAAGTCGGACATCTCAAATTACATCGATCTGTAACCTCAACAACTGTAAGACAAGAATGCTGTTCATGATCTGGACATAAACCACAATCGTACGGACAGCCATAATGTGTTTTTGTATTAAAAGTATACGGCATCTCAGATGGTTTATTGTAGTTTCGGATATTCTTGTAGTACTGAATATCATCGGCAATTAAAACCTTCGAATTTCCATGCTCTGGACATCTTTTAAGCATGTAGACATTCTCGTCTTCAAAAACAATTTTAGCATCAATTCTCTTTAAGCATTCTGGGCAAAGGCTTAATGTAAAGTCATAATAAGTATATTTTCTAACTGGCATTTTTTACAAATAAATTTAAAATTGTTTTGTTATAATAGAGCAGACAAATCAAACATAAAATCTGAATCGAACTTATTCCAAAAATCAAGAAATAATTGGGTTTCAGAAATTCTACAAAAAAGCGAAATGCGAAATAGGCAATCATAAAATACTGAAATAACAGTCCGTTTTTAAGATTTTTTGTTTTCAATTTTTTCAAAGCAAAAAACAAAATAATCAGAAAAAGTAATTCGTATAAGGCTATTGGATGCCTCATAACATTATCTCCAAGATTCATTCCCATAAAAAAAGTCGTTTCTTTTCCATAGGTAAATTCATTTGTACCAGATAAAAAACAGCCAATTCTCCCGATAAAAATTCCTAGAATAATCGGAAAAGTAAATAAATCACCCGATGATTCTTTTTCACCTATAATCTTCTTAACAATTTCAACGCCCAGAAGTCCGCCAAACAATCCTCCCATAATGGTCTTCGCATTGAAAAGGTCTAAAATTGATCTTGCATCAAGATGAAAAACAGGATTTTCTAAAAATCCCATAATTCTAGAACCCAAAAAAGCTCCAATTGCCGCTCCCAATATAATTGATAATCTGTTGGAAGAAACAATAGTATCATTCGTTCTTTTTCTCAAAAAAACATAATATCGATATCCTAAGAAAAACGCCAGATATTCTAAAACTAAATGGATATTGATTTCATAACCAAAAATAACTGGCTCAAAAGGAAGTTTCATTCTATACTCTAAAATTTAATACTATAATTCTGTAAAGATGCAAAAAAATGTTTAAATTCATTCGACTTATAAACTAAAACCTGTCTCAATTTGGAACAGCTTTTTTATTTCTATAAAGATTAAACCTTTGTAACTTTGAACCTCTAACCTTTGAAACTAAAAAAGAAAAATGCTCGACGAAACTCCAAAACGATTTGACAGAATTGTAGCTATTCTTATTCAATTGCAATCTAAAAAGATTGTCAAAGCCCAAGAATTAGCCGATCGTTTTGAGTGCAGTCTGAGGACTATTTATAGAGACATTAGAACTCTTGAGGCTTCGGGAGTCCCTATTTATAGTGAAGCTGGAGTTGGTTACGCATTGATGGATGGTTATAGACTTCCGCCTGTAATGTTTACCCGCGAAGAAGTGAGCAGTTTTATTGCGGCCGAAAAACTAATGCAAAAATTTACCGATCCTTCATTGGGAACGCACTACGCGTCGGCGATGTACAAGTTGAAATCTGTTTTAAGAAGTAATGACAAGGATTATCTTTCGAACATCGAATCGAGAATTGTCATGCAAGATGCAGAACCGATGTTTAATGATAATTCGCCAAATACTTTGGCCGTTCTTTTTGAAGGAATTGCAGAGAAAAAACAAATTCTTCTGACGTATAAAACTTTTGAAAAAGACGAAACTACGGAGCGTAATTTGGAGCCTGTGGGGGTTTTTCACGACAATAATAATTGGTATTTTCTGGGTTATTGTCATCTTCGAAAAGATTATCGTCAGTTTAGAACCGACAGAATTCAGGGAATTAAAAAAACAGATGTTGATTTTACAATCGAACATGACGCTCTGGAAACTTATTTAACCAAAACAGAAACGCATCCAACAACAAAAGTTCGTCTTTTAATTGACCGAAAAATAGCGAGATATTTAGCAACCGAAAGAAAATATCATGGCTTTATTTCGCAAAAAGATGTAGATGATGAAAAAATCGAAATGACTTTTATGTCAAGAGATATTAATAACGCTTTTCCGAGATGGTTTTTGATGTTTGGAGATTATGCAGAGATTCTGGAACCAGAAATATTAAAAACCAACGTCCTGAAATTATTGGAAATCAACAAGCAAAGGCTTTTATAGAAAAAACTCCTGATAGAATTATCTACAGGAGTTCTTCATTTATTTCTGTTTTACCACATTATAAAAATTGTAATCGGTGTTGGAAGCATCTGTAATTCCGATATTTCTTCCCATCGTTACAATCTGTCCTCGGTGATACGTTCCGTGATTAATAACTTGCAGCAGATAATCTGAAACTGGCAATTCGCATTCAAACCACGGATTTGTAATTTTAACTTCTTTCATCAAATCTTCTTCCGACAATGAATTGATAAGGTGTTTCAATCTTGTAGATGAATTCAGCAATCCTTCAAATATTTCATCTTTTGACAATTCGCTTTCAGGCTTCTTTTCTACCATATCATTTTCAGAAATTACAGAAAACCAATATTCTTCTGTAGACCAGATATGGTCTAGCGTTTTCATGATGGTTGGAAAACTCGATTGCACTTCTGCGTTAAGCAATTCATCAGCTTTTGGCGAAAGCCAGTTTACAAACTGTTGGTTTACCCATAAATTGTAATCTGCAAAATTGGACATTATCTTTTTTAAACTCATAGCAGTTGATTTTTAGAATGTGATATTAAGATAGTAAAAATTTACGAATTATCTTTCCCAGAAAAATGGCGGTTCGATATTTAAAGCTCTTAAATACACATAAGCTTGTCCACGGTGATGCACTTCATTATCAATAAAATATAAGATGTTCTGAATTACAGGAAATTCATATTGCCCAAAAAGGTTAAAGGTCTCGCTAAAATCTTCGACTGATAATTGCTGCCAATATTTATCAATTTCTACTGTAGCTTCGTCCCATTTTTCAAGATATTGTGCTTTAAAAATCAATTTTTCTGTTCCCTCTGAAAAAGGTGCAGTTTCTTTCGTTACGATTCCTTTTAAACCTGGAACCGCAATAGCCAAAAGCTCATCCACTAATTTTGAGAAAGGTCTCATTCCGCCAATTGAAAATTCGAAGAAATCTTTCTCTGGGAAAATCTCAATTAAACGACGTGTAAGCGCTCTATGCCCTTGCCAATGTTTCAATAAATCTTCTGAAGTAATAACTTGTGCTTCTAATGTTTTCATGGTTTTAAAGTTTAAATATTTTTAATACTTCAAAAGTAAAATGGGCCGGTGACAACAGTTTGTCAGCAGCAAAAAATAATTTTTATTTATTTTTAATTTTCTTTTAATCGAGGCGGAAATACTGTGCGTAGACGCACTGCAGTGCATCTCTACAGAATAAACAGGTGATAAAAAACTTAGAACCTTAGTATCTTAGAACCTTAGTATCTTAGAATCTTAGCATCTTCAAGAAAGCATCTTTAAAAAAATCCTTTGTACCTTTGCACCTTTATAACTTTGGAACTTAACAGAAATGATAGAAGATAAAAATCAGCAGAGAACTAGTATAGCGCAATTGGGCGAATTCGGTTTAATTGACCATTTAACCAAAAACTTTGATGTTACTCAAGAATCCACTCTAAAAAGTATTGGTGACGATGCTGCTGTTCTTGATTTTAAAGACAAAAAAGTAGTCGTTTCAACCGATTTATTAATTGAAGGAGTTCATTTTGATTTGGCTTACATGCCATTGAAACATTTAGGATACAAAGCCGTTGTAGTAAATGTTTCTGACATTTGTGCAATGAATGCAAAACCAACTCAAATTACAGTTTCGGTTGCGGTTTCTAATCGTTTTCCACTTGAAGCTTTAGAAGAATTGTTTGCAGGAATTACCCTTGCAGCAAAAGAATATAAAGTTGATGTTATTGGCGGAGACACAACCTCATCTCAAAAAGGTTTAATTATTAGCATCACTGCAATTGGAGAAGCTGACGAAAATGAAATAGTTTACAGAAACGGAGCCAAACAAACTGATTTATTAGTTGTAACCGGAGATCTTGGAGCTGCTTATATGGGATTACAGGTTTTGGAACGCGAAAAACAAGTTTTCCAAGTTAACCCAAACAATCAGCCAGATTTAGATCCTTATACTTATTTGGTGGAACGACAATTGAAACCTGAAGCTCGAAAAGATGTTCGTACTTTGCTTCATGCATTGGATATTAAACCAACAGCAATGATTGATATTTCAGACGGATTATCTTCTGAGATTATTCATATTTGCAAGCAATCTAAAGTGGGCTGTAATTTATATGAAGATAAACTTCCATTAGATCCACAGTTTATTTCTACTTGCGAAGAATTTAATATCGACAGCACAACAGTTGCCATAAACGGCGGTGAAGATTATGAACTTTTGTTTACCATTGATATTAATGATTTTGACAAAATAAAAGGAAATCCGAATTTCTCTGTTATTGGACATATGGCGGAAGAAAATGAAGGAATCCATCTTGTAACTCGTGCCAACACAAAAATTGCCTTAAAAGCGCGCGGATGGGACGCTTTGACCGAATAGTTTGAGTTTTCAGTCACAGTCGCAGTGCGCAACAGCATAAATTAAAAATCCTATCAGATTTCAAGAACCTGATAGGATTTTTTATTGCTAAGTTTTTCTAAAATCTAAAATTTTAAAACAGCCCTTTACTTTTTGCTTCTTTGATCAAATCTTCATCCGAATCGTTTTTAATCTTTAGCAATTCCTTTAAATGCTTTTTTCGTTTTTCTATTGCATTTAAAGAAATCGGAATATTTTGCAACATTTCATCTATGGCAGATCCTTTAGATAAATGAATTAAAATCTGTTTATCGTACTGATCAATTTCAATTGCATTGTGAGTGGATTGATTCAGCATTTTCACAACCGATTGGCTATAGTATTTTTCGTTTTTCATTACTTTATCAAAAGCCAAAAGCAATTCATCAAAAGTAAGGTCGTTTTTTATAATCAAACCATTTGGCTGAATTGTTCTAATAATCGTTTTTATTTTCAACAATTCAGTATACATCGTCAAAAGAATAATCTTGCAAGAAGGCATTTTTTTCAAAAGCAATTTTGCCAAATCTTCACCAGAAAAAATTTCTCTTTCTTCATAAGGCGGCATGCTGATGTCTAAAAAAGCAATATCAAACATAGGTGTGTTAGCACTTTCTATTATATCATAACCAGACCGACAATCATGTCCTTGCGAAATTAAAAATTCATATTGTTTTGGATTATAACGTGTTATGGCATTTTTATATCCTTCAATAATAAATGGATGATCATCTACTATCAAGATATTCTTCTTAACTAATTGTGGAACTGAAGATGTTAAATCAAATGTCATTATTATGCAGGTTATGGTTTGGATCTATTGGGATTTTTACGGTGAGAATTGTTCCTTCACCCTTGGCAGATTTTATGGTAACTGTACCCTTACCTTCTGTTGCTCGATATTCTATATTATGTAAACCTATTCCGTTTTTGGTTTTCTTGGTATTAAAACCAATTCCATCATCTTCTATAGTTAGAACCAAAATTTCATTTTCATTTCTAAGTTCTACTTTTATAATATCTGCTTTAGCATATTTATTACAATTTTGAAGTCCTTCCTGAATAATTCGATACAAATTGATTTTCAAAGTATTACTTATCAATTCCCATTTTATATCAGGATCAAAAGTCGTAATTAGTTTAGAACTATATGTATTTCGTTGATCTTCAAATAGTTTACCTAAAATAGCAACAAAATTATTAATTAATTCGGATTTTTCTCTATTTAAATCGTGAGAAATTTCGCGAATGTCTTGCTCAATATTTTTCAGTTCATTAAGGTATTTTTTTCTCTTAGCGGCTGCTTCTGCTTCATTAACCTTATCTAAACTATCCAAACTAATTCTAATTCCAAACATACGTCCTAGAACTCCATCATGTAATTCCTGTGCAACTTTTTTCTTTTCTTTTATTCTCGCAAGCTCAATTTCATTTTGCTGCGAAATCATCAAATTATAAATATTTTCATTTGCAATCTGCTGTTCCTGTTTAAAAAGCAGTTCACGGTTTTTTGCCTGCTGCGTTTTATAAACATAAAAAAACAATCCGAGCAATGTACAAATACTAAAGACATAAACCAAAGTTTTATTTTTTTCCTGAAGATTTGAATTTTGGTCTTTTATTTCGTTGGTTTCATATTCGATTCGAGAGAATTTTTCTCCCATTTTACGCTCTGTTTTCTGAAGCTTCTCATTGATTTGAATATACTCTTTAGAGTATATTGAAGCATTTTTCGGATCAACCTGGGCAATTTGTTTTAAAGATTCCAATAAACTTGAAGGAGATTCACTAGAACGTGACAATTCTACTGCTTCTTTTGAAAATTTCAAAGCATTAACTGAATCTTGTTTAAATGCAAAATATTTGGACAAATGTATTTTGTTCAAAATGACACCAGAGGTTAAACCTAGACTGTCTCTAATTTTTAGAGCTTGGTAAAATTGTTCAGGAAGCCCATCAGATTCTTGCATTCCTAGTTTTGCATAAGCCAAATTATCTAAAAGCATTGCATACAACTTTGTGTCACCATGATACAAATTGTCCTGTATTAATCCTTCATGAAAATAATACTTAGCTTTTCTATAATTTTTCATTCCTAAGTAGACAAAACCAATATTATTAAGAGAAGTTGCTTCTAATTGTAGTTCTGCAGGAATGGATTTATCTTTTAATATTTCCAGTGCTTTATTATGAAACTCTAAAGCTTTATTGTACTCTTCCCTATCATTATAAAGTATTCCTAAAGTATTATAACAATCGTATAATTGGTTACTTACATTTTTTAGTTTTTTTAAAATTTTTAAAGCCTTAAAAATTGTAACTTCACTTTCGAAAAGAGCACCTTCCTGATATTGAAGATTTGCTTTATTAGAATACGTTTTTGCAAGATTCAATTCATCATTAATACGAAGATAAATCTTCTCAGCTGCATAATAATTCATATATGCACTATCTGAGACAGACTTTAATAGATAATAATCTCCTAAATAAGTATATGCTTTTGCTAAATTAACTGAATCCTTACTCTTTTCCGATCTATCTAAAATTAGATATGAAGTATTTCTATAAGAATCCCAATCACTCATGTTATAATATCTATTGGCTATTTTAAAAAGATTTACTTTATTAAGAGAATCATCTTTTTGGCCGATAATAATATCTAATGCTTTTTTATTATATACCTGTTTTTCGTTATAAGAAAGGTTAATATCATTTGCCAACGAAAGGTATGTAGATAGACTATCTGTTTGAACAGCATCACTATCATCAACGCTCTTTTTTTTGGAACATCCAAAAAGAAGAATAAAAATTGAAGTAAGTATTAAGCATTTATTTTTCAATAGTCCTTTTGAATTTAATCAAAAGTACAAAACTAAAAGACATAAAAAAAGCTGCCAGAATTGACAGCTTATATTTTTTATTTAAACTATTTAATCAAGTTTAATATTTTTTCCAAATGATTGTCTATCAGAATTAAAAGATTTAGTTTCGTTAAAATCAGCATTGCTTGTCCCGTAAACATCCAATTTCCTTCCGTCTTGACTAGTTTTCTGACCGCCCTTTCCATCTACTGGTAAAATTTTAATAGAATCGTTAGCTGCTAAATAAGTTGGAACTTCTGTTGATGCAAAAGAAGTTGCTACTGCTACTAGAGAAAATAATCCGATTGTCAAAGCTGTTTTTTTCATGACCTGAGGTTTTAAGTGTTTGTTTAAATTTTTGGAGAATGATTGCTGTTTGCTAGCGAATCAGAGTGTAAAACTAACACCAAGGTCGAAAAGAATTTATACGAAAAATTGAGTTTGTGGTAAATCATACCCAATTGATAGTCAATGGATAGCAAATTTGTGTAAACGTCTAGTTTTTAGATTTCTAAGTAATTTCCTGTAGAAAAATCGGCAATAATCTGCTCGACATTTGCCTTATAAGTTTTAGAGAAAGGAATCTTTTTGCTGGAATTTTTAATGTAACAGATTGAGTTTCCGCTATGAATTCTTGAAATATAATTCCGATTAATTACATAACTATTATGAATACGAATAAACGGATAAGTCAAAACACTTTCAAAATGCTTTAACGTTTTAAATGCCGTAATCATTTCACCAGTATTCAAATAAATATCTGTCGAGTTATTATCGGCTTGAAAATAGCAAATATCTTCAGCGTTGAGATATCGATAATCTCCATACGATTTTATACAGATCGTTAGTGGTTTTTCGATATTTTGAGGAATCGTAACATTGTTTACATTATCGATTACAATAGAAGTTGGCTCTTCTGTAAATGGAGCGGTTTTAGATTCTAAATGAGTCTTTTTAAGCTTCAAAATCGTTTTTAGAAGATCAATATGCGCAACGGGTTTTAAAACATAATCAAAAACGCCATATTGAATTGCATCGAAAGCCTTTTCTTTATGTTTGGTAGTAATAATGATTTTTGGAATTTCTTGAAAAAACCGATGCAGTTCGCTGATAAAAGCCAATGATAAATGACTTAACACATCTTTAGGTTCAATTTCTAGAAAAATTAAAGCAGGTTTGTGTTCTAAAACCAAATTTAAACCATCTTGAAAATTTGAAGCCGATGCTGCAAAAGCTAATTCTGAAAAACCTGAAGCGGTTGTTTTGGTTTTCAAAATACTCTCAGCGTCATCATCAATTATAATATAGGAATACTTTTTCAATTTTTGGTTTTGTTGCTTTTCTCACTTTGCAATCATAATCAAAAAATAATTTTAATTTGACTTATGGGTGAAAAAAATTGGTTTCGGTATTAATCCGATTTTAAAAATACGGATTTATAATTTTTAATCACTTCATTGTTAACACATTACAATGAAATGTTGATACAAAATGATGAAATGCAAAAAACATCGACAAAATGCGTGTTTTCTAAAATCAAAAATCCCAAACTCCTTTACGGAATTTGGGATCCTTATCTTAAGTAGCAAAGATTACATTTTCATTAACCAGTTTTTCATCGAAACTTCGTTTTCGATAATACCTCTTAATTCAGCAATTTTTACACGATCTTGTTTCATTGTATCTCTATGACGAATTGTTACTGTTTCGTCTTCAAGTGTTTGATGATCTACTGTAATACAGAAAGGCGTTCCTAAAGCATCTTGTCTTCTGTAACGACGTCCTACAGCATCTTTTTCATCATAAGCCACATTGAAATCCCATTTCAAATCCTCAATGATTTTTCTTGAAACTTCTGGTAAACCATCTTTTTTAACCAATGGCAATACCGCTGCTTTAGTTGGTGCTAAAACTGCTGGCAATTTTAAAACTGTTCTTGTAGAACCGTCTTCTAATGTTTCTTCTTTTAATGAAGTTGCGAAAACTGCTAAGAACATACGATCTAGACCTACAGAAGTTTCTACTACATAAGGAACATAGTTTTCGTTTAATTCAGGATCAAAGTATTGTAATTTTCTTCCAGAATATTCTTCGTGCGCTTTCAAATCGAAATCTGTACGAGAGTGAATTCCTTCCAACTCTTTAAATCCGAATGGGAAATTAAATTCGATATCAGCAGCTGCGTTTGCGTAGTGAGCTAATTTTTCGTGATCGTGAAAACGGTAATTTTCTTTTCCTAATCCTAAAGATAAATGCCATTTTAGACGAGTTTCTTTCCAGTATTCGTATGATTTCATTTCTTCTCCTGGACGCACAAAAAATTGCATTTCCATTTGTTCGAACTCACGCATACGGAAAATGAATTGTCTTGCAACAATCTCGTTTCTGAATGCTTTACCCGTTTGAGCAATTCCGAAAGGAACTTTCATACGACCCGATTTTTGAACATTTAAGAAGTTTACAAAAATACCTTGAGCCGTTTCTGGACGCAAATATAAATCCATTGCGTTTTCTGCAGAAGCACCTAATTTTGTTCCGAACATTAAGTTAAATTGTTTTACCTCTGTCCAGTTTTTAGAACCAGTTTCAGGATCAGCAATTTCCAATTCTTCGATCAAAGCTTTAACATCGGCTAAATCACCTGCTCCCAAAGAACGACCTAAACGCTCTCTAATTTCTTTTTCTTTAGCTAAATATTCAATTACACGAGCATTTGTAGTCACAAATTCTTGTTCGTTGAATGCATCGCCAAAACGAGCTTTTGCTTTGTCAATTTCCTTTTGCGCCTTTTGGTGAATTTTTTCAGCATGATCTTCAACCAAAACGTCAGCTCTATATCTTTTTTTAGAATCTTTATTATCAATTAATGGATCATTGAATGCATCAACGTGGCCTGAAGCTTTCCAAGTTGTTGGATGCATTAATATTGCAGCATCAAGGCCGACAATATTTTCATTCATCTGAACCATTGATTTCCACCAATATTCACGGATATTCTTTTTTAATTCGACACCGTTTTGTGCGTAATCGTATACAGCACTTAAACCATCGTAAACTTCGCTTGACGGAAAAATAAATCCGTACTCTTTTGCGTGCGAAACCACATTCTTAAATATATCTTCTTGTTTTGCCATAGTGATGCAAAAATATAAAAAGTACCTTTAAAAAAAAGAAAAATAATAAAGATTGAAGTATTGATTTTGTTACTTTTGTAAATAAAATCTTTCTTTTTGTGATTAATTATCTAATAAATCTCTTTTTCCCGAAAGTTTGTGACGGATGCCACTCTATTTTACTGCAGAATGAAAATGTTTTCTGTACGATTTGTCGGCACGAAATGCCTCTTACTCAATATCATTTGAACCCAAAAAATGAAGCAGTAAAAAAGTTTTACGGCAAAGTTGATGTTCAATTTGCTTCGGCATTTTTGTACTTTAATAAAAAAGGAATGGTTCAAGAGCTCATTCACAACTTAAAATACAAGGGCCATGAGGAAATTGGAAGTGTTTTAGGACAATGGTATGTTGAGGATTTAAAAGAACTTCAATTGGAAGTTCCTTTTGATGCTGTAATTCCTGTTCCGCTTCATAAAAGGAAATTTAAAGAACGAGGTTATAACCAAGTAACCACTTTTGGAAAAGCAATTGCAACAGGTTTTGAAATTCCTTTTGATGAAAATTTATTAATTCGAAAAGTATATTCTAAAACACAATCTAAAAAAAATCTTTTAGGAAGATCTGAAAATATCGAAAACATCTTTGATGTCAAATTTACCGAAACCAATCACAACAAACATTTCCTAATCGTCGATGATGTACTTACAACAGGCGCAACAATTGAGGCCTGCTCACGGGCTTTATTAAAAATTCCAGGAGTCAAAATCAGTGTAATTTGTATGGCAATGGCGAACTCTTAGGGTGAATTCCAAATAAAAAAATCCAAATCCCAACTGAGTATTGGAATTTGGATTTTAAATATTGATTTTTAAAAATAGTTAATTGATAATTATTTTTTTGACAGTTCTTCTTTCTCCATCTGCTACAGTAACTAGATAAACTCCTGCTGGTACATTTACTAATTGAATGTCTTGAATAAAATATCCTGCACCTGAAAAAGTATTGCTGTAAACATATTTTCCTAAAATATCATGCACATAAACTTTAATTTCTTTTAATGTATCTCTCTTACATTGAATTGTAAACAAGCCTTTGTTTGGATTTGGATATAAAGCGAAATCCATGTTTTCAAAATCTGTGTCTCCTAGTGTAAATGTTTTATTGCAAATATTTACTGAAGCCGAATTTATAGTTCCAAACATGCCTACTACAGCATCGCGAACTCTAAATGTCCAATTGCCTTGAGGATCTTCTCCATTAAAAGCACTTAAAGCGCTAGCAGGAATTACAATTTGGCTCGTTGTTGTACTACAGCTTAAAGCATTTCCGCTGTCATCAAATTGAAGTGTTAGAGTCGAATTTGTACTTCCGCAACTTTTATTAAATAAAGAAACTACTGTTCCGCTTGGGCTTACAATCTGCATTTCAAGATCTTGAAATCTTTCGTGAGTAACATTAACCGAAACATTTACATCTGAAATAGTTCCTGTTGAAGCTGGCACCGTAACTGTTTTGGTAACATAAGATGTGCTTGTGCCAATTGAATAACCTCCATCAAAATTATAAGTCGAACAGCTAGTCGAAACAGAATATCCTACCGCAAAAGGCAAACTATTAAGAGCATAATAAATATTATTTACTGGCTGTATCATAAGTCTGCAATTTGTAGAAGCATCAATACCTGTTGGAATCAATACTGTTTCAGATCCATCATTTGGTGTACTAGCGGCTAAAGTGATAGGAAATGTTAAACCTCCGTCTAATGATAATTTTATATTAACCTCTGAAGATCCTTGCAGTGTATTTGTATTATTAACGCTCCAAGTAACAGTTTGTGTCGATCCTTTTGCCCAACCAATATTTTCGGTATTTTGTGAAGTCACAGCAAATGGCCCTGCAGAAGCGCTTACCGTTACAACCATTGCATCAGTGCTAGTTTGCGGTCCTTCTGGGGCGTTATCTCTTCCTGTCAAAGTAAAATTCATTGTTTTGGCAATTGAAGATACCGATTCCCAAGTTGTGGTTAATTGATTGTTTAGCACAGAACTTAATGCTGGCATATAACGAACTGGCGAAGTTGTTGGTGCAAAAGATCTAAACATTGGTCCGTCTGGCTTTGTTGGATAAGCAATACTATTTGCACCAAAAGCTGTTGTTGCGCTGTCAAATTGTTCCCAAGTATAAGTAATATCATTATTCTCAGGATCCGATCCTGTTCCTGTTAAAATAAAAGGTGTACTAATTGGAATCGTATAATTTTCTCCTGCGCTAATTGTCGGAGGATTATTAGCAATTGCGGTTGCTACTGGACAGGTTTTTCCAGCTAAATTATTTTGTATTTGATTGATACTTCCATAAGAGAAATAATCATCTGAGTTACTTTGTACATCATAATTTCGAGTAACGCCAGCATACCCCATAATTGTTGAACCACTTCCTGGCTCATATTGCGTTCCTGTTCCTTCGCCTGAATGAGAAAATGTATGAGTTCCTCCAAGCTGATGGCCCATTTCGTGCGCAACAAAATCAATATCAAATGTATCACCCTGAGGTATTGCATCTGCTGGTGAAGTATAAGCGCTTCCTTTTGCCAAAGGTTCATTTGAAGTTGGATTTTCGCAAACGCAACCAATGCAATTTGCATTTCCTCCGCCGCCAGAACCTCCAAATAAATGCCCAATATCATAATTAGCATTTCCAATTACGTTCGTTAAAGTTGTTTGAACTTCTTGTCCCCAAGTTCCTCCTGGGTCTGCTGTCCCAACTGAAGGACTAGAATACGGATCTGTCGCTGCATCTATATAAATAATCGCATCATTATTAGCAATTAAAACTAATTTTACAGAAAGGTCTCTATCAAAAACTCCATTTACTCTAGTTAATGTTGCGTTCATTCCTGCCAATGCCGCAGCTTTTGTCCCTCCAAAAAATGCTGCATATTGGTGAGTACAAGATAGAGCTAAACGAAATGTTTTTAATTGTTTAGTATTCGAAGCTGTTTTTGCAGTTGAAGAAGATTTCTTTTCTGAAATTAAATTGGCTGTTTTACAATCTAAACGCATTTTTGATTCGGCATTGTCTGCCGATTTAAACAAAACATACTCCGATTTGTCGTCTGGATTTTGTTCAATATATTCTGTTGGTTTAGCCAAGCGAAATACCATTGTCTGCATTCCAATAGGCGCAACACTAAAATATATTTTAGCATTTTTATCGTCTATCCCTCTTCCTTCATAAGCTCTAATTTCAGGATATTTTGCTTGCAATTCTGGATCAAAATTTGAAGACTCCCAAACTGAAAAACGCTCCAAATTTCCATCAGTATTAGGAATAGTAATTTCTGATGTGGTGCTTTTTGATGTTTTACTCGATGCCGAAGCCAGTTTTGAACTAAGGAGATCGGCATTTAATTTATAATATAATTTACCTGATTCAGAAGTGTTGGCTTTTCGCGAAAGCGAAGAAGAAGTAACTTTCTGCCACAAGATATCGCTTTGAGCATTAGCGCTCAGACAGCAAAAAACAAAAGATATACAAAGTAAAAATTTTTTCATTTTTCTGGGGATATAATATCAAAATTAATTCAATTAATTTAAAATCATAATATATATACGACAATTAATACTTTTTCATCGACGAGTCAGGTTATTTTTGCAAAAAGAAATTAAACTAGGAGTAAAATTCGATTTAGGATAGTATTAAATTTTAAAGAGAATAGTATAAATTTGCAGCATCTTAAATAATTTGTTTTGAAGCTCTTTCATTCTATAAACGATTTTCAGTCAACCAAGAAAACAATTTTAACTCTTGGTACTTTTGATGGCGTGCATATTGGTCATAAAAAAATTCTGGAACGAATTACACAAAATACTGAAAACGGAAAATACGAAAGTTTAGTTCTTACCTTTTTTCCGCATCCAAGAATGGTTCTTCAAGAAAAATCTGAAATAAGATTACTAAATACTATTGATGAAAAAGTAAAACTTTTGGAAGCTACTGGGATTGAAAACTTAATTGTTCATCCTTTTAACGAAAGTTTTTCACGACTTACTGCCGAAGAATTTGTGCGTACTATTTTAGTAGAGAAATTTCAGATTCAAAAAATTATTATCGGACATGATCATCGCTTTGGCCGCAATCGAACTGCAAATATTGATGATTTAATTGCTTTCGGAATCGAATATGGTTTTGAAGTAGAACAAATTTCAGCCGAAGAAATTCAAGATGTTTCTGTTAGTTCTACCAAAATCAGAAAAGCTTTAAACGAAGGCAACATGGCTTTGGCAAACGAATATTTAGGATACACTTACTTTTTGAACGGAACGGTGGTAAAAGGAAAACAACTTGGAAGAACAATTGGTTTTCCTACTGCAAATATTTACATTGAAGAAGATTACAAATTGATACCAAAAATTGGTGTTTATGTTGTACAAGCAATTGTAAATCAAGAAACCATTTACGGTATGATGAATATTGGTTTTAATCCGACTGTTAGTGGTGAAAAGCAAACCATTGAAGTTCATCTTTTTAATTTTGACAAAGATATTTACGATCAAAATATTGAGGTTTCGTTCCTGCACTATATTCGCGAAGAACAAAAATTTGGTTCATTAGATGCTTTAAAAGCTCAGCTTAACCAAGACCAAACTGAATCTTTGGCTTTTATAAATTCTTCTTTAAAAAATCTGACCGCATAGTTTTTACGGTTTTTAAATCATCGTAGTTATTTTTTTAGTAAATTTGATAGAACACTGTTTTTCAAATATTTACTATTAACTTCTTAAAAAATAACCACTATGAAACTACCTAAAGAAATTACCAACGGGTTTTTGATTTTTCTCGGAATTGGCATTTATTTTTTATTGATGAATGTATTAGGTTTAGCAGATTTGTTTTATTTAAGAGTACTCAACGTCTTCTTTATATTCTATGGTGTTAACAGGACAATGCAGATGAACATTCATGAAGGAGAAACCAATTTTGTATCTAATGCTGTTTCTGCCATGACTACTTCTGTAGTTGGTGTATGCATGAGTGTATTTGGCCTTTTGGTTTACAGCTATGCTCGAGGCGGAGATGCGTATGTAAAAACTTTATCTGAAACATTTTTGTTTGGAGGAAATCCATCTGTACCAACTTACTGCATTTGTTTATTGTTTGAAGGAGTAGCTTCATCGGTAATTGTTACTTTGATGATGATGCTTTATTGGAATAATAAATTAGCTGCAGATTAATTTTTTGAAATTCTCAGATTAGCTCTTTTAAAATTCGATTACATCAAAATTTTAGCCAAAAGAGTTCATTTATCTCATTAAATATTTTTAAATTGCTTATAACGTACAGAGTTATAAGCAATTTTTTTATTTAGTAAAATGAAGTTAAATCAAATTGAAAGGGTGAAAAAAATCTCAAAAGCTGATTTTGTTTCCCAATATGTAAAAAAACAAATTCCTGTTGTTATCGAAGAATTGACCGAAGACTGGCCAGCTTATAACAAATGGAAATTATCTTATATGAAAGAAATTGCAGGAGATTTGATCGTTCCATTGTATGACGATAGACCTGTAAATCATGAAGACGGATTTAATGAGGCTCATACCACAATGAAAATGAGCGATTATATCAAATTGCTGGAAGAAAAGCCAACTAACTACCGTATTTTTCTTTATAATTTAATGAAAGAAGTTCCATCATTAAAAGATGACTTTTTATGGCCAGATATTGGCCTAAAATTAGTGAAACAAATGCCAATGTTGTTTTTTGGCGGAGAAAATTCTAAGGTCTTTATGCATTATGACATTGACTACTCAAACATTCTTCATTTCCATTTTCATGGAGAAAAACAATGTATGATTTTCGCTCCTAGTCAGTCAAAATTTATGTATAAAGTACCTCACGCTTTGATTTCTCGAGAAGATATCGATTTTGATAATCCTGATTACGAAAAATTCCCCGCACTTAAAAACATAGAAGGTTACATCACCAATCTGAAACATGGAGAAATGCTTTATATGCCTGAAGGTTATTGGCATTACATGAAATATTTAACACCTGGATTTTCAATGAGTCTGCGTTCGTTTCCAAAAAACATTGTCAATTTATCAAAAGCCGCGTACAATGTTTTCATTATGCGTCACTTTGATATTATGATGCGAAAAATTCAAGGTCAAAAATGGATTGACTATAAAAATGAAAAAGCGATTACAAATACACATGAAAATTTGCAGCGTACATTTTAATCAAAATAAAAAAGCGGTTGAGTTTTAAAATTCTCAACCGCTTTTTATTATTGGAAAATTATCTTTTTAGAGACTGTCTTCCCATCTTCTGTAGTTATTTTTAAGAGCAAGACCTGAGGTCCAGATTGGAAATTTGTAATTGTCCATTCCCTGTTATTAATTCCTTTCTTTTGATATAACAATTTTCCTCCGGCATCATAAATAGCCGTTTCTTGAAGATTTTCTTGATCTGAAGCTGACTGTAATTTTATATTTTTATCTTTTACAGAAACTATAATTCTGTTGTCAGAACCTTCAAAATCATCATTACCTAAAACAATTTCAGGATTAATATATCGCAAAATAAAACGATCTTGAAAAACACCTGTAGTGGTCGAAAATGTGTAACCACCGGATCTAAGATTATGTATAATATTAGCAGTCTTATCTTGAAGATAGATGTCTTGTGTACTCAAATTACCGTCGCTATTGTGTATTGCAATTGTAAAATCGCCTTCAATCGCCGATCTATATCCTAAAGTAACAGTATCTGTTACCACAAAAGGAAGTGCACGACCTTGAATTACGAGTTTTTTACCTTCATTAATACTATAAAAATCAAGGTAAGGATTTGCATCCATAGACAATGCATCGAAATTATTGTCCCAAGAATTTGTTGCTCCAGCCGCATAACCTATTAGCAATTGTTTAAAAGCACCTTGTGTATTGGTCATATTTAACCACACACGATGTCTTTCGATTGTCGTTACAGCCGAAGATTTATAAAATTGAGTATTACGACCCGGCACGCGCATTGAGTTTGTAAAAACAACGCTTTGATTGGTTCTTGCTTTTGCAAAAAATCCTTGTCCTGCCGCTATATAACCCGAAGGTGCTTCTTGATTTCCAGGAGTTGTTGCACCTACACCTGTTAATCCGCCAACTGTTGTTTCTCCTGAAAGATTATAAATCGCAAAATCATCATTGCTATAAGAATAAACGTTAGATCCTGGACTTGCACTTGGAGGTGTATTATGTGTCCAAAAATATAAAGTCCCATAGATATTAGCTGCGTTATCATGTATAAACTGATCTGCATAAATTGCTGATGGATATGGATTTCCAAATAAATTAGATTTTTCTGCTACAGCAGCTGGCCCAGAAATAGTTCCATTATTGGGCACTCCAATAAATTCTGCCGTATAGATTTGAGTTGAATTTATATCATAAATTTGAGGAGCTCTCACATTGTATCCATTTCCTTTAACCATCTCTTGTGTCCCATTATAATTTATTATCCATCGTGCTACTGGATCATATTTATAAAATTTGTCATAAAGGGTATTTGGTGACAAATCATGTAAAGTAAAAGCTGGTACACGAGTTATTGGAGAAGACCAATAGGTAAGGTCATAGCGTCTAACTGGTTTTGTATTTCTTCTATAGGTAATATTTCCCGTATTTACAGCATCTGAAATTTGAACTAAACTAGAATTATTTTCAAAAATAAAAACTCCATTTCCTACTACATTTACTTCATTTGTTACTGTAAGTGTATTGGTGCTTTCTACAATTAAATAACCATTATTCTCAATAGTTATTCTATTAGCAAAAAAAGTTCCATCTGTTCCAGAAATAATTGGATTGGTTGCTACATCTGGAATTTCGACACAGTCTGAGGCCAGAGGAACTCCAGCTGGAGTCCAGTTCGCAGCATTTCCCCAACTGGCATCTATATTTCCATTCCAAACTTTATTAATTAACGGATTAATAATAATTGGTGTCGACGGTGATTCGCAACCTGACGCAGTATTCTTCACTTTTACAGTATAAGAACCCGCAACTAAACCTGTAAATATTCCTGAAGTATTGCTAAAATCTACTCCATCAATACTATAAGAATAACCTGTTCCAGATGCTGGTGATGTCACGGTTATTACACCAGAATTATTCTGGCAACTTGGCTGTTGTGTTGCTGAAGCTGTTGGCGCAGCAGAAACAGCATTTACAGTTAAAGAAACTGCTTGATTTGCAGGACATCCATTTGCGGTTACAATTGTCATAACACCATTATAAGTTCCAGCTGGCGTATTTGCCGGAACATTTACATTTACAATGTTTCCCGATCCTGAGCTAAAAGCGAAAGGTGTAGTACCTTGATCTGTTAAAGTAACCCAATCAATCGAATAACTTGTTGGTGAATTAGTTGTCGATGTATAAGCTAAAGAAGTAGTTTGAGCTGTTGAATTTTGACAAACTGGAGTAAACGTTCCTGATGTTGTTATAGTTGGAACAGCATTGATTGTTAAAGAAACCGCTTGTGTTGCTAAACATCCATTTGCTGTCGAAATTGTCATTACACCACTATAAGTTCCAGCAGCTGTATTTGCAGGTATATTTATATTATTTATGGTGCCTGCTCCAGAAGTAAATGCAAAAGTTGTTGCTCCTTGGTCTACTATAGTTGCCCAATCAATTGAATAACTATTTGGTGATCCAGTTGTTGCTGAATATGCTAAAGAGGTGGTTTGTGCCGATGTACTTTGACAAGATACTCCCAAAACACCTGATGTTGTAATAGTCGGAAGAGGATTAACTAAAATTGTAAATGTATTTACTGCTGAAACACATCCATTAGCATTTCGAACCGTTAAATTTCCAGTATAAGTGCCTGCCGTTGTTCCTGCTGGAACTGCAATACTAATTGGACTTGCTGATAAAACTGCATTGGTAACGGCTGCAAAACTATTTGTCGGACTTGCATTCCATGTAATACTATAAGTTGTTGGCGAATTTGTCGTAGCGCTATAAGCCAAATTTGTTGTTTGCGCAGAAGCACTTTGACAAACTGCTCCTGCCGTTCCAAGTGTAATTGTAGGATTCGCATTAACTGTGACTGTAAAATTATTTGCAGCAGAAACACAACCGCTTGCATTTTTTACTGTTAATGTTCCTGTGTAAGTTCCCGCAGCTGTATTAGCAGGAATAGAAATACTGATCGGGCTTGCTGTTAACGTTGCGTCTGTAACCGCTACAAAACTATTTGTCGGACTTGCATTCCAAACAATACTGTAAGTTGTTGGCGAATTTGTCGTAGCGCTATAAGCCAAATTTGTTGTTTGTGCAGAACTGCTAGAACAAACCGCTCCTGCTGTTCCAAGTGTAATTGTAGGAGTTGCATTTACTGTGACTGTAAAATTATTTGCAGCAGAAACACATCCATTTGCATTTTTTACTATTAATGTTCCAGTGTAAGTTCCTGCAACTGTCCCTGCTGGAACTGCAATACTGATTGGACTTGCTGTTAATGTCGCATCCGTAACAGTTACAAAACTATTTGTCGGACTTGCATTCCAAACAATACTATAAGTTGTTGGCGAATTTGTTGTAGCGCTATAAGTCAGATTTGTAGTTTGTGCAGAACTGCTAGAACAAACCGCTCCAGCTGTTCCAAGTGTAATCGTAGGAGTCGGATTGACTGTAACTGTAAAATTATTTGCAGCAGATACGCATCCGCTTGCATTTTTTACTGTTAATGTTCCTGTATAAGTTCCTACAGCTGTATTTGCAGGAACAGAAATACTGATTGGACTTGCTGTTAATGTCGCATCTGTAATGGTTGCAAAACTATTTGTAGGACTTGCATTCCAAACAATACTATATGTTGTTGGCGAATTTGTTGTAGCGCTATAAGTCAGATTTGTAGTTTGTGCAGAACTACTAGAACAAACTGATCCAGCTGTTCCAAGTGTAATTGTAGGAGTCGGATTGACTGTAACTGTAAAATTATTGACTGCAGATATACATCCATTTACATTACGGACAGTCAAGTTTCCCGTATAAGTTCCCGCTGCTGTCCCTGCTGGAACTGCAATACTAATAGGACTTGCTGTTAATGTTGCATTAGTAACTGTTGCAAAACTATTTGTTGGACTTGCATTCCAAGTAATAGTGTATGTTGTAGGCGTATTTGTCGTTGCACTGTATGTTAGATTTGTAGTTTGTGCTGAACTGCTAGAACAAACTGCTCCCGCTGTCCCTAATGTAATAGTTGGTAAAGGGTTAACTGTTACTGTAAAACTATTTCCTCCAGATACACATCCATTTGCATTTTTTACCGTTAATGTTCCTGTGTAAGTTCCCGCTGCTGTATTTGCGGGTACAGAAATACTGATCGGACTTGCTGTTAACGCTGCATCTGTAACTGCTGCAAAACTATTTGTCGGACTTGCATTCCATGTAATGCTATATGTTGTTGGCGAATTTGTCGTAGCACTGTAAGTCAGGTTTGTTGTTTGCGCCGAAGTGCTTAAACAAACCGCGCCAGCCGTACCCAATGTAATAGTAGGTGGCGGATTGACTGTAACTGTAAAATTATTGACTGCAGATATACATCCATTTGCATTACGAACAGTTAAGTTTCCTGTATAAGTTCCTGCTGCTGTTCCTGCTGGTACGGCAATACTTATTGGACTTGCTGTTAATGCAGCGTCTGCAACTGCTGCAAAAGTGTTCGTTGGACTCGCATTCCATGTAATGCTATAATTAGTAGGAGAATTTGCTGTTGCACTATAAGTTAGATTTGTCGTTTGAGCAGAACTGTTAAAACAAACTGCCCCTGCTGTCCCTAATGTAATAGTTGGAAGCGGATTAACTGTCACTGTAAAATTATTTCCTGCAGATACACATCCATTGGCATTTTTTACTGTTAATGTTCCTGTGTAAGTCCCCGCTGCTGTATTAGCAGGCACAGCTATACTGATCGGACTTGCTGTTAAAGTTGCATCTGTAACCGTTGCAAAACTATTTGTCGGACTCGCATTCCAAACAATACTGTATGTTGTAGGTGAATTTGTGGTAGCACTATAAGTCAGATTTGTAGTTTGAGCAGAAGTGCTAGAACAAACTGCTCCTGCTGTTCCAAGTGTAATTGTTGGCAACGCATTGACCGTAACGGTAAAACTATTGGTTGCAGATACACAGCCATTTGCATTTCTAACAGTCAATGCACCCGTGTATGTTCCAACTGGTGTCGCAGCAGGAACGGCAATACTGATCGGACTAGAGGTTAACGTCGCATTCGTGACTGCTACAAAACTATTGGCTGGAGATGCATTCCATGTTATACTGTAAGTTGTAGGCGAATTTGTCGTGGAACTATAACTCAAATTAGCCGTTTGTGCTGATGCATTAAAACAAACCGCTGCCGTTCCCAAAGTAATAGTAGGAAGCGGATTGACTACTACTGTAAAATTATTAACAGCAGATACACATCCATTTGCGTTTCGTACTGTTAAGTTTCCTGTGTAAGTGCCAGCTGCCGTTCCCGCTGGAATTGGAATATTGATCGGGCTTGACGGTAACGTTGCATTTGTGACAGCTGCAAAAGTATTTGTAGGCGATGCATTCCATGTAATGCTATATGTTGTCGGTGAATTTGTTGTGGCGCTATACGGCAATGTTGTACTTTGCGCACTCGCACTTGTACATACCGCAGTAGTAGCACCTAACGTTATTGTGGGTAAAGGATTTACAACAACAGTAAAATTATTTACCGTAGATACGCACGCTACGTTGCTTACAGTAAGCGATCCAGTATAAGTTCCCGCAGCAGTTCCTGCAGGAATAGCAATATTAATAGGGCTCGATGGTAATGTTGCATTAGTAACAGCTGCAAAACTATTGGCTGGGCTTGCGCTCCAAGTAATGCTATAATTTGTTGGCGCATTAGTAACTGCACTATATGGTAATGTTGTACTTTGTGCACTAGTACTCGCACATACCGCGGTAGTAGCACCTAAAGTAATTGTTGGCTGTGCAGATATTGAAATTTGTGTTGACATACCTATTGAAGAGGTACAATCTACAGATGTTAAAGTATTAACTACAATATTACTATTTCCTATATTGGTAAATCCAGTTGCGGTAAAACTTCCAGATCCTGCTGTTGTTACGACCATTGTCGCTGTTAAATTATTAGCAGAAGGATTGCTTCTATGATAGCTTACCGTATATGTCCCAACTGGTAAACCAGCTGCTGTACTTGTCAATTGCACTTGAGAACTAGTTCCTACAGCCGTACAAACATTTGTAGCTGATAGTGATGTTATGCTGTAAGTTTTACAGGTATAAGTAACATTAACAGAACCTCTTGCACCACTTCCTCCATTTTGTGGAGTATTAGAACTGATTGCTCCTCCGCCTCCGCCTCCGCTAGTTACTCCATTATTTCCTGCCAAATCTGCTAATATTAACGAAGCATGAGCAGCTCCTCCTGCTCCGCCTCCCGAACCAAAATTAGCTCCATTACCACCTCCACCTGAAGAAAGAAGTGCGCTTAATGCTGCACTACTTCCATTTGTACCACTTGCACCTGCGGCTGTTGCTAGAGTTCCAATGGCTCCAGTACCACCAGCTCCACCAGTTGGGGTAGAAGTAGTTGTGGTATTACCATTTCCTCCCGATCCACCAGGCGCATTAAAAACCCCTGTAAATCCTGTTATATAAGATGCTCCTCCTTGAGCTCCATTACCACTTCCTCCTGCAGTAGCTGGAGCAACTACAACGCCCAAACTTGATAATCCTGTTGTTGTGATAGTACCTCTTGCGTAAGCTCCTCCACCGCCTCCACCGCCGCTTCGTCCTACTAAGGGTGTAACATTCGCTCCACCTCCAGCACCTCCGGCGCCCCAGGCTTCAACAGTAACAACATCCATACCGGCAGGAAGAGGAAGAGATCCACTAGCTGTAAATGGATGCGAAATTTGCGCATTGGAAGTAGTATAAAAAATTGAGAAAAATAAAATCAGAAGGAATTTAGACTTCCTACTGGAATTTAATGGTTTCCCAATGTAAGTTACTAAAGTTGAAATGCTGAAGAATCTCAGCGTAGTAAGTAGATCTTTTTTCATCTTGTGGCATTTTAGTAATTGAAAAATAAATTCAAACTCAATCAAGATTAATTGCTCATTAAAGAAGAATTAAATAATCCCTCCTGTTTTACAATCAATCTTAGGCAGATAAAAAAACAGTATTAAAAACTGTTATTATAGAAGAAAAAAAATAGTCTAAAATGGCTTGTACGAATAACATTTAATCGAGATAAATTACTTTTAATCGATAAAATATTACAACAAGGTACGATTTTATTTACACTGAAATTCACAATGTAGTATTAAACATATAATTTTAACAGCCAAAACTTAAAAATTATAAAAAATAAGAAAAAACTGTTAATTTGTGCTTTCACAAACAATAACGCATTAATTATCAATATTTTACAACGAAAAAATTGAATTTAAAAAAGCCTTTCACAAAATTTTGCGAAAGGCTTAAATACGAACTTACTTCTTGTTCTAAAAAATCACTTTTTTTGAAGTTGAATTTCCATTTTCAAAAAAAACTTTAACTAATAAAACCTGATGAGAAGAAAACAGATTTTGAATAGAAAATTTATTTGTTTCGAGATTTTCTTTTCTGTACAATTGGTTTCCAGAAATATCGAATACTGCAATTTCCTTAAAATTCTCTTTGAAAGATTCAATCTCAATGGTTCTATTTTTAACTGAAAGTATTAGATCATTCAAATTCTTTTCAGGAGCTTTATTTCCTAAAGTATTATTGGCATAAATGATTAAAAACCGATTATTAAAAGTTCCAATATCAGAGTCAAATTGATAAGCGCTTTCGCTAAGGTTGTGAAGTTTATTTAAAGTTTTATCTACTAAAAATATAATTATTCGATCAAAGAATTCGTCTTCATGATCAAGCTCTAGTTTCAAACTGCCTTTAACTGTACTTTTATATCCCAGAACAATAGAATCGTTTTCAGTAAATGGCCATGCCTTGCCTTGAATGACCAATCTTTTATCATCAACAATACTATAAAAATCAACAACCTGATCTGAACTTAAATAATTTGCATCATAATTTAAATCCAAACCATTTGACGCACCCTTTGCATAACCAAGTAATATCTGTTTAAATGCCATTTCATCATTTTTAAGGTTCAGCCAAAAACGTTGTTTACCAACTTCATCTTGAGTTTTTAAATTTTTAGAAGGCTTAAAAAAAGCCCCATTACGACCAGAAATTCTCATACTGTTATTAAATTCAACAAAACCCACCATATTATTCTGGACAAAGAATGCCTGTCCTGAAGCTATCGTACCATCTGGAGCATCATTACTAACACCAGAATTCAAAGCCGGAGTTGTACCAACGCCACCTAAAAGACTATATACTGCAAAATCATCTCTTGAATAATGATAATTTGCTGGTGGAGTATTGTGTGTCCAAAAATATAATCCTCCTTTAATTTTCTGAGAATTTTGTTTCAAGAATTCATCTGCACTAATCGCAGACGGATAGGGATTTCCTATTAGATAAGCACCGTTTTCTTTTATAAATTCAACTTCTATTTTGCCGTTATTTGGAACTCCTTTAAACACTCCTTCAAATATTGATCGTTCTGTTATTGAAAAATTCTGGGGAGCTCTTATATTATATCCTTGCCCTGGAACCATAACCATTGTCCCATTATAATTTATATTCCAACGCGTATAGGGATCATACCAATAGAACTTATCAAAAAGTGTATTGGGCGAGAAATCTATCATTTTTTGATTGTTGACTGGAGAGGACCAATAAGTGAGATCATAACGTATAACAGATTTTGTTTTTCTTTTTAAATGAATAATTCCAGTATTTACCATATCATCATCTGACTGATATAAACTAGCAGAATCTTCCAAAACTAGAGTACCAGAACCTGTGTAAGCAAATTCAATTCCTAAAGCATTTTTTTCTAATAATGTTACTGTTTTACCTTGGTCAATATTACAACCACAAGCATTAGTTGTAGTTAAATTAGGAAAGTTCTCTTTAAAATATACATCTTTTCCAGCAGAAGGAAATCCATTTGACCAAGAAGTTCCGTTCCAAATCGTCGTATTTACGCAAAGTTTTAAACGAGCAATTCTATGCTTTGAAATTCCATTAACTGAATTAAAATTTCCGCCAATTATCAATCTATAATCTTCAGAAAATTTCATTGCACAAAGTGTATTGTTCAAAGGTGCAGTAAATGATTCATCACAAATTCCTGAAGGAAGCAATCGCATCAATTTTGAACATTTAACATTTTTATAAGTTCCCGAAAATGCGCCTCCAAGTAATATTCTATCATCGGGTTGAATCAAAATAGTGCGCACATCCCCTTTGCTAAAACCAGAACCCGAATCGAATGTTGTATCAAGGCCTCCATCACTATTTAACCGAGTAATTCTCTTTTGCGAAATATCATTAAAAGTTAAAAAAGAGCCACCAACAATAATCTTTTGATCTGATTGTAAAGCAATCGCATAAACATACTTATCAAAACCGTTTCCGATATTAAAACTCTGATCAATACTTCCATCATAATTTAGACGAACTAGTCCCGCAAATGACAATCCGTTAAAATTTTTAAAGTGACCGCCTAAAAGAATCTTTCCATCAGACTGTATAACCGCCGATTCAATAATATCATCGGCACCAGAACCAATATTAAACTGTAAATCTTTTGATCCATCAGGAAGGAGCCTTACAATTTTATTTGCATTTTCTTTTGATCCATTATATTTGGCAAATTTCCCTGCTACAATTATTTTTTGATCAGGTTGTATTGCTATTGTATAAACCTGCTCATCAAATCCCTCACCAGCGTTGAAAGAATCATCAATTTGTCCATCTGCAAAAATCCTAACAATTCTATTATGAATTATATTATTGTACTTTTTAAATTTTCCTCCAACAATTATCTTTCCATCATCTTGCAACGCGACGGCTTTCACCAAATTATCTGCACCTGAATTTCCAACATTAAAAGAGGCATCTAAGGAACCGTCTTCTAAAAGGCAAGTTATTTTTGAAACTGGCGCATTATTAAACTTATTAAAATTTCCTCCAACAATTATTTTCTTATTCGAAAGTGGCAAAATGCTCAATACAGAATTATCAAAACCAATACCTGAAGATAAGTAAGCAATGTCATGTTCGCCATTATTATCGATTTTAGCTAATCTGCCCTGATTTTGACCATTAAAAACAGAAAAAGATCCTCCAATAAACCAATTTCCTTCTTCGTCAAATTCAAGGCTTAAAACAGAAGCGGAACCTGGTCCAGAACCAATATCAAAATCTGATTTTAAAGTGCCATCTGCATTAAGAAAAACCAATCTATTAACTTCAACGCTATTATAAAAACCCGTGAAAGAACCTCCGACCATTAAATCGCCATTTGAATTAATTTTCATTACCTGAACTCCTGCTTTACTAAAACCTAATCCAGATAAAAAGCTTTCATCTTTTGTTCCGTCGGCGTTTAAACGAATAATCCGATTGGCGGGACCACCATTAAAACTTGTAAAATTTCCACCTAGAATGATTTTATTATCCGATTGCAAAACGATAGCATTTACGTCATCATCAAATCCGCTTCCAATATTAAAACTGGCGTCAAAACTTCCGTTAGAATTCAAACGTATAATTCTATTTGTCTGAGTTCCATTGAAAGAAACAAAGTTGCCTGTAAGAATTATTTTTTCATCAGAAGTAATCTTTGCATGTGTAATATTTAATAGTGATCCACTACCAGTAGAAAATGAAGTATCGAGTGTTCCATTTGGAAATAAACGTGCCACTCTATTCACCGTAACATTTGTATATTTTGTAAAACTTCCAACGATAATTATCTTTCCGTCAGATTGCAATGCAATATCATAAATAATTCCAGTTGTAGCTCCGACTGATGTATTGAAAGTAGGATCATAAGTTCCATCTTGATTTAAACGAATTATTCTTCCAGCTTTTATTCCATTATAACTCGTAAAGTTTCCGGCTAAAATAATTTTACCGTCTTCCTGTAAATAGGAGGCATAAATTTTGCCATTAAAACCAGTGCCTGTATTAAATGTGTCGTCTATTGATCCGTCAGGAAATAATCGCGTAATATAAGAGACTGGATGCCCATTTAAACTTGAATAATCACCGCCAACAATTAAATTGCCGTCTTTCTGTAAAAGGAGAGTTCTAACGGGATCACTAAAACCATCTCCATTTTGTCCATCATCAATCACATTAAAACTATTATCCAGCTTTCCTTGTTGTGCTAATATCTTATTGCCCGCTAATGAAGGAAGTAGAATTAGGAAGCAGAGTAACTTTTTAATCAAAACAATATAATTAAAGTTAATATTTGTAAGAATTAAACTAAAATTAAAAAGTCTTAATAGTTTGCACAATACCAAGATTTAGGGATATTTCAATCATAAAAAAAGCCCATTCTTTTTTAGAATGGGCTTCAAAAAATATATTTAAAATTTACTATTTCAAGTTCGAAAAAATAGCTTTTTTAGTAAATGTATATCCATTTTCTAAAGTCACCTTTACTAAGATTACTTGATCAGTAGAATGTAAATTTGCAATCTGTAATTCTGATGCGTTCACTTTGTTTTTGCTGTATAACAATTGTGCTCCAATATTATAGATATTTACTTCTTTTATTGTTTCTTGAGAAGAAGTTATTTTTACTACTTGATTTTTTACAGAAACTAAAACGCTGTTTTCAAGATTTTCAAACTCTTCATTTCCTAAAGTTTTATTGGTATACTTAAGCGTAAAACGATCTGTAAAAGTTCCAATAGCTGTATTGAAAGTATAATTTCCTGCGCGAAGATCGGTTACCGTTCCAGTTGTCTTGTCCTCCAAGTAAACTTCTTGGGTATCAAAGAATCCGTCTGCCTGGTCAATTGCGATTGTCATATCTCCCGCAATGGCCGATTTGTACCCCAGCGGAATCACTTCGGTATTGTCAAATGGAAGCGCGCGTCCCTGGATCGTCAGTTTCTTTGTTCCGTTGATGGTGTAGAAGTCAACATAAGAATTTGATCCCATCGTTGCCGCATCGTAGTTGACGTCAATATCGTTTGTTGCTCCCTGCGCATAGCCAAGCAGAACCTGTTTGTAGGCCCCTTCGGTATTGCTCAGAGTCATCCAAAGGCGGTTCTTATCCACACCTTCTGTTTTTGCTGTTTTGTAGAACTGTGTGTTATTGCCGTCCACACGCATTACATTGGTAAAGTTCAGAGTCGCAGTGGTCGGCTTGCAGATGAATCCCTGTCCCGCCGCAATGTATCCCTGGAACTGCTGTCCGTCAAGCTCCGCTCCTCCGGCACCTCCCAAAAGGTTGAAGACTGCAAAATCTGCACTGGCGTAAGTGTACACATTGCTTCCGGCCTGTTTTGTCGGAGTCGAGTTATGCGTCCATAAATATAGCGCGCCTAAATCGGTATTGGCATTTATTAGAGCCACTGCATCAATAGCTGAAGGATAAGGGTTACCCACAAGGTTCCATTTCCCTTGAGAAACCGTCGCCGGTATATCTCCGTTGTTTGGAATTCCTGTAAACAGTCCTGTGAAAACTGAAGGACTGTTGATGTCAAAAGTCTGAGGAGCTCTTATGCTGAATCCTCTTCCTATTGTCATATCCATTTTTCCGTTGTAATCGATCACCCATTTTAGATCGGAATCATAATAGTAGTATTTGTCATAAAGGGTGTTTGGCGAGAAATCATGCATAGTGAAGTTTGATTTCGTAACCGGGGTTGACCAGTATGTAAGATCATATCGGCGTACTGATGTTTCTCTTTTGTAGACAATCTCTCCGGTGTTGACCGCATTGGTGGTCTGGATCAGACTTGAATTGTGTTCAAATATCAGCTGTCCGTTTGTTGTTACCGCATTTGTAATTCTTAAAGTTAATCCAGTTGGAACTGTAACTATTACTCCTGGATCAATTGTCAATGAACAACCATTTACAACTGGTGTAGCCGTTGAGAAAGGCTGATTAGGAGTAACTGATGCAATTACAATACTTTTAGTGCTATCTGGATCTCCTTTAGACCAAGTATTACCGTTCCAAACTGTTGAAGAGTTGTCTCCTATTACTACTGATCCCGTTGGATTTGATACACAAGTAGTACTTGTTTCAACTGTAAAAGTATATGTTCCCTCTATTAATCCTGTAACAGTATAAGATGATCCAGAATTATTAATAGTTCCATTTACTGTTCCAGATTGATTGATTTGCCAAGTTCCTGAAGGAAGACCGCTTAAAACCACAGAACCTAAATTTGAACAATTTACTGATGTGATTGTTCCAACTGTTGGAGTAGATGCTATTTGATTTATTGACATATTGACAGCATTCGATGTAGCTGGACTTCCTGTCAAACATGGTGATGCATTTGAAGTCATTCTAACTGTAATCGCATCTCCATTTGCTAAAGCTGTGCTTGTATAAGTTGAATTTGTAGCTCCAGAAATAGCTGTTGCACCATTATACCATTGGTATGTTGGAGCAGTTCCTCCATTGGTTGGTGTGGCTGTAAATGTAACTGAAGTTCCTGCACAAATCGCCCCGCTTGGTGAAGCTGCAATGCTTACGCTTGCCGGAAGATTTGGATTAACTGTCATATTAATGGCATTCGATGTAGCCGGACTTCCTGTCAAACACGGTGATGCGTTTGAAGTCATTACAACTGTAATTGAATTGCCATTTGCTAATGCTGTGCTTGTATAAGTTGAATTTGTTGCTCCAGAAATAGCTGTTGCACCATTATACCATTGGTATGTTGGAG
>NZ_JAOVZN010000008.1:0-229 GCF_025717045.1 Flavobacterium sp. SH_e
GCTTGTTAATGCTGTTGCTGCTGGAATTGCTGTTCCGCCTGTCGCTGCATTATACCATACTACATTTGCCTCGTTTGTCTGAATGCTTGCAAAAGTCGGTGCATTCACTAAACAGAAATCTTGTGTCGTGTCTGTAGTCGTAGGCGTTCCGGGGTCAGTCACGCTGATTGTCACAGCTAGTCTCACTGAACTTTCACAGCCTGTAGCTGCATCAGCTAAAGCCGCATAA
>NZ_JAOVZN010000008.1:269-409485 GCF_025717045.1 Flavobacterium sp. SH_e
GAATTGCTGTTCCGCCTGTTGAAGCGCTATACCACACTACATTTGTCTCGTTTGTCTGAATGCTCGCAAATGTTGGCGCATTCACTAAACAGAAATCCTGTGTCGTGTCTGTAGTGGTTGGCGTAGCAGGATCTGTAACTGTTACAGTAACTGCAAGTCTCACTGAACTTTCACAGCCTGTAGCCGCATCAGCTAATGCCGCATAATATGTTCCGCTTGTCAATGCCGTTGCCGATGGAATTGCCGTTCCGCCTGTCGCCGCATTATACCAAACTACATTTGTCTCGTTTGTCTGAATGCTCGCAAATGTTGGTGCATTAACCAGACAGAAATCTTGTGTTGCATCTGTAGTGGTTGGTGTTGCAGGATCTGTAACTGTAATTACTATAGCCAGTCTCACTGCACTTTCACATCCAGTCGCCGCATCAGCTAAAGCTGCATAATAAGTGCCGCTTGTCAATGCCGTTGCTGCTGGAATCGCTGTTCCGCCTGTAGCTGCATTATACCACACTATATTAGTTTCGTTTGTCTGAATGCTTGCAAAAGTCGGTGCATTCACTAAACAGAAATCCTGTGTTGTGTCTGTAGTCGTAGGCGTTCCAGGGTCAGTCACGCTGATTGTAACCGCCAACCTCACTGAGCTTTCGCAGCCTGTTGCGGCATCAGCTAAAGCAGCATAATAGGTTCCGCTTGTTAATGCTGTAGTAGAAGAAATTGCTGTTCCGCCTGTCGCTGCATTATACCACACTACATTTGTTTCGTTTGTCTGAATGCTCGCAAATGTCGGTGCATTTACCAGACAGAAATCCTGTGTCGTGTCTGTAGTGGTTGGCGTAGCAGGATCTGTAACTGTTACAGTAACTGCAAGTCTCATTGAACTTTCACAGCCTGTAGCCGCATCAGCTAATGCCGCATAATATGTTCCGCTTGTCAATGCCGTTGCCGATGGAATTGCCGTTCCGCCTGTCGCCGCATTATACCAAACTACATTTGTCTCGTTTATCTGAATGCTCGCAAATGTTGGTGCATTAACCAGACAGAAATCTTGTGTTGCATCAGTAGTAGTTGGCGTAGCTGGATCAGTTACGCTGATCGTTACAGCTAGTCTCACTGCACTTTCACATCCAGTCGCCGCATCAGCTAAAGCTGCATAATAAGTGCCGCTTGTCAATGCCGTTGCTGCTGGAATCGCTGTTCCGCCTGTAGCTGCATTATACCATACTATATTATTTTCGTTTGTCTGAATGCTTGCAAAAGTCGGTGCATTCACTAAACAGAAATCCTGTGTTGTGTCTGTAGTCGTAGGCGTTCCAGGGTCAGTCACGCTGATTGTAACCGCCAATCTCACTGAGCTTTCGCAGCCTGTTGCTGCATCTAATAAAGCCGCATAATATGTTCCGCTTGTTAGTGCTGTAGTAGAAGGAATCGTTGTTCCGCCTGTCGCTGCATTATACCATACTACATTTGTTTCATTTGTCTGAATGCTCGCAAAAGTCGGTGCATTTACAAGACAGAAATCCTGTGTTGTATCTGTAGTGGTTGGCGTTGCAGGATCTGTAACTGTTACGGTAACTGCAAGTCTCACTGAACTTTCACAGCCTGTTGCCGCATCAGCTAATGCTGCATAATATGTTCCGCTTGTCAATGCTGTAGCCGATGGAATCGCTGTTCCGCCTGTTGAAGCGCTATACCACACTACATTTGTCTCGTTTGTCATAATGCTCGCAAATGTTGGTGCATTAACCAGACAGAAATCCTGTGTTGTATCAGTAGTAGTTGGCGTAGCTGGATCAGTTACGCTGATCGTTACAGCTAGTCTCACTGCGCTTTCACAGCCTGTAGCTGCATCTAATAAAGCTGCATAATAAGTCCCACTAGTTAAAGCTGTTGCTGCTGGAATTGCCGTTCCGCCTGTCGCTGCATTATACCAAACTATATTAGTTTCGTTTGTCTGAATGCTTGCAAAAGTCGGTGCATTCACTAAACAGAAATCCTGTGTTGTGTCTGTAGTCGTAGGTGTTCCAGGGTCAGTCACACTGATTGTAACCGCCAATCTCAATGAACTTTCACAGCCTGTAGCTGCATCAGCTAATGCTGCATAATAAGTGCCGCTTGTTAATGCTGTTGCTGCTGGAATTGCTGTTCCGCCTGTTAAAGCATTATACCACACTACATTGGTTTCGTTTGTCTGAATGCTCGCAAAAGTCGGTGCATTCACTAAACAGAAATCCTGTGTCGTATCTGTAGTCGTTGGCGTTGCAGGATCAGTAACTGTTACAGTAACTGCAAGCCTCACTGAACTTTCACAGCCTGTGGCTGCATCAGCTAATGCTGCATAATATGTTCCGCTTGTTAATGCTGTTGCTGATGGAATCGCTGTTCCGCCAGTTGAAGCGTTATACCATACAACATTTGTTTCATTTGTCTGAATGCTTGCAAATGTCGGTGCGTTTACAAGACAGAAATCCTGTGTCGTGTCTGTTGTAGTTGGCGTTGCAGGATCTGTAACGGTAACTGTAACTGCAAGTCTCACTGAACTTTCGCAGCCAGTAACTGCATCTGTTGCAGCTCCATAATAGATTCTGCTTACTAAAGCCGTTGTTGAGGCAATCACGTTTCCTCCTGTTGGCGCATCATACCAAATAACATTGCTTTCATTCACTTGGATATTAGCAACGGTAGAAGCTGTAGATAAACAAAAATCTTGAGTATTATCTGTCGTTGTTGGTGTATTTGGATCACTAATCATAATAACGGCATCTTGTAATGTTCCTGAAAGATTTTCGCAGGTATTTGTACTTGAAACCGCAACATAATAAGTTATCGGACTTACCGCTTTTGTTAGTCCAACTGCTGTTAATACGCCCGTAGCATCTATTGAATAAGTTACTCCGCTTATAATTGCACCATTTGTAATAGGCTGTGTTTTGGCAGTATCTAAATACCATGTAAATACAGGGCTTGTTAATGTTGGTGCAGTTGGTGTCAATGATGCAGGTAAACTATGACAAACCGTTATATCATCAATTAAAATATCATTTACAGTTGAAGGAGGTAAAATTGTAAATGTAATTTGTTTTCGATCTGCGGCCGCAGTTTCACAAAATTCATCTGAAGTTACTCCAACATAATAAGTATAAGTTCCAGGTGTCAAATTATTAACCACTAATTGAGCAGTTGTCTCTCCTGGAATTATTTGGCTAGTTGTTCCATTAAAACTATACCAAGAATAAACTGGATTTGTTAAAACAGGTGTTCCGCTTAAACTAGTTTGTAAAGTAACTGTACCAGTAGCTGAACAAACTGAAGTTGCTGTTCCTCCATTTAAAGTAATATCTGTTAAAGCATTTACTGGAGCAGAAGCTTTAACTTCAACAGTTACTTCTCCTCTCGCAAAAGTTTCACAGCCATATCGTACTGGCTGAACATAATATTTATAAGTTCCCGCTGCTAAAGTAGCTGGTACTGTAAAAGTAGGACCGTTGCCAACAACATTTCCTCCCGTTTCTGCGTCATACCAAATGTAAGTAGAACAAGCTTCTTCGGGAATTTGGAGCGCAATATCGGATCCTGGACAGACCGTAATTTTATTTTGAGGATCTGCTCCAATAATGGTTGTATTAGCAGTTCTTTCTACTGTATGAACTCTTAAAAAATCTAACACTCCAACAACACCTCCTAAACGTATTCTTACTCTATCATAAATTTCTGTTGGCGAAGATACCAATACCATTGCCAAAGAATTTCCTGGCAATAATTTTATACTTAATAAAGTACTTGTGTTTTGAATTGGAGCACCAACAGCAACATTTCCTAAATAACGCTGAATAGTAAATCCAGTCAATAAATTAACGTTTAAAAGTGTTCCTGGTTTAGAAACCACAATTCTCAAAGTATCACTAAGAACAGAAGGCGTTTTAAATTGTACTGTTAGATCGGCTGCTGCTAAAGCCCCCACTCCACTATACATAGTTGCAAACGTAGTTATATCATTATCTGCAATATTCCAAGCATCGCTTACCCCAACTGCTGCTGTTACAGCTCCAACTGGAAGACCTAAATCTGTTGCGCCATAAAAAATATCTTGAATATCTCCTGGAGTACATGTTACTGCAGAAACCTGTCTGTTGTAATGTGCATCAAATACTTTTGTGTTTTGAGCAAGACTTAAAACTGAAGCAGACTGAATTCTAATTCCATCATAATCTTGTGGTCCAGATGCATCTGAAGGAACAAAAGTAAATTCATAGGTATTATCTCCTGAGATTAAGTTTAGTAACGAACCAGATACTGATTGCATTGCTCCAATGTCAACGCCACCAATTGTTCCGATAACTGAAAGGTTTTGTCCTACAGCTAAAAGACTATATTCAGAACCTAATTTAACAGTTACT
Source organism: Flavobacterium sp. SH_e (assembly GCF_025717045.1). Lineage (GTDB taxonomy): Bacteria > Bacteroidota > Bacteroidia > Flavobacteriales > Flavobacteriaceae > Flavobacterium. The sequence goes on from NZ_JAOVZN010000008.1 coordinate 4,664, forward strand.
GGCGTTCCTTTAGCTATAGGTGCCGGCCAAGTTAAATTCTGCCAAGTTGTACCTACTCCTAAAAGTCCTAAACCAGTAGTAATAGTTGAATACGTCTGTGGATTTCCATCAACAGCATTTGCACCATCAGAAACAGTTCCTGTAATTATTGAGCCAGAAGTTTGATCTGTTGCATATACTCTTTCTGCTAATGATTGACAATTGCTTAGATCTATGACGTTAATTACTTTTGTTGCTGTAGTAGTACAAGTTCCATCGCTAGCAACAGCTGTATAAGTATAAACCCCTGGTGTATTTAATACTCCTGTTGTAAAAGGAGGTCCTGCAATTGCATTTCCTTGAGGTCCAAACCATGTAATTGTTCCAGTAGAAACTGCACTTAATGTAACATTGCTTCCAATATTTACAGATTCTTGAGGATTTGTTACCACCAAACTTGGTAAAGCGTTAATTGTTACTGTTACAGATTGTCTAACAGATGGACAAGTAGCAGTATTACTTTGCGCTTCTATAGAATAAATACCTCCTGTAGTAATATTAGCTGCGGCATCAGCAGTTATTACATTATTTAAAGGATCATAAAAAGTATAAGTAGTACTTCCTGATGAATCAAAATTAGTAATAGCATTTCTTAGATTAGCACTTCCACAACCTATCAATGTAGAATTTACAGTCAATACTGTTGTTGAAGGGAAATTAACCGTTACTTGTTTTAATGTCCCATTTACATTTTCGCAAGTGCCTCCGTTAACCGCTGAAACATAATAATTGTAAGGAGTTCCAGCAGCACTTAATCCTGTTAATGAAAGAGCGCCTGTACCTGCATCTTTTGCAAATGTTACTCCGCCAATTACACTTCCATCTACAATTTCAGTACTTTTAGCTTGATCGGTATAATATTTAAATTGAACACCTGCTATTGGAGAAGATGGCGTCAAAACTGCCTCTCCTGCACAAGTAGCTTCAACTGGAGTTGTAATTACAATATCAGCTGCTGTTGGAATTGGTAAAACTGTAACCGTAACCGCTTGACGTAAACTGTTCTCACAACCAACTCTTGTACCTTGTAAATAATAAGTAGTTGAAGCTGTTAAAGGTGCTGTTGGGTTTACTGTAACAATATTTCCTCCTGTTGGAGAATCGTACCATGTAAAAGTTTCAGTTCCTGTTGATGAGGCTGTTAAAGAAGCTGTTTGTCCCGCACAAATTGGCGTTGCAGCCCCCGTAATTGTAGCATTTGGAAATCTATATGCAGCTTGGTAGATGTATACATTGCTTAACAAAGTTGCTGTTCCTCCTAATCTTACTTCAACACGATCAAATGGCGCAGTCGCAGTAATACTAGCTTTAAATTTATTTCCAGATAATAATTGAATAGTCAATAAATTATTATTGATTGCAGTTCTATCATTATTATAAGTCGCTACATTATAAGTTGCTAGCGTAATATTAGATAATAAACTTATATCTAAAAGTCCTCCTGGCACTTCCAAATCAACATCGATAACATCTCCTATTTGGCCTGGATTTGCAAAAATTAATTGTTGCTGTATGTATCCGGCCACACCAATTGGCACCGATAATTGTGCGTATGTATTAATATCGCCATCTACAGAGTCATTTGGATTAGTCACAGTACATAAAGCACATAATACTCCATCTGTTGATGTTATTTGACTTGAAGCCTGTAAACAAGTACTTGCAGCTGCAATCACAGTTACTGTAACAGATCCTCTAGCAGAATTAGCACAATCAGTCGCTATATTTGTAGCTTCTACATAATAAGTTTGATTAGCCGATAATGCAGGAGTAGTATATGATGTAACGTTGGTTGCTAAAAGTGTTCCGCCTGATGCAGCATTATACCAATTGTATCTTACTCCTGCAACTGGGTTTGCAACTGCCAATGTAGCGCTTTGACCAGATTGGATAATTACATTAGATGATACAAAAGTTGGCGTTGCTGGTATTGGGCTAACAATTAAATTTACTGCAGTACGAGTTGGTGTCGTACAATCTCCAATTGCAGCTTCTACAAAATAATCTGTATTTACAGTTAAGGCAGGTGTTGTAAATGAAGTGCCTGTAAATACTAAATTACCTCCTGCTGCAGCATCATACCAATTGTAAGTTGTACCTGCAACTGGAGCCTGAACAGTTAAAGTGGTAGATTGTCCGCTACAGATTGTTGTTGGAGATGAATTAACTGTAGGCAAAACAGGATTAGTGATTAATACCTGAACTGGAGTTCTTTCACTATTCACACAACCATTTCTAGTTACTTCAATATAATAAGTTGCAGGCGCTGTCAAAGCAGGTGTTGTAAATGCAGCAGTAGAAGCTAATAGTGTTCCTCCTGTAACTGCGTCATACCAATTAACAGTTTCTCCAACTGCAAGTGAAGCCGTAAGAGTTGTTGTTTGTCCGCTACAAATTGTGGTATTACCAGAAATAACTGGTACTTTATATCTGTAAGTTGCTTGATAAATATCTACACTTGTTAATACTGTTGCCAAACCTCCTAATCGAATTTCAACACGATCGAAATTTGCTCCAGCTGTAACACTTGCTCTAAATCTATTTCCACTTAATAATTGTAAAGTAATAAGCGGATTATTAATTGCAACTCTATCATTATTATAAGTTGCTCCATTATAAGTTGCCAAACTAACAGCGCTTAATAATTGAACATCTGCTATACCGCCAGGCAATTCCATTTCGACATCTACGATATCACCAGCTTTACCTGGATTATTGAATTGTAAGGTTTGTTGAATATATCCGTTTATTAAACCAACTGGAACAGTAAGCCTTGTTGCTGTTGCAATATTTCCATCAACAGAATTATTCGGATTTGTGGAACTACACAATAAACATAAACCATTTTGAACTATTTGCTGGCTTCCTGCTTCCAAACACCCAACCAAAGAAGCTGGCTGAACTGTTACCAATACTGGCACTCTCGCTGCACTCACACAATTTCCATTCGGACTTTGTGCTTCAACATAATAGGTTTTTGTAGCTGTTAAAATTGGTGTTGTAAAAGAAGAAGTATTTGTTGCTACTGCTGTTCCGCCTGTAGCAGTTTCATACCAATTTAATTGTACTCCAGGCTCTGAAGTTGTTGCTGTCAAAGTTGCATTTTGCCCTGACTGAATTGTAACACTCTGAGTTAAAACTGTTGGTGTTGCAGGAACTGCTGTAGAAATAACTGTAACTGGTGTTCGAGTAGGACTAACACAACTTCCAATAGAAGCTTCTACAGAAAATTGAGTAGATCCTAAAGGCACTGTTGGAGAATAGCTGGTTCCTGTCGACAAAGCTGTACCTCCTGCAGAATACCAAGTATAAGTTGTTCCTGGCACAGCATTTACAACCGATAAAGTTGTCTGTTGTGTTGCAGCTGTCGAACAAACTGTAGTTCCCACATTACTAATTGCTGGTGCAACTGGATTAGAAACATTTAAAACAACAGGTACACGAACATTTCCTTCGCAACCTGCAGTTCTAGTTATCCCTATATAATATGTTGTATTCGCAGTTAAAGCAGGAGTAGTATAAGTATTACCAACTGCTAAAGCTGTTGTAGAAGAAGCTGAACTATACCAAGCAAGACTTGTCCCTGCAGCTGGTGTAGCTGTGAGAGTCGTTGGAACCCCAGCACAAACAGTTTGTGTTAAACCTCCTGTTACTGTAGGCTGTGCAAATTCTAACCTAACATCATAAATTCTTAAACTCACTAAAAGACTTACAAGTCCTCCTACCTGAATTTGAATTTGATTAGTATCGGCTGTCACATTAAACTTTGCAACTGCCACAGTGTTACCATTTAACAAATTTAAATTCAAGAGCGGACTGTTTAAGCTTACACTCGAACCTACATTCGCTCCAGAGTTTTTAGCTTGGAGTGAAGCATTAGATAATAAACTTAAATCTAGCAAACCGTTACCCGTGCCAAAATAAATAGCAATTTGGTCCCCCGCTCGAGCCGTTTGATTTAAGGTTAGTGTCTCTTCGACAAAACATCCAACTCCAACAGCATTCGTTAAAGTTGCGTAAGTCGTTAAACCAGCGCTGTCATAAGCATTGGCAGGACTGTCAACATTTAATCCTACACACAATAATCCGCCCTGACTATTAGTTTGAGACACAGGTCTACAAATAGTTTGGGACAATGCATTAGTGCATATAAAAAATAAAGTTAAAAGTCCTAATAATCCCTTTTGAAGTTTGAGATTACAAAAAGTAAATTTTTTTTTCATAATTTGGAAGATTAGAAAATGGACAATAAAACACCTCTCGCAGTAAGTGCAAGCACCTACGCAATTAAACAATCAATTAAAAATCAAACAGTTAAAACAAATTTTAAAAACTTATAGAATAAGTCTTCAAACTAAGTTTTACAAAAAAATTACGTTGAATTCGGTATATCGAAATATACCAGTGAACACAATCTATCTCGAAGAGATAAAAAATGTACAACTTTTTGTAAGGAAAAATGATTGTAGTCAATTTTCCTAGAGGAGAGATTTGTTGCAGGTCTAATTTTCATAAATGAAAATTTTAGTTTGAGGGTAGAACTGGGGATTCTTTATATAAGAAATTCAAATATTTTAAAGAAAGCTGATTAATCATTCTTTAAATTACTTAATCAAAAAGACTAAGATTGAATTGTTATATCAATGAAATGTTTACTTTCTCATAAATAACCCTTCGAAAAGGAAATTTAAAAGACAGCAAATTAAAATGTAAAATTTTGGATAAAGAGCTAAATTTAGATATCTCATAACGATTAAACTCATCGTTGAAACGAAGTAAGCTTAACACGAGGCTAAATAAAGCTAAAATAAAATGAACAACTAAAGTAAACTTGATAAAGAAAGTAATTGTCAATTCCATACACAGACACATTAAGTTATTATATAATTTTCAATTTTAATCTCGACAATGTCAAGATTTAAAAAACCCGTTTTTAAAGAGTTTTAATTTTTTTCTATTGGTCATGTTTTTGAAAAAAATTTCAATGCAGAAACTTTGTTTAACTTTGGTATTCTAAAATTAGAAAAAACAAAAACAGAAAACAAACATAAAATTCTTATAATTTTATCTTAAATATCAAGCTATAAAATTTTAACTCTTTAAAAACATCAGAAAAATCAACCACTTTAACAGAATTAGTATGCTATTCTTTTCTTAAACAAAAAATTGATGAAAATATGTTAAAAACAAAAAAAGAAAGTAAAAACCTACAAATGCAACTTTTTGCAACTAAAAATTATCCGTAATTAATACCATAATGATCGACGAACTGCACATGTCGCTCTCGTTTTGTAAAACTTTGAAGAATTAAAAATAAATGCGTAGAAACACCTGCTTAAAAAACATTAAAAACTTAAACAAAAGTTAAAAAGCAAAAAAAAAGGCAAACATCTAAAACTAAATGTTTGCCTTTTAAAAATTATGAAAATCGAATTATGATTCGATTATTGTATTAATTTGATTAAATAACTGTCCATCGCTTAAAAAAGCACCTTGTTTAATCAACTCAAAAATTGAAGAATTTCTTTCCTCGGTAAATACTTTTTTACCAACTTTCATTTCGATATTTTCTGTAAACATATTATCACTTAACCATTGAAGCCCTTCTTTGGTTAAAAAATCAGTTTCTGGAGAAAGCGATTTTAAAACAATAGATTTTATATAAGTATCAAAACATTGAAATAAGAAAATATGATTTTTAGAAAAATGTTCTAAATATTCTGCTCTTCCTAGTACACCTTCCCAAATTAAATCTGAAAAAACATCTAGTTCCTGTTCTGCAACTTCTGGCTTGTTAATTTTAAGTTCTTCCCACTCTTTTCTATCGATTGTTTGTGTTGCCAAAAAACTTGCAAATTCAGCATGAAGTTCATCAAACTGCTCTTTTGTTAATCTTGCGTATTTCATTTATTTTAGGCTTTATGCTTTACGCTGTAAGCTCAAAGCCACCAGCCATAAGTCTAATTATTAATATTCATCTTGTTTTAAACAAAAAAATCCCGATTTACATCGGGATTTTTGTATAGATTTAAAAACTATTACTTTTCAGCAACAATTTCGTAAGCTAATTCAACGATTACATCTCTGTGTAAACGAACTGTAGCATTGTATTTTCCTAAACGTTTTACAACACCGCTAGTGATGAATTTTCTATCGATAGCATTACCAGATTTCTCTAAAGCTTCAGCAATATCGATGTTAGTGATAGAACCAAAAAGTTTCTCTCCACCAGCTTTTGCAGTAAGTTTAATTTCAAGAGCTTTTAAAGTTTCAGCTAATGCTTTAGCATCAGCAACAATTTTAGCTTCTTTGTGTGCTCTTTGTTTTAGGTTTTCAGCTAAAACTTTTTTAGCAGAAGGAGTTGCTAAAGTAGCAAAACCTTGAGGAATTAAAAAGTTACGACCGTAACCAGGCTTTACAGATACTACATCATCTTTAAACCCTAGGTTTTGTACGTCTTGTTTTAAAATAATTTCCATGTTGTTGTCCTTATATTTTAGAAGTTAGGTTCTGATAACAGAAACCAGCGACTAGATTTTTTTTATACTATTTTAATAAATCGGCCACGTATGGCATTAAAGCTAAGTGACGCGCTCTTTTTACAGCTACAGAAACTTTTCTTTGGTATTTTAATGAAGTTCCAGTTAAACGACGTGGAAGAATTTTTCCTTGCTCGTTAACGAATTTCAATAAGAAATCAGCATCTTTATAATCGATATATTTGATTCCTGATTTTTTGAAACGGCAATACTTTTTAGTTTTGTTAGTTTCAATGTTTAAAGGCGTTAAATATCTGATATCTCCGTCTTTTTTTCCTTTTGCAGATTGCTCAATTGTAGACATAATAATTACGCTTTAGTAGATTTTAATTTTGCTCTTCTTCTCTCAGCCCATGAAATAGCATGTTTATCTAAACTTACAGTTAAGAAACGCATAACTCTTTCATCACGTCTGAATTCAGTTTCAAAAGCTAAAAGAACTTCTCCAGCTACTTTGAATTCGAATAAGTGATAAAAACCACTTTTTTTGTTTTGGATTTCGTAAGCCATTTTTTTAAGACCCCAATCCTCTTTCGATACCATTTCAGCTCCTCTACTAGTAAGAAATTCTTCAAATTTCGTTACTGTTTCCTTCACCTGAACCTCAGATAAAACGGGATTTAAAATGAAAACAGTTTCATAATGATTCATAAATAAAAAATTTATTTGTTAAAATTGGGTGCAAAAGTAATCATTAAATTTAAATATCCAACATTTTTTTCCTTTTATTCGTCATAATGCAAAAAATATACGTTCACTTTAGTTTTTTTCTATAAAAAGCAATACATTTACTACTGCTATCCTGAATTTATTCTAAATTTGAATGTTATGAAACTAAACTGTGTTGTTGTAGATGATAGTTCTATACAAAGGACAATTATTGCCAAACTGGTGAATAACCATCCAGGCTTGCATTTAATTGGAGATTTTTCGAATGCAATTGAGGCAAAAAGCTGTATCTCTTTGAATAATATCGATTTAATTTTTCTTGATATTGAAATGCCAGTGATAAATGGCTTTGATTTTCTGGACGGATTAAAATCAAAACCGCAAATTATTTTCATCACTTCTAAAGCTGAATATGCTTTAAAAGCGTTTGATTATGATGCAACAGATTACCTTCAGAAACCAATCGCGGTTGACCGTTTCAATGCCTCTGTAAAAAGAGCAATTGACATGCATCTGCTTAAAAAAGATATCAAAGAAGAAGAAGGCGAACATATTTTCATAAAAAGTAATCTTAAAAAACTTAAAATATTCACTTCAAAAATTAAATGGATTGAAGCTTTTGGAGATTACGTAAGAGTAGTGACAGAAGACGATAGTAATCTGGTTCTTTCTACTATGAAATCTTTTGAAAATGATCTATCAAAAGACAAATTTATTCGCGTTCACAAATCATACATTATTAATATAGATAAAGTTGAGCGTTTTAACAGCAAATTTGCTGAGATAGGAATTACAAAAATACCTTTGAGCCGCAATAAAAAAGAAGATCTTGTAAAAGCACTTTCTACTTCTTCTTAAAGCTCTAGTAAAAATCTACATTAATTACAACTTTTATAGCTCTATATTGAGCAATAGCTTCAAAACTATTCAGCATTTTCTGAATAGTTTTTTTTGTATTCCCCAAATGCAAATTTTGCGGAATCTTAATTAAGATAGTTCTAATATATTCATTTCGTATTCTGCTTATTGCAGGTTCTTCTGGCCCCAAAACAGGCATTCCTAAATTTTGGCTTAAAACCTGATACAGCCACATAGATCCTTCTTTTAATTTATCAAAATCTTTATGCTTTAAAGTCAGTTTTATAATTCTAAAATAAGGCGGATATCTATAGATTTGTCTATCATATAGTTGTTCCTTATACATACCTATATAATTATGGTCTGTAACCTGCTGAATAGTATTATGATTTGGATTATAAGTTTGAATAACAGCTTTTCCTTGTTTTTCAAACCTTCCTGCTCTTCCTGCAACCTGAGTCATCATTTGAAAACTACGTTCAAAAGCTCTAAAATCAGGATGATGAAGCATATTATCGGCATTCATAATTCCTACCAAACTAACATTTTCAAAATCTAAACCTTTTGCAAGCATTTGAGTTCCAACCAAAATATCGATTTCCCGATTTTTAAATGTATCTATTATCTTTTCAAAACCAAACTTGCCTCGAGTAGTATCTTGATCCATTCTTGCTGTTTTAGCTTTAGGAAAAAGTGTTGCCAACTCCTGCTCTATTTGCTCTGTTCCAAAACCTTTTGTTGTCAAATCTATACTTGAACAACTATGGCAATTAGTAGGTTTTGAAATAGAATAACCGCAATAATGACAACGCAACTGGTTTTTATTCTTATGATAGGTCAAACTAACATCGCATTGCTGACAATGCGGAACGTGCCCGCAACGCAAACATTCCATAATAGGAGAATATCCTCTTCTATTTTGAAACAAAATAACCTGTTCGCTCAAAGACAAAGCTTCGGCAATTTCATCAATAAGAACATCACTAAAATGCCCTGTCATTCTTTTCCTAAAATGCTTGTCTTTTAAATCCACTAAAACAACTTCTGGCAAACGAACTTTTTTATAACGTTCAGAAAGAGTTACCAATCCGTATTTATCAGTTTGTGTGTTAAAATACGTTTCTATACTTGGCGTTGCAGAACCTAATAATACTTTTGCCTTATGGAAACTAGCCAATACAATTGCTGCATCTCTCGCATGAAATCTTGGCGCTGGATCAGTTTGTTTAAAAGTCTGTTCGTGCTCTTCGTCAACGATCAATAATCCTAAATCATTAAAAGGCAAAAACAAGGCCGATCTCGCTCCTATTACAATTTGTGCTTTTGGCGAATTTTCAAGTGTTTGTCTCCAAACTTCAACTCTTTCATTATTACTATATTTTGAATGAAAAACAGCTACTTTATCTCCAAAATGAAGACGCAAACGAGCCACTAATTGAGTCGTAAGCGCAATTTCAGGAAGCAGATACAAAACCTGTCTTCCTGTATGCAGATATTCTTCAATTAATTTAATGTATATTTCTGTTTTCCCGCTGGAAGTTACGCCATGAAGCAGACAAACTTCTTTTTCGGAAAAACTATCTTTAATTGCTGCAAAAGTATTTTCTTGCGCTTCACTTAATTGGAGTTCTTTTTCTGATTTTTCTCCATTAAAAGTAATACGATCATGTTGTAAATAATATTCCTCGAAAATCTCTTTTTCTACTAATGATTTTACCGCTGCTGAACCCGCATTCGAAATTTCAGTTAGTTTTTTTACCGTAATAGGCTTTTTCTCCGAAGCGCTAAGCTGAAAATAAGTCAGGACAATTTCCTTTTGCTTATTAGCATTTTTCAACACTTCTAGCAATTCCTGCAAACCATTATCAGACTCGTACTTTGAATGCAATTTTACATATCTTACGAGTTTTGGCTTGTAGCTTTCTTTTATTTCTTCATCTAAAAATATAATATCTTTTGCTATTAATTTTTGAAGAATTGGAAGTATGTTTTTTCTATTTAAAATAGAAGAGATTTCTTGAACCTTCAAAGAACTTTGATGATGCAAAGCTTCATAAATCAAAAACTCGTCATCAGAAAGTTCGCTATCGTTTACTACAATATCAGGTTTATACGAAATAATAGTTTCACTTTCTAACAATAATCCGCTTGGAAATGCACCACGATAAACATCTCCAATACCACACATATAATAATTTGCAACCCAAAGCCAATGTTTAATTTGGATTTCGGTTGCAATAGGTTTTTCATCCAAAATCTGATGAATTTCTTTGGCTTCATATAATGTTGGAGCGTTTTCATGAACATCTAGAACAAGCGCCGTATATATTTTACTTTTACCAAAAGGTACCGCCACTCGCATTCCTTTTTTAATGAAATGATATTCGGCCTCAGAAATACTATAGGTAAAAGTTTTTGCTAAGGAAAGTGGTAAAATAACTTCGATAAAAAACATGTAACTCCTTTATATGATGTGGAAAATCACTTCTTCCCAGTTGATTTAGCCAAATATTCGTCGACTAATTTTAAAGTATGATTTAAAGATTCTATATTAGTCCAATCGTCATGTCCTGGAATAATATATTTTGGATTTTTACATCTCGATTGAACCTTTGCAATTGATTTTTTCCATTCGCCAACATTAGCATCTCCTAGATAACCAAGATCATTCGCTTCGGCGCTTTTTACAAAACAGCCTCCGTAAAGAATTTTCTCTTTTCCGAACCATGCAACAATATTGTCTGGCGCATGACCTTTTCCAGGATAAAAAACTTCAAATTTATATTTTCCAACAGTAAATACAGTATCATTCGAAATTATAAATTCGGCTCTTTTTTCGTTTTTCTTTTTAAGAATTTCATCTGTTAATTTGCCTGAATAGGTTTTAATTCCTTTTTCTCTGTAAAAACCTAATCCGCCAGCACGATCGTCATGCGAATGCGTTGCAAAAACCATTATCACATCTTTATTATGTTTCGCTTTTATGCTATCTAATAAAGGTTGAAACTGTGTTTTGTCCCAAGGCGCATCAAAAAGAACAACACCTTTATCTGTAACCAGATACATGGCATTGGCAGAAATCTTTACTCCTTTATAATCGTTAAAAGTTCTATAAACATAAAAGTCACCTGTAAGATGACTTATTTGTAATGGCGAATTCTTAGATTGTCCAAAGCTGTTTGAAACTATGACTAAGAATAAAATTATCGAAGCTAATTTTCGCATTAGATTTTTATTAGTTTTTTACTCTCGTCCAATATTGTGTTCTTCCCATTATAGAAACCCCCACATATCCACGAAGTTTTAGTTTGTCAGCAGATTCTAAAGTAATATAGCATTTGTACTTTTTACCGCTTCCTGGATCTAAAATTGTTCCTCCATTATATTCTGAACCATCTTTTTTAAGACCGTTCATAATTACCATTCCTAAAATTGGCTTGTTTTTTTCGGCTCCGTCGCATTTTACGCAGAGATCTTTTTTATGACTATCACGAAGAATGTCAATTACTTTACCATAAATTTTTCCTGATTTCTCGTAAATCTCTACGATAGATTTTGCTTCTCCAGTTTCATCATCAATTGTTTTCCATTTTCCAATTACACTTTGGCTTTGCATGGTCAGCGCAAAGAAAAAAACTCCGATAGTTAGCATCCAATTTTTCATACTATTTATTTTTTTTTTGTTTTAATTTTCTGATTGAAGCGTTCAATTCGAACCCTAAAAGCAGAATCATACAGTTTATCCAAATGTAAAACATTAGAATTAATAATGTCCCAATAGAACCATAAAGTTCATTATATTTTGAAAATTTTATAACCCAAATCCCAAAAAAGAACGAAGATATAACAATTAAGATCGTAGTAAAAACAGAACCAATGCTTATAAAAGGCACTTTGTTGTACTGTTTTGTACCATAACGCAATAATATTGAAGATGTTATCAAAATCATTAAAACAACAAACAAATATCGACCCAAAATAATCAATGGAATCCGATCACTTAACACATCTTGAATGATTGTTTTTTGAATAAAGACCTCAAAAACAACAATTGTGGCTACAGTCACAAAGAGAATAACCGTCATTACCATAGAAATTGCCAATGCAACTAAATATTGCCTAAAAAAACCACGTTTATCAAAAACATGTTTAGAAGATTCAAAACCACTTAAGATTCCGTTAATTCCATTTGCCATTAAAAAAATAGAAAGCAAAAATCCTGATGACAATAAACCTGAGTGACTATTATTTAAGATATCACTGATAATTTTACTAATAGCGTCGAAAGTATTTGGAGGAACACTCTGCTGAACAAACTGCAAAAAATCTTCTTGAAAATTATCTATCGGAATAAACGGGATTAAGTTTAAAATAAATAGAGCAAAAGGAAAAAGTGCCATAAAAAAGCTAAAAGAAACCGCACTGGCATGATACGAAAAAGCACCTTCTAGAATTCCTAAAGTGTACATTTCCAGCAAATCATACAGTGAAAACCCCTCTAACCAAGGCAATGTAATTTTCTTCAAAAGCCGGGCTAAAGAACGCACCACTGGTATCTTCTCAATCCTAGCTTCTATCTCTTGGGACATATTTTTTGATTTTAGATTTTAGAGTTATGATTTTAGATTAAAACAAATAGTCTTTAAAATCAAACCCATAACTTATAACTCAAAACTCATAACTTCCTTAAAATGCCTTCAAACTCAAATCCATGTTATGAACCGAATGCGTTAAAGCTCCTGACGAAATATAATTTACACCACATAAAGCATATTCGCGGATCGTTTTTTCGCTAATATTACCTGAAGATTCTGTCTGGCATTTTGTACCAATTAATTCAACAGCTGTTTTCGTATCTTCATAATTAAAATTGTCTATCAAGATTCTATGAACACCGTCGCTTAATAAAATCTCCCTGATTTCGTCTAAGTTACGAGCTTCAACAATAATCTTCAAATCAAGATTATTTTCTACTAAATATTCTTTTGTTTTAGCAATAGCGCGCGTAATTCCTCCCGCAAAATCGATATGATTGTCTTTTAACATAATCATATCATACAAAGCATAACGATGGTTCTCTCCGCCTCCAATTTTTACAGCCCATTTTTCTGCAACTCTAAAATTTGGCGTTGTTTTACGCGTGTCTAAAATTTTTGCATTTGTACCTTCCATAAGCCCCATCAAAAAGCTTGTTTTTGTTGCAATTGCAGACATACGCTGCATAGTGTTTAAAACAACTCTTTCGGCCTTTAAAATAGATTGTGAACTTCCTGAAACTTCGAAAACAACTTCTCCATATTCTACATGGGTTCCGTCTTCTATGTAAGTTTTCACTTTTAGTTTTGGATCTACGTGTTCAAATATCAATTTAGCAAGTTCAACTCCAGCAATTATTCCCTGATCTTTTACCAATAATTTAGCCTGACCATGAGCTGAATCTGGAATACAAGCCAATGAACTGTAATCGCCTGGTCCAACATCTTCTCTAATAGCATTAGTAATTAAAAGTTGTAATTCTGCTTGAAATTGAGCTTCGCTTATCATTTTTCTGTTTTTAATAATAATGCTAAATTAGGATATATTTTATGGATTTGAAAATTCCGATAACATGAAAAATTACACAAAACATTAAATATCTCTTTTTTAACCATTAAGATACTCCGAAAAATAAAGTTACAATTCTTAACAAAACTTAATCTTTTAATAAGCGTTCAATTAAATATCTTTGAAGTTCAATCAAGCAAAAATTATGGCATTAATTAAAGATATTTACTCGGTTTCTTTTTACGAAAAATTTAGTCAGGCCGTCGCCGAAGTGCATCCCTCATTCAACAAAAAGAAATTCATTGAAGCAATTTACGAAGGTGATTTTGCTCAAAAAGAATGGAAAGAAAGAATGAAGCACACAACAGTTGTGTTTCACCAATTTATGCCTCAAAATTTCCCCGAAGCCGTTTCTCTAATTGATAAAATCATAGAAAACTTAAAGAAAAATAGTTTCACTGATGGCAATTTGGCTTTCATTTTCTTTGCCGATTATGTTGAAAATTACGGTTTAGACGATTTTGAAACATCTGTAAAAGCCTTTGTCTCCATTACACAATTCATAAGTTGCGAATTTGCCGTTCGTCCTTTCATTTTAAAATATAAAAAAAGAATGATTGACGAAATGATAAAATGGTCTTTACACGAAAATTACCACGTTCGCAGATTGGCCAGCGAAGGTTCACGCCCAAGATTACCGTGGGCAATGGCAATTCCGTTTCTAAAAAAAGATCCTTCTTCTATTCTTCCTATTTTAGAAAATCTAAAAAACGATCCTTCAGAATATGTTCGCAGAAGTGTTGCCAATAATTTGAATGATATTGTAAAAGATAATCCAGAAATTGTTCTTGAAATCGCTTCAAGATGGAAAGGTCACAGCAAAGAAACGGACGGAATTATCAAACATGGATGCAGAACTTTACTAAAACAAGGACATCCTGAAATTTTAAGTCATTATGGTTTAGAAAGTAAGAACATTGAACTTTCGTCTTTCGAAATTAAAACACCAACGGTAAAAATTGGAGATTACCTTCAGTTTCAATTTCATTTAAATAATAAAAATGAAGAGCCAAAAACAGTACGTTTAGAATATGCCGTTCACTACAAAAAAGCAAAAGGGCATTTGGCGAAAAAAGTCTTTAAAATCAGCGAAAAGATTTACCATCCGAATCAATTAACGAAAATTGAAAGAAATCAGTCTTTTAAATTGATTACGACACGTGTTTTTCATACAGGAAAACATCAATTGTCTATCATTATTAATGGAACTGAGAGCGAAGTTTTGGAATTTGAGTTGATTGATTAAAAATCCAAATTTTACAAATTATCACGATTTAACCGTCTAGTTTGTCATTTCGACGAAGGAGACCCGAGCGATAGCAAACAGGCGAAGCAAATCTCCACAAGTAGCTCCGCAACGAGAATTCAATCTTTGTAGAGTTTCTTACGAAGATTTCTCCTTCGTCGAAATGACAAAAAAACGTAAAAACATAAAAATCAACAATTTGAAATATTCTACATTTTCCCTACTTTTATAGCTAACACAAAAAACAAGTTTCTTAATCTAAATTAAGTTACAGATTTCTATCACAACTGTAATTTTGTTTTCAAATCAAATAATACCACATGTCAAATATCAGTTTAATTATCGAAGAACGTTCTGCCAACATTGGCAACTTTATGGTAGGTCGTTTATTGCCTTTCCGTGAAAAAAGAGCTGTCGGACCATTTGTATTTATCGATCATATGGGACCTGCACATTTAAGTGACCATGAAAATATGGATGTTCCTCCACATCCGCATATTGGGCTTTCTACACTAACTTTTTTGTTTGAAGGAAGCATTATGCATCGGGATAGTTTAGGAACAGAATTAGAAATAAAACCAGGCGCTGTAAACTGGATGACAGCTGGAAAAGGAATCGTTCACTCAGAAAGAACTCCTGAATATTTAAGACATTCAGATAAAATGCTTCACGGACTGCAAATTTGGGTTGCGCTTCCAAAAGAATTGGAACAAATGGAGCCTAATTTTACGCACGTTGAAGCAGATGATATTCCGGCTTGGGAAGAAGATGGCGTTTCATACAAATTAATTGCAGGCGAAGCTTTTGGCAAAAAATCTCCAGTTCCTGTTTATAGTCCGTTATATTTTATTGAAATTAAAAGCAAAGAAGCGAAAAAAATCAATATCGGACATCATTTATTTGGTGAAAGCGGTTTATACATTTTAGATGGAAGCATTAAAAATGGAGAACATACTTACGAACCAAGACAAATTTTAATTACAACTGAAGCTTCTCTTTGCGAGTTTGAAATTTCTGAAAACTCAACCGTTTATATTTTTGGCGGACAGCCTTTTCCTGAAGAACATTTTATCTTTTGGAACTTTGTTTCTTCTGATAAAAACCTCATCGAAAAAGCAAAACAAGATTGGACAGAACAAACTTTCCCAAAAGTTCCAGGCGAAACAGAATTTGTTCCATTGCCTGAACCTAGAATCAAATAATTATGGATACAATATCAGCAAAAATAGATACGCGTTTGTATCGCACTGAAATCACTTCTGCAAGTGGAAATGTTTTAATTTCAGACGAACCTCAACAATTGGGCGGAAAAAATTTAGGCTTAAATCCGACCGAGCTATTGGCATCATCATTGGCTTCTTGCACTTTGATTACTTTACGAATGTATATTAACCGCAAACAATGGAACGTCGAGGAAATCAATGTCAAGATTGATTTTGAAAGAGATTCAGAGAGAAATTGTACCTCATTTACCCGAAGAATTGAAGTAATCGGCGAAGTTGACGACGAACAAAGACGTAGATTAGAGACAATTGCAAACAGCTGCCCAATTCATAAAACGCTAACACATTCAATCGAAATTAAAACGACATTAATATAATTACAATGGAAATTCAACAAATAAACGATACGCGAAGAGGCTATTTTGAAGCAATTGAAGACGGAAAAGAAGCTGGAAAAATGACTTATACTTGGGCTGGAGATACAAAATTCATCATCGATCACACTGAAGTAAGTCCTGATTTCAATGGAAAAGGTGTTGGTAAAAAACTCGTTATGGCTTCAGTAGAATATGCCAGAGCAAATAACTTAAAAATCATTCCGCTGTGTCCTTTTGCAAAAAGCGTTTTTGATAAAGTTGAAGAAATTCGTGATGTACTTTTTTCTTAAAGATTCTAAGCTTTTTTTTAACCGCAAAGCACGCAAAGGATTACGCAAAGTTCGCAAAGTTTTTAAACAAAGCTTTGCGAACTTTGCGTTTATACTAAGCCTAGCAGATAACAAAACCTTGCGTTCTTTGCGTTAAAAAACAACCCAAAGAAATTCGATTTTCAAATCTCCTCGGAAACTCGTATATTTGCATGTAATTTAAACTTAGAGTATGACAAGGATAATTACGCTTTTCTGTATTTTTATAACACAAATCGGCTTTTCTCAATCAGCTGAGAGTTATTTAGAAAAAATCAGAAATAATGAAGCTCTCTTAACAGCTTTTTTTCAACAAATGCCTAAAGGAGGCGATTTACACCACCATTTTTCAGGATCCGTTTATGCAGAGCCACTTTTAGAAAGAGCAATTGCAGAAGACTTTTATTTGAATCTGGAAACTATGGCAGTTTCTAAAACTAAACCAGCAAACGGAAACTGGGAGAACTTTTCATCTCTTACAAACAAAGGAAAATTAGATTATTACGAACAACAGATTATGCAGACTTGGTCAGTTAAAGATTATAACGGTTTAGTTCCGTCTGATGATCAGTTTTTTGATTCGTTTATGAAATTTGAACCGACTATTCAAGGTCATTTTTCAGAAGGAATGCTTGAATTAAAAAAACGTGCCATTGCAGAAAATGTTTCTTATATCGAAACACAATTATCAACAATTCCTTGCGACATGAACGTTTCTGATTTAGCTGATTTTAATACAAAATTACGCCAGGCTGCAGATCAAAAAGACGAAAAAACAGTTCTGAAACTTTTGGATGAATTGTATAAAGCAATTCAGAAAAAAGACGCTAAAAAATATGCTGAAGATTTCAACAATAATTTCATTACAAAACTGCACAAAGATTTAAAAATAGATGACGAAAAATTCACCATGCGTTATCAAAACTTTGTGCTTCGTTTTATGGAACCTGTAGATTTGTTTAAAAATCTGGTTATTGCTTTTATTTCGTCAAGCGAAAGTAAACTAACTGCCGGTGTAAATATCGTTTCTCCAGAACACGGAAAAACTTCGATGAAAGATTATTGGCTTCATATGGTGATGTTTAAATACTGCCATTCGAAATTTCCAGATGTAAAATATACGCTTCATGCGGGCGAACTGACTTTAGGTTTGGTTCAGCCAGAAGAATTGACTTGGCATATTAATGATGCTATTTATGTGGCAAGCGCCAACAGAATTGGTCACGGTGTTGACATTGCGTACGAGGCAAATTCGTATGATTTATTGAAATATATGTCAAAAAACAACATTCCCATTGAGATTAATTTAGCTAGTAACGAATTCATTTTGAAAGTAAAAGAAAACAGACATCCGTTTACGCTTTACAAAGAATTTAATGTGCCAATTGTAATTAGTACTGATGACGCGGGAATTTTAAGAAGCAATATGACAGAACAATATGTTTTATTGGCGAAAAGATATCCTGATGTAAATTATGAAACAATCAAAAAATACGTTTACAACAGTATCAATTACAGTTTCATTCAAGACGAATCGGTTAAAAAACAATTAATCAAAGATTTAGATGCTCGTTTTAAAGCTTTTGAAGCGAAGTTTTCTAAAAACTAAATTCTAAACCTAACAGGTTTTAAAAACCTGTTAGGTTTGTCAATATTAAAATATATGATTCTAGAAGCAGCATTTCTGTATGTTAAACCAGAATTAGCCAATCAATTTGAAGCTGATTTTGCAAAAGCAAGTCAATACATTTCCTCAATCGATGGTTATTTAGGTCATCGTTTGGAAAAATGTCTTGAAGTTGAAAACAAATACCTTTTATTGGTCGATTGGAATACACTTGAAGATCACACAGTGGGTTTCAGAACTTCTGAAGCGTATTTGGAATGGAAAAAGATTTTGCATCATTATTACGAACCGTTTCCAATTGTAGAACATTTTGAAACGCTTTTTGAGAATAAAAAACAATAAATTGCTTTGCGTAAACAATTAAACACATAGAAACATAGGCATAATTGTTTCCGTTTAAGATTACAGAAAAAGCAAGCTTTAACACATAGCTATGTGTATTACGGTTAGTGAAACGCCTTTTACAGACAAAGAAAAACTATGTCTCTATGTGTTTAAATTACTGCAATTCGTGGCAAAAAACTTAGCAAATGAACATCAAACTTATCGCTATAGGCAAAACAGATAATAAATCGCTTCAAACGTTGATTGACGATTATACCAAGCGTTTGTCTTTTTACATCAAATTTGACTTGGAGATTATTCCAGACATCAAAAACGTAAAAAACTTATCTGAAAGCCAACAAAAAGAAAAAGAAGGCGAATTGATTCTTGCCAAACTTTCACCTACAGATCAGTTAATTTTATTGGATGAAAATGGAAAAACTTTCTCAAGCGTTGGTTTTTCTGAAGAATTGCAAAAGAAAATGAATTCTGGTGTAAAAACGATAGTTTATGTAATTGGTGGACCTTACGGGTTTTCTGAAACGGTTTATAAAAAAGCGCAGGGAAAAGTTTCGCTTTCGCTAATGACATTTTCACATCAAATGGTTCGTTTATTTTTTATAGAACAACTGTATCGCGGATTTACAATTTTAAGAAATGAACCTTATCATCATCAGTAATTTTTTTCATTCGGGTTTCAATTTTAAAAACTTTATCACTCCAAAAACACATACGCTTAAAAACCAACACTTTAAACAATGAAACAAAAATAAAATCGTAAATTTATAGTGCTTTTATTATCTCTTAATAAGATTTAATAATTATAGTTTTTTAACCTTTTTTCTAATTTAAAAAAACATAATTATGAAAGCTCTAATTAAATTTTCAGCATTTTTATTTCTGCTCTTTATTGGAACTTCATGTTCTAATAGTTATGATGATAACAGTTCACCTGTTATGGTAACTTTCTCAGCTGCTTTAACTCCTCCAACTGGTGTTACTTCTACAGCTTCTGGCACTGCGGCGCTCACATTAAATAAAACGGCAAAGACATTCGAAATTAAAGTTACTTATTCAGGACTAGTGCCAACACACGGGCATATACATGCTGCAGATGGTGCAATCGTTATCCCGTTTTCTGATGAAAGTGTAGCCACTTCTCCATTTACCGTTTCTGGCACTGTGACAGATGCACAAATTACAGAACTTATGGCCAATCATTATTATGTAAATTTACATACCACTGCATACCCTAATGGCGAAATTAGCGGTACTTTAATGAAAACTGGCACTTCTGGAGGCGGCGGAGGTGGTGGCGGTGGCTATTAATCTTAAACTTAAAAAAAGCCTTTCTGATTATAGAAAGGCTTTTTAATTCTTGTTATTTCCTTACTCTAAATTCCTTTAGAAAATAAATTCTACAGGAAGCTTATCAAGATTGTAAGTCACTTCTTTTTGCAGTAGAATTTTATATTGAATATATTCTTCGTAGCTCATATTTTTGTCGAATAAAAACACCAAATCTGGAACTCTATCAAACTTTATGCTGTAAAAATACTTTAGTATTTCTGATATTTTTATTTCCTTATTCCCCATGAAAACCTGTTTTTTCCCTTTACTAAAGTAAACTACAAAACTTCCTGCAGTAGGTTTTTCCATTTTATAAAATACTTTCGTGAAAGGTAGAAAAGCCAAATTCTTTCCAATGGAATCAGCGTACGAATAGTAGTTTTCAGATTCTTCGTTCTGATGCATTTTCTCGTTACGCTTTTTTTCTTGCATTTTTATTACTTGAGGCATAACCAATTTCAAAGGCAAGCGTTTGTCTATATTGAAAATCCAATTGGTTGATATAATGGCACTTTTTCTGTTTAAATCGGCGATTGTGTCTTTTCCATCAACTTTATAAAAGATATAAATTGGCGAATGATCTTGAACGTCTTTTACAATTGAGACATTTGATTTTGGCAATAAAACGTCTTCTTTTTTTCCGCAAGAAAACAAAAGACAAAGTATAAGTATAGAGAAGTATTTCATATTTATTATTATTATTTTTCACAAGCAGTTTGTCATCTAAATAGTATTCAAATTCAGCTTACCAAACAAAGTAACACATTCCATCGCTTCTTTCACATCATGAACACGAAGAATTTTTGCGCCTTTTGTCAAAGCAATTGTATTCAAGAAAGTAGTTCCATTTAAAGCTTCTTGAGGTGTAATATCAAGTGTTTTATAAATCATTGATTTTCTAGAAATTCCAGCTAAGACTGGTAATTCTAAAATATTAAAAAGTTCCATTTTTTGCATTACTTCATAATTCATATCGGTTGTTTTAGCAAAACCGAAACCAGGATCTAAAATCAAGTCGTTGATTCCTAGACTTCGTGCTTTTTTTACTTTTTCAGAAAAGTAGAAAAGCATTTCTTTTATAATATCATCGTATTGTGTCAAACTCTGCATCGTCTGCGGATTGCCTCGCATGTGCATCATGATATACGGAACGTTATAATGCGCAATTACATCAAACATTTTTTCATCTAATTCGCCAGCAGCAATATCGTTTATAATTGCCGCGCCACTTTCTATACTTGCTTTTGCAACTTCTGCCCTAAAAGTATCAATAGATAATAAAGTCTTTGGAAAGTGTTTTAAAATCAATTCAATTGCTGGAACGATTCTGTCGATTTCTTCTTGTTCGGTTACAAATTCAGCGCTTGGTTTACTGGAATACGCTCCAATATCGATAAATGTTGCGCCTTCAGAAAGCATTTTATCTACTTGCGAAATAATTTCATCTTCGTTTTTATATTTTCCTCCGTCAAAGAAAGAATTTGGAGTAACATTGAGAATTCCCATTACTCTTGGAATTGACAAATCGATAAGTTCTCCTTTACAGTTAATTGTCATTGTTTATTTATTTCAGGTTTCAGGCTTCAAGTTGTCCGTTAACACTTTGTTTAGAAAAAACTTGAAACAAAGCGAACCTTAAACTTGAAACTCTTAAAAAATTATCCTTATTTTTGAAGAAATTTTAGCAAATATACAGCATATAAATGAAGAATACTTCCCAAGAGTTTGATAATGTTATCGCGGTTTGCCGAACATTGTTTATCAATAAAATGAAAGATTATGGCAGTGCGTGGAGAATTTTAAGATTGCCATCGCTGACAGACCAGATTTTTATAAAAGCGCAACGAATTAGAAGTTTACAGGAAAATGAAGTCCGTAAAGTGGATGAAGACGAAAAAGGAGAATTTATCGGAATCATCAATTATTCTATCATGGCTTTGATTCAGTTAGAATTGGGCGTTGTAGATCAGCCAGATCTTGACGTTGAAAAAGCAACTGAATTATACGATGCTAAAGTAAAATTGACCAAAGATTTAATGGAAGCCAAAAATCATGATTACGGCGAAGCTTGGCGTGATATGCGCGTGAGTTCTTTAACCGATTTGATTTTGCAGAAACTCCTTCGCGTTAAGCAAATTGAAGATAATAAAGGAAAAACAATAGTGTCTGAAGGAATCGATGCTAATTATCAGGATATGATTAATTATTCTGTTTTTGCTTTAATTCTAAACCCTATAATTAAATAAAATTTCAAAAAATAAAATCCCAAATTCCAACTTTAAAATTGGAATTTGGGATTTAAAATTTGGAATTTAACCCCTAAATATTTGCCATGAAAAACATCATTACTCAATTTTCCCGATTATTTGTCGGTGTCCTATTTATCATTTCCGGATTAATCAAACTAAACGATCCTGTTGGATTTTCTTACAAACTGGCTGAATATTTCAGTGAACCTGTTTTCAATATGCCTTTTTTAGAGCCATTGGCTTTAGGATTGGCGATCTTTTTAGTGATTTTAGAAGTAGTTTTAGGTGTAATGCTGTTGGTTGGCTATAAATCAAAACTAACGATTTGGGCTTTACTTTTATTGATTGTTTTCTTTACATTCCTAACTTTCTATTCAGCATATTTTGATGTAGTAAAAGATTGCGGATGCTTTGGTGATGCTTTACACTTAACACCTTGGCAATCATTCACAAAAGATATTGTTTTACTATTCTTTATCTTAATTTTATTCACCAATAAAAAATTAGTTAAGCCTTTGTTTTCTAAATTGGTAACTAATATTATCACTTTAATCAGCATTATTTTATGCGTTTTTATGGCGGTTTGGGTTATCAATCATAATCCGATCAAAGATTTCCGTCCGTATAAAGTAGGAACAAACATTGAAAAAGGAATGGAAATTCCAGAAGGTGCGCCAAAATCGGTTGTAGAAATGATTTTTATTTACAAAGTAAATGGCGTTGAAAAAGAATTTACAGAGAAAGATTTAATGAATATTCCTGAAGGTGCTGTTTTTGTGGATCGTAAAGACAAAGTAATCTCTGAAGGTTACGTTCCTCCTATTCATGATTTCACAATGACAAAAGATGATTCTGACTATAAAGAAGAATTATTAAAAGAGCCTAAATTATTGATTTATGTAACTTACGATTTGAATTTATCAAATCCTGAAGGAATGAAAAAATTAGCAAAAGTTACTGCTGATGCAAAAGCAAAAGGTTACAAAGTAATCGGAATGACTGCTTCTGGAGCCGACGAAATTGCTAAAGCGAAGAAAAACTATGCTTTAGATATTGATTTCTATTTCTGCGATGGAACTGCTTTAAAAACAGTTGAAAGAGCAAATCCAAGTATTGTAGTTGTACATGACGGAACTATCGCTCAAAAAGTGCATTACAATGATACCGATGATTTGAAATTATAATATTTCAAAA
This sequence comes from Flavobacterium sp. SH_e, assembly GCF_025717045.1. Classification (GTDB taxonomy): domain Bacteria; phylum Bacteroidota; class Bacteroidia; order Flavobacteriales; family Flavobacteriaceae; genus Flavobacterium. Next base: position 28,271 of record NZ_JAOVZN010000008.1, read on the forward strand.
AATATAAATTTTAAAGGCGCCAATATTTCTTTTTTAGATTTATTGGCGTTTTTGCTTTTAATATCAATTTATTAAAACATAACCCTTTAGATTTTATATAAAAATCCTACATTTGGTCAAAACCAAAAACCAAATTTAATCAATGGAAAAACTCATTAAAGCATTTACTTTTTCGTTTATAATTTTATCTGGCATTTTATCTTTTAGCCAAACAAAAAATGAAAATCAACGTTACATTTTCTTTTTCCACAACAAATTTGTCGAAGAAAACGATCTAAATGTACCTCATCCAGAATATGGAAAAGCAGAATACAATGAGATTTTAGAATCTTACAGAAAAGATAACTTTATTGTTTTTAGTGAAAAAAGAAAGAAAAACACAAATGCTGTTGATTATGCAGAAAAGATTACTAAACAGGTAAAAGCATTAATTAAAAAAGGTGTTCCGCCAAATCATATTACGGTAATTGGAACTTCAAAAGGCGGTTACATTGCCCAGTTTGTTTCAACTTATCTTTCAAATCCAGATGTGAATTTTGTTTTCATTGGATGTTTTAGAGATGTCGATATTCAGGAAATTCCCGATATTAATTTCTGTGGCAATATTTTAACCATTTACGAAAAATCAGATATTTATGGCGTTTCTGCTATAAAACGAAAAGAAACGTCTAAGTGTAAAATAGAGCATTTTAAAGAAATTGAATTAAATACAAATTTGAAACACGGCTTTTTATATAAAGCATTAGATGAATGGATTGTTCCAAGTAAAAAATGGGCAAATGGAAATTACGAACTGAATTAAGTTTCAAAAAAAGATAAAAAGCCTTCGATAATTTTAATTTTATTGAAGGCTTTTTTTGTTGAAATCTGACGTTTTTTAGATAAAAATCTTCTTCAAAAAATAAAATTTCAATCTCATTTTTAATTCTAAAAAACCTCAGCATAAAAAATATCTGATTTTTGACCTCTACTATTACGATTTCATTCCACTTTTTCTAACCCAAAACCGCAGTTTTGTTACAGAATAAACGTCTCTTCAAATTTTGTTAATCTGCATTTGGCTTTCAAATTGTTTGTTTAACTTTGTTGAAAATCATTAATTATATGAAACAAATTGCTTTAATCGTAATTGCATTTATTACTTTTTCATGTTCACAAGCGCAGAAAACAAGTTTTTCTAAAGAAGCTTTATCAGAAAAATTATTAGGTCTTGATGATAGTCAGACTACTTTCAAAAATATCTTAAAAAAATACAAAGGAAAAACTTTAGTGATTGAAGTTTGGGCTTCTTGGTGTGGTGACTGCGTAAAAGCAATGCCAAAATTAAAAGAGTTACAAGCTAATAATCCTGATGTATCTTACCTATTCCTTTCTGCTGATAAAACAGCTGAAAAATGGAAAGCAGGAATTGAAAAACACGAATTAAATAAAGGCGATCATTATATGATGAATGACGGAATGAAAGGTCTTTTTGGAAAAGCTATCGATTTAGATTGGATTCCGCGTTACATTATTGTGGATAAAACTGGAAAAATCGCTTTATACCGCGCTATTGAAACTGATTTCGAAAAAATCAATTCTACTTTACAATCATTGAAATAATTTTCAATGACAAAATTCAAACAAAAAACAAAAAAATAATATAAAACTACCAAAATGAGAAAATCGATTGTTGCAGGAAACTGGAAAATGCATAAAAATGCAGCTCAAACTGAAGAATTATTAAACGAATTAATCAATAAAATTCCAGCAAAAACAAATGCACAAGTAATTGTAGCGCCAACTTTTGTAAACTTACAAGCTGCTGCTGCTAAATTAAAAAACACAACTATTGGAGTTTCTGCTCAAAATGTTCACCAAGCTGAAGGCGGTGCTTTTACAGGAGAAATTTCTGCAGATATGTTAACAAGCATTGGAGTTAATACCGTAATCTTAGGTCACTCTGAGCGTAGAGCCATTTTCCACGAAACTGATGCTTTAATTGCTAACAAAGTTGATACAGCTTTAAAACACGACATGACAGTTATTTTCTGTTTTGGTGAAGAATTAAAAGATCGTCAATCTGGAAATCACTTTAATATTGTTGAAAATCAATTACGTGATGGTGTTTTCCATATTGCTAAAGAATCTTGGTCTAAAATTGTTTTAGCTTACGAGCCAGTTTGGGCTATTGGAACTGGAGAAACTGCTTCGCCAGAGCAAGCTCAAGAAATGCACGAATTTATTAGAGAAACAATCCGTAAAGCTTTTGGAGCTGAAATCGCTGATGAAGTTTCTATTTTATACGGTGGTTCTGTTAAACCAGAAAATGCAAAAGAAATCTTCTCTAAACCAGACGTAGACGGTGGTTTAATTGGAGGTGCTGCTTTAAAAGCTGATGATTTCTTAGCAATTGTTACTGCTATCTAATTTTTAAAATTTTAGATTTTAGACTTTAGATTTTGAAATCTTACATTATATAAAAAGCGTTTGCCGTTGCGAACGCTTTTTTTATTTTAAAACTTTACATTACCCCATAATTTTTACGTCAGTCATTTTACATTTCACAAAACTCATTTTACAATTATTTTATAAACAACTTCTGCTTTCTATTCTTACCTTTGCAAAAATTTTTATTTATGTCAAACATCTATTTAGGATATCATTTTACGATTGAGCCGAAAGAATTGGGTTCTGAAATTTTAGTGGCTGAATTGGGCGAAAAAGCGTTTGAAAGTTTTACAGAAACTGAAAACGGAATTTCGGCTTTTGTGAAGAAAGATTTATGGGACGAAAATATCCTAGATGATATTTATATTTTACAATCTGAAGAGTTTAAAATTGAATATACAATAGAAGAAATCGATCAGGTAAACTGGAATGAAGAGTGGGAAAAAAATTTCGAGCCAATTGATGTTGACGGAAAATGCCATGTTCGTGCGCCTTTTCATGAAAAAACTGATGCTGAATTTGATATCGTAATTGAACCAAAAATGAGTTTTGGAACAGGACATCATGAGACCACTCACATGATGATTCAGCATTTACTAGAAATGGATATTAAAGGTTTAAAAACTCTTGACATGGGTTGTGGAACTGCAATTTTAGCCATTTTAGCTGAAATGAAAGGTGCAGAACCAATTGATGCTATTGACATTGATAACTGGTGTTATTTAAATTCTATCGAAAATGCTGAACGCAATAATTGTAAACATATCAGCGTTTATGAAGGCGACGCTGCTTTATTAGCGGGTAAAAAATACGATTTAATTATTGCAAATATCAACAGAAATATTTTGTTGAACGATATGCAGTCTTATGTTGATGCTTTAAACCCAAAAGGAATCATTCTTTTTAGCGGTTTTTATGAAGAAGATATTCCATTTATTGATGCTTCTTGCGTTGAAAAGGGTTTAACTTATGTTAAAAAGCTTCAAAGAAACAACTGGGTATCTTTAAAATATGTAAATTAGATACTGATAATCAATTCAGTACAAAACCTATAAGATATGAGTACTAAAGAAAAAGTAAGAGAAAGAGTTCGCGAAAAAGAAGCCATTGCTTTTAATAACGAGATCATTGTGTATAATGATGATGTAAACACTTTTGATCACGTAATCGATACTCTTATGCGTGTTTGTGACCATACAGCTGAACAAGCTGAACAGTGCTCTTTGATTGTTCATTACAACGGAAAATGCACTGTAAAAACGGGTCCGATTGAAAAACTTAAACCTCAATGCACGCAACTTTTGGAAGCTGGGCTTAGCGCCGAAATTGTTTAATTGAAAAATAATCTAAAAATGCATTCTATTTTATTCTATACTGGAATTGAATAGAGTGCATTTTTTTTGAGATTACTTCCTTTATTTCTCACATCAAAAGTGAGTTAAAACAATCCGAAAAGACTTTCCTGTTTTATTTATTTTAAATCAAAATATCACATTAAAAATCGTTTAATTTAACGATAATATAAAATGCATTCTATTTTATTATATATTTGACTGAAATAGAATGCTTTTTTATGGAGGAATATGGAAAGATATTGATTATTGCAATGCCCATTTTTTTGACTTTAATTATCATTGAAAAAATATACGGCATTTATGTAAAAAACGATACAGCGCCACTAATCGACAGCGTATCGAGTATTAGTTCTGGAATAACCAATTCTGTAAAAGATGTTTTAGGACTTAGTATCACTTTTCTTTCCTACGAATGGCTCGTTTCTAAAATAGCATTACAGCATTTAGAAGTCAACGTTCTATCCTATTTCATAGCCTTTTTTGTTATTGATTTCTACGGATATTGGAGTCATCGACTGGCACATCAAATTAATTTTCTTTGGAACAAACATGCTATTCATCATAGTAGCGAAGAATTTAATCTTGCCTGTGCACTTCGCCAGCCCATTGCGAGTTTAGTCAATTTATTTACCTTTTTATTGATTCCTGCCGCGTTACTAGGCGTTCCTGCTTCTGTAATTGCGATAACGCTACCAATTCATTTGTTTTTGCAATTTTGGTATCATACCAAACACATCAAAAAAATGGGCTTTTTGGAGCATATTTTAGTGACTCCTTCACATCATCGTGTACACCACGCCATTAATCCCGAATATTTAGACAAAAACCATTCGCAGATTTTCATTTTTTGGGATAAACTTTTTGGAACTTTTCAAGAAGAATTAGATGATGTTCCGCCAGTTTTCGGAATTACAAGACCAGCAAATACTTGGAATCCAGTTAAAATAAATTTTCAGCATTTGAGTTTATTAATTAAAGATGCCTGGCGCGCTCCAAAATGGAAAGACAAATTGACCATTTGGTTCAAACCAACAGGTTGGCGACCAGAAAACTTTGAAGAGAAATATCCTGTAAATAAAATTGAAAATGTTTTTGATTTTGAAAAATATGGTACACAAAATTCTCAAAAGCTAATATACTGGTCTGTCTCACAAATGCTGATTACGTTATTGTTTGTGAGTTATTTATTTGACAATATTGCTAAAATCGGTCTTCCGAATATCTTTATCTATGGATTTTTTATTTTTGTGACCATCTATAGTTATACGGAGTTAATGGACAAAAATCGATTTGCTCTTTTATGGGAAGGCTTTAGATTGGGGCTTGTAATCTGTATTACAGGTTATTATGGAGATTGGTTTGGCTTAAATCGTGTTATTCCAATTAGTAATTATATTATTTTTACGTACCTGATCTTATCCTTTTTAACAACACTTTATTTTGTTAATTTTGAATTTAAAACCAACCAAAACCAATATATAAATTCATAACCCCCTATTATGAGAAATTCTTCTTTTTTTAAACTTTACGTTGCGTTCAGCATAGTCTATTTGGCTATTCTGGTCTCGGGCTACGAGCGTTTTGATCTTTTTCTCAAACCCATTTTAATTCCAATTATTGGGTTCGGAGCTTATTTCTACAGAAAATTTCCAACTCAGAATACTTTATTGATCGCTTTAATATTTTCTTGGATTGGAGATGTTATTCTGCTTTTTACTGAGCTTGGCGAAATTTACTTTATCTTAGGACTTGTAAGTTTCTTAACGGCACATATTATTTATTGCGTTCTCTTTAACAAACAAAACAGAATTAGAAAAAAACAGAATAAACCATTTTTCATATTTGGAAGTGTTTTAATCGCCATTTATTTAATCGGGATGGTTTCTTTTTTAATGCCACATCTAGGAGAAATGCAAATTCCTGTTTCGGTTTATGCATCTGTTATTTCGATAATGCTTCTTTTTGCTTTTAACGGATTTTTAGTATGGGAAAAGCCTGGTAATGCGCTTGTTTTTCTAGGCGCTCTTTTATTTGTTATTTCCGATAGTATTTTGGCTGTAAACAAATTTTATGCTCCAATTCCGAAAAGCTCATTTTTTATCATGCTGACTTATCTTCTGGCACAATATCTGATTGTAGTTGGTATTTTAAAATTAAATCCAAAAAAAATACAGCAACCTGTTTAACTTTCGCAATAACCTCAACTCATGAAAAAAATAGCTCTTTTTATTGTTTTATTAATCACTGCTTCTTCGTGCATAAGTACAAAGTCAACTTTGAAAAATGTCGACAATAATGCCCCTGATTTGATTTTAAAGAAAGACAATACTTTTTCCATCACGCAGTTTGCAAAAGACAAAAAATACGGTTACGATCCAGATTATCCAGTCAATATCTTTTTTCAAAATACTAATAACGAAACTTTAAATGAATCTCGTTTTCTAAATGCTTTGGCTGGCCCAAATGGAGAAGTTATTACTTACACAAGATTAGAAACCTGCTGCCCGTTTCCAACCAAAAGAAGCAATATGGGAGCTGGATTCCTGAATGTTTATGAACTAAAATGGGAAGGACAAAAGAAACCAGTTAAACTATATTTGAATATTTATGAAAAAGGAATTTTAATGGTTCCTGTGGGATTGAGGTTGAAGTAGAAAATATCTTTATTATGATTAAAACAAAGTTTGCTTTTATAATAATCTTACTTTGTGCCTGTCTATTTTCATCAATATATTATTTCTTATTGGACAAGCTTATTTCCAGAGGTTTTATTCTAAAATGAATCAATATGACATTAAATAGAGAAGAATTGATACATCCGATATTTTATTTAATATTTATTACAGCTCCAATATTTGGGCTTTCTTTTGATTTTCTTCCTGATTTCTCTGAAAAAGTATTGCTAATTTATTTTGTTTTAATTTTCTTTAAAATCTCACATTCCGTAAAGTTAAAAGGAAATGAAATCATTGATGGAATACATCTTTCTCCTTTCGGTTTTCTAAAAATCAAAAAAAGAATGCAATTGAATGATATTAAAGAATTCATCATCTTCAAGAATGAAAAAAAATACTGCGAGATTAGAGCAATTTCTTCCAATGATTTTTTAATTATAAAAACGATGGCAAACAAAATTCCTGCTGAAGAAGAATTGAACGAAATTCAAACTAAAATAAACTCTAAAAAACAGATTAATCAAATCTAAAAGACAGTACTAAACTGCAAAACTTTAGAACATGATAAATGTCATGTATTAGTTTCTTTCCATACTTTAATATTGCCTTGGAAAAAGCATTTAATCATTCTAGAGAAATTTTAGCAATTCGTTAATTCTACTAAGCTCCTAGTCAATTATTCGACTTCTTAAAATAATCTTAAATCTTCATCTGCTATTCATAAATCATGACTACCTTTGCAGTGCAAAAAAATAATTTTATGAACATACAACATATTCCACAAATTAAGCACACTGACAGCGGGAATTTCTTTTTATTATCTGGGCCATGCGCTATCGAAGGAGAAGAAATGGCGTTGAGAATTGCTGAAAAATTAGTTGGTATTACCGACAAACTTCAGATTCCTTATGTATTTAAAGGATCTTTCAAAAAAGCAAATCGTTCTAGAATTGACAGTTTTTCTGGAATTGGTGACGAAAAAGCATTAAAAATCTTAAGAAAAGTTTCAGAAACTTTTCACGTTCCAACTGTAACAGATATCCATACTAACGAAGATGCTGATATGGCAGCTCAATACGTTGATGTACTGCAGATCCCAGCATTCTTAGTTCGTCAGACTGATCTTGTTGTAGCTGCGGCTAATACAGGAAAAACAGTAAACTTGAAAAAAGGACAATTTATGAGTCCAGAAAGCATGAAACATGCTGTTCAAAAAGTATTAGACTGTAATAATGAGAATGTTATGGTTACAGATCGTGGTACTATGTTTGGTTATCAAGACATGATTGTTGATTTTAGAGGAATTCCTACTATGCAGCAATATGCTTCTACGGTTCTAGACGTAACTCACTCTTTACAACAGCCAAATCAGACTGCTGGTGTTACTGGCGGAAGACCTGACATGATTGAAACAGTAGCAAAAGCGGGTATCGCTGTTGGTGTAGACGGTATTTTTATCGAAACGCATTTTGATCCTGCAAATGCAAAAAGTGATGGTGCTAATATGCTTCATTTAGACTATTTTGAAGGTTTAATGAACAAGTTGGTAGCTATTAGAAAAACTGTAAATGCCTTTTAATAATTTATAACACTTAAGTTCTTTGAAAACAAAAATTTTATTTTTCTTACTGGCTTGTGTTTCATTAAACACATTTGCCCAGGAAGAAATACCTGTACAAAAATATGCAGCTCACAACAAAGGAAAATTCTTTGTGATGTGGGGTGGTAACAGAGAAAGTTACTCAAAATCTGATGTAAACTTTAGAGGTAAGGATTACAACTTTACTGTTGAGAATATGGCAGCTCATGACAAACCAAAAGGATGGCATGTAGACTACGTTAATCCTGCTAATATGACTATTCCGCAAACCAATTTGAGATTAGGTTATTTTTTTAGTGATCATTATAGCGTTACAATTGGTGTTGACCACATGAAATATGTGATGACACAAAATCAAATTGCAAACGTAAACGGATACATCAATTTACCTGAAAATGATCCAGGTTCAATTTACAACGGAGAGTACAATAACAGACCGATAGATATGTCTCAAGGTGGTGCTCAAGAAGGTGGTTTTGATAAAGGTGAAACTCAAGTTGGCGGTCCTGCATTTTTAATGTATGAACATACAGATGGTTTAAACTACATTAATACTGAGGTTTCTAGATTTGATGATATTTCGAAAGTGTTCAGACTTCCAAATATTGATAAAGTTCAGATCAACTTAACTGAAGGATTAGGAGCTGGAGTTCTATTACCAAAAACAAATGCAACGGTTTTAGGTAAAGAACGTCATGATGATTTTCACGTTTCTGGTTATGGTGTTTCTGCAAAAGCAGGTATCAACGTTACTTTCTTCAAACATTTCTATGTTCAAGGAGAATTAAAGGGTGGTTATATCAACATGCAGGATATTAGAACTACTGCTAGCAACGAAGATAAAGCTTCTCAAGATTTCTTCTTCTTTCAACGTATTATTGCTGTAGGAGGTATTTTTAGAATCTAATATTTCGTAAAATATATTTATAAAAATAGCTGTCATTTTATTTGGCAGCTATTTTTTTTATTATTTACTTTGCAACTCAAAGTACTTTAAATTATACTTTATGAAAATCAAAAAATATCTATTTCCGATCATCACTTTTATCCTAAGTTTTGGATGTGCTTTATTTGTTGCCATAAAAGTTTTTCCTAATAATCCTTTTACTGGACCTAAAGCAGAAAAAAATATTTCAAGCAAGTTTAGAGATGGAGATATTATTTTCCAAACTTCAGAATCAAAACAATGCGAAGCAGTTCGTATTGCTACAAATTCTAAGTTTTCTCACTGCGGAATTATTTATGATATTAATGGAAAATGGTTTGTTTTTGAAGCCGTACAGCCTGTAAAACTTACACCACTTGAAGATTGGATAAAACATGGAAAAGACAATAAATATGTAGTTAAACGATTGAAAAATGATAGCGTTTTAAAACCAGAAGTTCTACAAAAAATGAAAGATTACAGCCAGCAATTTGATGGAAAAGAATATGATGCTTATTTTGAATGGACTGATAATAGAATTTACTGCTCTGAGTTAGTTTGGAAAATTTATAAAAATGCAGCAGGAATTGAATTATCAAAACTTCGAGAATTGAAAGATTTTAATTTATCTGATCCAAGAGTTCAAACAATTTTGAAGGAACGCTACGGAAATGATATTCCATTAGAAGAAAAAGTCGTTGCTCCTTCTGACCTTTCTGATTCTCATTTATTGAAAACTATTATAGACAATTATTAATATTATTCAAAAAAGCTAGTTGACTTATTATTTCTAGCTTTTTTATTTAGCTATTTACTTTGAATTTCAAAGGACTTTTTAAAACCACATTTATGAGAGATTATTGGATTGAAAAACTGTATGAATGTTCTAAAAAACCGTATCAAAAATATTTCAAGAAGAATGAGCCTTGGAATATTGATAAAACTAAATTAATGAATTATCCTGAGGAAAGTCTTGGGTTTAAGTTAGGAAGTTTTCTATATCAAAATCATTTTGATATTCAGGAAAAACTAGAAGATCATGACGTTATTCATGTCTTGACAAATACAGGAGTTTCAGTTTATGAAGAAATTGGAATGCAGTATTATTTGCTTGGAAATGGAAAGAAAAGTTTGTATTTGTTCATGGTTGTTTTAAGCGGAACTGTTTTTTATCCAAAGAGAATCAAATATTTTATTCAACAATACCAAAGAGGAAAAAAAGCACATGCATTTTATTATCTCGATTTTTCAAAAATGCTTTTTATGCCTGTTCAAACTATTCAGCAATCATTTAAAATTTAAAAAATCATGAAAACAATTCATAAACCTTTTGAGGAAAAACAGTCTATTGAATTAGCGATTGGCACATTTATAATCAGTACGCTTTTATTTATACCTTACATTCTTTCAAATGGAAATGCAATGGTTTTGGTTATTGCTTGGCCTTTTGCTTTGGCTGGCATTATTGTAAATACCATCATGTTTTTTCATTTAATGGAAAAGTTTATTCATTTGCCTCAACAGCGAAAAGATATTGGAATGAAGATTTTAATCTTGCTTTCTAACATTCCTATTATCTTTTTTTATTATTTGATCGTGATGAAATCTTGATTTTTAATCTTTTTCCAAAGGATTAATTCTAAAAAGCTAATAGGACTTCACTCCAAAATGAATCATTCTTACGAAATTTAAACATAAAAAAAGCCAGAAGCAAAACACTTCTGGCTTTCGTTTTTATAATTTGAATCTTAATTTGCTTTTTTAGTCTCGATTCCGTTTTGATCTAACAAATACATTAATGTAGTCATTGTTGCTGCACCAAGCTCTAATTCTCTTTTATTAATGGCATCAAAAGTATCATTTGCTGCGTGATGGTAATCGAAATAACGTTGTGAATCTGGCTTTAATCCTGCTTTCACAATCGCTTGAGAAGTTAAATGGCTAATATCTGAACCTGCGTGTCCAATTGTAAAACTATGTACTAAGTAAGGCTCAAAAAGATCTTTGTATCCTTGAATTTTTTTCAAATTAGCATCGTCAGCTTCGATTGAGAAACCTCTTGGAGAAAATCCACCTGAATCACTTTCTAAAGCAAAAATGTGGTTTTCTTTCTTTTCTTTTGAAACTTCTTCATATTTAGCACCGCCTTTTCCACCATTCTCTTCATTCATAAACAATACTACACGAATAGTATTTTTAGGTTTGTAGTTTAGGTTTTTCAAAATACGAATAACCTCCATACTTTGTACTACTCCTGCTCCATCATCATGAGAACCATCTGCTAAGTCCCAAGAATCTAAGTGCCCACCAACTACCATAATATTTTCTGGGCTAACAGTTCCTGTCAATTCTCCAATTACATTATAAGACAATGCGTCTGGTAAAGTTTCGCAAGATTGTTTGAAATAAAACTTCAAAGCTGGATTTACTTTTAAAGATTTACTCAATAATTCTGCTCCATTGGTACTGATTGCAGCTGTTGGAATATATTGTTCTTTTGGCAAATCACCATAACTTTGGGCTCCTGTATGAGGGAAATCATCTAAACGTAAATTCATAGAACGAACAATTGTTCCAACTGCTCCTAATTTTGCTGCTTCTTTTGCTCCAGCATATCTTTGGTCAACACAAGCGCCATAAGAAGTAAAAGTTTCAATGTTTTCAGGGTTCATTGGTCTGTTATAAAACACAATTTTTCCTTTTACTTTATCAGCTCCTAATTCAGCTAATTCTTTAATTCCTTGCACTTCAATAATTTCCGCAGTAATTCCGGTTTTTGGAGTAGCAACAGAACCGCCTAAAGCACAAATTGGCACAACCGTTTTTACTTTTCCGTCTAAGATATAAGCAGTTTCCTTTTCTCCTCTAACCCAATGCGGAACCATAACTTCCTGCAAATAAACTTTATCAAGACCTAAAGCTTCTAATTGTCTTTTTGTATAATCAACAGCTTGTTCTGCTCCTTTAGAACCAGATAAACGAGCTCCAATATCGTTAGACAAATATTCTAGCCAAGTGTAGCATTTTGCTTCTGTCAAGGCTTTTTTGTAAAATAATTTGATGTTTTTTTCGTCATTTGACTGACCAAATGATAGCAATCCGTTTAAAACTAAAGCAGTTAAAAGAATCGTTTTTTTCATAGTTTTTATAGTAATTTGGAGTTTATAGTGCTTCTGGCACAATCACAAAGGAACAAAATTCCTGACAGTTAGAATGCTTTTTTTTCAACCTTTTCTCAAAAAAAAGCTCCAATTACAAATTCTTCAATTTGCAATCGGAGCTTTTACAGATTCAATAAATAAAAATTATTTTACTTCGATAATCTTATTTTTTGTTCCAATTCCATTTTCATTAAAAGGTTCAATAGTGAAATAATATTTTGTTCCTTTATCCAGACCTCTAAAATCATACGTATTATCGCCATAAACCATAATGCTGTTATACAGCTTATCTGGAGTAATTCCGTAATAAATGTTATATCCAACAGCATCATTTTGTTTTTTCCACGAAATCATAGCATTTCTAGAATCTGTTTTGTTTCTATCTACTTTGAAAGAAGCAACAGCTTTTGGTTTTGCGGCCAATCCATTTCCAAAAACTCTGAAATCTGAAACTGCAAATAAACCAGATGCATTATGAATATTTTCCATTTTGATGTAACGAGCTTTAATTGATTTTGTAAGCTCTACATAATCATGAGGCGCATCTTTATCATTTTTAGATTTATCTACAACTAAAGTCCAGTTTTGAGCATCATCAGACATATAAATTTTATACTGATAATAAATATCCATTGCTTTATTAAACTGAGTAGCTTTATGATCTGCGTAGTTGATTTGAAGAGCATTAATTTCCATTTGTCTTCCTAAATCCATTTGAAGCCATTCTCCTGGATTGCTAGTTTTTGCAGACCAATACGTTTGAATGTTTTCATCGGTAAGATTTTCTGGCCCGTAACAGAATTTCTCGTACACTTTTTTACCTCCATTATCCATTCTGTGCGTCTCAACTTCCATACATTCCTCAGAAGAAGAAACTGTAACTGGCTTTTTATATGAAAGCAACATCCAGCCAGAAGATGCTCCTTTTGTCTGATCGCGCTCGCTTGTTGGCAACACAATCGGGAAATCTCCATAAGCTGTAATAGAATACATTACATCATCTTTATCAAATCCAGCAGGAAACATATCAATACGGCGCTCAAAGCGGTCTTTTATTGAAATCTTGCAAGTTCCAGTATTCCAATAGTTTCCATAATTATCGGCGAAAGTATTTCCGTGTCCAGCACCAATTACAAATCCGCCTGGTTTATAAGACATCGGATTGTGTTTTTGATACGCAAAAGGCCCTAAAGGATTATCTCCAACATGAACACCATTTGCATAACCTTTAAATTCAGTTGCTGGCGCTCCATATTGCATATAATATTTTCCGTTATGTTTAGTCATCCAAGCTCCTTCGATAAAATTCCCCCAAGGCGCAGGCTCCATATCATTGTTTGGTCCAAAACGCTCCCACCCGTGTGCCGAAGGATCAAGAATTGCAACTTCTTTTATTTGTCCGTAAGGCTTTTGAATATCTTCAACTTCTGTAGCTTTGTATAATGTTGCGTAATCTGCTTGATTTCCTTTTGGAAGCCAAGTTTTATAATCTACCTCAACACCAACAAGTGGCAGTTTTCCGCTTGAACCGTAGTACATATAGACTTTTTTATCGTCATCTTGAAAAATAGCCGGATCCCAAGTTGGCAACATTGCTTTATCTACGTGACGTGTCCATCTTCCAGATTTTGGATCTGCTGTTTTCCAAATAGGGTGATCTCTTTTCCAAGTTGAACCTACATAAAATAAAGTGTCATTTACAACCCAAGCAGCAGGAGCGCATTGATCATCATCGCCTGGTTGTCTTTGGAAACTCCCATAAACAAAATTCCAATCTGACATATCTTTACTCCAAAAGAAACCTGCCTGATTCGTTGCAAATAAATAATATTCGCCTTTATAAGTAATAATTAATGGATCAGCACTTGAACGGCGAGATTCTGGGATTCCGTTGTGATTGTGCGTTGTATAATTGTAGCCAATATTAATAGGATTACAATAGGTAGTAGCTGGTTTATTAGGGTCAAACCATTCTGTTTTGCCTAATTTTTGTGCCGAAAGATTATTTACGAAAAGCATCGCAAACAATAGTATTGGCATCGTAAGTTGTTTATATATTTTTTTCATGGTTAGATTTTAAGTTTATAAGTCTAAAAGATTATTTTTTTGCCTATAATCTTTCTTTTAGAAGTTCGGGTTCGTTTGTTGTAATGTAATTGAATTTATGATCGATAATCCAATCCATATCTTTTGCGTCATTTACAGTCCAAGCATTCAGAAGAATTTTATTGTCTTTTGCTTCTTGAATCCATTCTGGATGTTTTTGAAAAACAGAATAATGATAATCAACGCCGTTAATTTTATCAGCTTTTACTTCTTTTGGAGATTTATTCCCTTCTAAATATTGCAGAGAAGTTTTAGGATCTATTGCTCTGATTTTTTTTAGAATATCATAATCAAAACTGATGTAGCAGGTGTTTTTATTGGCTTTTAATTTTTTAATGGTTTCGATTGCTGCTACAGCAGTTTTTTGTCCTCTTTCTTTACTTATTTCTGAAGGTTTGATTTCACAAACCAAAAGTGTATGTTTATTATTTCGCATTCCTTCTGAAATATATTCATGCAAGGTTGGAAGCTTTTCTCCATTAGAAAGTTTAAATTTTATCAAATCAGCATAATTTGTTTCTTCAATGAGCAGTTTGTTGTAATGTGCATCATGATTGATTACTAGTGAATCGTCTGCCGTTCTCCAGACATCAAATTCTGAGCCTGGCAATTTTAAATCGATTGCATGTCTTAATGATGCAATAGAATTTTCTGGTAGATTATTCTTTTTCCAAGCTCCTCTATGTGCAACTATTGCATTCTTTTGAGCATTGCAATATGAAAAGGCAATTAGACATACTGCGCTAAATATTTTAAAAGTATTCATAATTACGTAGTTAAAAAATTACAAAAAAGGTTCTTCAGCTTAGAAAAAAAGCCCTCCAAACGAAGGGCTTTTCACTAATCAAATAAACCAACTATTTAGTTAACTCAAAACTAACTTTCTTATCGGCATTTGAATTTCCTCCAACGAAAATATCAAACTGCCCAGGCTCTGCTACGAATTGTAAATCAGAGTTATAGAATTTTAAATCTTCAACAGTAATATCAAAACTTACTGTTTGTTTTTCCCCTTTTTTAAGAGCTATTTTTTGGAAACCTTTTAGTTCTCTAACTGGTCTTGTAACTGAACCAACTAAATCTCTGATGTATAATTGAACCGTTTCTTTTCCATCGAAATTTCCAGTATTCGTTACATCAACTGTCACTTTCAATTTTCCGTTTGAATCCATTTTATCAGAAGAAATTTTCAAGTTTGAATAATCAAAAGTTGTGTAGCTTAAACCAAATCCGAATGGGAATAAAGGTTCGTTTCTTTCGTCAATATAATTTGATCTGAATTTCTCGAATTTACCTTCTGTGTTAGAAAGCGGTCTTCCTGTATTTTTGTGTGCGTAGTAAATTGGCAATTGTCCAACGCTTCTTGGGAAAGTTGAAGTCAATTTTCCTGAAGGATTTACATCTCCAAATAAAACATCAGCAATTGCATAACCTGCTTCTGTACCAGCAAACCAAGCATTTAAAATAGCAGGAACTGTTTTTTCTTCTTCAGTAATTACTAACGGACGTCCATCAAATAAAACTAAAACAACTGGTTTTCCTGTTTTTAATAAAGCGTTTAATAAATCTTTTTGCGCTTGCGGAATTTCTAAGTTTGTACGGCTGCTAGATTCACCGCTCATTTCTGCAGATTCTCCCAAAGCTGCCACAATTATATCTGATTGTTCTGCTACTTTTAAAGCTTCTGCCAATAATTCTTCTTTTGTACGAGCATCACGGTGTAATGTTTTTCCAAACATTGTTGCGTTCGTTTCAAAAGTTTCATCATAATCTAAATTGCTTCCTTTTGCATATAAAACTTTCGTTCCAGCTCCAGCAACTTCTTTAATACCTCTCAATAATGAAACAGCATTTTCCATTTTTGTAGCCACACTCCAAGTTCCTGGCATGTTTTCTTTAGCATCTGCTAATGGTCCAATTAAACCAATAGTTCCCGATTTTTTAAGCGGTAATAATTGGTTTTGGTTTTTCAACAATACTAAAGATTGTGCTGCAATTTGGCGCGCTTCTTTTCTGCTGTCTGTTGTGAAGATTTCAGTTTTAGCTCTCTTTTCATCACAATATTTATATGGATCTTGGAATAATCCTAAATCGTATTTTGCTTCTAAAATAAGTTTTACAGCATTATCAATAGTTTCGATTTTTACTTTTCCTTCGTCTAAAGATTTTTTCAAAGTTCCCAAGAAACCTTCTCCAACCATATCCATTTCAACACCAGCGTTTAATGCTAAAGCTGAAACTTGCTGTAAATCTCCCATTCCGTGAGGAATCATTTCAGGAATTCCAGTAAAATCTGTTACTACAAATCCTTTGAAACCCCATTGTTTTCTTAAAACATCTGTCATTAACCATTTGTTTCCAGTTGCAGGAATTCCATCAACTTCGTTGAAAGAAGCCATAACCGAACCTACACCAGCGTCAACAGCTGCTTTGTAAGGAGGGAAATAATCGTTAAACATTCTGATATGGCTCATATCTACCGTGTTATAATCACGACCAGCTTCTGGAGCTCCATATAATGCGAAGTGTTTAACGCAAGCTAAAATTGAGTTATTCTTAGAAAGATCATGTTGTTGGTAACCATTTACCATCGCTTTTGCAATTTGGCCTCCTAAATAAGGATCTTCTCCTGAACCTTCAGAAACTCTCCCCCATCTTGGATCACGAGAAATATCAACCATTGGAGAAAACGTCCAGTTAATTCCATCTGCACTTGCTTCTTTAGCAGCAATTTGCGCGCTTCTTTCGATAAGATTCATATCCCAAGTACAAGATAACCCTAACGGGATTGGGAATGTTGTTTCGTAACCGTGAATAACGTCCATACCAAAAAGTAACGGAATTTTTAAACGACTTTTCTCAACAGCAATTTTCTGTACTTCTTTAATTTTTTGAACTGATTTAATGTTGAACAAACCGCCCACTTTTCCTTCAGCAATATTTTTTGCCACATTTGAGCTGTTTGCCTGCCCTGTGGTAATATCACCAGATGTTGGCAAGTTTAACTGACCCAATTTCTCGTCTAAAGTCATTTTTGACATTAATTCCGCCACAAATTCAGACTTTGGTTTAATTTTCACTGTATTTTTAGCTGGCTTTTTTTGAGCATAACCCAAAATAGCACATCCTAAAAAAAGTAAGACTAATTTGTTTTTCATTCTATTCTATTTATTTGTTTGTATTCGTTTTTCTTTGCTGAAACATCCAGTCGTAGATTTCTTTATTATCATAAACTCTTGTCCAGCTGTCATGATTTGCATCATCAAAAATGGTCAGCTTAACATCTTTTGCATTGCATTTTTTCAATTCATTATAAATTGTAATCGCATAATTCACATTTACCACATTATCCTGTAATCCGTGAAAAATTCTGGTTGGAATATTGGCTATTTCACAAGCATGTTCTAACTGAATTAAATCTACAAAACCAGCGACAGGTACATTTGTGGCAAATAGATCTGGATGTGCAAAAGCCAAATTCCATGAAGCCCAGCCTCCTGAGCTCAAACCAGTAACATATATTCTTTCTGAATCAATTTTATTCTCTTTCTGAATTTTTAAGATCAGCTGATAAATTGATTCTATATCCCAATTTTCGTCTTCCTTACATTGTGGAGCCAATACATAAGCATCTAATTGGTGAGTTTTTAAATATTTTAAAGGACCATTAATTTTTACTTTTTCTAGATCAGTTCCTTTTTCTCCATCTCCTGAAATAAAAACAATTAATGGCTTCTTCTCCTTAACATTTGCTGGACGATGCAAAACATATCCCAGCTCATATTTAGACATTATAACTGTATTAATTTTTCCTGTTGTTTCACTCTGCCCAAAAACAACTATAGAAAATAACAGTGATATAAATGCTAATGTATTCTTCATAGAATTTTAAATGCCGTATTTCCCAGATTTAAATCCAAGTTTTGTTAAACCTTGTTTTACTTCTGGTGCGTTCATAAATAATTTCCATAATAAACCTGTACGGTAATTTTCTATCATTACTACTTCAGGACCTTGATCAATTGCTAAATAACGTTTTGCCACCCATTTATTACCTAAACTTAGAGCATCATAAAAACCGGCATCTCCCCAAGTTTTGTCTTTATGGTTTTCATACAAATTGCGAATAAATGTCATTGATTCCTTTGGCGTATAAACAATTGAACTAATTGCCGCCGTTGGTGAAATTACACCTTGATCATTACTTGGCATATGTGCATTATATCCAATCGAACCATCAGGATTTCTTGAATATGATGCTGTTAGTCCCCAATATTCTGGACCATATCCAGCAATTTTCTTAGGATTTTCTACGCAGTATTGATAATTGATTTTAGTCTGATTTACATTTAAATCCCAATAATTAGCATATTTATCTGTTAATTGATTTGGATCTAAACCTACATAAGAATAGTGAGCCCAAAATAACGGACCTCCAAATTCTTCTGCACCATTGTGCTTTAAAATAAGTGGTATATTATATTTTGTTTTTGAAGAAACTATGCCACCGCTTCTCGCCCAACCTTCGTGATATGCTTTTGCATCGACTGTATGCGTTGGTGAAGACGCTGCCATTATGTACGTAATAAGACATTCGTTATATCCTTCTAGTGGAAAATTCATTTCCCAAGCATAACTCGGAGACCAGTGCCAATACAAGACATTTTTTTGATTTGTGTACCATTGCCAGTCAACACCTTTCCAAAGAGCATCATATTTTGCAGCAACTGCTTTCTCTTTTTCATTACCAGTTTTAAGATACTCGCGAACTGTAATAAATCCTGATACCAAAAATGATGTTTCAACTAAATCTCCTCCATTATCTTTGGTTCCAAAAGGTTTTACTTTTCCTGTATTTCCATCAATCCAGTGTGACCACGCTCCATGAAAGCGATCTGCTTTTGCAAGGAAATCTGCAATTTTGTCTAATCTTTTTACTCCTTCTTCTTTAGACACATATCCTCTATCTATTCCTGCAACTAAAGCCATTAATCCGAAACCTGAACCTCCTGTTGTTACAATATTAGAATCGTTTTCAGGATAAACTCCGTCTGGATGATAACGTTCTCTAGCTAATCCAGAATTTGGTTCTGCATAATCCCAGAAATATTTAAATGTTTGTTTTTGAACAGCATCCAAAAGCTGTTCATCTGTTAATGCAGTAACGCCAGAAGTATTTTCCTGTACATTTTCTTTTGACTTATCAGCATTTGATCCACAACTAAAAAAAGTAAATGCTAAAAATAAAACTGAAATTCTAATCATTATAAAAATTTAAGATTTTAATAAAATAATCACTTCCTTCAACAAAGTGAAGGAAGTGATATGTAGTGGTATTAATTGTAACCTGGGTTTTGTTGAGACAAACCATTCGCTTGTGAAATGAAAATTGCCGGAATAGGGAATAATTCATTTTTACCTACTGTAAATACTTTTCCATCTGCAGCAAAAGCACTTTCAGCTTGACCTGTTCTAACTAAATCAAAGAATCTATCGAACTCAAAAGCTAGTTCTACTCTTCTTTCTTTCCAGATTGCAGTTCTAACTGCTGCTTGAGTAGTTGCTGGAGTATCTCCTAATTGAGCTCTGTGTCTAATTTGGTTTAATAAACCTATCGCTTCAGAAGTTTGGCCCAATTCGTTTAATGCTTCAGCTTTCATTAATAAAACCTCACCATATCTTAAATATTTGATATTTGCGTCTGTTTCCCAAGCATCTGTAAATTGAGAAGAATATGCTTTAAAGTTATATCCTTGATTTAAATCTGTTGGAGATAAAGGAATAACTCTTCCATCATATAAAGTTGTTCCTCTAAAAATAATCGTAGCTGCTTTTCTAACATCACCAGCCTCATAAGCGTCAACTAGACTTTTTGAAGGAGTATTGAAGCCCCAGCCCCAACCTCCAGCTCCTCGAACACCTTGAGTATTTGAGTATCCTGAAATTCCTTTAATTGGCACAGATCCAACTCCATTAATTTCAAAAATAGATTCAATATCATTTTCACCTTCCAATCTAAACATTTTAGCATAATCAGGTGCTAATGCATATCCTGTAACTAAATCACAATTATCTACTACTTTTTGCCAGTTCTTTTGATACAAGTTTACTTTTGCTAATAATGCATAAGCTGCACCTTTTGAAACTCTTGCTTTTTCGCTATCTGAATAAGCAGATTTAAGAGGTAAAACAGCTATCGCATCATTTAAATCTTGCTCAATAAAAGCATAAGTTTCCGCAGCAGTTTTACGAGTAAGCAACATGTTTTTATCTTCGACAGAAGATGGATTTGGCAAATGGTCTACGATTGGAACACCCCCATAACATTTAACCAAAGTAAAATACATAAAAGCTCTTAAGAATTTAGCTTCTCCCATTAATCTTTGTCTTAAAGCAGGATCTGCCTTATCAAGTTTAGGAATAATATTTAAGGCTTGATTACATCTATTGATGCCATCATATTGAGCTGTAAAAGTACTTTCTGCTGATGGATTTGATGAATTATATGTTAAAGCATCGAGTACATCTTTATCGGTTCCTGTATCTCCAGGGTCAGATCCTTTATCTGCATCATCAGAAGTGATACTTGCTAAACCAATCCATCCGAATGAACTCATGTCCCAATCTAAAAATTTGCTATAAATAGATGTTACAAAAGTTGCCGCTCCGTCGTTACTATTAAACAACTCGATATCATCTGTCGAGATTGACTGAGTTTGATCAACATCCAAAAAATCGTCTGCACATCCAGTAAAAAAGAATGCTGATAATACAAACATTGATATATATATCTTTTTCATAATATTAAAATTTTAAATTAGCACCTATAACGAAAGATCTTAATGTTGGATAAGCATCAAGCTCGATCCCTTGAGTTCCGTAAGGATTACCATCTCCATTTAATTCAGGAGAAAAACCTGAGAATTTTTGAGTAATAAATGGATTAATAGCATTTACATAAAGTCTGCAATAGTTTATAAAACTTGTCTCATTTAAAGGAAGTTTATATCCTAAAGTAATGTTGTTAATTCTAAAGAAATCTCCAGATTCTAAATAATAAGTTGATGCAACTGGAACTTGATTAAATGGTGCTGGATTAGATGCTGTTGTATTTGTTGGTGTCCAGAAATCTGTTGCCAGTGAAGCTTCTATATTTTCTCCAGAAAAACGTTGCGCTTTTTTACCATTGTAAACTTTTGCTCCTCCTGTACCATAACCATCAACAGAGAAATCGATGTTTTTGTAGTTTAATCCTAACGTAACACCATAGTTATTTTTAGGTAAAATAGAACCCGCGTATTTTCTGTCAGTTGCCGCTGCTAATTTATCTTGTGTTACTTTAGCTCCTGATGCGTTATAGTATAACATATCTCCATTATTAGGATCTACACCAGCATACTCATACAAATAGAAACTTCCTAAAGGTTGTCCTACAGATGTTTTATCAAGAATTTTTGTGTTTTGGCCATTACCCAAATTACCTCCAACTAATTGCGAAAGTTCGATATCTTTTAAACTTGCAAGTTCATTTTTGTTATGAGAAAAGTTACCTCCTACCCAATAGCTTAAATTATCAGTAATTTTATCATCCCAACGTAAAGCAACCTCAAAACCTTTATTAGAAACTTCTCCAATGTGAGCAGGGCTTACAAGAGTAATTCCAGAAGTGATATATGGTTTAGTATTTAAAATAACATTGTTTGTATTTTTATTATACCAGTCAAAAGATCCTTTCAATCTACTTTGCAAAAATTCAAAGTCAATACCTGCAGATGTCTCTTCTGTAACCTCCCATGATAAACTTGGATCGATTTGAGAAGAAATTGTAGTTCCTTCATATAAAATTGAACCTCCTAAATAGCTATTTTGACCTGAATTATAAGCTTGATTATTAAGAGGTACATTTTGGTTACCTAATTTACCCCAGCTTCCTCTTAATTTAATTAAATCTACTCCTTTTATATCAGACAAAAAGCTTTCTTTTGTCATAACCCATCCTACACCGAATGATGGGAAAGTTCCCCAACGATAGTCTTTGCTAAAGTTTGAAGATCCGTCACGTCTAACTGTACCTGTGAATAAGTATTTATCCATCAGTTTATATTGGAAACGACCAAAATAAGATGCTAATCTGCTTTCATTATAAACTACATTGTATAAGTTTACTACTGAACCAGCGTAATCTACACCTTTACCATCTGTAGTATTATATAAAGCCCAGTAATTAGAATTTGGGTTTACATTTTTTCTAACTACTGTAAGTGTTTCTCTTGGTCCTTTTACAGAAACCTCCATACCAGCAGTTAACTCAATATCGTGAATATTAGCAAAAACTTTATTGTACGTGAAGTAGTTTGATAAATTCCAGTTAAAATACTGTTCTCTACCTTTTGTCAATAAATTAGTGTTTGAAGTTTCTGGATAATCATCTGCATTACGTTTTGGATCAGCAGCCAACCAGATATTTTTTGTGTCCTCAAAATTATACTGTTTCCAAGTGTAGAATTCACCATTAAATTGAGATGTGAATTTTAAACCATCAAGAATTTCCCAATCTAATTTTAAACCACCTTGCAATGTAACACTTCTTTGTTGCTCATTATAAAAGTTTAACTGAGAAACTGGGTTACCAACATTGTTAAATTGATTTGTTCCCGATATACTTGGAACTCCGCTAGCATCTGCGTAAGATACTCCGTATTGTCCAGTTGGAAAATACACTGGAACAATTGGAGCTTGTTTGTAAGCATTTGTAAATGCACTTAATGGTTTTGGTGCAGAATTAGCTGAAGTAAAGCTGAAATTCTGGTTTATAGTAACTTTCTTAGAAATTTTGTATTCGTTATTATTTCTAAAAGTTGTACGTCCATAGTTTAAACCGTCTAATACTGCTTTTTCTTCATAATTTCCTGCACTAAAAAAATATTTAATGTTTTCTGAAGCTCCAGAAATTGAAACGTTATTTTGAGTATAAGAACCCGTTCTTGTAATTTCATCAAACCAATTTGTATAATAAGGTTGATTTGCCGCAAATGTATTAGTTCCTAATGCTGCATTTGTATATGCTGCATACTGGCTACTATTTGCCATTTTTACTGTTTTAAGTGGTTTTCTAAAACCAGCAAAACTTTCTACCTCAACAGATACTTTATCGCCTTTACCTTTTTTAGTAGTAATTATGATAACCCCATTTGCAGCTCTCGTACCATATATTGCTAATGAAGAGGCGTCTTTAAGAATTTCATAAGAAGTAATATCATTTGTATTAATATTATTGATGTTTTCTGTTGGCATACCATCAACAATATATAGAGGGTTTCTTCCTCCTAATGCAGTTCCTAGCCCTCTAATAACTACAGAAGGTGTACTTCCAGGAACATCCGAAGAAATTACCTGAACACCAGCAGCTTTACCTTGAATAGCCTGAGAAGCATTCATTACTTTTGTTTTGGTAACATCTTCCGCTTTTAATGAAGTAATAGCTGAAGTATTATCAATTTTCTTTCTGGTACCGTAACCAATTACAACCACCTCTTTTAAAGCTGTATCACCAGCTTCTTTTAAAGTGATTGACATACCTGCAGCTGCTGGAACAGAAACTGCGTCGAAACCAAGCATTGAAACTTTTAAAATTTCTCCTGGTTTTGCATTAATGGTGAAATTACCATCGAAGTCAGCATCAGCAGAAGTTCTGGACTCTGGAGCACTAATAATTGCTCCTGGAACTCCCATTCCGCTGCTGTCTACTACTTTTCCTTTAATTGCTTGTGCCTGCCCCATCATATATGTAGGCAGCAACAAGAGTGCTAAAAAGCTAAAAATAAAATTTTTCATACAGTACGTAATCGTTTAAGTTAGTAGAGCCAAATTAAGCAATTACAACGTTGTAGTACATCAAATACCACTACAACATAGCTACATCATTGTGTTAAAAAAAGATGTTAAACTAATGATTATCAACATTATAAATGTTAACTAATTTTCTTTAACATATCATTATGATGTAGTAATGATGTATCGTAATTATGTAAAAAATGATGATGAAAAATATAAAATCTGTAAAAAATAAAATCAAATCTTACAGACTTAATAAAAACTTTGACAGATTTTCGTCTTGTGTGAGGTTTAATTTCTTTCTAAGGCGATATCTATGCAATTCTACACCTCTAAAAGAGATGTTCATCATAGGGGCAATTTCCTTAGAAGAAAGGTTCATTTTAAGATAAACACATAGTTTTATATCCTTTGGAGTTAAGTTTGGATATTTCTTAGAAAGGTTTATAATAAACTCGTTGTGAATTTGATTCAGATTGGTCTCAAATATTTCCCATTCGTGTTTATTTACTTCATTAATCTTAATCGCTTTTTTAATTTCGTTTTTAAGCTTGCCAAAATCTTTTTCTGTTTCTAAAATGCCTTGAATTTTATCAATCATTTCTGTTTGCTTCGCAATAGATAAAGATTTTCCTGCGACCTCCGAAGATTTTGCTTGTAATTCTAATTCTAAAATATGTTTCTCATATTCCTGAATGTTAAGCTCGTTTTCTTTTTTCAATTCCATTTCTAGAATTTCTCGCTGATGCTTTAATTCTTCTCCTTGCAATTTTAGTTTTTGCATATAACGAAGTTTATTCCATTTATAATAGATAAATAGAACCACACCAACAACAAGTAGGTAAAGCAAAATCATCCAGAAAGAGAAATACCAAGGTTCTGCCACTTTAAATTTATAAGAAGAAACTTTGTCATAAGTTGCTCCATCGTGTTTAAATATTTCAACAGAATGATAACCGCTTATTAAATTATTCAAAACAATTAATCCGTCAGAAATTGGGATAAAATCTTTTTCCTTGTCTAGTTTATAAAACAGATTTGGTTTACTTGCTCCGTAAATTCCAGAAATGACATGGATCTTTAATTCTGTATTGAATTTTATTTTCTCTTCATTTGGAATTAAAACATCATTACTAAACGCTTCTATTTCAACTTTTGAATTTTGCTTGTTTTCATATTCAAGCTTAAGCGAAATAAATCCGTCATCTAGATTAAATAAATAATAGTTGTCTTTTTTGAAGATTCTTATATTTTCGTTTATCAGCTTTCCTTTATAATATTTCTCTTGAATTATATTCCAGATAAATTTATTTCCTTGAGCATAAATATGGTATAAGATTCCGTTCTGCAAAACCATAAAATGGTCTTCATCAATAGACACAACATCTGTTACATTCTTGAAACTTGCATTAAACAAGTCATTTTGCTCCAGTTTATTAGCAATTGAATTATAGGTATACCAAGAATTATTAATAAGGAAAAGTATTTCTTTTCTAAACTCAAAAATCTTAATTCCGAAATCATTCTTTATTTTACTTTGCTGAGTGACATTTTCTACTTTTAAAGTATTGTAATTATCATCCAACAAAACACGATACAAACCTCGATAATTGTCGGCAGCCCAAATTTCGTTTTTCTTGTTTTGGGCAACATATTTAATTGGTTTAGCAAGATCTTTTATTATTTTATAATGAGATAAATTCGTAGGATCATCATAAACCAGAATACCACTATATGTCGATTGGAAATAAGTATTATTGATACTGCTTTTAGACATATTCCAACCACCGCTGACACCATTTATCTTGGTCAAAGTATTATTTTCATACGAAAAAGTACCGTCATTGTGGCCAATGATATATTTCCCGTCAATTAGAGAAATATTCCAGCCCTGTCCTTGGGTATTAGGCATCATATTAAATTTTCCCGCACTATATTCAAAAATACCGTGATTAGAAGCAATTAAGTAACCTTTATTAATTGCCGCCACAGCATACACAGAACCTAAGAGCCCTGAATTATCATAAAAGAAAGAAATAGGAGAATTAACCTCAACATGAGCAATTCCGTTATCTAAACCAACCCAGAGATCATTTTCTCTATCCAATCCTATACTCAAAACTGAATTGTTCATTAAAACATTATCGCGTTCGATATTTTTATAGGAATTGTTTTTTAAATCTAAAATGAAAATTCCACGATTTCCAGTTCCAACAATCAGCTTGTCATTTTTGACAAATTTTGCCACATTGATTGTTGCCGATTTTAAAGTTTCATTTATTGGATGTTCCCAGTTTTTTAAACCATTTTTCTCTACAATAAAAACTCCTTTTTTTTGTGTAAATATGTAAGTCTTGTTTTGATATTTCTCTATGGCATGAACAACAGTGTTTTTTAAAATATTCCATCCTTTAGGATTAGCAATATGATTCCCATTCATTTTAAAAATTCCGTCCTGTACAGATGCTACGTATAAATTCTGATCTACGCCAAAACAATACGAGATCAGAAACGGAAACTTAATTTTTTTAATCGTTTTTCCATTATAAATAAAAACATCGTTGAAGGATTGAAAATAAAGTGATCCGTTGAATCGAAAGATCTTCCAGATTTCTTCGTTATCTTTTTCATCAAATAATCTAAGGTTTTTAGTAATCGAAACATAATGCATTGTTCCGTCTTTTCTATACCAATAACCAAATTCTTTATACGAGCCAGAATAGATTTTGTCACCTTCAATCAGAATTGATCGGATAATAGTTTTATTTGGAAGTGTATATTTTTCCCATTTTACGCCGTCGTAACGCAATAAATAATGATTATTAGCAAAATACATGGCATCATCATTTCCTTGTACCACATTCCAGATCTGATTATCGCCCTGATAATCTGATTTACTGTAATTTTCGACAAATGGAAGTAATTCTTGTGCTTGAAGTTGTAAAGCGATGAAAAAGAAGAAAACTGATTTAAAAAGTATCGATTTCAAGATATTCGTTTTTAAATTCAAAGATACTCCAAATATTTAATTTCCGAAAAGCAAAAAAGCTTCCAAATGCAGAAGCTTTTCTTATTATTACCTAAAAATAAAACAGTTAGCAGATATTTAGCCAATTAATCCTATTTTAAAGTCAACATTATCTTTCTCTAATTTTAGAATTAAACTGGAATTAGTTGCCTGTTCAACGTAAAATTCATCGCCTTCATTTATATCATTCCAAAATTTTTCTATAAAACATACATTTCCAACTCTCCATTCATCAAAGATAATCTGATAGATTGTAGAATTATTTTCACTATCATAATGATAGTTCTTGTGTTTCACTTTTATAGTCCCAACATACTTTTGCCTATCTTTCAAATCGTTATATAAATTAGTATCCCTGAGCCAGCCTATAAGAAGAAAAGCATTGATAACAATAACTGCAATTTTAAAAAAACAAAAAGTATCGTTTGAAGTATCACGGCCCGTAGACAAATAAACAATTAAGAGGACAATAAGCGTAAAACCTGATCCCAAAAGCCTAATGACAGAATTAGCTTTAATTCTATTTTTAACCAATATAATATCTTCTTTTGTGAGCGGAATTTTTGTTACTGCCATCTAAATAAATCGGTTTATTAATTTTCTAATAATTGATAAACCTGATTTGCAATTTCGTATTCTTCATCTGTTGGAACAACTAAAACTTTTACAATAGAATTTTCTGAATTGATTTCTCTCAATTCTTTTGAACGAATTTGATTTTTTTCCTTATCAATTTCAATTCCGAAATAATCCATATCGGTGCAAATTAAATTACGCATAAATGAAGAATTTTCTCCAATTCCAGCCGTAAAAACAATTGCATTTAATCCATTTAAAGCTGCGGCATAAGCGCCAATTGTTTTTCTAATTCTATACGCATTCATTTGTAAAGCCAGTTGACAATCTTTGTTTCCTTTCTCTGCTTCTGCTTCAATATCACGTAAATCGCTGTAACCTGTGAGTCCTAGCATACCGCTTTGTTTTAATAAAACGGCGTTCACTTCATCTGGAGTATATCCTAAATTTTTAATCATATAAAATACAACCGACTGGTCAATATCTCCTGCGCGCGTTCCCATTATCAAACCATTTGAAGGAGAAAATCCCATTGAAGTATCAATACATTTTCCGTTTTTAATAGCTGCCATACTGCAACCGTTTCCTAAATGAATGGTAATTATTTTTGAATTATCCTTTAAATAATTAATCGCTTTTTCAGAAACATATTTATGACTTGTTCCATGAAAACCATAAACGCGAACTTTATTTTCTGTTAACAGATAATTCGGAATAGCATATTTATAAGCTACTTCTGGCATTGTTTGGTGAAAAGCCGTATCAAAAACCGCAATTTGCTCGGCCGAACTGAAAATTTCTTCTGCCACATTAATTCCTTCTAAATTAGCAGGATTGTGTAATGGCGCCAATTCAAAAAGCTGTTTAATTTTTGCTTTTACTTTTTCATCAATTTTTACTGTAGCGCTAAAATCGCTTCCGCCATGAACGACACGATGTCCCACCGCCGAAATTTCTGAAGTAGATTTAATAACGCCTTTTTCAGCATCCAAAAGCATATTGGCTACTTTTTGCAAACCTACTTTATGATTCGGAATTGGAAGCGTTTCTTCGCGTGAAGCAACAGCCGTTTTAAAAGTAATATTTGAAGTTTCTAAACCAATTCTATCAATCATACCAGAACAAATTACTTCATTTTCTGGCATTACCATTAATTGATATTTAATTGAAGAACTCCCTGAGTTTATTATAAGTATTTTCATTTTTTATAAAGATTCTAAGATGCTAAGTTTCTAAGGTGATGAGTTTTTTTTACTCAAAGTTTTTTATTTTTTCTATAATCATGAATTCACATTTAAACAAAAGTAATTTTCAAGGCAAAGTATAATTAATAATTTACCATTAACAATTCACAATTATTTACATTCCCTGCGCCTGAATGGCTGTAATGACTACTGTATTGATAATATCATCTACAGTACAGCCACGGCTTAAATCGTTTACAGGCTTGTTTAAACCTTGTAACATTGGACCAATTGCTAAAGCTCCGGTTTCTCTTTGAACCGCTTTATAAGTATTGTTTCCTGTATTTAAATCAGGAAAAATCAACACGCTAGCTTGTCCTGCCACTTCAGAATCAGGCATTTTGCTTTTTCCAACACTTAAATCAACCGCTGCATCGTATTGAATCGGTCCTTCAATTTTTAAATCTGGTCTTTTTTCTTTTACAATGGCTGTTGCAGTTCTTACTTTATCAACCTCATCTCCTTTTCCTGATGATCCAGAAGAATAAGAAAGCATAGCTATTTTGGGTTCAATTCCGAATGCTAAACTTGATTCTGCAGAAGAAATTGCGATTTCTGCCAATTGTTCTGCCGTCGGATTTGGATTGATGGCACAATCTCCAAAAACAGAAACTCTATCTTCTAAGCACATGAAAAATACAGAAGAAACTACAGACGAATTTGGTTTTGTTTTAATGAATTGTAATGCTGGCAAAATAGTATGTTGCGTGGTGTGTGCTGCGCCAGAAACCATTCCGTCAGCGTGGCCTTTGTAAACCATCATCGTTCCAAAATACGAAACATCTTCCATTAAATCTCTTGCCATTGTGATACTTACATTTTTCGCTTTTCTAAGCTCATAGTAAGTATTAGCATAATCTTCATACATTTCAGATTCGATCGGATTTATGATGTTTACTTTAGAAAAATCAAATGTGAGTCCAAGTTCCGCAACTTTGCTTTCAATTTGCTTTTTGTCTCCAATAATAGAAATATCTACCACATCCATATCTAATAATCTTGATGCTGCTGTAATAATTCGGTCATCATTTCCTTCTGGCAATACAATATGTTTTCTATGCTGTTTCGCTCTTTTAACCATATTGTATTGAAACATTTTTGGCGTCATGCCTTCAGGTTGGAAAGTAATTACTCTTTGCGATAAAGCTTCGATTTCGACATACTTTTCAAAAGTATTGATTGATGTTTCAATTTTGTGCGTATTGTTAGCGTAAATCTGTGATTTAATAGAGCCTATTTTATTGGTAATATGATAAGTTCCGCCATCAACAGCAATAATTGGCACAATGGCAGAAAGCCCTTCAATAAGCTTTAAAATGCTTTCTTCTGGAACAATATTTCCAGTCAAGATAATCCCTGAAATAGTTGGATAATTAACCGATTCATTGGCTTGTAAGGCTCCTAAAATAATATCTGAACGATCTCCAGGAGTGATTACCAAAGCGTTGTCATGCAAATGCACTAAATAATTATGCAATTGCATCGCTCCAACACTATAGTGACCAATTTCGTTGTTTAAATAGTTCTCTCCAAATAATACTTTAGCATTCAATTCGTTTACAATTTCCTGCATAGTTGGATTATTCAAACTAGAAACAAGCGGAATTGTGTTGATTAATACGTTTGACGGCAGACTTTTTTGTAAACTATTGGTAACCAATTCGATATTCTCTGGCTGGACTTTATTTGCAAAAACTGATAAAACTTCAACCTCTTTTAATTTGAAAGAATCGTAAACCAAATACAAACTGTCTAAAAGTTCTTCTAAAGTTTTACCAACTCCAGAACCAACAATTATGGTTGGAATTCCAAGGTTTTTAGCTATTAAAACATTCAAATCTAATTCGATCGAAGTTCCTTCTCCGGTAAAGCTTGTTCCTTCAACCAAAACAAAATCGAAACGTTCTTCTAGTTTTTTATACTTTTCAATAATTAAATCGAGAACCTCTCCTATTTTACCTTTATTCTTTTTCTTAATTAATCTGCTTTTAGTAATAGCGTACGCATCATCAAACGCAATATCAAGGTTAAAATAAGACAAAACGGTCTCGATATGATTATCTACCTCACCATCAACAAAATCTTCTATTATAGGTCTAAAATACCCTACTTTGGCTGTTTTACCAATTAAGATACTCATCAAACCGAGCGTGATAATTGATTTACCACTATTATGGTCACTAGTGGCTATATATATTGCTTTACTCATAATTATTTATATTTATTCTAAATAACAAATTTATGTAAAATCACATTCTTCTAAAACAAAACAAACGTTAAAACCATCGTCTTTTCTTAAAATAAATGATTAGGGCTATTACCAGCAAAAACATTACGCCCATTACTACAAAATAGCCATTTTGCATTTTGAGTTCTGGCATATTTTCAAAGTTCATTCCGTACACTCCCACAATAAAAGTAAGCGGAATAAATATTGCTGAAATAATAGTCAGCGTTTTCATGATTTCGTTCATTTTTCTGCTTTGTTCTGAAAAATAAAAGTTAGAAGCACTTTCTAAAGCACTCATATCTGATTCTATTTGATCCAAAAGCTCCAAACTCTTTTGATGCAATCTAATAAAGAAATTGAAAGTGTCTTTCTGAATTAAACCATTATCTTCATCATCGTCTTTTTTCGTTTTCAAATAATAAAGCGAATCTCTAAGCGGTACTATAGAACGTTTTAGAAAATTTAAATTATCTCGGTGATTTTCAATTTTTTCTAAAATAATAGGTTTCGCTTCTTTTTTTGTCAAATTGATTAATTCTTCAATCTTATCTTCTTCGTCTTCCAATGTGATGTAGAAATTCTCCATAACAGCGTCTAAAAGTAAATACAAGAGATAATCTACCTTTTTGGTTCTAACTATTCCCGCATGCGTACGTAAACGCTCTCGAATATGCGTGAAGAAGTCGCTTCGTTTTTCTTGAAAGGAAATTAAAATTCCATCCTTCAAAATAAAGCTTAATTGCTCTACACTAATATTATCTGAATATTCAGAAGGAAGAAGTGATTTTATATTGAAGAACAGAATATCTTGCTGATCCTCTAATTTTGTTCTTTTGGTAGTATTTAAAATATCGGCAAGCAGGAAATCGTCTAATTTGAAATGCGCACCAATCGTTTTAATAAGGTCAATATCATTAAGTCCATGAATATTGAGCCAATTGTTTTTTGTATAATCAAAACAAGAATTTAATGCCAAGACGGTAAACTTATCGTATTCGACAACATCAGCGTCATTATATACAAAAAGCTGCATCTCTGTTTCATGTTCTTTATGCGTGCCAGTATACTCTAAAGTAATGTGTTGCAGCTTGCGCCCTTTCTTGTATTTAATCTTTCTCATTCACGAAAATTTACAATAGTAATATTACGAAAAAGAATTTGAACAGGAAATGACATTTATCAGTTTGTGGAAAACCTAGAGTTAGACGCACTACAGTGCGTCTCTATGTAAAACAATACCCATAAAAAAAACCGAGCCATTTCTGACTCGGTTTTTATATTCAATTGTAAAGACGCACTGCAGTGCTTCTCTACGAGTAAATTATTTTACTTCTTCGAATTCAACGTCTTCAACGTTGTCTCCAGAAGACTGCTCTTGTTGTGGAGCAGCTTGTTGTCCTTCACCACCTTGAGCGTACATTGCTTCTGTAGCTGTTTTCCAAGCTGCATTTACATTGTCTAATCCTTTTTGGATTGCGTCAAGATCTTGAGATTGGTGAGCCATTCTCAATTCAGTTAAAGCATATTCGATAGCTGTTTTTTGATCGTCTGTCAATTTATCTCCTAACTCTTTCAATTGAGATTCAGTTTGGAAGATAGTACTGTCAGCTTCGTTCAATTTCTCAGCTCTTTCTTTTGCAATTCTGTCAGCATCAGCGTTAGCTTCAGCATCTTTTTTCATTTTTTCGATTTCTTCAGCTGTTAATCCAGAAGAAGCTTCGATACGGATATCGTGAGATTTTCCTGTTCCTTTATCAGTTGCAGAAACTTTGATGATACCATTAGCATCGATATCGAAAGTTACTTCGATTTGAGGAACTCCTCTTGGTGCTGGTGGAATACCATCTAAGTGGAAACGACCGATAGTTTTGTTATCAGCTGCCATTGCTCTTTCTCCTTGTAATACGTGGATTTCAACAGATGGTTGAGAATCAGCAGCAGTAGAGAATACTTGAGATTTTTTAGTTGGAATAGTTGTGTTAGACTCGATTAATTTAGTCAATACACCACCCATAGTTTCGATACCTAAAGAAAGAGGCGTTACGTCAAGTAACAATACATCTTTTACATCTCCAGATAAAACTCCACCTTGAATAGCAGCTCCAATAGCCACAACCTCATCAGGGTTAACACCTTTAGAAGCTTTTTTACCGAAGAATTTTTCAACTTCGTCAGCGATTCTTGGCATACGAGTAGAACCTCCTACAAGGATTACTTCGTCGATATCAGATGTAGATAAACCTGCATCTTTTAATGCTTTAGCAACTGGTTCCATAGAACGTTTTACTAATGCATCAGATAATTGCTCAAATTTAGCTCTAGATAATTTTTTCACTAAGTGTTTTGGTCCAGAAGCAGTAGCAGTTACGTAAGGTAAGTTGATTTCTGTTTCAGCAGAAGATGATAATTCAATCTTAGCTTTCTCAGCAGCTTCTTTCAAACGCTGTAATGACATTGGATCTAAACGTAAATCAATACCTTCTTCAGATTTGAATTCGTCAGCTAACCAGTCAATAATAACTTGGTCAAAATCATCACCACCTAAGTGAGTATCACCATTTGTAGATAATACTTCAAATACACCGTCTCCTAATTCAAGAACAGAGATATCAAAAGTACCTCCACCTAAATCGTAAACAGCAATTTTTTGATCATTTCCTTTTTTATCTAATCCGTAAGCAAGTGCAGCAGCAGTTGGCTCGTTGATGATACGCATAACTTTAAGACCAGCGATTTCACCAGCTTCTTTTGTAGCTTGACGCTGAGCATCATTAAAGTAAGCAGGAACCGTAATAACTGCCTCAGTTACTGTTTGACCTAAATAGTCTTCAGCAGTTTTTTTCATTTTTTGAAGTGTCATTGCAGACAATTCTTGAGCAGTGTATAAACGACCGTCAATATCCACACGTGGAGTATTGTTGTCACCTTTTACAACACTGTAAGGAACTCTTTTTGCCTCATCTTGAGTTTCAGCAAAAGTGTGTCCCATAAAACGTTTAATAGAAGCAATCGTTTTTGTAGGATTCGTTACTGCTTGTCTTTTTGCAGGATCACCTACTTTAATTTCTCCACCTTCAACAAAAGCGATGATAGATGGTGTAGTTCTTTTTCCTTCTGCGTTAGGGATAACAACTGCTTCGTTACCTTCCATTACAGAAACACAAGAGTTCGTCGTACCTAAGTCAATTCCGATTATTTTACCCATTTTTTATATATTTAATTTTTGATTTAATTTTATAACTCAGGTGGCATAAGTCAATCTTTGTGCCAATATAAAAAACCAAATAAAATTGTCAGTTTTCATATTGGCACAGTAAAAATCATCTGACAACATGACATTTTTCAAGACTGACAGATATGGCAAACCACTATTTTTCATGTCATTATTAGCAGAAGTATCATTCTTTTATCACAAAATAATCTATATTTGAAATAAGCAAAACCTGATTAAAACGTAAAAAAATGAAGTTAACTCAGTTTATTTTAATACTACTGTTCTCATCCTTAGCTATTGGTCAGGGAAAAAAGAACGAAATAAAAATTACAGGAAAAATCACAGGAAAAATTCCAGATATCATTGAATATACTTTACCAATTCACGGAATCGATTATTTCGGATTTACAGATTCTGCTCAAATCGATTCGTATGGCAATTTTCAAATCACTATTTCTTTAGAAAAAACTTCTTTTATTGATTTATCAAACAGTTACCAATCTTACGGAACTTTAATTGTAGAGCCTGGCATGACTTATAAAGTCAACATCAATACTGAAGCTTCTGAGAATAAATTTATTGTAGAATCTCCAAACCAAAAAGGCCAGATACTTTACAACCAGATTCCAAATCGAAGCATGATTGTAGGCGGTCATTTTGAATTGGAAACAAAAAAATATACACAAGACAGTGTTCCATCAGAAATAAAACAAAAAATAGAACAGAGCAAAGAAGCTGAAATAGCGGGGTTTAAAAAGCTTCTGAAAGAAAAAGTAATCTCCAAAGATTTTTACAATCTCGTAGAAACAGATCGAGATTATTTTTATAAAGGAATACAAGGAGGTCTCGCTTTTATTAATTATTTGCTTGTGGCACAAAATAAAAATAAACTTTCCAAGGAACAATTTAGCGAAATGTGGAAAGAGATTTTCCAATCAAATCCAGTTACAAATTCTAAACTTTTAAGTTCGCCGTGGTTTTATTTTTATATCGAAAATTATCTGCGTTACAACGAATTAATACTTGAAAAAATAGACACGAAAATATTAGCTGAATTTCAGAAAAAAGGTCAGATCCATACTCATAACATAGACAACGCAAAAAAATATTTATCTGGACTTCAGCTAGAATATTATTTCGCCGCTTATGTTTATTATGAAGCGATAAATAATAATTACGAAAAAGAACTGATTACGCTTTTTGAGCAATTCAAAAAAGAATATCCTTTTAGTCCATACACACACTTTTTAGAGCCTGTAATTATGCCAATTATTGCTTTTCATAAAAAACAAGCAGAACCATTAAATGAAAAAATTAATTTTATAGCTAATTCTTCCAGTCTTAATACTATAAATGATGTTTTAAAAAGTTTGAATGGAAAACAATATTATGTTGACATTTGGGCAACATGGTGTAGTCCGTGTAAAGCCGAATTTAAAGACAATGCTAAACTTTATGAATTATTAAAATCGAAAAACATTACATTGGTTTATATTTCTATTGACAAAGAAAGCAGAGAAAAGCAATGGAAAGAAATGATTCATTTTTATAATTTAGAAGGGTATCATATCAGAGTAAATGAAAAATTAGATGCCAATTTAAGAAGCTTATACGGCAATCAGTCTATGGGAATTCCCTGGCATTTTTTGATTGATGAAAACGGAAATATTGTAAAGAAAAATGTCAGCGGACCTTCTGAAATTGAAAATTTAGAAAAACAATTGAGTAATAATTAATGCCCGAATGGAGAACTACACAATCATCATTTTTATATTAGCCATCGTTATTGGTTTATCTGCATTCGCAGAAAAGTCAAAACTACCTTATCCTATTCTTTTAGTTATTGTGGGAGTCCTCATTGGTTTTGTTCCAACAATGCGAGAAATCGAAATCAATCCAGAAATTATTTTCTTGATATTTCTTCCGCCATTGTTATATGACGCTTCTTTCAATATTTCACCCAAACATTTTAAAACAAATCTTAGCACTATTAGTACATTGGCAATTCCGCTTGTATTCCTTACTACATTTTGGATTGCAGTTGTTTCTCACTACATGATTCCAGGCATGACATGGCCTTTGGCTTTTGTTCTAGGCGCCATTCTTTCTGCCACAGACGCTGTTGCAGCTGTAAACATTACAAAGGGTCTTGGTTTGCCTGAAAAAACACTTACAATATTAGAAGGCGAAAGTCTTATAAATGACGCCTCTGCCCTTGTTGCTTATCGTTTCGCAGTTGCGACCGCAATGGGTTCTGCTTTTATTATTTGGAAAGCGGCTCTAAACTTTGCTTTATTGCTTGGAGGAGGTTTTTTGGTTGGTTTTGTAATGAGTAAAATCCTTGCTTTTATTCTTGGAAAAGTTCGCAAAAACATAAATGTAACTGTGAGCTTTATGCTTTTAATGCCATTTGTAACCTATCTAGTTGCAGAACACTTACATGTTTCTGGAGTGATTGCAGTTGTTATTCTAGGTTTAGCAATGGCACGTTTAAGCAATAAAATCTTTCCTGAAAATTTAAAAAACAATTCGAAAAGCCTTTGGGATGTTATTATTTTTTTACTCAACGGATTGATTTTTATCTTAATCGGACTCAATTTTCGATATATTTTAAAAGACATCGACGATGGTATGATTTTACCCTATATTGGTTATGCCGTTATCATTACAATCGTTGCATTATTAACTAGAATGACAAGAGTATTTTTTCAAAAGAAAAACTTGCAAAAAGCCTTTCTAAACAACAAAAAAGGAAAACGAAAAGTCAGCGAGCACGCGCTACTCGATTTTGGCAATAGCCTAATTATAAGCTGGTCTGGCATGCGTGGCATTGTATCATTGGCAATCGCAATCGGGCTTCCTAAATTTCTAGAAGACGGAACTCCTTTTCCTCATCGAAATGCTATTATTTTTATTTCGGTCGCAGTGGTATTATTGACTTTAATTGGACAAGGATTAACACTGCCGTGGATTGTCAAAAAAATAAAAGAAATAGAAGAAAAAAAACAGATAAACCAAGAAATTCCCAAAACAAATAATAACTAATTAAAACCAAAAACATGGAACAAGAATTAAAAGGTCAATTTGATGAATTTGAAAAACCAGACGTAATAAGACGCAAATTACTTCCATGGTGGATAAAAGTTTTCTGTTGGATTTTTATGTTAATGGGTATAGCTGCCATTGGATCTCTAATTACAAATCTTTTTGTTCCAAATGTAAACTTATCTCTTTACGGATTCTCTAG
Source organism: Flavobacterium sp. SH_e (assembly GCF_025717045.1). Lineage (GTDB taxonomy): Bacteria > Bacteroidota > Bacteroidia > Flavobacteriales > Flavobacteriaceae > Flavobacterium. The sequence goes on from NZ_JAOVZN010000008.1 coordinate 65,896, forward strand.
CGATACCGCTTATTCAGGAACAGGACTTTTTATTATCGCCGTCATGTTTCTAAAAGCTTTTGCAGCATTTTCTCTTTGGTTCGAAAAACCAAATGCAATTATGATTGCTAAAATAGATGCCATCGTGGGTATTGCAATATGCATTGCTTCCTTGTTTATACTTCCTTTCAGTGCCGGAAAAGACCATTTTTCTTTTAGATTAGAAATTTTACTTCTAATTCCTTACTATATGAAAGTAAACAAAATAGAATACGAATGGGATAACCTTGAAACTATTTAAACCCAAAACACATGAAAAACATTTTAATTATTCTCGCACTCTCAATTAGCTTAATTTCTTGCAATAAAACAGCAAAAGCAGCATCAGAAAACGAAAAACTTATAAGACAGTATTTTGATCTTTTCAATAAACATCAATGGAAGGAAATGTCGGATATGTACATTGAAAATGCTGAATTTAAAGATCCGACTTTTGGAATTGGCGTTAGAAGACAATCTAAGCAGGAAATTATAGAAAAATATGCTGGACTTGGAGCTTATTTTCCTAATATTCAAGATAAAATATTGCAGATTTATCCTTCAGGCGAAAAGAACATTATTGTCGAATTTATTTCTACGGGAACTGGAATTGATAAATCAAAATTCACTTTACAAATCTGTACAATTTTCACTATCGAAAATGGAAAAATCACCCAAGATTTTACTTATTACGATAATTTTGAAAAAACAGGAGAATAATTGATTTACAAAAATAAACGTAACTTTATCATACCGCATTTCGTTTAATTTAAAACTTTTCAGAAATGACTTCAGAGATTCTTTCCACAACACCAGATTCAGAAATCGTGACCACACGAATTTTGAATTTTCCTCAAGAACTTGTTTTCAAAGCATGGAGCATGCCTGAACATTTGAAAAATTGGTGGGGCCCAAAAGGTTTCACCAATACTTTTCATGAGTTTAATTTTTGCGAAGGCGGTAAATGGAGTTTTATTATGCATGGTCCAGAAGTGGGAAATTATGCCAACGAATGCGAATTCATCAAAATTGACAAACCTAATCTTATTGCTTGGAAACGCCATTCTAAACCGCTTTTTCAAATCTTGACAACATTTAAAACAGTTGCCGAAAATCAAACCAAAGTAGTTTTTAAAATGCTTTTTGAAACTGAAGAAGAATGCCAGAAATTAAAACCTTATGTTGTCGATAAAAATGAGGAGAACTTTGATAAACTGGAAGAGGAACTTTCAAAAATGACATCTTAACTTTTACTTAAATAATGACTTACAACATATTTCTCGATAATATAAATATCGGTTTTTCTAAATTAGAAAAAGCCGATCCGCCAATGGGAGTTGTCTTTGGTAATATTAATTTTACCAACAAAAATCTTGACTATAATTTCTTTAGCAATTATTGTAAAATAAATTCTATAAAAGCTGAAGAATCCTCAGAAGATCATTTTATATCAACTCAAACTATTCCAAACTTAAAAGTTTTCAACGAAAAAGGAACAGAAATAAAAGGAATTGGATGCTATATAACTGGCCAAGATTCTGAAGAGTTTGAAATAACTATAATTGGCATTCCTTATCCTTTTTTTGAAGAAGAATTTTCAAATCATTTAATAACATAAAAACAAACAAAATCATCAATCATCAAACAATCAAAAATCAATCACATGAAAAAAACCATTTATCTTGCGATATTGCTCGCAACGCAATTTTTTTACGCACAAAACCAAGTCGCAAAAAAACCTGAAACTGTCATCATAATCAACAACGAAATTGCCACAATGGAACAGGTAATGAAATACGGCAATGAAGGTTATATCAAATCAATGAATAAAGGCGTTAGTGAACAAGAACGAAATGAACTAGCAAAAAAATTTGGCGATAAAATTGGCGACAGATAGTTTATAGTGGTCGTAGAAGTTTTTACTGAACAGGAAAAAATCGAAAACGATAAAAAGCTTAAAACCGATGTTGCAGAACAACAAACTCCAGAAAAACAAGAGCAATTTCTCTTAAATGTAAACGACAAAGCCAAAGACTTCACTTTAAAACTTGTAGACGGAAAAGAAGTAAAGCTTTCTGATTTGAAAGGAAAAGTGGTACTGGTTAATTTCTGGGCAACTTGGTGTGCACCGTGCTTACAAGAGTTTTACGATATTCCATCAAAAATTCTTGAACCTTTTAAAAATGATAATTTTGTCTTTTTAGCCATTTCAAGTGGGGAAACTGAAACTGCAGTTGCTAAAAAAGTAGTGAAGTTAAAAAAAGATGGTCTCGATTTTAATTTCGGTATTGATTCAAAGGAAATAATATGGAATCAATATGCCAAAAATGCAATTCCTAAAAACTTTTTAATTGATCAAAACGGAATTATAAAATATGTAACAGTAGGAAATGATGAAGGAAACTTGGACAATATAGCAAGCGAAATTAAAAAACTGCTTTCAAAATAGATTATTCGATACCCCATTTACAATCTGACAAGAAAAAAATATATGCACGCATAATAATTTTATGCTATTCATTTATTTTTTATTCGTAATTTCGGTTTTTCAATAAAATACAATATTAAAAATGGCTTCATTTACAAAAGAAATATCTTTTCGCTGGTCAGATCTTGATCCAAATTTTCACGTTCGCCACAGCGCTTATTACGATTTTGGCGCACAGCATCGTATTGAAATCCTTGAAGAATTGGGTTTAACTTTAAAAGTAATGCAAACGCAAGGTTTCGGTCCTGTTTTGTTCAGAGAAGAATGCGTTTTTAGAAAAGAATTAAAACTTTCTGATAAAATATTCATTCATACTAAAACTTCAAAAATGAAAGCCGATGCTTCTCGCTGGTCAATCATTCATGAATTTAGAAGAGAAGACGACACGCTTTGTGCGACAATTACTGTTGACGGCGCATGGATGGATACAAAGTTGCGAAAATTAGCTTCTCCAACGCCAGAAATTGCGATTCAAGCCTTGAGTATTTTTCCAAAAAGCGATGATTTTGTTGGTTTGTAAAAACGAATAATGATATTAAATCAGAAAATCCCAAAAGCAATTTTAAATTTGTTTTTGGGATTTCTTCTTTCAAATCAAAAATTTATCTAGGCATATTATTCAAACTTTAATCCAAAATTTACTTTTTCAAAAGTTGTACTGCAGGAAATTGCAAATCGCCCAATATTCAAAGTACCAAAGATCCCTCCTACTGAATGTCCAGAATAAAATCCTCCAGCCGAAAATCGGTTAACCTGATATTTTAAAGCAATGTCATTTACTCTTGAACTCAGCTGTCCAAAAGCAATAACATGCGGAATAATTTCATAGCTTCCAAAGACTTTTGGAACCAGCTTCTGATAATAATCGAAACTTTCATCGGTTTCATAATCAATACTTGTCGAATGCAGATTTTCGAGATTTCCACCAATATAAGTGTTCTCAGAAAAATGCCAGGAAATACTAAAACCTGTAAAAGTTCCTTCGTAACCACTCCTCGATTCGAGATAACCAATGCCAATTGTAGCTCTAAATTTTTCGCAAATTTTTCCAATGTAGCCAACATAAGTCCTATCAATTTCCGACTTATCAATTCCAGCGCCTACAATAATATCGTCGTCGCACATATTAAAAGCATACTGAAAATAAGCCGAATATTGATCTTCATTTGCCGAGACAACGCTTCGGCCTTTATCAAGATCGATATTTGGTGAAATTAAGGTTGAATTTATAACGGCGAAATCAAAAGTATTGAGTTCTTGGGCAAATGTGGGGACTGTGAGCAGGAGTAAAAGTATCGTTTTTTTCATAATACTATTTTTTAGGCTTACAACATTCTTATATTAAAATTACGCACAATTTCAATGTTAATGAAAGAATTTCCTTAAAGTACCACATTACTCGTTAAAATGCATTATTTTCATAATCAACATCATTTAATCGATAAAACTTCAATAAATCATCGATTATCGACATCAAAAACATTGAAACCCTTTTAAATACTTTTTTTCTGATAACTTTAAGATTTTAGGTTTTGTTTTGAAAATGGTTCGGTTTAACTTTATAATTATAAAAAACAAAAAAGTCCATCAAATGAAAATCCTGAAACTTTTAGCATTATTTATTCCTTTTTTAGCTTCATCTCAAGAAGGAAAAATAAAGCCTTTAGATATTAATTTAACAAATTATGAATATCCATTTCCTGTACAATTTTTAGAGTTAAGCAATCAGCGCCAAGCTCTTAAAATGGCTTACATGGATATTAAACCTGATAATTACAACAATAAAAATGTTGTTTTACTTCACGGAAAAAATTTCAATGGTGCTTACTGGGAAACCACGATTAAAGCTTTGACAAAAGAAGGTTTTCGAGTAATTGTCCCTGATCAAATTGGTTTCGGGAAATCGACAAAACCAGATAATTTTCAATATACTTTTCAGCAATTAGCCGAAAATACCAAAAGACTTTTAGATCATTTAGGAATTCAAAAAACAACGATTTTAGGTCATTCTATGGGCGGAATGTTGGCGACACGTTTTGCTTTGATGTATCCTGAAACGACAGAAAAATTAGTTTTAGAAAACCCAATTGGCTTGGAAGATTGGAAATTGATTGTTCCTTACAAACCTGTCGATTGGTGGTACGAATCAGAATTGAAACAGAATTACGAGGGCATCAAAAAATACCAAATGGCAAATTATTATGATGGAAAATGGAATGCCAATTATCAAAAATGGGCTGAACTTGGTGCTGGATGGACCACTGCACCAGATTATGATCGTGTAGCTTGGAACTCTGCTCTTTTGTACGATATGATTTTTACGCAACCCGTTTTGTATGAATTCAAAAACATCAAAAGTCCGACACTTTTAATTATAGGAACGAGAGATAAAACTGCTTTAGGAAAGCCTTTGGTTTCAGCAGAAGTTCAAAAAACAATGGGAAATTATGCTGAATTGGGCAAAAAGACACAAAAGGCAATTCCGAATTCAAAATTGGCGGAAATTCCAAATACGGGGCACTTACCACATATTGAATCTTTTGATGCATTTATAAAATCATTAATCGTATTTTTGAAATAATTTTTTTTCTCCACGAATTCACGAATTTGTTTTTTAAATTATTAAATATAATTCGTGAATTCGTAGCAAAAAAACCTAACCTAAAAACTATATAAATATGTTTACAATAGAACAGATAAAAGAAGCACATTCGAAAGTAAAATCAGGCGCAGATTTTCCAAATTACATTCAGGATTTAATCATTTTAGGCGTAAAAGGATATGACACTTACGTACATGATGGAAGCACTGTTTATTTCGGTTTAAATAATTATACCGCTGCAGCTGAAGAAAAATATCCAGAAATTAAAGTAGCTGATTTTGCAAACAAAGAACTTTTTATTGAAAATTTGGTAAAACACCAGCACGGAGAAACCGATTATATGACTTTTTGCAATCATTGTGCGCAAGCTGGAATTGCAAAATGGCGCGTTGATATTGTTGAAATGACTTGTACCTATTTTGATAAATCGGAACATGAAATTTTAATCGAAAAAATTCCTGTTTAATCACTTCAATATTCATGACTATTTTCAACCAAAATCAACAAACCATCTTCAAAAAAAGCATTTTGCTTTTGGCTTTAATCGTTTCTTTCTTTGGCTTTTCCCAAAACAAAAAAGAACATTCAAAATTTAAAGTCATTGCTTTTTATACCGCAAAAAACGATCAGGCGCATATTAGTTTTGTGCATGAAGCCAATAAATACTTCCCGAAATTAGCGGCAGAGAATCATTTTCAATACGATTCGACCAGTAATTGGGATAATTTAAATGCTAAGTTTTTGGCTAAATATCAAGTTGTTTTGTTTTTAGACACAAGACCTGAGAAAAAAGAACAGCGAGAAGCTTTTCAAAAATATATGGAAAACGGTGGCGGTTTCATTGGATTTCATTTTTCGGCATTTGCTTTAAATGATTCGAGTTATCCGCAAGATTGGAATTGGTATCACAACACTTTCTTGGGTTCTGGCGAATATGGAAGCAATACTTGGAAACCAACTTCGGCAGTTTTGAGAGTAGAAAATCAGCATTCTGTAACCAAAAATCTGCCTACAAAATTTAGTTCTGCTCCAAACGAATGGTACAGATGGTCGAATGATTTAACCAAAAATCCAGACATTGAAATTTTATTGGCCATTGATGAATCTAGTTTCCCTTTAGGAACTGGTCCAAAAGCTCACGAAATCTGGCATAGCGGTTATTATCCCGTTGTTTGGACAAACAAAAAATATAAAATGCTGTACGTAAATATGGGGCACAATGATATTGATTATGAAGGCGGAACGAACAAAACCTTATCGTACACTTTTGAAAATAAAACACAAAGTCAGTTAATATTGAATGCCTTGCTTTGGCTTGGAAATTCGAAGAAAAAATAAAAAATGTCTACTATTTCTCCATTAATTACAGCTCAAGAATTAATCGAATTAAATACCACTTCAAAAATCATTTTAATTGATGCTCGAGCTGGTGCAAACACTTTTGAATCTTATCAAAACGAACATTTAAAAGCCGCTCGTTTTGTCGATTTAAATCGTGATTTGGCAAATATTCCAGAAAATCCGGCAAATGGAGGAAGACATCCTTTGCCTTCTCCTGAAGAATTTGCAGAAACACTTTCTTCATTAGGAATTTCGCCTTCAGATCACGTTGTGGTTTATGATGATAAAAACGGCTCCAATTTTGCCGCGCGATTCTGGTGGATGATGCGTGCGATTGGACATGAAAAAATTCAGGTTTTAAATGGCGGTTATCAAACTGGAATTCAAGCTGGTTTTCCAATAAATTCTGGAAATGAGACTTTTGAAAAAACAGCATATCCTTCGCAAAAATGGAAATTAGCTTTAGCAGATATTAAAGAAGTCGAAAAAGCTCGTAAAAATGATCAAAATATCGTAATCGATGTTCGCGATGAAAACCGCTATAATGGCTTAACAGAACCTCTGGATTTAATTGCAGGACATATTCCTGGAGCTATCAATGTTCCATTAACTGAAAATTTAGACGAAAACGGATTGTTTAAATCTGCCGATGAATTGGCCGAAAAATACAATGCAATTCTTGGAAATAAAAAAACAGAAAATACAATTGTTCATTGCGGTTCTGGCGTTACAGCTTGTCACACATTATTAGCAATGGATTACGCAGGACTTCCAATTCCTAAATTATATGTGGGTTCGTGGAGCGAATGGTCAAGAAACGATCGCGAAATGGCATTAAAAGAGAATAAATAATATTAAAAAATTACAATGCAACACTGGGATATACTTTTATCTAATCAGGTAAATAAAAAAGCTTTTATAGACAATATATTAAACGGAGAAGCCAAAGGAGAATTAGCAGTCTTTAATAATCAAAAAGGAATTCTTTTCTCTGATATTTCAATTGAAAAATTTATTGAAAAAGAGTTTCAATACGACAGCGTTGAAGCTTCAACAACTTCAAATAGACAATTGCGAACTTTTTCTTCTGGAGAACGCAAAAAAGAGTTTTTACGTTATTGCATTGACCAAAAACCAGATTTTATCATTTTCGACAATCCGTTTGATCATTTAGATCAGGCTTCTAGAGCTGTTTTAGCTAAATCTCTTGAAAATTTAACCGATTCTATTGCTATTATTCAATTATTGAATCGTAATGTCGACGTGTTAGATTTTGTTCCAAATAAAGCTTTAATTAAAGACAATTCATTTGAATTACACCCTTTTGTAAAAAACGAAAATCATTTTAAAACATTAAATACAGCTTCAATCCCGAAAGCTACTGAAACACATTCTTTTCAAGATAATGTATTAATAAAATTAGAAGATGTTTCGGTAAGCTACGAAGAAAGAAAAATCATAAACAAGATTTCTTGGACAATAAAACAAGGCGAATTCTGGCAATTAATTGGTCCGAATGGTTCTGGAAAAAGTACTATTTTATCCTTAATTACAGGAGATAATCCGAAAGGTTTTGGGCAGAATTTATTTTTGTTTGGAAGAAAAAAAGGTACTGGCGAAAGTGTTTGGGAAATCAAGAAACAAATTGGAATTTTCACAACTTCTATGACCGATTTATTTCAAAAAGGCCATACGTTGGAACAAATGATTTTATCGGGTTTCTTTGATTCTATTGGACTTTATACTGAACCAACAACACATCAAAAACAAATTGTAAATCAATGGCTTGAAGTTATTGAAATGACGCATTTAAGAAAAAAGCGTTTTATAGATCTATCTATTGGACAACAACGTGTAGCATTAATTGTTCGTGCTGTTTTAAAACATCCGCCATTATTAATTTTAGACGAACCAGTTGAAGGTTTAGACGACGAAAATGTAGATTTAGTTATTCAATTAATAAATACTATCAAACAAGAAACAAATGTGAGTATTATTTATGTTTCACACCGAATTGAACAAGGTCTTGCTCCTACTTCTGTTTTCGAACTTTTGCCTTCAGAAACAGGATCAATCGGAAAAATAAAATATCATTCAGAATTAAATTAAATGAAAATAAAATTTGTAGTATTTCTTTTTTTACAATTAATCTTGATTTCGTGTTCTGGCACAATTTCAACAGTAAAAAAAGAATATACTTTAAACAATTCAAAAGAACTTAAATCAAATTGGACAATCAATTCTAAAGAATGGATTTTAAAAAATGATACTCTTACAGGAAACGGTTCGCTTTCGCCTTGGGGAGTTTTGGTTTCTAAAAAACAGCTTCCAAAGAATTATGAAATTGATTTTAAAGTCAACATGACAAATGCATCTTTATTCGAAATCATGCTCAATTTGGACAAAGAAAAATACATTCGAACTTACTTGTATCAAATTGATCAAAACATTGTAATTGGCGATGGAATGTACAATAAAAAAGATGATTCGTATGGCAAACGAGGCGGAAAAACGTTGTTTAGAAAACCAATGCAATTAGAAAACAATAAATGGTATGCTGCAAAAATTAAAATTATAAACAATCAATTATACTTTTCTGTAAATGATAAAACAACTTTAGAATGTTCTCTTGAAAAAAGCAATCTAAACCAAAAAGGAAAACTTGGTTTCATAACCAACGGAGAAGTCAAAATAACGGGTTTAACAATTAAAACTTTCTAAAAAAGATTCGCTGCAAATGGAAAAATACGAGATATTGCAGAATGGTGATAACGAAATGACGATTTCATTTTATTTCAATAAAAAATCACTAATTATTCCTTGGATAATTTTCTTTTCAATATTGCTATTAATCGTCAGTCGTTTAAATCCTGAACTATTAGCTGAAACAATTATCTCTATAATCATTGCAATGTCAGCAATCACTTATGTCCTATTTAATGATTACTTTGAATGGTACAGAAACAAATTTCATGTGCTTAGTATTAGAGATGAAGATTTGTACATTAATAATAAATTTCATTGCAAATTATATAAATTACAATCTGTAAATGTTATTTATCTTCGTGGAAAATATAGCTTAGGCTGGATGGTCTATTTGGATGTTTTTCCTATTTCATCAAATGACTACATCATAAAGAAACAGTTATTAGAAAAAGATGCGCATGAAATAGCAGAAAAAATCTCAATATTTCTTAATCGAAATGTCAAAATAGAATCATAAAAAAGCTCCCAAAAAGGAGCTTTTTCTATTTTATTATGTAAAGAAAGAAATTATCTAATTGACAAATTCTCTAATTCTATAATTACGATTCATCCTCAACATTATGCGACTTCACATAATTTTGCCATTTCTCAATACAATCCTTAAAATCCTGAGGCAGTTCAGTATCAAAACGCATCATTTCGCCAGTAGTTGGATGAACAAATCCAAGTGTTTTGGCATGCAATGCTTGACGTGGTAAAGCTTTAAAACAATTTTCGATAAACTGTTTGTATTTTGTAAAAGTCGTTCCTTTCAAAATCAAATGACCGCCGTAACGCTCATCATTAAACAACGGATGCCCGATGTGTTTCATGTGCGCACGAATCTGATGTGTTCTACCCGTTTCTAATTTACAAGAAATCAAAGTTACATAACCAAAACGTTCTAAAACTTTATAATGCGTAATAGCAGGTTTACCGATTTCTGGATCGTCAAAAACCGCCATTTGCATACGATCTTTCAAATGTCTAGCAAGATTTCCTTCAATTGTACCGCTGTCAGCCACAACATTTCCCCAAACAAGAGCAATATATTCGCGCTCGGTAGTTTTAGCTTCAAACTGCTTTGCTAAATGCGTCATTGCAGCTTCTGTTTTAGCCACAACCAAAAGACCAGAAGTATCTTTATCAATTCTATGAACCAAACCTGGGCGTTCGCTGCTATTCATTGGCAAATTATCAAAATGATGCGCCAAAGCATTTACCAAAGTTCCAGTATAATTCCCGTGGCCAGGATGCACAACCATTCCAGGCTCTTTATTAATCAATAAAAGAGCGTCGTCTTCATAAACAATATTCAACGGAATATCTTCAGGAAGAATATGGTTTTCAAACGGAGGATGCGACAACATAACCGTTATCACATCAAAAGGTTTTACTTTATAATTTGATTTTACCGGAATATCATTCACAAAAATGTTTCCATTAGTTGCCGCGTTCTGAATTTTATTTCGTGTGGCATTCGGAATCAAATACATTAAATATTTGTCAATACGCAAAAACGCTTGACCTTTTGGGACTTCAAATCTATAATGTTCGAATAATTCGTCTTCTAGATCTAAATTTTCTTCAATATTATTGTTCATCTGCTGGGGTTTCTACAGGCACTGCAGTACTGTCTGCCTGACTATCATCTACATAACTTGCTTTTCCGTCTCCTAAAACCAAATCAATTTTAGAAGCTTTAAGCACGCGATCTCCTACTTTTAAGTTTCTTCCTTTCAAACGCATTTCCAAAACCATATCTTTTCCAAGATTTGGAATATATGTAATCGTTCCTGGTTCAAGACCTAACGCTTTTAACGTTGGTACAGCTTCACGATATGTTTTCTCGATTAAATCTGGAATTTTTACAGACGAAAAACCAGACGCATTAATCTTAATATAAATTTTTCTACCCACTTTAACCTTTGTTCCAGGCAACGGATCTTGCTCTACAACGCTATATTTTGGGAATTCACTTCTGTAATCAACACTATCCAATAGAACGTAATCTAAATCTAGTTCATCCAATTTTTCTTCAACTTGTTCTTCAGTCAATTTAGACAAATTCGGAACAGCAATTTCGTGTCCGTGATCAGTTGTAAAAGTCAACCAATGCATAAATAAATAACCAATAAGCGCAATAATTGCTGCCGCAGCAAGCAATTGCAAGAAAAAAACTCGGCTTGTTAAATACTGACGTAAACTCATAAATTTATTTTTAATAGCGACAAAGATAAAGTATTTCGTTTCAAAAAAAATGATAATTTTGTTTAAAACAAGAAAGTGCCATGATTGTCATCCTGAGCGAAGTCGAAGGATAATTTTCAGGAGCTGTTTCCTGCTATCCGCTGTATCTTTTGCGCCGAACCCCGGCACAAAAGGATGCCGCTTCTATCAGGGCTAAGACACTTGGTTTCATAAGAACGTTATTTATTAAAAAATCATATATCAAATTAAAGTTTCAAAACAGATTTAAGCGATTTTCATCAAAACTTGAAACAAATTAAAAATCCAAAATAAAAACATGAAAAACATTGCCATCATCATGGGCGGCTATTCCAGCGAATACAAAATATCTTTAATCAGCGGGAACGTCGTGTATCAATATCTTGACAAAACAAAATACAACGGATTCCGTATTCACATTTTCAAAGAAAAATGGGTGTACGTTGACCAAAACGATGCCGAATTTCCAATTGATAGAAATGATTTTTCAGTTACAGTAAACGGTGAAAAAATCACATTTGACTGTGTTTTCAACGCCATTCATGGAACTCCAGGCGAAGACGGTTTAATGCAAGCTTATTTCGAATTAATCGGTCTGCCACAATCTTCTTGCGATTATTACCAATCGGCTTTAACATTCAATAAAAGAGATTTATTGTCGGTTTTAAAACCATACGGAATCAAAACAGCAATTTCTTATTACTTGAACAAAGGAGACGAAATCAATACTGCCGAAATCGTTAAAAAAGTTGGACTTCCTTGTTTCGTAAAACCAAACAAAGCAGGTTCAAGTTTCGGAATCTCAAAAGTAAAAACAGAAGCTGAATTGCCAATTGCAATTGAAGTGGCTTACAAAGAAGATAACGAAATCATCATTGAAAGTTTCCTTGACGGAACTGAAGTTTCTGTGGGAGTTATCAATTACAAAGGCGAAATTATCGTTTTACCGATTACAGAAATTGTATCAGACAATGATTTCTTCGATTACGAAGCAAAATACGAAGGAAAATCGCAAGAAATCACACCAGCAAGAATTTCTGACGAACTGACTAAAAAAGTGTCAGAAACTGCAAAACGCGCGTACGAAGTTTTAAAAATGAGAGGTTTCTCAAGAAGCGAATTCATCATTGTAAACGGCGAACCGCACATGCTTGAAATGAACACCATTCCAGGTCTAACAACCGAAAGTTTAATCCCGCAACAAGCAAAAGCGGCTGGAATTTCTCTAGAAGATTTATTTACAAATGCGATTGAGTTAGCTTTAGCTTAATAAATGTCTCCAAGATACTAAGGTGCTGAAATTATAGAATTTCAGCACCTTTTTTTTATGGTTTCTATTCAAAAGATTGATTCATTATTTATCAAAATTTACATAAAAAATCACGGTCAAAACATGGAAATTAAGATACATTGTAAACACCAAAAGGTAGTATCTTAGTATCTCAAAACCTTATCTGCTTAAAAAATGAAACAAATATTTGAATGGGAAAGACTACTTTTTAACAATCTGCCAGAAAGCTTTGTTTTCGAAGTTATTTTTCGTTCAACAATTATGTTTATTGTTCTATTGCTGACACTTAAATTAGCAGGAAAACGCGGTGTTAAACAATTGTCTATTTTCGAAACAGTGATTATTATCGCCTTAGGTTCTGCTGCAGGCGACCCAATGTTTTATGAAGATGTCGGCATTATTCCCGCTTTAATAGTTTTTACAGTAATTATTATTTTATACCGATCAGTAACTTGGCTGACAGGGAAAAGTAAAAAATTTGAAGAATTCATTGAAGGTAAAACCGAATGTTTAATCAAAGACGGCAAGTTTTCTGTTTCGACTTTTAAAAAAGAAAGTTTAGCACAGGACGAATTTTTCACTGAATTACGAATTCGGTCTATTGAACATTTAGGACAAGTAAAACATGCCTATATTGAGACGAGTGGTGAAATTAGTGTGTATTTCTATGAAGATGAAGAAGTAGGATACGGCCTTCCTATTCTTCCTTCTTTATTTTATGCTAAAAGTAAATTCATTCCAAAAGATGGCATTTATTCCTGTACTTTCTGCGGTCATACCCAAGAACAAAAAAGCGGAACCGCTGTATGTCAAGTCTGCAAAAAAGAGGAGTGGGTAGAATCTATTAATACGAAGAGGATTACATAAATTTTTAAATTCCAAAATTTAAATTCCAAATTCCAAAACTTGGCATATTTTAAGTTTAAAAAAAAATCTTAGCAGCTTAGCAACTCAGAACCTTAGAACCTAAAAAAAACTTTGTACCTCTGTATCTTTGAGCCTTTGAACCAAAAAAAGAAAAAATCTTAGTAGTTTAGCGACTCAGAACCTTAGATCCTAAAAAAATGCTTTTCTTAATTGGAACAAACGATTCAAATGTAAAAAATGGTTTACTGTCAGGCAAAAAATGTCCGAATTGTGAGAGCTTTGACACGTTGCATTTTAGTATTTTTAGAAAATATGTTTACATAACCTTAATTCCTTTATTTCCCGTTGGAAAAACCGTAAACATTCATTGCAATCAATGTGATCATTATTTTGATTATGAAGAGCTATCAGAAGATATCCAAGAAAAGCTTCGAAATGAGAAGTTGCAAAGTTCAGTTTGGATGTTTTCAGGAAGTATTATAATTGCTCTGTATTTAATATACAGCTTAAATAATTATTGGCAGGAAAAAGACGAAACCAGTTTATTAATAAATACTCCATTAAAGGGCGATGTCTACAATTTAAAATTTTCGAATGGCTATTATTCTACTCTGAAAATAGATAAAATTACAAAAGACAGTGTTTATACAACGCACAACGATTATGATGCTTATTTACCATACGAAGCTGATGATCTCGATAAAGCTGAAAATTATTCTGATCGCAAAGTAAATTATTCTAGAAAAGGTCTTTTAGAGCTTTACAAAAATGATGAAATAATAAAAATCAGAAGATCAAGACAACTTGAAAATCAAGATCAAAATTATAAAATACCACTTTAAAAACTAAAAAAACTTTGTACCTCCATATCTTTAAACGTAAAAAAGAAAAAATCTTAGTAGCTTAGCAACTCAAAATCTTAGAACCTCAAAAAAAGCCTTTGTGCCTTTGCGCCTTTGTAGCTTTAAACCTTTAAAAAGAAAAAAAATGCGTAAAGCCATATTCCCAGGATCATTTGACCCTATTACACTTGGACACGAAGACATTATCAAAAGAGGAATTCCTTTATTTGACGAAATTGTAATTGCTATTGGTGTCAATGCCGAAAAAAAATACATGTTTTCATTAGAAGAAAGAAAACGTTTTATAGAAGAAACCTTCAAAGACGAACCAAAAGTTTCGGTTATAACTTACGAAGGCTTAACAATCGATTTGGCAAAAAAAGAAAAAGCTAACTTCATTTTAAGAGGTTTACGCAACCCAGCCGATTTCGAATTCGAAAAAGCAATTGCACACACCAATAGAAAACTGTCTAAAATAGAAACCGTTTTCTTGCTTACAGCTGCAAGTACTTCATTCATCAGTTCGAGCATTGTACGTGATGTATTGCGTCATGGTGGCGAATATGAGATGCTGGTTCCAGATGCAGTTAGGGTAAAAAAATAAAAATAATCACAACTCATTAATTTATGACATTAACCAAAATAATTACCTCTTTTTTACTATTAATCTTTTGTAACATTTCTTTTGGTCAAAAATATTTTGGTCAAATAGTAACAGCAAAAAATGACACTTTAAGTGTTGAAATAAAACTAGATGCTTCATCTTTCAATGTTAACCGATTAATTTATTTACAAGATAAAATTACCGTTATCGAAAATGGAGTTACTAAAACTTATCTACCAAAAGATTTAAAAAGCTTTAAAATTAGATTAGAAAAAGAAATAATTCCTTTTGAAAGTGTTGACGAAACAACTTTTGCTCAAATTTTATACTCTAATAAAATAAAGCTTTATAAAGTTTTAAATAAAATATCGCATAGCCATATAATAAGAATATATGTCATTAAAAAAGCAGATAAAAACTATGCGAAAATGCCTGCAATGGGGTTAGGCCGATTAATTACCAAAAATGACATGCTTCCTGCAATTGAAGATTGTAAAACTTCCTATGATAAAATTAATAATGACGAAATTAAAATTAAAGACGAAGAGGTATTAATAGAATTCATTAAAGATTACGAAACTAATTGCTTTTCAAAATAAAACAACAAACCATAAACTTGCCAGCGAAGCAAATTATAAGTAATTTCGCATTTTTAAAACAAACACCAAATAATGAGTATCGAGAGAGAATTAAGCAAACGAAGCGGATCTAAATGCGAACTTTGCGGTAATGAAGAGAATTTAAAAGTTTATCAAGTCCTACCAACTAAAAAAGGAGGAATTGACGAAGCTATATTAGCCTGTAACACTTGTATTGACCAAATTGAAAATCCAGACAACGTAGATTTAAATCACTGGAGATGCCTGAACGACAGTATGTGGAATGAAAATATTCCTGTACAAGTTGTTGCTTGGAGAATGTTAAGCCGTATGCGCGCTGCAGGATGGCCACAAGAATTACTAGATATGATGTATCTTGACGAAGATACCCTAGAATGGGCAAAAGCAACTGGAGAAGGCGAAGATGACGAAAATAAATTAGTTCACCGTGACAGTAACGGCGTAGTACTACAGCATGGAGATTCTGTTGTTTTAATCAAAGATTTAAAAGTAAAAGGATCAAGCATGGTTGCCAAACAAGGAACTGCTGTTAGAAACATCCGTTTAGATCATGAAAACGCTGAATACATTGAAGGAAAAGTCGATGGCCAGCAGATTGTGATTATTACGCAATATGTGAAGAAAATATAGTCTCTTTTCAGGGACAAAGTAACAAAGGTTCAAAGGGACAAAGATTTCTAATTGGAATCAAATCTTTGAACCTTTGTTGTTTGAGCCTAAAACAAAAAAGCTGTTCTAATCGAACAGCTTTTTTGTTTGTGCTAATAAGAGATAAGTCTTAAAAAAAACTTTGTCCCTTTGTCCCTTCGAGGCTTTGAACCTCAAAAAAGAATTATTTTTGGAATAATTTACTGATTTGATCTTTTACGAATGGCTCAGAAACGTTGTTTGTTGCTGCGTCTCTTTCTTTACCAGAAACCATAAACTGAACTGTAGCTTTGTCTGGAACCACATTACCTGTGTAGTGCAACCAAATGTAGTTGTTAGGTAACTCTAATTTGATATCATACAACGGAGAAGCTGTAAATCCACCCATGATAATGTTGTATAAAGAGTTATAAGCATTATCGATGTTCTTGAATGAAAATTTTCTTAAAGTCGAATCATCATCACTTTGAACGATAGTGTAATACACAGTGTATTCGTCACCAATTTTCTGAATGTAGTTGTTGTTTACTTTTCCTAATTTTTCTACAGGAACTGTTTCTAGAACCTTAACCTGTGCAAACGAAACAAAACTAAAAAACAATGCGGCAAGAGTAATAATCTTTTTCATATAGTATTTGGGGTTTACAATTTTACGAACACAAAAAAACATAGAAATATTGAAAAAACCCCTATCAATTCATTATTTTTTTAACATAAAATTGTAAAAGTTAGTTAAACAAAAATAAAACACTGAAAAACAACAAGATAAAAACTAAAATTTCATGATACAAAATCTGTTTTTGTACTAAAAATCATTTAATTTAAACTAATATTTTCCTCTTTTCTCCTCTTCTACTTTCTTGATGACATTACGGGCAACTTCGATTTTAAACTTCTTCCCTTTCATTTTTTCATCTTTAATGTTTTTTAGCAGATCTTTTACTTTATTGTATTTTACCGCCGCAAACGAAACAAAATCTTTGACTTCAATTAATCCTAAATCTTCTTTCTCTAATTTTCCTTTTTGCGAAAAGAACCCAACAATGTCAAATTTGTTCAGTTTTGTCTTTTTTCCGCCACTGATGTAAATAGTTTGAAATTGAGGCGGATTTGGAAGCGAAACTTTTCCTTCAACATCCAAAACCTCCATTTCATAATCAATGTAATCTAATTGTTTTTCGCTTTCGTGAATAATAACATACGCCGTTCCTGTTGCTTGCATACGCGCTGTACGCCCATTTCTATGCGTAAATTCGTCTTCTTTTAATGGAAGATGATAATGAATTACGTGTTTCATTTCTGGAATATCCAAACCTCTTGCAGCCAAATCGGTTGTTACAAGATAAGTTACACTTCCATTTCTAAACTGAATTAAAGCACGCTCACGCTCTTCTTGATCCATTCCGCCATGATAATACACAGAATAAATTCCTTTTTCGTTTAAAGTATCGCTAATACGTTCTGCAGCATCACGATGATTACAAAAAATAATTGCCGATTCTGACTTTAAAGAACATATCAAATTGAATAAGCTTTGCAGTTTATCTTTTGAAGGCGAAATCACCATTTTCATCGAAAGATTTGCTTTTTCTTCTTCCTCTGGAATAAAATCCAAAACAACCGGATTGACAACTCGTGTATATTTCGGAATTTCGATATCTGAAGTTGCCGAAACCAAAACGCGTTTGTTTACTCGCGATAATCTTCCAATTATAAACGACATTTGTTCGTGAAAACCTAATTGCAACGATTTATCAAACTCGTCTAAAATTAAAGTCTGAATTTTATCTGTTCTAAAAGTTTCTCTTTCTATATGGTCCGCAATTCTTCCAGGCGTTCCAATTAAAACCGCTGGCGGATTGCTTAAATTTTTGATTTCAGTTTCTATTGAATGCCCGCCATAACAAATATTGACTTTGTATTGCGTTCCCATTTTTTTCCAAACCTGTTCAATTTGAAGTCCAAGTTCGCGCGATGGAACCAAAATCAAACACTGAACAGACAATACTTCTGGCTGTAACAATTCTAAAACTGGAAGCAGGAAAGCCAATGTTTTACCTGATCCAGTTGGAGAAAGTAATAAAGTATTGTTTTCGTTTAAAACAGCATCGTGTGCCATTTCTTGCATTTCGTTCAGACTCTGAATCCCTAAATTCGAAAGTATATCGTTGGAATGGTGTTTTTTATTCATTTTGCAAAAGTAATTAAAAGTTGTTTCATGTTTAAGGTTTTCTTTGTTTCATGTTTTTTAGCTGCAATTTAAATAGCTGTCGAGAAGATTTTTTCTCTCGCAGATTTGGCAGATCAATCAGATTAAATATTAAAATAAAAAACCTCCAAAATCTGCCAAATCTGCGGGAGAAAAATAACCATAAAGCATATCAACTTGAAACCTGAAACTTGAAACTTTTAAACAAATAAAAACTTATATTTGATTCCTATTAAACCCAAAACCATGAAACTTTTTACATTTCTCTTTTCACTTCTCACTATAACCATTACTGCTCAAAACAACAAAAAATACGATACGTTTTTTGAGAAAGGAAACGGAAATCAATCGGCTTCTTATCAAGAAACTATCGCTTATTGGAAAATGCTTGCCGATGATTTCCCAACGATTCAAATGAAAGAAATGGGATTGACCGATTCTGGTGAACCTTTGCACATGATTACTTTTAATCCTGATAAGGAATTTGATTTTGATAAAATCCAGAAAACCAAAGCCGTTTTGTTTGTCAATAACGGAATCCACGCTGGAGAACCTGACGGAATCGATGCTACAATGCAATTCTACAGAGATTTGGCAACAAGAAAAATAAAAGCGCCAAAAAACACCGTTTTGGTTACCATTCCAGTTTATAATATTGGCGGTGCATTAAATAGAAATTCAACAACTCGCGCCAACCAAGACGGGCCAGAGATTTATGGTTTTAGAGGAAATGCGAGAAATTATGATTTGAATCGTGATTTAATGAAATCGGATACTCGAAATACGAAGAGTTTTGTGGAGATTTTCCAGAAAATAAACGCTGATGTTTTTATCGATAATCACGTGAGTAACGGTTCTGATTATCAATACAAACTAACGTACATCATGACACAGCACAACAAACTAGGAAAAGTTTTGGGTGATTTCATGAATGACGAAATGATGCCGGCTTTGGTAAAAGATCTTCAGAAAAAGAAAATTGAAACTACACCGTATGTCGATTCGTTTAAAGATACGCCAGACAAAGGTTTTGGGCAGTTTGTAGATAGTCCGCGATATACTACGGGTTATACCTCTTTGTTTAATACAATTGGTTTTGTGGTCGAAACGCACATGCTGAAAAAATACGCCGAACGCGTAAAAATGACGTACGAATACATGAAATCGACATTGGATTTTACCGATGCGAATTATCAAAAAATAAAAGATTTAAGAGTAAAGAATTTAGAGCAATATCAGCCTAAAAAATCATACACTTTAAAATGGGAATTGGACAGCACAAAAGCGACAACTTTTTCTTTTTTAGGATATGAAGCAGGTTACAAAAAAAGCGAGGCTACAACAGGAGATCGT
Organism: Flavobacterium sp. SH_e; assembly: GCF_025717045.1. Lineage (GTDB taxonomy): Bacteria > Bacteroidota > Bacteroidia > Flavobacteriales > Flavobacteriaceae > Flavobacterium. The sequence goes on from NZ_JAOVZN010000008.1 coordinate 85,753, forward strand.
TTGTATTACGACCGAAGCAAACCATATAAAAAAGACGTTCCGTATATCAAAGAATTCAAATCGCAAAAAGAAGTTGTTATTCCGTCTGCTTATATCATTCCGCGTGGCTATTGGAATATTATTGACCTTTTGAAAAACAATAATATCTCGTTTAAAGAGATTAAAAACGATACCATTATAGAAGTCGAAAGCTACAGAATCGCCGATTTTAAAACTGTTCCTTCTGCCTACGAAGGACATTATTTACACCGAAATACAACGGTAACTTCTAAAATCGTTAAAATGGCTTTCGCCAAAGGAGATTACCTAGTTCCAACAAACCAAAAAGGCGTAAAATATCTTCTAGAAGCTTTTGAACCAGAAGGTATTGATTCGTTCTTTAATTGGAATTTCTTCGACCCAATTTTACAGCAAAAAGAACATTACTCGGAATATATTTTTGAAGATACTGCGTCAAATCTTTTAAAAGAAAATCCAACTCTAAAAGCAGAATTAGAAACCAAAAAACAAAACGATCCTGCTTTTGCTAAAAATCCCGAAGCGCAATTGGATTGGATTTACAAACATTCTGTTTATTATGAAAAGGCGCATATGCAATATCCTGTTTATCGTGTTTTGTAGATTTTTTTGATTGCTTTTTTAACGCAAAGTGCGCTAAGTTTTTTTCCTTTGATTGAGTTTAACAAACGATAAGATCGCAAAGCTTTGCGTGTAGAACTTTGTCAAAGTCGAATTATGATTTTCCGCAAAAACATTTTATTTTAAAATTTTACATTTGAAATTCTAAATTTTAAATCTAAGTAGCAATGAATATTAAACACAAAGAGATAATTATTGAAACTGAAAACCCATTTGCAAATTGTAAATTGGACAGGAAAAAGTATTCAGAAGTTTTAACTGGAATTATTGAGGCTTATTCTGAAGGTTTTGTTCTTGCAATAAATAATAAATGGGGAACTGGAAAAACGACATTTATTAAAATGTGGGAGCAAGATTTAAAAAATAATGATTTTAAAACAGTATATTTTAATGCTTGGGAAAATGATTTTGAGAATAATCCTCTCGTTGCTCTAATGGGCGAATTAAAAGTTTTAACAAATAAACCTACCGACCCCGCATTTCAAAAAATATTAAAAAAAGCTTCTATTTTATCTAAACATATAATACCTATAGTAGCACAATCAGTCGTTGATAAATACATAGACACGAAAGGAGTTAAAGATGCTATTGTAGAAGCATCTAAAGGTGTAGCTGATTTATTTGAAAATGACGTAAATGAATATTCTAAAAAAAAGAAAAGTATTCAAGAATTCAGAACAGAATTGTCTAATTTTATAGCTAAAACAAATAATGGAAAACCATTAATTTTTATTATCGATGAATTAGATCGATGCAGACCAAATTATTCTGTTTCAATCCTTGAACAGATAAAACATTTTTTCTCAATTCCTGACATTGTTTTTATACTATCGATTGATAAGGAACAACTTGGAAATGCAATACGTGGAGTTTATGGTAGTGATAAAATAGATTCTAATGAATATTTAAAACGTTTTATTGATATTGAATATTCTATTCCAGAACCTGAGAGAGATGTTTTTTATAAATATCTTTATTCTTATTTCAAATTTGATGATTTTTTAGATCATGATTTTAGAAAAATGCATTTAGGATTAGAATCTGATAAAGGACTATTCTTAGAATTTTCACGTATTTTATTTTCAAATGATTCATTAACACTCCGACAGCAAGAAAAAATTTTTGCTCATTGTCGCTTAGCAATGAGAGCTTTTGGTGCAAGGACACACTTAATTCCAGAAGTATTTCTTTTTCTAATTTATATAAAAATAATTCATGAAGATTATTATATAAATATCAAATCTAAAACATTATCATTTTCAGAGCTTCAAGAGAAATTTTATTCGATAATCAAAAATAAACTAAACAATGGTACAGAAAGACTACTAATGTGGACTGAAGCATATTTATTACTATTTTATTCAAATTATCTCAATCCATACTTAAGAAACGATAAAATATACAAGTATAATTCTGAATTGAGAAGAAACACTTTATTAATCGATTCAGTTGTAAACAAATCTAATAATGAAAAATTTCTAGACATTTTTGAAAATATTGAACGTTCAAGAAATACTGGTGTTGATCTTGATTTAAATCACTTTATAAAAAGAATTGAATTAACAGAATCAATAATAAATTAATATATCCGCTAGCACGAACGGGACGCTCACGTCAGCAAAAAGCTTAAAACTCTAAACATGAAACAAACTAACCACAAAGTTTATCTCCGCGTGAGGGATAGAAGCAGGCTACCAAAGTAGCGCGGATAGCCCGACAGCAACAAAAAAAGACCCAATGAACGCAAAGTTGATTGGGTCTTTTTTTGTTGGTGGCAGGCCCTAATTTTAATTATTTAGAACTTGGTCCAGATCGATAAGCGACTGGTATTTCTATTTTTTCTGTTGGAATTTCTCCCTCTTCAAACAATAATTTAATGTTTTCGTATGAGTTTTTAAGTGCTTCTTTGATTTGCTCTGGGTTTAACCAGGCAACTTTTTCGATTCCTTCTTCAAGTTGTCCGTGTGGTGTTCCTTCAAAATCAGACTGCATTTCGAACCAATGCGTGATTTTGAGTTTGTATTTTCCGTTGCGTTTAAAGATATGATAGGTTTTTTGGAGTTTATTCGTAATACGAAGCTTGTTGACTCCTGTCTCCTCCTCTACCTCACGCATAGCCGTCGCTTCAATGTCTTCCCCTTTCTCGATTCCGCCTTTTGGCAAGTCCCATTTTCCGTTTCTAAAGATAAACAAGACTTCGCCTTTCTTATTGTAGACAAAGCCTCCGCCCGCTTTATTCACGGGAATTTTGGCTTTTAGGGTTTTCATCATCTCACTTTCATCGGGATGATATAGAATGGCTTTTTGAATTTTATTTTGAAAAATTTTTATAATAAGCTGTTCGATATCAATACTCTCCAACAAGAACAATTGGAAATCTGTTTCCTTTGAGATTTCATTTGTCAAAAAAAGTGGTTTGTCGTTTACAAAAACTTTATACATTTGTATTATGATTTTTAATAAAGATACTGCCGAAAAAACAGCCGAATTGCTTTTGCAAATAAATGCAATTAAATTGAATCCCGAAAATCCTTTTACATGGGCTTCTGGTTGGAAATCTCCTATTTACTGCGATAATAGGTTAATTCTTTCATTTCCGAGCATCAGAAACTATGTTCGTGATGAGTTTGCTAAAAATATCGAAAAACAATTTGGAAAACCTGATGTGATTGCTGGTGTTGCTACTGGAGCCATTGGAGTTGGAATTTTAGTTGCCGAAAGTTTAGGTCTTCCTTTCGTATATGTGCGTCCGGAGCCAAAAAAACACGGTAGACAAAACCAAGTTGAAGGTTTTTTGCAAAAAGGACAAAATGTTGTGGTTGTCGAAGACTTAATTAGTACTGGAAAAAGCAGTTTAATGGCTGTTGAAGCTTTAAGAAGCGAAGGTGCTAACATAAAAGGTATGGCGGCTATCTTCACATACGGTTTTGGTGTTGCTGAAGAAAATTTTAAAGAAGCTAATATTGATCTATTCACTTTAAGCAACTACGAAAACCTTCTTAGTTTAGCAGTTCAAAAACAATATATCACAGAAGATCAGCAATCGACTTTACTGGAATGGAACTCTAGTCCATCAACTTGGGGGCAAGAGTAATTTTAGATTTTGTAAAAGTTGCTTTGCTCCTTTTAGAATTTATTTAAAGTTTCTGCTTTGCGAACTTTACGTTTTTATAAAGTCATAGTACAAAAAAACTTGCGTTCTTTGCGTTAAAAAACAAAAACAAAACAAAAAAACACTATATGAACTTAGAAAGTCCAAAAGTTACAGTTCAGAAATCAGCTCAGGATTTATTTGATCAACTGACTGATGTAAAGAATTTCGAAAAATTAATGCCAGACAATATCGCTAAATTTGAAGTGACTGGCGAAGACGCTTTTATTTTTGGATTGAAAGGGATGCCTGAAATCAAATTGAAAATGAAAGAAAAAACAGCACCAAACAAAATTGTTTTAGGTGCTGCAAGCGATAAACTTCCGTTTACGCTAACTTCAAACATTGACACTGTTTCTGATTCAGAAAGTGCTGTTCAATTATTCTTTGAAGGAGAATTCAATGCTATGATGGCGATGATGGTTAAAGGTCCAATTAGCAAGTTTATTGAAACTTTAGCAAACAATATGCACAAATTATAATGGTTAATTGTAAATTGTGAATTATAAATGAAAGCCTGATTTAACGATCGGGCTTTTTTTTGAATGCCACGAAGACGCTAAGACACGAAGTTTTTTTATTTCACAAATACGTCAGACGCACTGCAGTGCGTCTCTACGAAAAACCTTTGTCACTTTGTCCCTCTGTCCCTTTGCAACTCTCAATAAAGCATTTTCACTTCTTTAATCTCAAATTCCGCAACCGAGTCATCTTCTAATAGAACCTGCAGTTTTCCAATTGGAGAAACTCCTTGAATAATTCCCATAAAATCTCGGTTGTTATTATCTCGAAATGCTGTTGGAACACCTTTTTTAAATAAAAAATTAAAATAATCTTTCCAGAAGTTTTCCGAATCGGTTTTCCAGAACTGAATCTTTTCTTTTAGTTTTTCAACGATTAAAATTGCCAGCTCTTGCTTATCAAAAGGTTTTCCTGAAATCACTGCTATTGAAGAAGCATTTGGCAATTCGTCAAAATCGGTTTGATTGACATTAATTCCGATTCCGACAACTGACACAATCCTGCCATCGCTTTTTAAGGTGTTTTCGATTAATATGCCAACTAATTTCTTATTGTATGACAGAATGTCGTTTGGCCATTTTATGCATATATTAGGAATATTTATCGATTTTAGAGTTTCTGCAACAGCCAAAGAAACAGCTACGCTTAAATTAAAAACTTGCTCATTATCAAACAGAAAATCTTTTACCAAAATGCTCATAGTTAAGTTCTTACCAGCTTGAGTCTTCCATACGCCACCAACTTGCCCCTTTCCTTTTGTCTGATTTTCAGCTGTTACGACCGTAAAATTCTCCAGTTCTTCTTTACTGGACAATGATTTTAGGAAATCATTTGTCGAATCTATGGCATCGAGTTTGATTAGTTTCATTAAATAATTTAAATATCTTAATTTAATATTTTGTTAAGGTTCAAAAATAATCACAAAATTTGGTAACTTTACAAATTCATATAAAATAATTCATGGCGAAAAAGACTATTAATAATGATGTTCTACTGGCGAACATAATCAAAGGGATTGAGGAAGTAAAAGGAAATGATATCGATATTCTTGACTTAAGAGAAATAGATACGGCAGTATGCGACTATTTTGTAATTTGCAATGGTAGCTCAAACACCCAAGTTAACGCCATCGTAAACTCAATTCAAAAAACAGTATCAAAAGACTTAAAAGATAAACCTTGGCACGTAGAAGGAACCGATAATGCAGAATGGGTTTTAATGGACTATGTACACATTGTGGTACACGTTTTCCAGAAACATATTCGCGAATATTACAATATCGAAAGCCTTTGGGGCGACGCCAAGATCACTACAATCGAGAACAAATACTAAAGAAACTTTCACTAAATGGCTAAAGATAATAATCCAAATCCGAATAAATTTAAAATAAGTCCTTGGTTAATATATACCGCAATACTTTTAGTTTTTTTATTCATAAGTTTTGCCACAGGAGGATCAAGCTTAAGCGAACCTGCTCAATTAACTTCTTCTAAATTCAACACGCTTTTAGAAAAAGGCCAGATTGAAAAAGTAATTGTTTACAATAAAGCAGAAGCTGAGGTATATCTGAATGCTGCGGCTCTTAAAGACCCAGCAAATAAAAAAGTAGCTGAAGATATTTTCAAACAGCCAAACAAAGGTCCACACTACACGTTGGAAATTGGTAACGATCAAATCTTTCAGACTAAATTAGAAAAAGCAGTTACTGAGGGCAAATTGAAAGATTTCAACTTCCTTCAAAAAAATAACTGGAGCGATATTTTAATCAGCTTACTTCCTATCATCATCATTGTTGGTGTATGGATCTTTATTATGCGTAAAATGTCTGGCGGAGGCGCTGGAGGTGGCGGACAGATTTTCAATATCGGAAAATCTAAAGCTAAACTTTTTGACGAAAAAACAGATATCAAAACTACATTTAAAGATGTTGCTGGTTTAGAAGGTGCTAAAGAAGAAATTCAAGAAATTGTTGAATTCCTTAAAAACCCAGAAAAATACACTAATCTTGGAGGTAAAATACCAAAAGGTGCTTTACTTGTAGGACCTCCGGGAACTGGTAAAACTTTATTAGCAAAAGCTGTTGCTGGTGAAGCACAAGTACCTTTCTTCTCTCTTTCAGGTTCTGATTTCGTAGAGATGTTCGTTGGAGTTGGTGCTTCACGTGTACGTGACTTATTCAAACAGGCAAAAGAGAAATCTCCTGCTATCATCTTCATCGATGAGATTGATGCTGTTGGTAGAGCAAGAGGAAAAAGCAATATGTCTGGCGGAAACGACGAAAGAGAAAACACTTTGAACCAATTACTGACAGAAATGGACGGTTTTGGAACAAACTCTAACGTAATTGTTTTGGCTGCGACAAATAGGGCTGACGTTTTAGATAAAGCTTTAATGCGTGCTGGACGTTTTGACAGACAAATTTTTGTTGACTTACCAGACATTCGCGAAAGAGCTGAAATTTTCAAAGTACACTTAGCTCCTATCAAAAAAGTTGAAGGTCTAGATTTAGATTTCTTAGCAAAACAAACTCCAGGTTTCTCTGGCGCTGATATCGCTAACGTTTGTAACGAAGCTGCATTAATTGCTGCAAGAAATAACAAAGCTGCAGTTGACAGACAAGATTTTCTTGATGCCGTTGATAGAATTATTGGTGGTTTAGAAAAGAAAAACAAAATCATTACTCCAGAAGAGAAAAGAGCAATTGCTATTCACGAAGCTGGTCACGCAACTGTAAGCTGGATGCTAGAACACGCTGCCCCACTTATTAAAGTAACTATCGTTCCTCGTGGACAAAGTTTAGGTGCTGCTTGGTACTTGCCAGAAGAAAGACAAATCGTAAGAACAGATCAAATGTTGGACGAAATGTGTGCTACTATGGGAGGAAGAGCTGCAGAAAAAGTAACTTTTGACAGAATTTCAACAGGTGCTTTAAGCGACTTAGAAAAAGTAACGCGTCAGGCTCGTGCGATGGTAACTATTTACGGATTAAATGATAAAATCGGAAATGTTACTTATTACGATTCAACTGGACAAAGCGAATATAATTTCTCTAAACCATATTCTGATGAAACTGCAAAAATCATTGATGCTGAAATTTCAGAATTAATCGAAGGTCAATACCAAAGGGCTATTCAGATATTAGAAGAAAACAAAGACAAATTAAATCAACTTGCTGATATTCTGATTGAAAAAGAAGTTATTTTTAAAGATGACTTAGAAAACATTTTCGGAAAACGTACTTTTGATAAAAATTTAGAAGAAGTAGTTTCATAAGTTAATTACGAAATACGCAATAATTTTTTAAAATCTTAATTCAAAATACCCTTTTGAATTAAGATTTTTTTATCTTTGAACGTTTTCAATTAACATGTAAAGCATTTCATATAAAAAAATGAATTTTTTCAAAAAAATATTTGGCTCAAGCGAAGCCGCTTCTGATGAAGAGCACGAAAGCGAATATGCGGGCACACCTGCTCAGAATAGTCATTTATCTTTAGATGAACAGTTTATTTTCAACTTCAAAAAAAATGGAGGTAAATTTTTATACTGTGAAAATACTCTTGAAGTTGCTGAACAATTTGAAAACATTTTAGAGGAAAATGATTGGTTCGAAAATGAAGTATTATGCTACGAGCCAGCACTTTTTGGTTTATTGGAAGAAAACAAATTGTTTTATATTGCTCCAACAAAACCAAGATTCTTATTAGCAAGCTGCGAAAACCTTATAGCTGATGAAGGTTCGATTTTATTTTCGTCGAAACAAATCAGACAAAACAAACCAAACGAATTACCTGCTAATATTGTTATTATAGCAACCACAAGCCAAATTCTTCCAATGAAAAGTGACGGATTAAGCGCTATAAAACGTAAATACGAACGAGACTATCCTACTAATATCACTACAATAAAATATTTCGAAAAAGCGAAAGAAGAAGATTTTACACAATACGGAAGTGTTGCAAAAAACCTTTATTTACTGCTTTTAGAAGATCTTTAAGATGAACGAAACACTGAAGAGAACCATTTCTGGTGCTGTTTATATCGCTTTATTATTAGCTTCGATATTGTTTTCCACAGAGAGCTTCATTACTCTTTTTGGTGTTTTCTTGATTATTACGATATACGAATTTTCTAATATTGTAAAATTAAACAAAGTATTTTCTATATTTTTCGGAATCTTAGTTTATACAGCAATTATCCTTGTTAGTCATTACAATAAAAAAACGAGCCTATTCTTAAATGATTCGTTTAATTCTAACATAAGCTTAGAAACAAACATTAAACAGCTCGATTTAGTCTTGCTGGCAGTTACCATTGTTGTTTCCATTAAATGCATCATATTCTTATTTTATGACTCTGTACAAAGTGTAAGTACCTCTTCAAAGTATTTATATCTACTAGGATATATTACGCTTCCATTTGTATTTATTGTCAAAATATCTTTTGGAACAAATGATTATAATCCGAAAATTATTTTAGGTTTATTTGTCTTGATTTGGACCAATGATACTTTTGCCTATTTAGTTGGAAAATCAATGGGAAAACATAAATTATTTGAACGTGTTTCACCTAAAAAAACAATTGAAGGCTTTATTGGTGGTGTTGTTTTTGCAGCATTTGCAGGCTTTTTGATCTCTAAACTTTACATTCAGCCTAAACCTGAGTTTAGCAGTAAATCGATTTTAATCTGGACCGTTATCGCGTTAATAGTAAGTATTTTTGGAACTATTGGAGATTTAATAGAATCCAAATTTAAACGAATTGCAGGCATAAAAGACAGCGGTTCGATAATGCCTGGTCATGGAGGTATTCTAGATCGATTAGATAGTGTTATATTTGTAGCACCAATTATATTTTTATTTTATCAAATTTTATATTATGTTTCATAAAGAGGGAGGCCCGTCCATTTTATTAGGTACTGTATTTACTGTAGCTGTACTTTTACTTGCTGAAAGATTTATTGATATCAATTGGCTTAGAATGCTTGTTCAAATTGCAGCGCTTGTAATTTTGATCATTATTTTACAATTCTTCAGAAATCCGAAGAGAATTGCAGTTAGAAACAGTGATCATATCCTTGCTCCAGTAGATGGAAAAGTGGTGGTTATTGAAGAAGTTTATGAAGGAGAATATTTTAAAGATAAACGTTTACAGGTTTCTATTTTTATGTCGCCAATCAATGTGCACGTAACTCGTTACGCAATGGATGGTATTATTAAATTTAGTAAATATCACCCTGGAAAATTCTTAGTTGCTTGGCATCCAAAAGCAAGTGAAGAAAACGAAAGAACTACAGTAGTTATTGAAAATAAAACTTTTGGAGCTATTTTATATAGACAAATTGCTGGAGCATTGGCTCGTAGAATTGTAAATTACGCTAAAGAAGGGATGCAGGTGGTTCAAGGAACTGATGCTGGTTTCATTAAATTTGGATCGAGAGTAGATTTATTTTTACCTTTAGGTACACCAATCAATGTTGAGTTAAATCAGAAAGCGATTGGAGGAAAAACAATTATTGCTACAAAGGCATAAATGGCTGATAAAGATTTAGATATTCGCTTTGCTAAAGCCGTAGAAGTTGCAATGACAATGACTCAGGCTTCACTGCCGCAAGATGTGCAGTTAAGACTTTACGCTTTTTACAAACAGGCCACTTTTGGTACAGCAGTTTACAATCAATCTGAAAATTTTGATTTGAGAGATGCTTTTAAAACCAATGCTTGGATGCAAATTAGCCATATGTCGATTGATGAAGCTAAAGAAAATTATATCGAGATCATCAATTCATTAACATCAAAATAAATAACATTATGAAGAAAAACGTTGTTCTTTTTAGCACTTTAGCTTCATTTTTACTATTGTTTTCTTGTAAAGAAGATAAGCTGACAGAAGTTGTTGAGGTTCCTCTGCCAACAAAAGAGGAAAAAATAACTATTGGTTCGCCAAATGATGTTAAAGCGGATCCCGGTTCTTTTGAAATGACGAAACTGCCATTTAATTATGATGCCCTTTCGCCAGACATTAGAACTTTAACTTTAGAAACTCATTATTCTAAGCACTATTTATCGTTCACAAACAATTTCAATAAAGAAATTCTTTCGACTGAGTTTGAAAATATGCCAATTGAGGATATTTTAAAAAAAATGCCTCTTACTAATTTAAAACTTCGTCAGAATGCGGGTGGATATTACAATCATACACTTTATTTTAATACCTTGACTCCAAAAGAGCAGACTCCAAAAGACACGCTTGCAGGTTCTATTAATAAAGAATTTGGTTCGTTTAATAATTTAACCAATCAATTTAAAGCGCAATCAGAAAAGCAGTTTGGTTCTGGATGGGTTTGGCTGGTTGTAGATCGATATGGTAAATTACAAATTACTACAACTGATAATCAAGACAATCCGTTAATGAAAAACGCTTTGATTCCTGGAACTCCAATTATGGGAATTGATCTTTGGGAACATGCTTATTATTTAGATTACCAAAACCGAAAAGGAAGTTATATTGACGCCTTTTATAAACATATCAATTGGGAAAAAGTAAACGAATATTACGTTGAAGCACTTAAAAAGGTTAAAAAAGTATAGAAAAAAAGCTGATGCAATTAAGTATCAGCTTTTTTTTATACCTTTTAGGTACTTAAACGAACATCATGAAAGACATTGCCAATCGTTTTATAGAAAACCCTTTGTTATCGCCATCAGATTTACCACCAAGTAGAGAAGGATTAGAAATTACCTGTTTGCTGAATCCCGGCGTGTTCCAATTTCAAAACAAAATCTGGCTTGCAGTACGAGTTGCAGAAAGACCAAAACAAAACGAAAATATCATTTCGTTCCCTGTTCTTAATGAGGCTGGAGCTATTCAAATTATTGAAATTTTAAAAGATCATCCAGAACTTATTACAACAGATGCGCGAGTAATAAACTATCAAGGAATTGATTATTTAACGACTCTATCTCACATTCGATTACTGTGCAGTGAAGATGGAAAACATTTTTACGAGCCAGAAGATTATCCTTATTTGGTTGGTGAAGGTATTTTGGAAACCTTCGGAATTGAAGATTGCCGCGTTTCTTTAATTGAAGGAAAATATTATCTCACTTTCACTTCGGTTTCTGGAAACGGCGTTGGCGTTGGCTTAAGAACAACAACAGATTGGAAGAATTTTCAAAAACACGGAATGATATTTCCTCCTCACAATAAAGATTGCGCTATTTTTGAAGAAAAAATAAATGGTTTGTTTTATGCCTTACATCGTCCGAGTAGTGTAGATATTGGCGGAAATTATATTTGGATTGCTTCTTCTCCAGATGGAATTCATTGGGGAAACCATAAATGCATCATCAAAACCAGAAAAGGCAATTGGGATAGTAAAAGAGTCGGCGCTGGCGCTGCACCAATTAAAACTGAATTGGGTTGGCTCGAAATTTATCACGGAGCAAACGAATTTCATCAATATTGTTTAGGCGCATTCTTAATGGATTTAGAAAATCCTTCAAAAGTAATTTCGAGAACAGAAACTCCAATTATGTTCCCTAAAACAAGCTATGAATTAAGCGGTTTCTTTGGAAATGTTGTATTCACAAATGGTCACATTATTGATCCTGATGGCGACACACTAACGGTTTATTATGGCGCTTCGGATGAATTTGTTTGTGGCGCACAATTTTCGATTAGAGAAATTCTTTCTTTACTTAAAAAGCTTTAAAAACAAAAAAACTTGTCTAGAGAATTAATAAACAAGTTTCTTTTTAAAATATTTTTTTTAATTCACTTCATAAATAAATGATTCAGAAGGCTTTATTTTAACTCTTGCAGAACCTTCTCCATTTTTAACTGTAAAATAAGTTTTGCTTGCCGAATATATTTTATCTACAAGCACATAAGAACCATCTTTCAGCTTCCACTTTGAAATTATAGATGAAGGAATTTTCAAATCAAATTCGCTTTCTTTTTCTGAAGAGAAATTAGCTATTACAATTAGTTTTTGGCTTTCTGACCAACGAACAAAGCTATACAATAACGCATCATAATTTGAATTGTTTTGACGATTTACGGATTGAATTTCCTCAAAACTACCCATCAAAGCACTACTTTTGATTGTGAAATTCAACAAATGTTTGTAAAAATCACGAAGTTCTTTTTCTGAATTAGAAAGCTGTCCGCCATCGAATTTACCATCATTCATCCAACGCTGATGATTTGGAACACCGATGTAATCAAAAATTGAGGTTCTTGAGCGTTTTCCAAAACCTGCATCTTCGTTCCCTGCCTCTCCTACTTCTTGTCCAAAATAAATCATTGTTGGCGAAGTACTGATTGTTGCTGAAACCACCATCAAAGGTTTTCCTCTTTCTGGCGTTCCTGCAAATTCTGAACTTGCCAAACGCTGTTCGTCGTGATTATCTAGAAAATGAAGCATATAATGTTCGATATCTGACATTCCGTTTTGAATTTTTGTTAATTCGTCAGGCGAAGATTTCCCTCGAATAATATCTTTCAGTTTATCATAAGTTTCTACTTTATCATACAAATAATCCATTTTCCCTAAACGAATATAATTTCGGTATTCATTAGGATTATAAACTTCTGCCAATAAAAATGCTTTTGGATTTTTCATTTTTATAGAAGAGTTCATATAACTCCAGAATTCGTAAGGAACCATTTCTGCCATATCATAACGGAATCCGTCGACTCCTTTTGCTATCCAATACAATGCAATATCTCTAAATTTCTTCCAAGAATTTGGAATATCTTTATCTTGCCAAAAAGCAAAATGCTCTTGATATGATTTTTTGTCAAAACCAGCAGGAAGTTCAGGAAAATCTTTAGTTCCGTCTGGACGAACTCCATAATTAACTTTCACCGTTTCATACCAGTCATTTTCGTCTGGTTTAAATTTTCTTGAACCATTTCCTGTCCATTTCGCAGGATTTTCGTCAAACTTTCCGTCAATTAATGGATTCTTTTCTCCATTTAAAGGAATATCTCCATCTGGAATTTCGAAATGCTCATTCGGAATATAATAGAAATTATTATCTCGTTTGTATTCAACCGTTACATCATCCTCTGCTCCAAAATCTTTTATGCCAGCAGGATTTGATTTTCCTTCGTATTTACGAGCAATATGATTAGGAACAATATCAATAATTACTTTTAAACCTGCATTATGAGTACGTTTTATTAAAGCTTCAAATTCTTCTAAACGCTTGGCAGGATTAACAGCCAAATCTGGATTTACATTATAATAATCTTTCACAGCATAAGGCGAACCTGCGCGGCCTTTTACTACTTCTGGATCATCATTTGAGATTCCGTATGCTGTATAATCGCGCACTAAAGCATGATGAGGCACACCAGTGTACCAAATGTAAGTAATGCCTAGATCTTTTATTTCTTGAAGCGCTTTATCTGTAAAATCATTAAACTTTCCAACACCGTTTTCCTCAATAGTTCCCCAAGGTTTATTTGTTGTGTTTTTATTTCCGAAAAGGCGTGTAAAAACTTGATAAACTACAACTTTCTTTTCTGTTGCAGCTTGTTCTTTTGCTGTACTCATTTTTAAATCTTTTGTTTTACAGGCTGAAAATAGTACAGTTAACGTAATTCCGGCTGCAATTATTCTTTTACTTATCATCTCTTTTTGGCTATTCTTAACTTGTCTCATAATTTAAATACCACAAAAGGCATTAAAACTAATCTCTAAATGTAATTCATTTTTTAAAATTCAGAACATCATCTTTTTAAAATGCTCTGTTTTAAATCTAAAATACCACAACTACAACGTGAGAGTTCTTTGTTTTGTTGAAAAAATAAATGAGGTTCAACTTCTTAATTAAGGCATTGGTGGCGAATTATAAATTAATCCTAATATCAGCCATAGGTTCTAACCTTTTTTATAAATTTGACAAAAATTTAATCAGTTGAAGAAATCACTCTTTTTCATATTTTGTTGTCTGTTTCTTAGTGCACAATTTATTTCTGCGCAAGCAAAAAAAACTGCACAAACTCCTAAAACTATCGTCGTCGAAAATGCTGACTTTTCTGATGTTGATCAGGTTAACGTACCAGATGCGCTTTTACTTACTGGAAATGTAAAAGTAAATCACGACGGTGTTGTATTAACTTGCAATAAAGCCTATTTTTTTCAGAAAGAAAATTATTTAAAAGCATTTGGAAATGTACAATTAGTACAAGGAGATACTTTGTTTTTGAATAGTAAATATGCTGAATATAGTGGAAATGAAAAGAAAGCTTTTGCTACAGGAAATGCAGTTTTGACTTCACCAGATGCTACTTTGCAGACCGATACGATTAATTTTGACAGAAATATTCAGGAAGCTTTTTACAATACTAAAGGAACTATCATAAACAAAGACAATACTTTAGTAAGTAAATCTGGAAGATATTTTGTAAAAGAAAAGAAATTCCAGTTTTTAACTGAAGTTACAATCACGAATCCGAAATACGTAATTAAATCAAATCATTTGGACTATTACAGTAATTCTGGACACACTTATCTTCTTGGTCCTTCGACTATTACAAGTAAAGCCAATTATATTTATACAGAAAAGGGTTTTTATGATACGAAGAAAAACTTAGCGCATTTTCTTCGAAGATCGTATATCAAATATGATGATCGGCTTATAGAGGGCGATAGTTTATACTATGATCGAAATGTAGAATTCGCATCGGCAACACGAAATGTAAAAATCACTGATTCTATAAATAAAGGAATCGTTAAAGGTCATTATGCAGAGCTGTACAAGCTGAAAGATTCGATGTTTGTAACCAAAAGAGCTGTTGCAATTAATTTGGTCGAAAATGACTCTGTTTATATTCATGGGCAGAAATTAATGGTAACTGGAAAAGAAGGGGAAAGAATTTTGAGAGCTTTTAAAAATGTTCGTTTCTATAAAACAGATATGAGCGGTAAATGCGATTCGATACATTCTGATTCTAAAACTGCCTTGACAAAACTAATTGGAAATCCAATTCTTTGGAATGGCGACAGTCAGATTACTGGAGATATAATGCATTTAATTGGTGACAATAAAACGAGAAAAATCGACTCTTTAAAAGTTTTAAACAATACTTTCGTCCTATCCAAAGACACGCTCGGAACTGGTTTTAATCAGGTCAAGGGACTCAATCTTTTTGGAAAGTTTCGGGATGGAAAACTTCATGATGTTGATGTCATTAAAAATACCGAGGTTATTTATTACATGCGAAATGATACCAACGAACTGATTGGAATCAATAAAAATGTTAGCAGTAAAATCAACATGATATTAGAGAATAATGCTATTGAAACCATTACTTTCTACAATAAAGTAGACGGAGACATTTATCCCGAAGATGAACTTCCTGAAAATGCCCGTAAACTTCGAGGTATGAACTGGAGAGGCGATGAAAGAATAAAGTCGAAAGACGATATTTTTACCGACGAGGATAATGAAATGAATGAAAAACTGATTAAAGAAGGAAAAGAACAGGAAGAAAAAGGTAAAAATGTCCCAATGAAAGTCAGGAAAGAGACTTTGAATTATGACAAAAAGAAACCAGCTGCTAAGACAGATACGAAAGCTAAAAGTAAGTAGTTTTTAGTCACAGTTTACAGTACCTTGCGATTGTTTAAACCACAAAGTTAACCTAAGCGTAAAGTTAAAAAACCTTAGAACCTTAGTACCTTTGCCACTTTGAACCTTAAAAAGAAATGAATCCAGATTTTATAAAATACCAAGCGCAAACCTCCCCTTACCCACTGGGAATGGAAGTTTCGCATGCCATTGGCTCATATATTTACGACACAAACGATAAAAAATACTTAGATTTTGTTGCCGGAGTTTCAGCTTGTACTTTAGGACATCAACATCCAAGAGTTAATCAAGCTATAAAAGACCAGTTGGACAAATATTCGCATGTGATGGTTTACGGAGAATATTCTCAAAGTCCAGCCGTCCAATATTGCAAAATGATGGCCTCTCTGCTTCCAGAATCTTTAAATAAAACCTATTTGGTTAATTCTGGTACAGAAGCGATTGAAGGTTCGTTAAAATTAGCCAAACGCGTTACAGGACGCAGCCAGCTTATTTCCTGTCATAACGCTTATCACGGAAACACTATGGGTTCTATGAGCGTTATGGGATTCGAAGAGCGCAAACAGGCTTTTAGACCTTTGCTTCCAGATGTTGATTTTATCACTTTCAATAACGAAGAAGATTTACAAAAGATAACTACTCGAACCGCCGCGATTCTTTTAGAAACTATTCAAGGAGGCGCTGGTTTTATTCAGCCAGAAAACAATTTCCTTCAAAAGGTTCGTAAGCGTTGTGATGAGGTTGGAGCATTAATGATTGTTGATGAAATTCAGCCAGGTTTTGGAAGAACAGGAAAACTTTTTGGTTTTCAAAATTATGATGTTGTTCCAGACATTGTGGTTATGGGTAAAGGAATGGGTGGCGGGATGCCTGTTGGCGCTTTTACTGCTTCTGCCGAAAAAATGGATCTTTTAACCGAAAACCCAAAACTAGGACATATAACCACTTTTGGAGGCCACCCTGTCATTGCGTCAGCTTGTCTTGCTACTTTGCAAGAATTAACTGAAACAAATTTAATGGCAGAAACGCTAGAGAAGGAAAAACTCTTTAGATCGCTTTTGGTACATCCTTTGATTACAGAAGTTAGAGGAAAAGGATTAATGCTTGCCGCTATGACAGAATCGGCAGACATTACAAACGAAGTCATTTTAACCTGTCAAGACAGAGGACTAATTTTATTCTGGCTTTTATTTGAAGGATGCGCCATAAGAATTACACCTCCTTTGACCATTTCTGAAGACGAAATTAGAGAAGGTTGCGCCATTATTTTAGAAGTGATGGATGAAATAATGAAGAAGAACAACAACTAAATATAAAAAATTATTTTGAGCGCTGTTTTTAATAAAATAGACAGAAATTAAAGCTCAATTTCTATTTCTAAAAAGCCTTCCGATAGAAATAAAAAAATGACAAAACTGAAGCTAATCCCTTAAGAATAAAAGAGATTTCTTCCCAAAATAGAATAAAAAACGCCATATATTGTTAATTAAATTGTTCAAAACAATTAATTTCTTATCCTTACAGCGATTATATGGTTGCCTAAATTTATAACAGGCTAATTTCAAATATACGAAGTATGCAATTAAGCAACGAAGAAGAAGATTATAACCTATCCCTATCCAAATTTGAGTCGATGTTAAAAACCAACAAAGTACTCTTTTTTGATTCTGAAGAATTCGAAGAAATAATTCTTCATTATTTAGACATAGGTAAGGCTAATTTAGCAAAAAAGGCCTTAAAACTTGCATTAGACCAGCATCCAAAATCTACAGGCTTAAAATTAGTACAAGTAGAAATGCTAGTTTATGATGACAAACTCGACATTGCTGAAAAGCTTTTGAATGAGTTATACGCAATTGAACCTAACAACGAGGAAATCTATATCCAAAAAGCCAATATTTGTTCCAAAAGAGATCAGCACGAAAAAGCAGTTGAACTGTTAAAAATTGCTCTTCAATATACTGACGATTATGCTGATGTGTATAATTTGATTGGAATGGAATATCTTTTTATGGATAATCTCGAGCTTGCCAAGGACAGTTTCATCAAATGTCTTGAAGAAGACTTAGAAGATCAATCTGCTCTCTATAACGTAGTGTATTGTTTTGAATTTTTAGATCAGAACCAAGAAGCTATTGTATATCTTAACGAATACATCAATAGAAATCCGTACAGCGAAATTGCATGGCATCAGCTTGGGCGTTTGCATTATGGCGTAAAAGAATACGAAGCAGCAATTCGTGCATTTGATTATGCAACCCTGATTGATGATGAATTTTTAGGTGCTTTTATGGAAAAAGCAAAAGCTTATGAGCGCCTGAAAAAATACAATGAAGCAATTGAAAGCTATAACAGAACCATCGAATTGGACGATGCGACTTCATATGCTCTGCTACGAATTGGAAAATGTTATGAAAAACTTGGAAATTTAGCGAAAGCGATCCAATATTATAACCAAACTGTTCACGAAGATCCGCTTTTAGACAAAGGCTGGATTGCAATAACAGATTTTCACCTTCGCCAGAAAAACTATCAAAAAGCATTATTTTTTGTAAATAAAGCCTTGGCGATCGACAATCAAAATCGTTTGTATTGGAAAAGATATGCCACAATCAACAAACAGATGAACTTTTTTGAAGAAGCTGAATTTGGTTTCAGAAAAGCGGTTGAATTTGGAGATTATGCTTTAGATACTTGGTTATTTTGGGTTGATATTCTTCAGTTTTTGGGAGAGTTTGAAACGGCTATCCAAACTTTATTGCAAGCGACAGAATATTTCCCTGAAGAAAACGAAATCGAATACCGTTTGGCTGGATTATATTTTATGATTCAAGACAACACAAAAGCTAAATTCCATTTAAGCAATGGTTTACGTCTAAACTTTGACAATTATATCTTAATAGAAGATTTGTTTCCAGTAGTTTGGACAAAAAAAACAGTAAAAAATTATATAGAAAAACATCGTAAATAAGAATGGTTGATATTTTATTAAGAAGACGTTTTGGATTATTGGGACGCAACATAAGCTACTCTTTTTCAAAAGGTTATTTTACAGAGAAATTTAATAATGAAGTTTTTGCTGGTAACAGCTATGAGAATTTTGACATTTCTGAGATTAATTACTTCACAGAATTAATAAAAAACAATCCTGATTTAAAAGGATTAAATGTTACGATTCCGTACAAAGAACAAGTTATTCCTTTCTTAGATAAACTATCAAAAAAAGCCGCTCTAATTGGCGCCGTGAATACTATTAAATTTACCAAAAGCGGTAAGTTAAAAGGATATAATACCGATTATTACGGATTTAAAAAGTCTTTAAAACCACTATTGGAGCCTCATCATAAAAAAGCTCTTATTTTGGGAACAGGTGGCGCTTCTAAAGGTGTTGCTTTTGCTTTGGACGAATTGGATATTCCGTACACTTTTGTTTCTAGAGAAGCAAAAGAAAACATTATTGATTATGATTTGATAAACGCTACTACTTTTGATAATTTTCAAATTATAATTAATTGTACACCAGTTGGAACAAGTCCGAATGTTGAAGCTTGTCCGAATTTGCCTTATGAGTTTTTTACAGAAAAACATATTGCTTACGATTTAATCTATAATCCTGCAGAAACCACTTTCTTACGAAAAGCAAAAGAAAAAGGCGCTGTAATTAAAAATGGACACAATATGCTTATTTTTCAGGCTGAAAAAGCTTGGAAAATCTGGAACAAATAAAAATTAAAATGTTAAAGTAATTTTCGTAAATTAGTCTACTCATTTGCAGACAGTTATGAAGAAACAATTACTTTACTTTAGCATTTTTTTTCTTATTACAGTTCTTGCATCAGCCCAAGACGAAGATATAGACAGAAGCAATAGTCCATTTGCTGAGCCTCGATATCATTACTTTCTTCAGACTATTTTATTATACAATGAGTATTTAGACACCAAGAATGGCTCTTATAACACTACCAATTTACGTGTTTTACAGCCAATAGGCAACAAAGCCTGGAATCTGAGGTTTGATTTGCCTTTAATATCAACCAACTCCAATTCTATAAACCAAACTGGACTTGGTGATGTAGGTGCTGGATTGAGTTTTATCCCCTATTTTAAAAAAACTAGCGGGATTGGCCTTAGAACTCGTATCATTTCAAATTCTGCCGTAGATCCAAGTTTTGGCACAGGTAAATGGGTAGTAATTCCAGCTGGTATTTTTGCAAAATACTTCAATCAAAAGAAATTCTTATGGCTTGCGACTGTTGAACATTCCCAAAGTTTTGCAGGATCAAGCAACCGAAGCGATGTCAGCGTAACCCTGTTAGAAAACAACTTATTATGGTTTTTTGGTAAAAATTGGATTGCTACAGATGTAGCTTTTAGATACAATTACGTTCTAGATGGTTTCCAGAATAATGCTTTTATGGAGTTTGGTCGAAAAATAACCCCAACAAATCTAGTTTATGTACACCCCAGCGTAGCTTTTGGCGGAGAAAAATCATATAATTTTGGTGTAGAAGTTGGCCTTTTGGTTTTGTTTTAATTTAAAGCCAAATGCTGAATTTGCGTCGCTTTTTTATGATTCATTTGTTTTTTCATTGAAAAATCGTAAAAAACATTATTTCTATCTTATCAATTAAAACAACAAAAATTAATATATCATACTGCTAAATTGAATCAAACAATAAGAATTTCATCGCAAATTAGCGTATAAACAAAGGATTTATTTTGTATTTAGAAACACCTTTACTATCTTTCGCACTGTTTAAACCAAAACCTTATACATTTTTAAGATGTTAGAAGAAAAGAATGATAACCTGCAAGAAGCAGACGGAAAATCTGGAATCGAAATAAATGATTCTGTAGCAAATGATGCAATTGAAATCTCAGATTCTGAAACTCCAAGTACTGACTTGGTCTCAGAAACTGAAAATGAATCATCAAAACAAGAAGATGCTCATCAAGAAGCATTAGATGTTATTACTAATTCGAACGCTGCTGAAAGCGAAGACGAAACGCTAAAGGAACGTCATGACATTCCTATGCAAGATTACAATACATTCTCTCTAGACGCTCTTGTTGATGAACTTAAAAAACTGGTTAATATAGACAAAGTAATGTCTGTAAAGGATCATATTGAAGAAATCAAAAAAGCTTTCTTGTTGCAATATCATCATCTTATAGAGGAAAAAAAAGAAGAATTTTTAGCTTCTAATCAAGATCCTAATGAAGAGTTTGAATATCATCTTCCATTAAAATCAAAATTTGACGAATATTATAATGTTTTTAGAGAGAAAAGAAATTCTCATTTTAAACATTTACAGACCAATTTAAAAACCAATTTAGATACTCGTCTGGCTATTGTTGAAGAATTAAAGGAGTTAATCAATCCGCAAGAAAATATAAAAGATACTCTTAAACATTTTAATGAATTAAGAGAAAGATGGAAAAATGCTGGAGCAATTCCAAAAGACAAATACAATCACGTTTGGAACAACTACCATTTCCATGTAGAGAACTTCTACGATTATCTGCATTTAGACCGCGAGGCTAGAGATTTAGACTTTAAACACAACTTAGAGCTAAAGCAAAAAATTATAGCTCGCGTTGAGGAATTAGTAAATGAAGCGGATGTAAACAAATCTTTCCGTGAATTACAAGATTTGCACAGAATCTGGAAAGAAGAAATCGGACCTGTTTCTAAAGAGCATCGTGATGCCATTTGGAATCAGTTTAGCGAATTAACTAAAAAAATCCACGATAAAAGAGAGCTTTTATTTGAAAACCAAAGAGCAAACGAGCACAAAAATCTTGAAGTTAAAAAAGAAATTATAGCTAAAATCGAGACTCTTGGAAGTGAAAAAGTAAATTCTCATTCACAATGGCTTGTTCAAATTCAAAAAGTAGAAGATTTAAGAAATGAATTTTTCGCAGCTGGAAAAGTACCATCTGAAGTAAATGAAGAAACATGGGCTGCATTTAAAACCGCTGTTAGAAACTTCAATGCTTTTAAAAACTCTTTCTATAAGGATATTAAAAAAGATCAAAACGATAATCTAAATAAAAAACTGGCTCTTGTTGCTAAAGCAAAAGAATTACAGGAAAGTACCGATTTTACTTCTACAACACCTGTAATGAAACAAATTCAGGAAGAGTGGAAACAAATTGGACACGTTCCTAAAAAATATTCCGATAAAATCTGGAAAGAATTTAAGGATGCTTGCAACCATTATTTCGATAAATTAAAAGAACATAAATCGGAAGAAAATAGCGAAGAAGTAGCAGCTTTTGACAACAAAAAAGCATATTTAGATACTTTAAGAGCTTTCCAATTAACTGGAGACCATAAAACTGATTTAGATGCTATAAAAGCACATATTGAAACTTGGAAAGGATTTGGAAAAGTTCCTTTTTCAAGAAGACATATCGAAGGAAAATTCAATAAAATCCTAGATGCTCTTTTTGAAAAATTAAGTCTTAGCAAAAAAGAATCTGAAATGATGCGTTTTGCAAACCGCATTGATTCATTATCTGATAGCAATGACACGCGTAAATTAGACAATGAAAAAATCTTTATTATGCGTAAAATTGAAGAAGTTCAGAATGAAATTTTCCAATTAGAAAATAATATTCAATTCTTTACCAATACTAAAAATGCGAAAAAGGAAAATTCTATTGTAACGGAGGTTCGCAAAAACATCGCCATTCACAAAGAAAGTCTTGAAGTATGGAAAGATAAATTGAAACAACTTCGAAACTTGGGACAAGAATAATTGTAGATGAATTCTAAAAATATTAAAGTGTAATGAGAAATCGTTACACTTTTTTTTGTGTTTTTTTTTTAATGCAAAGCCCGCAAAGATCTAATTTAAAATATAAGTTCGTAAAACTTTGTTCAGAGATAACTTTTCGAACTTTATTATAAGAAAATAAAAATAAAAAAATGCAACCTTTGCGCAAACCCTTAGCGTTCTTTGCTTTAAAAAACACAATCTAACTTTACACAAAAACCTAAAACTTAACATTCCCATTAAATTTCATAAAACTATTCTGCAAAATATTGATTATATTTGAGTTACATCTATTATTAGGCAATCAAACAAATAACATTTAATACTAATTTTTAAATAAGAAAACTATGAAATTTACAAGAAAAGCACACGCCAACTGGAAAGGAACTGGCATGGAAGGAAAAGGAACTATTAGTACACAAAGTACAACTTTAGATAACGCTCAACTGTCTTTCAAAACCAGATTTGCTGATGGCGTGGGAACAAATCCTGAAGAACTAGTTGCTGCGGCACATTCTGGCTGTTTTACAATGCAATTAAGCTTTTTACTGAATGAAGCTGGTTTTACTGCAGATGATTTAACCACAGAAGCTACAGTAACTTTTGAAGACGGAACAATTACTTTAATTCATTTAGATTTAAAAGGAAAAGTTCCATCAATTTCTGCTGAGGAATTTGCTTCAACAGCTGCGAAAGCAAAAGAAATCTGTCCGATTTCAAAATTATTAAATACAACTATTACTTTATCTGCGGAGTTAATAAGCTAGAAAAATTATATATAAAAAAAACCATCCGTTTAGTGGATGGTTTTTTTTATATATAATTACATTTTTGCTTTTAAAGCTTTTGCTTCTGCAGTCATTTCTAGAGCACTGTAAACCCCTAACAATGTTTTAGAAACATCTTCGTTTTTAGGATCTAATTCGTTTGCTTTTTTAAGGTAAGGAATTACACCTTTGAAAACACTTTCTCTTTGTGCTTTTAAAACATCGTAACGTTTCATGTCTTTAGCAGAAGTACCTAATTTGTTCATTTCGTCAATGATTGGTTTCTCTGCTTCTAACTTTAATGCCGCAAGGTTTAAGTAAGCATTTGTGTAATTAGGATTGATTTCGATAGCTCTTAAATAATATTTTTCTGCATCAGCATTATTTTTAGCACCAGAACTAATTACTCCTAAATTGAATACTAAATCAGCATTGTTTGGATCTTTCTCTAAAGCTTCACCAACTAATTTTTTGTACATATCAAAGTCTTTAGTTTCTAGATATAAATTAGCCTCTGTTAAGATTAGAGAAGTATCATCTGGATTTGCTTTTCTAGCATCAGCGATTGCTTTTTTAGCATCTTCTGTACGTCCTTTTTGAACTAAGATTAATGCTAAGTTTTTGTAGATTTCACCTCTTTTAGAAGGAATTGCTTCTGTTTTAGGTTTTTCGTGAGTACCTAATTTAACAGCCATATCTCTTTCTTTAGCATTTGCAAAACTATCATCATTTCCAGAAGCTTTGTTTACAGCTGTATACATTGTTCCTTTTCCAGAATAGTTTAGTTTTTTCAACTCTTCATACATTGGCAAAGCAAGATCAAAATCTTGTGCATTTACAGCTGTAGAAGCAGCATAGTACAAGTTGATTGTATCTTTCTTATCTAAAGCATAAGCATCGTATAATTTCTTAGCTCCTTCAACATTTTTGTTTGATTGAGTATCAGCAATTGCAGAGTTAATCAATAAACCTTTAATGCTAGTAATTGATGCAGCGGCTTGAGTTGAATATTTTTGTTTTCCTGAAGTTTTTTCAACTTCAATTAATTTTTTATAGCTCTCAGCAGCAGCAGATAAGTTTTTACTTTCTTCAACTTTTTTGTTAGCCAACTCTAAATAAGCATTTCCCTGAACGAAATAATATTGAGCCTGCTCAGTATCTTTTGCATTTACAATTAAGTTCTCTGCATCTTTTAATTGTGTCAAAGCTCCTTGAGCATCACCACCTTTTAATGCTTTCTCAGCGTTTTTAATCTGATCTTTTTGAGCAAAAGTAGCTACGGAGATCATTAATGCTGACGCCAGTATTACATATTTACTTTTCATATTGATATTTATTTGTTGTATTTAATTTTTTGTTTTTTAATTACTCTTCAGACTCTTCATCTTCTGCATCCTCCGCTTCATCTTCTACTTCATCATCAGAATCATCTTCTTCTTCAACAGTTCCGTCATCTTCTAAAACTTCCAGATCAGGTTTAATTCTTTCGATTGTAGACTCGATTACGTTTCCGTCTTCATCTAACTCTACTTCTTCTGCATCATCTTTCATTACGGTCGTAACAGCAGCAATAGAATCTTTACCTTTAAGGTTAATCAATCTAACACCTTGAGTTGCACGTCCCATAACACGTAAATCTTCGATTGCCATTCTAATAGTCAATCCAGATTTATTGATAATCATTAAGTCGTCTGCATCAGTAACAGCGTTGATCGAGATCAGTTTACCAGTTTTATCTGTGATATTAAGTGTTTTAACCCCTTTACCTCCACGGTTTGTAATTCTGTACACATCTTCTCCGTCGTCGTCAACCAATTTAGTACGTTTTCCGTATCCATTTTCTGTCACAACAAGAATTTGCGAAGTAGAAATATCATTTTTATCTACAGTAACCATTCCAATTACTTCATCAGTATCATCTTTTAATGTAATACCACGAACTCCAGAAGCTGTTCTTCCCATCGGACGTGTTTTAGTTTCCTCAAAACGAACTAATTTTCCAGATTTAACTGCTAAGATGATTTGGCTTTCTCCATTTGTTAATTGAGCTCCAATTAATTCATCACCTTCTTTAATTGTAATAGCGGCAACTCCATTAGCTCTTGGTTTAGAATATTTCTCCAAAGAAGTTTTCTTCACCTGACCTTTTTTCGTCACCATTACAAGATTATGCGTATTGATATAATCTTTATCTTTTAAATCTTGTGTACAAATGAAAGCTTTTACTTTATCATCACTTTCAATATTTACCAAGTTCTGAATTGCTCTACCTTTTGCAGTTTTGCTTCCTTCCGGAATTTCGTAAACACGCATCCAGAAACATTTTCCTTTTTGTGTAAAGAACATCATATATTGGTGATTTGTCGCCACAAACATATGTTCTAAGAAATCCTGATCTCTTGTTCCGGCACTCTTCTGTCCAACTCCACCTCTATTTTGTGTTTTGTACTCAGATAGGTTTGTACGTTTGATATAACCTGCATGCGAAATGGTAATAACCACATTTTCGTCAGCAATTAAATCTTCAATACTTACATCACCACCAGAATATTCAATTTGAGAACGTCTTTCGTCACCATATTTATCACGAATTTCGGTAAGCTCTTCTTTAATCAAATCAATTCTTAAATTAACATCTGCTAATAAAGCTTTTAAGTGCTCGATTAACTTCATCAATTCATCAAACTCAGCTCTTAATTTATCTTGCTCCAGACCTGTTAACTGACGTAAACGCATCTCAACAATTGCACGAGCCTGAATATCTGATAATTTAAATCTTTCGATTAATTTCTCTCTTGCTTCGTCTGTATTTTTAGACCCTCTAATTAACGCAATAACTTCGTCAATATTATCAGAAGCAATAATTAATCCTTCTAAGATATGCGCTCTTTCTTCTGCTTTACGCAATTCAAACTGCGTTCTTCTCACTACTACATCATGACGGTGCTCAATAAAATAGTGAATCATATCTTTTAGATTCAACAATTGAGGACGTCCTTTTACAAGTGCAATATTATTTACACTGAAAGAAGATTGCAATTGAGTGTATTTATATAAGGTATTTAAAACTACGTTTGGCGTAGCATCGCGTTTCAAGATATAAACGATGCGCATACCGCTTCTATCCGACTCATCGCGAATATTGGCAATACCTTCGATTTTTTTCTCGTTAACTAAATCAGCCGTACGTTTGATCATTTCGGCTTTGTTAACTTGATATGGAATCTCAGTAACGATAATGCATTCTCTACCATCAACTTCTTCAAAACCAACTTTAGCACGCATTACAATACGCCCTCTACCAGTTTTAAAAGCTTCACGAACACCTTCATACCCATAAATGATACCTCCAGTTGGAAAATCAGGAGCCTTGATATGAGTCATTAATTCGTCTACTTCTATATCATTATTATCAAGATACGCCAAAGTACCATTGATAACTTCAGTTAAATTGTGTGGCGGCATGTTTGTCGCCATACCAACCGCAATACCTGTAGCTCCGTTTACTAACAAAGTAGGAACTCTTGTTGGCATTACTTTTGGCTCATATATTGTATCGTCAAAGTTTAATTGAAAATCAACTGTTTCTTTTTCGATATCTGCCATAATTTCCTCAGAAATTTTGCGCATTCTAGCCTCAGTATAACGCATTGCTGCAGGACTGTCACCATCGACAGAACCAAAGTTACCTTGACCATCAACTAATAAATAACGCATACTCCACTCCTGCGCCATACGCACCATTGCGTCATAAACAGAGGTATCTCCATGCGGGTGATACTTACCCAGAACCTCCCCTACAATTCTCGCAGACTTTTTGTGGGCAGATCTTGATGTTACACCTAAATCATACATTCCGTAAAGAACTCTTCGATGTACTGGTTTCAAGCCATCTCTAACATCAGGAAGTGCTCTCGATACAATTACTGACATCGAATAATCGATGTAAGCTGACTTCATTTCATCCTCTATGTTAATAGGAATTAACTTTTCTCCTTCAGACATAAGTTGTTATATTAAATAATTATATTAGTTTCAAAGCGTGCCAAGATACGTTTTTTTAAAATTTTTTCAGCTATTTCCTTACACTTATTTAAATGATTTATTAACAACTTTATTTTTAGTTTTAGTTAATAAATTAAGCGTTTTTTAACGCTTTTATTGTCTTTTTTTTCGTCTATTAGCTGACAGTAGTTCTTGAAGGTACGGTTTTTGTTTTTAAAACTGTAATTCACTAAATTTACAATACCAATTATATATTATGGATGATAATTTTTCACCAAGAGTAAAAGATGTAATTACGTACAGTAAGGAAGAAGCTCTTAGATTGGGCCACGACTTTATTGGTACAGAACATCTTATGCTAGGTATTTTAAGAGATGGTAACGGAAAAGCTATTCATATACTTAATAACCTAGCTGTCGATTTAGATCATTTACGCAGAAAAGTAGAAGTACTTAGCCCTGCTAACCTGAGCGTTGAAGTAAATGCAGAAAAGAAAAACCTTCATCTTACCCGACAGGCCGAAAGAGCCCTGAAGACCACTTTTCTTGAAGCAAAAGTATTTCAAAGTTCATCAATTAGCACCGCTCATCTGCTGTTATGTATCTTGAGAAACGAAAACGATCCAACAACCAAGCTATTGAATAAACTAAAAATAGATTATGACGTAGCTAAAGAACAGTATTTAAATATGACTCCAAACGAAGAAGAATTCTTAGAAAACTTGCCAAGAAACGAATCGTATAATGATGATTCAGGACAAGATGACAGTCTGAAAGAAAGCAGCTTTAATAATCCCGCCAATAAGTCAAACAAAAAATCTAAGACTCCAGTTTTAGATAATTTTGGGAGAGATTTAACAGAAATGGCTGAAGAAGGGAAATTAGATCCAGTTGTAGGACGAGAAAAAGAAATTGAGCGTGTATCGCAAATTTTAAGCCGAAGAAAAAAGAACAATCCGCTTCTTATTGGAGAGCCTGGAGTTGGTAAATCTGCTATTGCAGAAGGACTTGCTCTACGTATTATCCAAAAGAAAGTATCTCGTATTCTTTTCCACAAACGTGTTGTAACTCTTGATCTTGCAAGTTTAGTTGCAGGAACAAAATACAGAGGACAATTTGAAGAAAGAATGAAAGCTGTAATGAACGAGCTTGAGAAAAACGACGATATTATTCTTTTTATTGACGAAATCCACACTATTGTAGGCGCTGGTGGAGCAACAGGTTCACTTGATGCTTCAAACATGTTCAAACCTGCTTTAGCTAGAGGAGAAATTCAATGTATTGGTGCTACGACTCTTGATGAGTACAGACAGTATATTGAAAAAGATGGTGCTTTAGAAAGACGTTTCCAAAAAGTAATTGTTGAACCAACTTCTGTTGAAGAAACAATTGCGATTTTGAACAACGTAAAAGACAAATACGAAGACCACCACAACGTAACTTATACTCCGGAAGCTATCGAAGCCTGCGTTAAGTTAACAAACAGATATATGTCTGAGCGTTTCTTACCAGACAAAGCTATCGATGCAATGGACGAAGCTGGTTCACGTGTGCACATTACTAACATCGATGTTCCGAAACAAATTTTGGATTTAGAACGTCAGTTGGAAGAAGTTCGCGAAATGAAAAATATGGTTGTTAAAAAACAAAAATATGAAGAAGCAGCCAAACTTCGCGATGATGAAAAACGTATCGAAAAAGATCTTGCTTTAGCACAAGAACAATGGGAAGAAGATTCTAAAAACAACAGAATTGAAGTTACAGAAGATAACGTAGCTGATGTTGTTTCGATGATGACTGGAATTCCTGTAAACAGAATTGCACAAACAGAAAGCAACAAACTAGCTCAATTACCTGAATTGATTCAGAACAAAGTAATTGGGCAAAATGAAGCTGTTTTAAAAATTGCTCGTTCTATCCAACGTAACAGAGCTGGACTTAAAGATCCGAACAAACCAATTGGTTCATTCATTTTCTTAGGTCAGACTGGGGTTGGTAAAACACAATTGGCTAAAGTATTAGCAAAAGAATTATTTGATTCTGAAGATGCTTTAGTTCGTATCGATATGAGTGAATACATGGAGAAATTTGCGATTTCTCGTTTAGTTGGAGCGCCTCCAGGATACGTCGGATACGAAGAAGGTGGTCAATTGACTGAAAAAGTTCGTAGAAAACCATACTGTGTAGTTCTTTTAGATGAGATCGAAAAAGCGCATCCAGATGTATTCAATATGATGCTTCAAGTTTTAGATGATGGATATTTGACTGATAGTTTAGGTCGCAAAATCGACTTTAAAAACACAATCATTATCATGACTTCAAACGTTGGTGCTCGTCAGTTGAAAGATTTCGGACAAGGTGTTGGATTCGGAACTGCTGCAAGAACAGCTCAAGCCGATGAAAACTCAAAAAGCATTATCGAGAACGCTTTGAAGAAAACTTTTGCTCCTGAATTCTTAAACAGAATTGATGACGTAATTGTATTTAATGCATTAGAAAAAGCTGATATCGATTTGATTATCGAAATCGAATTGAAAAAACTTTACTCTCGAATTGCAGAACTAGGTTACAAATTAAGCTTAACTGATAAAGCAAAAGCATTTATCGCTGAAAAAGGTTTTGACAAACAATTTGGAGCAAGACCGCTTAAAAGAGCAATTCAGAAATATGTTGAAGATTTATTAGCAGAAGAAATCATCACTTCGAAAATTCATTCAGGCGATGAAATCATGATGGATCTAAAAGACGATTCACAAGAATTGTCAGTAGAAATACATAAAGCTGAAGAGCCGACTAATCAATAAATTAGTTAAAAAATTATAACACACATAATATGCCCGTTACGTTTTCATAACATAACGGGTATTTTTTTTATTAAAAATCACTATCTTTAGTAAAAGCAAATAGCTATTTTTGAATTTAAATTCATAATTAAAAAACAATTTATGCTTCAAAACAAAGTCATTTTAGGCAGCGAAGAATGGTGCTCATTTCCAGAACTAGGAATCCCGACAATCAAGGCTCGTGTGGATTCTGGCGCTAAAACTTCGGCAATGCACGCTATAAACATAGCTCCTTTTATAAAAAATGATGCCAATTGGGTCAAATTCGATATTAATCCAATTCAGAATAATATTAAAACTGTTATTCATTGCGAAGCACCACTTGTCGACAAAAGAATTGTAAAAAGTTCAAGTGGTTTTAGAGAACACCGTTATGTCATTCAAACCAGCTTAAAAATTGGTGATGCGAAATGGCCAATCGAAATGACTTTAACCAATCGCGATTCTATGGGGTTTAGAATGCTTTTAGGACGTGAAGCGATGAGCGGAAGAGTTTTAGTCGACCCAGAACAAAAATACCTTTTAGGACAGCCTACAGCCGAAACTTTAAAAGAATTATACCAAAATTCAGAAAAAGCAAAAACAGGCTTACGAATTGGTCTTTTAGCCAGCAATCCCGAATTGTATAGCAATAAAAGAATCATGGAAGCTGGCGAAATGCGCGGTCACGAAATGCATTTCCTTAACATCAAGGAATGCTACATGAAACTGGATGCCAAAAAGCCTGAAATTCATTACAGAGGCGGAAAAATCCTAAACGAATTTGACGCTATTATTCCAAGAATTCGTCCGAGTATCACTTTTTACGGTTGCGCGTTGACACGTCAGTTTGAGGCTTTGAAAGTTTTTGTTTTAAATTCAGCCACAGCCATTACACAATCTAGAGATAAATTATATTCATTACAGCTTCTTTTGAACAGTGGAATTGATATTCCAACTACAGGATTTGCTAATTCTCCGCTTGATACGGACAACTTAATTAAAATGGTAGGCGGTTCACCTCTAATTGTAAAATTATTAGAAGGAACACAAGGAAAAGGTGTTGTTTTAGCCGAAACTAAAAAAGCGGCAGAAAGTGTTATCAATGCTTTCAAAAGTTTAAATGCCAACATCTTAGTTCAAGAATTCATTAAAGAAGCCAACGGAAAAGACATTCGTTGTTTTGTAATTGACGGAAAAGTAGTTGCAGCTATTCAGCGTGAAGCTATGCCTGGTGAATTTAGAGCCAATATTCACCTTGGAGGAACTGCATCTGTCATCAAAGTAACTCCTGAAGAGAAAAAGATCGCGATTAAAGCAGCAAAAGCAATGGACTTAAAAGTAGCTGGTGTTGATATTATCCGTTCTTCTAAAGGTCCTTTATTATTGGAAGTGAATTCATCTCCTGGTCTTGAAGGAATTGAAGGCGCAACAAATAAAGATGTTGCCGGAGAAATGATTAAAGCAATTGAAAAGAATTTTAAACTTAGTTAAGTTCATTTTAACTTTATATCGTATAAATAATTTAGCAGCTTTGTCAAAGTTTACAGCTTTGGCAAAGCTTTTTTATTTAACTTTAAAATAAAAAAACATGCATTTTCCTTATTTAGATATTATTATACGAAGTGTTGCCGTTTATTTTTTCATGACAATTGCTTTAAGAATCTTTGGCAAAAAAGAACTTTCTCAATTAAATACCGCTGATATTATTCTTATTTTATTAATCAGCAACTCTGTTCAGAATGCAATGGTTGGTCCTGATACAAGCCTCGTTGGGGGATTAGTCGCCGCTTTAGTTTTATTTGTAATAAACTTTGTCATTAAAAAACTAACGCATCACTATAAAACTCTTGGCAATTTATTGCTTGACAAACCAGAAATATTAATTCATGACGGAAAATTAGACTTTAAAGCTTTAAGTAAATTAGATATTTCTGACGAAGAATTAAAAGAAGCCATGCGAGAACATGGAGTTGAATTCTTTAAAAATGTAAAACTAGCCATGCTAGAAATCGATGGAACAATAAGTATTATTTCGGAAGATCAAAACAAATTAAAACAAACGCATTATAAGCGCAAACATAACCATAAGAATTTGCAGAAGTTTTGATTTACAAAAAAAAATAGACTTTAAAAAAAAATATATAAGTTTCAAAATAATTAATTCAGTCAATTACAAAATTAAAAAAAGCCGATTTCAAATTGAAATCAGCCTTTATTAAAAAACATAACTATCCTATTAAAAATCTCTTATTTAACAGCACTAATTTTAACTGGTGGATTTTTCAGTCTTTTGAAAGTCCAAAACAAACAAGTAGCTACCAAAACAACTGATAAAACTAAAAATGGAATATATCCAACAGTCTGTGATATTTTATACAGTATAAATACATACCATTTTACTACTTTAGTTCTCTCTGGTACATAATCTTCCATATAATAAGCAAAAATGGTAAGAAATGCTCCCAAAGCAGCTACAACTGCTGTTGCAAATAATGGAATTATTGCAGCCTGTCCTGCAGATAACTGTTCAATTTTTCGTAAAAAACCTAATTCTTTAAAATGTTCTTTAAAAACTTCTTCTGCCTCTTTTGTAGTTTCAGGATCTTTAAATTCAATATTCTTATAATCCTCTTTACCGTTTTTGCGAATGCTGAACATTATCATAGAATCAAAATCACGCTCAAATTCATATTCAAAAACATCTTCTGCATTGATAACTGATTCAAAGTCTTCTATTTTAAATAATTCCTGGTCAATTCTTTCAACTGCCTGTTCTGCAATATCTTTAGTAATATCACTAATAATATATTTTGAATACATTAATACTACTTTATTATCATCTCCTTCAAAAATGAATGGTTTGTCAAAAATTGTTTTCATGTTTCTAATTTTAATTTCTAAAAACTATTGTTAATTGGTAACTAATATTTTTTGCAAAGGTCTTTTTAATAGCCTCCAATAATTACCCTGAAAAGTTTTTAAACTTTCAGTTTAAGACATTTATCCAATTCTCTTCCAACAAAAAAAGAGCTGATTTCAAAAACGAAAAACAGCTCTAAAGAACAATTATTTAAAAGGCATATATATTAATATTTCACAACCACAACTTTAAAATGAGGATTTGCCATTCTTTTAACTACCCAGAACAAACAGATTACAACAAGCACAACAGTACCTATTAAAAAAGGCATATAGCCAACAGATTGTGACAACGCATAAAATAGTTTAACAAAGGCTTTAGTCCTTGTATTAGTCAATTCCTGCCCTTGCTGACTGTATACATATCCCGTTAGAAGTGCACCAATAATAGCTATTCCTAAAGTAGTTTTTGCTGGTGATGCAGCTGCCTGCATTGCTGTTAGCTTTACTTCTTCTCTTTTAAAGCCTAATTGTTTAAATTGATTTTGTATTGATTTTTCAGCTTTTTCTGCCACCACTACATTTTGAAATTCAATTTTTATATCTGCTGTAGCTCCGTTTTTTGCAACTGTAAATAAAATATATGAATCAATTCCAGGCTCAAATTCATATTTATCTATATTATTTATTTCTAACAAAGAATCAAATTCAGATGGATTAAATAATTCCTTACGGATTTTATCAATTATAGCATCAGTGCTTTCTTTTAAAACATTTCCAATAATATAATCTCCGTAAATCAAAACTGCCTTCCCACCCAACCCATTAAAAATGATTGGCTTCTCAAAAATATTTTTCATTATGTTTTTTTATGCTATTAAATAAATAATCAAATATTTTGCAAAGTTCATTTGATTGGTGAATATAAAAATCCTTTAAAAGCTTTTAAAATATTATTATAAGACATTTTTGAAATTAAATTTCTAGCATAAAAAAACCGATTTCAAATTTGAAATCGGTTTTCTATAGTAACAAAATGTGATTTACTTCTCACATTTTACAAAATTCATTTTACAATTTAAATAAATACGCTTAGTACAAAATAAACCAAACCTGCCAAAATTGCTGAAATTGGAATAGTTAAGATCCATGCCCAGATTAAACTTACTGTAACTCCCCATCTAACGGCAGAAACACGTTTTGTTAATCCAACACCAATAATAGATCCTGTAATAGTGTGTGTTGTACTTACTGGAATTTTTAAGTGCTCTGTAAAGTAAAGCGTCAAAGCTCCTGCAGTTTCTGCTGCAACTCCTTCAAACGAACTTACTTTGGTAATTTTAGATCCCATTGTTTTCACAATTTTCCATCCACCACTCAAAGTTCCTGCTGCAATCGCAGAATAACAAGCTAATGGAATCCAAGGTGGCATTTTAAAAGCGCCATCTTCAGAAGGAAGAACCACATCTAACCAAGGATCCATATGAACACCAGGATTTGTATTAATATAAACAACTACCGCTGCCGCAATAATACCCATTACTTTTTGAGAATCATTTCCTCCGTGCCCTAAACTAAAAGCAGCAGAAGATAATAATTGCATTTTCTTTAAGGCCGCATCTGCCTGATGAAGATTCAAACTACTAAAAATCAAACAAAAGCCACTTACCGTTAATACGATAAATGCAACCAAAAGCCATTTAATATTATGAGGCTCTAATGCTACACTCCAAAAAACTGAAGAAGCAAAACGAGGTTTATGTCCGTCTTTTATAATTTCTTCATAAGGAATCATTTGTACGTAAACGAACCAAATAGTTGCAATCATTAAAGCTATTGTAAATATTTTTGGGCCAATACTTTTACGTGAAGCATTTAACAGCCAAATCGAAATCAAATAAGATGCTAAAGCTCCTAATAGTGGTGCGAGAACAATAAAAGCAATAATAATAAGAACTCCCGAAGGCATTCCACCATCTTTTCCAGCCTTATACCAACTCACTATATTGTACCAGTGATGTGTAGTTCCGTCCGCTCCAACATAGCCTGAAAAACCATGAATTGCAATAGCATGCGCTACCGCCGCACCCGCAAAACCACCGATAAGAGTATGAGAAGAACTTGAAGGAATTCCTAACCACCAAGTCAATAAATTCCAGCATATTGCAGCAATTACACCTGCTAAAATTACAACTAGGTCAATTTGCATTGTATCTGCTGTTTTAGCAACAGTATCTGCAACACCGAATCCAAAAACCCAATAAGCCAGAAAGTTGAAAAATGCTGCCCAAAGCACTGCCTGAAAAGGCGTTAAAACCTTTGTCGCAACAACTGTCGCTATAGCATTTGCCGCATCATGAAAACCATTGATGTAATCAAAAATTAAGGCAAGTACTATAATTAATATAAGTATAGTCATAAGATTATAACTTCAGATTGAAAAATTGAATTAAGAATGTTTTACAGAAATAGATTCTAGTATGTTCGCAACACTCTTACATTTGTCTGTTGCTGATTCTAAAACAGATAACACCTCTTTATATTTAATGATATTTTTAGCGTCTGTTTCGTTTTCAAAAATTTCAAAAACTGCTTTGTTATATACGTTATCAGACTTGTTTTCTAGTTTGTTAATTCTAGCACAAGCATCTTTAATAACTTTAAAGTTCTGTAAGTTTCTCAACTCTTTTACTGCACTGTCAATGTTTTGACAAGCTTCAAGGTTGATTTCTGTCATCTTTCTGATAGATTTTGTAATCTTATCAACTTGATACAATCTCATACGGCTAGATGCACCATGAAGGTAATCTGCAACGTTGTCAATTGAAGTAATTAACGTGTGAATATCTTCTCTATCAAATGGAGTAATAAAGTTTCTGCTTAACTCAAGGTTAGTCTGACGTGTAATGTCTTCTCCTTTTTGTTCTAATTCGTCAATCTTTTGAAAAAGAATTTCTCTTTCTTTTAATGGTAAATTTACAGCTTCGTGTAAGTTAGAAGCTAATTCAATTAAATTGCTTGAAGCTTCTTCAAAAAGTGGAAAGAATTTTTTGTCTTTCGGCACTAAAAATTGGAAAATACTGTTTATTGACATTGTTTTATTTTTGATAGTGCAAAATTACTTCAATAATATTTTGCAATGTTAAGCCATTGTTAACAAATCGTTTTCTATTTGGAAACTCTCAAGGAATAACACCGTGTTTTCTATGTCATTATGTAAGATTCTGTCTTCTTTTACCAAAGGCACAACTTCTCTATAACTGCTTAAGAACATTTCGATAAAATCACTTGATTTTAGAGGCTCTCTGTAAGCAATTGCCTGAGAAGCATTCAATAATTCGATTGCTAAAATACGCTCTAAATTATCTAAAATTCGTAAGGCTTTTGTAGCTCCGTTGGCTCCCATGCTCACGTGATCTTCCTGACCATTACTTGAAACAATACTATCAATACTCGCTGGAGTCGCCAATTGCTTGTTCTGGCTTGCAATACTTGCAGCAGTATATTGCGGAATCATAAATCCTGAATTTAACCCCGGATTATCAACTAAGAACGCTGGAAGATTACGCAAACCTGAAATTAACTGATAGGTTCTTCTTTCAGAAATACTTCCTAATTCAGCTAAAGCAATTGCCATAAAATCCAAAGCTAAAGCCAAAGGCTGTCCGTGGAAATTCCCTCCCGAAATAATCTGATCGGCTTCTATAAATATATTAGGGTTATCTGTAACAGAGTTGATTTCTGTTTTGAATACTTTACGAACGTAATCAATCGCATCTTTTGAAGCGCCATGAACTTGTGGCATGCAACGGAAAGAATACGGATCTTGAACGTGTTTCTTTTCTTGAGCAATAATTTCGCTTCCTTCTAAGAATTCAGTAATTCGCTGTGCCGTTACGATTTGTCCTTTGTGTGGACGTATATAATGTATCAATTCATTAAATGGTTCGATTCTTCCATCAAAACCTTCTAGAGAAATAGTTCCGATTAAGTCTGCCAAATACAAATATTTATAAGCTTTAATTAAAATATGAGCTCCATAAGCACTCATAAACTGCGTTCCGTTCAATAAAGCCAAGCCTTCTTTAGATTGCAAAACAATCGGTTCCCAGTTAAAGTGCTTTAAAACTTCAGCAGAAGCTACTTTTTTTCCTTCAAACAACACAATTCCTTCTCCAATTAAAGGTAAAGATAAATGTGCCAAAGGAGCTAAATCTCCAGAAGCTCCAAGTGACCCTTGAGTATATATTATTGGAAGAATATCATTATTATAGAAATCAACTAAACGCTCTAAAGTTTTTAACTGAACACCAGAATGCCCATAACTTAAAGATTGGATTTTTAGCAGAAGCATCATCTTCACAATTTCCGCAGGAACTTCCTCTCCTGTTCCACAAGCATGAGATTTTACGAGATTTTCTTGAAGTTTAGATAAGTTTTCATTAGAGATTTTCACACTGTACAAAGATCCGAAACCTGTATTGATTCCATAAATTGGCGCCGTATGCGTTGCCATCTTTTTATCTAAATAATCACGGCATTTTTGAACATTGACTTTAGCCTCTTCAGACAATTCAAGAATTTTATTGTTGGATAAAATTTCGTGCAATGTTTCTAAAGTTATTGTTTCAGTACTTATATAATGGATCTCTCTCATGATGTTTTTCAATTTTAAGACGTCAAAATTCAACAAATCAACATTAAAAAGCAACATTTTATCACAATAATTAAAATTTCAATCTCAACTGATCTCTGCCTTTATTTGTTTTTAAAAGTAAAACATCATGACTTTTACTGCTTTTTAGCCAATTTTCGAGTTAAAAATCAGCCCTTTGTATGGGTTTGTTTTATAAAAATGTCATTCTAAAATCTATCAAAACCTCAGTTTAGAATATTGAATTTTAACAAATACTCAATATTGAATTAATCCAATTTGAATTATTAAAATATTCGCAAAAAGACTTTTAGAGTTTTTAATACTTCTAAAAATCTGTACTTTTGAAAAATCAAAAATGAAAAGTAACAGCATAAAATATCAATCTACAATTATTACAGCTCAAACAGGAGTTGCAATTGCTGCTACCATTATTACTACTACAACAACTACTACCCCTTAGGGGTATACATTTTTACATATAATCCTAGGTTATCTATACTTTTTTCCTGAAAGAAGAGAGTCATTGGATACATAAAAACTATTGCA
Organism: Flavobacterium sp. SH_e; assembly: GCF_025717045.1. Taxonomy (GTDB): domain Bacteria; phylum Bacteroidota; class Bacteroidia; order Flavobacteriales; family Flavobacteriaceae; genus Flavobacterium. The sequence continues at coordinate 124,111 of NZ_JAOVZN010000008.1, forward strand.
TCAAAAGAAAAAAAATATCATAAAATGAAAGTATTAAAATTTGGCGGAACTTCGGTAGCCAATGCTCAAAATATAAAACTCGTTCTCGAAATTGTTAACCAAAAAGCAAAACAAGATCAATTAGTTGTTGTAGTTTCTGCATTAAGCAAAGTAACCGATCTATTGCAATCGGCAGCGGCAAAAGCAGCGGCAAACGACGAAAGCTTTAGAGATGTTGTTGCTGAAATCGAGAAAAAACACCTTGACACACTTAAAGAACTGATTCCCGTAAGCGAACAAAGCAGTCTTTTAAGTCATGTAAAAAGAATCATAAATCACTTAGAAACTTTATTAGACGGATGTTTCCTTTTAGGTGAATTATCTCCAAGAACTGCCGATACTATTTTAAGTTTTGGAGAATTACTTTCGTCTTTCATCATCGCTCAAGCGTATCAGCAAATCAGCAAAGATGCGGTTTATAAAGACAGCCGTGAATTAATTAAAACAGATAATAACTTCGGAAAAGCAGTTGTTAACTTCGAAGTTTCGAATAAATTAATCCAAGAATATTTTGCTTCTAATCAATCAAGAATCAACATTTTGCCTGGATTTATTGCGCAGACTTTAGATGGAATCACTTCAACTTTAGGACGTGGCGGATCTGATTATACTGCAGCAATTATCGCTGGTGCAATCAATGCGGAACAATTAGAAATCTGGACTGATGTAAACGGAATGTTTACTGCAAACCCTAAAATTGTAAAACAAGCGCAGCCAATTGCTACTATTTCGTATCAAGAAGCAATGGAATTGTCGCATTTTGGAGCAAAAGTTTTGTATCCGCCAACAATTCAGCCAGTTTTAAGAAAAAACATTCCGATTTTAATCAAAAATACTTTTGAACCAGAAGCTGAGGGAACTTTAATTTCGAATCAGATTTCATCAAAAGATACTGTTGTAAAAGGAATTAGCCATATTGATCATATTTCGCTTTTAACTCTTGAAGGTCCGGGAATGATTGGAGTTGCGGGTTCTTCTAGAAGATTATTTGAAGTATTGTCTCAGGAAAAAATCAACGTGATTTTTATTACTCAGGCTTCTTCTGAGCACTCAATTTGTATCGGAATCTTGAATTCAGATGCTGATAATGCCGAAGCTGCGATTAACAGAGCTTTTGAAATCGAAATTTCGCAAAACAAAATCGATCCTTGTTATGTAGAAAAAGATCTTTGCATTATTGCTTTGGTCGGCGAAAACATGAAAAACCACCAAGGTTTGAGCGGAAGAATGTTCAGCACTTTAGGAAAAAACAACGTAAATATTCGTGCAATCGCGCAAGGTGCTTCCGAAAGAAACATTTCGACTGTAATTAACGAAAGAGACGTTAAAAAAGCACTGAATACTTTACACGAGAATTTCTTCGAAGAAAACACAAAACAGCTGAACTTATTTGTAATGGGAGTTGGAAATGTGGGCGAAAAATTCATTGAGCAGATTCATAATCAAAGAAAGTTTTTAAAAGATAATTTAAAGATTAACGTTCGCGTAATTGCTTTATCTAATTCAAGAAAAATGATTTTTGATGAAGACGGAATTTCATTAAAAAACTGGGATTCAGCTTTAGCAGAAGGCGAACCAGCAAGTATAGACGGATTCATTAAACGTGCAGAAGATATGAATTTACGTAATAGCATTTTTGTAGATATTACTGCAAACGCAACAGTTTCTGAAGCTTACGAAAGATTCTTAAAAGAAAGTATTGCAGTTGTAACTTGTAATAAAATTGCTTGTTCTTCTGCTTACGACAACTATAAAAAATTAAAAAGCTTATCTCGCCAATACAATGCTCCTTTCTTATTTGAAACGAATGTTGGTGCAGGATTGCCAATTATCGATACAGTAAAAAATCTTATTGCATCTGGAGATAAAGTGCATAAAATCCAGGCGGTTTTATCTGGAAGTTTGAACTTTATTTTCAACAATTTTGACGAAAACAACTCTTTCCACGACGTGGTAAAAGAAGCTGGAGTTCAAGGTTTCACAGAACCAGATCCAAAAATCGACTTAAGCGGAATTGACGTTGCTCGTAAAATCCTGATTTTAATTCGCGAAAGCGGTTACGAAATGGATATTGACGCCATTGCAAACGAATCGTTTTTACCAGCAGAATGTCTAGCAACAACAAACAACGACGATTTCTTTGCATCGTTAATCAAACATGCTTCTCATTTTGAGAATATTTACAAAGAAGCTTTAGCTAAAGATTCAAGATTGAAATACGTAGCGCAATTCGAAAACGGAAAAGCAAGCGTAGGTCTGCAATTCATCCCAAAAGATCATCCTTTCTATAATTTAGAAGGAAAAGACAATATCGTGCTTTTCTACACAGATCGTTACGTAGATCAGCCTTTATTGATCAAAGGAGCCGGAGCCGGGGCAGCTGTAACAGCATCAGGAATTTTTGCGGATGTAATTAGAATTGGAAACGTTTAGTGAGGTACAAAGGGTCAAAGGTGCAAAGGAACAAAGTTAAAAACCTTTGAACCTATGAACCTTGCCACTTTGAACCTTAAAAAAATAACAAGTAGCAAAACCTCTGAACCTCTGAGCCTTTGTCACTTTGAACCTATTAAAATGAAAGAAATAAAACTATTTTGCCCAGCAACTATCGCCAACCTCTCATGCGGATTTGACGTATTGGGACTTTGCTTAGACAATGCGGGCGATGAAATGATTGTTCGAAAAGTCGATCAAAAAGGAGTTCGAATCACTAAAATTGTCGGTGCCGATTTGCCTTTGGAAACCGAGAAAAACGTTTCTGGAGTTGCGGCTTTGGCGATGTTGGAAACTTTAGACGAATTGGATTTCGGATTTGAAATCGAAATTTATAAAAACATAAAAGCCGGAAGCGGAATCGGAAGCAGTGCGGCTAGTTCTGCCGGAGCGGTTTTCGGAATTAATGAATTATTGGGAAGACCTTATTCTCGTAAAGATTTAGTTCAGTTTGCGATGCAGGGCGAGAAATTAGCCAGCGGAAATGCTCACGCCGACAACGTTGCTCCTGCCCTTTTAGGCGCTTTTACTTTGGTAAGAAGTTATTCGCCTTTGGATATTATTAGAATTGACAGTCCAGAAGAATTATACGCAACGGTTGTTCATCCGCAAATTGAATTGAAAACGTCTGATGCCCGTTCGGTTTTAAAACAAAATGTTTCCCTAAAAAGCGCTATCACGCAATGGGGTAACGTAGGCGGATTGGTTGCTGGTCTTTACACTAAAGATTACGATTTAATCGGAAGATCTCTTCACGACGAAATCGTTGAACCAGTTCGAAGCGTTTTAATTCCAGGTTTCGACCAAATCAAACAAACGGCTTATGAAAACGGTGCTTTAGGTTCTGGAATTTCAGGTTCCGGCCCATCAATTTTCGCTTTAAGCAAAGGAAAAGAAACCGCCGAAAAAATCGCAAAAGCCATGAGCGACGTTTACGAAAAAATGAATTTACCGTATGAAATTCACGTTTCGAAGATTAATCCTGATGGCGTAAGAATTCTATAAAGCAATATTACTAACCATATAAGTGATATAAGTTCATTTAATTAAAAGCGCACGCAATTATATTACCTTATATCACTTATATGGTTTAAAAATAAAATCACAAAATGAAATACTACAGTTTAAACCATAATGCCCCAAAAGTTTCTTTTCAGGAAGCTGTTATACAAGGATTAGCAACTGATAAAGGATTATATTTCCCAGAAAGCATTACACCGCTTGATCCTTCATTTTTTGAAAAAATCGAAAGTTTAAGCCACGAAGAAATCGCTTTTGAAGCGATTAAACAATTTGTTGGTGACGAAATCCCAGCAGAAAAACTAAAAGAAATAATTGCCGAAACTTTAGTTTTTGATTTCCCTGTGGTGAAAGTCGAAAACGGAATCTATTCGTTAGAATTATTTCACGGGCCAACAATGGCGTTTAAAGACGTTGGAGCACGTTTTATGTCGCGTTGTTTGGGTTATTTCAATAAAGACAAAAAAGATTCTAAAAACACCGTTTTAGTAGCGACTTCTGGAGATACAGGCGGAGCAGTTGCCAGCGGATTTTTAGGCGTTGACGGCGTTGATGTTGTTATTTTATATCCGTCTGGAAAAGTGAGCGATATTCAGGAAAAACAATTGACTACTTTAGGGCAAAATATTAAAGCTCTTGAAGTTGACGGTGTTTTTGACGATTGTCAGGATATGGTGAAAAAAGCGTTTTTGGACGAAACTTTAGCACATAAAAACCTGACTTCTGCCAATTCTATTAATATTGCACGTTGGTTGCCGCAAATGTTTTATTTCTTCTTTGCTTACAAAGCGTTGAAAAGCCAAAACAAACCTTTAGTTTTCTCTTGCCCAAGCGGAAACTTCGGAAATATCTGCGCTGGAATTATGGCAAAGAAATTAGGTTTGCCAATTGAGCATTTTGTAGCTTCTACAAACGTAAACGACACCGTGCCAAGATTCTTAGAAAACGGAAAATACGACCCAAAACCTTCTAAAGCCACAATCTCTAACGCCATGGACGTTGGAAACCCAAGCAACTTTATTAGAATTCAGGAATTGTACAATAATGATTTAAAAGCTTTTGAAAAAGACTTTTCTTCTTATAGCTATACAGATGAAGAAACATTAGTTGCTCTAAAGAAAATCTACAACACAGACGGTTATATTGCAGAACCACATGGCGCTGTTGGTTATTTAGGTTTGAAAAAAGAGATTGAAAAACACCCGAATGCTATTGGTATTTTCTTAGAAACAGCGCATCCTATTAAATTCTTAGATGTTGTTGAACCAGCTTTAGGAATTACGCTTCCTATTCCTGCTCAAATTGAGAGTGTTATTAATGAGGAGAAAGTTAGTGTAAAGATTGGAACTTATGAGGAGTTGAAGAGTTTCTTGGGGTAATTTCTTCAAAGAAGATTAGTATAAAAAAAGCAATTGAACTTTTTTCAATTGCTTTTTTTATGGTCCTTTATCAGGTATAACTGCTCCTGCCTTTGGATATAGATTAGGTGCAGGAACATCATAAATTTTAAAATCTTTCACATTACTCATTTCAAAAATAAGTGTTTGATTTTTTGATTTATCATAAATAAAAATATTTTCATTCGTTTTACCTATCAAGTATAACTTAAATTTTTCACCTGTTTCTACAGTTTTTGATTCATTGTAGCAAAAATAGAGGTGGTCAGATTTTGGAAAATAGTTTACCTCGCTAATAATCAATTGACACATGAAATAAGGCACTATCAATATAATACTAAAATATGCTTTTAGATTGTATGCTGAAATTTTAAATTTATAGCGTATAAGTTTACTCAACCTATCGATAGCATGTAAAATGCCAATTACGGCAAATGCTGTAATGCTAAATAAAGGCCTGTTTATTCTTGAATCAATTCCTAAAAGCAACATTATAAATAACCCTATAAAAATTATAAATAAAATATAAAAAAGGATTATCGTTCTTCTCAAAGAAAGTTTGTTAAAAGTCTCATTTTTAACTTGAAAAGACTTCTTTGAAATTCCTGCCACAATTAATAAAACAAGGGAGGAAAAAATTATAATCTTTATCGTATTACTTAGAAACAGTGTCAAAACCCCTTGTAAATCTGTGTAATAAAAAATATTTATACCATAGAACCCATAGTATACAAAAACATACACTATGGAGTAAAATGTAAACAAAATTCCTAAATTTTTAAAAGTAAGGCTATCAGTCATTAATTACTTAGATTTGAAAATCAATTTTGTTACGTTTGCAATATTCTTCAATATCAGCATGTACAAGCATATCATAATCATTTTCAATCACTATATAAACCCGTAAAGGTGTTCCAACTGGCAACAACCTACAAGCTTGCAAAGTGGCCTCCTTATTCCCTAGAGCATGACGAAGTTCTCTCGAAATGGCTACAACTGGTGCAATTACATTAGCATTTTGGACAAAAGATTCTAATAAATTTTGATTTTCGGGTCCAACAAAAGTGTAATCATTGTTTAATAGATAAGGCTGAAATCTTTGTTCTAATTTGAATACTTTTTCGTTCATGTTTTTTTGGTTTGTTAGTTGTAAATATTAAATATTATTTTCACAATGATTTTTCCATCCCCGCTCGCGCAAACGTCTCGCTCATGAACACAAATACGTTCAAAAATCAATTGAAATGGGCACGAGCGGGACGCTCGCGATAACAGGAGGAAATGTCTTCTTTTTTATAAAATTTTAAAGCCACAATACGTGTTTATTCTTTTGTAATTGTGGCTTATATCTTTAAGGTATATTAAGAAAGCATCATTAAATTATTACTTGACTTTCTCAACAAGAACTGTTTTAATTGTTTTACTTAACATATTAAAAATTTCTTGTTTTTCTAGCGGAATATCTTCATCTGTTATTGAAAAAAATAATAAGTAAGATACTGGAATATCAAGTGCCTTACATATCTTTTCGATTGTGCTTTTCTGCGGAAAAGAGGCATTAATTTCAATCTGACTTAGAGCATTTATAGAAATATCACATTTCTCTGCCAAATCTCTTTGCCCCATTTTCTTTTCTTTTCTTAACAATTTTATTGCATTCCCTATATTCATAACTAATTAATTAAGCTCAGATATCAATTCCGAACAATTTTAATATCTCTTTACTGATTGAACAGATTCCGAGAAAACCTCTTATAAAATCGTCTAAATCTAATTGATTATCCGATAATTTTGAAATTAATGTATTTTTATCTTCTTCAGATAAGTCACTTTGTTTTATATTTTCTATGAGTAATTTATATTTTTCCATGAGATTTGCTTAAAATAAATATTAAATTTTATAAAAGCTTCTCTTCTAAAGTTATTCCAAGAGAAGCAAAAAAATGAATTTTTGATTCTCGAAATATCTTCATCATCTGTAAAAATATAATAATGATTTGAAATTAAAATTGGAGATAAAATAGCCCTTAAATCTTTATTAATTTTGTTGATTTTTAAACTAATTTTTTTCAATATCTTTCTTGTTATTACAAAAAAGTTATCTCTAGAAATCGTTTTGTTTTGTATTACATAAACATTTTTATAAAAGAAATTTATAATTAAATCATCATCTAATTCATAATCAAAAATTGGAATAAATGATAAATTTAGTTTATCAAAAAACAAATCTTCTTGCTTAATGAAATTTAGAAAAAAACTAAAATAATTAGCTGAATTTTCAAAACCTCTTTTTCGTTTATTTTTAAAATCCTGAAATAATGAATTAACGGCTTTAACATAAAAACCCGAAATTATTCTAACTTGATTTTGATCTAAAAAAGCAAATGATCCATCCCCAAAAACATTATAACCAGATTCATTAAGAATTGCAATAATTGTAGATTGTGGCAAGCCTGTTCTCTTACTAAGCTGGACAAGACTTATCATTCTTCTATCTTTTTTTATTCTAACCGACTTCATATTTCATAATTTTAAACAAAGATAGAAATACTTTTGTAAATTACAAGCAAAACATGTATTTTTAACAAAAAATTAATACCAACACATGTATTAAAGCATGTTTCACTCTAAGTCTAGTCACATTACTCAAGAGTTTAAAATAAAAAAAAGAGACCTCATCAAAGGTCTCTTCTCAATTTAATATATCTCTAAACGTTTATTTCCCGTTCAATAATTTCTCCAAATACTCAACTTTATCTTTCTCAGCTTGCACCAAACGTTCGTAAAGTTCAACCACTTTATCTAAAGGATTAAAAGTACAGTAATTATGACTATTATTCCCTGTATTGAAAACACCGTGATCATAAATATTATTAAAATAATTAATCACGTTTTCTTCCGAAAAGTTTTTAATTGCTTCAACAGAAACTTCGAGAGCTTTTGCAATTTGGTTCAATTTTTCGTCATCAACATTTTCACTCGCTTCAATATTCGAAACCGTTTGTTGCGTTACGCCAATTGCCATTGCCAAAGCTTCCTGCTTCATGCCTTTTAGTTCTCTAATTCGGCTTATATTTCTGCCGATATGTTTTGGTTTTACTGCTGTGCTCATGAATCAAAGATATTTAAAATTCTTAAGGAAAAATAGATTTTTGTAAAAAACTAAGTCCATTTGTGATATACAAACGTAAATATTTTTGCAACTCAAAATCTCTGGCTTACTTGCCGCTAATTACACAAAAGTAAGATTTTTACATCAATTAAAACTATAAGCCATGACAGAACCAAGTAAATTATCAATAACCGATTTTTTAGAATTTGCAGCCAGAGCTAACTATTTTACACAATTAAAACCCAGTAAAAAGAACAGAAACTCTTTTAAAACCAAAATGACCATATCGTGTTACAACGAATTAATGCAAACCATTATTTCGCTATTAAGAACAAGTATTAACACGCTTCAACAGGAAGATTCTAAAACTGCCATTGATGTTATGCTTCTTCTTGAAATCGCGATACAGCTTTTGCCTTCTGATGAAATGGAATTGTTAGATGAGTTGTATAAAGTGCTTCATGACTAACACTAGCAGACAATTGTGTAAGATCGATCACAGAACACCGCTATTAATAAAAGTTGTTCCGATAGCGCGGATTATAAGGATTTTTTAATTCAATCAGTGTAAATCCGCGTCTTCGTGATAACGAATCTGTTAAATCTGTGTCCTCGTCCCCAACAAATACAAAATCTTCGCAGGACCAGATTTCACTTTTCCTACTTCCCAATTAAAATTATCTTTATTATTTAATTTAGAAATCAATTCGTTCATTTCGTCAACAGAATAGGTTCTTAAAGACGAAACCACGCCATCCCACAAAACTAAAATCGGCACAATTGGAATGAGATACGTAAAAATGATTCTACCAATTTTAAAAGGACGAATAAAAGGTGTTGTCAGCAAAACGGAAATTGGAGAAAGTAGCATCGCTATAATACTTGGAGCGCTTCTCTCCTGCCCTTCAAAAATCGCTATCGAACTGTTTGTGTCAATTGCATTCTGCAGAATCTGCTGTGCATCTTTCGGTTTAAAATGATGAAAGGATAAAAACTGCGTTCGAAGTCCTTTTAGGTTTTCGGGAACATTTCTGGCATCGACGGAAGTTTTTACAAAATCGAAATTATCGGCTTGTTTTTGCGTATGTTCGAATGCAGGAATATTAGGAAAATAATCCGTCAGCAGAATTTTTAAGTCGGGATTGTTTTTTCGCAATTCGGCGTTTAACCAAATCAATCCACCGCCACCGCCCGAAGCCAAATCTATAATTTGATTGGTTTGGCTTTCTTTTAAAGCCTTTTCTATTACAGGAACAATTCCTCTATACATAGCAGTTTTATTAGAAAGAAACTGCAAAAAATCGGTCATGTAATTTCTAATAAACTCTGGAAGCCATTGCTGATCTTCAAACTCAAATAAGTGTATTCTACTCATACTTTATTGATTTTGTGTTCTATACAAATTTCTAGAATTTTCTTTAAATATTTACTTACATAAATTTAAAATCTTGTTTTTCATTACGCCCCAAATTGTAATTTTACATCCCAAATTTCAATTTCACATTTTACATCTCACATTTTACATCTCACATTTTACATCTCACATTTTACATCTCACATTTTACAACAATATATGATTACAAAAGCAACAATCGAAGATATTCCAACATTAACCATCTTAATAAACTCAGCATACAGAGGCGAAACTTCCAAAAAAGGTTGGACAACCGAAGCGCATTTACTAGAAGGAAAAAGAACCGACGAACAGGAAATGACAGAAATCTTTCTTGATTCAAAAAATGCTATTCTGAAATTTACTGAGAATGATAAAATCATCGGTTCGGTTTTATTGGTCGAAAAAGGACATCAATTGTATTTAGGAATGCTAACGGTTTCACCAGAACTTCAAAACAGTGGTATCGGGAAAAAGCTTTTGGCTGAAGCCGAAAATCATGCAAAATCTTTGGGATTGTCGAGCATCATTATGACGGTAATTTCAGTTCGTGAAGAGCTTGTGGCTTGGTACAAACGTCATGGTTATGTAGATACCGGAAAACGTGAGGCTTTCCCTGAGAGTGAAATTCATACTACGGTTTCTGCAGAACCTTTGGAGTTTATTTATTTGGAGAAAAAGATTTAACTAAAAAATGAACATAACCCTTTTCCCTAAAAAAGATACTAAACCCTCTATTTGGAGCGGCGGATTGACATACGAATATATGATTTATCCAAAAACAGCAAATTATGCCGATAGAGATTTCTCATTTAGAATAAGCAGTGCTACAATAGAGCAAACGCCTTCAGAGTTTACCAAATTTAAAGGCTATCACCGATACTTGGTTATGCTCGATAATGAATTAGATGTTGAGGTAAACAAACAAAAAAAGGTGTATGAGAAATATGAAATCATGGAATTTAATTCGGATGACGAGGTAACTTCTTATACAAAAGGCACTGATTTTAATTGGATGGTTTCCGAAAAAATATCCCATCATAAACTGGAAATAACTAATACTAATCAGAATTGTACTGCTGAAATGGTAATTTTATTTTCTTTAGATACGACTGTTATTACCATTAATGAAAAGCTATACCATTTAGAACCTTATGATTTATTGGTTATTGAAAATAAAGAAAAAGAAAATGTAAGGTTTCATTTCTCTACTGAATGTCTGTTTGGGATATTGGATTTCTAATTTTACCTCAAAGTTCGCAAGGGGTTACGCAAAGATTCGCAAAGTTTTTTACTAAATCTTTTTTAATCTCGCAAAGTCGCAGAGACGCAAAGTTTTTTGATAAAGTTTCCATACAGTTTGTCATTTCGAGGAAGGAGAAATCACACGTGCATATCAACAAAGATTGGCGAAATACTTTACGGAGTTTCTAGTGTGATTTCTCGTTCCTCGAAATGACAAAAAATGAGAATAAAACTTTGCATCTCTGCGACTTTGCGAGATTTTCACATAACGCGTTAGACGCACAGCAGTGCGTCTCTACAGAAAACCTTTGTCACTTTGCCTCTCTGCCCCTTTGAACCTCAAAAACTAAGATACCGTTCTCTTAATCTTTGAAAGAAACTCATGAGAAACACCTAAATAAGAAGACAAATTCTTATTGTTAATCGAGCTCACTTTTTGCGGGTAACGCTCTTTAAAATCAAGATAACGCTGTTTTGAGGTTTTATGCAGCACATCTAAAAGCCGTTGCTGAATGGCAACATTGGCTCGTTCAATCATTAGAACATGAAACTTTATGAGTTTTGGAATCATAGCAAACAGATACGCTTTTTGCATTTTATTGATTACTACTATCTCACTGTCTTCGATGGCTTTAATGTTGTATGTTGTGGGCTTTTGGTGATAAAAACTTTCCAGATCACACATCCATTCGTTTTCAAATGAGAAGAAAATGACAGTTTCAGTTCCGTTTTCGTTTAAAATGTAGGTTTTGAACGATCCTTTTAAAATAAATCCTTCGTAACTGTTGTTCGAATTTTGGATTTGTAGGAATTGATTCTTTTTAAGTTTAATGAGTTCTGCTTTTGAGACAATAATGTCCCATTCTTCATCTGTGAGCGGAATCTTTCGCTCAATGTTTTTTCTTAGTAGGTTGTACATTCTTGTGGTTTTTGTTTAAGGAATAAGTTTGTTTATCCATTCATCATTAATTAGGGGCTTAATCAATGTAATCGATTACGTAAAAATACGCTATTTGTGCATTTTTGTAAATTAACAAGTGTTAAAAAAAGACATTTCGTAGAATTTTTTCCGAAAGTTTGAACTTGTTCAACTTTTTTCCTACAGATAATTCTGAGTTTTGCGCTGTTAAACTTTTATAAATAACCAAACTTATTATGAACTTAAAATCAAAACTTTCAATGTTCGCAGCAACATTGATTTTCGGATTTACAGCATGTAATTCTGAAGAAATTGCTTCAAACACAGAAGCAGGTATTCAAACTAACGAAACAACCGTTGAAACTCCTGCAACCAATCCGACTGCTAAAATCGGAAACTGCGCTGAGGTTCCTGGCTGGGCTTCACAAAACGGTGGAACAACGGGTGGTGGCTCTGCTGCGGAGACTACAGTTACAACTTACGCTCAGCTTAAATCGGCTATTGAAAACACTTCTGTAAAAGTGATTAAAGTTTCTGGAACAATCACGGTTACAACAAGATTGTCATTTCAGGATCAGACTGGAAAAACGATTTATGGTGCAAGCGGTGCAAAGCTGGTTTCGACAAATCAGACCAAAGATGCTTCTGGAATTATTAACATTAAAAGATGTAAAAACATTATCATCAGAAACTTGATTTTTGAAGGCCCAGGCGCTTATGATACTGATGGATGGGATAATGCCATTCTGGACGAATGTACAAATGTTTGGGTGGATCACTGCGAATTTAGAGATGGTGTAGATGGAAATTTCGACATCAAAAACAAATCTGATTATATTTCTGTTACGTATTCTAAATTCCATTATCTAAAAGCGCCAAAAGCAGGAGGTTCTGGCGGAACTGATGATCACCGTTTCTCTAATTTAATTGGTTCTAGCGACGGCGCAACTGCTGACCGTGGAAAATTGAGAATCACTTTTGCAAGATGCTGGTGGGCTCCAGGCTGTAGAGAAAGAATGCCTAGAGTTCGTTTTGGACAAGTGCATATTGTAAACAGTTTCTTCAACAGTACTGTAAGCAACAAATGTATTGCGGCAGGATTTGAAGCAAATATTCGCGTAGAAAGCAATGTTTTTGAAGGTGTGAAAAATCCAATCGATTTAATGACGGGTTATACAGCGGTTACAGCTACTGATAATGTTTTTACAAGTGTAACGGGAACTCAAGTAGGAAGCGGTACTGCTTTTACGCCGCCATATTCTATCGTAAAATTGGCTAAAACTGCTGTTAAAGCTGATATTTCTGCAAATGCTGGACCTACTTTAGGCGGAAATGTTTGCGGATCTTTTTAATTGAATTAGTATAAAAAAGTAAGTTAGTTTTTAGTTAGAACCACGGATTGCAGCGATGTAGTTCGTGGTTTTTTATTTAACCGCAAAGTTCGCAAGGAATTACGCAAAGTTCGCAAAGCTTTATATAAAGGCTTTGCGAACTTTGCGATTTTATAAAATCTTCAATAAATAAATTCTTGCGCTCTTTGCGGTTAAAAAACCTTTGTACCTTTGAACCTCTGAACTTTGGAACCTTTCTTTAAAGAACCAACTCCTCAAACAAACGCTGAATTGTTTTCTCCAAATCCTGACTCAATCCAGGATGAGGTCTTGAGGTTTGGATTGCCGAACTTCTAATAGCCGTTAACCATCTAAAACGTTCCGGAATTTCAAATTCAGCGATTGGACCGCCGTCTTTGGCTCCTTTGGCGATTTTTTCTAATGATGTCAAATTACATTCTAATTGCTCGATGTCGAAATCATTGGAAAGGGCTTGAATTTTTTCTTTATTTAAATGAAAAAGAACCTTTATAAATTTGGCTTTTTTGCAAAACAAAATAATTCCGATATTCAGGAATTCTTCGCGTTCAACCCTTGGCACAACACGAATCACAGCATATTCATATAAGTGATTATCTTGCATTTTGAGCCTGATTTACAAATATTTCTGAATTCTCTAATCTTGTCTTTAAAAATTGCAAATAAACGTTTCGCAATCCTTCTGGAGTTTCGTCTGCGTCTTCCCATTGTAGCCAGTCTAACGGAATTGTATTGACAATTTCTTCTAAAATTTCTGGGGTTAAAATGGCTTTAAATTCAGCATCAACTTCTTTTAAAAGCGAAGCCTGAGGCAGTAAAACGTGATCTTTTATTAACGCAAATGGACTTTTAGCATGTTGTTCCCAATTGTTCCAAGAATGATGGAAATACAAACAAGCGCCGTGATCGATCAGCCATAATTCTTTATGCCAAATCAGCATATTCGTGTTTTTGAAAGTTCGGTCAACATTGGTAATATATGCATCTAACCAAACAATCTGAGAAGCTAATTTAGCATCTACAGTTGTTACAACTGGATCGAATGTAATTGCGCCAGATAAAAAGTGAAGTGCCAAGTTTAATCCCTGACTTCCTTGCAATAAATCCTGAATTTCTTCGTCACCTTCGGTTCTTCCGAAAGCTTCGTCAAGGTTTGCGAATACTAATTCTGGTAATTGTAATTTTAATGCTTTTGCTATTTGTCCGCCAACTAATTCGGCGATTAGGGCTTTTACACCGTGTCCGGCACCTCTAAATTTTAATACATATTTAAAATCGTCATCGGCTTCTGCCAAAGCTGGTAAAGAACCGCCTTCGCGCAGTGGCGTTATGTAACGCATGACGTTTACTGTTCTAAGATCGAAGTTTTTCATGTTACAAACTTAATGATTTTAACCACAAAGAGCGCAAAGGTTTACGCAAAGAACGCAAGGATTCTTTTATAATGTAGAAAATTTGCTCACAAAGACGCAGAGTAGCAAAGACTATAAAAACTTTACGACTCTGCGTCTTTGCGAGATTAAAAAACTTTGCGAACCTTGCGTAATCCTTTTCGTACTTTGCGGTTAAACTAAACTCAAAAATGCTTTTCCTAAATATTTAATAATTGTTGAAGCTGTAAAAGACTCATAACCCATTTTTGGCAAAGCTAAATCTGCTGTTAAGCCGTGGAGGTGTACGCCCATTTTGGAAGCGTATTTGGGTTCGTAACCTTGTGCTAAAAGGCTAGTTAGAATTCCGGTTAGAACGTCGCCACTTCCTGCGGTTGCGAGGGCTGCGTTTCCGCTTGTGTTTTCGTAGACTGAAGTTCTATTTATAATGAATGTCGGTGCGCCTTTCATTACAATAATAACTTTATATTTTTCTGAAAAAGCGATTGTTTTTTGAAATTTTTCGGCTTCTGAATTCCATTTTCCAATCAAGCGTTCTAATTCTTTTGGATGAGGTGTTAGAATCGTGTCTTCAGGAACCAATTCTAACCAAGACAAATTCTCTGAAATAATATTCAATGCATCGGCATCGAGAACTAAAGGCGCTTTGTTTATTCTTAAAAATTCAAATAAAGCTTTTTGTGTTCCAAGTTCTTTTCCGATTCCTGGTCCAATTCCGATGGCTTGCGGAACTAGTGGTAAATGAATATTGGTGATGAAATTTGTGTTTTCGTCGGTTGCAACCATCACTTCGGGAATGGAGATTTGAAGGATTTGATAACCGCATTTTGGAATAAAAGTCGTTACAAGTCCGCATCCAGATTTTATACAGGATTTTGAAGCTAAAACAGCCGCTCCTATCTTGCCATAACTTCCGGCGATAATCACGGCGTGACCTTGTGTTCCTTTGTGTGCTTTGGAATCAATTGGTTTGTATAATTTCAGAATCTCTTCTTTTGTAATTAAATACGATGATTTCATTCGAATGCTTTTATATAATAAAATTACGTAAAAAATTGAGAAGATGATTTTTCTTTTTGAAACTCTCAGCCCTAGCCCTGATTACTTCACTATATTTTTATTTTTTATAGGAGTTCAGTGAACTTCGTTTGCAGCGGCATCCTTTTGCTTTTTTCTTTAAAAAGCAAAAGATATAGCGGATAGCAGGAAATAGCTCCTGATTATTGCGAAATTTATAATTTAAGGCATTCTAATTCGATATTTTTTGAATAGATTTGCAGAACAATTTTATATAACAACACAATGAAAAATACTGCGCTTACGCACATACATGAGGGTTTGGGAGCGAAAATGCTGCCTTTTGCAGGTTATAACATGCCTATTACATACGAAGGGGTTAATGCTGAACATGAAACAGTTCGTAATAGTGTGGGCGTTTTTGACGTTTCGCATATGGGTGAATTTTTGTTAACGGGTCCGAATGCCTTGGCTTTGATTCAGAAAGTGACTTCAAATGATGCATCGACTTTGACAATTGGAAGAGCGCAATATTCTTGTCTTCCAAATAATGAAGGCGGAATTGTTGACGATTTGATTATTTATAAAATGAAAGAAGAAGAGTATTTGCTAGTTGTAAATGCTTCTAATATTGAAAAAGACTGGAACTGGATAACTTCTCACAATGATTTGGGAGTTGATATGAAGAATCTTTCTGACGAATATTCTTTATTGGCAATTCAAGGTCCAAAAGCAGTTGAAGCAATGCAGTCTTTAACTTCTGTTGATTTGTCTGCGATTACATATTACCATTTTGAAGTGGGTGATTTTGCAGGTTTTACTGATGTAATTATTTCTGCAACTGGATATACTGGTTCTGGAGGTTTTGAAATTTATTGCAAAAATGCTGATGCTGAAGCAATTTGGAACAAAGTTTTTGAAGCTGGAGCATCTTTCGGAATTAAACCGATTGGTCTGGCTGCTCGTGATACTTTACGTTTAGAAATGGGATTCTGCCTTTATGGAAACGATATTAATGATACTACTTCTCCGCTTGAAGCTGGCTTAGGATGGATTACTAAATTCACTAAGGATTTTACAAATTCTGAAGCGCTTAAAAAGCAAAAAGAAGCTGGTGTTACAAGAAAATTAGTTGCTTTTGAAATGCAAGAGCGTGCAGTGCCGAGACACGATTATGAAATTGTTGATGGCTCTGGAACGGTAATTGGAATTGTAACTTCTGGAACTATGTCTCCTTCTATGAATAAAGGAATTGGTTTAGGATATGTTACTGTTTCAAACAGTGCTGTTGACAGTGATATTTTTATCAGAATTAGAAAAAATGATGTTCCTGCTAAAGTGGTAAAATTACCGTTTTACAAGAAGTAATTTAAACTTATAATTTGAAGAATGCATTACGTTTGTAATGCATTTTTTTTGTTCCAAAATGAAAAAAATCGGGTTAATTCTTTTCTTAATCTGTTCGTTTAACGGTTAAAAACTTTTTGTCGTCGATATTTCACTAAAAATGCTACAATTTGTAAAAATTTTAGTGTAACTTTAATCATGAACCCATGAATTTCCATTTATGAAAAAAATTTCACTACTCCTTTTTTTGCTGACATCAACTACATTTTTTGGTCAGAACAGCGCAGAAACTTGTGAAATATTAAACAAAATAAATGCGCTTATTCAAAAAGAGCATCTTAGACCTAAACCTGTTGATGACAGCTTATCTGTGTTCGTTTTTGACAATCTCATTAACGATCTAGATCCTTCGCGCAATATCTTTTTTAAGAGCGAATACGACGAATTGGCTCAAAAATACCGTTACAATCTTGATGATTTAATTTTAAAAAATGACTGCAGTTTTCTTAGTGAAATTAAGGCAAAATATGTTGACGGTCTTATACGAACTAAAAAAGTTTTAGAAAAAATTCAGACCCTGCCTATTGATTACAATAAAAAAGATACCATCCGTTTCTATAAAAAATCTTTTGCCTTTTATCTTAAAAAAGAAGACGTTGAAAAAGTTTGGGTAAAAAAACTTCGCTATCAAATTTTAGACGATATTGCTGAAACAAGTGATGATTTAGATTCTATAAAGGCTAATTTTAAGACAATTGAACAAGCTTCAAAAAATAAAATTATCTCAAATGAAATTTGCCGTTTTACAACTTTATTAGAAAGGAATAGCAAACAGGAAGAAAAGCTATACAATTTCTTTTGCACTTATTTTGATCCTCATACGGCTTATTTTAGTGATGATTCTAAAACTAGTTTTGTGGCTTCGCTATCAAAAGAACATTTGTCGCTTGGAATGACGGTTAATTTGAATGAGAAAAACGAAATTATAATTGATGAAGTAGATCCAAATGGACCTGCATATCAAACTGGACAAATAAAAAAAGGCGATCAGATTATTTCGATTTCAAATCAAAAAGAGACTCTTCAAGTTTCTTGTGCTTCGCTAGAGTCAATTTCTACCATGATTTTATCTGAAAACAACAAACATATTACACTTACTTTAAAACGTAATTCAGGTAAAAGTTTTGATGTTTACATCGAAAAGCAAATGATGAAAGATGAAGATAATTCTGTTTTCAGTTTCATTATTGGAAAGGATAATAAAATTGGCTACATAAAAATTCCAAGTTTCTATGCAGATTTAGATGGTAACAGTAGAAAAGGCTGCGCTGATGATGTTGCACGCGAAGTTATAAAACTCCAAAGAGATAATATTAAAGGGCTTGTAATTGATCTTATTGACAACGGTGGCGGTTCTATGGAAGAAGCCATAAAACTTGCGGGAATGTTTGTAGATTACGGTCCGCTTTCTATTGTAATTGATAATAAAAAAGAAAAATCGGTTATAAATGATCCTTTTAGAGGTGTTATTTATAGAGGTCCAATTGTAGTTTTGGTTAACAGTAATACGGCCTCGGCAAGCGAATTCTTTTCTTCTATCATGCAGGATTATAATCGTGCTTTATTGTTAGGAAGCAATACATTCGGAAAAGCTACAATGCAGACTATTCTTCCGCTTGACGAAGAAAAAAATACTGATTTCTTAAAAATCACAATTAATAAATTTTACAGAATTACAGGAAAAAGCCATCAATATTTTGGTGTAAAACCAGATGTTGTTCTTCCTGAATTTTATGAAGATATTTATCAGAAAGAAAGTGATTTTCCGACTGCTATTAAAAACGATAGTATAGAGCCTTTCTTGAAATATAAAACGTATGTGAAGCGAAATTTGATTGATAAAATTGCTAAAAACAGTTCTGAAAGACTTTCTGGTAATTACTTTTTTAACAATATCAAAAAGATCAACCTTAAGATCGATCAGATTGTAAATACTCCAAAGTCTGAAATTCCGATGACTCTGGATGCCGTTTTTACACAGAAAAAAACGCTTAATGCTCTTTGGACAGAGATCAATACTTTTAATGACGAGAATAATCCGTTGGATGTTTATAATTCGAGTATTAATCAGTTTTTACTTGGCGCTTCAAATGAAAAAGAGATTAACCAATATCAAATGGATAATCTCAAAACCAATCCATACCTGAACGAAGCCGTAAATATTATAAACGAGTTTAATGGCATGAGTAAATAAGGGATTTGTTTCAAGTTTCAAGTTTCAAGTTTAACTGCTAAATTCGCCAAGGTTTATGTAATCTCAATAGGTATCGGGAGCAAAGTTTTATTTATATCACTTTGTGAACTTTTTTATTTTATACTTTAACTTAAAAATTTCTTTGTGTGCTTTGCGTAAACCTTAGCGAACTTTGCGGTTAAATTCAACACAAACCAAGTAACTTGAAACCTGAAACTTTAAACCTTAAACCTGAAACAAAAAAGAACAATTTTGTTTTTGGAAAAATAAGGAATAACCGTATTTTTGCATCACAAAACTAAAAATTAGAAATGGGAAGAGCATTCGAATTTAGAAAAGGAAGAAAAATGAAACGTTGGTCTGCAATGGCCAAAACATTTACCAGAATTGGTAAAGATATCGTAATGGCTGTTAAAGAAGGTGGTCCTAACCCAGATGCCAATTCTAGATTAAGAGCTGTTATACAAAACGCGAAAGCTGCTAACATGCCTAAGGACAATGTGGAGCGCGCGATTAAAAATGCTAGTAATAAAGATACTGCTAACTATAAAGAGATTTTGTTTGAAGGATATGCTCCTCACGGAATCGCTATTTTGATCGAAACTGCTTCTGATAACAATAATAGAACTGTAGCAAACATTCGTAGTTATTTTAATAAATGCAACGGAACAATGGGAACTCAAGGTTCTGTTGAGTTTATGTTTGATCATACTTGCAACTTTAGAATTGCAAATAATGGTCTTGATGCTGAAGAATTAGAGTTAGAACTTATTGATTTTGGTGCTGAGGAAGTTTTTGAAGATGAAGACGGAATCTTAATCTATGCTCCTTTTGGAAGTTTTGGTGCTTTACAGAAAGAATTAGAAAATAGAGGTCTTGAAATCCTTTCTTCTGGTTTTGAACGTATACCGCAAATCACTAAAGAATTAACTGAAGCTCAAATCGCTGACGTTGAAAAATTAATCGAGAAAATCGAAGAAGACGATGACGTAATGAACGTTTATCATACAATGAAAGAGGAATAGTCTTTCTATAAAAATAATACTTTAAGAAGCTCTAGATTTTTTCTAGGGCTTTTTTTTGATAGTAATCTATTTGAAATCATTTTAAACTAACATGAAATATATTTAAAAATAACATTTCGAGTATATTTGCAACACCTCAAATAAAAATAAAAAACAAAAATGCAAACATCAAAATTTACCAAAATCGCAGTAATCGTACTAGTACTTGTGTTTCTAGTACTAAGCGTAATCAGTTGTAGCACACACACGCATACACACACTCACACAACTTCAGGTAAAAAAATACCGCCAGGACAAGCAAAAAAAATGAATGGAGACAAAAGTGCTAAAGCTTATGCTCCAGGACAGCAAAAAAAGAGATAAATAATTTATAAGCCTTCTGAGTTTCAGAAGGCTTTTTTTATACTATTAATTTATTTTTTTATCAGAATGTGGAAAACCGTAAGGATTTATTTAACTAAATATATACTTTTGGGAAAATTTTAATAGTCCATTACGTTTTAAACCAAATCAGATTCTATGGAAATAACTTTACATTCTTAAATATTGCTATTATAAAGATTAGAATTCCCAAAGTTTTAACTTTTTTAGCGATTCTTCTTTAACAGCCCCCATCTCCAAATACATAACCAAACCTACTATAAATTGAAAAAAATTACTTCAAAGTTTCCTTCTTTTGTATTAAGTATCGTTTTATTTCTTGTAAGTTTTACTAGTTTTTCTAATACTTATATAGATACATTAAGTAATCCTAAAAAACTTGTACCTTCAAAAAACATTATTTTAAATAATGCTGTCAGTTCTTCTTCAAATTCTTTTAACTATCATCAAAATTCTGAAAGTGAATTTACAAATGGTTATTTAAAAAAGAATTTCCCTATTGCGCAAGAAACCAATGAAGATCTAAAACTGGCAAAAGCTACTTTTGAAGAAATAGAAAAAAGTAGTAATGTTACTGATTTTCTTGAGCCTCAAAAATTATCTATGCTTCCGCTTGGGATTAAAAAGACAATTGGCGGAGTTCAATATATGCTTGGGATCAGTAGTGCTAAGTTTACACCAAAATATACTGAATTAACTGCTTTTGTTAGAATTATCATTCCTCAAGCTGATTCTACTGGCAGAAGAAAAGAATTGTTCTTTGGAGCAAACAATATTAAACTATCTCATAAAGGAGGATTAACAGGCGATACTAATTTAGTTTTACTTGGTGATGTTCCTATTCCTATTTTAGGCAGTAAAGCTATTTTAATTTTGAAAGGTGGTATGAATATGACCACTGGAAAAATTGACAACAAAACCTATGTTACTATTGATTGTAATGGTTTTAAAGAACTTGGTATTACAGCGGATGTTCAGTTTTCACAAAAAATAATTGTTCCTGTAGATGCCGATAATAAAATCATTAAAGATCAATCGGTAATTGGGACTTTTAATACAAAAGCAACGAATTGGAATGACATTTTAATAGAAATGTCACTTCCAAAATTTCAGATTACAAATTTTTCTGGTCTCTGCTTTCAGGTAAAAGATGCTAAGATAGATTTAAGCGACCTCAGAAATTCAGATAAAATAGTCTGGCCAACCAATTACCAAAAAGACTATCTTGTTCCAGGAAACGAATCTTTATGGAGAGGTTTTTATGCCAAAACTGTTGAGATCACATTACCCGAAGAATTCAAAATAAAATCAGGACAGAAAAGAGTTGCTTTTTCTGCCACCGATTTACTTATTGACGGAATGGGTGTTTCTGGAACATTTGCAGCAAATAACATTTTGGATATTAATGCTGGAAGTGCTGGAGGATGGTCATTTTCAGTAAAAAGCATCAATTTAGGATTTAAAGCCAATACTTTAGTTTCAGGTGGATTTGGAGGTTCTTTTGTTCTTCCGATAACAAATACTGGAGCAAAATGTAAAGATGGTTCTGTCGTTGAACTTGCATATAATGCAATCATAAACCCAATTGATAATTCTTATCTTTTAAAAGCAGAGATAGCTAAAAATTTATGTTTTTCAGCTTTTAAAGCAACTGCAAATATTGAGAAAGGTTCTTACATTGAATTAAAAGTAAAGGAAGGTAAATTTTTACCGAAAGCATTATTAAATGGTAACCTGACCATTAAAACTGCTATTTTAGAAAAAAGTGAAGCAAAAGACGGAACTGAAACTAAAAAAATCCTAAATGAAACCTTTGATCCTGAGGACATAAAAAGTGGTATTAAGTATCGCACAGAAACCACTAATGCAAAAGGTGAAATTGAAAGAGGAGCAATAGATAAGGATGGTAACCAAATAGAGCTAGATCCAACTACAGGAAAAGCGATTACCACACCGGAGGGAACTCCTAAGTTAGTAGACGGCGAAGTCCCTGAATCTAAAAAAATTATTCTTTTTGAAGGAATAGTATTCCAGAACCTTCAGCTTCAAACTGTAACACCTATTCTTAAAACTGATTATTTTGGTTATAAAGATAATTACGACGATGAACTGGGATCTTCAAAAGTTGCAAACTTTCCAATTACGATTCATGAAATAGCGCTTATTGCTGATGATAATTCGGCAAGATTACGACTTGATCTTTCTGTTAATATGATGAAAGATCAATTTAATGGCCGTACCAAATTTGATCTTATTGGGAAATTTAACGAAAATGAGGGTATTCAAAAATGGAAATTCGATAGCGTTAAATTTGAAGAAATAAAAATAGCCGCCGATCTTGGAGGTGTAAAGTTTAAAGGAAGCATTACCATTCTAGACGACGATCCTATTTATGGAACTGGTTTTAAAGGAATGCTTGGTGCCGATTTTACAGGTGGTATTTCTGTTGAAGCAAATGCAATATTTGGCTGTAAAGGATTTAGATATTGGTACGTTGATGCCATGGTTGACAATCTAAATATTCCTGCAGGCGCCATAACTTTTAAAGGTTTTGGAGGTGGTGCTTACTACAAAATGAGAAAAGACGGATTTAGCAGCAGCTTTGTCGCGTCTGGTTCTAATTATGTTCCAGATATAGATTCAGGTCTTGGTGTTAAAGCGATGATCAAATTTGCTGGAACAGCAACTGCAGATGCCTTTTGGGGTGGAGCGGGATTTGAAATTGCATTTAATACTCACGGTGGTATTAATCGAATCAGTCTTTATGGTGAAGGACACGTAATGCAAACATTCGAAATACCTGGTGCATCTGAATTAACAGAAGCTTTAAAAACTGTAACTGAAAATGAATCCTTAATGTCATCCGTTGCATTAGAAGCTTTGAAAACTTCAAATCTTTCTAAAGCAGCTGAACAGCTATATCCTACAGATGTAAAAGCGAGAATGGGTATTAATGCTTTCGCTGCAATCGAATATGATTTTAGATCTAAAACTTTACACGGAACTTTTGATTTATATATCGACACTCCTGGAGGTTTCATCAAAGGTCGTGCATCGGGTAATAGAGCTGGTTGGGCAGTACTGCATTTTGCACCAGATAAGTGGTACATTAGAATGGGTACACCAACAGATCGTTTAGGAATAAAATTAGCAATTGGCTCTTTTGAAGTAGAAGCTGGAGGTTACTTTATGATTGGAGATGATATTCCTGCCAGTCCTCCTCCACCAGATATTGTTGCTCAAATATTAGGTGTTAGTGTTGAATCTCTAGATTATATGAGAGATGAAAACAGTATTGGAAATGGTAAAGGTTTTGCTTTTGGATCTGATTTTAGTTTAAAAACTGGCGATTTAACCTTCTTGATCTTTTATGCCAATTTCCAATGCGGATTTGGATTTGATATTATGGTTAAAGATTATGGCGAAGCACAATGTAAAGGTTCTGGACAAATTGGTCTTAATGGATGGTATGCTAACGGGCAATCCTATGCTTATTTGCAGGGAGAACTCGGGATCAACATCAAATTATTCATGATTAGAAAGAAAATATCTATCATAAAAGGTGGTGGAGCGGTTCTTTTACAGGCCAAACTGCCTAATCCCGTCTGGATTCGAGGTTATCTCGGAGGTTATTTTAACTTACTCGGCGGTGCCATTAAAGGAAGTTTTAGATTTAAATTGGAATTTGGAAAACAATGTGAGTTTGTAAATGACGCGCCATTGGGCGGTTTAAAAACAATTGCAGACATCACGCCAGCTGAAGGTGCAAAAGATGTAAGTGTTTTTGCCGTACCTCAGGTAGGTTTTAATGTGCCTGTTGATAAAAGTTTCACTTTGGAAGAAGATTCAGGCGTTAAAACATATAGACTTAAATTGGAAGAATACACTATTAAAAAGGATGGTGTTGTGATTCCAGGGGAAATAGCATGGAATCAAACTAAAGATTTATTAAGCTTTACTCCTTTTGATGTATTTCCTCCAAATTCAAATCTTGTAAGTACAGTAAAAGTAAGTTTTCAGGAATTTACTAACGGTGCATGGAAAACGGTTTTAGACAAAGGTCAAGTTGCTACTGAAACTGAGGTTCGAAATTTCGTTACAGGACTTGCTCCAAACAATATTCCTGTTACCAATATTGCGTATTGTTATCCTGTAATGGATCAGAAATATGTTTATCAAAATGAATCTAAACAAGCATATGTAGTGCTAAAACAGGGACAGCCTTACTTGTTTGAATTAAAACAAGGACAGTCTCAAAAAGCATTCTACAAAACTGGAACAGCTTCAAGTACTGGGGCAATAACTTATAATAGTACTCTGAAAAAAGTAAGTATAGATTTACCAGCGTTACAAACGTCTAAAGCATATAATATTTCTTTAATGACGCTTGAAACAAAAAGTGATGCCAATAGCAATTTGAAAGAAAGCTATACGAACCAAGATTTGGGTGAAAATGCAAATGTTGAAATAAAAGACAGTAAACTGGCAGAAGTTGTAACTGGTGGCGATGGCGTTGAATTATTGCAATATAATTTCAATACAAGTCAATATAACAGTTTCTCAGAAAAAATGGCTGCAAAGAAACCGAAACAAACTTTGGTAGAAATTATCTATTCTGATGTTCATGCTTTACAGTCATTAAACAGTTCGACTGAACCATTTGATGAAATCGAAATTATTGGTAATGCAAAAACAATGTTTGTTCCATTGGTAAATGCCGAAGCGATTCTAGATGATAGCTATTATAAGAATGAGATTTTCCCTTTGATCTATCAAGGATATCCTTTAGAAGCAGATCTTCAATTTGACAGAAATGCGTCAACTCTTGGAGTTCCACCAACAAAAGGTGTCGAAACATTGGCCTGGTATCAAGATTATTTAATTAATAATCCAACAAGTTTTATGCTTAAAGAATATTTACCATTTAGATATAATATGCCATATTACTATAAAACCGATTTTGTCAATTTAAGATACAAAGTGGTTAACAAGTATTTAAATACTTTGAATCAACAAATGGTTACAAAGTATGATTATATCATTAATGGGAAATTCCCATATATCAAACAAGGAAATTATAACATAAAACTGAATTACACTCTTCCTGGAGGACAATTAGGAAGCAGTTCTGTATTCACATTCAATAAATCAATTTAATAATGAAGTTCAAATTTTTCTTTATCCTTTCTTTAATTTTCACTTTTTCTGGAATTGCTCAAAACAATTCTAAAGAAAATAATGACATAGAAAAAAAGAACGAAATCCAAGTAATTGCAAGGGTTCAAAAAGATCGTATTTTACTGCGTTGGGCGGTAAACACTCCAATTGCTTGGAAAAAATTGAATACTTACGGTTATTTAATCGAAAGATTTACCGTTACGAGAGACAATAAAACATTGACAAAACCAGAACGTGTTGTTTTAGCTGAAGCGTTTAAACCAGAACCTGTAGAAACCTGGGAAAAATTAATTGATGCAAATGATAACGCAGCCATTATGGCTCAAGCAATTTTTGGAGAAAGTTTTAGCGTAGCTGGAGGCGATAATTTAGAATCTATTGTAAACCTTTCTGAGGAAGCAGAACAGCGTTTTACATTTGCATTATACACAGCCGACAAAGATTTTGAAATTGCAAAAAAAGCAGGTTTAGGTTTTGAAGACAAAAATGTCAAACAAAACGAAAAATATGCTTATCGCATTTCGTCAAATGTTCCTGAAAAGGAATTAGGCATTGTTTATGGAGGTGTTTTTGTAAGTTTAAAAGAATATGAGCCTTTACCAAAACCTATGGATCTGACAGCTCATTTTACAGACAACAATACTATGTTAAGCTGGAATTTTAAAATTCTTGCACATGTTTATGGGAGTTATTATGTAGAAAGATCAACAGATAAGGTTAACTATAAAAGAATTACAGAAAAACCATATACTAGTTTAAGTCAGGAAAATTCAAACAATAATAGAATTTTTTATGTAGATTCTATTTCTAATAATACTTCTTATAGTTATCGTATTCAGGGTATTTCTCCTTTTGGTGAGCTAGGTCCTTATTCTGATGTCGTTTCTGGTAAAGGAAAATCTTTACTGAAATATGTACCTCATTTGACAGTAAAGGAGTTCAAAGATGATTCTACTGTTACTTTAACTTGGGAATTTCCTGAAGAAGGGAATCCAGAAATTTCTAGTTTCGAACTAAATCGTTCTGATTATGATGATGACAAATATGTAAAAGTGCTTAAAAATATTCCTCCTAAAGATCGTTCGGTAACTTATAATAAACTTGCCGGCACCAATTATTTTACGATAACAGCAATTGGAAAAAACGGAAGCAGCAGAACCTCTTTCCCTATGCTTGTTCAGCCTGTAGATTCTATTCCGCCAGCAAAACCAATTGGTTTAAAAGCTACTATCGATAGTTTAGGAGTTGTAAAATTATCTTGGACACCAAACAAAGAAAAAGATCTTTTAGGGTATCGTATATATAGAGGAAATATTGCTGGAGAAGAATTTAGCCAGTTGACCGTTAGTCCACACGAAAAAAATACTTATGAGGACAAAGTTGTAATTAAAAGTTTGAATGACAAGGTATATTACAAAATCATAGCTGTCGATTATCGCTATAATATGTCTCCTTTTTCAGAAACTTTAATTGTAAAAAAACCAGACGTGATTCCTCCTACTTCTCCAATTTTTACTAAGTATGAAATTATAGATGGAGTAGTCAATTTAGAGTGGATAAATAGCCAAAGCGCAGATGCAAAATCTCATCAGCTTTATAGAAAAGAAAATGACCAACAGCAATGGGAATTAATCTGGAATGGCTCCGATAAAATTGAAACTTTTCAGGATAAGAAAACAAAAGAAGGTACTACCTACAGATATGCAATTTTTGCGAAGGATGAAAGCGGATTAGTTTCTAATGCTTCGCCAGAAGTTGCATTGTTTGTACCAAATTATACTGTAAAACAAGCCGTAAAAGGATTTTTCGCGCAAGCCAATACCAATACCAAAAGCATTGATTTGTCTTGGAATTATGATGAAAGCGGTGTAGAAAGTTTTGAAATCTACAAAGCAACCAATGCAGAGCCTTTACAGCTTATTCAAATTGTAAAATCAGAAACCAAAAAATTATCAGATCCAACACTAACAATTAATACAACTTATAAATACGGAATACGAGCAGTATTTAAAGATGGAAGAATGTCTAAAATGGATTTCTATACCGTCAAATTTTAATTTATAAATCTAGTTTTTTAAACCCCAAGTTTAATACCAGCATGAGGAAACTCTACTTACTTTTTTTTCTTTTTACTAATGCACTTTGCTATTGTCAAACTTATAATTTTGATGTAGTTGATGGTGTATTATGTAATACTTGCTGGGAAGGTGCACAAGGACCAACTTATAATACTTTTGAAGCAACACAGTTTTCTTGGTCTGTGAAACAAAATAATACAATTGCGGTAGCTTCAGGCAGTAAAAATGGTTATGTTCCTAATGGCAAAAATACAACGAGCTACGCAAACAAAGTCTTTTCCACAGGAAGTACATTTTTAATTTCGATTAATTCTACAGGAAGTGTCCATTATGAAGGTGGTAGCAGTGGTGCGTGCAATACCAATACTTCTATGACTTCCACCCTAGAAAATTTAATAATAAATGGCTATGCGGGATTTAGCGATTCTCCTTGCGGGATTACAGCACGTATAACGAATTTTAAACCTAGTAATTTAGTTATTACCAATTTAAATCTTGAAAATCCAAATAACGTATGTGCTGGCGAAATGCTAAATTTATCTGTAAATGGTGCTGGACTTTATCCTGACGTAGCATTTCATTGGCAGTATTCTGTAGATAATTCAACTTGGATTGACTTGCCAATTGCTAAAAATAATAGAGCAATTACAGAATTTTCTATACAAGAACTTTTGGGTAATTCACATATTAATTATTTCAACAAACCACTTTATTTTAGGCTTGGATATATAGGAAGAACATTTACTGACACTTTTACCATTAATTATTCGCCTTGCGCTCCTGTCGCTGAACGAATTTTTTACCTAGCTCCTAAATGCAACGGAGATAATATTCGAGTAATTGACGTTTTTTTTGACCGCAACCTTAAACAAAAGGAAGATATTAGTCTAATGTATGTTGTAGATGCTGTTACTGGTGCAATCTTTTTTCACAACACTATTGCAATAGATTTATTCACATTCGATTCCGAAGCTCAAAAATTTAAATATTCCTTTCCTAATTTAGGAAAATTAGAAAACGGCCACACATACAATATAAAATACCAAACAAGATTAAATGAACAAAATACTGGAGCATTAGAAAGTACCAATACTCCATTCCAATATGTAGATCCCGAAAAATTAAGTTTTAGCACTAAAGGTGAACTTCCTTCTTGTGCTGGTGGAAATGATGGTTTTATTGAAATCACAATTACTAGTGGCACTTCTCCTTTTCATTTTTATAAGAATCAAGAAGAAGTTACTCCAGAATATAGCAATGGAAAATATTACATAAGAAATTTAAGCCAAGGAAATTACAATATAGTTGTTACTGACACCAGTAACTGCATAGATAAAAACGCTTATGACTAAAAAGATGAAAACAAAATTACTCGTTGTATTATTTCTCTTTTTTGGGTTAATACAATTTTCAAATGCACAGGCAACCAAATATGGTATGATCGTAAGAACAACATTAGACCCTTTTCAGGGCTGGAATGGAAGTCACGCGGGGAATTTAAGTATAACAATAGGTTCTAAATCTGTAACTGAAGGCAGTAATACTACAGATAATGTCGTTGTTGATTATACATTCTTTTATATAACAGATAATCCAACAAAAATTGTGTGTAGCAGTCGTACAGCGGGAAACAAAGATGGTAGCGATTGTACTTTAAGCAAAACTATTGCTTACGATCCTAATACATTTGATTCTGATTTTTTTGGAGGATGTATTGGAGATGCTGACATGATGGGAATCTATTTGCCACAACCTGCAAATACCAATTATTGCAAAAATGACATGATAACATTGACTAGAGGATGGAATTGGCAATATCGTTATGATAGTGGAACTTGGAATGATTTTCCGAGCAATTATCAAGCTAAAAGATCTATCTCATTTAATATGGCAACTTTAGGAGGATCTGATGGAAAAAAGAAACTCCAAATCAGAGCTGGTTACGGTACAAGTTTTACAGACGAGATTATTTATGATATTATACCATGTCCACCAGCTTTAGTTGGCGCACCAATAGCAACTGGCACGACTTGCACTTATAAAAGTGATGGAACACTTATTCTAAACTATGACAGACCTTTGGTTGAAAATGAAATTTTTTTATTTTCATTTTTTAGAAAAGAAGGCATGTCTGCTGCTGTCCCTCCCTATGTCATCGATAATGTAAATAAAACAATAACTTTTTCAGAGATAGCTGCTGGCAGTTATTTTTTTAAATACCAAACTTTTATTGGAGCTCAGGAAACGAGTGTTAATCCTTCACCTGATCCTTCTTTTACAATTTCTTCACCCGATCCTGTAAGTTTTAATGTTGAGGAATTACAACCACAATGTAATGGCCAACAAGGACAGATTAAAATAAATGCATTTGGCGGAACTGGCACCTATTACTATACTATTGATTCAAATCCTGAAGTCTTATTTACATCATCTTCTGGCAATATAAATATTTCTGAAGGCGAACATTCTATTAAAGTTAGAGATTCTAAATCATGTATTGATTTAGATAAAAACGACTAATTATGAAAAAGTTATATATGCTATTAACCTTAATATCCAGTCCTTATATGTATTGCCAAACCTATACCATAGGTTTGCAATATTATGCTTCTGGCAATGGATGTCATGCTGCTAGATACAGTTGGGATTTTCGAGCTGATGGTAATTTAATCGATGGATTTTCAAGTGGGGGAAATAGTATGAATGTTTCAGGTACACAAACATATACAGTTCCAAATTACACAGATTTTACTTTTTATCTCAGTACATATTGTAATGGTCTGAATGGTTCTTTTGATTGTGACCGTAATGAGTCAGACAGCTTTTCTGCCAAAAATTTACTTTGGGCAGGGCCTTTGTTATACTTAAACGGTTGTAACGGAATGGTTGCAATGACTTCTTTTAAACCAGATGTAACTATCAAAAACTTAGATAATGATTCTCCTTCAGAAATTTGTGCAGGATTTCAATTAAGCTTAGCTGCTTTTCCTGCAGGTTTTCCTGAAGAAGCCTACCACTGGCAATACTCACTTAATAATCAAGCTACTTGGGTTGATGTACCTGCATACATTGGAGGTGTAAAAACTAACAATACAGCTACACCTACTTTTTCAATGCAGGAATTACTGGGAACAAATCATGTAAATTACCTCAATAAAGTTATTTATTTTAGACTAGGTTACGCTCACGGTGCTTTTTCAACGCCTTTGCCCTTAACCTATTCCCCATGTGCACCTATAGTTACCGGTATAGATTATGATCCTCCATTATGCAATGGCAATACTATTCCAAAAATTGCTGTTCTTTTCGATAGAAAATTAGAAAATGATGAATTTTTATCTATCATCTACATTGTAGACAAAAATAATGGAGCGATCAGCAACCAATACTATAATGTCTTATTTGACGCAACAGAACCAACAAAATATTTTTTTTATAACATTAATCCTTTGGTAGATAAAAGTACCTATCAAATTGCTTATCAGGCACAGAAAGGAACAGTTAATAAAGGAACAACAACTTCTATAGCAGAATTCACTTATAATGATCCTGCAAAAATGATTTTTAAAATTACCGATCGCACAATTCCTACTTGTTTTGGAGCTGAAGATGGAACCATCGATATAGAAATTGCAAGCGGAATAGGCTCTTACAATTTTTATGTAGACAATGTTTTAAGAAATGCAACAACAACTAAAATAGATGATCTTCATTATAAAATAATGGGGTTGAAAGCAAATCCCTCTGGATACGATATTAAAGTAACAGACAAAAACAACTGCCTTGATCTAACTGCTAACGATTAATGAAAATACAAACCATTAAATAATTTTTTCAAATAAAGAATGTTTCAAAATTCCTTAAAATATCATACGTACAAAATTTTATTTCTAATAGGATTTCTATTCTATGGAATTAACTCCACTCAAGCGCAATCTAAGTTGTATATAATGAGTTATGGGGGGCCTAAGTCAGGTGAAGAATGCAACTGTACCTATTTTTCTTTTAGAGTAGAATCTAATGGAGTCCCAATAAATCCGATTAGTGTTTTTGAAGGCATTTTAATTTACGACAAAAGGCCTACTTTTTATGATATTGTATTGTATAGACCTGATTCTGAAATGTGCAGTGGCTATTGTCATGATGGAATTAATGAACATTATGGAGGAAATATAAATGCAGACTGCACGGCTACTCAATATGATGCTATAGGTTTGATAAGTAATCAAGTTTTAGCTGATCCAGGTGCAGATAATTCCTTTTGTGACAAAATAAATTTGAAGACTACGGGATGCACAAGTCCTGAGAGGTTTCGCTGGGAATATAGAATACAAGGAGGATCTTTCCAACCAATGAACATCAATACAGGCTTCAATGAAACATTTCAATTTGTTAAATCAGCTTATATACCTGAATCATATGTTGGAAATATCGATTTTCGAGTTCTTATTGATTCTAATACTGCCATTACTGGAGAAGAAGTTTATTCTAATATTATTTCGTATAACGTAATTCCTTGTGCGCCATTTTTAAACAAAAATCCTGAACCAGAAACGACTAGTTGTGTGTACAATAAAGATGGAAAAGTGGTTTTAACATTTGATAGAGCATTAATTGCAAATGAACGATTTGAGTTTAATTTTTATACCGCAGATAATGCGCTTATACCAACTCCTGCTCTTTCTGTAGATAGTACAAATAAAATATATACTTTTTCTGGTTTAGCTCTAGGGCAATATTATATAAAGTATCAATCTTTCATAGGTTCGCAACAGACCAGCGTAAATAAAGAGCCATATCCTGCATTTACAATTGCGCCACCCAGCGAGTTTACATTTGAAATTATTGAAACTCAACCTGCATGTCATAATGAACCAGGCAAAATACAATTAAAAGCCACAGGAGGAGAAAGCCCTTATTATTATACGGTTGATAATGGTACTGAAGTCGAGTTTAATTCTATATCAAATGTATTTACCCTTACAGAAGGAGATCATTATATAAAAGTGAGAGATAAAAAAAACTGTTTAAGTGTAACCGCCAATGATGTGCAAATATAAAGCTTCAGGTAAGACATTGCCTTAAGCTCAAATTCAAAAATTGAATAAATCAAAGATAGATTTGGTGGTAATCGATTCGGATTGCTTAATTAAAATTAGAGATACAAATAACTGCATGATACAGATGCAAAAGACTATAAATATGAAGAAAATTATACTATTTTTTCTATTACTTACTAATTTCATTGCTCACTCTCAAACTCCAACTGGTGTTAGAAGAGTAACGATAGGTAATCCTCCAATAATAAAAATTGATGGAACTGCCGTTGGTGCAACAGGATTTAATGTCCCTAACGGAAGAATTGATGGTTTCGAGGTTACAGGAGGTACGCCAAACTATACCGAAACTTGGACAAAAGATGG
Organism: Flavobacterium sp. SH_e; assembly: GCF_025717045.1. Classification (GTDB taxonomy): domain Bacteria; phylum Bacteroidota; class Bacteroidia; order Flavobacteriales; family Flavobacteriaceae; genus Flavobacterium. Next base: position 157,193 of record NZ_JAOVZN010000008.1, read on the forward strand.
AGCTGATTTTACTCTCACAGATTATAATAAGCTGACTGGGGGAACCTATATTGTCACAATAACAGATTCTAAAAACTGTACAATGGCAAAAACTTTTGAGATTGAACAACCAGCAGAATTAAAAGTTACTCTATCAGCGAATACAAAAATTTCTTGTTATGGAGGTACCGGAAGTATTACAGCTACAGTAACTGGAGGGACAGCAGGATATAGCTATACTTGGGAACAAAAGCAACCTGCCGGATCTAACCCAGCATATTCTACTGTATTTGGTCAATCAGGAAAAACTGCTACTGGTTTATTGAAAGGTATCTATAGAGTAATTATTACAGATAGCGCAAATCCTAGCAATACTGTTACTTCAGCGGACATTCCGTTAGATCAAAATGATTTAATTGAAGTGACTAATAAAAATATTGTTAATATTGGATGTAAAGGAGAAGCTACTGGAAGTACTAATTTATCAATAATAAGTGGAACAGGAGATTACAACGTAACTTGGACAGACGGACCAACTGGGCCTTCACGATCTTTATTAGCTGCTGGTACTTATTATTATAAAATTACAGACCAAGCTGATACAAATTGTTCAATATCTGGATCTGTTACAATTACAGAACCACCAACAAAAGTTACAATTAGCACTACGATAATTCAAACTCAACCTTCAACCCCAACTTCTACAGACGGAAAAATTAAAATATCTGCAACTGGAGGAACTCCTGGTTATACCTATACTTGGTATAAAGGCACAACACTAATAAGTCCTGATACAGACCAAGATGGTGAAGCAACTGGTCTTGACAATGGAACGTACTCTGTTATTGTAACAGATGCTAATGGCTGTACTGCAACTAAAGAAAATTTGGAGCTTAAAGCACTAGATGTTTCAATTGTAGATCATACAGACATCAAATGTTTTGGAGAATCAACAGGTAGTCTAACGGCTAAAGCTGTAGGAGGTTTAGGTTCTGGATATACATACAAATGGTATAAAATTGAAGGGGCTAATAAAATTGCTCAAAGTGCAGAAACTGAAAAAATAGATAATATTCCATTTGGTACGTATAGAGTTGTCGTAAATGAAGGCCAAACTCTTTCTGTTTATGCAGAGTATACACTTATACAGCCAGACGAACGTTTACAAGCAAGTGTAAGCACTACTAAACCAATTTGTTACGGACAAGCAAATGGAAATGCAACACTTACTGTCTCTGGCGGAACAGTTGGAAGTGGCTATACTTACTTATGGAGTAATGGAAGTATAACTAAAGATCAGAATACTTTAGCTAAAGGAACATATTGGGTAACTGTAACAGATGCCAACGACTGTTCAGTAACAATAAATAACATTTTAATTGATCAGCCAGATCTTATAACAATCCCTACTCCAACCATTACAAAGGTTTTAATTAACGGACAAAGTACTGGAGCTATTTCTCTTGCTGATGCAACTGGAGGTACGGGTACACTTGAGTACAGCTGGGGTTCAACAAATGTTACTCCTGCATTCAGCTCAAATAGTAAAAACATTAGCGGACTTAAAGCTGGAAATTATACTTTAACAGTAAAAGATGGAAATTCTTGTTCTGTAAGTACAACTTTTACAGTTGAAGAGAATCCAAAATTAGTTGTTTCATTGGTAGAAACGTCAAGTATTAAATGTTTTGACAATAAAACTGGAGAAATAACAGCTACAGTAACTGGAGGAGCTCCAATCTATACATACGAATGGTCTAAATTTAATGGCAGTACTTACGATCCAATTTCGAGCGCACCAGACAAAATTTCAAATCAAGGTTTTGGAAAATATAAATTGACCATAACAGATAGTGTCGGTGCTATAGAAAGTGCAGAAATTGATCTTGGACAACCAGATCAACTTACAGTTTCATTGGCTTCTAATGTTGTAAATGTTTTATGCTATGGAAATCAAACGGGAGCGATATCAATTAATGTTTCGGGAGGTATCACGCCATATACATATCAATGGATAAATAGTGAAGATGCAAGTTTTTATAAAACTTCAAAAGATCTATCAGGAATTTTCGCAGGAACTTATAGTGTTTTAATTACAGATGACAATAATTGTACTATTGAGCTAAAAGACATTATAGTAAGTCAGCCAACAGCTCCATTGGCAATTAATGATCTTCAAGTTAAAGATTTAACTGGTTTTGAAACTCAAAATGGTATTATAGAAGTAAATATTACTGGCGGAACTCAAGCTTACACTTATGAATGGAGAGTAAAAGGAACATCGCCTATTATCGGAAGTACTAATAAAATTGATCAGCTTACAATTGGAACTTATGTTCTTACCGTTACAGATCAAAACAATTGTACTATTGAGAAAGAATATACATTAACACAACCGCCTAGACTTGATATTACTGGAATTGACATGACGCCAAATACAGAAATAAAATGTTATGGCGACACTACTGCAGAATTGACTGCAACAATTACTGGAGGTGTACCTGCATATATCTATAAGTGGTATAATGCTTTAGATTCAAATATAACATTATCAAATACAGATAAGGTTTCTAATTTAGGAGCTGGAAAATATATTGTTGAGGTAACAGACCAAAACAATAATACCTTATACGGAGTAAACGAATATACAATTACACAACCAGATCCATTGGCAATTACTTTTACTAAAACAGAAGTTTCTTGTAAAAATGGAAATGATGGAACAATAAACTTGACTATTACTGGAGGTTCTTCAGACTACAATATTGTTTGGAATTACGATTCAGCAAATAATAATGGGAAAACTAACATCACAGATTTACCTTACGGAACATACACCGTAACAGTATCTGATAATAATGCTGTAAACTGTTCAATAACAGAAACAATTACTATTACGGAACCTGCAAATGAATTAGCTATTGCTAGCGAAAATGTTCTGCCAGCTTCAGGATATGGTTTAAGCAACGGAAAAATTACAGTTCAAATTTCTGGAGGAACTCCTATATACACTTACAAATGGTTTAAGGATAATACCGAAATTGCTGATCAAACTACTGATGTTTTAGATAATCAGCCAGCGGGATCTTACAAACTTCTTGTAACCGATAGCAAAAACTGTACTTTAGAACAAACTTTTACAATTACAGAACCTTTAGAACTTAAAGTAAATGTTTCTATCGCAAAAGTAATTGATTGTTTTGACGGAACTGGTATTTTGAAAGCTGTAGCAGTTACAGGAACTGGTGTACCAGATGCACAAGGATTTTATACTTACAAATGGTACAACGAAAACGGTACTTTAATCAATACTATTTTAAATACTGAAGGAACTACAGGAAATATTACAATAGGTAAATATTATGTAACTGTAATTGATTCAAACAACAATCAAACAACATCTGACCTATTCGAAATTACACAACCAACTCAAATTATTGTTACAACAACAAACAAACAAGACGTAACATGTTATGACGGAAATGATGGAATTGTTGAAATTGATGTTATTGGAGGAACTCCTGATATTGTCGCTGGAGCACCAGTTTACACTTATTTATGGAGTAACGGAAGTACAGATAAAAACCAATATTCTTTAAGAAAAGGTATTTACTCAGTTAGTGCTTATGACGGAAATTTATGTGTTGGAACTTTAAGCAACATTGTAATAGATCAGCCTCAGGATTTTGGATTTGATTTGGACAAAATTGTACCAACTATTCCAACCGCAGGTAATAGTGATGGTTCATTACATATCGAAATTGTGGGCGGAGTTGCACCTTACAGATACGTATGTCAAGATAGCAACGGAAACATAATTAAAGACGTAACAAATTCAAACCTAAAACAAGTCGATTTTACAAATCTAGCTTCAAGCATTTTTACAATTTCTGCAACAGATGCAACTGGATGTACAAAATCGACAGAATTTGATTTCAATAATAATGTATTAGAAATTAACATTGCTCAATCGGCAGAAATTACCTGTAACAATGGTAAAAATGCTTCTATAACTGCTGTTGTAAAAGGTGGTTTTGGTATTAGAACTATTACTTGGTATAAGAACAATGTAAAAATTCCAAACGAATCAAATGCGTTATTAAGCAATCTAGAAATAGGAACTTACTATGCTATTGTAAAAGATTTTAATAAAGTAGAAGTCACTAGCAACTCAATCGTAATTACACAACCTGATCCAATTGTTGTTACCAATACATTAAAAGACGCAAGCTGTTTAGGTTATAATGATGGAGCAATTTATCTAACAGCTGCAGGCGGAAGCAATAATTTCCAATACCGTTATAAATCTCAAAGTTCAGGATACGGAAATTGGATTGCATTTGATAATAATTTATCTGCTACAATTGCAAATCTAAAAGCAGATGTTTATGATATTCAAGTACAAGACAGCAAAGGCTGTAATTATACTTCAATCGTAAATGTTCAAATCTCGGAACCAAAACAACTTGTAATAACTCAAAAAACAATTACTCCAACAACAGGTTTTGGACTTTCTAACGGAAGCATCAATATTACTGTTCAAGGCGGAACACCTGCATACAATTACCAATGGTTTACAAGTGCAAATGTTGCTGTAAACGGAACAACAGCAACAGCTGCAAATCTTCCAGCAGGTAAATATTATGCAATTGTAACAGATGCAAAAGGCTGTTCTTTAACTTCTGAACTTTACGAAATAAAACAGCCAGATTTATTAGTAGCAACTATTACCAAAATAAATTCTGTTTTATGTAATGGAGATAAAAATGCAAGCCTTAGAGCAAATGTCGCAGGAGGTATCTCAGGTTATACATACAAATGGTATTCTGTTCCAGAAACTGGAGTTTTAGGAACTAACGTAACTTTAGGAAATCTAGGAATTGGAACTTATTATGTTGAGGTAACTGATAGCAAAAACAACATTTCAAAAAGTGATTTCTTTACGATTGACCAACCTCAACAACTAGACAATACACTTTCTTCAGACTACACTCTTTGTGGTGATGGAAAAGACTGGACAATTACTCCAGCTGTTACAGGCGGAACAAAACCATACAATTATTTATGGAATACTGGAGCTAAGACTGAAGTTTTAAAGAATGTTTCTCCTGGTACATATACTGTAACGGTAACAGATTTTAATGGATGTACGATTGCAAAATCTATTACTGTAAAAGCTCCATTGCATTTGGATGCTACTGGAGTAATCAAAATTCCAACTTGTTATGGAGGATCTGATGCTACAATTACCATGACAACTTTTGGCGGACAAGCACCTTATCAATATTTATGGAATACTGGGGAAAAATCTAGTGTTTTAAGCAATGCTTCAGCTGGAGATTATACGCTGAAAATTACAGACAATAAAGGCTGTGTGATGAATTATGATTTTACAATCGAAAATCCTCCGAAAGATGTGATTTATCTTGGCGAAGACGTTACGCTATGTTACGATCAAAGCTTGACAATCAATGCAACGATTGATGATGATAAAGCAACTTATTTGTGGACTTCTGATAAAGGATTCAAAAGCACAAATGCAATGATTACCGTTTCTCAAGCTGCAAATTACACAGTTGTTGTAACCAACAAATTAGGCTGTCAGGCAACAGATACAATTAATATTTCGAGTCAAGATTCGGCTATCAGTTCTGAGTTTGCTATGTCTTCTCAAGTATTCGTTAATGAGAAATTTATCATTGTAGATATCAGTAATCCAAAAGCAGATAGAATCGAATGGAAATTACCTCCAGAAGCAATTGTAACAACAAATAATGGAGATTATGCAGAGATGAGTTTTACAAAAGCTGGCGAATATGATATTACATTAAATACTGAAAAAGGAAGATGTACGTCTTATCAAACCAAAACTATTTTGGTAACCGAGGGCGAATATGTTGATCCGGATGAAACAGATTTACAGAAAAAATTTGATATAAAAGTTTATCCGAATCCTTCTAATGGAATATTTACTGTCGATGCAACATTAGACAAAATAATGCCAGCAAGTGTAAAAGTTTATAACCTAAACAACAATGTGGTTATTGATTCTAAAAGCGGAAATGGACAAGATACTTATTCGTTCAATTTTAGTTTAAATGGACTTCCATCGGGGATCTATTTTGTATTGTTTGAATCTCAACAGGGAACAAAACTGAGAAAACTGATTATACAATAAGCCAGGATCATTTGATCGAAAAGTCAATTTTAATAAAAATAGTTCGAAATATAAGGCTAGCCCTTCCCTATTTCATGCCCTGAATATATTATAATGAATTTAAAAAGAATATCATTTTTTAGCATACTATTGTTTACATCCTTGGGATTTGCACAAAATTTCAATGTTGAAGAATTAGGAAAAGCCAAATTAATAAATGTCTCTGGGGGCGCTTCTGCCAGCGGAGTATTCTATTCTGGTAATGCTGCCAGAGAGCCTTTTACTTATTTCTTAAACGGAAATATCAATGTGAATGTCGCAGGTTTATATAATATACCTTTTTCATTTTCGTACACCAATCAAAGTTTTGGTTACAATAGACCAGTTCTAATGAATCGTTTAAGCATCCATCCATCTTATAAATGGATAACTGGACATATTGGAGATGTCAGCATGACTTTTTCTCCATACACCTTAAGCGGACATCAATTTACTGGTTTGGGTGTTGATTTAACTCCGCAAGGCAAATTTAAAATCAGCGCCATGTACGGACGTTTGGTTAAAAGTAGCGAATACGATGCTATTAATAGCGAATTGGTTCCAACGTATAAAAGATTTGGTTACGGTTTTAAAACGCAATATGCCTTAGAAAAAGTAAATCTTGGGCTTACCTTTTTTAGAGCAAAAGATGAGATTAACTCACTTTCTATTCCAGTCCCTTACGAATTGGGAGTTGTTCCAAAAGAAAATGCTGCAATCAGTTTTGAAACCTCTTTTAAACTATTCAAAAAATTACAGGTTTTAACTGAATTTGCAAACAGTGCAATAACCGAAGATACAAGAGATGAAGGAAATACAAAAGCAAAAAATGTTGCTTCATTATTTGTAAATTCAAATTCGACTACGACAAGCTATAAAGCAATGAAAGGGCAATTGGTTTATCCAGCCGGAAAAGGAACATTAGGTTTAGGTTACGAACGCATCGATCCGAATTACAGAACATTGGGAGGTTATTATTTCAATAATGACTTAGAAAATGTTACTGTTAATGCTTCTCAAACTTTATACAAAGACAAACTGGGCTTAAACTTGAATTTAGGTTTGCAAAAAGACAATCTGGATAAACAGAAACAAAGCCAGATGAAAAGATTGGTTTCATCTATTAGTGCCGATTTCAGAGCAAATCAGAAATTAAATTTCAATGTAAATTATTCTAATTTTCAATCATTTACCAATAGCAGAAATCAGTTTGATTACATCAATCAAACCTCTCAATATGAATATTTAGACACTTTAAATTACAGACAAGTCAATCAGAATGCAGCGCTTACTGTTAATTATCTTTTGAAAAATGATAAAAGACAGAAACAAGCTTTTAATGCAACTTTTAGTATGCAAGATGCCGTAAATCAACAAGAAGGAAAAACAATTGCTGGCGGTGCGAGCACTTATTATAATACAGGACTTTCATATATTATTGGATATCCGCAGAAAGATTTAAACCTGACAGCTTCATTCAACAGTACAATAGGAAAACTAGATACTAGTGATAATTTAATCTTAGGACCAACAGTTGGCGCTACTAAATTATTTTATGACAAAAAACTAAATACTTCCTTTTCTACCAGTTATAACACCAGTTTCAATAATGGTGATAAAGTCAACGACATTATTAATATCCGTTTAAACGGTTCATACATTTATTTGCAAAAGCATAATTTCAGTTTAAACTGTATTACGCTTTTCAGCAGTTCGCAAACCGTTCGCAATAATGATTTGACAGCAACTTTATCTTACGCTTATTCATTTGACAAAATCAAACTTCGCCCAAAACGTGTAGAAGAAAAAACAGAAGTTACAGCAAAAGAAGCACCAGAAAGCACTCTGAAAATCTCTTCGAAAGATGTGACATTAGAAGGAACAAAAGCTGAAATCATTGCTAATCTTGAACAGCTTCAAAATAGTCTAAAACCAGTACCAGAAGAAGAAACTGAAAAGTTAAATAAACTTTTAAATGATGCCAGAATGGAATTGGATGACAAAAAATTTAAAGAAAAAACACTCGATTATCTTGATCAATATAATTCGGATAAAGAAATTATTTCCCAATACAACTCTGTCCTTTTTGATATCGCACAAAAACTAAACCGTGAAATATCTGCCAAAGACGAAAATATCGAAAAAGTTTATGTAGCCGCAATTGGCCGTGTTAATACAGACAAAATGCACGGAGTTAACAGCGAAGAAGCAAAAGACAAAGCCGCTTACAACAAGTATTTGAAATTGGTTGAAAGAAGCAAACAAAGCGAGAAACAGCTAATTAACCATAGATGGATGATGAGAGAGTTTGCAATGCTTGCCAAACTGCCAAAAAATGAACTTCAAAATAATGAATCAATGGCGGCTTTTAGCAAACAAGAAGTCAATACATTTTTTGATTTAAATCATGATAAAAAACCTGCTGAAGAAATCAGTGCACAATTAGAAGAGAAAATGATACCGTTTTACCATCAATTGGCGATAGAAAAAGCAGTAAATGATCCTATCGAATTAAAACATTAAGAGAAAAAGATTTTAAAGTATAATAGTTATAAAAACACCCAAATGCTAAAAAAACTACAATATCAACTATTTCTAACCCTTGGGTTTTGGCTTTCTGCAATGGTCTCTGGTTTAGCGCAAACTTATCCAGTAACAATAAGCACGCAAATTTCGCAACCTTCGCCAATCTATTTAAGCAATTATGCCGATGCGACTACCATAAATAGTCCAATCAAAGTGCAGATTTCTTTAAACGATTTAACGATTTCTAATCGCCAGATTCGATTAAAATGTTATTTCCAAGGACAATCTATTTCATTAACAACAAACGATTTTGTGGTTGGAGCACGTGATCTTTATCTAGAAGGCGGTGTGCCCCTTCAGTTGACCAATGTCGATTTAGCACCATACTTTGAATATCAAAACCTTCTTGGAATCAATCCAAACCAATACGCTCAGGCACTTCCAGAAGGCATTTATAATTTTTCTGTTGAGGTTTATGATTTTGCGACCAACAAAAAGCTTTCTAAGAAAACTAGTGTAACGACAATTATTTTCCAAAATGATCCGCCGTTTCTAAACCTTCCTCTGAATAATGCTTCTATAATGCAGCAGAACATTCAGAACATTATTTTTAGCTGGACGCCACGTCAAATCAATGTCAGTAACGTTGAATATGAATTTTCTTTGGTAGAAATCTGGGATAAATATACTCCAGTTCAAAATGCATTTTTATACTCACCTCCTCTTTTTACAACGACAACACGTTCGACTACATTACAATATGGCGTTTCAGAACCGCAATTACTTCCTGGTAAAAAATATGCTTGGAGAATAAAAGCAAAAGCGCTTCAAGGAGCCGAAGAAATTGGTGTTTTTAAGAATAACGGATATAGTGAAATCTTCTCATTCGATTACGAAACCTATTGTACAGCACCGCTTGCCATAAACGTTGACGGAATAAGCGAAAACCAAGCTAAAGTTTCTTGGTCAGGAAGTATCGATAACTTCGATTATCAGGTAAACTACCGTGAAAAAAATGCAGATTCGGAATGGTACAAAGTGGTAACTCCAAGAGAAAACCTTACTATTACCAATCTTAAACCTAATACTACTTACGAATATACTGTAGGTGCATCTTGCGAAGTTGGCAAATACACTCTTAGTACAGTTAAAGAATTTAATACTCTGGTAAGAGACGAAATTGCTTTTCAAGGCTGTGGTCTAAAACCAGATCCAGCAGATTTAGCAAACACTACTCCGCTGAAAGAACTTTTACCTAATGATGTTATCGCCGCGGGAGATTTCCCTATTGTAGTTTTACATGCAACTGGAAGCAACGGAACTTTTTCTGGTGATGGTTATGTAACGCTTCCTTTCATCGAAAAATTTAGACAGCTTATTGATGCAGCTGACACACTTATTGCACAAAGCGCAGAAGATAAAGAAGAAAACGAAAAAAGTGCTAAAGTAAATATAAGTGAAAACACTCGTATCAGGATTACATTCAACAGTATTGGTTTAAATACTGATTTTAAACTGATTTCTGGAGAGATTATAGCCGCTTATGATCCAAATTGGAGCAGTATGGCTGATCTTGATGGGGTATTTAAAGATGTATTTGGAAGCGATGGAAAACCAGTTGAAGGCAAGCTTGATTATGTAATAGAATCGGTAACATTAAATCCTGACGGAAGCACTACAATAAAAGGAACTAATGGCGCTGTCACTGTTCTTCCAAAATCTTCTTACGATCAGGTTTATACTGATAAAGACGGAAAAACTGTTACAATACCGGCTGAAGCTAAAGATCAACCTACTGTTTCAAATCCAGCTGAAGGCGGAAAAGCAACTGCTGCAAATACCAATGGTATATCTAGCAGTGGTGAAGTTGTTCAAATATCTTCTTCAGATGTTAAAATTACTTTTTCAAATGGAACTAATGCCAAATACGCTTTTGATCCACAGCCAAAAGATGGACCAAAAAAGCTTCTAGAATCTTATGAAACCATCCCTACTAAAACGGGAGGCACTTATAAGGTAAATTATAAAGCAATATCTGACTTAAGTGATGCTTTTGATTTCATTATTGCAGAAGCTGAATTTAAAAATGGTAAAACATTAGATGATGTCGTCTTTAAAACTAATGCTGGCGAAGAAGTTGCTACAGAAAAAATCAGTGATACGAAAGTAGAAATAAAGATTAGTAAGAAATTTAATTTTGCTAAACATAGTATCATTGCTACAGTAAAAGGAGCACAAGAAAAAGATCCAAATGATCCTAGTAAAACGATCGCTGGTAAATCTGATATTGCTGGTAAAATAAACCTTTGGGATTTAACTCAGAAGCCTTCAATTAATGTAACTATTTTAAGTGTCAACGGAGCAAATGTGCCAAGTACTGCAGATGCAGAAAAATTCCTTAATGACGTTTATAATAAAGCAGGAATTAAGTTCAATGTAACTTCACAAAATGTCAATATAACTACTCTACCTAACATAGTTCCTTGTGGAGACAGCGGAATTATGAATGTGTACACTGATGGACAAATTAATATAATAAATCAGATTGAAGCGAGTAATCTTAAATATGATGACGAAACGTATTACATCATTTACACTGGCAGACCAGGGCAAGATGGATATAAAGGTTTTATGCCACTTGGTGGTCAATATGCTTTCGTATTTGACAATAATTTAAAAACTGCTGCTCACGAGCTTGGACATGGTATTTTTGGTCTTAAACATCCTTTCTCTACTGACACTGAATCAGGAAAAACTGATCTATTAATGGATTATGGGAATGGAACTGTATTATCACATAACGATTGGGATATTATTCATAGCGGTGGATGGAAATTCTATGGTTTTCAGAAAAGTTCTTCTGGGGCTTTGGCTGGTGGTTTTGGACTTACACCTGATTGGAAACTTGTTAGTGCTGGAGAAAGCAATATTGTTTCTACTGAGGCTGGATTGGTCGCTGAGGGACACTTATCAGGTTTTCGAGATGCTAATAACGTAAGATATCTTTGGAATAAAGAAAAAAACACCTACACTGTAGATGGAAAAAATACTGGTGATGAATATAAAGGTTCGATAATAAGTACCACAAAAGATAATCCTACAATTTGGCTTGTATATAATTATTCTAACAATTGTAATGAGATTAAATATATTCGAACTCAATATAAAGAAATAGCAGAACTTATCGACTTAAAAGATAAAGCAGAAGCCCAAAGAAGGCTTCAGACTTATATCGAAGGAATTGATGGTACAGATATTAAACAAAATCCTAATATATATTCTGCATTATTAGGCTGTGGAGAATCTGGAAATGGAAGTGGAAACGGAGGTGTATACGTTAAAAACTTAATAAAAGGAGAAGTTAAAAAAGAAGTTCTAGATAAATTAGAAGCATTAATGTCTGGCAAATCTAAAAACTGGATTACTGGATTAGCGCATCAAATAAAAGGTCGAATACTTTTAACTTCTGAATCAGAAAAACCAGACAGAGTTGTTTATAAAGACAATAATTTTTATGTAGATAATGTCAAAGAAGAAATAAAAGCAGATGAAATTGTATTCTGGATGGAATATAATACGGATGGCAAAATCAAAGTAAAACAGATTATTTCTGGAAGCAGTTTTGACGAATCAATGTCTGTTGCTTTAAAATCATGGGGATCACAATTAGACTGGAAGCAAAAAACATTGTTTGAAAAAATAATTGCAATTGGCTATGAGTCTGTAGATGGTTATTTTACAGCTTATTATGATCTTTTTGATTTCTTAAGTAAAAATATAGAAAAAGCCAAAATTCCTGCCGAGGTATATGACTGTAAATTAGATAAATATAAGCCAATTTATGCCGAAGTATTTAGTTACATTAATTTCTTTTCGGCTATTCAAGATCAATTACTTGTAAAAATATCTGCTTCATATCCTGATTTTAAGGAATTAGAAGGAACACCTAGTCAAATTCAATTTGCATTATTCTGTGGAATGTATAATGGATTAGTTGATGTTGTTAAATCTGTTCCTGATTTGGCAAAACTTTTAGTTTCTTCATTTAGTGAAAAAGGAAGAACTAATAATAGTGAATTTATTGCATCGATTTCTGAAAAGAAAATATTTAGTGAAGAAGCAGACGGTTCTAAAAAACTTCTATTTGATAAAGGCATAACATTCCCTAAAATATGGTATTTATTATCCGAAACGATAAGTGATCAATTTTCAACTTCTCAACCTTGCAAAACAGCTGAATTTGTAGGTTCTGTTATTGGACCTGTTATAGTAATGTGCTTTGGAGATGAAGTTGCTGGAGAAGGAATTGCGAGCAAGATTTTTAGTTCGACATTAAAAGCAATTAACTTTTGTGGAAAAATTACAGATCCTTTTCATTACCTTGGTCTATCATACAATTTCATCAAACCCCTAACAGGTAAACTTGCTGTTATTGGAGAAAATGCTGCGGGTGATGTTATAAGACAATTAAAAGATAATCTATTTAGAGTAAAATTAATTTCTGAAGGAGAGGTTATTTTAGCAGATATTGCTGGTGAGGAGTTACAAGCTTTGGCTACAAAATCTGCTAAAGGCGAAATTACTGAGCTGATAGTAAATGGCTCAAAAAAAGGTGTTCGTATTCTTTCCAATACGACACCAATTATTAAAGATTTTGCCTACCAAACTAAAAAAATGGTAGCTGGGGCGGCATTACTTTTAACAATGGGTAATACAACCTTAGTATCAGCAGCTATAAAACAGGGTACCAAGACAGTTGAATATACAATAAATGTTGCTGGAGAAACGATTCTAACTGATGTTGCTAAAGTAGCTGTTCCAAAATTTCAGTCCATAGCCAAAGCTGAATTAGAAAAAGCAGCCACAACAACGATAAAAATAGCAGCAGACGCAGCAGCGGAGGAGGGTAAATTAGCATTCCTACAAGGCATTGATAACTTATACGATGCAATCGCCTTCAAAATTGGAGCAAATAAAATAATTTATAAACTAATTCCAGCATTTGGGGCAAGTGTTAAACCAATTGTTTATACTTTTACTGAAAACGATACACCACAAGATGATAATAAGTGTAAATTTTGCCCTCAAACCTATAAATTAAATTCCGACATATGTAATAAATTAAATCAACTAGATGCTAAAACTAATAACAGTTACACAAATTACATTAATAATCTTTGCTCTGGTCTAACTTCCTCAAATGCAAATTCTGTTATAACTCAATTATTAACATGGAATAGAGATAAAATTATATTATTTTTAAAAAATATTAACGAAGGTTCAACAACATCAGATCACATTGCCCAACATATACAAGATATAGATATTAATATTTTAAATTCATGGGAAATAGTAGCTGAAGCAAGATGTAGTAGTGCTACTATTGAAAATTGCAATAGTCAGATGCAAAAAGACTGGAAAGTTTTAAAAGAGCTTAAAACAATTTTAATAAACAATCAAATTAATAGTGATTTAGGAGATAGTACAGGACTTCAAGAATATATTAAAACTAATACAAGAAGCAAATGTACCGTTTGTGGTAACAGTGGTGTAGATTTTATCCAGCCAATGGATCAATATTTAATAGATTTAGCGTATTTCGCATCTCATTATATAAATGCTACAGGTAGAAATAATGTAAAAAGTTTATTAATAACTAGTTCTGACAGAACGAGAGAAGCTGAATACTATATATTAAAAGTAATCAAAGCTAATCCTAATATATTTAATAATATTACAGCTTACGAATATACTCAACTAGAAGGATGTGAACCTGATGTAGTTAATGCTGGTGTTTATTGTGAATTTAAAAGTTGGAGTAACATTCCTAAAAATACTGTAGACAAAGATGATCCTGAATCAGCAAGTAGTAGTAACGGAGCATTTTCATATTTTAAAACTAGTCTTACGGGGAATTCGTTTAAACAATTCAAGGCATTATTAGCTACTAGACAAGTAAATAACATGAATAAAATTGCATATTATTTTGATGCATTAAAACTTGCTGGAACTGATAACACTGTGAAAGCAACATGGGTTAAAGAAGTGTTTAAAGAAATGATGTACAAAAATAATACACTCACTCAACAAGGAAACGAAGTGTTTAATGCTATCTGGAGTAATACTGAATTAAGGACAGAATTATTTCCTGATAATGATAATGAAGCAGGCAGATCAGAAGCTTTAAGTGATTTCACTTCATTTATTTCAAACACAAACAATTCATTTTATAATTTCATTAAAGTCCTGTAAAAATGTATTTTTTAAGCTCCACATTTCAAAATATTAATAATTTTAAATTTATTAATGATTGCGGTTTGTTTTATGTAACAAAAGATGAAAAACTGTATAAGAATAAAGAATTTTTAATTGATTGTTTTGGTATTGAATATCAGAATAATATTTTATTCTGTTTTAGCAATATTACAAATCCAGAAACATTTTTAATTACAAATTGTAATATTATACATTATGATTTTGCAATTTATCATGAAACATTTGATGAAAACTCTGCTATAATCAAAAATAAAAAAAATGATGTCGCTGAAAAATATGGCGTATACGATTTTAACGATAATAGTATTTATTGGTTAAAAAACTTGAAAGCATTTGGACAAAGTTTCAGATTTAATAACAACTTAATACATAGACAAGGTCATACTTATATAAAATCTTTTTCTCTCCTATTAGACTTGCACCAATGGGAATTAGATTTAAGCGGAAGAAAATACACTATCAACTCAGAAGAGCATGAAGCAAAAATAATTAGACTTCTAGGATTTTACAATAATCAATTACTTGTTTTTATGCAAGGTGATATACTCGTAAGTATTGATATAAATAATGGTAAAATCTTATCTGAGACGATGCCTTTTGAAGGCCTATTAAATGTAAATGGTTTTCAAATTACTGATTTTAGAGATTTGAAACTAGATGTCAAATCTGGTAAAATTTTTATGCTAAATAAGCACTATTACTACGAAATAGATTTAAACACATTTGAGTCAAAACAATTAAAAAGTTTTTTCACAGGTAACAGTTTTGAAGTTGGTCGTTTATCCCACATTTCTGAAAATGCTCCAAAAGACATTCTAATTAATCAAAGTATTTATACTGAAGATTATATATATTTTATTGGTGGATATAGTTTAAGTAGCAATGTTGTTGGGGCTTTTAATAGAACTACTTATGAAATAGACTGGCAAGAGACAATAGATTTGTGGCAAATTGATAGGTATAATAATTTAAAAGATATTCAATATGCAAATGACAAACTATATGTATTAGATACAAATGGCACATTAAGAATTTTTGAAAATAAATTGTAAAATCTAAGGAATCATAAAACAGACATTACAACCAATAATTCTAAATGTTGTAATTGTATTAATCTAAAAACAAAAAAGCCTTCCGAAAATCTCAGAAGGCTTTTTTTTATATTAAAATCAAATAAGAACTTTACTTTTTCGCATTTGTATTGATAACCTTAATCAAATAAGTCCCTTCAGGTAAATCACCAATATTAGATGCATTGGCACTCATGATTTGTTTTCCTTGCGAGAAGACCTCGATTATTTTACCATTCTTAGTAGTTTCTGCAGCAACAGGCGCTGAAGCTTTTGCTGGTGCTCCAACAGATCTCGTTGCTGTATTAGAAGCCGGCGCTGAAACAGCCACTTGATTATTCGCTGGTGCAGCTTTCGAACTGTTATAGGCTTCTAAAACCTGTTCGTCTGTCATTGCAACACTATATAATCTGATATCATCAATATCCGCATTGATACTCGTAGAAGTATTTAATTTTCCTAAATTTAAAATATAACCTTTCGCAGAACGCTGAATTCCATCAGCCGCTTTTAATAATACACCGTTTCGGTAAATTTTTGATACATTACCGTCGTAAGTAACACTATACATATACCAAGTCTCTTTTGCAAGCGGAACAGAAGCGATAACATTGTTATTATCTCCCCACCCTACTAGACTTACATCTGCATTTCCTCCAGTTACTGGCTGCTGAACTAAACCAAAATACTGTCCATTTACTGCTGCTCCATAACCTAAAATATAATTAGGAATATTTACAGCATTAAATTTTACCCAAACAGAAATAGTTTTCGGTTTATTATCTTGCGGAAGTTCACCAACAACAGCCTGCAAAGATTTATTAGTTAATCTTAAGGCTCCTCTTGGCGCACCCATTCTGTCATTTACGTAAATTGGAGTTCCAACAAATGAAATGCTATTATCGGCGCTGCTTAGATTACCATTGAAATTAAATTCCTGCACCGGATTTTGTGCATTGGCAGTTAAAAAATTTACAAACATGAATGTGAGTAATATTTTTTTCATAGTCATAGTAGTTTTTTTCAGAATATTTTGGAGTTACGGTAAATATCTTTAACTCTAAAATTTGATTGCTCAAACCTTATAATTAAATTTCAGTTATTATTTTTACAAATTTTGTTAAAACTATGATTTTTATTCAGCATCACCAAACAATTCCTACACACAAATAAATAATTCTCACAAAAATGATGTTTTTATCTCAAGAGGAATATCACAAAATCTATTTAAAGCTTTATAAAACTGATTTGCGAAATTCAATGACATCATTAAAAAACACTAATACAATTTATCTTAACTGTTAATAGGATTTTTTAAAGATTCGGTACTACATTTCGCTTACATTTCTAACTTTAACATTAGAAGCTGATAATCAAAGAAATAAACTCAAGATCAAGAAAATATATTCAAAACGCTTTTGGATGGAAAATTAGACTAAAAAAAGCCCTCTGGATTACAGAAGGCTTTTCTTTTACTAGTTCAAAAATGTTATTGCCGAAGCAACGTAAGAAACTAAACTAACATTAAAAAAACAAATGAAAACCTTTATTTTGAAGTGATTTTTTTAGCTGGAGCATTGGTAATTTTTAACAAATAAGTTCCTTCTGGAAGACTGCTGATATTTGTTGCATTGCTTCCTTCAATTTTTTGTCCTTGAGAATAAACCTCAATACTTTTCGTCATTCCGCTAACATCACTTGAAGTTAATATTGTTGCATTATTTTGCTGTTTAACCACTTTTCCATTCACTACAGTTGCTGATGTGGTTTTAGATTTTTCTACAGTTGAAGCGATCGAAACAACAGGTTTTTCACTTTCGTATAATTCTTTAACCTGATCTGCAGTCAACGCTACATCATAAATTTTCAAATCGTCTACATCAGCATTAATACCGATAGTAGTATTAATTTCTCCTAATCTAAATACTGTTCCGTTTGTAGATCGTGTCATTCCTTCTAAAAACTTTATCAGTTTTCCGTCTCTATATATTTTAGAAGTTGCTCCTTCGTATGTAATGGTATAGTTGTACCAAACATACTTTTCAAGTGGCGTAGAAACAATTACGTCATTAGAAGCTCCCCAAGCAGCCAGACTCAAATCAGAATTTGAATTCGTAGTTCCTTGATGCAATAATCCAAAATATTGTGCATTGTAAGGATTTCCATAACCCCAAATGTAATTAGCAGCAGCAATATCATTAAATTTTACCCAGATACTTACTGTTCTGGCATTCTTTCCTTGTGGTAGGTTGTCAATTACGGCCTCTAGAGCTTTATTATTTAATCGTTGGGCTCCCTTTATAACTCCCGCCCTATCAGTGACGAAATTATCGGTTCCCATAAATGAGATTGTGTTTGCGGTATTGTTTAAAGTACCATTAAAGTTAAATTCTTGAATTGGTGTTTGTGCATTAACATTCAAATAACATACAAACAAAACTGTAAGTAGTGATTTTTTCATAATAGTTAGATTTTGGGATTAAACAACTCATGTCATTTTAACACTGCTAAACTAGATCATTATGAATTTGGACGAAAATATTTCCGACAACCTACCAAAATACTCGTTAAAATAACGAATATTAGTTATTTTACACGACTAAACGCATTTGTGAACTTTCAAAAAATAGTATTAAAATTATCGATTTAATTCAATCATCTTAATAATTTCTTACGTATAAATACGGTATTTTTAAAAAAAAAAGAATTTAAAATTTTCAAAACAAAAGAAAAACACCTTTCAAAAAGTGTTTAAATCAAAAAAAAACTCCATTCTTGTGAATGGAGTTTTATATATTAAAAGTAAATTTTCTTTACTTTACAAATTCAATTTTTTGAGCTTCTTCTTCATTAACGCTATCAAAGAAACCTTGTTCGTTCATCCAGTCATCGCTAAATACTTTACTCATATAACGAGAACCGTGATCTGGGAAGATTGCAATAATATTGCTGTCTTTCGTGAATTCTCCTTCTTCAGCATATTGTTTAATCGCTTGCATTACTGCTCCAGAAGTATATCCAACAAACAAACCTTCTTTTCTAGTAATTTCTCTTGCAGAGTGAGCACTTTCTTCGTCGGTTACTTTCATGAATTTATCAATAATATCAAAGTCAGTAGCCGATGGGATTAGATTTTTACCTAAACCTTCTATACGATATGGGTAAATTTCTTTACTGTCGAATTCTTTTGTTTCGTGGTATTTTTTCAATACAGATCCAAAAGCATCAACTCCTAGGATTCTAATATTCGGATTCTTTTCTTTTAAGAATTTTGCAGTTCCAGAGATAGTTCCTCCTGTTCCGCTGCATGCAATCAAGTGCGTAATTTGTCCTTTTGTTTGTTCCCAAATCTCTGGACCTGTAGTGTTGTAGTGAGCATCAATATTCAATTGGTTAAAATATTGATTAATGTAGACTGATCCTTTAGTTTCTTCGTGTAAACGTTTTGCTACATTATAATATGATCTTTCATCATCTGCAGAAACGTGAGCCGGACAGACATATACTTTCGCTCCTAAACTTCTCAGCATGTCAATTTTATCTTTCGATGATTTTGAGCTTACTGCTAAAATACAATTGTAACCTTTAATAATGCTTACCATTGCTAAACTAAATCCTGTGTTACCAGATGTGGTTTCGATAATGGTATCTCCCGGAGAAAGAATTCCTTTTTTCTCGGCTTCTTCAATAATATATAACGCTATTCTATCTTTTGAGGAATGACCTGGGTTGAAAGCTTCTACCTTTGCGTAGAAATTTCCTTCTAACTCTTCGGTGATTTTATTTAGTTTAATAAGGGGGGTGTTACCTATTAACTCTAAAACATTATTATAAGCGGTTATTTCTTCTTTCATAAAAAAATAGTTAATCAAAGGCCTTTTTAAATTAACCTTGATAGGTTGCAAATTTAACAAAAAATTTCTAATTAGCTTTTAATTTTTTCTAAATCTAATAAAAAACTAAATTCCTTTGCTAAGTCTTTTAAAGCCTCAAAACGTCCCGAAGCCCCACCATGACCTGCATCCATGTTCGTATCTAAAAACAAAAGATTATTATTTGTTTTTAAATCTCGCAATTTAGCAACCCATTTGGCTGGCTCCCAATATTGTACCTGTGAATCGTGCAATCCGGTAGATACATACATATTAGGATATTCCTGTGCTTTTACATTATCATAAGGTGAATACGACAACATATAATCGTAATATTTTTTATTGTTTGGGTTTCCCCATTCGTCATACTCTCCAGTTGTAAGCGGAATACTGTCGTCTAGCATCGTCGTAATTACGTCTACAAAAGGCACCTGAGCGATAACGCCGTTATACAATTCAGGAGCTTCATTTACGATCACTCCCATTAAAAGTCCGCCGGCAGATCCTCCCTCTGCATAAAGATGTTCAGGAGAAGTGTACTTTTGGTCTATTACAAATTTAGAGCAATCGATGAAATCTGTAAAGGTATTTTTCTTTTTTAACAGTTTTCCGTCTTCATACCATTGTCTTCCTAAGTCCTCGCCTCCTCTAATATGAGCAATTGCATAAACAAATCCGCGGTCTAAAAGCGACAACCTCGTTGAAGAAAAATACGTATCCATTGTGATTCCGTATGAACCGTATGCATAAAGCAACAATGGATTTTTACCATTTTTCTCCAATCCTTTTCTGTAAACCATCGAAATAGGCACTTTTACACCATCTCTGGCTACTGCCCAAACTCGTTCTTCTATATAATTATTCTTATCAAATTTTCCGCCTAAAACCTCTTGTTCTTTTAGAATTTCTTTGGTTTTAGTCTTCATATTAAAATCTATTACAGAAGACGGCGTTGCCAATGATTGATAACTATAACGCAAAATATCAGTATCAAAATCAACATTCGTTGTTGTGTACGCATTATACGTTTCGCTGCCAAAAGGAAGATAATAATCTGGCTCATCGCCCCAAGGCATAATTCTAATATGATTTAATCCGTTAGAACGTTCTTCTACAACTAAATAATTCTTAAAGATTTCAATATCTTCCAACAAAACATCTTCTCTGTGCGGAATAAGATCTACCCAGTTCTTTTTTCCTGTTTTATCTTCTGGCGTTTTCATTAACTTGAAATTCGTCGCCTTGTCTTTATTGGTTAAAATATAAAATGAATCTTCGTAATGAGAAATACTGTATTCTAACCCGCGAACACGAGGCTGAAAAACTGTAAATTCTCCATCTGGATTACTTGAATTTAGAATTCTATATTCTGTTGTTAAAGTGCTTCCAGATCCAATAACAATATATTTTCTTGATTTTTCTTTACTGATCGATACATTAAAAGTATCATCAATTTCATCAAAAACCAAAATATCCTTTTCAGATGCTGTATTTAATTTATGTCTAAAAACTTTATCTGCTCTTAACGTTGTTTCATCTTGTCTCACGTAAAAAATAGTATTGTTGTCATTTGCCCAAACTGAAGCGCCTGTAACATTTTCTATTTTATCAGCTAAGATTTCACCAGTCTCTAAGTTTTTTATTTGAATCGTATAAATTCTTCTTCCAACAATATCTACTCCAAAACTAGCAAATTTGTTATCTGGACTAATACTTAAACCTCCTAATTTGAAATAAGCATGTCCTTTTGCCATTTCGTTACAGTTAAAAAGAATTTCTTCTTCGGCAGAAAGGCTTCCTTTTTTTCTGGCAAAAATTGGATAATCCTGCCCTGTTTCGAAACGTGTAATATAAAAATATCCGTTGTAGAAATAAGGAACAGAAGAGTCGTCTTCTTTAATTCTTGCTTTCATTTCCTCAAACAGACTATCTTTTAAATTTTGGGTATGAGAAGTCATGCTTTCGTAATAAGCATTCTCCTTATTTAGATAATCGATTACTTCTGAATCCTCTCTGTCATTAAGCCAGAAATAGTTATCAATCCTAGATTCTTTATGTTTTTTTAATGTTTTTGGAACTATTTTAGCCTTTGGGGCCGATATATCATTTTGCATTTATTAAGCATTAATTTTTAATATGAAGACGCAAAAATAGCACAAACCCAACAGAACAGAATTAATTTTTTCTTAAATTATTCTATTGAATTCACACAGCAATATACTAATTTTGTCTGAAATAATTTAAAAAATCAACAAAAATGGATTTAATGGGAATGATGGGTAAACTAAAAGAAACCCAGCAAAAAATCGAAGATACTAAAAAGCGTTTAGATACTGTTTTGATTGATGAACAAAGCGCTGATGGATTATTAAAAGTTACTATCACTGCTAGTAGAAAAATAAAATCACTTTCTATTCATGATTCTTTATTAGAAGACAAAGAACAGCTAGAAGATTACTTAATTGTAACGTTAAATAAAGCTATAGAAAAAGCAACAAATGTAAACGAAAGAGAATTAGACGCTGTAGCTAGAATGGATATGCCTTCTATTCCTGGAATGGATAATCTTTTTAAATAAGTTACAAAGGTTCAGAGATACAAAGGTTCAAAGTTTTTTTCTTTGGCATAAAAAGAAGAGGATGTTAAAACATCCTCTTCTTTTTAAATCTTTGTTACTCTGAAACCTTTGCACGTCTGTACCTTTTCTCTAAAACTTCGAAAGTGTATCAATTACATACGTATGCATTACTTCTTTATAATCTAAATGTGTTACAATACGGAGTTTATTATGCCCCAAAGAACTTATAAGTATATTTTTCTGTTTTAATTTTTCAATTAACAATTGGTCGCTGTAACCTTCTGCAAGCGAAAAAATCAAAATATTTGTTTCAACGGGTTCAATAGATGCAATCCAAGGTTTTGTGCTTAAGACTTTTGCAATTTCTTTCGCTCTGCGATGATCTTCTGCCAATCTTTCGATATTATGAGCTAAAGCATATAATCCTGCCGCAGCTAAATATCCTACTTGACGCATTCCACCGCCCAATATCTTTCTGATTCTCAACGCTCTGTAAATATCAGCTTTACTTCCAAGCAGTACAGAACCAATTGGAGCACCTAATCCTTTAGACAAACAAACTGAAATAGTATCGAAAATAGCTCCAAATTCTTTAGGATTCTGTCTTTTAGCTACTAACGCATTCCAAATTCGAGCGCCATCTAAGTGAAACTTCAAATTATTAGCATCACAAACCTTTTTTATCTCTCTTAAATCTTCTAATTCGTAACAAGCTCCCCCACCTTTATTGGTTGTATTTTCTACACAAACCAAGCTTGTTAGCGGACTATGATAAAACTCTGGATCATTTATCGCTGCAGCAACTTGCGGAGCCGTAATCATTCCGCGGTTTCCATCTAATAAACAGCAAGAAACACCGCTATTAAAAGAAACTCCTCCTCCTTCATAATGATAAACGTGAGCATATTTATCTGCAATTAATTGTTCTCCAGGCTGCGTGTGCAGTTTAATTGCAGTCTGGTTTGCCATAGTTCCAGACGGAAAAAAAAGTCCAGCTTCCATACCAAAAAACTCCGCTGTTCTGTTTTCTAATTCAATCACCGTTGGGTCCTGTTTGTACACATCATCGCCGACATGAGCGTTAAACATATACTGAAGCATCTCATAAGTAGGCTTTGTTATGGTATCGCTGATTAAATTTATTTCCATATTCTAAAAACTATATCTTATTTTTGTAGACAAAATTACGTATTACAAATAGTTATTGTTGGCAAGTTTAATAAAATTTAACTCCCTCGTTTCTATAGACCAAATTAACGTAATAATTCTAAAAAACATATAAAAACCTATTAATTAATTTATGACAACAGCCGAACAAGTAAAAGGTATTGTGGAGCGCCTTGGTGCGTTGAGGAGGTATCTTTGACGTCGATGCTAAACTAATCGAGATTGCAAACGAAGAAGAAAAAACTTTCGCTCCTGATTTTTGGAACAATCCAAAAGAAGCAGAAATCCTTGTAAAAAATCTTCGAAACAAGAAAAAATGGATTGAAGATTATGACAAAGCAGTATCACTGACAGAAGAATTACAGCTGGCGCATGATTTTTATAAAGAAGGAGAACTTTCTGTTGATGAATTAGATGAACAATACAATGCTGCTCAATCGCATATTGAAAACATCGAATTTAAAAACATGCTTTCTGATGAAGGCGACAGCTTAAGTGCGGTAGTACAAATCACTGCTGGAGCCGGAGGAACAGAAAGTTGCGACTGGGCGGGAATGCTTATGCGTATGTACATGATGTGGGGAGAAAGCTATGGCTACAAAATCAAAGAGCTTAACTTTCAAGAAGGCGATGTTGCCGGAATTAAAACCGTAACTTTAGAATTCGAAGGAGATTATTCGTTCGGATATTTAAAAGGAGAAAATGGTGTTCACCGTTTGGTTCGTATTTCGCCTTTTGATAGTAATGCAAAACGTCATACTTCTTTTGTATCGGTTTACGTTTATCCATTAGTTGACGATAGTATCGAAATCGACATTAATCCTGCAGATATCGAAATCACAACTTCTCGTTCGAGTGGTGCGGGTGGACAGAACGTAAACAAAGTTGAAACTAAAGTTCAGTTAGTTCACAAACCAACTGGAATTCAGATTCAATGTTCTGAAACGAGATCTCAGCAAGATAACAGACAACGTGCAATGCAAATGCTTCGTTCTCAATTGTATGAAATCGAATTAAAGAAACAACAAGCGCAACGTGCTGATATTGAAGCTGGAAAAATGAAAATCGAATGGGGTTCGCAGATTCGTAATTACGTAATGCAACCTTATAAATTAGTAAAAGACGTTCGTACAGGCTACGAAACCAGCGATGTTGACGGCGTAATGAACGGAAATATCGACCCTTTCCTTAAGGCCTATCTAATGATGATGGGACAGAAGGAAGAGGAATAAAGTTTTCAGTCGCAGTCACAGTTTTCAGTTTAAATTAGCTAAAACTGTGACTGGAAACCGTGACTGAAAACTGCGACTGAAAACTTTAAAAAAAAATAGTTATGATAAAATGGGCAGATGTAATTCATTTTACAAATAAAGGAAATCCAGCTCCAGATAAAAGAGTGGAGAAAACGGAGGAAGAATGGAAACAAATTCTAACTCCAGAAGAATTTCAGGTTACACGCTTAAAAGGAACTGAAAGATCTTTTAGCTCTGAATTATGTAGTTTATTTGATCCTGGAATTTACGAATGTAAATGCTGTGGCACTTTATTGTTTGATGCCAGCGAAAAGTTCGAATCTGGAACAGGATGGCCATCTTTTACACAACCTGTAAAGGAAAATGCAATTGGATATCACGCTGACAGATCTCACGGAATGATTCGTGTTGAAGTAACCTGTAATGTGTGCGATTCACATTTAGGTCACATTTTTCCTGATGGCCCGCCTCCTAGTGGGTTACGTTACTGCATTAACGCAGTTTCTTTATCAAAAATTAAAGAATAATACATAAAAAAGCGGTTCATTAAAATGAATCGCTTTTTTTTTAATCCCTCACTATAAATGATTTAACAAAACAAATGTAAGCTATAACCTAACAATTAAATTATTTATTTTCCCTACTCAATTTTTAATTATTCTAGACAAAACACCCAAGCCACCGCTACTCAGTTTATTGAAAAACTTTCATTAAATTAATACACTGAATGTTAATTTTGTAAAAATCCATACCTTATTTTAAACATTTATTAAGAAACATAAAAATATAATTAGGTAATTAAAATCTAATTCATTTTATTTGGCAAAAAATAACCCTTTAGTCGATTAAAATTTGTCAATGAGATCCTATTCAATTCAAGAAATTAGCGAAGTTATTAATGGCGTAATTTACGGCAGTACTTCACAAAGCGTAACTGCTACAGAACAATTAGAAAAAGCAACAACTTCGGAAATCTCATTTATCGGAAATAAAAAATACGAAAAATACTGGTCGACATCTAATGCTTCAATTGCAGTTGTAAACGAAGATATTTCAATAGAGCCTGGAGAGAATCGCGCTTTTATAAAAGTAAAAAATGCCGATTTGGCAATGTCACAAATCCTTGCCCTTTTTGCTCCCCCTGCCCCAATCTTTCATAACAATATTCATAAAACAGCAACTATAGACGAAACTGCTATAATTGGTGAAGGCGCTAAAATTGGTGCTGGTTGCTACATTGGCCCAAAAGTAGAAATTGGCGCTAATACCGTAATTTATCCTAACGTGACTATTTTAGACGAATGCACAATTGGAAGAAACACGATTATCTGGTCTGGAACTGTTATTCGCGAACGTTGTCATATTGGAAGCGAATGCATCATTCATCCAAACGCCACAATTGGTGCAGATGGTTTTGGATTTCGTCCTTGCACAGAAAAAGGATTGGTAAAGATACCGCAAATTGGAAATGTTATCGTAGGAAATGGAGTTGAAATTGGCGCAAATTCGTGTGTTGATCGCGGAAAATTCAGCTCTACAATTCTTGGCGATGGCTGTAAAATAGACAACTTAGTCCAGATTGGACATAATAGCAAATTAGGCAAATTCTGCATTATGGCTGGAAACAGTGGTTTAGCAGGTTCTGTAACCCTAGGAAACGGGGTTATTATTGGCGGAAGCGCTTCTATAAAAGACCACACTACAATTGGAGATGGTGCCATAATTGGTGCTGGATCTGGCGTTACCGGAGATGTTCCTGCAGGAAAAACCATGTTAGGATATCCTGCGGTTGAAGCTCGAGATGCCTTAAAACAGTGGGCTTTATTAAAACAAATGGTTTGCGGTACTAAAAAATAATTTTAATTAGAACTCCAAAAATAGAAACATCCACTAAACGGATGTTTTTTTATTTAATACCATTTCTTAATTCATAAAGGAACTCTTTTATTTCAATTGATTTTGTAAATTAGCCAACACTATTTTATCAAATCAATACTACATCATGGATTTAAACTTCAATAAAAACGAAGATCACAATAAATTACTTCTTTCTGAACTAAAACAAAAATTTGCCAAAGTAAAATTGGGCGGAGGCGAAAAAAGAATCGAGAAATTGCATTCTGAAGGTAAAATGACCGCTCGTGAAAGAATTGCTTATTTATTGGATGAAAATTCAAAAAGTATTGAAATTGGAGGTTTTGCTGGTGAAGGAATGTACACGGAACACGGGGGATGCCCTTCTGGTGGTGTAGTTGTAAAAATTGGCTACATTAGAGGAAAACAATGTATTGTGGTTGCCAATGACGCGACTGTAAAAGCTGGAGCTTGGTTTCCGATAACAGGAAAGAAAAACCTTCGTGCGCAGGAAATTGCTATGGAAAACCGCCTTCCGATTATTTATCTTGTTGACAGCGCAGGAGTTTATCTGCCAATGCAAGATGAAATTTTTCCAGATAAAGAACATTTCGGACGTATTTTTAGAAACAACGCTCAAATGAGCAGTATGGGAATTACACAAATCGCTGCCGTTATGGGAAGCTGTGTTGCTGGTGGAGCTTATCTGCCAATTATGAGCGACGAAGCTCTAATCGTTGATAAAACTGGAAGTATTTTTCTTGCTGGAAGCTATTTAGTAAAAGCTGCTATTGGAGAAACAATCGATAACGAAACTTTAGGCGGAGCAACAACGCATTGCGAAATTTCAGGTGTGACTGATTACAAAGCTAAAGACGATAAAGATGCTTTAAATAAAATCAAAAACATTGTAGATAAAATTGGCGATTTTGATAAAGCTGGCTACAGCAGAATCAAAGCCGAAAAACCTGCTTTAGATCCAAATGAAATCTACGGAATTCTTCCGAAAACAAGAACCGAACAATACGATATGATGGAAATTATCAAGCGTTTGGTTGATAATTCAGAATTTGAAGCCTACAAAGAAGGCTACGGACAATCCCTTATTACAGGTTATGCCAGAATCGATGGTTGGGCTGTCGGAATTGTTGCGAATCAAAGAAAAGTAGTAAAAACCAAAAAAGGCGAAATGCAGTTTGGAGGCGTTATTTATTCGGATAGTGCTGATAAAGCCACTCGTTTTATAGCAAACTGCAATCAGAAAAAAATTCCTTTGGTGTTTTTACAAGATGTTACTGGTTTTATGGTTGGTTCAAAATCAGAACATGGCGGAATTATTAAGGATGGTGCCAAAATGGTAAATGCTGTGAGTAATTCTGTAGTTCCAAAATTTACTGTTATCGTTGGAAATTCATACGGAGCTGGAAATTACGCAATGTGTGGAAAAGCCTATGATCCTCGATTAATATTTGCTTGGCCGAGTGCAGAACTTGCCGTAATGGGCGGAACTCAAGCCGCAAAAGTTTTGGCGCAAATCGAAGCTTCTTCGCTTAAAGCGAAAGGAGAAAAAGTCGATGAAGCGAAAGAAACAGAACTATTCAATAGAATAAAAGCACGTTACGACGAGCAGACTTCACCATACTATGCCGCATCGAGACTTTGGACAGATGCGATCATCGATCCTTTAGAAACTCGCAATTGGATTTCGATGGGAATAGAAGCTGCAAATCACGCTCCTATTCAAAAACCATTCAATTTAGGAGTCATTCAAGTTTAACGATTCAAGAATTCTCAATAATGAGTTAAATAAAAAGCAAAAAACTTATTTTCAAGATGTTAAAAATAAATATCTGATTAAAAATTAGTAACTTAGTATATAATTTTTAATCACACAACATCATGGAAAATGTAAAAAGTTTGAATAAATGGGCAAATTCGCACACTTATTTACCAGTTGATTTAGTACGTATTGTTTTGGGTGGATTTTTATTTATGAAAGGTGTCTCTTTCGTCACCAATGTTCAATACCTGCATGATTTGATTTCCCCTATCGATAAGTATGGCGGAGGTATGTTTATGCTACATTACATTGCTCCAGCCCACATGATTGGTGGTATAATGATTATTTTTGGACTATTAACCAGATGGGCAATCGCAGCTCAATTACCTATCTTATTTGGAGCTGTTCTCGTAAACTCTATGGGAAAAATGCACTCTGAAAGTTTGCTTCTGGCTGTAGTTGTATTATTGGTCTGCACATTCTTCTTATTTTATGGAAGTGGCAAACATTCTGCAGATTACTACTTTAAAATGCAACAATAACTTAATAAATCCTCAGTTTTTTATGAAAAAAGGCTGAGGATATTTTTTGAGTGTTAATTAATTCTTTAAAATTTCTTTTATTGTGTTTTATGACTTAAATTCGCCGACATGAATTGGATTCGTAAAACCGTTATTTTCATTGTACTTTTACTTGCAGGTTTATTTGCTTATCAAGCAGATCAGTCTTCTGTACGCGTTATTGAAACAAAATCGGACATGAATTTCTGTAAAGACTTTGCAGATTCATCTGCATTTATTCAGCCTCAAGGGAGCTATCAATTTGCAGCAAACGTCAAAACAAATCCGTCTGGAATAATCAAATGTTTTGATTCTCTTTTACCGCTCGCACCACAACATCAAACCGTTACATCTATTACAGCATATACTAAACTCTTTACTACTCAAAGTAAAAAGGTTTTAGTCATACTCTATGCTTTCCATTTTTTCTGGTAAATAAATATCTGATCTCTTTTTGAAGATTTATTCTTCATTTTTTAAGTAAACTGTTTTCAACCTGAAGACTGTTTCGCATATCATTTTATTTATTTCATTAAAAAACATTATGGAAACTACAACCACAATAATGGGTATTGTGATTTTAATTATTGTTGCTATCCCAGTATATTTTTCTGCACGCTCGTCGGCGGCTAGTAAATCAAGAATTTTAAACATTAAGAAACGATTCAATCCAACAAATCCTGAGAGTTTTGACTTGACTGAATCTATCAATAATAAAACCTTAACAATTGACCAGAAAAATAATAAATTCATTTTAATGAATTTCAATCCAAATCAGCAAGAGTCGATATATGTTGATTTGAATACAATTGCTTCATGCAAACTTGTTCCAACAACCGATTCAAATTCAGATGCAATCATTAAAATCGATTTTGAATTTCAAGAAAAAATAACATCTAAAAAAATAATAATTCCATTCTATGATTTTGATGATGACCGCATCAAACAAATTAGCGTTTATCAAGATCATCAGTTTGCGAAAAAATGGCTTAAAATCATCCAAGATTCTATATCACGTTAGTTATTTAATTCAATAAGGAGACTCAAATTTTGGGTCTCTTTTTTTTTACAGTTTTCATGATATTTGTCATTTTATGTCTCTATTTGAAGTTTTAATTTTGATGTAAACTAAATCCGTCGTTATGAAAATTTCTTTGACTCAAAAATACAATGTCCCAGGTCCAAGATATACTAGTTATCCGACAGTTCCGTACTGGAATGAAGCAGACTTTACCGCAGAAAAATGGATCACAACTTTACAGAAATCATTTTCAGAAAGTAATTCGAAGAACGGAATCAGTTTGTATATTCATCTGCCTTTTTGTGAAAGCATGTGCACATTTTGTGGATGCAATAAACGAATTACAAAAAATCACTCCGTAGAAGAAAAATACATTCAAGCGGTTTTAAAAGAATGGAGTTTATATTGCGAATTTCTTCCAGAAAAACCTATTATTAAAGAAATTCATTTAGGAGGAGGAACTCCAACATTTTTTTCAAAAGAGAATTTAGAAAGCCTTATTAATGGAATTTTTGTTCATGCTGTAAAAGCAGAAAATCACGAATTTAGTTTTGAAGGACATCCTAATAATACCACTTACGAGCAGCTTAAAAAATTATATGATTTAGGCTTTCGCCGAGTAAGTTTTGGAGTTCAAGATTACTCCGCTACTGTTCAAAAAGCAATAAATAGAATCCAACCTTTTCATAATGTTGCTAAAGTAACTTTTTGGGCAAAAGAGATTGGGTATACTTCAATTGGACACGATATTATTTTTGGCCTTCCATTTCAAACTATTGAAGATGTAATTGATACGGTTGAAAAAACAAACTCATTAAAACCAGATCGATTAGCTTTTTACAGCTATGCGCACGTGCCTTGGATAAAAGGAAACGGGCAACGCGGATTTAATGAAGAGAATCTTCCCAAAGATGCTGAAAAAAGAAAATTATACGAAATAGGTAAAAAACTATTGCTTCAAAATGGCTATCATGAAATTGGTATGGATCATTTTGCTTTAGCCGATGACAGTTTATACAAAGCTGCTCATAACGGGAATCTGCACAGAAACTTTATGGGTTATAGCTCGTCTAAAACTCAACTTATGATTGGACTTGGTGTTTCTTCAATAAGCGATAGCTGGTACAGTTTTGCTCAAAACACAAAAAGTCTTGAAGAATATTATGAGATTTTAGAATCTGAAAAACTTCCTGTTGTAAAAGGTCATATTTTAAATGATGAAGATCTAATTATTAGAAAACATATTCTAAACCTAACTTGCGAATTGGAAACTTCTTGGACTGCAGAATCTCTAAATTTTGCTGAACTACCTGAAGTTTTAATTGCTTTGAAAGAAATCGAAAACGATAATTTAATTGTTATTGAAAGTAATAAAATAAGAATTACAGAAGAAGGCAGACCTTTTGTTCGTAATATCTGTATGGCATTCGATTTACATCTAAAAAGAAAGTCACCGGAAACAAATCTGTTTTCGATGACTGTATAAATTAATTTTAAAAAAATATTCTTTTTAGTGACAGTTTGGAGTCTGTTGTACAAATAAACTCATGTTAGAAGGGGAAATATAAGGAATTCCTAAGCCTAATCCGCGAAGGATAAATAAAACCCCAATTACAACCGCTACATACGGGATTACTTTCTTAATTTTATTTCTAAATGGCAATCTCAATAACGTGTTTACATAAACTACAATTGTCATTAACGGAATACTTCCAATTCCGAATAAAAGCATATAAAGAACTCCGTAGCCAGCACTTTGCATAGCAATTGCTCCGAATAATGCAACATAAACCATTCCGCAAGGAAGAAAACCGTTCAAAAGCCCAATTGTAAAAAGAGATTTGTAGCTCTTATTTTTAAATTGGCTTCCTAGATTGGTTTTTATTTTTGAAATAATTCTATAAACAGGTTTAGAAAAATTGTATTGAGCAAATTTCTTCTCTGGAATTAAAACCACAATAATCATTATGACACCAATAATAATTGACATTTTCTGTTGTAATCCTGCCAGAAAAAAACCTCTTCCGAGTAATCCAAAAATTAACCCTATTGAAGCATAAGCTGTTAAACGACCTAAATGATACGTCATAATTTGTGTTACCTTTTTAGCTTCATTTTGCCTATCTACAGGAAGCATCATGGCAATTGGCCCGCACATTCCAACACAATGCAAGCTACTGATCAAACCTAAAAAGAAAGCTGAAAATAACATTTTGATTTAGTTTACGTAAATAACTTCTTTAGTGAGATATTTTTTTCCTTCATATTGCCATTCCATATTCACATCCCAACGCCCTTTTATTAGTTTTTTCTGCGGAATCAATATTGATGAATTGTTTAAAGCAATTTGAGTATTAAAATCAAATTTTTTATTTGAAGGTCTATACAACAAGATATTTCCTTTCACTTTATCACTTTCAAATCCTGCCGGAAATGTTACTGCTACACCATCCTGAGTATATTTGATTGATGGTTTGTGCTGTAAATCGTGAGCATTTTGAATTCTCGCCATTTCTTCCTGAAAGTGCGTGTCGTGTTTGTAATATTCTTCAACAACCAAATCATTATCGTATTTAGAATTTGACTGCACTTCAAAAACAAAATATAAAATAAATGTCATAAACAATCCGAATGCAATGACAATGCCGGTACCCCAATTAAATTTCATAATGTAGATATTTTAATTAAAACTTCGTGGTCCTAAGAAATTTGTAGTTATTGTTTCTAGGAGTTGAGAACCATTATAAACTCCAATTTTTACTTTTGTTTTATCACTTTCTAATAAAACCTCATCAATTTCGATAAACAACGTTCCTTGAGAAATTCCTTCTTTTGCAACTTTAAAATGTTTTTTTCCAACATTCTTGATTTCTCCTTTCTGATCAATTAATTCAAAATGGATATCGCTGTAATCTTTCATTGTCTTGTTTACAATTTTATAGGTGTAAACATTACTGATTTTTTCTCCATTATGCTGAAACAACTGACCTGGTAAACGTAAAACTACCGCTTGAACATCTGTTCTCAAAAACAGCATTCCAACAAAAACACTCAATAAAATAAAAAGAACAGCTGTGTATCCTTTCATTCTTGAGGTAAATTTGAAAGGTTCTTTTTTTACAATTTCATCTTCAGAGGCATAACGAATAAGACCTTTTGGCAAACCTACAGATTCCATAATATGATCGCACTCATCTATACAAGCAGTACAGTTTGTACATTCTAATTGCGTTCCGTTTCTAATGTCAATTCCCATTGGACAGACATGAACGCATTGAAGACAATCGATACAATCTCCTTTTCCTGTTAATGCTCGAACTTCATTTTTTTTGAATTTTGCACGGCCTTCTTCTTTTTCACCTCTAACAAAATCGTAAGCGACATTTATAGATTTATTATCTAAAAGAACACCTTGCAATCTTCCGTATGGACAAGCAATAATACAAACCTGTTCACGAAACCAAACAAAAACAAAATAGAAAACACCTGTAAATATAAGAAGTGCAATAAAATTACTAGCTTGCGCAATTGGACCTTGCTCAATCATTAAAAATAAGGCATCACTTCCTACCAAATAAGCCAAAAACACATTGGCAATAAGAAAGGAAATTAGAAAGAAAATAGTCCATTTGGTTAGTCTTTTTCTAATTTTCTCGCCATTCCATTCTTGTTTTGCTAAACGAGTTTGTGCGCCCCGGTCTCCATCAATCCAATATTCAATTCGACGGAAAACTAACTCAAGGAAAATAGTCTGCGGACAAATCCACCCACAAAATATTCGTCCAAAAACGACAGTAAATAAGAGTATAAATACAACGCCGATCAGCATTGAAATTACGAAGAGATAAAAATCCTGTGGCCAAAAAGGGAATCCAAAGATATTAAAACGACGTTCGATAATATTGAACATCATAAATTGATTTCCATTTACTTTAATAAACGGATTTATAAATAAAATTGCCAATAAAACATAGCTGACAATTTTTCTATAATCGTAAAATTTACCAGACGGTTTTTTAGGAAAAATAAATTTCCGTTTACCACCTTCATCTATTGTTCCAATGGTATCTCTAAAAGCTTCGTCTGGTAAATTTGACATGATATTCTAATTATTTTTTAACTTCTGTGGTATCTTTTGCGGTTGCTGCAGCGGCATCGGTTTTAGGAGCGCTATCGTCTACCCAAACTTCTCCTTCTGCTTCTTTTGGATCTTTTGGATTACTTCCTTGTAAAGACAGAATATAACTAGCAACTTTTTGTATTTCTTTTGGCTTAAGAGTTCCTTTCCAGGCAATCATCCCTTTACCATCTCTACCTCCATTTGTAATAGTGTGGAATAAATTTTTGATTCCTCCTCCTAAAATCCATCTATCGTCTGTAAGGTTTGGTCCAATCTGTCCTCCTGCATCGGCACGGTGACAGGCTGCACAATTGGTTGTAAAGATTTCTTTTCCTGCTGCTAAACTCGGTTCGTCAGTTAATAAAACAACTGTTTTTTCGTCCATCAAATCTGGGGCAGTTTTCATGTATTCTTCAACATCAATTTTTGCCTGCGCCATTTCTTTTTTCAATTCCATTTCTTGGTTGTCAGCACCTAAAACATCATAACGAACGACGTAGATTACTCCAAAAAGAATACAGATATAGAATAAATACACCCACCAAGGTGGTAAATTATTATCCAACTCTTTAATTCCGTCATAATCATGATCCATCAATAAGTCAGCTTCTTTTTCAATTGGCTCCGTTTTAGTCAATTTGTGCATTAAGTTTTTAAACCAAGTGCTCTCTTTGAAACTTAAACTTTCTTCAAACTCTTTTTGCGCTTTCTCTTCTGGTGATAACAATTGATACATCACTCGATTTACAGCACTAAGCGTAATTTCGATAGCAATCAGAATAAACAAAAAGACAAATAAAAAGAGCGAAACCATAGGGAATTTTATAAAAGCTGGTTTATCGCCTGAGTCTATAAAATATTCCATCAAAGCAAATACGATGAAGAAAATCAGCGGCACTCTAACATATACTGGGAAAAACTTTTTCATTTTTATCTATCTTTTGGTATTACACTAAGTCCTTCATCTAAAGGTATATTACTCATTTCTTGAATTTTTTCTTTTCTATAAGAGAACACCCAAATGCCTAATCCTACAAAGAAGAAAAAGAAAATCAAGAGGGAAATAATCGGGTATAATTCTACACCCGATATTGTTTCCATATTGTGTTTTATTTGTTCAAACATAATGCTGTTATTTTGAAGTTTCTTTTACTTTAATATCAGTACCAAGTCTTTGAATATAAGCGATCAAAGCAACAATTTCTCTTTCATTCATCGGAATGAATTTCTCGCCTTTTGCTGCAGCTTTTTTACGGCTGTCTTCGTAGCTCTTCACGAAATCTGGATCGCTTTCTAAGCTTTTTTCTATTTTAACTGCCTGTTCTCTTAAAGTTCTTTGTGCATTTGCAACATCTTCTGGAGAATATGGAACACCTAATGAAATCATTGCCTGCATTTTCTTTTGTGTCAATGAAATGTCCATTGGTTTATTATCAAACAGCCATTTATAACCTGGCATAATTGATCCCGCAGATGTACTTTGCGGATTCCACATGTGGTTAAAGTGCCAGTTGTCATTGTACTTACCACCTACTCTTAATAAGTCTGGCCCTGTACGTTTTGATCCCCATAAAAATGGATGGTCGTATACAAACTCTCCTGCTTTTGATTGAACTCCATAACGTTCAACTTCACTTCTAAACGGACGAACAGATTGAGAGTGACATCCAACACAACCTTCTCTAATGTATAAATCGCGTCCTTCCAATTCTAACGGTGTATATGGTTTTACACTTGAAATAGTTGGAATATTTGATTTTACCATAATCGTTGGCACAATCTGAATAATACCTCCAATTAAAATTGCAATTGTAGCTAAAATGGTTAACTGAATTGGTTTTCTTTCTAACCATGAGTGGAATTTTTCTCCTCTTAATCTACTGCTTTTTATTGTTTGTAAAGCTGGAGCTTGAGCCAATTCATCTTCAATTGTCTGACCTGCTTTTACAGTCATAATAATATTGTAAACCAATGTAAGCATACCAATTAAGTACAACGTACCTCCGATAGCTCTCATCCAATACATTGGCATAATAGCTGTTACCGTTTCAAGGAAATTTCCATAAGTTAAAGTTCCGTCTGGATTAAATTGTTTCCACATAGAAGCTTGCTGGAAACCAGCTACATATAAAGGAATTGTATAAACTATAATACCTAAAGTACCAATCCAGAAATGGAAGTTTGCCAATTTCTTAGAGAATAATTCTGATTTTGTCATTCTTGGAATTAACCAATAGATAATAGCAAATGACATAAAACCATTCCAAGCTAAAGCTCCTACGTGTACGTGTGCAACGATCCAGTCTGTATAGTGCGCAATAGCATTTACGTTTTTTAAAGATAACATCGGACCTTCAAAAGTCGCCATACCATAACCTGTAATTGCTACCACGAAGAATTTTAAAACTGGTTCTTCACGAACTTTATCCCAAGCTCCTCTTAATGTAAGAAGACCATTAATCATACCTCCCCAAGATGGAGCAATTAACATTACTGAGAATGCAACTCCTAAATTCTGAGCCCAGTTTGGCAATGCAGAATACAACAAGTGGTGTGGTCCTGCCCAGATATAAATAAAGATTAAAGACCAAAAGTGAATAATAGATAATCTGTATGAGTAAACAGGTCTGTTTGCAATTTTAGGGACAAAATAATACATTAACCCTAAGAACGGAGTTGTTAAAAAGAATGCAACCGCATTATGTCCATACCACCATTGTACAAGCGCATCTTGAACACCAGCATATACAGAATAACTTTTTAAGCCTGAAACTGGAATTTCGATGTTGTTAAAAATGTGTAATACCGCTACCGTTACAAATGTTGCTAAATAAAACCAAATTGCAACATATAGGTGACGCTCTCTACGACGGAGCATGGTTCCTATCATATTGATTCCCATTACAACCCAAATTAAAGCGATTGCAATATCAATTGGCCACTCTAGTTCTGCATATTCTTTAGAAGAAGTATAACCTAACGGAAGTGTAATTGCTGCAGCGACAATAATTAGCTGCCATCCCCAGAAATGAAGGTTACTTAAAAAATCACTAAACATTCTGGCTTTTAGCAATCTTTGCAGCGAGTAGTACATACCGGCAAAAAAAGCATTACCCACAAAGGCAAAAATAACTGCGTTGGTGTGTAACGGTCTCAAACGGCCGTAACTAAGCCACGAAATCCCATCTGTCATGTTGGGAAAAAGGTACATTACCGCAAGGGTAAGTCCCACTAACATACCCACAACACCAAAGAGTATTGTGGCGTAAATGAATTTTTTTACAATTTTGTTGTCGTAATAAAACTGTTCCATTTCCATAATTATACTTGTTTTTCTTCGATTGGTGAATTATTATTTTGGGAATTAATTTTGGTTTCGTCATCAAAAAGAATTCTGACTGAAGGTGTATAATCATCATCATACTGTCCAGATTTGACAGCGACAATAAAGGCAATAAAGAAACAGATTGCCACAAAAATACTTACTGAAATTAATAGATAAATAACACTCATACCTTAGATTTATATTAACAAAATTACTTCGTTAAAGGCGCATAAAATATGATAATTATCATAAACAAAAAGTTATGTTAAATTTATAAAAATAATTTTTTAAATTATTTATAATTATTCTAAATTTCTGTTACTGAAATAGTTAGACATAAAAGTTACAAAACTTACAATCGTAATTGTGCTTAACGGCATTATGATCGCAGCAACCAAAGGAAGTAGATTTCCTGTAACCGCAAATGCAAGTCCAACAACGTTGTAAAGCAATGATAAAGTAAAGCTCATTTTTATGATCGAAATTGCTTTGTGAGATAGCTTCAAAAAGTAATTCAAGCGTGAAAATTCTGACGCATCTAAAATTGCATCGCACGCTGGAGAAAAGACATTCACATTCTCTGAAATTGAGATTCCAACATTACTTTGCGCCAACGCTCCAGCATCATTCAATCCGTCGCCAACCATCATTACATTTTGCCCTTTTTCTTGAAGTTTCTTTATGTATTCGAGTTTTTGTTCTGGTTTCTGATTAAAAATCAACTCAGTTCCTTTTGGCAAAATAGCTTCTAAATTAGACCTTTCGCCGTCATTGTCCCCAGAAAGCACTTTTATTTCATAAGCTGTACTCAGATTTGCAAAAAGTTTTTCGAGACCTTCCCTATATTGATTTTGAAAAGTAAATTTTCCCAAATAAACCTCTCCTATTTTGATATGCAATGCTGTTTTTTCAATTTCCGAACCATCTGCAACTATATCATCTACAAATTGTCCTGAACCAATTTTAATTTCTTTTTCCTCAATAGTAGCTAAAATTCCCTTTCCTGTAATCTCTTGAAAATCTTCAACAGCTAGACGTTTAGCTTCTGGCAGAAAATCATAAAGCATTCGGCTTAATGGGTGATTTGAACCTCGTAATACATTTTTAATCAACACAATATCTGTTTCTGAAATGGGATTTCCTTCATATATTATATTCGACTTCTTGTTGGTTGTAATGGTTCCTGTTTTATCAAAAACAATCGTATCAACTTTAGCTAGCTGTTCGATTACAATAGCATTTTTCAAGTAAAATTTCTTCTTCCCCAAAATTCGCAATATGTTTCCAAAAGTGAACGGAGCTGTGAGGGCCAAAGCACAAGGACAAGCCACAATTAAAACTGCTGTAAAAACATTAAAAGCAGTGTTGGCGTCAATAAAAATCCAATATCCAAAACCAGCAAATGCAATTAGCAATAAAATAGGGGTAAAATATCGACTTATTGCATCTGTAATGGTTTTGTGTTTCTGATCTACTTTTTTCTGAAAAATTTCGTTACTCCACAATTGAGTTAAATAACTTTGTGAAACAGAATGCAACACTTCCATTTCTATTATTTTTCCAATCTGTTTTCCTCCTGCAAATACTTTATCACCAGACTTTTTAGTAATTGGAACTGCTTCTCCTGTAACAAAACTATAATCTATTTCTGCACTTTCGCTAATTAAAATCCCATCAACTGGTATAAGTTCTTGATTTCGAATTAATAATCGATCTCCTTTTAAAACATCGTAAATAGCGACATTATCTTCAGTAGCATCATTATTGATTTTAGTAACAGCAATTGGGAAATAGGATTTAAAATCTCTTTCGAAGCTTAAAAAACTATACGTTTTAATTTGAAACATTTTACCAAGAAGCATAAAAAATACTAAACTGGCTAAACTGTCAAAAAATCCTGGACCGTGATCCATTAGCATATCATATGTACTGCGAATAAACATCACGATGATACCTAAAGCAATGGGAATATCAATGTTAAGCATTCTGGTTCTAATGCTATGATAAGCAGAAACATAATATCCGCTTGCTGAGTACAAGAAACTTGGCAATGCTAAAACAAAAATCAGTAATCTGAAAAACGGCTTGTAACTATCCAACCAGAATTCTTTCATTTCGAAATATTCTGGAAATGAAAGCAGCATAATATTTCCAAAACAAAAGAATGCAACACCCAATTTATAGGTTAGACTTCTGTCTACTTTAGCTTTTGCAGTTCCGTAATTTTCTAGACTTATATAAGGTTCGTAACCAATAGAACTTAGCAGATAAACAATTTCTTTTAAAGAAACGATATCTGAATTAAACGTAATTCGAACTCTTTTTTCATGAAAATTAACTTGTGAAGTACTAATTCCTGCTTGAAGACGATTTAGATTCTCCAAAATCCAAATACAAGAACTACAGTGAATGTGCGGAATATTCAAAGAAACGATTGCTGTGTTTCCTTCCTGAAATTCTAAAACTTTAGAAAGTATAGCTTCGTTTTCTAAAAAATCATATTTGCCTTTAATGTCTTGTGGCGTGGCGCCAGGCGATTTTTCAAAATCATAATAAGAGGTTAAGTCGTTAATGCTGAAAATTTCGTAAACCGTTTTACAGCCTGTACAACAAAACTTCTTATCATCAAACTCAATTTCTTCATTTTGTTCAATAGATAAACCACAATGAAAACAACTTTGCTCCCTCATAAACTTGTTTTTATTTGTCGCAAATTTCCAATTAAAGCACAATTATTAAGATGATAATTGTCATGTTATATTGAAATTGAATTCTAATTTAATAAAATAAAAGAGTCCAAATGAAGATGTACCTTATTTTATTATAATTTTACCATGTAATGCTGGTTCAAAACCTTAAATATCCTTATTTTTGCAGCAAACAACTATTGTCATGAACAAATGTGATCAATGTATTGTACGCCAGCTAAGCTCATTAAAAGCCCTTAACAAAGAAGAAGTTATAAAATTAGCCAGCAGTAAAACTACTTACAAAATTAAAAAAGGTGAAGCCATTTTTGAAGAAGGCGAAGTGACCAATGGCGTTTTTTGTGTGAAAGATGGTGTTGGTAAACTTTCAAAATTGAGTGCAAACGGAAAAGACCAAATTGTAAAATTGGTAAAATCTGGCGAACTTCTTGGACAGCGCTCTATGATTAGTAACGAGCCAGCAAACTTGACTGCAAAAGCGATTGCAGATATGGAGGTTTGTTTTATTCCTAAAACCGAAATCATCAATTTCTTTAATACTAACAATCAATTTTCTTTAAATATGATGCAGTCTGTTTGCGAAGATTTAAAGGAATCTGAAAACGAAAAAATCGCTTTAGTTCAGAAAACGGTTAAACAGAGGCTTGCCGAAACTTTACTTCATCTGCATGATGCTTTTGGCGAAGACACTGACAAAACACTTAAAGTTCAATTAACGAGAGAAGAACTCGCAGGAATTATTGGTACAGCAACTGAAAGCTGTATTCGTCTCTTGTCTGATTTTAACAAATTAGGATTGATTGAATTAGTAGGTAAAAAAATCCTTCTTAAGGATGTTCGCGCTTTAAAAAAATTGGCTGACAATTAAAGCTTTTTGGCTTCGTTCCAGAAAACATCCATTTCTGTAAGCGTCATATCCATTAACGGTTTTCCTAGTTCGTTTGCTTTACTTTCTAAGTACTGGAAACG
This sequence comes from Flavobacterium sp. SH_e, assembly GCF_025717045.1. Taxonomy (GTDB): domain Bacteria; phylum Bacteroidota; class Bacteroidia; order Flavobacteriales; family Flavobacteriaceae; genus Flavobacterium. The sequence goes on from NZ_JAOVZN010000008.1 coordinate 198,447, forward strand.
TTTAATAAATTTTTTATTGGTTCTTTCTAAAGCATCTTCTGGGTTTACATTCAAGAATCTCGCATAGTTAATCATAGAGAACAAAACGTCGCCAAACTCGTCTTCAATTTTATCTTGATTTCCAGTTTTTACTTCGTCTTGCAATTCTTGCAGTTCTTCTTGCACTTTATCCCAAACCTGATGAGGTTCTTCCCAATCAAAACCAACACCTTTTACTTTATCTTGAATTCTGCTTGCTTTAACCAATGCAGGAAGGCTTCTAGGAACTCCTTCTAAAACAGATTTCTTGCCTTCTTTTAGTTTAAGTTTTTCCCAATTTTGTTTGACTTCTTCTTCATTTTCAACTTTTACATCTCCGTAAATATGAGGATGACGGTGAATTAGTTTTTCACAGATTTCATTGCAAACATCAGCAATATCAAAATCATTTGTTTCACTGCCAATTTTAGCATAAAAAACAATATGAAGCAGTAAATCTCCCAATTCTTTTTTAACTTCACTTAAATCATTATCCAAAATAGCATCGCCCAATTCGTACGTTTCTTCGATTGTTAAATGTCTTAATGTCTGAAGGGTTTGTTTTTTATCCCACGGACATTGTTCACGGAGTTCATCCATGATGTTTAATAATCTTTCAAATGCTTTTAACTGGCTTTCTCTATTCATTTTGAAGTTCTTTAGATTTAAGACTCGATATTGTAAAATTAAAAAATCCTGTCAAGAAAACATCTTAACAGGATATTATATATTCAAAAAGAATTGTTTTTTATTCTTCTTCTTTTTTAGCTTTTGCTTTCTTTGCTGCTGGAGCTTTTTTTGGTTTTTCTGCAGCAACTGGAGCTTGTTCTTTTGGCTCTTCAACAGCTGGAGCTAAATCTGTAACTAAACCTTTAGCTTGAAGCGTGTTATACCAATTTAATACTTTTTTGATATCTGATGGATAAACTCTCTCTTCGTCGTAATCTGGAAGAATTTGTTTGAAATACGCAGACAAAGTAGCATTATCTTCTTTGTGAGAAATAGCTTGTCCTTTATTTTCTTTAACGGCAATCTGCTGCATTACTTCAGTTAACGGTTTTTCACCTTCATAAGTATAAATCGAAATTTCAGACAATAAACTTACATTGCTCTTTAGATTTACAGTAATCTTCTTCCCATCAATTAATGATTCCGCCACAAAACCTGTACGAGTTTGTACTTTTAATTCGTATAAACCTGGTTTTCCTGAAATGGCTAAAATTTTCGTTAAATTCATTTTTATTAAAATTAGTATTAAGAATTTGCTTTATTTTTTGTTTCTAAATGTTTAGAAAACTTATCTTCCTTTTTTTGCTCCAAAGAATTTCATTCTATATTCCTGAAACGTTTTCCCTTCAGAAATATTTTTTAATTTCTTTTGGATTAAACGTTTTTTAAGAGATGAAATTTTATCTGTAAACAAAATTCCTTCAATGTGGTCATATTCATGCTGGATAACTCTCGCGATTAATCCGTCGAATACTTCCGTTTTCATTACGAAATCTTCTTCACAATATTCGATTGTAACAGTTGGTTTTCTGTATACGTCTTCACGTACATCTGGAATACTCAAACAACCTTCGTTAAATCCCCACTCTTCTCCTTCTTCCTTAACGATTTTAGCATTGATAAAAGTCTTTTTAAAACCTTTCAAATCTTTTTGTTCTTCTGAAGGAAGATCCTCATCATCACTAAAAGGCGTTGTATCTATAACAAACAAACGAATAGGCAGTCCAACCTGCGGTGCTGCAAGTCCAACTCCATACGCATTGTACATCGTCTCGTACATATTTGCGATCGTTTCTTTTAGATTTGGATATTCAGGTGTAACATCTTGCCCTACTTTTCTCAAAACAGGATCACCGTATCCTACAATTGGTAAAATCATTTGTTTTTGTTTATATTTTTAAGCTGTAAAAACAGAACCAAAGTTCTGATATTTCAGCTGGCAAAAATAGTAAAAAATAGTCAATGAATAATTCTATTGGTCTATTATATCATATTTTTTCCCAAGCTGTTAAAAATCTCAGCTATAATTATGCCAAAATCACTCGTACAATTCTTACCTTTGCTAGTAAACCTCTCTTTATGATTGATAAAATTTCAAAATTTACAAACAGCACTTCCTTTCTCAATGCTTCTAAAGTAACTATTGCATCTGTTGTTCCTGTTTTAGTTTTAAATTTTTTGGGTCATTTTGAAATTGGTTTTACTATCGCGTTGGGTGCTTTTTATACTTATCCCAGTGATATTCCGAGTTCTTTAAGCCATAAAATTAAAGGATTAATTGCGGCTTCTTTTATTGTTTCGGGAGTAAATCTTTTGGTCAATCTTGTTTATCCGTATCCTTTTCTATTTTATATTTTTTTAGGCTTTCTATTGTTTTTATGCTCTATGATTTCTGTTTATGGGCAACGAGCAACTTTAATTTCGTTTTCTGCTTTATTATCGATTTCGCTTTCATTTGGACATTTGCACGAAGGCTGGGCGGCTTTTGAATATTCTGGTTTTATCTTTATTGGTGGAATTCTATATTTAATAGTATCGCTTGTATTTCATTTTGTACAGCCTTATAAATATGTAGAATTGCAAATTGCCGAAGGAATAAAACTTACCGCTAAATATCTTAAATTGAGAGGCGATTTATGGAGTCCTGAAGCCAACAGAGAAGCTATTATTGAAAAACAACTGGCAATTCAAGTAGAATTAAATCTAATTCATGAAGATCTAAGAAAAATGCTGATTGGAAACCAGAATGCTTCTGGAATTACAAGCCAAAATAGAAAAATGCTTTTGGTTTTTATTACATTAGTTGAAATTCAAGAACTTGCTCTCTATACTTCATTTGATCACGAAAAACTTCACGAAAAATTTGCCAAACATCCTGATGTTTTAAGAACGTATCAAAATGTTGCTTACAAATTGGCTTCTACTTTAAAAAAGCTTTCAAAAAATGTAAGTCATATTAGTGTTTATGTTGACAAGCATGATTTGAAAAACGAATTAGATGCACTTGAATTTGCCATTTTTGATTACGAAAAAACATTAGGAAAAGAAGAAGCTGCTGAAGGTGTTCTAATGCTGACGAATATGCTGAAATATGCCAAAAATCAGGTTGGAAAAATTAAAACTATCCAGCGTGCACTTTCTTTGGCAATGCAGTCTTATAAATTAAAAGACAAAGATAAAGAGCTTGAAAAATTCCTAACACCACAATATTACCCAATTCGTACTTTACTTGAAAATTTAAGTTATTCTTCTTCTATTTTCAGGCATTCGATAAGATTAACCATTACAATTCTAATTGGCTTTTTCCTCGGACAAGTTCTGCCTTTTCAAAATGTATATTGGATTCTGCTGACGATTGTTGTTATTATGCGTCCTGGTTACGGATTAACAAAAGAACGATCATACAACAGAATGTTCGGAACTGTTTTGGGAGGATTTTTAGCTTTCGGAATTGTATCGATCATTCAAAATCACGTTGCACTGAGTATTTTCTCTATTATATGTATGCTTTTAGGAATTTCGTTTACCCAAATTAACTATAAAATCAGCGCAACATTTGTTACGATGTACGTAGTTTTTATTTACGGAATTCTTACGCCAGATATCAATGAAGTAATTCAATACAGAATTTTAGATTCGCTTGCTGGAGCAGTTTTAGCTTTTATAGCCAATCAATTTTTGTGGCCCGCTTGGGAATTTATTAATACCCCAATTCATATTGAAAATTCAATTCGTGCCAACAGAAATTACCTCAAGGAAATTGCTGATTTTTATAATAAAAAAGGAGAAGTTCCAACTTCTTATCGATTGGCAAGAAAAAATGCTTTTGTTGAAATAGGAAATTTAATGACCTCTTTTCAGCGTATGATGCAGGAGCCAAAATCGAAACAAAAAACAATGCCTTTAGTAAATAAATTGGTGGTTTTAAATCACTCTTTATTATCTGCTTTGGCGTCACTTTCGACTTATATTCAATCACATCAAACAACTTCTGCTTCTGACTCTTTCAATTATATAATAAAAACAATTTTAGCAAATCTAGATCATTCGATTTCTGTTTTAAGAAATGAAGTCATAATACAAGATACTTTTTTTGAAAAAGAAGATGTAACGCTACAATTTGAAGAATTAAAACGTAGGCATTTTACACGTTTGGCTGAAGATGACGATTTAGATAAAGAAACGCGTCAAGCCAAAATGCAGGAAGCACAAATGGTAATTGAGCAATTGATCTGGATGAGTAATCTGGCTGAAAAAATTCTAAAAAACACAACCGATCTAAAAGCAACAAATCCAGATTAATTCATCTGGATTTGTTTTTTATTATAATACTTTAAGACTAAAACTTAATTTAGTTTTAAAACATCTGCTGTATGTTTTCTAAGCTCTGCTAAAAGCTCAGGTTTGTCATTTAAAGTTTGTCCGTAAGAAGGAATCATTGTTTTTAATTTAGCTTGCCATTCTGGTGTTTTAATTTGATTTGCAAAACATCTGCTAACCAAATCAACCATAATTGCAACAGCTGTAGAAGCACCTGGAGAAGCTCCTAGTAAAACTGCCAAAGTTCCATCATGCGTATTAATTACTTCTGTACCAAATTCTAGGACCCCACCTTCTTTTTCATCTTTTTTAATCACTTGAACACGTTGTCCTGCTTTTTCTAATTTCCAATCTTTTGAACGTGCTGTTGGAAGATATTCGCGTAAAGCTTTCATTCTGTCTTTTGGAGACTGACGAACCTGCTCAATTAAATATTTAGTTAATGGAATATTATGATATCCTGCAGCCAGCATCGGAATCAAATTATTGCGTTTAATAGACAAAGGCAAATCTAAATAAGAGCCATTTTTTAAGAAACGAGTCGAAAATCCTGCGAAAGGCCCAAAAAGAAGTGCTTTTTCACCGTCAATTACACGAGTATCGATGTGAGGAACAGACATTGGAGGAGCTCCAACACTTGCTTTTCCGTACACTTTTGCTGCGTGTTTTGCAATTACTTCAGGATTTGTACATTTTAGCCATTGTCCGCTTACTGGGAAACCGCCATATCCATGTCCTTCTGGTACATTTGCTTTTTCTAATAAAGGCAATGAACCTCCACCTGCTCCAATAAATACAAATTTAGTATATGCTTTACGAGTATTTCCAGTTGACAAATCTTTAATTTTAATTCTCCAAGATTTATCCTCACGTTGTCTAAGTTTTTTAACTTCGTGATTGAAGAACAAAGAAACACCGTCCAGTTTTTCTAAGTAATTGAACATACTTCTTGTCAAAGCACCAAAATTCACATCGGTACCAATTTCCATATGTGTTGCTGCTAATTTTTCATCAGCATTTCTTCCTTCCATTACCAATGGCATCCATTTTTGAAGCTGCTCAAAATCGGTACTGAAAGTCATATCTGCGAAAATTGGATTGCTTTGAAGCGCTTCGAATCTCTTTTTTAAATAATCTACGTTTTTATCTCCCCACACAAAACTCATATGAGGCACGCTTTTAATAAAATTATCCGGAGAAGGCACTTTGTTTTGCTGTACTAAATAAGACCAAAACTGGCGAGAAATCTCAAACGATTCTGCAATGCTTATTGCTTTTTTAGGATCTATGCTTCCGTCTGCCTTTTCTGGAGTATAATTTAATTCACAAAAAGCAGAGTGTCCTGTTCCAGCATTATTCCAAGCATCAGAGCTTTCTGCTGCTGCAACATCTAATCTTTCGTAAATTTCAATTTTTATATCTGGTTGTAATTCTTTCAAAATTACTCCAAGAGTGGCACTCATTATTCCAGCGCCAATGAGTACTACATCACTATTTGAACGTATGGTTTCGTCAGGCATAACAGTATTTTTATTTAAAGTGCAAAGGTACTTTTTTAATTGCAAAAAAAAACTAATTTTTACATGATAAAAGTTAGGATTTTCTAAAAACCATTAAATTATAAATAAAAAATACGGCGAACTGCTCTATTTTTTTGCGGAAAGATAATCTTGAAGCAGAATTGTGGCAGAAATTTCGTCTATTAATCCTTTGTTCTGACGTTGTTTTTTACTTAAACCACTGTCGATCATAGTCTGAAATGCCATTTTTGAAGTAAAACGCTCATCAACACGGATAACTTTCATGTCTGGAAAAATATTCGAAAAGTGTTTTGCAAAACCATTAATTACAGAAGCACTTTCCGAAGGCTGTCCGTTCATCTGTTTTGGTTCGCCAATTAAAACTGCCTCGACTTTTTCTTTAGCAAAATAATCTTTCAAAAAGTCAATCAAAGTATGAGTTGGAATCGTTGTAAGACCTGAGGCAATAATCTGCATTTCGTCTGTAACAGCAATTCCTGTACGTTTTTGTCCGTAATCTATTGAGAGGATTCTTGGCATGTTTTGAAATTTTCAGCAAATTTAGTTTAAAATATTTTTCTAATTTTCTATTTCTCTCAAAATAAACTTTTTCAAGATTTCTTTCGATAAAAAAATCCGCCCTGAAAATTCAAGACGGACTTTTATCCAAATATTCAAACCTAAAAAATAACTCAATTTATCTTCCGAACAATCGTCCGAAAAAACCTTTATGTTCTTCTTCTCCTGCATCTTCTTCCTCATTATAATTCGCGAACTTAGATTGTGATTTTTCATGTTCGTAAATTAGTTCCTTAATATATTCAACGTAAGTTCTCTTTTTCTCTTCTAAGAACCCTATTAGGTACTTTTCGCTAAATTCAACTCCGCTTGCCGCTTCGATCTGTAATAATTTTTTATATAAAGGTTCAATATGCATCGCAATTACTTCTTGCGGTACGGCTTGTCTTCTTCCAAAATAATTTACAATAACGTCGTTTTCGTCACGGGCAATTTCAAAATCGGTAATTACCCAATAGTATCTTCCAGACTTTGCAAGGTTTTTTACAATAGCATGAAAGTTCTTCCCATTTTTAAGATTTTCCCAAAGCACTTTAAAAATAACTTTTGGCATATCTGGGTGGCGTATGATATTATGAGGCTGGCCCATTAATTCATAGTCTTCGTAACCACAAACATCTACAAACACTTCGTTTGCATATTCGATAATACCGAAAGCGTTTGTTTTACTCATAATAACCTGAGTTTTATCCCAGCTTACTTCTTTATCAATGATTACTCTGTTTTGAAGGTGATTTTCTTGATTCATATTTTACTGCTTATATGATTATTTTATGGAATGGAATGTTGATCAACACTGCGAAATTAAAGCGAAGAAAAAACACAAACCCTGACTTTTGTCATATTTTGACATAAAAAAAACTTTTAGGAGTAATTAAATACATTTCAAACCGAATGGCTATTTGATGGTTTTACAAATAAGAAACAAAAAGTTAAACCTGTAACATTTTCGATCGGTTTTGCTTTTTTGCATTTCTACAAATACGTTATCTTTGCCAAAAATTTAAACGTATGAATTCTTTACAGACTATAATTGAACAAGCTTGGGAAAACAGAGCTTTATTACAAGAAAAAACTACAACTGATGCCATTAGAGAAGTTATCGAATTGGTAGACGCAGGAAAATTACGTGTTGCTGAACCAGTTGGTGACAAATGGCAAGTAAACGAATGGGTTAAGAAAGCGGTTGTAATGTACTTCCCAATTCAAAAAATGGAAACATGGGAATCTGGTATTTTCGAATACCACGATAAAATGTTGCTGAAAAGAAATTATGCTGAAAAAGGAATCCGTGTAGTGCCAAATGCTGTTGCTCGTTATGGAGCTTACATCTCAAGTGGTGTAATCTTAATGCCAAGTTACGTAAACATTGGTGCTTATGTTGACGAAGGTACAATGGTTGACACGTGGGCAACTGTAGGAAGCTGTGCTCAAATTGGTAAAAATGTTCACTTAAGTGGTGGAGTTGGTATTGGTGGAGTTCTTGAGCCATTACAAGCTGCTCCGGTTATTATCGAAGACGGTGCTTTTATCGGATCTCGTTGTATTGTTGTTGAAGGTGTTCACGTTGGTAAAGAAGCAGTTCTTGGGGCTAACGTATGCTTAACAGCATCTACTAAAATTATTGATGTTACAGGCGATGAGCCAGTTGAAATGAAAGGTTTCGTTCCTGCTCGTTCTGTAGTTATTCCTGGAAGCTATACTAAGAAATTCGCTGCTGGAGAATACCAAGTTCCTTGTGCATTAATTATCGGAACTCGTAAACCATCTACAGATTTAAAAACTTCTTTAAACAATGCGCTTCGTGAGTACGATGTTGCTGTATAGATTTTAAAAAATCATAAATATTATAAGGGCGGTTTTTACCGCTCTTTTTTTATGCATTAAATAAAAAACAAATAAAAATCTTACAAACAATAAAAAGTAAGAAAAATATTCTAAATTTGCATTTTTAAAATCTTCTAAAGCCAAGAAGATGGTTTATTTACATGCATTTTTTTAATGAAAAACTATACATTTAGCTTAAGATTATTCCTTTATCGATATTTCTTAATTTTTTTAATTTACCAAATTTGCAATATCTTCTTTTATGTTTTGAATAGTAAATATTTTGATCACATAACAGCTCAAAATATTTTAGGAAGTGTTTTGTTTGACCTTTCAGCTATTTCATATATAACTTTTATTTTCTTAATAGCACATACAATTCCAGGAAACTTTAAGTATCGCGAAACCTATCAAACTATATTAAAAATTTCTTTCTATTTAATTAATCTTCTGTTCATCGCAGCGAATCTAATTGATATTATATATTTCCGATTCACGGGGAGAAGAAGTACTTTTAGCATGATTACTGCAAAAGGAATGGAAAAAGAAGCCTTAGGTTTGCTTCTTTCTTTTATAAAAGAATTTTGGTATATCCCATTCTTATTTACGATTCTTAGCATTCTTTTTTGGAAATCAATCCCAAATTTTAAGAACAAAAACGAGATCAAAAGTTTCACAAAAGAAAAATTCCTAAAACAATCTTTTTATTTTTTAACCTCAGTTTTTCTATTACTAATTGTTGGCCGTGGAGGATTTCAAAAAAAACCTCTTCGAATTGTAGATGCAGCCAAATATAGTTCTCTTAATAATGCTCCGCTTATTTTAAATACTCCTTTCTGTATCTTAAAAACAATCTCTCAAAAAGCAGATATTGAGAAAGCAAATTATTTTGACAAAAAACATCTTGATTCGATCTACAAACCAATCTTGTCTTTTAAAAACACAGAAACGGCAATCAAAAAAAATGTTGTAATCATCATTCTAGAAAGTTTTGGTCATGAAAATATAGGCATAAAACAAACTCCCTTTTTGGATTCGCTGATAACAAAATCTTATTATTTTAAAAATGGTTTTGCCAACGGAAAAGTCTCAATCGATGCTGTTCCATCAATTATTTCAAGTATACCTAGTTTAATGAATAATTCTTTTATCATTTCTAGCTATTCATTGAACAAAACGAATAGTTTGCCCAAGATTCTAAAAAAAGAAGGCTATGAAACTTCATTTTTCCACGGCGCTTTCAACGGAAGCCAGAATTTTGATCAATATGCAAAAGCAGCGGGATTTGAAAAATACTTTGGGAAAAATGAGTATATCGGCCCCGAAGCTTTTGATGGAAAATGGGGAATTTTTGACGAAGAATTTTTACAGTTTTTCGCTGGGAAATTATCTAGTTTTAAAGAACCTTTCTTTAGCACTGTTTTTACAATTTCTTCTCATAATCCGTATACTATACCAGAAAAGTACAAAGATAAATTTCCTAAAGGAACAACAGTTGTCCATGAAAGCATTGCATATACAGATTACTCTTTAAAGCTTTTTTTTGAAAATGCTAAAAAACAAAAATGGTATAACTATACATTGTTTGTGATTTCGGCAGATCATACTTCCTCAAGCGGAGAATCAGAAATCGATAAAACCATAATTGGCAAATTCCATATTCCAATTTTATTTTTCGATCCAGGCAATCCAAGTTTTTCTGGTGTAGACGAAAAGAATTTTCAACAGATCGACATTATGCCAAGCATAATAGATTATTTAGGCATAAATACAGACCTAATTTGTTTTGGAAAAAGCTTCAAAAGCAATCAAAATTTTGCCGTCTTCTATTTACAGGGAATTTATCATTGCATTCAAGACGATTATTATCTAGCCTTTGCAAACAATCAAGTTATCGGGCTATATAATTGGAAAAAAGATCCTTTACTAAAAAACAATTTACAAAATCAAAACACATTTAAGACAATAGAGATTTCAAATTTTTTGAAAGCCTATATTCAAAACTTTAACGAAAGAGTTATTGATAATAAACTTAGTTTCTAATTCTCTTTCTTTAAATCAAACATTAAAATTCTTCCCTCATCCTAAATGTTTTGCAATTTCATACAAAACATAAAATACCACACTTATAGTAGAATAATTATTAATTAAATTTCAAATAATGATTCCAAAAAAAATACACTTTTGTTGGTATGGACGTGGTGAGTACAATGATGTCATAAAAAAATGCATTGAATCATGGAAAAATAAACTTCCTGATTATGAAATAAAAAAATGGGATGAGTCCAACACTCCTTTTGATAAGCTTCCTTTTTTAAAAATACTCTACAAACAAAAAAAATGGTCATTTATCTCAGATTATATAAGATTATATTCTGTTTATACTGAAGGTGGAATTTATCTAGATACTGATATTGAAATTGTAAAAGATTTTGAAGAATTACTTAGTGAAGATTCTTTTGTAGGCTTTCAGACAAATCTAGAAAACAAATACCCATTGAATTCCGCAGTAATTGGAGCCAAAAAAAACAATTCATTTATTTTAGATTGTATTAAAGCAACTGAACGTAAGCAAAGACTTCATTTTAATGCAATGGGCGGTCCCCCAATTGTAACCAATGTTTTATATAATTATGGACTAAACATGTATAAAAAACAACATCTTAAAACTGTTCTTTTGCTTCCGACCGAGTATTTTTATCCATTTGCTTGGTTCGAAAAGTTTACTTCAAATTGCATAACAAAAAATACAATCTGCATTCATTGGTGGGAAGATTCTTGGGTAAATAAAAAGAAAGATCTAGCTTATTTTATAGATAGTATTAAACGAAAAATGGAAAAGACGCCATTAATTCTTCTTAATAGAATTAAGTTTGCTTTTAATGAGGAGAAATTTTACCACATAAATAATGACATTTGAGCATTCAAATTAATCATTAAAAGAACACATGAATTTTTAAAATGCCTAAAACTTCATGTGTTCTAAATTCTTATTCAAAATTTTAACAAGCATATAAGAATGCTTAGTTCTATTTTTTTGCTTTTTGAAGTTTAATAAGTTTAGCGTACTTCATATATGAGAAAAAAGCCTGGATCATAGCGATTGATAATCCGTCAAGGCCATTAAAAATTCCTTTTTTAAAGAAATAGCAACGAACAAAAGCTACAGTTCCGTTCAAAACAGGTTTAAAAGCATTTATTCTTTTTCCCTGATCATATAATTGCTGCGCATGCCAGCCAGAATATTGATTCTTTTTAGCAATAATCTGATCAAAAGAATCCCATCCGTAGTGCAAAATATGAACTGCTACTTTTTTCTCATTTTGAGCTACAATTTTTTGATGCACTTTGGATTCTGAAGGATGAGCTGTTTGTTTGTTAAAAAAACGAACTTTATGATCTGGATACCAACCTGAGAAGTCAATTAATTTATCAGCTAGAAAGTTTTTTACTCTAAAACTTAAAGCATCATAATTCCCTTCCAGATATTTTTTCTTTAGAATAAAATCTTCAGCGTCTTTATCTAAAAACTCATCTGCGTCGAGATTTAAAATCCAGTCATTTTTACAAAAAGGCAATCCGTATGTGCGCTGCGGACCATCTCCTAAAAATGCCTGCTGAACTACCTGCGCTCCTTTTTCTTTAGCTATTTCTACCGTACGATCTTTACTGAAAGAGTCTACAATAATAACTTCATCACAAACTTTAAATAAAGCATCTATACATTTTCCAATGTTCTTTTCTTCATTGAAAGTAATAACTAAACCGCTAATTCCCATTATAATTTTTAATTTGTTGAGCACAAAAATATAACTTTTTAATTTAGTTCAATCTTATTAATGTTATCACTTGTACACTTTATAAAATAGTTTGTACTTTAGCCTTGAAAATTGATACCACAAAAACAAATGAGAATATTAGTTATCCAGCAAAAAAGAATTGGAGACGTTTTAACAAGCACAATTATATGTAATAACTTGAAGAGCAAGTTCCCAAACTCTACAATTGACTATATGTGTTATCCAAATTCGATTGATGTTCTAAAAGAAAATCCAAATATCGATAACATTATTCCGGTGACTAATAAAATCAGAAAATCGACTTTTGGGTTTATTAAATTCATTTTTGAGATTCGAAGAAAAAAATATGATGCTGTAATAGATGTATACAGCAAATTAGGAACTAACTTAATTACATTTTTTTCTGGAGCAAAATATAAAGTTTCGTACCATAAATGGTATTCAAACATCTTTTACAACTATAGCTACGAGCGTTTTGATGCCATAAAATCAGAATACGGTTTGGCAATTGAAAACAGATTATTGCTTCTGAAACCTTTTTTCTCTGAAAAAATAACCAATGTAAAACCGAAAATCTTTTTAAAAGAATCTGAGATTACCGAAGCAAAAAATCTTTTGAATAGCTGCAATATCGATCCTGAAAAGCCATTAATAATGTTTGGTATTTTAGGAAGTGAGCATTATAAAACGTATCCACTTGAAGGAATGGCAAAAATTATTGATTTCACCGTAGCTAAAACAAACGCTACTATTCTCTTTAATTATATTCCGAATCAGAAAGAGCAAGCTTTGCAGGTTTATAATCATTGTTCTGAAGAAACTAAAAAACATATCATTTTTGGTTTATATGCTACCGATTTACGTCAGTTTTTAGCAATACTTTCTCAATGTGAGATGTTGATAGGAAACGAAGGTGGTGCCGTAAATATGGCAAAAGCACTTGAGATTCCAACATTTTCAATCTTTACCCCTTCTGTTAGGAAAGAAACATGGCAATTATTTGAAAATGAAGCTAAAAATGCTTCAATCCACTTAAAGGATTTAAAACCTGAAATTTACGAAAAGCATACAGAACAATACATCAAAGAACATACTTTTGAATATTATGCAGAATATCCGTTAGAACTTATGCTCGAAAAATTAGACGCTTATTTTAAAGAGTATAAAAACTGAAAAAGCAAAAGCATCAGTAATGAATAACGAAAAGCAAAAATTATCTGTTCTGATTATTACGCTTAACGAAGAACAGCATATACAATCACTTCTTGAAGATATTGATTTTGCTGATGAAATTATTGTTGTAGATTCTTATAGCACCGATAAAACGGTACGCATTGTGGAGTCTTTTAAAAACGTAAAATTAATTCAGAATCATTTCGTTGATTACACTTCTCAACGAAATTTTGCTTTGGATCAAGCTAAAAATTCATGGATTCTATTTGTTGATGCCGATGAAAGATTAATGCCAGAATTAAAATCTGAAATTGTTACTGCTATTAATACTGAAAATAAGGCAAGCGCCTATTTTATCTACCGCATTTTTATGTTCAAAAAAAGTAGATTGCATTTCAGCGGCTGGCAAACCGATAAAATTTTCAGGCTTTTTAATAAATCAAAGTGCCGATATAATGAAGAAAGAAAGGTTCATGAAAAACTGATTGTAAATGGCTCTATTTCTACTTTAAAAAACAAAATCATACATTATTCTTATTCTTCGTACAAAGATTATAAATCAAAAATGTATAATTATGGAATTCTAAAGGCCAATGAAAAATTCAAACGAGGAGTAAAACCTTATTTTTTATTGCTTTTACTTCATCCTCTATACACTTTCCTGTACCAGTTTATAATCCGTTTTGGTTTTCTGGACGGAAGTAAAGGCTTAATAATATGCTATTTAAATGCGTATAGCGTTTTCATTCGCTATAAAGAATTGAGAAGAATTACTTCTTCCAGAATTTAAGTTTCTTTTTCAGACGTTTTTTTCGGTAAAATTTCTCTTGAAAATCTGAAGTATATTTCCACAAAGTATCAAAAATCTTCTCTTCAGATTCTCCATAAAATTTAGCATATTCGTTACTCATTACAGCTACCATATCCTTTAGCGGAGTTAGTCTGCATAAGTTTTTCATACGCATTTCGAAAGACATTGAATCATGAAACTCCATTCTATTCAAATCTACCAGAAAGAAATCATAATCTCCGCTGGCATTTTTTTTTATTAAAGTATTTCCAGGCGAATGATCCAAAAATTCAATTCCCTTTTCGTGAAGATCAAAACTAAATTTTGTAAACTGCCTTAAAATATTCTCGCGGTCTGGAAATTCCGGTATTTCTACCAATTCTCTATAAGTAAGATCGCACTGTAATTGTTCACTTACATAAAAACTTTTCTCTAATCCAATTATCGACGAAAATTCTGCAAAAGCTATAGGTTCTGGAGTTCCAACACCTAATTCCAGCAATTTATTAGCAAACTCAAAAGAACGTTTTGCTTTTGATTTTCTGAAGTATTTATAAGCGATTTTATTGATAAAGTGCGGAACTTTAAACGATTTAATGTTTATTTTTTTATCGTCTAAATCAAAAAGTTTTATCTGATTGCGCTGGCCAATTACAAAGTCCTCTCCTTTTGTATTGAAAAAACGAATATATTCAAGAAGAATATTTTCAAATTTTTCATATCCGCGATTTAATCTTAAAATCATAAAAATTGTTTCAGCAAATTTAGCTAGTTTTACCAACTAATAAAAACTATTTCGAAGATAATGCATATTACTCTTATAAGTTTAGACAACTGGGGGCTCAACAAACATATAGCTACTGACTTAGAAAAACAAGGACATACTGTTCGCCACATTGATTTTAATACTTTCAAATATAAATATCCTTCAATATTTCATAAAGTATATAATGTTGTATTAAAAGCGTTCTTTAAAACAAACTTAAAGCATCAGCATTACGGAAAAGAAATCATCAAGGAATTAAAGAAAAATGACCAAATTCAAGATGTAATTCTAACTATAAAGGGAGATTTTATAACTCCTAAAAGCATTTTAGAATTTAAAAATTACACTAAAAAATCGATCGGATTTTTTAATGATAATATTTATCGTTGTCCAAAAATTAAACGAGTTTTGCATTGTTTTGATGAAGTTTTTTCGTTCGAAAAAGAAGACTGTACAGAATACAATTTAAAATTTGCATCAAATTGGATTTACAATTCAGAAAATCCAGAAAATATAGATCAGTTTGAATATGATGTTTTCAATATCAGCTCAATAGATAAAAGGTTGCCAATTTTAAAAAAAATTGCTGCTAATTTAGCTTCACAACATTCAAAATTTAAATTCATTGTTTATGATAAAAAACAAAAAGACAATGATAAAAACATTACATACATAAGAAGTCATATGCCTTTAAGTGAAGTGAATGATTACATTAATCGCTCGAAAGTACTTTTAGACATTAACCGACTTGGTCAAAACGGACTGACTTTTAGAGTTTTTGAAAGTTTAGGTTTAGAAAAAAAGCTTATAACTACAAATGCGGACATTAAAAACTATGATTTTTATAACCCAAATAACATTTTAGTTATTGACGAAAAAAATCCAATTATACCTGTAGCTTTTTTCGAAAATAAATATGAAAAAATTCCAGACTCTATTTACAATAAATACACTTTAAAAGGCTGGACTGAGAATGTTATTTTTAATACTTTAAAAGCATAAGACGCACCATTTCTATCTCAGTAATTTTGGGAGTTTATTGTTATCTTTGTCAAAATTAAAGTTTTTTTTCATGGAAAATATCAATCAGGAAGTTATCAACGCATTCGAAGTAATAAAAGAAGGCGGTATAATTTTATACCCAACTGACACTGTTTGGGGAATTGGCTGTGATGCTACAAACCCAGATGCTGTTGCTAAAATTTATAAATTAAAACAACGTGCAGAAACACAAAGCATGATTGTTTTAATGAATGGCGAAAAGATGATTTACAATGTTTTCAAAAACATTCCTGAAGTTGCATGGCAAATCTGGGACTTGTCAGACAAACCAACGACTTTAATTCTTGATGATGCTCGAAACGTTGCTCCAAATATTATAGCTGCCGACAAATCTTTAGGAGTTAGACTGGTAAAAGAACCTTTCTGCTATAAATTAATGGAAAGAATGAAAAAACCTTTGGTTTCAACTTCTGCAAATATTTCAGGTCAGCCCACACCAATTGCCTTCAAAGATATTAGTCCCGAAATTATTAATGGGGTTGATTACGTAGTAAAATTAAACCAAGACAAAATAAACGGAAAGTCTTCCACAATAATCAAATTAACAAACGATTCGCAGGTAAAAGTAATCCGTAAATAATTATTAATGGTGAATGGTTGATTGTGAATTCACTTTAAATCTAAAAAACTTAGCATCTTAGTTTCTTCAGTCCCGATAGCTATCGGGATAGCAACTTAGATTGTTTTCAAACTCTCAATTAACCAATCAATATCTTCTTTGGTATTATAATGACTGAATGAAATTCGGAGATTTGGTAATTTTAAATCGGTCTCCGAAAGCATTTCGTTTAAAACGTGTGACGGTTTTATACTTCCAGATTGACAGGCACTTCCTCTCGAAACCGCAATTCCTTTCATATCTAAACTAAAAAGCAGCATCGAAGTTTTATCTGATGAAAATGGCAGAATAATATTGATAATATTGTAGAAATCATCTTTATTCCCATTAATTCTAAAATCAGGAAAATGAATTTCCATTTGCTCAATAAGATAATTTTTGATTCCTAAAATATAAGCTCTTTCTTCATCTAATTTTTCGTAAGAAATAGATAAAGCCTTTGCCATTCCAGCAATTTGATGAACGGCTTCAGTTCCAGCACGAAGACCTTTTTCTTGTTCGCCTCCAAAAAGTAATGGCTGCAAACCCGAATTTTTTCGAACAAAAGCAAATCCGATTCCTTTTGGTCCATGAAACTTATGCGCGCTTGCTAAAATGAAGTCAATTGGAGTCTTTTGAAGATCGATTTCCGTTTTCCCGATTGACTGAACTGTATCTGAATGGAATAAAGCATTATATTGCTTGCAAATCAAACTAACACGATCCAGATCTAAAATAGTTCCGGTTTCGTTATTGACGTGCATTAAACTGACTAATGTTTTCTTCTCATCAGACAATAAATTGGATAAATGCGTTAGATCTAAGCTTCCGTCAGCATTTACATTTACATAATCGACCTGAATATTATATTCCTCCTTAAGCGCCCAAACTGTATGCAAAACAGCATGGTGCTCAATTTTTGAAGTGATAATTCTTTCTACTTTTAAATCTTCAACAGCAGAACGCAAAATCCAGTTATCAGCTTCAGTTCCGCCAGAAGTAAAAATTATTTCCTGAGCAGTGCAATTTAAATGTTTTGCAATGCTTTTTCTAGAAAGTTCTAAAATCGTTTTACCATTTCGCCCAAAACTATGCGTAGACGAAGGATTTCCATAATCCTCCAGCATAACTTTTGTCATTTCCTGAATTACTTCAGGACGCATTGCTGTTGTTGAGGCATTATCAAGATATACTTTTTTCATCGCTGCAAAGTTACAAAATATCAATTGTGAAAACTTAAACATAATCTGGCATTTTTTTCACTATTTTTGACGCAAATAAATTTTTACGATGAAAAAATACGCTGCCCTTTTATTATTTGCCCTTTTTCTAAATGGATGCGATGATGGGGATTTAACTGTAGACACTATCGATTTTGTAGACGCAGATTCTCAAGCTTGTGATCCGGAAACAAACACTTTAATCTATAAATTAAAAACTCAGGAAGCCCTTTTATTACAAATGCCTGAAGGTAAAATTGTTAATGATCCTGGAACTTATTCTTACCCAATCGATTCAAAAGGCACTGGGTCTTATCGTGTTGTTTATAGAGCTTATGATGGAACTGTAGCAACCGCAAACATTTGTGGCACAATTCCTCCAAGCACACCAAAAGTAACAGAAGAATGGATTGCAACTGATGGAGTAATTGAGATTACAACAACTCAAGATGAAAGAGATATTTCAACTAATCCTGATGACGGAAGTAGAATACATGGTTATAATCACACTATTATTTTTAGAAATATAACATTTAATAAACCAGCTGGAGATCAAACAGAAGAAAAATTTGATTTTGGAACCTATACAACATCTATTACACCAGCCGATTTAACTTTCAAAACTAATCCAAACGGATCAGCTTATGAGTGCGATGAAGTTAGTAGAGTCTACAACTATAATAACTCATTTTACATTTCGATTGATGATATAGATCCTACTTTAATTGTCAATACACCAACTAATGGTGTGCCACGTACAAGTCTTATAACAGCCACTCAAAATAAAGTATATTATAAAACTGCGAAAGCAGAAACGGGATCGATTACTCCAGCTTTTATTTGTTCAATAGTGCAGCCGGCTTCTCCAGCGATTGAGGAAACATGGACAGGCCAACTTGGCGTAGCAGGCACAAGTGGAATTATTGAAGTAACTACTACTTTAACTGGACAAGTTTATGAGCATACTATTGTTCTTAAAAATGTTATTTTAGAAAAAGATAATAGCCATTTCAGATTAGGAAGCAGTTTTATTTTAGGAAAAATTGATAGAGTTGCAACTAACTAAAATGCACTGATAATCGGGAGAAATCAATAAAAATAATTCTTACAAAAAACGTCTGTTTTTCAAAGCTGATTTTAGATCTAAATCAGATGAAAAACAGACGTTTTTTTATGCTTAAATAAAGCGTTTTAATACTTAAATAAAGCGATTTTATTTATTGCTTTGTCTAATATAAACTTCGGTTGCACCAAGTCCGTATTTTTGATAATTGGCATCTTGAAAATCGATTCCGTCGTAACGGCCTAATAAAAAATCAAGTTCTGCTTTTAAAATTCCTTCACCAACACCGTGAATAAAAACGATTTTCGGAATGCGGTTTCTTATCGCAAATTCGATATGCCTTTTCGCCGTTTCGGTTTGCAATGTCAAAATATCGTAGTTTGACATTCCGCGTTTATTTGGAACCAATTTTTCGATGTGCAAATCAAATTCTGGAACGCCAAAATCACGTTTATCTTTCTTTTCTTTGACAAAACTTCTCGGTTTTGGCTCCGATTTCTCTTTTGAAACTTCATCTAAATTAATTCTTTTAATAGAATTCATTAAATTACTGGTTTCTTGAACTTTAATCAATTCGTTGACTAAAAATGTCATCATAAATCCATCTGTAGTTTCTATTAAAACTTCGTTGTTTTTAACCGAAACTACTGTTCCGTTTATGGCTTCATCGAGTACTGAAACCTTATCTCCTTTTGCCAGCATCCTACTCTTCTTTATCGTTATGTTTACTTGGCGTTTTTGCGCTCAACTGCATCATTCCAAACATGAAAACTACAATTGCAATAATCATGATATAGATGTTTTTTTCTTCAGAAACCTGCTCATACAACGCAACCGAAATCGCAAGAATCATTATTAAAATTTTAAAAGCTTTCATTAATTCAAAGTTTAAGATTTCAAAAGTATAAAACTTTCATATAGCACTCCTATTCTACTTCAAACGTTTGTCATATTTTTTTAGTAAAATTGCAAAAAGATTCGCCATGAGTTTAGAGAAATATATGATTCCGTGCATGTTCAAAACCATCTTCGGTTTTGACTGTTTAGGATGCGGATTTCAGCGCTCTTTATTCTTACTTTTTCAGGGTGATTTTTCAGCTGCGTTCAAAATGTATCCAGCCATATATTCTTGTCTTTTACTATTTGTTTTTATCGCTTTTCATTTCCTAGATAAATCTCGAAATTATAAAAAGCTAATTTGGAGAATGGCGATTATAAATCTGTTTTTTATGATTGGCGGATATTATTTTAAGCACTTTTATTTTTAGATTTTAGATTTTAGATTTTCTAAAAGTCGCTTTGCTCCTTTTGGAATTTCCAAACAACTTTTATTTCTTTATCTGATCCAAAATATCATTCATCATCTCGATTTGAACTTTCTGGATTTCGATTAATTCTTGCTGCTGATGCATAATCAAATGATCAATTTTATCATGAATCAATCTAATCTCTAATTCCGATTTCAGATTGATCATATAATCTTTTTTTGCTCGATTACGATCTTTTTCTTCTTGACGATTTTGGCTCATCATAATTACAGGAGCCTGCAAAGCTGCAACACAAGAAAGAATTAAATTTAAAAGAATAAACGGATAGGGATCAAAACCTTTATTTAGAAAAATGTAAACATTTGAGGCAATCCAAATCGAAATAAAAACAACAAACGAAATAATAAAAGTCCAGCTTCCTCCAAAATCTGCTACTTTATCTGCCACTTTTTGCCCAAGATTTCGTGGCTCTTCTTCGTCTTCAACAATGCTAACTATCGATTTATCTTCTTTTAAAGAAGAAATAACATTTTGTTCCATTGCAGAAAGCGCACCAATTTCAGTCGAAAGATAATTCGAAATATATTTTTGACGGTAAACATTTAATTCATTTATAGAAATGCAGTCTTCAGAACCAAAATTAGGATATTCCTTTTTAATTAATCCCAAAATAGGGTCATGAACTGCTCTTCCGTATATTTTCTCATTTTCAGGAAAAGAAATCCCAGAAATGTCACTTTTAAATGTTTGGCTGTTTTTCATTTTTGTATATTTTAAAAGCTAATTTACACAATAAACTTCTTAAGAATTGTATAAAATGGAACAGTTTATAATTCACTTTTTATCACAAATCAGATTTTGTAAAGAAAATTTCTTTAGTTAAATCGTGACTTTATTTCCAAAAAACGCCTTACTTTTAACGTTCCAAAATTATTCATTCATTTTTACCATTGTGACAAAAGACACTATCATACAAAATATAAAGGCTTTAAAGAGCCATTCGAACATAAATTACGGCATTAAAACCAAAACAGAAGACTTTACAGAAAAGCTTTTTTACACTCTTTTTGATTCAAATGCTGCTTTAGATGAAAGCATTGATGAGCTTGAAATTCGCTTTAAAGAAATTGCTGTTTTGGCCTGCAAAAAACCTCAAAATTTATGCGAATCTATTTGGGATCGCTTTTTAGAAAAACTTCCTAGAGTTCTGGAAAAGTTAAATGAAGATGCCGAATATATTTTAGAGAACGATCCTGCTTCAAACAGCATTGACGAAGTTTATCTAGCTTATCCAGGTTTTTATGCAATCGCAATTTATAGATTAAGCCACGAATTGTACAATTTAGATTTACTGCTTTTTTCTCGATTAATGAGCGAATATGCGCATAGAATTACTGGAACAGATATTCATGCTGGAGCCAAAATCGAATCGCCATTTTTTATCGATCACGCTACTGGAATCGTAATTGGAGAAACTACTGTAATTAAAAAACATGTAAAAATCTATCAAGGTGTTACGCTGGGTGCACTAAGCGTAAGCAAGGAAATGAAAAATGCCAAAAGACATCCAACGGTAGAAGCCAATGTCTGCATTTATGCGAATGCGACAATTTTAGGAGGTGAAACTGTAATTGGAAAAAACAGTGTTGTTGGAGGAAATGCTTGGGTTACCAAATCTATTCCAGAAGATTCTATAGTTTTAAACACCACTACAACTGAAGTTAAAATAAAAGAAAAAAAATAAAATGGGTCCACAGAAATTATTAAACCTAATTGGAAATACTCCTTTGATGGAAACAGTCAATTTGGTTAAAAATAAAAATGTAAAACTTTTGCTTAAACTTGAAGGAAATAATCCTGGAGGAAGTGTAAAAGACAGAGCTGCGTACAATATGATCGCGTCTGCTTTAGAAAGAGGCGAAATCAAAAAAGGAGATAAATTAATTGAAGCAACTAGCGGAAACACTGGAATTGCTTTAGCAATGATTGCACAATTGTTTGGCATCGAAATCGAATTGGTTTTACCAGAAGATTCAACCAAAGAACGTACACAAACTATGCGTGCTTATGGCGCAACAGTTATTTTAACGCCTGCCAGCGAAGGAATTATCGGTTCTCGAGATTATGCAGACAAAAAAGTAGCTCAAGGTGGTTATCTAATGCTAAATCAGTTTGCAAATGATGACAACTGGAAAGCGCACTACAAAACTACTGGACCAGAAATATGGAATGATACAGAAGGAACTGTAACTCATTTCGTTTCGGCAATGGGAACAACTGGAACTATTATTGGAACTTCAACTTATTTGAAAGAAAAAAATCCAAATGTTCAAATCGTTGGTGCACAGCCAAGCGACGGTTCCCAAATTCCTGGAATTCGTAAATGGCCACAAGAATACCTTCCTAAAATTTTTGATGCTTCTAAAGTTGATACCGTTGTAGATGTTAGCGAAGAAGAAGCTCGTGAAATGACTAAAAGATTAGCTCTTGAAGAAGGTGTTTTTGCAGGAATGAGCAGTGGAGGCTCTGTTGCTGTTGCCCTAAAAATTGCTGAAAAACTAGAATCTGGAGTTGTGGTTGCCGTGATCTGCGACAGAGGCGATCGTTATTTATCTTCGGATTTATTTGACTAAAAATAAGGATCAAAGTTACAAAGGCTCAGAGGTACAAAGGTTATAATCTTTGTGCATAAACCTTTGGAACTTTGCACCTCTGAACCTTTGAACCTAAAAAGAAATGAACTACAGAAAACTAGGAAAAACAAACTTTAATATATCTGAAATTTCACTTGGAACTTGGCAAGTTGGTGGAAAATGGGGATCGGGTTTTGATGATAAAACTGCTGATCACCTTTTGAATACAGCTATTGATAATGGTGTAAACTTTATTGATACTGCTGATGTTTATGAAAACGGATTAAGCGAAACTGCTGTTGGAAGAGTCGTTCGTTCTCGTTCTGAACGAATTTTTGTCGCCACAAAATGCGGACGCCAAATTAATCCTCACGTAAATGAAGGCTATTCTCCAAAAGTGCTTCAGAAATTTGTAGAAGACAGTTTAAGAAGAACTGGATTAGAAACTTTGGATTTAATTCAATTACACTGTCCACCAACAGAAGTATATTATCGTCCAGAAATCTTTGAACTTTTTGACCGATTAAAAGAACAAGGAAAAATTCTTAATCTTGGAGTGAGTGTCGAAAAAGTGGAAGAAGCACTAAAAGCGATCGAATATTCTAATGTGACAACGGTTCAGATTATTTTTAATTTGTTTCGTCAGCGTCCTTCTGAATTATTTTTCTCGGAAGCAAAAAAGAAAGATATCGGAATTATTGCCAGAGTTCCTCTAGCAAGCGGACTCTTAACAGGTAAATTTGATTCAAAAACAACTTTTGACACTCAGGATCACCGTAACTTCAATCGTAACGGAGAAGCATTCGATAAAGGCGAAACATTCTCTGGAATTGATTACGAATTAGGTTTAAAAGCCGTTGAAGCTCTAAAAGCAATTTTCCCAGAAACACAAAACTTAGCTCCTATTGCCTTACAATGGATTTTAAGTTTTAATGAAATAAGCTGTATCATTCCTGGCGCATCAAAAGCTGATCATGTTTTATCAAATTTATCGGTTTATGATACTCCAAAGTTAACTTCGGAACAGATTTTAGCAATGAACAAAATCTACAACGATCTTATCAAACCTGCTGTTCATCAGCTTTGGTAGATCTTTCAATAATCTTTTAAGATGCTGAATTACTTAATAATTGCAGCATCTTAAAAAGATTAAATTCTGCAGGAAATAATTTCTTACAACTTTCACGCAACCTTTTCTTTATTAGCACATCTAATAATAAAACTAACCACCAAATTCAGTAATCATGAAAAAATTAAGTTTTATATTATTTGTTCTATCATTACTTTTAGTCTCTTGCAGCAATGACGAAAGCACGCAGGAAGAAGAATCTGCAAGACTTCAAAAAATGTATAACGAAATTGTAGAATATTCACAAGTAAATTCAAAACCTTGTATCAATCCAGAAGAATGGGCTTTCATGAAATTTGGCTCTTCCAACTGTTCAGGATATATTTTGTATTATAAACAGATAGATGTTGCTATTCTTCAAAAGAAAATCGATCGATACCTGGCTGCTAAAGGGAAATTTGATGCAAAATGGGGGATTTTTTATGATTGTATGGAATTACCTACTCCAACTCCGTCTAATATAAAATGCGTAGATGGAAAACCAGTTATAAAATACAGCACTTCTCCAAATTCATAATAAAAAAGGTTGCTGAAATTTATAATTAAATTTTAGTAACCTTAAATTCTTAAATATCAAATTCAATTCTAAATTCAGCGCCTCTATTTTTACCGTCGCTTGAAGCAGTTAATCGTCCTTTGTTTCTTTCTATGATTTTTTTACACAAATACAATCCAATTCCGGTAGAACCTTCGTTTGCAGTTCCTAATCGGCTCATTTTGGTGATTTTTTTAAACAATTCTTCGATTTGATTTTTATCAAAACCAATTCCGTTATCTTTTACGGTTAATACCAATTTTGAATCTTCAGAAAAGATTCTGACTTTGATTTCGCTGTCAAAATAAGAAAACTTAACTGCATTACTGATTAAATTTACCAAGACCTGAATCAAAAGTCCTTCGTCAATTTTCAATTTAGCTTCAACACATTCTAAAACTAAATTCAGCGTTATGTTTTTATCAAATAATCGCTGTTCAACCTGTTCGTTAATAAACGGAAGAATATTCGGAAATAAAACCGTTTTGGTCTCTTGGTTTACTTTTACAATTTCGTCTTGTTCTTTTAAAAGCTTAATAAAATTTTCGATATATCTAAACTGAAGATCAGTCGATTCGCAGATTAGTTCTGCCAGATTTGTAACCGAATCCGAAGGCTCTTCGCTAATAATCAATCTGGCTAAGCCTTGCGGATTTCCCGCAAAATTCTTTAAATCATGCGAAAGCATATAGATTAAGTCCTGTTTTTCATTAATAAAGCTCTCTGCCTCATAAATAGATTCCTGAATATTGCATAAAAGCAAACCAGCTTCATCAGTATATTCGGTTGGTAAAACAGATAGTTTTCTAGAATTTCTGTAATCGTCCAATGCTCTTGAAGCCATCACAATTGGTTTTATCAATCTGTTTAAAACTAAAAGCGTTATTGCCGTTGCTAGCAAAGTCATAATTAATGATAATATAAGAATTGAAGTTGACGAAATACTATGTTCAAAAAACAACACAAAAAATAAAATTCCAATTAATGGAATATGAATTCCAATAAAAGCAACAAATAAAAATTTGAAAGCATAACTTTTTTTAAGAAAGCTGATTTGTGAGAGTTTGTGATACAACTTCATAAAAACGATGATAAGTATAGGTTAAAACTGCAATTTTATTGGGATTATTACAAAAACAAATTTAAGTTTTATACTCAATTAAACTAATATTTTGACGAATTTCTAAAAATTTTCTAAAATTAAATTTGTAAAAGTTTTCAAAGGCTTATTTTTGCGCTATGGGAAGAAAAAATACAGACAAAGTTGTCTTTCATCAAATTCAAGTTCTTGATGCTGGTGCAAAAGGAGTTTCAGTAGCCAAAGCACCTGACGGAAAAGTTATCTTTATTCCGAATGTGGTACCTGGAGATGTTGTGGACGTACAAACATTAAAAAAAAGAAAGGCATACTACGAAGGTAAAGCCGTAAAATTTCACGAATTATCAGAGTATAGAGTAGATCCAATCTGCGAACATTTTGGAGTATGCGGCGGTTGCAAATGGCAAAATATGAAATACAGCCAACAGCTTGCATTTAAACAAAATGAAGTTAAAAATCACTTACAAAGAATAGGAAAAATTGAACTTCCAGAATTTGAAGATATTTTAGGTTCTGAAAAACAGTTTTTCTATAGAAATAAAATGGAATTTTCTTTTTCTAACAGCCGATGGTTAACTGAAAAAGAAATTGGTAGCACTGAAGATTTAGGAAATAGAAATGCTTTAGGATTTCATATTCCAAAAATGTGGGATAAAATCCTTGACATCAATAAATGCCATTTACAAGAAGATCCTTCAAATGCGATTCGTAACGAAATTAGAGCATTTGCAAACGAACATAATTTAGCATTTTTCAATCCGAGAGAACATTCTGGATTGTTGAGAACTGTAATGATTCGTACTGTTTCTACAGGCGAGATTATGGTTTTAATTCAGTTTTTTGAAGAAGACAAAGAAAACAGAGAATTAATCCTTGACCATCTTTACGAGAAATTCCCTGAAATTACTTCACTTCAATATGTTGTAAACGGAAAACCAAATGATACTATTTACGATCAAGATGTTATTCTTTACAAAGGAAGAAATTACATTTTGGAAGAAATGGAAGGTTTGAAATTCAGCATTAATGCTAAATCTTTCTACCAAACCAATTCTGATCAAGCTTACGAATTGTATAAAATAACAAGAGAATTTGCTGATCTTACAGGAAACGAAACAGTTTACGATTTATACACCGGTACAGGCACCATTGCTCAATTCGTTTCTAAAAAAGCTAAAAAAGTAATTGGAGTAGAAAGCGTTCCTGAAGCCATTATTGATGCTAAAGCCAACGCAGAACGCAATAATATTACCAATTGCGAGTTTTTTGTTGGAGACATGAAAGTAGTCTTTAATGAAGCATTCATAGCGCAACATGGCAAACCAGATGTTATTATTACAGATCCACCTCGTGATGGAATGCACAAAGATGTAGTTGAACAAATCTTGAAAATTGCTCCAAAAAGAGTCGTTTATGTAAGCTGTAATTCTGCAACTCAGGCCCGTGATTTGGCCTTAATGGATGAAAAATACAAAGTTACCCGTGTGCGACCTGTAGATATGTTTCCGCAGACACACCACGTTGAAAATGTTGTACTTTTAGAACTTCGATAAACATATACATGAAAAAAATAATCTCTATTTTATTGCTCTTCACCTTCGGCTTGTCAAGCTGTGAGAAAGATGATATCTGCGATTCAAATACACCAACTACGCCAAGGTTGATAATAACATTTTATGATATTTCAAGTCCAACGAAAACTAAAAATGTAAAAAACTTAAAAGTTATTGGTGAAGGAATGGAAGAGGGAATTGTTTTTAACGAAAGTCTTGCAGTAGACGATTCTTTAAGATATGTAACCAACGGAAGTACGGTATCAATTCCGTTAAAAGTAAACGACAGTACGTCAACTTTCAAGTTCATTTACGATGCTTTTAATACAAATCCTGCTGCCATCAACACTGATGTGTTGAAATTTAATTATACAACACAAAATGTATATGTTTCCAGAGCATGTGGATTTAAAACTATATTTCAGTTAAGAAACCTTCTTCCTATTGTTCAAACTGATCCAGATGGTAGTATCTGGATGACCCAAGTTGATTTAGAAAACCCTAACATTGAATCTGAAGATGAGACACACATTAAAGTTTATTTTTAGTCTTTCATTATTGTTTTCAATGTTTTTAGGTTATGCTCA
Organism: Flavobacterium sp. SH_e; assembly: GCF_025717045.1. Classification (GTDB taxonomy): domain Bacteria; phylum Bacteroidota; class Bacteroidia; order Flavobacteriales; family Flavobacteriaceae; genus Flavobacterium. The sequence goes on from NZ_JAOVZN010000008.1 coordinate 225,996, forward strand.
GGATGTGCCTGAGGTTTCTAAAAATAAGGATACAACAGTAACTAAAAAGCCAAAGACAGAAACTGTAAAAACAGAAACTGCAAAAAAACCAGCAATTCAGGAAACTCAAAAAGACAGCGTTGTAAAAACAGATCGCTACGGTCTTCGTGTTGGAGTCGATTTGTATAAACTTACTCGTGGTCTTTATGATAAAGATTATAAAGGAATTGAATTTGTTGGAGATTGGAGATTAACAAAAACATATTATTTAGCCGCAGAATTAGGTTATGAAGACAAAACCACAGAAGATGACCGATTAACTTCTTCGGCTTCTGGAAGCTATGTAAAAGCTGGTTTCGATTATAATTTCTACCAAAACTGGCTGGATATGGAAAACCTTATCACGATAGGAATGCGCGGTGGTTTTAGTACTTTTAATCAAGAATTGCATAGTTATAAAATTTATAATCCAAATCCGTATTGGGGAGAATTACCTGCAATAACAACTGATCAAAAATACAGCGGTCTTACTGCTGGCTGGCTTGAAGTTGGTTTAGGTCTAAAGGCTCAAGTTGTGAAAAACGTTTTTGTTGGCTTTGGTGTCCAGCTTAAACTTTTGGTTATGAATAATGAGCCAAATAATTTTGAAAACCTTTATATTCCAGGTTTCAACAGAACTTATGACGGAAGTTTTGGAGTTGGATTTAATTATACTGTTTCTTACTTTATTCCGATTTATAAGAAAAAAACAATGGCATCTGAAACAGCAAAAAAAGAAGAACCTAAGAAGAAATAATATTTTTTTTTAGTTCTAAGATCCTAAGATTCTAAGATTAAAAAAAGCGGTAAATTCAAGTTGAATTTACCGCTTTTTTTATGATTCTAAAATACTATAAAACTTAGAACCTTAGAATCTTAGTAGCTTAGAACCTAAATTTATGCTAACTGAAAATTAATTGCTGCTTGTGTATGTATTAAAGTCGTATCGAAAATAGGAACATTAAGATCGTCTTCTTTTATTACTAATGGAATTTCTGTGCAACCTAAAATAATTCCTTCTGCTCCATTTTTAATTAATTCGTTAGCAATTTCCAAATAGCGTTTTTTAGTTTCTTCAGTGGCTATTCCTCTTCCTAATTCTTCAAAAATAGTGTAATGAATAAAGTCTTTATCTTCTTCTGAAATTGGAATAATGGTTTCAATTCCTTTTTCTGCCAGTTTATCTTTGAAGAAATCCAATTCCATTGTGAATTTAGTTCCTAACAAACCCACTTTTTTGATTTCTTTTTTCTGAATTTCAATGGCTGTTTCTTCAGCAATATGAATAAGAGGAAGTCCAATAGCTTTTTGCAGTTTATCTGCAATTAAATGCATTGTATTGGCACATAAAAGAATAGCTTCTGCCCCGCCCGATTTTAAAACTTCTGCCGCTTTGAAAAGCAAATTAAAAGTAGAATCCCAATCGTTGGCATCGTTATTCTTTTTGATATCCGCATAATTAAAAGAATAAATCAGACATTCAGAGAAATTTAATCCACCGAGTTTTTCATTTATTCCTTTATTAATTAAAGTATAATAATCTGATGTAGAAACCCAGCTGATTCCGCCAATAAGTCCAATTTTCCTCATATTTCTTTATTTGATTATGAAATTTCTTTGATTCCTTTTATAAAAAGCCATTTCATAAAAAGCTTTTCGCCGTCTTTAGTTCTTACTGCTTGAAATTTAGGCCCTATAATAGTACCAATTACAAATGCCGTCATCGGAATCCAGATTCCTGTTAATCCTGTGTAAGCGGCAATTAAATATCTAAATACAAGAAATAAGATTGCAAAAGCTGCTAATTGGTATAAAAAAGCTCGTAGTTGTAGTTTTGACATTTTTTTATTTTTTAGGTTCAAAGTTGCAAAGGTTCAAAGGGACAAAGTTTTTCTTTGCACTTTTAAAGCTTTGCAACTTGAACAGGTAATATAATTATACTTTTAATACTCTTTTGAAGGCAAAAGTTTAAGTTTTCAAATCGACAAAGATTTTCCCTTTGCCCCTTTGAACCTTTGTTACTTTGCACCTATTCAGAAACCTGAAATTTCGTTCTCTTGCTACCTTCGTACATTTCGTATTTTACCAAACGTGCTTCAAGACTTCCGTTGAAAAGTTTGATTTTTCTTGAAGGTTTTAATCCAACGAATTTTAACGCTTCTAGATTTGCTGTAATAAACCAAGCGTTTGTTCCTGGATAATTTTTCTTTAAAGTGTCGCCAATACTTGCGTAGAATTTTTCCATGTGAATATCCAAACGCTCATCATAAGGCGGATTGAAAACAATATGAAGCTTTCCTTCTGTTTCTTTTTCTGTATCAAAGAAATTCTCTTCGTAAACTTTAATATAATCTTCTAAATTAGCATTTCTGATATTGTCTTTGGCTTTGCTCACCGCACTTGGCGCTTTATCATAACCTTTAATAGTGTAATGGAATTCTCTAGTTTTTTTCATCAAACTATCTACAATCTTATCAAATAGATCATTATCCCAATCTTTCCATTTTTCGAAAGCAAATTCTCTTCTGTTGATATTTGCTGGAATATTGCAGGCAATCATTGCTGCTTCTGCCAAGAAAGTTCCTGAACCGCACATTGGATCAAGAAAATGACTTTGTCCATCCCAACCAGACAATAAAAGGATTCCAGCTGCCAAAACCTCATTAATTGGAGCAATATTAGTAGCCGTTCTATAACCACGCTGATGAAGCGAAGCCCCAGAAGTATCTAAAGAAACTGAAACCTGATCTTTGTCAATATGAATATTAATACGCAAATCTGGATGCTGTTTATCAATACTTGGACGTTGACCTGTTCTTTCTCTAAACTGATCTACAATGCCATCTTTACATTTCTGAGAAACAAATTCAGAATGATTGAAATAAGTCGAATGCACAGTGCTATCAATCACAAAAGTTTGATTCGCATTTAGATATTTAGACCAGTTTAAACCTGAGATTCCTTTGTACAAGGCCTGCTCATTATTAGCTCTAAAAGAATAAATCGGTTTTAGGACTTTAAGTGCAGTACGCAAAGACAAATTGGCTTTATACATAAAACCTTTGTCTCCTTTAAAACTCACCATTCTCACCCCCGTTTCAACATCTTGAGCGCCAAGTGTGCGTAATTCTTTTTCTAATATTTCTTCAAAGCCAAAAAAACATTTGGCAATCATTTTAAAATTTTCTTCCATTTCTTTTTCAATTAAAAAAAGCCAATCGCCATAACATTTTATTATATTAGTATAAACACGTATAGTAGCGAAATAGTTATTTTTCGGCAAAAATACACTAAATTTGCCGGACTTTTGAATTAATTGAAATAGAATAAATGTCTGAAAAGCATAACGCATCAATCCCGAATCAAGAAGACGACAATCAAAACTGGTATTCTTCATGGTTTGATACGCCATATTATCACATTCTTTACAAGGATCGAAATTATCGTGAAGCTCAAGTTTTCATGGACAATTTGACGCACTATCTTAACTTGCCCGAAAAGGCAAAAGTGCTTGATTTGGCATGCGGAAAAGGACGCCATTCTATTTATTTAAATCAATTAGGCTATAATGTATTAGGAGCAGATTTATCTGAAAATAGCATTGCCGAAGCCAGTAAAAACAGTAACGAAACACTTCACTTTAAAGTGCATGATATGCGTGAACCTTTTGAAGAAAAATTCGATGCTATTTTTAATCTTTTTACTAGTTTTGGCTACTTCGAAAGCGACGACGACAACCTGACTACATTAAAAGCAATCAAAGAAAGTTTGTCTGAATATGGCTTTGCCGTTATCGATTTTATGAACGTGCCAAACGTTATTGAAAATCTTGTTCCTGAAGAAACAAAAACGGTTGATGAAATTGATTTCCATATCAAAAGATATGTTGAAGACGGACATATTTTCAAAGAAATTGATTTTGAAGACCAAGGCAGAAAATATCATTTTACAGAAAAAGTAAAAGCACTAACTTTGAAAGACTTTCAGGACTTAATGGATGAAGCTGGAATTTTCCTTCTAGACATTTTTGGAGACTACAAACTCAAAAAATTCCACAAAACCGAAAGCGAAAGATTAATCATGATTTTTAAATAAATTGGTTAATCGTTTAATTGTTTAACCGTTTAATCGCTAAACAAAAACAATTAACCGATTAAACAAATCAACGATTAAACAAATACAAATGAACTATTTATTACCCTTATTTTCTGTACTTTTAGGATATATTGTGGCTTTGTTTATAAAACCAGAAAGCAAAACCAATTTAAAATTACTGCTGGCATTCAGCGGTTCTTTTTTGCTGTCATTAACCGTAATGCATCTACTTCCTGATGTTTATGAATCGCACAATCATAATATCGGAATCTTTATAATGGTTGGAATTTTATTCCAGATTGTACTTGAATTTTTCTCAAAAGGAGCTGAACATGGACACGTTCATGGACATGCAAAAATGTCTCAAATCCCGTGGCTTTTATTCATCAGTTTATGTATTCATGCCTTTTTAGAAGGATTTCCGGTTAGTCATCATAAAGGATTAGCAATCGGAATTGCTATTCATCACTTGCCTATTGCGGTTATCTTAACAACATTTTTCATCAATGCCGATTTAAATAAAAAAGCCATTTTTGCCTTCATGCTTGTTTTCGCAATTATGACTCCCCTTGGAACAATCGCATCAGAATATTTATCTTTTTTAAACGATTATTATACCGAAATAACTGCGATCGTAATTGGTATTTTATTCCACATTTCATCTACGATTATTTTTGAAAGTAGCGAAGGACATAAATTCAACGTTGCCAAAGTTTCCATGATCGTTCTCGGAATTTTATTGGCATTCTTTTTATAATGTGTCAATTAGAAAATGTGCCAATTAGAAAATTATCTCATTGTCTAAATTGGCACATTTTCTAATTATCTAATTCCCCACTCTCTTCTTCTCTTCCTGATTTCCAAAAGCGCGTTCTTTCACGTTGATCTTTTTATTTCCAAAATTGTAAATCACAGATAAACGAACAAAGCGATTACTTTCATTTTGAGTATAAACCTGTTTTACGCCATTTACAACCGAAGTAAAATCTTTCAAATAAGAACTATAAAAAATATCATTTGCCAAAAATGCAATTTGTAGTGTTTTATTAAGCAAATCTTGTTTGAAACCAATATCAAAACTTGACACATATCCTACTTCATACAAACCATTTTTAAAAGGCGTGCTGTAATTAAAATCGATCTGAAGCTTACTGTTTTTACCTAAAATAAAAGTATTATTTGTAGTAAAATCAATTTGAAGACTGTTTGATGGCGTTGCATTAATATCCTTAATGAATTCGGTTTTTGAGCCTAAAAAGTACAAAGTATTTTCACTCTGCCACCAATCTGCAAAACTAGCCGAATAACTTTCTCCTAAACCATAACTCAAACCTTTATAATAGTTTTCGCGAGTTACAATCTGCGTATTGGTTTCTGGATTTGAGGTAAAAACAACTCCATATCCGTTTGTAATAGCATTTACAAAAATGCTTGTTCTTAAAACCTCTTTATAAGAATGAGCCAATTCAAAATTATCGCTAAACGAAGGCTTCAAAAACGGATTTCCTTCAGAATAACTGTTACTATTAATATAAACCCTAAATGGATTTAGCAAATCAAACCGTGGTCTATTGATTCTTTTTCCATAATTTAAACTAAAAGTATTGTTTTCGTTTTTCTTGTACGAAGCATACAAGGTTGGAAACAACTTCAAATAATTATTTATTGTTTCTTGATTCAACGTTTCAGAAAATCCGTTTGTTTGAGTATTTTCAAGTCGTAATCCCATTTGGAGATTCCATTTTTCATTTATTTTTTTATCTCCATTAATGTAAATCGCCTGATTATTTTCAGTATATTCAAATCGGTTTGACTGGTTCGGGTCTAATTCTGGAGTTCCGCTAATAGTATTGTAGTAAAGTATATTGCTTTTGCTATTTGTAAAACTAATTTTTGCTCCGTAAGATAAGTTCAACGCCTGAAGCGGATGTTCCATATCTGCTTTAAAACTTAAATTATCAATATCTTGATTCGAAATATTTCTTCCTGATTGGTTCACATCAACAAATTCCATATCTGGCGTATAATTGTTTGCCTTAAAATCGCGGTCGAATTTTGAATGATAATTAAAATAATCCACATCAAAAGATAATTTTCTATTTAAAGAATCTAATTTGGTAATCAAATGCGCATTATAAATTTGATTACGAGAACCTTTGTCTGTGTAGCTTTTATTTAATGTAACATATTCAAGCTCATTTTGAGTATTGTATTTATCAATTCTAATATCTGAACCAAAATCTGGATTATATTTGTCATTCATAACCTGAAAACCAATAGTCGTGCGTTCAGAAAAATTATAATCCAAAGCCAATTTTCCTGAAAGATTTTCATCTTTAACTTTTGTTACAGCATTCATTGTTGAAATACCATCAGGAAAATACATTTCGAGCGATTCATTAGCATTCTTATATCCTGTTTTTCCATTGACACTTGCCGAAAATCTAAACTTATTTTTGTTGTAAAAGAAATTATCTCTTAAAGTGTAAATTCCGTATTTATTCTGATCGTAAGAAACTGTAGTCGAATTTTTCCATGAATTGCGAACTCCTTTTTTCATGATAATATTAATGAGTCCGCCCATTCCATCGGCTTCATATTTCGCTGGCGGATTGCTAATAATTTCAATATTTTTGATATCTGCCGCTGAAATTGATTTCAAAAAATTATTCAATTCCTCTCCTGTCAATTCAATCAAACGTCCGTCGATCATGACACGCGAAGTTCCTTTACCTAAAATTGTAATTACATCATTTTTCACCACAACTCCAGGCGCTGTATTAATGGCATTTAAAGCATCGCCGCCAGTTGTAGTGACATTATTTTCGAGATTATAAACCAAACGATCCGTTTTCTGCTCGATTGTATTCTTTTTAGATTGAATAACAACTTCGCCTAAATTGGTTGCAGTTTCTTTCAGAATAATAATACTTAGATCAATATCTTTTTCTAATGAAATTTCTTTTTCATAATCAGAAAATCCCAAGAGACTGATTTGAATTTTATAAAATCCATTTTTAAGATTCATTTCAAAAGAACCATCTTGTTTTGCAGTAGTTCCATCAATAATTTTTCCTTCTGAATTTAAAATCGAAACTTCTGCCCATTCTAAAGGCTTAGTTTCACTTACTATTTTTCCTTTTAATTTTAATGTCGATTGTGCTAAACAAAATAAAGGCAATACTAAAAAGATTAAAAGATGTGTTTTTTTCATGATTTCTAATTTTAACTTGTTCGATTAATTTGAAGCAAAGTTGCCTTAGAAAATATTCCTGTGCGACCGACAAAAAAAGTCGAACCATTTTCTAACTAAGAAATTGGTTCGACTTTATTAGGTTTGAAGTACGACTTTTTACAAAATGCTTATTTTCAACTATTTCTATACGCTGTCGGCGTTAAATTCGTGTATTTTTTAAAAGAGGTATTAAATGAAGATTTAGAATTAAAACCTACTTCGTATAATATTTCCAGAACAGTTAATTGATTTTTCGAATGATCTTTTAAAATTTTCATGGCTTTTTGGATACGATATTCATTCACAAAATCAAAAAAATGCTGATCAATATGGTGATTGATCAATACAGATAAATCGCGAACTGGAATATTAATCTGATTTGCCAATTCCTGAATAGTAAGCGAAGGATCCAGAAATGGTTCTTTCTCAGTCATATATTGCCTCAATATTGCTATTTGAGTATTTATCAAATCGCTTTGTTCATTAACAGCTTCTGACTCTTTTTCAATCTCGGGCAGAATTTCTTTAGTTAATTTCAATTTAGAATTAACTCCTCTAAAAAGTTCTGGATATTTTAAAGCTTTCATTATAAACCAGCACGTTATGAACAAAGCTATAGTCCCTACCAGTACATTTGCCCAAAGAAATATTTCTCTGAAACCGCTATAGCGTAAAGCATTTTTTAAAGCGACAATAGAATGTGCTGCCAAAAAAACGCACGTCATTTGGAAAAGCCATTTATAAGTCGAAATCCCAGAATTTGTATAATTTTCCAGATATATTTCTTTGTATTTCTTCAGGATAAAAAACACACTCACGATGTAGAAAACATATTGACACTCAATTAAAATCTGAATAAAATAGATTTCAGACATTGTATTTAAGGGACCAATAAAACTCCCGTCTTCAATGCGCAAATAAATTCTCGGTATATAAATTAAATTGACAATTATAAAAGGAAGTGCGTGAACTAGATGTTTCCATTTTAATCTAAAATCAGAATAACATACAGATAATACATAAAGATAAAATGTTGGCATGCCAAATAAGCAAAAAGTTGATCTGAAAATCTCTAGGCTTCTATTATCTTCAGTGTATAAATACATAAAAAAACCGCTGAGATCAATAGCAGAAAAAATAAAAAAGAAAGCAAATAGACGATTTGCGAGTTTATTTTCCGTTTTAACGGTTAGCAGAAAAAATGCCATTAATAAGGAAACGAAAACAGAAATTCGAGCAATTCCCTGTAGTAAATCTAATTTGTCCATTTATCTTTATGAATATTAAACAAATATAATATTTTCATTTTTGTAACAAAGTCACATTTAAACCGTCTTTATGCAGAAAAATAGAAGAAAAAAAATGATTTTAAATCTCTGAGACTTTGCAAGATTGAGATAAAATATATTAATTTTGACGAGTCTAAATAACGATAAAATGACATTTACAAAAACCACTGAACAAGCCTCAAAATATGAACATTTAGAGAAGATGTCTGTTCATGAATTGTTATCCAATATTAATGAAGAAGACAAAACTGTTCCCTATGCAGTTGAAAAAGCTTTGCCACAAATCGAAGCTTTGATTCCGCAGATAGTTACAAAACTAAAGCTGGGCGGCAGATTGTTCTATATTGGTGCAGGAACATCTGGCCGACTTGGCGTTGTTGATGCTTCAGAGTGTCCGCCAACTTTTGGAGTTCCTTTTGATTTAGTAAATGGTATTATCGCAGGCGGTGATACGGCCATAAGACGTGCTGTAGAAAATGCAGAAGATAACCCAACACAAGCTTGGATTGATCTTCAAAATCATAACATTAGCTCAAATGATGTTGTAATCGGAATTGCGGCTTCTGGAACAACTCCGTATGTTATTGGCGGTTTAGAAACTTGCAATCAAAACAATATTATTACAGGCTGTATTACTTGCAATGAAGGAAGTCCGTTGGCTTTAACGGCTCAATTTCCTATTGAAGTCGTTGTTGGACCAGAATTTGTAACGGGAAGCTCTCGAATGAAAGCTGGAACTGCACAGAAATTGGTTTTAAATATGATTTCGACCGCTGCAATGATTCAGCTGGGAAAAGTAAGAGGAAACAAAATGGTCGATATGCAGTTAAGCAACGTTAAACTAGTTGATCGCGGTATAAAGATGATTATGGGCGAAATTCCTGTTTCATACGAAGAAGCTTCTGAATTATTGAAAAAATACGGCAGCGTGAGAAATGCTGTTGATAATTATAATAAGTAAAAAGTTTTCTGTAAAATGTAAAATGTTGTTTCAAACTACAACTTGAAACTTCAATCAAAGAAAACTTTAAACAAAAAACAAAATGGCAACAAATAAAGAATTACTAAAAAAAGGAGTGAAATATTTATCAGGCGCTCTGCCTTTGATGTTTCTTGGGCCATCGTTGATTTACAATGCTTTTCAGAATCAAGGCAACAACTGGCATTATCTTGTTTTAGGAATTGGAATTGTGGCTTGTCTTTCTTCTATGCTTTTGATCTTTTTGGGATTGAAAATCATAATGAAAGGTATATTTAATGACTAATTTGTATCTTTACTAAAATTCTTTGTTATGGATATACAAGCAGAAATAAACTGGATTCATCAAGAAATTGATAAAGTAAAAGACCCCACTTTTGTTGAAAAACTTAAACATCTTTTACAATCAATAAATAATACCGCAATTGATTCGGATGCAGCTTATAATTTAGATATTGAAAATGCCTTAGACGATATTAAAAAAGGCAATTTTTATACTGAAGATGAAGCCAAAGAAATTGCAAAAAAATGGGGAAGAAAATAATTTGGACAAGCAATGCTTTGAACCAGTTAGAAGATATTCATTTTTACATCTTCTTTGAAAGTAAATCGATTACTATTGCTGATAAAGTAGTTAATACTATTTTTGAAAGCACAGAAATTCTTAAAACACAACCAGAAATCTACAAACTGGACAAACAGAAAACCAACAATGATGATAGTTTTAGAGTTTATTCTGTTTACGATTATTCCATTTCTTATCAAATAACGAAAGAGAACATCTATATACTTCGAGTCCGTCACAATGCACAAAAACCTAAAAAACATTCATGGAAAGTCTAATTCACATTCAGAAAACATTCGAAAAAGTTGTTTATATTGATAAGAAAATAAACAATCGCGAGTTTGAAGATTGTGTCTTTAAAAACTGTGACTTTTCCAACAGCAATTTCAATTCTAATACTTTTCTTGATTGCGAATTTATTGACTGCAATCTCTCTATGACGAGTTTGGCAGGAACAAGTTTAAAGAATGTCACTTTTAAAAACTGCAAGCTTTTAGGAATTGCTTTTAACGAATGTGACGATTTCTTATTTCAGGTTTATTTCGAAGATTGCGTTCTAGATTATGCATTGTTTTCGAATAAAAAAATGCCGAAAACTAAGTTCATTAATTCTTCCGTTCGCGAAGTTACTTTTATTGGAACTAATTTAACAAGTTCTGTTTTTGACAATTGCGATCTTGACGGTGCCATATTTAACGAAACACAATTAGCTTCAGTCAATTTTAAAACTGCTTATAATTACAAAATTGATCCTGAATTTAATCCGATGAAAAAAGCACAATTTTCTACTGAAGGAATCGTCGGATTATTAGATAAATATGATATTAAAATCGTTTAGTTATGAGCGCCAATCAATCTTATCTAGAAAGTGCCAAAAAACAGTTTTTATACTATAAAACATTAGGCGAGAAAGCTATTGATCAGCTTGAACCTGAACAGCTTTTTATTGCTGTTAATGAAGATACAAATAGTATTGCAACCATCATAAAGCATATTTCGGGTAATATGCTGTCGCGTTGGACCGATTTTCTAACTTCTGATGGTGAAAAAGAATGGCGGAACCGTGATGCCGAATTTGAAAATGATTTACAATCTAAAGAAGAAGTTTTAAAACTCTGGAGTAAAGGCTGGAATTGTCTTGAAAATGCTTTAGAAAACTTAAAACCTGAACAGCTTTCTGATATTATTTACATTCGAAATGAAGGACATACTGTAATAGAAGCCATAAATCGTCAATTGGCACATTATCCATATCATGTTGGGCAAATTGTTTTTTATGCCAAACAACTGAAAAAAAGCGAATGGGAAAGTTTATCGATTCCAAAAAACAAATCTGCAAATTACAACGCCGAAAAGTTTGCCAAAGAAAAAGAAATTAAGAACTTTACCGATGATGAATTAAAAAGATTGAAATGATCCAAGATGCACGTTATAGGCTTTAGGCAATAAACAGAGTTGCTTACTACCTTAAGCATAAAGCCTATTGCATAAAGCTTAAAACATAAAAAATGAAAAAAATTATATTCTTATTTCCGATACTAGCTTTAGTATCTTGTTATAATGCAGAACACAATTGTAAAGATTTTAAAACAGGAAAATTCAAATTTGAAACCGAAGTAAACGGAGTAAAAAAAACGACTTACTTTGAGCGTAAAGACGATATCGAAATTGAAACTTTTGAAGGAAAAACCGATACCGCAACAATTCGCTGGGTTAGTGACTGCGAATATGTGCTACAAAAGAAACACCCAAAAAACATGGCTGAAGAAAAAGCAATCAGCATGAAAATTTTAAATACTTCTAAAGATTCTTATACTTTTGAGTTTGGCTTAGTTGGTTCTGAAGAAAAACAACGCGGAACAGTTTATAAAGTTGATTAAGACTTTTTTCTTATAATAGTGAAAGCTCCACAATTGGAGCTTTTTTTATGCTATAAAATGGCTAAATCGCATAGTTTTTTTATTCTCATTTTTTAAAACTTTGCTACTAAAAAATGAACGTGTTTCTTTTACATTTCTAATTTAAATAGTATTTTTAAATTCTAATCTAACCAAATGAAAAATACCATTTCACAGAGAGTTGCAGACTTCTTAAAGAATTATCCTCCATTTAATTTTTTGCATCAGAAAGATCTAGAAAAGCTTTCTGAGCAGATTTCCATTATATATAAAGAAAAAGATGCCGTGATTTTTGCCGAAAACGACAAAACACACGATTCTTTTTATGTGGTACATAAAGGTGCTGTTGCTTTGAAAAAAAGCACTAAAAATACAGTTTTAGATATGTGCGATGAAGGAGATATTTTTGGTCTTCGTCCATTGTTGGCACAGGAAAATTATATTATGGAAGCTGTAGCACATGAGGAAAGCATTTTATACGCTATTCCAATTGCAGTTTTTAAACCTTATGCTCTGGAAAATAGAAATGTGGGTAATTTTTTGATTGAAAGTTATGCTTCTAATACTCGAAATCCATATTCAGATATTCACAAGGATAAATTATATGGAGATGATCAATTAAATGAAAATCTTCATTCTAGCAATCATTCTTTTGATTTAGCACCAATAAAATATTCAAAGAAAATTGTAACCTGCAGTCCGTCAACAACAGTTAAGGATATTGCAAAAATCATGAGCAAGAAAAAAGTTGGCGCAATTTTGATTGTAGACGAAATGCTTCCAATTGGTATTTTGACAGATAAAGATCTTAGAAATAAAATAGTTACCGGAGATTTCCCAATCACGACTACTGCCGAAACTATTATGACAAAACCCGTTATCACCTACCCTAAAAAAATGACGGTTACTGAGGCGCAGATGGCAATGATGAAAAGCAATATCAGTCATTTATGTTTAACAAAAGACGGAACGGTAAATACCAAAGCAGTCGGAATTTTATCCAAACATGATGTAATGGTTGCACTTGGAAATAATCCTGCCGTTTTGATAAAAGCTTTAAAACGAACTAAAAAAATTAAAGAAATAAAGCCAATTCGTAATCGAATTATGCAACTGTTGCAAGGTTATCTGGATCAAAATATTCCGATGACTTTGATTACCAAAATCATTACCGAATTGAATGAAGCCTGCACCACTCGTGTTATCGAAATTTGCATCGAAAAAATGAGCAGTCCGCCGCCTGTAAAATTTGCGTGGCTTGCACTTGGAAGCCAAGGTCGAGGCGAACAAATGTTACACACCGATCAGGATAATGCTATTGTTTATGAAAATGTAAATGAGGTTTTTAGAGACGAAACTAAAATTTATTTTCTAAAATTTGCTGGACTTGTCAATAAAGGTCTTTTTGAAATTGGTTACGATTACTGCCCTGCCGATATGATGGCTTCAAGTCCTAAATGGTGTATGAGTTTGGATGAATGGAAAGCTCACGTACATCATTGGATTACAAATCCAGGTAAAAATGAGGTTTTACTTTCGTTTATTTTCTTTGATTACAGCAAAACTTATGGTGATTCTGAAATCGTTAACGAATTGTCTAATTATATTTTTGAAGATGTAAAAGCCAATCCGATTTTTTATATGCATTTAGTAAGTGGAGCTTTGCAAAGCCCATCTCCTACTGGTTTCTTTAGGCAGTTTTTGGTTGAGCAAGATGGTGCCAACAAAGACAATTTTGATATTAAACGAAGAGCTTTAATGCCTTTAACCGATGCAGCGCGTCTTTTAATTTTATCCCATTCGGTAAAATCGATCAGCAATACGGCAGAGCGTTTTGAGAAATTAGCAGAACTGGAACCAAATAATAGAGAGTTGTATTTGTCTTGTTCTTATTCGTTTAAAGCCTTACTAAAATTCAGAACCAAACAAGGTCTTTTACACCATGATTCTGGTCAGTTTATCGAATTGGAATCTTTAACCAAAATGGAAAAAATCAAACTAAAACGTACTTTTAAAACTATCAAAGAACTTCAAGAGCTTATTTCTGTGCGTTTTAACATCTCAAATCTAGTATAATAATGAGTTTATTCAATTTTTGGAAAAAAGAAGAAAATAATTTATTCGATGAAAATATTACAATCGAAGAAACTCGTTTTGTAGTTTTAGATACCGAAACTACTGGTTTTGACTATGAAAATGACCGCATTTTATGCATTGGAGCGCTAGTTCTTCAAAACGGAATTATTAATGTCCAAGAGAGTTTTGAAGTGTATTTAGAACAAGATCATTACGATAAATCGACAGCTCAGATTCATGGAATCTTAAAAGATTTACTTATTAAACGACCGACCGAACTAGAGGCTCTGCAGCAGTTTTTGGCGTTTTTAGGCGATTCAATAATCATTGCTCATCATACTATTTTTGATATTACGATGATTAATAAAGCTTTGGAAAGAAACGGACTTCCACAATTAACAAATAAAACTTTAGATACTGCTTATTTATATAAAAAGACTTTAATTCAGTCTCATCTATTTGAACGAAAAGACCATTATACTTTAGATGATTTGGCAGATAAATTTGATATTTCTAAAAAAGATCGTCATACTGCTTTAGGCGATGCCTATATAACTGCTATTGCTTTTCTTAAAATTGTAAAAAAATTAAAGGAGAAAAAAGCAGTTAGTTTGAATCAGCTTTTTAAGTAATTAAGATTTTTTTAAGAGTCTTAAATTTACATTTATAACCTAGAATTTACTATTTAGTAATACAAGACTTATAAATATTAGCAATTAGAAAAAATAGCCATAACCTGTAATTTGTTTTTGAAAGATAGCTTTGCTTTAATCAAAAAAACAAAAACACTTATGAAAGCTAACTTTTTAAAATCAATTACTTTGCTTGGAATTACAGGTCTTTCTGTAATCAGCTGTCAAAATGATGACAAAGATTCTTCGAATAATGTAAACGCTAATATCGATTTTACTTCGCATTCAAATGTACCGCCATTTGTATATGCGATGACAGGTTTCGAAAATTTAAAAATCAGCACTTTAATTGCTAGTACAGACGTGCTTGCTCAATCGCCTACTTTTGTTTACGGTGCTCAACCTGATGGAGCCGGATTAATGAAAGATCCAAATGGTGATGGCTATATTATGATTACAAATCACGAGATTCTACAATCGGTTTCAAGAGTTTATTTAGATAAAACATTTAAACCTGTAAAAGGAGAATATATAGTTGACGGAGTTGGTGGTTTAACTCGTTTGTGTTCTGCAACATTGGCGACACCAGAAATCCACGGATTTGGACCAATGTTTTTAACTGCTGGAGAAAGCGGACAGGAAAGTATGGTTCACGGAATCAATCCGCTAGGATTAACTTCTGATAAAGCTAGAAAAGACAGAGTTTTGCCAGCTTTAGGAAAAGCAAGTATGGAAAACGCGGTTCCGCTACCAAAAGAAGCTTATCCAGGAAAAACAGTTATTTTGATTGGAGAAGATCAATCTTATGCAACTTCACACGTAAGTGCAGGGCAATTAATTATGTATGTAAGCACGGTTGGTGATTTGAACAACGGAAAATTATATGCATTAAAAAGAACAGACGGAAACCAAGTTGAAAAAACTATAGTATTGAATAGTTCTTATCCTGTTGAATTTGTTGAAATTCCAGATGCTAAAAACTTAACTGGTGCGGTAATCAATACAACGGTTAATGATTTAAAAGCAATTCGTTTTTCTAGAGTTGAAGACGTAGACTACAGAAAAGGAAGCGCGAACAATAATAGAGAAATATATTTTACAGCTACAGGTCAGGCGACAAATAATGCTCCAGTTGAAGGTTACACGATGTGGGGAAGAGTTTATAAATTGAAATTAGACGCTTCAAATCCATTAAAAGGAACTTTAGAATTAGCTGTTGAAGGCGACAGTACTCCTGGAACTGGAATCATCAATCCTGATAACTTATGTGTAACTGAAAACTACGTTTATATTCAAGAAGATGGTGACAGTTATTATGCCGATGCAAAACACGATTCATACATTTGGCAGTACGACATCGCTACAAAACAAAATAAAGCTTGGTTAAACATGAACCACAAAAGAACAGATGTTGCTTGGAACACACTTTATAACCAAACTGGCGAAATGAGATTTGGAAGCTGGGAATTTGGTGCTATGCAAGACATTTCAGACATCATTGGTGTTCCAGATACTTTCACGGTAAATATTCACCCTCACACATGGCAGAGCGATGCATTCAAAAATGCTGACGGTTCAGGAACTCAAACTAACAAAGAGGGAGGACAAACTGTAATTATTAGAAACGTACAACGCTAATAATTTCTACCAAAATCTTATTGACAACCCTTATTTTTCGATAAGGGTTGTTTCTATTACAACACCATTATGAAATTAAAACATCTTACTTTTCTATTCCTACTGCTTTCTTTTTTCTTTTCATGCAAAGAAAGCGAAGCCTCAAAACCAACGGTTAAACAAGAATTACTTGTCGATTTAAGTAAACTTAGCAATGAAATTACTCAATTTCAGAAACTTGTAACCAGCAATTCTTCAGAAAAAGAAATTGTCGAACAATTTAAAAAATCTCGTCTGGCATATAAAAAAGTCGAATGGGCAATTGAATATTTCATTCCTGAAACAGCTAGATTCATGAATGGCCCAGCTTTGGATGAAATGGAACTAGAAGAAAACAGATCTTTTGAACCTCATGGTTTTCAGGTTATGGAAGAAATGATTTATCCAGAATATGACAGCAAAAGCAAAGAAGATTTAATACGAGAGTTGAATATTTTTCAATCAAATATTAAACAGCTCAAAAGCACTTTTGAAGTGATTACCATTAGCGATGATTATGTTTTGGATGCCATGCAGCAGAATGTTTTTAGAGTTATTGCTTTAGGAATTACTGGTTTTGATAGTCCGATTCTGCAGTCTTCAATTCCAGAAACTGGCCAGAGTTTAATCTCAATTCCAGAAACGCTTGAAAAGATTGATGCTGGTAATAAATCGGTATCTGAATTAAGAGAGTTAACAAAAAACGCACAAAAATACTGCACTGAAAATAATAATTTCAATGCTTTCAATCGTGCCGTTTTTATAACTGAATATTTGAATCCGATTTCGAAAAAACTGAAAACTTTTCAGAAAGAAGAAAACATTAAAAATGTAAAGAAGAGCAGTCCGCTAAAACCAACAATTGAAACTTTATTTGATAAAGACGCTTTTGATGTAAATGCTTTTGTGCTTTCAAAAGAATATAATTATACTAAAGAAAAAGCAGTTTTAGGAGAAAAATTGTTTTATGATACAAGTCTTTCAAAAAACAATGACCGAAGCTGTGCAACTTGCCATAATCCAGAAAAAGCTTTTACTGATGGCTTAAAAACTAATGTTTCATTAACGGGAATGAATTTACCCCGAAACACTCCTACTCTAACCTACGCTTCTCTGCAAAATGCTCAATTTTGGGATATGCGCCAATTGGATTTAGAAAAGCAGAGTGTAGATGTGATTCAGAATAAAGATGAAATGCACGGCTCGATGGAAAACATTCATGCTAAAATTCAGCTGGATAAAGAATATGTAAAACTATTCAAAAAAGCCTTTCCAAAAACCTCAAAACCTGAAGCTTGGCAGATTCAAAATGCTATTGCGAGTTATGTACGCTCTTTAAACTCTTTTGATTCCAGATTTGATGAATATATGAGAGGAAATAAAAACGTGCTGAACAATGAGGAAATCGAAGGAATGAACCTTTTTATGGGAAAAGCAAAATGCGCTACCTGCCATTTTACACCTTTATTTAACGGAACGGTTCCTCCAAGTTATTCCAAAACCGAACACGAAGTTATTGGAACTCCTAGTGATGTTTCTGGAAAATCTTTAAGTTCAGACAAAGGCCGTTATATATACAATCAAATGCCTCAATTAATTGGTGCCTTTAAAACGCCGACGGTTAGAAATTCGGCTGTTACAGCTCCGTACATGCATAACGGAGTTTTTAAAACGCTGGAAGAGGTAGTTACTTTCTACAACAAAGGAGGCGGAATTGGCTTGGGCTACGAAGTAGAAAATCAGACCCTCCCTTTCGATAAACTGAATTTAACGGTAAAAGAAGAAAAAGCTCTTGTTGCTTTTATGAAAACGCTCACGGATAAAAAATACCAGTAAAACCAAAATAAAACTCTATTAAATAAAAACGCCGAAAATTAATTTTTTCGGCGTTTTTTCATTTTTTTATTCTTCTATAAAAAGGCGATAAGGAAATACATTTGATGACCTATTTTTTAAGTTCTTTATAAAGCTCTCGCATAAATAATCCCATTCTATGGTGCACCTCCAGGATATGTTGGTTATGAAGAAGGTGGTTTATTAGTAAACAAGATTAGACAAAAACCATATTCTATTGTTTTATTTGACGAAATTGAAAAGGCACATCCTTCCGTTTTTGACGTATTTTTACAGATTATGGACGAAGGAAAACTGCACGATCGCTTAGGTAAAGAAGGCGATTTTTCCAATGCCATAATTCTCTTTACATCGAATATTGGTGCAGATCATATCGTAAATACATTTAACAATGGTGAAATTCCAACTTCAGGTTCTTTAATGGAAATTATGGCAAATTATTTCAGACCTGAATTTTTGGGAAGATTAACTGAAATCATACCTTTTGCACCTATAAGCAAAGAAAATGCATTGAAAATTTTTGAAATCCATCTTAAAAAGGAATTTATGGATTTATTAAAAAACATCAATATTAAAGTAGAGATTCCGATGGAAGCCAAGCTCTATCTTGCTGAAAATGGTTATAATGCTAAATATGGAGCTAGACCTATTAAAACCATTATCAGAACTCATTTAAGAAGACCTCTAGCTAAAAAAATAATTTCTGGTGAAGTGCAAGATGGAGATACAATTAAGGTGATTATCGAAAACAACGAAGTGCAATGGGTTAAAGAAGAAGCTTTTACTTCCGTTGAAAAATAAATTTAAACCATAAAAAAACGCTAAGATTAATTTCTTAGCGTTTTTCATTTCTATTCTAAAACCAAACCTATTTGGCCATCATCATCTAATTCTGTTTCAACAGGATCGTCTTCTGGGATTTCTGGTTTTTCAGGAACTTCTTCAACAGGCTCTTCATAAGGAAGCGGATCTAATAAATTTACTTGTCTTAATTTATCAGTTGTCAATTGATTTCCAAGAGCTTTGAAACCTTTTACGGCTATAAAGTCTTCTACATCAATATGAAGATCGTCTTTTTGAACGCCTTTTACTTTCGCAAATACCAATTGTGCTACAGGTCTATAATCTGTAGAAACAATCTCTAATTGAGAATTTGGGTGATCTGTAATAAAGCTTTCTTCTTTTCCTTCATTTTCAACCAAGAAACGTTTCAAAAAGTAACGCTCTTTTTCTCCATCATAGTAAATTGCAGAAATCGGTTTTTTAGGTTTCCATTTCTCCAAAACAATCATGTCTTCATCGAAATGCGTAGATAACTCTGGAATAATTACTTTCAATTTCCCTGACTGACTAATTACTAAGATTTTGTCTGTCGGTTTAAATTCTCCTAGCAATTCTCCTCTTGCATCAACATTTAAACGTTTTACGGTATCGTCAAACCAAACTTTTCTTGGAAGTAAAGTCGAAATTCCTTTTTCTTTTAATTCGATCTTCTTGATTGGATATTTGGTTACTAAGTTTCCTTTAGAACCACGTCCTTTGATTGCTAGTTTCGCAAAATCAATATCGAATTTCAGCTTTTTAATTGTTCCAACCTGACGCAGTAAAATCGTTACAACCTCAGCTTCTCCATTTGGATTATGTGAAAAATAAACTACTTGAGAACCGTTTGTTCCATTTGTCAAATCGTACGCTTTATCACGTGTTACACCAGTAACATTAAAACGTTTGATATAAGATGGCCCAGATTTACCATCACGGTACATCATATTATAAATGGTGCGTTTATCGTTTTTATCAAAAACGGCAGCGTGTATAATATCTTTTCCGATAAAAGTTTTGGCATCGACTTTTGTAATCATCAATGTTCCGTCTCTTAAAAACACGATAACATCATCAATATCAGAACAATCTCCTACGTATTCATCTTTCTTTAAACTCGTTCCAACGAATCCTTCTTCACGGTTCACGTAAAGTTTTGTGTTACGTAAAACTACTTTTGTCGCTTCCACGTTGTCAAAAACACGAAGTTCTGTTTGACGTTCGCGTCCTTTTCCGTATTTCTCTTTTAATTTTGTAAAGTAAGCAATTGCAAAATCTGTTAAATGTTCCAGATTATACTCTACTTCTTTCATTTCTTCTTCCAATCTCGAAATCAATTCATCTGCTTTATCAGAATCAAAACGAGTGATACGAATCATCGGAATTTGAGTCAAACGCTGTAAATCATCGTCGTTAATTTCTCTAACGAATGATTTCTTAAAAGGTTCAAATCTATCATACAAGTATTTGTATAATGATTCTCTATCCCCGTATAATTTGAAGTCAATATACATTTCTTCACGAATGAATATTTTCTCCAAAGTAGAAAAGTGCCACTTATTTTTTAATTCTTCTAGCTGAATTTCAAGCTCTTGTTTTAGCAAATCAACAGTTCTTTCTGTTGAAATTCTCAACATTTGAGAAACACCAATAAATAATGGCTTATTATCTTCAATAACACATCCTAAAGGCGCAACAGATGTTTCGCAGGCAGTAAATGCAAACAAAGCATCAATTGTTTTGTCTGGTGAAACACCTGGGAAAAGATGAATTAAAATCTCAACATCGGCTGCTGTATTATCTTCAATTTTCTTGATTTTGATTTTACCTTTTTCATTGGCTTTCAAAATACTGTCAATTAAACTCGATGTATTGGTAGAAAACGGAATCTGTGTAATCACCAATGTATTTTTGTCTAATTGCGAAATCTTAGCACGCACACGCACACGTCCGCCTCGCATTCCGTCGTTGTAGTTGGAAACGTCGGCAATACCCTGCGTCATAAAATCAGGATAAAGCGTAAATGGTTTTCCTTTTAAGATTTTAATCGAAGCGTCTATTAATTCATTGAAGTTATGAGGCAAAACTTTTGTTGAAAGTCCAACCGCAATACCTTCAGCCCCTTGTGCTAAAAGCAACGGGAATTTGACAGGAAGATTAATTGGTTCTGCTTTTCTACCATCATACGATAGTCCCCATTCTGTAATTTTTGGAGAATATAAAACCTCTAAAGCAAATTTCGATAAACGTGCCTCAATATAACGGGGCGCTGCCGCACCGTCGCCAGTTAGTATATTTCCCCAGTTTCCTTGGCAATCAATCAATAAATCTTTTTGACCAATCTGCACCATAGCATCACCAATACTAGCATCTCCGTGTGGATGATACTGCATCGTGTGACCAACAACATTGGCAACTTTATTATAACGACCATCATCCAGCTCTTTTAAAGAGTGCATAATACGACGCTGAACAGGTTTGAATCCGTCCTCGATAGCAGGAACTGCACGCTCCAGAATTACGTACGAAGCATAATCCAGAAACCAGTCTTTGTACATTCCGGTTACTTTGGTAATAACGTCTTCGCCTTCTTCTTCCTGATTTTCGTAAAAATGTACTCCTTCAAAATGTTTTCCTTCCCCATCAATTACATCATCATCGCCATCCTGAATGTTATCCAGATTTTCATCTGAATTATTTTCGTCGTCGTTTGGAATTATGTTATCGTCTTCTTCGTCTTTCATTTAATTATATTCTAATTATAATTCTATTTCTTTTCGAGTAATTCTTTTAAAGCTTCAACACTTGGCAAAACGGTCTTATATTTACTGGCAAATATTTGCTCATTGTTTTCTGGCAAAGTATATTTTACAACCGCTTCGCTTTTATTCTGGCAAAGTACAATTCCGATAGTTTTGTTTTCATCTTCCAAGCGCATTTCTCTATCGTAATAATTGACATACATTTGCATCTGGCCTAAATCCTGATGTTTTAATTCGCCTATTTTTAAATCTATTAGGACAAAACACCGCAATATTCTATTGTAAAAAACTAAATCAATTCTAAAATGTTTATCATCAAAAGTAATTCTTTCCTGTCTTGCAACAAAAGTAAAACCATGACCTAACTCTAGTAAGAAATGCTCTAGCTTATTAATAATTTCTTCTTCTAATTGCGATTCCGAATATTGATTCAATTCAGGTAATCCTAAAAATTCAAGAATGTAAGGATCTTTGATGATATCTTTTGGTTTCTCAATAATTTGACCTTCTTCGGAAAGTTTTAAGATTCCTTCTTTATCACGGCTTAACGCTAATCTTGTATAAAGAGCAGTGTCATATTGGCGTTTTAATTCTCTTACACTCCAATTATGTTTTTCAGCTTCTATTTTATAGAAACGCCTTTCTTTTTCATCATCAATTCGCATTAAAAAAATATAATGGCTAAAAGTCAATTTAAAAAATGAAGACAAAGTTTGATAATCCACTTTATCAAATTTCGCAGACACTGACTGCGTTTTTTGAGATTCGAATTCCGCAGACACTGTCTGCGCTTTTTGAATTTGTAAAATCCGAGACAGTGACTCGGATTTTGAGAAAGTCATATAGAACTGTCTTATTTGTTCCAAATTTCTAATCGAAAATCCTTTTCCAAACTCCTTTGTCAATTGTTGAGAAAGCCCTTTTAAAAGCTGTTTACCATATTCCGCCCTATCTTTTCCATTTTGTTCTTCTTCAACTATAATTCTTCCTATTTCAAAATAAGTAATGGTCATTGTTGAATTTACGGTACGTAAAACCTGTTGTCGGGCATTTTGCAATAACTCGGCAACTTGCTGAAAAATGACTTTATTTTGAAGACCGTCTGGCACTATAACTTTTATTTAACTATTAAGCCTCCTCCAGCTCATCAATCTCAACCTTCAGATTCTTTATAATAAAGTCCTGTCTGTCTGGCGTATTTTTACCCATATAGAAAGACAACAATTGCTCGATCGAAGTATGTTTATCCATCATAACAGGATCTAAACGAATTGTATCTCCAATAAAGTTCTTGAACTCATCTGGCGAAATCTCTCCCAAACCTTTGAATCGGGTGATTTCTGGTTTTGGCTTTAGTTTTTCGATCGCGTCTTTTCTTTCTTCTTCAGAATAACAATAAATCGTTTCTTTTTTGTTTCTAACCCTGAAAAGCGGTGTCTGTAAAATATACAAATGTCCTTCTTTTATTAATTCTGGGAAAAACTGCAAGAAGAACGTAATTAAAAGCAAACGAATGTGCATTCCGTCGACATCGGCATCGGTTGCGATTACGATGTTGTTATAACGTAATTTTTCTAGTCCGTCTTCGATATCAAGTGCAGCTTGAAGTAAGTTGAATTCTTCGTTTTCATACACAATCTTTTTAGACATTCCGTATGAATTCAAAGGTTTACCACGCAAACTGAAAACCGCTTGCGTATTTACGTCACGTGACTTTGTAATCGATCCAGAAGCCGAATCCCCTTCGGTAATAAAAAGCGTGCTTTCTAAGTTTCTTGGGTTTTTAGTGTCTGGAAGATGCGCGCGACAATCTCTTAATTTTTTATTGTGAAGATTGGCTTTTTTAGCACGATCTGTCGCCAGTTTTCTAATTCCTGACAATTCTTTTCTTTCGCGTTCTGCCTGAAGAATTTTACGCAATAAAGCTTCAGCTGTCGGCGGATTTTTATGCAGGTAATTATCGAGTTTTGTTTTGATGAAATCGTTAACGAAAGTACGAACAGAAACTGCAGGAGTTCCATCGTCAGATCCCATATCTGTAGAACCTAATTTTGTTTTGGTCTGAGACTCAAAAACCGGCTCCATCACTTTAATACTAATAGCACTAACAATTGATTTACGAACGTCTGATGCTTCGAAATTCTTGTTGTAAAACTCACGAATCGTTTTTACAACCGCCTCACGGTAAGCCGCTAAGTGCGTTCCTCCTTGCGTTGTATTTTGACCGTTTACGAAAGAGTGATATTCTTCACTATATTGGGTTTTACTATGTGTCAGCGCAACCTCAATATCATGATCTTTTAAATGAATGATTGGATATTCTAAATCTTCTTCATTAATCGTTTCTTCTAATAAATCACGAAGCCCGTTTTCTGAATAGTATTTTTCTCCGTTGAAAATAATCGTTAAACCATTGTTCAAATAACAATAGTTTTTAACCATTTTTACGACATATTCTAAACGGAATTTGTAATTTTTGAAAATCGTTTCGTCTGGCGTAAAAATTACTTTCGTCCCTTTACGTTTGGTCGTATCGATTACCTCTTCTTCTAAAACTAAATTTCCTGCCGAAAACTCCGCTCCTTTTTGTTTATCATCACGAACCGATTCTACACGGAAATAATTAGACAAAGCATTTACCGCTTTTGTTCCGACACCATTCAAACCAACTGATTTCTGGAAAGCTTTAGAATCGTACTTTCCACCAGTATTCATTTTCGAAACTACATCGACCACTTTACCCAATGGAATTCCTCGTCCGTAATCACGAACAGAAACTGTTTTGTCTTTAATACTTACTTCAATAGTTTTTCCGGCACCCATAACGAATTCATCGATACAGTTGTCTAAAACCTCTTTCAAAAGAATGTAAATACCATCATCCGGTGATGATCCGTCCCCTAATTTCCCGATGTACATACCCGGACGCATACGAATATGTTCCTTCCAATCGAGTGAACGAATATTATCTTCGTTGTATTGATTTTGCTCTAGCATAAATGAATTTAGGATTTTTGGCTAATGTACCATTTATCGGTAAAAAATGAAAGTCTATTTTTTCTTTTGTTACGAATAATAACAGTTTTTAAACCAATTTAAATTGATTTTAAAAAATACGACCGTTAAAAATATAAAAAAACAACGATGAAACAAAAAAATACTATTTGATTCCGAGTACTTCTTTTGCCAAATCAATCATTTCGGGCGTTCCCGTATTTTTGTTCTTTTCGTCAGAGAGTTTTACAACGCCTTGCCAATGTGTATTATCGGGTTTTGTATCGGTTAATTTAATGACCATATTCATTGCTGGAAGACCAACATCGTTTGTGAAATTTGTTCCAATCCCGAATGACATTTTTATTTTGTCTTGACAGAAATCTACAATCTTTTTTACTTTTTCATAATTGAGTGAATCAGAAAAAACAATCGCTTTTGATTTTGGATCAATTCCCATTTTGATATAATGCGAAATTACTTTTTGAGCAAATTCTATCGGATCGCCACTATCATGTCGAACTCCGTCAAAAAGTTTGGAATATTTTTTATCAAATTGATTGAAAAATATTTCTGTAGTATAAGTATCTGTTAAAGCAATTCCGAGATCTCCGCCATAGACTTTTGTCCAGTTTTCAAGTCCAATGGAATTCGCCATTTTAAAACCATATTGCGCAGCATGAAACATAAACCATTCGTGAGCGTGCGTCCCTAAAGGTCTTCGATTATTTACCATTGCAAAATGAACATTACTGGTTCCTATAAAACTATGCCCGCCATAAGTACGTAAAGTTTCGTTTACCAAATCTTGTACATCATAAGAATGGCGCCTTCTCGTTCCAAATTCTAAGATCGAAACTCCAAGTTTATTGTAATTATCGATTTTATCTTTGGTAAGACTTTTTACAGCTTCATCATTTAAACGAATTAGATGATTGGCTTTGTAAAACAGTTCTGAAATCAAAGCCATCAAAGGCACTTCCCATAAAATGGTTCTATACCAAAATCCTTCAACAACAACTTTAATTTCTGAACCTTCTTGACTTATCTGAACTTCTGACGGATCAAAACTATAACCCTGCAAAAAATCTAAATAAGTAGGATCAAGATATTGGCAATAATGCGACAGATAACTTTTTTCTTCTTTTGTTAAACGAAGATCGGCCATTGCATCTACCGAATGGCGAAGTAAATCTGCAAAACCATCTGGAAAAATATGTTTACCACGATTTATAAATCCGTAACGAACTTTTGCTTTTGGGAAAAGTTTGATTACAGCATGTTGCATCGTAAATTTATAGAAATCATTGTCTAAAATTGATTTCAAAAAGGTTGTTTCCATGGTATTCATGTTCGGATCATTCCTCGCTAAGATACGGCAATTTCAGGAAACATAATAGATTGAAGAACTCTTATTTTTATACAATTTTAAAAGAAACAATACTACTCGTGTCAACAAAAATGGTGATATAATTACCCACATTGCTGTCAATAAGAATTTGGAATTCTAAACCTCCTCTTCTTTCTTTTGGATTTTGAATTTTAACTGGCTGATTCTTTTTATTTAAATAAAAAACCTGATTAGATTTAGAAACGTTTTTAATTTCTACCGTTATTCTATCTCCGTTTTTCACTTCGATTATACCTGTATTGGGAGTTTTGATTTTATAATCGTTTTCGATGGTTTTATTGTAAATCAAAGGTCCGTTTAAGAAATCTTCCTTGCTTAATCTATCTCCTAAAAAAGATCCAGAATCTGGAAAATGTTTAGCGAAGAAATAGTCAGGATCGGTATCAAAATAAATTGGATTAAAATCATTAACCATTCTTCCTTTGTTGCTGTCATAATAACCTTGTCCCCAAGTTACGTCAACCAAACGCCATTTTCTATCGATATAAACCATGTTCCAAGCGTGATTTGACGAAGTATTTTTTCTTCCAATATCAGCTAATCTAGTTTTAGAATCTCCCTTAACCACTTCGCACTTCAGTCTAACCTGCTCTGCTAAATTCTGATACAAAGCAGTGAAACCTTCGCAAACTGCTTTTTTAGAGTTAAAAGCTTTTTGAATAAGATTATCGTTTAGCTGTTTAATTTTTCTTTGTTTTTCAGCTTCAGAAGAATAACTGAACCCCTGCACTCTTGGCGGATTCAAAAATGCATTATAATCGTATTTTATATTTAAAGCAATCCAAGTATAGATAGCTCGTGCACGATCTGAATCTGATTTAAAATCTTTTTCGATTCTTTCGGCTAATTTTTCGGTAGTATTAAAGCTTTTCGGGTATTTTGCAACAATCTTATCGACTTCATTTACCGGTTGGGCAAAAGCTAAATTCAGAAAGAAAGTACTCAAAAAAAGACATAGAAAAGCAATCTTTTTTAGTGGCATGTATTTAAAAACTTGATGTTATAATATCTTTTAATTGTTGATCTAATTCAGGATTTGAGATTTTATTTTCGTCTAAATCAAAATTTGAATTGAAAGAAGGAAGCGAAAAAGCTCCTTTAATTTCTGCGCCATAACGAGGAAAAAGATTCTGCGCAATTCCTAAAACTGATGAACCGCCTCTTCCTCCTGGCGAAGTTGCCAATAATAACATTGGTTTGTGCTGGAAAACATCTTTTTCTATTCTTGAGCTCCAATCGAAAACATTTTTGAAGGCAACAGAATAATTTCCATTATTTTCTGCCATAGAAACTACTAAAATATCAGCTTCTTTTAATTTATTTAAAAATGCTTGAGCCACTTCATGCTGACCAACTTCTTTTTCAAGATCAACACTAAAAACTGGCATAGCAAAATCATTCAGGTCTAAAACTTCAACATCTGCATTTTCAAATAAACTTGATGCATAAGTTGCCAAACGTTTATTGATTGACTGCTTGCTGTTACTTCCTCCAAAGGCTATAATTTTCATATTGTGGTATTTATAAGTTTTATACTTTCAAAAATTAAGCCATAAAATTACAATCCGTTTTTATTTAAACAAAAAAGACAGCATCTGTTTGGTTTATTTTTTTATTTAGATTCTATTTCAAAAACCTCTTTTTGTATTTCTACTGAATAGTCATTTGGCGAAATACTTCCTCCAAAAGCTTTTGCATACACCTTCGTAAATTCTGCTCCAAAGTATAAAATAATAGCCGAATAATAAACCCAAACCAAAATTATAATTACAGAACCCGCCGCGCCATAAACACTTGCGACGGTAGAATTTCCCAGATAAAGTCCAATTGCAAATTTACCGATCATGAATAAAATTGCTGTACTTGACGCTCCTATAAAAGCATCTTTCCATCTGATAATTCCATCTGGTAAAGTTCGGAATATAATAGCAAAAAGCAATGTGATGCTGGCAAAAACAATTACCAAATTTACTACATAAAAAAAGTAAACTGTCGTATCAGGAAAATACAATTTTAAACGAGCATTTAAAACATCTAAAGTAGCGTTAACTATTAAACTGACTAACATTAAAAACCCAACAGAAACGATCATAGAAAAGGACATGATTCTGTTTTGGATAAATTTTCGAAGTCCTTTATTGGGTTTTGCACGAAGTCCCCAAATGTAATTTATGGAACTCTGAATTTCTGCAAAAACTCCCGAAGCCCCAATCAGCAGCATCACAACCCCAAAAATGGTTACAAATACATTACTGTCTGATAATTGAACATTTTTGATTGCCTCCTGAATCTGTACCGCAGCATTATTTCCAACCAACCTATTTATTTGACCGTACAATTGCCCTGTGACTGCCTCTTCCCCAAAAAAGAAGCCACAAATAGTAATTATAATAATCAATAAAGGAGGCAAAGCAAAAATGGTATAATAAGATAATGCCGCACTGAGCTTAATAGCATTATCGTCGTTGAATTCTAAAAATGTTGTTTTTAATAAATACCAAGTTTTTGAAAAGATGTTATGATTTTTCATTTGCTGATTTTTCGATATTTACTCAAATTTAAGCATTAATGAAAATTCTTTACTTCTTGGATTTTAGCCAGATTTTACATTTTTACCATGTATGTATTTTTTAATCTATTTTGAGATTTTATTATATTCTTCTTCTCTTCCTAAATTTTTTATTTTTAATATTTTTCGAAACTCACTTCTTGTTGGTTTGAGTAAATAAGAAAGTGAATCTATTTTTTGTCCTTTAATTTTGGTAACAGAATCTATTTTTTTTACATCATCAGCAAAATCAATATATTTCATTTTTAAAATATTCTTTTGCAACGAAATAATCCTTAATCGCCAAAAAAGAGAATCTCTATCACTAATAACAAGATGGCTATTAATTATTTTTGCTTTTTGATTGTATGAGAATCTAAAAATTGTATCAATATCTTTCCTGCTTATTTCTAAAGAATCTCCAATTTCAATCATAGAATATTTTTTCAAAGTTTCTCTTTCAATAAGTTGATCATTTACGATATCGAAATAATTTTTTAAAGAGTCTAAAAAACTTTTATGATATCTATCTTTAAAGAAATATTCTTTTAAAATTCTATCTTCTTCAATTCTTAAAAAAGTAGAATCTTTATCAACATACACACCTTTAAATCTTGTCGGAAAACCACTTAATTCAGAATCATTTTCTGGTTGTGGTTTTTCAAAATAAAGACAACCATAACATTGTGCTTCTGCATCCGCTTTTATACATGAAATACTTAATGATATTAATACAAAAATTAAAATAAGCTTTTTCATAATCTGGATTATTTATAATGACAAAAAATCCCTTTATCATAAACTGTCCATAAACTTGCTTTCTGGTTCGCAGCTTTCAAAGCATTGTTTGCCCAAGTGTTGCACGTATAAAAAAGACTATAACTTCCTTTGGCTTCATAAAAAGCATCTTTTCTTCCGTAGCTGTGACCTTGAATCCATTCGGGATGAATTGGATCTCTAAAACTATCTGAAATATAGGTAACTAGTTTTTGATAATTATCTTTAGAAACTAAAATACGTTTGCAGTCTTCTCCTTCGCGCAATTGTTTAAAAAATGTCGTGTGCATAGCTGATGAACTAATTCCGAATGCGGCTTTGAAAGCTGTACTTGCTTTTAAATCTGCCCATTCTGGTGTTTCAAGATAAAATCCTTTGTCACCCCAGCCAAATGCGATATAATTCATTAATGAATCTTTTGATTGGGTTTGATTGAATTGAATCTCATTTCTCCAATCTTTAATTTCATTTTTAATCGGAACTACAATATCGGTATGAACTCCGTTTGAAAGAATGTAAATTGGAATTGCATTTTGTTCTTCAACTTTTGCAATATCTGAATTGACTGTGATTTTAGAAATCAGAAATACTGATAATATATACAAAACAAGAAAACTAAAGATTCCGAAAAGTGTCCAGCCGAGAATTTTGAATGATTTTTTTAGCATTTTTAATTGGTTGATTTTAGATTAGTAATTGGTTATTTTTTCTGTAACCAATTTTTGAGCCAAAAAAAATTAATCCTCAAAATTTATTTCTCGCAACTTTTTCGGATCGGCAGATTTCCATTTTTTTGTCATCCTGAGGAACGAAGGATCACACTAGAATTTCCACAAGCTAAGTCGCCAATCTTTGTAGAGTTTCGTGTGTGATCCTTCGTTCCTCAGGATGACAAACTTTGTGGTTGCTCATTTTAAAGCATAAAAAAACTGCTGAATCTCTTCAGCAGTTTTTTCTATTTTCTTTCTTCTTTACTCTATTATCTCAAGAAAAAAAATTAAACGTTGAAACGGAAGTGCATTACATCGCCATCTTTTACTACGTATTCTTTTCCTTCAACTCTGAATTTTCCAGCTTCTTTTGCTTTTGCCTCAGAACCGTATTGAACGTAATCATCGTATGAAATTACCTCTGCACGGATGAAACCTTTTTCAAAATCTGTATGGATAACTCCTGCTGCTTGTGGCGCAGTTGCTCCAATATTAATTGTCCATGCACGAACTTCTTTTACACCTGCTGTAAAGTAAGTTTGTTGTTTTAGCAATTTATAAGCTGCACGAATTAAAACTGATGCTCCCGGCTCTTCTAATCCCATATCTTCTAAGAAAACCTGACGTTCTTCGTAGCTTTCTAATTCTGTAATATCGGCCTCTGCTCCTACTGAAAGTACAATAACTTCCGCATCTTCATCTTTTACTAATTCACGAACTTGGTCAACATATTTGTTTCCGCTTACTGCTGAACTTTCGTCTACGTTACAAACGTATAAAACTGGTTTTGCAGTAATTAACTGGAAGCTTTCTAATAAAACTTCTTCGTCATTATTTTGAGGAACGATTGTTCTCGCAGATTTTGCCTGTAATAAAGCTTCTCTAATTCTGTTTAATAAAGCTTCTTCTGTTTGAGCTTCTTTATTTCCAGTTTTTGCAGCACGTTTTACTTTTTCTAAACGTTTTTCGATTGTTTCTAAATCTTTTAACTGCAATTCGATATCGATAGTTTCTTTATCACGGATTGGGTTTACGTTTCCGTCAACGTGTACAATATTATCATTATCAAAACAACGCAAAACGTGAATGATAGCATTACACTCTCTAATGTTTCCTAAAAACTGGTTTCCAAGACCTTCACCTTTACTCGCACCTTTTACCAAACCTGCAATATCTACGATATCTACAGTTGCCATTTGTACACGCTCTGGTTTTACTAATTCTTCTAATTTGTTGATTCTTGGATCTGGAACGTTTACAACACCAATATTAGGTTCGATTGTACAAAACGGAAAGTTGGCACTTTGCGCTTTTGCATTAGATAAACAATTAAATAATGTTGATTTTCCAACATTTGGTAATCCTACAATTCCTGCTTTCATCTGTTTGTTTCTATATTATTTATTCGACCTTTTTTATTAGGTCTAAAACATTAAACCTTGTGTTTAAATGTTTTGTGATTTAAATGCATTTTTTGCTTTTCTGCCAAAATGATATTTTTCAGCTTTAAAATTTTGCAAATATAAGATTTAATAGCTCTTGCACGAAGTAAAAATGTTCAATAATATAATTTTAGAGCTAATCTTAAAAATTTTTAAACATTTTATTAATTTTTTGTTAAAAAACATTACTTTTATAAAACTAATCAACAAAAAACAAACCAAAAAACCAATTACCATGAAAAAGATTGCATTATTACTATTTCTGCTGAATTCAGCGTTTCTCTTTGCTCAGAAAGAGGTCTCAGGTGTTGTAAAAGACAAAACTGGAGCACCACTTCCTGGCGTAAATATTGTCGAAAAAGGGACTTCAAATGGCGTTTCTACCGATTTTGAAGGTAGTTATAAAATCAAAGTAAAAGAAGGTGCAACCTTAATATTCACTTACGTAGGATTCTCAACAATTGAAAAAGCAGTTACAGGCGATAAAATAGACATTGTTTTAGGCGAAAGCGAAGGTCAAGTTTTAAATGATGTTGTTGTTACAGGATCACGAAGCACTAAAAGAACCGTTGTAAACTCTGCCGTTCCCATTGATGTTATTAGCGTAAAAGATGTTACAACACAAAGTGGTAAAATTGAAATCAATCAATTATTGCAATATGTTGCTCCGTCATTTAATGCCAATAAACAATCGGGTTCTGATGGTGCCGATCACGTAGATCCAGCTTCTTTAAGAGGTATGGGACCAGATCAGACTTTGGTTTTGATTAACGGAAAAAGAAGACACCAATCTTCTTTAATTAACTTATTTGGAACAAGAGGACGCGGAAATACAGGAACAGATTTAAATGCAATTCCGGCCGCTTCTATTAAAAGAATTGAAATTTTGCGTGACGGAGCTTCAGCACAATATGGTTCTGATGCTATTGCGGGAGTTATCAATATTATTACAAATGATAATGTAAATGAATTAACAGGATCCGTAACCTATGGTGCTTTTAATACACATGCCCAAGGCGACTTTCTTCCTGGAACTCCAAACACAAAAGGATATAGATTAGATCAACACGGAAATGGAAATTCATACGGAAAAGATCAAGATTTTGACGGCGGTTCTGTTAGGGTTGCTGCTAATTATGGTGTTTCATTAGGAACTAAAGGCGGTTATGCAAACTTTACAGGTGAATTTTTAAACAAAAATAAAACCTTAAGACCGGCTTATGATTTTAGAAAAGGTTTTGGCGACGCGAGTATGCATGGAGTAAATTTATTTGCTAATTTCTCTATTCCAATTGCAGATAAAACAGAGTTTTATGCTTTTGGAGGAAGTAATTTCAGAGATACTGATGCTTACGCTTTTACAAGAAATGATGGAGAAAGAGTTGTAGAATCGGTTTATCCTGGAGGTTACACACCAAGAATTACATCAAAAATTAATGACAATTCAGTTGCTGCGGGAATTAAAACAGAGTCTTCTGGAGGATGGAAATTTGATTTGAGTAATACTTTTGGAAAAAATAAATTCCAGTACGATATTAAAGGAACGATAAATGCTTCTCTTGAAGAAAATTCTCCACATGAATTTGATGCTGGAGGACACAGTTTGCTTCAAAATACGACCAATTTTGACATTTCTAAAAACTATGACAGCATTCTTGAAGGTTTTAATATTGCTTTTGGAACCGAATTTAGAGTAGAAAAATTTGAAATTTTTGCAGGAGAAGAAGGTTCGTACACTACTTATGATACAAACGGACAGCCAATAACAGACCCAACAACTCAAAGTGCTCCAATTGATCCTATTTCAGGTAATCCTAGACCTGGAAGTTCGCAAGGTTTCCCTGGTTATAGTCCTGCTAACGAAGTAAATGAAAGTCGTACCAATTTCTCTTTATATGCTGATGGAGAGTTGGATATAACCAAAGCTTTAATGGTAAATGCCGCTGTTCGTTTTGAAAATTACAGCGATTTTGGAAGTACATTAAATGGAAAATTAGCTTCTAGATTAAAACTTGGCGATCACTTTAATTTGAGAGGTTCTGTTAGTACAGGTTTCCGTGCTCCATCTTTAGCGCAGATTTATTATAATTTACGTTTTACCAACTTCAACGCAAGCGGTGCTACAGAAGTATTATTAGCTCCAAACAACAGTGAAATTACAAGAGCTTTTGGAATTGGTAAATTAAATGAAGAAAAAGCAGTAAATGCTTCTCTAGGTTTTACAGCTTCTTATGGCGATTTTACAGCAACAATTGACGGTTATTACATTCAAGTAAAAGACCGTATCGTTCTTACTGGATATTTTGATGCAAGCGCTTTAAATCTTGGTGTTTCTGAAGCTCAGTTTTTTGCCAATGGTGTAGATACTAGCACACACGGTTTAGACCTAGTTTTATCTTGGAAAAAAGGGTTTGATTTTGGTCAGCTTGGTGCGACTTTGGTTGGAAACATCAATGATATGAAAATTGACAAAGTTAAGAATGGCACTCTTGATGAAGCTACTTTCTTCGGAAAACGTGAAAAAGCCTTTTTATTAGCTTCTGCGCCAGACAACAAATTTGGTTTAAACTTAAATTATTCCAAAAAGAAATTCGATGCTGGATTAGCTTTTACTCGTTTTAGCAAAGTTGTTTTGGTAGATTATGCTGATGAAGATGATGTTTACAATCCAAAAGTAGTAACCGATTTAACTCTTGGGTACCAATTTACTAAAAGTTTAAAACTGACTATTGGAAGCAACAACTTGTTTAATATATATCCAACTAAACAAGACGAGCAAGGAAATACAGAAGCCGGAGGTTATTGGGATGCTGTACAAATGGGTTTCAGCGGAGCATATTACTACGCAAGACTTGGATTTAACTTTTAATCTTGGGCTTCAACTACGCTCAGCGTGACAAATAATAAAAAATCCTGAACTAAATTGTTCAGGATTTTTCTTTTTCTATTTATTAATTACAATTTAAACTCTAAAGATGCGATGATAGCTTTTTCTTCATCGGTTGCGGTAAATCCCGAAATATCCCAATAATTGGTCAGGATTTTATTCTTTTTATTGAAAAGCGATTTCTCTTTAAAAACATCACTTTCACTATAAGTAAAATTTTGTTTATTGAAACCAGTCGTTACAAAACTATTTCTTACCTGAATATTTTTCGTCGTTTTATCTTTCAAAACAAGATCATATCCAATCTCTTCATTAGAACTCAATAAATAATAATCGGTTCCGTCCCATCTATAATTTACTTTTACAAACGATTTAGTAATGTTTTTATTGCCAACATTTGTTTTTTCTTCTACTTTATCAAGAGTTGCAGGCGTTACTGTAATCGTAAATTCTAAAATGATCTTTTTTACTGGATCGTAGACAACTTCAAAATTATCGATTGCTTCTTTGGCTTTATCTAAAGGAGTAATCGACATTACATAATAATCTTTGTTTTTTGGATGCCCTTTGGTTGTAAAATCATATTGTTTCTTTGCTTTCGAATCTAATAGTGGATCAAAATATTTAAAATTCGAATAATTCTCCATTATATTATTCAAATCATATCCTTTTAAATCAGCACTTACATCTGCTTCTAATAATCCATAAGAGCGATTTTGCTCAACCAGTAAAGTGGTTGCATTATTATTTTTATCAAATTGAAAATTTACCAATCCATCATTATAATACGTGTACTGATTGTCGAGTATAAAAAACTCTCTCACATATACCTTCTGTCTATGGGAGATACTAATTTTCTTTATAGAATTGTTAACCAATTTCTGCAATATTTTTTCTGGAGATTCCTTAGACAAAACTACTTCATCCAATTTATTGTTTTTACTCTTTAAATAAATAACAAATTTTTGCTCTCCATTTAAAGAAGTCCAGCGTACAGTCAAATCTTCATAATTAGTTTCAGAAACCTGAACATTAGATCCCCCAGTGAGCATAAAAGTAACTTTTCCTTCTTCATTGCTCAATAAAATCTGCTGGGTTTTCATTATTTTAACCGTAGCATTTTGTATCGGTTCCAAAGTTTCTATATCCTTAACAATAATAGAATACTCTTCGCTTTGTGCAAAACCGCTTACATAATTGAGTAAAACGATAAATAAAAGTAACAATTTCTTCATAGGCATTATTAAATTTTTAACTAAAGTATTATTTTTTCAGCAATAAATCAACCCCCTATTAAATAAAACATTCGTTATCAACAAACTAACTTTTCAAAATACCTGATATTAGGGTAAAAAAAATCCTGAGCAAAAACTCAGGATTATATATTAGGATAATTGAAGCATTATTCTCCGTGCAAGAACGCTTGTCTTTGCAATAAAGTTTCTTCGTCTTCAACGTGGTTATCATCTGGTACACAACAGTCAACTGGACAAACAGCAGCACATTGAGGCTCATCATGAAAACCTTTACATTCTGTACATTTTCCTGGGACTATATAGTAGATTTCGTCAGAAATTGGAGTTTGCGCATCATCTGCATCCACTTCAGTTCCGTCAGGTAAAACTATTGAACCAGAAAGACTTGTACCATCTTTGTATCTCCAATCATCAGCTCCTTCATATATTGCTGTATTTGGGCACTCTGGTTCACAAGCCCCGCAATTGATGCATTCGTCAGTTATAATTATTGCCATCGTTTATTAGTCTTAAAGTTAAAAGTCTTAAGTCTCAAAGTCAAAATAAAGGCAAGCATAGCTTTTGATTTTATGCCTTTTGACTTTCGACTTAATTATGCTTATTTTTGTGCAAAATTACAATCAAAACAATTCATAAGCAAACATTATGACATTAGAAACAAAAAAAAGTGTTTTTGTTGAATTAGGAAAATTTTTAAGTCAGTTTTCTGAAGATGCTTCTGCACGAAAATCTGACGTTTTATATAATGATATCTTTTTTGATGATTTCGAAAATCTGATTCATTTATCGCAATCCCATAACGGATGGTACACACCAGAGCAAGTTTATTTCTCTGTAAAGTCATGGGCAGATGCTTTAACGACCGAAAATATTGACAAATGGCTGTCTGCTTATTCTTTCGACTCTACTCAGAATGAAAAAACGGTTGCTTTGATCTTAGCGGGAAATATTCCGTTGGTTGGATTTCATGATTTTCTATCCGTTTTAATTACTGGCAATAAAGCTCTAATTAAAACTTCGTCAAACGATCAGCATTTATTGCCATTTTTAGCTAAATATTTAATTGCTGTTGATGAAAATCTAAAAGATAAAATCACTTTCGTAGAAGGAAAATTGGAAAATTTCGATGCCGTAATTGCAACAGGAAGCAATAATACTTCACGTTATTTCGAATATTATTTCAAAGACAAACCGTCAATTATTCGTAAAAACAGAAATTCGGCTGCAATTTTAACTGGAAAAGAAACCCATGAAGAATTGGAAGCTTTAGGTGAAGATATTTTTAGATATTTTGGTTTAGGATGCCGAAACGTTTCTAAACTTTATGTCCCAAAAGACTATTCATTTGAAGCATTTTTTCAAGCAATATTTAAATATCAAGACGTCATTCATTACGAGAAATACGCTAATAATTATGACTATAATAAAGCCGTATTTTTGATGAGTAATTTCAAATTACGAGACAACGGATTTTTGACTTTGAAAGAAGATTCAAGCTATGCCTCTCCTATTTCGAGTGTCTTTTATGAATATTACGAAAACTCGGAAGAACTTGAAAAACGCCTTCAGAATGATTCAGAACAAATTCAATGTATTGTAAGCAACAATTTTACACCAAATAGCGTCTTTTTCGGTGAAACGCAAAAACCTCAATTGTGGGATTATGCAGATAACGTTGATACTATAACGTTTTTGTTAACAACAAAGTAAAAAATTGTTTAATTATTTCGAATATTTTAACGCTTTTTCGGCTCTTATTGCCGAAATTTGCGTCTTTAAAATTTTCGACTATTAACAACAACCATGAAAAAACACAACTACAGCGCAGGACCAAGTATTTTACCTCAGGAAGTTTTTGAGAAGGCATCAAAAGCAATTTTAAATTTTAATGATTCAGGATTATCTATTCTTGAAATTTCGCACCGAAGCAAAGATTTCGTTGCTGTAATGGAGGAAGCTCGTTCCCTTGCTTTAGAATTATTAGGACTTCAAGGAAAAGGTTATCAGGCTTTATTTTTACAAGGTGGTGCAAGTACAGCATTCTTAATGGCACCATATAACTTAATGAAAGAAAACGGAAAAGCAGCTTATTTAGATTCAGGAACGTGGGCAACTGCGGCGATCAAAGAAGCGAAACTTTTCGGTGAAACTGTTGTCGTAGCTTCTTCAAAAGAAGACAATTATACTTATGTTCCAAAAGGTTACGAAATTCCAGCTGATGCTGATTATTTCCACTGCACAAGTAACAATACCATCTTTGGAACTCAAATGAAAGAATTCCCATCAACAAACATACCTGTTGTATGCGATATGAGTTCTGATATTTTTTCACGTGAGTTAGATTTTTCTAAATTTGACTTAATCTATGCTGGAGCTCAAAAAAATATGGGACCTGCTGGAACTACTTTAGTAGTAGTAAAAGAAGAAATCTTAGGCAAAAACGGAAGAACTATTCCAAGCATGCTAGATTACGCTAAACACATTAAAGGAGAAAGTATGTACAATACTCCACCTGTATTTGCTGTTTACGTTTCTCTTCTAACTTTACAATGGATTAAAGAAAAAGGCGGAATCGCGGCTGTTGAAAAATTAAACAACGCAAAAGCTGAATTGCTTTACGCTGAAATCGACAGAAACCCATTGTTTAAAGGTGCTGCAAAAGTTGAAGACCGTTCGAATATGAACGTAACTTTCTTATTGAACAATCCTGAACACACTGAAACTTTTGACGCTTTATGGAAAGCTGCAAACATTTCTGGATTGCCAGGACACCGTTCTGTTGGTGGTTACAGAGCTTCTATCTACAACGCTATGCCAATTGAAAGCGTTCAGGTTTTAGTCGATGTAATGAAAGCATTAGAAAGTAAAGTTTAATCTTTTATGCGTTTAATCGTTAGTTTGATTAAGGTTTAAGCGTAAAAATGGTTCCTTTAATTTATCAAAAAAGAAAAATCAAATAGCTGGTTTATCGATTAAACAATAAACGATTTACCAAATAAACAATAAACACACAATGAAAGTATTAGCAAATGATGGAATTTCTAAAAGCGGAATTCTAGCCTTAGAAAAAGGTGGATTTGAAGTTATAACTACAAAAGTAGCTCAAGAACAAGTAGCTAACTATATTAATGAAAATAATATTGACGTAATTTTAGTTCGTTCTGCAACTAAAGTTCGTAAAGATATTATCGATGCTTGTCCTGGAATCAAAATCATCGGTCGTGGTGGTGTTGGTATGGATAATATCGATGTAGATTACGCAAAAAGCAAAGGAATCCATGTAATTAATACTCCTGCTTCATCTTCAGAATCTGTTGCTGAATTAGTTTTCGGACACTTATTTTCTGGTGTTCGTTTTTTACATGATTCTAACAGAAATATGCCTCTTGAAGGAGATTCAAACTTTGACGGTTTGAAAAAAGCTTACGCAAACGGAACTGAATTAAGAGGAAAAACTTTAGGTATTGTTGGTATTGGTCGTATCGGACAAGCTACTGCAAAAATGGCTCTTGGTTTAGGAATGAAAGTAATCGCTGCTGATAGCTTTATTCCTGAAGTT
This sequence comes from Flavobacterium sp. SH_e, assembly GCF_025717045.1. Taxonomy (GTDB): domain Bacteria; phylum Bacteroidota; class Bacteroidia; order Flavobacteriales; family Flavobacteriaceae; genus Flavobacterium. The sequence continues at coordinate 265,461 of NZ_JAOVZN010000008.1, forward strand.
GATGTGAAAGTTGAATTTTTCGACGGACAATCAATCACAACTAAAATCGTTTCTCAATCTTTAGAATCTTTATTTAAAGAAGCAGATTTCATCACATTACACGTTCCTGCTCAAGATGGTTACATCATCGGAGAAAAAGAATTTGAAATCTTAAAAGATGGTGTTGGAATCGTAAACTGTGCTCGTGGCGGTGTTATTGATGAAGTAGCTTTAGTAAAAGCTTTAGATTCAGGAAAAGTTGCTTTTGCTGGTTTAGACGTTTTCGAAAGTGAGCCAAAACCAGAAATGGCAATCTTAATGCATTCTAAAATCTCTTTGACTCCACACATCGGAGCTGCAACTGGAGAAGCACAAGACAGAATTGGTACTGAATTAGCATCACAAATCATTACTTTGTTAAGCTAATTAACTATAATTAAATTACTTGTAAGGGATTTATTAACATTGTTTAATAAATCCCTTTCTTTTTTTGTTTAAATTTGAGTTCTAATCTAAATCCTAAATATCATGTTTGAACAATTAACCCAATTAGTACAACAATATGGAGGCGATGCAGTTGTAAACAATACCGCTGTCCCAAACGAACATAATGACGCCGTAATTAATGAAACAAGCAATTCTATTTTTGAAGGATTAAAAAAAATTGTTTCTGAAGGAGGTACAGATCAAATCGCTGGATTATTTAACGGAAACTCACCTATTGACAGTTCAAATCCAGTAGTACAGCAAATTCAACAGCAGTTAAGCGGAAGCCTTGGTGAAAAATTTGGATTAAGTAGTGCCGATTCTAGCGGAGTTGCTTCAAATTTGATTCCACAGATTTTAGGTTCTTTAGTAAATAAAGCAAAAGATCCAAACGATAATAGTTTTCAAATTTCAGATATTATAAATTCAATTTCAGGAAACAGCGGACAAGCTTCTGGAATAATGGATACCATTTCTAAATACGGAATGCAATTTGGCCTTGACCAAAACAATGACGGAAAAGTTGACGTAGCAGATGTTCTTGTTGTTACAAAAAGTAAGGGAGGAATCGCAGGTTTTATAGGGAAGTTATTTGGAAGTAAATAAGCTGCTAAGGTTCTAAGATACTAAGATACTGAGCCTTACTATCAATATTTTAAAGCGGTTTGCATAGCAAACTGCTTTTTTGTTTTAAAAAAAACTTAGCATCTTAGTATCTCAGAACCTTAGCAATCTTTACCAGAATCTTAGATTCCTGTTAAACTTCTCCTTCTTCTCATCAAATATTCGTAAATTTAAGTCATGAAAAAAGTCGTTTCCATAGTAGCAATATTACTGACTATTTTAGCTTGTTCGTCAGCATCGCAAAATATTGCGAGCAATGATACTGTGCCAAATAAAAAAGGAAATGATACCGTTAGAATTTCGAATGATTCTTTAGAATATGAAGTTATCATTATCGACAACGGATTTAATTATTGGCTCAATACCAGAGCCTATCCAAGAAATTATCATACTCTAGCATTTTTGGAAAACAAAAATTATCAATACGTAACTGAGTGGAATATTCGTGCTTCACAACCAAATCGTTACAACCCAAATTTATACGAAATGACTATCGATTACCAGCCTCAAATTCATTATGGATACGAAGTAAATTACTTAATTTACAACTACATGATTTATTTTCAAAATACTTACAAACAAAAGCTCGCCGGATATGTGCCGATAAGATAATGTTAGTATATTTGTAATGATTATAAATAAATTAATGGATAAACTTAAAAAACGCTGGGGAATCACTTCCAACCTACAAGCCATAATCATACTTATTGTTTTTGCCATCACCGGATCGGCATCTGCATGGATTTCTAGACCTTTTTGTGACTGGGTTGGAATTCACAAAGAAGATTTAGGTGCTGTTTGGTTTACACTTATCCGTTTGTTAATTATTCTTCCTGTTTATCAAGTTTTATTAGTTGCTATCGGAACAATTTTCGGACAATTCCGTTTCTTTTGGAATTTCGAAAAGAAAATGCTTAAAAGAATGGGACTTGGATTTTTATTTAAAGATTAAACTTCTTTATTTCGCTGAAAGAAATAAGTATAAATCCAAGTTAAAGTAAAAGAGGGAATTACATCTGTAAAAGGCACTATTTCTTCCAAAAAAGTCAAAACACCTGCCACTTTCCCTACCCTTCCTTTATACATCCTTGCCATAATTATTGCAGCAATAGGAGCCCAGACTACATCTGAAAACTCACCCAAAAAAGGAATCGAGAAAGAAATCATACCAATTCCGTCCAAAACTAAACCAATAAGCAGTTTTGACATTCTGTTATCCTCTACAGCTTCTAAATTTTGCATAACACATTCACTTTTAAGTTATTCGAAATTAAAAATAAATTCACGAAACTCTATTATTTCTTTTCTAAATTTAATTTCCAAGATTCCCATATCAATTTATGTACCGCTTTTAGATTTTAGATTTTCTAAAAAATCGCTTCGCTCTTTTGGGGTTTAGAATTTGATATTTGTAATTTAACCATTGTAATTTGATTTTGACCATAATCTTCGTTTCTTTGTAAAAACAGTTTCATTAAATGATACACGCAAAAAATATACATAAATTCTACGACAAACTTGAAGTTTTAAAAGGAGTCGATTTACATATCAAAAAAGGCGAAATTGTTTCTATCGTTGGTGCTTCGGGTGCTGGAAAAACGACTTTGTTACAGATTTTAGGAACTTTAGATAAACCAGACCATAATCCTGAGTCATCTTTGATAATTAATGGTAAAAATGTTCTAGAACTTCAAGACATTAAAAATGACAATTCAAAACAAGAAAAGACATTTAAAATCATTACTTGGTTAGGCTCTTTTTATATCATTGTATTAGCCGTTTTTTTATTGTTTTTTAGAAGCAAAATAGAGAATGATGTTTTTGGTTATGCCACATGGGGAATATTGTGTATGCCCATTTTTTTAATGGTGGTTTATTACAATCGTTATTTTAAAAAGAAAAGCAAACAAGACAAAATATTATCCGATTTTAGAAACTTAAATTTAGGTTTTATATTTCAGTTTCATCAGCTTCTACCTGAGTTTACTGCTCTAGAAAACGTTTGTATTCCAGCGCACATTGCAGGCAAAAAGCAATCTGAAACAGAAAAAGAAGCCGTAAAACTCCTCAACTATTTAGGGCTTTCACATAGAATCAATCATAAACCAAGCGAACTTTCGGGCGGAGAACAACAGCGTGTTGCTGTTGCAAGAGCCTTAATCAACAAACCAGATGTGATTTTTGCCGATGAACCTTCTGGGAATTTAGACACGCATTCTGCCGAAAATCTTCATGAATTGTTTTTTCAGCTTCGAGATGAGTTCGGACAAACTTTTGTCATTGTAACACACAATGAAGAATTGGCCAATATGGCTGATAGAAAATTAATAATGTCCGACGGGCAAATTCTTTATTAATGATTTTAATTGCAATTAGCTGGATTTATATTTTATTCACAACCATTAATTTAGGTGTTGGTCTGGATAAAACAATGAAACTCAACAACAAAAATTTTGCAATTACTTCAATTCTAGGATTATTTTCAACTACAATGGTTGCAAGCATTTGGGCCGTTTTTGGAAGAATTAATATAGAATTTCATATCGTTTTAATACTTCTGAATGTTTTTTTATTGCTAAAATTTCACAATTCGGTTATTGATCTTTACAAGTCATTTTTATTAGAATTACAGCAATTACAAAAAAGTTTGCAGATCATTCTGGCTGTCGTTACAGTTCTTATTCTTTTACAATGTGCTTCAATTCCTTGTGTAATTGATAACGAATCCTATTATATCCAAACCATAAAATGGCTTAATGAATATGGCTTTGTAAAAGGACTTGCAAATCTTCATTTATTTTACGGACAGACGAGCGGCTGGCATATTACGCAAAGTGTTTTTAATTTTTCCTTTTTATACAAAAATTTCAATGATTTAAGCGGTTTTTGCCTCTTATTAGGAAATGTATTTGCCATTCAGAAACTAAATGAATATAGTAAAAATGGCAATAAGAATTATCTATTAGTCGGATTATTGCCTTTATTTAATATTTTCTTTTTTCAATTTATAAGCGCACCTTCTCCAGATATTCCTGTTTATATTTTTTCATTTATTTTCTTCTTTTATTTTTTAGAAAACTTTAAACAAATAACTTCTGAGACATTTTATTTGCTTTTGATTTTAGTTCTTTTTTTACTTTACATCAAAAATACAACGCTAACATTTGCTGTTTTTCCTTTAATTCTATTGCCCTTTAATTTCAAATCGTTGTCAGGAAAACTTCTAAAACCGATTTTATTAAGCGCATCAGTAATTATACTTTTTTTCATTAAAAACCTTATTATCTGCGGATCACCTCTTTTTCCGTCTAAAATATTTCCAACACTAACAACAGATTATGCTATCCCAAGTGCAATTCAGACTTTTTATTATGACAACCTAAAATATTACGGCTATTTTATTACAGCTGAACAATATAATTCAATGTCAGTTTGGGATTTATTTATAAGATGGATTACGTTGCCAAAATTGAATGGATTATTTAATAAACTCAGCGTCTTTTTCATTTTAGTTCTACCTTTTTTTATTTATAAATTTAAAAATGAAAAAGCACTTTGGCTACTTTATGCCAACATGATACTGCAAATATTTTTGCTTTTAATAACCTCTCCGCAATATCGTTTTTTCATTCAATTCGTTTTATTTTTCTCTCTCTTTTGTTTTATCTGTTTAATACAGAACAAAAAATTAATGAATGTATTATTAGTCCTTTCGCAAATCCCAATTGCAATTATTTTATTTTTCCCTTTTAATCTAAGTAAATTTGCAAATCATAAATCGTTGATGGAAATAAGTACATTTTCTACTAATAATATTGTTTTTCCTTACCAAAATTCAAAAAGCAATACCACTTTTGAAAATATACAATTAGGAAATCTAAAATATAATTCTCCTCAAAAAAATGATTTTTTATGGGCAAGCGGTAATGGAGATTTGCCTTGTGTCAATAAAAAACAAATTGATACTTTTGAAAAATATTTTCAGTACATTCCTCAAATGCGTACTAATGAATTAAAAGACGGTTTTTACGCGAAAAAAATCTCAAAAAATGAATAAATCAGAACTGAAAGAATTTCTAGACGAAAAAGTCATTCAATATAACAATCAGGATTTCATAGAAAGTGATCCTGTCCAGATTCCGCATCTTTTTACCCAAAAAGAAGATATCGAAATCGCAGGTTTTCTTAGCGCATCTATTGCTTGGGGAAACCGTAAAATGATTATCAAAAATTCGCATAAAATGATGGAATTAATGGGCAATACGCCTTACGATTTCGTCATGTCACATTCTGATGAAGATTTAGCCAGACTAGAAACATTTGTTCATAGAACTTTTAACGGAAATGATTTTGCTGGTTTTATAAAAGGTTTAAAAAACATCTACCAAAACCACAACGGATTAGAAAATGCCTTTGCTAAAAATCAAGAAAAAGACAGTTTGCAGAAAAGCATCAGTGAATTCAAAAAAATATTCTTCGAAACAGATCATTTAGCGCGAACTCAAAAACACATTTCAGATCCGTTAAATAATTCAGCGGCGAAGAGAATCAATATGTACCTGCGATGGATGGTGCGCCAAGATGCAAAAGGAGTCGATTTAGGAATCTGGAAAAGCATTTCGCCTTCAGTTTTATCTTGTCCGCTTGACGTGCATTCAGGAAACGTTGCCCGCAAACTTGGAATCCTTTCGCGAAAGCAAAATGATGCTAAAGCTTTATTGGAGTTAGACACGAAATTAAGAGAAATGGACGCTCAAGATCCTGTGAAATATGATTTTGCTTTATTCGGATTAGGTGTTTTTGAAGGGTTTTAAACTGCTTAAAATCTAAAAATATACGATTCACGCTCTTATCGTTGCGCTCTTCGACTTCGCTGAGAGTGACATTCAAAGTGGTAATACGACATCAAAAATTACAAATTCAACAAAAAACCATGAATTTAACGTACATTTGCACAAAATTTAAAGCAAATGAGCACTTTCGAAAAATTCAATCTTCCAAAATCATTACAAAAAGCAGTTGACGAATTAGGATTTGTTACGCCTACTCCTATTCAAGAAAAATCTTTTTCTGTAATCATGTCTGGACGTGATATGATGGGAATTGCACAAACCGGAACTGGTAAAACATTTGCTTATTTACTTCCCCTTTTAAAGCTTTACAAATTCACTCATACCAATACTCCAAAGATTGTAATTTTGGTTCCAACTCGTGAATTAGTAGTTCAGGTTGTAGAGGAAGTAGAAAAACTGACTACATATATGTCGGTTAAAACTTTAGGTATTTACGGAGGTGTAAACATCAATACACAGAAAAAAGCCGTTTACGAAGGTGTTGACATATTAGTTGGAACGCCTGGACGTACAATGGATTTAGCGCTTGACGCAGTTGTTCGTTTTGATGAAACTCAAAAACTAGTTATTGACGAGTTTGACGAAATGCTAAATTTAGGTTTCAGACCGCAGTTGACTTCGCTTTTTGCGATGATGAAGACCAAACGTCAAAACATTCTTTTCTCGGCAACGATGACAGATGAAGTTGATGATTTATTAAATGATTATTTCGATTTTCCTGAAGAAGTGACATTGGCCCCATCAGGAACTCCTCTTGAAAAGATTACTCAGCTTACTTATAATGTTCCGAATTTTAATACCAAAGTAAATCTATTGAAACATTTACTGGAAACCGACGAAAGTATGAGTCGTATTTTGGTTTTCGTAAACAATAAAAAGATTTCAGATATGCTTTTCAATCGCATTGATGAGCTTTTTGAAGGACAATTTGGTGTAATTCACTCTAATAAATCTCAAAATTATCGTTTGAATACAATGGCTGAATTCCAAGAAGGAAATCTTCGCGGCTTAATTACTACCGACGTTATGGCGAGAGGTTTGGATATTTCTAATATCACACACGTAATTAACTTTGAACTTCCGGAAGAACCAGAATTGTATATGCACAGAATTGGTCGTACGGGTCGTGCAGATGCAACGGGAACGGCTATTAGTTTTGTTACTCCAAGAGAAGAAGAATTCAAAATTGAAACGGAACTTTTAATGGATCAAGAGCTAAAAATAGCTGATTTCCCTGAAGAAGTTGAAATCTCAGAAAAGCTTATTGAAGCTGAAAAAGATAAACTGCCAAGAAAGTTTTTAATGAAAAAACCAAAACTAGAAGGTGATGGCGCTTTTCACGAAAAATCTAAAAAGAACCAAAAAGTCAATCTTGGTGGTCCTTCAAAAACAAAAAAGAAAACTCACGGTTCTGTCAACAGAAATATGTTGAAGACAAGAAACGAGAAGAAGAAGAAAAAATAAGTCTCAGTTTTCAGTCACAGTTTTCAGTTTGTACAATACTGAAAACTGTGACTGCGACTGAAAACTTTCTAGATCTTAGTAAAAACTAGTCCCACTGGCGAACACAACTGTATTCTTCTTCCAGTATCTGTAATTTTTCCTGTTGCGATATCTCTTTTAAAAATAACTATATCATTAGTATATTGATGCCCTACTAAAAGGTAATTTCCTGTTGGATCAATAGCAAAATCTCTTGGCCCTTTTCCTAATGTACTTTGCTGTTCTACTAATTCTAAAGCTCCTGTTTTAAGAATTTTATAAACCGAAATAGCATTAGCATCAACACGATCAGAAACATATAAAAAGTTTCCGTCAGGCGAAAGCTTAATTGCCGCTGCTCCTGTTCCTCCTTTAAAATCTTTTGGCAAAATACTTGTTTCAGCAACTACTTTTAAACTTCCTGTTTTATCCCAGCTTAAAGTCGTTAAAGTTCCATCTAATTCCTGAACTAAATAAACAAATTTCCCGTCTTTGCTGAAAGTTAAATGTCTTGGCCCGCTTCCTGGTTTTACATCTACACTTCCTTTTAAAGTTAGAATTTCGCTTTTTGAAGCTGGATTATATTTATAAATAAAAACTTTATCTAAACCTAAATCGTTCGAAAGCACAAACTTTTTATCTGGCGAAAAAACAACCATATGCACGTGCGCTTTTTCCTGACGAGCCGCATTTGGTCCTTTTCCTTCATGCTGAATCAATTGCTGAACTTCTGTAATGCTTCCATCTGTGTTTTTCTTAAAAACTACAATGTTTCCACCAGAATAATTCGCAACGATTACATTTTTATCATCATTAATCAAATGACAGGGATCTGCTCCTAAAGCATCATTTTTATTCAAAAAATTCACTTTTCCAGAACCCGAATCGTACGAAAAGGCACTTACGGTACTTTGTGTCCCGTTTTCGTTTACTGCATAAATAAACTTATTGTCAGCAGAAACCGACAAATAACTTGGACTCACAACGTTTTCAGAAGAATTTTTCAATTTATACTCACCGTTTGTAACATCAAATTCATAAACATAGATTCCGTTACTTTGGCAAGTATTGGTATAGGTTCCAACCAATAAATTGAACTTATTTTGAGCTTTAACCGTGGTTAATGATAAAGCTGAAAATAACACTAGATATATTTTTTTCATAGTTTGTTTTTTTGAATTAGCTAAAATAAGCAATAATATTTGTTCAAAATAAATTCTTTATCACAAAGAATTTACAAAAGTTCCATTTTTTGGTATTTTTTAAAACCCTATAAGTTATATAAGTCTGACTTTCGACTTTTGACTTTCGACTTTACTTATAATCTCTTACATGAACTTATATGGTTTAATAAATTTTTAATTCGTATTTTTGACCAGCATCTTCGCGAAAAACAAAACGTAGTGAAGTAAATCGAAGCCAGAATGCATTTTAAACATCCCGAAATTCTATACTTTCTGTTTTTATTGATCGTTCCATTTTTGGTTCACTTATTTCAATTAAGACGATTTAAAACTTCCTATTTTACCAATGTTCGATTCTTAAAAGAACTTGCTATTCAGACTCGTAAAAGTTCTAAAATCAAAAAAAGACTTTTATTAGCCACACGTTTATTATTACTTACTTGTGCGATTATCGCGTTTGCACAACCTTTTTTTGAAGCCGCCGACAGCAAGAACGCTTCAAATGAAATGTATATTGTACTTGACAATTCGTTCAGTATGCAGGCAAAAGGCAAAAAAGGCGAATTGTTAAAAAGAGCTGTTCAAGAATTACTTGAAAATACTCCCGAAAACACTCAGTTTTCACTTTTAACAAACACCGAAAACTTTTGGAATACTGATATAAAATCATCTAAAAGCGCTTTACAAAATCTAAAATACAGCGCAACTTCTTTTGATCTTTCGGCAATTACAGCTAAAATTAAAGCACATAAATCGGCTTACAAAAAAGATATTGTCATTATTACAGATGCCGTTGGTTTAAAAGAAAAAGATATTGCTACTATAGATTTTGAAGAGAAACCCTATTTCATAGTTCCAGAAGCAGAACAGAAAAACAACGTTTCTATTGATAGCGTTTACATTAATCAAACTTTAGAAAACTTCTATGAAATTGGCATTAATTTGTCTGCTTATGGCGAAGATTTCAAACCTATTTCTACAGCTTTATATAATCAAAACAAACTGATTGCCAAAACAATTATCAATTTTGATACGAAGAAAAAGAAAATCAATTTCACAATTCCAAAAGAAGCTTTTCATGGATATGTTGCAATTGAAGACAACGGTTTAACTTATGACAACAAATTGTTTTTCAGTATTTCTAAAAGCAAAAAAACAAACGTTATCAGCATTGGCGAACCTGAAAAAAGTAATTTCTTGTCTCGAATTTACACATCTGCAGAATTCAATTATAACAATTACCCAATCAGCGCTTTAGATTATAATAGTTTAGAAAAACAAAATACTATTATTCTAAACGAATTAATTGACATTCCGCAAGCATTGCAAACGACTTTAAAAGCTTTTGTCTCTAAAGGAGGAAATTTGGTTGTTATTCCATCTGAAAAAACATCTCTTTCAAGCTTAAATGCATTGTTGGGGAATTTTGGGAAAATTCAATTCGGAAATTTAGAAACCAACAGTAAATTAATCACTAAAATTAATTTTGATCATCCATTATTTTCAGGCGTTTTCGAAAACAAAATAACCAATTTCCAATATCCGAAAGTAAACGGTTCGTTTGCTGTTTCGAGCTCTTATCCAGCTGTTCTCTCTTTTGAAGATCAGACTCCATTTGTAACAGCTGTTCAAAATCAAGTTGCAGGAATAACTGTTTTTACAGCACCAATTAATAGTGCAAATTCTAATTTTCAGCAATCTCCTTTAATTGTTCCTTTGTTTTATAAAATAGCTCAAAACAATCAGAAAACTGGCGTAAATGCTTTAACAATTGGAAACAATCAGCCTTATTTTGTTGATGTTTTATTGACTAAAGATGCAATTTTAGAAGTAAAAGGAACAGAAGATTCTTTTATTCCAGTTCAGCAGATTCTAAACAATAAAGTAAAATTAACTTTTAATGATTTCCCAGAAACTGCTGGAAATTATGGAATTTTCGACAAAAAAGAATGGGTAGAAAATATCAGTTTTAATTACAATAGAACCGAAAGTGATTTAAGTCAAGTAAACACTAATGTAGTTTCTGATTTTAAAACTGCCGATACGATTTCGACTATTTTTAATACGCTACAAACTGAACGAACTGACAGCCAAATTTGGAAATGGTTTGTTATCTTTGCACTGTTATTTTTAGCATTAGAAATGGCAATTATAAAATTTGTAAAATAGAATTCGCGTTTGTTTAAAAGCATTTTACTTTTTACAAAAATCATTTTACGACAAAAAAATATCTACATATGAAACTAATCATCAAAAGCGCCAAAATTATCGACTCAAAAAGTCCGTTTCACAACAAGACTGTTGATCTTTTAATTGCAGATGGTGTAATAGAAAAAATAGGAGTTTCTCTTCCAAATGACGATGCAGAAGTAGTGCGATTTGATAATCTTCATGTTTCTCAAGGCTGGTTTGATAGCAGTGTTTCTCTTGGAGAACCAGGTTATGAAGACAGAGAAACCATTTCAAACGGATTGAACGTTGCCGCAAAAAGCGGATTCACAGCAATTGGATTACAGCCAAACTCTTTACCAATTATTGACAATCAATCTCAGGTAAATTTTGTAAAAAATAAAGCAAATGGTTTTGCGACAGAAATTTTCCCAATCGGCGCATTAACTAAAGCCAGCGAAGGAAAAGACATGGCAGAACTTTTTGATATGAAAAACTCGGGAGCAATCGCTTTTGGAGATTATAATAAAAGTATTGACAACGCTAATATTCTGAAAATCGCTTTACAATACGTGCAGGATTTTGACGGATTGGTAATTGCATATTCGCAAGATCCAAACATTAAAGGAAATGGTGTTGCAAACGAAGGAATTGTTTCTACAAGATTAGGCTTGAAAGGAATTCCAAATCTTGCCGAAGAACTTCAAATTTCAAGAAACTTATTTTTATTGGAATATACTGGCGGAAAACTTCATATTCCGACTATTTCTACGGCAAAATCGGTGGAATTAATTAGAGAAGCCAAAGCTAAAGGTTTACAAGTAACTTGCAGCGCATCTGTACATCATTTGGTTTTAACCGATGAAAAACTAGACGGTTTTGATACTCGTTTTAAAGTTACGCCACCATTGCGTACAGAAGTTGACAGACAAGCTTTGCTTAACGGAGTTGCTGACGGAACTATCGACTTGATTACTTCAGACCATAATCCGATTGATATTGAATTCAAAAAAATGGAATTTGATACAGCTAAAAACGGAACAATTGGACTAGAAAGCGCTTTTGGAGCTTTATTAACGGTTTTACCAGTAGAAACAATTGTTTCGAAATTAACTGCTGCAAGAAGTATTTTTGGTTTAGAAAACAACACAATTGAAGAAGGCGCAAAAGCTAATATCACTTTGTTTACAACAGAAGGAAAATCAACTTTTACTAAAGAAAACATCCTTTCAAAATCTAAAAATTCTGCTTTCTTAGGAACTGAACTTAAAGGTTCTGTTTACGGAATTTTTAATCAAAATCAACTAGTTACAAAATAATACAATGAATAATTCAATCGAAGAAGGAAAACCAATTGCGATCACTAGCTACATTCTAATTATTGGTGTTTTGATCGCCATGAGCATGAATTCTGAGAACAAAAACAGTTTTGCTTCTTTTCATATCCGTCAATCTTTAGGATTATCTTTAACCTTTATTTCTTTGGGGGCAATCATCAGTAATTTTGATAGTTTCTTCATTACTTTCCCAATGTGGATTTGTATTTCAATCCTGTGGACTTTTGGTATTTTTAATGCTATTCAAGGGCAAATGAGACCAATTCCTTTAGTTGGGGAATTGTTTCAAAAATGGTTTAAAAAAATCGGATAAAATTTACAATTCACAATTCACAATTGACAATTAAAAATGAATCTATCTTTAGAATATAAAATACAAGAACCAAAAGTAATTTTAGATAAGAATCCGTTATTGCTTTTATTGCACGGATATGGCAGCAATGAAGCCGATTTATTTTCTTTTGCTTCAGAGCTTCCAGACAATTATTACATCATTTCTGCTAGAGCGCCTTACAATTTACAATATGGGGCTTACGCTTGGTACGCGATTAATTTCGATGCCGATCAAAATAAATTTTCTGATAATGAACAAGCAAAATCTTCTCGTGATGTAATTGCTAATTTCATTGACGAATTGGTTTCCAATTATCCAATTGATACTAACAATGTAACTTTAATCGGATTTAGCCAAGGATCTATTTTAAGTTATGCTACGGCGCTTTCTTATCCAGAAAAAATTCAGAGAGTAGTTGCTATGAGCGGTTATTTCAATGAAGAAATTATCAAAGATGGTTTTGAACAAAACGATTTCAAAGATTTAAAAATATTCGCTTCACACGGAACTGTAGATCAAGTTATTCCAATTGAGTGGGCAAGAAAAACTCCAGCGATTTTAGAGAAATTAGATATTCCAGTTACTTACAAAGAATATCCTGTTGGACATGGAGTCGCTCCGCAGAATTTCTTTGATTTTAAGAATTGGCTTTCTTTATAAGTTTTCAGTATTCACTAGCAGTTTTCAGTTTTACCAAACAATTAGTTTATGGCAACAGATTGGTATCGAAGAAAATCTTGGTCGAAAACAGATGAGGAAGAATTCTTTGCAAAACTTTCTCGTGCAAGAAAAGATGGAAGAGCTCAATATCTTAAAATTCAAGCAATAGAATTAGTTGACACTAAAAAGCCTAAGCTTTTACAAGTTGCGAAGGAATTATTAAGCAAAGTTCTAAATGAATATCCAGACGACAATTTCAACAAAGCTTCTGTTTATCACACTTTTGGAGATATTTTTCAACTTGAAAACAATATTGAAAAAGCACTCGAATATTATAAAAATGCTATTGATTTTGAAAAAGTATATCCAAATGTAATTACTCAATCCTATTTAGATTACTCTGAAATAGTGGTAAAAAACCAATTAGAAGATTTATATCCAATTGCTGAAGAAATATTAGAAAGTAAAACTTCGGGATTATTATTTCCGATTGAAAAATATAAAGTTTTCTCCTTACTTGCGATAATAAATGGGCATAATTCAAACATCGAAATTGCAAAAAAGTATTCCGAATTAGCTAATGAAAATGCGAATAAAACAACTTCAGGTTTAAGTTATCATAAACATCTCGGAATAGTTTCAGAAAGAGATAATTTACTTGAAAAATTGACAAAAAAGTTTTTATAACATCCACATTACTTAAAACTTTGTCAAAGTTTGAAACTTTGACAAAGTTCTTTTTTACAATTCAAGACTGAAAACTGAGACTGCGACTGTAAACTTTATTCTCCTGTATAAAGAATCTTTCCTGCTTTTTTCAAAACATATCCTTTCCATGGAATTAACTGCCAATCCCCGTTAACCCAAGAATCTCCTTCAGATTTTCTCTCTAAAATGATGGATTCTTTTTGAGTATCTAAAAAAAGTTCTGCTTTATTTCCGTCAAAAATCACATAAGAAACAGTAGAATACGTTTTTCCATCTTCCGCATGGTTCAGTTTTGTACTATTTTCAAAAATACGAATACAGTCTTTTTTAAGTGCTGACCAAGTATAGCCGGCTGATGCTTTACAACCATGCGAATCAACATCTGCGCCAACAACCGTTTCTTTTTTTGGTTCCTTTGGAGCTGTATTTACATTTTCCTGAGAAACTTTTTTAGCGCAAGAAAACGCGCTTACAACAATCAAAAACAAAAACATCTTTTTCATAATCCTATTTGATTTAAAGGTCAAAAAAAAATAGGATTAAAATCCTATTTTTGATATAACCAAGTTTGATTTACTTCAAAGGTAATATTATCGTCGTTATCAACAAAGTATTTTAACAAGACTTCTCCCCATAATTCTCCATTACTGTAGTCTGCAATAATCCATCTATGGTTTAAGATTTTTACCTTATTGATAATAAATTTATTTGGCCCAATTTGATCTTGTCCTGTATAAGGATTCCCTTTAGGATTTGAATTAAAATCTAAAAGTTTTTCAGTTACAACTGGAATCAGTTTTTCGTACAAAATTACTTTTCCGCCAGAAGCACTATTATCAAAATAATTTTGTGCATTTTCATTGTGTTCCAAAGAAAAATAATCAGCTTCTGCCAGTTTATTTTTCATAAGACTAATGCTGTCTCTTAATTTCTTAGTTGTTTTATCATATCTATCTTGTCCAAATTTCACTTCTCCGCTATAAAATGCGTATGTAAACACATTCATTAAAATAGCAAGAATAAAAAGATAAAGCATTAAGGATTTTTTCATTGTGTGGTATAATTAAATTGTAATTTCTAAATTGTCATAAGCCAAGAAAACATTTTCAGGAAGTTGTTTCTGCACTTCTTCATGAAAACCTAAAACGTGGCTGATATGGGTTAAATAAGCTCTCTCCGGCTTTACTAAATTGATAAAGTCCAGCGCTTCCTGTAAATTGAAATGTGTATCGTGAGGTTCAACGCGCAAAGCATTTATCACCAAAACTTTCAAACCTTTCAGCTTATCAACTTCAGATTCTTCTATCGTTTTTACATCGGTTAAATAAGCAAAATCATCAATTCGATAACCAAAAACCTGCAAATCACCATGCATTGCATTTATCGGTATTGCCATTTTGTCTCCTACTGTAAAAGGCGCATTGTTATGCACTTCGATTGTTTTTACACTCGGAGCTCCAGGATATTTATTTACAGTCTCAAAAACATAATCAAAACGGCGTCTTAAGTTATCTAAAACGCGTTTATGTCCATAAATTGGAATTTCTCCTTGTCTAAAATTAAACGGGCGTATATCGTCTAATCCAGCTGTATGATCTGCATGTTCGTGCGTAAAAAGAATTGCATCTAATTTTCTACATCCACAAGAAAGCATTTGCTGTCTAAAATCAGGACCGCAATCGATTACAAATGAATGTTCCTCCCATGTAATCCAAATGGAAACGCGGAGCCTTTTATCCTTAGCATCAGTGCTTTTACAAACAGGATGATCGATTCCGATGATCGGAATGCCTTGAGAAGTACCAGTACCTAAAAAATAGACCTTCAATTGAACTTAATTTTTTTACAAAAATAGGATTATTTCTCTTTCATTAGAACCCTAATTTACTAACTTTGTAACAAATCTATTTAAAATAAAATGGGTACAGAAATAAAACTCAAAGGTGACAAGGTCATCGAACAGATTCCTTCTATAAAAGACAAAGCATTACGCATTAATTTAAACGAGAATATTTACGGAACGTTTGCTGAAATTGGCGCTGGACAAGAAACAGTTAGGCATTTTTTCAGATCCGGAGGTTCTTCAGGAACTATTGCAAAAGCGATGTCTGCCTACGATAAAGATTTTAGTGACGCCGTTTATGGCGCTGAAACTGATGGAAGATATGTTACCGAAGAGCGTTTAAAAAAAATGCTTACCCATGAAAGCCAGATCATTGAAGAGCGTTTAAGCAGAGAAAAACACCCAACAAAACTTTTCTTTAGTTACGCCAACACTGTAGCGACGATAGATTTTGCTAAACAATTTAAAGGTCACGGATGGGTTGGAATTCGATACCAAATTGAACCAGACGAGGCTTACAACGAAATTATTCTTCATATTCGTTTTAAAGAAACTGACGCAAGACTACAACAAGAAACACTTGGTATTTTAGGAGTTAACTTAATTTACGGTGCTTTTTACAAATACAATGATCCAAAACGCTTACTTCGTTATTTATACGATCACTTAGATAAAGACCAATTAGAAATCGATACCATCAACTTTTCTGGACCTCGTTTCGCCGATGTCGATAATCGTTTGATGAGTTTGCAGTTGGTAAAAAACGGAATGACTGATGCCGTAATGTTTAATCCTGAAGGGAAAAACATTCTACCTGCAGCAATTTTATACAAAAAGAACCTTTTGGCCTTAAGAGGAAGTTTCCGTCCTGTTACTAAAGTAAATATGGACATGTACGAGAAATCTTTGGAAATGTTTCTCAAAGAAAATAAGGTTGAGAAAAACAATACTCTTGTAATTTTTGAAATTACACTTTCGAATTTAAGATCAGATGGAGAAATTGACGAAAGAGATTTTATGGACAGAGCTGAATTACTTTGTTCTCTTGGTCAAACGGTTATGATTTCGAATTTCCAAGAATACTATAAAGTAGTAGAATATTTTGCTAATTACACCAAAGCTCGTATGGGATTAGCAATGGGGGTAAACAATCTTGTTGATATTTTTGATGAGAAATACTATCGTCATTTAAGTGGAGGAATCTTGGAGGCTTTCGGAAAATTATTTTACCGTGATATGAAAGTTTTCTTATATCCAATGTTAGATGAAGATGGTTCATTGATGAATTCGAACAACTTAAAAGTTCATCCTAGAATGAAAGAGCTTTATAAATTCTTTAAATTCAACGGAAAAGTGGTAGATATTGAAGATTACGATCCGAATATCTTGAATGTCTTCTCTAGAGAAATCTTAAAAATGATCAATCAAGGCAAAACTGGATGGGAACCAATGCTTCCTCCTGGAATTTCTGAAATTATAAAGGAACATCATCTTTTTGGATATCATCCGCAGAAAGAACTAGAACAAAATACATAATAAAAAAAAGTCCCTTTATTGGGGCTTTTTTTTGTTTCATGTTTTCTTTGTTTCATGTTTCAAGTTATTCCCGAAGCGAATAAAAAATTTTAACACAAAGCACACTAAGATTTTTTTTATGAGCCAAACTTAATAAAATGCAAAGTTCGCAAAGCTTTGTAAAGATCCAGCTTTGCGAACTTTTCGGGTTTTAGCTCTAGCAAAAAATACTTAGCGTGCTTTGCGGCAAAACTAAGCGTTAAGTAAAGAAACTTGAAACTTGAAAAAAAAAAAAAACCTGAAACAAAAATCTCTATTTCAAAATCTGCGAAGCGTGTTCCTTTGTTTTTACTTTTTCGATTACTTCTTCGATAATTCCTTTTTCGTCTATTACAAAAGTAGTTCTATGAATTCCGTCGTATTCTCTTCCCATAAATTTCTTTGGTCCCCAAACTCCAAATGCATTAATAACTGATTTGTCTTCATCAGCAATTAGCGGAAAAGGCAATTCATATTTTTCTTTGAATTTTACTTGCGCTTTTTGGCTGTCGGCACTTACCCCAAGAAGTTCATAATTATTAGCTTGAAAACGGTGAAAATTATCTCTCAAATCACAAGCTTCTGCAGTACAACCCGGCGTACTTGCTTTTGGATAAAAGAAAACGACCAATTTTTTTCCAGCATAATCTGCCAGTTTATGTGTTTTTCCCTCTTGATCTGTTCCTGAAAAATTTGGCGCTTTATCTCCTGCTTTTAATGTTGTCATATCTTTTATTTTAGATTTAGCAAAGATAACTTATAACTAATAATTCTTTATTTTTACAGACATTAAAATCACCAAAATGAATAAAGAAGCTCGCGTACAATTTGTTATCGATAAATTAAAAGAACTCTACCCTACTATACCTGTCCCGCTTGACCACAAAGATCCTTATACGCTTTTAATTGCTGTTTTATTGTCTGCTCAATGTACAGATGTACGCGTGAACCAAATTACACCTTTGTTGTTTGCAAAGGCTGATAATCCGTATGATATGGTTAAAATGTCGATTGAGGAAATTAAAGAAATTATACGTCCGTGTGGTTTGTCTCCAATGAAATCTAAAGGAATTCATGGCTTATCTGAGATTTTAATAGAAAAACATAATGGAGAAGTTCCGCAGAGTTTTGAAGCCCTTGAAGCTCTACCTGCCGTTGGCCACAAAACAGCTAGCGTGGTAATGTCTCAAGCTTTTGGTGTTCCAGCATTTCCAGTAGATACTCATATTCATAGATTAATGCACAGATGGAATTTATCTAACGGAAAAAATGTTGCGCAGACCGAAAAAGACGCAAAAAGATTATTTCCTAGAGAATTATGGAATGATCTGCATCTCCAGATCATTTGGTACGGACGTGAATATTCGCCTGCAAGAGGATGGAATTTAGAAAAAGATATTATCACCAAAACCGTTGGGAAAAAATCACTTATAGAAGAGATGGAAAAAACTGCAGCAAAAAAATAAGGCACAAAAGAAAAAACCTTTGTGCCTTTGTATGTTGTAACTTAATATTACATTCCCGCTTTTAAAGCGTTGTATTCTGCAGTCATATCAAGTGATCGATAAACTCCTAATAATGTTTTTGTTGCGTCTTGATTTTTTGGTTCAAGCGTAAGTACTTTTTTCAGATACGGAATTGCGCTTCGCGTGATATCGTCTTTTCTGGCATTAAGCTTATCATACTTTTGCATTTCGGCTGGAGTGGTTCCTAAAGAGGAAATTTCATCAGCTAAATCTTTCTTCATTTGTAATTTCAAATAAGCCAAATTGATATAAGCATCAATATAATTTGGATCTAATTCTAAAACATAATTGTAAATTGATTCTGCTTTAGAATAATCTTTCTTTTCTAAATAGGCGTAAGCTAAATTATTATTTACTTCGATTTTCTTGGAAGCAACAGATTCTGTTCTTGGTTTTTCATAAAGACCTTGTGCAATTGCCGATTCTCTTGCTTTTGGAGAAATAAAAACATCTTCTTCTTTTGTTTTTTTATTGGTTGCATAATACAAAACACCTTTTCCTGAAAAATTAATCTTTTTCAAAAGTTCATAATAAGTAACTGCTGAATTAAAATCTTTTGCATTAATAGATGAAGAAGCGGCATTATATAAGTTGATAGTATCTTTTTTATCAAACAAATATACTTTGTAACTTTTCTCTGCGCTTTCTTTATACTTTTCTGCTTTAAAATCTGCCATAGCTCCATTTACAAGATTGGCTTTCATATCTTTTAAAGCCATGTTTGCTTTCACAGTCCATTTAAATTTACCTGATTCATTCTCGTATAGAAATACATCTTGATAAGATTGTGAAGCCAATGTAAAATTATTAGCTGCGTCAATATTTTTTCCAGCTAAATCTTTTAAAACATTTCCTTTTAAAAAGAAGTAATCAGACTTATCTTCATCAGTTGCGTTAAGAATAAGATATTCTGTTTTAGTCAAAACAGCCAAAGCTTCCTGGCTATTTCCTTTATCAAACAAAGACTGCGCTTCCTTAATTTTGTCTTTTTGGGCAAATGCACCTACAGCTATCAACAAAAAGCATGATAGCATTTTAATTTTCTCTTTCATTTTGCGGTTAAGTTTTGGTGGATTAAATGATTTTCTTAGTTATTCAGAGGTATAGCAAAAAAATAATAACTGGTTAAAAGATTATTTTCGTCACTATTTGATGAGTAAAATACTTTCTGGTACAAATATTAGTACTCAAAAATCAAATGAACATTAAAACCTAACAAAATAAAGTAGTGTAGTTTTTCTTCATAAATGATCTGGTTTTTGGGTTAAATATTTAATTTTTAATTTATTAGTGTTTTCAATTATTCATTCAAAAAAAAACTCTAATACGAAAAATACTTCATAAAAGCTTTTTTAATGAATAAAAGATTAGTTTTTAACTAAAATAGAATTAAAAACTAAATAAACATATAAAATCGAATCAAAATATTAAATTTTAACAAAACTTGAGAAAAGTGGCATAAAAAACTTATAAAAAATTAGGAATCAAAAAATATTTAAGCGCTATAAAAGTTCCAATTAACAGAAAGAATATTTTTACAGCAAAAAAAAACTCACTGCTTGAATAATACAAGTAGTGAGCTTTTCAACCAAAACGACCATTTGGTTTTATTTTAATAAACATCCGACAGGAGCAGTGGGCTGTTTAGTTAGCTATAATCTCAAAATTTTTATCCTCAATCTTAACTACAGTTAAGGCTTTAGAATAATTTAAAATAAAAGAAACGACTTCTTTATTAGGCTTAAGATTTTTAGAAGCTAATGCTTTTTTTGAGTAAATTTTCCCCATACTATCAAAATGTTTTATAATAGTATAACGGGCTTATTATCAAAATAGTATTAGTTGGTTAAAATAATTTGATGTTTTTCAATTATTTTTCTCAAATTCATTAGCGCATAACGCATTCTTCCCAATGCCGTATTGATGCTAACGCCTGTCACTTCTGAAATTTCCTTGAAACTCATATCTTGATACATACGCATTACCAATACTTCTTTTTGATCCTCTGGAAGCTCGTGTATTAACTTTTTTAAATCAAGTTCTACCTGATCTACAATCATTTTGCCTTCAATAGTCAATGAATCATCTGACATGATTGAGAAAATAGAGAATTCTTCCGTTTCTCTGTACATTGGCATTTTTTTAGTTTTGCGAAAATGATCTACAATTAAGTTGTGAGATATACGCATTACCCAAGGCAGGAATTTACCTTCTTCGTTATAAGAATTACTTTTTAAAGTTTTGATTACTTTAATAAATGTATCTTGAAAAATATCATTTGAAATATCTCTATCAGCAATCTTAGAATATATAAAACCATATATCTTAGATTCATGCCTTTTTATTAATGTTGCCAGAGCAGCTTCACTGCCGTCAACATAATTTTTTACTAATAGAGCGTCTGGAGTATGCAGATCAGCCATAATAACTACTTTTTTAGTTTTTGTATTAAAATTTGGAGTAATTTTCTAAAAAGTAGTTTTTCTGTATAGGCGTATCTTTTGAGTTATGTTAATATTGCGTCCAAATTTAACAAATTTTAATTTTATAATCCAAATAAAATGATTAATTATTATTAGAAAAACTTTTATTAATGTACAATAAACATAAATTTTACGTACAAAAGGCTAAAAATCTCCAAAATAAAAAGGAATTACAACTGTTAAAAAACAGACATAAATACCTTACATTTAATCCTGTAAAATTATATTTTGAGTTAAATTATAGATTTAAATTACAATTTTTTCCCGATTAAATTGGACTCTTCATAATATTTTTAAATCTGGATACTTAAATTCAAATATTGCCTCAAAAATCAATCTTTTTTTCAATCATAGTTTTATTCAAATACAAGATTTAATTCGCTCTAATTATGATAAAATAGTTAAAATTTGGAACTAAATCCTTAACTAAATCCAATTCAAAATTGATTACTTTTGTAAAAATTGACTTTTTTATGCAAATTGATCTTTCTAAAATAGACCCAAAATCAAATATTATAATTAAAGGAGCACAAGTACATAATCTAAAAAATGTAGATGTGGTCATTCCGAGAAACAAACTGGTTGTCATTACAGGTCTTTCAGGATCAGGTAAATCGAGTTTAGCTTTTGACACATTATATGCCGAAGGACAAAGACGTTATGTAGAAAGTTTATCATCTTATGCACGTCAATTTTTAGGACGTTTAGATAAACCAAAAGTAGAATATATTAAAGGCATTGCTCCGGCAATTGCGATTGAGCAAAAGGTAAATACAACAAACGCGCGTTCTACAGTTGGTACTTCAACTGAAATTTACGATTATATCAAACTTTTATTTGCCAGAATCGGCCGCACCTACTCTCCTATTTCTGGACAAGAAGTCAAAAAAAATACAGTTACAGATGTTATCGCCGACGTTAAAAGTCTTCCGCTGGATAGCAGATGGCTACTTCTTTCTCCTATTCATCTTGAAGAAGGAAGACAATTAGAAGACAAACTAAAAATACTTTTACAGCAAGGTTTTGCACGTATTTTGGTAGATAATGAAATGGTTCGTTTAGACGAGTTTTCTGCTTCAGATTTACATAAATTTGACAATAAAGATGTCTTATTAATTATTGACCGTATTGTTGTTAAAGAAGAAGAGGAATTTTATAACCGTCTAGCAGATGCTGTCCAAACAGCCTTTTTTGAAGGGAAAGGAATTTGTTATTTGCAGGAATTAAATGGAGAGAAAAGATTTTCTTATTCGAATAAATTTGAATTGGACGACATTACTTTTCTAGAGCCAAATGTTCATTTATTTAGCTTCAACAATCCTTATGGAGCTTGCCCAGTTTGTGAAGGTTATGGAAATATAATTGGCATCGATGCTGATCTAGTTGTTCCAAATACTTCATTGTCTATTTTTGAAAGTGCTATTTATCCGTGGCGCGGCGAAAGTATGAGCTGGTACAAAGATGAATTGGTAAAACATGCCTATAAATTTGATTTCCCTATTCACAAACCATATTTTCAATTAACAGATGAACAGAAAGATTTAATTTGGACTGGAAATCAATATTTTCAAGGACTTAATGATTTCTTCAGAGAATTGGAAGAAAAAAATTATAAGATCCAAAACCGTGTAATGCTGTCACGCTATCGTGGTAAAACAAAATGTCATGCCTGTAAAGGTAAACGCTTACGCGAAGAAGCTTCTTATGTGAAAATCAACGGAAAAACAGTGTCTGATTTAGTTGATTTACCAATTAAACATTTGGTTACTTTCTTCAAAAACATCGAATTAAATGTTTACGAACAGCAGATTGCTAAACGTTTGATGGTCGAAATTAATAATCGTTTATCTTTTTTAACAGAAGTTGGTTTGGATTATCTTACTTTAAACAGAAATTCAGCCACTCTTTCTGGTGGAGAATCACAGCGAATTAATCTTGCTACATCCCTTGGAAGTAGTTTAGTGGGATCTATGTATATTTTAGATGAGCCAAGTATTGGTCTGCATCCAAAAGATTCAGAAAGATTGATCAAAGTATTACTTTCTCTTCGAGATCTTGGAAATACTGTAATTGTAGTAGAACACGACGAAGATATTATGAAAGCTGCCGATATGATTATCGATATTGGTCCTGAAGCGGGAACTTTTGGAGGAAAATTGGTTGCGCAAGGTACATATGACGAAATTTTAAAATCGGATTCGCTTACGGCTAAATATTTAAATGGCGATCTAGAAATTTCTGTTCCTAAGAGACGAAGAAAATTCAAAAATCATATCGATATTATTGGCGCGCGCGAAAACAACTTAAAAAACATTAATGTTACTTTTCCTCTTGATGTTTTAACTGTCGTTACAGGAGTTTCTGGAAGTGGAAAAAGTACTTTGATTAAGAAAATTTTGTTTCCAGCAATGCAGAAGAAACTAGAAAGTGCAGCTGAAAAAGCGGGACAGTTTAGTGAAATAAGCGGTTCTTTTTCTCAGATTAAGCATATTGAATATGTAGATCAAAATCCGATTGGTAGAAGTTCTCGATCAAATCCAGTAACTTACATTAAAGCGTATGATGATATTCGTGATTTGTATGCCAAAGAAAAATTATCAAAAATAAGAGGTTATCAGGCTAAACATTTCTCTTTTAATGTTGACGGAGGACGATGTGAAACTTGTAAAGGAGAAGGTTCTATAAATGTCGAAATGGTTTTCATGGCCGATGTTTCTTTACCTTGTGAAACCTGCGGTGGAAAACGATTCAAAAAAGAAATTTTAGAAGTGACTTTCGATAATCAGAACATCAATGATATTTTGACGATGACAATTGATGATGCTATTGCTTTTTTCGAAAAAAACAAACAATCAAAAATCACTCAAAAATTACAGCCTTTACAAGATGTTGGTTTAGGATATGTGCAATTAGGCCAATCTTCTTCTACACTTTCTGGTGGAGAAGCGCAACGTATTAAATTGGCTTCTTTCTTGGTAAAAGGCGCCACAAAAGACAAAGCTTTATTTGTTTTTGACGAGCCAACAACTGGTTTGCATTTTCATGACATTAAAAAGCTTTTAGCTTCATTTGATGCTTTGATCGAAAAAGGACATTCGATAATTGTAATCGAACATAATCTTGATTTAATAAAATGTGCTGACTGGATTCTAGATTTAGGTCCAGAGGGTGGTGAAAACGGAGGACATTTACTTGCTTCAGGAACTCCAGAAGATATTGTTAAAGTAAAAGAATCTGTAACAGGAGTTTATTTGAAAGACAAATTATAATAATTATTCCTTTAAAATAATTAAGCCATAAATACAATTGATTAGTTTGTATTTATGGCTTTTATTTTATTTCTCTTTTAATGTTTAAGCTACAAGACATTTTTCTTCAAAAGGAAGACCATCTTCGTCTATAGCTACTAAAATCTTTTTCTGTTTTGATGCTTCAAAGGTAAGATACAGCCAAGCAAATGACCATAAACCCAGAGTTAAACAAAAAATCATGAAATTTAAACTGTGATTAACCACTTTTCCTCCTTTAGATAAGACTGCGAAAAGCAATTCATCGTTTCTTTCTTCTAAAGTAAATCCGTTATGAACTTTGTTTGAAATCATATTCGAAAATACTTGCATGCTTTGTTCCTGGCTGAGATGATTGTCTTTCATAATTAATTAAAATCTACAATTAATCCAATACACTTTTCTTATTCCGCAATTTCTTGCAAAATTACTCCATCCAAAAAAATAAAAAACACCTACATTTATCCATTTTGTTAGAAATAATTCTACAATTTATTCAAAGTAGTTCTAAACTTTCATGATAAAGTTAATTTTTATTAAATTAATTACAAAATATTCACGTGTTAAAATTGATTATTTAATCACTTATTTTCAATTACTTAACCATAGCAAAGGAATTTTCGGTTAATAATTTAACAATACTTTTTTATTAGTAAAGAGTTTCATCTGCTTCTAGAAATTAAAAAACTAAGGCAAAAAAGAAAATTGTCTAATAAAAATTAAAGAATATTTTTAGCTAAATGATGTCTGAAACTTTTTTCAAAAATCAAATTAAATTTTAAATCCCAGTTTCTTGAAAATAGAATCAATAACATTATTAATATCTGGAGATATTCTGAATTTATAATTCAAGTACAGATACAAAATAGTTACTAAAACCGATTTTAAAGCAATGCTAATTAATTGGAAAAATGGAAATTCCCAGAAATAAAACACTAAAAACAATGCAAAAGTAAGAACCATTGAATGAATGGTTTGCTTTGTAAATGGATATAAATCTAGCTTTTTAACTACAAAAAGCAATTTAGCCAAACTATATAAAGTAATGGAAAGAAGAGTTGCAAACGCAGAACCAAAAATTCCTAAAATAGGGATAAAAATGATGTTCAGAATTACCGTTAAAACAACCAGCATTAGTCCTAAATACAATACCATTCGGTAATATTTAGTATTGAAAATAATCGCATTATTATTTCCTAAAATCAAATCGAAATACTTTGAAAGACCAATCATAAATACTACTGGAATTCCTCCACTATACTCCTTTGGAACCAATTCGTACAATTGATCAATATTTACAAAAATACAAAGCATTACAAATCCTCCCACAATCTGAAGATTAATAGAGGTCTTTTTATAAAGCTGATTTAATTCGTCATGTTTGTTTTCATGCATTAATCTCGCCGTAATTGGATACACAATTTGGTGCATAGCACGGCTCGGAACTGAAATTACTAAAGCGATATAAGTTGCAACAGAATAATACGCAATATTTTCAATTTTCATGTACTGATTCAAAATCAATTTGTCTCCGTCTAAAAGCAAATTGGCAACACTACCAGACAAAATAATATAAAAAGTATATTCCATTACACTTTTTACATTTTCAGGTATAGTGATCTGAAAATTAGGCTTCTTAATATAAAAAGCATAAAACATTGTTACAATAAAAGCTAAAAAATAAATAGCTGCTGTTACATAAACAAACTCAACCAAACTTATCCAGTTAAAATACAATCCGATTAAGGCGAAAGTTGAAAGCAATCTTAATCCAACTTCTTTAATAAAGTTTCCAAAAACGGAATGCATATGCACTCTTGCCCAAGCATAAAAAATCTCAAAGTATGCCATACAAATCCCTATAAACGGAATAAGAAGCATAAATTCACGCACAACAGGATTTTCTTTAGAAACAAAATCAGTTATATCATCGTAAAAAAAGAATCCGATAAGACCTAACGGAATACACATTATAATAGGAAATAAAGCGGTAAAAGACAGGAACTGCTCTCTTTCTTCTTCTGTTTTATATTGCGAATAAAATTTCACAAGTGTATTCTGCATTCCAATTGCGAACAATGGCATAATTACATTTGCTGCAGAAGTAATATAATTCGTTAAAGCATAATATGTTGCTCCAAGAAAAACAGGATAAAGGTATAATGTATTAATGGCTCCGATACCAAAACCAATATATGTAATTATAGTGTTTTTAAAAGACTGATTTAAGACAATACCCATGTTTGGATTTCTGAATTTAGATTTTAGATTTTAGATTTTTTACAATCTATGATTTCCTAATCAGCTGTGCTAATTGCTTCGTTAGATTTTTTCGAGAATATTGCTGTAAGCCAATTCCATGCGATTGCAATTCTCCTTTCAAAAACTGATTAAAAAAGTCCAAAAGTACACTTTTTAATTTCGCTTTTTCAGAATAATCAAAAAATACTCCGGTATTAGTCTCTGTAACAATATCTGCAAAGTCAGAACCTTGAGGTCCAATTGCAACAATTGGGCGGTTTGAAACCATGTATTCGAACAATTTTCCTGGAATAATACTTTTCGTATCTTCAGAATTAATCTCTATTAAAAGTAAAACTTGAGATTTTCTCTGATGCGCAACAGCTTCTTTATGAGAAACGTAACCCACTAAATTTAAATATTCTTTCAGTTGGTTTTCTTCTATCGCATCTAGAACTTCCTGACTAACAGCTCCGATTAATTTAATTTCTAAATGAGATTTAAATTCTGGAACTTCTTTCAATAATTCTACTAAAACCTCCCATAAAAACGGCGGATTTCTATCTGATAAAAAAGAACCAATATGAGCCAAAGTAAATTTAGTGTCTAAAGTCTGTTTTTCGATAGTTTCAACATCATAGCCGTTTGTAATTACAGTGATTGGCTTATTGGTAATCGCTTCAAATTCAGTTTTAGTGGTTTTACTTGTTACAATGATTTCATCTGCAGAATTAAGTACTTTGTGTTCTAAATTTTTATGCTTTTTTTCTGCATAAGAAGATAATCGAAGTGCTTTATGATATCCGATTGTTGTCCAAGGATCACGAAAATCAGCAAACCATTTCACTTTTAATTTTTGCTGTAATTCTAAACCAATTAAGTGCAAACTATGTGGCGGTCCAGAAGTTACAATCGTATCAATATTATTGTCTTGAATGTATTTTTCTAAATAAGAAACGGATGGTTTTACCCAAAAAACGCGGGCATCTGGAATAAAAAGATTTCCTCGAACCCAAAGAAATGTTTTATCCAAAAAGGTCTGTTTTTTCTTTTGCGGAAAAATTCCCGAACTAATTTTCTTGGTTTTATTTTTCGAAAAAATGGAAGCCAATTGGTAAGGCTCCCAAATTTTATTCTTTAAAACAATTACTTTATCTGATATTTCGCTCACCAATCCTTCATCAACAATTGGATAAGTCGGATTTTCTGGAACATAAACTATTGGCTGTACATCAAATTCTGGCAAATATTTTACAAATTTCAGCCAACGCTGTACACCAGGCCCTCCCGCAGGTGGGAAATAATAGGTAATTATTAAAAGTTTTTTTTGTTCCAAGGAAAATGGGTTTACTATTTTTAAAGTGCAAATTTAGAATTTTGAAATTCTAGACTTCTGTTTTCTTATTAGAATTTCTACTTTCAAAATAAACTCCTCCAGCTAAAAGCAACAGCATTCCAATTGAACTTATTAAAGTAATTGTTCCTCCCGTTTTGATAATCTGAGGCTCAAATTTAAATTCGATAGTGTGTTTTCCAGCAGGAACTTCCATTGCTCTTAGAACATAATCAACCGGGAAATGATCTGTTAATTTACCGTCTATATAAGCGTTCCAACCATTTTTATAATACATTTCAGAAAAAACAGCTAAACCTTCTCCGTTATTTTCTGATTTGTATTTGATATAATTTGGCTTATAGGTAACAACCTTAATCGTTCCTGTTGTGTCAAAAGCTTTCTTTAATCTCGCGTTTTGGAATTTACTTTCATGCTCGTGAACATTGAAAACCGCTACTTTTTTAGTGTCTAAAGTATTCAAGGCTTTCATTACGTCATCTGGTTTATTTACCAGTTTTACTGTACCCACAAACCAAGCATTTCCGTTAGCATCTGGATTAACAGCAGGAATTTGATTCCCTTCTTTATCTACTTGAATTACATACTTAACATTAAGCATATTAAGCACTTCCAAGTTATTTTTAGCGATTTGATAATCGTACAATTGCTGCATTCTTCTTGGTCTTACAGCACTATATCCGCCAATAGTTTTATGGAAATAAGAAGATCTTCCTTGTAATTGTCCCTGAAGATCAAATACACGGTAAACCGATGTGTCTTTTAAAATCTGACTATCTGCAGGTGTTTCTTGAAATGGTGCCGCAATCTGAACTGGACTCACAAAATCTTTAGCCGAAACATATTTTTTATCCACAAAGAATAAGTCAAAAATCAATAGAATACCTATTAAAACAATTCCTAGTTGATTATTTTCCTTTATAGAAATTAATCTCCAAACAAAATAAGCTAATAAAAATGAAATTAAAGGAACAAATGCTTTTATAGTCAATAAAGTTTTTTCTCCAATCACTATAAAAACAAAGAATACTCCCAACAATGCAAGTCCTAATAATAATATATAACTTAAGAGGATAATTATTTTTTCATATTTTAAAGAGCAATATAAAAGTCCGAAAGTGATTAAAATTAAAAATCCAGATCGCAATAAATCTGCATAATACATCGTCATTCTATCTTCTTTTAAAGCATCAACGAAATCTGGTCCGTAGCTTTCTAAGAAATATTGATCACTTGTTCCTGTAAAATGGAAGAAGCTTTTTGCTATTAATAAAATAACAAGAACTCCCAAACCAAAAACTCCTGTCTGTACTAAGGCTTTCTGCTGTAATTTTGGCTCGTCTTTAGCTTTAAAAAATGATTGTAATCCCATAACAGCTAAAACAGGGAAACATAATTCTAAAATGACTTGAATTGAAGATACCGCTCTAAATTTATCATAAAGAGGAACATATTCAATAAAAAAGTTCGTCAATAAAGAGAAGTTTTTACCCCAAGAAAGCACTAAAGTAAAAAGTGCTCCTGTAAGGAAAACATATTTAATTTTTCTTTCGTCTATAAATAGTGCCAAAACTGCTAAAAAGAAAACTACTGCTCCAATATAAGCTGGTGCAGAAACGATTGGTTGATCTCCCCAATACGTTGGCATTCCCGAAACAAAATCCTGAGCTTGAGATGCAGGAACTCCTTGTTCAACCATAAATGCATACATACGGCTGTCTGTACCAACATTTTCATGGCTTGAACCTCCAAAAATTCTTGGAGCAATTAAATTCAAACTTTCTGCAATACCATAACTATATTCTGTAATATAGTCGGTTGTCATAGAAGCTGTGGTTTCATTTTTTGATCCGTCTGGATTA
Source organism: Flavobacterium sp. SH_e (assembly GCF_025717045.1). Lineage (GTDB taxonomy): Bacteria > Bacteroidota > Bacteroidia > Flavobacteriales > Flavobacteriaceae > Flavobacterium. The sequence continues at coordinate 295,427 of NZ_JAOVZN010000008.1, forward strand.
AAAGTCAGCTCACTTTTATCTCTGATACTGTATTTAGCATATTCGTTTGTTGCCATTAAATTACCGGCATTAGCTCCTAAGGCAAAAATTCCGGCAATTAGTAGAACTCCGCAAGAAATTAAAAGTCCTTTAAAGTCTTTTTCTTTGATAAAATTAAAAGCAAAATAACCTGAAAGTATCAATAAGAATATCAATAAATAATAGGTCATTTGAAAGTGGTTGGCACTAATTTCTAATGCCACCGCAAACATCGTGAGCAGACCTCCTTTAATGTATTTTTTCTGGAATACGAGTATAAATCCTGCAATTACCAAAGGCATATAAGCAATGGCGTGTGCTTTGGCATTATGGCCAACTCCTAAAATGATGATCATATAAGTTGAAAAACCAAATGCAATTGAACCAATAAAGGCTTTCAATGGATCTGTTTTTAGAACCAATAATAAACCGTAAAAACCAAGGAAATATAAAAATAAGTAATCTGCAGGACGCGGAAGAAAACGCAGTACGTCATCAACTTTACCAATAAAATCGTTCGGATAATTTGCCCCAAGCTGATATGTTGGCATACCTCCAAAAGCTGAGTTCGTCCAATAAGGTTCAGCATTTTCAACAGCTCTAAAGTCATTTTGCTCTTTTGCCATTCCGGTATATTGGGCAATATCTGACTGGAAAATTTGCTTTCCTTGTAGAACTGGATAAAAATAAATTAATGATACTAAGATAAAGCCCAGTACAACAAGGGCATGCGGATAGAACTTATTTACTATTTTCAATTTTGGCTGGTTTGGGTTAAAATGAATCCTAAATTTTCAGGACACAAATCTAATCTATTTCTTCGTAATCAACATACTCCCCGACTTTTTTGGTTTCGCGCGGGTTTTTAGCATTAGCAGTATTAATAATTATTTCGTCTTTATTAGTATTCTGCCAATTATTACCTTGATTGTACTGATTGTATTGTTGTTGCTGTCTTTGAAAATTTTCACTCGCATTTTCAACTGCCTTTTTTACCAATACTGGCAAAAAGATTCGAGCTAAAAATTTCATGATATAATAAAAGGCGATAAGCCCAATAATAAATCTCAAACCTGAAAATGATGCTTCTTGCATAACTCTATAATTTTTTTCCAAAATTAATAAATCCGTTGTTTAAAAATAAAATATGAATCTTAAATAAATAATAAAATATGTACATTTGAAATGCGTTATTATTTTTTAATCCAAAAAAAATTATATGTTCAAAATTAAAAACTTACTTGCCCCGGTACTTTTTTTTATTCCACAACTGTTTTTTGCGCAATATACTGACGTTATTAATTCAAATCGTCCAGGTGAAACCATGTCAGCTTATGCTGTTGGAAAATCAGTAATTCAAGCCGAATTAGGTGTTTACGGCATTAAAGAAAAACACGATTTATTAGATTATGACGCTAGCGGATTTGGTACAGATCTGACTATTAGATATGGCGCTTTTCTTGAGCAATTAGAATTTATTGCTGATATTCAATATCAAATGGAAAACTTTGATACTTCTTACACTAGTTATAAAAAGAATAATTTCAGACAGACTGTTTTAGGTGCTAAATATCTTATTTACGATCCTTATAAAAATTATAAAAGAGAAGCTAATATTTATAGCTACAAAGCCAATCGTAATTTTCAATGGCGCGAATTGATTCCTGCTGTTTCTGTTTTTGCAGGAGCTAATTTTGTTGGTGCCGATAATCCTTATTATTTTTCTCCAGATGGTGCTATTTCGCCTAAAATCTCATTGATCACTCAAAACCTATTGGGCGGAGGATCTTGGGTTTTTGTAACTAATATTATTGCAGATTATATTGGAACAGATTATCCAAGTTATGGATATGTATTAACTTTGACGCACGGATTTAATGACAGATGGTCTGGTTTTATTGAAAATCAAGGATATAAAAGCGACTTTTACAGCGATTCTATTCTTCGTGCAGGAGCTGCTTTTTTACTTTCTTCAAATATGCAGGTTGATGCTTCTATAAGTACTAACTTTAAAAACACACCATCTATTTTATATGGTGGCGTTGGAGTTTCATGGCGCTATGACGGATGGTACAAAGAAAAGCAGATTGAAAATAAAGCAGCAGACAGAGCGAAAAAGAATCCTGACAATGAAAAACAAATAGATTATCAGGAAAAAGAAAGAAAACGTAAAGCAAAATACGAATAAAGTAAAAATAACAAACCTTTAAAAAGGACTCAATACCACCTTAATGATTACAATTAAAGAAGCCATAAGCAAGAAAGAATTAACCGAATACATCAAATTTCCTTTTTCATTGTATAAGGATAATCCGTATTGGGTTCCTCCTATTATTTCAGATGAATTGGAATCTTTTGATAAAACCAAAAACCCAGCATTTGATAATGCCGAGGCTTACTTTTATTTGGCTTACAGAGATAATAAAATTGTGGGACGTATCACTGCTATTATCAATTGGTCTGAAGTTAACAATCAGCACAAAAGGAAAGTACGCTTTGGATGGTTTGATGTAATTGATGATATTGAAGTCACAAAAGCTTTGCTTGAAAAAGTTTATGAATTAGGAAGAAAACACAATTTAGAGCATGCTGAAGGTCCAATGGGATTTTCGAATTTAGATAAAGTTGGAGTTCTTACCGAAGGTTTTGACCAAGTTGGAACCATGATTACTTGGTACAATCATGAGTATTACGTAAGACATTTTGAGGAATTAGGCTTTCAAGTTGAAAAACAATATATTGAAAGTATATTTCCTTTTTCTAATGTTAAACCAGAATTCTTTCAAAAGGCACAAGAATTAATCAAGAAACGTTACGGACTAAAAGCTCTTAATTTCACCAAAACAAAAGACATTATGCCTCACGTAGACAAAATGTTTGATTTGTTTAATGAATCTTATGAAAAACTTGCCTCGTTTGTAGCCATTTCTGATGTGCAAAAAGAGTATTTTAAAAAGAAATACATCAGCTTTATTAATCCAGAGTATATCAAATTTGTAGTTGATAAAGACGATAATTTGGTTGCTTTTAGTATTGTAATGCCGAGTTTTGTGGAAGCTTTACAGAAAATAAGAGGAAAATTGTTTCCATTTGGCTTTTTACAATTATTAAAAGCTAGAAAACACAGTAAAGATGTCGTTTTTTACCTTATCGGAGTTCATCCTGAATACCAAAACAAAGGTGTTACGGCTATTATTTTTGATGAATATTACAAGACTTTTTCAGCAAAAGGAATTCAGACTTGCATTAGAACTCCAGAATTATTAGAAAACAATGCTATTCATTTACTTTGGAAAAACTTTGACCCTACTATTCACTGTCAGAGAAAGACTTATTTGAAGAATCTTTAATTTTAGTTTTCAGTCGCAGTCGCAGTTTTCAACTATGGACTTAAATAAATCTTTAATAACAGTTTGTGACGAATGTAATAGTGAATTTTACACCGATTCATCTGTCATGAAAAATCTATGTCCTGAATGTGCACATTATATTTATGGATATGAAAATTGCTTTCATGAATTTGTAAATAAACATTGCGTAAAATGTTATTGGAACGGAAATTCAACTGAATATATAAATACACTTAAAAATTAATTTCAAAAATAAAAAAAATCCATTCGCCCCCAAACGAATGGATTTTTCACTTCATAAACACATCATTTACTCTACTTTGCAATCAACTTTAGTCAAAGTATTTTTTTGATCAAATTTTAGTTTTGATTTATCTTTAAAAGAAACTTTATCATTGGCAGTTACTACATCGCCATATCCTTCAACAAAAGTTCCATCTTTTTGCAGAAAAACAACCTCTCTTACAGACGAAACTCCTTCTGAATTAAAAGTATAATCGGCAACTAAAGTGTCGCCTTTCATATTTCCTATTAAAGTTCCTTCGTTTTTATCTTTTCCGACCAAATTATAACTTAGTTTTCCGTTTACTTCCTGATGAGAATTAACATTAAAACTCATTTCGATCACGCTTCCGTTAGATCTCCAAGCATAACATTGATCACCTGCAGGTTCTACAATTTCGGCTTCTTTTGGCGGACTTGGTGTTATTTGTATCGGTTCTGTCGTTGTGGTTTCTTTTTTACAGGAAACAAAAACAGACAACGCTATCACCGCTATTATTAGTACTTTTTTCATAATTCTATATTTTTATTTTGTGATTATGATTATAAAGTTACCTCAAATAAAAAAAATCCATTCGTAGAACAAATGGATTTTTTTACATAATTCCCACTTAAGGAAATCTATTTTTTTGAAAATTTACGAAACGTCAACCGTTGTACGCTCAGCAATTTCTTTATAAGTTCCGTTAGTCAATTTCTCACGAATTGCCTCGAAAGCTGTTAAAGTCTCTTCGATATCTGCTAATGTATGAGAAGCTGTAGGAATCATTCTTAATAAGATAATTCCTTTTGGAATAACTGGATATACAACGATAGAAAGGAAAATACCGTAGTTCTCTCTTAAATCGTTTACCATTACCATAGCTTCAGGAATACTTCCTTCTAAGTAAACTGGCGTGATACAAGTATTAGTGTCTCCAATATTAAATCCTTTTTCTTTAAGACCGCTTTGCAATGCGTTTACATTTTCCCAAAGTTTATCTTTAATTGCAGAAGATTGGCGCAATAACTCTAAACGTTTCAAAGATCCAATTGTCTGAATCATCGGCAATGCTTTAGCAAACATTTGAGAACGCAAGTTGTATTTCAAATAATCGATAACTGTTTTATCAGCTGCTACGAAAGCTCCAATATTAGCCATGGATTTTGCAAAAGTAGAGAAGTAAACATCAATCTGATCTTGAACTCCTTGCTCCTCACCTGCTCCAGCACCAGTTTTACCTAAAGTACCAAAACCGTGAGCATCATCTACTAATAATCTAAAATTGTATTTTTTCTTTAATTCAGCAATTTCTTTTAATTTTCCTTGCTGTCCACGCATTCCAAAAACACCTTCAGTAATAAATAAAATACCTCCACCCGTTTCTTCAGCCATTTTAGTAGCACGTTGCAAGTTTTTCTCCATACTTTCCAAATCATTGTGTTTGTATGTGAAACGTTTACCCATGTGCAAACGAACACCATCAATGATACAAGCATGTGAATCAACATCATAAACAATAATGTCATTTTTAGTAACCAAAGCATCAATGATAGAAACCATTCCTTGGTAACCAAAATTCAATAAATAAGCAGATTCTTTCATTACGAAATCAGCCAATTCATTTTCTAATTGTTCGTGATACGTTGTGTGTCCAGACATCATACGAGCTCCCATTGGATATGCTGCACCAAACTGAATTGCTGCATCTGTATCTGCTTTACGAACTTCTGGATGATTTGCTAAACCTAAATAATCATTTAAACTCCAGTTTAAAATATTTTTTCCGTGAAATTGCATTCTAGGACCCAACTCTCCTTCTAACTTTGGGAAAACATAATAACCTTCTGCTTGAGAAGCCCACTTTCCTAAAGGTCCTTTATTGTCCTGAATTCTTTCGAATAAATCTTTTACCATAATATATGTAGTAATTTTTTTTACTTAATCAGCGAGCAAAAATAATCATTATTAATTTAAAATGAAGAGCCTCAATTATTTTTATTTAAAAATAATCATCTGATTTTATTCTGTAAGTTTTACCTTAAACAATTATTCAGAATTAGCAGCAAACATGATTTTTATCATAATAAAAGACAAAATAGTCCTTTAATTTTGATCCATATTTAAACGAAAACAAAACCAAGTAATTATGGAAAGAAATAACAAAATTTGGATTAAAATGAACGTGCTGATATGTTCATTTTTTATGATTCTTCTTTTAGGCAGTTGCAAAAAAGATGAAGCTAAAAATTACGCAGATATTATGACTGAGGGCGAAATGGAAGCCGAGCTTACTTCTCCTCCTCATGTACCAAAACCTGTTGGCGGCAGAACAGCTATGAAACTTAAATTAAACATGGAAATTAAGGAACAAGAAGGTACAATGACTGATGGTGTAAAATATACTTATTGGACATTTGGAGGTTCTGTTCCGGGAAGTTTTATTAGAACGCGAGTTGGCGATGAAGTTGAATTTCATCTAAAAAACCATCCTGACAACAAATTACCGCATAATATTGATTTACATGCCGTAACTGGTCCAGGTGGTGGAGCAACTTCATCTCTTGTAGCTCCTGGACATGAAAAAGTTTTCAGTTTTAAAGTTGTAAATCCTGGATTGTATGTATATCACTGTGCAACAGCTCCCGTGGGTATGCATATTGCAAATGGTATGTACGGATTGATTCTGGTTGAACCTGAAGGCGGACTTCCTCCTGTTGATAAAGAATACTACGTAATGCAAGGTGATTTTTACACTCAAGGTGAATATGGAGCAAAAGGCCTTCAGCCGTTTGACATGAATAAAGCGGTAAAAGAAACACCTGATTATGTTGTATTTAATGGAAAAGTGGGTTCGTTAACAAACGGAAATGAATTGACCGCAAAAGTAGGCGAAACAGTTCGTTTATTTGTTGGAAACGGTGGACCAAACTTAGTTTCTTCTTTTCACGTTATTGGAGAAATATTTGATAATGTTCATGTTGAAGGCGGAAGTGCAGTAAACAAAAATGTTCAAACGACTTTAATTCCAGCTGGTGGCGCTGCGATTGTAGATTTTAAAGTTGAAACTCCCGGAACTTTCATTTTAGTTGATCACTCTATTTTCAGAGCTTTTAATAAAGGTGCATTGGGAATGCTAAAAGTAGAAGGAAAAGAAAACAAAAACATTTATTCTGGAACAATTCAAGAAGGCATTTATTTACCTGAAGGAGGAACAATTCAGAAAATGCCAGGAACCTCAACTGTGAAAACTGAAACTCCAAAACGAACTATTGCCGAAAAAGTTAAAATTGGTAAAGAAATCTTCGGAACAACTTGTTTCGCTTGCCACCAATCTGAAGGACAAGGAATTCCAAACACTTTTCCTCCTTTGGCAAAATCAGATTATCTCAATGCCGATTCTAAACGTGCTATTAAAACAATACTTCATGGTTTAACTGGAGAAGTAACAGTAAACGGTAAAAAATACAACAACGTAATGCCTGCTCAGAATTTATCTGATGATGAAATAGCAAATGTGCTGACTTACATTTACAGCAGCTGGGGCAATAACAAAACAGAAATTACGCCAGAAATGGTAAAAGCGCTAAGATAACAGCAAAGCAAATGGCATGAAAAAATACATTTTCATTCTTTTAATTGTCTTTTTCTCTGTGTTTACCAGTGTCATGAAAGCACAGGAAACGGGAATGGCTTTCATTAAAGAGGGATCTTTCGTCCCTCTTTATGGAGCCGTTTCTAAAAAACCTGTCGAAGTAAAATCGTTTTATATAGACATTTACCCTGTCACAAATCGTGAATTTTTAGATTTCGTCAAAAAGAATCCTTCTTACCAAAAATCAAAAATTAAAGGACTTTTCGCCGATAAAAGCTATCTCTCTTATTGGAAAAACGATTTTGATTTTGGAAATGCAAAACCAAATTCTCCTGTGACAAATGTTTCTTGGTTTGCCGCAAAAAAATACTGCGAATGCGAAGGAAAACGTTTAGCTACTATGGATGAATGGGAATATGTAGCAATGGCTGACACTAAAAGAGTTGACGCAAGAATCAAAAAAGAATTCAACGAATATATTTTGTCTTGGTATGAGAAATCGAGAACGTATGAAAATGAAATTGGAAAAACCTTAAAAAATTATTGGGGCGTTTTCGACATGCACGGTTTGGTTTGGGAATGGACTTCTGATTTTAATAGCATCTTTTTATCGGGAGAATCCAGAAAAGACAAAAGCACCGACAAAAATCTCTTCTGCGGAAGCGGATCTGTAAACGCATCCGATTTAATGGATTATGCCGCTTTTATGCGTTACGCATTTCGTGGAAGCCTGAAAGCGCAATATTCAACACGAAATCTTGGATTTAGATGCGCCAGTACCACAAAACCGAAAATCTAATTTAAATTAGTTGAAATGAAAAAAACAGCAATTGCTTTTCTTCTTCTCTTCTCATTTTACAGTTGTAAAGAAGCAGATAAAAAAGAAGTTAAAGCAGAAATAAAAAAAGAAATCAGCGATTTATCAATTTACAATCTTCCTTCCAAATGGACAACGCAAGATGGAAAAGACATCGAATTAAAATCGCTTAGAGGAAATGTTCTCGTAATGGTAATGATTTACACAAGTTGCAAAGCTGCATGTCCTAGATTAGTTGCCGATATGCGTGATATTGAATCGAAACTAGAGAAAAATACAAAACAACACGTCAAATTGATTTTAGTTAGTATAGATCCAAATACAGATACTCCTGAAAGATTAAAATCATTCGCAATTGAAAATAAAATGAATCAAGATCCTTGGATTTTCCTTCGTTCAACAGAAGAAAATACTAGAGAATTTGCAGCAGTTTTAGCAGTAAATTATAAAAAAATCTCGCCAATAGATTTTTCGCATTCGAACATTATTAGTGTTTTTAATCCAGAAGGAGAATTGGTTTTTCAGCAAGAAGGTTTAGGCGTAAATAATGATAAAACAATTGAAACAATAAATCAGGAAGCCGAAAAGATATAGACACAATTTTTAAACACATAGAAACATAGATTTTTAAGAAAGTAAAAAAAAGATGATTTTAAAAAATCTAGATTTTAACACATAGCTATGTGAATTGATGCAAGTGCAACGCCTTTTATTGAGGTTCTAAACTATGTTTCTATGTGTTTAAATTAAAATTTCATTAGATAAATAGGTTAATTAGTAAGAAACAAGAGCAGGTTTATGATAAAATCGGCTCTTGTTTTTTATTTATAATCGATGCCATAATTAGAATTAATCCCAAAACCAAAAGAATACTAAATATCAAAATACTTTGAAAATATCCTGGAATACTTCCTTCTCCAAAAAAGAAGAACCAACCTTGAAGAAACAACAAAACCTCCGTCAAAATATATCCTAAAATAAAACACTTCACTCCTGTTTTTAATGATTTAGAATTGGCAGAAAGCATTTTATTCTGCAACAATATTCCAAACAAAAATCCTGTTATGATTCCCAAAGTCGTTAAATGAATAAATCCGATTACAAAATTTCGAATTTGATGTGAAACTTCTGCTAGATTAGGAAAAATTGTCAGCAATTGAATGCCGACTTTTAAAAATAAAGAACACAAAGCCAAACCGTAAACAGCTTTTGTAGTTTTATCTAAAGCATTTCTAAAATGATTGATTTGCGGCTGAAGCATTTTATAGAAATAAATAAAAGCTCCTAATTGAATCAAAACTCCTAAAACATTGATATAACTCAAAATTTGATTTTCCATATACCAACGTACAGGAAAAGCTAACGTTAATAGTGTAGAAATGATTATCAAAAAGTAAAACTTCTTAAATTTTGCCTCATCAATTTTACTTTGAAATTGTTTTAAAAACAAAGCTAAAATTGCCAATATAAACCAGCCATTAAATTGAAAATGAAGGAAAAACTGAATCGCTATTTGATAAAAGGCACTTTGTTTTCCTAACGTGCTTACGGCTGGCCCAAGACACCACACCCCGAAAGTCGATAAAATCATAAACAGAATCGAAACCAATAAGAGTCTCTGCGAAGGAGATTTATCTGTTAAGCAGTCTTCCCAAATCAAGCGACAAAAAACATAACTCAACAAAATATGCATTGTTGAGAAAATAATCGAAAACAAAGCATATCCTTGAATCGGAAAGGCGATCATCATTCCAACAACTGAAAACTCAGTCATCCAAAATAAACGATTGTAAATGGGTTTCTGGCTTTTTTCTTTTGGAATAAAAAAATGAACGACCAAAACATAAACGATCAAATAAACCCAGCCCAACATCGCAACGTGCGAATGGGCATGAAGCAGAAAACTATAGTTTAGAAAATCTAAAGGAAAAAGATACATAAAACGCATTAATAATCCGAAAACACAGGCAATCAGAAAATTAAAAAAACAGCAAAGTATCCAACTTTTTTGAGAATTCATATTGCAACTTTTAAAACCTATAAAATTATTAAACCATATAAGTAATATANNTATATTACTTATATGGTTTAAAATAAAAACACCGATAATTATCATGTTTAGATATTCTATCGGTGCTTTTTCCACTATTAAAATTAACCCTTATTCTACTTCAACAAAGTCTTTTTCTAAAATCACAGCTTTTGGAAATAAAATATTATTTTCCAAATGAATGTGTTTGTGCAAATCTGCTTCAAACTCTTTCAGCATGGCAAAAGTTACTCTGTAAGTCGTACAAGCATCTGCTGGCGGAGTATAATTATCTGTCAACGTGGCGATTTCTCTAAAGCGTTCGCCTTCATTATCGTGTTCGTGCATCATCATTGCAATTGGGTTTGAAACGGTTCCGAATGATGGCTGATGTAAAATTCCGTCTGATTCTTTCGTTTTCACCATTCGTTTTACAAAAGGAAACAATACCAATTCTTCTTTTTTCATGTGCTGAGATAATTCTCCTGCACAGCCAATAAACAATTCATTAATCTTGAATAATTCAGGATGATTAGCACCGTGAACTTTGCATAATTTATCTAAAAACGGAAGTAAAACATTCGTTTTTTCTTCTACATAACGATGATGTGTTTTCTCAATATAATCTGCCAATAAATCTAAAGGCCAGGAATTGAAATCAATGCTTCCGCCGTTTTCTGATTGCACAACTTGAAGCACATTTTCTAATAAAACATCTGCATCAATATTTTGTTTTTCGCATACTTCAGTAACTGTTCGATTTCCTTTGCAACAAAAATCAATTCTATATTTAGAGAATACTGCAGCTGTTCTAAAATCTTCAGCTACAAACGATCCTATTGTTTTGTTTTTTAAATTTTCCATGATAATCAATTTATATTTTGTGTTTTATTTTTTGTTTTTTAATGTCAGTTCAAATACAAACCAAGCCATTGTTATGAACCCGATTCCGAAAATTGAATCTCCAATGGCACGAAGCCATTTTAAAGTAATCATTGTTGGCTGTTGCATTAATTCTGATGAACGAGCATACCACATTCCGTGATTAATACTTTCAATTGCCTGCCAAACTCCGATTGGAAGAAGGCTTAATATTGCCATTAAGAATAATCCAATATTTAATGACCAAAAAGTAATTTTAAGCAGTTTGCTGTTCCAACTTACATTTCGGTACAAACTTCTTAGTACAAACAATACCAAACCAATCCCCAGCATTCCGTAAACTCCAAATAAAGCCGTATGTCCGTGTAAAGGCGTTGTATTTAAACCTTGTACATAATACAATGCAATTGGCGGATTAATAATGAATCCGAAGATTCCGGCTCCGAGGAAATTCCAAAAGGCTACAGAAATCATAAAATAAATTGGCCATTTATAATCTGCGATCCATTGTGTCGATTTTGAGATTTTATAGTTTTGATACGCTTCAAATCCTATTAAAGTTAAAGGCACAACTTCTAATGCACTAAACGTTGCTCCTAAAGCCATAATTGCCGTTGGTGTTCCTGAAAAATACAAGTGGTGAAATGTTCCTAAAATACCTCCAGACATGAAAATAATAGTTGCAAAAAGTACATTTAAAGTCGCTGTTTTCGTTTTTAATAATCCCAAGCGAACAAATAAAAACGCAATCACAACTGTTGCAAATACTTCAAAAAATCCTTCAACCCAAAGGTGCACTACCCACCATCTCCAATATTCGGCGATGGCTAAATTGGTTTGTCTTCCCCACATTAATCCCGCTCCGTAAAACATGGCAATTGCAGTACAAGAAACTAAGAACAAAATGATTAGGTTTTTCTCTTCTGTTTTTTTCTTTAAAACTGGAAGTAACGGACGAACCATTAAAGCCAGCCATAAAAACAGTCCAACTAAAAGGAAAATCTGCCAGAAACGGCCTAAATCAACATATTCGTAACCTTGATGACCAAACCAAAAGTTTTGAACTAAATTCAGTTTCTGCATTACACCAAACCATTGTCCAGCCATTGAACCTAAAACAATAATCAGCAAAGCAATAAACAAGAAATTAATTCCAAAACATTGAAATTTAGGATCTTTACCCGAAACTGCTGGAGCGATATACAATCCTGTTGCTAGCCAAGCCGTTGCAATCCAAAAAATTGCTAACTGCGTGTGCCATGTACGTGTTACGGCATAAGGCAGAATTTTATCAATCGGGATTCCATACAAACCATTTCCTTCCACTCCGTAGTGTGCCGTGATGATTCCGAAGACCATTTGTAAAACCATAAGCAAACTCACAATCCAGAAATATTTGGTTACCAATCCCATAGATTTGGTTTTTCCTTGCTTAATAAGCGGATCTTCTTTTGGCAATGGAAATTCTTCTTCTTCACCCGATTTTGCATGATAGAAAACTAAAATTCCAACACTCAAAATCAATAAAATAATACTTACTCCAGACCAAGCTAAAAGTTCTGTTGTGGCAGTATTTCCAACCAATTCATCTGACGGCCAGTTGTGTGTGTATGAAATGGTATTATCAGGACGATTGGTAACTGTTGCCCATGTTGCCCAGAAGAAAAAGGCATTCATTTTATGCATTCTCTCTACATCTGTAATAGAATTTTTCGGAATTGCATATTCTTCTCTCAGTTTATCGAATTTTGGATCATTCGTAAAAAGACCTTTATAATATTCACTTAGATTTTCAATCGCTGCTAAACGGTTTTCTGAAATAGTAAGCACACCTGTTTCAGCATCGTAGCGATTTGTTCTTAAATCTTTCTGCAAACGAACTTTTAGAGCCGATTGTTTTTCGGCATCTAATTCCTCATACTTTTTATTAAAATCCTTTTGAGCATAAATATTCAATATAAAAATGGCTTCTCTGTGTAGCCAATCTGCGGTCCAATCTGGGGCCACATAGGCTCCGTGTCCCCAGATAGATCCCACTTCCTGACCTCCTATACTTTGCCAGATATTTTGTCCGTCTCTAATTTCGCTTTCGCTAAAAACAACTTTTCCAGAATCTGAAATAATCTCTTTCGGAACTGGCGGTGCCTGCTGATAAATTTCATATCCATAATAACCAAGCACGGCAAATGAAATACTCATTACCAATGCAAATACTATCCATAATTTTTTTTCTCTTTTCATTTCTTTGGGGGAAATTTTATAAATAAAAGACAATTTTATCTTTTATTAATTTTAAAAAAAACTCCAAATCTATTTTAGTATTTGGAGTTTATATTATTTACTCAACAATTAATACGCCTTTCATCATAGCCACGTGACCAGGGAAAGAGCAAATAAATGGGTATGATCCTTTTTTGTCAATTGTAAACTCGATTGTATCTTCTTCTCCACCACCAATTAATTTAGTGTGTGCAATGATTGAAGCTTTTTCAGATTCTGGAATATAATCAGTTGCTTTTGCGTCATTAGCTTTCAAAGCAAAAGCTGCTTGATCTGTTCCTTCTTGTAAAATCACTAAATTGTGTCCCATTGCTTCTTTCGGAATTTTTCCAACGTGTTTCAAAGTCAATTTGATTGGTTTTCCAGCAACAGCTTTTAATTCATTTACATTAAATTGCATTTGATCATTTCCTTCAATAACTAATACATTTTCCTCAGCAGCTGGCGTTACTGGAGCAGCTTCTCCTTCTGTAGATGGCTCAGTTGTTTCTGTTTGATCGGCAGGAACTGTTTCTTTTTTTCCGCAAGAAGTAACTGCTAAAAATCCCATAAGGATTAGTATCGAAATTTTGGTTTTTGTGTTCATTTTTAAGATAATTTATTAAAATATTATTCGTTTATGTTTAATGTTTTTAGGAAAAAATCGCCTGATTTTACATCTGTAGCCAATTGCTCTAAAGTCGTTTTGGTTAGCATTTCTAAAAGAAGTCCGCGTATTTTTTTAAACTCATGATGAACTGGACACGGATGCTCTTCTGAACATTCTTTTAATCCGATTCCACACCCGCTGTAAATTTTATTTCCGTCGATGGCATCTACAATCTGAATTAACTTTATGTTTTTTACCGCTTCATTAGAAACTTCAAAACCACCTCCAACTCCTTTTGCAGAATGTATGATTCCGCTTTTAGTCAAAATCTGCATGATCTTGGCCGTAAATGGCTCGGGAGAATCTATTTCTTTCGCAACATCTTTTATTCCAACTCTTATTCCTTTAGAAGATTTTGTTGCAATAAATATTGAAGCTCTAATTCCGTATTCACACGCTTTTGAAAACATACATCCTTAATTAATTCTAGACAAAGATAGAAAGGTTTTAAATAAAAGACAAATTTATCTTTAATTATTTTTACAAAGACCAAATATTATTTATAATGAAACTAATTAGTGCCAATGATTACACATATTCATCACTCAATTCTTATAAAAACCAATTTTAATTTTAACTTTGAGAGTATTAAATTTTAAATATTTAACAAATGCCTTTAAGCAATTCAAAAGATTTAAAACTGGCAGTTCTTATTGATGCAGACAATGTGCCATATAGCAATGTAAAAGGCATGATGGAAGAAATTGCAAAATTAGGAACACCAACGACGAAAAGGATTTATGCCGATTGGACAAAGCCAAATGCAAATGGCTGGAAAGCTGTTTTATTAGAGCATGCCATTACTCCTATTCAGCAATACAGTTATACGGTTGGAAAAAATTCCTCAGATTCTGCTCTTATTATTGATGCAATGGATTTGCTTTATTCGGGCAAATTAGACGGCTTCTGTATTGTTTCCAGCGATAGTGATTTTACAAGACTTGCCGTAAGACTTCGTGAATCAGGAATGAAAGTAATTGGAATCGGAGAAAAGAAAACACCAAACTCCTTCATTGTAGCCTGCGACCGATTTATTTATATTGAAGTTTTGGATGGCGCAACGCAAAAGAAAAAGCCAAAAGCTGTAGCCGCAGATACCAAAAAACCGGTTGAAAAACCTGCTGAAAAAGCACTTCATAAAATTGACAAACAAACCATTGAGCTTATCGAATCTACGATTGAAGATATTGAAGATGATGATGGCTGGGCATTTCTTGGAGATGTCGGGAACTTAATCGTGAAGAAAAAACCTGAATTTGACCCTCGAAATTATGGTTTTTCTAAACTGACTCCAATGCTGAAATCGTTAACTGATATTTTGGAAATTGACGAAAGAGAATCAGACAAAAAAGGAATCAAACACGTTTATGTACGTTTAAGATTCAACTAATTATCGCATTTATTACCTATTTAATTTTTTTAAAACATGAGAAAAAAATTCTTTATTTACGGATTCTTATTGTTTGTACTTGTTGCCGCAATTTATTATTACACCGAGCGCGGATTTTTATTAATTATTATTCTACCTATATTATTAGTTGTTGGAATCTACAATGCTCTCCAAGAAAAACACGCTATTTTACGAAACTTTCCAGTTTTGGGTTATTTCAGATATTTGTTTGAGATGATTGCACCTGAGATTCAGCAATATTTTATCGAAAGATCTACAGATGGAAAGCCTTTTTCTAGAAACCAACGTTCATTGGTATATCAAAGAGCAAAAAATATTGATTCGAGCACGCCTTTTGGAACTCAGTTAAACTTAAATACAGAAAATTACGAAGGGATCAAACATTCTATTTTCCCTGCAAAAGTAAACGACGAATTGCCTCGCGTTTTAGTAGGCGGAAAAGATTGTAAACAACCTTATTCAGCTTCTTTATTTAATGTTTCGGCAATGAGTTTTGGTTCGTTGAGTGAACACGCCGTTCGTGCCATTAATATTGGTGCAAAAAAAGGAAATTTCTACCAAAATACAGGAGAAGGCGGATTAACTGAATTTCATCTTGCTGGAGGCGGAGATATTACTTGGCAAATTGGAACTGGATATTTTGGTTGCCGTGATGCGGAAGGAAATTTCAGTCCAGAAAACTTCAAAGAAAAAGCCAATCTTCCAAATGTAAAAATGATCGAAATTAAGCTTTCACAAGGAGCAAAACCCGGTCATGGAGGTGTTCTTCCTGCTAAAAAAAACACAGAACAAATTGCTAAAATTAGAGGTGTTGTACCACACACAATGATTCTTTCTCCACCTGGACATCACGCTTTTTCTGATGCTAAGGGATTAGTCCATTTTATTAAACAATTACGTGATTTATCTAACGGAAAACCAATCGGATTTAAATTGTGTATTGGAAATACTGCTGAATTTGAAGCCATCTGTCAGGAAATGATTAATGAAGATATCTATCCAGATTTCATTACCGTTGATGGTGCTGAAGGTGGAACTGGCGCTGCTCCGCTTGAATTTGCAGATGGAGTTGGAATGCCTTTTGAACCGGCATTAATTTTTGTCAATAAAACTTTGGTGCGTTTAGGTATTCGTGATAAAATGCGAATCATTGGAAGCGGAAAAATTATTTCTGGTTATTCTATTTTACATGCAATTGCATTGGGTGCGGATATGTGTAACAGCGCCCGTGGATTTATGTTTTCTCTTGGATGCATTCAGGCTTTAAGATGTCATAACAACGAATGTCCAACTGGAGTTGCCACTCAAAACAAAATGCTTATGAAAGGTCTAGTTGTTACTGACAAATCAGAACGCGTATATCACTTTCATAAAAATACGCTTCACGCTGCAAATGAGCTTTTAGCAGCTGCAGGAAAAAGCAGCTTCGCAGATGTAGATATCAATATTTTCATGCGAGGTGATGAATTTGCCAATTTATCTGATCAGTATTTCCCAGATAACTTGACAAACGTTACTCAATTCTCATAACAAAAAGCCTCTTCGTAAGAAGAGGCTTTTCATTTAAAATCCATATTTCAATTATAATTTTGCTGTTTCCTTGTTTGGTTCAGAGGTTCCTTCTAAAACCGCTAATTCTTCCTGATCAACTAATTGCTGAGCTAAAATAACATTGTTATAAGCCAAGAAATAAACATCAAACTTCACTCCTTCTGCGATAAGAGATGGAGAAATTTGATCGTTCTTAATCATGTCTTTCAATAAAGCAGGAAAAGATTCTTTGTAGGCTAATTTATTTGCATCATTTTCTTCTAAATTGGTTTCGATTCTAATTTCAATCTTATTATCGTTTAGAAAAGCTTTTGCTGTTGTACTAGTAATACCATTCCCTTTTATCGAAGATGAATTATTGTAATTACTTACGTGTTCCTGAATTTTCTGCTTGGTATTTTTACAGCTAATTAAAAATAATGCAAAAGCAAACGCAAATGCGATTTGGGTAATTTTTTTCATAAATTTTTGGTTTTAATAGTTATTTTTAACTCAAACATAACTAATTCACAACAAAAAAACAACATTCAATTACAGAAAACGCATATACAATTCTCTGAATACAAGCCTATTACCCCCTCAAAAAAAACAAATATTTGTAAGAATAAAAACGTCTATTTTATACTTAATTTTTAGCCATAAACACAAAAAAAGCCTCTTTAAATAAATTATAAAGAGACTTCTAATATGTAAGAATTAAAATGATTTGTTTAAAAAAAAAAACTAAATCTGTTATTTCAAAAAATCTTTTAGAGATTCGCCAGTGAGCACTTCTTTATCTAAAACTGTATTATCATTTGCTAGAAAATAAACATCAAATCGAACTCCTTCTTCAATTAATTGTCTTGGAATCTGATCTTTATCAATCATCAATTTTATCAACTTAGGAAAAGAAATTACAGACGCCGATTTATTAGCTTCATTTTGCTCTAAATCTGTCTCAAATCGCAGTTCAATTTTATCGTCATTGATATAACCTCTTGCAGTCGTAATTGTTACATTTTCTGCCCTAAAACTTGGAGCAATTGATTTATTATATGTAACAACATATTCTTGGAGTTTTTGTTTGGTGTTTTTACAGCTTATAAGCATTAACACCATCATTATTGCAAAGGCAATTTGGCTTATTTTCTTTAGCATAATTTTTTATTTTAATTTCTGAAGTCTTAATAATGCCTCAAGATAGTAATAATCTGCGTAATTTATAGAACAATCTATTTCACTTCCTGCAGGTTTATGACCTGTAGAATGCAATAAAAACGCTGAATTAACATCACGACTTTGATAGTGATCTGAAAGCGACATAATCATCTTTTTAGCTTTTGTTAGGTATTCAGCTTTTAAATTCTTATCTTTTGTGTACGAACTTAATTCTAAAAGTGCCGAAGAAACGATTGCTGCTGCAGAAGCATCTCGAGGTTCATTAGGAATATTTGGCGCATTAAAATCCCAATACGGAATCAGATCTTCTGTTGTTAATTTATCCAAATAAACTCTTGCTAGCTTATGAGCAAAATCTAAAAAATTAGTGTCTTTTGTTTCTCTATACGTCATTGTAAAACCATAAATTGCCCATGCCTGACCACGTGCCCACATACTATCGTCGCTATACCCTTGCGCTGTTCTTCCTTTTATTTTTTTTCCGGTTTCGAAATCGTAAATTATAACATGATAAGAAGTGTTATCTGGTCTAAAATGATTCGCCATTGTGGTTTCGGCATGTTTTACAGCAATATCATATAGTTTTTTGTTCCCTCCGTTTTTTGAAGCCCAAAACAAAAGCTCCAAATTCATCATATTGTCGATAATCGTATTATGACCGCCCATTTTATTGTGGGGCCAAGATTGGATTGTTCCTACTTTTGGATTAAAAAGTGTTGCAAGTGTATCTGCGGTTTTAAGAATAATTTCTTTATACTCTTTGTTTTTTGTTAATCGATATCCGTTTCCGAAACTATTGAAAACCTGAAATCCCAAATCATGGTCTGCGGCTTTAGTGACTGATAAAGGCGTTAAAAAACGACTGAATTTATCAGCTTCTTTTTCCCATTTTTTATCTTTTGTTGCTTCGTACAAAAACCATAATTCTCCAGGCCAAAATCCGCTTGTCCAATCTTTGTAGCCTACAAATTTCCATTCCTTACTTCCATTGGGAATTGTTCTAGGCGAAGTTCCATCATTTGGAATCACCTGTAGTGTTTTAGAAGCTTGCTCTGCGCAATAATCTAGCTGTTTTTTTATGTTAAACGTTTTGTCTTTTTGAGAATAACCTTGATTTCCTAAAAGAAACAATGCGGCAATCAGGGTGAAAAATTTTGTATTCATGTGGTCGATAGTTTGTTTAATCGATAAATTTATGAAATAAAATAAATCTATTTTGGTTTTGTATTTTTTGACACCTAAAAATGTATTATTGATTACCTTATTCTAAAACCTTCGATCTAGTTTGTCATTCCGAGGAACGAGGAATCACACAAGTATTCGACAAAGATTGGAGAATTTCACTATGAAATTTCTAGTGTGATTCCTCGTTCCTCGGAATGACAAACGAGGCTTAATTTCTTTTAAAAATTTCATATAAATTTGCTTTAACTAAAACCCCATCTCAACTTGAACAAAACCAGAATCTACTATTTCGCAATTTTTCTAAGCATAATTTTCTTCGGAATCCTTTCAAGAAAAACATCTTTTATTCCATTATGGATTGGAGATTTCCTATATGCTGTTATGATTTATTTTTTAGTTCGAATATTTCTTCCGTTTAAAAATGCTTTCGGAATTGCGTTGCTTTCTTTATTGATTTGTTACGGAATTGAGTTTTTACAACTGTATCAAGGCGAATGGATGATTGAAATCAGAAAAACACTTTTTGGAAGATATGTTTTAGGTCAGGGATTTTTATGGTCGGATATCTTGGCTTACACTTTTGGAACTTTTTCAGCTTTCATTTTAGAGCAAATTGTTTTAAATTTTTTCAATCGAAAGTCTGTGTAATTTTATCAATATTCAAACTATTGGCCATCGCCATGAATATTTGATGATATGTTCCTTTATTATCATATAATTCATCGTGAGTTCCTTTTTCTACACATTTCCCCTTTTCTAAAACGATAATATTAGAAGCATCAATAATCTGAGAAATACTGTGGGATATTATAATTACAGTTCGATCTTTTTTGATAGCATCTAAAGACTTTTTAATTTGTTCTGTTGCTATAGCATCCAAACTTGCCGTTGGTTCATCGAGGAAAATGATTGGTGGATTTTTGAGAAATAATCTCGCAATTGCAATTCTTTGTTGTTGTCCGCCTGAAAGCAAATGTGCATCAGAATCGTAACCTTTTGGCAGTTGAATAACTTGTTCGTGAATATAAGCTTGTTTTGCGGCTTCAATAACTTCTTCTTGCGAAGCTTCAGGTTTTCCGTATAAAATATTCTCTGCAATTGTACCTTTAAAAATGTGATTCTTCTGAAGTACCAAGCCAATATTTTTACGCAGAAAATCTGTATTGTATTCAATCAAATCAACTCCATCCAAAAATATCTGACCTGACGAGGGCAAGTAGAATTTATCCAATAAATTAATAATCGTACTTTTTCCAGCTCCGCTTAATCCCACCAAAGCTGTGGTTTCATTTGGTTTTACTATAAAATTAATATCATAAAGTGCTTGAGTTCCATTTGGATATACGAAATCTACATTTTTCACTTCTATTAATCCAACAATTTTTTCTGGGATATAATTACCGCTAGTTTCTGTTTCATGCTCTGCTTCTAAAATATCAAAGAACCCTTCCGAATAAATCAAAGCGTCGTTTACTTCATCATAAATGCGATGCAATTGTCTAATTGGCGACGAAACATTATTAAACAACATTATATGAAACATAATGGCTCCAATTGTCATTTGATTATTTAAAACGAAATAAGCGGTCAGGATAATGATAATTACTACTCCTATCTGCTCGACAAAACTTTTAATGCTTTCAAAAATAAAACTAGTCTTTCTGGTTTCCAGCTGATTTTCGGTCATTTCAAATTGTATCTTTTCATGACGATCTGCTTCTGTTGATTCGCGTACAAAGGATTTAATTACCGTTATCGATTCAATTAAACTGATGATTCCGTTGTTTTTAGTTTCGCGATACTTACGCATTCTTCGTCGGAATCCGCTTAATCTAGTCGCCTGTAATTGACTGATGTAAAAGTAAATTGGAATAATGCATAAACTTACCAAACCCACATAAACATTAGCATAAAACATAATTACTAAAGCCACAAAAGCGTTTGCGAATAATGGCAGAATATCAATAAAAAAGTTTTGAACCAAACGTGTTAAACTGCTAATCCCCGCATCAATTCTAGTTTGAAGTTTTCCACTTTCATTTTCATCCGAAGTATAAAACTCCATTCGGTAGCTTAGAATTTTTTCTACTATGGTTTGAGAAATGTCACGCGTAATGAAAATACGGAGCTTTTCGCCATAAAATTTCTGCCCAAATTGCACAACCGAATTAACCAATTCTTTAGTTAACAACACAATACTAATAATTCCGAGTAAATGAAATCCTTTTGAGAGAGGTTCATGCGCTACCATTAAATTATTTATCGTATCTACAGTATATTTTAAAATCACAGCATTTACCTGTGCTGCAAACGACCCCAAGAAAGTTAACAGTAAAGTTGCAATTACCATTTTTCTGTAGGGCTTTACAAAAGGCAGGATTTTTTTATATAAAACCGATAATTGCATTTATTTTACTTTTAGGCTACATATCAAATATAAGAATTCTAAATTTGTGTTGAAATCATTTAAAAACATTAATTTTATGAAACTCGTTTTCGCTTCAAACAACAAAAATAAAATTGCCGAAATTCAAAGTATGCTTCCTGAAAGCATCAAAATATTAAGTTTAGAAGATATTAATTGTTTAGAAGATATTCCAGAAACAGCTGATACAATTGAAGGAAATGCGATTTTAAAAGCAGACTATGTTACTCAAAAATATGGTTATGATTGTTTTGCAGACGACACAGGTTTAGAAGTAAATGCTTTAAATGGCGAACCTGGCGTCTATTCTGCTCGTTATGCCGGCGAACAAAAAAATGCTGATGATAATATGAATAAATTGCTGGAAGCATTAAAAAACAAAGAAAACAGAAGCGCTCAGTTCAAGACCGTTATCACTTTAAACCTTAAAGGAAAACAATATCTATTTACTGGAATTGCTAAAGGAGAAATCACTTTAACTAAAACAGGAACAAACGGATTTGGATACGATCCGGTTTTTAAACCTGAAAACTTTGACAAAACCTTTGCCGAATTGCCGTTAGAGACCAAAAACACTATAGGTCATCGTGGAAAAGCAGTAAAGCAACTCATTGATTTTCTGAGCACCACAAAATAATTGTTTAAAATACAACATTTTAGTAGCTAAATTTTACATTTTCCGACGTGTTTTTTTGCATTTTTCTTCATTTAATAGAAAAATTTATTTCAACAAAAACGTAACTTTTTGATAATCAAATCATAAGAAATACATAATTCTTAAAATTGCATTAGTTTATCTGAATAATTAGCAGTAATTTTGCACCCTATTTTAAAACACATATGAATAAATTTGAACAATTAGGATTGAATGAATCGTTACTGAAGGCGATTTTAGATCTAGGATTTGAAAATCCGTCAGAGGTACAGGAAAAGGCGATTCCCCTATTATTGGAAAAAGACACGGATATGGTTGCGTTGGCTCAAACAGGGACAGGGAAAACGGCAGCTTTCGGTTTTCCGCTAATTCAAAAAATTGATGCCGACAACAGAAATACACAAGCATTAGTTTTATCGCCAACACGCGAGTTATGTTTACAGATTACTAACGAACTTAAAAACTACTCAAAATACGAAAAAGGTATTAATGTGGTAGCAGTTTACGGAGGAGCTAGTATAACAGAACAAGCAAGAGAAATAAAGAGAGGTGCACAAATTATTGTGGCAACTCCAGGAAGAATGCAAGACATGATTAACAGAGGTTTAGTAAACATTAAAAACATAGATTACTGTGTTCTTGATGAGGCTGATGAAATGTTAAACATGGGGTTCTATGATGACATTGTATCTATTTTATCAGACACTCCAGATGAAAAAAGCACATGGTTGTTCTCTGCAACAATGCCACAAGAGGTTGCTAGAATTGCAAAACAATTCATGAGCGAACCATTAGAAATTACTGTTGGAACTAAAAACTCAGGTTCATCTACAGTTTCTCACGAATTTTACTTAGTAAATGCTCGTGACCGTTACGAAGCTTTAAAACGTTTAGCTGATGCTAATCCAGATATTTTCTCTGTAGTTTTCTGTCGTACAAAAAGAGACACGCAAGCTATCGCTGAGAAGTTAATTGAAGATGGATATAGTGCTGCTGCGTTACACGGAGATTTATCTCAAGCACAACGTGATGGCGTAATGAAATCTTTCCGTGGAAGACAAATTCAGATGCTTGTTGCTACTGACGTTGCTGCACGTGGTATTGACGTTGATAACGTAACTCACGTTGTTAACTATCAATTACCTGACGAAATTGAAACGTACAACCACCGTTCTGGCCGTACTGGTAGAGCTGGAAAATTAGGTACTTCTATTGTAATCGTTACAAAAAGTGAGTTACGTAAAATTTCTTCTATTGAGAGAATCATCAAACAAAAATTCGAAGAAAAATCTATTCCATCTGGAATCGAAATCTGCGAAATTCAATTATTGCACTTAGCAAACAAAATTAAAGATACTGAAGTTGATCACGAAATTGACAACTATTTACCAGCAATCAACAACGTTCTTGAAGATTTATCTAAAGAAGAATTGATTAAGAAAATGGTATCAGTAGAATTTAACCGTTTTATTGCTTACTACAAAAAGAACAGAGATATTTCTGTTTCTGGTGGTGAAAGACGTGAAAGAGGAGATTCTGAGCCAAGAGAATTCAACAATAACGGAGCTGTTCGTTATTTCGTAAATATTGGTTCTAGAGACAACTTCGACTGGATGTCATTAAAAGATTACTTGAAAGAAACATTAGACTTAGGTCGTGATGATATCTTTAAAGTTGATGTAAAAGAAGGTTTCTCTTTCTTTAACACAGATCCACAACATACTGACAAAGTAATGGACGTTTTAAACAACGTACAATTAGAAGGTCGTCGTATCAATGTTGAGATTTCTAAAAATGATGGTGGAGGAAGACGCGACCACAACAACCGTGGAGGAAGACGTGATTCTAACAGAAGAGATGGAAACTTCGCTCCAAGACGTGAAGGCGGATTTAGAAGTGATAGAAATTCTTCTAGAGACGGAGGTTCACGCGAAGGCGGATCTCGTGATGGAGGTTTCAGAAGCGACAGAAATTCATCTTCAAGAAGAGAAGGCGGTTTTAGAAGTTCTGCTCCAAGAAACGAAAATGGAGGTTCTGATAGAGCTCCAAGACGTTCAGAAAACTTTGGCGACAGCTCAAGACCAAGAAGATCTAGAAGAGATTAATAATTCAATTTCTTAAAATACAAAATCCCAAATTCCAAACACAACTGGAACTTGGGATTTTTTTTACACAAGAATTCATTCGCTTTAAATGAGTTTTGCAATTCAAAAAAGCAATACTATAGCCTTTGTTAATTTTCTTATAATTAAATTCATAGACTGCAAAATATTTAATCCCGATTTACTACTTTTAGAGCTTTAAATCAGGATATGAAATATTTCGCAGTTTTCTTTTTTACACTTCTCGCTAACTTTGGATTTGCGCAAGATACGCAAGATACACAACCAACAGTTCCACAAAGAGTTTCAGGTTACGTTATCAACGATGACAGCAAACAACCTCTTGCAGGCGTAAACATCATTAACACCAATAAAGTCCGTGGTGCAAAATCTGACGAAAAAGGATATTTTGAAATTGACGTACAAGTCAACGATACACTTCATTTTTCTATTCTTGGATTTCAATCATTAAGAATCAGAGTCACAAATGACTGGATTAAAAATAAAGTGACGAGAATTCAGCTTACAGAAAAAGCAATTGCTTTGGAAGAAGTTGTTATTGCTCCTTTTTCCCTGACTGGATATCTTGAGATTGACTCTAAGTTAATTCCAACAAAAGAAAACTACCGATATAGCATTTCAGGTCTTACGCAAGGTTATGAAGCAGGAGAATATGCACCAAATGCTTTTGGAAAAGTCCTCGGCTCGATTTTTAATCCCGCCGATATGCTTTATAATTTCTTTGGAAAAAATGGTAAAGAACTCAAGAAGCTGAAGGAAATGAAGAAAGACGACACTGTCCGAACACTTTTAGAATCAAAATACGATCGTGAAACGGTTGCAGTATTATTAGGAATCAGCAAAGACGAAATTCCTGAAATTATGCATCGATGCAACTACTCTGATTCATTCATTCAAACTGCAAATGATCTTCAGATTATGGATGCAATTAGCGCTTGTTACGAACAGTATAAAGTTTTGAAAAGAAATTAATATTTTACTATAAAAAAATCCCCAATTTTTCAATTGGGGATTTTTTTATAGTCGCAGTTTACGGTCTCAGTTTACAGTTGTGTCAAACTGAATACTGAGACTGTGACTGAAAACTATTTTATTTAACTGGAATATTCTCTAAGATCTCAAGAACAAATTTCCAATATTTTTGAGCAGAAGAAATACTTGCTCTTTCATCTGGAGAATGCGCTCCATGAATTGTTGGTCCGAAAGAAATCATATCCATATCAGGATAGTTCGTTCCTAAAATTCCGCATTCTAAACCTGCGTGGCAAGCCACAACTTTTGGTTGTTCTCCGTTTTGCTTTTCGTAGATCTCTTTTAAAACTTCTAAAATTTCAGAGTTTACGTTTGGCGTCCATCCTGGATAAGAACCCGAAAGTTCAACTTCGCATCCTACTAATTCAAAAGCAGAACGTAACGAATTAGCCAAATCAAATTTTGAAGATTCAACAGAAGAACGCGTTAAACATCCTACTAATATCTCTCCGTCTTTAATAACAACACGAGCAATATTATTTGAAGTTTCAACCAAATCTGCCATATCAGCACTCATTTTATACACTCCATTTTGCGCAGCATAGATCGCTCTGATAATACCTTCTTGAACTCCTAAATCCATCACTTTTTCAGGCAAATCACCTTTTACGATTTCAATCGATAAGTTTGGCTCAGTTGTTTTATATTCTGCTTTGATGTCAGAAATAATTTCCTGCATATCATAAACATAAGCTTCATCAAACATTTGAGAAATAATCACTTTAGCAACACTTTCTCTTGGAATTGCATTTCTAAGACTTCCACCGTTAATTTCAACGATCTGTAAACCAAAGTTTTCAAATGCATCAAATAATAAACGGTTCATGATTTTATTTGCATTTCCTAAACCTTTATGAATATCCATTCCTGAATGCCCCCCGTTTAAGCCTTTTACTGTAATAGTATAGCCAACAGAACCATCTGGAACTTCTTCTTCATGATAGGTTCTTGTAGCTGTAACATCAATTCCTCCAGCACAACCAATATCAATTTCATCATCCTCTTCTGTATCCAAATTCAATAAAATCTGACCTTGCAAAATTCCACCTTTTAAGTTTAAAGCGCCAGTCATTCCTGTTTCTTCGTCAACAGTAAATAAAGCTTCAATTGCAGGATGCGGAATATCTTTACTTTCCAGGATTGCCATAATAGTCGCCACTCCTAACCCATTGTCAGCTCCAAGAGTTGTACCTCGCGCACGAACCCAGTCACCGTCAACATACATATCGATTCCTTGTGTATCAAAATCGAAAACTGTATCTGCATTTTTTTGGTGTACCATATCCAAATGCCCTTGCATTACGATTGGTTTACGGTTTTCCATTCCTGGTGTAGCTGGTTTTCTGATGATTACGTTTCTGATCTCATCTTCAAAAGTTTCTAAACCTAAGCTGTTTCCAAAGTTCTTCATAAACTCAATTACACGTTCTTCTTTTTTTGACGGACGAGGAACGGCATTTAGATCTGCGAATTTATTCCAAAGTGCTTTTGGCTCCAGATTTCTTACTTCTTGACTCATTATATTTTGTTTGACGTTTAACAATTAAGAGCTTCAAAGTTACAAAGTTTAATTGCTTTTTTTGCCACGAATTTCACCAATTAGCACAAATTATAATGCCTCTAAAATGGATAAAGTTTGTAATTAGTGAAAATTCGTGCAATTCGGGGCAAACTTTTTTTAATCACTCAAATTTGTAATTATATTTACGTATCCAAATTTTTAATTGTGAAACAAAAATATATACTTCCATTATTTCTTTTAGTTCAGATTATCTTTTTAAGAATCCTGAGATATTTTCCTGATTATGTCGAAGGGTTTTACAGCAATAATATCTTCCTTAGAATTTCTCATTTTTTAAGAATAGGTTTAGGAAAAATTCCTTTTTCGCTTGGCGATTGCATTTATGCTTTTCTAATTTTAGCCATTATAAGTTGGTTTTGGAACATCAGAAAAACATGGAAAACAGATTGGAAGAATCACGTTCTAAAAATATTGAGTAAAGTCTCAGTGTTTTATTTTTTCTTTCATCTGCTTTGGGCTTTCAATTATTATCGCGAGCCTCTTTCTGAAAAAATGGAAATCAAAAGAGAATATTCTGATGCTGATTTTTATGCTTTTACAAAAAGATTAATCGCCAAAACCAACGAAATCCAATTTGCTATCACTAAAAATGATACTTCAAAAATTATTTTCCCTTACTCTCAGGCAGTTTCATTCGATATGATTTTGAATGGTTATGATAATCTAGCAAAAGAATATCCTTATTTTAAATACGAGACATTAAGCGTAAAAAAATCATTATTTAGCACTCCATTATCTTACATGGGATTTGGAGGTTATTTAAATCCGTTTACAAACGAAGCTCAAATTAATAATTTGCTTCCAATGTACAATTTTCCGCAAACCACAGCACACGAAATGGCTCATCAAATCGGTTTTGCCAGCGAAAATGAGTGTAATTTTATTAGTGTTCTTGCCTCATTAAAAAATGACAATCTATATTACAAATATGCTGGTTATAGTTTTACTTTACATTATTGTCTACGAATCTGGAAGTTTAAAAACGAGAAAATTTTTAATCATTTAAAGAAATCAATTCATACAGGAATTTTAAAAAACTTCAAAGAAAGTCAGGATTTTAGTAAAAAGTATGATAGTTTTCTAGATGATGGTTTTTATTTTCTTTATGACAAATTTTT
The DNA here is from genome assembly GCF_025717045.1 of Flavobacterium sp. SH_e. GTDB lineage: Bacteria > Bacteroidota > Bacteroidia > Flavobacteriales > Flavobacteriaceae > Flavobacterium. Next base: position 323,552 of record NZ_JAOVZN010000008.1, read on the forward strand.
AAAATCAAACAATCAAAAAGACGGAATGGAAAGTTACAGCAAGTTTTTAGATTTGATGATTAATTATTATAAAACAAGAAAACTTTAGTACAACTGTAACAAAAATGATTTCATAACTACTAATACTTTTATGAGCGAAAATCTAGAACAGTCATTTGTTGCGCAATTGCAGGCAAATCAGAATATAATCCACAAGATTTGTAGGTTGTATACTGCTGGAGAAGACGCTCATAAAGATTTATTTCAGGAAATTACGATCCAGCTTTGGAAAGCTTATCCAAAATTTAGAGGAGACAGTAAATTTTCGACCTGGACTTATCGCGTTGCTTTAAATACCGCGATTACACTATACCGCAAAACCAAAAGAACTATTTCTACCGTAGATTACGAAAACCATCAGCATTTTGTAAAAGATGTTGACTACAATTATGAAGAGGAAGAACAGATTAAACTGATGTATAAAGCAGTTTACCAACTGAATGACATCGAAAAAGCATTAGTTTTTATGTATTTAGAAGACAAAGATTATCAAGAAATAGCTGAAACCTTAGGAATCAGTGAAGTGAATGCGCGCGTGAAAATGAACAGAATTAAAGGGAAACTTAAAAAAATACTAAATCCTTAAAAATTATTATGAAAGAACTGGATTTACTAAAAAAAGACTGGCAAAAGAACTCAGGTTCTTTTCAACAAATTTCTGAAACTGAAATCTATAGGATGATTCATAAAAAATCATCTTCAATTGTAAAATGGATTTTAATTATCAGTATTTTGGAAATTTCGTTTTGGACTTTTTCAAACTTATTTATCAATACGGATGATGTTTTGCGCAAAATGAATCATCCTGAAATTGTAATGGCATTAGAATTTCTAACCTATTTCAATTATATTGTAGTTCTAATTTTTGTTTACATTTTCTACAAAAACTACAAAACAATTTCGACCACGATAGCCACAAAATCATTGATGAGTGCTATTTTAAAGACTCGTAAAACAGTTCAATATTATGTTTGGTATAATCTAGGAATGATTGTAATAACGGCTATTTTAAGCTTCTTTATTGCTTTTGTCTACAATCCAGACATGGAATTTCTTAGAGAAAAATTAGCCATGAACGGAAAAGCCATGTTTGTTACAATTGGGATATTGTTTCTTGTAATTCTAGGTTTCTTCGGGTTGTTCTGGTGTTTCTACAGAATTATTTACGGAACACTTTTACGTAGATTATATGCAAATTATAAAGAGTTGAAGAAGATAGATTTTTAGAAGGTTCAAAGGTACAGAGTTACAAAGGTTCAAAGTTTTTTTTAAACTTGAAACCTGAAACTTGAAACAAAAAATCTAAACTCTGAAATCTAAAACCCCTAGTACTCCCACTGTCTTAATCTATTAAGTTCTTCTTGTGCTTTTATTTCTTCGGCAGGAATAACTTTTAAGAATGATGGATGTTGTTCAATAGCGTATTCTACTTTTTCTACGATTTCTTCGATCGTGTCATTTTCATAATCAATATCAAGAGGTTCTTTGATGATGAAAGATTGTAGAATTCCTTTTTTCTTCATTCGAAGTCCTTTTTTATCAAACGAACGACGGAAACCATCAATTACAATCGGAATTACAATTGGTTTGTGCTGTTTGATAATATGTGCAGTCCCTTTACGAACAGGCTTAAATGATTTTGTTGTTCCTTGCGGAAATGTAATAACCCAGCCATCTGAAAGTGCTATTCTAATATTTTCCGTATCATTCGGGTTTACTTCGCGTTTTTCTGTCACATCGACACCTTTTGCACGCCAGGTTCTTTCAACTGTAATTGCTCCAACGTAAGCTAGAATTCTCGGCAATAAGCCTGCTTGCATGGTTTCTTTTGCTGCAACATAATAAATATTCATTTTCGGCTGCCATAAATAGCCAATGTTCTTAATAGTGTCTTGACGTCCTGATAAACTTGCGTTAAAGACATGAAACATCGCTACAACATCTGCAAAATAAGTTTGATGATTGGATATAAATAAAACATTATTATCAGGAAGCGTTTTAATAATTTCAGATCCTTCGATCTGCAATTCATTAAAACCTCTATATCTTCTATGAGTCATGGCACCCAGAATTCGGATCAACCATTTCTTGATGAATAATATATGCCCAAAAGGATTTCGTTTAAACAATCCCATAACTATTTTATCTTATTTTTTTGTTAGGTCGCAAACATACAAAATTTATTCTTTTAGCAACACTATAAAACAATTTCTCCAATTATACTCTATTAAAATGAATATCAAATTGTTAAATATAGTTTTTTAAAGTTCATTCGAGAAAGTTGCTTTCAACACATCTCTCAATTCACTCAAAATCATTGCTGTGGCTCCCCAGACGACATGATTCTGAATATTAAAAGCTGGAACCAAAATATTTGCTCCGTAAGAAGTTGATAATCTGGCTTCGATAATTATTTCATCATTTAAAAAAACGGACAATGGCAATTCAATGATTCCCGCAACCTCTCTAACATCAGGATAAAATGCTAATTCTTCTTTCGCAATTCCTAAAAATGGATGTACTAAAAAGTTGCTTGGCGGAATATACATTGGTGAAAAACGCTTGATTATTTCAATTTTATCACTTGTAATTCCAACTTCTTCTTGTGTTTCTCTAAGTGCCGTTGTTTCAAAATTCAGATCTTCTTTTTCAAATTTTCCGCCCGGAAATGCAATTTGAGCTGAATGAACACCATCATAAGCATTTCTAACAATCAAAACAAGATGCGTTTTTTCCTGTTTAGGGTAAAAAAGCATCATTACTCCAGCCATTCTAGCATTTAATGATTCAATATCAAGATTTTTTAATCCCTCTATACGCTCTTTTGGAGCCATTTTTAAGTGTGCATTTACTGCGGGCAATTCAACTGGAATTATATTGGGAACATATTTCAAAAAGTCTTGAAAATTCATAATCAAAGCTTATTTTTGTACTTTCAAATAAAACATAAATATACTCCAGAAAACGCAGTACCGCAAGTTTTCTAAAATTAAAGCCTAAAAAAATGTACAGCAGAGAAGAATCACAAAGAATTAAAAGGGAATTTTGGGTAGCTTTTGCCGAAAAATATCCTCGCAAATGGGTGCTTTACGACACAAAAATCAAAGATTTCTCTTTTAAATTTTATGTAGATAATAAAAAGGCACAGGTTTTAATTGATATCGAACAAAGAAGCGATGAAAAACGTAATGCGTATTTCGAAAAACTAGAAGCTTTAAAAAGTATATTGGAAGAAGAATTTATCAAAGATTTGGTTTTTGAAAAAAATCACACCCTTGAAAGTGGCAAAACCATCAGTAGAATTTGGGTGGAAAAACTTGGTGTTGGTTTTAGCAATAGAAATAATTGGGATGCCATTTTTGATTTTTTCAACGAAAATATGCATGCTCTAGAAATGTTCTATTTAGAATATGATGAGTTTATTAAAGACATAGAATAATTTATTTCAAAAAATAAAAAAGGCCCGAAAATATAATTTTCGGGCCTTTTCATTAAATTTATTTTGAGTTAGTTTTTGATAATCTTTTTGGTCACAACTCCTGAATCAGAAAATAGTTTTACAATATAAGTTCCTGATTTATAATTTGACAAATTAATTTCTGCACTTTCAGCATTTTCTATTTTCGCAGAATATATCTCAGAACCATTCATTGCATAAATTACAACTTTGTTTGGAGAAATAGCATTCGAAAAAGATAAATACGCTGTATTGCTTACAGGCACAGGATAAATTTGAACATTTGATTTTAATTTATCTGGTGTTGGATTATCAGTTGACAATGTGCCCGATTTACCCACATTTACTTTAACAATAAACGATGATGCTCCATTCGCAGTATTTTTTGATGAACCTATTGCAAAAATATAATGATCTTCATTTGCTTTAAATTTTCCTGTATTAGAAGGCGCAGCATCTTCTAGAGCAACAATATCACTTATTTGATCCATTTGAACTGGCATTTCAAACTCTTTTACAAAAGTTCCGTCAAGATTAATTGCAGTTACGTTTGCATTACCCTCAGTAATGTAAATTACAGAATCTACTACTTCTATTTTTCTGTAATCATGATAACTAGAATTTCCTATTAGTGATTCTTTTTGATTTTCATTAAATTGAAGATCCATTTCGCCATCTTTTGAAAGCTTAACAATTTGATTAGGAACTGATATTCCATTAAAATTTAAAAAATCTCCTGCAAGAATAATTTCTCCTGTATCCAATACTTTTATTTTTCCAACTGTAGTATCTGGACCTGAACCGTTCAAAGTAAATGTTTCATCAAGTGAACCATCCATATTAAATCTTAAAATTTTATACGAATATGGTATCGCACTAAAATCATTATACATTGCGCCAACAATAATTTTATCATCCTGAAGCTCAAAATTAAGTCCTGTAAACCAATAGTAATTTTCAGATTGCAAAATATAATTCTTTTCCTGTACACCATCTGCGCTTAAAAGAACTAAACTCCATTGATCGGTAATTAGAATTTTGCCATTGTCAAGCACTTTAAACTTTTCAACTCCAAGCAATGCAGTAACATCTTTATATACAAAATCTTTTAAAATTACTCCTTCATTATTTAATTTCAGCAATTTACTTTTTGTGCTTACAAAAATGGTTTCATTATCAATAACCTGAAATTGCTTGATATCTCCAAGATAGTTTGGAAGTACAAAAGACTCATCAACAGCACCATTTTCATTCAATAATCCAATTCCAAAAGTTTCAACATCATTAATTTTGACAAAATCACCTTTAACAACTAATTTTCCATTAAAATACTCGCCTTTTTCAAAACTTCCGTATTGACTTGCTTTTAATTCTGAAGAATCAAGTGAAGCACCATTTAAATCGCTTACTGATAATCCAAATTTATTCCCAACATTTCCTGAGTTGCTATAAATTATTTTATCATTTACAATTGCCATTGTAAACAATTGACAACCAAATTCATTCAATTTCACAGGCACAAAATTCTGATTAACTGATCCGTCCGAATTAAGTTTTACTAAAATACTCGTTGATAGTGCAGCTTCATACCATGATAAATATATATCTGAGTCTTTTACTGCAACTGTAGATACATAAAAGTTAGAATAAGTGCTAGTAAAAGTGTTGTCAACTGTTCCGTCAGTATTTAACCTACACATATTATAAGTAGGTTCGCCGCCCAGCATTCTGTAAAAATTTCCTCCAATTAATAATTTACCATCATCTTGAAGGGTTAAAGAAAATACTCTTCCATTTATATTATCGCTAATATCAAATGTATTGTCAATATTTCCACTTGAATCCAACTTTACAAGACTGTTCTTTGAAACTCCACTAATGTCACTAAACGAACCTCCAACATAAATGTTATTACCAGAAACTGCAACAGTATTTGTTGACCCGTTAAATGCTAAGTCATTATTAAATGTTTCGTCAAGAGTAAAATCACTATTAAAACGATTTAAATAACAGCTCGTATAACTGTAATATCCAATTGATCCGCCCGTAACCAATATTTTATCATCAGTTTGAACAGCTATAGATGTAACATTAAAAAGGGTATTTACTTCATTTAAGATATCTCCATTTGTACCGAGTTGATACAGTTTAAAAAAATCTGGAGCCCCTAAATTATCTTTTGTAGTTAAAACAATAATATTCCCGTTACTCTGAATTTTAACATCTTTAATCTCTGATGTCAGATCTCCATTAAAAACAAAAGTTTCGTCAAGCGAATAATCGGCATTCAATCTAATAAGATTGCTTACTTTTTTATTTTTATAAAAATCAATTTTTCCTCCTAATAAGATTTTACCATCAGAAAGTTCTTTTATTACAGAAATTTTTGCTGCTTTGTAGGCAACTGGTTGAACAAAAGTTTCGTCTATAGTTTGCGCATAAGAGGCAAAAAGTCCGAAAAAAGTAAATAATAACAACGTGTAAAGTTTCTTCATACGCAAGAATGGTTAATTGTTTTTTTTGATTTTAGTAAAGCTAAACAGTTTTCCTAGGTTTGATAAAAAACCCTTAGAACTAATTTAACGAATCAAATATAACAATTCCCCACATACGTTAGTATGCACGAAGGAAAATAAATTATTAAGAATAATTTGAATTATTTTTCTTGATTTTATTCCGTGTAGATTTAATGTTTTTAGGAAGATATTAAACCGTAATAATATTATAAACGATAATATGATCGTCATAATTAATATAAAGCTGTTTACGATAATCTTGCTTTTTACGCGTTATAATCGATAGTTTGCACTCTCGTCCGTCATTGTCTTTACACATAAAAGAATACACAATATCGGTGTCATTTTCTTCTCTTTCAATATAATCTAAAATACTATAAAGCTGAATTTCCTGAGAATAAACTACAATCCTGTGTTTATTTGTATCTAAAACAACTGAAAGATTTACCAAATCAAGATTAGACCATTCGCCCCATTTTCCTTTTTGATTTTTCTCCAAAACGCTAAAACCAGAAGTCTTAAAATGATAAGACTGACTTTGAACATGTTGAAGTCCAAATGCTAAAAAAAGCAATATTATATAGGTGCGTAAAGAATTCATAAAATATTTCGTGCAGTAATTAAAAATCAAATGTAATCTTTTCTTTGGATGCAACTTCAAATTCGGTAATCATTTGTCGAATAATTTCTTCAACTGGCAAAATTTCATGAATTAATCCTGAAACCTGACCAATCTCTAATTCTCCCTCATCCAAATCTCCTTCAAACATTCCTTTTTTGGCTCTTGCTCTCCCTAAAAGCTGCACCAATTCTTCTTTTGACGGACATTTTTGGTACAAGTCCTGGACATCTTGATAAAATTTATTTTTCACCAATCGAACAGGCGCCAATTCTTTCAAAGTCAATTGTGTGCCTCCTTCTTTAGTATTAACTATTGTATCTTTAAAGTTATTGTGTGCAGAAGATTCTATCGATGCTGCAAAACGGCTTCCAACTTGAACTCCATCTGCTCCTAAAATCATAGCAGCAAGCATTCCTCTTCCTGTTGCAATTCCTCCAGCCGCGATTAACGGAATCTTAATTTTTTCTTTTACCATTGGAATCAAAGTCAACGTTGTTGTTTCTTCGCGGCCATTATGACCGCCTGCCTCAAAACCTTCAGCTACAACTGCATCTACCCCAGCCTCTTGCGCTTTTAGAGCAAAAACACTGCTACTCACAACGTGAACTACTGTAATTCCTTTTTCCTTTAAAAAAGAAGTCCAAGTTTTCGGGTTTCCAGCAGAAGTAAAAACGATTTTCACACCTTCTTCAACCACAATATTCATAATTTCTTCAATGTTTGGATATAACATCGGAATGTTGACTCCAAAAGGCTTATCAGTCGCTTTTTTACATTTCTGAATGTGTTCTCTTAAAATTTCTGGATACATCGATCCTGCTCCAATAAGGCCTAAACCTCCAGCATTACTAACTGCCGACGCTAATTTATAACCGCTATTCCAGATCATTCCACCTTGAACAATTGGATATTTTATATTGAAAAGTTTCGTGATTTTATTCATCAAAAAGAAATTATTGTTTGATTATCTTTCCTGTTTTATGCAGATTATCAGCATCAAAACTATAAAAATAAAGTCCGCTTTGAAGTGACTGTAAAGAAAGAGCTGGATTTGAATTAGTAATTTTCCCTTCAATTAATTTCTGTCCTAATACAGAATAAATAATTACTGATGCCGCATTATTTGCAGTTAAAAAAGAGAAAGAAACTTCATTTTTTGTCGGGTTTGGATATACCGAAAAAGACGCTTCGGCTATAAAACTGTCAACACTTAAAGTAGCTCCAAAATTTGGAATTCCGTATCCGTAATTATTATCTGGATTTGTATATCGATCTGCAGAAGCCAAAATCATCTGTTTGATTTCTCTGTTTGTTTTTGACGGAAAAGCTTGCCATAATGAAGCCGCCATTCCTGCCATGATCGGACATGAAAATGAAGTTCCGTTTGCTGTTCCTATAACACCATTTGGATCAGAAACTACAGAAGCCGTTCCTTGCGCCATAATATCAGGTTTTATTCTACCGTCGTAACTTGGACCAATAGAACTGAATCCTGATTTCACTTTAGTAGCAGTAACCGAACCTATTGCTAAAACCGAAACGGCATCTGCCGGAGCGCCAATGTGTTTTTCAGGTTGACTTCCTTCATTTCCTGCAGAAGCTAAAACTAATATTCCTTTGCTGAAAGCAATTTCTGCACCACGAGAAATAAAGGTCGTAGTTCCGTTCATATCACTGTAAGAATGATTATAATCAGGATTATCGCGTTCTCCAAAATATCCTAAAGAAGTTGTAATAATGTCAACTCCCAAAGCATCTGCTTTTTCAGCCGCTTCCACCCAAAGAGATTCTTCTAATGGGTTTTCAAATGCATCAATTTCTGTAATAAAAAGATAATACGATGCATTTGGTGCAGTTCCTACTAATGAATTTTCTTTGTAACCACCCATTGTTGAAAGCACTTTTGTTCCGTGATCATCTCCTGTATAGAAATCACTATTTCTAGTAGTAAAATCGTAGCCACCTAAGATTTTGCTGTTATTTCTAAGATTTTCAAATGGCTGTGCTGTATTTACTCCTGGAAATCCTGCGTCTAAAACTGCTATGATTTTTCCTTCTCCCGTATAATTCTGCTGATGCAAAACTTGGCCATTTAGCATTTGAATCTGACTCGCAGAATTGCCATAAGTATAATCAACAGCTGCTTTTAACTTGTCTTTACTTTGGCTTGTTGAAGTTTCAGAAACTCTTTTTGAAGTAGTATTTAAAGCTTTATTAGCAAACTCTATTTTAGATACAAAAGATAGTAGTTTCAAAGCATTAATATCAGCTTGTGTTCCCTGAACATGAAGCGCATTTAGCCATTTCGACTGCGCCATTACTGTAATTCCCGTACTTGCTGTTACTTGACTTATGTATGAAGCTTCTATCGGAGCATCTGTAACCTCTAATGCTATGTTTTGATTTGTTCTTCGATCTAAAGCTCTTTGCGAAAGTTCAGTCAGCGGGTTATCATAAAAAGCCTGTACATTAGGTTTTCCACTAAAATAAACCCATGCATCTTCTTGCGCAAATACTGAGAACGAAAGAAGTATTAAAAGAAAAGTAAAGTTATATTTCATATTATACCTTTTAAGGAATTTCTCCCAAATAAGGTATAAAGCTAAGAAATTACTCCCGAACCAACTAATTCATTTTCTAAATACCAAGCAACAAATTGTCCTTCTGTAATAGCAGACTGTGGCTCTTCAAATTCGACATACATTCCGTCCTCAAATTGGCACAGAGTTGCTTTTTGAAGAGGCTGACGATAACGAATTCTAGCCATCACTTCCATTTTTTCACCTGCTTTCAAAGTCATATCTTCTCTAATCCAATGTACTTCAGAATTTCCTACGAAAAGCGCTTTTTTAAACAAACCTGGATGCTCGCTAGACATACCTGTATAAATGGTATTAGTTTCAACATCGGTTGCAATTACAAACAAAGGATCTATTGTTCCGCCTACATTTAATCCTTTTCTTTGTCCAACTGTAAAATAATGAGCTCCTTGATGTTTTCCAACTATTTTTCCCATTGTTGGAAGATATTCTAATTTTCTAGATTCAAATTTTAATTCTTCTTCTAAAGAAATTCCAGCCGGTTTTTCTACAGTATAAATTGGATCATTTTTATCCACTTGAACAATTTTACCTTCTTTAGGTTGTAGTTTTTGCTGTAAAAATTCTGGAAGACGCACTTTCCCAATAAAGCATAAACCTTGTGAATCTTTCTTTTCTGCTGTAACTAATTCCATTTCAGCTGCAATTTCGCGCACTTCCGGTTTAGTCAGAGCTCCAATTGGAAACAAAGCTTTAGACAATTGTTCTTGAGACAATTGGCAAAGGAAATAAGATTGGTCTTTATTGTTGTCTGCTCCTGCAATTAATTGATAAACAGGTTTTCCGTCAACTTCAATTTCGCTTTTTTGGCAATAATGTCCAGTTGCAACATAATCTGCACCAAGACTTAAAGCTATTTTCATAAACACATCAAATTTGATTTCGCGATTACAAAGCACGTCAGGATTTGGAGTTCTTCCTTTTTCATATTCGTTGAACATATAATCAACGATTTTTTCTTTGTATTCTTCACTTAAATCAACAGTTTGAAACGGAATTCCTAGTTTCTCAGCAACAAGCAAAGCGTCATTACTGTCTTCCAGCCAAGGACATTCGTTAGAAATAGTAACCGAATCATCGTGCCAGTTCTTCATAAAAAGGCCAATAACTTCGTATCCTTGCTGCTGCAATAAATATGCTGCAACACTAGAATCTACTCCACCTGAAAGTCCAACAACTACTCGTTTCATTTTGAAATGTTTAATTTTTTAAGGTTGCAAAGGTACACCAAATAATAGAAAATTTCACAATGGTTTTCATTAGTTTAAGCAATCCTCCAGTAGATAAAACTTATTACTTTTTTAATTACATTTAATCATACATTTTTAAACCATGAAAAAATACATTTACAGTCTGTTTTTCTTTCTTGCCTTGACTTCTTTAAGTGCGCAGCGATTTAGCGCGTCCCTGCCCAATTACGAAGCTTACAAGGCATTTAGAGGAAAACCTTTGTCTGATAAATTCTCAAATATCGAATCGGTTAAAGTGATTTACGATTTGCGAAAACAGAAAATGTATTACTTCAACAGTAGTGTTATTTTACTTCATTACGATTTTGTAACCAATTATTTAGGCTATAGCCAAGATCTTGAAGTTTTTAATAATGAAAATTACAGCGATACGGAGAAAAGCAGAGACTTTCTTCTTGGAAATCTAAATCACATTAAAGGAACTGAAAAATGGATTTTTGAATTGGCAGCTTCAGATCATATGCCAATTCAATTAATTGAGCGATTTTTTAATTTGGTCAAAAATTCCACTTTTATTGGTGAAAAACTAAAATTCTACTTGAATAATCCTGAAATGATGGAATGGTTTCAGCAACAGAAATTCAAGATTCCTTGCATAAAATCAGATTATATTTTTGGCGAATTAAAATATCAAGAAGTGGTTCGTGGCAGTAATATTGGAATTCTGAAACAATATAAAATCAAAGATTTAGAAACTACAAAACCTAATTCTGATGAAATTATTATTTTGGATGGAACACCAGATATTCTTCCAAATGTTCGGGGAATTATTGTAAATGAACTTCAAACTCCATTAAGCCATTTGGTTCTTTTAGGAAAAAACAGAAAGATTCCGATTATGGCATATACCGATATTGAAAAAGATAACAATATCAAAAAACTGCTTTCTAAAAAAGTAGAATTAAAAATAGAAGTCGATACTTTTTTCATAAAAGAAACCACTAAAAAAATTCCAGTGAAATCTACTGGAAAAAAGAAAAAACTAACAATCGACAATTCTGTAACTGATTTGGTCAACTTATCTGAAATTCCAAAAAAGGGAGTGAATTATATTGGCTCGAAAGCACAAAACATGGCGTATTTAATTGCAATTTCAAAAGAAATTCCGTTTAAAGTTCCAGAAAATGCGCATGCCATTCCGTTCTATTTTTATACACAACACATTCAAAAAGCTTCTATTTCTCCTTTAATTGTCGAACTTTTAGTTTATCCGCACAAAGATTCAACAGTTTGGATTAATAAACAATTGAAGAAAATCAGAGACGCTATCAAAAAAGAAAATGTTGATCCCGCTTTAATTGCCAAACTGAACGAAACTTTTAAAAATGCAAAATTCAAAAACTTCCGATTCCGTTCATCAACAAACGCAGAAGATCTGGATGATTTTAATGGAGCTGGATTATATGATTCTAAAACTGGAATTTTAGGCGATTCTGTCAAAACTTTTGAAAAAGCAATCAAACAAGTTTGGGCAAGTGTCTGGAATGAAGCTTCGTATAACGAAAGAGAGCTTTTTGGAATTGATCAGCAAAATATTGCAATGGGCGTTCTCGTTCATCGCTCTTTTCCTGACGAATTGGCAAATGGCGTCATTATCACTAAAAATATATTTAGAGAAAATTTTCCGGGAATTACGGTTAATATTCAAAAAGGAGAAAACTCGGTTGTAAAACCAGAAAAAGGAGAAATTTGCGAGCAATTTGTTGCCTATCATTTCAACGATGGAAAAGACGACACTGATTTTGATATTGATTATACTTCCAACTCAAATTTGAATAATAACGAGCCTTTATTGAGCCGAAAAGAAATGAGTAATCTGTATGATGTCAGCAAGAAAATCGAAACCAAAATGTATCGCTATTGGCGCAAAAACCAATTTCATCCAGTAGATATCGAGTTTAAAATTGTGGGCGAAAAGAGAGATTTGTATATCAAACAAGTTCGTCCGTTCAACGATTAATAGAAAACCAATAAATCTATTTCGTTGGCCGTCGTATTGATTAATACAATTCTAAAATCGAAATCTTCAATCTTAATTTTTTCTTGAATTGATTTTCGAATTGCTTCTGAATTTAAAGAAAAATTATCGTCAAGCGGAATTTTCACATCAACGGAATTCAGGTATTTTGAAGCTTTTTTATTGACGATAATCGAAGCTACTACATAAAATCCGATAATAATGATTTGAAAGAATAACAGCAATTCAATCTTTTCAAACGGATACATAATATCGAGAATTGACAATGTAATTGTCGCAAAAAGAAAAATTATCGCATTTACGGTAAAAGATTGTGTTCTAAAACGAAGTATAGAGAAAATGGCAAAAAGACCAAAACCAATTCCGACTCCAATTTCTATTTTGGTAAAAAGATAACAAAGAGAAAAAGTACAAAGCCCAACAATAACCATCAACGGATTTATAGTTGCATTATCTTTTCTGTTGGAGAAAAAATACAGAACTAAAATTGAGCAAAACAGCAGTGAAAATCGTCCTAAAAGTTCATTTAAACCCATTGGTTACAATAAATTGGTTACTCAAATGTAAACAATTTATCTTTTAATTTTACTTTCGGCTTCCTTATTACGAGCAATCGTTTCCGCTACATATTTCTCAAACTCTTCGCTCGAACAAATAGTATCATTTAAATAGAAATGGTTTTTATCTTTTGCATATTGAGTCGGCGTTTCGAATATCGATGAAACAAATACTATCTCAAAAGATTCTGCATCAGCATCTTTTATTAATCGATTAAAATAATACACCCTATTTTGATCTATGGAATAGAAATATTTATCATGCAATTTTTTCCAAGTTTTTGGATTGGCTTTTGAAAGAATATTTTTTCCGTAAAAAACAGAATTTTCATCATACCCAAAATCTCCATCGTTTAAAGATTTAAAAGAGGACGAAATAGCTTTTTTTAAAACTTTAGTTTTACCTTGAAAATCATAATAAAAAACATTATTTGCATCTTTAGCAAATCCATAAGGAACAAACGATTCTTTACCTTGTTTTTTTATTATTTTCTATAAATACAAATGTAATTCCCAAAGACTTTTTACCAGTGTCACAAACTTCGAAAGTTTTAGTATCAGCTTCTGGAATACGTCCTTCTAATGTCCAAACATTATTCTTATCTTTAGCGAAAGCATAATTTAGGACTTCAAAAGTTAAACTATCTCCATCTTTAAGTTTACTACCTCCTGAATAACAATAATTCTTATCTTTTGCCCAACAACCCGGAAATTGCTCAAAAGAATCTATATCAACATTTTTAATTTTATTTTCACGAAAATAAACTACTTTTCCATCCGTCCAATACAATGCATTTTCATTATTAGCATCATAAAGCTCTGCCAATTTACTCCCTTTCATTCTATCAAATATATTGTTTACTTTTTCGGTGCTGGACCTTTCTCTGAAGCTTTATTAATATTTTTAGGATCACTCATATTTACTTCTTTCACCAATTTCCCTTTTTGATAAAACTGCCAAATACCAGCTTTTTTACCATTTACAAATTTCCCTTTAGAAGCAACAGATTTGTCTGAATCATAAAAAACAGTTTCTCCGTTGTATTCGTTATTTTTGAAATAAGATTCTTCTAAAAGCGTTCCGTCTTGTCCTATTTTTTTATAAGGTCCTTCTTTCAAACCGTTTTTATAAGTCATCTCTTCTGCAACTTGTGCATTTGGATAATAAATAGTTCTTAAACCTTCTAGTTTTCCGTTTTTGTAATTCTCAACCGTCATCAAAACTTTAGAAGCTTTATGGTAATATTTCCATTCTCCTTCGCGAGCTTTTCCTATCTCTTTTCCTTCGCTTACTTTGTTTTTATTTTGATCAAAAAAAACAGTGTAAGAACTTCCATCATTAGCACTAAAATCTCTTGTAGCTATAATGTCTCCTTTTTTTGTATCGTCAAAAAATTTAAAAACACCAGTTTCTTTTCCGTGATCAAAAGTTCCTTCATAACGAGGGCGTTTAGATTCAGCATAAGTTCCTTTCCAAAGTCCGTCTTTTTTTCCTGCTGCATCAACTTTATTAATATCGGTTTGTGCATTCGAAACTAATGTTGTTACGAATAATAATCCAAATATGATTTTTTTTGAGATCATGGTAAATTCTATTTTTAAGCTAAACGAAAATCTTAATTATAAATTATAATGGTATAAAAAAATCCCGATAAATCGAGATTTTTTTATTGAGAATTATTTCTTTTTATTCTGAGCTTTTGCTGCTTCTTGCTGTTCCATTACTTCTTGAAGACGCTGTTGGAACTTACTTGGCTTTTTAGGCTCTCTTTGTTTGTTCTCTTGAATCTGAGCGTGAATTTTATCACTGTCTACAATATAATTCTTGATCACAAACATAATTCCGATTGTAATTAAGTTCGAAATAAAGTTGTACAAACTCAATCCAGCACCATAACTATTGAAGAAAATTAACATCATTAATGGCGAAACATAAATCATGATTTTCATCATTTTTGCCATATCTGGCATACCTTCTTGCTGAGGAGCTGCCATTTGCTGATCTCCAGAAGTCATTTTCATGTAGAAGAAAATTGCAATTGCCGCCAAGATTGGAAACAAACTGATATGGTCTCCGTACATTGGAATATTGAATGGTAATTTTACAATTGAGTCAAAAGAAGATAAATCATCTGCCCAAAGGAAACTTTTTTGTCTTAATTCAAATGCTGCAGGGAAAAACTGGAACGATGCGTACATGAAAGGCAACTGAATCAATGCCGGGATACATCCTGCCATTGGGTTTACTCCTGCTTTGTTGTACAGTTTCATTGTCTCCTGTTGTTTCTTCATTGGGTCTTTTTTGAATTTCTCTCCCAACTCAGCGATATCAGGTCTTAAAACTTTCATTTTAGCCTGAGACAAAAATGATTTGTACGTAATTGGCGACATAGCCAATTTGATGATAATTGTAAATACAATAATTGCAATTCCTAATGACAATCCAATTGTAGAACTTAAGAATCCGAATAAAGGAACAAAAATAAATTTGTTGATCCATCCGAAGATTCCCCATCCTAAAGGAATAATTTTATCGAAATTTTTATCGTAAGCTTTCAATGTTTTGTAATCTACGGGACCCATGTACAAATTCATTTTGTAATCGATCTCTCCGTTTGTGAACGCTAAAGGCAAATTAGCTCTAAACTGTTTAGTAAAAACAGTATCGATTTTTTCATCCTTTACTAAATCGTCCGACTGTAATTTTGACGTTTCGAAAGGTTTTTCTGTAGATAAAATAGTAGCAAAGAAGTGCTGTTTAAAAGCTACAAAACTGACTTTTGTCGGTGTTTCTTCTTTACCTTGCCCATGTTGGCTTACATTATTATATTTTGATTCTTCATATTTGTAATCGATTTGAGCAAAACGATTTTCATAAGAAACACTTTTTTCATTTCTATATGTTTTTAAATCCCATTGCAAATCAACTGGTTTAGCAGAATTTAAAACTCTGTTTAAACCTTGAGAACGGATATCAAAACCAACTAAGTAATCGTTCGGCTTTAAAATGTATTTATATTCTAAAAATTCATTAGCACCAGCTTTCAAACGCATAGAAAGAACTTGGTCTGCACCAATTTTTTCTAATGTCGGTTCGAAATACAAATCTTTAGAGTTTAATGTTCTATTGTCTGTAGTAAGAAGCTGTAAATTTAGGTTAGAGTTATTATTTTTAATTAACTCAACTAATTCACCAGAACCTTTTTTAAACTTTTCAAATTCTTTTAAAGTAGCTTCAACAATATATCCACCTTTATTAGCAATCTTTAATCTTAATTTTTCGTTTTCGATTGTAGTAAAAGCTTCTTTTGCAGAAGGAAGTGTTGCAGAATAAGCAAATCCTCCTAAAGTTTTTTGCAATTGAGCCAATTGAACTGTATCTCCAGGAGTTACAGCTGCAGCTGGTAATGACGCAGTTTTAGCTTTATCTGCTTTTGCTTGTGCTTCTTGTTTAGCAACTAATTCTTTCTTGGCTTTCTCAGCAGCAATTTCTTTTTCAGAAGGCTGATTTTGATACATGATCCAAATCAAAATTCCAAAGATCAACACAAAACCAATGATCGAATTGAGGTCTAATTTTTTTTCTTCCATTATTAATTTAAAAAAGTTATTCGTTGAAGGTTATTAGTAATGAGTTTCACTCAAATGTTACATCTTCACAGAATATAATTATTATTTTTTATGTGCATTTACAGCAGCAGCCACAAAGTTCACAAAAATAGGGTGCGGATTTGCAACGGTACTCTTGTATTCTGGATGGTATTGTACACCAATGAAGAACGGGTGATTTTCAAGCTCCACAATTTCAACTAATCCTGTATCAGGATTAACTCCAGAAGCTTTTAAACCAGCTTTTTGCAATTCATCAGCATATTTATTGTTGTACTCATAACGGTGGCGGTGACGCTCCGAAATAGTTTTTTCTCCGTAAATTTTGTATGCTAAAGTGTCTGGTTTAATATCACATTTCCAAGCACCTAAACGCATTGTTCCTCCTTTATCGGTTACATTTTTCTGCTCTTCCATTAAACTCACAACCGGATGAGACGTTTTGTCGTTCATCTCTGTAGAGTTCGCTTCTGCATAACCTAAAATATTTCTAGAATATTCGATAACAGACATTTGCATTCCTAAACAAATTCCGAAGAAAGGAATGTTGTTTTCACGCACAAAACGAACCGCTTCGATTTTTCCTTCAATACCTCTTTCACCAAAACCTGGAGCAACTAAAACTCCGTCTAAAGAACCTAATTTTTCTTCCACATTTTCAGCATTGATATGCTCTGAGTGAATTGAAATTACGTTTACTTTTGTTTCGTTTGCAGCTCCTGCATGAATGAACGCCTCTAAAATAGATTTGTAGCAATCCTGCATTTCTACATATTTACCAACCAAACCAATGTTTACAGTTTGTTTTGGACTTTTTAATCTTTTTAAGAAAGTATTCCAGTTTTTAAGATCTGGAGATGCTTTTTTAGGCAAATCTAGTTTCTTTAAAGCCACAACGTCTAATCCTTCTTCAAGCATTAAATTTGGAACTTCATATATAGTAGAAGCATCAATTGACTGAATAACCGCTTCTTTTTTCACATTACAGAATAAAGCTAGTTTTTGGCGTAATTCCTGAGACAATTCGTGCTCCGTTCTACAAACCAAAATATCGGCTTTAATACCGCTTTCCATTAAAGTTTTAACAGAGTGTTGAGTTGGTTTTGTTTTTAACTCTCCTGCTGCTGCCAAATAAGGAACTAATGTTAAGTGAATAACAATTCCGTTATTTTCACCTAATTCCCAAACTAATTGACGAACAGATTCTATATAAGGTAGAGATTCGATATCACCAACAGTACCGCCAATTTCAGTAATCACAATATCATAATCGCCAGATTTTCCTAGCAATTGCATTCTGTCTTTGATTTCGTTTGTGATATGAGGAACAACTTGAACCGTTTTTCCTAAAAATTCTCCTCTTCTTTCTTTTTCAATAACCGAAAGATAAACTCTTCCTGTTGTAACGTTATTAGCCTGAGATGTAGGAACGTTCAAGAAACGCTCGTAGTGTCCTAAGTCTAAGTCAGTTTCAGCTCCATCATCTGTCACATAACATTCTCCATGCTCGTAAGGATTCAAAGTTCCCGGATCTACGTTAATGTATGGATCAAATTTCTGAATTGTAGTACGGTATCCTCTTCCTTGTAACAATTTTGCCAAAGATGCCGCGATAATCCCTTTTCCTAATGAAGAGGTCACACCTCCTGTAACAAAAATATATTTTGTTTGATTCATTCTGTTGTTGTTTGTAAGTAGTTGTGTAAAAAACTTGGCAAAAGTACAAATTTAATTAGACAATTTATCAATTCGAGAATGAGATAATTTTTAAATTTTTAAACAGATTGATTACTCGTTTTTGTAATCGATAATTTTAGCTTTAAATTGATCTGTTTTTTTGAATATTCCGCTTATTCGTTAGTACCAGTTAAGAGATTAAAAAAAATCTACAAACCTTCTATCTTAACATTCCAGACCCCATGTAATAAAACATTATTATAAGAGAAATAATGATAATCGAAACGGCAATTATTCCTAAACATAATCCAAGTTGCGAAATAATTAGCGAACTATTGCTTTTCCTTGCTTGCGACATACCAATCACACCTGAGATTACAGCAAGGAAACCTAGAAAAATTGCTAATAGACCAAAAGGTATTGCAATTAGCGGGCTTATAAAAAAAGTCAAACAACAAAGTCCTGCTGCAATAATAGCCAAAAATGACAGTATTAACGATATTATGCTTAAAGTCTTCCCTGAACTTTGTTTTTTAATATTATTTCCCATTTAATTAACTTTCAATCTATAAAAATAAAAACGTTTTCAAAATCACAAACATAATTAAACTTATCTTTTTTTAGGGCTTTGGATATTGTTTCTTAATATTTCGAATCAATTCTTCTAAACCATTCAATTTCAATTCATAAATAAGTTGTAGTTGCTGACCAAGCTCGCCTTTTGGAAAACCTTTATTATGATACCAAACCACGTAATACTCTGGAAGATCAATTAAATATTTCCCTTCATATTTTCCGAAAGGCATTTTGGTGTGTGCTAATTTTATGAGTTGTTTTTTGTCTTGATCCATAGTTTTTAAGAAGAAAGAAGCAAGAGGAAAGACTTATACTTTCTTCTTGCTTCAATTATATGCAAAGCTATTATTTATTTGCCACAGATTAAAAGGATTCTCACAGATTATTAAATCAAAGATTAAAAACTTAGAATCTCAGAATCTTAGAACCTTAGCAACTTTAAAAAAAAGAAGCAAGAAAAAAGAACCAATTATCGTCCTCTCTTCCTGCTTCAAAAATATTATTTAAAAAAGTTCAGCACAGATTAGAAACCTCTGCCCCTTTGTCACTCTAAACCTTTGTCACTTTTTAATAATGCCATCTCACGAAAGCCTCCATTGCCGCATAAGTCGCTAAACCTAATTGGTGGTACAATTCAGCTGTTTCACGGTTTCTGTCTTCTGCTCTCTGCCAGAACTCTCTTGCATCTGTTCCTTGGAAAACAACTCCATCTTTTTGAGATTGGTGTTTGAAAATTCCGTGACGTTTTGCTAAAACCTGATCTGGACTCATTGGAACTGCCATTTCAACTTCGTCAATTCCCCACTCTTGCCAAGCTCCACGGTACAACCATAACCAGCAATCGTTCATGAATTCTTTTGGCTTTAAAACTTTTACAGCTTCAAAAATAGCATCCAAACAAACTTTATGCGTTCCGTGTGGATCTGCTAAATCTCCAGCTGCGTAAATTTGGTGCGGTTTAATTTTTTCAATTAAATCAACTGTCAACTGAATATCTTCTGGTCCAATTGGTTTTTTCTCAATTGTTCCTGTTTCATAGAAAGGCAATTCCATAAAGTGAATCTGAGAATCTGGAAGACCAACAAAATAACTTGTAGCTCTCGCCTCTCCTTTTCTAATCAAACCTTTAATATAACGAACTTCTGGAATATCAATTTCGCTGTTCTTTTTGTTCTGTAAAAACGCTTCAGCTTTTTTGTAGATATTATCAGCTTCTTCGCTTTTGATTCCGAATTTCTCGTTGTAATCAATTACGAATCTTGCAAAACGCAATGCTTCATCATCTGCAACTGCAATGTTTCCAGAAGTTTGGTACGCAACGTGTACTTCATGACCTTGCTCTTGCAAACGCATAAAAGTTCCTCCCATACTAATGATATCATCATCAGGGTGCGGACTGAAAAGCAGTACACGTTTTTTAGCAGGTTCAGCTCTTTCAGGACGATTAGAATCATCTGAATTTGGTTTTCCACCTGGCCAACCTGTAATTGTATTTTGTAATTTATTAAATATCTTAATGTTAGTATCATAAGCTGGACCTGAATCTGCCAACAAATCACTCATACCGTTTTCGATATAATCTGCATCCGTAAGCATTAAAATTGGTTTTTTAAGATCTAATGCCAATCCTAAAACTGCTTTACGAGTTAATTTGTCTGTCCAAACGATTTTCTCAACCAACCAAGGCTTGTTGATTCTTGTTAGTTTAGAAGAAGCTTCTTTGTCCAAAATAAAAACTGCATTATTGTGCTCTTGCAAAAATGAAGCTGGAACTCTGTTTGTAACTTCATCTTCCACAGATTTTTTTACAATATTTGCTTTTCCTTCTCCCCAAGCTAATAAAATCACTCTTTTTGCTTCCATGATTTTTTTAACTCCAAGCGTAATTGCAGTTCTTGGTGTATTATTTAAACCAAAGAAATCTTTGCTTGCAGCAACTCTCGTAATATGATCTAAAGCCACTAAACGAGTTTTAGAGTTTTGAAGCGAACCAGACTCATTAAATCCGATGTGTCCGTTTCCTCCAATTCCAAGAATCTGAAGATCAATTCCACCTAAAGCTTCGATTTTAGCTTCATATTCGTGACAATAATCTGCAATTTGTTCTTTTGTCAAAAGCCCATCTGGAACGTGAGCGTTTTCAGGTAAAATATCGACATGATCAAACAAAAGCTCTTTCATGAAACGAACATAACTGTTGATTGAATTTGGTTCCATTGGATAATATTCATCCAAGTTAAAACTAATTACGTTTTTGAAACTCAAACCTTCTTCTTTATGCAAACGCACTAATTCAGCATATAGTCCTTTTGGAGAAGAACCTGTTGCCAAACCTAAAATACAAGGTTTACCTTCATTTTGTTTTTCTCTGATTAAAGCTGCAATTTCCTGCGCTACTTCTTTTGAAGCATCAGTTGAGTTTTCAAAAACAACTGTATTGATGTTTTCGAATCGTTTTTCGAAACCTGTTGCCTTGTCGATTTTACTTTTTAACATGATATATTAATTTTTTATTTTTGTTCAACTACTCCATTTCCTGTATTTATGCCCTTTCATAGCATAAAATAAAATCATCGCATAAGACGGTAACAATATCAAATAAGCCACCTGATTACCGCTTCTTGAAACATCTTGCATATTTTTTGCAACAATTGATGAATTCACACTTTCTACAATCATTCCGTAGAAAAGAGGAAAAACGGCTCCACCTATAATTCCCATAATCAAAATTGCACTTCCAATCTTTGTATATCCGCCCAAATCCTGCAAAGCCATTGGCCAAATTGCCGGCCAGCATAATGCATTTGCCAATCCTAAAAGTGCTACTAATAAAATAACTAGAGGAATATTTGGAGTTCCAGGCAATGCAACTGTAATTTTTGGCGAAATCAAAACAATCGTCAAAACCAGCACTAAACCTAATAGTCCTGAAGCTTTTAGAGCTGCAACTTGAGAAACATATTTAGGAATTAAAACGATTCCGAGTATATATCCAACAACCATTGCAGACATTGTAAACGAAGTTAATTTTAGATAAAAATTTCCCTCTTCTCCATAAACTCCAAGCTGTTTTCCGAAACCTCCAATAGAGTCTCCAGCAAGCACTTCAGCAGATAAATACAGCATTAAAGTGATTACTCCTAAAACCAGTTGCGGATATCTAAATGCGTTTTTTATCTGTTTGAAAATATTTAAATGCGATACATTTCCTTCTTCATCCAAATCAATTTCTGGCAAAGGAGAAAATTTAACTAACAAAGCTAAAACCGTAATAATCAATCCTATATAAAGATACGGTCTTTGCAATTGCAATGCAAGAGAATTTAGCGCATTTGTTTTTGCAGCTTCGTCCATCAAAGCAATTTTATCGGCTGTAAAGTCTTGCATATTAGACAAAACCAAAACTGTAAGTACAATTGGCGCTACAAATCCTGCTAGTTTATTTGCAATTCCTAAAACACTGATTCTTACCGCTGCACTTTCTCTCGGCCCAATTACAACAACATACGGATTTGAGGCTGTTTGTAAAACCGCCAAACCAGTTCCCATTACAAATAATGCAACTAAAAAGAAAAGAAATGTTCTGCTTGAAGCCGCAGGATAAAACATAAAAGCTCCAGCAGCGATAATAAGTAAACCTAAAGAAATTCCGTTCTTATACCCCACTTTTTCAATGATATAAGAAGAAGGAACTGCCATTACAAAATAAGCAATATAAAATGCGAAAGTCACAAAATACGCTTGAAAAGAAGTCAATTCGCAAGCCAATTCAAAAAACGGAATTAGCGGCCCGTTTAGCCAGGTTACAAATCCTAGAATAAAAAACAATAAAGTTAAAATCACCATTGGAACAACGGTGTTTTTTTTCTCTAATTGCAATGTACTTTGAATGTTTGTCATAATTTTTGGGTTGATTAGTTATAGATTTAATTCTTTCAAAATCTAAATTAGAATCAACGCTTTTATTACTCAATGCGTAATTTATGCAAATATCTGCATTTTTTTTGCAAAACAAAAGTAGTACATTAAATTTCCTTAATTTCTAATTTAGATATGAAAGTTTTGTTAATTTTTGCTATTCCAGTTTAAATCAGGGTAATATTTTGCTAAATATGTTTTTACATCAGCAATATCTTCTTTAGCAGTTAGGTCAGGAACATGCTCTGAAAACGGAATTCCGACAGTAGTATTCGGATTTTCCTTTACGGAGTTCAAAAGAACCGTTGGAAGTTCCTTTTCATCACGCTCTGGATGAGCAGGACAATTCTTAAGATGTATATATAAGGTGTTGCCGTTAAATTTAAAAGCATTCATACTTACTCTAATCTTTCCTTCCGCATCTTTATATTGCTCCAAAACATCCTCTGAAGGCTTTTCTAATATATCTAACAACTGATTGTTCTGATCTAATTTTGCAATTGCAAATCGCGAAATACGTTCTAATGGAAAATCCATTGCGTCACGGTCATAACTTATAAAAGCATTCGGACTTTCCGTTTCTCTCAGCGCGCGCAAAGCTTCAGCTGAATACAAGTTATCGCTATTACAAACCGAATAAAACTGCAAATTTAATTCTGGATATTGCTCTACAGCCTGAAACAATGCATCTGCTGTCCCGAATGGTTTTGTTCTTCCCTCTGGAATATATTGAATTGCAAATGAAATATTAAGTCCATGAAAATCATTATCCTTCATTTTACTGCCGTAAAATTCTTTAAACAATTCCCCTTGCTCTCCTATTATAATATAGATGTTTTTATAACCTGCTTTTTTGGCATTGCATAAAAGATAATCCAAAAGAGGTCTTCCGCTTGCGCCAACACCTATTAAACCTTTACTTCTTTCGTTTGCCTGTGCAATTTCTTCTGGAGATAAATTATCTATAACCGCTTCTTTTTTCATACGCGAAGAAGCTCCGCCGGCTAGAATTACTAAATTGTCGTGCATTTTATTTTAAATTTCAGTATTATCAATAATTCGTACTCCCGGATCAACATTAACAGCATACGCTTCTTCAGCTCCAGCATTTAAAATTGCTTCAATTACAGCACCTTCATTCTTAGGATCTGCAATTACAACAATGCTTCCACCGCCGCCAGAACCCACAATTTTTGCTCCGTATGCACCAGCTTTCAATGCCGCACTTACCATTGCATCAATTCTTGGAACAGTAATTTTCAATAAATCGCGTAAAACTTCATGATGCCCATTCATCAAAGCGCCAATTTTTTTAAGATCTAAAATTGGCTTTTCAAATTCTTTTAATGCTTCTTTGGTATAATGGTAATTTCTGATTGCCGCTTCAAAAAACGGAATCAAACGATCTGGAAGACAATTTCGATATTTATCTAAATCCTCAATTTCGGAAGTATTTAAATCAAACTGCGGATAATTCTGCTTTACTATATCAATTGCCATTAAAGCATTTCCTTTTAATTCACCAAGAAGCCCAATAGTTTCCTTTGGAACACCAGAAACCCCTGTAATTAAACCTTTTAATTCTGTTCCTACTATATTAAAAGAAAATGGTTTTTTGGTATTGATGTAAACAATATTTCCAACCCCAATGCTGAAATGATCCATCATTCCACCAGGTTCTCCATGTTCTAAAACTTCAGATTCATAACCTAATTTAGAGAGAAATTCAGGCGTAACTTCATGATCAATTCCAAAAGCTTCTATAAGAAAACGAATCCAAGCCATCAACAAGGCCGACGAACTCGATGTTCCTGAATTAATCGGAATATCTCCAGTAATTGTAATGGTATAACCAGATGTTGGCTTGCAGCCGTATCTACGCAAAACGCGTAATGATGATGCAAAATAATCTCTTGGTTCTAACTTTTCGAAAGCGTCGTGTATATCGATTATTCGGATTTCATTAATATCAATCATATTCAGAACAAACGTTTCGGTCTGATTTTCTTTTGCTATTAATTTAATATTTCGATCTATCGCACAGGCTATAACAGGCAGCCCTAAATAATCCTGATGATCTCCAAAGAGACAAGTTCGGCCGGGAGCTAATGAGGTAATTTTTTTCACGTAAACACATTGTGTTAAAATATTGCAATTCAACAAATTACAACATTATTAGGTTATCTTTTTATTTTAGTTTTTCGGTTTTGATTTCACGAAACTATAGATTATATTTTTATAAAACAAGAAAAAATACAAAAATGTGCTCGAACACACTAATTTTATGTTCTCGAGCACATTTTTGAATTCTTACAAAAAATTTACGTTTATTTGCTCAAAGTTTTTATATTTGCTCATATGGATAAAAAGTACACAATTAAGGATATAGCGCAGATGGCTGGAGTTTCTAAGGGAACTGTAGATCGCGTTTTGCATAATAGAGGAAAAGTATCTCCTGCAGCACTGGAAAAAATCAATGAAGTTCTAAACGTAATTGATTATGAACCGAACTTAATTGCCCGAAATTTAAAAAGCACAAAAGTTTATCGTATTTGCGTTTTACTTCCAGATCCTGCTTTCGATCCTTACTGGCTTCCTTGTGTAAACGGAATTCAAGATGCTATAACAGAATTCAAAGCGTACAATGTAATTATAGAAATACATTATTTTAATCCAGAAAGCACAAAATCTTTTTTAAAAACCAACGAAACCATAATAGCTCAATCGCCTGACGCCGTTTTACTGACCCCGCTTTTTCATAAGGAAACAGTAGAAATCATTAAACGATATGACGAATTGGAAATTATGGTAAATACTTTTAATAACCAGGTTGAATCTTCTTCTATTAAAAGTTTTGTTGGACAAGATTTATACAAAAGCGGCCGTGTTGCTGCAAGTTTGATGAATTTAATTCTTCCAAAAGGCCAAATTGCAATAATCCATATTGACGAAAGCCTTAAAAATGCAGTTCACATGCAGGAAAAAGAACGAGGTTTCAGAAGTTATTTTGAAGAAAAGAATCTTCCCGATTTCTCTTTAATTACACTTAAATTAAAATATTCCAACATCGAAACCAAGTTCGCTGCATTTGTTGACGAACATCCTGATTTGAGCGGTATTTTTATCACCACTTCCAAAGCATATCAAATAGCTTCTAGTCTATCAAATTTTGAAGACAAAAAGATTGCGCTTATTGGTTATGACTTGATTGAAAAAAATGTCAGTTTTTTAAATCAGGGACTTGTTCATTTTTTAATTCATCAAAATCAAAAAAGACAGGCATATTTGGGCGTAAGCACTTTAGCAGATCACTTTTTATTCAGAAAAGATATACCTGAAACTATTTTGCTGCCAATTGACATTATAAATGTCGAAAACGCCTCTTTTTATGTTAGCTAGAGTTTTTTTTGCCACGAAGACACTAAGACGCAAAGTTTTTTTGTTTAAATCTCGCAAAGTCGCAGAGGCGCAAAGTTTTTTATACTTTCGATACCTTAATTATTTCCAGCTAAAGCTAAAGGCAATTCAAATTAGATTTCTTTAAAAAAAAACTTTGCGTCTTAGTGCCTTTGCGGCAAATCATTTCATCAACACAAACTTCCCAAAAGAAGAAGCGATATGAAAATTCGGTTCTGCAGTATTGGGATTAACCCACGAAATCCAAGTTGGCTTATATTCTCCTTTTTCATCTTGAGAAAATTTAGCTCTATAAACCCCTGTCTCAATGATATTGTTTTGAATTAAATCAAATTCTTCTAACGAAGCTATACTGATTTTTCCCGCAACAGTAAACGAATTTTGCTTTTTTACTGATTGTATTTCCATTTGATTTTCTGGCCATTTCCAATTGTAATCGAAATTCCAGTTCGGATAAGCTTCAAAGTCCAAAATGCGATTATCCACATCCATTTCCAGACAATAATATGGACTTAACTTTTCATCTTTTCTAAAAAACAGCTCTACCCTATCAGAATTACAAATACTTTCTGTAGAATCATCTTTTCTATCAATATAAATCTCTGAATCAAAAACTTGGAAATTAAAATAAAGATATTCCAAATCCCAAAGTGCTCTAAATTCAATTTTTGAAAACGAATCGCTTTTCCAAGGCGAACAAAAATCTGTTAGACAATTTGCTTTTGCCCAAAAAGATGGCTCTAAGATTTCGATCTCTTTTTTTTGATTTCTATCGATTAAAATTACTTGATATTCTTTCACGATTCAGGTTCTAATTTTTTGTTAATTTTTATTCTTTCAAAAAGTCAAGAATACTTCAAATTGATTTTGTTTTTCTGTTCTTTTTTAAGGTGACCAAGATAGTTTAAAATTGAATAGAAAAACAAGATACTTTTCTTAAAATAAACCAAAAAGCAGCTCTATTAAGCCATAAGAAAAGACTGCTTAATTTTTACGTTTTTAAACAGGTCTTTGCGAAATTCACAAGTTTTTTCAAAATCAGCATTTATTATTCAAAAATCACTCAGTTTTAAGAATACCTCTATTCCCAAAACATTTTAAAAATATCACATCGTTTTAAGCTAAAAAAAACGTTTCGTACAATTTTATGTGCTCGAGAACATAAATTTTGTGTGTTCGAGCACATTTTTTGTGTTTTTTCTTGTTTTATAAAAATATAATCTATAGTTTCGTCAGAGATTAATCTTAAAACTAAGTTAATTATGCAAAATTTCGGGTGATTTTTAATCTTCTGAAAAGGAGAAAACAGAACTAAATAAGCAGTATTTAGAGTAAAAAATAAAGCCTCCGTCTTGTATAAAAAACGACTCAATCAAAAAGCAATTAAAAAGACAAAATGAATTTCCAGATCAAAAAAGAAATCTAAAACCTACAAACAAGAAAAAAACAATTAAACATTAACCAAAACCAATTTAAAGTATGAAATTATTAACCCAAAAAAAGCCAAGAGATTTTCGGATTAACAATTTATCCCGCAAAGAAATCGGATTAACAGTTCTTTCGTTATTAGTTTTTACATTTCAAGCTTCTGCGGCTTCTTCTATAAAAATTTCAGATAAAAACTATTCAGCGCTGTTTTTTGAAAAAACAGTAAAAGGAACTGTTACCGATCAAAATGGTTTACCTCTTCCTGGTGCCAATGTCGTGGTTAAAGGCTCTACAAAAGGTGTACAAACTGATGTTGATGGAAGTTTTGCCATTACAGTTCCTGATAATGCTACAAAACTTGTGATTACTTACATTGGTATGGAAGATCAAGAAGTAACTATTGGAAGCACTCATCTAAAAATTGTCATGAAAGAAGCAGGACAAAAATTAGAAGAAGTTGTAATTGGATACGGAAAATCTAAGAAAAAAGACCTTACAGGTTCTGTGAGTTCGCTTAGTAAAGACAATTTAAACTTAGGCGGAACTGTTGCAAACGTTGGTCAAGCTTTACAAGGACGTGCTTCTGGAGTTCAAGTGCAGCAAAACAGTTATGCGCCAGGAACTAACCCGTCTGTGGTAATTAGAGGTGGAAACTCGATTAATACTTCGAACGCTCCACTATATGTAGTGGACGGATTTATTACAAGTACAGGAGCTTCTATTAGTCCGAATGATATTGAAAATATTCAAATTTTGAAAGACGCCGCTTCTACAGCAATTTATGGTGCTCGTGGAGGAAATGGAGTTATTTTGATTACGACTAAAAAAGGAAAATCTGGAAAAATGAACGTTGAAGCAGAGATTTCTGATGGTTTTCAAAACATTATAAAAGAGCCGTCTTTAGTAACTGGACAACAATACGCTGATATTCAGAATGCAATTGCTGCTGAAAATGGAAGACCGCCAGTTTTCCCTTCAAGTTTTCCAATTGCGAATACAAATTGGTTTGAAGCAGCAACTCGTCCTGGAGAGGTGCTTAACAGAACGCTTACTTTTAGCGGAAGCGATCAAAACTCTAAATTCTTCCTTTCTGGAAACTATTTGAAACAAACTGGTGCTATTGAAAACACTGATTTTGAAAGATATAGTGTTAGAATGGGCGGCGAAAAAAGATTCAATGAGAGATTGAATATGGGAACAAATGTTTATGGCGCTGTTGCTGAAGGAAATAACAGTGATTTTGGTGATAATATTCTATCTCCGATGTTCTCAATCCAAACAGCTCCTCCAACTATTCCGATTTATAATGCTGATGGTTCTTATTACAAATATCAAGGAAAAGATAATGCTTTAGCGCTTTTACTTGAACCTACAGATCACACTATCAACCGTTTGGTAAATGGAAGTATGTTTTTAGATTATCAAATTATTAAAGGTTTAACGTATCACTTTGGTGCTGGTGCAGAATGGCAGGAAAATATACAAGGAAAATATACACCAAGTACATTAGTAGCCGGAGCAGCTTTAAAAGGTTCTGGCTCTGAAGAAAATAAAACCTATTTCAGATGGAGTACAGAGCAATATTTAACTTATAAATTTGATATTAAAGAAGTACATGCAATCACTGCAATGATTGGTACTTCAAACCAAAAAGATACTTACGAAAGAGTAAGAGCGGCCGGTACAGGTTTTTCTAGTGATTTACTGACTTACTACAATCTTCAAGGCGCTTCTGTTTATTTGAAACCTGAAACTGAAAAAACAGAAACTAAATTAACTTCTTACTTTGGAAGGTTAAATTATGCTTTCAATGACAAATATTTAGCAACTTTCACCATAAGAAAAGACGGTTCTTCTCGTTTTGGTCCAAATAACAGATTTGGTATTTTCCCTTCTGGAGCCGTTGCTTGGAAAATCTCTAACGAATCTTTCATGCAAAACGTAAAAGCAATTTCTGAACTTAAATTAAGAGCGAGTTACGGTATTACAGGAAATGATGGAATTGGAGACTATTCTTACATGAGCCGATTGACTTCTTGGGGTGTTACTATTTCACCAGACAATTTTGTAGCAGGTACAGAGCCCGCAAATTTAGCTAACCCAAATCTTAAATGGGAAGAAACAGCTCAAACCGATTTAGGTTTTGATTTAGGTTTATTTAATGACAAACTTTCTATCACTTTTGATGTTTATAAGAAGAGAACTTCTGATGCGCTTTTAAATGTTCCTGTTGGAGGATGGTGGGGATTTGGCACTCAAAGAGTTAACTCTGGAGTTATTGACAACAAAGGTCTTGAATTCGGAATCAGTACTGAAAATTTCAGATCTGATAAATTTTCTTGGAGAACTTCATTAAACATTGCTTACAATAAACAAGAGGTTGTTTCTCTTGCAGATAACGTAAAAATTATCAGCACAAATACTTCTAATCCAAGCGGAACCGTTTCTGGACAAGAATTTACAAGATTGGAGCCAGGAAAAGAAATGGGAGTTTTATACGGATATAAATATGCAGGTGTTATCAAAACTGGAGAGACTTACGCACCTCAGCCTTTATCTGTACCTGGAGATCCAAAATATGTAGACGTTGATGGCGATGGAACTATTACAGCTGCTGACAGAACGTATTTAGGAAATTCTATTCCGCATTATTTAGCTGGTTTTAATAATGATTTTAGATATGGAAATTTTGATATGAATATCTTTTTCCAAGGCGCTTTTGATTATTCAGTTTACAATATGACTGCAATGGTTGGCGAATCTTCTACTAGTACAGACGCATTAAACCGCTGGGTTGCTGGAACAAACGAAAATACAGATATTCCTAGAGATGGATATTACAAAAGCAAATACGGCAGTTATGTGAATTCAAAATTTGTTGAAGAAGCTTCTTATTTACGTTTGAAAAATGTTTCTATTGGATATTCTATTCCTGAAAGTGCTTTAAAAACGGTAAAATTTATTGACAGTATCAGATTGTATGCTATCGGACAAAATTTATTCACAATCACAAATTATTCTGGAAATGATCCTGAAGTAAACGGGCATTCATCTAACAATTTAGGTGGAGGAATCGATTTTAACTCATTCCCAGCTTCAAGAACATTTATACTTGGAATTAAAGTAGCAATTCACTAGTCTAAAATGCTTTTTAGTAACATTAAATTTAGTAAAATGAAAAAATATACAATCTTATTACTTTTACTTACCGCTGGGACACAGTTTTCGTGTAACCAAGATCTTGATCCTACGGTATATAGCAGTTTGACTAATACCAATGGGTATCAAACAAAGTCAGATGCTATTGCGTCCATAAATTCTATTTATGGTAGGCTAAAAGGACCATCTGTAGGCGATAACTTTTCGTATTGGGCTACAAGACACTTTGCTCTGACAGATATTGCTACCGATTTAGGACATTGTCAATACGGAGGAGATCCAGGACAATTATCTTTAGGAACTTGGAGTTCTACAAATGGATTGCTTGCCGAAGACTGGAACGCAATGTATAAATTGATCGCAAATGCAAACAATGCAATTTTCAACATAACACCAATGGGCGGAATTACAGCTGCAGAAAAAGCACAATTTATTGCTGAAGCTAAATTCTTAAGATGTTCTGCTTATATGGATTTGACCGATTCTTGGGGACCTGTTATTTTAATTACCGAAGCGAACTTAGGAAATCCAGGATATTTAGATCAGACTCCGCCATCTTCTGTTGAAGAAATCGACGCTTTCATTATCAAAGAATTGACTGAAGCTGCTGATGTATTGCCGGTTAATTATGAAAACAACGAAATTTATGGTACAAACGATGTAGGCCGTGCAACAAAAGGTGCAGCTCTTACTTTACTAGCAAAACTTTATATGAGAAGCCACGATTGGCAAAAAGTAGTGACTTTGACAAAACAAGTAATGGATTTAAACCAATACAGCCTTTACCCTTCTTATTTAGGTTTGTTTAAAGAAAGTAACAAATGGTGCAGCGAAAATATTTTTTCTTCGTTAAGTGATGCTAACACAAATGGAACTGAGTTACTAAATCATTTTGGACCAATCGATCATCCAGTTGTACAAAACAGATGGCAGTACTATACTGTAAACTGGGATTTCTACAATACTTTTGGAGATGAAGATGAGAGAAAACAATGTTTCTTCCCAGAATTTATGGGAACAGATGGTTTACTTCACAAACAAGCACCATCATTAGGAGCTGAACCGCCAGAAGGAGAATTTTATATGCCAGACGTTTCTACTAAAAAATACGCTGATGACGAGACAACAACTTATTATGATGGTCACAGTGTAAACATTCTTCGTTATGCAGATGTATTGTTGAGCAGAGCTGAAGCATTAAACGAAATTAGCGGTCCAACAAGTGAGGCTATCGATCTTATCAACAGAGTAAAAGCGAGATCTCATGCAAAATTATTGGTTTTGGCAGGTCAGACTCAAGAAACTTTGAGAGATGCCATTTTACAGGAAAGAGGCTGGGAATTTTTCTACGAAGGAAAACGTCGTCAAGATTTGATTAGAATGAACAAATATGATGTTTTAGTAAATGCATATCATCTTAGAGTTGGTGAAGCCGCTTTAGTGAAAATGCCACAAAACAAATATTATACTTATCCGCAGAGTCAGGTTAACCTTAATCCGAAATTGAGTAACGCCGATAGACAATAAAAATCCAAAATCAAGAATAGACAGTTAAATGTCTGTCTATTCTTGATTTTTAATACGAATAAGGTACTTTCTGTTTCACAAAAGAAGCTTTTGAAATGATTAAAAAATTAATACAAAAAGGAAGTTTTATTTTAGTCCTGCTAGCAATGGCAAGCTGTTCTAAAAATCAAGGTATCTCAAATATCAATATTGGAATTCATGGCAACAACGAATTGAAAATTCAAATCGATGTTACTACGAATGACCAGACTCAGGTATACGCAGAATATTGGTCAGACAAAAAAGGAAAGAATAGTAAAATCACAACTCCTATTTCAAAATCTGGACAAAAACATTCTTTGGTACTTTGCAATATTACACCAGAAACCAGTTATAGCTATCAATTGTTTACAGTTCAGGACGGCGAAAAAAAGCCAAGTAAAATTTATACGTTTAAATCAAGAAAACTTCCAGAATGGCTTCAAAAACAATTCAAAGCCAATTGCCCAAAACCTGAATTACTTCCGCAAAACTTTAAAAAAGGTTTTATGCTTTTAGCGAAAAGAGAAACTCCAGGAACGGCTTATATTGTTGATTACAAAGGAAATTTAAGATGGTATCATACGCTTGAAGGAACTGGTTTTAAAGTTCCTCATTTCACAAAAGAACAAACCATTCTTTCTATTTTAGGTACAAATGACGAACCGACAAGTTACGGAAGCGAGATTTTAGAAATCAATCTTCAAGGCGATACTTTAATACATATTAAAAAAGGGCAAGGCGATTTAAAACAAGTTATTCATCATGAAATTATTAAAAAATCGGCAAACGAAATTGTTACTATAACTGTCGATCAAAAAATAATGGATTTGACTTCTATTGGAGGAAAAAAACAAGATACAATCAACGGAGACGGAATTCTGATTTTAGATAAAAAAGGAAAACAGCTTTGGAAATGGAGTGTTTTCGACGACTTAGATCCTTTAAAAGACAAAGATTTACTGAAAAACAAAAAAGATTGGACACACGCCAACAGTTTGAATTATGATACAGACGGAAACTTTCTAATCTCTTTCTACAACAATGGTCAGATTTGGAAAGTAAATGCAAAAACTGGAAAAGTGATGTGGAAATTAGGAAAAGGCGGAAACATGAAAATGACGCCAGAAAGTAATTTCTCTCAGGCGCACGCAGCACATATCGATCAAGAAGGAAGTTTACTGTTTTTTGACAATGGTGTCGATATAAAACAATCTTCCGTTTTTGCTCTAAAAGTTGATGAAAAATCAAATTCAGTAAAACTGGATTTTCATATAAAATTGCCAAAAGAAATTTACAACGACAGAATGGGAAGTGCTTATATGATTGATAAAGATGCCATTTTAGTCTGTTGTTCAAAAAGACATATTACGGTTTTAACGAATAAAAAAGGGGTGCTTTTATGGGCTTTAGAATCTGAAATTCCACCATACAGAACAATCTTTATTCCTGAAGAAAAACTAAAACCTTTTCTTCTAAATTAGAAAAGTTGAAAGCATAAAAACTCAAAATAATACCTAACAGGTTTTAAAAACCTGTTAGGATAAAAATTCTAATCATGAAAAAAATAATTCTTATCGGACTTTTTTCAGCAATGCCAATTGTTGTTTTCAATTCTTGCACCAAATCAAATTCTCAAACTTTAGTTTCAACAGCGATTGAAGAAAAAGAAGATGAAGAAGGTTATATTACTATTGATACTTCGGAAATTCCAGACGATCAATTTGGAGAATCGGTTCGTTACGGAAGAGAATTAATGATGAAAACGGCCTACTATATTGGCCCGAATGGGAAAAATGGAAAATATTTAGGAAATAAAATGAATTGCACGAACTGTCATCAAGATGCAGGAACAAAACCGCATGCATTCAATTTAATGTCTTCTCATGATAATTATCCACAATATCGCGGGCGCGAAAACAAAGTGCTTACACTGGCAGAAAGAGTTAATAACTGCATTATGCGCCCGCATTCTGGAAAACCGCTTCCGTTGGACAGCAAAGAAATGGTCGCATTTTTATCTTATTTCAAATGGATTAGCAAATTTGTACCAAAAGATGGTAATTTTAAAGGAGCAAAAAATCTAGAAATCGAGTTTCCAGACGTTGCCGCAAGTCCAGAAAGAGGAAAAGTATTATTTGCAGAAAACTGTGCAAGATGCCACGGAAACAATGGCGAAGGAGTTTACAATGCAGACAAATCGGGATATACTTATCCTCCACTTTGGGGCGAATATGGTTATCAGCCTGGTTCAAGCATGCACCGCGTGATCAAGCAGGCACAATGGCTAAAAAGCAATATGCCTTATGATAAAGTAACACTCGGAAAACCTTATTTAACAGATAAAGAAGCGCTTGACATTGCAGCATTTGTAAACGATGATTCACAACATAAAAGACCAAATCCAAAAACGCTTGATTATCCAAATAAAATGGGCAAACCAATTGATTATTCTCACAGCCCATTTCAGGATAATTTTACTGAAGAACAGCACAAATACGGGCCTTACAAACCGATTATTGCTTATTGGAAAAAACAAGGATGGAAAGCCGTTTACTAAATTCAAAATATACTATTTAACCTGATTATAATACAATGAAACTAAACCTCAACAACACAAAGCTTTTAAACAGAATACTGATAATGTGTTTGGTCACGATCAGCATTCCTCTAACTGCACAAATAAAATATTCAGACGGAAACGACAGTTGGAATCCGAATCAATTAGGAAATCACCGTGCTGTAATTGCCTTTTCTGGTATAGGAAATATTGCTAAAACGACTATTGAATGGCGAAGAAGAGACACAAATCCAGAACTTAAAAAAATTATCGTACAAGATGCGTCTGGAAAAGAAATTCAGAACATAAAAACCGAAAATATCAATAGAGAAAATGGAACTATTTTCTTTGAACCAATTTCTGGCAAAGGAACATACTACGTTTATTATATGCCTTATGTTGATGAAGGAACAGCAAATTACCCAAAAGGAATTTATCAGAAACCTGAAGACAAAGCCGATGCAAAATGGGTTTCTAAAATAAAAACCAATTTAAAAGACAATTGTTCGGTTACCGAAATTCAGAGTGTAAATGCTTTCAATAGTTTCTATCCGATGGAAGTGATTGCAACGGCTTCTGAAACTTCAGCTCTTGTTGCAAAAAACAGCGGAAATTCTTTCTTAGTTTTCCCAGAAGACAGAGAACATTCAATCAAATTAAAATCAGATTTGCCACAAAGATGGATTCAGAAAGGTATTCAAAACAGTTTTTCTGATACGGCAATGAAAGGTGAATATTTAGCTTTTCAATTGGGAGTTTATGCACTTGAAGATTTAAAGAATGTAAAAGTTACTTTCACAAATTTAGTTGGTCCAACTGGTTCAATTGATGCGAAAGATATAAACTGTATCAATACAGACGGAACAAGATATGACGGTTCTCCTTTCACCAATACCGTTTCGGTTTCAAAAGGAAAAATTCAAGCAATGTGGTGCGGAATTGACGTTCCTCAAACTGCAGCCGCGGGAATTTACAAAGGAAAAGCGACTGTTTCCGCTGATGGAAAATCAAAAGAAATCGAACTTCAAATTACAGTAAGCAATGAAGCGACTAAAAACGGAGGCATTGACAGTCCAGAAAAAATGACGCGTTTAAAATGGTTGAATTCTACATTAGCTCAGGAAAATACGGTTATTGCTCCTTATACTCCACTTGTTGTAAAAGATACAGAAATTTCTTTATTAGGAAGAAAATTGACTTTGGCTCCAAACGGATTTCCAGCTCAGATTCAAACTTATTTCACTCCAGAAATGACTTCTGTAACAACCAAAGCAAATGATATTTTAAGTTCGCCAATTGATTTTCATTTTGTTGATGCTTCTGGAAAAGAAGTGCAATGGAAAAATAGCGGTGTAAAATTCACTAAAAAAGAAGCTGGAACGGTTTCTTGGGAAAGTACTTCGACTACAAAATCGGTTCAAATGGATGTGAATGCTTCTGTCGAATTTGATGGTTTTGTACATTATACGGTTAAAGTTACAGCTCTTGAAGATGTTTCTTTCAATGACATTAATTTCCAAATGCCAATGCAACCAACTTCTGCAAAATACATGATGGGATTGGGTCAAAAAGGTGGAGATCGTCCTGCAACTTTCGATTGGAAATGGGACGTTGCTCATAAAAATCAAGACGGTGCGTGGATTGGTGCTGTAAACTCTGGATTGCAGTTTTCTTTGAGAGATGAAAAATATAGCCGTCCGTTAAACACAAATTTCTATTTACAAAAACCTTTATTGTTGCCAACTTCTTGGGGTAACGAAAATAAAGGAGGAATTACCATTACGCCAAATCAAAAATCGGTTGTAGTAAATGCGTATAGCGGCGCTAGAACAATGAAAAAGGGAGATGTTTTATACTATAACTTCAACTTGTTAATTACACCATTCCATACAATCAATACCGATTTTCAATGGGATACTAAGTTTTACCACAAATACAGTCCGATCGATTCAATCGCAAAAACTGGTGCAACGGTAATCAATATTCATCATGCAAATGCAATCAATCCGTATATCAATTATCCTTTTATCGAATTTAAAAAGATGAAAACGTATATCGATGAAGCGCACGAAAAAGGATTAAAAGTAAAAATCTACAATACAGTTAGAGAGGTTTCAAACAAAGCTTATGAGACTTTCGCTTTAAGAAGTTTAGGTCACGAAATTTATTCTCCAGGAAAAGGAGGCGGATTCTCTTGGTTGCAAGAACATGTTGGAGACGATTATATCGCAGCTTGGTTTGTTCCTGAAATTAAAGATGCTGCAATCGTAAACAGCGGTATGAACCGTTGGCATAATTATTATGTGGAAGGAATGAATTGGCTGACTCAAAATGTTGGTATTGATGGAATTTATCTTGACGACGTTGCTTTTGACAGAATCACGATGAAACGTATCAAAAGAGTTTTAACGAAAGACGGACATCCTGGAATTATCGATTTACACAGTGCAAATCAATACAACAAAAGCGACGGATTTAACAATAGTGCCAATTTATACATGGAGCACTTTCCGTACATCAATAAATTATGGTTTGGAGAATATTTTGATTATCAAAAAAATCAGCCTGACTTTTTCTTGACCGAAGTAAGCGGAATTCCGTTTGGTTTAATGGGCGAAATGCTTCAAGATGGTGGAAATCCGTGGAGAGGAATGGTTTACGGAATGACAAACAGATTACCTTGGAGCGACGGTGCTGACCCAAGAAACATCTGGAAACTTTGGGATTCTTTCGGAATTAAAGGTTCTGAAATGATTGGATATTGGAGCGAAAACTGTCCTGTAAAAACAAACAATGACAAAGTTTTGGCAACTGTTTACAAAAAGAACGGAACAGCTTTAATTTCAATCGCAAGCTGGGCAGATGCTGATGTAAATGTGAAACTAAATATCGACTGGAAAAAACTAGGAATCAATCCTGCAAAAGCTACGATTACAGCTCCTGAAGTGACCAATTTCCAATCAGCAAAAACGTTCACAGCAAAAGACGAAATACCCGTTTCTAAAGGAAAAGGCTGGTTGTTGATTGTGAAGTAATCAACAATTGCCTCGTACTGTTTGTCATTTCGACGAAGGAGAAATCTCCACAAGTAGCTCGACAAAGATTGACGATATACTTTGCGGAGTTTCTCACGAAGATTTCTCCTTCGTCGAAATGACAAAAAAGCTTAAAAAAATAATGCCACAGATTTCACAGATTAACACGGATTAATTTTTCAACAGATAAAAAAATCATTTTAATCTGTGCAATCTGTGGCAAAAAAACAACCACAAATAACCAAGCTCTCCATCATGAAATTTAGACCATTATTATCAATTCTACTCCTTGGAAGCCTCTTTGTCACCGCACAAAACAAACCAACCGTAAAAGAATACAAAAAAGTATTTACCACATATCCGTTCTCAGATCCAGATCCGATTCCGAAGCCTGATACCAAGTTTTATCCATATTTCCGTTTTGACGGATTTACTGATAAACCGATTCAGAAAGAATGGAAAGTAATCGAAATTGAAAACGATTATATCAAACTGATGATCCTGCCAGAAATTGGCGGAAAAGTTTGGTCGGCTATAGAAAAATCTACAGGAAAAGACATTGTTTACAATAATCATGTGGTAAAATTTAGAGACATTGCCATGCGCGGACCATGGACAAGCGGCGGTGTTGAAGGTAATTACGGAATTATCGGCCACACGCCAAACTGCGCCACTCCCGTTGATTATAAAATCATAAATCGAGAAGACGGAAGCATCAGCTGCGTGATTGGAGTTTTAGATTTATTGACAAGAACTTCTTGGAAATTAGACATCAATCTGCCAAAAGACAAGGCTTATTTTACTACAAATTCCTTTTGGTCAAACACAACCGAATTTGAACAGCCTTATTATACTTGGATGAATACGGGAATAAAAGCAGCTGAAAATCTGCAATTTATTTATCCGGGACAAACTTACATTGGCCATAACGGAGAATACAATTCGTGGCCAATTGACAAAGAAAACGGCAAAGATTTATCATTCTACAAAAACAACAATTTTGGCGGTTATAAATCGTATCACGTATTCGGGAAATATGATGATTTCTTTGGCGGATATTATCACGATGAAGATTTCGGAATGGGAAGATACGGCAATCACGATGATAAACCGGGCAAAAAAATCTGGATTTGGGGATTGTCTCAGCAAGGAATGATTTGGGAAAAATTATTGACCGATACTGACGGACAATATGTAGAAGTTCAAAGCGGAAGATTGTTTAATCAAGCTAGCGAAGGCAGTAATCTTACGCCTTTCAAACAGCGCTCATTCGCGCCGTATCAAACGGACACTTGGACCGAATATTGGTTTCCTGTAAAACACACAAAAGGTTTTGTGAAAGCCAATAATTATGGTTCTGTTAATATTAAAAACGAAAACGGCTGGCTGAAAATCTATTTTTCTCCGCTTCAAAAACTAAATGAAAAAATTGAAGTTTTTGAAAACGACAAAAAAGTGTATTCTAAAGATATTGCTTTAAATACGATGCAAACTTTTAAAGACTCTATTCAGATAAAAGTTGATTCTAATAAATTGAAATTTGTTTTGGGCGAAAATAAACTGGTTTGGAATTCTGCTCCAGAAGATGGAAATATCAATCGCCCTGTCGAAATTCCGAAGGATTTCGATCATAATTCGATTTACGGATTGTATCAGCAGGGGAAAAATTACATTAGTTTTAAAGATTATGTACTTGCCGAAGAAAAATTAAATGCCTGTTTAAAATTAGATCCAAACTATGCTCCTGCCCTTTCTGCATTGGCTTCTTTACAAATTAGAAAATTAGATTTCAATGCAGCTGTAAATACGGCAAGTAAAGCTTTATCAATAGATACTTACGATGCTTCGGCGAATTATTTTTATGCTTTAGCGAATTTTCATTTAGGAAATACTATCGATGCAAAAGACGGTTTTGATATTGCTGCTGCAAGCGTTGAATTTAGAAGTCCTGCTTATACCGCTTTAAGCAAAATTTACTTATTAGAAAATGATTTGCCAAAAGCGGTCGAATATGCCGAGAAAAGCTTAATCTATAATCAATATAATATCGAAGGTTTACAGGTTTTAGCGGTTTTATATCGTCTTCAAAATAATTCAGATAAAGCAAATTCGGTTTTAAAAACCATTACAAAATTGGATCCGCTGAATCATTTTGCTGATTTTGAAAAATACCTTTGGAACAATTCAAACGATTCAAAAAATGCTTTTACTTCTGTTATTCAAAACGAAATGCCAGAACAGACTTTTCTTGAATTAGGAATTTACTACAATAATTTAAGCCGAAAAGAAGAAGCTCTGAAAGTCTTTTCTATCGCAGAACCAAGCGCTGAAATTATCTATTGGAAAGCTTTCTTAGAAAATAAGCCAGTTGATGTAAGCAAAATCAAACCTGGAACTAGTTTTCCTTTCAGAAATGAAACCGCAGAAATTTTGAAATCATTAATTAAAACAAACGATCAATACCAATTAAAATATCATTTAGGCTTAATTGAATGGAATCGTAACAGTATTTCAGAAGCAAAAGAATTGTTTTCTCAATGCGGAACAAAACCAAATGATCCTGCATTTTATGGAGCTAAAGCATCCTTGTTTAAAGACGATGCTTCACTAGTATTGGCAAGCCTTCAGCAAGCCATAAAATTGGATCCGCAAGGTTGGAGATACCATAAAATGCTGGCAGAACATTACATCGCTCAAAAACAATTTGATAAAGCGCTTACAACAGCTGAATCTTTCTATAAAAAACATCAAGACAATTATTTGATTGGAATGCTTTACGCTAAAACTTTATTGCTAAATAAAAAATACCGTGAAGCTGATTCGTTCTTAACCAAATTGCAGATTCTTCCGTTTGAAGGCGCAACAGCAGGAAGGCAACTATATCACGAAGCGAAATTGATGCAGGCTTTGGCTGAAATGAAGAGCAAAAATTATAAAAAAGCACTACAATTTATTGCCGATGCCAAACTGTTTCCAGAGAATTTAGGCGTTGGAAAACCGTATGACGAAAATATCGATGAAAGATTAGAAAACTGGTTAGATTATCAATGTTATAACAGCCTTGGAAATAAAGAAATGGCTTCTAAATCTTTAGATAAAATCGTCGCTTTCCATCCTGTAGTGGATAATACGGTTATGAACTTCCTTCCGGCAAATAACCTTGTTTCGGCTTGGGCTATCGAAAAAACTTCTTCTGCTCAAGAGGCTGAAAAATGGATTAAAACTCAGGCAAATTTGTATCCGACAAATAAAATAGTGCAATGGACTTTATTGTCTTACACTAAAAAAACATCGAATATTTTGAGTGAAGATGAAAAAGACGGCGAAGTCAGAATTATCGAAAAATTGTAAAGAACTTTCAAAAACAATAAAATGAAAAACCATTTTTTAAAATATACATTTTTGGGTCTTGTCGTTTTGATGAGTCCAAAAATTGAAGCACAAAACAAAGCAGAAAAGGTTGATGAATTATCCATTTACCGTGCTACTCCTTTAAAAACACACGATTTAATTCATACCAAATTGGAAGTTTCTTTCGATTACGGAAAACGTTATTTGTACGGAAAAGAATGGATTACTTTAAAACCGCATTTTTACGAAACCGATTCGCTTAAGCTGGATGCAAAAGGAATGGATTTTAAAGAAATTTCCATTGTTGACGGTAAAAAAAGTATCCCCTTACAATACAAATACGATAACGAAGAGCTTTCGATTGCTTTAAACAGAAAATACAAAAGAACTGAAAAGTACACGATTTTCATTAATTACATCGCAAAACCAACAGAACTGAAAAGCAAAGCTGGAGAATCGATTACCAACTCAAACGGATTGTATTTTATTAATCCTGATGGAAAGGGAGACAAACCAACACAAATATGGACGCAAGGTGAAACGGAAGCTTCTTCTTGCTGGTTTCCAACAATCGACAAACCAAATCAGAAAACAACTTCTGAACTTGCTATGACTGTTGAGGCTAAATATACTACACTTTCAAACGGTAAATTAGTTTCGCAAAAAGTAAACAAAGACGGAACAAGAACAGATACATGGAAGATGGAACAACCAAATGCGCCTTATTTGTTTATGATGGCCGTTGGTGATTTTAAAATCTATAAAGATTCATACAACGGAAAAGAAGTCAGCTATTATCTGGAGCCAAAATATGCGCCTTATGCCAAACAGATTTTCTATAAAACGCCAGATATGATGAACTTTTACGGCAAAATGCTTGGGGTAGAATATCCTTGGGCAAAATATTCGCAAATTGTGGTAAAAGACTATTTTGGAGGTGCGATGGAAAATACTTCGGCGACTGTTCATGGAGAATATGTTCAAAAAACAGAGCGCGAATTATTAGATGACAATCAAGAAAGTACCATTGCTCACGAACTTTTTCATCAATGGTTTGGAGATTACGTAACGGCTGAGTCTTGGTCAAACTTAACTATGAACGAGTCGTTTGCCACTTTTGGAGAAGTTTTATGGCATGGTCATGATGCTGGACAAGATGCAGAAGACAGATCTCGTTATGAAAAATTGCAGAATTATTTACGCTCTCAAAAAAATGGTGATAGTCCAATTTTAGCACGTTTTCATTACAAAAATGCAGACGATATGTTTGATAATATCAGCTATTCTAAAGGTTCTATCATTTTGTATGC
Organism: Flavobacterium sp. SH_e; assembly: GCF_025717045.1. Taxonomy (GTDB): domain Bacteria; phylum Bacteroidota; class Bacteroidia; order Flavobacteriales; family Flavobacteriaceae; genus Flavobacterium. The sequence continues at coordinate 366,156 of NZ_JAOVZN010000008.1, forward strand.
AATGAAAAATCAAATGGGCGACGAAGCCTTTTTTAAAGGTTTAAATCATTATTTAACAACAAATGCTTATAAATCTGGTGAACCGCATCAACTGCGTTTATCAGTGGAAGAAGTGACTGGAAAAGACTGGCTACCTTATTTCGATCAATGGTATTATAATGCTGGAAGTCCGATTCTGGATGTGGCTTACAAATATGCTAACGGAAAAATTATTATTACCATAAATCAATCTCAGGATAGTGCCGTTCAAACCTTTACACTTCCTTTAAAAGTTGATTTTTACGTAAACGGAACTAAAATCCGAAAGGATATTTTAATTAATAAAAAACAACAAACATTCATTTTTGATCTTCCTTCAAAACCTGAATTTATAGATTTAGATCCAGATAAAATCTTAGTTGGCGAAGTTAATGTAGATAAAAAAACAGCTGCTGATTATCTTTTTCAATATAAAAATGCGCCATCATATTACAACCGAATTGAAGCCATAAAATTTGCTTCGAAAGACAGAAGTCAGGAATCGCAACTTATTTTACTGGAAGGCTTAAAAGATCCACAAGAAGATTTAAGAGTATTGAGCATCAAAGCAATTGATTTAAATGAAAAACAAACCAAAGATCAGGTTTTAAAAACGCTTCTTGATATTGCTAAAAATGATAAAAAGACAATCGCCAGAGCAAATGCTATTGTAAAACTGGCTTCTACAGGCGATGCTTCTTATAAAAGTTTAATGGAAGAAAGCATTAAAGAACAATCATACAACGTAATCGCTGCAGGATTAGCAGGATTAACAAAATATGCACCAGCCGAAGCTGATAAAGCATTGGCCTCATTAGATGACGATACCCAAAAACATGTAACGCCATTAGTGAAAAGATTTAGTAGTCAAAAATAATTATTGGAATCCTTAGAATCTGTTTTGTTTTTGAAGACCTCTCTAATTTGGTTCATTAGAGAGGTTGCTTTTAGAATAAATAGTATTAATATAATCTCAATTATGAAAACTAGTAATTTAAAATTCATTTTAGCCGCATGCATTATGTTGTGGGGAACATTTGCATCGGCTCAAATGATTAAGACCAAAACACCTTCACGCCCAAAAGGACAGCAAGACGTATTGAGAATGGCAGCAGATCCTATTCCGACGGTTCGTGTTGCTTTCATCGGACTTGGAATGCGTGGACCTGGCGCGGTAGAACGTATGACACATATTCCGGGTGTAGAAATTGTAGCGTTGTGCGACATGACTCAAGAAAATACTGCAAAATCAAATGAGATTTTAACGAAAGCTGGTTTTCCAAAAGCACAAGAATTCTACGGTGACGAAAATGCTTGGAGAAAAGTAACAGCCTTGCCAAACGTAGATTTAGTATATGTTGCCACAGATTGGAAACATCATGCTGTAATTGGAGTTCAGGCCATGAAAGATGGAAAACACGTTGCTATAGAAGTTCCAGGAGCTTTAACTATGAAAGAAATCTGGGAACTTATTGATACTTCTGAAAAAACCAGAAAACACTGTATGCAATTGGAAAACTGCGTTTATGATTTCTTTGAATTAACAACATTAAACATGGCACAGCAAGGCGTTTTTGGAGAAATTCTTCATGCTGAAGGCTCTTACATTCACGGTTTACAGCCTTTTTGGGGAGAATACTGGAACAACTGGAGAATGGATTATAACATTAAACACCGCGGCGATATTTACGCGACACACGGAATGGGACCTGCGTGTCAGGCACTAAATATTCACCGTGGTGACAAAATGAATTTCTTGGTTTCTATGGATACAAAAGCTGTTGGAAATCCTGCTTACATTAAAGAAAAATCAGGACAAGAAATTAAAAATTTTAGAAATGGTGATCATACTATGACTATGATTCGTACGGAAAATGGAAAAACAATTCATATTCAGCACGATGTGACTTCTCCTCGTCCGTATAGCAGAATGTATCAATTGAGCGGTACAAAAGGTTTTGCTAACAAATATCCGCTTGAAGGTTATGCTTTGGATGGAAAAGAATTAAGTGATGATGTAAAACCAAATCACGAAAAATTAAGCGCACACTCTTTTGTTCCTGAAGAAGTTAAAAAAGCGTTGATGGAAAAATACAAACATCCGATTGCCAAAGGAATTGAAGAACAAGCCAAAAAAGTAGGCGGTCACGGCGGAATGGATTTTATTATGGATTATCGTTTAATTCACTGCTTGCAAAAAGGTCTTCCGTTAGATATGGACGTTTATGATTTAGCCGAATGGTCTTGTTTAGGTCCATTAACAGAAATTTCATTAGACCATAATTCTGCTCCGGTTGAAATTCCAGATTTCACACGTGGAGGCTGGAATAAATTGAAAAAATTAGAATTTTCAGAGTAATTAATAAATATATTGGTTAGTTAAAAAGGGACAAGAGGGCGAAGTAGATGTTGCTCTCTTGTCTATTTTAGACTGTTCATAAAATAAGAAAAGCCATCCGATTTTCTCAGATGGCTTTTCTTATTTTTATAAAAAATTAATTCCAGTTGAAAGTAATTCTTTTTTCGATTTCACTGCTTAAACTTAGAAATACTGGGCAAGTCATTGCAGCACGCTCTAGAATAGTTTTGCTTTTTTCGTCAGCGTTGCTTTTCATTTGAAATACAATTTCGATTGCTCCAATTCTTCTTGGCTCTGCATTCATAATCTTAGTTACTTCTGCTGTAGATCCAACAAAATCAACTTCTAAATCACGAGCTTTAATTCCCATAATGGTCATCATGCAGCTTGCTAAAGCATTTGCAACTGTATCTGTTGGAGAAAATGCCTCGCCTTTTCCGTTATTATCTAATGGTGCGTCAGAAATGATTTCGCTTCCTGATTGCACATGAATTGAACTTGTTCTTAAATCTCCTAAATAGGTTACTTTTGATGTCATTAATTTGCTACTTTTAAAGTTAAGTCACTATCATAATATAAGATGTAAACACCTTTATTAGCGTGTCCGCCATCTTCTTTTCTATAATATTGAAATTTATTATCTACTTGCTGAGTCGTCATCAAATCAGCTGTTTCTTGGAATGTTTTTCCCTGTACCAAACGCATCATCGTATCAAACGTTACGTCAAATCCTCTTGTTGCATAAGTCGTCGGATTTGCTTTGTTTTTCAAACGGTATTGTTTTTCATAAATTAAAACTGATTGTTCGTCACTTTCACGTGTTACAGAAGGATACATTAATTTCAACTTTACCAAATTATCAAAACTGATTTCATCTGTATCTAATGTACTATTTGGCTCTAAAATTACCAATTGAACTTGACAACTTTTTTGAGAATCAAGTAACGCTTTAATCGTCGTTTTCACCATTGCTGTATTCCCCGTTTCCATAACAACATAGTTCATTCGATTTGGCAATAATAAACTTTTTAAATTCGCTGCATCCAAACCTCCAGTTTCAGTCAAAGTAGCAAATGCAACTCCTTTTTGGTTTTGTTTGATGTAGTTGATAACCGATTCTTTTTTCTTATCAACTACCGCAATAATATTTCCGTTTTTAGAACGCATATAATCAAACATTGAATTTCTGATTACATCATTTGAAGGTATTGTTTGGTATAAATTCTCAATCGGATTTGCACTATCTTTTGATAAAGGTGAGATAACAGGAACATTATACATACGAAGTGTATTCGCTGCTGCCTCCGCATTACTTTGATAAAATGGCCCAATTACAGCATCTGCATCTTGAAGTTTCGAACTTAAACTAGAAACATTCGAAGTCGTTTTTGTTTCCTGCGAATCATAAATTGCCACATCAATTGGCAATTTCAATGTTCTCGCCGAATCAATCGCCATCATAGCTCCAGAATAAAAATCTAAAGTCATGTTTAAGAACTTATCATTTTTAATTCTGTTTGCCGTTCCAGAAGTATCACTTTGTACTTTCGCCATATTAAAAGGAAGCAATAAAACTACTTTTTTACGTTCGTTAGCTCCTTTTTTCTTGCTTAATTCGACAATTTCTACATTTTCATTTTCTGTCGATTTTACTTTATCAATAATCTTAATTCCACCACCGCCAGTGTTTTCAACTGGTTTGTTCCATGTAGATTCAATTGGTTTTTCAGCTGGTACTTGTGCTGCAACAATTGGAGCTGGAGCTACATATCCTGCAGGAACTTTCAAAATCATTCCCTCTTTCAAACCTTCAGAAAGTGAAGGATTTAAAGCAACTAATTCATCTTGTGATAGATGAAAAACTCTCCCTAAACTATATAAAGTTTCTTTTGGTTTTACCTGATAATCCATGTAAGAAACAGCTTTTTTAGAAGTTTCAACAGGTTTTTTACTTTCTATAGCTTTAGCAGTTTCTACTGGCGCAGATTCTGTTTTTGGAGCTGTTCCTTTTATTGTCAATCTGTAACCAACTGGCAAGCTATTAACAATATCGGGATTACGTTTTTCCAATTCGTCAACAGTCATATTGTACTGTTTTGCAATGCCAAATTTTGTTTCTTTCGGCTGAACATCATGAAAAACATATTTTTCAGGACCTTTTTCTTTAGCAGGTTTTGCAGCTGCTTTTGGCGTCGATCCTTTTGCTGGAATAACCAATTTTTGTCCAATTTGAACGCCATCTTTTTCTAAAACCGGATTTGCAGCTTTTAATGCTTCATCTGTAATTCCGTACTTATGCTCAATACTCCAAAATGTTTCTTTTGGCTGTACTTCATGAATAATTTCTTTTCCTGAAGCTACTGCAGTTTTAGTTTCTGCAACTTCTTTTTTTGCTTCTCCTGTTTTTGTTGGAATTAACAATACAGAGTTTGGCACTAATCCTGTTCTTGCATCTGGATTGAGCTGATAAATATCAAAAGGCGTTACCTTAAATTTCTGTGCAATCTGATTAATTGTCTCACCGCTTGACACTTTATACTTCACCACTTTTTCTTGCGAAAATGCGCTTGAAGTAATAAAAAAAACAAGAGACAATACTGTTAAATAATATTTCATAATAAGGCTTAAAACAATTTAATTTCTAATTCTAAAATAAGTTACAATTTTACCAAAAGCAAAATTCGCGCCGTTTGTTTTATTGCTGTAAAATTACCTTAAATCGATTTCTACTTTAGCAATAATGATTTCTTTATATAACACATCTTCTTCCTTTTTCTTGCATTCGTAAAGCACTTCTTCCATGTTTTCGTATTTATCACTATATACATAGTACGAAAGACTGTTAATATTGAAAAAGAAGCTGGCATTAAACGCCCCAGAATCAATGAGTTTCATAATAAGCTTATCTCGGTCAACTGCGTCTGTAAATATACCTAAAACTAAGTAATACCCGTTTGAAACTTCTCTAAGATTATCATAAACTTCTACTTTTACCGTTTTATCAGTACGTAACGGATTGTCTTTCAATTCCTGTTTCATTTCCTCTAGCGAAATTGTTTTTGAATTTTCGTCAGCACCATTTTTTTTCTGCTTTTTAACCGCTTCATCCTGATACTTTTTCAGTTTAACTAAAGCCAATTTATCATCAAATTTTCTAGCTTCCATACTATAAAAAGAAGCTTTGCTGATGTGTCTTTTTACTTCAATTTTTTTCTGAGTATCCAAAGAATCAATTTTCGCAATCAACAGCTGATTCTGTTTATCTCCCAACTCCTGCTCTGCTTTATATTTTTTTATTTCTTCTAAAGACAAACGTTGCTGCAAAGAAGCTGTGTTGGTATTTTTTTCGCTTTCGCGGATTTTCCTCTTATACTCCTGATTTTCCTCAACTGCAATTTTTTCCACTTTATTCATCAAACCAGCATAAGCTTTTCTGTTTTCTGCCAGTTCTTTTTTCAGTTGAGACGATAATTCATTGGTTTTATTAATTCCTTCAGAAGATTGTTTTTCCAATCTTTTAGATTCTTCAACATTTAAAATATCCATTCGCTTCAGTTCTTTCAAATCATCATTCATCGAATTAACAAGCGAATCTAATTTTGCCATTAAAATATCCTGAACATTTTTATTGGCTTCTAAAACCAATCGGAGTTTTTCGACCGAGTTTTCTTTAGAACCATTCATGTCGTTAAGATTTACTTTCAGATCATTAATCTTTATGATTTTCTGATTCATTTCTTTCTGAACTACCAAGCGATCTTTCAAATCTTCAATTTCAACTGTTTTGGCTTTTGTTTTCTCAACAACAACTTGTTTTTCGGCCAAAGCCAACATTAATTCTTCACTTTCGTTTGCTGGTTGAATTCCTTTGGTATTAATAGCCAATTTGTTTCCAACAATTAATCCGTTTACAATTTCAGGATTTTGAGACTCTAATTGGTCTATTGAAATTCCGTATTTCTTAGCAATTGAAAATTTAGTTTCTTTGGGTTGTACAACATGAAAAACAGTTTCCTGATTAATTACACGAACTCTTCCATCCAAAGTTTTTCTTTTGTTCGGAATTGAAATCGTTTGACCAATTTGCAGACCGTTAATCAAAATTTCTTTGTTTAAGTTTTCTAAATCTTGAACCGAAACATTGTATTGTCTCGCGATACTGAATAAAGATTCTTTAGCCACAACCTGATGTGTCGTTTTTAAAGAAACAGAAGCTTCTGATTTAGATATATCTGAATTTTGAGGAATTATTAATTCTTGACCAATTTGAAGTCCGTTAGCCAGAATTTCTTGATTAGCATCCTGAATCGCTTCTACCGAAACGTGATATTGTTTAGACAAACCAAACAGTGTTTCTTTAGGAGCAACAATATGAGTCTGTTGCTTTGAATTTGAATTTTCTAAGTGATGAACTGGAATCTTTAAAATCTGATTATCCTTGATTCCATTTTGAGATTCGGGGTTGAGTTTGTAAATCTCTTCTACAGAAACCTTATACTTTTGTGCTATAAAATAAGCAGTTTCTCCTTTTTGAATTTTGTGTTCAATAATTGAATCTTGCGCAATTATTCTGTTAAAAGACAAAATAAACACAAGAGAAATTGTTAAAAGTTCTCTCATAAATAGTAGGTTATAAAAAATTAAGGCCTTACAAATGTAAGACCTTAATTTTAAATTATGCTACTATTCCCACTCAATTGTTGCAGGTGGTTTTGAACTAATATCGTAAACAACACGATTCACGCCTTTTACCTTATTGATAATATCATTAGAAACTTTCATTAAGAAATCGTAAGGTAAGTGAACCCAGTCGGCAGTCATACCATCTGTTGATTCTACTGCTCTAAGCGCTACTACTTTTTCGTAAGTACGCTCATCACCCATAACACCAACACTGTTCACAGGAAGCAAAATTGCTCCAGCCTGCCAAACTTTATCGTATAATCCCCAAGATTTTAATCCTTCGATAAACACAGAATCTACATCTTGTAAAATTCTAACTTTCTCCGGAGTAATATCTCCTAAAATTCTAATTGATAATCCTGGTCCTGGGAAAGGATGTCTTCCCAATAATTCAGGATCTATTCCTAATGTAGCTCCTACTCTTCTCACTTCGTCTTTGAAAAGCATTCTAAGCGGTTCTACAATTTTTAATTTCATGTAATCTGGCAATCCACCAACGTTGTGGTGTGATTTAATAGTTGCAGATGGTCCTTTTACCGAAACAGATTCGATAACGTCAGGATAAATTGTTCCTTGTGCCAACCATTTTACGTCTTCTAATAAGTGTGATTCATCATCAAAAACTTCGATAAATACACGACCGATTGTTTTACGTTTTGTTTCAGGATCGCTGATTCCAGCCAATTCACCAAGGAAACGATCTCCTGCATCTACACCTTTTACGTTTAATCCCATTCCTTTGTATTGATCTAATACATTTTGGAATTCGTTTTTACGTAAAAGTCCGTTGTTAACGAAGATGCAATATAAATTTTGCCCGATTGCTTTGTTTAATAAAACTGCCGCTACAGTAGAATCTACTCCACCAGATAAACCAAGAACAACTTTATCATCACCTAGTTTTTCCTTCAATTCTGCTACCATTTCGTCAACGAAAGCATTTGGAGTAAAGTTTTGAGGAACTTCTGCAATTTTTACTAAGAAGTTTTCTAGCATCTTTTTTCCATCTGTTGAATGGTAAACTTCCGGGTGGTATTGAATTGCATAAGTAGTTTCGCCTTCAATTTTGTAAGCAGCATATTCTACATCATGCGTACTTGCTAATTTTACAGCGTTTGTTGGAAGCGCTTTGATACTATCGCTATGGCTCATCCAAACTTGGCTGTTTTCTGAAACTCCTTCAAAGAAAGTTTCGCCTTCTTTAATATAAGACAAGTTAGCTCTTCCGTATTCTCTTGTATTTGAAGCTGCCACTTCTCCACCGCTGAAATGAGCTAAATATTGTGCTCCGTAACAAACGGCAAGTAAAGGCATTTTACCTCTAATTTGCGATAAATCAGGATGTGGTGCATCTTCTCCTCTAACAGAGAAAGGGCTTCCTCCTAAAATTACGGCTTTATAACTTGATAAATCACTTGGAATGTGATTGTAAGGAAAAATTTCGCAGAATATATTTAATTCGCGAACTCTACGCGCAATAAGCTGAGTATATTGCGATCCGAAATCTAAAATAAGTACGTTGTGTTGCATGCGCAAAAATACTTTTTATTCTCGAAATTGAAAAATCGGAACGTTGAAAAAATAAATATTTTTTTTCAACGTTCCGATTTTTAGGTTTAAAAGCTAAAAGTTACAAAGGTTCAGAGGTTTATAAAAATTTCAAAAGATTATTTGCTTTGTTACTTTGAACCTTTGCATCTTTGAACCTATAAAAAGAAATCCAAACAATCCAAAAATTCGTATTTAGACAAAAACCATTTAAATTAACTATGAAATCAAAACTTATTGCATTGACGGTTTTTCTGTCAATCTTTTTTTCTTCTTGTAATGCTGTCGATGATTTATTGACTTTTACTATTTCGAATAACACTTCGATTAAAATTCAAAGCACTTCGCCAATCAACTTGACATCAGAAATTATTACGCCAGAGGTTACAACCAATTCTTCTGCCGAATTTGAAAACAATAAAACTAAAGCAAGTTTGGTAAAAGATGTTAAAATCAGATCGCTGAAATTATCAATTACTGATCCGTCTGATAAAACTTTTACATTTTTAAAATCGGTTCATTTGTATATCTCAACAGCAAATTCTGACGAAATTGAATTAGCTTATGCAGACAATATTAATGTCTCAAGCAATTCAGTCGATTTAATTTGTACGGATAAAAAACTAGATGAATATATTAAAGCAGATAGCTACAAAATAAGAACTCAAGTAACTTTAAAAGAAACTTTAACAAAAGATGTAACTGTAAAAGCAGACATGAAGTTTAAAGTTACTGCGGATCCGTTTTAATCTTTTGAGGTCCAAAGACTTAAAATAACAAAGATTCAGAGTCTTTCGTTACACTAAAAAATAAAAAGGTTCAAAGGTAAGCGAAGCGTAAAAACTTTGTCCCTTTGAACCTTTGTTGCTTTGAACCTAGCGTAAAAGCGCTCTACTCTTTCGTCACAACAATAGACGCTTTGAATCCTGCGGCAAGGTTGTCCCAATAATCACTTGTGACCATATTTCCTTTGTCGTCATAAACTTGTATTTCTGCGGTATTTCCTCCTAGCGAACCTATATTTAAAGCTTCAAAATCCAGTTTATTAAAACCTTCATTCAGATTAATTCTTACCTGCTGGAAATTTGAATCCAATAGAATTCGTTCTCTTACTACACTTTCATTACAAGATACTTTTACTAAATCTCCATCAATTGCCCCAAAATCTCGGAACTTCACTATAAAATATTCTGATTTCGTTTTAAAATCTCCTAACGAAATATTTTTCTTCACTAATACACCGCGACCTTCTCTTAAGCCAGCATCTTTTAAGGCTTTATCCAAATCTTTTTCCATTTTCGCCACATAACGGTCGCCCGGATTAGCAAAATCAGTTTCTGTAGACATGGTAAATTTACTTTTTTCTTCTCCAATCTGAAACTTCGATTTTGGAGTTATTGTAGTATTTTCAAAAACATTCGGAGTTTTAATACTCGGAATATCCAGATTATCTGCCTGTGGATCTTTAACCTCAGGAATTGGAGTCTTTTTTGGCTTTGCGCTAAACTTTGGTGCGGGAATAGCTTTGAATTTAGAATTAAATTCGGCTTGGGCTGATACTGACAATGCAGTAAAAAATAATATGAAAAATAAAATGTGCTTCATTGAAAAAGGATTATCGAATCGGCTTTTATAATTAATTATAAATCAAAAGTCCAGCATCACAAAAATAGTATAATTTAGTTAGCCTCTACAACTTTAGGAGTTTTATAACATTAAATTAAGCTAATTTTTGGAATCAAAAAACCTGCCAAGATTTTTTATTTCATAAAAAATAAATTTCAACTCTTAAATTTCCAAACTCCAAAATCTCATTTCATAAAATCATTTATCATTTTGATTATTAACAACTTATTCTTAACTTCAAGACTTTATTTAACCATTTATAAAACTCAAAGAAATGGATTATATAGATTACTACAAAGTATTAGATGTTACAAAATCTGCTACTGAAGCAGATATCAAAAAAGCATATAGAAAACTGGCAAGAAAATATCATCCCGATCTGAATCCGAATGATAAAGAAGCCGAAAAAAAGTTTAAAGAAATAAATGAAGCAAATGAAGTTTTAAGCAATCCAGAAAACCGAAAAAAATACGATAAGTACGGAAAAGACTGGAAACATGCTGAAGAATTTGAAAAAGCGGGCTACGATCCGAATCAGCAGCAAAGCAGACAACAAAGCGGTTCTCAATATTCTGGTGGAGATTTTTCTGGTTTTGGAGGGGACTTTTCTGGAAGTGATTTTTCCGATTTTTTCAATTCGATGTATGGCGGAGGAAGAAGCAGATCGCAATCTAAATATAGAGGTCAGGATTTTAATGCTGAGCTGGAATTAGATCTTGCGGAAGCTTATACAACACATAAAAGAAACTTGTCAGTAAATGGAAAAAACATTCGAATTACAATTCCTGCTGGTGTAGAAAACGGACAGATTATTAAAATTCCAAATCATGGTGGGCCTGGAGTAAATGGCGGACCAAATGGAGATTTGTACATTACCTTTATGATTTCTAATAATTCAGATTTTAAACGCGAAGGAAATAATTTATACGCTGATGCTCCAATTGATTTGTACACCGCTATTTTGGGTGGAGAAACGCATATTAATACTTTTGATGGAAAAGTAAAAATTAAAGTTCCAGCAGAAACCCAACCGGGAACAAAGGTAAAACTGAAAGGTAAAGGTTTTCCTGTTTACAAAAAGGAGAATCAATTTGGTGATTTATACATTACTTATACTATCAAAATTCCAACAAAACTTTCGGATAAGGAAAAAGAATTATTTGAAGAATTAGCAAAACTAAGAAAGTCATGAAAAGCAAAAATTTAATCCAGATTAAACAGTTTTGTATCTATCACGAAATTGAAAATACTTTTATAACCGAACTTAATAATTACGGACTCATTCGTATTATTACGGAAGAAAATGATGAATATCTAGAACCAGAACAACTTCCAACAATAGAAAAAATGATCCGAATGCACTATGATCTTAAAATTAATTTGGAAGGAATTGATGCCATTGCGCATTTACTAAATAAAATTGAAACCCTACAGCAGAATCTAAATACGGTAAATAATAAACTTCGACTTTACGAAGAAAAACAAACCGAATAACGATTTAAATATCACAAAAAAGCTTGATTTTCGAAGTGATTTCAAGCTTTTTTTAGTGTCAACGAGAAGCATTCTTCTTAAATTGCGGCATCTTAATTAACCTGAATTTGCTTTTAAAACCGTACAAACAAATTCGCAAAAATTATATAATAATGAAAAGAGAAAACATCTTAACTGGATCTCCGTGGGAAGACAAAATGGGATATTGTCGCGCTGTAAGAATTGGCAATATCGTTGAAGTTTCTGGAACTGTAGCCATTGTTGACGGCGAAAAAGTAAAAGCTGATGACGCTTATGCTCAAACCTATAATATTTTAGAGCGAGTTGAAAAGGTTTTAGAAGATTTAAATGTGGGCATGAAAGATGTTATCAGAACTAGAATTTTCACCACCAATGTTTCTACTTTCGAAGAAGTAGCGAGAGCGCATTCTGCTTTTTTTAAAGATATAAAACCAACAACAGGATTTTATGAAATCAGTAAACTGGTTGCTCCAGAATACTTGGTTGAAATAGAATTTACTGCTGTTGTTCAGTAATTTATTTATAGCCACGAATTCACGAATTATTATATTCCATAGTAATTTTTTAAATTTGTGAATTCGTGGCAAAAAAAGTCACTTCATTTTTAATGACTACTCCAAATCCAAAACAATTCCTGCTTTCTCTTCCAAAATGGATTCTTATCTGTGTTTTAATAGGTATACTTTCAGGATCAGCCTCAGCATTTTTCTTAGTTTCTTTAGAATGGGTTACGCAGTTTAGAATTCAGCACGACTGGATTATATGGCTTTTGCCTTTCGGCGGATTTCTGGTAGGTCTAAGTTATTATTATTGGGGAGAATCTGTCACAAAAGGAAACAATCTTTTATTGGAAGAATACGAAAATCCTAAAAAAGTGATTCCGTTTAAAATGGCTCCTTTAGTACTTTTAGGTACATTAATCACACATTTATTCGGAGGATCTGCAGGACGAGAAGGAACTGCGGTGCAAATGGGAGGCGCAATTGCCGATCAGTTCACAAAATTATTCAAACTTGATAATTCAGAACGCAAGATTTTAATCATTCTAGGAATCAGCGCGGGTTTTGCTTCTGTGTTTGGAACTCCTTTGGCTGGTGCAATTTTCGCTTTGGAAGTTTTATATTTCAGTAAAATTAATTTCAAAAGCATTTTACTTTCCTTTTTAGTTGCTTACGTAGCTTATTTTACGGTAGAATTTTGGAAAATCAAACATACACATTACAGTATTCCTGTTGTTCCAGAACTTAGTTTAAACAATATTATTTTTACTCTAATTGTTGGAATTTTATCTGGATTTGCTGCATTACTATTTTCTAGAAGCACTCATTTCTGGAGTTCTCTTTTTTCAAAAAACATTAAATATCCACCGCTTCGTCCAGTAATTGGCGGAGTTGTTTTAGCGATTGCAATCGCTGGTTTTGGATTTACCAAATTCTCAGGTTTGGGAGTTCCTGTTATTGTCGATTCATTTTCAAATCCGAATCAATGGTACGATTTTTTGCTTAAAATATTGTTTACTGGATTTACTTTAGGAGCTGGTTTTAAAGGAGGTGAAGTAACTCCATTATTTTTTGTTGGCGCGACTTTAGGAAGTGCTTTATCGACTGTAATTCCAATGCCGATTGCTCTTTTAGCAGGAATCGGATTTGTCGCTGTTTTCTCAGGTGCAACCCACACTCCTATCGCCTGCTCGATCATGGGAATGGAATTATTCGGAATTGCTCCCGGAATCTTCATTGCAATCGCCTGCACAATTGCTTATTTTTCTTCTGGTTCTGTCGGAATTTACAAGTCTCAGATTGTAAAAGGAGCTAAATATAGATTGTACCAGAGATTAAATTCCAATTTTTAAAATCTCAAATTCCAAACTAGACTGAAAACTGAGAATTGCGACTGAACACTAAAAACTGACCACTGCCTACTGCGACTGAATACTAAAATTATTTTCAGCGTTACATTAAAAAAATGTAAATTCGCACACTATGAAAATACAAGATATTCAAGCGATTCAATTATTACTCGCTACCCCAAAGAAAATTGTCATCATTCCGCACAGAGGACCAGATGGTGATGCGATGGGATCAACATTAGGTTTATACCATTTTTTAATTAAAAATAATCATCAGGCAACCGTAATTGCGCCGAATGATTTCCCTAATTTTTTAGCTTGGCTTCCGGGATCAGAGACTGTAAAAATATTCGAAAAAGAAACTGAAATCTGTACGCAGATTTTAGAAGATGCAGAAATCATTTTTACGCTTGATTTTAATGCATTTCATCGTACAGGCGAAATGGAGCATACTCTAGCAAAGCTAAAAGCTACTTTCATTATGATCGATCATCATCAAAAACCTGATGATTATGCCACATATACTTATTCTGATACTTCATATGGATCAACTTGTGAGATGGTTTACAATTTTATCACATTCTTAAATAAAAAAGAAGATATTGATAAAACCATTGCAACTTGCATTTATACGGGAATTTTAACCGATTCAGGCTCATTTCGTTTCCCTGGTACAACAGGAAATACACATAGAATCATTGCAGAATTAATCGATTTAGGTGTCGAAAACACTCAAATTCCTGTACTGCTTTTCGACAACAGCTCTTTCAGCAGATTGCAGTTATTAGGCCGTGCTTTGCAGAACATGAAAATTCTTGAAGATCATAAAACATCTTATATGACGTTAACACAAGAAGAACTAGATTCTTTTAATTATGTTAAAGGTGATACAGAAGGAATTGTTAATTATGGCTTAAGCATAAAAGATATCGTTTTTACTGCTATTTTTATTGAGAATAAAGACGAAGGCATTATTAAGATTTCATTCCGTTCGCAAGGCGGTTTTGATGTGAATCAGTTCGCAAGAGATCATTTTAATGGCGGCGGTCACAGCAATGCGGCTGGCGGAAGATCTGAGGTTTCTATGGAAGAAACGGTTAAGAAATTTGAAGATTTAGTAACAAAACTAAAATTATAATCCAAATCATGAATTACCTAAAACTTAGCATTTATTGTGTGCTTTTTGCTGTTTTGTTAAGCAGCTGTAAGCATCATGAAGAAGCCAGAAGACCTATTTCAACAGCTTCGGGAACATTCATGAAAAAATCGGCAGACCGAAATAAAAAATTAGTGGCTAATGAAGAACAAGTCATTAAAAAAATAATAAAAAGCAATCCGAAAGTAAAATATTATGCCACTCCAAAAGGCTATTGGTTTTGCTACGAAGAAAAAAATGCAACAGAAACTCTAGCACCTAGAAAAGGGGATATTGCTTACTTTAATATGGAAATAAAAGATATAAAAGGCAATATTATTTATTCAGATTCTGATCTTGGTCCGCAAACTTATTATGTAGATAAACAAGACATTATGATGGGTTTACGTGACGGAATAAAAAGAATGCATAAAAACGAAACTGTTACGTTTTTATTTCCATCACACATGGCTTATGGATATCACGGAGACAACAAAAAAATTGGCACAAACGAATCTTTAATTGTTACTGTTACGCTTAGAAATTTCATACCAGATCCTGCGGCACAAACAGCAAAACCAGCTACGCAATCTCCGCAAACCGTAGCACCAAAACCTGCAGCTTCAAAACCTGTTGCACCAGCTAAAAAAGACACATTAACTCAATAAAAACAATATCTTAAAATGAAAAAGAGTATTTTATTATTACTAATAGCCGTAAGCTCATTTTATTCTTGTAAAGACGATCACGGTAATCTGCCTGATGGTTTATATGCCGATATCGAAACAAACAAAGGTCACATCATTGTAGAACTTGATTATAAAAAAGCACCAATTACAGTTGCTAACTTTGTGACTTTAGCTGAAGGCAAAAATGAGTTTATAACACATGAAGATTTAAAAAAGAAGCCTTTTTTTGATGGTTTAAAATTCCATAGAGTAATCGAAAATTTCATGATTCAAAGTGGTGATCCATTAGGAACTGGTTCTGGAGATACTGGCTATAAATTTAAAGACGAATTCTCAGATCTAAAATTTGACAAAGCTGGAGTTTTGGCAATGGCAAATAACGGCCCTGGAACAAACAGTAGCCAGTTTTTTATCACTCACGTAGAAACTCCTTGGTTAGATAACCTGCATACTATTTTTGGTCATGTTGTAAGTGCAAAAGATCAGGAAGTAGTAAATAAAGTTGTTCAGGGTGATAATATCGTAGCTGTAACTATTATCAGAAATGGTGAAGCGGCGAAAAAATTTGATGCTGTAAAAGTATTCCACGACTATTTTGCTGAAATTTCTAAAGAACAACAGAAATATGCTGGAGTTCAAAAAGAAAAAGTAGATTCTTATGCCGCTTTAAAAGCAAAAGCAACTAAAACTACAAGTGGTTTAGAATATGTAATTACTGAAAAAGGAAGCGGTAAAAAACCTGCCACTGGAAATCAGATCTTTATTCACTACGCTGGTTTCCTTGAAAACGGAACTTTATTTGACACTAGCATTGAAGAAGTTGCAAAACAATTTGGAAAACTTGACCAAGCAAGAGCAGCACAGCACGGCTATCAGCCAATTCAATTTCAAGCTGGCAAAAAAGACGGTTTAATTCCTGGTTTTATTGAAGGAGTTGAGCAATTGTCTTATGGAGATAAAGCGGTTCTTTTCATTCCATCTCACTTAGCTTATGGAGCAACTGGTGCTGGTGGTGTAATTCCTCCAAACGCAAACATTATTTTCGAAATCCAGATTTCAGAAAAACCATAATCGAATTATAGACTTAAAAATTTAAAAAGCAATGAAATTTAAATTTCTATTTTTATTTTGCTTAGCAATAGTAAATATTCAGGCACAAACTAAAAAGCCCGTTGCTAAACCAGCAGCAAAACCAAAAACGACAACAGCCGCAGCTGCTAACACAAATCCTACTGAAGGAATTTTTGCTACAATTTCTACATCAAAAGGAGATATTGTGGTTTCTTTAGAATATGTAAAAGCACCTGTAACGGTAGCTAACTTCATCACTTTGGCAGAAGGTAAAAACCCTTATGTTACAGTAGAGCGTTTAAAAGGCAAACCATTTTATGATGGTCTAAAATTCCATAGAGTAATCAACGATTTTATGATTCAAGGTGGAGATCCGCAAGGAACTGGTGCTGGAGATCCTGGTTATTCTTTTAAAGATGAATTTGTTGAAGAATTAAAATTTGAAAAAGGCGGAGTTTTAGCTATGGCAAATTCTGGTCCTGCTACAAATGGAAGTCAATTTTTCATCACACACAAAGACACTCCTTGGTTAAACGGAAGACATACTATTTTTGGACATGTAGTTTCTGGAATGGACAATGTAAATAAAATTGTTCAAGATGATATCATGAATAAAATTACCATTACACGCAAGGGCGCTGCTGCTAAAAAATTTGACGCAGTAAAAGTTTTTAGCGATGAAATGAAAAAAGGAGAACTACAAAAAGAAGAGGCTAAAAAAGTAGTTGCTGAAAAAGCAGCATCTTTTACTGCTTTAAAAGCAAAAGCAACTGCAACAGCATCTGGTTTGAAATATGTGATTACACAAAAAGGAACAGGTGTCAAAGGAGCTGAAGGTTCTACAATTTACTTCCACTATGCTGGATACTTTGAAGACGGTACTTTGTTCGACAGCAGTATGCCTTCAGTAGCAAAAGCTTACGGAAAATATGATGCGAACAGAGATGCTCAAGGTGGCTATAAAGCATTTCCTTTTACAGTTGGCAAAAAAGACGGAATGATTCCTGGTTTTATTGAAGCTCTTGATATGATGACAGATGGAGAAAAAGCAACTTTCTTCCTGCCTTCAAATTTAGCTTACGGTGAAAAAGGTGCTGGTGGTGTAATTCCACCAAACGCAACTTTGGTTTTTGAAATCGAAACATACCAAAATCAGCCTAAATAATTAGAAAAGAGAAATTCTATTCTTTAAAATAAGAAAACATCAAAAGTATATTTTGATGTTTTTTTGTTTTTGAGCAATTCTAACTTTTAAAGGATTAGCAATTTAGCAGTTTAAAATTGCCTTTTTTAATTATTAAAATCACTATTTAACCTTTCTTTCTACTAAATCCTAAACAAAATAACTTACCTTTGCCGGCTTAATTTTTTTAAAATACATAAATCATGACGTCGCAAAACAATGTACTTAAAGGTGTTTTTCTAGTTGCTTTGGGAGCAACAACATACGGAATGCTAGCAACTTTTGTAAAAATGGCATATTCTGAAGGATACACTACAGCAGAAGTAACGACCTCACAGTTTATTTATGGAATTTTAGGTATTTTACTGATCAATCTTTTTCAGAGAATAAAAAACAAAAACAAAGCAGTTAAAGCTTCTCCAAAAAACATTTTTAATTTAATGTCAGCTGGAACTTCATTAGGAATGACGAGCCTTTTCTATTACTTGGCCGTAAAATATATTCCTGTTTCTATTGGAATTGTTTTACTAATGCAAACTGTTTGGATGGGAGTTTTATTAGAAATGATTTTAGAAAAAAAACTACCTTCTAAACAAAAAGTCATTGCAGTTTTTATAGTCCTTTTTGGAACTGTTTTAGCCACAAATATTATCAATAATGATATCCAATTAGATTGGAGAGGTTTAGTTTGGGGAATTCTAGCGGCTGCTTCTTTCACTACAACCATGTTTACTGCAAATCGTGTAGCAACCGAAATTTCGTCGGCACAAAGAAGTCTTTACATGCTTTTGGGCGGTGCAATTATTGTTTTTTCTTTTGCTTTTGCAACTCAGGTAACGACTTTCAATCTTGAAATTTTCCTTAAATGGGGAATTGTGCTATCATTGTTCGGAACTATAATTCCGCCTCTTTTAATGACAGCAGGTTTTCCTTTAACAGGTATCGGACTTGGAAGTATCGTTTCTGCACTTGAACTTCCAGTTTCTGTTATGATGGCGTTTGTTTTACTAAACGAAAAAGTAATCTTTTCTCAATGGGTTGGAATTGTATTAATCATACTTGCCATAATTATTATGAATGTAAATTTCAAGTCTAAAAAATAACCCAAAATTACCTATTATCAAAAAAAGCATATCTGTAATGCAATAATTGTTAATTTTTTTATAATTTCGTGATAAACAACTAGATATCATGATTTTACCTTGGCATTTATATTTAATGGCTTCGCTTTATATTCTTGCTGGAATAAATCATTTTAGAAAACCTGGAATGTATATAAAAATCATTCCTC
The DNA here is from genome assembly GCF_025717045.1 of Flavobacterium sp. SH_e. Classification (GTDB taxonomy): domain Bacteria; phylum Bacteroidota; class Bacteroidia; order Flavobacteriales; family Flavobacteriaceae; genus Flavobacterium. The sequence goes on from NZ_JAOVZN010000008.1 coordinate 385,123, forward strand.
CTCTATTTAAGAACCCCGAATTAATAAATATTTTAAGTGGTGCTGCCGAGATAATTTTAGGCATCCTTCTTATCCTGCCTTTTTCATCAAATTTTGCTGCCTGGGGAATTATTATGCTATTAATTGCTGTTTTTCCTGCCAATTTATACATGTATCAAAATAAAAAAGCAGGTTTTGGTTTACCAAGATGGATTTTATTTGTACGTTTGCCCTTACAAATTGTTTTGATTTATTGGGCTTACCAGTATATATTCTAAACATTAACCATTAAATTATTTTATTATGAAAAAATTATTTGCAGAGTTCTTTGGAACTTATTGGCTTGTTTTTGGAGGATGCGGAAGTGCGATATTTGCTGCGGGAATTCCCAACTTAGGAATTGGATTTGCAGGTGTTGCTCTGGCTTTTGGTTTAACGGTGCTTACCATGGCATACGCGGTTGGACATATCTCAGGCGGTCATTTTAATCCTGCTGTTTCTTTTGGTTTATGGGCTGGCGGAAGATTTTCTGCCAAAGATCTTATTCCTTATATCATTGCTCAATGTGTGGGTGCTGCCGCTGCTGCAGGAACTTTATATACAATAGCTTCAGGAAAAGCGGGATTTGCAATAGACAGCACAAAAGCTGGAGCCTTTGCATCTAATGGTTTCGGAGCTTTTTCTCCTGATGGTTATTCGTTACAAGCGGCTTTTATTGCTGAATTTGTACTTACCTTATTCTTCTTATTAGTGATTTTAGGAGCAACTGATAAATTTGCAAATGGTAGATTTGCTGGAATTGCAATTGGTTTGGCTTTAACTTTAATTCACTTAATCAGTATTCCAATTACGAATACTTCTGTAAATCCTGCGAGATCTCTATCACAAGCTATTTTTGTAGGTGGAGAACCATTATCACAGGTCTGGCTGTTTTGGGTCGCTCCAATTCTTGGCGCTTTGGCTGCTGGTTTTCTTTATAAAACATTACTCCAAAATCATGCAGAAGCATAATTTGATCAAAATAAATATACTCTAACTAAAAATTAAAAAAAATGGATTTTTTATACTTCTTGCTTATTGGTGCAATTTCTGGATGGCTTGCTGGCCAAATTTGGAAAGGCGCTGGCTTTGGATTAATTGGAAACATTATCGTTGGAATCATCGGCGGATTTATTGGCGGATGGATTGCAGGAAAACTTGGTATAGGAGGCGGCGGACTTCTTTGGCAGATCTTAATCGCCGTTGGAGGCGCCTGGGTTTTATTATTTATAATAAGCCTCATCAAAAAATAATAACTATAAATTATAGCTTATAATTAATTTCTAAAGAGAAAATCAGATATATTTATGTGTGGTTTTCTCTTTTTATTTGGATAAAACCGAAAAGAAAACATCATTTCAACTCAAATATTAATGTATTATGAACGAAATTATTTCTTACTTCAGTACTATTCCATCTTCGCATAGAAGTCTTATTTTGGTTGGCGGAATTACTATTTTCTGGCTGATAGAAAACAGTTTTCCATTATTCAAAATGCAGTATAAGAAATGGCCACATGCGGGAATAAATTTCTTTTTCACTTTCACTACAATTGTTGTCAATTTTATCTTGGCTTTCATTTTAATATGGACTGCTGCTTGGACAATCGACCATAATTTTGGAATTCTGCAATGGCTTCCCGAAATGCCTCTTTGGCTTTATACCTTAATTGGTTTACTTCTTCTCGATCTTGTGGGGGCTTATTTAGCTCATTTGGTAGAACATAAAGTTAAAATTCTATGGCAATTTCATTTAGTCCATCATACAGATACTTGGATTGATACGACAACTGCAAACAGACACCATCCAGGAGAAAGCGTTGTTCGTTTTGTTTTTACCACTTTAGGCGTTTTAATCGTTGGAACTCCAATGTGGATGGTTTTCCTTTATCAATCGCTTTCTGTTGTGGCTTCGCAATTTAATCATGCTAATATTTCGCTTCCAGAAAAACTGGATAATTTTTTAAGCTATTTTATTGTTTCGCCAAATATGCACAAAGTCCATCATCATTATATTCTGCCTTATACGGATAGTAATTACGGTAATATTTTTTCTATTTGGGACAGACTTTTTGGAACTTTTACCTATTTACCGAAAGACCAGTTAATATATGGAGTAGACACGCATATGCAACCAGAAGAAAACAATGAATTGAAGAATCTGCTAAAAATTCCATTTCAAAAATCAAGATCCTTTAAAAACAGTAAAAATCACTAAAAAAATTGCACTCTACTGAACCAACTTATTATTTTTTTTTTTAATATTGATACTAGAATTGAAAATCAATCTATTAATAATTAACACCCTATTTTGAATTAATTTTCACGAGATGAAAAAGAGTAGCCGCAAAGAATTAACTCCGGAACAAATTGAAAAACTTGTTTCGTTAGCTTTAGAAGAAAGAAATCCATTTGAAATTATAAAAAAAGAATTTGGATTGGCAGAAAAAGAAGTCCTAGACATCATGAAGAAGAAAATGCCTCTTGAAAAGTTCGAGATGTGGAAAAAGAAGGCAATTGCAAACAAACCAAAACCAAAACCAATAAAAATAGATGATTTTGATGAAGATTTGGACGGAAAATATTATATCAAGAATAAATTAGACTAACATAAAGCTCCTGTTTTTCAGGAGTTTTTTTTATTTTTAAAATTATTGTTATTTTTTAGTAACTTTTCATCACTTTTTGTGACAAATACAATTAACTAAACATTTACAAATGAAAAAAATACTTTACACCTTAGCTCTAGCGGTAACTTTTTGGAGCTGTAAAACAGGGAGCACTGGAGCCGCGAAAAGCAATATAGTTGAAGTTAATATCAATCTAACCGATGTTAAAGACGATAAAGTCTTAGTAACAGTTACTCCGCCAGCTATTAAAACGGATGAAATTGTTTACAGCATTCCAAAAACCGTTCCTGGAACTTATTCAACAGATAATTATGGAAAATATTCAGAAGACTTTAAAGCTTTTGATGCAAAAGGAAATGCCCTTACTGTAAAAAGATTAGACGACAATTCTTGGTCTATTTCGAATGCAAAATCATTAAAAAAAATCACTTATTTAGTAAACGATACTTTCGATACTGAAAAAGGAACTGGATTTGGTAACGATGACGTTTTCTCTCCAGCTGGAACAAACATTGACGCAGGAAAAAACTTCATGCTAAACACTCACGGTTTTGTGGGGTATTTCCAAGATAAATTAGATGTTCCTTACAAAGTTACGGTTACGCATCCTGAAACTCTTTGGGGAGCAACTTCTATGACAGATGAAGATGCAAGCAATACTTCAGACGTATTTAAAACTTCTCGTTATGCTATTTTAGTAGAGAACCCGATTATGTATTCTAAACCAGATTACACTACATTTAATGTAAACGGAATGGATATCTTAATCGCTGTGTACTCTCCTAATGGAAAATATACAGCAGAAAGTATTACGCCAGAGATGAAAACGATGATGACAGCACAGAAAAACTTTTTAGGAAAAGTAAATTCTACTAAAAAATATACTGTTTTATTGTACTTATCTAGTATGGCAAAAGATGACGCTCACGGTTTTGGAGCTTTGGAGCATCCTACTGCTACAACTGTAGTTTTACCAGAATCAATGCCGAAAGAAAAGTTGGTAGAATCTATGAAAGATGTGGTTTCCCACGAATTCTTCCACATTGTAACTCCATTGACTATTCACTCAAAAGAGATTCAATACTTCGATTACAATGCGCCCAAAATGTCTGAGCATTTATGGATGTATGAAGGTGTGACAGAATACTTTGCTAATCTTTTCCAAATCAATCAAGGTTTGATTGATGAAGCTGAATTCTATACTCGTATTGCTGATAAAATTGAGCAAGCAAAAGGCTTAAATGATACAATGTCATTTACTGTAATGAGTAAAAATGTATTAGAACAGCCATACAAAGATCAATACTTAAATGTATATCAAAAAGGAGCTTTAATAGGTATGTGTATCGACATTATCATTAGAGAAAAAAGCAACGGAGAAAGAGGAATTCTGGATTTAATGCACAAATTATCTAATGAATATGGTATTGAAAAACCATTTAATGATGATGAATTATTTGCAAAAATCACTTCTTTAACTTATCCTGAAGTGGGTGAATTCTTAAACAAATATGTTGCTGGAACAACACCAATTCCTTACGATTTCTACTTAGCTAAAGTTGGTGTAACAAAAGCAACTGAGAAAAAATCTGGAAATCCGTTCATTAAAGGACAAACTCCATATATTACTATTGATAAAGCAACAAAAGAAATTACTGTTCGTCCTGATTCAGAATCAATTGCGTTCTTTAAAAACCTAAATTTAAAAGGTGGTGATAAAATTTTGGCTGTAAATAACAAATCATACAATTTAGATAATATTTATGATTTGATTACCGAAAGTGAAAACTGGAAAGAAAACGACCCAATCACTCTTAAAGTAAAACGTGGCGGTAAAGAGGAAACTGTAAAAGGAACTGTAAAATTACCATTTGAAGAAGCTGAAACTTTTAAAGCAACTGACGCTTCAAAAGAGAAACTTAAGAATGCATGGTTAAAAGGATAATTTCTTTTTACAACATAAAAAAAACCGACAATTACTTGTCGGTTTTTTTTATGTCTTCTAAGAACTTTGTCAAAGTTTTCGATATGCTATTTCTTCACAGGAAATTTCCAGTCAAATTCATCTTTATCATTAATGATTGCACCAATTTCAAACTTCACAACTTCATCAAATTCTGTTTGCAGAATAAACCAATTATCTTCATTGAAATAATTTTCGAAAGTATCAAAAGTTTCCTGATTGTATTTTGTGATTCCTTTTGCAGCAAAATCTTTCTTTACATCAGCAATTTTTCTTCCAATTAATTTGAATCCGAAAACTTCTAGATCATTGCTTGATGCTACAATGTATCCCAATTTCAAATCTTCTTCTTGATAAAAAGTCAATCTGATTTTGTGTGAATTGTAAACAAAAATAACATTATCATCTTCGTCTTTATAATTTTTATCAGGTTTTCCTAAAGCAGCTGTTACGTCGTTTTGCTTCATTCCGAAAAGCAGTTTCTCAATTCCTGATTTTAGATTTATTTTCATATTTCGTTTTCTTTATTTGAAATGCAAATTTCGTGAAGTTTTTTGTTGTTCCGCCACGAATTGAACAAATTTTCACGAATTAAATATTCTAACAAAACCTAACCGGTTTTAAAAACCTATTAGGTTTATATCTCCGCATCCTACTTAATAACTCTTTTTATTTGGTTTGCTACTCATATAAAACGTAATTTTTCCTCCGTTTATAACATCTTCATGTTTTAAAAACGGTTTATCTAATTGTTTCCCATTCAATAATACTTTGCTCACAAACACATTTTTATCAGATTGATTTACGGTTTCGATTTCAAAAGTTTTTCCGTTTTCCAAATTCAAAACAGCATTTTTTATTAACGGACTTCCTAATGCATATTCATCAGAACCTGGCGCGACAGGATAAAATCCTAAACTACTGAAAATATACCAAGCACTCATTTGCCCAAAATCGTCATTTCCTCCTAAACCATCGGCACCGTTTCTGTACATTTTTTTAAGGATCATTCTAATTTTATCTTGTGCTTTCCAAGGAGAATCTGTCCAATTATATAAATACACAATATGGTGTGAAGGCTCATTTCCATGAACATAATTTCCAATAATTCCGTCTCTTGTAATATCTTCTGTATTTTCAAAATATTTGTCTGGAAGATGCATATTAAACAATGAATCTAAACGAACTTTAAATTTCTCATTTCCGCCCATTAATTTAATCATATCAGCAGGATCTTGCGGAACGTACAAACTGTAATTCCAAGAATTTCCTTCAATAAAACCTTGTCCGTGTGTGTCTAATGGATCAAATTCTTTTTTGAAAGTTCCGTCGTTTAATTTCGGACGCATAAAACCCGTTTTTTCATCATAAACATTTTTATAATTTTTCGATCTATTGATGAATTCATTATAAATTTCTGTTTTGCCCAATTTCTTTGCTGCCTGCGCAATTGCCCAGTCATCATAAGCATATTCTAAAGTTTTAGAAACAGAAGCTCCATTTTTATCTTCTGGAACATATCCTTTATTCATGTAAAATTCTAGTCCGTCATAATACGGGACTTTTGCAGTATTCACACAGGCCTGAAGCGCTTTTTCTGCATCAAAACTAATATTTCCTTTTACAATGGCATCTGCAACAACTGAAACCGAATGATACCCAATCATACACCAATTTTCATTAGCATAATGCGACCAGATTGGAAGCATTTTATGAACGCTTTGATCTGAATGAGCTAACATCGAACTTACCATATCGCCATTTCTTTTTGGCTGTACAATATTAAATAACGGATGCAAAGCTCGATAGGTATCCCAAAGCGAATAACTGGTGTAATTTGTAAAATTTTCGGCTTTATGCACATTCATGTCAAGACCTTTATAATTTCGATCTAAATCCATATATACTGTCGGACCAAGAAAAGCATGATACATTGCGGTATAAAAATTGACCAAATCTTCTTTTTGAATGGTTTCAACCTGAATTTTATTCAATTCATTGTTCCAAACGTCCTGACTTTGTGTTTTTACTTTTTCGAAATCCCAATCAGGCGTTTCTTTTTTCATGTTTTCTAATGCACCCGCAGAACTTACAGGCGATAAAGCCATTTTTATTTTGATTTTTTCACCTTCGTTGGTATCAAAATCAAAGAATAATTTCAAGTTTTGCCCTGCCATTTCTGGAAAGTTTTTCGTTTGATCGAATCTTCCCCAAAAACCTCTGTAAACACTTTTTTCTTGAGCAGCTTGCCCGTAGCTTTTTATTGGTTTGCTAAAAGACATCGCAAAATAAACCGTTCTAGTTCTCGCCCAGCCATTTGTTTGGCGATATCCAGTTATCAAAGTATCATTTTCTATGCGAACAAATGTCCAAACATTCTTTTTATCATAATTATAAATTCCTGAAGTTAAATCTAAAATGATGTGCGCTTGATCCGATTTTGGAAAAGTATATTGATGCATTCCAACACGAGTTGTGGCTGTCAATTCTGCTTTAATTTTATGATCTTCCAGAAAAACACTGTAATATGCAGGTTCTGCTTTTTCTGTCGAATGTGAAAATGCCGACCTATAACCTGACAAAGGTTTTGATGCCACACCAGGATTTAATTGCAGTTGTCCTGTTGTCGGCATAATTAAAAAATCGCCCAAATCAGAATGTCCAGTTCCGCTGAAATGCGTGTGACTAAAACCTACAATCGTTTTATCTTCATACTGATAACCTGCGCAGTATTTATAAACCTCGCCATTGTATTTTCCGTTTAAACTGTAAGCGATTGTATCAGTTTCTGGACTTAGTTGTACGCTTCCAAAAGGAACTGTTGCCCCGGGATAAGTGTGTCCCATTTTGGCAGTTCCAATCATTGGATCTACATATTGAATTAGATTTCGCTTTTCGTCAGCTTTCTTTTGCCCAATTATAGTATTGGAAAAAAGCATTAAAACCGATATACCTAAAAGAAATTTGATACAGTTTATCTTAACCATTTTATAGTTTTTTTGTGGAAATATTTGCTGTTATTTTAGTTTAGAAAAGTACAACAAATACTGTTTTTAAAAAACATAAATTTAGCAGAACTCAAAAGGTTTAAATATCTTTGATATATTAAAAGTATACCGCCAAACATGAAAAAATATATTGTATTTCTACTTTCCTTTTATTCGACATTAATTTTTTCTCAAAAAATAGAAAGCTATAAATTAACCAAACAAGAAATTTCAGAAAGAGAGCTTAAAGATGTAACCGATTTTCCTATATATAAAGCATTTGAATTGAGCGATAAAGGCGGTGTTTACGAATTGGTTTTAGCCGAAAATCAAAAAACAATTTCTAAAAAAGATACCTTAAACACCAAAATACAAGCAATCTGTGTAGTTAATGATCACGGTGGTTTTTTAGAAAAATGGAGAATTAATGATTTACTTGAAGATACTGATCCTAAAGAAACAAATATCTGGTTTTGGACAAAATATTGCAGTACAAAGGATATTGATGGCGACGGTTATATTGAACCTGTTATTGTTTATGGAACTCGCAACGAAGATCGTTATATAAGACGTGTAAAAATTATTACGGTTTATAAAAACAAAAAATATGTTATTCGCGCGGTTGAATGCGATTTTGATAATTGCAGAAGTTTTGAAAAAGATCAAAGTTGGAATACGCTTCCGCAGAAAATAAAAACGCATATCAATCAATTGACTGAAAAAATGAGAAAAGAGCAGGATGTGCTTTTGAAAAACGGATAAGATTTAATTGTTAATTGTAAATGATTGATGGCCGTTCATAATTCACCATTTATAATTAACAATTTACAATTATTTTTTACTCGCTCATTTCGTCATAACGCTCAGGCACTTGCGGATCGTACAATGGACATTTGAATTCTTCCATAACATCAACTAATTTATTCATGGTTTTTCCTTCTGTTCCGTAGCAGTCAATTTTTATGCTTTGTGGTGTTGTAATAACTTGAAATGCACCTTTTCCTTTTGGGTTTTTCCAGCTGTTTTCGTCTACACGCTCCCAGTCTGAAAAGACAGAATTAATTCTATTTACGATTACTTCAACTTGGAGATCAGCTAAACCTTCGACTTCTTGTTTTTCTACAAGCGCTTCATAAACTTCCTGATTGTTCAGGTAAATTTCGTCTAGATATTTCCAAAAAAGTAATTCGTACATAATTAAATATTTTTAAACCATATAAGTGATATAAGAAAATATAAATTCTTTTTGATTAGAATAGAAAGCTGTCAAATCAAAATAGTGCTTCGACTTCGCTCAGCCTGACAATCTAACTTAAAATGAACTTATATCACTTATATGGTTATTTTTTTTTTTAATAGTTGAATGTTCCGTATTCGCTAGTAATAGTCAGCTTTTTAGCATCTGATGCTTCTACTCTACCAACAATTTGTGCGTCTACATTGAATGATTTTGAAATTTCAATAATATCTTGAGCGATATTTTCTGGAACGTAAAGTTCCATTCTGTGTCCACAGTTGAAAACTTGATACATTTCTTTCCAATCTGTTTTTGATTGTTCTTGAATTAATTTGAACAATGGCGGTACTGGAAATAAATTGTCTTTTATAACGTGCAAATCTTTTACGAAGTGTAAAATTTTAGTCTGAGCGCCTCCACTGCAGTGTACCATTCCGTGAATATCTTCTGGAGTGTATTTATCTAAAATTTTCTTGATAATTGGCGCGTAAGTTCTTGTTGGAGAAAGCACTAATTGTCCTGCATTGATTGGACTGTTTTCTACTTCATCAGTTAAATTTACTTGCCCTGAATAAATTAATTCTTCAGGAACTGCTGCATCATAACTCTCTGGATATTTTTTAGCCAAATATTTCCCGAAAACATCGTGACGCGCAGAAGTAAGTCCGTTACTTCCCATTCCGCCGTTATAGCTTTTTTCATAAGTTGCTTGACCAAAAGATGCCAAACCAACAATTACGTCACCAGCTTTAATATTTGCATTGTCTACAACATCTGCACGTTTCATACGAGCTGTAACTGTAGAATCTACTATAATTGTACGAACAACATCTCCAACATCGGCAGTTTCTCCACCAGTTGAATGAATCGTTACACCAAAAGATTTTAATTCGTTGATTAATTCTTCTGTTCCGTTGATGATTGCTGAAATAACATCTGCAGGAATTAAGTTTTTATTTCTTCCAATTGTTGAAGAAAGCAGAATATTATCGGTTGCACCAACACATAATAAATCATCAATATTCATGATTAATGCGTCTTGAGCAATTCCTTTCCAAACAGAAAGATCTCCAGTTTCTTTCCAATACATATATGCCAAAGATGACTTTGTTCCTGCCCCGTCAGCGTGCATAATAAGGCAATGATCATTATCCTGAGTTAAATAATCAGGGACAATTTTACAGAATGCCTGTGGAAATAAACCTTTGTCAATGTTTTTTATAGCGTTATGTACGTCTTCTTTTGATGCCGAAACACCTCTTTGTGCATATCTCTTGCTAGAATCTGAACTCATGAAAATTAGTTTGTGTTGATGTGGTGCAAAGATAATCCCTTTTTTTAATTCTTTTGCCTATTCAAATATAGGATTCAAAAAAAATCAACCATTTGATATAAAAAAAACCTGCCTTAAAAAAGACAGGTCTTATATATAAGTGTAGAAAATGATTATTTAGTAAATAATAATTCTCTGTATTTTGTTAATGTCCAGCTTTCGTCATCAACTAAAAGTTCTAATTTATCACAGTGATTACGGATATCTTCAAAATAAGGTTTTACTTTATTGCAGTATGCTTCAGCCATTTTTTGACCGTCAGTCAATTGATTTGCTTTTTTTCTTTCATTGGTCATTGCCAATACTTTAGAATTAATTCCTTCAATATGTCCTGAGATTTCTTTAATTAAAACAATCTGTTCGCTTGCAATCGTTTCAAATTCTTTTCCGAAAATTTCTTTTAAACCTTTTACATTTTCAATTAAAGTATTTTGGTAGCGAATTGCGGTTGGAATAACATGATTTCTTGCAATATCTCCTAAAACTCTTCCTTCAATCTGGATTTTTTTAGTGTATTCTTCCAATTCGATTTCGTAACGAGCTTCAGCTTCAACGTGATTAAAGATTCCTAATTCTTCAAATAAATCCAAAGCTTTTTTAGAAACCTTAGCTTTTATAGCTTCTGGAGTTGTTTTAAAATTGCTTAATCCTCTTTTTGCAGCTTCTTTTTCCCAAGCTTCGCTATAACCGTCACCTTCAAAAAGAATCTTTTTAGATTGTTTGATGTATTCTCTTAAAACATTAAAAATAGCATCATCCTTTTTCATGTCTTTCGACTCGATTAGGTTTTCAACTTCATTTTTAAAGTCAATTAATTGTTTTGCCACAATCGCATTCAAAGTTGTCATTGCATTTGAACAGTTTGAATTTGAACCAACAGCTCTAAACTCAAATTTATTTCCTGTAAAAGCAAAAGGCGAAGTTCTATTACGATCTGTGTTATCTAATAATACGTCTGGAATTTTACCAACAACGTTCAGTTTTAAATCTGTTTTTTCTTCTGGCGAAAGTTTTCCTGTTGTAACACTTTCCAACTCAGATAAAACTTTAGTTAATTGCGCACCAATAAATACCGACATAATTGCTGGCGGCGCTTCATTTGCTCCTAACCTGTGGTCGTTACTTGCTGTTGCGATAGACGCTCTTAATAAAGTTTCGTTATCGTTTACTGCTTTAATGGTATTAATAAAGAAAGTCAAAAACTGTAGATTGCTCATTGGCGTTTTACTCGGACTTAATAAATTAACTCCAGTATCTGTAGCCAACGACCAGTTGTTGTGTTTTCCAGAACCGTTTACTCCTTTAAATGGCTTTTCGTGAAATAATACTTTAAAATCATGACGTTCAGCCACTCTCTGCATTACATCCATTAATAAAGAGTTGTGATCCACCGCAAGGTTTGTCTCTTCAAAAATTGGAGCCAACTCAAACTGATTTGGCGCAACCTCATTATGACGTGTTTTTACGGGAATTCCCAATAACATACATTCTTGCTCCAAATCTCTCATATAAGTAAGAGCGCGCGTTGGAATTGATCCAAAATAGTGATCGTCTAGCTGTTGTCCTTTTGCAGAAGTATGTCCTAACAAAGTTCTTCCAGTCATCACTAAATCAGGGCGAGAATTTGCTAAAGCTTTATCAATCAAGAAATATTCTTGTTCCCATCCTAAAGTCGCTGTTACCTTTTTTACGTTTTTGTCAAAATATTTACAAACTTCTGTCGCCGCTTCATCAATTGCCGATAATGCTCTTAATAAGGGAATTTTATTATCTAAAGCTTCACCTGTGTAAGCAATAAAAACTGTTGGAATACATAAAGTTGTACCATATATAAAAGCTGGAGAAGTGGGATCCCAAGCCGTGTAACCTCTTGCTTCAAAAGTATTTCTGATTCCGCCATTTGGAAAACTCGAAGCATCTGGCTCTTGCTGAACTAATTGTGCGCCGCCAAATTTCTCAACAGGATCGCTTCCATCATAAGAAGTTTCAAAAAAAGCATCGTGTTTTTCTGCAGTAGTTCCTGTTAAAGGCTGAAACCAGTGTGTATAATGTGTAACTCCTTTTGCCAAAGCCCATTCTTTCATTCCCATGGCGATATAATCTGCCATCTTTCTGTCGATTTTTGTTCCGTGCTGAATGGCATCTCTTACTCCTTTAAAAGCATCTGGAGTTAAATATTGCTTCATTGCTTTTTCATTAAACACATTTGCACCAAAAAGATTAGATTTTCGGCCAATTTCTTCAAAATGTACTGGCTTTCTGTTTGAAGCTTGTTGTAAAGCTTGGAAACGTAATGTTGACATGGTTATGTATATTTTAAATTCGTACTAATTTTCACTAAAAAAATGAGGAACAAAGATAAACAATAAATGAGCCTATTTTAAATATATCGAAGAGATTTTTAGTCATCGATTTTTCAATAGAAGATGCTTTTTTCGAAGAATAATGAATTCAAACCACAGAAATATCACAAAAGTGTACGGTAATATTGATTAAATAAACATTTTTTCATAATTTCTTAACTCAAGAATTCAAAAATGTGCCGTAATTATTACGAATTTATTTTTTTAGGGTTACTAAAATTGCTTTTTTTAAAATATACCCCTATCAAAATTGCGCTTATCCAAAAAATTATACTTGGATAAACAAAATAGCCCCCTAATTTTTAGGACTAAAAAAATAAATCTATATTTGACCCAACGAAAAAAAACAAAAAAATTAATTTATATTATTATGGCTAAAATTAAGTTAGAGTACATTTGGTTAGATGGATATGAACCAACTCAAAATCTTAGAAGTAAAACTAAAGTTGAAGAGCACGAAAACTTCAAAGGAACATTAGAAGAACTTGGAAACTGGTCATTTGATGGTTCGTCAACTAAACAAGCTGAAGGTGGTTCTTCTGACTGTCTTTTAGTACCTGTTGCAATTTATCCAGATCCAACTCGTATCAACGGATGGTTGGTAATGTCTGAAGTTATGTACGCAGACGGAACTCCACACCCTTCTAACGGTAGAGCTACAATTGATGATGATAATGACGATTTTTGGTTTGGTTTCGAACAAGAGTATTTCATCATGGATACTAAAACTCAACTTCCACTTGGTTTCCCAGTTGGAGGATACCCTGCTCCACAAGGGATGTACTACTGTTCAGTAGGTGGAAAAAACACACACGGTAGAAAATTAGTTGAAGAGCACGCTGATTTATGTATCGCTGCTGGAATCAACTTTGAAGGAATCAACCAAGAGGTTGCTTGCGGACAATGGGAATTCCAATTATTCGCTAAAGGAGCTAAAAAAGCTGGAGATGAAATCTGGGTTGCTCGTTACCTATTAGACCGTTTAACTGAGAAATATGGTTACTATATTGAATATCACCCAAAACCTCTAGGAGATACTGACTGGAATGGTTCTGGAATGCACGCTAACTTCTCTAACACTGTATTAAGAACATGTGGAGATCAAGCAACTTACGAAAGAATTTGTGAAGCTTTCCGTCCTGTTACTGCTGAGCATATCGCAGTTTACGGAGCGTACAACGACCAACGTTTAACTGGTAAACACGAAACTGCTTCTATCCACGATTTCTCTTATGGAGTTTCAGACAGAGGATGTTCAATCAGAATTCCTTTAATGACTGTTCAAAAAGGATGGAAAGGATGGTTGGAAGACAGAAGACCAGCTTCAAACGGAGACCCTTACAAAATTGCTGCTAGAATTATCAAAACTGTTAAATCAGCGCTATAATTCAAAGCTTAATTTATATTCTAAAAGTGCCAGCATTTATTTGCTGGCACTTTTTTTTTACCATAAACCCGACATAACGAACCACACTGTTTGTCATTCCGAGGAACGAGGAATCACACTAGAAACTCCGCAAAGAATGTTATCAATCTTTGTCGAATCCCGAGTGTGATTCCTCGTTCCTCGGAATGACAAAACTAAGAGCAAAATTCAACAAACTAAAAAAACAAAACAACCTAAGCCTCAAAAAACCTCATAACTTTATAACACTTAACATTTTACAAATAACAAATATTACTTAATTTTAGAAGCAAAATTAATTTTTAAGTTAAACATCAAAACTTATCTTTGTACATCATTAAAAAAAATCAATATGATAGTCTGGTCACTCTTTTTACTTGCTGTAATTTTTATCCTTGCTTTAGACCTTGGTGTCTTCAACAAAACGCCACATATTATTAGTACTAAAGAAGCCAGCAAATGGACTTTAATCTGGGTAACTTTATCTTTTCTTTTTTCTGGTGTAATCTACTGGCTATACACTACAGATTACATAGAAAATCCTGACAGTTTAAAACCTGCAGTTGCGTCAATGAAGTTTATTACAGGTTATTTGATCGAGCTTTCGCTAAGTGTCGACAATATCTTTGTTATTGCCATTATTTTTGCTTCGTTTAAGATTCCGCAAAAATACCAGCACCGTGTTTTATTCTGGGGAATTCTGGGTGCAATTGTTTTCCGCGGTTTGATGATTTTCTTCGGAGTAATGCTGATCAATAAATTTGCTTGGACAACTTATGTCTTTGGAGTTTTCTTAATATTTACTGCAATAAAAATGCTTTTTTCTGGCGAAGAAGAAGATTTTCACCCAAAAGATTCTTTCGTATACAAAACGTTAGGAAAAATTATGCCGATTACCTCTGAAATGGATGGGGAGAAATTTTTCATTTCAACTAAAACTGCAAAAAAAGCAGCAACTCCATTATTTGTAGCTTTGATTGTTATTGAAGTTATGGATGTTTTATTTGCTGTTGATAGTGTTCCTGCAATTCTTGCTATTACTAAAGATCCATTTTTAGTATTCAGTTCTAATATTTTTGCTATTCTTGGATTACGTTCTATGTATTTCTTTTTGGCAAATATGCTGGCAAAATTCAGTTATTTAGAATACAGCTTGGTTGCTATTTTAGCTTTTGTGGGATTAAAAATGCTTTTACACGATTGGATACACGTTCCAGAATGGGCTTCTTTAGGATTTATCGCCTTATCTCTTTTAGTTGGAATTTTGGTTTCTCTAAAGTTTGGACCAGAAAAAGTGTTGACAGATTCTGAGAAAGAATAAGTTTTAAAATATATAGATATAAAAAAAAAGGAAATCAAGTGAACTTGATTTCCTTTTTTTTGTTTTCTTTTGTTATCTGATTATAATTTTACTCTTTTCACATTGCTATCATCAATATTGTATTTTTTGATAACTGCATTATAATCTGAGTAATCAGCTTTATTTACCGATTTACCTGTTCCAAAATCAGCTGGAATAATAACAAATCTGAACACCTGATTATTAATATAAGCTGGTCTATTTGCTATATTATCACCACCTACAAAAATTGTAAATGCTTGTATACTAAAATTATAATCGTATGTAATTGATTCTCCATTTGAAAAATATACATCTGTAGGAATTAATTGCCAAACATCAGAACCTGAACTAGTAGTTCCCTCTAATCTATAAACTAAGACTGATTCATTCTGAAATAAGTCACCACCTAAATATTTACCAAAAGAATCTGAAATTATATAACCATCGGTAGTATTAAAAGAAAAACTAGCTTCTATTTCAAAAGCTTCAGCTCCTATTCCATCTCTTCCCGGAGGCCCTTCTGGCCCTTCACAGCTTGTAAATGCAACTAAACCAATAACTGCAAATAAGGTAAGTATCTTTTTCATAACATATTTTTTTTAAGTATTATACTATAAAGGTATTCCAAAAATCAAACCAAAAAAAGCAATCTGGCTTAATTTAAAATAAAAATGCCTTTATTTTTTTGCAGTAACCTGATTCTTAGCTAGTATTTTACTAAAAAATAATGCATGGTACGGAAGTGAATTTTCCCAATAATCCCAAGTATGTGCTCCTGGTCTTTCAGTATAATCGTGATCCACTTTATTATAAACCAATCTTCTGTGTAATTCTCTGTTTGGTTCAATTAAAAAATCATCTACTCCGCAATCTATTATTAATGGCAATTTGTTTGCTTTTAATTTATCAGCCATTCTTAGAACAGAATTTTGCTCATACAATTCTGTATTACCACTTTTATCTCCAAAAACAGGCTGCATTAATTTTACAATTTGTGCCGAAGAATCTCTGTTAAGCATCGTACTCATATCTACCGCACCGCTCATACTTCCGGCTGCGCAAAACAAATCGGGATGTTTGGCAGATAAATATAGTGCGCCGTGTCCGCCCATCGAAAGGCCTGTAATTACTCTTCCGTTTTTAGCGGCAATTGTTCGGTATGTTTTGTCTACTTTTTGCACAACTTCCTGTGTAATAAAAGTCTCAAACTGACTTTCTTTGTTCACAGGACTATCAATATAAAAACTAAACGTCTCGCCTTCTGGCATTACGATAATCATATTATACTGATCTGCCAGATTATGAACCAGTTTTTTGTTTGGCGTATTTTTAAGCCAATCGCTAAAATGTCCGTAAGCCCCATGCAATAAGTACATAACCGGAAAAGCCGATTTACTTTTTGCATAAGAATTTGGTAAAACTACCGCAGCTTTATAGGTTTTCCCCATAGCGGTACTGGCGACTTGTAAAGTATCTACTTTTGCTGCGTATGTCATGGTGGTAAGACAAAGCAAAAATGCAGATAATAGCATTTTGATTTTTTTCATTTTCGATATTTTTTTCTGATTAGGGTCTGTAAATATACTTTTTTTCAGAATAAAATATATGAAAAATCCGACCAGCTTTTGACTAGTCGGATTTTCTATTTTTTCTACCACTTCAGATTTGCAATCAGAATAAAATAATTCTTAATTGAATCGCAGTTTTGCAATATTGTTTCTCTCAAATGCAATAAGAATAAGTTCTTGTTAATTTATGTAATTTGGGACAAAACATTTTTTTTAACCTAACTTGAACAATAACAAATAACAAAACTTTTTGTGGCAAAAAAACTAACTAATTATGATCTTGTGTTCGTGACGATATTGCGATGCACTTTTTCCTGTATATTGTTTGAATGATTTACTAAAGTGGCTAAAATTATTAAAACCGCTTTCGTAACATACTTCATTAATACTCATTGGCTGTTCTGCCAAAAGTTTAGAGGCGTGCACCAAACGATATTCGTTCACAAACTCTGTAAATGTTTTATTCGAGATCTTTTTAAAATAACGACAGAACGAAGGCGTAGTCATACTTACCAGACTCGAAACCTCATCTATCGAAATAGATTCCTGAAAATGATCTTTCACAAAATTGAAAACCACATTCATACGGTCATTATCCTGAGTCTGAAGTTCCATTGAAAATCCATCTGCATTTAAAATGGTATATTCCTCAGCCGATTCTAATTCGTCTAAAACACTCAAAAGTGTCATCAGTCTTTGAAATGGAGGTTCGTTTTCCATCATTTCAATTTTCTTCCCTATACGTTTTTTTGCTTCACCTCCAAAAGCGATTCCGCCTTTAGCCTGCTTCAAAATATTTTGCACCTTTTTCATTTCTGGAGCAACAAAAAAATCGCTTCCTAAAAATTCAGGTTTAATATGAATAACCGTTTCATTCGTATTTCCTGTCTGCTCATTTGTAAAACCGCAATGCGGTAAATTAGCTCCTATTAAAAGTAAACTACCATTGGTATAATAAGAAACATGGCTCCCTATTTGTCTTTTTCCAGCCCCGCCATTAATATAAACCAACTCAATCTCTGGATGATAATGCCATAAATGAGCTTTGCTATTGGTCTTTTCGGCGTGTTTGGTGTAGGTAAAAGAACTTCCGTATGAGTTAGTTATCACTTCAAGAGCTGGGGCAATAGTCTTCATGATAATTTCTTTAAAAAATAATAGCAAATTTAACAAAAACACCTAAAATAATTTAAATTTTAACCTACAACGGTTTCGTAAATGCGAATTTTACATTAAAACAACATTCTTAACACTGAAAAATTTATAGCAAAATCGGCTTTTTTTTAGGGTCTTATTTTTTTTCTCTACTTTTTTTTTATTTATCCCATTTAAAACGTGTTTTTATGCAAATATGTGAAATTTTGTAAGAAAGATGGAAATTTTATGAAGTATCAATTTTTTAAAAAACTTTGAAGAAAAACAATCAAATTAACAAAAACACAACATTAAAGTCAAATTTTAACCTATAACGGTTTCGTAAATGAGAATATAGCATAGAAATTGGAAAATATAGTTGTTAAAATAACACACATGCTGCTATAACTTTGCCTCAGAGAAATGAACGAAAAAAATTTAATACTATAGAATATGAAAAAGATTATGAAATTAAGTTTAGTATGTGCAGTACTTCTAACAGGAATGAGTACTTATGCAATTGATGGAAATGAAGCGTTAAATCTTCATGTATTAAAAGGAAATGGCAAGGTAATTGCTTTTGGAATTAATCAATTACAAAAAGCTGTTATCAGTATATACGATATTAATGGTAATTTAATCTATACTGAAAATGCTTCTGGTAAAGAAGGAATCTTAAGAACTTTCAGTTTAGAAGAATTTCCACAAGGAAAATACATTTTAGAAGTTGCTGACAGCTACAAAAAAGTAAAATACGATATTACAGTAGATGCAAAAACTTCTGTTTTATCTTCAAAAGGAACTACTTCTTTAAACTAAGAAGATATTAAAGTTAAGTGTTACTTCACGGCACTTAAAATTTTATACTCTTAATACAGTATAAAAAGTGAGGTTAGATAGTTAGTAAGTTAAAAACTTTCAAAAGTTTTAAAAACAGCTCTTTGTGGTTACTGAGCTGTTTTTTTTTGCTTTATACTTTTTTTACCGTGGCGATTTTTTTTACCGCAAAGACACAAAGGATAACGCAAAGCACGCTAAGTTTTTTACCGTAAACTACTTATATAAAAACAAAGTTCGCAAAGCTTAATAGATAAAGCTTTGCGAACTTTTATTCTATAAAATTTACTCAAAAAAACTTTGCGAAAATCTTAGCGCACTTTGCGTTAAAACAACACACAATACAAAAAACTTAATCCCGATAGCTATCGGGATAAAACCTTAGCAATTTAGCATCTTTTCAAAATTCCTACATTTTCTAAACAAATCTTTAATTCAATGTAAATTAAAAATCACGAAAAACGTTGAATAATAATAATCGATTTAACGAAAACGATAAATATAATTCAAATTTTAACCTATAACGGTTTCGTAAATGAGAATACAGCATCGAAATAGGAAAATACAGTTGTGATTTTTTACTTACATCTGAAGTAATTTAGCATCAGAGAATTAGAAGAAATAATTAATTAAAAACTAATTACCATGAAAAAGATTATCAGATTGAGTTTAGTAGCAGCGTTGCTTTTTACAGGAATTAGCACATACGCAATTGATGGAACTGGAGAGTTTAATCTTCACGTAATTAAAGCTAATGGAAAATTAATCACTTTCGCTCTTAATCAAACGCAGAAAGCTAATTTGGCAATTTACGATAAAGAAGGAACTCTAATTTATTCTGAAACTGCTTCTGGCAAAGACGGAATCTTAAGAACTTTTAGTTTACAAGAATTCCCAGAAGGGACTTATTTCTTAGAAGTTGAAGACAATATCAAAAAAGCAAAATATGAAATAACAATAACTGACGAAAATACTGTTTTATCTAAAAATGCAGTTTCTTCAGTTTACAAACCAGGTTTTGCTAAAAATACAAGCGTAGCAGTACGCTAGAAAAGTTTTATACTCTTATACAGTATAAAAAGTGAGGTTAGATAGTTAGTAAGTTAAAAACTTTCAAAAGTTTTAAAAACAGCTCTTTGTGGTTACTGAGCTGTTTTTTTTTTACCTCTAAGTTTTTTTTACCGCAAAGTGCGCTAAGAATTACGCAAAGTTCGCAAAGTTTTTTTTCACAAAGCTTTGCGAACTTTGCGTTTTTATAAACCTCTTGCATAATAATCCTTATCGTGCTTTGCGTAAATCTTAGCGCACTTTGCGGTTAAAAACCCACTTGGTTTTGTAAATAAATCCTTAATCCATTGTAAGCTTAAAATCAAGCAAAACATTAAATAATAATTAACGAATTAACTAAAACGTTAAAAAAAATTCACGTTTTAACCTATAACGGTTTCGTAAATGAGAATATAGCATAGAAATTGGAAAATACAGTTGCGCTTTTTCATGTATTACATAAGTAATTTAGCATCAGAGAATTAGAACTAATAATTTAAAAACTAAGTACCATGAAAAAGATTGCAAAAATGAGTTTAGTAGCTGCGTTGCTTTTCACAGGAATTAGCACTTACGCAATTGATGGAACGTCGGAGTTTACTCTTCACGTAATGAAAGCTAATGGAAAACTGATTACTTTCGCTCTTAACAAAGTACAGAAAGCCAACTTAGCAATTTATGACAAGGACGGAACACTTATTTACTCTGAAACTGCTTCAGGTAAAGAAGGAATTTTGAGAACTTTTAGTCTAGAAGAATTTCCAGAAGGAACTTACTTCTTAGAAGTTGAAGACAGCGTAAAAAAAGCGAAATACGAGATCACAATTGGTGATACTGCCTCTTTATCAAGAAATGCAGTTTCTTATGCTTACAAAGCTGGTTTCGCTAAAAATTCGAGTGTTGCTGCACGCTAATTTTTATACTTCAAAAAGGTATAAAATAAGGTTAGAAAAAATTAAAAATAACATTTTTATTGTTTAAGAAACAGCTCTTGGTTGGTTATAGAGCTGTTTTTTTTATTTCTATTATCGAAGGAAAATAAATTATTGTTCGATTTAAGAAAAGTATTCTTATTAATAAAATAAGTGGCTTTAAAACACTTAAAAAAATATTAAAAATTTTAAAACCGCGAGCCCAGCAATTACGTACATAGTTCAAACAAAATGCAGAAATAGTTTCAATTCAGCAACTTAAGTGTTTAAAAATGCCAATTTCTTGCTAAAAATTAAATTTGTATTTGTAGTTTTACGCGTTCCACATTTAGTAATTTAACAATTTAAAAAAAACATGACAAAATTTACCAAAGCTGGTTTAGTTGCTGCCTTTTTTTTAGCGACTGTGTTTACCTATGCCATTGAGGGAAAAGGTGATTATATTTTAAACATCAAAACAGGAAACGGAAAAGTAGTTAGTTTTACTTTGGATACTGTAGAAAATGCATCTTTCTCTATTTATGACGAGAATCACAACTTACTTTATGCGGGAGAATCTGCAGCAGACAAGTTAGAAGTTTCAAAAACAATTAGTTTAGAAAGTTTTCCTGCAGGAACTTACATTCTTGAAGTGAAAGCAAACGACAAAGTTGCGAAACACGAAATTAAAGTTGCTGCTAAAAAAGTTAAGACTGTAAAGTTAGACCAATCTGCTAATCAGAGTCCTTCTTTCCGTCGTTAATTTTTTTGCCCTAAAAAATTGGAAAAGCAGCTCGTACCAGGAGCTGCTTTTTTTATTTTATTTCATTTCTGAAAGTAGAACCAATTTTAACGAGTTTCCAAAAAACTTCGGTTTCATTGGTTATGATTATTTTTTGAGATTTGTGGTAAAAAGACGAATGTCCAAAAGCATAGATATAATCAAGCAAATCTATTAATTTGAAGCTTTGTCTGTACTCTGATCTTATTTCATCGCTATTTGCAAAACAAACGTTTCCAGATTCTTGTTCGTCTAAAAACAACAATTTCAAATGATCTGAAAACTTCGCTATTATAGTATTATTTACAGTAGATTCTTGAAATAAAGAATTAATCATAAAAGACGATTCTATACAATTCTGCTGTATTTTTTGAATGTAAAGCTTCAAATCAGCATTAGCAGAAAATGTATTTTTATTGTTCTGCAAAGCTTCTATTTTACTGAAATATTCCTGTATCGTCATTTTGATTTCTTTACTGATATAAAGTTAAATCATAAATTTTACATTAAAATGCAGAAAATCAGCCATTTTTAAGATACTCCATAAAATAAGAAACCAAAATTGACGTTCTGTTATTGATTACAGCAGCTTTTTGGCTGTCAAATTATTTTCAAAAACAATTAAAAACACGATAATACCACGCCCCAAACAAATACTCATGCAAAAGAAACTTCTCACTTTAGTCTTCTTAATTGTGCTTTCATTTGAGGCTTTTGCTCAAAATGAAGTTTATATAACAGACAAAGTCAACGACAAATATGCTTATGTCGATGCCATAAAAATCTACGAAAAAGTCGCTGCAAAAGGCTATAAATCTGTTGACTTGTTTCAGAAACTAGGAAATTCATCTTACTCCAAATATAAATTAGACAAAGCCGCCGAATGGTATGGCGAACTATTTGCTCTAACCTTAGATTTAGATCCAATTTATTATTACCGTTATGCAGAATCTCTACGTTTCATCTGCGAAAACGAAAAAGCTGATGCCATATTGGAAAAATTAAAACGTAAACCGAAAGCTGTAGCTAAAAGTTAATTCAATAAAGCTTATTATAAAAAAACCTCTCATAATCTGAGAGGTTTTCTTTTATATAAAATTTACTATTTCTGATTTAGCAATTTCTCTAAATATTCAATCTTATCTTTTTCTGCCTGAAGCAAACGCTCGTAAAGCTTTTTATTTTCTTCTACCGTTTCCATTAATTTATCTAATGGATTGAAAGTGCAATGATTTCCAAAATGTACATTACTATCTTTTGTATCATTAAAAGTATTGAAATAATTGATTGCAGCTTCGTCTGAAAAATTCTTAATCGCTTCAACAGATACACCAAGTGCTTTTGCAACCTCAACGAGTTTTTCGTCATCAATGGTTTCGCTATTTTCCATAGCCGAAATCGCCTGCTGATTTGTTCCTAAAGCCTGCGCCAAAGCTTCCTGCTTCATATCACGAAGTTCACGAATACGGCTTATTTTTCGCCCTATATGATTTGGTTTTGTTAGTGTGCTCATAATTCAAAGATAATAATAAAGTGTCAAAATCGGTAAAATGTAAAAAACAGATTTTTTTGCCGTGCAATACAGTAAAAAATGATTTCGTACAGCAAAATCTATTTATTCCTTCGCCGAATTAAACAAAAGTACAATTTTTCTTATAATAATTTTATAAAGCTCAAATTGTAAACTAATTAAAAAAAATATGCCTTATGAAAACGAACGAAACCGAAGCTTTACAAAAACTGCAAAAATTAACTGCTAAGTATTTTACAACCCTAAAACCAACCAATGAAGCCAATTCTTATACCGCACAATTTAAAGTGGTCAATTATTTAGAACTCGGCTGCCTCATTACCGATTTACTCAAATTATGCATTCTAGCGCTTGATAATGACATGCATAATTTTTCTAAAAAAGATAAAAGTGCAACTATTAATGTGAGTCTGATTTTGGAAACGATTCTGAATTTGTTTCCTATGGATGAAATGGAGTTTTTGGGGTTTGTTGGGGAGGTTGCTGGAGAATGATTGTCTTTTTTGCTATTCCAAAACGGTATAAACATAGCCCGTGGTTTCAACCACGGGAACGTAACGATTGTCTTGCTCTTATTGTGTACCCGTGGTTGAAACCACGGGTTATATTTGATAATTGGATTTTGTTGTCTTACTGGTGCGAGCGGGGAAAAGTTCTAACGTTAAAAATCTCGCAAAGACGCTAAGTCGCAAAGTTTTTACACAATCTTGTCATTTCGACGTAAGGAGAAATCCTCGCAAGTAACTCCTCAACATTGCGTGCTCAGCGTACGAAGATTTCTCCTTACGTCGAAATGACAAACATTATGGAAATTTCTTGTTTTGCTGGCGCGAGCAGATTTTTAAATATTTTTCTTTACTTTTAAAGTTGTATGAGAAACTTTTAAAAGCTAAATAAATACAAAACCGATGGATAATAGTACCGAAGAACTTTTTCATTATTTAAATCAATCTATATCAAATAATGTAACTTATAAAGACTTATCAAATTTATGCTTAACATTATTTTGTACCTGTAGTTTTTTGCCGAAAAGGTTTGAAACAACAATTATTAATAAAGAAAATTTAGCTATACTGTTTTCTACAATTGCAAAAGAGAAAAATATAGTTTCTTATCCACCAACTGCTTCATTTTACGGAGCTTCATTTCATAATACTCATAATGAAGGACATTGGCTAGAAGTAATGGCAAGCGTATTGAAATTAGGAAGAGAACCTAATATAGAAGAAGCTAAAAATTTATTGATATAATCTCTATCGCAGTCGCGAGCGTCTCGC
>NZ_JAOVZN010000008.1:409518-664994 GCF_025717045.1 Flavobacterium sp. SH_e
GCGAGACGCTCGCGACTGCGAGGGAAATTTTTAAGATAAAGAAATTGTCTTACAAAAAACAGACTATATTTGAAAATTCATATTCACCTAAAAATTATAATATAAAAAAATGGAGTTAAGGCAATTTAGCAATCTAATTTTTAAACTTTCAGGTCTATTTATAATCTATGGCTTGATCTTCAAATATACAATAGGAGCTGTGTTTGACATCAATAAAAGCAGTATAAGTGATAGTCCTTTTGGCGGATATTCTCTAAATTGGAATATTGTAATTCTTATTACATTATGCTTTGCAATCCTTATTAAAAATTCAAATTTTCTGACTTCCCTTTTTTATCGAAAAAATTACGTTATTGAATTAAATGAGATAAATCAGTCTCGAATTTTAAAAATTATTTTTACAACATTTACTTTTTTTCAATTTCTTAGTTATTTCTTAACTCCTAGAGACATCAGTTTTTGGAGCAGGATGTTATGTAATAGGCCAATCATATTATTCTTCTTAATTCTATTTCACAGAATTATTATAAAATTTATGATTAAGCAAATCAATTCTTATTCTGAAATACAATCAAATTATATTTTTATTTTTTCGATGATTTCAATTCTTTTGTATTTCTATTTTTTCTGGGACTATGGATATGAATCATTTAATGCCTATGAATTTATTTTTCGTATTATCATTTTACTGATAACTTTAAGCTCTCCATTAATTTTTAGATTGTTGTTAGAAAAAGACATATCAATTAAGAGCAATCATTTTATTTTCATCTTGTTTTTCTGGACATTATTTCTATATAATTTACAAGAGTTTTTATTTAAATTTCCTAATTATGAAAGAGATAATATGTATCTCATTAAAGATTTATCACTTCATGTGATACTTACTTTGTTCTTTTTAACTCTCCATTCATTCTTTGCAAAAATTAAAAGTGTTTCGACATTACAATTTACATGCATTATAATTGGAATTTTATCTATTTTCTGTTTCATTTTAAAATATTTACATGGGTACCAATATGCAACTAACTTGTATTTAATAAGTGGTATCATAGCAATTGCCTTGTCTACAAAAACTGGTATAATAGATAAAAAACTTGAAAAATTAAAGTTTACAAATATGGTGAGATCTGTAGAACCATCTTTACAAAATAGTTCTTCATTTTTATTTATAACAATAATATTTCTTACTGTTTCAAAGCACATTATTATGCTTTTTGATTACAACTCAAGTTTTACTGTCGATGAATTAGCATCTTATAGTATTGAAATAATCCAATTAGTCATTACTCTAATAATCATATCAAAAAAGAATTTAAAATTAGATAGTGCCGATAGTTTTATAAATACATCACTGACGTTCTTTTTAATTTTAATATTCTGCAATAATTACTTGTTCTTTCTTAGCCGCTTACTTTTTTATAGAAATCATACCTTTTTTAATATTAGCACTATTGACATTGTATATTTTATAGTTTTACTGATGGCAATACTATTTTCATCTTATTTGGCAAAATTGATAAAAATTGCTTTGCCAAAAAGTTACTTTAGAAACTTTTCTAATTAGCCTTTCGTTTCTCCAGCGAAACAAATACAAAATAAAAGTAACGAAGCAGACATAAAAAAACCTCCCAAAAATCTTGAGAGGTTTTTTTCATATCCTTAAAAAATCCAAAATTTACATATTCCTTCTATACTGCCCACCAACCTCAAACAACGCCGAAGTAATCTGACCTAAAGAACAAACCTTTGTCGCTTCCATTAAATGGTCGAATAAATTTTCGTTTTTAATAGCGGCTTGTTGTAAAGTATTTAAATGCTCGTTTACTTTTGCTTCGTGGAAATTGTGCAGGTTATCTAGCATCGTAATCTGATATTGTTTTTCTTCTTCTGTAGCGCGAATAACTTCTGCCGGAATTACCGTTGGCGAACCTTTTGAACTCAAGAAAGTATTTACACCCACAATTGGGAAATCGCCGTTGTGTTTTAAGGTTTCGTAATACAAACTTTCTTCTTGAATTTTAGAACGTTGGTACATCGTTTCCATTGCGCCTAGAACTCCGCCTCTTTCTGTAATTCTGTCGAATTCTTGAAGAACCGCAGCTTCAACTAAATCAGTTAATTCTTCGATGATGAACGAACCTTGAATTGGGTTTTCGTTTTTCGCTAAACCTAATTCTTTATTAATAATCAGCTGAATTGCCATCGCACGACGCACAGATTCTTCTGTTGGCGTTGTAATCGCTTCGTCGTAAGCGTTTGTGTGAAGCGAATTACAGTTGTCATAAATCGCGTATAAAGCCTGTAAAGTCGTTCTAATATCATTGAAATCAATTTCCTGTGCGTGTAACGAACGTCCAGAAGTCTGAATATGATATTTCAGCATTTGTGCTCTTTCGTTGGCGCCGTATTTGTTTTTCATGGCTTTTGCCCAAATTTTACGCGCCACACGTCCAATAACTGAATATTCTGGATCTACTCCGTTGGAGAAGAAGAAAGATAAGTTTGGTCCAAAATCGTTGATGTTCATTCCGCGACTCAAATAATATTCCACGTAAGTGAAACCATTTGAAAGCGTAAAAGCCAATTGCGTAATTGGGTTTGCTCCCGCCTCGGCAATATGATATCCTGAAATCGAAACCGAATAGAAATTACGAACGTTTTTGGTAATAAAATATTCTTGAACGTCGCCCATTAATCGCAAAGCAAATTCGGTTGAGAAAATACAAGTGTTTTGCGCCTGATCTTCTTTTAAAATATCAGCCTGAACTGTTCCACGAACTTGAGCTAACGTTTTTACTTTTATTTCATTATAAACTTCCAAAGGCAAAACCTGATCTCCAGTAACTCCCAAAAGCATTAATCCTAAACCGTTGTTTCCAGCAGGAAGTTCGCCTTGGTATCTTGGTCTTTCGATTCCTTTGTCTTTATATAATTTGTTGATTTTGGCTTCAACTTCTTTTTCTAAATCATTTGCTTTGATGTAAATCTCACATTGCTGATCGATTGCCGCATTCATAAAGAAACCTAACAACATTGGCGCAGGCCCATTAATAGTCATACTTACCGAAGTCAATGCATGAACCAAATCGAAACCTGAATATAGTTTTTTAGCATCGTCTAAACAACAGATTGAAACTCCCGCATTTCCAATTTTTCCATAAATATCTGGGCGCAAATCTGGATCGTTTCCGTATAAAGTCACACTATCAAAAGCCGTAGAAAGACGTTTTGCAGGCATTCCCGCACTTACATAATGAAAACGTTTGTTGGTTCTTTCTGGTCCGCCCTCACCCGCAAACATTCTTGACGGATCTTCGCCTTCACGTTTAAACGGATATAATCCCGAAGCAAAAGGAAATTCTCCAGGAACATTTTCCTGTAAATTCCAACGCAAGATATCGCCCCAGCCTTCATATTTAGGTAAAGCAATTTTCGGAATCTGTAAATGTGATAAACTTTCAGAATGCGTTGCAATCTTGATTTCTTTATCGCGAACTTTAAACGAGTAAACCGGATTTTTATATTTCGCTACTTTTTCATCCCAATTCAGGATAATCTCCCAATTGTACGGATCTAAGTCCATTTTTACTTTATCAAACTGATTCAGTAAAAGATTTAAAAAGATTCTGTTTTCGTCAAGTCCTTCGACTCCGCTCAGGATGACACTATTGTCGTCTATTCCTGCTTTTGTGATTTGAGGAACTTTTCCAGAAACCGATTCTATGGTTTTGAAAATTCCGTATAATTTCTGAGCTACTTTTTGCTGTGCAATTGCCGTTTCATCATAATTTCTATTATTCTCAGCAATTTCAGACAAATAACGTGTTCTTCCTGGCGGAATTACGAATATTTTCTCACTCATTTCTTTAGTGATTTCAAAAGTCGATTTCAAATCAGAAGCCGTTTTTTCAACCACTTTATCCATAATCGCTTTGTAAAGTGTGTTCATTCCCGGATCGTTAAACTGCGAAGCAATTGTTCCGAAAACTGGCATTTCGTCTGGACTTTTATCCCAAAGATTATGGTTTCTTTGATATTGTTTTTTTACATCTCGTAAAGCGTCTAAAGCACCACGTTTATCAAATTTGTTTAAAGCCACTAAATCGGCAAAATCAAGCATGTCGATTTTTTCCAATTGTGTCGCCGCTCCAAATTCTGGCGTCATTACATATAAAGAAACGTCTGAATGATCCATAATTTCGGTATCAGATTGACCAATTCCTGAAGTTTCCAAAATAATCAAATCGTATTTCGCCGCTTTTAAAACCTGAATCGCTTCGGCTACATATTTAGACAAAGCCAAATTTGACTGACGTGTCGCCAACGAACGCATATAAACACGAGGATTATTAATCGCATTCATTCGGATTCTGTCTCCTAAAAGTGCTCCTCCTGTTTTTCTTTTAGAAGGATCGACAGAAATTAATCCGATTGTTTTTTCTGGGAAATCAATTAAAAAGCGACGAACCAATTCGTCAACCAAAGAAGATTTTCCTGCTCCACCTGTTCCTGTAATTCCTAAAACTGGAATTTTAGAATCAGAATTACTTTCGTGAATTTTATCAAAAACTGGTTTTGCAATTTCAGGAAAGTTTTCTGCAGAAGAAATTAAACGTGCAATTGCCGTTGGAACTTTATTTTCGATATGATCAATTTCTCCGTTTAATTTATCTCCAATAGGAAAATCAGCACGTTGAACCAAATCATTAATCATTCCTTGAAGTCCTAATGAACGTCCATCATCTGGAGAATAAATTCTTGTAATACCATATTCATGCAATTCTTCGATTTCGCTTGGCAGAATTACACCGCCTCCGCCTCCAAAGATTTTAATGTGTCCTGCTCCTTTTTCGCGAAGCAAATCATACATATATTTAAAGTATTCGTTGTGTCCGCCTTGATACGAAGTCATGGCAATAGCATTGGCATCTTCTTGAATGGCGGTATTTACCACTTCTTCAACACTTCTATCGTGACCCAAATGAATTACCTCAACACCCGTAGACTGGATAATGCGTCGCATAATATTTATGGCTGCATCATGTCCGTCAAAAAGCGAAGCCGCAGTAACAATTCTTACTTTATTTTTAGGAATATATGGTATTTGTTGTTCCATTTTATGAATATGATAATTTTATGCGACCAATGTACAAAATATTTTAATATTTGATTAAGACAATAGCTTTATGTTAACAAAAATAAATCGATTTCGTGAACTAAAAGGGTAACAAATTACGTAACTAATTGATATAGTTAAAGAAAGCTTAAAGACATGGCAATTTCGCAACATTTAAATAAAATCTGGAAACATGTTTTGAGTACTCCAATAGTAATTTAGCAGTGTAGAAAAGCCCCAAATTTTTACCTACGACTTACATAGAAAAGTAATAACGTAAAAATTAAAAAAATGAGAACATTTTATTCATTCACCGTAATTTTAGGTTTGAGTTTTTTTGTATTTTCTTTTAGTAAATTTGAAAGCACTAATACTACATATACAAAAACTTCAAGTAACACAATTGTTTACCACAATGATTCAGATGACGTAAACGAAATTTCAAACGACTTCTTTAAAAGGTATTCTGATTTGAAAAAATATAAGTCTGATGTCATGTCTTTGTACAAAAACAGAACTCTTGGAACTATTTGGTTTGATGAGAATGAAATCAGTGAGTTTGGATCTGTTTTGTATGAAAAAGCAAAAAAAACAAATGATTTGGTAATTCCTTATCAAAAAGAAATAGACCAATTATTTAGCACTTCATCAGATAAAAGCACTCTTTCTCAAACTGATGCCGATATGCTTTTAAGTTCATTGTATGTTGTATACACTAAGAAAAGTAATGCCGACAAGAAAAAGCTATCTTATAATGATATGCTGAAAGACTTTTTAAACTACAGCACATTAGAAGAACAAGAAACAACAGTAGCAACAACAAATGAAAAAGTAGAATTTGACCAATATTACAAATTGCAAGATGCTCTAAAAAAATACAAAAGATTAGAAAAATCTAGCAAATATAAGCCTATCGTTCCAGCAGAATCTCCTTATAAAGAGTTGCGCCCAGATGCCGTTTCTAGCACTATTTCGCAAGTTAGAACTCGTTTGTATTTGTTAGGCGATTTAAAAACAGATTCTAAAAGTGATGTTTACGATCGTGAATTGATGGATGCTGTAATGAAATACAAAGTTCGTAATGGCTTTAAACCAAATTACATTTTGGCAGAAGAACACATTAATGAAATGAATATTCCGCTTGAGGATAAAGTTCAAACTTTAAAGCTTAATATGGAAAGATGCCGAGCAATTGCAGCTCAGATTGCTGCCAGCGATGAGTATGTTTTGGTAAATGTTCCTTCTTATGAAATGATTTATGTTAAAAATGGAAAAGTTCAATTGACTTCGCCTGTCTTTGTTGGAGCACCATTAACGAAAACAACCATTTTTAATGGCGAAATAGATCGAATCGTTTTCAGCCCTTATTGGACAGTACCGCAAAGTATCGTGCAAAATGAATTGAAATCTAAAATCGCAGCAGATCCAAATTATCTAGCAGAGAAAAACATGGAAATGGTTAACGGACAAGTAAGACAAAAACCAGGTCCAGACAATTCTTTAGGATTGGTGAAATTTATGTTTCCAAATCCAGATGATATCTATATGCACGATACGCCATCTAAAACTTTGTTCGATTTTGAAAAAAGAACTTTCAGCCACGGTTGTATTAATGTAAAAATGGCTAAAGAATTGGCTGTTGCCATGCTAAAAGATTATCCAGAATGGACTAAAGAAAAAATCGATAAAGCGATGGAAGGTAAAGTAGAAAGCAGTTTTAAATTATCTAAAAAAGTACCAATTTATATTACTTATTTTACTTCATTAGTAAATGAAAATGGAGAAATTGGTTTCTTCCAAGATGTTTATGAAAACGATAAACAAATAACCGAAAATGCAGTTGTAACTCAATAATATAATTCTACTAAATTTTAGAGAGGATTTGTCAATTTTTGGCAGATTCTCTCTTTTTTAGCTATATCTATAAGTAAAAAAAGTCTTAACTTATTATTATCAAACCTTTTAAAGGTAATATCTACTCATAAATCTCTCGAAATTTGCTCACTAATTATACCACTAAATTTTATAATACTTAAAGCTAACTATTATGAAAACGAACAACATAGAAGGTTTAACAATGTTTGAAATAAATGTATTGGTACAACAAGGCGGAAGATTTGTTGCGTTCCCAAATGCGATTTCAAAAATTATGAAAAAAATTAAAGGTTCTAATGTTTATTTTGTTCGACCAGAAGAACATACCTTCAAATATGCCTTAAGACATTTCTTCTTTAACTTGTCTGCAAGCTGGCGTATCTTTCCTTATGGACCAATTTATGTTATTAAATCTATTTATTTCTTAGTTAAAGGAGGAAAAGATTATACACAGGATATATTAAATGAATTAAAAAATAATAATCCAATATACCATCCTGATTTACAATATCTACATTAAATTTATTTTGTCTTAAACTGATATTTTAAAAGCCTCTTATGGCCGATATATTGATGAGTTAAAAAGAGATTTGCAAAATCTTTTTTTAACAAAAACACAATGAAAAAACAGATTATATATTTAAGCATCATTATATCGATTCTTCTTATTTCATGTAATAATTTTAAATCAGAAAATTCAATTTCAACAACTGGAATAAATAAACCAAAACCGCCAAAAGCTGTAGGACCTCCACGCATATTATTTATAGGAAATAGCCATACAGAATATTACGTAAGCATCCCAACGTTATTTCAAGAGTTATGCAATGCAAATAATAAAAATGTAAATGTCCAGCAATTAATAACAATGGGAGTTTCTCTCGACAAGGTTTATTACACAAACAAAACAGAAGCAAACCAAAATTTTTCTAACAT
This sequence comes from Flavobacterium sp. SH_e, assembly GCF_025717045.1. Classification (GTDB taxonomy): domain Bacteria; phylum Bacteroidota; class Bacteroidia; order Flavobacteriales; family Flavobacteriaceae; genus Flavobacterium. Next base: position 417,449 of record NZ_JAOVZN010000008.1, read on the forward strand.
AGATAAAGACAGAAATTATTATGATTATGTGATTCTTCAGGAAGCGACATCAATTGCACTAACAAATCTCACGGCGTATAGGGATAATTTGAAATTATTTGCAGAAAAAATTCATAAAAATAGTCCAGATGCTGCAATATATGTTTATCAAAATACCCCTCCCTTATCTTATAAAAATTCAGAATACGATAGCTATTATCAAGAACTACGAAAAAATGCTCTTTTAGCAGCCGCCTTTATAAAAAATGCAGGATTACTGAGAGTTGGTGATGCTGTTAAGGATGCATACAAAGGGAAAAACGGCTATAATTACTTAAAAAACGACATAGATAATCTTTGTTATGGTAAAAACACACCGTACTTTTTAAATGATGGCGGTTTTTTACAAGCTGTTTTATTATATGCTACCATCTTTGATGAAAAACCCATTATCCCTAAAAAACTTATTTTAAGCACTGGAACTGGAGATAATGATAATATGAGAAAACAAGAGGTCGCCAAAGCAATCAGTAATCCAAAAGCTTTAGAAGAAATTGCTTTTAGTAATAGATAAATTATCCAAAATCTTTTTACTGGATTTCGCGCAGAATTCTTCATCTGCTAATCGTTAATCATGAACAATCAAATTAAAAAATCTTTACACTTTATTTTTCATCCCAAACTGAATTAAAATTTCAACATTGTTTTTTGTCTTAAAGTATTAGTTTTAAAACTTTTTGAAGCTACTACTTTTTTTTGTTAAGAAGAGATTTGCAGTTCTTTTTAATTAAATCATGATGAAAAAATACATTTTATTATTTGGTATTGCCGGAATTCTTTTTACTTCTTGTAAAGATAAATCCGCTACGGCAGAAAGTCAAACTACAACACAAGAAACAGGTGAAAGACCAAAAGCACCAAAAGCTGAAGGTAGCCCAAGAATTTTATTTATAGGAAATAGCCATACAGAGTTTTTCGTAAGTGCTCCAATTTTATTTGGAGAAATCTGCAAAGCAAATAATCAGCCTATGAATATTGATCAATTGATTACAATGGGGGTTTCGATTGATGAAATTTATAAGGATCATAAGAAAGAAGCAGAACAAAATTTTGCTAAAGTTGACAAAGATGGAAATTATTACGATTATGTAGTCATTCAAGAATCTACACCAGTTGCGGGTGGAGAACCAGATAAATATAAATCTAATGTAGATATGATTGTGGAAAAAATACATAAGAACAGTCCAGATGCAGCAATTTATATTTACGAAGGAATGTCTCCAACTCCTTTTACTGATCCTGATTACAAAGAGTATTACGACATCATGCGTGAAAATGCAGCTGAAGTTGTCAAAACAACAAAAAATGCCAGTTTATTAAGAGTTGGAGATGCTATTAATGATGCTTATAACGGCAAAAATGGTTATAAATATTTAGTCGCTAATAAAGACAATCTTCGTTATGGTGAAAATACATTACACCTCTTAAACGATGGTGGTTATATGCAAGGAGCACTTTTATTTGCAACAATCTTCAACAAAAAACCAATAATGCCGAAAGAACTTACTTTAAGCACTGGAACAGAAGATAATGACGATATCAAAAAACAAGACGTTAGCAAAGCTATTAGTAATCCTAAAGCTTTAGAAGAAATTGCTTTTAGCAATCGTTAAGACTTAATAAAAATTCTAGAAATCATCTTATAGAAAATTCTGTAAGATGATTTTTTTATTTACCATAAAACACTGATAAACAATAAAATTTATTCTTATTTTAGGCCTATCTTTTAACCTAAAACCAATTTATGGAAGATTCAGAGTTAATACAAAGAAAAAGCTGGTGGAATAGAAACTGGAAATGGTTTGTTCCCACAGGATGTTTAAGTCTTTTAGTTTTATTTGCCTTATTTATAGTTGGAATTTTCTTTGAAGTCACTTCCATAATAAAAGATTCTGATGCTTATAAAGAATCTATAACTGCCGTGCAAAACAATAAAATCGTGGTCGAAAAACTAGGATCTCCTATAGAAACTGATGGAATGGTTTCTGGAAATATTACTTCAAATAACAATGTGAGAACCTGCGATGTACAAGTTCCGATAAAAGGGCCAAAAGGAAAAGCAACACTCTTTGTTGTAGGTGAAAAGAGAGGAAAATGGAAATACAGCGAAATGTCTGTTTATATTGAAAAAACAAATGAAAAAATTGACCTTCTTAAAAAATAGAATTTGCAATTTTATCCTGCCATTTTTCATTCTTTTCTAATATTTTATGGCTATAATAGCGAATAATAAATTGTTGTTAATTATCAAACAAAATCTTTCTTCACACTTAATAAATTTGTGGCTTTGTTTTTGAATAAGTAGTATTTTTGAAACTTAAATAAAAACCCCAAAATGAAAAAGATTTTATTATTAGCCGTTACATTTTCTCTAACGTCTTGTGCACAGGTACAACAGACTTTAAATCAGTTGCCTCAAATAGCGTCTCAGATTCCAGGTACAGGAACTGTTGATATTGCTTCTGGATTAAAAGAAGCTTTGAATAAAGGAATTACAGAACAAGTGAGTAAATTAACTGCAGTAGATGGTTTTTATAAAAACGAAGCCGTAAAAATTTTAATGCCTGAAGAATTACAAAAAGTTGATGCAACTTTAAGAAAAGTAGGTTTAAGCTCGCTTGCAGACGAAGGAATTAAAATGCTGAACCGCGCCGCTGAAGATGCCGTAAAAGAAGCAACTCCGATTTTCGTTTCGGCTGTAAAAAACATGTCGTTCACAGATGCTAAAAATATTCTTTTAGGAAATGATAGCGCTGCAACAACTTATTTACAAGGAAGCACAACAACTGCTTTGTACGGAAAATTTAATCCTGTGATTAAAAGTTCATTCGAAAAAGTTGGAGCTGATGTTGTATGGACAAAAATTATAACAAAATACAACACTATTCCATTAGTGAAAAAAGTAAATCCAGATTTAACTGATTATACAACAAACCAAGCTTTATCTGGCGTTTTTAAAATGATTGCCGTAGAAGAAAAAGAAATCCGAAATAATATTTCTGCAAGAACCACGCCTTTGTTGAAAAGCGTTTTTGCTATGCAGGATGGGAAATAATTTTTCCTAAAGGTTCTAAAGAACAGAGCTGCAAAGGATCAAAGTTTTTTTTAAACTGAAGAGTTTGCAATTAAACAAATCTAACGATTAACCGATTAAACTAAAAAGATCGAAATGCAAAAAATTACCATACTCATTCACTGTAAAGATCAAAAGAATATTATTGCTTCAGTGACTACTTTTATTGCTAAAGTAGGCGGAAATATTACTTATATCGACCAGCATGTTGATGTAGAGCAAAATGTATTTTTTATGCGACTAGAATGCGAATTTGAAGGTAGTGATATTACAATTGAAAGCTTTAAAGAAGATTTTGATAAAACGCTAGCATCTAAATTTGGAATGTCTTGGGATTTGTACAATCAGGAACAAAAACCAAAATTAGCATTGTTCGTTTCTAAGTACGATCACTGTTTATTTGACATTTTAGGAAGATATAGTGCAGGTGAATTGAATGTGGAAATTCCGGTAATTATTAGCAATCACAATGATTTGAGATCGATTGCAGAACGTTTTGATATTCCGTTTCATTTTGTTCCTTTCACAAAAGAAAACAAAGAAGAAGGAGAAGCAAGACAAATTGAATTATTAAAAAGGTATAAAATCAATTTTATCGTTTTGGCGCGTTATATGCAAATTGTTACTCCAAAACTAATTTCGCTTTACGAAAATAAAATCATCAATATTCACCACTCGTTTTTACCTGCTTTTCCGGGTGCAAAACCGTATCATTCGGCTTTTAAACGCGGTGTAAAAATTATTGGTGCAACAAGTCATTACGTAACAGAAGAATTAGACGAAGGTCCAATTATCGAACAAGATATTGCGCGAGTTTCTCATATTCACTCCGTAGAAGATTTCATTATGAAAGGACGTGATTTGGAGCGTATTGTTTTAGCAAGAGCTATTAAACTGCACGCAGAAAGAAAAACTATGGTTTACAGTAATAAGACAGTGGTCTTTTCTTAAAACTCTAAGGTTCTGAGATACTAAGGTTATAAGTTCTATTCTTAGAAAAGAAATAACAAACCCGACAAGTTTTAAAAACCTGTCGGGTTTGCTTTTTATACGGAACAAAAAAACACTTATAAATCAACAACTTAGAAGCTAGAAAAATAGCAATTGTTAATTTTTTGACTAATTCCATGATATTGTTTTTTAAGACTTTGGCAAACTCATAAAACAATCATTATCATATTCATAATCAAAATTGATTGATATTAAATTTTAATAACAAAAAATTATTTAGCGTTATTAAAAGCTCAAAACAGCGATTTAAAAAATCTTAACTTATGGTCAACAAAGTAATAACAAAACCTTAACAGCATAACATCGATATATGTCTGACCTTTGTAATGTAATAAACTGGTTATTTATTATTTTGGTTTTGGTTAGTTAAATGATGCCGGCGTCTTCGAGATGCCGGCATTCTTTTTTTTTGAAAGTTTGGTTTATTTTGTTTCACGTTTCAGGTTTCAAGTTGCCTTTCTTTACGATTAATTTAAACGCAAAGGCCGCAAAGTTTTTATCCAAGAGTTTTTGTATAAAACGTAAAGTTCGCAAAGCTTGTATAAAGCTTTACGGTTAAAAAAACACAATCTTTTTGAACATTAACTTATATCCAACAAAGTAATAACAAGACCTTAACAGCATAAGTTTGATATATGTCGGACATTTGTAATGTAATAAACTGGTTATTTATTATTTTGGTTTTGGTTAGTTAAATAATGCCGACGTCTTCTAGATGCCGGCATTCTTTTTTGTGCAAAGTTGGTTTAAGGTGGCTTTGCTTTGAGCATAATTTTTAACGCAAAGAGCGCTAAGTTTTTTGTGAGTGTTTTATACAAACGCAAAGTTCGCAAAGCTTTAGGTAAAAAACTTTGCGAACTTTGCGTAAATCTTAGCGCTCTTTGCGGTTAATATTTATTTAGAATTTTAAAATATTGGAATTTTCTTTTTTAATTCTTCAACCTTTCATGAAGCAGTTTGAAATAATCGAAAGCTTTGAGTAATCTGCTTCCGTGCCAAGAGAACATTTCTCCATCAACAAAAATAGTTTTGGCATGATGTGTAAATCTTCCAATTTCGAAAGCATCTTCTTCTTTAAACGGATATGGTTCCGAAGAAAGAAAAACAAGATCTGGATCGCCTTCTAAACGCATTTTCTTTAATTCAATTTCAGGATAGCGGCCTTTGTTTTCGTAGATATTTTTAAAATGATTCAGTTTTAGCAATTCATTTATATAAGTATCATTTCCTGCAACCATGTAAGGATTTTTCCAAATGAAATAAGCGGCTTTCTTTTCATTTATATCTTTTATATAATTTTTGAAATCGCTCAAGGCGAAAGCCAATTTGTTGTTCCACTTTTGCGCTTCAGTCCTACAATTAAATAATTGTCCGAAATCTGAAATCATTTGAAAATTGTCTTCAATAGAAACAATATTTGTAACCCAAACTGGGCAAATTGTGCTTAATTGTTCGACAATTTCTTGCGTATTTTCTTCTTTATTGCAAATAATAATATCTGGTTCAAGAAGTTTTATTTTTTCAAAGTGAATTTTCTTTGTTCCGCCAACAATCTTTTTAGTCGATTTAAAATGAAACGGATGTACACAGAATTTCGTTATTCCAATGATTTTTTCTTCCAAACCTAAATCATATAATAATTCAGTTTGCGATGGAACTAGCGAAATGATACGTTTTGGAGCGGTTTCAAAAGAATGAACAGTGCCCAGCTGATCTGTTAATTGTTTCATTTATTTAGATTGTATTTCCTAACCGCAAAGTTCGCAAAGACTTACGCTAAGAGCACAAAGTTATTTTCTTTGCGAGCCTTGCGAAAAACCTTAGCGAACTTTGCGGTTAAATCTGTTTTGTATTGTAATTAAAATCTGCTGTCAATTATTGCTTCCATTTCTTTCTGTACTTTCAAAGCCTCTTCTCTCGCCTTTTCAGCGAAATCAGTTCCTTTTGAAGCGTAAATAATAGCTCTCGCTGAATTGACCAAAAGACCAATTTTATCGTTCATTCCATATTTGCACACTTCAGATAAACTTCCACCTTGAGCGCCAATTCCAGGAACCAACAAGAAACTATCTGGAACAATTTTTCTGATTTCAGTAAAATATTCTGCCTTTGTAGCGCCAACAACGTACATTAAATTTTCACTATTTTTCCAAGTTTTAGAAGTTTCTAGTACTTGTTTGTACAATTCTTTTCCATTGGTATTTAAAGTCTGAAAATCGAAAGCACCTTCATTTGAAGTCAAAGCCAACATGATCGTATGCTTATTTTCGAATGCAAGGAAAGGCTCTACAGAATCTTTTCCCATATATGGAGCAACAGTTACACTATCAAAATTTAAATCTTCAAAAAAAGCTTTTGCATACATGCTAGAAGTGTTTCCAATATCGCCACGTTTTGCATCAGCAATTGTGAAAATTTCAGGATAATTTTCGTTAATGTAATTGATTGTTTTCTGCAAAGACATCCATCCTTTTATTCCATAAGCTTCAAAAAAGGCAGTGTTTGGTTTGTATCCTATAGTCAAATCATGAGTAGCGTCGATTATTGCTTTATTGAATTCGAAAATTGGATCTTCGGTTTCTAATAGATGCTGTGGCATTTTAGCTAGATCTGGATCCAAACCAACGCATAAAAATGATTTTTTTTGAAGAATTTGATCGTGTAGTTGTTGTGTTGTCATATTGTTTTTTTAGTTCTTCTATTTCAAAGAATTAATTCTTTTTAAAAAGTATGCAAAAATAAAAAAAGCCACTCAATTAAGAATGGCTTTTTACTTTTATATTCAGCAGTGCTTACAAATTGCCTAAATAAACAATTTCAGTTCTTCTGTTTTCTGCTCTTCCTGCAGCTGTTTTATTTGATTTCACAGGTTTTGATGAACCGTAACCATTAGAAGTTAAATTTGCAGGATTTACACCTTTTTCAATCAAAAGATCCATTACTACTTTTGCTCTAGCTTCAGATAATTTTTGATTTGCTTTTGCATTTCCAACATTATCTGTATGTCCGTTAACGGCAAATTTAGCGTTTGGATAGTTCTTTAAAATTTCTTTGATTGCATCTAATCTTCCAGAAGTTTCTCCTTTTTTAGCATCGCTTAAAGTCGCTTTTCCAGTTGTAAAGAAAATAGATCTTGCTTCTACTTTTAACTGCGCTAAAGTTTCTTTAGTCACTTTTGGACAGCCTTTATTGTCTGTTGGACCAGCAACTGTTGGGCATGCATCATCTTTGTCTAAAACTCCGTCTTTATCTGCATCTAAATCTGGACAGCCTTTATTTTCTGCTGAACCCGCTTCTTTCGGACATGCATCATCTTTATCCAAAACTCCGTCTCCATCAGTATCTGGCCACGGACAACCTTTATTTTCAACAGGACCTGCAACTGCTGGACACGCATCTACATTATCTAATAAAGTATCTCCATCACTATCTTTCCAAGGACAACCTTTATTTTCTTTTGGTCCCGCAACATCTATACAAGCATCATCTTTATCAAAAACGCCGTCTTTATCTGTGTCTGGCCAAGGGCAACCGCCATTTTCAGCTGGACCAGCAACTTTTCTACAAGCATCTTCTTTATCGATTACACCGTCTCCGTCTGTATCTTTAAATTGTTTTTCATAAACTGGAATTTTCATTCCAAGGTGGAAATCAGCTCCTTTAGAATTACTTGAAACTAAATTACTCAAAACTGAGCCAGAACCAATGAAGAAAACTCCCGCACGTAAACCTGCTCCAGCCTGCATACCGCTATATTCCATATACGTCATTGGCAAATAAAAACTAAACCATCTGCTTTCGTAACGTGGTGTCAATGTCACTCGGTCAGCAATTCCATAACCATTCAGTTTACTATCCGAAACCAGATTAATATCTCCGTTCAGATTCAAATAGAATTTGTTGTACATATTCCAATCTGCATCTGCGCGAATAGCTGTTGGCAAATTTGTTTTTACTCCTTTTGAAGTTGAAATTTTAGTATAATGTTCATTTAAGAAATCATATAAATCTTCTGCATCATCAATCATTTGCTGCGTAACAACTCCGTTTACATTATATGTATCAACTTTTGAGTTTTTATAATTGATAGACCCGATATCGGTTACAGATAAACCGAAACGTAATTTATATTTATTTAAATCTCTAAAATTGTTATCAGCTGGTTTTGCTCTTTTAATATCATATTGATCATAATCTGGTCTCCATTCGTACACCAATCCAAAATCAAAACCAAATCCGCGTGAATTTGCATCAAATTCGTAATCGTCATTTTTTTCCCAATCTTGACTTCCTCCAAGGGTAACTTCACCATTTGAGATCAAAGCTCCTTGTTTTGGATTTACTGTGTTTTCAACGTAAGAAACGTTTACATTATTTCCATGTACATAAGCATTTACACCACCTTGAAGATATTTGGCAGTTAAACCTCCTTTTAAAAAGTGCTGGTCTTTTTGAAATAAAACAGCAGCATACGAAATTCCAAGTTCGCCCCAAGAATGAGATGCTCCGTTTGGATTTCCTAAATTGTAATTAAAATTTTCAGACTGATCTAGTCCATCTTTTACCTGATCTATAAGATAACCGTTAATTTTTTTGATATTAGAAACAGATCTCGCTCTTGTAAAAACGGCCAAAGAATGTTTTGGCGCAATATTAAACATAAAAGACGGCCCCATGATATCAAAATTTGCCAATCCGTTGTTAGCATTTTTTGGAGATACCTTTGATTGGCTTTCAAAATCGTATCCGTCTTTGTAAACATCAAATAATTTAACTCCATACAAGTCATTCTCTACAGCACCACTAATCGAAAACAAATTAATATCTGTTTTAAAACGTGAATCTGCAATAGAAGCTGGATTGAATAAAACACTTTGAACTCCCGCATAGTTATCATGAAAATAACCTAAATAAGATTGTGCGTTGGCGGTAAAAGAAATAATTAAAAAAAATAAAATTGGTAAATGTTTTCTCATTAAAAATTTAGTTTTAGTTGCGCGCAAAACTACAACAAATAAATACTAAATAGGTTAAGAAAACATTGAATTCATGTAACTTCTTTTATGAATTATGTAAGAAAAAAAAGAGCTTGCAAAGGTATCTTTGAGAACAACCTAATAAACAGATAATTATGAGCCCTCATATTGGAATTACACCAAAAAATTTAAAAAAAAGCGCTTCAATTTTAGCTACGATTTTATCGAACGAAATGACATTATATGTAAAAACCAGAAAATTTCACTGGAATATTTCTGGAAATAGTTTCATGGAACTGCATAAATTGTTTGAAGAACAATATCGTGTTTTAGAAGCGCAAATTGATGAAGTTGCAGAACGCATCAATCAATTGGGAGAAAAAACAATTGGAACAATGAAAGAGTTTATCGATAATTCGACATTGAAAGAATCTCCAAAAGAATATGCTTCTCAAAAAAACATGTTATCAGAACTTTTAGAAAACCACGAGCAATTGGTAACAGAATTTAGAGGCTATATTCCTGTTTTTGAAAACGAAACCAACGACATTGGATCTGCTGATTTTGTGACTGGCTTACTGCAAGAACACGAAAAAATGGCTTGGATCCTAAGAAGATATCAGGTTTAATTGTTAATTGTTAATTGTTAATTGTTAATTGTTAATTGTTATTCTTTAATCTTTAATCTTTAATCTTTAATCTTTATTCTTTAATCTTTATTCTTTATTCTTTATTCTTTATTCTTTATTCTTTATTCTTATTCTTTAATTGAAATGAAAATTATGCAACAGTCTTTAAAATTAATGTAACAAAAACGTGACTGATAATTTGCAATTTTACAATATAACAAATACAAAGAAAAACTATTATGAATACTACTGAAATAAAAGGAAACTGGAACGAGTTGAAAGGAAAATTGAAGCAAAAATATGCTGAATTAACAGATGACGATTTGATGTTTGCTGAAGGAAAAGAAGACGAAATGTATGGAAAACTTCAGCAAAAACTAGGAAAAACAAAAGAGGAATTTCATCAAATCCTGTCAGAATTGTAAATCCTTGCAACTCAATCAGGGAAATACCGTCTAGTAAAAATATTAGACGGTATTTTTTTGAAAAATTTATTTTAAAATCACATTTCTGTGTAATTCTATATCATTTAAAAGCAAAAACACCAAATAAAATAAGTATCTTTAACCAAATTTCTATAAAATGAAACTATTTATAAAGTTCGACATTAACACTATTTGCTCTCTTTATTTAAAACAAAACTTAGAAGAAAACAACGTAAATTTTACGACCCTAGGATTTGGAGAAATTGAGATTGAAGACAATCTTGATGCCGAAGCATTGGAAAATTTAAAAACTAAATTGGCTCCATGCGGTTTTGAAGTAGTTGAGAATCAAAAAAGTGTATTAGTTCAAAAAATAAAAGACGCGATTATCGAACTTGTATTTATGGACGACAACAATAATTACAAAAGTTCTGTGTTTTTGGCAGAAAAGCTAAATCACAGTTATGGCTATTTATCAAATGTTTTCTCAGAAGTAACTTATTCTTCTATTGAAAACTTTATTATTTTACAGAAAATTGAAAGAGCAAAACAATTGATTATTATCAATGAAATGAGTTTGACCGAAATTGCTTTTTTACTAAATTACTCAAGTGTTGCGCATTTGAGTACGCAGTTTAAAAACACGACTGGAATTACTCCTTCTGCTTTTCAGAGGATTATTAAGAAACGAAGAGAAAATTTAAAATAAAACCCAAATACCACATTCAAATGCAGAAAAACGCATTACACATTTTACTTGCCGATGATGACGAAGATGACCGTCTTTTCTTTAAAGACGCTTTTGAAGAGATCAAAATACAAACAAATGTAAATTTCGTTCACGATGGAATGCAGTTGATGGATCATTTAATGAACCCAGACAATAAACTTCCAGATATTTTGTTTCTAGATTTGAACATGCCTAAGAAAACAGGTAAAGAATGTTTGATTGAAATCAAAAAAACGGATCATTTAAAAGATATAATCATTGCCATCTATTCTACTTCTTCTTCTGAAGAAGACATTGAAGATACATTTATCCAGGGTGCAAATATTTACATTAAAAAACCGAGCGATTTCAATACGCTTAAAAAAATAATTAATGAAGTCGTGACCGTAAACTGGCACTATCATACCTCTGGGTTAAACCGTGATAATTTCTTGCTGCGACTAAAATAAGAGCATACCAATGAAATGGATACCAAATTTTAATTCTTCAAACTCATTGAGAGTTATTTTTGTAATCGCAGTTTTCATTCTGTTATTTCTTTCTTCAATTGCTTACAAACATAATCAGGACTTGAATGAATCGAGTAAACTGGTTATGCATACATACGAAATCAACATCCAGCTCGAACGATTAATGTCGGCTATAAAAGATGCAGAAACGGGCCAGCGAGGATACATCATCACTCGCAACGCCCGTTTTTTAACGCCTTATATTTATTCTCGAGACAAGGTAAACACATCCTTTATTACCTTAAAAAAATTAACTGCCGACAATGAACCGCAGCAGAAAAACCTTCAGAAACTTTTCAAACTCATTACACAACGTTTTGTTTCTTTTGAAAACTGTTTAAAATACAGCGATCCAAAAACATACGACAAAAGAAAACTAGACAACCATATGTTTGGCGGAAGAATCCTAATGGAAAACATCCGTTTTAAGGTAGACGAAATGAACGATATTGAAAAAGAATATCTCAAAAAAAGACTTAAAATTTACGATGACGAAATCTCGTTAAGTCCGCTTTTTTCAATTTCTCTATTCTTAGTTGCATTGAGTTTTATTTTATTGGCTTATCGCCAAATCAGCCGTGATTTTGAACGATTGAAGGTATTCAATAAAAGACTTTTAATCTCAAGCGGTTTAATTTCTGAATCTGAAAACATTGGTAAATTCAGCACTTGGCAATGGGATTTGGATTCTGACAAAATAGATTTCTCTGACAATCAATTTCGTTTATTGGGTCTTGAGCCAAAATCTTTTGCGCCAAATAAAGCAACACTTTTAAAATATGTTCACCCAGACGACAAAGAATCTGTTGCTAAAGCAATAGACGGAATTGTAGAAAAGAAAAATCTTCCGTTTGTTTATTATAAAATTGTACGTCCAGATTTTGAGGTTCGTTATTTTAAAACCATCGGTAAATTATTAACTGACCAACAAGGAAGTAAAATTTTGCTCGGAATTAATTTTGACATTACAGACGAGCATCTTCTTAATATTGAACTTCAGGAACGAAATAAAGAACTGGAAAAAAGCAATAAAGAATTGGCTTCTTTCAACCATGTGGCAAGTCACGATTTGCAGGAACCGCTTCGAAAAATCCAGACTTTTATTTCGAGAGTCTCAGATGCTGACAAAGCTGTTATGTCTGAAAGTGCTAAAAATTATATTAGTAAAATCGAAAGTTCGGCAAAAAGAATGCGTGTATTGATTGATGATCTTCTTTTATTTTCAAGAACCAATACCACAAAGAAAGAATTCATTAAAGTTAATCTGAACGAACTTCTGGATAATGCCGAATCAGAATTAGCTGAAATAATTGAAGAGAAGAAAGCTGTTATTAAGACAAATAAACTTCCGAAGCTTTCTGTAATTCCATATCAAATTGAACAGCTGTTTATCAATTTAATTGGAAATTCATTAAAATACAGTCAGCCCGATCTTGAACCAGAGATTTTAATTACAAGCGAGAAAGTAAGTTCTGCCGATTATCCAAAAATATTAGAACAGTCTATAAAGAAGTTTCATAAAATTACATTTACCGATAACGGAATGGGATTTGATCCTCAGTTTAAAGAAACTATATTTATTCTCTTTCAACGTCTTCATTCTAAAACAGATTATCCTGGAACTGGAATTGGATTAGCGATTTGTAAAAAGATTGTTGAGAATCATAAAGGGCATATTACCGCAGACAGCACTTTGGGCAAAGGCTCAGTGTTTACGGTCTTTCTTCCAGATTAAACTTCATTTAAAAACCACATAAAAAACGTTATATAAATCCATTATGGGAATTATATAACGTTTATTTTTTATGCTGTAAAGTAAATTCTTTCATTCATTAGCATCTTTGTAATGTAATACTTTAGGAAGTAATAATGAAAGCAATTCCCCCCGTTAAAGCTACATTTTTTAAAGTCCTTTTCTTATTCGTATTAGTATTATGCATGACGTCGTGCAGAAAAATTAATCCGATTGAAAACACTTTGAAGACACAAGCTTTTGCACAAAGTGACCGAGAAGAAACAGAAGTTTTCTTTTTTATTTCAACGGCGAATGTTAGCAAATCTATTATTTCTAAAAGTCAAATTGCACAACAAAGAAGTTCAGATGTTATCGTTCAGGAATTGGCAAAAAGAATAGAAATTCAGCAAAGCCAATTACTGGAAGAATTAACCAAAATGGCCACGTCTAAGCTCATTGTCATTACTGAAATCAACGCCACGCACAAAAGAGATTTATATAATATACTTGACGCAAACAAAAATGAATTTAACAATGTCTATCTTGAAGCAATGACAGATGCAATTTGTGACCAGATTGAGTTACTTGAGAAAATTTCCAGAGAAACAAACGACAAACAAACTTTGGAACTCGTTCTTAGATATTTACCTGAAGAATACAAGCTTTTAAGGGAAACCGAAAGAGTAAAAAAACAAAATGAATAAACGCCTATTATCTATCTATTAACTAAATTTTTTACTATGAAATTACAAGCCAATTTTTTATGCGCCTTAACACTTTTTTTATCAGCTTCGTTTGGAATGCTGCACGCTCAGGACAATAATGTGAATACCGAGTTTGGGGTAAAAGGGGGATTCAATATGTCGAATTTATATCAAAGTGAAGCCGACGATGAAAATGTTTTATACGGGTTTAATGCTGGGGTTTACGCTACTCTTCCTATTTCAGATTTTGTAGCCATTCAGCCAGAGATTTTATTTACCACAAAAGGTTCAGAGTTAGAATATAACAATGCTTTTGCATCGGGAAATACAAAATTCAGATTGAATTATATCGAAGTACCGCTTTTAGTGAGAGTAAATGTGACAAAAAACTTTAACATTCATGCCGGTGGTTATGCTTCTTACTTAGTAAGTTCTAAAGTTAGCGGGGACGGAACTTTTGATTTTGACGAAGAAATTGACGCAGACGATCTAGCTAGATTTGACGCAGGACTTTCTGCTGGTGTTGGAGTCGATTTTAACCCAATCAGCATCGGATTACGTTACAATTATGGTTTAACTACTGTGGGGAAAGAAAGAACTGTTGCAGGAACAACTTTTACGTTTCCAGACGCAAAAAACAGCAACCTGTCATTATATCTTTCTTATAAGTTAAACTAAACAAGAAATTGATTATTAACCACTAAAATAAAAGCCATGTCAAACTTATTATATACAGTTGCAGTTATTCTGGTAATTCTCTGGGCTTTAGGGTTCTTTGTTTACAGTTTTGGAAGCATTATCCATATTCTGTTAGTAATTGCCATTATCGCAGTACTGCTTCGACTTATTAAAGGTCGAGAAATTTAAAAATCACACTATTATTAAATCAACAAATTATTAAATATTAATCCATAAAATCATTTATTATGAAAACTAGTAGCACAATTTTAGGAATTTTAGGAGCCGCAGCGGCGGGAGCATTCATAGGTGTTTTATTTGCACCAGACAAAGGTTCTAACACAAGAAAAAAAATCAAAGATAAATCGAAAGATTACTCAGATAATCTAAAAACAAAATTTGATGGCATTGTAAACACGATTACTTCAAACGGTAAAGAAATTATCGAAGAAGGAAAATCTAAACTTAACCAAGTTAAAGAAGATTACAACACGCTAAAAGATGATGTTAAAACAGTAAAATCAAACTATTAATAGTCCTTTATTAATTAGTGAAATTTTCAAACCATAAAACCGTATATCATGGAACCAAATGCAACAACAAACGAAGATTTAAATCTTTACGAAAAAGCTGAAAACTACGCAAAAACAAGTTTAGAATTATTAAAACTGAAAACTGTATGTTCAGTGGCTGATGGTGTTTCATCATTAGCATCAAAGATTGCAATTGGTATTGTTGTTGCATTTTTTACTTTGTTTCTAAATATCGGGATCAGCTTATGGGTTGGAAAAGAACTTGGAGAGTATTACTATGGCTTTTTTATCATGGCACTTTTCTATTTAATTGTCGTAATCGTTGTGGTAAAATCACATCATAAACTGATAAAAACACCTATCGGTAATACTATCATTTCAAGTATTCTAAAAGAGAAATAAAAACTGATTTAATTATTAATACATATAAAAGACTAGTTATGGAGGCTATTTACACTATTGATCAATTAAATCAAAAAATTAAGGAAGTAGAAATTCGTCAAGATGCCGAATGGTGTGCTATAAAAGACCATATCGATGACATTAAGGAAAATCTAAAGCCTATTAACCTAATTCGAAATACAGTTGAAGAAATCAACGAAACAGTTGGTTTTAAAAGCCATTTGGCACAATCGGCAATCAGTATCGGAATTGGGTATCTGGCCAAAAGATTCATCGTCGGAAAAGGCGACTCAATGTTTAAAGGTGTTTTAGGTTCAATCGTTCAGCTTATTGTAACGAACTTGGTTTCGAAACCTCATCATGAATCTTCCGAAGATGAAGAATCATCACAATACGAATCATCTAGAGAGTAATTTGTCAAACTTAAATTTAATTATTATGGAAAAGTTTAGCGAAATAGTAATAAAAAATGGTGTATACGTTTACTCGAATCTATATAAATGTTTTGAATACACACGAGTATTTCTAGGTATCTAACTTTCATTATACGTTATTGGGGAAACGGTTAATGAAGATAAGACCTTCGATATATATTTTTTTAAGAGGCAAAGGTGCAGAGGCACAAAGTAACAAAGGTTTCTCTGTTTGTCTTTAAATAAAAAAGCTGAACTAAAAGTTCAGCTTTTTTATTTTATAACGTCAGAGAAAAACCTTTGAACCTCTGCACCTTTGCACCTTTACATAACAACAATACATTGCACTCCAGCGGTTGAAACTGCTGGCTATGTTTTTTGCATAAAAAAAGCCGAACATTTGTTCGGCTTTTAAATATCTTGAGTTCAAAGAGAAAAAACCTCTGAACCTTTGTAACTATGTCCCTTTGAACCTGTGTACTTTAGTACACCTCAGAAGCTTCCTTCAATTTCTCCATGTTGTTAACCAACTGAAGCTCAGAAACAATTTTCTGAATATCACCATTCATGATGTTTCCTAAATCGTAAAGCGTTAAACCAATACGATGATCAGTTACACGACCTTGCGCGTAATTGTACGTACGAATTTTGGCCGAACGGTCTCCAGAACTTACCTGAGAACTACGTTTTTTAGCATCTTCTTCCTGCTTTTTGGCCAATTCCATTTCGTACAAACGAGAACGTAATACCATCAAAGCTTTATCTTTATTTTTGTGTTGCGATTTCTCATCTTGACATTGCGCCACCAAACCTGTTGGAATGTGCGTTAAACGTACAGCCGATTTCGTAGTATTTACCGACTGACCTCCAGGTCCAGACGAACAGAAGAAATCTACACGAACATCGTTCATATCTACCTGAACATCAAACTCTTCAGCTTCTGGCAAAACCATAACCGTTGCAGCCGATGTATGCACACGTCCTTGAGTTTCTGTCTGCGGAACACGTTGTACACGGTGAACACCCGCTTCAAACTTCAAAGTTCCGTATACATCTTCTCCAGTAACTTCAAAAATAACCTCTTTGAAACCTCCAGAAGTACCCTCGTTCATATCTACAACAGATGATCTCCATCCCATAGATTCGCAATATTTTGTGTACATTCTAAACAAGTCACCTGCAAAAATACTCGCTTCGTCCCCACCCGTTCCGGCGCGGATCTCCACCATTACGTTTTTCGCGTCTTCAGGATCTTTTGGAATAAGCATAAATTTGATTTCCTCCTCCAATTCTGGCAGACGTTCTTTTGCTTCATCCAATTGCATTTTGGCCATTTCCACCATTTCAGCATCGCTTCCGTCAGCAATAATTTCGTTTGCTTCGTCGATGTTTGCTAAAATTATGATGTACTCTTCTCTCTTTTCAACAAGCGCTTTTATCCCTTTATATTCTTGGTTAAGCTGCTTATAACGTTTTTGATCAGAAATAACATCCGGCTGAATAATCAAATCCGAAATCTCATCGAAACGCTGCTTTACATATTGAAGTCTATCTAACATTTTCTAATTCCTTTTATTGGACGGCAAAATTACAAAATTTTTATCGAAAATTCTAGTGTTCATTTTTTCGGGAATTTAAGTTGAATATTTAGTGGAATTGTAATGATTTTTAGGAGCTGTTTCCTGCTATCCGCTATATCTTTTCCTTGCTAAAGAAGCAAGAAAAAGGATGCCGCTTCTATCAGGGCTAGGGCTTTGGTTTTCATAATTATCTTTACGGTTTTCCGTAATGTATTTAGATTTTATGTTCTTAGTTTTGATAAAACGTAAAATCAGGTGTTTTTACGTAATGATTAATTTAAATTTAATGCGATGTTTGTTTTTTCATAAGCATTTTAGTAGAATCATAATAAAAGATGGAAATATCAGAGCTAACATTAAAACTAATTTTACTTTTAATTCCTGGAAGTATAGCTTGCATTATTTACGAAAGATTAACTATTCATAAACAATGGACTTCATTCAAATTTATAACAAATTCTATATTGTTTGGAGCAATTAGCTATTTAATTGCAGGGGTAATATTCAGTAATTTTACATGTGACAAAAGTTTTGAATCATTTTGGGATAATTTGCCAACAAAAGACATTCCATACAATGTAATCTTAAAATCTTCGATAATTTCTATTGTAGTAGGTTTTGTTTCAACTGGTATTGATCAGTACAAATTGATTAATAAATTTGGGAAATATGTAAAATTGACCAATAAATATGGAGATGAAAATTTGTTTTCATATTTCTTAAATGCTGAAGATGTTGATGAAGTTTATGTCAGAGATATTGAAAATAATTTAACTTATCATGGTTTTGTAAATTCTTTCTCTGAAACTGATGAAATAAAAGAAATCGTCTTATTGGATGTTGTGGTATATGAATATGAAACCTCAACAGAGTTATATTTTTTAGATAAAATATATCTATCTAAAGCGAAAGAAAATTTAATTATTGAATTACCATATAAAGAAAAATAAAATGGCACAAAAACCTGAAAAACCAAGGCCGCTTAATGAAGGTCAATCAAAAGGAAATACTAGAACTACTCCAACAACTAGTCGTCAGGCTCCACCACCACCTCCACCCAAACCTAAACCTAAAGAATAATTCTTTAATAAATTATATAAATTAAAAATATGGAGGAAGAAAAAGATCCAAATTTCAAAATAGACCCCGAGAATTTCAGGATGTATTACCAATTACAGTATGATAGAATCGATAAACTAGAAACTAAACGTGAGAATTTTTGCAATTTTGTTTTAACTTTAAGTTCTGCGATAATTGTATTTTCCCTTAGTACTGATAACCGCTTAAGTCAGTATACTAATTACTTAATTGCTCTTATTATTATATTTAATGTAGCTGCAATATTATTCTTCAGTAAAACTCGTGCTTTCATTAAAATGCACCAAAAACGTGCTACAATTGCCAGTGAAAAATTTGCAAATGAACTTTTATTAATCAATAAAGAAGTTGACAAAATAAATAGTGATGGAGACTTACTTAATCGAAATAATATTTACTCAATAATTCATTTTGCAATTATTGTCATAATGCTAATGATTTTTGCTATGGAAAATAAATGTAATTGTTAATCTGTAAAGAACAGAAAAGTAATAAAATATTACCCCAATAGCGCGGATTTGCAATCCGTGCCCGCAACAGTAAGGCACAATACAAATAATTAAAAAGCCAATCTTTGTGGTCACGGATTGCAAATCCGCGCTATCGGGCGGGTTACTTAAATGAGTTCTTAAATTTCGATAATACAAATTATGAAGATCCTATGGATGTATGGAATAGAAAATGCAACTCGATAGAATTCCTTCCAGACGAACATCAGCATCTCAATAAATTAAAATAAAAAAATATGGAATTATTAGATTATATAAATAAAGATAATATCACTATTCTTATTTCATGTGTGGCATTAGGTATATCAATATGGGCTATAAGAATCAGCAAAAAAGAACTATTAATAAATAGGCTAGCATTGAGAACTGAATTTCATTTAGGATTAAGCAAATTAAAAGAGTTATTAGAACTCACAAACAAGTTAAAAAATATTAGTCCCACTAGCATTACAAAAACTAATTTTGAAAATGATAAATTGATTATAAACGAGATTTTACATGTTTATTCTATTAATGAAGAGAAAATTATCAAAACGTCTTATGCAATACCTAATCAAATTTTAGAATTAAAGAAAACAATCGAGAAACTAGAATTGAATTTTGATGGAATAGCAGAACGAGAAATTTATGGGCCTGAAATTGAAATTTTAATAAACTACTCTCGCTTATTTTTTATTCTTTCCTTGTTATGTTATCCATTTAGTATCTCAGATAAACATACAATAAATAGAGAAGAAGAAAAACTATATCATAAATTTAATAAAATGAATCTTGATTTTTTTGAGCACAAATCTAAATTAATGAATTTTAAATTCGAAAATACTTTGAATATTTTAAAAAACAATTAAACTCATTTATCGCTTTTTTAAGTTCTCCTCCTTGCTTGCAGAAAATTTTTCTAAAATGAAATCAAATTTGAATTCAAAACTTATGCAATGATTAAAACCATACCAACTACAACCTTTTTATTAACTTATTTATTCATTTGCGGTTCTTTATATTTAATTGGTTATTGGAGTACTTTTGATGTTGATATATTTAGTTTAATATCTGTATACGACATTCCTAAAAACTTTGTGTATCCATTAATGCTATCGCAAGCTGTGTATATTGTAAACATGATCACAGGTCAATATCTGATTCAAAATATTTTCTTAGAAAAAAAAGAGGATACAGATAATTTTATTGAAATAAAAAAGAGTTGGTCTGAAAAGAAACAGAGGATTATTAGTGCTTTTTCATCCATAAGTTTTTGGGTTGCACTTACCATAGTTGTTTTACCTTTTGTATTTGAAAATGCTCATAAAAATACATTTTACTGGTTTATTATTTCGACAATGCTTTCATATTTTCTTCTCTTCAAATTTGTAAATAACTCATATGTGAAAATTAAAATACAAAATAACCTCCTTCGTTTTTATATAGGACATTTTCTCACTTTTTTTCCTATTGCATGCTTTTCTAGTGGAAAAATATTAAGTCTAGATATTTACCACAACAAAAAAGTTAGCTTTTTTGATGTTATTGATAATAGAAATAATTCTCAAATTAATGATATTAAATGTCTTAAGTTTTTAGGTTTCGTTAGTGATAAATACATTTACAGCACTATAGATAATCAACAGGTCTTTATCCTAAGTAAGGAAGCTTGCAGCGGTATAGTAGTTAGCAAGAATTAAATTTCCCCTCCGCTCCACGAAGTGTTCAACTAAAAAGCTACGCAAATGTCTCCAACATTTGCGTTTTCTCTTTTTAAATCAGTATTCTAGAGAAACCTTACACAAATCATCCAACAACTCCATTTCATCTTCTGGCAATAACTGCAAGGCAATTTCAAGCAAAGTCATTACATTGACATTATTGTCTTTTGTAAAACTCGACAAACCGTTTGCATCTGGATTAAGCAAAATAATACTTGCTTTTAGCAAATCTGAAACCATTAGATTTAATTCGTTATAAGAAGATACTTTTAGCGGTATTGTATACGAGTTAATTTCTTTTGGCTCTGGTTTTAGTTTGGTAAAATATTTTCCTCTATTTATTAACTCCAACAATTCTTCAGCTCTTTCTTTATTCTCTATTTCTATTTTCATATAAGATTTGTTTTACAATTTTAAACAAATATATAAAATTTCGGTTGAAAACAATCGATTTTTAACAATCATATCAAAACAATCCATTACTTGTAATTTCATTTCTATGAAAAGAGAAAGAAAAAGTGAAATTCCAGAAGTTGTAAAAGAGCTAGGAATTAAGATAAAAGATGTGATTGACAGTAATAATTTAAAACCAAGAGAAGTTGCTCATGATGCTGAAATGGATGTAGAAAATTTAAGAAAATACATAAAAGGCTCGCAAGAAATGAAAGTAAGCACTTTGTTTAAAATTTCACAAGCTTTAAAAATTCATCCAAGTGAATTGATTAAGGATTTGTAATCACAAAAAAGAAGTTAATGAAAATCTCTAAAATTCTAATAAGAACTATTATTCCCATATCAATTACGACGTTAATTGTTATTGGATGTCTTTTCATTAATCAAATCTTCTTTACTGAACCAAATATAGCTTGCGAAACTTATCAGCTGAGTAATACAACTTACTTAACATATGCCTTAATAATAATTACTTTTACTAGTTTTTACCAAATTGTTATTGGCAATTTTATTCTTAAGCAAGATAAAAATAGTTTCGTTCTAGGTTTGTTAAACAGTCTTACTTATGCCCTATTTTATATTGGAATTTTAATCCTAATAAATTTATTTCAAAGAAAAATAGAATGGGATTTCTTTCTTATTTTCTTTTTATTGTTTTTTATTCTTGGATTATTGTTTACTGTATCAATTAAATTGTGGCGAAAAATTGTATTGTAAAAGAGCATGGAAATTAAGCTAAATCCTGATGAGTATATCGATTATTCGATACAGAAAAATAAAAACTTGCCTTTTAGAGTTGAAGATTTATTAAAATTAGTAATTCTAGTAATGCTTTCTTTTTTTATTACTCAAATCTTCCATGATATAAAAAGGTTTAATATGCAGTTTTCTATGGCTCACTTAATTCTTATATTAATCATATCAGCAGTTATTATTACTTTATTAGTTAATTTCTATAAAAGATTTTTAGTTGCTTATAAATGGGAATATATTGTTACAAATCAAAGGTTAATCATTAAAAATCATAAAAATTTAATCGAACACTCTTTTTATTTTAATTGTTTTCCTTCTTTGAACTTTGAAGAAAATGCGTATGGAAATGGTTACTTAATAATTGGAGAAAGAGAACCTCTATTTACAGAATCATTTCGCTTAAATCTTAGTGAAAATGATATTATGCTATATAACATTATAAAGATCAAAGAAGTATATTCTATTTTGAAATCAAAAATTGCAAATTCCCAAGAAATGTAAACCGATAGCGCGGATTATATTTGTTTTAATATCATAAACCGCACTTCTAAATTTTAATTAAATACTTTTCAATTGAAAAAAATAATTATTATTCTGTTTATCATAATATTTTCATCCTGCAAAGAAAATAATGAAAATGAAAAACTAATGTATAAACAACTTATACACTATCGTGATGAATTAAAAACAAATTCATTAGCTATCGATCAAGCAATAAACTTTCAATTAGAAAAGGAAAAATCACTGAAAAACATCTTAAAAGAAAGAAAAAGAATTTTACTCGAATATGAAAAATCTTTTGAGAAATTAAAATTTAAAGAAAGAGTTAAGATAGTTAAACTCCGTGATTCATTTAATAATAAACATAAATTGTACCTGCATTTCGATACTTCAAATTATGACAATAATGTATCGGACACAATTTTTAACAGATTAATGGAAATTGACTTTTATCGTATAAAAACTAGCTTTCAAAGTAGATATTTATTAACACGGGGATGTATTTAACCTGTTAGGAATTCCATCAAAAATATATGAATTTAGATAAGAAAATTGAGAGTATTAAAAAAATCATTAATGAAAATGCAGACATCGATGGTGATTTTTGGCACTACGCAGGTGATGAGTTAATCTATCAAATTCTTGATACTTTCAATGAAAACGAATGGCGAGACTTTATTCAAGAATTAAATAATTTTACGGACAATGAACGATCTCAGTTCTGTAATACGATATTAAATTATGATACTAATAGAATTGTAAAAATTGTTGACATTTACGAAATTTTCTTTACTCAATATTTATTATTGCCACTTGAAGATGCATATTGGATTCTGCAAGATATTATGTATGTAGAAAACATACGTGAACCTAATCTTGACTTGCTCAAAAAATTACGTCAAAAAATTCAAACGCTGAAAAATTGTGATATTTCACATTGGAAAGAAGATACTTTTTTGTGGGCGGAAAATATAATCGACAAAGTTATTGAGAAATATCATTATTAGTTTCTCCTACGTAGAAAGTCTATTCTCTCATTCTGTTTCTTCTTAGTTTTGTCATTTCGAGGAACGAGAAATCACACTCGTATATCTACAAAGATTGGCAAGTATACTTTGCGAAGTTTCTCGTGTGATTTCTCCTTACGTCGAAATGACAATACTTTGTGGTTACAATATGGAAAATTGTTGCGGAGCTACTTGTGGAGATTTCTCGTTCCTCGAAATGACAATATTGTGCAGAGAAACTGGCGAGAGACAAACTAAACAAAAAACCAACCCTCATTAAATCAGTATTTTAGTAATAAATTTATATATTTGGTCATACCAAAAACCAATTTACTATCTAAAACCACTATTAATGAAAGGACTTATTAATATCGGCCGTGTATTTTACGGTATTGGCATCATTGCTCTGGGAGTACATCAGCTTATTATCAAAGATTTTCGGTCTGAAATTTTATCGCCTTTTCCTGCTTGGGCGCATCAATATTCTGTTTTTTCTATCCTTACCGGAATTGTTTTAATATTGGCAGGAATTATTATTTCGGGAATCGTTACCATTACATTTATCGACACCCGAAAAGTCTGTCTTTATTTAGGTTTTGCTTTTCTTGCCGCTTTTATGGTTTCTCATCTTCCGTTTATTTTCATTTTTAATACTGATAAAACAAACGCTACACAAATTTGGATTAATGCTATTGAGGAACTAACATATAGTGGCGGAGCGCTTGTATTGGCGGGTTCCTATAGTACGAACAAAAGCGAAAGCAAATTCGACAAATTTCTAGAAAAACTTATTCCAGTTGGGCGAATTTTCTATTCGCTTTTAATGCTTTTGTTTGGTTTAAGCCATTTTCTTTTTGCTGAGTTTGTTTCTACAATGGTTCCAAAATGGCTGCCAGGAACGATGTTTTGGACTTATTTTGTAGGCGTTGCGCTTATTTGTTCGGGCATTTCGATTATTTTCAAACTTTGGATAAAACCTATTTCGCTTCTTTTGGCTTTAATGCTTTTACTTTTTGTACTTTTCTTCCATATTCAAGATGCTGTTGCAAACCCAACTGTTGGTGGCGGAAATGAAATTGTGCGTGCCATTATTGCGTTACTTTTCTGCGGAATTGCATTGGTAATTGCATTAACAAATGATTCTAAAAAACAGGTTTTAGCAAGCTGAAATATTTAGAAAATCGAAACTGTGCTTTAGCATGTCATTACAATTATGAAAAAAAATATCGAGGAAGAAATAAAAAAACTAACAGCACAATTACTTGAGTTGGTGAATCTGTATTGCTGGAATGATATTTCGAATAACTTTATGTTTATTCTTTCCGATATTTCAGAAGTAAAAGGAGAAAACTTTTTTATTCAAAACCAAAATAAAAGTAAACTAAACAAAAATAAAATACCCAAAACTTCTAAAGAGGCTGTTGCAGAACTTAACGAATTTTACGATTTAATTTATGATGTAAATTTATATGTTTATAAAGCTGAAAAGGATCAAACTATTATCGACATTAGATACTTTCTGAAAACTAATCTTGATTCAGATTTTCTTAAAACAGTTTGTAATAATCCACCAATGCTGCATTGTAAAATTACAAAACCTCCCTATTTAAAAAACGAAAATGATAAATTTGATGTTAATTGGGAATTGGGTGGTATGCGACATAAATGGAATATGCTTTGCTGGAAAACAAACCATAAATGGGATAAAATGAATCGCAACTTTACAAAATTCAAATAAGAAAACTAAACTATGGAAAACTTCGACTGGACTTCTTTCTCAAAAAAAATAGCCGTTAAAGCGCCACTCAGCGACATTTACAATGCTTGGACAATCGCGAATGAACTGGAAAAATGGTTTCTAGAAAAAGTATCTTTTTTTGATGCGAATCTAGAACCAATCAGTAAAAACCAAAATGTTTCGGGAGGAAATTCTTATGAATGGCTTTGGTATTTGTATGATGATGCCATGAAAGGAAAAATCATTTCTGCCAACGGAAAAGACTCTTTGCAGTTTACGTTTGAAGGCACGTGTCTAGTCGATATAAAGTTGAGTGAAGAAAATGGATACACGATTGTAGAACTTCGTCATCATAACATTCCGACAGATGATAATTCGAAACAATACATCAGATTGGGCTGTTCCAACGGATGGCATTTTTATTTGACCAATCTGAAATCGGTTTACGAAGGCGGATTGGATTTGCGAAATAAAGATGAGAATTTGAATCCTATGATTAATAATTAAAAATGGGATATAATTTTTACAATACAGAAGAAGAGATTTTATATCTCAATAATTCTTGCGAATACGATACTTTGTCAGTTTTTAAATTCTGTGCAAATAATCTTTACAGAATAAACGAAAGAATTAAAAAAGGAGAAACGATCAAAATCATTGAAAATCTTGGCAAAGAATATGCTAAAACATATAACATTGAAAACACCGCAGATTTTAAAAAATGGGTCGAAAAAATATACAATGGAGGTTTTGAAGATTATCTCGAAACTGGAATGAAATAATCATTCTTTCCAAAATCACGCCACAACACATTCCATATTTTTTTCTTCCATAATCTGCATATCGATTATTTTTTGAGCAACAGTTCCTCTTTCAAATAAACGAATGAATTTGAAAACGGCACTTACAAAATATCCAGGATTTGAAACCAAACGAGCGATTTCTGTTATTCGCTTGTCTCTTAATTGTGTGCAGACTTCTCTTACATCTTCTGGAACTGCTACAAATTCGTTGGCAAATTTCCATGCACCGTTTCTTGCAGTTTCCATGCTGAAATCTATAAAAAAGTTATCTATTTTGCCTGTAAGTTTTAGAATCCACGTAAGTGTTGGCCAAATCTTGATCAAGCATTTTTCGACACCGCCAACGAGATTGCTCAAAATGAAGTTTATTTTATCGAAATCCGCTTTTAAATCTTCGATATCTTCGATTGTACTGACTTCTGCCGAGGCAATTCCTAAATCAAGATTAATATGCGCATTGATTCCAAGAAGCAAATGCTGTAGAACTATCGGCCAGAACTTTTCGGCTTGTTCAAAAGCAAATGCCCAACATTCAGACGGTTTTTCTTTGGCTTGATATTGATAATAAGCTTTTAAATATCTATTGGCAAAAATAACATCCAGTTTTTCCATTCGTTCGCCATTTTGAAAAGAACCAGCATGAATACCTTCTTTTACTCTTACCGTAACTTCGCGATATAAAATGGCAAATAAACCTAAATTGCTCTGGTCTATTTTTGATTTTTCTATTATTTCATCCAATAACAAAATTACTTCGTCTATAGTTTCTGCTTGTTTCATACTCGTTTACAATGGGTTATAATTAAATTGAGAAGAACTAATTTAATTATTTTAAGCTTTCGATTAACGTCATTTTTGATGCGTATCTACTATTTTTTCGTAATGAAAAAATTCTATCTTTAACCGAAAAATTTATTCATTATTTCTTTCGATCGCGAAAGTCTTTGAATCTTAAATAGCAACCCCATTTAAAATCATTTGTAATTTTTATGATGTCATTACCTCTGCTTATTTTTGCTGGATTTATAGCATTAGTTCTTTACGTTGTACATCAAGCCACAAAAAAGTCTCCTAAATTTTTAAAACAAGAGAAAGTACAAATGGAAGAAAAAGTCAACACTTTAAAGAAAGATATCATAACTTGGAATGATGGTTCTTTAAGAGAGATTACCAATGACATCGAATATTCTTATGTAAAAAGCATGTCTAGTGTACTGACAGGAGTTATTAAAGCAAGTGATAATTTGCCAAGTGTAGCTTTTCAGAGAATAGACAGGGGAATTTTTGTTAATAGCAGAATATTGGCAAGTTCTACCGATTTTAAAATCTATTGCGAATTTAAAAATGAAGAAAAACTTTTCTTTTTTAATGATGTATATATTGGTAAAATAGTAAATCATTTTGATATTCTTGATGCAGCAAACAACCAAATTGGAAAATGCAATAGAATTTCTTCACAAAATCAAACTAGTTTTATAGTAACATTTCGTTTTGGAGAAGTCGCCGAAATTTGGAAAAATGAAGATCGAAAAGCTTTTATCAATAAATATAGATATCATTCAAAAGGCCACGATCATTTTCGTTCAACACTTGAATATCGTGAACCGCAACCTCCTATTAAATTAATAAAATCGATTCGCACAACTGACGAAGAAGAATTAAAATGGATCATTTCTCTAACCATATTTGAAGCCACTTATTATGGTTTTAGTTTCGTTTCATAAAAAAATCCCGCAAGAAAACTTCTTACGGGATTTTTTTAAAAACTGATTTAAATTAGCGTTGAAGCTAACAAAATACTATTTCGGCGCAAATCGATTATGATCGTATAGTTTTCTCTCTGTGATATAATGTAAAATAAGATTTTTGGTCTGATCGGCTGTTAAATCCTGATTATAGTTTTTTGCAACTACAACTCCCAGCCTGTTGATTTCATCATTTGATAGGTTCTCAAAATAAGAAAGTATTGTTTCTTTATTTTCCTGTTCGTTAATATCGAAATTTGGAATTGGCTCTGGCTGTACAGGAACTTCTTTCGTTTTACTTGAAACGCTTATTTTCTCTGCTTTTTCGGGTCTATTTTGCGGGAAATTTTTAGCAATCTTAGGTTCAGGCTCCGACGGCAAGTCAGCAGGATTCATTTTAGAAACTTCTTTTAAGATATATCCTAAAACCGCAACCAAAACAATTTTTGGCAAAAACCCAATGATATCACTATTGATAAATTTTACCATTTGAAGAGCCGAAACAACTGCATAAACTATAAACGAAAAACCTAAGATTTTAAAGTAATCATTCAAAACAACATCAATTTTTCTGATGCGGTTTCCTAAAACAATATTAATCACCACCATTGTGACATTTGCAAGAATTAACAGTATCGCACTAGAAAATGAACTTGAACCAAAAGAAGTTAATGCATTGACATCTCCAGCAGAAAAATAAACGGCAAGAGACTTAAAAAATATTACGCCAACTGAATAAACTGCAATTGCTAATAAAATTAATGAGATAGTTATTAAAGAGTCCGCTTTTTTGTATTGAAGTGTCTTATTCAAAAAGACTTTAAATACAAAAAGAATTCCTATCCAGATTAAATTGCTGAAAACAGAAAATCCGTTGGCAGTTAAGCCATGAAACCAAGTTTGGTCAACATATAAAAAGTCTTTGTAAACTGAAAAGATCAGCATTAAACCTGCATAAATGAATGCGGCTAATGCAGCGATATTATAATATTTAGGTAAAGTTGTTTTTGGGGTAGAGTTACTCATAAAATGGCTAGTTTATTAATTGGTGATTTGTGGTTATGGATTCAAAAATATAAAAATATAATTACAATTCTATTGAACATTTTACGTATTTAAAGTTGTTGCAAATAAAAAAATCCTGCAAGAAAATCACTTACAGGATGTTTTTTATAAACTGAAAATAAGAAGTATTAAGCTACTTCTACTACTTTTAAGATTTCTAGTTTTAGATTGCCTTTTTTTGCTGGCCATTCGACAAGATCGCCTTCTTTGTAACCTACCATTGCAATACCTTCGTCAGAAAGAATTGAAATTTTGTTTTTGCTGACTTTTGCTTTTTCTGGGCCAACTAGAAGAATTGTTTTTTCTTCATTTTTCATGTGGTCTTTATAAGTTACTTTTCTATTTACTGAAACGACATCTTCTGGAAGATTTTTTCTTAATACTTGAGTAGCATGTTTTAACTCATTCAATAAAAGCTCTTCTTCTTCTGGAGTAACTTTTTTTCTTCTTACGTGATATTTAATTAAATCGTATGTTCCTGTTGTTAAAATTATATTTTGTGACATGACTTTCTTGTTTGCTTCACCCTTTTCTAAAACATGACTCAACTCTACACTGAACAGCGCGCAAAACGGCATATTCAATGATATCATATCCTGAATAAAAATGAGATTAAATAAATAAAAATTGTATGTAAAAAAGATCCCCTGTCTAGAGTTGTGACAGGGCCAAAGTAATAAACTCCTTTGAGCTTTTTAAGAAAGTATCATCATGCAAATACAATAATGTGCAAATTAAGCACATTAAACAGCTGTTTACTAAATAAATATTTGCGGTGATCATTATAACATCAAATTATTTTAGCAATATACAACTTTTTCTTACAAAAAAAAATATTGTTTTTAAACACTCTGTGTCTTTTATTATATCTAATTGGATAAAAAAAACAAGAATTAAATGACAAAAAAATCTAAAAAGCAGTCTTCTTAATTCTTAACATTTGCTATCTTGCTCTCCTAAAAACTTTCTATTCCTTAAAAACATGAAATCAAAATTACCTGCTTTATTATTTGTTTTAAGTATTTTTTTATTCAGTTGCAGTTCAGATTCTGACACTAATTCAGAAGATCTAGATGTTAAATACATGAAAGCTTATAAGACTGACACTCCCGAATATCCTGGAGATTACGATTCTTTTTATGAATACAGCAATGGTTATCTAACAAAAGGAAAAGGTTATAATTTGTTTTCTGGAACATTTACGTATGATAGCTCTGGAAAACTAATAAGCAGGCAAGTGTATGATCAAGAATATACTTTTGAGTATGATAGTAAAAACAGATTAATAAAACAGTCACGAACGGGATCGCCAGACAATATTACTTTGAAATACGACAACAATAAAATAACTATTACAAACTCATACAATTACGAATCGGCTGAACACTACGATCAAATTTCTGAGCTTTATCTAGATAACAAACAGCGCATTATCAAATACAGAAATTTATCACCAACAACAGATTATACTTTTATGGTACAGGAATATTTGTATGATGACAACAATAATATTACTCAAATAACATTCAAAGAAAACAATTATAATTATGATGATTTTGTTGTGAAATATGTATACGATAATAAAAAAAATCCTTTCTATTATGCATTTAAAAAACTGTATAAAAGCATTTATTATCTAGAATGCAGAAACGGAATATCAAATTACAAACATACTGGAATAACGCCAAACAATATGACAATTTACGGTACGTCTACCTATGCGCACCAATATGATAATGACGGATATCCCGTAAGCTGGCACATGGTGTATGACAATAATGGCACTGTTCCAGCAACAGCAGATTATACGGTTGAGTATTATTAATAAATATTTTAAATTCTACTTAAAATTAAAAACTTCGCTTCTTTTCGAGAAACAAAAAACAAAAGCGAAAAAAACTTAGAATCTTAGAATCTTAGTAACTCTTTTAAAAATTTCCTATTTTCGCCAGTCCAACTAGAAAAGAAAAAATGAAGGTCTGTATTGCTGAGAAACCAAGTGTAGCGCGTGAAATTGCATCTGTTTTAGGTGCCAATACCAAGCACGATGGATATTATGAAGGCAATGGCTATGCTGTAACTTATACTTTCGGGCATTTATGTACCTTAAAAGAACCTAACGATTATAAACCGCACTGGAAAAGCTGGGATTTGAATAATCTTCCGATGCTTCCTGAAAAGTTTGAAACCAAAGTCGTTCAAAATTCGGGAATTCAGAAACAGTTTAAAATTATAAAAAGCCTTTTTGATAAAGCCGAAGTGGTTATAAACTGCGGGGATGCTGGACAAGAAGGAGAATTGATTCAGCGCTGGGTGATGAACGAAGCGCATTATAAAGGAGAAATTCAGCGTTTATGGATCTCGTCACTTACAACCGAAGCGATTAAAGAAGGTTTTGAAAACTTAAAACCCTCTTCTAATTATGATAATTTATTCTACGCTGGATTTTCCAGAGCTATTGGAGATTGGCTTTTAGGAATGAATGCAACACGTTTGTACACCGTAAAACATGGCGGTTACAAACAGGTTTTGTCTATCGGGCGTGTGCAGACGCCAACATTGGCGATGGTTGTGGATCGTTTTAGAGAAATCGAAAACTTTAAACCTCAGCCGTATTGGGAATTGCAGACTTTGTATAGAGAAACGCTTTTTAGTTATGAAGAAGGCCGTTTTTTAAACAAAGAAGATGGAGAAATTGTTGCAGCAAAAGTCAAAGAAAGTGATTTCGAAATTGTTTCTGTAGATAAAAAGAACGGGAACGAATATGCTCCAAAACTTTTTGATTTAACAGGTTTACAGGTTTATTGCAATCAGAAATTTGGATTTTCTGCCGAAGAAACATTGAAGATTGCACAGACTTTATACGAGCAGAAAGTAATTACATATCCCAGAGTTGATACGACTTTTTTACCAGGGGATATTTATCCGAAAGTGTCTGGAATTCTGCAAAAATTAACCAATTATGCCGAATTGACTCAGCCAATTTTAGGAAAAAAAATCAAGAAATCACCAAAGGTTTTTAACGATAAAAAAGTAACCGATCACCACGCAATTATCCCAACGGGAGTTCAAAACAATCTGCCGCACAATCAGCAGCAGGTTTATGATATTATTACAAGACGTTTTATTGCCGTTTTTTATGATGATTGTTTGGTTGCAAACACAACAGTTATTGGAAAAGCGGCCGATGTGACTTTTAAAGCAACTGGAAAAGAAATCTTGAAAAAAGGTTTCCGTGTTGTTTTTGAAGATCCGAATGCGAAAGAAAAAGAACCCGATTTACTGCCGAGTTTTACTGTGGGCGAAAAAGGTCCGCATGAACCTTCGTTTCTTCAAAAAGAAACCAAACCACCCAATCAGTTTACCGAAGCGACTTTATTGCGTGCAATGGAAACAGCTGGAAAACAGGTTGACGACGAAGATTTACGTGAATTGATGAAGGAAAACGGAATCGGTCGTCCGTCAACGCGTGCAAATATTATTGAAACGCTTTTCAAACGCCAATATATTGTTCGAAATAAAAAACAGGTTTTACCAACTTTAACGGGAATTCAATTGATTGATACGATTCAAAACGAATTGGTAAAATCAGCCGAACTTACTGGAACTTGGGAAAAACAGCTGAAAGATATTGAGAAAGGAACTTTCACCGCCGCCGCATTCATTAGAAACATGAAACGTATGGTTGAAGCTTTGGTTTATGAAGTACGAAGCGAAACTAAACACGCCAATATTTCGCATGCTGCAACGGTTCAGAAACCGGTTGTAAAAGCAGAAAAAGAAAAAAAGAAAGCTTCTGGAATTTCGGCAGAAAAATGTCCGAAATGTCAAAAAGGAAATATACTAAAAGGAAAATCGGCTTTTGGATGCAGCGAATACAAATCGGGTTGTGATTTTGTGCTACCGTTTGTCTTTCATGATAAAAAAATTA
Source organism: Flavobacterium sp. SH_e (assembly GCF_025717045.1). Classification (GTDB taxonomy): domain Bacteria; phylum Bacteroidota; class Bacteroidia; order Flavobacteriales; family Flavobacteriaceae; genus Flavobacterium. Next base: position 450,189 of record NZ_JAOVZN010000008.1, read on the forward strand.
CTGAAAGCCAATATTTACGATTGGTTCAGAAAGGTTCGACCGTAAACATTAAAGGTTTCAAAACCGATTCTGGAACTGTTGAAGGTTTAATTCGTTTTGAAGAAAACTACAAACTGAAATTAGAGCCAAAGAAAACGGATAAAAAAAACCAGCCAAAAGAAAGTTCAGATGCATTAGTTTGTCCGAAATGTAAAAAAGGAACAATTCTTAAAGGCAAAACTGCTTATGGCTGCGCTGAATACAAATCGGGCTGTGATTTCAAAGTGACTTTTGATGAAGTTCGAGCAAAATTAAAAGACCAAAAACCTACTAAGGAATTGGTTTATTCAATTTTGAGTGCTAGCGTTTGATTTTTTTGCCACAGATTAAAAGGATTAAAAAAAGATTTTATTTCACGCAGATTTAATTTGATTTATTATTAAATCTGCGTAATCTGCTTAAATCTTTTTAAATCTGCGTGAAATAAAATTCGTGGAAATTTGTGCAATTTGTGGCAAACATTTTTTTCATACATTAGTACTATCAAAAATCTCATAAATATGTTTCAGAAAATTACTCTTATCGCCCTTATCATAGCTTTTGTTTCTTGCCAGAAAAAAGAAACCGTTGAAAAAGACAAAATCAAAAAAGCCGACTGGTTAATTGGAAACTGGGAAAATACTTCTCCAGAAGGTGTTTTGTCTGAAAACTGGCAAAAGTTAAACGACAGTACTTTCAACGCTTCTTCTTATTTTATTAAAGGAAAAGACACTCTGCATTTTGAAACTATTGTTTTGGCTCAATTAGGCGAAACACTAACTTACAAAGCAACTGTAAAAGGGCAAAACGACGACAAACCTGTTTTCTTCCCTTCTACTTCTGAGACAGATCAAAAATTGGTTTTCGAAAATCCGAAACACGATTATCCTCAAAAAATCACTTATACAAAAGGTGCTAATAATACTTTAACCGCAGAGATTTCTGGGAATTTGAATGGAAAACCGAGTTCTGAGAAGTTTGTGATGACGAAGAAGTAAACTCAAATCTATCTAAAAAAATATGTTTGAATGGAAGATAATGTAGTTCCTTTAAATGGTTTTGAAAGTTTTGATGGAATTGTTGATAAAATATCAATTGAATATAATTGTAAAAGCATCCTAATAACGATCAAACAATGGAATGGTGATGAAACACACAATCTTTCTCAATTAAATTTTAAAAATGTAATTTTTCAAAGCTTACCCGATATATCTTCATTTAATCTTATTAATGAAATTATAAGAAGTAAAGATTCTATGTCTGTATTAAAGCAATTTGATGAATATTTAATTGATAATCCAACATTGTCAATACCAAATGCAAAAGACAACATTATTGATGATGTAAAAAAGGAATTAAATCTAGAATCTTATCTTTTGGTTTCTGGTTATTGCAAAGACTGGTTAATTATTTGTCAAGAAATGATTTTAAGCGAGTTTGAAAATTTACCCAAATAATCCTTAATTATATTTTCAAAATAAACAGGTCACAGTAAAAGAAAAACTTAGAACCTCAGCATCTAAGAACCTTAGCAACTTAAAAAAATCACTCATTCTCCCCGATTTTATTCACCATAAAAATCATCAGAATTCCGAGAAGCGCCATAATTAAGAACGCCCATTTCATACTTAGATATTCAGAAATAAAACCAACCATTGGCGGAACTAATAAAAATCCTAAATAACCAATTGTAGATATTGAAGTTAAGGCAGAACCACTGCTCAAGTTTGAAGATCTTCCGGCAATGCTAAACACTAACGGAACAACGCAAGAAACCCCAAATCCGATTAAAACATAACCGAAAATAGTTGGATACGCATAAGGCAAAATAAAACAAACTCCAAAACCAGCTGTGATTAATATACCGCTATAAAGGAGGATTTTTTTAGTTCCAAATTTCATTACGCCATAATCTCCAAATATACGTCCTAACGTTACCGCCGAAGCAAAAAATACAAACGCTGCACTGGTTAATTTTGGAGAAGCTTTTAATATATTTTCGAAATAAATTCCGCTCCAATCATACATTGTATTTTCGCACGCCATAGAAACGAAACAAATCAGAGAAAATTTTATCAGATTCTTTTCTGGCATTGAGAAGAACTTCTTTTTCACTGGAACAGGTTCATTATGAATACTCATCGGATAAAAGCAAGCCGTTAGCGCCAGCATAAAAATACTTACTCCCAACAAATGATGCGATGGTGCAATTTTCTGTGTTACCATTACATACCCTAATCCCGCTCCCGAAAAAACAGCTATACTCCAAACGGCATGAAAACGTGTTATAATCGATTTTGGATATAATTTCTGCACTTCCAGAGATTGTGCGTTTATAGATAAATTAAAAATATTTCGAGAAGCTCCAAAGAATAAAAGTATGATGACCAACTGCCAAACAAATGCTGCCAAACCTGGCAAAGACAGTGCAATATTGAACATAACTGCGCCAAGAAGCATTATATAACGGCTGCTGTATTTATTCAATAACTTTCCTGTAAAAGGCATTGTAAGCATTAAACCTATCGGAAAAGCAAATAAAACTGCCCCAAATTCGGCTTCAGATAAATGCAGTTGGGCTTGTATGTGTGGAATTCGCGAAACCCACGAAGAATATCCAAAACCAGAAAGGAAGAAAAAAACAGTATTGGCAATACGGTATCCTTTTGGCGTATTTTGAATCTTTTTAAAGAATGGTAAAATCATGAAGTCATTTTTCAGACTGCAAAATTAAGGCTTTAAAACTTTATCTCGCTAAAACATCAACTAAGAATTTCATTTAATTATTTCAATAATCAACATTTAACAATTTCAAAACTAAATGACAAAAAATAAAATTGTTAAAGTTATTTTAATTTTTACATTTGCACTGTTTTTATTTATTCTAAATAAATTTTATTATAAACCAAATTAAAAATAGTAATGAATTATTCCAGTTTGAAAACTTCGCGTTTTCTATTTTCAATCAGTTTTCTATTTTCGTTTTTATCTGCCTTTGCACAAAACCACGGAAAAATTAAAGGAACAATTACAACATCTGATGGCGACGCTGCTGCCGGTGTAAATATTATCCTTAAAAACACTAAATACGGAACCGTTTCTAATGATGACGGAAGCTTTGATTTTAATAAAGTAAGAGCCAATTCTTATACGCTTCAAGTATCTTTAACAGGTTATGAAACTTTAGAAACAGAAGTTCTTGTAACTGAAAATGAAACTTCAACAGTTAATTTGCAGCTTAAAGTTTCAAACAAAGAATTAAAAGAAGTTATCATTAGCAGTCCGAAAAGCATTGTGTCCAAAAAAACAGATTACGTAGCCAGAATGCCACTTAAAAATCTTGAAAATCCACAGGTTTATAGCGTAATCCATAAAGAACTTTTACAGGAACAGGTTTCTGTCGATATTAGAAGTGCTGTACAAAACTCGCCTGGCGTAGTTTCAATTAGTTATCCATCTGGAGGAGTTGGAGTAATCTTTAGAGGATTTTCTACAGGAATAAATGCAAGAAATGGAATGGAAACGGTTTCGGGGCGTTCTTCTGTAGATCTTGGAAATGTAGAACGCATTGAAATTTTAAAAGGTCCCTCTGGAACTTTGTTTGGTTCTACTGTTTCTTCATTTGGAGGAGTCGTGAATTTAGTGACTAAAAAGCCTCATGAAACAACTGCTACAGAAATCTCATATACAACAGGAAGTTACGGTTTAAATCGTTTAACGGCTGACGTAAACACTCCGCTAAACAAGGATAAAAGTGTCCTGTTCAGAATAAATATGGCAGTTAACAGAGAAAAAAGTTTCCTTGATTATGGTTTCAATAATGCTTTACTTTTTGCTCCTAGCCTTACTTACAAAGCATCTGAAAAACTTACTTTCAACATTGATGCTGAACTTTACAATGTAAACAACACAAGACGCACCTATAATACTTATGCTGCAACTTCTGGAATTACAAATCCGAATGATTTAAAGATAGATTACAGAAAATCTATGTTTCACGATGATAACGATGCTAAAACAAAAGCGACAAAAGTTTTTGCTCAGGCAGAATACGAAATAGCAGAAAACTGGAAATCTACCACTGTATTTTCGTTTGTTGGCGAAGATGTAGAACGCAGCTATCAGAGTTATGCCGTTTGGAGTTCGCCAACTCAAGTGGCGAGAAGAGTTGGTCTTTGGGGACCTATTTATAACAACTACACTAACATACAGGAAAATTTAAACGGAAAGTTTTCTACAGGAAGCATTAAACACAAATTTCTTGCAGGTATAAACTATAGACTTTACAGCGGTTCTTTTTCTGGAGGAAGTACTTTTACTCTTGACAATATTGATATTACTACTCCATTTACTCCTATTAGAAGAAAAGCTGTAGACGCTGGTCTTGTTCTTACAACATCTCCAATTGCAGATCAAAAAACGTTTAGTGTGTATGCGTGCGATGTAGTCAATTTTACAGATCGTTTTTCGGCTATGTTGAGTTTACGTCTGGATAATTTTGACCGTGAAAAAGTGGGAACTATTGAAGGTTATAACCAAACAGCTTTGGCTCCAAAACTTGGATTGGTTTACGAATTGGTAAAAGACCAAGTTTCTGTATTTGGAAATTACATGAATGGTTTTCAAAATATGCAACCTGTAACACAGCCAGATGCTTCGATATTTGTTTTGGATCCTATTTATGCAGTTCAATATGAAGGAGGTATTAAAGCCGAAGCTTTCAATAAAAAACTAACTGGTTCTGTAAGTTATTACAATATTACGATCGATAACGCGACAAGAGTAAATGCAACAGGTTTTACAGAACAAGATGGCAAACAAGTAAGTAAAGGTTTTGATTTTGAGTTAATGGCCACTCCTATGAACGGATTAAGCGTTGTGGCAGGATATGGCTATAATGACAACCGAATTGTAAAAGCTTCTGACACATCTATCGAAGGAAATAAAGCGACAGGTTCTCCTGAAAATATAGTGAACTTTTGGACTTCTTATACTTTCCAAAATAAACTAAAAGGTCTTGGTTTAGGTTTTGGTGCCAATTATGTTGACAAAAATTTCTTCACAGCCGATAATACTTTTTATATGCCTTCTTATACAACTCTTAATGGATCTGTATACTATGATCGTACATCATGGAGAGTTGGTCTTAAATTTAATAATATAACTAACGAAAAATATTGGGATTTCTGGGGCACATCACAAGCTCCAGCAAATATCCTTGCTAGTTTAACGATTAAATTCTAACACACTGTTTAAAATTTAAATTAAAAGCGTCTCAATCTAAAATCTTGAGGCGCTTTTTTGTATTTTATTTTTAATTATTCTAAATAAAACTTATGTTTGTAAAAAATATCATTCTAATAATTTAAACTTGATCTTATGAAATCAAATACTCTAAAAACACTAAGCTTTTTATTTCTAATGCTTTTTGCCGCACCTCAGCTTTTTGCTCATGCTTTATGGATTGAAACCAAAGCAACTGGAACAAAAGGAAAAGCTCAGGAAATTTCTGTTTACTTTGGAGAATTCTCTGATAATGATATTACAAAAGCTGATAAATGGTTTTCTGATTTAAAAGATTTTACTTTGGTTGTAATTTCTCCTTCAAAAAAAGAAACAAAACTGACTTCAAAAGCTTTAGAAAATAAATATCAAGCATTCTTTACTCCTGACGAAGATGGCGTTTATACAATCGTAATGCACCATACAGTTGGAGATGTTTACGGAACAATGAAATTAGATTATAATTCAAGCGCAACTGTAGTCGTTGGAAACAAATCGGCGGGAAATATTGCAGCGGCTAACAATAATAAAATTAGTGTATTTTCTGAAAATGCTGATATCGCGAAAAAAAATACTGTTGTAAATGTTTCTGCTTTATATGAAGGCGCTATTGCAAAATCACAAAAAATTAAAGTAATCGCTCCAAACGGTTGGGAAAAAGAATTATGGACAAATGATAAAGGAGAGATCTCTTTCACTCCTATTTGGTCAGGAAATTATATGGTTGAATTTGCTTATACGGAGAAATCTGCAGGTGAGCACAATGGTAAAAAATATGATGAAATCTGGAAAATGGCTACTTACCAAATTGCAGTAAAATAATTTCGTAAAACTTCATTCTTAGATTTAATTTCAATTTAAAAAACCTTGCTTAACGGCAAGGTTTTTTTGTTGCTATTTATACTAAATTAAAATAATACTAAAAACCTCTTAAGCAAATCTTAAGAAAACAATAAGTAAGAATTAAGTAAGAAAACGCCCCATAAATTTCATTAACATATTCCTGCAATTGTATATTTGCGGCGATCTATTTTTATTGAATCTAAATAAATACCATGAAATATAATTTACTATTTGCATTAGGATTATTAAGTTTTGCCTCTTATGGTCAAGATTTTTCAAGCACCGAATCTACTTCTTCAGTAACCGATACAGTTAAGAATAAAAAAGGAGAAATTTTAAATGAAGTAGTTGTTACTAAAAATAAAGAACCAAAACCAGTTACAGCAGTTCGCTCTGGATTGAAACCAATGGATAACCCGCAAAGTATACAAGTTATTGGTTCAGAAGTTATCGAACAGCAGCAAGCTATTAGATTAAGTGAAGTACTAAAAAATGCTAACGGTGTTTACGTTAGCTCTGCTCGTGGTGGCGCTCAGGAATCTTTTTTCTCTAGAGGTTATGACATGTCTGCAAATAATATGTTCAAAAATGGATTTCGTTACAATTCAGGATCAATTCCTGATGTTTCAGGATTAGATAAAGTAGAATTCTTAAAAGGGGGTTCGGCTTTGTTGTTTGGAAATGTGGCTCCAGGAGGAGTTCTTAACTTAGTAACTAAAACTCCTCAATTCAAAAGCGGAGGCGAAGTGTCAATGCAGTTTGGAAGTTATGCTTATTATAAACCATCATTTGATTTTTATGGAGGACTTAATAAATCAATCGCTTTTAGAATTAATGGTTCTTACGAGAACTCAGAAAGTTTTAGAGATGTTGTAAAAAACAAACGTGTATATGTAAATCCGTCTTTACTTTTTGTTATTAATCCAAAAACTCAAATTACATTACAAGGAGATTATTTAAGTGCAGATTGGACACCTGATTTCGGAACTGGAATCATAGGAACTCAAATTCTTGATTTGCCGCGTAATGCTTTCTACGGATCACTTTGGTCTAATGGCACTACTAAATCTTCAAGCGCATCTGTATTATTAAATCACGATTTTAATAAAAACTGGAAATTAAATTTTAATTCTTCTTTCCAAAATTATGATAGAGGAAGCTACTCTACTGCTCAATTATCAAATTTAGACACTTATGCAACTCCAGGTGATTGGAATAGAGGTTTAACAAAGAATAAAAATTTGGAGCAAATTTTTGGAGACCAAATAAGCTTGCAAGGAAACTTTAATACTGGATCTGTAAAACACCAAATCTTTACTGGTGCAGATTGGGAAAATTCATTTGCAACAGCTTACACTTTTACATTTGATGAAAAATATGTTCAAATCGGAATAAAAGATGGTAAACCCGTTTACGGACCAACTCTTTACGATACTATAAATTTATTCACATTTGATCCTGCAGATCAAAGAATGAACATCCCTACAACAGACAGAGCTACTCAGATTACAAAAACAGACACAAATCGATTTGGAGTATTTGTTCAAGATTTCATTTCGATTACAGATAAACTCAAAGTATTGGCAGGTTTAAGATGGTCTTGGCAAGAAGCTGAAGTTAGCACTTATAAAGAAACTAAAACAGGAGCAGGAAATCCTCAAGATGCAGTTCCAACAGTTACTCCAAAACGTTTAGATAATGCATTTTCTCCTAAAGCAGGATTAGTGTATCAGCCAACAAAAGACATTTCAGTATTTGGAAGTTATTCAACTTCTTTTACACCAAATACAGGAACAACTGTTGATATGCAGCCTCTTGAAGCTTCTATTATTGATCAATATGAAGTTGGTATTAAAACTGATTTCCTAAAAGGTTTATTAAGCACAAATGTCACTGTTTACCAAATTACTAATAGCAATTTTGCACAAATGGCACCTTATAAAGCTGATGGAACTGAGAATAATGATACGAGCATCAAACTTTTAAGTGGGGAGACAAAAAGCAAAGGAGTTGAAGTTGACGTTACTGCAAGACCTGTCGAAGGTTTAAATATTATTGCAGGATACAGCTATAATGATATGCGTTATACTAAAACTTCTGGATTAAATGGAAGTTTCATTGAAGGAGACCGTGTGGCAAGAACACCATTAAATACTGCAAATTTAAGCTTCTTTTACACGTTACAAGAAGGATTCTTTAAAGGGGTTTCTGTTGGTGCAATAGGAAATTATATTGGAGATAGAATTGGTGGATGGAACAACCAATACGATTCTACAAAACCAGACGGAATATGGTACAGAGAAATTCCATTAGAAGGTTATGTTACAATTGATGCATCAGTAGGATATACTTGGAGTAAATTCTCAATTCTTTGCAAATTATCAAACATTACAAACGAATTAAATTATACAGTTCACGAAAATTATAGTGTGAACCCAATCGCTCCTCGTCAGGTTATGACAAGTTTGCGATACAAGTTCTAAAATATTGAATTAGATGTTTTTTTGATTTATCCCAAGATTTTCTCTTTTCAGAAAATCTTGGGATTTTTATTTTAAGCTAATATTGATTCAAATTAACATACTTTTGCTAAAATCATAATCCTTTACACAAAATCTAAATGTCAGATTCTAAGCAAAACCAATTAAAGAAAACTTTAGGCCTTAGTTTTAATATTGCCGTATTAATTGGCGGAACAATTGGAGTCGGAATTTTACGAACACCAGGTTCTATTGCAGAATTACTAAATAATTACTGGCTTATTCTAGCTTCATGGCTTTTTGGAGGTTTATATGTTTTATTAGGCGCAAATTCTTATTCTGAACTCGCTACAATGCTACCAAAAGCTGGTGGATCTTACAATTACATCAAAAGAGCTTTAGGCGAATATGCAGGATTTCTTTCTGGCTGGTACGATTATATTGTCAATGCTATTCCGCCTGCTTTTTACTGTATTGTAATTAGTGAATATTCTATTATTTTATTTCCTGCACTTTCCAATTATTCAACCGTAATATCAATTTCTTTATTAATTGCTTTTGTTTTGCTTCATTTAAGCGGAGTAAAAAACGGAAGTGTCATTCAACAAATTACAAGTTTATTAAAAGTGATTTGCTTTGTGGCTTTGGTTTTGGCTTGTTTTATGTATTCGGGAGTTGAAGTTCTGACAATCAAAACCGATAGTTCAATCTTTCAAATCGGACTTCTTTTTGGATTTTTCAAATCATTACAACTTATTATAGGAACTTATAATGGTTGGAACGCTGTTTGTTTTTTTGCTGAAGAAAATGACGATCCAAGCAAAAATATTCCGAAATCATTATATAGTGGAGTTCTCCTTGTTGTTGCAATCTATATTTTAGTAAATGCCGCTTTTTTTCATGTATTGCCAATAGAAACTTTAGCCAAATCAAATCTTGCTGCAGCCGATGTTGCTAAAATTCTTTTCGGAGAAAATGGAGCCAAAATTGTAACCGTAATTTCTATTTTTTCTTTAATCAGTATTTTAAATGCTTTTATGATGATTCCGCCAAGAATTCTTTACGGATTAAGCCGTGACGGATTTTTTATCAAACAGGGAATACAAGTCAATAAAGGCGGAACACCAATTGTAGCACTTTTGGTTTCGTCATTTTTTAGTTTATTTTTAATCTGTATTGGTTCGTTTGAAGTGCTATTTTCTTTCGCCGCTTTTATCTCCATAATAGTTTGGGGATTGGCCTATTATTCGCTTTTAAAACTAAGAACTTCTGAACCAGATTTACCAAGACCTTATCGTTCTTTTTGGTACCCTTGGACCACTATTATAGCGATCATTTTTTCTATCGCATTACTTGCAGGATTTGTTTACAGCGATCCTAAAAGTTTTATTATAATTGTTGGAATTGCAATTGTTTCATATCCTTTGTTTTTGGTTTTGAAGATGAAAAAATAATACGCCTTTTGTCATTCCGAGGAACGAGGAATCACACATGAAACTCTATATCTAAATTCTACAATCTTTGTCGATTTCCGAGTGCGATTCCTCGTTCCTCGGAATGACAAACGGTACATTAAAACAAAAAACCAATAGATCTTTTGAAACCTGTCGGGTTTAATTATCTCCTCGCTTTAAAATATTCTTCTAAATTTTCGCAACCTGACAAATCCGAGCTATATTCTGGAAATTCTTTATCAACCCTTTTCGAAATCGTATATTGATTCTTTTCAGCATAATCCATCATTCTTAAGCAAAGTGCCTTAAATTGTTTTGTCTTTGCGTATTGGTAAGCTAATTTATAATTTTCAACGGCCTTAATTCTATTTCTGTATTCAATTTCGTCAATAAAAGATTCGTTTTTATAATCGGCATAATACGATACACTGCCATAGCGTCGCATCATCCATGAATTACCATAGTCGGTCATATTATAATAACAGTTTCCAAGAAGAAAACAATAATAATCCCGATCTTTTGTATTAGAATTATTTGCCAGATTCGTGTATTTAATCAAATGTTCTGTAACAGAAAGTTTTGTTACTAAATACTTTTCTGTATGTTTAATAAAACTTTTTGTATGTTTAAAATCATAAAAGGGATTTTGATCAAAAAGATGATATTCACTGTATTTTCCTCTTTCCCATGCATTATAATTATCTTCCCAATATTTTTCAGGAAGGCTTTTAAACGTTATTAAAGCTTTACCTAATTGATCTTCTCTTATATATTTTGTTCCCAACAAATCTTTAAGATAATCTTTGTCTTTAATTAGTTGAGCGTAAATCTGGATTTGAAAATTAGTTTTATTCCCTTCTTCTATTTTATCACCAATTTTTTGTAAATCTTTTGCTGAATAGACAAAATCCAAATAATCAAAATAAGTGTAAAAAACTTCTAAATTCCCAGATGTCTTAATTCTATTAGAGCGCCATTCAACATTATCATAATCAAAACCATAATCCAACTTATTGCTCATTAAAGAAATCAAAGCCAAACCGTCGGCAATATTACCTCTAAATTCTAACTCACGTCCTAAAGCAAAAATAAAACGTTCGTCATTTCTATATTTTAAAATAATAGTCTCAATCTCAGGTTTTATAACAGCTTTTCCCTTCTCCTGATTTGAAGTAATACAAAGCGCTTTTATTTTCTCAATTTCTTCAGTTATTTTTTCATTAGGATATTCTTTTTCAAAAGACTCAATTCTTTTTAAACAATTAGAGTAATCTCTGGTTATAAATTGCAAATTAATCTGAGCAGCTTTCCAAACAATAGGATTTTGCATTCTATTTATCTCAATCGAATTTATAAAATTTAAAACCTCTCTAGCATATAATCGATTATTTTCAGAACGTTTCTGTAGTGTCTGTGTAGTGATTTTATCCTTTCCAAACCAACTAGCTTGTATTGAAAACTCAACTGATGGAAGATAATTAGAATAATATGGAGTATATACCCAATCTTCAATTTTATTAATTTCTCTCAAAAGAAGAAAATCGAGAATTTCAGACTTTGGTTTGTTTTTATTAATTTCTTGCAAATAGTCTAGATTTTTATCTACTTTTTGCATAGAAGCATAGGCATAAACATTGGCGATTTCTTCTTTGCTTTTTGCATATTTTAAAGCTTCACCAATTTTAAATTCGTTATGAAAAAAATAATAGCTTGCGTATCTTTTCTCAGCCGAATTTGCCATCAAATTAACAACATTAATTATCTTTTCTGGATCGGAACTTCGCATTGTGTAAAAAAACAAACTCCAATAATAGAGATAGTCTTTTTGTTTGGCATTAAAATTAGATTCAAAAATAGATTCTAGTTTATCTATTTCAAATGAATAGTAAGCGAGTCGAATTGCTAAAAAAGCATATTTACGCTTGAAATATATATTTTTCTCCTTTTTAATTTTTTGAATTACCTCATCAAGTAGTACACTTTTTTGATTATCATTTGAAAATTGATTTCTTTCCCAAGGATCATCTTCGTTTGTATTTAATTCAATCTTTTTAGCAGTTTTTAAATATACAATAGCATCTTTTTTATTCTGCTTATATAAATACTGAATTAATTCATTATTACTTTCCGGATTTATATCTGTAAATGATAAATTAAAATTAAAGTCTTCTATCGCTTCAATCGAAACCTTTTTATTTGCATAATTATACCAATCTAATATATTTGCATCTGGAGTTTTATTACTGTCGTATTCATCATAATTAAATCCCCATAAATCGGCATTATAATAAAATGCACGATATGCAGAAAAACTGAAATATTCAGGTTTAAGAATAGAATAACGTATATCTTCACCATATGGACTATATCCACACGCGTTAATTGTGCAAAAACTACTTACTAAAAGAACTGTAAAAACTAGAAACTTCTTCATTGCTATATTTTTTAAAAGTACTTTCGTCTAAATGAAATAATGAAATTGTAGTGTTTTTATCTAACTCAACATTCTTTTTTATGATAGAAATTGCTTCAGTAAGTTTTTTCGAATCTACCTCTTCACACTTAATCTGATCTCCAATCTGAAAATAATTCTCATAATTATACGTAGTATCTTTTGTTACTTCGTACCACATCGGCTTAACTTCATGAGTAAATGTTTTAAAATCAGCTGAATTTATATTAAGCAAACCTCTAAAACGATCGTTCTGATACCATTGCGTCCAATAAAAAACAGGTAATGCTATGTCTAAATGCACAGGATAACTCCTTCTTTTATCTAAATATGATCTTAATTCATCCAAATCTAAAATCGAGTTTTTGTTTTTATTAGTTAACGGTTTAATTAAATTATAACACATCAGCATTGCTTTATCAACTGGCGGAACTCCCATAATATCGGGATATTTATACGGATAAAGCCGAAGTGTACAACTTACTTGTTTTTTAGAGAGTTCTTTAATTTTTTTCAACAAATAAAAATATTTGTCTTTAGTCGACTTTGTCCAATCGCAATCAATTTGAATCTCAGAATATTCAAAAATGATTTTATCCTCATTATAATTAGAATATTTATGGTATTTATCGATAAGAAATACAATATTATCTGCAAGTTTATCAAGTGATTTTTCACTATTGTATTGAAAGATTTCATTTCTTATAAAAACCGTTGGAACAACATTTACAGAATCCAAATCACGAAATGTGTATTCAGAAGGAGAATTTTTTTGATATGGAAAATTTCCCATTGCTTCATTATAATCTACCTCAAATAGTTTATAATATATTTTTTTTACTTTTAATTTATTCACAGAACGTTCCAATTCATTATCAAAATAGGAATTCCCTTTCCAGTAATAAAACGCTCTTTCGACATTTTCTACCTTGCTTTCTTTATTAGAACATGACCAAAATAGTATTGAAATAAAGATAAATATGATGCATTTTTTCATTATGGGAGATAATTTAAATTAAAGAGTAAGCCGTATTAAAATTATGATATTTTAGATAACAAAATAAAAAAACAAACACTATTTTCAAAACAAAAAGTAATCCATTTATTACAAATAAAACCCGACAAATTTTAAAAATCTGTCGGGTTTTTTTATGATAAACTAAGTTTGATTTCTTATTTCAAACCAGCCAAACTCTGCTCGATTGTAGCAATTTTTGCTAAAGCATCGGCTTGTTTTTGTTTTTCTAAATTAAGAACTTTCTCTGGAGCTCCGTTTACGAATTTCTCGTTTGAAAGTTTTGCTTCTACAGATTTCAAGAATCCTTTAGTATAATTTAATTCTTCTGTCAGTTTTGCAATTTCAGCTTCAACATCGATATTTCCTGTAATCGGAATGAAATATTCATTTGATTTTACACGGAAAGACAATGCACCGTCAACTTTTTCAGAAACATATTCGAAAGCAGAAACGTTTCCTAATTTCGTGATAATTGAATCAAAATAAGTAGAAACATTTTCGCTGTTGATTCCTTTTAATTCGATTGCATCTTTAAACGGAATATTTTTGTCTTTTCTGATCGTTCTGATTCCTGAAATTACTTCGATAGAATTTTCAAAATCAGCAATTAATTTAGCATCAAATGGTTTTACTTTTGGCCAAGTTGAAACAATTAAAGCTTCCTCAGGCGTTCTTTCAGCAATTAACTGCCAAATTTCTTCTGTCAAGAAAGGCATAAACGGGTGCAATAACTTCAAGTTGTTTTCTAACATTTCGATCGCTTTCGCGAAAGTTACGCTGTCAATTGGCTGTTGATACGCTGGCTTGATCATTTCTAAAAACCAAGAACAGAAATCATCCCAAACTAATTTATAAATTGCCATTAATGAATCTGAAATTCTGTATTTCTCAAAATTATCTTCAATATCAACTAAAGTCTGCTGTAATTTAGCTTCGTACCATTCGATAGCTACTCTTGATGATTCTGGCTGCGCGATAGTTTCAGAAACTTCCCAACCTTTAATCAATTTGAAAGCATTCCAAATTTTGTTTGAAAATGCTTTTCCTTGACTGCACAATTCTTCATCAAACATGATATCGTTTCCTGCAGAAGCACTTAAAAGTAATCCTACACGAACACCGTCTGCACCAAATTTATCTATTAAATCTAAAGGATCAGGAGAATTTCCTAATGATTTAGACATTTTACGACGTTGTTTATCTCGAACTAAACCTGTCAAATAAACATTTGTAAATGGTTTTTCGCCAGCATATTCGTAACCTGCAATGATCATTCTTGCAACCCAGAAAAATAAAATATCCGGACCTGTTACCAAATCATTTGTTGGATAATAATATTTAAAATCTGGACTTTCTGGATCCATGATGCCTCCAAAAACAGACATTGGCCATAACCAAGATGAGAACCAAGTATCCAAGGCATCAACATCTTGTTTTAAGTTGTCGGTTGTTAGTTGTTGGTTGCTGGTTTTTTCTTTTGCTAAAACTAATGCATCTTCTATGTTTTCTGCAACTACGAAATCTTCTTTTCCGTCTCCGTAATAGTATGCTGGAATTTGTTGTCCCCACCATAACTGACGAGAAATATTCCAATCGCGAATGTTGTTTAACCAATGCGCATACGTGTTTTCGAAACGTTTTGGATGCAATTTAATATCTCCCGTTTCTAAAACAGATTTAATTGCAGGTTTTACTAATTCTTCCATTTTCAAGAACCATTGATCTGATAATCTTGGTTCGATTACAGCTTTTGTTCTTTCTGATGTTCCAACTTTATTTAAATGGATTTCAGTTTTTGCTAAAGCACCAATTTCCTCCAATTCTTTTTCGATTTCTTTACGAACCACAAAACGATCTTTTCCTTGATACTGTAATCCGAAACTGTTTAATGTAGCATCTTCGTTAAAAATATCAACGATTTCTAGGTTGTGTTTTTCTCCTAACGTTTTATCGTTCATATCGTGCGCAGGCGTTACTTTCAAACATCCTGTTCCGAATTCAACATCAACATATTCGTCTTCGATAATAGGAATTACTCTTCCGCAAATAGGAACGATTGCTTTTTTACCTTTTAAATGTGTAAAACGCTCATCGTTTGGATTGATACAAATTGCTGTATCTCCAAAAATAGTTTCTGGACGAGTTGTGGCAATGGTCAAAAATTCCTCAGTTCCCTCGATTTTATATTTTAAGAAAAATAATTTTCCTTGTTGTTCTTCATAAATAACTTCTTCATCCGATAAAGTCGTTTTAGCTTCTGGATCCCAGTTCACCATACGGTATCCTCTGTAAATTAATCCTTTGTTGTATAAATCTACAAACGATTTAATTACAGATGCAGACATATCTGGATCCATAGTAAATTTGGTGCGTTCCCAATCGCAAGAAGCACCTAATTTCTTAAGTTGTTCCAAGATTGTTCCACCATATTTATCTGTCCATTCCCAAGCATGCTTTAGGAATTCTTCGCGAGTTAAATCATTTTTATTGATTCCCTCTGCTTTTAATTTCGCTACCACTTTTGCTTCAGTCGCAATAGAAGCGTGATCTGTTCCAGGAACCCAGCAAGCGTTGAATCCTTTAAGACGTGCTCTACGAATTAAAACATCCTGAATCGTATTATTCAACATATGTCCCATGTGAAGGACTCCAGTGACGTTTGGCGGCGGGATTACAATGGTGTACGGTGTTCTATGATCTGGTTCTGAATGAAAATAATTGTTTTTCATCCAGTAATCATACCATTTACTCTCAATCGTCTTAGCGTCAAATTGTGCTGGAATTGTCATTTACTAGGGTTGTTTAATCGTTAATTTGTTTAACCGGTTAATCGGTTTTGATCATCGAATTTCAAATTGATTTGTTTTCTTGTTTTCTGTTTAAAAAAATCTTTTATAAATCAATCTCAACGATTAAACAAATAAACGATTAAACAGTTAAACAAAAAAACTGGTTCAATTTTTGTATTTATAACTGACAGCAAAAGTAAATAATTAAGTAGACTATAAAAAGAGAAATAATAATTTGTGTGTTAATTAAAAGAATGTATATTTACTTACAATTAAAAAAAGATTCATATGAAAAATGCAGCCTCTTTTATTGCAGTTTTATTGTTTAGCGCAATAAGTTATGCACAAAACGGCCCAAAAATTGAATTTGCAGCTCCAGACAATACAATTGATTATGGAAAAATTTCTAAGAGTGACAATGGACTTCGTTCCTTTGAATTTACTAACACGGGAGATGCCCCTTTATTAATTACAGGCGCAGAATCTACAGTAAGTTCGATTATTGTAACAAAACCTTCGGCAGCAATTCAGCCTGGCAAAAAAGGAAAAATCGATGTAAAATATAATATGGTCGCAGGACCTATTCGTAAAACTATTACTGTTGAAACAAACGCAGTAAACTATCCTGACGGAAGAGTAGCTCTTAAGATTAAGGGTGAAGTTCAATAAGAATCAAATAATCTAAAATAACAAAAGCCGTTTCTAATCTAGAAACGGCTTTTTATTTTTATTGAGAATCTTGCTTCTCAAATCTTTCTTCTTTATTTAGCAACGCATTCAGCAGTATCAAATTTATACTTTACACTTTCAAAATCAATTGGTTTGTCTTTTACTAAATAAGTAACGCCCATCGTCGTCTGCATGGTTCCGTTTCCTAAAATAAGCTGATTGTTGCGTTTCAATAACGCCATAGGATTTTTGAAAATTTTATTTCCATTTACATTGTCTTTAAAAGTATAGTCTATAAACAAAGTATCTCCATGAAATTCTCCAGCAACTTCTCCTGTTCTAACTGTCGAAGGTGCTACTTTCATAATCATATCTCCTGCTAGCTTTCCGTTTTTTAAAGTATTCAATTTTAAATCTACTGTATCTTTTTCATAAATTGCTTTGTAACATGCAGTGCTTACTACTTTTTCACCTTCTGCTTTTGCAGCCTCAGCAGCTTTTTGTTTTTCTTCATTTTTACAGCTTTGCAATCCAATAAAGGATAAAAGCAAACACGATAAGGCCAGATTTCTCATAATTATTTTTATTTCGTTGATATCAATATAAAATTAAAGAAAAAAGGTTTTCTTCTTACTATAATTTTATAAATTTTTGATTACAAATTCAGATCTTCTGTTCAATTCATGGTCTTCTTCAGAGCAAGATTCGTCTGTTTTACATTTTACAATCGGCACCGATTCTCCATATCCTTTTGCTGTAACTCGTTTAGCATCTACGCCAGATTGTATTATAAATTCTCTAGTCGAATTGGCTCTTTTTTGAGACAGATCTTCATTAAATTTAGCATTTCCTCTAGAGTCCGTATGAGATCCAATTTCGATTTTCATTTCAGGATATTTCTTCATCAGTTCTACAACTCTTCCTAAAACTACTTTAGATTCTTTTCGAATGTACCACATATTGTAGTCAAAGTAAATTGGATCTGTTTTAATGATCAATCTGTCTTTGTCTTTTACAACATCTTTTTCATTTGCTAAGATTTCTTTTACCTTTTCATTCTTTTTAACTTCAGCTGCAACGATAGCTGCTTCTTTTGCTTTTTTCTCTTTTTCTTTTAATTGAATTGCCGCTAAAGCCTCTTTTTTCTTGTTTTCTTCTTCTATTAGAATTTCTTGCTTTCTTTTGTTTTCAGCAATTTGCTTTTCTTCCTGTTTGATAACTTCAAGCGATCTTAAACTCAAAGAACCATCGTTTACTTTATCTCTTGTTTTGTCTAAAGTTAGCGCTTTCGATGCATTTGTATAATTTTCTTTGAACGCAGAAACTTTATACGAAGTCTCACAACCAACCGTAAAATTGAATTTTCCGTCGGCAGAAGTTGTTATTGTATTTAAAGTTTTATTTTCAGAATCTTGTAACAGTACGGTTGCATTTTCTAAAGCCAATTGCGTATCAACATCTATAATAGTTCCAGCAATAAATTGTTTACAATCTTCAACAATTAAATCTTTTGTTTCTTTGAATTGATAAATATCGTCACCTCCCTTTCCTCCTTCTCTATTCGAAGCAAAAAAACCTTCTTTGGTATTTGAATCGATATAAAAAGCAAAATCATCTAAATTGGAATTTAATGGAAGTCCGACGTTTATAGGTTTTGAATATTCGTTTCCAGTAATTTCAGAAACAAAAACATCTAAAGATCCATAACCCAAATGCCCGTCTGACGAAAAATAAAGTTTATTATCTGCCGACGCAAAAGGAAATTGCTCCCTCTTGTTTGTATTAATTTGCGGACCTAAATTCTTTGGCGTATCAAAAGCGCCTTTATTGATGTTCACCGAATAAATATCAAAAGAACCAATTGATCCTGGCATATCAGAAGCAAAATACAATACTTTTTCATCTGCGCTTAAAGCAGGATGCTCCACAGAATAATTAGGACTATTGAATGGCAGCGCTATAATATTCGTCCATTTTCCTTCTACTAATTCGGCTTTAAAAATTTGAAGATTTGAGATCTTATTATCGTCTTTTTTCTTCTTTCCGTTTTTAGAATTGTTTCGGGTAAAATACATTGTTTTGCCATCTTTTGTAAAAATAGCATTCGATTCGTGCATTCCTGTTTTTAATTCTTTTGCAAAATAATGAACAATAGAATCAGTCGAATTTATATTTTTAAGAGGAATCGCAACTATATTCAAATAGGTTTCGTTATCCCATTTGAATTTTTTATCAAATAAACCTGGTTTCAATTTTACTCCAGCATAAACTAAATTATCTCCATATTTTACTGCTCCAAATTCTGAATTTGGTGTATTTATAGCGAGATTTTTAATTTCAAAACGTTTGCCTATCGCGGTTACATTTTCTAAAGTTTTAAGATCATTTTCAAAATTGGCGCTATCTTCTGAATTGGCTGATTTAGAATAATATTCTTTTAAATTGGCATTAGCATCATCATATTTATTTGTTGCTTTTAAAGTCTGCGCATATCTAAAATAATATTCTCTATCCAAATCATTATTATAATTTGAAATCAGGAGACGATAATAACGCTGTGCTTTAACCAAATCATTGGTGTAGAAATAAGAATCTGCTAAATTCTTGATTACTTCTTGCGAAGGTTTTTCGTCTGCTAATTTTTGATACAAAACAATAGCTTCGCTGTAATACGTTTTATCAAAAAAACGTTTCGCTCTTGCCAATTCCTGATCTTGAGCATTTATAAACTGTATTGAAAATACGAATATAATAACGAGTAATTTTTTCATATTTTTCATTTTAGAAGAATCTTGGAGATTTATCAAATCCTTTTCCTAACAAGTCCAAATCGAACAACAGCATAATTTCGTGTGTTCCAGAATTAAACTGACCGAAGTTTGTAAGCGTATAATCATAGGCATAACCTACTCTTAGTGTCGGAGTAACATTAATATTGAACAATGCACTTACTGAATCATCAATTCTATAAGCGGCTCCAAATTCAAACTTTTCGTTGTACAAAACATTAGCAGTAATATCTATAGCTATTGGTGCGCCTTTTACAATTTTTGACATAAATGCAGGTTTCAATTTCACCATATCATTCAGCTGAAAGACATAACCAGCAGTCAAAAAAGTATGTATTTCTTCAGAACCAAAAGCGTTAACTCCTGACTTTTCCTCAATATATTTTGATTTCAATAAATTCGGAACAGACAGTCCAACATAAAGATTATCTCTAAAATAGTAAGCCCCAACTCCAATATTTGGTTTTGTAGCATTTATATTTTCTGAAAAAGCATAATCAGTCTGAGGATCTGTAAATTTAAAACCGTTGAAATTACTTTGCATAGATGAAAATCCTGCTTTTAAACCTAGTGATAATTTATTTTTTCCGCCTAATTTTAAAATATATGCAAAGTCAGCATAAACATTATTTTCTTTTTTAGCGCCATCTCCAATATCATCTGAGATGAATGAGATACCAGCTTCTATTCTGTCTGTAATAGCCGAATGTCCAAAAAATGTAAATGTTTTTGGAGCGCCATAAGCGCCTACCCATTGGGTTCTGTACAATCCTCCAAAATTCATCATTGCAGGCACTCCAGTGGCATAAGCGGGGTTGACAACGCTCATATTATACATATAATGTGTATATTCTGGATCTTGCTGTGCCGCGACTGATAAACAGAAAAGGAAATTTATAAGGAGTATTAATTTTTTCATTTGAAAATTATATTAAAAATGTAAAAGAGATTTATCGATTTAAATAAAGACGGCCTTGTTTTGGCGGTTTATTGTCTTTATTGAAATGCAATACATAAAAATAGACTCCGTTGGGTGCAATACCTCCAGCTATACCGCTTCTTTCGTAGTTTTTTCCATCCCAAGCTGGCTTACTTATATCTCCTTTATACATACCATTTCCATATCTATTATAAATTTCAAGTGTATAATTCGGGTATAAAAATTCAATATCTTTTATCACAAACGAATCATTTACACCATCTCCGTTTGGAGAAAATCCGTCAGGAATAAAGAAATCATTTGGCACATTATCGCAATCTGTTAATGTAACCGTCACTTCAATATATTGTGAAGAAAGGCAATCTGTACTCGAAAAATTGAATCCGTAGTATTTTCCTTGTTCAATCAAAGGAGTTGTACTTGATAATAAATTTCCATTATTTGGCGAATCATACCAAACTACACTTGAAGGAACATTTGTATTATTTGATAAATCTGAAATAGTCGGATTATTTAGTCCGCAGAAGTTTTGCCCCTCTGAATTTAATACTGGAATTGGCGAATCGTCTATAGTAACCAAAACAGTCGTAGCTTCTGAAGTACACCCTTCAGCAGAAGTTTCTCTTACATAATAATTACCCGATTCCAAAGCCAAAGTACTAGCTAGAGGTGTGGTTGAAGTTGGAGAATTATACCATTTATATTGATTCCCGTTTGGAACTAAATTTGCAACTTCTGCTTCATCAACTTTACAAAACTTCTGATTTTGAGCAGCAGGCGCTGACGGAATTGGATTTATTATAAAATCATCCGTTACATTGCTTAAATTAACATCACAATTTGTTACTGTATTTGTCAAATTTAATAATGTAATTTTGGTTGTTCCAGCATTTGAAAGTAATCCAGCAGGAATAGTAAAATCTAATTTACCATTAACCACAGCCTGAGATATCGTTTGTACACCAGAAGAATTACTTTCCGACAATGTGTAAGAAATGCTTGCGTTTGTTAAATTTCCTAAACCAGAAATCGAAGCAGAAACAGGATCATTCAAACAGAAATCATTTACTGCAACACTAACTGTTGAAGCATTTGGCAACGGATTTATAACTAGATTTCCAGCCAAAAAAGCTGTATTACTACATTGCGGAAAAGGATTTGTAATATTTACGATATTTACAATCGTAATTACTGATAATCCTGCGTTTGCACTTAGATTACTTGAAATTGTAAAAGATGCTTTTCCTCCTGTTGCTTGCATTACTGTAATTTGTCCAGTCGCAACATTATCTCCATTGATATTATAAACAATTCGATAATCTCCATCAATCAATTGAGGCGCAGTAACTTCAATCAATGCGTCCTTGCCTATACAAATAGGAACAGCTGTTAATACGGCATTATCTAAATTAGGTAATGGCTGTATGATTACTGAAATCTTTGTTGGTGCTGAAGTACAGCCCGCTGCAGAAGTTTCTGTAACATAATAATCTTCTGTTTTTAAAACATAATTGGCCGCAAGAGGTGTTGTTAACGTTGCAGAATTGTACCATTTATACTCAGCCCCACTCGGAACTAAATCTGCAGCTGTTGCGTTATCAGATTTACAAAATTCCATATCTTGGGCAATGGGTGCATCTGGTATTGGATTTATTATAAAATCGTCAGTTACATTAATTAAATCAACATCACAATTTGTCGCTGTATTGGTCAAATTTAATAATGTGATTTTAGTTGTTCCACTATTTAAAAGTAATCCTGCAGGAATAATAAAATCTAGTCTCCCATCTGTTACTGCTCCAGCTATTGTTTGTACAGCTGAAGAATTACTCTCTGACAACGAATATGTAATGCTAACGTTCGTTAAACTTCCTAAACCAGAAATCAAAGCTGGGACAGGAGCATTCAAACAGAAATCATTTACTGCTACTTTTACTGTCGTCGCATTTGGCAATGGATTAATAATTAAATTTCCTGCGACATTTACCGCTTTACCACATTGTGGAGAAGGATTTGTAATGTTAACAATATTAAGAATAGAAATTACAGATAATCCGCTTTTTACATTTAAGCTTCCTGGAACTGTAAAAGTTGCTTTTCCTCCTACTGCTTGCATTAATGCTGTTTGGCCTGTAGCTAAATTGTCTCCGTTAATATTGTAAGTAATATTATAATTTCCATCAAGCAATTGAGGTACTGTAATTTCAATTAACGCATCTTTACTTTGACAAACAGAAGTCCCTGCAAAAACCGCATTATCTAAATTTGGCAAAGGATGTAAGAGAACTGAAATTTTTGTTGGCGGTGAAATACACCCTGCTGCAGAAGTTTCTGTAACATAATAGTCCTCTGTCTTTAAAACATAATTAGTTGCTAGAGGTGTTGTTAACGTTGCCGAATTATACCATTTGTATTGAGAACCATTAGGAATTAAATCTGCAACTGTTGCTCCACCATTTTGACAGAAATCCTGATTTGAAGAAATAGGCGCAACTGGAATTGGATTTATTACAAAATCATCTGTTACATTAACTAAATCAACATCACAATTTGTTACTCTATTTTTTAAATTTAATAATGTGATTCTAGTTGTTCCAGTATTTAAAAGTAGATTTGATGGAATACCAAAATATAATTTCCCATCAATTACCGCTCCAGATATAGTTTGCACAGGAGATGAATTGCTTTCTGACAACATATAAGAAATACTCACATTTGTTAAATTACCTAACCCAGAAACCAAGGCAGAAATAGGAGAATTTAAACAAAAATCATTTACTACTACACTTACTGTTGTTGCATTTGGCAATGGATTAATAATTAGATTTCCTGCAAGATTGACAGCAGTACCACATTGTGGCGAAGGATTTGTAATATTTACAATATTTGTAATTGTAACAACAGATAATCCGCTGTTTACATTTAAACTTCCTGGAACAGTAAAAGACGCTTTTCCTCCTACAGCTTGTATTACTGCCGTTTGTCCACTAGTCAAATTATCTCCATAAATACTATATGTGATTTGATAACTTCCATCAGCTAATTGAGGTGCGATAATTTCAATTAATGCATTCTCATTTTGACAAACAGAAGTAGCCGTTGACACTGCATTAGTTAAATCAGGTAAAGGAAAAATCGTTAAAGTATCTGAAAAAGGGCTAAATATATCAGTGCAAGAATTCTTGCTCGCTAAATAATCAATATCTGTAATAGTAATGGTATACTCACCTACCCATCCAAAATAAGACGAACTCAAGGGAAATTCAAGTACTCCATTGCTAAAACCTGTAACTATGTTTTGTGATGTAGATCCTTTTGGCCCTACAATACTATAAGTAACACTGTATAATCCATTTGGAATATTATCAGGCCCTTGGGTAATTTTTCCTGAATATGTAGCTGTCGCAATTTGCGATGCACAAATATCTTTACTAATAACAACTGTTGCCCCTGTAAAATCAAGTCTTTTTTCAAGAGTAATCACAATAGAAGCTGTTTCGTCTTTACATATATTATTATCAGGTACTGCTAATACCGTGTATGAGTAGGTATATGTACCTGCTCCATAAGTATCAAATATTTCTTGTAGATTAATATTATGGTCTGTATTTGAAGTTAGTCCTAGACCCGTCCAGGTGCCGCCACTATCATAGTCTGTGAGCCGATCAAACAAATCTAAATTGGTATAAGATCCCAAATCAGTAGTTCCACAAAGTGCTAAATCTGCTGGCGTTCCTGCTTTTGGAGCCCTTAAAACAGTTACTACTATATTGGTAGATTTTTCAGTCGGGGAACATTCTAATACTGGAGGTACAGTATAAGTAAAATAAAGTGTTGTTTTTTGATCTATATCCGCAATATTTATAACTGACTCCACAATTTGTCCTGTAACAGTATTTGTAAAAATCCCATTATCGTGAGGTCCCATCGCATTACTGTCAAATGCAGTAAAAAGGTTAAAAGTACTTGCTTTGTTACAAACGGTCGCCTGCGATCCAACACCCGCATATGCACCTATTGTAATTGTTACTACTGCTTTATCATCTATACATCCCGAAGTACTAGGAGCGGTATAAGTGTAATGATAAGTTCCTCCTTCGACAATAACTTGTGGATTCAAAATACCTGTAGCCGGATCTAAACCTTTCAAATTATTATCATCGGTCCATGTTCCGCCTGGTACTGGCGTCCCTCCTAATAAGGTAAATAAATTTATAGACTGATACGCAGGATTAGAAATATCACAAATTAATTCGTTTATATTATCATCTCCAGCACACTGGGCACTTAGCTTTGAAGGAAGAAGAGCAAAAAAAATAAAAAACGATACAAAATGTAGGAAATTAATGTAGTTTTTGGCCATAGATTAAATTTTTGCTAAACATAATAAAATATCTAAGCAATACGATAATTTTAACAAACATTTTTTCACAAAAGGTAAAAAAATTCTTAAATACCAATAAAAACCATATTTCAAAATAATTTACAAATTATTATAATCCACAACTTTATAATTCATCTTCGAGTTTAAATCTAAATTTTAAAACTACACTATTTCTTTCAACTTCTAGATTTATCCAAACATCTTCTTCCGATTTTAAAAGATTATTTATTTGCTGTAAACTATATTTATAAGGTTGAATTCTATTAATACTTACAATAATATCGCCTTTTCGAAGTCCACATTTTTCTGCTGCTGAATTTTTACGGACATTCACTATTTCATAAACTGGTTTAAGGGCAAATTTATATTTAAAATTATTATTGTTTTTGTCTTTTTCCTGTAATTCATCAATTGTATTTGCAACTTGTACCGTTTCTAAATGTACTGTCTCCTGTACCCATTGAAGCCCGTTATGCTGAATTGTGATTCCGCTTTTATTATAAGTAAAGGGTTCACTAAATTTGCTGTTTTTCTTTAGATACATTTTCTTTCCTTTATAATCTAAAACAACAGTAAATCGCTTTAAAACTTCGCCACCAACAGATCCAATGCGATCTGGAACCATCTTCACATTTCGAATCGAAACTGAATCTGGAAAAGAAACAATTGGTTTTTTAAATTTAAATTCGTCAATAGAAAATTCGTCAATCTTGGCACGATGTCCTTCAATATCACCACTAAATCCTTTTCCTAGAAAATCTGGAAAGTTCTTGTCTGGGAGTTTAATTTTATTGTTTTCAAAAATCCAAAATGCATCACTATTTCCAACATCTATTAAAAGTTTTGCGGATATTTCTTGATTATTAACTGTTGCTTTGGTTACTAGATACGGCTTTGACCTTTCTATAGTAATTGGAATTGCTTTAAATTTTTTATCTAGTTTTTCTTGAAACGTGTTACTTTGAGCGTGAACTACAATTCTCTTTTTCTGATAATTAATTTCAACATAATTATTTTTAAAGAATTTATGTCCTATAATTCCATTTACAGGAATTCCTATATGTGAAGATAAATTAAAGCTTTGATCCAAGATTATAAAAACCATATGATCATTTGATATTAAACCATGTGTTTCTAAAATATTTTTGGTTGATTTTAGTCCTTCTATCTCTTCTTCGCTCCCTAATCCGCGAAGTTTTATTTTTTCAACATTGTTAAAACTAACTTCCTGTTTTTCTTCCATACTGAATAAAATTGTTTCCTCGACACCAGAATCCAATAGAAAATTGAGTTCTACTCCGTTTACTTTTATAGGAATAAAAACAAGATTATTAATCAGTTTAAAAGGGATTGTAGCCTTTGATGCATTGTTTTCCAATAAAAAATCGCCTTGTCCAAAAAGCAAAAAAGGTAAGAATAACCCAAAAAACAACACTTTATATTTTTTCATTGACAATTTTTTATTATAAAATTAGCAAATATATTTATTATTGTTACATTTTTATAAGTACCTGTATTGTTTACGTTAAATTGGAAAAAAAAATGCAAATTTGCACTTCAATAATTTATACTCATGCCGACAATTTCACTCAAGGGAAGAAACATGCCCGAATCTCCGATACGCAAGCTGGCTCCTTTTGCTGATTTAGCAAAGAAAAAAGGACACAAGGTGTATCACTTAAACATTGGTCAACCGGATATCAAGACACCGGAAGTGGCCATCGAGGCGGTAAAAAATATTGATTTAACTCTTATAGAATACAGTCCGTCTGCCGGATATGAAAGCTATAGAAAAAAATTAGCTCATTTTTACCAGCGCCAAAATGTAAACGTTAACACAGAAGACATCATTGTAACTACTGGTGGTTCTGAAGCCTTACTTTTTGCACTGGCCACAATTACAGATCCTGGAGATGAAATCATTATTCCAGAACCTTTTTATGCTAATTACCATGCGTTTGCTTCTTCTACAAGTGCAACTGTAGTACCTCTTGTTTCTACTATCGAAACAGGTTTTGCTTTGCCAAGTATTGACGAAGTTGAGAAACTGATTACTCCAAAAACAAAAGCTATTCTGATTTGCAACCCTGGAAATCCGACTGGATATTTATACTCTGAAGCAGAAATTAAACAACTTGCTAGTTTAATTAAAAAACACGATTTATACCTAATCGCAGATGAAGTTTACCGTGAGTTTTTATATGATGGTGATGACGTACACTTTTCTGTAATGAATTTAGAAGATGTACAGCAAAATGTAATCATGGTTGATTCTGTATCTAAGCGCTATAGTATGTGTGGAGCAAGAGTTGGCTGTTTGGTAACTAAAAACAAAGACGTCTTAGCAACTGTAATGAAATTTGCGCAAGCACGTTTGAGTCCTCCAACCATTGAGCAGATTGCTTGTGAAGCCGCCATAGATACACCTCAAAGTTATTTTGATGAAGTAATTGGCGAATACAAAGAACGACGCAACACTTTAATTGCTGAATTAAACAAAATTGAAGGCGTTGTGGTTACAAAACCAAAAGGTGCTTTTTATTGCATTGCCGAACTTCCGATAGAAGATTCAGATGATTTTGCACAGTGGCTTCTTGAAAGTTATGATTTAAATGGCGAAACAGTAATGATTGCCCCTGCGAAAGGTTTCTATTCAACTCCAGGTATGGGACTAAATCAAGTTCGTATTGCTTATGTTTTGAATAAAAAAGATTTGATTACTGCTGTAAACATTTTAAAAGAAGCCTTGTTAGTTTATAACAACAGATAATCAATTCATTATAATAAATTTTAAAAGACAATAACGTTTTTCGTTGTTGTCTTTTTTCTTTATAAATAACATAAAATTAAATTATATCAAAAAAGGAGCAATTAAATCCTAAAAACGATAGAAAAGGTTTCCCATTTATTAATTATCTTTACCGCCTTAAAAAGGAATACACATACTAATAGTAGTTTTTAATGACAAACAACGAAGAATTTTTAGACGAAATAGGAGATAATCATTTCAGTAGTAATGCAAAAAACCCTCTAAGAGCGGATGCTTTTGACATCACTGATGAAGAAAAAATAGAAAAAATTAAAAAAGATGTTGAAAACATTCTACAAACTCTAGGGATGGATTTGACAGATGACAGCATTAAAGGAACTCCAAACCGAGTTGCAAAAATGTTTGTAAAAGAAATTTTTGGCGGTCTTAACCCAGCAAAACAACCAAAAGCTTCTACTTTTGACAATAATTATAAATATGGCGAAATGCTTGTAGAAAAAAATATCACAGTTTATTCTACTTGCGAACACCATTTACTGCCAATTATCGGGCGTGCTCACGTTGCTTATATCTCAAGCGGACGCGTTATTGGTTTATCAAAAATGAACCGTATCGTAGAGTATTATGCAAAAAGACCTCAAGTTCAAGAGCGTCTAACTATGCAGATTGTTCAAGAATTACAAAAAGCTTTAGGAACAGAAGATGTTGCCTGCGTCATCGATGCTAAACACCTTTGTGTAAACTCTCGCGGAATTAAAGATATCGAAAGCAGTACAGTAACGTCTGAATTCGGTGGAAAATTCAAAGATCCTCAAACAAAAAGAGAATTTTTAGATTATATCAAACTAGACACTCAGTTCTAATTATACAATATTTCTATTATATTTATGATCTAGCCCTGATGGAAGCGGCATCCTTTTATGGTGGGGTTCACCATAAAAGATACAGCGTACAGCAGGAATAGCTTCTAAAAAAAAATCAAATAAAAAATATGCCACTATATAGCAGTCAACCTCTAAAAATATACAATTCACTTTCGGGTGAAAAAGAAGATTTCAAACCAATCCATGAAGGAAACGTTGGAATGTATGTTTGTGGACCTACCGTATATAGTAATGTTCACTTAGGAAACGTGAGAACTTTTATGTCTTTTGATGTAATTTTCAGGTATTTTCTGCATTTAGATTATAAAGTTCGTTATGTTAGAAATATTACCGATGTTGGGCATATCGTAGATGATGTGGACGAAGGTGAAGATAAAATTGCCAAAAAAGCGCGTTTAGAACAATTGGAACCAATGGAAGTAGTACAGCGTTATACTGTAGATTTTCATAATATTCTAAAAGCGTTCAACTTTTTACCTCCAAGCATCGAGCCTACAGCAACAGGACATATTATTGAGCAAATTGAAATTATTAAAAAAATCATTGATAAAGGCATTGCTTATGTTGCTAATGGTTCAGTATATTTTGATGTAGTAAAATATAACGAAACCAATAATTACGGAATCTTAAGCGGTAGAAATATCGACGATATGCTGGCAAATACACGTGATCTTGATGGACAGTCAGACAAAAGAAATCCACAGGATTTTGCGCTTTGGAAAAAAGCTGAGCCAGAACATATCATGAGATGGCCTTCACCTTGGAGCGATGGCTTCCCTGGATGGCACTTAGAATGTACTGCAATGAGCACCAAATATCTTGGCAATCATTTTGATATTCACGGAGGCGGAATGGATTTAAAATTCCCTCACCACGAATGTGAAATTGCTCAAAACGAAGCTTGCACTGGTCAGGCACCAGTAAATTACTGGATGCACGCTAACATGCTTACGTTGAACGGAAAGAAAATGGCTAAATCGACTGGAAATAATATTCTTCCAGGCGAAATTCTTAGTGGAGATAACAACATATTAAGCAAACCATTTTCGGCTTCTGTAACTCGTTTTTTCATGCTTCAAGCGCACTACAGAAGTATTTTAGATTTTTCTGATGATGCCATTGTCGCTGCCGAAAAAGGATACAAACGATTAATGGAAGCTGTTGATGCTTTACCAAATATTACTGCAGGAAATACTAGTTCTATTGATTTCGCTGCGTGGAAGCAACTTTGTTATGATGCAATGAATGACGATTTCAATACGCCAATTTTAATTGCTCAACTATTTGAAGCTGTTCGTTATATCAATTTATTAAAAGATGGTAAAGAGACGATTTCTGCTAATGATTTAGAAGATTTCAAGACAACAGTAAATGCTTTCGTATTTGATGTTTTAGGAATTATCGACGAGAAAAATGCTGATGGCGAGAACGATAAGTTAGAAGGAGTAGTAAATATGCTTATTGGAATGAGAAATCAAGCTAGAGCTGATAAAAACTTTGCGCTTTCTGATCAAATTCGTGATCAATTAATTGCTTTAGGAATACAGCTTAAAGACGGAAAAGAAGGAACTACTTTTAGCATTCAATAAAGTGATCAGTTTTCAGTTTTTAGTGTTCAGATTCAAACTTTGAATTAACCAAACACTAAAAACTGATCACTGAACACTAAACTAACCAATACAAAAAATATGTTTTCAAAAATTCTGATATATCCATTTGTATTGTTAGTCCGTTTTTATCAAACTGCCATTTCTCCGTTTACTCCTGCAGCCTGCAGATTCGAGCCGACTTGTTCTACTTACATGATTCAGGCATTGCAAATTCACGGATTATTTTATGGCGGATTTTTAGGAATTAAACGTATCTTAAGTTGTCATCCTTGGGGAAGAAGCGGTTACGATCCTGTGCCCGAAAAGAAATGTAATCACAAACATTAACCTTTTAGAAAGTGGCACTTTACATTAAATATTTATTTTTACAGCATATAAAAACATTTATACATGACACACGCCTTAAATTTAGTTTGGAATCCTTCTGAAGGAATCAACTTAGGATTTTTTATGATTCGCTATTACAGCTTAATGTTTGTAATTGCTTTTGGTTTAGGATGGTTCTTAATGAAAAAGATTTTCGAAAGAGAAAACGAGTCAATTGAAAAACTGGATTCTTTATTTGTTTGGACAGTTCTTGCAACTTTAATAGGCGCTCGATTAGGTCATGTCTTCTTTTACGATTGGGAATATTTTAGAAATCATTTACTTGAAATTTTCCTTCCATTTAAATTTGAACCTGAATTTCAATTTACAGGTTTCCAAGGTTTAGCAAGTCACGGAGCAGCTATCGCAATTATTGTTGCAATGTACTACTACAGTAAAAAAATACTAAAACGTTCTTTACTATGGATTTTAGACCGTGTTGTAATTCCTGTTGCAAGCGGAGCAATTTTCGTTCGTCTTGGAAATTTCTTCAATTCTGAAATCATTGGCCATGAAACTTCTTCTGCTTTTGGAATTCGTTTTCTTCATGACACATTCAGCAAAGCCGACGCAGTACAAAAAACAGGTATTGCAGATCCAAAAGAAGCTTATAATGCAATAGCAACAGATCCAAAATTTGCAACATTATTAGCAGAAGTTCCTTCTAGACATCCTACACAATTATACGAAGCATTCTGTTATGTATTTGTATTCGCTATTTTGTTCTTTTTATACTGGAAAACAAATGCAAGACTTAAATCCGGTCTATTATTCGGGTTATTTTTAGTGCTTTTATTCGTTGTTCGTTTTGTTGTAGAATTTGTAAAAGAAAGCCAAGGTGGTTTTGAGAGCGAATTAGGTTTGTTTTCAACAGGACAATGGTTAAGTATACCATTTATCATTATTGGACTTTTCTTTATCATAAGAGCTCAAAGAAACCCTTTAGCAGAAGCATAAAATTATTTCAATCAAAATAAAAAATGCCCAATATCTAACGTATTGGGCATTTTCTTTTTTACAACTGATACGAAATACCAAATTCGATATTCTTTGTATTATAACCCGCATTACTGCTTCCTAAGCCTGCATTAGAAACATGTCGCACACTTGGACGAATATCAAAACGAAAATTATCATAGCCTGCAGCAAAACCAAGTGCTAAAACATCTGCAAAAGCAAAACCTTTAGACATTCGTTCGGTCTCTGTATCTGTAATCATTGGTCCAATACTTCCTAAAACATAAAACGAATACACTTTACCGATAGGTTTACGAACTAGAAAACCACAATTAAGCACATATTCGCGAATGTCTTTCAAACGTGTATATTCATCTCTTTTTTGCTGATAATTGGGCGTTTCAGGCTTAACAAAATAAAAATTCAGCAATTGATGTTCAGCGAAATTAACCTCAGGCTGAATTAAAATCTCATACTGGAAGTGCTTTGTTTCTTTTACCTTACAATATAATTGAACTTTATAAAAGTGACTGGTAAACGTATAGTTTCTATTGTTAAATTCACTTCCAAAACCATAATTAAACCCCAAAGAAAAATGTGAATTATGCTCTTGTGCAGTCATTTTTACAGCTACAAGAGACAGTAAGACCAAAAGTAATTTTCTTGCCATAAATCGTCTTAAAATACCACTTAAATATAGTGTAAAAAAAAGATCCAGCTTACGCTGGATCTTTTATATAATTAAAACAGTAATTATGCTTTATTGTGTTTGTCTTCGATTGTGTGTTTTTCGTCACTAGAAATCGTATCAACCAATACTGGAGTTGCGATGAATAATGAAGAATAAGTACCCACAATAATACCGATTAACATTGCGAAGATAAATCCTCTGATAGACTCTCCACCGAAAATAAACATCGTTAATAATACAATGATCATCATTAATGAAGTATTCAATGTTCTTGATAATGTTGTATTAATAGAAGCGTTTACGATATCTTCGAAACTTCCTTTACGGTTTCCTATGATAAACTCTCTTACCCTGTCAAATACAATTACCGTATCGTTCATAGAGTAACCAATTACGGTTAAGATCGCTGCGATAAAGTGCTGATCCATTTCCATGTGGAATGGCATGAATTTGTAGCATAATGAATAAATTCCTAATACAAAGATAACGTCGTGCGCAACAGCTGCAATCGCACCTAATGAATATTGCCATTTACGGAAAGATACCATTAAGTATAAGAAAATAACTGCCATTGCTCCAAGAACCGCCCAGTAAGAGTTAGTTTTAATATCTTCAGAGATAGAAGCTCCAACTTTAGAAGCTTGTAAAACACCTACTCTTTTACCATCAAATGAGTTAGTAAATTTATCGTAAGAAGTATTTGGGAAATATTTCTGCAATCCTGCATATAATTTTTGGTTTACTTCCTCATCGATAGCTACACCATCTTCTTTAATTTTATATTTAGTTGTGATTTTCAATTGATCATCATCACCTAAAATTTTAGCCTCAACTGGCGTACCAAAAGCAGCAGATAATTCATCTGAAACTGCAGTTGCATCAACTGGTTTTTCGAATTTAACTTGGAAAGTTCTTCCTCCAACAAAATCAACACCTTCATCCAATCCGTTAACAAAGAAGATAGACACTAAACTTACTACTGTTACAATAGAAGAGAAGATATAAGTGAATTTTTTGATTTTGATGAAATCAAAGTGGAAGTTTGTAAACCAGTTTTTAGTAATATTAGTAGAGAAAGTTAAATCTGCTTTTCCTGCAATATTTCTGTCAATGAAAATTCTAGCAATAAAGATAGAAGTAAACAATGAAGTTACGATACCAATTAATAATGTCAATGCGAAACCTTTGATAGGACCTGTTCCGAAAATAAACAAAATAGCTCCAGTTAAAACGTGAGTAACGTTAGCATCAATAATAGAACGCATTGCACCATGCCATCCGTAAGAAGCTGTAACTGCTTCAGAAAGAGATTTTCCTTCACGCAATTCCTCTTTTGCTCTTTCGTAGATAATAATGTTCGCATCTACCGCAGTACCTAATGTAAGTACGATACCTGCAATACCTGGCAATGTCAATACAAAACCAAAACTTGCCATAATTCCAAATAGGAATAGTAAGTTCAATAATAAAGCAAGGTTTGCATACCAACCAGCTTTACCATAATAGAATACCATCCAAACACAAACTAATAAGAATCCTAATACAGAAGAAATGGTACCTGCATCAATAGCCGCTTGTCCTAAAGATGGACCTACAACAGTTGATTGGATAATATCTGCAGAAGCTGGTAATTTACCTGCATTTAATACGTTAGCTAAATCTTTAGTTTCAGCTACATCAAATGAACCTGTAATCTCAGATCTTCCTCCAGCAATAGGACCGCTTGTTACACCTGGAGCAGAATATACGATATCATCTAACACAATAGCAATGTAGCTTTTTTGAGCGAATGCTCTACCTGTTAACTCTTCCCAAACTTTAGCTCCTTGGCTGTTCATTTGCATAGAAACAGCTGGTTTACCCATTTGGTCAAAAGTATCTTTTGCATCAGTTACAACACCACCGCTCATTGCCGGGTTATTGTCTCTGTTTCCTTTTAAAGCGTATAATTCAACAGCTTCGATATCAGCTGCGCTTTTTACGTCTTTAGCTTTAGGATCTTTTATAGTTGTTGGCTTACTCCATACAAATTTTGCATAGTGTTGGTCAGCAGCCAATAATACTCTAATTTCTGGTCTTTTGAAATAATCATTAATAGCAGCAGTATCTTTAGGAGCAAAGTATCCTAAAACTGGTCCACCACCTTGAACGATCATTTTATCAAATAAAGGATTGTTTCCTTTTTTAACATCTGAAGAATCTTTAGCATCCGTTAATAATGCATTTAATGAATCTTTAGCAACAGTTTTAGTCTCTGTCTTTTTAACTTCAGTTTTCTTTAAAGCTTCGTTTGCTGATACTAAGAAATTACCAATTTCTTCAATTTTGAAAGTTTCCCAAAACTCTAATTGAGCTTTTCCTCCTAATAATTTTTTAATTCTATCAACATCCTTAGCACCTGGAAGCTCAACTAAGATTCTTCCTGTTTCTCCTAATTTTTGGATGTTTGGTTGTGTTACACCAAATTTGTCGATACGCTCTCTTAATACTTTAAAAGCACTTTCTACAGACTCATCAACTTTTCTTTTGATAACTTTTTGAACTTGCGCGTCAGACATTTGAAAGTCTACTCCACCTTCTCCTTGAAGACTTCTGTTAGCAAAAATATCTGGAGACGCTAATTTTACAGTTCCTTTTGAATTTGCTTCAAAAGCTTCAAAAAACTTATTTAAATATGTTTTGTTCCCTTCTAAGTTTGCAGATGCATCAGCTAATGATTTATTAAAAACTGGATTTTTAGAATTATTAGCCAAACCTTTTAATACATCTTTAATAGAAATTTGAAGAATAACATTGATTCCTCCTTCTAAGTCAAGACCTTTATTAAGCTGTTTGTTTTTCACTTCGTTATAAGTGAAATCAGTAAAACCAAGATTTAATACTTTTTCTTTACCAATAGAATCTAAATATTTCAGCTCTTTATCAGGATTGTCTCCTGCAAAAGCTTTAGCTTCACTTTTGACACCATTTGCCACAAAAGTGAAGGATAGTTGGTAAATACTTACCAATGCAAATAGAATTGCGAAAAATTTAATAAGTCCTTTATTCTGCATTATTACTAAAAATTAATTATGTTTTATTTTTGTTTTTGTTTTAAAGTCCCATAAAATAAGCCCTGACATGATTTTTTAAAACAAAAAAACGAGATCACGAATTACCAATTTTTTTTTAAACCGAGCAAATATATAATTAACGAAAATATTAACCAATTTATTTATTAATTAATCTCAAAAAAAAAGCTGCAAAAGTGCAGCTTCTTTTCTTTTTTGCCGTTTTTATTATACTAAAATCGTTTTTAAGGCATCATTCATACTACGAACTGCATCTGCACTTTTGGCAAATAACGCCTTTTCGTGATCATTTAAGTTTATATCCAGAATCTCTTCTACTCCGTTTTTACCAATTATACACGGCACTCCTATGCAGATATCATTCTGTCCATATTCTCCTTCTACAAATACAGAACATGCAATCATTTTTTTCTGATCGTTCAAAATACTGTCAACTAAATATGCCACAGAAGCTCCTGGCGCATACCAAGCCGAAGTTCCAAGAAGTCCTGTAAGAGTTGCTCCTCCTACCATAGTATCAGCGGCAACTTTTTGCAATACTTCTTCTGAAAGAAACTCCGATACCGGAATCCCGTTATATGATGCTAAACGTGTTAATGGAATCATAGTAGTATCTCCATGACCTCCAATTACCATTGCCGAAATATCATTTGCTGGTTTATCTAAAGCAAGAGAAAGATAAGTTCTAAAACGAGAACTATCTAAAGCTCCTCCCATTCCTATAATTCTGTTTTTTGGAAGACCCGTAGCTTTTAAAGCTAAATACGTCATCGTATCCATCGGATTGGAAACTACGACAATAATCGTATTAGGTGAATATTTTAGTACGTTCTCAGCAACTGTCTTAACAATTCCTGCATTGATACCTATTAATTCTTCTCTTGTCATTCCTGGTTTTCTTGGAATTCCTGATGTAATTACTACTACATCACTTCCTGCAGTTTTAGAATAATCATTGGTCACACCCGACACTTTGGTATTAAAACCCGTGTTTGTGGCACACTGTGTTATATCCAACGCCTTCCCCTCTGCAAAACCTTCTTTAATATCCAACAATACTACTTCGCTTGCAATTCCTCTATACGAAATAACATCTGCACATGTAGCTCCAACATTTCCTGCTCCTACAATGGTAACTTTCATATTTTATACTTTATCGGTTATTAATATTGCCTATTCTTTAAAAAGACAATTCGTTTAATTGTCTAGTAAATTTAAACAATTAAACGAATTGAAATTATTAATTTTTCATTTTATGCATCAATATTTGCATAAACTGCATTTTTCTCGATAAACTCTCTACGAGGCGGTACTTCATCGCCCATTAACATAGAGAAAACTTGATCTGCTTCTGCCAAACTATCAATGTTTACTTGACGTAAAGTTCTGAAATTCGGATCCATTGTAGTTTCCCATAATTGCTCCGCGTTCATCTCTCCAAGACCTTTATAACGTTGAATATTGGCACTTCCTCCCATTCTTTCGTTGGCTTGATCACGCTGAACATCATTCCAAGCATATTCCTTTTTGTTTCCTTTTTTAACTAAGTATAAAGGTGGCGCCGCAATGTATACGTGACCTTCTTCAATAAGCTCTTTCATGAAACGGAAGAAGAAGGTTAATATTAAGGTAGAAATATGACTACCATCGACATCGGCATCACACATGATGATTACCTTATGATATCTTAACTTTTCAAGATTTAATGCTTTACTATCTTCTGCAGTTCCAACTGTTACTCCAAGAGCTGTAAAAATATTTCTAATCTCTTCGTTTTCGAATACTTTATGGTGCATCGCTTTTTCAACGTTCAAGATTTTACCACGCAATGGCAGAATCGCTTGAAAGTTACGATCACGACCTTGTTTCGCTGTTCCACCAGCCGA
Organism: Flavobacterium sp. SH_e; assembly: GCF_025717045.1. Taxonomy (GTDB): domain Bacteria; phylum Bacteroidota; class Bacteroidia; order Flavobacteriales; family Flavobacteriaceae; genus Flavobacterium. The sequence goes on from NZ_JAOVZN010000008.1 coordinate 487,543, forward strand.
ATCTCCCTCGACAAGGTAAACCTCACATCTTGCTGGATCTTGCTCAGAACAATCAGATAATTTTCCTGGCAATCCACCACCGCCCATAACGGTTTTACGCTGCACCATTTCACGTGCTTTTTTCGCTGCGTGACGTGCCTGAGCTGCTAAGATTACTTTTTGGATAATTACTTTAGCATCATTTGGATTTTCTTCCAAATAATTTTCAAGCATTTCTCCAACTGCCTGAGAAACTGGAGAAACAACTTCTCTGTTTCCAAGTTTCGTTTTTGTCTGTCCTTCGAACTGAGGTTCAGATACTTTTACCGAAATAATAGCTGTTAATCCTTCACGGAAGTCATCTCCAGAAATTTCAAATTTTAATTTATCCAATAAACCAGAAGCGTCCGCATATTTTTTAAGCGTTCTTGTCAAACCACTTCTAAAACCTTGCAAGTGCGTTCCTCCTTCGTGAGTATTGATATTGTTTACATAAGAAAAAATATTCTCTGTATAACTCGTGTTGTAGATTAAAGCAACCTCAACAGGAATTTCACCTTTATCATTATCCATACTGATAACATGAGAAACAATTGGCTCACGATTACCATCTAAATAACGGATATATTCTTTAAGTCCTTCATCAGAATGGAAAACTTCACTTTTAAATTCTCCTTTTTCATCAACTTCTCTCTTGTCTGTAAACGTAATTGTAATTCCTTTGTTCAAGAAAGAAAGTTCACGCATACGTGCTGAAAGCGTATCGTATGAAAACTCAGTAGTTTGAGTAAAGATTGTATCATCTGGATAAAAAGTCTGGCGTGTACCTCTTTTATCTGTCTCTCCAATTTGTTTTACAGGATATAAGGATTTACCTCTTTCGTATTCCTGCTCATAAATTTTACCTTCTCTAAATACAGTAGATTTCATGTGAACAGAAAGGGCATTTACTACAGAAACCCCAACACCGTGAAGTCCTCCAGAAACTTTATATGAATCTTTATCGAATTTACCTCCGGCACCAATTTTAGTCATTACAACCTCAAGAGCAGAAACTCCTTCTTTTTTATGTAAATCTACTGGAATACCACGTCCGTTATCTTCAACTGTAACAGAACCATCTTCGTTTATTGAGACACCAATTGTGTCACAATGTCCTCCCATGGCCTCATCAATAGAGTTATCAACAACCTCATAAACTAAATGATGCAGTCCTCGAACTCCCACATCTCCAATATACATTGATGGACGCATTCTTACGTGCTCCATTCCTTCTAATGCCTGAATACTATCTGCTGAATAATTGTTCTTCTTGATTTCTTCGCTCATATAATTTATTCTAAAATGTATTTACTGTCTAACACGCAAATATATAAAATCGCAAGCTATATACCCATTAAAATACGACTTAAAGCACTTAAGTTATTAACACAATTGTCTGAAAAACCAAAAAATAAACCCTAAAATGAGTTTAAATTCCAATTTTCTTAAATTCCAAATTCTAAAAATGGAAATAACACAAAAAAACCGAAATGACATTTTAAAAATGTATTTCGGTTTTATTTTATGATTCGAAAAACTAAATTTAAAGTTTTAGGCTAAATCTCCTTATTGTTTCTTATTAAAATCTCCAGCGTAGATTGACGTCATTTTGTCTAAACTCAAGTATTTTCTAATAACATTATTAACATCGTCTAATTTTAACGCTTTCACTTTATTTTCTAAGTCATCATAATCTTCTAGAGGAATTCCATATTGCAAATAGGTATTTACAAGTCCAATTAAAGTATTATCATTTCCTAATCTTGTTTTTCTGCCGTTCTGCCAACTTTTAAAATTCGACTTCATTTCTTCGGCAGTAAAACCGTCTTTTAATGCTTTCGAAATCTCTTCTTTAACTGCTGTTTCAACCGCATTCTTTTTAGTAGGGTTTAAAAGAGCATAATATTGCCAATATGCTACATCGTTTGTAATCGGTACATTTATCATTGCTCCTGCTCCATAACTTATTCCTTCTTTTTCACGTAATCTCATCGGAATTCTAGCACTTAAAAAACCTCCGCTTCCTAATATTTCATTTGCCATTACAAATGCTGGATAATCTGGACTATTTCTATCCATTTTAAAACTCACCCTTCCAAGTGCAACAGCATTTTCTTTATCAGGAGTAAGTAAATCTTTATCTGATTTTTTTGTTTCAAAATAAGTAGGCTTTGCAATTTCATACTTTGATTTCGAATTCCATTTTCCAAAAGTATTTTCTAAAATCACCCCAATTTCTTTTGCATCCAAATCAGTAACAATACTTCCTACTCCATTATTTCCTCCTAAAATATTTTTATAAAAATCAACTAGTTCAGATTGTTTTATCTGTTTAAAGGCATCTATTTGCTCTTGAGTTGTAGATGTATAAAAAATACTCTCTTTTGGATAAGGATTAGTTTGTCTAACAATCTGATTAAAAGCAATTGACTCTGGATCATTCAATCTTCCTTCAAGATAAGTGTTATAATCACTAATTGTCTTGGTCAACTCATTTTGAGGAAAAGTCGAATTAAGAAGCAAATCTTCTAAAATTCCCATAACCTCTTTAAAACTTTCTTTGTAAGTTGTCACATAAACAGAAAGCGTCTGTTGGCTAAAGCCAAAATAAATACTCGATTTTAACTGATCTAAACGATCTTGTATTTGTTCTTTGCTTTTTGTTTTTGTTCCTGTTTTAAGCAATTCTGCCAAAATAACTCCAACATTTGATTTTCCTTCAAGATCTTTCTCATTACTAACAGGAAAAATAAAATTGGCCTGAACCTTGCCTCCTTTTATTTCTTTTTTAATAATACCATATTTAACACCATTTGTTAGTTTCCCTTCAGTTAAATTTTGTTTTAGATTTTTAATTGATGCCTCAAAATCTGCTATCTCTTTTTCCAAAGCTCTACCTTTGTAATCTTTGGTTAATGCAACAATTTGATCATCTGTATATTCTACAGGTTTAATTCTCTGCTCATCTTTTGATGGAATAAATATCCCCACTGTTCTGTTGTTACTTCTAAAATACTTTTCAGCAACACGCTGAATATCTTCCTTAGTTAGTTTTTCAACTTCATCTCGATATAAATATCCCAATCTATAATCACCAGCACTAATAATTTGCGTTAAATTAATTGCATAATAAATGGTGTTATTTTTTACAGATTCGATTTCTTTGATAATTTTAGCTTTAGCTCTGTTTACATCTTCATCTGTATATTTTATCGTTGCAATTTTATCTAATTCTCCTCTAACAATATCTTGGGTTGCCTTTATATCTTTATCGTTGCTAACAGAAAATCCAAAATACATATAGCCCGCATCTCTTAATGTTGGTTGCCAAGAATAAAGGCTTGAAACTTTCTGAGTATCTACCAATGATTTATATAAATATCCTGACGGATCTGCAGTCAAAATCTCACCAAGCGCATTAATAGCAGCAAAATCTTTATCAACATAAGAAACCGTGTGATATAATACTCCAACATTTTTGCTGTCGCCTGCTCTTTTTAATTCTACAAATTTCTCTCCATCCTGCGAAGGCTCAATTGTATATGTTTTATCTAAAACTCTTTTAGGTCTTGGAACAGCTCCAAAATACTGACCAATATATTGCAATGCTTTTTGCTCATCAAATTTACCTGCAACAACCAAAGTCGCATTATCTGGCTGGTAATATTTTTCATAAAAAACTCTAAGCGTATTTGCTTTTACGCGTTCGATATCTTCTTTACTTCCAATAGTACTATTTCCATAGTTATGCCATAAATAAGCAGCCGAAACCACTCTTTCTTGCAAAACTCTTTCTGGTCTATTTTCGCTTATTTCAAACTCATTTCTTACAACAGAAAATTCCTTATCCAAATCCGATTGAAGAATAGTTGCATTAATCATTCTATCTGCTTCCATCTCGATACTCCATTTCAGGTTTTCATCACTCGATGGGAAAATTTCATAATAATTTGTACGGTCAAGCCAAGTGGTTCCGTTAGCATTTCCTCCTTTATCTGCAAGCATCTTTTTGATGTCTCCCAGATTTTTAGTGCTTTTAAAAAGCATGTGCTCTAATAAATGGGCCATTCCTTTTTCGCCATAACCTTCATTCCTAGAACCTACATTATAAACAATATTGACTACCATGTTACTTTGAGAAGCATCAGGAATCAAAAGAACTTTTAGTCCATTGTTTAAAGAATATTCTTTAACACCTTCAACATTTGTAATAAATTTAGGCACTTCTGCCTTTTGTGCGTAAACTGAGCTCAAAGAAATTAATGAGCAGCATAAAATTCCACTTAGTAATAGTTTTCTCATAGGTTTTGTTTATATTGGTTTAAGGATTAAAAAAATCCTTCGCAACCAAATATAGTATTTTTCCTAAGTAGAGAAATCCTTGTTAACTTAGTTTTAGTATTTTACGGGATGCCGTAAAATATTCATCCTGAATTTCACAAATAATACAGAAAGAAAAAACCGAAACTATACACTAAATATAATTTCGGTTTTTTCTTTTATAATCTTAATTTTTTAAACTGCTATTCCAGATTTTACAGATTCAAAATTACCATTCAAATGGGCTGCATTTGCTCTTCCGCTTGGATCAAGGTTTTCTTGCCATTTTGGAATCCATTTACGAACAGTTTGCGCCGCGCTGACCTGTGGATAGTATTTATGAAAAATCGATCTGTACAAATAAGCTTCTTTAGTCGTTGGAGAATTATACGGAAATTCTGCACTTGCTCCTGCCAATTGCTCATCTGTAACCTGCGAAGCGCAATATTCAATCAATTCGTCAACCCAATTATACCCTACTCCATCAGAAAATTGCTCCTTCTGACGCCATAAAACTTCCGAAGGCAAATAAGCATCTTCTGTATCAAAAGCTTTTCTTAAAATGTATTTTTCAACGCCATCATAGGTTTTAGGCTGTTTTTCTTCTGTTTTTATTCGAATGGCTACATCTAAAAAATCTGTATCTAAAAACGGAATTCTAACTTCTAGACCGTTTGCCATTGTTGTTTTATCTGCACGAAGCAAATCGGCTGTAAACAGCTTCTGAACTCGTTCTATGGTTTCATCTTGAAATTCTTCTTCTGTAGGCGCATTTCTAAAATATAAATGCCCTCCAAAAACTTCATCTGCGCCTTCACCAGACAAAATCACTTTTATGCCTTGTTCTGCAATAGCTTTAGAAAGCAAATACATTGGCACTCCAGATCTAACCGAAATAATATCATACGTTTCAATATGATAAATTACTTTTTCTAAAACCTTAACTCCTTCTTCTACAGAAAAATGAATTTCGTGATGTTCAGTTCCTAAAAATTCAGCTGCTTTTCTTGCTGCAACATTATCTGGAGCATCAGCATCCAATCCGATAGAAAAAGAATGCAACTTTTCGCCTTTTTCTTTTAGCAATCTTGAAGTGATAGCTGAAATTAATGAGGTATCCAAACCTCCCGACAACACGACTCCTAAAGGCACTTCTGCCAATAAACGTTTGCGTGTTGCCTGAATTAAGCTTTCGCGAATTAATTCTAAATCTAGTGGTTGAGTTGCGTTTTTATGATCTTCGTATTCTGGACGATAGTATTTTACAAAACCTGTTTTTGCTGTATAATAATGCCCTGGAGGAAAAGTAGAAAACGATTTGCATTGGTCTGCAATAGATTTCATTTCTGACGAAAAATAAATTCGCCCTCTTTCATCCAAACCATAATATAAAGGTTTTACTCCTATTGGATCACGACCAGCGATATATTTATCTCCGTCAACAACCACAAAAGCAAAATCTCCATCCAGTTTATTACAGAAATCATATCCAAATTCTTCGTAAAGATGAACGATTACTTCTGAATCTGATTCTGTTCTAAAAGTATGATCCTTTAAAACTGTATTTTTAAGTTCTTTATAATTATAGATTTCTCCATCATGCACCATCCAAGCTTTATTAGTTCCTTGAATTGGCTGTTTCCCCGAATTAAGATCAATAATCGATAAACTTTCATGGCAAAGAATACTGCCATTTTCCATAATATGAATATCGCTTTCATCAGGTCCGCGATGTGACATTCTCTCAGAAAGTTCTTTTACAAGCTTGGGGTCTTTTCCTTTACCAATAACGGCTAACAATCCAGACATACTATTTTATTTTTTATTTTTATTCTCATGTACCCAACTTAAACAAGCTGTACATTAAAAAATCATTAAAATTTCCGCTTAAAAGCAAAACTAAATATTATTTTCTGCTTTCCTACATTTTGCATCTTAAAATTTCATGATTCAACTCTAATTTCGACGAAAGTCAAATCTGAAATAAATTTTAATCGATTACCAAAACTTTTTATTTTAATATATTGAAATACAGAAACTTTTTTAGACAAGAAAGACGCTCTTATAAAGAACGTCTTTCTGCAATATATATACTAATTCTAAAAATTAAACTCTTAATTATTTTACATAAGCGTCATCGTGAACACTTGCTACAGCTCTTCCTGATGGATCGTTCATGTTTTTGAAAGCTTCATCCCACTCCAAAGCAATTTTTGTACTACAAGCCACACTTGCTTCTTGAGGCACGCATAACGCCGCTGCATCACTTGGGAAATGTTCAGTAAAAATTGAACGGTAGTAGTACTCTTCTTTTGAAGTTGGAGTCTGCAATGGGAATTTAAATCTAGCGTTTGCCAATTGCTCATCTGAAACTTCTCTAGCTACCACTTCTTTCAAAGTATCAATCCAGCTGTATCCTACTCCATCAGAAAATTGTTCTTTTTGTCTCCAAGCTACGCTTTCTGGAAGCATATCTTCAAAAGCTTTACGAACAACCCATTTTTCCATCGGATGCTCTTTGTTGATCATTTTATCTTGTGGGTTGATGCGCATTGCAACATCCATAAATTCTTTATCTAAGAATGGCACACGACCTTCAATTCCCCAAGCCGCTAAACTTTTGTTTGCACGTAAACAATCGTACATATGAAGTTTTCCTAATTTACGAACGTTTTCTTCGTGGAATTCTCTAGCGTTTGGCGCTTTGTGGAAATATAAATATCCTCCGAAAAGCTCATCTGCACCTTCCCCAGAAAGAACCATTTTGATTCCCATAGATTTGATTACTCTCGCCATTAACCACATTGGAGTTGAAGCTCTAACTGTAGTTACGTCATAAGTCTCAAGGTTGTAAATTACATCGCGAACCGCATCTAATCCTTCTTGAATGGTAAATTTGATTTCGTGGTGAATAGTTCCAATATGATCTGCCACTTTTCTTGCTGCTGCTAAATCTGGAGAACCTTCTAAACCAACTGAGAAAGAGTGCAATTGCGGATACCAAGCATCTGTAGTATCATCTGATTCAATTCTTTTTTGAGCAAATTTCTTAGCCACAGCCGAAGTAATAGACGAATCTAAACCTCCAGAAAGTAAAACTCCATAAGGAACATCACTCATTAATTGTCTGTGAACAGCAGCTTCCAATGCTTTTCTGATTTCTGGAATACTTGTCTCGTTGTCTTTTACTGCATCATATTCTGTCCAGTCTCTTTTGTACCATTGTACAAATTCACCGTCTTTGCTTGATAAATAATGTCCTGGAGGGAATAATTCGATTTTTGTACAATATCCTTCAAGAGCTTTTAACTCAGAAGCAACATAGAAAGTCCCGTGCTGATCCCAACCAATATACAACGGAATAATTCCCATATGGTCACGAGCAACGAAATACTCGTCTTTATCTACATCGTAGATTGCAAATCCGAAGATTCCGTTTAATTCATCAACGAAGTTTACTCCTTTTTCTTTATATAAAGCTAAAATAACTTCACAGTCACTTTCAGTTTGAAAGTTATATTTACCAGCAAATTGCTTACGAAGGTCTCTGTGGTTGTAGATTTCACCATTTGCAGCCAATACCAATTTTTTATCTTCTGTAAATAAAGGTTGTTTTCCTGACGCTGGATCTACAATTGCCAAACGCTCATGAGAAAGAATCGCTTTATCATTGCTGAAAATACCGCTCCAGTCTGGTCCACGGTGACGAATGATTTTTGACATTTCTAATACTTGAGGTCTTAACGCTTCGGCTTTTTGTTTAAGATCAAAGGCACATACAATTCCGCACATAATTTTATATTTTATTTTGTAAATTTTAATTTGATAGGGCAAAGATGGAGTATTAGTTACAATTGCAAAACACAAACATCAATTTCAATTACAATTTAAAACCATAATTTTATTTTTACATATAAAATGTAAAATTTAAAAGTAAAAATAAGCTCAAAACTTGAAATTTTTAATTTTGACTATAAAACTGGTTGAAAATTGAAACTTTAAATCGGTTTTTTGAATTAAATTTTGAGTTATTCTGTTACAAATGAAAGATTCGTAAAGATGAGAAGAAAAGTTGTGCTGGAATTGTATTTTAAGCAAGAACACAGTGTTTGTCATTCTGAGGAACGAAGAATTTCACTAGAAACTCCGCAAAGAATAATGCCGATTTTTGTCGACAAACTAGTGAGATTCTTCGTTCCTCAGAATGACAAGATTGGATAAGATGGTTACGTATTGAACTTTGTCAAAGTTGATAGCGAAAAAAGACTTATTCAACACTTTCAATAGTATAATGCGTCTTATTTATTTCAAATTGAAATCCTGCTTTATTTCCCATTAAATGATTTCCCAAAGGAGATTGTGGAGAAAGCGCAATGACATTGATTCCGTCAATTGCTATTTTTGGAAGTGCAACACTTACGTATAAATAGATTCCGTTTGCTTTTACCAAACTTCCCAAAACAATATTTCCTGTCGTTTTAAGCGGGTCTATTTTATCTAAAATCCCTTTTTGTTCAAGAGCTTCCTTTAATTTATTCGTTAGTTTTTCCTGTTCGATATGCATCATCGACAAAGCCGTTTCGTGTTTATCGCCAGCTGAACCTTTTGCATCGTTTTTTGAATCTTCGGTCAAGCCTGAAATCATATCTTTAAAAACATCAATTCTGTCTTGAACCATTTGAGTATAGTGAGAATATATTTTTTCTTTGAAAGTCATTTTTTTTGAAGGTACTGAGGTTCTAAGGGACAAAGGTGCAAAGGTTTTTCTTTTTTGTCTAAATTTTTATTCGAAAAATTGACTCGGATAAATTACTTCTCCGCTAATACCTGATAAAGCGTTTTCTGTTAATGCGATTACCATACAGTTTTCAGCTGGAACATCAAAAGGCATTTTGATATTGAATTTTTCACAAAGTTCATATCCAAACCTTGGATAATAATCTTGATGTCCTAATAAAATAACAGATTTATAACCTAGACTTTTTGCAATTTCATGTCCTTGTAAAATAAGTTTAGAGCCGATTCCTTTTCCTTGAAATTCTGGTAAAACCGAAACTGGAGCGAGCGCTAATGACGGAAAGATTTGAGATTCATTTTTTATCTGCAGTTTGGTAAATAAAATATGTCCAACTATTTTATTATCAAGTTCGGCAACAATAGACAGTTCTGGAATAAAAGCATCCGATTTTCTTAATCTTTCTACCAAAAACTGTTCTTTATGATCGCTATATTCTTCCTTTTCAAAAGCTTTTTCAATCAAATGAAAAACACTTTCAAAATCGTTTTTATTTTCTTGACGTAATGTAATTTCCATTTTATAAAATTAAAAAAAACAGCCACGAATTCACGAATCTACTCCAAAAAATTCATGAGCTCATGGCTGAAAAAAAAAGGCACATTCATTTAAAATGTTTTAGTGCCCTGGTATCTTTATGGCAAAGATGTCTTAAAAATCAAATTTATAATTTGCGCCTCCTAAAACTTGGAATCCTTGTACAGGATAATTCAACCATTTTTCGTAAGCTTGATTTCCAATATTATTCAATTTCAAGAAAAACGTCAAACGTTCGCTGAATTTGTATCCGACATGAGCATTAGCATCAAAATAACTTTTTAAGGTAATTGGTGTTGCATCAATTCCTAAAGAAGTATTGGTTTGCATATCTTTTCTTTCTCCCACATAAAACACATTCAATCCTGCGTACCATTGCTTAGTAATATTAACGTCTAAAGTCGAACTTAATTTCATTGTTGGCAAATTCCATGCTTCAACTGCATTGTCGGTATTATAACTATTAAAAGTTCCGTTGATTCCGAAAGTTACATTTTGAGAGAAATCGGCTTTTAATTCTCCGTAGAAACGAAACGTTCTAATATCTTCATACACTACTCCAAATGAATTTCCGAAAGCGTAATCTTCATTTGTAATTACTTCTGTATAATCATTTGCTTTAAACAGCGCTTTATCTTTTTCATTCAAATAAGAGGCAGTCACATTATAATTTACATTGTTAGCCAATTTACCTTTCAAACCTGCAAACACATTATATTGTGTGCTTGATGGACGCATGTTTAAAGTCGGAGACAAAAACGGATTTTCGGTCACAAAATCAGCATAAGAATTCTGATTTAAAGCACCATTTACTCCAGTATAGAAAATCATCAAATCGCCAACCAGTCTGTAAGAAGCATTTACTTTTGGATAGAAATAAAATTTATTGCCACTGTTTTCAGAATCTGCACTATAATAAATTCCAGCTCCTAGTTCTAACGTCCATTCATTTTCATTGATTACAAAACTTGGCTCAATTCCAACATTTGTAAAACTGTATTTTAAAGCTTCTGTATTATCTTGAAAATAATTGTTTTTGAAAGAACCGCTTACATGATCTACAATCACATTGGTTTTAATTGCCTGATCCATTACATCAACAGTAAAAGTAGGCTTTACATAAAATCTGTTTTCTGATGAAGAATAACTATCTGAAAAATGAGTGAATTTTGCCGAAAGCTTACTGAAAATACTTTCGTTAAATTCTGCATTTCCGCCGACCCAAATTGTATTATAAGAGTGATTTGGATTAATGCTGTTTACCAAATCATAACGCTGATCTGGAATTGTCGAGCCAAAATCTGAAGGAAGTCCGTACCAGTTATAAATTTGGTTTTGATATCCTAAATCTACTCCCCAAGTATTATCTCTATTGTTTTGACCATAACCAACATTTATTGATGTATCATAAAATTCATCATTCAATTCTACATCTTTAATTCCGCCTTGAGAAGAATGATGACGAAACATTCCTGCCACATAATCATTATTGCCCAAATCCTGATTTACAAATAATTCGCCATTCAAAGTGCTGTAATTTCCAAGCCCTAAAGTTGCGTAATTATTAAACAATCTTTCCTTTTTAGCTTTCTCAACACCTTCAGCTTTTCCTTTTGAAGGTGTAAAAGTTGAAGCAACAGGAACAGACAGAATACTATATTTAATTACTTCTTTTGGCTGATTTCCGCTATCGTCAAGCGAAGGAGTTTCTTTTACTTTAAAAGCATCTGAAATAGTAGGCGAATAAGGTTTTACCACGTTTACAGTTTCGGTTCCGATACTTTCATTTTTCTTCTGAGCAATCGAAAACTGGCCTACAAATAATACTAGCAAAACGATAATTTTATACTGGCAATTTAATTTCATATTTCTTTCTTTTAAGAGGGTTAAGAAGCAAGAGAAAGACCCATAAAATCTTAATTTCTTTTCTCAAAACTCTTTGTTCTATCCTCTATATTCTATTATCTAAATCTAAAAATTCTTTTTCTTGACTCTTGTTTTTTTGCGTCTTTCTCCTTGCTTCTTTCTTCTAAAGTTTAAGCTTCCCACTCCCCTTTGGCTACAAATTGAGCTTTTCCTCCAATTTTAATATCAAACTGATCATTTTCTAGTTTTCCTTTAAAATAAATTTCAGATGGACGACCAATATAATCTCCTTGATGATTCGTCAATTCAATTTCTGGAGAATGATATTTCAAAAGATAGGCCTGCAGACAAGTACTTGCGCTTCCTGTTGCTGCATCTTCTACCAATTGATTATTTTCTACACATAACATTCTAGTTGCCAGCTTCGAATCTTCAAAACTATAAAAATACAGTCCTCTGTGATCTGTTTTACAATGCTGTTTCAGCCATTTATCAGTTTTATCTTTATCTAAAACCAAATTCTCCAAAGCTCTTTTGCTGTTTAACGGAACAATTACAAAGGCACTTCCAGTAGTCACTTCTTGTATCAAATATTGATTATCAAAATCATCGATTGTCAAGTTACTAAAAGAGGGAAAATCTTCTTTTGCAAAAACATCCCAAAACTTTGGCTGTGCTGCTTTTAACCAAATCAAATCATCTGATCTATTGATTGCAATTGGCCCAATTGGAACTTCCAATTTTATTTCACTAGGAGAATTATCAAATACTTTATTCATCAAAACCCATGAAGTTCCAATGATCGGATGACCCGCAAACTGCATTTCGTGCGCAGGAGTAAAAATTCTTATTTCGGCTTTATTATTTTCTTTGTCCAGTTTCGTTACAAATGTGCTTTCCGCAAAATTAATCTCACGCGCAATCTGCTGCATTTCTTTCGAACTTAAATTTTCCGCATCCATAAAAACCGCCAACTGATTTCCGGCATATTTCTTATCAGCAAAAACATCAACTATGTAAAAAGGTAAACTCATTTCTTTCTTTTTTATTTAAAGAGGCAAGAAGAAAGAAGCAAGACCTTTACAAAATCTTTCTTCTTGCTTCTTTCTTCTACAACATTCTTATCTATTAATCGACGAATTTGTTTTTGACTCTTCCGCTTTAATAGCTCCTAATTCTTTTTTCGCTTCTTCAACAACATCTGGATAATCTATAAAATTGTTGATTACGTTATCCAAAATATAAGTTGCCTGATAGCTGTCTTTTAATCCGTAGAAGTTTTTCGCCATTAACACTAAGCCTTTTGCTCCATAATATTTATAAGCCGAATAGCTTTTTGCCAGTTTTTGAACCGCAGTATTAGAAGCATCATATTTTCCTTCTTTTGTTTTAAAGTATGCATCGTAATACAAAGCTTCTGCAGCTAATTCTCCTTTAGAAGTTGTCATTAATTTAGCGTAAGCAGTTTTCGCTTTATCTTCATTTCCTGTTTGAATCGCCGCTCTTGCTACAATGATTTGAGCGTCTGCTTTTACTCCAGCATCAGATTTTGGGTTTTCTAAAACTTTTTCTGCAGCAGTAACCGAATTGTCATAATCTTTTTTGTCATAATAGCATTTCATTAGGTTTGCCTGCGCGAAAGTTTTGTTCTGCGGATAATCTGCTTCGCTTTCTAGACGTTTTAAAACCGGAATTGCTTTATCGCAATCTTTTGCTTTTAAGTAAATCTGAGCCAATCTGTTTAAAGCCTGCTCTGTAAATTCATTTCTAGGCTGATCGATTACATATTGATAATTTGCTGTCGATTTTGTCTCAGAACCTTCAGCATAATACAATTGCGCCAGATAGAAATTTGCCTCTAAAGCGTGTAATCCAGCTGGGAATTTGCTCACGTAACCTCCAAAACCTGTAATTGCCGCTTTGCTATTATTTTGACTGTATTGTTTGAAAGCAGCATCATAAGTATCGTTATCTAATTCAGCATCTGAAACCTCAACAAAATCTAAAGTACGAACCCATGTTGCATATTCGTCAACTTTTCCAGAATCAACATAAATCAATCTTGCGGTTGCTACTGCCTCTAAAGCCTCTGGAGTTTTCGGGAATTCTGCAGCAACTTTTTTAAATTTCGTTAAAGCTTGTTGATCGCGATCTGAATTGTAATAAATCAAACCTTGTTTTAAGATTGCTTTTGAAGTAAAAGATCCGTTTTGGAATTCTGAAATCAATTGATCATACGTTTTCAAAGCTTGATCATTTTTCTTTTCTGCAACATAAGTATTTCCTAATTCGAACAAAGCATCATCTCTGTAAGACGATTTTTTGTACATCTGAAGAAAGTTGTTTAGTTCATCCACTTTCTTCGCATTATTTGACATAAATCCGTAAGAAAGTGCTTTTTGGAATTGCGCATAATCAGCATCTACACCTTTTGCAGCAATTGCTTTGGCGTAAGCCTCATTTGCTGCACTATATTTTGAAGTCACAAAACGACAATCTCCTAAACGCAAATAAGAATCGTTTAAACGAACTTTGTCTGAAGGCGAATTATCAATCTGAGCTTGAAAAGAATTTGCCGCTTGATCGTATTCTTTCAGTTTAAAATACGTGTAACCAATATTGTAATTGATATTTTTATATTCATCTGTAGATTTTGCGGCAGCCATTCCAGCAAATTGCTTGTACGTTAATAAAGCATTTTGCATATCGTCGTTCAAATATTCTGTTTCTGCTTTCCAGAAAGTGGCGCGCGCTGTAAACTCAGGAGTTTTTTGTTCGCTGATCGCGCTTTTGAACATTTTACCCGCTTCTTGGTAATTATTTTCGTTGTACAATTCTAATCCGCGATAGAAAAGCACTTTTTGGTACGCAGCTTTGTTTTCTGCAGATCTATTTTTTTCTAATAAAACTAAAGCTTCTTTGTAGTTTTTAGAAGAAATATAAGAATCAACCAATAGTTTTTCTACTTCTGAACGGCTAGAATTATTTGGATATTTTTTAAGAAAATCCAATAAAATACCTGGAACAGCTTGATAAGCATTTCCGATATCGTAACTTAATTTAGCGTAGTTTAAAGCCGCATCTTCTTGAATTTGTGCATTGAAATCCATTTCAGACGCATTTTTAAAAGCATTTAAAGCTTCTTGCTTTTTACCTGTATTTAAATAACTTAAACCTAAATGATAATAAGCATTTTGCGCCACAAAATCTCTTCCTTCAATAATTTTATTGAACTGAGAAATCGCTTTTTCATACTCTTTCTGTTCGTAATACGCATAGCCTAATTGATAAAAATCGGTATTATTCCATTTTCCTTTTTTACCAGCATATTGCTCTAAATATGGAATCGCTTTTCCATATTGTTTTAAGTTGAAATAACTTTCGCCAATAATTTTATTCAATTCCGATTTTTCAATTTCATTAGATTTATTCATTGCAACTTGACCTAAATCAATCGCTTTTTGAAAATTTCCTAATTTGAAATTCATATCAGCTTGATAATACGAAAGCTTTTCTTTGTATTTTTCTTCGCCCGAAACCTCATCAAAATATTTCGTTGCTTCTTTATAATCGTCGCCTTCATACGCCATAAATCCTAAGTAATATTTGGCTTGCGAACCATATTCTTTAGAATTTACAACTTTATTAAAATAGTTTGTGGCTTCTTTTTTCTTTTTAGCATTAAAATAGCTGTAACCTTTCATGAAGTTGAACTTGTCAGACTCTGCTTTGCTCATGTAGCTTTCGTCTACTTTATCAAACCATTGTAAAGCTTTTGGATAATTTCCTTGTTCGAAAAAATACTGTGCAGCTTCTATATAAGCCTGATTTTGTTTTGTGCTTGTTGGGTAATCATTAACGAATTTTTCTACCAAAGCATCAGCATTTGCCTTGTTCGTTCTAATCGCACAATTGGCAATATAAAAAGCACAATCCGATTGTACCTCTTCGTTTGTTGCATCGTATTTTACTTTTTCAAAAATAAGTTGAGCCGACGCATATTGTTTGTCGTTGTATAAAGCCAGTGCTTTGTCAAAATCCTTTAATTCGTAAGTATAAATAGCCGATTTCTGTGCCGAAACTATTGTCGAAGTAAGGAGAATTTGGAATATAAAGAACCTGGATAGTTTACGCATTTTGATTAATATTTAGGTATTCAAATGTATCATTTTATACGCTTTATAACGAAACGTTTTTAGGTTTTATTATAAACAAATTAATAATCGTTTATGATTTTAAGGTTTAATAAACTTCAATTTATTGGTTCTCAAACTTTCTAAAACATTTCATTTTTTAAACTTTTTCCTAAGAAATGATTCAAATTTATTTTGAATACAAACGTTATCTTATTACTTTTACCATTCAAATCAATTTTATTATGTCACAAACCGTACTATCTCTTAAAGAAGTCACTATATATCAAGAAGGAAGAAAAATTATATCTCACATTAATTTGAATGTTAACCACGGTGAGTTTATCTACATTATCGGAAAAACTGGTTCCGGAAAAAGTAGTTTTCTAAAAACTTTATATGCTGATTTGCCGTTAATTGAAGGCGAAGGACATATTGTCGAATTTGATTTGGCAAGCATAAAAGAAAACGATATTCCGTTTTTGAGACGTAAAATCGGAATCGTATTTCAAGACTTCAAATTGCTTCCAGACCGTTCTATAAAAGACAACATGCTTTTTGTTTTAAAAGCTACTGGCTGGCACGAAAAAGATGCAATGGAACACAAAATTGATGAAGTTTTGGACAAAGTAGGCATGAAAGATTTCGTAAACAAAATGCCTCACCAACTTTCTGGAGGAGAACAGCAACGTGTTGCGATTGCTAGAGCATTACTTAATGATCCAGAATTCATCTTAGCTGACGAACCAACTGGAAATCTTGATCCGCAGACAAGTTCTGAGGTTTTAGAAGTTCTAAAAGCAATCAACGCCGCAGGTAAAACTGTTATAATGGCAACTCATGATTATGCTTTATTGATGAAATTCCCTTCTAAAACATTAAAATGTGAAGATGAAAGAATCTTCGAAGTCGTGCAAAGAAGCGTGTAATGCTTTCGATTCTAATTCCTGTTTACAATTATAATGTTTTTAAGCTTGTTTATGAGCTTAAGCAACAAGCAGATAATTTAGGAATTGAATATGAAATTTTGGCGCAAGATGATTTTAGCCAAAAATTCATCAATGAAAATAATCAGATAAATACACTCGAAAATTGTTCTTTTTCTATCAATGCTGAAAACTTAGGCAGAGGAAGAAATATTAATTTACTGTGTTCCAAATCAAAGTATAATTTTATCTTGATTATGGAAGCAGATGCTTTACCAGAGAATGAATTTTACCTTAAAAATTATATTGAATTACTTTCAAATTCAACATCAGTAATTTTTGGTGGTGTAAAATATCCAGATATTGCTCCTTCTAAAGAAAAACTGCTTCGATGGAAATATGGTTTAAAAAGAGAAACTAAATTTTTAAATCAAAGGCTTAAAAACAATTACGATTTTGTGTTCACTTGGAATTTACTTTTAAAAAAAGAAATCCTTTTACAATTTCCTTTTCCAGAATTCATAAAAGATTATGGTTATGAAGATCTCATTTTCATAGAAAATCTGCGTTTAAATTCGGTTCCAGTTCTTCATATCCAAAATCCCTTGATTCATTATAACAATGAAGACAACATCGATTTTATTGAAAAGTCTGAAAAAGCCGTTCAGAACTTATACAACTTAGTTCGCTTTCATAAAATTGATCCTAAAAGCACTAGATTAACAAAGGTTCATTCACTTTTAAATAAGTTATATTTAACTGGAATTATAAAAGCCATTTATAGCATAACAAAAAAGAGAATCGTAGCCAATTTAACTTCAGAAAATCCAAATTTATATCTGTTAGATTTTTATAAATTAGGCTTTTATTGCGATTTAAAAAAATAATCAATTATGGTCTTTTTTTCGGTAGTCATTCCGTTATACAATAAAGCTGATCATATCGAAAATACTATCCAAAGTATTCTCGATCAAACTTTTATTGATTACGAAATCATTATAATAAATGACGGATCTACTGATGCAAGTGAAGCTATTGCAAGAAGATTTAACGATAAAAGAATTCAAATTTTTAATCAAAAAAATCAAGGCGTTTCTGTCGCAAGAAATTTTGGAATTGAAAAATCTTCTGGGAAATTTATAGCCTTTCTTGATGCTGATGATTATTGGTTTCCAAATCATTTAGAAGAATTGCACAAACTAATTCTTGATTTCCCCAATTGCGGCATGTATTGCTCTCGATATAAAACTAAAATCGGTACAAATCATTTTAAAACTCCAGTATTTCAAGGAATAGCAAGTTCTTTTAAAGGGATTATCAATGATTACTTTTATTCTAATAAACCATCGCGAATTACGTGGACTTCATCGCTGGCAATATCTAAAGAAATTTTAGAAAATGTAGGAGGTTTTACGCCTGGCGTAACAAATGGACAAGATTTGGAATTATGGACCAAAATTGGAATCCGTTTTCCTGTAGCAATTACGAATAAAACTACTGCCATTTACAATTATGACATTGACAATAGTTTGACTAAAAGCAAAATAAATTCGAGAATTTTAATGGATTTTGAGCAATTCAAAATCTTCGAAAAAGATAATTCATCTCTTAAAAAGTTTCTTGATTTATATCGAATTGAATATGGATTACACTATTACATTTTTGGAAATAAAACCAAATTCAATTTTTATTTAAAAGATGTTGACAAGGAAAATATCCCTTTTAAAGTTCAATTTTTATTAAAAGTTCCGCCTTTCGTTTTGCAGTTTTTTTTAAAATTGAAAAAAAAATTAAAGCAAAGCGGAATTGATTTTTCTATTTACGATTAACATATTTTATAAATTCATCAAAATCCCGAATATAATCTTCTTCGATATAAACCTCTGAAGCCACAACTAGGCAAATCGAACCCGAAGAAAAATTCTGAAGTTCTCTCCAAATTCCAGAATTGATCAGTAAACCTTCATACGGTTTATTTAAAGTGATAATTGTCTCTTCTTTTCCGTCATTTAAAACAACATCAAAACTGCCGCTCAAAGCAACCAAAAACTGCCGAAGATCTTTATGCGCGTGTCCCCCACGTTCTGATCCTGTTGGAACATCGTATAAATAATAAACTCTTTTTATATCAAAAGGAATCGTATCATTTTCTATTACAGATAAATTTCCTCTTCGTTCCTCAATTTTAGGAATTAAAATAATTTGTATTCCTCTATTATTTATTTTCATGTTGGATTCTTTCAAATTTTTCATGTCCGTTTTTTGCACTTTTCAGAACGGTTTTGATGTTTTTAAATTTTATTTTTTTCTGTTTTAAATCAAAAAACATCTTTATAAAAATCCAAAAGATATATTTTTCTTTAAAGATTCTGGTAAACAATGCTCCGCTAATAAAATACTTGTCTAATATATCTCTTTTCTCTGAAGAAGTTGAATTATTGTGCGCAACAATTATTTCAGGTTCAAAAATGAGCTGTTTGCCATCTTTTTTAAAATCTGATAAAAAAACGGCTTCTTCCCCCATTTCAAAAATTCCTCCAAGTCCAAAATTTTCATCAAATCTATATTTTCTAAAATCAACCTGAAATCTATTCAATGTTAATTCAATAGAACTTGTATTTAAGATATCAAAAGCATTTAAATGGCTTTTAGAATTGGCTGAATATTTATTCAAAGGCATTTCATTTGATCTTAGAGCGCAAAACTTTATTACTGAAGCTTTAGGATATTTATTATAAGCTCCAATTATTTTTGCAATAAATCCTTCCTGAAATACTACATCATCATCTGAAATTAAAAGAATATTTCCAATCGCATTTTCTAGTGCTAAATTTCGGCTTTTAGAAAGTCCTTTTTCAAATGAATTAATAACTCTTATATTAGGAAAACTCGAACTCAGTTTTGTTTCAATTTCAACTTGATTGATTATTAATATTGAAATTTTCGAATAATCTAAAGAGGAAAACATGGGAACCAAAAAATCCAACGAATCTCTGTTCATTGTCGAAATTAATATCTCCACATCTTTTTCTTCAAACAAAATATTCATTTTTCAATTCTATTAAACAATCATAAAACACTATAATATTCTTATTTTTGAATTTTACAAATTCATTTTAACAACTCAATTTTAATATGCACAACCTTCCTTTAGTAACTGTTATTTGTTTGTGCTACAATCATGAAAAGTTTGTAATAGAGGCTTTAAATTCTATTGTAAATCAAACTTACAAAAATATTGAAATTATAGTTGCAGATGATTTTAGTAATGATAATTCTAAAAAAGTTATTACAGATTGGCTTAAAAATCATCCAACTGCTCAGTTTATTTTAAGCAAAATTAATTTAGGAAATACTAAAACATTTAACAAGGCACTACAATTTTCAAAGGGAGAATATATAATAGATTTAGCTGCTGATGACGTTTTATTGAAGGAGTGCGTTGAAAAACAGGTGAATGCTTTCTTAAATTCTAACAAAAAAAATCTTGCTGTAGTTTACGGAAATGCCGAAGTAATTTCAGAAAATAACAATCACATTCGCTATTATTATAAAGTTGATGCTGATAAAAAAGCAATCGTAAAACCAGCTTCTGGAGACATTTATAAAGCAATTTTAAGCCAAAGCAGTATGATTTGTTCTATCAGTTCAATGATGAAAAAAGAAGTGTTAATTGAATTAAATGGCTACGATGAAAATTTATCTTATGAAGATTTAGACATTTGGATTAGGGCTTCAAGAAATTACAATTTCGAATTCATTGATTCAGTTTTAGTTCAAAAGAGAGAGCTTGCCAATTCTTTAGGAAATATGTTTTATAAAAGATTTAATTCTAGAACAAAAAAGATAAATCGATCGACCTATTTAGTTATAAAAAAGGCAATTGCATTAAACCAAACCAAAGAAGAAAATAAAGCTCTTTTAAAGAGGCTGCATTGTGAAATGGAAAAAGCGTATAGAACTTTAGATATTTCGCTTTTTATAAAATACATTCCTTTAGAATTAAAATTGCGATTTCAATAAGTAAAAAAACTTCTTTCTAATTATTGTTGTCTGAAAACAACAGATCTAAAGTAAAAAAGCAATAGAATAAAGTAAATAAAATTATCCAGCGCGAATCCCATCACCACTCCTTCAATTCCATAAATTTTAATAAAATACAAACTGAAAAAGTACAAAACTACTAGCGAAAATAATTCGGTTAAAATAAATGCTGAAGTCTTTTTTTTAGCAAAAAACTGATATCCTAAAATAAGCGCACAAACTTTAAAAATATCTCCTAAAAGCTGCCAGAAAAACAAATCGGTTACGGGTAAAAAATCTTTTGTAAAAAGCAGTCGGATAATAAAAAATCTCATGAAATAAAGGAGAGTGAGCGCCAAAATAAAGATTGGAAGAATGAATTTATAATACTGTAAAAAGATATTTTTTGTTTCCAAATCATTTTCTGCTTTAGCTAATTTTGGCAGAAAATAAACACTCAAAATGGTGCTTACAAACATGAGATAATAGGACGAAATTCTCGTCATTGATTCCCAATATCCTGCTTGTTCAATTCCTAAATTATGAATAATATAATTTCGAATTGCAAGAAATACAAAAGGCCCAAAAACAGACGAAACAAACGCCATTAAAGAATAAGACGAAAGGTTTTTTAAAATTTTAAAATCGAAGAAATCTAATTTTATAATTTGAAGAAACTGAATATCTCTCTGAACCAAATAAAAAGTAACAAAAAACAAGAAAGCTGGCGCAATTACAATTGCTAGCAATGCTCCAGAGGTTTTGAATTGCAGAATCAGAAAAATTGAAATTAGTAAACCAATAATATTTCCGATAATGTTGATCCAAATTACTTTTTGAAATTTACCCAAACCATTGATTACAGCTATTAAAAAAATAGAAAGTCCGTAAGTTGGCAAAACCAAAGCTAAGACTTTAAAAACAGTTAAATATTCCGTATTGTTTCCAAAGATTTTCTGGTTCCAATAAGAAGCTGTAAAAAATAAAATTCCGCTTAGTAGAAGCGCAACAACTAATAAACTGATAAAAACCGTAGAAACTATTTTTTGAAGTTCGGTTTTAGTTTTCTCATTTTCAGCCGTATATTTTACGATTCCGTTTTGAAAACCTAAAGTGGAAATATTTTCTAATGAAGTCAAGAAATTACGCAGATTTCCAACCAAAGCCATTCCGCTTGGACCAACGAAAACCGCTAATATTTTCGAAGTAATTAATCCAATTCCGATTTTTAAAGCAACACTAAAACTGTTTAAAGATGTAATCTTAAACAAACTCGTTTGAATTATTTTTCTATAGAAATTCAATTAGTATTGGTTTAAAATTTTGATGATAAAATCTACTTCCGATTGTGTTAAAACTGGACTTATTGGCAAACTTAAAACTTCTTTGTGAATTTTCTCTGTAAGTGGAAAGGACAAATTATTCCATTCTAAAAAAGCTTTTTGCTGATGCGGCGGAATTGGATAATGTATAACAGTTTGAATATTATTTTGAGTTAAATATTCCTGTAAATCTTTTCTATTTTTGGTTCGAATGACAAACAAATGAAAAACGTGATTAGTAGAAAAATCCCAAAAAGGCAATACAATTTTATCATTCTTGATTTCTGCTAAATATCGTTTTGCAATGGCTCTTCTTTTTTCATTATCTGCATCTAAATTTGGCAATTTCAGATTTAAAAAACCAGCCTGCAACTCGTCTAATCTCGAATTTACACCAACGTATTCGTTGTGATATTTCTTTTCAGAACCATAATTTCGAAGTGAAAAAAGCACTTTTGCTAATTGGGAATCGTTTGTTGTAATTGCTCCGCCATCGCCCAAACATCCTAGATTTTTGCCTGGATAAAAACTGTAAGCGGAAGCCGAACTTAAATTGTTAATTCTTAATTGTTGATTGCTAATTGCTCCATGCGATTGTGCTGCATCTTCAACGACAATTAAATTGTGTTTTTCTACAATCTCATTTATTTTCTGCATTTCGGCTAATTGTCCGTATAAATGAACTGCCAAAATAGCTTTTGTTTTTGATGTGATTTTTTCCTGAATTAAATCGGGATCGATATTGTAGGTTTCTAATTTTGGTTCGACCAAAACTGGAATTAAATCGGCTTGTAAAATAGCCAAAATACTCGCGATATACGTATTTGCAGGAACGATAACTTCATCTCCTTTTTTGAGTTTCCCAAGCTGAATATAACCTTTAAAAATAAGAACTAAAGCATCAAAACCATTTCCAACTCCAATGCAATATTTAGATTGACAATATTCGGCGAAAGCCTTTTCAAATGTTTCCAATTCTTTTCCTAAAATATACCAGCCGTTTTCTAAAACCGATTTCAGTTTTTGCTGAAAAGCGGCTTCATACGGTTTATTTATTTTTTTTAGATCAAGAAAAGATATCATCGTTGTTCTGTTTTTTAAATAAGAATGTCTTCTAATTTAATATAATTGGCAGTATCAATTTCGTAAAAATCATGTACAATAGTTCCCGCGCCAAAACTTTCTTTCCAATAAGCTAGTCCTTCATTCAGATTTTTGCCTTGATTTTCATTTGAAATTCCGAAATCAAAAAAACGTTTTTTTGAAAATCGATCGTGAATTAAGTAATGAAAAAGATAATCCAAGCTTCCTAAATCTTCTTTATTTGGATCTTTTGAAATATACTGGCAATGTGCAACGTTTTCTGTTTCAAAAATAGTTGTTCCGCCAATTATTTCATCCTTTTTATAAATATTAAACTGATGAATATTTTCAGGAAAAAGTGATTTCAATGTATTTATTTCATCGATTGAATGAACTGGCTTTGCATTATGCGTTTTTTCTAAATTCGGGATAAGAATTTTGTCCCAAAATAATTCAAACTGATTATCTTCTTTAATAATCAATTCGTTAGAAATTGCTTTTTTTAATCCTCTTTTTCTAATTTTAGAAATTGTCTTATTTTTCTGTAAATCAATCACAGAAAGAGAATCTCTTCTAACTAACTTTGCTTCTGCCAAAAACAAACTGTATAAAATTTCTTCAGCTGGCTTTAAATGATAAATTGATGGAAGCGTTTTGAGGTGCAATTTGCCAAAATTATTTTCATTCAAAAAAAACAATAAATTCCTAAAAATTTCAATGACAGTTTTAAGTTTTGTTTGTTCTTTATAAACCAATCCGCCGTAAGTTAAACCTTGATGAGAATATACGGAATTATCTTTTTTATTGGCTGGAAGAATAGCGCAAAGTTTTTCTTGTTCGAAAACTAAAAGCGAAAAATCTTCAAAGCGATCTTTATGATATTCCATAAAATCACGATGAAATAAAAACGTAGCATTTTTAGCCTGAGCGACAAAATCGTTCCAAACTGAATAATCATTTTCAGAATATTTTTTAATGCTATATTTCATGCTTATTTATGATCGAATGCTTTTAAATGCCATTTGTATTTAACTGCCATTAATCTTATCACAATGATAACAAGCGAAGTGACTAAATATAAAATATCGTCGTTTAAATTTAATTTTCGTAATCCAAAAAATACGATTCCGCCGAAAATACATATTGTTGCATAGATTTCTTCTCTAAAAACATTCGGAATTTCGTTGCATAAAATATCACGAATAACGCCTCCAAAACAAGCTGTCATTGTTCCTAATGCAATACAAATTGCTGGATGAAGCCCTGTTACAATTCCTCTTTCGAGACCAATTAAAGTAAAAACGCCAAGACCAATTGTATCAAATAGGAACAAAGAAGTTCGAAGTTTATCGAAGCTTTTTCTAAAAAGAATCGCTAGAAAAAATCCTAAAATGATCACATAAACGTATTGCATATCGCGCATCCAACCTACTGGAGTTCTGCCTATTAAGACATCACGAAGCGTTCCTCCTCCAACTGCAGTTACAAATGCAATGATAAAAACCCCAAACGGGTCTAGTTTTTTGTGCATTGCTGTTAAAGCACCAGACATTGCAAATGCCATTGTCCCAATAATATCAAGTAAGTGAAACATTTTTTTATGAGTTACAAAAGATCAAAGTTACAAAGTTGTAAGGAATAATCTTAACAAATCTAACTCATAAAAACAGTCATTATTTTTTTACATAAATCGGACTTCTTTTTAATAAATAAGTAACCGAATCCATCCAGCCGTCTTTTACTGCCAGAAACGGTTTACGTGTATGAGAATAGATTTTTGAACCATCTTTATACATGTCAAAATATATGGTATAGTAATAATAAACCTGTGTACTGGATGTTGTCGTCGAAACATCATTGGTTTTTACTTTCTTGTTATCGTTGCTTACTTTTGCATTTCCACTGTTATAAGTAGTTGCAGTTGTCCCTGAATTTATGGTATAAGAAACTTTTACCGCTACAATATTATCTACGCCTAGTATTTTCTCTAAATCTTCGATTGGGGTTTCATCAATATTTTTATAATCTATTCCTGCGCTGTGAAGTAAACTGTTTGTAGTTCTTAAATCTTGAACCGTCAACGGTAAAATATTTGAAGATTTGTCTAGCAATTTATTATAAAGGTCATTTTGTGCAAATTTTGCCATTTCTTCAGAACTTTCCTGAGTATCAGAATTTAAATAAGGAACTGGAAGTACCGCTATGGTATTGGTCTTCATTTCAGATGCCGTAATTGTTGGCGAAGCAGATGAAGAAGAATTATTGGTTGGGCTTACATTAAATGTTTGAGATCTTCCGCTTGCAAAATCGATTTTGGCAATTTGAGAAACATCTAATGAAATCTGAATTGTTTCTCCAGGAAGTGAATATTCAACAGTTTTATCAGACATTTTTGAAATTGTACATTCAATAATCTGATAATCTCTTTTTATAATTTTATCTAGTTTTTTTCCGCCTTGAGCGAAACCAAAAAAAGTAGCAAGCAACAAAAATACAATAAAGAAAAGCTTCGGATTTTTCATGTTTTATTTTTTAATTAAACCGTACTAACTAATAATCAGTTAAATATAAAAAATTATCAGCAAAAGCTGAAAAACATTTTCAAATCCTTAAAGAAAAGATTACATGTGTTGTGTATAAAAATTATAATCTTTTAAAATTACACGTATAAAATCGCTATTGTTTCCTGATTGATTTTTAATACCCGTTACACTTTCGATTTTTGCAACTAATTTATAAATGACTTCATGATCATTTTTGGCCGCTGCTTTTTGATAGGTTTCTTTAATAATACGCATATCATTATCTGAAAGTTTTATTACCAAAGGATAAGTTGGCACGTAAGCTTCGCCAATTTCTTCTAAAATAGTATGACTGATATTAATTTTATTCTTCAAAGAAATAACTGCAGTTCCCGCTGCCATATCGCCCAATCGCTGTGATTTTTGACTGGTAATTACGCTAATAAGACCTGGAAGTCCGCAAAGAGTAAAAAAGTCAATTACTCTAAAAAACCAACGAATCAAATAATCGCCAAAACCAGCTTGATAACCATCAATTTTAACGACTTTAATTTTTACTAATTTTTTACCAAGTGACTGTCCTTCAAAAACACTTTCTAAAACCAACGAATAAACTATAACTGGCGAATAGAGCACTAAAAAAATCGCGCCTTGTGACCAATTATCCAAACCAGCCATTAATCGATCTAACTGAAACCAGTCAAAAATAACGATGGAAAGAGCTGTTATATAACAGATTATAATGAACAAATCAATAAAAAAAGCCCCGAGTCTTTCACCTACGGAAGCAGCAATAAAATTTATTTTGACATTTTGTGTCGTATTAATAGATAATTCTGACATATTTCATATTTTAGCCTGCAATGAGAGAAATCGCCTTTATAAAACAAAACAGAGAAAAATGGCTCGAATTTGAGCTGGCAATTTTTGGTAAAGCTAAAAAAAATCCTGATGAATTAGCTAATTTGTACATTCAAATGATGAATGATTTGTCGTATGCTCAGACGTATTACCCTAAAAGCAAAACGGTTGTGTACTTAAATCATTTAGCTTCTCAGATTTATCAAAAGATTTATAAAACCAAACGTACGGATCAAAATCGAGTTTTAGATTTTTTTAAAATTGAAGTGCCGTTGCTGGTTTACGAATACAGAAGATATTTGGTTTATGCTTTTGCTTTATTTTTTGTTACGGTTGGAATTGGTGCTCTTTCTGCTCGTTATGATCGTGATTTCGTACGCCTAATTTTAGGAGATGAATACGTAAACATGACTTTAGAAAATATCAAAAAAGGCAATCCTATGGCCGTATATGGTTCTGGAAGCAATTGGGGAAGTTTTATTGGCATTACGGTAAATAATCTTTTTGTTGGCGCGAAATGTTATTTCTATGGAATTTTTGCAGGAATCGGAACTTTTAATGTTTTCCTCCAAAACTGTATTATGCTTGGGTCTTTTCAATATTTTTTCTACGAACAAGGTGTTTTCTGGAAAAGTGTTCGCGGAATTTGGATTCACGGTTCTATGGAAATTTTCGCTATCGTAATCGAAACAACTGCCGGATTTATTTTGGGTGCTTCTATCCTATTTCCTAAAACTTTTTCTAGATTAAATTCTTTTAAAATTGGTTTCAAAAATAGTTTCAAAATATTTTTAAGCACTTTTCCTTTCACGATAAGTGCTGGATTTTTAGAAGGTTTCATTACAAGATATTCTATCGATATGCCAAATTGGTTAAGCAGTTTTATCATCTTGATTACACTTGCCATTATTTCGTTTTATTACCTCATTTATCCTTTTATTGTGCACAAAAAAATCCATTCTTTAACCGCCGAAAAACTTTAAGACCAAGTAATGACAAGATTATTTTTTATTTTATCTTTTCTTTTCTGTTGTGGGTTTTCTATGGCTCAAGATGCCCTTATTAAAGTAGATCCGCCAAAAATTGCCACAATTAAATACACTGAGAAAGACATTAAAGTCGATTCTGGGACAGTTGAGGCGAGGCATTTTGAGAAAAATTTCAAGAAAAAATATACTGACAAAGAATTTATCTACGAATATAAAGCTCCTGAAAAAAGCTGGCTAGACCATTTTATGCATTGGCTGGCAAGACAACTTGCTAGTTTATTTAATTTCAGCAGCGTAAAAACATCTCTTAATTTTGTTGCCATTTTATTTAGAATAATTGCAATTCTTGTCGTTGTTGTTCTTATTTACTTTATAGCAAGAGCTTTAACCAAACAAGAAGGAAGATGGATTTTCGGAAAAAATGCCAATAAAAGAGCACTGTTTTATTCGGACGCAGAAAAAAACATTCATCTTTTAGATTTCGAAAAACTAATTCAAGAAAGTATTGAAGCTGGCGAAAAAAGAATTGCTGTAAGATATTATTATTTATGGCTTTTAAAAGTAATGGCACAGCACAATTATATTGAATGGGATATCGAAAAAACCAACTCAGATTATTTGTATGAACTGCAAAATCCTGCTCATAAAGAAGAGTTTACCTATCTTTCTTATTTGTACAATTATATTTGGTACGGCGAATTTGAGATTGATGATGCCATATTTAGAAAGACTGAAAACAGATTTAAAAAAGCATTAAAAACGTTTGGTAATGGATAATAAAGTTAAAATATACATTGCTATTCTGGTTTTAATTTTCGGAATAACATTACTTGTAGACAAAGGTCAGCCAAAACCTATTGACTGGACTCCAACGTACTCCGTTGAAGATAAAATTCCGTTTGGTTTATACGTTTTTAATCAAGAAGCTGATGGTCTCTTTAAGCAGAAAATAGAAAGAATCTCGATCGAAACTCCATACGAATATTTAGATTCTCAATACGATGAAACAGAAGGTGTAGAAACATATAAAATTAAAGGTACTTTTATTAATATCTCTGAAGTCAATAATATTGACGATCAATCTATGACTGAGATCTTATACTTTGTATCACACGGAAATAATGCTTTTTTAAGCATGAAAGTATTTCCAAAACCATTGCTAGATTCTTTAAAAATTGAATTAAAAACAGATTTTATGCCTTCTGAAAGCATTTCGGTTTGGATGGCAAATAAAAAAGTTAGCACCAAAAAATACACTTTCAATACTGGTTTAAGTGATTATTTTTCTAAAATTGATACTTTAAATACAAAAGTTTTAGGCTATCAAACAAGCAATAAAAACAAAAGACAGATCAATTTTATTGAAGTTCCATATAAAAATGGTCATATCTATCTGCATACTCAGCCTGTTGCTTTTACCAATTATAATTTGCTGAAAAAAGATCATTATTTGTACGCTGAAAATGTCATGTCTTATGTTCCAAAAGGAAACATTTTCTGGTACAATAAAAGCTTCAACGATAAGCGTATTTCTAGTTCTCCACTGCGTTATATTTGGAGCCAGCCAGCTTTAAAGTCAGCTTGGTATTTAGGTTTAATTGGAATTCTTATTTTTATGATTTTCAATGCAAAACGAAAACAACGTATTGTGCCAATCCTAAAACCTTTACCGAATTTAACGGTTGATTTTACTAAAACAATTGGAAATTTATATTATCAAGAAGGCGATCATACCAATATTATTGACAAAAAAATTATTTACTTTTTAGAAAAAATCAGAACCGATTATTTGCTTGATACTTCAAAACTCGATGATGATTTTATAACTAAACTGCATTATAAAACTGGAAAAGATGAAAAAGACATTCGAGAACTGATTCAATTAATTAATGACCATCGAAACAGTTATCACGGAAGTCTCGAAGATGATCTTATCCGAATAAATACGGCAATAGAAAAGATTTTACATTAATTTATTTATCCACAGATTAAACGGATTAACACAGATTAGTTTTTTATAAAATCATTTTAATCTTTCTAATCTGTGGCAAAAAAACATAAAATAAAAGACCAAATTATGGACGATATCAATACAACATCAAACGAAATCACAAACGAAAATGTGAATTTCGAAACAAGAATTAATTTAGGACCGCTTTTAGATCATGTAAACACGATCAAAAAAGAAATCGAAACAGTTATTGTGGGTCAGCACAAAATGGTAGATCAGCTTTTGGTTGCTATTTTATCAAATGGTCACGTTCTTTTAGAAGGTGTTCCAGGAGTTGCTAAAACAATTACGGCTAAATTATTGGCTAAAACCTTAAATATTGACTTCAGCAGAATCCAGTTTACACCAGATTTAATGCCTTCTGATATTTTAGGGACTTCTATTTTCAATCTGAAAAACTCAGAATTTGAGTTCAAAAAAGGGCCAATTTTCTCTAATTTGATTTTAATTGATGAAATTAACCGTGCTCCAGCAAAAACACAAGCTGCACTTTTTGAAGTTATGGAAGAACGCCAAATTACAATTGACGGTTCTGCTTATCAATTACAAGCGCCATTTTTGGTTATTGCAACTCAAAATCCAGTAGAACAGGAAGGAACTTATCGTTTGCCTGAAGCGCAATTGGACCGTTTTCTTTTTAAAATTACGATTGATTATCCAAAATTGAATGAAGAAATCTTAATCATTCAGAGAGAACATTCATTACAAAATCACGGAAAATTAGATGCTATTAAAACCATTCTTTCTTCTCAAGAAATCAAAGAATATCAAGGTTTGGTTAAACAAATTAGAGTAGAACAGAATTTATTAGAATACATTGCTCGAATTGTAGTAAATACGCGCGAAAATGCCTTTTTATATTTAGGGGCTTCGCCACGTGCTTCAATCGCTATTTTGAACGCTTCAAAAGGTTTCGCTGCGATCCGCGGACGTGATTTTGTTACACCAGAAGATATTAAAGAAGCTGCAATTCCTGTTTTACAGCACCGTGTAATTGTTGCTCCAGAACGCGAAATGGAAGGCATTACAAGTTCAGAAATCATTAAACAGATTATTGAAACGGTAGAAATACCTAGATAGTTTTAGTTTTCAGTCGCAGTCTCAGTTTACAGTTATTCTGAGACCGAAAACTGAGACTGAAAACTGAGACTGAAAACTAAAAAAAATGAAATTCATAAAAAGTCTATATCTAAACAATTTCTTTTTCTATGTGCTAATAGGCGTTATAGGATTGTTTATCTGTGCATTTATTTTTCCAAATATGTATAATGCAGTTTGGCTGCTTGTTTTGGGTTTAGTTACTTTTTTGGGACTTGACATTTTGCTTTTGTATTTGGCAAGAACAGGACTTGAAGCTGAAAGAATTACTCCTGAAAAATTATCAAATGGAGATTTAAATCCGATCAAAATCAATTTAAGGAATCACTATAATTTTCCTGTTTCGGTAAAGATTATTGATGAAATTCCGTTTCAATTTCAAGTTCGCAACTTCAAGATTGTAAAAACCATAAAAGCTGCAACACAAAAAGAAATTGGTTACGATCTTCGCCCAACACAGCGCGGGGAATATTATTTCGGTTCTTTGAATGTTTATGTTTCTTCGCCTTTAAGACTGATTTCTAGAAGATTTTCTTTTGATAATAATCAAATGGTTCCAACGTATCCTTCTTATATTCAGCTAAGAAAATACGACTTAATTGCTTTTTCTAATAATCTGTTTCAATACGGAATTAAAAAAATACGCCGAATTGGGCATACAATGGAATTCGAGCAAATTAAAGAATATGTTCAAGGTGATGATTTGCGAACTTTAAACTGGAAAGCTACCGCAAAGAGAAATTCTTTGATGGTGAATCAGTTTCAGGACGAAAAATCACAGTCGGTTTATATGGCAATCGACAAAGGCCGCGTCATGCAAATGCCTTTTGGCGGATTAAGTTTATTAGATTATGCTATTAATTCCTCTTTGGTTTTATCTAATGTGATTCTTAAAAAACAAGATAAAGCTGGACTTTTTTCTTTTTCTAAAAAAGTAGAAAACCGAGTTTTTGCAGAAAGAAGAGGTTCTCAAATGCAGAAAATCCTTGAAACTTTATACAATATCAAAACAGATTTTTTTGAAAGTGATTACAGCCGATTGTATGTTGATATTAAGAAAAACATCAATCAGAGAAGTTTAATAATTCTGTACACCAATTTTGAAACAATGGATGGTTTAAATCGTCAATTACCTTATTTGAAAGGAATTGCAAAAAGCCATTTGCTGGTTGTGGTTTTCTTTCAAAATACTGAACTCAACTCCATCATCAATAAAAAAACAACTACTATTCAGGAAGTTTACGACAAAGTTATTGCCGAAAAATTCATGTTCGAAAAACGACTAATCGTAAACGAATTGAAGAAATACGGAATACATTCGGTTTTGACGCAGCCAGAAAATCTTACGCTTGACGCAATCAACAAATATCTGGAGATTAAATCTAGAGGAATTTTATAGTTTATTCATTACCAAGTTTCCATTTCAATCAAAATATTATTCTCAATCAAAAATCAAAAAATGAAATTAAAAATCAGTCTTATTGTCTTTTTTAGCTTTTTTGTACAGCTAGTTATAAGTCAACAAAATATTCCAACTATAAAAGCAGTATCAAAAAAACTTGATATTAGAGACGGTGAAGTATATAAAAAACAATCTTGGAACATTTCTCCTGAACTAAATCCTGATGTATACGAAACATCATCTTTAGGAAAAAAAGTCACTTTTATTACTGATAAAGATTCTATCTCTGTAAAAATTAAAAAAAACACTCAATTTGATTTTGTGATTTTACTTAATGATTCTGTAAAAGCTCATACACAGATCAAGTATAAAGCCGCTATATCTCGTTTAGAAATACTAAAAAAAGCGGCCAAATATAACTACTCTGACAATCGTTTTATTCCTGAATTCACTTATCAACCAATCGAGAATCCAAACCTAATGAAAATTAGAAAAGATTTAAAATTAGATTCAATTGCTGGAACTGGAAGTGAAACTTCTCAAATTCTTAATTTACTGCATTGGGTGCATAAAATAATCAGACACGATGGAGCTAGTTATAATCCAGATTTAAAAAATGCAATTGATTTAATTAAAATTTGTAAAACCGAAAATCGAGGTCTTAACTGCAGAATGATGTCAACAATTCTTAATGAATGTTATTTAGCTATGGGCATAAAATCCAGATATATTACCTGCATGCCAAAGGAAACTGATTTTGATGATTGCCATGTAATTAATATGGTTTACAGCAACGAATTTAAAAAATGGATTTGGATCGATCCAACTTTCGATGCTTATGTTATGAATGAGAAAGGAGAATTACTTGGAATTCAAGAAGTACGAGAAAGATTAATTAATGGTAAAACATTGATTTTAAATCCAGAAGCAAATTGGAACAACAAAGCAACGCAGACTAAAGAATATTACTTAGAAACTTATATGGCTAAAAATCTATATAGGCTAAAAACTCCTGTTTACAGCGAATACGATACTGAAACTGCAAAAGACGGAAAAGAGATTGCATATGTTGAACTATTACCTTTAGATGGAATCGAGCAAACTCCACAAAAATCAGAGTCTACGAATACTAAAACAAACGTAAAAACTACAAATTACAAGACAAATAATCCAAATTTGTTTTGGGCTAAGCCAACAAAATAAAGGATATTATTAGTGTTAAATATTAGGGAAAAGTAAAATGGTTATATGAAACCTTCTTTTTCCTATATTGGCTTTTATCAGCTTTTTATCTATTATTAATTTATAGTTACCTTACGTAATCCCGTAAAAATTGCTTGATTAAATTAATTAGTTTTGAATTCTATTTCAAACTAATAAGCAATGAAAAAAGCAATCCTAATTCTGTTCATTTTATTAAGCGTTCAATCTCAAGCACAAAAAACAGAAAACATCATTATTATCACTACAGATGGTTTTAGATGGCAGGAAGTTTTTAAAGGAGTAGATGCAGCAATTGCCAATGATAAAAAATTTAATCAGGGAGACAGCGCTTATATTTATAAAAAATACGGGAATCTAGATGTAAAAGAATCTCGTAAAAAATTAATGCCTTTTTTCTGGTCGGAAATTGCCTCAAGAGGACAGATTTATGGAAATCGAGATTTAGGAAACAAAGTCGATGTTGCCAATCCGTATTGGTTTAGTTATCCTGGTTATAGCGAAATCATGACTGGAAATGTTGATCTTCAGGTTAACTCAAATGGCTATAAACCTAATCCAAATGTCAATGTTTTAGAGTTTTTAAATCAGCAGGCTAAATTAAAAGGCAAAGTTGCAGCTTTTGGAGCTTGGGATGCTTTTGACCGAATTTTAAATGAAGAAAGAAGTGGTTTTCCTGTCATTTCTGCATTTGATAAAGTGGGCGGAAACAAACCAACAGCAGCTCAAAAATTGCTGAATGAAATGCGTGACAATTCATTTAAACCTTTTCATGAAGATGAGTGTTTAGATGTTTTTACACATTATCAAGCATTAGATGAACTAAAAACCAAAAAGCCAAAAGTATTATACATCGCCTACGGTGAAACCGACGAATGGGCGCATCACGGAGATTACAGATCGTATCTCGATGCTGCAAATCAAGTAGATAAATGGATTCAGGAAATCTGGAATTTTGTTCAAAATGATCCTCAATACAAAAACAAAACAACCATATTTATAACAGTAGATCACGGTCGTGGCGACAAAGTAAAATCGCAATGGACAGATCATGGCTCTGATGTTCCAGGAGCATCTGAAATTTGGTTTGCTTCAATGGGTCCAGAAATTGCCCCAAAAGGCGAAATCAAAACTGAAGCTCAATTCTATCAAAAACAATTTGCTCAAACTTTAGCAAAATTGATGGGTTATGATTTTAAAACCTCGCACCCTGTAGAAAAAGAAGTTTCAGAATTATTACAAAGCAACCAAAAACCATAAATAATTAATCTTTAACCAACCAACCCAAAATGAAAAAACCTTTATTATTTCTTTTACTATGGACGATTTCAATTACCAAAATGATCGCCCAAGAACCTGATACTCTCAGAGCTTATTATGATAAAATTGAAAAATCTTTTAACTACGAAACAGGAAAAATTACACTTACTGAAGGCAACGGAACTTTGAATGTTCCTAAAGGATTTAAATTTTTAAATGGAGAACAAACCCAAAATGTACTGAGCAATTTATGGGGAAATCCCGAAGACAAATCGATTCTAGGATCACTTGTTCCAGATGGAAAAGGCGTTACTCATGCTGATAGCTGGATGTTTGTAATTAGCTATCAAGGAGATGGTTATGTAAAAGATGATGATGCAGATGATATCGATTATACAGATCTTCTGAAAACCATGAAGGAAGATGTAGCGACAGAAAACGAAGAAAGAAAAAAGGCGGGTTATCCTGAGGTTCAATTGATCGGGTGGGCTTCTACTCCATTCTATGACAACAATTTAAAAGTGCTTCATTGGGCAAAAGAATTACAATTCGGTCAAGATAAAGAACACACTTTAAATTACGATTTAAGGGTTTTAGGAAGAAAAGGAATGTATAATATTTCTGCTGTTGCTGGTGTAAATCAATTAGCAGAAGTAAAAGCAAGTATTCCAGGAATCATCAAAAGTGTTGAGTTTGATGAAGGAAATAAATACTTAGATTTTGACGCTGATACAGACACCGTTGCCGCATGGACTATTGGCGGATTAGTTGCAGGAAAAGTATTGGCTAAAGTTGGTTTCTTTGCTATTTTGGCAAAATTCGGAAAGTTTATTGTAATCGGAATTGTAGCGGCTTTTGCAGCAATAAAGAAATTTCTTTTTGGAAACAAAGACCAAGTAGTTACAAAACCTGCTGAAGAAACAGCTCTTTTAGAAGAAAATAATTCTACTGAGGAATAATTTTAGTTAGCCACGAATTCACAAATTTTTAATATTTTTTTCACTATTTAGCAGAAAAAAATAATTCGTGAATTCGTGGTTATTTTTATGGCTTGCAGGAAGAAAAAAACTCTGTACCTTTGCCCCTCTGCAACTTTGAGCCTTAAAAAAATGAAACAAATCACTTCAATTCAAAATCCGTTTATCAAATCTTTGGTTTTACTCCAGGAAAAATCCAAAGCCAGAAAACAAACTGGAACATTTTTGATTGAAGGTTTAAGAGAAATTTCATTAGCTATAAAAGGAGGTTACGAAATCGAAACGGTTTTATTTTTACCTGAATTAGTTTCTGAATCTGAAATCAATAGACTAATTAAAAATCCATTTCAGATTATAGAAATCAACAAAGAAGTTTACCAAAAATTGGCTTATCGCGATACGACAGAAGGAATTTTAGCTGTAGCTAAAAGCAAATCCTTAAAATTATCTGATTTAAAATTATCCGAAAACCCGTTGATTTTAGTGGTAGAATCTTTAGAAAAACCAGGGAATATTGGTGCTGTTTTACGAACTGCAGATGCTGCCAAGTTAGATGCTGTTTTAATCGCCAATCCGAAAAGCGATTTATACAATCCGAATATTGTTCGTTCAAGCGTTGGATGTTTATTTACCAACCAAATTGCAACTGGAACAACTACAGAAATTATTGCTTTTTTGAAAGAAAAAAAGATCAATTTCTATAGCGCTACTTTACAAAATTCAACTTCCTATCACACTCAAAACTTCACCTCTCCAACTGCTTTGGTTGTTGGTACAGAAGCAACAGGTTTAACGCAAGAATGGCGTGATAATGCAACTCAAAACATTATTATTCCAATGCAAGGCGAAATTGACAGTATGAATGTTTCTGTTGCAGCCGCTATTTTAATTTTTGAGGCTAAAAGACAAAGAGGGTTCTAATTTTAGATTTTAGATTTTAGATTTTCTAAAAATCGCTTCGCTCTTTTTGGAATTTATTCCTGCAAAAATCTAAAATCTGCACTATAAAATCTACAATGGCAAAGCCTTGCGTATGTTCAAACTAATTCTTATTTTTAGTACTTGAACTATGCCGTTATGACAGAAATAGATATAGAAAAAGAAAACAAAGCTATTGCGCAGGAATACAAAGAATTACTACGAATAAGTTACCAAACTTTAAGCCCAACCGACAAAAAATTAATTCGAAAAGCTTTTGATGTTGCCGTAGATGCGCACAAAGAACAGAGAAGAAAATCTGGTGAGGCGTATATCTTTCATCCTATTGCAGTTGCAAAAATTGTTGCCTCAGAAATTGGTCTGGGAGCGACCTCTATCGCTGCGGCCTTACTTCACGATGTTGTTGAAGATACTCCAATTACCGTTGAAGATATTGAACGTTTGTTTAATCCGAAAGTAGCTCAATTAGTTGAAGGACTTACTAAGATTTCATTGGTTCAAAAAGACTTAAATGCTTCAATGCAAGCGGAGAATTTCAGAAAAATGATTCTGACATTGAACGACGATGTCCGTGTAATTTTAATCAAATTGGCCGATCGTTTGCATAACATGCAGACAATGGATTCGATGGCGGAATACAAACAAACTAAAATCGCATCTGAAACTTTATACATTTATGCTCCTCTAGCTCACCGTTTGGGACTTTATAACATTAAAACTAAACTAGAAGATTTAGGATTAAAATATACTGAACCAGCAGTTTACGATGATATCGTAAGTAAAATTCGTGAAACTAAAGAAGAGCAAGATGCTTATATCAAAGATATTTCGGATGTTTTGAAAAAATCTTTAGATAACGAAGGCGTAGATTATATCATAAAAGGTCGACCAAAATCGATTTATTCTATTCGTCGAAAAATGCGTGCTCAAAACGTAACTTTTGATGAAGTGTATGACAAATTCGCGCTTAGAATTGTTTACAAAGCTTCTCCACAGGAAGAAAAATTCATAGCTTGGAAAATTTATTCGATCGTAACGGATCATTACAGACCGAGTCCGAGCCGTTTGCGTGATTGGATTTCATCACCAAAATCAACTGGTTATGAAGCACTTCACATCACCGTAATGGGCCCAAAAGGACGCTGGGTTGAAGTTCAAGTTCGAAGCGAACGTATGGACGAAATTGCAGAAAAAGGTTATGCAGCACATTACAAATACAAAAATGGCGCAAGCGAAGAAAGTGGTTTAGATGTTTGGTTGAATTTACTTCGTGAAGCACTAGAAAATCCAGAAACTAACGCGGTTGATTTTGTGGAAGATTTCAAAATGAATTTGTATTCAAAAGAAATCTTCATCTTTACACCAAAAGGAGAAATCAAATCGCTGCCAAAAGGCGCCACTTCTCTTGATTTTGCTTTTAGTATTCACTCTGAAATCGGAATTAAAACTCGCGGAACTCGTGTTAATGGCCGTTTAGTTCCATTAAATTACGAACTAAAAAGCGGTGACCAGGTCGAAGTTATTACTTCTCCAAACCAAAAACCAACAGTAAACTGGTTAGAATACGTAACAACTTCGAGAGCTAAAAATAAAATTAAAAACGTTCTTAACGAGAACACTAAAAAAATTGCAGAAGAAGGAAAAGAATTACTTGTTAGAAAATTAAAACATTTAAAAGTTACGTTCAATGAACAGGTAACAAACGAGTTAGTTAACTTCTTTAAACTAAAAACAAGTTTAGATTTATTTTATAGAGTTGGAATTGGTGCGATTGAAAATCAGCAATTAAAAGATTTTGCGGCGCAGAAAAGCAATTCGTTTATTAATTTCTTTAAAAATAAAATTAAACGAACAAAAGATACCGCAGACGAAGATATTCACAAACCAGTCATTAGCAGCAATTATGACATGCTGGTTTTTGGAACAGAACATGACAAACTAGATTATAAGCTTTCACAATGCTGTAACCCAATTCCAGGGGACGATGTTTTTGGTTTTGTTACCATTAACGAAGGAATAAAAGTGCACAAAAAAGATTGTCCGAACGCAATTGGAATGCAGTCTAATTATGCTTATAGAATTATGAGTGCCAAATGGATTGATTCTTCACAAGAGGAATTCAAAGCCATTATCAATATTACAGGAATGGATGTTTTAGGACTTACCAACCAATTGACAAAAGTAATTTCAAACAATATGAGCGTAAATATTCAAAGTATTTCGCTTAGTACAGACGCTGGAATTTTCCACGGACAAGTTGCCGTAATTGTTAAAAACAATACGATTTTGAAAAAAATGATTAGCGCAATTAAAAAAATTGATGGGGTCGACAAGGTTACCAGAGAGTATAGAACCTAACTTTTTAGGGAAACTATAAGAATTTTGTAACGAAACTTTAAACCCGAAACTTTTATTCATTAAAAATAAAAAATTATCTTTGCCGGATATGACACTTATTTCAACTGACAACACTAAGAATCAAGAAATTGTAAAAAATGTTTTTACACTATATCTTGAACAAAAAGGGCATCGCAAAACTCCTGAGCGTTATGCTATACTTCAGGAAATTTACGATAGCGAAGAGCATTTTGATATAGAAAACCTTTATATCAAAATGAAAAACAAAAACTATCGTGTAAGTAGAGCTACTTTATACAACACGATTGAGTTATTGTTGGACTGCGCTTTGGTTAGAAAACATCAATTTGGACAAAATCAGGCTTACTACGAAAAATCATATTTTGATAAACAGCACGATCACATCATTATGACAGATTCTGGTGAGGTAATCGAATTTTGCGATCCAAGAATTCAAACCATCAAAAAGACTATTGAAGAAATTTTTGATATTGAAATTACAAATCACTCGCTTTATTTCTACGGAAACAAAAAGCAAAACTCAAATTCATAGTCTTTTCAAATTAGACTTTTCAAAAAAAAATAAAAAAAAGAAAATTAACTACATAATCAGTAGGGCAACTTAGATTGCCTCAACGCAAATTAAAACAGAATGACCGTAGATTTATTACTAGGATTACAATGGGGAGATGAAGGTAAAGGAAAAATTGTTGACGTACTTACCTCAAATTACGATATTATTGCACGTTTCCAAGGAGGACCAAATGCAGGACATACACTAGAATTTGACGGAATTAAACACGTACTAAGAACGATTCCTTCTGGAATTTTTCATAAAAACTCAGTAAATATCATCGGAAATGGAGTTGTAATTGACCCTGTAGTTTTCCAAAAAGAAATTGAAGGTTTGGAGAAATTCAACCTTGATATCAAAAGTAAATTAATTATTTCTAGAAAAGCACACTTAATTTTACCAACTCACCGTTTGCTTGACGCAGCTTCTGAAGCTTCTAAAGGAAAAGCAAAAATTGGTTCTACTCTTAAAGGAATTGGACCAACTTACATGGACAAAACCGGTAGAAATGGTTTACGTGTTGGAGATATCGAATTAGAAGATTTCAAAGAGCGTTACAGAGCTTTAGCTGACAAACATGAAGCAATGATTGCTTTTCATGATGTTGCTATTCAATATAATTTAGCTGAATTAGAAAAAGAATTCTTCGAAGCTATTGAAGAATTAAAAAAATTAGATTTCATTGATAGTGAAGAATACATGCATCAAGCTCAAAAAGCTGGAAAATCTATTCTTTGCGAAGGTGCTCAAGGATCTTTACTAGATGTTGATTTCGGAACTTATCCTTTCGTAACTTCATCAAACACTACTGCTGCTGGAGCTTGTACAGGTTTAGGAATTGCTCCTAACAAAATCAAAGAAGTTTACGGAATTTTTAAAGCTTACGTTACACGTGTTGGTAGCGGACCTTTCCCTACTGAACTTTTTGACGAAGTTGGTGCTACAATGGCAAAAGTGGGTAACGAATTTGGTTCTGTAACAGGAAGACAAAGACGTTGCGGATGGTTAGACCTTGTTGCTTTAAAATATGCAGTTCAAGTTAACGGAGTTACTCAGTTAATGATGATGAAAGGTGATGTTCTTTCTGGTTTTGAAACTTTAAAAGTTTGTACTGAATACAACTACAAAGGTCAAAACATTTCTCACTTCCCTTACAACATTGAGCCAGAAAATGTTACTCCAATTTACAAAGAGTTTAAAGGATGGAAGCAAGATTTAACTGGATTAACAACTTACGATCAATTGCCAATTGAGCTAAAAGAATATATTGAGTTTATTGAAAAAGAAATCGAAGTGCCAATCAAAATTGTATCGGTTGGACCAGATAGAAAGCAAACAATAACAAAATAATACATTTAAACGCTCTGATTTTCAGAGCGTTTTTTTTTTGACTATTTACTACTGACATGAGAAAAAATCCTGAAATTGAGATTACAGAAACCAAGTTATTATCAGACAATTGGTATCTGCTAAACAAAGTAACTTTTAATTATAAAAAAGAAAATCAGCCTGTTGAATCGCACATTCGTGAAGTATACGATCGTGGAAATGGCGCTGGAATATTACTTTACAATACTTCTAAAAGAACAGTTATACTAACCAGACAATTTCGTTTACCGACTTATCTTAACGGAAATAAATCTGGAATGATGATTGAAGTTTGCGCCGGACTTTTAGATAAAGACAATGCCGAACAAGCTATAATTCGAGAAACAGAAGAAGAAACTGGCTATCGTTTAAGCAAGGTGCAAAAAGTAATCGAAACTTATATGTCACCAGGTTCTGTAACAGAAATTCTATATCTTTTTGTTGGCGAATACGACGAAAATATGAAAGTTAGTGAAGGTGGCGGATTGGATGCTGAACAAGAAAATATTGAGGTTTTAGAATTTACTTTTGATCAAGCTTATTCCATGATCGAATCTGGAGAAATTTCAGATGCTAAAACGATTATGTTATTGCAACATGCCAAAATAAAAGGATTGATTTAAAAGTTTTTTGAGTATTTTAGATTAACAAAACGATCTAAAATGCTCAAATCTAAAATAGTACTGATTTTACTTTTGCCATTATTTGTTTTTTCACAAAGCGAAAAATGGCCAGCAGAAAAACTCAAAAAAGATTTAACCATCTTTAGAGAAATAAGAGAAAAAGCTAATTCAGGACTTTATAAATACAGAACAAAACAACAGATTGACAGTATTTATTCTTGGGCTTTTTCGCAAATTAATGAGCCAAAAGAACTTATTGAATTCTACAAAATAATCCTTCAGATAACCGATTTTGAAGGAAGTCTGCACAATGACACAACACTTCCTTATGATTTTGAAAAGAAATATTCATCAGGAAATGTTTTCTTTCCATATCCTGTAAAACTTATAGAGAATCTATTGATTCTTAATTTTGAAAATTCAGAAATTCCGCTGGGCTCTCAAATTTATAGCATTAATGGCATTGCAACCCAAAAACTGCTTTTATCTCTCTACAAATATTACACAACTGACGGTTATAACATTACTGGAAAATCGATTGGAATTGGAAGTTCTTTCTCCAAATATTTCCAAATGGAATATGGTTCTCAAAAAAGCTTTTTGGTGGAATATTCTCTTCCAAATCAAACTCAAAAACTGACCAAAACTATTTATCCTGTTTCAAATGAAATTCGGAAAGAAAACTTCAAAAAAAGGCATTCGCTTCCCGTTGATAGTCTACAATACAATCGTGCAAAGGAGAAATATTCGTTTAAAGTAATTTCAGATAATACTGCACTACTTTCAATTCATACTTTTGTAATTGGTCGAAATGCAAAACACAAAGAACATCTGGCGTACAAAAAATATCTGGATAGCTGTTTTAATTATCTTTCCAAAAATAATCAGATAAAGAACTTGATTGTTGATGTAAGAAACAATGGCGGCGGCACCGATCCTAACGATATTGTGACTTTCTCTTATTTGACAAAAAAAGCTTATCGTGAAAATGCTTCAGCTTATGTAAATTTTCAGAAAATACCATTTCCCAATTATTTCGTTTACGAAGAAACCGATGCTAAAAGACAACAGGAAGAACTAAAAGATTTTGAAGATGAATTAATAGAAGAATTTACAAAATTGGAAAAAGGAAAATATTATCAAGACGAAAAATTCAACCCATTATTACAACCTAATCAAAACCGTTTCAAAGGGCAAATCTATATGCTCATTAGTCCGAGAATTGCTTCAGCTGGATCTTTATTTGCTTCACTTGTGGCTGGAAACACAAATGCAATTGTAATTGGCGAAGAAACTATGGGTGGATATTACGGGCACAACGGCCACACTCCTATTGAATACGAGTT
Organism: Flavobacterium sp. SH_e; assembly: GCF_025717045.1. GTDB lineage: Bacteria > Bacteroidota > Bacteroidia > Flavobacteriales > Flavobacteriaceae > Flavobacterium. Next base: position 530,118 of record NZ_JAOVZN010000008.1, read on the forward strand.
ACCAAACACCAAAATCAAAACGCAGTTTTCTATTGTAAATCTAGAGCAGGATGTTCCCAAAAAAGCAAATCAAATTTTTGGAAGAGGAATAATTCCAGATCATGAAATTTTACAGACATTTGAAGATTTTATGCAAAATAGAGATACTCAGTATATTTATACAATAAAATTGATAGATCAAAAATAAAGTCACTGTTTAGTATTATCTGCAAAATGAAAATCCCGAAACCAATTCCAAAAATTATGTAACCCTTTTCAGCTATCACAATCGTAACTTTATTTTCATAAAAATACGACCTATGAAAAAGTTATATTACACAGCAAACGCCCTACTTTTATTAATGTTAGTCTTATTAGGTTCTTGCAAAAAAACCGATACGATAACATTGACTGAAAACAAAAAAGAGAAAAAGAAAGTAATTGAATATAAAAAACCAGAAACCGTTTCTTACCAAGTAGAAAAAACCAAAGAATGGCTGAAGCTTAATGAAGCCGACAGCTCAAAAATGGATATTGTTTACGCCTTAAACCGAACAGATAAAGCTAATTTTAAGAAATTAGATTCTGTTGTAATTCCAGCAGATTTTAGCGGAGATTTGGTTTATTATCTTCCGTTTCCGCTTCATGTTTCGGCTTTAGAAGAAGTTTCAAAAATTATTCTTTTTTCTTATCCGACCCAAACTTTTGCGGCTTACGAAAATGGCGAATTAGTTAGAACAGGACCAACTAATATGGGAAGAAAAAAAGATCCTACGCCGACGGGATTATTTTTTACCAACTGGAAAGCAGAAAAAACAACAAGCACATTTAATGACGAGTGGGACTTAAAATGGAATTTTAACATCGAAAATAAACTCGGCGTTGGTTTTCATGAATACGATTTGCCTGGATATCCCGCATCACATTCTTGTTTGCGATTATTAGAAAAAGACGCTAAATACCTTTACAAATTTGCTGACGAATGGATTCTGAAAGACAAGGAAAATGTAAAAGTAAAAGGTACGCCTGTAATCGTTTTTGGAAGTTATAATTTTGACGGACCAAAACCGTGGCTTCAATTGGCTTCAGATCCAGAAGCTTTAAATATTCCGGTATCTGAAATTGAAACTGAGGTAAAACCATTTTTAAAAGAAATTTTAGAAAACCAAAACTTAAGAGAAGCCGAGCCAACAAAAACTTTGTAAAATATACTTCAAATACAAAATCAGCTGAAATGATATAATATCGTTTCAGCTTTTTTTATTTGCTTTTAAATATAAAATTTGGCTAAAGTCCTTCTCTTTGTCCTTTTTTAAAACCTCCAGCTAAAGCTGGAGGCAATTCATATTTTCAAACCCATGACTTTTTGAACCTTTGTCTCTTTGCCTCTTTGCACCTCTGAACCTAAAAAACTTAGCACCTCAGCATCTTAGAACCTTAGTATATCAAAAAAATACGCATAAATAAGCGATCGTTCATTTATTATTTATATCTTTGCGTCATAATTAGTTAGAATTATGAGAACAAGAGATATTAATAAAGAAGAAATTGTAAAGCAAAAAGCAATCGAAATGATTGTAAATCAAGGTGTGGAAGGTTTTGGAATGAACCGTTTGGCTAAGGAATGTGGCATTTCTGTAGCCACACTTTATATCTATTATTCAGACAAAGAGGATTTGATCAAAAAAATCGGAATTGAAATTGGCAAAAAATTCTTCGACAAAATGTTTGACGGATTTTCTGCTGAAATGACTTTTAAAGATGGATTGCGAATGCAATGGGAAAACCGTATTTACTTCAATTTAAATTTTACACTTCAAGCGACTTGTTTAGAGCTTTTAAAACATTCTACTTACGGCGATGCAATCATACAAGAAGTGACAGGAGAATACAAACAAATGATGACTGAGTTTATGCTTTCGGCGATTGAAAGAAAAGAACTTATTTCTGTTCCTTATGAAGTCTTTTGGAGTATTGCTTACGGTTCGCTTTATTCTCTTTTAGAATTTCACAGAGACGGAAAATCAATGTCTGGAAAATCTTTTGTTCTTAAAGAAGAAATTAAAAATGAAGCTTTTAATCTGGTTTTAAAAGCGTTGACTCCTTAAATAAATTTCAAATTCCAAATCCCAAATTCCAAATCCCAAATTCCAATCCTGGAACCTAAAGGCAAACTCCAAAAACTAAATTCCAAGTTCTAAATTCTAAATTCTCAATACTTTATCACTCTGTGCAAGTGGCAGAGCAATTTCAATAATATTAATTTAAATAAAATGAAAACTTCAATTATAGAAAATAAAAAAATTGCCATTATTGGCGGCGGTCCAGTTGGGCTGACTACAGCTAGAATTCTTCAAATTAATGGTGCTGATGTCACAGTTTACGAAAGAGACATTAATGCACAAGCTAGAACTTCGGGCGGAACTCTTGATATTCACTCAGATTCTGGACAGTTTGCGATTCAGAAGGCAGGTTTAATGGATGAATTCTACAAATATGCTCGACCAACTGGCGAGAAAATGGCTAATATGGACGGAAACATTACTTCTGATGAAATGCCAGATGAAACCAATGCTTTTTCGCGTCCAGAAATTGACCGAAATGATCTTAGAAAAATTATGTTGGACAACCTCAAAGAAGGTACAGTTATTTGGGATAGTCAACTAGTTAATATCGAAAAAATAGAAAATCAATATGTTTTAGAATTTAAAAACGGTACAAAAACAACTGCAGATTTTGTTATTGTGGCAAATGGAGGAAGATCTAACGCTAGAAAATTTGTAAGCGATCAAGAACCTCAGCTTTCTGGAACCTACATTATTCAGGGAGAAATTGTAAATCCTGATCAAGATTATCCTGAATTTAAGCCGAAATACGGAAACGGAAATGTAATGGCAATGGGCGAACACAAAATGTTTTATACCCACACTATGCGCGACGGTTCTGTTCATTTTGGAGTTTCTTTTAAAGCAGATGAAAATTGGATTTCAAATCACGGAATCAACTTTGAAGATGATAAAACAGTGATTGCTTTTTTAAATGAAACTTTTAAAAACTGGAACGATGATTACAAAAAATTCTTTGCTGCTTCGACTGAATTTTCTGGTTTGCCATTGCGTTTATTTTCTTTAGAAGAACCTTGGAAACAACATTCAAACATTACGCTTGTTGGCGACGCAGCTCACTTAATGCCTCCATTTGCTGGCGAAGGCGTAAATATGGGATTATTTGATGCTTTTCATTTAACCCAAAACTTAACCAACGCAAAATTTGAAACCATTGATGAAGCAATCGCCGATTACGAGAAAAAAATGTTCGGTTATGCATTAGAAGCACAGCGCATGACAAAGAAAATGGAAGATTTACTACATTCTGATATTGTGACTGAAGATATTTTAAATAGTAGATTCTAATTAAAATGAGATAATAAAATTAAAAAAGGCGTAAGAATTAAATCTTACGCCTTTTTCTATAGGTTAATTGATTAATATTTCAATTTCATCTAAAAAAAGCTGTTTTCTTTTTATTCCATAAAGCCTTTTCAATAAATTCAAAATACTAAATGGATTACTTCCTATCATTGAATAAAACACAGCCATATCTTCATAATTATGAACTGAAATTTTATATTTCGATTTTTCAGTTATCTGAAAACTAAAAAATTTCACAGCTCTATTTCCGTTTTTATAATCTCTAACTTTAAGACTTTCCTCTCTCAGTAATATCGATTCATTTGTTTTTAAATCAAGTATTTCAACAAAAAAATCATCATTAACCTGAACATCAAAACCTCCTAAAACATAGATATCATAAAACCCATAATACAAATCAACTTCAAGAACATCTTTTAACTTGAATTGCAAATTCATTATGATTATCTAGAATAATTCGGAGCTTCTTTTGTAATTGTTACGTTATGAGGGTGACTTTCAGTAATTCCACTTGAAGTGATTCTTACGAAACGACCTGTTTCTTGTAAAGTAGGAATATCTTTTGAACCACAGTATCCCATACCTGCACGAAGACCTCCGATAAATTGAAGCATACTTTCGTTTAATTCTCCTTTGTAAGGAACACGTCCAACGATTCCTTCTGGAACTAATTTTTTAACGTCGTCTTCAACATCTTGGAAATAACGATCTTTAGAACCAGTTTGCATTGCTTCAACAGATCCCATTCCGCGGTAAGATTTGAATTTTCTTCCTTCGAAAATGATAGTTTCTCCTGGAGATTCTTTTGTTCCTGCTAATAATGAACCTAACATTACACAGTCAGCACCTGCAGCGATTGCTTTAGGAATATCTCCTGTATAACGAATTCCACCATCTGCAATTACAGGAACTCCAGTTCCTTTGATTGCCGCAGCAACTTCTAAAACTGCTGAGAATTGAGGGAAACCAACACCTGCAACGATACGAGTTGTACAGATAGAACCAGGTCCGATTCCAACTTTTACTCCGTCCGCTCCATTTTCTACTAAATATTTAGCAGCTTCTGGAGTAGCGATATTTCCAACTACTACGTCTATTTGAGGGAATTTTGCTTTTACTTCTTTTAATACATTTACAACACCTTCTGTGTGTCCGTGAGCTGTATCGATAATGATTGCGTCTACACCAGCGGCAACTAAAGCTTCTGCTCTTTGAACAGCATCTCCAGTAACTCCAATTGCAGCAGCAACTCTTAAACGGCCAAAAGAATCTTTGTTTGCGATTGGCTTTTGAGTCAGTTTTGTAATATCTCTGAAAGTGATTAAACCAACTAATTCGTTTTTATCGTTTACAACTGGTAATTTTTCGATTTTATGACCTTGTAAAACTACTTCTGCCTGCTCTAGTGAAGTTCCTTCAGAAACCGTAACTAAGTTTTGGCTTGTCATAACCTCAGCGATAGGTCTTGCTCCGTTTTTCTCGAAACGCAAGTCACGGTTTGTAACGATACCTTTTAAGATTTTATTTTCGTCAACGATTGGAATACCACCGATTCCAAATTCTTTCATAGCGTTTTTAGCGTCAGCAATTGTAGAATTCATTGGTAAAGTTACCGGATCGATAATCATACCTGCTTCAGCACGTTTTACTTTTCGAACTTTTCCTGCTTGCTGTTCGATAGTCATATTTTTATGTAAAACACCAATTCCGCCTTCTTGAGCCATAGCAATTGCCATTGCGCTTTCTGTAACTGTATCCATCGCAGCTGATACAATTGGAACGTTTAATGTAATGTTTCTTGAGAATCTTGATTTAATGCTCACTTCGCGAGGAAGCACATTCGAGTAGTTAGGTACTAATAATACATCGTCGTAAGTTAAACCTTCGCCGATAATCTTGGAGTTGTGTGCTATCATGGTGCAATTTCTAGTTGAATTGCGTGCAAATATAGTGAATAAATTGCTAACTTGAATACTAACTTATTCATAAATTTACATTTACAGGAAAAGTCTTTCAAATTAAATTCCAATTTTCTAAATTCTAAATTCCAAGTTAAAAATAGAGAAAAGCAAACTTTTTTAGAATTTAGAAAATTGATGTTTTAATCTCTGTCTTGGAAAACAAAATTTACCCCGAGTTGAAATGCTGCACTGCTTGCCTTTGATATATCTTTGTATTCTAAAACATTATTGAACATTGCATAGAGATTTACTGGGCCAATTGTTCCTGCAAGCCCTAGTCCGATATTTTTATTTGAAAAAGTATCAAAAGTATAAGTTGCTTTAACATCTAATTTTCTAAAAATATTTCTTCTATAAAAAGCAGTTAAAGCCAATAAAGGTGTACGTGGCGCAGACATTGCAAAAAACTGTGCTCCTACGGCATTTTTATAGTTTACATCTCCACCTTGTCCTTTGCAATTACATTCATTATCTGGACGTGATTCTCCAAATGAATATTGAATAGACGAATATATTTTGGTTGGGCGCCAAGTGGTATATTTATTATAAAGTGTATCTCGCGGAATGGCTTTATCAAATTCATCAAAAACATTTTCCGGGTCATCAGTTCCCATAAAATCAGGATTTACTCCATTGTATTGATAAGTTCCTTTGTAAGTCAGTGTTTCGATATCTTTGGTTTGTCGCACAAATCCTAAATCTACAACACTTGCTGTCACTTGCAAATTGTCTTTAAAATAATAAGTGAATCCTGCATCAATACCAAGACCTAAACTTCCATTAAAAAAAGTATTGTTTGCAATATCTCTGATGACATTTCCTTCGTATTCATCCTTTGTAAACTTTGAGAGCCCCGAAGTCCTTAATTCTAAATTGGAAGAAATAACTTGATTATAGAAATTTGGTGTAGTTGTGCTTTCGCCCGTATATATATAGCCTGAATTTTTTGTCGAAGTAGCATTTGCCCCACTCGAATAAATTTTGGCGCGTCCTCCATAAACCAGTTTTTCATTGACTTTTTTATGAAATCCGAAATGCAAAACAGACAAAACCTCTGCTTTCATACTTAAATCTCCAAGGTTGAAGGATTTCCCGATGTAATCTTTGTTTCCGTTTAAAGCCAATAAAGCTAAATCTTTTGGAACAAACATAAAAAAATCGAATTCCTGATACAGTCCAAATGAAACATACGATTTGCTTTCTCTACCTCCTACTCTAAATCCGCCAGAAAATATTTCTAATTGCTGATTGGTTACGACTTTATCATTTGCAGAGGATTTACTGATAACATTTCGCACTTTCTGATTGAAATCGACACCATTGTCGGCAAATAAATCGTAAGCTGAAAAACTAGTCGAACCTAAATTGGCTGAAACCCCAGATAAGACAGGAAAACCAAAATAATATTTATAGGAAACATCAGCACCTGGATTTACTAACAACGACTGCGGAATAGAAGTAAAATTATACAGTATTTCTTTATTTTGAGAAAAACAAGAAAGCTGAAAAATAAGGCAGAATATCAGATATATTTTTCTCATCCGATAATTAAATAAGCCGTTGCACTTGATTTTAATTTCAAACTTCCTGTACTGTCATCATTCAATGGAGGCCCAGCCGCCACGAAAACAACAAAACCAATATTAATTGTTTTCTTTAAGTTTTCTAAACGCTGATTTTCAAAAGATTCTGTTGGATATTTTATAACATTGGAACCTCCTGTATAGGCTGGAACATTAAAAGTTATAGTTTCCAAAACCTCATCATCAGCATTCAATAAAAGTATATTTACGACAAAAGCGCGGTCTATCGTATTTTCGATTTCAAAATCAAATTCTGCTTTTGTTAAACGATTGGTGAAAAATTTATCTTTAAAAACATCAAAACCCCTTACATCGGCTAAGACGTGATTTCCTCCATCATCAATAAGTTTATTTGCGGGAATATCAAAATAAGCCAAATTTGCTAAAACGGCTGGCTCAAGCTTAAAATCATTTACCTGATCGAAATCTAAATTACTTGAACAGGAAAAAAATAAAAAAGCAAAAAGAATAATACTTAAGGTTTTTTTTGAAGAGTTTGATTTCATACCAAAAGTTATATAAATAATTAAATGTAATGCTTAATATTTATAAGGAATATCTAAGATAAGAAAATATAACTATTTATTAATGAAAGCTATATACATTTTTGAAGCTTAAAACTTTTTTTAGCTTCAATCATTATTTTTAGAAATTATACTTGGATTTAAGATTTCTTCTAGATTTCCAATATTTAATAGATCACTAATTGTTTTTTCAATACAATCTCTAGTTAATTCTTCAACAAATAAATCTGGCGGAATTAAATATAATCCATGAAGATTATTTCTTGTGTTTTTATTTGACTGAAGCGCAGTAGTTAAGAAATTATACGTCCAAACATTTATTCCATAATTTCTTCCATCCTCCATTGTGACATGTATATTACAAAAATCATTGTCTTTTTGCCAGTTGTCTGGATCAACTTCTTCAAATTCTAACCAAAGCTTAAATTCATCCATATAAAACAACTATTTGATTTTAATGGAACTTCCCAAACAATTTTGAAGCTTCATTATAAGCACTTTCAAAACTTAGAGAATTAAGTCCGGTTATTTTTTTATTTGCAGTAAAATAAGAAACTAGTTTTTCTGTCGGCATATTTCCTGTAAGTTTATCAGTTGCCATTGGACAGCCACCAAATCCTTGAATAGCACCATCAAAACGAGTACAGCCTGATTTTGCAGCAGCATCGATTTTTTCGAACCAGCTTTCGGGTGTTGTATGAAGATGCGCTCCAAACTCAATTTCAGGATATTTCGGAATTAAATCTGAAAACAAATACGTAATTACTTCTGGCGTTGAAGTTCCCACAGTATCAGAAAGTGATAAAATTTTCACGCCCATTCCTGCCAGTTTTTCAGTCCATTCGGCTACAATTTCAACATTCCACGGATCTCCATAAGGATTTCCGAAACCCATTGAAAGATAGGTCACAACTTCTTTATTTTTCTTATCGGCAACTTCAAGAATTTCTTCTAGTGTAACTAAAGATTCTGCAATAGTTTTATGCGTATTACGCATCTGAAAGTTCTCAGAAATAGAAAAAGGAAAACCTAAATATTGGATTTGTTCATAATTGGCAGCGGTTACTGCTCCTTGTGTATTAGCAATAATAGAAAGCAGTTTACTTGTTGTTTGAGACAAATCTAACTGTTCTAAAACGGCAGCAGTATCTTGCATTTGCGGAATAGCTTTTGGAGAAACAAAACTTCCAAAATCAATAGTATCAAAGCCTACTCGCAACAAAGCTTGTATATAAGTAACTTTATTTTTTGTCGGAATAAAATCTTTAATGCCTTGCATGGCATCTCTTGGGCATTCAATAATTTTGATTTCTCTGTTCAAAGCTTATTCTTTTGTAAAGGCTAAGTTAGTTTCTTTTTTAAAGAAATAAAAGATAATTTTAGCTGAATCCGAATTATTACGGAATATCGTAATAGCATTTGTTATTACTGAAAACCGTAATAATTAATAGTATTACGGAAAACGGTAATATTATAAATTATTACTTATATTTGTAATAGAAAGTTTATTATTTTTTAATTATATTTGGTTATGACTAGTGTAATTACAGGCGACATAATTGGTTCGAGACAGCAGAAATCAGAAAATTGGGTTGAAGGTTTAAAGAAAATCTTAGCCCCTTTAGGCCATACTCCTAGTCAATGGGAAGTATATCGCGGAGACGAATTTCAAGTTGAAGTAACCAATCCAGAAGATGCTTTACTGACAGCGATTTTAATAAAAGCGCATTTAAGATCTATAAAATCTGACGCTCGAATGAGTATTGGTTTTGGAGATAAAACACACAATGCTGAACGGATTTCTGAAAGTAATGGTTCTGCTTTTATAAACTCGGGTGAACTTTTTGAAACTTTGAAAAAACAAAAAATCACTTTGGCAATGCGAACAGGAGATTTAGATTTTGATGAAAAACTGAATTTAATGCTGCAACTAGCGTTAACATTTATGGACAGCTGGCTAGTACAATCGGCAGAATTTGTGGCTTTAGCAATAGAAAATCCGACTTTGTCGCAAGAAGAATTAGGTCAAAAACTAGGCATAAACCAAGCTGCTGTGAGCCGAAGACAAAAACGTGCTCACTTTGATTTGGTCATGAATTTAGATCGTTATTTTAGAACACAAATAAAACAACTTACAGCCTCATGATTTTATTTATAAAATTGCTTCTCGCTCATTTATTAGGAGATTTTATCTGGCAGCCTAATTCTTGGGTTACCGACAAAGAAATTAAGAAGCATAAAAGCATTTACTTATACATTCATATTTTACTTCACGGAGCGCTGGCGGCAATTCTGGTTGGAGAAATCAATTTTATACCCTATGCCATAATTATTGCCGTTACGCACGGAATTGTCGATTTAATAAAACTGAATTTCCAGAAAAATAAAACAAAACGCACTTGGTTTGTAGTCGACCAAATTGCTCATATTTTAATTTTAATTGGAATTGCGCTTCTTTATGAAAATAAGCCTATTCCTAGTTTCTGGGAAGACAATCAATTCTGGATCTTGTTAACTGGATTTTTATTGCTCACCAAACCAACCTCTATTTTTATAAAAACCATAATCTCAATCTGGGCGCCAGAAAGCAAAAACAGCAATCAGGATAACTCGCTGATTGCTGCTGGAAATTATATTGGTATTTTAGAACGCTTATTTGTTTTCGGTTTTATTTTAACCGGACATTTTGAAGCAATCGGATTTTTATTGGCTGCAAAATCTATTTTCAGATTCGGAGATTTAAAAGAAGCCAAAGACAGAAAATTGACCGAATATGTTTTAATCGGAACTTTAATCAGCTTTGGAATTGCAATACTTGCCGGATTATCCGTTCAAGCTTTATTTTTACAATTGCTTTAAAACTTTTTTGTTGATTGCTTTTATCAATGCTGGACCTTCATAAATAAATCCTGTATACAATTGCACCAAACTTGCTCCTGCATTTAGTTTTTCAATCGCATCATCTGCAGAATGAATTCCTCCCACCCCAATAATCGGAAATGCTTTATTGCTTTTTTCTGAAAGAAAGCGGATTACTTCTGTAGAACGTTTCGTTAATGGTTTTCCAGATAAGCCTCCTGTTTCTGTTTGGTTCGAAGATTGCAATCCTTCTCTAGAAATAGTGGTATTTGTTGCAATTACACCTGCAATTTGAGTTGTTTTTACAATATCAATAATATCTAATAATTGCTCATCTGTTAAGTCTGGAGCAATTTTTAAAAGAATTGGTTTTACTTTTTGCGTGCTTGTTTTTTGCTTTTCGATATTTCTATTTTGCAAAGTCTGCAATAAAGCTGTCAAAGGTTCTTTATCTTGTAAAGCTCTTAAATTTGGTGTATTTGGCGAACTTACATTCACTACAAAATAATCTACATGATTAAAAAGTGCATCAAAACAAATGATATAATCTTTTACGGCATCTTCGTTATCGGTCACTTTGTTTTTTCCGATATTTCCTCCAATTAAAACACCTGAATTCTTTTTAAGACGCTCTACAGCTTCTAAAACTCCTCCATTATTAAACCCCATTCGGTTAATAATCGCTTGATCTTCTTTTAGACGGAATAAACGTTTTTTTGGATTTCCTTCTTGTCCAACTGGCGTTACAGTTCCAATTTCGATAAAACCAAAACCAAAATCGCCTAGTTCTTTATACAGTTTCGCATCTTTATCAAAACCTGCAGCAAGTCCAACTGGGTTTTTAAATTTAATTCCGAAAACTTCTCTTTCTAATCGAGTGTCTTTTACTTCATAAATCGATCTTATAATTGCCGAAACTCCAGGGATTTTTGAAATGAATTTTACAAATGAGAAAGTAAAGTAATGCACTTTTTCAGGATCAAAACAAAAAAGTATCGGACGAATTATCAATTTATACATAAGAGTTGTGTTGTTGTTATTTTGGCTGCAAATTTAAATATTATAGTTTAAAAAGGTGCTTTTTTACAAAAAACAAATAATTTCAATTTTGTTTAATTATTTCGCCTGTAATTAAAACAATTCTAAAAACCAATAAAGACTAATACTCCAAAACCTCTTTTTCATGTTTCAAGTTATAAAATGAAACCACTTAAATTTGTTCAAAATACCCTTCCAAGCTCAGAATGCTTAAATTTGAAAGATTACGTTTCAAAATTTTAAAAACTATAAGCCAGTAAAATATTCCTATTCAGAGAAGACTAAAATTCGATTTTTTTCAGATTATTTTTTATACACAAAAGTTCAACAAAGTGTCCCGCACAAGATCAATAATAATTAATAACTTAAATCATGAAAGTCAGTAAACAATTCGTCCTGAAAAGTATTTTCACACTACTATTTTGCCTTTCATTTGGCTTAACTTCAAAAATATCTGCTCAGGCAGATCCGCAGAAAGTAACAAAAGAGAATTTCCATGGTGTCATCGAACTTGACATTAGAAATTCAAAACCAGACTGGAAACCCTACACCAAAAAAGCAGCTCCAGAAGGTGCGCCAAACGTATTGTTTATCTTATACGACGACACGGGACAGGCTGCCTGGTCTCCTTATGGAGGAGCCATCAACATGCCAACACTACAAAAATTAGCAGACAATGGTATTACCTACACCCAATGGCACACTACAGCGTTATGTTCGCCAACTCGTTCTACTCTATTAACCGGTCGTAACCACCACTTAAATGGTATGGCATCCATCACCGAAACGACAGATGGTTATCCTGGAGCAAACGGACAAATCCCAGCTCAGTGTGCTACTATTGGTCAAGTATTACAACAAGCAGGATGGAGTACTTTCTGGATTGGAAAAAACCACAACGTACCTGAACAAGACGTTTCTTCTGGAGGCTCCAAAGCACAATGGCCAACCCAAATGGGCTTTGACCGCTATTATGGATTCATAGGAGGCGAAACCAACCAATGGTATCCTGATTTAATAGAAGACAACCACTTTATTGAGGCACCTTACACTCCTGAAGAGGGGTACCACTTATCTAAAGATTTAGCCGATAAAGCCATTGAATATATCAAAGACCAAAAAGCCACCAACCCTTCTAAACCATGGTATATGTGGTATTGTCCTGGAGCGAACCATGCACCACACCATGCACCAGAAGAGTACATTGCTAAATACAAAGGAAAATTTGATGCTGGTTACGATGCCTATCGCGAATGGGTATTACCTCGCATGATTGCTAAAGGAATTGTGCCTAAAGGAACTAAAAACACCGATTTCAATTTCTTACCTCCTAATATTGCTAATCCTGGTGATTATGTAAAACCTTGGAATAAACTAAGTGCTGATGAGAAAAAATTATTCTCAAAACTAGCTGAAGTTTATGCCGGTTTCTCCGAATACACTGATGCTCAAGTAGGACGTGTTATTGAGTATTTAGAAAAAACAGGTCAGTTAGAAAACACTGTAGTTCTTTACGCAGCCGATAATGGTGCTTCTGGCGAAGGTTCTCCTTCTGGATCTGTAAACGAAAACAAATTCTTTAATGGTTATCCTGATGAATTATCTGAAAATTTAAAATATTTGGATAAACTAGGAGGCCCAGATACTTACGAGCATTATCCTACTGGATGGGCTGCGGCTTTCTCTGCTCCTTACAAAATGTTTAAACGTTACAGTAATTATGCAGGAGGAACTTGTGATGCATTAGTAATTTCATGGCCAAAAGGAATTAAAGCCAGAGGCGAAATCCGTAATCAATACCACCATTCTACTGACATTGTACCTACAATTTTAGACATCTGTGGTTTAGAAATGCCTACTAAATATAATGGCGTAGATCAATATCCATTATCTGGAGTTTCAATGAAATATTCGTTTGATGCTAAACCAGATGCTCCTACTCAAAAACACATACAGTACTATACAATGTTGGGGACTCGTGCCATTTGGAAAGACGGTTGGAAAGCAGTTGCTGTACACGTACCACTTACGGGTAAAAGCAACTTTGACAAAGACGAATGGGAATTGTACAATGTAGATGTGGACAGAGCCGAGTCAAACAATTTGGCTAAAAAGAACCCTGACAAATTAAAAGAACTTAAAGATGCTTGGTTTGAAGAAGCGAATAAAAATTTAGTCTTACCTCTAGACGACCGTTCTCCTATGGAATTATTAAGCACGGAACGTCCTTCTCAAGAAAAACCAAAAACTCGTTACATTTACTATCCTGGAACTGCTGCCGTACCAGAAGGTGTAGCAGTAAACGTACGTGGTCGTTCATACAAAATTGTAGGCGATGTAGATATTAAATCGGGAGCTTCAGGAGTAGTTTTTGCTCACGGATCTCGCTTTGGAGGACACTCTTTATTCATCAAAGACAATAAATTATACTATGTATATAATTTCTTAGGAATTCAGCCAGAACAAACTTTTGTTTCATCGGCTACCTTAACTCCTGGTAAACATGCCTTAGGATTTGAGTTTGTAAGAGAAAGCACCGGTAAAAACGGAGAACAAATTGGTACAGGTCATTTATACATTGACGGCAAAGAAGTGGCCAAAGGCCCTATGAAAACACAACCCGGTAAATTTACACTTTCTGGTGATGGTCTTTGTGTAGGATTCGATAGTGGCGACGCTGTAAGTCATCAATATAAATCACCAGGCACTTTTAAAGGTGGAGAAATCTTAGGTGTTGGTGTTGATATTAGCGAACAAAGCTATGAAGACCTTAACAAAGAAGCTTTAAGAATTATGAAAAGCGAATAGTCTATAGAAAAACAAAATTAAAAGAGGTATTTATATACTAAAAAAAGTAAATAAAATACCTCTTTTTTATTAAAGATTAAAAACTAAATCACAATGACTAGTACAAGCCATCTTAAAAAAACACTTTTTCTAACAGCCCTTTTGTACTTAATCATTCAAAACAAAATCTCAGCTCAGGAAAACGAAGAAAAAACTTTTCATCCGCATCATCAAATAGGCATTTCTATCAATCATGCTCATGTTTTTGAAGGTCGTGATGACGAAGGAAATCGAAAAACTTTAACGCTTCCTGCTTGGGGAATTGATTATACGTTTCAGTTTCATGAAAAATGGGCTATTGGTCTTCATACCGATTTTATAGTGGAAAAATATAAAGTCGAAAAAGTTTATGCTAGCGAAGAAGACAAAGAAACTATAGAAAGAAGTTATCCTATTGCCCCTGCTCTTATGGGAATTTATAAACCAAACGAACATTGGAGTTTTCTTTTGGGTTTTGGTGGCGAATTTGCGAAAGAAGAAGATTTTTTCTTAACCCGTGCTGGTGTAGAATATGGTTATGAACTTCCTAAAGGATGGGAAATTTTTGGCACTGCGAGCTACGACTTTAAATGGAATGCATACGACAGCTGGGGAATCGGTTTAGGAATTGCGAAGAACTTTGGAGGAAGATAAACATTTTTAAAAACCAATTATGCACCTATATAAAACAAATAAAACTGTTTCTATTTTGAAGGTTATCTTGACATCCTTGATGCTGTTAGTTGGTTTTAATGGAATGGCACAGCTCGAAAAAGAAAAAGATACTGCTAAAATAATGACTGTTCGCTATGGAGATAAAGGATTTGAGTTGCGTACAAAAGATAATAAATTCCTGTTTCAATTGCATAGCCGACTCCAATTTCGTTTCTCTACACCATACGATACAGATCCTCTAACTTATGATGACTACAGCCAAGATGCTAAAACAACTTTCAAAATAAATCGTGCCAGGTTAAAAATTGGCGGTCATGCTTTTGAACCTTGGTTAAAATATTATTGGGAATACGAATTAAGTCAGTCCAATCTACTTGATTTTAGGCTTATGATCGAAAAATGGGACTTTCTGAGTTTTAAAGTTGGACAATGGAAAACAGAATTTACACGTGAACGCTTCATTAGTAGTGGTGAACAGCAAATGGTAGAACGATCTCTCATTAATCGACCTTTTACAGTTGATAGACAATTGGGTGTTGAAATCTATGGACATTTGAAAGGCGCTGGAATTGCCGACTTTAATTATTGGGCTGCAGCCTTGACAGGAACGGGACGCGGAAGCACTTCTAATGACGATAATCATTTAATGTATTTTGGAAGAGCACAATGGAATTTTTTAGGTAGATTTCTTGATTTTGAAGGTTGCGATTTAGAATTTCACGAAAAACCAACTCCAATTATTGCTTTCTCAGCTATAACCAACCGAAGCCCATATACCCGATTTTCGCAAGCTGGTGGAGGCTCTTTGGACGGATTCGAAGATGGTTTACCAGGTCAATATAGAGTCAATCAATGGAATTTGGAAACTGCTTTTATGTATCGTGGTTTTTCTTGGCAAAGCGAATGGCACACTAAAGAAATCATCGACAAATACAATAACAATGATTTGACTGTAATGAAGGGGTATTATATCCAAGCTGGGTATTTCTTTCACAATGTTTTTGAGTGGTGGCCCAAACACTTAGAAATGGCTGGCCGTCATGCAGCATACAGACCTGACAATTCTATAAGAGAAAACAGACAGGATGAGTCTACATTGGCTTTCAACTGGTTCTTCAAAGGACACAAAAACAAACTGACTTCAGAGGTAAGTTACTTTAGCTTTCAAGACAAAACATTGCCATTACAACAAGGGTGGCGATTTAGAATTCAATGGGATATCTCATTATAGCTTAAACTTTTAGTTCATTAACATAAATCAAGCCTTTTTTTTCATAACTTTAAATCACCTAAATTACTGAATATGAAAAACATATCGAAAACAGTAAAAAACCCTGCACTATTACTGTGCGTAATTGGAATTTTCTTCTTTATTTCAGCTGATGCCTTAGCGCAACGTCATCGAGCTGGAGGCGGTGGAGGAATGAATAGAGCTGGAGGTGCAACGCATACCAGACAAGCAAGACCTGCTACTCAATCTAGACCAAATGTGACTAGACCAGCTGCAACCACTAAGCCAGCGGCGACCAGACCAGGAGCAAATAACTCTGGAACTAAAATAAATAGGCCTTCAAACAATTCTAACAGAAATAATACTGTAAATAGAAACAATACCGTAAATAGAAATAATACAGTTAACAAAAATAATGTTGGCAACAGAAACACCAACATAAGCGGAAATACCGTTAATAGAAACAGGAATAACGTCAATATAAATGTAAATAATAGTGTTCATGTTCGTAACAATCGTAACACAGTTGTTAGACCTGGACCTCGACCATATGTGCGTCCTCCTTATGTTTATGGCGGTTACAGATACAATTGTTACCATCCTTACTATCCACGTCCGTATACGCCATTTTACTGGGGACCAGTTTGGCATCCTTGGGGATTTTTTGTCGCTACTTTAGCCGTTACGGCAATCGTCGTTAGTGTAGAAAGCACGCAGTATCATTACGATCAGGGAGTTTGGTACACCTCAACAAGCGGCGGTTATACAGCAGTTCCTGCACCAGTTGGCGGAACGGTAAATAATATTCCTAGCGGAGCAGAAACAGTAAATACCGGAACGGTAAATAATTATTATTACGGAGGAACGTATTATGAAAAAGATGGTGGAAAATATACTGTAGTTGCTCCTACAGCGGGAACAATTGTGGAGAAATTGCCTGAAGGCGGAGAAGAAGTCACAATAGGCGATGCTAAATATGTAAAATTTGGAGAAACCTATTATCAGCCTGTGCAAATTGACGGAAAAGATAAGTATGAGGTAGTTTCAGTTGAGAAAGAATAATATAATTTTATTAATTCTATAAAATTACTATAATTTTAAAACTTATTTTGTCTAATTTTATATCCGCTATTGACAACCATTATAAGCTCAAAAATAATAAACCATGAAAAACAAAACCTTTTGGATTTTTGCGTTACTTACATTATCCATTATTTCAATTGCTTACAGCTATACCAGATTTGCATTTAAAGAAGAAAAAACGGTCGCAGAATGTCATGAAGTTCCAAGCAACGTAGAATCAGAATTTAAACCGACTATAGAAAATAAATTCAAACCAACAGAAAAAGCGCCAAAAGGCATGGTTTGGATTCCTGGCGGTGAATTTTCTATGGGAAGCAATGTTGAAGATGAAAGTCTGTGCAGTATTAAAGGTGTAACAAAAGATGCAGCTCCAATTCACAGAGTGTATGTAGATGGTTATTATATGGATGAAACCGAAGTAACTAATGAAGAATTCGCAAAATTTGTAAAAGCGACTGGTTATGTTACTGTTGCTGAACAAAAACCAACAAAAGAAGAATTTCCAACGGCAAACGAGGAAGATTTAGTAACAGGTTCTGTAGTCTTCACTCCTACACCATCTGCAGTTAATTTGAATAATTTTCTGCAATGGTGGCGTTATGAGCCAGGTGCTGATTGGAGACATCCTGAAGGCCCACAAAGCACCATTAAAGGAAAAGAAAAATATCCAGTAGTACATGTTGTCTACGAAGATGCAGCGGCTTACGCGAAATGGGCTGGCAAAAGACTTCCGACAGAAGCAGAATGGGAATTTGCAGCACGCGGGGGGAAAACTGGAAATTTATACGCTTGGGGGAATGACTTAAAACCTAAAGGTAAATTTCAAGCAAATATTTACCAAGGACATTTCCCAATAAAAGATGGTGATACTGGCGAAGACGGATTTAAAGGAATCGCTCCAACAAGACAATATGCTCCAAACGCATATGGTTTGTATGATATGGCTGGAAATGTTTGGGAATGGGTAAACGATTGGTATAGCGTAGATTATTACAAATCATTGGCTGAAAGCGGTCAGATAGCTAAAAATCCGCAAGGACCAAGCGCTTATTACGATCCTAATGATCCTTCTGAAGTAAAACGCGTTCACCGTGGCGGTTCATTTTTATGCACTGACCAATATTGCACTCGATACATGGTGGGAACAAGAGGAAAAGGCGAAATCAGATCTGCCGCCAATCACGTTGGTTTTAGATGCGTAAAAAGCAAATAACAAACTTAAAATACCAGAAAGGGATTCAATTTAGAATCCCTTTTTTTATTAATTCAGATATTAGGAAGCTAAATTTTACAGCAGAAAAATTTTTCTATATTTGCTAAAAATTCAAAAAAATGCAACATATCATAGATCGCTTTATCAGTTATGTAACAATTGACACTGAATCGGATCCAAATTCACAAACAACTCCAAGCACACAAAAACAATGGAATCTTGCCAATAAACTAGTTGACGAACTAAAAGCAATTGGTCTTGAAGATGTAACTATAGATGACAAAGCCTACATCATGGCTACGCTTCCTAGCAATGTTGATCATGAAGTGCCAACAATAGGTTTTGTTTCTCATTTTGATACTTCGCCAGATTTTAGCGGAGCAAATGTAAAGCCACAAATCGTTGAAAACTACGACGGAAAAGATATCGTTTTGAATGCTGAGAAAAACATTGTTTTATCTCCAGATTACTTCAAAGATTTATTATTATATAAAGGTCAAACCATCATTACAACCGACGGAACGACTTTGTTAGGTGCCGATGATAAAGCTGGAATTACTGAAATTGTTTCGGCAATGGAATATCTTATTCAGCATCCAGAAATTAAACACGGAAAAATCAGAATTGGTTTTACTCCAGACGAAGAAATTGGTCGCGGTGCGCATCATTTTGATGTGGAAAAATTCGGAGCGCAATGGGCTTACACTATGGATGGAAGCCAAATTGGTGAATTAGAATATGAAAATTTTAATGCAGCTGGTGCTAAAATCACTTTCAAAGGAAAAAGCGTTCATCCGGGTTACGCAAAAGGAAAAATGATTAATTCTATGCTTTTGGCAAATGATTTTATCAACGAACTTCCAAAAGGAGAAACTCCTCAAGAAACTAGAGGTTACGAAGGTTTTTTCCATGTGCACCACATAAAAGGAAATATTGAAGAAACCGTTTTAGAACTAATTATCCGTGATCACAACAGAAAGAAATTTGAAAAACGTAAAGAATTGATTCATAAACTGGCGAAACAATTCAATAAAAAATTCGCGAAGAAATTTGGTGAGGATATTGTAATTGCAGAAGTTAAAGACCAATATTACAATATGAAAGAAAAAGTTCTTCCAGTAAAACATATTGTTGATATTGCCGAAAAAGCAATGAGAGAATTAAATATCAAACCAATCATAAAACCAATTCGTGGCGGTACAGACGGTTCTCAATTATCATTTATGGGATTGCCTTGTCCGAACATTTTTGCAGGTGGACATAATTTCCACGGAAAATACGAATATGTTCCTGCAGAAAGCATTCAAAAGGCAACCGATGTTATTGTAAAAATTGCTGAATTGACAGCTATTCCTGGAATTTTTGACGCACCAGAAAAATCTAAGAAAAGAAAATAATGGAATCAAATTCTGAAAATAAAGGCATGTGGAAATATGGCGCACAATGGGAAGAAGAATTAATTCTTCTTAAAGCCATTATTGACAAAACAGAATTGACTGAAACTACAAAATGGGGAGGTCCAGTTTTTGTTTACGAAAAGAAAAATGTTGTCGGAATTGGAGGATTTAAAGATTATTTTGCTTTGTGGTTTTTTAATGGAGTTTTCTTAAAAGATGAAAAAAAGAAACTTATAAATGCTCAAGAAGAAGTAACCAAATCTTTGCGTCAATGGCGATTTTTTTCAAAAGAAGAAATAAACGAAACGGTTATTTTGGAATACATAAAAGAAGCTATTGAAAATGAAAAGCAAGGAAAAGTTATTAAACCTGCAAAAAAGGAAGCAATAGTTTCAGAACTTCTAAATGCAGAAATGGCTAAAAACCCAGATTTGAAATCTGCTTTCGAAAAGTTTTCTCCGTATAAACAATATGAGTTTTTAGAATACATTGAATCTGCTAAACAGGAAAAAACTAAGATATCAAGGATCGAAAAAGTGGTTCCGATGATTTTAGCAAATGTTGGGCTGAATGATAAATACAGGTAATTTAATTTCAATATTTAAATTCCAAATTCCAATCTATACGAGACCTTTGTCAAAGTTTTAAACTTTGACAAAGGTTTTTCTTTTTTTGTCATCCTGACGAAGGAAGGATCACACTAGTAACTCCGCAAAGTATGGGGAAAAATCTTTGTCGATTCATACTTATCATCTTTCTTCATCAGAATAAAAAGATTCCTTCATACAGTTTGTCATTTCGAGAAACAAGAAATCTCCGCAAGAGACTCTACAAAGATTGGATATACTTTACGGAGTTTCTAGTGTGATTTCTCTCTTCGTTCGAAATGACAATACAAGACAAAAAAAAATCCCAAACTCCTATTTGGAATTTGGGATTTAAATATTGTAATTTAAAATTTATGCTTTCTTATTCAAAGCAGCGCTCAATTCTAAAGAAATAGCAGAACGCTCTAATTTTAATTTTCCAGACATAGTTTCGATTACAACAGTAGTTTCTGCTAGTTCAGCGATTTTACCGTGGAAACCACTTTTTGTTACTATTTTGTCACCTACTTTTAGGTTGCTTTCAAATTCTTTTTCGTTTTTAGCTCTTTTTTGCTGTGGTCTGATCATGAAGAAATAGATTACCACAAACATTAAAAGGAATGGCGCAAATTGAGATAATTGTCCCATAATTTAAATTTATTTTTGATTTATATTTAATATTTTCTTTTGCTCTTCGACTCCGCTCAGAGTTACAATGATTTTTTACATTCAATTTTGGCACTTCCTGATCCAGATTGGAATTTGGAATTTCAAAATTGATTATTTCAAACTTTTACATCAACCCTCTTCCCGTTTTTAGCATCTTTTTATTAGCGGTAAGCTCTTTAACAAGATTATCTAAAATTCCGTTGATAAAAATACTACTTTTTGGTGTAGAATACTCTTTTGCAATTTCTAAATATTCGTTAAGAGTTACTTTTACTGGAATTGAAGGGAATTTAACAAACTCGCAAATCGCCATTTTCAAGATAATCGTATCAATTTCAGCAATACGGTCACTGTCCCAGTTTGGTGTTTTATCTTCGTATTCTTTTGCAAAAGCAGTTTCATTTAAAATTGTTCTTCTAAATAAATCTTTAGCAAAATCTTTGTCCTCAATATCTTTATACAATTTTGGTACTCTGAAATCGTCTGGATCTTCAGTTTTAATAGCTTTCAATTGTTTCACGATATGTGTATTTACAACTGGAATATCATCAACCCAAGTCAATTTATCATCCTCCAAATACTCGTATAATTTTTCATTCGGAACAATAACGTTTTCAAACAAATCAATAATAAATTGTCTGTCTTCTTCAAACGTATTTACATTATTCGACATGTATTTTTTGTAGATATCGCTTGCTTTTACATCGTTTAAAAGCAAAATAATATAATCGTCGTTTAATGACCAGTTATTGATTTTTCGGTTTTCTAAAGCAATGCTAAGAGAATTACTTTCTGCTAAAAGCTGGAAGATTTTGTTTTTGATGAACTTTTCGTTCGGATTACGTTCTGCTGGAGTAGCAAGGTGTTTTTTACTTGACAGATGCAAATAGACAGCTTCTTTTTTGCAAATTTCTATCAATGAAGAAAGCATTATAAGATATAAGTCCTGAATATTATCTATGCTATAAAAAAGGAATTTCTCTTCTTTTTCCATATTATCAGAACCGCTTTGGTGCATTGCATAAATGGATTGCATTACTTTAACGCGTATGTGTCTTCTATTTACCACCGTGTAAGAACATTTAAAAATTAGTCTGCAAAAGTATAACTTTTGATGCGTATTTTAAAATTAATTCGCAAAAAAGTGACACTTTGAGGTGTCTGTTTTCAATATTAATCAGTTTTCAGTCGCAGTCGCAGTATTCAGTCTTGTTATCGTGATCAAACTGTAAACTGCGACTGCGACTGAAAACTAAAAAAAATCTCAGTTTCCAGTAGATCTGAAAACTGAGACTGAGACTGTAAACTTAAAAATTACTTAGAAGCGTTCTCGATTCTTCTTTGATCGATACGATTTTGAGCAATTGTAAGCGCCGCTTTATGAGTTGTAATATTGTTTTTAGCAGCAAAATCAATAATCTCTAAAGTAGTATTATAGATATTTTCTGTTTTGCTCATGATTTCAGCTTTACCATAGTTTGCCAATTCAGCATAAACATTAATAATTCCACCGGCATTGATTAAGAAATCTGGAGCGTATAAAATTCCTCTTTCTTGTAAAATAGCACCGTGAACATTTTCGTCTGCTAACTGATTGTTGGCTGCACCAGCAATAACTTTAGCTTTAATTTTATTTACTGTATTATCATTGATTGTTGCTCCCATTGCACAAGGCGCGTAGATATCAACATCTGCAGTATATAAATCTTCACCAGTATAAATTGCTGCATTGTATTTTGAAGCAACTTGGTATAATTTTTCTTCGTTGATGTCAGTAATCGTTACTTGCGCTCCTTCTTTAGTTAAATAATCAACCAAAGTTTCACCCACGTGTCCAATTCCTTGCACTAAAACTTTTTTACCCTCTAAAACATCAGAACCAAACTGACTTTTAGCAGCAGCTTTCATACCTAAATAAACTCCGTAAGCAGTAACTGGAGAAGGGTTTCCAGAACCACCTCTTTCTTCAGAAATTCCAGTAACATAAGGCGTAACATCTCTTACAGTATCCATGTCTTTAGTTTCCATTCCGACATCTTCTGCAGTGATGTATCTTCCGCTTAATGAATGAACAAATTCACCAAACTTACGCATTAATTCAGGTGTTTTTTGAGTTTTAGCATCACCGATAATTACAGCTTTACCTCCACCAATATTAAGTCCAGTAATGGCAGATTTAAACGTCATACCTCTAGAAAGACGTAAAACATCGTTTAAAGCTTCCCATTCTGTGTTATAATTCCACATTCTGGTTCCTCCCAAAGCTGGCCCCATAACCGAATTATGAATACCAATAATTGCTTTTAAACCTGTATCTTTGTCATTGCAAAATACAATTTGTTCGTGATCGTCAAAAGATAATTGACCAAAAACAGGATCCATTTTTTGAAGTTCCTTTCCAGTTGCGAAAGTTGCATCCATAGCGCTAGTATTAATTAGGTTAAAATTATGAATTCGTCAAAAAGACTTCTCAAACATAATTAAAAAATACACATGCGCTAATTTTTTGTCTTTAAAATAACAATTTTACAATATAATTGTTTTGATTAAATCGCAAATTATTATAATTTTATTTAATAATAATTCTTAAATCTAAATCAATTCAATATCATATTTCTTAAAAAAATGAAAGAATTAAGCTATTTAAACAAATATTTCATCAAATATAAATACAGTTTTTCACTTGGAATTTTAATCACCATAATCGCACAAATATTTTCTTTATTTACTCCAAAGCTCATTAGCAAGTCTTTAAACGCTATTGAGAATTTTGACAAACTTTCTGCTACAGATCAAAAATCAGAAATTGTAATTGCTACTTTTCGTCAGGATCTCATTCATAATGTGCTACTTATCATAGGAACTACGATTGTTGCTGGGTTTTTAACGTTTTTAATGCGCCAAACTTTAATTGTAATGTCGCGCCATATCGAGTTTGATTTAAAAAATGAAGTTTTTAGACAATACGAGAATCTTTCACAGAATTTTTACAAACAAAATAGAACTGGCGATTTAATGAACCGTATTAGCGAAGACGTTTCAAAAGTTCGTATGTACGTTGGGCCAGCAGTAATGTATACTATAAATACAGCTATCCGTTTTGCTATCGTTATATTATATATGTATAATGTATCACCGCTGCTTACCTTATATACTATATTGCCATTACCGATACTTTCTTATTGTATTTTTAAACTAAGCTCAGAAATCAATAAGCGAAGCACTACATTTCAGCAATATCTTTCTAAAGTTTCAAGTTTCACACAGGAAATCTTTTCAGGAATTCGCGTTATAAAAGCCTATTCTCTAGAAGATCAGCATCAGAATAATATGGTTGATCTTGCC
Source organism: Flavobacterium sp. SH_e (assembly GCF_025717045.1). GTDB lineage: Bacteria > Bacteroidota > Bacteroidia > Flavobacteriales > Flavobacteriaceae > Flavobacterium. The sequence continues at coordinate 554,519 of NZ_JAOVZN010000008.1, forward strand.
GAAGAAAGCAAGCGTAAAAGTTTAAGTCTTGCAAGAGTACAATCGCTATTTGGTCCGTTGATGATTGCGCTTATTGGAATCAGTAACTTGGTTGTGATTTATTTTGGAGGCGTTATGTACATCAATGGAAGTATTCCAAATATCGGAACCATCGCAGAGTTTATATTATATGTAAACATGCTGACTTGGCCGGTTGCTTCTTTAGGATGGGTTTCTTCTATGGTTCAAGAAGCGGAAGCTTCTCAGAAACGTTTGAATGAATTTTTGAAAATCGAACCAGAAATCAAAAACAACAATGAAAACACTTCAGAAATTCAAGGAAATATCTCTTTTGAAAATGTTTCTTTCACCTATCAGGATACTAATATTGAAGCTTTGAAAAATGTTTCTTTTACCGTAAAAAAAGGAGAAACATTGGCTATCTTAGGAAAAACAGGCTCTGGAAAATCGACTATTCTTTCATTGATTTCAAGATTGTATGATGTAACCGAAGGAGAAGTGAAAATTGACGAAAACGAAATCAGTACTTTAAACTTAAATGATCTTCGAAATAATATCGGAATCGTTCCTCAAGATGCTTTCTTATTTTCGGATACAATTAAAAACAATATCAAATTCGGAAATCAAAATGCAACGGATGAAGAAGTAATTGAAGCAGCTAAAAACGCTGTGGTTCATGATAACATTATTGCCTTTAACAAACAGTATGACACCGTTTTAGGAGAAAGAGGAATCACACTTTCTGGCGGACAAAAACAGCGTGTTTCGATTGCAAGAGCGATTATAAAAAATCCAGCAATCTTACTTTTTGACGACTGTTTATCTGCAGTAGATACCGAAACTGAAGAGTTGATTTTGAATAATTTATTTGAAATTTCTAAAGATAAAACCACCATAATTGTAAGTCATCGAGTATCATCTGCCAAAAATGCAGACAAAATTATTATCTTAGAAGATGGTAAGATAATTCAACAAGGTTCTCATAATCAATTAATAAATCAAGAAGGTTATTATGCATCGTTATATTTAAAACAACTTTCGGAAAAAGAATTACTTTAATTGTTGCGTAATAGATAATTTTTTATGATTTTTGAGTACTATTAATTCCAAAAATGATAGAACGTATTATGAGAGAAAATGACATGTTAGAAAAAGAAGAGATTTTTTCTAAAGTATTACGAGCAGGAAGAAGAACTTATTTCTTTGATGTGAGAGCTACCAAAGCTGATGATTATTACATTACTATTACCGAAAGCAAAAAATTTACTGAGGAAGATGGTTCTTTTCACTTCAAAAAACACAAAATTTACTTATACAAAGAAGATTTTAGTGCTTTCGCCGAAATATTAGAGGAAATGACTTCTTATGTTTTGAACCACAAAGGCGAAGAAGTAATTTCTGAAAGACATCAAAAAGATTTTAAGAAAGAATACAGTTCTGAAAAAGCTGAAGGTCAAAGATCTAGTTTTACAGATATCGATTTTGATGATATTTAATCAAGATCATCTATATAAATTAGGAGTCCAATTTGTTCTGCATTTTGGACTTTTTTTATATATTTATTTTATTGTTAAATGTGAATGGTAAAATGTGAAACGCAATAAATGAATTTTAAGATGATCCTTTTTCACATTTCACATCTTACATAAAACTTCTAACAAATTAAAAAATGAAAAAATTAATAGTTCTTTTAAGTTTCTTCTTCTTTGTAATTTCTCTTTCTGCACAGAATACAGAATATGAAACGAAAAATAATATTCAATATTATAATGCATCAGCAAATAAATCAGATAAATATATCAGCGAAAGATGTGTTTTAGATATTTATTATCCAAAAAATAAATCCGGATTTGCCACAATCGTTTGGTTTCACGGTGGCGGATTAACTGGCGGAAACAAAGAAATTCCTGAAGCTTTAAAAAATAAAGGTTTTGCTATTATTGGCGTAAATTATAGATTATCTCCAAAAGCAAAAGCTGAAAAAGCTATTGAAGATGCAGCTGCGGCAGTAGCTTGGGCTTTTAATAATATTTCAAATTATGGTGGCGATAAATCTCAGATTTTCGTTTCTGGACACTCTGCAGGAGGATATTTAGCTTTAATGATAGGTCTTAATAAAAAATATCTTCAGAAAGAAAATATTGATGCCAATCAAATCGCAGGACTTATTCCGTTTAGCGGACAATGCATTACACATTTCGAAATTAGAAGAGAAAATGGAATTCCAGAAAAACAGCCAACAATTGATGAATTTGCGCCTTTATATCACGTTCGCGCCGATGCTCCGCCTTTATTGTTAATCACTGGAGATCGCGAACTTGAAATGTTGGGACGTTATGAAGAAAATGCATACATGGCCAGAATGATGAAATTGGTAGGACATACACAAACTAAACTGTATGAATTAGACGGTTACGGTCACGGAATGACAGAACCTGGTTTTCCGCTTTTAGTAAACGAAGTAAACCGAATTTTAAAAGAACGCAAAAAATAATCACTAAATAAAATTCCACGGCAATGGAGACACAACTATTAATTATACCAGGACTTGGAGATTCTGGAGAAAAACATTGGCAGACCTTTTGGCATGAAAAATTCGAAAATTCAATTCGCGTTGTACAAGACAATTGGGATGAACCAATTCGTGAAGAATGGCTTGACCGATTAAACGAGAACATCTTAAAACTTAACAAACCAACTATTTTAGTTGCGCATAGCCTAGCTGTTTCATTGGTTTTGCATTGGGCAGAAAAAAATAATAACGATAATATTATTGGTGCTTTTTTAGTTGCGCCTGCAGACGTCGATTCACCTCAACATACACCAGAATGCACAAGAAATTTTTCGCCAATCCCGCTTTATAAATTACCTTTTCCATCGGTAGTTGTGGCAAGCGAAAATGATCCTTATGCTTCTTTTGAAAGAAAAAAACTCTTCGCCGAAAAATGGGGAAGCGATTTTGTAAATATCGGTCAGCAAGGACACATTAATTCCGATTCTGATTTGAAATATTGGGAAGAAGGACAGGCTATTTTACAGAAGTTGATTGAAAAGATAAACCTTTAACTTAACCGCAAAGTTCGCAAAGATTTACGCAAGGTTCGCAAAATTAATAATGCAAAGCTTTGCGAACTTTAACCGACAAAAAACTCCGCATAAAGCCTTGCGCTCTTTGCGTAAATCTTTGTGAACTTTGCGGTTAAAATAAGTATAAAAACTATCCAATTCTTAATCCATTTGGTATTCTAAAATCGGGAGCCAATAAAATCACGTCTCCCTCCTCGCCTACAGCGCCAAGAACCAAACATTCACTCATAAATTTTCCAATTTGTTTTCGAGGAAAATTGACAACTGCTACAATCTGACGATTAACTAAATCTTCTTTCTGATATCTTTTGGTGATTTGTGCCGATGATTTTCTAATTCCTATTTCTGAACCAAAATCAATTGTAAGCTGATAAGCTGGTTTTCTGGCTTCAGGAAAATCGTTTACTTCTAAAATAGTTCCTACGCGCATATCTGTGCGTTCAAATTCGTTCCAGGTTAAATCCATTTTTCAATTATTAGATTTACAAACCTATAAATTTTGTAATTAATGCGCCTAATTCTATAACCTATTTCTTTTTCTTTAAATCTAATTTTACGAGAAGAAAAATAAAAATACTCACGTAAAAAGATATAACATGGAACATACTGAACCAAATGCATGCATGTCAATCAAAGATTTTGAATCTAATTTAAAACAGGTTCATACCGATAAATATATAGAAACTGCCCAAAATGTTAGACTTTATGTTAAAGATTACGGACAAGGAAAACCTGTAATCCTAATTCACGGCTGGCCACTTTCTAATGAAATGTGGGAATATCAAATAGATCATTTAGTACAAAATAATTATCGCGTAATTGCCTACGATCGTCGCGGATTCGGGAAATCTTCTCAGCCTTGGGACGGTTACGATTATGATACTTTGACAGATGATCTTAAAGAAATTATCGAACAATTGGAATTGGAAGATATAACTCTTGTCGGTTTCTCAATGGGCGGTGGCGAAGTTGTTCGTTATTTCAGCCGTCATGGCGGAAAAAATGTAATTAAAATTGCTTTAATTTCTTCAATTATTCCATTTCTTTTAAAAACTCACGACAACCCAGACGGACATCCAAAAGAAAAAAGCGAAAATACAGCTATGGCAATCAAAGAAGACCGAATTGGTTTTGTAGATAATTTCGGAAAAACGTTTTTTGGTGTAAATATCATAAACAAGCCAATTAGTACGCCTTTATTAGAATATTATAGAAATTTATGTTCAGCGGCCTCTCCAAGGGCCACTTTAAAATGCGCTGAATCTTTCTCTTACACCGATTTTAGAGATGAAATAGATTTTATTAAAGTTCCTGCTCTAATTATTCACGGAGACGACGATAAAATTGTACCGATTGATCTTACTTCAAGAAAAGCAGCAAAATCAATTGCAAATAATACTTACATAGAATATGAAGGCGCTCCACACGGCTTATTTTACACCGATAGAGAAAAGCTAAATGAAGATTTATTGGAATTTTTGAATTCATAAAAATTAAAAGAAGTATCCAAAGAAGCAAGCTGTTGTGGCTAACTGCTTTCTTTGGGTATTTTTTATTCTTGTGCTCTTTTATTTACAGTTTTTTAAAGCTATTTTTGAAAATCAAATTTCAAATAAAATGGCACGAACAGAATCAACAATGCTTCCATTAGGAACAATTGCTCCTGATTTTTATTTAAAAGATACAAATTCAAACAATACTTTTTCTTTTAAGGATTTAAAAGGTTCTAAAGGCACTTTGGTAATGTTTATCTGCAATCATTGTCCATTTGTTCATCATGTTATTAAAGAAATTGTTATGATCGCCAATGATTATCGAGTTCAAGGACTTGGCGTAATTGCTATTTCAAGCAATGATGTTGTAAAATATCCGCAGGATTCTCCCGAATTAATGGCCGATTTTGCTTTAGAAAATAAAATTGATTTTCCTTATCTGTATGATGAAAGTCAAGAAACGGCAAAAGCCTATCAAGCAGCTTGTACGCCAGATTTTTATTTATTTGACAATCAAGACAAATTATTCTACCGCGGACAACTAGACGATTCTAGACCTGGCAACGGAATTCCACTTAGCGGAAGCGATCTTAGAGGCGCTATAGATGCCTTAATTTACAATCGAAGCTTAAAAGATCCACAGAAGCCAAGTTTAGGCTGCGGTATAAAATGGAAGTAATATCTCACTAAATTCAAAAAGATTAACTATCTTTGCAAATCAAATTAATCCTCTTATGGGAAATAAAACACCATTTACAGCTTCTATAAAGTCGTTTTGCTTAGCAAAACCGTTACCTGCTGTAATTATTTCACATAATAAGGCCTTTATTTTTTAGGCCTCCGTCTACTTCACTTTTCTTCTTTTTGACGGAGGATTTACACCAGCTTAAACATTTATTTATTTGACAAAAATCAATTTTTGATCAGATCTTTTTTTGTTTTTCAAATTAAGCATTTCGATTCTGTCTTTTAAAAGTCAGAGAAATTTTTACTTGTAAATTATTCTAAGAAGAAAAAATCGTTTAAAATTTTATAACAATAAATTCAATATAGATATGAAACCGACACCAACTTTCTGTAAATCAGATTATCAATTTTTAAGAGAATTGATTTTAAAAAGTAAAAACTCAACAAATACTAAAGAAGCCAATCAGCTTTCACAAGAATTAGATCGCGCTGTAATTAGTAAAGAAAGCGAACTTGACAGTTCGGTAATCCGAATCAATTCATTTGTAACGATAGAAGATGTAAAGGCAAATAAACAAATGAAAATTCAAATCGTTTTACCTTCTGCAGCAGACGTAAAACAATCTAAGATATCTATTCTAGCACCTTTAAGTGTTGCTATTATTGGTTTTAAAGAAAATGACGAAGTTGATTGGGAATTACCAGCTGGCATCAAAACTTTAAAAGTAATAGCTGTAGATAACTCTGCTGTACATCATTCTTAAGTTTTAAAACACCTCATTTTGTGATGGTGTTTTTTTTATATCTATTTGAAAATAAAAAACCGATTCAATAATTATTGAATCGGTTTTTTATTTTTTTTGAAATGCAAATTACAATTGAGAATCTATAAAATTGGTTATTGATGCCATTTTTATATCATCAAGCTTTGCTTTTTTCTGCATTCTAACCAAAATTGGTTTCCACTCTTCTTTACTAAACTGTTTTGGTTCATACCATTTGTGGCATTTCGCACAATTATTATCATACAATTGTTTACCTTCAGCCAAAGCTGGATCACCAAATATAAGATCCTTCGCAGACACCTCTTTTGATGGCGGAGGTGGCGGTGGCGGAGGTGTTTCTCCTTTTGATTGTTTAGCACCGCAAGCAGCGAGAATCAAGACTGCTCCCGCTAGAATTATAGTTTTTTTAATTACTTATGTTTTTAGTAAATATAAAAAAAATCCCATTCGACGTTCGAATGGGATTCTATTTATAACAATACTAAATTGCTTATAAACTCTTATTTTACGTCCATTAATTCAACGTCGAAAATTAAAACAGCATTTGGCGGAATAACACCACCAGCACCAGATGGTCCGTATCCTAAATCAGATGGAATAACAAAACGAGCTTTGTCTCCAACTTGCAATAAAGCAATACCTTCGTCCCATCCTTCAATAACTTGTCCAATTCCTAATTTGAATTCGATTGGTTTTTTACGTGGGTAAGAAGAATCAAAAACTTTTCCGTTTTCTAAAGAACCTTCGTAGTGAACAGAAACTGTTTTTCCTGCTTCAGCTCTTTTCCCTTCTCCTTTTTGAATCATTTTATAACGTAAACCGCTTTCTGTTTTATCAAAACCAGCAGCTAATTGTTCCATTTTTGCTTCAGATTCTGCTTTTAAAGCTGCTTCTCTTTTTAGACGAGCACCTTTTAAACCAATAAAAGCTTCAATAGCATTCCATTTTTGAGCTTCTTCACCAACTCTAATAATTTCTACAGACTCTAAAGCGTCACCTTGAGCAACAGCATCAACAACGTCTTGTCCTTCAACAACGTTTCCAAAAACAGTATGTTTATTATCTAACCAAGGAGTTGCAACGTGAGTGATGAAAAATTGAGAACCATTACTTCCTGGACCTGAGTTTGCCATAGATAAAACTCCTGGACGATCGTGCTTTAAACTTGGGTGAAATTCATCATCAAATTTGTAACCTGGGTCACCAGTTCCTGTTCCTTTTGGACATCCACCTTGAATCATGAAATCAGAAATTACTCTATGGAAAGTTAATCCATCATAGAATTTTTGTCCTTGAGGTTTTACTTTATTTTCCATATTTCCTTCTGCAAGAGCAACAAAGTTCCCTACAGTTCCTGGTGTCAAATCGTGTGTCAATTTTACTAAAATCGAACCTTTGCTAGTATTAAATTTAGCGTATATTCCGTTTTCCATGTTGTTATTTTTAATTTGAACGCAAATTTACAAATTAATTCTTTAATCAATTTGCGCTTTTGCTTTTTTAGATTTTGATTTATAAGTCAGTCCATAAACTGTTAATGATAAAGCAGATAAAACCATACAGCCAATTGTTACTGCATGCCATCCTCCTAATTTCCATAGTAATAATCCGTATGCAGATCCCGCCGCAGTTCCCAAAAAGGTAAACGACATAAATACAGTATTTAATCTGTTTCTTGCTTCTGGCATTAATGAATACACTCTTGTTTGATTGGAAATATGAACTCCTTGAATTCCGATATCAATAAATACAATTCCGATTGCAATTCCGATTACACTTTCAATTGAAAAATAAAAAATCAAAAAGCTGATTAAAACCAACAAAATACCATAACCAACTGCAATTCTAGAATTTCCTTTATCTCCCAATTTTCCAACCAAAGGCGCAGCCAAAGCTCCAGAAGCTCCAACAATTCCGAACAAACCAATTGTGGCACTATTAAAATTAAAAGGTTCGCCAGAAAGCAATAAAACCATTGTTGTCCAGAAAGCTCCAAATTGGGCAAAACTGAAAACATTAATTGCTGTCGCTTCGCGCAAAACTGGCTGTGTTTTTATTAGGGTAAATAAAGACTTAATCAATTGGCCGTAAGTTCCTTGAAATTGCGGTTTGTTCTGCGGAAATTTACTTTGGATAACAAAAAAGATCAAAAGACAAATCCCGGCAGCGATATAAAACATAGATCTCCAGCCTAGAACCTGACCGATGAATCCGCTTAACGTTCGCGAAAGCAAAATTCCGACTAAAAGTCCGCTCATAATCGTTCCAACAACTTTCCCTCTTTCTTCAGGCGCGCTTAAAGAAGCCGCAAGAGGAAGAATAAGCTGTGGCACAATCGATGTGATTCCAATTAGCAATGAAGCAATTTGTAAAACAAGAAAACTTTTGGCCGTTGCTGCAATTAATAAGGCAATTACAGTAGCGAAAGTGGTCATTAAAATTTGCCTTTTTCGTTCTATTTTATCACCAAGCGGAACCATAAAAAACAGTCCGATCGCATAACCTGCTTGCGTTAAATAGGTTATCGTTCCAGCGCTGGCTTCAGGAATTTTAAATTCGTTGGCAATTAAAACAATCAAAGGCTGGCAGTAATAAAGATTTGCAACTATAAGACCAGTGCAAACTGCCATAAACAGTACATTAGTTTTAGATAAATTCATGCTGCAAAAATACCACTCTAATCTTTAGCAAAACTTTAAAAAAGTATAAATTTTAAGTTTTTTTTTAAACCATACAAGTGATATAAGTTCATTTAAAAATATCTTGACTAAATTTATAGCCAAACTTAAATTTTCTTAAATCACTTATATGGTTATTTTTTTATTAAGCTTTTAGTAATTCAAAAAGTCTTCTCTGGCAGGGCTGAAGACATCTGTCAACATACCTGTTTCTAAACAAACCACACCGTGTATAGCATGTGGTGGAATATAAAAACTATCTCCTTCTTTTAAGGTCTGTGTTACACCGCTGATTGTTACATCAAATTTTCCGCTTGCGATGTACGTAACTTGAGAATGATAATGGTCGTGCAAAGTGCCGATTCCGCCTTTCTCGAAATGTACATTTACCAACATTACTCTTTCATCAAAAGCCAAAATCTTGCGTTTGATTCCTTCGCCGACTACTTCCCACTCTATTTCGTCGCCTTTTATAAATTCTTTGCTTGTTCCCATTTCTTTCTAATTTTTAATTTTTACAAGATCTTTTTTCATTAATGCTAAACCTTCATTAAGATTATTCTCTTTAAAGAATTTTTCAAGTTCCTTTAACCTTTTTACATTATCGTATTTAAATCCTGAATTCAATTTTCTTTGACAAAGAGAACACAATCTGATAGAATGACCATCTGTTTCTATCAAACTATTTGTTCCATTCATAACACAATTAGCTTCAATACAATGATACAAACCAAACATATGTCCTATTTCGTGTGAACAGATTTTCAATAGTCGGTCTAAGCTCAAATTAAAATCTGCTTCTTTTTGCATTCTGTACATCGAACTTACAGCTATTTTATCTCTATAAGATGCTAAACCAAAAACATAATTCCATTCTGGTTTTGGATATAAATCTTTTTCTGTTATTGCCATTAAAGCAACTCCTTTCTCAGGTTTCTCTTCTTTTAGAACATCAGTTAAAATATAACCTGCCAAAAATTGTTCCTGTCCCATATCTCCAATTCTTCTAGCACGGTTCGGAATAATATCGTTTGACACATCATTTAAAACTTTAGTTTCTAACTGAAAAAATATTTGCAAATACTGACGAACTAATTCAATTTGTTTGATCTGCAAAGAATTAAACTTTCCTATTGGTTGTAAATAAATAATATTTTCTTCTTTGGTTGGAACAACATGTCTAATTCGAACAAATTGTTCGAAACTTTGTCCGTTTTCTTTATGAGAAAATAACCAATCCCCATAGGCAGGCTTACCAAGCTTAACATCATTAACTTTAATATCTATAAAATAAGGTTCAGGCGGTAATATTTGCTGTAAAGTTGGCTGCGGCACCGAACTTGCTTTTTCCTTTTTATCAGATTGGCATGAACAAACAATCACAAATACCAATAAAAGAAGTTTCTTCATAAATCAATTTACTAGATTAAATTTTTCGAAATAAAATCACAGCTCGATTTAATTGAGTCAAAAGAATTGGAAGCAAAATTATTTTCCTGCTCTACAAAAAAATGAACCATTCCCGATTGTTTTGCTGCTGCGAATAAAGGTTTAAAATCGATTGTCCCAGAACCTACTTCGGTATTTAAATCATTGTTTGTTTTATCCTTATCTTTTACATGCCACATTTTAAAACGACCAGGATTTTCTTTGAATAATTTTAAAGGATCATTTCCAGAATGAATTACCCAATACAAATCCAACTCAAAGTAAACTAAATCTTTATCGGTTTCATTTAATAAGATTTCATAACCTGTAACATCATCGTATTTTTGAAACTCAAAATCATGATTGTGATAAGCCAGTTTCAAACCTGCTTTTTTACACATTTTTGCAGCTTCATTTACTCGAGCCGCAATCTTTTTATAATCTTCTATATTTCTTCTAAAAGGTTCATCGACCCAAGGAAAAGTTAGAAATTCACTTTTTAGAATTTTCGCAGCTTCAATTGAAGCAATCAATTCCGACGTATTTCCATCATACAAAAAGCTTCCTAAATTGTAATGTCCGCTGACTGCTTTTAAGCCATTATCATCTAAAATCTTTTTTAGTTCTTTTGGCGTTAATCCCCAAAACTGATCTTTTGTCGAAAAACCATATGTTTCGACGTTCGTATAACCTGCTTTAGCAACTTTTTCTAAAGTTCCTTTTACATCTTTCGGAAGTTCTTCGCGAAGCGTATACAGCTGTAAGCCTATTTCTTTTTTATTCATAGAAAATGCAAATGATGGTGAAGCCAAAACAGCTGTTGCAGCAAAACCTGTGGTTACGATAAAATTTCTTCTGCTAATCATTTTATGATATAAATTTCAGAAAGTAAATATATTATAAAAAATTATTCTCAAAGTTTTTTGTAAAATTTTGAAGTGCTTCTGCTGTCCCTGAATCTATAATTTCTCCTTCGATATTCACTTTTCCGCGAACGCCTTGAATTAAAAGCTGTGTCTTATCATCAAAATTAGCTTCAAGTGTTTTCATTACTAATAAAAGCTGTTCATGCCCCATTTCTCCAGAAGCTGAAGCTGTTATTAAACCAGTCTTTTTATTCGAAAAAATAGTAGTTGAAACACACCATTCTAAAGCGTTTTTTAAACTTCCTGGAAGACTAAATACATATTCTGGAGTACAAATAATTACGCCATCAGCGTCTTTTATTTTGTTTCTGAAAGAAGTGATTTCTTTTGGGGGATTTTCAGTATCTAAATCTGGATTAAAATGAGGAAGACTCCCCAAATCTTCAAATATTTCAACTTCAAATTCTGATTGAAAATGTTTTGAAATATAGGTAAGAATCTTAAAATTACTGGAGTTTTTTCTGGTGCTGCCTGTAATGGCAAATATTTTTGTTTTTGTTGAAGACATCAAAATAAGGATAAATAGTATTTTTAAATTGCTACTTAAAAATACTATTTATTTGGAGATAAAAATCTCAACTAAAAAAATAAAGCTGATTTATTTTACTGTCTGATTATTCAAACTTATAACTTTTTTTGAATCAACTTCTTGAGGAGGAAATTTTTGATTCTCATTACGCCATGAAAAAATTTTCCCTTCTTTATTTACATACATATAATTGTATTTCCAATAATACGCTCCTGCAATACCAGAATCATTATCATCCGTAAAAACTTGATCTGCATAAACGAATACTTCATTATCCTGATCATCATGAATTATTCTAACAGGAGCTCCCCAGCTTTTTATAAGTTTTTGTTTGGACTCACCGATCCATTTATCGTGCGCCTTGCTTGCATTGGAGCAAGAGTTCTGCAATATTAATATTGCGATTAAAAGTAAAGTCTTTTTCATAAATTGGTAATTCTTTATGTATTTGGTTTAAGTTGCGGCAAAATTAAGTGAATTAAACCGAAATAACACCCTGTAAATCTTAACATTACATTAATTTTTGTGAAATCATTATATCTGATTAGGAGAAATCATACATATTAAAAAACAATGTGCAGACAAATCTTTAGAAATTGACAAACATTAACTTCGTATCTTTGCCAACAAGAAAACTCATTGAATAGAAATGCGAATTGACATTATTACTCTTTTACCTGAATTATTAAGAAGTCCGTTTGAGGCTTCGATTATGAAACGTGCCATTGACAAAGGTTTGGTCGAAGTACATTTTCACAATCTTCGTGATTACAGCACAAATAGACAGAAAAGTGTAGATGATTATCCATTTGGCGGAGGCGCTGGAATGGTAATGACAATTCAGCCTATTGATGATTGCATCACTCATTTGAAAAGTCAGCGAGAATATGATGAAGTAATTTATATGTCACCTGATGGCGAAACTTTAGACCAAAAAATGGCAAATAAAATGTCAATGTATGAAAACATTATTATTTTATGCGGACATTATAAAGGTGTTGACCAAAGAGTTAGAGATCATTTTATTACGAAAGAAATTTCAATTGGCGATTATGTTTTATCTGGCGGAGAATTGGGCGCAATAGTTTTATCTGATGCCTTAATCCGATTAATTCCTGGTGTTTTAAGTGACGAAACCTCAGCTTTGACAGATAGTTTTCAAGACAATTTACTTTCAGGGCCAATCTATACAAGACCTGCAGATTATAAAGGATGGAAAGTTCCAGAAGTTTTAACTAGCGGACACGCAGCTAAAATAGATAAATGGCGCGAAGATATGGCGTATGAACATACTAAAAATAGACGCCCAGATTTATTGGAAGGACATTAAAATCTAGTTTCAGGTTTAAGGTTATTTTTGTTTCAAGTTAAAACTCTCGATAGCAATAACTTGAAACCTAAAACTTGAAACAAAACAAACTAAAAATAATTTACAATTTATAATTCATAATTTATAATTATTGTTTACATTTGCACCCGAATTTGACCAACCTCTGGCGAAATCCGTGAATGTTGCTCTAATATAAAAACCATAATTTAAATTATCATGGCAGATTTATTAAAATTCGTTCAAGACGAATTCGTTGCTAAAAAAGATTTCCCAGATTTCGGAGCTGGAGACACAATTACTGTTTTCTACGAAATTAAAGAGGGTGAAAAAACAAGAACTCAGTTTTTTAAAGGAGTTGTTATTCAAAGAAGAGGTTCTGGTGTAACAGAAACTTTTACTATTCGTAAAATGTCTGGAGCTATTGGAGTTGAGCGTATCTTCCCAGTAAACTTACCAGCTTTACAAAAAATTGAAATCAACAAGAAAGGTGCTGTACGTAGAGCTAGAATTTTCTACTTCAGACAACTTACTGGTAAAAAAGCTAAGATTAAAGATAAAAGAAGATAATCATTTATCTAAATGTTATAAAAAACTCGTTTCATTCCATTTGAAACGAGTTTTTTTTATGCCTTATTTTTAACCAATAACAAAACCGTAATTTTTTAATACCAAAATCATCGATTTAGCAATATATCGGATATGAAATAACAATCTGTTAATTTCGCCTTTTCTCATGAAAACTCAACCGTTTTCGTTGTGATTTTATTATATTTGCTCCGCTCATTTTGAGCCGAATATATCTTTGCCATCGTTAACTCCTGACGATACGATTATAAAAAAAAAAGAAAATGACAAAATCAAAAATTTTTTACACCTTAACTGATGAGGCGCCTCTATTGGCAACTTACTCTTTGTTACCAATTGTTCAAGCATTTACAGCTACAGCTGGAATTGAAATCGAGACCAGAGATATTTCGCTGGCAGGAAGAATTTTATCAAACTTCCCAGATTCTTTGACTGATGCTCAAAAAACTGGAGATGCGTTGGCAGAATTAGGTCAATTAGCAACTCAGCCAGAAGCAAACATTATCAAATTACCAAACATTTCAGCATCTGTACCGCAATTAAAAGCGGCTATTGCTGAATTACAATCGCACGGATACAACGTACCAAATTTCCCAGAAGATCCACAAAACGACGCTGAAAAGGAAATTAAAGCAAAATATGCTAAAGTTTTAGGTTCTGCTGTAAACCCAGTTTTACGTGAAGGAAACTCTGACCGTAGAGCCCCAAGAGCAGTTAAAAACTTTGCAAAAGCAAACCCTCACTCAATGGGTGCATGGTCTGCTGACTCAAAAACTAAAGTGGCTTCTATGTCAGGTGGTGATTTTTACGGAAGTGAAAAATCATTGACTGTTGCTGAAGCAAATGATGTAAAAATCGAATTTGTTGCTAAAGATGGTTCAACAACTGTTCTTAAAGCAAGCACTCCATTAAAAGCTGGAGAAATCATTGACAGTTCTGTTTTAAGCGTAAGCAAATTAAAAGCTTTTGCTGCTGATGTAATCGCTGAAGCTAAAGCTGCAGGAGTTTTACTTTCTGTGCACTTAAAAGCGACAATGATGAAAGTTTCTGATCCAATTATCTTTGGCGCTATCGTTGAAGTATATTTTGCAGATGTTTTCAAAAAATATGCTTCTTTATTCGCTGAATTAAACGTTGACACAAGAAACGGTTTAGGCGATATCTACGCTAAAATTGCTGGAAGACCTGAGCAAGCAGAAGTTGAAGCTGCTATCGATCAGGCAATCGCAAACGGACCAGCTTTAGCAATGGTTAATTCTGATAAAGGAATTACAAACTTACACGTTCCATCTGACGTAATTGTTGATGCTTCTATGCCAGCAATGATCCGTACTTCTGGACAAATGTGGAATAAAGAAGGAAAAGCACAAGATACATTTGCTGTTATTCCAGATCGTTCTTACGCTGGAGTTTATACTGCAACTATCGATTTCTGTAAAAAACACGGTGCTTTTGATCCTAAAACAATGGGAAGTGTTCCTAACGTTGGATTAATGGCTCAAAAAGCTGAAGAGTACGGTTCTCACGACAAAACTTTCCAAATGAAAGCTGACGGTGTTGTTCGTGTCGTTGATGCAAACGGAAATGTTTTAATGGAACAAAACGTTGAAGCAAACGATATTTTCAGAATGTGTCAAGCAAAAGACGCTCCTATTCAAGACTGGGTTAAACTAGCTGTAAACAGAGCTCGTTTATCTGATACTCCTGCTGTTTTCTGGTTAGACGAAAACAGAGCACACGATAGAGAATTAATCGTAAAAGTTCAAAAATACCTTAAGGACTACGATACTACAAACTTAGATATCAGAATCTTAAACCCTGTTGCCGCTACAGAATTTACTTTAGACAGAATTATCAAAGGTTTAGATACTATTTCTGTAACTGGAAACGTTTTACGTGACTACTTAACAGACTTATTCCCAATCTTAGAATTAGGAACTTCTGCAAAAATGCTTTCTATCGTTCCGTTAATGAATGGTGGTGGATTGTTCGAAACTGGCGCTGGAGGTTCTGCTCCTAAACACGTTGAGCAATTTACAGAAGAAGGATATTTACGCTGGGATTCTTTAGGAGAATTTTTAGCTCTTGGCGCGTCATTAGAGCATTTAGGACAAACTTTAGACAATTCTAAAGCGATCGTTTTATCTGAAACATTAGATCAAGCAAACGATAAATTCTTAGCAAACGATAAATCTCCAGCTCGTAAAGTTGGCCAAATTGACAACCGTGGTTCTCACTTCTATTTAGCCTTCTATTGGGCTCAAGCTTTGGCAGCTCAAACTAAAGATGCTGAATTGAAAGCAATCTTTACTCCAATCGCTGCAGAATTTGAAGCTAACGAAGCTAAAATCGATGCTGAATTAATTGGTGCTCAAGGTAAAGCTCAGAACATTGGAGGTTACTACCAGCCAACACCGGAATTAGTAAGCAAAGCAATGCGTCCAAGCGAGACTTTCAACACTATTGTTGCTAAAATCAAATAATTCAGAATACATTTTGTATTTCTAAATAAACAAAAGGACAACTCGAAAGGTTGTCCTTTTTTTATCTTAACTTATGTTTAACAAAAATTCCGTAAGAATGTTTAGTAAGAATTTGTTAACTATGTAAATCAAAATCAATATAATGATTACAAAAAATACCTGCACATTTTTTCTTTTTATTTTAACGATTTTTACCTCTTTTGCGCAAGACAAATTCACTCTTAGCGGAACTATTACCGACAGCCGAAATAACGAAACTCTAATTGGAGTTACTATTTATATTCCAGCACTAAAAATTGGAACCACAACAAACGAATATGGATTTTACTCACTTTCTGCTCCTAAAGGAGAATACGAAATTGAAATTAGCTATACTGGTTATCAAAACATTCAAAAAACCATTATTTTAAATCAGAATACAAAAAGTAACTTCGCAATCAAAGAAGGCGGTGAAGAACTTCAAGAAGTCATTATTACAGAAAACAAAGGCAAAACAAACATCAAATCGCCAGAAATGAGCGTTAACAAACTCTCTATTTCAACCATAAAAAAAATGCCCGTGGTTTTAGGAGAAGTCGATGTTTTAAAATCGATTTTATTACTTCCAGGCGTTACTAATGCAGGTGAAGGCGCTTCTGGATTTAATGTTCGCGGAGGCGGTGCCGATCAGAATTTGATTCTTTTGGATGAAGCGACGATTTTTAATTCTTCTCACGTTTTTGGTTTCTTTTCTGTTTTTAATCCGGATGCCATTAAAGATTTAAAATTATATAAAGGCGGAATTCCAGCACGTTATGGAGGAAGAGCTTCTTCAGTTTTAGAAATTTATCAAAAAGACGGAAGCAGTAAAGATTTTCATATGAGTGGCGGAATCGGATTAATATCAAGCCGTCTGCTAGCTGAAGGTCCAATTGCAAAAGACAAAGGTTCTTTTTTAATTGGAGGAAGAACCTCTTATGCGCATCTTTTTTTAAAACTCTCCGAAGACAATAAAAATAATTCTGCTTATTTTTATGATTTAAACACCAAATTAAGCTATAAACTAAACGACAATAACAGCCTTTATTTATCAGGTTATTTTGGGCGTGATGTTTTCAGATTAAATAAAAGCTTCACTAATACTTACGGGAATTCTACTTTAAATTTTAGATGGAACCATTTATATTCTAACAAACTATTTTCAAATCTATCCTTAATTTACAGTGATTATTATTATGGCTTAGATCTTGATTTTGTTGGATTCAATTGGGATTCTGGCATTAAAAACTATAATATTAAATACGATTTCAAACATTATCTTTCAGATAAATTGAAACTGAATTATGGGGTAAACGGAATTTATTATCAATTTAATCCTGGAACAATTAAGCCATCTGGCGAAGATTCAGGAATCAATCCAGATCAATTGGATAAAAAATATGCTTTTGAACCTTCTGTTTATTTGGATGCAGAAAGTCAGCTTTCTAAAAAAATTACTGTCGCATACGGCTTGCGTTACAGCTTATTTTATAGATTAGGCGCTTCTACTATTAATTATTATGATAATAATCAAGCAGTAGTTTTTAATAGTGAAATGCAGATTTACGAAAAAGGAACTCCGACTTCAACACAGTATTTTAGTAAAAATAAAGTCATTAAGAATTATGGTAATCTCGAGCCGCGTTTTTCAATTTCTTATCAATTAAATGATGATCAAGCCATAAAAGCCAGCTATAACAGAATGGCACAATATCTTCAATTGATTTCTAATACTTCATCTCCTACTCCGCTAGATGTTTGGATGCCGAGCGACAATTATATCAAACCTCAGCTTGCAGATCAGGGAGCAATTGGATATTTTAGAAATATTTATAACGGCGCTTATTCGCTAGAAGTCGAAACTTATTACAAGAAAATACAAAATAGATTAGATTACATAGACGGAGCCGATTTAATAGCCAATAATGCCATTGAACAAGTCATTTTAAATGGACATATGCGCTCATATGGCTTAGAACTGATGATAAAAAAAAACAAAGGCAAATTCAACGGATGGATTTCATACACGATTTCCAAATCAGAACAGCAGACGCCTGGAAGAACTCCCGAAGAAACAGGAATTAATAATGGGCAATGGTATGCTTCTGCTTACGACAAAATGCATAATCTTGCCATTACATCGGCTTACAACTTAAACGAAAAATGGTCTTTTGGCGCTAACTTTGCTTTGCAGTCAGGGCAGCCGGTTACTTATCCCAATGGTCAATATGAATATTTAGGAATTACAGTGCCAAGCTACGGATTACGAAATGAAGATAGACTTCCTGCTTATCATCATTTGGATATTTCTGCAACTTTAATACCAACAAAAAACAAAGATAGAAATTGGAAAGGCGAATGGGTTTTCAGTATTTACAATGTTTACAATCGAATGAACGCTGCCTCGATTAACTTTCGCCAAAATGTTGACACAGGTGTAAATGAAGCCATTAAAACATCTATTTTCGGAATTGTTCCAGCAGTTAGTTATAATTTTAAATTCTAAAAAATCAATTCAAAAACTAAAAATATAAGTATGAAAAAATTAGTTTTTTTAAGCGTGCTTTTCACTTCTATATTCTTCACAAGTTGCGAAGAAGTTGTTGATGTAGATTTAGATACAGCGGCTCCAAAATTAGTAATTGAAGCTGCTATCAATTGGGAAAAAGGAACAACAGGAAATGACCAAACAATAAGATTGACAACAACGACTGGCTATTTTGAAAACGTAATTCCAACTGTTTCTAATGCAATTATTTATATCGAAAATAGCAAAAAAGAACGATTTAATTTTATCGAAATTAAAAAGACGGGGCAATATGTATGCACTAATTTCAAGCCCGTTATCGACGAACAATATACGTTAACAGTAATTAGTAGAGGAAATAGATATATAGGAACGGAAACTTTAAAATCAGTAGCGTCTATTACCCGAATAGATCAAAATAACGAAGGTGGATTTACTGGGCAAGATATCGAAATAAAAGCGTTTTATAATGATCCTGCAGATGCCGATAATTTTTATCTCTACAAGTATTTATATCCTAATAAAGTCAAATCAATATATTATGTAGATGAGGATAAATTTTTTAATGGCAATGAATTTTTCAGTCTTTCAGATGATGAAGATTTACAAATTGGAAGCGAAATTGAAATAACGCACTACGGAATTTCAAAACAATACTATAATTACATGAGCATTTTAGTTAGTATTGCCGGAAGTAATATTGGAGGGCCGTTTCAATCTCCTCCAGCAACTGTAAAAGGAAACATGGTCAACGTAACTAATAAAGACAACTATCCACTTGGTTATTTTTCCCTAAGTGAAACCAGTACAGAAAAGTACAAAATTCAATAATTTATGCAGCCTCTAATCAAGACCTTAACCGAAAAAAAACTTGTTGGACATTTTATCGAAATGTCTTTTATCGAAAATAAAACTTTTCAATTATGGAGCGGTTTTATGCCAAATCGAAAAGAAATAAAAAATACAATTGGCGCTAATTTATATTCTTTAGAAGTCTATAAAAAAGATCATTTTGATAATTTTGATCCGAATGACCTTTTTCAGAAATGGGCTGCTGTAGAAGTTTCAGATTATTCCACTGTCCCAGAAGGAATGGAAACACTAATTGTTCCAACTGGTTTATATGCTGTTTTTCTTCATTTAGGGCCAGCTTCAGAAGGACATAAAACTTATCATTATATTTTTACAGAATGGCTTCCAAATTCTGATTACACGGTTGATGACAGACCTCATTTTGCCGTAATGAACGAACGATATAAAAAAGACGATCCGACTTCTGAAGAAGAGATCTGGATTCCAATAAAAAACAGAGATTAATTATGTCAATACAAACTTTAAAAATACTTTTCAATAGAGATTTAGACAAGCTGAAATTTGAAATCGAATCGTATGAATTCGAAAAACAAATTTGGGCAATTGACAAAAACATTTCAAATTCAGCAGGAAATCTTTGTCTTCATTTAATTGGAAATCTAAATACCTATATCGGTGCTGAAATTGGCAAAACTGGCTATGTGCGAAATCGTCCTTTAGAATTTTCATTAAAAGACATTCCTAAATCAGAATTAATTCAGAAAATTGAAGACACAATTTCAGTTGTAAACAACGCTCTTGATAATTTAACAGAAACTGATTTAGACGAAATTTATCCACAGATTGTTTTTGAAAAAGAAATGACAACCGGATTTTTCTTAATTCATCTTTCTACTCATCTGGCCTACCATTTAGGACAAATTAACTATCACAGAAGGTTACTTGATTTTTAGTTTTTTTTGCCACAGATTAAAGGATTTAAAATGATTAATCCCATTAATCTGTGAAATCTGTGGCAAAAAAATAGAAATCTAAAATTGTAGCTGTAACTTAGCGCCACATTAAAAAAACTCATATGTCATCACATCATATAGTCCGAGACGATCAAGAACCAGCTTTAATAATTGCCAATGGCGCCGCTTGCGATCCTGAATTATTAGGACAGCTGTTAGAATGGTCTCCATTAGTTGTTGTTTTAGATTCGGCTATCGAAAGAGTGATTGAATTGGGCATAAAAGTCGATGTTCTTTTGGGCGATTTTGATCGCGGATTTGATCCAGAAATTTACAAATCACAATTCCCAATCGAAATCGTTCATACGCCAGATCAGGATAAAACCGATCTAGAAAAAGCCTTCGATTATCTTATAGAAAGAAAAATTCCTGCTGTAAATGTTGTTTGGGCGACTGGAAGACGCGCCGATCATACCATTACGAATTTAACACAAATTGTTCGTTACCGAGATTTGCTCAAAATTGTCATTCTTGATGACCATTCCAAAATATTCCTGTTGCCAACAAAATTCGAAAAATGGTATACGGCAAATACGCCAATTTCGCTTATTCCAATTGGCATTGTAAACGGAATTTCTTCAGCCAATTTAAAATACGAATTAAACAACGATACGCTCACAATGGGTTACAGAACCGGAAGCAGCAATTCGGTTGAAAAAGATGGAATCGTAACCATTACACATCGTGAAGGCGATTTGCTTTTAATGGAATGTTTTGATTAGGAGCTAATTCCTGCTGTCCGCTATATCTTTTCCTGGCTAAAGAAGCCAGAAAAAGGATGCCGCTCCCATCAGGGCTAGGGCACTCATTTTCAAAACAAGCCTTTCTTCAAAAAAGGAATACCTATCTTTGCAATCGAAATCAATGAAAATGAAAGCAGAAAACAATTCACAAAAAGACAATTTACACCCAAGAAATCTTCATAGAAACCGATATGATTTCGAAAAACTGATTTCAAATTGTCCAGAATTAAAAGCTTTTATTTCCATCAATAAACACGGAATTGAAACCATTGATTTCAGTAATCCGCTTGCGGTAAAAACTTTAAACAAGGCTTTACTCCAAACCTATTACAATATTCAAAACTGGGATATTCCTAAAAACTATCTTTGCCCGCCAATTCCAGGACGTGCCGATTATATTCATTACATAGCCGATTTATTGGCCGAAAGCAACAATAATCAAATTCCAGAAACTAGTACAGTTTTAGGATTAGATATCGGAACAGGCTCAAATTTAATCTATCCGATATTAGGGAATTCAATATACAATTGGAGTTTCGTAGGAACAGATATTGACAAAAAATCAATTGAAAATTGTACCAAAATTATTGAAGCCAATCCAGAATTAATCGATTCTATCAGCTTGCAGCAACAAACCGAACCTCGATTTATTTTTAAAAACATTATCACGCCAGAAGATCGTTTTACATTCACGATGTGTAATCCGCCTTTTCATGCATCTGCCGAAGAAGCAAATAAAAGCACTTCTAGAAAAGTTTCCAATCTTAATCCGAAAGAAAAAAGAAATGCAAACCCTATTTTAAACTTTGGCGGACAAAATGCAGAATTATGGTGCAACGGCGGCGAAATCGGATTCATCACACAAATGATTTACGAAAGTGCCAAATACCCTTCGCAGGTTTTATGGTTTACAACTTTGGTTTCTAAAAAAGAAAATCTTGCTTCGATTTATAAAACTTTGAAAAAAGTAAATGCTGTTTCTGTAAAAACAATCGAAATGTCGCAAGGGCAAAAAAATAGTAGAATTGTGGCTTGGAGTTTTTTAAATAGTTCAGAGCAGTACTCTTGGAAATTTTAAGACTTTCAAAACCAATAGTATGGTTATCTTTTGTAACTTCGATAAAATTATGCAATCATGAACACTCTTGAACTTAAAACTATTTTAATTTCTGAAATTGAAAAAATTGATGATGATCAATTTTTATCAGCATTAAAAACAATTTTAGATAGTCGCAAAACCCCTATCAATTATTCTGAAAGATATAATGAAGATTTAAAAGTTGCCGAAGAAGATATTCAAAATGGCAATTATTATTCTCATAATGAAATTAAGGATCAAATTGAACAATGGAAAAAGAAATAATCTGGTCAAAAGCTGCTAAAAATCAGCTTGAAAAAATATACTTCCACATATTTAAAGAATCTAAAAGCAGAAACATTTCAAACAAAGTAATTGAGACTATCTATAGCTCTGTTACAATCTTAAAAACAAATTGGGAAATTTACGAATTGGATGAAATGAAGATTCCAAACGATGTAAATTATCGTGCATATGAAATTTATAGCTATAGAATATCTTATAAAATAACTTCAAAAGAGATTCACATTCTAAGAATTCGACATACAAGTCGTAATCCTAAAAAACTGTAATTATTTACTAAAACATCATAATAATCTGATTTCCAAAACCAAAACCTTGATTTTGCAGTTTACTTTTGCTACATTTATTGTAAACATTTTAAAATCAAGATTATGGCAGAATATATTGGTTATCTCGCATCTGTTTTTATTGTTGGCGGTTTCTTGCTGAAAAACCTCAGAACAATTCGATTTATTAATATGTTTGGCTGTATTTGTTTTGTCATTTATGGCATCTTTTTAAATGATTATCAAGATTTCAATCAATGGCTTTGGCCTGTAATTATTCCGAATGCCATTTTAGCATTTGTACAGATTTATTATTTGACTTTCAAAAACGATAAATCTTAAAATTATGATATTTTAAAATAAAATTCTGATACACTTTTCACCTACTCCAATCGTAACTTTAAGCTGAAAAATTGAATTTTATTACTATGCTGAAACTATATTCCCGCTTAACTATTGTACTTTTTTTAGTGACAAGTTGTGCCTCAAAAAAAGCAAAATTTGAAGATTATGTTTTTAAAACCAAAAGCGAAGAAGTACAATATCAAACTGCTTATGATAAGGCTTTAAGGCTTTGGAATATTCCATATACTGAAGAAGATGTGAAAACAAGTTTTGGAACGGCACATATTGTGATGGCTGGTCCTAAAAACGGAAAAGATTTGGTTCTACTCCACGGAATGGATGCCAGTTCTACCATGTGGTATCCAAACATTAATGTTTTAGCCAAAAATCATCGTATTTACGCGATTGATTTCATTATGGAACCCAACAAATCTAATTTAACTGCAAAACCGCTTTCATCAGACGAAATTGTTGTTTTTTATAATGAAATTTTCGATCATTATAAATTAAAGAAATTTGATATCATTGGCGCTTCACGAGGCGGCTGGATCGCAACATTATTAGCTACTCAAAAACCAAATTCAATTAATAAAATTGTTTTATTAAGTCCAGCGCAGACTTTTAAATTTCTTGACAAACCTAGAAAAACAACTTCGGCATTAATGCTGAAACTTTTTCCAAGTGAAAAGAAATTTAGTAAAACCTTAAACACTTTTTCAACTCATCCAGAAAACATAAGCCGTATTTACAAAAGGCAATTTTATTTGGCCAATAAATATGCTAAATCCAATTCTAGCATGCTTAAAATGATGCCATTTTCAGATAAAGAATTAGAGTCTATTCAAAATCCTGTTTTAGTTTTAATTGGCGATAAAGATGTCATCAATTCAGAAGAAAGTTTAGAACGAGCACAAAAACACCTAAAAAACAGCCAAACAAAAGTTATAAAAGATGCTGGGCATTTTCTAACTATAGATCAGCCAAAAAATGTAAATGATGCAGTTATTAATTTTTTAGAATAAGATTTTACGGCCTCAAATTTTATATATTTTCACAAATTATCTCTGTACTTGAATTGGTTTCAGAAATAAAAATTAGTGCAAAATTAGTACAATTCGGAACAGACTTTAAACCACTAACTTATACAAACTTCGTATCTTTACAAAACCAAATTTTCAGTATACGCAAATGAAATTTCAAGTTTCCTCAGAATATAGTCCAAAAGGAGATCAGCCGCAAGCCATACAAAAATTAGCACAGGGAGTGGTTGATGGAGATAAATATCAAACTTTATTGGGAGTTACAGGCTCGGGAAAAACTTTTACCGTTGCCAATGTAATTCAGGAAGTGCAAAGGCCTACTTTGGTTTTGGCGCACAATAAAACTTTGGCGGCACAATTATATTCAGAATTCAAACAGTTTTTTCCGAACAATGCCGTTGAGTATTTCGTTTCTTATTACGATTATTATCAGCCAGAAGCCTTTATGCCTGTGACTGGAGTTTTCATTGAAAAGGATTTATCTATCAATGAAGAATTAGAGAAAATGCGTTTGAGCACCACTTCTTCTCTTCTTTCTGGCCGTCGTGACGTTTTGGTTGTTGCTTCTGTTTCTTGTTTGTATGGTATTGGAAATCCAGTTGAATTTCAGAAAAACGTAATTGAAATAAAACGAGATCAAGTTATTTCACGAACTAAATTATTACACAGTTTGGTTCAAAGTTTATACGCCAGAACTGAGGCAGATTTTAATCCAGGGACTTTTAGAATTAAAGGAGATACCGTAGAAGTTTATCCGAGTTATGCTGATGATGCTTATCGAATTCACTTTTTTGGAGATGAAATCGAAGAAATCGAATCATTTGATGCGAAAACTTCTCAGGTCATAGAGAAATTCCAAAGACTGACTATTTACCCAGCCAATATGTTTGTGACTTCTCCAGAAGTTTTACAAGGTGCTATTTGGCAGATTCAGCAAGATTTGGTCAAACAGGTTGATTATTTTAAAGAAATAGGAAAACATCTAGAAGCCAAACGTTTAGAAGAAAGAACCAATTTCGATTTAGAAATGATCCGCGAATTAGGATATTGCTCTGGAATTGAAAATTACTCGCGTTACCTTGACGGACGTGAAGCTGGAACAAGACCTTTCTGTCTTTTAGATTATTTTCCAAGCGATTATTTAATGGTTGTTGACGAAAGTCACGTAACCGTTTCACAAGTTCACGCCATGTATGGAGGTGACAGAAGCCGAAAAGAAAACTTGGTAGAATATGGTTTCCGTTTGCCTGCTGCAATGGATAACCGTCCGTTGAAATTTGAAGAATTTGAAGCATTGCAAAATCAAGTAATTTATGTTTCTGCAACTCCTGCCGATTATGAATTGCAAAAATCGGATGGTATTTATGTTGAACAAATTATTCGTCCAACCGGATTATTAGATCCAGAAATCGAAGTTCGTCCAAGTTTAAATCAGATTGATGATTTGATTGAGGAAATTCAAGTCCGCTGCGAATTAGACGAAAGAGTTTTAGTGACAACTTTGACCAAAAGAATGGCAGAAGAATTGGCTAAATATCTAACAAAAGTAAATATTCGATGCCGTTATATACACTCAGAAGTAGATACATTAGAACGTATCGAAATTATGCAGGATTTACGTAAAGGTATTTTTGATGTTTTAATTGGCGTTAACTTACTTCGTGAAGGTTTAGACTTGCCAGAAGTTTCTCTTGTGGCTATTTTAGATGCCGACAAAGAAGGTTTCTTGCGTAATCATAGATCTTTAACACAGACTATTGGGCGTGCGGCAAGAAATTTAAACGGAAAAGCAATTATGTATGCCGATAAAATTACAGCCAGCATGCAGCGAACAATTGACGAAACCAATTACAGAAGAACCAAACAGATTAATTTCAACGTTCAAAATAACGTCGTTCCTCAGGCATTAAACAAAAAAATAGAAAGCGCGTTTACCAAAAATCCATTGGTTGAATATGAATTAGGCCATCCAATCCCTGTTGCTGCAGAACCTGAAACTGCCTATTTATCTAAAACAGAATTAGAAAAAATGATTCGCGAAAAGCGTAAAACGATGGAAAAAGCAGCTAAAGAATTGGATTTCTTGCAAGCAGCGAAACTTCGTGACGAAATTAAAAAACTACAGGAACAGCTTGCTTAATTGTGCTGTTCCTGAAAAATTTCCAGTAATACAATTGGGTCGATTACTGTATTTGGCGCTTTCTTCATCATTTCTAAAACACGTTTTACAGCCGAAAGATTTAATCCCATTTCTAAAGCAATCTGTTGAATTGCCTTGAATTCTCGTTCGTGTAAAACGCCGTCACAATGCATCAATAAAGCAAGTCTATAAAACTGATTTATACGCTGCAATTCTGATTTTATTGGAATTGTTTTCGTTTCTTGATGAAATAAATCTTGAAATTCTTCTTCGTTAATATTCAATTCTAAAGCTACAAGTTTTAAAAAATCAAGCTCACGCTTATGCAAATGTCCATCAACAGTGGCGAACATAATCATTTCTAAAAGTAAACTTCTTTTTTCTGCTTCTGTATTCATCAATTTCTTATTTTTAGCTAAAATATTGCTTTTAAATAAA
Organism: Flavobacterium sp. SH_e; assembly: GCF_025717045.1. Lineage (GTDB taxonomy): Bacteria > Bacteroidota > Bacteroidia > Flavobacteriales > Flavobacteriaceae > Flavobacterium. The sequence goes on from NZ_JAOVZN010000008.1 coordinate 581,254, forward strand.
AATACAAAACACGAATATGAAGAGGATTTTCTTAGCATTTTTACTTCTATTTACATTTATAGGAAAAGCTCAAAGTACGGCTTCAAAAAATATCTCAACTTTTACAATTGAAGCTCCTCAACTCCATACTTCAAAAAAAATCTGGATTTATCTTCCTGAAAATTATTCAAAAGATATAAAGAAAAAATACAGCGTCATTTATATGCACGATGCTCAGAATCTGTTTGATGCGAAAACTTCTTTCTCAGGAGAATGGAATGTCGATGAAAAATTAGACAGTTTAAAAGCTCCTGTAATTGTAGTAGGAATTGAACATGGAAATGAAAAACGCATTGATGAATTAACTCCTTTCAAGAACGAAAAATACGGCGGAGGAAATGCCGACAATTATTTAGAATTCATTGTAAAAACTCTAAAACCATATATTGACAAGAATTATAGAACCAAAACAAAAGCTAAAAACACGATTCTTTTTGGAAGTTCGCTTGGCGGACTGGTTTCATATTATGGCGCCTTAAAATATCCTGATGTTTTTGGCAAAGCAGGCGTTTTTTCACCTTCATTTTGGTATTCCAATGACATTTATACTTTTACCGAAAAACAATCCAAAATCAAGACTAAAATCTATTTTCTGTGTGGCGATAAAGAAAGTGATGACATGGTAAACGATTTAGCAAAAATGAAGCGTTTACTAGATACAAAACGCTGTTATTGTCTTCATCTCGATAAAACTAAAATTGAAAAAGGCGGTGAACATAATGAAAAACTTTGGCGTGATAATTTTGCTCAAGCGTTGATTTGGCTCGGATATTAATTAAAAAACAAAAAATATATTTTTAAAATGAAACTATTTTTAAGAGAATACAACTTAAAACTAAAACACACTTTCACCATTTCAAGAGAATCTATTGATGTTCAGCCTTCATTAATTGTCGAATTGCAAAGCGATGGTTTTTCTGGTTTTGGAGAAGCTACTTCAAATCCGTATTATCATATTACAGTTCCAATGATGATTCAGGATTTGGAGAAAATCAGATTTATAATTGAAAATACCGAAAACGAAACTCCAGAAGAATTTTGGTCAAAAATTCATCCGTATTTAAAAGACGATATGTTTGCTTTATGTGCTCTAGATTTGGCTTATAATGATTTGTATGCTCGTAAAAAAGGCAAAAAATTGTATGAATTATGGAATTACAAAACAGATCATAATCCGCTGACAGATTACACAATCGGAATTGATACGATTGAGAAAATGGTTTTTAAAATGAAAGAATTGCCTTGGCCGATTTATAAAATCAAATTGGGTACAAAAGAAGATATAGCCATTGTAAAAGAGCTTAGAAAACACACCGACGCCATTTTTAGAATTGATGCCAATTGCGGATGGACTGTTGACGAAACCATAAATAATGCGGTTGAATTAAAAAAATTAGGAGTTGAATTTCTAGAACAGCCAATGAAAGCTGATAATTGGGAAGGTCACAAAGAAGTTTTTAAACATTCTGTCCTTCCTGTAATTGCAGACGAAAGCTGTATTATTGAAGAAGATGTAGCAAAATGCCACAATCATTTTCATGGTGTTAATGTAAAACTCGTAAAATGCGGCGGCTTAACTCCTGGAAAACGCATGATTGAAGAAGCTAAAAAATTAGGTTTAAAAACAATGGTTGGATGCATGACCGAATCTACTGTGGGAATTTCTGCTATTGCGCATTTGCTTCCGCAATTGGATTATGTAGATATGGACGGAGCACTTCTTTTAGCAGAAGATATTGCGACTGGAGTAACTATAAAAGACGGTGTTGTAAGTTATTCAGATCTTAACGGAACTGGCGTTACACTTTTATAAAAATGATAGTCGATAAATTTCCAGATCGCGTTATTGAAATTAAACAAGAACACTATTTGTATTTTGGCGGAACTGCCTATTTGGGACTTCCGACCAATGCAGCATTTCAGAATTTAGTTGTTCAGAATATTTTAAAATGGGGAACAACTTATGGAAGCTCCAGAACTGCTAATATTCAGTTATCGGCTTATGATGCGGGCGAAAAGTTTTTAGCTTCTCATATTGGCTCAGAAAGCACCATTACGGTTTCTTCAGGGATGCTTGCTGGAAAACTGGTTTTAGAAAAACTAAAAAAAGAGACTAATACATTTTTTCATTTAAATGAAATTCATTCAGCAATTCAAATTGAAAACAGTCTTCCGATTTTTGTAAATAAAGAACTGAATGAGCGTTTATTAGATTCCACATCAGAAAAAATTACTATTTTAACCGATGGCGTTCCTTCTTTTGAAACAAAGCCTGTTGATTTATCATTTTTAGAAAAGATTTCAAAAAACAAATCAATAACATTGGTTATAGATGAATCTCATTCTTTGGGAATTACAGAAAAAAATGGTTCTGGAATTTATGCCACGATTAACTTTCCTATTAAAAGAAAAATAATGGTTTCATCCTTAGGAAAAGCTTTCGGATTAACAGGCGGCGTAATTGCTTCAGATGCAGAATTTATTAAAGAAATCAAAGAAATCGAAACTTTCACAAGTGCAGCAGGAATGAATCCTGCTTTTGCGCAAACACTTTCTGACGCCAAAGAAATTTATAAAATACAGCATCAAAAACTGAAAGATAATTTGAGTTATATTGATTCGATTCTAATTCAAAATAACAATGTCAAATTTGATAAAAATTATCCTTTGATTTATCTTTTATCGAATGAATTAGTAGAAAAATTAAAGTCCGAAAAAATAATTATTGCAAGTTTTAAATACACCAAAGATGCCGAACCGCTAAATCGAATTGTAATTACGGTAAATCATCTTAAAGAAGATTTAGACAAACTTGTGAACGTTTTAAATGATTTTAATTCTCGTTTTTAATCATTTTAAAAAACTACCTTTGCAAAAAGTAAATAATGAGTTTTAATTTCAAGTCAAGATTATAAAAAACTTGAAACTTTAAACCTGAAACAAAAAATTATGACAAATAACGATATACTTAAAAAACTTCGCGTGGCTTTAATGCTCCGTGATGACCAAATAGTTGAAATTTTAGAATTAGTAGATTTTAGAATTTCGAAATCAGAATTAGGCGCTTTTTTCAGAGCAGAAGATCATCCGAATTATATGGAATGCGGCGATCAGGTTTTGAGAAACTTCTTAAACGGATTGGTAATTCATTTAAGAGGAACGAAAGAAAATCCAAAGAATCCAAACGAGGTTTTAGCAAAACATAAAGCAGAAATTCCAAAGAAAGAAACTTCTAAAGAAAGACCAGAATTTAAAGCTACGCCAAAAGATTCTGAAAAATACAGAGGTGATAAAAGTCCGTCAAAATCAGGTTCAACTGCTGGAAAACCTAAAAAGAAATCTTTTCCAAAAGGAAATGGAAAACCGGTTGTTGTAGAAAAAGTAGTATTCAAAAACGGCAATAAGAAAAAATCATAATTGAGGATTTAACCGCAAAGTTCGCAAGTTTTTTTACTTAAAAGACTAAATACAAACGCAAAGTTCGCAAAGCTATATAGATAAAGCTTTGCGAACTTTGCGTTTGTATTCACAATACTTGGTCAAAAATCCTTGCGCCCTTTGCGGTAAAAAAAATCTATATCTTATTCTCCTCTATTTTATCAAAAAAAGCGTCTTTAAAAGTAGCTCCAATTGGCAGTTCTTTTCCATTGATAAATACCGAAAAATTATCTGTCGATTCAACGTGCTTTAAAGAAACAACATACGATTTATGAATCTGTATAAACTCATTTTCCGGTAACGATTCAATTACGTTTTTTAAAGAAGAATGCGTAATAATCTGCTGCTTTTCAGTATGAATACAAACATAATTCTGAAGACTTTCTACATACAAAACGTCTCTCAAAAACACTTTCTGAAATTTATTCTTTCCATCCGTTTTAATGAAAAGAAAATCAGGAAGATTGTTCTGATTTGATATTTCAATTTTAGGTTCTGAATTCAGTTTTGAAACCGCTTGATAAAAACGTTCAAAAGAAATAGGTTTTAATAAATAATCCACTGCATTCAACTCAAAACCTTCTAAGGCAAAGTCTGGATAAGCCGTTGTAAAAATGACTTTTATGTTTTTCGAAATAATCTTAGAAAGCTGTAATCCTGTCAATTGAGGCATCTGAATATCCAAAAAAATTACATCAGCAGATTGTGTATTCAAAAATTCCAATGCTTTTAAAGAATCATTAAAAACACCTACTTTCTCCAGAAAATTCACTTTCCCGATATAGTTTTCTAATATTCGAGTTGCAGGCGGTTCATCATCTACAATAATGCATTTAAAAGCCATAGGTTATTTTTTTAGCGGTATTTTCAAGTAGGTTTTAAAGGTATTATTTTCTTCTGTTTTTCCAAGTACAAATTGGTCTTTATACATATATTCTAATCTTTTTGTCAAGTTATCAAAACCAATTCCTGTTGATGAATAATTTTCTCCTTCGATAAAATAATTGAAAGTTGAGATTTCTAGAAAATTGTCTTTTATTCGAATTGAAATAACAGCTTTTTCTTCTTCATTATTAAATTTTCCATGTTTGAAAACATTTTCAACAAAATGAACTAAAGCCGAAGAAATGAGTTTTTCGTTTGAATAATTTCCTTCAATAGTAAAATCTAAAAACAGCTGATCTTCAAATCTTTTCTTTTGCAAATGAATATAGTTTTGAATAAACTGAATTTCTTTTGAAAGTATCGCTTCATCTTTATCTGTTTCTGTAATAACATATCGAAGCAAATCTGAAAGCACTAAAATATCATCAGCCATTTCATCTTCTTTCAAAACCAACTGACTGTAAAATGAATTCAGCGTATTAAACAAAAAATGCGGACTAATCTGTGCTTTTAGCATTTGAAATTCGGCTTTTTTATTCTCCAAAAGCAGTTCCTGATTTTGTTTCTGAGAGTATTGTGACTGCCAGAACAAATAACTCAAAGCACTCAAAATTACAGCTGGTAATCCAAAGAAAAAATTGTCTTTTATGTAATATGTTATTTCTCTTGCTTCGTCAAAATAATTATGTTGTCCGGTAATTTGAAACATAATCACTTCTTGAAAAAGGTAACGAACAGCAGCAAAAATTAATAGAGAAACCGGAATACTTAAAAAGTAAAAAAGGATTTTCTTTTTATTTAGAAACCAATCGCAAACCGTATAAAAATTCAATATATAAACCACAAAAATAGAAAGCATAAAAGTAGATGTAACCCATAAATAAAGTTGTGTTTGCTGTACTATTGCAATTCGGCTATTTATTCCGTAATCCCAAAGGAAGTAGGTTAAAAACAACCCGAGGAAAAGAATAATGTGGTAATAAAAAGGTATTTTGAGTTTCATACAAATCAGTTATTAGATCAAAAATACGATTAAGACTTTAAAAGAAAATGGTATTTGTATGAAACATCCGTTTTTAATGATAAACAGCTAAAAACTTTACACGAACATTTTGAAAGTAAAATTTTGATAGTTGATCAAATGGAATTCTGTATTCATCAAAAATGAAAATAAAGCTTCAAATCTGCTGATACATTTGCAATGAATTTAAAAACAAAATCATCATGCAAAAAATCATTTTATTACTAGCAATTATTACATTAAACTTAACTTCTGCTCAAACTAAGAAAAAACAAATTCTATTAATTGGGACTTTTCATTACGCAAATCCAGGCCATGATATTGCCAAAATAAAAACTTTTGACGTAATGTCCGTGAAAAGCCAAAAAGAACTCGAAATAATGAGTGACAAAATCAAGAAATTTGGTCCAGATAAAATATTTGTAGAATGGAAATTTAGTAAACAAGCCGAGTTAGATCAATTTTACAATAAAAACACAGACAGTTTATTTAAAAATAGCGCAAACGAAATTACACAGCTGGCACTTCGCACAGCAAAAAAACTAAAGCATAAAAAATTATACGGAATTGATTATAGTACCCGCTTTCCTTACGATAGCTTAATGATGTCAATGGAAAAAGCTAATCAGAAGGATTTAATGAAAAAAAATACGGAGTCAACAGAAAGGTTTGTCAAAGATAATAACGAAAGAATGGCTAAAAGTTCTTTAACAGATCTTATGCTTTACTACAATGAAAAAGCTTCTAATGAAGATAACATTCAATGGTATTTAGAAGTAGCAAACAGAACTGGAAATCCAGATGACTTTACTGGTGCTTCTTTAGTTTCAAATTGGTATAAAAGGAACTTATACATGTATTCTTTGGTTCAAAAATTAACCGAAAGCACCGATAATAAAATTATGGTTTTACTTGGAGCTGGCCACGCTGCAATGCTAAGAGAATTTCTGGCACATGATCCAGAATTTGAAATTGTGGAATTGGCGACTGTTTTGAAATAAACTTTATGATTTAACCGCAAAGCGCGCAAAGTTCGCAAAGCTATATCCGAATAGCTTTGCGAACTTTGCGGTTAAAAAAAAACTTAGCGTGCTTTGCGGTTAAATTGACTGCAAAAAAAATCCCTTCAAAACATGAAGGGATTTTCTATATAAATTGATTTCTTATTTAATTAAGAAAGAGCAGCTTTTACTTGGTCAGCAGCTTCTTGGAATTGAACTGCAGATAAGATTGGCATACCAGAGTTGTCAATTAATTCTTTTGCAATTTCAGCATTTGTTCCTTGCAAACGAACGATAATTGGCACATTGATAGCGTCTCCCATGTTTTTGTAAGCATCAACAACACCTTGAGCAACACGGTCACAACGAACGATACCTCCGAAGATGTTAATTAAGATAGCTTTTACGTTTGGATCTTTCAAGATAATTCTGAAAGCTGTTTCAACACGTTTTGCATCAGCAGTTCCTCCTACGTCAAGGAAGTTAGCAGGCTCAAAACCAGCATATTTAATTAAGTCCATAGTCGCCATTGCAAGACCAGCTCCGTTTACCATACATCCTACAGTACCGTCAAGGTCAACATAGTTAAGACCAACTTCTTTAGCTTCAACTTCGATTGGATTCTCCTCACGGATATCTCTCATTTCAGCATATTTAGCTTGTCTGTATAAAGCGTTATCGTCGATATTAACTTTAGCATCAACAGCTAAGATTTTGTTATCAGATGTTTTTAAAACTGGGTTGATTTCAAACATAGAAGCATCAGAACCAATGTAAGCATTGTAAAGTGCGTCGATGAATTTAACCATTTCTTTGAAAGCATTTCCAGAAAGACCTAAATTGAAAGCAATTCTTCTAGCTTGGAAACCTTGTAATCCTACAGAAGGATCAATTTCTTCAGTAAAGATTAAGTGTGGAGTGTGCTCAGCAACTTCTTCGATATCCATTCCACCTTCAGTAGAATACATAATCATGTTGCGTCCTGTACCTCTATTCAATAAAACAGAAACATAAAATTCAGAAGTTTCACTTTCTCCAGGATAGTAAACATCTTCAGCAACTAATACTTTGTTAACTTTTTTACCTTCAGGCGGAGTCTGAGGAGTAATTAACTGCATTCCGATGATTTGTTCTGCTAACTCTTCAACTTGTTGTAAGTTTTTTGCCAGCTTAACTCCACCACCTTTTCCACGACCACCTGCGTGAATTTGTGCTTTAATTACATGCCATCCTGTTCCCGTTTCGGCAGTTAATTGTTTTGCAGCGGCCACAGCTTCAACTGCATTATTAGCCACAATTCCGCGTTGTACGCGTACTCCGTAACTCGCTAAAATTTCTTTTCCTTGATATTCGTGTATGTTCATAATATAGAATTTGTCTGGTTCTGAATTTATTTCAGAATAAAAGTGCGACAAAAGTAACAAAATACAACTTAAAAGTAAAATCTTTTTTAAATTAATAACTGCTCTTTAGTTGATAATTCCTCTATTTAAATTGAAAGAAAAAAAATCATTAACCAATTGTATCTAAAAAGTTAACACAAAATCGCTAAAACGTTTGAGATTTAACAAAAACTTCACTGATATCAATACCTTAGCGACGATTTTTCTTAATATATTTTAAACGCAATTATGATTTTAATAATTCGCAATGCTTTAATCAAGAATATTATCATTTAAGAACCCTTTTTCTAATATTACAATAAAAATGTAAGCGAATGTATAATTTCAATACATTATGTTTAACGAAATCTTTATTTTTGTAGAAAAAATATCAAGAATGAAAGTTAAAGAACAAGGGCTTTATTTGCCTGAATTTGAACACGACAATTGTGGTGCGGGATTTATTTGTAATTTGAATGGTATTAAGTCAAATGATATTATTCACAAAGCATTAGACATCTTAATTAAATTGGAACATCGTGGTGCCGTTAGTTCTGATGGAAGAACGGGAGATGGTGCCGGAATTTTATTCGACATCCCTCATGATTTTTTTAAGAAAGTTTGTGACTTTGAAATCCCAGAAGCTCGCGAGTATGCAGTAGGAATGGTTTTTTTACCAAAAAGCAAAAACCAGGTTTCTTTTTGTATCAATGCATTTGAAGCAACTATTAAAGATCAGAATTTAAAGATCTTAGGTTGGAGAGATGTGCCTGTTGAAGTTGAAAATTTAGGTGAAATCGCCGCAGAAAAAGAACCAACAATTAAACAAGTTTTCGTTTCTAAAAACGGACAAGATTTAACTGAACAAGAATTTAATGCAAAACTTTTTGCAGCTAGAAAAATTGCTGAACATGCCGTAAGAGGATCTAAAACCTCAGAAAGCCACATGTTTTATTTTACTAGTTTATCGACAACTACTATAATATATAAAGGTCTATTGATGCCGGAAGACATCAGCCGTTATTATATAGATTTGAAAGATCCAGACTTGGTGACGCGTTTAGCGCTTGTACACCAGCGTTTCTCGACAAATACATTCCCATCTTGGGACTTAGCTCAACCGTTTAGATACATGTGTCATAATGGTGAGATCAATACACTTCGTGGAAACGTAAGCCGTATGCGTGCTCGTGAAGAGCTTATGCAAAGTGCTGTTTTTGGCGATGATATCAAAAAATTATTCCCAATTATCCTAGAAGGAAAATCAGATTCTGCTTCTATGGATATGGTGGTTGAACTTTTATTAATGACTGGCCGTTCTCTTCCTGAGGCAATGATGATGGTAGTTCCTGAAGCTTGGGAAAAACACCAAACTATGTCTCCAGAGAAAAGAGCTTTCTATGAGTACAACGCTTGTATCATGGAACCTTGGGATGGTCCTGCTTCTATTCCATTTACAGATGGAAACGTAATTGGAGCTTTACTAGACAGAAACGGATTGCGTCCTTCTCGTTATACTTTAACACATAGCGGATTCGTAATCATGTCATCTGAAATTGGTGTATTAGACATCGATCCAGAAGATGTAATTCAGCACGGACGTTTAGAGCCAGGAAAAATGTTCTTAGTTGATATGAATGAAGGTCGTATCATCGAAGACGAAGAAGTTAAAAAAGCAATCGTTACAAAACGTCCATACAAACAATGGGTTGACGAAAACTTATTGCCATTAGCGAGCGTTCCTTACACAAACAACCCTACTCCTGTTGAAAAATTAGATTTCTTAACAAGACAGCGTTTGTTTGGATATACAATCGAAGATTTAAAAACGATCATCAACCCAATGGGTAGCGACGGAGCTGAAGCGATTAGTTCTATGGGTAATGATACGCCTTTGGCAGTTCTTTCAGATCAGCCTCAGTTGTTGTATAATTACTTCAAACAATTGTTTGCTCAGGTTACAAACCCGCCTTTGGATGGTATTCGTGAAGAAATCATTACCGATATCAGTTTAGCGATTGGTGGAGATTTCAATATTTTCGAAATTGAATCTAAACAATGTAAAAAACTTAAAATCCAGAATCCGGTTATTTCTAATGAGGATTTGGATAAAATCAGAAATATCGATCACGCAGATTTCAAATCGGCTACTATTTCTACTTTATACAAAATAGAAAAAGGAGTTAACGGTTTAGAGCGTGCTCTTGAAAAATGTGTTCAAGCTACTTTTAAAGCAGTTGAAGAAGGATGCAATATCATCATTTTATCAGATAGAGGTGTAAGTGAAGAATTAGCTCCAATCCCAATGTTATTGGCTTGTTCTTACATTCACCACTCTTTGAACATTTTACAAGTTCGTTCTAAATTCGGAATCATCATCGAATCTGCAGAACCACGCGAACCACATCATTTTGCTTTATTGTTCGGATACGGAGCAAGTGCAATTAACCCTTATATGGTAAACGAAATCATTCACGATCAGGTTGAAAAAGGTTTCATTACAAAGGTAAAAGCGGATTATGCAGTTGTAAACTACAACAAAGCAATCGCAAAAGGAATCGTAAAAATCATGAACAAAATTGGTATCTCTACTTTACATTCGTATAGAGCTGCTCAGATTTTCGAGATTTTAGGTTTAAACAAAACATTTACATCTAAATACTTCCCTTACACTCCATCAAGAATTGAAGGAATCGGTTTAATGGAAGTTGAAAAAGAGGTTAAAAAACGTTTCCAAAAAGCTTTCCCAAATTCAAAAATTGCAAACTTGCTTTCTCTTGAAATTGGAGGTATTTACAGATGGAGACGTGGTGGTGAAAAACACATGTTTAACCCAACAACTATTTCTAAATTACAACAGGCAGTTCGTTTAAACAGCCCTGAAAGCTATAAAGAATATGCAAATGCTGTAAATGAGCAAAGCTCAAACTTAATGACGATTAGAGGTTTATTTGAATTCAACAATTTGGATCCAATTTCTATTGACGAAGTAGAACCTTGGACAGAAATTGTGAAGAAATTCAAAACCGGAGCAATGTCTTATGGTTCTATCAGCCAGGAAGCGCACGAGAACTTAGCGATTGCAATGAACAGAATTGGTGGAAAAAGTAACTCTGGAGAAGGTGGAGAAGATCCAAGACGTTTCCAGAAAGAAATTAACGGAGATTCTAGAAACTCTGCAATCAAACAAGTAGCTTCAGGACGTTTTGGAGTTTCGATCAACTATTTGACAAACGCCAGAGAAATCCAAATCAAAATGGCTCAGGGAGCAAAACCTGGAGAAGGTGGTCAGTTACCTGGAGAAAAAGTAGTGCCTTGGATTGCTGAAACTAGAAACTCTACGCCTTATGTAGGTTTGATTTCGCCTCCTCCTCACCACGATATCTACTCTATTGAAGATTTATCTCAGTTGATTTACGATTTGAAAAACGCAAACCGTGAAGCTCGTATCAACGTGAAATTGGTTTCTGAAGTTGGAGTTGGAACCATCGCTGCCGGTGTTGCTAAAGCCAAAGCTGACGTTATCCTGATTTCAGGTTATGACGGAGGAACGGGAGCTGCACCATTAACATCTTTACAGCACACAGGTATTCCATGGGAACTTGGTCTAGCAGAAGCACAGCAAACACTTATCTTAAACGACTTAAGAAGCCGTGTAGTTTTAGAATGTGACGGACAGTTGAAAACAGGACGTGACGTTGCTATCGCTGCTTTATTAGGTGCAGAAGAATTCGGATTTGCAACAGCTCCGCTTGTAGCTTCTGGATGTATCATGATGAGAGCTTGTCACTTAAATACTTGCCCAGTTGGTATTGCAACGCAGGATCCAGAATTGAGAAAGAATTTCAAAGGAACTCCAGAGCACGTAATCAACTTCATGTATTTCATTGCTGAAGAGTTAAGAGAAATCATGGCGCAATTAGGTTTCAGAACTTTAAAAGAAATGGTTGGCCAGTCTCAAAAATTAAACGTAGACAAAGCTATCAAACATTATAAAGCAAACGGATTAGACTTATCGACTATTCTATACAAACCGGAAAAAGCTAAAACAGTTCCAAATCACAATACAACAACTCAAGATCACGCTCTTGAAAACGTATTGGATTTTGACATCATTAAAGAAGCAATTCCATCTATCTATAGAAAAGAGAAAACGAGAGTTACCTTCAAAATCAAAAATACAGACCGTTCTGTAGGAGCGATTTTGAGTAACGAAATCTCAAAAATTTATGGCGCACAAGGATTACCAGATGACACTATTTTAGTTGATTTTGAAGGTTCTGCCGGACAAAGTTTTGGTGCATTCGCAACAAACGGATTGTCATTTAAAATTCACGGAAACTGTAATGATTATTTAGGAAAAGGTCTTTCTGGAGGAAAACTAATTGTAAAAGTACCTCCTACTGCAACTTTCAAACCTGAAGACAACATCATTATCGGAAACGTTGCCCTTTACGGAGCTATTACCGGAGAGGCTTATATTAATGGTATCGCAGGAGAGCGTTTCTGTGTGAGAAACTCTGGAGCAACAGCTGTTGTAGAAGGAATTGGAGATCACGGTTGCGAGTACATGACTGGTGGTACAGTAGTAGTTTTAGGAAAAACAGGAAGAAACTTCGCGGCTGGTATGAGCGGTGGTGTGGCTTATGTTTACGATCCAAACAAGAAATTCGATTCTACAGTTTGCAACATGGAAATGGTTGCATTCGATCCAATGGAAGAAGAAGATCTTACGAAACTAAGAAAACTGATCAAAAACCATTCGTTGTACACAAGCAGTCCATTAGCAAAAAGAATTTTAGCAGACTGGGAAAATCAAACACAGCACTTCGTAAAAGTAATGCCAACTGATTACAAAAAAGCATTAAAACGAATTGCAGAAGAAAAACAAATAGAAGAATTAATAGCTTAATTAAGGTTCTGAGATACAAAGGTGCAGAGGTGCTAAGTTTTTTAACTCACCTCTCACATTTTACAACTCACAACTAAATTTATTAAAATGTCATGGGTAAAATAGGCGGATTTAAAGAATATAATAGAGCCGATGAAAGTAATTTAGCAGTAGCAGAACGTGTTTCAAACTACAACGAATTTACTATTCCGGTACCAAAAGATAAATTAAAAGAACAAGGATCAAGATGTATGGACTGTGGAATTCCTTTTTGCCACAGTGGATGCCCGTTAGGAAATTTAATTCCTGACTTCAACGACATGGTACATCAGGAAGAATGGCAGAGTGCGTTAGAGATTTTACAATCTACTAACAACTTCCCTGAATTTACAGGTCGTTTATGCCCTGCTCCATGTGAGAAATCATGTGTATTAGGAATCATCAAAGATCCAGTTTCTATCGAAAACATTGAGAAAAGCATCGTAGAAAGAGGTTTTGCTGAAGGATGGATTAAACCACAGCCACCAAAATCAAGAACAGGAAAAACGGTTGCTGTAATTGGTTCAGGACCTGCAGGTCTTGCAGCTGCTCAGCAATTAAACAGAGCGGGTCACACAGTTACTGTTTTTGAAAGAGACAATGCAATTGGAGGTTTATTACGTTACGGAATTCCAAATTTCAAATTAGAAAAAGGAATCATCGACCGTCGTGTAGCTATTCTAGAAGCAGAAGGAATCACTTTCAAAACCAATGTAAATGTTGGTGTAAACTTCAGCGTTGAAGAATTAAACCAATTCGATTCTATCGTTTTATGCGGAGGAGCAACTGAAAGAAGAAGCCTTCCAACTAAAGGAATTGAAAGCAAAGGAGTTGTTCAAGCAATGGATTTCTTAACACAGCAAACTAAAGTTTTATACGGAGAATCAATTCCTGATCAAGTTAAAGCTACTGGTAAAGATGTAATCGTTATTGGTGGTGGAGATACAGGTTCTGACTGTATTGGAACTTCTAACAGACACGGAGCTAAATCGGTAACTAACTTTGAAATTTTACCAAAACCTCCAGTTGGAAGAAGCGAATCAACTCCATGGCCTTTCTGGCCGTTACAGTTGAAAACATCTTCTTCTCACGAAGAAGGTTGTGACAGAAACTGGTTAATCAATACTAAAGAATTCATTTCTAACGAAAAAGGTGAATTAACAGGATTGAAAACGGTTGAAGTGCAATGGAAAATGACTCCAGGTCAAAGACCAGAACTAATCGAAAAAGAAGGTTCTGAAAAAATCTGGCCTTGCGATTTAGCTTTATTAGCTCTTGGATTTACAGGTCCAGAGAAAACATTAAGCGAACAGTTAGGCATCGAAACTGATATAAGAAGCAACTATAAAGCGCACAACTATCAGACAAACGTTCCTCACATTTTCACAGCTGGTGATATGAGAAGAGGACAATCATTAATTGTATGGGCTATTTCAGAAGGTCGCGAAGCAGCAAGAGAAGTAGATTTATTCCTAATGGGATCTACCAACTTGCCTACTAAAGGAAAAGGAGATTTACCGAGCTTATAGTTTTAAGCTTCTAAGATACTGAGATGCTAAGGTTCTAAGTTTTTTTCTTAGCATTTTATTTAATCTTTATTCCGATAACAACATAACTACTAACAAACCCTTGAATTGATATTCAGGGGTTTTGTTTTTGCTATAATTTTTTTTAGCCACGAATTCACGAATTACTCTAATTTATATATGATGTTTAAAACTATTCTTTCCTTTAAATTTCACGAATTTCTATTTTTTTTAATTTCTCTTAATTCGTGAAATTCATGACAAAACAATTTCAACAGCATTTTTAGAATTAGTCAAATTCGTGAATTCGTGGCGGAAAAATTTTCTCATTTTAAAGCATTCACAATTGACATTTTAATAAACATAGTTCCCGCTTTCGGCTATATCTCTCCGTTCCACTGCGAGGATACCACCTCAATCGGGGCTAAATTCAAACATTTGGCTTCTTTTAAAAATTAAAATAAAAATCCATTTGATCTGTGACTCGAGCGATAGCGAACAGGCAAAGCAAATCTGTGGCAAAAAATTCTAAACCGTATTTATAAATTAATATAATTTGTGAAATTCGTGTCAAAAAAACTTAATACCTTAACATCTTAGAACCTTAATTCCTTCAAAAAGGTTATAAAAATCCGAAACAAGCAACTTTTTGTTTAAAATAAAACAATTTGTTATAATTTGTTATTTTTCTGCAAATTATTTGCTGATACACAAAAGAGTAATAACTTTGCTCAAAATAATTTGAAAAATGCAAGCAAAAGATTTACTGCAGTTAGCAGACCAATTTGGAAGTCCATTGTATGTTTACGATGCTGAAAAAATCCAATCTCAGTATAACAGATTAACTAAAGCTTTCTCTAAGGTAGAAAACTTAAGAGTTAATTATGCCATGAAGGCATTGTCTAACATTGCAATTCTTCAGTTATTAAAGAACATGGGGTCTGGCTTGGATACTGTATCAATTCAGGAAGTTCAGTTAGGACTTCATGCTGGCTATGAGCCTGAGAAAATTTTCTTTACACCAAACGGAGTTTCTTTAGAAGAAATTGAAGAAGTTGCTGCAATGGGTGTACAAATCAATATCGACAATTTATCTATTCTGGAGCAATTCGGAACAAAACATCCTCATATTCCAGTATGTATTCGTATCAATCCACACGTAATGGCGGGCGGAAACGCTAATATTTCTGTTGGACATATCGATAGTAAATTCGGAATTTCTGTACACCAGATTCCTCATATCTTACGTATTGTTGAGAACACAAAAATGAGCATTGTTGGAATTCACATGCACACAGGATCTGATATTTTAGATATCGAAGTATTCTTGTATGCTGCTGAAATCTTGTTTGATACCGCAAAACATTTCAAAGATTTACAATTCTTAGATTTCGGAAGCGGATTCAAAGTGCCTTACAAAAAAGACGATATCGAAACAGACATCGAAGAATTAGGTAAAAAATTATCAAAAAGATTCAACGCTTTCTGTGCTGAATATGGCAGAGATTTGACACTTATTTTCGAGCCAGGAAAATTCTTGGTGAGCGAAGCAGGTCATTTCTTAGTAAAAGTAAACGTAGTAAAACAAACAACATCAACAGTTTTCGCCGGAATCGACAGTGGTTTCAACCACTTAATCCGTCCAATGTTCTACGGATCTTCACACCATATTGACAACATCTCAAATCCAAAAGGAAAAGAGCGTTTTTACTCTGTTGTAGGATACATTTGCGAAACCGATACTTTTGCAAACAATCGCAGAATTCCAGAAATTACTGAAGGAGACATTTTATCTTTCAGAAATGCAGGAGCATATTGTTTCTCAATGTCTTCAAACTATAACTCAAGATACAAACCAGCCGAAGTTTTATGGATGAACGGCCAAGGAATCTTGATTCGTCAAGCCGAAACATTTGAAGATTTACTTAAAAATCAAATTCCGTTGCCAGAAGAAGTTGCTGCAACTGTTTAAAAATAAAAAAAAAGAGAATATCTAGTTAATCCCGTTTCTTAATTGAGGCGGGATTTTTTTGTTGTAGATTTTAGAGTTACAAACGCCTGTCAGGCTGAGCTAAATCGAAGTATTATTCTCATTTTTGTCATTTCGACGAAGGAGAAATCTTTGCAAGTAACTCCGCAAAGTATATAAAATTCAAATATAAAAGAAAGAAAAATCCTAAAACAAATTATATCTTTAGCCAAAAAAATGCATCAACAAGAAGGCTATCACACCTATTACATATACATACTAACGAACAAATACAAAACAGTTTTCTACACAGGAGTTACTAATAATTTAAAAATCCGTTTGAGCCAGCATATAGAAAATAGCATTATTGGAAACAAAACTTTTACCTCAAAATACAACGCTACTTACTTACTGTATTACGAAAAATTCACATGAATTCAAGAAGCAATTGCTCGTGAGAAAGAAATAAAAGATTGGCGCAGAGATAAGAAAATAGAATTGATAAAAACTATTAATCGTGATCTTGATTTTTTAAATTATTTATTTGAATAATCTATCCTTAATGTTTCCAATCTTTGTAGAGTTACTTGCGAAGATTTCTCCTTCGTCGAAATGACAAGATTGTGGATAATCAAGAACAAATATTATATTTGAAATAAAGAAGTAAATTGCAATATTTTTAAACTATGAATTCCTTTGAGATTATTTATGATTTTGCATCCAGCGACGGATTCAAAAGATTTCAAATACTACTTGTACCAATTGGTATTTTCTTATGTGCAAGGTTCTTTTTATTCTTAATCGAAAATGATAAAGATGAAGATTTATTTAAAAATCCCGAACATCAACTATTAAAAGTCAATATAGCCCAATATGCTTCAATATTTATTTTTATACTTTTCTTAATATTGTTTGGCAGTAAATATTAC
Organism: Flavobacterium sp. SH_e; assembly: GCF_025717045.1. Taxonomy (GTDB): domain Bacteria; phylum Bacteroidota; class Bacteroidia; order Flavobacteriales; family Flavobacteriaceae; genus Flavobacterium. Next base: position 598,374 of record NZ_JAOVZN010000008.1, read on the forward strand.
AAAACATACAAATTATACAATAATTATCTATTTGAAACCGAGGGATTTGTATCTAATTTTCATCCAATGCCATCGAGTGGTCACGATACTGAAAGATTTACTGTTAATGGAGTAAAATTCAAATTTTCAGATTTTGACATTTCAAATTTTGGATATAACAATGCAAAATCAAAGGGTGGAGCGATAGATACAAATAAATATGTTAGAATAAGTTACATTAAAGTAAACAACTCAAATCAGATTTTAAAATTAGAAGTGAGAAAATGAGAAACAGCTTTCTAATAACATTTCCAATCTTTGTAGAGCTACTTGCGAAGATTTCTCCTTCGTCGAAATGACAAAATTACGTATAGTTATTATTTGAAACCCAAACTTTAGAATATTGAAGCACTTTGTAAACTAAAAACCCAAAAATGACCCCAGAAAAAATAGCCACAAAACCAAATCTTAAAAAAAGAACTCTTGCCGGATTAATTGACTATTCATTAATGTTTGGAGCAGCACTCGTTATGTTCCTATACTTTGGAGAAAAAACCGAAAATGGCTATGAATTAAAGGGATTTCCAGCATTATTTAATTTGTTAATATGGTTTGGTTACATGGTTGGATTTGAAGTAAAATTTGGAGCAACACTGGGAAATCAGATCTTTGATTTACAAGTTATTTCTATAAAAGACAGCAAAACTACAAGTTTGACTTTAGGGCAATCTTTTGTTAGACATTTGTTTGATATTTTTGATTTGTGGTTTTTTGGACTTCTAGGAATAGTGCTAATAAAAAACACCAAATACAACCAAAGACTTGGAGATTTATGTGCAAATACAATAGTGGTTGACACAAAAGATAGTGAACAGTTTTATAAGCGATTTGCTTAACCAAACTCAAATAAAAATATTATTTTTAGCCTACCAAATCAATTCCCAAATCCATGAAACCTACAATTCTACTTTCAACACTATTTCTACTTCTAACAACAAATTCATTCAGCCAAACTATTGCCGATTTAAAACTAAAACCAAAAGAAATCCCGAAAGGTGGTTATATGGTAAGCGACGGTAATATTTGCATAACGCCACAAGCTTGTAGTTTTTATAATGATATTGAAACTTACAGTAACATTGTTGGAACTGTAAAAAGTAAAGCCATTCAGAGTTTTAAAAGCAAAGCAGATCGCGGTTCTATTATGTATTTTGAATTTGATCACGTTTTTAAAGGCGATCTCTTTCTGCAAGGTTTACTGTGGGGAAAAGACGGCCAGCCAACAGCTGAACATCCAGAAGAATATATCGCAAAAGGAAAATTTCTGGTTATTTGGAGTTTACAGCCAGATAGTCCGTTAAGAGAAAAATCAGAAACTAAAGTCGAAGCAATTTTAGAATAAAAAAATCCCGTTTCTTATTGAAACGGGATTTTTTTATTTATTTTCTTAAAAAGTATTCTCTAATAATGGTTATACATTTTTTCGTAAAAACTTGAACAATAAGTACAATAGATAAAGTAAAAAGAAACCAAAGCCAAGAATTACTATCTGCCAAATAAATAATCCAATCTGAAAATCATTAATTAATTTTTCCATAATTTTATCTTTTTAATGGTTTATTTTCCTGATATACAAATAAACAAAAAAGTCTTACAATTTTAAAAGTAAAAAATATAAAAAATGAAACCACAAGTTCGAATTCTGTTTTATTCCATTCTATTCTTTTTATACCTAACTCTAACTCAATTTATACTATCATTGGGAGGAGTCTTAAAAACAGATCCTTACATCACTTTAGGCTGTGGTTTTGCAGTTTTAAATCTTATTTATGCTTTTTTTGGCTTAAAATGGAAACCGCTTCTTAATGTAATCTGCGCTATCGGAATCGCTGCTTTGGCTTTATTTCTTGCTTTGCAATTTACTAATTTGCATTTGGTTATAGATTATGATCCGTATCAGGTTAAAACTGCCATTTTTGCTAATGCTGTTTTCTCAATTATTTTTTGGGAAATTGTGTATCAGGTGAAGATTAGGAAGTCATAAAAAATCAATCTCAATTGCCTTCAGCTTTAGCTGGAGGTAAATAAAATTCTTTCAAATAGGGCTTTAGCCAAACTTATAAGGTTTTGGCTAAAGCCTTATTCTTTTTCTTGACATTCCTCCAGCTAAAGCTGAAGGCAAATCATTTCAAAACTATTTCTTAAAAACTTAGTTTATTTCATTAGCAAAAACATTTGAAAATAATTTACTAGATTTACCTTTAAGTATTTAAAAATCAAACCCATGAAACGACAGCCATCAATAGACATTGTTCGGGGAATTGTAATGATTATTATGGCGCTGGACCATGTTCGAGATTTGATGCACATTGATTCAATCACACAAAGTCCAACAGATTTGGCAACTACTTCTCCTTTGTTATTTTTCACACGCTGGATTACGCATTTGTGCGCACCAATTTTTGTTTTTCTGGCAGGAACTTCGGTTTATCTTTCGCTTCAAAACAAAAACAATATCGCCGAAAAAAGAGCTCTTTTAATTAAAAGAGGATTTTGGTTAATTTTCTTAGAATTTACAATCGTCAATTTCGGATTATTCTTTGATATTGGTTTTCACACACTTTTATTAGAAGTGATAGCCACAATAGGTTTCGGATTTATCGTTTTAGGATTATTACTAAAAATCAGTTCCAAAACGCTAGGAATTATTGGTTTAGCAATTATTGCTTTCCACAACCTTTTGCCAATTATTCCGTTTGCAGAAAATTCAATTATAAAAGCCCTTTTAGCACCATTTTTTAGCCCAATTGTTATTCCCTTTTCTGGAAGAGCATTTATTATGGGTTATCCTCCAATTCCTTGGTTAGGCATAATGTTAGTTGGTTTTGCAACTGGAAAATTCTTTGCATTAGAAACAGAAAAAAGAAAAAAACTATTTATCAAAATCGGCTTAAATACTTTAGTTTTATTTATCATCATTCGCTTCGTCAATATTTACGGAGATCCAGCATTATGGACCTCTCAGAAAGATTCTGTTTTTACGTTTTTGTCTTTTATGAATGTTACTAAATATCCGCCTTCTCTCCTATTCTGCTTGGCTACTTTAGGAATTATGTTTCTGCTTCTTGCTTTTGCGGAACAAATACAAAATGGCATCAAAAAAGTAACTTTGGTTTATGGAAAAGTTCCTTTGTTTTACTTCGTCGTTCATTTTTATATTATTCATATTCTAACTTTAATTATGCTTTTGGCACAAGGTTTCAATTGGTCGCAATTTGAATTTGCTTCGGGAACTTTTGGAAGACCAAAAAACTTAGAAAGCGGTCTACCTCTTTGGGCAATTTATTTGATTTGGATTTCTGTTGTGACGATTCTTTACAAACCTTGTCAATGGTTTGGAAAATATAAAGCTGAAAATCAACATTGGTGGCTAAAATACATCTAGGATTATCATAAATCGCTAGAAAGCTACATTACACTATGTTCTAGAACAAAATAAAAACAATGATTTTCGTACGTATTTTTTTATATTAGCACTTTGAATTTTATCTAAGCCGAACATGAAAATTAGATTTTTACTTCTAAATTATTTTGAATATGAAAAGTACTGTAGAAATTGCAAATCGTTTTAGAGAAGTCATTTTAAACGGAACTTGGATTGCGAATACCAATTTTAAAGATCAGCTGGAAAATCTAGATTGGAAAATTGCCGTTAGTCCGATTCAGAATTTAAATACGATTGCTGCTCTGGCTCAACATATTCATTATTACATTAAAGGAATAAATCAGGTTCTTAAAGGCGGAACTTTAGACATAAAAGACAAATTTAGTTTTGATTTCCCCCCTATTGAATCACAAGAACAATGGGAAACTTTTTTAAATAAATTTTGGAACGATACCGAGGAATTTGCTTCGTTAGTAGAACAAATGTGTGACGAAAAACTTGACGAAGGTTTTGTTGACATTAAATACGGAACATACAGAAGAAATATCGAAGCCATGATCGAACATAGTTATTATCATTTAGGACAAATCGTATTGATTAAAAAACAATTAATAAACTAAAAACCAAACCATAACAGAATAATGAAAACAAAATTTTTAATCCTAATAGCCATTTTTTGTTTAGTGAGCTGTAAAGATTCTAATAAAATTGAAAGAGAAAATGAACCTACAATCTACAATGTAGGAAGTGAAGATGAAGCAATGAATGCAGCAATTCTAAAGGCAAATGAAACTCTAGATGATTTCAATAAGGGACTAGCTAATTTTAATGCTGACAGTCACGCTTTAAAAGTTAAGTTTTCAAATGGAAAAGATATTGAGCACATGTGGGTTGGCGACATTAAATATATAGATGGCCAATATTCAGGAATTTTAAACAACGATCCAGAATATATTACCGAATATAAAGCGGGAGATAAAATAAATATTGATTCTGGTAAAATTAGCGACTGGATGTATTTGGTTAACGGAAAATTATTTGGAGGCTACACGATTAGAGTTATTCGAGACAAAATGAGCGACGAAGAAAGACAGCAATTTGATGAAGAAAGCGGTATGCTGATAGACTAATTTTTACTTAATACTAAATTCAGTTTTACAACTATTTCATTATGTCTTTTTAAATTAATAAAATGAAAATGTCGTTGAAAATGGGAAAATTAGGAAAAGTAAATTTTATAAAGCCATTTACTTCTTGCTTAATGTTCTTATGAAAACAAAACATTCTATTCTAGCCCCGATAGAGCCGATATCCTCGCATCCCGATGGCTATCGGGAGGAGAGATAAAGGCGAAAGCGGGACAGAACGTTCTTTAAAAATGATAGTTTCTGCTCCTTAAAATAAATCTTAAAAAAGGCATAGTTGTTGAAAGTTAAAAAAGATATATTTACACCTTCAAAAGAAACACTATGCAAAAAATTACTTTTCTATTTTCTATATTGTTTTTAGCCTTCACTTCTTGCGGGGTAAAAACAACACAATCAATGCTTAGCGACGGAAATTATGACGGTGCAATAGATCGCGCTGTTGAGGCTCTTCGCACAAAAAAGGATTCTAAAGGCAAACAAGATTATGTGTATCTGTTAGAAGAAGCTTTTGCAAAAGCAAAAGAACGCGATTTGCGTGATCTAGAAATGCTAAACAAAGAAAATAACCCTGCCAATGCGGAGCGCATTTATAATACTTATTTACAGTTAAATAATCGTCAAGAAAAAATTAGACCTATTTTACCTCTTCCTTTATTGAAGCAAGGAAAAAATGCGTATTTCCCTTTTGACAATTATTCTGATGAAATTGTAAATAGCAAAAATGCACTTTCGAAGTATTTGTATGAAAACGCTTCTGCGCTTTTAAAATCAAATAACAAAATGGATTTCAGAAAAGCATACGACGATTTCGCTTATTTGGAAAGCATTAATCCTGGTTATAAAAACACCAAAAAATTAATGGATGATGCTCTTTTTAAAGGGACTGATTTCGTTGATGTTTATGCGAAAAATGAAACCAATATGGTGATTCCAAAAACGCTTCAGGACGATTTATTGGATTTTAAAACTTATGGATTAAATGATAAATGGACGGTTTACCACAGCGCACGACAAAAAAATGTAGTTTACGATTATAGTTTGATTCTTAGTTTCAGACAGATTGCTATTTCGCCAGAACAAATTAAAGAGAAGGAATTTGTTAAGGAAAGACAAGTTAAAGATGGTGTAAAAACACTTTTAGACAGCCGAGGAAGACCTGTAAAAGATAGCTTAGGAAAAGAGATTAAAGTTGATAATTACAAAATACTTCGTGCAACGGTGTATGAATTCAGACAATTTAAATCTTGTATGGTAACGGCAAAGGTTGATTATGTTGATTTAAAAAGCAATCAGCTTGTTCAGACTTTCCCAATAAGCAGCGAATTTATTTTTGAAAATATTTATTCCAAATATAAAGGCGATCAAAATGCTTGTGATGAAAATTATATAGGATATTTTTCTAAACGTGCTGTTCCGTTTCCAAATAACGAACAAATTGTTTATGATACAGGTGAAGATCTGAAAGCCAAGCTAAAAGACATCATTGTAAAGAATAAATTTAGAAAGTAATTATGTAACACAGTTACAAAGAAAAAGGCGCATTTTTGATGCGCCTTTTTTTGTTTACGTTCTTTTCAATAAAAAAATCAAGTTTTTTAATTGCGCAACCAAAAAGTTGCGTATATTTGCAACTGATTAGTTGCGAATTTATATCTATAAAAATGAAAAGAGATATTTTTCAGGCAATTGCCGATCCGACGAGAAGGGCAATTTTAGTTTTGGTTTCTTCGAGTGCATTAACACCAAATGCAATTGCGGAGCAATTTCAAACTACAAGGCAAGCGGTTTCTAAACACATTAAAATATTGAATGAATGTGATTTATTGGAAGAAAAGAAATTGGGCAGAGAAATTTATTATCAGCTCAAAATTGATAAAATGAAAGAGATTGATCAATGGCTGGAGCAATTTAAGGCAATTTGGGAACAGCGTTTTAATCAATTGGATCAAGTATTATTAAACTTAAAATCTAAAGAAAATGAAAACTGATTTATTAATGAATTTTTCTGTAGACAAGGAAAATAAAACGGTAAATGTAAAACGCGAATTTGATGCTCCGTTGGCAAATGTTTGGTCTGCTTGGACTGAACCTGAAATTCTAGATTTATGGTGGGCGCCAGCTCCGTTTAAATCTAAAACCAAAAGTATGGAGTTTAAAGAAGGCGGAAGAAGATTATACGCAATGGTTGGTCCTGATGGAGTGGAACGCTGGAGTTATTTTGAATATTCTTCGATTTCACCTAAAACAAACTTTAAGCATTCTGCAACGTTTTCTGATGCTGACGGAAATGCGAATTCAGAATTTGGAAGTTCGTATTGGAATATTTCTTTTTCTGAGCAAAACGGCTCTACAGTTGTTGACATCCAGATTAAACGTGACAGTTTTGAAGAATTGCAAAAAATAATCGAAATGGGCTTTAAAGAAGGTTTCACTTCTGCAATGCAAGGTTTGGACAAAATCTTAGCCGAAAAATAAAATCCATTTTAACTGAATTAACTATTTAACAAACTTTAAAATCTAAGGAAAAATGAAATCAAATCTTTTAATGAATTTTACTGTAGATAAAGAAAATAATACTGTAAATGTAAAACGCGAATTTAATGCATCGTTACCTCAGGTTTGGTCTGCTTGGACAGAAGCTCAAATTTTGGATCAATGGTGGGCACCGACTCCGTGGAAATCACGTACGAAAAGCATGGAATTTAAAGAAGGCGGACGAAGATTATATGCAATGGTTGGCCCTGAAGGCGAAGAACACTGGGCAATTGCAGATTATACTTTGATAAATCCAAAGACAAATGTAAAATGGCTAGATGCTTTTTGCGATAGTGAAGGAAATTTAAACACAGAATTTCCACGTTCTGACTGGGATGTTACTTTCTCTGAAAACGACGGTTCTACTTTTGTTGATATTGCAATCAAACATGAAAAATTATCTGATTTGGAAATGATTATTCAAATGGGATTCAAAGAAGGTTTTACCATTGCAATGGAAGGCTTAGATGCTATTTTTTCTGAGCAAACGAAATAAAACAAGAATAAATTCAAAATGTTAAATCCTGTATAATTGCAGGATTTTTTTTTGTAATTTTCAGTCTTTAAATCAAATTAATAAGTACAAAAATTATTTTTTAATTGTAAACACAAAACAAAATGATGAAATTCTTTACCGTGCTTTTTTTATTTATTTCAGTTACCGTTTTTTCTCAAAATAGATATGAGCTTTCAGATGAAGGAAAAGACAAATTATATCTATCAGATTCTATTGCAAATCTTGCCAAAGCTGGCAAAATTACAGATCACCCAATGGTTGTTGTAGATGGAATTACGCATCGTTATGAGGATTTAGAAAAAGAAAGACTTGCTCTTTCTAAGATTGAAATTGCTAAAATCCTTCCTCTTCAAAAACAGACTGGAATTAATATTTATGGAAAGTCGGGAGAACCTGGAGTTTTGATTATTACTACAAACAGAAATAGTTACTACAAACCTGTACAAGAGGTAAAACCAGGCTTTTAAATAACACACTCTAAAATATATAATGAATAGATTTTTTGCTCTAGCTTTTTTACTTTTATCTTCAAGTTTAGTATTCAGCCAAAAAAACAAAACAAAAACAACAGAAACATCAAAACCTTTTGTATTAGGTGTTATTGATGAAGTTCAATCGAAAGAATTAAACGAAAAAAGAATTCTAAATATTTATCTTCCTGAAGGCTACAATCCTGCTGAAGCAACAAAATATCCTGTTATATATTTATTAGACGGTTCTGCTGATGAAGATTTTATTCATATTTCGGGATTGGTTCAGTTTAATAGTTTTGAATGGATCAATCAGGTTCCAAAATCTATCGTTGTGGGCATTGCAACTGTCGATCGAAGAAGAGATTTTACATTCCCGACTACTGTAGAAAATGACAAAACCCGTTTTCCAACTACAGGCCATTCAGATCAATTTATTGCTTTTATTGAAAAAGAATTGCAGCCTTTTATTGAGAAAAAATACAAGACCAATGATTCTAAAATGATCATTGGTCAATCTCTTGGCGGTTTATTAGGAACCGAAATCTTGCTTAAAAAGCCAACTCTTTTTAATAAATATGTTATTGTAAGTCCGAGTTTATGGTGGAACAATGGTTCTTTGCTTGATTTAGATTCTGAAATGCTGAAAGAAAATTTTAATCAGCAAATAGATATTTATATCGCTATTGGAAAAGAAGGATTGACTCCAACAGAAATTCCGCGTGTTATGGAAGTCGATGCTAACTTGTTGGCAGAAAAATTAAAAGAATCTAAAAGCAAAAATGTGAAAGTCTATTTTGATTATTTCCCTGAAGAAAACCACGGAACAATTCTACATCCAGCTGTTTCTAATTCTTTTAAATTCTTTTATCCTAAGAGTAAAGAATAAAAATAATTCATGTTATAAAGAATAAGCTAAAAAACAATTTTATTCTGTTCAACTAAAAATCCGAAAAGAAAATATTCTTTTCGGATTTTTTTTATTTCCATATCCAAAATAACACATTATAGAACAATTCATTATCAATTACAGAAGACCTATTTTGTCTTTAAAAAGCTATCAAATTAAAATCAATATAAAATAAACAAAAATGAGGTTTTCCGTAAAACAATAAACTTTCACCTTATTATATTTGACACGAAAAAAAATAAAACTAACCAAAATAAATTAGCCCACGACAAAACATTTACTTCTCAATTAAAGCAAAAAGAATTCAATTTCTTTTAAATCCAAAACCCAAAATAAATCAAACAAACTATCAATTATTTTTAATGAAAAAACAAATTTTATTTATTGCCCTAACTTTACTTTTTACTCTTAAAGGATTTTCTCAAATAGGTTTCGAAAAAGGTTATGTTATTACAGAAAACAATCAAAAAACAGAATGCCTAGTTGAAAATTTAGACTGGAAAAACAATCCAACTAGTTTTAGATATAGATTATCTGAGGATTCTCCAATTATTAATGCAGACTTAAAAACTATAAAAGAGTTTAGCGTTACAGGTCAGAAAAAATTTATTAGATCTACAGTAAATATTGACCGATCTACTAAAGATCTACAAACAATGACTACAGAAAAAAATCCTGTTTTTCATTTAGAAACATTATTCCTTCAAGTACTTATGGAAGGTAATGCGTCGTTGTATCTTTATGATGACAGCACAGTAAGACGTTTCTTTTATAAAGTAAATACTGCTGAAATAAAACAGCTTGTGTACAAAACTTATCTAGCAAGTGGCGACAACGAAAATGCTAATAACTATACAGACCAAATTGCAAAAAACAATTATTTTAGAGAGCAGCTTTATCTTGATTTAAAATGTGACAATATTCAACAAAATGAATATGAAACGTTGACTTATGCCAAAAATGCTTTAATGCGTATTTTTGCAAAATATAATAAATGTACTAATTCTGAATTTGTTGATCTTGAAGTAAAAGAGAAAAAAGACTTGTTCAATCTTACAGTTCGTCCGAGATATAATAACAGTTCATTAACCATGGACAATTCTGTTTTTGAAGATTTGGATTTTGATTTTGGAGGAAAATCAAGCTTTAGTTTAGGAATTGAGGCTGAGTTTATTTTACCATTTAACAAAAACAGATGGTCACTTATTGTGGAACCAACTTATCAATATTATAAAGCTGAACAAACTATTACAAGCTCTCAGGTTGTTGGCGGAACTTTGATTGGTAAAGTAGATTATAAATCAATTGAATTGCCAATTGGTGTAAGACGTTACTTTTTCATTAATAAGAATGTAAAAATATTCGCCAACGGGTCAGTTATAATTGACTTCAGCAATAATTCCACAGCAACTGTTACAAGAAACGACGGATCTCCTTTGAACGAATTAGACATTAACTCAGGCATTAACTTAGGATTTGGTCTAGGTGCAAAGTTTATGGATAAATTCAGTGCTGAAATAAGATATCAAACATCAAGAGCTATTTTGGCTCAAAACTCGAACTGGAGTTCTTCTTATCAGACAACTTCTTTAATTGTTGGATATTCTTTCTTTTAAGATCATAAATCTATACTTAATATATGCTAATTGACACTAGTGTCAATTAGAATATATAATTTATCCCAACCATCCTTCTCTGTCCAAACTTCTGTATTGAATCGCTTCGGCAATATGTGAAGAAACAATATTTTCTGAATGATCTAAATCGGCGATTGTTCTAGAAACTTTCAAAATTCTATCATAAGCTCTGGCGGAAAGATTTAATCGTTCCATTGCATTTTTTAGCAATTCCTTTGAAGCTTCATCTAAGACACAATATTCTCGAATTAACTTACTGCTCATTTGCGCATTGTAATGAACATTTTCGACCGTTTCAAATCGTTTGGTTTGAATTTCTCTCGCCGCTGTAACTCGTTTACGAATTTCTACACTGCTTTCTGCTTTTCGTTCGTCAGCCAATTTCTCAAACGGAACTGGTGTAACTTCTATATGAATATCAATTCGATCTAATAATGGTCCCGAAATTTTACTCATATAACGCTGCATTTCGTGTGGCGAAGAAGTATTCGGCATACTTGGATCGTTAAAGAATCCGCTTGGACTTGGATTCATACTTGCCACAAGCATAAATGATGAAGGATAAGTAATTGTAAATTTAGCGCGTGAAATTGTTACTTCTCGATCTTCCAAAGGCTGGCGCATTACTTCTAAAACGTCTCTCTTAAATTCTGGCAATTCATCCAAAAACAAAACGCCATTATGCGCCATTGAAATTTCGCCCGGCTGCGGATAACTTCCTCCGCCAACGAGCGCGACATTCGAAATAGTATGATGCGGACTTCTAAATGGTCGTTGATTCATCAATCCGACTTCTTTTAATTTTCCTGCAACGCTATGAATTTTAGTAGTTTCCAAAGCTTCACGTAGCGTCATTGGCGGTAAAATACTCGAAACTCGTTTCGCTAGCATTGTTTTTCCCGCTCCAGGTGGGCCAATTAAAATAATATTATGACCACCAGCCGCTGCAATTTCCATACAGCGTTTAATGCTTTCTTGTCCGCGTACGTCTGAAAAATCATGTTCAGGGAAATCGAGAGTTTTATAAAATTCAGCTCTTGTATCTATAACTGTAGGCTCAAGTGTTCCTTTGCCCGCGAAGAAATCAACGATTTCTTTTAAATTTCCAACACCATAAACATCTAAACCTGAAACAATCGCCGCTTCTTTTACATTTTGAATAGGAAGAAAAAATCCTTTATAACCTTCTTCTTTGGCTTTTATTGCAATGGGCAAAGCACCTCGAATTGGCTGAAGACTTCCGTCTAAAGAAAGTTCTCCCATAATAACATATTGTTCAATTTCTGGAGCTTTTATCTGATCTGAGCCAACCAGAATTCCCATTGCTAATGTCAAATCGTATGAAGAACCTTCTTTTCGAAGATCGGCTGGTGCCATATTGACCGTAATTTTCTTTCCCGGAAAATTAAATCCATTATTTTTTAATGCGGCAGCAATTCTAAAACTACTTTCTTTTATAGCATTATCTGGAAGTCCAACTAAATGATAACCAATTCCTTTATCCATATGAACCTCAACTGTAATCGTTGTGGCTTCAACTCCAAAAACGGCACTTCCGTAAACTTTTACTAACATAATTATCTTTCATTAATAGTTTTTAAAACTAATGAAAATTAATTAAATGTAAATATTTTATTACAATTTTTTAAAAGTTTAAAAAGAAAGCTCTATTTGAGTTTTAACTTCCTCCACAATCCTACTCAAATCCAAACAATTTTGATGTGACCAAAGTTTACTTTCAATTTCATTATTCAAAATACAATTTTGACATTCGATAATTTCATGAGAATAACCTTTTCCAAGAGTTGGTAAAGTGACAACCGCTTCTTTTACTTCATTTTTAAATAAAGAATAACCGTCTGCAACAAACCAAGGCGCATTTAATTCTATTCGCCCTTCTGTTCCAGAAATTACCGCTTTCATATCAGATTCTGAAACTATAGAAGCATGTAAAATCGATTGTGCCGATTCATATTGCAAAATCATAGAAGTCTGCAAATCAACATCATTCTTGTGTTTAATCGCTTTCGCTAAAATCTCTTTCGGATATCCCAATAATATATAGGACAGAAACAAAGGATAAACGCCAATATCAAATAAAGCACCTCCGCCTAAATCTTTATCAAAAAGTCTTTTGTTTTCTATTTCACTTCCGTGAAAGGCAAAATCAGTTTTTATATAATTTATCTTGCCTATTACTCCATTATTGATTTTCTGCAAAACATCTTGAACCGATGGAATAAATCGAGTCCAAAATGCTTCCATAAAAAACTTATTGTATTTTTTAGAAGCTTCAATCATTCTTTCCGCATCTTTATAGGATAGTGCAATTGGTTTTTCGCATAAAACGTGTTTTCCGTTTTCTAATGCTTTTATAGACAATTCGGCATGCGAATTATGCGGAGTTGCAATATAGACAATTTCAACATCGGGATCTTCAAAAAGCAAATCATAAGAATCATAGCTTTTTAAGGCTTTAAACTTCTCTGCAAATTCATTCGCTTTAGCAATATCTCTCGAAGCAACTGCTTTTAGTTCAGCATTTTCTATCAGTAATAGATCTGAAGCAAACTGTGTCGCAATATTTCCAAGTCCTACAATTCCCCATTTAATTCTTCTACTTTCCATTCTTTATATTTTACTCATCAAAATTGTTAAAAAGATTAAAAAATACCCTTTATAGCAATCAGCAGACGTTTTTTAAACAACAAATATCCATTATCCTACAAAAAATAGCAATCAATTACCCCAAAAATTATCAAAAATGAGGGTAAGTGAAAAAAAAATGTTGCCAAATTGTAAATTTTAAGTTTGTTTTAAGAAATTCACGCAAAATCATAGGGGTTAAATTTTAAATTTAACAAAAATTAAGCATACTACCCTATTTTTTTATGGGGTGTAAAATGATTTTATACTTTTATAAAAAATTTTAAAACTAAATAACTATGCGAAAAATTATTTTAAGTGTGATTCTTATCACGATTTTGGTACTAACCTTTATTTCAAACTTTATCATTGCAGATAACCCAATTCCAGCAGAAGCTGTAAAGTTTGATACTGGAGATACTGCCTGGATGATCGTTGCAACTGCTTTTGTATTGTTAATGACTCCTGGATTAGGATTTTTCTATGGAGGTATGGTAGGTAAGAAAAACGTAATTAGTACTATGCTTCAAAGTTTTATGGCAATGGTAATTGTTACTATTTTATGGACTGTTGTTGCTTTTGGATTGGCTTTTGGACCAACTATTGGAGGAATTGTAGGAAACCCATCTTATAATTTATTCTTTGAAGGAGTTGGAACTAATACAGCATGGAGCCTAGCACCAACAATTCCTTTTATTTTATTCGCATTATTTCAGGCAAAATTCGCTATCATTACTCCTGCATTAATTACAGGTGCTTTTGCAGAACGTATCCGTTTCTGGGCTTATTTGTTATTCATGGTTTTATTCATCATATTAATATACGCTCCGCTTGCTCACATGACATGGCATCCTGATGGAGTTTTCTTCAAAATGGGAGTTCTTGACTTCGCTGGAGGAACTGTAGTACACATGAGTGCTGGATGGGCTGCATTAGCTGGAGCTATCTTCTTAGGAAAAAGAAAAGTACAAAAAGTTAACCCTGCTAGAATTACTTATGTATTATTAGGAACAGGTTTACTTTGGTTTGGATGGTTTGGTTTCAACGCTGGATCTGCTTTAGGTGCAAATGGTCTTGCTGCTCAAGCTTTAGGAACAACTACTGTTGCTGCTGCCGCTGCTGCAATGGCTTGGGTTTTCCTTGACAAAATTTTAGGACACAAATTATCTGCTCTTGGAGCTTGTATCGGAGCTGTTGTAGGTCTTGTTGCTATTACACCTGCTGCTGGTTTCGTAAGTATCTCTCACGCAATATTCATTGGTTTATTCTCTGCAATTGTAAGTAACATTGTAGTAAGCAAATTCCCTAAAGGAAAAATCGACGATGCTCTTGATGTATTTGCTTGTCATGGTGTTGGTGGTATGGTAGGTATGCTTTTAACTGGTGTTTTCGCTTCAAAAGCTATCAACCCAGCAGTTGGAGACAATCAAGGTTTAATCTTCGGAACTCCAACATTATTCATCAACCAATTAACTGCTTTAGTTGTAGTTTCAATCTTCGCTTTTGTTGCATCTTACGCTTTATTCTTTATCGTAAATAAGATCACTCCATTAAGAGTTACTGAAGAAAAAGAAGAACTAGGATTAGACATCTCTCAACACGGGGAATTCTTATAATAAATTAATTTTCACTTTCGCTTGATAAATAAAAAAGCACTCTAAATTTGACTTAGAGTGCTTTTTGTTTTGAGGTAATTTCATTTTCAAACTATTAGAAGAAAAATGAATTATCCAGCAATTAACTTATACTTGGTAAAAAAAATGAAACTATATCAAAGGCAACTCTTTTTTTGTTAGTTTCGGAGAAGCGAAATATTTATAATAAAAATGATTTTAAAATACAAAGCTCCCGAAGAACGGCATATATTAGATTATAAAAAAAATATACCGCTCCTTCGGAACTTTTTTCATTTGTTTAATTGAAATTCTATAAACATTTACCCTACCGAGGTTTGCTTATAGAATAATTTCACAAACATTCTATAACTCAAAAAGGCTGTCCTATTAAGACAGCCTCTTTGTTTGAATTAATTTCAACCCCAAGAAAATATTTATTTTTTTTTCGAATAAAGCTTTTAAAACTAAATTCTAAACTCTATTTAAAATTAGAAATTCCTTCTTTTAGCCACTGTAAATATTCTTCAGTACTTACATAACTAATGGTTGGCTTTGTATTGTTCAAATTATTGCCTTCTAAATCGGTAATCACATACAAAGGCTGTGTATTAGTTTTATATTTAGAAATCATAAAATCAGTCCATTTATCGCCAGCTGTGATAATTTTGTCTCCTGCCGCTGTAGTAAATTGCTCTTCTTTAGGCAATTCACGTTTATCATCAACGTAAAGAGAAATTAAAACAACATCGTTTTTTAGAATAGGCAATACCGAAGGATCAGACCAAACATTGTTTTCCATTTTTCTACAGTTTACACAAGCATAACCTGTAAAATCCAACATGATTGGCTTATTGATTTCTTTTGCATAAGCTAAACCATCTTCGTAATCATGGAAAACCATAATTCCATGCGGACCTAATTCTGCGCCTTCCGGAAGTCCTTTTATAGATTCTGAAGAAACAACTCCATTTCCTGATCCTCCTACTCCAAATGGACTTTCACTATATTGCGGTGGCGGCGGGAATGCACTTATTAATTTTAAAGGTGCTCCCCATAAACCAGGAATTAAATACATGGTAAACACAAAAGTCAATAATCCTAAATATAATCTTCCAACAGAAATATGATTCGTTGGACTATCGTGAGGCAATGTAATTTTTCCAAATAAATATAATGTCATTGCTCCGAAAATCGCGATCCAAATTGCAATGAATACTTCTCTTTCTAAGAAATGCAATTGTAAAACTAAATCGGCATTTGATAAAAATTTGAATGCTAAAGCCAGTTCTAAAAATCCTAGAACTACTTTTACCGTATTTAACCAACCTCCAGATTTTGGCAACGAATTTAACCAACCTGGGAACATAGCAAATAACATAAACGGAAGTGCTAATGCAGATGAAAATCCTAACATTCCAACAACTGGAGCAATTCCTCCGTTAGAAGCTGCTTCAACTAATAAAGTTCCAACAATTGGCCCTGTACAAGAGAATGAAACAATCGCCAAAGCCAAAGCCATAAATAAGATGCCTATTATACCGCCTTTATCTGCCTGCTGATCAGCTTTGTTTGCCCATGAATTTGGCAGCATAATTTCAAAAGCTCCCAAAAATGATGTTGCAAAAATGACTAAAATCACAAAGAAAATCAGATTAAACCAAACATCTGTAGATAAAGCATTTAAAGCATCTGCGCCAAATATTTTAGTTACAATTAATCCTAGAATTACATAAATAGCAATAATTGAAAGTCCATAGAAAATTGCATTTCTAATTCCTTTTGCACGGCTTTTACTTTGTTTTGTAAAGAAACTTACCGTCATAGGAATCATTGGAAAAACGCAAGGCGTCAATAACGCTGCAAATCCTGATAAAAAGGCAATAAAAAAGATTGACCATAAACTTCTTGCAGGCGCTGGAGCAGGAATTTCTTCTTTAGCTACTTCAGTTATTTTTTCTGCTTTTGGCTGTACTGCTTCTTCTTTTTTAACCGTGTCAACAGCTAATCCAACTACTTTTGTTTCATCAACTTTGGCTTCTGCTACA
This sequence comes from Flavobacterium sp. SH_e, assembly GCF_025717045.1. Lineage (GTDB taxonomy): Bacteria > Bacteroidota > Bacteroidia > Flavobacteriales > Flavobacteriaceae > Flavobacterium. The sequence continues at coordinate 615,322 of NZ_JAOVZN010000008.1, forward strand.
ACTGGAACTTCTTCCATTTTAAAAGTTGACGGAACAGCAATTGAGAATTTCTTATTCGAATTGATACAAACTTCTTTACAAACCTGAAAATCAAAATCTACATCAACCGTTTTCAAGTTTGGATTGATAATTTTAATCTCTTGCTCAATGTGCGCTTTTCCTTCAAAGAAAGTTTCATCTACACCAAAAACATCATTAAAAGCTGTTCTTGTTTTACCTTCTTTGGCTTTTCCAACCAATTCGAAATTTCCTTTTTGGTTTTTAAATGTAATTTCTAGCGCTAAAGGTCCGCCTTCTGGCGTAAACTGTGAATACATATGCCAGTCTTTTTCGATTACTGCATCAAAAATTAATACGGCATTATTCCCTTTTTTTTCAATTTTAGAAGTCCATTTTACAGGTTCTAAAATTTGAGCGTTAACTTTCGCAAAAGCGAAGAAAAATAACAAAAGTAAAATAGTTTTAGTCCAAACGTTTTTTAACAAATTGGTCTGAAGATTTTGAGTAAAGTTCATTATTGCAATTCTATTTTAAGTATTTTATTTGTGGCTTTTTTTATTCTAAAACGTTCGTCTTGTCTCATCCCGACTACCCAGATTATTTGGTCATCAGAGCATAAAATCCAAGTTTTTTCCTTTTCTATTAATGATAATTTTTCGTCCTTAAAAAGCTTGCTGACTTTTTTAGATTTACCATTCATTCCAAAAGGTTGAAAAACATCGCCTTCTTTCCATTTACGTAAAGTCAGCGGAAAACGGATTTTATCAGCATCGACAAATATAACTCTATTTGAATCGAATGTTGTGTGACCAACGTTACAAAGACTCATTTTTAAGGGAAAATTAACTTCTGTATCGTTTTCATTGATTTGATATTCGCCGTTTTCTTGCTTTTCAGAAAGCGGACTCAAAATAAGCGTTTCTCTATTTTTTAATAAACGAAATTCCTCTGCATAAACCTGTTTCCCAGATTGTCCTTCGACTAAATCATAAATATCATTCCAAGCAGAAAAACCAAATTCTTTCAGCCATTGATACAAATACGATCTATAATTTGGAAGTTTTTTTAGCTGATTTAAATCGAAATGAATATCATCGCCTTCTTCTTTTGCTACTTGCTGATAAACGATAATCGACGCATCTTCAACCATTTCTTTTGATTCTTGAAGAAAGGATTGCGTTTTCTGAAAAGCATCTAAAAAATTAGGATTGATTTCTTTTAAAACAGGAACCAAATTATGGCGAATCTTATTTCTGAGATATTTTGTCGAAGCATTACTGCTATCTTCTCTCCATTCTATTTTATTTTCTTCTGCATATTTCAAGATTTCTTCTCTCGAAAAAGGCAAAAGCGGACGAATAATTTTATCGTTTTGTTCTGGAATTCCAGTCAAACCTTCCAAACCGGTTCCACGAGTTAAATTGATAATAAAGGTTTCGAGATTATCGTCGGCATGATGTGCGGTAAGAATGTAATCGAAGTTTTTTTCTTCTAAAAGTTCGTAAAACCAACTGTAACGAAGTTCTCTTGCTGCAACTTGAGTTGATAATTTATAGTCTTTGGCGAAAGCTTCTGTATCAAAATGTGTCGTAAAAATTGGGATATTATTTTGATCGCAATACTTCTGAATAAATTCTTGATCACCAAAACTTTCCAGTCCGCGGAGTTGAAAATTACAATGCAAAACTGCAATTTCATACGGCAATTGATTCAATAAATGAAGCAAAACCATGCTATCCAATCCTCCACTTACAGCCAGAAAAAGCTTCTTCTCTGCTAAAAAAGGAAACCTTGAAACGATATGATTTTGAAATTTTGAAAACATCTGATAAAAGTAAAAAATTAAATTTAATCTATTTTTAAACGAAATGTTAAGCGCTGTTTTTTTCTGCCACGAATTACACGTATTTCACAAATTTTTCTTTTCTAAATTCTATAAAAAAATAGCCACAGATTAAAAGGATTAAAAAATCTCTAAATCTTTTTAATCTGTGGCAAAAAAAATAATTAGCGGAAATCGTGCTATTCGTCCCAACATTTTTTACTGCAAAACTTCATGCATTGCCTTGGCTTTCAGCAAACATTCTTCATATTCTTTTTCAGGAATTGACAACGCTGTTATGGCACTTCCAACTGAAAAAGAAACATATTTATTTTCTTGATTGTATAAAATACTTCTGATTACAACATTGAAATCAAAATCGCCTTCGGGTGTAAAATAACCAATTGCACCACTATACAATCCTCTTTTTGTTTCTTCTAGATTTTCTATAATTTTCATTACCGAAATTTTCGGAGCGCCTGTCATACTTCCCATCGGAAATGTTGTTTTTAAAACATCTACTGCCGAATATTGCGGATCTAATTTTGAAGTAATTGTAGAAATCATCTGATGCACTTGGAGAAATGAATAAATTCCGCAGAGTTCTTCAACTACTACAGAACCTTTTTGCGCGGTGTGCGATAAATCATTTCGAACCAAATCGGTAATCATAATATTTTCAGCTCTTTCTTTGACATCTGAAGCTAAGATGTTTTTTGATTTTTCATCTTCAACAGGATCAGAAAAACGTTTTGAAGTTCCTTTAATTGGTTGTGAAATAATCTTATCTCCAACTTTTGTCAAATATCTTTCTGGCGAAGCGGAAAGCAAATATTGTTTGTAATTTTTGAAGAAAACCGAAAAAGGTGCTTGCGAAATTTCATTAAGCTTCTGAAATTTTTCCAGCGGATTTACGACGGCATTTTCAGCATAAAATTCCATACAGAAATTTCCTTCGTACATATCTCCAACATGAATATGTTCGAGTATTTTATTTACTTTTTGAACATATAAATCTTTAGGAATACGTTGCTGCACTTCGACTCCGCTCAGTGTGGTAAATGTTTCGGTCTCAACTTTTAAAATTTCTTCAAAATCCTCTTCAACCTCATCATCGCAAAGCATTAGATACTGGATTTCGAGTTGATTCCCTTTTAAAATAAAAATCTTTTTAGGCTGAAAGAAAAACAAATCAGGAAAACTCAATCCGTCAAAATTATTGGATTGAAGATTTTCAATATCATTTTTCAAATCATAAGAAAGATATCCAAAAAGCCAGTCTTTTGTGTTTTGCTGGTATTGTTTTAAATCTTCAAAAGCATTGTAATAATCTGTTTTTAAAGAAGTAAAAGCATCTGTTGCCAATATGCAGTCAAAATTAGAATACTGTTGCGGATAAGAATTGCTGTCTAAAAAAACGACTTCGCGAAATTGCTGTGCCCAACTTAAAAGCTGTTCTTTAAACAGTTTTGGATTTGCAATATTTTTATGAATGGAAACTCTCAAAAAGGGTAAATTTTAAACATCAAAATTACGACAAAAATCTTTGATTAACAGAAGCCAGAAAAAATATTGATAGGATTGAAATCTTAACGTAAAACTGTTAAAAAGACATCTATTTAATAAGAAAAAAATCGTTATATTTGATATACAGTTAGATTAATCCCAAAATCGGATGAGTTTGATTGTAAGATCCTTAAAAAAGAACCTCAAAAAAAACAATTTGTGATTCTAATTTGAGCTTTAGATTGCATCTTTTCCAATAACTTATTTATATTTTTTAACCCTAAAAAATCCTAAGTATTATGAAAATTGCCACAATTATTGTCCGCGTTTTAATTGGTCTTTTGTTACTTTTTGCCTCTCTGAGCTATTTCTTCAATTTAATGCCGCCTGAGCCAATAACAAATGACAATTTTAAAGCTTTTAACATGGGTTTAATTGCTTCTACTTATTTATTTCCGTTGGCAAAATCAATAGAATTAATTTGTGGACTAGCATTTGTAACTGGGCGCTATGTAACTTTAGCCAACATTTTGATCTTACCAATCACGGTAAATATTCTGTTCATTAACTACTTTATGTCCCCAGAAAAACTTCCAATTGCCGCATTGCTATTTCTGGCTAATTTATTCTTGATTTACAGATACTGGGATAACTACAAAAGTGTTTTTACCGCATAAATACATTTTTATGTAAAAATAAAAAGCCCGTCAGAATAAATCTGACGGCTTTTTATTTTAATTTAGCTTATCATGTTTTACCCAAACCAAATCGGTTACATTATATCCAATTTCTTGAGCTTTGATAAGAAAATCTACTTTAACACTTTCTGGAATTGTTTTTTCTCTAGAAAGTATCCACATATATTTTAAACTTTCTCCAGCCACAAGTGCGTATTTATAATCTGGATCGATTGCTACGACATTGTAACCAGAATAAAAAGGACCAAAAAATGAGACTTTCAGCATACCAATATTGTCTTTTTTGACAAATCTAGCTTTCCCGACACTTTGTTCCCATTTGTCTTTTTTGACATTATAGCCCTTATTATCTACTTTTATTGTATTGTCTTCGTTCAAAGAATATTCGGCTGTTACATTGTTCAAATCTCTTTCCCATTTGTAATCTAATCTGGCAATTTCATACCATTTTCCGAGATATCTTTTGCTGTCAAAGTTTGTAACAGCTTGTGCGTTTTTAGGAATTCCGCCTCCGCATGAGTACAGTGCGATTCCAATTCCTGCTCCAATCAAAACTGGAACTATATATTTACTTTTCATAATACTATCTTTTTAATTATCATAAAGATAGCACGTGAAATCTACATCTAATTTACAAAATTATTTTTGAATATTATATTATATAAAGCTTAAAAATATTGCATAAAAAAACCGCCAGATTACTCCAGCGGTTTTACAATATTTTTGAACGCAAATTATACGTGTAAAGCTCTATTTTCAGTAGCTGCCAATGCTGCTTCTTTTACCGCTTCCGCAAAAGTTGGGTGTGCATGGCTCATTCTTGAAATATCTTCAGCAGAAGCTTTAAATTCCATTGCAGTAACCGCTTCAGCAATTAAATCTGCTGTACGAGCACCAATCATGTGAACTCCTAATACCTCATCTGTTTTTTCGTCAGCAAGAATTTTTACGAATCCGTCTAAGTCAGCACTTGCTCTTGCACGTCCTAAAGCTTTGAATGGGAAACTTCCAGATTTGTATTTAACTCCAGCTGCTTTCAATTGCTCTTCTGTTTGTCCAACTGCAGCAACTTCTGGCCAAGTATACACTACACCAGGAATTAAGTTATAATCGATATGTGGTTTTTGACCTGCTAAAATTTCAGCAACCATTACTCCTTCTTCCTCTGCTTTGTGCGCCAACATTGCTCCACGAACAACGTCACCAATTGCATAGATATTTGGAACACTAGTTTGTAAATGATCGTTTACTTCAACTTGTCCTCTGTCTGAAATTTTAACTCCAGCTTTGTCAGCGTTTAATCCGTCTGTGTAAGGACGACGACCAACAGAAACTAATGAATAATCTCCTTCAAGAGTAATTGTTTCTCCTTTTGCATTTTCAGCTTGAACTACAACAGCATCACCGTTTCTTTCAACTGATTTTACTTTATGAGAAACATAGAATTTCATTCCTTGTTTTTTTAATACTTTAGTCAATTCTTTAGAAAGAGAACCGTCCATTCCTGGAATGATTCTGTCCATGAATTCAACTACAGAAACCTGAGCTCCTAAACGAAGGTAAACTTGTCCAAGCTCGATTCCGATAACTCCACCACCAATAATTACTAAATGTTTTGGAACTTCTTTTAAAGCTAAAGCTTCAGTAGAAGTAATGATTCTCTCTTTATCGATTTTGATAAATGGTAAAGAAGATGGTTTTGAACCTGTAGCAATTACAGTATATTTTGCTTCGATAGTTTCAGAAGTTCCGTCAGCTTTTGTAACAGCAATGTGAGTTGCATCTACGAAAGAACCTAAACCATTGAAAACAGTGATTTTATTTTTTTCCATTAAGTAGTTAATACCACCTACAGTTTGATCTACAACAGCTTGTTTGCGCGCGATCATTTTCTCTAAATTGATTTTTACATCACCAGAAACTTCGATTCCGTGATCTGCAAAATGAGCGATTTCTGAATAATGGTGAGAAGAAGATAATAATGCTTTTGAAGGAATACAACCTACGTTAAGGCAAGTTCCGCCTAATGAATTATATTTTTCTACAATTGCAGTTTTGAAACCTAATTGTGCGCAACGAATTGCTGATACATATCCTCCAGGACCTGAACCTATAATGACTACGTCAAATGAACTCATAGTATTTTGTTTTTATTTTAGCGGTTACAAAATTAAGCAATAAAGTTCTGTTTGAAGTTTAATTTTCAATGTTTTTTGCGTGAAATTTTGGATTGGAGTTTTACCGCAAAGAGCGCTAAGAACTACGCAAAGGTTCGCAAAGTTTTTGTTTTTTTTAATCTGACAAAGACTCACAGTTTGTCATTTCGACTGAAAGGAGAAATCGCACTAGTATGTCGACAAAGATTGAAAATATACTTTACGGATTTTCGTGTGCGATTTCTCCTTTCAGTCGAAATGACATAATGGGCGCTAGACGCACTGCTGTGCGTATCTACAGAAAAACCTTTGTCGCTTTGAACCTCTGAACCTTTGAACCTTTCTAAAACGAAATCACCGTTGAATTCTTCACTTCACTAATCATAAACATACTTTGTGTACTACCTATATGCTGTAAAGACGTGAGCTTAGTCACTAAAAATTCTCTATAAGCTTCCATATCTTTTACTAAAACTTTTAAAATATAATCATAATCGCCGCTTACGTGATGGCATTCTAAAACTTCGTTGAGTTTGACAACTTCACTTTCAAATTTGGTTAAGAACTCTTTAGTGTGCTGAATGAGTTTTAAATGACAAAAAACCACAAATCCCTTTTCGATTTTAGATTTATCGACTAAAGCCGCGTAGTTTTTTATTATGCCCTCGCGCTCTAATTTTTTGATTCGCTCATAAACTGCTGTTACTGAAAGATTGAGTTTTAAAGACAATTCCTTATTCGTCTTTTTGCTATCGGTTTGAAGTAAAACTAGGAGTTTTTTATCTATTTCGTCCAAAGTCATTTTTAGTTGATTGTTTTTGGTTGATTGTTGATGGTTATTGAAAAGAAAGAAAATCTACTGAATTGCAATTTTAAAATCAAATTTAGATTAAAAATCATCATAAAAACAAATTTATAGTTTTAAAATCTAAAAAATAAAAATATCATTGATTAATTATCTAATCCATTCTTTCTTTGACAGGAATTTCTTTTGAAAAACTTGAAACTTGAAACAAAAAAATAACTATAAATGAAAGATTTTAATCCAGCAGATAAAATTCAGGATTTGCAATATTTTGGGGAATTTGGCGGTGTGAATCCGTCGATTTCTGATTCTTCGACTTATACTTTTTTATCGGCGAAAACCATGTTTGATACTTTTGAAGGCAATATGGAAGGCTGTTATTTGTATTCGCGTCATTCTTCGCCAAGTAATTTGTATTTGGATAAGGCTTTGGCAGCAATGGAAGGAACAGAAACAGCAAACGTTTCGGCTTCGGGAATGGGAGCGATTACGCCTACTCTATTACAGCTTTGCGGTGCGGGCGACCATATCGTTTCAAGCCGAACTATTTATGGCGGAACTTATGCTTTTTTGAAGAATTTTACGCCTCGTTTCGGAATTGAAACTAGCTTTGTTGACATTACAAAATTAGATGTTGTAGAAGCCGCGATTACTTCTAAAACGAAAGTTTTGTACTGCGAAACAGTTAGTAATCCGTTATTGGAAGTGGCTGATATTCGCGGTTTGGCAAAAATTGCTAAAAAACACAATTTGAAGCTAGTTGTAGACAATACATTTTCGCCATTATCTGTTTCTCCTGCAAAATTGGGTGCAGATATTGTAATTCATAGTTTGACGAAATACATTAACGGAAGCAGCGATACAGTTGGCGGTGTGACTTGTGCATCGAAGGAATTTATAAATTCGTTAAAGAATGTAAATTCTGGTGCAAGTATGCTTTTAGGTCCAACAATGGATAGTTTACGTTCTGCAAGTGTGATGAAAAACTTGAGAACACTTCATATTAGAATTAAACAGCACAGTCATAATGCACATTTTCTGGCTGATCAATTTGAAAAAGATGGCTTAAAAACGGTTTATCCTGGATTGAAAAGTCACCCGAGTCATGAATTGTACAAAACAATGATTAATCCCGAATATGGTTTTGGCGGAATGCTGACAATTGATGTTGGTTCTTTGGAAAAAGCCAATGAATTAATGGAATTAATGCAAGAACGAAATCTAGGTTATCTCGCAGTAAGTTTAGGTTTTTACAAAACTTTATTCAGCGCGCCAGGAACTTCAACTTCAAGCGAGATTCCGTTAGAAGAACAAAAAGAGATGGGATTAACTGATGGTTTGATTCGTTTTTCTATTGGATTGGACAATGATATCCAACGTACTTACGAAATGATGAAAGCTTGTATGAAAGAGCTTGGAGTATTACAAAAGCAAAACATTTCTCTATAAATAAATTTGCACGATTTTTTATTAGTTTGTTTAAATCCGCTGGAGATCTTTTCTCTAAGCGGATTTTTTTATTTACTAAAAAACACTCATTTACAAGAATTTAAAATATAAAAATATCAATTTCGCATTAAAAAATAACAAATTTTACGATTAATGTTTTTTAACTCATTATTTCTGATAAAGTTTTAAACACTAAAACGTTGTAGTAATTGAATTTCAAATTATTAGGTATTTTAAGTGTTAATAAAATATAATTTTGTCAGAAATTTAACCATTTAACCGACTAAACTAAAATTATGAAAAAAAACCTACTCTTGTTTTATGCGTTGTGCATTCCCTTTGCTTTTCTGCAAGCACAAGTGCATACTTCTTATTTATGGCATCTGCATCAACCGACTTATTGGGGAGATATAAGTAAGAAAAATCCAAATCGATACCAAATCGTAAAAGAGTCTCAAGACCTGAAAGTCTCGGGTGCCAATAATGACAAAAACGGTCTAGCTCACCCAACAAACAATCTTGAAGAAATTTTTGGAGCAGGCGATCGAGTTGCCGCTTATCAATTTGCACCAAAAAATGCCATTAATTCCATTCGTGATTTATCCAAAGCTGGAGCACAAATTACCTATGGTGGCTCTTTAATGGAAAACGTCAATGAATTGGCACAAGCAAATCAATGGGGATATTCGAATTCTTGGACACAGAATATCAAAGATGCAAAAGCTTGGAAAACTTCTGGCGGATTTTCTCGTATGGAGGTAGTTTCTTTTACAATGCATCATGCACTTTCTCCTTTATTGAGCGACGAGGCTTTGAAGAAAGAGATAAAAGCGCATCAATATTATAGCGCTCAATTATTTGGAAATCATGATTCTAAAGGATATTGGCCAGCAGAATGTGCTTTTTCTGAAAGAATTATAAAAACTTTGGCTGAATGTGGCATAGAATGGTCTGTAATTGCTAATAGCCATCTATCAAGAACTTTGGCAGATTATCCAATAAAATATGGCTCTGGCGGAAGTATGTGTGATCTTCCAAACAAAGCAGATCAGGTAGAAACTCTTGGAGGAACTTGGTTCTCTGCACAAAAAGATGCCCGTGGCGGACAGTTTGCAGTGCCTTACTCCTATCTTCCTTATAAGGCGAAATATGTTGATCCTGAAACTGCTCAGGAATATAAAATCACTGTAGTTCCAATGGCTGATTACGAAAGTTATGAAGATGGATATGCGGCAATAGGCACTTCATTAATTGCTCCAATTGTGGCAAAAGCTTCGACTTCGCCAAGACCACCATTGGTATTATTTGCTCATGATGGCGATAATGCTTGGGGCGGCGGATCGTCTTATTACAACGAATCGGTGACCGGCTTTTCTCATGCGTCATCTGCTAATGGAAATGTTGCAACTACAATTCCACAATATTTATACGATAATCCTGTTCCAGAATCGGCGGTTGTACACGTTGAAGACGGCGCATGGGTAAACGCAGATGGAGATTTTGGACATCCTCAATTTACCAATTGGCTTTGGCCTTTCTTTGATCCAGTTACCAAAAAATTTAATCCAAATGGCTGGACTGAAGATATGATGAATCAAGCGATAACAACTGCTGGAGAAAATCATGCAATTATGGCGGAGCAATTGGAAGGCAATAATCTTAGAATGAGCGAAATTGTAAATCCAACCAGTGCGGTAAGTCCTGCTGAAAAAGCTTGGCATTTTTTAATGGCTGGATATGATAGTGGAAATGCTTATTATGGATTAGCTGAAGATTTAGAAATAAAAACAACACTTGCTGTTAATAGATGCGTGCAATTTGCAAAACCTACTTTAGATGCTCATCCTGGAGTTGATGCAACAAAACCATCTGTTTTTATCCCGCAGCGCTGGCCTTATAATCCTGGTGAAAAAGGATATGGAGCGCCTTATGCCTACAAAGATTTCTTAAACTCTGCCGATTTTACCGTATATACTTTTGCTTATGATGTGAGCGGAATTGAAAGAGCGGAATTAAAATATAGAATTGACTTTGACGGAAAAAACAATCTGAATTCCAATCAAAATGAAACTTATGCTGGCGGAAGCGAAGTTGGAAGCTGGATAACGTTGCCTATGGCAGAAAGAGTTTTCCCGAAAGGAAATGTTACCAATAATCCGCAAGCTGATTTATACATGCTTCCAGATGTAATTGCAAATCAATATTCTGCTGAAATTGCAGGAATATCAGAAAAACTATTAGACTATTATGTGGAGGTGACTGACAAGAAAGGAAATACTACTAAATCTAAAATTCAGCACGTTTGGGTTGGAAAAAACTTAGATGTTGCACCAAAAATAGCTTTTACACCTGAGGCTGGAAATTCAACTACAGCTATAGATGTAACTATTACAGCAACAGACAGCACAGATCCTAAACCAAAATTATATTACACGATTGACGGTTCTACTCCAACGACAGCTTCACCAGTTGTGGAGTCAACAAAAACAATCAACATTGCGCAAACTACAACAATTAAAGCTTTTGCAGTAGATAAAGACGGTAATCAATCTGATATTGTAGCTAAAACTTATACAATTGGAACGCTTCCAGAATTTACAGTTTATTTCAAAAAACCATCGAACTGGAATTCTGCTGTAAAAATTTATTATTGGTCACCAACGGGCACTGCTCCTGCGGTAACTTATCCAGGAGTTGCAATGACTCAAGATTGTGGAGATTGGTATAAATATACTTTCCCATCCACAGTGAGCGCTTCAAATTTATTGTTTAATGATGGCTCACTTAAAACAGGTGATTTAAGTTCGACTGGTGGAATCAAATTTTATGATAACGGTTGGCTAAGTGCTGAACCTGCAAACAGATGTCCTTCTGTTGCTCCCGATTTTACATTCTCGCAAGCAGGTGGAAATTTCACTACTGGAACAACTTTAAATCTGACTTTAACAGCAAACGTAAGCACTTCTGTAATTTATTATACTCTTGATGGAACAGATCCTACTACAGCTTCTGCTTCTGCGTTGGGCTCAAAAGCAATTACAATAACTAGCACAACGACACTTAAAGCTTTTGTCAAGAATGTTGCGGGAGTTAGTTCTGCCATAAAAACAGAAACCTATACTTTTATTACTCCTGCTGCTTTCACGGTTTATTTTAAGAAACCATCTAATTGGAGTTCTTCAGTTAAAATTTATTATTGGTCACCAACGGGAACTGCTCCTGCAATAACTTATCCAGGAATTGCAATGACGCAAGATTGCGGAGATTGGTATAAATATACTTTTCCCTCAACAGTAAGTGCTTCGAATTTATTGTTTAACGATGGAAACCTAAAAACCGGAGATTTAAGCACTACAGCAGGAATTAAATATTATGATTCTGGCTGGCTGAGTGCAGAACCTGCAAACAGATGTCCTGTTATAGCTCCAGATTTTACCAATTCTAAACCTGGAGGAACATTTACAACTGGAACTACTGTCAATGTTGTTTTAACTGCAAACGAAACGTCTTCTACTCTATATTATACTTTAGACGGTACAACTCCTACTACAAGTTCTGCATCGGCAATTGGCAGTAAATCTTTTGCTTTTACCGCTAATACAACTTTAAAAGCTTTTGTTGTCAATACATCTGGAGTTTCATCAGCTGTAAAAACAGAAACTTACACTTTTACTGCTGTTCCAACACTTACAGTATATTTTAAACCTCCAACAACTTGGACTACTGCTCCAAAAGTATATTATTGGAATGCTGTTCCTTCAGGAAGTGCAACAAATGCAACTTGGCCTGGCGTAACAATGACAGCAGATACTAACGGTTTTTACAAATACACTATTACTGGGCCAACATCAATTAATATCATTTTCAATAATGGTTCTAGCGGTTCTGCAAATCAAACTGCCGATTTATTAAGTAAAACTGATGGCTACTCGTACACATGGGGAGCAAGTACGGCAAAAACGGCAATTAATGTAGAAACTAAAGAACAAGCAGAGGAAACCTATGCTGTTCGTTTATACCCTAATCCAGTAGATCAGACACTTCTCGTAAATTCTACTATTGCAATTAGCGAGTACACAATTATTTCTGCGCAAGGAAGTATTGTTCAGGAAGGAAAATCTAATACAAGCAGTATTGATGTAAGTCGTCTAAGCTCTGGATTATATTTTATTACCATCCGTTTAGAAAATGGCATAGAAACAATGCAAAAGATTGTAAAAAAATAAATCTATTAAATTATTATTTCAATTAAAAAAAGCCGTTCTGAATAACTCCAGAACGGCTTTTGTAATTTATCTCGGTTCAAAATGTCTAAACGACTGCCAGTATTTGTCTTTGTAAATTTCGTAGCTTATTTCAAAAACACCATCATATTTTTTAATCAATTCATCTGCTGCTTTGGTTGGTTTTCTAAAGTCTTTGCAAGCGAAAAAGATTTCTCTTTTATTATTTGCCGTTTCTCTTCCAATATTTAAAAATCCATCAGAATCTGGCAAAATTTGTATCATTTCCTCTTCTATTTCGTCTAGCAATTTATACGTTCTTTCATCTGGCAATCCACCGTTGCCACAATCTTCAAAAGGAATTCCAACAATAAAAATCCACGGATGCGACGCTTTTTTGTCCCACTCAATTAACGTTGTATTTATTAAAGCCAAAACTACCGAACCATCCTGCCCTTTTCCTTCAAAATTAGCATAGCCGTCATTCTCTGTATTATGTCTTGTACCTTCATATTTTTCAACAAATTCTTTTTCTCTCCAAATTAAATAATCTTTTAATTTTTCAATCGGAATTAATTCTTCTGAAATAGCATCTGGACCAATTACTTTCATATTATCAATTAAAGTAACCGAATGCAATTCGCCTAAATAATTATCTAAGAAAATATAAACTCCATTTGTTACCGCCGCTCTTTTTTCTTCTATAAAATCATCATAGACAATTATTAAATCTATTTCGTCTGGATAATCTTCATGAACATTTGGATAAAACTTTAAATTATCTTTATCGAATTTAAAGTTTTCATAATCGATACCAATATTTTGAACATCTGATGAAGGTTTTAGCGCAGTAATTTTCCAGCCATCAATTTGAGGCGCTGCATTTACTAATTCTTCAATAGCGTAAATATTTCTGATTGCACCGTCTGGCGTTAAGATTAATTCAACTGTATTGTCATCAAACATTCCAGTTAAGAAATAAATTCCGAAGTGAATCTCGTCTAGTTTTGGAGCTAATTTTTCAAAAAAACCTTGGTGAATATTTTCTCTGTTTTTAACGATTTTAAAAAACTCTTTTTCCTGCTTTAAAAACCAATTCCAGAAGTCATTATTAGATTGTATTGGAGCATCATTTTTGCCCAATATTTTATCAAGAAAACTCATTTATTACAAATTATATTTTAAAATTTTACTGAAACAAACTTAAGGAAAAGCCATTTTAAAACATAAGAATATTTCTATGAAAACATCAAAAATAAAAAAAGCCGTTCTGAAGTATTTAGAACGGCTTTTTACATATCTCTTTTTACTTTTAACTGATATTTTCAGTATTCAATTTACTGTTTTTTCTGCTATAAGTAAAGTAAATAAATAGCCCAATCAGCAACCAAACTGTAAAATAAATCCAATTCCAAACGCTTAATTCGGCCATCATGTAAAGACAGCAGATTAATCCTAAAAGCGGAATTAAAGAAAGATTTTTTCTGAAAGCCCAAACTGCTAATCCAACCAAGACAAATAAAAATATCCACATTGGAATTTTGTGTTTGAATAAACTGAAACCTGATTCATACTTAGCAGAATCAGCAATTGGCAAACCTTTTACAACTTCGGCATATTTTGCTTCGTCATCCTGATATTGTCCTAATAAATGCTCCAAATCTGAAGTTTCAGCAGTTTTATTATTTACTTCGATGTTTTCTAAATATTTGAAAACTTTTTCAGATTCTGATTTGTCCAAAGAAGTTACAATTGAAGTTGCATCGTAAATTTGAGGCTCATTATTAATAAAAGCCATTGTCGCTTTATTGTTGAAAGTAAAAGCATAATATAATCCAGCAATCATTAAAACTGGCAGAATGAACTTCGAATTGATATAAGGCGTTTTGAATTTTCCTCTTGGAATTTCAGGTTTGTTTTGTAAAACTAAAACTCCCGCACAAACCAATACAAAGGCAAATAAAGTTCCGATACTGCATAAATCGGTAACCATTGTTAAATTTAAAAATAATGCTGGAACTGCAACTACAAATCCTGTTACAATAGTTGCAAAAGAAGGTGTTTTGAATTTTGGGTGAACTGTTGAAAATTTCTTTGGCAATAAACCATCACGACTCATACTCATCCAGATACGAGGCTGACCCATTTGGAAAACCAATAAAACGCTAGCCATTGCTACTACTGCACTTACAGCAATAATTCCTGACATCCATTTTAAGTCTAATTTATCAAAAACAAAGGCAAGAGGATCTCCAACATTTAATTCGTGGTATTTTACCATTCCAGTTAAAACTAAAGCAATGGCAATATATAAAATAGTACAGATGATAATTGCCCACATCATTCCGCGTGGTAAATCACGCTGTGGATTTTTACATTCTTCTGCCGTTGTCGAAATAGCATCAAAACCAATATAAGCAAAGAAAACCGCTGATACTCCTTTTAAAACTCCACTAACTCCATTTGGTGCAAACGGATCCCAGTTTGCTGTATCCACGTAAAATACTCCAACTGCAATTACTAAAAGAACCACACAAAGTTTTACAACAACCATTAAGTTACTTGCGTTACGAGATTCTTTCATTCCTCTGTAAACCAAAGCCGTAATCAAAATAATAATAAATAAAGCTGGTAAATCAGTTACAAAATGAAATGATCCTATTGTTGGTGCTGTTGTCCAAGCTGTATGCGCTTGCTGTAAAGCTGTACTTAAATTTTCGAATGATTTTCCGCCTCGCATTAAAGCCTCAGCATCTTTAAATCCGTTTGAAGCGGTTAAGTAATCCATTTGAATCCACTGCGGTAAATGAATTCCGCCACTCTGGAGAAGTCCTGTAAAATAATCGCTCCAAGATATGGCGACGGTTATGTTTCCAACGGCATATTCCATGATTAAAGCCCAACCGATAATCCAAGCAATTATTTCTCCGAAAGCCACATACGAATACGTATAAGCACTTCCTGAAACTGGAACCATCGATGCAAATTCAGCATAAGCAAAAGCTGCAAAACTACATGCAAGAGCGGTAAAAAGGAACAAAAATATTACGGCTGGTCCTCCGTCTGCACTCGCTTTTCCGATCGTGCTGAAAATACCCGCACCAACAATCGCAGCAATTCCAAAAGCAGTTAAATCTTTGGTTGTAAGGTGCTTTCCTAATGCCTCATGCCCGTCTGCCTCATTCTTTGCAACCTGTTTCAGAATATCCTGCACTGTTTTTTTTCGGAATAAACTTGAAAATGCCATATATGTTTTGCTATTATAAATTGATTTAATTCAGTCGTTCTGGTTTTATTTTGCAAATAATGCAAAAAATATCCTGATTTCAAATATATAAAACCATTTTGTTTTTCTGGTGTTTTTTTTCGCCACGAATTCACGAATTATTTTTTCAAATCTTTGTCTTATAAATTTTCTCACGAAGATTTCACAGATAATGCAGATTTTTGTTGTGATGAAAATATTTATCTAGATTTTAAAATCAAATCTGCAAGAGAAATAAAATCTTTGCGTCCCGATGATTATCGATTGCGTAATTCTTTGCGCTCTTTGCAGTTAAATCTATTTTAAAACACAAATGTAACATTTCCCAAAATGAGCTTACTAATACAAGTAGTATTTAATTTTTAAAGAATCATTTTTATGGAAAAAATCACGAGACGTTCTTTTGTAAATAAATTTGGGCTTGGTGTTGGAGCTTCGGTTGTCATGACTACGCTTCCTTCTTTTATCACCGAAACAGAAAAAGTTCATAAACCCTACACTGGAAAAAAATTAAATATCGCTTTATGCGGATTAGGAAATTATGCTTCATTATTAGCCGAAGGTCTTCAGGTTTCCGAATATTGTCAGCTTACAGGAATCGTTACAGGAACGCCTTCTAAAGCTCAAGTATGGAAAAAGAAATATAATATTCCTGAAAAGAATATCTATAATTACGAAAACTTCGATTCAATTATAAAAAACAAAGACATTGATTTAGTTTACGTTGTAACTCCAAATGCGCTCCACAAAGAGTTTACTGTTCGTGCAGCAAAGGCAGGAAAACATGTTATTGTCGAAAAACCAATGGCGATTACTGCTGAAGATTGTGAAGAAATGATCAAAGCCTGCAACGATAATAATGTACAATTGGCAATGGGCTATCGTTTGCATTATGAACCAAATCATCTTGAAGTAAAACGCTTGGGACAAGAAAAAGTTTTGGGACAAGTTCGCTATATTGAAGCTTCTCTAGGCTATAGCACTTATGATATTCATGACGTTAATAAACCTGTTGATTTAAATGCCCGTAACGAATGGAGGCTTACTAAAAAATGGGCAGGAGGCGGTTCGCTAATCAATTTAGGAGTTTATTGCATTCAGGTTTCTCGCTATGTTTTAGGTGAAGAACCAATTGCTGTTACGGCGCAATTTGGAACTATAAACAATAAAAACAGATTTGCTCAAGTAGAAGAAAACATTACATGGCAAATGGAATTTCCAAGCGGCGCTGTTGCCAATTGCAGCAGTTCTTACGGCTTTGGTATCGATAGATTTCATGCTGCTGCAGATGAAGGTTTCTTCGAAATGAGTCCAGCTGTAAGCTATGGACCATTTGTAGGTAAAAGATCTGATGGAAAACCATTTAATTTCCCGGTTATAAACCAACAGCAAACCCAAATGGATGAGATTTCTAAAGTCATTCTAGCAAACCAAAAACTTCCAAATCATATTACTGGTGAAGAAGGAATTAAAGATGTTAGAATCATTAATGCTATTTATAAAGCAGCTGAAACTGGCAAAAAAATTAGTTTGAAATAGTTTTTTTTGCCACAGATTAAAAGGATTTTTATTTCACGCAGATTTTACAGATTTAAGCAGATAATCGCAGATTTTAAGTATCGCTAGTTTAAAATAAATCTGCCTAAATCTGCGAAATCTGCGTGAAAAATTATTTAGATAAAGATTATAAAAATCATTTTAATCCTTTTAATCTGTGGCAAAACTTTTTCACATTTACGAGACACATGTTACTTAAGGCAATTCCTCAAGATACTAACAGGATGCTGCGCTTCACGCTTCGTTCCATCATAAATTTGATGACGACAGCTTGTTCCAGCAGCAGCGATTTTTACATTTCCTGCTGTAGCGCGGACTTTTGGAAATAAAGTGTCCTCACCCATTTGCATACTCACTTGATAATGTTCTTTTTCATAACCAAAAGAACCCGCCATTCCGCAACAACCCGAATTATAAATCGTAACCGTATTATTTTTTGGCAAATTCAGCATTGCAAAAGTCGCTTCAACAGAACTTAAAGATTTCTGATGACAATGTCCGTGAATTTTAATTTCTTTACTTTCTTCTGAAAAAGAATCGGCTGTGATTTTACCATCTATAATTTCTTTTTTAAAGAATTCTTCAATTGTAAAAGCATTTCTGGATAACTTTTCTGCTGCTTCTTTATCATCGGCTAAACGAAGATATTCATCTCTAAAAGTCAAAATCGCCGAAGGTTCAATTCCGATTAAAGGAGCATTTCCTAAAACCAAATCTTTAAAAACACTTACATTATGATTGGCAATTTTCTTGGCTTCTTCCAAAAATCCTTTTGAAAGATACGTTCTTCCGCTTTCTTCATGATCAACAACCAGAACTTGATAGCCTAATTTCGTCAATAATTCGAAAGCATCGATTCCGATATTTACATCATAATAATTCGTAAATTCATCTACAAACAGATACAATCTTCCATTTGGAAAATCGGTTTGTGACGGTTTATTATTAGCATACCATTTTCTAAAAGTCTTTTTCGCCAATAGCGGAACTTGTCTTTCAGGCGCAATTCCCATTGTTTTTTTCACCAAAGACTGATTCGAAATAAAATTCGTAATCGACGGGAATTTACTTCCCATTTTGTTCAATTTGGCATTGTTGGCAAAAATCTTATTTCGGGTAGAAAATCCGTTTGCTTTTTGATATTGATATAAAAATTCCGCTTTCAAAGTCGCAACGTCAACATTACTCGGACATTCGCTTGCGCAGGCTTTACAGCTTACACACAACTCAAAAACTTCGTATAATTCTTTCTGGTCAAATTTGTTTTCTTTTTCAGAATACGTTAAATATTCCCTTAATGCATTGGCACGGGCGCGAGTCGTTTCTTTTTCATTTCGCGTCGCACGATAACTCGGACACATTGCTCCTCCGCCTGACGGTAATTTTCGGCAATCTCCAGAACCGTTGCATTTTTCGGCTGCACGCAAAATTCCTAAACTATCTGAGAAATCTTGGAACGTTTTAATGTCTGGTTCTACCCTTCCAGAAATTACACGATGATTTTCATCCATTTTCAAGGCATTGACAATCTTCCCAATATTCAAAACCGAATTCGGGTCAAATGTCAATTTGATTCTTTTCAGCAATTCGTAATTCTTATCGCCAATCATAAACGGAATAAATTCTCCGCGCACAATTCCGTCGCCATGTTCACCACTTAATGAACCTCTGTATTTTTTTACCAAATGCGCTACTTCGGTCGCAATGGTTCTGAACAACTTTAAATCAGATGTTTTCTTCAAGTTCAAAACGGGACGCAAATGCAATTCTCCCGCACCCGCATGCGCGTAATAAATCGCTTCTTGACCGTGACGTAACATCATCGCCGAAAACTCTGCAATATACGCTGGCAAATCGCTCAATTCTACCGCCGTATCTTCAATAGAATCGGCAGCTTTGTCGTCACCTACAATACTTCCTAAAAGACCTAGCCCAGCTTTTCGCAATTCGTTGGCTTTATCAATATCAGGACCAAACAATTTAACGCTGGCATATCCAAAATTATGTTTCTCTAAATCGGCAATTAATGCGTTTGCTTGATTTTCGGCATCTTCTAAAGTGTGTGATGCCACTTCAAACAACATAATCGCTTTCGGTTCTCCAACCAAAAAGAAACGGTTTTTAATATGTTCGCGATTGGTTTTGGTACAATCCAAAATCGTGTCGTCGATCATTTCGCAAGTGTACAAATGATGTTTCATTGCCACGACAACAGATTCCAGAGATTCCTGAATTGTATGATAATGCGCCACAACCATAATACTGTGAGGTGGCGGCAAATCATCAACTTTTAAAGTTACTTCGGTTGTAAAAGCCAAAGTTCCTTCGCTTCCGCAAAGCAGTTTTCCAAGATTTATAGTTGGTTCAGTTCCGCCAAATAATTCAGATTTTAGCAAAATATCAACCGCGTAACCTGTATTTCGCCTGTGAATTTCTGGTTTTGGAAACTCTTTTATAATTTCTTCCTGATTTTCTTTTACCAAAAGTTCGTCGTAAACGCTTTTATAGATTTTATTTTCTAAAGAATCGCCTTTGGTTTTCTCAATAAATTCTGCCGAAGTCAATTCACCAAAAGCCACTTCACTTCCGTCACTCAAAATCGCTTTTACCTCAGCAATTTTATCGCGCGTAACACCATAACGAATTGAAGTTGTGCCAGATGAATTATTTCCTACCATTCCGCCAATCATCGCGCGGTTTGATGTTGATGTAATTGGTGCAAAGAAAACGCCGTGAGGTTTTAAAAATAAGTTCAATTCATCGCGAATAACGCCAGGCTGAACCGTAACCGTTTTTTTCTCGGCATCGTAACCTAATATTTTGGTAAAATGTTTCGAAACATCCACCACAAGTCCGTCGCCAACGGCTTGTCCTGCAAGTGAAGTTCCTGCAGTTCTTGGCGTAATCGAAATATTATGTTCTGCCGCAAAGCAAATTAACTTGCTGATATCTGCCACAGTTTTAGGCAAAGCCACCGCATTTGGACGAATCCGATACACCGATGCATCTGTCGAATAAAGTGTTTTATGAAGATCATCGTATAAAAGTGTGCCTTCGAGTTCGCTGGCTAATTGCTCTAAATGAGATTGGGTCAACATGTTAAATGGTGCTTTTTCTTTAAAATAATTCCTCAAAAATTGAGACAACAAATATAAAGATATAGCAGTTTAAAATGTACAAAATGGCAATTTATCTAAACCTCAGCCTCGCATTTTTATAAAATTAAAGTCGAATTCTATAAACTCTCCAATAATCGAAATCGTAATTTTAAGAATTTACATTTTACGCCTTATTATCATGGAAAATTTCGTTCAGGATGTCTTTAAACATTTAGAAAACTATTATTACAGTATTGTCGATCTTACGCCAAAATTTATTCTGGCCGTTGTCGTAATTCTCGTTTCGTGGTTTATCGCAACGCGAATTGGCCTTTTCGCAGGAAACCGACTCAAAGCCAGAATGCACGACCGACTTTTGGCGACTTTTATTGCCCGTTTAATCAAATCGGTTCTAATTATTATTGGAGTTCTCTTCATGTTCAAAATTATAGGTCTTGACGGCGTTGCGCAAAGCATGCTTGCCGGTGCGGGAATCTCAGCTTTTGTGATTGGTTTTGCGCTTAAAGATATTGGCGAAAATTTCCTTGCTGGAATTCTGCTCGCTTTCAAACGTCCGTTTTCTATTGGCGATATTATCGAAAGTAATGGTGTCAAAGGTGAAGTCATCAACCTCAACCTGCGCGATACCGAAGTAAAAAGCGATTCTAAAATCATTTATATTCCAAACGCGCTTCTTATAAAAAACACTTTAATTAATTACAATAGCGAAGGTTTTCTACTCCAGACTTTCACAGTCGGACTTGAATATGGTTCTGATTATACCCGTGCAATCGAACTCGTAAAAGAAGTTCTAGGCAACAGCGAAGAGGTAACTGAAAAAGACCACGAAAACGCCGCCGTAATTACCGATGTTATTGCTGGTGGTATTATTCAGCTTAATGTTCGTTATTGGGTGAAAACTGCATCAACAACCGAAAATTCAGAATGCCGTTCTAAAATTATTGCTGCTGTTTTGAAGAAGTTGAAAGAAAATGAGTTTGTGCTTAAATAAGGTACAAAGGCTCAAAGTTGCAAAGTGACAAAGGTTTTCTCTCTAAATCAATTGTCATCTTGAGCGATCTTATATCCATCGAAAAGGCTCATAAAAACATAAAAAACGATTGTCACCCTGAGCGGAGTCGAAGGCTTATGAAAACGAAAACCTCTTCTTTTGGAATTTAAAAATTGGAATTTAGGTAAGAAGCTATTTCCTGCTGTCCGCTATATCTTTTGTGGTGAACCCCACCACAAAAGGATGCCGCTTCCATCAGGGCTAGGACACTCGGTTTCATTAGAAGATTTATTGAATAAAAAAAGACTCTTCTACAACTCTATAACATTTAAAGACACATCCAAAAGCTTTTCCTTCAATTCTTTCGAGAGTTAACCATTCTAAAATTCCTTTATTTATAAATTGATAAAGTTCAAATTCGATATAATCTTCACTATAATTTAATTTTTGATATTCGGGATGAGTTCTAATAAGTTCTGTGAGATCCCATTGCGTGAAAGTAATTTCGTTTATTGAAATATCATAAGTATAAATAACACCATCTTTTTTTGCAGTGCATCCACTTCCATGAAAATAATATTCAATTCCGTCAATCGATCCTATTCTTTCAAAAAAGGTTCGAGAAAACGAACATGGATTTATGTCTTGTTTGTATTTATCTTTTAATAAAGCTTCGAAACTTCTGATAAATTTAATGTAGTCTGTTAAGATTTTTTCGATCATAATTTGAACCTCAAATCTAAATCTAATAATTCTATTCTCAAAAGAATTTCTCCAATCTTGTCATTTCGACCGAAGGGAGAAATCACACTAGAAATTCCGCAATCATAATCGACAATCTTTGTGGTTACGAGTGCGATTTCTCCCTTCGGTCGAAATGACAAACTGCGTGGAAATCTCACTGAGTTTACCTTTTCTCAAAATATCGTTTTATATTTACTGCGCAGAGATGATTTAGTGCAATAAAGCATTTTAAAGATATAATCTTTTTCTTACTTAAAATATTTTTTGATATCTTTACAGTCCTAAACACAAAGAATAAACTAATATAAACTTGACCCAGATGAAGTGAAATGTAAAATTCATTAAACTTCAAGGGTTATTATTCTAAAATTTAGGAATATGATTAACAACACTCTTTCAAAGGAAACCGAAATCAAGCTTTTAAACTTTTTCAACGACAGAATCGATCCTGTTGAAATGGCTAAAACATTAAGGCAAGTAAATTTTACACTCGCTTTATGTGTTTTGAGCGAACATGAAACATTTCAAAGCGAAATCATCAAATTAAGAGACAGTTTTTACTGGCTCAATGAATTAGCAGAAACTTTAAATCCTTATTTGGAAGTGGAGTAAAAAGCAAAAACCTCGATTTTAAGATCTAGGTTTTTTTATTATTTAGTAATGAACTTTCAAATCACCATTATTCCTCATAAAAATAAAAAACATCACGATCAAGAGAGCACAAAAAACAAGAGATCCCGCTCTTAAAAATTTATTCATCTTGTTTGGAATCTCAAAAGTAAGTGTAAATAAATACAGAAAAAGTCCAACAAAAAATAAAACAAAAGTTGAGACACCCATAAAAACAATTCCTTCACCTATTGGAGATTGCGCAAGTTTAAAAATCTCACTTATGGTGTAAAAGAAAAAATACACAAACCAAACCCAATACAAAAATTGAAAAATATAAGCTAATGTTGTTTTCATAAATACTATGCTTTAATTACTCTTTGAATTAATCCTTCCCCCAAATCCTAGTATTCAAATCCAATTCATGAACAATATCTTGCATAAACTGAACGATCGAAATATCATAAGTAAGCAAATCTGGAACTAAAAGAGAGGAATGAATTGGCGCTTCGAAGTAATTGTGAGACAAAGGAAAAGCGATATACATTTTGGAATGAATAAATGAGATCGAAATCGTATCGTCGGATTTTCTATTTAAATCCAGAATTCTCTCCATCATTGCAGGCGTTAAAATATAGCGCGCCTCAATTTGGTTTCTAGAATAGGTTACAAACTTGTTATCAAAATCAATGTTTTCGAGTTGTACTACTTCAGTATTTCCAAAACTAAAAACGTTTTTAGAAAACCACGCTCCAATGCTATCACCAAAACTTTTTGGACGCACAACCGTCGAAACTTCAAAATTTTTATTAAAATCGGCAACAAAAATAATTCCGTTAAAAATGGTATGCCATTCTGTTCTTGTTCCGTTTTTAGTATGAGTTTCCGTTTTGTATTCGGCATGAACTTCGGCAAACCAAAAAGAAGTTTTATCGGCTATTCCGCTTATTAAATCCTGTGTTTTATATCGATCTGGTTTAGTTGTAAAAAGTTCCGAACTTATAAACTCATATTCTGGAAGTCCGCTTTGTGGCGTTATAGTCAGCGTGTCGTTGATGTCTTTTAACGCCTCTCCAACAATACTTTTTTTGTAAGCAAATTTGTATTTTTTAACATCCTCATCTATTCTAAAATACATTACGATTCCAACAATTAAAGGGACTAGGCCTAAAATTACTGCAAAAACTCCTAATCCTATAAATATACTTACAGCTATAATTAATGCGGCAATACCAAATAAGATATAGCTGATTTGATAGGTTTCGGCTATTTTTTTTCGATCAACTTCTAAGGTATTCAGAATGTCCTGCAAGTTTGCTTTCGAATTTATTTCTGAATCCATTAATTATTAAATAGTTCTTTTGCACTAATATTTTTACGTTCCTCTTCTGGTGTTTCTAAAACATCAATTTTAGTATAACTCAACATTCCTGCAAACATATTACCTGGAAACATCATAATCGCATTGTTATAATCAGTCACTACTGCATTGTAAGTTCTTCTCGCTGCTGCAATTTGCTCTTCGCTTTCTGTCCAAGTTGTTTGAAGATTTAAGAAATTTGTATTTGCTTTTAGATCTGGATAATTTTCAATCGTTACCATTAACCCCTTTACAGCCGAACTTAATTCAGTATCCAAACTTGCTTTTTCTCCGTCGGTTAAAGTTCCTGACGTTGCTTTAGCGCGAAGCTCGACAATTTTAGTTAAAGTACTTTGTTCATAATTTGTGTATTGCTTTACAACTTCAACAAGATTCGGAATCAAATCGAAACGTTTTTTCAGCATTACATCAATCGCCGAAAACGCATTGGTAACTTGATTTTTTTTTCCGATAAGTGAATTGTAGATGGCAATTCCAACAATAAGAAGGAATACAATAAGTCCTAGAATAACAATCATGGTGTATTTTTTTTTGAATTGGTTATGGACAAATATATAGAAAAGGCAGTAAGTTTGGCTTTTATTTTTTAAGATTTATATCACAAATTTTCATTTATTAAAATGACAATCAAAAATAAAAATTGTATAAAATCTATAGCTTTATATCCGAAATAATCCCATTTTAGCGTTATAAATAAACTGACTTCTATAAAACCTAATTTTAAATGAATAAAAATATAACCGCACTCTATAATATAGCTCAAAAAGAAACCCGAAAAATACTTGGTTTAATGTCTGGAACTTCGCTCGACGGACTTGATATTGCTTTATGTGCTGTTTCTGGTTCTGGCGAAAATACAAATGTGAAAATCTTAGAATTTGAAACCATTTCTTATTCTGAGGACATTAAAAACGAAATCAAAAAAGTATTTGCAAAAAAGACAATCGATTTTCAGCATTTGGCTTTATTAAACGAATGGATCGGAATATTACACAGCGACATGATTAATGATTGCCTTTCTAAATGGAATATTTCGTCAAGCGAAGTGGATTTAATTGCTTCACATGGACAAACGGTTTTACACGCTCCAAAGTTTTTGCATCAGCAGGAAAAATTTCCAAATGCGACTTTACAAATTGGAGACGGCGATCATATTGCGGTGAAAACAGGAATTATCACACTTTCAGATTTCAGACAAAAACATGTTGCGGCAGGTGGCGAAGGCGCACCTTTGGCGGTTTATGGTGATTATTTATTATTCGGAAAAAAAGGCGAAAACCGAATTATGCTCAACATGGGCGGAATTGGTAATTATACTTATCTCCCAGCCTCTCTTAACGCCGAGGAAGTTTTTGTAACCGATACCGGAACTGCAAATACGTTAATCGACATTTTTACCAAACATTATTTCCCTGAAAAAAGTTACGACAAAGATGCAGAAATTGCGCGACAAGGAACTGTAAATCAAGAACTTTTAAGCGAACTTAAAAAAAATGATTTCTTCCAAAAAAATTTTCCAAAATCGATTGGACAAGAGCTCTTTAATTTCGATTTTGTACAGTCGGCTTTGGTAAAATTAAAATTAGAAACCATTTCGGCATCAGATTTGCTGGCAACTTTAACACGTTTAAGTGCTGAAACTATTGCAGAAGCGATTTATTTCACCATAAAAAACACCCCTATTTCAGCAGAAGATTTTCATATTTATATGTCTGGAGGCGGAACGAATAATCCGTTATTGGTAAAATGGCTAAAGGATTTATTGCCTTGCCAGTTTCACACCAGCGACGATTTGGGCATTTTAAGCGATGCTAAAGAAGCTGTTTTATTTGCGCTTTTGGCAAACGAAACCGTTTCTGGAGGCGATTATAATTTTGGAAACAGCAAAGGAATCCCATCTGTAACAATGGGAAAAATTTCTTTTCCTGATTAAAATTATAGCCACAAATTCACGAATTTAGCGCTAATCTATGCGAAATAAGCGCGATTAATTACACAGAATATGCTGATTGGATTATCTTCAATCATAAAAAAAATAATTCGTGAATTCGTGGCGGAAAAAAACTATTTTTGATTCCTGTTAAAAAACAATGAAATGCATAAAAATCAGTACTTAATATTCTCTATACTATTCCTATTTTTCTTTAACACAATTTTGACGGCGCAAGAAAAAACAATGCACCCAAAAAATGAGTTTAGAGGTGTATGGATTGCTACTGTTGTAAATATTGACTGGCCTAAAACTGCAACAGACAACGTAGAAAAAGAGAAAGCTGATTATCTTGAAATTTTAGAAGCTTACAAAAAACTAAATTATAATGCCGTAATTGTTCAGGTTCGAAGTGTTGGAGATGCTATTTATCCTTCAGAATTTGCACCTTGGTCACGATTCTTGACGGGAAAAGAAGGTTTGGCTCCAAATCCATATTACGATACTCTGGCTTGGATGATTGAACAGGCACACAACAGAGGATTTGAATTTCATGCTTGGCTGAATCCTTATCGCGCGACTTTCGATTTGAATAAAAATCTTTTAAGTCCAAATCACGATCTTTTTAAACATCCAGAATGGATGATCGAATACGGAGGAAAATATTATTATGATCCTGCCTTACCTGAAGTTCAGGCACATTTAACAAAAGTGGTTAAAGAAGTGGTTGATAAATATGACATTGATGCGATTCACTTTGATGATTATTTTTATCCTTATGCTGTTCCAGGAAAAGTATTTAACGATACTGCATCTTACAAAAAATATGGTTCAGGTTTAAGTCTTGCCGATTGGCGACGTGCCAATGTAAGCAACTTTGTACACGCTATTTCAAACACGATCAAAGAAAGCAAACCGTGGGTTCAATTCGGAATTAGTCCGTTTGGAGTTTGGCGAAATAAATCTCAAGATCCAAGAGGTTCAGAAACGCAGTCAACTTCAAATTATGATGATTTGTACGCAGATCCAATGCTTTGGATGGACCAAAAATGGATCGATTATATTTTGCCACAATTGTACTGGAGTATGAATAATCCAAGAGCTTCTTATTCTAAATTGGTAAAATGGTGGTCTGAAAACTCAAATAATACAGCTATTTACATTGGTCACGCATCTTATAAAATTAGAGGTGATGCTGATAAAAACTGGAATTTCATGACTGAAATTCCAACTCAAATTGACTTTTTAAGAACTTTCAAAAATGTTTCTGGAAGTGCTTATTTCAGCTCAAAATGGTTCATGGGCAAAAACTTTGATGTGGTTCGTCATTTAGAAGAAAATCAATATAAATATCCTGCGCTTCCTGCTGCGGTTCCTAATTTACGCCATGTAATTATTGATACACCAAAATTATCAGAGTATAATAAAGATAGTATTCGTTATAACTTTACATTCAAAAGTCCGCTGAATACAAAAGTCCGTTATATGGTAGTTTATGGAGGCGAACATATTTCAAAAATCGACATTAACGACGCAACAAAAATCGTTGAAAAAGTAACTGTAAAAGAAGTTGACGGAAAAATCACTTTTGCAATAGCAGCAGGAAAACTAAACCTTTACAAAGCTTGTGCTGTGACTTTTATTGATTACTATGCCAACGAAAGCACCCCAACTGCAATAGATTTAAAAAAGCCATTTAAAAACTATATACCTGCTCAGCCAAATGAAAATAGATAATAAACCTTGGTTCTGGATTCCGCTTCTTAATTTTGCTTCTGGATTTCCTTATGTAATTATCATCTCCGTGTCGGTTTTGATGTATAAAAAGTTAGGCATAACTAATGAAGATATCGGTTTGTATACAAGTTTGCTCTATCTTCCTTGGGTAATCAAACCATTATGGAGTCCTTTAGTTGAGCTTTATGGCACAAAACGAAAATGGTTTTTATGGATGCAATTGCTTATTTCTATTGCTTTTTTAATTGTTGGATTCACTCTTTCCTTACATAATTTTTTCCTTGTTACTTTAGCAATATTTTGGGCTGCAGCTTTTGCTTCTGCTTCAAATGATATTGCAAGTGATGGCTTTTATTTATTGGTTTTACCAAAAGAAGAGCAGTCATTTTTTTTAGGAATAAGAAGTACATTTTACAGAGCTTCTATGATAGCCGGAAATGGATTAATAATACTTTTAGCAGGTTATTTAGAACATAAATACAGTGACAATACAAAAGCTTGGTCGTATACCATGATTTTTGTTGGTCTTTTAATGACTCTTATTACCATTTACAATTTCATTTTTACACCTAAAAACGAAATTAATTTCGTAGAAAATAAAGAACAACACCATCAAAGCTTTGGAACCATTTTTATCAGCTTTTTTAAGAAAAAACAAATTACAATTGTTTTAATTTTTATTCTGGTTTTTAGATTAGGAGAATCACAGTTATTAAAAATGTTAACTCCCTTTTTAGTTGACCCAATCAAATATGAACTAGTACAAAAAACTGCAGACTTAGATGAAAAAAAGGCATTATACCTATATAATACCAAAGTAAAAGCAGGCATAAAACTTGAAGCATCAGAGTTACAATTATTATATTCCAAATTACCAATTGTTGCTGATACCCGAAAAGAAAAAAAAACTGTATTAGAAGCTCAACCCAAAAAAGGTGAAGAATATAAAAAAGTAAATGAAGCAAGAATTCATTTCGTTGATGAATTAATTACTACAAATGGAAATCAGGCAACAATCCACAAAGGAGGAATGGGACTCGAAACCGAAGATGTTGGTTTAATTTATGGAACTTTTGGCCTCATTGCTTTAACTTTAGGAGGAATATTGGGAGGAATTCTAATCTCTCAACAAGGTCTTACGAAATGGATGCTTCCAATGTTTCTAGCAATGCATCTTCCAATTTTAGGATTTATTTTATTAGCTTTCTTTCATCCAGCATCAATTTATTACATTTACGCTGTAGTTATTTTTGAACAATTTGGCTATGGTTTTGGTTTTACTGCCTTTATGATGTATTTAATTCATGTTGCCGAAGGAGAATCAAAAACAGCACATTATGCACTGGCAACTGGTTTTATGGCATTAGGAATGATGCTTCCAGGAATGTTAAGCGGATTTATACAAAAATATTTAGGCTATGGAAACTTCTTTATTTGGGTTTTCTTAGCCACAATACCAGGTCTTATTTTATCACGTTTTTTAACTTTCCCAAAAGATTTTGGGAAAAAATCTGAAGAAGTTTAACCCCAAATCAAACTCCTACATATGGAAATCAATGAAAATTTGCAGGCCGAACGAAATCTAAAAGGAACTGAGTTCGAGAAAAACGGAAATCTTGAAAAAGCTATTGAGTTGTATGAAGAAAATGTTGCAGAAGGCTTTAAAGGAAATCATCCTTACGATCGATTAGCAACGATCTACAAAAACGAAAATGATCTGGATAATGAAATTCGGGTTTTAGAAAAAGCCATTTTCGTTTATGAAGAAATCACAGTTGAAGATCGATTAGAAGGATTGCCAAAACTTTTTCGTTTCAAAAACCGATTAGAAAAAGCAATTGAAACCAAAAAACAATTGGCCAAACAGAAGAAATTAAAGTTGAAATAAAACATTCTTTTAAACACATAGAAACATAGCCTCGATTGCTATCGGGATTGTGTTAAAAGAATAAAAAAGAGAAACTCATTTCTCAACACATAGCTATGTATATTTGAAAAAGTGAAACGCCTTTTCCAAGAACTAAATACTATGTTTCTATGTGTTAGAAAATTAAACGATACTAATCTAAACATTCTAAATCATGAACATAAAGCGAACCAATTCTGATGATATTGATTTCATAAATCTGGTTGTTTTATTAGATCAAGATTTAGCGATCAGAGATGGTGAAGATCATGCGTTTTATAATCAGTTTAATAAGACTGATAAAATAAAACACACGATTGTTTATTACGAAAACGAGATTCCTGTGGGTTGTGGCGCTTTTCGCGAAAAAGAATCAGGCACGACAGAAATCAAAAGAATGTACGTTCATCCTGATCACAGAAAAAAAGGTATTGCTTCTGCTATTTTAAAAGAACTCGAAATCTGGGCAAAAGAAGTGGGTTATACTTATACTATTTTGGAAACGGGAAAAAACCAGCCGGAAGCCATAAACTTATATCAAAAATTAAATTATACCATAATTCCCAATTATCCACCTTACGAGAAAATGGATAATAGTGTCTGCATGAAAAAGACTTTATAATAATGAAAATCACAGCCGAAGCATTAAGACAAAAAATAGGACAATTCTTTTTTCCTGCCGTTTTTATAAACGATACCGAAGAAAACATTCAGGAAACCGAACGACTTATAAAAGAACACAATATTGGAGGTTTAACGTTTTTCCACAGTCGTGCGAGCGCTGCAACGAATTATGAAAGCAAGAAAAAAGTTGTTTTCAACGATGACAGTTACGAAAAAATTAAAGCTCTTATTGTTCGTTATCAAAAAGCTGCTTCTACTCCACTTTTAATTAGTATTGATGCAGAATGGGGATTAGCAATGCGAATTGAAAAAACACCGCAATATCCGTATGCAATTACTCTTGGCGCTTTACCAGAAAACAAATCTAACTTAGTTTATGAAGTTGGAAAACAAATTGGTCTAGATTTAAAAGCAGCTGGAATTCAGTATAATTTATCGCCTTTGGCAGATATTAATAACAATCCAAATAATCCCGTAATTGGATATCGTTCTTTTGGTGAAAATAAAGAAAAAGTAGCCGGTTTTTCGATTGAATATTTAAAAGGAATGTCAGAAGTTGGCGTTTTAGGCTGTCTAAAACACTTTCCTGGACACGGAAATACAAATGTTGATTCTCATTTAGGATTGCCTGTTTTAAAGGAAACTTTGGAAGAATTATTAGAAAACGAATTATATCCTTTCATCAAAGGAATCGAAAATAATGTCGATTCAATTATGATTGGGCATTTGGCAGTTCCAAGTTTAAATGACGGAAAAGACACTTCTGCGACTTTATCAAAAGCCGTTATTCAGGATCTTTTACGTGATAAATTAGGTTATGATGGTTTGGTAATTTCTGATGCTTTAAATATGCACAGCGTTTCTAAATTGTATGAAACCAAAGGTCAACTGGAATGGGAAGCTTTCAACGCAGGAAATGACGTTTTATGTTTCGCCGAAAATGTTCCAGAAGGAATTGAAGCAATTTATAAAAATGCTTCGCCAGACCGTATTTTCGAAAGTTATAACAGAATTATGAAAGCTAAAGAAAAAGCGGGAATACTTTCTGGAAATACCGCACTTTCGGGGGAATTAAACTTTGAAAAAACATCACAATTAAATCTTGAAATCGCTCAAAATGCCATTACCAAAATCATCGATAACGGAATTTCAGATTTAGCTCTTGAAGCTCAGAAAAGCAATAAATTAGCTAAACTGAGTTTATATAAAAATACTGAAAATACATTTTTTAAAACTTTAAATTCAAAATTACCTTCACCAGAATTTGCTTTTGAAAGTTTAGAAGCTTCGGATATTTCATCAATTAAAAATGAATTAGAAAATTTCGAAACGATCATCATTTCATTATTTGTTCCGAAAGCAAAACCATTAAATAATTTCGAAGTAAATAATGAAGTTTTTGAATTGCTTTCTGATTTATTGCAAACTAAAAAATGTATTGTTTACGTTTTCGGAAATCCTTACGTTTTACCACTTATTCCAAATCTGAAAAAGGCTTCAGGATTAATTCAAGCGTATCAGGATTTTGAAGAATTTCAAAAAACAGCGGGAGTTCAATTTTTAGAAAAAAATATTTTAAACGGCGTATTACCCGTAAATATTGACATTCAATAAGTTAAAACTATAAATAGTCAAAATTTATCAACTTATAAATTTTTATAATCACATCTTATTGTAAGAACCTGTACTTATGCCCTACTTTTGCACCAAATAAATTTTTAACGTAAAACGAATATTATGTCTTTAGTAGGAAAAAAATTCCCAAGTATTGCAGTAGATGCTATCTCAGAAATGGGTGACAATTTAAAAATCAACATTTTTGAAGAAGCAGTAAACAACAATAAAAAAGTACTTTTATTTTGGTACCCAAAAGATTTTACTTTTGTATGTCCAACTGAATTACACGCCTTTCAAGCTGCATTACCAGAATTCGAAAAAAGAAATACTATCGTAATTGGTGCTTCTTGCGACACAAACGAAGTTCACTTTGCTTGGTTAAATACTCCAAAAAACAATGGTGGAATCGAAGGTGTTACTTACCCAATCTTAGCTGATACAAACCGTAACTTAGCTAACATTTTAGGTATTCTTGATATCGAATCTACAAGCTACAGCGAAGATACAGATTCAGTTATCATCGAAGGTTCAAACGTAACTTACAGAGCTACTTACCTTATTGACGAAACTGGAAAAATTTTCCACGAAAGTGTAAACGATATGCCATTAGGACGTAACGTAAACGAATACTTAAGAATGGTTGACGCTTACACTCACATTCAAACTAAAGGTGAAGTTTGTCCAGCAAACTGGGAAGCTGGTAAAGAAGCAATGTCTGCTGATAGAATCAGTACAGCTGAATACTTAAGCGCTAATTAAGCTGCTAAGATACTAAGGTTCTAAGTTGCTAAGTTTTTAAACTTAACTTTTGAATCTTAAATACAATTCTACAATAAAAGTCAAGAGATTCTAAGATCAAACTTAGATCTTAGAATCTTAATGACTTAAAAAAATCAAAATAAATCCACACAAAGTTATTCGGTTCGAGAGCAAACTTAGCATCTTAGAACCTTAGCAACTTAGTGTCTAAAAAATAAAATTATGTTAATCGACTTAAACGAAGATACGTTAGCAGATTTAGTTGCTAAAAACGAAAAAGTAGTAGTACAATATTCAGCTTCATGGTGTGGAAATTGCCGTATTATGAAACCAAAATTCAAAAAATTAGCAACAGAAAATGAAGCTATCACTTTTGTTTTGGTTGATGCAGAAAACTCTCCTGAATCTAGAAAATTAGCTAATGTGAGCAACTTGCCTACTTTCGCTACTTTCGTAAACGGACAATTAGTTGGCGAAACGCAAACTAACAAACAAGAAGTTTTAATCGATCTTGTAAACGCAATTGCTTAATTAATAATTCGTTTTGTTAAAGTTTTAAACTTTGACAAAGCTCTTAAAACTCTACAACATGAAATTACCAGTAATTAAGCATTTAACACAATTCATCGAAGAAAACGATCAGGATTATATCATTGAAACGATCGAAGTTCTAGAAGCGATGACTGAAATTCCTTCTCTAAAAGACGAAGAGTTAGACGTAATCGGTGAATTGATTTCGAATATGTACGGTGCCCTTGAAGTGCAAAAATTGGTTGCTCAAGGAACAGATAAAAAAGAAGCACTAAATACGTTTATGAAACGTGTATTGGGCTCAATCGACAAGTAAATCGATCCCTCCCAAGAATAAATTAAAAAAACAAAGCTGAGAAAGCGTTTCTAATTTAGGGACGCTTTTTTTTTATTGTGACAAATGGTACGCGGATGAAACAGATTCACTTCGTGAAGTCGCGGATCTAAAAGGATTTTTTTGTTTTATGTTAAATTAAAAAATTCTGTTTAGATCCGTGTTTTTGCGTAAGCAAATCCGTTTCATCCGCGTCTAATCTATGGACAAACCAAAATAAAAATTCAGCTCCTTAATCTCTCCTTAAACCCATAACAAATACTTTTAGATTCAAATATTAATCCTTACTTTTGAGCCTCATTAATTTTAAACAAAAATCATGGCATCTATCACATTAGGAGGAAATCCAGTTCATACATCAGGCGAATTGCCAGCAGTTGGATCACAATTAGCTGACTTCAAATTAGTTCAAAACGATTTATCAGTTGCTTCTTTAAGCACTTTCGCTGGAAAAAAATTAGTTTTAAATATCTTCCCTAGTGTTGATACAGGAACTTGCGCAACATCTGTTAGAACTTTCAACGCAAGTGCTAGCGGATTAGAAAACACTATAGTTTTATGTATTTCTAGAGATTTACCTTTCGCTCAAAAACGTTTCTGTGGTGCTGAAGGTTTAGAAAATGTAGTAAACTTATCAGATTTTCAAACTGGTGCTTTTGGAAAAGCAAACGGTTTAGAAATCGTTGACGGACCTTTAGCAGGTTTACACTCAAGAGCCATCATTGTTGTTGATGCTAATGGAAAAATCGTTCACACAGAACAAGTTGCAGAAATTGCAAACGAACCAAATTACGAAGCAGCTTTAGCAGCACTATAATATTTTCCTTTAAATGGAGTTTCAAAAAGATAATACATTTGTTACAGGTCGGTTAAAAAGTATGACTTATGCTTTTAACGGAGCTGTAAAATTAATTAAAACAGAACACAGCATCATGGTTCAATTCTCTTTAGGAATTATCATGACGATTGCTGGATTCTATTTTCATATTTCTCAAACCGAATGGCTGTGTCAGACACTTGCCATCGGTTTTGTTTTAAGCATTGAAGGATTAAATACAGCAGTTGAAAAAATTGCCGATTTTATCCATCCTGATTACAGCAAACGAATCGGTTTTATTAAAGATATTGCTGCCGGAGCGGTATTTTTTGCCGCAATGACTGCAATTGCAATAGGCTTGATTATTTATATCCCAAAATTTATTTAGGCAAAGGAAAACGCAAGAATGGCAAAAAATAAAAAAGAAACTGTAGATAAAAAAAACGAAAAACAGGAAGGAGTTAAAAGATCATTTAAGATGTCTAAACAACAAAGGTTTGTCTTAGGATGTCTTTTAGTTCTTTTTTCTATTGCACTATTAGTCGCATTTATTTCTTTTTATGTGAACGGGCAATGGCAGAATGATCAAAGTGTCATAAATCAGCTTGGTGATCGTAGCGAAATTGCTGAGAATTGGCTCGGAAAATTCGGTGCTTATCTTGCCGATTTGATTATTTATAGAGGTTTCGGACTTGCCTCTTTCATTTTTGTACGTTTATTTTTCCTGACAGGAATGTTTTTAGCATTGGAGCTTTCGACCCAAAAACTAAAAAACACTTGGTTCTGGGATTTATTTGCCATTATTGTTGTTTCAGTATTATTCGGTTTCTTTGCTACTTCTGCACCAGAATTAGGAGGAACAATTGGTTACGAACTAAATTTGTTTCTACAAGATTATATCGGAAAAACAGGAACTTTGCTTACTCTGCTTTTTGGACTAATAGTATATCTGATTTTCAAAATCAAATTATCACCAGAAAAAATTCAATCTTATTTTGATTCTACTAAAAAAGAATTCAAATCAGAATTAGACACTTTAAAACCATCTGTTCCACAGCCTGAAAGCGCTTATAATTTGGAAGAATTTGCAATTGAAGAACCAGAAAGTGATCCTGAAATAGATGATATTCACATTAAAACGGTCGATTCTCAATTTGAAATCAATAAAGAAGCATTAAAACCAACCATTTCTCATTCTTCAGAAATTGAATTGAATCCGATTTTAAAACCAATTCAGCCACCGCCTACACAAATTACTGCAACTCCTGATGAGGCATTTGTTATTGAAAAAGCGGAAGAAGAAGATATTATTGAAGAAAACTTAGCTTCTCGCCTAGTTGCTGATTTCGGATTGTTTGATCCAACTTTGGATTTATCGAATTATAAATTCCCGACCATCGATTTATTAAAAGAATATTCGACTGGCGGAATTACAATTAATCAGGAAGAATTAGAAGAAAATAAAAACAGGATTGTAGATACACTTCGCAACTACAAAATTGAAATTGCACAAATTAAAGCAACCGTTGGACCATCGGTTACTTTATATGAAATTGTTCCAGAAGCGGGAATCAGAATTTCTAAAATTAAGAGTTTAGAAGATGACATCGCTTTATCATTATCAGCACTAGGAATTCGTATTATTGCGCCAATCCCAGGAAAAGGTACTATCGGTATTGAGGTTCCGAACAAAAACCCAACTATGGTTTCTATGAAAAGCGTTATTGGAGCTGCAAAGTTCCAAGAAGCCGAAATGGAATTGCCAATTGCATTAGGAAAAACCATTTCTAACGAAACTTTCGTTGTCGATTTAGCTAAAATGCCTCACTTATTGATGGCAGGAGCAACTGGACAAGGAAAGTCTGTTGGATTAAATGCGGTTTTAACTTCGCTATTATACAAAAAGCATCCAGCCGAAGTAAAATTTGTTTTAGTTGATCCTAAAAAAGTAGAGCTAACGCTTTTCAATAAAATTGAAAGACATTATTTAGCTAAACTTCCAGACACGGAAGATGCTATTATTACAGATAATGCAAAAGTTGTCAATACTTTAAATTCGCTTTGTGTAGAAATGGATAATCGTTATTCTTTATTAAAAGATGCGATGGTTCGTAATATTAAAGAATACAACGAGAAATTCAAGTCTAGAAAACTGAATCCAGAAGCTGGTCACCGATTTTTACCATACATCGTTTTGGTTGTCGATGAGTTTGCTGATTTGATTATGACTGCTGGAAAAGAAGTTGAAGTTCCAATTGCGCGTTTGGCTCAATTAGCGCGTGCTATTGGTATTCATTTAATTATTGCAACACAAAGACCTTCTGTAAACGTTATTACAGGTTTAATCAAAGCCAATTTCCCTGCAAGAATTGCATTTAGAGTAACTTCAAAAATTGACTCTAGAACAATTTTGGACACACAAGGAGCCGACCAGTTAATTGGACGAGGAGATTTATTATATACCAACGGAAACGATGTGATTCGTGTTCAATGCGCTTTCATTGACACTCCAGAGGTTGAAAAAATTACAGATTTTATTGGCGGACAAAAAGCTTATGCCACGGCTTATTTACTTCCAGAGTTTGTTGGAGAAGAAAGTGGCATTAATCTTGATATAGATATTTCCGAAAGAGATACTTTATTTAGAGAGGCGGCAGAGATAATTGTCAATGCCCAGCAGGGTTCTGCTTCTTTATTGCAACGAAAATTAAAATTAGGATACAACAGAGCAGGTCGTTTAATCGATCAGCTGGAAGCGGCAGGTATTGTTGGTCCGTTTGAAGGTAGTAAAGCCAGAAGCGTAAATATTTTAGACTTAAGTGCTCTTGATAAATTTTTTAATAATGAACAAAATTAATCCAATCATGAAAGCAAAAATTCAAGAAATCAACAACAATTCTATCACAAACATGACTAAAAAGTGTTTTCAAATGGCATTTATATTGCTTTTGAGCTTCACTTCTATTCAAGCTCAAGATAAAAAAGCGAAAGATTTATTGAACGAAGTAACTTCTAAAATAAAAAGCTACGACAATATTGTTATAGATTTTAAATACTCTTTGAATAATGCCAAGGAAAACATAAATCAAGACAGTAAAGGAAATGTTACAATGAAAGGAAATCAATATGTATTGAATTTCATGGGCGTTACTAAAATTTTTGACGGTCAAAAAACTTACACTATTGTTCCTGAAGACGAAGAAGTTACTATTTCTAAAGTAAACGAGAAAGACGACAACGCAATTACGCCTTCAAAAATGCTTACTTTCTTTAATTCTGGCTACAAATACAATATGGATATTGTTCAAAATGTAAAAGGAAGAAAGATTCAATACATCAAACTGGTTCCTACTAGCGGAAAAGATCAAAGAAAAGAAATTTTGTTAGGCATTGACGTTCAGACAAAACACATCTATAATTTGATTGAAACAGGAAAAAACGGAACAAAAACAACTTTAACCGTTAATTCTTTTAAAACCAATCAGCCATTATCAAAAAATCAATTTACCTTTGTAGCGAGTAAATACCCGAAATACTACATTAATAAATTAGATTAATCAGAAGGTTGAAAATTCTAGACAAATACTTATTAAAAACATTCTTATTTACATTTGCTACGGTATTTGTAATCCTATTTTTCATATTCATACTCCAAACAGTATGGCTATTTATTTCAGAACTAGCAGGTAAAGATCTAGACTTAATATTGGTCGTGAAATTCCTGCTTTTTTCTATGCCACGTATTATACCGCTTGTTTTACCGCTGTCGGTTTTGTTAGCTTCAATTATGACTTTCGGAAATTTAGCCGAAAATTATGAGTTTGCAGCAATGAAATCTTCTGGAATATCACTACAAAGAGCCATGCGTGTATTGATTATTTTCATTTTCGTTTTGAGTATTGTTGCTTTTTGGTTTGCAAATAATGTTATTCCGTATGCTGAATATAAATTTGTCAATTTTAGAAAAAATATTGCACAAGCCAAACCTGCAATGGCCATTGCAGAAGGTCAGTTTAATGATGTTGGAACTTATAACATTAAGGTAAACAAGAAATCTGGCGAAAATGGCAATCATCTTACTGGTGTGACTATTCACGAGAAAGCGAATAATATGGGTGAAAATAAAACCGTTATTAAATCAAAAACAGGTGAATTAATCAGTAGTGAAAAATCAAGCATTTTAAAATTGGTCTTAAATGATGGTTATTATTACCAAGATGTAACTCCAAAAAAGTACGAGGATCGTGCAAAATTGCCTTTTATAAAAGGAAAATTTAAAACGCAGATCATCAATATAGACTTATCTGAATTAAACAAAGTTGACGACAGCAAAGAAAGCATTGCAGGGACAAATGCAATGTTAAATGTTAGTGAGTTGCGATATACTTTAGATTCGCTAAGCAAAAATTTAGATAACGAAATCGTTTCTTTTTCTGAAAACATCAATCAGCGCGTTGGAATAAAAAAAACTAATCCTGCCGTAAAAAAAGATTTAAAGAAAAAACAGCTGCCAAATGAGCTTTTGTCCATGTATTCTAACAAAGACAAAGTAGATATTTTGAAAATGGCGGGAAGTAATATAACTAGCAATATCTATTCTATAGAAACTACGCAAAAAGATTTAAAAGACAAACAACGCGAGATTAATAAACATTTGAGCGCATTATATGAAAAATTTGTAATTGCTTTTGCTTGTTTTTTAATGTTCTTTATTGGTGCTCCACTTGGTGCTATTATTAGAAAAGGTGGACTTGGACTTCCAATTGTATTCGCAGTTTTGATCTTTATTACTTTCCATTTCATCAATACATTTGGAAAACGATTATCGCAAGAAGGCGGAATGACTCCATTTTTAGGATCTTGGATATCTTCTTTTATCCTGTCGCCATTAGCGATTCTTTTGACTTATCGTGCTACAAACGACAACGGATTAATCAATTTTGATGCGATTACAACTCCGATTTCACAACTATTTCAGAAAATCTCTGAGCGGTTCTTACCAGCTCAAAAGCAAGAATAATTATGTCAACAACAAAAATACAATTGAACACCATTGAGGAAGCTATAGAAGATATTCGTCAAGGTAAAGTTATCATTGTAGTCGATGATGAAGATCGTGAAAATGAAGGTGATTTTTTAGCTGCTGCTGAAAAAGTAACTCCAGAAATGATCAATTTTATGGCTACACATGGGCGTGGTTTAATTTGCACCCCGCTTACTGAAAGCCGATGCAAAGAATTGGATCTTCGTGCAATGGTTACCAATAACACAGATCATATGGAAACTGCTTTTACTGTTTCAGTAGATTTAAAAGGTCACGGAGTTACAACTGGTATTTCCGCTTCTGATCGCGCTAAAACAGTTCAATCTCTTGTTGATCCTAATACAAAACCACATGATTTAGCTCGTCCTGGCCATATTTTCCCTTTAATTGCAAAACAAGGCGGTGTTTTAAGAAGAACCGGACATACTGAAGCAGCGATTGATTTTGCACGTTTGGCTGGATTTAAACCTGCAGGTGTAATCTGTGAAATCTTAAACGAAGATGGAACAATGTCTCGTCTTCCTGAATTGATTAAAGTAGCAAAGAAATTTGATTTAAAATTAGTTTCTATTGAAGATTTGGTTGCCTATAGAATGCAACACGACAGTTTGATTGTCAAAAAAGAAGATTTTGATATTGAAACTCGTTTTGGAACTTTCCGATTGAGAGCTTATGAGCAAACCACAAATAAACAAATCCATATTGCTTTAACAAAAGGAACCTGGAATTTAGGAGAACCTATTTTAACTAGAATTCACTCTTCGCAGGTAAACAACGATTTATTAGGCACATTAACTAATAATGCAGAACAACAGTTGGATGATATGTTTAAAGTAATCAATGAGAATGGAAAAGGCGCTGTTATATTCATTAATCAAGACATGACAGCTGTTAACCTTTTAAATAGAATTTCGGAGCTTAAAACATTACAATCTAACGGAACTCTAAAAGCTCCAAAAGTTATTATCGACAGTAAAGATTACGGAATTGGAGCGCAAATCCTTCACGATATTGATATTTCTAAAATAAAATTGGTTTCGAATACAGAACAAACAAAACGTGTCGGTATGATTGGATACGGACTTGAAATTATAGAATACGTTAAATACTAATATGGGAACGGTCGAAGAAAGAATTTTAAAATCGGAAACACGAATTTTTAAAGCAGTTTTCCCAAGCACTACAAATCATTATGATACTTTATTTGGGGGAACAGCACTGCATCTTATGGATGAAGTAGCTTTCATCTGTGCTACACGTTTCAGCCGCAAAAAGGTTGTTACTATTTCCACTGGTCAAATTGACTTTAAAAAAGCAATTCCTGCAGGAACTTTAATCGAATTAGTTGCAAAAGTTGACAGCGTTGGAAGAACTAGCTGTAAAATTCATGTCGATATTTTTATGGAACAAATGTATTCTGAACTTCGCGAAACGGTAGTTTCAGGAACTTTTTCTTTTGTAGCTGTTGACGAAAACAAAAAACCAACGCCAATTTTAGACGATTTAGATTAATTTTTTAAAAATATTATTTTCGGAAATACTGATAATTAGATACTTGAAAATTATCTTTAAAAACTTAAAAAAAAAGTCCAAAAAAAGTTTTAATAACCGAAAAACCGTCTTATATTTGCACCCGCAATCAGCTAATGAAAGCGACATACTGGAGAAATGGCAGAGCGGTCGAATGCGGCAGTCTTGAAAACTGTTGACTGTAACAGGTCCGGGGGTTCGAATCCCTCTTTCTCCGCGGAAAGCACCTCAATGGGGTGCTTTTTACATTTCAATACTTTCCTTACTTTACAAAACATTATATTTTAGATTACTGGCAAGTCATTGGTTTATTGCTAAAAACCTTTAAATCTCATCAGATAAGTGCTCTATTTAGTATGCTAACAGACCTATTGCACTTCAGGCAAAGCTTTTGCTTATTACAAGATAAAAATTATAAAAATTGGCTGAAATGGCTTATATGTTAGAATCTAAACATAAAAGTCTTTTCAAAAACATTTTAACAATACCCCAAAATTTATTATTAGAAGAAAAAATAAAACCTGCTGAAAAGCTCTTAAAAAGCGGATAGATACAGTGTTAAACACTATTATGTTTTGGACTTAATCACAAAACTCAGCATTTATGCACTAAATATTTTGAGCTTCT
Source organism: Flavobacterium sp. SH_e (assembly GCF_025717045.1). Classification (GTDB taxonomy): domain Bacteria; phylum Bacteroidota; class Bacteroidia; order Flavobacteriales; family Flavobacteriaceae; genus Flavobacterium. Next base: position 657,103 of record NZ_JAOVZN010000008.1, read on the forward strand.
AAAACAAAGCCTACTGACGATTTCGTAAAAAATTAAACAAAAAAAGCGACTTAAAGTCACTTTTTTTATTTCTACATTATTTCTAATTAAAAAAAGCCACTTGTTAATATTTCTATTTTCCAGCGACTTTTTTACAAAAAAGAACTTCTTATTTACTAAAGCTTATTATAAACTCCGAACGTCTATTTTGTTCATGCTCTTGTTCAGAACATTTTACTCCATTTGAACAGTGATTTATCAACTTAGTCTCACCAAATCCTTCACCACTAATTCTTTCTTGCTCAATACCTGCTTTAACTATATAATCAACTGTAGCTTTGGCTCTATTTTCAGAAAGTTTCATGTTAAACTCATCCCTTCCTCTACTATCTGTATAAGAGTTTACTTTTACAGAAATATTTGGACGATCTTTCATTAAAGCTACCACTTTATCTAATTCTTTTTTGGAAGACTGTCTAATGTTGTAACCATTTAAGTCAAAATAAATTGGATTAAGCCTCAATTTATCTGTTAAATTGTCGCCATCAATGATTTTGATTTTTTCACCATTAACCACTACTTCCATTTCTCTGGTAATTTCAAAACTAATTTCTTTTTTCTCCAGAGGTTTTAACGGATCTACATTAACAGTTTTATCAGCATAAGACAGTTTTTTATAGACCGCTTTATCATTTTGATAAGGATCTAAATACATATTGTATTTACCTTCAATATCTGTTACAGTTGTACCAATACTTTCATTATTTGGATTAAACAACTGGACATTGAAATTTGGCACTGGTCGGCCATTTTCGGTAATAGTACCATAAATCATTGGTCTTGTATCAAAATCAAAAGTTATTGGTCTTGTTTCTGTGAAACCGTAGATGTCATCATTTCCATTTTTATTAGATGAGAAATACCCTTTTTTAGTATCTCCATCAATCACATAAGCAAAATCATCCGAAACTGTGTTTATATCATCGCCTACATTCGCTACATGATATTTCCCTTCACTATCTTTAATCGCAGCAAAAACATCTAATCCTCCAAGTCCAGGATGACCATCTGAAGAAAAGTATAAAACTCCTTTGCTATCCATGTACGGATATGTTTCACGCCCAGGAGTGTTGATTTCGTCTCCAAGTTTCGTTACATCATTACTAACCAAAGTACCATTTTTTATGGTTACTACATACAAATCTGAGTTTCCAAATGAATTGTTACGATCTGAAGCAAAAAATAGTTGGGTCTCATCTGGGCTAAGTGCAGGATGTGCTGATGAAAAACCATCACTGTTTATTGGATAAGGTAATTCTTTAATATTTTTCCATTCACCTTTTATATTCTCTGCGACATAGATCTTTAGGTAATTGGTGCCATTTTTGTCTGCCCCTAATTTCCCTTTATTAAAGTTGTTTCTGGTGAAATACATGTATCTACCATTTTTTGTTATTGCAGCACTACTCTGATGGTATTTTGTATTTACATCACCTTTTAACAGCACAGGATCTTGCAAACCACCATCTGTAGAAATTTTTGCCTCATACAATTTCATGAATGATTTTTCGTTCCAACTGTGTTTTCTTTTGATAAATACTCCTGTGTCTTTAGCCGAAGCATAGATTACTTTGTCTTTACCATAAAATGCAGTTCCATAGTCCGAAACCGGTGTATTGATACTAACATCTTTAATGTTATAACGTCCTGACTGTTTTTGAATATCAGCCATTAACTTTTTTTCTTTCCAGTTGTCGCTTAAATCTTTTTTATCTGTTACTGTGTAATATTTCTTGATAACAGCATTAGCTTCGTCATATCTTCTAACATTATTTAAAGCTTGTGCATATCTGAAATAAAATTCTGGATCTATAGACTGCCCTGAGTTAAAAACATTTCCATAAGCTTCTGCAGCTTCAGGATACTGACCATTAAAATAATAGCTGTTTCCTAACTTAGTTAAAACTTCTAATGAAGAATTTCCTTTATCTGCTAGTTTTTGATATAATTTACTTGCTTCAATAAATGCAAACTTATTATAGGCTTCATTTGCTTTCTCAACTTTTTTATCCTGAGCATTGATTCCTCCTATTTGTGATAAACAAATAGAAAGTACAACCAATGCTTTCTTTATCTTTTTAGATATCATTTTTTATCCTAGTTTATGGTTATTAAAAGAATCTTGGAGTAACCAGTCTATATTTGGTTGAAGAAAATAAATCGAATCGCAGAAAAATCTCATGAGAACCTGAATTATAATTCCCAATTTTCTGCGTATCATAATCATAAGCATAACCAATATTCATACCTGGTGTAACCTGAAATCCTGCCATTGCACTTACTGCAGCATCCCATCTGTAAGCCGCTCCTAAAGTCAATTTCTCATTGAATAGGAAGTTTGCAGATACGTCGACTGCCAAAGGCGCACCGCTAACCATTTTTACCATTGCCGCAGGTTTGAACTTTAAATTATCGTTAAGATCAAACACATAACCCCCCATTGCATAAAAGTGCATTTTCTGTGAAGCAACAGATGTTTTAACATCATCATAAAATTTGGTTTCTAAAATCGTAGGTACAGATAAACCTGCATACCATTTTTGAGAGTGAAAATAAGCACCCGCTCCAAAATTTGGAGAAGTTTTAGATAAATTTCCTGATAAAAATGGATCTTCAGGATTTAGTATTTTTAGTTTATTATAATCAATCTGCATAAAGTTTCCTGATGCACTAATACCTAATGATAAAAAGATATCTGCCGAAAGCTGAATAGGATATGCATAACTTGCCGTTAAAGTAGTTTCCTGAGATGGTCCTATTTTATCACTTACTACAGACAAACCTAAACCTTGTCCGTTCTCTGTGATTGGCGATTCTATAGAAAAATTTGCTGTTTTTGGAGCTCCATCCAGACCAACCCATTGTGTCCTGTATAACCCAAATATACTTGGTATCGCTCGAGTTCCTGTGTAACCTGGATTTATAGTCATCGTATTATACATGTATTGCGTATACTGTGACTGCTGCTGTGCGGAGGCTTCCAACATCCCTACGAACAACAAGATTAATAAATATGAAATCTTTTTCATTAGTCCTAATTCCTTTTTAATTATTGGTTATTGATGTATAAATAACCCGTTTTCTCTTTCTGTTCTTTTCCAGTATTGTATTTCAGAATATAGAAATAAGTTCCTGTTGGAAGTTTATCGCCTCTCTTAATTGTTGCACGTCCGTCAGAATATCCTTTAAACATGTTATCACTTTCATTATAAGATTTAGTCTCATAAACTTTTACTCCCCATCTGTTGTAAATCTCTACTTGGTTATCTGGGAATTTATCTATTCCTTTTATAACAAAACTATCATTTAAACCATCTTCATTTGATGAAATTGCATTATAAACAATAACATCATCAAATTTTTCTTCTAAATCAATTAACGCCATTGTAAAAAGACCGTAACCTGTTACTGGTGCGGTTAACAGTTTCTCATACGGCTTTCCTGCTAAAGGAGCACTAACCTCTCCTCCCTCATTGATCCATTTGTTCGACGCTGGATCCCAGCGTGTAATTGCGACTTTGTATTTTTGTTCATCTACATTAAAAAACTCTGAAGGTGTTGTACGACTATCCATTGATAAACTCAAGACAATTTTATCCGCACCTTGATCCTGTGTTACCTCCCAGTATTCTTGATTGTTTATCTTTAGGATTTTTTCTTCTCTGTCGTCATGAGAATGCAGACTATTCGAGTTTTTGTTGAAATATTGCGTAGTATAAACTCCTCCGTTTTTTGAACCTGATGCATGATAAGAAGGTCTAAAATACTGTCCTTGTCCTACTGGAAATTCAAATGCAATAACACCATCTTTTTCTACCTGACCATCAACAAAGCTCAAGTCACTAGTAAGGGTGTGCGTTCCTTTTTCTTTGAAAATTACTTTACCGCCATAATCTGCAGCAAGCACCACTCCTTTTTTGAATTCTGAGTTACCTCCTACAGCTATCTTACCTGATAAATGAAAAGGCACCAAAGAAGATGCATTTTCAAAATAGGTGTTTTTAAAATTTGAAACTTGTGATCCTTCAATAAATTGCTCTTCTGTTCCGTAGAAATAAGTAGAACCATTCTGGTTTTCTGTATAAGTTACCAAACCATCGTTTTTCCAGTTTTGAAAAATGAATAATTTACCATCATTTACAAAGCTTCCTTGTGGAGTATTCTCATAATCCATATATACACTCATGATAGTGTTTGGATTAATTTTTACATCTCCTGTATTTACAAGCTGTGCATTTATATTTTGACTTGCCAATAAACTTACCGCAAAGCCAATTAAACAAACTCCTGACTTAGCTGTTTCCCAAACAGATACTGAGTTTTTTACTATATTATCCAAGTAATTATTGTTCATTTCTTGTTTATTATTTAATTCGGCACTTTGTTACTTTAAATTTCTATGCAAAATTACTTTCGGATGTAAAAATGCTTACCCCGAAAAAGTTATTGTTGTATTAGAATAGGGTTAATCTCAAGTTGAGATTATAGATTAATCACTTTCTAATGAAGAAGTCATTTTTATTAGCAGTTTTTACTAATACGTATTAAATTTTGTATCAGTACAATCAAAATTTGAAAAAAAACTCGATTATATTTTTTTACAATCGAGATTTTATATTATTTTCAAATTTATTATTTACAACTAAAGACGTTAATTTAAGATTATCTAAAGCTTGATGCTATTTTTTAGCCACTTGCATTACTACTTATAATTGAGATTTCAATTCTGCAATGTCTGCTTTCAACATTTACTATTGTTATTCAATTACTAGAGACAAAACAATTTTGAATAACCCAAACCATAAAAATCAGCATCATTTCAAGCAATCAAAAATTAGGAAGGCTGTTTATTATTTTTTAACAGCCTTCCACGCTTTTAAACATTATTTTGAATAATCAAACATTACATTGTCATTATTAAGCGGATCTAAACCTAAAATGTTATTTCCATTTTTAGTCGGATCGTAAGTTACTTTAGTACCATCTACAGAAAATGCATTTATGTTGATACGAACTCCATTTATATACATTCCCACTTGAGATAATGATGATGGTGTAAAATCTAAAATGAACTCTGTTTGACCATTTGTAGGCGCAAATTCTTTAACAACTTGTTGAGGAATTATTATTTCGTTTGCTGGTAATCCATCCGCCCTCATTCTTCGGATCTCTTACATATATTTTTCCGCTTGTGTAATCAACATAGATCTGGATGCTCGGATCCAATGCAGGGCTCTGATCTCCAGGAAGCCCATTGCCTCCAGCAATACCATTCTTGCCGTCAAGACCGTTTAATCCGCTGATCTTAACCCAGTTCGCAGAACCGCTGTTCCATTCGTCAGTACGGCCTGCTGTGGTTTTTGAATCCCCAACATAAGCATAGATGTCATTATTGTATCTGATGATCGCATCAAGGGTCGTGATCTGTCCGTCAGCACCTTTTGTGCCTTCTGCCCCCGGAAGGCCATCGGCTCCGTTAGACCCGTTGATCTTTACCCATGTTGAAGCTTTGCTCTGCCAGTCTGCATTGCGCACTGCAACATCTCTGCTATCGCCAACATAAGCATAAATATTGCCAAACCCGTCCTTCAGGATCGCGTCTAATGTCGTGATCTGTCCGCCTTCGCCAGGTCGGCCGTCAACTCCCGCAATGCCGTCGATGCCGTTTTTACCATTGGTAGGAATCCAGTTATTAGGATCTTTAGGATCTGAATTAGGCTTAAGAACGTAAACTGTTTTAGTATTATAATCTATATACAAATTTGCTTCGGCAGGAATTGACACTCCATCTGTTCCTGGAGCTCCATTTCCTCCTGCAATACCATCTTTACCAGATGTAATTTCTCCTGAAACAGCAAGTCGTTGCCATTTTCCAGCATACCAATAGTAATAACCTGGCTTAACATCTGTTACTGTTGCAGTATTAAAAACCAATAAACTTTCTTCATTACCAGTCTTAATTGTTGTAGCATCTGTTGAACCCGTCAATTTAACATTTGGAATCAAAATACCTTTGTCTGTAGCATAAACTTCTAACTGAGCAGAGGGTGTTGTTACTTCTTTTTTTCCAACTACTACCTGAGAGTAGACGGAGTATCCACCTAAGACAAAAAGTAAAGGAAGTAATCTATTCTTCATAAGATTTAATCTATTAATGTGTTATTAAATTATTTGATAATTATATATGATTGATCTACAACCACATTTTATCTAAAAGTTCAGTTCTAATCCTGCAAAGATTCTTTTATAATAGTTTTTTTCTTACCCCTAAAAGTTTATATTCTTATATTTTAAGACATATTTCGATTTTGAAAATTTCATTAAACTATATTTTTAGAAAGAAAAAGACATGCTTTACATTATTTGATTTTTTCCAGATAATCTAAATAACAAGATAATATACTAGGGATTACAGATTGATCATATATCACTTGTAAAGAAATAAATGCTTAGGATTGTATTGCAGCAAAAAAAATCCGATTATAAATAATCGGATTTTTAGTTTCTAAAAGAAAAAATTATTTCTTATCTGTTAATTCCTTCACAAGAGATTTTAATTGCTCAATTTCTGCTTGCTGTTCTTTTATTGCATTAATTAATACTGGAATCATTTCAGTATAATGAACACCTAAAGTTTTATTTACATCTTTTCCTTCTTCAACTACCTCTGGCAAAACAATTTGCATTTGTTGAGCAGAAACACCTAACTGAATCTCATTTGTTGCATCATTTTTTAAAGTGTAAGAAATAGGATCAATTTTCATAATCTCTTTTAAACCGTATTTTAAAGGCACAATATTTTGTTTCAAACGAATATCAGACACATTAACCACATTTGCACAATACAATGTTCTCCATCTTTGATTAATATTACCTAAATTCAAAACTCCCGTAGTAACTCCACTAGCATCAACACCAGGCAACAAGTCACCATTCGATGCAATTTCTAAACTTAAAGTATTACTAGTTTTAAATTCAAGATTACTCTTAGCAGCTGTTCCAGTTCCCCCCTCGTAATATGCAATCACACTAGAAAGCGATTGAATCGCACCTGCAGTTGTACCTGTCTGTGCCTGAAAGTTGAACGCTCCCATTGCAAGCCCACTTGTAAGTACAGCTGGCGCAGTTTCTGAGCCTCTACTATGTAAAAAAGAGAATGATGGTGAATTTGTTCCATTTGAATATGTTGCCAATTTCAAATCATCCATTAAATCATCTGTTGAGTTATTAATAAGATGAATACCATATTTAGGATTATTTGTACCAATACCTAGCCTACCATCTGTATCCAAACGCATTCGTTCTTTATTATTAGTAATAAATGGTAAATCAAAGTTAGTTACGGTACCAAAATTTTTCTCTTTAGTAAGCCCATCATTTGCATCATTTCCTCCCAATACCCAAGGCATATCTAGTGACCATGCTATTATTCCTGTAGGGTCAGTATATAAATATGCTGGTTTTGTAACAGCGGGAACCATATTTACTTGCACATCTGTTAACGCTGCACCGCTACCATTAACAACTTTTAATACTGTTGCTGGAGTTGTTGTTGTTAGATTTTTTGAATTAATCCCTATAGTCAAATTACTATCTACAACTTTACCAGAACCTGATACCGTAATTGGACTTGTTGCAATTAAACTAGCTTTTGTAACTGTAGCATCGGAACCTGGCGCTCCTTGCGGACCTTGCGGACCTGTTGGACCTGTTTTTCCATCATTTCCTTTCTCTCCTTTCACATTACCAACCTCGCTCGATGTGCCGTCCGTATAGGTGATGGTAAGATTACCAGAGCCGTCTACAGAAGTCCCTGCAATGCCTTTTCCGGGCTCGCCTTTCGATCCTGGAAG
>NZ_JAOVZN010000009.1 GCF_025717045.1 Flavobacterium sp. SH_e
GAAATATTTCAGACAGCTTTTCTATTTTTTAGAATCTAACTTTTATTATTTAGTCCAGTTAGCCCAAGTTGGTAAATCAGCACCAGCACCAGCACCAGTTGCACCAGTAGTTGTTCCTGATAATTTAGGACCTGTAAAATCAGTGATAGAAGCTCCAAAAGTATAGTTTGTGATAGTGAAGTTACCAGCAGCGATATTTGCAGTTGCACCAGCATCTGTAGATATTTTAGCTAAAGCAGCAGGCATTCCGTCAGCAACATATAAGTTTGTGTAAGCTTGTTTTCCACCACCTTCTTTGTAGTTGATTGCTTTTTCGTCAGCTAAGAAAGTAGCATCACCTTTAACGATAGAGATGTTGTTGATTTTAGCATTTGTCATTGGAGTAGCTCCACTTGGATCTTTTGCGTTAGTAGATCCTTCAACACCAGCTTTAGTAACACCTTTAATGTATACGTTTGTAGCAGTACCTTGCCATCCGTCAGCAAAGTCTAATGAATCATCATAAGAGTTTACGATTACTAAGTTAGTAGCGTTTACTGCTCCTCCGAAGAATTCGATACCGTCATCACCACTTTCGAAAGTGTAGATGTCAGATACAATTGTTCCAGAACCTACTCCGAAGAAAGAAACTCCATTGTATTCTTTTTCAGAAGTATATTTAGAACCTGTGTAAGAAATTTTCAAGAAGTTGATATTTCCAGAAGAATCTGCATTATCATTACCTCCGTAGCTTAATGAACCTACTTCAGAAGTACCATTATCTCCAGTGTTTACTTTAGCGTTACCAGCGATGATTAATCCACCCCAGTCACTTTGAGCTGGAGATGCTTTTCCAGATGTCATAACAACTGGTTTAGCAGCAGTACCGTTGATATTGATTTTAGCATTTCTCTCTACAGCGATATATAAAGAAGTTGATTCTGCAGTAGCAGAACTTTTAATAACTGTTCCAGCAGGAATAACTAAAGTAGCTCCACCTTTAACAATAAGACCTCCTGTTAAAGTATAAGTTTGAGTAGGATCTAAAGTTACTGTACCGTCTTTAATTTCTCCTTTTAAATCGTCAACTTTTAAAACAAAAGAACTATTGTTCGTGTTGTTATTGTCATCAGAACTACAGCTTGTTAAAGCAAGTCCTAATATTGCAGCCATTGCAAATAAACTTTTTTTCATTTTTGTTGTGTTTTATTGTTTTATTTATTCAAGGCAAAGTAAACGAACGTATGTTTTTGCTGAGTTAAGACGATATTAACAATGCATTAAGTATATTGGGGTAAAAATGGCATGTGTTAATATAAAATTTACATTGGACTTTTGATAAATAAAAAAGGTGACTAGCAGCTTGCTAATCACCTTTTTATGCTTGTAGAAAATCTTTTTTAGAATGTATAGTTCAAAGTAAGTCTAAGATCTGAACCTGCTTTGTATGAAGTTACAGTGATATCACCTACAGACTCTTTTCCTGGTACTTCTCCTTGTTCTTGAACACGTTTAAAAGTTGGGTTTAAAATATTGTTGTAAATAAGACCAATTTTTAAGTTTTTAGTCAAGCTAGAGTTTACAATAAAGTCTAGTTTGTTTACTGCTTTATCCACCATGTTTCCAACTCTTGAAGTTCCAATTACGGCTAATTTATCTGAGAAGTAAGAGTAAGATACTGTTGCTGAAATATCTTTGCTTTCTGAAAACTCGTTTAAGAATGATAAGTTCGCATTGGCAAGGAAATTAGAAGCTCCAGTTAATTTGCTTGATGTAAAAGTAAAGTTAGCTCCAAAATCATTTTCATTGTTTACTTTCTCGTTGCTTAGATCTTGGTTTGTGTATAAGTATGATCCGTTTGCGTCAAAAGAAAGTTTTGTTTTTAGATTGTCACTTTTTTCAATTTCAAAAAGATCTTTTCTATACTCAACTTCAACTCCAGCTACAGTTCCTTTGTCTCCTGTATTTGCATAAGAAATATCATTTGATGAAGAGTTCAAGAACATTTCGTTAATTGGATTTTGGATGATTTTACCAAATGCAGTTACCGAAATTAACTCACTTGCTTTCGGGAAAAATTCCCATCCTAAATCGAAGTTATAATTTGTCGAAGCATATAAGTTCGGATTTCCTTCGTATGCTTGTGCAACATCTTCGTAAATAATTGGCACTTTTTCTTTAAACTGAGGAAGTGTATAAGTTTTACTTGCAGAGAATTTTAAATTCTGTTTCTCATTCAATGTATACTTCGAAATTAAACTTGGTAAAATGTTAAACTTCGAATCATTTGAATTTCCTCCACCAGGAACTGTTGTTGTTACAAAGAAAACATTCTGAGTCAATTGTTCTAGTCTAGCACCTAATATTACGCTCAATCTTTCAGTCAAAGAATATTGTACGTTAACAAATCCAGCATTAATATCTAAATTTCCAGTGTACATTTGGTGAATTCTATTTGAATAAGATGAACCCCAATGTGCAGGATCTAAGTAATTGTCTACATGGTGTATGTCTTCTTTAGGGAAAGAAACTGTAGTTCTGTCTGGGAAGAATGAATATTGTTCCATATCATAATCTACATCTTTGAATTTTCCTGAATAACCAACAGTTAATTTTCCTTTATAAGTATCATCACTTCCTTTTTTGAAGTTATAAGAAAGAGCAACATTTGCTGCAATTTCATTTTCTTTTAAGTCCTGAAAGAATCTGTGATTATTGATGTTTGAATTAGTGAAAAATGTATAGTCGATAGCATTTGGCGCATATACAAAAGAGTTTTGCATACGATCTGGAACAGCACTGTTAGACATACTGTATCCTACTCCCCAATTTAAATTCCACTGATCGTTGAATTTGTTTTTTCCTGTTAATTGGTTTACAATTAATTGAGTTCTTTCAAAAGTTCCACGTTTGATAAAACCGCTAATTTGTTGTTGAGCGTCTCCACCACCGTCAAAATTCTGGTTTGTTCCTTCGTACTCACTATAATCTTGATCACTTGAATTTAAGAATAAAGAAGTAAAGAAGATTGAGTTTTTGTTATTGATTTTGTAATCAGCTGTACCCATAACAGTTGTTGTTGTGCTATGTTTGTAAGCTGTTCTTACGAAGTCAGAAAAGATATCTCCGTCAGAAGTAATTCCTCCTCTGCTGTAACCTTGAGTGTATTTGTTTTTTGCGCTGAAAGATCCTGTAACAAAAGTACCGATCGAACTTTCATCGTTTATAGTAAATCTCTTTCCTCCAGATAATGTATAGAAAGCATTTAATACATTTTTATTTTCTTGTCTATCCCAGCTTGTTCCATAGCTATATGGCAACAATGGAGAATCAGGAACGCCAACTTTTTTAAATCCTGTGTAACTTGGTCCGTCTTGAAGATAGAAATGATCTTGTCCTAAAACATTTGTATTTGCACCAGTACCAATTGAAAAAGTAACAAAAGGTTTTCCGCTGAATTTTTTAGCACTAATATCGATATTAGCTCCTCCGAAATCTGCATAGTTTTGAGATTCAAAAGTCTTACTGATTCCAATGTTGTCTACAATGTTTGTAGAGAAAATTTCTAAAAGAATATTTTTGTTTGCAGGATTGTTTGATGGTAACGGAAGACCATTTAATGTAGTTACGTTATAACGGTCACCTAATCCTCTTACAAATACATTTCCAGAATCATCTTGCTTAGAAACACCGCTTACTTTAGCAACAGCGTTTGCAACGTCGTTAACTCCTTTTCTTGCAATTTCTTCAGCACCAATAGCAGCTTTAAATTGAACTGCATTTTTTTGATCTAATAATAATGCAGATTCTTTTTGTTTGTTTACTGCCGCTGATTTTACAACTACATCTTTAAGAGTATAACTTCCAGAAGAAAGAGCTTGATTAACCACTACAGTTTCGTTTGCTTTTACAGAAACTGGAGCTTCTACAGATTCATATCCAAGGAAACTAAAAATTAAAGTATAACTTCCAGGATTTACGCTTAACGAATATTTTCCGTCAACGTCGGTATTTACGCTAATATTTGTACCTTTAACTAATACATTAGCAAATGGCAGAGCGTCGTTGTTCATTTCCTTATCAGTCAGAACTCCAGAAATCGTACCTTTGTTTTGCGCGATCGAAATCGTACAGATAAATAATGCAATAAAGAGAAATCTTAAATTAAATTTCATTTTTTTTCAGTGTTGTGTTTGTGTCTTAATATTTTGGTGCAAAGAAAGAACCGCTCTGTGAAGTCCATGTTACGGACTTGTTATGTTTTTGTGTTGTTAAGATTATCAAATTGTTACGAGATTAAATTACGGTTAACACCATTTTTTAAAGGTTCTTTTGTTAGTATATTTACCCTGTGAAATAAGAAATATCGAATGTTTAATGAAGAAGTTTCGATATAAAAATCTCAATTTTTGCTATTTATGAAAAAAACACAAACTAAGATTTTATTAGTTGACGACGAACCAGATATCTTAGAAATCGTTGGCTATAACCTCGCTCAGGAAGGCTATCAGATTGTTACAGCTTCTAACGGAAAAGATGCTATAGCAAAAGCACAGAAAGAGCTGCCAGAATTAATCATTATGGACGTGATGATGGCAGAAATGGACGGAATGGAGGCTTGCGAGCATATTAGAAAAATTCCAGAATTAAATAATGTTATAATAACATTCCTTACAGCAAGAAGTGAAGATTATTCTCAAGTAGCTGGTTTTGACGCCGGTGCTGATGACTATATTACTAAGCCAATTAAACCAAAATTATTGGTCTCTAAAGTAAAGGCGTTGTTAAGAAGGTTAAAAGAACAAGAAGTTGTTACAGATACTCTAAATGTAGGCGGAATCGAGATTAACCGTGAGGAATACAAAATCATAAAAGGCAATGTAGAAATTGCTTTGCCAAGAAAAGAATTCGAATTATTTTATCTGTTGGCTTCAAAACCTGGGAAAGTTTTTAAAAGAGACGAAATCTTGGATAAAGTTTGGGGTAACGAAGTTGTGGTTGGAGGAAGAACAATCGATGTTCACATCAGAAAACTGCGTGAGAAAATAGGCGAAGATCTTTTTAAGACCATAAAAGGTGTTGGTTATAAATTTGAGGTTTAACATTCTATAAAAATTCGAACCATATAGGTGATATAAGTTCATTTAATTTGTTGTTCGTATTTTTTAAAAAATAGTATATTTAGCACATGTAAACATAGCGTTTACATGTGCTAAGTCATTTATAGTCAAAAGTAAAATGAACTTATATCACTTATATGGTGAAAAATAATCTCTTAATGGTTAATTATTTCAATGAAAATTAATTTTAAAAAAACATACAAATTTGCCATAAAATCGGCATTGTATATCAGTCTCTTTTCAACGGCATTTGTACTGATGTTAATGTCATTATTTTATAAAAATCAATTAAAACATCAAATTGCGTTTGGAATAATTTTCATAATCGTAATTTATATATTCTCTTTTCTGGTTTTACAATATCGTGTAGAGCGCTTTATTTACCGAAGAGTAAAGAAAATTTACGATGAGGTTTCGCTGTTAGAATCAACAACATTAATCAATCAGCCAATTAATACTGATATGGAGACGCTTTCGCGCGAAGTGAAAAAGTTTGCGACCGATAAAAAACTCGAAATCGAAATGCTCGAAATTCGCGAACAATATAGAAGAGAGTTTTTAGGAAACGTTTCGCACGAATTGAAAACGCCTTTATTTACCGTTCAAGGCTACGTTTCAACTTTGCTAGACGGAGCAATGGACGATAAAAATATCAGAAAAAAATATTTAAAACGTGCCGAAAAAGGAGTAGAGCGTCTTATTTATATAGTGGAAGATTTGGACATGATTACCAAATTAGAATCGGGCGATTTAGATTTGAATATGACTGATTTTGATATTGTCGAATTAATTCAGAATGTATTCGAACTGCTTGAAATGAAAGCCGACAAAAAGAAGATTAAACTAGCTTTTGAAAGTAAAAATGTACAGTCTGTAATGATTAGAGGAGATCAAGACAGAATACAGCAAGTTTTAGAAAACCTGATTGTGAATTCTATTAAGTACGGAAAAGAGGGCGGTCTAACTGAAGTTGGAGTAGTGAACTTAACCAAGAAAAAAGTCTTAATACGTATCAGTGATAACGGTGAAGGTGTTGAAAAACAAAATATTCCAAGACTTTTTGAACGTTTTTACCGAGTGGACAAAAGCGGAACTCGTTCTGAAGGAGGTTCTGGTTTAGGATTAGCGATTGTAAAGCATATTATTGAAGCTCATAAAGAGAAAGTTTATGTAGAAAGTGAGTTCGGAATTGGCTCTGAATTCTCTTTTACACTCGAAAAAGCAAATAAAACAACAAAAACTGACGTTAAAAAATCGTAACGTCAGTTTTGCTGAAAGCCCTAAAACAAAGGCGTTTAACAATAAATAAACATTTCGATTTAGGGCGTAACATTAAATTTTTATTATAGTAACATCTGGTTAATGATTTCTTAACATAGGTGCTCCATCTTTGCATCCTGAAATTAAGGGAATTACAGAACTAATGATAAAAAGAAAACTTTTAGCTGTTTTAATACTGCTAGCTTGTGCTGCCAATGCACAGGAAACAAATAAGCAAGAACTGAATAAACAGGATGTAAAAAACGAAGTAATGCGTATTTTAGATTCTATAAACAAAGCTAAACTTCCAGAGACAAAATCTGGAGGAGGAGTTGAAGAACATTGGTACGATAGAATCTCTCTTAGAGGTTATGCACAAATTAGATATAATGGTTTGTTTTCTACAAATGATAAAGTTTCTTGTGAACAATGTGATAGATCTTGGGGAACAACTTCTACAGCTCCAGATGCACAAGCAAACAACGGACTTTTTATTCGCCGTGCACGTCTAGTGTTTTCTGGACAAGTACATCCAAATGTATTCTTCTATTTTCAACCCGATTTTGCAAGTTCACCAGCAAGCGGAATTAATAATTTCGTGCAGATTCGTGACTTGTATTTTGATCTTTCTTTTGATAAGAAAAAAGAATATCGCGTTCGTGTTGGACAAAGTAAAATCCCATATGGATTTGAAAATATGCAGTCAAGTTCGCAGCGTTTAACTTTAGACCGCGCCGATGCAATCAACTCTTCAATCTTAAATGAACGTGATTTAGGAATATTCTTTTACTGGGCTCCAGCAGAAATTAGACAGCGTTTTGAAATGTTAGTTAAAGATGGTTTCAAAGGGTCAGGAGATTTTGGAGTTTTCGCTTTAGGGGTTTACAACGGTCAGATTGCAAATAAGTTAGATGGAAATAGAGATTTAAATGTTGTAGCGAGAGTAACTTATCCGTTTGTTATTGGGAGCCAAATTATCGAACCAGGACTTCAGGCTTATACAGGAAAATGGGCTTTTACAGGAGAAGTTTCTTCAGGAGTAATTGTTAATGATCCTCAATATGTAAAAGATCAAAGAGTTGGGGCAACTTTTGTATTATACCCAAGACCATTCGGAATCCAGACTGAATACAATATCGGAACTGGACCTCGATACAATACGCTAACGAATACAATCGACAAAACCGATTTGAACGGTGGTTATGTTTTGTTAAATTATAAATGGGATATTAAAAAACAACGTATTTATCCTTTCGCCAAATTTCAATATTATGATGGAGGTAAAAAATACGAAAAAGATGCTAGAAGCTACGTTGTTAGAGATTACGAATTTGGTATCGAATGGCAGCCAATTAAAGCATTTGAACTTACTGCAGAATACGTAGTAGCAGACAGAACTTTTGAAGATAGTGCACTTCCAATAAACAGACAACAAGGAAATGTACTAAGATTACAAGCACAATTTAACTTCTAAAAGGACACAGATTAAACGGATTTTTATATAAAATTTGAATTGCCTCCAGCTAAAGCTGGAGGTTTTTTTATTGTAGTGGAAAACAGCCGATAAAATCCGCCTAATCCGCGTCTTTGTGATAGCAAATCCGTTTCATACGCGTTCAATTACACAGTTTTGTCTTCAAAAACAGTAAATAGCGAATCCCAGTCAATATTATTTTCAAATTGGGATAATCCTTTAAACGATTTTACTTTTGATAAATCTTCAATAGTAAAGTCGTCTTGCATTGCATAAGGAACAAGATTTTCTTCCTGAAGTTTTATCGCTAAATATTCTTGTTCGTATTGACCTGGCGTGGGAATAAAGAAAGCTTTCTTTCCCAATTTTGCCAAGTCCATTACTGTAGTATAACCTGAACGGCAAAGAACAAATTCACTTTCGTTAAAAGTCTGTTCCAGCTGTTTGGAATTCATGAAATTATAATAGGTTACATTTCCAACCTCTTTTTTGGTTTGCGTTTTTTCTACAACACCTTGAACAAAAACAACTTTTCCAGGATAATTTGCTGTTTCTTTTTGTAATTTTTCATCTAAAAAAGTACGCTGAGGTTCAGGTCCAGACAATATAATCATGAGATCATATATTTTTGGAGTATCTTTTTTCTTCATACGACTCAACGGACCAATGTATTTTAAATTTAGTTCATTGGATTTTAAATGGCCTAAATCTCCTGTAAGATTTACTGTTTCGTCAGTATCAGGAACCCAGCATTCATTGTATTTTTTAATGAAATACTGATGGCATTTACTTGTAAACCAAGTAGTGTTTCCCGTCATGACATTCAATTGATGCGTCATGAAAACAGAAGGCACTTTTTTGCTAAAAACCCCTAATCTGTTATCTGAAATGATACCATCAATTCCATGTTTTTTGATCCAATTATTGATCATTTTTTTCTCATCCAAAATGGCCGCAATCATTTTAGGAAGATTTTTAATCAGCTTCCATTTAAAATTTTTACCATTCTTTGCATATTCAATATGATAAGAAGGCAATTCTAAAGTCTGTATATAAGGAAATTCTTTTCGCAATAAAGCTAATGCAACTCCATCAGAAGCAATAATCGGAATGTAATTATTCTCCTGAAGCGCTTTAATAATAGGAATACATCGAGTAGCATGTCCAAGTCCCCAATTTAATGGAGCTACTAAAATAGTTTTATTCGCAGAATAATCTATGCTCATTTTTTAACACGTTTTAAAAACGAAGATAAAGAAATATGTTTTTTATGTTATTTCGAGGGCATTACTAAATTATTAACTCTATATATTGAAAAACTCTAGGAATTTCAGGAGGTCTTTCAAAAATATTTTTGTTTTAGTAAATAAGATTATCTCTATGTTAAGTGATTTTTGATCTTTAGAAACTAACTTAATCTAAAAATTTTGTAAGTTTAATTTGAATAATAAAAAAACCGAACGAAAGTCCGGTTTTTAAGTGAAGTATTCAAAGTAAATATCTTAGCACCTTAGTTTAATCCTGAATATACGTTTTATTACCATTTTTATTAATGTAATATTTACCGCCTCTTGGTCCAGTATATACTTTTTTGCCATTGTATTCTCCAGTAACTTTATCCGGTACAGTTGGTGCTTTTTCGTTCGTTTCTTTTAAAGTCTTTGTAGCCGATTTTTTCGCAGCAGTTGCATCTTTCTTGGTAGCATCAGCTTTTGCGGTAGTTTTCTTTGCATCAGCTTTTGCTTTGTCTGCTGTTTTTTTAGCTTTGTCAGATTCTGCTGTTGCTTTTTTTGCTTCGCTTTTTGCCTTTGTAGCTTCTTTGTCAGCAGTCTTTTTTGCTGCATCCGCAGATTCTTTTTTCGCTTTTGACGAAGCCGTTTTTGCGTCATCTGCTGCTTTTTTAGATTTCGTTGCTTCTTTTTTCGCATCTGCCGAAGCTTTGTCTGCACTTGCTTTAGCTTTTTTCGCCGAAGTTTCTGTTTTGCTTTTCGCAGTTTTTGCAGTTGTTTCCTGAGCGTAAAAATTAGAAGAGAAAGCAACCATTAAACAGAACAATACTAATTTTTTCATAGGGTCATATGTTTAAATTTCAATTAAAATTAAACATTTTATTGTCATCTTTTTCGGAGCGCATCAAAAATATGCACGAAGCTGAATATTTCCTGTATGAATAGTTGATCCTGTTTCGCTTTTACGGCCTTGGTAATTTAAATTAACATCCAAGAAAGACGTAATATTCTTTTGCAGAAGCAGTTTCCAAACCAAATTTGATCCAGCCTGAAGGCCTTCTAGCATTTGAAAACCTACTGATGAAAATTCGTTTCCATTGAATTTATTTTCATAAAAAGAAAACTCTCCATTTATCGTTACTTTCTTTTCTCCCGCATAAGAAAAAGAAACCCCGATTCTGTTCTGATCTAAAGTTTCAAGATTCCCTATTTTGTTTTTCTTGTTTTGAAGCTCGTAAAAGAAATCCAATTTAGTGTTTTTTGAAAATAAATAACTGACTTTAGGTGCAATTTGCCATCCTTTTATATCATAATTTTTCTCTACAAAATCTTCTGAAACCAAATCCGTTTTTATGGTTTTGGTAAAGAAATTAAACAGCCAGCTTTTTTGATACAAATGGGTATATTGAATTTGATGCGAATAATTCTTTACGTGTTGCGAACCAACAGAAAGCAGACTTTTTCCTTTATTTACTAAATATGAATATGTAACAGAATGTATTTGCTTGCCTCGATTGAAAAATAAGCTGTTTCTGAAACTCGAATTTAATCCCAAAATATTCTCTTCGGATGAGTCAAATGGATTCAATTCTAGTTTTTCGCCTTCACTTTTTACCTTTCGATCCATTAGAAAAGAGGTTTGATTATAAAAATATGACAACAGTTTTTTGAAACCTTTTTCATTTTGCCATTGCAATGGATTCAAAGTTAAAGATTGCGAAAACTTATTTTGGTTCGTTTTGATGTAAACCTGATTCGGCAAAAAGACCCTTACATATCTTGCTTGATCTTGATAAACAGCAATTTCAAACTCTTCCAATTCCTGAATACCGTTTCCGTTATAATCGTTCCAAGTGTAAACTCCTTGTCCAGTTGGCACTTCAACATAGGTAAATTCTTGTTGCGCAATAGTTCCTGAACTAGTTTCGTAAGTTGTTCCAATTTGCATTAATTGGTTAAAAAATCGATCATTATATAAAACTCTTGAGTTTAACGAAGGTTCATTTTGTCTTGAAGTGTCAGTAAAATCAAGATTTCGATAGCTCGCGTAAACAGCTAAATCGGTCTTTTTGTTTTGAATTAATTTGGATTTTAAATAATAGGTTTGCGAATTATTTACATGTTGCAATAATCCGTTTTGCAAGCTATCATTTCTTCTTTTCAGAAAACCAACTTCGACAAAAACTTTCGTGCTATCGCCTCGTCCAGTAAATACACCATATTCTGAGAATCTTTGGCTTAAAGCCGAAAACTGATTGGTAACTTTATCTTTTTCCTGATTGTCTTCTAATTGAAAGGTTCCGCCAATCCAATTTTTGCCAAAATGATATTTTGTTCTGACTTGGTTTCTAATGAATTTTGAAGTTGAAGCTGTGGCATCAGAATTCAAGAAACTTCCGTTGTTTTCGATCGTCCAATTTTTAATTTTAAACAAAGCATTTGTGGTATGTCTAGAACCAGAATAACTTTCGCTATAATCTAATTTCTCGAATTGATAAGTCAATAAACCAATATTAGCATTTTTTTTCTGAGCAAATAAATCAAAATTTAAACCCGTTACCAAGAGACTTTGATTTCCTAAAAGTGTACCAGTTAAATTCCAATCACGATTAAATTCAATATTATACAAACGTTCAACCGATTGAAAATTCTCTTGTACAAATTGATAATTCGCAAAAGCGTCCAAATTCCAGCTTCTAGAAAAGAGCCTTTTTTTAAGATTGGTTTTAAAAGCGATTCCTGTATTATTCGCATCATCAATTCCCGAAAATAAGTTTTGATCATTATTGCTTACTGCCAATTCAAAATCTGCTAAAGTTTTTTCGTCAGGATTATATTTTCCTAAAAATGTCGCAACCTGAAGTTTAATTGGTGGGACAAGTTGTACAATTGGTTCGTAATTTCCTTGCAAAACGCCATTTATAGGCTCAACATATTGGTAGATACGCTCAACAGAATTATTATTTTGAATAATATAATTTCCAGCATTTGCACCAACCAGACTAAATTTTACATTATATAAAACATCAGCCGAATTATTGGAATATTCATAAACTTCTACCGAATTGACAAGTATCTTTTTGTACAAAATTTTATTGTCGGCATAAGTATCTTCGTAAGCAGAAGGCGCTTTCATTAAATTTGTATCATCTCCGGCCTGACTTAAAATCTCAACTTGTTCTGTAGAAAGATTTTGCTGTAAAGGCTGGTTTTTCATATCATTTTCAGAATAAATATATCCGCCAAAACTCCATTTTTTACTCTCGTGTGTTGCGCCAGCGTAGGTAACCAATCGGTTATAATTTCGTTCAGAATATTGATATTCAACATTGATACGCATTTCAGAAGTAATTGTAAAAAGTGAAGTAAAAACAATTTCTCCTGCATTATAATCAATAACATAATCATTGTTTTCACCGCGTTTTAGCAAAACTCCATTTACATAAACACGTTCAGAACCCGAAATAACGAGCACATACAATTCGCCATTTTGGCCTTTTAATTTATACGGACCTTGATTTCCTTCTTGTCCAGTAAAAGTACTCTTGGCATATTGGCCTTTTACAAAAGCCACCGAAGCAAAAACATTGGTTTTACTTTTTTCATTATCAAAATCAAAACTTGCAGAAAGTCCCTGAACCTTTTTATTGAAACTTAAAAATTGTGTTTTTCTATTTTCTAAAAAGACATCGCCGGCGCGAATGTTCCAATCATCGCTGAAAAGCTCCATGAAAATATTATCAAACTGATCCAATTTTTGGGAATAACCACCATCCTGAAGCGGAATATTGCTATCCTGAAGTGAGGCTCTCAAACTAACTTTGTCTGAAATTTTCCCCGTAATTTGAAGATCTAAATTGGAGTTTAAAACCGTACTTTGATTATTCCCGACTGTAATTCCGCGAGTAATACTTCCTGAAGTATTTAAACCGTCAAAAGGAGCTGCTTTTTTAGCGTTGGCATTATTATCTATTCGATAGAGTTTTTCGGTTCCAACATCGCTGCTTACCATTTGATCTGCTTTGTAAAGGCTATATTCTTTGGTTAAGAAATCGGGATATTGAAGATAATTGACAATTAAAGTATCAGAAACCGATTGGAATTTTTCATTTAAAAGCAGAAAGCCTTTTTGAAAATCTACTTTATAGAAAGTCGAATCGATTGGCTCATTTTTGGTATTTAAAATCTGAAAAAATCCAGAGTTAATAGCGACTTTTTCTAATCGGATGGTATCTTTTGAAGCGATTACTTTTTTGGTTTTATACAGCGTTTCTGTGTCCTGAGCCTGAAGCACAGAAAAACAGAAGAAAACCGTCAAAAACAGCAATTTTTTCAACATAAATACTTTAACTCTAAAATGTCAAAAGTAGTATTTATAATCAAGAAATTACGACGCTTTTATTTATTGAAAAATGAAGTTTTTTAATGATGATTATCTGCTTTTTAAATTGTAAAATAAAAAATAATTGAAGCAGAATTCTCATAATTAGAAAATCTTTTTTTTAGCTTTGTTTTGGATATAACGAACTAACATTATGGATACTAGCAAAGAACTTTTATTCTTTTTTAGTGCTTTAGGAGCTTTCAACGGAATTATTCTCGGCGTTTATTTCTTCTTTTTTACCAAGAAAAAACATCTGACGAATTATTTTCTGGGAGCGCTTTTGTTCGCGTTAAGTATTCGAATCGCAAAATCGGTATTTGTTTATTTCCATCCAGAACTGCCAAAAATGTATCTCCAATTTGGACTTACAGCTTGTTTTTTCATTGGGCCTTGTTTGTATTATTTCGTAAAATCTGCTGTTGATGAAGTTCAGATAATGCCTAAATCGTGGAAATTTATATTGGCCTTTTGGGGAACTCTAATCGTGGCAGTTGGTGTTTTATATCCGTACGAAGTGTATCCAAAACTTTGGGGAGGCTATTTTATAAGAATCATTTATTTTCAATGGTTTGTTTATATCGTATTTGCAGGTTTTGAACTTCGTAATGTTTTGAAAAAAATCGTTAGCAGAAAAGAAAAAATAACTCCAGCCGAAATGTGGTTCTCAATGCTTTATTTTGGAAATTTTCTTTTATTTCTAT
The DNA here is from genome assembly GCF_025717045.1 of Flavobacterium sp. SH_e. GTDB lineage: Bacteria > Bacteroidota > Bacteroidia > Flavobacteriales > Flavobacteriaceae > Flavobacterium. Next base: position 14,148 of record NZ_JAOVZN010000009.1, read on the forward strand.
TTTATTTCTTGGCAATTATGGGAGCTTCCGCAGCAACCTATATAAGTGGAGCGGTTGTTTTTTCATTCATTTTATATTTAGGAATTTCGATTCTTTTATACCGAAAAAAAACAGACGATTTATTTTTATTGAACAGAAAGATTTCGAATAAAAAAATAGATTCGGCAGAAGCTGCAATGTGGTTTGAAAAATTAGAAAATGCAATGTTTGACAAAGTATTGTATAAAAATCCGAATTTGACGCTTCAAGATTTATCTCAGGAAATAAATATTTCGAGCCATCAACTGTCTCAGTTTTTAAATAATAATCTAGGAAAGAATTTTACCAGTTTTGTAAATGAATTTAGAATCAATGAAGCTTGTAAAATTATTGCTTCATCAGATAAATTGACTTTAGAATCTGTTGGTTACGATGTTGGTTTTAATTCTAAATCAACTTTTTTTGCCGCATTCAAAAAACACAAAGGGACAACACCTCTTAATTACCAAATTCAGGTTTTGCAGCCCTAAAATACAGTTCGAATTTATAAATCCGTACTCCTGATTTCGTTTTTGACGACCTTATAATAGGATTAAGAACTGACTTTTGTTTCATCAAAGTCAAACTTAATCACTAAAAATTTATGAGGTTTTTAATTCTAATTTTCGTTTCTATTTATTGTTTGATTTTTTCATCCATCGAAGTAAAAGCTCAATCTGGAAAAAAAAATCAAGATAAATCTTATGTTGAAGAAGATAAACTAATAGAAAAAACAATACCACCATCATCTGATTTAGATTCTATAATCAAGAAGCTAGATCATAATCAGTTAAACGAAGTCGTTGTAAAAAGCCAGACTTCACTAGTAAAATATGGCACAAACGGAAATATAGATGTGAATGTAAACGGAACCGTTTTGGCTGCAAGCAGTTCGGTAAACGAATTATTGTCAAGAGTTCCAAATGTTGTGGTTACTGATGGAGAAATCAGCGTTCTCGGAAAAGGCGAAGCAATAATTTATCTCAACGGAATTTTAATCAATTTCGAACGATTTGCGGCAATTCCAGTTTCTCAAATTCAGAAAATTGAAGTTATTTCTAATCCCTCTTCAAAATATGATGCTGAAGGAAAAGCAGTCATTAATATTATTACAAAACAAAATATCGAAAGCGGTATGATGGGAACGGCCAATCAGCATGTGTCGGTTTCCAAATTTGGTGGAACGAGCTATAATACACTGCTTGATTTTAGTTATTCTAAAGGAAAATTTTCTTTTATAACCAATTATGGTTTGCAGTTAGGAAGAAATCGAGAATTGTTATACACTACGAGAACACGGCCAAATCCTAACGAATATATGAAATCTGAATTGACAACCGATTGGAAAAGAAGATTTAATAATTATTCTAATTTTGGAATTGGACTTCAGTACAGTTTTTCTCCTGATAATTATATTTCTCTTGCTTACAGCGGAAATGTTAATGATTTGGGAGGAATTACAGAAAGCAGGAATACTATAACGAATAATTCTGGAAGTAGTTTTTATGCAACAGAAGTGGATCGAAATGATGTTTTGCTAAATCAGTTTGTCAATTTAAATTATAATATGAAGACTGATGATAAAGGTTCGACATTATTTATTGGTTCACAATATTCCAATTATAATCAGGCTATTGGAGATTTTATTGAAGAAAACAGTTTGGTCGACGAAATCGATGACAAAAGATATTTGAAGAATAATGTGGGAAGCCGAATTAATATTATTGCTGTTCAAACTGATTATTCAAAGAAATTAAATGAAAAAACAAAGCTTGAAATAGGAGCAAAGTTCAGTCACGCCACCATAAAATCAGGAACAGATTTCCTGATTGCTGATCCCGAAGATATGGATTTTGAATTGGACGATGAACTTTCGAGCGATTTTGAATACAACGAAAAAATTGCTGCGGCTTATTTTAATCATATCGGAGAATTGAGCGAAAAAGTCAATTTTTCGGTTGGAGCAAGAGCCGAAAAAACTAGCTATAATCTATTTACAGATGCCAATGGAATTCAGAAATTTGAAAAATCATACGGCAATTTTTTTCCAAACATACTTTTAAATTTTAATCTTTCTGAAGATTGGAAAGGGCATTTTTCGTATGTTTCAAGAATATCAAGGCCAAGATATCAGGCTTTAAATCCGTATGTGATTTACCAAGACCCATTTACTACAATAGAAGGAAATCCGAATTTGCTTCCAGAAAAAACACATGCTTTTGAAATTGGTACGATATATAAAAAGTTTGATTTTAAGATTGGATACACTTTTAGAATCGATCCAATTTCTGCGGCGGCTTTGCGCGGCGACACACCAAACAGCTATATTTTAAGAGCTTTAAACCTCGAAAAAGGGCATACATTTTTTACTTCGCTTTCAAGATCTTTCAATCTCAAATGGTGGAATTCTACTAATATAATTAGTGTGACTTGGCAGAAATCTGTCGATAATTTTTATGCATTTGAGTTTAGTCCCGTAAAACCTCAATTTTATTTGTATTCGAATAATACATTTACGATTCCAAACCTTTTTAAATTACAGCTTTTAGCTTGGTATTTAAGTGATGGAAGCTACGGTTTAGGAAGCAACAACAGTCGTTCGACAGTAACTTTAGGAATCGAAAGAAACTTTTTCAAAGACACTTTAAAACTCAATTTTTCTGCCAATGATATCTTTCACAAGTTTATGGTTTCGGGCGATTACAATGTCGGGCAAACCCAAATTTATTATCATCGAACTTACACAAGTAATTATTTTAAATTGATCGCGACCTACAATTTTGGAAATTCAAAAAAGACCACTTATAAAAAATCAGAAGTTGAGCAGTCGGAGAATAATAGGGCGAGGTAATTAAAAAGGGCTTCATAATTAAATGAAGCCCTTTCTTTATAATTTGAATTGAATAATTACCTTTTTTGAGTGATATTAATTTAATTCCTTAGTCACAATCTGCATCGTTTCACGGCTAACTTGTTTCAATAAAACTTCTTTGTTAGCTTCAACTGTCTGAGCCGCTTCTTCTGTAAAGTGACGGATTGTATACAAGGTTACATTTTCGCTGTATTCTACTTTGAATTTTTTAGAAAGAATGGCATTCAATTCTGGGAAATTTCCAAATTTATCTTCCACACAAACAGAGAAACTAATTGCAGAATTCTGAATTAAGTTTACTTTGATTTTAAATTCGTGGAATAATCCAAAAATCTCACTGATGTTTTCTTCCATAATGAAAGAGAAATCAATAGAAGAAAGTGAAATTAAAAGCTGTTCTCTTTTTACAATAAAACATGGATATTGCGGTTCTAAATCAACGCCTTTAGAAACGCAAGTCCCTTTCAATAAAGGATTCACGAATGATTTTACGTATAGCGGAATTTCTTTTTTCTGTAGCGGCTGTAATGTTTTTGGGTGAATAACCGTTGCTCCATAAAATGCCAATTCGATTGCTTCACGATACGAAATCTGATTCAATAAACTTGCATTTTCAAAATAACGAGGGTCAGCATTCATAACTCCAGGAACGTCTTTCCATATTGTTACACTTTCAGCATTTAAGCAATAAGCAAAAATTCCCGCAGTATAATCAGATCCTTCACGGCCTAAAGTTGTTGTAAAGTTATTTTCATCAGCACCTAAGAAACCTTGGGTAATATTTAATTGTTTTCTTGGAACATTTTTGCTGATGTTTTGCTGAGTTGTTTCCCAATCTACTTCTGCATCTCTGTAGTTTGCATTCGTTTTAATGAAATTACGAACATCAAGCCATTGCGTCTGAATTCCCATGAAATTCATAAAATGACTTAAAATATTAGTCGAAATTAATTCTCCAAAACTCACAACTTGATCGTAAACGAAATTGTAATTTGGAGATTTATTATGAGCTAAAAAGTATTCCAATTCAGTAAATTGTGCATTTACAGCTGCAAAAACGTCATGATTTTCGTCTTCAAACAAATCCAATAAGATTTGATTGTGATATTTTTTAATTTCCTGAACAGAAGAATTCAATTCTGTCGATTTTTCAAAGTAATTCTTGATTACAACTTCAAGAGCATTTGTTGTTTTTCCCATAGCCGAAACTACAAGAATTACGTCTTCGTAACCTACTTTTTGTAAAACGTCGTATACGTTTTTAATTCCATCTGCATCTTTCACCGACGCACCACCAAATTTAAATACTCTCATTATTAATTTTATAGATTTTAGATTTTAGATTTCAGATTTGAGGCGAAATCCTAATTTTTTGTTTTTTATAATTTTTCTAAGAATGAATTAACTCCCGCTTCATCCATTTGTACAACTTGCCAATCATCAAGAATTTTTGCGCCAGAATTCTTGTAAAAGTTTACAGCTGGTGTATTCCACGCTAAAACATTCCATTCTACTCTTCGCACGCCGTCTCTTTTACCTTGTTTCATGATTTCGGCATAAAGAGCAGATCCTAAACCTGTGCCACGCATTTTTTCTTTTACAATTAAATCTTCAAGATGAATTGTTTTTCCTTTCCAAGTAGAATAGCGGTAATAGTACAGAGCAATTCCAACAATTTCTTTTTGTTTTTCTTCGTTTTCAATCTCTGCCACAAAAACGTGAAATAATGGTTTTTCGCCAAAACCGTCACGCACTAAATCTTCTTCCGTAATAACGACTGCTTCGGGTTCTTTTTCGAATATAGCTAGCTCCTGAATAAGTCCCAGCACCGATTTCATGTCTTCAGGATTTCCTTTTCTAATATTCATGTATTCGTATTTTTAAGTATTTATTATCTAAAAAAGCAACGTTTTAAAGGTTGCTTTTTGCAGATTATTAGCAAATATACAATAGTAGCAAACTAACAAAATAATTTTTAAATCATTCTCACAAAATAGACGATATTTGTGACTTAAAAATAAAACTATAACGATTTAGCAATGGAAGAACGCAATAAAACACTGGGAGAGTTTATTATTGAGAACCAAAAAGCATTTCAGTATTCGTCGGGAGAACTCTCGCGAATTATCAACTCTATTCGTTTGGCAGCCAAGGTTGTCAATCATAAAGTTAATCAAGCGGGTTTAGTGGATATTATTGGCGCCGCTGGCGAGCAGAATATTCAAGGAGAAGATCAGCAAAAATTAGATGTCTATGCAAACGAAGTATTTATCCAGACGTTAATAAACCGTGAGATTGTCTGTGGTATTGCTTCTGAAGAAAACGACGATTTTATTACAGTTCAGGGGAGCGACAACTGTCATAATAATAAGTACGTTATCTTAATGGATCCGCTTGACGGATCTTCAAACATTGATGTTAATGTTTCTGTTGGAACTATTTTTTCTGTTTTCAGAAGAATTACACCAATAGGAACTCCGGTAACTAGCGAGGATTTTTTACAACCGGGAATCAATCAAGTTGCAGCAGGCTATGTAATTTATGGAACTTCGACAATGCTTGTTTATACCACTGGATATGGTGTAAATGGTTTTACACTGAATCCGGCGATTGGTACATTTTACCTTTCACACCCGAATATGAAATTTCCAAAAAACGGAAATATTTATTCGGTAAACGAAGGGAATTATGTTCATTTTCCGCAGGGCGTAAAAAATTACATTAAATACTGCCAGAAGGAAGAAGAAGACAGGCCATATACTTCTCGATATATTGGAAGTCTGGTAGCCGATTTTCATCGAAATATGATTAAAGGCGGAATTTATATTTATCCAACAAGTTCAAAAGCGCCAAAAGGGAAATTACGTTTGCTGTACGAATGTAACCCGATGGCCTTTATTGCAGAACAGGCGGGAGGAAAAGCTACAGACGGGTTCAATAGAATCATGGAAATTCAGCCAACCGAACTGCATCAAAGGGTTCCTTTTTTCTGCGGAAGCCTTGATATGGTAGAAAAAGCAGAGGAATTTATGGCAGCTGAATAAGTTTTTAGTCTCAGTCTCAGTTTTCAGTCTGGACTATAAATAGCAAACCCGACAGATTTTTAAAAATCTGTCGGGTTTTGTTTTTTAATCAATTAAAAAAATAAGATAAAAATAAGTTGCATTTGAGTCTTTTACATATATTTGATTAAAATTATTATATGAAAAATATTACTTTAATTCTTTTTCTAGTGTTAGGTTTTGCAGTTGGATGTTCATCTGATGAAGACAATAAATCGGGAGTGAATTCTTCAATTGTTATTGATGGAATAACCTTTAAACCCAATAAAGCAGTTTACTCCTATCAGCCGGCAAGTTTTGAATCTCAGAAAAGAGTTCGGTTTGTAATAAGCAATGAAGGAATGGAAGAATTCTTATATATTGATATTTCGTTTCCTGCAACTCAGAAAAGTTTGACTGGCGAATACTCATTTGGAATTGGAACGGCTGATGAATTATTGGCAATGGCTGAGTTTTATGCTCCAGATAAAAGATATTATATTAGTGGATATTCTCTGAAAATAACAGATAATGGTGATTCTAATTTTAATTTTGAATTTGTTTCTCCAGAAGTTTATGATATAAACAATAAAAAAGTAAATTTTAAAGGTACGCTGAGCGGAAAAATCGTGATGGAATAACCTCAATAAAATTCAGAATCAATTAAAAATAAAACCCGACAGGTTTTTAAAAATCTGTCGGGTTTTATTTTTTAGAAGTTTCAAATTTCCAATATCAGTATATACTATAAACTTAGACCGAAAACCAAAAACTATTATTTATGCATGTGTTGCATTTCGTAAATAAAAGTGTCTGCGTCAACTTTTTTGTCTACTAATGACAATGCTTTTGCAATAATATAATCTACATTACTTGGAGTAAATCCAAGAGCTACACTTATCTTTTTTAGAAGCACTTCTTGTTTGTCTTCTAGATGATGGTCAACATGTACCATACGGGTTAGGTCATACAAACGCTCCAAACGCTGTACATAAGAGTATGGCGGATTGATAGGATATTTTAAAGGATCACTAAGAATTTCTTCGTATTCTGACTCTGTAATTTCTAAACGAGAAGCCAATTTGTCTAAGAACTCTTTTTCTTCTGGATATACAACACCGTCAGCCAATGCTACGCGAACAATAGCAGAAAAGTGTCCTTTGTTTCTTTGTTTAAATTCGCTATCGAATAATTCTGAAAATGACATAATTATTTAAGTTTTTAAAACACAAATATAAATTTTATTTTACATTAACAATTTTAAATTTCTCATAAAATTTAACTTATTTTTATTGAAGGAATTGGAGGCTTGAATCTTTAATTCTGAAAATTAATCGTAAGTTTACAACCCCTAATTATTTAATTACAATATACCTATGTCACAATTTTGGATTTATTTTCAAATAGGATTAAAACACGTTTTGGATATCAATGCTTACGATCACGTTCTTTTTTTAATCGCCTTAACTGTTCCATATTTGTTTAAAGACTGGAAAAGAATTTTTCTTTTGGTTTCTATTTTTACAGTTGGTCACACTTTGGCTTTAATTCTTTCGGTTTACGGAATTATTGCAATAAAAGTGAATACTGTAGAATTCCTGATTCCAATTACAATTTTGATAACCGCTCTTTATCATTTATTTACGGCAGGTAAGACTTCTAAAAATGATAGTATAAATCTGGTATTTTTCATAACTTTATTCTTTGGAATTATTCATGGTTTAGGTTTTTCTAATTATTTCAAAACAATTTTAGGAGGTTCAGCAACCTCAAAATTGTTACCTTTGGGAGAGTTTGCCTTAGGAATAGAAGCTGCTCAGTTAATAGTAGTCTTTGTTGTTCTGGTAATTTCATATATAGTGCAGACAGTTTTTCGTTTTTCAAAACGAGACTGGGCACTTGTAATGTCGGCTTTCGTTATTGGAGTTGTAATTCCGATGATTATTGAAAGCCCAATTTGGAACAGATAAATTAAATGGAAATAAAAAAACTGAATAAATACGATAAAGCATATCTGCGAATTGCAAAAGAGTGGAGCCAGCTTTCTTACTGTAAACGTAAACAAGTCGGCGCAATTATCGTAAAAGACAGAATGATCATTTCGGATGGTTACAACGGAACACCATCTGGATTTGAAAATTGCTGCGAAGATGAAGACGGATTAACGCGCTGGGATGTTCTGCATGCCGAAGCAAATGCAATCCTGAAAGTAGCAAGATCAACGCAGTCTTGCGAAGGTGCAACATTATATATTACACTTTCGCCTTGTAAAGAATGCAGTAAATTAATTCATCAGTCGGGAATAAAAAGAGTGGTGTATCAAGATGGATATCGAGATGATTCCGGAATTCAATTTTTAATAAAAGCGGGTGTCGAAGTAGAACATATTCCTGTTTTAGAAGAGTAATGAAATTTAATTCGAAATATTTACCAATAGTCATAGGAGCAACTTTTGCTCTTGGAACAATTGCCGGAAGCTTGATGAATGCTCCTGCAAGTGACCAGCTTTTGGCTAAAAATTACTCCAAAACCAAACTTAACAAACTCATTGATTTTATCAATACCGAATATGTTGATAGCGTCAATACCGATTCGATTGTAAATCTTACAGTCGATAATATTCTTTCTAAATTAGATCCGCATTCAGTTTATATTCCGCCAAGCGAACAGGCTGAGGTTGCCGAAAGTATGAAAGGTGATTTCGTTGGAATCGGCATCAATTTTTATATGTATAAAGATTCGGTTGCGATTATAAAACCAGTAGAAAATGGCCCTTCGGCGAAAGCAGGATTAAAATCTGGAGACCGAATTTTATTTGCAGGAAAAACCAAATTATACGGTAGAAGACTGCCTTCTGATAGTTTGTTTTCGAAATTAAAAGGATTGCAAGGTTCTGAAATCGAACTGACTGTTTTTAGAAAATCAGAACAAAAGAAATTGAAGTTTAAAGTAAAAAGGGATATTATTCCAATTAAGAGCGTTGATGCTTCTTTAATGATTGGGAATAATATTGGCTACATCAAAATAAATCGTTTTGCAGAAACCACTTTCAATGAATTTAAAACTGGCTTAGCGAGATTAAAACAAAAAGGAATTCAGTCGCTTGTAATTGACCTTCGCGATAATGGTGGCGGTTATATGGAAGAAGCGATCGCCATTGCCGATGAGTTTTTAAAAGACAAACAATTAATCGTTTTCACGAAAAGCAAAAACGGCTCAACCGAAAAAACATATGCGACAAAAGCAGGAAGTTTTGAAACTGGAAAAGTATATGTTTTAATTAATGAAAATAGCGCTTCTGCGAGCGAAATTTTAGCAGGAGCAATTCAAGATAATGACCGCGGAACTATTGTTGGAAGACGTTCTTTCGGAAAAGGTCTGGTTCAAAGAGAAATGGATTTTAATGACGGATCTGCAGTAAGATTAACTGTGGCGCGTTATTATACCCCAACCGGAAGATCGATTCAGAAACCTTATAAAAAAGGGAACGAAGAATATTTTAAAGAATCAGAATCTAGAATTGCAACGGGAGAATTATACGCAAAAGATAGTATAAAAGTAGCCGATTCTTTAAAATTTAAAACTCCGAAAGGAAAAATCGTTTATGGCGGCGGCGGAATTGTTCCAGATGTTTTTGTCCCAATGGAAGCAGAGCATGGAAATGAAAATGTTGCTTATTTATTGCAAACAGGAATTGTTGGCCATTTTGTCTTTGAAGAATTAGATAAAAATAGAAATGCTTTTGCGGGAGATAATTTCAATGAGTTTTTGACTAAAATGAAAAGTTCAGATTTTTATTTCAAAAGATTTAAAAACTATATTTTAATGACAGGTCTGGACTTGAAATTGGATAAAACGAAAGCGCTCGTAAACCGTCATATTACAGCTGAATTTGCACGACAGCTGTTTGGAGAATTGTATTATTATGATGTAATCTTGAAAGATGATGCCATGATAAAAACAATTCTAGCTCCAAAGAAATAACTTCAATCTTTATATCATGAAAATAGAAGCCGTTGTTGATGCAGAAATCGAACTCTTGACTGCAATTAAAAAATCGGATGTTATGGCTTTGGAAACAATCCTTCATGATGATTTATTGTTTAATATGCCCGACGGACAAACCATAACTAAAGAGTTTGATTTGGAATCATATCGTTCAGGAAAGCTAAAAATTAATTCTTTGGAAGCGTCAGATCAAATTGTGAATATAATTGATGATTCGGCTGTTGTTGCTGTTACAGTTGCTTTAAAGGCAACTTACGATAATAATTCGATCAGCGGAGTTTTCAAATATATAAGAGTTTGGAAAAAATCGGGTAAGAATCTAAAAGTTATTGCAGGGAGCTGTGTTCAGTTGGCGTAAAGTTTGATGCAATAAAATAATATTAACTTAAAATAAAACATTGCGCACCTTGCGTAAATCCTCGCGAACTTCGCGGTTAAACTAAAATATATGAAAAATCTAAAAAGAATCAGTTTTCTAGTGCTCTTAATGACTTTTGTAATCTCTTGTACAACTATGAAAAATGATACCAATGCTATAGTTTCAGGAAAAGTAGACGGTATAGAAGCGGGTAAAGATGGTTACACAGCCAAAATTACAACAGACTCAAAAGAAGTATACTTTGCAACAATCAGTATTGTAAACGTTGGCGGGCCTCAGAATTACAAACAATTAAAAATTGGAGATGTAGTATCTGTTAAAGGAGAAAAATGGAAATCTGAAGATGAAAACCATATTAAAGTAACGGAAATCGTTTCGGTTAAATAAAAAGGCGAAAAAACTTAAAAAAATAAACCATATAAGTTATATAAGTTCATTTAAACTATGCGCAAAGCATACGTGAACTTGTATAACTTATATGGTTTAATAATTTTTATAGCGTATTATCGAATACTATCGTGAGCGTGAGTCTGTATGCCGTTATTCCATAAAGTTAAAATATCTGTTGCTACAGCAGCGCCACTTCCGGCTGCAATTGCCAATTGACTTCTCCACCCCGCTAAAGTTCCGATTACATAAATTCCGTCAGAAACTTTATGATCTTCGTTTTTAAGCTGAATACGTTGTTTTTCTGGAAGTGCTTTTTTATGAGGTTCAACAAATTGCATTAAACCTTCAATATCGAAAGTATTGGCAGAACCAATTCCGACTACGATATTTTTTGTTTTGTATGAATTCTTGTTGGTCACTACGGTAAATTCAGGATAACTGCCCTCAATTTTCATTACTTTCTCATTTGGAACCTGAGTAATGTGTGGATATGTTGTTGCTAAATCCTGTATACTTTCAGTTAAAAGTTCAGAACCTAATTTTCCTGGAGTAATTCCGTAAGCATTATAAAATATTGCCTCTTGTAAAGAAGAATTTTTCTGATGAGTAAAAATTCCTATTTTTTTGTCAGTAACAAAAGTTTTGTTCTTTGCGGATCCTAAGACAAGAGCACAAGACATTCCAGATACTCCTCCGCCAATAATTAAAACATCAAACATATTATCTGTTGTCATTCATTTTTTCTTCAATTCTTTTTGAAATTCTAAAAATCAAAAGAATCAAAACAGCGCAAAATGAAGCGGCGATTCCAATAAAAGCTACCATACTATCTCCTTGAAAAGGGTTTTTAAAGTCTAATAGCGTAATATTAAAAACGATTAAAGCTAATGCCAAAAGCACTAAGATTGAAGTGAAAATTTTCATAAGATTGTTTTTGTTTGTCTAAAATAATAAAGTAGAACTCTAGAAAAATGACTAAGAGTTTTATATTTAGAATAATTTACGGGGTAAATGTATAAAAATTAATTTTAGACGAACAAACCTTTAACATTAGCAGCGAATAATTTAACAGCAATTGCTAAAAGGATCACTCCAAATGTCTTACGAACCACGCCAAGTCCGTTTTCTCCTAGTAAATTTTCGATTTTTTTAGAAGATTTTAAAACGATATAAACCAAGATAATATTTAGCAAAATTGCGATAATAATATTAATGGTATGAAATTGAGATCGAAGCGATAATAAAGTGGTCATTGTTCCTGCTCCGGCGATTAGAGGAAAAGCCAATGGTACGATAGAGGCAGAGCCAGGTTCTTCATCACGATAAATTCTGATTCCTAAAATCATTTCTAAAGCAAGAAAAAATAATACAAACGACCCTGCAACGGCAAATGAATGGACATCAATGCCAATTAAGTTTAATAAACCTTCTCCAACAAAAAGAAAAACAATCATAATCGCTCCTGCAACGATAGAAGCTTTTTCAGATTCTATGTGACCGACTTTTGCTCTTAAATTCACAATAATAGGAATTGATCCAACAATATCAATTACGGCAAAAAGTACCATACTAACGGTAATGATTTCTTTAAAATCGATTTCTAACATATCGCTTTGATTTTTAGGGATTAAAAAACTGCTGCAAAAGTAGTTAATAAAGTTAGGTGATTTTTCGATAGATTGTATTTTTGTTATAAAAACATGTTTTATTGATTAAAAAAGTGATATTTGTAACAATTATTGTTTTCTTTTGCATTTAGTAAAACTTATAATAGGTTTAACCGCAAAGCACGCAAAGTTAAATTCGCAAGGTTCGCAAAGTTAGAATAGGTATTGGAAATCTTTATGTATAAACTTTGCGAAACTTTGCGTAAATCCTTGCGAACTTTGCGGTTAAATTTCATCCTATTTTATCTCCTTTCTTTGACTATCTTTGCACTTTATAAATTACAGTATTAAATATCATGTTTCAGTTAGGTAAAACTATTATTTCAGAAGACATTCTGGAAAAAGAATTTGTGTGCAACTTGTCTGCTTGTAAAGGAGCTTGTTGCGTTGATGGAGATGCGGGCGCGCCTTTAAATGAGGCTGAAACTAAAATCTTAGAAGAAATCTATCCTAAAGTAAAACCTTTTTTAAGAAAAGAAGGAATAGAAGCAATCGAGGCGCAGGGAACTTGGGTAAAGGGAACTGATGGCGATTTAGAAACTCCGCTTATTGATAATAAAGATTGTGCTTATGTAATTTTCGATGGAAAAACTGCACTTTGCGGAATCGAACAAGCGTACAACCAAGGAGTCGTTGATTGGAAAAAACCAGTTTCTTGTCATTTGTATCCAATTCGCGTAAAAGACTTCACAGAATTTGCGGCGGTCAATTATGACAAATGGGATATTTGCGATGATGCTTGTTCGTTAGGTAAAGAATTGGAAGTTCCAGTTTACAAATTTGTAAAAGAAGCGTTAATTAGACGTTTTGGAGAAGACTGGTATTTAGAACTTGAAAAGGTTGCTGAAGAGCATAAAAATTCCTAAAATCAACACTGAAAAATATAGTCTTTTTGACTACATCTTTTGACTCAAAAAAATAAAGTTTTGACTCAAAAAAAACTTTTTAAAACTATTTAAAATTTCTTGCTTTTTATTCGAAAAAGTCTATATTTTACGGGCTTTAAGGAATAGAAAGTGTTTTTAATCGACTCATTAGCAGTAAATTAATTATTGTCTGAAAAAATTCTCAAATTTAGGCCTTTGTTAAAAACTACGTCCGATTGTGAATAAGTTTGGCTTTTATTTTTGACGTTAATTGACAATCTTTGTAGTCTACTGAATGAGTAAAAATTCAATAAAAAAAATTAACAGAATCTGTCATGTCACAAATCGAACCAATATTACAAGAAAATAAAAATCGCTTCGTTATTTTTCCGATTAAACATCATGATATTTGGGAATGGTATAAGAAGATGGAAGCTAGTTTTTGGACTGCAGAAGAAATCGACTTGCACCAAGATTTGACAGACTGGAATAATAAGTTGAATGACGACGAAAGATATTTCATTAAACATATTTTAGCATTCTTTGCGGCTTCTGATGGAATCGTAAACGAAAATCTTGCTGAAAACTTTGTAAATGAAGTACAATACGCTGAAGCGAAATTTTTCTACGGATTTCAAATCATGATGGAGAATATCCATAGTGAAACTTATTCGTTGTTAATTGACACTTACGTTAAAGACGAAGCAGAAAAAACAGAATTGTTTAATGCTTTAGAAGTATTTCCTGCAATTGCTAAAAAAGGAGAGTGGGCTTTAAAATGGATCGAGTCTGATTCATTTGCTGAAAGGCTAATCGCTTTTGCTGCTGTTGAAGGAATCTTTTTCTCAGGAGCTTTCTGCTCAATTTATTGGTTGAAAAAACGTGGTTTAATGCCAGGTTTAACATTCTCTAATGAGTTGATTTCTCGTGACGAAGGCGTACATTGTGATTTTGCGGTTCACTTGCACAATCACCATTTGGTAAACAAAGTTCCAAAAGACAGAATTAAAGAAATTATTGTCGATGCTTTAGATATCGAAAGACAGTTTGTAACTGAATCTCTTCCGGTAAGTTTAATTGGTATGAACGCTACTTTAATGACACAGTACTTAGAGTTCGTTGCCGATAGATTATTAGTAGAGTTGGGTTGCGAGCGTGTATACGGATCAGCGAATCCATTCGATTTCATGGACATGATTTCGCTTCAAGGAAAAACTAATTTCTTTGAAAAACGTGTTGCAGAGTATCAAAAATCTGGTGTGATGAACACAGATAGTGACGCTCAAAAAATTTCATTTGATGCAGATTTTTAGACAACAAAAATACTTTTAGTGTCTATCTTCTAGAGATGCTAAAAAAAGATTACAAAAAAATATTTTAAGGTTGAATCTCTTTCCCCAAGTCATAGATTCAATAGCAATTTTTGACGCATTTAAATTCGAAATTCGAATTTGAAACGAGTAACTATTGAGAATTCGGTAATTCTCAAAAAATAATTTAAAAACACGCAATGTTTAAGTGCTGGAGTTCGTTCTCTAGGTACTTTCATTTTTTCAATAACTATAAAAGGTAAGCTTATGTATGTAGTAAAAAGAGATGGCCACAGAGAGCCCGTAATGTTTGATAAGATTACAGAAAGAATCAAAAAATTGTGTTACGGCTTGAATGAGCTCGTAGATCCAGTAAAGGTAGCGATGAGAGTTATCGAAGGATTGTATGATGGGGTTTCGACTTCTGAACTTGATAATCTTGCGGCAGAAACAGCGGCTTCTATGACAATTGCGCATCCAGATTATGCTCAATTGGCAGCTCGTGTAGCAATTTCTAACCTGCATTCAAACACTAAAAAATCTTTCTCTGAAACGATGAAAGATATGTACAATTACGTAAATCCAAGAAACGGACAAGATGCGCCGTTAATTGCTGATGACGTGTACAAAGTAATTCAGGAAAATGCTGCTTTTTTAGATTCTCATATCATTTATACGAGAGATTTTAATTACGACTACTTTGGTTTTAAAACTTTAGAGCGTTCTTATCTTCTTAAAATAAACGGAAAAATCGTAGAGCGTCCGCAGCACATGTTAATGCGTGTTTCTGTGGGTATTCACTTAGATGATTTAAAATCGGTTATTGAAACTTACGATTTAATGTCTAAAAAGTTCTTTACGCACGCAACGCCAACGTTGTTCAACGCAGGAACTCCAAAACCTCAAATGTCTTCTTGTTTCCTTTTGGCAATGCAGGATGATAGTATTGATGGAATTTACGATACATTAAAACAAACAGCAAAAATCTCGCAATCAGCGGGAGGAATCGGACTTTCTATTCATAACGTTCGTGCAACGGGATCTTATATTCGTGGTACAAACGGAACTTCAAACGGAATTGTTCCGATGTTGAGAGTGTTCAATGATACTGCTCGTTACGTAGATCAAGGTGGAGGAAAACGTAAAGGAAGTTTTGCGATTTATATCGAAACTTGGCATGCTGATATTTTTGAATTCTTGGATTTAAAGAAAAATACTGGAAAAGAAGAAATGCGTGCGAGAGATTTATTCTTCGCAATGTGGACTTCAGATTTATTCATGAAACGTGTTCAGGAAGATTCAACATGGACTTTAATGTGTCCTAACGAATGTCCAGGATTATATGACGTTTACGGAGATGAATTCGAAGCATTATATACTGATTACGAATTTAGAGGAAAAGGAAGAAAAACGATCCGTGCTCGTGAATTATGGGAGAAAATCCTAGAATCTCAAATCGAGACTGGAACACCATATATGTTGTACAAAGATGCTGCAAACCGCAAATCGAATCACAAGAATTTAGGAACAATTCGTTCTTCTAACTTGTGTACAGAGATTATGGAGTTTACATCTAAAGATGAAATTGCAGTTTGTAACTTGGCTTCTATTTCGTTGCCAATGTTCATCGAAAACGGACAATTTGATCACCAAGCACTTTACAATGTTACAAAACGTGTAACTCGTAACTTGAACAAAGTAATCGACAGAAACTATTACCCAGTAAAAGAAGCTGAAAACTCTAATATGCGTCACCGTCCAGTTGGTTTAGGTGTGCAAGGTTTAGCAGATGCTTTCATTATGTTGCGTATGCCGTTTACAAGCGATGAAGCTAAAAAATTAAACCAAGAGATTTTCGAAACATTATACTTCGCTGCCGTAACTGCTTCTATGGAAATGGCAAAAGAAGAAGGGCCATATTCAACTTTCGAAGGTTCGCCAATGTCACAAGGAGAATTCCAACACAATATGTGGGGAATGAAAGATGAGGAATTATCAGGCCGTTGGGACTGGGCTTCATTAAGAAAAGAAGTAGTGGAACATGGAGTTCGTAACTCATTGTTAGTTGCGCCAATGCCAACTGCATCGACTTCTCAGATTTTAGGAAACAACGAAGCTTTCGAGCCATATACTTCAAACATTTACACACGTCGTGTATTGTCTGGAGAGTTTATCGTAGTAAACAAACATTTACTAGAAGACTTAGTAAAACTAGGTTTATGGAATGAAGACTTGAAACAAGAAATCATGCGTCATAACGGATCTGTTCAAAACATCGATAAGATTCCACAAGACTTGAAAGATCTTTATAAAACAGTTTGGGAAATGTCGATGAAAGATATTATCGATATGTCTCGCCAAAGAGGATATTTCATTGACCAGTCTCAATCGTTGAACTTGTTCATGCAAGATGCTAACTATTCTAAACTAACGTCAATGCATTTCTACGCTTGGCAGTCAGGTTTAAAAACAGGAATGTATTACCTAAGAACAAAAGCGGCTGTAGATGCGATTAAATTCACATTAAACAACGATAAAAAAGAAGAGACAGCTCCGTCTTTAGTTCAAGAAACTGAAGCAATCAGCGTTGAGGATTACAAAGCGATGCTTTTAAAAGCACAAGCCGCAGATCCAGAGGATTGTGAAATGTGTGGATCTTAATTTTTACTAGAAGAAAGAGAATAGAACAAAGAAGAAAGATTTGTTCTTAATTATTATAGAAAGCAGTTGTCATTTTGATAACTGCTTTTTTGTTTTATACAATATGCTTCAAACATAAGCCCCTATTTTTAATATTTTATTTCAATTCCTCCCGTGGTTGAAATCATGGGCTATGTTGATTGTTGTTTAATTTTAGAATTTGTTTGCTTCCTTATTAAAAGAAAGATGAATCTCGACTATTCTAAAATAAGGATTGCAAAGAAACCAGTTTCTGGATTGTTTTGATTGGCAGATAGCCACGAATTCACGAATTTTATTTTTTAAAATCTGTGAAATTGAATTTTATAAACACAAAGATTTGCACTAATTCATGAATTCGTGGCGAAAAAAACTTAGCATCCTAGTAGCTTAGAACCTAATTTTAATATTCTCATTTTAAGGCCAAATTTTTATATTATCATACAAAACCTGCTAAATTTGTTAAGAAATCCTTTTTTGTTTCATAAAATGCAATCTTTTTTTTGGTGCACTAAAAATAATTTATACATTCGCAGAGAATTTACAAAATAACACAAACAAAATGGCAAGTAACCGTTTTTATTTTAGCAACAATTTTTATTTCTTCTTTAGTAGAAGTCAGGATTGTGCTATGGTTATTTGAGATCAAATTTTAAGACAAATAAAACTAATATACAATCCTGATGCAAATCAGGATTTTTTTTTGACTATATGACAACGAAAATTGCAATACAAGGTATTAAAGGATCATTTCATCATCAAGTTGTGAAAGAATATTTCTCTGAAAATGTGGATATTGATGAGTGTTTATCTTTTGAAGAATTGATCGACAGCCTTATTGCCGGAAAATCTGATCAGGCCGTAATGGCGATCGAAAATTCAATTGCAGGGCCGATTATTCCGAATTATGCTTTGATTGATAAGAATAATTTACACATAATTGGAGAGCATTATTTAAATATTCAGCAAAATTTAATGGCTTTAAAAGGTCAGAAAATTGAAGATATAAGAGAAGTTCATTCTCACCCAATGGCACTTTTGCAGTGTATGGATTTCTTGAAACAATATCCAAATATCAAATTGGTTGAGGATAAAGATACAGCGGAAACGGCAAGAAGAATTCAGGAAAAGCAGTTAACCGGAATTGCAGCAATTGCAAGTGTAACGGCAGCTGAAATGTACGATTTGGATATTATTGCACCGTCGATTCAAACGATCAAAAATAATATGACTCGTTTCGTAATCATTAAAAAGCAGAATTCATTTTTGCCAGAAAGCGAAATTAATAGAGCATCTGTAAAATTTGAATTAGATCATAAAAGAGGAAGTTTAGCTGCGGTTTTGAATGTAATGAGTGACTGCAAATTGAATTTGACAAAAATCCAATCGCTTCCTAAGATTGAAACACCTTGGAAATATTCATTCTTCGTAGACGTAACATTTGAGAAATACGAAGATTTTGCAAAAGCCAAAACGTTATTAAATATTATGGCAGAATATTTTAAAGTGTTGGGAGAATATAAAAATACAAAACCATAAGGAAGTTAAGGGTTATTAGTTAAAAGTTAGAAGTTAAAAAAGAAAGCCTAAAGCTTATAGCCTAAGGCCTAAAGCAATAAAAAAATGATTACAACAGCAAAACGATTAGACACAGTTGAAGAATACTACTTCTCATCAAAACTAAGAGAAGTTCGTCAGTTGATGTCTGAAGGAAAATCGATCATCAACATGGGAATTGGAAGCCCTGATTTGAGTCCGTCAAAAGCAGTAATTGAAGCAGTCGCTGCAGCAATTCAAGACGAAAACGGGCATGGTTATCAAAGCTATCAGGGATTACCAGAAATGAGGCAGGCGATGGCAGATTTTTATAAAGATCAGTTTGGTGTTGAAGTGAATCCTAATAATGAGATTTTACCATTGATGGGCTCAAAAGAAGGAATTATGCACATTTCGTTGGCATTTTTAAATGAAGGCGATAACGTTTTAATTCCGAATCCAGGTTATCCAACTTATACTTCGGTAACCAATTTGGTTCAGGCAGTTCCGGTTTATTATGATTTAAAAGAAGAAAACGGATGGGAACCAGATTTTGAAGCTTTAGAAAAATTAGATCTTTCGAAAGTAAAAATTATGTGGCTGGGATATCCGCACATGCCAACAGGAGCGAGAGGAAGTTTAGCGTTATTTGAAAAATTGGTAGCTTTTGCTAAAAAACACAATATATTATTGATCAACGACAATCCGTATAGTTTTGTTTTGAATGATAATCCGATGAGTTTATTGCAGGTTGAAGGAGCAAAAGATGTGGCTTTAGAATTGAATTCGTTAAGTAAAACATTCAACATGGCAGGCTGGAGAGTCGGAATGGTTTTAGGAAATCCTGAAATTATCGATGCGGTTCTAAAAGTTAAAAGCAACATGGACAGCGGAATGTATTACGGAATCCAAAAAGGAGCTATCGCAGCTTTAAAATGTGATAAATCTTGGTTCGAAGACCAAAACAAAATTTACAGACGCCGCAGAGAATTAACTGAAAAATTAGCTGAAAAGTTAAACTGTAAAGTATATAAAGAAGGAGTTGGTTTGTTCGTTTGGGCGAAACTTCCAGAAGGAATCGAATCAGCAGAGAAGTTCATTGACGAAATATTATATGAGAAACATATTTTTATTACACCGGGAACCATTTTTGGTAGCAACGGCGAAGGTTATATTAGATTCTCATTGTGTGTAAAAGAAGAAAAAGTACAAGAAGCGATTGATCGATTTTAGATTTTAGAATGTAGATTTCAGACTTTGCGAATCTTGCGTAAATCCTTTGCGGACTTTGCGGTTAAATAAGGTTGGAATTTGGAATTTTAAAATTGGTAATTAAAGAAATAGTATGAAAGTATACGTAATAGGAATAGGATTAATAGGCGGTTCGATGGTGCTGGACATCAAAGACCAACATCCAGATTCGACAATTTTTGGAATTGATAGTAACGAAAAGCATTTGCAGGAGGCCATTGATTTAGGAGTTATCGACGAAGCGGGAAGTTTTGAAGATTTAGCTGAAGCCGATTTTGTAATCGTTTCGGTTCCAGTAGATGTTGCGCTGACAGTTTTGCCGAAAGTTCTGGATGTTGTTGGAGACAAGACAATTGTCTTTGAAGTAGGATCGACCAAAAAGCCAATCTGTGATGCAGTAGCGAATCATCCGAAAAGAAGAAATTTTATCGCAACGCATCCAATTGCAGGAACAGAGTTTTCTGGACCTTCAGCGGCAATAAAAGGTTTGTTTAAAGGAAAAACAAACATTATTTGTGAAGTGGAAAAAACCACTTTTAAACTGCAAGAAAAGGCATTAAATCTTTTTGCAGAAATTGGAATGAGAATTCGATATATGGATCCCGTTTCACACGATAAACACATTGCTTACGTTTCGCATTTATCGCACATTAGTTCGTTTATGCTTGGGAAAACGGTAATGAATAAAGAAAAGGACGAACAGGATATTTTCGATATGGCGGGAAGTGGATTTGAAAGCACCGTTCGTCTAGCAAAAAGTTCGCCAGCAATGTGGACACCGATTTTTAAACAAAATAAAGAACACGTTCTGGAAACATTAGAAGCATATATTTCAAACCTAAGTCGGTTTAGAGATTTGTTGAAAGAAGAAGATTATAATGCCATTTTTCATGAAATGGAAAGCACAAATAAAATAAAAGAAATACTAAACGGATTAACAACAACTAAAAAGTAAAATTAGATTAAGATGGAAAATAAGAAAGAAATGAGAAAGTGGTTAGAAGATTTCAATTTAAATCACCCACTTGTGATAGCTGGACCTTGTAGTGCAGAAACTGAAGATCAAGTTTTGAAAATCGCTCACGAATTAAAAGATTCAAAAGTAAGCGTTTTCAGAGCAGGAATCTGGAAACCAAGAACTCGTCCAGGAGGATTTGAAGGTGTTGGTGAAATTGGATTAAAATGGTTACAAAAAGCTAAAGCTGAAACTGGTTTATTAATGGGTACTGAAGTGGCAACTGCAGCGCACTGTAAACTAGCTTTAGAACACGATATCGACGTATTATGGGTTGGTGCACGTACAACTGCAAACCCTTTTGCAGTTCAAGAAATTGCTGATACTTTAAAAGGAACTGATAAAATTGTTTTGGTAAAAAACCCTGTAAACCCAGATTTAGCTTTATGGTTAGGTGGTGTTGAACGTTTACACATGGCAGGTATCGAGAAATTAGGAGTTATCCATAGAGGTTTCTCTACTTACGAAAAAACAAAATACAGAAACATTCCAGAATGGCAAATTGCTATCGAATTGCAAAATAAATTCCCTGATTTACCATTAATTATTGATCCATCTCACATTACTGGAGATCGTAAAATGATTTTCGAAGTAACTCAAGAAGCTTTAGACTTGAACTACGATGGTATGATCATCGAAACACACTTTGACCCAGATAACGCTTGGTCTGATGCAGCTCAACAAGTAACTCCAGACGCTTTGAAACAAATCATTAAAGATTTGACTATCAGAAAAACGGATGATACTACAGACGAGTACAGCCAAAAAATGACTAAACTAAGAGCTAACATCGACGTTTTGGATGCTAACTTATTAGAGCTTTTAGGGAAACGTATGAAAGTGGCTGACGAAATTGGTCAAGTGAAAAAAGATGCAAACGTTGCAATTCTTCAAAACAATCGTTGGAACGAAATTTTAGGAAAAATGATTCTTGAAGGTGAGAAAAAAGGTCTTACAGAAGAGTTCGTTTTGAGAATGTTCAAAGCAATTCATCAAGAAAGTATTGGTCACCAAGAGAAAATTTTCAACGCATAATTTTTTCAAAAGACATAAGTGATATAAGTTAATTTAAATTGGAGTAAAACGAATCTCTAAATTTTCTTATAGCATTAATTAAAAATAGATTGTTTTTTAAGAATCCTCAACACTTTGAAAAAAGATTTGGGGATTTTTTTCTTTTGCAAAAAAATGATTAAAATTAAAAAGGCTAAATTCTGTAAAAAGTAATAGAATTTAGCCTTTAAGATTTACTTAATTAGAACCAGCGGTTTTGATTTTATCTCTTCCCACGAATTGTTTTTGAAAATCCACAACTTCTCAAGTACTATAGAATTTTCATTTTTCTTATATTTTGCCTTAATAGTATCTATATCAGTTTTATTCCAGTGAATATAAGTCATAGGGAAATTTTCAGATTTTGAATGATTTAAAAAGATCTTAACATATTTAGATTGCTTTTCATCTACGAATAAAATATTATTAGGATTATCTAACAACACAGTATTCTTAGTTGTTTGTGTAGTTTGTAAATCATCACGATTATACTTTACAAAAATTTCAGCAATTGGAAATTTGTCAGTTCCCAATAAGTTTTCACCTATTTTGTTTTTAATTTCAATAGATAAACTTGTTCCCAAGACAGCAGATTGATCTTTGGAGCGTAAGTTATTTTCTGATATTCCCATTACGATTAATAAAATAAAAAGTAGAACTTTCAAATGAAACAAATTAAATACCAATATTGTATAACATGCCATTTTGATAATTAAAGGTATTTGATCCAGGATTAAAACTCCCGACACTATAATAACCGTTATATTGACCATCCCAACCCCAGTTCATGTGCAATATGGCTTGATATGTACTTGCTCCTAAGCAAACACCATAATCATCTTTCTGATAAATTGTTGTTTGACTATAGCCATCACAAACCCATGCGTGTCCATTTATATAACTTCCTCCGGAATTAGTTCCTCCCGTTAAAATGACTGGAAGATTATTATTAAGGTTTTGAACGACAGTATTTAAGTTGAAATTGCCATAAGTTGCACTTTTATATCCAAATGTGTTTTTTAAAGCAGTTGCAGCATTTGATGTTACTGCACCTGAAGAACTACATCCATATGACATATTAACAGATGTACCAGCATCTTTCATTAAAAGTTGCGTATCATATGTACCATTTGAATATTGACCGTTGTTTGGCATATTATTCCAATTATAAATTGTAGGTCTTTGAAAATAACGCATAATTTGCGCCATTGATGTTGCAACACAACCGGTAGGAGCTTTGTATCCTAAGTAATAATTATAAGAACAGTTTAAAGCTAAAAGATTATTGTATCCATCTCCCTGCCCCCAATTTGTTGTTAAAAGTGGACCTTTAACATAAGTAGAATAATCTGGGCAGCTTGTTGGGTCTTCCGGCTCAACATAAGACGTTTTACTAGTTGTTTTTATTTGAGCAGCTTTATTTGTAATAGCGTTCCACTCATTTTTTATTTCTTTTGTTTGAACTTGATTGCTGCCAATTTGGGCTTGAATTTCTTTTTTTTGTCCTTCCATCCAATAAGCTACAGGAGGAATAATTTGCTGATCTGTAGTCGCAAAATTTCCTGAATCAGAATAGGCTAAAATTGGACTTACTCGATTGTCAGCAGCCAATATAATAAATCCGCCTTCGTTGTAATTTACAACATAAAAAGCACTTTCTTTTTTTGATGTAACATATTCCTTTGTGCTTTTGATAGTTCTATTTTGTATTACATTTTTTCCTGTAATACTTGTATTCTTAAAGAAATTTTGAGCAATTAAAATAATAGTTTCTTTAGAAACTTTATTTGTTGAATTTGATGAGGCATTAAGTTCTTCATCCTCTTTTTCATTACTGCAACTCGCCAAAAATAGTAGAGTAATTGCTAAAAAAAGAATCTTTGTTAATCCATAAAGATTGAATTTGGTTTGATTTGGGTTTGATTTGTTTTTTTTCATTTTTACGTTTTTTGTTAATAGATAGTTTTGTTTAAGAAAATTCTGTTATAAAAATATTAAAAGTAGTTTAATATTTGTTAATTAAATGCAAATATTTTTAAAAATACTATTTGACTTACTAAATAAATTTAATAAGTTTTTTAGTCTAATTATTTAAATTGTAGTGTAAATAAATTTTTAAATAATAGATTGAATAACTTTCCATTAGAAAAACTGTAATTTTGTCTTTTAAAATTTTTAGTTTTAAGAGCAATCTAAAATCTAAAATCAGAAATCTAAAATTTGAATGACAGGAACCGTATATAAATCTACAGGAAGCTGGTACACCGTAAAATCTGAAAATGGAGATTTTGTGGAATGCCGTATGAAAGGGAAATTCAGAATAAAAGGTATAAAAAGTACCAATCCTATTGCTGTAGGCGATATAGTCGATTATGAATTAGACGAAACTTCAGATGCCGTTACGGGAACGATTCATAATATTCATGAACGAAAAAACTATATCGTTCGTAAATCGGTTAATCTTTCTAAACAGATTCATATTATTGCTTCCAATATCGATCAAGTTTTCTTGTTGATTACAATTGATAATCCACCAACAACTACAAGTTTTATCGATCGTTTTTTGGTAACTGCCGAAGCATATGGAATTGAAGCAATCTTGATTTTTAATAAAATCGATACTTTAAATGATCAAACTTTAGATGATCAGCTTTATCTGCAACATATTTATTCTGAAATTGGATATAAATGTCTTCGAATTTCATCAACAGAAAACAAAGGCGTTGACAAGCTGAAAGAAATGATGATTGGAAAAGTAAGCATGTTTTCTGGACATTCTGGAGTTGGGAAATCAACTTTGGTAAATGCAATGGAATCAAGTCTTCATTTAAAAACTTCCGTAATTTCAGAACAAAGCAAGCAAGGTCAGCACACAACTACTTTTGCTGAAATGTATGATTTGTCTTTTGATGCCCGAATTATAGATACACCTGGAATTAAAGGTTTCGGAATCGTAGATATGGAACCATCAGAAATTAGTGGCTATTTTCCAGAATTCTTCAAATTAAAAGATCAATGTAAGTTTAACAATTGTTTACACAAAGAAGAACCGCATTGCGCTATAAAAGCTGCTTTGGAAAAAGACGAAATTGCTTGGTCACGTTACAATAGTTATCTTAAAATCTTAGAAGGTGATGAAGAACATTATCGTACAGATACGTATGGTGAAGATCGCGCCGCGAGTGATGAAACACGTAAGTAATTATGAATTGTGAATTGTGAATGGTTAATTATGATTAACTTAAAGAGTTCAATAATTATAACTTCTAAATAAAAAATCAATAAATAATAATTTACAATTAATCATTAAATGAAAATCGTTCTTCAAAGAGTTTCCGAAGCATCTGTAACTGTCGATTCTAATATTGTTGCAGATATTAAAAAAGGTTTACTGGTTTTAGTCGGAATAGAAGATGCTGATACGCAGGAAGACATTGATTGGCTTGCTGGAAAAATCATAAAAATGAGAATCTTTGGTGATGAAAATGATGTTATGAATTGTTCGGTTCAGGATATTGATGGTGATATTATTGTTGTGAGTCAGTTTACACTTCATGCATCAACAAAAAAAGGAAATCGTCCTTCTTATATAAAAGCTTCAAAACCAGATTTTGCAATTCCGACTTACGAAAACTTTGTAAAATCGATAGAAAAAGAATTTGGTAAAAAAGTGCAAACTGGAATTTTTGGTGCAGATATGAAAGTAAATCTACTAAATGATGGGCCTGTAACTATTGTCATGGATAGTAAAAACAAGGAGTAAAATATTATTAAACATTTGTTAAGGATTTCGCAAAAAAATATATATTTGACGAAAATACCTACTAATGAAAAAACTCTTTTGCGCATTCTTTTTTTTCTTATTTCTTGTTAATTCTTCTGCTCAAAAGAGCGATTATTCTATACTATCAATACCCGATAGTCTTAAGCAAAATGCCAATGCAGTCCTTCGATTAGACCAGATGGATATCGTTATCGCTTCGCAAAGAAGCATGAATATCAAAACGCAAAGAATAGTTTCTGTTTTAAATGATAAAGGACTAAATGATATTGACGCCTATAGTCATTATGATAAAACAACTTCAATCAAAAATATTGAAGCGATTGTTTATGACGCATTTGGAAACGAAATTAAAAAAATCAAGCGAAAAGATTTTAGAGATCAAAGCGCTGTAAGTGGCAGTACTCTTTTTTCAGATAACCGTGTGCTTTATTTAGATTATACTCCAATTTCATATCCTTTTACTATTGTTTATACATGCGAAGTTGAAACTTCGAATACCGCATTTATACCACAATGGTATTTTTTAGGCGGTTATTACTTAAGTGTAGAAAAATGTGTTTTAAATGTTACTTTTCCAAAAGAATTGGGCTTTAAAAAGAAAGAGTTCCGATTTAATGGTTTCAATATTAAAAAGACAGAAGAAACAGATACCAAACTAAGTTATTCAGCTACCAATCTTATTGCTCAAAAACAAGAAGATCTTAGTCCTAATCCATCAGACCTTTTTCCTAAAGTCATGATGGGATTAGAGAATTTTCACCTAGAAGGAGTTGATGGAAAAGCAACAACATGGGAAGCATTTGGTAAATGGTATGGAGAAAAAATCCTAACAGGAACTACCATTTTACCAGAAGAGACAAAAGCAAAAATCAAAGCTTTGGTTGGGAATGAAAAAGATCCCGTTAAGAAAGCAAAGATTATTTATGATTATGTTCAAAAGAAATCCAGATATGTAAATATTGCAGTTGGAATTGGCGGATGGAAACCAATGCTCGCCAGCGATGTAGATCGCTTAGGTTATGGTGACTGTAAAGCATTATCAAATTATACAAAAGCACTTTTGGAGGTTGTAGACGTCCCGTCTTACAATACTATTTTATATGGAGATCGCTACAAGTCAGATATTCAATCTGATTTTGTTTCGATGCAAGGAAACCACATGATTTTAGCAGTTCCAAACCAGAATAATTATATATGGTTAGAATGTACAAGTCAAGATGATCCGTTTGGATATCAAGGTGTTTTTACAGATGATCGCGATGTTTTGGTTGTAAAACCTGAAGGCGGAGAAATTGTCCGCACTAAAATCTACGATGACAAAGGAAATACTCAAGACGGAAAAGGAACTTATACAATTGATGAAACTGGGAATTTTTCTGGAGTTCTAAAAATAGCTTCACAAGGAAGTCAATACGCTTCTAAATCTCGAGTAGAAACCATGCAACCAAATGAAAAAGAAGAGCATTACAAAGATTACTGGGATAATATCAATAACTTAAAATTAGGTAAAATAACTTTTACGAATGATAAAGAAAATGTTCGTTTTACAGAAGATATTCAAGTAAGTGCTTCAAATTACGGAACACTTTCTGGCAATAAAATGATTTTTGTAGTTGATGCATTTAATCAATATACAGGGAATATAAAACGAATGAGAAATCGTAAAAATCCATTTCAAATCCAGCGCGGATATTTGGATACAGATGAAATCGAGATCAACCTTCCTGCAGGTTACAGTATCGAATTTCTTCCTTCAAATTATGAGTTAAAAGGAAAATTTGGTGAATATAAAACCGAAATAATAAAAAAAGAAAATAACAAACTAACGTATAAAAGGTCGATGTTCCTTAACAAAGGTAAATATTCGAATAAAGAATATGACGAATACCGTTTGTTTATGGAGCAGGTCTCTAGAAACGATAATGCCAAAATAATATTGACAAAAAATTAAACCAATTATAACCAATATAAACCAAGAATTACCAATGAAAATTATTAAACTATTTAGCCTCTCTATGATTCTATTAATCGCTCCCAAAGCGATTTCTCAAGAATTCAAATTAGGAAAGGTTTCTGTTGCAGAATTGGAACAGAAAGTCCATCCAAAAGATACTTCAGCAGTAGCAGCAGTTCTTTACAAAAAAGGAGTTTCCCGAATGGAATACGATCAAAATGATGGTTTTTACATGATGACTGATGTAGAAACACGTATCAAAATTTATAAAAAAGAAGGCTATGAATGGGCGAATCAACAAGTTTGGTATCGCAATACCACGAACTTAAAAGAACGTGTTTTTTTTACAGATGCAGTTACTTATAATTTAGTGAATGGTAAAATAGAAAAAACAAAATTAAAAAGTGATGGATCTTTTGATGAAGTCATTTCTAAATACAGAGGGCAAAAAAAGATAACGATGCCAAATGTAAAAGAAGGATCTGTAATCGAATTTCGCTACACCATTAAATGTCCAAATGAAGGAATAATTCGTGACTGGGATTTCCAAACCTCAATCCCTGTAAATTATTCTGAATATAAAGTTGCGTATCCAGAATATTATGTTTTTAAACCAGTACAAAAAGGATATTTATTCCCAAAAACTACAACATTAAAAAATCCGAAATCTGTAACAATAAACAGTAAAGAAAGAAGTGGCACATATTTGTCTAAGACTGAATTTTCGACAGATAAATTTGATTATTTAGAAACAGAAGTAACTTATGTAGCAGAAGATTTTCCAGCGTTAAAAGATGAAAGTTTTGTGAATAATATTGATAATTATACAGCAAGTATTCAGCACGAATTATCGTTGACTCATTTTCCAAATAGTCCGATAAAGGAATATTCTACAGATTGGAATTCAGTTGTAAGAACGATTTACGAATATGATGATTTTGGTCCAGAATTAAATAAAACTGGATATTTTGAAGAAGATTTGAAAAAAGTTTTGGCTGGAATAAACGGGCAGGATGAAAGAATCTGGACAATTTTAAATTATGTAAAAGCAAGTGTAAAATGGAATGGCTACACAGGTTATAGCTGTGATAGCGGAGTTAAAAAAGCATATAAAGAAAAAACAGGAAATATAGCAGATATCAATTTAATGCTTACAGCAATGCTTCGTTCTTCGGGTTTAACAGCAAATCCTGTTCTTGTAAGTACACGTTCTAACGGAATTGCATTGTTTCCAAATAGAAATGCATTTAATTATGTAATTGCCGCAGTAGAAACACCAAACGGATATATTTTATTAGATGCAACTGATAAATATTCGACTCCAAACGTTCTTCCTTTTAGAACATTAAATTGGTTTGGAAGATTAATAAGAAAAGATGGTTCTTCTGAAGAAATAGATTTAATGCCTAAAAAAGCATCAAATGATGTTGTCTTTATGAATTATGATATTAGTGCTGAAGGAAAAGTTACGGGAAAAACAAGAAGGCAGTGCACGGATTATAATGCAATGATCAGCAGAGAAAATTTCGAAAAATTAAAAGAAGAAGAATATCTTGAAAAATTAGAAAATAACAATGGAAAAATTGAGGTAAGCGAATATTCAAGAACAAACGAAAAAGAATTGCTTTCGCCAACAATTGAGACTTATTCATTTATCGGAAATGATTTGTGTGAGCTTATTGGCGGTAAGATTTATGTTAATCCAATGTTGTTTTTTACTGAGGACAAGAATCCATTTAAACAAGAATCACGCGAGTATCCAGT
The DNA here is from genome assembly GCF_025717045.1 of Flavobacterium sp. SH_e. Classification (GTDB taxonomy): domain Bacteria; phylum Bacteroidota; class Bacteroidia; order Flavobacteriales; family Flavobacteriaceae; genus Flavobacterium. The sequence goes on from NZ_JAOVZN010000009.1 coordinate 43,735, forward strand.
AGATTTTGGGTATCCGTTTATGGATAAGTACAATATTACAATCAAAATTCCAGATGGTTTTGCGGTCGAAACCTTGCCTGCTGCTGTTGCTTATAGTATGGAGAATAATCTAGGAAGTTTTAAGTTTAATATTGCAGCAAATGATAATGTTTTGCAATTAATGGTTGTCAATCAGATCAATGAGGCAATAGTTAACACAGAACAATATGAAATGCTGAAAGAGTACTACAAAGGAATGGTTGCGAAAGAAACCGAAAAAATAGTTTTAAAACGTATTTAATATGTTTCTAAGATCATTTCTAATTTGCATAGCTTTCTTTTGGGGCTTTACAAACACACAAGCTCAAAATTATGAGCTTGGAAAAGTAACTATAGCAGAGCTTAAAGAAAATGTTCATCCTAAAGATAGCAGCGCACCAGCTGCTATCTTGTTTAAAAAAGGAAGAACATATTTTACATACGACCGAAATACGGGTTTTATTGCAAATCATGTTTGCGAGGTAAAAATCAAAATTTACAAAAAAGAAGGCTTGAGTTGGGCCGATCAAAAAGTGCGTTTTTATATTGGATATGAAAATCTAAATGATGACCGTTTAGAATTCTCGGAAGCAGTTACCTACAATTTAGAAAATGGGAACATTGTAAAAACTAAACTTGAAAATCAAGGAGAATTTAAAAATAAAATTAATAAATACTGGAAAGAGAAGACAATCACTTTACCAAATGTAAAAGTGGGTTCTGTTATAGAATATAAATATGTTTTGAAATCTGAAAATCTGGTAAAGTTTCCTGATTTTGATATTCAATTTAAAATTCCAGTTAATTATTTTTATTATAAAACTCAAATTCCTGAATTCTATATTTATAAACCTATTTTAATTGGAGGAATTCCGCTTGAGACAGAATCAAAATTAACAAACGGATCACAGAGTTATGATAACAATTTTAGCCAAACTAATTCATTTAGCTATAAACAGATTGAATCTTACTATTCAGGAAAAGATGTACCTGCACTGAAAGATGAGCCTTATGTAAATAATTTAGAAAATTACCGAGGAAGTATTCAGCAAGAACTTGAAAGAGTTCGCCTTCCTGAACAGCCCGTTAAAGATTATAGTGTAACCTGGGAAGGTGTTGCAAAAACAATTTTTAAAGATGATGACTTTGGGAAACAATTAAACGAAACACTTTACTTTGCTGAAGATTTAAAAAAATTATTGGCAAATGTAGAATCCCAAAATGAACGATTAAAACTTGTTTTCACCTATGTTCAGAATCGAATGAATTGGAATGAAACCTATGGCTGTTACACAGACAAGGGTGTCAAAAAAGCCTATCAAGATCAAACCGGAAATGTTGCCGAAATCAATTTTATTCTAATAAATATGCTTCGAATGGCAGGAATTACTGCAAATCCAGTTTTAGTCAGCACAGTTGAAAACGGATTGCCAGTTTACCCTACACGAGCAGGATTTAACTACATAGTTGCCGCTGCAGAAATTGATGGAAAATTAACTTTACTAGATGCAACGCATAAATTTACCTCTCCTAATATTTTGCCATTAAACACCTTAAATTGGAAGGGAAGATTGGTAAGAAAAGATGGAACTTCGCAAGAAATAGAATTAGATCCAGCCTTGGCATCTAAAGAAAATTTTAATTTGATGGTTAAAATTAGTCCTGAAGGGAAAATGGATGGCAGTGCAAGAATTCAGCGAACAGATTATGATGCGTATCGATTTAGAGTAGAGAATAATGCAAAATCGGAGGATAATTATTTAGAGAAATTCGAGGAAGAACTTGGAGGCCTGACTATATCAAATTATAGAATTGAAAACCAGAAATCAAATATTGAACAGCCAATTGTCGAGACTTTTTCTTTTGTTTCAAATGGGCAGACAGAAATTATTGGAGGCAAAATTTTTGTAAATCCATTATTGTTTTTTACGAAAAGTAAAAATCCATTTAATCAGGAAAAAAGACAAATGCCTGTTTATTTCGGCTATAAAAATTCAGAAAAGTTTAGTCTTAGCATTGAAATTCCAGATGGCTACGCTATAGAATCAGTTCCAAAACCGGTGAGAATTACTTCAGAAGACAAGCAAATGTCATTTCTTTTAAATTTTTCCGTTGTAGAAAACAAAATTCAAATTGTGAGCATAAAAGAAATTAACAATAGTATTTTTGCAGCTGAGGATTACGAAATGCTTAAAGAGTTTTTTCAAAAGATTATCGTAAGCCAAAATGAAAAAATTGTTCTAAAAAAAGCTTAAGAAATGGATTTAAAAAACGCACAGTTAGATGTTGATACTTGGATAAAAGAGCACGGTGTTCGTTATTTCAACGAATTAACCAATATGGCGCAGCTAACAGAAGAAGTTGGAGAAGTGGCAAGAATCATTGCTCGTAGATATGGAGAACAATCTGAGAAAGAAAGCGATAAAAATAAAGATCTTGGCGAAGAATTGGCAGATGTTGTTTTTGTTGTGTTATGTTTAGCCAATCAAACAGGAATTGATTTACAAGCGGCTTTTGACAAAAAAATGGATTTGAAATCGGTTCGAGATAAAGACCGTCACAAAAACAATGATAAATTGAAATAATTGTGAAATATCACTCATAAGTTTTGAATTATGAGTTTTGAATTTTGAATTATGAATGGGGAGTGGTAAATTGCGGGGCTGAATTATGTTTCTAATCATTCATAATTCATAATTCACAACTTACAATTAAAAAAATGAATTTAAAACTAAGCACGAATTCACCATTCACCATTGATGATTCGCAATTAAATATTACAGGATCAAAAAGCGAAACTAACCGCTTATTGTTACTAAAAGCGTTATTTCCTAATATCACTTTAGCCAACACTTCAAATTCAGACGACAGCGAAGTAATGCAAAAAGCTTTAGCAGGAAATGATGAAATTGTAGATATACACCATGCGGGAACTGCGATGCGTTTCTTAACTGCTTATTTTTCGGTTAACGATGGAAGAGAAGTGGTTTTGACAGGATCCAGCAGAATGCAAGAACGTCCGATTAAAATTCTGGTTGAAGCTTTGGCACAATTAGGTGTTGAGATTTCATACGAGAAAGAAGTAGGATATCCGCCAATTAGAATTAAAGGAAAAAAAGTTACATCTTCAAAAGTAACTCTGGCAGCAAATGTGAGCAGCCAGTATATTTCAGCACTTTTATTAGTGGCTTCAAAATTAGATAATGGTTTAGAATTGACTTTGGAAGGAGAAATTACTTCGATTCCATATATCAAAATGACTTTAGCTTTGCTTAACGATTTGGATATTAAAACCAGTTTTGAAGGAAATGTAATTAAAGTTTTTCCTAAAGAATCAGTTGAAACAAAAGAAATGGTTGTAGAATCAGATTGGAGTTCTGCTTCTTATTTCTTCAGCCTTGTCGCTTTATCAGATGCTGCAAAAATTACTTTGAGCAGTTATAAAGAAAATAGCCTTCAAGGAGATTCAGAATTAGTTTCTCTTTATCAAAAAATGGGTGTGAAAACGACTTTCCAAAACAATAAAATGACTTTGGAAAAAGTGGCTGGATTTAATTATCAAGATGTAAATTTTGATTTGAATAATACGCCAGATATTGCACAAACGATTGTAGTTACTTGTTTAGGTCTGGGAATTGGATGTCATTTAACCGGTCTTCATACTTTAAAAATTAAAGAAACAGACCGTCTTGAAGCTTTAAAAACGGAGTTGACAAAATTAGGCGCTACTATTTCGGTGACTAACGACAGTTTAACTTTAGTTAAATCAGACAATATAAAACACGATGTACATATTGCAACTTATAACGATCACCGTATGGCAATGGCATTTGCTCCTTTAGCGATTAATGTACCAATTATTATTGATGATGCAGAAGTTGTTTCAAAATCATACCCAGATTTCTGGAATGATTTAAAAGCTTTAAATTTTCAGGTTTCTGAATTGTAAAAAAAAAATTGAACCATATAAGTGATATAAGTTCATTTAAATAAAAGCTTAACGCAAAGTATGTAAAACATAGCCTCTGGTTTCAACCAGAGGTTTTTTTATGTGTGGTTTTGTTTGTATTCGTAAAGTTTGTCATTTCGACGGAGGAGAAATCACACTAGAAACTCGACAAGGATTGGCGATTTTCTTTGTAGATTCATGAGCGCGATTTCTCCTCCGTCGAAATGACAATAGTACGTTGAACAGGTTTGTGTTAGAAAAAAAACATTTTTAATGCTTCCCGAAACCTCACAAAATCAAGGACTTTTGAAAATAATAGCCAAAACACTTGACAACGCCTATTTCACAATCGTATATTTGCAGGCGATTTAAAATTTTAGATAAAAAAATCTAAGATTGATATTTTAAAATCTAACTTCAAATATGAAATTATCACACTTCAATTTCAATTTACCGAAAGAACTTTTGGCTGAATTTCCAGCAGAAAACAGAGATGAATCTCGTTTAATGGTAATTGACCGTAAAAAAAACACAATCGAGCATAAAATGTTTAAAGACGTTATCAACTATTTTGATGACGGAGACGTTTTAATTCTTAACAATACAAAAGTTTTCCCTGCACGTTTGTATGGAAACAAAGAAAAAACTGGAGCTAGAATTGAGGTTTTCTTATTAAGAGAATTAAATTCTGAGCAACGTTTATGGGACGTTTTAGTAGATCCAGCTAGAAAAATCCGTATTGGTAACAAACTTTATTTTGGTGATGACGATTCATTAGTTGCTGAGGTAATCGACAATACAACATCTCGTGGTAGAACTTTACGTTTCTTATACGATGGATCTTACGAAGAATTCAGAAACAAATTGACAGAACTTGGAGAAACTCCAATTCCTAAATACATCAACAGAGAAGTAACTGCTGAAGATGCTGAAAGATACCAAACAATCTACGCAAAAGAAGAAGGAGCTGTAGCGGCACCAACTGCTGGTTTACACTTCTCAAAACACCTTTTGAAAAAATTAGAAATCAAAGGAGTTAATTTTGCTGAGGTAACTTTACACGTTGGTTTAGGAACTTTTAACCCAGTTGAGGTTGAGGATTTATCTAAACACAAAATGGATTCTGAGGAATTAATTATCAATCAAAAAGCTTGTGATATCGTAAACGAAGGTAAAGCAAAGAAAAAACGTATTTGCGCTGTAGGAACAACTTCTATGCGTGCAATTGAAAGTTCTGTTTCTTCTGCAAATACTTTGAATCCTTACGAAGGATGGACAAATAAATTTATTTTCCCTCCTCACGATTTCAGTATTGCAAACTGTATGATCACAAACTTCCACACTCCAAAATCAACATTATTAATGATGATTTCTGCTTTCTGTGGACATGATTTAATGAAAAAAGCATACGAAGAAGCGATCAAAGAAGGATACAAATTCTATTCTTACGGAGACGCGATGTTAATTCTATAATTAGATTTGATATTATAAAAAATAACCCGACAAGTTTTTAAGACCTGTCGGGTTTTCTATTTTTTAATGGTTTCAAGTTTCAGGTTTCAGGTTTCAGGTTTGACTTTCTTTGAGAAATTTAAACACAAAGTTCGCAAAGCTTTGCGAACTTTTGTACTTGGCAAACACAAACTGAGCAAAAAAAACCTTGCGAACTTTGCGTTTAAAAATACACAACGCATATCAACATGAAACTTAAAACCTGAAACAAAACAAAACAAACAAAAATTGTTATTTTAGCAGACAAAACAAAAAACACAATGACTTTTCAAAATACACGCGAATTTGCACGAGAGCTAGATTCGAAAGACGCATTAAAACAGTACCAAGACCAATTCATTTTTCCTAAAGTAAACGACAAAAGAGTAATTTATTTTACCGGAAACTCATTAGGATTACAGCCAAAACGTACTAAAGCATATATTGATGAAGTAATGAATGATTGGGCAGAATTGGCAGTTGAAGGTCATTTTTATGCTGAAAAGCCTTGGTGGGATTATCAAGAAAGATTTGCAGAACCGTTAAGTAAAATTGTCGGTGCGCTTCCATCAGAAGTTACGGTTATGAATACTTTGACTGTTAATCTTCACTTACTGATGGTTTCTTTTTATCAGCCAAAAGGCAAACGTTATAAAATTATCTGCGAAGAAAAAGCTTTCCCATCAGATCAATATATGTTTCAAAGTCAAGTCCACTTTCACGGATATAAATCTGAAGATGCGATTGTAGAAATTAAACGTCGAGAAGGAGAACATAATATTCGTCTTGAGGATGTCTTAGCAAAAATTGAAGAAGTTGGAGATGAACTTGCTTTAGTTTTAATTGGTGGAGTTAATTATTATACAGGACAAGTTTTTGACATCAAAACCATAACTGCTGCAGGACAAAAAGCTGGAGCAAAAGTAGGTTGGGATTTGGCTCACGCTGCTGGAAATATCAAATTAGAACTTCATGATTGGAATGTAGATTTCGCCGCTTGGTGCAGTTATAAATATATGAATTCAGGACCTGGAAATGCTTCGGGTTGTTTTGTTCACGAAAAGCATCATAATTCAGATTTGCCAAGATTTGCAGGATGGTGGGGACACAACAAAGAACGTCGTTTTAAAATGGAACCAAATTTTGATCCAGTTCACGGAGCAGACGGATGGCAGATTAGTAATCTTCCAGTTCTATCTTTAGCGCCATATTTAGCTTCTGTAGAAATGTTTGCTGAGGTTGGAATGGAGGCGCTAATCGCAAAACGTGATCATATTACTTCTTATCTAGAATTTATTCTTCATGAAATTGATAAAGAAGTAGAAAGTACTTTTGAAATTATTACACCTTCAAATCCTGCTGAAAGAGCTTCGCAATTGTCTGTTTTTCTACACGGAGAAGGAAGAGCTTTATTCGACTATTTAATGAAAAATGGTGTCATTACTGATTGGCGTGAACCAAATGTTATTCGTTTAGCGCCAGTTCCGTTATATTGTTCTTATGAGGATATGTATGACTTTGGACAAATTCTTAAAAAAGGAATTTTAGGTAAGTAAAAAATAATCTCGCAAAGGCGCGAAGTTTTTAATTTAAAAGAAATAATTAAGCATACCATTTGTCATTTCGAGGAACGAGAAATCGCAATAGTTATTCCGCAAAATATGTCGTCAATCTTTGTAGAGTTTTTAGTGCGATTTCTCGTTCCTCGAAATGACAAAAAATGAGAAAAAACTTTGCGTCTTCGCGCCTGTGCGAGATTAATTTCTTTCAGCTTGGCGAATAAAATTCAGAGCGAAACAGACATTAATCTTCAAATCTTATAAACTTTCAAAAAAATTCTGTAATAACCATTATGGCAGATATTTCTTAATTTGTAGTGTATAATTTTAAAATTACAAGATCATGAAAGGCTTATATATTTTATTGACCGTGATATTTTTAACTTCTTGTCAGCAACAAAGCAAAGAAGATATAAATAAAGCCAAGCAAGCCAGCATTGATTCAATGAAAGTTGAGATTAACAAACAGCGTGTTATCGATTCGATGAAGACAGAAATGGCTAAATTAAACGAGGAAAAGATCGAAGCTCAGAAAGAGAAAGTCGTTGTAGTACATCAACAAGATGCAACAACAGCTTCACCAGCTAAAAAGAAAGGTTGGAGCGCAACTGCTAAAGGTGCTGTAATTGGTGCTGGAGTCGGAGCGGCAACTGGCGCAATTGTTAGTAAGAAAAAAGGAGAAGGCGCAATTATTGGCGGTTTAGCTGGAGCCGCAGTGGGAACTGGGACTGGAGCTGTTATTGACAGTAAAAACAAAAAGAAAGAATAGTAAATTTATATATTAAATTATGGCAGTCGTTTTACTTGACTGCCATTTTTATTTAAGTGCTTTTTCATTTAGATTCTAATAGGTATTCTCTTCCGCAAGAGTCAACATATTTAAGCAACTCGAGTTTTTCTTCGTTATTGTACCATAATTTAAAATAAGATTTGTCAGGAAATTGATATTCATCCCAAACAATTCCAGATCCTTGATTTCCAGTTTGATTACCAATTAAATTCAATACTTTATTACGTTTCATGCCTAATTTAACTTTGCAAAAATCGTTTATAGTAATTTTTTCAATAACTGATTCTGAAGTTTGATATCTAAAAGGTCTAAAGTTTTTATTAGATGAATCTAATTTGTATTCTTTTGCACAAGGATCAATAAAATACATTTGAATTAGTTTGTCATTTTTGTAAATCAGTTTCATTTTGCATTGATAGTCTAATTTATAAACAAAACTAGATCTTACTTTTTGGCATGATACGCCAATGATTTTTTCTGCATCAGTACGTTTTATGCCAATTTCGATTTTGCAAAAATCAGAAAGTTTCAAATTGTTAGAGAAGGAAGAGTAAGTTGAAAATAAAATCAAAACAAAACATTTTAAAATATGTTCTTTAGCATAAATCTTTGTCATAAATTGAATTTTAAAAAGTAAAACGAGTTTTAAAAAAAATATTGCTTTGTAACCCGGAAGTTGTTAATTCTGATATGTAAGAATTGATTTTTTTCCATTTCATTAAAAAAACAAACCCCAAAATTATTTTCTAATTTGGGGTTTTCAATTTTAAACCAACTCTGAAACGGGAATTTTAATACCAACTAATTCTGATTTACAAGAATCGAGTTGATCAAGGTCACCTTTAAAGACTGTCGTCGATTCAAATAAATTTTTATAATACTCAATTCCATCTAACAGGTTAGATTTAAAAGAATTCCATTTTTTAAGCTGAGCCGTTGTAAGTTCTCCAGAAATAGAATGAATTTCATTTCTAAAATATTCAACATACATTTTAAGCTCTTTTATAAACAAGTTTGGGCGCTTACTTCTAATAACCGATTTTCCTTGATAAATATGCTGGATCATTTCTTTTAAAGAAACTTCTTGATCAAAATATGCCAAGTTTGGTCCTGGACAAATTACAACTCCTTGCGCTTGGCCTTTTATTTTAATATCGTTTTCTAAATAGGAAGCATTTGCTAAACCAACGCATAAACAAGATTTTTCGGTAATCTTGATTTTGCTTTTTTCAAATTCATCAGCAGATAAAGAATCTTTTCTTGCTTCTAATTCTTCCAGTTTTATATCTTGATATTTTTTTGAAGCCGTACAAATTCCGTGCGGATTATATTCTTTGCTTAAAGCTAAAAATTTCTTTGGACAAGAACTTCCAGCTTTATTTTCCTGAATTCTTTTCTGTTTTAAGAATTCGTTAGTTGTTCCTTTCAAAGTGTTGAATGGAACTCCCAAAGGCGAAATGTTACTTAAATAGAAATCATCTTCTTTGGCATTCATCAATAAATTGCGAGTTTCTTGATCTACAGATGTTGCTTCTGGAACTAATAAAAATGGGGAACCCCAACCAATAGAATCTACTTGATATTCGTCTAATAAAAACTCATGTTCTTGAGAAGTTCCAACACCGCCTTGAACTGTAATTTTTAATTCTAAAGGATTTTCTGGAAAGTGCTGATTTTTTGCCTTTAAAGCTTTAATCATTAAATCGTGGGCAGATTGTACCAATTGTTCTTTTTTCTGCTTAAATTCTTCTAAAATGGCGCCTAATAAGAGTCCGTCGGTTGCAAAAGCGTGTCCGCCGCAGTTTAATCCCGATTCGATTCGGTATTCGGACACCCAAAGCCCTTTTTTAGCTAAGAAATTTCCTTGAATCATCGCCGATCTAAAATCACTTACTTTTAAGACGATTTTCTTTTTCAGTTCATTGTTTTCATTTGGAAAAAAATCTTTGAAGTTTTCGAAGTAACCAAATAATCTCGGGTTCATTCCAGCGGAAAGCACAACAGAAGATTCCAAATTACTATTTGCAAAACCTCTTAAAGCGGCATGCGCATCGTTAAATTCAATTGGCAATTGTTCATTTTTGATAAAGTTGTCTTTATCTAATTTCGTCATAATATTAACATCGATTTCTCCAGGGAATAGATGTGTTTCAATGTAATTTTGAATGTTTTCTTTAAAGGAAATTCCGTCATCTAATAAGTTTTGAAATCCTTTCTTAATGTCAGAAGTGTTTGGTAACATTGACATAAAGTTATCAAGAGCCGTTTTGCTCTCGGCTAATTCAGTTTTAAAATTTTCAAATTTCTCTTTGACAATTTTATCGACTAAATTTAAATAAGAAGTAATTCGCTCTGCGCGGTAATCGTGAAATTTCTGACTGATTTCTTCGTAAGGGAAGTTGAATTTTGTGCTGTAAAAATTACGCATCTTTTCAATCAAATCATCGTCGGCTAAAGCTATAACAGATGAAATTCCATATTGCGCCACTCGAATCGGACTGTCTATCGTATAAGCCAATCCCATTACTGGAATATGAAAAGTATGCAGATTTTTTTTTGTCATTTGTATTCGGATTAAAATAGAGACAAATGAAGAAAAATATTTTATCCTAAAACCTGATAATTGTCAGGTTTGTAAATTGTTGAGAAAGTTTTTCCGCCACGAATTCACGAATTGTTTTAAATTAAATTCGTGGAAAAAAAAATTAAATTAAAATCTTCTTCAAAGATTCGGCTATGCTTCTCCACAAAAGGTTGTAGAATGATCTATCCTGAAGTCGTTCTACTTCTACTTCTGCGGCTTTGGCTTTGTCTTTCGAATCATTTTTTACGAATAAATTGACAACAGCCGTTTTAAGTTTGGCTTCTTTTTCAGGATTTTTTTTCTTGTATAATTTCACTTTAAGATCATCATAATCTAAAGAAGCATTTCCTTTTGAGCCATTATCATTTCCATAAAAATTGAAGCGGTATTTATTAAAAGTTCCAGTAAAAGTTGTGCCAATGTAAGGTTTGCTGAAACGCGTCATTGCAGCAACATCAAAATTTGAAATCACGCCTTGAATATGAAATCCATCACTTTTATCTAGAACATTAAAATTCCAATCAACATCTAAAGGAGAATTTTTCATAAAAATACATTTGACTTTGATTTTTACATCATTCATTTTTTTTAAACCAAAACCGCTTCGCAGATTGGTTGCTTGTAAATTGAATTTGTCGAAAGTTAGCACTCCAGGCCCTTTAGCAAAATCAAGTTCTTCTTCATAAACCAGTTTCGATTTCAAAACTTGCAAAGTATCTATTTGAAGCGGGAATTTTAGATTTCGCAATAAATGATTGTAAAGATATTTTTTGCTTGGATCGTCTTTCAGCATTTTCCCGCGATAAATATTCGCATCAAAATGATTAATTACCAGCGAATTTGCTTTGAAATAAAAACGGTCATTTTTAAAACCCCAATCCATTTTTTCCACTTGAGCCGAGTCGAACTTTAGATTGTATATATCCTTTTCTTTTTCAAGACGCTTCACAAATTCATATCGCTCAAATTGAGGCAGATTAGAGAAATTATTGATTTTTAAAAAATTCTTTTCGGTGCTTATTTTTCCAATATTGATATAATAAAAACCATTTGGTCTATAAAACAAGCTGTCAATTACTAAAGCATAACTTTTATATTGAAGAGGAATTTTTTCTTTTATAGTAGCATCAGTAATTAAAATTCCTTCCAGTTTTAAAAGGATTTTTTTTATGCTGAAAATGGGTTTTTCTGTATCTAAAGAAACAACATCGATCATTCCTTCGTTCAAATAAATATTCGAAACAGCAACAATTTTCCGAAACGGATCGACAATTTCTTTTTCAATGCTTTTATGATTATTAATTAATTTTTCTCCTTTTTTATATAAAATGATTCGAGGTTTATTGATGATTATACTTTCTGCTTGAATAATATCGCGAAAAGCTAAATCCCAAATATTGAAATGTTTGATGGTAATAGATTCGATTTTTGAAAAAAGTCCATTTTTACTATCCTTTGGTTCGTTTTTCGGACTTACCAATAAAGTTTGTGCGTAGATATTTCGAGAAAAAAGTGAGACTTCAATTTTTTCGTAATTAATATTATATGCCGTTTTGTTTTTCTCGTGAATAATAATAGGAAGCTGTTTTTTGATCCAGTAATTCAAACCAACGTTGACCAAAATCACAATGATAAATAGAGAAATTACTCCAATCGCTATTTTTTTATAGATTGACATTTATAGTATTAATTTTAAATACATAAATTTAGGCTTTAAAAAAATGTTGTTTCTTATAAAATTTTATTGAAAAGTTACATCATTACGAATTTTCATCCATTTTACTTTTTTTTAGAATATGAGAATAATTAAAAAAATCCTGCTTGTTTTATTGGTTTTGATTGCCGTGCTTGCGATTGGTTTGTGCGCTTATATTTTTCATTTGAAACCAAAATATGAAGGTTCGCTTCAACTGAAAAATCTCGAAAAAGAAACTACGGTTTATTTTGATGATTTTGGAGTTCCCCATATTTATGCAGATTCTGAAAAAGATGCCATGACTGCACTTGGTTATGTACATGCACAAGAAAGATTATGGCAAATGGAATTATTACGTCGAATTGCTCCAGGACGTTTGTCTGAAATTTTCGGTACGGTTGCACTTAAAAACGATAAGTTTTTTGCTGGAATTGGAATTGAAGAAGCTTCGGCGAAAGCCATTGCCAAATTGGATAAAAACAGCGAAAGCTATAAATTGACTCAAGCTTATCTGGACGGAATTAATCAGTATTTAGAAGAAGGAGTAACGCCAATTGAGTTTACTTTGGTTGGTGTCAAAAAACAAAAATTTACGATAAAAGATGTTTATAATATTTTCGGATATATGTCTTTCAGTTTTGCAATGGCGCAGAAAACAGATCCATTATTGACAGATATTAAAAATAAATATGGAGCTGCATATCTGAAAGATTTAGGTATTGAAGGAGAATTCAATAACACAAGAATTAAAATTTCAAAAGAGAAATCACAAGAATATACCGAGATTTCGAAATCTATAACTGCAATGTTGGATCAGTCTCCGATTCCGCCATTTGTTGGAAGCAACAGTTGGGTTGTTGGGCCACATAAATCGAAAACCGGGAAAGTTATTTTTGCGAATGATCCTCACATTGGATTTTCGCAACCAGCAACCTGGTACGAAGCACATTTGGTAACTCCACAACATGAATTATACGGCTGTTATTTGGCAGGTACTCCGTTTCCACTTTTAGCGCACAATAGAGATTATGCTTATGGATTGACGATGTTTGAAAATGATGATATCGATTTTTACCAAGAAAAAAATAAAGCAGACGATGCTTCTCAATATCAAACTCCAACGGGTTTCAGTAAATATGAAATTAGGAAAAAAACGATTAAAGTAAAAGACTCTTCAGATGTTGTGATGACGTTTAAGATAACACGCCACGGTCCAATTATGAACGATTTAATGGAACGTTTGGAAAAGAAAAATCCAATTGCAATGTCGTGGACTTACACCAGAGAACCAATTCAGATTTTGGATGCAGCTTATGGACTTTCACATGCTAAAAATACGACTGATTTTAAAAAGGCTGTTTCTTTAATTGCTGCACCTGGATTAAATGTAATGTATGGAGATGCAAAAGGAAATGTGGCTTGGTGGGCGAGCGGGAAATTGTACAGACACAATGAAGGTGTTAATACCCATTTGATTTTAGACGGTTCAAGCGGAAAAGAGGATATCACTAAGTTTTTAGATTTCGAACAAAATCCTTCGGCTGAAAATCCAGAATGGGGATATGTTTATTCGGCAAATAATCAGCCAGAAGCTATTGATAATGGTTATTTATATCCAGGATATTATTTGCCAGAAGACCGTGCGAAAAGAATTTCGGGAATTTTAGACGCAAAATCAGATTGGGATAAAGAAGCGATCAGTAAAATGATTTACGATAATACTTCGGATGTTGCGGTTGAGGTTTCTAAAAATTTAGTAGAAAGTTTAGATAATAAGCCGCTTTCGAATAATGAAAAAGAAGTTTTAAAAGTTTTAAAATCTTGGAAAGGAACAACGAACTTAGAAGATGTTGCGCCAACGATTTACAACAAATGGATTTATCTGTATCTGAAAAACACATTTGAAGATGAAATGGGTAAAGAAAACTTCAATTTATTTTTGGGAATTTCTACTGGAAAACAAGTTATTGCAAATCAGATAAAAAATGAAAATTCGGTTTGGTGGGATAATATTAAAACAAAAAATGTGAAAGAAACGAGAACAGAAATTGTTTCAAAATCATTTCACGATGCTGTTATTGCTTTGCAAAATCAATTAGGAGAAAATATTTCAGAATGGAATTGGGGGAAAGTGCATACGGTAGAACACGAACATCCGCTAGGAAAAGTTGCAGCGCTTCGCGGATTATTTAATGTTGGGCCGTTTAATTCTCCAGGTTCAAATGAAGTAATCAATAATTTATTTTTCGGATTTAATGACGAAGGAAAGTATTACACCAAAGGTGGACCTTCAACAAGAAGAATTGTCGATTTTGCAGACGTAGAAAATAGTTGGAGTATTTTACCAACAGGACAATCTGGAAATCCTTTCAGCAACCATTATGACGATCAAGCCGAAATGTACAATGCAGGAAAGTTCAGAAAAATGAAATTGAATAAAGACGAAATCATAAAAACATCAACAAAATTGGTTTTCAAACCAAAGAAATAATTTTGTTTCAAGTTTCAAGTTTCAGGTTTCAGGTTTCAGGTTTCAATTTGATTCCAAAATCTAAAAAAAGGTTCAAAGATTTCTGTTTAGAAAACCTTTGAACCTTTGTTACTTTGTCACTTTGAGCCTTACTTAGAAATATACTTCCCAAGCACAATATCATTTGCAAAAATGTTCAAATTATTAATTAGAACTTTATTATTAGTCATAACATTTTGTTTTTGATAAGCTGGGTCTTTTTCATATGCTTTTAATAAAATTTCCAATTCAACTTCATCAAAAACAACAAAACTATTGTAAATCGCATCTCTGAAATTTTTGTAATTAATGCTTCCCGTAATTTCCATTGCTTTTTGTTCATTCCAGCCTTCTTTTGCGGAAGCTTCGTTTATTTTTGCCAAGCAGAAATCAATAACATAGTTTTTATAATTGGCAGCTTCAACAATTTTGTCAATTATAATTTTGTTTTGCTGCGTTGGCATCAGCGGATGATTATTTTGAGAGAAAGATTTTGCAGAAATTAAAAGACATAATAATACAGCAAAAAAACTGTAGTTTTTTAGATTTTTCATAGGTATTTAATTGTTTTGGGAAGCGCTAAAATAGTGCTTTTTTAAAATAAATCTTCAAATTTGACTGTTACAAGTTGTAACAAAAAAGCTCCGATAAAATCTGATTTATCGGAGCTAATTTTTAGTTTATTTCTAAAAAAAATTACTTGGCTTTATTTTTTAAAAGTTCGTCTAAAACTTTTTTACCGTTTTCATTTGTCGGATCTAATTCAACTGATTTTTTATAATTTGAAATCGCTAATTTTTTATCACCGTCAGCTAAATAAGCTTCGCCTAAACTATCGTAAACATTTCCAGATTTAGGGAAAGATTCTACATTGATTTTGAAAACTTCAATGGCTTCTTTCTTTTTTCCCGTTTGTAATAATTGATATCCAACTCTGTTCATATCGTCTTCTTTAATAGCATAAGTTGGATCATTTTTTAACTTTTTAAAAGTCTCAGTTCCTGCAACAGCACCTTTTTCTGTATAAACATCTAATAAATCAAGCGCCAATGATCTTTTTGGTTGCTCAAATGGTTTGTTGTATAGTATAGCTTGAATTGCATCGGTCATTTCACCCAAAACTGTTCCGCCAGTATTGTTTAATAAAACTACCAAGTTTTTATCTGTAAAAATGCGTGAAATGATGGTGTTAAAACCATTTATTCCACCACCATGACCAACCATCTTCAGTTTGCCTTTGTCTCCATTATCAAATTCATCCACAAACCATCCATAACCATAAGAGGCGTCTCCAACTTTTATGTAAGGTTTGAATAAAGATTCCATTGATTTTTCTGAAAGCAATTTATTGGTATAAAGTGCCTGATCCCATAAATATAAATCTTCTACTGTTGAATATAAAGATCCTGCAGCATAAGGAATACTCATATCAACATAAGGCGCATTGCTAATTAATTTTCCTTTTCTTTCATATCCAGCAGCTCTGTTTTTTAAAATTACATCGCTGTGATCGTATCCAGAATTAACCATTTTTAAAGGCGTGAAAATAGTTTCTTGTAAATATTGCTCATAGGTTTTACCTGTAATTTTTTCGATAATATATCCCAATAAGAAATAACCAGAATTGCTGTAATTGAATTTTTCGCCTGGCGCAAATTCAAGCGGCAAACTTGAGAACGTTTTTACAAATTCTGCTGGAGTGTAAGGATTTCTAGCTTTATCTTTAAAGAAATTTGGTGCATTCGTATAATTCGGAATTCCTGAAGTATGCGTCAATAAATGATGAATCGTGATTTTATCGCCATTTTCTTTTGGATAATCTGGAAGGTAAGTAGTTATTGGAACATCCAATTTTATTTTTCCTTCTTCTGCCACTTTTACAATTAAAAGCGCAGTGAATTGTTTACTGATAGAACCTAATCTGAATTTCGTATCAGGCTGATTTGGAATATTCCATTCCATGTTAGCAGAACCAAAACCTTTTTTGAATATTATTTTTCCGTTTTCAGCCACCAACGCAGAACCATTAAATTGTCCGTATTCGTTGTATTTGCTTAAAAGCTGTTCGATTTGCTGTGCTTTGTCCTGAGCAAAAATGCTCATCGTTGAGAGTTGAAAAGCGACAAAGAGCGCAATAAGTTTGATTGATTTTTTCATAATTGATTGATTATGGTTTAGATTAATGAATGATTCGTTTTTGATTGATGATTGAAACTTTAACAAAAAGATATTCAGTGTTTTAGTTCGAAAGTACGATTTTTTTTACTTCAATTTAAAACTGTCTTTAAAAGTTTAGACGACCGATTTACGATTTGGTTTCACAAACAATCAATTTTTTTTCATTTAATTTAATAAACGAATTCGAGCATAAACCAAAAGTTAATTTTTGCAGGGTCTATGCTCATAACTAACAAATATTTTCAAAAATATTAAGCAGTTAAAACTTTACTTATATATAATAATAAAAGGATAAATAATTTTAGCATGTTACTCAGATTAAGGTTAATATCTGATTCTGATAGAAATTATTTGGTTTCGATATCGATTATTTTTCTGCCGTTTTCTCCTAGATAATGAACAAGAATATTTTCATAAACTTTGTAGCCATCGTCAACATTCGTAAAAATGATTAAACCTTGCTTTGTTTTTGGAAGCATAAAAACAATAGTCTGTACGCCTTTATCAGCTCCGCCGTGAGAAAGCGCGTAATTTTCGTTTCCTAAATCATAGATTTCAAAACCCAAACCAAAATATTTGTTTTTTTTCGTTTGGACTTGATGCGAAACCATTTCAGCAAAAACCTTTTTGCTTAAACCTTCACTGTTCATTACGCTTGATAAAAATTTGCCGTAATCTTCAACTGTAGTCAAAAGATCGTCAGCAGCGCTTGCCGTTTTATTTTTAGTTGGTTCATAAGCATTTCCGTCTTTATCATAATTAACTGCATATCTCGAAAGATCAATTTTATCATTCCAGATTAATTGAGAATCAGTCATTTTCAGAGGATCAAAAACTAATTCTGAAGCCAATTGATCTAAAGTTTTATGAAATTTCTTTTCTAAAGCTTTTTTCAAATATTCCATGCCTTCTCCCGAATATTGATATTGCGTTCCAGGTTTGAACTTAAAATCCAATTTTTTAGATTCGTTCAAATACCTCCAATTCGGCAAACCAGTTTGATGGCTTAAAATAATTCTTGTAGTCAATAATTTATGATTTGGATCTTTAGCAATATCTGGATCAATCCAATATTTATCAAGCGGTTCGTCTAAATCCCATTTTCCTTGCGAAACCAATTTCAAAGCAACAATTGCAGTTACTGGTTTTGTGAGCGAAGCAACGTTCCAAATTGTATTATATGGTGCAGGAGAATCTCTTTTAAGATTTCCAAAAACTTTTACCTGTTTTAGTTTTCCGTCAGAAATAATTCCAAGTCCTAAAGTCGGAACATTATTTTCTTTTAGCCACTTTTCAGTTTCTTCGTCATTATCAAAAAGAGCGCTTTTTCCTTCTATCGAATTTGTAGCTAGATGATCGTAACTTAAAATTCGTTTTAATTTCCAAGTGTTGTTTTCTAAAACCCAAAGATGTGAAAACCTTGCTTTTCCAACTAATTTTTCGTTTTTCTTTAAGAACGGTTCACCTTTATTTGTTTTGTTTTCATAGAAATAATGAATTCCAGTTTGTAAAGCAGCATACAAAACTCCGTTTTTATATAACGGATAAATTTTAGTGCTTTCGTCAACTAGTTCTCTTCTAGATTGATACGTTGACGGAGAAGCACATAAACCGCTTTTCATTGTTTTTACAAAATCCGCTTTATTCGAAAGTCCGTTTTTATCGTGGTAAAATTCTAATTGATCGCTGCAAAGACTTTCAGATACAGAAATGTTGCAGGTATTAAAACCGACATCAAAAAGCAAACTGTCGAGCGACATGATGGTTTTGTACAATTCGGAGTTTTTTTCTTCTTGCGAAAAAACGGTTTGAAAAGAGAAAACTAAAATTCCAATTAAGATAGTTTTTAATTGAAAATGAATGAGATTGATGATTTTCATTTTGTTAATTGATTGATTATTGATGATTTTGCAAAAATAAATCAATCAAGATTAACAAAATTGTACAAATGCGAAATCTTATCTTTTTTGCGAAAGAAAATACATTTCTGGATTAAACATTTTTGGAGTTGTTTTAGTCACATCTTTAAACTTTCTGATAAAATGCGACTGATCGAAATATTTATTATAAAGTGCAATTTCGGTTAAATTCATTTTCTCTAAATCGGCATTCAGCATTTGATCGACAGATTTTCTGAATTTTAAAATCTGAATGTACTTTTTAATAGTAAGTCCAGTCGCTGTTTTAAATTTTATTTGAAGTAATCGCTGCGAAGAATTCAACAATTTTCCTATTTCTGAAACTGAAATTTCATCTTCACGAAGTCTTATAATTTCACAGATTTTTTCAATTATATTTTGATTTGAATCTGCTAATGTTTCAAAATAAGTATTAATTGTTTCCAATAATGCTTCAATATCAGATTGAATCTCAAGTTTAAAAGGCAATTCAGTTGAATTAATTTTAATAATCGCATCTGTAAAATTGCTCAAATCGTATTTCGGAAACATTGAAAGCGTCCATGCGTGCAATTGAATAATCGTGACTTTTGTTTTCGGCTGAATATTAACGAGCACTTTATTTGTCATTTGAGAACAGAAATAAATGTCTTCATTCATTTCGTATTTGTTTTTATTCGTGTGAACTTCGATTGCATTTCCACTTACAATTGCCAAATTAAAACAGCCATTTGGTAAAACGAGTTTGTTTTCAATTAGGCTTTCGCCGATGCTGTTGTCTAAACGCCAAATTTTATTAACGAACCTTTCCGTTTTTTTATTTAGATAATGTTCTGAATATAAGTTCATTTGGGTTTTTAAAAGTTTAGAATTTAGAAATTTAGATTATTTAAATGTGACATTGGCTTTATTAATTTTTACTGAGTTTACAAGTTCTTTAAATGAATTAAGATATTTAATAAACTCATCATTGTCTTTGGCAGATAGAACAGCCGTTACAATTGTGGTTTGAGTTTCAATAACCAACAAAACTTCTTCTTTAAAATCCGGGTAAATATATTTTACGGCTCTATAACGGCCAGTTAAAAAATTATCCTTTTTAAAGTTTTCAAAATTTATATCAAATTCATTAATTTTTATTTCAGGAATTTGATCTTTTAAACCATCATTATTTCCTTGAATCCATAAGTTTAAATCAGGAGACGAACCATAATCTAATCCATAAACATACATATATGTATTATCACTGACTTCTTTTTCGTATGGTTTTATTAAAAAAGGGATTTCATCTGTTTGGACCTGAATCCAATTTTTAGGAATATTCAAAATTATGAGATGTTTGTTTCCGGTCAACATTTTTGTTTGTGCATAAAAATTGAGAGAAATCAGAACAAAAAATAGAATTAGATAAGCTTTACTTTTCATGATTTTGGAAAAAAAGGTGGATTTTTGATTAAGCTAATGTATTGTTTTTTTGTTAAAGAGATGAGGCGCTTTTTCTAGGAGCGTCTATACTCAAGTAAATATTAGTCTTTCTAGGCAAATAATTGTCGTATTTTAAAGCTCATGTACAATTATTAGTTATTTTTACGATCCAATATTAGATTTTCCTTGATGCAAACTTCATTAAAAGTTGCTGTTGTTGGTTCTGGACTTGTAGGATCACTGCTGGCAATTTATCTTAAAAAAGCAGGTCACACCGTTCATGTTTATGATCGCAGTCCCGATATTCGAAAAATAAATTTCTCTGGCCGTTCTATTAATTTAGCAATGTCTAACCGTGGCTGGAAAGCTTTGGATGCCGTTGGTGTTGGCGAATCAGTTCGAGAAATTGCAATTCCAATGGATAAACGTGCAATTCATTTGGTCGATAAATTGAATTTTCAGAATTACGGTCAGGAAGGCGAATCGATTTATTCTATTTCAAGAGGAAAACTAAACAGAAGAATGATCGATTTGGCTGAAGAAGCTGGAGCTGAATTTCATTTTGAACAAAAAGTTTGGGATGTTACTTTAAGCGATGCAACACTTCATATTGGCGAAAGCGAAAGAGGGGAGTGGGAAGAAAGAAAGTTCGATATGGTTTTTGGTGCTGATGGGGCTTTTTCGAGAATCAGACATAGAATGCAGCGCCAGAGTATGTTTAATTATTCTCAGGAATTTTT
This sequence comes from Flavobacterium sp. SH_e, assembly GCF_025717045.1. Lineage (GTDB taxonomy): Bacteria > Bacteroidota > Bacteroidia > Flavobacteriales > Flavobacteriaceae > Flavobacterium. Next base: position 64,572 of record NZ_JAOVZN010000009.1, read on the forward strand.
AAATATGGGTTACAAAGAATTGAATATTCCAGCAAATCCTGATGGAACACATAAATTAGATAAAAATTCATTTCATATTTGGCCGAGAGGCGAGTACATGTTGATTGCACTTCCTAACCTTGACGGAAGTTTTACGTGTACCTTATTTATGCCTTTTGAAGGAGAAAATTCTTTTGAATCGCTTACAGATCGTAAAATGGTAGAAGATTTCTTTGAGAAAAATTTCCCAGATTCGATTGAAGTGATTCCAGAATTGGCAAATGATTTCTTTAAAAACCCAACAAGTACATTGGTTACAATGAAATGTTTTCCTTGGACTTACGAAAATAAAATTGCCTTAATTGGAGATGCCTGCCATGCAATTGTTCCTTTTTACGGACAAGGTATGAATGCTGGTTTTGAAGATATTACGGTTTTGAACGAAATGATCGAAAAATACGGAGATGATTGGAAAAAGATCTTCGCAGAATATCAAATTTCTAGAAAACCAAATGCAGATGCAATTGCAGAACTTTCGTATCGAAATTTCTTAGAAATGAGTACCAAAACTGCAGATGAAAAATTCTTATTGCAGAAAAAAATAGAAAAAGTCTTTTCAGACAAACATCCAGATAAATGGATTCCGCTTTACAGCCGTGTTACTTTTAGTGATCGCCCGTATGCCGAAGCTTTGGCAATTGGAGATTATCAAAACGGAATTATGGAAGAAGTGCTTCGAATGGAAAATATCGAAAACATCTGGAATGGCCCAGAAGTTGAAAACAAAATTCTTGATTTATTGAAACAGGCGTAATATTAATTACAACGTCAAAAGTCAATATCAATTTTCAATTTTTAATTGATATTGACTTTTGATATTGTAATTGTATTTTTTTACTTCTTTAAAAACTTAGACAAAACTCCAAAAACGCCTCTTATAAAGGTAGCGCTTGTTACGACTTTTAAAACAGATTTTGTAACAACCTCAGTAGTACTCGGTTCTAATTTTGATGATTTGGCTGGAGCTTGTTCTTCTTGCTGTGCTACAACTTCTGCTGCTTGAGCTAATTTTTTATTTAAGATTTCGAAAGCACTTTCGCGGTCAATTTCTTCTTCGTATTTATTAACCAATTTTGATTTTCCATTTATTTCCTCAATTTCTTGTGCCGATAAAATGTCCATTCGGCTCATTGGTGCACGCATCATTGTAGCAACAAGCGGAGTTGGAATACCTTTTTCGTTAAGCGCGGTAACCAAAGCCTCTCCAATTCCTAAACTCGTTAGTAATTCATCAGTTTTATAATATGGAGAAGTAGGATAATTGTCGGCAGTTTTCTTAATTGCCTGACGGTCATTTGCCGTAAAAGCTCTAAGTGCATGCTGAATTTTCAATCCAAGTTGAGCTAAAACACCGCTAGGAACGTCCATTGGGTTTTGGGTTACAAAATAAAGACCAACACCTTTCGAACGAATCAGTTTTACTATTGTTTCAATTTGCTCCAATAAAGCTTTACTTGCCTCATTAAAAATCAAATGCGCCTCATCAATAAAAATTACCAATTCAGGTTGTTCTGCATCTCCTTTTTCTGGCATTTTCTGATAAATTTCTGCCAAAAGACTTAACATAAAGGTCGAGAATAATTTTGGCTTATCCTGAATATCCGTCAAGCGGATGATATTTACGTAACCTTTCCCATTTTCGTCTATTCGCATCAAATCATCAGTTTCAAATGATAATTCGCCAAAAAACAAATCACCGCCTTGTTGTTCCAATTCAATAATTTTTCTAAGAATTGTTCCCGTTGTTGCAGTTGAAATTTTTCCGTAGCTCGCAGCAATCTCATCCTTGCCTTCCTCAGTAATATAATTGATTACTTTTTTAATGTCCTTTAAATCAAGCAAAGGCATTTGGTTATCATCACAGTATTTAAAGATAACAGCGACAACACCAGCTTGTGTGTCATTTAAATCTAGGATTCTTGAAAACAAGACAGGTCCAAACTCAGAAACCGTGGCGCGCAGTCGAACTCCATCCTGTTTAGATAAAGACATTAATTCAACAGGAAACGATGATACATTATAAGGTATATTTATTTTTGCATGACGTTCTGTAATAAAACCTTCTTCTTTACCTTCTTTGGCAATTCCACTAAAATCCCCTTTAATATCCATCATTAAAACAGGAATTCCAGCATTAGAAAGCTGTTCAGAAAATACCTGAATAGTTTTGGTTTTTCCTGTTCCAGTTGCTCCAGCAATTAAGCCATGACGATTTAAAGTTTTCAGCGGAATTTTGACATGTGCTTCTGCAAGTGGTTCACCATCAAGCATTGCCCCTCCTAGAATGATGCTGTCACCTTTAGAAGAATAGCCTGCGTTTATATCTGCAATAAAATTGTCTTTTTTATTCATGTTTTTATTTGTAATTTAGTTGGTTATATGAGTATTGCTGTGTGTTTGGGCATTTTTATTATAGTTTTTTTTAGTAAGAAAAAGCTTTTTTTGATTGAAAATTTAATAAAAAAAAAATTCTCAGCTTTTTAAGAAGATATCAAAGGAATCTTTGAATATTTACTAAAACGTTGTAATTTTTCCAATTATCGTCCTTTTTTTTGGTTTATCTAAAAAATGATGTCGGCAATTTAATGAGATATTTTTTAAATTGAAGTTAAATTTCGGTCAATTAAATTAAAAAAAGTTTTTTTATTTAAACTAAACGTATAAATTTGCTCCTCTACAAGTTAAATATAACTAAAAAATAAAAATTATTTAAAACTATTAAAATTAAAAAAAATGGCAAACGTTAAAGTTAAAAAAGAAAGCACTTCAAATGGGGGAGGAATGATTACTGGAATCATTATTGTTGCGTGTATCTTAGTAGGGGTGTTTATTTGGAAAGTAATCATGGGGGACTCTGCGAACTTCGAAGGAGGTAATCCAGAAACTGGACATCCAATCAATACATTAGGACAAGTTTATAAAGGAGGTTTCATTGTACCTGTATTATTAGGTATGTTTTTAATGGTTGTTGTTTTTTCTATCGAAAGATTTATTGTTATCGGTAAAGCTGCTGGAAAAACTAACCTTGACAAATTCATGAAAAGTGTTCAAGGTAGTATTAAAGAAGGAAACATCGAAGCTGCTATCGCTTCTTGCGACAAACAACAAGGTTCAGTTGCAAATGCAATTAAATCTGCTTTGGTAAAATACCAAGATGTTAAAAAAGAAGGATTCAATAGCGAAGAAGCTTCAGAAGTAATCCACAAAGAAATTGAAGAGGCAACTTCATTAGAAATGCCAATGCTAGAGAAAAACATGACTATTATCTCTACTTTAGTATCTTTAGGTACATTAGGAGGATTATTAGGAACTGTATCTGGTATGATTAAAGCGTTTGGTGCGTTAGCTTCTGCTGGTACTCCTGACCAAGCTGCTCTTGCAACAGGTATCTCTGAGGCACTTATCAACACTGCAACAGGTATCTCTACTTCTATCTTAGCAATTGTTTCTTACAACTTCTTTACTGCTAAAATTGACGATTTAACTTACTCTATCGATGAGGCTGGTACTACAATCGTTAATACTTACAGAAAATTCAGAGGAAGTTTAAGACAATAATTAATTTTTGATTTTATATCAAAAAAATAAAATAAAAGATAATGGCTAAAATAAAAATGAAAAAGAAGTCTACATCGACAGATATGACTGCGATGTGTGACGTAGCGTTCCTTTTGCTTACGTTCTTTATCTTAACCGCGACTGCTAAAGTGCCTGAGGCACTACCTGTAGATATGCCTGCTTCTGTTGCAATAAGTAAGCTGCCAGATACTGATTTGGCTATTATTACGGTAGGAAAAGGAAAAGTATTTTTTGACATCAAAGGTAGAGAAGTTCGTAAAAGAACTCTTGAGGGTATGGGTGCAAAATATGGTGTAACATTTTCAGAAGAAGATAAAACCAAATTTGCTCTTATGGATGATTTTGGTGTGCCAATTACAGGTTTAAAGCAAATCATTGATATGAAAGCGGCGGACAGAACCAAAGCAAACCAACCTGGAATTCCATTAGATTCGTTAGATAATCAATTAAAAGAATGGCTTTTAATTTCTAGAAGAGCTACAATTGATCTGGATAACAAAGAATTGCAGATTGCGATTAAAGGAGATGCTAAAGAAGAATATCCAAGAATCAAAAAAATTATGGATATTTTACAAGATCAGAAAATCAATTCCTTTAACTTAGTTACAGGTAAAAGAGGAAGAGACTTTTAATTAAAAAATATACACTAAAATGGCTGAATTAAATACTGGCGACGGCGGTGGTGGTAAAGGCGGTAAAGTAAGAAGTAAAAAGCAGAATTCGAAAGTCGATTTAACAGCGATGGTGGATTTGGCATTCTTATTGATCACATTCTTTATGTTAACTACTTCGTTGTCAAAACCTCAATCGATGGATTTGTCTCTTCCAGATAAAAACCCAGACGAGACGAAAGAGAAACCAGTTAAAGTTGATGAGAATCGTACTATGACTGTTATGTTAGGTGCTGACAATAAAATGGTTTATTATATGGGTTTATTGGCTAGTCCTAAGGTAGGGCCGAAAGATATTGCATATGGTAAAGATGGTATCCGTAGAGAATTGCTAAAACAAAAGAAAAATGTTTTGGCTTATTCTGCAGCTTTAGGGAAACCTAAAAACGGAATCATTGTGATCATTAAACCAACAAAAAAATCAAATTACCGTAATTTGGTTGATATTTTGGACGAAATGGCTATCACTGGAGTTGATACATATGCGATTGTTCCTGAGTTTACACCAGAAGAAACAAAAGTGATAGATAAAAAATAAGAGCAATCTTAGTTTTATCGACTTAAAAATCAAGAAGTATGAAATTAGATATTATAAAAAATCAGTGGCTTGATATCGTATTCGAAGGGCGTAATAAGATATATGGAGCATACGAGCTGAGAAAATCAAACGGAAAAACAACTGTGAAAGCACTTGTTATTGGTTCTCTTATCTTTAGTGCTGCTATTGCTGCTCCTCTTGTTGCGAGTTTGTTGCCAGACTCTAAAGAAGAAGAAGAGATTAAAGAGGTTAAGATGGCTGCGGTAAAATTGCCTCCTAAAAAAGAGGAAGTTAAGCCTAACATGCCACCACCACCGCCACCGCCACCAAAAGTGGATCAGGTTAAATTCGTTAAACCTGTGGTTGCAAAAGCTGAAGAAGTTACTGAGGATCCACCAAAAATTGTGGATTTAAAAGACAAAAAAGTTGGAGCTGAAACTATTAAAGGAGATCCAGATGCAGTATTAACTGTAGATGAACCAGTAGGAACAGGACCTGTTTCTCAAGTAGTAGAAGAAGATAACAATGTTTATAACACAGCTGGTATCGAGGTAAAACCAGATTTCCCTGGAGGAATTGATAAATTCTACAAATTCGTAGGAAACAATTACAAAACTCCAGAAGAAGAAGGTTTAAAAGGTAAAGTTTACGTTACGTTTGTAGTTGAAAAAGACGGGTCGTTAACAGATATTAAAGTTTTAAGAGATATCGGTTACGGAACAGGAGCAGAAGCAATTCGTGTTCTTAAAAAATGTCCAAAATGGACTCCCGGCGAGCAAAATGGTAAAAAAGTTAGAGTACTTTACTCTCTGCCTATTACTATTCAATCTGCAGAATAATGTTAAAAGATATGCTTAATAATATTCAGAAGAAATCGCTCAAAGAGCGATTTCTTCTTGTTTTAGGAATACTGTTTTTTTTAATTTATCTTATACTTGGTTTGATGATCATGTTTTGGGAAAAATTACCATTAAATATGGAACCAAAATATCGATATGCCTTTGGTGGGTTATTAATTGTATATTCGGGAATAAGATTTTTAAGATTAATTAATTCAAAAGAAGAATAATCATGTTGAAATATAGTAAGGCTTTAGGTTTGATAGTTTTTGTCTTTTTGTTTGCCATGTGTAACCAAAAAAGCAAAAGTGAAACTGAAAAAGAAACAATTTTAAAAGGATCACTTGATATTACTGTCGATGAAACGGTAAAACAAATCGTAGATGATCAGGTTGCTGTTTTTGAAGGGACTTACTATGATGCAAAAATTACAGTTAAGCCAAAATCTGAAGCAGAAGTAATTAATGATTTGCTAAATCAAAAGGCTAAAGTTGTAATTACCACACGAAATTTAACAAAAGACGAGCTAGCTCGCTTTGATAAAAGTAAAATAAAACCTCGAGTTACGCCTTTCGCTAAAGATGCGATTGCATTTATTTCAAGCAAGAACAATAATGATACGCTTATTGCGTTGAAAAGTGTGATTGATTTTATGCAAGGTAAAAAAGATAGCAAAATTAAAGGCCTTGTTTTTGATAATCCTAATTCAAGTACGGTTCGTTACATGAAGGAATTAGCGAAAGTGAATGAGATACCTAAATCTGGAGTTTTCTCATTTAAAACAAATAATGAAGTAATCAAATTTGTTTCAGAAAATGAAGGAATGATCGGTGTCATTGGTATTAATTGGTTTTATCAGCCAACCCCTGACATGACAGAGGCTATAGATAAGATTAATGTCCTTTATGTTAAAGGTTTGAATGGTAATGAGTATTATAGTCCTACTCAAAATGACTTAGAGATTGGAAAATATCCTTTGGCACGTGATTTGTTTATTATCAATTGTCAAGGCTATTCTGGTCTAGGAATGGGGTTTGCTTCATTCATCGCAGGAGACATCGGTCAGCGTATAGTTTTGAAATCAGGTTTACTGCCATATAAAACTCCTGGGCGAAAACTTAAAATTAGAAGTGAAATTATAAAAGATAAAGAATAAATTAATTACGATAAAAAGATGAATAAATTTAAAATTTTAGGTCTTGCACTAGTTGCCTCGGCTACGGCGGCAAAAGCGCAAGATATCAACCAAGCAAAAAAAGCAATTGATGCAGAGCAATTTGATAAAGCTAAAACAATGCTTAAATCAATCATCAAATCTAAACCATCTGATGGTGAGGCAAATTTTGTTTTAGGAAATGTTTATTTAAATCAATCTGTTGTAGATTCTGCTAAAATCTATTACAATAATGGATTACAAGCTTCAGATAAGAAAAACTTAAACTACATTGGTTTAGGTCAGTTAGATCTTGATGCCAAAAATACAGCTGCGGCTCAAGCAAATTTTGCTTTAGCTACTAAAGACATGAAGAAAAAAGATGTAAATGAATTTATTTATATCGCTAGAGCTTACATGAACTCTGAGAATCCAGATTATAAAAATGCTATTGATGTTTTAAAACGTGCTTTATTAGTTGATCCTCAAAATGCTCAAGCACTTTTGGCTATTGGTGATGCTTACTACGGAGCAAACAATCAAAACGATGCTTACAAAGCTTACCGTGATGCTTTTACAGCTGACAACACTTTGTTAAGAGCTAAAATGCAATTAGGAGTTTTATTGAAAGGTGCAAAATCGTATGATGAAGCTATTAAATCTTTCAATGAAGTTATTGCATTAGATGCTAATTATGGACCAGTTTACAGAGAACTTGCTGAAACATATTACAAATGGGCAAGAAACAAGCCTTCTACTTCTAAAGTTAATTTACAAAATGCAATTACAAACTACGAGAAGTATTTAAGTTTAACAGATTACTCTCTTGATTCTAAAATGCGTCACGCAGATTTCTTAGTTTTAGTAAAAGACTACAAAAACTTAGAAGTTGTTGCGAACAAAATGATTGCTCAAGATAAAGTTAATCCTAGAATCTTTAGATATTTAGGTTACGCAGCATACGAAAACGGAAACGTAGATGTAGCTATTAAATCTATCGAGGATTATATCAAAACTCCATCAAATAAAGTAATTGGAAGAGATTATTTATACTTAGGTCTTTCTAAAATTAAAAAAGGAACTGATGCAGCTGGAAATGTAGAGCAAACTGCTTTTGATGCAGGTCTTGCAGATATTAAAAAAGCAGTAGAAATGGAACCTTTAGTAGTTGAAGAATTAGCTGATTTCGGAAAAGCTTTATTTGGTAAAAAACAATATTTACAAGCTGCTTCTATTTTCGAACTTGGAGCTAGCAACTCAGAATCTAAAAACTATTTAGATGACAGTGTTTACTACGGTATCTCTGTTTACTATGCAAACGTAAATAAAACTACCGGAGCTCCAGATGCTGCCGCTTTAGCAAAAGCAGAAGCTACTTTCGATAAAATTTTAGTTGCATCTCCAAATTACGATGAGGCTTACTTATACAAAGCAAGAATCAACAGATTGTTAGAAAAAGATGATGTAATGACTAAAAACTACGAAGATTATGTAACTAAAATTACTGCTAAAGGTGCTGATGAGTTAGCTAAACCAGCAGTAAAAACTAAATTTATTGAAGCTTACAACAATATAGCAGCTAGTTACGCTAATACTGACAAAGCAAAAGCTATTGAATACTTCAACAAAACTTTAGTGTTGGATCCAGCAAATGCTTACGCTACACAATCTTTAAAATCTTTAAAATAATTTAGATTTTTAAAATAAACGAAAACCGATAGTTCAAAAGCTATCGGTTTTTTTTGTTATGTATATTATTGACTATCTTTGCACTCTTAAAATATTAAAATGTTACCAAAAGAAATACAATTAGAAGTAAATAAAGGAGCTATGCTTCCTTTGATGGAAGAATTCTATACCATTCAAGGGGAAGGTTCACATACAGGAAGAGCTGCTTATTTTATTAGAATTGGAGGATGCGATGTCGGATGTCATTGGTGCGACGTGAAAGAAAGCTGGAATGCCGAACTTCATCCACCAACAAGTATTGATTTAATTGTGGATAATGCAGCAAAGTATGCTGATACAGTTGTTGTAACTGGTGGAGAGCCTTTGTCTTGGGATATGACTCTTCTAACAAAACGTTTAAAAGAAAGAAATTTAAAAGTTCATATTGAAACTTCTGGTGCTTTTCCGTTATCAGGAACTTGGGATTGGATTTGTCTTTCTCCGAAAAAGAATAAATTACCTACGCAAACGGTTTATGACAATGCGCACGAGCTAAAAGTGATCATTTACAACAAACACGATTTTATTTTTGCAGAAGAACAGGCAGAATTAGTAAACGATAATGCAATTTTATTCCTTCAGCCTGAATGGAGCAAAAAAGAAGAAATGACTCCATTGATTGTCGATTATGTTATGAATAATCCAAAATGGAGGGTCTCATTACAAACACATAAGTATCTTAATATTCCATAGAACAAAAAAATCTCTTCAAGCGAAGAGATTTTTTGTTTATTGTGAGTACACACTGTGTAAAAAATAGTCAATCAATTATTTCCAGTTTTTATAATTTTTTAAAGTGGTAATGTGGGCTAAATGATGATTTCCATGCCAAGCATAAGATCCTATAATCTTTTTTAGTTTGTTTTCTGAATTATCGGAAGGATGGATAAAAGTTTTTTCTAAATCAGATTCAGATAAATTTCTCATAATATAGCCTAATCTAAAATGAAGGCCTTTAAGTAAATCTAAAGTCGGTTGAATAGGCATGGTTAAATTATCATTTAATTCAGACCAAAGAACTTCATCATAAGCTTTAATAACAGGATTATTTTCTGTTAATGCCCATTTAATTCTAATATAGCAGTTCATGTGGCTCTCAGCACAATGATGAATGACTTGCCTCACGGTCCAGCCATCAGGACGATATGGAGTATCCAATTGCTCATCAGTTAAATGAATGGTTTCTTTTGCTAATTTTTCTGGAAGAGCTTCAATTTCTTTAATTCTTTCAGAAAGATACTCTGTTGAATAATTTTCCGGAGCAATAAATTTTCCGATGGGATATTTTAATTTCTCTAAATCTAATTCTTTCATAGGTTTTTATGGTTTGTTTTAAATGGAAAGTTTCGCTAAATAATCATAATGATCGCCTTCAAGAACAAGTTCGCAATTAAAACCATTCGAAATTGCTGCATTTTGAAGCGTGTTGTAATCTAAATACAACCAATCAAAAGGTTCTTCTTTTTCTCCTTTATAGCTAATATTGAAAACAAGTTCCCCATAATAATCATTTTCAGACGGAATCCATTTTCCGCCATCTTCATCTTCATCAAACATATAAATGATATCAGAACTGTCAATTAAAATTTGTCCTCCAGGATTTAAAAGCGATTTTAATTTAGTTAAATAGGTATTGCAGTTTTTTAATTGGCCAAAAATACCAGTTCCGTTCATTAAAAGTAAAATAGTATCGAATTTTTCTCCTTCAAAATCTAGAATATTTTCAGCTTTAGCATTTTTTATTCCTCGAAGTAGGCAAGTTTCGATTGCTTTTTCTGAAATATCAATGGCAGTTACATCCAAATTGCGTTCGTTTTGCAATGAAAGAGTATGGCTTCCAGCTCCGCATCCTACGTCTAATATTTTTCCTTTTGCCAGTTGTAAAGCCTTTTGTTCAATTTTTGGCATTTCATTATAATTGCGAAAAAGATATTCAACGCTCATTTCGTCTTCCTCAGAAATCGAAGTTTCAGTAATAATATCCTGTGGTGAATTTTTGGTGTAAAAATCAAATATCGCTTTCCCAAAAAGATCTTTCATTGTTTTAGTGTAAAGTTTAAGGTTTCAAGTTCAAAGTTGTTTAATTTTGCAGATCAACTTTAAATTTTAAACTTGAAACAGATTTTAAATAACTTAAGTAAGTTAGCCAAAGATAAGCATAACGAGAATAAAAAGTATTTCGATAAGCTTAAAAAGAAACAGCCAAAGAATTTAGATTACATTATGCAGGATTTGCATAATGCTGAATTTAAAAGAACGGACTGTTTAAAATGTGCTAATTGCTGTAAAACAACAGGTCCGCTATTTACATTGGCAGATATTGAACGAATTTCGAAACATTTTAGACAAAAGCCACAACAATTCATTGAACAATATCTTCGAATTGATGAGGACAAAGATTATGTTTTGAAAAGCGTTCCGTGTACTTTTTTGGATAATGAAAATTATTGTATGATTTATGATGTTCGTCCAAAGGCCTGCAGAGAATTTCCACATACAGATCGAAATAAATTTTATCAGATTTCAAATCTAACTTTAAAAAACGTTGAAATTTGCCCAGCAGCATTTAATATTGTAGAAGAAATGAAAAAGAAACTGCCACTATAACTAAAAACTGGTAATTGTTTCCAAGAATATCTTGATTTCCTTTTTTAAGATGTATTTTTGAGAAAGGAATAATTAAAAAACATAAAGAAAAACCATAATTTGAATTTAGAATACTTCATAGCCAAACGACTTATTACTGCAAAAGATTATAAAAGCAGTATTTCGGCACCTATTATAAAAATTGCTATTTCTGCGATCGCAATCGGAATGATTATGATGATTGTTTCTGTGGCAACAGGAATTGGTCTTCAAAAAAAAATTCGGGATAAAGTTTCTGCTTTTAATGGTCAAATTATTATCTCGAACTACGATAATAATAATTCTGAAGTTACAACAGTTCCAATTTCAAAGAAACAAGATTTTTATCCAAATTTTAAATCAGTTCCAGAAGTTAGTCATATCCAGGCAGTGGCTAGCAAAGCAGGAATTATACGAACGGAAAATGCATTTGAAGGAATAATATTTAAAGGAGTTGGAGCCGATTACGATTGGAATAATATAAAAGAATACATTGTAGAAGGTAAATTGCCTGATTTTACAAAGGCATTGAATGAAGATGTAATTATCTCTAGATTTCTTGCAGATCGTCTAAACTTGAAAGTTGGAGATCAATTCAACACCTTTTTTATAAAAGAAGAACAAGGAAAGCTTCCAAACAGTCGCCGATTTAAAATTGCTGGAATATTTAATTCCGGATTTCAAGATTTTGACGCCACATATATTATTGGTGATATTCGACATATTCAGAGAATCAATAAGTGGAACGAGGACCAAATTGGGTCATTTGAGATTTTTGTCAAAGATTTTAATACAATTAAAGAAGTAGGGAATAAAGTTTACGAACAAACATCTTCAAATCTCGATACTAAAACCATTGTCGAAAAATACAGTTACATTTTTGACTGGCTTCAGTTGTTTGATTTTAATATCATAATCATTTTAGCGGTTATGATTCTTGTGGCCACAATTAATATGGTCGTAGCTTTATTAGTTCTTATTTTAGAAAGAACCCAAATGATTGGTATTTTAAAGTCTATGGGAGCTAATAATTGGTCAGTTCGTAAAATATTTTTATATAATGCCTTTTATTTAATCCTTCGTGGACTTTTTTGGGGAAATCTAATTGGAATTTCATTGTTGCTAATCCAGCAGCAATTTGGAGTGATCCAGTTAAACCCTGAAAATTATTACGTAAATCAAGCTCCAGTTTATTTAAATTGGATTTATATATTATTATTGAATTTGCTTACGGTAGGTATTTGTTTTCTAGTTTTATTAATACCGTCTTATATAATAACGAAAATATCTCCAGTAAAAGCGATTCGTTTCGATTAAAACAAAATTTAACCAGAATATGACCCGACAGGTTTTGAAAACCTGTCGGGTTTATTTTTTATACGTATTGTATAAAATCATATCATATAATATGTTAAGAGTAAAGTTTTGTCTGGCTGAGCGAAGTCGAAGCCTTTTAAAGTTTGGGATTCGGATTTCAGTATTATAATTTTGATAATAATCAGGAGCTTAATCCCGCTATGCGCTTCAATCTTTTTATGGCGAACCCCGCCATAAAAAGGATTTCCGCTTCTATCGGGGCTAGGGCATCGGTTTCCAGAGGAAGCTTTTAGGCTGAAAGGCGCCGTTAAAATGCTAGAGAATCATATAAAAAGATGCGGAAAAGCTATAAACCCCACAAAATTAAGAAAGCAAAACCGTTGTAAAACAAGAAAACCGCAGTTGAACAGAGAAAAAACTCACAAACATTCAAGAAAGCTCAAAATGTAAACCTGCCGTTATGAGACAGTTAAGAAATAATTGCAAAAAAGAATGGAAATAGTTTGGAAAAAAGCTTGGATAACCGGAAAAAGGGACTACTTTTGCACCCGCAACGGCGAAAAACGCTCTTAGACATTCCGGCAGCCTGATGATATTTGAGAAAAGAAATTTTCGAAAAAAAAGAT